>NZ_CP079940.1:0-4800000 GCF_019448355.1 Achromobacter sp. ES-001 | reverse complement strand
GGTGCCCCGTTTTCTCCCTCGCAATCGACGGTACACGCAGCCAAGCTGAAGGTGGAAAGCGAGATCGCAAGTGGATACTCAGGCCTCGTTGCCACTGAAGGCCAACCCGATACGCGGCCTGATGCTGCTCGTGTTGTACGCCACGATGCGGGCGATGCACGAGATCCGGCGATATCCGCGCTCGCGGTGCAACTGTCTCACCAACGAGCGCGTATACAGCACCTGGAGACGGACTGCGCACGGTTGAGGTCAGAGTTGGCGATCGCAGTCCAGGAGCGACGCGCAGCCGAGGCAGCGCTGATCGCAGTCAGGGAAATTGCCGATCAGCTGCTCATGAGGAACGGCGAGCTTGGGGCGGCATTGGCCCAGAACGCGCGATTCTCAGAAGGGAACAGGTTGTTCGCGCTCTACGCAATTGAGCAGTCCAGAGGAGAGGCTCGCCTGCTGAAGGAAACACTGGATTCAGTGCAGGCCAAAAGAGTGAAGGAGCGCGAAATGCTTGAAGCCTATCGTCGTGCGGCCAGCAGTGGGAGGGCTGCCGAATGAGCGCAGATATTGTTGTTGGGGGTTCGGATGGTCGCTCTGTCCTGGGTCTGGTGACCGACGACTGGGCGGCATCTGAGGTCTGGCTCGCGACTCTGAAAGCGCGCAACCCGCCAGTGAGTCCCCGTACGTTGAGCTCCTATCGTTCCGAGATGGATCGGCTGAAATGGTACTGCGAGAAGTTCAGGGTGGTTGAGCCGAGCCGTTGGACGCTTCAGGATGTGCTGGCATACCTCGATTTCCTTCGGACTCGTGCATCCCAGCACATCTGCCGTCGCCGCTTGCCTCAGCACGACAGTGCATGGACGCCCTTTCGAAAGCCTTTAGGGCCGACGTCGGTGTCGCATGCGCAGAAGGTGTTGCATGCGCTCTTCGTGTTCTGGTTCCAGACTGGTCATGTGAAGCAGAATCCGATGGCTGGATTGGGCGGCGGTGCACAGCGTGCAGCCCCGACACGCCACGCGGTTCCGCCTGACCTAATAGACACAGTCATCGGGCTCATGGATAAGCGGGATTATGTAACCCTCGTGGCACGACTAACTTATGCCAGAAACCGATTTTTGATCCAGCTTATCGAAGGGGTCGGCTTGCGTGCCTCGGAGGTCGTGCTGGCGAATATGGGTGACTTCGAGCTCATGTCCGATCCTCGAACCATGAAAACGTACTGGTCGCTTCTTGTGCGTCATGGCAAAGGAGGATACGTCGACCGAGTGCCGGTGCCCTATGCTCTCATCGAGCAGCTTGGAGCGTATAGGCAAGCCTTCGGACTGCCGCCCGCACCGCAACCTGGCGAGGCGACAGCGCTCGTGTTGTCGGGGCGAACGCGCCGGTCGGATAATGGTGTTCGACCATCGGTCCGAGGGCGTCGCGGTGCGCTTCAGTGGGGCGAGGTACGGCGTCGAGCGACGCTCTGGGACATCGTGAAGAAGGAGTTCGCCGAGTGTGCAGAGTATCTTGATGGTTTAGGAAACACTGCCGACGCCGAGTTGTTGCGGCGAGCGTCCACCCATTGGCTACGCCATACATTCGGTAAGACGCAACTGCTGGCGGGCCGAGACGTGAGATTTGTACAGAAGCTGCTCCGCCAGCGTGATATCAGATCCACAATGATTTACACAGAGCTCGATTTCTTCGATATGGCCCGCGGCTTGGAGCCGGGAACAGTCGAGGTTCCGGAGCGCTCAACTTCTTAGGGGTGGCTGGGCTCGCTGCTGGCCAGCCACGGTTGTCATCTTTGCGCGGTGACAACCAGCCAGCGTCCATAGAGCGATTGCTTGCTGCCGGCCTGAGTCCAGTAATCGCGCTCCTCCGCGGTATCGGCAGCCGCCGCCTTTCGTCGGCAATACACTTCGCCTGGCCATCCTAGCAGCCGTTCGAGCGGTCGTTTCGGCTTTGGCTCGTCCACGTCATGCAGTTGTACATTGCGGAAGCCGCTTTGAGTCAGGATCAAGTGCAGTTGTGGGAACGAGAAGGGGAAATAGGTGATGTATTCGCCGCGCCTTTTTCCGTACATGGGGCTAAAGCCAGAGTGGAACCCTCGCAGAAAAAATTGGCCCCGCGATCGGGCGTGCCAAGTGTTGGGCGTGGTGACGACAAGGGTACCGCCGGGTCGCAGGGCCGCCCTGAAGCCGGCCAGGGCCGTACCGGGGCTTTTCAGCAGGTGTATTGCTTCGCCGCAGACTACGGCGTCATACCCCTGGAACGCAGTCGGCAGCGGCTCATCCAGATCGTGCTCTTGGACGCACCTGTAGGCAGGCACAGCGTCCGGATACTCCCAAAGGCCAAGACCATCGATTAGCGCGGCCGGTTCCACGCGGGGTAGTTCGTTGCCCAGCCAGCCATGGCCGCACGGTGCGTCAAGCACGACCCGTGCCGATTGCTCCTTCAGGATATTGATCACCACGGGGTGATATGGCTTCCTTTTGGTATGGGGAAGGCGCTTTGTCACTGTTGTCGTCCTCACATTGTGTCCATGAAGACGAAACCCTAGCACGAACTCATTTGTGGATGGGTGTAAATAAACCTTTTGGACGCCACCTTATTTTGTAAGGTCGTCCTCATTCCCGCTTGGAGCGTCCGTTGCTGCGTCCGTAGCGCCTCGGATATGGCGCAAACGGAAGCGTTGCGGCGCAAAGCCGCTGGAGGCAGGCCGAACGGCTAGAAGAGGGTCTTCTTCCGCCACCGTGCGCGCTGGACCCCGTTGCGGCGAGGTACGGCCGTACCGCTCGAATTCGCGTACCGTACATTCCTTCATGTAGGTACGGTATGGCGGCGTAGCTGCGGCTTGCGGGGGGGGATCGCCTATGTCTTTGATCCACGAAGAAAATTCCCGCAGTCGTACCGCTGTCCTCGCTTTGCGCCGGACTCGGCAGCACCAAGGGAGGTGTCGAAACTCATCTGACTTGGGATTTGCGCTATCGAATTACGGAATCGAGATTTTTCGATATACAAGTGCTGCTGCAGCCTCCAGCCGGATTTAGCCTTCGGAGGTCCGATTTCTGTGCCAAATTTAGGGGGACGCGCCGTCATGCTCCGAACGCAACTATTGCGTGATGCTGGCGAGGCGCCTAGTCGGTACCCCCACGTCCGTCCGTTTCGGTATTGGCAATCCATGCCGGAAACAGCAGCCCAACGTTGATTGCTCTCGACATACCATTGTTTACAGCGGGCCGCTTTCGGCCGAGGCTGTGTGAAAATTCACCGTGCTGCGGGTCATGTCGTAAGTTGGCTTCGCAGGTCAACTCAGGATCGACGATCGGAGTTGAGGGAAGGGTTTGATTACCCCCGAAAACATGTCCATCACGAGTTTTTACACAGCCTCGACCCCAAGCGGTCTGTCGTCCAGTACCGCTTCGTATAACCACTCCTTCTCGTGCGGTTAGGCTCTATCACCTAGCCCACTACGGCTTGAAAAGAAGGTCCGATCCGTCATGAAAAAGTAATTGGCGCCGCCTACATTCATTACTTCGTTAAATCCGGATAAATGGACAATATGAAGACCAACATGGATGCGCCCGTCGTGGACTTCAATGACGAGGACTCGAACACATCGCCAAATCCGACATTCGACGCGGTGCTACAAACCCGCTTGAGTCGACGCCGGATTCTGAAGGGAGGCATGGCAACGGTGGGCTCTGCCCTGTTCGGGGTTGGCCTGGCGGGCTGTAATGGCGACGGAGACGACGACAGCGATGTCGATAGCCCGGACACGCCGCCCACAGGAGCACCTTCCACGGAGCCCCCGGAAAAACTGCTCAATTTCGGCGCGGTTCCGAAATCATTGGCAGACGCGGTCAGCGTTCCCTCCGGATACACCGCGCAAGTGCTCTATGGCTTGGGTGACCCGCTCGCCGCGGGAGTGCTTGCCTACAAGAACGATGGCACGGACAACGATTTCGACAAGCGTGCTGGTGACCACCACGATGGCATGGAATGGTTCGGCCTTGGTGCTGACAACCGGCCGTCGGCAAGCTCGACGGATCGCGGGCTGCTGGCGGTCAACCATGAGGCCACGACGAACGAAGGGCTCAGTTCGTTCTTCCTACATGCAAATGGGGGCACGAGTACGCTACCCCGGCCAGCCGCCGAGGTTGACAAGGAGATCGCCATTCATGGAGTGTCGGTTGTCGAGGTAAAGAAAGCCGGCAATTCCTGGGTCACGGTTCCCGATTCGTTGTTCAATTTCCGACTCACGGCGCTTTCCGAAATCGAGATCGCCGGCCCCGCCCGCGGTAACCCGCTGCTGGTGACGAAGTACTCGCCCGATGCGACGCGGACGCGCGGCACCCTCAACAACTGCGGCACGGGAAAGACCCCTTGGGGCACCTTTCTGACTGGCGAGGAAAACTGGTACGGTTATTTCACGCGAGACGCTGCGGACGATGCAGCCCGCGGGAATGACAAATCTGTCACCTCGCTTCGGCGCTATGGACGCAATCAAGGCGCTGCGTCGCGCCACGGCTGGGAATCGGCCGGCGCGGACGACCGATATGCTCGCTGGATAATCAGCCAGTCTGGCGCGTCGGCTGACGGTAGCGACGACTACCGCAACGAGATGAACGGCCAGGGCTACGTCGTCGAGGTGGATGCTTACGACCGCAGCAGAAAGGCGAAAAAGCGCTCGGCTTTGGGCCGGTTTGCCCATGAATCGGCCGCTTTCCGCACGGCCGTCGCGGGTCAACCGATCATCGTATATATGGGCGACGACGCTCGTGGCGAGTACCTCTACAAGTGGGTCTCGTCGGCCAATTGGGATCACGCGGACGCAGACGCGATCAGTCGTATCGCTGTGGGCGACAAGTATCTTGATAACGGCACACTCTTTGCGGCCCAGTTCTCAGAAGATGGAACCGGCTCGTGGTTGGAACTGTCGATGCAGAACTCGGCGGTCAGCGGGTATGCGACCTACCCCTTTTCCGATCAGGCCGATGTGGCAGTTAATGCCCGCTTGGCGGCCGATGCCGCCGGTGCAACCAAGATGGATCGGCCCGAATGGTGTGGCGTGAACCCCGCGAACGGCGAACTCTATTGCACGTTGACGAACAACAGCAGCCGCCGCGTTGATCCCACCGGCTCGCAGTATGAGCCCGACTCCGCCAATCCTCGCGTGTACACCGATATGAAGGGTGGCGCTAGCCAGACTGGCAACCCCAACGGACACATCATTCGTATCAAGGAATCGGCAGCGGCCGGTGATGGCGATCGCTTCGAATGGGATGTGTACCTGTTCGGCGCGCAAGCCGACGCCGATGTCACGACCGTAAACCTGTCCAGTCTTACCGATGACCAGGACTTTTCAGGCCCGGATGGTCTGGTGTTCAGTGCGGTAACGGGTCTGTGCTGGCTGCAGACCGATGACGGCGCCTACACCGACGTGACCAACTGCATGATGTTGGCCGCGCGCCCCGGGCAGGTTGGTGATGGGGCGAAGAAATCCCTGACTTATCCCAAGGGAGACGGCAGCACGCTTACGGTGGATACCTACGTCGGTAAGCCGCCAGCGGCAGAGCAGCTCAAGCGCTTTCTGGTGGGCCCGGTTGGATGCGAAATTACGGGGTTCTGCGAAACACCCGATGGCAAGGCCATTTTTGTCAACATCCAACATCCTGGCGAAAACACGGACCAAGCCAACCTCGCTGATCCTTCCAAGTACACCAGCCAATGGCCAAGCAATGCTGGGTATGGAGCTGGCAAACGGCCCCGCTCCGCGACGATCGTAATTACGAAGGATGACGGCGGCCGTATCGGAACCTGATACCCAAAACCATAAGTAGGGCCAACATCGTCGATTCGTCGACAACTTTGCGGGGCGATGCTGGGGGCTGGCATTCGCCCCATTTTTTTGCGGCGGCCGCTTTCGCATGTCAAATGTTGCTGACACTAATCTGTCATCTATGCGATATAGTCTGTCCGGATATACAGAACTACCGACTTATCGAATTTCCATGCCCATCGCCAGCACGTCCACGCCTTCACCAGCGGTTGCCAGCCATTTCAACCCGGATTTACCTCGGGACGGAGTGTCTTTCCAGCACGCGCTAAGCGCATTCCACGCCCTTTCTCAGCCAACGCGGCTCGAGATTTTTCGCCTTTTGATGGCGCGCGAGCCGGAAGGGGTGCCTGCGGGCGCCATCGCGGAAATGGTGGAGGGCCCCCACAACACGGTGTCGCAGCATCTGTCGGTGCTTGCCCGCGCGGGCTTGATCTGGGGAGACCGCCAGGGGCGAAGCATCATATATCGTGCCGACGTAGGCGTCATGGGCTCGTTGATGTCGTTCATGTTGACCGATTGCTGCCATGGCCATCCCGAGGCTTGCGCGCCCGTCATCGCTGCGTTGGCGGGCCACTGCGACTGCGACATCATCCCGAACAAAAAGCCACTTCGTAGCGCCAAGAAAAAGGCTGGCGCCTCGGCGGCTACCTAGCCGCCGATGTAGCTCATCTCGATCTTTTGTTGGCGTGGTTGTAACGTTCGAACCTCTGAGTATCGATCGTTGCGGGATCGCCACCGCTCAGCCAAGCCGTTGATCAGCATTTGTGGATTCGACTCCGACCTCAATTGCAAACGTATGTCATCGCCTTGTTCGGCAAACAGACAGGTATAGAGCTTGCCGTCGGCCGAGACCCTTGCCCTTGAGCAATCGCCGCAGAATGGGTGGCTGACGCTAGAAATCAAACCGATTTCTCCTAGCCCGTCTTGGTAAGCCCAGCGGCGAGCGACTTCGCCGCGCACCGTTGGCGCCAAGGGCGTCAGCGGGAAAACGGCATGTATTCTCTTGAGGACTTCGTCGGATGGCAGCACGGCCGAGGCATTCCAACCATTGGTCGCACCGACATCCATGAATTCGATGAAGCGCAGCGCGTGCGCGGTTCCGCGAAAGCGCCGGGCCATCGGCAGGATCTGATCGTCATTCACACCACGTTGCACCACCATATTTATCTTGATGTGCGGGATGCCCGCAGCCTGGGCTGCGGCTATACCCGCCAATACATCATCCACGGAAGCAGTCGTGTCCGCGACCCGCGCAAAGATGGACGGCGAAAGCGCGTCAAGGCTGACGTTCAGACGCCGCAACCCGGCGGCGGCCAGCCCCTGGGCCTTGCGTGCCAATAAAGACCCGTTGGTGGTCATGGCCAGATCAATCGGCGCGCCGGACGGCGTACGCAACGCCGCCAGTCGCGCAATAAGATGCTCCACGTCTTTGCGCAGCAGCGGTTCACCCCCGCTGACCCTGACCTTACGTACGCCCAGGCTGATGAAGGCGCTTGCGACTCTCTCAATCTCATCAAAAGTCAGCAGCTCTTCGCGGCGCAGGAATGAATGATCCGCGCCGAACTGATCTCGGGGCATACAGTAGGTGCAACGAAAATTGCACTGGTCTATGACCGAAATGCGCAAGTCATGCAGAGGCCGACCGTGCCGGTCTTCGGGCGGGCCGTCCATGCCTGACGAGGCGGTCGATGTTGACCGTAGCGAGGGAGATTTGCGGCGATCCAACAGCGGAGCTTCGATCATGTTCTGCGTCAGCCTGGCGCGCCGGCAAGTATCCAGTCGACGACCTTTTTCGCGTCCTCGGCTGAAATTCTGGGGTTCGGCGGCATCGGCACAGGTCCCCAGGTGCCCGCACTGCCATTCTTGATTTTCCCTAGCAGCAGGGCAGCGGCGCCGGGTTCGTCCTTGAACTTGGCGCCCACGTCCTTGTATGAGGGGCCGACGACCTTGCGGTCAACCGCGTGGCACGCCAGGCAATTGTTCTTGGTCAAGATCGCTTGGATTGTGGCGTCCGGGGCCGCAACACAGGTCAGGCTGGCAGATGCCAACCCGACCGACACGAACAGCTTGGTGATACGCATAAGGGGCGGTGCTCCTTTGATTGAAAAATCAGCCCAGGGTGAATCGGCGGCTCTTGAAACTGATGGTGTTCCTGAACTCCTCGACGGAGCCCACTTTCCGGATGTTCCCCCAGGTGCCTTTGTAGTAGGGAATGATGTTGCGGTCGGTCCACTCGGTCGTGACGTCGCCCTGGATGCCGTTCACGTAGCCGAACATCATGAATGTCTGGCCGCGCTTGATCTCCGGCACCGGGTACACCATTGCGTAAGTCGACCCGTAATCGTTGTAGACCTCGACCACGTCTGAAGCCTCGACGCCCAGCTCCTGGCAATCGGCGGGATTGATCTCGATGTATGCCATCGGATAGCGGTCCTGGGCGAAGCTGTTGTACTGGTCGTGATAGGCCGTTTGCCAGATCTCGTTGTTGCGGCCGTTGTTCAGCCAGAACTTGTACTTCTTCTTTTGGGCGGCCACGGGCTCGGGCAGGCCTTTCCACTGCGCCGGCTTGAAGTGAGCTTTTCCGTCGGCGGTGTCGAACTTACCGTCCGTGTAGAGCATTTCGGTGCCTTTGAGCTTCCCGTCCGCGTAGGCCTGAACGGGTAACTGGACGCCGTTATTGCCGGCGGCGAGCAACCGTTCGTAGGTCACCAGGTGACCGGTATCTCCACCCTGGCTGTCGATCTTGGGCGCGTCCTTCTGGCCCGCCCGACGAAACCCATCATTGAACGCATCCTCTTCCGTCTTCCAGTCGAATCCGGCGAAACGTTGCGCCATCTTGCTGTTGCCTTCCTTCTCGTACATGGCTTTCAGCGTGTTGGCGATTCGCGCGGCGATCAGGCAGTCCGCTTGCGCTTCCCCGGGCGGGTCCATGAACTTTTGCGACAGGCGAATGCGCCGCTCGCCATTCATGGACGTCAGGTTCGTTTCGCCCGGGTGCGCCGCTGGAAGCAGCAGATGGGCAGCCTCGGCCAGCTTGGTTGGATAGAGATTGATGCTTGCAACAAACAGTCCGCCTCGTTGCGTGGCCGCATAGATGATGTCGACCATCTCTTCGGTTGAAGCGCCGCGCGCTTTCTGCATGGCTTCCTTCACGATGGCGGACCGCTTGAACACCGCCTCTCGGAGCGCTTGCGCGTTATTGCTGGTCTGGAAGTTGTTGGACCCCCACCAGGTCATCATCCTGCCCTTGCCTTTGATGAGTTCCTGGTCAATGTAGATTTTCTTGTCGCCAGGGTAGGGGGGCCTGGCATAACCCTCTTGGTGCCCCCCCATGCGTACACATCCGGTGCCACGGCGCCCCACGTTGTGCGTGGCGATGACCAGATCCAGCAACGCCGACTGAATGACGTAGTTGTCGTTGCCCCAGATGATGCCTTTTTCGTAGGCATGCATCGTGCGCGGAAGCTGCCCTGTCTTCTTCGGCTTGTACGACCACTCCGCCGCCTTCTTCAGGTCGTCGACCGGCACGCCCGTGATCTTGCTGCATTCCTCCAGAGGCATGCGATTCGCCTTAACGGCCTCATCAAATCCCGCCGTGTGCGCCTTGATGAACGGCTTGTCTACCCAGCCCTGTTCAACCACGTAGGTAAACAGTCCGTTGAACAACGCGATGTCAGTGCCGGGTTCGATCGCCAGATGCAGCACTCGATCTTTTCCGGCTATCTGTCGGGCGATCGCGATGGAGGGCGTGTCGCGCGGGTCCACGAAGACGATGCGGGTAGTTGGAAGATCTTCACCCGCGAAGCGCGCCTTTTTCTTGTCGACCGTCTGCCCGTACAGATTCGGAACCCAGTGGTTCAGGAAATAGTTCGTCTGGGACTCGTAAGGATTATTGCCAATGGACCACAACACGTCGGCAAGCTCGGCGTCTTCGTAGGCGTTGTTGAGTTCGCCGACGCCCATCTCGCGCGTGGCGTGGCATTCCGAGTTGTACGCCGGGCGATTGTGGATACGCACCATCGGCGTCTGTAGCGCGGTGAACATCAGCTTGCCCGTGCCCCAGGTGTTCTCGAACCCTCCGCCCGCCCCGCCGTGGTCAAAACACGAGAACACAATGCCTTCCGGGCCATCGGTATCCAGCACCTTCTTCAACAGCCCGGCGTACAGCGCCAGGGCGTTGTCCCACGGAACGTCCACCCATTGGTCGGCGGCATACATGCGCGGCTGTTTCAGGCGCGCCTTGCCATCGCCATCGGGCGTGTACATATAGCTGGCCATCCGGCCGCCACGGGTCGAACTCAAGCCGCTGTTGACCACGCATTCCTTGTCCGGAACGATCATGATGTTGTGACGCGAGCCATCCCGCTGCGTGATGACGTTGGTCATCGCCGGGGTAAGCGTCAACGCGAAAGGCGGTAGCTGCTGACGAAAGTCCTGGCCCAGCGCATTCTCCTCGGGCGCCCGGCCTCCCTCGCTTTGCTCGGGCCATTTGTAAACGTGGTACCCACAGCCGACGATACAGAAGTGGCACGTCATATTCGTGCGCGCGGCATCCTTCGGCGGCAAGGTGATGCGGTCTTTGGGTGCGGACATGAGCGTCTCCCGACTTACAGAATGTTGGCCTGGCGGCCGTAGATCAAGCCTTCGACCCCAACCGCGGATATCCCGTCCGAACTGGCGTCATAGCGCAGCAGAATCCGTGGGAGGTTTTCGGTGGCTTGCCCGCAGATCATCTGGCCTGCCTTCTCGGCGTCAAACTCGCTGAAGTGGCACGGGCACTTGAACGTTTTTGTTTTGTTGTCGAAAACTGTGGGGCAGCCCATATGCGTGCACATCGTGCTGTACGCGACGATGTCGTGGTCAGGGCCAACGCCGCCGGGAACGGGATGCCCGAGCTTCACAGCGGTACACGGCGAGGCAGCGTCGGGATAGGCGAACTGCAGGGGCGTGTCGGCCGTGAGCTTCTGCGCGACGGCGATGGACTTCACGGGGTAGGGCAGCGTGGTTCCGGTGTGCGGCGCCGTGGCCGGTTGGGCTTGGGCGGGCATGATCGGGATGAGTGTTGCGGCAGCAACAGCACCGCCCGTTCCGCTCAACTTGAGGAATCCGCGCCGGGTAAGGATTTGTGGCTCTGACATGTCGATATTTCCTATTGAAACGAAATGACGGCTTCAGTACTCTGTAGAGCGATAAGCAAAGGGCATGCCAAGTGTCTCTGGCATTGCCCTACACAGGAGGAGACCAAGACCATGGGCACAACGCGATGCCGGAGAGGTAACGTCCAGGCGCCCCAACAGGGGCTGGCGTTACCGTTCGGTAACCGCCGCAGCTTTCTCGCGGCCGGCGTAGCGTCTATCGCGGCCTGTACCTTGCCGCGCAACGCAGCGGCGTCCGCGCCGCTTAGGTTAGGCACGACCGCGGTGTTCCTGGACGACCAGCTCCAACTGCTGGATATCTGGCGGGCCGATCTTCAAGCAGCGCTTAAGCAGGACATTCAGTTCGTCCAACGACGCAGCTACGGGGAAATCGTGGACCTGCTGTTGCGCGGCCAGATCGACGCGGCATGGATCTGTGGCTACCCTTACGTCTTGAACGCCGACAAGCTCAAGCTGCTGGTGGTGCCGCAGTACCAAGGCAAACCGCAGTACCGGTCGTACCTGATCGTGCCCAAGGAGGACCGAAGCACGGCAGGAATTGCAGACTTGCGCGAACGGGTCTTCGCCTACAGCGACCCACTTTCTAATTCCGGCTTTCTGGTGCCTCGGACGGAACTGCTTGCCGAGCATCAGGACCCGCTACGGTTTTTCAGCAAGGCTTTCTTCACCTTTGCGCACAGCAAAGTTGTGGAGGCGGTCGCGGCGGGGCTGGCCAGCGGCGGGGCGGTCGATGGATACGTCTGGGACAGCATTGCGTCGCAACATGGCGCGCGCGCCGCCGGCACCCGCGTCGCATGGCGATCCCCGGAATATGGGTTTCCGCCCGTCGTGGTCGGCGAGCATGTTGCCGACGACACCGCGCTTGCGCTGCGCGATGCTTTGCTCCAGATGCACGCGCGTTCGGATGGCCGCTTGATACTCAAGCGCCTATTCCTCGATCGGTTTGTTGAGGGGCCCGATAGCCTGTACGACGGCATCCGTGGGTTGGTGCGCACGTCAGCGGGCGAAAACCCGGCACGAGATTCTGCATGAAGTCGGCCCGTTGGAACCCCTGGTCCAGAATCAGCTATCGCTACAAGGTGCCGTTGGCCTTGGCCGCCGCGATCGTGGTAACGGAACTGGTGGTTACCGCGACGCTGATGCGAACCGCTTACGTCGGCATGCTGCGAGACACGCGGCAAAGCGCGATGGCGTTAACGCAGGTTTTATCCTTGTCGGTGCGCGAACCCTTGATGCGTGACGATCTGTGGCGGGTCTACGAGGCGTTGCGCATACCGCTCACGGCAGGAGATGGCGCCCCAGGCTTGCGGTCGATCATTGTGCTGGACCCCGGCTTGCATGTGTATGCGTCATCCGATCCGCATCGCTATCCGGTGCTGACGCCCGGCGCCGGTTTGCCCGCCGAGCTGGCTGCTGCGGCGCAAACCCTGCGTGACGATCCGCGCACCTTTGTATTCAATACCCCCGATAGCCTGGACGCCACGTTGGCAGTCGCCGGCGCCGCAGTTGTGTCGGAAGATGCGGGATTGGCTGGATACGTGCTGGCGTCTTACGACGCTAGCATCTGGCGCCAGCGCCTGTACGACCTGGTCAGCCAGGTGCTGCTGGTCAGCATTCCCGGGCTGCTGTTGCTACTGGCGCTGGGCTGGTTATGGGGAAACCGCATCGCACGGCCGCTGCTGTCTTTGGCCCAGGCGACTCAGCGTGTCGGGCGCGAACCGGCGGCCAACATCGGACTTTCCTTGCGCAAGGAAGGAAGCGACGAAATCGCGGTGTTGGGGCGCAGCTTTGCATCCATGCTGACGCAACTGGAACGACAGGAAGCGCTTGAACAGGAAATCATTGCCGCCGAACGGCTGGCAGCGGTAGGCCGAGTGGCTGCCGGGGTCGCGCACGAGATCAATAACCCGCTTGGCGGCATGCTCAACGCGTTGGATACCTTGGAAAAGCACGGTTCCTACGATGAATTAACCCAAAGAACAGTCGGCCTGACGCGACGGGGCTTGATGCAGATTCGACGTACCGTCGGCGCCTTGCTGGTGGAAGCACGCCTGGATTCGTCCTTCATGCACACAACGGATTGGCAGGACCTGCGCCTCTTGATCGAGCCCGAATTGTCAGAGAAGAACGCCACGCTGCTGTGGGACGTCACCACCCGGGACGAATTGCCGCTGCCCGCGCATCTGGTGCGCCAGATGGTCTTGAACCTGCTCATCAACGCAAAGAACGCCGTGGAGCGCGGCGGGAGCGTCAGCTGCACCGTGACCGGAACCGCCGACCGCCTTTCAGTAGAAATAGCAAATTCCGGGCAGCACATTCCACACGATGTGCTGCCCCATTTGTTTGAGCCTTACCGGGTAGATGCCCGGGGAGCGGGGCGGGCAGAGGGCCGCTCCCGCGGACTGGGCCTGTGGGTGACTTACCAAATCGTCACGCAATTGCAAGGCACGATCGAAGTGATAAGCGAAGAAGGCTATACCGCCTTCACCATCACACTGCCTTGCGGCGCACCCATTGAAAAAACGAACTTGGAGCTGACGCCGTGATACAGCCATATGTCTGTTTGATCGAAGACGACGCCATCATGGGCGAATCCATTGTGGAAAGGTTTCGTCTGGAGGGAATCCGTGCCGACTGGTTTTCCAAGGCGTATGAGGCAAGGGATGCCATCCACGCCAATGCCTATGGCGTGGTGATCAGCGATGTCCGCCTGCCAGACTTGGATGGCGACGAACTTTATCTACAGTTGGTGGCGCAGGGCGGTACGTTGCCACCGTTCATCCTGATGACGGCCTATGCCACGGTGGAAAGGGCCGTGGATTTGCTGAAGCTCGGCGTCAAGGACTACGTGACCAAGCCTTTTGACATCGCGACGCTGATCCAGACCGTGCGCGATGTTGTCCCGGCGCAGGCCTCGCCGGAAAGCGATACGGAACTAGGGGTGTCGCAGGCGGCCCAGAATCTACGCCGCATGGTGCCCCGGCTGGCGGGCCGTGCGTCGGCCGTCCTGTTGGTTGGAGAGTCAGGGGTTGGCAAAGAGGTATTGGCACGACTGATCCACAGCCAGGCGGGGCCGGACCTTACCGCGCGGCCGTTCGTAGCCGTGAACTGCGGCGCCATTGCCTCCACCATCGCCGAAGCGGAATTCTTCGGCTATGAAAAGGGGGCTTATACCGGTGCGGACAAGCTGCGCAAGGGTTACTTCGAACAAGCTGACGGCGGCACGCTGTTCCTGGATGAAGTCGGAGAGCTATCGCCGGCGCTGCAAGGCGCGCTGTTGCGGGCGATACAGGAAAAGCGTGTCCGCCGACTGGGTGCCGAGCACGACACCCACACCAAGTTCGACCTGGTCTGCGCCACCAACCGAAACCTGGCCGAGATGGTCAGCGCCAAGTTGTTCAGGGAAGACCTTTACTACCGGATCAACACCGTCACCCTTGAGGTGAAGCCGCTGCGCGATCGGCCTGAAGACATCCTCTGGCTGGCCAAACGGTTTGCCACCAGCATCGCCGAGCGCCTGGGAGAGCCTGCAAAAACCCTGCACCCGTTGTCGCTGGCCAAGATGCAGGCGTACCCCTGGCCGGGCAATATCCGCGAATTGCATAACCGGATCGAACGCGCCTGTCTGGTCAGTCAGTCCAGCGTCTTGTTGCCGGGGGACATCTTTCCTGAAGGTCCGGACGGCGACCATTTTCACGATGAGCCGCAAGTTGGGGAAGAGGCCACGCTCAACGCCTACCAACAGGTCTGTGAGCGGCTGTACATCGAAGAGGTGTTGCGCCGGCACGGCGGCCGCATTCAAGAAACGGCCGACGTCTTGAGCATATCCAGGAAGAACCTATGGCAAAAAATGAAGCGCTACGGTATTGACCTGAAGCGCCGAAGCGAATAACGTTGGTATCAACAACTAATTTGGCCACCAAGAATGAATTCAACAAGAACACGTCTGGCCAGTCGGGACGCCGAAGCGCTCTATGAAGCGGTGAACCAGCTGATCAGGGTCCATCAGTTCCGCGATCGCGATCGCATTTGTTGCTATGACGTGTCCGTGGCGCAGTGCTATGCCTTGGAAACCCTGGTCAAGCAAGGGCCGCTGCGGTTGCAGGCGCTTGCGCAGGTGATGTTCCTGGACAAGAGCACGGCCAGCCGAATTGTTGATTCGCTGGAACGCAAGGGCTACGTCACAAGGATCGAAGATGCCGCCGACCGCCGGGCGGTGCAGCTTGAGCCGACCGCGGCGGGGCGCAAGCTGTATCAGACCATTCGGGCGGATCTGGTTGCCGAAGAATTTGCCATGATCGAACACATGAAGCCCGAGGTCCTGGAGGCATCGCTTGATCTGCTGCGGCAGTTGACGCGCGCCGCACAAGCACGTTGTGGCGTCGCCTCGACGTGTGCCGTGGAGTTTGAGCCGTAGAGTCCAAGCCGTAGAAATTGCGGCTTTTTTTTAAGCAAATAGTTGCTAGTACCAATTAAATACGGCTTCGGCCGTGTCCCAACCCCATGAAGAGAGGTACCTGGAATGCGCATCAATGACCACCCCGTCGCAATCATCGGAGCCGGCCCCGTCGGGCTGAGCGCCGCCGCTCATCTGCTGGACAGAGGCATACCCTTCGTCGTATTTGAAGCAGGAGACCAGGCTGGGGCAAGTTTGAGCCGGTGGAGACATGTACGGATGTTCTCTCCGTGGGGCTACAACATCGATAAGAAAGCTGGCGAGTTGCTCGCGCAGTCGGGGTGGGTTGCCCCGCCCAGTGACGCTTATCCCACCGGACACGAATTGCTGACGCAGTATTTGCAGCCCTTGTCGGAAGTGCAGTTGATCAATCGCTGCCTGAGAACCCATCACCGGGTGTTGGCTGTCAGCCGCGTCGGGCACGATGTCATGAGGAGCCATGATCGGGCTGTCGCACCTTTCCTGCTGAGAGTCAGCGGACCCCACGGCGAGCGGGATGTCCTGGCGCGGGCCGTTATCGATGCCTCTGGTACCTACAACACACCAAACTGGATGGGCGCGCACGGCATCCCGGCCTTGGGAGAAGAGCGGTTCGCGGCCCAGATCGCCTATGGCATTCCCGACATTCTGGGAGACGCCCGGCAGCGATACGCCAATCGTCGAGTGTTGGTGATTGGCGGGGGCCATTCCGCCTTCAATGCGCTTCAGGACCTGGTGGAACTGGCCAGCATCGAACCTGGTACACGGGTTTATTGGGCGATCCGCGGGGCTTCAACCGATCGGCTTTTCGGAGGCGGAGAAAATGACCAGCTTGAGGAGCGCGGCAGGTTGGGAACGACAGTCAAACAGCTTCTGGACGAGGGAAGGATAGTGCTTTTCACCGGCGTCGACGTTGACCGCGTGAGCGATTCCGACGAGGGCTTGACGGTTCACAGTGGCGTCAAGGCGCTTGCCCCCGTCGACGAGATTGTCGTCGCAACGGGATTTCGTCCCGACCTTCGCTTGATGGCGGAGCTTAGGCTCGAACTAGATCCTGCAACGCAAAGCCCTATCCGCTTGGCTCCAATGATCGACCCGAATGTGCATAGTTGCGGGACAGTTCGGCCCCATGGCGCCTCGGAACTGGGACATCCCGACGAGGGGGTGTTCGTCGTTGGAATGAAAAGCTATGGGCGTGCGCCTACGTTTCTAATGCTGACAGGCTATGAACAGGTCCGATCTGTTGTGGCCGCACTAGCCGGCGACTTGGAAGCTGCAAAACGAGTGGAGCTTGTGCTTCCTGAGACCGGTGTGTGCAACACGCAAGTTCGTCGTGCAAGCGCTGAAGCAAAGTGCTGCACCTAATCTGCAATTGTCATCGGAGGGGCGCAGGCGGAGGTTCAATCTGCGACCCCGCTGCCGATGAAAACGGTCCACGTCGACGAGGAGGTTTTAAGGAAGGATCAGGATGGCCACATCTGCGCGCCCTAAAAGCTCTTTGCACGGGACTCCCAGAATGGCGTTCTTGAGGCCGCCGCAGTGCGACTTGCCTGCGACGATTAGGTCGGCGTCCATCTCACGCCCGAATGCCAAAAGAGACTCAATAGAATCGCCCGCAAGGATATGAAGACGCGGCTGCAATTCGCGTTCTCGAGCTGCGGACAAGAGCGTAGCCCACTCGGTCCCAATCTGCTTATGCACATCAGCGAGGAATGACTCCTCGGATTCGCTCAAAAGCTCATCCAGCTTTGGGCGCACTGCGAGGAACGTCAATGCAGCATGGTTGGCTTGTGCCAAGTCCAAGAGCGCCACCAACGATGGCCGACTCAGGTGTGCGAGGTCGAAATCCACCAGAATGCGCGTAAACATCATCTTCACCCATGAGGCCAGGCAACGTGATTCGCCAGCGTCCCTCAGGCTGATCGGAACGTCGATAGGCAGGATAACCGGTCCGATCCCACCCGCATTTCTTGAAAAGAACGGAAGCTATTCCGTATGTCCAGGTATATGGAAATAAAATCCGTTCGTCAAGTTGATGAAGATAAGGAGAGGAGGGCGTAAACCTTATTGGGTCTCCGTCTCATGCGTCATCGCTTCACGAGCCAGGCGTGCGATCTCCGCGGCCATGCCCTTGCGCTCGCTATATCGGTCCGTGAGATAGTCACTTCGGTCCCGCACCAGCAGTGTGAATTTATAGAGTTCTTCCATGACATCCACCACCCGGTCGTAGTAGGGCGAAGGCTTCATGCGGCCGGCTTCGTCAAACTCCTGAAACGCCTTGGCGACTGAGGACTGGTTCGGGATGGTTACCATGCGCATCCAGCGGCCCAGCACGCGCAAGGCGTTTACCGCGTTGAAGGATTGGGACCCGCCCGAAACCTGCATAACCGCAAGCGTGCGGCCCTGTGTCGGCCGCACACTACCCGTCTCCAGCGGCAACCAGTCGATCTGACTCTTGAACACACCCGTAAGCGTGCCGTGCCGCTCGGGGCTGCACCATACCTGCCCCTCGGACCACAGGGATAGTGCACGCAATTCAGCCACTTTTGGATGGTCCGCGGGAACACTATCGGGCAAAGGCAAGCCGCTCGGATCGAAAATCCGGGTCTCGGCGCCGAGCCGCGTCAAAATTCGCGCCGCCTCTTCAGTGAGCAACCGACTGTACGAGCGTTCACGCAGGGAACCGTACAGCAGCAGTATGCGGGGCGGATGCGTCGCGCCGGCCGTCAGCGACAGCTTGTCGTGCGTGGGGACGTCCAGCAAAGAGTCATCCAGGCTCGGAAGATCGAGGTCAGAGGGTGAAGAATACGTCGTCATTGCAATACACTCACTCGGGCAAAAATTGTAGTTTTGGGCGGCTGAGCCACGCTGCCAGCCAGAAGCTTGCGGCCAGTAATAACGCCACCACCAAGATTGAGACAAGCACTCCGTCGTAGGAGGAACCAATGGCCCAAAGGGCCGCGGCGCCCACCGGGGCGGCGGCGCGCGCAAATGTCATCGGCACGGTCAGGAGCCCGTTGATGGCTCCGTAGGCATGTCGGCTCAACATTTCAGGCACAACCATGCCACGAACGATCGTGAATATGCCGTTGGCTCCGCCGTAAACCACGCAGATTGCCGCGACGACAATGAAGTCCGTGTGCAAGTAGGCGAGGGCGCCAAAGGCGAGCGGGAAGACCGTCACCACCGCTGTACCCACCATTCGCATGGAGGCGCGTGCCGCGAAAATGCTCACGACGATTCGGCCCGCCACTTGGGCGGGGCCGATCAAAGCGATGGCTTGAACAACCGAAGCGGTGTCGATGCCTCGCTCGCGCAGCAAGGGGTACATATGGAACGTAAAGGCAGAGAACATGGCCGCGTATGCTGTCAGCGACAACAGCAGCGCCCAGAAAACAGGCCGACGCAGCGCTTCCTGAACAGCTACGCGATTTCTTTCGCGCTGTTCACCTGGATTGACGTTGTCGGTCGGCCTGGCATCTCGGGCAGGCTGAATAAAGAGCAGGTAGGCGCCGGTGCAGATGATTGCGTTGACCGCAGCTAGTGCGATCAATGCTTCACGCCAGCCCCATTGATTCAACAGCCATTGCACCAGCGGGATAAAGACAGTACTGGCAAAGCCACCCCATAGCGTCAGAGCGGTAATGCCCGCCCGTGAATGACCCGGACCCACGCGGCGCGCGATCACGGCGAAGGCCGGCTCGTAAAGCGTGGCTGCTTGCAACGCGCCCAGGGCTGCGACAAGGACGTAGAAAGCCGGCAGGGACGTCACTTGAGACCAAAGCAACAGCAACCCTCCCGCGAGCAGTGAGGAAAGGCCCATTACCCAACGACCGTGTCCACGATCAACCGCAACACCCACCGGATATGCGGCCAGCGCGGCGAGGATCAGCCCGAGCGTGGCAGCGCCGTATAGGTCGGGTTTGCTCCAGCCAAGCTCTTTGCCCATCGCCTCGGCAATCAACGGAAAGCTATAGTAGAGCGATCCCCAGGAACAGATCTGTCCTATCCCCAATGCTGTGACCAATCCGTGCGCCTTGTCGGATGGATGCACAGTGTCCGCGGCTGTCGAAGGACTTGGCATGGTTTAGCGCACGCGCTTTCCGCTGTCGTCGATGACCACTTCGCCATCTTCTTTGGTGAACGGGCCGCGCTGGGGAGCCTCGAGGATGTCCAATACCTCCTCGGAAGGCCGGCACAGGCGAACACCCGAAGGAGTCACGACAAACGGGCGGTTGATCAGAATGGGATGCGCCAGCATGGCGTCGATCAACGCATCATCGCTTAAGGATGCGTCGTCCAGCCCAAGCTCGAGATACGGCGTCCCCTTCTGGCGAATAGCGTCACGAACGGTCAAACCTGCTTGGGCGATCAGATCAACGAGGGTGGCGCGATCCGGCGGCGTTTGTAGATATTCGATAACTTGCGGTTCGATCCCCGCGTTGCGTATCAGCGCTAGCGTGTTCCGGGAGGTTCCGCATTGGGGATTGTGGTAGATGGTAACGGTGCTCATATGTGTGATCAGGAGGTGAGGGAAAATGCGTTTTCAACAAAAGCGGCCACTTCGGCCGCAGTGGATTTGGCGGTTCGCATGACGCCAATGAGGGTAGCGGACGCAAAACCCGTCCATTCGCCATAACCGACGAGCCACAGGCCTGGAACATCGGCAACCTGCGTGCCAGAAACTCGAACTTTGCCATCGGGGTCGATGATGCCTAGTGCGGCAAGATGTGCCAATGCAGGCCGGAATCCGGTGCACCACACGACAGCGTCGACCACTGAAGAAGAACCGTCGGCCCACACGACGCCATCGCGCGTAAAGCGCGAGAATGGGCGAACCGATTGCAGTACTCCGCGCTCACGCGCCTTGCGCACGGGTGGGACCATGACCACATCACCAAATCCGCCTGGAAGGTCTTCGGGTTGCTCGCCCGACTGCATCGCCTGCCAACGCGCGGTAGCGCGTTCAAATAGAACCCGTCCATCAACGTCATCCGGCAGGAACAGCGGTTCGGTGGACGTCACCCACGTGGTTTGGGCGACCTCGGAAAGTTCTGCAAGGATCTGTGCTCCGGAATTACCGCCGCCAACGACCAACACGCGCTTGCCCGCGTAGGGGGCTGGCGATTGGTAGTGCGCGGAGTGGACCTGTTCGCCACGAAAGATGTCCCGGTCGTCGTACGGAGGGATGAATGGAGCGCTCCAGGTGCCTGTGGCGCTGATCACGGCCTTGGCATGCCAAGCGCCCTTGTCAGTTTCGACGAAAAATCCTGACTCCCGCTTGCTGATGGACGCAACTGCTACAGGCCGCTCCACCGTGAAGCCGTACCGTTGTTCATAGCGCGCGAGGTATTCAATAACCTGATCTCGCGCCGGGTAACCTTGTGTCGGGGGCATAGGCCAGCCGGGCAGGGAGCTCCACTGTGCGGGTGAGAACAGGTGCAACGATTCCCATCCATGCCGCCATGCACCGCCCGGACCCACGCCAGCGTCCAGAAGAATTACCTTCAAAGCGGTACGCCTGAGGAAGTAGGCAACGGCGAGGGCACTCTGGCCACCCCCAATAATGACCACATCCGCATGGCGGTCAGGAGCGATCTCAGACATCAGGCGTCCCTCAGATTTTCAGGGGAAGTGGGCGCTGGAATGCCGCTGCAGCATTCCGCGGTGAGATAGCTCACCAACTCGTTCATCAAATCGATATTCGCGCGGTAGCGCATGTACCGCCCCTCTTGCTCGACGGTGAGTAGACCTGATTGCGTCAGTGCCTTTAGATGAAACGACAGGTTAGTGGGCGGCAGGTTCAATTCCGCCGCGATCTGCCCCGCGACGCAGCCGACTGGGGCGGCGCGCACGAGAAGACGAAAGATGTCCAGGCGAACGCCGGAGGCAAGAGATTCAAAAACGCTTACGGCCGAGGTTTTATTCATTCGTCAATACTACAACAATAATTGAAGTGTTGAGAAGATAAATTTAGACTGTCATCGAATCGTCATATGACAAGCACAATATGTCGATAAATCAAGACATATGGACTTTATATGGAAACCCTCGATTGGCCCTCAGGGCGCCCGCAAGCCATGGTCTCAGCGCTCGCCTCTCCAATCGCCTCGGCAGCGAATGCAGCGGAAGCTGTCTCGGTGTTCACTGCGCTGAGCCACTCGACGCGCTTGGCCATTTTCCGGATGTTGATACGTCAGGAGCCGCGCGGAATGGATGCGGCGCAGATAGCTGCCGTCGTCGGCGGGCCGCGCAGCACGGTGTCGCAACACTTGGCCGGGCTTGCGAGAGCAGGCTTGATCGTCGGCAGTAGAACAGGCGAGGGCGTTCGCTATCGTGCGCGGCTCGGAGGCATCTACGGGCTACTTGAATTCATCCTGGAAGACTGCTGCGCGACACATGCGTGCGGCTGCTTGCCTGACGACGCCGAGCTTGTCATTGGCACGTCGGGACAGGACAGGCAGGAATTGGAGACTGTCATAAACCGTTAATGAATTTGATTCATTATTTCCATAAATCACGACAGACAGATGTGTTGTGACCAGGGAGTCAAACGGACTTCCTCAATGCACCCTCAAGTGGAGAATAAGCATGTTTGCACAGGCCAAAAGATACGCTGCCGGATTGGGCATTTCCTTCGCACTCGGCATGGTTTCAGCTCAGGCCGCGGATATCACCGGCGCCGGATCGACGTTCGTGTACCCGATCCTGTCGAAGTGGTCCGACACTTACAACACCAAGACGGGCAACAAGATCAACTACCAATCGATCGGTTCGGGCGGCGGTATCGCGCAGATCAAGGCTGGTACGGTCGACTTCGGCGCGTCTGACAAGCCCTTGCCCCCCAAGGAACTCGCTGAGGCGGGCTTGGGCCAGTTCCCGGTGGTTATCGGCGGCGTGGTTCCCGTCGTAAACATCGCCGGCATCGAGCCGGGCAAGCTGCGCTTCACCGGTCCCTTGCTCGCTGATATCTATCTGGGCAAGATCGAAAAATGGAATGACAAGGCAATCGCCGACCTGAACCCTGGCGTGAAGCTGCCCGACGCGAAGATCACGGTGGTGCATCGTTCGGACGGCTCGGGCACGACCTTCAATTGGGTCAACTACCTGTCCAAGATCAGCCCGGAATGGCAGACCAAGGTGGGTGAGGGCACGTCCGTGCGGTGGCCCGTTGGTGTGGGCGGCAAGGGCAACGAAGGCGTCGCCGCGTACGTGAAGCAGATCAAGAATTCGATCGGTTACGTTGAACTCGCGTACGCGCTGCAAAACAAGATGTCTTACGCGGCCGTCAAGAACTCGGACGGCAAGTTTGTCGTGCCCAGCGACAAGACGTTCCAATCCGCTGCCGCGCACGCCGACTGGAAGAACTCGCAGGATTTCCATCTGGTGATCACCAACGCGCCGGGTGACGACGCCTGGCCCATCGCGGCAACGGTGTTTGTCATGATGTACAAGCAGCCCAAGGACGCAGCGCGTACGGCCGCCACGCTGGACTTCTTCAAGTGGGCCCTGGAAAACGGCCAGCACGAAGCCGAGGCATTGGACTACGTGCCGCTGCCCAAGGAACTGGTTGCCCAGATCGAAGGCTACTGGGCCGCGCAGATCAAGCGTTGATCCCAGGGAGTCGGTCTCGCCCGGCGGCGCCTGCAGGATCGGCGCCGCCGGGCGAGACCGACGGCCAATTGGCTGCGTTCTTACAGGTTGACGTAAATGTCGAATAATCCGGGTCTTAACCCCGCGCTGGATTTCCAGGCCGAAGAGTCGCGATCGCGCCGCGATGCGTCTTCGGACAAGGTCTTTCGCCGCATTGTTGCCGTAGCCGGCATTTTTGTATTGGTGTCGCTGAGCGGGGCCGCGCTATCCATGCTGTGGGGAGGCAGGCTCGCCTTCAGCACCTTTGGGTTCGAATTTCTCTGGTCCAGTGATTGGGATGCGGTCAATCACAAGTTTGGCGCGTTGGTGCCGATCTACGGAACCTTGGTGACGGCGTTCATTGCGATGCTGATCGCGGTACCGGTCAGCTTCGGTATTGCGTATTACCTGACTGAAGTCGCGCCCAAGTGGCTGCGCCAGCCGGTAGCGTCGGCGATCGAACTGCTGGCGGGCATCCCGTCCATCATCTACGGCATGTGGGGCCTCTTCGTCTTCGTGCCGGTGATGGCTGAATACGTCAATCCGTGGCTTGACGAACACATCGGCACGCTGCCCTTCATCGGCGTGCTTTTTTCCGGTCCACCCCTGGGCATGGGCATGCTGACGGCCGGCATCGTGCTGGCCATCATGGTGGTGCCGTTCATCACATCCGTCATGCGGGAAGTGTTCCTGACGGTGCCTCGCCCATTGAAAGAGTCCGCCTACGCCCTGGGTTCCACCACCTGGGAAGTCGTCTGGAACATCGTCTTGCCACACACGCGCTCGGCGGTGATCGGCGGCGTATTCCTGGGGCTGGGCAGGGCGTTGGGCGAAACCATGGCGGTGACCTTTGTATTGGGTAACGCGCACCGGCTGACGCCCTCGTTGCTGGAGCCGGGCAATTCCATTGCGGCCACCATCGCTAACGAGTTCACCGAAGCCGACTCGGACATTTACCTGTCGTCGTTGATCGCCCTGGGCTTCCTGCTGTTTGTCGTGACTTTCGTTGTGCTGGCCATTGCCAAACTGATGCTCAACCGCCTCAACCGTCAGGAGGGAAGGCTATGACCCCGCAAGGCCTGCGTCTGCAACGCATGCGTACCGCGCGAAATCTGGTGTCGGTAGCGCTGTCGATGGCTGCGACCCTGTTTGGGCTGTTTTGGTTGATCTGGATCCTGTGGACCACGGCAACCAAGGGCTTCGCCGCGCTCAAGTGGGACCTGATCTTCAAGATGACGCCGCCGCCTGGCGCCGATGGGGGCTTGGCAAACGCCTTGTTTGGCAGCCTGTTGATGAGTGTGGTCGCAATTCTGCTCGGAACCCCCATCGGGATTGCCGCCGGAACGTACCTGGCGGAATACGTGAACCGCCATCGGATCGGCGCGGTGATCCGCTTCGTGAACGACATCCTGCTTTCTGCGCCTTCCATCGTGTTGGGCCTGTTCGTCTACGAACTGGTCGTCCGGCAAACGGGGCATTTCTCCGGCTGGGCGGGCGCCATCGCGTTGGCATTCATCGTTCTGCCGGTTGTGGTCCGTACCACCGACGAAATGCTGCAACTGGTGCCCAGCCAAATGCGCGAGGCTGCGCTGGCATTGGGGGTGCCCCAATGGAAAGTGACGGTTCAGGTCTTGTTCCGGGCGGCGTTGCCGGGCATCACAACCGGCGTGCTGTTGGCCCTGGCGCGCATCAGTGGTGAAACCGCGCCCTTGCTTTTCACGGCGTTGAACAACCAATACTGGAACGCGGACCTGAGCGCGCCGATGGCCAGCGTGCCCGCCGTCATTTTCCAATATGCAATGAGCCCCTACGAAAGCTGGCATGCGTTGGCCTGGGCTGGTGCCTTCGTCGTCACGATGTTCGTGCTCCTCCTGAGCCTGCTATCCCGCGCTATCTTGTCACGCAACAAGGTGAATCATGACTGAATTTGCTTTCCCGTCATCGGTATTGAACTCCTCGGCGGCCGGGGCCATTGCGGCCCGCAGCGCCTCCCTGGACAATCCGGCCACCGCGACGCAGCCTAAAGTGGTGACTCGCGACCTGTGCTTCTATTACAAGGGTGTCCAGGCGCTGAACAACGTCAATATCGAACTGGCTTCCAATCGCGTTACCGCGCTGATCGGCCCGTCCGGTTGCGGCAAGTCGACCCTTTTGCGTATCTTCAATCGTATCTACGCGATTTATCCAGGGTTGGAAGCGCGCGGCGAGGTTTTGCTCGACAACCAAAACATTCTGGACCCCGAGTATTCGATCAACCGCTTGCGTAGCAAGGTGGGGATGGTGTTCCAGAAACCGGTCCCGTTTCCGATGTCGATCTATGACAACGTCGCCTACGCAATCCGGCACTACGACCGCTTGCCCAAGGCCGAGATGGACGTCAGGGTGGAAGCGGCCTTGCGCAACGCCGCGCTCTGGGACGAGGTCAAGGACAAGCTGGAGCAGAACGCGCTGGGGCTGTCGGGCGGCCAGCAACAGCGGCTATGCATCGCCCGCGCAATTGCCCTGAGCCCCGACGTGTTGCTGCTGGATGAACCGACTTCCGCACTGGACCCGATCTCCACCGCAAAGATCGAACAGCTGATTGCCGAGCTGAAGAAGGACTACACCGTCCTGATCGTGACGCACAACATGCAACAGGCTGCGCGTTGCTCTGACTACACCGGGTTCATGTGCGCCGGCGAACTGGTCGAGATGGGCCGGACCGACGACCTGTTCACCAAACCGAAGCGTGAACAGACTTCCGACTACATCACCGGCCGCTTCGGCTAGCCATCACCCGCGACCCTACATTAGGGTTTACAGCTTTCTACTATTCCACTACAGTCGAACAATGGAAATGAAAGATGCTGTCAAAGCCCTCGCCGCGATCGGGCATGAATCGCGCCTTGCCGTCTACCGCCTGCTGGTCCAGGCGGGGCCGGAAGGTCTGCCTGCCGGCCAACTGTCCGAAAAGACGGGCATCCCCCCCTCATCGCTTTCTTTTCACTTGAAAGAGCTGGTGCATGCCGGCTTGTTGACGTCGCGGCAGGAAGGAAGGTTTGTCATCTATGAAGCTCGATTCGAGTCGATGGCGGAACTGTTGGCCTACCTGACTGATAACTGCTGCGGCGGCCAACCTTGTGCCCCGACAAGCGTCACCGCTTGTGACCCACCTGCAGCCGCTCGCGCGCGGCGCGTGAACAACCTCTCTTGAAGAGTCCGCATCATGACCGAGAAAGTCTATAACGTTCTATTTTTGTGCACCGGCAATTCGGCGCGCAGCATCATGGCGGAAGCCTTGCTCAATACGCTGGGGAAGGGCCGCTTCCATGCGTACAGCGCGGGCAGCTATCCGGGTGGCACCGTGAATCCGTTCGCGATCGAGCGGATTCAAGTGCTGAACTACCCGACGGACCAACTGCGCAGCAAAAGCTGGGACGAATTCGCCGCGCCGGACGCACCCCAGATGGATTTCATCATCACCGTGTGCGACAACGCCGCCGGCGAAGTCTGCCCGGTCTGGCCAGGCCAGCCGATCTCTGCCCATTGGGGCTTCGAAGATCCCGCCGCCGCCGAGGGCACCGATGAAGTGAAGCGCCGCGTCTTCGAAAAAATCTTTCGGCAGATCTCCGCCCGCATCAATATTTTTGCCAACCTGCCCATCGCGGCCCTGGATAAGGCAGCGATCCATCGCGAGTTGAAGCAGATTGGTGAAAGCAAGCCGGCCGAGTAATGCCGGGCTAATGCTCATGCCGCCTGTCCATGGGCCATTTTTTTTGACGGACATTTCGAAAATTCTTGGAGCGTCAAAATGAAAACCATACAGATATTTGACCCGGCCCTGTGCTGCAGCACAGGCGTGTGTGGCGTGGACGTGGATCAGGCCTTGGTAACGAGCGCGGCCGATATCGATTGGGCGAAGCGGCAAGGCGCAAACATCGAGCGGGTGAACCTGGCCCAACAACCGCTGGAGTTCGCGCAGAACGCGGTGGTCAGCGCGTTTCTGACGCGTTCAGGCGCCGAAGCGCTTCCTTTGACCTTGGTTGATAACGAGATTGCGTTGGCCGGCAGATACCCCACGCGCGAGGAACTCGTGCGATGGACAGGTATCGAAGCCCCCGCCGACGCCAAACCGCAGTCGGGTTGTTGCGGCGGCAATCGCACCTGCTAAGGGGACGGCCATGAACTTTCTAAATGCAGCTCCCCGGTTTTTCTTCTTTACCGGCAAAGGCGGGGTCGGCAAGACCTCGCTGGCTTGCGCGGCGGCCGTCTTGCTGGCGGAGCAGGGCAGGCGAGTGCTGTTGGTCAGCACCGATCCCGCATCGAACGTGGGCCAGGTATTCGGCGTTGACATCGGCAACCACATCACCGCGATTGCCGCCGTGCGCAACCTGTCGGCGCTGGAAATTGACCCGCAAGGCGCGGCCCAACAGTACCGGGACCGAATCGTGAACCCGGTGCGCGGCGTCTTGCCCGACGATGTGGTGCGGGGCATTGAAGAATCCTTGTCGGGCGCCTGCACCACGGAGATTGCGGCGTTTGACGAGTTCACCTCTTTGCTGACGGACTCAAGCCTGACGTCGGACTTCGATCACGTCATTTTCGACACGGCGCCCACCGGGCATACCATCCGCCTGCTGCAGTTGCCGGGAGCCTGGAGCAGCTTTCTGGACGCTGGCCAAGGCGATGCGTCATGCCTGGGGCCGCTGGCCGGCCTGGAAAAGCAACGTTCCCAGTACCGCGAAGCGGTCGCGGCGTTGGCGGACCCGCAACGCACGCGCCTGGTGCTGGTCGCGCGCGCGCAGCGGGCCACGCTGGAAGAGGCCGCGCGGACCAGCCTGGAGTTGGCGGGCATCGGGCTGTTGCAGCAGCACCTGGTCATTAATGGTGTCCTGCCTGCCGCGGCCGTCCAGCATGACGATCTGGCCGCGGCCGTCTATGCCCGAGAGCAGGCAGCCATCGAAGCCATGCCCGCACCGCTTGTGGCCTTGCCCAAGGACCAGGTCACCTTGAAAGCCTTCAACGTCGTTGGGCTGGAAGCCTTGCGCCACCTGCTCACCGACGCCGCGCTTGATGCCGACGAGCCGAACCGTGTTGACGTTCCCAAGATCGAAGCCCCTGATCTGGCATCGCTGGTTGATGGCATTGCCGCCGACGGGCACGGCCTGGTCATGGTGATGGGCAAGGGCGGCGTGGGCAAAACCACGCTGGCCGCGGCGATCGCGGTCAACCTTGCGGAACGCGGCCTGGCGGTGCACCTGACCACGTCGGATCCCGCGGCGCATCTGGCACGCACGCTGGAAGGCACGCTACCCAATCTGACGGTCAGCCGCATTGACCCGCGAGTCGAAACCGAGCGCTACCAGCAGCACGTATTGGCGACCAAAGGCGCCAAGCTGGACGCGCACGGCAAGGCCTTGCTGGAAGAGGATTTGCGTTCGCCATGCACCGAGGAAATTGCCGTGTTCGGCGCGTTTTCCCGCATCGTGCGCGAGGCCGGCACCAAGTTCGTCATCATGGATACCGCGCCCACCGGCCACACCTTGCTGCTGCTGGATGCAACCGGCGCCTATCACCGGGACATCGCCCGCCAGATGTCGGGCAGCAATGTCCACTACACCACGCCGATGATGCAATTGCAGGACCCCACGCAGACCAAGGTGTTGCTGGTCACCCTGGCGGAGACCACGCCCGTGCTGGAAGCCGCCAATCTTCAGGAAGACCTGCGCCGCGCCGGCATCGAGCCCTGGGCCTGGCTGGTCAATAGCAGCATCGCCGCGGCGGGGCCGACATCGGCCTTGCTACGCCAACGCGCCTTCAATGAACTGCGCGAAATGGACGGCATCGCCAAGCAACACGCGAAGCGATACGCCGTCGTGCCATTGCTGAAGACCGAACCCGTCGGCATCGAGCGCCTGCGGCAATTGGCCAGCCACCATCATGACGCCGCGCCAAGCCTTGCGTAGTTACCCACGTATTGACCCTTTATCGCTTCAACCTTCAATCCACAAATAAAAAGAGTTCGCCCAATGTTTGCTGCAATAGCAATTTTTGTTCTAACGCTCGTGCTCGTGATCTGGCAGCCCCGTGGCCTGGGGATCGGGTGGAGCGCCAGTTTGGGCGCGGTCGTTGCGCTTATCGCCGGCGTGGTGCACATCGGCGACATCCCGGTGGTGTGGAATATTGTCTGGAACGCCACCGCCACCTTTATTGCCGTCATCATCATCAGCCTGTTGCTGGACGAGGCGGGCTTTTTTGAATGGGCTGCGTTGCATGTGGCACGATGGGGCAAAGGTAGCGGCCGGGCGTTGTTCGCGCTGATCGTCTTGCTGGGCGCGGCGGTCGCTGCGCTCTTTGCGAACGACGGCGCCGCGCTGATCCTGACTCCCATCGTCATGGCCATGTTGCTGGCGCTGGGCTTCAGCCCCGCCGCCACCTTGGCCTTCGTGATGGCGGCAGGCTTCATCGCGGATACCGCCAGCTTGCCGTTGATTGTGTCCAATCTGGTGAATATCGTTTCCGCCGACTTCTTCGACATCGGCTTCAACCGTTATGCCGCGGTGATGGTGCCTGTCAATTTCGTTGCGGTGGCAGCGACCTTGGCGGTGCTGATGCTGTATTTTCGCAAAAGCATTCCCGCGCGGTACGACGCTGGCCAGCTCAAGCAGCCCGTGGCTGCCATCCGCGACGCGGGTACCTTTCGCGCCGGCTGGGTCGTGCTGGTGTTACTGCTGATCGGTTTTTTCGGCCTGGAGCCACTGGGCGTGCCAGTTAGCGCCGTGGCGGCCGCCGGCGCGGCAATCCTTCTGCTGGTTGCGGG
Source organism: Achromobacter sp. ES-001 (assembly GCF_019448355.1). Lineage (NCBI taxonomy): Bacteria > Pseudomonadati > Pseudomonadota > Betaproteobacteria > Burkholderiales > Alcaligenaceae > Achromobacter > Achromobacter sp. ES-001. The sequence continues at coordinate 4,770,163 of NZ_CP079940.1, read as the reverse complement.
CCGTGGCCATATCATTAGCACCCGCAAGGTCATACGCGAAGCCCCGTGGCAGATCGTTATCTTCTCGTTGGGGATGTACCTGGTCGTTTACGGCCTGCGCAACGCCGGGCTGACCCAATATCTGGCTGATCTGCTGAGCGGGTTCGCGGAGCAGGGGATCTGGACTGCCACGATCGGTACGGGCCTGGTGGCGGCATTCCTGTCGTCCATCATGAATAACATGCCGACCGTGCTGGTAGGCGCCTTGTCGATTGATGCCAGCCAGGCCAGTGGCGTTGTCAGGGAAGCGATGGTCTACGCCAATGTGATCGGGAGCGATCTGGGGCCGAAGATCACCCCGATCGGGAGCCTGGCGACTTTGCTTTGGCTGCATGTGCTGGAACGCAAAGGCACCGTGATCTCGTGGGGCTATTACTTCAAAGTTGGCATTGTGCTGACGCTGCCGGTGCTTCTGGTGACGCTGGCTGTATTGGCAATAAGGCTAGGGTAAAGAAAGTCTGGGTGCATGCATGTCAGATGAAGACCGCTTCTGGTCGGTCGCAGACCTTACCGGCCGTTCGCTCCCGACCGAGGCTGTGTGAAAACTCTTCACGGCTCTCACTAATTAAAATTGGCCAACCCGTTTGAGCGAGATGGCGATGAAGCGATTCATCGAAGGCGAAGTCCGAACCCAGGTCACATTATTGCCAGAATGCCTGGACGACTACATCGACGAGGACAATCCGATACGGATTGTCGATGTCTTCGTCGATGAGATTGATCTCCTGTCGCTCGGTTTTAGTGGCGTCGATCCTGCTGCTACGGGTCGGCCCGCCTATCACCCCGCCGTTCTGCTGAAGCTCTATATCTACGGGTACCTTAACCGTATCCAGTCCAGTCGTCGTTTGGAGCGGGAAGCCCAACGCAATATTGAGTTGATGTGGCTGATTGGCCGGCTGGCTCCACACTTCAAGACTATCGCCGACTTCCGCCGCAACAACGGCGTCGGCATACGCAATGTCTGCAAACGCTTTATCGCCATGTGCAGGCAATTGAAGATCTTCTCGCAAGCCATGGTTGCCATCGACGGCATCAAGTTTAAAGCAGTCAACAGTCGCGACCGCAACGTGACTCCAGGCAAAATCGACCGGCGCCAGGAACAGATCGAACAGAGCATTCAGCGTTACCTTGATGCACTGGCGACCGCCGACCGCACCCAGCCAGCGGAAGCCGAGGCCAAGACCGATCGGCTACGGGAGAAAATACGAAAGTTGCGCGAACAGATGCAGCAACTCGACGGGATGAAGGAGCAGTTAAAGAGCCTGCCCGACGGACAGATATCCCTCACAGATCCCGACGCGCGCTCAATGATGTCCCAAGCCACGGGGTCAGGCCTGGTCGGCTACAACGTCCAGACTGCTGTTGACGCAGAGCACCACATGATTGTTGCGCACGAGGTGACGAACATAGGCAACGATCGTGCGCAGCTAAGCAAGATGGCGAGTGCTGCCGGTGAAGAAATGGGGCACCAGAACTTGCAAGCATTCGCGGATCGGGGCTACTTCAATGGCCCAGAGATCAAGGCCTGCGAGGATGCTGGAATAGCGGTATTTGTACCCAAGCCAATGACATCGAACGCCAAGGCGGAGGGGAGATTCGACAAGACCGACTTCATATATATCGCGCAGGACGACGAATATCAGTGCCCGGCAGGCGAGCGCGCGATCCATAGATTCGCTACGGTGGAGAAGGGACTTGATCTGCACATTTACTGGCCCAGCGCTTGCCCCCGATGCCCGCTCAAACAACAGTGCACGACCAGCAGCTATCGACGTATCCGCCGATGGGAGCATGAAGATGTGTTGGAGCGAGTTCAGGAACGTCTTGATCGTAAGCCCGACGCGATGACGTTGCGGCGCCGCACCGTCGAGCACGTATTCGGCACGCTGAAACACTGGATGGGTTCAACACACTTCCTGACCCGGACGTTGGCGCATGTGAGTACCGAGATGAGCCTGTATGTGCTTGCCTATAACCTCAAGCGGCTAATGCGCGTTTTGGGTATCGCGGGAACGATGAAAGCAATGAGATCGGTGGGGGCATGAGCCTTTTTAAACGCTGATGAGCCTCCCAGCTACGACTAGGCACGAGAAAAGCACGAGGGGGCCGATCAATATATGACTGGATGACGCTGCACGTGCAATGAAGCTCTTGAGCCCGAGCACTCGGCATATTCCTGCATCGCATGCGTTTCCACACAGCCTCGACCCGTTGCGGACACTCAGTCGGCGTAAAGTGGCTCATGGCCCCATCGACTGAATACGTCGACCAGGTCCCGACGCTCGGCATAGAGAGCCTTCATGTGGCGCAAATGCAGCAGGAAGTTCCCGTCGGAAATAAACTCCGTAACAGTCATCGGGATGGTTGGGCCCTAGTTGCTCCAAATTAAATGGGGGCTCCTGTCAGCGTGCAAATTGCAACGGGGATCGCGTTTCCATGATCTGGCATCCGCACCGCCCATGGATAGGGTACGGGGTCTGTACGTTCGTATTGGTACACGAGTAGTTCCGGCATCAAGCGCTCGTCGTAAGTCGTACCCAATCGAATTGCCAAGCTCGCAGGAGAAGCCAATACGAGATGGATTCGCCTGATGCCCTTTTCCATCAACTGTTGGATCGCGTCTCTGAACGACGCGGCGATTGCCCGTTGCTTCTCTTCAGACCAATAAACATCTGTGCGTAAAAGTACCGCTTGCAGATGGGAAACGGAAATACCGGGGAACGCTTTTCTTACGGCAGGTATGTCCACCGGATAAGAGAGCGAAACCGCCAGAACTACTTCGTCTTGATTCAACGTAAGTTCGCTGACATCTAACGGTAGCGTTCGATGACTGTCGTCCGGGCCATCAATTCCGCGCCAATGGCCAGTATTTCGATCCCAGTCGTAAATCGCGATTCTAGACTCATCCTCTAACAGCATTCCGGCCAAAAATAATGCTGGGACCGCTGCGAGGCCGCCTACCGCAACGGAAACGTCGCTACTGTCGCGACCGGCGGAAAGCGTTTCCACTGAAGATCTAAGTGTCGAGAGCTTTTGAAGAAGAAGTTTTGGACTCACTCGTTCACCTTCCGCACTCGGTCTGAAGTCGAGCAACACCCAATTTCGATTGCTGGGTAGCGGGCCAAGGTCCGCATCTTTCGCTGGCGTATCAGGACTTAAATGGAGTCCTCTGAGCTCAACCACAATGGCAATCTGACGCGAGTTCTTCCTCGACTCGCGCCAAAAATCGAGTAGGTAAACGACTAGTCCAATTGCGATGAGAAGGGCGCCAATACAATAAGCGAAGTTTGATAGAATTGAGAAACGCTGTCGCCCGTTGAAACAGCGAATGACCACTCCGCGTCGGAGCTTCGATACGAGAGCTTCGCGATCCAGCTCACGCCAATTGTCGCCAAAATTATGGCTACCCCAAATCCAACCAGCCTGGGTCCAAACGTCCGCGGCCGATAGAAAACGTAGTCAATGAGACGACTGAAGAATTTATGAATGAGTTGTCTCATGGTACCTACTTAACATTAACGACAAAAGCGCCGCTGCGTGCTGCCAAATGGCGGTTCTTGACGATAAAACACTCTATGGTGTGTGATCCAACATACGCGGCGTCTTCTTTATGAGTAATGTCCCCGCGCTCCACCTTGCCTTGGTCGAATCCTCCTCGGAGTTTTCCCGCAGCAGTAGCTTCGGCCCCCGTATTTACGACCTGCCAGTACACTTCATATGGTTGCGGTATGTCAGTTGTCACTTGAAAACTCAAGGAAGCCCCTTTGACTAGCGGCTGGCCGTTCGAATGCAAGCGCATGGGCCTGGAAAATCCTTGACCCGTCCATGTGACTTTAGAGATCGACACGCTTCCGACCTGTCCTTTGGGCCACGGTGCCGACTGCTTGTGAGCGGCGGCGAAAAGGTTAACGGCAGCACCATAGATTCTTGCGAGACTGGTCGATCGTCTGCCTGCCCCTCCGCTTGCGGCGCGGGCTTGACGTTCGCCGAACGACTGGCTAGCTGCCTCGACAATTCTCTGAGGGTTTTGCTGCGCGGCGATTAAGGAAATGTCTTCGCGGACTTTGCGAAGCCAGGCATAAAAGCTTGCGCGCTTCTCCGGCGCATTTTGCCAACGATCAGCAAAATTTTCTTGCGGATCTGTAGGATTGCAGATCCGCACATTGCCCGCCGGATCAAAGGAAATGTGTGACTCCATCCTTTGGAGAATTCCTAATACGGCTTCTACGGCAGTTCTTTCGCCAAAGTAGGACAGGCCAGCCAGCGTTGTAATAATGACCGAAATCGGCTTGTGCTCAGGCCTTCCCGCGAACATGACATCGCGGTGCCGCTTTAGAATCTGCACCGCTTGTTGTAGTGGAGTCTTGACTGCGTACGACGGGATTTCTTCAACGTTGGCTTGGGCCTCTAGGGCCATGGCGGCTCTGATTTGACGATAGTTAATCGCCATCCTTGAACGAAACCACTTGGTATAGCCCCTAGGATTGGAATGTGGCCATTGCGCGGTAATGGACTGAATCACACCGGGTTTCGTGGAGGCCTCAACTCTTGAGAGAATGAGGCATGAAAAAATCCAACAGCTACTCCCCAGAAGTCCGTGAACGTGCCGTGCGCATGGTTCTGGAGAACGTGAACGACTACCCATCCGAATGGGCAGCGATCGAATCCATTGCGCCCAAGATCGGTTGTGTTCCGCAAACGCTGCACAGCTGGGTGCGCAAGTATCAAACTGACCTGGGGCGCAGGCCCGGGCAGACCACTGAGGAACGGGAGCGGATCAAGGCGCTGGAACGCGAGAACCGGGAACTGCGCAAAGCGAACGAGATTCTGCGCCTGGCCAGTGCGTATTTTGCCCAGGCGGAGCTCGACCGCCGCAACAAACCCTGAACGCTTTTGTCGACGAGTACCGGGACCAGTACGGAGTCGAGTCGATCTGTCGCGTTATCCAGATCGCTCCGTCCGGTTACTACCTGCATGCCGCCAAAGCCCGTCAACCCGAACTGCGAAGCGCCCGTGCCAAGCAGGACGAGCTGTTGAGCGATGAAATCCAACGCGTCTGGGATGACAATATGCAGTGCTATGGCGTCGTGAAAGTCTGGAAGCAGCTCAAGCGGGAGGGCATTGATATTGCTCGATGCACGGTACAGCGGCTGATGCGTCAGCTGGGCCTGCAGGGTGTTCGTCGCGGTCTTGTGATCCGTACCACGACGCCTGATGGAAGCGTGATCTGTCCGCTGGATATGGTCCAGCGACAGTTCCATGCGGATCGACCCAATCAGCTATGGGTGTCCGACTTTACTTATGTTTCAACGTGGCAAGGCTGGCTCTACGTCGCCTTCGTGATCGATGTCTTTGCCCGGCGAATCGTTGGCTGGCGGGTGAGCAACAGGATGCGAACAGACTTCGTTCTGGATGCCCTGAAGCAAGCGCTGCACGCTCGACAGCCGAGCCGCATGGACGGCCTAATACACCATAGCGACAGGGGTAGCCAATACGTCTCCATCCGATACACGGAGCGTCTCGCTGAGGCCGGCATAGAGCCCTCTGTAGGCAGCAAAGGCGATAGCTATGACAACGCTTTGGCTGAAACCATCAACGGGTTATACAAAGCGGAGCTGATCTATCGGCAGTCCTGGCGTAGTCGCGAAGCCGTGGAAATCGCCACTTTAAAATGGGTTCACTGGTACAACCACCAGCGGTTGCTGAGCTCGATTGGGTATATACCCCCGGCAGAAGCTGAGGCAAACTTCTACCAGCAACAATCCGGTCAGGCCATGGCGGCCTGACTTAAACGAAATGGCCTCCATAAAACCCGGTGTGATTCAAGCTGTGAAGCTCCCCGCGCTTGCTAATTTGCGAACGGATCGTCTCGGTCGTATCCGTAGTTTCGCGCAGCTGCCTCTTGATGTCGTCCAGATCGTCCGACATCGCTGCGTTCGTTGCTCGGGTCTTGAGATAGGCACCAAAGAAAGAACCGGCAGCGGCGACAACTAGCAGGACCGTCATCGACACCAGTTGCTGCTGCCAGCTTCCCAGTCCGGCCAGGGCATTCGCCAGTTCCTGAATAGCCGCTACGACGCTCTCGTCCATGTGACCTCCCGTTGGATGGAAAGAGTCTAGTTGAGCCTAGCGTGTCGAGGGGCTCCGGTGTGAGCCCATACATTGCGCCTATCGGTTCGAGCGTTATGCCGACCCGTTGACCCACCCATTAGTCGTTCATCGTCGCGAGCCCCCCAGTCGGCCATTGAGATCCTGTACACGGAACGACGGTCGCCGGCACATCGCGACTTCACTCCTTCAAATGATCCACGGGCACTTTCAAGGCGCAACCCTGTTCAGCGCTTGACGACCTTCAACATCGGCATCTAAAATGAAATTCAAATGATTAAAACGAAATTAGAGAAACGGAAATAGGAGGCTGGGCATGGCCAAACGTGTAAGGCTTGGTGCGGGCTCGGGATTTTGGGGTGACGCTCAAGATCCGGCACAAGAGCTGTTGGAGCGAGGCAATCTGGATTACCTGTGCTTCGACTACTTGGCCGAATTGACGATGGCGCTACTGCAGCGGCAGAAGCTGAAACGGCCGGATGCGGGCTACGTGCCGGATGCGGTTCAGACCATGATTAATCTTTTGCCCCGCGCTACCGCAGTAGGAACGAAATTGATTTCCAACGGTGGCGGGGTGAATCCTAGAGCTGCGGCACAGCGCATCGCCGAAGGCGCGCGCCAAGCGGGACTTGCTGGCACGCGCATCGCGCTGATTGAAGGCGACGACATGCTGGACAAGCTCGACGACCTGATGGGGCAGGGGGTGCCACTCCGCAGTATGGATACCGGCGACGAAAACTTCGCGGCCATCCGCGACCGCGTCGTTTGCGCCAATGTCTATACCGACAGTTCGGGCATCACCGCGGGTCTGGAAGGCGACGCGGATGTGGTGATTGCCGGACGTGTGTCGGACAACGCGCTTTACGTCGGCCCGCTCGCCCACGAGTTTGGTTGGCGCCGCGACACCGCACACATCGACCGTTACGCTGCTGCGGTGACACTGGGCCACATCGTCGAATGCGCGGCAGGCTGCTCGGGCGGGATGTCTTCCCGGTTCGCGGAGATGCCGCACATGGGGCGAGCAGGATTTCCCATTCTTGAAGTGGGCGCGGATGCCGAGGCCATCGTCACCAAGCTGTCGGGCACTGGCGGCCGTGTCGATGAATGGACGATCAAGGAGCATCTGGTCTACGAGGTGGGCGATCCGCGCCGCTATCTTATGCCCGACGCCGTGGCAGACTTCACTTCCCTGAAACTGATCGATGAGGGAGAGGACCGCGTACGCGTCAGCGGCGTGCGCGGTGAGGCAGCGCCCGACCTGTGGAAGCTGGTGGTCGGTTACCAAGACGGCTGGATCGGCGAGACCATGGCGTTTTTCCCATGGCCATACGCCTATGACCGCGCCGTAAAGGCGCGCGAAACCATGCTCGAACGTTTCGAGCGCATGGGACTGGCCGCCGAACAGATTCACTTCGATTTTGTTGGACTCAACACCTTGCACGGTCCCGCCGCCACCTTCCCGGGGCGCGAACAGGCCAACGAGCTGCCCGAAGTCGGGCTGCGTTGCGCGGTGCGTACACGCACGGCCGAAGAGGCCGACAAGGTGCGCCGCGCGGGCACGAACCTCTGGATTATGGGCCCGGGCGGCACGTCCTTCGGCACCCCAATGAAGCCGCGCCCCGTCATCTCCCTGTGGCCGACCCTGATCCCGCGGGCCGCCGTCGAACAGAAAACCGAAATCCTGAAGGCCTAAGGAGGGCTCTGATGACGCTTCAAGTGAAAGACATCGCCTATGTGCGCTCCGGTGACAAGGGGGACGTGTGCAGCGTGGGACTGGTGGCCCGAGGACAGCATGAGTACGCGCAACTGCTCGCGAGCGTAAAGCCCGCCGACGTCAAGGCGCTTTACGGCGATTGGGTCCAGGGCGAGGTGGAGTGCCACCCCATGGACAACATCGGCGCCATGATGGTGATCATGCGTCATGCGCTGGGAGGCGGGGCAACGCGCACCTTGCGGTTGGATCAGACGGGAAAATCGCTGGGGCATGCGCTTTTGCGCCTGCCCGTGCGTGATCCGAGCTGAATCCCTGTAATCCCACCGACGGTATTCAACAAATGGCTATTCTTTCTTCCCGCCCCGGGCCGGGCAGCCCGGACTTCGCCGCGAATTCGGCGGCGTATGAAGCATTGCGCGCGCCGCTGCTCGCTGCAAGAGAACGAGCGATTGCTGGCGGCGGCGAACGCGCGCGCCAAGCGCATCTGGCGCGCGGAAAGCTGTTACCGCGCGAGCGTATCAATACGCTGCTGGATGCCGGCACGCCGTTCCTGGAGGTCGGCCAGTTAGCTGCCGATGGCGCGTACGATGGCCAGTCGCCGGGAGCCGGGATCATTACTGGTGTCGGCATTGTGTCCGGCCGGGCCTGCATGATCATGGCCAACGATGCGACGGCCAAGGGTGGAACGTATTACCCGCTGACCATCAAGAAGCAGGTGCGCGCCCAGGCCATTGCACGTGAGAACGGCTTGCCCTGCGTCTATCTGGTGGATTCGGGAGGTGCCTTTCTGCCTTTGCAGGGCGACATATTTCCGGACGAGCAGCACTTCGGCAAGATCTTTCGCAATATCGCCGAGATGTCGGCCCTTGGGCTTAAACAAGTTGCGGCGGTGCTGGGCGCTTGCACTGCCGGCGGCGCCTATATCCCAGCGATGTGTGACGAAACCGTGATCGTCGACAAGGCGGGCATGATCTACCTGGGCGGACCGCAGCTGGTGCAGGCCGCTACCGGCGAATTGGTTGACGCCCAGGAGCTTGGGGGTGCGGACACGCACACCCGCCTGTCCGGCGTGGCCGACCATTTCGCGAACGATGAGTTGCACGCACTCGAACTGGTGCGCGGCATTCTTGGACGCTGCGAGGCCCCGGCACTGGCGCCGCCGCCCCGTCCGTGCCGGCCTCCCCGCTACGAAGCGGCGGAATTGCCCGGACTCATTCCCGCCAATCCCAAGCAGGCAATGCCTATGCTGGACGTGCTGGCGCGCCTGCTGGACGGCAGCGAACTGGTGCAGTACCGCGAACGCTATGGCACCAGCCTTATTTGCGGCACCGGCGCCATTGGCGGTTATCCGGTGGGCGTGCTCGCCAACGACGGCGTTCTTCTTGGCCAGAGTGCCCAGAAAGCAGCCAACTTCATCGAACTGTGCTGCCAGGAAAACATCCCGCTCGTATTTCTGCACAACATCAGTGGCTTCATGGTGGGAGTGCAGTACGAGCAGGGCGGTATAGCGAAGGACGGGGCGAAGATGGTCAACGCGGTTTCCACGGCCCGGGTGCCCAAGTTCAGCGTCATTGTCGGCGGCAGTTACGGAGCGGGCGCGTATGCCATGTGCGGACGAGCATTCGGACCCCGGTTCATGGCCATGTGGCCCAATGCCAGGACCTCTGTGATGGGCGGGGAACAAGCCGCCACGGTGCTGGCGCTGGTGCGCGGCGAGCAACTGGCCCGTCAGGGCAAGGAATTCAGCGCCGAAGAGGCAGAGGCCTACAAGGCGCCTATCCGCGATACCTATGGTGCCGAAAGCACCGCCCTGAACGCAGCATCCCGCTTGTGGGTAGATAGCGCGATTGAACCCGCCGACACCCGCGACTGGCTGACGCTTGGCTTGGCGCTCGCAGCCGCCGGACCGAAGGAACCCACGCGCTTCGGCGTGTTCAGGATGTAGCCCATGTTCAAGAGAATCCTTATTGCGAACCGGGGGGAGATCGCTCGCCGCATCGCGCGCACCTGCCAACGGCTGGGCATCGAATACGTTGCGGTGCATTCCCTAGCTGACGTTGGCGCTGCGCATCTGCGCGGCGCCATTCGGACCGTTTGCCTGGGCGCGGGGTCTGCAGCGGACAGTTATTTAAATGCCGGGAAGCTGCTCCAGGCTGCGCGCGAAACAGATTGCGAGGCAGTGCATCCCGGCTACGGTTTCCTGTCCGAGAACAGCGAGTTCGCGGCGAACGTGGAGGCCGCGGGCATGGCGTTCATCGGACCGTCGCCCGCCACTATTGCGGCGTTGGGAGACAAGGCGCGGGCAAAGGCGCTCATGCGCGCGGCTGGAGTGCCGGTCGTGCCGGGCACCGACGAGGCCAGCGACAATCCCGCCACCATAGAGGCGTTGGCGCGCGCCATTGAACTGCCTATTTTGCTCAAACCCTCCGCCGGCGGCGGGGGCAAGGGCATGCAGATAATTACCCAATACGACGACCTGCCTGGGCTCATTGAGTCGGCCATCCGTGTCGCCCGCAGCAGTTTCGGCGACGGCCGGATGATCGTGGAGCGGTACATCGAGGAGCCGCGCCACATTGAAGTACAGGTGTTCGGCGATGGCTGCGGGAATGTAGTGCACCTGTTCGAGCGGGAATGCTCGTTGCAGCGCCGACACCAGAAGGTCATGGAGGAGGCGCCTGCGCCGCACCTGCCGGAGCGTGCGCGTCAACGACTGCTGGAGGCGGCGGTGCAGGGCGCGCGCAGCCTGGACTATCGCAACGCCGGCACCTTCGAGTTCATCATGGACCGGGACTACAACTGCTACTTCCTGGAGGTGAATACCCGCCTGCAGGTAGAGCATCCTGTCACAGAGGCGGTAACCGGGCTGGATCTCGTTGAATGGCAGTTGCGCGTGGCGGCGGGCCAGTCCCTGCCGCTGGCGCAGTCCGAAATCGCCTGCCACGGACACGCTATCGAAGCGAGAATCTACGCGGAAGACCCGGCCCAGGACTTCCGTCCTTCGCCCGGCACCGTGGTGCACGCTCGCTGGCCGTCTGCCCTGCGCGTGGACGCCGCGCTGGATGAATCGGGCGACGTTCCGCCTTTCTATGACCCGATGGTGGCAAAGATCATCGCCAGCGCGGGCGATCGTCCGACCGCGATTGCCGCCTTGAAGTCGGGCCTGGGCCAGACATCGTTGCTAGGTGTCTCCAGCAACCTCGGCTACCTGTTGCGCCTGCTGGACGACCCGGGAGTATTGAACGGGCGCGTGCACACCCGTTACCTGGACGAACACAAATCGCTGCAAACTCCGTGCAGCCGCCCGGCTGCCGCAGCAGTCTGCGCCACGCTGCCCTTGCCTGTGCAGTCCATGGCAGCCTCGCCCTGGCATGCCGGCGCGGCTTGCGGCGCGATGGACCGGGTGTTCCTGGATCCCGGCGCGCCTTTGGGGCGCGTGCGTTTCCTGCTGGACGCCGAGGCGACATCGGTGGCTCTTCACGCCGTGGACGGAAGCGATGTCCGCGCGGGCGACAACCCGCAAAGCTGGAACGTGTCGCGCGATGCGTCCAGCTTGGGCGGCGTTGTGGACGGGTGGCGCTGGGACGCCTGCCTCGCGGCCGAAGGGTGGCATCTGCAGGTGGCGGGCGACCATTACTCGGTGCGCCCGGTTCTTCACGAAGGCAACGCCTCCGCTCGGGACGCCAGCGGGGCGACGGCACCGATGTCAGGCGTTATCGCAGCCGTGGCGGTGCAACCGGGAGACCGGGTGGCCCCGGGCGATGTCCTGGCCGTGATCGAGGCCATGAAGATGGAGTATTCGATCGTTGCCGATGTCGATGGAACAGTGGCGAATCTGCGCTACGGCCCAGGCGACAGCGTGCGGGAGGGCGAACTCATTGCCGACATCGTCCAGGACGACGCTGCGGCGATCGATGAGGGCAGGCAAATCGACGAACCGAAGTTTCAGGCCGGCAGCAGCCGCTAGGACCGAGATCATCATGCAGAAACCGCTAAGCCATATCCGTGTGCTGGACCTCTCCCGCATCCTGGCCGGCCCCTGGGCCACGCAGAACCTGGCCGATCTCGGCGCAGAAGTAATCAAGGTGGAGAAGCCGGATGTCGGAGACGACACCCGGCAGATGGGGCCGCCTTTTCTCAAAGACCGGCAGAGCGGTGAGAACGGCGACGCAGCCTATTTCATGAGCTGCAACCGTGGCAAGAAGTCCCTTGCCATCGATTTCTCGAACCCTAGAGGGCAGGAGATCTTGCGAGAGCTGGCGCGTAAGGCCGATGTCTTCGTCGAGAACTACAAGGTCGGAGCATTGAAGCGCTACGGTTTGGATTACGCCTCGCTTCGTGAGATCAACCCTCAACTGGTCTATTGTTCTGTGACGGGTTTTGGGCAAACGGGACCCTACAAGGACCGCGCGGGCTACGACTATCTGATACAGGGTATGGGTGGTCTGATGAGCGTGACGGGCGAACGCGACGACCTGCCCGGCGGGGGGCCGCAGCGGGCGGGTGTCGCTGTGGCTGATCTTTTGGCGGGGATGTACGCCACCACAGCCATTCTTGCCGCCTTGCAGCATCGCGATCGCGGCCATGGAGGCCAGCATATCGACATCAGCTTGCTGGACTGCATGGTGGGTTCGCTGGTGAACCAGTCGATGAACTATCTGGTCAGCGGGCGCGTGCCCCAGCGCATGGGTAGCGGCCACCCCAATATCGCGCCCTATGCGGTCTATCCGGCTGCCGATGGGCATCTGGTGCTCGCGGTCGGCAACGACACCCAGTTCCGCCGCCTGTGCCAAGCGGTCGGGCAGCCCGAGATTGGCACGGATCCGCGCTTCGCCACCATCGCCGACCGCGTGCACAACCGGGCCGAACTGGATGCCTGGCTGGTTCCCGTCACACGTTCGCGCCGGCTTGCCGACTGGACGGCGCTGCTGGAACGGGCGCAGGTCCCTGGCGGACCCATCAATGGCATGGACCAGGTCTTTGCCGACGAGCACGTAGTCGCGCGTGGCATGCGCGCCGAGTTGGAGCATCCGCTGTACGGACCGGTTCCGACCGTGCGCAACCCCATCCGTTTTTCAGAAACGCCACTGGACCCGGCCGGCGCGCCACCATCGCTGGGCCAGCATAACGAAGAGGTACTGCAATCACTTGGGATTGCAACGGAGCAGATGGCGGAGCTGCGTGCCGCCGGCGTGCTCTGACCGACCATCAAGATAACCAAACAACCAGGAGAAGACAGTATGCGCAGATCAATCAACGTGGACGAGAACGGGCTGGAGGTGCTGGGCCTGGGCTTTTACTGGGACGACGTCGAGCCCGGCTACCGCTTTCGCACCTTGGGCCGCACGATTACGGAGGCCGACATCACTCTGTTCATCGGTACGGTGGGCATGGTGGAGGAAATGTTCACCAATCTGGACTATGTCGCGTCGCAATCCATCATCGGCTCGCGTCCGGCTCCTGGTTCGCTTGTTTTCTGCATGGCCGAAGGGCTGTTGATGCAGAGCACGATGCAGCGCACCGGCATGGCGTTCATGGAGGCGGATATCAAGGTCCACCGGCCCACGAACGCAGGCGACACCATCCATGTCGAGTGCGAAGTGGTCGAAGCCCGGGGGACTAGCAAGTCAGAGCGCGGCCTGGTGCGGACCTCAAATCGGGTGGTCAACCAGCGAGGGGAGGTGGTGCTTACCTATAACCCCCTGCGTATGGTCAAAACCCGCCCGTAGCTCGAAGCCCCACAAATTTTTCACACGAGGGACGCGTAGACGGCCCCGTTTCACTCAAGGAGACATCAATGAAATTTTCCCTGCTTTTCGGGTTGCTAGCGTTAACTGTGTGCGCCCAGGGCGCAGTAGCGGCGCCTGCCTCCGCCTTTCCCGAGAAACCTATTACGGTCGTTGTTCCGTTCGCTGCGGGCAGTCCTACCGATGCAGTGGCCCGTGTGCTGTCTGACTCGCTTTCCAAGCGACTGGGGCAGCCGCTGATCGTGCAGAATCGTCCGGGCGCCACCGGTATGATCGGCAGCGAGTATGTGGCGCGCGCGCAGCCGGATGGCTACACCCTGCTGTTCGGCACTAACACTACTCAGGTAGCGAACAAATATTTCTTCAAGAACGTGTCTTATGACGGTCTGAAGGATTTCGCGCCAGTCGCCATCGTCGGCGGCGTGCCGCATGCGTTGGTCGTCAATCCGTCCGTGCCGGTCAGTTCCGTGGCGGAACTCATCGCCTATGCGAAGGCCAACCCGGGCAAGCTCTCGTTTCCCTACGCCAACAGCACCACGCGCATCACCGGCAGTACGTTTCGCGTGATGACGCATACCGATATCTCGGAGATTCCTTACAAGGCTTATGGCCAGGCCGTGTCCGAACTGTTGGGTGGGCAGACACAAATGATGTTCATCGATTTTTCGACTGGCCTGGCCTACATGACCTCGGGCAAGCTCAAGCCCTTGGCCATCACCCCGGCCCGGTCGGACAAACTTCCCGGCGTGCCCGCTATGAAGGAGGCGTTGCCAGGCTTCGAGATCGGAAACTGGAACGGATTATTCGCGCCAAAGGGAACGCCGCCTGAGATCATTGACAAGCTCAATCGGGAAATCACCGGCGCGCTTGAGCAGCCGGAGGTACGTAAGCAGATCGATGGCACAGGCTATGAATTGCTGCCGCCCATGGCGCCCCAGGCGTTCGGAAAATACATTGCCGAGGAGAGTGCGCACTACGGCAAGTTGACCCAGGCCGCGGGCATCAAACCTGAATGAGTATCGGGCCGCGCGCCGTTCGCGCGCGGCATGTACTTCCTTGATTTTCCTGATTAGCGAGTCGCCCTGCATCATGAATAAACCCGACGCCCCTGTTCTGTACTCCGTGCAAGACGGCATCGCCACGATCTGCATAGACCGCCCGGCTCAGCGCAACGCGTTGTCCATCGCTATCTGCGAGCGCCTGCTGGATCTGTGGGACGAGGTCGAACGCGACGACGCCGTGCGAGTGGTGATCCTGACCTCCGCCGACTGCGGCGTGTTCTCTGCCGGCATGGATCTTAAGGAGGCCGCCCAGGTGCGCGCCGAAACCGGCAAGGACATGCTGGAGATGCTGCGGGATCCCTTCCACCAACGCATGCGCCAGGTTCCCAAGCCGATCATCGCCGCCATGACGGGCCACTTCACCGCCGGGGGTATGGTCTTGGCTGCAAACAGCGATATCCGGATCGGCTTGCAGGGGACCCTCGGCGGCATCTCCGAGGCCAAGGTGGGGCGAGGGTCGCCCTGGGGAGTGCCCATGCTGTGGATGCTTCCGCAGCCCTTCATGATGGAACTCATGCTTACCGGCGAGATGCATCCCATCGAGCGCTTTTACCAATTAGGTTTCGTGAACTATGTTGAGGCCGCGCCCGATGCCGTGCGCGAGCGGGCCCAGGCTATAGCGCGCACCATCGCCAACAATGCGCCGCTTACCGTCTGGGCAGCCAAGAAGAGCATCGGGGCGGCAATGGACCTTGGCTGCGAGCGCGGTCTGGAGGCGGCCTGCCGGTACCATGAGCGCGTTTATTCGAGCGCTGACGCAATCGAGGGGCCTCGGGCCTTCGCCGAGAAAAGGGCGCCGCGCTGGATCGGGGCGTGACGATGGACGGCGCTTCGGCTTTTGTCCGGCGCGACGACGATGACGGCGTCGTCACGCTCACGCTAAACCATCCCGACACACTCAATCGCTTCTCTGATGGTTCGCAGTTCCTTGAATTGGCTGCGCACGTGCGCAGGGCCAATGCGGATCCGGCGGTTCGTGTCCTGCTCATCACGGGAGCGGGGAAGGCGTTTTGCGCGGGCGGAGATCTGCGGCACATGGCGGAACGAGAGGGGTTTTCCGCCGGGGACGTTGCCCAGGTGCAAGCGCGCTACCGCGAAACCGTGCACCAATTGCCAGCAGCGCTGGCCGAAGCGGATGTTCCGACCATTGCTGCAGTGAATGGCGCGGCCTACGGGGTGGGCTGCGATCTGGCGTGCTTTTGCGATATCCGGATCGCCGCAGAGAGCGCGCGCTTTTCGGTCAGTTTTGCCCGCCTTGGCATTGTGGCTGGCGATGGTGGAGCCTGGATGTTGCCGCGGCTCGTTGGCCGTTCCAAGGCCATGGAACTGGCTTTCACCGCGGAGTCCATCGATGCCCGGGAGGCGCTACGCATCGGTCTCGTGTCGGATGTGGCGCCGGACGATCGGCTGGGCCAGCGCGCCGCGCAATTGGCGCGGAAGATTGCGCGGCATCCTTCCGCGGCGTTGCGCATGCACAAACGCCTGCTGCGAGACGCCGAACAGCACACACTGGCAACTCATCTGGACGTGGTGGCCGCATTTCAAGCGATCGCACACGCATCTGAAGACCACCTGCGGGCGGTGCGCGACGCGGTTGGCGCCCTGGGGAAACCTCGTTAGTCTTCGTCTTCGGCGGCTAGGGCGATACGCTCGGCGATGGCCAGCAGCGACGCTGCAACCTGGCCCCGCAACACCGCTTCCGTGACATCCACACTCACGGCCATGGCGGCCAGGGCGAACTCCGAGCCCGCCTTTACCGGGGTGGCGATGGAGGCGGTGTGCGTGGCCACGGGCGCGGCCAGGTAACACCAGCCCGTTTTTTCCAGATCTCGGAACGCGGCGTAGACTTCGTCGAGCGGTCGCGACACGCCGGAGGGCGCGTCAGCCTCGATCATGCGGAGTAATTCATCGCGTTGTTCCTTCGGTCGTCCCCATAGGTAGGCGCGGCCGGAGGCCGAGACGGCCATAGGAAAACGAGCGCCGCTAGTCAGGCCCAGCTGTACCCGGCCGGCGGGAACGCAGTGCTCGACTACCAGCATATGCAGCCGGTCGCGCGTGCTCAGCGTGACATGGACGCCGAAGCGCTGCGACAGCTCGCGCATAAGCGGCCTGGCTGCCTGGCCAACCGCCAGACCCTTCTTGGCAGCTCGACCCAGCGCCAGGCAGGCAATATGGGGTTCGTAGCTGTCGCCTGTGGCCTGGAGAAAATGCTGGGCCTGCAACGTCTGGACGAGCTTTTCGGTCGTCGGGCGGGACAGCTCAAGTTTGCGAGCGATGTCTGCCAGCGTGAGTTTGCGGTGGCGCAGGTCGAACAGACGCAGCACCTCCAGGCCCCGACGCAGCGAATCCACCTGGGCGTCGTCGCGCGGCGTGCCCGGTGTCAATTGGCGAGTCCGTACCATTATTATTCCGCCTGCATATTGCTGAGTTCGGCTTCAAGTCGGTTTTTGAGGGCGAGCAGGTCCGGGATAACTTCCTGCTTCAGCCGCGGCAACTCCAGGGAATTCGACGGTGCGGCGCAGCCCAGGGCATAGGTGTGTGGACCTTCTGGCGTGTCGACGACCACTGCGGCGCCGTTGGTGCCGGCCTCAAGGGTGCCGGCCGCGATGCAATAGCCGTCGCTCGCCATTTGAGAAATGGCGGTCGGCACTTCGCGGCTCAAGAGCTCCCAAGCTTGCGGGTCAGCCGTGCCAAGCTTTTCGAGGAATGCCGTGCGTTCGGCATCGCCCATTGCGCCGACCAGTGCCCTGCCCAGGGCCGAGCGGTCAATGCGAAGGCGCGAACCGGCGCGCACCCGCAAGGTGAAAATCATGTCTCGGCTATGAGCAACCTCGTTGCAGACCATGCTGCTGGCATCGGGTGAGGCGAGCACGACGGAGACCTGATGCTGGTCGGCGAACTGCTGCATCAGCGGCCTCGCTAGCATGACAAAGTCCCGGTGCGAGGCCGCGATGAACCCAAGCGCAAGCACGGCCGCGCCTAGGCGATAGGCGGCTCGCTGGGCCGAATATTGCAGGTATTCTGCTTCCAGCAGATTGGCCGTGAGGCGGGATACTGTCGGCTTGGGCAGGCCGGTGAGCGCCGCGATTTCGGAGTTGCTCAACCAGTCATTGTTCGGTTCGAACGCCGAGAGAACGGTCAACCCGCGCGACAGCACCCGGACTTGGCGAATGCCTGGCTTTTCGGAGTACGAATCAGCGGATGTATTCATCGAGTCATCAAAATGAAATTAGACTCGATTCTACAGGCAAGCCCCGTGATATGGGCTTGGTTTAACCGTCGAACGCTCCCTAAAAGACCTTCGGACGACGCTTTAGCCACCAGCCGTATTGTTCTGGCCAAGCCAGAAACTCTGGATCGGCCTGCAGAGCCAAGCGGGCGTGCAGGGGCCAATTCGGATTGAGAAGGGCCTCCCGCCCGACAGCCACCAAATCGGCCTTATCCCCAACCAGAATCGCCTCGGCCTGCTCCGGATCAACGATCAACCCCACTGCGATCGTCCCGATGCCAGCCTCCTGCTTGACCGCCTGCGCAAAGGGAACCTGGAACCCCGGCCCGCGCTTGACGGCCTGCGGACCTTGTCCCGCCGTGGCAGGCGCCTGTATGCCACCGGATGAACAGTCGATCAGATCAACGCCCAGTGCTTTCAATTCGCGGGAAAACAAGATGCTGTCTGACAACTGCCACCCGCCCTCAATACCGTCGACGGCCGATATCCGCACAGATACCGGAATGTCGGAGGGCAGGGCGTCCCGGACGGCGGCCGCGACCTGAAGGGGAAAGCGCATCCGGTTCTCTAGCGACCCGCCATACTCGTCCTGCCGCTTGTTGGTGACGGGCGAAAGAAAGCTGTGCAGCAGGTAGCCATGCGCGGCGTGAATTTCGACAAACCGGTATCCCGCGCTGACTGCGCGGACTGTCGCGTCGCGGAAGCTGGCGCCGATGCCAGCCAGTTCGCTGGCCTCAAGTTCGCGAGGCACGGGCCAGCCTTCCTGTACCGGCACGGAAGAGGGCGCCGTGGTCTCCCAGGCCTGATCTTCCGAAGACAGTGCCAACGGCCGATTGCCTTCCCAGGGCCTGCCCGTGCTTGCCTTGCGGCCGGCATGACCGATCTGAATCGACGGCACCACGCCGTGCGTGGTCATGATGCGTGCTAGTTCCGCAAGTCCTGGGATCTGCTCATCGCTCCAGATTCCCAGGTCGCCAAGGGTTCCCCGGCCATCGCGGGTGACAGCCGCGACTTCAATCATTGCGCTGCCGGGTCCGCCCCGGGCCAGGCCGGCGGTATGGAACCGGTGCCAGTCCTGGACCAGTCCGTCGATGGCGGAGTACTGGCTCATCGGAGAGATGAGTACGCGATTGGGCAACTCGACGCCGCGCAGTTTGAACGGGGTAAACAGTTTGGTGTCCCGCATGAGGTTCCTCGTTTCGGATCGTTGTGTCATGGCGGAGGATCAGGCTTCGTAGTCCAGCACGATGAGCTGCCGGCTTAGTGCCGCGACTTTCTGCTTCAGCGGCACGTGGGCGGGAGCCTGCTGGTAGTGGTCGTGGGCGGCTGAGTCCACGAAGTCCGCCACGAATGCGTGGGTGTAGGAATGGGCGCGATCCGACGCATTGGTGGCAATGCGCAGGTCCAGGATACCCGGGATCTCTTTCTTGATCGTCTGGCACATGCCGACGATGTCTTCGTGGTCTTCTCTGGTGAGCGGGGCGTTGAAGCTGAGCATGACAATATGTCGAAACATGATGGCTCCGATCGATCAGGAAATGGTCAACCCGCCGTCGACGGCGAGGATGTGGCCGGTCGTGGAGCGGGACTCGTCGGAAGCCAGATACAACGCGGCGTGGGCGATATCTTCGGGCTGCACCAGCCCAAAAAGCTGGCCGTCCAGCGATTTGCTGGTGACGCCATCGTCTTTCAGCAGCTTTAGCACGCGCTCTGTCGCCGTCGCTCCGGGAGCCACCGCATTCACGCGAATTCGGTACTGTGCATATTCCACAGCCATCGACCGGGTCAGCGCGCTGACTGCGCCCTTGGCCGCCGTGTAGGCGTCCTTGCCGTGAGTGCCGATCAGGGCAAAGATGGATGTGCTGTTGATGACGGACCCGCCGTTCCCCGCGTCCATCATGGCCTGGATGCCGTAGCGGCATCCCAACCAGGTGCCAAACAGGTCGAGTTTCATCTTGGACCAGAACTCGTCCACCGGAGCGTCCGTCACGCGGCTGTCGCGCACGGTCGAGCCTCCGGCATTGTTGTACAGCACGTCAAATCGTCCGAACTCCGCCACGGTCCGTTTGACGGCCGCCTCCAGGCTTTCGGGTTCGGTGACGTCGGTGTGGATGAAGCGGGCAGGGCGGCCCGTCGATTTTTCGACGATGGCGGCGGTCTGCTCGCCCGCGGCGGTGTCACGCTCGGCGATAACGACCTGGGCGCCTTCCTGGGCGAATAGCAATGCGCTGGCACAGCCGATACCGGCGCCGCCGCCCGTGATGAAGGCGACTTTTCCTTCGAGTCGATGCATAAATACCTCGCAAAAAACGGATAAGTGGATGAGGGATGCGTGGGGGTCAAATGCCCAGATAGGCTTTGCGCACCGATTCACTGCTGGCCAGCTCCGACGCCAGGCCTTGCAACTGAATCTCACCGCGCTCGAGGATGAAGGCGTGGGTCGCAATCTCCAGTGCCATCTCTGCGTTCTGTTCCACAAGCATCACATCCACGCCTTCCGCCGCGATGTCCTGGATGATCTGGGCGATGGTGTCGACGATGGCGGGCGCAAGCCCGATTGTGGGCTCGTCAAGCAGCAGTAGCCGCGGCTTGGCCATCAGGGCGCGGCCGACAGCAACCATCTGTTGCTGGCCGCCACTGAGACTACCCGCCGGTGACTTGAGCCTTGTCTTCAGAGCGGGAAAGCGTTCCAGCACGTCTGCCATTCCCTGCTGAATGGCATTCTTGCTTTTCTCGCGGTAGGCGCCCAGTTCCAGGTTTTCCCCTACCGTCATGGCTTTGAACAGGCGCCGGCCTTCGGGCACCAGGACGAGGCCCCTGGAGACGAGGGCATCGGGTGCCAGTCCGGTGATGTCTTCTCCATAAAGGCGGACACGTCCGGAAGAGGGCGCGACCAGGCCGGTCAAGGCCTTCATGATGGTCGATTTTCCGGCGCCATTGGAACCGACGATGGTGGAGATGGATCCCCGCTTCACCGTGAAGCTCGCCGCGCTCACCGCCGGCACGATGCCATACATCACCGACAGTCGCTCGACGTCGAGCACATTTTCGTTATTGTTCATGCCGCTTCCCCAGATAGGCCGAAATCACGCGCGGATCCCGCTGGATCTCGGCCGGGGTACCGGTGGCTAGAAACACGCCATAGTCCAGCACCACGATGCGATCGCAGATATCCATGACCGCCTTCATGTTGTGTTCCACAAGCAGCATCGAAACGCCGTACTCCTCGCGCATCCTGCGGAAGATCGCCAACACTGACGATGCCTCGGTCTGGTTCAGACCGGTCAACGGTTCGTCCAGGCAGAGCAGGCTTGGCCGGGCGGCGAAAGCGATGGCGATGCTGACCAGGCGCTGCAGGCCGTGCGAAAGGTTCCCCGCAACTTCGCTCAGGACTTCCGACAGGCCCATAAGCGCCGCGGTTTCTCGTACGCGTGCGTCCCGTTCAGCTTTATGGCGCATCGTCGCGAACGTACCGACGACGATGTTGTCGTAGACGGTCATGTCGCGCAGCATGCTGTCGTGCTGGAACGTGCGGACCAGGCCCTGCCGGGAGATCCGGGCGGCGCTCTGGCCGGTGATGTCCTGGCCCATGAAGGTCAGCTTGCCGCCAGACGGCTTGTAGTAGCCGCTTACCACGTTGAACGTGGTGCTTTTGCCGGCGCCATTGGGGCCGATGAGTCCAAGGATTTCTCCTTTGCGGACTTCGAAGCTCAAATCCTTGATTGCCACCAGGCCGCCAAAGCGGCGGCTCAGGCCATCGACTTTAAGTAGTACTTGGTTTTCCATGAAGACCTCAGGCGTGGGGCTTCGCCGCGGCAGTCAGCCCAGGCGCGCGCTTGTTGAGGTGGCGGCCCAGGCCGATCAGGCCCCCCGGCATCAGCAGCACCGAGATCACGATGGCGGCTCCGTAGAAGATGTGCTCGTAGGGGCCGAAGCTCAGGGCGAACTGGCCGAGCAGCGTCAAAACGATGGCGCCGACGACCGCGCCCAGGATGTGGGATTCGCCGCCCACCTTCAGATAGGCCAGCGCGTATACCGCCAGCAGGAAGCCAAAATCCCCCGGACTGATGACGTTGTTCGAGTAAGCCAGTAGCGCACCGGCAATGCCGGCAACGAACGAAGAAACACCCAGGCACAGCACCTTGGTCAGATGCACGTTGATGCCGACGGTCTCGACGATGGCGTCGTTATTGCGGATGGCCACAAGGACTTTGCCGAAATCGGATTTCTCGATGAACCAGAGCGCCCAGAGCAGTGCGAGCACCACGGCGACGACCAGGGCGGGCAAGTAGCCGTCCAGGTAGGCCGGCGGAAAGATACCCACCATGCCGGAGCTCCCTCCGATGGCTTCGGTCTTGGTGTAGATCATGCGGATCACTTCGGTGAAAGCGAAGCCGATCAGCATGAAATAGGGGCCCTTGGCGCGCAGCGTGATGTAGCCGAACACAAGGCTGATCAGGCCGGCGAAGACTGCGCTTGCCACCAGCGTGAGCAGGAAGGGCCAGTTGAACGTGACGCTCCCGACACCCGCCATATAGGCGCCTAGGCCCACAAAGCCGGCGACGGCAAAATTCAGTTCACCGATCAAGGTGACAAAGCGGAAGCTGGCGGTAATCAGCACGTTGACGGCCAGCCACAGGACCAGGCTGGCGGCCAGGCCGCCGCCCTGAAGCAGGCTGGCGGCGATCGCCACCAGGCCGACCGAGGCGATTGCAGGGGTGAGTAGCGATTTAGCCATTGCCGAGAATTCCCTTCGGACGAACGAGAAGTACAAACATGGTCAGGACGAACATCGTGATCGTGGCCCAGGTGGGATCGAAGTAGTAGCCGCCCAGGCTTTCGATGACGGCGATCAGCAGGCTGCCCAGGATTGCGCCGGGTATGCTGCCCAGCCCGCCGATGACGATCGCGATGAAACCCCGGATGAGATAGTCGCTGCCGATGATCGGGCTGGAAACGGTCACGGGCGATAGCAGTACTGCGGCGATCGCCGCGAGCGAGGTCGCGATGAAAAAGCCGGCCAGGGCGATCCGTCGGTACGGGATGCCCTGCAGCATCGCAGCCTCATGGTCTTCCGAGACCGCGCGCAGTGCCTTTCCCAGACGGCTTGACGCGATGGTCCAGCACATGAGAGCGGCCACCAGCAGTGCGCAGCAGGTGATGATCAGGCGCTGGATGGTGATGTAGGCGCCCATGATGTTCACCGTTCCTTCGACCAGCGCGGGGAGCTTGTTGGGAACGCCGCCGAAGGATTCCAGGAATATGCCTTGCAGCAACAGCGAGAGGCCGACCGACACCACAAAGGAGCCGGTCATGTCGCGCTGGAACCGCTGGAGGGCGAACTTGTAGATCACCCCCCCCAGTAGCAGCGTCAAGGCGATCCCAAGCACTCCGCTCAGCGCATAGGACGCAAAAAGCGGCAACTGCTCGCTGATCAGGAACGGGACTGTCACTCCCATCACCAGCAGCGGCAGCGTAAAGAACTCTCCGTGTGCGAAGTTGACGATTCGCATGACGCCGAAGATCAGCGTCAAGCCCAACGAGAACAGGATGTACGCCGCGGCGATCTGCATACTGTTCATGATTAATTGCATGTAAACGTCCAACTTGTCTCCCCCGACTTATCGCCGTCCAGCGTTCTGATTACTTGCCTTGCGCCAGGCGCTTTTGCAGCTCTTCCGGCACCACGCGCTCAACTTCCACGAGCTTTCCGTCTTGAATCTGCGTGATCATGACCGGGATGAGCATCTGCTGAGGCGAACCGTAGGTCGCCTCGCCACCGAACGCCGTCTTGCCGTACGACGTGTCAAAGACGATCTTGGGCATGACCTTCAGAATCTCGGCAGGTTCGATGCTTTGCGCGGCTTCCATGCCCGCCTTGAGGGCGTACACAGAGTCGTAGGGTGCGAGCTGCAGCGGGTTGAGTGATTCCCCGACGGCCTTTTTCATGCCTTCGTTGAGCTCACGTTGCTTGCTGGTTGCCTGCTGTCCGGCGTAATCGCCCGAAAAGCCCATGTACACCCCGTTAGCTGCTTGACCGCCAATGTCCACGAGCTGCGCTGCCCCCGTGCCCACCGGCTGAACCTTGACACCGTCCCATCCGAGTACGGCCAGTTCGCGGAAGAGCACGCCTGCATCGGCCGGGGGAGCAACGCCCAGGTCAATGACGTCCGGCATCACCGCCGCGAGTTTTTGCGCAATGGGCTGGAATTGCGTGGTGCCGCGTTCGTACCAGTTGACTGACACCACCTTCACGCCAAGCTTTTCCCAAGCCTTCTGGGCGACCGGTTCGGTCTCCTTGCCGGTCGCGTCGTTGGGATTGAGCATGGCAACGGTCTTGATGGAGCCGTGTTTGGCCTTTACGTAGGCATACAGGGGTTCCAGGATTTCGAACGGCGTGGTCGATTGGGTCAAGGTGTAGGGCTTGGTTGGTCCCTTGACGGTCTTGCCCCAGGCCGAGGTGAACAGAATGACCTGGTTCCGCTCGGTGAGCGACTGCAAAGCCAGAATCGGCGCGGTGCCGATGCTGCCGACCACGTAGCGGGATTTGTCGCGATTCACGATGTTCTGCGCGACCTTGGTCCCTTCCGCGGCGTTGTATTTGTTGTCGTAGGCACGGACTTCAAATTTATAGGTGGTGCCGCCGATCTTCACGCCGCCGGCGTCATTGATTTCCTTGGCGGCCTGCTTGGCGGTCCATTCCTGTCCAAGCCCCCACGTTGCAGCGGCGCCTGACATCGGCGCGGATACGCCCAATATCAAGGTCTTGGTGTCCTGTCCGAATGCGGCGCCGGACGTGAGCGACGCCGTCGCCAAAGTCACAGCCGTAAGAACGCAGTTGAGGTTCTTCATCTTGTCTTCTCCGTATTTATAGGTGTAGTGATTCCCGGCGCGTGCCGGCTTTTACCGGATTCCCGGTATGTCTTTAGCCCGACTGAGGTGTACGTCCGGCGCTGGTCCAGCGCGTGGCTTCGTTGGGGCCGTGGTTGTCCACGTAACTCGACACCTGCTTGAGCAGTCCGGGCGCAATGCCTGCCTGCTCGCTCAGTGCCAAGGCCAGGTGCAGATCCTTCGCGACGATTCGGTGGATGTCCGGGTAGGCGTCTTCCGTCGGCGACCACGCGCGGAATTGCGCGCGGCCCAGGGCCGCGTTGGCAGTCAGAAAGTTCCTTCCGGTACTGACGTCCAGGATGGGCGCGAAGCTCTCAAGGGAAACGCCATGCGCCTGAGCCAGTTCGATGGCTTCAGCGGTCAAATAGATATTTGCCACGCAGACCATGTTGTTGATGATCTTGGCGACCTGCGCAGATCCCAACGCGCCGCAGTGGAAAATTCGGCTACCCATAGCCTGCATCAATGGCCTGGCCAGTTCGGCGTCGGATACGGCTCCGCCCACCATGATCGTGAGCGTTCCTTCTTGTGCGCCCACGACGCCGCCGCTCACCGGCGCGTCGAGCAGGTGGGCGCCGGCTACAGCGAGCGGCGCCTCCAGCGTGCGCAGGGTAGCGGGCAGCGTGGTGCTCATCATGCACACGATGGGCTGGTGGCCGCTGGGAATGGCGTGAACCAGTCCGCCGTCGCCAAGCAGGGCGTCTGTAATTTGAGCGTCATTGGCGAGCAGCACAATGATCGCGTCCGCTCCAGCGCAATCCTTCACTTCAGAAGTTGTGGCGACGCCTTCACGGGCAAAGCTCTCGCGTACGGCGGCACTGCGGTCGCAGATGATGAGGTCAAAACCTCCACGCCGAACGCAGCGCGCCATTGGCGCACCCATGTTGCCGGCGCCGATGAAGGCGACTGT
Organism: Achromobacter sp. ES-001; assembly: GCF_019448355.1. Lineage (NCBI taxonomy): Bacteria > Pseudomonadati > Pseudomonadota > Betaproteobacteria > Burkholderiales > Alcaligenaceae > Achromobacter > Achromobacter sp. ES-001. The sequence goes on along the minus strand of NZ_CP079940.1, from coordinate 4,744,467 downwards.
TTTGATGGATTTCATGAGCGCTGCTCCGCCTAGACACCCAGGTCCAGGTCGAACCGGGGAGCGCGGCGCTCTTGCAATGCGCTCACTCCCTCCCGCGCCTCGGGGCTTCCGAAGCCCATGAACTCCAGCGCCAGCGAGGTATCGAAAATGGGTCCGGCCTGACGCAGCCAATTGTTCAGGGCGTACTTGGTCCACCGCATCGCACCCGGCGCGCCTGCCGCGAGCTTCCCGGCGATCTCAAGGGCTTTGTCTTGAAGCGCGTCGTCCTCAACGCACAACGACACGAGACCCAGCGCTTCGGCCTGCGCGCCGCTCACGGGTTCGCACAACATCAGGTGGTATTTGGCCTTGGCCATCCCGCAAAGCAAGGGCCAGATGATGGCCGCATGGTCGCCTGCGGCGACGCCCAGCTTGGTGTGGCCGTCCACAATGCGGGCCGATTTCGCTGCAATCGAGATGTCGGCCAGCAGAGCCGCCACCAGACCCGCGCCCACCGCCGGGCCATGAATGGCGGAGACGATAGGTTTCGAACAGTTGATGATGTTGTAGACCAGGTCTCGGGCTTCTCGCCAGACACGGGCCCTGGCCTTGAAATCGTCGTTGATCTCTTCGAGCATGCGGAAATCACCACCAGCCGAGAACGCACGCCCGGCTCCGCGGATGATCACGGCGCTGACCTCGGGATCGGTGTCGATCTCGCGCCATACCTCCGCCAGTTCGGCGTGCCCCCGGGAATCCAGGGAATTCATGCGCTCGGGGTTGTTCAGCGTCAGGCGCAGAACACGGTCAAGCGGACGGTCGAATTCAATCGCCGTGTAGTTCTGATAACGAAGGTTTTCTGTCATCCTCGACTCCAACTTCAGGTACGTGATTGGGCGGCCGTTTGTCGGCCGTCCGCGTTCTTCTGCGCCGATATGACGCGTGCCTTTCTGCGTAACTGCTGGCGCAATTGTGCGATCCGCACTTGCTTTATCAAAGACCACCGTTGCACCCTTAGTGTGCGCTGATGCACAATGAGCCATGGATACGCACCCCGAATGGAACGACCTCAAAGTTTTTCTGGCTGTCGCACGGCTGGGCACGATCTCCGATGCGGGGGAGAAGCTCGGGATCGAGCACTCCACTGTTTCGCGGCGGATCGACCGGCTGGAAGCGACCTTGCGCGTGGTCTTGTTTGACCGACGCCGCAGCGGCTATTCGCTGACCGATGCTGGCCATGCGCTGATTCCTCACGCGGAAAAAATGGAAAGCGCGCTGTTGGCCGCTGTGGAAGAAAGCCTGGAGGCGGCCGACTTCATCAAAGGCAATGTTCGCGTTGGAACACCGGAAGCATTTGGTATCCACGTGCTTGCCCCGGGGATGGCGCAGTTGCGCCAGAAACATCCCGGACTGCGCATTGAACTGATGGCCCAGCCCCAATTCCCCAGCCTTGTGACCAGGGAAGTCGAAATCCTGGTGACGCTTGATCCGCCGCAGATGGGGCGATACAAGGTCGCGAAGCTGGCGCAGATCGACTACTTCCTTTATTGCTCTCCTGCCTACCGGGACGCCCATCCTCCAATACGTGAACTCAGCGACGTCGCTCAGCACGATTTCCTGGACTACATCCATGATGGTTCGGTCAGTGAGCGCTATCGCGTGCTTGAAGAGCTCGTCCTGGAACCGAATCGATGTTTCAGCTCGAACAGCGTGCTTGCACAGCGCTCGGCCGCAGCGGCTGGGCTGGGGCTTGTCTTGCTTACGCCCTATGTCGCAAACGTGAATAGCGGCGACCTCATCAGCGTTTTTCCTGATAAGCCCCTCATTACGCGGAGCTTATGGATTGCGGCGCCCGAAGATCTGCTGCGGATCAAACGCTACCAGTTCGCTTGGCGATTTATCCGTGAACAGGTCGAATCGCAGCCGGAGCTGTTCCACCCGTCCGCTTGATCGCTGTGCAGAATTGCACAATAAGGTTGCGGCAAATCCATTGTTCCGGCCGCATCGAATCCCTAGTATCTGGGGGGTTACCACCCACTCAACCCCATTTACTTCGGTTAGAGAATGAGAAAGATATATGGAGATGTGGCCGACGCCCTGGACGGGGTCATCACGAACGGCCAAACGATAGCTGTCGGGGGTTTCGGCCTGTGCGGCATTCCTTCAGCATTGATAGAAGGGATGCGTGACAGCGGCGTCGGCAATCTGACTTGCATCAGCAACAACGCTGGCGTTGATGACTTCGGTCTGGGGCTACTACTGCAGTCGCGCCAGGTGAAGCGCATGATCGCGTCGTACGTTGGCGAGAACAAGGAATTCGAAAGACAGTACTTGAGTGGCGAACTGGAGCTGGAGTTCAACCCTCAAGGGACGCTTGCGGAGCGTTTGCGCGCAGGCGGCGCCGGAATTCCCGCGTTTTTCACCAGGACTGGCGTCGGCACTGTCGTCGAGGAAGGCAAAGAGACCAGGCAGTTCGGTGGCCAGACCTACATCATGGAGTTGGCGCTCCGGCCGGATGTCTCGCTGGTGAAAGCAAAGCGTGCAGATCGAGCAGGCAACCTTGTCTTTGCACGCACAGCTCGAAACTTCAATCCCGACGTGGCAATGGCGGGAGCGGTGACGATCGCCGAAGTGGAAGAACTGGTGGAAGAGGGCGAGATCGATCCTGACGATGTGCATCTGCCAGGAATCTTCGTCGATCGTATCGTCGTCGTACCCAACCCGGAAAAGCGCATCGAGCGCAAGAGTTTCCGTTCACGGCCGCAGTAAGGAGAATTTGCGATGGCTTGGACACATGACCAAATGGCAGCGCGCGCCGCACAGGAACTGCACGACGGCGACTACGTGAATCTGGGAATAGGCTTACCCACGAAAGTGGTGCAATACGTGCCTGACGGCATGCAAGTATGGTTGCAGTCCGAAAACGGACTGATCGGCATCGGGCCGCCCCCTTATGAGGACGAAATCGACCCGGACCTTATCGACGCGGCCAAGCAGACGGTGACAACAGCGCCTGGCGCATCCATCTGTTCGTCTTCCATGTCGTTCGCCATGATCCGAGGCGGCCATATGGACCTTACGATCCTGGGAGCCATGCAGGTCAGCGCGCAGGGAGACCTTGCAAACTGGATGATCCCCGGCAAGATGGTCAAAGGCATGGGCGGGGCCATGGATCTTGTTGGTGGCGCGCGCCGGGTCATTGTGCTCATGGAACACAACACGCGTGACGGTGCGATGAAAATTCTGGATCAGTGCTCTTTGCCGCTGACCGGTCGTAGCGTGGTGCACAGGATCATTTCCGACCTGGCGGTGATGGACATCACCGACGAAGGGCTGGTTGTAAAAGAGCTGGCGCCCGGCGTTACGCGCGAGGCATTGCAGGAAAAGTCGGAGCCTCGCCTGGTGTTTGCACTAGGATAGCCGATCTAGGCGCGAGGAGGCGACTGATAGAACGTCTTTGTCCCGAAGTCGACCTCCACGCCTAGACCGATGCCTTCCGGCAGCCGGCCCAGACAGGACTGTTGATGCGATTGGCGCGCTGCACATCAACAGTCGTCCGAAGAATTCGAACGTCGCGACAGAACGCATGGAAGTATGCCCAATCGGCTGTGAAATCGGGTTGCGCTTGGGGCTTTGTTAAGCGGGTGGCTTGGCAGCCCATTGCCGAGTTCGCGTGGTTTTTGGCATTCCGTTACCAAACTCGCACCTTGACCCGCTGCACAAGGTCGCTCACATGTGGGTCGTGGATCCCCCAGCGGGCGAGCGCGTCGTCCAGACGAGTCAAATATTCACGATTACTCCCGAGTGGGCCGCTTGCCATGGCGACATCGGCGGCAACCGCGTTGAGTTCATCTGTCGCACGATATTGGGGGTGCGTCGTTTCGGCGACGAAAGCGATGACCGAAACCCGACGCCCATCCGCCAAACGTGCTTGCGCCCAGACTGGCCGATACAGCCCGTGCCCCATTTCACGGATCCACACCAGGCGCTCCGCGCCAACAATTGAGCCTCAAGTGAGGCATTTTTCAAGTTGCTGATTTTACGGCGCATTATCAATGTCGGTTCAAGTGGTTCTGACAATCGGAATCAAGTGTTCGCTTATGGCGGATGCGCTTTCTGGGCGGCATTGCCGAGGCGCTGCTCCAATACAGCAGTGACGAACCTGAGTTACGGCTTCGGCATCTCCTTGCTCGAGTAGTGGCAGTCCAAGCGCGGTCAAAACACACCTCCTGGGCACAAGTCAGTCAGATCGGGATCAGCCAGGAGGAATTGGGCGTAAGCGCCCGGCGAACACATATTGAGCGCGTGCGTTGTCCTCGATAGTGTCCACCACTTTTAGGTGGACACCATGTCGAAGACAGAATTAGCGCCGGTTCCTAAGCGTCGGTCTTATCCGAAGGCGCTGAAGGCCCAGATCGTGGCCCAGTGCAGCCAGCCAGAAACCTCCATTGCCGGCGTGGCGCTGTCACACGGCGTGAACGCGAACCTGGTGCATAAGTGGATTCGCCAGGCCGAACGGCAGGCCCCTGTAGCGCCGACGTTCGTGCCGGTCGCGTTGCCTGCGGTGCCCTCGTCAGGCCGTCACATCGAGATTCACTTGTCGCGCGGTCCCGCGCAAGCGACGGTGCAATGGCCCGTGAGTGAAGCGGGCGCATGTGTGGCGTGGCTACGCGAGTGGCTGCGGTGATCCGTGTCGATGCGATCTGGCTGGCCACCGAGCCGCTGGACATGCGCGCCGGCACCGAGACGGCACTGGCCCGGGTGGTGGCCGTGTTCGGTTCGGCCCGTCCGCACCACGCCTATTGCTTCGCAAACCGGCGCGCCAACCGCATGAAGGTGCTGGTACATGACGGGATCGGCGTGTGGCTGGCCGCGCGCCGGCTGAACCGCGGCAAGTTCGTGTGGGCCGATGCGCTGCGCGGCCCACACGTCGCGGTCGACAGTGAGCAGTGGCAGGCGCTGGTGCTGGGCCTGCCTTGGCAGCATGTGGGCGCGGCAGGCGCGATCTCGGTGTTGTAGCGCCGGACAATCCGGCAAGACGCCAATATCGCCGCTGCGAACCCTGCGGCATACTGTGGGCCATGAGTACCGCATCCCTGGATCACCTCGACGCACAGCAACTGCGCGCGTTGGCCGAACGCCTGATGGGCGAGGTGGCCGCGCGTGACGCCCAGATAGCGGCGCACGATGCGGTGGTTGCCGAGCGGGATCGCGTACTGCACTTCAAACAGACGCACATCGACCAGCTCATGCAGGAGCTGGCGCTGTACAAGCGCTGGCGTTACGGCAAGCGCAGCGAGCAACTGAACCCTGCGCAGGCAAGCCTTCTGGAAGAAACGATGGATGCCGACATGGCGGCTATCGAAGAGGAAGTCAACGCGCTGCGCGAGGCGATATCCGCCAAGCCTGCGCCGCCGCAAGCGCCGCGCCGCATGCGGTTGCCGCCCGAACTGCCGCGCACCGACATCCATCACGAACCGGCGTCCACGACGTGCCGCTGCGGCTGCGGCTTGAAGCGCATCGGCGAGGACGTCAGCGAGAAGCTGGATTACCTGCCGGGCGTCTTTACGGTCGAACGTCACATCCGCGGCAAATGGGTGTGCGAGCACTGCGAGACGCTCACGCAGGCGCCGGTCCCCGCGCAGGTCATCGACAAGGGCATCCCGACGGCGGGACTTCTGGCGCAGGTGCTGGTGGCCAAGTTCGCCGACCACCTGCCGCTATACCGCCAGGAAGGCATCTTTGCGCGCGCCGGTCTGGCGCTGCCGCGCTCGACGCTGGGCGAGTGGGTCGGCGTATGCGGGCTGCGGTTGCAGCCGCTGGTCGATGCGCTCAAGGCCGAGGTGCTGGGCAAACCCGTGCTGCATGCCGACGAGACGCCAGTGCAGATGCTCAATCCGGGCGCGGGCAAGACGCACCGGGCCTACTTGTGGGCATACACACCGACCTCGTTCGACAGCCTGCGTGCAGTGCTCTACGACTTCGCGCCAAGCCGGGCCGGTGAGCACTGCCGCACGTTCCTGCAAGATTGGCGCGGCAAACTGGTGACCGACGATTATGTGGGCTACAAGGCCGGCTTCGCTGCCGGCATCAAGGAACTTGGCTGCATGGCGCACGCCAGGCGCAAGTTCCATGACCTGCATGCGAGCCACCAGAGCCAGATCGCCGGAGAGGCACTGGATCTGTTCGGCGCGCTCTACGGCGTAGAGCGGGACGTAGCCGACCTGCCTGCCGACGAGCGCAGGCGGATACGTCAGGATCGCGCCAGGCCGATCGCCGAGACCTTGCATCGATGGCTGATCGCGCAGCGCCAGCGCGTGCCCGATGGCTCGGGTACCGCACGCGCCATCGACTACAGCCTCAAGCGCTGGGAGGCGCTCACGCGCTATCTTGATGATGGCGATGCACCGATCGACAACAACTGGGTGGAGAACCAGATCCGGCCCTGGGCGATCGGGCGCTCGAACTGGTTGTTCGCAGGCTCGCTGCGCGGCGGGCAGCGTGCGGCCGCCATTATGAGCCTGATCCAGTCGGCGCGGCTCAATGGGCACGACCCGTACGCCTATCTGAAGGACGTGCTCACGCGCCTGCCCACGCAGAAAAACAGCCAGATCGCTGAGCTGCTGCCGCATCGGTGGCAACCTGCTGCATAAGCAGAACCGTCAAGGGTGTGTTCAGCAGGCGCTTACGGAAGGATTGTAGGGGGCTTACTTCAGATGAACCGCGTTTGGAGCCCTCTTTGGCGCCTAACGTAGTCAGCTAGTGTTCCCGAGGCTCGGAACCGAGCAAGATCATGCCATCATGCCATCATGGCAGACAGGGGCTAAGTCAGTTCGCCAAGTATTCGTCAGTCGACTTGACTTGGCCATAGCCGAATGCGAAGGCGGCCATCATTGCGGCATGTACCTGGGTTGCGGGAACCTTCACGCCATTGAATTCCAGATCTAGCGTGGCACAAGCATCGTGGAGTACGGTGACGGGGTAACCCAAATCGGCCGCAGCGCGAACGACCGCGTCCACGCACATGTGACTCATAGCGCCGACGACAACCACTTCTTCGACCCCTCGATTGTCGAGTTGCTGCTTGAGGTCGGTTTGGCGGAACGAGTTGATATGATTCTTCACGATGACGGGCTCCCCGTCATGCGGGGCGACGGCAGACTGAATTTCCACCCCCTCAGTGCCAGGCAAAAAAAACGGCGCTTCGTTGTTTGCGAATTCATGCCGGACGTGAAAGATGGGCTCGCCGTTCGACCGTGCGTGAGCGATCACGCGTGCTGCATTTGTTGACGCCGCTTCAATGCCGGAAAGGGGCAGCTTCCCAGTAGATAGGTATTCGTTTTGCAGGTCGACAACGATTAATCCGCGCTTTGTCATGGTCGTCTCCGAAAGGTCTAGAGTGAGTCGACATGTTCGCCCAAAGCGCATATCCGAGAGTAGTGGCAGTGCCGACAAATTCCGCGGTGATACCGACATTTATCTGTGAGACGTTCACCAATTGAAGTATGGCTTGGCCCTACGACTCTCTGGATGTACCGCCCGCCCCCCCGACGTTGCCGACACTAAATCTGCGGCGATAGGCGCTCGGGGATAGCCCGGCGATACGCGCAAAAATCTTCCTAAACGCGCCAGGGTCGCTGTATCCTACTTCCCACGCTACCCGATCAATAGGCGCTGAGTCGAATTGGAGCAGTTCTTTAGCCCGTCCGACGCGTAAATGTTGACAATACTCAGTGGTCGTCATGCCGGTGGCCTTTTGAAAGCGTCGAAGCAATGTGCGCTCTTCAAGATTGGCTTGCTCGGCGAGTACTTGAAGCCTAGTCTCCTTCCCCTGAGTTGCTTGCAGCCAATGCTGCACTTTCAATACGGCGGCATCGCCATGTGAAAGTCTTGGCGAGAACACACTGTAGTAACGCTGCTCTCGACCGGGAGGGTCGACTAGCATCATGCGCGCCGTGGCAAGCATCACGGTTGGGCCCAGCAGCCTGTCTACTAGACGCAACCCTAGATCCGTCCAAGACATCAGGCCGCCGGCGGATATGACATCGCCGTCATCAATAATGAGTCGGTTAACGTCAACGTTGACGTCTGGAAAGCGACTTTTGAGCAGGTCGGCATACGTCCAATGGGTGGTCATGGGCCGGCCGGTCATCAACCCGGTCTCCGCCAATAAAAAGGCGCCGGCGCATACCGAACCGATCACGACGCCTCTGCCATGCTGTTCGCATCGCCAAGCAGTGAGCGACGAATCCGATGCTCCTCCCGTTGGCTCGGCCAAGGAGGGCGGTAGTATCAATGCTGACAAAATCGACACCCTACTGGCTCCGTTATCGAAGACACGCACCGGCGCAACTCCTGGCGCGGGTTGCTCCCAATGGGTGACTCTTAGCGGGATGTTGGATTGGGCTCCGTAGGAGGCGGCGCAAGCGTTAGCAACACAGAACAGATCTGTCAGCCCCAACACCGACGCCTGTTGGACGGCGGGATAGAGGACCACTCCTACTTCCAATTGCTTTACTGGTTCCACGTGTCGGCGCAGCCTAAATTTTGTGCTGTTCCCGTCGTCAATTATCCACTCGGTCAGCAAACAGGCGTGAGAATGAGCGCGCAGAAGCGCCACAACCACTCACTAATTGATTGTAAAGCAGAGCCCAGAACCGATTGGGTGCGGGCCTCGCCGGAAGTGGCGACCGTCCGCTGAGAAGCATGCGAACCGATGCTGCGGGTGTCGCAAGCCACATAGACGCGATCACCACTTCGTGCCAGCCCCTAAATAGCTTTAAGCGTTCACCTAGGACACCAAAACCAGATAGTTCGGTGGGGATGGTGGAAAGGGTTGTGCGCGTGGCAGAGTTTCATATCCGCTCAAAATAGATATATAGCTGTAGAACCGCTATTTTAGGCATGATACGCCACTGTGGCGACCGGCTGCCGTCCAGTTTTACTGCGTTACCGGTGGCAAAAGGGCTGCTTCGTGAGCCCTTTCTTATCTGCGTAGGCGGACTTCGACCGGTTTCGCTCAACATCGCCCCAACTCGGGACTAGGCTTCACGGAACTGGGCTCACAGGTGGGCCATCTGGTCGGGTAGCCACATAGCCAGTTGCGGGACTGCCAGAAGTAGCACGATCATCAGCAACAGCATCGCGAGGAACGGCAGCACGCCCATCACCACGTCCATGAATTTGCCCTGGCCGCGCACGCTGTGCACCACGAACAGGTTCATGCCGAAGGGGGGCGTGAGCTGGCACATTTCGCATAGCACGATCAGCATCACGCCGAACCACACCGGGTCGTAGCCCAGTGCAATGACGATGGGCACGGTGAGCGGGGCGGTGGTGACCAGCATGGCCAGCGTGTCCATGAAGCAGCCGAGCAGGATGTAGAACAGGATGATGGCCAGCATCATGCCCAGCATCATGCCCAGCGGCGGCAGGTCCAGGCTGGTCACGGCGTTCACCAGCAGAGTGGTGAGACCGATCGAGGACAGCACAAAGTTCAGGAAGAACGCGGCCAGGGTGATCAGGATGATCATGCCGGTGGTGCGCAGTGTGGCTTCGGAGGCGCGGCCCAGCATTTCCCACGTCAACACGCGCTTGTAGGCGCACAGCAGGGTGGCGGCCACCACGCCGAGCGCGGCCGATTCGCTGGCGGTGGCGACGCCGCCGTAGATAACGCCAATCACCAGCGCGAAGATCGCCAGCGGCGGCACCAGGTGCGGCAGGGCCGCGATGCGTTAGGCCCAGCTCACTGTGGGGCGTTTGCCGGCCAGGCCCGGGCGCCACAGACACAGGCCCACGATCAGCGCGATGAAGAGCCCGGTGAGCAGGATGCCCGGCAGCGTGGCGGCCAGGTAGAGCTTGGGCACTGGCTTCTTGTGGTGGGCTCCAGATAATGACCATTGACCATTGGCCATTGACCACTGACCACAGCCAACAGCGCATGGTCACGCCAGTTTCGACACCTTCCTTTGTTGACGACCGATCGCCAATGGGTTGGTTGGCGACCCTCGCTTTTGGAGAGAGCAGTGCAACTAAGTTTCAGTAGTGCGTGGGCAGGAGAAAGGCGGGTGCAGGAAGATGTCCAAGACGCACCAGTGGTACGCGAGGCGGGCGGCCGTTATCGAGTCGCAAGCCCGGAAGAGCTGTTACGTGCGGCCGCGCAGCAATTGGAGGGGGGCGCTGGGTAGCCGCTTGCCAGTGGCCAAGCCATCCGCCGCCATCGACTATATCGTGACGCGGCTGGCGCTGTCGGACGTCGAGGTGTTCGGCGTAATGTTCCTCGATGCGCAATTGAGAATGATCGCCTTCGAGGAAATGTTCAGAGGCACGCTGTCGGAGACCAGCGTGTATCCACGTGAGGTCGTGAAGGCGGCAATTCGGCACAACGCGCACTCCATCTTGATTGCCCACAACCATCCCTCTGGCTCGTCGCAGCCAAGCAAGGGGGACGTTCAGGTTACGCGGCGCTTGAAGGAAGCGGTTGCTCTGGTGAATGTCTCGCTGGTCGACCACGTGATCGTGGCGGCGGGTAGCGGCCACTCTATGGCCAAGATGGGCTGGATCTAGACTTGCGCGCATGCGTCCAACAACCGAAGACCGAACGGTCTTCGGTTTTTTTTACGCTGCGAGTAGCTGCTTGGCGGTTAGCCGCTTTTGAAGCTCGGCCGGCGCCACGGCTCCCGACAGCAGTCTTTCCAAATATTCGCCGAGCTTCGCCCATGCTGCATGTTTCTCGTCGGCGTAGTCGTAGAGCTGGTAGTGCCGCCTGACTCGGTTCTTGCCCGTGTGAATGACGTGATTTTGGCAGCGGTCGATGATGTTTGGATCGATTCCTAGCGACTCCATGATCGTCGACCCCGTTCGCCGTAAATCATGAGGTGTCCAATTGCCGTTTTGGCCTTTGCCGAGCACCAGGGAGTTGTCCGAAGCGCGACGTGCTTTGGGCTTTCCGTTGAACATGGCTTGCCGATCTTTGATTTGCTTAGTAAAGGCCTGCTTATACATCGGTTGGTCTACCCCCGCGTCATCATTGTCGCGCGAAGGTAGGAGCCAGCGGGATGATCCTGCCAGGTTGACAAGGGTCTCGAAATGCTTGACTGCGAAGGGTGACAGAAAGACCAGATGGTCGCGCTTCTGTGATTTTCTGCCCTTGACGTTCGCCTTGGGAATGAACCAGGTACCTTCTCGGAGATCGAGATGCGTAATTTCGGTTAGGTGCAGTTCCCCTATCCGGCATAGCGTGCTCAAACAGATCCAGGAAACTGCCTGCAACGCCTTGGATGGAGGCTTCCTCTTTCGCTTGTCATCCGAAGCGAGATACTGCTCCTCCAACTCGCGGTATCGAGTCTGGAGCTCGACAATCTCAATAGGCGGGAGAACGCGTTCGCGCGGGTTATCCGGGTCGTAATCGTCCGCCAGGAGCACCCCGAGCTCAACCAGCTCAACCGGATTTCCTTCCGAAAGCAGCTTTCGCCATGGTTGGCGCTTTTCTGCCCAATGGAACATCTGGCCCAGTATTTGGTAGGTCACCTCGGCAAGCCGATTGCAACCGCGGCCGACAATCGAGCGGATCACTCGCTCAATATCCTTCTCGCGAATTGATCGCACGGGAGTATCACCGATCAAGGGAAGCACGTCTTTTTCAACGATGCGCTTCACTTCGGTGTTGCCATCTGCTCGCTTCACTCCCGATTCCAGCCAGCTTTTATATATCTCTTGGAACGAAAGGGCGTCGGTCGCGGCCTCTTCTTCAGCGGCGGTTACAGCGGCAGATTCAGCTGCCATAGCTTCCCGCACCTGGGCGTTTTCCAAGTCGCGGACGTCTGACGGATTGCGGCCCGCCTTAATGTCCGCCCGCGCTTTGTTCCTGGCGGAGCGGATCTCGTCGAGTGTGCGCTCCGGCCATGAGCCGCAGTAGAATCGCTTTACCTTGTCGCCCATGCGATAGGCGTATCGCCACACCACGGCCATCGTGCCGCGCTGAATGCGGATCTCCCCAGTTAGGCCGTCTCCATCGGCCAGGTGATCACCGACCCATTCCGCCGGTACCGCTTCCAGCTCTTTGACGGTCCACCGCGCACCTTTTCCGCGTTTTGGGTATCTCGTCATATTTCCTCGAATCTCTCCGTTCTTCTGCCTCAAGCGCCATATGGGACAACATATGGGACAACATTTTTGCGGCTGTCAGCGTACATTAGCGAACGTCGACGAACAAGGAAATTTGGATAAAGCCTTATGAATCAGTTGGTTGTTCGTTCGCTGACGTTCGCTGATGTTCGCGCGTTTCTAATTTGGGAGCAGAGGGTCGTGAGTTCGAATCCCACCGCCCCGACCAATATCCATGCGGGTCTCCGGATTTCCGCAATGCAAGATATGCCGTTAGGTGGACCGAAAAGTGGACCACCTGCAAAAAGGCCCCAATCTCAATGAGGTTGGGGCCTTTCTGTTGGTCCACCCGGATCTGATTAGGTGTCGGGCGTTACGGCGGTCGTGGGCCGCTCATCCAGCCATCGCTGAATGTCGGTGGCTCGCCATCCAACGCGGCCGGCGCTCAACTGGACCGGGTGTGGAAACTGACCTTTCTTGATGAGGTCGTACACCGTCCATTTCGCCAAGCCAATAACTTCCTTCAGCTCGCCGACGCTGTATACGAGCTTTGTCATGGTTGCCGACCTCGCGCCAGCGCATCGGCGCCCACTGTCTCGACAGTCACCGATCGCGAGCAGCCTTTGCCGCAGTACTCGACGTGCGACGCCGTTACGTCGGTGGCTTTGCTGGTGAAGTAGACCCAGCGGCCGGCGTCGTAGAAGCGGAAGACGGTCACGCCGTTATGCGTGAACAACTCGGCAACCTGGATACCCTGGTTGTCCGTGCTGGACACGGAGACCGGATCTTTTGAGCAGCCGGCCAAGGCTAACGTCAATACGGTCAGTGCCGCATATCGCCGCCAGGTGCGACCGATGCACCAAGGGCGCGAGCGGCCTTGAGGATGCGCTGCTGGATTTCGGCCACTTCCTCCTGCTGCTGCACGATGTACGCCGCCAGGGTGCCGTTCCGCTCCGCGAGCAGGTACTGCTCTTCCACGATGATCTCGTTGCAGATTTCGATGCATTCGTCGCAGATCAGCACCTTCGGACCTGCAATCAACTTGCTGACCTCGTGCTGGGACTTGTTGCAGAAGGAGCAATACAGGGTGTCCGGTTCCTTCTTGCGGCGGCGCGGTTTTTTCGGTTCTTCCATTGGGTGGGAACGGCCAGCGAAAGGGCTGGGCGTGGGCGCGTTGAGAAAGGCGAGAAGTTAGCATGTCTCGCTCTCCTGTACCGGATACAGGCGTGCCGGTTCCAGTGCCAGGCCCTGCTTTTGCAGGCATTCTTCGACTGCGCCCAAGGATCTTCTGCCGAAGTTCGGTATCCGCAGCAGATCGGCGGTCGAGTACGTCACGAGCTCGCCGACCCGTCGAATTCCATGACTCCGCAGCATTCTGGCGCAGCGGGTATCAATGCCGATCGCATCAACGTTCTGGGCCAAAATCGGGTTGACGAGGCGGGCCGCGCCCGCGCCGCCGGTGTCATCCCGGCGAAGGGTGGGCGCCGCCGCCGGGGCATCGCGGCACGCTATCGGATTGCTTGCCGCGTTGACGTGGTTCGGAAGCGCCGCCGCTGCCGCCTTCGGCAAGCACTCGCGCATCAGCCGGACCGCGTACCCCACGCCGGCCACCCAGTCCTCCGCGCGAGGACCCCATACCGTAATGCCGACCTCGGCCATCCCTCGCTCCATAGCGAAGTCCGAAAGCGGCAGCCCTGACCCACCCGCAGCGCCACGGTCAACGTAATGGGTTTCGTCGGTGGCGCAGGTCGCACCAACGCCACCGCGCGGCCCGCCGTTGGTCAGTGCCTTTTCCAAAGCCTTGACGGCCGCTCGAACGTACAAAGGAATGGATTCTGCGCGGTGGTAGGCTTCCACCATTCTGGCCTTCGCCTCTCGGCTGATTTCAGGATGGCGGAGGCCGTCCGCCACGTCGATCATGGTCTGCTGACGCTCGCCCGGCGACTGGCCGATATCGCATCGGACCCAGCCCAGAAGGCGGCGCAGGTGGTTCAAGTCGGATTGCTTCATTTCGCCTCCGTCGTCGGGGCGAGCCCCGCGGTGCTAAGTAGGTTCCGCGCCGCCGTGGCGCTGGCTTTCAGGTGCGGATCTGTCGAAGCTTCCAGAATGCTGGTAGTAATTTCCAGCGCACTGGCCAGCGTGGCACAGCGCTCGCGCAGGTCAGCTGCCTGCCCCTTAACTTCGGAGAGCTCGGCATTGGCCTTGTCGTACAGGCGTGTGTAGAGCGCACGGCCGCGGACTGCTGCCGCCAGCTGTTCGGTGGGATTGCGAGGCTTATGCATTGGTGAAGCCCTCCACCTTGGATAGGTGATTAGCAAGCTCTTGGGCGCGCGCCCGCCCAACGGAGGCAAGGCCGTGGAGCGCGGGGGGATTGGATGCGTTATCCAGCGGCATGAGTTCGTCCAGAGCATCGAAAAGAGACTGGATTTCCCACGCCATCGAAGCCAAATCTTGGGGGGCGGGAATGTTGCTCATGCGACCTCCGACAATTCATGAGTGGAGGAGCCGGCCCTAAACGCGGGGCGGCCAGTGATGCCGTTGATAAGCAGCTTTTCGGGCAACTGGTTTGCGGGGCTTTCCAGGGCTCGTGCCTCGTAGTCGACTGCCCGCTGCTTCACGCTCGGATCGATGTCCGGCCCGACCCAGATGTGGGCGTCCTTCCGGCCCAGCATTCGTAGCGGAACAGTCCGGTACCGGCCTGGCTCGACGTGGGGCTTCAGCCCTGTCGTGTAGTTCCTGCGCCCGCCCGTCACACCATCGAGGAATGCAAGTTCAGCTTCGATGGCATCCTCATCGCGACTCCCGCATTCGGTCTTAGGCATCGGGCGGTCGCAGACCTGGGCCCATGCCCAACGGTCAGCAAGTATCTCGTTCGCTTGCCATATCCGGCGCAACGTCTCGCGGCGGAACTCTGGATCGCCCGCTGCCGGGCTGAACTGGAAAGATAGCGAGCAGTAGTTGTCCGCGCTGTGTCCGATCTCATGAAACAGCCAAAAGCGATACATCTCAGCGTCGGTAAGCTGCGACACATCACATTCGAAACGGCTTTTGCCAGTTCGGCGGATGTGGCCTGTGTCTATCGTCGTGGAAAGGAGCAGAGCCGCGACCTCAGTGAGCGATCCCACTACTGCGTCCGACGTGGCATCGATTACGCAGGCATCCAATCCGGACCGAAGGCCAATCACCTGCGCGGGCTGGTCGAACAGACGCAACGCGAGGCCATGAGCCTTTGCGATCTCGGCGTACTCGCGATACTGGACGGGCTTGATGCGCAAAACGGTATCGGTGCGCTCGTTCATGCCGCACCCCTGTGAGCCTGCGCCACGAGGTAGCCACGAAGGGTGCAAATCGTGTTCGAGAGGTCTTCGCCATTGCGCTCGCTAATGTCCGACCCGATCTGACCCAACGCTTCAATATGCATGCCCAGCGCAGAGCCGTCTTCGTCTTTGACTCGATCTTCAATCGCGACAAAGAGCGCACGCGCTTGATAAAGGTCGGTTGAGACTCGTTGGAGCAAGTCCGCCAGATGGGCGAAGGCAGGCGGGCAGCTACTGGATGAATTACCAGATTCCGACTTATGGGGGGGTTGTGCTAAAGTGCAGGGGTGAGAAATCCCCTCCGCGCCTTGCGGGCGGATATTTTCCTTGGACATGTTGGCCTCCTTCGGCTGTCCAGATATGTGAGGCCGCAGCGCTAACTGCGGTACTTCGAAAGCCCCGGGTCTGCGCTAACAGATTTGGGGCTTTGCTTTTTGGAGGCCGCATCGTGGAAAGATCGCTCGCGGCCTTTAAAAAGCTCCGGTGAAGTGAACACCGTGTACGCATTGAATCATGATTCAATTTTTTGGTCAATCATAATTCATCCCTTTGGCCGATGGCGGGGCAAAAAAAAACCACCCTTGGGTGGTTTTTTCATTGCACCGACGCATCCTATCGATGTGGCACCCACTGACCCGCCTCGTCGTCGCGGAGTCGCGCGCCAGTCCAGACCACTTGGCCCAGTACTCGCACCGGATGCCCGTTCTCGAGGGCGATATCGGCGTAGGCCGGGTTGAATGAACGTGCGACCCAGCGCCCCGTGAGCTTGTCTCTGGCCACGGTTTTCACCAGCATTTTTCCGTCGTAGTTGATCGCGTACACACCGCCGGCGGCGAGGTCCCGAACAGTAAGATTCTCGCTCGGCACGACCAGCAAGGCGGCTCCATCACGTATGACAGGCTCCATGCTGTCGCCTTTTGCATACACCACCCGTGCTTTTCCGTTGTCGGCGCCCACCGATCTGAGGAAGGAGCGGCGGAACTGGATCATGCCAGTCTGATCTTCGCTGTGATTCTCGATCCCATCGCCCGCAGCAAGCCGCACGTCGGCCAATTCAGGGACCTTCTCGAACCTGTCGTTCGCTGCGTGGGGCTCACCTGGCCCCACATTGGCTATGACACCCGTTTCACTGCTGATTTTGGGCGGGGGTGCAGGTCTTAGCGAGATTTTGTCTGCTTCCCATGGTGCGGGCGGAAGGCCAGGGATGCGCATCGGGAACGGATCGTCGGCGGCGTCCATGTCAACGAGTGCGCCCGGCTTGTGGTCCCGGAATGGCACGCCCGATGGGGGTTGTACTGGAGGCGTTTGCGGCGTCACCTTGATATTGAGCTTCAGTTGCGAAACAGCCAAAGCAACAGCGACACCCAGCGCCGTTAATTGCTCCGGTGCCAAAGCTCTCACATCCGCCTCTTCAACGAACGGTAACGGCCACGGATCCGGATCGCGAACCGCGCCCGCGTCCATATCTCCTTGCCCGGTAGCAAGCCATCTTGGCGAGACGCGCAGGAAATGGGCCGCCTCTTCATTGTTGGCGGCGGTGAATGCCTTGGATTTGCCGTCCGTTACGCGCTTCACGCCCTGATAGCTCATGCCCAGCGCTTTGGCGAGCGTTGTCACATCGACATTGCGCTGGCTCATGGCGAGAAGGAGACGGTCTGCGTAGGTCTGAATCATGATTCAAAGTTTCGCCTGTGTGGACTGAATTATGGTTGCACATCATACTGAATCATGATTCAATTTGGTCATGAAAAAAGTTCGTGCAATCGAAATGTTGGGCCAGTCCATCACTGCGGCAGCTTCGGCACTGGGAATTAGCTACCAGGCAGTGCGCCAATGGCCCGACGATTTACCTCCCAAGATCGCGGACCGCGTTTTTGCGGCTTTCGTGCGACTTCACCCGAACGATTGGCAAAGCCTTTGGCCTGACCTTGCACATTCCACGTCGGAGGCCCCCCATGTTTAAGCTCGAGAGCGGGAACGCCGTCGAATGGGCTTCCATTGTGAGGGGGCTTAAAAAGTGTGGGTGGTCGCAGTTGGCGGTTGCCGAGGCACTCGGCTGTTCGCAGGCCGCGATTTCACAATTGAATACTGGCCGGCACTCAGAGCCGACCTATTCACTAGGCGTCAAACTCCTCGCGCTCCATGAGTATGTCGGGGCGGGGGCGACCGTGAAGAGTGCCGCGAGTCACCTTCCTGGTCGCGAGGCAGTGCCTCAATCTACTGTCAGCCGAACCCAGAAGTGTGCGCGGCCAACCTTCGCCCCTCCTCTGCACGTGCCCGGCGACACAACCACGCCTGCGGCATCTGGGGCCGTGTGGATTGGCACAGGAGACGCGTGAACATGGCATACGTTCAGCACCCCCTGTCGGCCGCGTTCCCGGCCATGAGCGCCGCCGAGTTCCAGGCGCTCAAAGACAGCATCGAGAACATCGGCGTCCAAAACCCCATCTCCCTGTACGAAGGAATGGTGATCGACGGCTGGCACCGATACAGCGCCTGTGTCGAGATGGGCATGCCTTGCCCGGAATCGCAGTTGGGCGACGTAGACCCGGTCGATTTCGTTAAGGCGCAGAACAAGGAGCGCCGCCACCTGTCGGTCGGCGCCTGGGCTCTTATTGAGGCCGAATTGTGGGACTGGCGCGCGGCCGGTCGTCCCGCAGCAGATAAAGGTGCACCCGGTGCACCATTTCCGCCGACCGTGGCGAAGATGGCGGAAGCGGCCGGTGCCAGCGTTCGCACCATGAAACAAGCTGGGAAAGTGAAACGCGAGGCCGCGCCGGAAATCAAGGACGCGGTGAAGTCCGGGGCGGTATCGCTCAAGGACGCCCACGCCATCGCAGATCTGCCGAAAGAAGAGCAGGCCGCGCTGGCGGCTGCGGGCCCGCAAGCCATTAAGGAAGCTGCGCGCGCTGTGACGCCTTCGAATGAAGCGTCAGCGGTGCAGAGCCAGCCGGGGGCGAACTCTGCGCCCCCGGCAGAAGCGGGTTGCGCTAATGACGGCGCAAGCCATGAAGACCTCGCGGCGGACGCGTTGGAAGACTACCAGCGTCTTCTGGATGACAACCAGATGATGGCGCGCGTCTTTGAGGCAGACGGTCAGCTTGCGGCTGCCATGGCCGAGATCGCCCGGCTTACGGAAGAGAACCGCGTACTGCTGACGCGCGTGAACGGCTTGATCAACGAAAAGGACGCTGCCGTCAAAGCTGCGAGGACATACAAGCGCAAGCTTGACGCGCTGGAGAAAAGGACCGGGACCGCATGAATAACGCTCTCTTTCCCGAAGACGTGGCCGTTACGGCGGCCACCACCTTTCCGCCGCCCCGGCCTTTCCAACAGACCGCGCACGAAGACCTGCGCGCGGGCCGGCGCGCCGGCCACAAGAATCAGCTCATCATGGCGCCTACGGGGGCGGGAAAAACTTACCTCGGCCTGCGCATCGCGAATGAGGCCTTGCAGCGCGGCAAACGTGCGACGTTCGTCTGCGACCGTGTGGCGCTGATCAACCAGACGAGCAAGGCGGCGGATAGCTACGGCCTGAACAATCACGGCGTGATCCAGGCCAGCCACTGGCGCGTGAATCCCAGTCTTCCTTTCCAGATCGCCAGCGCTCAGACGCTGGCTAGCCGTGGCTGGCCGGCGTCGGACGTGATCATCATCGATGAGGCGCATACGCAACTGAGCGTCTGGACGGACCACATTCGGACATGCTCGGCGTCTGTCGTTGGTCTATCGGCCACTCCGTTCTCGCCAGGGCTGGGCAAGTTGTTCACGAACTTGATCAACGCCGCCACCATGAATGATCTGACGCAGCAGGGGATTCTTGTCCCGATGCACGTCTTGAGCGCGAAGCGCGTCAACATGGACGGGGCGGCCACGGCCGGCGGCGAATGGACCGAGGCCGCAGCCGCTGAGCGCGGCATGGGCATTGTCGGCGACGTGGTGTCGGAGTGGATCCGGTACGGCGAAGGGCGCAAGACCATCTGCTTCGGCTCGACCATCGCTCATTGCGAGGAGCTATGTCGCCAGTTCAATGAGGCCGGTGTCATGGCCGCTGTCTACAGCCAGAACACGACGCAAACCGAGCGTGACATGCTCCTTGCGGAGTACGAGAAGCCCGATTCGGTCATCCGCATCCTGATCAGCGTTGAGGCGCTGGCCAAAGGCTTTGACGTGAAAGACGTGGGCTGCGTGATCGACTGCCGCCCACTGCGAAAGTCGCTTTCTACTGCGATTCAGATGTGGGGGCGCGGTCTACGCTCGTCTCCGGAAACGGGCAAGACGGATTGCATCCTGTTGGATCACAGCGGCAATTTCGTCCGATTCCTGAAGGACTTCGAGAACATTTTCTACAACGGTTTGATCGCCCTTGACGCGGGCGAGAAGCTGGACAAAGAGATCCGCCGCGAAACGAAGGACACCGAGCGCGAAGGCTGCCCGTCATGCGGCCATACGCCGTTCGCACGCCGCTGCATGGCCTGCGGCTTCGAGGTGCAGAAGCAAGCGCTGGTAGAGGTCGAGGCAGGTGAAATGCTTCCCGTCATGCTGGGCAAGAAGAAACTCGCCGACGACCGCCGGCATCTGTTTGAGCAGCTTTGCACCTACGCCCGCGAGAAATCCGCCGAGGACAAGCAGGAGAAGCGTGCGCGGGCCTTGTTCCACGACATTACCGGCGAGTGGCCGTCCTGGGACTGGAAATTCCACGACATGCCGAACACACCGCCGACGCGCAACACCCTGGGAAAGATCACATCCCTGCGCTTGGCATTTCTGAAGGGTAAGGAGAAGGGGGGCGCGAATGCAAACGTTTAGCGAGTTTGCGCGGGCTTGTGGCGTCTTGGTTGGCGATCTGTATCCGAGCGACCGTATCCGGCGCTGCGCCACGACGGCGCACGAACGCAGCAAAAACGGAGCCTACTTCTGGGACGGCCAGCGCGGTTGGGTCATGGCCTGGGATGGTGACGGCGAAGTCCACTGGTACGGCGGCGAGTTCAAGCCCTGGACGGACGAGGAAAAGCGGGAGTGGGCACGCAAGCGAGATGCGGACAGGCAACGCCGCGTCGCCCGCCAGATCCAGGCCGCGCGCCAGGCCGAGACGCTGCTCCGTAGCTGCATTCCGCTGGCACACGGGTATTTGCATCGCAAGGGTTTTCCGGACACGAAAGGGCTCGTCGCGCCCGACGAAGCCCTGGTGATCCCCATGCGTGACGTTTCGGACAACCGCATCCTGGGCGTGCAGACGGTGCGTTGGGATTCGACCGAACGAGCGTGGGTCAAGCGCATGGCGACCGGTATGCGGGCCACCGGCGCGGTGCTTCGAATCGGGTCGGACAGAGCACTTGAGACGGTCCTCTGCGAAGGCTATGCCACCGGCCTGTCGATCGATGCCGCGATCAAGCAGTTGCGCCTAAATGCTGCCGTGCTTGTGTGCTTCAGCGACAGCAACATGCGCTACGCCGCCGCCCAGGTGCAGGGAAAGAAGTACGCCTTCGCCGACAACGACAAGAGTGGGGCGGGCGAGCGGGCAGCGAAAGAAGCCGGCCTTGCGTATTGCATGAGCGATGTGGTTGGCGAGGACGCCAACGACCTGCACTTGCGTGCTGGAGTGCTGGCTGTCGCCATGAAGCTGATGGCCGCTAGGAGAACCGCTATGGGCGGGTAACGCGGTGCATTGCACTCGCGCTGGTCGGACATAGCTTAACGACAGCGGCGCGAGGGAGAGGCTCCTACTGTGGGATAGATCTGAGACAGGGGCGAGGGCGGCGAAGTTAGCACCCTTGATCGAAAAGGCTGACGGGTCATGTGGCTCCGAGACGGACAGCATGTGAAGGCCTCCCCTGGATGGGCGAGGTCTGTCCACCAAGCCGGATAGGCAATAGCACAGGACATAGGCAAGTAGATGACGGTACAGAAGAACACAGAGGCGCTGCCGGCCAAGATCGAGAACCGGCTAATGGAATTGGTGCAGATGAAGGAATTCAACGTGGCAGAAGTCGAGGAATGCCGCCGGACTTATTGGGCCCGCCGCGCCGAATGGCACACGATTCTCGTGAACTGCCACAACCGAGCGTTGGCGCGCTTGGGGGCGGCGTGATGGCGACCCGTGCTGTGCGGGGCCCCGTGGCGAAGATGACCGCCAAACGCGCCCCAAAGGTCCCGAGTGCGCTCGAGGAAAGGTTTGCCCGCGACCTGCGCGCCCTCAAGGTGCTGGAGCCGCAACGCGAATACCGCTTCGCGCCGCCGCGTATGTGGCGCATCGACTTTGCTTGGCCCGAACAGAAGTTCGCGGTCGAGATTGAAGGCGGCGTATGGACAAACGGGCGTCACACCCGTGGATCCGGATTCGTCGCTGATTGCGAGAAGTACAACGCCGCCACCCTTGCGGGCTGGAAGGTGTTGCGCTTTACCGAGAGTTCCGTCCGAGACGGCTCTGCGGTTGAGCTTGTGGCGCGGCTGTTGCGCGTCCCTCCCTACAACCCTGGAATCGTTTAAGGACGTTCATGCTTACCCAAACTATCGATTGCCAATCCCTCTGGCAGGAAGTCCCCGCGCAAATGGCGCGCGGCCATAAACAACCGGCGCGCGTGGTGCTGTATGAGTTGCGGCCGGAGAAGGGTGGCACCGGCTGCCATTGCTGGCGCTGCGGCGGAGTGGTCGCGCTGGCCGACCGGCCCGTCTTAGACCGACTGCTGGCTCGTCACCTGCTGCGCCAGCCGGAAGCTGTTCGGGAAGAATTTCTCTTCAATTGGAATACGCAGCCCGGCCACCATGGACGCGCACAGGAGCAGTTGGAGGCGTGGTTGCGCATCGAGGCCCGCCGCAAGGACGGCAAGCCGGCCGGTGAGCCGGAGCCGTCGTATCCGATCTACTCCTTGCCGGGGGCGGCATGAACGACCACAAAGCGCCTTTCGCGTGCACGGCCGTTGCGCTCGCATATGCGTTCAGTGACGAGCGGCACACCTCGGGCCGCCCGGCCATGGCGCGCGCGGCAGACGAACGCCTGGGCGAGCCTGGCCCATTGTCCGGAATGGATGGCGCGGCCGAGATAGGCAAGACGCGCAAGTTTCTGGAGCAGCGCCTTTCGCGGAAGCACTTCGCGCTGCTGTATGCGAAGTACGGGCAGCGCAAGACCCGCTGCAAGTCATGCGGCACGGCTGGCGATCATCTGGAATGGGTGGGGGCGCTGCGGATGCTGGCCAACTACTTGGCCGACTACCTGGGCATGCGCAGCATCAACGCCGAGATGCGGTACGCGCTGATGCGCCGCCATTTCGATCCCGATTGGCGGCCGACGCTCGACCAACTGGCTTCGGCTAACGAGTGCAGTCGTGCGAGCGCGGAGCGGGCGAGCGTGAAGGCCACGGACTGGATTCGGGGTACGCGCAAGAAGAAGGCCGGCGATGATCCGGTGTACGGCGTTGAGCAGGCCGCGCACGCGATGGCTGAAAAACTGCTGCGAGAGGGTGGATTTATCCCTTGATCCTTGACACTGCGGAAATCTGCCATCACAATATGCATTAACGGATTTCCTCAGAAGTCCGCCTAGAGGGAGCCCGTAAGCGAAAGCGACGGGCTTTTTTTTGTTTCGAGGTGCGCGAATGCTGGTCACTAACGATTGGCTGCTTCGATGGCAAACCCCCAACGGGGGCTACAACAAAAAGCAGCTCACGTTGTTGGGCGTTCCCTGGCCGCCGAGGCGCGGCTGGAAATATGACGTACTTGACGCCGAAATCACTGACGAAGCGGCGCGAGCCTTCGAGCTGGCGTCTGGCCGTCAAGAAAAATATCCAAGCTGATTGCGCCCAACGATACCCGCCATGCGAAAGTCGGCGGTTTTTTGCTTTGCCCGCGACCTTTTTTTCTAGCTAGGCTCATATCGATGTATCTTTATTGCTCCTATCTAAGAAGCCATGGAGATGTGAGCATGACAATGAGAGTCAGGAACGTCGGTCGCGCTGTTTTACTAGCCTGCGTATTGGCTATGCCCGTGATACAGGGATGTGCGGCGAATACCGACCCTCGCGTTGTTGCGGCCCTGGAAGATAAGCCGTTCTCAGCATGGTTCGACTCGCTGGTGGAGCAGATAAAGGCGGATCCGAACTACAAGCGCATGCCCGTCGATACGGAAGCCGAGGCAAACCAGTTTATGGTTGAGTTGCACGACGCTTACCGCCACCGAATCTCCAAGAAAGACTTCGCAGCGCTCCAAAATAGTCGATACCCTAACCATCAAAACGAAGTCTCGTTCATCGTATCGAGGCTTCCATAGTCGGCTCTGTATCTTCAAATTGACAGCCGTCTCAGCTTTAAATGCCCGCCTGCGGGACCGGCGGGCTTTCTGCTTTCTAGCCTATTGAGGAACTCGCGGCCGGGTGGAAGAGGGTGTATGCCCGATGAAGGCAAATCGCTATTGCAGCGAGACCGACAACATAAACTGTTGTCACTTCAATTGCGGACTTGCTCCAGAAAAGGCGATGGAGAGTCCCCTGGATTTTCATCTTGGCTCTTGATGCGTGATTGAGATCCGTCTCCGTCGCGATCTCATCTGGAATGCGGTGCGCTATTGCATCGTGCCGGGTCAGGAGGGCGGGATCTATCTGCCAACGAATGCGAAGCTCATGCCCGGTTAAGCGATATGCGCGAACCCGGAAATGGCGAGGGCTGACGTAGGCTACGAATTCACTATCCGCGAGCCCCAGCTCCCCTAACAGTTTTTGCCAGTGGAAGAACGCAACCCCGCCATCGACGGGGCGATCATGGAATATATGGCGCATGTCGGTGACGATGGATAGCGCGAAATCCTGATTAGAGGCCAAGGAAGCCGCTTTTCGCGCGTCACTAAAGTGATAGCGGAGGCTGACATAGCCCGCCAGGCACGCAGCCAGAAGCCATGCGCGATAGGCGTACGTAGAGTTCAATTCGAACTTGAAGAACTCTGCGAGGATGGATGGGACCTTCAAGTGCAGAAACGCGGCAGCGAAAATCAGTGCCGACACAAGCAGCGCGTTACGCCGCTCCTTACCGGTATCGTCAATTTCCATGGTTCTGGTTCGGTGCGTATGCCGCGCCGGGCTAATTATTAATTGAAGAAGACGGCGAAAACGAGAGAATCGCGAGTTCCCTCATTGACAGCCGAAACACGGAGTGACCCGTGATCGACCCAAGGCCGTCCCACCTGTACAGGCGGGGGTCAGTTTACATGGACGTTCACAAGTGGCAAAACCGATCATTCCCTGGCTGGGTGGCAAGCGCCGCCTGGCTGACAAGATTCTTCCCTTTTTTCCGAAGCATTCCTGCTACGTCGAACCTTTCGCCGGGGGCGCGGCTCTGCTATTCGCGAGGCCGGAACCAGCCAAGGTGGAGGTGCTGAACGACATCAACGGCGATCTGGTGAACCTGTATCGGGTGGTGCAGCATCATCTGGAAGAGTTTGTACGCCAGTTCAAATGGGCGCTCTCAAGCCGGCAGATGTTCAAGTGGCAGAAGGAAACCCGGCCGGAAACGCTGACCGACATTCAGCGTGCGGCGCGGTTCTATTACCTCATGCAGAACTGCTTCAGCGGCAAGCTGGAGGGCATGACGTTCGGCACGGCAACGACGTCGCCGCCCGGCCTGAATCTGCTGCGCTTGGAGGAAACGCTGTCAGCGGCGCATTTGCGCCTCGCGCGCATCTTCATCGAGCATTTGCCGTGGCTGGATTGCGTGAAGCGATACGACCGGCCGCACACGCTTTTCTATATGGATCCGCCTTATTGGGCCACGGCGGGCTACGGCGTCGAGTTCGGGCTTGAGCAATATGCCGCGATGGCGGACGCCATGCGGACGATGAAAAGCCGAGCGCTAGTCAGCGTCAACGATCATCCGGAAATGCGGCAAGTGTTCGCCGGGTTTCCCATGCACGTCCTGGACATCCGGTACACGGTGGCCGGGGGCGCTGGCGTGCCCAGGCGCGAACTTCTGATTCAGAGTTGGTCGGGCCAATAGCTGGTGGGGGCAGACTTTAGCTGCCGATGCGCCTTCAGGTGGAATGGGGTTTTCCTGTAATACACGCTTGAATTTCCGCAAGGTGCGCAGGTTTGGCAAGCCAGGCGTCTACGCCTGCCGGTAACGATCCAAAGTTTAATCTCGGAACGGTGCCGCTGAATACGATGATGCGAGGTTCCCCGCCCGGGCATAGCCTCTTTAGTTCTGGCGCCAAGTCAAGGCCCGACTCGCCACGGAGATCGACATCAAGAAGAATCGCATCGGGCGCAAAGTTGGCAACCGCGCGTAGTGCAGCGTCACCGTTGCTGACGACCTGGACGGTGACGTCGCCATCCACCATCAAGCATTCGGCCGTCAGCTCGGCGGTGTCCGAATCATCGTCAACGATAAGTACGCGCATAGAGCCACCCCGATTCAGGCGACAGAAATGTCCAAGCGGCGGCCCAATTCTCGAAACGCAGCTTCCATCGCTTCCAGCTTGGAACTGTGCGCCAGATCCAGGAGGCGGTCAACCTGGGGGTTGTGGATGCCGAGTCGCCGCGCGAGTTCGGTTTTTCGCACTCCTTGACGCACCATCTCGTTTGACAGGAAGACCTTCGCGGTAGGCAGTGCGCCTAGCGTCACGCTGCCGTCGCCGACGGCTTCAGGCAGCGGGATAGGGCGGCGCGCGTCGATGTACATCTGTAGCACGGCCTCAAGCCCTTCTGATGCGTTGGCTTGTAGGTCGTGCTCGTCTTCACTTACGGATGCGCCTTCCGGCAGGTCCGGATACTGAATCAGGTTCGTGCCGTTCGTGTCCGGCGTCAGGGTGTAGCAGTAGGTCAACATGGTGTGTCCTCTTTGATTAGGGAGGCATTCATACAACGGGTGAGAGGTGGCCCTTTCGGGCCCCCTCCTTTATTTCAGTCCAAGATCCTTTTTGATCTTCTGCACCAACCCCATACCGATTTCTTTACTGCCGTGGTCTGGAAAGCTGGTTTGCAGATCGCCAAGGGTTGCTTTGAAGTGGCTGCTACCTGATTTGTGGGGTTCTAACTTCACTCCCTGTTTCAGCAGCCACCGCCTGAGCTCGCTGTATTTCATTACCTCCCCTTCGTTGAATCGATAAGGAATTATACATCATAAATGATGTATGAAGCAATTTATTTGTTGTGTTGGATAAGACACTCCACCCTTCGTCACCGAGGGCCGCGCGCTGGGCATGGCGAGCGGGGTTAGGGTCGTCGCGTCGGGCGGCGTGCAGTTGGTGACACCCGGCAAGAACAAGAGGGACAGCATGAAGCTCAAGACACTTAAGCCACGACTCGCGACAGTGGGGGCCAGGCTTGCCCCCGCGCCCACGCCTAGCGCCAAGCGCATGACGGGCCGCAAGCTGCAAGATCGTCGGCTGCGCATTTGGTCCGCTGATCCGCACTGCGCGCATTGTGGAGCGTTGACCCTGTACCCGCACGGCTTCGAGCTCGACCACAAGGTAAGCCTGTTCGATGGCGGCGAAGACGCCGACGCAAACACGCAGGTGCTGTGCGTGACCCGCGACGCGCACGGGCGCAAGGTCGGATGCCACGACGCCAAGACACGGCAGGACATGGGATATAAGGGCCGCGCTGGGCGCGTTGGTATCTGTCTGGTGTGGCGTCCGCCGCGTTGATCATTGGGGCGACCCCCGATGCGGCCAGGGTGGCCCGATGGATCAGGCACGGCCTATCCATCTGCCTCACCAGAAGGCCGTAGCGCGTTGCATGGTCGTAGTGATGGTGCGTGCCCAGCCGCTCCGGCGTGGCGCCCTGGCGGCCCTGTGCGCGGGCGGCAGGGGCCACGGCAGAGGGGGGGGCGGGTCGAAAGTCTGGCGGGTTGCTGGACTGGAAACCACCTGTTCCCTCACGCGCAGAAAATTTCCCCTTTTCAAATTGGAATTCAAATGGCTGGAGTCAAAGGACGCAGCGGCGGCGCTCGTTCTGGCGCCGGCCGGCCACGGAAAAAGGTAGACGACACGCCCAAGGCGCCGCCTCCGCTGATCGAGGCGGACAACATGTTGGACCTCCTTCAGAAAGTTGCCCTCGGACAGGTGGAGGCGACCGCGCTACAGGTGCGCGCCGCGATCGCCGCAGTTCAGTACACGCACGCCAAGAAGGGCGAAGGCGGGAAGAAGGGCGAAAAGGACGCAGCCGCGAGAAAAGCCAGCGCCGGGAAGTACGCCCCGGCCGCAGCACCACCCCGGCTTGTCGTCAACAACTCCTAATCCGAAATGATCCGCCAGCGCGGCGGTGTTTGCCGCGAGGAACGCAATGCCGAAATGGACTACGTCTTGCCCTGACTGGGCGGAACGGCTGCGCGCCGGCAAGTCGATCATCCCGCCGCCCATCTTCCCCGATGAGGCCGAAGCCGGGCTTGCTGTGATGCGCGATTTACGGATCGTGGACGCGCCTGGCAGTCCGCACATGGCGGATGCGTGCGGTCAATGGGTGTTTGACCTGGCCGCAACCATTTTTGGAGCCTATGACTCGCAGAGCGGGCGCAGGCTCATCAAAGAATGGTTCGTGATGTTGCCGAAGAAGAACTTCAAGTCTGGCCTGGCGGCGTCGATCATGCTGACTTGCCTGATCCGGAACTGGCGGCGGTCGGCCGAGTTCACGATTCTCGCTCCGACAAAGGAAGTGGCGGACAACAGTTTCGGCCCAGCCAAGGACATGGTGAACTTCCTGGAGGAGGATGAGGACGGCGAGGAGTACAGCGAGCTCGCGGATCTGATCCATGTGCAAGAGCACGTGAAGACCCTCACGCACCGCGAGAAGAACGCCAAGCTCAAGGTGATCGCAGCTGACGCGAGTACGACTGCGGGGAAAAAGTCCGTTGGGATTTTGGTCGAAGAGTTGTGGCTCTTTGGCAAAGAGGCAAACGCCAAAGACATGCTCCGCGAGGCGTCCGGCGGCCTGGCGTCCCGGCCTGAGGGGTTTGTGATCTACATCACAACCCAGAGTGACGATCCACCGGCGGGGGTGTTCAAGGAAAAGCTCGACTACGCTCGCAAGGTACGAGACGGGGAGATCCACGATCCGCAATTCATGCCGATCCTCTTCGAGCATCCACCAGAAATGGTGAAGACCGAAGAATGCTTGCTCTTGGAGAACCTACCGATGGTCAACCCCAATATGGGGTATTCGGTGGACGAAGAATTCCTGGCGCGAGAGTACCGAAAGGCGGCTGACGAAGGGAAAGAGTCACTTAAGGGCTTCCTGGCGAAGTACGGAAACGTCGAGATCGGCCTCAATCTGCGTTCGGACCGGTGGGCGGGCGCGGACCATTGGTTGGCGCGCGGCAATAGAGTTTTGACGCTTCCCGCGCTGCTCGAACGTTCCGAGGTGGTGACCGTCGGCATTGACGGGGGCGGGCTGGACGACTTGCTCGGCTTCGGGCTCATTGGTCGAGAGCGTGGAACGGGGAACTGGCTGCACTGGGGGCGCGCTTGGGCGCATCCATCCGTCCTTGAGCGGCGCAAGGACATCGCCCCGCGGCTGCAAGACTTCGAGAAGGCCGGCGACCTGGTCATCGTGAACCAGATCGGCGAAGACACAGCCGAACTGGCCGCCATTGTGCGCCAGGTGTTCGAGGCGGGCCTGCTGCCTGAGAAAAACGCCATCGGCGCCGATCAGAACGGCGTGACTTTCAACGACGCACTGCTGGAAGCGGAGATCCCCGAAGACTTGATCGTGGGGGTGTCGCAGGGCTGGCGCCTGGGCGGGATCATCAAGACGGTAGAGCGCAAGCTGGCCGAAGGGACGTTTCTGCACGGCGATCAGCCCCTGATGGCCTGGAGTGTGGGCAATGCCCGTATCGAAGTGCGAGCAAATGGAATAGTGATCACGAAGCAGGCCAGCGGCACGGCGAAGATTGACCCGCTCATGGCCCTCTTCGACGCGGCGCAACTGATGTCGCTTAACCCATCGGCAGGCGTCAAGAAAATTCAACAGGGATTCGTGGTGATGTGATGGGACTACTTTCCAGATTCTTCGGCTCGGACGGCCAGGCGGCACAGCCAGACAGCCGACAAGAGCCAGCAATTGGCAACATCGCCGACGGCGGGACGGTCTCCTCGTCCGACATCCGCATGTACGAGATCTTCGGCGATCCTCGGACCGCGGCAGGTGCGGTGGTCAATGACCAAACTGCTATGCGGGTGTCGGCGGTCTACGCCTGTGTTTCGCTGATCGCTGGATCCATCGCGCAGTTGCCTCTGCCCATCTTCGAGCGCGTGGACGGGGCGCGGCAGCAGGTGGACCACGCGTACTGGTGGACACTCAACGAACAGTTTTGCCCCACTTGGGTAGCTTCTGCTGCGTGGGAATTTTTGATCACGCAGATGCTGTTGCGGGGCGATGGAATTGCGTACATCGTTCGCAACCGTGCCGGCGCAATGACGAGCCTGATCCCCTGGCCCCGCTCCCGTGTGGAGATCCGCGAACAGGAGCGCGAAAGCCCGCGCGAACTACGGCGATTGCAGTACACCTTCTACGACGATAAGGGATTCTTCACGGTCGATCAGGATGACGTGATCCACATCCCCGGCTTCGGATTCAACGGCATCAGTTCGATGTCGGTGATTCAGTGGGGGGCGCGCAACGGCATTGGCATCGCAATCCAGGGCGACGAGCATGCCGGGAAGTTCTTCAGCGAAGGTGGCAAGCCTGAAGTCGCGATCAAGGCGCCGGCGGCCATGTCTCCGGACATGCAGGAGGATTTCCGCGCCGCCTGGGTTGCCAAGTATGGCGGTATTCAGGGCAACCGCCGCATACCGTTGATTCTGACCGAAGGGTTGGATATCAAGGAACTGACGATGTCGGCGGTGGACCAGCAATTGCTGGAGTCTCGCCAATGGCAGGTGATCGACATGGCGCGAGCCTTCGGGGTCCCGCCGCACATGATCGGCGAAATGACAAAGTCCAGCAGCTGGGGTAGCGGCATCGAGCAGATGGGTATCGGCTTTGTGAAATACACATTGGCCCCGCACTTGAAGCGGATCAAGGGCGAGTTGAACCGAAAGCTGTTCCGCACCGCCCGGTATTTCACCGAGCACAACACGGATGGGCTCATGGCGGGCGACTCCAAGGCTCAGGCGGATTACTTCGCCAAGGCGCTGGGCGGGCCTGGTGCGCAGGGCTGGATGAGCGTGGACGAGGTCCGCCGCGTGAAAAACCTCCAGCCCTTAGGCGGTGATTTTGACCGTCCGACGCGGGCGGGCGTGCAAGCTCCATCCGCACCCGAGGACGATAACGATCAGGAAAGGGAAACAGAGAATGAAAATTCCGAAACTGCTTCAGCTGGCGCGCGATAACGCCTCTGAATCGAAGCCTCTGCGCGCGGAGGCGGACAACGGCGAACATACGATTTACCTGCATGGTGTGATCGGCGGTTGGTGGGGCGACATCGACGCGACCGAGTTTTCCAAGACCCTCTCTGGAATCAAGGCCGACACGATCCACTTGCGCATCAACTCGCCAGGGGGCGATGTGTTCGACGCCCGCGCGATGATGACCGCCATCCGTCAGCATTCGGCGAAGGTGGTTGCCCATATTGACGGCTTGGCTGCCTCCGCGGCGACCGACATTTGCATGGCCTGCGACGAGGTCGAGACCACGCAGGGGGCATTCTTCATGATCCATAACGCCTGGACAGTTGCCATCGGCAACAAGGCCGACATGCGGGAGACGGCTAATCTGCTTGAAAAGGTGGACGGCGCGATCACGGCCGACTATGTGGCCCGGTCCGGGCAGTCGGCGGATCAGGTCAAGACCTGGATGGACGCGGAGACCTGGTTCAGCGCCGATGAGGCGCTGGAACATGGCTTTGTGGACCGCATTGTGGAGGCTGCTGCGAAGAAGCCGGCCACCTCCAACGCTTGGAATCTGGCGGCCTACCAGAACGCGCCCAAGGCGCTGACCGAGCCGAAACGGCCGGATGTGAGTGACGCCCAGGTCCAAGCCCTGCGAAATGATCTTGAGCGGCGGTTTTCGCTGATCGAGGCCACCCCTGCATAAGCGGCTCCCGCACGCAGGACAACCCACCGCCTTCGGGCGGTTTTTTTTCGACTGAAGGAACCTAAGTTATGGCTTTCAATCTTCAAGCCGAGCGGGAGCGCCGCAACGCGCTGGCTAAGGAAACCCGCGCCCTGCTGGACAACAACCCCGGCGCCAACTGGAACGCCGACCACCAGAAGAAGTACGACGACAACACGGCTGAAATCGACCGTATCGACGCCTCCATCGAGCGCCATCAGAAGATGATGGATCTGACGGCCGAAAGCGACCTGCATGACGCTGGCGTGCGTGAACATGATGCCCGCCACGGCGCCAAGGGCAATCGCGGCACCGACGTGGCACTGTTCGATAAGTGGTGCCGTGGTGGCGACAACGCACTGAGCGCCGAGGACTGGACGCATATCCGCGGCGCCATGAGCGGCAATCCGGCAGTCAACCCGGAGCAGGGTGGCTACACCGTGCCCACCACTGTGGCCAGTTCCATCCTGGATGCGCTGAAGGCATTCGGCGGCATGCGGCAGGTCGCCCAAATCATTCGCACCGCGGGCGGCGAGCCCATGCAATACCCCACCAGCGACGGCACGAACGAAGAAGGCGAGATCGTCGCCGAAAACCAGTCGGCGACCGACCAGGACGTAAGCTTCGGCACGAAGGGCCTGCAGGTCTACAAGTTCAGCTCCAAGGTTGTGACCGTGCCCTGGGAACTGCTGCAAGACAGCTCGTCCGACATCGAAGGCTTTATCACGCAGCGCCTGAACACCCGCCTCGGTCGCGTCACCAACCGCCACTACACGATCGGAGCCGGCACGTCCGGCCCCATGGGCGTGGTTACCGCCGCCGGTGTCGGCAAGATCGGCGCCGTCTCGGCAATTCCGGTGATCACCTACGACGACCTGGTGGACATCGAGCACAGCGTGGACCCGGCGTACCGCCTGGGCGCGAAGTGGATGTTCCACGACGACATGCTGAAGATGATTCGCAAGATCAAGGATGATCAGGGGCGACCGATCTTCGTGCCGGGCTATGAGCAGGGGAACCCCGGCGGCGCGCCGGATCGCTTGCTGAATCGTGACATCCAAATCAACCAGCACATGCCGGTGCCGGCGGCCGCAGCAAAGTCCATCGCGTTCGGCGATTTCAGCCTGTACAAGATCCGCGACGTGATGGCGATCACGCTGTTCCGCTTCAACGACTCGGCCTACGTGAAGAAAGGCCAGGTTGGCTTCCTGGCGTGGATGCGCTCGGGCGGCAATCTGATCGACGTGGGCGGCGCAGTGAAGCTGTTCCAGCACGGCGCCGCCGCTTAAGCGGCCCCGGGTGATCGTAGGCCGGCGGGTGATCCTGCCGGCCTTCTCTTTCAAGGAAGAAACCATGGCACGAAAAACGACAGCCCAGGCCGCGCCGAGTGGCGATCCGCCGGCCCCGTCCGCTCTGTCTGACCAAGTGGACACAACGTCGCCTGCTGCCGCTTCGCCGGGGCATGGTGAGGCCGGAGGCACCGACCCGGCGGCGACACTGCCGGGTCCGCCCGATGCACCGGCGCTGGCCCCCGAGCCGGACACCCGAGAACGGGTGAAAGCTCTGGTGCTGCACGACAGCATCTATGGCAAGTGCGGCGAAGTGCGAGAGTTTGACGCCGACCATGTTTCCGCGCTGAAAGGCGCTGGCTACATCGACCCCCACCCGAAAGCGGTTGAATCGGCAGGAGGCTGACCATGCTGCGCCTGATTACTGCCGCGACGGTTGAACCCGTGAGCATGGCGCAGGTAAAGCGGCTTCTGCATATTGACCACGACGCACTGGACGAGGATATCCCCGGCGTCATTACCGCCGCGCGCGAACTGGTCGAACGCAGAACGGGCTTTGCATTGGCCGAGGCATCGTATGAATGGACGCCGGTCGGCGGCCGAGAGTCCCCGCTGCCTATCTGGCCCGGGGAAGCCACCAGCGAAGCCGGCGCTTTCCCGATTCTGTTCACGAGCAAGCCGGGGCCAGTGCCGGAGCCGTTAAAGCTCGCGATTGTCATGTTGGTGGGAGACATGCTTGAAAACCCCGAGGCTGCGGGCGAGAAGGTTCTTCACGAAAACCCGGGCTTCGCGCGCTTGGTGTTTCCCTACACCCGGGTGCGACCATGACCGCCCGTGCGCGGAATCGCCGCATTCTGGTGCAGCGACGTACTGGCGAGACCGACGAGGCAGGCCAACCTCTGAATGAATGGACGGACGTCGGCGTGCTTTGGGCAGGTATCGCAAACGAGACGGGGCTCGGGGCGATTCGGTCCAGTTTGCAAGGAAACGTCTCGCCATCCATCGCGCGTTACAGCTTCCTGGTGACCTTTGAGGCCGCCAGGGGCTTGGGCGTTGATGCGGGAATGCGCGTGCTTCACGACGGCGAGATTTTCGAAGTCAAGGGCATTACCCGCGACTTTAAGGACAGAAAGAGCGCGTTCGTGATCTGCGAGCAAGGGGGCAGCGATGGCTAAGGGGCTACAGGCGACGTTCGATACGTCCGGCTGGTCGGCCGGCCTGGATCGCCTGCTTGGTCCCGCAAGGGTCAGCCTCGCGCGCTCCATGGCCGTTGCTGGCGGCGAAGTGTTAAGGGATGAGGCCAAGGCACGCGTGAGCACGCACAGGGGTGTCCTGGCCAACGCGATCTATTTGGCGTTTCGGGAGGCGTATTCCACCGACAAGGAAGTCCAGTACGCGGTCACCTGGAACAAAAGCAAAGCGCCCCACGGTCACCTGGTGGAATTTGGGCATTGGCAAATCTACGCGGTGATTCGGAAACCGGACGGCAGCTATATCACCGACAAGCGCCGCAAGCTGGCGACGCCCAAATGGGTGCCTGCCCATCCATTCTTGCGACCCGCGTATGAGGCGGCGGCGACTCGGGCGCAAGCCGCGATGGTTCAACGGGGGCGCGAGCGATTGCCGCAGGTGCTGGCCGCCCAAGGGGGGAACGATGAGCCTTGAAGCAAAGCTGAAGACGCTCTTGGGGCCTCTAGTGGACGGGAGGGCATACGCGGACGTCGCGCCGGACAAGCCGGTGTTTCCGCTGATTGTCTACCAAGGCGCCGGCGGCATCGAGCAGTGGTATGTCGAAGGCAAGCGACGCGAAAAGCGCCACCAGCGCATGCAGCTTTACGTCTGGTCCTCAAGTCGCGCCGAGGCGAGCGCCATTGCCGACGCAATCGGTACCGCGCTTTGTGAAAGTGACTTTCCCGCCGTGGAACCCTACGGCGCACCGGTCAGCCTCTACGAAGAGGCGATCAAGAAGTACGGCACCCGCCAGGACTTCGGTATCTGGTTCCTTCCCTCCTGATTCTGACCCTCCACATTCGACCCGGCCCCGCGCCGGGTTTTTTCATTTGAGGAACACAAATGTCTTCCATCTTCATCAACGGCACCCGCTATGCCATTTCGACCGCGCTGGCTGCGGCGGTGCCCATCACTGCCATCGCCAACGCGAAGCCTGCCGTCGCCTCGGCGGCAACGCCGCCGGCGGACGAATCCATCCTGGTTCTGAAATCGGCCTGGACCAACTTGAACGAGACGGTCGCGCGCAGCGCCAATGCTGACGCCGACAGCTTCGAGCTCGAGGGCGTGGACACCACCAGCACAGTGCTTTACCCGGCAGCGGGGGGCGCCGGCAGCTTTCAGGCCGTCACGTCCTGGGTCGAGTTGGACCAAGTACGCGACGTGGTGATGGCCGGCGGCGATCAACAGTTCTTCAACTATCAGTACGTCGAAGATCCCACCAGCCGCCAGCGCCAGAAGCCCACGTTCAAGAACGCGATGACCATGACCGTATCGCTTGACTACGACCCGGATAAGCCGTGGTATGCGGCGCTGATCGAGGCCGACCGTCTGCGCGAACCGGTCGTCGTTCGCGGCGTACTGCCCAACGGCTCCACGCTGTTCTATTACGCCTACCCCTCCTTCAACAAGGTGCCCGTGGGCCAGGTGAACGAGAACTTGCAGAACACTGCGGTCTTCTCGCTGATCGCTGACCCCATCCGCTACGAGGCCGCGTAATGACGTTCAAGATCAAATCGAACCCGACCATTGACGCCAGCATCACCATCGTCGGCCAAGGGCGCGAGCAGCAGCTGAATGTCACGTATCGGCACAAGACCGGCAAAGAGTACGACGCCCTGATGCAGCAGTTGGCGAACGACGAAATCACCACTGCGGACTTGCTGCTGCTGCTGATCGATAAGTGGGATGCGGACATGCCCGTGTGCAAGGAATCGATCGATTTGCTTTGCGAGCATCAGCCGGGCGCCGACTTGGCTATTGCCAGCGCTTTCAACGACGCCATCCGGGTCGAACGCCGAAAAAACTGACGGAGGCTGTGGCGGCTTTCTTGTTCGAGCCGCCATCAGCCGCGACGTTAGCGATGGCCGGGCTAAGTGTTAGCGACTTCCCCCGGCCCTGCGTGGAGCTCTGGCTCGACCACGTGCCGGCATTCACCCTCTTCACACGCAATTACACGCAGTGGCGTGTAGGTGCTGGAGGACCGATCGGGCTGGACTATGGCGTCCTGTATCACGATCTGGACCGTCAAGAGCTTCCTAATGCGGAGCAGCAGGAAATCATGGACGTTCTTCGGATCATCGAGCGGGCGGCCCTGGAAATCTTCCATAAGAGTTGAACATGGCACAGGAAAGCATTGGCACTGCGCGGCTAGACATTGTTGTCGATACCTCGCAGTTTGACGCCGCGATTGCTTCGGCCAAGCGCGGCACCAGCGATATGTCGCAGGCCGCGCAAGCGGACTACACGAAGCTGGCTGCTGTGGAGCGCCGCCGTGTTGACGCCTTGGTGAACCAGGCCAACACCATAGGGATGACCCGGAAGGAGCAGATCCTATACAACGCGGCCCTGCGTGGCGTGCCGACTTCGATCTTGGATGAGCTGAAGACGAAGCTCGCGGCGACAGGGACGGCGGCGGCTGCTGCCGGCAAGCAACTGAATCAGTACGGGGTCAGTGCCGCCCAGCAGTCTGCCGCGCTTCGCGGCGTGCCGGCACAACTTACGGACATCGTTGTTTCGTTGCAGGGCGGCCAACAGCCCCTTACGGTGTTGCTCCAGCAGGGCGGTCAGCTGAAGGATATGTTCGGCGGCATCGTGCCGGCAGCTCGGGCGCTCGGCAGTACGATTCTAGGATTGGTGAATCCGTGGACCGTCGCGGCAGGCGCTGTGGCGCTGTTCTCCACCGCTATCGTGGCCGGCAAAGGCGAGCTGCCCGAGTTCACCAACACTCTGATTCTGAGCGGCAATGCGGCCGGCCAGACCGCCGCCGGCATGTCGAACCTCGCCACGCGAATTGCCGACGTTGCCGGTTCTCGCGGCAAGGCCGTGGACGCGCTGAACCTTATCGCCGGGTCCGGAAAGATCGCCGGCCAAAACATGGAGGCTGTCGGCGTCGCGGCGGTAGCGATGAACCGCGCCACCGGCAAAGCGATTGCTGACACGGTGCAAGAGTTCGAATCGCTGCGCGGCAAGCCGGCTGAGGCAATTGCAGCCCTGAACGAACAGCAGCACTTCCTGACGCTGGAAATCTATCAGCAGATCGCCAGCCTTGAGCGGCAAGGGCGCACGCAGGAAGCCGCTGCGCTTGCACAACGCACCTATGCGGACGCGGTGAAGCAGCAGGCGCAGGAGGTGCGGCAAAACCTGGGCACGCTAGAAACCGCCTGGGATGCGGTCAAGCAGGGGGCCACCGGCGCCTGGGAGGCGATGAAGAGCCTGGGGCGTGCCCCGAGCTTTGATGACCTGACGAGCAAGCTGCGCGCGGTCAATGCTGAACTGGCGCAAATGCGCGCCAATGCCACGCCTCAGACGGACGAATCGCAGGCGTTCTTCGGGGACGGCGGTCGCGGTGCGCGACGGCGCGCCCGGCCGCTAGAGCAGGAGAGCCGCCGCCTGATCGCTGAGGCGGCAGCGTTGCAGGATCAGGCCGACCAAGCTGCAATTGTGGGATCGCAGAAGCGCCAGGAAGCCGAAAGGATCGCCGCCGCGACCCGACTGGCGGCGCTTGCCAAAGAAACGGAGACCAATCGCCAGAAGCGCGAGCGGGAGATTGCGCAGGTCAAGAAAGACTCCGAACTCACTGGCGCGACCCTGGAGACGCAGAAGAAGCTGATCGACCAGATCAATGACAAGTACAAGGATCCGGCGGTCAAGGCGTACACGGAGAACGCCGCAGCCAAGCTATTGCAGCAGTACCGGGAGGCAGAAGCGTCCTTGCGTGCTCAGATTGGCAGCGAGGACAAGCTTGCTACCTGGGGGCAGAAGCGCGCCGAGTTCGAGCAGCAGATTGCCGACCTGAAGGATAAGAAGATCCTCACGGCCGATCAAAAGAGCCTGCTCGCCCAGCAGGATCTGCTGCGGCGCCAGTTGGATCTTAACGTTGCGGCAGAAAAGGAACTCCGCACCAAGCAGGAAACCGCCAAGGTGGACGCACTGCGCGCCAGCTTGGCCTCCACTCGGGAACTGGAGCAACAGCAGTATGCCGACCAGGTGGCCGGGGTAGGGCTGGGCGACCGTGCGCAGGAGGAGCTTCGCGCGCGCCAGGGGATTTTGCGGGACCACCAGCGCCAGCAGGCTCAGTTTGACCGGTCGATGGCGTCGGGGCAGATCTCGCAGGAGACGTACCGGAGCGAGACGGCGCTCCTGCAAGAGCACCTGGGCCTGCGGCTGTCCATGCAGCAGCAGTACTTCGATCAGGTGCGCAAGGCGCAAGGGGACTGGAAGAACGGCGCGACTTCAGCGCTGGCCAACTATCTGGACTCCGCTTCGAACGTAGCGGGCCAGACCAAGGCGTTGTTCTCCAACGCCTTCCAGGGCATGGAGGATGCCATTGTCCGGTTCGCCACCACGGGGAAGCTGTCGTTTAAGGACTTCGCGACTTCGGTGCTTTCGGACTTGGCGCGCATTGCCGCCCGGCAAGCGATTGTGGGCATGGTCGGCAGCATCGTCGGCGCTGTGGCTGGCGCGGCAGCAAGCGGTATATCTGCGGGCGCCAGCTATCAGGGCATGGGCGGGGCCGCGACGGGCAGTGTGGAAGGCATGAGCGGGTCCTGGGGCGCCGTGGCCGGTGCGCGGGCTTCGGGCGGACCGACAGCGGCTAACTCGCTTTACCGCGTCAACGAGTTAGGGCCTGAGCTCTATTCAGAAGACGGGCAAACGTACCTCATGAGCGGGGCCAATGGTGGCTACGTCACGCCGCTGAAAAGCAGCGTGCCTGGTGCGGGGTCGGCCGCTGCGGCAGCGCCGTCCATATCGATTCAGGTCAACGTCACAGCGGACGGCAAGGACGAACGCAAAGGCGCCGGTGAAAGCGAAATGGGCGACCGCCTGGCTGATGGGATCGTCGCGCTGGTGCGCAGCGAGATTACCCGGTCGCACAAGCCCGGGGGCGCGGCCTGGAATGCGCGCAATGGGAGGGCCTAATGGCTGAAAGATTTACATGGCGGTCCACGGGCCAACCTACGGGCGTGACGACCTTTCGCCGCCTCACGGCGCAATTCGGCGACGGCTACCGGCAAGTGGCCGGCGACGGAATCAACAACAAGGTGCAGTCCTGGCCCCTGACGTTTTCGGGGGGCAGGGAAGAAATGGAAGCGCTTATCAGATTCCTGGATCGGCACGCTGGCATTGCCTCCTTCCTGTGGACGCCGCCGCTGGGGGCGGAGGGGTACTACGAGGCCCCCACGTACAACATCAACCCGGTAGGTGGCGACGTTTATTCGGTTTCCGCCACCTTCCAACAAGTATTTAGGCCGTAGACATGGTTGATATCCAAGCTATTAACGTAGGCCTTGCGCCCAACGATAAGAAGGGCGATCCGCTACGCGACGCGCTCGTAAAGGCCAATCTGAATTTCTCGGCGCTCAACATCGCGATTCAGGGCGTGCTTGATGGAAAGGGCCAAGCCAATGGCTTCGCCTCTTTGGGCGCGGATGGTCGCTTGTTGGCGGCACAGGCGCCCGTGGTCTATTCCGCTGCATTGCCCACGACCGCGCACGACCTGAATACGTATGTCACTCCCGGCACGTTCTACCAGACGACGATTGCAGGGGCCACGGCGGGCACCAATTATCCTGTGGCAAACGTGGGCTTTCTGGAAGTCGTAGCGACGGGTACGCCCGTCCTACAGATCTACACCACGCGCACCAACGTGCTGGCGTCCATGCAGCGGTTTTGGCGCGTGCGTCAGGCGGCAACGCTGTGGTCGGTGTGGAAAGAGGTAGTCGATGCGACGGCGCTGGCAGCGGTGAAGGCCACGGCTGATGCCGCTCTGCTGGCCGCGAATGCGGCTATTCCTGCCGCGCAGAAGGCCGCCGCGAATGGAGTGGGGTCCCTGGACGCTAGTGGCCGTCAGCCCATCGGGCAGCTGCCGGCGCCGATCCTCTTGCCCGCTACGGCTCACGATCTGGACACCTATGACCAAGACGGAACGTTCGGACAGAACGCTACGGCCGGTGCGGTTGCGGGCAGCAACTATCCGCCGGAGAAGGTGGCCGGTGTCCTCACTGTTCAGCGTGGAGGTGCAGGCAATATCCTGGCGCATCAATGGTATCGCACGTACTTCATTGAGAACTCCACGGTCTACTACCGCAACAAGACCTCTGCGGGCTGGGGTAATTGGGTCCGTCTCGCCAAATTCAGTGAGGCGATGACCCACACATTCTTGACTACCGCGACGGACGCGAACACGCTTGCTGCGGATAACACGTTCTACACCTTCACGTCCGCTACGCCATTTACCGGCGGCACGAATTGGCCGCCGACCTCCAGCATCATCGGAGGTCTGGTCGAAGTGGCTTATCTCGATGGCGGTCGCGTCATTCAGACATGCACTTTGCCGGTAGGTAACGGCAAGCCCCGCATCTTTCAACGCTATGGCGACCCGAGGGCTGGCGGGACTTGGCAGGCTTGGCGGATGATCGGTGCGGTTTCGTCCCCCGGTTGGCTCCCATCCGCCGATGCCGGTGATATCTACGTGGATGGAGTGGGGTGGCATAGCTGGAATGGCACGGCCTACGCGCAGACAACGCTGGCCACGACGCTGCCCACTGCGGCTCACGACCTGAATACCTACACGACCCCCGGGGACTATTGCCAATCCACCACAGCGGGCGCCGCAGCGGGTACGAATTACCCCGTAGCAATCGGCGGGCTCTTAAAGGTTACCCAGGCGGCCGGGGTTAACGCCACCTTTCAGGAGTACATCGTCCGCTCAGCTGGCGCCTTGTCATCGTCGAGCGGCCCTCGCCGCTACTGGCGAGCGCGCGACGGTAGCAATTGGTCTCTATGGCAGGAGGTGTTGACAACGGCCCTGGGAATGACGCATCAATTCCTGACCGCCGCGACTGACGCCAACACGCTGACTGCGGATAACACGTTCTACACCTGGACGGCATCGGCGGTCGCCGGCGGCGCAAACTTTCCGGGATACTCGGCCGCAGGCTACATGCGAGTTTTCTGGCATGCGGCGACGGTCGTTTCGCAAGAACTGACCTTGCTGGTGACTGGGGGTAAGCCGCTGAAGTTTGCTCGCTTCGGCAACTCATCCACGGGCGTCTGGCAACCTTGGAAGGTCACGTCTGCCTTCAACAGCACTGGCTGGATGCCCACCAACGACATGGGAGACATTTACGTCGATGGCTTGGGCTGGCATGCCTGGAACGGCACCGCCTACAAACTGACGTTCGCCGGCAAGGATCACGGCCAATGCCGCTTTGAATACGTTAGCGGTACGCAATGCCGGTTGGTCCCCTACAACGGTAACGGGTTGATTATTAACGGTCGTCAAGAAAGAGTGCCGACGGCAGGCGTTACTTTGTCGAACAGTCTGATGCCGCCCGGTGCGCTGGGTTACGTCTACGCGTATATGAGCGGCTCGACGATGGCCCTGGAGGTTTCCAGCGCTGCGGCACCGGTACTTGGTACTGACGGCGTTATGGTGAAAACCGGGGACGTCAGCCGCACGTTAGTTGGGATGGCGATTGTTCCAGCCTCGGACGGCCAATTCAAGTACGGCGCTGCGACCCGATATGTGGCGACATGGTTCAACCGTCGCCCGGTCATACTTTGGGAGACCGTCGCGCCAACGACGGGAGCCGACACTGGTGTTCAGCTAGATAACGGCGTCTCTGCGCTGTTGTGGGCTGGGTCCACGATAAAAGCGACTTGCAGCGGGCAGACAAGTTCCAGCACTCGAAGCGGTTCGTATATTCGCTTTTCTTTAAACGGTAGTCCGGCTGGTTCCGGGAACTACGGATACAGCATATCCGCTGGAAGTCAAATAGGTTTCAGCTTTTCCACTATGAATGATATTGCTTCGACCAACCTTTACACCCTTTACATGGTCGGCTTTGGCACTGGCCCCGCTGGAGGCGTGGGGTGGGTATTCGATCTTTTCGGCGAGGTCATGATCTAACCATGAAAACTATTGGACCAAACTTCTCTGACGAACTCGCGGTTGCGGGTCTTTCCGGACAGCCATTCTCGTGGACGGCCGAGGGCGAGCTGTTTTTCAGCGAAGACGCCAGTCAGGCCCTAAAGGACGCAGTACAAGCCGTGCTAGACGCCCACGACCCCGAAGCGGCGGCGCCCGCGCCGGTCCCGCAGGTCGTCAGCCGTTTCCAGGGGCGCGAGGCCATGTGGCACACGCCGCACGGCGACACCACACTGTTCGAAGCTGCCGAGGAAGTCCTCGCAGATCCTGACACGCCAGCCATGTATCGCCGGGCCTGGGACGATTTGCAGGAGTTTCGGCGCGATAGCGAAATGCTCGCAGCAGTCGCCGGCATGCTGGGCCTCACGGCTGCACAGATAGATGCGCTGTTTGTCCTGGCCGCCAGCATCCAGGCTTAAGGGGACGTCATGGGGATTTATGCAGACGTCCAAAAGCTGGAGGTCGGGGGTCTGGTCGACCTATTCGAGCTGGACGCCACCGGTATCGGCGGCACGCTTCAGCGCTTCCACGGCTACACGCAGGTAGGGCCGATCTGGTGGCAGGGCTATCAGTACGAACCTTGGGCCATCAAGGCCGATGGGTTTGAGCAGGTAGGAGAAGGGCAGCAGCCCACGCCTACGCTGTCTGTGGGCAACATCGGGCTGGATGGTGATGGCAACTCCATCGCGGGTGTCATCTCGTCGCTGTGCATCGCACTGGATGACCTGGTGGGCGCGCGGATCGTCGTGCGTCGAACGCTGGGCAAGTATCTGGATGCGCGCAACTTTACGGGTGGCAATCCAACGGCTGCGCCGGACGAAGAGCTGCCGCCAGAAATTTGGATCATCCAGCAGAAGACGGCCGAGACCGCCGAGGTGGTGGAATTTGAGCTGTCGAGCGCGCTGGACTTCAATGGCCAGATGCTGCCATCCCGGCAGATCATCGCGGGCATGTGCAGCTGGCTGACGAAAGGCGGCTATCGCGGCACCTACTGCGGCTACACCGGCTCGCGGATGTTCGACATCAACGGAAATCCTGTTTCCGATCCTGCTCTGGACCGATGTTCGGGGCTGCTGTCCGACTGCAAAAAGCGGTTCGGTGAATACGAAGTGGTCAACTTCGGCGGGTTCCCTTCAGCAGACCGCATCAGGGGATAAAACATGCGAAAGAAGACTATGACCGCCATCCGGGCGCACGCGGTGGCGGAGTACCCGCGCGAGTGCTGCGGGCTGGTGGTGCTGCGGGACCGCCGCGAAAGCTACCGGCCGTGCCGAAACATGGCGGAAGGCACGGACCATTTCATCCTTGATCCAGAGGACTACGCGGCGGCAGAAGAGGCAGGCCGCATCACCGCCGTCATTCACTCGCATCCCGACGTGCCAGCAGCGCCCAGCGAAGCCGACCGCGTTGCGTGCGAGGCGTCGGGCCTGCCTTGGTTCATCGTTGCGGTGGCGAAGGATGAAGCCGGGGCGGTGGCGGCCGGCGAGCTGGTGGGCGTCGCACCAGAGGGCTACGCCGCTCCGCTGCTGGGCCGCCCGTTCGCGCATGGCGTCCTGGACTGCTACAGCTTGGTGCGCGACTGGTACGCGCGAGAGCGTGGCATCACGTTGCGGGATTTCCACCGCGCTGACGGGTGGTGGGAAGCGGGTAAGAGCGGCGATCTGTACATGGATCTCTACGCCGAGGCGGGGTTCCGGCCGCTGACCAGCAGCGAGTCGATTGCGGCGGGCGATGTGGTGCTGATGCAAATCCGATCAGACCGCGCGAATCATGCGGGCGTGTTCATTGGCGCGCAGGCGCTGAAGGAAGAACCCGATCTGTTCCCCGTGCCGGACGCCATGCTCCATCACCTGTATGGGCGCGATTCGGAACGAGTGGTGTACGGCGGCTACTGGCGCGAGGCAACGCGACTGGTGCTGCGATACAAGGGGGAAGCGTGAGCGAAAAATTGCGGGAGGTGCGCTTGTACGGACGACTGGGCGCGCGTTTCGGACGCATCCATATGCTGGCGGTCAGCAGCACGGCGGAGGCCATACGCGCGCTCTGCGTGTTGATTCCGGGGTTTGAACGAGCGCTGGCTGATGGCGATGCGCACGGGGTGCGCTATGCCTGTTTTTTGGGTAAGCGAAACATTGGCGAAGATGAGCTGCAACACCCGGTAGGCGCGGACGCAATCCGAGTCGCGCCTGTAGTGGCCGGAGCTAAGCGCGCTGGCCTTTTTCAGACGGTACTGGGCGCTGTCATGATCGTGGTAGGTGCTGTGCTGACGTATACCGGCGTTGGCGCACCTATTGGTGCTGCGATGATGAAGATGGGGGCGGTGTTGGCCCTAGGTGGCGTGATTCAGATGTTGTCACCCCAACAGCGCGGACTTAGCGCACAGGACGGCCCGGAGAACGGCGCGTCTTACAACTTCAATGGTGCGGTGAACACCAGTGCGCAGGGGAATCCGGTTCCGCTGCTGTATGGACGCATGATCGTCGGTAGCGCCGTGATATCGGCAGGGATATTCGCGGAGGATCAGGTATGACAGGGAAACACTATCGAGCCAACAGGGCGCCTTCGGGCGCCCTTGTTGTTTCTGGAGCTGGGCGCGGGCTCAATCTTCCAGTGGTGGGGTTCGGAGGCGGCAAAAGCGGGGGAGGGGGGCGTAGTCCTAAAGAGTCGCCGGACAGTCTCCATAGCACGGCATATGCTC
Organism: Achromobacter sp. ES-001; assembly: GCF_019448355.1. NCBI lineage: Bacteria > Pseudomonadati > Pseudomonadota > Betaproteobacteria > Burkholderiales > Alcaligenaceae > Achromobacter > Achromobacter sp. ES-001. The sequence goes on along the minus strand of NZ_CP079940.1, from coordinate 4,699,888 downwards.
GCGTCATTGACCTGATCACCGAAGGCGAGGCGTATGGTCCTACGCATGGCGCGAGTGGCGCGGGGCGGGACACGTACTTGGACGGGACGCCGGTCGCAAACGAAGACGGCACGCTGAACATTCCAAACATAGCTATCGACTTTCGAACGGGTACTCAGACTCAGGACCCCCTGCCAGGGTTTCCCGCGTCTGAAACCACGACGGCCGTAAATGTGGAGCTGACCTCGACGACGCCGTGGGTCCGCGCGTTCACCAACACCCAGTTATCTGCAATTCGTTTGACGATGGCTGTCAATGGATTGTCGCAGGCGAATACCACCAATGGCGACATTGCGGGCTATCGGGTGCAGTACCGCGTAGAAGTCAGTACCGATGGGGGCGCATACGCGGTTGCGCTGGAAACGGCATTCGATGGGAAGACAACCCAACGATACGCGCGCTCGCACAGAATTGATCTGCCACCAGCCCGTTCTGGTTGGTCGGTCCGTGTGTCGCGTCTCACGGCCAATGCATCGAGCAGCACAATCGCTGACCGCACGTTTGTCGACGCCATCACGGAAATTGTTGATGCCAAGCTGCGCTATCCGATGTCCGCGGTGGTTGGCATCAAAGTGGACGCGTCGCAGTTTCAGAACATTCCTGTGCGCTCCTACGATTGGAAGGGCCGAATTATCAGGGTGCCGTCGAATTATGACGCGGAGCGCCGGACATACTCCGGCACATGGGACGGCACTTTTAAGGTGTCGTGGACGGATAATCCTGCTTGGATCTTCTACGACATTGTGAGCAATGATCGGTACGGGCTGGGTGAACGCATTCCGTCAGGCTGGTTAGACAAGTGGGGCTTGTACCAGATCGGCCGCTACTGCGACGAGCTGGTGCCGGACGGCTTTGGTGGGCAGGAACCGAGATTCACTTGCAACGCCTATTTGCAGACGGCCGCCGACGCCTATCGGGTTTTGCAAGACCTTGCATCTACGTTCCGGGGTATCGCGTATTGGGCCAGCGGTTCCGTGTTTGCCGTTGGCGACATGCCCGGCGACCCGGTCTACACCTTCACATCGGCCAACGTGATCGACGGACGCTTTAACTACGTTGGGTCAGCGCTGAACACCCGTTATACCGTAGCGCTGGTGTCGTGGAATGATCTGTCCGACATGGGCCGCCAGAAGGTCGAGTATGTAGAAGACCGCCAGGCGCTTGCGCGGTATGGATTGAAGCAGGTGGAGGTCACCGCCTTCGGATGTACCTCCCGTGCGCAAGCAAATCGCGTTGGAAAGTGGCTTTTGCTGACCTCGCGCATGGAAACGCGCTCGGTGTCATTCGAAGTGGGTCTGGATGCTTGCCGCGTGCGGCCTGGGAGCATCATCCGCGTGGCTGATCAGCATTTAGCGGGTCGGCGTATCGGCGGGCGCATCCGGGCCGCGACCGCTACGGTGGTCACGGTAGACGCAGAGCTGGGCGTCCGACCCGGGGACCGGCTGACGGTGAACCTGCCCAGCGGTGTGTCCGAAACGCGGATCATCAGCACGGCAGTGGGGCAGGGACTGACCTCCGATTTGACGACGTTTACGGTGGACTCCACCGAGCTGACTGCGGACATGGTGGGCGTACCCGGGACCGTCTTGATATTGACCGTTACTGCGCCATTCTCGGAGGTGCCTCAAGCCGAATGTGTATGGACGCTGGAATCCGAAGCGCTTTCTGCTCAGCGGTTTCGAGTTCTCGGCATCAAGCGCAAGGATGGGCTGACCGCTGAAATATCGGCTATTCAGCATGAGCCGGGCAAGTTCGACAGTGTGGATTTCGGAACCCGTCTTGATCCGCTGCCCATCACCGTTATCCCGCCCGGCGTTCAAGCTCCACCATCGGACGTCACGATCACTTCTTACCCGGTTGTGGCTCAGGGATACGCCAGTCATACGGCAGTGTTTTCCTGGAAGCCTGCGGCGAACGCTGTTGCTTATGAGGTGCAGTGGCGTCGGAACAATTCGGAGTGGGTGAATCTCCCTCGCACTGGATCAACCAGCATCGAGGTGCCCAATGTGTATGCGGGCGCATTCCTTTGCCGCGTGCGGGCGCTGAACGCCATGGACATTGCTTCGATATGGGCCTCATCGACGCAGACGCAACTGGATGGCATTCTCGCGCCGCCATCCACTGTGACGCACCTGGAACCCTCGCAGGGAACCTCAGCGCTTGTGTTTGCTATCCAGCTGAAATGGGGCTTTGCCCCGGGGCCGTCCATCATTGAGAAAACGGAGATTTGGTACAGCAAGACTCCAGACTTTGCGGACGCGATGCCGATGGGCGAGTACGCGTTTCCCCAGAACTCCGCTTTGCTGATGGGGCTTTCTGGCGGTGTGCGCCTCTATTTTTGGGCCATCTTGAGGGACAAGAACGGCTTGCCTGGCCCAAGGTTCCCCGCAGGCAACGGGGCGATGGGGCAGTCCAGCACCGAGCTTGGCGACATCCTGAACTACTTCAACGGACAGATCGGCCAGACGCAACTGGGCCAAGATGTACTAGCCCCGATCAAGAAGATTCCCGCGCTCGAGACGGGGCTGAGCGAAGAAGTCACCATCCGCCAAGAGCAGCACGAAGCGACGGCCGAGTCCATCAGAACCTTGACCACGAAGGTGGGGGAAAACGCTGGTCTGATTCAACAAGAAAGCAAAACGCGGGCTGATGATGTGAGCGCAATGGGAGAGCGCATAACAAGCGTACAAGCATCGGTCAAAGACGCCACGGACAAAGCCAACGACGCCTTCGCAGCTGTAGAGGAAACAAGCACCGCGATAGCCAAGCTGGACGGCAATGTGGCCGCCATGTGGAACGTCCGCGCAGGTGTGACTGTTGGTGGCCGTTACTACGCGGCTTCTATTGGCTTGGGCGTGGAGAGTTCGGGCGGCGTGACCGAAACGCAGTTTCTTGTGGCTGCCGACCGATTCGCCGTCATTCACCCCAATGGGCCGCAGGTGGTCACGCCGTTTGTAATTCAAGGCAGTCAGGTTTTCATGAACCAGGCGCTTATCGGTACGGCTTGGATCAAGAACGCAAACATCGATACGTTGGACGCCGGCAAGATTACGACGGGCACGATGAGCGCCGACCGCATTGATGTAGGGACGTTCAACGCCAAGGTGGCGAACATCGACCAGGCATACATAAGGTCTGCGAACATCCAGAGCGCTCAAATTGGCACCCTGCACTTACAGAACGGGGCGGTAACAGCAGGGAACGCTGTGGCAATCAATCTGGGCTTCGGTCAGGGAAGCAATGACAATGCCGTCCAGATCAACTTCACCATGCCGGCTGCCGGGAACGCCATTATTAACTATGACTTCGCCGCCAGATGCGATTCTGCGTCGGCGCTTCCGAGCGGCCAGGTACGACTGCTCTTGGACGGCAATCTCATCAGCCGGGCTCCGATTATCTTGTACACGCAAGATGAGCGCGACAACATGAAGTCGATGACCGCCATTGCTACGGGGATAGGTGCGGGCGCGCACACCCTCCGCCTTGAATTTCCACGCCCGAACGGTGGCACGGTCTGGGTCACAGGGAGTCTCGCCTTGATTTCGTTCGTCAGGTAGTCCAACGCATTTCAATTGCCCGCCTCGGCGGGCTTTTTTTTCGTCCAAACGGGAGGCAATCATGCGCACCGTCTACAGGAGCAGAGCAACTATGGAACCAGGTACTACGGGGCTGGGAGGCCTCGCTGCCTTGAAGGTCGCAATGGCGTATGGCGTGCCGGCGGCGTTGGCGGCCATGCTTGGCCTGCTGATCATGCCGCCACGGTCGGCGCGGGAGTTCACCGTCCGAACGATTTCGACCGTCGCATGCTCGTTCATGTTTGGGCCGGCGTTGGCCGGCGCGGTGATCGCGTGGAAACCGGGGCTGATGGACGCCATGATCTGGCTGGCGCAGCACGGCGCGGGCAGTGATGACGCGCTGCTGGCGAAGTTCTACGTGCTGGGACCGAGCATGCTGCTGGCCGGGCTACCTGCGTGGTGGGTATTGGGGGCGTACATGCGATGGATGGCAAGCATGCGCCAGAAGGGGCTGCTTGAATGGGTGGCCGAGGCCCGCGCGAAGATTCTGGGCGTGCGGCATGGTGGGGAGGGGTGATTGTGGATTTGAAGACTGTTCTCGATACCGCAATCGCACCTGCGCTTGCGCTCTTGCCCGCCAACCGCGACACCCGCGAAGCGCGCGTGATGCTGCTTGCCATTGGCTTGCAGGAGAGCCGTTTTGTGCATCGCCGGCAGATCAACGGTCCGGCCGTGGGCTTCTGGCAATTCGAACGCGGGGGCGGCGTGCGCGGCGTGCTGGCGCACGCATCGAGTTGGGCGGATGCGCGCTCAGTGTGCGCCGTTCGGGATGTCGAGCCGACCGCGACGGACGTGTACAACTCGCTGGCGCACGACGACATCCTGGCGGCAGCTTTCGCCCGCCTGCTGCTGTGGACTGATCCCCTGCGCCTGCCATCGCTTGGTGACGCGAACGGCGGCTGGGCGCTTTATCTGCGCACCTGGCGGCCCGGGAAGCCGCACCCCGAGACTTGGGCGGCGCTATACGCGCAGGCAATGGCGGCGGTTGGAGGCGGCAATGTCGGTATGGCTTGAGCGGTTTAAAGGCGTCCTGCTGCTTATCGGCCTCGCAGCAGCAACCCTGGTCAGCGTTTTCTACCGGGGGCGCGCTGGGGGGCGCCAGGCGGAGCGCCAAGAAAGGTCAGACCAAATAAACGAACAGAGGGCCAAGGCCCATCAGGAGGCGCGCGATGTGCAGCAGGAAACGGCCGGTATGGACGATGGCGCTATTGCTGATGAGCTTAAGCATGAGTGGGTGCGTGGCTCCGGCAAGGGTCGGGGTTGAATACTGCGAGTACGCACGGCCAGTGTATTTCGATGACGCGCAGCAGGTGTACGAAACGCCCGCCCCGGTCCGCCGGCAGATACGTGATGGCAATGCCGTATGGCGACGGCTGTGTGATCGCTCTTAGCTTGCATTCTGTATCATCGAGTTTTCGGAGGTGTTGAATGCGTGGAAGCTGTTGGGCAGCGAGTCTGTTGGTGGTGTTAGCCGGTTGCAGCACCACGCCTACACCCGTTGCAGACGCCAAGCCGGTTGACGCGGCGTATTTGTACAAGCTACAGGCGCCCGCGTCCGATTCTGACGCGCGTTTAGTAGTTGTCCGAGACCAGGGCTTTGTCGGCGGCGGCTGTCGTATGGGCTTCTATGTGGATGGCGAGCTTGTTGCGGACCTTTCCCCAAAAGAGAAGGCAGAGTTCTACGTACCTGCCGGGTTGCGGGTACTGGGGGCGGGCACGGCTGCGAGTGCTAAAGGGCTCTGCGCCGCAGCTGGCGATTCTTACCTTCGCCAGCGTGAAGCAACCCTTTCCCCTAGTCAGGAGCGCAGATTCCGTATGACTTCAGACGGCAACGGCGATCTGGATATTCTTCCGCTCGCCCCATAACGTAAATGTCGTGGGTGTCTCGAAAGCACATCAGTTGGAGAGATCTGGCCTGCGAACCGCGTGGCGCTCCAATTCTTTGTACTGCTTTTCCAGCGAAGCCAACGCCTCCTGGACATGCGCTAAAAGGCACTCTGGCGTGAGCGTGTCGTCTAGAAATCCGCGTGCGGCCGAAAGCGCTTCCTGGCGGCCCATTGCGAACGCTTCAATCAGCGTGTCACTGTCCGCGCGCAGCCGCAGTGTTATTTCGAACTTCGTCTTGCTTGCTTCGAACACTCGAATTTCAGGTAAACCCGGACATGCGAAAGAATTGATGCGAATGTCTTCCAGCGCCGCGCGGGCCACGGCGCCCGCTATATCGCAAGTGGACACTCGTTCTTGAGCATAGAAGGCCATGATTGCCCCTGCGTTGATAGGTGCGGACAATTATGAACCGTTTATGCCTGTGCGCGTTCCCTAGTCGGCCACCCCCTACGGTTTTTTGTGGGCGACGGCGATGGCGATGGCGCCGCTCGGCAACCGGTATTTGCCGGCTCCCAGCCAGACGACCGCCTCGCCAGTGGTTAGAGTGCACACATACTGGTGAACTGGTGCGGCATCAGGACAGCGTTTTATGACCAGGCGTCGTTCCACTCGACATGTGGACCGATCAGGCAGTTTGACGATAACGTCGGACAATCGGGAGCCGGAAGCCATAAATTGCCCCTCCTGTAGCCTGCGCGTCCGCATCGGGATCGATGTAATGTGCCGGCGGTCAGCGCTTTCCCGTGGCACTTCATTCGTAGCATGCAGTGAAGGACTGGGCGTATCCCCCAATCTGCCTATGGACAAAAGCCGCGAAACTCCAGGCAATAGAAAGCGCCCCGTAGAGGGGCGCTGAACGGCGGGCGGGCATACCGATTGCTGCAACGCATCGGCTCGCAAATCAAAGGCCCCGCCATGCTACGTGATGAACTGCTCGCAAATATGATCGCCCACGCTGCCCCCGGTCAAAATTTCGATGATTGGGCGGAAGTGCTTACCGAATACGCCAACTGCCTTGTGGAAATCAGTGACAGGCTGAGCGTTGATGAGTGCGCCAGACTCGTCAATGTGGGCTCCATGTTCTACCGCACGCTAGCCCGTGCGGAGGACTACCGCAGAACTTCGGTTCGCGGCGACTAGAGCGCGAACTCGGCTTCGCACCGTGGGGGACCGAGCCCGCACATGCTTTCGGAACCCTGCTTCCCATGCCTCGATCTTCAGTACCCAATCCGAGATCCGTTCTCCGGTATGTCCCGGCATTTCGGCAGCGCGTAAATACGGGCAGTCCCACAGGGTCAACCCCTCGCGGGCGGCTTTCGCGCCGAGCTTCTGGATATGATCGCAGTGCATTGCTGAACCCTCCAAAAGTATGGTCAATGGGAGGTCAGTATGCCGTTGACCGTGCGCCGCTTGCAATAGTGTTGCGGCACTACTGGCCGAGTACTGAAGAATCAGCCGTCGGTCCACTGCTTCCCTTTTCGGCGGCAGTGGTGCCTTCGGTCGGTTTGTTTGCCTACGGGCCGGTTGGGCGGCTAACCGCGCTGAAGCACGGTTGAGTGAAAAAGCTGGGCCTAGTGCGCACCGGGGCGCAATTTTGTCGGCGGCTGCGGGCGCTAGAGGTTAACGCCCGCAGCTTAACGCTACGCTGGCACGATCAGCGGAAATGCTCGTTTACCGCACTGCTTGGCCCACAGACGCTGACCATTCTTCAGCGTGATGTAGGGTCGGAAAATCACTTTCATGCCTTCCGGAATCGGAAAGTCGAAGCTAAGTTGCTTGCCCATATGGCACCTATTTCGCGAGGATTGCCCGCTGGTGACATAGGGTGTAGACTTCGAGTCGCCAAACACGGAAGTCATTCCGAATGTCAACCTGCTCGCCATGTCGCGTGTCATGGTCCGCCGGGTTGGGAGAGGGGTCATGGAGTTTCTCTATGACCCCTTTCTTTTTTATAAAACTGGCTCATTTGCGTTTTTAGAAGTCAAAGCAGAGTTGCCCGAATTCGGGTAGCCCCATACGTGCAAGCACGAATGTCGAAAAAGCGTCCGCTTGCCATTCTGAATCCTCTTCTGGGCAGGGTGGGGCGGACCGTTCGTTGTGAAGGACTGTTTTGTGGGCAAGCATCAGGTGTCCGAGTTCGTGGAACAGTAGACCAATTGCTTCCTGATCGCCTGCGCAGATTCGCAGGTATGTACTCTCTGGAATCCTGATTGTGAAATTCTCGGGCGTGCATAGGCCGTCGGTGAAAAACAGCCACTCGCTATCGTCGACAGGATCTATGCAGATTCTATGGCGGGACAGCCCCTCCATGAACTGTTCCATGTCAAACCGAGTACGTCTGCTGATGCGTAGAATTTCGCCAAAACGCTTGGCGCGCTTTTTGATCTTGTCGGCGTCGAGATGCACCACTCGGCTGCCCTTCAGTTCATACCGTTGAGTCGGCTCGCTCATCTTCGCCCTTCTTGTCGTTGTTGATCTTACCCAACAGGTCCGCAATCGTTTGGAGTTCTTCGGCGGTAAAGCTAGATTTTGCAAACCCCGCCACAAGCATCTGTTGCTGCAGCGGCAGACCATCAAGTGGTACCGCTTGGTTCGCTACGGCCGCGAGCTCATGTAAGCGAGCAACGGGGCGGCCCTGACCGCGAAAAAAGTGGTCAATCTTGGCAATCCACTGGTCAGCAATTTTTTTACGACCGGTCTCCATTGCGCTCAAAAACGATGCGGTGGTGCCAAGCGCCGTTGCCATCGAGAGCAGCGTCTGCCCCGTGTCGATCCGTGCCTTTCGCACGGCTTTGCCAAATTCTGTAAGTGCCATTTCAATCTCCCTGGTACCGCAGTGAGCCCATAAAGGGTCATGTACCTAAACTGCGGTCATTATGACCTGTCTGTTTGAAAAATTCAACCTAATTGGTTGAATGTATGCGTATTGTCGCGCGGCGACGACATAGGCCGTTCTTCATTGCATCCGCCAAGGCTGATACGCGCGCAGCCGGACGAACTCTCAGCGTCCTCGCGCAACTTCGGAGTTTCTTAACCCGCGCCAACGGTGACGGAAGGTAGCCAGTCGGCCGGGGCGCCTAACAGTTTTGTCAAGTGCGCCCCCAAGGCATCGAACGCTTCCTGTCGCTGGGGCAACATCGTCTGTCGCTGGTAGGTCCGGGTGGTCTTCTTCGCTTTCTTGTGGTTCAGGCAGAGGTCGATTACATCGGACGAGATACCAAGTTCGCCCATAATTGTGGCCCCCGTGCGGCGCAGATCGTGCTGCGTCCAATGGCCGCCAGGTAAGTCCAGTATCGTGCTGTTCTTGCGTCCCTTGACCGGCTTTGCCCGCGTCTGCCGGTCGGACAGGCGCCGGGTCACTTCCGTTTCCGACACGTGCCCACCATCGCGTCCCTCAAACACATACTCGCCGTCCCCTGGGATCTCGCACATGCGATCCCATACGGCCAGCGCGAACGGGCTCAGATGCACTAAATGAGGTTTCTTGTTCTTGGAGACTTCGGCGGGTATGGTCCAGGTGGCGGCTTTGCGGTTTACGATGCCTTTGCGTTTCATGGTTGCAACCTCCACGGCGCGCGCCAACGTAGCGAGGGTCCACCAAACAGCTAGCTCGGTATGGACCGGCAGTACGCGCCGCCTAGCGACGTAATAGCGGGACTTCGATTCCGGTGGCGTGGCAAGGATGTCGCGCAACATGACGATTTCCGAATCATCAAGTACGCGATCGCTTTCCTTGTCCTGCCCACCGGCGTCTTTCCGCGTGATGGCGGCAGTGGGGTCACCCTGCATCCACTCCCGCGCAGCCGCGTAGCGGAACATTTGGCCCAGTTCTCCCAACAGGAGATTGGCGGTGCGCATCTTGTTGGCCTCTCGAGCTGCGTCAATCACCTGCATCAATTGGCCGCGACGGATCTTGGTCAGCGCGATATCGCCAACCCTCGGTTTGACGTAGTTTTCGAAGCGGCTCTTGATCGACGCCTTGTCGCTTTCGCTGGAGCGGTTGCGCAAGACGTGCTTGTCATACCACACGTCGTAGAGGTCGCCGACCGTGGTTGGCGTGCCCGATTGCTCCTCCAGCAGAACGGAGGCCGCGTCGGGGCTGATGCCTTGGGCGACGAGGGCCTTCCGTTGCGTGGCCTTTTCGCGCGCATCGGCTAGGCGTAATCCCGGATAGGTTCCGATATACTCGCGCACGCGCTTTCCAGTGGTCGGGCTCGTGTAGCGGACCGCCCACATTTTCGTCCCGTTGGTTTTGATACGAAGGGCGAGCCCTCCACCGTCAGTGAGTTCGTATTCTCTAGCTTTGGGCTTTGCGGCGAGGATTGCTCGGTCGGTTAATAAGTTCGTTGCCATTGCCGGATCGTCAGAGTGCGTGGGAGGGTGGACCGCAAAGTGGACCACTGAAACGGCGCTTCAGTCAAACCAAGACAAACCGGGACGAACTCTAATAATTGCTATGTCATTGATATGTCGCTGAAAACTCGACCGGTACAAACCACGCCAAACCCTCAAAAACGCGACAAAAAACGATTTGGGAGCAGAGGGTCGTGAGTTCGAATCCCACCGCCCCGACCAAAAAAATCAAGGGCTTACGCTTTTATGGCGTAAGCCCTTGTGCTTTTGTGGCGGGCTATTCGCTGATGTGGTTGAACTGCACCGATTCCGGGGCAATGCCGCCTTGTTTCAGGCGGCTGTCCACCTGTTGTTCTTCGGTGTTGGCGCTGCTGCCTTCAGGCAGTTCCAGCCAGTTCGCCAATTCACGCTTGGCTTGCAGTGTCTCTGAGATACCGCCGTTGACCAGGGCGACGCCGTGGTCGCCGTCGAGTTTGCGATAGCTGATCTGCGTTTTCATTGTTTTCTCCTGACGTGAAGCATCCAAGAACCGCCCGTGCTTGTCGGGCGGTGCCAGTGCCGCTCAGCAAGTCCCGTTCCAAGCTGGCCCCCCTTACCCGAACCAGGCGGCGCCAAGCGGCAGCAAGCGGCACCAGACGGCAGCAGGCCGCGCCACGGGGACGGATGCAAAGGCGCCGGATCCGTCCACGGCCCACCCCTACGCCGGCTTGAACACCATCAGCCAGAAAATCCCCAGGAACGCGCCCAGCGCCGGAAAGCCCAGCACGAACCATGCGCGAAAGTAGCGCATGAACCGGGGCGATAGCGGTTCGCCGGCGGCGGCCGAGGCCGTCGCGCTGTCGCGCATCAGCATTTGCAGCCTCACGACCGGCAACCAGCAAGCGATCGCCACCGCATACAGCATCAACGAGGCGGACAGCCACGGCGTGTTCAAGGGCAACTGCATCAGGTGGGCCAGATACCAGCCGGTCAGCGGTTGGATGACGGCGGTGGTGGCGGTGAACAGCCAGTCGGCCACGACAACCACGCGCGCCACCGAGGCCACCACCTTGACGTCGCGGCGCAGGACCACGCACAGCAGGTAGAACGCCGACCCGATGCCCGTGCCGAACAGCAGCGTGGAAGACAGAATGTGCAGCAGCTTGAACCAAAGATATTCCATCACGGCCTCCGCGCGCGGCTATCGCATAGATACAGCAGCGCCAGCACCGCCAGCATCGGCACATTTTTCGAAATGGGGCCGAAGGGGTGCAGCCATTGCTCGGGCAATTGCACGGTGATGATGGCGGTGTAGCCCAGTATCAAGGCCATCTGCGCCAGCCACACCCAGCGCTTGCGCCCCCCCAGGTTCATCAACGTCAACACGCCCAGCACCAGGTCCAGGCCCGCCGCGCCCGCCAGCATGATCGGGGCCAGGGCGTGGGGCACGCCGGCGTCGGCAAGCAGCGCCAGGCTGTCCTGGATGGGGTACAAGCCCATGGACACCGCCGCCGTCCATAGCCAGACGGCGGCGATGCACAGCCGCATCACGGGCAGCATCGTGCGCAGGATGCTGTCGGCGCGCAGCGGTGCCTGCTCATGCGGCGCTATGAACGAAGGGGGGGCGACGGGGCTGCGGCCCAGCAGCGCGGCGAAGGCGATCGGGTTGCCGGTATTACCGCGGTTCAACATGGCCAGGCTGTCCGCGTCGATCAAGGAGCCTGGCATCCAGCTGCCGGCCCTGGCCGCGGCGCTCGCCATACGCGACGGCACCTGAATGATCCACTGCCTTCCCGCCATGCCCAGCCCGCCGCGCAGCATCGACAGGTAGGTCCGCACCGTGATGGGTTCGGGGCCGCAGAACGCCACGGTGACCGCACCGGGCGCCGGCTGCGCCAGCATCGCGCGCACGCCCGCAACCACATCATTGATGTGCACGGGCTGAACGCGCTGCCAGCCGCCCGCAGGCAAAGCGACGACAGGCATGACGGCAAGCTGGTTGAACAGCGCGGCGCTGCTGCCGCCCACGCCATAGACCAGCGACGGCTGCACGATGTAAGCCGGTGCGCCGGCCGCGCGCAACGCCTCGTCCGCTGCGCGCTTGCTGATATGAAAGCCCGATGCGGCCTCGGCATCCGCCCCCAGCGCCGAAAACTGGATGACCTGCGCGCCGTATTGCCGGGCCGCCGCGAACAGCGCCTTGGCCGCCTTGTCGTGCACGTTGGCAAAGCTGGCCGAACCCGACTCCCGAAAAATTCCGACGGTATTGATAACGGCATCCACGCCGGACAACAGCGGCGCCCAGTCTTCCACCCGCGTCAGCCGAGAAAAGTCCGCGGGCACGTATCTTGCTCGCGGCACGTTCAAGTCGCGGGGGCGTGGCGTGCGCACCAGGCATACCAGCTGATGGTCGTCTTCGCGCAGGGCGTCGACCAGCCGGCTGCCGATAAATCCATGCGCACCGGTCAGCAGAATTTTCATGCCTGTTCCTTTTTTGTCGCGGCGCCAGATCGGTTCAGCGGGTTCAGCAAACTGCATACCTGGCGAGGTCGGGCAACAACCCCCGGGCTGCCACCACATCAACCAGGGGATCACCATGCATGAATGGCGGCAAGCTTTTGTAGAAGGCGTACGCAGCGGTAGCGCGGCTAGCGCGTTGTCCACGTTGGCATTGATTGCGTTGGCTAAGCACCAGACCGGGCATGCCGCCGCCGCGACCAATGCGACCAGCCAGTGGCTGTGGGGCGAGCGCGCGCTGCACCAGGATGACCCCAGCTGGAAGCACACGGCGACCGGCCTGCTGATCCACCATGCGGCGTCTGTCTTCTGGGCCACGCTGCACGCCCGGGCCAGCGCACGCGCACAGCAGACGCGCTGGGGCAAGCGGCCGTGGATGGAAGGGGCGCTGGTGGCCGCCACATCGTGTTTTGCCGATTACCAATTAACGCCCAAGCGCTTGCAACCCGGCTTTGAGCAGCGACTGACGCGCGGCGCCTTGCTGTTGGTGTATATCGCTTTCGGCGTCGGCATTGCGTTGGCAACGGGCGGGGCATCGCCAGGCAGGCGGAACGATGCAGGCGGCAGCCGCCGTCGTGCTCGGCGGCCTTCACGCATACGTGATTGATGCCGGTTCGATTCGGGATTGACCCGGCTGCGGCACCGTTCGGACCCGCGCATCAAGAAAACACCCCGAGATCCGAAGACGCCCCCACGCGTCGGACCTCGGGGTGTGGGCGGCTCAGGCCGCTTGCCTGGCCTTACTTGGCTTTACCAGCCTGCGCGGCTTCCGCGTTGGTCTGCTGTAGCGCCAGCATGCTGAGCTTTTCGTCGGTGGCCTTTTCCTCGGCCAACGTTTCCTTCAACAGCGTCAACGCCTCGGTCAGGCCCAACTGCTTGGCGAAGGTGCACAACGTGCCGTAGCCGGCAATTTCGTAGTGCTCGACCTTCTGCGCGGCGGCAATCAACGCAGCATCGCGCACCGGCCCTTTTTCAACGTCTTCGATCACGTCGCGGCCTTCCTCCACCAGGCCTTCCATCGCCGCGCACTTGATGCGCTTGAGGCGGAAGTCGGCGGATTCGATGATCTTGTCGATGCGTTCGACCTGGCCGCGCGTTTCTTCCAGATGCTGGGTGAACGCTTCAGCAAGCGCTGGGTCCGAAGCGGCGCGGGCCATCTTCGGCAACGCCCGCGTCAGTTGCTTCTCGGCGCTGTAGATGTCCGACAGTTCATGCACGAATAGATCCTGCAAAGTCTTCTGGGTCATTGTCTGCTCCCGTGTGTTGATGGGTGTGATGGGTGTGAAGGTGGCCATGATTGGCGCAGCGCCATTCAGCAAACACCATGCCTGGCGCGCCGTGCTATTTCGCCTGGCCGTGGCCCTTAATGGCCTTTTGCAGTGCGCGCGCTTCTTGCAGATGGCGCTTCAGCGCGGGTAGCGTGTTGGCGGCAAAGCGCTTCAGGTCGGGATCGTTGGACTCTTTGGTGGCCTTGTCGAAGAGTTCGACGGCGTCTTCGTGCGCGGCCACCCCGATCTCGTCGCTGTACGCCTCGTCAAAGCCGTCGCTGCGCAGGTCCAGCGCCTTGAGCTTGGCGCTTTGCACCAGCGAGGGCTCCTTCGGCGTCTCGAAGCCTTTCTGTTTTGCCAGCGCTTGCAATTGCTGCCCCACGCGGGTGTGGTCGTCGACCATCTTTTGCGCGAACTGTTTGACCTTTGCGTTCTGCGATTTCTTCAACGCCAGTTTGCTGCCGTCCACTTCCAGATAACCCGATTCCGCCGCCCGGGTCAGGAAGCCGCGGTCTTCGCTATTGAGCTTGGTGATCGACGCGGCGGAGTCGGCGGGGTCCGGCTTGGGCGCGGATTGTGCGGATTGCGCGGCGGCCACGCCATGTGCGCCCAACATGATGGCGCCGCAAAGCGCTGCGACATAGACGTGCTTGGTCATGCGTGTCTCCTGGGTGAGGCCCGCCCGCGCGATGCCGCCCGGCGGGGCCATGCAACCTAGCAATCCGCATGCCCACGCACGCACGCGGTAGCGCCCGGAAAACCCGCTGCGAAGGCACGATAGTTGCTGCCCCAACCGCGCGATTCGCAACGCTGCGGTTGCATGTCTAAGGGGACACACATGAAAGCACTTTGCTGGCACGGAAAGCACGACATCCGGTACGACACGGTTCCGGATCCGATTCTGGAACATCCCGGCGACGCCATCATCAAGGTCAGCGCCTGCGCCATCTGCGGGTCGGACCTGCACTTGTTCGACGGCTTCATGCCGGAAATGAAATCGGGCGATGTGATGGGGCACGAATTCATGGGCGAGGTCGTCGAAGTGGGTAGCGAGACCAAGCGCCTGAAAGTAGGGGACCGCGTGGTGATTCCATTCACCATCACCTGCGGTCAGTGCGACCAATGCCGACGGGGCAATTTTTCGGTCTGCGAACGCACCAACCGCAATGCCGACGATGCGGCCAAGATGTTCGGTCACACCACGGCCGGGCTGTTCGGCTACACGCACCTGACGGGCGGCTACGCGGGCGGACAAGCGGAATTCGTCCGGGTGCCGTGGGCCGACACCACGCATATTCCCGTACCGCCCGAACTCACCGACGACCAGGTCCTGTTCCTGGGCGACATCCTGCCCACGGGATGGCAGGCCGCGATGCAATGCGAGATCGAGCCCACCGATACCGTTGCGGTGTGGGGCGCGGGGCCGGTGGGCCAGATGGCGGTGCGCAGCGCCGTGCTGCTCAACGCCCGTCAGGTGATCTGCATCGACGATGTGCCCGAGCGGTTGAAGATGGCCAGGGACGGCGGCGCCATTACGATCAACTTCGAGGAAGAAAGCGTGGTGGAACGGCTGAACGCGCTGACGCAGGGCAAGGGGCCGGACAAGTGCATCGACGCGGTGGGCATGGAGTCGCATTCAGCCAGCGCCATGGGGGGCATGTACGACCGCGTGAAGCAGGCGGTGGGCGCCGAGACCGACCGGCCGCACGTGCTGCGTGAAATGATCTACGTATGCCGGCCGGGGGGCGTGTTGTCCGTGCCTGGCGTATACGGCGGCATGATCGACAAGATTCCGTTTGGCGCGTCGATGAACAAGGGGCTGACCTGGCGCATGGGCCAGACGCACGTGCAACGCTGGACGGATGAGTTGCTGGACATGATCGTCAAAGGCCGCATCGATCCGTCATTCGTCATCACGCACCACGAACATCTGCAAGCCGGCCCGGACATGTACAAGACCTTCCGCGACAAGCAGGACGGCTGCATCAAGGTGGTGTTGAAGCCGTAATCGTTGCGACCCCGCGCACGGCTGCCGTCGGCTAGCCGCCCGACGGCAGCAGCTGCATGCCGGTGCGGCGCACGAATTCGTCGTAGCTGATGGGCGCGCCTTCCCTGGCGCTGGCGGCGTTGGCCTGCCAGTGCACCCACGAGCGGCCCGTCGTGGCGTCGTACACGACTTTATAGACGTGGCTGGGCACGGCGACGCCGGCGCCGATCGTCGCCGGTTTGCCGCTGTAGTAGGGGCCGGTATAGACGTACACGTCGCCCGCCGCGCGCATGACGTATTTGCGCGTGTCCTGCTCGATGCGGCTCCACGAGCCCGCGTTCTGTGTCTGATCTTGGGGCACCATGTTCGCCAGCGAGAAGCTTTGCGCCATGGTTTCCTTGGAATACATATCGCCGGCCGGCGCCATGTGGCCGCGCGAATAGCCCGACCCCTTGTAGTCATCCAGCGCGGCGCGTTCGGCGCCGGGCAGCCGCGCTTCCGCGTAGAACTTGTCAGTGCGCTGCATGCCCTGCGCCTGCGCGAGCAGCTTGCGGTTCAGGCGTTCAACAACGAAAACGGGGGTTTTGGTTTGACCGTTATGCAAGACGGCAAAGCCGGTAAAGCACAGTTCGCGCAGCGCCGCGCCGGACGGCACGACAGGCATCTGGCCTTTCGGAAAGAACTGCGGACAGTCGGCAAACCGCGTGTGGGTCAGCGCGCCCGACGGAATCACGGCCGGGGCAATTTTTTCCTGCGCGGGCCAACCCAGGCGAGCCAGAATGGCGTCGGGCGTCAGTTGCGCGGGCCATTGCGGTTTCAGCACATAGGTGGCGGCGCCGAAGCTGGCCAACGACGACACCAGCAGCGCCCTGATGAACCGGTAGGCTCGGCCGGCGGATTTTGTATTGCCCCGGGCGGCGGGGCGTTTCTTTCTTGCTGCTGGTTTCTTCGCGCGCGTCATGCTACCTGTGTGTTGCGGGCCGGCCCTTGATGCGGCCGGCGTCAACGGATTGTAGATGACTGCGGCCAGCCGCAAGCCGGCGCGTTTACAGCACCAATTTCAAGCCGATGGCCAGCATGGCCACGCCCACGCAGGCATCGAGCACGCGCCAGGCGCGCGGGTTGGCGAACAGCGGTCGAAGCAGGCGGGCGCCGTAACCCAGCGTGAAGAAAAACGCGAACGAAGCCGACATGGCGCCCAGCGCGAAGGCGACTTTCTGCCCTTCGTATTGGCTGGAGATGGACCCCAGCAGCACCACGGTGTCCAGGTAGACATGCGGGTTCAGCCAGGTGAACGCCAGGCAGGTGGCCAGCGTGGCGCCAAGCCCGGCTGTCTGCGTGGCCGACGGCGCCAGGCTGTCGTGCTGCGTGCGCCACGCCGACCGCAGGCTGCGCAGCGCGTACACAAACAGGAACAGCGCGCCGCCATAGCGCATGGCCGGCTCCAGCCAGGGCAGCGTGTCCACCGCCAGCCCGAAGCCGGCCACGCCCGTCGCGATTAGGATGGCGTCGGACACGGCGCAGGCCAGGCACACGGCAAACACATATTCCTGGCGCAGGCCTTGTCGCAGGACGAAAGCGTTTTGCGCCCCGATGGCAACGATCAGGCCCAGGCTGAGCAAAAATCCAGGAACGAACGCGGTCGTCATTGCAACCCCCATGAAAAGGGCGACAGACTAGCTGCTGGGGCCAGATTAGAAAAACTAATTAATCTAAACCGAGTTCAGGGCGGCTTAAGACGATGTCCGGGGGCGCGCCATATGCGAACTTGGGTACATGCCCGGCCCGGCACGCCGTGCCTTGCCGCGCCGTGGTGGCGTTCACGCAGAGGCATGTCCGGCCGCCACCAAATGGTCCAGCAACAGGCTGGCCGCCGCCGACAGCGCTTGCGCGTCGCGCAGGCAGATGGCAAAGCGGCGATGGCTCCAGGGATCCAGCAGTGGCAGCACGCGCAGCCCATGGGCCAGCGCATAGGGCGTGGCGACCTCGATGGGCGCGACGCTGATGGCCAGGCCGGCCAACACCACACGAAACGCCGAATCGAAATTGCTGACGGTGACGCGGTGGCGCAGGGTCTTGCCGCTATGGCTGGCCGCCGTCTGCAACATGCGCAAGACCGCGCCGGCGGCGGGCATGTTGACGTGTTCGAAGTCCAGCGCGTCGTCAAACCATACCGCCTCGCGCTGCGCCAGTGGATGGCCGGGCGCGGTCACGACAGCCAGGCGGTCGCCCCGGTAGGGCCGGGTTTGCAGGCCGTGGAAGTCGGCCGCGTCCCAGCAGATGCCCAGGCTGGCAATGCCGCCCTTTACCTCGCGCACGACCTCCTGGCTGACGCGTTCTTCCATGTCGACCCGGATGTTGCGATGGGGCGCCATTTGCAGAAACGCCGCGATGTCGTCGGCCAGGGATTCCGCCAGCACGGACGCCGTTGCCAGGATGCGGACCTGGCCCTTGACGCCGCTGGCATAGGCCGACATGTCGCGTTCGATGCGGTCCGAGCTGGCCAATATGGCGCGCGCGTGTTCCAGCAGGGTCTCGCCAGCCTCGGTGGGCTCGACGCCCCGGCGTTTGCGGGTCAGCAGCTTGGCGCCCACCGTGTCTTCCAGTTGCGCCAGTCGCTTGCTGATGGCCGATCCCACGATGCTGGCGCGTTCGCCGGCGCGCGCAATATTGCCGGTTTCGCATACCGAGATGAACAGGCGCAGGGTGGTGATGTCCAGATCGCGCATGGCGGGCTGCCTTGATATGAAATTCCGATTGGGAATATTAAACGTTCCAAAATACCGCTGGTGCGCGAATAGAGAATATCTAAACTGGCTTCATCTTCATCTTCATCGGTCTTCCCACCCCTTGCCGAATCCGCCGCCATGCCGACTGCCCCATCTTTTGTGATTTCCCCCACCGCCGTCGTGCGCGAAGTGGGGCTGCGCGATGGGCTGCAAAGCCTGCCCGTGGTGCTGCCAACCCACACCAAATGCGAATGGATCGACGCCGCCTACGCCGCCGGTCAACGCGAAATCGAGGTCGGCTCTTTTGTGCCCGCCCGTCTGCTGCCGCAGTTGGCGGACACGGACGCGCTGGTGGCTCACGCGAAAAAACTGCCCGGTCTGTCGGTGTCGGTCCTGGTGCCCAACGTAAAGGGCGCCGAACGCGCGCTGGATAGCGGCGCCGACCTGATGCTGGTGCCCTTGTCGGCCAGCCATGCACACAGCGTGGCAAACCTGCGCAAAACGCCCGACGAGGTCGTCGAGATGGTGGGCCAGATACGCGCGGCGCGCGACGCGGCGGGCTCGTCGATGTTGATCGAAGGCGGCGTCGGCACGGCCTTTGGCTGCACCTTGCAGGGGCAGGTACCGCCGCACGACGTGTTGCGCTTGATGCAGGCGCTGCTGGACGCCGGCGCGGACCGCGTCAGCCTGGCCGATACGGTGGGCTATGCGGACCCCGCGGCGGTGCAGCGTCTGTTTACCGACGCGCGCCGCATTGCCGGCGAGCGCCTGTGCTGTGCGCACTTTCACGACACGCGAGGGCTGGGCCTGGCCAATGTGCTGGCCGCGTTGCAGACCGGCGTGTCGCGCTTTGACGCCTGCCTGGGCGGCATCGGCGGGTGCCCACATGCGCCCGGCGCCAGCGGCAACGTCAGTACGGAAGACCTGGTGTTCATGCTGGAAAGCATGGGCATCGCCACCGGCGTGGACATCGATCCCCTGCTGGCGCTGCGCGCTGCCGTGGATGGATGGCTGCCCGGGCAGCCGTTGCATGGGGCGTTGTGGCGCGCCGGCGTGCCCAAGACGTTCCGCGCTGCATCGCATTCGCTTGCGCAGCTTCACACCCATGGTTCCCGCGGCGCGCGCCTTTAAGCGCCCGCGCACTTCACACGAGCTTTGTCATGTCACAACCACATCAAGAACCGTCCTTGCCGCAGACTTCGCGCGCGTTGCCGCTTGCCGGCCTGCGCGTGGTCGAATTCACGCACATGGTGATGGGCCCGACCTGCGGCATGGTGCTTGCCGACCTGGGGGCGGAAGTCATCAAGGTCGAGCCCGTACAGGGTGACCGCACGCGGCATCTGCTGGGCGTGGGCGCGGGGTTTTTTCCCATGTTCAACCGCAACAAGAAGAGCATTGCGCTGGACATCCACAGCGCCGCCGGCGCCGAGGCCGCGCGCAAGCTGGCCGCCGGCGCCGACGTGGTTGCCGAGAATTTCCGGCCGGGCACCATGGCCAGGTACGGGCTGGATTACGCGTCGCTGGCACGTGACAACCCCCGGCTGATCTACGTCAGCCACAAGGGTTTCCTGCCCGGGCCCTACGCCATGCGCACCGCGCTGGATGAAGTCGTGCAGATGATGGGCGGCCTGGCCTATATGACCGGGCGGCCCGGCGACCCGGTGCGCGCCGGCACCAGCGTGAACGACATCATGGGCGGCATGTTCGGCGCCATCGGCGCGATGGCCGCGCTGATCCAGCGGGGCATCACCGGACGCGGCCAGGAAGTGCAATCGGCGCTGTTCGAGAACAATGTCTTCCTGGTGGGGCAGCACATGCTGCAATACGCGATCACCGGCCAGCCGTCCGCACCGATGCCCGAACGTGTATCCGCCTGGGCGCTGTACGACGTTTTCACCGTGAAGGATGGCGAGCAGATTTTCCTGGCGGCCGTCAGCGATGCGCAGTGGATCACGTTTTGCGACGCTTTCGGCTTTGATGATTTGAAGCGCGACCCCGCCATGGCAACCAACAACGACCGTGTGCGCTTGCGCCCCACCTTGCTGGCGGACCTGCGCGCGCGTCTGGCGGGGTACAGCGCGGCGGAACTGGCGGCGGTGTTCGAACGCATCGGCCTACCGTTCGCGCCCATCGTCAAACCCGAAGCGCTTTACGACGACCCTCATTTGCGCGCGACGGGCGGGCTGGCCGACATCCGGCTGCCCGACGGCGAACGCGCCGGCCAGATGGCGGGCGCGGCGCTATTCCCCTTGATGATGGACGGCCATCGGCTTGGGGTACGACAGCATCCCCCCACCTTGGGCGCGGATACCGACGCACTGCTGGCAGACCTGGGGTATGACGCGACGCAGATCGCGGCGCTTCGGGAGCAGGGCGCGGTGGCCTGATGAACGGCAATAAAAAACAACCAGGAGACAGACATGAACGATCAACGCGCGGGTTGGAGCCGCCGACAACTATTGGGGGCGCTGGGCGCCGCGATGCTGGCCGTGCCGGGCCTGGGGCGCGCGCAATCGGACCGGCCCGTGAAATTCATCCTGCCGGTAGGCGTGGGCTCGGGCGTGGACACGATCACGCGATCGGCCGGCCCGGCCTTGTCGTCGGCGCTGGGCCACACGGTGGTGGTGGAAAACCAGCCGGGCGCGGGCGGCATCGTCGGTACGTCGGCGTTGGTGCGGTCGGCGCCCGACGGCTACACGCTGAGCAT
Source organism: Achromobacter sp. ES-001 (assembly GCF_019448355.1). Classification (NCBI taxonomy): domain Bacteria; kingdom Pseudomonadati; phylum Pseudomonadota; class Betaproteobacteria; order Burkholderiales; family Alcaligenaceae; genus Achromobacter; species Achromobacter sp. ES-001. The sequence continues at coordinate 4,678,847 of NZ_CP079940.1, read as the reverse complement.
GGTGTCGAACAACCATGTGATTTTTCCCAGCGTCTATAAGTCCTTGCCGTTCGATCCGCTGGCGGACATCACCCCGATCAGCATGGTGGGCATGACGCCGTTCCTGTTGGTGGCCAACCCGAAGAACATCACGGCCAACAACCTGAAGGATCTGACGGCATTGTTGTCGCGGGAACCGGGCCGCTACAACTACGCGTCGTCGGGCAATGGCACGATCCTGCATCTGGCGGCGGAAATGTATGTGCAGCAGGCGGGCGTCAAGGCGCGCCATATTCCGTACAAGGGCGTGGGGCCCATGATGGCGGACCTGATCGGCGGGCAGGTGGATTTCGGGGTGTTGTCGCTGCCGTCGGTCCTGCCGCAGATCAAAAGCGGGGCGCTCAAGGCGCTGGCTGCCTGTGGCGGCGAACGGATGGAGGCATTGCCGGATCTTGCCACCGCGCGCGAGCAGGGCCTGGTTGACTACGAGATAGGCGGCTGGTTCGCGGCAGCGGGGCCGGCAAAGCTGCCGGCGGCCGAGGTGCGGCGCGTCTACGACGCATTGGGGCGGGCGTTCAACGCGCCCGAGGTCAAACAGGCCATGGCCACCCAGAACAACAAGATCTTGCTGATGCCCCCCGAGCAGACGGCGGCGTACTTCCGTTCTGAAATGGCCAAGTACGCGGTCATCGTGCGGGGGGCGGGGCTTGAGCTGATGTAGCGCCCAAAGCTGGGGTGTCAGCCGGCCTTCTGGTCGGCGGCCCGCAGCAGGCCGTAGAGCTTGTCCTTGAGCTGTAGTTTTTCTTTTTTCAGCACTTCAATGTTGACGCCCGCGGTTGGCACGACGCCGTCCTCCATATTTTGAATCTCCTGGTCCAGGTCGTTGTGGCGCTGGAACAAGGCCGAGAAATGCGCATTCTCGGATTTCATCTGCGTAATGAGTTGGCGATATTCAGGGAACATTAGGGCCTCTCTCTTGGGAACCCGTTGACGGGAACCGGCGACGCACCGGGACGCGGCACGCGTCGGCTCGCCCATGACACGCCAACCCCCGCGCCTTGTCAACCACGCGGCCCCCGCCGCCCTTGGTGTGAATTGACCGCCCGCAAAGCCGGCAGATACGCGGCGTGAAAATGTCGTTGATGCTCACTTTTGATTACATGAAAGGGTGTGCCCGGAGATACACTCGGCACCCCGTGGTCCGTCATCTTTTAGACATGAAACAACGCGCGTCCAATGTTCGGCAGGTTTTTGCTCTTTTCAGCAAGGACGGGCGTATCCACCCGGGCACCGGCATGATGAGCGGCGTGATCGCGCTGTTCCTGGCCATTCTGGCCGTGCTGGGCGTATTGGCTTTCCACTTTCCCGCTTACCTGACCACGCCGGAACTGCGCGCCTTCTATTCCGTGGAGGCGATGCGCACGCTGCTGTTTTCCGCGTTGCTCGTGTCAGGGTCGATCGCACTGGCCAACATCGTGCTGGGCCGCCAGCGCTGGCTGAATATTTCGGCTTTCGTGCTGGTCTGCTGCGCGGTGGCCGCCGGGGGTAGCCAGGTCGTAGTGACCACGTCCAATACCGGCAACCATCCGTACCTGGGCCTGGACTGGTTCATCCTGGACCTGCTGGCGTCCAGCATGGTCTTCATCATTTTCGAAAAGCTGACGCCGCTGTATCCCGGCCAACCCGTGTTTCGCGGCGAGTGGCAGGTGGACATGAAGCATTTCCTGTTCAACCACCTGTCGGTGGGGGCGGTGCTGCTGTGCATCAACTTCTTCATCCACCGGCTGTTTTCCTGGGCAGCCTACGAGCCGCTACAGGCCGCCATTCAGTCAATGCCGTATCTGCTGGAATTGTTCGTAGCGGTGCTGGTGGCGGACCTGGCGCAGTACGCGGCGCATCGGGTCTACCACGAGGTCCCGTTCATGTGGCGCATCCATGCCGTGCACCACAGCACGCGCACGCTGGACTGGCTGGCCGGATCGCGCCTGCACATCGTTGAACTGCTGATCACGCGCGTGGCGGTGCTTGGCGTGTTGTTCGTGCTGGGGTTTTCAAAGGCTGTGCTGGACGCCTACATCATCATCGTCGGCTTCCAGGCCGTGCTGATCCATTCCAACGTGAAGCTGCCGTGGGGCTGGCTGCGCTACATCATCGTGACGCCGGACTTTCACCATTGGCACCACTCGTCGGACACGGAAGCCATCGACAAGAACTACGCCGCCCACTTCTCGTTCATCGACTACATCTTTGGAACGGCCGTGCGCGGCGTGGGCAATCGCCTGCCCGAAAACTACGGCATCCTGGACAACGACATGCCGGGCACCTTCCTTGCCCAGCAAGCGTATCCCTTCAGCCGCAAGCGCTAGCCCGCGCCTGCCGGCTACAGCATCTTGACCGCGCGCCCGATGAACTGAATCGGGCCGGTCGGCTTGCCGATGGGCGAGCCGGTCTTGGGTTCAAGCGTCAGCTCGAAAAGCTGGTTGGGCTCCAGCGGCGGCAGCTTGTCCAGCGGGATTACGACGGGTTCGCCCGGCTTGATCAAACCCAGCGATACCGGGCCGGCCCAGCCGTCGGCCTTTGTCCAGAATTCCAGCGCCCGGTCCGGCGGCACTTCCGTTGCGGCGATGGGCACCAGTTGCACGGCGCTTTGCCCGGCCTGCGCCTGCACCACCCAGCCCGGCGCCTGCGATTGGGGCGCCACCAACACCACCACGTATTGCGGGGCCGACGGCGTCGATGCAGGGCGCAGCGCCAGCGTGCTGCCCAGGATCAGCACCGCCGCCATACCGCCCACGGCTACGCTGCGCCAGAACATCAGGCTGTCCCACAGCCCCGGCTTGGGTGGGCCGATAGGGCGCGACCGCAGGGCCGCCGACGTGTTCGTCTGGGCTTGTCCCCGGGCATGGGCTTGTACGCGGGCATGGGCGGTGCCCTTGGCCTGCGCCGCATCCAAGGTGCCGACGATGCGCGGCCAAAGGCTGGCCGACGGTTCCACCGGGGTCGACAGATTGGTCAATGGCAGCAGGCGCGCTTCCCATCGCGCCACGGCGGCCCGCAGGGCGGCATCGTGCGTCATGCGCGTTTGCACCGCGCGGCGCGCGTCGGCCGGCAAGGTGCCCAGCACGTATTCGCCTGCCAGTTCGTCGGTGTCGTCGTAAGCATCTTGCGGGGCGTTCATGCCAGGCACTCCCGCAGCGCTTGCAGGCTGCGCTTGATCCATGCCTTGACGGTGCCCAACGGCGCGCCCAGGCGTTGCGCGATCTCGCTGTGCGTCAGCCCCTCGACATACGCGTGCAGCACGCAGTTGCGGCGCACGGGTTCCAGTTCTTCCAGGCACGGAGCCATGCGGCCCGCGCTTGCGCGCCAGTCGAACGCGTCACGCGTGTCGTGCCAGGCCTCGATGGCGTGTCGCGCGTCCAGGGCGGCAGCGGCGTCGTCGTCTACGTCGGTTTCGCGCGCGGTGTCGCGCAGCGCGTTCAACGCCAGGTTGCGGGTGATGCTGTAGACCCAGCCACGTCCCGAACCCCGCGATGCGTCAAAGGCGCCCGCCTGCTTCCAGATCTTGACGAATGCGTCATGCACGATGTCCTCCGCCCAAGCGCGGTCGCGCAGGAGTCGTTGGGCCACACCCAACAGGCGCGGGCCTTCTTGCCGATACAGGGCCTCCAGCGCGGCCCGGCGGCCGGCGGCGCATTCCTGCAAGGCGGCTTCGTAATCGAAATCCGGATCAAGGCGGTTCGGCATGCGAGAGCGGGGGAGCGGGAAGAGGGCGGCCGCGCGTGATCAGCCTGCGCGGTGGGAAGTTGCGCCATCTTACCCGGAGTCCCCTGCCGTGGGCCCGTCGGAATACGACGGGCCCACGGGATCAGTTCGCCTTGTAGAAAATGTAGTCGGCCTGGTATTGCACCTGGCTCTTCTGGCCCAGCATGGCGGTGGTGCAAGGGGTCTTGGGCGCCACGCCGCCCTTCAGGGCCACGCGCTGAATGTAGGTCACCCCGGTCAACGCGCCCGCGCCCATCGCGGGGTTTGCCTTGACCAACTGGTAAGGCAGGTTGCCGTCACCCGCCGGCGCCACGGCCACTTGCGTGCCGGTCAGCTTCGAGCCGTCCATGGCTTCCCACGTGGCGGGCGGGCCGTAATACGTGCCCACCTGCTTGCCCTTGCGGTCGTTAAGCACGGCCTTCGGGCCGGCAAACACCCATTCGGCCTGGCCCTTCATATCGGCCTTGGCGCGGCATTCGTAGGTGATCTCGCCCACGCCCACGGTTTCCCAGGCCACCTTGTTGCCGGCGGGCGCCTGGACGCTGGCGGGCAGGTTGGCCTGCGAATAAGCCATGGATTTGGAACTCATCGAGCCGCAGGCGGCAAGCAGCGACACGGCGAACAGGCCGGCAACGGCGGGAATGCGGTGCGAACGTTGGGTCTTCATGAGCGGTCTCCAGCAACGTGAAAGGTCTGTGGACGACGCGCCCATTGCGCGCCGGTACAGGTACTACACGCGGGGAGCCCAAACGGATGCAGGCCGGATGCAAATATTTTTGCATCCGGCCTGCATTGGCAAAACGGGCGGGCTTTACTTGGCCTTGCGGTTGGCCGAGTACGACGCCATCAGGTTGCGGTAGTCGGGGATGTGGTTGGCGAACAGGGTGCCCAGGCCTTCCACGTCGTTGCGCCAGTCGCGATGCAGTTCGCACGCCACGCCGAACCAAGACATCAGCTGCGCGCCGGCTTGTTCCATGCGGCTCCAGGCGGCGTTGCGGGTGACTTCGTTGAAGGTGCCCGAGGCGTCGGTCACGACGAACACATCAAAGCCTTCTTCCAGGGCCGACAGGGCGGGGAAGGCGACGCACACTTCGGTGACCACGCCGGCGATGATCAGCTGCTTCTTGCCGGTGGCCTTGACGGCCTTGACGAAGTCTTCGTTGTCCCAGGCGTTGATGTTGCCGGGGCGGGCGATGTAGGGGGCGGTGGGGAACTTGTCTTTCAGTTCCTGGACCAGCGGGCCGTTGGGGCCGTCTTCGAAGCTGGTGGTCAGGATGGTGGGCAGCTTGAAGTATTCGGCCAGATCGGCCAGTGCCAGCACGTTGTTCTTGAATTGGTCCGGTTGGAAATCGCGCACCAGCGAAAGCAGGCCGGCTTGGTGGTCAACCAGCAGGACGGCGGCTTCGTTCTTGTCCAGTTTCACGTAGGGCTTGGTCATGGTTTGCTCCGTTATGTCTTCAGGTTTGGTGCGCGGTGTTGCGCGGTGAGTGCATGAACAGAATTCTAAATATCAACCAATAGCCCCGGTAGTTGGGCAAATTGCGTCTCAGCGTTCTATTTATCGGACGATGGGTGCGGGGCTTTCGGGCCAGGGATGCCGTGGCGCTGCTGCGTATCGCATTCGCGCTGGGCGTTTTCACGGTACTCCGTCGCCATGAAATCCAGCAGCTCGCGCACGGCGGGCAGCAGCCCCCGCCGTGAGGGGAACACCGCATGGACGGCGCCCGGCTCCGGCACCCAGGGCGCGCCCACCGGCACCAGCGTGCCCGCGTCCAATTCTTCGCGAATCATCATCAGGGGCAGCGCGGCCACTCCCACGCCGCGCATCGTGGCCTGCTTCAGCGCCAGCATGTCGTCGGTGACCAGGCGCGGGGTGAACGCCACGTTCTGACGCACGCCATCAGGCCCGTCCAGCCGCCACTGGCATTCGCGCTGTTCCGTGCCCAGCGCCAACGTGGGCAGCTCGGCAATCCTGGCAACGTCGGCGTCCGGCGGCAGCTTGCGGGCCAGCGCGGGGCTGGCGACCAGGCTCTGGCAGCTCATGCCCAGCGGCTTCATGACCAGATCGCTGTTTTCCAGGGGGCCGAAGCGCACCCGCACGGCCAGGTCAAAGCCTTCGCGCAGCACGTCCACGGAACGCGAAAAGCTCTTCAAATACACGTGCACCTTGGGGCACTTCTGCATGAACCGCGCGACCACATCGCCCAGAAAGTAATAGATCAAAGCGGGCGGCGCGCTCATCCGTATCGTGCCTTGCGGCTCGGCATGGGTGCGGTCGATGACGTCTTGCGCGGCCTCGGCGCCGGCCAGCATCGACAGGCACTGGTCGTAATATTCCTGCCCCAATTCGGTCACGGCAAAGGTGCGGGTGGAACGCTGGATCAGCCGCACGCCCAGCCGTTCTTCCAGCAGGGCAATGCGGCGGCTGAGGCGGGATTTGGGGATGTCCAGCGCGCGGCCCGCGGGCGCGAAGCCGCCGTGTTTCACGACTTGGACAAAGTAGTAAAGATCATTCAAATCGTGCATGACTTCCCGCGTTTTCGGAATTAAGACGTAGCGGGAGCATATAACGCGATGACGGCCGCACGGGGCCCAAGCGGAACTCAGGCGGCCGCGCCCACCGACTCTTCTTTCCAGCGCTGTTTGTCGCGCAGCGGCGGGGTGCCGAACAGACGGCTGTATTCGCGACTGAATTGCGACGAACTTTCGTAGCCCACGGCGTGCGCGGCCAAGGCCACGCCGGCGTCATCGCTCAACATCAGCCGGCGCGCTTCCTGCAAGCGCAGGTGCTTCTGGTATTGCAGCGGGCTCATGGCGGTGGCCTGCTTGAAATGGTGGTGCAAGGACGACACGCTCATGTGCACGTCGCGCGCAATTTCTTCCACGCGCAGCGGTTGCGCGTAGTTGTCGCGCAGGATACGGATGGCCTTGGCCACGCGGTTGAGCTGGCTGTCTTGCAGCACCGTCTGGCGCAGCACGACGCCCTGGCCGTTCATCAGCAGCCGGTACAGCAGCTCGCGCTTGACCATGGGCGCCAGGATGGGGATGTCGCGCGGGGTGTCCAACAGCCGCAGCAGCCGCAGCACCACGTCCAGCAGCGAGCCGCCCAGGGGATTGACGCACAGCGCGCGCGAAGCCTCGGCGGGCACCAGCGGCGGCAGGTTTTCGTCGCTGATCAGCTCGGCGATTTCCTCGGGGTTCAGGTCCAGCCGCAAGCCCAGGTAGGGCAGGGTGGGGCTGGCCACCGACACCTTGGCCACCACAGGCAGGTCCACCGACGAGATCAGGTAATGAAAGGGGTCGTATTCAAAGCTCTCGTCGCCGATCAACAAGCGCTTGGAGCCTTGCGCGATGACGGCCAGCGCGGCTTTTTGCAAACCGGGCTTGGCGCCGGTCGGTTGCGACAGGCGATGCAGATACAAGCCTTCGATGGGCGTATCCAACGAGCCCTCCAGCGTGCCCGTCATGCGGTCCAAGGTGCAAAGCAGCTCGCGGCGGGCGGGTTCGTAAGCACCGTCCAAGCCGGGAATATTGACGGAAGCTTCGGTTTGCTCGGTAGTAATAGGCATGGAGGCTCCGAGAGGGGCGCGGGCCTGGCGGCGGCACAGGCGCGGCGGAATAGGGGGCGGGCTCCAGTGTATGCCCGCTGTGGGCACGCCGAACCGGGGCCAGATAGCCTATGGAGAAATGGGCAAAAAATCAGGAGGATCGGGCGTATGCCTGATTCTCCGGCGCACCCGCCAGAGAATCAGGCAAAAAACGGGCAGGATCAAGCAGCGCGTGGCGGCCGCTTGCGACGCATACTGTTCGCACCCCGGCCAGTTGCGTTCGGCGTCCCATCCCGGGGCGCACGGATCCGCCACGCCGCAGAAGGAGCACCACCATGCGATACAAGAAATTTGGCAGCACCGGCCTATTCGTTTCGGAACTCTGCCTGGGCACCATGACCTTCGGCGGCGAAGGCGAGTTGTGGAGCAAGATCGGCAACCTGCAACAGGAAGACGCCAACCGTCTGGTCGGTCGCGCCCTGGAAGCGGGCGTCAACTTTATCGACACGGCCGACGTCTATTCCGAGGGGCGGTCGGAAATCATCACCGGCCAGGCGCTGCGCGATTTGAAGGTCGCGCGAGACGACGTCGTCATTGCCACAAAGGTGTTCGGCCAGACCGGCGCGGGCGTGAATGCGCGTGGCAATTCGCGTGTGCACATTCTGGATGGCGTGAAGAAAAGCCTGTCGCGCTTGCAGCTGGATCATATCGACCTCTACCAGATCCACGGCTTTGACCCGGCGACGCCCATTGAAGAAACCGTGCGCGCGCTGGACACGCTGGTCCAGCATGGCCACGTGCGTTATGTGGGCGTGTCCAACTGGGCGGCCTGGCAGATCATGAAGGCGCTGGGCATCGCCGAACGCCTGGGGCTGGCGCGCTTTGAATCGCTACAGGCGTACTACACAATTGCCGGGCGCGACCTGGAGCGCGAGCTGGTTCCGATGCTGCAAAGCGAAGGCGTCGGCCTGATGGTGTGGAGCCCGCTGGCAGGCGGCTTACTCAGTGGTAAATACAGCCGTGACGGCTCTGCCGAAGCCGGCAGCCGCCGCGCCGCCTTCGACTTCCCGCCGGTGGACCGCGACCGCGCTTATGACAGCATCGACGTCCTGAAATCCGTGGCCGATGCGCGCGGCGTGTCGGTGGCGCAGGTGGCGCTGGCGTGGTTGCTGCACCAGCAGGTGGTGACCAGCGTCATCATCGGCGCCAAGCGGGTAGACCAGCTGGACGACAACCTGGCGGCAACCGCCATCAAGCTGACGCAGGATGAGCTGGCGGCGCTGGACAAGGTCAGCGCGCTGCCGCCCGAGTATCCCGGCTGGATGCACGTGCGCCAGGGCGAGTTCCGCCGCAAGCAATTGGCGGAATCGGGCGCGGCGTAAACGGCGCGGGGCCACCCGCGGCGCAGGCGCGCCCAGGTCATTGGGCGGTTCGGAGTGCGACCGAGAGCTGCGCGAAACGGGGGCGGCGCGAGTAGAATCTTCGCGTTCCGTCCCCGCCTTGAAGACCTCCCATGACACATCGCTTTCTCGCCAGCGTGCCTTCCCCGACGGTCAAGCCGTGGTTGGCTGCGCTGGCTGTCGTCGCCCTGGCAATGGCCGCGCCCGCCGGCGCCGCGCCGCAGCCCTCGTTTGACTGCGCCAAGGCCACGGCCGACGTAGACCGCGCCATCTGCGCCAGCGATGCCCTGGCCACGCAAGACGCCAGCATCGCGCGCCGCTTTGCCGAGGCCAAGAAGGCGTTCGACGCCGACACCGCCCGCGCGCTGACGCAAGACCAGCGCTACTTTGTCGGCGTGCGCAACGAAGACTATGCCGAGCCCGGTAGCGCCGCCGAGCGCGTCGAAAGCTTGTCCGACCGCCTGAAATACCGCGACGCTTTTCTTGCGTCGCTGGTGCTGACGCCACGCCAGGGTTTTGAAGGCAGCTGGGACAACCTGGCTGGTGGCATCACGATCGTCCGTCAGGCCGATGGCAAGCTGATGGTCGAGGCCCAGGCCGCGCAGCCGCAGAATGCGCGCTGGTTGTGCGACGCCAGCGGCGTGGCGACGGTCAAGGGAGACACGCTGGTGGTCGAGGCGGACGACCCCGGCGGCTGGACGCTGACACTGTCGCGCAAGGGCGCGGCGCTTGTCGTGGTCGATACCCCGCCGGCCAAGGACAAGGCGGCGGGCGGCCCGCCGTACTGCGGCATGAACGGCGCGTTGGGCGGCGTCTACTTCCCCGTGCGCCAACCGTAGGCCGGCCCGTGGACGCCGACTAGAATGTGTGTCGCGTTGCCGTAGGCACGCTCTTCGTTTGAAGGGAATCGCGTGGCCATTCCGTATTTGCGCCGGCTGACGGCGGTCAGCCGCAGCCCGCAAGCCAACAGGCACCTTGCCTATTTTCTGACCTTTACCGCCGGCGCGGTAAACGCGGGCGGGTTTCTGGCCGTCCAGCAGTACACCTCCCACATGTCCGGCATTGTCTCGATGATGGCGGACCACATGGCGCTGGGCGGCATCGTGGTGGTGTTGCAGGGCATGGCGGCGTTGCTGTCGTTTCTGGCGGGCGCGGCCAGCTCCGCGTTCCTGATCAACTTCGGGCGGCGGTCCCATCTGGCTAGCGAATACGCCTTGCCGCTGCTGGTGGAAGCCGTGTTGCTGCTGCTGTTCGGCTTGCTGGGCGCCAACCTGGAAACGCTGCGCTGGTTCTATGTACCGGGCACCGTGATGCTGCTGTGCTACATCATGGGCCTGCAAAACGCGATGATCACCAAGGTGTCGCGCTCTGAAATCCGCACCACGCACGTCACGGGCATGGTGACCGACATCGGTATCGAACTGGGCAAGCTGTTTTACTGGAACGTGGCGAAAAGCGATGCCCAGCACACGCCGCCGGTGCGCGCTGACCGCGGCAAGCTGATCGTGCTGAGCCTGATGGTCACGCTGTTTTTTGTAGGCGGCGTGACGGGCGCGTACTCGTTCTTCCACTTTGGCTTCGGGTCGACCTGGCCGCTGGCGCTGCTGCTGACCTTGTTGGCCGCCGTGCCGATCGGGGACGACCTGCGCAGCCTGATGCGGCGCGTGTAGCGCATCACCGCTTGGCCTTGCGCACGACGGCGTGGCCCAGAAACACTTGCAGCGCGGCCAGGGTTTCGTAATGCAGATTCTTCAGGCGGGCGTCTTTGGCCGCTTCGGTGATGGCGGTGCCCCGGGCGTTCAGGGGATACGGCTCACCCAGCAGGCGCGCCATGTCGATCTGGTAAAAACTGGCGTCGCCATAGGGCCGCTTGCCGTCGATCATGGGCATCGGCCAGAAACGATCGCCTTCGCGCAGCACGGCTTGCAGCTCTTGCGGGCCGGCCTCGCGCCACACCGCAGCGCGCAACACTGTCAGATGTTCGGCGCGCAGCCTGAAGCCGCCTTGCGCGTCCACGCCGCTTTGCGGGAAGTCGAATGTGTCTTTCATCTCGGCCGGCACCGTGTAACGGCCCGGGGCGAGTTTGCCCGCCGACGTCACAAAGCCCGGCACCACGCGGCACACTTCGGCCAGGCGTTGGATGACCAGCGCATCGTCCGACGTTTTCAGTGCGCGGCGAGCGGCCGCCAGCGTGTCCGGGCCACCGAGCAGCGGCTGTTCAAAATCGATACCCGGCGCGCCGGATTCGATCGGCATCCATTGCACGCGCAGCAAACGTATCAGCGCCGCGTGCTGGGCCGTGATCGGAATGGCTTCGATCGGCGTGGCGAAGACTTGTCGAATAATGGGCTTGCGGTCCATGGCGGCCAGTGCGCGTAGCGGCGCCAGCAGCAGCCCGCCCAGGCCCAGCCTTAGACCCAGACTCAGCCTTAAACCCAGACCCAGACCCAAACCCAAGCCCAAACCCCGGCCCGGCCCCGCCAGCAGCTGGCGACGCGTCATCATGGCGCGTCCGCTCATTTGCGCAGCTCGTCCAGCGCGGACTGGGCCAGTGGGTAACCGGGCTGGATCCGCAAGGCGTCTTCATAAGACAAGCGCGCGTCGGTCTGCCGGCCCAGGCGCCGCAGCAAATTACCCTGGTTGGTCAGAATCAGCGCGCTGGCGGGTTTGGCGCGCACGGCCTTTTGGTAGGCTTCCAGCGCGTCTGCCTGGCGGTCCATGCTGTCCAGCAACGCGGCCTGAAGGTTGTAGCCGATGCTCCAGTCCGGGAAACGGCTGGTCAGCGCTTGCGCGGTAGCCAGGGCGTTGGGCAGGTCTTTGCGTTGCGCCTGGGCGCCGGCTTTGTTGACGTACGCCCATTTGTCGTCCGGATTCAGCTTGATGGCTTCGTCAAACAGGTCCTGGGCGGCGGGCAGGTTGCCTTGCTGCGCTTGCAGCTTTCCCAGGAACAGCCTGACGTCGGCGTTGCGGGGGTCTTGCTTGGCCATCTCTTCGGCCACGCGCTGCGCCTCTTGCGGGTCGTTGGCTCGCAGCGCGGCGGATATCCGCGAGTTCAGCGTCTGCATCGCGGGCGGCAGTTGCTGGACGCGCGCGTGCAACGCTTCGTTTTCGGCGCGCAGCTCGGCTTGGTACGCGTGGTCCAGCTGTGCGGCGCCTTGTGCATGGGCGGCGGGCAAGGCCAGGGCGGCAAGCGCCGATCCCAGTAAGCAGGCAAGCAAACGGCGGCGTAGGGGCGCAAGCATGGCGGTCGGCGGTTCCTGAAGCGGTTGGGCAAGCGGGGCGGGGTGTTGGACGCCTACGATACCGGAAGCGCGGCGCGCGGTAAAAAAAGAGAGGCTGAAAAAGTCAGCATCGCGCCAACAGCAAGCAACAGTAAGCCCACAGCAAACAAACAGCACGCCCACATCGCGCCCACATCGCGCTGCAAAACGCGCCACGAAAAAGCCGAACGCAAAAAAGCCCGGCGCTTGGGCCGGGCCTGGAACCACGGCCCCGCAGGGCCGGCTCCCAATCAGTTGGGCATCAGCACCGTGTCCACGACATGGATCACGCCGTTGGACTGATAGACGTCGTACGTGCTGATGGTCGACATACCGCCCTTTTCGTCCTTCAGGGTCAGGTTGTGCTTGCCGTTCATCATCACCCAGAGCTTGCCGCCGCTGGCCGTTGTCAGTTCCGTCTTGCCGCCGCCCTTCTTGATCTTGGCCGCCAGCGCGTCGAAGTCCAGCTTGCCGGGCACCACGTGGTAAGTCAGGATTTTGGTCAGCGTGGCCTTGTTTTCAGGCTTGACCAGCGTGTCAACCGTACCGGCGGGCAGCTTGCCGAAGGCGGCGTTGGTGGGCGCGAACACCGTGAACGGGCCCTTGCCCTGCAACGTATCGACCAAACCCGCCGCCTTCACCGCAGCCACCAGCGTCGTGTGGTCCGCGGAATTGACCGCGTTGGCGACGATGTTCTTGGTTGGCATCATCGCCTGGCCGCCCACCACGACGTCCGCCGCGAACGTGGGCGACATGGTCAGGGCAGAGGTAGCGATGGCAATCTGGGCTAGCAATTTCATGACGATCTCCTTTTGTGTGGCCGTCATGAGGAGATACGGGGCTGGCCTTCGATTGGATGCGCGAATTCTTCCTGGGACAAACCCTGATCAGATGATCTTGCCGCTAAGCACGACCGGGCCGGTCGGGATGCCATTGGGGGCGCCACCGTCCGGTTCCAGCGTAATGGCAACGGTGTCACCCTGTTGCGGCAACTGGCTGGGAGCCAGCACCGTGGTCTGGCCGGGTAGCACCACGCCCAGCGAGCGCGGCGCCTGCCCCGGCGAAATGGCCCACAGCTCCAGCGCGCGGCCGTCCGCCAGCGCGACCAAGTCCTGCATGGGCTGCACGGCCAGACGGTTGTCCGGCAAGGTGTTCACGACCATGGCGCCGGGCACCTTGTCGTTGGACAACACGGCAACCGTGCGAACCTGGACGGGCTCGGTGGGCGGCTTGAGCATCAGGAAGGCCAGTACCACCACGGCGGTTGCCAGGCCCGCGGACACGGCGCGCCACCAGGACAGGGCACGCGGGGGCGCCAACGTGCGGGCGGCGGCGGGGGCCGGCGCGATGCGCGCGGCAATGGCTTTCCAGACATGCGCGGGCGGGGTTTCGGGCGGCAAGGCCAATGCCAAGGGCAGCAGGCGGTCTTCCCATTCGGCCACGGCGCGGCGCAGGCCGGCGTCGTCGCGCATCAGCGTGATGAAGCGTTGCCGCGCACCCGCGCGCAAACCGCCCAGCACGTAATCGGCGGCCAGGCGATCCTGCAATTCGGGGTGGCGGTAGTTCATTCCAAGCACCTTTTCAGCCGTTGCAAGCCCCGGCGTATCCAGCTCTTTATCGTTCCCAGCGGCGTGTCCAGGCGCGCCGCGATGTCGGGATGCGCCAGGTCGTCAAAAAACGCCATGGCGATGGCAACGCGTTGCGGCCCTTCCAGTTCGCCCATGCAATCAGCCAGCCGACGGCCTTCCTGGTTGCTTTGCAGACGCGCCAGCGGACCCGGGCTGTCATCGGCCATGGCCAGGGTCAACGTGTCGTCCGGGTCCGGCACCACCACATCGGGCCGACGAAGGCGGTCGATGCAGCGATTGCGAACGATGCGAGTCATCCACGTCATCGGCTGGCTTTGCGTGGCCTGATACTGGCCGGCCTGGCGCCAGATCGATACGAAACACTCTTGCAGCACGTCTTCCGCGGCGGCCTGGTCCCTCAACATACGTCTGGCCAGCGCAAACAGATGCGGGGACGCAAGGCGATAGACCTCCGCCAGGGCGGATTCGCGTTTTTCCGCGCACTGGCCAAGCAGGGTCTGAAGGTGTTGAGCGTCGGGCATCGGTTCCTAAGGGGGGAAGGGCATGCTGGTGCAGAGCATACCGGCCCGTGACGCTGGCGTCACTGTGTTGGCGTCACTTATTTATCCCGGCACTACAATGCCCGGCACCGGATCGCGCGTCAGCGCGCGCCGCAGGTGGCCCGGTACGCCGGGCGCGCCGCCGTCCCGGGCCCCGGCCGGCCCGGCAAAAAGCGTATAGCTTGCAATCGAAACACAGGAGGAGCAGACAGGACATGGACGCAGAATTCTGGTTGGAACGCTGGCGCGAAGGGCGCACGCACTTTCATCAAACCCGGATTACGCCGCTCTTGCAGAAGTATTGGCCCACGTTGGCCGTACCGAAGGGGGGTCGGGTTTTGGTGCCGCTATGCGGCAAGTCGCTGGACATGGTCTGGCTGGCGGCGCAGGGGCACACCGTGCTGGGCGTGGAACTGTCGCAGCTGGCGGTGGAACAGTTCTTCAGCGAAAACGAGTTGCGCCCGGTCACGCATGAATCCGTCTACGGCACGCACTACGTGGCGGGCAATATTGAAATCATCCGCGGCGACATCTTCAAGCTGGATTCCCAGCTGCTGTCGCACTGCGTGGGCGCTTACGACCGCGCGGCGCTGGTCGCCTTGCCCGAGGACATGCGCGGCGACTACGTGCGCCACGTATACGGGCAGCTATCGCCCATTGCCCGGGGCTTGCTGATTACGCTGGACTATCCGCAAGAAGAAATGGCGGGGCCGCCGTTCGCGGTGCTCGACAGTGAAGTGCAAGCCCTCTTCGCGGGCGTGGCGCCGGCGGTCATCATCGACCGCCGCGACATCCTCGACAAAGAACCCAAGTTCCAAGGGGCGGGCGTTAGCCGGCTGGACACGGTGGTGTACCGACTGGGCGTGCAAGGCGCCTGATCCGTAGTGCGGGCGGCGGCGCGGCGTGCCTACAGGCTTACAGGCTCAGGTCATCAGCCAGCCGCCCGCCACATCCAGCACTTGGCCGGTCACGAACCGCGCTTGGTCGGACGCAAAAAACAGGCAGGCGTCGGCCACTTCCTCGGGGGTGCCCAGACGCCGCAGCGCCGTCACCCGCGCCACGGCGTCGTTGATTTCCTGCGGCACGCTTTTCAGCAGCGGCGTGCTGATGCGCCCCGGCGCCAGCCCGTTCACCGTCACGTTGAATTCACCCAGCTCGGCAGCCCAATGCCGGGTGAGCCCAAGCAGCCCTGCCTTGGTGGCCGCGTAGTGCGCCGCCACGATGTCGCAATACGCCTTGCCCGCCACCGACGACATGTTGATCACGCGACCCTGGCGCTGCTGGACCATGTGCGGGGTGGCCAGGCGCGTCATGTAGAACACGCTGTTCAGGTTGACGGACACCACCTTGTCCCATTCGCCGGGCGGCATTTCCCAGACCTTCAACGCGCGCCCGCCCGTCTTGGGCGAAATGCCGACATTGTTCACCAGGATGGTTGCCGCGCCCAGTTCGGCGGTGATGCGATCGTAGGCCGCCTGGCACTGGTCGAAGTGCGCGACGTCGGCGGGCACGAAGGCGACGTCGTGGCCGCGTTTTTGCAGGACCTTTTCATAGGCCTGTCCAGCCTGGGCATTGAAATCGATCAGCCCGACGCGGCCGCCTTCGGCCACAAAACCTTCGACGATGGCCGAACCGATGCCGCCCACCGCGCCTGTCACGATGGCGACCTGGCCATCAAAGCGTCCGCTCATGCCTGCACCTTCAGCATGATCTTGCCGATGTGCCGGCTGCTTTCCATCAAGGCATGCGCGCGGTGGGCGTCGGCCAGCGGGAAGACCTCATGGATCAGCGGCAGGCATTGCCCCTGTTCCATCAACGGCACCACCTTTTCCGCCAGGGAACGGGCAATGGCGCCCTTGTCCTCGTCGGAACGCGGGCGCAGCGTCGACCCGGTGAATTGCAGGCGCTTGGTCATGATGGGCAGGGCGTCGATCTCGGCCTTGCTGCCTTCCAGGAAGGCGATCTGCACCAGTCGGCCGTTCACCGCCAGCAGCCTGATGTTCTTGTTGATGTACGACCCGCCCACCATGTCCAGGATGACGTCCACGCCCGTGCCCTGGGTGGCGTCGCGCACGGCGGTTTCGAAGTCGGTGTCGCGGTACAGCAGCGCGTGATGCGCGCCGGCCTCCACGCAGGCGTCCGCCTTGGCCCGGTTGCCCACGGTGGTCCAGACCTGCGCGCCGAACGCGCGGGCCAGCTGAATGGCCGTCAGCCCGATGCCGCTGGAGCCGCCATGCACCAGGAACTTCTCGCCGGCGGACAGGCGGGCGCGGTCAAACACGTTGGTCCACACGGTGAAGTAGTTTTCGGGAATGGCGGCGGCGGTCAGCATGTCCAGCCCGCGCGGCACGGGCAGGCAGTGGCGCTCGTCGGCCAGGCAATACTGGGCATAGCCGCCGCCGGGCGTCAGCGCGCAGACGGCGTCGCCCACCTTCCACGCGGTGACATCGGGGCCGACGCCGATGATGGTGCCGGACACTTCCAGCCCCAGGTAGGGGGATGCGCCCGGTGGCGGCGGATACGAGCCCGAGCGTTGCAGCACGTCGGGGCGGTTGACCCCGGCGTAGGCCACTTCAATCAGCACCTGGCGGCCGGTGGGCTCTTCCATGTCGCGTTGGGCGACCTGCATGCAATCGGGCGCGCCGCCCTTGCCATGGTCGATGAATGTGCAGCGTAGGGACATAAGGGAATCCTGGAGTTCAGTGGCCCAGATAGGCCTTTTTGACATGGGGGTCGCTAAGCAGCTCGGCGCCGGTGCCGGTGCGCACGATGGCGCCGTTTTCCAGCACGTAGCCCCGATCGGCAAGCCGCAGCGTGCGGAACACGTTTTGCTCGACCAGCAGCACCGTCACGCCATGCGACGTCACGTTGCGGATGATGTCGAACATCTGCTGCACCAGCAGCGGCGACAAGCCCAGCGAAGGCTCGTCGAACACCAGCAGCTTGGGGTCCGCCATCATGCCGCGCGCAATCGCCACCATCTGCTGTTCACCGCCCGACAGCGACCCGGCGTACTGCGACAGGCGTTCTTTGACGCGCGGGAAAATGCGCAGCACTTCGTCCAGCTTGCGGGCCACGATGGGGCGCGCCGCGCGCTTGTACGAACCCATCAGCAGATTGTCTTTGACCGTGAAGTGCGGAAACAGCTGGCGGCCTTCGGGAATCATCGTGATGCCCGCATCCACGATGTCGTACGGGTTGCGGTTGGTCAGGTCCTGCCCTTCGAATTCAACCTTGCCCTGCATGGCCGGAATGACGCCGCACAGCGTCTTGAGCGTGGTGGTCTTGCCCGCGCCGTTCGCGCCGATAAGCGTCACGATTTCGCCGGCATTCACTTCGAAGTTCAGGCCGTTGAGCACCTGGCTCTTGCCATAGCCCGACGACAGATTCGACACCTTAAGCATCCTGGTACTCCTTGCCCAAATACGCCTCGATGACGGCGGGGTTCTCGACCACGTCCTTCGGTGCGCCGCTGACCAGCACGGCGCCTTCGTTCAGGACGATGATGCGGTCGGACAGCGCCATCGTGGCTTGCATCATGTGTTCGATCAGCAGCACCGACACGCCCGAATCGCGGATGCGCCGGATCATCTGGATCGACTTCTCGATGTCGGTCGGGTTCAACCCCGCCATCACCTCATCCAGCAGCAGGATGCGCGGCTTGATCGCCAGCGCGCGGGCGATTTCCAGCCGCTTCATGCCGCCCACCGTCAGGCTGCGCGCCTCGGTGTTCAGGTACTTGAGCAGGTCCGTCTGTTCCGCCACTTTCAGGGCGATCTGCTCCGCTTCGTCACGGTTGGACGTGCGGATGAACGCACCCAGCATGATGTTCTCAAGCACCGTCAGGCCGGTGAACGGCTTGGCGATCTGGAACGTGCGGCCCAGGCCCTTGTGCGCGAACTCGTCCGGCGTCTTGCAGGTGACCCAGTTGCCGTCGGCGTCCAGCATCGAAATATCGCCCTTGTCCGGCGACAAAAAGCCCGACAGCAGATTGAACACCGTGGTCTTGCCCGCGCCGTTCGGCCCGATCATGCCCAGGATTTCGTTCTGGTTCAGCGTTAGCGACACGTCGTTGGTGGCGCGCAGCCCGCCGAAACTCTTGAACAGCTTGCCCGCCTTCAAGACCGGCTGGTCGGATCGGGTCGCGGCGCGCAGCCGCAGTTCGTCGGCCAGCTTCGGCTTCTTGCGCGGCGTGCCCAGATACGGCAAGCGCGCCAGCCCGCGTTCAATGGCGGGGCCGAAGGCGCCCGCCAGCCCACGCGGAATCGTCAGCACCACGGCCACCAGGATCAGGCCGTAGATCAGCCCGTGCATGCCGTTGCCCACGCTGGACAGCCAGCCGCGCGCCAGCTCGGCGATGGGCAGCACCAGGAACGTGCCGGCAATCGGCCCGGCCACCGTGCCCAGGCCGCCGATCAGCGCAAACATGGCCACCTGGATCGACAGCTCCAGCGAGAACGCGGAACTGGGATCCACGAAGGTCAGGTAGGTGATGTGGAAGGTGCCGATGATGCTGGTCAGCATGGCCGAGACGACGGCCGCGATGATCTTGACCCGCACGGTATGGATGCCCACCGCCAGCGCGGCGTCCTCGCGTTCGCGGATCGCGATCAGGTAATGGCCGATGCGCGACTTGCGTATCGCCCACGACACCCACGTCACGAACAGGAACAGGCCGAACGCGATGATCACGTAGTTCATCTTTTCGCGGAACACGATCCACGCCCAGCCGATATTGAGCGGCAGGCTGATGCCGCTGGAACCGCCCGTCCAGCTTTCCTCGTGGATGACCAGCAGCCGCACCACCTCCAGGATGGCGATGGTGGCCAGCGCGAAGAAGGGCCCGCGCAGCCGCAACGTGGGATAGCTGATCAGGATGGCGACGGCGGCCGAGATGGCCGCGCCCGCCAGCATGCCGATCCACGGCGAAATGCCGAAGTTCTGCGTCAGCAGCGTGGCGGTGTAGCCGCCGATGCCGTAGAACACGGCATGGCCCAGCGACAACTGGCCGGCGTAGCCGCCGACGATATTCCACGCCACGGACAGCGAGGCAAAGACGAACAGCAAGACAAAAAGGTTGGTCCAGAAAGGCGTGCCCATGACGGCGGGCACGAGGAACATCACGATCAGCAAAATCAGGCTGACGTAGGCTTTTGGGCTTCGAAAGTCGGGAAACACGTCTCGCTCCTTGTGGCTCTGATCACTCTGTGCCGACGCCGAACAGGCCGTTCGGTCGCAGGACAAGGATCAAGAGGAAGATCCCGAAATACACGACCTCTTTCAGGTCGGGGGCGATGTAATAACCGGCCAGCGTATCGACGATGCCGATGATCATGGAGCCGGCCACGGCGCCATACAGGCTGCCCAGTCCGCCCAGCACCACGATCACGAAGGCGGTCAGCACGAAGTACGTGCCCACCGTCGGAAACACCGGATACTGCGGCGCCAGCAGGCCGGCCGCGATGCCGACGAACGCGGTGCCCAGGCCGAAGGCGATGGCGTAGACGTTGTTCACGTTCACGCCCATCAGTGTGGCGGCATAGCGATGCTGGGCCACGGCGCGCAGCGCGCGGCCCAGGTAGGTGCGATGCATGAACAGGTGCAGCAACACGGCCAGGCTGATGCCGATCACGAAGGTGATCAACTGCCCGGTCACCATCGAGAAGTTGCCCACGTCGATGGCGTTCGTGCCCAGCTCCACCGGCGCGCGATACACGTTGGCGCCGAAGATCACCAGCGCCAGGTTCAGCAAGATGGTGGACACGCCCACCGTGGCGAAAATCTGAATGTGCTGGTCGGCGTTGAGCAGCGGCTGGATGATGCCTTTTTGCGTCAGCGCACCCAGCGCGAACAGAATCACCGCAACGGGAACCAGCCCCACATACGGGTGGACGCCGAATTGCGCGGCAATCAGATAAACCAGATACATGCCGATCATCAGGAACTCGCCGTGCGCGAAGTTCACGACACGCACGACGCCGAAAATCAGTGTCAGCCCCAGGCTGATGATGGTGTATGCGCCGCCCAGCAACAGGCCATTGATGACCAGTTGAATGAAGATATCCATGGTGCAACCTCTTAGAGCGGGATGCGGCCCCGGCGCGGCTGCTGCATTGGCGGCCGCGCCGGGGCGCGCGTGTCCCGGGAAACATCAGGCGCCCCCGAGCGCCTGATCACTGGCGTCGCGCTTACTTCTTGAAGACGGGCTTGCCAAGTGCGAGGTTGCTGGGCGCAATGGTGACGAGCTTGCCGTCTTGCCACTGCATGACGTAGAACGTGGAGGCGTTGTTCTGGCCGTCTTCGCCGAAGTCGAACGCCCAGCCGTTGGCCGTTTGGCCGGCCGGCTTTTTGTAGGCCATGACGGCGGCGCGGATCTTGTCCTTGTCGGTGGACTTGGCGTTGCCGATGGCTTCAAAGAAAGCCTTGGCGCCCACGTAGTTCGTCAGGCTGTGGCCCGACTGCGGGTCGCTCTTGTAGGTGGCTTTGTAGGCTTGCAGGAACTTGTCCAGGCCCGGCGCGCCGGCCGGGTTGATGGACGACTGGGGAAAGTCCAGGTCGAACACGCCGTTCATGTCGGCGCCCACGGCCTTGGCCGTATCGGCCAGCGAATAGCCGCCGCCCGCGCCGATCACGACCTTGGGCTTGAAGCCCGCCGCGCGTGCCTGGCTGAAGTACAGGATGGCGTCGTTCTGGTAGGCCGTTTGCAGCACGACGTCGACCTTGGCGCCCTTCAGGCGCAGGATCAACGACGACAGGTCAACGGTCTTGGCGGAATACGGCAGCACTTCGGCCACGGTGTAGCCCAGTTCCTGCGCGCGCTTTTTCTCGGTGGCCGCCACGTCGGTGCCATAAGGCCCGTCTTCGTGGATGATGCCGATCTTGATGTCCTTGGGGTTCAGCCCCATGCCCGGGGCAATGGTGTCATGCAGCGCGTTGACAACCGACACGCCGTACAGCGCCGTGTTCGGGTTGCTGCGGAACAGGTACTTGTAGCCGCGCGTGGTGATCTTGTGAGCGGTGGCGCCCAGTTCAAAGTACGGCACGCCGGCCAGTTCCGTCACGGGCGAGGCCGCGTACGAGATGCCCGATGCGTAGCTGCCGAACACGCCCACCACGTTGGCCGAAATCAGGCGCTTGGTTTCCGACACGGCCTGCGTCGGGTCCACGGCGTCCGCCTTGATGATTTCGATCTTCTCTCCGTTGACGCCGCCGGCGGCGTTGATCTCGTTGACGGCCAGCTCCAGACCGCGATAGCTCTCTTGACCCAGGAGCGCGAGCGCACCGCTGAACGGGAAGAGGGCGCCCACTTTCATATCGGCCGCTGCGGTGCCGCTTGCCAGTGCGCCACACACGCCCAGCGCCAAAATAATTTTATTGAACTTGAACACTGTCTACGCTCCTTTGTCGGTATGGGATGCGGACTGTCTTGAGTGCTGTCCGTCTTTTTTAAATATATGATATATGCGCCGGTCAGGTACAAAAACCCCGCCTTGGATTCTAGTGGGGGCCGCAGCAAGCCGAATCGGGGAATTCCCTAAAGCCGCATGAATAAAGCCTTAGCGGCCGATGACGCCGGAAATTAACCGCAATATTCCGCCTGGCGAAAGGGGCCGGGCCCCTGGCGCGGGGTAACCCGGAAAGCGGGGAAATTTCCGCGCTTTGTCATATATCGTATATGATCAAACGCAAGCTTTCCCATAAAAACCAGGAGACAACAGCATGTTCGAGGAAGTCGATTTCGCTGGCAAAAAGGTGCTGATCACCGCGGGCGCGGATGGTCTGGGTTTGGAGATGGCCAAGGTTTTCCACCACGCCGGCGCCACGGTTTTCGTCTGCGACGTGAACGAAACCAGAGTGGCCGCCATCCCGTCCGAGCTGCCGGGCGTGCAGGCCATGGTGGCCGACGTGTCCGACGAAGATAGCGTGGGCGCGCTCTTTGCCGCCGTCAAGGAAAAATTGGGCGGGCTGGACATCCTGATCAACAACGCGGGCGTTGCCGGCCCCACGGGCTATGTCGAAACCTTGTCCAAGGCCGACTGGGACCGCACGCTGGCCGTGAACATCACCGGCCAGTTTCTTTGCGCGCGCCAGGCCATCCCCCATTTGAAGCAGTCCAAGGCGGGCGTGATGATCAACCTTTCGTCCGCTGCCGGTCACCTGGGCTTTGCCGGGCGCTCGGTGTATTCGGCGTCCAAGTGGGCCGTGATCGGGTTCACCAAGTCGCTGGCGATTGAGCTTGGCCCGCACGGCATCCGCGTCAACGCGATCCTGCCGGGCGCCGTGGAAGGCCCGCGCATCCGCGCCGTGATCGCGGCGAAGGCCGACACGCTGGGGCGGCCGGTTGAGGAAATTGCCGCGCAGTACGAAAACCAGGCGGTGCTGGGCCGCATGGTCACTGCGCGCGACATCGCCAACATGGTGTTGTTCAACGCCAGCGAGGCTGCCCGCAGCGTGACGGGCCAGGCCATCGTGGTGGACGGCTTCACGCAGAAGCTCTACTGATGGACGCCGATTCCGCGGCCCCCGTTGCCGCCATCATCGGCACCGGCCTGATCGGCCAGGGCTGGGCCATCGTGTTTGCGCGCATGGGCTGGCAGGTGCGTCTTCATGACGTGAATGCCGCCATGCTGGCCGAGGCCCGCACGCTGATCCTGCAACAGTTGCAGGAGCTGCAAGCGCAAGGCTTGTTGACCGACGCCGACGCCATCATCCAGCGCGTGCACGTTGCCGACAGCCTGTCCGATGCGGTCAAGGGCGCGTGCTACATCCAGGAAAACTCGCCCGAGAAGGTCGACATCAAGCGGGCTCTGTTCACCGAGCTGGATGCGGCGGCCGAGCCCGACGCGGTGATCGGCAGTTCCACGTCCAGCATCCCGGCCAGCCAGTTCACCGAGCACTTGCCAGGGCGCCATCGCTGCCTGGTGGCGCACCCCGTCAACCCGCCGTATCTGATTCCGGTTGTGGAACTTTGCCCCGCGCCGTGGACCAGTCCGGATGCGCTGGAGGCGGCAAGCCGCATCATGACCGCCATCGGTCAGAAGCCCGTGCGGCTGCGTCGGGAAATCGAAGGCTTCATCTTGAACCGGCTGCAAGGCGCCTTGCTGCACGAGGCCTTCCGTCTGGCGAAAGAGGGCATCGCCAGCGCCGAGGACATCGATACCACCGTCAAGGACGGCCTGGGCCTGCGCTGGTCGTTCATGGGGCCGTTTGAAACCATCGACCTGAATGCGCCCGGCGGCATTGCGGATTACTGTGCGCGCTATGGTGGGCTGTACCAGTCCATAGGCGCGGACCAAACCGAATGCGTGGCATGGGACGCGCCGCTGGTGCAAGCGCTGGCCGACGAGCGCCGCCGCTTGCTGCCGGAACCAGACCTTGCCAAGCGCCGCTTCTGGCGCGACGAAAAACTGATGCGCTTGATGCGCCACAAACAACAGGACGGAGACAACAATGGCTAAGCCCAAACAGAAAGTCGTCATCACTTGCGCCGTGACGGGCGCCATCCACACGCCCAGCATGTCGCCGCACCTGCCGGTCACGGCGGATGAGATCGCCGAAGCCGCCATCGGCGCGGCCAAGGCCGGCGCAGCGGTGCTGCACCTGCATGCGCGCGACCCCGAAACGGGCAAGCCGTCGCAAGACCCGGCGCTGTTCAAGCCGTTCCTGGAACGCATCAAGAACGAGACCGACGCCATCATCAACATCACGACCGGCGGCAGCCCGCACATGACCGTCGAAGAACGCATGCGCCCGGCCACGACGTTCAAGCCGGAGCTGGCGTCGCTGAACATGGGGTCGATGAACTTCGGCCTGTTCCCGATGCTGGACCGCTTCAAGGACTTGAAGCACGATTGGGAACGCGAGCATCTTGAGAACAGCCGGTCGCTGATCTTCCGCAACACGTACCAGGACATTGAATCGATCCTGACGCTGGGCAACGCCAACGGCACGCGCTTTGAGTTCGAGTGCTACGACATCAGCCACCTGTACAACCTGGCGCATTTCGTTGACCGCGGGCTGGTCAAATCGCCGCCTTTCATCCAGTCGGTGTTCGGCATTCTGGGGGGCATTGGCCCGCACCCGGAAGACCTGATGCACATGAAGCGCACCGCCGACCGCTTGTTCGGCAACGACTATGAATGGTCCATCCTGGGTGCCGGCCGCAATCAGATGCCGCTGGCCACCATCGGTGCGGCAATGGGGTCGAACGTGCGGGTCGGGCTGGAAGATTCGTTGTGGATCGGGCCGGGCCAGCTGGCCGAATCGAACCGCTCACAGGTCGAGCGCATTCGCACCATTGTCGAAGCGCTGAACCTGGAAGTGGCCACGCCCGACGAAGCGCGCGCCAAGCTGGGGCTGAAAGGGCGGGACAACGTGGCGTTCTGATCGGCAAGCGCGGCGGGCCTGGCCTGCCGCGCTGCGTGGGGCGTGACTAGGCGTGGCGGCGCAGCGCGTCCGCCAGCGTGGCGACGTCCAGCGGATGATCGAAGTTGGCGGCGTGGCGGGCCTTCAGGCTCAGCTCGGCCGCCAGCGTCAGGTCTGCATCGCTGGGCATGTCGGCCGCGCCCAGCTCGCGCAGGGTGGTGGGCAGGCCGACCTGCGCGTACCACTGGGTCAGGTCCGCCAGCATGCCGTCGTTGCGTTGTTCAAGGTCCAGCTGCACCAGCAGGCCGACCGCCACTTGCAGGCCATGCAGCGCGGTGGCCACGCCGCCGATCTTGGGCAGGCCGCGCGTCAACGCGTGGGCAATGGACAAGCCGCCGCTTTCAAAACCGAGACCGCTCATGAGGATCATCGCTTCCACCACGCGCTCGAATGCAGGCGTGGGCTGGCCGGTGCCGGCCGCGGCCACGGCGTCCACGCCGTCGGCCAGCAGCGTGCGCAGGCAGCCGTCGGCAATCAGTTGCGCCGTCAGCAGCGGCGCGCCGTCGTACATGTTCTTGCCGCCGTTGCGCTGGCATTGTTCGGCTTCGAATTTCTTGGACACGGCGTCGCCCAAACCGGCGCGGAAAAAATGCACGGGCGCGGTGGCAATGATGGCGGTGTCGACCAGCACGATGGTGGGGTTGAACAGCATGTGTTCAACGGCCAGGAGGTTGTGATGCGCGTCGTAAAGCACGTAGTTCTTGCTGGTGGGCGCATCGTTGGAAGCCACCGTCGGCACCGTGATCAGATGGCAGTGCGAAGACTTGGCCACCGCCTTGCCCGCATCCAGCGACTTGCCCCCGCCCACGGCGATCACCATGTCGATGCCTGCCTGCGCGGCTTGTGCGCGCAGGGCGTCGATCAGCTCGGGCGTCAGGTCGCCGTCGACGATCAGCGGTGTCACCGCAACGTCGTGCCCGGCGCACAGGCTTTCGATTCTTGGACCCAGTACGCCATGGACATAGCTGTCGATGACCAGTGCCGCGCGGCGCCCGAACAAAGTGGCGGTCTGGCCCAGGGTGTCCAATGCGCCCGCGCCTTGTATGTAGCGGCTGGGCGCGCCAAAAATCTTCAGCATGAAGTCTTCCTATTTGCGTGGCACGGGAGGGCGGTAGTCGAGCTCTTTTTCGCGTTCGACCAACCAATCGATCATGATCTTGCCGCCCCAGACCAGGTCGGCCTGGATGGCGCTGCGCGCGGCTTCGGAATCGCGCGCTTCAAGCGCTTCCAGAACGGCTTCGTGGCGATGTTCGTTTTCGGAATAGTCCAGCCCGGCGGTCTTGACGTGAAACACCTTGAGGATCGGCCCGGTAATGACCCAGAACGATTCGACGGTGCTGCGCAAGATGGGCTTGTTGCTGGCTTCCAGGATGGCGAAGTGGAACTTGCGGTTCAGGTAGCTGGCGCGCTTCGGATCGGTGGACGTGCAGGAGATGAAATCCTTTTGCAGGGCGATCAGGTTGTCCAGCTGCTTGCGCGTGATGTTCTGCGCGGCCTCGGCCGCGCCCATGCCTTCCAGGTGGAAACGGATCTGCTGGATTTCCCGCAACTTTTCCGAATTCACATAAGGCACGTAGACGGCCGTGGCCGCCTGCATTTCCAAGCCCTGTTCGCTGATGAGCCGGAAGATGGCTTCGCGTACGGGCGTGATCGACACGCCCATCTCTTGAGCCAGTTCGCCGATGATCAGGCGTTCGCCGGGTTCGTACTGCCCGTTGATGAGGGCATTGCGGATTTCGTTGTAGACCCTGACGGACAGGTTCTCTTTCTTTACCGGTTTAAGGCTGGGCATGACGTTTCGGGCTTGCTGTATTAGGGGGAACGGGTGAATCCGGGATGAATTCTAGCCCGCCATAGCCAATCCAAGCACAATGGGTATATTATATATCATATATCCTAACGTAGAAAGGACGCGCCATGCGCCAGCACCAGGAGGCCCCCACCGAGGGGGAAGTTGCGATGCTGCGGGAAAAGGCCCGCTACATCCGGCTCGAGACAATCAGGTTGATTGAAATTGCCAAGGTCGGGCATTACAGCTCGGTCTTTTCGTGCGCGGAGATCTTTGCGTCGCTGTACTACGACGTGATGCGGCTGCGTCCGGGCGAGCCGCATTGGCCCGATCGCGACCGCTTCCTGATGGGCAAGGGCCACGCCGCCGTCGGGCTGTTTCCGGTGCTGGCCGATCACGGCTTCATCGACCGCGCGTTGCTGGACGGCTATACGCGCCTGGGCAGCCCGCTGGGCGACCACCCCGACATGAGCAAAGTCCCCGGCGTCGATTTCAGTTCCGGTTCGATCGGGCACGCGCTGTCCAACGGCGTCGGCATGGCCATGGGTGGCCGCATGAGCCAACGCGACTTCAACACCTTCGTGATGCTGGGCGATGGCGAAATGCAGGAAGGCCAGGTCTGGGAAGCCGCGCTGTTCGCCGCCCACCACCGGCTGTCGCGCCTGGTCGCCATCATTGACCGCAACGGCTACCAGCTGGACGGCAAGGTAGACGACGTGATGGGCGTGGAATCGCTGCGGGAAAAGTGGCTGGCGTTTGGCTGGGACGTGCACGAGGTTGACGGCCATAACCTGCGCGACCTGACCGCGCTGCTGCGCCGCCTGCGCGCGGACGACACGCGCGACAAGCCCGCCTGCGTGATCGCCAAGACGATCAAGGGCAAGGGCGTGTCCTACATGGAAACCGAGCCGGGGTGGCATCTGGGCTACCTGGCGCCGCAAGACGCGCAAAGCGCCGTCGACGAAATTCTTTCCCGCGAGATCTGAATGGCACAGGCACAAGTCCTATCCCCCGACTCCTGGCAGTACCGCGCGCTGAACGCGGTGAACCCCGGGCTGTCGTACCTATCCGATGCGCTGATTGAATTGGCCCAGGCCGGGCACCCGGTGGTCGCCGGCTCGGCCGACCTGCAATACTCCAACGGCCTGAACCGCTTCGCCACCGCCTACCCCGACCGCTACATCCAGTTCGGCATTTCAGAGCAGAACATGGTGTCGGCCGCCGCCGGCCTGGCCACCACCGGCATGATGCCGTTCGTGGCCACCTTTGCGTCTTTCCTTGGCTTGCTGTGCTGCGAACAAATTCGCATGGACGTTGCGTACACGAAGCTGCCCGTGCGCCTGATCGGCCATCACACCGGCATCAGCCTGGGGTTTTATGGCACGTCGCACCACGCCACCGAAGACATCTCAACGATGCGTGCCCTGGCCGGCCTGACGGTCGTGTCGCCCGCCGACGGCCCGCAGCTGGCCGCCGCTATCAAGGCATCGGTCAACTGGCCCGAGCCGATCTACTTTCGCATCGGGCGCGGCCGCGATCCGCAGGTGTATGAAGACGGCACGCCGTTTGAATTCGGCCGCGCCATCGTGCATTCCACCGGCTCTGACTTGAACATCATTGCCTGCGGCATCACGCTGCACGCCGCACTGGCCGCCGCCGAGCAATTGCGTGCGGATGGCTTGTCCGTGGGCGTGATCGACATGCCGACCATCAAGCCGCTGGACCGCGATGCGGTGCTGGCCGCCGCCGGCCAGGCCCGCCGCATGATGACGGTGGAAGAGCACAATGTGCTGGGCGGCCTGGGGTCTGCCGTTGCCGAAGTGTTGGCCGACGCCGGCACCGGCACGCGCCTGCGCCGCCACGGCATCTACGACGAATACAGCCTGATCGCGCCCCCCACGACGCTCTACGCGCATTACCAGCTGGACGCGGCCGGTATCGGCGCCGTCGCCCGCGAAGTCATCGCATCCTGAATCTACCGCTTTTGAATCTGGAGACCCCATGAAGGAAATCACCGGCAACACCCGCCTGTTCGGCATCCTGGCCGACCCCATCCATCACGTGAAAACGCCGCAGCGCATGAACGAACTGTTCGCGCAGCTGGGCTACGACGGCGTCTGCGTGCCGTTTCACTCCCGCCCCGATAATCTGGCCGCCGTGGTCGAAGGCTTGCGCCGGCTGGAGAACCTGGGCGGCGTCATCGTGACGATGCCGCACAAGACCGCCATCCTGGACCTGGTGGATGACGTGACGCCGGTGGCGCGCAAGATCGGCGCCGCCAACGTGGTGCGCCGCGATGCCGACGGCAAGCTCACCGCGCACATGCTGGATGGCGAAGGCTTTGTGCGCGGCCTGCAAACCGCAGGCGTGGACCTGCGCGGCAAAAGCGCCTACCTGGCGGGCGCGGGCGGCGCGGCCAATGCCATCGGCTTTGCCTTGGTGCAGGCCGGCGTGTCGCGGTTGACCATCGCCAACCGCACGCCGGCCAAGGCCGAGGACCTGAAGGCGCGCATCCTGTCGCTGCATCCCGACGCGAACATTGCCGTGGGTACGCCCGACCCTTCGGGCCATGATGTGGTGGTCAACGGCACGTCGCTGGGCATGAAGGAAGGCGACGCGCTGCCGCTCGATACCGAGCGCCTGACGCCCGAGCAGCTTGTGTGCGAAGTCATCATGCAGCCCAAGGACACCGCGCTGCTGCTGGCCGCGCAAGCCAAGGGCTGCAAAGTGCATTACGGCGCGCCGATGCTCGTCTGCCAGATTGCATTGATGGCCGAAATGCTGGGCGTGGCGGCACCCAAATAAGCCTGCCAACTAAGCCTGCCAAATAAGGCAGGCGGCGGACATCAGGACAAGGTGTAGAACGATGGGCGATTTCGATTTCATTATTGCGGGCGGCGGCACGGCGGGCTGCATCCTGGCCAACCGGCTCAGCGCCGACGGCAAGCATCGCGTCTTGATGCTGGAGGCGGGCCAGGAAGCCCGCAGCATGTGGATTTCAATACCGGCGGGTTTTTCCAAGCTACTGGTGAACCCCGACTACAACTGGCGCTTTGCCACCGAGCCCGAAGACAACGTCTATGGCCGCACCATCGCCGTGCCGCGCGGCAAAGGCGTGGGCGGTTCCACCTTGATCAACGGCATGATCTACGTGCGAGGCCAGCCGCGGGATTACGACGGCTGGGAAGCCGCGGGCGCAACCGGCTGGAATTACGCACAGGCCGAGCGGCTGTTTCGCAAGATCGAGCATTACGAGCGCGGTGGCGAGACACGCGGCAAGAACGGCCCCATGCATTTGGAAGAAGTGGCCGAACGGTTTCCCGTGTCCGACGCGTTCCTGCGCGCCGCGCAAGAAGACGGCCAGCCCTTGAACCCTGACTACAACAGCGGCAAGCAAGAAGGCGTGGGCCACTACCAGGTGCTTCAGCACCGTGGCCGCCGCTGGAGCGTGGTGGACGGCTACCTGAGGCCGGCCGCCGGACGCAAGAACCTGCGCGTCGAATGCGGCGCGCACGTGACGCGACTGGTGTTTGAAGGCAAGCGCTGCGTGGGTGTCACGTACCGCAAGAACGGGCAGGAACACACCGTGCGCGCCGCCCGCGAAACCATCCTGTGCCTGGGCGCGGTGCAGTCGCCGCAGTTACTGGAACTGTCCGGCATCGGCAACCCCGCCTTGCTGCAATCGTTCAACATTGCGGTGGTGCATGCGCAGCCGCAAGTGGGTGAAAACTACATCGACCACTTCGCCACCCGCATGAATTGGCGGGTGAAGGGCACGGTGACGTTGAACGAGATGTCGCGCGGCTGGCGACTGGCGCAGCAGGTGGCGCGCTATTACACCCGCCACACCGGCATCCTGACGCTGGGCACGGGGCTGGTGCACGGCTTCGTGAAAAGCGCGCCCGATATGCCCACGGCTGACGTGCAGTTTTTCTTTGTGCACGCCAGCTACGCCAACGCCGCCGAACGCATCCTGGACCGTCAACCGGGCATGACGATCGGTGTGGCGCAGCTGCGCCCGGAATCGGTAGGCACCATACACATCAAGTCGGCGGACCCCTTGGCGGGCCCGTCCATTCGCCCGAATTTCCTGTCGGCGCAGATTGACCGCGACAGCTTGGTGGGCGGCATGAAGGTTGCGCGGCGCATTGTCGGGCAACCCGCGATGCAGCCCTATATCCAGGCCGAGCTCAGCCCCGGCGACGCGGTGCAAAGCGATGAACAATGGTTGGACTTCGCGCGCCGCAATGGGCAGACCATCTATCACCCCATCGGCACCTGCCGCATGGGCTCGGACGCCGCCGCCGTCACCGATGTGCGCCTGCGCGTGAACGGGGTGACGGGCTTGCGCGTGGTGGACGCATCGGTGATGCCGAAGATGGTGTCGGGCAACACGCAGGCCGCCGTGATGATGGTGGCCGAGCGCGGCGCCGAACTGATTCTGGAAGACGCCGCCACGGCGTGATCGCGCACCGCGGCACGATGAGACAATGCGCGCCGGGCCGGGTAGCCCGGTGCGCATTGTGGTTTCTGGACGATCGGTGATTACCCGATCAACGAATCAGGAAGCCCGCGCCGACCGGATCGTTGCGATCAATGACCCAACGCGCGGTGCCCAGGATGCTGGCCGTGCCCTTGACGGTAGGACGCACGGCGCGCGTGCCGTTCAAGTCCACTTCGCCCAACAAGCAGCCCTCAAACGTGCCGCTGCCCAGCAAGCCTTCGGACTTGATCGGCTGGTTCAGCCCCATCTTTCCGCGTGCTTCGAACATGGCCATCATGGCGCTGGTGCCGGTGCCGCCGGGCGAGCGGTCCAGCTGGCCGGCGCTGAACACGTGCACGTTCTTGTAGAACGCGCCTTCGATTGTGGGCTGGTGCCAGAAGGTGATGAAGTTCAGGTTGTTGATGTGCGCTTCGGTCGGATGCTGGATGCGGTGGCGCGCGTTCAACTGGTCACGCACGATCAGGCCCATGCGCGACAGCTCGGTGCCGTTGTCCGGCGAGATGCGCAGGTCGCAGCCCGACAGGTCGACGATGCCGAAGTAATTGCCGCCCCACACGATGTCGGCGGACAGCTTGCCGTAGCCCGGCAGCTCCACCGGGATGTCCTGCGCGGCCACGTACGCGGGCACGTTTTCAAAGCGCGTCCACAGCACGTTGTCGCCTTCGGACGCGACTTCCGACACGACCAGGCCCGCCGTGGTTTCAAAGCGGATCTTGGTGATGCCGTCCTTGCCGCGCGCCACCAGGCCGTTGGCCACCATCGCCATGCTGACGGCAATGGTGCCGTGGCCGCACATGTGCGAATACTCGGTGCCGTCGATATAAATGAGGCCGGCATCGAATTCCGGGCTGGACGGCGGCGTGAGGAACACGCCGAACATGTCCTTGTGGCCGCGCGGCTCGCGCATCAGCGCCTGGCGCAACCAGTCGTAGTTCTGCTCCAGAAAGGCCCGCTTTTCCAGGATGGTGGATCCGGCGGGGTAGGGGATGCCGCTGTGCACGATGCACAGGGGCTCGCCTTCGGTATGGGTATAGATGACATCGAACGCGTCTTGCTTGCGCATGACTGTGGCTCCAGACTAAGTAGGATGAAGGGGAAAAGCGGATGGGGGAAACTATTTGCCGCGTTCGGACAGCATGTCCAATCCGACGGTCAAATCCAGGATGACGATAGCGATCACCGCAACCACAATCGTGGCGCCCGATACGGCTGCGATGGTCGGATCGATCGTGTACTGCACATAGTTGAATAGCTTGACGGGTATGGTGTTCAGGTCCGCCGTGGTGTTGAAGATGGATAGCTCCACGTTGATCCACGACGAGATGAACGCGAAGATGGAACCGGTGACGATGCCGGGCCGGATCTGCGGCAGCACCACCAGGAAGAACGTGGTCCACGGGTTGGCGCCCAGGTCGGCCGACGCCTCTTCCAGCGCGCGTTGTTCGGGCGTGAGCAGCGTCAGCGTCGAGCGCAACACGAACGGCGCGATGATGACGATGTGCCCGATCAACAGCGACAGGAAACTGCGCGTCAACCCAAAGTACGCGCCGTACTGCAACAGCGCCGCGCCCAGCACAATGTGCGGCAACACCAGCGGCGACATCAGCACCGATGTCATCGCCGCCTTGCCCGGGAAGTCATAGCGCGCCAACGCCAGCGCGGCCGGCACCGTCAGCAACACCGCCACCACGGTGGCCGCCAGCGCCAGCACCGTGCTGGTCGTGAATGCCGCCACATAGCCGGCTTCGACCAGCAGCGTGCGATACCAGTCCAGCGTCCAGCCGTGCGGCGGAAACGCCAGGTAGGGCGTGGTCGTGAACGACGAGCCCAGGATGACGACCAGCGGCAGCGCCAGGTAGGCAAGCACAGCCAGCGCGATCAGGCGGATCAGGTGGCGGGCGATCATCGCGCGGCTCCCGGCAAGGTGGCGGCGCGGTTGGCCAGCGCCACCAAGATCAAGGTGAAAACCAGCAGCACCATGCTGAGCGCGCCGCCGTAATGAAAGTCGAAGACCGAGCTGTATTGCTGGAAGATCAACATGGACAAGACCGATATCCGTCCACCCGACAGCAGTGCCGGCGTCACATACGCGCTGACCGCCAGCGTGAAGACGATGATGGCGCCGGACACCACACCCGGCAGCGTCAGCGGCCACGTGATGTGCAGGAAGGTGGCGGCGGGGCTGGCGCCCAAGTCGGCCGAGGCGTGCTCGCAAGCCGGGTCGACGCGCGCCAGCGCATTGCCCACCGCCAGCACCACGAAGGGCAGCAGCACGTACACCATGCCGATCAGGATGCCGGTCTCGGTACCGATGAAGCGCACCGGCCGGTCCGCCGCGCCCACGCCCACCAGCGCCTGGTTCACCAGCCCGTTGCGGCCCAGCAGCACCATCCAGCCAAACGCGCGCACGATGTTGCTGGTGAACAAGGGCACCACCAGCAGGATCACGCAAAAACGCCGCCACGCCTGCCATCGCACGACGCGCACCAGGTACCAGGCCAGCGGATAGCCCAGGATCACGCAAACGATCGTGGTGAAAAAGGCCAGCCGGAAGGTCGTCAGGATGACGTCCCAGTGGTACTG
This sequence comes from Achromobacter sp. ES-001, assembly GCF_019448355.1. Lineage (NCBI taxonomy): Bacteria > Pseudomonadati > Pseudomonadota > Betaproteobacteria > Burkholderiales > Alcaligenaceae > Achromobacter > Achromobacter sp. ES-001. The sequence goes on along the minus strand of NZ_CP079940.1, from coordinate 4,645,469 downwards.
GTCTGCCAGCACGCGCAGGTACTGCTGCGCGGTCAAGGTCATGCCGCCCGCGCTGTCGGGGCCGGCGGCAGCACTGGTGATGCTGGCCACCGCAACCACGGCCAACGGCGCCAGGAAGAACGCCGCGAAGAACAGCGCGGGCGCCGCCAGCAGCAAGCCGGGCGATAGCCAGGTGCGGCGCGTCATGGCTGTTCACCGATCAAGTGCAGTTGTTCGGGCGCGAACGACAGGCTGACGGTCGTGCCCGGCAGCAAGCCCGACGGCGCGATGCCGCTATGACGCGCCACGACCGTTTGCCCGCCCACATCCACGTGAATCATGCTGTGGCTGCCCACATTGATTACGTCGGCCACCACGCCCGTCAACCTGCACGCGTCTTGCCCGTCGGCCAGGCCCAAATCTTCCGGACGCAGCACCGCCACGCCGCGTGCGGGCGCGGCATGGCCCGCCAGCGGCACCAGCACGCCTTGCGTATCCAGACGCAGCGCGTCGTCGCCCGCCGCGGTATACGTCATGAAGTTCGCGTCGCCGATAAATTCCGCCACGAATCGCGTGGCGGGGCGGCGATAGATATCCGTGCCCGCGCCCACCTGCTCAACGCGCCCGGCGTGCATGACGACGACGCGGTCCGCCATCGTCATCGCTTCTTCCTGGTCATGCGTGACGAAGATGAAGGCGATGCCCAGCTTGGCTTGCAGATGCTTGAGTTCCAGCTGCATGCGCTTGCGCAGCTTCAGGTCCAGTGCCGACAGGGGCTCGTCCAGCAACAGCAGCTTGGGCTGGTTCACAATGGCGCGCGCCAGCGCCACGCGCTGCTGTTGGCCGCCGGACATTTCACGCGGGTAGCGCGCACCGAAGTCGGCCAGCCCCACCATATCCAGCGCGGCGCGTGCGCGATCCGCCGCGTCCTTCTTGGACGCACCCTGGCGCCGGGGACCGTACGCCACGTTCTCCAACACGGTCATGTGCGGAAACAGCGCGTAGTTCTGGAACACCGTATTCAGCGGGCGGTGGTGCGCGGCCAGGCGGCTGATGTCCTGGCCCTCGATCAGGATGCGGCCCGATTCCGGCGTCAGAAAGCCGGCAATCGATCGCAGCAACGTGGTCTTGCCGCAACCGCTGGGCCCCAGCAGGGCCACGAATTCCCCCTGCTGGATGTCCAGGTCGATACGGTCCAGCGCCTGGTAGGCGCCAAAGCGCATCGACACGCCTTCGATGGAAAGCAAAGCAGACATGGTCGACCCCGGCCTAGCGCTTGCGAGCGACCTGGCGGTTCCACGCGTCGGTGACTTCCGCGCGGCGGCTGTTGATCAGGTTCCAGTCGAACAAGCTCAGGTTCTTGACGGAGCCTTCGGCGCCCCACGGCAGCTTGCGGGCCACGTCCGGCGGTACCTGCACGCCCTTGACGGCCGGGCCCAGGTACAGGCGCGTGGCCAGGCAGGCGGCGGCGTCGGGCGTCAGCGCGGTGTCGATGAATTTCTTGGCGGCCGCCGCGTTGGGCGCGCCCTTGACCAGATGCAGGCGGGCGTCGGTGGCCCACGCGCCTTCCTTGGGTACGGCAAAGCCGATGGGCAAGCCCTTGTCGATCAAGTCCCAGGCGCCCACGTTGAAGTGCGCGCCGATAATGGCCTCGCCACTTTGGTAGGCGTTGCTGGCGGCGCCCGAGCTGTCAAAGAACAGCGCGGTGTCCAGCGAGGCCAGCTTGGTGTAGAGCGGCGCCAGGTTGGACGGGTCTATCGCCCAGACGCGCGCCAGGAAGAACACGAACGGCACGCCGGAAGAGTTGGCGGGCGACGGCACGGCCACGGCGCCGGCGTACTCGGGCTTCCACAAGTCCTTCCAGCTGGTGGGGGCCTCGCGCACTTCCTTGGTGTTGTAGGTGATGCCCAGCGAGTAATAGCCGGTGCTGACCGCGTAGGCCGCGTCGCCATTGCGATAGACGCTCTGGTCGATCACATTTTTCAGATTGGGAATGGTGGCCGGGTCCAGCGTGTCCAGCACGCCGGCCTGCGCGGCCAGTTCGCTGATGCCGCCGTCCATCCACGCCACGTCGATCGTTGGCGCGTTCTTTTGCTGTTGCAGCTTGGCCAGGGTGGTTGTCGACGTGCCCACTTCAGGCACCACCGTGACGCCCGTGGCCTTGGTGTAGGGCTCGGCCACGCAAGCGCGAAACGCATCGCCCCAGTTGCCGCCGTACCAGGCGACGGTGATCTTTTGCTGCTGCGCACCGGCGGGGCCGGCCATCAAGAGGCCGGCGCCCATCAGGGCGGCGGCCAAAGCGCTGCGGGTAAGTGTTGCCATCGTGGATTCCCCTTGTCGATTTGTTGGCATGTTCCGGAAGTCTGAGCCCAGTGAGGCGCTTGCCGACATTGCCATGGATGCATCTTGGGCGATGCGCGGGAAAACGAGCTTGAAGGCGCGGGACAAAAACTTGAATAATTGCGTCATGACCGCCACCGACAACCCCGCCGCCGAGTCGCCCTCCTATGACGACGCCCACGACGCGCTGCCTCGGGAAAAACCCGCATTGAACGTCGGCATCGTGTTGATGGACCAGTTCACGCTGGCCGCTTTCGCCGGCCTGGTGGATGTTTTGCGCCTGGCGGGCGACCACGGCGGCCGCAGTCGTCAGATCCATACCTCGTGGCGTGTCATGAGCTGGGACGGCAAACCGCGCCGCGCCAGCGCCGGGCTGACGATCGATGTTGCCGACGGCTTGCCGGCCGACCCCGCCGAATTCGACTACGTCGCCGTGTGCGGCGGCAACGACTACATCAATGGCCGCATGCCGGAACCGCTACGCGACTGGCTGCGGCTGGCGGCGGCAAGGCGGGTGCGCCTTCTGGGCATCTGCACCGGAACGTTCGCCCTGGCGCAGGCCGACGTGGTCGGGCCGCGCACGGTCTGCGTGCATTGGAATGTGCTGGATGCTTTCCGTGCGCGCTTTCCGCAAACGCGCGCGGTCGTGGACCGCCTGTTCGTGGACGAGGGCGACCTGATTTCGTGCGCCGGTTCTACGGCCGCCATCGATCTGGCGCTGTATCTGGTGGCCCGGCATTGCGGGCGGGACAAGGCCCAGCAGGCAATGCGGCACATGATGCTGCAAGGTGTGCGCCCCGGCCGGGTGCCGCAGGCGCATTTCCGCACCGACTTGTCCGGCATCCAGGACCTGCGCGTGCGCCAGGCTGCGCACTTTATCGAGCAGCGCATCGACAATCCCCCGCCGCTGGACGCCATTGCCCGCTATGTCGGTGTGGGGCGACGGCAACTGGAGCGCGCGTTCCGGCAGGCGACAGGAAAATCCCCGATGGCGTTCCAGCGGCAACTGCGGCTGGAATATGGAAGCTGGTTGTTGCTGAATAATCCTTGCAGCATTACGCAGATTGCGTTGGACTGCGGATTTGCAGACGGCGCGCATTTCTCGCGTGATTTCCGCGCGCACTTTGGCGTATCGCCGCGCCAGTATCAACAGGCCCAAGGCCTGCAACCCCAGGGGCAGGAAGACAGCGTCGACGCCTTGCCCGCCTGAGCCTGCCCCCGACGCAAGGAGACGGCATGACCTACGACCTTTGGTATTGGGAAACCATTCCCGGACGCGGTGAATTCGTGCGCCTGGCGCTGGAAGCGGGCGCCATCCCTTATCGCGAGCGGGCGCGCGAGCCGGGCGCCTCGGACGATGCGTTGATCGAAGACATGCGCACGCCGCGTCCGCATCCTCCGTTTGCGCCGCCTTATCTGGTGGCGGGCGAGATGACGCTGGGTCAGACTGCAAATATCCTGCTGTTCCTGGGTGAAAAGCACGGCCTGGCGCCCGAGTCGATGGAAGGGCGGTTATGGGTCAATCAGTTGCAGCTGACCATCGCCGATATGGTGACCGAGGCACACGACACCCACCATCCCATTTCGGCTAACGATTACTACGAAGACCAAAAAGAAGAGGCCGCGCGGCGCGCCCGGCCTTTCCGGGAAGAGCGCATTCCGAAGTTCCTGTCCTATTTCGAACGCGTATTGGCCGGGCCGAAGGCATGGTTGGCGGGCGAAGACCGCTGGACCTACGTGGACCTATCGCTGTTTCATCTGGTTGATGGCTTGCTCTACGCCTTTCCGAAGCGCATGGGGACGGTGGCGTCGAATTATCCGAATGTGATGGCGCTGCATGCGCGCGTTGCGGCGCTGCCCGCATTGCAGCCCTACTTTGCCAGTGGCAGGCGGCTGCCCTTTGGCGAATGCATATTCCGCCAGTATCGCGAGTTGGACGCAGCCTGATCGTTTGCACGACGCGCCAGAGGCAAAAGCGGGAGACATTAACGGCTCGCGCATGGTCGATATTAAGTGACAAGCCGGACAGTATTTTATAAGGGACGGATAGATCCCGATGACGTTTTCCATATTAATAAAAGGGCCGGTTCCATATATGGAGTCGGCCCTTTTTAGTTAATTGTCAGAAACTGCAATGTGCCCATGTGGTAACTCAGGTTGCACCGGGTTTATACCAACATAGAAACCCATCAGGATTATCGAATAACGCGATTTTTTTTCGTTGAACGAGCCAAAAGGTGGAGAAACGTACATTTATAGGATTAATATTTTCGACTAGATACATTCTGAACGGTTTATCTTCTTAGTCGGTTTCGTCGCCGTTGGCGCGACGGCCATACGTGGTAGTGCATGCGGCGCGGCGTGCATTGCCTAGGCTGGGTTGGGACGCGCCAATCGGTTCTGATTTGAAATTACCTTTTGGTCATCGGCAGCACTTCGTCCCACTTTGGCAGGAGGAACCCTATGCAATGGATCACATTAAGCCGGCTGTTCCGTGGAAATCGCGGCATGCAGAAGGCCGACCTGTACGGTCAGATATCCGCCATTCACAAAGCCCAAGCCGTAATCGAGTTCGACCTTCAGGGCCATGTGCTCATGGCGAACCAGAACTTCCTGGACACGATGGGTTATACGCTGGATGAAGTCGTGGGACATCATCACGGTATGTTCGTAGACCCTGAAGAACGGGAATCAGCGGAATACGCGGCCTTCTGGCACAAGCTGGGCCAGGGCGCCTATGACGCCGGGCGCTATCGCCGGGTGCGCCATGACGGCACGGACGTCTGGCTGCAAGCCTCGTACAACCCCATTTTCGATAAGCGCGGACGGCCGCTCAAGGTCGTGAAATACGCCACCGACATTACCGATCAGCAACAACGGCAAGCGGATACCGAAGGGCAGTTGGCCGCGATTTCGAAGGTGCAGGCGATTATTGAATTTGAACTTGATGGCACGATCATCCGCGCCAATGACCTGTTCTTGAAAACCGTGGGCTATCAGGCCGCGGAAGTGGAAGGCCAGCATCACAGTATGTTCGTGCGCCCGGACGAAGCGCGCGGGGCGGCCTATAAAGAGTTCTGGCGCAAGCTGCGCAGCGGCCAATATGACACCGGCCAGTATCTGCGCATCGGCAAGGGCGGCCGCCAGGTCTGGATCGAGGCCAGCTACAACCCCATCTTCGACGCCGAGGGCCGCCCCTTCAAGGTAGTGAAATTCGCCACCGACATTACCAAGCGCTTCACCGCGGCGCAGACCTTGCGCGTGGCGGTCCAGGGCCTGACCGAAAACGCCGAGCGCGCCAGTCAGGCCAATGCGCTGGCGCTGGACGCCAGCCAGGTGGCCGAGCAGGGCGGCAAGACCGTGCAGGGCGTGGTGCGCACCATGGGCGCCATCACGGAAAGCTCGCGCCGCATATCGGAAATCATCGGCGTCATGGACGGCATTGCGTTTCAAACCAACATCCTGGCCTTGAACGCGGCGGTAGAGGCCGCGCGCGCGGGCGCGCATGGCAAGGGCTTTGCCGTGGTTGCGGCCGAGGTCCGCAGCCTGGCCCAGAGCAGCGCGGCAGCCGCCAAGGAAATCAAGGGCTTGATCACCACGTCGGTTGAACAGATCGAAAGCGGCGCGGGGCAGGTCCAATCTGCCGGGGTCACCATGGAGGACATTGTGGCGTCGTCGCGCCGCGTGACGGAAATCATGGCTGAGGTGGTCAATGTGTCACTGGCGCAGTCGGCCAAGCTGGGCGGTGTCACGCAAGACATCACGCAGATGACGGCCGACGCCGAACAGACCTTGCGCGCGACGCAGGCCAGCGCTGACGCGCAGGCGGCGCGGGCTAGCCGTCAGCCCGCGGGCGTGGTCAAACCGGTGACCGCCGCGTTGCGCGCCCGGCCCGCGGCCAATACGGCGTTGCCGCCGGCGCCCGTCTTGGAGTACGTGCGGTACTGAAGCCGGCGCCGATTGCGCTATAAAGACGGTATTGTTTGAATCCCAGGCCTGGGCCGGAGCATTCCCGCCCAGGTCGATTTTTTTGCGGCCACCGTCCATGACTGAATCCGAAGCCCTGGCTCTTGCCTCTCACCGCCACTACAAGGGCGGCCTTTACCGTTATGTGGGCACGGCCCGACATTCTGAAACCGAAGAGTCGATGGTGGTGTACGAACACCTGTGGCCTCACGAGCGCGGCCTGTGGGTGCGGCCGGCTTCGCTGTTTTTTGGCCAGTTGGCCGATGGATCGCCGCGTTTTGCGCCCTTGGCTACAACGACCGTGACGCCGTGACGTTCTTTTATCGCCGCGCACGCACGGGGGTGTCGCCCGCGCTGACGACATCGGCCGATGCATTGGCCGGACCTGCCGGCAAATCCACCAGCGGAACGCCGGCAAGAACGTCCGCAAGAACGCCCGCCAAGACGCAGGCTTCGGCGGCCTTGGCCTCGGCGCTTCAAGCGCTGCGGGGGCCATTCATCGTGGCCGACCTGGAAACCACCGGGCTTTCAACCGCCACCTGCGAGATCCTGGAATTTGCCGCCGTGCGCGTCGAGACCTGCGGCACGCTGGCGCGCGAATATACGCAGGTGGTTCGAACGTCGTCGCCCGTGCCGTCCTTCATCACCCGCTTGACCGGTATCACGCAGGCCGAAGTCGACCGTCACGGCGTGCCGGTGATGCAGGCGTTTTCGTCGTTTCTTGAATTCGTTGAAGACCTGCCTGTGTTCTTTCACAACGCGTCTTTTGACCGGCGTTTTCTGGGCGCCACGGCGGATCGCACCGGCCTGCCGTTCGTCAATGCCACGCATTGCACGCTGGCGTTGGCGCGCCGCGCGTGGCCCGAATTGCCCTCCCATAAACTGGAAATCCTGGCGCGGCACGTGGGTGCGTCCAACCCTACCCACCGGGCGCTGGCTGATGTGCGCACCACGGTCGCGGTGGCGCTGGCGGCCAATGCGCGGCTGGCCACGGCGTAGGAACGAAGATGTCGGATCTGCAAGATATCAAGCTTGCGCTGCGGGCCTTCACGGCCGAGCGGGCCTGGCAACCTTTCCATTCGCCCAAGAACCTGGCGATGGCGCTGTCGGGCGAGGCGGGCGAGCTGGTGGCGCTGTTTCAGTGGCTCACCGAGGCCCAGTCGCGCGAGATGACGCCGGCGCAGTTGGCGCACGCTGCCGACGAGATTGCCGATGTGCAGATGTACCTGGTGGCGCTGGCGGATCAGTTAGGCATCGACATTGCCGATGCCGTGGCGCGCAAGATGGTGAAAAACGCTGAGAAATATCCGGCGGACCGGTTCGCGGGCAGCGCCCGCAAATACGACGATCCGCCTGGCGAAGCCTAATGCCAGACGCCTGACGCCTGACGCCTGACGCCTGACGCCTGACGCCCGGCGCCTGGCGCCTGGCGCCCAGACATCAGGCGCCGGGCGGTCAGATCACCTGCTGTTCATGATGCACCACGGGCGGCTCGACGAAGAACCCCGCCACCAGCTTGCGCCATTCCTGGAAGTCGGGCGATTCGCGGAAATCGACCATGTGGTTTTCAACCGTTTCCCAGGCCACCACCAGCGTGTAGCGCTGCGGTTGCTCGATGCTGCGGTGCAGTTCCATGCCGTGGCATCCGCGCGCGCGCAGGAACAGCGGCTTGGCCTGCGCGACGCCGGCTTCGAACAGCGCTTCCTGGCCCTCGCGAACGTGGATGCTGGCAATTTCCTGGATCATGACGAGTCTCCAAATAAATGGGGCCGGGTAAGCACCGGCCGGCCGGAGTAGTATGGCTGAAAATTTCTTGCTTAGCCTGTTCATGAATTCCCGAGCGGCCGTCCTGACTCGTCTCATTACCCTGCGCCTGTTCTGGTATGTGGGCATCGGCGCCGTTGCGCTGATGGCCCTGTCACTGCACACACAGTTCAGCGTAGCGGTCTTGCTGTCGGCCATCGCCGTCTACATTCCCCTGTCGATGCTTTTCTTGCCCCTGATGGCGTGGCTTTGCGTCCGGCGCGGCACGTCCGCCAACAGCGACAGCTTGCTGTCGCCCTGGCCCGCCTGGTTGGCCGGTTTGTCGGGCATCGCACTGCTGGTCAGCTACCACCTCGTGTCCGACCTGGACCTTGCCGAATGCGGCTTCCTGTTGCTGCTGGTGGCCGGCGACCTGTGGTTGGCGCGCCGCGAGTCGGCACAATTGCTGCGCATTGTCAGCTTGTCGCAAGGCTGACAGTAAGCCTAAAGGTCACTCGCTCGCTCATCCCCGGCGTGCGCGGTAGGCCCCTTGTCCGAGCCGACCGCGCGCCAAGCCATCCTTAGAGTTGAAGGTCGGCCTGCGGACACGGCACGCGCCTGCGACTTTCATCGGCCATACGCACGGCGTGATGCCGGTTGGCACGCCATTCGTGCGGCCCGCTACCTGCCTTTGACTGCATCCTTACGGAACCGGTCGCCCGTTTAGCCGATATCGACGAGCCTAGGACGGAGCAATCATTCCGTACCAATACGAAAGTCCCACGCCCAACATTTCAGTCAGGCGCCCGGCATGACGTAGGGGTCCGCGCCGGTAGGCCACCGGCACCTGAGCATCCGTATGAAACGGATCAGGAGGAGCTCAAATGAAAAAGCTCGCAGTCGTCGCAGCGCTGTCATTGTTTGCCGCATCCGCGTATGCCAGCGGTCCAAACATGCCTTCCGTGTCGATCACCGGCCACGCCGGCACGATCAATGGCACGGCTTCATCCATCTCGACCGGCAGTTCCGTCGTGGCCACCCAGGTCAACGGCTATGGCTCGTCCAGCCAGACCTCGTTTGGCGAAACGGGCGGCGTGGCGCAAGTTGGCGGAACGTTCAATCGGGACGGCACCACGGTGGTGACCAGCACGCGGCAATATGCCACCAGCGAATCCTACGGCCACATTTCGGGCAACGCGCCGATCATGGTGGGCGACAGCATCGCCAACGGCGGCGCCTCGTTCGGGAACACGGAAACCAAGGCAACGGCCTCCGGCACCTTCGCGTCCGCCAACATCGGCGCATTCGGGGCGATTGGTGGTGTGGGGTCGATGGGTCACGTTGGCGGGTTCAATCGCTGACCGATTTTCCGGACGGCTACGGCCGTCCGGTCGAGAGGACATCATGAAGAAAATCGTGTTTGCCATCACGCTGTCGCTTGCAGCCGGCTCGGCCGTTGCACAGACCAGCAATTCAAGTTCCACGACGTCTGCATCGTCGGGGGCAACCAACGCCGGCAACAACCAGGGCATTACGCTGAACTCGAACAACAGCGGATCCAGCACCGTGAAGACGGTGCCCCCGGTTGGCGGCCAGAGTTTTTATGGTTCGTTTTCGTCCGATAGCTGCATGGTGTCCGCCGGTGGCGGCGGGTCCGTGGTGGGCTTCGGCATGAACGTGGCCATTCCGATCGAAGACCAGAAGTGCAGCCTGCGGCGCAATTTTGAACGCACCATGCAGGCCGCCGCGTCGACGAAGGACGCCGATCGTTCACGGCGGCTGGAAACGGCGGCAATCGACATCCTGTGCCAGACCGACGACCGCACCAAGGCGGCGTTGGTGGCGCAAGGCTTGTGCACCAATCCCGCCTTGACGACGGCCGATCACCGCTTTGACACGACGGCGGTCGCACAGGCGGCCCCGACCACGGCGACCGCCGGAGCGCCCGCTGTGGGGACGCAGCCCGCCGGCACTTTGGCGGCACCCTCGCAACCCCAGGCGCAATTACGCCCGCTTGCGACCACCGCCGCCTTGCAAGCGGTGCCGGTGCAAACCGCGCAAACCACCGCGCTGGCCTCGCCGCCGCTGCGCAATCCGCGCCTCGAGCGCCAGCGCTTCGCCGACCTGTATTCGCCGGGATGAACTGGGATGAACTGGGATGAACTGGGATGGCCGGGCTTGAAGCGGGGCCGGTCGCGATGAACCGGCTGGCGCCTACGCTGAGGGCGGGGGCGCCACGGCTGCGGTGGGTTCGGGCGGGTTCGGCGGGCCGGGGGGCGCCGATGCCAGCAGCATGGTGGGCGGCGACGAGACCTCCAGGCCCGCATCGTGCAGACGCTTCAGAACGTTGAACAGCAAGGCGCTGCGTACGCCATAGGCCGCGCGCGGCGACGATACGTAGCCCTTGGCGTTAAAGATCAGATGGCCATTTTCCAGGCCATCCAAAAATACATTGGGAGCCGGGGTGTCCAGCACATCTTCGTGGTCGGCAAAGGCTTGCAGCATCAGTTCGCGCACCGCTTCCGCATCGGTTGACAGCGGCAGGGGCAGCTTGATCTGCACCAATCCAAGCGGATTGGACCGCGTCACGTTGCGCACCGTCTTGGTCACGAACTCCGAGTTCGGAACGATCACGGTGGACCGGTCGCCCATCTGGATTTCCGTGGCGCGCACGTTGATGCGCAGGATGTCGCCTTCGACCCCGCCCAACGACACCCAATCGCCCACCTTGACCGGGCGCTCGGCCAGCAGGATCAGGCCGGACACAAAGTTCTGCACCACGGCTTGCAGGCCAAAACCGATACCCACGGACAGCGCGCTGGCAATCCACGCCACGCGTTCCAGGCCGATGCCGGCGGCGGACAGCGACAGGGCGAACGAGATCACAAAGCCCGCATAGCCGAACAAGGTGGCCGCCGACAGCTGCATCCCCGGGTCCAGCTCGGTAGTGGGCAGATATCGGTTGGACAGCCAACGCTTAAGCACCTTGACGCTAAGCAGTGACAAGGCCAGCACCATCAGCGCCTGCAAGACTGCGCCAGGCCGGATCTGCGCTTCTCCGATCGCCAGGCCTTTGCGCAGCTGGTCAAAGCGCTGGAGCAGGTCCATCGGGCCTTCGCCAAATGGTGCCAGCAGCAGGATGATGGCAAGCAGGCCCACCGCCACGCGGCCCACGCCGGACAGTAATACGGCCGCCTGGTCGCGCAGGCTGGGGCCTTCGCGTTCGCCGTCCCGGTGGGACGTGCCCAGCAGCGTGCTGAAACCGTCTTCGATCAGTGTCGACAGCAGATAAGCGGACGCCATCACGATCAGGATCCACAGCACCTGTTTGGCCAGGAACGCGCCAAAGGCCACGTAGCCGGCCAGCAGGCTGGCCATGCCCAGGATCAGCACGGCCCAGACCGCGCCAAGCAACAGCGACACCCAGAAGGGCGCGGGCGCCTCGTTTTCCTGAACGATCTTGCGCCGCAAGCGCCGGCCGATGGCCAGCACCGTGCTCATGGTCGCCATGATCAACACGGCCACGATGCCGGTCAGCGTGATGGTCGTCGTCAGGCTGGCATTAAGCAAAACGGGCAGGCGCTCGGCCAGCCAGATCATGACGACCAGCGTGCCCAGCAGATTGGGCAGCCAGTGCAAGCGCGCGGCGACCAGGTCATGGATAGGCGGCAAGCGCCACGACGGCCGGTTGCGCGACAGCAGCGCGTTGCCCAGGCCCGACACGTAGCCGCCGAAACAGACCGTGGCTACCAGCGTGGCCAACAGCGCGGCCGTGTTGTCGGACAGCTGCGAATTCCAGTCCAGGCCGGTATGGATCAGCAGGGCGATGACGCCCGGCGTCGCCACCGACAACATCACCTGCGCCACGGCCAGGAACGAGCGGCGCAGGCGGCCTGGCGGCACGCGCGTGGCGGTCAGTTTGAGGATCAGGCGGCCGATCCAGATTCGCAGTGCGATCACCAGCGCGGCCATGGCAATCAGCAGCAGCCAGCCCCCTTTCGGTGTCTGTCCGATGGCTGTGGACAGGTCGTCACCCAAGGCTTCCAGGCGTTCCAGGTCGCGCGGAAATTCGGAACGGAATTCGGTCCAGAACTGGCTCGACAGGAAGGAATCGCGGCGCTCGCCCATGCGCGCCTGGAATTGGGTACGCCGCTGCGCCGAAATCTGTTCGGCGGTTTGGCCGGCGTCCACGGACAGCAGCCGCGCCAGCTTCAGTTGCGCGTCCAGGGCTCGGCTGTTCTTTTCCAGTTGCGCGCGCTGCGCCGCCACGTCGGGCGCTTCTTTTGCGCCGTCGGGCGGAGCGCCCAGCTCGCTCAGCCTGGCGGTCACGCTGGCCAGTTGCGGGGTCAGCGCTTCGGTAGCCGCATCGGCCTTGGACTGAATGTCCAGCGCGTCGCCGCGTTGCTTGACCAGGGCGGCGTCGTCGGTCTCGTCCGTGAAACGCTTGCGGATGTCGTCGATCTGCTTGCGAGCCGCGGCCAGCACCGCTTCGGTTTCAGTGGGGTTGGGCGGCGGCGCCGCGAAGGCGGGCATCAAGCACAGCGACAGCAGTATCGCGGCGAGGAAGGCGGCGAACGCGGGCATGCGCCCGTGGCGCAGGCTGGGGAAAAAAGGGGAGGGGATGGGGGTCATATTCCGGGGGCGAATCACTCGCGTCGAGGCGGCAGCATAACAAGCCGCGAGCCCCGCCGTTGCAACAAAAATAGTGCTGTGTCCCCGGTTCAAAATTCCTTTTGCCGCGTGGCAAGTCAGTCTTCTGCCGGCCGGATAAATAGGGCCGGATTTCGCCCGAAGGGCCTGGACACCGCCGTTAGCCCAGGCGCCTTCGAAAATCCTGTTTACCAGGCCAACGTTTGGATTCAATCGGCGCGCGACGCCGGCCCCCTCGTGCCGGACTTTTTGGGCTTGCCCAACACCGCGTCGCACACCTCCAGCCAGGCGCGCGCGGCGAACGACAGGTAGCCGGACCGCAACCAGATATGGCCCACCTCCCATTGCATGCCGGATTTGGCCAACTTGGCGGTGCTGAGCCCGCGCGTCTTGATGCGCTGCATCAGGGGTTCAGGCAGCAGCGCCACGCCAAGCCCGGCCGACGCCATTGCCACCAGAAAGTCCCAGTGCGCGCTTTGGGCGGCGATGCCGGGCTGAAAACCCGCGTCGGCAAACGCCTGGCGCAGCCGACGCGTGATGGCGAAGTCGTCGGTGGGGATCAGCAGCCGCGCGTCGCGCAGGGCGCTAAGGGGCAGCGACGTCTTTCCCGCCCAGGGCGCATCTGGCGGCCCGATTACCCAGATCGGGTAGCGCCCGAAGGGCTGGGCGGCCAGCCCACCGTCGGGCGCAATGGGCAGGATGGTGGCGCCTACCTCGAGTTCTCCGCTGGCGACCAGTGCCTCGACGGCTTGGCCGGTGCCTTCGCGCAAGGTCAGGTGGATGCCGGGATGCAGTTCTCGGAAGCGCTTGACCACCGGCGTGAACAGCAAGTTGATCATCGGCGGAATACCCACTTCCAGCGCGCCCCGCCGCACGTCGGCGGTCTGGCGCAGTTCTTCGGTCAGTTGGCGCATGGTCTCCAGCACCTGCAAACCGCGCAGGTACATCACGCGCCCGGTATCGGTGGGCCGGGCGGTGTGCCCATCGCGAATGAGCAGCGGCGTGCCCGCCTCTTCTTCCAGCTGGCGGATCATTTTGCTGACGGTGGATTGCGTCACGAACAGCGTCTTGGCCGCTTGCGTGAAGCTGGCGTGCCTGACTGTTTCAACGAAATATCGCAATGCGCGCACGTCCATGGCGGCAGGCTCCCGGTGCGCTCGTGGGCGCAATGACCATTCAAACGATGAAAAAAACGACTGATTTGGATGATTTTAAGTCATTACGAGATTTCAACGCGCCTTCCTATACTGCGAAAAATTCGTCCCGGACAGCGGCAATGTGCCTGTGTCTGTGCCGGGATATCGGGAAACGCCGCGTCAGACGGCGCCCGGACGCGCAAGGCCGTCATGGTTGCGTCCGGCCGCAAGCCGTTGGCCTTTAAATGTGGAGACACCATGCATTCCGACCGTATTCGCCATCCCGGGCTGCTTGCCCGGATCACGTCCGCCGACCAGGCGGCATTGCTGATCAAGGACGGCATGACCGTCGGAATGAGCGGTTTCACGCGTGCGGGCGACTGTAAGTCCGTGCCGGCCGCGCTGGCCAGCCGCGCCGAACACGAGCCGCTGTCGATCACCTTGATTACGGGTGCGTCGTTGGGGCATGACACCGACAAGATGCTGGCCCAGGCAAACGTGTTGTCGCGCCGCATGCCGTTCCAGGTCGACACCACGTTGCGGCGCAAGATCAATCAGGGCGATATTGCCTTTATCGATCAGCATCTGTCCGAAACGGTGGAGCAATTGCGAGCCGGTCATATCGGACCGATCAACGTGGCGATTATCGAAGCGGCCGCCATTACGGAAACGGGCGCCATCGTGCCGACGATGTCGGTGGGCAATTCGGCGTCGTTCGCGCAGCAGGCCGACCAGATCATCATCGAATTGAATCTGGGTATCCCTGCTGCCATCGAAGGGCTGCACGACATCTACGTGCCCGCCGACCGCCCCGCGCGCCAGCCCATCGGCTTGGTGACCGCCGATCAACGTATCGGCCAGCCGTTCATCCAGGTGGACCCGGACAAGATCGCCGCCATCGTGATCACACACGAGCCGGACAGCCCATCCAACGCCTTGCCGCCGGACGACGAAACCAATGCCATCGCCGGGCATATCAATACGTTCCTGCGCGGTGAAGTCGACGCCGGCCGCCTGACCAATGCGTTGTTGCCGTTGCAGGCCGGCATCGGCACCATCGCCAACGCCGTGCTGCACGGGTTTGAATCATCGGACTTCGAGGCGCTGACGATGTACTCGGAAGTGCTGCAAGACAGCGCCATCGAGTTGCTGGATCAGGGCAAGCTGGCGTTTGCGTCGGCCTCGTCCATTACCGTGTCCAAACCGGTGTACGACAAGATCTTGGCAAACCTGGAGCATTACCGCGAACGCATCGTGCTGCGGCCGCAAGAGATCAGCAATGCGCCCGAGATCGTTCGTCGGTTGGGCATTATCGCCATCAATACGGCATTGGAATTCGACATTTACGGCAACGTGAATTCCACGCACGTCGGCGGTATGCACATGATGAACGGCATCGGAGGCTCGGGCGATTTCGCGCGCAACGCGCACTTGGCCATCTTTGTGTCCAAGTCGATGGCCAAGGGCGGCGATATCTCAAGCGTGGTGCCCATGGTGTCCCATGTGGACCATACCGAGCACGATGTCGACGTGCTGGTCACGGAATGCGGCCTGGCCGACCTGCGCGGTTTGGCGCCGCGTGAACGCGCCCGCGTCATTATCCAGAATTGCGTGCACCCGTCCTACCGTGCGGCATTGCAGGATTATTTTGATCGCGCTTGCCAGCGCGGCGGCCAAACCCCGCATCTGCTGGAAGAGGCCTTTTCGTGGCACCAGCGTTTCAATGAAACGGACTCGATGCAGGCTGACAAACCGGCGACGCGCAAAGCTGCTTAAGCCGGCGTCACTGGCGGGCTGGCCCCGCGTCCGTGCCCGTGTCGGTATCCGTATCCGTATCGGACGAAGGCGTAACCAGCGCGCAGCGGGACAACTCCAGCTCTTCGTGCAGCCACTGTTTCAACGCGACAAGCGGCGCCCATTCGCGCAGGCTTGGCGGATAAACCAAGTGGTAGGTCTGCGCCTGCTCATAGTGCACGCGCATGGGCGACACGCGCACGAGCCGTCCCGCGCAAAGCGCATCTGCCGCGAGTAGCTCGCGGCCAAGAGTGATGCCCAGCCCTTGTTCGGCGGCCTGCAACATCATGCCGGCGTCGTTGAACGTGGCGACGGGCGTAACCAGCGTGCGCAGACCCGCCGCGTTGAACCAGTGTTGCCACATTTCCCGCTCGCCCAGCAACGGCTGGCGGGCCAGCGTTTGCGCCGTGTCGTCTTCCAGCGACGCGGCGGTTTCTGGCGACGCCAAGGCGATCAAGGGCAACGGCATGTCGAACAACGGTTCGGACTCCACGCCGGCCCATGGTCCACGGCCAAATCGCAGGGCCGCATGAAATCCGTCCCGAACCAGATCGACCACCTGCTGGGACGTCTCGATCTCAAGCGACACGCCCGGATGGCGCGCACGCCAACGTGCCATGCGCGGCAATAGCCAACGCTGAGCGAATGACGGCAGTACCGACACGCGCAGCCGTTGTTCACTACCGGTAGCCGACGCGGCGGCCGCCATGACGCCTTCGTCCAGCAGGGCCAGCGCGCTCTGCACGCTGCACAACAACGCCGCGCCGGCGCTATTCAAGACAATGCCGCGTCCGCTGCGCTCAAACAGCGCGAAACCCAGCTGCTCTTCCAATCCCTTGATCTGCTGGCTGACCGCGCTGTGCGTCAAATGCAGGCGCTCGGCGGCGGCGCGCACGTTCTGCAATTCGGCAACGGCCCTGAAAGCGGGCAGGGTGTTGAGCGGGAGGCGCATGGCGGAATGTTCGGGCATTGAGCGGATGGTTAGCGTAACTGACCAATAGGCCGAAAACAATTGGATTTTCATCGGGTATCTGGGCGGCTACGCTTACCGAATCGTCAAACGCAATAAGGAGACGGTCATGTCTGCCCAACTTTCACCTGTTTCGCCGTCATTCCCGGCTACCGCGTCCGGCGGGCACCCGAGCTTTCAGCCAGGCGCCGGGTTGGTGCCGCTGCTGTGGGCGGCATTCCGCTTGTGGCGCGTGCAGTCTCGCATGCGTAACGTGGCCGCCGACATGGACCCTCGCATCATGCGAGACGTCGGCGTACCGGAGTGGCTGGTTCACGAAACCACCGTGCACCGCGAACTGGCCCGCCTGCGCAACGTGGACTATCTGCGCTGGTAGACGTCTCCACCGGCGATAAGCATGACCACGCTTTGTCGCTATATATATATATATAGGGGGCGGGGCGCCGAGGGCATCCTCTATATATAGAGAGGCTGGAGGAAGCCCTGGCCGGCGCACCCTATGCGTCGACGTTTGAGTCGCCTTCATGACAGGCCCGAAACTTGTGCTATAGTCTCGCTCCTTCGCAGTTCAGACATTTTTGAACCGCGAAGCCAAGCAGTACGACGGGCTCCGGCCTGCCGCCAAGCAGCCAGCGATGGCAGTCAGGTGGGATTGCAAGTAAGGGTGCAAATCAGGCAAAAGCCAGTTGCACAATTTGCAAAAATCGTGCTATAGTCTTGGGCTTGGCTGGTGATGACGATCGAGGGTTTACCCGGATCGAAATCGCGAGCCACCTGAGTAGTAACCGACCTCTGGTTTCCAGAGTCGCTCTAGCGAAAGCCGGTGGCGGGTTGCAAGATAGGATGCAAATTAGGCAAGAGCCGGTTGCATAATCTGCAAAAGTCGTGTTATAGTTTCAGGCTTGGCAGTTGCCGAAAACTTAGGGTTTACCCGGATGGGTGGTCCTGATATTTCGATAGCTGCTAAAGAGAGCAGACCTGAAGAGGTCGCAGGCAAGAAAGCGGTGGCGCGAAAGCGAACGAAGCTGACTTGACAAGCGATAAAAACTTCTTCATAATCTCGCCTCTCTGCTGCTGAAAACAGCAAGCGACGCAAGGCGGAAGCCGCGCAGCGCTGGCAGGATCAGCAGGTAGCAGTAAGTAGTTTGTAGTACCGAATTTGCAGTACCGCTCTTTAACAATTAAACAACCGATAAGTGTGGGCGCTTGATGCGATGCACTGTGATTTAAGTCTGGGGTTAAACCTTGGCTTGCTTCACAAGCACAATGAAATCAAGTGCTCACTAGAAGTGAAGTACCTTAGACGTCAAGTTTAAGAACATACCTCACTTCCTTTGAGTAGCGACGTATGACCTGGTTCGGATTTATTCGGACCAAGAATACGAAACAAATACAGAGATTAAACTGAAGAGTTTGATCCTGGCTCAGATTGAACGCTAGCGGGATGCCTTACACATGCAAGTCGAACGGCAGCACGGACTTCGGTCTGGTGGCGAGTGGCGAACGGGTGAGTAATGTATCGGAACGTGCCTAGTAGCGGGGGATAACTACGCGAAAGCGTAGCTAATACCGCATACGCCCTACGGGGGAAAGCAGGGGATCGCAAGACCTTGCACTATTAGAGCGGCCGATATCGGATTAGCTAGTTGGTGGGGTAACGGCTCACCAAGGCGACGATCCGTAGCTGGTTTGAGAGGACGACCAGCCACACTGGGACTGAGACACGGCCCAGACTCCTACGGGAGGCAGCAGTGGGGAATTTTGGACAATGGGGGAAACCCTGATCCAGCCATCCCGCGTGTGCGATGAAGGCCTTCGGGTTGTAAAGCACTTTTGGCAGGAAAGAAACGTCATGGGCTAATACCCCGTGAAACTGACGGTACCTGCAGAATAAGCACCGGCTAACTACGTGCCAGCAGCCGCGGTAATACGTAGGGTGCAAGCGTTAATCGGAATTACTGGGCGTAAAGCGTGCGCAGGCGGTTCGGAAAGAAAGATGTGAAATCCCAGAGCTTAACTTTGGAACTGCATTTTTAACTACCGAGCTAGAGTGTGTCAGAGGGAGGTGGAATTCCGCGTGTAGCAGTGAAATGCGTAGATATGCGGAGGAACACCGATGGCGAAGGCAGCCTCCTGGGATAACACTGACGCTCATGCACGAAAGCGTGGGGAGCAAACAGGATTAGATACCCTGGTAGTCCACGCCCTAAACGATGTCAACTAGCTGTTGGGGCCTTCGGGCCTTGGTAGCGCAGCTAACGCGTGAAGTTGACCGCCTGGGGAGTACGGTCGCAAGATTAAAACTCAAAGGAATTGACGGGGACCCGCACAAGCGGTGGATGATGTGGATTAATTCGATGCAACGCGAAAAACCTTACCTACCCTTGACATGTCTGGAATTCCGAAGAGATTTGGAAGTGCTCGCAAGAGAACCGGAACACAGGTGCTGCATGGCTGTCGTCAGCTCGTGTCGTGAGATGTTGGGTTAAGTCCCGCAACGAGCGCAACCCTTGTCATTAGTTGCTACGAAAGGGCACTCTAATGAGACTGCCGGTGACAAACCGGAGGAAGGTGGGGATGACGTCAAGTCCTCATGGCCCTTATGGGTAGGGCTTCACACGTCATACAATGGTCGGGACAGAGGGTCGCCAACCCGCGAGGGGGAGCCAATCCCAGAAACCCGATCGTAGTCCGGATCGCAGTCTGCAACTCGACTGCGTGAAGTCGGAATCGCTAGTAATCGCGGATCAGCATGTCGCGGTGAATACGTTCCCGGGTCTTGTACACACCGCCCGTCACACCATGGGAGTGGGTTTTACCAGAAGTAGTTAGCCTAACCGTAAGGGGGGCGATTACCACGGTAGGATTCATGACTGGGGTGAAGTCGTAACAAGGTAGCCGTATCGGAAGGTGCGGCTGGATCACCTCCTTTCAGAGCTTAAGTGCTCGTGTTAAGCGTCCACTCTTATCGGTTGTTTTTTGTAGCTGGGGTCGGTCTTGTTTGACCCCGCGTAGAAGCTAACGCATAGCGCTGCTTGCAGCGCTATGCGTTGGGTTTTACTCAACAGCTATATTCGTTCTTTAACAATCTGGAAGAAGCACAACGAAATGTACTTATTAAGTACTCGGCGCAAGCCGAAGAAAATAAGTACGGGTTGTGATTGCATTATTTTGTTCCAAGTTCTCAAGACTGGGGTGAATAACCTCAGACTGCTTTGAAACTTATGAACGGCACAAACGCTAATACTCAGGTCCTATAGCCTACAGCGTTATAGGATCAAGCGACTAAGTGCATATGGTGGATGCCTTGGCGATCACAGGCGATGAAGGACGTAGTAGCCTGCGAAAAGCTACGGGGAGCTGGCAAACAAGCTTTGATCCGTAGATGTCCGAATGGGGAAACCCACTGCAGCAATGCAGTATCCCTAGCTGAATACATAGGCTAGTGGAAGCGAACCGGGTGAACTGAAACATCTCAGTAGCTCGAGGAAAAGAAATCAACCGAGATTCCGAAAGTAGTGGCGAGCGAAATCGGAAGAGCCTTTACGTTTTAGCATGCAAGATAGTCGAACGGAATGGAAAGTCCGGCCGTAGCAGGTGATAGCCCTGTAGATGAAATCTTGTGTGTGGAACTAAGCGTAAGACAAGTAGGGCGGGACACGTGAAATCCTGTTTGAAGATGGGGGGACCATCCTCCAAGGCTAAATACTCGTGATCGACCGATAGTGAACCAGTACCGTGAGGGAAAGGCGAAAAGAACCCCGGAAGGGGAGTGAAATAGATCCTGAAACCGTATGCATACAAACAGTAGGAGCCTCCTTGTGGGGTGACTGCGTACCTTTTGTATAATGGGTCAGCGACTTACATTCAGTGGCAAGGTTAACCGAATAGGGAAGCCGTAGCGAAAGCGAGTCCGAATAGGGCGATTCAGTCGCTGGGTGTAGACCCGAAACCAGATGATCTATCCATGGCCAGGTTGAAGGCACGGTAACACGTGCTGGAGGACCGAACCCACTAATGTTGAAAAATTAGGGGATGAGCTGTGGATAGGGGTGAAAGGCTAAACAAATCTGGAAATAGCTGGTTCTCTCCGAAAACTATTTAGGTAGTGCCTCAAGTATTACTGCGGGGGGTAGAGCACTGTTATAGCTAGGGGGTCATGGCGACTTACCAAACTATGGCAAACTCCGAATACCCGCAAGTACAGCTTGGGAGACAGAGCACCGGGTGCTAACGTCCGGACTCAAGAGGGAAACAACCCAGACCGCCAGCTAAGGTCCCGAATTATCGCTAAGTGGGAAACGAAGTGGGAAGGCATAGACAGTCAGGAGGTTGGCTTAGAAGCAGCCATCCTTTAAAGAAAGCGTAATAGCTCACTGATCGAGTCGTCCTGCGCGGAAGATGTAACGGGGCTAAGCGATAAACCGAAGCTGCGGGTGTGCACTTTTAGTGCACGCGGTAGGAGAGCGTTCTGTAAGCCTGCGAAGGTGGCTTGTAAAGGCTGCTGGAGGTATCAGAAGTGCGAATGCTGACATGAGTAGCGATAAAGGGGGTGAAAAGCCCCCTCGCCGTAAGTCCAAGGTTTCCTGCGCAACGTTCATCGGCGCAGGGTGAGTCGGCCCCTAAGGCGAGGCAGAGATGCGTAGCTGATGGGAAACTGGTTAATATTCCAGTACCGTCGTACAGTGCGATGGGGGGACGGATCGCGGAAGATCATCAGGGTGTTGGATGTCCCTGTTGCTGTATCGAAGATGGCGCTTAGGCAAATCCGGGCGCGTAAATCAAGGGTATGGCACGAGCGAGCATTGCTTGCGAAGTGATTGGAAGTGGTTCCAAGAAAAGCCTCTAAGCTTCAGCTGTACGAGACCGTACCGCAAACCGACACAGGTGGACGGGATGAATATTCCAAGGCGCTTGAGAGAACTCAGGAGAAGGAACTCGGCAAATTGATACCGTAACTTCGGGAGAAGGTATACCCCGGTAGTGTGAAGCGCCTGCGCGCTTAGCATGATGGGGTCGCAGAGAATCGGTGGCTGCGACTGTTTATTAAAAACACAGCACTCTGCAAAGACGAAAGTCGACGTATAGGGTGTGACGCCTGCCCGGTGCCGGAAGGTTAAGTGATGGGGTGCAAGCTCTTGATCGAAGCCCCGGTAAACGGCGGCCGTAACTATAACGGTCCTAAGGTAGCGAAATTCCTTGTCGGGTAAGTTCCGACCTGCACGAATGGCGTAACGATGGCCACACTGTCTCCTCCTGAGACTCAGCGAAGTTGAAGTGTTTGTGATGATGCAATCTACCCGCGGCTAGACGGAAAGACCCCATGAACCTTTACTGTAGCTTTGCATTGATCTGTGAACCGGCCTGTGTAGGATAGGTGGGAGGCTTTGAAGCGTGGTCGCTAGATCACGTGGAGCCATCCTTGAAATACCACCCTGGTTTGTTTGCGGTTCTAACCTTGGTCCGTTATCCGGATCGGGGACAGTGCATGGTGGGCAGTTTGACTGGGGCGGTCTCCTCCCAAAGTGTAACGGAGGAGTTCGAAGGTACGCTAGGTACGGTCGGAAATCGTGCTGATAGTGCAATGGCATAAGCGTGCTTGACTGTGAGACTGACAAGTCGAACAGGTGCGAAAGCAGGACATAGTGATCCGGTGGTTCTGAATGGAAGGGCCATCGCTCAACGGATAAAAGGTACTCTGGGGATAACAGGCTGATACCGCCCAAGAGTTCATATCGACGGCGGTGTTTGGCACCTCGATGTCGGCTCATCTCATCCTGGGGCTGTAGCCGGTCCCAAGGGTATGGCTGTTCGCCATTTAAAGAGGTACGTGAGCTGGGTTTAAAACGTCGTGAGACAGTTTGGTCCCTATCTGCCGTGGGCGTTGGATACTTGACGGAGCCTGCTCCTAGTACGAGAGGACCGGAGTGGACGTACCTCTGGTGTACCGGTTGTCATGCCAATGGCATTGCCGGGTAGCTAAGTACGGAAGAGATAACCGCTGAAGGCATCTAAGCGGGAAACTCGTCTGAAGATTAGGTATCCCGGGGACTTGATCCCCCTAAAGAGTCGTTCGAGACCAGGACGTTGATAGGTCGGGTGTGGAAGCGCAGTAATGCGTTAAGCTAACCGATACTAATTGCTCGTGAGGCTTGATCCTATAACACTGATGGTTATTGACCTGGTGATATAGCGTTCCAAGTGTCGTTCAATACAAAATCTGGCTGCACCGTCAGCAGCCAGCCAACACCAATTACGACCCCCCTGTGCATGATCATCGAGCTAGCCTCTGATCATCCACACGTTGTGTTTCTTCCAAGATTGGAGCCGTTGCGCTAACCAGCAGCCGCTCAACCAGTTACGCCTGACGACCATAGCAAGGTGGTACCACTCCTTCCCATCCCGAACAGGACAGTGAAACGCCTTCGCGCCGATGATAGTGGACGGACGTCTGTGAAAGTAGGTCATCGTCAGGCTTTTATTGTGCAAAACCCCACAGGTAATCCTGTGGGGTTTTGTTTTTTGCGCGTCCCAGACTTTGCAAGTACAGATTAGTTAAACCCCCTCGTAGCTCGCGCTGCGAGGGGGTTTTGTTTTTAATTTTGCGCGAAACAAACGACGACTGTTTATGGCAGTTGGCGGCGCAATGCTTCGAAGAACAATTCTGACTGAAGACGTTCGCTTTGAATCTGCGCGGCGACTTTGGTGGCGATGTCGGCGTTTACCGGTTTGAGCGGACGGCCAGTAGATTGAGCAAGGACCTGCGCTGCGCAAGCGCGTTCCAGGAAAAACAAATCGTCGTAAGCGTAGTCCAGCCGTTCGCCGCAAACCACAACGCCGTGATTGCCAAGGAAGACGATGTCCGCGCCTTGCATGGCATGCGCAATGCGTTCGCCCTCGGTGACGTCCAGGGCCAGGCCGTTGTAGTTTTCGTCGATGGCAAGCCTGCCGTGGAACCGCATTGCGTTTTGCGACAGCGTCGTGTCCAGACCTCGGTCTGCGGTAAGTGTCAGTGCCGTGGCATAAGGCATATGCGTGTGCAGGACACAGGCCTTGCCCGCGATACGGTGGATGGCAGCGTGAATAAACATCGCCGTGGGTTCAACGGCATGTCGACCGGCCAGTTTGTTTCCATGCGCATCGATCAGGACGATGTCGTCGGCTTGAACTTCATTCCACATGAGACCGCGGGGATTCAGCAGAAAGTGGTCGGGGTCACCAGGCAACGCCACGCTGAAGTGATTGCAGACGCCTTCGCCCAGGCCATGAGCCGCAGCCGCCCGCAAGGCCAAAGCCAAGTCGGCGCGAAGCGCAGTCACGGGTTCCGCGTGATATAGGGCGTCTGCGAAATGGGGTTCTTGATTCATGTCTGCCTTAAGGCTTTAGGGGTAAGGGAACGCGCCTGATCCGACTATAGAGGCCCAGGCCGCGGCGTTATAACCAACCGGCGCTGCGGAAAACTCCTGGCACCCGGTCCAATGTCGGTACGGTAGCGTCCGGACGATAGTCAGGCAATAGCTGACGGCCCGTTCCTCGATCGATCCAGACGCATCGGAAGCCGATGTCGCGGGCAGCGGCATGGTCAAGATGTGGACTGGCGCAAATATGCACGATGTCGTCTGGCGTGACGCCGAGGCTCTGGTGAGCATGCGCGAAGATTTTGCGAGACGGCTTATAGGCGCCCGCGGATTCGGCCGTGATCACCCGGTCGATATGCCCGCCCAGCTGCGCGACGTTGCCGGCAATGATGCCTTCATCGGTATTCGAAATGATGCAAAGTCGGAAACCCGCCTGTTTCAGCGTGGCCAACGTGTCCACGACTTCCGGAAACGGTGGCATGGCGGATATGCTGCCTATCAGCATATCGGCATCTTCTGGCCGATATGGCAGCCCAAAGTCCTGCATCGTCAATCGTAGCGACTCGCGCGAGATGTCGGCAAAGCTGCGATGGGGCGGAGTGCGTTCCAGGCGATGCTCGTGCTGGTCGTACGCGTGCAGGAACGCATCGGCTGTGGGCGCTGAATGCGCCGGCGGCTTGCCAGCCAGGATGCGGGCAACCGCCGCCTGTAGCCCTTCGTCCCACTGGATCAGCGTGCCGTAACAGTCAAACGTCAGCCACTGCGGGCGGGGAAGCGAATTCAACGGCATGGTGGATCCCTAAGAAAAATAGAAGAATCCTCAGCGTAGGACGTCCTGCATCAAGTCGTAAAATTAATAATAGAACTCCTCTCAGTTGATAAACGAATATCAAGGCCGCCATGCTTGACCTGGAACTCTTGAGAACGCTGGTTTGCGTTGCCGATGAAGGCAGTTTCACCCGCGCTGCCCAGCGCGTGCATCGCACACAATCCACCGTCAGCCAGCAGGTGCGCAAGCTGGAGCAGACGGTGGGCAAGACATTGCTGCTGCGCGACCGAACCGGCAGCAATGTGTCTGCGACCGAGGATGGCGAAGTGATGCTTGCGTACGCCCGCCGCCTGTTAGCCATCGCCGACGAGGCCGAACATGCCTTGATGGCGCCTCAGGCAGCGCGTGTTTTACGCCTGGGCATTCCTGAAGACTTCGACGTGGCGCGGCTGACGTTGCTGTTGGCGCGATTCGCGGCCAGCCATCCCGGCGTCCGGCTGGAAACCGCCAGTGGTATGAGCACCGAGCTACGCGCCAAACTGGGTTCCGGCGACTTGGACCTGGCCCTGATCAAACGCGAGCCCGACGACGGCCCATGCCTGGCGGCATGGCCCGAGCGTCTGGTCTGGATCGGCGCCAAGCGACACACTGCGCTGGCGCCACATTGCCCCGTGCCGTTGGTGATGTTTCCGCACGGCTGCATCTATCGCAAGCGGATGATTTACGCGTTGGAGAGCGCCGGTCGCGCCTGGTACGGCGCTTATCACAGCCATAGCCTTGCTGGCGTGCAGGCGGCCGTGGCGGCAGGGCTGGGCGTGAGCTTGCTGCCTGCGTTCGCCACCTTGGAATCGCATCAGGTGCTGGTGGCACGCGACGGGTTCGATCCGGTGCCGTCGACCGAGTTGGCCATCGTCAGCAATCGCCGCGTGCCAGGCAGCATCGAGCAACAACTGGTGTGCGCGTTGCAGCAGGCCATAGAAGTCGACACGCGCGACCCTGCGATCGCGTGAACGCCGGGCGTTCAAGTCACATCGCCGTCCACGTAGTACCACTGGCCCTCTTCACGCACGAAGCGACTGACTTCGTGCATGCGATGCGCGCGGCCTGCCTGGCGGCTGCGGGCCACGAATTCCACGGTAGCGTGATCGGCGTCCTGTTCGCGCGCTTGTTTGATGGACAGCCCCAGCCATTTCAAGTCCGGCGGATTCGGGTCCAGCGTTGTGGGCCGCGTCCTGGGATGCCAACTGGCTAGCAGGTAAGGCAGTTTGTCCAGGACGAAAGCGCTGTATCGCGATCGCATCAGCGCCTCGGCGGTGGGCGCCTGCATGGCCAGGGGGCCTTCATGCCAGGGGCCGCAGCAGCGGTCGTAGGCCGCGCCGCCGCAAGGGCACGGAGCGGCCAGGGAAGCAGATTTCTTGGTCACGGTTTGGCAGCGGTGCGTATCAGGCTCGCAGGTCGTTGTATTCGGGATGGCGGCGCATGTAGACCTCGGCATACGAGCACAATGGCCGGACTTTCCAGCCATTGGCGCGCGCGGTATCCAGCGCTGACCGGGTCAGTTCCGCAGCGATGCCGCGCCCGCCGACCTGGCTGGGGACGCCGGTGTGCACGATGGCCATCGTGTCGCCTTGCAACTGGTAGTCCAACACGCAAAGCACGCCGTCGACGGTGGCGGTGAAGCGGGATTGACGGGGGTCCTGGGTGACAACAGTCATTCGAAGGCTCCTTGGATGCACCGGTGGGTCAGCCGGCATTCACCCGATGATCGGTAATCGGTAATCTGTAGTCGTAAGCAAACACCTTAACGCGTCAGCGCTCGGGGGCAGAGGGCTGCCCCGTCGACTTATTGGTGCAACACCTTGATCAACGCCGTCAGTTGGGCGTCGCGCGTTTGCACCATGTCGGCGATGCTGCGCCGGCCCGCCTCGGCGTTGACGCCTTCGATGAGTTTGCGCTGTAGTTCCGGAGTGACCTCGGGTGTGCCCAGGTCGTCCCACCAGGTTTGCACCGGGCCCAGCAGGTGGTCCATGAAATGCGCCAGGCCGCCCGCGCCACCGCCCAGGTTGAACGTCATGTGGGGTCCGAACAATGCCCAGCGCAACCCCGGCCCTTGCGACACCGCGGCGTCGATATCGGCCACGCTGGCGACGTTTTCGGCGGCCAGATGGATGGCCTCGCGCCAAACGGCCGCTTGCAGACGGTTGGCGATATGACCCGGCACTTCCTTGTTCAGCCGGATCGGGTATTTGCCCATGGCCCGGTAGAACGCGATGCTTTGCTCGATGACTTCAACCGACGTCTTGTCGCCCCCCACCACTTCTACAAGCGGAATCAGATGCGGCGGGTTGAATGGATGCCCGATGACGAAGCGCTCCGGGTGTTGGCAGCGCGATTGCAGACGGCTCATGATCAGGCCCGACGAACTTGAGGCCACGATCACGCGAGGCGGCAGTAGGGCGTCCATCCGCGCAAAGAGTTCGATCTTGAAGTCCTCGCGTTCGGGCGCGTTTTCCTGCACGAAGTCCACATCCACCAAGGCCGTCGCCAAGTCCGGCTCGAACAGCAGGGCGTCCGGCGACGCGCCTTCCACGACGCGGCCCAATTCCTTCAGCACGGGCCAGGCGGCCTGAACGCGCGCGCGCGTTTGTGCTTCGGCGTCGGCGGCGGGGTCGCTGACCACCACCGTCAGCCCATGCGCCAGGAACAGTGCTGCCCAACTGGCCCCGATGGTGCCGGCGCCAACGATGGCGATGCGGCGGATGGCTGGCGTGGGCGTGGCAGGGTGCGGCATAGGGCTCTCCGAGTGGCAGGGATCGGCCCATATTGTGATGCAAACGCCCCGCGCTTGCATGCCCGCCTTATGCGTTATGCGCGCGACGCAAGTGACGCCAGACCAGCCCGACCCCCGCCGCGTAGCTTGCGGCGATCACGCCGTAGGCGACGGGCAGGGTCGCGTTCCAGTCGGGCAGCACATGCATGATGGTGCCCATCAATGCCACCCCGACCAATGCGCCGGACTGCCGATTCGCGTTCAATGCCGCCGCCGCGCTGTTGGCGTGGTGCTTGCCCGAACTCTGCATCACAATGCCGGTCATCGCTGGCACGGCGATTCCCACGCCCAGATTGCCCAGCGCAACCAGGATGGCGAAGGGCCAGTAGGCGGTCGTGGGCGTGAAGGCGACGATCCCCAAGGCGCTCATGGTGGCGGCCAGCGACATGCCCCCCAAATAGCGCTGCCGACACATTCCAGCGCGCGGATACACGCCCCGAAATCAAATTGCCGATTGAAAAAACCGCCAGCATCGGCACCAGCTGGATACCGGTCTGAAGGGCGTCGGCGCCGCGCGCATGTTGCAGGAACAAGCTAAGCAGGAACAACTGCCCGTACGAAGCCAGATTGATCAGGAAGCCCACCGCGTTGGCCGCGGCAAAGTGCGGCGTCTGGAACAGGACGCGGGGCAGTATCGGTTCGGCGTGGCGGCGTTCGCGCCGCACCAGCAATACGATGGCCAGGGCGCACAAGCCGGTGACGCCGGTAATGCGCGGCGACGTCCAGCCGTAGGCGTTGCCCTGGATCAGCACGAAGCACAACGACGACAACGCGATTACGCCCAGCAGGTGGCTGATCGGGTTCAGCGCGCGCGGCCGGCGCGGGGCCGCGTGGATGCGGCGGCGGGCAAGCCACAGCCCGGCCACGCCCAACGGCAGGTTGATAAGAAAGATGCCGCGCCAACCGAATTGATGGATCAACACACCGCCCAGCAAGGGGCCGGTGGCGCCCGCCACCGCGACGATCGCCGACCAGGCGGCCAGCATGCGGTTGCGCACGTGGTCGTCGTCGTAGGCGTGCGTCAGCAAGCTTAGCGAGCTGGGCATGAACAGCGCGGCGCCCAGGCCTTGCAGCATGCGGGCCGCGATCAACGTGTTGGCGTCGGGCGCCAGGCCGCACAGCAATGATGCCAACGTAAACACGGCCAGGCCGGCAAGATAAACCGTTTTGGCCCCATAGCGGTCGGCCAGCGCGCCGGCCACCAACAGCAGCGCGGCAAACGTCAGCGTGTAACCGTCGACGATCCAGACCAGGTCCGTCAAGGGAACGACAAACTGCACGGCAATGCTGGGCAGCGCCACGTTGACCACGGTCACGTCCAGCATGGCCATGACGAAACCGATGGCCAGGGTGACTAGCGGCAGCCAGGCAGTGGCCGGCTTGGCGTCGAGGGAGGGCACGGGGTGTGATGGGCAGGCGGTGTTCATGAGAGGCAGACGGCGGGATTCCAAGGACTGAAGCTTAGAAGTTTTCGGGTATGCAAAAAAGCCGAAATACTGCTTTATAGTGATGCATAAATGCATCGCGGTCCCCTGGGTGGCAGGGCTGAAACGCGTTCGGGATGCCAATGGACTGAAGCGAGGGTCAGCGCTATGGATTGGGACAATGCCAGGATCTTCCTGGCGATTTATCGCGTGGGAACGCTGCGTGGGGCGGCGGCATTGCTGCAGATCGACCAGGCAACGGCGGGCCGGCGCCTGGCCGCGCTGGAGTCATCGCTGGACGCGCGCCTGTTTCTGCGCACCCCTGGCGGGTACGTGCCCACGCCAGCGGGCGAATTGGCGTTCGCCGCGGCGGAGCGCATGGAGTCGGCCGCCGACCAGTTGCAGCGGCAGATGCAGGGGCTGGACCATCGCATGTCGGGCGTGGTGCGCGTGGCGGCATCCGAAACTGTGGCCAGCTACTTCATCATGGAGGCGGTGCGCCGCGTGCATGTCCAGCATCCGGACATACGCGTAGTGCTGTCGGCGTCGATACAGATCAGCAACTTGACCCGTCGCGAAGCGGATTTGGCCATCCGGAACGTCAAGCCTGACAGCCCCGATTTGATCCAGCGCCACCTGGCCCGCAAGGAAGTCGGTCTGTATGCCTCGCGCGAATATCTTGCCGCGCACGGTGAGCCCAAACCGGGTACGGCCTTCGCCGGGCATACCTTGGTGACGTACCAGCAGGCGGTCTTGCCCGGCTGGTCGGACACGTTTTGCGGCGAGCCGACGGGCAATGGGCGCATCGCGATCGAGCTCAATTCCGGGATGATGATACTTGCCGCCGTGGTGGCCGGCCTGGGCATCGGCGAGCTGCCCACCCACATGGCGCCGGATTATCCCGACCTGGTCCGTATCTGGCCGGGTCGCAGCGAACCGTATGATTTGTGGCTGGTCATGCACGGGGACCTGAACCGCACCGCGCGCGTGCGCGCCGTGGCTGACGCCATCGTTCAGGTGTTCGAAGAAGATAAATAGCCGCGAAACTGCGGTAAGCCGTGGCTTGTCGAGCCGCGCGACAGGCGCTAAGGTTTGCGTGCCCCGCAGGAAAACCACGAATCAGGAGTGACGCGTGTCCGATCTTTGGCGTTTATCCGCAGTTGAGCTTGCCTCTCTAATCCGACAGCGCGACGTATCGGCTGTCCAGGCCGCGCAAAGCGCATTGGACCGGCTCGATGCCGTCAACCCCGCGCTTAATGCCGTGGTCGATCACCGCCCTGACGAGGTCCTGGCCCGGGCGCGCGAGGTCGATGCGCAGCTGGCACGCGGCGAAGATCCCGGCTTGCTGGCCGGTGTGCCCGTTACGGTCAAGGTCAACGTCGACCAGGCAGGCTACGCCACGACCAACGGCGTCAGCCTGCAAAAGGACGTGATCGCCGCGCGGAACAGCCCCGTCGTCGACAACCTGCTGCGCGCCGGCGCGGTGATTCTTGGCCGCACGAACACGCCCGCGTTTTCGTTGCGCTGGTTCACGGGTAACGGCCTGCACGGGGACACGCACAACCCGCGCAACAAGGCATTGACGCCAGGTGGCTCGTCGGGTGGCGCGGCATCGGCGGTGGCGGCGGGCATCGGCCATCTGGCCCATGGCACCGATATCGCCGGGTCCATCCGCTACCCGGCCTACGCCTGCGGCGTGCACGGATTACGGCCATCGCTGGGCCGCGTGCCCGCGTACAACGCGGCCTTGCCGGAACGTTCCATCGGCGGCCAATTGACGGCCGTGTCGGGGCCATTGGGGCGCACCATTGCCGACGTGCGCTTGGGGCTGGCGGCCATGTCCGCGCGTGACCCTCGCGACCCTTGGTGGGTGCCGGCGCCGCTTGTGGGCCCCGACGTTCCCCGCCGCGCCGCGCTGTGCGTGAACCCGGATGGCATGAACCCCGAGCCCGCTGTCGTCAAGGCATTGCAGGAAGCCGCCCGCAGGCTTAGCGACGCGGGCTGGACGGTAGACACACTGGACGCCGTGCCACCCATGCAAGAGGCGGCCGATTTGCAGATCCGCATGTGGATGGCGGACGGCTATGAGGCCATGTTGGCGGCGGCCGAAAAGGAAGGCGACCCAGGGGCTTTGGTGGCCCTGCGCGGCCAGCGCGACAAGGCCGCCGACGCAAACCTGAACAATTTTTCCGCGGTGCTGACGCGTCGGGCTACGTTGACCCGCTTGTGGGAAATCTTCCTTTCCGAATATCCGGTGCTGTTGCTGCCGGTATCCGCGGAATTGCCCTTTCCCGACAATCTGGATTTGCAGGGCGACGCGGCTTACGCGCGCGTGTGGCGTGCGCAGATGACGCAGATCGGCGTGCCCTTCATGGGCTTGCCCGGGTTGTCGGTGGCGATGGGCAACGCCATGAGCAGCGTCGGGCCAAGCCCCGTCGGGGTGCAGATCGTTGCGGGACGCTATCGCGAAGATCTATGCCTGGCCGCTGGCGAAATTATCGAGGCGGGCGATGCCGCCGTCACTATCGCGGAACCGGACTTCAAACCCGCACCGCGTTGACGGGGTGCGGCCTTGCGTTAGCCCGACGCCCTAGCTGCCAAACCGCACGCGCAGCACGCCGAGCTCGCCGTAGACGAGCTCGATGTCTTGATGCGCCGGCACGTCCAGGAACCCGGCATAAGAACCGGTAATGACGTGCTGCCCGGCATGCAGCCCCAAGCCTTGTTCGCGCAGGAAATTGGCCAACCAGTACAAGCCGGCCTTTGGGCGATCGTTAGGGTGAAAGCCAGGATGTTGTTCAACTTCGCGTCCGCCGACCGACAAGGTCAGCGTCATGCTTGAAGGAACCGCGTCGGCGCTGGCGATGCGCGCCCCCAGCACCAGGCCTTCGTTGAACATGTGGTCGGCAAGCAGCTCTGGCAGGCTGGCATGTTCGGGCGACGCGTAGCGGCAGCCCAGCACTTCCAGCGCCAGCCGAGCGCCGCCCACGGCCGCGTCAATCTCGGCGTCGGTGTAGGGCGTGTCGCGGGCGGGCAGGTCTTGCGCCAGCTCGAATGCAATTTCCGGCTCAATGCGCACCACTTGCGTGCGCGTGGCAACGGGACCAGCCTCGGCATAGACGGTGCCCGATGCGTAAATCGGCGCCACAACCATTTTCTCGGGCGAGGGCAGCGCGCTTTTCCAGGCCGCGATGCGGTCCCGGCGCGTTTCCTGCAATAGCTGTGCGGTGCGCTGTTGAACCGCGAATGCCTGCCCCATTGATTGCGGGCGGCAGTCCGCCGGCAAGCGCGGGCCGGCCAGGCCGGATTCGCGCGCGGCGATCAACGTGCGGGCGGCGTCGATGCTGCCGGGATAGTCTTCGATTCGGATCTGCATGGGCTCAGGCTCCCAGGTACAGCATCACCCACAGGACGATCATGGCGATCAGGCCCAGCCAGCACGAGCCCCAAAAGCCAACGATGGGCCATTTCAGCGAAAGCGGCGTTTTCTTGGGGTCGACGTGACCCAGCAAATCGTTGGCATTGCCGATCAACCAGAACCGCGTGCCGGGAAACATCAGGCGGAAAAAATAGTCCAGCATGATGGCCGCCTGGATCGACAGGGGATACTGTTTCCACGGGCGGTGTTGCAAATAGGGATGCTTGAACGCGGCGTTGATCTCTTTGTTTTTCAGGAAAAACAGGACAATGCCGCTCAGCGTGCAGGTGATGAAGCAAAGCACGAAAAGGCTGAAGGCCATGGCCATGACAGGTGAATGCATGGGGATCTCAAGATTGCGCGGCGTGCCGCGTTAGATGAAAAAAGGGCAGAACGAAAGCGGGGAAAAAATCTGCCCGTATTGTAGAAGGCTTGGCGCCGCCCCGTGTTCAGGGCAGCGTCAGCGATGTCGGGCGGTCAGGCCCAGGGCTGATGTGGTTCAGCCGCGAACTTGGCCTTCACCGTTCAACACCCATTTCAGCGTGGTCAGGCCTTCCAGGCCGACCGGGCCGCGCGCATGCAGACGGTTCGTCGAGATGCCGATTTCAGCGCCCAGGCCGTATTCGAAACCGTCCGCAAAGCAGGTCGGCAGGTTGACGTAGACCGAGCTGGAATCCACTTCACGCTGAAAGCGCTGCGCCGCCGACAGGTCTTCGGTGACGATGGCGTCGGTGTGGCCCGAGCCCCAGCGCGCGATGTGCTCGATGGCGTCATCCAGCGTGTCAACGATACGAACGGCAAGGATCGGGCCCAGGTATTCCGTGCCCCAGTCTTCTTCCGTGGCAGGGGTGATGTGGGGCAGCAAGGCCATCGTGCGCGGGCAGCCGCGCAGTTCGACGCCATGCTCGATCAGGGCTGCCGCCAGGGTGGGCAGAATGGAAACGGAGGCCACGGCATCGACCAGCAACGTTTCCATGGCGCCGCAGATGCCATAGCGGTAGGTCTTGGCGTTAAAGGCAATGGTGTGCGCCTTGTCCGGATCGGCCGCCGCGTCAATGTAGATGTGGCAGTTGCCGTCCAGGTGCTTGATCAATGGCACACGGGCTTCTTGCGCCAGCCGCGCAATCAAGCCCTTGCCGCCGCGCGGAACGATGACGTCGATATGTTCCGTCATGGTGATGAGTTTGCCCACGGCGGCCCGGTCCGCGGTGGCAACCACCTGCACGGCGTCCGGCGGCAAGCCGGCCGCGGCCAGACCGGTTTGCACGACCCGGCCTAACGCGATATTGGAGTGCAAAGCTTCGCTGCCGCCACGCAGGATCGCGGCGTTGCCGGACTTCAAGCACAGCGCGGCCGCGTCGATCGTGACGTTGGGGCGGGACTCGTAAATGATGCCGATGACCCCAAGCGGGACCCGCATTTGCGCCACGCGCATGCCGTTAGGACGCACCGTGGTGGCCGTGATGCTGCCGATAGGATCGGGCAGGGCGGCAATCTGGCGCAAGCCCTCGGCCATGTGCGCCAACGTTTTGTCGGACAGGGTCAGGCGGTCCAGCAGTGCCGGTTCCAGCCCGTTGGCGCGGGCGGCGGACACATCCTTTTCGTTGGCGGCCTTGAGCTCATCGTGGCTGGCGGCCAGGGCGTCGGCCATGGCCAGCAACGCCTTGTTCTTGGCGGCGCTGTTGGCGCGCATCATCGCGCGCGAGGCGCGCCGGGCGTTTTCGCCCAAGGTCAGCATGGCGTGTTCGATGGAAGACGAGGACATGGCAGTGTCAATCATGAATGAGTGCAACGGAAGAGACGGCGGAGCCCGTGGGCGTAACCCTAAGCGCCGTCTGAAGATTCAGTTTATATCCGGACAAAGGACGGCGTGCGCGGGGCGGCCTTCAAGGTCGCCCGCCGGCGGCGGCCACGCGCAGCGCCAGCCGGGTCATTTCTTCCCAGGGGTCCGAAAGCCGTCCGGCGACGGACAAGCCCTTGATCAGACGATCCACGTCGTGGGCGTGCTGCACGGCTGCGGGCCAGACGGCGGGCTGCACCCGGTTCAGCGCCTGTAATGCCAGGCGCTCGTGCGCGCCGAATATACGCAACCGACGCATCAGCCCGTTGGCGTCCTGGCCCAGCGCACGCGCTTCCGCGATGCGGGCAAGCAGGCGGATTTCTTCGCCGACCGCCCAGAGCACCAGCGGCAGCGCTTCGCCTTCGGCGCGCAGGCCGTCGATCATGCGGATGGTGCGAGCGATGTCGCCCGCCAGCATGGCGTCGCGCAGGCCGAAAACATCGTAGCGCGCAACGTTCAGTACCGCGCGCTCTACGTCCTCGGCCGCCAGTTGGCCTTCGGGATACAGCAAGCCCAGCTTCTGGATTTCCTGGTGCGCAGCCAGCAGGTTGCCTTCGACCTTGTCAGCCATCCATTGCAACGTGGCGGCGTCGGCACGCTGGTTTTGCCGAGCCAGCCGCATGCCCACCCAGGCAGGCAGCCGGCCGCGCTCGATGTTGGCGATGTCGACCATCACGCCGCC
Organism: Achromobacter sp. ES-001; assembly: GCF_019448355.1. Classification (NCBI taxonomy): domain Bacteria; kingdom Pseudomonadati; phylum Pseudomonadota; class Betaproteobacteria; order Burkholderiales; family Alcaligenaceae; genus Achromobacter; species Achromobacter sp. ES-001. The sequence goes on along the minus strand of NZ_CP079940.1, from coordinate 4,610,570 downwards.
CCGGTTCAGCGCCTGCACCCAGCGGCTTTCGCGGGTGGCTTTGTCCAGCCGGGGAAGCGCAATGAGGATCAGCGTGTCGGCATCAGGCTGCTTTTCGGCCTGCTCGGCCAGCTTGGCCAGCGTGTCGGCGCCGGACTTGCCGGGCTTGCCGGTGGGGATCTTGATTTCAAGGATGCGGCGGTCGCCGAACAGCGACACGCTTTGCGTTGCGGCAGTGACGGCGCTCCAGTCGCTGCGGGCGTCCATCACCATCGAAAGCCGGTCGGTGTAGCCGGCGTTGCGCGCCGAGGCGCGCAACGTATCCACGGCTTCGGTGACCAGCAAAGGCTCGTCGCCGGACACCGTGTATAGCGGCGCGAGCCGGTTGCCCGGGCGCTGCAGGTGTTCGGCAAGCCGATCCGCGTCCAAAGGCTGTGCCATGGGCTAGCGCAAGATCGCCGGGTCGGTGGTTTGCGGCGTCTGCCACGGCGTGGGCGTGCTCTTTTGCTGCGGCGCGTTCGGGTCGTACAGCGGAATCTCGCCGGTTTCCCCGCGTTCTTCAGCCTGCTCGAATGCGCGGCGCACGTCCGGTGCGGTCATGCGGCGCAGCAGACGGGACACCAGGTCGCGCTGCATGGCTTTATACAAGGTGTCGATCTGACCTTGCTTGGCCTGCACCACTTGGTCGTCGTACGGCATTTCGCGGTAGATGGACAAGGTGGTGTCGGGGATCAACGCACGGCCCTTGTTGTCGATGAGACGGAACGTGTAGTTGATACCCAGCTCGTATTCCTCGACCCGGCCCTGGGCGTTCAGAGACACCTCGCGCAACGTACGCGTATCGCCAACCTGCTGCAGAATGGCCTGCGCTTCCTTGGGCGAATCGACCAGCTTGGTATTGGGCGAGGCCGCGCGCAGCGCGCGGCGCACGTCCGCGCCGAACTGAGTGGTATCGGGCATGCCGACATAAAGCGTGTCGAACGGCATCGGCGTAACGCCGCGCAGTGCGAAGCCGCAAGCGGACAGCAGCATGAACAGCGCCAGGCAGGCGCCGCGCAGCAGCCACGATTGGCGGGGGGAGTGCGAGAGTTGCCCGGCGAAGTACATGCTTGACCTCATCAGCCTACGACGTTGACCAGTTTGCCCGGCACCACGATGACGCGCTTGGGCGGGCGGCCTTCCAGGAAGCGCGAGACCTCTTCCTGGCTGGCAGCGAGCTTTTCGATGTCTTCCTTGGCGGCGCCCGCGGCCACGCGGATCGAGCCGCGCAGCTTGCCGTTGACCTGGAGCATCAGCTCGATTTCGTCCGCGATCAGCGCGGCTTCGTCCACATGCGGCCACGGCGCGTCCAGCAGGTCGCCCAGCTCTTTCGCGTAGCCCAGGTCTTGCCACAGGTGCCAGGTGATGTGTGGGACCACCGGGTACAACACCCGCAGCAGCACGCCCAGCGTTTCGGCGTAGGCGGCATCGGCCGCGGCGTCCTCGGGCAGCTTGGCGTCGTCGATGGCGTTCAGCATCTTCATGCAGGCGGACACGACGGTGTTGTACTGGATGCGCTGGTAGTCGTAGTCGGCTTGCTTGAGCAGCGTGTAGACCTCGCGGCGCAGATCCTTGACGGCGGCGGTGGCTTGCGACCAGTCAGCGCCATTGGCCAGGCCACGTGCCACGGCGTCGCGGCGCGCGTAGCTGATGGACCACAGGCGACGCAGGAAGCGGTTGGAACCTTCCACGCCCGAATCCGACCATTCAAGCGTCTGCTCGGGCGGGCTGGCGAACATGACGAACAGGCGTGCCGTGTCGGCGCCCAGCGTGTCGATCAGCGATTGCGGATCGACACCGTTGTTCTTGGACTTGGACATCGTGCCCACGCCGCCGTAGTTGATGGCGGAACCGTCCGACTTGAGCTTGGCGCCGGTGATGGCGCCACGGTCGTCGTAGACGTTTTCAACGTCTTCGGGCCAGAAGTATTCGATGCCGCCCTGGGGCGTCTTGCGCGAATAGATATGGTTCAGCACCATGCCTTGGCACAGCAGCTTGGTGAAGGGCTCGTCGAAATTGAGCAGGCCCATGTCGCGCATGACCTTGGTCCAGAAGCGGGCGTACAGCAGGTGCAGCACGGCGTGCTCGATGCCGCCGATGTACTGGTCCATCGGCATCCAGTAGTCATTGCGCGCGTCGACCATGGCGTTGTCGTTGCCCGGCGAGGTGTAGCGCATGAAGTACCAGGACGAGTCCACAAACGTGTCCATCGTGTCCGTTTCGCGGCGCGCGGGCTTGCCGCAGCTGGGGCAGGCGCAGGACAGGAAGGCTTCGTTCTTGGCCAGCGGGTTGCCGCTGCCGTCCGGGATCAGGTCGTCGGGCAGGACGACGGGCAGGTCTTTTTCGGGAACCGGCACCGGGCCGCAGTCGGCGCAGTGGATGATCGGGATCGGGGTGCCCCAGTAGCGCTGGCGCGAGATGCCCCAGTCGCGCAGGCGCCACGTGGTTTGCTTTTCGCCCAGGCCTTGCGCGCCCAGGTCGGCCGCGATGGCGTCCACGGCTTCCTTGTGCGATAGACCGTCGTACTTGCCGGAATTGATGGTGCGGCCAGACTGCTTGTCGCCATACCATTCCTGCCAGGCAGCGGTGGAGTATTCCTTGCCGGGCAGGTCCACGACTTGCACGATGGGCAAGTCGTATTTCTTGGCGAAGGCAAAGTCGCGTTCGTCGTGGGCGGGCACGCCCATGACGGCGCCGTCGCCGTAGGTCATGAGCACGTAGTTGCCGACCCACACTTCGACGTCCGCGCCCGTGACAGGGTGCGTGACGGTCAGGCCCGTGCGCATGCCTTCTTTTTCGCGCGTGGCCATTTCGGCCTCGGTCGTGCCGCCCAGCTTGCACTGTTCGATGAACGCGCCCAGCTCGGGGTTGTTTTGCGCGGCATGCGTGGCCAGCGGGTGTTCCGGCGCCACGGCGCAGAAGGTCACGCCCATGATCGTGTCGGCGCGGGTGGTGAAAACGTACAGCTTGCCGTCCTGGATCAGCTGGCCATCCTGGCCGGCGATCTTGTGCGGGAAGGCAAAGCGCAGGCCTTCGGACTTGCCGATCCAGTTTTCCTGCATCAGGCGAACGCGCTCGGGCCAGCCGGGCAGGTCGTTCTGGACAGCGCCCAACAGTTCGTCGGCGTAGTCGGTGATGCGCAGGTAGTAGCCCGGGATCTCGCGCTTTTCAACCAGCGCGCCTGAGCGCCAGCCACGGCCGTCGATGACCTGTTCGTTGGCCAGCACGGTCTGGTCGACCGGGTCCCAGTTCACGACCTGGGTCTTGCGATAGGCCACGCCCTTTTCCAGCATCTTCAGGAACAGCCACTGGTTCCATTTGTAGTATTGCGGATCGCAGGCGCACATTTCGCGCGTCCAGTCGATTGCCAGACCCATCGCCTTCATCTGCTTCTTCATGTAGGCGATGTTGTCGTAGGTCCACTTGGCAGGCGGCACCTTGGACTTGATGGCGGCGTTTTCCGCCGGCATGCCGAAGGCATCCCAGCCCATGGGCATCAGGACGTTATAGCCGCGCATGCGCAACTGACGCGCCATCATGTCGTTGATGGTGTAGTTGCGCACGTGGCCCATATGCAGCTTGCCACTGGGGTAGGGCAGCATCGAGCAGGCGTAGAACTTCGGCTTTTCGGAGCCGTCGGCGTTCTTCGCGTGTTCGTGGACCAGATAGGCGTCGCGGGCCTGCCAGTCTTGATGGGCGGCCGCTTCGACGGTAGTGGGGAGGTAACGTTCCTGCATGGGCTCGGGCACGGTGGCAAAAAAGGGCTAGCCGCCCTGCCGCGTGGACGCGGGGGCGGCCTGACGCGGTGGCGGTCAAAACCCCTGATTATAGGAGGTGCTAGACGCGGCTAGGGGGCGGGGCTGTTTCGGGGATGCGCGCACTGGGCGCCAAGACGCCGTATGCCAATGTAACCACGCCCAGAACAGCGCCCGCGATGACCACGCCGGGCCAGCCGAAATGGGCGTAAAGCCAGGACGATACCAGTGAACCGGAGGCGCCGCCGAGGAAGTAGCTGGTCATGTAGCCCGCGGTAAGGCGGCTGCGTGCTTCGGGACGCAGGCGATAGAGCGAACTGCTATTGGTGACATGAACGCCCTGGATGGCCAGGTCCTGCACCAGAATGCCCGCCAACAGGGCAAATACCGAGACCTGGCCAAAGGCCATCAGGCCCCAGGACCCGAGCAGCAGCAGCAGGCCCACGCGCGTGGCCAGGTTGCCCAGGCCCCGGTCGGCCAGGCGGCCGAAGCGGTTCGCGGCATAGGCGCCCGCCGCCCCGGCCAGGCCGAACAGGCCGATGGTGGTGTTGCTGTATTGATAGGGCGGGCTGGCCAGCAGGAAGGTCAACGGCGTCCACAGCATGCTGAATGCGGCGAACAGCAAAAAGCCCAGCAGGGACCGCGCGCGAAACAGCGGCTCTTGGACAAACATGCGCAGGATCGAGCCCAACAGGCGCGGATAGCTCATCGTGGTGGGGCTCTGGTAGCGCGGCAGCACACGCCACAGGGCGGCGGACATGCCCAGCATCAGCACGGCGGCCACCCAGTACACGGTGCGCCAACTGCCCACGTCCGCCAGCACGCCTGCCACGGTGCGAGCCAGCAGAATGCCCAGCAGCAGGCCGCTCATGACCGTGCCCACCGCCTTGCCGCGCTCGTGCGGGGCGGCAAGGGTGGCCGCGAACGGCACCAGAATCTGGGCCACCACGGACAACAGCCCCGTCAGCGCCGTGCCCAGCAGCAGCACCGCGATGTGGGTGGCGAAGGAAGAAATCAACAGGCCGCCCGCTGACAACAAGGTCATCAGCACGATCAGACGGCGGCGTTCAAAGAGATCGCCCAGCGGCACCAGCAGCATCAAACCCAGCGCGTAGCTCAATTGGGCCGTGGTGACGATGGCCCCCGCCGCGGCGTTGGACAGCCCGAATTGCTGGCCAATCGTATGCAGCAGCGGTTGCGCGTAGTAGTTGCTGGCGACGGCCAGGCCGGTCGCGATCGACATCAACAGGACGATCGGCGCGGTCAGCGTCGGGGTGGGCGGGGTAGGCGGGGCGGGGGGCGCGGAGGCGGGGGAAGCTGTCATGAAGCGGAGCGAAGGCGGTTCGAAAATGGCGGGAGAAAGCGAAGGGAGAGGGGAGGCGGCAACGGTGGCAACGAGGGCGACGGCGACATCAACGTCTACGTCTACGGCAACCGCGCCATGGGCGGCAGCGCGTCAGACGCCGATCCCTCCTGGCGTTTCCTGATCGTGCTTGATCAGCAGCTTTTTCAGCAGGCCGGCCAATTGTTTGCGTTCGGCGGCCGAGAGCGGATCCAGCAGTTCGCCCAGATCCTTCAGGTAATCCTTCAGCACCTGCTTGATGACGCGCAGGCCGTCAGGGGTCAGTGACACGATGATGCCGCGCCGGTCGTCGGGGTTCGGATTGCGCACCAGCAGCCCCGCCTGTTCCAGCCGGTCAAGCCGGTTCGTCATCGCCCCTGATGTCAGCAACAAGGCTTCGACCAACTTCTGCGGGTTCAGGGCGTGCGGCGCGCCGGTGCGGTAAAGCGTCGCCAGGACGTCGAATTCGCCCTGGTGCAGGTGATGGCGGCGAAAGCTGCGATTGACGTTTCGGGTCGCAAAGGCGTTCAGGCGGAACACCCGGGTCACAACCGCCATGGCCGCGAAGTCCTGGTTGGGGCATTCGGTGGTCCATTGCGAGATGACGAGATCGACGAGGTCGGACGTGGGCATGATCGAATTTATTTGATGTGAAGTTTCTTCACGTAAAGATAAATTCTAGTCCCCTGAACCCGGCTCGCGCAAATCGCGCGGCAAAAAGAAAGGCCCGCCTCTTTCGAGGCGGGCCTTTCCGGCTTGACCGGATGGTCGCGCGAATTACTGCGCGGCGTCCTTCAGCTTCTTGAGCGGGCGAACCTTCACCTTGACCGAAGCCGGCTTGGCGGGGAACCAGCGCTCAACGCCAGTGAACGGGTCCTTGCCGAAGCGCTTGGCCTTGGCGGGAACCTTCTGCACGGCAACCTTGAACAGGCCGGGCAGCGTGAATTCGCCGGCGCCCTTCTTGTCCACGGAACCCAGCACCGAAGTTTCCAGGCTGGCCAGCACGGCCTTGACGGCCTTGGCTTCAACGCCCGATTGCTCAACGATGTAAGCGACCAGCTGGGTCTTGTTCATTGCAGCCTTGATGGCCTTGGGTGCAGCAGCGACCTTCTTGGCGGCGACGGCCTTCTTGGCTGCGGGCTTCACAGCGGTCTTGGCGGCGGTTGCCTTCTTTGCAGGTGCCTTGACGGCGGTCTTGGTGACTTTCTTGGCAGGAGCTTTTGCTTTCGTGGCCATGGTCAAAATCCGTAGTTGAGGACATGGGGCAGCGCGCGCCGGGTATCGGCAATTAACGCCACGCGCCCGATGATAGCGGAAGACTAGCCGTTCTAGCGGTTTTCCGCCGGGTTTTCAGCCGTTGTTTGTTGTTTTCCACGCAGAAAAGTGCTTCCTGCAAGGGTTTCTTCAAAAAAATGCCATCGCGCAATGGCTTGCGGACGTGGCCTCGCGCATCACTGAACCTTCCGCGCATCCCGTGTTCCAATTGCGTCGCGAAAAACAAAAGCATGGATTTCAAGCACCGATATGTTGATGAAGAAATTGGCGGCGAGCCTGCTCGTCGCAACCGCATGCCTGTCCAGCGCGCTGGCGCAGCCGATGCCCGAACCTGTGTTGTCGGCAAAGGCCTGGCTGTTGTTGGATGAAACCAGCGGGCAGGTGATCGCGTCGCACGCGGCCACCACGCGCATCGAGCCGGCGTCCCTGACCAAGATCATGACGGCCTACGTCGTGTTCGACGCTCTGAACAAGAAAGAAATCACGTCCAGCCAAACGGTAGTCATTTCCACGCGCGCCTGGAAAGTGCCGGCAGGCAGTTCCAAGATGTTCCTGGAGCCGGGCTCGAAAGTGAGCGTGGACGACCTGCTGCGCGGCTTGATGGTCCAGTCGGGCAATGATGCGGCCATTGCGCTGGCCGAGGCGGTCTCGGGCAGCGTGGAAGCCTTCGTGGCGCGCATGAACGACACGGCGGCAAAGCTTGGGCTGCATGCCACGCACTTTGCCAGCCCGCACGGCTTGCCCGATCCGGGCACGTATTCAACGGCCAGCGACTTGTCCATCCTGGCCACGCGCTTCATCCGCGACTACCCGCAGCTGTACAAGACGTACGATTCCGCCAAGCAATTCACCTTCAACAAGATCACGCAGCCCAATCGCAACCGGCTGCTGTGGCTGGACCCCAGCGTGGACGGCTTGAAAACCGGCCACACCGATTCCGCCGGCTACTGCATTGTGGCCACCGCGCGGCGGCCCAATGGCACCGACCAGCGCCGCCTGATTACGGTGGTGGTGGGCACGGCCTCCGACAAGCTGCGCACGCAGGAAAGCCGGCAGTTGCTGGAGTGGGGTTTTCAGGGTTTCAATACGATCAAGCTGTACGCGCGCGGCCAGGCCGTGGCCACGCCGGAAGTCTGGAAGGGCGAAAGCGACAGCTTGAAAGTCGGTTTTGCGCGCGACGCCTATGTGACCGTGCCGGCCGGCGCCAAGGTCGAGCCGGTGTGGACGCCGACGTTGCCGCTGGTGGCGCCGATTGCGGCGCAGGACACGGTGGGCGCGTTGCGCGTGCTGGTGGACGGCAAGCCCGCCATGCAGTTTCCCGTGGTGGCGCTGGAACCGGTGGCCGAGGCAGGTTTTGCCGGCCGCGCCTGGGACAGCGTTCGACTGTGGTGGCGCGGCCATTCTGGTTGATGGCGCAGCAACATGCAGGAGGTGTGCGATGGTGGTGAGCATTCCCGCAGGCCCGGCGCCCGCGCCCGGATCGGATGACCCATTGGCCCTGCTGTCCGCCTGCCACGGACGCATCGCCCGCCAGTGCGCCACGCTTGAACGGCTGGCCGCGCACCTGCCCGTGCACGGCAGCGACGAGGCCGCGCAAACCGCCGCCGCCAGCGTGCGCCGGTATTTCGACACTGCGGCGGTGCACCATCACGAAGACGAAGAAGAAGACCTGTTCCCCGCCTTGATCGATTCCATGGCGGGTTCGGATGCGGGCTGCCTGCATGCGTTGGTAGCGGGCCTGATGGACGACCATCGCCGCCTGGCGACGTTGTGGGCGCCGCTGCGCCAGGCCTTATCCGATATCGCGGCGGGCCTGCCGGCGGCCTTGCCGGCGGAGCAGGTCCGCGAATTCACGCAGGCCTATGCCGCGCATATCCAGCGCGAGGAAGACGAGTTGCTGCCGATGGCGTCGCGGCTGATTTCGGACGAGGCGCTGGCGGCCATCGGGCACGCCATGGCGGTGCGCCGGGGCGGCGACGCGGGCTGAGCGGCGACGGGGTTCGACTGTCTTTCAGCCCTTGCGCCCTGAATTGCCGTTCAGAAAAATGACGCTACGATGCGTCAAACCGGCGCGCTGGGCGCCGCCCTGACGACGCCATGCCATGAACCGCAACCTTCGTTTTCGCCAGATACTGCAAGATTCCGCATTGATGCACGCCATGTCGGCGCACAACCCGATGGCGGCGCGTCTGGCCGCCGACGCCGGCTTTGACGCCATCTGGGGCAGCGGCTTTGAGTTGTCCGCCAGCTACGCGGTGCCCGACGCCAGCATTCTTTCCTCGTCCGTGCATCTGGACATGATGCGCGCCATCGCCGCGACGGTGGACGTGCCCGTCATTGCCGACATCGACACCGGTTTTGGCAACGCGATCAACGTGTCGTATATGGTGCCGCAGTACGAAGCGGCGGGCGTGTCGGCCGTGGTGATGGAAGACAAGACGTTTCCCAAGGACACCAGCTTGCGCGCCGACGGCCGGCAGGAACTGGTTCGGACAGAAGAATTCCAGGGCAAGATCGAGGCCGCCTGCGCCGCGCGGCGGGACGCGGATTTTTGCGTCATCGCCCGCACCGAGGCGCTGATCGCCGGCTTGGGCCAGCAGGAAGCGCTGTCCCGCGCCCTGGCCTACGAGGCCGCGGGCGCCGACGCCATCCTGATTCATTCCAAGCAAAGCACGCCCGACGAGGTCCTGGCGTTCATAGCCGCCTGGTCCGGCCGCGTGCCGCTGGTGCTGGTGCCGACCGCATATCCGCAACTGCGCGAAGCCGACATTCAGGCGTTGTGCAAGGTGGGCTTGGTGATCTACGGCAACCATGCCATCCGCGCGGCGGTGGGCGCCATGCGCGATGTGTTCGCGCGCATCCGGCGCGACGGCGGCATACACGCCGTGGATGCCGATCTGCCTTCGGTCAAGGACATCATCGCGTTGCAGGGCGATGCCGCCATGCGGGAACTTGAGCAGCGATATCTGAAGTAGTCCGCCCCCAGGCGTCAACGCTGGCCATGCCCGTTGTAGCGCCCCATCCGAGGCCACCCCACCAAAGCCACCCCACCAAAGCCACCCCACCAAAGCCACCCCACCAAAGCCACCTATCCGCGGCAATCTCCCGCATGCCTCTTTTGCACGCATAGGCCGTTGCGCGCACCCCAGCGAGGGATTACGCTAGACGGCTTTTGGCGCCCCGGAGGCACGATGGAGCAGGCGACACGATGACGCAAGCGGCAAGCAAACTGGCGAGCCGCCTGTTCGGTTCATGGGTGAACGAGGTCAGCCGCGTCACGTTGCGGGCGGACCTGTTCGCCGGCCTGCTGGGCGCGCTGCTGGTGCTGCCGCAAGGCGTCGCCTTCGCCACACTGGCCGGGCTGCCTGCTGAATACGGGCTGTATTCGGCGATCGTGCCCTGTATCGTCGCGGCCTTGTTCGGGTCGAGCCGCCACGTGATGTCGGGTCCGACCAATGCCAATTCGCTGGCCTTGTTCGCGGTGCTGACACCGCTGGCGGTCGCGGGCAGCCCCGGCTATATCGAACTGGCGCTGGCCGTCACGGTGCTGGTGGGGGTGATGCAGTGGCTGGTGGGCGCGCTCCGCCTGGGGTCGTTGGCACATTTCATTTCGCCGTCGGCGCTGTTCGGTTTCACCAGCGGTGCCGCGCTGCTGATTGCCGTGCATGCCTTGAAAGACGGGCTGGGTGTGCCGTCGCCCGCGTCGCACGGGGCGGGCGCCTTGCTTGTCAGTGTGGGCACGCATCTGGATCAAGTGCATCCCGGCGCCGTCCTGGTCACGCTGACCACGCTGGGCGTGGCGCTGCTGGTGCGGCGGCTGGACAAGCGCAAGCCCTACATGTTGCTGGGCCTGGTGGCCGGTTCTGTGGCGGCAGCGGCGTTCAATTCTTGGGTGGCCAAGGCGGGTGGGGATGCGGTATCGGTGGTGGGCGCCATCGCGCAGCCGTGGCCGCCGTTCCACGTGCCCAGCGTGGACTGGCGCGCCTTGCCCGACCTGATGAGCCTGGCCTTCGCGCTGACCATCGTGGCCCTGGCGCAATCGATATCCATTGCCAAGGCGGTGGCTACCCGGTCGGGTCAGCGTATCGACGCCAACCGCGAATTCGTGGGGCAGGGCCTGTCGAACATCGTGGGCGGCTTCTTTTCCTGCTACTTGTCCTGCGGTTCGTTGAACCGGTCGATTCCCAATTTCGAAGCGGGCGCCAAGACGCCGCTGGCGGCGGTATTTTCGGCGGTGTTGCTGGTGGTGCTGGTGGCCCTGTCCGCCCCGCTGCTGGCCATGATTCCCAACGCCGCCATCTCGGGGCTGTTGTTGCTGGTGGCATGGACGTTGCTGGACATCCCGCGTTGGCGCCAGTTGATCCGGATGCAGCCAGGCGAATGCGCCATTGCCGGCGCCACGCTGGCCGCCACCGTCACGATCCGCATGGAAGTGGCCATTCTGCTGGGCACCGTGCTGTCGCTGATGGCCTACCTGCACCGCACCTCGCGCCCCGCCATGCGCACGATGGGCTTTGATTCACGCGGGCCGGATCGGCGCTTCGTGGTGCTGGCACACCAAGCAGACGCGCTGCCGGAATGCCCGCAGCTGAAATTGCTGCGCATGGAAGGGTCCATCTACTTCGGTGCGGCGGCGCACGTGGCGCAGCGGCTGCACGAGCTGCGCGAAGCGCCCGAGGCGCCGCGCCATCTGCTGGTGATGGCCAAGAGCATGAACTTCATCGATCTGGCCGGCGCCGAGGTATGGGAAGACGAACTTGTTGCGCGGCGCGCGATGGGCGGCGACCTGTATTTCCACCGTCCCCGGCCCGAAGTGCTGGACATGTGGCGCCGTACGGGATTCCTGGATCGGTTGGGGGCGGACCATATCTACCCCGACAAGGCGACCGCGCTGCGCGACATCTACGCCAGGCTGGATCGGGGTATCTGTGCGGGCTGCCAGGCGCGGATATTTTGGGAATGCCAGACCCCCGCGCAAGCCTCGCCGGATCAGGGTGTTTCCGTACCCAGGTAGGCCGCGCGCACGCGCTCATCCGCCGCGATGACGGCGGGGGCGCCTTCGGCCAGCAGAGCCCCGCGCACCAGTACCGCGATGCGGTCCGCGTGTTTGAACACCACGTCCAGGCTGTGTTCCGTGAACAGCACGGCGATGCGCCGGCTGTCGGCCAACTGGCGCGTCAGCTGCATCAGGGCGTGCCGCTCGTTGGTGGCCATGCCCGCGGTGGGTTCATCCATCAGCAGCAGCCGTGGTCGGTGCGCCAAGGCCATGGCAAGCTCCACCCGCTTGACGTCGCCATAGGCCAGCGTGCCGCAATGCGCGTGGGCCTTGTCCGCCATGTGGACCTGCGCCAGCAGGCTCATGGCCTCGTCCACCGCGTGGCGGCCGGCGCGGCGCCAGGCGCGAAACAGCAGGCGGTCGCGCGCCAGCAGCGCGGTCTGCACGTTTTCGCACACCGTCATCGAACGAAACGTGGCGGCGGTCTGGAAGGTGCGGCCCACGCCCAGCCGGCAGATCCTGCCCGCCGACAAGCCGACCAGCTCGCGGCCACCCAGCCGCACGGAACCGGCATCGGGCCGCAACTGGCCGCCCAGCGCGTTAAAGCAGGTGGACTTGCCCGCGCCGTTTGGCCCGATCAGCGCCAGCATCTGACCGGCGTCCAGCGTGAACGTCACGCCCGCCAAGGCGTCGATTCCGCCAAAGGACTTGCGCAGGCCCTGCACCTGCAACAAGGGGGAGGTGGGCGAGGTCATGCGCGCCTCCGGTTCAGGCGCGCGGCGGCGCCCGCCAGGCCATCGGGAAATGCCATGACCAGCACCAGGATGGCCAGGCCCAGCACCGCGTGCCAGTACTCGGTGCTGCGCGCGGCAACGTCTTGCAGCCAGGTGTAGGCGGCCGCGCCAACCAGCGGCCCGGCCAGCGTTTGCAGGCCGCCCAGCAACACCATCACCAGCCCGTCTACCGATCGGCTGACCGCCAGCACGTCCGGTGCGATGCTGCCCTTGGAAAAGGCGTACAACGACCCGGCCAGCCCCGCCGCGAAAGACGCCGCGACAAAGCCCGCCCACTGCACGCGGCGGGTGTCCATGCCCAGCGCCTCGGCGCGCAGCGGCGAATCGCGCACGCCGCGCAGCGCGTAGCCCAGCGGCGCAAACGCCAGCCGGCGCAGCCACGCGATGCCCGCGGCGCACAACGCCAGCGTCACGTAATAGAACCACGGGCCTTGCGACAGCCACGCCGACGGCCATAGCCCGATCAGGCCGTTGCTGCCACCGGTGACGTCGTCCCACTGATAGGCCATTGCCCACAGAATCTGCGCCACGGCCAGCGTCAACATGGCCAGATACACGCCGGACAGGCGCACGCAGAACCAGCCGAACAGCAGCGCCCCGAACGCCGCGGCGAAGGGGCCCAGCAACAGCGCGGCTTCCATGGGGATGGCGGCCAGCTTCAGCAGCAGGGCGGCCCCATACGCGCCCAGGCCAAACCAGGCGGCGTGGCCGAACGACGTCATGCCCGCCAGGCCGGTCAGAAAATGCAGGCTGGCGGCGAACAGGGCGGCGATCAGGATCTCGGTCATCAGGATGCCCAGATACGGCCATTGCAGCGTGGCGACGGGCACCAGGGCCAGCAGCACCAGCAGCGCGCCATAGGCGTAGCGCGTACGCGGGCCGGCGGGGGTAATGGGCCGTTCGGGCGCGCCGGCGTGCGACGCGGGGGCAGGCGGCTGGCCCAGCAATCCCCAGGGGCGCACCACCAGCACGACCGCCATCACGGCAAATTCCGCCAGCAAGGTCAGTTTGGACAGGTTGAACACCCAGGGGCCGATGGCGACCTGGCCCAAGAATACGAAGACAGCCTTGACCGAGCAGATCAGCACCGCGGCCAGGAACGCGCCGGGAATGGAGCCCAGCCCGCCCACCACCACCACGACAAAAGCGCTGGCGATGATTTCCAGGTCCAGGCCCAGCGTGGCCGGCACGCGCGGTGCGGCCAGCGCGCCGCCCAGCCCGGCCAGAAACGCCCCCAGCGTGAAGGCCGACGTAAACAGCCACGCCTGGTTCACGCCCAGGGCGGCCAGCATGTTGCGGTTTTCGGAGGCGGCGCGCAGCAAACGGCCCCAGCGCGTGCGCATCAGCAGCAGCCACAGCAGCCCCAGCACGACGGGGCCGGCGGCGATCAGCAGCAGGTCATATTGCGGATAGCGCCGGCCGAGAATCTGCACGGCGCCGGACAGGCCCGGCGCGCGCGCGGCGAACAGGTCCTCGGGGCCCCAGATGGCCAGTGCCGCATCACCGATGATCAGCACCAGTGCAAAGGTGGCCAGCAGTTGAAACAGTTCGGGCGCGCGGTACAGCCGCTTCAGCACCAACCATTCGGCGGCCAGGCCGACCAGCCCGGTCACCAGCGCGGCCAGCAGCAAGCCCAGCCAATAAGCGGGGCCGGTGCCGAACCAGTTGGTGAAGGTCCAGGCCAGGTACACGCCCAGCATGTAGAAAGAGCCGTGGGCGAAATTCACCACGCGGGTCACGCCGAAGATCAGCGATAAGCCCGCGGCCACCAGGAACAAGGCGCTGGCGTCCGCCAGGCCGTTAAGCAGCTGCGACAGCAGCCCCGACAGGCTCATCAGTTGGTGGGACGCATCTTGCGCACCTGCTCATCGGGCGGCTGCAAGCGCGCGCCGTCGATGTAGGCGAAGTCTTTCATGACGCCCTTGCCGTCTTCCACCGCCGTGACGCCCACGTAGACGCCCATCGTCGATTGGTGGTCGATCTTGCGGTATTGGATCGGGCCGTAGGGCGTGTCCACCTTGAGGCCGCCAAACGCGTCCACCAGCTTTTCCGTATCCACGGCGCCGGCGGCTTTCAGCCCCTGGGCGATCGACATCAGGGACGCATAGCCCACCACCGAGCCCACCTTGGGCGTTTCGTTGTAGCGCTTCTTGTAGGCGTCCACGAAGGTGGTATTGGCGGGGGTGTCGATGGCGTACCAGGGGTAGCCGGTCACGATCCAGCCGCTGGGCGTGTCGGCGCCCAGCGGTTCCAGGTATTCCGGTTCGCCCGACAGCACGGACACCACCGGCATGTTCTCGAACAAGCCGCGCGTGTTGCCCTCGCGCACAAACCGCGTCAGGTCGGCGGCGAACAGCACGTTGAAGATGGCATCGGGCTTGGCGTCGGCCAGGGCCTGCACCACGGCGCCCGCGTCTACCTTGCCAAGCGGCACGGCCTGTTCCGCCACGAATTCCACATCCGACTGGAACGACTTCATCATGGCCTTGAAGGTGGCCACGGCGGACTGCCCGTATTCGTAATTGGGGTAGACGATGGCCCAGCGCTTCTTGCGCAAGGCCAGGGCCTTGGGCGCAAGCGCCGCCACGTGCATCCAGGTGGACGGGCGCAGGCGCCAGGTGTAGCGGTTGCCCTCTTGCCAGGTGATCTTGTCGGTCAGCGGCTCGGCGGCCAGGAAAAACACCTGCTGCTGCTTGGCGAAGTCGGTCAGCGCCAGGCCGGTGTTGGACAGAAAGCCGCCGAAGATCAGCTCTACTTTTTCGCGGGCAATGAGCTCCTGGGCGGCGCGTACCGAATCGCCCGGGTTGCCGTTGTCATCGCGCGAAATCACTTCCAGCTTCCGGCCCAACACGCCACCACCGGCGTTGACCTCTTCCACCGCCAATTGCCAGCCCTTTTTGTAGGGACCAAGAAAGGCGGGAATGGCCTTGTAGCTGTTGATCTCGCCGATGCGTATGGGCGGTTCCTTGTCCTTGGCGGTGGCGGCGCCAACAGGCGTCAGTGCCAGGGCCAGGAGTGCGGGCGCGAGCGCGCGGCGCAGCAAAGTAAGGCAGGGACGAAGCATGGCGGTCATCGCAGGCAAGGGGTCGGGGGCAGGGTAGCGGCCAATTGAAGCACGCCCCTTTGCCGCGCGGCAATAATAAAAAACGCTCCGCGCCAACAAAAAAAGCCCCGCGGGGCGGGGCTTTTCACTACCTGGAAAACCGGCTGAATTACTTCAGCTTGGTTTCCTTGTAGTCAACGTGCTTGCGAGCGACCGGATCAAATTTCTTGATCAGCATCTTCTCGGGCATGTTGCGCTTGTTCTTGGTCGTCGTGTAGAAATGACCCGTGCCGGCAGTCGACTCGAGCTTGATCTTTTCGCGGATACCTTTGGCCATGTCGTGCTCCTAGTATGTAGATTGGCGGGGAGGCCGATTAGGCCAGTTCGCCGCGGGCACGCATTTCGGCCAGCACGGCGTCGATGCCGTTCTTGTCGATCGTGCGGATGGCCTTGGCCGAAACACGCAGGCGAACCCAGCGGTTTTCGCTTTCAACCCAGAACCGGCGCGATTGCAGGTTGGGCAGGAAGCGACGCTTGGTCTTGTTGTTCGCGTGCGAAACATTGTTGCCCACCATCGGGCCTTTGCCGGTCACTTGGCATACGCGTGCCATGGATGCACCTCTTTATGTCGTTCTTGTCGCGCATCGCTTGGGGGAGGTAGACAGGGTTTTAGCCGCCGGGCTGTAGTGCGCTGTAGTGCGCTTTTGGTGCGCACTGTGTTGCGCTGCCGGCCACCCAGTCTTAGTGGATGAGGGGCAAGTGGAACCTGCCCCGTGCTTATACCCGCTGCCTGCCATCCGCCGTGTACCTGGGTTGTTGCCAAAGTACCGAAATGCGCGGTTGGGGTCAGAGTGCTGAACTACAAAGCATAGTAGTCCCGCACGGGAAACTTCATGTGAAGACGTAGATTCTAATACGAAAAACGCAGGCAGATCAAGCGACAGTGCGTCAGGCGGTGTGCGAACGCGCCACACGCCCCGAGATCCAGGACAGGCACGCGCACGTGGCCAGCGTGGTGGTCAGGGGCAGGGCGCTGTCGGTCTGCCAGGCACTGACGGCAAAGCCGGCCAACGCGCCGCAGGACAATTGCAGCGTCCCCAATAGCGCCGACGCCGCGCCCAGGCGCTTGCCTTGGTCCGACAGCGCCAGCGCGGCCGAATTCGGATTTACGAAGCCCTGGCTGCCCATGTAGCAGATCAAGCACACCATCAAGAGAGGCAACGTCATCCAACCGGCCAGCGTCAAGCCCACCGCGACCAGGCTGGCAATGGCCAGCGACGTCAGCGCGTAACGCTGCAACTGGCGGGGCTGATAGGTGCGCAGCAGTCGCGCGCTGATCTGCGAACAGACGATCAGCGACAGCGCATTCGTGCCGAACAGCAGCCCGTAGTACTGCGGCTGCACGCCGTAGAGCTCGATAAAGACACGCGGCGATCCAATGATGTAGGCAAACATGCCGGCCTGACCGAAACCGCCCGCCAGGCTGTGCGCCATGAAGCCACGATGCCGGAACAGGTCGCGATAGTTGCGCAAGATGGTGCTCCAGCGCAGTGGCACCACGCGTTCGGGCGCCAGCGATTCCTT
Organism: Achromobacter sp. ES-001; assembly: GCF_019448355.1. Classification (NCBI taxonomy): domain Bacteria; kingdom Pseudomonadati; phylum Pseudomonadota; class Betaproteobacteria; order Burkholderiales; family Alcaligenaceae; genus Achromobacter; species Achromobacter sp. ES-001. The sequence goes on along the minus strand of NZ_CP079940.1, from coordinate 4,593,763 downwards.
CATGATGCGGGCCACGGCCACCATCAGCATTGCGCCGCCAGCCAGCATGATCCAGAACAGGCTGCGCCAGGACGCGATGGCCAGCAACTGCCCGCCCGCCAGCGGTGCAAGAATCGGGGCCAGCCCCATGATCAGCATCAGCAGCGACATCGCGCGCGCGGCTTCGTGGGTTTCGTAGTGGTCGCGAATGACGGCGCGCGGGATCACGATACCGGCCGCGCCGCCCATGGCCTGCACCACGCGCCAGCCGGTCAGCGCTTGGACCGAGCCGGACAGCGCGCAGCCCAGCGAGGCAATCATGAACAGCGCCAGGCCCACCATCAGCGGCGGCTTGCGGCCGAAGCGGTCGGCCATCGGGCCGTAGAACACCTGCGCCAGCGCCAGGCCGATCAGGTAGGCGGCCAGCGTGCGTTCGACATCGCCGCGCGGCACGCCCAGGTTTGCCGCGATGGTCGGGAACGCCGGCAAATACATATCGATGGCGAACGGACCGATCGCGGTCAGCGCGCCCATGAGAATGAGCCAGCCGGGCAGGCCGCTGCGGGAAACAGATGATGGGGACATGGTGATCGCGGTAAAACGCAGGGACAGGGCGCGCGTCTCGGTTACCCGTCCGTTCAGCGCCAAGCCAGCGACTTTATCACGCGCCACCTGACAGGGAAATGTCACCGCTTTTCCGATAAAGTCGCCGACGACCTGTCGTGTTCAGTGGAGATGCCGTGAATCCTTTGCTGTCTGTCGTGGAACGCAAACTTCAAGCCCTGCCGGTGCCGGTGCAACTGGTGCTGCCCGATGGCGCGGTGGTCGGGCCGCCCGATCCGCGCGTGCGATTCGTCACGCACGACAAGGCCGCGCTGGTGCACCTGGCCGAAGGCGCCGTCGGCGTGCTGGGGCAGGACTACGTGGAAGGGCGCATCGATATCGAAGGCAATATGCGCGACGTCATGGCGGCCGCCTCGGCGTTGCTGCCGGGCTCGCCCGTGGAGGCCGCGCGCGGCGGCTGGTTGACCGAACTGGTGCGCCGCGTGATGTCGGTGTGGCGCCATTCCATCGAGCGCGACGCCAAGCAGATCGAATTCCACTACGACCTGTCGGATGACTTCTATGCGCTGTGGCTGGACCCGCGCCGGGTGTATTCCTGCGCCTATTTCCGCACGCCGGACATGACGCTGGCACAGGCCCAGGAGGCAAAGCTGGATCACATCTGCCGCAAACTGCGGCTGCGCCCGGGCGAACGCTTTCTGGATGTGGGCGCGGGCTGGGGCGGGCTGCTGTTGTGGGCCGCCGAGCACTATGGCGTGGACGCCACCGGCATCACGCTGTCGCGCAACCAGCACGCCTATGTGACAAAGCTGATCGAGGAAAAGGGCCTGTCGGGCCGGGTCCGCATGTCGCTGCTGGACTACCGCAAGCTGGATGAAACCGCGCCCTTCGACAAGATTGCCTCGGTGGGCATGTTCGAGCACGTGGGCCGCGCGCAGCTGGATGACTATTTCGCCAAGCTGCGCCGTCTGTTGCGTCCCGGCGGCCTGATCATGAACCATGGCATCACCGCGGCGGGCGTCTACAACGCCGAACTGGGCAACGGCATGGGAGAGTTCATCGAAAAGTACATCTTTCCCGGCGGTGAGCTGACGCACATCAGCGTGGTCATGCAGGCGATGACCAATGGCGGCCTGGAAGAGGTGGACGTTGAAAACCTGCGCCCGCATTACGCCCGCACGCTGTGGGCATGGAGCGATGCGCTGGAAGCCCGGCTTCCCGAAGCGGCGCAGGTGCTGCACGGGGAAGAGGGCGCCCGGTCGCTACGTGCCTACCGCCTGTACCTGGCCGGCTGCGCCATGGCGTTCGAGCACGGCTGGATCGCGCTGCATCAGATCCTGGGCCAGACGCCTGCCGTGGGCCGCGCCGACGAATTGGACAACCCGGCCGACCTGGCCTATCCGTGGCGTCGCGACTACATGTATGGCGACTTCGAAAGCCCGGCCCGCTGACCAGTCGTTGAATATCCGCTGAATAAAAGCTGAAAAAGGACAATAAAAAGCCTTCGACCGCGGACCGGAACGCGCTTTTCGGGCCGCTGGAACGCGTTGTATGTACTGATAAGATTAAAATATTAACTGAATGTATCGGCTGTTTGATACCAATATTCCCCAGGGGAAATTCATAAACCACCCCTGATCGACAAGGGTAATCCCGTAGCTTTTCGGCCGGGAATGTATCTGACTTATTCAGGCTTGGACTTGGGCAGCGCAGCAATTTCGTTTAAGATGCTGCCTTCTTCGTTCAGTTTTGTTCAATTTCTGTGGGTTTTCAAAAACCATGTTTTTGAAACTCCTGTCTTGCAAGAACCCGCGCCTTTGCGGTTGTTCTTGTCGCTAGTGTCGGTTTGTATTGGCGGTTCTGCCCGTCTTCCGCACAACCCCCTTAGCTCCACGGCACTTCCGGGCCAGACCCGGCGTGTGTCCTTGAACCTATGGAGGCAAAAAGCCAATGCGTTTTACCCCTGTCAAGACCCTGGCCGCCGCGGCCGTTATGTTTGCATTTGCCGGCGCGGCCCAAGCCGCCGACGCTCCGCAGTGTGAAATCAAGCGCCCGGTCAATTTCGGCGCCATGAACTGGGAATCCAACCTGGTTCTGGTCGATGTCGAACGTTTCATCATGGAAAAGGGCTACGGTTGCAAGACCGAAACCCTGCCGACGGAAACGCTGCCTGCCCTGGCCGCGCTGGAGCGCGGCGATCTGGATATCAATACCGAAATCTGGCTGAACAGCGTGGCAGACCCCTGGGACCGCGCGCAAAAGACCGGCAAGGTCAAGCGCATCGGCGACTTGTACATGGGCGCCGAAGGCTGGTACATCCCGCGTTACACCGCTGAACGCCTGCCCGAACTGAAGTCCGCCGCCGACCTGCCCAAGTTCAAGGACGAATTCAAGGATCCGGAAGAACCCGGCAAGGGCCGTTTCTACGGCTGCCCGGCGGGCTGGGGTTGCGAAGTCACCAGCAACAACCTGTTCCACGCCTTGAAGCTGGACGACACCTACACCCTGTACTCGCCCGGCACGGGCGCCGCGCAGAAAGCCGCGCTGATGTCGGCCTACAAGCGCAAGCAGAACGTGGTGTTCTATTACTGGTCCCCCACGCCGCTGGTGGGCGCGATGGATCTGGTCAAGCTCGACATGCCGCCTTACGATGCCGAAAAGCACAAGTGCCTGACGTCGACCAAGTGCGCCAAGCCCGAGCCCAGCGCCTATCCGGACAACCCCGTCTTCACGGCGGTGAACACCAAGTTCTCGGAAGAAGCGCCCACGCTGACCGAGTTCCTGTCCAAGGTGTCGGTGCCGCTGCCGGTCATCAACGAAACCCTGGCCCACATGGAAGAGTCCGGTGATGAATCGAACGCCGTGGCCAAGTGGTTCTTGAAGAACAAGCCCGACGTCTGGACCAAGTGGGTTCCCGCCGACGTCGCCGCGCGCGTCCAAAGCGCGCTGTAACCGTATCGGAAGTCGGCCTCGCGCTGTCATGGCGCGGGCCGGCCGCCTTAAGGGAAAAAGCCCGTTGCGGTCTTTGCATCGGGCTTTTTCCCCTGAGATGGCCGCTGGCCGGGCGTTTGTTACCCCGCCGCCAGCAAAAGGCGTTGCACCGTATGTGGCCTGCTTTGTGGCCCGCTTTCGTCAAGAAAGCGCCCCGGCCGCATGCCCCTCCGGAATCCGGAATGCGTGGTGGCCACCGGCCGCCGGAAAGCGCCAAAGAATGGAGTCGAAACTATGTTTCCTGAAATTATTCCCGCCCGTCAGGTCAGGGCGGCGATCGACGGGTTCGTCGATCACCTGGTCACCAACTACGCGGACACGCTAGAGACCCTGTCTCAGCCGGTCCTGCACGCCCTGGTGTGGCTGGAGCAGTTGCTGCGCAACTCGCCCTGGTGGGCCGTCGTCGCCGTCACCATCGCGATCGCGTGGGGCGTCAGCCGCCGCATCGGCCTGAGCCTGGCCATGGGCGCGCTGCTGTGCGTCATCGGCGTGCTGGGTCTGTGGGACGCTGGCATGCAGACGCTGGCGCTGATGATCATGGCCGCGGGCCTGTCGGTGCTGATCGGCATCCCGCTGGGCGTGCTGATGGCACGCATCAACTGGCTGCGTTCCATCATGCTGCCCGTGCTGGACGTGATGCAGACGATGCCCAGCTTCGTCTACCTGATTCCGGTTGTGATGCTGTTTGGCCTGGGCAAGATCCCCGCCATCATCGCCACCGTGATCTACGCCGTGCCGCCGCTGATCCGCCTGACCGACCTGGGTATCCGCCTGGTCGACCGCGAAGTGCTGGAAGCGTCGCGCGCCTTTGGCGCCAACCCGCGCCAGCAACTGTTTGGCGTGCAATTGCCGCTGGCGTTGCCCAACATCATGGCCGGTATCAACCAGACCACGATGATGGCGCTGTCCATGGTGGTGATTGCGTCGATGATCGGCGCGCGCGGCCTGGGCTATGAAGTGTTGCTGGGCATCAACCGCCTGGAAGTGGGCCGTGGCCTGCTGGCGGGCCTGGGTATCGTGGTGCTGGCCGTGCTGTTCGACCGGATCACGCAATCGTATGGACAGCGCATGCGCATGGGAGGCCAGCGATGAGCAAGATCGAAGTTAAGAACATCTACAAGGTCTTCGGATCGCATCCGAAGAAATGGCTGGCGGCCGCCCAGGGCGGCATGAGCAAGGAACAGCTGTTGGCCGAAAGCGGCCACACGCTGGGCCTGCGCGACATCAGCCTGTCGATTGAAGAGGGCAGCATCTACGTCATCATGGGCCTGTCCGGGTCCGGCAAGTCGACGCTGATCCGCCACTTCAACCGCCTGATCGAACCCAGCGCCGGCCACATCCTGGTCGATGGCGTGGACGTCGTCAGCCTGAACAAGCGAGACCTCGAAATCTTCCGTCAAAAGAAGATGAGCATGGTGTTCCAGCGCTTTGGCCTGTTCCCGCACCGCACCGTGCTGGACAACGCCGCATACGGCCTGACGGTGCAGGGCGTGGGCAAGGCTGAACGCGAGAAGCGCGCCCGCGACTGGCTTGAGCAGGTGGGCCTGGCCGGCTTCGAAAACCAGTATCCGCACCAGCTGTCCGGCGGCATGCAGCAGCGCGTGGGCCTGGCGCGGGCGCTGGCCACCGACGCCGAAATCCTGCTGATGGATGAAGCGTTCTCGGCGCTGGACCCGCTTATTCGCCGCGAAATGCAGGACCAGCTGCTGCAACTGCAAGCCAAGCTGAACAAGACCATCGTGTTCATCACGCACGATCTGGACGAAGCGCTGCGCCTGGGCAACCGCATCGCCATCCTGAAGGACGGCGAACTGGTGCAGGAAGGCACGCCGGAAGACATCCTGCTGAATCCGGCCAACGACTACGTGCAGTCCTTCCTGCAAGACGTGAACCGCACCAAGGTGCTGAACGCCACGCACGCCGTCAACCCCGCGCGCCTGACCTTGACGATGCGTTCGCGTCCGGCGCACGCGCTGGACCGCATGCGCGCCATGGACTACGAATACGCGCCGGTGCTGGACGGCAAGCGCCTGGCCGGCGTGCTGACCGCCAAGGCGGCCGAGCAGGCCATCCAGGAAGGCGTGCGCGATGTGTCGCGTTTCGTGGAAGACCTGGCGTCCGTGCCGGCCACCGCCGGCCTGGGCGAAGTGCTGGCCCAACTGGTGCACAGCGACCAACCGGTTGCCGTTACCGGCGAAGACGACGAATTCCTGGGCATGCTGTCGCGCAAGAAGGTCGTTGAACTGGTGACGCCGGCGCTCACGGAAAACGCCACGGCGGAACCCGCCGCGATGGATCTGGCAAGCGAACCCGTGCACGAGCCCCGCGACCAGGCCGCCTGACCCTTTCGCACCCCTGCGCCCCGCTGTTTTGGGACGTATCGACGTTGCCCGGTTGCAATCCGCTTGCAGCCGGGCAAAGTCGTTTTATGATGGCTGGCCGGCCACGCGTCCGGCGTTCCCCGTTCGAATCACCGGAAGCCGTCATGCCCATTTTGAATGTCCAGATCCTGCAAGGCCACTCGGCCGCCCAGAAGGCCGCCTTGTTGCGCGCCGCGTCCGACGCGGTCGTCCAGAGCATTGCCGCGCCGCTGCCCAGCGTGCGCATCGTCTTGCAGGAAGTGCCCGCTGAAAACGTGATCGTGGCCGGTGAAATCGGCAAGCGCATGGTGCGCGTCGACGTGGCGCTGATCGAAGGGCGCGACGAAGCCAAGAAGGCCGCGCTGATCGCCGCGCTGAACCAGGCCGTGTGCAGCAGTATCGATATCTCGGGCGAAGACGTGCGGGTGCTGATCCGCGACGTGCCCAAGGTGGACATGGGCGTGGCCAACGGCATCAGCGCCAAGGCCGCCGGCCGCTAAGCTGCCGTTGCCGCATCCGCCGCGCGAAGATCCCGCGCGGCTTTTTTGCGCCCGGCCTTATTGCATCTTCAAGCCCAGTTCGGCCACGAAGTGTTTTTCCTCGGCCACCTGCTTGACTGCAAATTCCGTGTACGCGGCGCTGTCCATCAGCATGTGCGGCTGGTCGGCATTGTCCAGCGCGCGGTTGTACTCGGGGTCGCGCGAGGCGCGGTGGAAGGCCTTTTGCAGCACGGCGACGATCTTCGGGTCCATGCCCTTGGGGCCGGCGATACCGACTGGGTTGGTCGCCACGATGGGGTAGCCCAGTTCGGTCAGCGTCGGCACGTCGGGCACGCGCTTGGCGCGCGCGTCGCCGACGATGGCCAACAACCGCGCGCGGCCCGTGTCGATCATCGGCCCCCAGCCCGCGTCCGACACCATCTGGATGTGGCCGCCCAGCAGTGCCGTCGTTTCTTCGGCCGCGCCCTTGTACGGAATGAAGTTGAACCGTGCCCCGGTCAAGCGCGACAGGCGTTCGATGGCGATGCGGCCCGAGCCCCCCGCGCCCGTGCCGCCGTAGCTGATCTTCTCGGGGTTGGCGCGCGCGTGCGCGATCAGTTCGTCCAGCGTTTTCCAGGGCGCGTCCTGGCGCACCACGATGCCGTAGGAATAGGCCGTCATGCAGGCGATGTAGGTGAAGTCCTTGACCGGGTCGTAGTTGACCTGTTGCAGGAACGGGTAGCGAAACAGCGTGCCCACCACCACCGAGATCGTGTAGCCGTCCGGCGACGCCGTCTGCGCCATCGCAGCTGGCCCCAGCGTGCCGCCCGCGCCGGGGCGGTTCGCGATGACGACGGTCTGGCCCAGTTCTTTGGAAGCCGCCACGGCCAGCGCGCGCATCTGCGTATCGGTGGCGCCACCCGCCGGAAACGGCACGATCAACGTGATCGGGCGTGCCGGAAACGTGGCGGCTTGGGCGCCGCGCCAAAAGCCCAACGTGGCCGGCAAGATCAGCCCCAGCTTGAGCAGGCTGCGGCGTCGGGGCAAGGCGATGCTGCTGCGAGAGGAATCCGTCATGGTTGTCTCCATCCTGATTTGTTATGGGGCACAGCAAGGGGCACAGCGACAGGCACCGCAAGGCGCGGCAAGTGTCACAGCAAGGGGCACGGCAACGGCTTCCCGCCCGCCTCAACGCGCAATGCCGCGCGTGGACAGGCTGGCGATGGCGGCGTCGTCATAGCCGGCGTCGCGCAGGATCTGGTGGGTGTGTTCGCCCGGCAGCGGCGCCTGGCGTCGGATGGCGAATTGAAAGCCGGACATCTTTACCGGGCTGGCCACCTGCGCGCCGGCCCCGTATTCCGGGTGCCGCGCCGCGTGCACCATGCCGCGCGCGGCGTAGTGCGGATGCGCCAGGCTTTCGGCCAGCTTCAGCACCGGCGCGACGCAGCAGTCGGCGCCGTCCAGCAAATGCAGCCAATGCGCCAGCGGTTGCGATCCAAACCGTTGCTGCAATTCCGACCGCACCCACGCTTGCCGTCTCGCGTCTTCATCCCGATGCCAGGCCAGCAGATCCGGCCGCTCAAGCCTGCGGCACAGCGTGTCCCAGAACTTCGGTTCCAATGCCGCGACGGCCAGATAGCGGCCGTCTTGCGTTCGGTATTGGCCATAGCACGCCAGCGCACCCGACAAGGTGTCGCCGCCGGCGGGCCGCGTCGCGCCGTGCGCGTTCAGCGTGGCCAGCGGCACCACCACAGCCGCCAGCAAGCCGTCGGCGATGGCGATATCCACATAGCGTCCGCGCCCCGTGCGCTGCGCATCGACCAGCGCCGCCAGGATGCCCATCACCGCCGTCAGCGAGCCGCCCAGAATGTCGGCCACCGGCAGGTTCGACAAGGCCGGCTGATCCGGCCCACACCCCATCTGGTCCGCCACGCCCGCAACCGCCGCATAGTTCAGGTCATGCCCCGCGTCATCGCATAGCGGGCCATCCTGCCCGTAGCCCGTGATGCTGCAATACACCAGCCGGGGATTGTGTCGCGACAGCGTTGCGTAGTCGGCCTTCAGCCGCGCCGTCACGCCGGGCCGAAAACTCTCGACCACCACATCGGCGTCGCGCGCCAACCGTGCCAGCGCCGCCTGCCCTTCGGGATGCTTCAGGTCCAGCCGCAGCCCGCGCTTGTTGCGGTTGCACACGGCGCGCAACGCGGGCGGCGCGTAGTCGCCCGCTTGCGTGTCCTCGATCTTGATGACGTCGGCGCCCAGGTCGGCCAGGTACTGCGCGCCCAGCGGGCCGGGCAGCAATCGCGACAGGTCCAGCACCTTGATGCCCGCAAGCGGGGCGGTGTTAGGCGTATCCAAAGAGGGACTCCGGTAAATACGAAGAGGCAGCCAGCCAGCGGCAAAAGCCAGTCTAGGCGCGGCTTTGCGCCGATCCAATGGCGAAATGGATGATTCCGCTTGGCGGGAATGCTCACGCCGGGCATTCCTTGGCCGCATGGCTTTCGCTACCATCGACCCCGACTCGGTTCGCGCCCCCGCCGTAGGAATCCGCCATGACGCATCACACCATCGCCGTGGGGCACATCGCCCAGATCCTGCAAGGCGCCCGCGCGCGCGGCGTGGACGTGGAACGCGTGCTGCGGCGCGCCCAGGTGCCGCCCACCTTGTTGCAGGCGCCGCTGGCGCGCGTATCGCAGGCCCAGTTCGCACAGATCCTGCGGATGTTGCGGCGCGCCACGCGTGACGATTTTTTGGGCATGGGGCGCCATCCGGTGCCGCTGGGCGCCTTTGCCCACGCCTGCCGGCTGGCCTTGCAGGAAGGCACCGTGGGCCAGGCGCTGCGCGTGGCGTTTCGCTACTACCATGGCGTGCTGCGCGACTTCACCGCGCGGCTGTGCGTCAGTGGCGATACCGCGCGCATCGTGCTGGACGCCCGCGGCGCGCCGGACTGCACGCAGTGGTACGGCGAGCGCACGTTTCTGTTCTTCACGCTGGGCGTGGCCAACTGGCTGGCGGGGCGCCGCCTGCCCATCCTGGGCGTGGATTACAAAGCCGGCGCGCGTAGCGCCGACGCGCAAAAAGTCTTTCACGCGCCGGTACGGTACGGCCGGCCCGACACCGGCCTGTGGCTTGATGCCCGGTGGCTGGCCCTGCCCGTGGTGCAGGACGCGCAGGCGCTGCACGCCTTTCTGGCGAACGCGCCGTTCGACCTGCTGGTGAAGTATCAAGACCGCGCCACGCTTACCGATCGCATCCGCCGCCTGCTGCGCAACGACTTGTCGGGGGACCTTCCATCGCTGGCGCAGGTCAGCGCGCAGCTGTCGATGACGCCGCAAACGCTCAGGCGCCATCTGCGCGACGAGGGGCAGGGCTTTCAGGTACTGAAGGACGATCTGCGGCGCGATGCCGCCGTTGAATATCTGGGACGTCTGGATCTGTCGCTGGTGGACATCGCCGCGCGGCTGGGCTTTTCCGAACCTAGCACCTTTCATCGCGCGTTCAAGAAATGGACCGGCGTGTCTCCCGGCGAATACCGCCGCACCCAGCTGACCTGCGCACCGGCATCGATGCCTGGCCGCGCGCCGTCGGCCCCTGACACTTTCCGCCAATCCGTTTGACGCCTGCGGCCATTGCCGCGCGCCGCGCCAAGCCGCCAAGCTACGGGCTGGGCAAGGTCGGTGACGATGGCAATCTGCAATCTGCAAACACGCCGATCCGCCGACCCGCAGCCCGCCACCGCGACACACTTCAGGAGAACCCCGCATGAATCGAAAAGTATGGGTGGCCGGCGTCGGCATGATTCCGTTCTGCAAACCCGGCGCCAGCGACCCTTATTCCGTGATGGGGATGCGCGCCGTGCAAGAAGCGCTGGCCGATGCGGGCGTGCCCTACGACGCCGTGCAGCAAGCCTATGCCGGCTACGTCTATGGCGATTCCACCTCGGGCCAGGCCGTGGTGTATGGCGTGGGCCTGACCGGCATTCCCGTCTTCAACGTCAATAACAATTGCGCCAGCGGTTCATCGGCGCTGTTCCTGGCGCGGCAGGCCGTGGAAAGCGGCGCGGTGGAATGTGCGCTGGCCGTGGGGTTTGAACAAATGGTGCCCGGCGCGCTGAAAGGCGTGTACGAAGACCGGCCGTCGCCACTTGCCGGCTTCGTGTCGGCCATGACCGACGCGCAGGGCTATGACGCCGCCACGCCGCGCGCCGCGCAATTTTTCGGCGGCGCCGCGCGCGACTACATGAAGCAGCACGACATACGCGCCGATACGTTCGCGCGCATCTCGGTCAAGGCGCGCCAGCACGCGGCCCGCAATCCCTACGCCGTATTCCGCAAGACCGTCACGCTGCCCGAAGTGATGGACGCGCCCATGATCTTCGACCCGCTGACGCGCCTGCAATGCTGCCCGCCCACCTGCGGCGCGGCGGCGGCCATTCTGTGTTCGGACGCGTTTGCGCGGCGCCACGGCTTGCGGCCCGGCGTCAGCATCGCCGCGCAGGCCATGACGACCGACACGCCGTCCACGTTCGACTCCGCCGACATGCGCCGGCTGGTCGGTCTGGACATGACGCGCGCCGCCGCCGACCGCGTGTACGAGGCCGCGGGCGTGGACCCCGCCGACCTTGACGTCGTCGAATTGCATGACTGCTTCACGGCAAACGAATTGATCACCTACGAGGGCCTGCGCCTGACGCCCGAGGGCACAGCCGAAAAATTCATTGTCGATGGCGACAACACCTACGGCGGCCGCGTGGTGACGAATCCGTCCGGCGGGCTGTTGTCCAAGGGCCATCCGCTGGGGGCGACGGGCCTGGCGCAGTGCGCCGAACTGGTCTGGCAGTTGCGTGGGCAGGCCGACTTGCGGCAAGTCGAGGGCGCGCGGCTGGCGTTGCAGCACAACCTGGGGCTGGGCGGCGCTTGCGTCGTCACGCTGTACCAGGCCGCGTGACGGCGGCCAGCGCTACACGCATCCAACATCTCGCGGCGGATCGATACCCGATACTCGCCGCCCCGCACCCAGTCAGGAGACAACAACGATGGGAACACTTGAAGGCAAGGTAGCGCTGGTGTCCGGCTCGGGCCGTGGCATCGGCCAGGAGATCGCGCTGAAACTGGCGCGCGAAGGCGCAAGGGTTGTCGTCAACGACCTGGACGACGGACCGGCGCAAGACACGGTGACGCGCATCCGCCAAGCGGGCGGCCAGGCCCAGGCATGCCCCGGCAGCGTCACCGCGCCGGGCTTTGCCGACCGTTTCGTCAACGCGGCAATCGATACCTACGGCGGCCTGGACATCATCGTGAACAACGCCGGCTACACCTGGGACAACGTCATCCAGAAAATGACGGACGAGCAATGGGATGAAATCCTGGCCGTGCATCTATCCGCCCCTTTCCGCATCCTGCGCGCCGCGTCCGGCTTCATCCGCGAAGCCGCCAAGGCCGAGGCCGCCGAAGGGCGCGAAGTGTTCCGCAAGGTGGTCAATATCTCGTCCACCTCGGGCGTGATGGGCAATGCCGGCCAGGCCAATTACGCCGCCGCCAAGGCCGGCATCAACGGCCTGACGCGCGCGCTGGCCAAGGAATGGGGCCGCTACAAAGTCAACGTGAACAGCGTGGCGTTCGGCCTGATCAAGACGCGGCTGACCGACGCCGTGGCCGATGGCGACACCACGCTGGACATCCAGGGGCGCCAGATCAAGGTGGGCGTCAACCCGCAGGTGCTCAAGAACGCCGAAAGCCTGATCCCGCTGGGCCGCGCCGGCACGCCCGCCGAGGCGGCGGGCGCGGTCTATCTGTTCTGCCTGCCTGAATCGAACTACGTCAGCGGGCAGGTGCTGGTCGTGGGTGGCGGCCGCCCATGACGCGCCTGCCTAACCCGATGGAACCGCCACGCGCCGCGTGGATGGACGCCGACCTGGCGTTGTTCCAGGATGCGACGCGCCGCATCTTCGAAAAGGAATTCGCGCCGGACGAAGAACGGTGGCGCAAGCAGCAGCACGCCGATCGCGACATCTGGACACGGGCCGGACGCCTGGGCCTGCTGTGCGTCAGCATGCCCGAGGCCTATGGCGGCGGCGCGGGCAGCTTCGCGCACGAAGCCATCGTGGCGGCCGAGCAGGCGCGCGCCATGGTCCATGGCTTTAGCAACAACGTGCACAGCGCCATCCTGGCGCACTACATCCTGAACTACGGCACCGAAGCGCAGCGGCAGCGCTGGCTGCCGGGCATGGCCACCGGCGAGCACGTAGGCGCCATCGCGATGAGCGAGCCGGGCGCCGGGTCCGACCTGAAAAGCGTGCGCACCACGGCCCGGCGCGACGGCGACAGCTACGTCCTCAATGGTTCCAAGACCTTCATCACGAACGGCCTGCACGCCGACCTGATCTGCGTGGTGGCCAAGACCGACCCGCACGCCGGATCGCGCGGCGTGTCGCTCATCATGGTGCAAACGGATGAGCTGCCCGGCTTTCGGCGCGGGCGGCTGCTGGAAAAACTGGGCCAGAAAAGCGGCGATACGGCCGAACTGTTTTTTGACGACGTGCGCGTGCCCGTCGCCAACCTGCTGGGCGAGGTCGAAGGGCAGGGCTTTACGCAGCTGATGCAGCAATTGCCGCGCGAACGGCTGCTGATCGCGGTGGGCGCGGTGGCCACCATGCGGCGCGCCATCGACGACACCGTGGCCTATACCAAGACGCGGCAGGTCTTCGGCCAGGCGCTGATCGACATGCAGAACACGCGCTTCAAACTGGCCGAATGCGAAACCGTTGCGACCATCGCCGCGCGCTTTGTCGACGACTGTATCGCGCGCCAGTTGCAGGGCACGCTGGACCTGCCCACCGCCGCGATGGCCAAGTGGTGGACCACCCAGATGAACTGCCAGGTCATCGACGAATGCCTGCAATTGCACGGCGGCTACGGCTACATGCTGGAAACGCCCATTGCGCGGATGTACGCGGATGCGCGCGTGGGCAAGATCTACGGCGGTTCGAATGAAATCATGAAAGAAATCATCGCGCGGGGCATGGCCGCGTAAAGCGGCCGGCACCTTGCGCGGGACTCGGAGAGAGACACGCATGCAGCAAGCGCATTTTCGGTTGGAGCCCAAGGTATTGCCCCGGGTATGGCCCAAGGGCTTGCCGGCCCACATCAACCAGCCCCGCTCCAGCCTCGTCTTCAATCTGGAGGCGTCGGCCACCCGCTATCCCGACAAGCCCGCCATCGTGTTCTACGACACGGTGCTGGACTATGCGCGCCTGAAGCGCGAGGTCGACGCCATGGCCGGCTATCTGCAACACAGCGCGGGCGTTGCAGCCGGCGACCGCGTGCTGCTGCTGAGCCAGAACTGCCCGCAATTCATCATCGCCTACTACGCCGTGCTGCGCGCCGATGCGGTCGTGGTGCCGGTGAACGCGATGAGCACGGAAGATGAGCTGGATCACTATCTGAAGGACAGCGGTGCGCGCGTGGCGTTTGCCGCGCAGGAACTGGCGCCACGGCTGGCGGGCTTTGTTGAAGACGGCCGGCTGGAACGCGTCATCGTCCATGCCTATTCCGACTACCTGGGCGAGGGCGGCGATGGCCAGACGCCGCCGCCCGACTGGGTCGCCGCGCCGCGCGACAAGGTAGACATGCCGGGCGGCGTGCCCTGGTACGGCGCCTTGGCGGTCAACGCGCCGCCCAAACCGCACCGGGCGCACGCGGGCGATCTGTGCCTGCTGCCCTATACGTCCGGCACCACCGGGCGGCCCAAGGGCTGCCGCCACACGCACGGCACGCTGGGCGCGGCGGTGACGGGGTCGGCGCTGTGGCGTGGGCTGACGTCCGAAGCCGTCATCATGGGCGTGGCGCCGCTGTTTCACCTGCTGGGCATGCAGAATTGCATGAACCTGCCCATCCTGCTGGGCGCCACCGTCGTGCTGCTGCCGCGCTGGGACCGGCAGGTGGCCGCGCAATTGATGGCGCGGCATCGCGTCAGCGTGTGGGCCGCGCCCCCGGCGATGGTGGTGGACTTCTTTGCGCAGCCCGACATCGAATCGTATGACCTGTCGCGCCTGGCCTTGTTGTGCGGCGGCGGCGCGCCCATGCCCGAGGCGGTATCGGCCATGCTGGCCGAGCGCTACGGCATCGTCTTCAACGAAGCCTATGGGCTGACCGAGACCGCATCGTTCCTGCACTGCAATCCCATGCACCGCAACAAGCGCCAGTGCATCGGGGTGCCGACTTTCGGCGTCGATACGCGCGTGGTGGACCCGGCTACGCTCGAAGAACTGCCGGCCGGGCAAGTGGGCGAACTGGTCACACGCGGTGCGCAGCTGATGCTGGGTTACTGGAACAACGCGGCCGCCGATGACGAGGCGTTTTTCATGTTGGAAGGCGAACGCTACTTTCGCACCGGTGACCTGGGGCGGGTGGACGAGGACGGCTATTTCTTCATCACCGATCGGCTCAAGCGCATGATCAATGCGTCGGGCTACAAGGTGTGGCCGGCCGAGGTCGAGAACGCCTTGTACGAGCATCCCGCCGTGCACGAGGCCTGCGTCATCGGCGTGCCCGACCCGTGCCGGGGCGAAACCGTCAAGGCGCTGCTGGTGCTGCGGCCCGAGGCCCAGGGCAGCGCGCGCGAAGACGAGGTGATCGCGTGGGCCCGCGCCCGCATGGCCGCCTACAAGGCGCCGCGCATCGTTGAATTCGTGGACGCGCTGCCCAAGTCCAGCACGGGCAAGATCCTGTGGCGGCAATTGCAGGAAGCGGGGCGGGCGAGCCGCTAGCGCAACAGCGTGGCGCGACGGTATCGCCCGGCCGCTTACCGCAGCGGCACGCCGTTGGTCAATTGGCGCAGTTCGTTCAGCAGCTTCGCGGCGGGCAGGGGCAGCAGCCCTTGCGTGCGCCGAAACGCCGTCAGCATGCGCGTGTCGGACGCGCCGGGAATTGGCAGCCGGTCAAGCAGGCCCGCGCGCAGTTCGGCGTGATACATCGGTTCTGGCATCCATCCCAAAAATTCCGAATGCGCAATCAGATTCTTCAGCACCGTGATGGAACGCGTTTCAACCGTGACGTCCGGCATGGACAAGCGGTGCCGCGTGAATAGCTGGTTCATGTGTTCGAAGGGCTCGGTGCCGCGCGGCAGGATCGCCCACTTGTACGCCAGCGTATCGGCCAGGCTGAGACCGGGGCGGGAGCGCAGCGGGTGGCTGGTGCTGGCCACCACGTAGCTCGTGTCTTCCCAACGGCAGTCCGGCACCGAGACAATTTCGTCCGTGTCGTCGGTATGCGCGCCCAGCGCCAGGTCGATCTCGCGCGACAGCAGCGCGCTGGCCAGGCGATCCCATACGCCTTCCACCACCTGCACCTGCAACGTGGGCCAGCGATTGCAGGTTCGGGTCAGCGCGGTGGGAAGAATCAGGCACGCAATGCTGCCCACCGTGCCGACCCGGATGGTGCCCTTGGCCAGCCCCAGCAGCGCACGGATTTCCTCTTTGGCGCTTTCGGCATCGCGCAGCAGCGCGGTGGAATGCGGCAACAGCGTCAGCCCGATATCGGTCAGCTGCATGCCCTTGGAATGACGTTCGAATAGTGGAGCGCCGACCTGGCCTTCCAGGCGGCGCACGATGCGGCTTAGTGCGGACTGCGTGACATGCATGGCGTCGGCGGCACGTCCGAGGCTGCCGGCGGCTACGACCGCGTTGAATGCCGCCAATTGGTGTAGGTCGAATGGCATGCCAAAGCGTAATGACTTTGTCTCGATATATCAATTCTCAAGTCTGCTAGGGGGGGCGACACTCTGCCATCGCTGTTGACCGTGCCCAGGCCCAGCCCGGCGCCTCGTCAACCCCGCCACCTCACCACAAGGACCCAAGCTATGAACGGACCCGTTTTTGGCCTTTTAGGCGCGCTGAACGCCTCTGGTAGCGAGTCCGACCTGGTCCCGCCCCCGCAGCCGCCCACCGTGCGCGACGCCGTCTACGACCTGATGCGCCGCGTCGGCATGACGTCGGTATTCGCCAACCCGGGCTCAACCGAGCTGCCCATGTTTCGCGGGTTTCCCGATGATTTCCGCTATGTGCTGGGCTTGCAGGAAGCCACGGTGGTAGGCATGGCCGACGGTTATGCGCAAGCCACGCGCAATGCGTCGATGGTCAACCTGCATTCGGCGGCCGGGGTCGGCAACGCCATGGGCAACCTGTTCACGGCATACAAGAACCGTACGCCCATGGTGGTGGTCGCCGGCCAGCAGGCGCGCGGCATCCTGCCCTTCGACCCCTTCCTGTCTTCCAGCAATGCCACCGAGTTGCCCCGGCCTTACGTCAAATGGAGCACCGAGCCCGCGCGCGCGCAAGACGTGCCGCTGGCCATCGCGCGCGCCTACTACCTGGCCATGATGCCGCCGCGTGGGCCCGTGCTGGTGTCCGTGCCCGTAGACGACTGGGACGCGCCTTCGCCGCCGTTGGCGCATCGCGGCGTCAGCACTGAACTGCGCCCGCAGCCCGAGGCCATCGGGCGCATCGGCGCCTTGCTGGACGCCTGCCGACGCCCCGCCATGGTCGTGGGCGCTGCCGTGGACCGCGACGGCGCCTGGAACGAAATCGTGGCGCTGGCCGAACTGCACAGCGCGCGCGTGTGGGCCGCGCCCATGTCGGGCCGTTGCAGCTTCCCGGAACGCCATCGCCTCTTCGCCGGGTTTTTGCCGGCCGCGCGCGAGGGCATCGTCGCCCGCCTGCAAGGGCACGATCTGATCCTGGTGGTGGGGGCGCCCGCCTTTACCTATCACGTCGACGGCGCCGGGCCGCACGTGCCCGACGGCGCCGAGCTTTGCCTGCTGACCGACGACCCGGACACGGCGGCGTGGGCGCCGGCGGGGCTGGCGGCCGTGGGCAGTATCCGCCTGTGCCTGCGCGATCTGCTGGCGCGGCCCGCGCCCATCATGCGGCCCTTGCCCGCGCGGCGCGCCGCCAGCCCCGCGCCCGGCCCGTCTTCGCCGATGTCCACCGCCTTCGTGCTGCAGACGCTGGCCGCCATGCGCGACCCGTCCGACATCGTCGTGGAAGAAGCCCCCAGTGCCCGACCCGTCATGCAGCACTATCTGCCGCACGTGCGCTCGCAAACCTTCTACACCATGGACAGCGGCGGGCTGGGTTATGGCATGCCCGCAGCGGTGGGCGTGGCGCTGGGCAAGCCCGACCGGCGTGTCATCGCCCTGATCGGCGACGGTTCCAGCCTGTATTCGATTCAAGCGCTCTGGAGCGCCGCGCAGCACAAGCTGCCGATCACCTTCGTCATTCTCAACAACCGCCGCTATGCCGCGCTGCAAGACTTTGCGCCGGCATTCGGTTTCGGGCCGCACGACAAGGTCATGGGCACCGAACTGCCCGGCATTGACTTCGTTGCGCTGGCGCGGGGGCTGGGCTGCGGCGGCGTGCGCGTGTCGGACGCCGCGCGCCTGGGCGCGGTACTGGCCGACGCCATGGCCAGCGGCAGTCCCACGCTGGTTGAAGTGCGGGTGTCCTGACCCTATCCCTGGATGCCCGTCACCCGGGCTCGCGGCAAGTCGTATCCCCAAGGAGGCCACAGCGCCATGCAGGTATTTCCAGTGCAGGTTTCCCCAGTGCAGCTTTCCCCCGTGCAGGTCCCCGTGCAGGGTGAACCCGCGCAGGTGTCCCTATTGATCAACGGCGACGCCACCGGCGCGCGCGACGGCCTGACGTTCAAGCGCCACAGTCCGCTGGACGGCAGCATTGCCTCGCTGGCGCCCGCGGCCAGCGTGCAGGACGCCGTGGCCGCCGTGCAAGCCGCGTCGGCCGCATTTCCGTCCTGGTCGGCCACCGGCCCGGGTGAACGGCGCCAACTGCTCATGCGCGCGGCAGAAGCCATCCAGGCCCGGGCGCAATCGTTTGCCGACATCATGGCACTTGAAACCGGCGCCTCGGCCGGCTGGGCACGGTTCAATGTCCAACTTGCCGTCAGCGTGCTGCTGGAGGCGGCCGCGCTGACCACCCAGGTCAGCGGCGAGGTCATCCCGTCCGATGTGCCGGGCAACCTGGCGCTGGCCGTGCGCCAGCCGGCGGGCGTGGTGCTGGGCATCGCGGCCTGGAACGCGCCGGTCATTCTTGCCGTGCGCGCCATCGCCACGCCGCTGGCTTGCGGCAATACCGTTGTGCTCAAGGGCAGCGGCTTGTGCCCGGCCACGCATGGGCTGGTCATGCACACGCTGCAAGCGGTGGGCTTTCCGCGAGGCGTGCTGAACTTCATCACAAACGCGCCGGCCGACGCGGCTACCGTCGTCGAGGCCATGGTGGCGCACCCGTCGGTGCGGCGCGTCAGCTTCATGGGGTCCACGCAGGTAGGCAGGCGTATCGCTTCGGCGTGCGCAAATCATCTGAAACCTGTCGTTCTTGAGCTTGGCGGCAAGGCGCCTTTCGTGGTGCTCGATGACGCCGACCTGGACGCGGCCGCGCGTGCCGCCGTGTTCGGTGCCTTTGCCAATTCCGGGCAGACCTGCATGGCCACCGAACGCATCATCGTCGACCGCACGGTGGCCGACGCCTTCGTGCAAAAGCTGGCCGACCGCGCAGCCGGGCTGCCGCTGGGGGATCCGCGCGAAGCCGCCGTGGCGCTGGGCGCCGTGGTCGACATGAACGCGGTCAAGCTCTGCAATGCCCTGATCGACGACGCGCTGGCGCAAGGCGGCCGCTTGGTGGCAGGCGGCAAGTCCAACACCACCTTGATGCCGGCCACCCTGATCGACCACGTGACGCCCAGCATGCGGCTGTACCGCGAAGAGGCCTTCGGGCCGGTGACGGGCATCGTGCGCGTCAGCGGCGTGGAAGAAGCCGTGGCCTGCGCCAACGACAACGAATACGGTCTGGCGTCGGCGGTGTTCGGACGCGACGTGGGGCGCGCCATCGCCGTGGCGCGTCGGATTGAATCCGGCATTTGCCACGTCAACGGGGCCACCGTCCACGACGAGGCCCAGATGCCGTTCGGCGGCATGAAGGAAAGCGGCATGGGGCGCTTTGGCGGCAAGGCCGGCATCGACGCCTTTACCGACCTGCGCTGGCTCACGGTGCAAACCACGCCACGTGACTACGCGTTTTGACGCGGGGCGGGCGTTGCTCTCGGCGTTGGCTTCGCCTTCCACTCCACCTTCCTTTCCGCCTTCCCTTTGCCAAAGGACCATGTATGCGTACTCAGGTAGCGATCATCGGGGCCGGCCCGGCCGGGCTGATGCTGTCGCAGTTGTTGCACTTGCAGGGCGTCGATTCCGTGGTGCTGGAATGCCGTGGCCAGGAAACCATCCGCGCCACCGTGCGCGCGGGGGTGCTGGAGCAGGGCACGGTCGACGTGTTGACCGAAGTCGGCCTGGGCGGGCGGCTGCGCGGCGAAGGCTTTCGGCACGAAGGCACGGTGTTGCGGGTGGGCGGCGTTGACCGCCGTATCGACTTTGTCGACCTGACGGGCGGGCGCGCGGTAATGGTCTACGCGCAGCACGAAGTCATCAACGACTTGCTCGATGCGCGGTTGGCGGCGGGGGGCGACGTGCGCTTCAACGTCACCGACGTCACGCTGCACGACGTCACCCATGCCAACGATGTGCCCCGCGCCCCGCACACCACGGCGTCATCCGGACCCGTGGTTCGGTTCCGCGATGACGGCGGCGTCCCCGTCTCGCTGCGCGCGGATTTTGTCGTGGGCTGCGACGGCACGCACGGCGTCAGCCGCGCCGCCATCGCCCCCCAAGCCTTGCACACCCTTGAGCACCGCTACCCGTTCGGCTGGCTGGGCATCTTGTGCCAGGCGCCGCCATCTTCCGACGAGCTGATCTACGCCTTGGGCGCCGACGGCTTTGCGCTGGTCAGCACCCGGTCGCGCGAGGTGCAACGCATGTACCTGCAATGCGACCCGCGCGACGCCCCCTGCGACTGGTCCGATGACCGCATCTGGGCCACGCTGCGCGCCCGCCTGGCCACGCCAGACGGCTGGGCGCCCAAGGAAGGCCCCATCTTCGACAAGACCGTCATCGGCATGCGCAGCAGGGTGACCGAGCCCATGCGGCACGGTCGCCTGCTCCTGGCGGGCGACGCCGCCCATGTGGTGCCGCCAACCGGCGCCAAGGGCTTGAACCTGGCCGTGTCCGACGTGTGCCTGCTGTCGCGCGCGCTAACTCGTTTCTATCGGCATGGCAAAGACGACCTGCTGGACACCTACAGCGCTGACGCCTTGCGCCGCGTTTGGCGCGCGCAGCGGTTTTCAAAATGGATGACGGCGTTGCTGCACCGTTATCCCCACGCGGACGCCTTTGACCGCAAGCTACAAGACGCCGAACTCGACTACCTGACGCAATCACGCGCCGCGTGCACCACGCTGGCGGAAAACTATGTGGGGCTGCCCATGGCGCCGCCCTGGGACTGAACGCGGGCTATTTCCGCAAAGGAGAACCAGCATGACTCGTAGTGCCCAGAACGCGGCGGTTCGCGCCGCGCCGCCCGACCGCCGTAACGCCGACCCCGGTAGCGCCGACGTCGGCGACCTGCTGGACAACGGCCCTTTCACGTCCATGCAGAAGTTTGTGGTGATGCTTGCCGCCTTGTCCATCGTCATGGACGGGTTTGATGGCCAACTGATCGGCTTTGCGATTCCGATGATGATCCAGGAATGGGGCATCACGCGCGAGGCTTTCGCGCCCGCCGTGGCGTCCGGCCTGATCGGCATGGGGATCGGCAGCGCGTGCGCCGGCCTGTTCGCCGACCGCTACGGCCGCCGCATGGCCGTCATCGTCAGCGTGTTTGTGTTTGGCACGGCCACGTGCGCCATCGGGCTGGCGCCCGATGCCCTGACCGTGGCCGTGCTGCGCTTCATTGCCGGCCTGGGCATCGGTGGCGCGCTGCCCAGTTCCACGACGGTTACCGCCGAATTCACGCCCGCGCGCCGCCGCACGCTGGCAGTCACGGCCACCATCGTCTGCGTGCCTTTGGGCGGGATGCTGGCGGGCCTGTTCTCGGCGTATGTCCTACCTTTGTATGGGTGGCGCGCTTCGTTCTTCATCGGCGGATCGCTGCCCATCGCCCTGGGCTTTGCCTTGATGGCCACGTTGCCCGAATCGCCCCGATTCCTGGCGCGCCGACCCGAGCGCTGGAACGAGTTGGGCGCGTTGCTGGGCCGCATGGGCCGGCCCATGCCGCAAGGCGTGCACTACACCGACGCCGTCGAGCAGGCGCTTGAACAGCCGGGCGCCCAGCCGCAGCGTGGCGTGCGGGCCTTGTTCTCGAAGGGCTACGGCGCCGACACCATCGCCATCTGGGTGGCCTTCTTCATGTGCCTGACGGCGGTGTACAGCGCGTTCAGCTGGTTGCCCACGATGCTGACCTCGGAAGGCTTGCCGCTGGCGGTGGCCGCGTCCGGGCTGACCGCCTACAACCTCGGAGGCGTGATCGGGGCGCTGGTGTGCGCCGTCGCCATGACGCGCTGGGGCTCGCGTTGGCCGCTTGCCATCTGCTGCGTGGGCGCGCTGGGCAGCGCCTTCCTGATGCTGATGGTCGACGTGCGGCAAAGCTCTTCCTTGCTGGTGTTTGGGTTCGGCGTGCACGGGCTGTTCGTCAATGCCGTGCAATCCACCATGTATGCACTGTGCGCGTACGTCTATGCCACCGGCGTGCGCGCCACCGGCACGGCGGGAGCGCTGGCTTTCGGGCGTCTTGGCGCCATCCTTAGCGCCTTCGTCGGCGCAACCGTCATCACGCTGGGCGGCGCGCAGGGCTACCTGCTGTTGCTGGGCACGGTCATGGTGTTTGCGCTGATTGCGTTGCTGATGGTGCGCCGGCATATCCCCGGCAGGCGCGCGGCGCCGCCGCTGCGCACCGTTGCCGTCGTGGGGGGCACACGATGAATATCGCGATGCTGGGCGCGGGCGCCATGGGTTGCCTGTTTGGCGGGTTGCTGGCCGAGAGCGGCCGGCAGGTGACGTTGCTGGATATCGACGATGCCCATCTGGAGGCGATACGCCGCAGCGGTTTGCGGCTGGAGACCGACCAGGGCGACAGGCGCATCCACGGCATGACGGTGGCGCGGCCCGAGCACCACCGGCAGCCGCCGGAACTGTTGATCCTCTTCACCAAAAGCCTGCATACCGACGCCGCGCTACGCAGCGTGGCGCCGCTGCTGCGCGCACCTGCGCGGGTGCTGACCTTGCAGAACGGGTTGGGCAACCTGGAGGCGGTTTCGCGCCATGTGGACCCGGCGCGCATCCTGGTCGGCATGACAACGTGGCCGGCCGATCTGGCGGGGCCCGGCCACGTCAGATCGCATGGCGGCGGCGTGATCCGCATGTGGCCGGCGCGCGGTAGCGGCGGGGATGGCGCAGGCGACGGCAACGTAGACACCGACGTCATGCACATCGCGACAGTGCTCAATGACGCCGGTTTGCAATGCGAAGTCGACCCCAACGTCTGGAAGGCGATCTGGGAAAAGGTGGCCTTCAACGCCGCGCTTAACAGCCTGTGCGCCGTCTCGGGCTGCGCGGTCGGTCAGTTGGCCAACGTGGCTGACGGCCCGATGCTGGCGCGCACCGTGGTGTCCGAGGTGATCGCCGTGGCCCGCGCAAGTGGCGTCGACGCCGACGCGGCCGCCTGCCATGCCAGCGTCGCGCACGCCATTGCGCATCATCGCGGCCACAAGCCGTCGATGTTGCAGGACGTGCTGGCGGGCAGGCCTACCGAAATTGAAACGATCAACGGCGAAGTGGTGGCGCGGGCGCGCGCGGCGGGCGTGCCGGTGCCACACACCGCCCTGTTGCTGGGCCTGGTGCGCCTGATCCAGGCACGCCAATCTGATATTCCGACCGAGAGACACCCATGACCTCATCCGAAACCGCTCCTGTCCCGCCGCAGCCGCGGCGCCCGTCATCGCGACCCTCATTGGCGTCAAGCTCGCGCCCACCCGCGGGCCTGTCGCCGCGCGACTGGGCCAGCCATCCGGCCTATCTCTACGAGGACTATCGTTCGACGCAATTGCGCGGCCCGACACTGCCGCTCGTGCCCCTGGCCGCCGCGTTGGGCGAAATGCGCCGGCCGGTCTTTGGCGACGACAGTGTGGGCAAGCTGGACCACGACCTGACGCGCAATGCGCGCCGCAATGGCGAACCCATCGGCGAACGCATGGTGTTGGCCGGCCGGGTAGTGGACGATCTTGGGCGGCCGGTGCCGCACACGCTGATCGAAATCTGGCAGGCCAATGCGGCCGGTCGCTATGTGCACAAGGCCGACCGCCACGACGCGCCGCTGGACCCGAACTTCCTGGGCGCGGGCCGCTGCCTGACCGATGCGGACGGGCGATACCGCTTCTTGACGATCAAGCCGGGCGCCTATCCCTGGGGCAACCATCCCAACGCCTGGCGCCCGCAGCATATTCATCTATCCCTTTTCGGCCAGCACTTCGGTACACGGCTGGTCACGCAAATGTACTTTCCGGGCGACCCGTTGCATGCCTTCGACCCGATGCTGAACGGTACGCCGGAAGCGGCGCGCCGCCGGCTGATCGCGGACTTCAGCGTGGGCCTGACCGAAGAAGGTTTTGCGTTGGGATATCAGTTCGACATCGTGCTGCGCGGGGCGCGTTGCACGCCGTTTGAAAACGGCTAAGGAGGGGTCATGTTGATGCAAGGCTTGCAAGACAATTTTGGGCAGACGCCATCGCAGACGGTCGGCCCGTATTTCGCGTACGGCTTGACGGCGGCGCAGTACGGCTACGACTTCGATCAGCCCTTTGACACCGTGCTGGCGGATGACGAGGCGCGCGGTACGCGCATGCGCCTGGAAGGCCGTGTGCTGGACGGCGATGGCATGCCGGTGTCGGACGCGCTGGTGGAAATCTCGCACGTGGACGGGCAGGGCCGGTATCCGCGCAATGTGTACGAGGCATCGGCCATGGGGTTTCGGGGCTTCGGGCGTTGCGGCACGGGCACCGACCTGGGCAACCGCTACGCGTTTCACACGGTCAAGCCGGCGTCGCAGGCAGACGGCGAGGCGCCGCATATCGACATGATCGTGACCATGCGAGGGCTGTTGCTGCACGTGTTCACGCGCGTGTACTTCCAGGACGAGGCCGAGGCGAATGCAGCGGATGCGGTCTTAAATTCCGTGTATGCCGCGCGGCGCCACAGCCTGCTGGCGCGCAAGGACGAGCGGGGTGGCGAGCTTATCTACCGATTCGACGTCCATATGCAGGGGCCGTACGAAACGGTGTTCTTCGACGTGTAGCCTGCGCCATCACGCGATCCGGGCAAAAACCCGGCCCGAAGATTCGGCCCGAAGATTCGGCCTGAATATTCTGCGTGAACATTCGGCCTGAAAATCACCGCGAAAAAAAAGGCGCTGAAAACTTCAGCGCCTTGCCAATGCGGGGGGGGGTATGACACCGCCCGCGTTGCATCAGGCCGTGGTGTCGCCAGCCGCTTCGGGCTGGTACAGGATTTCTTCGATGCTGGCCGAATGCTCGGTCTGGTTCGGCGCCGTCCACGTGACCAGCTGGCCGGTGCGCGAGCCGATCAGGCTCAGCCCCAGTGGCGACATCACCGACACCTGGCCCTGCGCCAGGTTGGCATCGGCCGGATAGCACAGCGTGACAACCATTTCATCGCCCTTGTCGTTCAGCAGGCGCACGCGCGAACGCATCGTGATGATGTCGGGCGTGACTTCCTCGATGGCGATGATGGGCGCGGAGTCCAGCAATTCCTGCGCGGCATCGACGGCATCGCGCGACAGGGTCGCGGCGGTGGCGGGGCGGGTGATCATGCCCAGCAGTCGGGCGTGGTCCAGGGCGGTAATGAGTTTGTCTTGCGGCACGGCGTTCATGTCGGTTCTTCTTGGACGAAAGGCCCCGCTAGGCGTAGGCCTTTCGGCGTGCGCGGGCGAGGCAATGGAGGAGATGACAGCGCTTTGGGAAGAGAATGTTCAAGCGGTGCCGCGACGAAGCGTACGGTGTGGATCGTGCCCGGGCAGCGCGCCGACGTTGCGGCTTACTGCGGCTAGCCCACCCTAAAGCAGGCTTCGGACCCCGGACAGAGATGATTACCGGGCTGATTCGAGCGTCGAAGCGGTGCAGTTTTTGCGCGTTTGGCGCCCAATCTGCTGTCGGCAATAGGCGAGTATATAGGCCATTGCCACATGCGTGTGTCGGAATATTCTGAAAAGGGGCGATTTGCGCCGCCCCTTCCCGGGTACACGCGGTAAATCAGCCCTTGATAAAGGCCAGCAGGTCCGGATTGATGATGTCGGCGTGGGTCGTCAACATGCCGTGCGGCAAGCCTTGATACACCTTCAACGTGCCGTTTTTCAGCAGCTTGACCGACAGGCGCGAGGCGTCGTCGATGGGCACGATCTGGTCGTCGTCGCCGTGCATGACCAGCGTGGGCACGGTGATGGCCTTCAGGTCTTCGGTCTGGTCGGTTTCGGAAAACGCCTTGATGCCTTCGTAATGGGCACGCGCGCCGCCGATCATGCCTTGGCGCCACCAGTTGTTGATGACGCCCTGCGACACCTTGGCGCCCGAACGGTTAAAGCCGTAGAACGGGCCCGAGGCCACGTCTACGTAGAATTGGGCGCGGTTGGCGGCAAGCGCTTCGCGGAAGCCGTCGAACACTTCCATCGGCAGGCCGCCTGGGTTGGATTCGGTCTTGAGCATCAGCGGAGGCACGGCGCTGACCAGCACGGCCTTGGCGACGCGGCCTTGCGGCTGGCCGAATTTGGCGACATAGCGCGCCACTTCGCCACCGCCCGTCGAATGGCCGATGTGCACCGTATTGCGCAGGTCCAGGTGTTCGACCACGGCGGACGCGTCGGCGGCGTAGTGGTCCATATCATGGCCGTCGCTGACCTGGCTTGAGCGTCCGTGGCCACGGCGGTCGTGCGCAATGACGCGAAACCCCTTGTTCACGAAGTACAGCATCTGCGCGTCCCAGTCGTCGCTGGACAAGGGCCAGCCATGGTGGAACATGATGGGCTGGGCGGTCTTGGGACCCCAGTCCTTGAAGAAAATCTGCACGCCGTCGGGGGTGGTGATGGTGCTCATGGGCTTGTACTCCGGGTAGGTGCCACGGGGAGGGCGGGCGGCGGTGCAGGCTTGGGAACAAGCCGGCCCCGGCGCCGCGAAACCCTGAGCGTAGCGCTGCCCACCTTGCAGCGCTTGAAGATTATGAACCGGCTTTGAACGAAATCATCTTGCACTGGGGGGGCCGGCAGTACTAGGCATTCTGGCCCCCGCCCCCGGCCCGGCCCCCGCCTTCTTGCAGCGCCCGATAGTGTTCCACCACCCCTTGCAGGGCATATTCGGCGCTGGCCTTGCGTATGCTGTTGCGGTCGCCCGAGAAACGCTTGGTGGCGGTGAACACCACGGGGTGGGCGTCGGCATTGCCCATCTTGAAGACCCAGGCGTAGCACTGCGTGCCGCTGGGAATTTCGTCGTCGGTGGCGTCGGTGACGCCGGTATTGGACACCGCCACGTTCGCGGGGCTTTTGCGCGCCGCGCCCAGCGCCATGTCGCGCGCGACGGCTTCGCTGGTCAGATTGTGCGAGCGCAGCGTGGCCTGCGGCACCCCCAGGCAACGCTGCTTGGCCTCAACGGAATACACGACGAAGGCACAGTCCAGCAATTGGCCGGCGCCGGGAATGTCGGCCAGGGTGGCCGCAATCAGCCCCGCCGTGCAGGACTCGGCGGTCACCAGCGTCAGGTCGTTTTCCTGCATGAATGTCGCGACTCGTTCGATAGCGTTCATCGTTGCGCTCCGGTAAGGGGGCCGCCTTGTCATGGCCATTGCCCCAGGCGAGTGCCCCCCAAGCAAACGGCGTTCCCGGCGGCGTTGCGGGCATGGCAGTTGCTCCGGCATGGCGTTATCCCGACATTCCGTCATCCCATCAATGGGGGCCGTTGCCCCACCAACGCCAGGAGCCTGCCATGAACATCCCGTCGACGTTGCAGCAAAAGCCGACCTCGCCGCAGCCCAACCAGGGCCAGCCCGACCAATCCCCGGCCGAGAATCCGGACCGCCGCGCGCCGGGCCAGGAACGGGACAAGGACGGGCGCTGGCCGCCCGATGCCCTGCCCAATCCGATGCCGGGCCTGGACCCGCAGCAGACCCCCGGTATCGACCGCTTGGGTGACGCCAATATCGCCGACCAGCAATGGCTGCGCAGCACGCGCGGCCTGTAATGGCCGGGATGCCGGGCGTTTCCGCCCGGCCCGGCCGCTAAGCCGCTACGCCGCTAAGCCGCTAAGCCGCTACGCCGCTAAGCCGCTACGCCGCTAAGCCGCTACGCCGCTAAGCCGCTACGCCGCTAAGCCGCTACGCCGCTAAGCCGCTAAGCCGCTAAGCCGCTAAGCTGCTAGGCCGGTAGCGGCGCGGGCGGCGCACTCGCCCCCGGGTTGCGTCCCCCCGCCGACCCACCGCCCTTGCCGGGCGAGGATCCCGCCGCATTTCCCGCCACATTCCCGGCCGTATTCCCTGCCGCGTCTTCCGCCGCCGGCGCCGCATCCGCCGCATCCCGCTGCATATGCAAGATCTGTTCCGGCAACGCCAGCGCGATGCCCGCCGCCTGCAACTGCCGCATGATCCCCAGGTTGATCGCCTGCTGGATGTCCATGTAGTGGTTGTAATCCGCCGTCAGCACGTAATAGACCGCCTCGAACTCCAGCGCGCCCTCGCCAAATCGGGCCAGATGCGCGCGGTCAAAGCGCGTGTCGCTCTGGCCCTCGATCTGCGAACGAATAATGCCCGGCACGGCGGCCACTTTTTCCACGTCGGTTTTGTACGTAATGCGCACTGAAAACACGATGCGCCGTTGTTGCATCCGTTTGTAGTTTTGGATGGTCTGTTTGAGCAGCTCGGTATTCGAGCAGACAATCTGCTCGCCGCCCAGGCTGCGAATGCGCGTGGTTTTCAGCCCCACGTGCTCGATGCTGCCGGCCACCTGCCCGAACACAATGAAGTCGCCGGCTTCAAAGGGCTTGTCCAACCCGATGGAGATCGACGCGAACAGGTCGCTCAAGATGGTCTGCACCGCCAAGGCCACGGCCACGCCACCGATCCCCAGGCTGGCGACCAGCGCGGTGATGTTCACGCCCAGGTTGTCCAGCATGGCCAGCAGCGCGATCACCCACACCAGCGCCCGCAGCAGAAAACTGAGCAAGGTTGCGGTCACGGTGCCCCGGTTGTGCAGGGCGTGGCTCAAGCCCACGTCCACCGCGCGGTCCAGCCATAGCGCCAGTTGCAGCGCGATCAGCACAAACCACAAATGTTGTGCACCGCCTTCGCTCCAGGGGAACGGCGCGCCCGCCACGTCGATGCCGATCAGCAAGGCGAAGATGGCCAGCAGGATCCAGCTGGTGCGCTGCATGACGCGGATCGCGCCCGCCGCCATGCCGTGCCCGGGCTGCGCCGCGCGCCGCTCCAGCCGCGTGCGCACGAGGCGGAACGCAAAGATCAATATCAAATACAGGGTGGCCGCGACCGCCGCCGCGATCAGCCACAGGGCGATGGGATGGTCCGCGAGCGCGCGCGTTCCGGAAATCCATTGACTCAACATACCGCCTCCGCAAGGTTGGACTCGCGGTGGGCAGCAAATGTTGTGCCGCCGTGCGGCGGCGTCAGGCTACTGGCCGAACCGGGACAGCAGCATCGATATCAATCTGGCCTGGTTGAAGGGCTTTTCGCAACGGGGGAATTCGCGATAGCACGCTTCAAGGGCCTCGACGCCAAACCCCGTCAGCAGCACCACATGCACGCCCTGCGCCGTCAACGCATCGATCAGCGGATAAGACAGCGTGCCGTGCAAATTGATGTCAACCACCGCGCAATTGAATTGCCCGGCGTGTGTGTCGGCAAAGCGCGTCGCCTCGTCCAGCCATCCGATCATGCCGACGATCTCGGCGCCCACTTCGCGCAGCGCTTCCGCCAGCGTTTCCGCAATGACGTATTCGTCTTCAACGATCAGCAACTTGCAAGCCGACAGTGGGAGAGTTTCAGTCATGGTGATCCTTTTACTTGGCCGCGATCTTAAAGTCGGTCGACGGTCGTAATGGAACTTCGATACGGCAGCGCAGGCCATCTTCCCTGAAATCCAGCGACGTGCGCGCTTGCAGGGTGAACGTCAGTGCCTGTTCGATAAGCTCGCGCCCATAGCCCTTGCGGCGCGTATCAGGCGGCGTGGGCAGGCCGGACTCGTGCCATTCCACAACCAGCGTCTGCCCGTCGCCCTGTGGCCGCGTGTGCCATTGCACCTGCAACTGCCCACTGGCGTATTTCAAGGCGCCATGCTTGAGCGCGTTGGTGCCCAGTTCGTGCAGCGCCAATGCCAGTGACTGGCTGCATTCCGCGCTGACGAACGTGGGCTCGCCTTGCACCGACACGTGCTGCCCGTGCCCCACGGCGTCCAGCTCGCGGCGCACGATCTCGCCAAAATCCACGGCCTCGTGCGACGCATCGCTTAGCAGGCCCTGCACCCGGCTCAGCGCCGACAGCCGGCTGTCCAGCCGGTCATAGGGCTCGCCACGCCCCAGGGTGCGATACGCAATGCTCTGCACCAGCGCCAGCAGGTTGCGGGTGCGGTGTTGCAGCTCGGCAATCAGGATGCGATGCCGCTTTTCGGCCTGCGTGATCTGCGTGATGTCGATGAAGGTGACGACCACGCCGTCCACGCGGTTGTTGGCATCGCGGTAAGGCGCCAGCCGCAGCAGGTAGTGCTTGGCGTCGCCATCGCCTTCAATGCGGCGCTCGATCACTTCCTGGGATCGAAATACCTGCTGGATGTCTTGCGCGAACGAGGGCAACGGGACGCGGCTGGCCAGGTCGGTAATGGGCCGACCCCGGTCGCTGGGCAGGATGCGGAACACGTCTGACACGGGCGGCGTGAAGCTGCGGATCACCAGGTTGCCGTCCAGTAACAGCGTGGCGAACGCGGTGCTGGCAAACAGGTTGTGCAGGTCGCTGTTGCTGCGGTCCAGCTCGTCGACCTTGCCTTGCAATTCGGCATTCACGGTGTGCAGCTCTTCGTTGAGCGACACCAGTTCTTCCTTGGACGCTTCCAGCTCTTCGTTGGACGATTGCAACTCTTCGTTGACCGAGACCAGCTCTTCGTTGGATGACTTCAATTCTTCCAGCGCGGTTTCGTATTCCTCGATGGTCGATTGCAGGCGGTCGCGCGTTTCGCGCAGCTCGCTTTCAATCTGTTCGGCCGCGCCGATGTGCGCGGCGTGCAGATAGGCGTCGGCCTCTTCGCGGCTGACGGGCGGGCCGTCGTCGGCGAACAGCACCAGGTACAGCGGTTCGCCTTCGCGGTTCTCCAGCAAAGGGTCCACCGTCAGGCGCAGCAGCTGCACGCGGCCGTCGTCGCCTTCGATGGCCACGTTATGCCGCGTGGCCGTCACGCCGGTGGACATGGCGTCGTTGAGCAGCGCGCGCAGGTCCAGGCGCAGGTCCTTGCGCGCCAGCGCCAGGATCTGGCGCGTCGGCACGCCCGCCGCCGCCTCCAGGTACTTGCCCGTGCGGCCCGAGTAATACACCACGTCGCCATCTTTGTTGACCAGTACGTGCGGTGGCGCATGCTGGTTCAGCACCTGCGAATCGATGGATTGGCGCAGCCCCGTGGCACTGGCCGGCAGGCGCCGATGCAGAAGGTCCTGCGACGACGGCATCCCCGCCGATGGCAGGTTGAAATGCGGTCGCGGGCGTACGGCGATGTCGCTGCGCCGCTGGAAAATCCGATGCTTTTTGTCCACGGGGCCGAACATATCGGAGAACTGCGTCGTGTTTTCCGACATGCCCAGGAACAGATAGCCGCCGCTGCGCAGCGCGTAATGGAACGTCGGGAACACCTGCTTCTGAATGGTGCCGCCGAAATAGATCAACAGATTGCGGCACGACACCAGGTCGATGCGCGAAAAGGGCGGGTCGCGCAAAACGCTGTGCGGCGAAAAAATGCACAGTTCGCGGATCTGCTTGCTGACCAGATAACTTTCGCCATCGGCAATGAAGAACCGCTCGCGGCGTTCCGGGCTGACGCTGTCCAGCAGCGTGCCCGGATAGCGGGCCGTGCGCGCAATATTCAGCGCCCGCTCGTCGATGTCGGTGGCGAACAGCTGCACGCGCGGAGGCGTATCCATCTTGTCCATGTGCTCGCGCAGCAGGATGGCAAGCGAATAGACTTCTTCGCCGGTGGCACAGCCAGGCACCCACACCCTGACGGTATCGCCAACGCTGCGCCCTTCCAGCAGCTGCGGCACCACCAGCTTGGCCAGCGCCTCGAACGCTTCGGGGTCGCGGAAGAAGTCGGTCACGCTGATCAACAGGTCACGAAACAGCGCGCCGGCTTCCTGGGGCGTTTGCCGCAGGTACGCCAGGTAGGCCTCCAGCGAGTCCGACTGGTTCACCTTCATGCGGCGATGCACGCGACGCATGAAGGTCTTGCTTTTGTAACCGCTGAAATCATGGCCCGTGCGGGTCAGCAAGATCGCATAGATGTCCGACTTGATCCTTTCCATTTCGGGGGGCATGGCTTCGTCTTCGTCGGCGCTTAAGAGGCCGATCGGGGAGGTTGGCGCGGCGTCAAGCATGTGCAGGCGCGTGCCCATTTCGACTGCGGGCAGCGCAAAGTCGATGATGCCGGCGCCGATGGCGCTGTCGGGCATTTCGGCATAGGCCGGCCCGTTGCCATTCGGGGCCTGGGCCATGGTGATGCCGCCATATTCCTTGATGGTCTTCAAGCCCAGGGTGCCGTCGGAACCGCTGCCGGACAGCACAATGCCCACCGCGCGCTGGCCATAATCGCGTGCCAGCGACATGAAGAACTGATCGATGGGGCGCCGCCCGGCGCGCTGGCCGGACGTGGCGGCAAGCTTGATGCGGCCCTGGCTGATCGAGATGTCGGCGTCCGCCCCCAGTACATAGACCTGGTTCATCTCGATCGCCATGTCGTTTTCCGCGGTGTTGACCGGCAACGACGTGTGGCGGCCGATGACCTCCGGCAGATGGCTTTCGCGGCCCGGGCCCAGATGCGTCACCACGATGAACGACATGTCGGGCTCTTTGGGAATGCCCGCAAAGAAACCTTCCAGGGCCTCCACGCCGCCGGCGGAAGCACCGATACCCACAACAAAAGCGGCACTGGAAAGGGTCATGTCGTTCCAAAAATGGGAAAAGCAGGATGATATTCGACGACGTTAGCACGGGGAATCAATGGGTGTCCCGGTCGGAAAAATCTACATACCTATGCGGGACGCACCCTGAAAAAACCGTGCGGTAACGGTGCTATACGACGGCGGTTTCAGGAATGCAGCTTGCTGGAAGACAAGCGCCACTTTTCAAAAGGAATTCGCGATGAAATCCAAAGACAACAAGCCCAACCCCACCGCCGACGACACCCCGCGCGAAGCGCAGGCCAGCCACCGCGACACGCAGAACCGCAGCAAGAAAGAAGGCCATGTCACGCAGATCGGCACCGGCCAGGATCAGCAGAGCCAGCGCAATCGCGGCGCCGGTTCGCGTAGCAAGCCTTAAAGGAGAACACGCCATGACACATCCTGGGCATAGTTTGCATGGCGCTCGCCGCTCAGCGCTTGCCCTCGCTTTGGCGGCGGGCCTGGCCTGGGCGCCGTTGACCTTCGCGCAATCGGCCGGTGGCCCGGCGGGGCCGGCGGGGCAGGGTGGCCCGCCGCCTGCCGGCACGCCGGCGCCCCAGGGGCCCGCGCCGGACAGCGGCGCACCGGCACCATCCAAAGGCGATCCGTCGCGCCCGCCGCCCACCGTGCCGCAGGCCGCGCCGGGCACCACGCCGTCGCAGCCGGTGCAGGGGCAGGGCACGGTCAAGGGCTCATCGGCCAACCCGGCGCCCGACGGGCAGATTCCCGGCGGCAAGGCGGGCTCGGGCGGACACAAGACCAACATGTTCGGCCGCTGAAAAAGGCCGGACGCCATGTAAAGCAAAGGCGGCGCATCATGCAAAACCGAGACATCGTGGTGGTGGCGGTCTCCACGGGCGGCCTGGCCGCGCTGGAGGTCTTGTTGGGCGATCTGGACCCAGGCCTGCGCGCATCGGTGTTCGTGGCGATGCATGTGGACGGCTACCGCAGCGTCCTGCCCAGCCTGCTGCAAAACCGTACGCGCTGGCAGGTGCAACATGCCGAGGATGGCCAGCCCTTCGCGCCCGGCGTCGTCTATATCGCGCCGCCCGACCGGCACATGATTTTGCAGCATGACGCCACAGTATTGACGCGTGGCCCGAAGGAAAACTTCACGCGGCCGGCGGCGGACCCGTTGTTTCGTTCAGCCGCCGTGCATTACGGGCCGCGCGTCGTGGGCATCGTCCTGACCGGGCGCCTGGACGATGGCTCGGCCGGGCTGAAATCGGTGCACGCGTGTGGCGGTTTTGCCATCGTGCAGGACCCGCAGGACAGCGTGGCGCAGGATATGCCTGCCAACGCGATCGCGGCCGTGCCCACGGCGCAGGTGCTGCCGCTTCAACAAATTGGAAATGCGATGGCTAAAGCGATCAACACAACAGTGGCGCCTCGCGCAGCGGGCAGCGGGCCGTCCGAAACGCTGCGCACCGAGTCGCGCATGACGGAAACGGGCCAGTCCTCGGCGGCCGTGCTCGAACGCATCGGGCGGCAGGCGGGGCTGACCTGCCCGGAATGTGGTGGCGCAATCTGGCGCGTGGACACGGGCGTGCCCGTCCGGTATCGGTGCCACACCGGCCACGCATTTTCGTCCGCCTCGCTGAACGCCGCGCAGGCGGAGCAGGTTGACGATGCCATCTGGTCCGCCGCCCGCCTGCTGCGCGAGCGTATTTTGCTGGCCAGTGAAGAAATCGCTACGGGCGGCGCAACGGCCGACGCCACGGGCCGGTTGCGGGCGTCGGTGGCGCAATGGGAGGCGGCCTACCAGCAGCTGCGCAGCCTGGCCGCGACCACCGACGGCCCCTTGGCGAAGACCGACATCGCTTGACCGGCGCGCCGAGCGCGGCAGGAATGCGATTTGCGGCCCTTGCGGTCCCACCCCGGGGATAACTATGCAAGGAGATCAGCGATGACCGCCGTGAACAAAGAAATGGAAGCCTGCATCGACAACTGCCTGGCCTGCTATCGGCACTGCCTGCAAACCGCGTCCAACCACTGCCTGGAGGCGGGCGGCGAACATGTCGAACCCGAACACTTCCGCCTGATGATGGCCTGCGCAGAAATCTGCCGTACGGCCGCGCACACGATGCTGATTGGCATCGAACAACACGATCGCGTTTGCGGCGCGTGCGCCGAAATATGCGCCGCTTGCGCGGACAGCTGCGAAGGCGTCGGTGGCATGGACGACTGCGTTGCAGCCTGCCGGCGCTGCGCCGACAGCTGCAAAAAGATGGCGGCCTGAACGGATGGCGCCCTGCACGCGCGGGCGCGACTGGCCGGCTACGCCAGCCGCTGCGACGCCAGCCAAAGCGTCACCAGGAGCGAGCCGGCCACCATCCAGAACACGATGGCCAACAAAATACCTAGCGACAGCCGGAAGCCGGTTGCGGGACCGGCAAGCGGCAAACGAGTCGCGGGCGTGATCGGAAGCGAGGTCGCGGCGCCGGCCAGCGGCAGCGGGGCGGCTTGCGGCACGGAGGGCAAGGTGGGGGAGGCCATGGTCGATCCTGTAGTCCAAGGACGTGTGTGGTAGGGTCCCGCCCACGCCGTGCGGGTCTGCAAAGGGTTGCGGCGCAGGCCGCGGTCCTATACAGCAAGTGCCGTGCCCAAAGAAGAGCGCCTTCCCCGGGAGCGCCTTCCCCGGGAGCACCTTCCCCGGGAGCACCTTCCCCAGGAGCGCCTTCCCCAGGAGCGCCTTCCCCAGGAGCCCGCCCCGGGCAGTGCCGTCCCGGGCAGCGCCCGTCGGGGCAGCGCCGTCCCGGCAGCACCGTCACGGGTAGCGCCTATCAGGCCCGCCCGTCGCGCGGCGCAATCCACGCCGAGCAGCCGCCCGGTGCGCTGGCGCCGCTGACGTAAAGCGCGCCCGCGCCAAACAGGGAAAACAACGTCGCGCTGGGCGCATCCGCCAATACCCACACGCCCCCCGACGCGTCCGCCCACACTACGCGGGCGTCCGTGCCGTCCAGCGCGGCCAGCAAGCCCGCCGCGCTGGCGCCCGGCCGCAACACCACCACCGACGTGTCCTGGGCCGGCGCCGACACCGGATACAGGTTCAGGGCCGCCGCCGTGGTGATGACCACGGCCAGCAACGCGGACACGGCGGCGCCGCCCGCGCCGCCCGCGCCCCCCGCGCCCGCTCCTTGCCGCCGCAGCACCCACCCCGCCAGAAGCGGCACGATCCCAAACAGGACCAGCCACGCCAGCTCCCAGGGCAAGGGCTCGGCCACATCCATGCGTAGCCGATGCAGGCCCACCACCCAATGCGACAACACGGCATCGATCACATGCCACAGGCCAAAGCCGATCAGGAATTCGGCCAGCAGACGCTTGCGCGGCGGCATGCCGGCACCGCGCGAGCGGTACAGACTCCACAAGCCTGCCCCTGCCACCGCATACATCAGGGCGTGGAAAACGCCATCGGCCACGACTTGCACGCGCAAATCAGCCAGGGATGCCGCGTTCAGACCGGAAAGAAGGTGGTGCCATTGCAATATCTGATGCAGCAGGATGCCGTCAAAAAAGCCCCCCATGCCGAAGCCCAATAAAAAACCCGCCCACGGATGGCGGCGGGGCAGGGTGGCGGCCGGGCCGGCCCGCAGCGGCGCGTTCATTGCGAGACCGGGCCAGAACGTTTGGGCAACACCGCCGGTGTGTCGTCCGCCGGCTTGAAGGTATCGCCTTCGGTGTCGCGCTCGGGGTTGGGGTTGCCATCCATGGGTTTGACGCCGCCCGCGCGGGTGGCCGGCTGCCGGCCTTTCTCGCTATGGTCATCGGCGTGCTTGATGCCGTCCTGAACACGGTTGGCGATATCCACCTGGTCCTCGGTGGACGGCTCCACCGCGCCGCTGCCAGCGGTGGGCGGGTTGGTGGCTTTCTCTGCTTGCGTGGGCTTCATGGGGGGCTCCTGGAATTCAGGTTCAACAATGGACACCGCGTAGTCCGGATATTCGGTGCGGGCGGCTTCTACGGCGGCTTCGCAGCTGGGATAGGCGCGGGCGTCCTGCTGCACGCCCAGCATGGCTATGCCGCGAAAGCTCCATTTGCCGTCCGGGCGTTGAAAGGCTTCAACGATCATCTTCCGACTCCTCGCGCGGCGGCGCGGGGCGCGTGTCGTTCGAGCCGGGCAAGGTGCCGGTGCGCGCCTCGGTTTCTTCCTGGGCCTCGGCGCGGTCAAAGCCCGTGCCCTCGTGGCTGCGCGCGGCGGGCGGATGGTCAATGTCTGGAATGTCACGCGATGCCTGAGGTTTGGACGACGGCCGCAACGCGCCAGCGTTGACGTCGGGCTGGCCGGGGATGGTCTTGCGGGAACCGTCTGATGGGGGTTGGGGCATGGGAGCTCTCCTGGCGGGGTTCAACGAGTCCGGCAGGCGAGCAATTGGCGTGCCCGCGACGCCGCCGCAAGGGCCTTCAAAAGCCTGACGGCGAACAGGCGGCAAGACAGCCGGCCCGCCTGCGCAAGACCGCGTGATCCGGCCCCGCAATCGGCAAGTTTTCGGCACGCCAATTGCGGCATCCGTCGCGCCCTTCCCTTGCCCCTTATTTCTCCTTTGGAGTATCCCCATGAGCAGCACTGTCGACTCTCGATCCGGCCACCAGCCGGCAGCCGAACGCACCTACCTTGAAGATGCCTTGTCGGGCAGCTCATGGCTGGCACGCGATACTCCCGCCATCGTTTGCTTTTCGCACTTGCGTTGGAACTTCGTGTTCCAGCGCCCCCAACATCTGATGACCCGGTTTGCGCGCTCGCACACCGTCTATTACGTTGAAGAGCCAGTTTGGGTGGACAGCGCGCGGCATGGCTGGCTGGAGGAGAACCAGTGCGACGGCGTCACCGTGCTGACCCCGCACCTGGCGCGCGATAACTGGGTGGAAAGCCACCGCCGACTGTTGCAGGAAAAGCTCTGGGCCGACGGCGTGACGCGGCCGGTGCTCTGGTACTACACGCCCATGAGCCTGCCGTTCTCGGATCAGGTCGAAGCCAGCCTCGTCGTGTACGACTGCATGGACGAGCTGTCCGCATTTCGTGGCGCGCCGCCGGAATTGGTCGACATGGAAAAGCGCCTGCTGGCGCGCGCCGACGTGGTGTTTTGCGGCGGCCACAGCCTGTATGAATCCAAGAGCCGCCTGCATCCCAATGTGCACGCGTTTCCCAGCAGCGTGGACGGCGCGCACTTTGGGCAGGCGCGCGCCGTCACGCAAATTCCGGCCGACTTGCAAGAAATACCCGGTCCGCGCCTGGGCTTCTACGGTGTGCTGGACGAACGCTTCGACACGCGTCTGGTCGCCGAGGTGGCGGCCTTGGCGCCCGACTGGCATTTTGTGTTCATTGGCCCGGTGGTCAAGATAGACCCCGCTGAATTGCCGCAGGCCGCCAACATCCATTACCTGGGACCGCGTTCGTATGACCAGTTGCCTGCTTATCTGGCGGGTTGGGACGTTGCGTTGATGCCGTTCGCGCTGAACGAATCCACGCGCTTCATCAGCCCGACCAAGACGCCTGAATATCTGGCGGCGGGGCGGCCCGTGGTGTCCACGCCCATCAACGACGTGGTGCGAACTTATGGCGGTTCTGACGTAGTGTTCATCGCGCGGGACGCGCCCGCCTTCGTGGACGCCGCCGCGGCCGCGTTGCAGGCCACCAAGACCCCCGAGCTCCTGCTTGCCAAGGCCGACCATGCGCTGCGTGGGATGTCGTGGGACGCCAGCTGGGACGGCATGTGCCGCGTGATGAACCGCGCCTACACCAGCAGCGCAACGCGTCGCGCGGCGGCGCACGAGCCCGCGCGCGCCGTCAAGTCGGCCGGCACCGTGCGGCACTACGACTACATGATCGTGGGCGCGGGCTTTGCCGGCAGCGTGCTTGCCGAACGGCTGGCGCGCGGCAGCGGCAAGCGCGTGATGGTGGTGGACAAGCGCCCGCACGTGGGCGGCAACGCGTATGACTACTTCAACGATGCCGGCCTGCTGCTGCACCGCTATGGCCCGCACATCTTCCACACCAATTCCGCCAAGGTGCTGGAATACCTGTCGCGCTTCACGGCGTGGCGCAGCTATGAACACCGCGTGCTGGCGGAAACGCCCAAGGGGCTGGTCCCCATGCCGATCAACCTGACCACCTTGGAAAAGCTGTACGGCAAGCGCTTTTCGGCCGAAGAGGCCGAGCGCTTCCTGAAGTCGGTGGCCGAACCCATCGCCAACGTGGCCACGTCGGAAGATTTCGTGGTGTCGCAAGTTGGCCGGGAACTGTACGAGACCTTCTTTCGCGGCTACACGCGCAAGCAGTGGGGGCTGGACCCGTCACAGCTGGACCGTTCCGTGGCCGCCCGCGTACCCACGCGCCTGTCCACCGACGACCGCTACTTCACCGACCGCCACCAATGCATGCCGCTGCACGGCTACACGCGCATGTTCGAACGCATGCTGGACCATCCGAACATATCGCTGGCCCTGGGGCTGGATTATCAAGAAGCCCGCGCCGCGTTCACCTTCGATGGCCTGATCTACACCGGCCCCATCGATGAATACTTCGGCTACCGCTTCGGTGCGCTACCGTATCGATCCTTGAAGTTCCGCCACGAAACGCTGGACGAAGAATGGCATCAACCGGTGGGCGTGGTGAATTACCCATCCGAAGATGTGCCGTACACCCGCGTCACGGAATACAAGCACCTGACCGGCCAGCAGCATGCGCGCACGGCCATCACTTACGAATATCCGTCGGCGCAGGGCGACCCTTACTACCCGATCCCGCGACCCGAAAACGCCGCGCTGTTCCAGCGTTACCAGGCGCTTGCGGATGCCACCCCCGGTGTGCATTTCGTGGGGCGCTTGGCCACGTATCGCTACTACAACATGGACCAGGTGGTCGCGCAGGCCTTGGCCACGTACGAGGCCATCGCCGCGAAGAACGCCGAGGTGCACACCGCGCTTGTCGCCTGAGCGGGGGCGCCCGATGCATTTTCAAAGTGCTTTCCTGGCGGGTTTCGAATGTTCATGCCACCGCTTTCCCGACGGACGCCAGCTGGATCTGCTGGCCTCCACCGGCCACGCCCAATGGGCCGAGTCGGACTATGCCCACGCCGTGTCGCTGGGGCTGCGCACCGCGCGCGACGGCGTGCGCTGGCACCTGGTCAACCCGGCGCCCTATGCCTACGACTGGTCCAGCGTGCTGCCCATGTTGCGGGCGGCGCGCGCGACCGGCATGCAGGTCATCTGGGATTTATGCCACTTTGGCTGGCCCCAGTGGATCGACATCTGGTCCAGCCGCTTTCCCGAGGCGTTTGCGCGCTATGCCGCCGCCGTCGCGCGCCTGATCGCACAAGAGTCGGAGCTGCCGACCTGGTTTTGCCCGATCAACGAGATTTCGTACTGGAGCTGGGCAGGCGGCGACATGGCGCACTTCAGCCCATGCGGCACCGGGCGGGGAGGCGAGCTTAAGCGGCAGTTGGTGCGGGCCTTTGTGCAGGCGGCCGACGCCATTCGCGAGATCGATCCCGGCGCGCGTTTTTTGGCCGCCGAGCCGATGATTGCGGTGCATCCGTGGCAACCCGGTGACGACGGCCCGGCCGCCGCCGCCAACGCCTCGCAGTTCGAAGCGGTGGACATGATCACCGGCCGCACGCAGCCGGAATTGGGCGGTGACGAGCGCTACCTGGATATCGTGGGCGTCAATTACTACCCGCACAACCAGTGGCTGCATTGCGGCCCGCAGTTGCGCCATGACGACCCGCGCTACCGGCCGCTGGGGGAGTTGCTGGCAGAGCAGGCGCAGCGCCATGGCCGTCCGATCCTGATCGCAGAGACGGGCGCGGAAGGCGCGGCGCGCGCGCCGTGGCTGCGCTACGTGGCGGACCAGGCGCTGCTCGCGCGCGGCGCGGGAGTGGATGTGGCGGGCATCTGCCTGTACCCGGTCACGGACTACCCCGGGTGGGAAGACAACCGCTACTGTTCGACCGGCTTGCTCAGCGCGCCGTCGGACACAGGCCAACGCGCGGTCTACGCGCCGTTGGAAGTCGAGCTGCGTAAACAGGCAGCGCGCTTTGGTGATGGCCCGGCCGGCTTGCTGGACGCGCCGCGCGCCGTTGCACTAGGGGGTTGAACCATGTCGTCGGATCAACAAGCATTGCCCACCCGACCGTTGGCGTTTATCTGGCGCTACGTTGCCCAGCGGCGGCTGGCGTTCGGGTTGCTGGCCTTCGTGGTGGTGTTGGCCGGCACGTGCTCGGTCGCCGTGCAGTACGCCATGAAGCTGATCGTGGACGCCATGGCCGGCGGGCAGGCGTCGGCCGGTGATGTGTGGTGGCCGCTGGGCGTGTTCCTGGCGCTGATCGCCGTCGAAGCGGCGTTGTGGCGCAGTGGCGGCTGGCTGGGCTGCCGCAACATCGTGGCGGCCTGCGCGGCCTTGCGGGTGGAACTGTTCGAACACCTGAGCCACCACTCCACGCGCTACTTCCGCCAGCACCATTCCGGCGCGCTGGCCAACCGCATCACCGCCACCGCCACGGCGGCGGGCGCGATCTATGGCGCGGCGGTGTGGAGCATCATTCCGCCCTGCGTGGACTTCATCGGCGCCATTGTGGTGTTGTCGACGGTGGACTGGCGCATGGCTACCGCCTTGCTGTGCTTCGTGATCGTGTTGGGCGCGGTCATCATCGCCTTTGGCGCCCGGGGGCGCGGCCTGCACCAGCACTATGGCGAACAGGCGGCCCACGTCGGCGGCGAAATCGTCGACGCCATTTCGAACATCTGGGCGGTGCAGGCGTTTTCGGCCCAGGCGCGTGAGCGCGCGCGGCTGGAGCGGGCGCTGGGCGAAGAAGCCCGCGCGCAACGCCGCAGCTGGATGTACGTGGAAAAAGCCCGCGTGATCCATGATGCCTGCCTGTGGCTGGCGGCCAGCGCCATGCTGTTCTGGGTGCTGCATTCCTGGCAACGCGGCAACGCCACGCCGGGCGATGTGGTGGTGGTCAGCGCGCTGACCTTTCGCATCCTGCATGGGTCGCGCGACCTGGCCCTGGCGTTGGTCGGCACCGCGCAGCAGTTTGGCGTCATCGGCGAAATGCTGCGCGTGGTGGCGCGTCCGCCCGCCGTGCCCGACCTGCCCGGGGCGCGACCGCTGCGCCCGGAATCCGCATCCATCGTGTTCGACAACGTGCACTACACCTACCCAGGCGGCAATCGCGCGGTGCGGGGCGTGTCCTTGACGATACCGGCAGGGCAGAAGGTCGGCTTGGTGGGCGCCTCCGGCGCGGGCAAGTCCACGCTGCTGTCCTTGCTGCAACGGGCCGACGAACCGGACGGCGGCAGCATCTTGATCGGCGGGCAACCCATCCGCCACGCCACGCTGGAAAGCCTGAAGGACGCGATCTCGGTGGTGCCGCAAGACATCAGCCTGTTCCGCCGCAGCGTGATGGAGAACATCCGGTATGGCCGTCCGGATGCGTCCGAGGAAGAGGTGCTGCAAGCGGCCGCGCAGGCGCATTGCGCCGAATTCATCAGCAAGATGCCGCAGGGCTATGACACCGTGGTGGGCGAACGCGGCGCGATGTTGTCCGGCGGCGAACGCCAGCGCATCGGTATTGCGCGCGCATTTTTGAAAGATGCACCCATTCTCTTGCTCGACGAAGCCACCTCGGCGCTGGACAGCCATTCCGAAATGCTGATCCAGCGCGCGCTGGCGGAACTGATGCGCAGCCGCACGGTGGTGGCCGCCGCGCACCGCCTGTCTTCGTTGGCGCGCTACGACCGCATCGTGGTGCTGGAAAACGGCGCGGTCGTTGAAGACGGCACGCTGGATGAACTGCTGCGCGCGCGTGGGCCGTTCCGCGCGCTGTGGGACCTGCAAGCCAGCCGCAAGGGCGCGATGCCGCATGACGACGGGTCGGTGGAATCGCTGGACGATGCGCGCGCCGCGCGCGAAGGCCAGCTCAAGCAGGCGTAGGCAGTTTCGGCATGGCGGTTGCGAGGGTCGCGGCAGCCGGGCCATTAGGGGAACGGCGTCAAAGGAGATAAACCATGTTTGCTCACAACAAACGATTGCAGTACACCGTCCGCGTCTCGCAGACCAATCCCGGTCTGGCGAACCTGCTGCTGGAACAATTTGGCGGGCCGCAAGGAGAACTGGCGGCGGCGTGTAGATATTTCACACAGGCCATTGCCGAAGACGATCCCGGCCGCAAAGACATGCTGCTGGACATCGCCACCGAAGAACTGAGCCATCTGGAAGTGATCGGGACCATGGTGGCCATGCTGAACAAGGGCGCCAAGGGCGCGCTGGCCGAAGCCACCGAATCCGAGGCCGAGATCTACCGGCGCTTGAACGGGCCGGGCAACGATTCGCACGTGACGCAAGTGCTGTACGGCGGCGGGCCGGCGCTAACCAACTCGGGCGGCCAGCTGTGGAATGCGGGCTATATCGACACCATCGGTGATCCGTCCGCCGACTTGCGCTCGAACATCGCCGCCGAAGCCCGCGCCAAGATCATCTACGAACGCTTGATCAACGCCACGGACGACCCCGGCGTCAAGGAAGCCCTGGGCTTTTTGATGACGCGCGAAGTCGCGCACCAGCGGTCCTTTGAAAAGGCGCTGTATTCCATGGAGCCCAATTTCCCGCCCGGAAAGCTGCCGGGCGACCCGCGCTTTGCCAACGTGTACTTCAACATGTCGCAGGGCGAAGGGGATATGCGCGGTTCGTGGAACAGCGACGAAAACTTCACCTACGTGACGGCCCGCGAAGATCAGCGCGCCATCGATGGCGACGGCATGGCCAGCGTTGGGCTGACGGAAGAAGAAACGCTGGCGCTGCAAGCCATGGTGGCACGCACCGCGTCGGACCCCTCGGCGGACCCGGAGACGGGCGCGGAGCTGGGTCAGGGGCCGGGCGCCGCCGATAAATTGACGTGATGCCACCGGCTCCCAGGCAACCCGGATCGCGGGCACGATTTTTGCTCAATTCCGGCACCCCGTTCCGGGTTGTCATCACAGTGAGAGCCAAGCCATGCTTCCCATTCGAAAAGCGGTGTTTCCCGTTGCCGGCCTGGGCACGCGTTTCCTTCCGGCCACCAAGGCCATGCCCAAGGAAATGCTCCCCATCGTTGACCGGCCCCTGATCCAATATGCCGTCGAGGAGGCCGTGGCGGCGGGCATTACCGAATTGATCTTCGTCACCGGCCGCAACAAGCGCGCCATTGAAGACCACTTTGACCGCATGCCTGAATTGGAACGCGACCTGGAATTGAAAAACAAGGTGGCGTTGCTGGACAGCGTGCGCAACGTGATTCCCGATTCCGTCAAATGCGTCTACACGCGTCAGCCCGCCGCGCTGGGGCTGGGCCACGCCGTGATGTGCGCGGCGGCCATCGTGGGCGACGAGCCGTTCGCGGTGCTGCTGGCCGACGACATGATCGACGCCGACACGCCGGTGATCGGCGAGATGATGAAAGTGGCGCGCGAGTTCGAAGGCAGCGTGCTGGCGGTGCAACACGTGCCGCGCAGCCAGACCAATCAGTACGGCATCGTGTCGGGCAAGCCGGCCTCGCAAAGCGTCGTGCAGGTGTCCGGCATCGTGGAAAAGCCCAAGCCCGAGGACGCGCCCAGCGAGCTCGCGGTGGTGGGCCGCT
Organism: Achromobacter sp. ES-001; assembly: GCF_019448355.1. NCBI lineage: Bacteria > Pseudomonadati > Pseudomonadota > Betaproteobacteria > Burkholderiales > Alcaligenaceae > Achromobacter > Achromobacter sp. ES-001. The sequence goes on along the minus strand of NZ_CP079940.1, from coordinate 4,549,619 downwards.
ACATTCTTGAGCCCCAGATCTTTGACGCGCTCAAGGCCACTCAACCGGGCGTGGGCGGCGAAATTCAATTGACCGACGCCATCGCGTCGCTGTTGCAGGATCGCAAGGTGTACGGCTACGAGTACGACGGCGTGCGCTACGACTGCGGCAGCAAGGAAGGGTTCTACCGCGCCACGATGGAAATCGGGCGCAAGTACCACGGCATGGTGGGGTGATGGGCTGGGGCGGGGCTAAGAGGCTGCCCCGCGGCCCCTTGGCCCCGCGCGGGGCCTGGAAGTCCTAAGCCGCCGCCGAGGGGTGCCCGTTGCCGTTGGGGGCGTCGTTGCCGCTGCCCCGATCGTCCGTGCCGGGCGCTGGCGGCGCGGCGGCCGGCAAGCGCTTGTGCGCGGTCGCGTCGTATTGCTTCAGGATCGTCTCGCGCGCATCGTCGCGTACCGGCCGGCCTTCCAGGAAATCGTCGATCTCGTCGTACGAGACGCCCAGCGCCACCTCGTCCGGCAGGCCCGGCCGCAGCGATTCCAGGTCGGCCGTGGGGGCCTTGGTGATGAGCTTGGCGGGTGCACCCAGCACCACGCCCAGCGCGCGCACGCGCCGCTTGGTCAGACCGCGTAGCGGCAGCAGGTCGGCCGCGCCATCGCCGTGCTTGGTAAAAAAGCCCATCAGCGCTTCCGCCGCCTGGTCGGTGCCGATGACCAGGCAGTCCAGCGCGCCGGCAATCGCGTATTGCGCCACCATGCGTTGACGCGCCTTGATGTTGCCAGCGACGAAGTCTTCCGCTGCCTTGTCGGTGAATACCAATCCCGCTGCTTCCAGCGCGTCACGCTGGGCATTTACCGCCGGCTTGATATCGACTTGCATGACGTGGTCCGCGCGAATGAAGTCCAGCGCGCGCGCGGCATCCTCTTCGTCGTGCTGTTCGCCGTACGGCAAGCGCACCGCCACGAAGAACGCCCGGCGTCCCTTCAGCCGCAGCCGCTCGGTGGCCAACTGCGCCATTCTTCCCGCCACCGTCGAATCCACGCCGCCGCTGATGCCCAGCACATAGCCGGATTTTCCGGTGTCTGATAAATAATCCTCCAGGAATGCGATCCGGCTTTCGAGCTCGCGGGCCGAGTCGAAGCCTTGCTGGACGCCGAGTTCACACGCAATGGCAGCTTGGCGATCTTGCGTGTTGGTATTCCGAGCCATGATCAGGTCTCCCTCCACAGTTGCGAATGCGGCGGACCGGCGTCCGCCATGTGCACCTGAGGGGCGGTAGCAAGTACCGAACCCGGCCCCGGATAGTCAGGGGAAAGCGGCTGGCGTCAGTGCAGTACCGGCGTGTCGCGCACGACGGCGGGCGGTTGGGAACGGCCCAGCCAACTTTCCACTTCCGTCTTCCAGCCGGCTTCCCAGGCGGCGACCTTGGCGCGCCATTCGGAGATGGGCTCGCCGGTGTGGCCGGGCATTTGTTGCGCCCGCAGGTAGGGGCAATCGAACAGGCTCCACCCGTTCCGGGCGGCCTGTGCACCCTGATTTTGGATGTCTTTTTCCATCTCGGAACCTTGATGTTTGTGTGAGCGCCGAGTATGAGCGCAGACCCTGACAGCTGCAATAGTGTGGCAGCACTAGACGGCATAGCGTGGCGGGACCCCCGGGGTCCGGCTTGGGCACGCTACGTGCTGGACAACGCATGCCAGGCATCGCCGCCGTTCGGGCGGATCGGAGCTGAAATGAAAACGCCAAACCCTACTCAGCCGTCTTCGGACGAAGCTCAAGCACACGCTGCGCGCAAGTCCACTTCCGGCCGTGGGCCGTGGCGGCAGTTCGCAACCTTTATCGGAGCGCTTGTGGCGATCTTGCTCGTGGTATGGGCGGTAGCGATCTGGCTGCGATAGCGGCCGTTCCTTCTTTGAGGTGAGCCTTATGGAAGTCACCAATGAATGGCTGCTGCGATGGCAAACCGCGGGCGGCGGCTATAACCAGAAGCAGCTGGCGCTGCTGGGCGTGCCGTGGCCGCCCAAGCGGGGGTGGAAGCACGACGTGCTGGATACCGAAATTCCCGACGACGTGGCGCGGGCGTTTCAGGTGCTGGCGGGCCACCGGAGTTCCGGGCAAGGGCAGGCCGGCGCCTGAAGCGCGCCGCGTTCCCCCTTAGCCGCCGTCGCGCAGATGGCGCACGATGTCCAGCAGGTTGTCCAGCGACACCGGCTTGCTGATGTGCGCGGAATAGCCGGCTTGCAGCGCCTCGTTCATGTCTTCCTTCGAACCAAAGCCGGTCAGTGCGATGGCCGGCACCGCGCTGTCCGGATGCTTTTCGCGAATGGCGCGGATCAGCTCATACCCGTCCATGTCGGCCATGCCGATATCGGACAGCAGCAGGTCGAACGGCGCATTCGCGAATGCTTCCAGCGCCTCGCGGCCGCTGCCCACCGCCGTGACGCAGGCCTCTTCCATTTCGAGCAGCTCGCGCATGATGTGAAGAATATCCTCGGAGTCATCCACGATCAGCACCTTCAACCCTTTGAGGGGACTCTCGCCGGGTAGCGGCAGCTGCACTTCCTGTTGCTGTGTGTTGGCCAGCGCCATGCGCACGGTGAAGCGCGCGCCACGCCCATTGCCATCCGAATGCGCCTGGATGGTGCCGCCGTGGGCCTTGACCAGTTCGCTGGCCACCGCCAGGCCGATACCCAGGCCGGGGCTGGCCATATTGCGCTGGCGCAGATCCGCCTGGCTGAACATGTCGAACACCTTGCCCAGGAACTGGGCGTCGATGCCCTGGCCGTTATCGATGACATCCAGCCGCAAGCGTTCGTCTTCCACGTCCAGCTTCAGCGTGACGGTGCCGCCCGGCGGGGTGAACTTGATGCCGTTGTTCAGCAGGTTCCAGATGATCTGCTCCACGCGCAGCGGATCGGCATTCAGATGGATGGCGCGGTTGGGGTCGAACTCGCCGCGCAGCGTCAGGCCTGCCGTGCTGGCCACGGGGCCCAGCACTTCAAGAATGTTGGTGGCTATCGCGGTGATATCGAATATCGATTGGTTCAGGCCCAGCTTGCCCGTGCGCACGCGGGAAAGGTCGAGCAGGTCGTCGATGATGCGCGCTTGCCCTTTGACCGACCGCTGGATCAGGTCTGCCGAGCGGGCCGCTGCCGGGGAATTGCGCACCGCCGGCGTGCGCGCCAGCAATTCCGCGTTCAGCTGGATCAGGTTCAGCGGATGCTTCAGCTCGTGCGACACCATGGCGAAGAATTCGTCCTTCAGCACGTTGTCGGCGCGCGCGCGGTCCAGGCGCGACTCTTGTTCGGCATCGCGCAGCTTCAGTTCCGTCACGTCGCGCACGATCTTCGCAAAGCCCTGATAGTGCGGGTCGTCCATGCGGTTGACGCCGCCCGTGCAGAAGATCAGGCCGCCGTCCTTGCGCCGGTGCCAGCGTTCGTCGGGCGCATAGCCGATATGCCGGGCGCGCTCCAGCTCTTTCTGTGGTCGGCCGGCTTCGTTGTCGGCGTCGGTGAAGATGATGGAGAACGACTTGCCGATGGCCTCTGAGCGGCTGTAGCCGAACATGGTCTCGGCGCCCACGTTCCAGTTGGTAATGATGCCGTCGTTGTCCAGCGTCAGGATGCCGAAGTCGCGCGCGCTTTCCGTCATCAGCTTCAGATGCGCTTCACCCAGCCGCACGCGGTCTTCGGCCTGGCGGCGGTCGGTGATGTCGATGAAGGTCAGCACCGCGCCTTCGATGCGGTGTTCGGCGCTGCGGTAGGGCAGCAGCCTGGCCAGATACCAACGGCCGGCATCGCTGCACACTTCGCGTTCCACGGCGCGCAGGGATTCAAACACGCCTGCCGCGTCGCGCGCCATGTCGGGGTAGTCCAGCCGATGCGTGATGTCCAGCAGCGAGCGGCCCGCGTCGCTGTTGATGACGTTGAACACGTCGGTAGCGCGTGGCGTGAACCACTGGATGTGCATTTTGCGGTCGACGAACAACGTGGCGATGTCGGTGGACGCAATCAGGTTTTGCAAGTCGTCGTTGATCTTGGCCGTCTCGTCCACCTTGGACTTCAGTTCGGCGTTGACCGTGATGAGCTCTTCGTTGACCGACTGCAACTCTTCCTTGCCCGTTTCAAGCTCTTCGGTGGCCGAGCGCAGCTCTTCGTTGATGGCCTGCAACTCTTCGTTGGAAGCCTTCAATTCTTCGGTGGAGGTCTCGGATTGTTCGATAGTGGATTGCAGCTGGTCCTTCGTGCCTTGCAGCTCGGCCTCCAGTTGCGTCAGCACGGCCGAGGCGCCGACGATGGGCGCGATGGCTTCGGGGCTCATCACGTCTTCCACTTCGTCAAACAGCACCAGCATGTAGTCGTTGGACGTTTCTTCGTGGCGAAACGGCCGCACCACCATGTTGACGTAGGCCTGGCGGTCTCCGATCTTCATCTTGACGCGGCGTGCCTCGACGCTTTTGCGCGTGTGCAGCGCCTGGAACATTGCCGTGCGCAGTTCGGTGCGCAGTTCCGGATAGACCAGGGACGGCAGGTTGCGCGACGGTTCGCCGCCGCCATGGCGCAAGAACCTGCCGGCCCGTTCCGACATGTGCACGATGTCGCTTTCGGCGTCCACGATGACACTGGGCGGCGCGTACATCTCCAGCGCGCGCTGGTGGACATCGGCGTACGACACCTTGTTGTGGCGGTTGCGCGTCAAGGGCGCGGCGGCGGTGCCGGGGCGTTCGAACGCGTGGGCGGCCGGCAACGCCGGCACGTTGCGCAGCTGCGCGGGCGTTTCCTTGGCCACGTAGATACGGTTGCGCTTGTCCACCACCTGGAACAGTCGGGGGCAGGCATCGGCCGATTCCGAGCTGCCCAGGAACAGGTATCCCCCGGGCTTGAGCGCAAAGTGGAACATGCGCAGCACGTCTTGCTGCACCTCGCGGTCCAGGTAGATCAGCAGGTTGCGGCAGCTGACCAGGTCCAGCTTGGAAAACGGCGGGTCGCGCAGCACGTTGTGCACGGCGAACAGCACGCGTTCGCGCACTTCTTTCTTGATGCGGTATTCGTGTTCGAGCCGGGTGAAATAGCCTTGCAGCAGGCTGGACGGCACGTCCGCCTCGATTGCCATGGGATAAGCGCCCGCGCGGCCGGTGGCCAAAGAGGCCTCGTCGATGTCGGTGGCGAACAGCTGGATCTTCTGGCTGTAGTTGAGCGCGTCGGCGCGCGCGCTGAGCAGGATCGCCAGCGAATACGCCTCTTCGCCGGTCGAGCAGCCCGCGACCCAGACCCGCATGGGACTGCCGGGATTTTTCTGGTGCCGCTCGAACAGCTTGGCCAGCGCGAAATTATCCAGCGACGTAAAAGCTTCTTTGTCGCGAAAAAATTGCGTCACGCCAATCAGCATGTCCGACAGCAACAGCGGCGTTTCTTCCACGCGGTCTTGCAGCAGCTTGCCGTATGCGGTCAAGGTGGACACGCCGGTCACCTGCATGCGGCGTTCGATGCGCCGCAGGACCGTCGCGGTCTTGTAATGGCGAAAATCGTGGCCGGTGCGGGCGCGCAGCAGCGTCAGGATGTCACGCAACGCGTTGCGGTCTTCTTTGTCGGGATCGGCTTCGTGCACCGCGTCGGCCGCCGATCCGGTGGCCTGGGACAGCCGCGGGATATGGATGGCCGCCATGTTGTCGGCAATCTGCTTGAGCCGCTCGGGCATGGCCGCCACCGGCAAAATGATGTCCACCATGCCGGTCGCGATGGCGCTGCGCGGCATGGCGTCGTGTTCGGCGTCTTCGGGCTGCTGCGCGAACGTGACGCCGCCCTGTTCCTTGATGCGCGCCAGGCCCACCGACCCGTCCGACCCGCCGCCCGTCAACACGATGCCGACCGCGCGCGTGGTGTGCACGTCGGCCAGCGTGCGGAAGAATTCGTCGATGGCGACGCGCGTGCCTTGCGGTTGGCTGGCGGGCGACACGCTTAAATAGCCGTCGTTCATCGCCAGCATCGAGGCCGGCGGGATGACGTAGACGTGGTTGCTCTGGATGCGCTGCGGGTGGGTCACCTGCACGACCGGCATGCGGGTCGTGGCTTGCAAGATCTTGTCCAGCACGCTTTCGTGGTCGGGCGACAAATGCACGATCACCACGTAAGCCATGTTGGATTCGTCGCGGGTGTTCGAAAAGAAATCCTGTAGCGCTTCGATGCCCCCCGCCGAGGCGCCGAGGCCCACAACAGGAAAGTGCAAATCGCTGATGGCAAGACCCGGCTTGTTGACCGGCGCTGAAGGAACGTTGGACATGGGGGGGAGGGCTCGCGATGGGCTGCGTTGCCTGGGATGATACAGCCGGACAAGGCAGTCGGGGGGCCTGTGTCGGGTACGTGACTTGCTGCATGGCGGGCAGATTCCATTCCGGTCAGACACCCCTCATGCCAGACGCTTTCTCTTGCACCCCAGCGGCGCGCGACCTCGGCCGATGCGCCGGGTCGCTGGTCGTCATTTCTCCGCACCTGGACGACGCGGTATTCAGCTGCGGGAGCCTGCTTGCCCGGTGTCCGGGCAGCACGGTCGTCACCGTATTCACCGGCGTGCCGCCAGACCCGGGCGTGCTGACGGACTGGGACCGCGCCTGCGGATTCGCCAGCGCCGGCGAATCGCTGCGCGCACGCCATGAAGAAAACCGCCGCGCCCTGGGCATGCTGGGTTGCGAGGGCCGTTCGCTGGACCTGCTGGATTGCCAATATATCGACTGCCCGGATGCGGGCATGCCCCGGCTGACCGAGGCGCTGCTCAGCACGGTGCACGAGCTGGCGCCGGACGCGGTGGCGATACCGCTGGGCCTGTTCCATGGCGATCACATCCGGGTCAGCGACGCGGCGCTGCTGACCTGGGAAACCTGGCCCGGCATGTCATGGTTCCTGTATGAAGACGCGCCGTATCGCGCCCAGCCCGGCGCCGTGCAGCAGCGGCTGGTCCAGTTGCACGCACGCGGGCTGATGCTGACGCCAGCCAGTTTCGCGGGCGATCCCGCCGACAAGGCAGACGCCATTGCCGCCTACGCCAGTCAGATCCAGGGGTTCAACGGCCTGCCCGAAGACCTGTCCCGGCCCGAACGCTATTGGCGCCTGTCCAGCAAAGGGGACTGCCCGTGAGCGAAGAGCGCGTATCCATTGTGGTGCTGACCCACAACCGCTGGCGCGAACTGCGGCGCACGCTTGAACGGCTGGATGCGTTTTGCCGGGGCTACCCCGTCATCGTGGTGGACAACGGGTCCACCGACGGGACGGCCGATCATTTACAGCAGGAATTTCCGGCGGTGCTGCTGGTGCGCGTGGGCAAGAACCTGGGCGCGGCGGGGCGCAATCACGGCGTGGCCCAAGTCACCGCGCCCTACGTCGCTTTCTGCGATGACGACACCTGCTGGGCGCCCGGGGCGCTGGAACGCGCGGCCGACCTGCTGGACGCGCATGCCGAGATTGCCGTGCTGAACGCCCGCATCCTGGTCGGCGCGGACGCGCGGCTGGACCCCGCTTGCGCGGCCATGGCGCAAAGTCCCTTGCCGGCGTTGGCCGGCATCGGCCCCGAGCTGGTCGGCTTCATGGCGGGGGCGAACGTGATGCGCACCCGCTCGTTCATGGACGCAGGCGGCTACTGGGAACCGTTTTTCATCGGCGGCGAAGAAACCTTGTTAAGCCTGGACATCATGGCTGACGGGGGCCGCATCGTTTACGCGCCCGACCTGGAAACCTACCACTGGCCGTCCAAGTCGCGCGATGCGCCGTTGCGTCGCCGGATGCTGGCGCGCAACGCCTTGTGGACCGCGTGGCTGCGGCTGCCGGCGGGCATGGCGGCCCGGCGCAGCCTGGCCGTGCTGCGTGATCTGCCCGGCTGGCCCGAGCGCCTGCGCGCCTGCCGCGACGCGCTGGCCGGGTGGGAGTTGATCCGCGAGCACCGTCGCCGCCTCGACCCAGCCACCTGCGAAAAGCTCAACACCGTCTGGCAGACGGAAGCCGCAGGGTGACGCGGGGCGGTTCATCATTCCCATTGCAACCCACCGCGTCCGCCGTGGACGCCGTCAACAGGAGGATCCACATGAACACCTTGCCCCAGACCCGCCACCGCGAGGCGGCAGAACAAGCCGTACAGCTGGCCATGCCGATGCTGGAGGCGGCCCGCGCCGATCGGCGCGTAGGCGAGAGCGGCTTCTTGCACGTGGTGATCATGGACCCCCAGGCGCGGCCCGCCGACGGCGATTTTGAATCGGCCATCCTGTACGAAAAAAGCATCGGCGACACGTCCAGGTGGGACGCCGACTATGGCGCCTATGCGCGCGCGAAGGCGCGCTTGAGCTGGCGCACCGGCCGGCCCAGCCACGAGGTGCTGGCGCTGCAACCGCATCTGGTTGCCCAGGGCGACGTGCTGGTCTGGGGCAGCGCGGTGGTCGATGGCGTGGTGGTGGCGGTCAGCGGCGCCAACCCCTGGTTTGACGAAGCACTGTCCGGCGCCATCGCGCATCTGTTCAAAGCCTGCGTGCACGCCCAGGTGGACGCCCAAGCCAGCGCCTGAGCCAGCGCCCAAGTCCGCGCGGCCTGATTTTTCCGCACCCCCTTTCACCCGGAACCGGTACGCGCGGAACGGCATTTGCTGGCCCCGGCGCTCATCGTTTTGAGGGCCGGTCCCATGAAAGAAGCAGACGCCAGCGCGAATGATTTCGCTCGCAAGGAAGTCAACCGCACCATCTGGGCGGCGCTGTGGAAGTATCGACGTCGCACCGGCGCGGCGGTGGCATTGCTGGTGGCTGCCAAGCTGTTGATGGTGCTGGTGCCGGTCGTTCTGAAAACGATCGTTGACACCTTCAGCGCGCCAGGCCCGCTGATGCTGCCCGTGTTCCTGTTGTTGGCCTATGCCTTGATCCGCTTTGGCGGCAGCGTGTTCACCGAGCTGCGGGATGTGGTCTTCGTCAAGGTGGCCCAGCGCACCGTCGCCGACTTCACGGTGCGAGTGTTCGGGCAGCTGCAACAGCTGGGCGCGCGCTTTCACGGCGCCCGCAATACCGGCGGCCTGGCGCGCGATGTCGAACGCGGCACGGCCGGCCTGGGTTTCCTGCTGGGCACGGGCTTGTTCACCCTGCTGCCCACCTTGGTCGAAATCGTTTCCGTGGTGCTGATCCTGGTAATGGGCTATAGCGCCTGGTTCGCGCTGATTGTCACGGTGACCTTCGTTGCCTATTTTTCCTACACCACGGTACTGGTCAGAAAGCGCGTTAGATATCAACGCCGATTGAACGAGCTGGATTCCCGGGCGAGCGGCCAGATGGTTGACAGTTTGCTGAATTACGAGGCAGTGAAACTCAACGCGAACGAGGCGCTGGAATCATCGCGCCTGAGCCGCATCCTGAACGAATGGACCGAGGTGGGCATCCGCAACCAGCGGTCGTTGTCGCGGCTGCATGTGGGGCAGTCGGGCATCATCGCCTGCGGCGTGGCGGCGGTGATGCTGCTGGCCGGGCAGCAGGTGGTCACCGCGCAGATGACGGTGGGCGACCTGGTGCTGGTCAACGCCTACATCATCCAGATATGCCTGCCGCTCAATACGCTGGGCCTGATATTCCGGCAGGCCAAGGAAGCGTTTGTGAACGCCGAACGCGTGTGCGATCTGCTGCGGCATCCGCCTGAAACGGGCGATGACCCCAACCTGCCCGCGCTGGACCCGGGCGCGGGCGAAATACGTTTCGAGGGCGTGAGCTTTGGCTACGACCCCGGCCGGCAGATCTTGTGGGACATCGATTTCACCGTGCCCGCCGGCACCACGCTGGCGGTGGTGGGCGGCAGCGGATCGGGCAAATCCACGCTGGCCCGCCTGCTGTTCCGCTTTTACGACCCGGATGCCGGGCGCGTCCTGATCAACGGGCAGGACCTGCGCACGGTCAACGTGCGAACCCTGCGCCGTGCGCTGGGCATCGTGCCGCAAGACACGCTGCTGTTCAACGAGACCATTGCGTACAACATCGCCTACAGCCGGCCCGAGGCCACGCGCGACCAGGTCGTGCAAGCGGCGCGGGGCGCGCGGGTGCATGACTTTATCGAAAGCCTGCCCGACGGCTACGAGACGCCGGTGGGCGAGCGTGGCGTGATGCTGTCCGGTGGCGAACGGCAGCGCATCGCCATTGCGCGCGCCATCTTGAAAAACCCGTCCATCGTGGTGTTCGACGAAGCCACATCCGCGTTGGATACACGCACCGAACGCGCCATTCAGGGCGAGCTGGAGCGCATCTCGCGCGGGCGCACCACGCTGATCATCGCGCACCGCCTTTCCACGATTGTTCACGCCCATAACATTCTGGTGCTGGACCGGGGCCGTGTGATCGAGCAGGGCCGTCATGAAGACCTGCTCAAGCGGCAGGGCATGTACGCGCAGATGTGGGCGCTGCAACGCCAGCAGTCCGCTCTGGAAGAAGCCATGGGCCGCGAAACGCGCCAGCCCGTGAACCTGGTGGCCGTGGTGGCGGGCGTGCTGGACGCCGCGCGCGAACTGGCGCAGGACAAGGGCGTGAACGTGTACACGACCATTGGCAACGAGGCCGCGCGCATCACCGGCGATCCCAGTTCGTTGCAGCAGCTGGTGTGGGACATGTGCCTGCACGCCATTGCCGTTACGCCGATGGGCGGCCGCATCGAGATACGCCTGCAACGCGAAGGGCAGATGACGCGGCTTGCCGTCACGGACGGCCGGACGGCGGCGGCGCAGCCGGATGAGCCGCAGGCCGTGCCCGCTGACATTTCGCTGAACATGCCCGAGCCGCTGCGCGCCGCCGCTGCGTTGGATCCGGCGCAATTGGCGGCGCAAGTGCAGCGCCAGGGCGGTGCGTTCCACAGCACCACGGGGCCGGCCGGCGGGCTGACTTATTGCGCTGATTTTCCGGTGCGCGCGGTAGAGGCGACCGCGTTGCGCGCCGACGTCGGCCTGCCCGACCTGCAAGGCGCCACGGTGATGGTGGTGGATGACCAGCCGGAAGCGGGCGACATGGTGGCAGAGATCCTGCGGTCCAACGGCGCCGACGTTTCGCAATGCACGACGGGCCAGGAAGTGTTGAAGGCGTTCGCCGACCTGCCGCCCGACCACTGGCCGCGCGTGCTGATCTGCGACCTGTCGCTGGGAGACATGGACGGCTACGAGGTCGTGGGCCGCATTCGCGACATGGAAGCGCGGCGCGGCGCGTCGCTGGCGCATCGGCTGCCGGCCATCGCGCTGTCGGGCCACGTCAGCCCCGAGTACCGCTTGCGCAGCTTGCTGGCGGGCTTTCAGGTGCATCTGGCCAAGCCGGTGGACCCTAACGAATTGCTGGCGACCGTGGGCGCAATGCTGCCGCCCGCCGGTGGCAAACGGGCTGAGAAAGGCACTGACAAAACCGCAGAAAAAAGCGCAGAAAAAAGCGCCGACAAAGGCGCAGAGGGCACCGAGGCCTGAGCGTGCGATACGGCACTTCTTACCGTGCGTGTAAGAAGTGCCGTGTCCAAAACCCGACCCCTGAATATCGACACGTTGCATCGCCGTGGTGGCGTGCACTTTGGCACACCACTTGCTCATCGTTGGTTTGGAAACAGGCACGATCAACGGAGTCGGACCATGAAAAGAATTGCCATCATCAGTGAGCATGCCTCGCCGCTTGCAATTGCAGGCAGCGTGGACAGCGGCGGCCAGAACGTTTATGTGGCGAATGTGGCGCGCGAACTTGCGCGCGCCGGCATGCAGGTGGATGTGTTCACCCGCAAGGACAACCCCGCGTTGGAGGCCGAGCAGACCATGATGCGCGGCGTGCGTGTCGTGCATGTGCCGGCAGGCCCCGACAGCTACCTGCCCAAAGAAAAAATGCTGCCGTACATGGATGAGTTCTCGGCCTTCCTGCTGCGCTATTTCGGCCGGCAGGGGCGCGGCTATGACGTCATCCACGCCAACTTTTTCATGTCCGCGATGGCCGCGCTGCCCGTGGCCCAGCACTTCGGCATTCCGCTGGCGGTGACCTTCCACGCGCTGGGCAAGGTGCGCCGCCGCCACCAGCAAGAGGCCGACCTGTTTCCCGACGTGCGCTTTGATATCGAAGACGAAATCACGCGCCGCGCCGACCGTATCGTGGCCGAGTGCCCGCAAGACCGGGCCGACCTGATCGAACTGTATGGCGCCGACCCCCGTCGCATCGAGATCGTGCCTTGTGGTTACGACGCCGCCGAGATGGCGCCGCGTCCCGCCGCCGCATCCCGCGCGGCGCTGGGCTGGGACGATTCCGCATTCACGCTGTTGCAGCTGGGCCGGATGGTGCCGCGCAAGGGCGTTGACAACGTCATCCGTGCCCTGGGGCGCCTGCGCCACCAGCATGGCGTGAACGCGCGGCTGTGCATCGTGGGCGGCAACAGCGATAGCGCCGACGAGGCCTCGACGCCCGAGATCGGCCGCCTGCGCCGCATTGCCGACGAAGAAGGCGTAGCGCAATGGGTGAAGTTCACTGGCCGCCGTCACCGCGATCAATTGGCCACCTATTACAGCGCCAGCGACGTGTTCGTGACCACGCCGTGGTACGAGCCCTTTGGCATTACGCCGGTCGAAGCCATGGCCTGCGGCAAACCCGTGGTCGGCTCTGACACCGGCGGCATTCGCAGCACGGTGGTGCATGGCAAGACGGGTTTCCTGGTGCCGCCCCGCGATCCGGACGCGCTGGCGCAGCGCCTGGCCGAGCTGGCCGCCGATCCGCAATTGCGCGCCCGCATGGGCGAGGCCGGCCGGATGCGCGCGCGCCGTCTCTATACCTGGAAGCGGGTAGGCCAGGACCTGATGTCCGTCTACGGGCACATGGTGGCCGGCGCCGTCCACGCGGATCGCCACGCCACGCGCATTGCGGCTTGATCCGACATAGCCCTTGAATAACCCCGGACCGGGTCCGGACCAATCACGGAGTACACGATGACCGACCTTGCGAACAACCACTTTGAAAGCCTGAAAGGGCGCTGCGTGCTGGTGACCGGCGGAGGCAGCGGCCTGGGCGCGGCGCTGTGCGAAATGTTGGCGGCGGAAGGCGCCAGCGTTGCGGTGACCGACGTCGATGAACAGCGCGCCACCGCGCTGGCTCGCCGGCTGTCGGAACAGGGCGCCAACGTCATGGCCTGCATCATGGACGTGGGTGTGGTGGCCGACGTGCGCGAAGGGCTGGACGCGGTGGTGCGCCAGTTCGGCAAGCTGGATGCCATTGTCAATAGCGCGGGCGTGGACGTGACCGCGCCCATCGATGACCTGGACCCCGACGTGTGGGAACGCGTCCTGCGCACCAACCTGACGGGGCCCTTCCTGATGGCCAAGCTGGGCAAGGACCGGCTCAGCCCGGGCGGCCACATCGTCAACGTGGCCTCCACCGCCGCGCGCCGCGCCTGGCCCAACGCCAGCGCCTATCACGCCAGCAAGTGGGGCTTGATGGGCTTGTCGCATGCCTTGCACGCCGAACTGCGCGGCGCGGGCATCAAGGTCAGCGCGGTGATTGCGGGCGGCATGCGCACCCCGTTCCTGCTTGACCGCTTTCCGGACATCGATACCAACACGCTGCAAGACCCCGCCAATGTGGCGCGCGCCGTGCGCTTCGTGTTGACGCAGCCGGAAGAAACGGTGGTGCCTGAAATCATGGTGCTGCCGATGAAGGAAACGTCATGGCCTTGAGGCCGGCGGTCTTTCTGGACAAGGACGGCACGGTGTTGGCGGACGAACCCTACAACGTGGACCCCGCGCGCATGGCCTACGCGCCCATGGCGCTGGCGGGCCTGTCGCGCTTGGCCGCCTCGGACCTGCCGCTGGTGGTCATCAGCAACCAGTCGGGCGTGGCGCGCGGCATGTTCGCGGCCAGCGCCCTGGATGCCGTGCACGTGAAGCTGGCGTCGATGTTCATGGCGGCCGGCGCCCACCTGGAAGGCTTCTATTGGTGCCCGCACCATCCCGACGGCGTGGTTCAGGGCTACGACATCGAGTGCGATTGCCGCAAGCCCAAGCCGGGCCTGCTGCTGCGCGCGGCCGACGAGCTGGGCCTGGACCTGCGCGCGTCCTGGTTCATCGGCGACATCCTGGACGACATCGAAGCGGGCAACCTGGCCGGCTGCCGCACCATCTTGCTGGACGTCGGCAACGAAACCGAATGGCGCGAGGGCCCCCACCGGCTGCCGCACTGCCGCGCGCCCGACCTGGACGCCGCCGCGCAGATCGTGCTGTCGAACCCGCCGGTGCCGCTGGCGCCGGGCAGGGGGTGACCATGGCCTGGAACTGGCACGAATGCGCGCACGTGCTGTGCATACGCCTGGACAACATGGGCGACGTGGTGATGTGCACGCCCGCGTTTCGCGCGCTGCGCCAGGCGGGTGCACGGCGCCTGTCCTTGCTGACGTCCCATTCCGGTGCACGCGTCGCGGCCTATATCCCGGAGGTGGACACCGCGCTGGCGTACGACCCGGCGTGGGTCAAGAACGATTCGCACGGCCGCGACCAGGACCTGGACGCCATCGCGCGTGTGCGGGCGCTGCGGCCCGATGCCGCCGTGATCTTCACCGCGTACAGCCAAAGCCCGCTGCCCGCCGCGCTGCTGTGCCACCTGGCCGGCGTACCGCGTGTGCTGGCGCACTGCCGCGAAAACCCGTATCGGCTGATCTCCGACTGGGTGCGGGAAACCGAACCGGCCTCGGGCATCCGCCACGAAGTGCAGCGCCAGCTGGACCTGGTGGCCAGCGTCGGGGCGCATTGCGACAACGCTCGCATGTCGTTCCGGGTCAGCGATTCGGACCGTTTTTCGCTACAGGCCAAACTGCACCGCGCGGGCGTGACCGAGACGGGCGGCTGGATCTGCGCGCATGCGGGCGCCACCGCGTCGTCACGGCGCTATCCGGCCCGGCAGATGGTGCAGGCGCTGGTCGAGCTGCGCGGCGATGGCCGCCGCATCCTGCTGCTGGGTGGGCACGAGGATGCCGAGCTGGCCGTGGCGCTGGCCGAGGCGCGGCAACTGCTGCCCGGCCTGATCGACTTGTCCAACGGCCTGACGCTGGGCGAACTGGGCGCGGCGCTTGAGGCGTCGGCGCTGATGATCTGCAACAACAGCGGGCCGGCGCACATTGCCGCCGCGTTGGGCGTGCCGGTGGTGGACCTGTACGCCTTGACCAATCCGCAACACACGCCGTGGCAGACGCCCGCGCGTGTGCTGAACCACGACGTGCCGTGCAAATACTGCTATCGCAGCGTGTGCCCGGAAGGACACCAAGCTTGCCTTGCCGGCGTTGCGCCCACTCAGGTGGCGACGGCGGCGCGGGAACTGTTGAACGAGACTCGCGTGGACCTGTTCGGTCCTCGCGCGGCCAAGGAGACCACCCATGTACACACTAGGCATTAACGCGGCCTACCACGACTGCTCCGCCACGCTCGTGCGGGACGGCATCGTCCTTGCGGCGGCCGAGGAAGAGCGCTTCACGCGGGTCAAGCACGGCAAGCGCCCGGTGCCCTTCACCACCTGGCAACTGCCGTACTACGCCATCGACTACTGCCTGTCGGTGGCGGATATCCGGCTGCGCGACGTGGATCACATCGTCTATTCGTACGACCCCGCGCTGCTGGCCGATGGCCAACCCCGCCCGCTGGATATCGCGCTGCCGCTGGAGCCATCGCGCGCCGGCTTCGGGCCCAATGGCGAGTCCCCGTGGGACCCGCTGTTCTTGTCCTATCTGGTGAACGCGCCGCGCCAGTTGCTGGATGGGGCGCCACACCATTTGAAGTCGCCGCGCTTTGACGACCTGACGCTGGAACATATCCTGGACCGCTGGGTGTACCTGGACCACCACCTGTCGCACGAGGCCAGCGCGTTCCTGGCCGCGCCGTGCAAGGAATCGGCGGTGTTGACGATGGACGGGCGCGGCGAAAAGACCACCACCAGCTACGGCCATTTTTCAGGCGGCGAGTACGCGCGGCTCAAGCAGATCGACCTGCCGCATTCGCTGGGCCTGCTGTACGAAGACGTCACACGCTATCTGGGCTTTCTGCATTCTTCCGATGAATACAAGGTGATGGCGCTGGCCTCGTTCGGCAAGCCGAAGTACCGCGCCGAATTCCGCGACATCCTGCGGCTGGAGGAAGAGGGCGGCTATTCCTTGCAGCCCGCTCGCCTGGCCGAACGCTTCGGCCCGCCGCGCCGGCGCGGCGCGCCCTTTGAAGAGAAGCACAAGGACATCGCCAGCTCGTTGCAATACGTGTTGGAAGAGACCGCGCTGCACATGGTGCAGTGGCTGCATGAAAAGACGGGCGCCAAGGACCTGAGCATGGCGGGCGGCGTGGCGCTTAACTGCGTGATGAACGCGCGCATCGCCAAGGACGGGCCGTTCGATTCCGTCTGGGTGCAACCGGCGGCGGGCGACTCGGGCACGTCGCTGGGCGCGGCGCTGTACGTGGACTATCACCGGCGCGGCTGCAAGCGCGAATGGTCGATGGAACACGCCTACCTGGGCCCTTCGTACGGCGACGAGGAAATTGAACGTTTTCTCTACAACTCGCGCTTGGAGTTCCGGCGGCTGGACGACGTGGCGGGCGAGGCGGCCGCCTTGCTGGCCCAGGAAAAGATCCTGGGCTGGTTCCAGGGGCGCATGGAATTCGGCCCGCGCGCCCTGGGTGCGCGGTCCATCCTGGCCTCGCCGCTGGATAGCGGCATGCAGGCGCGCTTGAATGGCTTGAAGGACCGCGAGGACTTCCGGCCCGTGGCGCCCGTGGTGCTGGAAGAACGGGCGGCGGAATGGTTCGATGGCCGGGGCGCACCCTCGATCTGCGCGCCATTCATGCTGTTCGTCTATGACGTGCTGCCGCATCGCGCGCAGCAGATTCCGGCCGTGCGGCACATTGACGGCACGGCGCGCGTGCAAACCGTCAGGCACGATCAGAACCCGCGCTATTACGATTTGCTGGTGGCCTTTGAGCGGCTGACGGGCGTACCCGTGTTGGTGAACACATCGTTCAACACGCGCGGGGAACCGGTGGTGTGCTCGCCCC
The DNA here is from genome assembly GCF_019448355.1 of Achromobacter sp. ES-001. Classification (NCBI taxonomy): domain Bacteria; kingdom Pseudomonadati; phylum Pseudomonadota; class Betaproteobacteria; order Burkholderiales; family Alcaligenaceae; genus Achromobacter; species Achromobacter sp. ES-001. The sequence continues at coordinate 4,532,615 of NZ_CP079940.1, read as the reverse complement.
GCGACGCCGTGGAATGCTTCTGGACGTCGCCACTGGATGCGCTGGTGATCGGTTCGTATCTGGTCGAGAAACCGCGATGAGCGACGACGCGTCCATTCTGGTGTCGGTGGTGGTGCCTACGTATCGGCGCCCCGACCTGCTGGCGCGCTGCCTGGAGGCGCTGGGCAACCAGCGTTTTCCGCGCGACCAGTACGAAGTGCTGGTGTGCGACGACGCCGCGCTGGCCAGCACGCGTCGCCAGGTCGAAGCCTTGCAGGCGGCCTGGGGCGGGCGGCCGGCACTGCGTTATCTGCCGGTGGTGGGCACACGCGGCCCGGCCGGCGCGCGCAACCAGGGCTGGCAAAGCGCACGCGGCGAAATCATTGCGTTCACCGACGACGACACCATCCCCCAACCCGATTGGCTGGGGCATGGCGTGCTGGCGCTGCGGCCCAACCTGGCGGCGGTGACTGGCGTGACCGAAATGCCGCTGCCCGATCCGCCCAGCGACTACGAACGTGATGCGGCCGGCCTGACGCGGTCCGAATTCATCACCGCCAATTGCTTCGTGCGGCGCACGGCGCTGCAAGTGGTAGGGGGCTTTGACACCCGCTACACCATGGCGTGGCGCGAAGATTCAGACTTGCATTTTGCCTTGCTGGACCATGGCTTTTCGGTGCAGCGCGCGCCCTTGGCACGCGTGCTGCATCCGATGCGCCCGGTGCGGTTCGCGGCGGGCCTGGGCATGCAGAAAAAAGTGATGTTCGACATGCTGTTGCGCAAGAAATACCCCCTGCTGTATCGCAGCCGCATCCGGTCGCGCCCGCCACGCTTTTACCTGGGGGTGACGGCGGCGGCGGTGGGCGCGGTGGCGTTGGCGGCGCTGGGCTATTTCACTGCCGCCGTCGCGGCGGCGGGCGCGTGGCTGGCGTTAAGCGTGCATTTCTTCATGCGGCGCTTGCGCGGCACGCGCCGCAGCTTGCGCAACGTGGTCGACTTGGCGATCACGTCGGCCTGCATCCCGCTGCTGTCCATCTGGTGGCGGCTGGTGGGCCTGCTGCGGTTTGCCAGGAGCGAACCATGACGCCGCTGTTCGATCCCTTGCGCCCGCCCGCCACGCTGGTGGTGTTTCGCGCCTTGCAATTGGGCGACATGCTGTGCGCCGTGCCCGCTTTGCGCGCCTTGCGGCGTGCGTTTCCGCACACGCGCATCGTTCTGGTGGGCCTGCCCAACGCGCATGAGTTCGTTGACCGCTTTCACGCGTATGTGGACGAGCTTATCGAATTTCCCGGCATACCGGCCTTTCCCGAACAGCAGCCACGTCCGGACGATTTGCCAGCGTTCTACCGGCGCGTGCGCGCGTTGCACGCCGACGTGGCCTTGCAGTTGCACGGCAGCGGCACGCAGTCCAATCCCATCGTCGCGCAGTTGGGCGCGGGGCGCTGGGGCGGCTTTGTGGCGGACCCGACCGCGCAGATTCCCGGCTGCCGCATGTTGTGGCCGGACGACCTGCCCGAGCCGCGCCGCTATCTGGCCTTGTTGCGATACCTGGGGCTGCAAGCGGATGACGATGCGCTGGAATTTCCGGTGTCGCAGACCGATCAGCGCGATGCCGAGGCATTGATGCGCAAGCATGCGCTGGACCCCGCCAAGCTGATCCTGATGCACGTCGGCGCGCGGCTGCCGTCGCGGCGTTGGCCCTTGGAGCGATACGCGGCGCTGGCCGGCGAACTGTCGCGCCAGGGTTGGCAGGTGGCCTTGACCGGCATGCACAGCGAGATGCCGCTGGTGCAGTCGCTGCAAGACCAGGCGGGCGTGCCGCTGACCAGCCTGTGCGGGCAGACCAACCTGGGCAGCCTGGCGGCGCTGCTGACGATGTGCCGTCTGCTGGTGTGCAACGACACGGGCGTGTCGCACGTGGCGGCGGGCGTGGGCGCGATGAGCGTCGTCATTGCCTGCGGCAGCGACCAGCGGCGCTGGGCGCCCATCGACAGCGCACGCCACGTGGTGCTGGCCGCCGACATGGCGTGCCGCCCCTGCGCGTTCGAGGAATGCCCCATCGGGCACCCGTGCGCCTTGGCGGTGACGGTGCCCGACGTACTGGGGCAAGTTCAACATCAACTCAAAGGGGCCGTGCAATGACGCAGTCCGTGGCGGCGCCGCGTCGGCGCCTGCGCATTCTGACCTGGCATGTTCATGGCAATTATCTGTATGCCCTAAGCCATGTGCCGCATGACTTTGTGGTGCCTTCCCTGCCGGGCAATCCGTCGGGCTATGGCGCGCTGGGCCGCAAGATACCGTGGCCCGCGAACGTGGTGCAGGTGCCCGCCGAGAACCTGCGCGGCATGGCGTTCGACTGCGTGCTGTACCAGTCGCGGCAGAACCTGGCGGATGCGCCGCGCTGGCTGAACGAGGCGCAACGCGCGCTGCCCAGCGTCTACCTGGAACACAACCCGCCCGAGCCGCATCCCACCGATACGATGCATCCCTTTCGGCACGAGCGCGGCCTGGTCGTGCACGTGACCCCGTTCAACGCCGCGATGTGGGACTCGGACGGCATGCCGGTGCGCATCGTCGAGCACGGCGTGCCGCCGCCCGATGTCAGCTATGACGGCGGCAACGCGCGAGGCATTGTGGTCATCAACCACCTGGGCCGCCGCGGCCGCCGCTTGGGCCGCGACCTGTTTGACCAGCTGCGCGCGCAAACGCCCATGGACCTGATCGGCATGGGCTCGGAGGAATTGGGCGGGCTGGGCGAAGTGCCCAATATGGAAGTGGGCGCCGTGATGGCGCGGTATCGCTATTTTTTCAGCCCCATCCGCTATGCCAGCCTGGGCCTGTCCTTGGTAGAGGCCATGCTGTGCGGCGTGCCGGTGGTGGGCTTTGCCACCACCGAACTGCCGACCGTGATCAAGAACGGTGAAAACGGCTATGTGGATACGCGGCCTGACCGGCTGCTGGCGGTGGCGCGGCAACTGGTGGCCGAGCCCGAACTGGCGCGGGCCTGGGGCGCGGCGGGGCGCCGGACCGCGCTGGAACGCTTTGGCATGGGCCGCTTTATTTCTGATTGGATAGACGTGTTCGACACGATCCTGGAGGCAGCATGATGAACGATATTCCACGTAGCGGCCGCGCGCTGGTGGCGGGCGGGGCGGGCTTTCTGGGCTCGCACCTTTGCTCGCGGCTGTTGAACGACGGGTGGGAAGTGATATGCGTCGACAATTTCCAGACGGGGCGGGCGTGCAACGTGTCGCCGCTGGCCGCGCACCCGCGCTTTACCGTCATGCGCCACGACGTGGTCGACAAGCTGCCGCGCGTGCGCGTGGACCGCATCTACAACCTGGCGTGCCCGGCCTCGCCCGTGCACTATCAGGCCGACCCGCTCAAGACGCTGCGCACGTGCGTGCTGGGCGCGATGCAACTGCTGGAACTGGCGCGCGATGTCGGCGCGCGGGTGTTGCAGGCCTCCACCAGCGAGGTCTATGGCGACCCGCTGGAGCATCCGCAGGGTGAAGGCTACTGGGGGCACGTGAACCCGGTGGGGCCGCGCTCTTGTTATGACGAGGGCAAGCGCTGCGCGGAAACGATTTTCATGGAATATGCCCGGCGCGAAGGCGTGGTGGTGAAGATTGCGCGCATCTTCAATACCTATGGGCCGCGCATGGCGCCGGATGATGGGCGCGTTGTGTCGAACTTCATCGTGCAGGCGCTGGCGGGGCAGCCGCTGACCGTCTACGGCGATGGCACCCAGACGCGTTCGTTCTGTTATGTGGACGACCTGATCGACGGCCTGGTCCGCCTGATGGAAAGCCCCGAAGACCTCGCGCAGCCGGTCAACCTGGGCAACCCGGCCGAACTGACGATGCTGGAAATGGCCGACATGGTGCGCAAGCTGACCGGCTCGCGCGTGCCGCTGGTGCACCGCGAATTGCCGGTGGACGATCCCACGCATCGATGCCCCGACATCACGCTGGCGCGTACCCGGCTGGGGTGGAGCCCCAGGGTGGACCCGGCCGAGGGCATCGCGCGCACGGTGGCGTACTTCGCGGCCGAGGCCAAGCGCACGCGTCCGGCGGACGGGCCGGTCCAGCACGCCGAACACGCCGAACATGCCGTGCCTGGCGCCAGCGTGCGCCGCTACGCGCCCGCAGACCGGGCATAGCGATTGCTGCGTGCTCCCGCATGCGGCGCCATCCTGTCGCCGCGCACATCGCCCACCAAGGAGCACGTGATGACTACCAAGCCACACTCCCATCAGGACGACCCGCAGGCGGCGGACCGCAAGCCCGTGCCGGAATCGGAACGCACGCTGGCGGGGCGCCCCGCGGACCCCAACCGTACCGGCGCCGGCCAACAAGTGCCGCCCGGGATGCACCCCGACGACGTCTGGGACCCGGGCAACTCCACGCCGAACGCGCCGCCGGTAGACAACCGGTCGGGCACCTCAAGGAGCAAATAATGAAAGCTGTTGTATTTCACGGCATCGGCGACATCCGTCTGGACACCGTCCCCGACCCCGTCTTGCAGGAAGACAACGACGCCATCGTGCGCCTGACCGCCAGCGCCATCTGCGGCACCGACCTGCACTTTATTCGCGGCACCATGGAATCCATGAAGCCCGGCACCATCCTCGGCCATGAAGGCGTGGGCGTGGTCGAGCAACTGGGGCCCGGCGTGCGCAACCTGAACGTGGGCGACCGAGTGGTGATTCCGTCCACCATCGCCTGCGGCTATTGCTCGTACTGCCGCGCCGGCTATTACGCGCAGTGCGACGTGGCCAACCCCAACGGGCGCGATGCCGGCACCTCGTTTTATGGCGGCCCGCAGTCCACCGGCCCGTTCAACGGCTTGCAGGCCGAACTGGCGCGCGTGCCGTTTGCCAACGTCAACCTGGTCAAGGTGCCGGACGGCGTCAGCGACGAGCAGGCGCTGATGCTGTCCGACATTTTCCCCACCGGATATTTCGGCGCCGACCTGGCCGACATCAAGCCCGGCCACACCGTGGCGGTGTTCGGCTGCGGGCCGGTGGGGCAGTTTGCCATCGCGTCGGCCAAGCTCATGCACGCCGGCCGGATCTTTGCCGTGGACACCGTGCCCGACCGGTTGGCCATGGCGCGCGCCCAGGGCGCCGAGGTCATCGATTTCAATGCGGAAGACCCCGTAGCGTGCATTAAGGGCTTGACGGGCGGCATTGGCGTGGACTGCGCCATCGATGCCGTGGGCGTGGATGCGGTGCATGCGCACGATGGCCCGGCGGGCAACGCCGATACCAACGCGTCAATGGAAGAAGAGGCGCGCAAGGGTGCGCCCCATGCCAAGCCGGACGGCGAGAACTGGCGGCCGGGCAACGCGCCGTCGCAAGCGTTGCAATGGGCGGTGCAGGCACTGGCCAAGGCCGGCACGCTGTCGATCATCGGCGTATATCCGCCCAATGACCGCACGTTTCCGATCGGCGAGGCCATGAACAAGAACCTGACCTTGCGCATGGGCAACTGCAATCACCGCAAATACGTGCCGATGCTGATGGAGCTGGTGCGCACGGGCGCGGTGGACCCGGCGGCCATCCTGACGCGACAAGAGCCGTTGACGCAGGCGGTGGATGCGTTCAAGGCATTCGACACCCGCCAGCCCGGCTGGCTGAAGGTTCAGCTGGAGCCGGCGGCGTAATGGGTGCGGCTGGGTGCGGCTTTGGCGGCCGGACGGGCAGGTGGGGTCGGCCCCGTGCTTGCTGCTCGGGCAGGGCGCCGGCTTGAGCTGACGCGCAGGCCGGCGCCTTGGCCTTACTTTCGATTCGGCCGGGCCGGGTCGACCGGACGTCCGTAGACGTCCTTGCCTTCCTCGGCCTGCGAGCCGCCCGCCGGATAGCCCGAATTGGTATTCGGGTCGCGATTGACCTCGCCTTGCGGAGGCCCGTCGGCCACGGGTTGGCCGGTGGCGCCCTTTTCGGCGGGGTCCACGTGCGGCGAGGGCGGCGGGTTGGGGGCGGGCGCGGGTTTGGAATCGGTCATGGTTCCTCCTGGCAGGGTGCGGGTTGCGTGCCTTGCGGGATGCGCGGCGTCGGCACCGGTTCAGCAACTGCCATTCCTGAAGGAGACGGTATGTTCACTCACATCCAAATCGGCGCGCGCGATTGGCCGCGGCTGGTGGACTTCTATGACGCCGTGTTGGCGCCGCTGGGTTTGGCGCGGCGCAACGCCATCGACAACGCGGGGCCGGAAGGCGTGATCTGGGGCGTGGGCTCGGCGCGCTGGCCGACGTTTGTGGTCGCGCCCCCGTTCAACGGCTTGCCCGCCACCTGGGGCAATGGCTGCCAGGTCAGTTTCGAGGCGCCGTCCGAAGACGTGGTGCGCCAGTGCTGGACCGCGGCGCTGGCGCACGGCGCGGTGGACGAAGGCGCGCCCGGCTTGCGCAGCCGGTACGCGCCCGACTTCTACGCCGCCTACTGCCGCGACCCCGAGGGCAACAAGCTGGCCTTCGTATGCGCCAGCCGGCACGAAAAGTCGACCGCAGGCCCATCGGAACGTCCTTCGGCAAACCCTTCAGCAAGCCCTCCGGCAAGCCCTCCGGCAAGCCCGCCCCCGGCCCCGCAAAGCAGCGGCCCCGCAGCCCCGCCCGCTGGCACGGCGCCGGCGGCCCCGGCCACCCCCGCGCCCGATCCCGGCGAGGACTTGTCCGCGATCCCCTGATTGGAAGCCGCGCCCAGGCGGCGGCCAAGGGCGCGTTCAATCGGGCGCAGTTCGGCCAGCAATGCCACTACCAAAGCCACCGCGCCCACCGCGAAAAGCATCCGGTGTTGGCCTCCGGTGGCGCTGAATACGGCCGAGTAGGCGTATCCCGCCACCGCCTGAAAGGTGGCGAAGCTGACGGTGGCGCGGCTCCATGCGCGGTTCTGCGCCAGCGGATCGTGCGGGATCAGGTCATGGATGCGCGCCAGCGCCAGCGGCACGATGCCGGGGGGGAAGGTGCCCACCATGAACGCAGCGGCCGCCAGCAACCCGCCGCCGTGCGCCAGTGTCAGCGCGGCCATGGCAACGGCCTGCATCGCCAACACCAGGCGCAAAGCGCTGCGCGGACCCAGCCTGTCGCCCAGCCAGCCGTACAGCGGCGGCCCCATCATCGCGCCCACCCCGTACAGAATCCAGTAATACGCACCGGCGTGCGGATCGCCGGTCAGGCCGCGTTGGACAAAGTCCACCAGAAACACCATCGGCGCCACCAGCGCTACGGCCATCAGACCGTATTGGCCGAACAACAACACAACTCCGGCACGCGGGTCGGAAGCGTTCGCGTGGGCTGACGCGGGCGCGGATGAGTCGCGGGACGTGCCCCTGCCGGACGTGCCCGCGCCGGTCGTTCCAACGCCGGTCGTCCCAGCGCCCCTCGTCCCAACGCTGCTCGTCCCGGCGCCGGCGCTGACCGAGGCCAACGCCGACGGCGACGGTGCCGCCGGCGATACGGGCGCGGTCACGCCATGAGCCGGCCACGCGCTCCATGTCAACAAGGTCAGCACCGCCGAGATCGCGGCCAGCCCCAGCCATGCGGCTTGCAGGCCGAAGCCCAGCAGCCACGGCACAACCGTGCCCGAGCCCGCGATGCCCACGCCGATACCCAGGAATATCGCGCCGCCCGCCAGCCCCCGGCGTTCGCGCGGCACGTGCGGCAGCACGGTGGCGGCGGCCAGCACCATGATGGCGCCGCCCGCGATGCCCGACATCAGGCGCCAGCCGAAGAACCAGCCCAGCGCTTGGCGGTAGGCACAAGCCAGAAACGCCAGCGTCACCAGCGCCATCATGGCGCGCAGTACCTGGGTGTTGGAAAAACGCCGCGCCAAAGGCTGTCCGATCAGTGCGCCGACCAGGTAACCGGTCAGGTTCGCGGCGCTTAGAAACACCACGCTGGACGACGAAAACCAATGCGCCTGGATCAGCGCGGGCACCAGGGGCGCATAGGCAAAACGGGCCAGCCCGATGCTGGCCAGACTGGCGGCAAACCCGGCCAGCACGTAGCGCCAGGGGGCGCCGGCGGAGCCTGGCAGGGCAGGGGTGGATGGGCGTGACATGGTGGGACCTCTACGTTTTCAGCACGACCCAATCGGGTCGATATGCCAAAAAGTATAGGAACGCCAGGTGCTGGAATCACGCAGCAATTTGCAATGGCAATGATGCAAAAACGCAGCGGTTTGTAGGCGTTGCGCAGGGCGCGGCATCGATCCCCCAGCCGCCTTGCGCACCGCGCTATTCGAACTGCGCCACGACCGTATCGATGAAGGCGCGCACGCGTGCCGTGTGGCGCAGGTCCTGGTGGGTGACCAGCCAGACGGCAAAGCCACCTTCCCGCTCGCGGTCGGACCATAGCCGTGTCAGGCCCCCGCGTTCGCCCATCGGCACCGGCAATTCACCGATGCCCACGCCGCTAGCGATCAGCGTGCGCAGCATCAGGCTGGAATTGGCCGTAGCGACGATGCGGCCCGCTTGCGCCGGTTCGCCCACGATGGTCGGCGGCCGTCCGCCTTCCAGGTAGGGCTGGTAATACACCAGATCGTGTCCCTTGAAGCCGCCATGCTCGGTGGGCGCCCCGTGTCGTTCCAGATAGCCCGTCGAGGCATACAGGCCCACCGGCCACAGCGCCAGCTGGCGCGCGATCAGGTCCGGGTTGTCGGGCTTCATGTTGCGGATGGCGATGTCGGCCTCGCGCCGCGCCAGGTTGGCCATCTGCGTGGCTACGCTCAGCCGCACCCGCACGTCGGGGTGGCGCGCGTGCAAGTCGGCGATGGCCGGAATAACGAATTCCATCGCCAGCGAATCGGTGGTGGCCACCTTCACTTCGCCTTCCAGCCGCCCGTCCGTGCCCTGCGCCTGTCGCACCAGGTCATTGGCGAACTGCTCCATGCGTTCGGCAGCGTGCAGCACCGCGCTGCCGGCCGTCGTCAGCGTGTAGCCGGTTGAGCTGCGCAGAAACAGGGTGGCGCCCAGGTTGTGTTCCAGCACGCCGATCCGCCGTCCTATCGTGGCTTGGTCCACGCCCGCCACACGCGCCGCGCGGCGCAGCGTTCCTTCGCGTTGCAGCGCAAGAAATATTCTTGCATCGTCCCAATTCATGGTGTCGTCCCGGCGCTCAGGCCGGGGGCAGGTGGCACACGGCTTCCAGGTTGTGGCCGTCGGGCGCCCGCACGAAGGCGGCGTAGTAATTGGGGTGGTAGTGGGGGCGCAGGCCCGGGGCGCCATTGTCGGTGGCGCCTGCCGCCATGGCGGCCTGGTAGAACGCGTCCACCTCGGCGCGGTTGGCGGCGGTGATGGCGATGTGCAGCGGCGGCGACACCGCCTGGGTGCCGTACAGCCACATTGAGGGCTTGCCCGCGCGGCCCAGGCCCACGCTGTCGGGCCCTTGCATGGCAAGGCCAACCCCCAGGGGGGCCAGCGCTTGCAGGAAGAATGCGCGACTGCGTTCCATGTCGCTGACGCCGAATCCGATGTGATCGAACATGCTGGCCTTAATCAATTGAATGCGGCGGCCGATGGCCGCCGGGTATGGCGTTTGCTTCGCACGGCTCTTGTCGGCCACACAGAGGCGAAACCCATGCTACAGGACGAACTACTTGCAAAGATGATCGTAAAAACTGCACCGTGTCGTCGTTTTGACGACTGGGCCGAGGTGCTGACGGAATTCGCCAGCTGTCTGGTGCAGATCAGCCCGCGCCTGAGCCCGGAGGAGTGCGACAGGCTGATCAATATTGGCGCCTCGTTCTATCGCACCCTAGCCCGTGCGGAGGACTACCGGCGCACTTCGATCCATGGCGACTAGCTGATGCGCGCGGTCGCGCGCCGGCGTCGGGCGGCTGCGCATCTGCATGCGCCACCCGGCTTCCCAGGCGCGCACCTTTTCACGCCACAGGGAGATCGACTCGCCCGTGTGGCCGGGCATTTCAACAGCGCGATAGTACGGGCAGTCCCATAAGGTCAAGCCCTGCCGGGCGGCGTTCGCGCCGAGCTTCTGGATGTCATCGCGATGCATTGCTGAACCCTCCAAAAGTATGAAGAACGGACCGCCAGTATCGTGCGGTTCGGGGCAGCTTTGCAATAGTGTTGCGGTACCAGATGGGGGGAGTTGGATTGTTCCTGGGGCAAGGCGCATTGTTGCCCCGCGGGCAACACCGTGGTCCCTGGTGCAGGCCTACTGCCGTGGTGTGGGCAGGCCTACGATTTGGGCGTCGTTCAAGCATCCCGCGCCTCCCGCGAAACCGCGCGGCGCGCTTACCCAAATCCAACCCCCCCGGAGCCACCATGAGTCAACGCCTTAACGCTTTTGCGCAATCGCCCGCGCTGTTCAAGAAGTTTGTCGAATTCGGCATGTTGTTGAAGTCGGGGTCGATCGAGCCGTCCATCCTGGGCCTGATCGAGATCCGCGCGTCCCAGATCAACGGCTGCGGCTTCTGCCTGGACATGCACGTGAAAGAGGCCAAGATCCGTGGCGAAGGCGAATTGCGCCTGCACCATGTTGCGATCTGGCGCGAGTCCACGGAATTTTCACCGCGCGAACGGGCCTGCCTGGCATGGACCGAAGCACTGACGACGTTGGGCGCACACGGCGTGCCGGACGACATCTACGAGCGCGTACGCGGCGAATTGTCCGAAAAAGAAATCAGCGACCTCAGCTTCGCCATCATGGCCATCAACGGGTGGAACCGGCTGAACGTGGGCTTTCGCACCGTGCCGGGCTCGGCCGACAAGGCCTATGGCCTGGACAAAGCCAACTTCAGCTAAGGAAAGCGCCATGAAAATCCTGGTCATCGGCGGAACCGGCCTGATCGGCTCCAAGCTTGTGAAGCGGCTTGTCGAACGCGGCCACGAGGCCATCGCCGCCTCGCCCGCCACCGGCGTGAACACCGTCACGGGCGTGGGCCTGGATAGCGCGCTGGTGGGCGTGGACACCGTGGTCGACGTGGCCAATTCGCCCTCGTTTGAAGACGACGCCGTGCTGGAATTCTTCCAGGCGTCGGGGCGCAACCTGCTGGCCGCCGAAGCGCGCGCCGGGGTGCGGCACCACGTGGCACTGTCGGTGGTGGGCACGCATCGCCTGGCCGAAAGCGGCTATTTCCGCGGCAAGATCGCGCAGGAAGCGCTGATCGAGGCGGGCGGTATTCCCTACACCATCGTCCACAGCACACAGTTCTTTGAATTCCTGGGCGGCATCGTGCAGGCGGGCGCGCAGGGCAACGACGTGCGGCTCTCGCCCGCCTTTGTGCAGCCGATTGCGTCCGACGACGTGGCCCTGGCCATGGCGGACGCCACGCTGGCCCCGCCGGTGAACGGCATCGTGGAAATCGCCGGGCCTGAGCAGGTGCGGCTGTCCACACTGGTGCAACGATACCTGGACAAGACCGGCGATACCCGCACGGTGCGCGCCGACCCCGGTGCGCGCTATTTCGGCGCGCTGCTCAATGACGACACCCTGGTGCCGGCGTCCTCGGCGCGCTTGGGTTCGATAGACTTCGACACCTGGTTCAGCCAGTCGGGCGTCAGGAAATAGCGGGGCGGCGCCGGGGGCGGCAGCAAGCCGGAGCCCCGGATGTGCTCGGTCATGTAGTCGATGAACACGCGCATGCGGGCGGGCAGATGCTGGCGGCTTAAAAAGCACAGGTAATGCCCGCGGTCATCGGGCGCGTGCTGCGGCAGGCAGGCCACCAGCGTGCCGGCACGCAGATGGTCGCAAACCTGGTAGGCGGCCATCTGCGCAATGCCGTGGCCGTCCAGCACCGCCTGCAACACCAGGTCGGCGTCGTTGAAGGTCAGCATCGCGGGCGGCGTCACCTTCTGCAAGCGGTCGCCCAGCTTGAATTCCCATTCAAAGATCCGGCCCGACGCCAGTCGGAAGTTCACGCCACGGTGGTCCAGGATGTCGTCCACGCTGGCGGGCAGGCCGTGCGCGGCGGCGTAGCCGGGCGAGGCGCACAGCAGCATCTGCATGGGGATGATTTTTTTTGCGATGACCTGGCTGTCTTCCATGCGGCCATTGCGAAACGACACGTCAACGCCGTCCGCCGCGAAGTCGGTCGGCCCATCGTCCAGCAGCAGGTCCACCGCAATGCCGGGGTTGGCCCGGCAGAACCCGTGCAGCAGGGGCGCGACGACCTTGCGGCCAAAGCCCACGGTGGAACACACGCGCAGGTGGCCCGACGGCGGGCCTTCGCGCAGCTCGCGCATGTCATCCAGCGCTTGCACGATACGCGCCACGCCGGGATGGCACTGGTCGTAAAACTGCCGCCCCTCGGCGGTCAGTGACGTGCTGCGCGTGGTGCGCACGAACAGCCGGGTGCCCAGCTGGTCTTCCAGTTTCTGCACGCTGCGGCTGACGGCCGACCGCCCGATGCCCAGCCGGTCGCCCGCCTTGGCGAAGTTGCCTTCGACGGCCACCGCAATGAATGCCACCACGCCGGCATAGCTGGTGGCAAAGCTGTCGGCCAGGGAATCCGGCCCAAGGGGAGAGGGAGTGATCGATGGGGCAAACAAGGGTGTCGACATGGTGGCGGCGCGGCAAGGGTGGGTCTTATGGCTAAGACGGCGCACGCGGCCATTCTGTGACATTGGATGGGAAAAACTCGGGTTTTTCCCTAGGATGGGGCGCCACCCAAAGAGGCATCAAAAAGCGCGTCAAAAGGCGCATCAAAAAGCGCCTCAAGCGCGGGCGCGGATTGCGCCCGGCAGGGGCGGACGGCGCCCGCTGCCCGGCGCGTCCGGCTCAGGGGGGCGGCTTAGTGAACGGGGATCAAGGCGGGGGCGCCCTTTTTCTTGATCAGCACCACCACGAACTTCGCCGGTTCGGTCTGGCTGGCGTTGCGCCCCACCGTGTGCACATCGTCCGGCCCTTCGAAGAAGGTCTGGCCCGGCGTCAAGGTGACTTCCTTGCCGCCCTTGACCTGCATGATGATGCTGCCTTGCAGGACATAGACGAAGCTGTACGCGTCGTGGCGGTGGATCGGGTCGGCCGCGCCGGGCGGGTAATCGACCGTAATCATCAAGGCGTCTTTGCCGGGAATGTCCGGTAGCGGCTTCGTCATCAGTTCGGTAACGATGGGTTCGGCGGGCGCGGCCTGGGCCGGGGCGTTGCCCAGCAGGGCGCCGGTTGCGACCAGGGCCAGGGGCAGGGCAAGCTTGAACAGTTTCGACATGGGCGTTCCTTGGCGGATGTGACAAGGCCCCATCGTAGAAGTGCCGACCGGCGTGGCGGTAGAGCCGCGCAAGGGATCACCATGTTGCCCGCTGCGCACCATCGCTGCGGCAAAGCCCCATCGCCGCGTACCGCCTTATGCCAACGCTGCTGCGATCCGCGCGAGCTTGTCGGGGTTGCGCTGCACCAGCACGCGCGTCAACCGTTGTCCGTCCGTCTCGTACGACTGCACCGATTCCAGTTGCCCGTCGATGTATCGAAGCAAGGTCCATTGCCCGTTGATCTCTACGACCTCGGCGCGCAGGCCGTCGCCAAAGCGGCGCTTGCCCGCGTAGAACAATTGCGCCAGCCGTTTGCCACCCACCAGCCGCGCAAACGCGGTGGCCTTGCCACCGCCGTCGCCGATCAGTTCGGCGTCGTCGCTTAATAGCGCATGCAAGCCGTGGAAATCGCTGCGCTGCATGGCGTCGGCAAAGGCCAGCAACAAGCGGCGCAAGGTCGCCCGCGAGACGGCTTCACGCGGCGCGCCCTGGCGCAGTTGCAGCCGGGCGCGCCGTACCAGCTGGCGGCAGGCTGCCTGTGTCTTGCCCAGCGTGTCGGCGATGTCTTCGTAATCGGCATCGAACACGTCGTGCATCAGGAAGGCCGCGCGCGCGTCGGGCGACAGACGTTCCAACATGAACAGAAACGCCACGGACACATCGTCCGCGAATTCGTGGATCTGTTCAGGCGTGGACGGCGCGGCCATCAGCATGGGTTCGGGCAGCCATACGCCCGTGTACTGGGCGCGTTCAAGCTTGGCCGCGCGCAGGCGGTCGATGGACAAACGCGTGGTGGCCGTGACAAGCCAGGCCTCGGCGTTTTCCACCAAGGCGTGGTCGGCGCCGTGCCAGCGCAGCCATGCTTCCTGCACCACGTCCTCGGCCTCAGCCACCGCGCCCAGCATGCGATACGCCAGCGCGAACAGGCGCGGGCGGTGACGCTCGAAAAGTAGCAATGAATCGGTCATGTCGGACGCAAGCGCCAGGTAGAAGTCGGGGCGTGCAGCCGCGTATTTTGCCGCACTTTGCCGGGGCAATGGGTCAGCCGGGCAATGGGTCAGCGCGCCGCGGTGTGCAAGCCGTAACACCCGCCAGCGATTGGTGCGCCGTTCGCAACATGGCGCTTCACCTCGCGTGGCTACCGCGCATCCGGGGCCGCGCCTAGGATGGCTACGCTGTTCAGCCACTTAGGAGATTCGTTATGTTTCGCACCGATACCCCCCTGACCACCTCGCCTTCGCATGCCGGCGTCCAACCCCCCGTGGACCTGGTCCCGTCCCGTTACGCGGTACGCATCGGCGACATCGACGCGATGGTCGTCAGTGACGGCGTCCTGCCCCTGCCCACGTCCACGATGGCCACCAACGCCGACCCCGCCGACCTGGCGGACTGGCTGGACCACATGTTCATGCCGCCCGATGCGTTCGACTGGCCACTGAACGTGATGGTGGCCCGCAGCGGCGAGCAAACCATCTTGATCGACGCAGGCCTGGGCGGGCAGTTTCCCGGCTTCCCGCGTGCCGGGCTGTTTCCGCAGCGGCTCGCTTGCGCGGGCATTGCGCTGGAATCCGTGACGGACGTGATCATCACCCACATGCACATGGACCATGTTGGCGGCCTGCTGGTGGACGATGTGAAAAAGCGTCTGCGCCCGGACGTGCGCATCCACGTGGCGGCTGCCGAGGTCGCGTTCTGGACGTCGCCCGACTTTTCGCAGACGGTGATGCCCAAGCCGGTGCCCGACGTGCTGCGTACCACGGCCACCGCGTTCTATAACGAATACCGCGACCGGCTGCGCCTGTTCGACGACAAGCATCAGGTGGCGCCGGGCGTGACGGTGCGCGTCACCGGTGGCCATACGCCAGGCCACAGCGTGGTCGATCTGGTCTCGGGCGGCGAACGCCTGACCTTTGCGGGCGACGCGATGTTTCCCGTGGGCTTTGACCACCCGGACTGGCACAACGGCTTTGAGCACGACCCCGACGTATCCGCCCAAGTTCGCATCGGGCTGTTCCGCGAGCTTGCGGAAAACCGTGGGCTGCTGGTGGCCGCCCACTTGCCGTTCCCGTCGGTGGGCCGGATTGCGGTGGCGGGCGACGCGTTTCGCTGGGTCCCGGTGATTTGGGATTTCTGATCGCCGCGCGTCGCCCGGTCTGCCTTAACGCATCAGTAGTTGATCGACGCCGACAACATATACGTGCGACCCGCCGCGTTCGTCACGAAAGAGCCCGAGGCCAGCCAGTACTTCTTGTCGGCCACGTTTTCGACGTTGGCGCGGAACACGACGTCCTTGCCGGCGATCTGCGTCGCGTAGCGCGCGCCCAGGTCAAAGCGCGTGTAGCCGGGCAGGCGCAGCGTGTTGGCGTTGTTCAAGTAGACCGACGATGTGCGGATGGCGCGGCCGTTCAGGCTCAGGCCCTGCACCCATGGCGTGTCCCAGTCCAGCCCCAGGTTGTAGGTGCTGGCGGGCACGCCGGCCGGGCGGTTGCCCTGGCTGACGCCGCCGGGCGTCTTGGTCAGTTCGCTGTCGATGAAGGCGGCGCTGGCCATCAGGCGCAGTCCGCGCACCAGTTCGCCGTAGCCGGTCAGTTCCAGGCCACGGTTGCGCTGTTCGCCGAAGTAGCCGTAGACGTTGCTGTCGTCGGCCTGGCCGGACGGGCGCGCAATCTGAAAGAGCGACAGGGTGGTGATGATGTTGCCGTCCCAGTCCACCTTCACGCCGGTTTCATACTGCTTGGACTTGTAGGGCGCCAGCACCGCGCCACGGTTTTCGTAGGTGTCGCCCACGATCGTGCCGCGCGTCAGGCCTTCGGTGAAGTTGGCGTAGACCGACACGTTCTGCAGCGGCTTGACGACGATGCCGCCGATGGGCGAGTTGGCGCTGGCCCGGTAGCCGCTGGTGCGCGCGCCGGCGGTGTTGTAGCTGTCTACGTCCACGACCTGGTGGCGGATGCCGGCCGTCAACAGGATGCGGTCCTGCGCAAAGGACAGCGTGTCGGCCAGCGCAAAGCTGGTCAGCGTGGTGTCGGACGCTTTTTGCGGCGTCAGGCGCACGGCGGGGCCGTCGGGAATGGGCGTGGGGTCGTAGATGTTGGACGCCACGATGGCCGACCC
Source organism: Achromobacter sp. ES-001 (assembly GCF_019448355.1). NCBI lineage: Bacteria > Pseudomonadati > Pseudomonadota > Betaproteobacteria > Burkholderiales > Alcaligenaceae > Achromobacter > Achromobacter sp. ES-001. The sequence goes on along the minus strand of NZ_CP079940.1, from coordinate 4,516,317 downwards.
GGTGGAATAGGCGTTGCCCAATTCCTGCTTCATGTAGGTCGCGCCCAGCGTCACGCGGTGATTGACCGGGCCCGTGGCAAAGCGCGCGGTCAGGCCGGCGTCGCCGCTGCGCGTTTTCGAGTACGAGTCGTAGTACGTCGTCATGACGTTGAAATTGCCGTCCTGGTCCACCGACTGGCGCGCGCCGGCCATGTTGACGGTGACGGGGAAAATCTGCCGCACCTTGCCGTCGCGATAGCCCGCCGCGATGTGGCCGGTCAGGTTGTCGGTGAAGTCATATTCCAGGCGCGACATGATCGTGCTGTCGCGCTGCGACAGACGCGTGCCGGGGTAGAAGTTGATGTCGCCGTCGGGCGGCGAGGGCAGCTCGGTCACGTTGGCCTGCCAGCCGATCTGCGAGCGGAAATTCTCGATCACGTCTTCCTGGTGGATGGCGTCGGCTGACCAGCGCAGCCGCGCGCCGCGATAGTCGATGCCCAGCGCGCCCATGTCCAGGCCTTGCTTGCCGTCGCGCAACGTGGATTCACCCCCGCGCTTGACGCCGTTAAAGCGCAGGCCCCAGGCGTTGTCTTCGCCAAAGCGGCGGGCCAGGTCCAGTTGGCCGGTGAAGTTGGCCTTGCTGGCGTAGCCCAGCGTGGCGCGCGCCAGCGGTTCGTCTTCGGCGCGCTTGGTCACCACGTTGATCGCGCCACCGATGCTGCCGTTGGGCGGAATGCCGCGCATGAAGGCGCCGGGGCCCTTGAGCACTTCCACGCGTTCCAGGATCTGCACCGGCACGCGGCTGGACGACACCAGGCCATACAGGCCGTTCACGCTGACGTCGCCGCTGCCCACGGCAAAGCCGCGGATCTGGAAGTCTTCGCCAAAGCCGCCGCTTGAGGTCAACGTGCGCACCGACGCGTCGTTGACCACCACGTCGGCCAGCGTGCGGGCCTGTTGGTCGTACAGCAGTTCGGACGTGTAGTTCACGGTGCTGAACGGCGTGTCCATCACGTCTTCCGAACCCAGCACGCCCAGGCTGCCGCCGGTGGCAAGCTGCCCGCCGGTAAAGGGCGGGGCCAGCTCGCCCAGAATGCCGGCGGTGACGGTCACCGCTTCAAGCTGCACGGTGCCGCCGGCCGTGCCGGGGCGCGACAGCGTGACGTTGTTGCCGTTGCGCGTGTACTCGATGCCGGTGCCCTGCAACAGCTGGCGCAGCGCGTCTTCGGGCGACAGCTTGCCCGACAGGGCGCGTGCCTGCTGGCCGGCAAGAATGTCCTGCGAATAAAAGATCTGCAAGGAAGTCTGCGAGCCCAGCTGCAACAGCGCGTCGCCCAGCGGCTGCGCGGCAATGTTGACGCTGACGGGGGCTTCCTGCGCGTGCGCGGCGGGTGCCATGCCGAAGGCAAGCGATAGCGAGAATGCAAGCGCGCTGAGAACCACGCGCGAGGGCACGCGCGAGGGCACTCGCAAAGCGGGTCGGGCAGATACGGGTTTCAAGATCGGTAGCTCGGGTGGAAGGCGCGCCCGCACGGCGCGCCGGTTTCAACGGAATCGGGCAGGGTGCCCTGGGGCGGTCGGCCCCTTCCTATCTAGACGCATGAGCCCCACGAAAACCGGAATAAGAATCGATATTATTGTGTAACCGGTGTGTTACAAAAGGGCCGGCGCGCCCGGGACCAGCGGATCGGCTGACCCGTGGATCAGCGCCTCCCCCTCAACGCGCCACGATGCGTATCGCGCCGTCCTGTTGGCGGTCCAGCGTGACGGGGGCAATGGCCGGCAGCGCATCGATCATCGCCAGCGGGTCGTCCACGCTGAAGATGCCGGACACGCGGTGTTGCGCCAGCGCCGGGGCGTCCAGGCTGGCGGGCCGGGGCAGGTAGCGGTTCATCTCGCTGATGACGGTGGCCAGCGGCACGTTGTTGAATATGATCTTGCCGCGCTGCCACGCCGTCAGGTCCTGCACATTGACGGCGGCGACCTCGCTTAACGTGCTGCCCGGGTAGGCAACGGCTTGCTGGCCGGCGCTCAGCCGGCGTTCGTGCCGGCGCCACCAGGACCCCGTCTGCAAACGCACGGACCCGGATTCCACGCTGACCTGCAAACGGTCGCTGTCGCGCCGCACATTGAACCGGGTGCCCGTCACGGTGACTTGCCCCAGCCCGCCGACCACCACGAACGGGCGCGACGTATCGTGCCGCACATCGAAAAATGCCTCGCCCTGTTCCAGTTCCACGCGCCGCTCCCCCGTGCCAAAACGGGCCGCCACGCGAGTGTCGCCGTTCAGGCTCAGCACCGAGCCGTCCGGCAAGGTGACCTCGCGCCGCTCATTCTTGCGCGTGGCGTAATTGACCAGCGTGTCGTTGCCGTCAAAGACGAACGGCGCCGCCACCAAGCCGGCCACCAGCGGCACCGCACAGGCCGCCGCCACCCGTAGCCCAAAGCGCCGCCGCGACATCGCGGGCGGGCGGGGCGCCGTCAGCGAGGCGTCCATCAAGCCGCGCAGGCGCGCCTGCGGCAGCGACAGCACGGCGTCCCATTGGGCGCTCAGGCGGCGGTAATCGCGGTCGTTGTCGGGGCTGGCATCGCGCCAGGCCGCGAAGGCCTGCCGGTCCGCGGCGGTGACTTCGCCGGACTGCATGCGCGCAAACCAGTGGGCGGCGTCGGCGGGATGGTCCAGCGCGTCGCTGCCATCGCTGCCGCCGTCGCCATTGCGCGGCGGCATGCGCGGGTGCCCGGGGTCGCCGCCACCGTGGCCGGGGTTCGGGTAGCCGGTTTCAGAGTGGGGCATGGTGTTGCAGCCGTTCGTTGATGTGACGCACCGAGCGCGTCATGTATTTTTCCACCATGCTGCGCGACAGGCCCATTTCTTGCGCGATCTCGGTATGCGTCCAGCCTTCCAGCCGGCATCGCAGATAGACGTGCCGGCACTTAGGGGGCAGGTCTTCCAGTGCGCGGGTAAGTTCGTCGGCCAGTTGCTGAAACCGCACGCCGTCATCGGCGGGCGGCGTGGCGGGGTGGTCGCTGCGCGCCATGTCGTCCAGCGACGTGATTTCCAGCGTGCTCACATGCCGATGCTTGCTGACCAGCCGGTTCGAGGTGCCGCGCGACAGGTAGGCGCGGGGATCATAAATTGCCGCGACGTCGCCTTCAAGCATGCCCACCACGGTGTCGTGCATGGCGTCCTCGCCATCCTCGTGCCCCCGCCCGCGCCATTTGCCGATCATCTCCGCGTAATGGGCGAGCCAGTCTTTCCTGGCCTTGGGAGGGTGGGACATGAGAGAGAAACGCTTGGGCAAATGAAAAGTTATTGATTCTAATATGCATTTGCGTCTTTCGGTCAACTGCCGTGATGGACGGCGCACCGGCGCCGCGCGACCCGCTAACCGCAACTCATCTTGCGCAGCGCGTCTACGTTACGGATCTCCAGTTGCCGTTTGCGCACCTGCACCAATGCCGCTTCCTGTAGCCGCGAAAACACCCGGCAGACGGTCTCGACCTTCATGCCCAGATGGTTGGCGATGTCCTCGCGCGTCATCTTCAGCGTGAAGGCCATGGGCGAATAACCGCTGGCGGACATTTGTTCGGAAATGCCGATCAGGAAGCCTGCCACCCGTTCTTCCGCCGACATGCAACCCAGGGTCAGCAGCAGCCGGCAGTACTGGTTGGTGTCGTGGGCGATCAAACGGTTGAAATGCTGGGCCGCGCCAAAGTCGTCGCGGCAGTTGCGCATCAGATCGGCGAACGGCAGCACGCAAACCAGTGAATCTTCCAGGGCGATGGCGTCGCAGGTATGGTGACCCGTTTCGATGCCATCCAACCCCAGCATGGCGCCGGCAACCGGGAACGCGGTGATCTGCTCCAGCCCCGAGGAGTTGGTGACCCGCATCTTGACCGATCCCGAACGCAGCAGGAAGAAATTCTGCAACGCGTCTCCGGTCCGGTAGACGGATTCGCCGCGATGAATCACCTTGCGGCTACGGTTCACGGGGAACATGGAAGACGGTTCGGCTTGCCCCACCGGACGGCAGAAGCGTTCGGCCGAGCACGTCTGGCAAGCGGAAGGCATGGCGGGCTGCCATGCGATGTTGCTGGGACTGACAAGGGCAGCGTCCATGGCGGCATCTCGCTAGGTTGGAACGACGGGACTTTCCTCGTCCGAGGATCAGAGCGCTGCTCACACCCGCAGGCTCGACCGTAGTATGGAAGTCTTGCCGGCCTCCGGCTATCAGCGCGGCTCATCAGTTGACGCCGAAGAAGCCTGACGCGCGTAGGAATATTCCTACACGGTGCACTTAGTCATCCGGCGGGTCGTGATCGTCGATCAGGCGATGCCGGATGGCATAACGCACCAGGTCGGTCTGGTTGCGCCGGCTCATCTTGACCAGGATCCGGCTCTTGTAGGTGCTGACGGTCTTGACGCTAAGGAACAAGCGCCGCGCGATGTCTGAGTTGTCCAGGCCGGAAGCCAGGTAACGGAACACGGAGAGTTCGCGATCGGACAACAACGAATGCGGCAGGTCGCCGGTCTGGCCGTGCCGCTCGAATGCGATGCTCTCGGCCAGCAAGGGACTCAGGTAGCGCCCCCCCGCCGCCACTTTTCGCACCGCCTGCACCAGTTCTTCGGCGGCGCTGTCCTTGGTCAGGTATCCCGCCGCCCCCGCCTTGATCGCCTGCACGGCGTACTGCTGTTCACCATGCATGGTCAGCACAAGGATGGGCAGCGTCGGATGCGCATTTTTGATTTGCCGGATCAGTTCCACGCCGTCGCGGCCCGGCATCGACATGTCCAGCACCAGCAGATCCCCCTGATGTTGCCGCAGCAACTGCATCGCTTCGACGCCGTTTGCCGCTTCGCCTTGAACCAGGATGTCGCCCGCCTGCTCCAGCAGGCGCCGAAGGCCTTCCCGCAGCAAGGTGTGATCGTCTGCCAGCATGACGGTAATCACGATTCCTCCCATGGGGACTCGGGATGCTGCGCGGGCACGTCGGCTGCAGCCGGAATCCGCCTTTTTTCCGGGTGTTGATGGTGACTTCTCCGTTAAGCAGCCGCACGCGCTCGCGTATGCCTTGCAGCCCCAGCGACAGGGGCAGCTTCTTGGTCAGGCTTTCCGGCGTCGCGCCCACGCCGTTGTCTTGCACCGTCAGTTTGCAGTGCGTTTGGTCGCAAGAAAGTTGGACACGCACCTGCGGGGCCTGGGCATGCTTGGCGATATTGGTCAGCGCTTCCTGAACCACCCGAAACAGCGTCGTGGCGACACGCTTGGAGGGTTCGGCCGGCCCCATGCGTATGTCGGCATGGGTGTCGATGCCATAGCGCGACACAAAATTGGCGACCAACCATTCCACCGCGGCGGCCAGACCCAGGTCATCCAGCATGACGGGCCGCAGGTCCGAGGCAATGCGCCGCAGCGAAGCGAAGGTCGCCTTGATCACCCGACGCATGGCGCGCACCCGCTCGCGGGCGCCTATGTCCTCCGGCGCCAGCCCGGCTTCCAGTTGGGCCAGTTCCATGGTCAGCGCCGTGAGGCTCTGGCCCAGGTCGTCGTGCAGCTCGCGTGCGATGTGTTTCTTTTCCTGTTCGCGCACATGCAGCAAGGCGTTGGACAGCCGCGTCAACTCGTCGCGCGAGGCGCGCAGGGCCTGGTCGATGCGTTGGCGTTCTGTGATGTCGCGCAGGAAGATGGACAGGAATACGCCGGCGTCGGTCCGGGTTTGCGAGATGGACGCTTCCATCGGGAATTCTTCGCCGTTGGAACGCAGACCCCATAGCGGCGCGCCCAGGCCCATCTGCCGATCCGACATGCCCGTATCCTTGAATCGGCTGACGTGCTTGGCGTGAACCGCGCGAAAGCGCACGGGTATCAGGATGTCCAGGCTGGCGCCGATGGCCTGTCGGGCCTGGCATAGAAACACGCGTTCGGCCGCCGGGTTGAACATCACGATGCGTTGATGCTCGTCGATCGTGATGATCGGCTCGGTAGCGGACTGGATGATGTCCAGCAGCGGCGGGGCGATAGGCGATGGCGTCATTGCAAAATGTGCGAAGCCCCGACTTGGCCTTGAACGGCGACAAATCATTGCAGCACACATTACTGCGCGAATCCATAGACATCACGACACCGCGCCATGCGCGCTGCGCAGTGCGAAATGCGCACTAGTACGTACGAACGATGACGCCGCCCGGCCGAAGCGTCAGGGGCAGGCGTCAGACGTCGATCGAGGGCAGCAGCGGGTCGTTCCAGCCGCCCGGGCCCGGGGCAGCCAGCGTCTGCTCGCGAAAGCGGCAAAGGGACGCATCGCATTCCTCGGCCAGAACGTCGGACTCCTTCAACAGCAGCACAGAGCGAGGCTTGGCTCCCGCGGCGCGGACCATATCGTCCACCGCGCGGAACCCGCCATATCCGGACATGACGCAGATCACCGAGTACGCCCGGATTAACCGGCCGTGCGCTGTCAGGAACGAGCGCATGGGCGCCGCCAGCGCCCGCATCCACACGGGCGCGATCAGCACCACGTGTTCAAACTGGTCCGGCGCGGGGCCGTCGTAACGAAACGGCGGGCTGCGCTTGAGCAGAACGTCCAGCACGCAGCGCAGATCGCCCTGCAACCCCACGCGCGGCGAGACATCGCGGATTTCGTAAGCGGGCCAGCCGCTGACCGATGCCAGGCGCTGGGCCACCATGCGTCCGGTGCCGGTGCGTGAATAAAAGAAAATGCCGATGCGTCCCATGGTCAGGCCCCTTGCCGCCCGAGCGGCATCATGTTTCCTGAGCCAGCAGCGCGCGCAGGATGTCGCGCCGGCTGACCACGCCCACCAACTTTCCTTCGCGCGTGACGGGCACGCGCTTGATCCCATGCGTGAGCAGCACGTCCGCAATCTCGGCCACGCCGGCCGTTTCCCGCACCGTGATGGCAGGGCTGCTCATCACGTTGGCGGCGGTTTGCTCGCTGAGTTGCAGGCTGTGCAGGAAATCCAGATTCAGCGACTCGCCTTCCGCCAGCGCCGCCAGCCAATGATCCAGCTTTTTCTGATGCCCGCTGTCTTTGCGACGGACCAAGTCGCCCTCACTGACGATTCCCATCAAGGCGCCGTCGTCGCCCAGCACCATCACGGCGCTGATCTCGCGGTCCAGCAGGGCATGCATGATCTGCGATACAGGGGTTCTGGCGGTCACGCAAAAGGGGGCGGGGGTCATGAGATCGCGCGCAAGCATGGTGTTCTCCGGAATGGCGGGGCCGTATCCTGTCCTGTGGAATCGTTGATTCCATAGTGGCCTTCTGCCAGGCCGCAATGTTGATCTGGGTCAAGCAGGGTCGAGCGAAAAGGGCGGGGCGGCCGAGTTGATGAGCGGCCATGCCGGGGCATTGATAAGCCGTCGGCCTAGTTCACCAGCGTGACCGGGATGTGGACCGCGTGCAGTACCTTCAAGGCGACAGACCCCAGCAGCAGGCTGCCCGCCGCTCCCAGCCCGCGCGAACCCATGACGATGTGATCGCACTGGTGCTCGGTGGCATACGCCTTGACCGATTCGGCGATGGGTCCAACCCGCATGCTCGCTTCATACTGGACGCCCGCTTTGTCCAGCGCCGCTTTCGCATCGGCCAATGCCGTCTTGGCCTCGTCGTTGTAGTAGTCCTGGATCATTTCCTGCGATACGAATGCAAGCACCGAGCCCGACACGATGGGTAATTGGACATTGAGCAGATGCACGGTGCAGGGGCCATATTCGCGGATGTGCTCAACCATGTAGTGAACCGCGCGCAGCGCGTTGGCGGACCCGTCCACGGGGATCAAAACGTTTTTCACGATGCCTCCAGATCTTGGTCGCCCACGGCCCGATGGCCGTGGGTGCGCATGTCATCTTTGCACCGTGGCGCGTGCATCCATTGACCGGGATCAAGTTTCTGTTAACCAGACTCGGAGGAAGCGGGCGCGCAATTTGTCCCCGATTCGGCATTGCGCAAAGGCGCCTGGTGCAGCGCCACGATCTCGGCATTGCCTTGCACCACGGCGGGGTAGCGCACGCGCACCAGCGGGTCGTGGCCGGGCACGATGTGGTCGGGGGAATCCGCAAACTTCAGCAGCGTGTCATAGCCGGCCAGCATGTCGGCCACGTTCAACACGATGGGAAAGGGCGCGTCCAGGCCCATGTTGTCGTAGTAGTGGCTGGCGTCGGAGGCCAGCACCACCCAGCCGCGCGCCGTATGCACGCGCACCGCCTGCAAGCCTTGCGTGTGGCCACCGATGTGCAGCAGTTGCAGGCCGGGCGCGATTTTGTCGTGGCCGTGGTAGAAGGCCACCCGCTTGTCATATACCCCACGCACCACATCAACCACGTCCTCAACGGCATAGGCGTGGCGCAGCATGTCAAAGCGCATGTTGCAGCCGCAGGCGTAATGCAGTTCGCTTTCTTGCAGGTGCAGGCGGGCGCGTGGCAGCTTGCGGATGTTGCCGGCGTGGTCGTAGTGCAGGTGCGTGACGATCACATCCTGGATATCGGCGGGCGCGATGCCCAGGGTATGTAGCGCATCGATCGGGCAACGCAAAAACTCCCGGCCCCGCGCCTGTGCGGCGGCCTCGTTAAAGCCCGTGTCCACCAGCCACACCCGCTTGTCATGGCGGATGACCCAGACGAAATAATCCATCGGCATGGGACCGTCGTGCGGGTCGGGCGGGGTAATGAAGTTCTGGCTGCGACGGCGCGCCACGGTGGCGTAGCGCAAGGCATAGACTTCGTGGTTCGGCAGCGTCATGCAATTCCCCTGGTGGCGCGCAGGTGGTCCAGTTCAGGCTTCAAGTACTGCATCAGCCGTTGCGGGTTTTCAACCATTGGGAAATGGCCCAGCTCGGGCATCTCGGTGAAGCGCGCGCCGGGAATGCGCGCCGCCACGCGGCGGCTGTCGTCCGGGCTGGCGGAATAGTCGTAGGCGCCCGTCAACAGGGACACGCCGAAGCGGCGCGTGTCCAACCCCGCCAGGTGTTCGGCGGCATCGAAGTCTTCGCTATAGAACCAAAGGTCGTTGGCATACACGTTGAAGCCGCCTTGCGAGTAGATCCACGCGGCGTCCCGGCGCGCGCCCAGCGTGGCGGCCGGGCCCATCAGGCCGCGCACATAGGCCGGGTTGTGGGCCGCCTGGTTGACCTGGGGATGGCACAGCAGCGGCGTGCGCCGGCCGCTGGCCTGGTACGGCGCCTCCAGCGCCACCACGCCGGCCACATCGTCCGGGCTGCGGGCGGCGACGACCAGCGCCATCGCCGCGCCCATCGAACAGCCCAGCAGGACGGCGGGGGCGCCCACCACCTGGCGGATCACCGCCACACAGGTGCGCAGATACGCGTCCCGGGTCAAACCCGCTTCGGTCCAGGCCTGGCCGGGCAAGGGCATGCTGCGGCCGTGGCCGGGCATGTCAAAGGCGATCATGCGCCATTGGCGACGCAGCTCGGCGTCGGCCATCAGCGCGTGATATTGGCGCGAATCGGCGCCGGCGGTGTGCAGCATCAACAGCGGCGGGCCGTCCGCCAGGCCGCTGGTTTCCACGTACAGAGAGGTGGGGGGGGTGCCCCCGTCGCTCGCGCCCCGGTCGCTCGTGCCCCGGTCGGTCGCGCCCCGGGCAGTCGCGCCCCGGTCAGCCACCCCCAGCTCCAGGTTGACGTAATGGCCCGCGATGGCGCTGCGGTCCAGCAGGGTGGGCGCCGCGTCATGCTGGCCGCGCAAAATCTCGAACAGGCGTTCCAGGGCGTGCAGCGCCTGCGCAATGGCCAGCGCATCGCCTTTGACGCGCAGGCCGTGGGCCTGGCGCTGCGCGGCGGTAAACGACTGATAACCCGGTGGCGGGGCGGGTTGCAGCAGCTTGCGCCATGTGTCCGGCGGCGCGCTGATGACCAGGCACTGCGACGGGGCGGCGGGTTGGCCGGCCCAGGCAAGCATGCGGTCCTCCGGCTGCGCGCCCACTTGCAGCCAGATGGCGCTGGGCAGGCCCCGGGTGGCCGCGATGAATTCGCTATCCTGCTGCGCCAGGGCCGTCGCGGCCCTCAGTTCCTGGTCGATCGCCTTCACGGGTGGATGTCTCCTCTTGTTGGCGCCTTAGCACTTCAAGCGCCGTGCGTTCCGCATTCACAATGTGGTTCTGCGCGGCGGCCTGGGCGCCTGGTGCATCCCGAGCCTGGATGCGCTCGAAGATGTGGTCGATTTCGGCCATGCTTTCCGGCAGCCGTTCCGGCCGTGCGAAGGACGTGGCGCGCAGCAGATTGATGCGCGACAGCAGGCCCGGCAGCATGTCCTTGATCAGATCGTTGTCACAGCCCGACAGCAGCACGTCATAGAAATCGCGCTTGGCCGCCAGCAAGGCGGACTTGTTGCCGCCCTTGGCCTGGCGGTGCAGCGCGTCCACCGCCTTGCGCAGGCGCTCGACGTCGGCGTCGCTGGCCAGCCGCGCGAATTCATGCGCGGCAAAGCCTTCCAGCAGCGCGCGCAGCGAATACAAATCGCGCGCGGCCTTCTCGGTGATGCGCACCACCGTCGGGCCGCGATGCGGTTCGATGGAAATCAGCCGTTCGGCTTCCAATGTGCGCAACGCCTCGCGCAGCGTGCTGCGGCTGATGTTCAGCTGTTCGCACAGTTCGGCTTCGCGCAGGCGTTCGCCGCCCTTGATGCGCCCGTCCATGATGGAGGCGCGCAGGAATTCCTCGACGCGGGTGCGCAGGGTGGTCGGTTTTTCAAATACTGCGCCGTTAGGGGGCATGGCTGTCTCTCGCTTTGCGTAGCGGTGCGCGCAGGCGGCGACAGGGCCTTTTGGCCCGGCCGCGGCGCACCGCCGGTTCAACGTAAAGACGCAATATATCCCGCCGGCAGGCCATCGCTATAACCCCAGGTACGCCGCGCGCACACGGCTGTCTTCCAACAGCGCGCCGCTGTGGCCGGACAGCACCATCGTCCCCGATTGCAGCACGTAGGCGTGTTCGGCCACCGACAGCGCCAGGCGCGTGTTCTGTTCCACCAGCAAGATGGTCAGCCCGCTGCGGTGGATGTCGATCATGGCCTGGTGCATTTCCTCGACGATCTTGGGCGCCAGGCCATGGCTGGGCTCGTCCAGCAGCAACAACCGGGGCTCCAGCATCAGCGCGCGGCCAAAGGCCACCATCTGCTGCTCGCCCCCGGACAGCGTGCCGGCGGCCTGGCGGCGCCGTTCAAGCAGCCGGGGAAACAGGGCGTAGACGCGGTCGCAACCGCGCCTCAGGCCCGCCATGTCGCGGCGGCGCGTGTAGCCACCCAGGTACAGGTTTTCTTCTACCGTCATGTCAGGAAAGACGTGGCGGCCTTCGGGCACGTGGGCGATGCCCAGTTCCGGAATGCGGTGCGGCGGCAAGCGCAGGATGTCGCGGCCGTCGAAAAGAATGCTGCCGCTGACCTTGTCCAGCAGCCCTGATATGCAGCGCAGCAGCGTGCTCTTGCCCGCCGTATTGGCGCCCACCACCGCGATGAAGCCGCCTTCGGGCACGTCCAGCGACACCTCGTGCAGCACCGGGCTGCGGTCATAGGCGGCGGTCAGGTTCTGGATCTGCAACAGGCTCATGCCGCCGCCTCCGACTGTTCCAAGGATTTGCCCAGGTAGACCTCGATCACCGTCGGGTTCGACGCGATCTCGGCGGGGCTGCCCTCGGCAATTTTCTGGCCGAACGACAGCACCAGGATGCGGTTGCACAGCCGCATGATGGCGCGCATGTGATGTTCCACCACGATGAAGGTGATGCCCGCCTCGTCGCGCAGCGTGCGGATCAGATCCAGCAGGGCATCCATTTCGGATTCGTTCAGCGCCGCCATCACCTCGTCCAGCAAGAACACCTTGGGGTCGGTGCACAGCGCACGCGCCAGCTCTACCCGGGCCTGCTCGGGAAACGACAGCTCGCCGGCCGGCTTGGCGGCAATGGCGGACAGGCCGACGCGGTCCAGGTTGTCGCGGGCGACCTGGCGCGCGCGCGGCACGTCGTGGCGCAGCAGGCCGCCCACCAGCACGTTGTCCAGCACCGTCATTTCGGGAAACAGCGCCACGTTCTGAAAAGTCTTGGTCATGCCGCGCGCCGCGATCTGATGGGGGCGCAGGCCGCTGACGTCTACACCGTCCAATTCAATGCGGCCGCCCTGGCTGGCATATAGGCCAACTAGCAGGTTGAACAGCGTGGTCTTGCCCGCGCCGTTCGGGCCGATCAGGCCCAGGATGTCGCCGCGCGCCACGCTGAACGACACATCGTCCACGGCCTTCAAACCGCCAAAGCGGCGCTGCACGTTCGATACCTTCAGGATGTCAGGCATGCTGGCCCCGCGTCAGGTTGCGCAGCCGCGTCCATAGCGCCGACAGGCCGCGCGGCTCGATCAGGATGATGGCGATCAGGATCAGCCCGAAGGCCAGTTGCGATACGCCCGCCGTGTGGCCCGAGAGCCAGTCGTTGAACACTTCTTCCAGGGGGATGATGACCAGCGCGCCGATCAGCGGGCCGGCCACCGTGCCCACGCCGCCGATGATGCAGATGAGCGCCACGCGCACCGAGATGCCCACCAGCGAAAACACCGTGTCGGGGTCGAAGAAATAGATGAACTGTGCGTACAGCGTGCCGCAGGCGCCCATCAACGCCGCCGAGATCACGGCGGCAAGTATGCGCGTTTGTGCGGTGTTCACGCCGATGACTTCCGCCGCCTGCGGGTTGGCCTTCACGGCGCGCAGGCGGTAGCCCAGGCGCGAATGGCTGATCAGCGCGAAGACCACCGACGTGACCAACGCGGCGCCCAGCATCAGGTAGTAGTAGGGGATGCTGGACTTGAACTGCATCTGCGCCACGCCTTCAGCAAACGGAATCGACAGGCCTACCGGCCCGCCCGTCACCGATGCCCAGGTGTTGGCCACCGCGCGCAGCACCTCGCCGAACGCCAGCGTGGCCAGCGCGAAATAATGGCCGCGCAGCCGCATGGTCGGCAGGCTGAGCAGCGCGCCCGCCACTGCGGCAACGGCCATTGCCGCCACGATGCCCAGCCAGGGAGAAATGCCGTAGCGCAGCAGCAGCAGGGTGGAGGTATAGGCGCCTAGCCCGAAGAAGGCGGCGTGCCCTAACGATATCTGGTTGGCCAGCCCGCCCACGATGTTCCAGGACTGCCCCATGGCGGCAAACAGCAGCACCAGCGTCAGCACGCGAATGCCGTAGCCCTGGTCTTGCATCAGCCACGGCGCGCCCAGCGCAACGGCAAACAACGCGGCCCATGGCAGGAATTGTCGAGTCGTCGCCATCATGCAGCCCTTTTCAAAAGACCTTCCGGGCGCACGGCCAGGACGAGGATGAAGATGGCGAACAGCACCAGGTTTTGCAGTTGCATGGGCAGCACCAGCGACGACAGCGACTGGATCACGCCGACCGCGATGCCGCCGACCACCGCGCCCAGCACGCTGCCCAGCCCGCCCAGCACTACCGCCGTGAACATCAGCACGCTGAACTGCGCGCCGACGGTGGTGGACGCCGTCAGGTAGGGCAGGATGATGCCGCCGCCCAATGCCGTCAGGCCCACGCCCAGCCCGAAGGCCAGCTGATGCACGCGATGCGTGGAAATGCCCGACAGCCGCGCCGCCATCGGGTCCTGCGCCGTGGCGCGCACCGCCATGCCCCACCACGTTTTCTTCAGCACCCACCACAGCGTCAACCCGGCCACCGACGCCACCGTGAAGGCCAGCAGGTACGGTGCGCTCAGCAGAATCGGGCCAACCGCCAGCGCCGTCATCTGATACGGCGTCTGCACCGAGCGGAATTCCGAGCCGAACAGGATCAGCGCCAGGTTCTCCATGACGATCAGCAGGCCCACCGTCAGGAATATCTGCGCCACCGCCGGCGCCTTCAATACCCGGTTGATCAGGAACTTTTGCGTCAGCACGCCCAGCACGAAGGCCACCGCGAATGACAGCAAGGACCCCAGCAGCGGGTCCAGCCCGAGCAGCTTCCAGGCGAAGTAGGCGACGAACATGCCCACCATCAGGAACTCGGCCTGGGCGAAATTGACGATGGACACCACCCCGAAGACCAGCGTCAACCCGATCGAGATGACCGCGTACACGCCGCCCAGCAACATGCCGTCCACCAGCGCCTGCAAGAATTGCATGACTGTCCCTTGTGCTTGGTTCGTAAGCTTGCTTGTGTGCGGCGCGCGCTAGCTGGCGGCGATGACGGCGCCCTTGGCCAGCGCCTTGGGCCACACCGAGACCAGCTCGTTGTTCTGCCACTGCACCATGATCGGCTGCGCCAGCGTGTTCAGGCCGTTGGCGTCAAAATGCACGCCGCCACCCGACATCACGCCCGCCCAACCCTGGTCGTACTTCTGCGCGCGCAGCGCCTTGGACACCGCCTCGGGCTTGTCGGACGCCGCCACCTCAAGCGCTTGCGCCAGCACGCCCGCGCACACCGCGTGTTCCAGCGCCTCGTGCGGCATGAAGGTGCCGAAGCGCTTGCGATAGCGCTCGGTGTATTCCGGCGCCTGGTCGTAGTTGGCCGGCGCAATCGACAGCACGGCCTGGGAATACTGCCCCAGCGCCTTGGCAAAGTCGGGAATCACATAGCCCGCCGCGCCGCCCACGATGGGCACCGTCAGGCGTTGCTGGCGCATCACCCGGATGATCAGCAGGCTGTCGTTCAAGTACGAAATCGGAAACACGATCTGGGCGTCCGACGCGCGCAGCTTGCTGATCAGTGGCGTGACGTCGGTAATGCCCAACGGGTAGGCCTCGTCCAGCACGATTTGCGCGCCCGCCGCCTTGGCCGCGTTGCGCACACCGATCGCCTGCGACGTGCCGTAGGCGGTGTCTTCGTACAGCAGCGCGATCTTCTTGATGTCGGACGCGCCGGCCACGACAGAGGCCGCATAGTCGTATTGCGCGCGGCCCAGCACCGAGCCCTTGGAGACCACCTGGAAGATGTGCTTGAAGCCGCGTTCGGTCAGCACGTCCGAGAACGACATGGTCAAGAGCGGGATGCCACGCCGTTCGGTCACTTCGGACACGGCCAGGGTCAAGGACGAGGCATAGGCGCCGATCAGCGCCACGCATCGGTTCTGCGTGATCAGGCGCTGCGCGACGGTGGCGGCGGTAGTGGGCTGGGACGTGGCGTCCGCGATGATCAGTTTCAGCTTGGCCCCGCCCAACGCCTTGATGCCGCCTGCCGCATTGATCTCGTCGGCGGCCAGTTCCAGGCCCTGCCGCGAATTGATGCCGAACTGCGCGTTGGCGCCAGACAAGGGCAGGATCACCCCGACGTTGATGTCGGCCGGCGCCGCCTGCGCGCGGCCCGGCAGGGTGGCTGCCAGCGCGGCCGCGCCCAGCCCCGCGACAAATTCCCGACGCCCGTGGCGCACGGCCTGTTTGGGGAAGCTTTTCATGGTTGTCTCCTGGCTTTTGTGGTTGAGGGCGCACGGCAGCCAGCCCGGCGCTTTGCCGCATTATTGTGCTCAAACTTTAAGCAGTCAAGATGATTGTCGGACAATCCGACTATTGACGTTCGGACGAAACTTGACTGACAATCAGACAAACTAGAACCGACTCCAGACAAACCCGCGACCGGGCACAGACCCGGTTTGACACCCGTCACCATCACCAACGAGGAACCTATGGCAGACACCAAATCCGAAACCCAAGCCCTGTTCGACCAAGGCCTGAAGCTGCGCCGCGAAGTGCTGGGCGCCGAATACGTGGACGGTTCGCTGGCCCGCGCCAACGACTTCATGATGGCCTTCCAGCACATCACCACCGAATGGTGCTGGGGCTACGCCTGGGGCCGCCCCGGCCTGGAAAAGAAAACGCGCAGCATGCTGAACCTGGCGATGCTGACGGCGCTGAACCGACCGGCGGAAATCAAGTTGCACGTCAAAGGCGCGCTGACCAATGGCGTGACGGTTGAAGAGATCAAGGAAATCCTGCTGCAAGCCACCGTGTACTGCGGTATCCCCGCCGGGCTGGACGCCTTCAAGGTGGCCAACCAGGTGCTGGAGGAAGAGGGCGCCTTCAAGGAGCAGCAAGCATGAGCGCATCGCAAGAACGCGTGGGCCTGATCGGCATCGGCAGCATGGGCTGGCCGATGGCGGCGCGGTTGGTGCAGGCGGGCTTCGCGGTGACGGTGTTTGATGCCGTGCCCGGCCAGGCCGATAAATTCGCGCAGGAGGTCGGCGGCCAGGCCGCGACCACCTGCGCCGAACTGGCGGCGCAGTCCGACATCATCGTCACGATGCTGCCCACCAGCGCCATCGTGGAACAGGTGCTGGGCGGCGACCAGGGCGCGCTGGCGGGTCTGCGCCCCGGCAGCGTCGTGGTGGAAATGAGCTCGGGCGTGCCGACGCATACGCAGCGGCTGGCCCAGGCCGTGGCCGCCGTCGGTGGCCAGATGGTGGACGCGCCCGTGTCGGGCGGCGTGCCGCGCGCGCGTACCGGCGAACTGTCCATCATGTTCGGCGGCCCCGCCGCCACGCTGGAACGCGTGCGCCCCGCGCTGTCCGCGATGGGCACGTCGATTACCCCCGTGGGCGATGTCGGCAGCGCCCATGCCATGAAGGCGTTGAACAACCTGGTGTCGGCGGGCGGCTTTTTGATCGGCGTTGAAGCCATGATCATCGGCCAGCAGTTCGGCCTGGACCCCAACGTGATCGTGGACGTGCTGAACGCGTCCACCGGCATGAACAATTCCACGCAGAAAAAATTCAAGCAGTTCGTGCTGTCGCGGGAATTCAATTCCGGCTTCGGGCTGGACCTGATGGTCAAGGACCTGGGCATTGCGCTGGGCATCGCCACCGATACCGGCACGCCCACGCCGTTTGCCTCGCTGTGCCGCGAGCTCTGGGCGTCAGCGGGCAAAACGCTGGGCAAGGGCCAGGACCACACCGCCGTGGCGCGTCTGTCCGAACAACTGGCCGGCGTGGAGCTGTCGGCCAAGAAAAGCTAGGCCGTCTCCACCACGGCGCGGCAGCCGCCGCGCCCCTTTCAACCTGCATCACCCCAACCGCCAAGACAAGGCGGAGGGCCGGCTATTGCCGGCACAAATAGCGAGGAGCAAACCATGAAGAAGATTTTTCTGGCGACCCTGGGCGCCGGCCTGATCACGCTTGGCGCCAACGCCCTGGCGCAAAACTATCCCACGCGTGCCATTTCGATGGTGGTGCCGTACGCGGCCGGCGGGTCCACCGACGGACTGGCCCGCATCGTGGCGCAAGCCATGGGCGAGAACCTGGGCCAGACCGTCGTGGTGGAAAACCTGGGCGGCGGCGGCACCATGATCGGCAACCAGCGCGTTACGCGCGCCGCGCCCGACGGCTACACCATCACCTTCGGCAACATGGGGTCGCTGGCCATTGCGCCGTCGCTGTACCCCAAGGCCAAGTTCGACCCGCGTCGCGACATGAGCGCCATCGGGCTGGTTGCCACGGTGCCGATGGTGCTGTCCGTCAGCAAGAAAAGCGGCATCACCACGCTGCCCGACTTTGTTGCGCGTTTGAAAAAGAATGGCGCCGACGTGAACTTCGGCAATGCGGGGTCGGGGTCCACCAGCCATATCGCTGCTGCGTACTTTCTGCATGTGACGAATACGCAGGGCATGCAGGTCCCGTATCGGGGCGCCGGCCCGGCCATTGCGGATTTGATGGCGGGTACGGTGGACGCGGTGATCGACCAGACCGTCACGATGATTCCGATTCACGAAGGCAAGCGCGTCACGGCGCTGGCCGTGGCCGCTGCCTCGCGCCTGCCGCAGATTCCCGACGTGCCCACCTTCGCGGAAGGCGGCGTACCCGACTTCAACATGAGCGTGTGGAACGGCATCGCCGCGCCAGCCGGCACGCCGCCCGCCGTGATCGCGCGGCTGGAGCAGGCCCTGGCGGCGGCCTTGAAAAGCCCCGGGGTGCGCGAGTCGCTGGACAAGCTTGCCGCGCAGGCCCCGGACGCCAAGCAGCAGGGCGCGGCTGCGTTCCAGGCGCTGATCGCAAAGGACGCTCCGCGTTTCGCCGAGCTGATCAAAGAAGCGAACATCACCGTGAATTGATTGCGTAAAACAACCCGCATCAAGGTCCGCCGCGCGCCTGCTTCACGCTGATCAGCCAATCGGTAAACGTGCTGAACGGCGCGGTGGCGGCGCGGTCGGGCTTGCTGACCAGGTAGTAGCCGTTGCTGCTGCGCGCGGTGTGGGCCAGCGGTTGGACCAACTGGCCGGTGGCGAAGTCCTGCGTGATGTAGGCGCGTTGCGTTACCGCGATGCCCAGCCCTTCGGCGGCCGCTTGCAAGCACAGCACGGCATTGGCCAGCGGGATGAAACGGGTGTCGCTGCTTGCGCTCAAGCCCGCCGACAGCAGCCAGCGGTCCCAGCAGTCGGGTGCAATCATGGATTGCAGCAGCGTTTCGCCTAGTACGTCTTGCGCGCGATGCACGCGCTTGGCCAGCGCGGGCGAGCACGCCAACACCAACTCGTCCGGAAATAACAAGTCGGCCCGCAGGCCGGGCCAGTGGCCGTCGCCGCAACGCACGACGAAATCGGCGTTGTGCAATTCGGTGTCATCGGCGCGCGCCACCGTGGCTACTTCAATGTCGATATCGGCGTGTTGCGCATACAGCGATCCCAGCCGTGGCATCAGCCATTTGATGGCAAAGCTGGGAATTACCTTGACGCGGATGCGGCGGTTGGCGCCGGCCTCGGCCGCCCTGGCCAACGCGGCTTCCAGTTGATCGAAAAGTTCGGCGGCCTCCAGGGCAAGCTCGGTGCCGACGGTGGTGAAGGCGATGTCGCGGCCGTCCTTATGCACCAATTGCACCCCCAGATCGCTTTCCAGCCGGCGCAATTGGTGGCTGACCGCACCGGGCGTGACGTGCAGCAATTCGGCCGCGCGCCCCACGCCGCCGCCTCGGTGGACGGCATCCAGAACCCGCAGTGGGCCCAGGCGATTTCTGAGTTTGTGCATGATTGAAAACAACTCAATGGTCGAACAATAAGATTCGACAGACGCTGAGAAAGAACGCGCCTACAGTCTGCCTTGATTGATAAAACTAAATCAAGCGTTCGCATGCAGTGCGGCGCCACAAGGAGGAGACAAGCATGCACGGATTTATTCGACGGCGCGCTAGCGTCATGGCGCCGCTGCCCCGGTTTTGCGCGGCATTGGGCGTGATGGGCGGTGTGGCGTGGGCGGTGACTTTCGGTACGGCATCGTGGGCCGCCGGCGCGCAGGCGGCTTACCCCGAACGATCCATCCGCCTGATCGTGCCTTTCGCGGCGGGCAGCGCGGCCGATACGCTGTCGCGCGTCGTCGCATCCGCCTTGTCCGACGAGCTGGGTCAACCGTTGGTGGTAGATAACAAGGGCGGCGCCGGGGGCACCATTGGCACGGTTGATATTGCCCGCGCCAAGCCGGATGGCTACACGTTAGGCATCGCCGCGCAAGGCACCTTCGTCAACAACCAGGTGCTCTATAAATCGCCCGGCTACGACTCCATCAAGGATTTCACTTTCATCAGCGAAATTGCCGACGTGCAGAACCTGCTGGTGGTTGACACAAAATCGCCGTACCAGGATGCCCCGTCGCTGCTGGCCGCCATCAAGGCCAAGCCCGCGGAAACCTTCCGCTATTCCTCAAGCGGTGTGGGCACCAGCCACCACATCGCCGGCGCCACCGTGGCGCAAATGCTGAACAAGCCGCTGCTGCACGTGCCATACACCGGCGCGCCCCAAGGCTTGGGCGCCATCATCAGCGGCGACGTGGACATGGGCCTGTACAACCTGCCGGCCGCTATCGGGCTGGTGCGCGGCGGCAAGCTGCGGGCGCTGGCCGTCACCGGGCCCAAGCGTTCCACGCTGCTGCCTGACGTGCCTACGATGCAGGAAAGCGGCCTGACGAACTACTCGGTCACGCTGTGGTGGGGCCTGGTCGGTCCGGCTGGCTTGCCGGCCAACGTGTCAACGCGCCTGCATGCCGCGCTGGACAAGGTCATGAGCCAGCCCGCACTGCGTGACAAGCTGATCGGACAGGGCTTTACCTTGCCCGACACGCCGTTGCCCAAACCGGCCGCTTTCGAGGCCCTGGTGCGCCAGGATCTTGCCAAATGGGTTCCCGTTCTGAAGGAACTGGGAACGGCCGCTCAGTGAGTGGCGTGCAGTAACGCTCGCGCGGCAACGGCTCACGCAGCAACGGCCGCGCGGTGACTCCCGCCGTCACGCACTCTTCAAGGAAACCACTGTGCAATCTTCTTCCAAGGCGCGCCCGCTGGCGCGTCAGTTGGCGGACCTTGTCATGTCCACGCCCGCCGACGCGCTGCCCGCCCTGGCGCTTGAACACGCCAAGATGAGCCTGGCCAGCACCTTGGCCAGCGCCGCGATGGGCTATGACATTGCATCGGCCCGTATCATTCGCGACATCGAACTGGCCAATGGCGGCACGCCCGCCGCCAGCCTGTGGTTCGACGGCCGGCGCTTGCCGCTGGCAGCAGCCGCGCGCGCCAACGCCGTGGCCAGCGACGCAGCCGCATCGGACGACAGCGACATGCGCAGCATTGCCCACATCGGCACCATCGTGTCCAGCGTGGCGCTGGCGGTGGGCCAACAGCAGGGCGCGAGCGGTCGCGATGTGCTGGCTGCCATGGTGCTGGGCTACGAAGTCGCCGGACGCATCGACGAATCCTTGACCCCGGGCCGCATGCAACGCGGCTTTCACGGATCATGGTCAACCGTGTTCGGCGCCTGCGTCGCCGCGGGCTTGTTGCTGCGCCTTGACGCCTTGCAGCTGGCGCACGCCATGGCGCTGTCGGCAACGTCAGCCAGCGGCATGGCCATTGCGGCCGAC
Organism: Achromobacter sp. ES-001; assembly: GCF_019448355.1. Taxonomy (NCBI): domain Bacteria; kingdom Pseudomonadati; phylum Pseudomonadota; class Betaproteobacteria; order Burkholderiales; family Alcaligenaceae; genus Achromobacter; species Achromobacter sp. ES-001. The sequence goes on along the minus strand of NZ_CP079940.1, from coordinate 4,495,495 downwards.
ACCAGTTGCGCGCGGGAATATCACGCCGGCCAGGCCGCCGGCGCAGGCATACGCGCCGCGCTCGCGGCGCAGCGCGGATTTGAGGGCGAGCTGGGAATCTTCGAAGCGCCGCGCGGGTTTCTTGATGCACTGGGCGGGCAGGCGCGCGAGGACATCGTGTGCGATTGGGGCGAATCGTGGGACATCGTCACCGACTTGGCCATCAAGCTGATGCCCGGCGCACACCCCTTTCACGCATGCGCCGAGGCGGCGGCCGAGGCCGCGCGCGCCGGCACCGTCCGGCCCGCCGACATCGATCGCATCGTTGTGTCGGCCGCCGTGCAATGGACCAACTTCAAAGGCGAGCCACACCCCCGCAATCTGGTCGATGCGGCGCACAGCCTGCCGTACTTCGTGGCCGCCGCCATCGCCGACGATGGCTTTGGCTGGGCCCACATGGACGAGACCAAAATGGCGGACCCCGTCATTTCTGCCTTGCAGAACAAAGTCGAATTCGATCCGGACCCGCCGCCGCTACCCGACCGCTTTCCCCACCGCCACGGCGGCACGGTATCGATCATCCTGCGCGACGGCGCCGTGCATCGCGCGACGTGCTGTGCCCCCCGAGGCTCCGGCGCGCGCGGCATCGACTGGCAAGACGTGCGCGACAAATTCCTGCACCTGTTCCCGCTGAGCGGGCTGCCGCCCAGCGCCACCGACGGCTGCTTGCAAGCCATCTTGGATCTGGACAAAGCGGGCGGCGTCGGCACGCTGGTGGAGCTGTTGCGCCGGCGCTGAGGCGCATATCGCATAGCGCATATCGCAGATCGATAACGCGGCGTCACACCGCATCGCCGCTGAACGAAGGAGACGACATGAAGCGACGCATCGCATCCCGCTTGCCGGGCGCGGCACTCTGGCTTGGTCTGGGCCTGGTGCTGGGCCCGGGCCCAAGCCTCGCCCAGACCGCCAAAGCCGAGGACGCCTTCCCATCCAAGCCCGTCACCATCATGGTTGGCGTTGCGCCCGGCGGCAGCGTGGACGCGCTGGCGCGGCTGGTTGCCACCGAACTGGGCAAGGCCACCAAGACCACTTTCGTGGTCGAAAACGTCACGGGCGCGGGAGGCCTGCTGGCATTTCAGCGTCTGGCGCGTTCGGCGCCGGATGGCTACACCCTGATGTTCAGCAATCAATCCATGGTGCTGATTCCCTTGCTATACCCCAAGGCGGGCCTGGACATCGTGCAGGACACGAAGGCCGTCGGCACTGTTGCCAACGTGCCTATGGTGCTTAGCGTCAGCAATCAAAGCGGCATCAAGGACCTGCCGTCGATGCTGGCGGGCATGCGCAGCGGCGAACTCAAGATGAACTTTGGCTCAGGCGGACCGGGCACCACCGCGCATTTGGCCGAAGCGATGTTCCTGCGCATGGCCGGCGTCCAAGCGCAACTGGTCCAGTATCGCGGGTCGGGCCCCGCCATCACCGACCTGATGGGCGGGACCATACAGTCGGTGCTGGACCAGACCGTCACGATGCTGCCCCTTCATAAAGCCGGGCAGATCAAGGCCATCGCGGTGGCATCGCCCGAGCGCCTGCCGCAGATGCCCGACGTGCCCACCTTCGCCGAGGGTGGGGTTGCCCAGTTCGATATGCAGATCTGGAATGGCCTGGTGGCGCCGCGTGGCACGCCCGACGCCGTGGTCGACAAGTTGGCGCGGGTCCTGAGCCAAGCGGTTCAGTCACCTGACTTCAAGGCGCGCATCGACAGCTTGGCGGCGCGCGTTCCGTCAGCACAAGAGCGCAGCCCCGCCGCCTTCGCGCGTGTCCTGCAACAAGACCAACAGCAGTTTTCCGAACTGGCCACACAAATTGGCCTGCAACCGCGCTGATGCGCCGCCGGCATCGCGCCCAAGGAACAAAAATGAGCAAGACAATTTACGGATTCATCGGATTGGGCAATATGGGCAACCCGCTGGCCAGACGCTTGATCCAGGCCGGCCATACGCTGCACGTTGCTGATACCGATTCAGCCGTGCGCCAGCAACTGGAAGCGCTGGGCGCCGAGGGGCACGACACCCCGCGCGCCGTTGGCGATGCGGCCGATGTGGTGTTCTTGAGCCTGCCCGATGGCAAGGTGGTAGACGAGGTATTGGGCGGTGAGCGCGGGCTGGCCGCCGCGTCGCGCGCCAAATGCGTGGTGGATCTATCGACCGTCGGCCCAGTGGCGGCGCGGCGCGCCTACGACACGCTGGCAGCCCAGGGCATCGACTACGTGGATGCGCCGATCAGCGGCGGACCCACCGGCGCGGAACGCGGCACGCTGGCCATCATGGTGGCTTGCCCCCCGTCGCGCTACGACGCTTTGGGCGAGTTGCTGAGCCACTTCGGCAAGACCTTTTATCTGGGCGCCGAAGCCGGCCAGGCCCAAGTCATGAAGCTGGCCAACAACCTGCTGTCCGCCACCGCCGTGGCCATTACGTCGGAGGCGATGGCGCTGGGCGTCAAGGCCGGGCTGGACCCCAGCGTGATGCTGGACGTCATCAACGCCGGGTCCGGCCGCAATTCGGCCACCCTGGAAAAGTTTCCCCGTGCGGTGCTGACCGGCACCTTCAACGTGGGCTTCGCTGCGCGCCTTGCCCACAAGGATGTGCGCCTGTGCCTGGAAGAAGCCGAGTGTCATGGCGTGCCCATGGTTGTGGGCTCGTCAGTGCGCGAGATGCTGGTGATGACGACCGCTATCCATGGCCGGAACGCCGACTACGCCGACGTGGCGCGGATGGTTGAAGATTGGGCAGGCGTGAAAATCCGCGCCAGGGGTTAAGAGCGGGAAGGGCGGACAGGGCTGCATGACGCCGATGGCACTTGGCCTCCCGCCTTATCGCCCCTTCATCGACACCGGCACGCCCCACACCGGGTCTTCCATGCCTTGCTTGCCCAGCGGCGTGATCTGCATGGGTTGCAAGGTGGACAGCAGTTGCCGGTGCGCGTTGCTGACGTTGGTGCGCTGCGCGATGAGCATTTGCGCGAAGTCCATCGGTGCGGGGCGCGTGTAGACGGTGAAGTCTTCCAGCGGGCATTCGATCATCTTGGGGTCGACCGCGCGGCAGGCCGATGGCTTGTACTGGTAGCTGGGCGTCTTCATGTGCATGCGCTGGCTCAGCACGAACTGGCCGCCCTTGAGCGTAAAGCTGGCCAGCGCCAGCTTCGGCGGCACGCGCGATTGCACCTTGATCGCCGGGATGTCGCGCCAGGCCGTCTCTTCGTAATAGCCGGCGCGCGAGCCTTGCGTGGTTTCGGTGTACTGCTCTTCGCCCCAGGCGACGCAGGCGCCCGTGCCCCGATGCACCGCCGTGCAGACGGTGCGCGTCTTGAGCTGCGAGCCCGTGGTCCCCTCGTGCCAGTTGGTCTCTTTATAGAACTCGCGGTAGAGCTCCGGCGACAGATACGCGGTGCCGTTGGCGCCGCGGCCCGAGCCCACCGGGCCGCTACGCGCGCCCACCTGGTCCAGCAAGGCGTTCAGCTTGTAGTCGTCGCCACCGGTCAGCAGGTATTTGCCGGGCGGCAGGATGTGCACTTCAAACGCCTTGAACAGATAGGTGGCCTTCTCGTCACGTTGCAGCGAGTTGTTCTGAAACTTGCGGCCGAAGGTGATCTTCGGCTGTTGCTCGTGCATCCAGACCGTGTTGCCGGTCCACTTCGTCATGGACATTGCATCCTTGAGCGTGGCGTGCGGCATCACGTCGGCCACCAGCACCACCGCCATGTCCGCCTTGAGCGCTTCGTCAATCAGGTCCAGCAACTGCGCGTAGCGCGGGTCGTCCATCGTGCCTTCGCCCTTTGAATCCGGCAGGGTGATGCACCCGGACAAGGCAAGCGGCAGGGCCAGGGTCAAGGTCAGCGTCAGGGCGGAAAGGGCAACTCGCGGTCGCGGCAGCGTCATGGGGGGCGGTCCTTGGAGGGGCGGAGTCGGTTCAATGACCGCGCATCCTACTGGCTTGGATAAACGCTGCAAGCGTTGGGTGGCCGCTGAAACATGGCGCGCGTCCGCGCACGCAAGGGCTGACGCGGTCGGCAAGCGTGGCCGGGGTGGCATCGTTACCGTGCGGACCCACGGCGGACGCGGCTTGTGACCCGTCGGCGGCGGTGGCGGCGTCAAGCCAGGTCGTAGAACCGCGTCGGGCGCGTTCGTAAATTATTGTTGCGACTGTTTCTTGCACGCCGGAAATCGGCGGCGCTGGGCATTGTCGGCGGTCTCGGCCCGTGCGATTCCTGCCGTCAAGGCAAGGGCGGCAAACAGGATAACGGCGTGATTGGCCGTGAAACGGTCCATCAGCAGCCCGAAGATCGCCGCGCCCGCCGTCTGGCCGATGGCCAGCGCCAGAAACGCAATCATCACGCCGGTGGCGGGGCGCTGGGGCAGGGCCGACACGCCCCATAGCAGATAGACGCCGGTGATCGTGATGTAGGCCACGCCGAACAGCGCGCCGCCCAACAGCGCCAAGGGCGCGGACGTGCCGTCGATGCCGACCAGCAGCACGCTTGCGGCCATGGCCGTCAGGAACACTCGGTGCACGCGGTCAATGCCGAACCGTGCGATCCAGTGCCCCGCGCCCGCGCCCACGATCCCGGCAGCGCCGATGGCGGTCCACAGCAGGCCCGCGCCGGTGCTGCTCCAGTTCAAGCGCAGGCCGACCAACTGCCCTCCGAAAGACCAGATCGCGGTGCTGGCCGCGCCCGTCAGGAAGGCCGCCGCGATCAAGCGCCGCAAGACGCCACTTAACATCGGGATGCCGTTGCCGGTGGTGGTGGCGCCGGTGGTAGCAGTGCCGGTGGTGGTAGCGCCGGTGGTAGCAACGCCGGTGGTACCAGCGCCGGTGGTGGTAACGCCGGTGGTGCTGGCGCCAGTGGCAGTAGCGGCAACAGCAGTAGCGCCGGCAATAGCGCCATCAGCAGTAGCGCCAGCGGTCGCGCCCTGCGTGCGCCGGGGCAGGATGAACGCCACGGCAAACGCCAACCCGAAAGCCACGGCGGCAAAGCCCGCGAAGGCCACGCGCCACTGCTCGCCCATCATCAGCGCGACGGGGCCGGACAAGGCCACGCCCGCGCCGGTGCCCGCGTTGATGAAGGCGTTGGTGGCGTTCTGGCGGCCAGGCGGAACGCCCGCCGCAACCGCCGCCGCCAGCGCGGGCGATACCAAACCCGTGCTGGATCCGGCCAGCATGACGGCGCCCGCCAGCCAAGGCGCCGAGGGCGCCGCCGCGATACCCGCCATGCCCGCCGCCGCAATCAGCGCCGCGCCGATGGCGACAAAGCGGGGGCCCAGGCGTTCGGTCAGCCAGGCCGACAGGATGACTGCCACGCAGTAAGTCAGAAATGCCGCGCCCGACATCAAGCCGCTCAGGGTTGAAGACAGGCTAAGTTCCGCGTCGATCCGAGGCAGGAAGAGCCCGAAGGCAAACCGCGCGAAACCGTAGCAGGCGGCGATCAGGGCAAAGCCCGTGATGCCCAGATAGCGGCAGGGGTTGATGGCCATGTCGTCGACGCCCGGATTTGACGCGGTTGTCACCGGCCCCTACTGCACCGGGTCAAGCGCGATGATGCTGCCGCCCTCGGCCCGCAGGCGCGACAGGTAGGTACCGTGATCGACCACCTGAAAGGGAAAGAGCAGCCCCGGCGGCGTGGGCGGTTTGCCGTCCAGGCCGGCCAGCCGCTCAAGAATCATGCTGACGCCCAGCGCCGTCAAATGGGCCGCGCCGCGCGGGTGGAACACCGCATGACGGGTCCGCAGCGCACGGCCGTCATGGTCTTTGCCCGCGAGCTCAATGATGATCTCGGTCGATTTCGGTTCACCGCGCCGCCGCGATGAACTGACGCCGGTTGCGATATTGAACTGCACGTTGGGCGCCCCGGTTGCCGTGGCCAGACCCGCCACATCGATGGACGAGAAGCCGTGCGCTTGCATCACCGTGCCGTCGATGGCGCGAAACTCGGCCCGGGCGTCTTCTTTGCCACGCCAGACGTAGCGGCCATCACGCAGCGTCAAGGCGGCCGGCATCATGCGGTTCAGGCGCTCGAAATCCTCGGCCACGGCAGGCCCGCCGCCGTCCTGATCGTCGACAAGGGCGCCGATCTTGATGTCGTGCAACTGCGCAAAGGCGCGCGCGCAATCGAACGTGGCGATGGTGGTGGCGCCCACCAGCCATTCATAGCCCAGCACGATGGCACAGGTGCCGGGCGACTGCATGTACGCAGCAACTTCGGGCGCAATTTCATAGACACCAGAAGAAATTCCCAGGTGGGACGCACCGCGACGCTGCGCAAAGCGCAGGCCGGCCAATCGATCATCGGCGTAAAACACGGCCACGGCCGCTACCGGCCGCTCGCCCAACCCGAGATCGTTGGCGCGCGGGTCAATCACCACGCCTTCGGCGTTGCCCAGCCCGGCCGCCGCGTCGGCACTTTTTGCCGCATCGCGCCCGCCGATCAACAACGGGACATCGGGGTAAACGGCCCGCAAAGCACGGGCGCTCAAGCGGCCGATGGAACCGGTGCCTCCCATCAGCAAGACAGCGTTTGTCGTCATATCAGCGTTCCTCGGCACCTTGCCCCGGGCCGGAATGGCCCCGGCGCCAGGCAGGGCAACTTATGCCGTCCTGGCGCCGGTTCGGGGCGCCGCCGCGATCAGCTTGCGGTGGCGGGCGCGGGCGTATTCAGCAACTGCTGTTCCCACAGGTATGCGATGCCGCTGCCGGCCGCGTGTTGGACCAGTACATTGGTCAGCGCTTCGGCGGTGCCCAGGCGCGCCCAGTCGCGCTGCCATTCGGCGGCCACCGCCAGCCACGTCATCAAGTTGACGCCGGCCGCCGCCATGCGCTGAAGCGCCACTTCGTGCGCTTCGACCGACACGCCGCCGGACGCGTCGGTGACCACCGTCACATCCCAGCCTTCGCCCGCCGCCTGGATCGCCGGCATCGCCACGCAGACCTCGGTCCACAAGCCGGCAATGATCAGCTGCTTGCGGCCCGTGGCCTTGGCCGCTTCGACGACCTTCTTGTCTTCCCACGTGTTGATGAGCGTGCGGTCGATGACCTCTTGCCCGGGGAACACATCGGTGATCTGCGAAAAAATGCGGCCGCCCCGGTCAGCAATCACGCTGGTCAGGATGGTGGGCACGTTGAACGCCTTGGCGGCCTTCGCCAACGCCGTCGAATTGTTGACCACCATGTGCGGGTCGTGGCTGTTCAGGTTGGTCAGCTGGTAGGGCTGATGGTCGATCAGAACCAATAACGAGTCTTCAGGACGGAGTAGCGAATCGAGGCCATTACGAAATTTCATTGGTGATCCCTGGCTTGCTGTGGTTGGAGGGGGTGCTCTGCAACATGCAGTGCCGGGTGGCGGATGCGGGTAGCGCCGTCCCCGGAATGGGCATTATGTTTTTGTGGCCCGGGATGCGGTAGTGACGTTGCGCGATGAGCTGTGTCGCGCGTTGCGGAACACCGGCGCGCGGCGTCTTCCATCGCGGCGGTTGGGGCTGTCGGTGCCGGATTGCGTAGTGCTATCCTGCGGCGAACTGCGTCGCAAAACGGGGGCAACGCCAAGTGGATATCGAAGAGCTACAGACTTTTATCGAGGTGGCCGACGCGGGCGGCGTGTCGCCGGCCGCGCTTCGGATGGGCGTGTCCAAGTCCATCGTCAGCCGTCGCCTGCTGCGCCTGGAAGAAGAGCTTGGCGTGCAGTTGCTGGCACGCTCGACACGCGGCGCGGCGCTGACGGAAGCGGGCGCCACCTTCCGTGACCATGCGGCCCGCGCCTGCGCCGAAATAGACCTGGCGCGCGAAACCATCGTGCCCGCCGGCGAGCTGCGCGGCCGCCTGCGCGTGGCCGTGCCCGTGTCGTTCGGCCTGACGCACTTTGCGCCGGTGGTCGCGGAAATGGCGCGGCGCCATCCCAAGCTGCACGTGCAGACCTGCTACAGCGACCGCTTTGTCGACCTTATCGCCGAAGGCTACGACTGCGCGATCCGCGTCGGTTATCTGCAAGACTCCAACCTGGTCGCCAGACGCGTCGGCCCCATCCTGGGCAAGCTGCTTGCCAGCCCCGACTACATCAAGACGCATGGCGCGCCGGAAACGCCCGCCGAACTCGGCGCCCATCAAGCGCTGATGCAGGGCACCGAGGCGTGGCAGTTCATGGACGGCGACAAGATCATCACGGTGCGTCCGCAAGGGCGCTTCAAAGCCGACAACGGCGCGGCCCTGGTTACGGCGGCCGCTGCCGGCCTGGGCCTTGCGTACCTGCCCGATTGCCTGACGCATGACTACGTGGTGGCGGGCGCGCTGGTGCCCATCATGACGCGCTACCCGCCGCCGCCCGCGGGCGCCTACGTGATCCGGCCGCCCGGCCAGCATCCCGCGCGCAAGATCCGCGTTTTGACGGAATTGCTGATCGAACACTTTGGCAGCTCGCCACATTTTGCGGGCACGGTTTAGGCGTAAGCGGCATTCGGCCCGGTGGCCCGGTGGCCCGCTGGCCCGCTGGCCCCCGGGCGCGTTCGCCCGTTCGCCCAACGTTCAGTCCGCCGCGCGTGCCATTTGCAAATGCTGCGTAATTTCTTCCGCCGGCACTGCCTTCGAAAACAGAAAGCCTTGCAGCTCGTCGCAGCCGGCAGCGCGAAGAAAATCGCGTTGCGCCGCCGTCTCGACGCCTTCGGCGTTGACCGTCAGCCCCATCGAGCGGCCCAGCGTCACGACGGCATTGACGATGGCGGTGGAATCCGCGCCTTCGCCGATATTGGCCACAAAGCTGCGATCGATCTTGATTTTGTCCACGGCGAATTTCTGCAAATAGCTCAGGCTGGAATAACCGGTGCCAAAGTCGTCCAGCGCGATCCGGAACCCTACCGCGCGCAACTGGCCGATGGCGTTTTGCACGCGCCCGTCGTCCTCGATGAACACGCCTTCGGTGACCTCCAGTTCGATCTGCGTCGGGCTGACGCCCGCCGAAGTCACCAACTCGATGACGCGGGCAGCAAAGCCGGTGCTGCGAAACTGCACCGGGGAAAGGTTCACCGCGATGGACAGGCTCGGCCATTGCAACGCGGCGCGGCACGCTTCGCGCAGCACCCAATCGCCCAGCTCCACGATCAGCCCGGTCGACTCGGCAACCGCCACGAAAATCTGTGGCGGCATCGCGCCTTGGGTCGGGTGATGCCAACGGATCAGCGCCTCGACGCCCACCAGCTGATGCGTGCTGCTGTCGATCTGCGGCTGGAAATGCACGCTTAGCTGGCCGCCGTCGGCCAGTGCGGCGCGCAGGTCCGCTTCCATCAACGCCTTGGCCTTCAGCGTCTCGTCCATTTCCGGTTCGAAGAAGCAATACTGATTTCTGCCTGATTCTTTGGCGCGGTACAGCGCGATATCGGCTTTGCGCATCAATTCACTGCGCGTCGTTGCATCGCGGGGCGCCATGGCAATGCCGATGCTAGCGCCGACAAAAGCGCGCCCGCCCAGCACCTCGAACGGGGCGCGCACTTCGGCCAGGATGCGCCGGGTCAACGCGTTGGCGGACGCTTCGGAGGTGTTCTGCGCAAGCACCGCGAACTCGTCTCCTCCCAGGCGTGCAATCACATCGTCCGGCCCCAGGATGGCTTTGACGCGTCGCGCGAATTCCTGGATCAGCGCGTCGCCGGCGGCGTGCCCCCAGGTGTCGTTGACCTGCTTGAAGTGATCCAGGTCCAGCAGCAGCACCGCGCAGCTGGAATCGGGTTGTCTGCGCACCAGCGCCTGGTCGACAAAGGTGGCGAAGTAGGCGCGGTTGGCAAGGCCGGTCAGCACGTCATGAAAGGCCAGGTGCTGGGCATGCGCTTCGCTGGCTTTCAGCTCTACGTGCGCCGCGCGCAGCGCGCTCAGATGCGATTGCTGGTCGCGCAATAAACGGTACGTGCGCAGCGCCAGGAACGCCACAATAACCAGGGCGCCACCGATCATGGAGACGAAGGCGGGCAGCATCGCCCGCCATAATTCCGAGCCGGGAAGGTCGGGCCGCCACATCAGATATCCGATAGGCGCGCCGTCCGATGAGGTCAACGCCAGCTCGCGTTCCCCGTCATCGTCGTGGTGGACGCGTTCAGGATGGTAGTGCAGCCCTTCAACCAGATTGCCGCGCGAAAACGCATACAGAAAATCACCATCGATATACCGGATACTGACAAGCAGATTGTGCGGAGCGGCTCCCGGCGTGGCGGGCCGCATCTGAAAGTGGTCGATATGCATGGCGCTGACGACGGCGGGCCGATCCTGCACGATGGCAAGATCCGTGGCGTGCACGGCGGACGGGGTCGTGCGCAAAGTGGCCTCGGTAGCCGGCGCCTGGCCTGGCAAGCGTTCATGGTCGTTGTTGGGCCGGCTGATGCGACCGCGCGCCAAGTCGACGAATCTTTTGATGGCGGCCTGGTACGACAGGTACATCGACGGCGAGGCCGCCTGGCCGTTCACGCTGGCGTAGACGGGGGCATCGTCCGGACCCAGGATGAAAATAACGTCCTGGTTGAACAGCCGGTGCAGCAGGGTGCCCACGTTCTCGTCCAGCCAGGCCTGGTCGGGCTTGGGCTTGGCAAGTTCATCCAGCAGCATGTCCCACAGCGCCACCCCCTCTTGTGCCTGCGACACGTCGTCCAGCACATTGCTGACGGCCTGGGCCAGCTCGCGGCGTTGCCGTTCGGCCGACATGTCGTCGCTTTTTTCCACTGAAAGATGCAGGGAAAACACCATGGCCGCCAGGAACAGCCCGAAGGCCGCCAGCAGCAGGACAAGAAGCCGCCCGGCAAATTGCGGAAGTCGCTCGACGCTTGTTTTCATGCCCGTGTCTCCGGGAAGGGCTGGCGCCTCGTCAACAAGAAACAGAAAAGGGCCGGCACTGACGCGCCGGCCCGACTTCATTTACCCAGATGCTTGCGAACCGCGGCGGCTGATGCGCCCACCGCCTGCACCGCCTCGCGCAGTTGCCCTTCGGTAACCCCAAGCGCCTGCGTCCAGTAGCGCAGTTCGTGGGCTTCGTTCACATTGATGCGGGACCGGTCTTGGGGTCCTCGATCCTTCAGGTCGTCGGCCATGATGTCTCCTCTGTTGGAAGAAACACCTATCCAGCAAGCCGCGTTCCCGATGCGCAGCTTGCGGCCGAGGCTTGCCGAAGCTCAGCCCGGTCCGTCGCTGGCGGCGGCCAGCAGCGGCACCACGATGTCGCTGATTGGCGTGGCAATGCCATGCGCGCGGGCGCGGCGCGCGATGACGCCGTTGCGGATATCCCATTCCAGCGGCCGGCCCGCCTGGCGGTCCGCCAGAATGGACGTGCCCATGTCGGCCGGAGCGGCCTGGAACTTTGCAAGAATCTCTTCTGGGGTCTCGTCGCCCAGCTGCGCGCCTTCCGCGCGGGCCACGGCGAGGCATTCCTGTAGATAAGCGATGGCAAGCGTGGCGATGTCGGGCCGCGCAAACATGCCGGCGCGGCGGTGGGTTAGTGCCATCAGGCCCGCCACCGCGTTCTGCAACAGCTTGCGCCAGGCCAGCGTCTGGAAGTGGGCGGTGACGTCCACCGCGCACAGCGTGCCGCGCAGCGCCTCGGCCACCACGTGCGCCGCCTGCGTGTCCGGCAAGCTAAGGCGCGCCTCGCCACGCAAGCGCACCGAGCCGTCCGGCTGCCCCTGCGCGGGAAACCACACCACGGCGGGAATGATGCGAGCGCCAGGGGAGTCCGAGGCGTTTGGGGACGTCGGGGCGTGCCGGGCGACCTGCTCCATTTGCTCGACCCCGTTCTGCAAGACGCACACGACGGTGTCCGGGCCGCACAACGCCGCCAGCCAACCTGCCGCAGCCTCGGTCTGGGTTGCCTTGACGGCAAGAAAAACGATATCGACGGTGCCATCGAGCTGGCCGGGATCGTTGCGCACCGGTCCCGGAACCGTGATGCGGCGCTCGCCGTCCTCAAGAATCAGTTCACTGCGCGGCGTGCGCCCGCACAGCAAGGGCGTACGGCCGGCCTGGTGCAAGGCCGCCGCCACCGTGGTGCCGATGGCGCCGGGTCCGACGATGGCGACGGTTGCTGCATCTGTTGCGGTACTCATGGAATGGGGTTCCTTGAAAAGCACGGTGGAGGGCGGGGGCGCGCACGGATAGCGGCCAGACCGTGCGGCGTGGCACACCGGGCTGGCAAACGCTTCACAAGGCGACCAGCACCTTGCCCACGACAGATGCCGATTCAAGCGCGACGTGAGCGTCGGCTATTTTATCCAGTTCGACTTTCATCCCGATATGCGGGGCATAGTCGCCGCTGGCCAGGCAGGCGTTTATGTCCCGGATCGCCTGGATTTTCGCCGCCATGGGCACCGTATAGATAAACACGAACCGCAGCACGCAGCCGTGCATCATCGCGCTTAACAATGGCAACGCAAGCGCATCGTCGGCATGCGACATCGCGTAGGAACTGATGACACCTCCTGGCGCCAGGCATGCCATGTCGATGTCCAGATTCGCCTTCACGTTGACGTCGACGATGCGGTCCACGCCCGCGTTGCCCGTGCGCGCCTTGATTGCCGTGGCCACGTCATCATTCAGGCGGTCCAACACCAGATCCGCGCCCGCCGCGCGAGCGACGGTGGCCTGTGCTTCATTCATGACGGTGGCCGCGACCCAAGCGCCCGCCCACTTCGCCAGCAGGATGGCGGCGGTGCCGACCACGCCGGCGCCGCCTTGCACGAGCACGTTCTTGCCACGGATGTCGCCATCGGCGAAGAGACAGCGATGGGCCGTCAAGGCCGGGATGCCCAGTGACGCCCCGACCTCGAAAGATGCGTTATCCGGCAGTGGCACCGCCTGCGCCGACGGCACCACGACATAGTCGGCCGCCGTTCCTGCCGGCCTGCCGTACTGCGCCTCAAAGATCCATACCCGCTGACCCACCCGACCGGCCTCGTTCGGATCGCCCACGGCATCGATGACGCCCGCGCCGTCCTGGTGCGGGATGATTCGCGGGTACGGCATCGCAGAGGAGAATCCCGTTCGGGCTTTGAGATCGGTAGGGTTCAGCCCCGACACATGCACCCGCACCCGGACTTCACCTGGGCCGGGTCGGGGATCGGGAAGTTCAGCGACGCAAAGCACTTCATGCGCGGGGCCCTGGCGTTCGTAAAAAGCAGCTTTCATGGATTTTTTCTCGGACATGGAAGACATGCTTCCGTGAGCCGGCATTATCGAAATCCAGTGGCTTTTCTACAAGTAGGCACATTGTTTATACGTAAGGATAAAAAATATACTATTTCGGCTTTATCTGACCCAGGGCAGCATCATGGCGCGTGGCAAGCTAGATCAATACCGATGCGCGGTGGAAATCACCGTACACATCGCGGGGGGGAAATGGAAGCCGTTGATCATTCACTATCTGCTGAGCGGAACCAAGCGTTTCGGGGAGCTGAAAAAGCTGATCGGCGGCGTTACGCAGCGCTCGTTGACGTTGCAGCTGCGCGAACTTGAGGCAAGCGGCATCGTCAGCCGCGAAGTCTTTGCCGAAGTGCCTCCACGCGTGGAATACACGCTGACGGCGCTAGGATCCACACTGGCTCCGACGCTGGAAGCGATGAAGGCCTGGGGCGAGCTCTATCTGGCAAACAAGGCGCGCAAACGGAAAACGGCCGTCTCCTGAAGTCGGTTGACTTCGGGAGACGGCTGTCCACGCGCGCCCCGGTATTGAGCGCACGGAATAAGATTCGCCTTTTGTGCGAACGCCTCGTCATGCTATTGGACCGTGACGTGCGCTCGATCGATGACGGTTTTCCATTTGTCGAGCTCGGCGTCGACGAAGCCCGTGACCTGTGGCGGCGAGAGCTTGCCCGGCGTGGCGTTGTTGTCGTTGAGCCAGTTGATGCTGGCTTCGGTGTTGGCGCTGTCGATGGCGATCCGGTTCAATTTTTGCACGATGGCTGTCGGCATGCCGGCGGGGCCGAAGAGGCCTATCCAGGCCTGCGATTCGTAGCTTGGATAGCCGGATTCGGCGACGGTGGGCACATCGGGCAAGCTGGGCAGGCGGTCTTTCGAGGTGACCGCCAGGGCTTTGACGTCGCCCGAGCGGATGAAGGCGGCGGCCGATGTTGCGTCCAGGAATGCCGCCGGGATCTGCGCGCCGATCAGGTCGGTGACGGCAGGCGCGGCGCCCTTGTAGGGGATATGGCGCAGATTGGCGCCGGCGACCATCTTGTAGAGTTCGCCGGACATGTGCGCCGAGCCGCCCACGCTGCTGGAGCCAAAAGCCAGGCCGCCAGCTTGTTGATTGGCGTAGGCCGTGAATTCCTTGGCGTTGGTGATGGAAGATTTGGCGGGAACCAGCAGAACATTAGGCGCGTAAGCCAGAATGGCCACGTTGGAGAAGCTCTTCTTCGGGTCGTAGGGCAGCTTGGGTTGCAGGCCGGGATAGATCACGTGCTGCGTGGCCGTGACCAGCAGGTTGTAGCCGTCCGGTTTCTCGCGCGCGACGAGCGCCGTGCCGATCTGGCCGCTGGCGCCGGGCTTGTTCTGAACCACGACGGTCGTCTTCAACGCATTGCCCAGGTCCTGAGCGTAGCGGCGCGCAACCAGATCCGTGAAACCGCCAGGCGAAAACGGGACGACGATGGTGATGGGGTTGCCGTTGGGCCAATCGGCCGCAGCCGCGACCCCGGGCGCGAGCAGGGCGCTGCTGCCGCAGAGGATGATGGCGGCCAGATTGCGGCCCAAAGGAATGCGATGCAGTTGCTTGTCAGACACGCTTGTCTCCGGTTTGTTGTATTTATCAAGACTTCTGTATATGCCTGCTCCGCTGCCCACACAGGTCATGTGTCGACAGTGCCTGCGTCTCTCCGGAACAGCGTTGACGTGCTCTCTTTTATTGCGTGTGCACGGATTCAGGCAGGGTCATCGTGAAAGCCTCGCCCCTCCTGAGCGAGCTTGACGATGAGATTGGCCGGCTTCCAGTATTGGGAGCCGTGCACGGCTTCATACTTGCGCAGCCCCGCCAGAATGGCGGGCAGGCCGATCTGGTCCGCATAGCACAGCGGGCCGCCCCGATAGGCGGGAAAGCCGTAGCCTTTGAGCCAGACGACGTCGATGTCGGAGGCGCGTTCGACGATGTTCTCTTCCAGGATATAGGCGGCTTCGTTGATCATCGAGTACAGGCAGCGCTCCAGAATTTCCTCGTCGGAGATGTGCCGCGCTTGTCTGCCTGAGGCGGCGCGGTGTGCGGTGACCAGTGCTTCGGCGGCCGGTGATGGGGTGGCCTTGCGGTCGCTGTCATAGTCGTAGAAGCCACCCTGGGTCTTCTGGCCCAGCCGGCCCGCGGCGACCATGCGGTCCAGCATGTCGCACTCGCGCTCGCGCGGCGTCAGGCGTTGCAGGCGGCTCTGGCGATTGCGCCAGCCCACGTCCAACCCTGCCAGATCCGCCATGGCGAACGGCCCCATCGGAAGGCCGAAGTCGCGCAGCACACCGTCGATCTGAAAGAACGAGGCGCCTTCCTGGAGCAGGAAATAGCTTTCGCGCGTACGCTTGGCCAACATGCGGTTGCCGACGAATCCGTCGCAGGACCGCACCAGCACGGCGACCTTGCCCAGGCGGCGGCCCACGTCCATGACAGTGGCGCACACGTCGTCCGAGGTGACGGAGCCGCGCACGTTTTCCAGCAACTGCATGACGTTGGCCGGGCTGAAAAAGTGCATCCCCACCACGTCCTGGGGCCGCTGAGTGGCGCTCGCGATAGCGTCGATGTCCAGGAAAGAAGTGTTTGAGGCCAGGATGGCGCCGGGTTTGCAGACCCGATCAAGCGTCTTGAATATCTCGTGTTTAAGCCCGATTTCCTCGAACACCGCTTCAATGACCAGATCCACGTCGGCCAGATCCTCGAAGCGCGTGCTGCCCTGTATGCGGGCGAGTCGCTGTGCGACGTCCTCTGCGCTGAGCCGGCCGCGCCGCGCGGAGTTGGCGTAGTTTTCTTTGATGCGCGCCATGCCCTGGCTGAGGCGCTCGGCGTCTTTTTCCAGCAGCACCACGGGTATGCCGGCGTTGGCGAAGCACATCGCAATGCCGCCGCCCATCGTGCCGGCGCCTATCACCGCCGCTCGGTTGACGGACCTGGCCTTGGCCGCAAACGGGGGCTTGTGCAATTGACGTTCGGCCACGAAGGGATGGTGGGTGACGACTGGCGTGCTGGTGGTGGTGCTCATGATTGTGTCCGCGGTTTCAACGATTACAGGGTGGCGCGCGATCCGAGAATCGCCGTGACCTGGCTGGCCAACTGGCCGCCATTGCCGTGAGCCAGAGCCAGATCGACGCCGTCAACCTGCCGGGCGCCTGCGGAGCGGCGGATCTGGTGCACCGCTTCGATGGCCGCGAAAATGCCATACATGCCCGGGTGATTGCAGGACAGGCCGCCGCCGTTGGTGTTGACCGGCAGTGCGCCACCGGGCGCGGTCACGCCTGACGCCACGAACGCGCCGCCTTCGCCCTTGGCGCAGTAGCCCAGGTCCTCAAGAAACAGAATCGGGTTGATGGTGAATGCGTCATAGAGTTGCAGGACGTCGATCTCTTGCGGTGCGACGCGCGCCATCTTGAAGGCGCGTTGGCCGGATTGCACGGCACCGGTGACCGTGAGGTCTTCCATGCGTGAAATCTGGCGATGCGTGGTTGCCGCGCCGACACCCAGGACATAGGCCGGCGTGTTGGAAAATTCCGGCACGCGCTCAGCGGCGACCAGAATCATCGCTCCGCCGCCGTCCGTCACCAGGCAGCAGTCCCGCAGCGTGAGCGGGTCGGATATAGGCCGGGAATCCAGAACGTCGGCGATGCTCAGGGGGCCGCGCTCGTGCGCGGCAGGATTGAGCTGCGCCCATTGGCGCGCGGCGACCGCGACGCTGGCCAACTGCTCGCGCGTGGTTCCGTACTGGTGCATGTGGCGTGCGGTCGCCAAGGCGTAGCCACTGATGGGGTTGCGCGGCGAATACATCGCCTCCCAGGGCGCGGGTTCAGTCAGGGTGGTCAGCTTGCCGCCCGCCGACAGTTGGTTCGACCCATAGCAAATGCAGGCCACTTTGCACAGCCCGGCTTGCAGGGCAAGCGTGGCCGACAACAGGTGGGCCAGAAATGAGGAGCCGCCGATGTTGGTGCCGTCCATATAGGTCGGATGGATGCCGAGATACTCCGCCACGGACAGGGCGGGCATGAAATGCGTCAGCGTGGACGTGAACAAGCCGTCGATCTGGTCCACACCGATGCCCGCATCGGCCGCCGCCGCCTGAACGGCGATGCCAAGTTGATCCAACGCCGAGAACCCGGGGCTGTTCCAGCCAGGGGTGGTGCCGACCCCGACAATTGCCGAGGCCCCTCTTGTACTAGTAGCCATCAAGTCATTCCAATTAACAGGCGTCGCGCGGTCAGCCCGCGCGCACAGACACCACACGCGGTGAGCCCGCGCGCACAGACACCACGCGCGGTCAGTCCGCGCGCACGAACACCACGCGCGGCACGCCAGAGGACTGGCGGCGCACTTCTGCACGGACTCGCATGCCGATCGTCACCGCAAGGGGATCGATGTCGACAACGGTACTCATCAGGCGCGGTCCTTCTTCAAGGTCCACCAGGACGACGCAGTAATTTCCACCCCGTTCGGGGCGTTGGCGCACGACGGTGGTCGAATAGATGGTGCCGCCGCCACTGGCCGCTTCCCAGCGCAGGCGTCCGCCGCCATACGGGGAGATGGCCCGAGGATAGAAAACGGCGCGGCCGGTGGTTTCGCAGCGCTGAATCATGAACTGCCCTTGTTCGAGCATGCGCTGGAAGTACTGCTCCGGGCCGACTGCCTCGTCGCCTGCTGTGTGTGTGCTGTTAGAGGAATTCTGCACATTCGCCTCCCAAGATTCCTGGCCCCGGCCGGCCGGCAGGCGGACGGGGCATACACCCGTTGGGTGCATGGCTTGTCTGCTGGCGATGCCACGACGCTGGAATGATCTTAGGGGGGCGACCCGTCTCGGGACAATTAACTAATTTTGACAAGGGTCATAGCGATTGAGCATAGCTGGGCCGTGGCCCGGTGCGTGCCGGGTGCCGCGCAGAGGGGGCACGCGGAGGGTGTACGCGGAGGTTGCAGGCAGAGGGATGTATTCAATCAGCCAGCCAGCGTACGCCGACGTACTCGAACTGTTTGATGTAGGGCTCGAGCAGGCGGATCAGCTCGGCATGCAGCACATTGACGATGCGGGGGTTGCGGTTCAGCACGGCGGTGCCGATGATCACGGTGCGTTGCAGCGTGGGGCTGATGATGGGCGCGCCTTCGATGCGCTTTTCGGCCAGCATCGTCATGATGGGGATGACGGGCAGGATGGTGTAGCCGACCCCGCGTAACACCAGATCAAGAATGACCGCGGTGCTGTCCGACTCGGCAACCAGATTCAGGTTGACGCCAAGGATGGTGCAGGCGCGGTCTATCACGTTGCGCAAGCTGCGCGCTTCCGGCACCACCATGGGCATTCTGGAGACGGCCTCGAGCGTCATCGGGGTGTCTTCGGATAATCCGGATCCCGGCAGGCCGAAGACGTAGATGGGTTCGGAATAAGCGGGCGAGGTCTGCAGAAGTTCGGATTGCAGATAGTCGCCCATCAGGCAGATATCAAGCTTGCCGCCCTCCAGCCCCTCTTGCAGGAAATCCGAAAAGCCGGTGGCGATGCGCACGCGCAGATTGGGATACTGCTGCTGCAACGCGATGACGAGCGGGCCGGCAAGCGGGGCCGCCAGGCCGGGCAGCATGCCGATGGACACCGTGCCAAGCAAATCCGATTTTGCAGCGCCGATGTCGGCCCGGGCTTCATTGAGCCCCTTAAGGGAAACCCGCACCTGATCGACAAACCGGCGGCCTGGCACCGTCAGCACCATTCCAAGCCGGTTGCGCTCGAAAAGCGCAGTGCCCAGTTCGTCTTCCAGTTGCTTGAGCTGCCGGGACAGGGCGGGCTGCACAACGTGCAGCAGTTCCGCCGCCTTGGTGAGGCTGCCGGTTTCCGCGATCGCCAAAACCGTTCTTAATTGCCTGAGTTCCATTTCCGCCTGCTTTTATCGAGACACATGCCGAACGGCTATAGGGGTCAGAGAAAAATGTGAATTGTGCGGCTGTGGCACGACTCCTACCATCCTCACCAAGTTAACGACAACCGCCGGATCAAGCCGGGCTGCGATTGCGCGTATCCGCTTGCATGTTAATGCCTATCGGCGCCTGCCCGCGGGCGCGCCTCGTCTGGCAGGAACATGCAAGGGCTAGGGGCAGCAGCCGAAGAACTTGAGCATAAGAGTTAGAGCAGAGACATAGGATCGCTATGAAAAGAGTGTTGGTTGCCAATCGTGGCGAAATCGCCGTGCGAGTCATTCGCGCGGTGCGCGACCTTGGGTTGGAAAGCGTCGCGGTGTATTCCCAGGACGATTCAAACTCCAGGCATCGAATTGTTGCGGATACCTCGGTTGCGCTGACCGGCTCCGGTCCGGCGGCTTATATCGATATCGACGCCATCATTGCCGTAGCCATGGCCGAGCATTGCGATGCCATCCATCCCGGGTATGGCTTCTTGAGTGAAAGGGCGGATTTTGCCCTGGCTTGCGATGCGGCGGGAATCACGTTCATCGGCCCGAATGCCGATCACCTTGCCCTGTTCGGAGACAAAGGCCGCGCGTTGCAACTGGCCCGCGAATGCGGCGTGCCCGTCATGCCCGCCACGCCGGGCGGTGCAAGCCTTGCGGACGTCGAACGGTTCTTCGACGAGCAGGGCGGGGTCGGGATCGTCATCAAGGCGGTCGGCGGAGGCGGCGGGCGCGGGATGCGCGTCGTCAAGTCCAAAGCCGATATCGCCGAACGCTATGCCCGCTGCCGGTCGGAAGCCATGTCGGCCTTTGGCGTGGACGCGCTGTACGCGGAACGTCTGGTCAATCGCGCGCGTCATATCGAAGTGCAGATTGCCGGCGATGGGGCGTCGGTGGTCGCGCTTGGCGATCGGGATTGCACGCTACAGCGCCGCTTTCAGAAAGTGGTCGAGATCGCGCCCAGCCCGGTGCTAAGCGCCCATCTGCGCGCCGCCATTCTTGCCGCGGCAAAGAAAATGGCGGCCAAGGTGGAGTACCGCAGCCTGGGTACCTTTGAATTCCTGGTCGAAGAAAACGAGCACGGGGTGCAGACGGACTTTGTGTTCATCGAAGCCAATCCCCGGTTGCAGGTCGAACATACGATTACCGAGCAGGTCACGGGGGTGGATCTGGTGGCCTTGCAGATCGGCGTCGCGCAGGGTAAGCGCTTGGCCGAACTGGGCGTGGACCCGGCCAACGCGCCGGGGCTGAACGGTTACGCCATCCAGGTGCGCATCAATGCAGAATCGACCGATGCCACGGGCATGGCACGCCCGGCACACGGCAGGCTGGCGCGTTTTGAGCCGCCCGCCGGCCCCGAAGTGCGCGTCGACACCCATGCCTATAGCGGCTACGCGCCGGCCCCGGCGTTTGACACGCTGCTGGCCAAGCTGATCGTGTTCAGCAGCAATGACGATTTCTCGGGCGTGGTGCGGCGCTTGCGCCGTTGCCTGGCCGAGTTCCGGATTGCCGGTGTCGCGACAAATATCCATCTTTTGCAGGCGCTTGTGGCCCGCGAGGACTTCCTGTCGCAGCGCAACCATACGCGCTACATCGAGGCCATCCTCGGGGAACTGCTTGCAGCGGCCGAGCAGTACGCAAAGGAGCAGCAGGCCAAGGACAGCCTGATCGGGGATTCGGGTGGGCGCAGCGCGGCGGCGGCCAACTTGCCGCAGGCAGCGCAGGCCGCTGTGCCCGAAGGGCTGTCGGCATCGCGCGCGCCGCTAAGCGGCCGCCTGGTCGAGGTGTCCGTGAGCGCTGGCGCGGTCGTGCTCAAGGGCCAACCCATCGCCGTGATCGAAGCGATGAAAATGGAATACACCGTCGTCGCCGACTTCAATGGCAGGGTCGTCCAGGTGCCGGCCGCCAGTGGCGGCAACGTGCTTGAAGGCCAGATCCTGGTCTTGCTGGAGCAGGAATCGAGTGGTGACGACACCGATGTCGTGACAGACGCGATCGATCTGGACGCCGTGCGCCCTGACCTGCAAGCCGTGCTCGACCGCCATGCGTCGCTTTACGATGACGCGCGCCCGCAGGCCGTGGCCAAGCGCCGTTCGCGGGGGCAGCGCACCGCACGGGAGAACGTGGACGACCTGTGCGATGAAGGCTCGTTCGTGGAGTTTGGCGCGCTGGTCATTGCCGCGCAGGCCAGCCGCCGCAGCAAGGAAGACCTGATCGCCAACACGCCCGCGGACGGCATTGTCACCGGCATTGGCAACGTCAACGGCGACGCATTCGGCTACGACGGGTCGCTGACCGGAGTGATGGCCTATGACGCGACGGTGCTGGCGGGCACGCAGGGCAAACGCAACCACATCAAGACCGACAGGTTGGTGGAACGCGCGCGCCGCGACGAAATGCCGATGGTGTTGTTTGCCGAAGGCGGAGGCGGGCGGCCGGGCGATGTGGATTTTCCGTTCGTGTCCGGGCTGTATCAGCCGTCGTTCGCCGCGCTGGCCGAACTCAGTGGCGAAGTGCCTTTGCTAGGCATTGTTTCGGGACGCTGTTTCGCGGGCAACGCCGCCTTTCTAGGGGTCTGCGATGTCATCATCGCGGACAAGAGCGCCAACATCGGCATGGCCGGCCCGGCGATGATCGAAGGCGGAGGACTGGGCATCTTCCGGCCGGAGGACGTTGGCCCCGCGCCGGTGCAGTTCGCCAATGGCGTCATCGACATCCTGGTCGACAACGAGGCGCAGGCCGTCGCGGCGGCGAAGCACTATCTGTCCATGTTCCAGGGCCGCACCAAGGATTGGGTGGCGCCCGACCCGCGCCACCTTCGTCATGTGGTGCCCGAGAATCGCCTGCGCGTCTACGACAGCCGCAAGGCCATCGAAGGCATTGCCGACGTAGGCAGCGTATTGATGCTGCGCTCGGGATTCGGCCTGGGAATGCACACCGCGCTGGCGCGTGTGGAAGGGCAGCCTGTCGGGATCATCGCCAACAATCCGCATCACCTGGGAGGCGCCATCGACGCCGATGCGGCCGACAAGGCGGCACGCTTCATGAACCTTTGCGACATCCACGGCCTGCCCATCATTTCGTTGATCGATACGCCGGGATTCATGGTCGGGCCAGAGCAAGAGGCCAAGGCACAAGTGCGGCATGTGTCGCGCATGTTCGTGGTCGCGGCCAAGCTGCGCGTCGCCATCCTGGCAATTGCCTTGCGCAAGGGCTACGGTCTGGGCGCCATGGCCATGGCCGGCGGGGGCTTTCGCTCGGCCAGTTGCGCGGTGTCGTGGCCAACCGGCGAATTCGGCCCCATGGGCCTGGAAGGCTCCATCCGGCTGGGCTTCAAGAAAGAGCTTGAGTATGTCCCCGAGGGGCCACAGCGCCAGGCGCTTTACGACGAGTTGGTGGCTCGCGCCTACGAGCGCGGGCACGCCATCAATGTCGCGTCCACGACGGAGATCGACGCAGTCATCGACCCCGCGCAGACCCGCACGTGGATACGCCAAGGCATCGCGTCGGCCTCTTTGCGCGCCGGCCGGGCCCGCCGCGCCTTTGTCGATACCTGGTGATCGGGGCAAGTGTTTTGGAACAGGTTGCGACGATGCATACATCTGAAAGCCGGCTCGCCTTCGCCGGGGTGCGCGTGCTGGAAATCGGCTGCGGTGCGGCAGTGGCTTATGCCGGGAAGCTCTTTGCGGATTTTGGCGCCGAGGTCATCAAGCTGGAGGACGCCGACGGCGACACGCTGCGCCGCCTGCCGCCCCTGTTGAACGAGGCCAATGACGAGCCCGCAAGCGCCTTGCATGCCTGGCTAAATACCAACAAGCACAGCGTGGCACGACAAGGAAAGACAGGCGCGGATGCCGCGTGGCTGTCACGGATCGCGCGGACATGCGACGTGATTCTTGACGCCCGCGCCCTGGACGAAGGCTCGGAGGTCCTGACGCGCCCCGCCTACGCCGGCGATGGGAATGACGGCCAGGGCAATGTGCCGATCGAAATCTGTCTGACCTGGTTCGGCGAGTCCGGACCCTACCGTGGTTTCGCGGGGACCGAGGCCGTGTGCCGCGCCCTGGCCGGCGCGGTGTATTGCAGTGGCGCACAGCAGGGGCCGCCCCATCTGCCGCACGACATTCAGACCGCCATTGCCGCCGGTGTCGCCGCATTCTCCAGCGCGACCGCCGCGTTGCTGGGACGATCCGACGGCAGCCGGCGTTATCTGCTGAGCATCCATGAGATTGCGTTTTCGCTGGTCGAGATGGAAGCCGGCATGGTGCAGGATGGTCGGCATCCCTTGGCCAGGCTGGGGGTCAACCGGTTCTGCACGACGCATCCGGCCGGCATCTACGAGACCAAGAAGGGCTGGATTGGGCTGTTCGCCCATACCGGCCCGCAGTGGGCTGCGCTGTGCGCGGCCATCGGCCACCCGGACCGGGCAGCGGATCCGCGGTTTGCAAGCGGGCCGACCCGTATGGCCCATGCCGACGAAATCGATGCGTTCCTGGTTCCCAGCCTGCGCGCCAGGACAGCCCAGGAATGGTTCGACGTGCTGCGCAAGGAAAAATTTCCCGCTGTCATCGTGCCGACCATGGCAGAACTGCTTGAACAGAGCGTGCATCGCGAACGCGGCGCTTTTGTTCCCGTCACGGTCGGGGCGGCCAAATTCGAGGGGCCTGTCGTTCCGCTGCCCATGGGCGATGCGGGCCCCTTGCCGGGCGGTAAGGCAGCGCGTTTGGACGCTGACGGCCCCCGCTACCGCGACGTGCAGAGCCTGACGCCGGCCGCCGACTTCACCCCGGCTGCGCCGGGCGCGCTGCCCTTACGAAACATCCGCGTGGTCGATCTGACGATGGGGTGGGCCGGGCCATTGGCGGCAAGGACGCTGGCGGACTTTGGCGCGGAAGTCATCAAGGTTGAAAGCACGCGCTATCCGGACTGGTGGCGGGGCACGCATTACACCGATGAGTTCTATCAAGAAAAGCTGTACGAAAAGAACTCGAACTTTGCGCTGATGAACCGCAACAAGCTGGGCATCACGCTTGATCTGACGCGCGCGCAAGGGCGTGCGGTCCTGCTCGATCTGGTGGCCAAGGCCGATATCGTCATCGAGAACTACTCGACCGAGGTGCTGCCCAAACTTGGGCTGGACTACGCCGTGCTGTCCCAGGTCAATCCGCGCTTGGTCATGGTGTCCATGCCGGCATTCGGGTCGGGCAACGAATGGAGCACGATCAGGGCCTATGGCGGCACGCTGGAGCAGGCTAGCGGTCTGCCCCATCACACCGGTTTCGCGCAGGACCCACCGGCGCTGACCTCCTACGCCTATGGTGATCCCGTGGGTGGCTTTAACGGGGGGGCTGCGGCGTTGTTGGCGCTGTTCGAGCAGCAGCGCTCGGGCAAGGGCCGCCACGTCAACCTGTCTCAGGTGGAATGCATGCTGCCCATGACAGCGCCGTTCGTCATTGAACAGTCGGTGCACGGCAACACCACGCCCCGCATCGGCAACGCGCATCCTCTTCATGCCCCGCAAGGAATTTACCCGTGCGCGGGCGATGACGCCTGGGTGGTGGTGAGCATCACGAGCGATGCGCAATGGCAGGCATTGCTGGCGGTCATGCAGGCAACTGATCTTGCCCGGGACCCTGCTCTGGAGAAGGCGGCCGGCCGACGGACCCGGCAGGAAGAGATAGACCGCAGGATCAACGCATGGACCCGCGCGCGCTCCGCGCAAAGCGCAATGACCGAACTGCAACAGGCGGGCATCAGCGCAGGAGAAGTCAAACCGGTCTGGACGCTGCTCGATGACCCGCATCTGAAAGCCCGTGAGTTTTTCAAGGCGACTTCCCGGCCTTATATCGGCGAGTTTCTGGCGACCACGCCCTGGTTCAGGGAGCCGGACGCTACGGTCGCGGCGGTGCGTCCGGCGCCTACGCTCGGGCAGCACAATGGCGATGTGTTTTCGCGCGTGCTGGGCATGAGCGTGGATCAGCAACAGTCGCTGGAGCGCGACGGAATCATCGGAAGCACCGCAACCAGAAAGGCGGCCTGACAAGCCCCGCAAGCACGACGCAATGCACAAGACCTAACTTCGTGGAGACAAAAAATGGCTACATCCGATTCCCGCCGTCACTTCCTCATCGCTTCCGCGCACCTTGCCGTGGCTTCGGCATTGGGCTTGGGGACTACCGCCGCGTTCGCGCAGGACAAGGCATGGCCCACCAAAGCCATCAAGATCATCGTGCCGTTTCCGGCCGGTTCAATCACGGACACGATGGCTCGCCTGCTGTCGGACTCTTTGTCCAAGACGCTCAAGCAGCCCGTCATCGTGGAAAACAAGGGCGGCGCCAATGGATCGATCGGCGCGGCCGAGGTGGCCCGTTCGGCGCCGGATGGCTACACGCTGCTGGCCACCAACAGCAGCAGCATCACCGTCAACCCCTTGATCTACAAGAACTCCCCGTACAAGACCAAGGATTTCGCGCCCATCGCCCTGGTACTGGACGCGCCGTTCATTCTGAACGTCAACCCCGAATGGGCCAAGAAGCACGCCATCGCGTCGGTCAAGGACCTGGTTGAGTACGCCAAAAAGAATCCGGGCGAGCTCACGTATGGGTCGGGAGGCCAAGGCAACCTGGCCCATCTGGCGTTTGCGCAACTGAGCAACGACACGCAGTTCAAGGCAACCCATGTCCCTTACAAGTCGGCCTCGCAAGCAAGCATGGCGGTCATGGCGGGCGAGGTGAACACGTCTTTCGATACGCTGGCCAGCGCACCGCAAGTGGCAGCCGGCAAGTTGAAAGCCCTGGCGGTCACGCAGAAGCAACGGATTTCCCAAATGCCGGATATCCCCACGATGGCCGAGGCAGGCTATCCAAACATCGACGTCACTTTCTGGCTGGGCCTGTTCGCCCCGGCAGGCACGCCTGCCCAGATCGTCGACTCCTTGTACGAGCAGTCCAAGCTTGCGATGGAACAGCCCGCTGCGAAGTCTTCACTCAGTGCGCAGGGTAGCGTCGTCATGAGCAATCCGAAGGAATTGTCCACGCGCATCGGGCGTGAGGTCGATCAGCTGTCTCATGTGGTGAAGCGGGAGAATATTGTCATCGATTAAGGCGAGCCCGGCGCGCGGCGGACGCCAGCGAGGCGTCTTGCCGCCGGTTTGGCGGGCAGGGATTGGGGCGGTGGAGCTGCACGCTGCTCTGGTTTCGTGTAGAGGGGACGCTGTCCGCTACCGACCCGTTGCCGTCGTTCGCTCTCGCGTGGCTTCCGCGTCCGCTTCCAAGGTTTCACGGTCGTCCAGTTCTCAAGCCGCTCAGCAAGTCGCTACGCATAACCCTTTATATTGGCTGCCTCTCTTTCGCGCGTACGAAGACTTTTCTGTCTTCGGCATCCGCCGTCTATAGCGGCGTGGCGGAAGATGCGCACTGCGCTGACTCACACTTAGGGTGCAACTAAAAAAGTCGCGCGTAAGTGATTAGGCCGTCACACACGTAGGCAAAATAACTGTCGTCGATAGATAAAGCCTGTCCAAGCGTTGCCGAACGGATGTGGTCAGGTAGCGATGTAACACTGGCAACAGACACGTAGCGCTGCTGTGCTACTCCCTGATGGTGCACCAGCATATTCCGACGCTCCCGAACTTCGTCAGCCATTTCTGTTTCCGGCGAAGTTGGGAGGGAATATCCCTGCTTCGCCCGCGCCATGAGCTGGCCGAGTGTCCCATCGGTGGATAGAGTTTTTGCGGCCAACGCTGCGGAAAGGAAAGACTCGAAGTACGAGATCACCGCGAAAAAGAAGTCCGTGACGGCCCTTCCGTTCTTGATATAGCTCTCAATCTCACGTAATGCTGCGCTAACTGGCACTTTTTGCGGTGGTGGAACTTGCGCCGTGTGAGGCAAGTTACCGAACTCCAGTGGGAGGGTCGTCCACGGTCCAGATTGAGTGAAATGCATCATTGCGGCGTTCGCGGCTCTAATCTGCCAATATGAATGCAAGCAGACCTGCGTATTTTTTTGAAAGTCACTCAGTGCGGTTGTTAGCGGCATGAATTCGCAACCTTACATACCCGCGCATCAACGGGTGTGAAAAAGAATAGAAGGTTTTCCTCGGCCCCATTGTGCGAGCCGAAATGATGCTCTGTCGATTGTCAGAGATCAGCTCTTTCAAAGCGGTACCCGCCACCTGTGCGCTTATGTTTTTGCCATACGCAAAATTTGATGCTACTTCCGCGATCTGTCCGACGGCGCCCTCCATGCGCCCATCCAACGACGCCAATCCCCACAGGATGTACTTGTAGACGTCACTCCGCGAGGAGAGGATTGCCGATTCGTACGCGTCACGCAGCGTTTCATCCGCGTCTTGAGCCGCATCCTCAGCACCTCTTGTAACGTGCTCCTTTGTGACTATATTCGAGCCTTCGATCATCGCCACACGAGCGGACGTGATCCCGAGTAACTGGACATAAAACGGCAGGCGGTCAGACGCGAGGATGATATCGGAGACGGCTGACGTGGAAAATTTGAGTCCTAGAATGCCGCCTCCTTTTTCCAAAATCGCTTTTATGTCTGAGTCTCGCTCAAACCTGCCTAGCCCCACAGATTTGATGTTTCGGAAGACGGACTCGTGACCGCGTAGCAGATCGTTTACTGTAGTGCCAACGCCGACGAACACAAGAGTCGAGTTACCGAGGTCGGTGGCTGCATTCTTTGCGAATTCGCCAAGGCTCGCGAGCGTATTTGCCGGAAGTCGATCAACCTCATCGAAGATGATCACGAGCGGCTCGTTTGGCAGCAGCGATTTCAGGCTGTTTCCATCCAAATTGTCGATTGAACGCATGACCCCTTCGATGGATACTCGATCGGTCGCGGCGTCATAAACCAACTTGGTGGGAAATGCCTTCTGATACTTAAGGATCACGTCACGTGCAAGCTTTGAGAAAGATGAATCGCTTTCGCAGAAAACGTCAATTCGAGGGCTGCCGATCGTGCTCACCCGCGCTAACGAGGTTTTGCCAGCGCCTCTCTCACCATAAATGACGACGTGCTGCCCAGGGCTGTGCAGTGCCTGAATCACGCGCTGCTGTTCCTGCTCGCGACCGAAGAAGCTTTCGCGATCTTCGATCGGATAATGCGGGCGAAATGCAAGGTTTAATAGTTTTTCGCGTTCGTTATCGTCCATACGAGACTTTCTTCCCTTTTGCCATTTCAGTGTGAGTTTTAACCGCGGGGCTTTCATTTGTCTCACACGCACGCCCATGGCTTCTCTGTGAGTGATGCTACAAGCACAACCCGATCTTCCTTTCGAGAGCCATCGGTCCTGCGACGCAAATTTTACACAGCTTGGGCTGTTCGCAGCATCCTTTCCGACCAGCCACTATCGAACACTCGGCTTAATCGAAGCGCGACGGGTGCCTACGGGGCCGTCTGGACAGCCACTTGTTGCGCACAAAACACGACGGGGCGCGAACGACCGTAAAGGCCCACGCCTTAGCAGATTGCGCATGTGTTTGAACGTCCGGTGTCTGGTGGGCATCGGATGTTCAAATGTCCGCGCGAAAACGCTGGCCAACGGCTGTAGATGGCCGAAACCGGCCACTGACCGCAGGATCCTCCGGGCCTTCCACACAAGACAGCTTTCTTCTCTTACCGCTCCCAACCTGGAGCGGAGTGCCTCGAGACGTCCGTCGCCCTTTGTCTAATGCCCTTAGGGAAAGCCCCGAATCTGCGGGCTTAGCCTGTCGCGCCAATTTAATCGCGCTTAACGCGAAGTTCGCCTTTCTCCAACCCGCAGGCCGTTCATCTGCACAGAAGAAAAGAAGCTCCCCCGCGCAATAGCAGACGTTGCCCCCCAAAGCCAACAGGCGAACTTCATCAAAAATCGCGAACTTTATTCGCCGCCCCTCATACACCCTCCATCCAAAATTCCCCTTGCGGAAAATCAATGTTCTGTAGGACACTTTGTGTCATTAGGGCAAATAAAGCCCGTCCAAGGGGAATGACATGAAGGTGCTTGGCAAGTTCGCCGCGCTGGCGACGATGTGTGTGACGGCGGGAATGGCCGCCTGGGCGGGTGGGGCGCATGCGGCGTATCCCGATCGGCCGATCCGGCTGGTGGTGCCGTTTGGTGCGGGCGGGATCACGGATATCGTGGCGCGGCAGGTGGGCAAGGGGATAGGTGATGCCTTGGGGCAAAGCGTCGTCATTGAAAACCGGCCCGGGGCCGGCGGGGTGATTGCCGCGCAGTTGGCGGCCGGCGCGCCGGCGGACGGCTACACCGTCTTCATGGGTACCGTGGGCACGCAGATCGTGAATCCGCTGATCTACAGCAAGCTGAGCTACGACGCCGCCAAGTTCGTGCCGGTGGGCATGGTGTCCGGGTCGCCTTTCGTGCTGGCTACGCGCGCCGGGTTGCCGGCTGCGGACTTTGCCGCGTTTGTTGCCTACGCGCGTGCCAATCCCGGGCGGTTGAATTTCGGGTCGGCGGGCAATGCCAGTTCACCGCATCTGGGGCTGGAATTGTTGAAGCTGACGGCCGGCGTGGATATTGTGCATGTGCCGTTCAAGAGCGGCAGCGAAGCAGTCAACGCGGCCATCGGCGAACAGGTGGATGTGGTGATGGACGCCAGCCCGATCATCATGCCGCACGTGGCCTCGGGCAAATTGCGCGCGTTGGCGGTGGCGGCGGACAAGCGGCTGGCGTCGGCGAGCGCCGTGCCCGCCAGCGCGGAAGTGGGCGATGCGGCCTTGCAGATCAGTTCGTGGAACGCGTTGCTGGCGCCCGCAGGCACGCCGCCCGAGGTGGTGGCCGCCTTGAACGCCGCGTTGCAAAAGACGCTGGCGTCGGCGGAATTGAAGGATCGATTGGCGGCGCAGGGCACGCAGTTGTACACGGGGTCGGCAGAGGAATATCGGCGCTTTATCGCAGCCGAGAATGCCAAGTGGACCGACATCGTCAAGCGCGCCAACATCAAGATGGATTGACCGGCGGGCGGGCGCGACGCGGCCGCCCTTTATGCTATGGACACCCCGGCAAGCGCGCCCATGTGCGCGGCCGGGATTTACGCCGTTGATGAAGGACGGCACGACGGAGACATGATGACCGATACGATGCACCTGGGAAAAGACGAACTGATCGCGCGTGCGCAAGCCGAGATGCAGCGCCAGTTCGATACGCCGCAATGGAGCTTGCGCGAACAGCTGGCGCTGACGTGCCGCATCTTGTTCGATGGCGGCCACGATTCCGGCCTGGCGGGGCAGATCACCGCGCGTACGCCCGAAGCGGGCCGCTATTACACGCAGCGGCTGGGCCTGGGCTTTGATGAAATCACGGCCAGTAATCTGTTGGTGGTGGATGAAGATTTGCGCGTGCAAGAGGGCGGCGGCATGCCCAACCCGGCCAACCGTTTTCATTCGTGGATCTATCGCGCGCGCCCTGATGTGAATTGCATTATCCACACGCACCCCTTGCACGTGGCGTCGCTGTCGATGCTGGAGGTACCGCTGGAGGTGTCGCACATGGACAACTGCACGCTGTACGACGATGTGGCTTTTCTGAAGGACTGGCCGGGCGTGCCGGTGGGCAATGAAGAAGGCGAGATCATCTCGGCGGCGCTGGGAGACAAGCGGGCGATTCTGTTGTCGCACCACGGTATGTTGATTGCGGCCGGGTCGGTGGAAGAGGCCTGCGTGCTGGCCTTGCAGTTCGAACGCGCGGCGCGCATGCAGTTGCTGGCGATGTCGGCGGGCAAGATCCAGCCTATTCCGCCCGCGTTGGGACGCGAAGCGCATGACTGGATCCTGACGCCCAAGCGGTCGCAGGTGGGGTTTTCGTATTACGCCCGCCGGGCGCTGCGCGCGCATCCGGACGTGTTGTCGTAGCCCGAGGCAGCGGGCGCCCGGATAGGAGACCGGATAGGAAACCGCATAGAAGACCGGATAGGGGACCGGTTAGGGCACCGGACAGGCGAGCAGGATGCGGCGCGGATCGGGCAGCCAGGCCGGGCAGGGCCGGCTCGACGGCGGCGCAGGTTTCGGGCATTCTTACCGGTCCGATTTTCCACCCCCCGCCATGATCGACCTGCCCCCCCGCCTTCGCACCCTGCGCCGCCAGCAAGCGCTTTCCCTGGAACAGCTGGCGCAGCGCACCGGGCTGACCAAAAGCTACCTGTCCAAGCTGGAACGCGGCCTGAGCGAACCGTCGATTTCGACGGTGCTGCGCCTGGCTGAAGCCTATGGCGTGGGCGTATCCCAACTGGTCGGCGAAGACGGCGCCGCGCAAGACGAAGTGGTCAGCGTGGTGCGTGTGGGCGACCGCGAGGCGCTGCAACGCGGCGGGCCGGGCGTGCAATACCACTACGAATCACTGGCCGGGCGTCGCAAGGTCAAGGCGATGGAACCGTTTGTGGTGCATCCGCCGCGCGAATTTCCTGACGCGACGGCGGTGTTCCCGCATCCGGGCGAAGAATTCCTGCTGGTGCTCAAAGGCGCTGTCGAAGTGCAGGTGGGCGAACGCCAGTTCCGCCTGGAAACCGGTGATTCCGTCTACTTTGATTCCGAACTGCCGCACCGCATGCGCACGGTCAGCCGCGCCATGGCCGAGGTGTTGGTGGTGGCGGCGCACTGAAATCAAGACAACTTTGCATAGGTAAGCCATGAAGCACGACTCATCGCGGCTAGTCCGCATCGACGCCGGCCCGATGAAGAATCCGGTGCCCGGCAAGCCCCGCCGCCCGATCTCGGGCGATGCGGCCTTTCAGACCGTCACCGCCTTTGAAGGCAACGCCGGCAAGGCGGAAGCGGGCGTCTGGGAAAGCACCGCCGGGGCGTTCCAGGCGAACACGACGGGCTATATCGAATTTGGCACCATCGTGGAAGGCGCGGCGCGGCTGGTCGATCCGGACGGCACCGTGCACGAACTGACTGCGGGCGTAGCCTTCGTGATGCCCGAGGGGTATACGGGGCGTTGGGAAGTGGATCAGTTCGTCAAGAAAATCTATTTCATCTGCCGCACGGTGTAGCGCCGCGCGGGAATGCGCCACAGTACTTCCATTACGGCTGCGGCCGTTGCGGATAGGCTGACGTACCAAACGTGTTGCCCATGCGGTTGCCGATGGTGGCGGGCGTGGGCAGGCCCATCTGGTTGGGCGGGCGTTGCGTGATGGCCTCGGACGCCAGCCCCGGAGACGGCCGGTTAGCCGTGGTGTCCGGCGCCATCTTCTGGTTCAGGCAGTCGTAGGACAAGGCCCGGTAGCCGTTGACCTCGGTCTCGATGCACGCGCCGCTTGATCGGGCCGAAGCCGGTGGCAGGGCCGACTGCGCCGGCTTTTGCTCCTGCACGGTCCGCGCCTCCACGGTCTGCGCCATGGCGCCCGCGCCCACAATCCCCAACGCGCCAACCACGCCCAGCGCGCCGCCGCCCATCACGACGATCTCCAGCCACAGGCCCCTGGCCCCCCGCACCTTGCGCATGCGCGCTCCCTTGAACGGTCCGGCCAAACGTGGCCGACGCAATCCAAAAAGTATAGAGACCGCCCGCACCCCGTAGGTGACCGTTGCGTGGCGGCGGCGCGCGCCGCGCGCGTCAAGTGTCACGAATGCGTCATTCAGCCGCTCTAGCATGGCGGCTTTTCCAGGCGCGGGCGCTGATGGCGTTCTCTGTTGCGGCCATGTCAGGCACTTTTCCCTTGCGGTCACGTTTATGAAGAGCGTCTTCAAGGGCCGTGGCGTGGCCTTGCGCGCGTGTCTGGCCTGGGGCCTGCTGGCGCTGTCGCCGACTGGGCATGCCGCGGCACCCCCCGCCAAGCCCATGCGCTTCGAGATTGCCGCGCAGCCCCTGGCGCAGGCGCTGGTGGAATACAGCCTGGCCAGCGGGTTGACCGTGTTGGTGGACAGCACCTTGACGGCGGGCAGGCAGGCGCCCGCCGTGGTGGGCGCCTACACGCCCAGCGAAGCGTTGCGCCGGCTGCTGGCCGGCTCGCCGCTATCGATTCGCTATGCCAGCGCGCGGTCTTTCACGCTGGTCGCCAAGGACGAGGACACGGCGGCAGGCGCCGGCGCGGCGGGCAAGCGCCTGCGCGACACGCCTTACGCCGCCGTGGTGCAGACGGCGTTGAAACGCGCCCTGTGCGCGGCGGCGGCCACGCAGCCGGGCAACTACCGCGCGCTGGTGCAATTGTGGTTCGACAAGGCCTGGCGCGTCAGCCGGGTTGGGTGGGTGTCGTCAACGGGGCAAGCCGGCCTGGACGGACGCCTGGAAGCGGCGTTGCGCGGGGCGGTGATTGGTCCGCTGCCGGCAGGGATGCCGCAGCCGTTGACGGTGCTGCTGACGCCGCGCAGTGCGGCGCAATGCGATGCGGATAGGGGAGCCGGCAGTGCGGGATAACAAACCGGACGGCTCGTTGCGGGCGTTGTTTCTGGAACGCTACAACGACTTTCGCAGTCAGCTGCGTCGACGACTGGGTTCGGACGACCTGGCGCACGACGCCATGCAGGAAGCGTTTTTGAAGGTGAACGACCTGCCCGCCAGTTCGTCCATCCAGCAACCGGCCGCCTATCTTTTTCGCGTGGCGCTGAACATCGCGGAAGACCAGCGTCGCCGCGACTCCCGCCTGCTGACGGGCGTTGAAATCAGTGAATTGATCCACCTGGCGGACGAGGCCGCGGACCCTGCCCGCATCGCGCAAGGCCGCAACCAGATCGATGCGTTCCAGCGTGCGCTGAAGAAACTGCCCGAACGGACGCAGCAGATGGTGCTGGCCGCGCGTGTGCAAGAGCTACCGCATGCGGAAATTGCGCGGCGCTATGGCGTGTCCGAGCGCATCGTGTCCAAGGAACTGAAGCGCGCGCTGGAACATTGCGCGCAAGAACTCCTCGTGGCCGGGCAGGCGACGGGCAACGGAACGAGCCACCCGGGCGTCCCCTCCCGCGAAGCGTGCCGGGACGAAACACCATGGCGTTGACGATGAGCATGCCCCGACGGAACAAGCAGGAAGACGCCGCTACCGTACAGGCGCGCGAGTGGCTATTGGCGCTGACCTCGGGCCGCGCCACCGAAGACGACGCGCAGGCGTTTCGCGATTGGTTGCGTGCAGACAGCCGACACCCCGCCGCGTTCGCCGCCCAGAAGCAGCTGTGGCAGGGCATGGGCCCCGCCATTCAGGGCGTGGTTGCCGACCGCGCGAGCCGCCGTGCGCAGCGGCCGGCATTGAACGGTCGCCGCGCGTTCCTGGGCGGCGCGCTGGCGGCGTCAGCGGCGTATCTGGCGTTCAAGCCCCCGCTGGGCTTGTGGCCCGGCGTGGACACGCTGGGCGCGGACTACCGCACGGCGGCGGGCGAACAGCGCCGCGTGGCGCTGGGCCAGTCGGTGGACGTAGACATGAATACGCTGACGCGTCTTAACGTGGGCAACGACGCAAACGGTGCGGTGATCGAGCTGGCCGAAGGCGAAGCCGAGATACGCGCCGGTGCGACGCCGGCCGTGGTGGTCGCCGGCAAAGGCCGTATCACCGCGCGCGAAGCCACGTTCAACCTGCGCTATATCGACGGGCAGGCGCGGCTGTGCTGCCTGTCCGGCGCGTTGCGGCTGGTGCATGCCGAAGGCGTGTTCGATGTGGCCGCCAACCGCGAACTGCGCTATGACGATGCGCGCGTGATGCCGCCGGTGGCGGTGGACACGGCGGTCGTCACCGCGTGGCGTCAGGGCTGGTTGGTGTTCAACCAGCAGCCGCTGGCGCAGGTGGTGGATGAATTGAACCGCTATCGCCGGGGCCGGCTGGTGCTGATGAACGATCAACTGGGCAAGCGTCTGGTGCAAGCGCGGTTTTCGTTGGCACAGGTGGCTGACGCCGAACGCCTGATCCGCGATGCGTATGGCGCGCGTGTGACACATCTGCCCGCCGGCGTGGTGTTGTTGTCATAAGCGCGTCGTAAAACGCCTGTCTGGATGAATTATTTGTGACAGCGTTCTGGTCTGCATTTTTCTATCCGTCTGTCTTGTTCTAAGTGAAGAACTCGCGCGATTGGAACAAGGGATGGCGATCATGCAGGCACGGATGTCGGACTCGGGTGGCAAGCGGAACATGGGGCGGGTGCCGGGGCGGCAGCGCCCGAACTGGCGTCCGACGCCACTGTCCCAGGCGGTCACCGCGCTGCTGATCGCAGGCAGCGCCAGCGGCGCGGCGCAGGCGCAGCAGCGCGCCTTCAGCCCCGGCTGGTTCTCGGACAAGAATGCCGTGCAGTCGACGGCGCAGCGCACCGGCCGCATGCCCGACGGCAGTATGGCGGGCATAGGCGCCGGCGCGCGCCAACAGGCGCAATCGCGCCAGCAGTTGCAGCGGTCGCTGGATAACCTGAACCGCTCGGCCGCCGCCGTCGCCGCGCAGCAAGCCGCGCAGGCGGCAGCGCGCGCGGCGGCCGCCGCCGGTGGCGCCGATGTGCCCGACGGCCTGGTCGAGGGCGGCTTGTGGGCCGCCACGGGGGACCTGGCCAAATGGGAAGGCGCGAAAGCCGCGTCGCCCAGCGTGCAGAACGGCCGCCAGGTCGTCACCATCGAACAGACGCAATCGCGCGCCATCCTGAACTGGGACAGCTTTAACGTCGGGCGCAACACGACGCTGCAATTCAAGCAGGGCGCGGACGACGCGGTGCTGAACCGGGTGGTGGGCGCGGCGGCCAAGCCCAGCCAGATCCAGGGCGCGATCAAGGCCGACGGCACCGTGATGGTGGTGAACCAGAACGGCGTGATCTTCACCGGCACCAGCCAGGTCAACGCGCGCAACGTGGTGGCCGCCGCCGGCGCGATCACCGACGCGCAGTTTCGTGACAAGGGGGTGTACGCCGACAACGGCGCGCAGCCGACCTTTACCGACGCGCGCGGCAATATCGACGTGCAGGCCGGTGCGTTGATCGGCACGGCGGCGCCGGCCACGTCCACGGCGGGCGGCGGCTATGTGTTGCTGCTGGGCAAGGAAGTAAACAACGCGGGCACGATCAACACGCCGTCCGGGCAAGCCGCGCTGGCGGCGGGCGACAACTTCGTCATCAAGCGTGGCCAGGGCACGTCCGGCAATCTGCTGTCCACCACCAAGGGCAACGAAGTCACGCCCACCGGCACGCCGGGCCGCGTTGCCAACACGGGCCTGATCCAGGCCGCCGTGGGCGACGTGACGATGACGGGCGGTGACGTCGTGCAAAGCGGCGTGGTGCTGTCCAGCACGTCGGTCGATACGCGCGGCACGGTCCACCTGAACGCGGTGGGCGAGGGCGGCAAGATCACCCTGGCTGAATCCGGCACCACGGCCATCCTGCTGGACCGCAGCGGCGCACTGGCGCTGGACAGCCAGCGCGACGGCCTGCGCGTGCCGGTCACCCCGGCAACCGATGCGACAGTAGTGGCGGCGGGCGCGGACCGGCGCGAGTTGTCGCGCGTGGAAATCAACAGTTCCGGCACGGTGGACTTTGCCACCGGGTCGATCACGCTGGCCACGGGCGGGCAGATCGCCGTGCAGGCCACGCAGCGCGCGCTGGTGCGCGAGGGCGCGATTCTGGACGTGGCGGGCGCCGTGGGCGTGCCCGTGGCGATGGAGAACAACAGCGTCAAGATCAACGTCCAGGGCAACGAGCAGCGCGACGCGCCGATCAACCGCGATAGCGGCAAGCTGAACAACAACGACATCTGGGTAGATGCGCGCGACCTGGTGCTGGTGCCGGCCGGCACCAACGGCTACGCCACCGACCGCTGGTACACGGCGGGCGGCCTGTTGGAGGTGAGCGGGTATCTGGGCACGCAGGGCCATGCGGTCAACGAATGGATGGCGCAGGGCGGCAACGTGGAATTCACGGGCGGCGACGTCGTGACGCGGGCCGGTTCGCAGATCAACGTGTCGGGCGGCACGCTGGACGTGCAGGACGGCAAGATCCGGCAGACCTGGCTGCGCGGGGCGGACGGCCGGCTGTACGAGGTGTCGCGCGCGCCCGGCGACCTGGCCTATACCGGCCTGTACAAGGGCTATGAGGCCACGCACGAGCGCTGGGGCCAGACGCAGTATTTCTACAATCCGCTGATCGCGCCCAAGGAACGTTTCGAAAGCGGCTACACGGTGGGGCGCGACGCGGGCAGGCTGTTGATCGGCACCCGCAGCGCGGTGCTGGAAGGCGAGCTCGTTGGCCAGACCTATCAAGGCGAACGCCAGACCGCCGCCGCGCAAGCGGGGCTGGACGGCTATCAGCAATCGCAACGGGCGGCGGCGCGCGGCGCGCAGCTGGTGGTGGGCACGTACACGCCTTACTACGACAAGCGCACGGGCGCGTTGCAATACGCGCTGGGCCTGTCGGAAAACACGATCCAGCATGTCAGCTTGTCGGACCAGGTGGCCGCGATTGCGGCGGGTCTGGATCTGGACACGGCGTTGCCGGACGACCGCGCGGGCACCCTGCAACTGGACACCGCGCAGCTGAACCGCGCGGGGCTGGGCGCCATCAAGATCGCCGCGCAGGACATCACCGTGCAGTCGGATCTGAAGGTGGGACCGGCCGGCGACATCACCTTGTTCGCGAACCAGGTGTCGGTGGATGCCACGCTGACGGCACGCGCCGGCAGCATCCGGCTGGGCAATGTGTTGAGCCAGATCTCGCCGTCGGGGGTGACCGATACGGTGGCAGGCGTGGCGGGCGCGGCGGGCGAGGGGGATGGGCCCCGCGTCGCGCTCAGCGCGCGCACGCGGCTGGACGCCACGGGCATGTGGACCAACCTGGCCCTGTCGCCCGAACAGACGGCCGCGATGCCATATCTGAACGGCGGCTCGGTGTCCGTGCGCGGCAGCGGCGATATCCAGCTGGCGGCGGGCAGCGTCATCGACGTCAGCTCTGGCGCGGTGTTGCGGCCCAAGAACAAGGTGACGGGCGGCAAGGGCGGCAACACGACCATAGACGCGGTGGCGGCCGGCGACGGCTCCGTGGGCGAGGTGACCCTGGGCGCGCAATTGCGCGGCTACGGCGTGGAAGGCGGCGGCACGCTGAAACTGGTGGCGGGCAAGATCGTGTTGGGCGATGGCCCGGCAGCGGTGCAGCCCTCCGTGCGGGGTGCCGTGCCCGATGCGTCCGGCACAGCGGCCGGGGGCGCGGCAGCCGTGGCTGTCGGCGCCGACCCCTTGGCGTCCGCCGAGGCCATGCTGACCCTGGCCGCGCCCTTCTTCCAGCAGGGCTATTCGCGTTACGAGATTACCGGCAGCCAGGGCCTGACCGTGGCTGACGATGCGCGCGTGGATGTGCTGATGCCCGTCTATCGCCCCGTGTCGGGCGCGCAAGGCGTGCCCACCGGCACGGACCCGGCAGCGGTGTTGGACACGTGGCTGCCGCCCGTCTATCAACATGATCCCGTGGCGGGCACGGCAACGCGGCGGCGCGGCGCCAGCCTGTTGTTGCAAAGCGGTCGCAGCGTGGCGACCGCGGGCGCCGACAAGCTGGTCGAACTGAACATCGGCCGGGGCGCGCGCATCAACGTGGACCCGGGCCAGAGCATCGAACTGCTGGGCGCCGGGCAGATCACGGTCGCGGGCGCGCTGACGGCCGCCGGCGGCAAGATCGATATTCGCCAACTGCGCGTGGGCACGCTGGACGTGGCCGAGTCCTTCGACACCGCCGATGGCGAACTGCACAACCGCTCGATCTGGATCGGCGAACAGGCGGTGCTGGACGTGGCCGGGCGCGCGGAAAGTGGCATCGACGCGCAGGGCCGCCGCTATGGCGTGGCGGACTCGGGCGGCGTCATCGTGATCGGCGGCGAGATCAATCACGACCGCGCCACGGCGACGTCGGCCGACGCCTACGTGATTGTGCGCCCCGGCGCGGTGCTGAACGCGTCGGGCGCGGGCACGGTGGTGGACGTGAACGGCGTGGGCGCGGTGCCACTGAACGGCGACGGTGGCCGCATCTCGCTCAGTTCCTACAACGGCCTGCATCTGGACGGCACGTTCATCGCACGGGCGGGCGGCGCCAACGCATCGGGCGGCACGCTGGATATCGCGCTGGAAACCCCGCTGTACCGCATTGCGGGCGACAACGTTTCAAGCGTCGACGTGCAAGTGCCGCGCGAGCTGGTGCTGGGCGCGACCGCTCCCGGCCAGGGCCTGCGCGCCGACCTGAAACCGGGCGAGGCCGAAGAGGGCCTGCGTTATGGCCAGACCCGCTTGGACACCGCGCGCTTGTTGGCAGGCGGGGGCTTCGATCATCTGGGGCTGCTGTCCAACGGCCTCATGTCCTTTGACGGCGACGTCAACATCCAGACGGCGCAAAGCCTGCGCCTGTATGCCGGCGCGTTCTCGGTGGCGCCGCAAACCGAGGCACCCGCTGACGCACAAGTTGCCGCAACAGCCGCCGCCCAAACGCGCGTGAACCTGGCGTCGTCGTATGTGCGGCTGTCCGGCCTGGGCAAGTATGCGGCCACCAATGGCGTGCTGCGCCCGCGCGTGTTGTTCGCCGATGCGGCCGAGGTGGGCGAAGGCGCCTTCACCGTGCGCGCCGGCAATCTGCTGGAAGTGGGCAACAGCTTGTCCTTCGGCACGCAGGGCTCGATCGTGCGCGGCGTGGGCGGTGCGCTGCCGGTGGCGCGCGCGGGCTTTGATCGCGTGACGCTGGACAGCGCGGGCGACCTGCGCTTTCTGGCCAACAACGACAACGAACCGCGCACGCGACTGTGGACACGTGGCGATCTGGCATTGATTGCCGCGCAGGTCTATCCCGCCACCGGCGCCGAGGCCGAAGTGCTGGCCGGCTACACGCGGCGCGAGGACGGCACGCAGGGGTTCGACCCCGATCGCCGCCTGACCGTGGCGCGTCACGATGCCGCGACGGCTGCGTTGCCGCCCATTCCGTATTCGGCGTTCGGCTCGTTGCGCCTGGCAGCCGCCACCGTAGAGCAGGGCGGCGTCATCCGCGCGCCGCTGGGCGCCATTGTGCTCGGCGACCTGAGCGAACGGATGGGCACGCAACGCCTGAGCCTGCTGCCCGGCAGCGTGACCTCGGTCAGCGGCGCCGGCTTGTTGATGCCTTATGGCGGCACGACGGACGGCGTGTCGTATCAGTTCAAGGGCGCGCCGGTGTCCTTGGTGGGCGTGGGGGGCGCAGCCGGCATCGGCGACCAGGCCGCGCTGCGCACCGGCGTTACCCTGGCATTCCAGGACGTGGATGCGCTGCCGGGCTCGGTGCTGGACCTGTCCGGTGGCGGCGAGCTGACCGGCGCGGGCTTTGTGTCTGGCCGGGGCGGTTCCACCGATGCGCGCTACGCGCCGCTGGTGCGCAACAACCCCGACGGCGGCTTTACGTTGCCCGGCCTGGCCGCCAACCCGGTGTACGCCATCGTGCCCGGGGCGCAGGCGCCCGTGGCCCCGGTGGGCGGCGAGGCCGGCGCGTCCACGCCCGGCGTGGGCCGGCAGATTACGTTGGGCGCGGGCGTGCCGGGCTTGCCGGCCGGCACCTACACCTTGCTGCCGTCCACCTATGCCTTGCTGCCCGGCGCATTCCGCGTCGAGATCAACGGCGCGGCCACGGCGGGCGCGGCGGTGACGCCCATGCGGATGCGCAACCAGTCCTGGGCCGCAAGCGGGTCCTTGTCGACCGCCGGCACACAGGTGGCGAACAGCCTGGCCAGCGCGGTCATCCTGA
Source organism: Achromobacter sp. ES-001 (assembly GCF_019448355.1). NCBI lineage: Bacteria > Pseudomonadati > Pseudomonadota > Betaproteobacteria > Burkholderiales > Alcaligenaceae > Achromobacter > Achromobacter sp. ES-001. The sequence goes on along the minus strand of NZ_CP079940.1, from coordinate 4,454,736 downwards.
CGCCGGCGAACGTGCTGCGGACCCTGTCGCAATACAACGAGATGAGCTACGCCAGCTTTGTGGCGGCGGACGCCGTGACGCGCGGCGTGCCACGCGCGATGCTGCCCGCCGACGCACGCACCCTGCGCTTGGCGCTGCATCCCGGTTCGTCCGACGGGCAGGCGTTCAGCTTTGAAGGCCAGGCCAATTTCAAGGCTGCGCAAGGTGGCTTCGGTGGCGCCGTGGCGGTGAACGGCGGCAGCACCGCGGTGGAGATCCTGGCCCCGGGCCAGGCGCCCACGGCAGGCTTCGCGGGCACGTCGGTGGGCGCCGATGCGCTGACGGCGCTGGGCGCCAGCCGCCTGGTCGTCGGTGCGATGCCGGTGGTGTCCTACGGGCAGGGCGGGCGCTTTTATACCTTCCAGCAGTCCGCCCGCGAAGTGGTGCTGCGCACCGGCGCGCAGCTGACCGCGCCCGAAGTGCTGCTCTCGGCGAACACCATCGAGCTTGAAGCTGGCGCCGGGATATCGACGTTGGGCCGGGGCGCGCCGTCCGTGGATTCCACCAGCGGCTACGCCTTCCAACCGGGCAGCGCCAGCCTGCTGGCCGTGTCCAATGGCCGCCTTGACGTGCTGGCGCCCGACGCGCTGGCCACGGGCGCCATCCGCATCGGCACATGCGCCACCACGGCGTGCAACGATGTGACGCGCCTGTATTCCGAAGGCACCATCGCCGCCGCCACCAACGGCGCCTTCGACCTGGGCGAGCAGGTGCGCTACGGCACCCGCAACCTGTCCTTGGCCGTTGGCGCCGTCAATGTCGGCACGGCGCAAACGCTGGCGCAGGCGGCGGCGCAGGGCATCCTGCCCAGCGGCCTGACGCTGAACCAGGACATCCTGGCCCGCTTGCTGCGCGGCGACACCAGCATGGGCGCGCCCGCGCTGGAAGTGTTGACGCTGACCGCGCGCGACGCGATGAACTTCTACGGCACCGTCGCGCTGGACACGCGCGACCCGGTCACCGGCAAATACAGCCTGGCGACCTTGGCGCTGGGCACCCCGGCCATCTACGGGTTTGGCGACGCGGGCGACGAGGCGGGCATCCGCACCCAGAACCTGATCTGGAACGGCGCAACCCAAGCGCCCGGCGCAGTGGTGGCCGGCGGCGCGGGCACGGGCAAGGGCGTGCTGCGCATCGACGCCGAGCGCATCGAATTCGGCTATGGCCAGGGCGCGCAGCCCAGCGGCCAGGAAGACAATGCGCGTCTGGCGCTGGGCTTTGCCAGCGTCAACCTGAACGCCAGCGACCGGATCACGGCAAACCATCGCGGCAGCTTGTCCGTGTATGAATCGCAGGGCGCATTCGACAGCAGCACCGGCCGCTACGCGTACCGCGGCGGCAACCTGAACCTGAACACGCCGCTGTTGACCGGGGGCGCGGGTTCGGTGAACCAGATGCTGGCGGGCGGCGACGTGCGCCTGTCCGGCGCGGGCGCCGGGCCGGTGGCGGCCGTGCAGGACCTGGGCGCGCAAGTCGGCCTGTCCGGCGCCACGGTGCAAGTCGACGGCCGTATCGTGCTGCCCAGCGGCAAGCTCACGTTGCAAGGCCGCGACGGCGTGTTGCTGACCGGGGCGTCGCAAATCGACGTGTCCGGCCGGGCCATCGCGTTCAACGACGTGCTGCGCTACAGCTGGGGCGGCGATGTGATTCTGGAAAGCGCGCAGGGTGGCATCCGGCAAGCGGGCGGCGCGCTGATCGACCTGTCGGCGCAACAGAACAACGCGGGCACGCTGCGGGCCGATGCGCTGGCGGCGTCGGCCGGTGTGGTCGACCTGCAAGGCCGCATCCTGGGCGCCAGCTCGGGCCATTACGATGCCGGCGGTACCGCCGTGCCGTATCGCGCGGGCAGCATCGACGTGCGTGCCCAGCATCTGGGCACGGCGGCCACGCTCAGCACGGATTTCGATGCGCTTAACCAGCGCCTGAACGAGGGCGGCGTCTTCGGCGCGCGCAGCTTCCAGCTCAAGCAAGGCAGCCTGACGCTGGGCAACACGCTGCGCGGCAATGACATCAATCTGTCGATCGACAGCGGCAGCCTGACGGTGGCCGGCGTGGTGGATGCCAGCGGCGAACGCGTGGGCCGCATCCGCCTGGCCGCGCGCGACGGGCTGACCCTGGCGTCCAACGCCGTGCTGGACACGCACGGTACCGTGTTGCGCGTGGACAGCTACGGCAAGATCATCGACGCGCCCAACCGCGCGGTGGTCGAACTGAACGCCGGGCGCGGCGTGTTGACGCTGGCCAGCGGCGCGCGCATCGACCTGCGCCACGGCACGGCCGCCACGGCAGGCACCGGCGCGGGGCAGCACGATGGGGCCTCGCGGGGCACGCTGGACTTGCTGGCGCCGCGTATCGACGCGTCGGGCAACGCGGGCGTCAATGGCGGCGCGGCGGCCACGGCCGGCGACATCGCTATCGACGCGCGTGGGCCGCTGACCATCGACGGCGCCAAATCCATTTCGCTGGTGGCCATGCAGCGCTATGACGACGCGCGCGTCGGCGACCCGGCCGACCGCGCCAACGGACGCAGCCATCAGATCATTGACCAGGCCTATCTGGACACGCTGCATGGCGACAGCGCAACGTTCATCGGCAACGCACTGGCAAACGGCAATCTGCTGAACGCCAAGCTTGCAGGCTTGAACAACGCCACCTACCGCGACGTGTTCCACCTGCGGCCGGGCGTGGAAATCGTCAGCAAGACGGGCGATGGCGACCTGGTCGTGCAAGGCGACCTGGACCTGTCGGGCTATCGCTATGCCAGCCTGAACCCGCGTTCGGCCATGACGTCGGTGTACGGCTCCGGCGAGGCGGGCGCGCTGACCTTGCGCGCCAAGGGCAATCTGGACGTCTTCGGCAGCATCAACGACGGCTTCGCGCCGCCGGCAGCCACGCCCGACGACGAGCACGGCTGGATTCTGACGCCGGGCGCGCAGCCCTTCGGCGGCGATGTGGTGTTGCCGCGCGGCGGCGTCGTGCTTGCCGACGGCACCGAATTTCCCGGTGGCAAAACGCTGAACTACGCGCTGCCCTTGCAGCCGACGACGCTGGCCGCCGGCACGCGCCTGCCCGTTGAAGCGGCGCTGAACCAGCCGCTGTCCATCGCGGCAGGCACGGTGTTGTCCGGCGACGTGCGCGATGCGGCCGGGCAGTTGCTGTACGCGGCGGGCAGCATCCTGAAGCAGGCGGTGGACCTGCCGGTGGGCACGCGCCTGGGCGCGGGCACGCTGTTGACGGCGGGCACGGCCATGCAGGCGTTCACGTGGCCGGCCAATGTGGCGCTGCCCAACCTGTACACCACGCAAGGCTACGAGCCCAACGTGTTGTTGATGGCGGGCACGATCACGCTCAAACAAGGCGCGGTGATTCCGTCGCAGGCCAAGCTGGTGTTTCCGGATGGCGTGGACTATGTCGAATTGCGCCCCGGCACGACGGCCGACCAGCGGCGCAACTGGGCGCTGGCGCAGATGTTGCCCGCCGGGAGCCAGTCGTGGTCGTTGCGCCTGGTGGCCGGCGCGGACCTGGATGCGGCGGACCCGCTGCGCGTGCAACCCGGCCCTGGCGCCGGCAAGCTGAACCTGGCCGACAGCCACTACAACGTCACGCTGGCGATGGGCGCCGGCCTGGTGTGGGGCCCCGAGGCGGGCCCCTCCGGCTTCGAGCCCTATGCGCCGGTGCCGGAAGACCTGCTGTGGTTGTGCGACGCGATCGAAGGGCTGTGCCTGCCGCCGCCCCGCTGGGCCTGGGCGCCGGACAACACGTACGGTCAGCCCGCCGGGTCGCCGGTGTCGGACGAAGACCTGGAAAAGTGTGCGCGCTCGCCAGAGCAGTGCTATGAGAACAAGTCGTCGACGACGGTAACCGCGCACACGCAGAACTTCAGCGTGCTGCGCACCGGCACGGGCGACCTGGACCTGGCGGCCGGCGGTGACATCAGCCTGATGTCGGCTTACGGGGTCTACACGGCGGGCACGCAGTCCGCCGACGTGGCGCCCGCCTACCAACTGCCGCGCGGCCGCTACGAAGCCACGGTGCTGGGCGATGCGCATTCCAGCACCTACGAACCCTTCGTATCGGAGGGCGGCACTTATCAAGCCTGGTATCCGGAACAAGGCGGCAACCTGGGCCTGTACACCGGCGGCACCCTGCGCGGCGACGTGTGGGGCAAGACCACCGGTGGCCCCTTCGACGCGCGCGTGCTGGCGCCCAGCGTGGGCGTGGGCAACTGGTTGTGGCGGCAAGGCTCGGGCAGCGCCAACGGCGGCGATACGCCCACCGCGTGGTGGATCAACTTCGGCAGCTACGTCAAGGCGCCTTCCGACTTCAAGGACAACACGCCGCTGCTGGTGGGCTTCACGGGCTTTGGCGCGCTGGGCGGCGGCAACGTCAACCTGCGCGTGGACGGCGACGCCGGCAATATCGAATCGCGCGGGTCCGTTGCCAACCCGCGCGGCCAGGGCTTGATCGTGGCGGTGGGCAGCACCGGGCGTGTCGCGGCCGATGGCGCCATCACGCTGACGGGCGGCGGCGACATCGACATCCGTGTGGGCGGCGGGCTTAACCCTACGCAGAGCGCACGCGGACGGGTCTCGTCCACCGTGGGCCCCACGCCCTACTACGGCGAACCCGCGCTGGACCTGCAAGGCGCGCTGATCAACCTGCGCGGCCACGCCGGGCTGTCCAGCGGCGCGGTGGGCGGCCTGGATTTGCGGTACGGCAACGAAGTCAACCAGCAGGACGCCAAGGACAGCCGCGGCTACGACCCGTATGTCTCCACCCTGACCAGCGCCACGGGCGGGCTGGTGCTGATTCCCGGCGATTCGGTCATGCGCATCGATACGCGCGGCGACCTGGTGGTGGGCGGCGCCGGCGACCCCGGCCGCGTGGCGGTGCCCAACACCACGCCGTACCACCTGCTTGATGGCACCCTGCGCACCGGCGGCGGCACCAGCTGGTTCTCGATGTGGACCGAGAACACCGCCATCGAACTGTCCAGCGCGGGCGGCAACCTGACGCCCAGCCGGCAGACCTCGCACAGCGCGCAGGGGCTGTCGGTGCAGACCGGGCGCAATACGTCGCCGTCGGACGGACGCTATCTGTATCCGTCGATTCTTCGCGCCACGGCCTACGACGGCAGCGTGTATGCGGGCGTGTCGGCCGGCTACCTGAACAACGAGGCCTCGGGGCTGCCGTATTCGTTGACCCTGGCGCCGGGCGCGCGTGGCCAGCTGGAAGTGCTGGCCGGCAATTCCATCTACGCGGGCGGCTACGCCATCAACCGCTCGGGCGCCGACCCCGCCAGCGTGGCCAACGTGTTCGCGCCGGCCTTTTCGGGCTACCTGTCCGAAGCCAACTCCAATGTGGCCCTGGGCAACAAGGGCGTGGACGGCATCGACGGCGCCCGCGACACCCATTTCCCCTTGTTCTATTTCAATGCGCCGACGGCCGGCGCGGCGGGTTCCAATGCGGTGACGCGCTTTTACGCCCGCGATGGCGACATCGTGGGGCTGCGCAGCGGCGAAGCACTCTCGGTCTTGCAGGGGCCGAATACCGGGCAGACGTGGTACGAGGCGTCGGGCCCGGTGTGGATGATGGCGGGCCGCGACATCGTGGCCTCGGGTACCGACACCGGCGTCAAGACCGATGTGCCCACGACCAACGGCATGAACTTCGGCGCCAGCTCGACGTCGGTGACCTCGGCCGGCAACCTGTTCCTGCACCGCGACGCGCTGGACGTATCGCGCGTGTCCGCCGGGCGCGACATCCTGTACAGCTCGTTCCAGGTGGCCGGCCCCGGCGTGCTGGAGGTATCGGCGGGGCGTCACGTGTTGATGGCGGATCGCGCGTCCATTACCAGCCTGGGGCCGGTGCTGTCGGGCGACCACCGGCTGGGCGCATCCATCGCCGTGCAGGCGGGCGTGGGCGCCAAGGGGCCGGATTACGCGGGCTTTATCGACCGCTATCTGGACCCGGCCAAGGCCGCCGACCCCGGCCGCCCCTTGGTCGACCAGGGCCTGGCCTTCAAGACCTACGAGGCCGAACTGCTGCTGTGGTTGACGCAGCGTTATGGCTTTGCCGGCAGCACGGACGATGCGCGCGCGGCGTTCGCGGCGCTGCCCGCCGAGCAGCAACGCATCTTCGCGCGGCAGGTGTATTTTGCCGAGCTGCGTGCCGGGGGCCGCGAATACAACGACAAGAGCAGCCCGCGCAACGGCAGCTATCTGCGCGGTCGCCAGGCCATCGCCGCGTTGTTTTCCGACGCGACGCCCGGCGCGTATGACGGCGACATCACCTTGTACGGCGCGGCGGGCATCCGCAGCAGCTTCGGCGGCGACATCCAGCTGATGACGCCGGGCGGGCAGCAGGTGTTCGGCGTGGAAGGCGTGGCGCCGCCCGCCACGGCCGGCATCATCACGCAGGGGGAAGGCAACATCCAGCTGTATGCGCAAGGCAGCATCCTGCTGGGGCAAAGCCGCGTCATGACGACCTTTGGCGGCGGCATCACGGCGTGGTCGGCCGAAGGCGACATCAACGCGGGTCGCGGGTCCAAGACCACGGTGCTGTATTCGCCGCCCAAGCGGGAATATGACGCCGTGGGCAACGTGACCTTGTCGCCCAATGCGCCCAGCACCGGCGCGGGCATCGCCACGCTGGCGCCGCTGCCGGAAGTGCCGGCGGGCGACGTGGACCTGTACGCGCCGCTGGGCACGATCGACGCGGGCGAGGCCGGCATCCGCGTGTCGGGCAACGTCAACATCGCGGCCTTGCAGGTGGTGAACGCCGCCAACATCCAGGCCCAGGGCGACAGCGCGGGCGTGCCGGTGTCGGCGGCCGTCAATACCGGCGCGTTGTCATCGGCCAGCGCGGCGGCGACTTCGGCCGTCAATGCGGCCGAGGCCTCGGCGCAGCGTGCGCAAAACGAAGCGCGCCAGAATCAGCCGTCGGTCATCAATGTGCAGATCCTGGGCTATGGCGACGAGCCGGTGGCGGGCGCCGCCCCGACCGCGCCGCCGGCCGGGTCGGCATCGGCGGCGCCCAAGTACGACGCCGCCAGCGCCGTGCAGGTGCTGGGCGCGGGTGCGCTGAACGCCAGCGAAACCGGCGGCTTGAGCGCCGAGGAGAAAAGCCGCCTGACGATGTAAGGGAAGTGCCTCCTGCATGCCCCAACCATGCCTGGTATGCGCGGCCGGTTTGCACCGGCCGCGTTTTTTTTTCGCCACGCCGCTTGCACTGCATTCGCCGTCATGTCGCGTGGCCAGAATCCCCGCGCAAGGCGGCGACCCCCGGCGACCGCGCACGCCGCGATTCTTTTTCATGAAGTTTTTCTTACAACGCGTCGTCCCGGGCCTGCCAGTACGTCTAGTAACAAGCAGAAGCCATGGACGCGCTGTTGCGGGCAAAAGCCGTAACGAAATTGTCGCGTAGCGCTGCACGGTAGCGGCCGGCACCGACCGGTTTTCACACAAGGAACTGAGTGCATCGTCATGCATGATTTCGAAAGTAGGGGTAGCGCGTTGCGCGCCATATTGCGCCGTGCGCCGCATGCGTTTGCCTTGGCCATTGCCATGAACGGCGCCCTGGCGCAGGACGCGCCCACGGGCGTAGAGCGCCGCGTCAACATCAACGAATACATCGTGCGCGGCAACACCGTGCTGCAAGCGCGCGACATCGAGCGCGCCGTCTATCCCTATCTTGGGCCTGACCGCACGCTGGCCGATATTGAATCGGCGCGCGAAGCCTTGCAGACGATTTATCAGGAACAGGGCTACCAGTCCGTCTATGTGGACCTGCCCGAGCAGCAGGTGGCCGATGGCATCGTCTTCCTGCAAGTGTCCGAAACCAAGATCGGCCGCGTGCGCGTGGTGGGCGCGCAGCACTATTCGCCGCTGACCATTCGCGACGAGGTGCCCGCGTTGCAGGAAGGGCAGGTGCCCAACTTCAACCAGGCGCAGGCCGAGCTGACCGGGCTGAACAAGGGCGCCGGCCGTCAGGTGGTGCCGTTGGTCAAGGAAGGGCGCTTGCCGGGCACGATGGACGTGGACCTGAAGGTGGAAGACAAAAGCCCCTGGCATGCCAGCGTGGGCTTGAACAACGACTACAGCGCGGACACCTCGCGCCTGCGCAGCACGGCCTCGCTGGGCTATGACAACCTGTGGCAGCTGGGCCATTCCGTCAGCCTGACGTTCTTTACCGCGCCGCAGGATACGGACAACGCCAAGGTGTGGTCGGGTTCGTATTCGATGCCGCTGGCGCCGCGCTGGGCCTTGCAATTCTCCGGCTACAAAAGCGACAGCAACGTGGCCACCATCGGCGGCACCAACGTGCTGGGCAAGGGCTATTCGTTCGGCTTGTCGGCGATCTACACGATGGACCCGCAAGGCGACTGGAGCAATTCCCTGTCCCTCGGCCTGGACTACAAGAAGTTCGACGAGTCCACCCGCTTTGGCGCCAACGAAGACCAGATTCCCATCAAGTACCTGCCGTTCACGCTGGCCTACAACGGCTACCGCTACAGCGAGTCCTCGCAAAGCAGCCTGGGCTTGTCGCTGGTCGGCGCCAGCGGTTCCTTCTTCAACCAGGGCAGCGACTGGAAGGAATTCGACGACAAGCGCTATCAGGCCAACCCCAGCTTTGCCCTGGTGCGCGGCGACGGCACGCACACGCAAAACCTGTTTGGCGACTGGCAGCTGGGCCTGCGCGGATCGTTCCAGCTGGCCTCGGGTGCATTGGTGTCCAACGAACAATTCTCGGCGGGCGGCGCGACCAGCGTGCGCGGGTACCTGGCGGCCGAACGCACGGGCGACGACGGCATCCTGGCGTCGCTGGAATGGCGCACGCCGTCGCTGGCGCGCTGGCTGGGCGCGAACGTCAACGAATGGCGCTTCTACGCTTTTGCTGACGCGGCCAGCCTGCGCTTGCGCGACCCGCTGCCTGAGCAGGATTCGCGCTATTCGCTGGCCAGCGTAGGCCTGGGCACGCGCCTGCAAATGATCGATTGGCTGTCGGGCTCGCTGGACTGGGGCTATCCGCTGAAAGACGGCCCCAATACCCGCAAACACGATCCCCGCCTGAACTTCAGCGTGCGCGCCAGCTTCTGAGCGCACGCCACTTTTCCATCCCGGAGTCTTACTCATGCAACGCCTATTGATGCTCCTGCTAACCGTGCTGGCCGGCGTCTTGCCGTCGGCCGCCAACGCCTGGTGGCAACCGGATTGGCAGTACCGCAAGCAAATCACCGTTGACAGCACCGCGCAGGGCCTGCCGCTGGGCGGCCCCGCCGGCCGCACGCCGCTGCTGGTGCGCCTGCATACGGGCAACTTCACCTTTGACGGCATCAACGAGAAGGGCGCCGACATCCGCTTCGTGGCGGCCGACGATCAGACCGTGCTGAACCACCAGCTGGAATCGTTCGACCCCTTGCTGGGCATGGCGCTGGTGTGGGTGGACGTGCCGGAACTTGCCGACGGCCAACGCCAGGACATCTGGATGTACTACGGCAACCAGAAGGCGCCCGCGTCCGCCAATGGGCAACTGAGCTTCGACCCGAACTACACGCTGGTCTATCACTTTGACGGTGCGGCCGGTGCGCCGCCGCGCGACACCACCGCCTACAGCAACCACGGCCAGACGCCGACGGGCGCTGCGGTCGACGGCGTGATTGGCCGCGCCGCGCAGTTCACGGGCAACGCGCCGCTGATGCTGCCCGCCAGCCCCTCGCTGGCCATCCCGGCCGCGGGCGCGTTCACGTTCAGCGCCTGGGTGCGCGCCGACCAACCGGCCGGCGAACAGCTGGTCTATGCGCGTCGCGATGCCGGCAACGCCTTGCTGATCGGCATCAACCAGGGCGTGCCGTTTGTGGAAGTGAACGGCCAGCGCAGCCAGCCCGGCCAGCCGCTGACGCCCGCCGCGTGGCAGCACCTTGCCGTGACGGCCGATGGCAGCCAGGTGCACCTGTACGTGAACGGCCGCGCCACCGCGTCGCTGGCCGCCAGCCTGCCGCCGCTGGCCACGCCTGCCGCGCTGGGGGGCGACGTGCCGATGCCGGCCGCCTCCGCTGCGTCGGCAACGCCTGCCACGCCGGCGACGAACTCCGCGACCTCCGCGAATTCGGCGAATTCGGCGAATACCGCGACCGGTGCGGCCTCCGCCGACGCCGCCGCGCCCGCTGCCGCACCGCGTCCGGTGTACGCCCCGTTCGTGGGCGCCATGGACGAAGTGCGCCTGTCCAAGGTTGCGCGCCCCGCCGCGCTGATCCACGCCGACGCCGCCTCGCAAGGCGCCGAGTCGCGCCTGGTGGCTTACGGCGCGGATGAAGAGCAGTCGGGCTTCGGTTTCGGTGGCCTGGGCTTTCTGCTCAAGGCCGTGCCGATCGACGCCTGGATCATCATCGGCGTGCTGGTGCTGATGATGGTGCAGTCCTGGATCATCATGTTCAAAAAAAGCCGCAACGTGGCGCGCGTGGCCGCCGCCAACGAGGTGTTTCGCGACAGCTTCGCCACGGTCGGCCAACGGCTGGAATTGCTGGCCGATGACAACGCCTTGGCGCAACGCCTGGCGAACGCCTCGCTGTGGCGCTTGTACCGCGTAGCCATCAACGAAATCCGCACGCGCCGCGCGCAGGGCGCCGACACCACGTCGATTTCGGCCGCCACCATCGAAGCCATTCGCGCATCGATGGACGCCGTGCGCACCAAGGAAAACCTGGCGCTGGGTTCCAAGCTGGGTTCCTTGTCCAACGCCATCGCGGGCGGCCCCTACATCGGCCTGCTGGGCACGGTGCTGGGCATCATGGTCGTGTTCCTGGGCACGGCGATGGCGGGCGACGTGAACATCAACGCCATTGCCCCCGGCATGGCAGCCGCCTTGCTGGCCACCGCGATGGGCCTGTTCGTGGCCATCCCCGCGCTGTTTGGCTACAACCGCCTGGTGTCGCGCAACAAGGAAGTCAGCGCCGACATGCGCGTGTTCGTCGACGAATTCATCACGCGCCTGGCCGAAGTGCACGGCGAGACCCAGGCGCAGGAAGCGGCGCATCACACCGCCCCGCGCGCGGCTGCCCCCGGCCACCCTGCCATGCGCGAGGCGCAGCCCGCGCCCGCCCACGCGTAAGGAGCACAGCATGGCTTCCGTATCCACTTCCCAGGACGATGATGACGACGCGCCCGTCGACGGCATCAACATCACGCCGCTGGTCGATGTGCTGATGGTTGTGCTGGTCATGTTCATCCTGACCGCCACCGCGCAGATCGCCGGCATCAAGGTCAACCTGCCCAAGGCCAGTTCCACCATGGCGTTGTCGCAGCCCAAGACCAAGGCGATTTCCGTCAACGACGCCGGCCAGGTGTTCCTGGACGCCTACCCGGTCACCTTGCCCGAACTGGAAGACCGGCTGCGTACCGAGAAAGCACTGAACCCCGACTTCCCGGTGATTGTGCGCGGCGACGCCGCCGTGCAGTACCAGAAGGTGGTGGAAGTGCTGGACCTGCTGCGTCGCCTGGAGCTTGCGCAGGTCGGCCTGGTTACCGGCAAGCCGCAATAGGGCCGGGAACCACGTCATGTCGCAACACGCATCCGATCCCTTGCGCGGGCCGCATCCGGCGCGCCGCTGGCTGAAGCTGGCGGCCGTGGCGGTGGCGGCCGTCGTGGCGGCCTATGCGCTTTGGCGCTGGGCCAACGATATGTCCGGTGTCCGGCGCGATGCGCCCAAGGTCACCGCCATCATCCCGCTGCCCCCGCCGCCGCCACCGCCACCCGAACCCGAGAAGCCGCCGGAAACCGAGCCTCCCAAGGAAGAGCCCGTGGCCACGCCCGAGCCCGAGCCGCAGCCCACGCCCGAACCGCCCAAGCCGCAGGACGAGGCGCCGCCGCGTCCGGCCGACGACCTGGCCAACCCGATGCAGATCGACGGCGATGCGCAAGCCGGCAGCGACGCCTTCAACATCGGCGCGGGGCAGGGCAAAGGCATGTCGGGCGGCGGCGGTGGCCGCGCGGGCAATGCCACCTACAGCCAGTACCTGGCCTATGCGCTGCAAAAGATCCTGCGCGAAGACGAACGCACCCGCAACCTGACCTTCCGCCTGCAAGCCAACATCTGGCTGACGGCAGCCGGCCAGATCACCCGCGTGGAATTGACGCGCGGCAGCGGCGATGCCGACGTCGATGCGCGCGTGATCGCCGCCTTGCGCGCGGTGCCCGGGCTGGACGAGCGCCCGCCGGCCTCGGCCAACATGCCCATCCGCGCGTCGCTGACTGGCCGCCGCCCGTCTTGATGTCCCAAATTGAATTGATCCTGGAGTGACAACAGCATGAAGTTCCCTTTGAACCGGTTGGCGGCATCGCTGGCGCTGGCCGTGGCGGGTGCCGCCTGCCTGCCGGCGCACAGCGCGCCCGCGCCGTCCGAGAACGCCACCATCAACCTGATCCGCCTGCTGGTGCAGCAAGGCGTGCTCAAGCCCGAACAGGCCAATGCGCTGGTCGCGCAGGCGGAAGCCGAAGCCAAGGCGGCCCGCCAGGCCGCGCCCGACCGGGGCGCCGCCGTGGCGCAGGCCGGCGATGTGCGCGTGCCCTACATTCCCCAGACCGTGCGCGATCAGATTCGCGACGAGGTCAAGGCGGAAGTCATGGTGCAGGCCAAGGAAGAAAACTGGGCGCAACCCAATACGTTTCCGGATTGGGTCTCGCGCATCACGGTGGAAGGCGACGTGCGCGTGCGCGATGAATCGCGCCTGTACAACGGCGGCAACAGCAATGAAATCACTGACTTTGCCAAGCTGAACGCCAATGGGCCGTACGACGTCAACCCCAACACCAACGGCGGCTATCCGCCCATGCTGAACACGCGCGAAGACCGCCGCAACCAGCTGCGCATCCGCGCCCGCCTGGGCGTGCGCGCGGAAATCTCCGAGGCCTGGACGGCCGGCATCCGCCTGGCCACCGGCAGCGACGACAGCCCGGTATCCACGTCGCAGACGCTGGGCGGCGGCATGGGCAAGAAGGACATCTGGCTGGACCAGGCCTACCTGACCTATCGCCCGGCCAAGTGGGCCACGGTGACCGGCGGGCGCATCGCCAACCCGTTCGAATCGACCGACACGCTGTTCTCCAACGATCTGAACTTTGACGGTATCGCCGCCATCTTCAAGCAGCCGCTGCAAGGCCGCGACGTGACGCTGTTCGGCACGCTGGGCGCGTTCGCGACGGAATACGCGAACAACGGCTGGAGCTCATCGTCGATGAGCGAAGGCGAAACGGAAAACAAATGGCTGCTGGGCGGGCAGGTGGGCGCCGACTGGAAGATCAACAACCAGAACAGCCTGCGCGGCGCGTTGGCCTACTACCACTTCGACAACATCGCGGGCAAGCGATCCAGTTCATGTTCGCCGTGGGCGGGTGCTGAAAGCTGCGACACCGACTGGTCGCGCCCGGCGTTCATGCAAAAGGGCAACACGCTGTTCCTGCTGCGCAACATCGCGCCCAACCCGCTGAACCCGGCCGACACGCCGCAGCCGCAATACGTGGGCCTGGCGTCCAAGTTCGATCTGCTGGACCTGAACCTGCGTTGGGACACGCGCGTGTTCGACGGCCTGGGCCTGCGCCTGAACGGTAACTACATCCGTAACCTGGCCTACAGCAAGAGCAAGATGGCAAGCCGCTCGCAAGGCTACATCGTCAATAACTTCGGCGACAACGGCGATATCGAAAGCGGCCCCAACGCCTGGATGCTGCAAGCCACGCTGGGGCGCTCGTATGACCTGAAGGACAAGGGCGATTGGCTGGCCTTTGTTGGCTACAAGTACATCCAGCCGGACGCGCTGCCCGACGCCTACAACGATTCGTCGTTCCACCAGGGCGGCACCAACGCGCGCGGCTACTACATCGGGGCGGGCTACGCGTTCGAAAAGAACGTGTATGGCGTGTTCCGCTGGATGAGCACCAAGGAGATCTACGGTCCGCCCTTGGCCATCGACACGATGCAGTTTGAAATCAACGCCAGGTTCTAAGGCCATGGACATGCATACCGTTTGGGATGAATCCCGCCACGCGGCCACGACGGGACGCGGGCGGCGCTTGGCGGCGGCCGTGGCCTTGTGCGCGGCCGGCTTGAGCGTGGCGGGCGGCGCGCGCGCCGAAAGCATGGAAGAGCGTCTGCGCGCGCAGCTGCGCAGCACCACGCAGCAGCTACAGCAGCTGCAAAGCGAGCAGGCGCAGATCAACGCGGCCAAGACGGCGGCGGAAACGCAACGCGACGCGGCGCAGAAAGAACTGGAGTCGCTGCGCGCGCAGTTGGCCAAGACCCGTGGCCAGGCCGAAAAGCTTGCCGGGCAACAGGACGCCGTGGCGCAAGCCGCGCAGTCCCAGGTCGCGGCCAGCCAGGCACAGCTGGGCAAGTTCAAGGGCGCGTACGACGAGCTCTTGACCTTGTCGCGCGCCAAGGAAGCGGAGCGCGCCGCGCTGGCCCGCACGGTGGCGCTGCGCGATGCGGACATCAAGACCTGCGTGGCCAAGAACCGCCAGATGTACGAGGCAGGCAAAGAAATTCTGAACGCCTACGAAGGCATCAGCACGGGCGACATCCTGGCCATCAAGCAGCCCTTTGCCGGCAAGGCCCGCGTGCAGTTCGAAGAGCAGGCGCAGGCCTATGGCGATCAGCTGTACGACGCGCAGGTGGCTGGCAGTCAAGCCGCTGCAACGTCGCGCCCGTAGCCTTGCTTGCCCGAATTGCTTCCTCCGATTGCTTCCCCATTTTTCAGGACCCTAAGAATGACCGAAACCAGCTTGATTCTTGATGTCGATGCCGAACGCCTGCAAGCGTTGCTGCAATCCGTGGGCTACCGCGTCACGCGGTCCGAGCAGAACGGCATGGTGCAGTTGCTAAGCGCCAGCCAGGGCGTGGGTTTTGCCGCCCGCATGGGCAACCCCGCCCAAGAGGACGGGCATTTTCTGGACTACACGCTGAGCTGCGCGCTGCGCGTGCAGGGCGACGTGCCCGCCGGCCTGGCAGAGCGCTGGAACGTGGAAAAGCGCTTTGCCCGGCTGACGGTGCAAGGCGTGTTCCTGGTGCTGGAGCTGGACGTGATCGTGGCGGGCGGCGTGTCGGAATCGTATCTGCGCGCCACGACGGAATTGTGGGACCGCTTGCTGCAAGAGTTCCTGCTGTTCCTGCGCGCCAATGCATCGCCGCAGGGGGACGTCAATGCGGTGGAAACGCCGGCCGACTCGTTGGCGACTGCGTAACGTGGATTGCCTGAAGGGATAGAACCATGAACCAGACCCTGACCGCCAACAAACCGCTGCGCGTCACGGCGGCGGTGTTGCTGATCGCCGTGCTGGCGGGCGCCGTTGCGTTGATGCGCGGCAAGGATGCGCAAAGCAGCGAGGCGTCGCCCACGGCTGCGGCCGCGGCTCCCGCATCGGCGGCGGCCCCCGCTCCCGCATCCGGCTCGGCGAAGGCCCGAACGCTTGCCGCCACGGCAGCCACCGCCGCGCCATCCGCCAACGCCACCGCCAAGCCGCAAGCAAACTCGCCCCAGCCCCAACCGGCCACGGCCATCGCGACGCTGGGCGCCGTACGCGTGGATCGCGATGAGCTGCTGCGGCAATTGCAGGCCTTACCGCCGCAAGCGCGCCAGCAGTTGCAGGACAACCGGGCGGGGCTCGAGCAATGGCTGCGTGCCCGGCTGGCAGAGAAGGCGCTGATCGAGCAGGCGCGCGCGCAGGGCTGGCAGGATCAGCCGGAAATCCGCCGTGCGGTGCAGGCGGCCGAGGAACGCATCGTGATGCAAAGCTATCTGGAGTCGGTCAGCCGCGCGCCGGACGGCTACCCCACCAACGCCGACCTGCAAGCGGCGTACGAACGCGCCAAGCCGCAGCTGGCCGTGCCCGCGCAGTACCACGTCAGCCAGATCTTCCTGCCCGCGCCGCTGGGCGATGCCGACGCCGTTGCCGCCGCGCGCAAGCAGGCGCAGGACCTGGTCCGCCGCGCGCAGGCGCCCAAGGCCGACTTCGCGGCGCTGGCGCAGGCCAATTCCCGAGACGAGACCACGCGCGCGCAAGGCGGTGACATCGGCTTCGTGCCCCTGGCGCAATTGACGCCTGAAATGCGTCCGGTGGTCCAGCAGATGAAGGCGGGCGATGTGTCGGCGCCGGTGCAGTCGGCGGCCGGCTTTCACATTTTGAAGCTGACGGCGTTGCAACCGGCGGGCGTGACGCCGTTCGACCAGGTCAGCCAGCAACTGCGCGCCGCGCTGCGCAGCCAACGTCAGGAACTGGCCGCGCGGGCCTATATGGAGGGCTTGCTGAATGCCGGAACCGTCAGCATCGATGGCGCGGCACTCAACGCCGCATTCGAGCAAAGCACGGCGGCAACGCCCGGCCCGGCCTCCGTCGCCCGCGCTCCGTAAGCGGCCGGCTGCCGTGGACGATGCGCCGGCAAGCACGGTGATCCACGCGCCGCCCGGCGCTGCGTCAGCAGCTGACCACGGCGTCACGCTGGCGTTGGACTGGCGGCTGACGCAGACCCTGGGCACGACGCGCGCACCTTCTACGTTGCAGGGCGCTGCCCCGCTGTTGCAGGCGTTGCGGCAGACGTTCCCGGACGACTTGGCGCGCTGGTTTCCGCTGGTGCCGTTATGCCCACCGGAGCCCGGCCTGGCATTCGGCCTGGACGTGTCCGACCTGCGGGTGCTGTATCGGGCGCTTCGGGTGGTCTGGTTGGCCGAGCTGGTGTTCGGCGGCCGGGACGAGGGGCAGCGCTGGCTGCGCAGCCCCAAGCGCCGGCTGCTGGGCCGGGTGCCGTTGCTGCTGTGCCAGCACGGGCGCTATGCCGGGTTCATCGAAAGCTGGCTGATCGATATCGACGAAGGCAACGGACCATGATGCTGCTGTGGCGCTTGAGCAATGCCGGCGATCTACAGCCGCGCGCCTGCCCGCCCGGGCGCTGGCATGGCGCGGGCGTGCCGGTCATCGTGCTGGAGGCGAGCCCGGCGGCGGCGGTGCTGGCGCGGCTGGTGTTGGCCGAGGTGACGCACCCCGACGCCTTGCCGCGCGGCTATCAGCTGCTGTCGGTGACCACGCCCGGCCGTTCGGTCAGCGTGGCCGACGCGCCCGCGCCCGGGCAGACGGACCTGCGCGCCACCCGCGCGATAGGCGACGCGTGGGCGGCCAGCGGCCAGTCCTTGCTGCTGCGCGTGCCGGCTACGTCCGGCGGCTTTCAATACCTGCTTAATACCGCGCATCCCGACATGCGGCAGTGCCGCGTCACCGCGTCGTCCGCCTATCCCTATGCGCCGCATCTGGGCGCCATGGCCAAAGCGATACGCGACGGCGCCGATTGGCTGGCCGCCGCCGGCCAGGGCGGAGCGCGGGAGGGATCGGCCGCTGCCGTCGATGGCGCCGCGCGGGACTAGAATGTTGCACAGCCGGCGCTACGCCGCATGCAACTTTGTTCCGTCAGGAGCCCGCCGTATGACCGTCATCTCCGCTGCCCTTACCGCCGGCGCAGCGTTGCCTGCCACCACCGCGCAGGTGGACATTATTTCGATCCAGTCCCAAGTGGTCTATGGCTACGTGGGCAACAACGCGGCCATGCCGATCTTTCGCCGCGCCGGGCTGCGAGCCATCGCGGTGCCGACGGTGCTTCTTAGCAACACGCCGCACTATCCCACGCTGCATGGCGGGGCGGTGCCGCTGGACTGGTTCGCCGGCCTGTTGAAAGGGCTGGACGAACGCGGCGTGACGCGCGTGGCGCGCGCCGTGGTGTGCGGCTACCTGGGGCAGCCGGGGCAGGCGGATCTGCTTGCCGCCTGGCTGCCCGCGCTACGCGCCGCGCGGCCGGACGTGCGCGTGCACATCGACCCGGTCATGGGCGACCGCAACGACGGGCTGTATGTGGATGCGGGCCTGGTCGCGCAATACCGCGACCTGCTGGTGCCCTTGGCCGACGGCATGACGCCGAACCATTTCGAACTGGAAATGTTGGTGGGCCGGGCGTTGTCGACGCTGGACGAGGTGGCGGCGGCGGCGCGCGAGCTGATGGCGCTGGGGCCGACATGGATTGTCGTGACCAGCGCGGCGCCGATGGCGGCGGCGCCCGGGACCTTGCAGCTGGCGGTGGTGACGCAGGACAAGGTCAGCGTCGTGACGCATCCGGAAATCGCCATCCCGCCGTCGGTGCACGGCACCGGCGACGTGTTCATGGCCAGCGTCACCGCCCGGCTGTTGACCGGGCTGGATCTGGTGGACGCGGTGCGCGAGGCGGCCGACGAGGTCACGGCCGCGCTACAGCGCACGCGGGAGCTGGGCTGGGAAGAGCTGGCGGTGGAAGGGTAGGCGGCGGAAGGGTAGGCGGCGGAAGGGTAGGCGATACGCCGACCCCTGGCGCCCAAGCCGAGGCTCAGTCGCCAAGCCGCGGCCGCAGCCGCGAGCCCAGGGCCAAGCCCTGCCGCAGCCACAGCCGCAGCCCGCTACCCAGCAACGCTGCGGCGCAATCCCTTAATACGTCTTGTACGGCAGGAATTTGCCGCTCATCACGATCTGCACGCGGTCGCCCTTGGGGTCGGCTTCGCGCGACAGGTCCATCTTGAAGTCGATGGCGCTCATGATGCCGTCGCCGAATTCTTCGTTGATCAGCGCCTTGAACGTCGTGCCGTAGACGTTGATCAGTTCATAGAAGCGGTAGATCAGCGGGTCGGTGGGCACGGTGCTGGGCAGCGAGCCCTTGTAGGGCACCACTTGCAACTGCACCACGGCGTCGTCGGGCAGGTCCAGGATGCGGGCCGCGGCCAGCGCCTGTTCCTCGGTCAGCGTCATCTGGCCCAGCAGCGCGGCGGTGGTCCATTCCTTGCTTTGGCCGACGGCGTCGGCGATGGCGGTCCAGGACAGCTTCTTTTCCAGCTTGCGGGTAACGACCAGTTCGGTCACTTCAGCGCGGGACATCATGATGGGGTTCACTCCTTATGGGATGCCTTGTCGACCAGGAAGTCGACGAGATGGTTACGGATGTCGTAGTAGCGGGGTTCGTGGTGCAGGCTGGCGCGCGTCCGGTCGCGCGGCAGGTCCACGCTGACGGACTCGGCAATGCGGGCATAGGGGCCCGCGCTCATGAGCAGGATGCGGTCCGACAGCAAGATGGCTTCGTCCACATCGTGCGTGATCATGAATACGGTCTGGCGGGTCTGCTGCACGATGGCGCGCAGCTCGTCCTGGATGGTGCCGCGCGTCAGCGCGTCCAGCGCGCCGAAGGGCTCGTCCAGCAACAGCATCTTGGGCTGGATGGCGAAGGCGCGGGCGATGCCCACGCGCTGCTTCATGCCGCCCGACAATTCGCTGGGCTTCTTGGCGGCCGCATGCGCCAGGCCCACCATGTCCAGGTAACGCATGCTGTGTTCGCGGACCTGATCGCGGCTGTACGCGGGCCAACGCGAGCGCACGCCGAATTCCACGTTTTGCAGCGCCGTCAGCCAGGGCAGCAATGCGTGCGCCTGGAACACCACGCCGCGTTCCAGCGACGGGCCAGAGATCTGGCGGCCGTCCATGATGACGACGCCTTCATTGGTGTCGTCGATGCCGGCCAGCACATTCAGGATGGTGGTTTTGCCACAGCCGGAATGGCCGATGACGCAGACGAACTGGCCCTGTTCGATATCGAAGTCGATGTTCTCGAACACCGGCGCTTGGGGCTGCCCATTGCGTCCGGGATAGCGTTTGCCCAGGCCCTGGACTTGCAGAAATGCATGGGTCATGACGTCATTCCCGATAGCTGACCAGCCGCGCGGCACGCGCCAGCACGGTGTCCAGCAGCATGCCGATCAGGCCGATGAAAAATATCGCGCAGATGATGTTGGCGATGGACAGGTTGTTCCATTCGTTCCAGACGAAGTAGCCGATGCCGGTGCCCCCGATCAGCATTTCGGCGGCCACGATCACCAGCCACGCAATGCCGACCGAGATGCGCATGCCGGTCATGATGGTGGGCGCGGCGGCGGGCAGGATGACTTGCAAGGCGGTGCGCAGGCGCGACACTTCCAGCGTGCGCGCCACGTTCAACCAGTCCTGCCGTACCGCACCCACGCCGAAGGCGGTGTTCACCAGCATCGGCCACAACGAGCAGATGAAGATGACGAAGATGGCGGAGGTGTCGGCGTCCTTGATGGTGTAGAGCGCCAGCGGCATCCAGGCCAGCGGCGAGATCGGTTTGAGCACCTGGATGAAGGGGTCGAACGCGCGGTAAACGGTCTTGGACATGCCGATCAGGAACCCCAGCGGGATGGCCACCAGCGCGGCCAGGCTGAAGCCGGTCAAGACGCGCGCCACCGAATACGCCAGCTGCACGCCGATGCCTTTGTCGTTGGGGCCGCGGTCGTAGAAGGGGTCCTTGATGTGTTGCCACAGCTTTTCTCCGACCTCGGCGGGGCCGGGAAACGGCGTCTTCGACCCGCTGGCCGCGGCGTTGCCGACCAGCGCGGCATAAGCCGGGTCCACCGCCACGCCGCCCGTGTCGGGGCGGGTGGCGGCGTGCCAAAGCAGCAAAAACGCCAGGAACAGCGCGACGGACAGAAACGTTGCCCGCCAATATTGCACAGACCGCATCAGGTTCTCCGGATCTTGAAGCTGGCCAGATAGGCCTCGGGCTGCGCCGGATCAAACGGCTTGCCCATGACGCTGAAGGTCTTGGCCGATTCCGCCGGCGGCGTCAGGCCGGCTTCGCGCATCAGGCGCACGGCGTCGGTGGCCAGAAAGACGTCGGCCGCGACCTTCTGGTAATCGATGTCGCCCTTGACCTGGCCCCAGCGCTTCATCTGCGTCAGGATCCATACGGCAAACGACTGCCATGGCATGGGATCGAAGTCGATGCGGTTGGGGTCGGTGAGCACTTTGCCCAGGCCATCGGCATAGGTGCCGGTCAGCACTTGTTCGACGACGGTGACGGGCTGATTCAGGTAGTTGGGGGCGGCGATGACGGACGCGATCTCTTTGCGATGCGCGGCGTCGCGAGCGTAGGCGGTGGCTTCGATGATGGACTTGAGCAAGGCCTGGTAGGTGTTGGGCATGGCCGTCACGAATTCCTTGCTGGCGGAAAACGCGCAGCAGGGGTGGCCGTCCCAGATGGCTTTGGACAGGGTGTGGATGAAGCCGACGCCGTCGTACACGGCGCGTTGGTTGACGGGGTCGGGCGCAAGAAAGCCGTCGATGTTGTCGGCGCGCAGGTTGGCGACCATCTCGGGGGGCGGCACGGAACGGATCTGCACGTCGGTGTCGGGGTCCAGGCCGTGTTCGGCCAGGTAGTAGCGCAACAGGTAGTTGTGCATGGAAAAGTCGAACGGGACGGCAAACTTGAAGCCCTTCCAGTCTTTGGGGTCGCGCCGGTCTTTGTGTTTCATGGACAGGGTGATGGCCTGGCCGTTGATGTTCTCAACGGCGGGCATGGTCCATGGCACGGCGCGGCTGGCGCCCACGCCCATCGAGATGGCCAGCGGCATGGGCGACAACATGTGGGCGGCGTCGTATTCGCCGGACATGGCTTTGTCGCGAATCAGCGCCCAGCCGGCGGTCTTGACGACTTCTACGTCCAGGCCTTGCTTGGCGTAAAACCCCATGGGGTGCGCCATGATGATGGGCGTGGCGCAGGTGATGGGGATGAAGCCGACTTTCAGTTTCTGCTTTTCCAGCGGGCCGGTGGATTGCGCGAAGGCTTCGCGGGCGGCGGCCAGCGGGAAGATCGACGCAATGGCAGCCATGGCGGTGCTGCTGCCCACGGCGCGCAGGAAGCGGCGGCGCAGGGCGTCTTGCGGGAACAGGGCACGCATGACGGCCTGGTCGACGGCGTTGCTCGTGGTGTCGTCGTGGCTGGCGCGGAGTTGGGCGGCGCCTTGGCGGGCAAGCGCGGCGGCTGCCTCCGTGGCCGATTGCGTGGCGCGTTCGTGGTCGGCCTGCGAGGCGTGGCGGCCGCAGCCGCAGGCAAGGCGGCTGTTGGCGTCGAACGGGTTGCTGAATAGGGACATGGGATGGCTCCGGCCAGAAGGGTTGGAGCCATCATGGGGCCGGGCGCATGGCGCCGGTATCCCGGGTTCGACGATATGCGTGTAGTGCGTGTACTACGCGGTGCGCGGGCGCGCCGCGCTGGTGCGCCGGGGCGCTAAATCGCACCCAGCTGGTGCGTGTTGGCGTAGGCGACCAGCTCGACCAGGGTGCGCACGCCAAGCTTTTCAAAGATGCGGCTGCGGTAGGTGGAAATGGTGTTGACCGACAGCGCCAGCTGTTCGCCGATGGCAGAGACGGATCGCCCGGCGACCAGCAGTTGCAAGACCTGGAATTCGCGGTTGGACAGCTGTTCGTGCGGGGGGCGGGTGCTGTCCTGGCGCACGGTATGGGCAAGCAGTTCGGCCACGGCGGGGGTGACGTAGAGTCTGCCGGCGGCGGCGTTGACCAGGGCGGACAGAAGTTCGTCGGGGTCGCAGCCTTTGTTCAGGTAGGCGTGCGCGCCGGTGCGCAGGGCGCGCACGGCAAACTGGGTTTCGGGGTAGACGGACAGCATGACGACGCCAAGCGCGGGGTAGTCGGCGCGCACGGTTTTCAGGACGTCCAGGCCATCGCGTTCGCCCAGCGCCACGTCCAGCACCATGGCGTCGTAACGGGTCTGGCGCAGCGCGCGCAGGGCCGAGGGGGCATCGGCGGCTTCGTGTACCAGGGCCACGCGCGGGTCTTCTTCCAGGATGCGGGCCAGGCCGCGCCGGATGATGAGGTGGTCGTCGACGATAAGCAGGTTCAGGGCCATGGGAGTGTCAGTTGGGATTGAGCCGCAGGCGGGCGCGCATGCCGGCGCCGGGGGCGCTGTCCAGGGCAAGGTCGCCGCCGATGCCGCGCGCGCGTTCGCGCATGCCCAGGATGCCGAAGGTGTGGCGGGCTTCGGGCAGCTGCATGCCGATGCCGTCGTCTTCAACGGTCAGCAACAGCCCGTCGTCGCTCCAGACGGCGCTGACGCTGACGCTGCGGGCGCAGGCGTGGCGCTGCACGTTGGTCAGCAGTTCCTGGACGATGCGGTAGACGGCGATTTCCGCGTTGCGGTCCAGGCGGCGGCGTTCGGTGTCGGGCGGGCACAGGTAGCGGCATTGCAGGCCGGTGCGGGTCTGGAGGTCTTGCAGCAGGGTTTCCAGGGCGGCCCACAGGCCCAGGTGGTCAAGCACGACGGGGCGCAGGTCGCTGAGGATGCGGCGGGTGGCGCCCATGGCGGTCTGGGTGACCTCAAGCATGCGGTCGACGTGGGATTGCAGGGCGGGGGTGGCGCCAAGCTGGCGGCGCAGCCAGTTCAGGTCCAGTTGCAGGGCGGTGAATGAGGCGCCCAGATCGTCATGGATGTTGCGGGCAATGTGGGCGCGTTCTTCTTCGCGCAGGGTGGACAGGTGGGATGACAGGCGGCGCAGCGAATCGTGGGCATTGCTGAGTTCGGCGGTGCGTTCGCCCACGCGGCGTTCAAGCAGGGCCTGGGTGCTATGCAGTTCCCGTTCGATGCGTTTGCGGTCGGTGATGTCTGAAAACGTGACCACGGCCCCGACCACTTCGCCATCGTTGCGGATGGGGTACGAGGCGTATTGGGCGTCAAAGCAGGAGCCGTCGCGGCGCCAGAGCACTTCGTCGTCCACGCGCACGCCACGGCCTTCACGAAAGGCCTGGAAGATGCGGCAGTCATGCACGGGCATCAGGGCGCGGTCGGCGTGGGAGTGGTGGATCAGGTAGTGCATGTTGCGGCCTACGACTTCGTCCGGGGTATAGCCCAGCAAGGTGGCGCCCGCGCCATTGATGAAGATGCAACGGCCACGCAGATCAATCCCGTAGATGCCTTCGCCGGCGGATTCCAGCAGCATTTCCAACTGACGACGCCAGGCGGCGTGGTGGGATAGATGGTTCAGGTCGGCAAACATGATGGGGTTGTTGCGGGGCGAGGGCGGATTTTTTGGGGAAGTTTACGGGAGGCTTGGCGCGGGAGAGGGGAGGGAATGCCCTTGGTGCGTGAGGGATTGGGGCACTAGAGGTCGGGTTCTTGAGGCGCTTGGTGTGAGGGGCGTTGGGCGATCGGGGGGCGGTTCTTGAGATGATCAAGGCGGGGTTCTTCAGACGCCCGGGGCGGCGGCGTCCTGGCGGCGCGGGTCAACGATTGCGGTCCGGAGCCTTCGCTCCGGACTGCCCCGTCGTCATCCTCGTTGCCGCCTGCGGCGGCTGCCTTCGGATTCCCTCGGGCTTATCGACTCCCCGCGCCACCAGGCCGCCACCACCCCGAGCTGCGCCGCGCAAACTTGTCGGTCGCTGGGGCGGGTGGTGTGCTTGGCATGCTTCTGTGAGGCCGGGTGGGGGAGTGGAAGAGTGTGCAGGGCCGCCAAAGCCGGCCGCGCGGGCGGCCTCTTTTGGCATGTGGTTCGGTGGCATTTTGCGGGCGTGATTCGACGGACCTAGCCTCGGCACCTGACGCGACGGTACTTTGTAGGATGGGCGAAGCGCGGCACGCCCGGCACTGCGGGGAAACCCGATATAAAAGTTTGCATGGCGTCCATGATCCAGGGTTATGCCTCGGCCGTCCGCCAACACCGTCCGCGTGCTGAATCTTCAATCTAATCAGCGCTTTGGCCACAATCCCAGCCCTGGCCACCGC
This sequence comes from Achromobacter sp. ES-001, assembly GCF_019448355.1. Lineage (NCBI taxonomy): Bacteria > Pseudomonadati > Pseudomonadota > Betaproteobacteria > Burkholderiales > Alcaligenaceae > Achromobacter > Achromobacter sp. ES-001. The sequence goes on along the minus strand of NZ_CP079940.1, from coordinate 4,430,057 downwards.
CCGCCGCAACCCAACTGCTCACGGTATCGCAAAGTCGCGAAGGCATGCATGCTTCTTTCCTACGGTCGCGCGCGCCATTCACCGCCGCCATCTGCCACCCCCCCCGGCACTCGAACCCCATTCGAAACGAACCCCTGGAGATTGACATCGTGAGTAACGCATCCCCCGCCCGCAAAATGGGCCTGGCAGTCGCCCAGATGGGCGCCGTGAACCTTGCCGACACCCGCGCGGTGGTTGTGCGCCGCCTGGTCGAGATGATGCGCGAGGCCGCTGGTCGCAAGGCGGAATTTGTCGTGTTTCCGGAACTCGCCCTGACGACCTTCTTTCCGCGCTACTGGATGGAAGACGCCGAAGCCGTGGACCGCTTCTTTGAAAAGTCCATGCCCAATGCCGATGTGCAGCCGCTGTTCGACACCGCGCGCGAGCTGGGCATCGGGTTTTACCTGGGCTATGCGGAAGTGACGCCGGAAGGCCGCCAGTTCAACACGGCCATCTTGGTTGACCGTACGGCCAAGATCATCGGCAAGTACCGCAAGATCCATCTGCCGGGGCATTCCGACCACAAGGTTGATGCACCGTTCCAGCATCTGGAAAAGAAGTTCTTTGAAGTCGGCGACCTGGGCTTTGGCGTGTGGGAGACCAACGACGTCAAGATCGGCATGTGCCTGTGCAATGACCGCCGCTGGCCCGAGACGTACCGCGTGATGTCGCTGCAAAGCGCCGAGCTGATTGTGCTGGGCTACAACACGCCGTCGCTGAACATCCATTGGAACGAACCGGCGCACTGGCGCACTACCACGCACGAGATCGTGTTGCAGGCCAGCGCCTATCAGAACGCGGTGTGGGTCGGCGCTGCCGGCAAGTGCGGCCATGAAGACGGCCACCACATGATTGGCAGTTCGATGATCGTGGCGCCGTCCGGCGAGATCGTGGCGCGTTCCAGCGGCGAGGAAGACGAGGTGATTACCGCGAAGATCGATCTGGCCATGGGCCAGACCTTCCGCGAACACGTCTTCAATTTCGCTAAACATCGCAGCCCGCAGCACTACAAGCTGATCACCGAACGCACAGGCGCGGGTGATCCGCTACCCGTGCCGGACGTGGCCTAAGCCCAGTTGAAAATTGCCTGCGTTATCGCAGGCAATTTTTTTGGAGACCAGGGATAGCTGCGCCAGGGAATGCCTTCAATGGAGGGCTGGGGCTCATCCAGGAATGCCAGTGGCAATGGATGGTGAAGGTTCAACCCGGAGTGGAGGCAGGTGCACCAAAAGCTCCCCGCGTGAGTGCGGGATCTCGACAATCCAGCCCTCGATCATCACACCCGAGGACCGCGCTGCTAGACTGCCTTCGGCCCTTTGATTCGTTGACCCTCTTCAGGCACTGATCCCATGCGCTTTATCGACACCGAACAGACTCGCGGCGCCCTGTCATTCGACGCCGTCATCCCCGCCCTGCGGGAAGCCTTCCGCCAGGGCGCCACCGTGCCCGCGCGCCACGTGCACGCCATCCGGTCGGGCGATGCCCAGGGCACCACGCTGATCATGCCGGCCTGGAGCGACCGGGGTTATTTCGGCGTGAAGATCATCAACATCTTTCCCGAGAATACGCACCAGGGCCTGCCCGGCCTGCACGCCACGTACAACCTGTACAGCGCCACGACCGGCGTGCCGATTGCGCAGGTGGATGGCGACATCGTTACGGTCTACCGTACGGCGGGCGCGGCTGCGCTGGGTGCCGACTATCTGGCGCGCAAGGATGCGCGCACGATGCTGATCGTGGGCTCGGGCCGCATCGCCGGCCTGCTCGCGCAAGCGATGCGTACGGTGCGCCCGATTCAGCGTGTGTTGGTGTGGAATGTGCGCCAGGCCGGCGCCGATGCGCTGGCCGAAACGCTGCGCGTACAGGGTTTTGACGCCCAGGCCACGTCCGACCTGGAATCCGCCGTGCGCGAGGCCGACATCATCAGTTGCGCCACCCTGTCTACCGTGCCGCTGATCCAGGGCGCCTGGTTGCGCCCGGGCGCGCACCTGGACCTGATCGGCAGTTTCACGCCCCAGATGCGCGAGACGGATACGGCTTGTTTTGATGGGACGTCGGTGTACGTCGATACCGACGAGGCCCCCACCAAATCCGGCGACCTGCTGTCGGCATTCGAGGCCGGCGTGCTGACCCGCGAGGCGATCCAGGGCGACCTGCACCAGCTGACGACCGGCGCCCGCCAGGGCCGGCGCAACGATCAGGAAATCACGGTGTTCAAGGCCGTGGGCAGCGCGCTTGAGGACCTGACGCTGGCGACGCTGGTGTATGAATCAACGAACGCGGGGTGATTGCGAGGTGATTGCGAGGTGATTGCGGGCTGTCGCCCGCGATGCCCGCGCATTACGGCACCAGCGACAAGCCCACCCGGAACTGCGATTCGTTGCGCTGGTTGTAGCCCAGCAGCGTTTCGCCGTACCCGTTGAAATACTGCAAGTGCAGATACCCGTTCATATTCAACCACGTGCGTTGCAGCGGCCACGCGAAATCCAGCTGAGTCGTGCGGCGCTTCTGGTCGCCTTGGCGGTACATGGCGGAGACCACCGCGCCGTTGTCTTGCGCCCAACGCAGCTGCCAGTCGACGTGGCCGGCGTAGTCGGCGTAGTCGCGGTTTTCGTCGGCCACGCCGAAGTAGGCCTTGACCTTGGGGGCGAAGGTCAGCGTGCTGCCGCCATCAAAGCGATAGTGAAAGCGCGGTTCGATGTAGCCGTCGTTGACCGAACGCGAGTCGTCGCCGTCCTTGCCGTTCGAGCTGTGCTCGACCCCGGTGTTCATGCCGAAGCGCCAGTTCTGGTTGGCGGACTGCCAGATGTTGTCCGACAGCCAGAAGGCGCTGGGATTGAACGTGGTGTCGATGAAGGGCATCGAATCGCTTTGCAAATCCCACAGCGAGGTCTGGGTGTAGGCCAGGTAGAAGTTCTGGCCCCAGGTGGCCGGTTGGTCGCCGGCAGGGCTGAACAGGCGGTACTTGGCGCTGATCTGGAAGCGGGCGGTGGTTTGGCCGCGCGTGCCGATGTCGAAGTAGACGGGCTTGTATTCCGAGATGGAACTGCGGAAGCGGTCGAACGCCGTTTGCGGCTGCACGCTGGGCATGACGGCGGCGTCGGGCGCCGGGCCGCCTTCGGGCGAGGCACCGACGGCGGTCACGGCGGCAACCGGTACGGGTTCGCCGCTGCGCGCGTCAACGACGGGGCCTTGGGCGGGGCGGCTGGCGACGGTGCCGGCGTCGCGGCCGGTCGCGTCCAGCGCCATCATGGAAGGTTGGCCTTCAATGGAGACTGCTTGCAGGCCGTGGGCGGTGCTGGGCACGACGGCGGTCCACGCCATGCGCGCAAAGTTGTTGACGGGCACGCTGTAGCTGGCGCGGTCGCCGGCCAGTTTGGCCAGGCTGCGGACAATCTGGCCGTCTTGGCTGCGCCATTGCAGAACCAGTTCCGGCGGGGCTTCCCAGTTGGCGCGCGCGCTGCCTTCGTTGAAGAACACAGCTTCGATGGTGACGGTTTCGCCGGGCGCGGCCGAGGGGCGGTCCAGGCGGTACGACACGCCCGCGGCGGCAGAGCCGGCGGCGCCAAGGGCGACGGCGGCGGTCAGGGCGCGCAGGGCGAAACGGCGGTGAGCAAGACGGCGTAAGGGCATGGTTGCGTGTGTTGTTCTTGTGACGAGGCAATGTAGCATCGCGCGCCGCAACTGTTTGTAAGGCAGGCTTATCGGATGTAGGAGGTGTAATAAACAGGCGTTACGCGGCGTGTCGCGGGCAGACATGGCCCATGCAATAAGGCCCCGCGCGTTGCGGACAACGCGCGGGGCCTTGTGCATCAAATCACGCGGGCGGGTTTATTCGCCGAACTTGATGCCTTGCGCCAGCGGCAGGTTGCGCGAGTAGTTGATGGTGTTGGTGGCGCGGCGCATGTAGTTGCGCCAGGCGTCGGAACCGGATTCGCGGCCGCCGCCCGTTTCTTTTTCACCACCGAAGGCGCCGCCGATTTCCGCGCCGGACGTGCCGATGTTGACGTTGGCAATGCCGCAGTCGGAACCGGAGGCCGACAGGAAGGTTTCAGCTTCGCGCAGGTCGTTGGTGAAGATGGCGGACGACAGGCCCTGGGGCACGCCGTTTTGCAGGGCAAGCGCGTCGGAAAATTCCTTGTAGCGCATCACGTACAGGATGGGCGCGAAGGTCTCGTGGCAGACGACGTCGGTCTGGCCGGGCATTTCGGCGATGGCGGGGCGCACGTACCAGGCGTTGGGATAGTCCTTTTCCAGCACGCGTTCGCCGCCGGTGACCTTGCCGCCTTGTTCACGCGCAGCGCGCAGGGCATCTTGCATGGCGTCGAACGAGCCGCGGTCGATCAGCGGGCCGACCAGGTTGCCAGCGTCCAGCGGGTTGCCGATGGTGGCGCTGGCGTAGGCTTTGTGCAGGCGTTGGACCAGGGCGTCGGCCACGCTTTCGTGCACGATCAGGCGGCGGGTGGTGGTGCAGCGCTGGCCGGCGGTGCCGATGGCGCCAAAGACGATGCCGCGCGCGGCCATGTCCAGGTCGGCAGTGGGGCCGACGATGATGGCGTTGTTGCCGCCCAGTTCCAGCAGCACGCGGCCGAAGCGTTGGGCAACGCGCGGGCCGACCTGGCGGCCCATGCGGGTCGAGCCGGTGGCGGACACCAGCGCGACGGCGTGCGAATCGACCAGCGCTTCGCCAACTTCGCGGCCACCGATCAGCACTTCGGACAAGCCGGCGGGGGCGTCGCCAAAACGTTGCATGGCTTGCGCGAACAGGGCTTGGCAGGCCAGGGCGGTCAAGGGCGTTTTTTCAGACGGCTTCCAGACCACGGCGTTGCCGCAGACGATGGCCAGCGCGGCGTTCCACGACCAGACGGCAACGGGGAAGTTGAAGGCGCTGATGACGCCGATGACGCCCAGCGGGTGCCAGGTTTCCATCATGCGGTGGCCGGGGCGTTCGGACGCGATGGTCAAGCCGTACAACTGGCGCGACAGGCCGACGGCGAAGTCGCAGATGTCGATCATTTCCTGCACTTCGCCTTCGCCTTCGGCCAGGATCTTGCCGGCCTCCAGGCTGACCAGGCGGCCCAGTGCGGTTTTGTTCTGGCGCAGCGTTTCACCCAGCAGGCGGATCAGTTCGCCGCGGCGGGGCGCGGGCACGTCGCGCCAGGCCAGGCTGGCCTGGCGTGCGCGCGTGATGGCGGAATGGGCCTGGGCCACCGTGTGTTCGTGCACCCGGGCCAGCTCAGCGCCGTCGATCGGGCTGCGCGCGGTCAGGGTGCCGCCGGTAAGGGCGTCGGCGGAAAGGCCGAGCGCTTGCAGGATGGTTTGAGGGGTGTCCATGCCGGTTCCTTGGAGTGCCAGCGAAATCAATGCTTCGCTAAGTGGTTATGCGGGTTATGCGGGAAATGCGGGGTTATGCGGGTTATGCCTAAGTGGCGATTCGGGAAAAAAATTTACTATACGAAACTCCAGCGTGAATTGCGAAACTTTTTTTCTAAACCGGCTTTAGCGTCGTTTGCCCGTTGGCGGTGGGCGCGGGCAATAGAAAAACCCCTCTTCGAGGTGCATCAGTGGCAGACGCTTTACTTGATGTCCAGGCAGTCACCAAGACGTTCCAACGCGACGGGCAGCCCCCGCATCTGGCGCTGGATCACGTGGACTGCCAGTTGAATCGAGGCGAGGTCATGGTGGTCGTCGGGCCGTCCGGGTCCGGTAAAAGCACCTTGCTGCGCACGCTGAATGGTCTGGAAAGTATCGATAGCGGCACGATCCGCGTGGACGGCGTGTCGCTGACCGACCCGGCTACCGACGTGAACCACTGGCGCACCGAAGTGGGCATGGTGTTTCAGCACTTCAACCTGTTCCAACACCGTACTGCGCTGGACAACGTTGCGCTACCCCAGCGCGTGGTGCGTGGCCGCAGCCGCGCCGACGCGGAAAAGTATGCGCTTGATCTGCTGGGCCGCGTCGGCATGGCCGACTACGGCCAGCGCTATCCCAGCCAGTTGTCCGGCGGCCAGCAGCAGCGCGTGGCGATTGCGCGCGCCTTGGCCATGGACCCCAAGCTGATGCTGTTCGACGAGGCCACCTCGGCGCTGGACCCCGAAACGGTGGGCGGCATTCTTGAATTGATGCGGCAACTGGCGCGCGACGGCATGACGATGGCGGTGGTGACCCATGAAATGGGTTTCGCGCGCGACGTCGGTGACCGCGCGCTGTTCATGGACGCGGGCCGCATCGTGGAAACGGGTACGCCCGACGAGGTGTTCTGCCATCCCAAGGAGCCGCGCACGCGCGCCTTCCTGGACAAGATCCTGTAGTCCAAGCACAGGCCGGTCCGGCAAATCCGGGCGCTGCCGGCCATGCGGCAACACAACGCTTTGCCCGGAATGACAAGGTTTCATCCACTTCTAGGGGACATTCAAATGTTGAAAATCAAACAATGGCTGGGCATGGCCGGCGTCGCGTTCGCGGCGGCCACCGTGGCGCTGCCGGCGCAGGCCGACGAGCTGGGCGACATCATCAAGCGCGGCGAATTGCGCGTGGCGGTGCAGACGTCCGGGCCCCTGATGAGCTTCATGGACAAGTCGGGCAACCGCACTGGCCTGGCCGTGGAAGTGGCCAAGCGCATGGCCGACGACCTGGGCGTCAAGCTTGTACTGCAAGACTACGAATGGAAGGGCTTGCTGCCCGCGCTGCTGTCGGGCAAGGCCGACATGGTGGCGGCCGACATGACGCCCACGCCTCAGCGCGCCGCGCAGGTGCTGTTTTCGGCGCCGATGTTCTACGCCGAAACGGTTGCCGTCGTGCCCAAGGACTCGCCCTACAAGTCGTACGAAGAACTGGACAAGGCGGGCGTGAACGTCGGCGTGCTGGGCGCCAGCACGTACGCCGAAGTGGGCAAGAAGATGTTGCCCAAGGCCACCATGAAAGAGTTCTCGGGCGGCAGCGCGCCGGTCGGTCAGGCCTTGTCCAGCGGTCGTCTGGACGCCGGCATTATGTCCATGTCCACCGCCAACCAGTTCCTGGTGGACTTCGGCAACCTGCGCGTGCTGGACGGCGTGATGGTGCGCGAACCGCTGGCCTTCGCCGTCGGCCCCAACGCCTTTCGCCTGAAGTTCTGGCTGGATAACTGGCAAACGCTGAAGACCGCTGACAACACGCTGCCCGATCAGGTGAAGTACTGGTATTCCACCGACTGGAAGAAGGACCACTGATCACCGATCACTGATCGATAGCGCGGCACAACAGGGGAGGCCGAAGCGCCCATGGACTGGTTGACTGACTATTACAACTGGCGCATCGTCAGCCAGTACACGGGCGAATTCGCCAGGGGCCTGGGCAACACGCTGATCGCGGCGGGCGCCAGCCTGGTGCTGTCGGTGTTGGCCGGCGTGCCGCTGGCCTTGCTGCACATGTCGCGCCGCGCCGCCGTGTGGCGGCCGGTAGCCGCCTACGTGCAGTTCATCCGGTCCACTCCCTTGCTGGTGCAGATCTACCTGGTCTATTACGCGGTGCCCATGCTGATACCGGGCGCCGGGCGCTGGAGCGAAATGATCCTGGGCATCCTGGCCATGACGCTGCATCACGCCGCCTACATGAGCGAGATCATCCGCGTGGGCATCGAGTCCGTGCCGCGTGGCCAGGTCGAAGGCGCCAAGGCGTGCGGCATGAATTATCAACAGCGGCTGCGCTACGTCGTGCTGCCGCAAGCCTTTGCCAATACGCTGCCGCCCTTGCTGGGGCAGACCGCCGTTCTTATCAAGGACACGTCGTTGCTGTCGCTGATCACGGTGTTTGAACTGGTGGCCGCGGGCGTGCAGATGAACAGTGACCGCATCGTGCCCAGCGAAAGCTTCCTGACGATTGCCGCCGGCTATCTGCTGATCTACGGCGTGATGCTGTTGTTGTCGCGAGGCGTCAGCCTGTGGTTGGCCGGCCCGGCCTGGAACGCGAGGTAAGCATGCTGGATTCCTATCTGTCCACCGCCGGCGTCGTGCTGCCCTTCCTGCTCAAGGGCTTCTGGGAGACGCTGAAGATATCCTTTGTGGCCATCATCGCCGGGTCATTGCTGGGCTTTGTGATTGGTGTTATCCGAAGCTATCACATACGTGTTATCCATCAGCTGCTTGGGCTGTACATCCACGTTCTGCGCGGCACGCCGTTCCTGGTGCAGCTCTACATCTTCTACTTCGTGCTGCCCAGCTCCGGCATCGAGCTGCTGCATTGGGATTCCGGCACCGCCGCTTTCGTGTCGCTGTCGGTGTATACGTCCTGCTATGTTGCCGAAATCGTCATGGGCGCCATCCAGTCCGTGCCGCGCGGCCAGACCGAAGGCGCGATGACGCTGGGCCTGCGGCCCCTGCAAATCCTGCGGCTGGTGGTGTTGCCCCAGGCCATGCGCCTGATCGTGCAACCGATGAGCGGCGTCTACGTCATGCTGATCAAAAGCACCGCCATCCTGTCGGTGGTCGGCATCACCGAACTGACGCGCCAGGGCGAGGTCTTCATCATCACCTTTCCAGCCAAATCGCTATTCATCTACGGCCTGATCGCCGCCATCTACTTCATCTACTGCTACCCGTTGCTGCGCCTGGCCAACTGGCTGGAAAAGCGCCTGACGGGCGGCCTGCAAGGCGCAAGCCTGCACTGACACGGACCCCACCGGCATGGCCTCCGAGTACATCGACACCTATTACAAGCGCACCCTGTCCGGCAGCGATACGCGCTACGCGCCGCTGGCCGGCGTGGCCAGCACCGACGTCTGCGTGGTGGGCGGCGGCTTGGCCGGCTTGTCCACCGCGCTGGAACTGGCCCGGCGTGGGCGCAGCGTTACGTTGCTTGAAGGGCGGCGCATTGCCTGGGGCGCGTCGGGCCGCAACGGCGGCTCGGTGTCGCCCGCGTTCTCGGCTGGCGCTGACGCCATCAAGCGCCATGTGGACGAAGACCATTACCGGCAGCTGTATCGGCTGTCGATGGAAGGCGTGGAGATCATCCGCGACAACATCCGTACGCTGGCCATCGCCGACGCGCACAAGGTCGACGGCCGCCTGCGCGTGGTGCGCTACGAAGCCACCGATGCGCTCCAGCAGTGGTGCGAGGCGCAGCGCCGTGACTTCGGCCGCGACGTGCGTTTTCTGACGCGCGAGCAGGTGCGCGAACGGCTGGTGTCCGACGTCTATCACCAGGGCATTGAAGACCCGTCTTCGTTCCACTTCCATCCGCTCAATTACGCGCGCGCGCTGGCCCGAGAATGCCAGCGCCTGGGCGTGCGCATCCATGAAGATTCCGCGGTCACCGGTTTGGCGCTGGAAGGCGCGGTCAAACACCTGACGACGGCGCAAGGCCAGGTCGATGCGCGCGCCGTGGTGTTGGCCACCGGCGGCTACACGGGCGATGTCGTGCCGGCGCTGCGGCGCGCCATGTTGCCGATTGCCACCTACATCATGCTGACCGAACCGCTGGGCGACCGTGTCAAGGAAGCCATCCGCAGCACCGCCGCCATCGGCGACGATCGGCGCGCCGGCAACTATTACCGCGTGCTCGATGGCGGGCGCATCGGCTGGGGCAGTAGAATCACCACCCGTGTCGACGACCCGCCCGATCTGGCCGAGTCCTTGCGCCGCGAATTGCTGTCCGTTTACCCGCAGTTAAAAGGCGTGCGCGTTGAAACCGCATGGTCAGGGCGCATGGCCTACGCCCGCCACCTGATGCCGCAAATCGGCCAACTGGCGCCGGACGTGTGGTACTGCACGGCGTTTGGCGGGCACGGCATGAACACCACCTCGATCGGCGGACGCGTCGTGGCCGAAGGGATCACCGGCGACACGCAGCGCTACAAACTGTTCGCACCCTTTGGCCTGGCCTGGAATGGCGGCGGCCTGGGCACGGCGGCGGTTCAACTGACTTATTGGTCTTACCAGGCGCGCGACTGGTGGCGGGAGCGCACTACGCGGGCATGACAAGGTACACAGGATGCAAGGCAACAAACAAAGCGCATTGGCACAACGGCTGCGAGCCCTGCGCCAGGCGCGTGACTGGACCCTGAAGCAGGCGGCGGCGGCCACCGGCGTCGCCGCGTCCACGCTGTCCAAGATAGAAAACAGCCTGCTGTCGCCCACCTATGACAACCTGATCAAGATCGCCGCGGGCCTGGAACTGGACGTGGCCGAACTGTTCACCGCGTCCGACGCCCACATGGGCACCGGCCGCCGCAGCCTCAGCCGCCAGGGCGAGGGCCGCCAATACGAAACCCCGTACTACGACCACCGCCTGCTGTGCACGGCCCTGTCGCACAAGCGCATGATGCCGTTCCACACCCGCGTCAAGGCGCGCTCGTTCGACGAATTCCAGGACTGGAGCCGCCACGGCGGCGAGGAATTCGTCTACGTGCTGGAAGGCGAAGTCCAGCTTTTCACCGAGTTTTACGAGCCGGCCCGTCTGAAATCCGGCGAAAGCTTCTATATAGACAGCCGCATGGGCCACCGCGTCATCAGCCTGAGCCAGGAAGACGCGATCGTGCTGTGGGTGTCGACGCACGCGGACATCGAGGAAGAGTAGGGGCGCCGGCGTAGGAGCAAGGAGCCGCCGCAAAGTTTCCCGCAACAAGGTAAAATGCGCCGCCCGGATCTCTTGCCGGGTGTCAACGACTGCGCGGCAGTAGCTCAGCTGGATAGAGCACGGGCCTTCTAAGCCCGGGGTCGGGGGTTCGAGCCCCTCCTGCCGCGCCAGAATAGTCAGCGAACTCAAGGGCATACCCCTTTCGAAATTCGCTAACAGCTAAATGGACTAATACGCTCGTCTACGGCGTTGCTTTATGGCGCGTGCCGAAAGGGCGGCATACCTCCGCGCCGGACGCCGCTGCAATAAAAACGCCCGCAAGTCTGCGGGCGGTCGGCGATTCGTATATTCCTGGCGGGTTACGGCAGGGCCAACAGATAGTCCTTGAAATTGGCGATAGCTATGAAAGCGTTGGGTTGACACCCAAACATGTTGTCGCAGGTTGCAGCCATCTTGATGGTGTGAGTACCGTAAGGACCCGGTTCCTTGATGACCGTGTAAGCCAGCTGCGGAGAGTTGCGCGTGGGGCCATAGGTCTGGATCACCGAGCTGGACACGCTCTGGATCTTGTACGCCCCGTTTTGTGCCAGCCAAACCTGGGCACCATCCCATAGCTTCCCGCATTGCTCAGCGCCTTTCTGCTGCGCTACTAACAACTTTCTGTTGATTTTCAAATCGCCAGCCCCGCCCCGTCCACCTTCAGGACCGGCACCCCCGCCCAATCCACCCCATCAAGACACCGCACGTTGACCGCCCAACCGACGAACGCCTGCTTTCCCTGCGCCAGCTCTTGAGCCGTGGGCGCGCTGGGCACTCGAAACGGAAGAATCCCGCAGTGCGGACAAAAGTAGTCCTTTGCGGTCTTTGAGCCCCACCGATAAACGCTCAAATCATCCAGCGGCGTCAACATGCGCAGTGCTGCGGTCGGTACGCGATGAATCAGCGCGCCACGCCGCTTGCAGATCGAGCAATTGCAGCTGCGGACATGGTCCAGGTTCATGTCCACTTCAAAGCGGCACGCGCCGCAATGGCAGGAGCCTTGATAGGTGCGCATAGGGGCATCCAACTAAAAGAAACCATTTCAAAAAGCAAGATCGCGATGTGAATGGAACTGTTTCCGACGTGGTGATCCGCGGCTACGCCGCTTCCATTTCGTGTTGTGCCGCCAGAGCCAGAAAAGCCGAGCGCGACAGCCGCCGCGCCCGCGCTACCGCGTCGATCCGATGCACCAGATTTTCGGGCAAGCTGATATTAAGCCTGACTGCCTTGGCGTTGACCTTGGACAGGTCGATGTCGACCAGCATCCAGAAGCCCCCTTTAAATGCCTTCTTTTGTATCCACACCTCCGGCGCGGTAGGCGGCGCGATGGGTGCAGTTTCGCCAAAGAAGTGCGCTTCGACCGCCTCCTGTGCCGCGGCTGGCAGGCGTTGTAGCGTGGTTGCTGCTGCGTGGCAGCCCGGAAAGTCCGGAAAAGACGCTCCGTAGGCGCTGCTCTTTTCTTTGTGTACGTAGATGGGATAAAGCATTTGGGGTCTCCTGACGGATCGCGCTTACCTCAAGCCGGCTTGCTTGAGGATACTGTGCGCTGTCGGCACTGGAAGATCTTTACGCGGGTGGGGCACGGTCACCTTGCCGCGCTTGGTGGGGTGCTTGAACTGGTGGTGCGAGCCCACTGTGTGCACCAGATACCAGCCATCCGCTTTTAGTCGTTTGATGATGTCGGCGCTATTCATTAGCCCATGGTCACGGCCTACACAATAATACACAACATCGTTTGCGCCAAAATCCCCATTTGTCAGACTGATTCCCGGGGGCACCAGTACTGGGACTGCGCGTCGCTAACTGCGCCGCCCCTCCCACCCCGCCAACACCCGATCACAAACCTCCCCCGCTTGTCCCAGATAATTCGCCGGATCACTCAAGCGATCCAGCTCTTCCTTCCCAAGCAGATCCCGCGTGCCCTCATGCGCCGCCAGCGCTTCCTGCATCGCAACCTTTAGCGTGCAGTTCCTGCGAACCGCCTCCTTGGACGCCCGTTCGACCAATTCATGCGCTTCGAGACGACCCATTCGACCGCCAAGCGCCAGCGCGTACGCTTCGGCCAGAATCAAGCCATTCGTCGCACCAAGATTTCGGGCCATGTTTTCCGGATGGACTTCCAGCCCGTCCAGCATGCCCGCCAGATGCCGTAATGCGCCGCCCGCCAACGCGCAGATCTGCGGCAGGACGTCCCATTCCGCTTGCCAGCCGCCCAACGCGCGTTCGTGTTCCTGCACCATCGCGGACAGCATGGTGGACACCAGCGGTGGCATGCGGGTGGCGGCGGCGAGGATGGCGGCGCTGCTGACGGGGTTGCGCTTGTGCGGCATGGTGCTGGAGCCGCCGCGCCCCGGGCCGGCGGGTTCGGCTAGCTCGGCGATCTCGGTCTGCGCCATCAGCGACACGTCGCGGGCGATTTTGCCCAGCGTGCCGGTCAGCACGCCCAGTGTTGCCGCCAAGTCGGCCAGGCGGTCGCGATGCGTGTGCCAGGGCATGTCGGGCAGGGCAAGGCCCAGTTCTTCGGCCAGGACGCGCGCAACATCGGGGGCGGCGTTGCCCAGGCTTGCCAGCGTGCCGGCGGCGCCGCCGAATTGCAGCAGGGCGCATTGTTCGGCGTCGTGCCGCAGGCGTTGCCGCGAGCGGGTCAGCGCTTCCAACCAACCGGCCGTCTTGACGCCAAAGGTGGTGGGCAGTGCGTGTTGCAACCACGTGCGGCCGACCATGATCGTGTCGCGATGCGTTGCGGTCAGCCGGGCGCATGCGCGTTGCGCCGCGTCCAGGTCCTGGTCCAGCTGCGCGGCAACCTGTTGCAGTTGCAAGACCAGCGCGGTGTCCAGCACGTCTTGGCTGGTGGCGCCCCAATGCACGAAGCGTGCCGCCTCGGCGTCTGCCTGGCGCACGGCGGCGGTCAGTTGCTTGACGAAGGGGATGGCGATGTTGCCGGCCAGCATGGAGGCGGAAGCGATGGCGTCCAGGTCCAGGATGCTGTTGATGTCTTCGGCATGGCAGACCTTGTGGATGCTGCGCGCCGCGCTGTCGGGGATGACGCCGCAGCGCGCCTGCGCGCGGGCCAGCGCGGCTTGCACCGCCAGCATCCGCCGGATGGTGCCGGGGCCGGAGAACAGGCCCATGATGTCGCGGTCGGAATAGATCTGTTCCGTCAGGCCGGAAAGAATGGTCATGTTGCGTCCGTTGCTGACGCGGTCAGAGGTCGAAGAACACGGTCTCGCCCGCGCCCTGCAAGACGACGTTCCAGCGCAGTACGCCGTTGTCCGACGCCTGCGCGATCAGCGTGCCGCGGCGCGCGGCAGGCGTCTGGCGCAGGACCCAGTCCTGTTCATTGGCTTGCGCTTCGTCCGGGAAGTACAGGCGGGTGGACAGATGCTTGAGCAGGCCGCGCATGAACAAGGACACCAGCAGATGAGGCGCTTGCAGCGAGCCGTCGGGCGCCGGCACGCCGCCGGGCTTGATCGTGGTGAAGCGGAAAGAGCCGTCTGCTTCCGTGGGCACGCGCCCGAATCCCGTAAAGCCGGCTGGCGCAGCGTTGTCCGCATGGCGTGGATCGTCCGGGTGACGGTACACGCCGCGTGCGTCGGCTTGCCAGATTTCTATCATGCCGTCGGGCACCGGGTTGCCCTGGCCATCGATGATGCGGCCTTCAATGACGACCCGGGGCGCGTCCAGGTCGGGCTGACCCGCCGTCAAGTCCGCACAGTTCAGGCCGGACAGGCCGATGTGCAGGTAAGGGCCGACGGTTTGCGAGGTAGTGGGGTAGAGCATGCGTTACTCCATCGGGGTAGCGTTACGGCCGCGCAGCACGATATCGAAGCGGTAGCCCAGCGCGTAGTCGGGCACGGTGGTTTCCCAGTCCAGCGTGGCGACCAGGCGGGCGCGCGCCTTGGCGTCCGGCACGCATTGAAAGATGGGGTCGAATTCCAGCAGCGGATCGCCAGGGAAATACATCTGCGTGACCAGCCGCGTGGCATAGGCACGGCCGAACAACGAAAAGTGGATGTGCTGCGGGCGCCAGCCGTTGTAATGGTTGCCCCACGGGTAGGCGCCCGGCTTGATGGTTTTGAACTGATAGCGGCCGTGCGCGTCCGTTACCGTTCGGCCTTCGCCGCTGAAGTTCGGGTCCAGCGGTGCGTCGTGTTGATCGCGTTTGTGCAGGTAGCGGCCGGCGGCGTTAGCCTGCCAGATTTCGATCAGCGCATCGGGCACCGGCCGGCCGTTCTCGTCCAGCACGCGGCCGGACACGATGATGCGTTCGCCGATGGCGTCGGCGCTGGCGATGCGCGTCAGGTCGTTGTCGCCCTGCTTGACGAAGGCGGCGCCGAACGCGGGGCCGGTGATTTCGGACAGGGTCTGCGGCACGGCGATCAGCGGCTCATTCGGCGACCGCAGCAGCGTGGAACCATAAGCGTCGAAGCGGTAAGCGGGCTGGGTGTTCCAGAACGGACGCCGGTATTGGGCAAGATCGGACATTGCGAAAATTCTCCTTTGTGTAGCGGATCAGGGCGTGCGATACGGTTGTGCGGGTGCGGGCCTGACCCTCCCCGCACAACGCCTGCGCCTCACCCGCCGAACCAGCGCGCGGGCACGATCACCAGCGCCGGGAAAACGACCATCAGGAACATGATGGCGAACTCGGCCACCATGAACGGCATGACCCCGCGTGTGACGTCGTCCATCTTCATCTTGCCCACGCCCGCCACCACGTTCAGCACGGTGCCCACGGGTGGCGTCACCAGGCCGATCGAGTTGTTGATGATGAACAGCACGCCGAAATACACCGGGTCGATGCCGGCCGCGCGCACCACCGGCATCAGCACGGGCGTCAGGATCAGGATGGTGGGCGTCATGTCCATGGCGGTGCCCACCACCATCACCAACACCATGATGGCCGCCATCAGCAGGATCTTGTTGCCGATGAATGGCTGAAGCATGTCCACGACTTTGGCGGGCAGGTCGGCCACGGTGATCAGCCACGCGCTGACCATGGCGGCGGCAATCAGGAACATGACGATGGCGCTGGTCTTGGCGGCCGACACGAACACCGCGTACAACTGATTCAGCTTCAGCTCGCGGTAGACCAGCGTCGATACCAGCAGTGCGTACGTGGCGGCCACCACGGCGGCCTCCGTCGGCGTGAAGACGCCCATGCGCAGGCCCACCAGGATGATGACCGGCAGCATCAGCGCCCACAGCGCATTGCGCGCCGCCGTGCCGATTTCCTTGGCGGATTTACGCGGCGGCGGCACCACTTTTTCACGGCGGACGAGCCAAGCCCAGGTCAGCCACAAGGCGCCACCGATCAGCAAGCCGGGAACGATTGCCGCCATGAACAGTTTCGAGATCGACACATTCGCGGCCACGCCGAAAATCACCAGGCCAATGCTGGGCGGGATCACCGGGCCGATCACGCCCGTGGCCGCGATCAAGCCGCCGGCCGTTGATTTCTTGTGGCCCGCGCTGACCATCATCGGCAGCAGCAACGCGGTCAACGCCGCCGCGTCCGCCACGGCGGAACCGGACAAGGCCGACAACAGGCAGCCCGCCATGATGGTGACGTAGCCGAGTCCGCCCTTGACGTGCCCGACCAGCGCCAGGGCCAGGTCCACGATGCGTTTGGACAAGCCGCCCACGTTCATGATTTCGCCGGCCAGCATGAAGAACGGCACCGCCAGCAGCGGAAAGCTGTCCGCGCCACCGATCACGTTCTGCGCCAGGATCTGCGAATCAAAGATATCCAGATGCCACATCAGCGCCACGCCGCTGGCCAAGAGCGCAAAGGCAATGGGCACGCCCAACGCCATCACGCCCAGCAGCGACCCGATGAATACGAAGATGGTCATGCGCTTCTCCCCGGCGCGCCGTGGTTGGCGTCGTCCAGAATCTGCTTGAGCTGCACGGCTTCTTCGGATTCCTGGACCATGATCAGGTCCTGGTCGCGCAGTTTGCCGGCCAGCACGCGATAAAGGTCCACCGCGATGATCAGCCCGGCCAAGGCCGAGAACACCAGCCCCGCCACATACACGATCGCCATCGGCAAACCGCTGACGGGCGCGCTGACGTCCGCGTTGATCACGGCCTGTTCCCAGCTGCCCTTGAACATCAGGCCCACGATGTAGAGCATGATGATCTGGCCCACGACCAGGCATATTTTCTTGCCCGCCGTCGGCAGCTTGGCCACCACCATGTCCATGCCCAGGTGGCCGCGTTCCTTGAGCGCGATGACGGCGCCCAGGAACGTCAGCCAGATGAACATCCAGCGCGACAGTTCTTCCGACAAGGTGATGCCGGAATTGAAGCCGTAGCGCGCAACGACGTTGCCGAAAACCAGCACCACCATCGCCGCCAGCAGCAGCGCGATGGCCAGCTCCAGCACGCGGCACGCGACCGCGATGAACCCGTCTATGTAAACCATGAAGCCGCCCCCTTCAGCGTGCAAAGCGTGCGCGATGTCATGCGCGCGCTTCTTGCAGGATGTCGACCAGCCCGCGCAGCGCCGTCAGGTACGAATGCGGCCCCAGCCCTTGCACGGTGCCTCGCACCGCCGGCGAAATGATCGAATGCGCGCGCCACGTTTCGCGCGCGGCGATGTTGGACATATGCACCTCCAGCGTCGGAAACGGCATTGCCTTGATGGCATCGTGCAGCGGCACGCCGTGCTGCGTCAGCCCGGCCGGATTGACCAGCGCGCCTTGCGCCGCGTCGATGTTCTGGTGCAGAAAGTCGATCAGCGCGCCTTCGTGGTTCGATTGCAGCGTGGCCAGTTCCACGCCCAATTCTTCAGCCAGCGTGGCCAGGCGCTGGTTGATTTCAGCCAAGGTCGTGGTGCCGTAGATGTGCGGCTCGCGGCGCCCGAACAGGTTCAGGTTCGGGCCGTGCAAAACAAGAATCTTCATGATGGATACGCCGGTGCGTTTACTTGCGGATGCGTGCGAGTTCGTCGTTGTAGAGCTTGACGATGGCGGGGTCGTAGCTGCCGGTGAAGTGTTCAATAACCGGCTTGACGACCTGCTGCATGCGGACTTTTTCCGCCGGTTCGATCGTGTTGTATTGGATGCCCTTGGCTTGCAATTCCGCCACGGCTTTTTGCGCGGCTTCGCGGCTGACCTTGCGCTGGTAGCCACGCGCCTCGTCGGCCGCCTCTTGCATCAGGCGCTGTTCGGTGGGCGACAGCTTGTCCCAGAATTTCTTGCTGACCAGCACGATGTTGGCGGCGTAAACGTGGTTGGTCGCGCTGACGTACTTCTGCACTTCGTAGAACTTGTTCGACAGAATCACCGAATACGGATTTTCCTGGCCGTCCACCGCTTTGGATTCCAGCGCGCCGTACAGCTCGGCAAACGGCATGGGCACGGGGTTGGCCTTGAACGCCTTGAACGTGTCCAGGAATACCGGGTTGGGAATGACACGGATCTTCAGGCCGGCCAGGTCTTCGGGCTTGGTGATGGCGTGCTTGGAGTTGGTCACGTTGCGAAAGCCCAGGTCCCAGAAACCCAGCGCAACCAGGCCTTTTTCAGGCAGCTTGGCGATCAGCGCGCGGCCCAGCGGCCCGTCCAGCAGCGCGTCTGCCTGGCCAAAGTCGGTGACCGAGAAGGGCAGGTCGATCAAGCCGAATTCCTTGACGATGCCGGCCAGCGACGTGGACGCGGGCGCCGACATTTCCTGCACGCCGCCTTGCAGGCCGGACTGCTGCTGCATTTCATTGCCCAGCTGCGATGCGGGGAATTCCTTCACCTTCATCTTGCCGCCGCTTTTGCTGGCAAGGATCTCGGCAAACTTCTGCACGCCCGCGCTGACGGGGTGGTCGGTGTTGTTCAGGTGGCCGAACCGGATGGTGCGTTCCTGGATGTCCTGCGCATGGGCCGTCATGGCGGTCGAGCACAGCAGGCCCATCAGGCCCAGGCAGAAAATGCGGGTCTTCATCGTTGTCTCCTTCCGTGATTTTTTTGGAATGTTCTCGATGTCTTGGAGGACTCGGTAGTGGAATGTAATTCCGAGTGGAATAGTTTTCCACCTAGGGTTATCATCCATCACCCCATTACTTGTTGAGATGACATGGCCGGAGTCCTCGAACGCGCGCTTGCCGTCATGGAGCACCTTTCCTCCCGACCCGAAGGCGTGCCGCTAGCCTCGCTGGCGCAGCAGCTTGAGATCCCCCAAAGCGCCGCCCATCGCTTGCTGACCGACCTGTGCCGTTGCGGCTACGTCAGGCAGATCCGCGACCACGGCGACTACGCGCTGACCGCTCGCGTGGCCTCCATTGGCCTGAGCTATCTGGCGGCGACCGGCATCGTCGATATCGCGCAGCCGCTGGTCGACCGGCTGGCCGATATCTCCGGCGAGCTGGTGCGCCTGGCCATCGTCGATAACGAACGGCTGACGTGGGTCGCCAAGGCGCAGGGCGCGCGTCACGGCTTGCGGTACGACCCGGAAATGGGATCGGACGCGCGGCTGTCGTGCAGCGCGTCCGGGCACGCGTGGATGTTGACGATGTCGGACGAGCGCGCGCTGGATCTGGTGTCGCGCCAAGGCTTCGGTTCGCCGGCGGAATATGGCCCCAACGCGCCCACCACGATTGCGGCGTTGACCAAGATGCTGCAAGCCGGCCGCAAGCGCGGCTACGCGATGATCAACGAAGTGTTTGCGCCCGGCATGACGGCCATGGCGGCGCCCGTGCAGCGCAAGGGCGAAGACGCCATCGGCGTGCTCAGTATCGCGGGCCCCGCCATGCGCCTGACCGAAGCGCGCATGCTGGAACTGGGCCCTCAGTTGCTGGCGGCCACCGAAGAGTTGGCGCTGGCAAGCCTGGCGTCGCCGATGTTCCGAAAGCGCTTTCCCATGCAGGGCCGTAGTGACGGCGACGATACGGCGAAGTAGGCCGTGATCCGGCCACGGCGCGCTAGTCCTCCGCGGCCGGGCCATTGCCCCACGTGCCCACGCGCGCCGAGCGCAGCAGCGGCGACGCCTCTGCCGCCTGCGCCAGCTCGCTGGCCGCGCGCAGCAGCGCCGGCCCAAACTTTTCCATTGCCTTCAGCGTCAAGCGTTGCGACGGGCCGGCCACCACCAGGATGCCCGTGCTTGCGTGGCCGGGGCGGCGAATCGGTGCCGCCATCGCGCTCATGCCCGCCGCATAAACGTCTTGCAGCATGCTGTACCCGCGCCGCCGGTGGCCGTCCAGGCCGGCAAGCAACGCGCGGATCGACGTGGGCGCATTGGGCCCGAAATCGCGCGGCTTGCCCAGCCCTTGTTCGGTGACGTACGCAATCGCCTGGTCCTCCGGCAACGTCATCAGCCAGGCGTGGCCGGCCGCGCTGCAAGACAGGCGCAGGTCGATGCCCATGTCGGGGTCATACAGCAGCCCCGACTTTGCCCCTTGCGCCTTGGCCACCAGGGTCAGCCGCTTACCGTCGACGATGGCCAGCCGCACCAGTTCGCCGGTGGCCAGGGCAAAGCGGTCGATGACCGGTTGCGCAATGTCGACCACGCCCGAACGCCCCAGAAAGCTCAGACCCATCGACGCCAGCTTGGTCGTCAACGCATATTCGCCGCGCACCGGCGTCTGCCGCACGTAGCCGTACTTCATCAGCTCGTGCAGGGTGCGGTGGCAGCCGCTGCGCAACTGGTTCAGGTCGTCGGCCACCGTCGCCAGCGCGACGCCGTCGGGGTGCTTGGCCAGGTATTCAAGCAATGCCAATGTCTTTTCGATTGCCCCGCTCATTGCAACTCCTTGGGTTGGCCACCATGAAAAACCGAGCGCTGAATGCGGCCAAATTCAAATTTTGAATTCGGCCAAAATTTGAACGGCATTCAAAATTATGCCCTATGCTCGCAGCGAAATATTCCTTGCCGACACCAAACCAGAGGGGTTGTGATGCAGATTGGAAAGCCGTTATTTCGCCTTGCCGTAACCGCCGCCGCATCTCTTTCGGTTTGCCTGGCGCTAACCGCCACCGTGGCCGCGCAAGAGGTCAAGGCGCGTACCCTGAAGTTTGCATTCAGCTTGGCCGCGGATCATCCGCTGGGGCAGGGCGCGCAGAAGTTTGCCGACCTGGTCGCCGAGAAAAGCGGCGGCAAGATGAAGGTGTCGATCTATGCCAACGCCGTGCTGGGGGGCGACCCGCAAAACCTGTCGGCGGTGCGCGGCGGCACGTTGGACTTCACGTCGATGGCCACGGGGCTGCTGGCCGGCATTGACAAGCGCTTCATGGTGTTTGACCTGCCGTTTCTGTTCAACGATGCGCGCGAAGCGTATGCGGTGTCCGATGGCCCGGTGGGCAAGCGCCTGCTGGACGGCTTGGCCGACCACGGTTTGGTCGGCCTGGGAATCTGGGACCTGGGCTTTCGCAACATGACCAACAGCCGCCGCCCCATTACCGGCGTGCAGGATTTTCAGGGCTTGAAGATCCGGGTGATCGCCGCGCCGGTGTATATCGAGATGTTCAAGACCCTGGGCGCCAACCCCGTGCCGATGACGTTCGGCGAAGTCTATGGCGCGCTGGAGTCCAAGGCCATCGACGGGCAGGACAACCCCGTGGGCGTGATCCAGTCCGCGAAGTTCGCCGAGGTGCAAAAGTACCTGTCGCTGACGCGGCACATCTATACCGGCATGCCGTTCCTGATGAGCAAGAAGACGTGGGACGGCATGTCGCCGGCCGAACGCCAGATCATCCTGGACGCGGCCAACGAAGCCAAGCAGCAAGAACGCAAGATCTCGCAGGCCAAGGAAGCCGTGGCCATCGACGACTTGCGCAAGCTGATGCAGGTCAACGAGCCGGCGCCGCAGGCGGTAGACGGCTTGCGCCAGGCCGTCAAACCGGTGGTCGACAAGTTCGCCGGCGAGATCGGCACGGACGTGATGCAGCAGGTGGCCACGGAATTGTCCGCGCTGCGGGCAAAGCGCTGATCATGGCGCTATTGGGCAGCGCCGCCATCGCTATGTGGTGGGATATTGCGCCGGCATGGCGCTCGGAATTCGAAGACTGGCATTCGCATGAACACTTCCCCGAGCGCATGAGCGTGCCGGGTTTCCGGCGCGGCTCGCGCTGGGTCAGCGCCCATGGCGGCGAAGGCTTTTTCGTCATGTACGAACTTGACGGCTACGACACGCTGAGTTCGCCCGCCTACCTGGGCAGGTTGAACCAGCCGACGCCCTGGTCCACCAAGCTGATGCCGCAACATCGCAACATGATCCGCAGCCAGTGCAGGGTGCTGGAAAGCGTCGGAGGCGGTTTGGCGCGGTACGCGCTGACCCTGCGTTTGTCACCGCGCGCAGGCGCGCGGGACGCTTTGCGCGCGTGTGTGAAAGCGCATGCTGCCGCCTGCTGCGTGCGCCCGGGCATTTCGGGCGCGCATCTGCTGATGACGCAGACCCCCGCGATTGCACAAACGACCGAGCAAGCCATACGCGGCGCCCGGGACGGCGTTGCCGATTGGATCTATATCGTCAACGGCTACGACATCAACGCGGTCACCGCCTGCGAAGGCGAGGTGCGCAATGCCGAGGAACTGGCGAGGCACGCCGACCCGGCCGCCGCGTGGTCGGATATTTATTGTTTGTCGCATACGTTGGAGGCCGTTGGGACCGGGCTATCAGGCCAAGGGGCGACACCAAACGCGTGAGGGGGATGCGCCGGACAGACGGTTTATCGGCCACGGGCAAATGCTAATCTCGTAGCCTGATCTATCGGCGCTACGGTGAAGCTCAGGCTACGCGCTGCCGGCACTCCCATTCTTTAAAGGCCCCCCATGCCCTCCATCGATCCGTCCCTTTCCTCTTTGACCCTGAATACCAGCGAAGACGGCCTGCGTTACCTGCAAGGCAATGTCGATACGCCGGACATAAACGGGGGCCAGGTCTATGTGTCCGTCCAGGTGCTGGCGGACTCTCGCGACAATGAGGCCGGGATGGCGGCGTTTACGCGGATCATGGCGGATCTGGGCGCGTGGATCGCCAAGGCGACGGCGTATCTGGAAGAGGTGTATCGCAGCGATCCCGAGGTGCTGGGCTGCGACGCGTCGTTCCAGCTTCCGGTGGGCGTGCCCCTGGTGGATGGCCCGGAAGTCATCTTCCATGGTGAGGAAGACTGGTCCATTCTGTTCGAGGAAGGGGTGTTTCCCATCTGCGAACCCTACGGCATCATGGTCAACTTCCAGGACGGCGAAGTGGCGGATTTCACCGACCTGTCGGGCGTCGAAGACGAGTGACCGCCGGGCCGCGCTGCTACGACTTGGAACGATTTTTTGACGTTTCCCTTGCTATAAGTACAGCTGATGAAGCCATGGGCCAGGGAAAATGTTGATTCGATTGTTGAGCCGCCACAGCGTGGCGCTCTTGTTTGCCGCACTGATATCCGCCTGTTCGTCGACGCCGACCACACCGACGGGATCCAGCGAAACCGCCAAGGTTGCCGCGTCCGAGCGGGTGGTCAGCGATAACTGCAAGATTCTGCGCAGCCGCTGCATCTTTGAAGGGTCTTACGATGCGGGCGAACGAAATTACGCCGAGTTGGAAGCCAAACGCCTGAACAAGGCGGAATTGGATCGGCTGCGGCGCATGGCGCAGTAGCTTCTCGACGCCAGCAAGGAATTGCCCGCGCGGCACGCAATTCCCATTATTAATCGGCTTGGTTACAGACCGGCAATCAGGCCGGCAATTATTTGCGCTGGCATCCTGTTTATTGAGTAGCATCGGCACATCGCATTGCCGTGTATTCAACATCAGGAGAAGTTCGATGGCCCGCGCTACCGCTCATGCATTCGATTCTCCGCAGCGTTATTTATTCAGTGGCGGAGCCGGCCGCGCGCCGAACGGTGCCAATGGCGCCAAAGGCGGCAACGGCGTATTGAACCTCAAGCGGCCCTGCCAGTGTGGCAGCGTGGCCTGTGGCTTGATTTACCAGCGGGTGATGGCGGATATGTCGCGTCGCAAGTTCCTCGGCGGCGCGGCGGCCATGATGCTTCCCTTTACGGGCGCGCGCGCGGCCAGCAACTGGCTGCGTCACCCCACGCCTTCCGATCGTCCCTTGCTGCTGACCAACCTGCGTTTGTTCGATGGCTCGGGCAAACCGGTACAAAACGGCGTGCAGGTATTGATTCAAGGCAACGTAATTGCCGCCTTGCCCAGCGCCGGGCAATCGGTTGACGGCGCACAGGTGATTGATTGCCAGGGCAAGCTCGTCATGCCGGGCTTGATCGACGTGCACTGGCATTCCATGTTGGCGGCGGTGGGCCAAACCGTCGCCATGACGGCCGACCTGGGGTATCTGTATATCGCGGCTGCCGAGCAGGCCGAGCGCACGTTGATGCGTGGGTTTACCTCGATTCGTGACGCGGGCGGGCCGGCGTTTGCATTAAAGCGCGCCATCGATGAAGGCATGGTGCCCGGTCCCCGCATTTATCCCAGCGGCGCCATGATTTCACAAACCTCGGGTCACGGGGATTTTCGCTTGCGCAGCGACTTGCCGCGCGCGGCCAATACCCCGTTGAGCTTTGTGGAAAGCGCCGGCGTGGCGATGATTGCCGACGGCACCGCCGAAGTATTGCGGCGTGTGCGAGAGCAGCTGATGTTGGGCGCGTCGCAAATCAAAGTCATGGCGGGCGGCGGCGTGTCGTCGCTTTACGATCCCTTGGACAGCACGCAGTTTTCTGAAGTGGAATTGCAGGCCGCCGTTGACGCGGCGGCCGACTGGAATACCTATGTGATGGCCCACGTCTACACGCCCAAGGGTATCCAGCGCACGATCAAGGCCGGCGTCAAATGCATCGAACACGGGCAATTGGCCGACGAGGAAAGCGTGCGCATGATGCGTGAAGAGGGCGTCTGGTGGAGTCTGCAACCGTTCTTGATGGACGAGGACGCCAACACGTATCCCGATGCCGCGCGTCAGGAATCACAGCGGCGCGTGTCGGAAGGCACGGTGCGCGCCTATGAACTGGCGCAAAAATACGGCATCAAGACGGGCTGGGGCACCGACATTCTGTTCAATGCCAAGAACACGCCCAGCCAAGGACGCCAGTTGGCCAAGCTGGTGCGGTTCTATGACCCACTGACCTTGCTGGCGCAGGCAACCGGGGTCAACGGCGATTTGTTGGCCTTGTCGGGCCAACGCAACCCGTACCCCAAGCCGCTGGGCCGTATCGCGCCGGGCGCCCTGGCCGATATTCTGGTGGCCGACGGCGACCCGTCTCGCAATCTGGATTTTCTGGGCGACCCCGATACCCATCTGCGCCTCATCATGAAAGATGGCAAGGTTTACAAAAATACCTTGAGCGCGAGCCCGGCCGGTCAATAGTCTTATTAACGCGCATTATCTGGTCGGATTATCTCGCTGGCGGATTATTACAGAATAATCCGCAATAAAGTTAACGCGTTAGATACTTTCTGTCTGGTTTGATTGCCTTTTCTAAACATCGGGGACGCATCCCTCACTACACTTCGCGGTCCGTGTAGAAATGCGAATCCGGGATGTTCAATAGGGCGGTGATAGTGCATGTGGCTGTGTTACTTGTGCTCTGGCCATCACAAAAAATAAGGCAGGAGATAATCTGTGCGCAATACCCCCTTGGTACCCGAATAATCGTGCTGATCCAGAAAGATATTTATATGAAGTGGAACGCGCCGGTGCCGGGTAGCTGTACATCGGAGTCCGAACAAGGCGCCGTGCGGATCAAGGCGGTGACCGGCGTCCGTGGCTGAAAAAGTCGCCGTCTACGGCGGCGGCGCGCGGCGATCAAGCTCGTGAACGATTCGCTCTTTCAATGCCAGCAAGTCCGCCGCGTGCAACCTTTCCACGGACGCGGCCGTGTCGTCCGTCATCAAGCTCAGGTTCAACGCCAGCGTCTGGCCACCGGGCACACGTAGCGGGGTAGACATCGCAACAACGCCGGGCTGCCATGACGCCA
Source organism: Achromobacter sp. ES-001 (assembly GCF_019448355.1). NCBI lineage: Bacteria > Pseudomonadati > Pseudomonadota > Betaproteobacteria > Burkholderiales > Alcaligenaceae > Achromobacter > Achromobacter sp. ES-001. Next base: position 4,404,512 of record NZ_CP079940.1, on the reverse strand, counting down.
CGCAATAATCCGCAGCCACCACTTTTGCGATGGCTCGATCAATTTCCGCGCCGATCGGTTTCCACGATGCGCTGCGATATCCCGACATTATTTTCTTGAGCAGCGCCTGGCGCGCCGCCGTCGGCTGCGTGGCCAGATACGCGCGACCTAAAGACGTGAGTTCGATCGGTACCCGTTGGCCCGCCACGATAGTGCGAAGCGAGGCCCGGCGGTTATAGCGGATGGATTCCAGATAAACCATTTCAGTGCGGTCCGCACTGGCAAGGCCGATATTGACGTGCAGTTTGTTGGATACGTCGCGCATGAACGGCGTGGCGGCGTTCAATACCGGCGACGCAGCGCGCATGGCGTGGCCCAGGCTTAACACCGGCGCGGCCAGCCGGTAGGCACGCGCGCCGCGCTCGTATTCCAGAAAGCCGCTGGTCACCAGCGTCTGAGTCAGCCGACTGACCGTGGCGGCGGAAAGGCCGGTGCGCTCGGCAAGCTCGCCATTGCCAAGCAGGTCGGTGCCGGGCTTGAACGCGCGCAGGATTTCCAGGCCACGGGCCAGCGACCGGTTCTGGCTGACGCCATCGAAACGTTGCTGCGCGGGGGGCGCATCATCGGGTGTCACAGTCGCCATCATCCTTGAAGCCATCCTCGTTGAAGCCCGCCGGCCCAATTCCATCAGGTGGAATTGGGCCGGTGTTTTTGCCCACTGTAGCGCCTACCGTGTCGATATCGCCAGCGAAAAAAAAAGCATCGGATCGCGCTGGCCTATCGACCAAGACGGAGCAACAAGATGGCGGACTACGAATTCATCAAACTGCACGCGGACGGCGGCGTGGCGACGCTAACGCTGAACCGGCCCGAGAAGCGCAACGCCATCAGCGACGCCATGCGTGCCGAACTCATCCATGCGCTGGAGGCCGTGGCCGCTGACCGGGGCACCAAGGCGCTGGTGCTGACAGGGGAAGGCAAGGGCTTCTGCGCGGGCGGCGACATCTCTGGCATGCAGCGCCGCATGGACGCGCCCTCGGGCGAAGTCGCCTTCAACGGCTGGTCACGGCAGCAGCGTGTGCACCATGCGGTCAGCCTGCTGTTTCGCATGCCCAAGCCCACCATCGCCGCCGTTAACGGCGCGGCCGCCGGCCTGGGGGCAGACACGGCGCTTAGCTGCGATTTCATCGTGGCGTCGGACAGTGCGTCGTTCACCTGGAGCTACATCGCGCGGGGATTGATTCCGGATGGTGGCGGCATGTTTTTCCTGCCTCATCGCGTGGGGCTGGCACGCGCCAAGGACCTGATCTATTCCGGCCGCAAGGTCTTGGCGGAAGAAGCCCTGGCCCTGGGCATCGCCGACCGGCTCGCCCCGGCTGGCGACGAAGTGCGCGCGGCGCAGGCCTGGGCCGCCGAACTGGCCAAGGGCTCGGCCACGGCCTTGGCGCTTAGCAAATCGATACTTGACCAGAGTTCCGAGCTGACCGCCGACCAGGTCTTCGCCATGGGCAGCCAGGCGCAGGGCATCTGCTACACCAGCAGCGAACACCGCGAATCCGTTGCGGCATTCCTCGCCAAGATGGCCCAGGCCAAGATGGCCCAGGCCAAGGCCGCTTCGGGCGGTCGCGACGGAGACGCGCAATGAGCGGCATACAGAAATTGCTGCGACCGCGCAGCGTTGCGGTCGTGGGGGCGTCGGCGGACTCGGCCAAGACGTCGGGCCGGCCGGTGGCCTATCTGCAAAAGCATGGCTTTGAAGGGCGCATTTATCCCGTCAATCCCAAAGCGTCCGAGATTGGCGGGCTGCGTTGCTACCCCGATATCCGCTCCTTGCCGGAAGCGCCGGACGTGGCCATCGTGTTGCTGAGCGCGCAGCGCACGCAGCAGGCGATTGCCGAACTGGCGGCCATGGGCACGGGCGCGGCCATCGTGCTGGCCAGCGGCTACTCGGAAACCGGGGACGTGGGCGCACGCCGTCAGCGCGAGCTGCGCGAGGCGGCGGGCAGCATGCGCATCCTGGGTCCAAACACCATCGGCCTGGTCAACCTGACCGACCGCATCACCCTATCCGCCAGCGGCGCGCTGGAAGTCGATGAGCTGACCAGTGGCGCGGTCGGGCTGGTGTCGCAAAGCGGCGGTATTCTGGGCGCGTTGCTGTCACGCGCGGCGGCGCGCGGCATCGGGTTTTCCAAGCTGATCTCCACCAGCAACGAGGTCGATCTGGACCTGGCGGATTTTGTGGATGCGTTGGTGGACGACCCGGCCACGCGCATCATCGCCCTGTATGTGGAAAGCATCCGCAACCCCAGGACGTTCCGCGCGGCGGCGCGCAAGGCGGCGGCGGCCGGCAAGCCCATCGTGGCGTTCAAGGTCGGCCGTTCGGCATCCGGCGCGCAGGCAGCGGCCTCGCATACGGGCGCCTTGGCCGGCGCCGACGCCATGTACGACGCGCTGTTCGACGAGACGGGCATCATTCGCGCGCAAACGTTTGCCGACCTGCTGGATATACCCGCCGCGCTGGCCGGCGATCGCAAGCTGGGCGGCAATCGCGTGGCGGTGCTGACGTCAACCGGCGGGGCGGGCACGCTGGTGGCCGACAGTCTGGGCGTGGCAGGCTTTGAGCTGCCCGCGCCCGATGCCGCCACGGGCGCCGCCTTGCGCGCGCTGCAAACCGGCGACCACGCCGCGCTGGATCGCAACCCGATCGACGTGACGCTGGCCGGCTTGCAGCCGGACCTGCTGCGCAACGCCATCCGCATCGTGCTGGAAAGCGATCAGTACGATGCGCTGGTCGTCATCGCGGGATCTTCCGCCGTGGCGCAGCCCGAACTGATGGCCGGTGCGCTGCGCGATTCGCTGACGCCTGACGGCAAACCGGTACTGGCATATATCAGTCCGCACGCCCCGCGCGCCGCGGAAGTCCTGAGCCGCTACGGCGTGCCGGCCTTTGCCGCGCCCGAAAGCGTCGGCGCGGCGTTGTCTGCCATGCGGCGGGTGCAGGGTGGCAAGCTGAGCGGAGAGCGCGCGGTGCGCCCGGTGCGCGACGGCACGCCGGCGCACGCGGCTTCGCCCGCAACCGTCGAACCGCACAAGGCGCTGGACGAAGCACAGGCCAAGGCGCTGTTCGCGCAGTTTGGAATCCCGGGCGTGCGGGAAATCATCGTCAATGCCGAAGCCGAAGCCGACGCCGACGCCGAAGCCGAAGCCACCCGCGCCGCCCGCGCATTGGGCCCGCGCGTGGTGCTCAAGCTGCTGTCGCGCGACATCACCCACAAGAGCGACGTGGGCGGCGTAGCCGTCAATGTCGCGCCGGAAGACATCGCGCAGCGCCTGCGACAGATGCGCATCGACGTGCGCCAGCACACCGGCAAGCCGCCCCAGGCCTACCTGGTGCAAGAGATGGTCACCGGCGCGGCCGAGGTCATCGTCGGCCTGCATCACGACCCGCTGGGCACGGCGATATTGCTGGGCATGGGCGGCGTGGTGGCCGAGCTGGTGCGCGACACCACCTTGCTGCTATTGCCGGACGACGGCGCGGCCTTGACGGCGCAAGACGTCGAGGCGGCCCTGCGCCGCTTAAGAACATGGCCCTTGCTGGACGGCTATCGCGGCCGACCGACCTGCGACGTGCCCGCGCTGGTGCAGGCGGTGTTGGCGTTTGCGCGCATGGCAAGCACCTTGCAAGACCAGTTGCTGGAAGCCGAGATCAACCCGCTGTTCGTCAAGCCGACAGGGCAGGGCGTCTGCGCGGCCGATGGCGTCGTGGTGATGAAGGACTAGGCGGGCAGCCCCGCCGTCCCTTCCCCCCCACGCAACTTTTTTGCCGACGCGCCGCACAGGATCCGCACAAGACCGGCGCAAAAAAATCAGGAGACAACGATGAAGACCTACCCATTTGTGTTGCGGCCCATCAAGGCAGTCGCCGCCGCGATGTTGACGATATGCGCCGTGGCCGCGCCGCAAGCGCACGCCGTATTTCCCGACCGGCCGCTGCGTATCGTGGTGCCGTTCACGCCCGGCGGCGGCACGGATATCATTGCGCGCCAGCTGGCCAAGGGCCTGACCGACGAACTTGGCCAATCCGTCATCGTCGAGAACCGGCCGGGCGGCAGCACCATCATCGGCACCGAGAACGTGGCCAAGAGTCCGCCCGACGGCTACACGCTGCTGATGGCGACGTTCGCGCACGCGGTCAACCCGGCCATTCACAAGAAGCTGCCCTACGACACCGACAAGGCGTTTGCGCCCGTTGCGCTGATCGGCAAGTCGCCCAATGTGCTGGTGGTGTCACCCAAGTCCAAATTCAAGAGCGTGCAGGAGATCCTGGCGTACGCGCGCGCCCATCCCGGCAAGCTGACGTTCGGTTCCTACGGCAATGGCACGTCGGCGCATCTGGCCGGCGAGCTCTTCAAAAGCCTGGGCAAGGTCGACGTCCTGCATGTGCCGTACAAGGGGGCGGGCCCCGGCATCAATGACTTGATGGGCGGGCAGATCGACATGATCTTCTCTACGTCGGCCAGCGTCAGCGGCCACGTCAAGACCGGGCAGTTGCGCGCGCTGGCCGTCACGACCCAAGACCGTTCACCGTCGTACCCCGGCGTGCCCGCCGTGGCCGAAGCAGGGGTGCCGGGCTACTACGTGGACAGCTGGTACGGCGTGTTCGTCCCGCAAGGCACGCCCGCCGCCGTCATTGACCGGCTGAACGCCGCCATCAAGAACGTGTCGGGCAAGGCGGATTTTCAGGCGGCGCTGAAATTGGAGGGGTTGGTGGCCAACGTCGGCACGCCCGCCGCGCTGGGGGACTACGTGAAGCAGGAAGAGGCGCGCTGGAGCAAGATCGTTAGCGAGGCCGGCATTACCGACGCCCCTTGAGCAGGTGGCGCGCCCGGGCGCGAGGTTCACACCGGCAGCGGTGCAAACGTGGGCCTGTCGCGCGGGCAAGCGCGGGCAAACGTTGGGCAAACGTGGGCACGCAGTGGGCGCGGGAAGGGGCGAGAAGTGGCGAGAAGGGGCGAGAAGGGGCGAGAAGGGGCGAGAAGGGGGGTAAGGGGCGGGAAGGCGCGCGATGAAAGACATCGCCACGATCCGGCAGGGTCAATGACCGGCGCGCAGATCTTGCGGCGTGTCGACATCGGCGTGCACGCCGGGATCGTCCACTGCCAACTCGTGCACGGGATGGCGCAGCAGCAAGCGGCGCGCGCCCACGTCGCCCGATAGCGCGGCAAGCTCAGGCCAGAGATCGCGCGCGAAGGCGACGGGGTGGCCGCGCTTGCCTTGCCACGTGGGCGTCACGATGCGATGGTGCGGGGCTGCGGCGGCCACTTGCATGCAGGTGTCGGCGCGCAACCAGGGCATGTCCGCCAAGGCGACCAGGCACGACGATGCGGCGGGCAAGCCCTGCGTCTTAGCGTGAACGTCTCGCCCTTCGGGTGGAAAATCTTCGCCCCGGCCCATGCCCAGGCCGAGCAAGTGGCGGGCGGCGGTCGCCAGGCTATCGCCCATGCCGTCCGCGTTCGCGCCCACCATGATCAGCTCGCATCCTTCCGCTTGCAGCAGCGCGCCTAGCGCCGCTTGGTCGGGTCGAAGCACCGCAATGGTGCGTGATGTGGCGCTGCCCAGCGCGCGGGCGGACGCCACCGCCACCGGCGTGCCATCTTCCAGCCGCGCCATCAACTTGTCCTGACCTGGGGCGTCCGCGGCGTAGCGCCGCCCATGGCCCGCCGCCAGCAAGATGCCGACGCACGCGGCCGAGGGCAAAGCGCGCAACGCGGAAGAGGGGGACGCGGAAGGCGCTGACAAGGAAGGGGCTGACAAGGAAGGGGCTGACCAGGAAGAGGCTGACAAAGCAGAGGCTGACGAAGACGGTGGCGGCTTAGGCATGGCGCTTGCTGGGCGATCACGGTTGACAGTGGGCAACTGGGGGGGGGAGACGTGGCGTCTTGGACAACCGCGCCACTCCTGACATTCCCCCGGTGATTCGTGAATTTCACTCAACGGTGTATGCGGATTTTGCCTCTTTTCTTGCCGGGCGGGCCACTGGTAGAGTGAGTCCGATATTTCCAAAGGCACCAACATGGAAAGTCTTGATCTACAAGTGTTGGCCGCTATCCAGGACTGGCGGCGCCAGGGCCACGCGTTTGTCCTGGCGACGGTAGCCGCAACCTGGGGCGCCTCGCCACGGCCACGCGGATCGTGGCTGGCGGTGCGTGAAGATGGGCGCATTGCCGGGTCGGTATCCGGTGGCTGTATCGAAGATGACCTCATCGACAAGATGCGGCGCGGCGATCTCTGGCGCGCCGGCCCCTATGCGCTGACCTACGGCGCCACCCGCGACGAAGCGTTGAACTTTGGCCTGCCCTGCGGCGGCATCCTGGAATTGCTGATCGAACCCAAGCCGGATGCGGTGCAGCTGCATAGCCTTGCCGACCGACTGCGCCAAGGCGAACTCGTCAAAAGAACGTTGAGCCTGGCCGATGGCACCGCGCAGCTGACGCCGGCGCAGCCGGGCGACCGGTTCGACTGGAACGGCAAAGTGTTGACCACGCTGCACGGCCCGCAATGGCGCTTGCTGCTGGTCGGCGCCGGCGACATCGCGCGCTACGTGGCGCCGATGGCGGTAGCCCTGGGATTCGACGTCACCGTGTGCGACCCGCGCGAAGAATACGCCGCATCGTGGGACGTGCCGGGTACACGACTCGTCACGACAATGCCGGACGACACGGTGATGGCCCTGGCACCCGACGTGCGCACGGCGATCATCGTGCTGGCGCATGACCCGAAGCTGGACGACATGGCCTTGCTGGAAGCGCTGCCGTCGCCGGCGTTCTTTGTGGGCGCGCTGGGCTCGCGCCGCACCAACGAAGCGCGACGCGCGCGTCTGCGTGAACATTTCGGTTTTACAGAAGAGCAGATTGCGCGCCTGCGTGGCCCGGTGGGCCTGCCCATCGGCAGCCGCACCCCACCCGAGATCGCAGTGTCGATCCTGGCGGAGCTGACGCAGCAACGTATTGAACATACGACACAGGCCGCCGCGCATTCCCGGCGGGAGTGGGAATGCGAGTTGCTGCATGCCGGACCGCAATCCGGACCGCAACCCGACCCGCAACCCGACCCGCAACCCGACCCGCAGCGCGCCGCCATCCGCGTCGCCGACTAAACGAAAGGGGCAGACTTGGAAAACTCATCAGCAATCAAGATCACCCGGCGCAACCTGCTGAAGGCGGGCGCCGTTTCCGCAACCGCCATGGCTGCCTCATCGTCGGTGTCGTTGGCCCAGCAGGCCGCGCAGACCGGCGTGCAGCCGATGTCCGCCACCGTGACGCTGCGGGTGAATGGCGCGTCACGCGAAGTGTCGCTGGATATGCGCACCAGCCTGTTGGACGCGCTGCGCGAGCACTTGCATCTGACCGGCACCAAGAAGGGTTGCGACCACGGCCAGTGCGGCGCCTGTACGGTGGTGCTGGACGGCCGCCGCGTCAATTCCTGTCTGACACTTGCCGTGATGCACGACGGCGCCGAGATCACCACCATTGAAGGGCTGGGCTCGCCCACGGCGCTGCATCCGCTACAGGCCGCCTTCGTCAAGCACGACGGTTATCAGTGCGGCTACTGCACGCCGGGCCAGATCTGTTCGGCGGTGGCGATGCTGGAAGAATTGTCGCAAGGCGTGCCCAGCCACGTCAGCGAGAGCCTGACCGAGCGCCCGCTGCTTAGCGTGGACGAAATCCGCGAACGCATGAGCGGCAACATCTGCCGCTGCGGCGCGTATTCAAACATTATTGAAGCCATCACCGAGGTGGCGGGGAGCAAAGCATGAGGCCGTTTACCTACGAACGCGCGCGCACCCCCGCCGACGCCGCCGCCAGCGCCGCCCAGGCACGCGGCGCCCGCTTCATTGCGGGCGGCACCAATCTGCTGGACCTGATGAAGCTGGAAGTGGAAACGCCCACGCACCTGATCGACGTGAACGGGCTGGCGTTGGACCAGATCACGCCGACGCCCGAAGGCGGGCTGCGCATCGGCAGCCTGGTGCGCAACACCGATCTGGCCGCCGACGAGCGTGTGCGGCGCGATTACGCCGTGCTGTCGCGCGCGATTCTGGCCGGCGCGTCGGGGCAGATACGCAACCGCGCGACCACGGCGGGCAACCTGCTGCAACGTACGCGCTGTCCGTATTTCTACGACACCAACATGCCGTGCAACAAGCGCGCGCCGGGCACGGGCTGTTCGGCCATCGGCGGCGTGACGCGTCAATTAGCCGTGATAGGCACCAGTGACGCCTGTATCGCCACGCACCCCAGCGACATGGCGGTGGCCATGCGCGTGCTGGACGCGCAGGTGGAAACGGTGCGTCCGGACGGCGCCACGCGCGTGATTCCGATCGCGGACTTCTACCGCCTGCCCGGCGATACGCCGCACATTGAAACCACGCTGGAAGCCGGCGAGCTGATCACGGCGGTGGCCCTGCCCAAGCCGGCAGGTGGCACGCACGTGTATCGCAAGGTGCGCGACCGCGCCTCTTACGCGTTTGCGCTGGTGTCCGTGGCCGCCGTGGTGCAGCCCGACGGCAGCGGGCGCGCGGCGTTGGGCGGGGTGGCGCCGCAACCGTGGCGCCTGGACGCCGCCGACGCCGCGTTGCCGCAAGGCGCGCGGGCGGTCACCGACCGCCTGCTGGCCGACGCCCGGCCCACCGACGACAACGCATTCAAGCTGACACTGGCCGCAAGAACCCTGAGTGCAGTGCTGGCGCAAGCGAGGGCCTGACGCGATGAAATTCGATACTCCCGCTACCCAAAATCCCATCGATCAGCTGAAGGTCGTGGGCCATGGCGTCGACCGCATCGACGGCCCGTTGAAAACCACCGGCAGGGCGCCCTACGCGTACGAGCGGCATGACGTGGCGCCGGATGCCGCCGTGGGCTATGTACTGGGTTCTGCCATCGCAAAAGGCCGCCTCACGTCGATGGACATCGAGGCCGCGCGCCGCGCGCCCGGCGTGCTGGCGGTGGTGACCGCGCAAAACGCCGGCAAGCTGGGCAAGGGCAAGATGAACACCGCCACGCTGCTGGGCGGCCCCGCCATCGAGCACTATCACCAGGCCATCGCCCTGGTGGTGGCCGAAAACCTGGAACAGGCGCGCGCCGCCAGCCGGCTCATCCGCGTGCAGTACGAACGCACGCAGGGCGCGTTCGATCTGGCCGCCGAGAAGTCGTCTACGGACAAGGCCGGCAAGAACGATCCGCAAGAGGACCGCGTGGGTGAATTCGAAAGCGCCTATGCGCAGGCGCCGGTGAAGATCGACCACACCTACACCACGCCCGACCAGTCGCACGCGATGATGGAGCCGCATGCGTCCGTTGCCAAATGGGAAGGCGATGCGCTGACGGTGTGGACGTCGAACCAGATGGTGGACTGGGGGCGTGGCGACCTGGCGCGCACCCTGGGTGTGCCACGCGAAAAGGTCCGCTTGATCTCGCCCTATGTGGGCGGCGGTTTTGGCGGCAAGCTGTTTGTGCGCGCGGATGCCTTGATGGCGGCGCTGGGCGCGCGGGCGGCGGGCCGACCGGTCAAGGTGGCGCTGCAACGCCCGTTGATAGCGAACAACACCACGCATCGGCCCGCAACGATTCAGCGTGTGCGCATCGGCACGACGCCAGACGGCAAGATCACCGCCATCGGCCACGAAAGCTGGTCGGGCGACTTGCCCGGCGGCCAGCCCGAGCTGGCCGTGCAGCAAACGCGGTTGTTGTATGCCGGCGCCAACCGGCTGACCGCGCTGAACCTGATGCAGCTGGACCTGCCCGAAGGCAACGCCATGCGCGCGCCCGGCGAGGCGCCGGGCATGATGGTGCTGGAAATTGCCGTGGACGAAATGGCGGAAGCGGCCGGGCTGGACCCGGTGGAATTTCGGGTGCGCAACGACACGCAGGTGGACCCGGCCAAGCCGGAGCGGCCGTTCTCGCAGCGCCGCTTCATCGAATGCCTGCGCCTGGGCGCGGACCATTTTGGCTGGGCCAATCGCAGCGCCAAGCCCGGTACTCGCCGCGAAGGGCGCTGGCTGGTGGGCATGGGCGTGGCGTCGGCGTTTCGCAATAACCTGGTGACCACCTCGGCGGCGCGCGTGCGCTTGGACGCCGCGGGCCAGGTCATTGTTGAAACGGATATGACGGACATCGGCACCGGCAGCTACACGATCATCGCGCAGACGGCCGCCGAAATGTTGGGCGTGCCGCTGGCCAAGGTCGTCGTGCGGTTGGGCGATTCTGACTTCCCGGTGTCGGCCGGCTCGGGCGGGCAGTGGGGCGCCAATAGCTCGACGGCGGGCGTGTATGCGGCGTGCGACAAGCTGCGCACCCAGATTCTGCAACGCCTGGGCTTCGCCAGGGACGGCGCGGTGTTCGCGGACGGCTCGGTCACCGATGCAAACGGCCGAACGGCAACGCTGCGCGATGCGGCGGCGGGCGGCGACCTGGTCGCGGAAGACACGATGGAATTCGGTGACCTGGACAAGAAGTTCCAGCAGTCCACCTTCGGCGCGCATTTTGTCGAAGTGGCGGTGGACGCGGCCACCGGCGAGACGCGCATCCGGCGCATGCTGGCCGTGTGCGCCGCCGGGCGCATCCTGAACCCCAAGACGGCGCGCAGCCAGGTGATCGGCGCCATGACGATGGGCGTGGGCGCGGCCTTGATGGAAGAGCTGGCGGTGGACGACCGGGTCGGCTTCTTCGTGAACCACGACCTGGCCAGCTACGAGGTGCCGGTGCACGCCGACATCCCAAGCCAGGAGGTCATCTTCCTGGATGAAACCGACCCGATTTCCTCGCCCATGAAAGCCAAGGGCGTGGGCGAGCTGGGCCTGTGCGGCGTGGGCGCGGCGATTGCCAACGCGATCTACAACGCCACCGGTGTCCGGGTGCGAGACTACCCGATCACGTTGGACAAGCTGCTGCCGGGCTTGCCGGAGCTGAGCTGACCAGGACAGTGATTCCCAGCCGCGTCGCCACCTGCTGCCAGCGGCCGCCAGCGCGCCAAGGTGCCGGCTGGCCGACGCGCGTGTCAGACCTGCGTCTTCAATGACCCCAACGACCTGATCTCGTCATACAGCGCGCGGCCGACCCATACGCCTTCCTGTTCGCTCTTGGCGCGCGCCTTGAAGCGGCGTTCGGAAGGCAGGCGTGCGCCCTGGCCGCTGATGGCGTCCAGCATGGCCTCGGCGGCGTCGGCGTTGGCCGGCGCCAGGCCACGGCCCAGGATGTTCGGGTCCAGCGCAATCACCAATTCCCCGTGCAGGGGCGTGCCGCCCTTGCCGGCATCGTGCGCTTGCGACTGCATGCTGGTCCAGTCGCCGATGAGCGGTCCGGCCAGCAGCTCGATCATCGTGGATAGTGCCGACCCCTTGTAGGTACCGAACGGCAGCATCGCGCCCGCCAGTCCCGCAGCGGCGTCGGTGGTGGGCCGTCCTTGCGCATCAATCGCCCAGCCTTCTGGAATGGCGCGCCCGGTGCGACGGTGCAATTCGATTTCGCCGCGCGCGACCATGCTGGTGGCAAAGTCAAACACATATGGGTAGGGGCCAGGGCGCGGCCAGGCGAACGCCAAGGGGTTGGTGCCGAACACCGGACGCGTCCCACCCGCCGGCGCCACCCAGCTATGGCTGGGCGTCATCGCCAAGCCCGCAAGGCCATGCTGCGCAATGGCTTCGACTTCGGGCCACAGCGCGGAAAAGTGGAAGCAATTGTTGATGGCCAGCACGGCCACGCCGTTGCGCTTGGCCTTGTCCACCAGATGCGGCAAGCCTTCTTGAAATGCCAACAAGGAATACGCGCGCTGCGCATCGACCTGCACCACGGCTGCGGTGGGGTGCGTGACGATGGGCAGGGCTTCAGGGTCAACCAGCCCGGACTGCAAGGTACGCACGCAAGCGAGCAGGCGGTACATGCCATGAGACTGGCAGTCATCGCGCTGACCCGCCGTGATCGTTTGCGCGATGGCCTTGGCGTGCGCCGTCGAAAAGCCGTTGCGGCTCAACACATCAAGCGATAACTCATAGACCTCGGTGATCGAGAGATTGACCATGTCGGTGTTCACATTACCTCCGGGTTTGCATTGCATGGCCCCGGCCGGCAGCGCGGACGGGGTCGAATCAAAGCGGCGCGGGGCAGTCTGCGCTTGGCCAGTGTAGCGAGGTTGATGGCCAGCCTGATTGCGACCCGAATATGTCGCGCTTGAACAAGCCGTGGACGCGCCTGTGGCAGTGCATCAATTCAAGCGCGGGACCGCTCTGGCAAAGGGATGGAAGCTGCTTTGCAATGCAGCAATACAAATGGCGTTCGACATTCAGCCAAAGGGCTGTTTTTCTGATTTATCAGAGCGCCAATTAAGCATCTTCCTAGTTAAATCCGCGCGCCTAAATCGTATCGTTCATGGACTCGCACCAACCCATCCCCGCGGCATTGTCTTGCCGGGGTTGGCGAGCCCTGTTGCCAGGACACGGTGTGCCGGGTTCTGGCGGTCATCAAGGCTTCGGCGGCATATCGCGCCCGCGGCGTATCCGCAAACCCCATGGTTCACCGCGTCGCCTTTTCAGCCGCCATATTCATCTTCACAAAAGGAATACGCATGAAGCGCAGTATCGTGACATCCCTTGCCGCCTCTGGCTTGCTGCTCGCCGCATTCGCTCCGGGCGCCAGTTTCGCCGCCGGCGGTACCGTCAACTTTTTTGGCACGATCAGCGACGTGACGTGCGACGTTGAAGGCAGCGCGGGCGGCGCCAATGGCGTCACCGACGTGCCTTCGTTCGGCACGGTCAATCCCGCGGACGTCGTGAATGGGTCCGCGCCCGAACGCGACTTTCAGATCAAGGTGCACGGCTCTGTCGATTGCACGGATGACACCAAGGTGCGGCTGCAATTTCATGCCAACCACCCGAACGTCGACAAGGTGACGGGCAACCTGAAGCTGGTGGGCGCAGACCCGGCTGCCGGCGTGCAGATCCAGATCCGCAACAACCGCAGCGAAGCCCCCGCCAACACCACGCCGATCCGGCTGGGCATCACCGACGCCAACCCGCAAGTTGCCGAGGTCAAGAACAATCAGGCCATCCTGTACTACTCGGCCAAATACGTCCCGCAGGATCCCTCCGCCACTTCGGTCGGCATGGGTGGTGGCGATTCCTTCGTGACCTACACGCTGCGCTATAACTAAGTTCGGCGACCGCAATGAAAACGATCATCGGGGCGCTTGCCCGCCATGCGTTCACGCGCGTGCTATCGCTCGCTTTGGTCCTGTGCGCCTGGGCGTTTCCCGCCCAGGCCGCATTGGTCTTGCAAGGCACGCGCCTGGTCATCAAGTCCGACGCGCGCGATGCCATCATGATTGTCCGCAACAACGGGGCAAGCCCCGTGCTGGCGCAAAACTGGATCGACGACGGCAAGGAAGGCGTGCTGCCCACCGATTTGCGCCTGCCGTTCGTGTTGACGCCGCCGATCATGCGAATCGAACCCAACAGCGCGGCCAATATCCGCATCAGCTACACCAAGGAACCGCTGCCGTCCGACCGCGAGACCCTGTTTTATCTGAACGTCGTGGAAACGCCACCGCGTGATCCAGCCACCGTCAACGTGCTGCAATTTTCGTTTCATACCCGCATCAAGATTTTCTTTCGGCCCGCCACGCTGCCCGACGAGGCCGCGACGGCGCCCGACAAGCTGACCTGGAAGCTGGTGGGCGGCGCGGGCGGAAAGCGCCAGCTTGAAGTCACCAACCCCACGCCGTTTCATGTGTCGTTCGCGCGTGTCGGGCTGGTGTCGGGTGGCAAGACGATAGCCGTGGATAACGGCATGGTTGCGCCGTTCGGGCAGACGAACTTTGCGCTTTCCTCGAATGCGGCTGGCCTGCAAAGCGCGAAATCCACCGTCCAGTACGAAGCCATCAACGACTTTGGCGGGCGGCGCGAAATCAACAAACGCTTGCTGGACTGAGCGCGTTACCTGGCCCTTGTCGCGGGAGTTTCTCCGGTTTGATCAACGTTCGACTTGCGCGACCTCCGGTTCGCCATCCTGTATTCACGCCTGTCGGGGCGCGGCGACGCGTGCGTCCCTGGCGGCGCACCGGCCGCTGCTTGCTTGCGGCCGCCTGCGCGGTCACGGCCAGCAGCGCGGCGGCGCAAGACGAGGTCGCGATTTTCGACCCCTACATGCTGATGCAGGAAGTGGGCGGCGCCACGATCGACACGCGCCGCTTTCAGCGGGTGAACTTTGCCGATCCCGGCATGCATCGCCTGGACTTGTATTTCAACGGGCAATGGCGCGGCGTCGACGACATCGAATTTCGCAATGTGCCGGGACAAGACAGCGCCGCGCCCTGTTACGACGCATTGATGCTGGAGCGTGGCGGGCTGGACCTGGGCAAGGTGTCGCGCGCGGATGGCGTCGAGCCGATGCCCGAGGTGCTTGCCTGCGACGACCTGGGTCGGTATGTGCCCGGCGCAAAGATCCGGGTCGATATGGCGCAGCTGGCCCTGTACGTGACGTATCCCGAGTATCTCCAACGGCTGGCGGCGTCCAACCGCTACGTGGACCCGTCGCAGTGGGACAGCGGCATCACGGCCGCTCGACTGAACTACAACACCAACGTCTTCAGTACCGAAAGCAATGGCCGCCGCACGACGCGGGGCTACGCCGGTATCAACGCCGGGCTGAATCTGGGCGCGGTGCGGTTGCGGCACAGCGGCTCGGCGTCCTGGTCGCAGACCAGCGGCGCGCGCTATCAAGCCAATTCCTATTTTTTGCAAACCGATATCCCGACCTGGAAGTCGCAGTTGCTGGTGGGCGAAAGCTCAACCAGCGGTGAACTGTTCGACGCGGTGTCGTTCCGGGGCGTGCAGCTGGGCAGCGACGACCGCATGCTGCCCGAGACGATGCGCTATTACGCGCCCATCGTACGCGGCACGGCCAACAGCAACGCGAAAGTGTCCGTGTACCAACGTGGCTTCCTTATTTATGAGACCACCGTGGCCCCCGGCCCCTTTGCCATCGAAGACGTGCGCGCCGCCAGCTACGGTGGCGATCTGGACGTGCGCGTGACGGAAGCCGATGGCAGCTTGCGCAGCTTTGTGGTGCCGTTTGCCACCATCGTGCAGCTGTTGCGCCCGGGTGTGACGCAATACAGCGTAACGGCGGGCCGCGCGGCCGACCCCGGCTTGCGCAGCAGCTCCCGGTACGTGTTGCAGGGCACGCTGAAGCGCGGAGTGGGCGACTCGGTGACCGGCTACGGCGGGATGGCGTTTACCGACCACTATGGCTCGGCGCTGCTGGGCGCCGCCATGAGCACGGCGATAGGCGCCTTTGCGTTTGATGTGACGGGCGCGCGTGCGAAGTTGCCCTCGCAGGAGTCGCGCGCCGGGGCCAGCTACCGGCTGACCTACAGCCGCGACCTGCCCAACAGCGGCACCAACTTTTCATTATTGGCCTACCGCTATTCGACCAGCGGCTACCTGGGCTTGCGCGACGCGGTGGCGCTGGGCAGCCTGCCGCAAAACACGCGCTACCAGAACGATGGCCGCATGCGCAGCCGCTTCGACCTGAACGTCAGCCAAAGCCTGGGCGGCAGCCTGGGCAGCCTGTATGCGTCGGCGTCCACGGCCAACTATTGGAAGCAGGCCGGCAACGACATGAACTTCTCCGTGGGCTACAACAACGACTGGAAGGATGTGTCGTATTCCATTGCGCTGCAACGCGTTCACGGCGCCAGCTCGGACTATTGGGGCGGCGGCAGCGTCAAAAGCACGCAGATGACGCTTAACGTGGCCATTCCGCTTGGCCGGGCGACGTCATCGCGCGCAACGCGCGTCAGCGCCGTCTACACCGCCGACAGCCGCGAGGGCGCGCGCGTATCCTCCAGTGTCAGCGGCGCGCTGGATGATGCCGGCGCGGGCTCGTATTCCTTATCGGCGTCGCACAACGGCCGCACCAACGCCAATTCGGCGGACGCGGGCCTGGGCTACAACTTTCCGCAAGCCGCGGTGTCGGCCAGCGTGGGGCAAGGGCGCGGATATCGCCAGGCGTCGTTGAACGCGATGGGCGCCATGGTCTTGCACAGTGGCGGCCTGACGTTGGCACAGACCCTGGGCGAAACGGTGGCGCTGGTGCAGGCCAAGGACGCGCAGGGTATGCGGGTGGGATACGGCTTGAACCGCGTGGACGCGGCTGGCTATGCCGTGGTGGGCAGCCTGAGCCCGTACCGCTTGAACGCCGTGGACGTGGACCCGGCGGACCTGCCCGCCGACATCGAACTCAAGGCAAGCTCGCTGAACATCGCGCCACGAGCCGGGGCGATCATCAAGCTGGTCTACCCGACGTTGCGCGCTCGCCAGGTGCTTATTGTGGGCAAGCTGGAAGACGGGTCGCCGTTGCCTTTCGGCGCCGAAGTCATCGACCCGGACACGGGCGTGGCGGTGGGCGCGGTGGGGCAGGGAAGCCGCATCGTCATGCGCGCGGAAAAAGACCGTGGCACGGTACGCGTCGAATGGGGAGAGGGCGACGGCGAACGTTGTTTTGTTGAGTACGCATTGCCTGACCGCGCGTTGCGGGGCGACAGCGCTTACGACATCCTGGAAAGGGATTGCGTGCAGGTGGCGCAATCCGATCCGCCCTCCACCCCACCTCAAGGCGGCGTCGGGCCGCTGACGCTCCGATGAGTCGGCAGCGCGCATGGGGCCGCTGGCGATTCGCGCTGGTGCTTGCCCTGACGGCTGCCTGGTGCGTCTCGTGCCCCGGGGGTGCGCAGGCCGATCTGGTCGTGACCGGCACGCGCTTCATCTACCCGGCCACGCAACAGTCACTGACCTTGCGCACCGCCAATACCGGCCAGCATCCCATCCTGGTGCAAAGCTGGCTGGACACCGGCGACTTCACCTCGGACCCCAGCTTGCAAACCGTGCCATTCCTATTGACGCCGCCGGTGTACCGACTGGACCCGGGGCAGCGAGCGAGCCTGTTGCTGCGGCACACGGGAGAACGCCTGCCGTCAGATCGCGAATCCGTTTTCTGGATCAATTTCCTGGAAGTCCCCGCGCGGGATCGCACGCAAAACAACCTGCTTCAGCTGTCGTATCGGCTACGCATGAAAGTGCTGTATCGGCCCGACGGCCTGTCGGGATCCGCCTACGACGCTATCGGACAGGTGTTGTGGACGTATCACGCGGCGGATCACGAAATCGAGGCACACAACGCGGCGCCGTATGCGGTGTCGCTGGCGCGGCTGGAGCTGGACACCCAGGATAAGCCCGGCACGTTCATCACACTGATGGGGCTGACCGTTGCCCCGCTGTCCCGCACGCGCTTCCCGTTGCCAAAGGGGGCGACGCCCCGGGCAGGCAAGGACGCACTGCGTTACCAGGCGGCTAACGACGACGGCGACATCATTGAAGGCCGGCTGGCGCTGGGCCTTCGGTAAGGCAAAACCAACACCCATGCCAACCGGGGGGCTATCGCCGGGCGGCAGGGCAGGGCAAGGAGATCGAGATGCAGCATGAACGATGGCGCCGCCCGCGGCGTTGGACAGGATGGGGTGCCGCAATGGCGATAGCGGCGGTGCTGGCGACAAGCGCACAGCCGCGATGGGCGTGGGGCGCCGACGCGGTGATCGCGGCAGCGGACTGCAAGAACGACGTGATCTTCGGCCAAGGGTGGCGGCAAGTTGAGCCGTTGACGACGCAGTCGCAAATTCACCAGGTGCTGTACGAAAGAGTGGCGCCGCTGGCAATCACGTTTTTGGTGGCAAGGCTGCCTGGCATGACCGAGCCGCACAAACTGTTCACCACCGGGATGTGGCGCAATCCGACGTACCTGGCCGAGGGCATTGTCGCCACCAACGTGGCCGGCATAGGCATGAGGATCATCTATCGCGACACCGTCATCGCGTTGGATCGCGTCTCGTTGGTTATAGACGCGGCGGACCTCAACGTTGGCGTCGCCGGGCTGGGGGGGATGCAATACATGCCGTTTGTCCAGCAGTTGGTGTTGATGGCTAGGCCGGAAGATCTGCCTCGCGACTTGAAGGTAACGGGGGTAGCGCCCAATACCGCGTTGGTCCTGGAGATATTCACGAACCGCGTCGGTGCTACCAAGCCCGGCCAGGTCGGCATCGTCCCGCCTACGTGGCAACCGCCACCCCAGACGATTCCTCCCGGGCTGAAGCTGTGCGCCATGAAGGCCGTGTATCAGGGCAGCCAGATTCTGGAGATCGGAGCGGGGGGGACGGTACCCGGCATCGATATCAAGCACCAGTGCGACGCCGGCGCGCATCAGGACATCAGGGTCGACATGCCGCCCGCCTTTGTCGCGGACTTCCCCGTTGAGGGCGCGACCGCCGCGCCGAAACCCTTCAACATCCGGCTGAATAAATGCAGCGCGCTGGCGCGGCCACAGGTCAAGTTCCGGGCAAGAAGCGGCCTCGTTCCGGGTACCGATACGGTCCTGGCGCTGCACGGCGCGAACGCCAAGGGCGAGAAGCCGGCCCGGGGCATCGGCATCATCGTGGTGGATGCGCAAGACCGACGCGTGCGGTTTGGGCCCGTCGGCGGCGCCTATGGCCCTGACTATGCGATGACGCTGATGGACGGTAGCGCGCAACTGTCGTTGGCCGCCCGCTACATCCGCACGGCGCGTGACCGCGACGACGTGCAAGGAGGCGTAGCCAATGCCGCTGCGGAATTCACGTTCGAATTTCCCTAGGTATCGCATCAGTGCGCGAAGCCGACGCATCGCGGTCGCAAGAAAAGGTGGCGCAGTCCTGTCGGATGGCGCCACCTTCGTCATCGCACCATCGCGGCCTACCAGACCGTACCGGTGTTGCGGCCCACCAAGGCGCCGCGCGTTTGCAGCAACCACTGGCCCCACCAGTAATTCACGCTATTGCGCGCATGCGACTGATGGACCAGCCCTTCGTTCACACCGACCAGGCCGCCCATCGTGACGTGCAGGCCGCCGCTGATGTCACCGTGCGCGGTGCCGCCCATGATCTCGGCGGTAACCAGATTGCGGCCTGCCAAGCCGCCTATCCGGCTCTTGTATTCTCCGCGTACGGTGCCGTTCGCGACGGCATGTTCAATACTGCCGCGGTTCACGCCGACCAATCCACCCACGTCGCCCCGATCCCGCCCAGAGACATTGCCCCTGGCTTCGGTATGGGTCAGCTTCCCGTTGTTGTACCCCACGAGCCCGCCAACGGCGCTGTGATGGCCCCCGCTGGTGTGGCCGTATGCGGTGGCGTTCTCGATCATGCCGCCGTTGTATCCGGCCAGCCCGCCCACGGAAAAAGCCGAGCCGCTTTGCACTTGGACGCGGCCGTAGGCGGCGGACTTGGCGATGATCGCCTGGTTGGCGCCGACCAGGCCACCAAAGTGACCATTGCCGGATTCGCCGCTATGGGTGACCGAGCCACGTGCTTGCACGTTGTAGAGCGCACCGGCCGCGTCGTTATAGCCGGCAAAGCCACCGGCGTGGACGTTGCCCGATACCTGCACGGCGACGTTGGCCACCGAGTCGCTGATGAAGCCCCCGTTGTTGTCGCCGATCATGCCGCCGACGCGTCCGCCCGTGGCACGCAGTGTCGAAGCCGTGACGCTTGATCGGTCGATCGTTCCGCCATTGCTGCGGCCGATCAAACCGCCGACCGCGCCGATACCCGCGCCCAGGTCGGTCATGCGCGATCCCGTCGCATGCACGTTGGTGATGGCGCCGGAATTGGTGCCCACCAGCGCGCCGGCGGCCTTGTCGATCGATCGCGCGCCTTTGGCCGTGGTGACGGATATATCCGACAGATTCAGGTTGCGGATGTTGCCCGAGGACTGGGCGAACAGGCCCGCGTGGTTGTCGGCGTCGACCTCGAACTTGCTTAGCGTGTGACCCATGCCCTCGAATTCGCCGGTGAATACGTTGTGGTCATCGCCGATGGTGGCGACTTTGCCGCCCGCCTCAAGGCTCTTGCCCAGCGCATAGCGCCCGGCCAGATCCTTGTTCATGGATTCCCACTGGCTGATATCGTTGATGACGTCATAGCGTCCCTGGCGGGTTTCGTAGGTGGTGCCCTTGCCGCTCAGTTCGATGGTCACGCCGTTGTTCAGGTCGAAGTCTGATCTTGCAATCAAGGCCAGCGCCGCGTTGTCGCCCGCGAGCGTCATGCGGGCATTGATGCGCAGATCGCCGCCCAGCGTCTTGGCGGCCAGGCCCGCGCCGTCTCCGTGGGCGATTATCGGGGCGTTGAACTCTACGTCCCTGGCGGCTTGCAAGGTCAGCGACGTGGCGCCTTTCCACTGCACGGGCGCGTTGATCGCGACGTTGCCGTATGGGCTGATCAGCGCAACGTTGGTGGTGGCCAGGTTCTTGTTCAGCACGCTGGCGGACAACGTGGCGCCCGCTTCTGAGTCGTCCCCGGCAACGTTCACGTTGTGCGCTGCTATCGACAGCAGGCCGGTTTGTCCGGGCGCGCCGCGTGTGTCGATGTCGGCGTACGGGTGGATGGAGGGGGATTTTGCGATGACGGATATCGTGCCGCCCGCCATGGTGTCGCCGCCCGTAGCGGTCAGGCGTCCACCGACCTGGACATGGCCGAAGTTGCCGCCGTCCAGAACGATGGTGCCGGATTTTCCGTCCAGCGAGTTGGCTTCGATCACGCCACGATTATTGACCACGAGGGCCGACATGGCGTCTTTGGCCGGCCCCTTGAGCAGTACCTGCCCGCCATGCGCGCGCAGCAAGCCGGTAGTTTCTATCAAGGGGTTCAAGGTGGCCCCTTCCACTTGCAGGTCTATCAACGAATTCCCGGCCAAAGACACGGTTATCGTTTTGCCGGATGCCAGCGCGACGCTGCCCCGGTCCGCCTGGATGCTGCCGTAGCTTTTGATATTGTCGGCGACCAGGATGACACTGCCGCCACCATGGGCGGTGATCGAGCCCAAGTGGGTGATGCCGGCGTTGCCTGCACCTGTCAATTGCATTGGGCCTCCACTAAGAAAATCGTCGTGGCTGACAGGCTTGCTCGAGGCAAGCAGGCTTCCTACGTTTACCCGCGACGATTGACCGAACACGATCCCGTTGGGATTGATCAAGAATACGCTGCCGTTGGCGCTGATCTCCCCCCGGATGTCGCTGAAGAAGTCGCTTAGGACCTTGTTCAGCACGACGGATTCTCGGCCGGGCTGGTTGAAAACCACGTGCTTGCCGGCGCCCACGTCAAACCGATGCCAATCGATGATCAGCTTGTCCGTCTTTTGATTGATCCGCATGGTCTTCTTGTCGGCATCCACGGTGAAGTCGACAGCGCCAAGCTTGACCACCCCGTCCTTCGGAAAATCCTGAGCATGGACGATGCCAACAACGCCCATCAGCGCCACTGCGACCGCGACCCGCCGCAACGCGCCCGGCGGTTTGCCGCGCCGGCGCGGGGCTTCACCGGCAGCGACCCAGCCGCTGCGTGATTCGCTCCACACCAATGCAAAAGTCTTGTTCATGTTTTCCTCTGGGAAAGTGCGACGCGGCGCGCTTGTGGCGCGCCGCGTAGCGGGTGGGTAAGACTCAGAAGTAGCGGGTGGCCTGCACCCAGAATTGGGGTTGGCGGTCGGTTTTTGCGGCGCCGCTGCCTTGGCGCCAGGGCCACGCGGCGCTGACATTGACCAGGTGCTGGGCACCGCCATGCGCCACGCCCACGCCGAACGCACTTAACGATTGGCGGTTGGGTTCCGCCGTCCATGCACGTTTGTTGACCTGGACGGAGCCGGAGTCCACGAAGGCCGAGAACTGCAAGCCGGGCAAGGGCAAGTAACGCAGTTCGCCCGTGGCCTGCCAGCCCTGGTCGCCGCTGGCGGCGCCCGGTGCGTAGGCGCGCACGCCATACGGGCCGCCCAGGCTGAATTTCTCGGAGCTGTCCAGGTTTTTGCTGGACCATTGCGAGCGCATGCGCGCAAAGAACTGAACAGGGCCGGATATGCGTTGCAGCCGGCTCATTCCAAGGTTGAACACGCCGAAGCCGCCGCCAGCGTGCTTGACGAAGCGATCCTCGCGCCGCTGGGCGTCGTCGCCAAAGCGCAGGTTGCCGCGCGACACCGCCAGACTAAGGCCGTTGCTGGCGCCGCCCCACAGCGTGTCGTTCAGGCTGGCGTTGACGGCGGCGGTCCATAGGCCGATGCGTTGCGCGCGCGACAGATTGAAGTAGTCGTAGTTGTCGCGCAGGCGCTTGTGTTCGTACTGGAGCGTGGCCTGGACGTTGGCGTCGCGGCCGCGCAGCAGGGTTTGCCGCAGGTACGCGTTGGTGTTCTGCGCCTGGCCGTGCGCCTCTAGCGCGGCGAACTCGCGGCCCAACTCGTAGCGCATGTTGGAAGCGCCCGCGCCGATGCGGGTGGACCAGGGGCCGACGGGCACCTGGAAATCAAGATGGTAATAGCGCTGCCGACGGTCGCTGGACAACAGGCGCACGTCGAACTGGTCGCCCAGGCCCAAGGGGCTGTTGATGCTGGCGGCCGCGCTCAAGCGATATTCGCCGGTGTAGGCGCCGCCATAGTTGTCGGCGTCGATGCTGCCCGCGATCCAGGGGCCGGGCTGCGCGTTGACGATCAGGTCGGTCTCGCCCGTGACGGCGCCCGCGCGCAAGGTGCCGATGGCAACGACACCGGGCAGGTCGTTCAGGCGCAGCAACGCGCTGTCCAGATCCGCGCGTTGCACCGCCGTGCCGGGGGGCAGGGCGTCAAGGATGGGGCTTAACGCGCCATCGCGCGTGCGCGACGCGTTGTTCAGAATGACCTGACCGTACAGGCCTTCCATGACGCGGATGCGCACGACGCCGCCGTCGATCTGCTGCGGGGGCAGGTAGGCCCGCGCAAGCAGGTAGCCGTGCGCGTGGTAGTGCTGGGAGAGGCGGGCGGCGGCGGCGCGCAGCCCTTCCAGGCCCTGATGGGTTCCGATCACATCAACCAGCAGCGCCTGCAACGTTGCGTTGTCGTAGACGTGGTTGCCTTCCAGCTGGAAGGCTTGCACCAACAGGGTAGTGACTTTGCCGGATTCGGTGTCTGAGTCGGGCGCGGGCATTGCGCCGGCCGGGCCGCCTGGCAGTTTCAGCGCGGGCGCGGGAGCGGCGGGCGGCGGCGCGGGGATGGTCGATTCCAGATCGCGGAGGGAACGACCGGCGTCGGGGATTTGCGCAAGGGCGGGTCGCCCGCAAAGCCATGCCGCGGACAAAGCGGCAACGATCGCCAAATGGGGAATGGGCAGCATCGAACCACTATACGAATGGCGACGCACTCAATCTTTACGAGGATTCTGAATTCCTGATGTGACGATTACGAATTTCGAGAACTTGCGTCGCCGCATCGCGCCCTTGGCGGCGTCAGGGCGACTTGTCTTCTTTGGCCATGCGTTGGCAAGACGCGCCAAATTCCAACAGGGCATCACCGAGCTGCTCAACAATGGCGTCCAGCGATAAGGCATGGCTGATGGGTGCCGCGCAGGCTTCGCTGAGCACGGAACACAGCCGACTCAGTTGCGCGTCGCCCGTCATTTGTGCCGCGCCCTTGATCCGATGGGCAAGCTGGCGCAATGCGGGTCTGTCATCGCGTGCGTGCAGTTCGCAAAGGCGCAGCATATCGATGTCGTTGGCCTTGACGAACGCGTGCGCCAAGGCGCGGACGCGGGCCGGATCGGCACCGGTCAAGTCCGTGATGGTGCGCACACGGCGTTCATGGCGCCGTTGCGCCGTACTCGAGGCAATGGGCGGACGGCCGCCGTTTGTAGGGGGCGACGCGCCATTTGGGCTTGCGGGTCGCGCAGGGTCTTCGTTGTTGTTTTTGTTCATGGGCTTGCTGACTGGGCCTGTTTCACCGCGCATCAGACGACGATAATCGCGAAACCTGGCCCGGCGTGATGGGGATACGTCCGACTCATGCGCCGGAACGTTGCGCATCGGATACTTTCGTAGTATTCCTATTCTCTTATTGGCTGTACGGCAGCACTATATCGGTCTATCGATATAGTGGCTTCACACGGCGTACACCCATGCAAATCTGCCGATGAAAAAAAGAACTTGCTTGCGTCGGGCGCTATTCCCGCGTGCAAGGCTATATGTTGCCCGGGGGCTCCCGATGTGGAAGAGGGAAATGCAGCAATGTCATCACGATACATTCGCGTGATCGTCGCCGACGACCACCCCGCCGTGGCGCTGGGGGTCAGCTATGAATTGGGGCTGGACCCGGCCATCGATGTCATCGGGTGCGCCGAAAACTCCACCGATCTGGTCGCGCGGCTTGAAACCCAGCATTGCGACGTGGTCGTGTCGGACTACACCATGCCAGGCGGCAAGTACGGCGACGGCCTGGGCCTGATCGCGCTGTTGCGGCGTCGATACCCCGCGCTGCGCGTGGCGGTGCTGACCATGATCGACAACCCCACGCTGATCCGTGCGTTGCTGGCTTACGAAAATCTCTGCGTATTGAGCAAATCAGATTCCACCAGCCACATCATCAACGCCGTGCACGCCATGTACCAGGGCAAGACCTACTACTCGCCGACCATCAAAGAGATGATCGTCAACCAGGCGTTTGTGCTGGGGCGGGCGCGGCTGACCAAGCGCGAAGCCGAGATCGTGCGCCTGTTCTGTGCAGGCGCCACCGTGACTGAAATTTCGCAGATGTCGCATCGCAGCGTGCAGACGGTCAGCTCGCAAAAGCGCAGCGCCATGCGCAAGCTGGGCATCGAACGCGACGCGGATCTGATCCGGTACGGCGCCGACGCCGTTCAAAGCCAACTGGGCGAAGGCGGCTTCCCCGCGCTGCCCCGGCCGGACAAGCCAACCTGGAGCTCGGCCTGAGCTCAGGCCGAAGCCGGGGCAGGCAAGCCGGGCCGAAGCATGAATTGCCTTCGGCGACGGCTTCAGCCCTGAAGCCGCCCCGCGGTCAGAAGCCGACGGCTTGCCCGTCGCGGCGCGAGTCCGACGCCGCGATATAACCGCCTTGGGGCAAGCGGCAAATCAACTGCGCCGAGCCGAATTCCAGGCTGTCCACGGGCGCCACGGCCACATTGTGACCACGGTCGCGCAGCGTCTGCACCACGTCTTGCGGCAGATGCGATTCCACATTCACCACCGGGCCCTTTTCAACACGGAAGCGCGGGGCATCGCTCATTGCCTGCGGGTTCTGTTTGAACGCGGCCAGACGCGTGACCATTTGCAGGTGGCCCTGCGCCTGCATCGATCCGCCCATCACGCCAAACGACATCAACGGTTGACCGCCACGCGTGACGAACGCGGGAATGATCGTGTGCATGGGCTTTTTGCGCGGCGCCACCTGGTTGGCGTGGCCGGGCGTCAGCACGAAGTTCAAGCCCCGATTGTGCAGGCTGATGCCAGTTCCCGGCACGACCACGCCGGAACCGAAGCCGTGATAGTTGGACTGGATGAACGACACCATCGTGCCGTTCGCATCGGCCGTGGTCAGGTAAACGGTGCCGCCGGTGGCGGGCGTGCCGGCGGTGGGTACGCTGGCACGATCCATCGAAATCAGCCGTGCGCGGTCGGCCAGGTAGGCGCGGTCCAGCAGCGCCCTGGCGTCCGTGCGCATGTGGCGCGGGTCGGCCACATGGTGATGCAGGTCGGCGAACGCCAGCTTCATCGCTTCGATGCTGACGTGGTAGTAGTCGGCGCTGTCCACACCCATGCCTTCCAGGTCGAACTGTTCCAGCATGCCCAGCGCCATCAGCGCGGAAATGCCTTGGCCGTTCGGCGGAATTTCATGCAGTTCGACGTCGCGGAAGGATTGCGAAATGGGAGCGACCCATTCCGGACGATGCTCGGCCAGGTCCGCGGCGCTGAGGGCGCCGCCCGTCTGGCTGGCAAAGTCGGTGATCTTGCGAGCGAGTTCGCCCAGATAGAAGCTGTCGCCGCCGCTTTCCGCAATGGCGCGCAGCGTCTTGCCCTGTGCCGGAAAGCGCCACCATTCGCCTGCTTGCGGTGCGCGGCCTTCGGGTAGAAAGGCCTCGGCAAAGCCGGGCTCGTGCGCCAGCTTGGGCGCTTGCGTGGCCCATTGGCGCGCGATGGTCGGCGACACGGGGAAGCCTTCTTCGGCATAGCCGATGGCGGGCTCGAACAGTTTGGCGAAGGGCAGCTTGCCGAAGCGGTCGGACAGCGCCTTCCAGCCGGCCACCTGGCCGGGCACGGTGACGGTGCCCCAGCCGGTGCCGGGCATGGCGTCGCGGCCGTTGAAGAAGTCCGGCGTCCACGCGGCGGGCGCGCAACCGCTGGAATTCAGGCCATGCAGTTGGCCGTCGTGCCAGACCAGCGCGAACATATCGCCGCCGATGCCGTTCATGACGGGTTCGACCACCGTCAGCGCAATCGCGGTGGCAATGGCGCTGTCAACGGCATTGCCACCGGCCAGCAACATGCGTAGCCCCGCCTGCGCAGCCAGCGGCTGGCTGGTCGCGACCGCGTTGGCGGCCAGGACCGGCATTTTTCGGGAAGCGTACGGAAAAGACCAATCGAAGGAGGGGGACATGGATGCTGGAAACTCGTGGAGTAAGGGTTACTGCGGGGTGATGCCGGCTTGGTCGA
This sequence comes from Achromobacter sp. ES-001, assembly GCF_019448355.1. Lineage (NCBI taxonomy): Bacteria > Pseudomonadati > Pseudomonadota > Betaproteobacteria > Burkholderiales > Alcaligenaceae > Achromobacter > Achromobacter sp. ES-001. The sequence goes on along the minus strand of NZ_CP079940.1, from coordinate 4,377,941 downwards.
TCAACTGCTTGGTGCGCGGAATTTCGGCCTTGATGAAGGCGGCGAATTCGGCGCGGCTGCCGCCACGCGGTTCGGCGCCCGCTTCGGCGAGCTTACCGCGCAATGCCGGATCCGCCAGCACCTTGTTGACGGCGCGGTTCAGCTTTTCAAGAATCGGCTCGGGCGTGCCTTCGGGCGCGACCAGGCCATACCAGGGGGCGATGTCGTAGCCCGCGTAGCCTTGTTCGGCGATGGTGGGGATGTCGGGCGCCAGCGAGGAACGCTTCGAGTTCGACATGCCCAGCGCCAGCAGCGAACCGCTCTTGACCTGCGGCAGGCCCGTCATGATGGTGTCGAAATACATCGATACCTGGCCGGACAGCAGGGCGGGGATGGCTTCGCCCGCGCCCTTGTACGGCACGTGCAGGATGTCGATGCCGGCAATGGACTTGAGCATTTCGCCCGCCATGTGCGACGTGGTGCCGGTGCCGAACGACGCGTAGGTCAGCTTGCCCGGATTGGCGCGCGCATAGGCCACCATTTCGGGCAGCGTCTTGAAGGGCTGCTGCGGATTGGCCAGCAGGATGTTGGGGGTGTAGGCCACCAGGGACACCAGCGCGAAGGCGTCCGGGTCATAAGCCAGACGCTTCTGCAGGAAGCGGTTGGTGACGACAGCGGCCGGGCCGCCCATCAACAACGTGTAGCCATCCGGCGCGGAACGCGCCACCGAGGCGCTGCCGATGGCGGCCGCGGCGCCGGGGCGGGCTTCCACGACAAAGGGCTGGCCCAGTTCGGTGGCCAGCGCGGCGCCCAGCTGGCGCGAGATCAGATCCGTGGCAGAGCCGGCCTGGAACGGCACAACAATGCGCACCGGGTGCTGCGGCCAGTCGGTGGCGGGCGCGGCGGTTTGTGCGCCGGCCTGGGCGGCGAAAGCGGCTACGGCCAGGCCGGCCAGCGTCCGGATGAGACGAAATTTCATTGGATTCCCCTTGATCGCGTAATGGAAAGCTTGGGCTTGCCGGGCGGGTCTGTTGCCCGTTCCGGCGCGTGACAGGCCTTGCGACGCCGTCCGCAAGCAATTAGACGGGACCGTGCCCCGGTCGACCATTAGTATTTGCATCCATGGATCACTGGATCCAGTTTGTGTTATTTTTGCGTTTATCTATCATGGCGGCTTTCCAAGCCCGGGGACGACAATGCTGCAATTCCAGAAGACAGCGATCAGTGCCGAAGACGAGGCTTATCTGCATCTGCAACGCGAAATCCGCCTGGGCAACTATGCGCCCGGCCAGCGCCTGGTGCCGGATGTGGTCGCCACCGAAATCGGCACCAGCCGGATGCCCGTGCGCGGCGCCCTGCGGCGGCTGGCCTCGGAAGGCCTGGTCGAGATCCGGGCCAATCGGGGCGCCGTCGTGCGTGGGCTGAACCAGCAGGAAATGCTGGAAGTGTTCGAGATGCGGTCCGTGCTGGAAGGCCTGGCCGCGCGCAATGCCGTGCTGCACATGAGCGCCGAGCACGTCCGCCGCCTGACCAATATGCTTGAGCAGCTGGACCAGGACGCAAGCGACGATCTGGACTGGACGACCGCGCACCGGGAGTTTCATGAATACCTGTGCAGCTTCTGCCAGAAACCGCGACTGCTGCGTCAGATCTCGGAACTGCATTCGGTGGTGGAACCTTATATGCGCTTGTGGGCGGCGCAGCCCGGCCGCGTACTGCGTGTGCGGGAATCGCATCAAGAACTGATCGACGCCCTGCAAACGCGCGACCCCGCCCGTTGCGAAGCGGCCATGCGCCAACACGTGTTGAACACCGTGCCCGCGTTGCAGGCGTTCCTGGAAAAGAAGGCGTAACACCGTCTGGCGTTGCCTGCCTTGGCGACGCAATGGGCGAATGCCCGCTTACCGAACGAATTTTTCGGCCCCGCAACGTGATCCCCGCTTATAGCCAGGAGTAATATGTTGCGTCCGGCCGGCCCCTGGCCACCGGCAAGAACACGCCGATTCGTGCCGCGTCCTTCTCACCCGTGTCGATAGCGGATTTTGTCCGCGCGTTCCCTGCGGTGTCTGTAAGCCCTGGCGCGCCTGCGGCTACAAGAAGACATCGAGGAGACGGTTGTGAACAAGCAAGAGTCGGGCGGCTGGTATTTCGGCTGGAACATCGTCGGCGCCGCCGCGGTTCTTACCCTGTTGACGGTGGGCCTGCGCATGGGCATCGGGCCTTTTTTCCTGCCGATGGCGGACGGGCTGGGATTTTCGCGCAGCCTGCTGTCGGCCATCGTGGCGGTGGGCATGCTGTGCTACGGGCTGGCCATGCCGCTGGCGGGTTACCTGGTCAGCGTGCGCGGCACGCGCTTCGTGCTGCTGACCGGCACGGCCATCGTCGTGGCGTCTTCGCTGTGGACGGTGTTCGCGCGTGGCCCCATTGAGTTCCTGCTGTCCTTCGGCGTGGCCTTGTCCGTGGGCCTGGCGTTTACCAGCCCCGTTGCGTTGACGCCGGTCATCAGCCGCTGGTTCACGCGCCAGCGCGGCATGGCACTGTTCTTTTTGTCCACCGGGTCCATGGCGGGCATCGCCTTGATGACGCCGACGCTGACCTTTGCGATCGCGGCCGTGGGCTGGCAGGAAACCCTGCTGGCCTTCGCCGTGCTGTTCGCCTTGCTGACCGTGCCCGTCGCGCTGTTCATCATGCGCGACAACGCGCCCGAACACACCGACCTGCTGCCGCACCAGATTCCGGATCGAAAGGTATCGGCCGCTTCCTCCACGCCAGGCAAAGCCCCCGCGCCGAATGTGCGCGACGCGTTGCGCACCTTGCCCTTCTGGCAGGTGGCGCTGGGCCTGTTCGCCTGTGGCTACAGCATGAACCTGCTGGGTACGCACGGCATGCCCATGCTGATGGACCACGGCTTTGACGCCACCACCAGTTCGCTGGGCATCGGCCTGATCGGCCTGGTTGCCATCTTCAGCACGCTGGTGCTGGGCCGCATGTCCGACCAGGTTGAACGGCGCAACATCCTGGCCGCCATCTACCTGGTGCGCGGCCTGGGTTTCTTCGCCCTGGTCATGGTGGGCGCACATTGGGAACTGTATGCGGCGGCCACCATCGGCGGCATTGTGTGGGCGGGCAGCATCGCCTTGTCGTCGGCCATTCTGGCGGACGTCTACGGCATCCGGCTGGTCGGCGTGCTGTACGGCCTGACGTATCTGGGCCACCAGGTCGGCGGCATGATCAGTTCGTGGCTGGGGGGCTGGGCGTTCGACACGTTCCACACCCACTGGGTTGCCTTCGGTTCGGCGGGCGTGCTGCTGTTGATGGCCGCGGCCATCTCGCTGCGGTTGCCCGGACGCGGCCTTGCGCCCGCCCCGGCAACCGTGGGACGCTGACCTAGCGGTCTTTCAGCAACGTCACCAGTTCGGGCACGTAGCGTTCGCCACCGCCTTGCGTGACGGCCTGGTCGAACGTGTGCTGCACGGCGGCGCCGATCTCGCGCACGGCGCCGGCCTCGGCTGCCATGGTGTTGTAGTAGGACAGGTCCTTCTGCGCGTTCGACATGAAAAAGCGCAGCGACGACGGGTCCTGTTCCAGCAGGTACGGCTTGATGCGTTCCAACGCCACGCCGCCGCCACCGCCCTTGCTCAGGACTTCCGCGAACACCGCCGGGTCGATATCCGAACGCAGCGCGCACGCCGCTGCTTCCGACAGCAGCGCGACGACCCCCAGCGACACGTAGTTGTGCAGCAGCTTCATGCGGTGCCCGGCGCCGATGGGGCCGGCATGCGTGATGTTTTCGGCAAAGCAGGCCAGGATCGGCTTGCATTCTTCAAACAGCGCGGCGTCGCCGCCCACCAGCAGGTTCAGCCTTCCTTCGGCGGCTTCCTTGGGCGTGCGCGTCATCGGCGCATCCAGAAAGCGGCCACCCGAATCCGTCACGGCTTGCGCGACCTTGATGGTGGACGACGGAATCGCCGTCGAGCAATCGATGATGACGGTGCCTGCGCGCAGGCCTTCCAGCACGCCGCCTTCGGCCAGCAACACGGCTTCGACCTGCGGGCTGCCCGTTACGCACAGGATGATCACATCCGACTGCGCCGCCAACGCCGCGCCGCTGGTCACGCCGGCCGCGCCCGCGGCTTTCAATGCGTCCAGGGGCTGATTACCCGGATGCTCAAGCACCGTCAACGCATGCCCGTGCTTGACCAGATTGCTTGCAATGCCATGGCCCATAAGGCCGATACCCACCATGCCGACTTTCGCCATCGTTTACTGCTCCTGCCAGGTATAGGAATGTTGTGGCGTAAATCTTACTCTTAGATTTCCACCGGAACGAAGCCCGTCGGTGGTGGGGCGGCGCCCGGCGCGCGATACGCCCCGCTTCGTTCGCTGCGCGTACACCTCTTGCCGCCGGCCATGTTCGCCGGGGCCGGCTTTGCGGTACTTTCAGCCATCCAATGTCGGATTGCCATCGATTTTCCCGCCATGACTGAATCCATCCCCGAAGGTTTTGCGCCGTGGCGCCCCAGCAGCCCGTTCATGACCCATCTGGCCGACCTGGGCGCGCTGTACCGGCGCGACACGGACAACGTGCTGGCGCTGCGCGTCAACCACGCGCACACCAACATGCACGGCATGGCGCACGGCGGCTTGCTCGCCACCTTGGCGGATAGCGCGCTGGGCTTCACCATTGCCGAACAGGCGCAAGTGTCGATCGTGACCGTGCAGATGTCGGTGGAATACCTTAGCGCCGTGCAGCCCGGCGACTGGCTTGAAGCCCATGTGCAGATCGACAAGCAGGGCAAGCGGCTGATCTACGCCCATTGCCTGTTGCGGGTCGACGGCCGCGTCATGCTCAAAGCAAACGCCGTGTTCGCCGTGCGCGCCGCGCCCTCGCCGGTGTCCGACGGCTAAGCGTCCGGCCGCGCGTTGAACGCTGTCGAACGCAGCGTTCGAAACATTCAACTCCTCGTGGGACGAGGGCGCGAACATAATTCTCCGAAAGCAGTTGAATCACGGAGACACTATGCTTCACAACGCCCTCTGCGGCATCAAGGTCGTGGACCTGTCGCGCATTCTTGCCGGCCCCTGGTGCACGCAGAACCTGGCCGACTTGGGCGCCCAGGTCATCAAGATCGAACACCCGACGCGCGGCGATGACACGCGCGGCTGGGGGCCGCCCGACTTGCGCGCCGACGACGGCAAGGCGGCCATGTCGGCCTATTTCATGGCGTGCAACCGTGGCAAGCAGTCGGTCGCCATCGACTTTGCCTCGGAGGCGGGCGCGGCCGGCGTGCGCGAACTTGTCGCCGACGCCGACATCCTGGTCGAGAACTACAAGTCCGGCGGCCTGCGCAAATACGGCTTGGACTACGCGTCGCTGGCGCGCATCAACCCGCGCCTGATCTACCTGTCCATTACCGGCTACGGCCAGTCCGGCCCCATGGCGGACAAGCCCGGCTATGACTACGTGTTCCAGGGCATGGGCGGCTTGATGAGCTACACCGGTCAGCCTGACGGTACGCCCGGCGCCGGCCCCTTGCGCACCGGCGTCGCCGTGGTGGACCTGATGACGGGCATGTATGCCACGACCGCCGTGTTGGCCGCCTTGCGCCAGCGCGACCTTACGGGGCAGGGCATGCCGCTGGACATCTGCTTGCTGGATGTGGCCGTGGCCATGAACGCCAACCAGGGCGCCAACTACCTGGTGTCCGGCGTGGCGCCCCAGCGCAGTGGCAACGCGCATCCCAATTGCGCGCCCTACGAAGTGTTCGCCTGCGCCGATGGCCATTTGATTCTGGCGATTGGCAACGACGCCCAATTTACGCGTTTCTGCGGTGTGGTCGGTCATCCCGACTGGGCACTGGATACGCGCTACGCCACCAACAGGGCGCGCCTCTTGCACCTGGACAGCTTGCGCGCGCAAGTGGCGCAAGTGCTGGCCGGCGCGCCGCGCAAGCATTGGACCGACGCGTTCGACGCCGCGGGCGTGCCATGGGGGCCGATCCACACGCTGGACGAGGTCTTTGTGCATCCGCAGGTGCGCCACCGCCAACTGGTCCAGGCCACCGTGCATCCGGTGCTGGGCGACATGCGGCTGGTGCGCAACCCCTTGCTGGCCGGCTCACCGGCCAACGCGTTGGGCGCCGCGCCGCCTTTGCTGGGCGAACACACCGACGCGGTGCTGGGCGCGCGGCCCCACGCCATGCCGGTCGGCCACATCGACGCCGCGCCAGGCCGTCCGCCCACGCTTTGAAGACCTGATTCATCCCGAGGAGACAACAATGACAATCATCAAAAAAATACCGCTTGCCATGTTTTTTGCGGGCCTTGCCGTACCCGGCCTGGCCGCCGCCGAGTATCCCGACAAGCCCATCCGCCTGGTGGTGCCGTATGCCGTGGGCGGCACCACCGACATCATCGCGCGCGTCGTGGGCAACAAGCTGGGCGCGCAGCTGGGCCAGTCCGTCATCATCGAAAACAAACCGGGCGCCGGGGGCAGCATCGGGTCCGCCTACGCCGCCAAGCAGCCGGCCGACGGCTACACGCTGGTGATGGCCGTGGAAAGCTCGCATGCCGTCAACCCGAACGTCTACGCCAAGAGCCTCTACGACCCGGTCCAGGACTTTGCGCCCATCAGCAACCTGGCGGACGTACCCAACGTGCTGGTCGTGAACCCGGCGTTGCCGGCGCAAAATCTGACGGCGTTCCTGGCCTTGCTCAAGGCCGATCCCAACAAGTACGCGTTCGGCTCATCCGGCAATGGCGGCTTAAGCCACATGAATGGCGAACTGTTCATGAAGACGACGGGCACGCGCATGCTGCATGTGCCGTACAAGGGTCTGGGGCCCGCGTTGAACGATCTGGTGGCCGGGCAGGTGCAGGTCGTGTTCGACAATATTCCGTCGTCGTATCCGCTGATCCAGGCGCAGCGCATCCGCCCCTTGGCCGTGGCGGCCCGCGAACGGCTGAAGGTGTTGCCCGACGTGCCGACCTATGCCGAAGCGGGGTTGCCCGCCATGAACAACCCGTCATGGTTCGGCCTGGCCGCACCCGCCGGCACGCCCGCGCCGGTGCTGGATAAATTGAATGCGGCCGTACGCCAGGCCCTGGCGGACCCGGCAACGGTAGACGCCATCGAAAGACAGGGCGCCGTGCCCAGCCCGATGTCGCGCGACGCATTCGGCGCGCTGATCGCGCAGTCGTACGGGCATTGGAAAACGGTGGTCGAAGACATCAAATTTCAGAAAATGCAGTGACCGGAGCGCTTGTGAACACCATGAATCTGTCTCTTCCCCACGCCGACGTCCGCATTGACGCGGCCGGCATCGCCACGCTGACCATGCAGGACGCCGGCGTGCTGAACATCTTGAGTACGCCCGTCATCAATGGCCTGCGGCACGCATTGTCCCAGTTGAGCCACAACAAGGCGGTGCGCGTGCTGGTGCTGCGCGGCGCGGGCGACCGCGCCTTCGTGGCGGGCGCCGATATCGCGGAAATGGCCGCGCTGGATGCGTCCAGCGCCCAGCGCTTCATCGCTAATCTGCGCGACCTGTGCAACGCCGTCCGCCACTTTCCCGTGCCCGTCATCGCGCGCATACCCGGCTGGTGCCTGGGCGGCGGGTTGGAGTTCGCGCTGGCTTGCGACTTGCGCATCTGCGCCGACGAAGCGCAGTTCGGCATGCCCGAGGTCAAGGTCGGCATCCCCTCGGTGATCCACGCGGCGCTGATGCCGCGCTTGATCGGGGCGGCCCACAGCGCGTGGATGCTGTTGACGGGTGAACTGATCGACGCGCGTCGCGCACAGGACTGGGGGCTGGTCAATGCCGCCGTGCCGCAGGCGCAACTGGACGAAACCGTCTACAAGCTGGCGCAGAGCTTTGCCGCGCTGGGGCCGGAGGCTCTGCGTCAGCAGAAGAAGCTGTTGCGCCGCTGGGAAACGATGTCGGTTGACGACGCCATCGAGGACAGCGTGGCGGAATTCGGCGCCGCGTTCAATACCGGCGAACCGCAGAAGTTCATGAACGAGTTTCTGGCCAGCAAGCGGCGCGGCAAGGGTTGATCAGGGGTGAACTGCGCTGGGCCGGCCTGAGCTGGGTTGAGGTGGGTTGAGCAGGGGGGGGGATCAGTCCAACCCGCCGCGCGTCGCTGCAACGATCGGATCGTCCAGCAGATATTCGGCAACCTGCTCCACGAAGGGTGACAGCGGCACGTTGGCTTGCGTCACCAGCGTCAATTCACGGCGCGCCCAGGGTTCGCTGATGGCCACTGCCGCAATGCGCTGTTCACGCAGCGCGGTGGCCGCAACGCTGCGCGGCACCAGCGATACGCCCACGCCGGCCTGCACCATGGACAGCACGGCGTCGAAGGTGTGCACGTGGATGCGCACCTTGGGCGTCTTGCCCGCCAGCTTGGCCATGTCGCGCAGGAAGATGTAGTTGCTGCTGGCACGGCTCATGCAGACAAAATCCAGGTCCAGCACCGCCGGAAAGCGTACCGGCGAATGCTGCGCCACCGGGTGGTTCGGCGGCGCCGCGATGATCAGTTCGTCGATGGCATAGCGCACCGCCTGCACGCCGGCCGATTCGGCATGACCGGCAAAGATGCCGATATCCGCTTCCTGTCCCGCGATAGCGGCCTCGATCGTGGTGCTGGACCGCTCTTCCAGCAGGATGTTCACGTTTGGATTGGCCGACAGAAACCGGCTAAGGCTGGGCACGATGAAGCCGTTCAGCGAACTGCTGTTGGCAAACAGCTTGACGCTGCCTTTCAGGCCACTGGCAAAGCCGCTGACTTCGCCATGCATGCGTTCTACGCCGGCCAGCAGCGACCGCACGTGCTTGAGCACAAACGCGCCTTCCGTCGTCAACTCCATCCCGCGTGCTTCGCGCTTGAACAGCGGCACGCCCATCGCCGCTTCCAGATTCTTCAGGCGGTAGCTGGCGGACGAAGCGGTAAGGTGCACCGTATTGGCGCCGCCGGAAAGGCTTTGCGCCTCGGCGATGGCAAGGAACAGGCGCAGGTCGGTCAGTTCATAACGCATCGTGCAGAAAGGTTCGGCGGTGTTGGGGTTGGCGCGTGTGGTTGGCGCGTGTTGTCTAGGCGTGTTGTCGAAGCGTGTTGTCGACGCGTCACAAATACGGGGTAGCCAGCCAGATGACCTTGTTGCGCAGCCGTTTGGCAAACGGCGCCTGGGCCAGGGTGTCCAGCGTTTCCGGTTTGGCATGATCGATCAGCGCATCGATGCGCTTGCCGATCCAGCGCGCCACGCCGGGGTCATAGATTTCGGTGTCCAGCTCGAAGTTCAAGCGCAGGCTGCGCGGGTCCAGGTTCGACGAACCGACGTAGGCCCAGGCGTCGTCCACCGTCATCAGCTTGGAGTGGTCGAACGTGCCCACCGCCCGCCACACATGGCAGCCCGTGCGCACCACCTGGTCCAACTGCGCCGACATGGCGTAGTCCACCAGCCGCAGGTTGTTCTTGTCGGGGATGACGATGTCTACCCGGATGCCGCGCCGCGCCGCCGTAGCCAGCGCGCCGATCAACGTCTGGTCAGGCAGGAAATAGGGCGACTGGATGCGCACGTGATGCTGCGCCACCGCCAGCGCGCCCAGCAGCATATTGTGTGAGCTGCCCAGCGCACGGTCCGGGCCCGACGGCACGCAGCGCATCGGCACGTTGCCAGTCGGCGGCAACGCGTGCGGGTCGAACCACGGGCGCGCGGGCAGCGATTCGTGCGTGGTGAAATTCCAATCGTGCGCGAACACCGACATCAGCTGCGTCACGATCGGCCCCTCCATGCGGAAATGCGTGTCGTGATTGACGGCCTTGCCCGCCAGCGCCGTCACAAACGCCGCCCGCACGTTCATGCCGCCCGAAAAGCCCACGCGTCCATCGATGACCAACACCTTGCGGTGGCTGCGCAGATTGGCGTAAGGCATGCGCAGCACGCCCAGCGGATTCGTCATGAAGCGCGCCACGGGCACGCCGCCGCGCGCCAACATGCGCACGATGGGCGGACGCGAATACTTGGAGCCGATGGCGTCGATCAACACACGCACCTGCACGCCGCGCCCTTGCGCTTCTATCAGCGCCTCGGCCATCTCGCGGCCGATCTCGTCGTTATCGAAGATATAGCTTTGCATCGCGATGGCGCTACGCGCTTCGCGTATGGCCTGCATCATGGCCGGATAGGCTTCGTCCCCGCCGTCCAGCGGCTGCACCGCATTGCCACCCAACAGCCGAAACCGGCTGACGCGATCCCCCAGTATTTTCAGCGACGCAAACTGCGGACCGGATACCGCCGCCACATCCACCGGCAGGGTATCCACCTGCTCGGCATCCACCACCATGGTCTCGTCGCGCAACTGCGACACCCGCGTCTTGCGGATGCGATTAATGCCGGCCACAAAATAGAAGAGGGCGCCAAACAAGGGGGAAAACAGCGCCACCCCCACCCACCCAATCGCCGCCCGCACATCCTGCTTAGTCATCGCGGCATGCACCGCCGCGCCCGTCCCCGCCACGATGCTGATGGCAAAGACCAGATGAGGCCAGTAATCGATCAAAATTGCGTGTATGCGATCCATAGCAATGACGTGAAAACCAGCCTTGGGAAGTGAGCCATGCGGAAGAATAGCAAGGTGCGTGGTATTGGCAATGGAAAGGCAAAAGGGGGCTTTTGACACGCAGAAAAAATATGCTATAGTTCGGCCTCTTCGTTGTTGAGCTTCTTTTGAAGCACGGCAAAGAAGCACCAGAGGTGGCTGTAGCTCAGTTGGTAGAGTCCCGGATTGTGATTCCGGTTGTCGTGGGTTCGAGCCCCATCAGCCACCCCAAAGAATTTGTCAAGAAAGGCGCTTAGGTCATCCTAAGCGCCTTTTTTGTTTTTGATTTTCCCGGAGTCTTGCCGGACGGCTTAGTCCAACAGCGTCTTTAAAAAATCCCGCGCTTGTGGAAAGATTCCATCGATTGTGTCGTTGCATGTGAGGAGCCGATGAGCGATATCCAGCAGCCCGACAAGGGAAAACAAAAGGAAATGGAGACGGATATTGTCCGTCGCGAAAAGCCGGTGGATCCCACCCAGGATCCCACCCAGGAAACTCCGCAGGAAACCGGCCAGAACAAATCCGCGGAAGACCCGCCCCGCAAGATGCGGTGGCCTGCCGATTTTCCGGGCAAACACTGAACGACCGCGCCGTCTCGGCGGCCCGTCGCGCGCGCGGGCAAGCATGGCCCCGCCCAGCTCCTCCTGAAGCCGCGACCCTTCTGCCATAGCCCCCGTCAGGCATGTCCCTTGCTGCCCTCCCACAGCCGCGCATGTTGCGCGCCGCTGACCGGGAGGCTCACATGTATCAACCCAGATTGAAATTGAAAGCACTGCGTGACCAGGTGATCGTCATCACTGGCGCGGGCAGTGGTATTGGCGCGGCCACGGCCAGGATGGCTGCGAAGCAGGGCGCGAAAGTGGTTTTGGCGGGCAGGCAGGAAGAGGCGTTGACCCGCGTGGCGGACGATATCGTCCAGGCGGGTGGGGCGGCTATTACCGTGGTGGCCGATGTGGGGGTTGCCGAGGATCATGACCGTATCCTGGAACAGGCCGTGCAGCACTACGGGCGGGTGGACACCTGGGTCAACAACGCCGGCGTTTCCATCTTTGGTACGTTGGAACAGGTGCCGGTCGAGGATCAGCGCAAGCTGTTCGATACCGTCTATTGGGGCGTGGTGTATGGCTCGATGGCGGCGGTGCGGCACTTAAAGCAATCGGGCGGGGCCTTGATCAATGTGGGCAGCGAAGTGTCGGATCGCGCGGTGCCGCTGCAAGGCGCCTATTGCGCCGCCAAGCACGCGGTCAAGGGTTTTACCGATGCGCTGCGGATGGAGCTGCGCGAAAGCCAGGCGCCGGTATCTGTCACGTTGATCAAGCCGGCTTCTGTCGCAACCGGGTTTGCCGCGCACGCGCGCAATTACATGGATGTACAGCCTAACCTGCCGCCGCCGGTATATGCGGCCGACACCGTTGCCGAAGCGATTTTGCACGCGGCGCAGTATCCGACCCGGGATCTTCACGTGGGCAGCGCGTCGCGCGCGATTTCGGCCTTGGGTCAGAATATGCCGACGCTGGCCGACCGTATGACGAGCTGGCTGTTCCGGCACCAGCGTGGAGACATGCCGGCGGGCGGCGGGTCGGACTCGCTGTACGAAGGGGGCGGCGAGCATCCCTCGACGCCGCTGCATCCGCGTCGGCACAGCGTGTACACGCAACTGGCGATGCACCAACGCACTGTTCTGCTTGCGGCGGTGGTGGCGGCGGGGCTGGCGCTTTGTCTGCCGCGTGGGCGGCGTTGACGCATGGGCTTGGAAGCTGTGCCGCCGTAACCGCGCTGTAGGCCGTGGAGCGTCTCAGGTCGTGGCGCGGGCGAAGGTTTGGGAACTGCGGCCTGAGGCGCGGCCCGAGCGCGCCATACCCAGCAAGCCTTGCACGGCTTTCACCGCATTCCGTTGGACAGTCGAATACATCGCCGGCTACGCGGGCCGTCCGGCCAGACGTTGGAATTCCTCGGTGTCGTGCCCCGAAAACACGTCCACTTCGCCGCCTTTCGTGCGGATCAGTTCGCGCAGCCGATGCTGGTTACCCAGGCGCGCCGCGCGATCGTGGTCCAGCATGTGCTGATACATGCGCAGGCCGATCGGGCAACTCGGCCGGTCCAGCGCCATCTCGTTTGCGTGAAAGTATGCGTCGCCTGCCAGCAGCATCCAGCTGGCGCCTCGGTTGACGGCGATGCCCGCGTGACCCACGGTGTGGCCTCGCAGCGGAATCATTGCAATCTCGGCGGGCAAGCCTGCCAAGGGACGCGCCCGCTTGAAGCCGTACCAGGACTCGCCGGCGGCTTCGTCGTACACCTGCCAACGTTCGCGGGACGACCATTGTTGCGGCCGAAAACGCTGGCGGTCCATCCACGTGCCTTGCCGCTGCGCCACGTCGGCTTCGGCTCTCATCATGTGCACGGTCGCCTGCGGGAAATCGTCGAGTCCGCCTGCGTGATCGAAGTCCAGATGCGTCAGAATGATGTGACGCACGTCCGCTGCGGAAAATCCCAGCGCCTCGATCTGCCGTCGGGCCGTCATGGCGGCTTTCCATTCGGGCTTCACCAGGGCCAGAAAGAACGCGCTTAACCGGGGGCGCGGATGCGCCACGTCCTGCAAGCCCGGGCCAGTGTCCAGGAGCGCCAACCCGCCCGAATCCAGTTCCAGCAAGACGCAGTGGCAGCACAGCCGGCCGCGCGTGGCCAGCCACGATGACCGGCCGTCCATCAGCCGGCCCCCAGCGGGGCAAGTTGAAATGCAGTTCAGGTGATGCACTTTCATGGAGGGGCCTCCTGATCTCAAACCGTCTCGGCGCGCGGCGGACGGACGGTGCCGCTGCGCGGGTCGGACCGCAAACCGCGTGCCGTGCAGGCGAGAGGGAAAGGCGGTGTCGGGCGACGCCTACAAGCAGCCCTCAGAAGCGGGCCTGCGGAGCGGGCCTGCGGAGCGGCGCCGTCGGTCAATATTGCAAGCGACGTGTAGGGATCGCACCCGCGCGGGGATCGCACCCGCGCGCGCACGTCGCGACTGTTAAGCGGATAGGCACATGGCCGACTATTCAATGGCGCACCTTCGCGCCCGATGCGCGCATCCGTGATGTGCGCCGTGCGGCATGGCGATTGCTGCGTGCCGTTCGTTTATCCCGCGCGCAAGACGTCAGCGTGCGGGCAACCGAAACGGGGGAACATGATGGACGAGCCGACACTTCAGAAGCATCAGCCACAGCGGGCGAACCCCGCGCCACAGCCACAACGGTCAGCGCCACCGCAGCAGGCGTCAGGACGACAGCAACAGGTGGCAAGCCAGCATCAAGCACAGCAACAGCGACCGCCCCTACAGCGGCAACAGCAGCAACAGCAGCAACAACCGCCGCAAACCACCCCATCCGCGCAACAAGATATCAACCCCGGCGATGACGCCGCGCCGGGCACGCCTGGGACTGGAGAAGTGGATTGCCCTGATTGCTCGGGCAGTGGTCAACTGAACGACCGACCGTGCCAGACATGCGGCGGCACGGGCAAGGTCGTGAAGGCGGTGGGTGGTGCGTAAAACGGGTGGCTAACTCGCGGACCAGCCTTACAGCAAGCGCTCGTCCACCCCATTTCGCAGGTCGTACGGCGACCACAGGATGCGTCCGACGATGCGGACTTCGCAGCCGTCTTCTTTCTCAAGCGCAAAGGGCGCGTAGGCAGGGTTCAGCGATTTTGCCAGCCAGCCACCCTCGCGTCCGCGCGCGATGCATTTGACGATCATCTTGCCGCCGTGGTTGATCGCGTAGACGGTGCGCGGGTCGATTTCGCGGGGGTCGATGACGGGGTCTTCGTAGAACAGCATTGGCCCGCCGTTTCGGATGGCGGGTTCCATGCTGTCGCCTTGCGCATACACGATCTTCATGCGGCTGATGGGCAGCTTGAACGACTCCAGGAATGACCGGCGCAACAGGATCTCGCCGATCTCCGTCTCGTGGTAGTTCTCGATGCCAAGCCGGCCGGCGGCCAGGCGCACGTCCAGTTCGGGGACGGGCATGAATTCCTGATCGTTGGCGGAGTAGCCGGCATTGGCGACGTGGCCGACATTGGCCGCCGTGCTGATGCGCAGCGCCTGCATGCGTTCGGCCTGATGCGTGGTGACGCCTTCTGGGTCCCAGGGGGCCGCCGAGATCGGCGCCATGGGAAACTCGTCCGCCACGCTGTCGATGCTGACGAGCGCACCGCGTTTAGGGCTTGTGTTCTTGCCCAGGCCCGCAGAACCCTTGGTCTTGACGCCCATCTGGCCCAACGCCAATAGCAGCGCGCCTTCCAGCCGTTTGACCTGGTCATCCGCCAGCCCATGGATCAGCGATGCCGGCACGGATGGAAACGGCCATTGGGCGTCGGCCGTGGGGGCGGCAAGCGGGACGGCGGTCGACAGCGACGCGGCCTTTTTAGCTTCAGCTGCCAGACGAGGGCTGATTGCCGCCAGAGTGCAGCCAAACCCTTCGGCGTAGGCCATTGCCGCTTCGATCCCAATAGGACGGCGGCCGGTGATGTGTTGATAAATCATCGCCTGGCCGCCCTTCACGTGGTGGTCGCGAGCAAATGCCGCGCGGTTCACGCCTTCAAAGCGTGCGCGCAGGGCGGCGGCTTCCTCTTCGATAGTCCACATTTTCATATAGCAATGCTATGCAAATAAAACTATAGCATGGCTTGCTAATAAGCTGTAGCGTCGCTATAGTTTTGGTGATGAATCTACCTGATTATTTCAAGCAGGAAGGGGCGCTGACCGCTGCCATGTTCGCCCGGCTCGTGGGCGTGTCGCCCGCGCTGGTCTATCAGTGGCGCACCGGCCGCAGGCCCGTGCCGGTCAAGCACTGCGCCTTGATCGAACTCGCCACCGACGGCGCCGTCACCCGGCGCGACTTGCGCCCTTCCGATTGCACTCAAATCTGGCCGGAGCTGGCCGAAAGGATCACGGCGCAATGAACTATTACCCCCACCACATCGGCGACTTCAATAGCGCAACGCGGCATCTGACGCGCATCGAGCGCAGCGTCTACCGGGACTTGATCGAGCTCTACTACGACACCGAAGCGCCGCTATCGCAAGACATCGACAAGCTTTGCCGCTTGTTGATCGCGCGGTCCGACGACGAGCAGAACGCCGTGGTCCAGGTGCTGCACGAGTTCTTCGTGGAATCCGAGCAGGGCTGGCGACATGCTCGCTGTGACGCGGAGATCGCGCGTTATCACGGCAACAAGGAAGCCAAATCGGCAGCCGGTAAAGCCAGCGCGGCCAAACGCGCTCGGCAGGCAGGCATGCCGGCAAGGCAAGCAGCGGATCAACAGCCGTTGAACATCCGTGCAACCAACCAGGAACCACAACCAGAACCACAACCAGAACCACAGCCAAACCCACCTCCAGAACGACCACAACCCGAATCGACAATCCCGAAAGCGGCCCCCGTGCGCTCCGGCAAGCCCGCCTTCGATGCGGCCGAGTGTGCGTTGCCTGATTGGCTGGATCGCGCCGATTGGGCTTGCTGGGTGGCGGACCGCAAAGCGCGCAAGAAGCCGATCACCCAAGAGGCGGCGCGGCGCCAGCTGCAACAGCTTGCCGGCTATCGGGCCGAGGGCGTCGCGGCGCGCGACGTCATTGCCCACAGTATCGCCAGCGGCTACCTGGGCCTGTTTCCACCCCGGGCGGCGGCCCGCGTCACGGCAGCCCACCCATCGCGGCAACGCGCGCAATGGTCGTCGGAATTGCGCAGCGTGCTGGCCGAGGGCCATGTCCGGGGCGAAATCGACATGGGGGTGATCGATGCCAGTCGTTGAATCGACGGTCGGCCTGGGCGCGCTGGTCGTCAACGAAATGCACTTGCTGTATGGCGCCAAGTTCGCGCAGCAATGGGAAGGCCTGACGCCGCGCGAATTGAAAGACTCCTGGAACCAGAAGCTGGCCGGCCTGACCGAAGCGCAAGTGCGGCGCGGGCTTACCGCCTGCCTGACACGGGAATGGCCGCCGACGCTGCCGGAATTCCTGAAGCTTTGCTGCCCGTGGTTGATCCCCGAACTTGCCTATCACGAAGCGGTGCGCGGCGTGTCGGCGCGGCGTCGTGGCGAGGTGGGGGACTGGTCGCATCCGGCGGTGTATTGGGCGGCGGTGGGCGTCAGCACGGTTGACCTGTTGAACAGCAACTTTGGCGCAATCAAAGTCCGTTGGGAAAGAACGCTGTCCGAAGAGTTGGCAAAAGGTGCATGGCCCGACATCCCGGCACCGCGCGCGGCGTTGCCCGCGCCAGGACAGACGCTGGCCACGCGCGCCGAAGCCGAGGCCGCGCTGAGAAAAATGGGTGCGGGAAAAATGCTGGCAGCCCGCAGCCGCTCACATCGCGAATGGATCGAACGCTGGGAGGCGCGCATCGCGTCCGGCGGGCATCCCACCAAAGCCATCGCCGACATGTTGATGCACGCCAGGCACACGGCCCAACCGGAGGGCACATGACGATGCGGCGCATGAATGATGGGCCAACGCGCGCGAACGGCGCGCCAGCTAAGGACCGCAAAGCACGGATCGCAAAGCCAGGATCGCAAAGTAAGGATCGCAAAACAATGAAAATGAAAAATACACCGTCAGTACAAGCCGGCATGCCGCGTTGGGTGGAAGACGAAATTCATAACTGGGCCAGGTCGCAATGGGAAGGCGATTGGCCCGGCCCGCGGCGCATGTTGCACGAGACGCCCGACGTGTGCGAATTTCCGCCGCTGCCCGGTCACGACGATGACGACGAGCCACTGCGCATTCCCGTGAATCATGAACGCGCGCGCCTCGTGCATGCCCTGTATGAAGCGTTGCCGCTTCTGGAGCAGCGCGTGGTCCAGGCGGAATACACGCGCCGCGCCGACTACGGGGACCTGCCCGCGCATGGCCGTCAGGACAAGGCGTGTCGCGTCATCGGCGTCACGTTGCCGTACTACAAAGTGGCGCTGGGCAGCTTCAAGCAAGAAGTCTGGAGGGCGTTCCGATGAAATACGCACACGAAGTCATCGACCTGCTGGCCGCGTATCCCGGCCGCGAATTCAGAATGGCCGAGATCTTGCGGCACGTCAGCCGAGGCATGCCGTTGACGCCCGCCTCGCAAGAGGCAATGCGTCGCGGCGCGCGTCGTGTGTTGGACCATCTGTTAGACGCGGGGCATGTGCAGCGCTGCGGCGGCAACACCAAATCCGCCACGTATTCCTGGCAGCAATTGGGACATGCACTTCATAAAAACCATGCCCATTTGGGACCGGATTTGAGACAATAGCCGCGGGGCATTGCGCCCACACGAAATGCAGCCCGCCAACCGCTCCGGTTCGCGGGCTTTGTTTTTTTCCGGAGCCAACAGTGACCGACATGACGCCTGAAGACGCAATCCTTACGCTGGTGACGGCCGCCGCGGGCGGCGTGCCGGTGTTTCTTTCCGACGATGCAACGTCTGTTCCGCCGCCGCCCTGTATCGCGCTGGCCGTACGCTGGGTGCAGGCCGGCCCCGCTGAAACCGGTCCGGTCGACGCCGACGGCAATCAGCTGGTGCGTGACCATCGCGATGCCACCGTCGAGCTGCGCAGCGTGGGCGCTGCCGCCTATCGCGCCCTGGACAAGTTGGGGCTGGCACTGCGCCATCCCCTTCACGAGGATCGCGCGGAAGCGCTGGGCCTGGCGGTGTTTCACGCCGGCCCCGTGCAGCGCGTGCCGCGCGACGGCAACGACGCCACCCCGGGCACGACGAGCGAGCCGCGGGGCGCGCTTGACCTGGGCATTCGCTACGCGCAGACCTATACGGATGTTGTCGGCCTCATCGAAACGGTGACCGGCAACATCACGACCACGGGCGGGCTGCTGCCTTCCTTTACAACCTCATTTTCCGCGAAGACCGAAGCGACGAATTAACGTTCAAGGTCTTCTTAACGCTGTCCCCCGCCGCCCTTGGGCGGTTTTTTTTTGGAGCCGCAAATGGCAAAAATCGACCGGATCGTCAATGTGGCGATCTCGCTGAACACCACGGCGATCAAGGAGCAGAATTTCTCTGACATCCTGATCCTTGGCGCACACGCGCTGGCCGTCAACCGCGTCATGGCGGTGACCGAGGCAGGCGAGCTGCTGGACATGGGCATCGCCCCGAACGACCCGCTGTACATCGCGGTGCGCGACGCCTTCAAACAGATTCCGACGGTGGCTCGCGTCTTTGTCGGCCGCCGCCAGGTGGATGCATCGCGCATTGCCGTGACGCACGCCGCCGCGTCGGACTACGCCGTGTCGCTGTCCTGGCGTGACGCGAATGGCGCCGTGCAAAAGGTGGCTGCCAGCGTGCCGGGCGCCGCTGACAGCACGCCGCAGACGCTCGCGACGGCCCTCGCCGCCGCCATTGCCGAGACCGACGCACCGGTGACGGCCACCGCAACCGGCGCGGACGTTGCGGTGACCGCCGATGTGACCGGCCAGGCCGTCGCCATCGCCGTGACGGGCAACCTGGAATTGGCCGCGCCGGTCAGCACCGAAACGCCGTCGGCCGCACTGAACGCTTGCCTGCGCGAGAACGGCGACTGGTACGGCGTGTCGCTGGCCAGTCGTGTGGAAGCGGATGTGTTGGACGCCGCCGAATGGGTGGAATCGAACGAGCGCCTGTTCGGCGTATCCAGCGCGCAGGCGGGCATCATCGACGCCGCCGTGTCCAACGACATTGCGTCGCGCTGCCAGCAGAAGCAGTACTTCCGCACGCATGTGTGGTACCACGGCCAGGCCGATAGCGAAGCGCTGGACGCCGCCGTCGCCGCCAACCGCTTTACCTTTTATCCGGGGGGTGAAACCTGGGCCAACACGCGGCTTTCAGGCGTGACCTACGACAACCTGACCGAAGGCCAGGCGCTGGCCGCGCATGCGAAAAACGCCAACACGTTCGAGCAGATGCGCAACTTTGCCGTGACGCAAAACGGCAAGGTCGCCGCCGGCGAATGGATCGACGTGATCCGTGGCCGCGACTGGCTGGCCGAGCAGGTCAAGATCAACGTGGCATCGCAGCTGATCAACGCCAACGGCAAGGTGCCCTACACCGACGCCGGCATCCAGGTCCTGGTCAACGGCATCCGCCAGGCGCTGCTGCTGGGGCAGAGCCGTGGCTTGGTCGCGCCCGACGAAATCGATGACGCGGGCCGCAAGATTCCCGGCTTTGTCATCAACGTGCCGCGCGCGGCCAGCGTGTCGACCAACGACAAGGCCAACCGCATTCTGCGCGACCTGAGCTTCAGCGCCCGCCTGGCCGGCGCCATCCATGTTGCCGAGATCAAGGGCAACCTCACCTACCAACAACTGTAATCGGGGCATATCCATGTCAGTCAAAACCTACGCACCCAACCAGGTCAAGATCGTGATGGGCGCGCTGCCCATTTCGGGCCTGGCCGAAGACACCTTTGTCACCGTGACGGAGATCGGCGAAGGCATCGCCTCGGTCGTCGGCGTCGACGGCGAGGTGGCGCGATCGATGTCGCGAGACTCGCGCCTGCGCATCACGTTGACGCTGATGCAGACCAGCGCCAGCAACGCCGCCTTGACCGCGCTGCACCAGGCCGACCGCGCCACCGAGGGCAACGGCGCGGTACCGATTTCCGTGACCGACCTGCGCGGCACGTCGCTGCATGCCTCGGATTCCGCGTGGATCGTCAAGATGCCCGACGCGGGTTACGGCGCCAAGGTGGGCAGCCGTGAATGGACGATCGAGACCGGCCCGGCCATTCACGTGATCGGGGGCAATACCTGATGAGCGCCATCAAGGAAGTGAGCATCGGATCGACCGTCTTTCGTATTTCTCGGTTTGATCCGTTTCGCCAGCTCAAGCTGTTGGGCGACCTGCAAAAAGAAGTGCTGCCGGCCGCCGGCTCGATGCTGACTTCGGTGTTCAGCGCGGACGGCGCCGGCGAAGGCCGCGACGAAAACGCGATGCTCAATGCGTTCCGGGAACTGTCGGCCAAGCTGGGCGGCGATGCGCTGGCCGGCTGGGCCGAGCGCTTGGTCGACCCGGAGCTGGTCAGCTTCGAACTGGCCGGCCGCGAGCCGCAGAAGCTGACGTCGGCGCACCGGGGGCTGGCGTTTGCGGACTATGCCGAGATCCTGGAGTTGCTGTTCCACATCCTTGAGCACAACTTCGCCGGCCCTTTGGCGCGTTGGGCCGGCCGCTTTGGTCCGGCCCGCGCGACGTGGGCGAGCCTGTCGGGCGGTTCGACGCAGGCTTCGAACGAGAGCTGATCATCTGGCGGCCCATCCTGGCCCGCCATGTCAGCCTGGACGCCGTCAAGCGCGGCGACGTCGATCTGCTGGACATCCTGAAGCTCAACGCGCTGATGGATGCCCAGCAGGCTGCGCAGGGCGCGGCAGATAACAAGGCGAGGTAACGATGATCGTTGTACGAGAGGTGGTGACGCTGCTGCGCTACCAGGTGGATCAATCCGGGTTGCTGGCCTATCGGCAGGCGTTCGAGTCGACGTTGCAGGCCATGGCGGGCGCCAGCGTCAGGGCGGGCGCCGCGATGCGCCAGGCGCTGGCGGATGTGCTGCCCGGCGTGGCGAACACGCCGCAAGCGAAGGCAGGGCCATCGGCAAGCGCGCGGATGCCCGGCGCGTTAATGACGATTGCGCAGATGGCCGTTGCGCAGATGACGGTTGGGCGGATGACGGTTGGCCAGATGGCAAGCCAGCGGACCGCAAATGGTCAAACCGCAAATGGTCAAACTGCTAATGGCCAAACCGCAAGCGCCTCGGTCGGCCCCCGGCCTCAAAGCACTCCGGCAGCCCGCCAGCACGCGGGGGCGTTGGGCGGCCTGCGCGGTGTCATCCAGCTGACGCTGGGCGCGTCGCCGTTCAAGCGCGTCCTTGGCGACATCGACGCGTGGGTGCAGATCCAGGCGCGTTTGCTACAGGCAGCGGGGTCTGAGGGGAATGCAGGGCAAGCCGACCGTGACCTTGCCCGCGTGTCACGCACCAGTGGCACGCCGTATGCCGACAACGTCGACACGTACGCACGCTCGGCGCAGACCTTGCAAGACCATGGACGCACGCGGCAGGAAGCCACCGGCATCACGGAAGCCGTGGCCTTGAGCATGCGCCTGTCGCAAACGCCGGCCCAGAACCGCGACGGCATCGTCACGGCACTGACGAATATGGTCGAGCAAGGCCGGTTGGACCTGGGGCAATTCAACACCTTGCCCCAGCGCATGCAGGACGCGTTGGCCACGGGGCTGAATCTAAGCCGTGGCCAATTGCGTGATCAAGTGCAGGGCGGCCAGGTCACGACGGACCGAGCGTTGCCGGCATTGCAATCGCAATTGCCGGCCATGCGCACCGAAGCCGAGGCTGCGCCCGCGTCCATCACGGCAGCAATGACGGTGTTTAACGACGCCATGCAGCGCTACCTGGGCCAGGCGCTGCCGGCGGGCCACGGCGTGTTGAACGGCGTAGCCACGTCGATCCTGTTTCTGGCCGACCACATCGACGCGGTCGTCAAGCTGCTTGCCTTGACCGGGGCCAGCATCGGGCTGGTCTCGTTGGGCAACGGGCTGCGGCGGGCCAGGGCGGTGGCGGGCGGCCTGTTTCAATCGCTGACCGCTGCCACGCGCGCCGCCCTGGGGTTGGATGCCGCGATGGCGATGCGCAGTGGCCCGGCGGGCGCCATGCAGATGCTTTCTGTGTGGACCCGGTCGATAGCGCCCATGCTGCGCATGGCGGCGGTGTTGACCACGATCTATCTGATCGGCGAAGACATCGCCAACTGGATGGCCGGGGGCGAGTCCGTCTTGGGCGGCTGGATCGGCGGCGTGGAGGAATGGCAGGACGAGCTTGATGCCGTGTCGTCCGTGCTGACGTTTGTGAAGGACCTGCTGGGCGGTGCGGGCGAGGCGCTGGGGCCGTGGATCCAGCGCTTCGGATCGATTGCCGTGATGGTCTACGGCCTGTGGCAGATCCTGTCGCCCGTCGGCGGATTCCTGCTGAACCTGGCAAGGGTCGTGGTCCCCATGTTGTGGAACGCGTTTGCCATGACACCGATCGGCCGGATCATTTCGCTGATCGGCATGCTGGCCGTCGCGCTGTGGCAAATCTGGGAAAACTGGGACGCCATCAAGGCGTACATCTCGGCATCCTGGGATGCGCTGATGGCGATGGCCATGGACTCGTTTCTGGGACCGGTCATCGAGTACATCGGCGCCATCTGGAAATTCTGGAGCGGTCTGGTCAGTGGCGTGATCGCGGCGTTTACCGGTGACTGGGACGGGGCTATCGCGCATTGGGCGGGCGCCTTCAACGGCTTGTGGACGTTTTTCTCGGACATGGGCGGCCGCATGGTCGCCACCGTCAAGGAGATCGGCCGCGCCATCCAGACCTGGGTGATCGACAAGGCGCGCGCGGCAAAGGACTGGCTCAAGAGCTTGCTGCCTGGCCAGTCAGGCCCCGACGCCGGCGACCAGGCGTCGGTGATGGACGGCTGGTCGCCGGACGCGGCGCCGAATTGGTTGACGACGGCAAGCAGCGCAGCGGGGCTGGTCGTGCCGCCTGCGTCCGTGATCGGTCCTGTGCCGATGCGCGTCGGCGCCCCATTCAGCTTCCAAAGCAGCAACAACTTCGTCGTCAACGTGGCGTCCGGCGATCCTCTAGTGGTGAAAAAAGCGGTTGCCGATGCCGTGAGCCAGGGGCAGCAACGCGGTCTTCAAAGCCTGCCGCACTGGTACGACCTGACGCCTGGCGTCGAAAGCCCCGGATAGGAGCCCTAATGAACTTTGTTTCCATGATCTTTGGATGGAATGGCGGCAGCAGCATCGGCACCTTGCCCCTGGATGCGCTGGTCAACGAAACCACCCAGCTCAACAGCCGAACAACGTCATTCGCCGTGGAAGACGGCCCGCCGGTCACCGACCACGTGGGCCAGGATCCCGAGCAACTGACGCTGACAGGGTGGGTGACTGCCGCCGACATCAGCTTGCTGGGCGGCTTTCGCAGCGCGGCCTTGGGCACCGGCCGGTCAAAGCTGATCGGCGCCAAGGACGCGCTGCGCAAGATCCATGCGGATCGTCTGCCCATCACCATCACGACGGGGATGGACGTCTACGTGGACTTCGTGATGGAAAGCTGCTCCATCGGCCGCACCAACACCGCGGGCGACCGTTACGAACTGTCCGCCACGTTCAAGCGCATCCGCAAGGTGACGTTGCGGCAGGCTGACATTCCTCCGGAAAAAACCTCGGGCAGCGCGACGGGCAAGGCCGGGTCGACCAAGGCCAACGCGGGCAAGCAAAGCGGCGTGCCCGCCAGCCCGAAGCAACGCGACACTTACAACTCGGCAAAGGGTTTGAACCCATGATCCAGATACTCGTACCGGACGCCAACGACAGCCTTATCGAATTGGAGCTGGACGGCATGACGGTGTTCTTGCGGCTGTCCTGGAACAGCGAGGCCCAGCAATGGGTGCTGTCCATCGAGAACGCCTACAACGAGCTGGTCGTTGCCGGCATCGCCGTGGTGCCGGACACGCGCTTGCTGGCGGACTACCGCCATCTGCCCGTGCCCCCGGGCGAGCTGGTGGCCTTGGCGCCGGACCGTCGCGACACCATCAGCCGGTCGGCGCTGCCGTCGGGCGAAGTGGCGTTGCTGTACGTCAACGCGGCGGAGGTGGTTGATGGCAAGGTTTGATCGCGTCTACCGTCTGCTGGTTGGCAAAAGTGGCGCGCGAGGCCTGGAAATCATGCCCCCGTTGCGCATCACGTTCGATATCGCCAAGACGGCGGCCGAAGAGCCCAACGACGCCAAGATCAGCGTGTACAACCTGGCCGAGCAAACCCGGCGTTCATTGGAAGAGCCCGGCTTGCAATGCGTGCTGTACGCGGGCTATGCCGAAGAGGGCGGCCCCCTGTTGATGGCATCGGGCAGCATCGTCTTTGCCTATACGCGCTATGGGCCGCCGGATGTCGTGACCGAACTGACGGTCAAGGACGGCTATATCGAAGTGCGTGATACGGCGGTGTCGATCGGCCTGGGCCCGGGGGCGCGCGCTCGCGACATCATCCGCGACATTGCGCGGCAGATGGGCTTGCCGCTGGTCATGGCCGACGATGTGCCCGACCGTCGTTGGGAGCACGGGTTTTCTTTCTACGGCGCGGCGCGCACCGCGCTGCACAAGGTGACGCAAGGGACCGGCCTGGAATGGTCGGTTCAGAACCAGCAATTGCAGGTGGTGCAGCGGCTGGGCACCACGCGGCGCCAAGCCGTTGTGCTGGCCGTGGACAGAGGCCTGTTGGGCCAACCCGAACGCACGCGTGAAGCGGCCACTGAAAAGGCGAAGTCGAAAGGAAAGGCGTCGGCACAGGCGGGGGCACGCGCGCCTGCGGCCGGCGCCGTGGCGGCCAAGCCCGCCAGCGCCCAGCAACAGCGCGACGGCTGGAAGGTCAAGTCGCTGTTGCTGCCCACCATCAGCCCCGGCGACCTGGTCAAGCTGGAAAGCCGGTCCGTCCAGGCGTTTCAACGCGTTGAAACCGTGCGTCATACCGGCGATAGCGAAGCCGGTGACTGGCAAACGGAGTTGACCCTGGTGGACACCCAGGCCGCGCCATCCAAAAAGGAACAGACATGAGCAATGCGGTAACCCTTATCCGCCGTCTTATCGCCACGGAATTGGCGGATATCTATACGACGCTGCCCGGCGAAGTGGTCGCGTATGACGGCACGTTCGTCACGGCGCGCCCCACGCTGGCCAAGCGGCTGGCCAATGGCGACGTGCTGTTGCCGCCCCAGGTGGTGCGCGTGCCGGTGTGTTGGCCGGTGGGCGATGTGCACGGCGCGCAGGCGTTGATCTCGGTGCCGCTTGCGCCGGGCGATGCGATCAAGCTGTCTTTTTCCGCCCGTGCATTGGAAAACTGGCTGGGGGGTGATAACGGTCCGCCGGACGATCCGCGCCAGTTCGATTTGTCTGACGCCTTCGCCTCGCCGCTGCTGCGGCCGGGCACGATGGCGGCGGACACACAGAACGTCAGCATCCAGTACGGGCCGGGCACGTTGAAGCTGTCGCCGGCCGGCGACCTGACGTTTCATGTCAAGACCTGGACGGTGCAGGCGGAACAGGCCACCTTCAACACGCCGGTCACGATCAACGGGCCGCTGACCTATACCCAGGGCATGGCGGGCGAGGGCGGCCAGGGCGGCGCGTCGATGCGCATTCGGGGCGGCGTGGCCTATGAAGGCGGCGCGATCACCCATAACGGCACGAACATCGGCGACGCGCACCGTCACGCCTACGCGGGTGGCACGACCCAGGGGCCGCTCTGATGGCACTGGACCTTGCTTTATCCCCCGACCGCGATCTGGACCTGGACCTGCTAGGCCGCGCGTCTTTCGTGGATGGCGCCGACCGTATCGCGCAGCAGATCAACACCACCTTGCTCGCCTTCATGGGCGAGTGGTTTCTGGACACGACCTTTGGCGTTCCGTACTTCGAAGACGTCCTGGTGAAGTCGCCCGATCGGTCCGGCATTGAAGCCATCTTCCGTGCGCGCATCCGCGAGGTGCCGGGCGTGACGCAGGTCAGCGCGATGCAGCTGCAACTGGAACGCCAATTGCGCGTGCTACGCGTGACCTACCAGGCCGACACCACCTTCGGACGACTGGAACGCGTGGTCTTGCTGCAAGCGTCTTAACCCCCTTATTTTTGTCGAGGTAACTATGGCCTACGGTGTCACACCGGACGGGTTCGTCCGACCACGCCTGCCCGAAATCCGCCAGGAAATCGTGGCCGACTTGCGTGCTCGCATGCAATCGGCCGGGTTCAATGGGGCGGTGGAAACCCGCCCGGACAGTATTACCGGCCTGCTGATCGACACCTTCGCGGAACGCGAAGCCACGTTGTGGGAGCAGGCTGAAGGCGTCTACTACGCGATGTATCCGGGCTCGGCGACGGGCGTCTCGCTGGACCGCGCCGTGTCGTTCACCGGCGTGTCGCGCTATCGCGACGAGCCCTCGCGTGCCTATGTGGTGCTGTATGGCACGGCGGGCACAACGGTGCCGGCCGGTGCGCAAGCGCGGCATCGCGTCAGCCAGAACTTATGGGCGCTGGACAGTGCCGTGCAAATCCTGTCGGGCGCGGCAGCGGATGTGACGCTGCAACCCGCCGTCGCTGCCCAAACCGCCTACACCGTGTCGATCGACGGCGTGGACTATGCCTACACCAGCGGCGTCACGACGAATTTGCCGCAGGTGCTGGCGGGCTTGGTGGCCGCGCTGAATGGCAGCGGGCTGGCGGTGTCCAGCGACGGCGTCTCCGTGCGGCTGCATACGGACGGGCGGCAGGCCGCGTCGTTCGCGTGGTCCCCCGCGTTGTCATTGGTTCGTCTGGGATCGCCCGGCCTGATGACAACGGTGGACGCGTCCGACGAAGGGGCCGACGTAGGCGACCTGAATGGCATCGTGACGCAGGTGGACGGGTGGGACGCCGTCAACAATCTGCAAGCGGGTGTGGCGGGACGCCTGGCGGAAAACGCCGCCCAGCTGCGGGCCCGCTACACCACCGGCCTGTTTCGTCTGGGCGCGGCAACGCTGCCCAGTATTGCGCCCAACGTGCGCGACCGCGTGGCCGGCGTGCGCGTCGTGAAAGTCTTCATGAACAGCACCGACGTGCCGGACGCACAGGGCCGCCCGCCGCACAGCGTGCACGTGGTGGCCGACGGCGGGCTGGATGACGAGGTGGCCGATGCCATCTTTCGCGTGGTGGCGGCGGGCATCGACACCCACGGCCAGCGTCAGGTGGTGGTCAAGGATGAAGAGGGCGCCAACCATCTGATCCGTTTCGACCGGCCTGAACGCGTCTACCTTTGGGTGCGTTGCGCCACGACACTGCTGCCGCCGTCCGAGCAAGCATTTCCGCCCGACGGCTTTCAGCGCATCGCCCAGAGCCTGGCGGCGGTGGGCGAGGGCTTCACCATCGGCGAGGACGTCGTCTTGCAACGGCTTTACGGCGTCATCTTTCGCACGCCTGGGCTGGCGTCCGTGGACCTGGCGCTGGCGTTCTCGACCAACCCGGCCTTCACGCCCGCGCCCTCGGACTTTCGCGCCGCCAACGTGGCGATCCAGGACTTCCAGGTGGCCGCGTTCGACCTGTCGCGCATTGAGGTGACGTGATGGATCTGCATCAGAACCACGGGCAGGTTGCCTGGGGCCATTGGCTGGGCCAGTTTCAAACCAAGCGGCGGTTGGAGGCGCTGGTCAAGGCGCTGCTCAAACCCGCGGACGGGCTGCAAGGCGCGCTGCGGGCGCTGTACGAAGACCGCTGGCTGGACACCGCGGTGGGCAGGCAGTTGGACGGCATTGGCGAGATCGTCGGCTTGCCGCGCGTGATTGATGAAGCGATCTACCTGCAATTTTTCGGGTTTGAAGGGCAGCCTAGCGTAGGCGGTTTCGGCCAGGCGCGCTTGCGCCGCGCCAATGAACGGCCCGTGGCCGGCTCTACCGCGCTGCTGGACGCGGAGTATCGCAAGCTGCTGTATTGGAAGATCGCCTTGAACAACGGGCATGGCACCACGCCGGAGATCGCCCGTTCGCTCAAGCCGATCTTCGATGTGACCCGGGTCGTGGTGCAAAACGCCGGCAACGCAAAGATCCGTATCTGGGTCAGCCGCATTCCCGGCCCCAACGACCCACTGATGGCTAACCCCTACAAGTGGGTGCCCCAAGCCGCCGGCATCGGCGTGCAACTCATCACCGGCTCGACCGACAAGCCCTTCGGCTTTCGCGAGCAAGGTTTCTTTGGCTTTGGCGTCGGCGTGCTGGCGCGAGGGATTTACTGATGGCAGACCCCACTTTTTTTGACCTTTTCAAATCGACCTGGGCGCAAAACGGCCTGACGGAAGACATCACCGACCAGCAGTACAAGACCGGTTGGTCGTTCATCGGATCCGTGCCGCCTTCGGTCGAGCAATTCAACAAGGTGCAGCAGACCACCGACGAACGGCTGGCCTGGCTGTACAAGCAGTTGGACGGCCTGGCCGAGGTCACCGGCAGACCGCTGGCGGCCACGAGTTTCGATGCGTTGAGCTACGCGCAACAGAACCTGAACGCCGCGAACCTGAAGACCGGCACGGTGCCGGTGGCGCGTCTGTCCGGCACGGCCACGTCGTTGACGGCGGGTGCGGCGACAAAGCTGGCGACGGCGCGCACCATCGCCGCCACCGGCGACGCCACGGGTGCCGGTTCGTTCGACGGGTCCGCCAACCTTTCCCTGGGTCTGACGCTCAGCCCCAGCGGCGTCACGGCCGGCAGCTACGGCAACGCGAATGCGGTGCCGACGTTCACGGTGGACGCCAAGGGCCGCGTGTCCGCCGCCGGCGAAGTCGCCATCGGCAACGCGGCCACCGCAACCAAGCTTGCCTCGGCCCGCACGTTCTCGGTCACGGGTGGCGCAACGGCGGCCGGCGTCAGCTTTGACGGGTCGGGCAACGTGGCGCTGAACGTGACGGCGCTGGACGTCTCGAAGGCATCAGCCGGCACCTTGCCCGTGGCGCGCGGCGGCACGGGTATGGCAACCGTGGCGGCAGGTTCGTACGTGACGGGCGCGGGAACCGGCGCGCTGGTGCCCCGCACCCCAGCGCAGGTGCTGGAAGACATCCAGGCGCTGCCCAAGACGGGCGGCGATATCAGCGGGCCCTTGGTGCTGGGCACGGGCGCGGCGATCGGCGCCCAGTACGGAACGAATACCGCGTCGGGACGCACCGCGCATGTCCTGCTGCCGGATGGTGGGGGTTATTCCACGCACACCGGAACCGTGGTTGGCGCGATGAAAATCACGTTGCCCGCCGCGGCGGTCGGCGCGAACACGATGCTGCGTTTGCGGGTGGACGTCTTCGAGTACCTGGACGGCGTGCCGCCGGTGTCGTTGTTGATCCATGGCTACGTGCAAACAACGAAGGCGTGGGCACGCTGCGGCGCGACGGTGCTGGCGGGCAGCGCGGCTTCCGATCTGCCTGTCCGGTTCGGTTCGGACGCGGCGGGCCTTCCATGCATCTGGATCGGCGACACAACCAAGTCCTGGTCATACGCAAGCGTGACCGTGTCGGAAGTGCAAGCCAAATACAACACCTCCGGCGCGTCGGTGGCTGGTTGGGGCGTGGGTTGGAAGGTCGAGCCGGTGACGGCGTTTGAGACCGTGTCTCAAGTTGCGGAAGGCGGCAATCTGGCTTTCGGCCGATCGGATATCCCGCGAGTGAACGGCTTGCAGGCCGCGCTGGACACCCGCATCCCGGCGGTGTCGCTGGCGAACTTGCCAACGACCAACATCGGCCCGGTTCTGGTCGCCGAAGTCGCCGAAGTGTGGATTTGGGTCTCGACCAGTTTCTATACCGGTTACCGCTCCCCGCTTTGCGGCCGACCGCTGGACGGCCACACCGTGGCCCCGTTGCCGAACGAGGTGGACGCGGTGGGCGGCATCCTCCAGAAGTCCGCTTACGCCGCGTTGTGGGGGTACGCGCAGGAAAACGGCCTGGTTCTCACCCAGGCCACTTGGGAAGCGCGCAGGGGCGGCCACTACTTCGTCAACATCGACGCCACCACGTTCCGCGTCCCGGATTTGCGCGACATGTTCCGCCGGTTTACCGGAACTGACGCTGACACTGCAAATGCAAGGGCAATGGCCAGCCGCCAAGTTGACTCCAACAAATCGCACGCCCACGCGACATTGGTGCAGCGATCCGGCGGCGTGTCGGGATCACAAATGCCAGTCCTCAACGACGGAAATAACGTACTGGCCTTCAACGCCAACGGCTCCGACTCTCGCTACGTCATCACATCGGGAGACCAAACTTCAGCTGCTGGCGGCGTCGAATCCCGGCCGATAAACACCGCTTACCACCCGCGCATCCATGGCTAAATTACGCGTGAATTCGGGGGTGGTAGGCGGTGTTCACGGGGCGGGTTTCTGCCCCACCCGCGGTGGTTGTCAAACCCCACCCGCCCGTCGCCGCCGAACTCGCAACGTCAACCAGGCCGCCCGCACCAACAGCAATGGACCGTGCGGAGAGCTGATGACTGTGCGCTGCAAACGCCTGTGCTTGGAACGAACCGATGCCTCTTGCATTTGCAGTGCAAATTTCATTTCTAAGGAAAACCGATATGCAAAAGGAAGTCTTTCAGACTGACGATGATGGCCTGTACCTGTACAAGTCTGTTGCCAACGAGCTGGCGCTTACGCCCGGTGTGTTCAATATCGCCTATGGCGCATATGTGGACGCGCCACCGGAACCGCCTGCCGGGAAGCGGCCTCGACGCGTAGGGAACGCGTGGGTCATGGTCGAGGATCATCGCACCACGCCGTTATGGGTGGTGGAGACGGGCACCTCGTATTCAATCGGTGCCGAGTATGAAGGCGCCGGCGGCAAGGTGAGCTACCCGGGATGGGGAAAGCTGCCGGCTTGGCTGACGTCGGTCGCTCCCCCGAAACCGGCCGAGCAGGCGTCTGAAAGCGCGTAGCCTTTACGCGGCCAGCGGCATGGCCTGCGAATCGATATCGCGTTCCAGGCGCATCTCTTCCAGTTGGCGGCGCCCCAATGGGCTGCGCGTCAGCTTTTGGGCCAGCTCGCGGCCGTGTGGGTGGTAGTAGCGCAGCAGCATCCGCGTGTCCACGTTGCCGTTGACCTTGGCCAGTTCATGGATCTGGAACACCGTGGCAAGCTGCGATGTCCCCTCGTGCCGCAGGTCATGAAACCGCAGGTCGCGGAAATAGGCGCTGTTCGGCCTGCGTCCATGTTGGCGGCACAGATCTTCATAGCGCAAGCGAGCGCGCCTGCGAGCCCGAATGAAGGCGCGCGTGACGGAAGCGGGCTGCATACTGAAAATCCGGCCCCGCAAAGGTTTGCCCGTGACCCACCGCCGCAACGCTTCACGCGCGCGCGGTGTCAGCGGAACGTTACGCGCGCGCCCGTTTTTTGTATGCGGCAGGTGTACCACCCCATGCATAAGATCCAGGTGTTCGCGCAGGATGCCGACGACCTCGGACCGACGCATGCCAGTCTCTTTGGCCACGATGAGGATGGTGGGTAGCTCTATCGACCGCGAGGCGCGGATGATCCATTCCAGTTCCTTGGCGGGACAGTCGTCGTTCGAGACCCCGCGCAAGGTGATGCGCTCGAACAGGCGGCGGTCGCGCGCGTCGTCAACCGCCGGCCGTCGCACCAACTGGACCGGATTGGCCAACTGATCGAAACCCCAATCTTTTCGGATCACGGTGTAGACGTGCGACAGAAACGCCAAGCGCCGGACGACGGTGGCGGGCGCCCTGTCCTTGAGCCATTCGTCTCGCAACTCGGTCAAATCCGAGCTGCGGATCCGGTCGACCGGCCGGATCGCCAAGCGCGTGCCGCGCCAGATACGGGCGATGGATTGCTCTGCGGCCTGCCCCTTCTTGGTAATCGAGACCTCGGCCAGATAACGCGTAAGCGCGTCGGCCAGGGCGGGGGTGGGCTTGCGGCGGGGTTGACGGCGGGACCAGGGTTTCATGGGCAAAAGGCCCGATTTGAACTCACATCCGATCTTTGCGCTTTGTCCTTTACTACGCCCGCTCGCGGGCATTTTTTCCGTCCCTACAGGAGGCCATCCTGCACACGCTTTTCAGGAGCACCCCCATCATGGAACCCGGTTCTACCAGCTTAGGCGGGCTTGCCGCCTTAAAGGTCGCGATGGCGTATGGCATTCCCGCCGCCATCGCAGCCATGCTCGGCTTACTGCTTATGCCGCCGCGCACGGTCAGGGAATTCACCGTGCGGACGGTATCCACCGTGGCCTGCTCCTTTCTTTTCGGGCCTGCGCTGGCTGCGGCTGTCATTGCGTGGAAGCCCGCCTTGATGGAGGCCATGACCTGGCTTGCCCATCATGGCGCGGGCACCGACGACGCCTTGCTTGCAAAGTTCTACGTGCTGGGTCCCAGCATGCTGCTTGCGGGCCTGCCGGCGTGGTGGGTGTTGGGCGCCTATATGCGGTGGCTGGCCAGCATGCGCAAGAAGGGCGTGCTGGACTGGCTGGCCGAGGCGCGCGCCAAGATTTTGGGGATGCCGCGCCAAGGGGGCAAAGATCGTGGATCTTGATGCTGTGTTGCAAAAGACTGTGTTGCCCGCCTTGACGCTGCTTCCGCCCGCGATGGACACGCCGCAGGCCCGCGTTCTCTTGCTGGCCATCGGCTTGCAGGAAAGCCGCTTTCTGCATCGTCGCCAAGTCGGTGGACCGGCCCGTGGCTTCTGGCAGTTCGAGCTAGGCGGTGGCGTGCGAGGCGTGTTGACGCATGCTGTCACTTACGGACCTGCCCGCCGGCTCTGCGCCGAACGCGACGTGGCGGCCACCGCGGGCGCCGTCTACACCGCCCTGGAAGCCGACGACGTGCTTGCCGCCGGCTTTGCGCGTCTGCTCTTGTGGACCGACCCGCATCGTTTGCCTGACGTGGGCGACGCCGACAGCGCCTGGGCCTTGTACCTGCGCACCTGGCGCCCCGGCAAACCGCATCCGCACACCTGGCCCGCGCTGTATGCCCAAGCCATGGGCGCTATCGGGGGACGGCATGTTCGCGTGGCTTGAACGGTTCAAGACCTTGGCGGTGGCCGCGTTGGCCGCAAGCGCCGTGGTGCTGCTGGCCTATCTGCGAGGGCGCAGCGTGGGCGCGCGCGCTGAACGCCAGGGGCGGGACACGCAAATCAATCGGCAGGCCGACCAGGCTCGGCAGGAGGTAAGGGATGTGCAACATCAAACGGCTGGGATGGACGATGCTGCCATTGCTGATGAGCTTAAGCGTGACTGGGTGCGTGGCGCCCGCCCGGGTGGGCGTTGAATATTGCGAGCACGCGCGGCCCGTCTACTTTGATACGGCGGCGCAGGTGGATGCCACGCCGGCTTCCGTCCGGCGGCAGATCCGGGATGGCAATGCCGTCTGGCGCCAGCTGTGTGGCGGGGCGCCATCATGACCTAGTCCATATTGCGCGTCATGGCTCTGTCCGGCTGGGCCAAGTGGGCGCACGATAGCGGTTCTGAAATGTCTTTACCAGGATGCCATCATGAATGCTCGCCTTGACTATGCCAAAGCTTCGCCCGACGGGTACAAGGCTTTTGGCGCGGTATATGTTTATCTTCAGCACTGCGGCCTGCCGAAAACCTTGATTGATCTGGTGTTTTTGCGGGTGTCGCAGATCAACGGATGCGCCTATTGCATCGACATGCATTCGCGCGACCTGATCAAGCAGGGCGTGACCGTGGACAAGCTGGTGCTAGTGCCGGTGTGGCATGAAGCGGGCGCGGTGTTTACGCGACAGGAACGCGCGGCGTTTGCGTGGGCGGAAAGCGTGACGCGCGTGGCTGATACCGGTGTGCCAGATGAGGCCTATGCCGCGGCCGCCGCCGAGTTCAGCGACAAGGAATTGGCGGACTTGACCTATGCCATCGGGCTGATGAATGCCTTCAACCGTCTGGGCGTCTCGTTCAGGGCCACGCCGGCTGCCACGAAGGCGGCTGAGCGGGCGGCGGAATGAAGGGGGCGCGATCTGCCGTCAGTCCAGATTGATGACGGAAGCCGTGCCCAGCGCATAGCCGTTCGCATCTGCGTCCGCGCCGCTATCGAACCCGGCTTGATCGGAAGCTTGGCGTTTGGCTTGGGCCGCATCAGCCGGCGCGCCACCTAATTGGCCCGCTTCCAACACTTTTATCGTGCCATCCACCGTGCCGACAACCAGCGATTGCGCGTCGGCGTCCATGGCGAAGATCAGCGTTGGCAAACCATCGACCCGCACGCGGGCATAGCGCCGCAGCACGCCGGTTTGCGCGTCGATCAATTGCAGCGAGCCGTCAAGAAAGGCGGCCGCGATCAGGTTTAAGGCGGGCATGTGCACGATGGCGCTGGGCGATGCGGGGATGGGGCGCCGCCATAGTTCGCGATCCCGGTCCAAGGGCTTGCGGTAGATAAAGCCGGCGTAGGGCGCGCGCACGTTGGGCGAATAGTGCTTGCCGCCGATGACAAGGCCGGGGCCCAGTGCATCGTCGACGTAGGCGCCGCACAGTTCCATGGCGTGGCTGGCGGCATCGTTGCTGGCTTTTAAAACCGGCCATAGCCGGCGCACGGCGCCATCGGGTTGCACCACGCACAGGGTTTTGCGTTCGTGCGAGCTGGCGGGCGTGCCTTGCAGCAGGAACAGATAGGGCGCGTGGCGGATGCGCAGGTAGTGGTTGAAGCAGTCGTAGTGGCCAAGGTCTGGGCGATGCTCGACGCCGGTCGCCAGCTCCAGCAGCACATCGCGCGCCTGCCCGGGGTGCGCCGTGACGCGGTTTTGGCGGCCCAGGATCCGGCCTTGTTGCGTGGCGGAAAACGTGAATTCGCCGTCATAGGCGCGCGTCAGTGGCAGGCCGGCATTGGTGTTGGCGTTGGCGATGGTGCCGGTGCTGGCGGTGGCGTTGGCGTCAGCACCGGCGCCGGTGTACGTGTACAGCCGCGCGTCCTGTCTTCCCACGATTTGGCCAGCCGGGCCGCTCTCGACCACGTGCACCAATACCTGCTTGCCGGATGTGATGATCTCGACGCCGTGGCCCGCGCCGGTGTGGGTGGCCAGGCGGTCGCCGTTGCGGTGGTAGACCTCTAGCTGGCAGCCCTGGTGCACGGCGGCGTAGCGGTCGTGATCCAGCCAGGCCACATCCAGGATGGCACCCCGGTGTGTCCACCTGGCTACGCCGAACCATGCTTGCAAGCGCGCTTCCAGCTCCTGGATATCTGGGGCGCGCAAGGCTTGTGCGCGCAGCTCGGCGGGGACGCTGGAGGCTGCATCCATGTGTAGGTTCAGCGCTTGCGAACCGGAGCAAGGCGCTGGCGCTTGCACGCGGAACAAGGCGTCGAAGGCATCGCAGGTGTCATCGCCGTCGTCCCACGGCCGCACCCATGCTTCGATCTGGTCGCCCGCCGCGTTGTAATGGCATCGCACCACTTCGGGAACCTGGTTGTACAGCTGAACGCCGTGCGTTTCGCGCCAGTCCCAGACGATGAGTTCGCCTTCAAACAAATAGCCGCCGTCGTAGCTGCCGCCGCCAATGGCCACGGTTGTGCCGGCAGGGTGGAACGCCACTTCGTTGACGGGATAGTGCAGGTCATCAAAGGCGGCGAAGGGAACGAGCGAATCGCGGCGGTACAACGCTACCCGATAGCGCAAGGTGCGCCCGCCATAGGCGGCGCGCGCGCGAGGGTGGGCCAGCAGGGCAAACGTGGACGCCACGGCCGCCACATCGCCCGCCGCGTTGAAAAACACACCGTTGATCTTGCCGCTGCCGCGTAGCGCCGGGGCCGTTGATGTTGTCATGGTGCGCGTGTGCAAAAGCTACGAAGGATCGATGCTCGGCACGCCTTGCCGGATCGCTTGAGAGAACCCGGGGGCATCCCCGTGGGCGCGAGCCCGATCGGTGTAGCGACCCCGTTCGCGGTATTGCGCGGCGCTGTCCGCGCCTTGCAGCACGTTCAGGTCAAAGAAGTATTCAGGCAGATATCCCGATGCCAGCTGGCGATAGTCCAGCGGCAGTCCGGGCACGATGCGCCGCGCCATCTGGAACACGATGGTGGTGCAGTTGCCCGTCACGGTGTGATAGAAGCGGGGCGTGTCGCGCAGCCGGTTCGCGCTGTCCACATACGCCAGGAATAACGAACGCGCATTGTCCAGCGGCATGTGGATGCGGT
Source organism: Achromobacter sp. ES-001 (assembly GCF_019448355.1). Taxonomy (NCBI): domain Bacteria; kingdom Pseudomonadati; phylum Pseudomonadota; class Betaproteobacteria; order Burkholderiales; family Alcaligenaceae; genus Achromobacter; species Achromobacter sp. ES-001. Next base: position 4,341,663 of record NZ_CP079940.1, on the reverse strand, counting down.
ACAGGTAGCTGTCTTCGCCCCGCACGTTGGTGCGCACGCGCAAGCTGTCTTCTTCGGTCGAGGCGATCAGGCTTAATTCGTATTGCTTGAAAAAGCCGCCGATCTCGGAAAATTGATCGCCTTCCTTGCGGCGGATTTCCACCGAGAACACCACGTAGCGATCCTGCCCGAATCCGAACGACACCAAGGCGTGGGCGATGGCGGGGCGGCCCCAGTACGACAGCGCAACGTCCACCGACTCAAGCTCGTCAAGCGCGTAGCGGCGGGTTTCCCATCTGGGGGTGAAGTCGGTGCGGCTGCGCCAGTCGAAGTTGCGCACGTTTTGCAGCGTGACGACGTTGCCATCCACCTGCCCCAGGGTTTGCCGTGAGACTTCTGGCATCCACGGCCGGTCGTTCGACGCGCGCAGGCGTGCCCACCATAGCCCCAGCGCCAGCGTGGCCAGCGCAAAGCCATAGCCCGCGGGGCGCCACGTGGGCCAGGCCAACGCGGCCAGGGCCGCGAACGCCAACACCAGCCAGGCCAGCGTCAGCAAGCCCCTTGCCGCGCGGGGCAATGGCGCGCGTATCCACAGCGCCAAGCCGCCCCAGGCGGCGACCAGCGTGATGGTGATGCCAAGCAAAATGAAAGCGGTCATAGGATCTCTAGGCGGTCGAGGCCGCCAGAGTATGGCCGGGCTTGATTTAAGCCGTCAATTGCGCCGGGGAGGTCGGCGCGGGCCCGTCATGGCAACGGGCGGCGGCGGGGCCGATCCGGGACGGGCAACGCTGCAACAGCGGCGCGCGTCCTGGTCGGCAACATCATGAACGCGCCCGGCTTGCGGCCGGCGGTTCTTTTTTGGCGCGCGGTTTAGGCGCGGGTTTCTTGACTTCGGCAGGAGCATCGAACTCCTGTTTGTTGCGCTCACCGCGTGGGGTGTTTTCCGGATGAGGCTTGGGAAAGGCCCAGGGCTTCGTTTTCTGATCCATTGCATGTACTCCTTGCACAGGCGGAACAGTAGCATTAGCCGTGGCTGTGAGTAAGTGAGGGTTGACGTCAATATTCATCACATCGTGATTTTTAAGTAAAAATTTTGGGTTTGGACCGCGTTGGCGTCGGCGATGTTCCCCGTTTGCGACAAGTTGTCGGCAACGAGACCAGACGCCTCTGCATGCGGCGTGCCCAAGGCTGATCGCGCAATGCCGGCCAACGCATCCTGTTTGGAAACGCTACGCGTTCCGGTTCAAAGCGTCGTTCCGTTGAGCTGATGCAACGGGCGCGGCGCGTGCGAAGTTGAATCGGTCGTTGTCGGGCTTGTCGCCACGGGCTCGCATCGCGCAAGACGAAGATGCGTTTATGCGCTCCATCCGGGCTGCGGGATTTTACGCAACTTGCGCGGCCCCGCGATCTGATGGCTGGCCGCCACAGATTCGACGGGTTAACCCTGTCAGGGGTTGGTGCTCATCCTTTTTTAATCGCGAAAGTGCGCGGCCCCCCGCGTGTGCGGCGCTACGATGGAAAGCGTGCACATAGGGAGACAACTATGGACACCGCCAAGGATTGGTACGCCGCTGTCCGGGAATGGCAACGCGCCCGCGACGAACTCACCGCAGCCATCGCCGCCATCAAGTGGCCCAGCCCCACGCCCGGGTGCCTGGAAAGCTACGACCGCGCTTACGCGCGCGAAACGCAGGCGCGGGAACGCATGAACCAAGCTTATGAGCGTGTCCGACGATAAGGCTGTCCGCGTGCACCCTGCCGGGGGAGCGCCGAAGTGGCTCTATAAAACAGTGAAGCGATGGACCTGTGCATGGGGCCACGATGGCGTTATGTTGTGTTTTTCCCTGACTACGCCTGGCCCACCATGTACCTGCCATCCGCTTTTCGCGAAGACGACCTTGCCGTCCAGCACGACTTTATCCGCGCCCACCCGTTGGGCGTCGTCATGACCAGCGGCGAGGGGGGCTTGATGGCCAACCACATCCCCTGTCTGCTCTATCCCGAAGGGGACCATGGCGTGCTGCGCCTGCACGTGGCGCGTGCCAACCCGCAGCTTGCGCACCTGGCGGCGGGGCAGGAATGCTTGATTGCGTTTCATGGCGCGCAGGCCTACATCACGCCGTCCTGGTACGCCACCAAGGCGCAGACGCACAAGGTGGTGCCCACGTGGAATTTCGTGGCGGTGCATGTGTGGGGCACGCCGGTTATCCAGGATGATCCCGCCTGGTTGCGCGCGCAGCTGGACGCGCTGACCGCCAGCCAGGAAAAGGCGCGCGCCCAGCCCTGGAGCGTGGACCAGGCGCCGGCGGATTTCATTGCGGCGCAGATGCGCGCCATCATCGGGATCGAGATCCCAATATCGCGCATCGAGGGCAAATGGAAAGTCAGCCAGAACCGGACGCCCGCCGACCGCGAAGGCGTGGCGGAAGGGCTGGTGAACGAGGCCGGCGACACCGTCATGGCTGCGCTGGTGGCGCGCCGGGGGCCACCGGCCTGATCGTGGCGGGCGGCGCGATTCGCGCCGCCGCATGGCCGCTTCCGGCCGCAAAGCACGCGATGGCCGCCGCCTGCAACAGGGCCGCCGCCGCCAGGAAGCCGACCATGGCGTGTCCGCTTGCGTCGAGCACGGCGCGCAGCAAGCCGAACAGCGCGGGTGCGAAGGCATAGGCGCCTTGCGACAGCGCGACGATCAGCGGCACCACGCGCTGGCTGTCTTCGCGGGCGAATTCCGTTTGCGCGATCAGCGGCGGCAACGACGTGGCATTGCCGATGCCCGACCCGAACAGAATGACGCCCAGCCACACCGCCCACATATGGTCGGCCGCCAGCATCAGCGTCAGCGATCCGCAGATTTGCACGGCATAGGCCGCGCAGGCCACCTTGCGTCGGTCGGTGCCGGCCGGCATCAGCGCGCCAACCAGCATGCGCCCGGCGATGGCGGCCACCGTGGCCAGCCCCATCGCCGCACCGGCCGTCTGCGCGCCCAGCAAGGGCGCCAGCAACGACAGCAGGTGCGCGATCAGCCCTATCTGGGCGAACAGGCCCAACGCCATACCCCCGGCAAGCGTCAGAAAAGCGCGGTCGTGCCACAGGCGCGATACGCGCGGTAACGCGGTGGACGCCGCCGGCGCGGGTGCATCCGCGCTATCGCCGTCCGGCAGTTGGCCCAGCTGCTGTGGGGTTACCGCGAACACCTTGTGCGACAAGCCCCCGATGACCGCGACCATGGCCACGCCCACCCACAACGCGGCTTGCGCAAAACCGGCTTGCGCGATCAAAAACACCCACAGCGGTGAAAACACAATGCCGCCCACGCTGGCGCCGTTATAGGCCATGCCCAGCGCGGACGGGCGCCGCCGCACGAACCACGGCGCGATCAGCGCATTGACCGCGGCCGCGCCCAGCGCCACCCAGCCCATGCCGCTAAGCACCGCCGCCCCATACAACTGCCATGGCGATACGGCCAGCGACCACCCGGTCACCCCCAAGGCCAGCAGCACCGCGCCGCCGAACGTGGCCCGCGCCACGCCGACGCGGCGGTACAGGCGTGGCAGGTTGGCGACCACGATCGTGCCGCTAAGAAAGTGCAGCGTGACGGCGCCGGACACCAGCGCCACGCTCCAGCCGGTGCGTTGCACCACGGCGTGCAGGAACACGGGCGGCCCGTAAAAGCCAACGCCCCACCCGAAGACGGCCAGCACAAAGGTGGCGGCAAGCACTTTCCAACCGAAGAACGAAGAAGACTTGGGCATGGCTTTTCTGATTTGTCAGGATGTCATGTTGCGATAGGGCGCAGTATGCTTACGCCTTGCACACAACACTTTGGTCCACAGCGAATCATGGAATCCAAGTTCGCCGACATCAATCTTTCCGCGGTGGCCGGCGCCATTGCCGACCCCGCCCGCGCCCGCATGCTGTGCCTGTTGCTGGATGGGCGCGCGCGTACCGCCACCGAACTGGCCGCCGCCGCGGATATCGGCGCATCCACCGCCAGCAGCCATTTCCAGCGCCTGCGTGAACAGGGCCTGGTCGACATGGCCGTGCAGGGCAAGCATCGCTACTATCGGCTGGCCAACGGAGAAGTGGGGCACGCGCTTGAGGCCCTGCTGGTGGTGGCCGGCGCCGACCGCGTGCCGTTCAAGCCCAACACGCCGACCGCGCTGCGTGACGCGCGCACCTGCTACGACCACATGGCGGGCACGCTTGCCGTGCGCGTCCATGACGCCATGGTGGCCCGCCAATGGCTGGCCCAGGACGGCCGCGATTACATGCTGACGCCGCTGGGCGAAGCGTCGATGGCGCAGATTGGCGTTGACGTTGCCCAGGCACGCCAGCGCCGCCGGCGTTTCGCCTGCGCTTGCCTGGACTGGAGCGAGCGTCGATCGCACCTGGGCGGCGCGCTGGGCGCGGCGCTGCTGGACGCCCTGATGCAGCGCGGCTGGATCACCAAGGATCTGGACTCGCGCGCGCTGTCTGTCACGCGCAAGGGCGCGCGGCAATTTCCGGCGTTCTTCGGCATGCCGGACGCGTATGCGGACGACGGCCTGATGCAGGGGGACGCGCATGCGGCGGCTTGATCGGAAGGCAATGGCGCGGTCAGCGGCGATGTCTTTGACATCTTCATTCCCGCGCCGTCCATCGCTTGCATCGCGCACGTCCCCCTCGATTCGCACCGCTCGAAGGTGGTGCTTTGAACACAGCCATTCCCGCCGCGAATGCGGCTTTTTTTTCGTCGGCCGTGGACGGGGCTCGGTGTGTGAAGCACCCCGTCTTCAAGCCGTGTTGAACATCATTCCCCCGACCTTTTTTTCCCATTAGTCTTATCAACGTTTTTCAGGAGGTGGCCTTGCCTACCCTGGCGCTGCGCGCAATCTGCTTTCCCGCCCGCTTGATCTCAGAGCTACGCATCGACGTCAATCACGCTCCCCAGGAAGTCCAGAACGAACTGGACGCCATTCATCAACGGATGCAGCGGCCGTCGGACCGCCTGTACGCGTTGCCGGAGGTGCATACCGACATTCCCGGCCTGGTGCTGCGTTATCGCGAAGCGGATGGCGAGTACTACGTGTACGTGGTGGATACGCGGCGCGACCGCGTGGCCGGCTATACCGTCTTCAACCGGCTGATCGAAGTGGGCAAGCGGGCCGACCCCTACGTGCGCGCGCCGCATTCAAAGTACGCGCCGGCGTATCAGGGAATGGGTCTGGCCACCGCCGTGTACCGCTGGGCGCTGGATGCCGGCCTGTGCATCATCAGCGGCGCCCGCCAGTCGGTGGGGGCGCATCGCCTGTGGATGGGGCTGGCGCGGGACTACGAGCTGGGGTTTGTAGACCTGCGCAAAAAGCAGCTTAGCTATCTGGGCAAGGCCGTTTCGCAGCGCGTGCAGGAAGACTTGCACACCCGCATGATCCTGCTGGGACGCGGCTGCGCGCTGCCGGAATACATGCGGCTGACGGGCATGATTTCGGCCAAAGAGGCGATTTCGCAACACGACCTAGGGTAATCCCCGTAATGGCTTTGCCGGGGGGCGGGACGCAAAAGCGCCGCCCTTTCAAAACCCGCGCCCCGCTTGCCGTTGCGCCGATCCCGTCGATTCTTCGACCGCTGCCGCAGAAACGGGGACGCAATTATTGCTCTGCAACAATGTTTCTATTGGCTGCCGAGGTTACAAAACATATCCGGACTGTCATCAATGCCGGGGTATGCTGATTCGCAGAACGAGGGCATCCGAAAGTGCATCAGAACAATTTGATCTACAAGGGATACCGGCTCACGGCCAAGGTGTCCCGGGGCGAGGACGCTGCCATTCCAGCGTTGCAAAGCGGCCCCGTATTCATTGCATCGGTCATGGTGGTTCAGGCCGGCGCCGTGCTTGAAGGTGGCGACGAATACCCGGTTCCGCGCTTTGCGGACGGCGGATTCGTCTATAGCCCCCGCGAAGCCGTGCACGCGGCCATTACGCATGGCCGCGAAATCGTCGACGGCCTGACGAACATGCCGTCCTAGCCGGAAAAGACTTCCCGCCAATCGCGCGTCTTGGCCAGCGTCTGCACCGTTGCGGACTGCTCCAGGATGGTCACGGCCTTCTTGAACTCTTCGGCCGTGGCGCCGTCTTCCAGGATGACCATGCGCGAATTGCGCGCGTCAGCCATCTTTACGTCCGACATCTTTCCGTGGGTTTGATAGACCTGCGTCCAGTCCATTTTCTTGCCGGCCTTCAGTGCAATCGGCTCGATGTAGGTCAGCGCCGTGCTGCCGGCCGCACGCACGGCGAAAGCGAAGTCGGCGGTGTGGCCGCTGCTGCCCTTGGCGCGCGCGCCCTTGACCATGCGATTCACGCCCACGCCCTCGGCCAGCGCGCGGCCCACCTGGGCACGAAAGCGCAACTGGCTGAAGCGGGGCATCCACTTGGCGCATTGGAACGACAGCGCCATCGCCAGCTTCACCGCGTCCCACAACGCTTCCTGCAATTGCTCGTTCGGGCCGGTCGCCACAATGGCGCCGTCGCGGTCGAAATGCGCCAGGCTGACGCCGGGCGTTTCATTCAGCATGTCGATGCGCTTGGGGCCGATTTCGATGCCGTAGCTGGACGCGTGCATCGAGGTCTCACAGGCGTCGGTCAGGTAGAACGTGGCGTCGTCCGGGTGCGCGATGAAGAAGGCGGCGTGCTGGCCATCCAGCCCCAACGTCATGGGGGCAACGGCGCGTATGGCGTGTTCACCGGCCGGCAGGACGGTCCAGCCGGAGGCTTCCAGAAAATTGCTCATAGGATCAGTTCGATTTGGCGGCCTTTAAGGGGATGCGCAAAACCGCCGACTAGCGTGAGGTTCGCCCGCGGCAGGAAATACTGCATCAGCGCGCCGATGGTGTGCAGGGCAGGCACGATGGGCTCGGCATAGCCTTCGCCTTCGTCCACCCAGATATGTTCGTGGCTGCGGTCCGCAAGCGGCTTGCGAAAATGCGGGCGGCCTTCGCCGACCAGGCTAGTATGGAACGAGTCATCGGTATCGACGCCGAACACGCGATGCGGGCCGACGAACAGGCTGGCGCAAAACGCTTCAGTGAGGAAGATCGTGGCTTGGCCGTGCACGACGGTACGCGCGCCGCGATAGGTCACGCGAAAGATCACGTCATCGCGCGCGTCGCCCTTGACCTTGCATGGGCTTGCGAACTCCATCCACTGGATGTTGTTGGCCGCGGGCTTGGGGATCCAGGAGATCGGTTTTACGGTTTCCTTGGGTTCGGCAAGAATCTCTTGCACCTCATCAACGGTAATTAACGGTTCGAACTTGTTGGCCATAAAACGAATCTAGGGTCTTTGAATTGCGCTACCAATGCGCTCTGCCGCTTGCGTCGCGGCGCAGGCAATGCGTGCGTGCAAACAGGGCGAGGGGGCGTAATCTTACAAGATGGAGTCAGTGCAAACCCGCAAGCTGTATGGATATACAGCTTGCGTGCCGGGCGCGATGCCCGGTTTCAGCGCCTGGCTACAGCGCGCTGGCCCCGAAGGTGTCGCACTGCTTGATGCTGCCGCTTTCCAGGCCGCGCTTGAACCAGCGCACACGCTGGGCCGACGAGCCATGGGTGAAGGAGTCGGGCACGGCATAGCCTTGCGCCTGCTTTTGCAAGCGGTCGTCGCCGATGGCGGTGGCCGCGCCCAGCGCCTCTTCGACGTCGCCGCCTTCCAGGATGTTGCGTGCCGCGTTGGCCCGCTGCGCCCACAAGCCGGCAAAGCAGTCGGCTTGCAACTCCATGCGCACCGACAAGGCGTTGGCCTGCGAGGGGTTGCGCCGGCGCAGCTGGTCGACCTGATCCGAAATGCCCAGCAGGTGCTGCACGTGGTGGCCGACTTCGTGCGCGATCACATAGGCTTGCGCGAAATCGCCTGGGGCCTTGAAGCGGTTTTGCAGTTCATCGAAGAACGCCAGGTCGATATACACCTTGCTGTCGCCGGGGCAGTAGAAGGGGCCCATCGCCGATTGGCCCGTGCCGCACGCCGTGGGCGTTGCGCCGCGAAACAGCACCAGCTTGGGCGCGACGTATTGGCGGTTCAAATCCTTTTGGAAGACGGCGGCCCAGGTGTCTTCGGTTTCGCCAAGCACCTTGGCCACGAAGCGCGCTTGCGGGTCGTTGACGGGAGGCTTGGTCGCGGGGGCTTCTTGCGTGGTGGCCGGGCCTTCGGCCATTTGCAGGACGACGCTGGGGTCGACGCCAAAATACATGGCCACCAAGGCAAGTACTATCGTACCGATGCCGATGGTTCCACGACCGCCGATACGGGGACCGCTGGCACGTCGGTCTTCCACATTGTCGCTTTCGCGCGAGTCATCGAGGCGCATACTGTTTCTCCGGGCGGGTCGGCGTTCCCGCCATTTTGCATCGCCGCGCTTTACTGGGCGGCATTCAAGAGTGTTAGGATAAACCCATGGCTCTGTATTTATCTATTCATCCTGCGAATCCTCAACCTCGCCTGCTCAAGCAGGCAGCCCAATGGCTGAACGATGGGGGCCTTGTGGCCGTACCCACCGATTCCAGCTACGCCGTTGTCGCACGGCTGGACGACAAGGACGCCGCGGACGGCTTGCGCCGGCTACGCGGTCTGGACGAAAGACATCACCTGACTTTGCTGTGCCGCGACCTGGCTGAAATCGGCCATTTCGCGCGCGTCGACAACAAGCAATATCGCTTGCTGAAGGCCGCCACGCCGGGTCCGTGGACCTTCATTCTGGAAGCCACCAAGGAAGTGCCGCGACGCGTCTCGCATCCGTCGCGCAAGACGATCGGCATACGCGTGCCCGATCACGCCGTGATGCTTGGCCTGCTCGAGCAAGTCGGCGCGCCGCTGTTGTCCACCACGTTGATCCCCAAGGACGAAACCGAGGCCCTGAACGACGCCGAGGCCATTCGCGAACGCTACGACCATCAGCTGGCCGCCATCATCGACGCCGGCGCGTGCGCGCAGTCCCCCACCACCGTCATTGACCTCACCAGCGACGATCCCGTCGTGGTGCGCGTGGGCCGCGGCGACCCGGCCACGCTTGGCCTTGCCTGATTCCCCTTTTACTGTTTTGCCCTTGCGTGCCGGCCCCCGCCGGCACGCGGCTCATCTACAATCCGGTTCGCCATGAACGACATCATCCAAACCATTGCGGTCTACGCGATACCGGTCATTTTCGCCATCACGCTGCACGAGGCCGCGCACGGCTACGTGGCTCGCATGTTCGGCGACCCCACGGCCTATGAAGCCGGCCGTGTCAGCCTGAATCCCGCCCGGCACATCGATCCGATCGGCACGCTGCTGGTGCCGATGGCAATTCTTCTGGCGTCCAAACTGCTGGGCAGCCCCGGCATGTTGTTCGGCTGGGCCAAGCCCGTGCCGGTGGATTTCGGGCGTCTGCGCCGCCCCAAGCGCGACATGCTCTGGGTGGCGCTGGCCGGTCCCGCCGCCAACCTTTTCATGGCGATTTTGTGGGCCTTTTCGCTGCGGCTGATGCTGGAATCCGGCATGCAGGAATCGTTCTGGTTCCAGATGGGCGTGGCGGGCGTGAACATCAACCTGGTGCTGATGGCGCTGAACCTGCTGCCCATCCTGCCGCTGGATGGGGGACGTATCCTGTTCAGCCTGCTGCCGAACCGTCTGGCCTGGCAATACTCAAAAATAGAGCCGTATGGGCTGGTCATCGTGATCGTCCTGCTGGTCACGGATGTGCTGTGGCTTTTGATGCGCCCGGTGTATGAACTTGGAACGACTATCGTCCAGTGGTTTCTGTAGGATTTCATCCAATATCCGTTAAACTCAGCGGTTTCTTTGATTCTGGCCCTGGGGCATCCTGCCGCGGGGCGTTGGAGCCCTACATTTATGGCATCCCCTGCATCCGCCGCAGGCGTTAATTTCCAGGGCAGCTTGGTGGCCCTGGTCACTCCCATGCAGCCCGACGGCAGCCTGGACTACGCTGCCTACCGGTCATTGATCGACTGGCACGTCCAGGAAGGAACCGACGCACTCGTGGTGGTGGGCACCACCGGGGAGTCGCCCACGGTTTCCATGGAAGAACACGCGGAGCTGATTCGCGTAGCGGTGGAACATGCCGCGGGCCGCATCCCGGTCATCGCCGGCGTGGGCGCCAACTCCACCGACGAAGCCATCCACCTGACCAACCACGCCAAGGCCGTGGGCGCGCAGGCCGGCCTGTCGGTCGTTCCTTACTACAACAAGCCCTCGCAAGAGGGCTTGTACCGTCACTTCCGCGCGATCGCGGAAGCCGTCGACCTGCCGACCATCCTGTACAACGTGCCCGGCCGCACCGTGGCCGACATGACCAATGAAACGGTCCTGCGCCTGGCGCAGGTGCCCGGCATCATCGGCATCAAGGACGCCACCGGCGACATCGCGCGCGGCGGCCTGCTGCTGCGTGAAGCGCCGGACACGTTCCAGGTTTTCAGCGGCGACGACCCCACTGCCGCCGCCCTGATCCTGCTGGGCGCGCGCGGCAATATCTCCGTGACCGCCAACGTGGCGCCCAAGCTCATGCGCGACCTCTGTGCCGCCGCATTGGCGGGCGACGTGCCCAAGGTGCGTGAACTTAATGCCTATCTGGCGCGTCTGAACAAGGCTTTGTTTGTTGAAGCCAATCCCATCCCCGTCAAGTGGGCGCTGGCCGAAATGGGCCGCAGCGCACTGGGCTACCGGCTTCCGCTGGTTGAACTGGGTACGCAGAACCACGAAGTCGTGCGTCGCGCGCTCCAGGAAACGGGTCTGCTCTAAATATCGTGAGGATACGTATGAACAAACGTCATGCCGGTTTGTCGGCATTGATGTCTCTGGTGTTATTGGCCGGCTGCAGCGAGGTCAATCAATTCCTGGGCAATGAAGAATCCGTCAACTACAAGAGCGCCGTCACCCAGCGTGGAGAGCCTCTGAGCATCCCGCCGGATCTGACTCAGGCCAACAGCGACCCGCGTTATCGCGCGCCCGCTTCGGGCTCGACGACGTACTCGCAGTTTCAGCAGCAGGGCCAGGCGCAAGCCACCGCGCCCAAGACCAGCAACGTGTTGCCCGGCCGCCAGGACATGCGTGTCGAACGCGACGGCGACCTGCGCTGGCTCGTCGTTGATCGCGCGCCGGAAGACGTCTTTCCGCGTCTGGTCGACTTCTGGACCGAAAACGGCTTCACCGTGGCCAGCAACAACCCGTCGGCCGGCCTGATCGAAACCGACTGGGCGGAAAACCGCGCCAAGATTCCGGAAAGCTGGTTGCGCCAGGCATTGGGCGCCGTGCTGGAATCGGCCTGGGATAGCGGCGAACGTGAAAAATTCCGTACCCGCGTCGAACGCGTGAACGGCCACACCGAGGTCTACGTCAGCCATCGCCAGATGCTTGAAAAGCGCGTCGGTTCCGACGGCGGCCAGGTGCAGTGGCAGAACGGCAAGGAAGACCCGGGCCTGAACGCCGCCATGCTGGCGCGCATGATGGTCTACCTGGGTTCCGACGTGGACAACGCCCGCAAGCTGGTGCAGCAGGCCGAAGCCTCGCCGCAAAAGCCGGCCGTGCAGGAAGACGTCCGTTCCCAAGGCGCCTCGTTGCTGGTGGCTGAATCGTTCGACCGCGCTTGGCGCCGTGTCGGCGTGGCCCTGGACGGCGGCGGCTTTGCCGTCGACGACCGCGACCGCTCCACGGGCGACTACTTCGTGCGCTACGTCGATACCGACACCGGCGAAAAGAACGAGCAGCCGGGCTTCTTCAGCCGCATGTTCTCGGGCGACAAGAAGGCCGGAGCGCCGCAGTTCCGCATCCACCTGGCCGCCACGGGCGACCAGACCACGGTGACGGTGCTGGACGCCAACGGTGCGCGCGACAGCAGCGCTACCGCCCAGCGCCTGCTGAGCGTGCTGAAGGACAAGATGTAATCAGGCGATATCGGCCGGTGCCATGCGCGCCGGCCGGCAATGCCCAAGGCCCCCGGATGGGGGCCTTTTCTTTGCCGCACCGCCTTGGTTGGGGGCGGACGGGATCAGCCGATGCCATTGATCGGCAGGGCATCGTCGCTGTGCACGGCTGGCTCTTCCCACCCTGCATCGCGCCCAGACGCAAAAAAGCCCCGGCAACTTCTTGCCGGGGCTTTTTTGCGTCTTCAGAGCGGGGGTTCGTCTCTGTTTTATTAAGACGCCGGGGTGGTCGAGCCGCCCGGGGTATTCGAACCGCCGCCAGGCGTGGTGCCAGGCGAAGTCGGGGCCGGCGACGTGGCCGGAGGCGTGGTCGAGGGGGCCGGCGTGCTGGCGCCAGGGGTGGTCGCGGGCGCCGCCGGGGCATCTTCCTTCTTGTTGCAAGCGCTGAGCGCAACGGCCAGCACCGAAGCAATAATCAAGGTTTTGCTCATCATTTTTGGACTCCTGTAGATGACGACTCTTGAAACCCCCTTAGGGGAAACCAGAAGTCAGGCTACAGGAAGCTGACGCCGCAGCGCGTGTGAAAGTTAAAAAGGTCGCATCCCAACGGCAACAAACCTTTCAGCTTGGTGTTATCTCTTTCCTTATGTGTCCCCACGCATGGATCTGATTGCGTTCTGTCCGAATCCGATACGTGGGCGTGTCCGGATACTACGCCGCCACGTAATGAATCCACCCGGAGTCCAGCCAATCGGCCAGGCACGAACGGGCCTCTTCCGACAGCTTTGCGCAGGCGGAGTCGGCGCAGTCCAGGCTACGAGCGTCGGCCAGCGTACGCAGCGCGGCATCGGCGGGCGTCATGGCGGTTTCGCCGTTGATGAAAAGCTGCTTGCCGCGATACAGCATGCGGCTGCGGCGGTCCAGCACCAGGCGACCGGAGGCGGGCCAGTCTTCTTCCAGATCCACCTGCACGTCTTCGGGCGCGTCGAAGACGCTTTGGTTGTGCGGTTCGGTCAGCCAGCAACCCAGAAAGCGCGAGGCCAGCGCGTCGTCAAAACGCAGTTTTTCCACGGTTTCCAGCGTGGCCGCCACCAGCGCATCCGGCAGCGCAGCCGGGGTGTCGACGGCGGGTTGGCCCGGGTCGCGGTAGACGGCGGACAGCTTCGGGCCGGGCAGGGCGGGTTCACCATAAGGGCCGCCCAGCAAGCCCACGCGCGCCATGACCTGGTCGGCGGCGGCTTCAAGCAGCCCGCGCGCCAGGATGGCCTGCGTAGGCGCGCGAAAGCCGATCGAGATCGTCATGCAGCCATCGCCCATGGCAACGCCGTCATGCGCGGCCTGGGGCGGCAGGTACAGCATGTCGCCCGGCGCCAGCACGGCCTTTTCCTCGGGCTGGAAGTTGCTGAGGATCTTCAGCGGCAGGCCGGGTTCCAGGGACAGGTCTTTTTGCCGGCCATAGCGCCATTCGCGTTCGCCCGCCGCTTGCAGCAGGAAGACGTCGTAGCTGTCGAAGTGCGGGCCCACGCCGCCGCCATGGCTGGCGATGCTGATCATCACGTCGTCCAGGCGGGCGTCCGGAATGAAGCGGAACAAGCCCATCAGTTCGGATGCGGCGTCGCTGAGCAGGTCCACGCTTTGCACCAGCAGCGTCCAGTCGCCCTCATTGTCTTTGGGCAGGCGCGCAAAGGGGCCGTTTTCCATTTGCCATTCGCCGTTTTCGCGCCAGATCAGGCGCGATTCCACATCGTCGCGTCGCGCCAGCTTCTTGATGGCGGCGATGGTCAGCGGCGGTTGAAAGCCCGGGATGGCCTGACGAATCAGCAGCGGCTTGCGCTGCCAGTAGCGGCGCATGAAGTCGTTCGGGCTTTGGTCGCCTAACAGCGGCAGGGGTTGGTCAAGGTTCATTGAAGGTGCTTCTTCAGGCGGTAGAGGGCGTCCAGCGCTTCGCGCGGGGTGAGGCTGTCGGGGTCGATCGTGGCAAGTTCTTCGCGTAGTGCGTCCAGCGCCTCGATGGCGTCGTCGCGATCAGCCTGGGCGTAGGCGTGCGCGTCGGCGTCCGCCGCCGCTGAAAACAGGCCCAGTTGCGGCGTCGGTGCGCCTTGCGCCTCCAGCCGTTCCAGTTCGCGCGTGGCCTGGCGGATGACCGCGGCCGGCACCCCCGCGCGTTGCGCCACCTGGATACCGTAGCTGCGGCTGGCGGGGCCTTCGCGCACTTCGTGCAGGAACACGATGCCGGCCGCGGATTCGGCGGCGGCCAGGTGCACGTTGGCCGATGCCGGTTGTTCCGCCGGCAGGCGCGTCAGTTCAAAGTAGTGGGTGGCGAACAGGGTCAGTGCGCGGTTGTGCGCCAGCAGGCGGCAGGCAATGGCCCACGCCAACGCCAGGCCGTCATAGGTGGACGTGCCGCGACCGATCTCGTCCATCAGCACCAGGCTGTTGGGCGTGCTGGCCGACAGGATGGCGGCGGCCTCGGTCATTTCCATCATGAAGGTCGAGCGCCCGCCCGCCAGGTCGTCGGCCGCGCCGATGCGGGTGAAGATGCGATCGATCTTGCCGATGCGCGCGCGCGCGGCCGGCACGAAACTGCCAATGCGCGCCAACAGCACAATCAGCGCCACCTGTCGCATGTACGTCGACTTACCGCCCATGTTCGGGCCGGTGATCAGCAACATGCGACGCGCCGGGTCCAGCCGGCAACCGTTGGGTGTGAAGCGTTCAATGGCGTGTTCAACCACGGGGTGGCGGCCGGCGTCGATGTCGATGTCGGCGTTCTCGGACAGCTCGGGCGCGATCCAGTCGTGGCGGCGCGCGTGCTCGGCCAGGGCGGACAAGGAATCCAGCTCGGCCAGCGCGCCGGCGCAGTCCGACAACGGCCGCACGTGTTCGGCCAGCACGTCCAGCAATTGCTCGAACAGCCACTTTTCGCGCGCCAGCGAACGGTCTTGCGCGGACAGCACCTTGTCTTCCCACGTTTTAAGTTCGGGCGTGATGTAGCGTTCGGCGTTTTTCAGCGTCTGGCGGCGGCGGTAGTCTTCGGGCACCTTGGCGGTCTGGCCCTTGGTCACTTCAATATAGAAGCCGTGCACGCGGTTGAATTCCACGCGCAGGTTGCTGATGCCGGTGCGTTCGCGTTCGCGCGCTTCCAGTTGCAGCAGAAAATCGCCGCCGTCGGCGGCCAGGCCGCGCAGCTCGTCAAGTTCGGCATCAAACCCGGCGGCCAGCACGCCGCCGTCGCGGATGGCGACAGCCGGTTCCGGCGCAATGGCGCGCACCAGCAAAGCGGCCAGGGCGGGGTCCACGGACAGGTGCGAGATCAGTTCGCCCAGGCGCGGCGACGCTGCCATGGGTTCGACCAGGTCGCGCAGCGCGGGCAGCGATTGCAGCGCATCGCGCAGGCTGGCCAGTTCGCGGGGGCGTACCGAGCGCAGCGCCAGGCGCGCCGCGATGCGCTCGATGTCGGGAAACGCATTCAGCGCGGCGCGCAGCGATTCCAGCACACTGGCGGACCCGAAGGTCTGCTCAACATCCATGCGGCCCGCCAGCAGCGCCGAAATGGCCTGCTGGCGCGCCAGCGCCTGATCGTTTTCACGCAAGGGGTGATGCAGCCAGCGGCGCAGCAGCCGGCTGCCCATCGGCGTGCGGCAGCCGTCCAGCAGCGAGAACAGCGTGGGGGCGTCTTCGCCGGACAGCGTTTGGGTCAGTTCCAGGTTGCGGCGGGTCACCGGGTCCAGCAGCACGTACTGGCCCGGCCGTTCGGCGGACAGGCTTTGCACGTGGGCCAGCGCCTGCGATTGCGTGCGTGCCGCATAGCGCAGCAGGGCGCCGGCGGCGCAGATGCCCGCGGGCATGTCTTCGATGTCGAAGCCCGCCAGGGTGTCGGTCTTGAAGTGCGCCAGCAGATGCGCGCGCGCGCCATCGTTTTCGAAATGCCAGTCCGGCACGCGCGAGCGCGCGCCGTCGAAAGGAAAGTCGAACGCGGCGCTGTCGGCGCAGACGATCTCGGCGGGCGCTATGCGGTGCAGTTCGGATTCCAGCTGCGCGGGCGCGCATTCGGTGACGCGGAATTCGCCGCTGGCCAGGTTCAACCACGCCAAGCCGGCGCGCGGCGCGCGGGCGTTGCCGGACACGAACACGGCCGCCAGCGCGCGATCCGCCTTGGCGGGCAGCAACGCGTCATCGGTGAGTGTGCCGGGCGTGACGATGCGCACGATGCGGCGTTCGACGGGGCCCTTGGAGGCGGCCGGGTCGCCGATCTGTTCGCAGATGGCAATGGATTCGCCCATGGCCACCAGCCGCGCCAGGTATTGCTCCATGGCGTGTACGGGCAGGCCCGCCATGGGAATCGGCGTGCCGTTGGACGACCCCCGCTTGGTCAGCGTGAGGTTGAGCAGGCGCGCGCCGCGCTCGGCGTCTTCGTAGAACATCTCATAGAAGTCGCCCATGCGGTAGAAGAGCAGCAAGGGGCCGGCCTCCGCTTTCAGGCGGAGGTATTGCTGCATCATGGGGGTGTGGCCCGCGTGGGCCTCGGCGGCGGTGAGTTGTGTTGCGGAATTCATGCCCGTGATTGTATCGGGGCGAGCGGGCGCGTGCGGGGGCAAGCAGGATGGATTTGCCGCGCCCGGCCGCCGACGGCACAATCGCACGATGCGGTCTTGTGTTGGCCGCTGGAGCACCAGATGCCGGACTTGCCCTTTCCCGACCCCGCCTTTCCCGACCCCGCCTTACCCGATCCCGCCTTACCCGATCCCGCTTTGCCCGACCCGCCATTTCCTGACCCCATTAACGCGGCCGAACGCGTGACGATCTCCAGCGGGGCGCATCAGGCCGAGTTCGCGCCGGGTGGTGGCGGGCGGCTGACCCGCTTGTCCACGGGCTCGCACGACTGGATCGTGCCGCTGACCGCCACCGAATGGGCGGCCGGCAAGTGGCCCCGCGCAGGCTCATACCCGCTGGTGCCGTATTCCAATCGCATCCGCAACGGCGTGTTCACGTTCAACGGCGCGCGCCACGCGCTGCAATCCGTGCCCGGCCGGCCGCAAGCCATCCACGGCGCGGGCCTGTTTCAGCCCTGGCAGGTGCGCAATCACACGGCCGACAGCATCGACCTGGTGCTGGCCCAGCCGGCGGGCGTGTTGGGCTGGCCCTGGCCGTTCGAATGCGTTCAGCGCTACCGGCTGGACGCGCGCGGCTTGCGCCTGTCGCTCAGCGTCATCAACCAGGGCGATTCCGCCATGCCTTGCGGCCTGGGCATCCACCCGTACTTCACCGCCGAACGCGTGACACTGAACGCGCGGCGCGTGTGGCCGGCCGATGCCGACGGGTTGCCCACGGGCAGCCGGGTCAAGCATGTGCGCGAGTTGCGCTGGTCGGCCGAAGGTTGCGATACCTATCTGTCGCAATGGGAGGGGCGCGCCACGCTGCACTGGGCGGACGGGCACGAACTGGCGTTGCACGCGGACCCGGCCTTTGCCCATGTCGTGGTCTACACCGCGCCGGGATCGCAATTTCTGTGCGTGGAACCCGTCACCAATGTGGCCGACGCGTTCAACCTGGCGGCGGCCGGTGAAACCCGCACGGGGATGCAGGTGCTGGAACCGGGGGCGCGCTTTGCGGCCACGGCGCTGATGGCGCTGACGCCGCCTCGCGGCCAACGCTGAACGCCGCGCTTGGAAACGCCAGCTTCCTCCGGCGATAATCCGCCAACCCCAATCCAGGAGTCTCCTACGTGAAAAAGCTCAGCACCGAACAATTGCAGGCGGCGGCCGAAACGCTGCGCCGGGTGCAGGCCAAGCTGGCCCGTTCAGGCAGCCTGCCGCTGGAGCCCACGCTGTATGCCAGCGCAAAGGGCTTTCGCCGTAACGTGCCGGACTATCTGTGGAGCTGGTTGTCGGGGCTGCTGGCGCCGCACAAGAGCCTGGCGTCGTGGATGGACACCCATCAACCCGGTTGGCGCGACGGCAAGACGCCCGCCGCCGTGGTGTATGCCCGCACCGAGAAGGGCTGGTTCGATTGGCTGATTGCCGAACTGGAAACGGAAATCAACGATCCGCATGCCCGCGCCAAGCGGGAAGGGCAGGCCTGAGCCAGGCAGCAGGATCCGGTCAAGCCCTTGCGTCGGCCTTGCCGGGCCCGTTCCTGTTATCGGCAACCACCTTCGTGTACACCGTGGCGCCCAATGACGCGCCATGCACGGCAAGGTGGGCGCCCAGTTGAATGACTTGCAGTATCTCCGCGCGCGTCACGCCTTGCGTCAGCGCATGCGGAATCAGCGCCTGCAATGCGCCGCGGTTGCCCTCCGTGAACGCGGCGTGCAGCGCAATGCGCACCAACAAGCGTTCGGCATGGCTAAGGCCGCCTGCCGGCGCGCCGCCTTCCACAAAATCCAGCAGCACGGCCACATAACCCGGGTCCTGCGCCGCCAGTCGCAACAGGCTGGCCGCCTGATCGGGCCATAGCGCCTGGATGCGGGCGGCAAGCGGATCATCCGGCGGCAGGGCCGCCGACGGGGCGGCCTCGTCCAGCACGTCCGCCGCTTGCAGCACGGCGCCCAGGCCTTGCAACGTCACCAGGTGCAGCACGTCAAAGACGTCCGCCTCGCTGGCGCCCGCCGCAAGGGCCAGCTTCAGGTGCGTCGTCAAACCCGCTTCGTACAGGTGCGTGGGGGACGTGTCCAGCGCCACGTAGATCAGCTCGACCATGCGCGGCGTCAATGGCCCGGTGCGCGCTGGATAGCCCGCGTACTCGGCATAGGTCGACAAGAACGCGGGGTTGGCATGCAACAGCGCCTCGGTCCACGGCCGCCAGTAGCCGCGCGCGGCGATGAATCGGGCTTTGATCGCGGCGGGATCGTTCAGCGTGTGCATAGCGTTTGCCCTGTCAGGTATTGAGCTTCGGCGCCCGCGACGAAACGAAGCAGGGGGTTCAGCGCGGGGTCCGGGTTGGCGGCGTCCACTTCGACGGCGTTGATGCGGCGCGCGCGCGGCCCCCATTCACAGGCCAGCGTGGCGATCAGCATGCGCGCGGCCGCGTCGTCGCCCGCGTGTTCCCAGGCCGTAGGAGAGTTCGTATGGGAGTCCGCTTGGGAGTTCGTTTCGGAGTCCATTTGGAAATCCGGCTGGAAATGCGCCTGGGAGTCCATTTGGAAATCCGCCTGCACGGCGCGCGGCAGCAGCAGCGTCAGGCTGCCCGGCCCACTGCCGCCGCCATGGCGCTGCGCGGCCGCCAAGGTGGCCGCCAGCCGCCCGCCAGGCGAGCTGTGCAGCACAGACGTGTCGATGATGGCAGCGTAGCCGTCGCGCGTATCCGTGCTGCCCAGCCCGGGCCAGCCGCCGTGCACGGTTAACGACAAAGGCGTGTCGCAGGGCACGGCGGGGATGGCGTTGGGGGCATAGGCTTGGCTGCCGCCAAAGACAGACGACCCGCCGTCTACGGACAGGCGGCTGCCGCTTAAGCTCGCGGCGTCCCGGCTGGCCAGAAACGCCAGCGCGCAGGCCAGTTCTTCGGGCTTGGCCAGGCGCCCCAGCGGAATCTTCGCCACTGCGCGCACCGGGTCCAGGCGGCCGCTTGCGATCAGCCCGTCAACCAATTCCGTTTGCACGAAGCCGGGACACAAGACGCTGACGCCCAGGTCGGGCCGCGCGCGCGCCAGCGCTTGCGTCTGTGCGATCAGGCCGGCTTTGCTTGGGCTGTACGCGCCGCGCAGCGGAATGGCATGCAGCCCCGCGCCCGACGCCACGTTGACGATACGGGCGTGCGGCGCCAAGCGCCCCTGTAGCGCGCGCAGCAGCCGGGGCGGCGCATGCAGGTTCAGGTCCAGCAAGCGCTGCCAGTCGCGGTCATGTTGTTCGACGATGGGCAGGTTGCTGGCGTCCGTCATCCCCGCGTTGTTGATGATGGCGTTCAGCGTCGGCATGCCGTCGGCCAGCGCCAGGATCTGTTCGGGGTCCGTCAGGTCGACGACGCGGGCAAGATGTTCGACGTGGACGGTGGCGGGCGCCTGGGACTGCGGCGCGGGCCGGTCCGTGGCTCCGGTGCGCGAGGGCCTTGCGATTGGGGCGGCGATGCGGTCGGCATCGGCATCGGCATCGGCGTCCACATTCGCCTTCTTCGCCGCGTGCAACTGCGCCAGCAATTCCTCCAGCGCCTTTGCATTGCGGTCCACCAGCACGCAGCGGTGGCCTAGTCGGGCCAGATGCCAGGCCGTGGCGCGGCCGATGCCGCTGGCCGCGCCGGTCAACAGAACCGTATCCATCAAAGCGTGGTGAACGTGATGCCGCCGTCCACCACCAGCGCCTGCGCCGTGATGAAGCGCGCTTCGTCGCTGGCCAGGAACGCGATGCCGCTGGCCACGTCTTCCACCGTACCCAGCCGCCCCAGCGGCGTGCTGGCGATGCGGCGCGCGTCGCGTTCGGCGTTGCGGTTGCGCTGCGTGCCTTCCGTCGGCACCGCCGATGGGCAGACCGCATTGACGCGGATGCCGCGCCCGCCCAGCTCGGCCGCCGCCGCCCGGGTAATGCCGAGCACACCCGCCTTGATGCCCGAATACACCATCGACGCCGGCGCGGATTTCAGGGCGGCGGTGGACGCCACGTTGACGATGGCGCCGCCGCGTTCCGGGTCCATCGCCTCGGCGGCGGCCTGGATGCCCCAGATCACCGCCTTGAAGCCGATGTCCAGCATGCGGTCCATCGTGTCGGCCTGGATCTCGGCCGCGCTTTGGTAGCGCACCCACGCCGCGTTGTTGACCAGGATGTCAAAGCGCGAACCGTATTCGGCCGCCTGCCGCACGGCCTGTGCGATACCTTCGCGCGATGCCACGTTCTGCACCACCGCAAACGCCTTGCCGCCATGGGCGGTAATGTCGGCGACGGCCGCGTCCACCAGTTCCTGTTTCAAGTCGTTGATGCCCACGATGGCGCCGCGCGCCGCCAGCACGCGGGCGGTGGCGCGGCCGATGCCGGCGCCTGCGCCGGTGACGAGCGCCACGCGCCCAGCCAGATCTTGTTGCATGGTTTCTTCCTACACCGATTCAATGAAATCGCGGCCCACGGCGCGTGACACGCCGCTGAATGCCGCGTCCAGCTTGCGCACCGCGCGCAGCGCGGGGTGCAAGGGCAACTCCCAGGTAAAACCCATGCCGCCGTGCAGGTGGATGGATTTTTCAATGACGAAAGCGGCGTTGGCGACGGCGCTCGCCAACGCGGGCCGGGTGTCGCGCGGCGCACCGAATTCATCGGTGTGCATCGCGCGGCGGATCGCGGCGCTGGACACGTCTTGCAGCAAGCGCATGCGTGCCAGCAGATGGCGCACGGCCTGCTTGGCCGACAGCGGACGGCCGAATTGCACGCGGGTCGCCAAGTAGCCCGCGGTGGCTTGCAATGCCCCCTCGGCCGCGCCGTTGGCGAACTCGGCTAGCAGCAGTTGCGCGGACGCTTCCAGCGCGCGCCAGGCCTGCGCGTCAAGCCGCGCCAGCACGGGTGCGCCGGCCAGCGTCAGCCAGATCTGGGGGTGGTCGGGGTCCAGTTCCGCTTGGGGTTCTTGCGCGGCATCGCGCACGTCCAGCAGCGCCGCGCCGTCGCCATCGGCCACCAGCACCCAGTCGGCCGGGCCATGATCCACGCGCGCGCTACCTTGTTGCACGCTGCCTTGCCACGCGATGCCCGCCAGCCGCTCGCCGGCCACCAGCACAGCGGCGTGCGGGGTGCCCGCCAGCGCCTTGGACAGCAACATCTGTTCGGCCAGCGGCAAGGGCAGTTGCAGCCGGCCCGCCGCGTGCGCAATCGGCAAGGCAAATGCCAGGTCCAGGCCCAGCCCGCCGTCGGCCTCGTCCGCCATCACGCCGCACAGCCCGGCCTGCGCCAGCACGGCGGCCATCTCATGCGCGTCCGCGCGCGACAGCGCATCGGTGATGGCGGCGTCGGCGGCTTGCGCGAACTCTTCGGGACGCAGTTCTTCGCTACTCATGTCAAATCCTTGGGCAGGTTCATGACGCGCTGCGCGATCACATCCAGCTGCACTTCAGTGGTGCCCGCGTAGATCGTTTCAGCGCGCGCGAACAGGTACGCGTTGGTAAAGGCCTTGTGTGCGCGCCGCGCCAGGGGGCTGGAATGCGGCCCCACCTGCGACAGCAGCGATAGCGCCAGCCCGGCAAAAGCCTGATGGCATTCGGACCAATACAGCTTCGTCAGCGATCCGCGCGCGCCGATGGATTCGCCGCGCAACATGCGTTCCACGGTCAGTTCGACCAGCCCCTTCAAGCCATCGACCTGCGCCACCACTTCGCCCACGCGTTGTCGCACATAGCCGTCGTCCAACGATGGCGCAAGACGCGCGTCGGATTTGCACGCCGCGATCAACTGCCGCAGTTCGCATTCAAAGCGCCACGGCCGGTACATGCGATTGGTGGCGCGTTCGATGGACAGCACGCGGATGGCGGCGTTCCAGCCTTCATCCGGCGCGCCCAGACGCGCGCTATCGGGCACCACCACATCGTCGAAGAACACCTCGGCAAACGACTCCTTGCCGTCGATCGACTTGATCGGCACCACGCGGATGCCCGGGGTGTCCATCGGCACGGCAAACATCAGCAGCCCACGGTGCTTGTCGGCCACGGTGCCGGTGCGCGTCAGCAGCAGGCAGTAGTGCGCCTTGGCCGCGCCGCTGGTCCAGATTTTCTGGCCGTTGATGCGCCAATGCCCGCCTTCCGCGACCGCCTTGGTGCGCAAGCGCGCCAGGTCCGACCCGGCGTCCGGTTCGGAAAAACCCTGGCACCAGAATTGCCGCATCGTCAGGATTTCCGGCAGGAAGGCCTGCTTCTGCGCATCGTCGCCGACGGCCATGATGATGGGGCCGGCCAGTTCCTTGCCGATGGAGCTGACGCTTTCCGGCATCGGCAGCGCGCCGATTTCCTTGTTCACCGCCAGATGTTCGCGCAGCGTCAGGCCGTGGCCGCCATAGATCTTGGGCCAGGTCATGCCGGCCAGGCCGGCCTGATGCATGGCCGCTTCCCAGGCGCTACTTTCGGCCAGCGTGGGGGCGCGCCAGTCCAGGCTGTCCGCCCGCATGAAGTCCGGCAAATTCGCGCGCAGCCAATTGCGCGCGTGTTGCCGGTAGACCTCGACGCCCGAGGCAGGGTCGGGAACGATTACCTGTTGTTCGAATTGCATGCTTGTCCTTGCTGTGCGGGCTCGGCTGCGGGCCCGGCTGCGGGTGTAGAGGCACGCGTGGCGCGCGGAATCATCAGCGCGTCCAGCACCACCACGCCCTGGCCCTCGGGCCTTACCAGAATGGGGTTCATGTCGATATCGGCGATGTCATCGCGATGGCGGTAGGCAAATTCCGACAAGCGCGCCACGCTGCGTGCTGCGGCTTCCACGTCGGCCCTGGGCCGCCCACGCGCGCCGTCCAGGATCGGGAACATCTTTAATGACCGGATCATCGCCAGCGCTTCGTCTTCGGTGACGGGCGCGGTCTGTACCGCCACGTCGTTCAGCACTTCGGCATAGATGCCACCCATGCCCACCATGACAATCGGCCCGAAGACCGGGTCTTGCGACACGCCCGCGATCATTTCCGTGCCGCCGCGCAGCATCGGCACCACCAGCACGCCGTCGATGCGGGCGCCG
The DNA here is from genome assembly GCF_019448355.1 of Achromobacter sp. ES-001. NCBI lineage: Bacteria > Pseudomonadati > Pseudomonadota > Betaproteobacteria > Burkholderiales > Alcaligenaceae > Achromobacter > Achromobacter sp. ES-001. The sequence goes on along the minus strand of NZ_CP079940.1, from coordinate 4,318,174 downwards.
GGCGCGTGGCGCGCCACATTGGCAAGAATGCGGGCATGAGCCTCGCGCACGGCCTGGGCGTCGGCCACATCCAACGCCACACCGCCCGCCTCGGTCTTGTGCGCCACATCCTCTGACGCGATTTTCAGCACGACGGGGTAGCCGATGCTGTCGGCGGCGCGCACGGCCGCGTCGGCATCGATGGCGATCACTTCGCGCGGCACATCGATGCCGGCTTGGCCCAGCGCCTGCTTGGCGTGGAATTCATTCTTGAAGACGACGGGGTCGATGGGGGAAGGGGCTGGGGGCGCATTGCCGATGACGGCAATCGACGCGCCGTCGGGCTCTGCAAGCGGTGTTGCCGCCGTGTAGCCCGCTCCAGCCGCACGGTCAGCGCCACCCCTCGCGCGCAACTGCCCCAGCCGTGCCAGCCCCGCCAAGCCCGTGGCCGCGGCATCAATGCTGGCGAACACGGGTATGCCCAGCGCATTGATCTGTTCGATGGCGTCCGCCGGCCCTTGGCTGATGATCATCAGCAGGCGCTGCGGATGGCTGATGCGAACCTGCGCCAGCGCTTCCAGGTAGATGCCGCGCAGCCGCGTGTTGTACAGCGACAGCGACATGAACAACACCAGCGAACTGTCGGAAGGATCTTCCAGCAAGGCGGTCAACATCTTTCCCAGGATGTCGGGCCGGCTCGACATCTGCGCCGACGCGTCGACCGGATTGCCGGTGCTGGCGGTGGGCACGGCGTCGTGGATGCGCTGTTGCGTCAGCGGCGCCAACGCGGGCAGCGTCATCCCGGCCTCGCTCATGGCGTCGGCCATCATGATGCCGAAGCCGCCCGAGGCCGCCACCAGCGTCACCGCGTCGTTGCGTGGCAAGCGGTTCGGCATCAGCATCGACGCCGCGTGGCCGACGTCGATCAACGCTTCCACCGAGCGCACGCGCAGCACGCCGTGGCGGCGGAACACAGCGTCGATGACGGCATCGGACCCGGTCAGCGCGCCGGTGTGTGACGCGGCTGCCTGCTGGCCCTTTTCAGTGGAGCCGATCTTCAACACGATGACGGGTTTGCCGCGCTGGCGCGCCAGGCGCAGCGCGCTGATTAGCTTGTCGGCATCGCGGCACGTCTCCATGCAGCACAGGATGATGTGCGTATCAGGGTCGTCGGCCAGCGCCGCGATGCCGTCGGCCACGTCCACGTCGGCTTCGTTGCCGGTCGCCATGAAGCGGCTGACGCCCATGCCGCGCCGCGCCACGCTTTGCATGGTGTGGCTACCCACGTTGCCCGACTGCGACACGATGCCCGCGTGCCCGGCCGGCGGCATGTGTTCTTCCAGCGCGATCGAGAACGAGCCGATCAGGCGGTCGGCCACGTTGACCGCGCCCAGGCAGTTCGGCCCCAGCACGCGCATGCCGTATTCCCGGGCAATGGCGACCAGCTCAGCTTGCAGTGCGGCGCCAGCAGGGCCTGCTTCCGTGAAGCCGGCCGACAGCACGATGGCGGCCTTGGTGCCGCGCGCCGCGCAGTCGCGCAACGCGGCGGGCGTGGCGGCGGCGGGCACGGCCAGGATGGCCAGCTCAGGAGCGCAAGGCGTGTCGCGCACCGAGGCGTAGGCGGGCAAGCCCTGGATGACACCGCCCTTTGGGTTGATGGGATACACGGCGCCGGCATAGCCGTGTTTAATCAGCATCTGCACGGGGCGCCCGCCGATCTTGGTGACGTCGTCCGACGCGCCCACGACGGCGATGCTGCCCGCCTTGAAAAACGGCATCAGCCCGGCGCCCGCGCGCTGGGGGCGATGTTGCTGGGGGCGATGTTGCTGCGGGCTGTGCGCTTGTGCGATCCGCGCCATGTCAGCGGCCCTTGAATTGCGGCTGGCGCTTTTCCAGGAACGCCATGCGCGCCTCGCGGGCGTCTTCCGTCTTGGCCAGCGCCATCGTGAAGTCCTGCTCGAAACGGTAGGCGTCGCGCTGCGGCATCAGGTCCACCATGTTGGCGGCGCGCTTGGCATACAAGACGGCCAGCGGTGCCTTGGACGCAATTTCATGCGCCAGCGCCAGCGCCGTGGGCAGCAACTGGTCGGGCGGCAGCACGTCTTCCAGCACGTTGCGGCGCAACAGGTCGTGCGCGCTCAGGCGCTGGCCGGTGAAGAACATGCGGCGCAAGGTTGACCGGCCCACCAGCGTGCGCAACATGGACGCGCCGCCCGCCAGGCCCACGTTGATCTCCGGCATGCCGAAGGTGGCGTTGTCGGACGCGTACATGATGTCGCACGCGGCCATCAGCCCCAACCCCGCACCCAGCGCCGCGCCGTTCACCGCGGCAATCACCGGCTTGGCGCATTCCTTGATGGCGTTGCCGGTTTCGCGGGTGATGCGGTTGTGCTCCAGAAAGTCGCCGGCGATGTCGGCGTTGGGTCGGTCTTTCAAATCCGCCCCGGCGCAGAACACTTTTCCCTGGCCTGTCAGCACGGCGCAACGTATGTCGTCGCGCTCGGATATTTCGTCGAAGATGGCGACGATGCGGCGGCGCATGGCGCGGTTCAGCGCATTGACGGGCGGGCTGTTCAGCGTGACCAGCGCAACCCCTTCGTTGACTTCCAACGTGACGGTGGCATCGCTCATGCGGGCACCTTGTTGATTGGGGAAAAAGCGAGGGCGCGCAGGGCGCCGATGGCATGCTGCATGACGTGTCTCCATGAGTCCGATGGACCGGTCTTGCCCCGTTTTCAGCGCGGGGTGGCCGGTTTTTTTTGGATTATATGGACGGGTATTGCGCAGGATTCAGGCCAAAAATGTTGGTTGTGTTCTGCACGAAAACGGCATATTCCCGCGCCGCGCAAGCCGATACCATGGTTTGGGAATTCGTCCGCCGGACGAGCAGAACAGGGGCGGTCGGCACATGCAGATCGAGCGTATCGGCACGGTTCGCGCAGCGCTGGGCGAGTGCCCGGTGTGGGATGCGGCCGAAAATTGCTTGTGGATGCTGGATTGCCGCAGCGGGCAGTTGCTGAGGATCGATCCGGAAAACGGTGCGACGCGTGAATGGCGCTTGCCCGCCCCGGTGGGCTCGTTTGCGCTGAACGGCGGCGCCAGCATCATCGTGGCGTTGAAAGAAACCTTTGCGCTGGTCAGCCTGAACGACGGCGCTACGCGCACGCTGGGGCGCATTGACGACAGCCACCCCAACCTGCGGCTGAACGATGGCGCGCCGCTGCCTGATGGCAGCTTCGTGGCCGGCACCATGCATGTTCATCGGCAAGAGGGCGAAGCGGCGCTGGGCGGTTTGTACCGCGTGGATACGGGCGGCCGGGTCAGCCGCATCGCGCAAGGGCTGGGCGTGGTGAACGGCCCGGTCATGCATCCGGACGGCAGGCATTTTCATGTGTGCGATAGCGCGCAACGCAAGGGGTTTCGCTATCGCATGGAGGAAGCGGGCCGGTTGTTGTCCCCGCAGGTATTCATCGATACCGATGCGCTCGGTTCGGCCCCGGACGGCTGCTGCTTTGATCGCGAGGGCGGCTTGTGGACTGCGTTGGTGCACGCGGCGGCCATTGCGCGGTTCGATGCGGCGGGCAAGCTGGATCGCCGCATCGACCTGCCGGTGGCGCATCCGGCATCGCTATGTTTCGGTGGCCCGGATTTGTCGGATATCTTCGTCACGACCATCAGCGACAGCGGCCGGCTGACAGCCACGGGGCCGCTGGATGGAGCCTTGCTGCGCGTTCGGGGCGCGGGCGTCGTGGGCGCGCCGCGCGGGCAATGCCGCATTCGGCCTTGATGCTTCGGCCTTGATGCTTCGGCCTTGATGCATTCGGCCTTGATGCTTCGGCCATAATGCAACGCACTTGATGCAACGCCCTTGATGCATCGCCCCTTATCAGGGGCTTTCGGCGGCGGCCGTCTTGTTGTACGCCGTGAACCGCAGCGCCGAACCCGACACATGCGAGGCCACGAAATCCAGGAACAGCCGGATCTTCACGGGGATCATCGCGGTGTCCAGGATGGTGGCGTACATGCCTTCTTCGAAGGTCGTATTGGTGACGTGATAATCAGGGAATAAACGCACCAGCGTGCCGCGCGAAATATCGTTGTGCACGGTGTAGTCATCCAACAGCGCAATGCCCTCACCCAGCAGCGCCAGTTCCAGCAGCGCGACGCCGTTGTTGGTCACGTGGCGCGGCTTGATCAGCACTTCCTCAATCGCTTCATCCTGCTTGAAGCGCCAGCAATATTGATCGCCGGGCAGCAGGTAGGCCAGGCAATCGTGCTGCGCGATATCGGCGGGCCGGGCGGGCGCGGCGTGCTTGGCCAGGTAGGCGGGCGAGGCCACCAGAAAACGTTCGCTCTTGAACAGGATGCGCCGCTTTAAGCCCGCTTCAACGGGGGGAGAAATGCGGAAATCGATATCGAAGTTGTTGCGCCGCAGGTCTGCCTTGGTTTCGGACAGCACCAGTTCAATATGAATGTCGGGGTACTGCTGGCGAAACGCGGCCACCAGCGGCGGCAGCACGCCCAGGCCGAACATCATGCGCGAATGCACCCGCAGGATGCCCTTGGGCGCGGCGCGGATTTCGGTGATGTTGCGATGCGCCTCGTTGATGTTCCACAGAATGGACTCAAGCTGTTGCGCATATTCCTGGCCGGCTTCGGTCAGCACGACCTGCCGGGTCGAACGCAGCAGCAGCTTTACGTTCAACTCGTTTTCGAACTCGGTGATCATGCGGGATACCGACGTTGCCGACACCCCGAACTGCCGAGCCGTTTCAGAAAAACTCTCGGTCTTGGAGATCGACAGAAAGAGCTCCATCGCGCGCAGCCTGTCCATCATTCCTCCACTTTACGCAGCACAGAACGCCGCATTTCCTGTATTTCCCCGATGACTGCCGGCCTCTAGAATTTCCTCAGAACGTCAAGCAATCAATGAGGAGACATTATGGAATTCGGCGTGTTCATTCTGGCGCAGCAGCGAGGTTACCACCAGTCCTCAAAGCAAGTCATCAACAACTCCATCGAGCAAACCGTGGTGGCGGAGCAGGCCGGTTTCGATGCGGCCTGGTACGCCGAGCACCACTTCAACAACTACTCCTTGTCGCCCTCGCCGCTGATGACGGTGGCGCACGCGGCGGCCAAGACGCAGCGCATACGCCTGGGCACGGCGGTGTGCATTCTGCCGCTGTATCACCCCGCGCGCTTCCTGGCCGAAGTGGGTTTTGTGGACACCGTTTCCAATGGCCGCCTGGACCTGGGCGTGGGCTCGGGCTATCAGGAATTCGAGTTCGAACGCTTCGGCGTGCAGATCGCGGATTCGGGCGCGATCTTCAACGAATTCCTGGACGTGATTCCCAAGGGCCTGACGCAGAAAATCTTTGAACACGACGGGCAATTCCTGAAGATACCGCCCAGCTCGATCGCCGTTCGCTGCTTGCAGGACCCGATGCCGCCGCTGTGGATCACGTCCGGCAACCCGGTCACGCTGGGCCGTGGCGTGCGCGAAAACCATAACCTGTTCGTCACGGCGCTGCTCAAGGGCAACGAGGCCATTTCCGAGCTGCGCGGCAGGCTGGAAAAAGTGGCCGAGGACAACGGTCGCGACCTGGACCGCGATGTGAAGTTCGGCTTTCTGCGCTGTGGCTACGCGTCGGACAACAAGGCCGAGATCGACGCGTACCTGGACTGCGCGCGCTTTCAACGCCGCATTTCCGAAAGCTTGAAATTCCGCCGCGCGCAAAGCGACGATGGCTACATGGTCAAGGAAGTGCCGTCTGAAAACGATCCCACGTTCGAGCAGCTGCGCAAGAACCTGCCGGTGGGCTCGGTCAATGAAGTGATCGACAAAATGCTGGAAGAGATCAGCATCCTGCGGCCCAAGCACATTGCGTTGCAGACGCAGCTGGGCGACTTCGATCAGAAGACGATGCTCAAGCAGATCGAGCTGTGGGGCGACAAGATCATTCCGGCCATCCGCAAGGAAGTCGGCAGCACGACGGCCGTGGCCTGAAGGAGTGCAAGATGCAGATCTATCTGAGCAACGCGGGGGCGATCACGCTGCGGCATCCGTCGGACTTCCGGCGGCTGGACGTGCTGGCCGATCCGCAGCCGCGTGACCGCCTGGAACACGCCATCGCCCGCGTCGGGCGACGCGAAGACGAGCGCCATGTGCGGCTGTCGCCATCGGTGCTGCGTTTTTTGTCGCAGCATGCGGGCGACCCGAAATGGGAAGCGGATTTTTCCGCCATGGTCGACTACGCGGCCCGGCACGGATGGGTCGACGAACGCGGCGACATCCGCGCGCACATGGTGGTCAACGAGCATGACCAGGTGGTGTCGGTTGACGACTTCAAGGCGGCGATGCGTTCGCTGCCCGCCGGCATCAGCGCGGTCACCACGGGGCAGGGCGATCAAGTGGCCGGCATGATCGTGTCCAGCCTGACCTCGATCTCGGCCGACCCGCCGATGGTCGGCTTCTTCGTTCAGCAGACCTCGTCCGCGCGCGAGCCCTTGCTGCGCCACGGCCGCTTTGTGGCCAATGTGCTGGGTGAAGGACACGAGGCCGTCATGCAGGCGTTTTTGGGCCAGCCGCAAGGCATGGCGCGCTTTGCGCAAGGCGGCTGGGTGATGAATGAGCAGGGCACGCCGGTGCTGCCCGATGCGCTGGCCAGCATCGAATGCGATATCGTCTGCACCGAAGTGCTGGGCACGCATGATCTGATCGTGGGCAAAATCCGCAAGACGACGTGCCGCGAAGCGCAGCCCGTTATCAACTTCAAATCCGCCACGCATCGCATCGCGCCCGTCCGGCTTCAATAGGCAAGGGCCGCGTCCAGGAAAATGCCCGCCATGTCGGCGGGCATTTTTTGCTGCTGTTGAAACGCAAGTTGCCGCCGGCTACGCGGCGGCAAGCCTCTGATCAATCCAGCACGATATGGTTTTCCTGGATGACGCGACCCCAGTATTGGCGGTCGGCTTCCAACTGCGCGTCCAGCGCTTGCGGGCCGCCGGCCTTTTCGGTCTGCCCGTTCGCCACCAACATTTGGCGAAAACTCTCGGCTTGAACCGTCTTGATCGCCGCGGCGGAATACGCCTGGATCAAATCGGCGGGCGTGCCCTTGGGCGCGTGCAGCGCGGTCCAGTAGCTGGCCTTTAACTGCGGATAGCCCAGCTCAACCACCGACGGCACATCGGGCAGGCCGGGGTCGCGCTGATCCGTCGTCAGCGCCAGGATCTTCACCGCGCCCGCCTTCTGGTGATCGGCCAGCGCGATGGGCGTCATGTAAGACAGGTCGTTGCGGCCGGTGATCAGGTCGATCAAGCTGGTCGGTGTGCTCTTGTAGGGCACGGCGGTCAGCGGGATGCCCAGCGTCTTGGCCAGGATCAAGCCGTACAAGTCGGTGACGCTGCCCGGACCCAGCGAGCCATAGGTCAGCGCGCGGTTTTCCTTCTTGGCGTAGGCGACCAGCTCGGCAATGGAATTGACGCCCATCGTGGCGGGCACGGTGATGGTCAACGGCCCATCGAACATCATCGCCACGGACGCGAAGCTGTCGAACCGGTATTGCAGGTTGGGACGCAGCAAGACGTTCAGCGACACCGGGCCCGAGCCACCCATCAGCAGCGTGTTGCCGTCGGCGGGGGCGCGCGCGACTTGCGCGGCGCCGATGATGCCGTTGGCGCCGGGCTTGTTTTCAACAATGAACGGCACGCCCAACTGCGCGCTCATGCCTTCGGCCAGCAGCCGGGCGAAGTTGTCGTTGGGGCCGCCGGGCGCGTAGGGCACGATCAGGGTCACGGGCTTGGGGGCGGCGCGCAACGGCCGCGCAAGCATCATGAGGGTGCCGGCCGCGAGGAAGCCGCGGCGCGTGAGCTTGAACATTGTCTCTCTCCTTGATCCCGCCGCCGTGCATGTCCGTGCCTTCTGTGGGCCGGGTCAGCGTATTGTCAGCGTGGCGACAGGGGCGGCGGGCGGCGCTGGGCCGCCCGCCTTGGGTTGTCACAGGAGTCGATGATAATTTTTATCGGACTTCCCGATTACCCCATCTTTGCGCAGAACAGTTCTGCGAAGGGCGTCAGAAACCTTCCAGGACGACCTTGCCCTGCGCCTTGCCGCTTTCGATGAAGGCATGGGCGCGGCGCAGGTTCTCAGCGTTGATCTTGCCGTAGTGCTCGCCTAGCGTCGTGCGCAGCGTGCCGTCGTCGATCAGCCGGGCCGCCTGGTTCAGCAATTCGTGCTGCGCGATCATGTCGGGCGTGTTGTGCAGCGAACGCGCAAACATGAACTCCCAATGCAGCGACGCCGATTTGCCCTTCAGCAACCGCACGTCGATGGCGCTGGGGTCGTCGATCAGCGCAATCTTGCCTTGCGGGGCGATGGCTTCGGCCAGCTGGGCAAAGTGCTTGTCGCTATGGGTCAGGCCGGCGATGTGGCTGACCTGTGGCACGCCGATGCGCTTGAGCTCTTGCGCCAGCGGCTTGCTGTGGTCGATGACGTGATGCGCACCCAGTTCGCGCACCCAGGCCTGCGTCTCGGGCCGCGACGCGGTGCCGATCACGGTCAGCCCCGTCAGTTGCCGCGCCAGCTGTACCAGGATGGACCCGACCCCGCCCGCCGCGCCCACCACCAGCAGGCTGCCCTGGCTTGGGGCGGCGTTGTCCAGCACGCGCAGCCGGTCAAACAGCAGTTCCCAGGCGGTGATGGTGGTCAAGGGCAACGCCGCGGCCTGTGCAAAGTCCAGGCTCTTGGGCATGTGGCCGACGATGCGTTCGTCCACCACATGGCGTTCACTGTTGGCGCCGGGGCGATTGATGGCGCCGGCGTACCAGACACGGTCGCCCGGCTTGAACAGGCTGACCTTCGCGCCCACGGCGCGCACGACGCCGGCGGCGTCCCAGCCGATGATCTCGGGCTTGCCGTCCTTGGGCGCGCGGTTGGCGCGGATCTTCACGTCGACCGGGTTCACCGAAATGGCGTGCACGTCCACCAGCAGGTCGTGGTCGCCGGGGGTGGGCTCGTCGATGGTGATGTCTTGCAGGGCGTCAGTCTGGTCGGCCGGCAGGTTCTTGAAGTAGGCAATGGCTTTCATATCGGTGGCTCGGGTTTTCGTTGTGATGGGGTGAGATCAAAGGATGGAGCGGACCACGCCGCCGTCCACGCGCAGCGCGGCGCCGTTGGTGGCACTGGCCTGGGTGGAGCACGCGTAGACGACCATGTTGGCCACTTCATCCACGGTCGCCAGCCGGCGCAGCAGGGACGTGGGGCGGTGCTGGGCGATGAAGTCGCGTTCCATCTCGTCTTGCGACACGCCTTGTTCCTTGGCCATTTCGGCGAAGAAGTCGGACACGCCTTCCGAGCGCGTCGGGCCGGGCAGCACGGCATTCACGGTGACGCCCGTGCCGGCGGTCAGCTCGGCCAGGCCCCGGGACACGGCCAGCATCGCCGTCTTGCTAACGCCGTAATGGATCATTTCCGCCGGAATCTGCACCGCCGATTCGCTGGAGATGAACACAATGCGGCCCCAGTTGGCCGCGATCATGCGGGGCAGGTAGTAGCGCGATAGCCGGATGCCGCTCATGACGTTGGTGTCCAGCATGTGCTGCCAGTCGTCGTCCGTGATTTCGGTGAACGACTTGGGGGCGAAGAAGCCGGCGTTGTTCACCAGGATGTCCACGTCGGGGTGGGCCGCCACGATGGACGCGGCGCCATCGGCGGTGGCCAGGTCGGCCTGCACGGTCGTGACCTTGGCGGCGGGAAATTTCTGTGCAATCGCGGCCGCCGCCTGGGCCAGCTTGTCGGCGCTGCGGCCGTGCAGCACCACTTGGGCGCCGGCTTCGGCCAGGCCCAACGCAATCGCCAGGCCGATGCCGCCGGATGACCCGGTGACCAGCGCCTTTTTGCCATTCAGTTCGATGTTCATGTGTCAGCTCCAGTAGAGATCAGGACAGGCTTGAAAACGAAACCATGATTACCCAGTTCACAGGCATGAAAAACCGGCTAGCATCGCACTCAGTTTCAATAATTTTTTGAAAATGAGTCGACCATGGTGCGGTTTGAAGACCTGCGGATCTTTGTGGCGTCGGCCGATCACGGCAGCTTTTCCGGCGCCGCGCGCGAACTGGACGTGTCGCCCGCCGTGGCCAGCGCGGCGCTGAAACGGCTGGAGCAGACGTTGGAGGCGCGCCTGTTCGTGCGGTCCACGCGCAGCCTGCGGCTGACGGCGGACGGCGAGCGCTATCTGGAATACGCGCGGTCGGCCATCGCCACGCTGGAGGCGGGCAAGAACGCGATGGCGCGCGACAAGACGGCGATATCCGGCACGCTGTCCGTCTCCATTCCGTCCGACCTGGGCCGCCACGTGCTGCTGCCCTGGCTGGATGATTTCCAGACCCAGCATCCGCGCGTAAGCTTCCAAGTGCGCATCAGCGACCGCTTGGCCGACCTGTACCGCCAGCCCGTGGACATCGCCATCCGCTACGGCAAGCCCAGCGATTCCGCCTTGGTGGCGCTGCCGCTGGCCGAACAAAACAGCCGCGTCGTCTGCGCGTCACCCGCCTATCTGGCGCGGCACGGCGTGCCCCAGAAACCCGAAGACCTGCGCGAGCACAACTGCCTGTCGTTCGTGCTGGGCGAAACGCTGCACGACCGCTGGGCGTTCGAACACGAAGGCAGCGCCATGACGGTACCCATCAAGGGTGACCGGGTGGGCGACGACGGCGATCTGGTGCGCCGCTGGGCGCTGGCGGGCAAGGGCGTGGCGTACAAATCGCGCTACGACGTGTTGCGCGATTTGCGCGCCGGGCGTTTGGTGGCGCTGCTGCCCGACTACGCCACCGAACCCTCACCGCTATACCTGCTCTGCGTGCACCGGATGTTGCTGTCCCCCGCCGTCAAGCGCCTGCGCGAGTTTCTGCAAGAGCGCTTTCGGCAGTTCGACGCGGGGTAGCGCGACGCGGGTTGCGGCGGCGGGGCAGCAGGCCTAATGCGCCGCGCGGTGGTGCGACCCCGATGCGGCCTTGTTCCTGGCCCGAGTCTGCGCCGCCTTCTTCGCGGCGGCGGAACGGCCGGCCGCGCCCTTGGTTGCGGCGGCCTTCTTCGCTGCTGCCGAGCGGTCGGCGGCTGTGCGGCGGCCCGCCGACTTGCTGGCGTGATGCGACAAGGCCGAACGCGACGCGGGCTTAGTGCTTTCCTTCTTCAACGCCTTGGTCGTTGCGTGAGAACGCGTGGACGACTTGGCATGCCCGTCGTGCGCGGCCTCGGTATCCTTTTTCGCCCGATGCTTGGTCGCCGCACTGGCCTTCTTCGACGGCGTGGCCTTCACGCCCGCGCGACGCGCTTTCGACAGTCCGATGGCAATGGCTTGCTTGGTGGAACGTACACCGTGCTTGCCTTCGCGCACGTGCTCGATTTCCTCGCGGACGAATTCTCCGGCCTGCGTGGATGCGGCCTTGCCTTCTCGCTTGTCTTTCTTCGCGCGTTCCAGGGTTTTCCGTTCAGGCATGGTGATCTCCTTGCTGGGTTGCGGGAGCGGGCTCCGTCGCCAGTCGAGACCACGCGACGGAACTCGTAACACCACGATAGCGCCGCGGCGTTATCCTGTGTGTTCGAATGGATTGCCGGTCGTAAGCGCCGGAACACGGGCCACAGACCGTCGATTCACGACTCACCCCCTTAGCGGAGACGAGCTATGTCGAATCATGTCTACAAGCAAATCGAACTGGTGGGATCTTCCACCACCTCAACCGATGACGCGATCGCCAAAGCGATCGAGCGCGCATCCGAAACCTTACGCAATCTGGACTGGTTTGAAGTCACTGAAGTGCGCGGCCATATCAAGGACGGCAAGGTGGCCCATTGGCAGGTCGGTTTGAAAATCGGCATGCGTCTCGAAGGAGACGAGTAATCCGCGCGCTGGTCGTTCTTTGACCAGCGCCTGCAAGTGCTTGTCGGACAAGGAGTTTTTGGGCTTGTTATCCGACTGTTCATAGGCTTGTCCACATTCCATGGGGACAAGCCTTTTCTTTTATCCCCACGTTTTGCGGCGCGGCACGCGACACGACCCGCGTCGCGCCGGCTGGGCAGCGGCTGGGCGTTTATTGCCCGCTGCTCTCAAGTGCTTGGCCTGTAAGCCTTTTTCGAGACTACCCGCATACTGTCCTCAGCCTTATCCACATTTGCCGGGGACAACTCGGTGCCATCCAGTCCCCCATTGAGCCTTTATTGACCACGCCATGCAGGTTATTGATCTGCATACGCTTTTTGCACCTGCCCTCAAACTGTCCTCATGCTTTTCCACAGAATGCTGGGACAAGACCCACAATCGGCTCCCGCCTTGATGACCGCTGTGCAGACATACAGCACTTTCGGGGATAACTTCGCCCAAACTCATCCAAAAGGACGATTGCGCATTGTTTGATCAGCACACGCAAGTGCTTGGCGGGGCAGGGGATTTTGACTGTGCCCCAATACTGTCCTCAGCCTTCTCCACAGATGGCGGGGATAAGTATTTATGGCGTCGAGGGTGCGGGCGGTGCTGCGTGTCGCAAACCCCCCGGTCAGGCCGGACCCGTCCGCGATTCCACATCCATCGCAGCCGGCCATTCGACCTTCGGCGCCAGACGAAGCGCCAGGTTGTGGGACGGCACTTCGTTAGGGTCGTTGAATTCTCGTACGGGTGGCACGGCGTCGACCCCGTACTGCATGTAGGCGCGCACGTAATCCCAGGAACTGCCTTCGTCCTGGTAGACGCTTAAGGGAAACCGGTCGATGACTTGGTTTGTACCGGGCTTGACGACGGCCACGGATACGCCCCACGAAATCATCAAGCCGCCTTGCCCGGTGGCCCCCCGTTGCCGCCAGACTTCGGCACGCAGGTCGGTCCAATCATAGGATTTCGTGGTGACCTGCCATTTCGCGAATGGATTCCACCAGACGTGTTCAAAGCTGTACACGTATACGGTTCGGCGTAAACGGTTAAAACGAACCGGCTCGTCGCGCGGGATGGCGGTGTCTATGCGTATGCAGTGGTATGCCATGGCGCCGGTCATGATGCCCGGTGCCAGGATTTGCAACGAGAAGACGATGCCGTGCTCCCAGCTGCTACACGCCATAGCCAGCACAGCTAAGGTGAAGCAGATTGGAAAGATGGCGAAGAACATTAATAGCCCGCGCATTTTTGTGGAGCGACGGGAAATCTCCAGATAGGCGTCGTTGAGCGCGTTGAGTGTAGGGGCATGATGGGGCTGGACTTCAGCGCGCTCGCCGTCCATGGGGGCGGCTAAATCGCGTTGCCACCCCCGATATGGTCTATCCAGTAAAGGTCTTTGGTTTGCCATAATTCCGGTTCTGAAAAAGGGAGGGCGGCCAGCGCCGCGGTCTCGTTCAGGACCGAAGGGGGGCGAGACGGCGCTCGACGCGAACACGCCGCAGCCTGGCCGCATCGGAGCAATGCAACATCCGTGCCATGAAACCGAATCTTGAAAATAGACGCGCGATATCAATGGCTTGCGGCGAAATTGGCGGACTTGTAGTGGCATGCGGTGCGTGCCATGCCCGGAAAACGCCCGCTTTTCACGAGAAATCGAGCCAGATTTGACTCGATTAAAAATAACCTGCGTCTTATCAACGACTTATAGCGGGCCAGATTTGGCTCGATCGGGTCAAATCTGGCTCATCTAGTCATGCCCCGGCGCCAGCCCCCACAAACGCGGCGCAAAAAAAAGCCCCCCGACGTGTCAGGGGGCTTGATCGCCCGGAGGTAGATCGGGCGATCGGCGCCGGTGGGCGTGGCCCTGCCGGCTGCGGCGGCAATCAGGTGTTCAGTTTCTTGACCCAGTCCACGTAGCGGTCGACCCAGCCTTGCAGGAACTTGCGGGTGCCTTCGTTGGTGATCGTGTATTGGTCGTCGATCAGGCCGTCGGAATATTGCAGGAACACTTCCGGCGTGGTCAGCGCGATGGCGCCTTCGGCGGCCAGGATGTTGCGCAAGTGCTGCTGCATCATCGCCGTGCCGGCGGCGCTGGGCGATGCGCCGACGATGCCGGCGGCCTTGCCCGGCCAGGAGTTCTGGCCCCAAGGGCGGGAGCCCCAGTCGATGGCGTTTTTCAACGCGGCGGGCAGCGAGCGGTTGTGCTCGGGCGACACGAAAAGCAGGCCTTGCGCGTCGGCGATCTGTTGCTTGAGCTTGGCGGCGGGGGCGGGCAGATTGTTTTCGTTGTCCTGGTTGTACAGCGGGATGTCGCCCAGGCTGACGTAGTCGAACTTGAAGTCTGCGGGAACCAGCTTTTCCAGCGCACGAGCCAATCGCAAATTGATCGAGGCGGCACGCAGGCTGCCGACGAAAACTGCAATTTTGTAGGTGCTCATGGGCAAATGCTCCAACGGGAAAGGGAAAAGCCAGTGTAGACCTGCTTGGCGACGCGCTCAATCATTGTCGCGTTATGTCTTAATGCGAGCCCCGCTGTCCTGCGGCAGAGCAGGCCAGCGGCTTGGCCGCGCGCGCCATGTCGGTGACAGCGCCGCGGCCGCGCGTCGCCCTTCAACGGGTCACACCATCAGGCTGACATGCGCCGACACCACGCGCCACCCTGCGGGCGTGCGCATCCAGGTCTGGCTTTGGCGGCCGATGCGGTCGCTGCCCTCGCGTTGGAATTCGATGTTGGTGGTGGCGAAGTCGGTGCCATACGTGGTGATGGCGGTGCGCAGGACGCGCCGTGCCAGGCCTTGCGGCGAGCGTCCGGCGCGGAATTCGCGGATGGCCTCATAGCCGTACAGATTTTCGCCGGCGCCGTAGCGCAAGGTGTGGGGGCTGTTCCAGAACAGCGTGTCCAGTTCCTGTACGTCGTTGGTCACCAGCGCGGTTTCGTAGCGCTCGAAAGCGGCGGTGACCTCGGCCACGACGTCCGGCAAATTGATGTCCATCTCTGTTTCTCCGCATGCACCGGCATGGTGCGTTGTGTAGGGGTAATCACCAATATGGTGTGTGTTGCGGTGCGCAAGTTTCGGCGCGTAACGCGTTGATGTCGTTCACGCCAGGGGAATGCTGCACCGCAAGGCTGGCACGGGGATTGCTAGGGTTAACACTGCATAACAAGCTACACCGTTGCCCAGGAGTTCCGTCATGTCCAGTTCCGCTGTTTCCGCCCCGGTCACCATGCTGGTCACGCGCCATATCGCGCCCGAACGCTATAGCGATTTTCTGTCCTGGATGCGCCAGGGCGAAATCCTGGCGGCGGGGTTTCCTGGATTTTTGGGATCGGGAGTGCTGCAACCGCCTGAAGGGGGCGATCAGTACCAGATCGTGCTGCGCTTCACCGACGAGGCGAGCCTGTTGCGGTGGGAAAAATCCTTGCCGCGCCGCATGTGGCTGGAACGCGGGGCGAACCTGGTGCGGGCCAGCCATGAACACCGCGTCAAAGGCACGGACGGCTGGTTTGCGCCGAAGGCCGCCAGCGCGCCGCCGCGCTGGAAGCAAGCGGTGAGCATCTGGCTGGCATACTTTCCGGTGCTGCTGGTGTTCTCGATTCTGGTCAGCGAGCATTTGAGCGTGCTGCCGGTGTTCTGGCGCGTCTTGATCACAAGCGTGATATTGACGCCGATTATGGTGTTCATCTGCATACCGGTGATTTCTCGGGTGCTGCAACGGTGGCTGCGGGCGGGGTGATGCCGAGCACCCGTCACGCCGCCTTGGCGGGACGGGTGGAATACAAGCGGTGCAGCGTGATCTTTCGCACCGCGCTTTGGCTGTCGCGGATATGCGCTTGCAGCAGCTGTGCAGCGGCGGCGCCGTCGCGGGCCAGCACGGCGCGCAGGATGGCGCCGTGTTCTTCATAAGTGTTGTCGATGCGGTCTTGCAGCGTGAAGTCCAGGCGACGCACGATGCGGATGCGCTCGGTGGCCGCGCGATGCACGCGTGCAATCTCCGGGTTGCCGGCAGCCGCCACCAAGTCGATATGAAAGCGTTCGTCCAGGTCGGCCAGCCATTCGCCGTCGCTGGACCGGTCGCTTGGCGCGACCAGCCAGGTGTCGGCCAATGATTGCAGCGCGCGCAGCGGATCGGGGCCCTGGGCCGGCAAACACAGGGCATGGACCGCGGCGGTTTCCAGCACGCTGCGCAGTTCGTAGAAGTGGTCCAGCGTATTGAAGTCCAACGGCTTGACCAGCCAGCCGTTGCGTTGCCGAACCTCCAGATAGCCTTCACGCTCCAGCCGGAACAGCGCTTCGCGCACCGGCGTGCGGCTCACTTGCAGCCGGTCCGCGATTTCGGTTTCGGTAAAGCGATCGCCCGGGGCCAGCCGGAAATCCAGGATGTCCCGTTTCAATGCACCGTAGGCCGTGTCGGCCAGGGTGCGGGGCATGTCGATGGCGGCGAATGCGGATTCCATAGCGGGCCTTGGATGTCGAGTGGTGGGACGGTCGGACGGTGGCGGAAGGCGATGAAAAGAAAGCTCAGACCGGGCGCACGCGCGCCGCGCCGGCTTGTTCCAGCGCGTAGGCGGCGGCCAGGCAATCGGCTTCGCGCCAAGGCGCGCCGATCAATTGCACGCCCAGTGGCAAGTGGCCGTCGTGTTCGGTCTCGGGCCAGGTGGGCGCGGTGCAGACGGGCAGGCCGATACATGAGATGGGTTGCGTCAGCAGCCCCATGCTGGCTCGCGCGGGCAGTTCCTTGCCGGCCAGCGTCAGCCAGTCGGTGCCGATGGGCGTGGCGGCCACGGGCGTGGCGGGCGCGATCAGCACGTCGTACTGGTCGAACAGCGCCATGGCCTCGCGGTAGACGCGGTGGCGGATGCGTTGCGCCTGCTGCACCCACGCGGCGGGCACCAGGCTGCCGGCGACCAGGCGGTCGCGCGAATAGGGTTCGTAGTAGTCGTAATGCGTGACCAGCTTGCGCCGATGCAGCGCGCCGCCTTCGGCCGCCGTGATGATGAAGGCCGCGGCGCGCGCTTGCGTGGCGCCGGGCATGTCGACGATGGCGGTGGCGTCCAGCGCGCGCGCGGCGATCTCGACGGCGCGGCGGGCTTGTGGGCCGGCCCAGTCGGCGAAGTAGCCGCCCAGCACGGCCACGCGCAATGTGCGCGCGCCCGAGGCTAGCGTGGGCAACACGGGGTCTACGGCATGCTGGGCGCAGGCGGCGTCGTCCGGGTCCGGGCCTTGCAACGCATCGTAGGCGGCGGCCAGGTCGCTGGCGCTGGCGGCAAAGGGGCCCAGGTGGTCCAGGCTGCCGACAAACGGAAACGACCCCGTGCGCGGCAGGCGGCCATAGGTGGGTTTCAAGCCGAAGACGCCGCACAGCGAGGCCGGCACGCGGATGGATCCGTTGGTGTCCGACCCCAGGGTCAGCGGCACCAGCCCGCCCGCTACGGCGGCCGCGCTGCCGCCCGAGGACCCGCCTGCGATGCGGCTGGTGTCGTGCGGGTTGCGGCAAGGGCCGTAATGCGTGTTTTCGGTGGTGAAGCCGTAGGCGTGTTCGTCCATGTTCAAGGCGCCGATCAGGACCGCGCCGGCGTCCCGCATCCGCGCGACCAGTCGCCCGTCTTGCGCGGCGGGCGGATTGGCGGCGTTGACGCGACCGCCTGCCAAGGTCACTTCATCAGCGATGTCGAACAGGTTTTTGACGGCGTAGGGCACGCCTGCCAGCGGCGGCAATGCTTCGCCACGCGCGCGGCGTGCGTCGATGGCGGCGGCTTCCTGGCGCGCGCGGGCTTCGGTCACGGCGGTAAAGCAGTTGTACGCGGGGTCGCGTTCGCGCACGCGGGCCAAGGTGGCGTCCAACACCGCCAGGGCGCTGCGTTCACCGCTGGCGACCTGGCGGGCGATGTCGATGGCGGGGCCGCTCACGGACGGAACACCGATGCGGATTCCAGTTCAACGGGCAGGGGCTCGTCGACGAAGCTGGCCGCAATGTCATGAATGCGCGAGAACTGTTGCACGACTTCGGCCGTGGCGGCCTCGCGCAAGGCGTAGCCTGACAGCGCCAAGGCGCTGCGCACATAGTGGTCGATGGTTTCCTGGGTCATGGCGGATGCTCCGATAGACGCGTTGGGGGTTTGCCTGAAGAGGTTTGCCTGATGGTGCTTGCCTGAGGATCTGCCCGGGCAGTCGCGGTGGTGACCGGCCTACCGGCCTACCGGTCTACCGGCGCACCTCGCGCTGGAAAATCTCCAGGCTCAGTTTCTTCATCTGAATAAAGCTGGGCTCGGACAGCGTATCCACCGTGCGCGGGCGGGCATCCGTGTAGTCCAGGATCTCGGCCACGCGGGTGGGGCGCTTGGTCAGCAGCAGCACCTGGTCAGCCAGGTACACGGCTTCTTCCAGATCGTGCGACACCAGCAACATCGTGGTGCCCGTTTGCAGAAACACTTCTTGCAGCTTTTCGCGGATGAACAGCGTCATCTCGAAGTCCAGCGCGGAGAAGGGTTCGTCAAGAAACAGCACCTCGGGTCCGGGGGCCAGCGCGCGCATGATGGACGCCGTCTGCTGCTGCCCGCCACTGAGTTCATACGGGTAGCGCTTGAGGTCGAACTTGACGTCGAACGAGGCGACCAGCTCTTCCACGCGCGCATCCACTTCGGCCTTGCTGCGGCCTTCCAGACGCAGCGGGTAGGCAATGTTGTCAATGGTGCGCAGCCACGGGAACATGGCTTCGCGGTAGTTCTGGAACACGTAGCCGATCTTGGTTTGCGCCAGGGACTTTCCGTCGAACAGGATCTCGCCTGAGTCGATGGGAATGAGGCCCGCGATCATGTTGATCAGCGTGGACTTGCCGCAGCCGTTGGGGCCGAAGACCGACACGATCTTGCCCTTGGGGATGTCCAGGTTGAAGTCTTCGTACAGCGGCCAGCCCGCGAAGTACTTGGTCAGGCCACGGATGGTGATGTGCGTGCCCAAGGGGCCGGGCGCGAACGGCGCGGCGGCGGGGGCAGGGGCGATGATGGGGTTGATGACGGTGGACATTTATCGGCCGCTCCAATGGACCACGCGCTTTTCCAGCACAAGAAAAATAATGTTCAGCACATAGCCCAACGCGCCGGCCGCCAGGATGGCCGCGTACATCTCGCGCACGTTCAGCACCTGCTGCGCGTTGATGATGCGATTGCCCAGGCCGCTGTCGGACCCGATGAACATTTCCGCCACGATCACGATCACCAGCGCCATCGACACGCCGCTGCGCAGGCCGACGAACGTGGGTTGCAGGCTTTCCCAGATCAGCACGTCCTTGAAGATCTGCCAGCGCGATGCGCCCATCACGCGGGCCGCCATCACGCGCTGCTTGCGTGCGTTGATGACGCCATAGGCACTGTTGAACAGAATCACCAGCACGGCGGCGAACGCGGCGATGGCGATCTTGTTCATGTCGGTGACGCCAAAGATCATCAGGAACAGCGGGATCAGCGCGGACGACGGCGTCGACCGAAAGAAGTCCACCAGGAACTCCACGCTGCGATACGCCTTTTCATTGCTGCCCAGCAGCACGCCCAGCGGCACGCCGATGACGCCGGCGATCACGAAGGCTTGCAGCGTGCGGTTCAGCGACGACAGGAAGTCCCACAGCAGCGGCCCGCCGGCCAGCCCCTTGACCAAGGCCACGATGGTGGCGCTGGGCGTGGGCAGCAGCACGGGGCTGACCAGTTGCAGTCGCACCACCAGGTCCCAGATCACGAAAAGCGCCAGGGGGCCGATCAGCGGCAGAAAGCGTGCGCCGTTGAACTTGCGCGGCGGCTGCCTGGTGGGGGCGGAGGGGGCGGTCATGGCGGTCGGTGCCTTTGTCGCGGTCGCGGTCGTGGTCGCGCTTGCGGGCACGGTTGAGGTTGCGGAAGTCGCGGTCGTGGCTGTCATGGGTCAGCCCTTGTAAAGCATGGTCGACACGTCGACCTTTTGCGCGAAGATGCCCTTCTCGGTGAACAGGTCGAAGAACTTCTGGAAGTACTGGATGTCGCTGGGCGTGAACTCGTTGTAGAGCGTGTAGGCGGCCAGCGGCACTTCTTCGGTCATGGGGCCTTCGATGGCGGTGTAGCCCTTCATGAAGGGGCGCGCCTCGGCCGGCTTGGTGCGGATCAGTTCGATGCCGCGCGCGTAGGCCGCGATGAATTTCTTGCTTTCTTCCGGATGCTTTTTCAGGAACGCGGTGGTCAGCGAGGCCGACCCGCCAAACCACGGCGCCATCGGATCGCCCAACACGTACTTGGCGATCACGCCCGTTTCCAGCACGCGCGTGGTGCCGTTCAAGCGGCCCACCGTGCCCGTGGGTTCCAGCGTGTAGCACGCATCCAACTGGCCGGCGGCAACCGCGGCCACGTGCTGGCTGATTGCCAACTCGACCACGGTTGCTCCGGTTGCGCCGGCGCGCTCCAGTACTGCTTTGGCCAGCGTGGCGTTCTGGATGCCGGGTCCAGATCCGACCTTTTTCCCCTTGAGGTCTGCTATGGATTTGATGGGACTATCTTTCGCGACGATGAACTCATCCAGCACGTTCTTGGCGTTGCTGGGGTTGGACGCAAAAATCTTGAACAAGCCGGGCGAGGCGATTTCGCCGATGGCCAGGTTGGCCGAGCCGGTGCCGTTGGCGCTACCGTCCGCGCGACCGGCCAGCATGGCTTCCATGACCTGCTGCGCGCCCGCGAACTTCAGCGGCTCGACGTTCAGGCCCGCTTCCTTGAAGTAGCCTTTTTCGACGGCCGCGTAGAACGGCAGGCCGGCGGCCACCGGCCAGAAACCGATGCGGATCACCGGGCCCGACTGGGCGCGCACCAGCGCGGGCGCGGCCAGCGTCGCGGCGCCCAGGGCAGCGCCCTGGATCAGGCGGCGGCGGGTGGCGTTGAAGGCGAAAGGCGCATTGCGGTTGATCATGAAGGCTCCTGGAGGGCTTGCTGTGAAAGGTGTTGCGACGCTTGCCTTGTAGACAAGCTTGCATACCAGTCATCAAGCAAAACCCGTGCCAGGTTTGCCGGGGTGGGGTTAGCCCTGGGCGGCGCGCGCGGCAGCCTCGCGCTGGTGCCACGCATGAACCATTTTGGTGCATGACGCACCACTGAAGGGGACAGTTCGAACGCCGGGCGGGGCGTCGGCAGGCTGGCGGATGCGGCGGCGTCAGCCCACCACACGGTTGGCCAGCGGTTCTGCGCGCGCCCACCGGCGCAGGTTGTCTACAAACAGGCTGCGCACGCGTGCGCGATTGCCGTTCGAGAAACCCGCGCTGTGCGGCGTCACGATGACGTTGTCCAAACCCCATAGCGGGGACTCCGGCGGCAGCGGTTCTTGCTGGAACACGTCCAGGAACGCGCCGCCCAGTCGACGCGCCGACAAGGCGTCGATCAAGGCCGCTTCATCAATGACGTGGCCGCGCGCCACGTTGACGACCGACGCGTGCGCGGGCAGGGCGGCCAACGCCTGCTGGTCGATCAGCCCACGCGTGGCCGGCGTCAACGGGCAGGCCAGCACCAGCCAGTCGGCCGGTGGCAGCAGGCTGCGCAGGTCGGCATAGGTGACGGTGTGGCGCGCTTGTGGCACGGGCGTGGCGGAATGGCGCACCACCGACAGCGTCAGCCCCAGCGCGCCCAGCAGCGCGCCAATGCGTTGGCCGATGCCGCCCCAGCCCACCA
Source organism: Achromobacter sp. ES-001 (assembly GCF_019448355.1). Classification (NCBI taxonomy): domain Bacteria; kingdom Pseudomonadati; phylum Pseudomonadota; class Betaproteobacteria; order Burkholderiales; family Alcaligenaceae; genus Achromobacter; species Achromobacter sp. ES-001. The sequence goes on along the minus strand of NZ_CP079940.1, from coordinate 4,296,601 downwards.
CCACGGCGTGTTGCCCAGCCAGATCGCGTGGCGTGCGATCGCCCAACAGAGGCCGCCACGCGCGTTCGCGCTGATCGGCGGCCAGCAGGGGCAGGCGGCGCGCCAAGGCCAGCACGCCGGCGATGGCGGTTTGCGCAACCACGGCGTCGGTCGCGCCTTGTGACGTGGTGATGGCGACGCCGCGCGCGTGCAGTTGCTGATAGATGTCGCGGTCCGCGCCGGCCGAGTGCACATGGACCCATTGCAGCTCAGGGGCGGACAGCAGCGCGTCGTAGTAACGCGCCGTGTCGGGCGTGATCTGGAACTTGGTGGACGCGCCGGTGATGTCGCGCGAAATAAACGCGACGTGCGCGGGGCACGGCTCGCCGGGCTGCGGGTGGCAGAGCGCGATGCGCGGTGCATCAACGCTGGCAAGCGCCTGGCGCAGCGCGCCCGCCTCGGCGGGCGAACAAAGGATGCGGATCTCGTCGTGCGGCATGGATGGCTCGGTGGTGACGCAGTGGGCGGCTGCTGGGGGGCGAGTGCTAAGAGGCGAGTGCCAAGGGCGGCTGCTTTGGGGATGTAGCTGCTTAGGCGTGCTGCTTAGGTGTGCTGCTTAGTTGGCGGCCGGTTGGAACTTGCGCACCAGCGCGGCCCACTTGTCGTGTTCCGCGCGGATGAACGTGGAGAACTGCGCGGGCGTGCCACCCACGGGCTCGGCGCCTTCATGCAGCATCTGCGCCTTCAGCGAGGGCAGGGCGGCGTTGACTTCGCGGTTGATCACGGCGACCACCTCGGGCGGCGTGCCTTTCGGGCCGAAGAAGCCAAACCATGAGCCGGCATCAAAGCCCGGATAGCCGGACTCGGCAATAGTGGGCAACTCGGGCAGGGTCGCCGACCGTTGCAGCGTGCTGACGGCCAGCGGGCGCAGCTTGCCCGCGCGTATCTGCCCGATCACCGACGGAATGGTGGCGAACATGAAGTCGATGCGTCCGGCCAGCAGGTCGTTGACCGCGTCGGCGCCCTTGTACGGCACGTGCGTGGCCTGCACCCCCAGTTGGTCCATCAACATATAGCTGGACAAGTGCGACGACGTGCCCACGCCGGTAGAGCTGTAGTTCAAGTGCTGCGCCTTTTTGACGTAAGCCAGAAAGCTCTTGATGTCCTTGGCGGGCGAGGACGGCGGCACGACCAGCACGTTGGGCACGGTGGCGATCTGCACCATCGGCACCAGGTCGGTCAAGGGGTCGAACGACAGTTTGGCCAGCGACGCATTCACCGCGATGGGGCCCACGGAATTGACGATCAGCGTGTGCCCGTCGGGCGCGGCGCGCACGACGAACTCGGTACCGATGTTGCCGCCCGCGCCCGGTTTGTTTTCCACCACGAACGGTTGCTCCAGCTTCTTGGACAGCGCGTTGGACATGCTGCGCGTCAACGTGTCGGTGGTGCCGCCGGCGGTGAACGCCACGATCACTTTCACAGGCTTGTCGGGGTAGTCGGCGGCCATGGCGGGCGGCGCGGTACAGGCGCAGGCCGCCGCTGCGGCGGCGAGCAGGGCTCGGGCAGTATTCATCGTTGTCTCCGTCCGTGGTTGTCGTTTGGATAGGTCGGCGCCGTGCCGCCACGTCGGCCGGCGCCATTGAAATGCAAGATCGAATGCAGGACTCCAATGCAGGAATCCGTCGTCGCTCAGGACGCCGGGGTCAATCCCGAAAGCCGGGGTCGATGCGGTCCAGCTTGCGCAGCAGGGCCGGCCATTCCATGACGCCGTAAGGGCGACGCGTGCCGGGCTGATAGTTGTTCCAGGTTTCTTCCAGCACGGCGGGGCTGACCTGGCGCAGCGGCGAGCCCGTGGCCATGGCCGCCAATTGGGAGCGGCAGGCCAGCTCCAGCCGATGCATCCAGTTAAAGGCCTCGCCCACCGTGCGGCCCACCGTCAGCGCGCCATGGTTGCGCAGGATCAGCGCTTCGCCCTGACCCAGGTCCTGCAACAGGGATTGCTGCTCTTGCAGGTCCAGCACCACGCCCTGGTAGTCGTGATAGCCAATCTTCAAAAAGCGCATGGCCGTCTGCGTCAACGGCAGCAGCCCGCAGTCCAGCGAGGCCACAGCCATCGACGCCCAGCTGTGCGTGTGGATCACGCAGTCCACGTCATGGCGCGCGGCGTGCACCGCGCTGTGGATCACGTAGCCGGCCTTGTTGATGCCGTAGTGCATGTCGCCAAAGTCCGGCTTGGCCAGGATGGTGCCGTCCAGGTCCACCTTGATCAGGCTGGACGCCGTGATCTCTTCGTACATCATCCCGTAGGGGTTGATGAGGAACGCGTTGTCTTCGCCAGGCACGCGGGCCGAGATGTGGTTGGCCATCATGTCGGCCATGCCGTAAAGCTCGACCAGTCGGTAACAGGCGGCCAGATCGACACGGGCCTGCCATTCCTGGTCGGAACAGTGCGGCCGCATGGAAGCAATGGGAAGCGTGCCCGGGCGTCGGGAGTCAGTGGTCATCAGCTTTGCAGAGGTCCGTTGCCGCGGCACCATGCCACGGCGTTCACCAATGCAATGTATGCGTGTGACCTGGCGCGGCCTAGCCCTGCGCCCGGCATGGGGGCATCACGAATCCAGAAGGGTGGCGCCGGGCCAGCCGCCGTGGCGCACCTGCGCACGCATCACGTCCACCAGCACCACGCGCGCGGCCAGCGCGGCGGGTGACAGTTCTTCGTCGTTGATGCAGTAGACGGCGTTGCGGCGGTACAGGAAGGGGTCGTCGATGGGGTGCATGTTCAGCAGCCCGGCCTCGGCCCGCGCCACGGCGGCGCCCGGCTGGATGGTGGCGATGGGGTTGGCCTGCACCAGGTCCATCAAGGTCGTCAGCCCGTCCACTTCCACCGCCACCCAGGGCTCGATGCCGACGCGTTCGAAGGCGGCTTCTACCCAGGCGCGCAGGCCATGGGCCTTGCTGGTCACGGCCAGGGGCAGGCCCGCCAACTGGTCGATGGTGGCGGGTTCGCCGTCGGGCAAGGCGAACACGCCGCGCTGGGCCAGCAGGAACAATTTTTCGTCCAGCACCGGGATGGCGCTGCGGCCCTGGCTGCTGTCATTCTGGAACAGCACCGCCAGATCCAGGCGCCGGTTGTTCAGCTGGTCGCCCAGGTTGCCGGACAAGCCTTCGACCAGATGCAGCCGCACGTTGGGATAGCGTTCGGCCATGGCCGCGTAGAACGGCCGGGCCAACATGGACGCCGTGGTGGGCGCAAAGCCCACGCTGACCATGCCCGACAGCCGGGCCTCGCGCGCGGCGGCCACGGCGTGTTCTGCGTGCCGCAGTGTCAGCCGGGCCTGGCGCAGAAACGCGGTGCCGGCGGCGGTGGGCACCACGCCGGTGTGCGTGCGCATCAGCAAGCGCGTCGCCAATTCGCTTTCCAGTCGGCTGATCTGCTGGCTTAGCGCCGAGGCCACCACGCCCAGATCGCGCGCTGCCCGGCCGATGCTGCCAAGTTCGGCCACGCGCACGAAGTAGCGGAGTTGACGCAGTTCCATGGTCTTCAAAACGGGGACGGTAATAGCGGGATAGTAGCGGCACGCTTTGGTGGCGCGCATTTTTTTGCGCGGATGTCGTTCAAAAAAATGTCAGGTATCTGACTTGGCGCTGAACATCAAACGAAAATTGTTTACACTCGCATCCACAAAATTGAAGTCGGAACGGCCCGCCGCGGGGGCGGACACCGTTCGAGTCACGGGAGAAAGTCGATGCGCAAGTTGTTGTTGGGGGCGGTGTTGGCCGCAGCGGTATTCGGGGGAACGGCCCACGCGGCGGCGGAACCCCGTGCTGTCGTCGCCACCTATTCGGATCTGGCGCTGGCGGGCTATGAAGATTCGCTGGCCGCCGCCAAGACGCTGCGCTCTGCCATCAACGCGCTGATCGCCAAGCCCAGCCCCGACACGCTGAAGGCCGCCCGCGAAGCTTGGCTGGCCGCGCGCGTGCCCTACCAGCAGACCGAGGCGTATCGCTTCGGCAACCCCATCGTCGATGACTGGGAAGGCCGCGTGAATGCCTGGCCGCTGGACGAAGGCCTGATCGACTATGTGGATGCCTCGTACGGCACCGACAACGACGAAAACGCCTACTACGCCGTCAACGTCATCGCCAATTCAAAGATTTCGGTCGGCGGCAAGACGGTGGACGTCAGCAAGATCACGCCGCAGCTGTTGTCCGAAGTGCTGCACGAAGCCGACGGCAACGAAGCCAACGTGGCCACCGGCTATCACGCCATCGAATTCCTGCTGTGGGGCCAGGACCTGAACGGCACCGGCCCGGCGCCGGCGGACCGCAAGGGCACGCCGCAAGAACGCCATTCGGGCAACCGCCCGCATACCGACTTCGACACCAAGCAATGCACGGGCGGCCACTGCGAACGCCGCGTGCAATTCCTGAAGGCCGTGACCGACCTGCTGGTGACCGACCTGGAAGAAATGGTCGGCAACTGGAAGAAGGACGGCGCGGCGCGCAAGGCCGTGGAAGAAGATCCCAAGGCGGGCCTGATCGCCATGCTGACGGGCCTGGGCAGCTTGTCGTACGGCGAATTGGCCGGCGAACGCATGAAGCTGGGCCTGATGCTGCACGACCCCGAAGAAGAGCACGATTGCTTCTCGGACAACACCCACAATTCGCACTACTACGACCAGATCGGTATCCGTAACGTCTACCTGGGCACCTACACCCGCATCGACGGCAAGCAGGTCACGGGCGCCAGCCTGTCTGAGCTGGTCAAGGCGCGCGATCCCAAGCTGGACGCCGAAGTGCGCGCCAAGCTGGACGCCACCGTGGCGGCCATGCAGGCCATGAAGACGCGCGCCGAAACGGTCGAAACCTATGACCAGATGATTGCGGACGGCAATAAGGAAGGCAACGCCGTGGTGCAGGCCGCCATCGACGGCCTGGTGGACCAGACCCGCAGCCTGGAACGCGTGATCACGTTGCTTGAGCTTGGCAAGGTAGCCATCGAAGGTTCCGACAGCCTGGATAAACCTGACGCCGTATTCAAGTGAAACTCGTTCTAGCCGCCGTACTGGCGGCGTCGGCCTGCGCCGGCGCCGCCGCTGCCACCGAAGTTACTGCCGGGCGTGACGACTTAACGCCCGAAGACCAAAAACGCGTCACCGCCATCACCGCGCCCACGCGCGATTTCTCCAAGGTTGAAACCTTCGAGACCATGCAGGCCGGGGCGGCGACCACCAATAAACTGATCAACGCCGATATCTTTTCCCAGCCCTCGGCCAACATGAGCTTCGAGGGCCGCCAGGAATTTCAGGTGGGCAACGGCCTGTTCCGCAAGGACTGGGTGTCGGCGCCGGCATCGACGCAGGCCTCCGACGGCCTGGGGCCGCTGTTTAACGCGCGCTCGTGCCAGGCCTGTCACACGAAGGACGGGCGTGGCACCGTGCCAGGCTTCGACCCCCTGGAACGCACCGACGCCGTGGCGCTGCTGTTGCGCCTTGCGGTGCCGCGCGGCCCCGACCGTGGTCATCCGACGCTGGCGCCGGGCGAATTGGCCGAGTTGCCCGAACCCGTCTACGGCGTGCAATTGCAGAATTTCGCGGTGGCGGGGCTGCCGGCCGAAGGCCGCATGGAAATCGAATACGCGCCCATCGCGGTGGCATTGAACGGCGGCGAGACGGCCACGTTGATGAAGCCCACGTATCGCATCGAAAACCCGGGTTATGGCCCCCTGCGCGCCGACACGCAGATTTCGCCGCGCCTGGCGCCGCCCATGATCGGGTTGGGCTTGCTGGAATCCATACACGAAGCCGACATCCTGGCCAACGTGGGCGCGGACAAGCGCGACGGCATCGTGGGCAAGCCGAATTGGGTGACCGACGCGCGCAGCGGCAAGCGCGTGCTGGGCCGCTTCAATCTGAAGGCGGGCCAGCCCACCGTTGAACAGCAGAGCGCCGCCGCGTTCTCCAACGACATGGGTTTGTCCACGCCGCTGTTCCCGAAGCATTCGGGCGACTGCACGCCCGCGCAGAAGCAGTGCCTGGATATGCCGCATGGCGCGCAGCCGCGCTTTGGTCCGGAAGAGGTGCCGGCAAAACTGATGGACTTCGTGACCATCTATTCCACCAACCTGGCGGTGCCGCAGCGCCGCGACGCCGACGACGCGCGCGTGCTGGCCGGCAAGAAGCTGTTCTACGAAGCCAACTGCGTGGCGTGTCACGTGCCCAAGTACGTGACCAGCCGCAACGCCAAGCAGCCGGAACACCGGTTTCAACTGATCTGGCCGTACACCGACATGCTGGTGCACGACATGGGCGATGACCTGGCCGATGGCGTGTCCGACGGCCAGGCCACCGGCCGCGAGTGGCGCACGCCGCCGCTGTGGGGCATCGGCCTGACCAAGACCGTGAATCCCACGGCGACGTGGCTGCACGACGGGCGCGCCCGGACGCTGCTGGAAGCGGTGCTGTGGCATGGCGGCGCGGGCAAACCCGCGCGCGATCGCGTCGTGGCGATGACGCCGGACGAACGCGCTGATCTGATTCGTTTCCTGGAGTCGTTGTGATGGCATCTATGACGCAAGCGGGGGTTAAGGCTGCGCGGGGCAGGGCGATTGCGTGGAATGCTCCGGTGACGAAGAGCGCCGCATGGAAGTCCACCGCATTGAAGCCCACCGCGCTGAAGGTCACGGCGCTGAACACTCTCGCAGTGAAGGTCGCCGCTTTGAAGGCCCCTGCATTGAAGCCCCCTGCATTGAAGCCCACCGCGCTGAACGCCTTTGCATTGAAATCCTTGGCATCGAAGGCCACCCTGGCGGCCGCGCTGCTGGCCGTGCCGCTGGCCGTGCAGGCGCAACTTTCCCCGGACCTGGGCGAGCGGCTGGCACGCGACTATGCCCGCCCGGCCGTCAGCAAGATGGTGGATGCCGCCGCCGCGCTGGATGGCGCGCTGGGCGGCTGGTGCGCCAAGCCGGATGCCGCCGGTGCCACGCGCGTGGCCGACGCCTATACACAGTTGGCGCTGGCGTGGTCCGGCGTCGAGATTCTGCGTTTTGGCCCGCTGGTGCAAGCCAACCGCTTTGAACGGCTGGCGTTCTGGCCCGACACGCGCGGCGTCATGCCGCGCCAGGTGCAGCAGTTGATCGCCGCGCAAGACGCCGCCTTGCTCGCGCCCGGCGCGCTGGCCGGCCGCAGCGTGGCGGTGCAGGGACTGCCCGCGCTGGAATACGTGCTGTACGGCGACCCCGCGCTGCTCAAGCAGACCGGCGCGCCGACCTTTGCCTACGCCTGCGGCTATGCCCGCGCGGTGGCCGCCAACGTTACGACGATATCGCGCGATGTGGCCCAGGCCTGGAGCCCGCAAGGCGAGTTCGGCCGCCAGTTCGCCAAGCCGCAAGCCGGCAACGACCTGTACCGCGACCCCCAGGAAATTGCCGCCGAAGCCATGAAGGCCTTGTCGACCGGTTTGCAGTTTGCCCGCGACGTGAAGATCCTGCCGGTGTTGGGCGAGTCTCCCGACGCCGCGCGGCCCAAGCGCGCCGCGTTCTGGCGCAGCGGCATGTCCACGCGCTTGCTGGCGGCGAATCTGGATGGCTTGAGGGCGTTCTATCAGGCGGGCGCCTATGCCTTGCCCGCCGGCAGCGAGTGGATGGATGTGTCCGTGCGCGGCGAATTGCAGTCCGCCGCCCAGACCTTGCAAGCCGTGCCCGCCCCGCTGGACGCCGCGCTGCAAGACGAAGAAGGGCGCCGCTTGTTGCTGTTGGCCTCGCTGACCATCCAGAACGCCAAGGCCATCGTCGACCAGGATCTGGCCCCGGCGCTGGGTGTCACCATCGGGTTCAATGCGCTTGATGGTGATTGACCGCCGCCGCTTCCTGATGCTGGCCACGGCGCTGGGCTTGTCGCCCACCGCCGCGCGGGCGGTGCTGCCCGCCGATGGCGGCGCGCTGTATCTCAGCGCACGCAAGCGCGGCGGCCGCGACGAAGCCGTGTTGCTGGACGAGGCCGGGCACGACCGTCTGGTGGTGCCGATGCCCGCGCGCGGCCATAGCTTTGCCATCGACGCCGTGCGCCAGCGCGCGGTGGTGTTCGGCCGCCAGCCGGGCTTTTTTGCCGTGGCGTTTTCGTTGCGTGACAAGGGCCAGCCGCAGGCCTTGCCTGTGCCGGACGAACGCCATTTTTTCGGACATGGCGCGTTTATTGATGGCGGGCGCCTGTTGGCCGCCACGGAAAACGACTTCGACGGCGGGCGCGGTGTACTGGGCATCTACGATGCCTCGCCGGGCGGCGCGTGGCGCCGAATCGGCGAATTCGATTCGGCCGGAATCGGTCCGCACGAAGTCGTATTGATGCCGGACGGCAAGACGCTGTGCGTCGCCAACGGCGGCATCCTGACGCATCCCGATTACGGCAAGCTGGAACTGAACCTGGACACGATGCGGCCATCGCTGGCCTATATCGACGCGGCCAGTGGCCGGTTGCTTGAAAAGGTGGAGTTGCCGCCCACGCTGCATCGCTTGTCGATCCGGCATCTGGCGCTGGCGGCCGACGGCTGCGTGTGGTTCGGCTGCCAGTACATGGGGCCGGCATCGGATCGGCCCGCGCTGGTCGGGCGGCATCGGCGCGGCGCGCAGCTGGAACTGTTCGAGGGGCCGGCCGAGACGCTGCGCAATATGCGCAACTACGTCGGGTCGGTCACGGTGGATGCGGCGGGCGGCGTCATCGCCACGTCCAGCCCGGTGGGCGGGCAGGTGATGTATTGGGACGCGGCCAGCGGCCGCTGCCTGGGCACGACGCCATTGGCCGACGGGTGCGGCGTGGCGCCCGCGCCCGAAACCGGGTTTCTGATCAGCAGCGGCCTGGGCGCCATGCTGCGTGCCGATGCCACGGGTTACCAGGCACCGGTGCTGCCGCCTTCGCGCGAGCTGTCCTGGGACAACCACTTCCGCGTCGTCAAAGCCTGACACTGCGCACGGCACTTACAAAGCTTGACATAGCAAGCCCGCGCCGCGCCCCTTTGCGTCGGCGTCATCTGATACAGTTTTCGGTTGTTATTTTTTGTGGAAAATTCCATGGAAGACGCCTTGAACGAATTCCACGCCTGGGCCCCCAGGCTGGTTGATATGGGCATCAATCTGTCGGTGGCCCTGCTGATCCTGATCATCGGCTGGTGGGTGTCGTCGCTGCTGGGCAGTTGGGTGCGACGTGCGGCAACGCGATCCAGCAAGATCGACCCGACCATCGTGCCGATGTTCTACAGCACGGTCGTGTGGGCCGTGCGCATCTTTACCGTCATCGCCGTGCTGGCGCGGTTTGGCGTGCAGACGGCCAGCTTGATCGCCGTGTTGGGCGCCGCCGGTCTGGCTGTGGGCCTGGCGCTGCAAGGCACGCTGCAAAACATCGCGGCCGGCATCATGCTGCTGATCTTGCGCCCCATCCGCGCGGGCGAATACATCGCCCTGAGCTCCGGCGCTGACGGCACGGTGGCCGAAGTGGGCTTGTTCCTGACGCGGCTGGTGCAAGGCGACGGCATCCACCTGACGCTGCCCAACAGCACCGTCTGGAACGCCACCATCACCAACTACAGCCGCAACAAAACGCGCCGCCTCGATATCCCGGTGCCGGTGCGCTATGGCGACGACCTGGATCAGGTGATGAACAAGCTCAAGGAAATCGTCGCCGCGCGCCCGGATGCGCTGATGGATCCGGAGCCGCAGATCAAGGTGTTTGAGTACAAGGAAAGCGGCGTCATCGTGAACGTGCGCGTGTGGGCGGAATCCAGCAAGTATTGGGATCTGCGCTGGGGCCTGTACCAGGAAATCCGCACCTCGCTGGAAGCGGCCGGCTTTCAGCCGCCGATTCCGCTGCGCGAAATCCAGAACCCCAAGACTGCCGGCAAGGCTGACGCGGCCACCTGATGGTCGCCAGCTTGTCGAGCATGCAAACGGGCGCCTTCGGGCGCCCGTTGTTTCATGCGGCCAAGAAGGCGTCCGCCATCTGGTCCACCCTCTGGTTCGCCATCAAGCCTGCATCGCCAGCCGCGCCAGTTCCGATTTGATCCAGCCCGCGATCTCGCGCTGACGCTGGGCCGGCATGCGGTCGATGATGGCCGTGACACTGACGGCCAGCAGCGGCGAGCCGTGCGAATCCAGCAGCGCGCAGCCCACGCCCAGCGCGCCACGTACCGCATGGTTGCCCACCACGGAATAGCCGCGCGCGCGGGTGTTGTCGATCAGCCGGTACATTTCCTGCGGCGTCATGCCGCCGTATTCGTCCAGCCGACCCGAATTGCGGTCGACGATGCCGCGTGCGATGTCGTCCGGCAGCGCGGCCAGCAGCGCCATGCCGCCTGAGCCCACGCCCAGCGGCTGGCGCTTGCCGGCGTAGGTGGCCAGGATCTGCACCGGATAGCTGCCGATCTCGCGATGCAGGCTGATGGAATCATCATCGTCGCGCACCACCAGGAACACGGCGTCGCCCGTGCGGTCCGCCAGGCGGCGCAGCACGGGCAGCAGCTGACGCACGCGCGGATCGCGCGAGCGGGTGTCGGGGTCCACGGCCAGCTGGGCGCGATATTTCTTGGTGCCCGTCACGGGCAGCACCAAGCCGGCGTCCAGCAGGGCGGCCAACAGGCGGTAGATGGTGGGGCGCTGTATGCCCGTCAAGCGGGCGATATCGGTCACGCTGAGGCCGTCGGGCCCTTGGTCGCGCAGGGCGGCCAGCACGGCAAGTCCGCGCCGCAACGTACGTGGGCCTGCGGCCGCGGCATCACTGTCTTGCATGCAAATCTCTGAAAACTTAGGGTTATTGCGGAACGGTCAAGGGAAAACCATTGTCCGTAGCGTGGACTCTACCTTGATGCAACCGTCGTGTATAGCTCAAAATGCGTCATCAAATAATTCGAATCGTCCATCTAATGGACAGTACCTGCACGGAGACACTATGACTACAGGTCAAAAGCCTGGCCTGCGGCGTTTTGCCGCCACCCTTCTGGCTACCGCCGCAAGCGCGTTCGCAATGGGTTCCGCCCATGCCGCATACCCTGACAAACCCGTCCGCATCGTGGTCGGATTTTCCGCCGGTGGTACCACCGACGTGATCGCCCGCATCATGGCCAAGGAACTGACCGAGGCCCTGGGCCAGTCGTTCGTGGTTGAAAACAAGCCGGGCGCCGGCAGCAACATCGCCACCGACCAGGTGCAGCGCGCCGCCCCGGATGGCTACACGCTGCTGTTCGTGGCCGTCACCAGCGCCATCAACCAGACGCTGTACAAGAACGTCACGTTCGATCTGACCAAGGACTTCGCCCCGGTCGCCCTGGGCGCCAAAGTGCCCAACATTCTGGTCGTGAACCCGGAAGTGCCGGTCAAGTCGGTCAAGGAACTGGTCGATTACGCCAAGAAGAACCCGGGCAAGCTGGCTTTTGCCTCGTCGGGCAGCGGCACCTCCATCCACATGGCGGGCGAGCTGTTCAAGATGAAGGCGGGCATTGACGTGCTGCACGTGCCCTACAAGGGCAGCGCGCCGGCCATGACCGACCTGATCGGCGGCCAGGTGCAATTCATGTTCGACAACATGCCGTCGGCATGGCCGCACGCCCAATCGGGCAAGCTGCGCGCCCTGGCCGTCACCACCAGCGACCGCTCCAAGAGCGCGCCGGACCTGCCCACCATGAAGGAATCGGGCTTTACCGATTTTGACGTGTCGTCCTGGTTCGGCCTGCTGGCCCCGGCGGGCACGCCGCCGGAAGTGATCAACACGCTGAACGCCGCCATGCAGAAAGCGCTGGACAAGCCTTCCGTGCAGACCAGCTATGAAAAGCTCGGCGCCGTGGGCGTGAAGACCACGCCGGCTGAATTCGGCGCGTTCATCAAGTCGGAAGTCGAAGGCTGGGCCCCGGTGGTCAAGGCCTCGGGCGCCAAGGTGGACTGATAGCGGGACACCCCGGCCAGCACCAGTTGCTGCCGGGGATGTGATCCCAAAGGGATGGGCCTTGCGCCCGTCCCTATTTTTTTGCGCCGCCGTTGCGCCGCGCGGTGGCCAGCATGGCGGTGCAGACGCCGCGCATCATGTCCACTTCGTCGCGCGTCAACGCCGGCCGCGAAAACAGATGGCGCATGCGCGGCATCAACTTCTTCGGGTGCGCCGGGTCCAGGAACTGGACGCCGATCAGCGCTTCTTCCCAATGCGCCAGGAACGCCTGCACGGCCTCGCCCGAAGCGGGCTCGGCGCCGCGCGACGGCTCTTGCGCGGTCGACGCGGGCAACAGCGCCGCGCCTTGTTCCACCAGCAGGGCGTAGCGCAGCTCCCAGGCGGCCAGTTGCAAGGCCTGGGCCACGTTCAGCGAGCTGTATTCCGGGTTGGCGGGAATGTGGCAAATGCGATGGCACAGCGCGATCTGCGCGTTGGTCAGCCCGGCGCGTTCGGTGCCCAGCACCACGGCGGCCACGCCTTCGGCGGTACCGGCCAGATGCGCGCGGGCCAGGTCGGCCGCCTGGCGGATGTCGCAGGGCGGAGGCCCCAGGTCGCGCACCCGCGCGGTCAAGGCAAACGCCATGGTCACGGGCGCCAGCGCTTCTTCCAGCGACGGATAGATGCGCGCGTTTTCCAGCACGTCCAGCGCGCCGCTGGCCAGAGCCACGGCTTCGGGCTGGCTGGTTACATCTGGAAATTTAGGCTCTACCAAGACCAATTCGGAGAAGCCCATTGTCTTGATGGCGCGGGCCGCCGAACCCACGTTTCCGGGGTGGCTGGGGTTCACCATAATGAAGCGAACACGTGAAAATGCTTGAGTCATTTAAAATGGCGCGTTTGGCTTCACGCCTTCCTGGTTTTTTCGGTCGATTTCCCCGTTGGGGCGACGACGATTCGGGGGGGGCGGCAAGTGGCCTATCATCACGCGAACCCACCGCATACGTACGGAATTTTATGCACCCGATGCTCAACATCGCCATCAAGGCGGCCCGGCGTGCCGGCACCATTATCAACCGTGCCAGCATGGATTTGGAACGACTCAGCGTGGCTCGCAAGGGGCCGCGCGATTATGTCACGGAAGTCGATCGCGCCGCCGAGGAGTCCATCGTCGAGACACTGCATGCCGCTTACCCGGACCATGCCGTGCTGGGCGAGGAATTCGGGCTGCAAGGTCCCGACCAGGCTGAATTCCAATGGATCATCGATCCCCTGGACGGCACCACCAACTTCATCCACGGCCTGCCCAACTACGCCGTGTCGATCGCGCTGACCCAGCGCGGCCAAGTCACGCAAGCGGTCATCTATGACCCCTCGCGCAATGAACTGTTCACGGCCAGCCGTGGCAGCGGCACCTTCCTGAACGACCGCCGCGTGCGCGTCTCGGGCCGCACCCGCTACCACGAAGCCCTGTTGGGCGCGCACTGGCCCAACGCCGGCGATCCCGAACAGGGTTCGCAGCGTTTCCGCCATATGGCCGAAAGCGTTACGGGCGTGCGCCGCATGGGTTCCACCGTGCTGGACCTGGCCTACGTGGCCAGCGGCCGCCTGGACGGTTTCTGCGGCGTGGGCCTGAAGCCCTGGGATCTGGCCGCCGGCAGCCTGATGGTGCTGGAAGCCGGTGGCCTGATCGCCGATTTCGACGGCGAACAAGGCTGGATGGACAGCGGCAACGTCCTGGCCGCCACGCCCAAGATCTTCACGCAGTTGCTGACGTCGCTGAACCCGCCGTCCGCCGCCTGATCGCGCGGGCCGATGCGGCCTGCGACAGACCGGCCTTCGGGCCGGTTTTTTTATGGCCCTCGCACGGCGAACACAAGCCATGCACATGGCTGAAAACCATTGGCCATCAGGCAAACGGAGGGCCGTGTGTCACCGGCATGTCACGAATTTTCCATGTACGATTACCGGTCGTGTAACTTCTGGAGCTCCTGATGGAGTGGCTGCTAGACCCCGCAGCGTGGGTCGGCTTGCTTACCCTGGTCGTCCTTGAGATCGTCCTGGGCATTGATAACCTGATTTTCATCGCCATCCTGGCGGACAAGCTGCCCCCTGCGCAACGCGACCGCGCGCGCATCATGGGGTTGAGCCTGGCCCTGATCATGCGGCTTGGCCTTCTGTCCGTCATGTCGTGGCTGGTCACCTTGACCACCCCTTTGTTCACAGTCGGTCCGGTGTCGCCTTCGGGGCGCGACCTGATCCTGATGGTGGGCGGCCTGTTCCTGCTATTCAAAGGCACGATGGAACTGCACGAGCGCCTGGAAGGCGGCCAGCACGCGGGGTCCTCCGGGCCGCGCGTGTACGCCAGCTTCTGGGTGATCGTTACGCAGATCGTGGTGCTGGACGCGGTGTTCTCGCTGGACTCGGTCATCACCGCCGTGGGCATGGTGGATCACCTTGCCATCATGATGATCGCCGTGGTCATTGCCATCGGCATCATGCTGCTGGCCTCCAAGCCGCTGACGCGGTTCGTCAACGCGCACCCGACCGTGGTGGTCCTGTGCCTGGGCTTCTTGCTGATGATCGGCTTTTCGCTGCTGGCCGAAGCCTTTGGCTTCAAGGTGCCCAAGGGCTACCTGTACGCGGCCATTGGTTTCTCGGTAGCCATCGAAGCGCTGAACCAGGTGGCGCGCCGTAACCTGCTCAAGCTGGACGCCCGCCGCCCGATGCGCGAACGTACCGCGTCGGCCGTGCTGCGCATGCTGGGCAAGCGCCCGCCCACCAGCGACGAAGCCGACCTGCCCAATGCCGACGGCCCGGCCATCCCGGCGTTCGGCGTGGAAGAACGCAACATGGTCAGCGGCGTGCTGACGCTGGCCGAACGTTCCATCCGGTCGATCATGACGCCGCGCACGGATGTGTCCTGGGTCAATATCGACGACGACCCGGAACTGATCCGCCGCCAGTTGACCGAGGCGCCGCACAGCTTTTTCCCGGTGTGCCGGGGGTCGCTGGACGAAGTGCTGGGCATCGCGCGGGCCAAGGACCTGGTCGCCGACCTGATCACCGAAGGCCGCGTGCGCCGCAACCGGCTGCGCGATCCCATCATCGTGCACGAGTCGATCGGCATCCTGCGGTTGATGGACACGCTGAAGCGTTCGCGCGGGCAGCTGGTGCTGGTGGCCGATGAATTCGGCGCCATCGAAGGGCTGGTTACCCCCATCGACGTGTTCGAGGCCATCGCCGGTGAATTCCCCGACGAAGACGAACTGCCCGACATCGTGGCCGACGGCGACAACACCTGGAAGATCGACGGCGCGGCCGACCTGCACCACGTCGAACAGGTGCTGGAAACCGAAGGGCTGGTCGACGAGGCCCAAGACTTTTCCACCCTTGCAGGCTACCTGCTGTCACGCTTTGGCCACCTGCCCAAGCCCGGCGATGTCTGCGAACACGAAGCCCATCACCAGCGCTTCCGCTTCGAGGTGCTGGAAATGGACGGCCGCCGGATCGCGCTGGTGCGCGTTGAAAAGCGGCCACAGGAAATGCTGTCGGACGAAGCCCCGCTGGCCAACGATTAACCGGAACCCCTACCTATCGTGACTGACAACGCGCTCTATCTGATCAAGGCCTTCATTCTTGGCATTCTTGAAGGCCTGACCGAGTTCATCCCCGTGTCCAGCACCGGCCACCTGATCCTGGTGGGCGACTGGATCAACTTTCAGTCCGGCGATGGCAAGGTGTTCGAAGTGGTCATCCAGCTGGGCTCGATCCTGGCGGTGATGTGGGTGTTCCGCGCGCGGCTGATGCAGCTGATCCGGGGCACCTTGACCGGCGTGGCCAGCGAGGTGGCCTTCACCCGCAACCTGATCATCGCGTTTCTGCCCGCCGCGGTCATCGGCGCCATCTTCATCAAGACCATCAAGTCGGTGTTCTATCACCCCGGCGTGGTGGTGGTGACGCTGGTGGTGGGCGGCCTGATCATGCTGTACGTGGAACGCCGAACGCATCACACGCCGGGCGACGCGCCGGGCGCCGCCGACGACACGGCGTCCGACGAGCGGGCATCGGCGCACACGCTGGAACAGATCACCTGGAAGCAGGCGCTGGGCGTGGGCGTGGCGCAGTGCTTTGCCATGATCCCGGGCACGTCGCGGTCGGGCGCCACCATCATCGGCGGCATGATCGCCGGCATCCAGCGCAAGACGGCCACGGAGTTCTCGTTCTTCCTGGCCATGCCGACGATGCTGGGCGCGGCCGTTTTCGATATGTACAAGAACTTCGGCCTGCTGACCCAGCACGACCTGTCCGGCATCGCCGTGGGCTTCATCGCGGCGTTCCTGAGCGCGATGGTGGTGGTGCGCGCGGTGCTGCGCTTTGTGGCCAACCATACGTACCGCGTGTTTGCCTGGTATCGCATCGTGTTCGGCGCGGTGGTCGCCGCGTGGATCTTCACGCGCTAGTCCCTTTCAATCGCGCATAAAAAATGGCCTCGCGGTTGCGAGGCCATTTTCATGGTGCGGCCGTTGCCGGCGTTGCACAGCGTTCGGCTTTGTCCTGAGTCTTACTCTTACGATTCCGTTTCCAGGTCGTAGAACGTCAGCCCATCGCTATCGATGATCAGCCAGCCACCGCGCGGGGGCGACACGTGGTCGCAATCCCAGTCGGGCAGCACCCAGCGTTCACGCTTCTTGCCGTCCACGTCCAGCACGTGACGCGCCGGGCGATGCGTGTGGCCATGGACCAGTACGGGCACGCCGCTGTCGCGGAAGATCGCCTCGATGGCGGCGGCATTGACGTCCATGATTTCCATGGACTTCGTCTGGTTGGCTGCCTGGCTTTCGCCGCGAGCCTGCTGCGCCATCGCCAGGCGCTCGGGGATGGTCTTGGCCAGGAACTCGGCCTGCCACTGCGGATTGCGGACCATCTTGCGGAACTGCTGATACGCGGCGTCGTCCGTACAGAACTCGTCGCCGTGCGTCAGCAGCACCGGGCCGGCATCCGTTTGCAGCAGGGCGGGCTCGGGCAAGAGCTTGGCGCCCACCGCCGTCGCCAATTCTTCCCCGATGAGGAAGTCGCGGTTGCCGCGCCCCAGCCATACCGGAATGCGTGCGCTGGTGTCGCGCAGCGCCGTCAGCACCGTGGCAAGCCACGGCGGTGCGGCGCGGATCACGTCATCGCCGATCCAGGCGTCAAAGATGTCGCCCGGCAGCAGCAACGCGGCAGCTTCCTGCCGCGCGGCCTCCAGAAACGCCAGGAATGCCTCGGAGGTGGCCGGCGTGGCCGGCCCCAAGTGCAGGTCGGACGCCAGCCAGATCGGGCCGGGCAGGGCAATCTTATTCAAGAATCTCGGCCTTCTCGATGATCACGTCTTCGTTGGGCACGTTCTGGTGGAAGCCCTTGTTGCCGGTCTTCACTCCCTTGATCTTTTCGACCACGTCGGTGCCTTCGGTGATGGTGCCGAACACAGCGTAGCCCCAGCCGTTCGGCGTGGGCGACGTGAAGTTCAGGAAATCATTGTTGGACACGTTGATGAAGAACTGCGCGGTGGCCGAGTGCGGGTCGCTGGTGCGGGCCATCGCCAGGGTGTACTTGTCGTTCTTCAAACCGTTGTTGGCTTCGTTTTCGATCGGGGCATGCGTTTGCTTTTGCTTCATGCCGGGTTCGAAGCCGCCGCCCTGGATCATGAAACCGTCGATCACGCGGTGAAACACCGTGCCGTTGTAGAAGCCTTCCTTGACGTAGGTCAGGAAATTCTCGACGGTCTTGGGCGCCTTGGCGGCATCCAGGGTGATGACCATATCGCCTTGGTTCGTAACAAGCTTGACGCGCGGGTTGGTGCTCATGGCTTTTGTGCCTTCAGAAGTAGTGGTGGTGGAGGAGGCCGCTGGGGCGGCGCTGACAAGCGCTGGGGCAAATGCGGCCAGCGCGAACGAGCACGCCGTCAGGCGCAGCAGGTGGAAGGGTGAGTAACGGGACATCATTTGCCTTGTTTATCCTTCAGCATGGTTTCGACTTCACGGGCCTTCTCCTGCATGCCGGGCACGCCATCGCTGGCGGCCTTCTTGTAAGTGCGCAGGGCCTGTAGAAGTTGCAGATCGCCCAGGTTGGCTCGGGCGGCGGCGTAGCCGGGGTCAGCGCGTAGTGCCATTTGGAGGGCGTCTTGCGCTTTTTCAAGTTCACCGCGGCTGGCATATAGAGCGGCCAGGTTGTTCCAAGGTTCCGGCAACTCGGGGAAACGCGTGGTCATGTCGGTGTAGATGTCGATGGCTTCGCCCGTGCGGTTCAGGGCGGCCAGTGCGCGCGCGTGCTGGAACATCAACTGCACATCGGTGCCGCGTTGGTCCTTGATTTCGGCCTCGCGCTTTTCGATCATCGCCAACGCTTCTTCGTTATCGCCGCGGTTCAGCAGCATTTCGATGCGGTTGGTGATCTGTGAGGGCGACGGCGTCAAGCGCGTGTCGACACCGGGCTTGGCCGCTTCCAGCAGTTTGGCCAGACTGTCCCAGCCGCCTTCGGGGGGGATGGGGTCCAGGGTGGTGCGCGTGGCGTTGGGGCTGGCCCCGCCGCCGCCGGCCATCGACTGGGCAAGGGCGCTACCGGCCGGCGCGCCGGCAAAGGCCAGCGCGAGCAGGGCGACACAAAAACGCGGCTTGATAGTCACGTGGGTATCCGTTAAAAGTCGTGGCCGGGCAGCACTTACGCGTGCGACCGGGCCGCTTGCTATACTTGACGACCGCCATTTTAGCCCCGGTTGCGTTTTTGTTTCGGCAAGAGCTTGAGCTGGAACAGAGATGTCGAGCTGGAGCCCCCCGGCAGGACGCACGGTACCGGGGGTATCAGCGGTACCGGGGGGTATCGAGGGTATCGGCGGTACCGGGGGTATCGGTGATGCCGGTGATACCGGTGATACCGGTGATACCGGCAGTATCGTTCCGCCCCAGCAACTTTTTCCGATTTCGCCGCGGAAAGCAATCAGACCAATACATAAGCGCCATGCTGCAAATCTACAACACGTTATCGCGTACCAAAGAACCGTTCAAACCGGCCCAGGCTGGTCAGGTGCGCATGTACGTGTGTGGCATGACCGTGTACGACTTCTGCCATCTGGGCCATGCCCGCATGCTGGTGTCGTTTGACGTCGTGCAGCGTTGGCTGCGCGCCAGCGGTCTGGCCGTGAACTACGTGCGCAATATCACCGACATCGATGACAAGATCATCCGTCGCGCCGTGGAAACCGGCCGCCGTATCGGCGAGGTGACCGAGTTCTATATTGCCGCCATGCATGCCGACGAGCGCGCGCTGGGTGTTCAATCGCCCGACCGCGAGCCGCGCGCCACGCAATACGTGGGCGACATGCTGGACATCATCGGCAAGCTGGAGCAGAACGGCCTGGCCTACCAGGCCGACGACGGCGACGTGAACTACGCCGTGCGTGGCTTTGCCGGTTACGGCAAGCTGTCCGGCAAGACGCTGGACGACCTGCGCGCCGGCGAACGCGTGGCGGTGGGCTCGGCCAAGCGCGACCCGCTGGACTTCGTGCTGTGGAAGTCGGCCAAGGCCGACGAACCCGCCGACACCAAATGGGAATCGCCCTACGGCATGGGCCGCCCCGGCTGGCACATCGAATGCTCGGCCATGAGCCAATCCTTGCTGGGCCTGCCGCTGGATATCCACGGCGGCGGTCCCGACCTGAAATTCCCGCATCACGAAAACGAAATCGCGCAGACCGAAGGCGCGTTCGGTGGCACGCTGGCCAACATCTGGATGCACTGCGGCCCGCTGATGGTGGATTCTGACAAGATGTCCAAATCGTTGGGCAACTTCCGCACCATCCGCCAGACCGTGGCGTTGGGCGACCCGGCGGCGGACGACGCCGACTACCGCGTCAACCCGCGCGAAGCCGAAATGGTGCGCTTCTTCATTGTGCGCAACCACTATCGCAGCTCGCAGAACTACACCCCCGACAACCTGATCGACGCGCAAAACGCACTGGACCGCCTGTACCAGGCCTTGCAGAACGTGCCGGCCGACGACCAGGGCATCGACTGGAACGAGCCGGAGGCCCAGGCCTTCAAGGCGGCCATGGACGATGACTTCAACAGCTCGGGCGCCGTGGCGGCCCTGTTTGAACTGGCCACCGAGGCCAACCGCGACAAAAACGCGCGCAGCGCCGGCCAGTTGAAGGCGCTGGCGTCGATGTTGGGGTTGTTGCAGCAGGACCCGGCAACGTACTTCCAGTCGCCCACGCGCTATTCGGCCGCCGCTATCGAGCAGGGCCCGCGCGCCACGCTGGACGCGGCCGCCATCCAGTCGCTGATCGATGCGCGCGCCGCCGCCAAGGCCGCCCGTGACTTCGCCGAGGCCGACCGCATCCGCGCCGAACTGCGCGAGGCCGGTATCGAACTTGACGACAAGCCGGGTGGCTTGACGCAATGGCGGCGGGCCTGAGCCCAGTGGATACGCCTGATATGTCCACCGCCGATCTCGACATTCCCAAGCCCGACTATTGGGAAGCGGCCGTCGCCCATCTGATGCGGCGCGACCGCATCCTGAAAAAAGTCATCCCGCAGCATCCCGAAGTGTGGCTCACGTCGCGCGGCACGCCGTTCGTGACGCTGGCGCGCGCCATCATCGGGCAGCAGGTGTCCACCAAGGCGGCCGACGCCGCCTGGACCAAATTCATCGAAGCCGTCGGCAAGCGCCCCACGCCCGTGGCCGTACTGCGCGTAGGCGTCGATGGCTTGCGCCGCGCCGGCTTGTCCCAGCGCAAGGCCGAGTACGTGCTGGACCTTGCCGTGCACTTCGGCGAACGCCGGGTCCACCCTGAAAAGTGGGCGGCCATGGACGACGAAGCGGTTATTTCTGAATTGGTCGCCATCCGGGGCATTGGGCGCTGGACGGCGGAGATGTTTTTGATTTTCAATCTACAGCGGCCTGACGTCCTGCCGCTGGATGATCCAGGGTTGCTCAAGGCAATCTCGCTTCACTATTTCAGTGGCGAGCCTGTCTCGCGCTTCGAGGCTCGCGAAGTCTCGCTGGCGTGGCAGCCCTGGCGTACCGTGGCGACCTGGTATCTATGGCGCAGTCTGGAACCGACACCGGTTCAATACTGATGCACACCAGGCAGCCCATCTACGGAACCACACTACATGCGCAATACATTTCTGGAATTTGAACAGCCGCTGGCCGAACTTGAAAACAAGATCGAGCAGCTGCGCTATGTGCAGGCCGATTCTGCGGTAGACATCTCCGACGAGATCGGGCGTCTTCAGCAAAAAAGCCAGACCTTGGCCAAGGAGATCTACGCCAAGCTCACGCCGTGGCAGACGGCGCTTGTCGCCCGCCACCCCCAGCGTCCCTACACGCTGGACTACGTGCGCGAAATGTTCACCGACTTCCATGAACTGCA
This sequence comes from Achromobacter sp. ES-001, assembly GCF_019448355.1. Classification (NCBI taxonomy): domain Bacteria; kingdom Pseudomonadati; phylum Pseudomonadota; class Betaproteobacteria; order Burkholderiales; family Alcaligenaceae; genus Achromobacter; species Achromobacter sp. ES-001. The sequence continues at coordinate 4,275,304 of NZ_CP079940.1, read as the reverse complement.
CGGCGACCGCATGTACGCCGACGACCAGTCCATCATCGGCGGCCTGGCGCGCTTCAATGGCACGCCCTGCATGGTCATCGGCCATCAAAAGGGCCGCGACACCAAAGAACGCGCCGCCCGCAACTTCGGCATGCCGCGTCCGGAAGGCTATCGCAAGGCCCTGCGCCTGATGCGCCTGGCTGAAAAGTTCGGCGTTCCCGTGTTCACCTTCGTGGACACCCCCGGCGCATACCCGGGCATCGGCGCCGAAGAACGCGGCCAGTCCGAAGCCATCGGCCACAACCTGTACGCCATGGCCGAACTGAAAGTGCCCGTGATCTGCACGATCATCGGCGAAGGCGGTTCCGGCGGCGCGCTGGCCATTGCCGTGGGCAATGCCGTGCTGATGCTGCAATACGCCACCTACGCCGTGATTTCGCCTGAAGGTTGCGCGTCGATCCTGTGGCGCAGCGCCGACAAGGCGCCCGATGCCGCCGAAGCCCTGGCCATCATCGCGCCGCGCCTGAAAGACCTGGGTCTGGTTGACCGCGTCGTCAACGAACCCGTGGGCGGCGCCCATCGCGACCCGCGCGTCATGGCGCGCTTGCTGCGCCGCGCTCTGGCCGACGCCCTGCGCCAACTGCAAGGCATGACGCCCGAACAGCTCGTAGAGCAGCGTGTGCAACGCCTGCTGTCCTACGGCGCTTATACGGAAGTGCGCGCGTAGCCCTGGCAAAGGCGCCGGCTGGTACGCCGGCGCCACGGCCGCGCTGCCCGCGCTCCAAATCATGAACGCGCACCCCACGCCCGACACGCCCGACCAGGCCGAGTCGGGCGTGTCGCATTGCGCGTCCGCAGCGCCGTCAGTGTCGACGGAAAAGGGGGCGGCGCCATCCGCTGCGTCTTCGGTGTCGACAGCCGGGCAGACGGTGTTGCCCGCCACGGCGTCGGTGTTGGCCGCAGGGCGATCGGCGTCAACGGTTGCGCTGCCGACATCGCCGGCGCTGACGGTGGCGTTGCGAGACGCCTTGCACGCGTTGCCCGCCCGTCCCGCCCGGCTTGCTGTCGCGTTGAGCGGGGGCGCCGACTCGGCCATGCTCGCCGTGCACGCGGCGGCCGTTGCGCATGATCTTGGCATCGGCCTGTCGCTATTGCACGTGCATCACGGCTTGCAGGACGCGGCCGATGAATGGGGCAGGCAAGTCCATGCGCTGGGCGCATTGCTGGGCCTGCCGGTGCAGGAAGCGCGCGTGCAGGTCGAGCAAGCGGCGGGCAAGGGCATCGAGGCCGCCGCGCGCGATGCCCGCTATGACGCGCTGGCGCGGCTGGCACAGGCAGAAGGCGCGACCCACGTATTGCTGGCGCATCACCGCAACGATCAGGCGGAAACCGTTTTGCTGCGGCTGCTGCGCGGCACCGGCCTGCTGGGCATGGCCGCGATGTCGCCGGTCTCGCAACGCGACGGCATCGCCTATGTGCGCCCCTGGCTTGCGCAGGACCGCGCGACGATCCTGCTGGCCGCCGACGCCGTGCGGCAAGCGTGCGGCTGGCAACCCGTACAAGACCCCACCAACGCCGATCCCCGCTACACCCGCGCCGCCGTGCGCGAACTGCTGGCGCCCGTGCTGGACAAGCGCTGGCCCGGCTGGCGTGCCATCGTCGCGCGGCATGCCACGCACATGGCCGAAGCGGCGCAGATCCTGGATGAAGTCGCGCGCGAAGATTTTGCCCGTCTGGACCCCGGCCCCGACGGCGCCAGCTTTTCACTGAAGGCGTGGCGCGAATTGTCCCCGCCGCGCCAGTCGCAGGTGCTGCGCTTCTGGTTGCAACAAAACGGTGCGCGCATGCCCACGGACGCGCGCCTGCGCGACCTGCTGCGCCAACTACGTGAACTGCACAGCCTGGGGCATGACCGGCAACTGCGGGTGCGGCAACCCGGCCACGTCGTGCGCTGCCATCGAGGGCGCGTGTGGATCGAAGCGCAGGAATAAATCCCGGCTTCTGGAAAGAATCCACGGAAAAATAGCCGCGCAATGAACATAAATTTCCTCAAACTGAGCAAATTTTTACCGCCGCGCTAGAATATATGGTTTTGCCCGTCACCACTTTGCGGCGGGTTTCCAGCCAGAGTACGAGATGTCCCTGATCGTTCATAAATATGGCGGTACTTCGATGGGCTCGGTCGAGCGCATTCGGAACGTGGCGCGTCGCGTCGCGAAGTGGCACGCCGCCGGCCACCAGGTTGTTGTAGTGCCGTCGGCAATGGCGGGCGAAACGAATCGCCTGCTGGGTCTGGCGCGCGAAATTTCGCCGCAGCCCGATAGCCGCGAACTCGATATGATCGCCGCCACCGGCGAGCAGGCCAGCAGCGGTTTGCTGGCCATTGCGTTGCAGGCCGAAGGCGTGCCGGCGCGCAGCTATGCGGGTTGGCAAGTGCCCGTGCGCACGGATTCGTCCTTCACCAAGGCGCGCATCAGCTCGATCGACGACGCCCGCATCCGCGGCGACCTCGACGCAGGCCGCGTGGTGATCGTGACCGGCTTCCAGGGCATCGACCCCGAAGGCCACATCACGACGCTGGGCCGTGGTGGTTCGGATACCTCGGCCGTGGCCGTGGCCGCCGCCATCAAGGCCGACGAATGCCTGATCTACACCGACGTGGACGGCGTCTACACGACCGATCCGCGCGTGGTGCCCGAAGCGCGCCGTATGGCCGTCGTTTCCTTCGAGGAAATGCTGGAAATGGCCTCGCTGGGCTCCAAGGTGCTGCAAATCCGCTCGGTGGAATTCGCCGGCAAATACCGTGTTCCGGTCCGGGTCCTGTCCTCGCTGACCGACCCGCTCATTCCGCTCGACGAAGAAATGGTCTCGGGCACGCTGATTACTTTTGAGGAAGACGAAAAAATGGAAGCCGCCGTTGTCTCCGGCATCGCCTTCAGCCGCGACGAAGCCAAAATCACCTTGTTGGCGGTGCCCGACAAACCGGGTATCGCTTTCTCCATCCTGGGCCCGGTCGCTGCCGCCAACATCGATGTCGACATGATCGTGCAGAACCAGTCCGTGGCTGGCACGACCGACTTCTCGTTCACCGTGAATCGCAACGAATTCGCGCGTGCCGTCGACCTGCTCAAGCGCGAAGTCATCCCCGCCGTGGGCGCGCGTGAACTGTCCACCGACGAGAAGGTCGCCAAGGTCTCCATCGTCGGCATCGGCATGCGTTCGCACGTGGGCGTGGCCAGCCTGATGTTCCAGACGCTTTCGCAAGAAGGCATCAACATCCAGATGATCAGCACCAGCGAAATCAAGACGTCGGTCATCATCGACGACAAGTACATGGAATTGGGCGTGCGCGCGCTGCACAAGGCCTTTGGCCTGGACCAGGCGCCCGCCGCCAAGGAATAAAGGCAGCGGATCGGCACGTTTTTTTTGATTGATGGCCCCGTTTGCGGGCAAGCATCAAAAAATTCGTGCTAGAATCTCGTTCTCTTTTCGGAGACGTGCCCGAGAGGCTGAAGGGGCTCCCCTGCTAAGGGAGTATGTGGCTAAAAACTGCATCGTGGGTTCGAATCCCACCGTCTCCGCCAGATCTTCGGCGCTGGTGCTAAACAACCAGCGCTGAATTAAAAAACCCGCAATCGCGAAATCGATTGCGGGTTTTTTTCATTGGCGCGTGTTGTTCGTCGGGGTATTCGTCGGCAGCGCTTTTTTCATCAGCGTTTTTTTCATCAGCGCGTTTTGCATTCCAGCGCGGATAGCAAACCGTGCGCCTGCTCCACGACATCCGCATCGTTCGGCCTGAACGGCATCGGCAACGCTTGCGACAGGCGCTGGTATTGCGCGTGGCTGCTGCGGGCGTAGGCGGGGTCGTAATGGCGGTCGATGAGCTCGCGCGCCAGATCGATGCGGCGGCCGTCGTCCACCATCTGCTGCCAGCCCTGGATCACTTCGCGGCTATGCAGGCCCAGCATGCGTTGCAGCTGGGCTTTCAACCATTCCGGGTTGTCGAATAGCTGCGCGTAGTCCTGTTGAAGGAACGCGGCGCGGTCTTCGCGCGTGGACGCCACGTTGACGCATACGCCTTCATGCATGGCTTGCAGCAAGGCGGGCGGCAACTCGACGGCGCCTATCTTGCGGCTCTCGGCTTCAACGAACATGGGTTGTGATGCGTCCAGCGCGCGAAGGCGTGCGGCAAGCAGCGTGTCGAAGTGCTTTTGCGAAGGCTGCGCCACGCCGGGCAGGGCGCCCAGCAACGAGCCCCGGTGCGAGGCCAGTTGTTCCAGGTCCAGCGTCTGCGCGCCGGCTTGCGCCAGCGCGTTCAGCAAGCGCGTCTTGCCGCTGCCGGTGGGGCCGACCAGCACCACGCAGTGCAAGGCCGGGGGCAAGGTCGCCAGCGCTTGCAGCGTGGCACTGCGATAGCTTTTATAGCCGCCGTCCAGCTGCCGCGCGCGCCAGCCGATCATGTTGAACATCAGCGTCATGGAGCCGGACCGCTTGCCGCCGCGCCAGCAATAGATCAGCGGGCGCCAGCCTTGCGGCCGGTCGGCGAAGCGCGTTTCCAGATGCTGGGCGATGTTGCGGGCGACCAGCGCGGCGCCCAGTCGGGACGCTTCGAACGGCGACGCCTGGCGGTACAGCGTGCCGACCTGTACGCGTTCTTCATTACTGAGCACGGGCGCGTTGATGGCGCCCGGGATGTGATCGTCGGCGTATTCAAGCGGCGAGCGTACGTCGATGATTTCATCGAAGTCGTGCAGCTTGTCCAGACTTACCAGCAGGTGTTTCACGATGACGGCCAAGAGATAAGGGGGCAATGGAAGCGGCCACTAGGATAGTGCTTTCTGGCGGCGTGGGTTCACGATTGCGATGGCAATGGCTGCCGTATCCGACCCGCGCCGCCATGCGATATTCCAACGCCCCGACTTGCACGTTTTCTGAAACAACGCTATTATTCAAGGCTTGCTTTTTGACGCGCCCGTAGCTCAGCTGGATAGAGTACCTGGCTACGAACCAGGGGGTCGTAGGTTCGAATCCTGCCGGGCGCACCAAGTTTTCTAGAGTGGTTTTTTTTGTAGGGTGGTTTGTAGAACGTAGCGGATTCGTTTCGCGAAATTCGGCAAAAGAACTTGCGAAAAAAACTTCAAAAAAAAACTCAAAAAAACTTAGAAAAAAAAGCAAAAGCAGTAAAAATGGTGAAATTGTTCTGATATAATTTTGCCTCTTTGTCGGAGCGCCCGTAGCTCAGCTGGATAGAGTACCTGGCTACGAACCAGGGGGTCGTAGGTTCGAATCCTGCCGGGCGCACCAAGTTTCACGTCACACTGAAACGCCGAACAAAGAAAATGGAAAGGCCTTTGATCATTGATCGAAGGCCTTTTTGTTTTGCGCGGACGCTTCTTTGCTTTCGTCTTCAAAGCCCCAGTTCCCAACGCTTGCCCAATCGTCGCCCAGCAGTTCGGCCGGGTGCATCGTGCGGTCGGAACCGTTGCCGCATTTCATGGCGTCGGATGCGCAGTATTGATCGCAGCCCCAGCAAACCCGTTCGGGGCGCTTGGGATGCATCGGAAATTTCTTGGCCATGCTGTGCCTCATCAGGGAATCGCTGTCGCGCAGATGCTCGCGGCCTGCCGTGGCTGGCGGCTGAAATTTCAGCGTACTGCGCGGCCCGCACCGCGTTCCTTGACTTGAAGCAAACGATGATGAAGCCCAGGGCATGAAGCAAACGTGATGAAGCAAACGTGATGAAGCAAAGGTGATGAAGCAAAGGGGATGAAGCCGACAAGGGCGCAGCCGTGCCAGATACCCAGTGCATTTTCCCGCACCGATTTGCACGATGTGGTTTTTCCATGTTATAAACACGCCTCTTTCGGGGCGCCCGTAGCTCAGCTGGATAGAGTACCTGGCTACGAACCAGGGGGTCGTAGGTTCGAATCCTGCCGGGCGCACCAACTTATATCGAACACGTGATGGCAATGCGGTAAGCAACGCAATCGCGGTTCCGCCAAAGCGCAACAGCGCGTAGGCCTTGCAAGAAAACGAAGCGGCTTGATGGTCATCCATCAAGCCGCTTTTGTTTTGTCCGGGGCGGATCGTCAGACCCGTATCGTCAGACCCGCATCACCGGACCCGCATCACCATACCCGTATCACCCGGCCCGTCTGCGCGCCTTCCACGCTGCGGCGATAGGCCAGGGCCACCCGCGATGCGGGCGCCGCTTCAAAGCCCGGAAAATACGGCCCGTAGGCCTGCATGGATTCCTGCAACACCGTCGGGCTGACCGCGTTGATGCGCAACCCTTGCAGCTCTACCGCCGCGCCGCGCACGAAGCCGTCGATGGCCGAGTTCACCGCCGATGCGTTCGCGCCGTACCGGATCGGTTCGTCACTGACGATGCCGCTGGTCAGCGTGATGGACCCGCCCGCGTTCAGGTAGTGTTGCCCGATCAGCGCTACATCCACCTGACCCAGCAGCTTGTTGTGCAGCCCGATCTTGAACTGTTCGGCCGTCATCTCGGCCAGCGGGCCGAAGTGCATCGCGCCGGTGGTCGAGACAATGGCGTCGACCTTGCCCACGCGTTCGAACAGGTTGCGGATGCTGTCGCTGCGCGTGATGTCCACTTGGTACTGGCCGCTGGTGTTGCCCACGGCGATGATGTCGTGGCGTTGGCCGAGTTCTTCGGCAACCGCGCGGCCGATGGTGCCGGTTGCGCCGATCAGGATTATTTTCATGGAAGCCTCCGGGCCGTGCCCGTTGTTTGGTTAGCATTTGCGAAGCGCTGGCGCCGCGCCAGTGCATAGAGGCATTCTCGCTTTTCGCTATCCGTGGAAAAATCCGCACATGGTGCAAACACTTCACACTCCGGGTGCGTAATTCATGGATCGCTTGCTCAGCATGGAAGTCTTCGTGGCGGTCGTTGAGTTGGGCAGCCTGACCGCGGCGGCGGCGCGGCACGAGATGTCGGCGGCCATGGCGGCCAAGCACGTCAAGGCGCTGGAATCGCGATTGGGCCTGCGCCTGTTGAACCGCACCACGCGCCGACAAAGCCTGACCGAAGCGGGCCAAGCCTATTACGCGCGCAGCAAGACCATTCTGGAAGACATCCGCGACGCGGAGCAGGGCGCCGAGGCCTTGCGGCTGACGCCGCGCGGGCATCTGCGCATTACGTCCACGGTGACCTTCGGTTCGCTGGCGTTGACGCCGGCCATTGCCGACTATCTGTCCGTCTATCCCGACGTGAGCGTCGAGCTGGTGCTCAGCGACATGGTGGAAGACATTGTGGCCGCCCGCTACGACGTGGCCGTACGTATCGGCGAGCCGGCCGATTCCGGATTGATCGCGCGCACAATCGGCCGCTACCAAATGGTGATCTGCGCCGCGCCCGCGTACCTTGAACGCTATGGCACGCCCACCACGCCTGACGACCTGATGCAGCATCAATGCCTGGATTTTTCGTACTGGAGCCGCCGCACGGGCTGGCAGCTGTCGGGGGACGACGGCAGCCAGGCCGGCTACCCCACCGGCCGCTTCGTGTCGAACAACGGGCAGGCGCTGCGTCAGGCCGCGCTGGCGGGCTTTGGCGTGGTGTTGCAGCCAGAGCTGTTGTTGCGCGAAGATATGCACGCCGGCCGGCTGGTGCCGATCCTGCAACCGTATTGGCCCGCCGCGCGGCCCATTACGCTGCTGTACCAGAAGGACAGGCAGGCGTTGCCCAAGCTGACCACCTTTGTGGACTTTCTGGTCGAACGCTACACACGATAGTGGCCGGCGCCCAAGGCAAGGCGCCTGTTGTCAGCGTCTTGCCGGCCTCTTACCGGCCTCGTCGCCTGTCCACCGCGGTCAACGAAATCCCGTTCTTGATCATCCGATACGCCTGGCCCCCCAGCCACGTGACCTGCTCGCCGGAACTTGTGCGGCAGATGCAGTGCGTCTTGGGATCGAAGCGCGAGGTACCCAGCGCGGAATATGCCTCCAGGTCCGCAACGAAGCGTTCGATGCGATACAGGGTGCCGTCGGGAGATGTGACAAGCACATCGGTCAATCGTCTTGCGGTGCCGAGCATACTCAGTACCTCCAGGGGCCGTCGGTGTTGCGGCGGCAAAGCCTTGTGGACGCTTCTGCGTGTAGCGACGCGTGCGCGTGTGGCGCGTTTGCGGCACTACCGAAGGCGGCCTCCAAACAAAGAATCATCAAGCTGGTCGGGTGACACGCCCAGCGCCTCGGAGATGCGGTCCAGCACGATCTGCCGTGGGCGTGGCCGTGGCCGTTCCAGTTCAATGTATATGGAATGATCAACGCCAAGGCGGGCAGCCATATCAGCGGTAGTGATATTGAGGTGCTCGCGCCACGCGCGTATCAGACTCCAATCGTTGCCGGTTTTTAAGTTGACGACAGCTAGTGGTAGGGGGTTGTGTCCGACGGCCAGTCTGTGGTGCGGGCCTGCCGGGCTGGGGTCGAGCACGTTGCGTTTGGCGGCGCCGCTTTTGCGGGGTTCGCCACGAGGCGTTGTGACATCGGGTTCTGCGGTGAATATAGCGCCGCCGTTGATTTGCCGATACTGATCATTGCCGATCCAGGAGATTGCCTCGCCGTTATCGAGCATGCACTCGCAATCCAGGTGGTAATTGCTGGGAACGCTCTCAAGTTTGGCAATGGTTTCCGTGGTCGTGGCGTGGCGCACCACACGATGCAATGCGCCGTCGGATGAACGCACGAATACGTCGGGAAGTCTCCAGGAAAATGGGATGATGATCTCCACGGTCAAAGCCACTTTTGCCACTGTAGCCCGGTGACAAAACGGTGAGATTTGGGGTTTCCCCTCGGCTGTTGTGGCTAGTTCGTTTCTACTCGATCTTCGACGTAAAGATCTTCACAAATGTTCACGGTGCCTGATCGCCCTTTAACCCTTCATCGCGTTGATCGAAGGCGGCCGCCAGCACGCGCGGCATGATGTCGGCGGCGGCGCCATGCAGATTGCAGTGCGCATGCGCGTCCAGCGGTGTGGCGTTGGGATTGACCTGCACGACCGTGGCGCCGGCGGCCAGTGCGCGCTGCGGCAGTTCGGCGGCGGGATACACCAGCGCCGACGTGCCGATACTGAACAGCAGGTCGCATTGCTGCGCGGCGTGCAACGCCGTGCACCAGGCGTCCGACGGCAAGCTCTCGCCAAACCACACCACGCCGGGCCGCACGGGGGCGCCGCACTGTGTGCAGGCAGGCGGGTGAATGCGGCGTCCTTCGTCGGCGTTGCTGGCGGCGTGGGTGTCGGCGTGGGTGTCGGCGTAGGTGTCGGCATTGCTGCCAGCGCGGGTCTCAGCATGGGTCTCAGCATGGGCCTCGGCGTGCGTTTCGATTTCCGAGCTAACCGTTGCCGGGCCGTCGTCGACAACGTGGGGGGCGCCGCATGCCGAGCAGCGTGGGGCGTGCAGGCTGCCGTGCAGATGCACCACTTTGGTGGCCCCCGCGCGCTCGTGCAGGTCGTCCACGTTCTGCGTGACGATCGTCAGCGCGGGCACGTGGCGTTGCAGCGCGGCGATGGCGTAGTGCGCGGCGTTTGGCGCGGCGCGCAGCACTTGCGCCCGGCGCCACTCGTACCAGCCCCACACGATGTCGGGATGCTCGCGAAACGCTTGCGGCGTGGCAAGCGCCTGCGCGTCAAAGCGCGACCACAATCCGGTCAACGCATCGCGAAACGTCGCGATGCCGCTTTCCGCCGACACGCCGGCCCCCGTGAATACAACGACGCGCTGCGCGTTGCGCAATGCCTCGATCAGGGCAGACGGAATATCGTGATGCGTATTTTTCATTTCAAACCTTCAGGACAGTTCGATACGCTGCGCGCGGGGGCGCCTGCCTGTCAAGCTCGCGCTGCGATGTGCACCCGAGATGGGACCCGCGATGTGCCCCGGCGATGTGCACCCGTAATGTGTACCCGTAATGCGCGCGTGCGCAAGCATCCCGAATGATGGATACTGCTTTTCTCATCTGGGATTTCCCCTCCCGCACTGGAGACCCGCAATGCCCGAATCCGCCGCCGGTCTGGACCGGCTTCGCCGCTTTATCGCCACTGCCACCCGCCTGGCCGGCGCCGACTCCCTGGCGCAAACGCCCGCCCTGCAGGAGGCGTTTGCCGATCTGGTGCGCCACGATGACTGGCTGCCCGAGGCCTGTACCGCCCCGCATCCGCAGTATTACCAGCAATATCTGCTGCACTGCGACCCCTTGGAACGTTTTTCGCTGGTCAGCTTCGTGTGGGGCCCGGGCCAGTCCACGCCCGTGCACGACCATGAAGTGTGGGGCTATGTGGGCATGCTGCGTGGCGCTGAAATCAACCAACGCTACGTGCGCCACGCAGACGGCAGCATCGAAACCGCCGGCGAACCCACCACCCTGCGGCCCGGCGACATCGAACGGCTGGACCCCGCCCAGGGCGACATCCACCGCGTGTCGAACGCCTTCGCGGACCAGGTGTCGATCAGCGTGCACCTGTACGGCGGCAACATCGGCGCGGTGTCGCGCCATGTCTACGATCCTCAGACGGGGCAGCCCAAGCCTTTCGTGTCCGGCTATTCCTCGGCCAACCTGCCGAACCTTTGGGACCGGTCTGCCGCCGTGCGCGCCACCATCCCGGGGTTGAAAGCCTGAGCGTGGCGCGTGTGACGCACGTTGTCCGGCGGCCGCTGCCCGTGCTATGTTCGCGTCCTAAATATTAGGAAATACAAAGATGGACAAGACGCTGCTCAAGGGCCTGATGGTATTGGAAGCGGTGACCGACGTGGACAATCCGCCGCGCACCATCGATGCCCTGGCCGCGCGGGTCGGGCTCACGCGCAGCAACACGCATCGCACGCTGCAAACGTTGATCCACGCCGGCTACGTCATCAAGGACGATGACGGCGGTGGCTACCGTGGCGCGGTGCGCCTGTTTGAATTGGCCGCGCGCCAGCTTGCCCAGCTGGATGTACGCAAGCTGGCCGCGCCGTTCATGCGCACGCTGGCGGACCAGACGGGCGAGACGGTGCATTTGTCGGTGCTGGACGGATTCGATGTGGTCTACGTGGACAAGATCGACAGCCCGCAACCGATACGCGCATATTCCATGGTGGGCGGCCGCGCGCCCGCCTATGCGGTGGCCACGGGCAAGGCGCTGCTGGCCTATCAGCCCGAAGGCTATGTCGAGCGCTATGCCGAGCAATTGGTGCGCCATACGCCGTCGACCATTGTTTCCATGCCCCTGCTGAAAGACGAACTGCGCAAGATCGCGCGCGCCGGCTATGCCGTGAATCGCGGCGAATGGCGCGAGGGCGTGGGCGGCCTGGCCGTGACCCTGTTCAACAGCCTGGACCAGGCGGTGGCGGCGGTGGGCATCTCCGGCCCGCTTGACCGCCTTAGCGCGGCCAGGATGAAGCAGCTGGCGCCGGATGTGTCGGCCTGTGCGCAGTCCATTTCGCAAGGGATGGGCTACCGGCGAGGTTATCTGGATCAGTAGCATCCGTGCGCGGCGACAGCGCCGCGGCGATGCGCATGGCCTGGTCGCGCGCCAGCCGCGCATTCACATCCATGGACGTGGTCCAGAAATACGTGCCGCCGGCAAGGCTGCCCAATACCGACACCTGTTCCCACACCGCACCCTGCGCGTTCCTGACGCAGCCCGTGTCGAAGTCCAGCGCCAGTCCGCCAAACGGGTCCGACACCGCGTGGCCGTCGCGTATCAAGCCGGCTACCAGCGCATCGTCGGTGCGCGCCACGTCCACCGAAAAACTGGTGGCGTTGATGAGAGCGTCGCTGCGATGCTCGGCGTTGCCGTCCGGCGTGCTTCGCCGGGTATGGAACTGACCGGTGCCTGCGTCATGGCGGCTGTCCACGAAGCCCGCGCGCACTTGCAACTGACCCGTCTTGAACAGCGCTTGCAGCTTCAAGGCGTTGCGCATGGGAAAGGTGGCGCGGCGTGCCATCCACAGCGCGCGCCAGCGCGATTGAAAGCGGTGGCGTTCCGCGTCGGGCAGCAGGCGCCAGATTTCGTCTACCGCTGCGTTGGTGGCGGCGGCCACGGCCTGCCAGGGGCGCGCGGCTTGCGACGACCGGCGTATCTCGTCGTCCAGGGCGCGCGCCGCGTCGGCGGCCAGGCCGAAGATCTCGTCGGCGTCCAACGCGCCGCCCATGGCCCGCACTTCATCTTGCAAAGCCTGCGCAATGACCTCTAGCGATAAGGCGCCGCCGTGCCGCATGGCAAGCGCCACGGCGCCTTCACGGCTAAGGTGGCGCAGCACCGTCGGGGGCTGGTTGTGCGGGCTGCGCACCGATGGCAACCAGCCATTGCGCGACACGCACAACAGCGGGCCGCGATGGCCTGCTTGCTGCAAGGCCGCCACCGCGTCCACCGCGCTTAGGCTGGTGCCGATGATGCAAACGGACGCATCGGGTGCGATCCGGGCCGCCAGGTCAGCGACGGGATAGGGGCTGTTGAAATAGCCCGGCGCGTCGTGCAGCGCGGGGAAGGCTTGCGACGGCAAGTTGCCATTGCACAGGACTGCATAACGGGCCACGCACGGGGGCGCGCCGTCGGGCTCGACGTACACCGTGCCGTCCGCCAGCGGCAACACGCGCCGCACGCGGCAGGGTACATGAGCCAGCGCGATGCCCAGTGCGGGCGCAAGGTCCCGACAGCGCGCGTAGACCGCGCGCAGATAGGCGCCGAACAGCGGACGGGGAAGAAAGTCGGAGGGCTGAATATCGGTCACGCCATATCCACGCAACCAGGCGGGGTCCTGCGCGCGCAGCCACTCGACAAAGTCCAGGCGATGATCCGCCCGCGCCGACATATTGCCTGCGGGGATGTTCAACAGATTGCTGGGCAGGTCTTCCTGATAGGCGCCGCCCGGGCCGGGCTCCGCTTGCGGTTCGAATAGCGCCACGGTCAGCGACGCCGCCAGCGGGCACGGCACGCCTTGCGCTTGCCATGACAACAGCAACTGATACAGGAAGCTAACGGCGACCGAGCCGCCGCCCACGATGGCGACGTCGACCGGCAGCCGCGTATCACCGCCCAGGCCCATCTCTGCCGCGCCTGGCTTCACGTGACCGTCGCTCATTTGGCGGCCGACATGCGCACCACGTCGCCCCAGCGCGCCACTTCCTGCTTCAGCACACGGCTGGTGTCGGCGGGCGATGTGGCCACCGCATCGGCGCCCAGCTTCAACGCGGCCTGCTGCACCGAAGGCATCGCGGCGGCTTTCTGCATGCCGGCCGACAGCTTGTCCACCACGTCGGGCGGCGTGCCGGCGGGCGCCAGCAAGGCGTAGGCGGTTGCCACGGAATAATCCTTCACGCCTTGTTCCATCAACGTGGGCAAGTCGGGCAGCGCGGTGGCGCGCTTGGCGGTGGTCACGCCCAGCAGGCGGATCTTGCCGCTGGCCACCTGGGGCAGCAGGGCGGGCAGGGTTTCGATAACCATGTCGATCTGGCCGCCCAGCAAGTCGGTAATGGCAGGGCCGCTGCCGCGATACGGCACATGCATCAAGCGCGTGCCCGTCACCACCTGGAACAGCTCGCCGGCCATGTGCTGCGAGGTGCCGGGGCCGGCCGAGCCAAACGTGATGGTGCCCGGCTTGCTCTTGGCCAGCGCGATCAGCTCCTGCACGTTGTTGGCGGGCACCTTGCTGTTGACGGCAACGGCCATCGGCATGCTGGTGGCCATGGAAACGCCGACGAAGGCGGTGGCGAAGTCGTAGCCCGGCTTGTCGGGCATGGCCGCGTGGATGGCATGGCTGCCCACGGCGCCCATCAGCAGCGTGTAGCCGTCGGGGGCGGACTTGGCGACGTATTCCGCGCCGATCTCACCGCCCGCGCCCGCCTTGTTTTCAACCACCACGCCTTGTCCCAGGAAGTCTCCCAGGTGCTGCGCATAGATGCGGGCCGCGGCATCGGTGGCGCCGCCCGGCGGAAAGGGCACGACCATGCGTACCGGTTTGGCCGGCCAGGTTTGGGCTGGGGCCGGGGCGGCCGCCAGGGCAAGTACCGCGCCCGCCAGGGCAATGCGCCATGTCTGCTTCATGAATGTCTCTCCTTGGTGTGATCAAACCGTCAGACGTGTACCGGCCCGTGTCGACCGTGCCCGGCACCGCTGCGACTCGTTTTTATAAATCCTAAAATATAGGACTCGTATTCCAAAAGATGGTTTACGTAGAATTCCACACGGTGATATGCTGGTCAACAATTAAGCGCAGCACCTAGGGATTGCACTAGGAAACATGCGGAAACCTGGCGCTTGGTATCGGGCGACAGGCATGATGCCATCGACGAAAGCTGCGCTCTTATATTATTTTTTGCATCCCAAATATTGGATTTTCATAATGAGAGGTCAGACATGACACCCAGTTCGGCACTGGCCGGCATCACCGTGCTTGAAATTTGCAACGTCGCGGCGGGACCCTTCTGCGGCATGTTGTTGGCGGATATGGGCGCCGACGTCATCAAGGTTGAAAACCCGGAGGGTGGCGACACGCTGCGCAGCTGGCCGCCCATTTCCAACGGCTATAGCGAGAACTTCGCGTCGCTGAACCGCAATAAAAAGTCGGTGACGCTGAACCTGAAAGACCCCGCCGACCTGGCACTGGCGCGCGAACTGGCGCAGACCGTTGACGTGCTGATCGAAAACAACCGGCCCGGCGTGATGGACCGCCTGGGGCTGGGTTATGCGCAGTTGCGCAAGGCTAATCCCAAGCTGGTGTATTGCTCGATCTCGGCCTACGGCCAATCGGGGCCGCGCTCGCAAGAAGGGGGGTTCGACCTGACCATCCAGGCCATGAGCGGCATCATGAGCGTGACGGGCGAAGCCGGCGGCGAACCCGTGAAATGCGGCGTGCCGGTAGCCGACTTTTCGGCCGGGCTGTACGGCGCGTTTGCGATTGCGTCGGCGTTGCGCGCGGCGCAGGCCAGCGGGCAGGGCACGCATATCGATGTGCCGATGCTGGGCGCCACGTTGGGCATCGCCGCGTTGCAGACGTCGGAATTTTTCGGCAGCGGTAAAGACCCCGTGAAGCTGGGCTCGGCCCATCCGCGCAACGCACCGTATCAGGCGTTTCGTTGCAAGGGCGGTTACTTCGGCATGGCGGCCGGCAACCAGGCCTTGTGGAAAAGCGTATGCGCCACCGTGGGCCGCGACGACCTGCTGGCTGACCCGCGCTTTACCGACACCAGCGCGCGCGCCCGCCACCAGACGGACCTGCGCGAAATCCTGGAAGCCATCTTCGCCACCGAAGACGCACAGACCTGGTTGACGCGTTTTCGCGCGGCGGGCGTGCCGTGCGCGCCCATCAACACCTATTCCGAAGTGCTGGCCGACCCGCAGGTGGAACACATGGGCTGGGTGCAGCCCGTGGAATTGCCCAACGGCGTGCACACGCGAACCTTCGGCCTGCCCGTGCGCTTTGATGGTCAGACCACGGCGCTGCGCCTGCGTCCGCCCGCGCTGGGCGAGCACAACGACGAAGTGCTGGGCGCGTTGCGTGCGGCCGGGAAAGGGGTGCCGGCATGAGCGGCGTGTTGCGTATCGACAAGCAGGGCGCGCGCCATGTGCTGACGCTGACGCGCGCTGAAAAAATGAATGCGCTGTCCGCCGAGCTGGTGGACGCGCTGATCGCCGCGCTGGACGAGGCCGAGGCGCAGGGCGCCAAGCTGATCGTGTTCAAGGGCGAAGGCAAGAACTTCAGCGCCGGCTTTGACTTTGGCGACTGGCAGACGCAAAGCGAAGGCGACCTGCTGCTGCGCTTCGTGCGCATCGAGACCTTGCTGCAACGCCTGGCCGCGTCACCGTGCCTGACGGTGGCGCTGGCGCACGGCCGCAACTTTGGCGCGGGCGTGGACCTGTTCGGCGCGTGCAAGTGGCGCATCAGCGCGCCCGACGCCACCTTCCGTATGCCGGGCCTGAAGTTCGGACTGGTGCTGGGCACGCGCCGCTTTGCCGCGCTGGTGGGCGCCGAACGCGCCCGCACCGTGTTGGAACAGGCGGCCACGTTCAACGCCGAAGAAGCGCTGCGCGATGGCTTTGCGACGCGCCTGGCCGTTGCCCAGGAATGGGCCGACATTGAACAGCAGGCGGCGGAAACGGCGGTCGCGCTGACCGACGCCAGCCGCATTCAGCTGTATGCCGCGCTGTCCCAGGAAACGCCCGACGCCGACCTGGCGCGCCTGGTGCGTTCTGCGGCGGCGCCCGGCTTGAAGGACCGCGTGGCGGCTTACCTGCAAGCGCGCTAAGGGCACAGGAACCTGCAAGGGAGAGGAAGACGATGGCTTCGGGATTCAACCAAAAGAACAAGCAGTGCACGGTGGCCGAGCTGGCCGCGCTGGTGCCCAATGGCGCGTCGATCGCGCTGGGCGGCAGCTTTCTGCATCGCGGCCCGTTCGCGTTCGTGCGCGAACTGATCCGGCAAGGCAAGCGCGACCTGGAACTGGTCAAGCAATCGCCCGGGTATGACGTGGACATTCTGTGCCGCGCCGGCGTGCTGCGCCGCGTGCGCGCGGGCATCGTCGCCATGGAAGGCAATTTCGGCCTGGCGCCCTGGTATCGGCGCGCGGTGGAACAGCGCCAGATCGAACTGGAGGAACACGCTTGCGCCAGCCTCACGGCGGGCCTTCGGGCGGCGGCGTTCGGCGTGCCGTTTCAACCCTGCGGCGGCCTGCATGGCAGCGGCCTGCCGGAACTGAACGGCTGGGCCTGCCTGGACGACCCTTATGGCAGCGATCAGAAAACGTATGTGGTGCCGGCGATTCGCCCCGACTTCGCGGTGATCCAGGCGTCCGAGGTGGACGCGCTGGGCAATGTGCGCGTGCACGGCACCGCGCATTGGGACCGCATCATGTCGCGCGCGGCGGGCAGCGTGCTGGTGGTGGCGGAAAAGCGGGTCGACAGCGCCGTGTTCGAAGCGCAACCCGAATCCACGCTGGTGCCGTACTTCATGGTGCAGGCCTACGCCGTGGCGCCGGGCAGTGCGTGGCCCGGGTCGTGCTGGCCCGACTACGCCATCGACTATCCGGCGGTGGAAGCCTACATGGACAAGAACAGCGATCTACAAGCGCATCTGGCCGCCGCGCCCGAAGCACAAGGGGGCAATCATGGCTGAACAGTGGTCGGGCTTTTCCTACATCGTGACGAACCTGGCGCGCTTCATCCGGCCAGATGAAATCACCTTCAGCGGCGTCAATTCCACCATGCCGATGCTGGCGTGCCTGCTGGCCAAGCGCGCCTATGACTGGGACTTCGTCTACATCAACGTGGCGGGCGGCGTGAACCCGCGCCCCTCGCACATTCCCATTTCAAGCTCCGACCCGGTGTTGGCCGAACACACCGCGTCGATCTTCTCGAACGAAGATTTCTACGACCTGTGCACGCGCGGCCGCATGGACCTGACCTTCCTGGGCGCGGCCCAGATTGACGGCGCGGGCTGCGCCAATAACTCCTGCATCGGCGACTGGCACGCGCCCAAGGTGCGCTTGCCGGGCGGCGGCGGGGGCGCGGTGATGCTGCCCACGGCCAAGCGCGCCTGCACCTGGCGCACGGAGCATTCGCGGCGCACCTTCGTGCCCAAGCTGGACTTCATGACATCGTGGGGCGGCTTTCATGGGGTGGTGACGCCCATCGCGGTGTTCATCAAGCGCGACGGGCGCCTGGCGCTGCAATCCTGGCATCCGGAATCCAGCCTGTCGGAAGTGCGCGAGCGCACCGGCTTTGAGTTCGATGCGAGCGGCGCGGCGCCGACTGAACCGCCGACCGAGCAAGAGGCTCGCGCGCTGCGCGAACTGGACGCCGACGGCCAGTTTGAACGCGACGCCGCCGTTGCGCTGCGCTAGGGAGGCCGCCATGACTCTTGCCGAACCGACGCTGGTCGCGGCGTTTGCGCGTGCCTGGCGCCAGCCGGAGTGGGCATCGCGCGCCGCCATCTTCACGGCTGACACGACTGTGACGTATGCCGAGCTGCACCAGCGCGTGGCGCGCATCGCGGATGGCATCCGCGCGGCGGGCGTGGCGCCGGGCAGCTATGTCGCCATCGCCATGGAGCGGTCGCTGGAGCAGGTGCTGACCCTACTGGGCGTGATGGCGGCGGGGGCATGCCCCTGCCCGTTGGAACCCCGCTTGTCGGCCGAGGAAACGGCGCGCCGCGTCGCGGCGGTGGGCCTGACCTGGCTGCTGCACGACAAGCCCAATGCCGCGACGGCGGCGGCCAGCGGCCTGGCTCCGGCGCGGGTGCTGGAGGCGGCAAGCGTGGCAAGCGCGGCGAGCGTGGCCGACGTGGCGAACATGGCGAACATGGCGAACGCGGCGAACATGGCGGGCGGGGCAACTGTGGCGGACGTGCCGGACCCGGCAACTGTGGCCGACCTGGCGCGCCCGGCACATCCCGCGCGTCCGGACTACGCGTCGGCGCTCGGATGCGCCGACCAGATCTTGGCCGATGCGCCCGGCCTGTTGCTGTTCACCTCCGGCAGCACCGGCAACCCCAAGGGCGTGTTGCTCAGCCATCGGGGCTTGGCCAACAATGCGCGCGGCGTGTTGGCGCATACCGGCCTGACGCCTGACGACCGCTTGCTGCACGTGATGCCGCTGCATCACACCAACGCCTTGAACAACCAGATCTTCGCGCCGTTACTGGCGGGCGCCAGCGTGGCGTTGGCCGGCCGCTTTCGCGCCGACGACATGCCGGGCTTGCTGCGTACGTTCCGGCCTACGATCATCACGGGCGTGCCCACGATGTACGCGCGCATGCTGGAACTGGAGTTCGATGCCGCCAGCCTGGCCGGCCTGCGCTTTGCGCGCTGCGGATCGGCGCCGATCACCGAAGCGCTGCATCGGCGCATCGAAGCATTCCTGGGCTGCCCGCTGGTGGTGTCCTACGGGCTGTCAGAGGCCACCTGCACGTCCACGATGAACCCGCCCGACGCCCGCCGCGTGGGCTCGGTCGGCACCGTGCTGGCCGGCCAAAGCGTCACGCTGCGATTGCCGGACGGCGCCGAAGCCGCGCCCGGCGGCGAAGGCGAAATCTGCATCGCGGGCGACAGCCTGATGCTGGGCTACCTGGGCGTGGACAACGGCAACGATGGCCCGCCGGCGCTGTTGCGCACGGGCGACCTGGGGCGCTTCGACGACGCGGGCTACCTCAGCATCACGGGCCGCATCAAAGACGTCATCATTCGTGGCGGCGAAAACATTTCGCCCGCCCTGATTGAAGGCGTGGTGACCGGGCTGCCCTTTGTTGCCGCGTGCTGCGTCGTGGGCGCGCCGGACGATGACCTGGGCGAAGTGCCGGTGATCTTCGCGCAACCCCAGGCCGATGCCACGGCGGGCGCGCAGGAAGCCGCCGCGCTGCAAGCGGAAGTGCAGTCTCGGCTGGGGCGGATCTACGTGCCGCGCGACGTGTTCTGGGTCGAGCGGCTGCCGGAAAACGCCGTGGGCAAGGTCGACCGCAAGGCGCTGGCCGGCATGGTGTCACGCAAGCCCGAGCACGCGTGATCCCTCTGCTGCAAGCACGTTGACCCCAAGCGGCCCAGTGGCGCATCCACCGGGCTGCCCGCAAGATCCCGGGGCGCAAGGCGTCACGCCATCTGGCTGAGCGTCTTGCGAAAGCGCTTCAACGAAAAGGCAAACAACACACTGCCGATCAGCGCCAACGCCAGAAAGGGCTGCCAGACCACGCTTAGCCCCGCGCCGCGATACAGGATGGCCTGGCCCAGCTCCACGAAATGCGTGGTGGGTGCGGCCAGCATGATGTCCTGAACCAACTGCGGCATGCTTTCGCGCGGCGTTGTGCCGCCCGACAGCATCTGCAACGGCAGCAGCACCAGCACCAGCAGCATCCCGAACTGCGGCATGCTACGCGCCAGCGTCGCCATGAAGATGCCCATGGATGTGGTGGCAAACAGGTGCAGCGCCACGCCCGTCAGGAACAGCGCCACGGACCCTTCGATCGGTACGTGCAGCAGCCCCCGCACCACAAACGTCAGCGACAGGCCGGCGGCCACCAGCACCACCAGCCCCATGGACCAGACTTTGGCCACCATGATTTCCGTCGGCGTCACCGGCATGACCAGCAGGTGTTCGATCGTGCCATGTTCGCGCTCGCGGATGAGGGCCGCGCCGGTCAGGATGATGGACAGCATCGTGACGTTGTTGATGATCTCCATCAGGCTGCCGAACCAGGCTTGCGTCAGGTTGGGGTTAAAGCGCATCCGCACCGCCAGCTCTACCGGCAGTTCGGTGGGCTTGCGGTAGCGCCTGACAAATTCGTTGATTTCGTCGCTGACGATCTGCTGGATGTAGTTGCTGCCGGTGAAGGCCTGGCTCATCCGCGTGGCATCCACGTTCAGCTGGATCTGCGCGGGCTTGCCGGCCAGTACGTCGCGCTGGAAATTTGGCGGGATGTTCACCGAAAACGTGTAGCGCCCGTCGTCCATGCCGGCGTCGGCCTGGGCCGCCGTGACCATCCGCGGCGGCGTGAAATGCGGGGGATAGAACGCCGACGTGATGCGCGAGGACAGCGGCGAGACGTCTTCATCGACCACGGCGATGGCCGCGTTGTGCAGCGATTCCGGCACCGCGGTTGCCGCCGTGTAGATCATCAGGGTGAACGAGATGAAGATCAGCACCAGCATCATGGGATCGCGCGCCAGGCTCCACAGCTCTTTCACGCCCAGCCGGTAGATATTGGCGACATGTCGCGGCATGGTCAGGCCTCCTGCTTTTTCAGTAGCAGCACCGACGCGCCCAGGATCACGGGTATCGCCAGCAGCAGCGGCCAGAACGAGCCCTGCAAGCTGGCAAAGTCCAGCCCTTTGCTGAACACGCCACGGCTGATGGTCAGCATGTGGGTGGCCGGATAGACCTGCCCGATCAAACGGCCCATGCCTTCCAGCGACGACACCGGATTGAGCAGCCCGGCAAACTGCACCGCCGGCACCAGCGTGCCGATCATGGTGAAGAACAGCGCCGCGATCTGGCTGCGCGTGAAAGTCGAGGCCAGCAAGCCGATGGCGGTCGCCACCACGTTGTAGATCAGCGCGGCGGCCAGCAAGGTCGTGAAACTGCCGGTGATGGGCACGCCGAAGACGGTTACCGCCAGCAGCGTCATGAGCAGAAAGTTAAGCATCGCCAGCGCCACGTAAGGCAGCTGCTTGCCCAGCAGGAACTCCAGCCGTGTGACCGGCGTGACGTACAGGTTGATGATCGACCCCAGTTCTTTCTCGCGCACGACGGCCAGCGCCGTCAGCATGGCCGGCATCATCAGCAGCAACAGCGGGATCACGGCCGGCACCATGGCCGGAAGGCTGCGCACGTCCGGGTTGTAGCGAAAGCGCGTTTCGATGCTGATCTGCGGCGCGGCCGCGCTGCCCAGCCGTTCGCGCGCCTGTTGTTGCAGCCAGCCCTGGTGCATGCCCTGCACGTATCCCCGTATGGTCTCGGCGCGTTGCGGCATGGCGCCATCGATCCAGACGCCGATCTGCGCGTTGCGCCCGCGTTCGACATCGCGGGCGAAGCCCTGCGGGATCTCGATGGCCAGGGACAGCTCGCCGCTGCGCATGCGGGCATCCATGTCCTGGTAGCTGGCAATGGGCGGCTGCTCGATGAAGTAGCGCGAGCCCGACAGGTTCAAGGCGTAGTTCTGGCTCAGGCTGGTCTGGTCGCGGTCCATGACGCCATAGCGCAGGTCTTCCACGTCCAGGCTGATGCCAAAGCCGATGACGAACATCAGCAGCAGCGAGCCGGCCAGGGCCAGTGTGGCGCGCACCGGGTCGCGGCGCAGTTCCAGCGTCTCGCGCCACAGGTAGCTGATCATCCGTTGCAGGTTGAAGCCACGCTGCGTGGCAGGGCGCGTTTGGGGATGCGTGGTGGTGCTTTCCGGCGATGCACTCATGTCTTGCGCCGGGCCGGCGGGCGCCGGTGTGTCGGTGGCTGGCGGGGTGGCTGGCGGGGCGGGCCGCGTGCCCGCACCGGCGTCGATCAGATAGGCGATGAAGGCCTCTTCCAGCGTCTTGGCGCCGCGCATCCGGATGATGTCGGCGGGCGAGGCACTGACCAGCACCTTGCCTGCGTGCATCAGCGACATCCGATCGCAGCGCTGGGCCTCGTTCATGAAGTGGGTGGAAATAAAGATCGTGACCCGGTCCTCGCGCGCCAGCGAAATCAGAAGGCGCCAGAAATTGTCGCGGGCCACGGGGTCCACGCCCGAGGTCGGCTCGTCCAGAATCAGCAGCTCGGGTTTGTGCACCATGGCCACCGCCAGAGACAGGCGCTGGCGCACGCCCATCGGCAGCTTCTCGGGCAACGCATCCAGCACGTCGGTCAGGTCGAAGCGCGCCACCATTTCGTTCACGCGGGCGGGGATATCGGCTTCGGGCACATGGAACAGCCGGGCGTGCAGCACCAGGTTCTGGCGCACGGTCAGTTCCCCGTATAACGAGAACGCTTGCGACATATAGCCGACCCGGCGCCGCGTATCGATGTTGCGCGGGTCGACCTCGGTGCCGAACAGCCAGGCCTGGCCTTCGCTGGCCGGCAACAGGCCCGTCAGCATCTTCATGGTGGTGGATTTGCCGCAGCCGTTCGATCCCAGGAACCCAAAGATCTCGCCTTGGCGGATGCGAAAGTTCACATGGTCCACAGCCACAAAATCGCCGAAGCGCATGGTCAGGTCGCGCGCCTCGATGGCGATGGGGGCGTTGTCGTCCAGCGCCAGTGGCGTGATCTGCACGGGCTTGTGGCCGCGCCGCTTGGCTTCGGGCAACAGGGCAATGAAGGCGGCCTCCAGCGAGTCGGCGCCGGTGCGTTGTTGCAGCTGGGCGGGCGTGCCGGTCGCCAGCACGCGGCCTTCGTCCATGGCGATAAGCCAGTCAAAACGCTGCGCCTCGTCCATGTAGGCGGTTGCCACGATGACGCTCATGCCGCGGCGTTCGCGGCGGATGTCGTTGATCAGGTCCCAGAACTGCGCGCGCGCCAGCGGGTCGACGCCGGTCGTCGGTTCGTCCAGGATCAGCAGGTCGGGGTCGTGGATCAGCGCGCAGCACAGGCCCAGCTTTTGCTTCATGCCGCCCGACAGCTTGCCGGCCGGCCGCGACAGGAACGCGGCCAGGCCGGTGCTGCGCGTCAGGCTGTCGATACGGCGGCGGCGCTCGGCTTCGCCATGGCCGAACAAGCGCGCAAAAAATTGCAGGTTCTCTTCCACCGACAGCGTTGGGTACAGGTTCTTGCCCAGGCCCTGTGGCATGTAGGCGATGCGGGGGCAGACGGCGTCGCGATGACGCTTGCTGGCCATGTCGCCACCCAGCACGTTCACCGTGCCGGTCTGAACGGCGCGCGAGCCGGCGATAAGCGCCAGCAGGCTGGACTTGCCCACGCCGTCCGGGCCGATCAGGCCCACCATGCGGCCGGCGGGAATGTCCAGCGTGATGGCGTCCAGTGCAAGGGTCTTGCCGTAGCGCAGGCTCACGTCCGCCAGCGTGACCACCGCGCGGGTGGGCTCGGCGGCGGGGGCCGTCGTGGGCGTGTCCATCAGGGCACCTTGACTTCCAGGTTGGCGGGCCACGCGGCATCAGCGTCCAGCTTCAGCCAGGCAACACCGGGCACGCCGGTCTTGACCTGCTGCAAATGCTGTTGCAGCAGTTTGGGATCGATCTGCGCCTTGACGCGGAACATCAGCTTTTGCCGCTCGGAGGCCGTCTCCACGGTTTTAGGCGTGAACTGCGCGGTGCTGGCCACGAACGATACCTTGGCCGGTATGACGTATTGCGGCGCGGCGTCCAGAATGATGCGCACGTCCTGGCCCAAGGCCACGCGGCCGGCCGCCCGCTCCGGCAGGAAGAACGTCATGTAGACGTCGGCCAGGTCCACCATGTTCAGCACCTTGCCGCCAGCGCCCAGTACTTCGCCGGGTTGGGCCACCAGGTACTGGACGCGGCCGGCGCGCGGCGCGCGCAGTTCGCTGTCGGTGATGTCGGCGTCGATACGCGCGATGGTGGCCAGCGCCGCGTTCACTGCCGACTGCGCGCCCACCTGCGCCGCGCGCGCTGCCTGGATGGCAGCCTGGGCGGCGTTCACTTGCGCGCGCGCGGCATTCACCGCCGCCTGGGCGCTGCGGACGCGGGCCCGGTCGTCGTCCAGTTCCTGGATGGACGAGGCGCCTTCCTTGGACAAGGTTTCCGATCGGGCCAAGCGTCGGCGGGCCGCGTCCAGCTCGCTTTCGCGTTGCACCACCACGGCTTCGGCGGCCAGCTTGTCGCTTTCGCGCTGGGCGATCTGCGCGCTGGCGCTGGCGGCGTTGTTGATGGCTTGCTGATGCTGGGCACGGGCTTCCTCGCGCTGGGCATTGAGCGTATCGATCTGCATGCGCGCCAACGCCTGGCCCGCGGTGACGAAGTCTCCTTCGGCCACCAGCACCTCTTGTACGCGGCCGGCCAGCTTGGTGGCGACGTCGATCTCCGTGGCTTCGATACGCCCGTTGCCGCTGATGAAGCCTTCTCCCGGGCCGTTGTCGGCCAGCATGCGCCAGCCGGTGTACGCGGCAACGGCCACGGCCAACACGAGCACGACGGGTATCAGTTTTCGGGTGGGCAGCTTCATGGTTTTTGTCCTGTTGTTATTGCGGGGCGGGCGCTTGAGTTGCCGCGCCGTCAGGGCCGGCTGCCGACACGCCCGCCTGCGTGCCGCCTCCCAGCGCGGCGTACAGGCCGACGCGCGCCGATAGCAGGGCGCGGCGCGTCTGCGCCAGCGCCTGCTGCGCGGCCAGCAGGTCGCGCTGCGCGTCCAGCACTTCCAGGTAGGGCGACGCGCCATGGTCGTAGCGCAGCTTGGCGAGCCTGGCGCGTTCGCTTTGCGCGGCCACGGTGGCGCGCAACACCTGCACCTGTTCGGCCAGCCAGCGGCGCGCGGCCAACGCGTCGGACACGTCCCTGAACGCGCTCTGGACGGTTTGTTCGTAGTTCGCGACGGCCTGGTCGCGGCGTATCTCGGCCAGGTCCAGGTTGGCGCTGCGCCGGCCGGCGTCAAAGATCGGCAGGTCCAGGCTGGGCGTAAAGGTCCAGGCGCCACTGCCGCCGCCGAACAGGCCGTTCAGTTCGGCGCTGGCGCTGCCGAAGGCGCCGGTCAACGTAATGCGGGGAAAGAAGGCGGCGCGCGCCGCGCCGATATTGGCGTTGGCCGCCCGCAGCTGATGTTCGGCCGCGACAATGTCGGGGCGCTGCGTCAAGAGGTCGGACGGCAGCCCGGCCGGCAGGTCGCGCATCACGGCCGCATCGTTCAGGCCGGTGCGAGGCAGCGGCAGGTTCAGCGGCTTGCCCACCAGCAGTTCCAGCGCGTGCGCCTGCGTGGCGCGCGCCTGTTCCAGTTCGGCGCCCAGCGCGCGGGCCTGCTGCCACAGCGTTTCCACCTGGGTCAGGTCCAGCTTGGCGATGGCGCCGACTTCGTAGCGGCGGCGGAAGATGCGCAGGGATTCTTCGCGCGAGGCGATGGTCTGGCGGGTGAGCGCCAGCCGTTCGTCCAGTTCACGTAGCGACAGGTAGCTGTCCGCCACCTGCGCAATCAGGGACAAGGTGACGGCCCGCGCGGCGGCATCGGACGCCAGGTAGTTTTCCAGCGCGGCGTCTTTCAGGCTGCGCACGCGACCCCAGAAATCCAGCTCCCAGGTGGCCATGCCGACACCGGCCTGGTACTGGTTGGCCACCACGGGCCGACCCGTCAGGTTCAGGTCCGCCGGCGTGCGCGAACGGGTGCCCGTGGCCTGCACGCCCAAGGTCGGAAACTGGTCCGACCGCTGGATGCCGTACAGCGCGCGCGCTTCTTCCACGCGCAGCAGGGCCTGGCGCAGGTCGCGGTTGTTGGCCAGCGCTTCGTCGATCAGGCCTTGCAGAACCGGGTCCGAAAAATAGCTGCGCCAGCCCACGTGGGCGGCGTTCAACTCTGCATTCGGTTCATTGGATGGTGGGGTGGCCCAGGTGGCGGCCACTGGCAGGGCGGGGCGTTGGTAGGGCGGGGCCATGGACACGCAACCCTGCGCCAGCAGCACGGCCAGGGCGGCCGGCGCCAGGCGGGCAGCGTTCCATGCCGAAACCGGACGGCGAGTCATGTGTCGTTCTCCATCGCGTCAATGGAAGCCTTACGTCCAACGGCGGTAACCGTGGCGTCTTCACGGAGTCTATTTTGCCCGGCGCGTAGCGGCGAATCCTTGATCGACATCAAGCTAGCGACTGACTGGTCGGTTTTTAATAAGGCCGCAGGACGGCGTGCGACGTCTACGCCGCGCGTCATTTCGCAAGGAGCCACGAATGCGTACGCAACGCCAGCGTCTGCCTCCCACGGTGCGGACGGGGCAGATTCTGGATGCCGCGCTACAGGAATTCTCGGCGGCGGGTTACGAGGGGGCGCGCATGGAAGACATCGCGCTGCGGGCCGGTTTGTCCAAGGGCGGCCTGTACGCCCATTTTTCCAGCAAGGAACAGGTCTTTCGCGCGCTGCTGGAACGTCACCTGACCCCGGCCCGCCTGGACGCGCGCGCCATCGTCGAGGCCTCGGCGTCGGTCCGGCAATTGGCGGAACGCCTGGTGGACCATCTTTACGCCAGCCTGGCCAACCCGGCCATGATCGTCACCATGCGGCTGCTCCTGGCCGAAAGCGCGCGAGTACCGCATCTGGCGCGGCGTTGGCGGCAAGAGACGGCCGACGCCCATCTGGCCGATATCGTCAGCTTGCTG
Organism: Achromobacter sp. ES-001; assembly: GCF_019448355.1. Taxonomy (NCBI): domain Bacteria; kingdom Pseudomonadati; phylum Pseudomonadota; class Betaproteobacteria; order Burkholderiales; family Alcaligenaceae; genus Achromobacter; species Achromobacter sp. ES-001. The sequence goes on along the minus strand of NZ_CP079940.1, from coordinate 4,248,601 downwards.
GCCTTGGCGCGTGAGCGCGGCTTGTGTGAAGGGGGCGTGGCGGCGCGGCACCCCGAGCTGTTGCTATCGCCGGTGGTGCACGCCATCGTCATGGCGATCCTGGCAAGCGCGGACGAGCCCTTCGATCTGGCGGCGCGGCGCGACGCGCACGTGGCGCTGATTTGCGGGTTGCTGTAGGGCGAAGGTCAGGCCTGGCCGCGCAGCCGGGCCAGCTCGGCCGAAAGCTCGGCAACCAGCGCCTGCGCACGCGCCAGGGGATCGTGCGGCGATGTGGCGTCTTGCGGGGTCCGGGGCTCGGGCTTGAAGGCGACGTCGGCCGCCTCGGCCGGGTCGGCCAGGTTCGCCACGCTGGCCGAGTGGGCCGAGTGGGCCGGTTTGGCCGGCTCAGCCCCTTCCGCCGGCGCATCCTGCAAACGCGGATGCACGCTTTCGTGGCCCATGCTGACGTCCACGTCGAACACCAGCTGCTCGGCGCGATGCCAGGTGGTGAACCACTCCAGGGGACGATCATGCTGATCCATGCCCTGGCCCTGCAACATCAGCAGCGGCGTGCCGGTCTGGGTGTGCAGCAGTTTGGCGAGCCTGGCGTCGGCGGCCACGGCGCGGATCTGGTTGCGGCCCGCGCCGGGTCGCAGGCCGAAGCGCCGCGTCAACACGCCATGCAAGGAAGCGTCGGCCAGATCATCGGCGCGCAGCCCGGGCACGGCGTCAGCCGGCAGCCACGTACGCACATACGCCAGCGGCGCGTCGGCCACATGACGCAAGCGTTCCAGCATCAGTAATTGCGTGGTGCCAAAAAACGCCGCCACGTCGGCGGGCGGTTCGGCCCGCGCGAACGCCAGCACGCGCGTCTGCAAGGCCACGCCGGACTGCGCGAATTGTTCGTACAGCCCGGTGGACCGCTGCACCAGCCGGCGATGTTCCTGCGGCGCGGCAACCGTTGCCGGGCGCCCGCTTTCGCGTTGGATCAAGCCTTCGGTGGCCAGCGCGGCCAGCGCCTGGCGGACCACGCTGCGCGCCACGCCAAAGCGTACGCACAGCGCGGCTTCGCTGGGCAGCACGGCGCCCGCCGCCAGCTTGTTCGTCCGGATAAAGCCCCGCAGCAAGGCCGCCACCTGGGCGTGCAGCGGGGTATCGCCAGAGCGATCAAGAACGGGCAGTGCGTCGTGCGTGGCGGGCGCCATGGAAATCAACCTCCGGTTTGTGCCCGCGCAGTTTCCCATACATGCGTCCAGCCCGGGGCCAGGTGCGCGGCGCGCTCGGCGGCCAGGATCAGGCTGTCTTCGCGCGCGATGCCCTTGCCGGCGATGTCGAACGCGGTGCCGTGGTCCACGGACACGCGCACGACGGGCAGGCCGACGGTGATGTTGACGCCGTCATCGCCATACACGGCCTTGAACGGCGCGTGCCCTTGGTCGTGATAGCAGGCAATCACGAACTGCCACTTGCCGCGAACGGCTTGCGGGAACAGGGCGTCGGCGGGGATCGGGCCGGCGGCCAGGATGCCGGCCGCGTTGGCTTCGGCCACGGCCGGGGCCAGGATGTCGGCGTCTTCGCTGCCGAAGATGCCGTTTTCACCGGCGTGCGGGTTCAGGCCCGACACGGCCACCGGCTGGTCGCCACGGCCCAGCGCCTTGGCGAACGAGCCCGCCAGACGCAGCACGGCGCGCATGCGCGTGGGCGTCAGGTCGTCGATGGCCTGGCGCAGCGATACGTGCGTGGTGGCGTGGAAAATGTAGAGGTCGCCGGCCGACAGCACCAGCGAGAACGTCTTGACGCCGAACTCGTGCGCCAGCAGTTCGGTGTGGCCGGGCCATTTGTGGCCGGCGGCGTGCATCGCGGCCTTGTTCAGCGGCGCGGTGACGATGCCGTCGACTTCGCCGGCGCGCGCCAGGGCGCAGGCCGTGGTCACAAAACGCACCGAACCGTCGCCCGCGTCGGCGCTGATTTCGCCCAGCTTGACGTGGGCCAGCGACGGGCCGGCTTGCAGCACTTCGATGGTGCCGGGGGCATTGGTACAGTCGGCCGCGCGGTCCAGCTTGCGCACGATGGCGGGGTCGCCGCCCAGGCCGCGCACCGCGTTGACCATCACGTCCACATCGCCCACCACCAGCAGGCGGGCCTTTTGGCGCAGTTCGTCATGGCCCATCAGCATCTTGGCCGTGATTTCCGGCCCGATGCCGGCCACGTCGCCCAGGGTGACGGCCAACAGCGGCAGCTTGTTCGATTGAGGTTGTGTCATCGCTTGAATCTCCTGTCGCGGATCGCGCGCACGGCGCGAACCAGTACGTCTTCGGTGCCAAAGCCGCCGGCCTTGGTCACCACGGGCAGGCCCGCGGCCATGCCCCCGGTCAGCGTGCCAAGAGGCACGCCGCCCATGACTTCATCCACCAGCGCGATGCCGCGCGCGGCCAGCGCCACCAGCACGCTGCGCGCGCCGTCGCCACCCGTGGCGACCACGCCCGCCGCGCGGGATGCCGTGATCAATTGCGCCGCCAGGCTGCCCAGCCGTTCGGCGACTTTCTCGGAATGCAGGCCGTCCAGCTGCCCTTCGGGCGCCAGCAGCAGCACGGTGCCGGCGTCGGCCGGCGCCTTGGCGTGCGCTTGCAACAGCGGCTGCGTCCAGGCCTGCCAGGCGGCGTCGTCGGCCAGTTGTTGCAGCGAGGGCGTCCAGGTGTCGGCGCCCGACGCCTTCAGTGCAGCGGCTTGCGCGCGTGCGGCGCTGTGCTGCGACGTGACCACGACGACGACGGGCGCCGTCTGGTCCGCACCGGCCCACACGCGAGCCAGCGGCACGGCCAGGCCGCCCGCGCCCACGGGCAGGGCGTGTTCGCCCAGCAAGCCGATGGCGCGCGCCAGGCGCTCCAGGTCGGCGTCCGTGGCGGCATCCACCACCACGGTGTGGCCCGCTTCGCGGATGCGCGCGGCCAGCGCTTCCGGCGTCTCGCCGTCTTGCACCGCGACGTGGGCGCAACCCAGCAACGTGGGGATATGGCTTTCGGTGACGGGCGTGACCGGGTCCGTCGCGGCGGACGTTTCGGTGACGGGCTTGCCGTTCACCCTCAGCACGCCTTGTTCAACGGTGCGGCCGGTGGCGGGAAAGGCGGGGCAGATCACCGCCACCGTGTCCGGGCCCCAGGCCAGGCGGGCTGCGTCGATCTCGGCCTTGAAGGCGCCGCGCAAGGTGGAGTCCACCTTCTTGTACAGGCGCGACACGCCGGCCGCGCGCAGCTGGCGCACGTTCTGGTCGATGACGCGGGCGGCCTCGGCGGCGGGCAGGGCGCGGCTGTTGGTCGTGACCGCCAGCACTTCGACGCCGGCCGTGGCCGGGCCGGACAGCGCTTCCTCGGCGCCGCCGATGGACAGGTGCGTGCTCCAGCCGGCGCGCACGAACTGCACGGCGGTGTCGCCCGAGCCGGTCAGGTCATCGGCAACGATGGCGATGGTGGGGGTCAAAGCGCCTCTCCGCGCGCCTCGCCCAACGTCGGCGTGGCGCGGCTTGCGTCCGCGTCCTCGGACTTCAGTTCACCGGCGCGCTTCAGGAAGTACGACGCCAGGATCGGAGCCAGGATGGAACTGATCAGCACGCAGGCGGCCACTTGCGCGGTGGCAGTGGACACGTATTGCTGGAAGTTGGGATCTGCGGCGGCCACCACGGCGGGCGTGGCGATGGCGTTGCCGGCGGTGGTGCCGGCGGCAAAGCCCAGGCCGCTCTTGCCGCCACGGCGCAGGATCAAGCGATAGCCCAGGTAGACCAGGCCGCCGGTAATCGGGCTGATGATCAGGCCCAGGATCAGGCCGCTGATGCCGCCGCTGACGACCGCGCCCAGGTTGATGCCGGTGCCCAGCGCGAAGGCGAAGAACGGGATGACGATGTTGGGCACGGGCTTGAGCACGTCGCGCCACTTCGGGTCCAGGTTGCCGACCACGACACCCAGCAGGAACGGCACCAGCGCCGCCACCAGGGCAATCATGGGAATGTCGGCCAGGCCCGAGGCGCCCAGGAACAGCAGGCTGAAGAAGGGGCCGTCATTGACGGCGCTGGCAACGTAGGCGCCACGGTCGCGCGCATCGCCGTACTGGCCGGTGTAGGCCAGCCACAGGCCGCCGTTGCTGTTGTCGAACGCGGCCAGCAAGGCCAGGATCGACACGCCCAGCACGCCGTCCAGGCCGACGTAGCTGCCCAGGATGATGATGAGCGTGGCGGGCACCAGCGTCTTCATCAGCAGGATGGTGCCGGCCGTGGCCAGGATGGGGCCGCCGGTGCGGGCGTTGACCTGCGTGCCGGTCGCGAAGATCAGCAGGGCGATCAGCGGCAGGGCGCTGTTCTTGAAGAGGGCGGTAGTGAAGCCGCCGATGGCCAGCGCATCAGGGGCAAAGGTGCCGATCAGGGAACCCAGGATCAGCGGCACAAGCATCAATCCACCAGGGATTTTCTGCATGGTGCCAAAAAAAGGCGAACGGGAAGAGGCAGCGGTCGACACTTGCGTAAGTCTCCAGGACGGTTCTGGTGGATTGCAGACGTTCGTTGACGCGTCTGTCAGTGGGGGTTGAAAAACCGCTAGTGTACACCTGTACGTACTGCCTGTACGTACAGGTTTTGCAGCTGGCTCGGGTTTTTCAGGATTCCCGTCCTGGAGGGTTTAGCGCAAATGCCGGCGTTGCGACGAGCCTTGCGTCAGAAGCGGTACGCCCCGCTCAACATTACCGTGCGGCGTGCGCCGTAGAAGCAGTCGCCACGGTCCAGGCAAACCACTTCATAGGTGCGGTCGGCAATGTTGTTGACATTCAAGGCATAGCGCCACGGGCCGTTGTCGTAGCTGACCATCGCGTCGAACAAGGTGACGGCGGGCGTTTCGGGCGCGCCGCCATCGCGGAAGGCCGTCAGGTAGCGCACGCCCGCGCCCACCGCGAAGCCGGGCTGGCCGGCCAGCGCAAAGCGGTACTTGCCCCACAAAGACGCCATGTGCTTGGGCAGGGCTTCCAGTTGCGGGTCGACATCGGTGTAGAGGTAGTTGGCGATCACGTCGACGTTCTTGGTGACGCGGCCTCGCAATTCCAATTCCACGCCGCGCGTGCGCGTCTTGCCGGCCTGGAGCTGGTTGTTGGGGTTGTCGGGGTCATTGGTTTGACGGTTCTTTTCGCGCAGGTCGTAGGCCGCGGCGGTGAACTCGATGTCGGCGTCCTTGGGCATGTATTTGATGCCGGCCTCGACCTGCTTGCCGCGCAGCGGCTTGTAGCGTTCGTTGTAGAAGTTGGACCCGGCAATGGGCGTGAACGATTCGCTGTAGCTCAGGTAGGGCGACCAGCCGTTGTCGGCCGCGTACATCAGGCCGAAGCGCTTGGTGGTGGCGTAGTCGGTTTCCTTGTCTTGGCCTTCGATGCGATTGTCGGCGCGGTCGCGGCGGATGCCCGCCAGGAAGATCCAGTTCTGGTCGAACTTGATCTGGTCCTGCGCGTAAAAGCCCAGCTGCTGCTGCTTTTGCTTGGGCGTGTCGGACAGTTCATATTCCGGCCGGTTGCCGTAGACGGGGTGATACAGGTTCAGCGGCGCGCCCAGGCCGGAGGCCGTCTGGCTGGTCTCGCGGTAGTGCGAATAGTCCATGCCGAAGATAACGGTGTGCTCGGTGCGGCCCCAGTTCAGCTTGCCCTCGATATTCTGGTCGGCCAGCAGCGTGCGCATGCGCGGCTTGTTGACGTAGAAGTAACGGTCGGTGGTGGTCTGTTCCGCGTCGATATAGGAATCGCCACGGCGCGCGCCGTACACGTTCGGGTACAGCGATTGGTAATCAACGCGGCTGACGGTGTTGCGGAAATTCTGGCGGAATTTCCACGTGTCGTTGAACTGGTGTTCAAACAGCCAGCCCACGCTGAATTGCTCGGTGTCGTAGGCGTCAAAGCCCGACTCGCTGACGAAGCGGCGCGTCGGGATGCGGCCGTTGGGGTTTTCCTGCACCGACCCGCTCCAGGGCAGGAACGATTGCGTCGTGCCCGCCTTGTCCTTCTGCCACAACGCCTGCAAGGTCAACGACGTGGCGGCGCTGGGTCGCCAGGTCAGCGACGGCGCCAGCATCAGGCGGTCGTCGGGCGCATGTTGCACCTGGGTGTCGCTGTCGCGCCCCACGCCCACCACGCGATACAGCCATTGGCCGTCTTCCGTGACCGGGCCGGTCAGGTCGGCCTGGATTTCGCGGCGGCCGTGATTGCCCACCACCACGCCGATTTCGCGCTGGGCGTCGGCTTGCGGGCGCTTGCTGACCAGGTTGACCAGGCCCCCGGTGCTGCCTTGTCCGTACAGCATGGACGACGGGCCGCGCAGCACTTCCACGCGCTCCAGGCCGTAGACCTCGGTGCGCGGGTTGTTGGAGTTGAAGAACTGGCGCAGCCCGTCCAGGTATTGCGCGGGCTCGGTGCCGCGTATGCGCACATAGTCGCCGCGGTTGTCCACGCCGTACGCGTTGGGCCGCACGCCCGCGGCGTAGTTCATGGTGTCCTGCACGTTCAGCGCGCCCTGGTCCACGATCTGGTCCCGCGGAATGACGGTGATGGCCTGCGGCGTTTCGGACAGCGGCGTGTCGGTCTTGGTGCCCGTGGCGCTGCGCGTGGCGACGTAGCCGTCCACGGGGCCGGTCGCGGTTTCGCCCATGCCGGTGACCTGCACGGCAGGCAGGACGGTGGTGGCTTCGGTGGCCGGATTGGTGGTTTGCGCCTGCGCGGTGGCGCCCAGGCAGGCGGCCAGCGCGGCGGCCAGCGCGGCGGCGGGCAATAGCGTCTGCGGCCGCGCCAGGCGGGCGGCACGAAGTGTATGGCGTTTCAAGAGTCGTCCCCTACGGCGCTGCGGCCGCTGATTACATACAGGAATAGCAACGATAACTATTATTAATTGCGTTGCGGCCTCGCGCCAAGACGCATGGGCGATCCCAGATGTAAAAAAAACCTGCAAGGGTGGGCGGCGGCGCTTGGCTGCCGGCAATAAATACCTTGCGTTTCAGAGGCTTGGCGGGACGCCAGGCAGGCCCCGCCATTGAAGAGAAGAAGGCGCCGTCCTGTTGGCCCCAAGCGACACCGGACGCGTCATGCGTACTGCGCGCGCCGCGTGCCGCCTTCGCGGCGGCTGGCCTTGTCGGCCACGATATTGTCTTGGCCCATCTGCCGGCCGCGCTGTTCGATGCGGCCCAGAAAGTCGCGCAGCTGCGCCACCTCGGCATCGCTCAGGTCTTGCACCAGCAGTGCATTCAGCCGCGACACTTCGGGCAGCAGCGCCTGGTATCGCGCCAGCCCCTCGGCCGTGGCCTCGACCCGCACGACACGGCGGTCGGCGCTGTCGTGCAAACGTCGCAACCAACCTTTTTCACACAGCGCGCCCAAGGTGCGCGACGTGCGCGCCAAGTCCAGCTTGGCGGCGGCGGCAAGCTCGGCGGAATTCATGATGCCGCCTTCAATGGCGCAGGCCAGGATGCGCCATTCGCGTCGCGTGATGCCAAAGCGCCCTTCGCACAGGCGCACGAAGACGGGGTTCGATTGCGACCATGCCTGATACAGCCGATACATCAGCATGTCGGCCAATTGCGGCGGTGCGGGGGTGGGGCGGGTTGGCATGGCGTCTCCTCCTTGCCGCAGCGCGTGCCGCGTCGGCGCGTTGCGCTGCATATCGTTATGGAAAGTCCTGGATTAGATCAAGCAATGGACCCGTTGCTACAGTCAATCTGCTTATTTCGGTATACGGCCAGGCAGAAAGAAACATAACCGACGGCGGGCCACTGTCGACAGGAGAACACCATGCGTAAATGGATGACGGGCGCGGCCTTGGCTGCCGCGTTGGCGGGGGCCGCGTCGCTGGCCGGTGCGCAGCAGGCGCCGCTGGATGGCGCGTTGACCATCGTGGTGGGCTACCCGCCCGGCGGAAGTTCCGACCGCATTGCGCGGCTGGTGGCCGACCGCCTGAAAGACCGCGTGGGCGTGCCCGTCGTCGTGGAAAACAAGACGGGCGCCGGGGGGCGCATCGCGGCCCAAGGCCTGCATGCCGCGCCTGCCACGCAGAACGTGTTGATGCTGGCCAACCCGGCCGTGATGGTGGTGGCGCCGCTGGTCTACGCCCAGCCCGGCTACGACGCCCAGCGCGATTTCAAGCCCGTGTCCCTGGTCAGCGAATATAAGTTCGCGCTGGCCGTGCCCGCGTCCTCGCCCATCCAGGACGTCGCCGCGCTACGTTTGTGGCTGCGCGCCAATCCCAAGCAATTCACCGTGGGCGTGCCCGCCACCGGCAGCTTGCCGCATTTCTTTGCATTGATGCTGGGCCGTGAAATCGGCCAGGAGCCCGAGGTGGTTGGCTATCGGGGGTCGGCGCCGCTGATCTCGGAACTGATCGGCGGCATTCTGCCGCAAGGCATCGACACGCTGGATACCTTGTTGCCGCAGCATCGCGCCGGCAAGATCCGCATCCTGGCGACCTCCGGTGAAACGCGTGACGCCGATCTGAAAGAGGTGCCCACCTTTCGCGAAGGCGGTGTGAACCTGGCGGCCGACGGCTGGAACGCGTTCTTCGCGCCGGCCGCGATGCCCGAGGCGAAGGTCAAGCGGCTGGGCGCCGACATTGCCGCCATCCTGCGCGAGCCCGCCATGCAGCAAGCGGTGCGCGCCGTGTTCCTGGAGCCGGTGTCGCGGGACGCATCCGACACCGCCAAAGCGTTGGCCGCCTACCGCCAGCAATGGGAGCCGGTCGTGCGCGACTCCGGCTTCACGGCCACGCAATAAGGGGCGGCGATGCGTACCGTGCAAAACGTGTTGTTCATCATGGCGGATCAGCTGCGCGCCGATCACCTGGGCTGCTACGGCCATCCCTATCTGCAAACGTCAAACCTGGACGCCCTGGCCAGGCGCGGCGTGCGCTTTGACCGCGCCTTCGTCAATTCCGGCGTGTGTGGCCCGTCGCGCATGAGCTACTACACGGGCCGCTATCCGTCGCGGCATGGCGCGACGTGGAACCGCGTGCCCTTGTCCGTCAACGAGATCACGCTGGGTGAATACCTGGCCGGGCAGGGCCGCGACCTGGCGCTGGCGGGCAAGACGCACATCATTCCCGACAAGGCCGGCATGGAACGGCTAAGCATCGATGGCGCCTCCGAGCTGGGTGTGCTGCTGGCGCGTGGCGGCTTCACCGAACTGGACCGCTACGACGGCCACCATCCGCCCGGCGACGAAAGCGGCTACCCGGCCTACCTGCGGCGCCACGGCTACGACAGCGCCGACCCCTGGACGGACTTCGTCATTTCAGGCGTGGATGCCAACGGCCAGATCGCCAGCGGCTGGCACATGCGCAACGTGCATCTGCCCGCGCGCGTGGCCGAACCGCATTCCGAAACCGCCTACATGACGGACCAGGCGCTGGACTTCATGCAGCGGCGCGGCAGCCAGCCCTGGGTGCTGCACTTAAGCTACGTCAAGCCGCACTGGCCCTACATGGCGCCCGCGCCGTACCACCGGCGCTACACCGCCGACCAGTGCCTGCCCGTGCAACGCAACCGCGAAGAACTGCGCGACGCGCACCCCGTCGTTGCAGCGTATCGCCAGCAAGAAGAAAGCATCAGTTTTTCCACCGACGAATGCGTGCGCGTGGTGCGGCCCGCGTACCAGGGGTTGATCCAGCAGCTGGACGACCACCTGGGCCGACTGTTCGACTACATGGAAGGCGCGGGCCTGATGAAGAACACGCTGATCGTGTTCACCGCCGATCATGGCGACTTCCTGGGCGACCACTGGCTGGGCGAAAAGGAATTGTTCTACGACACCGTGCAACGCGTGCCGTTCATCGTGATGGACCCATCGTCGGCCGCCGACGCCACGCGCGGGCAGGCGCTGAATGACATGGTGGAAAGCGTGGATCTTGTGCCGACCGTGCTGCGCGCGCTGGGCACGCCAGGCCCCGCGCACCGGCTGGAAGGCCGCGAACTGCAAACGCTGCTGCATGGGCGCGACGCCGCCACGCCGTGGCGCGAGTGCGTGTTTTCTGAACTTGACTACAGCTTTCGACACGCGCGCATCCTGCGTGGCAAGACGCCGCAGAACGCCCGCGCGTGGTCGGTGCGCACGGACCGCTGGCGCTATGTGTACTGGCTGGACGAGCCCGAGCAGCTGTACGACCTGCATGCCGACCCGGGCGAATTCCAGGACCTGGGCACAAGCCGCGAGCACGCCGCCGTCCGCCTGGAACTGCGTCAGCGCCTGTTGGACTGGATGCTGCGCGGCAAGCGCCGCACCACCCTGAGCGACGAGGCCGTGGAAAAGGCCACCAACGCGCACAAACGGGCGGGTGTGTTTTTCGGGCAGTGGTAAGGGGCGGGCGCCATTGCGCGGTAAGCGGCGGGAAGGCGTCTTGCACCAAGGGGCGGGGCGCCGTCTCGCACTAAGGGGCGGGGCGCGTCTTGCACCAAGGGGCGGGGCGCCGTCGCGCGCCGCCCGGTCGCCGCGATCGGGCGTGCCCCCTCAGGCGTGCCCCCTCAGGCGTGCCCCCTCAGGCGTGCCCCCTCAGGCGTGCCCCGCGCTTTGCGTTTGCGTCGGCGCGGCGGTCTCGGGTTTCAGTTCCCGCCGCAGGATCTTGCCCACATTCGAGCGCGGCAGGTCATCGCGAAATTCCACATAGCGCGGCACCTTGTAGCCGGTCAGCTGCGTGCGGCAATGCGCAATCAGCGTGTCGGCGTCCAGCCCGGGATCCTTGCGGATCACGAACAACTTGACCGCTTCGCCCGACCGTTCATCCGGCACGCCCACGGCCGCCACCTCGCGCACGCCCGGATGCAACGCGGCGGCGTCCTCGACTTCGTTCGGGTACACGTTAAAGCCCGACACCAGGATCATGTCCTTCTTGCGGTCGATCAGGAACACGTAGCCGTCCTCATCGACGTAGCCGATGTCGCCCGTGCGCAGAAAGCCGTCCGGGTACATCACCAGCGCCGTTTCGTCGGGGCGATTCCAATAGCCCTGCGTGACCTGTGGCCCGCGCACGCAGATTTCGCCGGGTTCGCCCACGCCCAGTTCTTCGCCGTCGTCATTGCGGATCGAAATCTCGGTGGACGGCACGGGCAGGCCGATGGACCCGGTGAACGTCGTGACGTCCAGCGGGTTGACGGTAACGGCGGGCGACGTCTCGGTCAGCCCATAGGCCTGCGCCAGCGACTTGCCTGTGACGGCGCGCCAGCGGTCCGCCACGGCGCGTTGCACCGCCATGCCGCCGCCCATCGTCAGGCGCAGGCGAGAAAAATCCAGCTTGGCGAAATCGGGATGATTCAGCAGCGCGTTGAACAAGGTATTGACGCCGGTAAACGCCGAAAACGGCACCTTGCCCATCTCTTTGATCAGGCCGGGGATGTCGCGCGGGTTGATGATCAGCAGGTTGCTGGCGCCGATTTTCATGAACGTCAGGCAGTTCGCCGTCAGCGCAAAGATGTGATACAGCGGCAAGGCCGTCACGACGCATTCCTCGCCATCAGTAACCAGCGGCTTGATCCAGGCGTGGGCCTGGCTGACATTGGCCACCAGGTTGCCGTGCGACAGCATTGCCGCCTTGGCTACGCCCGTCGTGCCGCCCGTGTATTGCAGGCAGGCCAGGTCACGCTGGTCCAGCTGCACGTCGGTAAACGGCTGGGCGCGGCCGGCAAGCAGCGCGTCGGCCAGGCGCACATGCCCGGGCAGGGACCACGCCGGCACCATGCGCTTGACGTGGCGGATCGCGAGGTCCACCAAGCGCCCTTTGACCGGCCCCAGCATCTGGCCGATGGAGGTGACCAGCACCTGTTCCACCGCGCTGTTGGGTAACGCCTTTTGCACCGTGGCCGCGAAGTTGTCGGCCACCACGATGGCGCGCGCGCCCGAATCCACCAGCTGGTGTTCCAGTTCATGCGGGGTGTAGAGCGGGTTGCAATTGACCACGACGCAGCCGGCGCGCAAGGCGCCGAACAGGCACACGGGGTATTGCAGCAGGTTGGGCATCATGAGCGCGACACGGTCGCCACGGCCCAGGCCTTGCGCGTGCAGCCACGCGGCGAAGTCGCGCGTCAGTGCGTCCAGTTGGGCGTAGCTGATGGATTTGCCCATGCTGATGTACGCGGTTTTATCCGCGTAGCGGCGGCAGCTGTCTCGCACGATCGAGACCAGCGTGGTGACGCCGTCCATGTCGATTCGTGCGGGGACGCCGGCGGGGTAGCTCTTGTGCCAGATAGGTTCCATCTTTGAGGATTTCCGCCTAGTTGCCCAACAGGGCTTTTTTCAGGGAGGCCTGCGCCGGCTTCTCGCCCAGCCACACGCGCAGCAGCGCGCGCGCGAAGTCGGGGCTGTCGATGCGGCCGCGCTGCTTGCCGTTATGTGACCCGGTCACGCCACGGGCATCGAAATCCAGGTCGACCACATCGCCTTCCTTGAGGGCGCCGATGTCGGCCATCATGCCGGCCAACTGGTCGGCCGGCGCTTTCATGGCGGCCAGCTCTGCCTTGGGCGTATTGTCGCGCAGGCCTTCCTGCAAGGCCTCGTCCAGGCTTTTGCTGTCTACGTCGCGCAGCAATTGCAGACGGATGCGGCGCGGCTCGGTGCTGTTGATCAGCGCCGCCGCGTCGTGGCTTTTCGTGGTGACGTACAGCGACGCCACGTACACCTTCACCACGATTTTCGTGCGCACGCCGGCGCCGTTGAGCACCAGCGCATGGCTGCCCGCGGACAGCTGTTCCGGCACGCGCCTGCCCGCCACGTCGAGGTCGGCGGCAAAGGCCGGCGCACCCACCAGGCCGGCCGCCAGCGTGCCGGCCAGAACGCCTGCCTGAAGTCGGCTCAGGGCGGTGGATCGCCCTCCAGGGATACGTTGCATGTGTCTCCTCCTGTGGTCTTTCGCTTGTAGAACTTCTTGTCGGCGATATAGATCGTGCGTTCCACGACGGCGTACACCACGCCGTCCTTGTCCTTCAATTCCACCGTGTACGTGCGGGTGGTTTCGTGGTCGCGCGCGAGGTCGGCGCGGATGTCCGCGATTTCCCCGGGCGGCAGCCGGAAGTCGACATACAGGGTCGTGTAGGCGGGCTTGCGAAAGCGGATCGAGGCGGCCTTGTCCCACACGATGTGATCCGGTCCCAATGCCGACATCAACATCGTCGGGTGGGCGCCGTCCGTTACCGCAAACAGCGACCCGCCGTACATGGACCCCACGATGTTGCGCGTGCGGCGAAGCAGCGGCAGCTTGATGCGGATGTGCAGGAAATCCGGCGACACAAACATCACACGGCCGCCGGTGGCGCGAAACGCCGGATGCAGGTTGAAGCCCACCCGCATCAGGCGCGCGCGCCATTGCGGTGACAGGCTTTTAAGCCAATAGGGCTTCAGGCTGGGCATGCCGGTCGATTCCGCAATGGGCCTACATCGCTTCAAACAGCCCGGCCGCGCCCATGCCGGTGCCGATGCACATGGTGACCAACCCGTACTTGCCGCCCGTGCGGCGCAGCCCGTGCGTGATGGTCGCCGTGCGGATCGCGCCGGTGGCGCCCAGTGGGTGGCCCAGCGCGATGGCGCCGCCCAGCGGGTTGACCTTGGCCGGGTCCAGCTTCAGTTCGCGGATCACGGCCAGCGATTGCGCGGCGAAGGCCTCGTTCAGCTCGATCCAGTCCAGCGCGTCCTGCGTGATGCCGGCGCGTTGCAGCACCTTGGGGATGGCGGCAACTGGGCCGATGCCCATCACTTCGGGCGGCACGCCGGCGACCGAGAAGCTGACGAAGCGCGCCAGCGGGCTCAGGTTGAATTCGCGCAGGATGCGGTCGGACACCAGCACCACGGCAGCCGCACCGTCGGACATCTGCGAGCTATTGCCCGCCGTGACGCTGCCGCGCGTCGAGAACACCGGGCGCAACCGCGCCAAGGCTTCGGCGCTGCTGTCCGGGCGCGGGCCTTCGTCCACCTCGACCAGCCTGCGCACCACCCGCACCGCGCCGCTGGCGCCGTCGGGCAGATGCGATACCACTTCATAAGGCGTGGTCTCGGCGCGGAAATGGCCGGCCGCAATCGCCGCGCACGCCTTCTGATGCGAGGCCAGTGCGAAGGCGTCCTGGTCTTCGCGCGACACCTTCCAGCGTTCCGCCACCTTTTCGCCCGTCAGCCCCATGCCGAACGCCATGCCGATGTTCTCGTCATGGGCAAAGATCTCGGGGTTCATCGACACCTTGTTGCCCATGATCTGCGGCATTGCGCTCATGGATTCGGTGCCCGCGCCAATCATGATGTCGGCTTCGCCCATGCGGATGCGCGCGGCGGCGTCGGCCACCGCCTGCAAGCCGGACGCGCAGAAGCGGTTCACGGTGACGCCCGCGACGCTTTGCGGCAGGCCCGCCAGCAGCAAGCCGATGCGCGCCACGTTCATGCCTTGTTCGGCCTCGGGCATGGCGCAGCCGGCAATGACGTCTTCGATGCGCGCGGTGTCCAGCGACGGCACCTGCGCCAGCGCGCCGTTCAGCGCGGCGGCCAGCATGTCATCGGGCCGCGTGGTGATATAGGCGCCGTTGCGCTTGCCTACCGGCAGGCGCGTGGCGGCGACGATGTAAGCGTCTTGAATCTGCTTGGTCATGATCGTTCCTCAGTTGCGCAACGGCTTGCCGGTTTCGAGTGTGTGGCGGATGCGGGCCTGGGTTTCAGGCGTGCGCAACAGAGCCACGAACTCGCGGCGCTCGACCGCCAGCAGCCATTCTTCGTCCACCTTCGTGCCGGTCTCGACCTCGCCTCCGCACAGGGCCACGGCGGCGCTGCGCGCCACGCGGTAATCGTGCGCGCTGATCATGCCGCCTTCGCGCATGTTGACCAGCACCATCTCGAAGTTGGCGATGCCATTGCGTCCCGCGACGGGGATGTTCGACAGGCGTGGCGGCGGCGTGTAGCCCGCTTCGGCGGCGGCGCGGGCCTGGCCAATGGCCACGAACAGCAGCTCGTCGGGATGGAACAGCACCACGTCGTGCTCGCGCGCGAACCCGGCGTCGATGGCTTCCAGCGCGCTCTTGGCCACCTGCGCCATGGCGATGGTCTGGAAGACCGGTTGCAGGTACGGGAAGACTTCACCGGGCGTGGCGGTCTTGGCGGCAAGCGCCGCCGCACGGCCGGCGAATTCCTTGCTGCCGCCGCCGGCCGGGATCAACCCGACACCGGCTTCCACCAGGCCGATATAGCTTTCCAGCGCCAACACGCGGTGCGAGGCATGCATCAGGAATTCGCAGCCCCCGCCCAGCGCCATGCCCTGCACGGCGGCCACTGTGGGAATGCGGGCGTACTTGAACGATTGCGAGGCGCGTTGGAATTTCTCAACCATCGCTTCCAGCATGTCGAACTTGCCCTCGGCGCAAGCCTGCACCACCTGCTGCAAGTTGGCGCCCACGGCAAAGGGCGGTTCGTGCCAGATCACCAGGCCGTCGAAATCGCGTTCGGCGCGGGCGACGGCTTGCAGCACGCCTTCCAGCACTTCACCGCCCAGCGTGTGGTTCTTGGACGTGACGGACAGGATGGCGATGCCGGGGTCCACGTCCGGCAGGTTCCACAGGCGCACGCCTTCGTTGTCCCAGACGGTAACGCCACGGTCGTCGGGGCCTTCGCCAAACACGCGTTCGGGGAACAGCTGGCGGCGATACACCGGCAAGGACGAACGCGGATGCAGCTTGCCCGTGCGCGCGGAATACGAACCCTGCGGCGCGTGCACGCCCTGGCGGTCGGCTTCCTGCACCCAGGCGGGCAGGGGCGCGTTGCTCATGGCGCGGCCGGCGGCGATGTCGTCCGCCACGGCGGCGGCAATGGCCTGCCAGCCCGCGGCCTGCCAGGTTTCAAACGGGCCTTGCGACCAGCCGAACCCCCAGCGCATGGCCAGGTCCAGGTCGCGCGCGTTGTCGGCCACGTGTTCAAGCTGCACGGCGCTGTAGTGGAAGATGTCGCGGAACAGGCCCCACAGGAACTGCGCCTGCGGGTGGGTGCTGGCGCGCAGGGCGGCAAAGCGCTTGGCCGGGTCGCGTTCTTTCAACAGCGCGGCCACTTCGTCGGCCAGCTTGCCGGCGCTGGGCACATAGTCTTGCGCGTTCAGGTCCAGCACCAGGATGTCGCGGCCCTGTTTGCGGTAGACGCCGGCGCCGGTTTTCTGGCCCAGCGCGCCCTTTTGGATCAGCGCCGACAGCCAGTCGGGCAACGCGAAGTAGCGGTGCCAGGGGTCATCGGGCAGGTTCTTTTCCATGGTGCCGACCACGTGGGCCAGCGTATCCAGGCCCACTACGTCCGCCGTGCGGTAGGTGGCGCTTTTGGGCCGGCCGATCTTCGGGCCGGTCAACGCGTCGACTTCGTCAAAGCCCAGGCCCAGCCGCGCGGTGTGGTGCATGGCGGCCAGGATGGAAAACACGCCGATGCGGTTCGCCACGAAGTTGGGCGTGTCCAGTGCGCGGATCACGCCCTTGCCCAGCGTTGACGTCAGCCAGGTTTCCAACTGGTCCAGCACGGCCGGCTGTGTATGCGACGTGGCAATGATCTCCACCAGCCGCATGTAGCGGGGCGGGTTGAAAAAATGGATGCCGCAGAAGCGCTCGCGCAGGCTTGCGGGCAGGGCGTTGGCCAGCGCGTCGATCGACAGGCCGGACGTGTTGGACGCGATGATGGCGTCGGGCGACACATGCGGAGCGATCCGCTCGTAGAGCGCCGTCTTCCAGTCCATGCGTTCGGCGATGGCCTCGATGACCAGGTCGCAGCCGCGCAGCGCATCCAGGTGGTCGTCGTAGTTCGCGGGGGTGATCAGGGCAAGGCGGGCCGCGCCGGCCAGCGGTGCGGGTTCCAGTTTTTTCAGTCCGGCCAGCGCCTTGTTGACGATGCCGTTGCGATCGCCTTCACGGGCGGCCAGATCGAACAGCGTGACCGGCACGCCGGCATTGGCCAGGTGGGCGGCGATCTGCGCGCCCATGACGCCGGCGCCCAGGACGGCAACGTGTTTGACGACGAACTTGCTCAAGGGGATTCTCCTGTGTAAAGCGGGCGGGCGGCGCGCGGCCGCCCTCCCGCGCAAGGCTAGAAGCGGGACGACAGTTGCAGGCCGACGATGTGGCCGCTGCTGTCATAGGTGCCCGCCACGCGGCCCTTGGTCGCCTGGCTGCCGGACGTCGTGTCGATGTCCGTCTTGCGCAGGTACAGATAGGTGTAGCCCAGATCCAGCGTGGTGTTCTTGGTGGCCGCCCACTGCACGCCGGTCGAGAACCAGTAGCGGTCGTTATCGGGCAGGGAGGTGGGGCGGTCGGCCTTGTCATGCACCGGCGACTGGTCGTACGCCAGGCCGAACTTCCACTTCCAGTCGGGGGCGAACTTGTAGTTCGCGCCCAGCGCGACGCGCCAGGTGTCGCGGAAGTTCAGCGGCAGTTCGTCATCGCGCGCGCCGGGGCCGGAGTTGCGGATCTTCAGTTCGGGGATGCTGCTCCAGCCCGTCCAGGACACGTCGCCCAGCAGTTCCCAGCGCTCGTTCAACTGATGCGCGGCGCTCAGGATCAACGTGTCGGGCAGGTCCACCGATGCCTTGGCGTCAAACGACACCGATTGCTTGGTGGGGCCGATGCTGGTGATGTCGGTGTCGCCCTTGGCGGTGTGCTTGATCTTGGAGCGGTACGACAGGCCGATGCGCGTGTCTTCGGTGGGTTGCAGCATGAAGCCCACGTTCCAGCCCCACGCGTCCCCCTTCAGGTTCAGGTCGGCGTCGCCGTTGGTGGCGACCGGCAGGCCCGCAATCGGCACCACCGTTTTCTTCTTGTAGTTGGCGTCGATGTGTTGCCAGTTCAGCCCGAAGCCCATCGAGAACTTTTCGTTGACCTTGTAGGCAATCGACGGGTTCACGTTGATTGTCTTGATCTCGAATTTGTTCGAATGGTATTGGCCGACCCAGCCGTCGTCGTATTCGGTCATCAGGCCGAACGGCGCGCCGACGCCCAGGCCGATGTACCACTGCTCGTTCAATTGCCAGGAGGCGTAGAGGTTGGGCACCACGCCCAGGTTGCCCGCATCGCCGCCGTTGCCGCCGGTGGGGGCCGACCCGTTCAGGCCCGAGCCGGGCAGGCCGGGAACGCTGGGATTACGGCTGTTGCCGTTGTCCTTGAACTTGAACGAGGGCTTGATCAAATTGACCCCGCCCGAAAAGTTCACGCCGGGCAGGTACGTCATGCCGGCCGGGTTGAAGTAAATGATGCTGGCGTTTTCCGGATTTGCCGCCGAGCCTGCGTAAGCGTTGCCCAGGCCACTGGCGTTCTGCTCTAAAAGCTGAAAGCCGGCGGCGTAGGACGTTGCGGACGCGCCCAGGCCGACCACAAGGGCCGACAAGGTGCTCAGGGACAATGAACGTCTGCGCATGGTACTGCCTCCTCGAGTTGGATGTATGTCTCTACTTGCACTGCCGGTCTGGTTGTGACCCCGGTCTATTCGGCGTTAGCCGGTTTGCTGCTGCGCCAGGCATGGCTCGCCTGGTAATGCAGAGGTCCGCCCGTGAAAGGCGCGAACCCCGTTCCAAAAATTACCCCGGCATCGGCCGAGTCTGCATCGGCGACCACGCCGGACTGCACGCGCTCCAGGGTGGCGTCCACCAAGGGCTGGATCAGGCGCTGTGCCAGCCCGGCGGGGGCGGCCGTGGTGGTGGTGGTGCTGCTGCTGCTGCTGCTGCCGTGTCCGGCGGCGCCTTTGCCTTGCTTGACCGGTTTGCCGTCGCGCCACGTATAGAAGCCCTTGCCGCTTTTCTTGCCCAGGTCGCCGCGCGCCAGGCGTTCGGCCAGGCAGCGCGGCGGCTCGGCGCCACCGGCCAGTTGCTCGCCTGCCGCGCGCGCAATGTCCAGGCCGACGGTGTCGGCCAGTTCCAGCGGCCCCATCGGCATGCCGAATTCGACCATGGCGGCATCCACCGTTTCCGGCGCCATGCCGTCGTCCACGCTGCGCATGGCTTGCAGCATATAGGGCGCCAGCACGGCGTTGACGAGGAATCCCGGCGCGCTCTTGACGGGAAGCGCCAGTTTGTCGATCTGGCCCACGAAAGCGCAGGCGCGCGCCGTGGCCTCGCCCGAATCGCCCTCGGCATGCACCACTTCCACCAGCGGCATCTTGGCCACGGGGTTGAAGAAGTGGATGCCCACCAGACGCTCGGGGCGAGCCAGCCCGCTGCGCAGCGTTTCCAGCGACAGGCTGGACGTATTGGTGGCTAGCAGCGCGTCGGCCTGCATGCGCGGTTCCAGCGACGCGTACAACGCGCGCTTGGCCTCGGGCTGTTCGCTGATGGCTTCGATGATGATGTCGGCGCGCGGCACGCCGCCGCCGGTGGGATCGGGTATCAGGCGGTCCAGCGCGGCGCGAACCAGGCGCGGGTCTTTCAGGCGGCGCGCATACAGCGTGGCGGCGCGTTCGATGGCCGGTGCGATGCGCGCCATGTCCTGGTCTTGCAGCGTCACCGTCAAGCCCTTGTACGCGCACCAGGCCGCGATGTCGCCGCCCATGGTGCCGGCGCCCACCACGTGCACATGGCGGGCCGGCGTGACGCCGGTCTGCTTGCCGTTGGCCTTCAGGCGCTCTTGCAGACGGAACACGCGCAACAGGTTGCGCGCGGTGTCTGACGAAATGATCGCGTCGATCAGGTCAGGCGCCTGCAAGGCGTTGCCGCCATGCTTTTCCCATAGCATGACGATGGCGGGCGCGGCGGGGTAGTGGCCCAGTGGGTCCTTGGCGGCAATCTGCTTGCGTGCGCGGTTGGCGACCAGGGCCTTGAAGGGCCAGCGGTTGGCCCAGGCGCCGATACCACGCGCGCGGCGCGGCGGCTTTTTCGACAGCACCAACTGGCGCGCCGCAGCCTGTAGCAAACGCGGCGGCACACGGGCGTCGGCCAGGCCCAGCGCGGCGGCGCGTCGCGCATCCGCGCCCCGGCCGGTCAGCATCATGTCCAGCGCGGCGGGCGCGCCGATCACCTGCGGCAAGCGCAGCATGCCGCCCCAGCCCGGGAAGATGCCCAGCATGACTTCGGGCAGCGCCAACGACGTGCCGGGCTGATCGGCGACTAGGCGGTAGCGGCACGCCAGCGCCAATTCAAGCCCGCCGCCCAGGCAGTGGCCCTGGATCAGGGCAAGGGTGGGGTAGCGCACGGCGGCCAGGCGGTTGAACAGGTTCCAACCACGTGCGATCAGGCCGCGCGCCTGTTCGGGCGTGTCCAGGCTGGCGAATTCGTTGACGTCGGCGCCCACGATGAAACCGGTGGCCTTGCCCGACTGAATGATCAGGCCCGCCGGCGGCGCGGCGTCCAACGCGTCCAGCACCACGGCCAGTTCGGCCATGGTGTCGGCCGACAGCGCGTTCACGGCGCTGCCTGCGCGGTCGAACGTCAGGCGGGCCAGGCCGTCGGGGTCGCGGTCCAGGCGCCAGTGGGAAAGCGTGTCCATGGTCGTCATGGGCGGTCCTCGTCCAGGGTTTCAACCAGCATCGCGCCGCCTTGGCCGCCGCCGATGCAGATGGCGGCCATGCCGCGCTTGGCGCCACGGCGCTTCAACGCTTCAAGCAGATGCAGCACGATGCGCGCGCCGGACGCACCCACGGGGTGGCCGATGGCGATGGCACCGCCGTCCACATTCAGCTTGGCCGGGTCCAGCGGCCCCCATGCTGGCGTACCGAAATGCGCTTGGCAATAGGCATCGTCACGCCATGCCGCCAGGCACCCTAGCACCTGCGCGGCGAAGGCTTCGTTGATCTCCCACAAGTCCAGGTCATTCAAGCCCAGGCCATGGCGTTGCAGGATGGGCGTGGCCGCATGTACCGGCCCCAGGCCCATTTGCGCGGGGTCCAGGCCGGCCCACTGGCTGTCCACAATGCGGCCAAGGGGGCGCAGGTTCCACTTGGCCACCGCTTCTTCGGACGCCAACACCAGCATGGCGGCGCCGTCGGTCACCTGCGAACTATTGCCCGCCGTGATGTTGCCCCAGGGTTTGTCGAACACCGGCCGCAGCTTGGCCAGTTTCTCGGGCGTGGAATCCTCGCGCACGCCGTCATCGTCGGGGTAGAGCTTGCCTTTGTTATCGATCAGCGGCGTGATTTCATTGAGCGCACCGGCCGCGCGCGCGGCCAGGACGCGCTGGTGGCTGCTCGCCGCATAGGCGTCCATGGCGGCGCGGTCGATGCCGAAACGGGTGGCTACGTTTTCCGCCGTCTGGCCCATCGACAGGCCCACCACCGGGTCGGTCAACCCCTTGAGCAAGCCAATGACGGGCGCCAGGTTCTTCAGCCTGAAGCCGCGCAGCGCCGCCAGCTTGGCGCCGATGCCGCGCGCCGCATACCAGCCGGACAGCCAGCGCACCATGTCGTCGGAAAACAGCAGCGGGGCGCGGGACAAGGCGTCGGTGCCGCCCGCCAGCACCAGCTGCGACCGGCCGGTTTGAATATTGGCGATGCCGGAATCCAGGGCCTGCATGCCGGACGCGCAATTGCGCATCACGGTCCATCCGGGCACGTGGTTGCCGCAACCCAGGCGCAGCGCAATCACGCGGCCGATGTTGACTTCATCCGGCGACGGCGCGGCGCAGCCGATGATGACTTCGTCCAGATCCGTGGGGGCATAGGGTTGGCGCAGCAGCAGGGCGCGGCCGGCTTGTACGGCCAGGTCCCCGGCCGAGAATGGGCCGGGGCCGGTGCGCGCTTTCAGGAAGGGCGTGCGAGTCCCGTCAATGACGTAAACCGGTTTGAATGCCATCGGTTTCCTCCGTCAGGCGACCTTGCGTTCGGCGGCGGGCCGGTCGGCCTGCGCCTTGCCCAGGTCAAAGGGGAAATCATCCACGTGCACCACGGTATCGCGCAAGCTGTTGCGTTGCTTGACCACGGCGTACTCTTCGGCGGTGATGCCGCCTGCCGCGTAGGCGGCGTCGGCGATATCGCGCACGTTGGCTTGCGGGTTGCCTTGCAGGGCGCCGCGCTTTTCAAGTTCGCGGATCTTGGCTTCGATGGGCTCGGCGGCAAGCGTGGCGGCCAGCGCCAGTTCGATGGCGCCCACGGGCTCATCAGCGGTGGCGGGCAGGTGGCAGCCCGAGGTCAGGCGGTCGCGCGTGGCGCTGGGCTTGATCAACAGCCGCGCCACGTCCTGGCCCAGCGCGTCGGACGGCGGCGTCTGCGTGCGGCCCCACGGGAAGATCAGACGCGCCAAGGTCCAGGCCACGAAACGGTTGGGCGTGTTTGCCAGCACGCCGTCAAAGGCTTCCTGCAACTTGAAGAGCGCGTCCTGGATCGACCAGTGCGCCAGCGGCGCATCGGCGGCCTGGCGGCCTTCGTCTTCAAAGCGCTTGAGCGTGGCGCTGATCAGGTACATCTGCGACAGCACGTCGCCCAAGCGCGCCGACAGGCGTTCGCGGCGTTTCAGGCTGCCGCCCAGCACCAGCATCATCGAGTCGGCCAGCAGCGCGAAGGCGGCGGAATACCGGCTAAGCAGCTGGTAGTAGGCCTTCATGTCGGGCGCCACGTCGGCGTTCACGGCAACAAAGCGCGCGCCGGTCAGCGCAGTGCCCAGGGTGCGCAACGTGTTCTTGGCCACGAACCCCACGTGACCCCAGAACGCGCGATCAAAATCGTCCAGCCCTTGTTTGGCGTTGGGCGATTGCGCCGCCTGCATTTCCGCCAGCACGTAGGGATGGCAGCGAATCGCGCCTTGTCCGAAGATGATCAGGCTGCGCGTCAGGATGTTGGCGCCTTCAACAGTGATGCCGATGGGAATCTGCTGATACGCGCGGCCCAGGAAGTTGTTGGGGCCCAGGCAGATGCCCTTGCCGCCAATCACGTCCATGCCGTCGTTGACGACCTGGCGGGCGCGTTCGGTCACATGGTATTTGACGATGGCGGACACGACAGACGGCTTCTCGCCCAGGTCAACGGCGCCCGCCGTCATGCTGCGCGCGGCATCCATCATGTAGGTGTGGCCGCCGATACGCGCCAGCGCTTCTTCCACGCCTTCAAACTTGCCCACGGGCATGCGGAACTGGCTGCGCACGCGGGCATAGCCGCCCACGGCGCGCGCCGTGAGCTTGGACATGCCGGTGTTGGACGAGGGCAGCGATATGGACCGGCCGGCGGCCAGGCATTCCATCAGCATGCGCCAGCCTTGGCCCGCCATGGCCGGGCCGCCGATGATGAAGTCCAGCGGCATGAAGACGTCGGTACCGCGCGTCGGGCCGTTCATGAACATGGCGTTCAGCGGGAAGTGGCGGCGGCCGGTGTCCACGCCGGGATGGTCGTGCGGCACCAGCGCGCAGGTGATGCCCAGGTCTTTCTTGCCGCCCAGCAGGCCATCGGGGTCGTACAGGCGGAACGCCAGCCCCAGCAGCGTGCAGACCGGGGCCAGCGTGATGTAGCGCTTGTCCCAGGTGACGCGCATGCCGATCACTTCGCGGCCTTGCCATTCGCCCTTGCAGACGATGCCGCTGTCGGGAATGGCCGCGGCGTCGGAACCGGCCCACGGGCTGGTCAACGCAAAGGCCGGCACCTCGTCGCCACGCGCCAGGCGCGGCAGGTAGTGGTTCTTCTGTTCGTCGGTGCCGTAGTGCAGCAGCAGTTCGGCCGGGCCCAGCGAGTTCGGCACCATCACCGACACGGCCAGCGCGGACGAGCGCGTGGACAGCTTGGTCACGATTTCGGAATGCGCATAGGCCGAAAATCCCAGGCCGCCGTATTCCTTCGGGATGATCATGCCCAGGAAACCCTGGGTCTTCAGATAGGTCCACACGTCCGCCGGCAGGTCGTAGCGTTCCTGCGTGACGCTCCAGTCATTGACCATGCGGCAGGCCTGCTCGGCCTGGTTGTCCAGGAACTGTTGTTCGGCGTCGGTCAGACGCGGGCGCGGGTAGGCCAGCAGACGGCTCCAGTCCGGGCGGCCCCGAAACAGTTCGCCTTCCCACCATACGGTGCCGGCTTCCAGCGCGTCGCGCTCGGTGTCGGACATCTGCGGCAGCACCTTGCGATACAGGTTGAAGATGGGCGCCGACAACAGCGCCCGCCGCAGTGGCCGCACGCCCAGCACGATGGCGGCTAGCACCGCGATGACGACTAGCGTGAGGATGACTGCGGACATGTCTTTGTCTCCGTAATGGGGGGTCTGGTCGGTCTGGTTCTGGTTCTGGGGATGCCGATGCTGATGCCGATGTCGGCTAGGCGCCGGCCACCGGTGGCAGCGGGGCGCGCAGGCCGCCCAGCAGGAAGCTCATCAGGCGGGGCAGCAGCAGTTCGGGGTTGTCGGGTTGTTCGGCTTCGTCCAGCTGCCAGCCCGTGACGGAACGCAGCAGGTCGGTGCCGATGATGGCGTACGACGTGGCGCCCAGCATGAACTGGAAGCGCCACACGATTTCAGCCTTGGGCACATCGGGCAGGGCGGCGAACAGGGCATTGCGATAGCGCTCCAGCACGTCGGCGTATTCCTCCGCGAACAGCGCGCGAATGAAATCGGACGGCTCGGTCATGGTGCGTTCAAGCAGCGGCAGGAAGGTGCTGCCGGCCTGGGCCGGGTCGGCGGCCAGGCGCAGCAGCGTGCCGAAAAAGGCGTCGACGATCTGCGACGGCTTGAGCGGCTTGCCTTCGGATTGCGCCTCAAGTTCGTCCAACAGGCGCAGGCGCTCGCGGTTCAGCACTTCCAGCCGCCGTTTCAGCACCGCTTGCACGAGTGACTCTTTAGAGCCGAAGTGATAGTTCACCGAAGCCAGATTGACGCCGGCCGCGCCGGTGATCTGGCGCATCGAGGTGCCCTCGTGGCCTTGCTGCGCAAAGAGCGCTTCGGCGGTGTCCAGGATGGATTCGCGGGTAGTGGGAGTTCTGATTTCTTGCATAAGGTTGAATTCAAACGTTCGTTTAAAAATCATTATGCGGCAGGGAAGAACGAGAAGCGAGCCTCGGCTATCCCCAATAGGGTTTACCCCTAACGTACGGACGCAGCATCCTTTGTGCACTAGGCAAGGGGCTTTTCATACCGGGTCAGCTAGACCAGAAGGATGAGCCGGCAGGCGCGCTTGCATGAGCCCGGATCGGCCGCCGGCACGAGCTTGAACCGTTCGTCCTCGGACGGCCGGCCTAGGATGAATGTGGTCTGGAAGGCGGGGGAAAAACGCCGCAGTATCAGCGCGAGGACTCAATTGCGTTGTACCGGCGATGCAAGGGGCTAGCCCGCGCACCAGGCCGGTGCGCTCGCCCTAGACGCCCTGACACAGGAGCGGGACATATGAAAACCTACCGAGTGGGACTGTTGGTTGACGGGTATGAGCAACCCGGCTGGATGCATGAGATGGTGGATTGGCTGGTCCATAGTCAGGATTTCGACATCTCGGCCTTATTGGTGATGAGCGGCGAGGGGGCCGAGAAGGCGCCGCGCCTGGCGGTCAAGGCGCTGTTCGGCACGTTGTCGCGCTTCGAGGCCCGGATGCTGCCGGCCAAGCAACGCCAGATGCTGTCTTGCGCGGACCTGCGCAAAAGCATGCCGTCGCCCTCAGTGCCGGTGCTGCCGCTGGAAGCGGGCGTGACCACGCCCGGCGCGCAGGACGCGGTCACTGCCCTGGGCCTGGATCTGGTCATCACGCTGGGCGCGTCGTGCGCCACTCGCGCGCAAATGGCCGACTGGGCGAGGATGGGGGTATGGCAATTGAGCTACTCCGATATCGCCGTGTCGACCAGCCGCTACGCCGGATTCTGGGAGGTGTTTCATCGCGAGGATCACACAACCGTAAAACTCTGGCGCATGGGAGCCAAGTCCGAACAGGACGAGCTGCTGGACCAGCGCAGTTTCAATACCGAAGTGTTCTGGTTGAAGAACCAGGCGCGCGCGTTCAGCCTGGGAAATTTCATGCTCTACGACGCCTTGCAGGCCCTGGCGCGCGCGCGCCAGAGCGAGCCGGCGCCCGACATGCAGATCATGAGCGGCCCGCGCCGGGCCGACCCGGCGGAGTGGGATAGCGCGGCGTATATTGCGCGCCAGGCGTGGTTAATGTCTGATTTGATTGTGCGGCGCATCATGAAGCGCAATGTGCGCTGGCGGATTGGTATGTTTCCGTCATCCCGGCAACAGGCGGTGGTATCGGAAGCCATGGTGCTGCAACCTCCCAAAGGTAGGTTCTTCGCAGATCCGTTTGTTTATACGCACGATAAAAAACCATATATATTTTTTGAAGATTACGACTTCACTTCCCGGAAGGGTACGATTTCGGTCGCGACCTACTCCGACGGGGCTTTCCGGCTGTTGGGCACTGCCTTGAACCTGCCTTATCACCTGTCGTTTCCATATATTTTTGAACACGAAGGTGTGACGTATATGGTTCCGGAAACGTGCGGAAATCGCAGTATTGAATTATGGAAATGCACTGAATTCCCGTTGAAATGGGAGCTTGATGTCACGTTGATGACCAATATATCCGCCGTGGATACCATTATTTTTAAACACGGAGAATATTGGTGGTTATTAACGAACATCGACCGAACGGACGGCCAAAGCCATTGCGACGAGCTGTTTGCGTTTTTCTCGGATTCGCCGCGCTCGACCGAGTGGACGCCGCACGCCTGCAACCCCATCGTGCGCAACCCCATGCGCGCCCGCAACGCCGGAATCGTTGTGTCGCCTAGCGGAGAGGTGATCCGCTGCGCCCAGTACCAAGGCTTTTGCCACTACGGCAAGGGCGTGTCCCTGAACCGCATCGAAGAGCTGACGCCGTCCACGTATGTGGAAACGGATGGCGAAATCCACTACGCCAGCTTTTTGCGCAAGCGTCATGCTTCAATGCACCATTGGCACCATCAGGGGGGTCATACCGTATTTGACTTCGCCTATATGGAGTAAATGGAGCATAGCGTTCCAAAATAAAAATGTTACCTATATTGCGATTCGGCGATCCGCAGCGGGCAGGGGTGTGTCTGCGGAAACATATCGAAAGTTATTTGGTCCAAATTTCGGCATATCGGCCGTGAGGGGCTTGCGCCCGGTCGCGGCTTTTTTATGGCCCCAATTTGGCCGACAGCGTTACGAATCAAGCCTCTTGGCGCGGCTCCCCATAGGGGGAAAGCCGTCATCGCCCCAGGGAAGTCAGTGAAAACCCTAGCGGTAAAAAGGCGGAGAGGGCGCTCTCATCCGTATTTACGAGAGTGATTAAGGCTAACGAATGATTTCTGTTTTTATCGGATTATATCGCCCTGAAACGTCTTGATTTTGAAGGTTTCGAACCATAAGATGGGTTCATGCCATCCGTTATGTTGGCTACCAAAGTTGCCCAGCCCAAATGCCCCGGTCCAGCTTCATTAGATATTCCGGGATATTGCGGACCACCCCCGCGGGGCTGGAAAAAAAATAGTCTTCAGCACAGCGAAGATCCCTTCTAGGCCCGTCGAAAAACCGGGAGGACACCATGGCCAAGATGGTCCTGATTGAAGCCCATCCGCTACTGCGGTTGGGGTTGTGGCAGATACTTAGCAAGTTGGACGATGTGTGGGAAATCGAGGGTATGGGCTTGGCGGACTTGTCCAAGGCCGATGGCGCGCACGCTGGCGCCGATCTCTTGATCTATGGGTTGCCGGTGGATACCGATGAAGCATGGAGCGCGCTGCACGAAATTCAGCGCGTTTTGACGCCCAAGCGGATTCTGCTGCTGACCGATGTGATGCCGTTGCCGATGCCGGTGCAAGGTTTGCCTGGCGCCAGCGTGTATGGCTGCTTGATGAAGACGGCTTCGGTCGAAATCCTGGAAGCCGCGATTCGCCTGGTCATGGCCGGCGGGCAGTGCTTCCCCAGCGAACAGGCAATGCAAGCGCCTGCCGCGGCGGTCTGCGCGTTGCCGGCACGTGATGGTGACGACGCTTCCAGCAAGGGCTCCATGCCGGTCAGCGCCGGTGCGCAGCTGCTTCAGATAACGCCGCGTCAGTACGAAGTGCTGGTGTTGCTGGCTCGGGGGTATCCGATCAAGACGGTCAGCCGCATGCTGAACATCTCGGTCGCTACCGCAAAGACGCATGCTTGCACGCTGTATCAGCGTCTGCATGTCAAGAACAAGGGCGAAGCCGTATACGCAGCGCTGCAACGCGGCGCAACCTTGGAATGGCATGAACCCAATGGCAGGGAATCGGACGCCGGGCAGATCTATGGGCGCAAGCTCGGCTAGCAAGAACGGGCGCGCCGCCTGCCCGGCAGCCAGGAACAGGTCTGTTCTGTTGCTGCCGGGGTCGCCCCACCATCCCGCCTAAGTCATACATCGCAGTTGCCGCGGCCCTTTCGGATGCGGCTTTCCCCCACCATTCATCCTCCTGAACGAGATTCAGCGAACGGTGCCGCTGATAGCATGGGTTGTGTCCGCAAGCATGGGTCGAGAGCGCGAACCACCACGCCTCGCCATCGCGATCCAATAGCGCGGGCAAGATTCCCTTGGGGTTGGCGCCGCACAGAACCTGCCATCGCAGTGTGATGCGCCGACGTCATGGGAACCGTGCATGGGCCATGTGTCACAAGGTTCTCCCCGGGATGACAACCGTACTGATCGAAGACTACGCTCTGCTTCGCGTCGCGATCCAGCATGTGCTGGAGCGTGTACGGAACGCCGACGACATCCTGGCTATATCGCCAGCTCATCTACTCAACATGTCCAGTTCGATCAACCGCCCGGTCGAGTTGCTGGTGATCGGTTGCAGCGGCATTGCCGAACAGGACATGGGGCTTATCTCGCAGGCCATGGCCTTCTTCATGCCCAGGCTGGTGCTGGTGCTGTATTCCGTGCTGGACCCCGCCGTGATGGGGGCGTGTGCGCGGGCAGGCGTGGCGGGCTATCTGCCCAAGGCTTCCAGCCCCGACGCGCTGGCCGCTGCCGTAAGCCTGGTCGTGGCGGGCGGCGAATGCTATCCGCAACCGGCCGGGCGGCCCCAAGGCGTCGCCCAGGCGCCCATGCAGGAACTGCGTGAACTGACACAACGCCAGGAAGAGATTCTTCAGCTGTTGGTGCAAGGCAAGACCATGCGCGAGATCGGCCAGCATGTCGGCATATCCGTGGCGACGGTCAAGAGCCACGCGCGCACGTTGTACTGGAAGTTGAACGCGCGCAACCAGGCCGAGGCCGCTTACATCGCGGTGCAGATGGGCCTGGTGCGTAGCGGCGGCCCGCCGCCCACCCCGAAGAAGGATGTGCTGGGCTAAGGGGAAGGGGGGCGGTCTCTTGCTCACCACGCCTGTCGGCCGGGGTTGCGCCCGGCCGATTGCTTTTGACTGCGGCCGGCAAGCGCAAAGCAAGCAGGGGCCCAAAGGAAAAACCAAAAGGCCAAAACCAAAAGGGCAAAACCGAAAGGCCAGAACCGAAACCATAAAAAAAACGGTAGAGATCCGTCGATCTCTACCGCTCCTTAAACGCTTGAATCTCCCGCCCAGCCAGCCGCTACCGTTCGCCCTCGCGCGGGACTGCATCCACCGCTGCCGCTGCCGTTGCCGCTGCCCCCTTCGTTGCACGCTTGCCCACCACCTTGGCGAATTCGCGTTCCGCCGCCGCCAGCACGGCATCCACGTGCAGGTGGTTCAACGCATACTGGCGCGCGGCGGCGCCCAGCGTTTCGCGGATCTGCGCGTTGTAGCTTAGCTTGCGCACCGCCTCGGCCATGGCCTCGGCGTCTTCGGGCGGCGTCAGCAGCCCGCAGCGCGCCACCACGCCGGCAAGCTCGGTGCCCGGCGCCGCGCCGCACACCACCGGGCGGCCGCTGGCCAGCATGCCGGTCAGCTTGGACGGCATCACCAGGTCGGCCGCGCCCGCGCGTTGCGGCAGCAGGTGGATGTCGGCCGTATTCAGCAACGCGCCCAGCCGATCGGCCGGCTGCAAGTCCAGGAAGCGTACGCGGGGCAAACCCTGGCACGCTGCTTCCAATGGCGCGCGCTCGGGTCCCTGACCGCAAAAGATGAACCACAGGCGGCTTTCGCGGCTCAGGCGCCGCGCCACGTCGGCCAGCGTCTGCAAGCCTTGCTTGCCGCCCATGTTGCCCGAATACAGCGCCACGATCGCATTGGCGGGTATGCCCAGTTGGGCACGGTAATCGCCACCCTCCGTGCGCGGCGTGATGGCGTTGACGTCGATCCAGTTGGGCAGCAGCACGGCGCGGTCGGGCTCGACACCCTTGGCGATGGCCAGGTCCAGCATGCGATTCGAAATGGTCGATACGCGGTCAAAGCGCCGCATCAGCCAGCGCTCGCCCCGCTTGACCAATGCGCGCAGGCCCGCTCCCTTGAGCAGGCCCAGTTCAAAGGCCGCGTCGACCTCGTAGTCCTGAATATGCAACCACGCGCGCGCGCCGCACAGCCGCGCCGTGATCCATGCCGCGGGCGCGCAGAACAGCGCCGGTTCCACCACCAGGATCAGGTCCGGCCGGCCGGCTGCCGCGCGTAGCAGCGAGGGCAGGCTGGACACCGCGAAGCTGGCCAGATGGATCAACCGCTTCAGGCCACCGGGGCGCGCGGGCACCCACAGCGGCGCGCGCCGCACGGTCACGCCGCGCCGCTCTTCTTTGCGATAGCGGCCGGCGTGGTAGCCGTCGTGCACCTGCCATTGCGGATAGTAGGGCGGGGCGGTCACCACGCTGACCTGGTGCCCGTGCGCGGCCAGCCACTCGGCCAGCTCGGCGCTGTACTTGCCGATGCCGGTCAGTTCGGGCGCGTAGTTGATCCCGTAGATCAGGATCTTCATGGCGCCGTCGCCATGCGTGGGCGCACCGGGCGGCAGGGGTTGCCATGGCACACCATCGCCGCCGGCATATTGCGAAACACGGAGCTGCGCGCGCCCACCACCGCTTCACGGCCGATGGTCACGCCCGGCCCCACGAAGACATCGGTGGCGACCCAGGCGCCGTCTTCCACGCGCACCGCGCGTTCGCGCAAGGGAAAGTCGGGCTGGCCGGCGTCGTGGTCTGCGGCGCACAGGTAGCTGCGCTGCGACACCACGGCGTGGGCGCCGATGTGGATGGGGCCCAGGCTGTACAGCACCGCGTCATCGCCGATCCAGGCGTAATCGCCAATCTGCACCTTCCACGGGTAGGTCACCGTGGCGGACGGGCGAACCAAAACCTTCTTGCCCACCTGCGCGCCAAAGCAGCGCAGCAGCCAGCGCCGAAAGCCATACGCCACCTGGGGCGACCATCGAAACAGCGTGGCCTGCACCGTCCACCACAGTTGCACCGTCAGCGCCGAGCGGCCGCGCTGGCCGGGAGCCAGCGCAAAGCGGTCCAATTGCTGAAGCGCGCTCATTTGGCGGCCCCCGGCACGGCGTCCGCCTGGGTTCCGTTGGCGCGCGCCAGACGGGCCTTTTGCAACTCTTCGGTCTTGATGCGGATCTGCCAGTAGTACATGGCACGCGCCACCGCGTAGTCGTAGCCCGCCTTGCCGTCCAGGAATCCCAGGCGGAACACGTACGAATGCAGGAACGAGATGGGCGCCTTGAACGGCATGGCCTGGAAAATGCGCTTGAGCAACGCGCGCGCGCCCACGTTGGCCTCACGCGGATCGTTCATCAGCCCCTTGGTGCGCAGGTTGGCTTCCCAATCCGAATAGCGGTTGTGCTTGTCGAAATAGTGGAACAGGGAATCGTGGTCGTTATGCACCATGCGCTGGCGCAGCGCAAAGGTCTCGCCCTTGACCTGCGGCTGGTAGTGGCCTTCCACTTCCCACATATGCGCCACGTCCAGGTCGTCGTAATCCAGAAAGCGCGATTGGTCGCGCGCCAGCAGCGCCAGCTTGTAGACGCGGTGGCCGTGCACCAGTTTCTTGCCGCAGAACACGTAATCAAAAGGCACGAACGCGCCGCCCGCGCCCGCCGCGAAGCGCGGCAGCACCTCGCGAATTTCGGCGGCAAGCTGCGGCGTCATTTCTTCGTCCGCGTCCACGTACAACACCACGGGATGCGAGAAGGGCAGTTGCTCCAGGCACCACTGCTTTTTCTTCGGGTACTT
Source organism: Achromobacter sp. ES-001 (assembly GCF_019448355.1). Taxonomy (NCBI): domain Bacteria; kingdom Pseudomonadati; phylum Pseudomonadota; class Betaproteobacteria; order Burkholderiales; family Alcaligenaceae; genus Achromobacter; species Achromobacter sp. ES-001. Next base: position 4,216,645 of record NZ_CP079940.1, on the reverse strand, counting down.
GCCGTTCCACTGGAAATTGGACACGCGGGCGCCCAGGGCGGTGGCCATCGCGCAGGTGGCGTCGGTGCTGTTTGAGTCCACCACGAACACTTCATCGAACTCCACCAGCGCCTTCAGGCACTTGGCGATGTTGCGCTCTTCGTTCTTCGTCATGACAACCACGGATACCGGTATTTTCTGCATGATGCTGTCCTGTTCAGGGCGTGCCGCGTTGCATCAGCGGCTGGAATAGCGCGATGACGTTGCGGCAGTGCCGCTCTAGGGAAAAGGCGTCGGCGCGTTCGGGGCCTTGCGCGGCCAGCTGTTCGCGCATCTTGGCGTCGTAGGCCAGCCGGCGCACGGCGTCCGCCAAGGCTGCCGCGTCGCCCACCGGCACCAGCAGCCCGTAGCGCCCGGCGTCCAGAATCTCGGCGGGTCCGTGCGGACAGTCGGTGGAAATCACCGGTACGCCCAGGCACAAGGCTTCCACCAGCACGTTGCCGAAGCTCTCGCGGATGGACGTCAGCACAAACGCGCCGGCGCTGGCGATGACGGGAAACGGATTGTCGATGTGGCCGGCCAGCGTGACCGGGCTGCGGGACGGGCGCTCGTCGATGCGCTTTTGCAGCGCGTCGTGTTCGGACCCTTCGCCCAGGATGGTGAAGGCGATGCCCGGGTCGTCCAGCAAGGCGGCCGCATCCACCAGCGTGGCGTAGTCCTTCACGGCTTCCAGCCGGCCCACCGCCACCACGTGATAGGGCGCGGCAGCATCGCCTTGCGTGCGCTGCGCGCCTTGGCGGCGCACGTTGTCCAGCGGCACGCCGTTGTAGATGGTGTGGACCTTGCCGCGCAGCGGCGGAAACATGCTGACCAAATCTTCCTTGACGCCGCGCGACACGCCCACCACCGCGTCGTGGCGCCGATACGTCTGGCTGACCAGCCAGCATTTCAGCCGCCGCATGCGCGAGGCGCCGTAGTGGATGGCCGGGCTGCTGTGCTCGAATGCCACGGTGCGAAACGTGCCGCCCAGTATCTTGCGGGCCAGCACCACCAGCATGTTGCACAGCAGCCCGTGCGAACACACGATGGCCGGCTTGTCGCGGCGGATCTGCGCCAGCAGGCGCATAAAGGCTACGGGCAGCATCAGCCGCAGCTTGGTGGGCGATTCAATGATGGGCAGGGCGCGCGTCACCTTCGGGTTGGCGACGGGGTATTCGCGGTTGCGCGAACGCAGCAGGAACAGGCCCGAATCAACGCCCTGTTCCGGCAGGGCATCCACGATGAAGGCAACGCATCTACCGACGCCGCCGTGCAAGTCTGGCGCGACAAACAAGACATCAGGCATGAGGAATCACTCGAGGTGGCGTCCGGCGCACGGCATCCGGACGGTGGCTGGGGGATAGCGGCGCACGGGGCGCGTCCGCGCGGGGCACGGGCATGATCTGCGCATTGCGCATCAACGACAGGCAATAGCACAACAGGAAGCCGGTGAACGCGGTCTTGGGCGCGTAGGCCAGCCCACCGGACAGTGAATCGATGAAGATGTAGATGGGCGCCGTGGCCAGCAGGTAGCGCCGGTGCATTTCCAGGCCGGGGTGCGCGTATCGCCGCAGCAGCGTCAGCAGCAATATCAGCAAGGGCGGAAGCATGATCATGATGGTGCCGACCACGCCGAACTTCATCAGGTAAAAGGCCCAGGAGTTATGCGCGAACGTGCTCAGCTCGAAGCCGTTTTCGCCCATGACCCAGCTGCGAAAGCCCGCGCCCTTGCCGAACACGGGGCTTTCGGCAAAGTAGTCCATCTGCCCCTGCATTTCCTGGATGCGCGCGCCGTAGCTGGAATCTTCGTCCAGCTTTTCCACGCTGAAAATGCGGTTGCTCAGCACGTCCAGGTAGCCGATGCTGGCAAACACCAACACGCCCGCGACGGCGGCGGGCGCGAAGATCAGCACGGCACGCCGGCGCAGTTCGGGGCCGGTGCCCAGCAGCACGGCAATCACCACCGATATCGCCAGTTGCAGGTACTGGCTGCGGTTCAGCGAAAACACCAGCGCCAGCAGCATGTACAGCGTCAACGCGTAGGCCTTGGGTCCGGACACGTTCAACGTGCGCCGGAACGTCAGCAGCGACACCACGCCAAACGGAATGGCCCAGACGCCCAGCCGCACGTTGCGCAGCGGGTTCGACACGCTGAACCCCTGCAACTGTTCCAGCAGCATCAGCGTGGCCACCGCCAGGCAGGCCGCCACGATGTACTTCTGCAACACCGCGTAGGCGGCCGGGCTGTCGATGTCCTTGTAGCAAAGGAACGGCGTGCACAAGAAGTAGAAGACGATGCGCAGGTCGCGCGCCACGTCGCCGGTTTCAATGCCGGGGTGGTGCATCGATACCAGCAGCAGATAGATCACCGACATGGCCTGCAAGCCCAGCAGCGCGCCAAGCAGGCCGCGCGGCAGGGCGTAGGCGCTGGGCTCGGCCAGCCGCAGCGCCTTGACGGCCAGCATGGCCACGAACAGCACATCGAAGGGCGACAGCTTGAAGCTGCCCACGCCCAGGATGAAGCGGTCGTCGTTCAGGGCCAGCGCGGTGAAGGCGAACAGGCCCAGCAGGTGCAAAGTGGATAAGCGGCGGTGCGGGCTCATGTCGGCGTCGTCCTAGTGCGCGGCCCAGTCGTCGCGTCCGAAAATCTTGGTGGTCAGCTTTTCGAACAGGTACGACAGGTCGCCCTGGCGCGCGTGCGCGGCCACCTTGGAGGCGCGGCACGACAGTTCGAACAGCTTGCCCAGGCCTGGTTCGGTGCGCCGGATGCGCGTGACGATCTGTTCGCGTTCTTCCAGCAGCACGTCCTGCATCAGCGCGGTCTTGGTTTCGTCATGCGCGGTGTAGACGCCCAGCGCATCGGGCACGATCAGGTTCTTGCCTTCGCGCAGCAGCCGGCTCCACAGCTCCAGGTCCATGCAGTAGCGCATGCTTTCCTGCAACAGCCCGTACTTGCGCAGCAGGTCGCGGCGGAAGATGGCCGACTGGTTGGGTATGGACGCCTTGACCACCGTCAGCGTGCCGCGATTGACGGGCGTGTAGTGGATCTTGCGGAAGATGTGGTTATTGGCGTCGGCCACGAACAGGTTGCCGCTGACGATCGGCGCGCGGCCCCGCGCGGCCGCCGCACCCAGCTTGCGCAAGGCGCCGGGGAAATACAGGTCATCGGAATTCTGCCAGCCGACATAGTCGCCCGTGGCGCGTTCAAAGCCCTTGTTGATGGCATGGGACTGGCCGCGGTCCGGGGTGCTTTCCCAGTACGTCAGGTAGCGCTCGTACTTGCGGATGATGTCCACGCTGCCATCGGTCGAGCCGCCGTCGATGATGATGTATTCCAGACGCGGATAGCCCTGGTTCAGCACCGACAGGATGGTGCGCTCCAGGAACTTGGCCTGGTTGTACGAGGGGGTCACGATGGTCACCTTGGGCAACAGGCCGCCGGCGATCGGCGCGGGCGGGCGCAGCTCGCGGACGAAGTCGATGAGCTGACGTGAATACTCGTTATGACGCTTGCGCATGTAAGACCTCAGCATGTAGGTGTTATCGGGTGGCCGCTGGCAACGCGCCCGGAAATTCGGGGCGGGATTGACGGATGGCGAGGGCCACGCCGGCCAGCGTGATCGCCGCATACGCCATGCGGCCCCACGCCGCGGCGTGTTCGCCCGCCGCGTGCACCAGGCCCGCCATGACACACAGCATCGCCAGTCCGCCCAACCCGTTCAGGATGGCGACGGCGCGGGAATTGCCCAGCCCCAGCAAAGAAAAGTGGGCCGCGGCGTTCAACGACAGCAGCCCGGAGGCCACGATCAACAATTGGAAAGTCCCCAGATGACCGGCCGCCACGTTGTCGCCTAGCAGCAGGTTCAACAAGGGATGGCTCACGGCCAGCACGGCCAGCGTGGCGGTGGCGGACAGCACCAGGTTCCATCCCATCATGCGGCGAATCTCGCGTTCGACGGCGCCCGCGTAGGGCGGCGACACCGACAGGCGCGTCACGCGCGGCATGGCCTTCTGGAAGATGGCCACCGAAGCGGTATGGATGATCTGGCCAACCTGCACGCCCACCGTGTAGATGGCCAGCGCGGCCGGCCCCATCATGCTGCCCACCAGCACGCGGTCGACCGAGCCGAAGGCCAGCGCGCTAAGGCTGTTCAGCCATGACCAGCGTGAAAACTTGAAGGCGTCCATCATGGCGCCCCGATCGCGCACCGGCCGCACCAGCACATGGCCGTAGGTGCGCGAAAACACGCGCATTTTCACGCTGCCCGCCACCAGCAGTCCCAGCGCCTGCGCCAGGCCGGTGTAGGTGGGCGACGCGGTCATCCAGGCGGTGGCGCAGGCCAGCGCCATGGTGCCGCTGCGGCTGAAAACCTCGCACAGCGCGGTGGCGCGAAAGTCCTCTCGGCCTTTCAGGCAGCCCGAAAACAATTGGTCGTATTGCTGCGTCAGGTAGATGGCCAGCGCTGGCAAGGCCAGCAGCGTGACCGCCACGCCGCCGAACGTGGCGGCGGGCCAGGCCAGCCCCACCACGGCCCAGAGCAACACGGCCGCCAGCGTCACCACGCCCAGCGCGCAGCCGATCAGCGACATGCTGACCCCCGCCGCGCGATAGGCGCCGCCGGGTTCGTGCATCCGCTCGGACACCAGCTTGGTGGCGGTCACGGCCGCGCCCAGGTTGGCGGCGTTGCCGAAGCCGGCCAGCGCGATGATCATCGAGTACTGGCCGAAGCCCACCGTGCCCAACTGCCGAAACAGGAGGGGCAGGGCGATCAGCGCCGCGACCGGGCCGATGCCGTATTCCACCAGCCCCCAGAAGGAGGCGTTGCCGGCGATGTGTTTCCTGACGAATCCAAACATCGGGGAAGCCTGTGGTGAGTGCTGGCGTGGCCGTCAGGCCACGGGCAGCGCCGATTGGGATTGATCCGCGCGTTCACGCAGGAAGTGCTGGTAGGCCAGCGCGATGCCTTCGGTCAATGACACGGCGGGTTGCCAGCCCAGCGCCGTCACGCGCGACGAATCCATCAGCTTGCGTGGCGTGCCGTCGGGCTTGCCGGTGTCGTAGACGATGCGGCCTTGGTAGCCGACCACACGCGCCACCAGCGCCGCCAGGTCCGCGATGCTGATGTCCTTGCCCGCGCCGATGTTGTAGATGCCCTCGGCGTCGGGGTGTTCCATCAGCATCACGCTGGCTTTGGCCAGATCGTCCACGTACAGGAACTCGCGCAGCGGCGTGCCCGTGCCCCAGATCGTCACGCTGTCCTGACCGGCTTCGCGGCCTTCATGGAACTTGCGGATCAGCGCGGGCAGCACGTGGCTGCTGTGCAGGTCGTAGTTGTCGTGCGGGCCATACAGGTTGGTTGGCATGGCGCAGATAAAGCGCGCGCCATATTCCCGTTGGTAGGCTTCGCACAACTTCAGTCCGGCGATCTTGGCGATGGCGTAGGGCTCGTTGGTGGCTTCCAGCGGGCCGGTCAGCAAGGCGTCTTCGCGGATCGGCTGGGGCGCCTCGCGCGGGTAGATGCAGGACGAACCCAGGAACAGCAACTTGCGCACGCCGGCCGCATACGCGGCGCGGATGACGTTGCACTGGATCATCAGGTTCTTGTACAGAAAGTCGACCGGATGATTCTGGTTGGCCAGGATGCCGCCGACCTTGGCGGCGGCCAGGTACACCACATCGACCGGCGTGGTCGAGAAAAAGCGGTGCACCTGGTTCTGGTTTTCCAGGTCCAGCTCGGCCCGGCTGCGGGTCAGCACGTTGGGGTAGCCGCGGCGTTGCAGTTCGCGGGTGATCGCCGCGCCCACCATGCCGCGATGGCCCGCCACGAACACGCGTTGGTCCAGGTTCGTCATGGCGCGCTACTCCTTGTAGGCGTAGATTTCGTAGCCGTTCTGTTCGACCAGCGCATCGCGGCGCGCGTCCTTCAGGTCGGCTTCCACCATTTCCTTGACCAACTCCGCGAACGTGGTGCGCGGCGACCAGCCCAGCTTTTCGCGCGCCTTGGTCGGGTCACCCAGCAGGGTTTCCACTTCGGTCGGGCGGAAGTAGCGCGGGTCGACCCGCACGATGACCTGGCCGGGCTTGACGTCGTGTACCGGCGAGAACAGCACGGTGGCCGTTTCTTCCAGGCCTTCGCCTTCCCATGCCAAGAGGATGCCCAGCTCGCGCGCCGCCGTATTGATGAATTCGCGCACGCTGTATTGCAAGCCGGTGGCGATGACGTAGTCCTCGGGCGTGTCCTGTTGCAGCATCAGCCATTGCATTTCGACGTAGTCACGCGCATGGCCCCAGTCGCGCAGCGCGGACAGGTTGCCCAGGTACAGGCATTCCTGCAAGCCCAGCACGATGCGAGCCAGGCCGCGCGTGATCTTGCGCGTTACGAACGTTTCGCCGCGCTTGGGCGATTCGTGGTTGAACAGGATGCCGTTGCAGGCGTACATCCCATAGGCTTCGCGGTAGTTCACGCTGATCCAATAGGCGTAGAGCTTGGCGGCGGCGTACGGGCTGCGCGGGTAGAAGGGGGTGGTTTCCTTCTGCGGCGTTTCCTGCACCAGGCCATACAGCTCGGAGGTGGACGCCTGGTAGAAGCGCGCCTTGTTCTCCAGCTTCAGGATGCGGATGGCTTCCAAAAGGCGCAGGGTACCCAGGCCGTCGGCGTTGGCGGTGTACTCCGGCTCTTCGAACGAGACGCCCACATGGCTTTGTGCGGCCAGGTTATAGATTTCGTCCGGCTGCACCGATTGCACGATGCGGATCAGGCTGCAAGAGTCGGTCATGTCGCCGTGATGCAGCACGAAGTTGCGCGGCTTGTCATGCGGATCTTGGTACAGATGGTCGATGCGGGCGGTGTTGAACAGCGAAGCGCGCCGCTTGATGCCATGGACTTCATAGCCCTTGGCCAACAGAAACTCGGCCAGATAGGCCCCGTCTTGTCCGGTAACGCCGGTAATGAGTGCCCGTTTTGGCATGGTTGTATCCTTAAGACTTAGTGACTGCACGAAAGGAGCCGAAGGCTGCGGAACCAATGTGCAATGAGATTACTGTTGCACCCGCCGCCAAGATATCGGCCAAAAGGTCTAAGAGTTCAGCCTGTCGGTAGGGAAAAAAGGATTGGATTGATTCATCCAGCGCACCCAGCGCGGTGACGGCAAGCATGGCCACCAGGGCAGGGCGCCGGTTGACCGACAGGTAGATCAATCCCGTCAATACGGCGTAGGCCAGAAGATGCAGGCGCTTGTCCCCAAAGGCATCGGACATCTCGGCGGCCAGCCCGGGCAGGTTCCCCACGGTGATCAACACCCCGAAGAACAGCCCCGCGACCGGCAGGCAAAGCCGGGCTACGCCGGGTCGCCAGAAGGGGATGGATGATCCCCGTTCAGACCCGGCCATACATATCCTGGAAACGCACGATGTCGTCCTCGCCCAGATACGCGCCTGACTGCACTTCGATGATTTCCAGGGGGATCTTTCCCGGGTTTTCCAGGCTGTGGGTTTCGCCCAGCGGGATGTACGTCGACTGGTTTTCCGTCAGCAGGTACTGCTTGTCGCCGTTGTAGATCCGCGCCGTGCCCGACACCACGATCCAGTGTTCCGCCCGGTGGTGATGCATCTGCGACGACAGCCTGGCGCCCGGTTTCACGGTGATCCGCTTGACCTGGTAACGCGGCCCGTGGCCCACCGAGTCATACGACCCCCACGGGCGCTGCACCTCGCGGTGATGGTTCAGCTCCGACCGGTGCTGCGTCTTGAAGATCTCGACCAGGCGCTTGACGTCTTGCGAGCGCGACTTGTGCGCGACCAGCACCGCGTCGGCGGTTTCGATCACCACAATGTCATCCAGCCCCACGGACGCCACCAGCCGGCTGGTCGAGTGGATCAGGCAATTGCGCGAATCCTCCACCATGACGTCGCCCGTGGTGGAGTTGCCTTCCACCGTCTTCTGGGCGATGCCCCAGACCGCGTCCCACGCGCCCACGTCGCTCCAGGACGCCGCCAGCGGAATCACCACCGCGCTGTCGGTGCGTTCCATGATGGCGTAGTCCATTGAATCGCTGGGGCAGGCCTCGAACGACGGCCCATCCAGATGAAACAAGCCCGCTTCGCCATGCCCCGTGGCCACCGCCGCCTGCACCTGTTCCAGCATCTTGGGCGCCAGCCGCGCCATCTCGGACAGGAACACCGACGCCTGGAACGCGAACATGCCGCTGTTCCAGTAATACCCGCCGTCATCGATCAGCCGCTGCGCGACTTCGGGCGACGGCTTTTCCACAAAGCGCCGCACGCGCCGCGCCGGCGCCATCACGCCGGGTTCGTCCGACTGGATGTAGCCATAGCCGCTAAGCGGCGCGGTGGGCGTGATGCCGAACGTGACCAGCGCGCCCTGGCGTGCCGCCTCGTACGCCTGCGCAAAGGCTTGCCGGAGCACGTCGCCGTCTTCCAGCACATGGTCGGACGGCATGATCAGCATGATCGGGTCTTCGCCGTCGCGCATGGCGCGCAGCGTGGCGGCGGCAATCGCCGGCGCGGTGTTGCGTGCAAAGGGCTCCAGGATCACTTCCGCGTCCTTGATGCCCAGCTCCTGCGCCTGCTCGGCGGCAATGTACTGGTGCGCGTCGTTGCAGACCAGCATCGGCTTGGCCTGCGCGCCGGCGGACCCAAGCCGCAGCAGCGTGTTCTGCAACAGGCTACGCGAATCGGTCAAACGGATGAACTGCTTGGGCAGCAGTTCGCGCGACAGCGGCCACAGGCGCGAGCCGGAACCGCCGCAAAGGATGACAGCCCGGTAGGCGGGAGGGGGATTCGTCATGGCGCTCACTCCTTGAAGTAGGCCTGGGTGTACGGATGCACGCCGGGATCGGCGGCGATCTCTTCCGCTTGCAGCCAGCGGTAGCCATGGTGCTGGCCGCGCGGAAGGGTTGCGGTATCCAACGAAAGCTCGGCCTCATACGCGAGGACGACATAGTGGGTGGAGCGTCCCGCTTCACCCGCGAAATTGGTGCCATAGAAGTGCTCGTACACGCCGCGCGGCGTCCACGATTCGGGGGCAATGGCCAGCCCCAGTTCTTCACGCGCGATACGGTCCAGCGCGGCGCGCAGCGGTTCGTTCTTGCGGATGCGCCCGCCCGGCACGAACCAGGCGCCACGCGCCGGCGGGTTGGTGCGCAACCCCGTCAAGTAGCGTCCGGCGCCGTCGCGCAACAACAGGTCGATGGACACCAGCGGCAGCATCTCCACCGCCTGGCGGAAGTCGGCGCGCGGCAGCACGCTGGTGGATGCCGCATGTGCCGTCATGGCCGTCGGCACGGGCACGGGCGCGCCGGGCCATCCCAATGGACTAGTAGACATTTCGGCCCGTCCATCCCGACACGGCCGTGCGGGCGATGATCAGCAGGTCCATCCGGAACGTCCAGTGCTGGATGTAATAGATGTCGTGCTCGACGCGGTCGCTCATCTTGCGCAGCGTGTCCGTCTGCCCACGAAAGCCATTGACCTGCGCCCACCCCGTGATGCCGGGCTTGACGCGGTGGCGCATCATGTAGCGCTGCACCAGGTCCTTGTACATTTCGTTGTGCTCCAGCGCGTGCGGGCGCGGGCCGACCACCGACATATCGCCCATCAGCACATTCAGGAACTGCGGCAGCTCGTCCAGGCTGGTACGCCGCAGGAAGCCGCCGATGCGGGTAATGCGCGTATCGTTGCGCGTGGCCTGCGTGACCGTGCCGTGTTCCTGGTGCACCGTCATCGTGCGGAACTTGTAGACGTGGAACACCTTGCCGTCCACGCCCAGGCGAGGTTGCGTAAAGAACACAGGCCCGCGCGAGGTCAGCTTGATGGCCAGCGCAATCGACAGCATCAGCGGCGCCAGGCCGATCAGCGCGAAGAACGCAAAGCCGCGGTCGAATACTTCTTTCGCCCAGCCGCGCACGCCGGCGGCGGGCAGGCTGTTCAGCTGGATGGCGGGCAGGCCCAGGAATTCGCCGATGCGATGACCCAGCAGCTGGATCGACATCACATCCGGAATCCAGCGGATATCCACCAAGTCGTTGCGCAGGTGGTACAGCACTTCGCGCAATTCCTGGCCCGCCTCCATCGGAAGAACGATCCAGATCTCGCGCACATTGTTTTCGTGCACGAAGGAATGCAGGTTGTCCAGATCGTGCAAGCGGCGCACTTGCGGCGGCAGGCTTTCGTGCGGCTCGGCGTAGATGCCCGCGACTTCATAGCCCGCGCCCCGGTAGCGTTCAACGCGGCGCCACAGGTCATGGCCCAGCGCGCCGAACCCCACCAGCAACACGTTCTTCTTGTTCAGCCCGCGATCGCGCGCGGCGCCCAGCGCGGCGTAGACCGCGATACGTACGCCGGCCAGCGTCAGCGCCGCCATGCCGAACCAGGTAGCCGCCCACATGCGCGATATCGCGGCGGTCTGATGCATGAGAAAACTGACAAGGATGCCCAGCGCAAACACCGTGGCCCACGCAGCCAGGCTGCGCACGACCAGATCGGTCAATAGCCGCCCGCGCCATGACACATACAGGCGGAATGCGGGGAACAGGGCGATCACGCCCAAGCCGCACAGATAGATCAGGAATAGATGAATTTGCGGAGGGTCCGCCATTGCATCTTCCGAGAACTTCAAACCGGTGGCAGTCAGGCCGCAGGTGATCACGATCGCGGCATCGAGCAGGCGGTACAGATAGCTTGCTCCGCTGAATCTTGCCGATGTGTCCGAGTGGGACGGGTCCATCGCGCACTCCTGTTCGTGGGGAGTCTTCTTGCGGCGAAGAAAAAAACGATGCACTGCCGCAAAACATGTGGCTACCGACGAAATCTTATTGAGTGCGGGGCGTACCCGAAACCTCCAAACGATGTAGGAGAAGGCTTAGGACATCCGTCGAATGTGCGGGGCTTCGAAAAGAGAGTGGAATGTCGCAACCCGTTACGCATCGGGCTCCATTCCAAGCAACGAAGTCATTCACAGTGGATTTGCCATGACGACATTTTTCGGAACGTTGAGCCGAGCCATCGCCGCTATCGCGCTCGTGTCCTCGCTGGGCGCTTGCGCCCTGTCTCCCGGTATGACCTTTAATTCCGGCCACCTTGTTGATCCCATGGACCCGAACTCCGTGGCGCCGATCAAGGAAATCACCCCCAGCCTGGTCGTCGACGACCTGCGCAACCGCCAGGCGTTGATCGATAACGACGGCGTCGAAAAGCTGGTCGGCAGCGTCGAGCCCTACCGCATCGGGCCGGGCGACATCCTTTCCATCGTGGTGTGGGACCACCCCGAACTCGTCCTTCCGACGCAAACCTATGCCATCGGGACTGGGGTGACCGAACTAGTCATGGGGGATACCGCCTCGGGCATACCGGGGTATACCGTCTCATCCACTGGATATATCCAATTTCCGTATACGGGACTGCTGAAAGTGGCGGGGTTGACGGAACTTCAGGCGCGCAATCTCATAGTCAATAGTTCCGGCAAGTACATCCAGGATCCGCAGATCACGGTACGCGTGCTGGGCTATCGAAGCAAGCGTGTCTACGTCGAAGGCGAAGTCAAGTTGCCGGGCACGGTTGCCATCAACGACATTCCGATGACTCTGCTCGAAGCGGTCAACCGCGCGGGTGGCTTGCTGCCCACCGCTGACCGCAGCGCCGTCTATGTCATTCGCGATGGCCGCCGTACCCGTGTGAACCTGCCCGCGCTGATCGAACGTGGCCAGGACTTGAATCAGGTCATGCTGAAGTCGGGCGACATCGTGCGCGTTACGCCGCGCGACGACAGCAAGATTTTCGTGATGGGTGAAGTGTTCTTGCCCACCACGGTCGTGATGCGCGATGGACGCATGTCGTTGACCGAGGCGCTGGGCATGGCGGGTGGCCCGAACCAGTTGACGGCCGACGCGTCGCAAGTGTTTGTGGTGCGCAGTACCGAGCAAGCGACGCCGCAGGTGTTCCACCTGAACGCCAAGTCGCCGCAAGCCCTGGCTGTTGGTGCGAAGTTTGAGCTGGAACCCAAAGACGTCGTGTTCGTGGATACGGCCGCGCTGGTGCGGTGGAACCGCTTCATCAGCAATCTGTTCCCGAGCGCGCAAACGGTACAGACCGTCAAGTCGATCAACTAGTCCGCCTTTCGGGCCTTCGGGCCCAAAACAACGCCTTTGGGGGCGCCGCATCCGCCGCGGCGCCCACGTCTGGAGAGCTGCATGTCGTTGCCCATCGAAGCATTCGAGCCGAACGTCCCGGCTCGCCAGCAGGAAACCCCGTTGTCCTCGCACGTGGACGCCATTATTTCGAATCGTTGGATGATCCTTGGGATCACGTTGCTCGCCTTCCTGGGCGCGCTGGCCTACGTGATGGTGACCCCATCCGTGTACTCGGCCGACATCATCGTGCAAGTCGAAGAGGAAATGCCTAACGGCCAGGCGCGCAGCCTGCTGGGCGACGTGTCCGCCATGTTCGACACCAAGGCAGAGACCTCGGGCGAAATGGAAGTGCTGCGTTCGCGCATGGTGGTGGGGCCGGCCGTGGACAAGTTCCTGTTGTACATCCACGCCAAGCCGCGTTATTTCCCCGTGGTGGGCGAATGGCTTGCGCAGCGCTATGAAGCGTTGCCATATCCGTCCAGCCTGCCGCGCGGCGGCTATGCGTGGGGCGGCGAACAGATTGCGATCTCGCAGCTGGACGTGCCCAACGAATGGCTGGGCAAGCCGTTTCGCGTGACCACGCAAGGCGAGGGCCGCTACACGCTGACGGACAAGTTCACGGGCGCCACGTTCAGCGGCGCGGTGGGCAAGCCGGAACACTTCCTGTTGCCCGGCGGGGGCGCGATGGACGTGCATATCGACGCGTTGACGGGCCGGCCCGGCACCGAGTTCACGATCTCGCGCAGCTCGCGCCTGGCGGCGATCGAAAACGTGCAATCGCACCTGGGCATCTTTGAACGAGGCCGCGCGTCGGGTGTGATCGGCGTCACGCTGGAAGGCAACGACCCGGCGCTGACCACGGCCGTGCTGAACCAGATCGGCCAGGAATACGTGCAGCAGAACGTCAACCGCAAAGCGGCGCAGGCCGAGAAATCGCTGGGCTTTCTGGAACAGCAGCTGCCCATCCTGAAGGGCGAGCTGGACGCGGCCGAAACCAAGTACAACGCCTTGCGCAACAAGCGCGGCACCATCGACCTGTCCGAAGAAGCCAAGCTGATCCTGGCGCAGTCGGTGGACGCGCAGACCAAGGTGATGGAGCTGCGCTCCAAGCGCCAGGAACTGATCACGCGCTTTGCCCCCACGCACCCCAGCATCGTCGCCATCGATCGCCAGATCGCGTCGCTGTCGGGTGATGTCAGCCGCATCGGCAACAACATCAAGGCGCTGCCCGACCTGGAGCAGGACGTGGTGCGCCTGGTGCGTGATGTGCGCGTCAACACCGAGCTGTACACGGGCCTGCTGAACAACGCGCAGCAACTGCGGTTGATCCGCGCCGGCAAGGTCGGCAACGTGCGCATCCTGGATGCGGCGGTGCAACCGGACCGCCCCGTGCGCCCCAAGGCCGCGATCATCATCGGCGTGGCCACGGTCATCGGTTTGATCTTCGGCATGCTGTGCGCCTTTGTGCGCAACGCGCTGTTCGGCGGCCTGTCGGAACCCGACGACGTTGAACGCTACACGGGCCTGCCGGTGTTGGCCGCCATTCCGTACAGCGACATGCAGGACAAGCTGTGGCGCCGCAGCCGCCGCAAGAACGCCACGGTGCCCGCGTTGCTGGCGCAAAGCCAGGGCAACGCGCCACCTATCGAAAGCCTGCGATCGTTTCGCAACGTGCTGCAAGCGTCGCTGCGCCAGTCCGCCAACAACATGGTCATGTTCACCGGCCCGGTGGCGGGCGTGGGCAAGTCGTTCCTGTCGGCCAACTTTGCCTTCATCCAGGGCGGCGTGGGCAAGCGCGTGCTGCTGATCGACGCCGACTTCCGCAAGGGTCAGCTGAACCGCTATTTCGGCGTGCCCAAGGAAGACGGCTTGTTCGAAGTGCTGTCCGGCACGATTCCGCTGGCGCGCGTCAGAAAGCACAGCGTGTCCGAAGGCGTGGACTTCATTGCCACCGGCGCGGTCACTTTCGATCCGTCCGAGCTGCTGGCCTCGCCCGTGTTCGGCGCCACCTTGCGCGAGCTGTCCTCGCAGTACGACATGGTGATCCTGGACACCGCGCCGGTGTTGTCCTCGCCCGATGCGGCGGTGGTCGGCACGCATGCCGCCGCGGTGATGGTGGTGGTGCGCTCGGGCATGAACACCGTGGGCGAAATCCGTGAAACGGCCAAGCGCCTGATCCAGGCCGGCGCGCCGGTGGACGGCGTGCTGTTCAACGGCTTGAAACTGATGCCGGAGCGCTTTGGCTTCCGGTCCAAGTATGGGAATTATCGATACTCCCGTGCGGCGTATTACGGCGATTTCAAACAGAACGGTCCCAAGTAACGCCACCCGGAGAAACTGGCATGCACGGAACTTTTGGCTGGGATACCCCGCAAATTCTGGATGCGGTTTTCAAGGCTTACGACATACGCGGCACGGTGCCGGACGAAATTGACGCGCGCTTTGCGCACAGCCTGGGCATGGCGGCCGGCACCAAGGCGCGCGAGCTGGGGGCGCGGTCGATGGTGGTGGGGCGCGATGGCCGCTTGAGCAGCGTCGAGCTGGCGGCCGCGTTGCAGGCCGGGCTGCGTTCGGCCGGCATGCACGTCATCGACATCGGCATGGCCACCACGCCGATGGTGTATTTCGCCACGCGCCTGATGGACACGGGCGCGGGCATCGCCGTCACGGGCAGCCACAACCCGCCGGCCCACAACGGCTTCAAGATCGTGCTGGACGGCGCGTCGCTGTACGGCGACGGCATCACCGCCTTGCGCGATGCGATGCGCCTGCCGATCGAATCGGCCAGCGTGTCCGGCGGACGCACGCAGATGCAGATCCAGCCCTGCTACGCGGCGCGCCTGGTGGGCGACATCCGCATGGCGCGTCCGATGAAAATCGCCATCGACTGCGGCAGCGGCGTGGCGGGCGCGGTGGCGCCGGCGCTGTTTCGCGCGCTGGGTTGCGAAGTCACCGAACTGTTCTGCGAGGTAGACGGCTCGTTTCCCGGCCATCACCCCGACCCGGCCGACCCGCAAAACCTGCAAGACCTGATTTATTGCCTGCGCTATTCCGATTGCGAGGTTGGGCTGGCGTTCGACGGCGACGGCGACCGGCTGGGCGTGGTGACAAAATCGGGACAGATCATCTGGCCGGACCGGCAGCTGATTTTGTTCGCCCGCGACGTGCTGTCCCGCAACCCCGGCGCGGAGGTCCTCTACGACGTGAAATGCAGCCGCCACGTGGCCCGCGCCATCTTCGAGGCCGGGGGCAAACCCACCATGTGCAAGACCGGGCATTCCCTCATCAAAGCCAAGATGCGCGAGTCGGGAGCGCTACTTGCTGGAGAGATGAGCGGTCACATGTTTTTCAAGGAGCGCTGGTACGGCTTTGACGATGGGATCTACGCCGCCGCCCGGCTGCTGGAGATCCTGTCCGCTGCGCCGGACCCGTCTGCCCTTCTTGAAGGCTTGCCGCAGTCCTGCGCGACCCCCGAAATCAAGCTGGACACCGCCGAAGGCGAACAGTTCGAACTGGTGAAGTTGCTGCGCGAGCAAGGGGAATTCCCCAGCGCGGTCTCCATCAACGATCTGGACGGCGTTCGGGTGGACTACGTCGATGGCTTTGGCCTGGCGCGTCCATCGAACACCACGCCGACGGTGGTTTTGCGTTTTGAAGGAGACACCGTGGCCGCACTGGCCCGGATCGAGGAGGATTTCCGCAACGCGTTCCGGCGCATTGCACCTCTCGTTCGTTTACCGTTCTAAGGAGCATCACGCGATGGGAAAGGCCAATTTTGCGATTGAGGCGTTAAGGGCGGATTCCGGCCTGGCGCAGAGCCCTGAGTGGCAGGCGTTCGCGCAGGCTGCCGAGGCCGCCGAACTTGACGCCAACACGCTTAAAGTCATTGAAGCTGCCGGTTTGTGCGTGGACCTGACCATGCAACGGCAATCGCCCGCGCTGGAAGCGGCCGCACTGAACCTGCTGCAAGCGCGCGGGCTGGCGGACGCCCGCCATGCGCTGTTCACGGGTGAACCCGTCAACTGGACCGAAGGCCGACCCGCCTGGCACACGGCCGTTCGCGCCGGGCGCACGCCCGAGCAACCGGACGGGCTGGACGCCGATTCCGTCTGCGAATATTCGCGCATGAGCGACTTCGTGCGCCGGGTGGACCAGACGGCAGATTTTTCAACCGTGCTCCATATTGGCATCGGCGGCAGCGACTGGGGCCCGCGCCTGGCGGTCCAGGCGTTTGGCGGACCCTCGCAACGCCGCCAGATCCGCTTCGTGTCCAACATCGACGGCCACGCCTTCCATGACGCGGTGGCGGGCCTGGACCCGCGCCGTTGCCTGGTGGTGATTTCGTCCAAGTCGTTCACCACGTCCGAAACCATGCACAACGCCCGCGCCGCGATTGCGTGGCTCAAGCAGGGTGGGGTGGCGGACGTGTCCGAGCACCTGGCGGCCGTTACCGCCAACGTGTCGGCCGCGCGCGCGCTCGGCGTGCCCGCCAGCCACACGTTCAAAATGTGCGACTGGGTAGGCGGCCGTTATTCCGTGTGGTCGGTGGCCGGCCTGTCGATTGCGCTGACCGTGGGCGCCGACGTGCTGATCGGCATGCGCGCGGGCGCCGAGGCGATGGACCAGCATTTCCAGAACGCCCCGTTCGCCGCGAACGCACCGATCCAGCTGGCCTTGGCCGGCTTGGTCAACTGCAGCGTGCTAGGCTACAACTCGCTGAACATTGCCGCGTACAGCGCGCGTCTGCTGCACCTGGTGACCTATTTGCAGCAGCTGGAAATGGAATCGCTGGGCAAGCGAGTGGCGGGTGATGGCACGGCGGTGGGCGTGCCCACGGCCCCGATCATCTGGGGCATGCCGGGCACCGACGGCCAGCACACGTTCTTCCAGTGGTTGCATCAAAGCGAAGACGGTGCGCCGGTGGACTTCATTGCCAGCCTGCAAGGCCACGCCGACAGCCCCGACGCCCATCGCCATCTGCTGGCCAACTGCCTGGCGCAGCGTCAGGCGTTGCTGCGCGGCAAGAACCTGGAGCAAGCGTTGCAGGACGTCGCGCACATCGACGATCAGGAAAAGGCGTTGAGCCTTGCCCAGCACATGGTGCACCCGGGCGGACGGCCGTCCACGCTGATCGTGCTGCGCCAGCTGGACCCGCGTGGCCTGGGCGCCTTGCTGGCCTTGTACGAACACAAGGTGTTCGTACAAAGCGTGGTGTGGGGCATCAACCCGTTCGACCAATTCGGCGTGGAACTGGGCAAGCGCCTGGCCACGGGCATCGACCGCGAACTGGCCGTGCCGGTGTCGGCCGGGGTGGTCGACTGGGGCCATGACGCGTCCACCTCGTACTGGATCGATCGCTATCGCAGCCACACGCAGGCGCCGCGTCCGCGCCATGCGTGGGTGCCCGGCGTGGCGGCGCATCTGTGACGAGCGCCGCCATGTCAGGCATGCACGTACTGGTGACGGGCGGGGCCGGCTACATCGGCACGCACACGCTGATTGCGATGCTGGCGGCGGGCCAGCGGCCGCTGGTGCTGGATAACTTCAGCAACGGCAGCCGCGAGGCCGTGCGCCGCGTCGAACGGCTTTGCGGCCAGCCGATAGCGCTGATAGAAGGCGATATCCGCACCCCCGGCCTGATCGAGCGCGTGCTGTCGGACGCCGCCGCGCGCGGGCAACCGGTGCAGGCGGTGTTGCACCTGGCCGGTTGCAAGGCCGTCGGCGAATCGGTGGCCGACCCGCTCAAGTACTACGACAACAACGTCACGGGTTCGATGGGGCTGCTGCGGGCCATGCGCGAGGCGGGCGTGTCCCGCCTGGTGTTCAGCTCGTCGGCCACCGTCTACGGTGAACCGCAATTCCTGCCGTTTACCGAAGCGCATCCGTTGGCCCCGGCCAATCCGTATGGGCGCACCAAGCTGATGGTCGAGGAGATGCTGCGCGATGTCTGCACGGCCGACCCGTCGTTCAGCGCGGTCACGCTGCGCTACTTCAACCCGATCGGCGCGCATCCCAGCGGGCAGATCGGCGAAAGCCCGCGTGACCTGCCCAACAACCTGTTCCCGTATCTGACCCAGGTAGCGGTAGGCCGCCAGCCGTTCCTGCGCGTCTTCGGCAACGACTACGACACCGTCGATGGCACCGGCGTGCGCGACTACCTGCACGTCATGGACCTGGCGCAAGGGCACGTGCAGGCCCTGGCGTACGGCGCCGGCCAGAGCGGCTTTGTCGCCGTGAACCTGGGAACCGGGCACGGCACCAGCGTGCTGGAACTGGTGCGCGCCTTTGAAGCCGCCAGCGGTCTGCGCATACCCGTGCAGATCATGCCGCGCCGGCCGGGCGACGTGGCGCGCACCTGGGCGGACCCGTCGCTGGCCGAGTCGCTGCTGGGCTGGCGCAGCACGTACGACGTGGCGGCGATGTGCGCCGACGGCTGGCGCTGGCAGCAGGGCAATCCACAAGGCTACGAGGCGGACGACGCCAGCCAGGGCGTGCAGGCCGCCGTGGCATAACCCCTATGCCATATCGGAGGCCTGTTGAAAAAGGGGCGCCAGCGGTTACAGTTGACGGGACTATTGCGTAGCACCGTCAATGAGGCATTCCCATGTTTGACATCCATTCTCAGCCCGGGTCCACCCGCCCCGCCCAGGGGCAGTCGCGATGAACGGGCCCACCTACATTCCCCCCGCCCACTGGAATCTGGACAGCATCGTGTCTGGCTTGCGCGAAGCGCGCGTCGCCTGGCGCGGCCCGCGCGGCCGCCTGCGCGAAGATTCCGGCCTGCGCGAATTCCCGTCGCAGGAAAGCCTGCGCCAGATCATCAAGGACCTCTGCGGCGCCTTGTTCCCCATGCGGCTTGGCCCGATCGATCTGCGTGAAGAAGTCGAAGACTTCTACGTGGGCCACACCATTGGCGCCGCGCTGGACGCGCTGCTGCATCAGGTCTGTCTTGAACTGCAATACGTCGGCCGGCACGAACACGTCGACCCCGCCGAGACGCAGCGGCGCGCCATCGAAATCGTGCGCCAGTTCGGCGCCGAGCTGCCGCGCGTGCGCGCCGCGCTGGACCTGGACGTGACTGCCGCCTACCAGGGCGACCCGGCCGCGCACAGCGTGGACGAAGTGCTGCTGTGCTATCCCGGCGTGGCGGCAATGATCCACCACCGCCTGGCCAACGTGCTGTACCGGCTGAACGTGCCGATGCTGGCCCGCATCGTGGCGGAAATCGCGCACGCGGATACCGGCATCGACATCCACCCGGGCGCCACCATCGGCCGCAGCTTTTTCATCGATCACGGCACGGGGGTGGTCATCGGCGAAACGGCCATCATCGGCGACCGCGTGCGGCTCTATCAGATGGTGACGCTGGGCGCCAAGCGCTTTCCGCCCGGCGAAAACGGCGAGCTTAAAAAAGGCCTGCCGCGCCATCCGCTGATCGAGGACGACGTCGTCATCTACGCGGGCGCAACCATTCTGGGCCGCGTCACCATCGGCAAGGGCTCGACCATCGGCGGCAACGTCTGGCTGACGCGCAGCGTGCCGCCGGGCAGCAACGTCACGCAGGCCAGCCTGGTCAGCGACATGCCCGATTGTGGGCTGGGCGGCTGAACGCAGCGTAGGAATCAGGATGGACACCCAAGTCTCGGATCTGGCCGCGTTGCGCGGCTTTGTCGACCGCCACCCGCGGCTGTTCGTGCTGACGGGGGCGGGCGTCAGCACCGATTCCGGCATCCCCGACTACCGCGATACCGAAGGCGAATGGAAGCGCAAGCCGCCCATGACGCTGCAAACGTTCATGGGCGACGACCTGGCGCGCGCCCGCTACTGGGCGCGCAGCATGGTGGGCTGGCGTCGCTTTGGCCATGTTCAGCCGAACGAGTCGCATCGTGCCCTGGCGCGGCTGCAAGCGCGCGGCTTGATCACGGTGCTGGTCACGCAGAATGTGGACGGCCTGCACGAAGCGGCCGGCAGCCGCGACGTGGTGGACCTGCACGGCCGCCTGGACGAAGTGCGCTGCATGAATTGCGACTGGCGCGGCGGGCGTGCCGACTGGCAAGACCGCCTGCAAAACGGCAACCCCGCCTGGACGTCGCTGGATGCCACCGACGCGCCGGACGGCGACGCGGACCTGGAAGGCGAAGACTTCTCTCAATTCACCGTGCCGCCGTGCCCGCGCTGCGGCGGCATCGTCAAGCCCGACGTGGTGTTCTTTGGCGAAACGGTGCCGCGCGACCGGGTCGACCGCGCCAACGCCGGCCTGATGAGCGCCGATGCGGTGCTGGTCGTGGGCTCGTCCTTGATGGTGTATTCGGGCTACCGCTTCGTGACTGCCGCGTCACGCAACGGCATGCCGATCGCCGCCATCAACCTGGGCCGCACGCGTGCCGACAGCCTCTTGACCCTGAAGGTGGAACAACCTTGCGCGGTCGCGCTGGAAGCCTTGTAACACCGGTTTTCGGCGGCCGGTTTTTGACCGGTTTAAGCAAGTGCTTGTCCTGTAAGCGTTTTTTGACGCCGTTACAGACCTTTCCATAGGGTTGTCCACAGGAACTGTGGATAATTCCTAGGGAATACCCCTGGTTTTGCGATCATCCCGCGTCCGCGATGTCCACCGCTTCGCCCAGCAACGCGCGGCGGGCGGCGTGCCAGCTGCCGGCATCCGGGGCATACAGCAGGCCGCCGGTGCGGTGCGTGGGCTTGTAGGGCGATCCGTCAAAGCGCGCGGCGTAGCCGCCCGCCTCGCGGTGCAGCAGCCAGCCCGCGGCGTGGTCCCAGGCCGTCAGCTGGTTGTACAGCGCAACGTGGCAATGGCCGGCCGCCAACATGCGGTATTCGTGGGCGGCGCAGCGCAGCGACGCGGTACTGCCCAGGCGCGACAGGTGGCTGTTCACGGTAGTGCGCAGCGGCTCGGGCAGGGCGTCCGTCGAGATCAGGCCGTCCATGTCTTCCAGCGGCGCGGGGCCGGCGACGGTCAACGGCGCCCGGCGCCCATTTTCGTATTCCATCCACGCCCCTTCACCCCGCACGGCCAGCGCGCTGTCGCGGTTGACCGGGTCGTAGATCACCCCCGCGATCACGTCGCCGCGATGGCAGGCGGCGATCATCATGCCGAACAGGGGCAGGCCCGCCACGTAGTTGCGGGTGCCGTCGATGGGGTCGATCAAAAAGGCCAGGTCGGCGTCGACCAGCATGTTCAGCAGCGAAGGGTTGCGCGCGGACGCCTCTTCGCCGATGAGCACGGCGCCCGGGTACAGCTTGGACAGGCGCGCGCCGATCATGCGTTCGGCGGCCTCGTCCGCATCCGTGACCAGGTCGCGCGGTGAACTCTTGCCCCGCACGGCGCCTTCGGGCAGGTTGCGAAAGCGCGGCATGACTTCCACCAGGGCCGTTTCGGCCAGCACGGCGGCAAGCTTGCGGGTGTCCTCAAGGGTAAAGGTTCTGCTCATACGGATCCATTCAGGGAACGCGCAAATCTATCATGCCTGGGCGGCATTTGATCGCGTTTCGCAAGTGACTGGATTGAAAGGACTTTTCCGGGCTGTGCAGGACTTATCTGCCGGGTTGTCCACAGTTGTTGGGGATAAGCGGCGGGGATAGCCGCTTATCCCCGGTGCGCGGCGAGCGCCGCGCACCGGCCGGGGCCTCAGGCGCCAAGGTCCACGCACAGGTACTTGATTTCGAGGTATTCCTCGATGCCGTACTTGGAACCTTCGCGTCCCAGACCCGACTGCTTGACGCCGCCGAACGGGCCGACTTCGTTGGAGATTAGGCCGGTGTTGATGCCGACGATGCCGTATTCCAGCGCTTCGGACACGCGCCAGATGCGGGCGTAGTCGCGCGTGAAGAAGTACGCGGCCAAGCCGAAGATGGTGTCGTTGGCCATGCCGATGACTTCTTCTTCGGTGTCGAAGCGGAACAGCGGGGCCACCGGGCCGAAGGTTTCTTCGGTGGCAAAGCGCATCGATTGCGTCACGTCGCGCACCACGGTCGGTTCGAAGAACGTGCCACCCAGCGCATGCGGCTTGCCGCCGGCAATGACCTTGGCGCCGTGCGAGGTGGCGTCGGCGATGTGCTCTTGCACCTTTTCGATGGCGTTCGTGTCGATCAGCGGGCCTTGCGTCACGCCGTCTTCAAAGCCGTCGCCGACCTTCATGGCGTTGACCTTGGCGACCAGGCGCGTGGCGATTTCCTCGTACACGCCGGCTTGCACGTAGATGCGGTTGGCGCACACGCAGGTCTGGCCGGCGTTGCGGTACTTCGAGGCCAGGATGCCGTCAACCGCGCGGTCCAGGTCGGCGTCGTCGAACACGATGAACGGCGCGTTGCCGCCCAGTTCCAGCGACAGCTTCTTGATGGTGGGCGCGCATTGCTCCATCAGCGTGCGGCCCACTTCGGTGGAACCGGTGAAGCTCAGCTTGCGCACCACATCGCTTTCGCACAGCGCTGCGCCGATATCGCGCGAGCTGCCGGTGATGACGTGGAACACGCCCGCCGGAACGCCCGCTTCTTCGGCCAGCACGGCCAGCGCCAGCGCCGTCAGCGGCGTCTGCTGGGCGGGCTTGACCACCATCGTGCAGCCGGCGGCCAGTGCCGGACCGACCTTGCGCGTGATCATGGCGGCCGGGAAGTTCCACGGCGTGATGGCGGCGGTGACGCCAATGGGTTGCTTCAGCGCCAACAGGCGTTGGCCGGCCTTCGGGCTTTGCAGCACGTCGCCGTCGATGCGCTTGGCTTCTTCGGCAAACCACTCCAGGAACGATGCGGCGTAGGCGATTTCGCCCGCGGCCTCGGTCACCGGCTTGCCTTGCTCGGACGTCATGATGGCAGCCAGGTCCTGCTGGTTCTGCATCATCAGCTGCGACCACTTCAGCAGGATCGCGGCGCGTTCCTTGCCGGTCTTGGCGCTCCAGGCGGGCAGGGCGGCCTGCGCGCTCGCGATGGCCTGTTCGGTTTCCTTGCGGCCCAGCTTGGGCACGGACACGATGGTCTTGCCGGTGGACGGGTTGTCAACCGGGATCGATGCGCCGTTGCCGGCGCCAACCCACTTGCCGTCGATGTAGCAGGCGTCGCGCAGCAGATCGGGGCGCGACAGGGGATGGGTCAATGCGGTCATTATTGAAGTCTCCTTGATTGGGATTCAACGGGGCCAAGGCAGCGAAAAAAGCGCAACAGCAATGCGCAACAGCAATGCGCAACAGTAAAGCGCAGCGGGCGCGGCGGAAAGATCCGCAACGCCCGCAATCACCGTGCCTGTGGCCCAAGAACAGGGTTCAGGCCGTGAACGTTACGCTGCCAGTGCGTCGGACAAAATCGCCAGCGCGCGGTCGAACTGCGCGTCGGGGATGGTCAGCGGGTACAGGAAACGCAGCACGTTGCCGTAAACGCCGCAGCTCAACAGGATAAGCCCTTGTTCCAGCGCGCGGGCCTGCACGCGCTTGACGGCTTCAGCGTCCGGCTTGCCGTTGGCGTCGTTCAGTTCCAGCGCCACCATCGAACCCAGGCCACGCACGTCGGCAATAGCCGGCACCTTGGCGCGCAGGCCTTCCAGGTGGGCGCGCAGCTTTTCGCCCAGTACATTGGCGCGATCGCACAGCTTTTCTTCGGCAATCACGTCCAGCACGGCGTGGGCCGCGGCTACCGCCAGCGGGTTGCCGGCGTAGGTGCCGCCCAGGCCGCCCGCTGCCGGGCCGTCCATGACGTCGGCACGGCCGACCACGCCCGAGATCGGGAAGCCGCCGCCCAGGCTCTTGGCCATGGTGATCAGGTCGGCTTGCACCGAGTGGTGTTCCATGGCGTAGAGCTTGCCGGTGCGGCCAAAGCCCGTTTGCACTTCGTCGGCGATCAGCAGGATGCCGTGCTCGTCGCAGAGCTTGCGCAGCGCGCTCATCAGTTCGGGCGGGGTGATGTTGAAGCCGCCTTCGCCTTGCACCGGTTCAATGATGATCGCGGCGACGCGCTTGGGGTCGATGTCGCACTTGAACAGCAGGTCCAGCGCCTTGAGCGAATCGGCAACGGAGATCGACTGCGTGGCGTTGGGGAACGGCACGTGATAGATGTCGCCGGGCATCGGGCCGAACGACAGCTTGTACGGGGCAACCTTGCCGGTCAGCGCCATGCCCAGCATGGTGCGGCCATGGAACGAACCCGAGAACGCGATGACGCCCGAACGGCCCGTGGCCGAACGCGCGATCTTGATGGCGTTTTCAACGGCTTCGACGCCGGTGGTGAAGAAGGCGGTTTTCTTCAGGCCGTCGATGGGGGCCAGGCGGTTGATGCGTTCGGCCAGCGAGATGTAGCTTTCGTACGGAACGATCTGGTAGGCCGTGTGCGTGAAGTTGTCCAGCTGAGCGGCCACGGCGGCCTTGACCTTGGGGTGCAGGTGGCCGGTGTTGAGCACCGCGATGCCGCCCGCGAAATCGATGTATTCCTTGCCGTTGGCGTCCCACAGCGTGGCGTTCTCGGCACGCACTGCGTAGAAGTCGCACATGACGCCAACGCCGCGCGGCGTGGCCAAAGAACGGCGGGTATTCAGGTCTTGATTCTTCATCTCAGCCTCGATGAACAGGGTGGGCGGGAAAAACCTTATTTAATGCTACGATGGCCCCATTTGTGGGAACCACTTTGATAAAACAGGTAGAACCAATTGCGGTCCATTGTAGGTGACTTGCTGCTGCTGCGTCTGGCGGACGGATCTAGCGAGCCCATGAACAAGCGCTTGTATCGCGGCATACGCGAAGCGATCCTGGATGGCGCCATCGCCGCCGACACGCGTTTGCCTGCGTCGCGCGACCTGGCAACAGAGCTGGGCATTGCCCGCAATACCGTGGTCCACGTCTACAGCCAGTTGCTAGCCGAAGGCTATACGCGCAGCCGGCAGGGCAACGGCACGTTCGTCAACGCGTCGGTGCCCGACTCTTACCTGGCCAGCGGCCGGCGCCTGCGCCAGCCCGCGCAAGCGCAACCGGGGCCCGCGCTGTCACCACGCGGCGCGGCCATTGTCGAAGGCGTGTCGGCCTCGCCCTACCAGTGGGGCGCGTTCATGCCCGGCGTGCCCGACCTGACCGAATTCCCCCACAAGAAATTTGGCCGCATCGTCAGCAATTTGTGGCGCAACCCGTCGCCCGATCTGTTGACCTATGCCTACGGCGGCGGCCTGCCGGCGCTGCGCGAAGCGCTGGCCCAGCATCTGGCGCTGACGCGTTCCATTGACTGCGACCCCGACCAGATCATCATCACCGAAGGCTCGCACCAGGCCATCGACCTGACGACGCGCATCCTGGGCGAAGCCGGCGAAACCGCCTGGGTCGAAGACCCCGGCTACTGGGGCGCGCGCACCATCTTGCAAGCCAACGGCCTGCACACCGTGCACCTGCCGGTGGACGAAGAGGGCATGCGCCTGCCCGAACCCGGCGGCACGCCGCCGCGCTTCATCTTCGTCACGCCATCGCACCAATATCCCCTGGGGCCGGTGATGTCGCTGGCGCGCCGCCGGCAATTGCTGGCCGTGGCGCGGCAAAGCGGCAGCTGGATCATCGAAGACGATTACGACAGCGAATTCCGCTTCTCGGGCCGCCCCATCGCCTCGTTGCTGGGCTTGGAGCCCGATGCGCCCGTCATCTATATGGGCACGTTCAGCAAGACGCTGTACCCCGGCCTGCGCGTGGGCTATCTGGTCTTGCCCAAGCCGCTGACCGCCGCGTTCCAGGCCGCGCACGCCGAGCTCTACCGCGAAGGCCATCTGATGACGCACGCGGCGCTGGCCACGTTCATTTCCGAAGGCCATTACGCCGCGCACATCCGTCGCATGCGCATGCTGTATGGGCGGCGCCGCGCGATGCTGGTCAACCTGATTGAACGCCGGCTGGGCCCGGACTGGCTGCACCGTGACGCCAGCATGGCAGGGTTGCATCTGGTGCTGACCTTGCCGCTGGACATGGACGACCTGCGCGTGGTGGATGTGGCGCGCAGCAAGGGCGTGCTGACCCGCGCGCTGTCGCGCTATTACGTCAATGCCGAAGGGCGGCGGCCCGGCCTGCTGCTGGGCTATGCCTGCGTGCCGGAAAACGATATTGCGCGCAAGTTCGAGGTGCTGCTGGAAAGCCTGGCCGACGTCGCCCGCAAGCCCGCGGCGGCTTGACCGGGTCCGCCTAGAAAAGCGGCAGCGCCGCGCCGAATGCCGCCGCGTTGCGCATGCCCTGGTCTTCGAAGTTGGTGTTGAAAACGGCATGCGCCTGGCTGCTTTGCGTGGCCAGCCGCGTGAAGCGTTCAACCAGTTCGGCAAGCTCCTGCTCGGTATATTCATATTGAAAGCGGCCCGACGACGCGCTGCCCGAGGCGTTCCATGCGTCGGCATTGCGGCCGTGCAGCCGCAGCAGCGTCAGATCGGGATGCGTGCTTTCCCAGATGGCGGGCACGGTATTTTCAAAGCCCTGCGGTGCGTCCACCACCGTGTGCACCACGCCCAGATCGCGTTCGAAAGCCAGCGTGTCGGCGATGGCGCCCGGGCTGTCGAACCAGCTGCGATGGCGAAATTCCACCGAAATCAAATGCTCTTGCATGCGCGCGGCGCAGTCGGCCACATGCGCGCGTCCCCGCGCGTCGCGCCGGATCCATGGGGGAAATTGAAAATGCACCGCGCCCAGCTTGCCCGGCATCCGCAGTGGTTCCAGCGCCAGTTGATAGCGGCGCCACATTTCATCGCGCAGGTCTTCGGGCATCTGGCGGTGGTAGATGATCGGGTCCGGCCAATCTTCCAGTTCGCGTGCGATGTCCCCGGGCAGGGCGGCCAGCGGCGTCTGGTGGCCGGTGAACAAGCGGAACGCCTTGATGTTGAAGACGAAGTCGTCCGGCGTGCGCTGCGCCCACAGATAGGCGTTGTTAGCTGAGGGCAGCGCGTAGTAGCTGGAATCGATTTCCGCCATCGAAAAGCGCGACGCGTAAAAGCGCAGCCGCGCTTCGGCGCCCCGCACGTCGGGTGGGTAAAACCGCCCGCAGGCGAGCAGGGTGGGGTCGGTCCAGGAGGCGGTGCCGGTCAGGATACGCATGGCAAAAGGGTGGCGGATGGGGCGCGGGGCAGGGCGACGACGCTGCTATGATAGCTGGATAAATAGCCAGTCATTTGGCCTACTTGCCGCCATGCCCGACCACGATCCCACTGCCAACACCCGCCCCGATCCCCTTGCCGATCTGAACCCTGCCCAGCGCGAAGCCGCCGAATTCGGCGTGCGGCCGGGCTCAAGTTCGGCCGGGGCCGGGGCCTCCGATGACGGCCCCCTGCTCGTGATTGCGGGGGCGGGATCGGGCAAGACCAACACGCTGGCGCACCGCGTGGCCCACCTGATCCTGAACGGCGCCGACCCCCAGCGCATGCTGCTGCTGACGTTCTCGCGCCGCGCGGCACAGGAAATGGACCGGCGCGTGGGCTCGGTGCTGCAACGCGTGATGAACCTGCGCGGCTCGCAGCAGGCGCCGTCGTTGCCTTGGGCAGGCACCTTCCATGCCATCGGCGCGCGGCTGCTGCGCGACTGCGCACTGCGCATCGGCCTGTCTGAAGCCTTCACCATCCACGATCGCGGCGACGCCGAAGACCTGATGGGCATGGTCCGGCATGAACAAGGCTTGTCATCCACCAAATCGCGTTTTCCCTTGAAGGGCACCTGCCTGGCGATTTATTCGCGCGTGGTCAATAGCCAGACGCCGGTGGCCGACGTGCTGAAAACGTCATTCCCCTGGTGCGCGCAGTGGGAAGAGGAATTGAAGACGTTGTTTCGCGGCTATGTGGCCGCCAAGCAGGACCAGCAGGTGCTCGACTACGACGACCTGCTGCTGTATTGGTCCGAGATGATGACGGACCCGGGCATCGCCGCCGATGTCGGCGCGCGCTTTGACCACGTGCTGGTGGATGAATACCAGGACACGAACCGCCTGCAATCCGCCATTCTGCTGGCCATGAAGCCCGACGGGCGCGGGCTGACAGTGGTGGGCGACGACGCGCAATCCATCTATTCGTTCCGCGCCGCCACCGTGCGCAACATCCTGGATTTTCCGTCGCAGTTTCCCAAACCCGCCCGCGTCATCACGCTGGACCGCAACTACCGGTCGACCCAGCCCATCCTGAACGCATCGAACGCGGTGATCGGCCTGGCCACCGAACGCTACGCCAAAGACCTCTGGACCGATCGCGTCTCGTCGCAACTGCCCGAACTGGTCACCGTCAGCGACGAGGCCGGACAGGCGCGCTGGGTCGCCGACCAGGTGCTGGCGCAGCGCGAGGGCGGCGCCACGCTCAAGTCGCAAGCGGCGCTGTTCCGCACGGCCAGCCATAGCGCCGCGTTGGAACTGGAACTGACCCGGCGCAACATTCCTTTCGTCAAGTTTGGCGGCCTGCGCTTTCTGGAAGCCGCGCACGTCAAGGATCTGCTGTCGCTGTTGCGCTGGGCCGAGAACCCGCGCGGACGCATGGCGGGTTTTCGCGTCGCGCAGTTGATGCCCGGCATCGGCCCGGCCACCGCCGGCAAGCTGATGGACGCCATGGCGGCCAGCGCCGAACCGCTGCGCGCGCTGCGCGAGTTCAAGCCGGGCGCGGCGGCCCAACAGGAATGGGGCGCGTTCGCCGACACCTATGCGGCGCTGTGCGACCCGGGCCTGCGTTGGCCCGCCGACGTGGACCTGGCGCTGCGCTGGTACGCCGGCCAGCTTGAACGCCTGTACGACGACGCGCGGGTGCGCAAGACCGACCTGGACCAGCTGGTGCGGCTGGCGGCGGGCTACCCGTCGCGCGAACGCTTTTTGACCGAGCTGACCCTGGACCCGCCCGACGCCACCAGTGACGAATCCGGCGCGCCGTCGCGCGACGAGGACTACATGATCCTGTCCACCATCCACTCGGCCAAGGGCCAGGAATGGAAGGCTGTCTATGTGCTGAACGTGGTCGATGGCTGCATCCCGTCCGACATGAGCACCGGCACCGCCGAAGAGATCGAAGAAGAGCGGCGCCTGCTGTATGTGGCCATGACACGCGCCAAGGAACGGCTGCAACTGATCGTGCCGCAGCGCTTTTACGTGCATCAGCAGACGGGCATGGGCGACCGCCACGTGTACGGTTCGCGCACGCGCTACATCACCAACGCCATGCTGCCGCTGTTTGAACACCTGCCTCGGCCGCCCGCGCTGGGCGACCTGCCTGCCGGCGCGCCGCCCAAAGAGGCGCAGGCCCCGGCCATCGACGTGACCCGGCGGGTGCGCAACCTGTTCTCATAGCCTGCGCTATCATCAGCCGATGCCATAAGTTGTGCCGCAGGGCTCGCATTGCCAAAGGGTATCCATGTCTGCTGAAGAGAATTTCGCCGACGTCCACAAGGGCGAGGTGGTGGCGTCCATCGCCTATGTGAACGGCCGCCGCGACCGCGAAGTGCCCATCGATGAAGTCGGCCAGCACATCGGCCGGTATAGCAGCCAGAACAGCGACCAACTAGGCGGCCCATCAGACGGCAAATCAGGCGGGCAATCAGGCGGATTAAGCCCCGGCCAACCGCCCGGCATGCTGTGGATCGGCCTGCGCAACCCCACGCCCGAATTGCTGGCCCGTGTCACCGGTGAATTGGGCGCTTGTGGCAAGAACCAGGAAGAGATGCTTGAACCGCACCGGCGGCCCAAGATCATCGATTACGGCAACATGGTTCTTATCGTGACCATCACCGTCGAGGTCGAGGCCGAACGGCCTGTCTTCGGCGAAACCCAGCTCTTGATCGGCGACGGCTTTCTGGTCACCGTGCGGCGCGGCGCCACGGCGGCGCACAGCCCGCTGCGCGAACGCCTGGAAGCGTCGCCCGACCTGCTCAAGCGCGGCAGCGACTACGTGGCCTCCGAAGTGCTGGACTGGCTGGTCGACCGCTACGTGGCGGCGGCGGGCAAGATCGAAAGCGTGGTCGAAGGCGCCGAACAGAAGTTGCTGATCCGTGGCGCCAAGGATTCCGATATCCGCAGGCTGTACCGCCAGCGCCGCGACTTGCTGCGCATTCATACCGTGGTGTCGCCGATGGCGGAAATATGCCGTCGGCTGGCGCGCGTCGAAATGTCGGCCGTGGACGAGCATGCTCGCCCGTACTTCGGCGAGGTCGCCGACCGCGTGCTGCGCGTGGACGAGCTGTTCAACGCGTTGCGCGAATCGCTGGCGTTCGCCTTCGAAGCCAGCCTCATGATCGGCCAGGCGGCGCAGAACGACACGACGCGCAAGCTGGCGTCCTGGGCCGCCATCCTGGCCGTGCCCACCGCGATTGCCGGCATCTATGGCATGAACTTCGAATTCATGCCGGAACTGAAGTCGCCCCTGGGCTATCCCATCACGCTGGGCGTCATCGCGTCGATCTGTTCGGTGTTGTACTGGCGGTTCCGCAAGTCCGGCTGGCTATGAAAGGCAGGCGGGGAACAGCGGGCAACGCAGGCCGGCAACCCAGCCGGCGCGGCAGGGGCGGCGAGACGTCCAGCAAGGCAAGCGACCGGGACATTTTCCGCACGGTCGATTAACGAAAAACCGGGCCGCCTGTGGCACACTTGCCGCGTTTCTTACCTGGAGGCCGGCCGGTGCGTGGCAAACCCCCATTTCGCGGCGGCGGCAAGCTGACCGCCCTGATCGTTGCCTTGATTCTTGCGGCGGCGGGCGCCATCGTCAATTGGCTACAGCCGTCGGGGCAGGGCGATTCGCCCCGCCCGTCGCGTCCGCCCTCGGCCGATGGGCGCTCGCCTGCGGCCGACGGCATTCCGCCCGGCAGCTACACGCTGACCGGCGCGATCGTCAACGTGGCCGATGGCGACACCGTCACGCTGCGCGCGCGCGATGGCCAGCGCCGCATCCGCATGGACAGCATCGATGCGCCTGAAGAAGGCCACGGCGCCGACCAGCCCGGCCAACCCTTTGCCGAAGCGTCCCGCAAGAATCTGGCGGATCTGGTCGCCGGCAAGACGCTGACCGCCCAATGCTACGAACAAGACCAGTACGGCCGCGACGTCTGCGCGCTGATTCTGGATGACGGCCGCTCGGCCAACCGTTTGCAGGTGCAGTCCGGCTACGCCTGGGCCTACACCGCCAGGCGCGGCGATTACCTGCGCGACAAGGCCATGACGAGCTTGCAACGCCAAGCCCAGGACGCCAAGCGCGGCCTATGGGCCAAAGAAGGCGCCATGCAGCCCTGGAAATGGCGCTATGACTGCTGGCGCCAGCGCCAGTGCGGGTGATGAGAGGCGGTCGCCGCCCCGTGCACCCGCTAGGGCATGCCTGGGTACTGGCTGCGTCCCGCCTTTGCTATCCTCTGTCGCAACGTTTTGAAGGGAAGGTTTCCATGCTTGCAATGAAGCGGCTCAGGGCGACAGCCATGCTGATGTTGCTGGCGCTGGCGGGCTGCTCTCAAGAAAGCCCCATCAACAGCCCGTATCCGTCCGGCGCCGAAAGCCAGAACACGCTTTATTCCGCGTTTGTGCAGCGTTCGCCCAAATACCTGGACCCGGCAAGCTCTTATTCCGGCGACGAAACCCCTTATACCTACAACATCTACGAGCCGTTGTACGGGTATCACTACCTGAAGCGGCCGTACGAGCTGGTGCCACGCGCCGCGCAGTCCATTGATCCGCCGCAGTATCTGGACGCCCAGGGCAAGCCCTTGCCCGCCGATGCGCCGGGCGAACAAATCGCCGAAAGCATCTACGACATCAAGATACGCCCGGGCGTGCGCTACCAGCCGCACCCCGCGTTCGCCCGCAAGACCGACGGCAGCTACGACTACTTCCCGATTTCCGAAGACGACCTTAAAGACAAGTACTACATCCCCGATTTTCCGCGCACCGGCACGCGCGAACTCACGGCGGACGACTACGTCTACGCGTTTCGCCGTCTGGCCAGCCCGCGCGTGGTGTCGCCTATTTATTCGGTGATGGCGGACCACGTGGTCGGCATGCAGGAATACGGCGACCGGCTGCGCAAACGCGACCGGGACCTGCGCCGCGATCTGCCCGGCGGTGGCGCCGCCTCGTGGCTGGACCTGCGCGATTCCGACGGCTTTACCGGCATCCAGGCGCTGGACCCGCACACGCTGCGCATTCGCGTCAAAGGCAAGTACCCGCAGTTCAAATACTGGCTGGCCATGACCTTCACGGCGCCCATCCCCTGGGAGGCCGACCGCTTCTACAGCCAGCCGGGCATGGCCGCGCATGACCTGTCGTTGAACACCTGGCCGGTCGGCACCGGCCCGTACATGATGGCGGAATCGTTGCAGAACCGTCGCCACGTGCTGGTGCGCAACCCCAACTTCCACGGCGAAGCCTACCCCTGCGAGGGCGCACCCGGCGACAAGGAAGCCGGCATGCTGGCCGACTGCGGCAAGCCCACGCCCTTTATCGACCGCGCCGTGTTCAGCCTGGAAAAAGAAGCCATCCCGCTGATCGGCAAATTCATGCAGGGCTATTACGACGTGCCGCAAATCGAACGCGGCGAATACGGCGTGGCCATGCTGGTGGCGGCGGGCGACAGCCAGGACAAGGCCAAGCAGTACCGCGAACACGGCATTCGCCTGCCCACCACGGTGGAAACCGCCAACTGGTACATGGGCTTTAACTGGCTGGACCCGGTGGTGGGCAAGGGCGACACGCCCGAGCAGGCGGAAAAGAACCGCAAGCTGCGCCAAGCCATCAGCATCGTGTTCGACTGGGAAGAATTCGTCACCGTGTTCGAAAACGATCAGGCGTCCGTGGCCCAGGGCCCGGTGCCTCCCGGCGTGCTGGGCTACCGCGATCCGCCTGAGGGCGTGAACCCGGTGGTCTACGACCTGGTTGACGGCAAGCCCGTGCGCAAGTCCGTCGACGTGGCCAAGCGGCTCTTGGCCGAGGCCGGTTACCCCGACGGCCGCAACGCCAAGACCGGCGCGCCGCTGGTGCTGTATTACGACGCCATGCAGGGCGGCGGGTCGAACCCGCGCTTTGACTGGATGCGCAGGCAGATGGCCAAGATCGGCGTGCAGCTGGACGTGCGTTCCACCGACTACAACCGCTTCCAGGACAAGATGACGCGCGGCGCCGCGCAGATCTTCCTGTGGGGCTGGAACGCGGATTACCCCGACGCCGAAAACTTCCTGTTCCTGCTGTACGGCCCCAACGCCAAGGCGCGGGGGGGCGGCGAGAACGCAGCCAACTACCAAAGCCCGGAATTCGACAAGCTGTTCGAACAGATGAAGTTCCTGGACGACGGCCCCCAGAAAGAACAGCTGATCGCCAAGATGGTGGCGGTGGTGCAGCGGGATGCGCCGTGGATGTTCGGCTATTTCCCGATGTCGGGCGGCGCCTATCAGCAGTGGGTCGGCAACGCCAAGCCCACGCAGATGGTGCGCAACACGCTGCAATACATGAAGATCGATCCCGCGCTGCGCCAGCAGAAGATCGATGAATGGAACGTCCCAAGATGGTGGCCGATCGGCCTGTTCGTGCTGCTGTTGGCGCTGGCGATCTGGCCTTCGTACGTGGCGCTCAAGCGCCGCGAACGCCAGACCGCCTTCGGCCCGGCGGTCCGCAAGGAGCATCAATCATGATCGGCTATGTGATTCGCCGGCTGCTGTATGGCGTGCTGATCCTGATCGGCGTCAACCTGTTCACCTTCATCCTGTTCTTTGCAGTGAACACGCCCGACGACATGGCGCGCCTGGCCATCGGCGGGCAGCGCGCCAGCCAGGACGCGGTGGAAAAATGGAAGGTCGAACGCGGCTACGACAAGCCGCTGTTCTTCAACGAGCGCGCGCAAGGCACGGCGCAACTGACCGACACCATCTTCTACCAGCGCTCGGTGCCGCTGCTGGCCATGGAATTCGGCGCATCGGACAGCGGGCGCGACATCGGCCGCGAGATCCAGACGCGCATGGGCCCCAGCCTGGCGCTGGCCGTGCCCACCTTCATCCTGGGGTTGTTCGTCAGCATCGTGTTTTCGTTGACGCTGGTGTATTTTCGCGCCACGCGGCTGGACTTCTGGGGCGTCGTGGTGTGCGTGCTGCTGCTGTCCATTTCCAGCCTGTTCTACATCATCGCGGGGCAGTGGGTGTTCGCCAAGCTGATGCGGCTGGTGCCGTTCTCGGGGTTTTCGGGCGGGCTGGACGTGGTCAAGTTCCTGGCGCTGCCGGTGCTGATCGCCATCGTGTCGCGGCTGGGTCCCGAGGCGCGCTTCTACCGCACGCTGTTCCTGGAAGAGATCGGCAAGGACTACGTGCGCACCGCGCGCGCCAAGGGCCTGGCCGAACGCGTCGTGCTGTTTCGCCACGTGCTGCGCAACGCGATGCTGCCCATCCTGACCAGCACGGTGGCCGCCTTGCCGCTGCTGTTCATGGGCAGCCTGATCGCCGAGTCTTTCTTCGGCATCCCCGGCCTGGGCAGCTACACCATCGACGCCATCAACGCGCAGGATTTTTCCGTGGTGCGCGCCATGGTGTTCCTGGGCGCCGCGCTCTATATCGTGGGGCTGATCCTGGCCGACATTTCCTACACGCTGGCTGACCCCCGCGTTCGATTCGAGTAGCCGCCATGCCCAAGATCGTCTTCCTTTGGACCGACATCGCGCTGTGGCTCATGGTGCTGGGTGCGCTGGCCTATGTCTGGCACGTGCGCCGCAGCCCCAACCTGCGCGCCACCTGGGGGTGCGTTGCGCGTGACACGCCGGCGATGTGCTCGGCCGTCATTCTTGCCGCCTTCACCGTGGTGGGGCTTCTCGATTCCGTGCACTATCGGCCACAACTGCCGCCCGCGCCGGGTGCCGCCGCCGACGCCGCGCCCATCTACGCGCCCGTGGTCAAGTCGGCGCTGGACGGCTTGTTGGCCGGCACGGTGCTGACGCAGCCCGAAAGAAATTACTCGCAGCCGTTGGCAGTGAAGCTGTTCCTGAAAGAAACGATGCTGGTCAACGACAAGCCGGTGCGCGATTTTCCGCGGTTGCGCGGCGCCGCCACGCATGTGAGCGATCCGGATACCCAGCACGTGCCTGACGTGTTGAAGCGCCTGGGCTGGGGCATGGCCGGCGGCTTGGCTGTTGCGCTATTGTCCGCCGCCGTGTTGTTTGCCTTGCTGGCGCGGCGCGCGCAGTGGGCCAGGCAGGCGGCGCATATCCTGCTGGGCGGAGAGTCGGACGTGCCCTGGCGCGCCATGGTCATCACCTTTACCCTGCTGTGCCTGACGGCCGGGGCGCTGGCCGGCCTGTCCAGCGGCTACCACGCGCTGGGCACCGACCGCATCGGCAACGACGTGTTGTGGCAGGCGCTTAAAAGTATTCGCACGGCGCTTGTCATCGGCAGCCTGACCACCCTCGCCATGCTGCCGCCCGCCATCATCTTCGGCATCGCGGCCGGGTATTTCAAGGGCAAGGTCGACGACGCCATCCAGTACCTGTACACCACCATCACGTCGATTCCCGGCGTGCTGCTGGTGGCCGCCTGCGCACTGATGATGCAGGTGTATATCGACAACCATGCCGACCTTTTCGACACCTCCGTCGCCCGCGCCGACCTGCGCCTGTTCCTGCTTTGCATGATTCTTGGGCTGACCGGCTGGGCGGGCTTGTGCCGCCTGCTGCGCGCCGAAACCCTCAAGCTGCGCGAACTGGAATACGTGCAGGCGGCGCGTGCCTTTGGCGTGTCGCACTGGCGCATCATGACGCGCCACCTGCTGCCCAACGTGGCGCACCTGGTGCTGATTACGGTAGTGCTGGAATTTTCGGGGCTGGTTCTGTACGAGGCCGTGCTGTCCTACCTGGGCATCGGCGTGGACCCCAGCATGAATTCCTTTGGTTCGATGATTGACGGGGCGCGGCTGGAAATGTCCCGCGATCCCATGATCTGGTGGAGCCTGATGACCGCATTCCTGTTCATGCTGGCGCTGGTGCTGGCGGCCAACCTGTTTGCCGATGCGGTGCGGGATGCGTTCGACCCGCGCACGCGCCGCTACAAACCCAGCCGCATGGCGCGTCTGGGCGGCTGGTTTGGCCGCCGCCAGACGCTGGCCGCCGAGCCGCGCCCATCGAAGTCCGGAGAAGCCCCATGAGCCAGGATTCCATCTTGCTGGACGTGCGCGGCCTGGATGTGGACATTGCCGGGGAATCCGGCATGACGCATGCGGTCAAGCGCCTTGAGCTGGCCATTTCCCAACGCCAGACCTTCGCGCTGGTGGGTGAATCGGGCTGCGGCAAGAGCATGACGGCGCTGGCGCTGTTGCGCTTGCTGCCCGACGCGGGCCGCATCGTGGGTGGGCAGATCGACCTGGATGGCCAGGACCTGAACCGCCTGCCCGAAAGCGCGATGCGCGGCGTGCGCGGCGGCCGCATCGGCATCATTTTCCAGGAGCCGTCCACCAGCCTGAACCCGGTCATGCGCGTGGGCGACCAGATCATCGAAACGCTGACGGCGCATACGCCCCTGCGCGGCGCGGCGGCGCGCGCGCGCGCCATCGACTGGCTGCGCCGCGTGGGCATCCCCGAGCCCGAGCGCCGCGTGGACGACTACCCGTTTCAATTTTCGGGCGGGCAAAAACAGCGTGTCATGATTGCCATCGCCTTGGCGGCCGAGCCGCTGTTGTTGATCGCCGACGAACCCACTACCGCGCTGGACGTTACCGTGCAGGCGCAGGTGCTGGACTTGCTTGCGGATATCCAGCGCGAAATGGGCATGGCCGTGATGTTGATCACGCACGACCTGGCCGTGGTCAAGAACGTGGCGCATCACGTCGCCCTGATGCGTGGCGGTGAAATCGTGGAAAGCGCCAGCGCCGAAGAATTCTTCCGCGCGCCCAAGCATCCGTACGCACGGCAGTTGTTCGAAGCCATTCCCACGTTCGACAAGCGCGGCGCGCCGCTGTCCCAGCAAGGCCGCGAGGCCAGCGCGGGCAAGGCCGAGCGCGCCCGCCCACGCGCGCCCGGTAACGCGGGCGACCTGGTGCTGGACGTACAAGACCTGAAGGTGCACTACCCCGTACGCAAGGGGCCGTTGCGGCGTGTCGTGTCCTGGGTCAAGGCGGTGGACGGCGTCACCTTTACGCTGCGCGCGGGCGAGACGCTGGCCTTGCTGGGCGAGTCCGGTTGCGGCAAGACAACCACCGGCAAGGCGCTATTGCGCCTGATCGACGGCGCGCGCATTTCGGGCCGCGCCATGCTGCAAGGCAAGGACTTGCTGAGCGCCGACCACCGCACGCTGCGCGACCTGCGGCAAGACATCCAGATCGTGTTCCAGGACCCTTATGCGTCGCTGGATCCGCGCATGCGCGTGGGCGATATCCTGGATGAGGGCCTGGCATCGTTACGGCGCTCTATGAGCCCGCAAGCACGCGCCGCGCATGCCGCGCAGTTGATTGAACGCGTCGGCCTGCCGGCCAACACGCTGACGCGCTACCCGCACGAATTTTCGGGCGGGCAGCGCCAACGCATCGCCATCGCGCGGGCGCTTGCCGTCGAGCCCAAGGTCCTGATCTGCGACGAACCCACGTCCGCGCTGGACGTGTCCGTGCAGGCGCAGATCCTGGACCTGCTGCGTGAACTCCAGGACGAGCTGGGCATCGCCTACCTGTTCATCACGCATAACTTCGGCGTGGTGGAATATCTGGCGGACCGCATCGCGGTCATGGACGGTGGTCGCATCGTCGAGCTGGGCGATGCCGATACCGTGCTGCATGCGCCGCGCCAGCCACTGACCCAGCGCCTGCTTGCGGCGGTGCCGCGCTTGCAGTTCGGCTCATAAAAAACGCGCCCTGATCCGCAAGGATGCAGGGCGCGTGGCAGGCTGGCGTCCGGGCAGGACGCCAGCCGCGTCACAGCTCGTGATGGGACGTCGGCGTTTCCAGCCAGACCAGCGTGTCGTGCCGCAAGGCGCGCACGCATTGCGCCAGGAAGGCATGCACGGTTTCCAGTTCGGTGGTGTCGTAGCGTCGCGCCATCAACATTACGGCGTCGGCGACCCACTGGCGTTCCTGCGCCAGATGCTGGCACTGTTCTTCGACCGGCCGGATCACGATCATCCGGCGGTCCAGCGGGTGGCGGCCACGTTGCACATAACCTGCCGCCTCCAGCCGGTTGATCAAGGCGGTGGCGCCGCCCGAGCTGATTCCCATCAGCTGTGCCAGTTGCCCGGTGGGCAAGGCGTCGAATTCCATCACTAATTCCAGCGCTTTCAGATCCGCCAGGGGGATGCCCAGCTTGTCTGCCAGGGCCGACTGGCACGCGGCGTTGTACACCGAGAACTGTCGACCCAACATCAGGGCGATATCGTCGAGCATGCCTGGGCGCAATTCATTCGTGCGGGATTCTGGCATAACAGTCACATGCTCATGGTGGG
This sequence comes from Achromobacter sp. ES-001, assembly GCF_019448355.1. Taxonomy (NCBI): domain Bacteria; kingdom Pseudomonadati; phylum Pseudomonadota; class Betaproteobacteria; order Burkholderiales; family Alcaligenaceae; genus Achromobacter; species Achromobacter sp. ES-001. The sequence goes on along the minus strand of NZ_CP079940.1, from coordinate 4,178,141 downwards.
CGATCGTTTCTTGTTGCAGCATGATTTCGCTCCTAGGCGGATCAGTTGTTTACTTCTTGGCCAAGCCGCCGAGCAAACCGCCCAGCAACCCGCCGTTGGCAGCGCCACCCGAGGTGCCGCCCGCCGTTGAACCGCCGGTCAAGCTGCTGGTGACACCACCCAGCAAACCGCCCAGCAGACCCCCGTTACTTGCCGTGCCGGCACCCGCCGCACCGCCGGCTGCCGCACCGGCCGCGCCACCCGCACTGACGCCCGCACTGGCGCCCGTACCTGTCGTCGCACCGACCGACACGCCACCCGCCACGCCGCCGAGCACGCCACCCAGCAAGCCGCCGCCGACCGCGCCGCCCGAGGCGCCGCCCGCCGATCCACCCGTGGCGCCGCCGGTCACACCACCCAGCAAGCCGCCGAGCAATCCGCCGTTGGCCGCGCCGCCCGCCGTTCCGCCCGTCGCGCCACCCACCGCACCCTTCACGCCGCCCAGCAAGCTGGTCACCGGTGCCAACAAACCGTTCACGCCGCCCGCCGCGGGCGTTCCGCCCACGCCACCGACCCCGCCGAGGATGCCGGTGATCGGGCTGAGCAGGCCGCCCGTACCGCCACCGGTCACGCCGCCCGTTATGCCGCCTGTTACGCCGCCCAGGCCCAGGGCGCCGGTCACCGACGCCACCGCGCCGGTCGCGTTGGCCAACGTGGAGCCCAGCGGATTCGTATTGCCCGGCGTGGCGTGAACCAGACCGCCCGCGCTGGCCACCGCGCCGCCCAGGCCCTGCAACACGCCGTTCAGGCCGGCGGTGTTACCCGGCAACGTACCGCCCGCGCCGGCCAGCGTGCCGCCCAGGCTGGTCAACAGCCCGGCGACGGGGGCGCCCAGCTGCGTTTTCGCGCCCACTTGCTGCGTCAGGTTGGTCACCGTGCCGGCGATCGGCGCAACGTTCATGTCCAGCGCGGCCCCAACGCCGCCCAGCGTCGGTTGCAGGCCCAGGGGCAGCACGTTGTCCACTGTTTTGCCAACATTGGACAGGGCCGGTTGCAGGACGGGGCTGGACGGGCCATCCAGCAGGCGCCCCGTCACGCCGCCCGCCAGTTGCATGACCGGATTGAGCAAGCCCCCTTGGCCACCCAGGCCGTCCGTCAGGGCGCCCACGGCGTTGGTGGCGTTGCCCAGCATCGTCGTCAGCGGCATGGGATTGGCGGGGTCCGCGTTCAGCAGATCGCCCGCGCCGCCTACGGTTTTGCCCAAACCGTCCACCAGACCACCCAGGCCGGAGCTCAAGCCTCCGGGCAGGCCGGCGCCCTTGATCGACGTGCCCAAATCGCTCACTGCGCCGCCTACTTGCGTCGTCACGCCGTCCACCGGAGCGCCCAGCCCGGTCGTGGCGCCCACTTGCTGAGTCAGCCCGACCACGGTGTTGACCACCGGTTCCACCGTGGGATCCAGTGCCTTGCCCACGCCGCCAAGCGTGGGGCCCAGATTCAGGGGCAACGTGTTGTCCACGGCGTTGCCGGTGTTGCCCAACGTCGTTTGCAGCAGGCCCGCCGTCACCGGATTGACCGGGGGATTGGGGTCGGTGCCGCCCGGAGTGCCCGGGTTGCCAGGGGTGCCGGGGTCCGTGCCACCGGGATTGGTGCCGCCCGGGTTGGTGCCACCGGGGTTCGTGCCGCCTGGGTTGGTCGGGATATCGATGCCGGGCAGGCCGGCGGTTTTCTTGCTACCACCGCTGCTTCCGCACGCGGCTAGCGCGCTGACGACAGCAGCGGCCATGACGGTGGCGGTCAAAATGCGTTGAATGCGGCTGGCTTCAATCTTGGACATCATGGCGAGCTCCTCGGGTTGGTAGGTCAGGCGTGGAAACCGCCCGGTACCGCTCTACATGCATAATCCGTGCCAAGATTTTTCAAACGGACCCACATTGCACGGGTCCACGCATTTGAGGGCTAATAAAATCCTTTGTTTTCAATGGACTGGTGTGGATTCGAGGGTTTGTACCAGGCTTGGGAATTCGTCACTTTTGCGACCACAAAAAGCCTGCGAATGTTACGAATGGCCGGTTATCCGACGTTACGTTACGGGCGACGTTACGTAACGCGGTGTTGGGAACCGGCGCAAATAAAGGTCGTTTCAGCCTGCCGCAAGCGCGCAAAAAAAAGCGCCTGTCGGAGCAGGCGCCAAAGGGGTCGGGAATGCGGTGCGTCAGAACGCGTCGTAGAACAACGAATAGTTGGCGTTAAAGCGCACGTCGCGGTCGTTATTGACCGTGGCGGATCCGATCGGCTTGGCCACGTTGAAATCGAACAGATAGTATTTATCGTCCGTGAAGCGCAGCCCCAGCGCCACGGAGGACAGGTGCCGCTGGTTCAGCGCTTGCAAGCCCTTGTTGTTGTACCAGGTGCGCGCATAGTCGATCAGCGCATAAGGCTGGACGGCCGACAGGTATTCCCAGCCTGTGCCGAAGCGCCGGTTGATTTCGGCCGATACGCCCACACCCTTGTCGCCGCTTTGTTCCCCTTGCGGGTATCCCATTGCGTAGCGCCAGCTGCCAAAAGAGATTTGCTCGGACGAGGGCAATATATTGCTGGAATATTGCGCGGCGCCTGAAAACGTCAGACCGAACTGGGCCGGCAGGGCGACGGTTTGTTTGGCGTTCAGGTTATAGCGGGCGAAATCCAGGTCCAGAATCGGCGTGGCGGAATAACCGTAATTGCTTGAGATATCCTTCTTCGCGCCCGCCGCATCAAAGCCTTTGGACACGCTGGCGGTTATGTCGGTTGTTTGGATCTCCGACAACTGTATATATCGTAATTCGATATTTGCAGCGCGTACCCGAGCGTCCTGTTGCAACCAGAGGTCGGCATTGCGCGATTCATATCGGTCTTTGGAATTGGCGGCGTACATGCCCACCGTGCCCGTCAGCGACCGCGTATTGCTCAAGAGGATCGGATAGCTGACCCCAATACCGATGCGGTCGTTCTTTACTCGGCGTTCAAACCCCAGATATTCGATCGCGTCGTCTTTGGGCTTGGCGTCATAGTGGTAACCATCCACTTTGATGGCCAACCCGTCAGGGCCGATGGGCACGCTGATTTCGCCCATTACATATTTCACGTCGTCGGTATTGAAGGGCACCGCCGCGGTCAACTTGACCTGTTCGCCCAACGGGGTAAGGCTGCTGGCGCCCACATTGACCAAGGGCTGCATACCGGTGCCCAGGTCGGCCACGCCGCCTGTCAAACTGAAAGGATGCCGGGTCGCGTTCAATACCAGTTCGGTGGCGCCATCAGCGCGGCGCGGTAAATCCAGGCTGGGCGTGAATTTCACACCTGGCACCGTGCGCATCAGGTTCAGCTGCCGCTCCAGCGTGGATTGTTTGAGCGGACGTTCCTCTTTCAGCGGGCCAGCCAAGGTGTCCAGGCGATCTTGTGCGTTACCGATATCGCCTTCGATGCGCACATTGCTGATAAACCCTTCCACCACGGTCACGACGACCAGCCCATTCGCAAATGTCTGGTTTTGTACTAGTGCAAACGAAAGGGGGTATCCCTTGTCGCGATATAGCTGCGTGATCTTATCGACCTGCTGGACCAGTTCCCCCAGGCTGATTTCCTTGCCTGACAAGGGGCTGAGTATTGCGGAAACCTCGTCGAAGGGAATCGCGTGCACGCCGCTGACATCGAAATTGCGCGGCACGATGCGTTGGGCCAACCGCGCCTGCAATGCCAGTTGCTCGGGGGTTGCCGTCTGCACGACGGGGGGCGGTTGTGTGGCGCCCGGCGGCCTTTCCAGCTGCGGGACCGCGTCGACGGGGTTGCCTCGCAAAGGGCCGTCGGCGCGCGCGGGGGCGCCAAAGAAAACCGTACAGATCAGGGCGAGGGTAAGCGAACTTGCCGGGTACGTACGTCTCATTGCCTAGTGTGTCTCTGTTTCTACCAACACCGTCCCGATGAGTATTCGATATTGCGGGAATACTGAATAAAAATGGGGACGCAGTATTGTAAAAGGTGCTTCAGCGCGTCGTAGGCAATATGGTGCCAGCGGACGGAGTTAACAACAAATTATTTCATTGTGACCAGTCGGGAACGGCAGGATTACAACATATTGAGATTCTCATGAAAGAAAATATTTAAGTTTTATAAGGGTTAACTAGGGGATTTTTATTAAGTTCACCCTAGTTTTGCTGTATTGGTTACATGTCGGTGGGCGTCGGGATGTGAATATACGTGTAAACCCTGATGTGTATTAAATGTTAATAGATAAGACTATATAAACGTTTCAAAACACATCGGTTATGAGCCACCGGGAGTCCACGAGATGGGCACGCATCACCCTAGTAATCATTGGCGCGATCAACCGATCCCGCTTTGCCTATTGCCGCTGTTTCACCGGGGCCGTTCATGAACCCGGGCGATATTGTTCCGCTCTCGTTCAACGGCGGCCTGGTCGCCCTGTCGTTTCTGACAGCGGTACTGGGCTCGTACGTCGCCTTGCTGGCGGCGGCGGGCATTCGCACAGAAACCCAGGACGGCGACCTGCGCATCGGTTACATCATCATCGGCGCGGTAGCCATGGGCGGCGTGGGCATCTGGAGCATGCACTTCATTGGCATGCAGGCGCAGAACTTGCCGTTTGATGTCGGTTATCAAGTTGGCCTGACCATACTGAGTTTCTTCGTTGCCGCCGGGTTTTCCGGCTGGGCCTTCTGGTATGTCGGCCGCGAACGCTTCACCTTTGGCCGATGCCTGGTGGGTGGCATGGCCGCCGGCCTGGGCGTGGCCGCGATGCACTACCTGGGCATGGGCGCGATGCGCATGCCGGCCGTGCTGCTGTGGAATCTGCCCATTGTCGTTTTATCGGTGCTTATCGCCGTAATTGCCGCTTCGGCCGCGCTCTGGCTGGCGTTCAATACCCAGAACGAGTTTCAACGAGGCGGCGCGGCCATTTTGATGGCAGTGGCCGTTTGCGGCATGCATTACACCGGCGCGGCGGCCGGCACGGTTATCTGCTCGGCCCCCCGCGAGGCGTCCAGCCTGCAAATCGGCGGGGTGATGCTGCCGTATATCGCGTTTGTGTTGTCGGCGCTCATGTTGCTGATCATGCGTTGGCAGCTGCAACGCGCGTCGACCCGTTTCCGTTCGCGCATGGCGCAGCGTATCGACTCGTTTATTGAATCGGCGCCTGTGGCTGAACCAGGCAAGGCGCCCGGCTCCACATTGGGGCCGGGCTAGCAGGGCCCGGTATGCGTTCGGATGCTTTTCATTCGGACGCGAGAAATACCGGCAATAGGGGGTCGGCACCGCCACGCGGATCGGCTCAATTATCAATCGAGTGTTAGGAGCTCGACATGAAAGCGAAACTTGCGCAGTTCTGGAACGACGAAGACGGCATCACCGCCCTGGAATACGGGTTGATCGCGGGTCTGGTGGCGGTGGCCCTCATCGCTGCCGTGGGGACTTTCACCGACGCCCTGGGCACCATGTTCACGGGACTCGGCACCAAGCTCAATACCGCAGGCGGGGGTTGATGCCCTAGCGCGCTAACGCGTACCGCGATGACCCAATGTGTCGGGGCATCGCGGTACGTGGCTGAAGTCCGAGATTGTTTGCTTGACACGGGTTGCGCTCTTCTGGACGAGCCGGCCTGCCGTTGAATCTGCTTGATCAGAAGGTCCTGCCTTGTATCCAGGGGAAGTGCTGTGGCTGCTGTTGTTCGCATGCTGGAACGTGGTGCTGATCTACAACGATCTGCGCTATCGCCGCGTACCCAACACGTTGATCGTGGTGGGCTTCGTGGCGCAGCTGCTTTGGCTGCTGGCCGCCGCCTTCGTGCCTGGATGGACGTATCCGCCGCGCTGGACCGGGTGGTTGATGTGTGGGGCAGGGTTTTTGGCGGCCCTGCTGTTCTTGCCGCTTTGGGGCCGGCGCCTCATGGGCGCGGGCGACGTCAAGGCAATCGCCATCCTGGGGCTGTGGCTGGGTCTGGCGCCGCTGATCCTGGTGATGGTGCTGGCCAGTCTGCTGGCCGGCGTGCACGCGCTGGCGTATGTGGTGGTGTCGCGCTATTGGGCGGTGTCGCACCGGCTGCGTCAAATTCCGTATGCCATGTATCTGGGTATCGCCGCGCTCAGCGTGGTTCTTATGCCCTTGAATTCGCCCTGGTATTCGTGGTGTTCTTCCTGGTGCTCTACGGCATCCTGACCTACGGGCTGGTGTTTCTTGCGCAGAATTCCGTCACGCTGGCCGCACAGGACGGCGCCCGCAAAGTCCTGCAATGGCAGGCGGGCACCACGTCGCTGGCCGCGCGCGCCAACGCAGGCCGCGACACCGCACTGAATATCGCATCCTGGATGGCTTCCATGTCAGCCGCGCCGATCAAGGTTGCGGTCTGCGGCAGCGGCGGCGCCTTGAGCAGCAGCGCGGGCGGCACGTGCAGCGGTCAGCCGCTGGCCGCCGACCAGATCGAAGTGACGGTGTCGTATGCCTACGGCGCGCATCCGTTGATCCCCTCGTTTCCGCTGTTGCAGACGATGTTGATGCCGTCCACCAGTGTGCTCAGCGCGCGCGCCACGGTTCATCTTGGCAACACGCTGGGCGTGGGAGGCTGACATGGCACTCCCACGAACCCGTTTTGCGCCAGCGCTGCACCAACGCGGCATTGCCGCGCTTGAACTGTCGCTGACGCTGACCATGCTGCTGATCTTCATCTGCGCCGTGGTGGGCTACGGCGTGTTGTTCTGGATGCAGCAACAGTTGGCAGCCGCCGCCGGAGAGGGCGCCCGCGCCGCCGTGTACGCGCAGATCAGCGGCAGCGCCAACGTGCAGGGCGATGCCTGCTCGGCCGCCATGAGTGTTTTCTCGACCGGCTCGGCGGTGGCATGCGCGACCACGCGCGCGCCGTGCGCCTGGGCCGGGTCCGGCGGCGAAGTCGCCAATTGCGCCACCGTCGCCATGACCTACAACACCCAGTCCTGGCCGCTGCTGGCCACATTGCAATCGTTCATCGTCATGCTGCCCGGCACGAACAAGAACTGGGTACCGAGCAGGTTGTCGTCGAAAGCCATCGTGCAGATATCGCAAGGGACACCATGAGCAGTATTAGCAAGATCATTGCGGGCGTGTTGTTGGTGGCGGGCCTGGTGCTGGCCTTCCTGGCGTGGCGCCTGGCGTCGCATTCCGGTCCTCCGCCCGCCAATCCGTCACCGGTCGCCACCGCGCCGGCAGCGACGCCCGCGCCGCAAGTGGCCTTGCACGATGTTGTCGTGGCCAAGGAAGCCATTGCCGCCGGCACGCGCATCGACGCCGCCAAAATGCTGACCGTCGCGCAATGGCAGGTGGCGCTTTCCAACAGCTTCAACACCCCGGCACCGCTGGAAGGCGCCGTGGCGCGCGTGGACATCGCAGCGGGTGACCCCATCGTTCCCAGCCTGCTGGCGCAGGGCCTTGCCAAGCAGCTCAAGCCCGGCGAACGGGCTGTCGCCATCGCGGTCGACGAAGTGGTCGGCGGCGGCAACCGCATTGCGCCCGGCGACCTGGTGGATGTGTTCTTCATGGTGGAAAAAGGCCAGGAAATCTCCGGCGGCCAGGCGCGCCTGCTGCAATCGCAGCTGCGCGTGCTGGCCTTTGGCAAAAGCTCGGTGGACGGTCCCGAAGAAAAATCCGTGCTGCAACAAGGCCCCGGGCAGCCGGCGCGCACCGCGGTGCTTGCGGTGCCGGTCGAACAGATCAATGAACTGATCCTGGCCAGCCGCGCCGGCCGTCTGCAACTGGCGTTGCGGCCCGTCGGCGATGACGCCGTGCCGGACGCCACGCTGTTCGCCAAGCGCGGCACGGTGTTGCCCACCCGCGCCGACCTCACCCCCGCGCAGCGTGAAGCCTTGCTGACCGGCCCAAACCGCGCCTTTGCGGGCGACAGCCTGGTGCAGCTTGAAGGCGCCACACCCGCGGCGCGAGCGCCCGCCAACCGCGTGTCGGCGCCCACTGCCGGCAGTGGCGGCGGCGGGGGCCGTACCGTTGAAATCGTGCGGGGAGACAAATCCGAGCGCGTTCGTTATTGAACTTGGCTGCGCGTGGCAGGTGCCGCCGCGGCTGGACCATTAGAAGCAACCAGATCCAGCACATGAAAAGATATCAGCGCACCACCATGATCTGCGTCCTGTCGGCCGCAGCGGCGATGACATACGGTGCCGTAAGCCTGGCCCAGGGCGCCGCGCCCTCGGCGGCGGCGAACGCACCGGTCCGTGATATCGCGGTGGCCGTCAAAGGCCAGCAATCGCTGATGCTTGACGGCGCCGCGCCCAGTCGCATTGCCATCGGCGACCCCGAGGTCGCCGACGTGAAAATCCTGCCGGCCTCCGGCAAGCGCGCGGGCTCGCTGCTGTTGTACGGCAAGAAGGCGGGCACCACGCAGTTGCAGATATGGACGGGCAACAGCCCCACGCCGCAGATCTGGAACGTGCGCGTGGCTACGTCGGTGCAGGCGGCGTTGGCCAGCCGCGGCATTCAGGGCGGCCCCAACATCGACATCGCGGGCGAGCACGCGGTGGTGTCCGGCTACGCCGAAACCCCGCTGGCGCAGATCGCCGCCGCCAAGGCAGCCGCCGCGGCAGTGGGCGACAAGAACGTCGTGGACGTGTCCTCGGCCGGCGCGGGCGGCGTCGTGCAGGTCGAAGTCAAGGTCGTGGAAGTGTCGCGCTCCGTGATGAAGCAGGCGGGCATCAACTTTGCCGCCAGCAACGGCCCGTGGACCGGCACCAGCGCCACGTCGCCGTCGGGGCTGGGGGCGCCGCTGGGCTTCACGCCGGGCGGCGCGATCGCCTCGGGCTTCTCGCTGTTCTATGACTCCAACAACTTCTCGGCGCGGCTGCGCCTGTTGCAAAGCAACGGCATGGCGCGCGTGCTGGCCGAGCCCACGCTGGTCGCGCTGACCGGCCAAAGCGCCAGCTTCCTGGCGGGCGGCGAGCTGCCGATTCCCGAAGCCGGCGGCCTGGGCACCACGACGGTGACTTTCAAGCCGTTCGGTATCGGCCTGACGGTCACGCCCACCGTGCTGTCGCGCGAACGCATCTCGTTGAAGGTGGCGCCCGAAGCCAGCGAGCTCGACTACAGCAACGGCATCGCCATCAACACCAGCAACGACTCCAGCACCATCATCCCCGCGCTGCGCACGCGGCGCGCGGACACCACGGTCGAACTGGGCGACGGCGAGAGCTTCGTGATCAGCGGCCTGGTGTCGCGCCAGACCAAGGCGATGGTCAACAAGGTGCCCATGCTGGGCGACCTGCCGATCATCGGCGCGTTCTTTCGCAGCGTGGACTACTCGCAAGAGGACACGGAACTGGTCATCGTCGTGACGCCGCGCCTGGTGCGCCCGATTGCGCGCGGCGTGACGCTGCCGCTGCCAGGCGGCCGTCAAGAAACAGCAGATTCAACTTTCAATGCCTGGGGCTATTACCTGATGGGCCCGGTAGGCGGGCAGCAAATGCCGGGCTTTTCACGGTGAGCAATATGAAGACACATGCCAGCGAGTGGGTTGGCCTGCAAAACGGCAAGCGGTTCCTGTTTTGCTCAAAGGGCGATGGCGTCGCCGCGCAGCTTGGACAAGCTTTGGGAGACATGGGCATGTTGACCCAGGAATCCCCAAGCATCGAAGAGTTGGCGCGGCGATTGACCGAGATCGGACCGCAAGTGGTTTTCCTGGACTTCACGCTCAGTGAGGACGAACCCGGAAAGCTGTTCAAATCCGCCGAGCTGGCACGCTTGCTGGCGCGTATCGCGCCGACCGTGCCGCGTGTGGCGGTCGGTTTTCTCAGCCAGCCTGAAGGCGCCATCGCGGCGCTGCGTGCGGGCGTCAGCGATTTCGTGGACCCCACGGTCGCACCCGAGGAAGTCAAGGAAGTGGTGCTGCGCCTGCTTGACGTGCCGGCCAGTGGTGGCCGCATGGACGGCTCGCGTCGCAGCGTCCTGTTGCTGGGCGCGCGTCCGGGCGTGGGGACCAGCACGCTGGCCGTGCATCTGGCCGGCATGGTGCAAGACCGCTTGAAGCAGGCGCACCTTGCGCGCGCCAGCGCCAACGGCGCCAAGCCCGTCAAGCCGGCCGAACAATCGGGCGCCATGCTGCCCCTGGCCAGCCGCGTGGCCTTGATGGACCTGGGCTGGCCGGTGGGCGATTGCCAGCTTTACCTGAACATCGGTAGCGACTTTGATTTTGCGGAAGCCGCGCGCAACCTGCGCCGGCTGGATTCCACCTTGTTGGGTTCGGCGATGGCCCACACCAACAACGGTCTGAGCGTGTTGGCGCTGCCGCGCGATCTATCCCAGATGCGCGACGTTTCGCAATCCGACTCCCTGCTGGTGTTCGAGCGCTTGCGCCAACACTTCGGCGTGGTCGTAGCGGATGCGGGCGGGTTCTCCAACCCGGAATTCGTGGCGGGCCTGGCTCGCTCGTCTCAACAGAACTGGATTGTGACCGACCAGAGCGTCGGGGCGTTGGTGTCGCTGGCCGGCCTGCTGCAAGAGCTGGAGCAACTGCATGTTGACCGCCGCAGCCTGGGCCTGATCGTCAACCGCTACGACGAACGCTACGGCATGACCGCGCAGCAGATTGCCGACCGCTTCCAACTGGATCTGGTGGGCACGTTGCCGGACCGCACGCTGGCCCTGATGGTCTGCACCAACCAGGGTCACCTGCTGCATGAAGAGGCCGAGCGCGACGTGTATGTGCGCGCGGTGCAGACGCTGGCGGAAAAACTCAGCGCGGAAGAGAACACCCCCGGCGGGCGGGCTAGCTGGCTGGCCACATGGCTGCCCGGTGTGCACCGCCGCATGATCGTCGGTTAACGGCAAGCTTCACGGGACGGCGGCGGAATCCGACATGATCATGACAGCGACCATTGAATTCGGCGGTGACGGCGACAAGGACTTTGCCTCGTCGAACCGCTTCCAGGAAGTCAAGACGGCGGCGTACGAGCACCTGCTGTCGCGCATCGAAGAACTGGGCGCCGAGTTCGGCCGCTGGGCGCGATCGGCCATCCAGGAGTTCGTCGATATCGAGGTCGCAAGCTTTGTACGCTTGCGGCGCGTGCCGATCAACGAAGGCGAAATGCGCCTGATCGCCGAGGCGCTGACCAAGGAACTGGCCGGCCTGGGGCCGCTGGAAGACCTGCTTGCCGATCCGGCCGTCGAAGACATCCTGATCAACGGTTACGACAACGTGTTCGTTTCGCGGCGCGGGGTGCTGGCGCGCGAGACGCTGCGCTTTACCGATAACCAGCATGTGCTGCGCATCGTGCGCCGCATTCTTGCGCCCATCGGCCGGCGGCTGGACGAGTCCAGCCCCATGGTGGACGCGCGCTTGCCCGATGGCGGCCGGCTTAACGTGGTGATCGAACCCTTGGCCGTGGATGGCCCGATGGTGTCGATCCGCAAGTTTCGCCAGGACCCGCTCAAGCCCGCCGACCTGCTGACGCTGGGCACCTTTGACGAAGACATCTACCGGCTGCTGCATGAAGCCGTGAAGAACCGTTGCAACGTGCTGGTATCGGGCGGCACCAGCTCGGGCAAGACTTCGCTGTTGAATGCGCTGGCGTTCTTCATTCCGGAGACCGAGCGCGTGGTTACGGTGGAAGACACCGCCGAACTGTCGCTGAACCATCCGCACGTGGTGCGGCTGGAGTCGCGGCAGGGCGGCTTTGATGGCAGCGGCGCGGTCAGCATCCGCGAATTGATCCGCAACAGCTTGCGCATGCGGCCCGACCGCGTGGTGGTGGGCGAAGTGCGCGGCGCGGAAGTCATGGACATGCTGCAAGCGATGAACACCGGCCATGAAGGGTCGATGGCTACCATCCACGCGAACTCACCGCGCGAATGCCTGTACCGGATCGAAATGCTGGCGGGCTTTGCGGGATTTCAGGGCAGCGAAGACAGCCTGCGCCGTCAGATCGCCAGCGCGCTGGACTTCATCGTGCAGATCGGCCGGCTGTCTAACGGCAAGCGGCGCGTGCTGTCGGTGACCGAAGTCACCGGCATGGGCGACAACGTCATCTCGACGCAGGAACTGTACCGCCACGAAACCTTCACCACGCCCGAGGGCGAAGAGAAAGACCGCTGGAACTGGCTGGGCATACACCCGCACACGCCCAAGCTGGCGAAGCTGCGCAACGAGCAGCGCGTGAACGACAACCCGCCCGGCGACAACGATGGCGGCGGCGGCTTCTGGAGCCGGAGGCGCTGATGCAAGACGCTTTGATCCTGGGGGCACTGGCGCTGGTGATGGCTTCGGGCGCGGTGCTGCTTTGGCGACATGCCAACAGCGGCGCCCGGCGCGCGGCCAGCTCTGCGTTCCTGGAAAACCAGCTCAAGCGCGGCCGGGAAGCGCCGGAAGAAACGCCATTCGCCGAGGGCGGGCGCGCGATGCGCAGCGGGTTTTCCAGCTGGGACCGGCTGCTGTTGCTGGCCGGCGTGCGCCAAAGCCCGGGCTTCTATTTACGCACGGCGGTGCCCGTGGTGCTGGGCGCGGTGCTGGCCTGGGTGTTCCTGGGGCCGCTGTCGGGCGTTGTGTCCTTCGTGATGCTGGCCGTGCTGATGTACTTCCTGCTGTGGCTGCGCGCCGACAAGCGGCGGCGCCGGATGATTGCGCAGCTGCCCGCCTTCCTGGACAACATCGTGCGCCTGATCACCATCGGCAACAGCATGGGCGCCGCGTTCCAGACGGCCGCCGCCACCACCGACCAACCGCTGCTGGAAGTGGTGGAAACGGCGGCCAGCCTGAGCCGCTCGGCCAAGGAACTGGACGCGGCGCTGGTACAGGTGTCGCGCATGTATGGCTTGAAAGAGTTGTACATGGTGGCCGCCGTGGTGTCGCTGGCGATGCGCTTTGGCGGACGCAGCGACCAGGTGCTGGAGCGCATGGCCGCGTTCATGCGCGACGTGGCGCAGGCGCGCAATGAATTGTCGGCAAGCTCGGCGGAAGTGCGCCTGTCGGCGTGGATCCTGGCGCTGCTGCCGGTGGGAATCGCCGGCTTCATCATCGTGGCGAACAACAAGCTTTTCATGGGCCTGTGGGAAGACCCCTTGGGCTTCAAGATGCTGCTGACGGCCGTGGTGCTGCAAATTGGCGGCTGCTATTGGCTGTATCGCATGGCCAAGTCGATTTAAGGGAAGGCAACTATGCGGATGCTGCAATCCTGGGATGTCTCTACCGTGCTGGCGGCGGCGCTGATGCTGGTGGCCGCCGCGCTGCTGGTGCTGGGCGTCAGCATGGCGCGCCGGCTGCGCGGGCAGGGCCGTAGCCGTCAGGTGATCGATCAGGCGCTGGCCACGCGCCAGGGCGGTGCGGCCGCAGCCGCGGCGGCCGCGACGGCCGACACAAGCCGGGGCCGTTTTTCGTCGGCGGCGCGGGTGGCCGATGCGTTCGGCAAGCGCCTGAGCGAAGGGCGCCTGGCCGACACGTTGCTGGCCGCCGAAGACCGCAAGATGGTCGACATGGCGGGCTATGCCAATACCGGCACGGCGCGCTCGCGCTTTGTCGCGGCGCGCTTCGGGTTGGCCATTGCGCTGCCCATCGTGGCGGTGGTGATCGACCTGCGCAAGCATCTGACCGATTCCTCGATGGGCGTCTTCATCGCCGCATTCTTCGGCTTTGCCATCGGCTACATGCTGCCCAAATGGGTGGTCAGCCGCCGCCTGGCGCGCCGCAAGCGCATGGCCGGCGATGAGCTGCCGCTGCTGATCGACCTGCTGCGCTTGCTGCAAGGGGTGGGCTTGTCCATCGACCAGAGCATGCAGGTGCTGATCAAAGAGTTCGCGCAGGTCTTGCCGGTGCTGTCGTACGAATTGCGCCTGGCCTCTGAACTGTATGTGCGTGGGCGCACGCGCGAGCAATCGCTGGCGCGGCTGGCCACGGGGTTTGATAACGACGACCTGTCGGCCATTTGCCGGCTGATCGCGCAGGTGGATCAGCATGGCGGCGCCGTGCAAGAACCGTTGAACCGGTTTGGCGAACGCCTGCGCGACAAGCGCCGGCTGGAACTGAAAGAGAAAGTGGGCAAGACCACCGTGAAGATGACGGGGGTCATGATCGTGACGCTGTTGCCCGCCCTGTTGATCGTGACGGGCGGCGCGGGGTTTATCGCGGTATTGCGTGGCATGTCACGCATGGGGGGCATGTAATGGCGGGCGTGATCAAGAAGGGTGGGGGCAGTAACGGCGGGGGCGCCTTGCGGTGGACCCTGGTGGCGGCGGCCGTGGCGGCCGGCGCGGGCTTGACCGGATGCAAGACCAATAGCGCGGAATCGGCGTGGCAGCTGATCCAGCAGCAACAGCAGGAACAGGCGCTGGCGCGCCAGAAGGAAGACGACGCGGACGCCAAGCGGCGTCCGAAAGAGCCTGAGATGATGCTGTCGCTGATTGCCGAGGCGCAGCGCCAAGAGCGCTATTTCGCGTCGCTGGCGTATATCGACGCGTATCAGCAGAAGTTCGGCAACGATGCGCGGGTGGCGGTGCTGCGCGCCGAGGCCTTGCGCCAGACCGGGCAGACGGCCATGAGCGAGCAAGCCTATCGCGCCTTGCTGTCCACCGATCAGGCGGCCGATGGCTGGCATGGCCTGGGCTTGATTGCCGGGGCGCGGGGGCAGTTCGATCAGGCCGCCGACGACTTTGCGCGCGCCGCCAAGCTGTCACCCATGGACGCGCGCATTCTGGGCGACCTGGGTTATGCGCGGCTGCGCGCCGGCGACCCGGCGGGCGCGCGTGTGCCCTTGGGGCAGGCGGCCGAGCTTGCGCCCGACAACGCCAAGGTGCTTGCCAATCTGGCGGTGCTGTTGCTGGTGGAAGGCGAGCCGGTGCGCGCGCAACGGCTGATGGACCAGGCCAAGCTTGGTGACGAGGCGCGCGGACAGGTGCTGCGCATGGCCTCGGACATCCGCGTGCAGCGGCCCCCGATGCCGGCATCCACGTCCACTTCCACGTCCACGTCCACATCCGCCGCCGTGCCCGTGGCGGCCGATGCGTCAACGACTCGCGTGTCCAGCGGCGGCGGCATTGTCCTGCCGGTGATGAGTCCGTTGATGGATGGCCTGGGCAATGGGCCCATCGTGCGCTAACCCGAATCAGGAACGATATCCATGTCCACGACCCGCTATTTCGCATCCCGCGCTTTGCCCTCGGCAGTGGCTTGCGCACCGGCACTTGCCTCGCCTGCTGCATCGCTTTTCGCATTACCTTTCGCATTGCCTTCCGCGTTGAGCATCACGCTGATGGCAGCGCTGGCCGTGCTGGCCCCCATGTCGTCTTTGGCGCAGTCGAACGCGCCCTTGACCGGTGGTATGTCGGGCGGCGCAGCCGCCAGTGCACCCGCGCAGCCATTGCCGCAAGCGCAGCTGCCCGCTCGCCCCGTGGTGCAACAGGTGCAAAGCCCCATGCCGCAGCCGGGCACGGCGGCAACGACCCCGGCGACATCCACGACCCCAGGCGCCCAAAGCGCCCAGGCAGCGCAGGCGGCCGCGCCCGAAGAAGCGTTTGGCGACGTCACCCGTGGGCTGCTCGCCGCGCAGGCCGATGGCCGCCGCGCAGGCAATGCCTTGCCCGTGCTGGGGCCCGTCTCCACGGCCGCGTGGAACCGCTATCTGGAGAGCTTCTCGCATCCCATCCCGGAATATTTCCAGAAGCGGGTCGAAACCAAAAACACCAACTGACCCGCGCCCACCCCGTTGCCAGCTGATGGCAACTTCAGGATTGCCCGATCATGCCTGCCCCAGTCCAACCCTTTTGTCGTGTGTCCCTGTCGCGCCAGCGCGGCAGCATGGCCGTCGCCGTGGTATTCGCGGTGTTGGTCGGCTTGGCGATGTTGGGCGTGGCGCAGTTGGGCTACGGCTACTACATGAAGCGCGAGATCCAGAAGGCAGCGGACCTGGCCGCCTTGACGGCCGTGCAGGTGCTGGGCATGGGCTCGGCCGCCGACTGCACCCGCGCCACGTCGGCCGGCAAGGCCTCGGCGCTGGCAAACGTGCCCAACATTTTCGACACCTTCACCGCGGCCGACATCACGGTGCAATGCAAGCTGTGGGATTCCACCCGAGCCGACGCGTCGGGCATGCACGTATTCGATCCGGCCAGCGGCCAGGCGCTGAATGCGGTGCGCCTGACCATCCGCAAGGAATTGGCCAGTTTGTTCGGCACCTTGGGCTTGAGCACCACCGTCTCGGTGAATGCGGTGGCGACCAATACTCAACCCGTTGCGGCCTTCATGGTCGGTTCGCGCCTGTTGCGCTTGCAACGCGGCGGCCTGCTGTCGCAGCTGTTGTCGACGGTAGGCGCCACCCCCACGCAGCTGGACGTGCTGGACGCGGCCGGGTTGGCCAGCGTCAACATCACGCCGTCGGGCTTGCTCAAGGCGCTGGGCCTGCCGCTGTCGGTCGCCACGGGCGTGGGCACGCCGGCTGAATTGGCCGCCGTCAATAACCTGACGCTGGGTCAATTGCTGCAAGCCACCCTTACCGTCGTCAACCAAAGCGGTACCGCGGGCGCCGATGTCGGCCTGGTCAGCAACGCCATCAACACGGTGCTGGCAGTGATGCCGCTGAACCTGCCGGTCAAGCTGTTCGGCAATGGCGGCGTGTTGAACCTGGCGGTGGTGGGCGGGGACGCGACCGGCGCGCTGTCGGCTAACGTCAACGCGCTGAACGTGCTGGAAACCGCGCTGGTGGTGGCCAACGGACAAAACCTGATCAACCTGGGGCTTAGCGTGCCGCTGCTTGGCGTGGACGCGCGCGTGCGCGTAGTCGAACCGCCCACGCTGGCTGTTGGCGGTATCGGCACGCAGGCCACCAGCGCGGGCATCCGCGTCTACCTGCGCGTCAGCACCAGCAATATTCCGCTGGTGGGGCCGTTGCTGGCGAACACGTTGGGTACCAAGGTCGATCTGCCCATCATCATCGATGTGGCGCAGTCCACCGGCACGCTGACCAACCTGTGCCAGGCGCCGCCGACCCAGCCTCAGGCCACCATTGCCGTGACCTCGTCGTTGGCGAATATCTGCCTGGGGCGCTTTCCCGGCATGACGTCCAGCACCGACCAGACCGCCGCCAACTTCGTGTCACTGACCAACAGCTGCCAGCCCGGCGCGTTTGCGGCCATCCAACGCCATCAGGTGTTGAACGTGCTGGGCATTCTGCCGTTGACTGCCAAGGTGACCTTGCCCGTGTTCAATTCCACCGCGCCGGTGTCGGTAACGTTGACTGAGCCTCCGGGCACACCGTCCACACAGACCGTCACCGCCACGTCCGTGAACCTGGGTGCGCTGGCCTCGAACCTGTCCGACGCCGTCGTCGGCGGCATTTTGGGCGATCTGTACAGCACGGGAACCCCCCTGTCCGCCGCGGACCGCACGGCGCTGGCCACCAGCCTGGTGGGCGGGGGCGGCAGCAGCGCGGGCAAGTCGATCACGCAGGTCTACAACGACATGCAGTGGTCCACGACCGCGCTCAACCAGCTAAGCACCAGGCTGACCACGGGCGGCCTGACGGGCGTGCTGGGCGGCACGCTGCAACTGGTCGGCAACATCCTGACGTCCCTGCTGGTGGCACCCCTGAATGACGTGGTGTGCGCGCTGGGGCTTACCCCCAGCGCCATCCGCACTTGCCGGATCAATTCGGTGGCCGCGCAGGCGCTCAGTGGAAGCTCGCAGGTGGGCGGGGTGCTGTCCATCGTGGTGAACCTCTTGCAGCCGGTGCTGGCACCCCTGTCCGCCGCGCTGCAACAGTTGCTGGACCTGCTGGGTATCAGCGTGGGCCAGACCGATGTGTCGCTGCTGTCCGTGGATTGCGGGCAGCCCCGCCTGGTGTACTGATGAAGATGCCTTTGATCACCGTTCAATCCTTGCCGGCAGGGTTGCTGCCATGACTCAGAAATTCGCCCGTGACGAGTTCGATCTGTACGTCTGGGAAGGCACGTCCGACATCGCCAGCCGCGCCGAGCGCTGCCTGGCCGGCATGGACGTGACGCTGGTGCGCGCGGACGTGGGCACCGCATTCCCGCCGCCGCGCGACCCAGGCCGCCCGGCCGTCGCCCTGGTGTCGGTGTCGGTCATGGGGGACAACCGGTTCAGCGGCTACGACTGGTTGTCGGCGCAGGCCATGCCGGTGATCTGGGTGTCCGCCGAAACGCGTGGCCGCGATCCTCGCTACTACCCGCCCGAATATTCCTACACCTTGCCGCTGTCGTTCACCACGGCTGACCTGCGCAAGCTGCTGTATGAATTGCTGGGCACGCTGGAGCAGTTCAGCCGGTCCGCGCCCAAGCGCGAGCAACCCCTGATTGCGGTGTCCGAACCCATGCGCGCGCTGCTGGCCGAAGCCGAGATGTTTGCCGATTGCCGCAGCAATGCGCTGATCCACGGCGAAACCGGCGTCGGCAAAGAGCGCATCGCGCGCCTGCTGCACGACCGCGCGGCCTGGTCCGATGGCCCCTTCGTGGCGGTCAACTGCGGCGCCATCCCGGAAGGCCTGTTCGAGGCGCATTTCTTCGGACATGCCAAGGGCGCGTTCACCGGCGCCGTGGGCGCGCACAAGGGCTATTTCGAACAAGCCAACGGCGGCACGCTGTTCCTGGATGAAATTGGCGACCTGCCGCTATACCAACAGGTGAAACTGCTGCGCGTGCTGGAGCAAAGCGCGGTGACCCGGCTGGGTTCCACCGTGGAAATTCCGGTGGATTTCCGCCTGGTCGCGGCAACCAACAAAGACCTGCGCGTGCTGGTGGGGCAGGACGAATTCCGGGCCGACCTCTATTACCGGCTGGCGGTGATCGAACTGCGCATTCCGAATCTTGAGCAGCGGGGCGGCGATGAAAAGATCGCCATATTCCGCGCGTTGCTGGCTCGCCTGGGCTGCGACGGCGAGCCCCCGGAATGGCTGCTGGACCGCGTGGCGCGCACGCGCTACGCCGGCAACGTGCGCGAACTGTCCAACGTGGCCGAGCGCGTGGCCATCATGCGCCGGCAATTCGGCGCCTGGGACGAATCGCGCATCGCGCGCATCTTCGATCAGATCGGGGAACCCCTGCGCGCCGCCAGCACGCTGTGCGAGCCACCGGTATTCACCGACGCCGAGCGGGCCGAACGCGCCCGCATCCTGGCGGCGCTGGACGTTAACGGCTGGCGCCGGCAAGACACCGCGAACACGCTGGGCATCAGCCGCAAAGTGCTGTGGGAAAAGATGCGCAAGCTGCATCTGGGCGGCGGGCAGGGCGAAACGGCGGAGGGCGTCGTGGAGGCCTCCTGATCCTGCAATTGGGGAAGCCCCCTAGGGGGCGACAGATCGTTCGCGGCCTATGTAAGCAGATCAACCGTGAGCGAAATAAATTGCTATAGTTCCGCAACGATTTTTTTGGGGAAGGCATGAACGTCCAATTTATCCGTGCCGCCACACGCATGGCGCTGTTAGGCACGGCGTTGTCCGGCCTGGCGGCGTGCGCCAGCGCTCAATCCGAAGCGCCACGGCCCACGGTTAAGCAGGTCGAAGATACCAAGGCGGCTGACGCCCCGGTAACCCCGCCCGTGACCCCGCCCGCAGCGCCCGCCCGACCTGCGTCCACGGTGGCCGAACTGCAAGGCCTGATCCAGGCGCGCCAGGTGTCCGAGCTGCGCACGGCCTACAACGGCACGTATGGCGCCAGCCTGTTGTTCAAGCCCGACGACCTGACCTATTACGTGGCGCTGTTTCAACAGAAGGATTTTTGGCGCGTGCTGAAGACGGTGTCTGAAAAGCAGGCCGAATCCACCTACCGCGCGTTCGCCGCGCAATCGGCGGACCTGGCTGAAGTGGACATCAAGCGCATCAAGCTGCAAGCCGAATATGCGCATGCCGAAAAGCTGCTGGCCAGCCGTAGCGAGCAACTGAGCACGCTGCAAGCCGACCGTACGCTGCGCATGCAGCAGGAACAGCAAGTGGCCGCGCGCCAGGAACAGTCGCGCCAGGAAGCCACGGCGCTGGCCGACCAGCAAAAGGACGTACGCCAGCAGCTGCGTGATTTGCAGCGCCAGATCGATGCGCTTCAGGCCCAGCAAGCCCAGATCGACGGCGGCCCGGGCGCCAAGCGCGGCAAGTAATCGCGCGCTATTGCCAAGACGGGCCTGCGGGCCCGTTTTTCTTGGCCAGGCGGTAATGACCCCGCGCATTTCAGGGGATAGTGGGGTGGCTGGCCGGATACTTGTATTCTTGCCGCAGACCCCCATATGGCAACCATGGCTCTTAAAGTTTTTGACCTCCAGTGCGAACACAACCACGTATTCGAAGGCTGGTTCGGCTCGCACGAAGACTACGACGCGCAACAGGCGCGTGGCCTGGTTACGTGCCCCGTTTGCGGGTCGGCCAGCATCACCAAGCGTTTGTCGGCGCCGCGCTTGAATGTGTCGCATCTGCACGCGCCGGCCAGTCCGCCCGCCGTGCCCGCGGGCGCCTCGGACGCCGAGAAAATGGCCGCGGTGCAGGCCATCGTGATGAAACAGGTGCGCGCGTTGCTGCGCAACACTGAAAACGTCGGCCCGCGCTTTGCCGAAGAAGCGCGCCGCATCCACGAGGGCGACGCCGACGAGCGCCCGATACGCGGCACGGCCACGCCGGAAGAACGCGCCGCGCTGGTCGAAGACGGCATCGAAGTCATGGCCGTGCCGGACTTTCTGGACGACGAGCGCCTGCAATAACGCTTGCGGTGGTCAACAAAAAAAAGCCAGGCCCGCGAATTGCGGGCCTGGCTTTTTCGTACCTGCTACCGGATCAGATTACTGAACGCGGCTGCGGTATTCGTTCGTGCGGGTGTCGATTTCGATCTTGTCGCCGATGGCGCAGAACAGCGGCACGTTCAGTTCGTAGCCGGTGTTGATCTTGGCCGGCTTGGTGACCTTGCCCGAGGTATCGCCACGCACGGCGGGTTCGGTGTAGGTGATTTCGCGAACGATCGTGGTGGGCAGTTCAACCGAGATGGCGCGGCCGTCGTAGAAGACCACTTCCACGGGCATCGCTTCTTCCAGGTAGTTCAGGGCGTCGCCCATGCTTTCCGCTTCGATTTCGTACTGGTTGTACTCTTCGTCCATGAAGACGTACATCGGGTCGCCGAAGTAGGAGTACGTGCACTCCTTGCGATCCAGTTGCACCACTTCGAACTTTTCGTCG
Organism: Achromobacter sp. ES-001; assembly: GCF_019448355.1. Lineage (NCBI taxonomy): Bacteria > Pseudomonadati > Pseudomonadota > Betaproteobacteria > Burkholderiales > Alcaligenaceae > Achromobacter > Achromobacter sp. ES-001. The sequence goes on along the minus strand of NZ_CP079940.1, from coordinate 4,156,983 downwards.
GCCTTGTAGACCGATTCGCTGGCCGAGGCGGTCAGCAGGTTCTTGAACTTCAGCTTCACAACAGCAGCGTTACGGCCAGACTTGTTGTATTCGGCTTTTTGGACCACGAGGGGATCCTTGCCGACCATGACCACGTTGCCGACTCGCAATTCCTGAGCGGTTTTCATCGATAAAACTCCGGGGGGTAGGTGCACTCGCCGTGCTTGCAAAAAGCCGCATGGCTTGCGGCTTCGTGCACACCCCGGGAGGCGTCATAGTTGAGGCCCGACAAATCCAGGGCGACTCAGAAAACTCTCTATTCTAACGTTTCTTGGCCAAGTCTGCGCAAAAGTCGGCCAGATTTTCGGCCAGATCCGGCTGCGCGGCCTGGCTTGCGTCCCAGGTTCGGGCGGCGTCCTGCCATGCCGCCCACGCGTCCGGTGCCAGCGCCGTCGTCATGGCGGCCCGAGTTTGCCCAGTCTCTGGCTGGTTCCAGGCGCGGATCAAGGCTTGCGCGGTATCCGGGGCCGGATAGCGGGCCAGCCAGGCTTCCAGCTTTTCCAGATGCACGTTCTGGTCCTGGGGATAGATTTGCCACACCAGGGGGCGCGCGGCCCAGGCGGCACGGATGAACGAGTCTTCGCCGCGCACGAAATTCATGCCCGACAGCCACAGCACGCGGTCAAAGTCGGGCTGGGCCACGAAGGGCAGGCGCGCCAGCAAAGGGGCGCCGGGCGCTTGGCAGGCGGCCTCAAGGCCGGGGGCAACGCCCTCGGGCGCCAGCAGCACGCATGGCCGGGAGTCGGCCGCCAGGGCGCGGACCAGATCGCCTGCGGGCGCCGTGGGATAACAGAACAGCGATACCGTACGCGCGCCGTCCTGGCGGTGCGCGAGCACGGCGTCCGACACGCCCAGCGACCGTAAAAACCCGTTTTGCTGGTCCATTGACGCTTGCAGCGCGTCACGTTCGGCGCTTAAACCCGGTTCGCGCAACAGGCCGCCCGTGGCCGCGGTGAACCCGGGAAAGAAAAAGTGTTTGACCAGCCCGTCCGGCCGCTGCGAGGGCAGGCCGTGGCAGCTTTCCACCCAGGCTTCGGCGCTTAGATATTCCAGGTTGATCCAGGCTGGATGCACCCGTTGCATGCTTTGCAGAAACGCCTCGGGCGGGTCGCAGGCAAAGGCTTCGATGACCACATCCCGAGCGGTCAGGGTGGGATCGGGCGTGTCGGACCAGTGGACGATGTCCACGCCGGCCAGCGCTTGGCGCGGGGCGTCGGGGGCGATGCCCGGCTGAATGCGGGCAAAGCTGGCCAGGTCGTCTACCCACAGGCGCACGTCCCAGCCGCGGCCGGCGGCCAGCCGGCGCGCCAGCCGCCAGCAGACGCCGATGTCGCCATAGTTATCGACGACTCGGCAAAAGATGTCTGCTTGCATGGCGGCCTGGTGAAACTAGTGGAACTTTGCCGGCGCGGCTTCGGCGTCCTCGGGCAGTTCGGCGTGCACCAGTTCGCCCAAGGGGTTGGGGAAGTAGGGCGCGCCGCAGTCTTCGCAGTATTCCGCCGGCAGCACGCCGGGGATGCGGCGCAGTTCCGTCACGCCGTATTCCTTGAGCAAGGCGGCGATTTCGTCGACCACGTCGGGTTGGCCTTCGTCGGACGGCAGCTCTTCCTCTCGGCCATACAAAGGCCACACGCAGCCGTAGTAGACGTCGTTGCTGCTGCGCGCCGTGAAGCTGATGCGGTATTCGTCGATGCGGTTTTCGCCACAGCCGGCCACGACCGCGCGCAATTGCGAGGCTTCCAGGTTGACCGCGCCTTCCAGCCAACTGACGGCCGCGCGCAAGGACAAGGGGCGCACGCGGCGGTCGGCCTCGCGGTTGCTGACGTAGTAGGCGTCGGGCAGCAGGGCTTCGAAGCCGCAGCCGGGCATCAGGGCGGCCAGCGTGGGTTGCGCCTGGGCGGCCCATTGTTGCTGGCACGCATCGCGCGTGGCATCGGCGTCGCCCAGGCTTTCCTGCCAACGGAAGATCGGTGCGTTTTCAGGCACCGCCACCGCGCCGATGATGTAGCGCGTGTCGGCCAGCATGTTGGCGGTTTCGATCTCGGTGTTCAGCGCGGGCTTGGTGGTTTCCGCGCCCAGGGCTTGCGAGCCCAGGCGTTGCAGCCACTGCCAGGTTTCGCCGAACGTGCGCGGCATCTGGTCCACGCTGACCAGCACCGGCATCAGCGCGGTGCGCGCCTGGCTGGACAGCACGTGGCCGTGCAACTGCGCCAGCAGCGCCTGCTGGGCGCTGGCGGAAACGGGGCCGGTGGGGATGGCGTAGCGCGTCCAGGCGACGATTGGTGCAACGATCAGCAATACGTCGTACACCACGCCGTTTTTCTCGATCTTCATCGACTCGGACAGCGTTTCGGCCTGTTCGATCAAGACTTCGTAGGCGCCGATGTCGCTTTGCGCCAGGTGGTCCAGGGCCGCTTCCAGCGGGGCGTCCTGCCCAGCCTTGAGCAGCTTGGGAATCGCTTCGCCAAGCTGGTTCTCCCAAAACACGTCTTCAACGCGGCTGCCCGAGCGGTTAAGCGATTGGGCCAGCGCCACCAAACGGGTGGCGTCGCGGGTCATGCGGGGAGCGGATTGGCTGCGGGTTCGGGCCATAACTTCGAGGGACGTCCAGTAAGTGTGTAACGACGTAGTTTACCGCTCGCGGCCCATCGCGGCGTTGTCGCATTGGTTTCCGACTTCAGAGCCCCGCACAGCGCTGCCTGCGGGCGCATTGCCGGCATTGATGCCGTATCGGCAACAGAGCATCCCCCTGACGGGGGTTTATTGCTGATTGGGAATATTCGACAATTCCTCATCGAATTTATCTACAGGAGGCTGCGCCATGCGTTGGCCTACGCTTTTTATTTCCCACGGCTCGCCAATGCTGGCCGTTGAACCCGGGCGCACCGGCCCCGTGCTGACGGCATGGAGCCAGGCGCAAGGCCGCAAGCCGCGCGGCATCCTGGTCGTGTCGCCGCACTGGATGGGCGAAGGGCTGGCGCTGTCCACGCGCGACCGGCAAGTGGCGTGGCACGACTTTGGCGGTTTTCCGCCCGAGCTGTATGCGCTGCAATACGCGGCCCCCGGCTCGCCCGAACTGGCCGACCGTGTCCAGGCGGTGCTGGCCGAATCGGGTATCGCCGCCGATCGCGACCCGCGCCGCCCGCTGGACCATGGCGCGTGGGTGCCGCTGCGCTACCTGTACCCCGACGTTGATGTGCCGGTGGTGCAGCTGTCGCTGGACATGGGGCGCGACGCGGCCGGTCAACTGGCTTTGGGCCGCGCGCTGGCACCGCTGCGTGATGAAGGCATTCTGATCATCGGGTCGGGTTCGCTGACGCACAATCTGCGCGATGTCCGCATGCCGCAAAGCGCGCCGCCCGTGTCGTACGTGCCAGGATTTCAGGCGTGGTACGCGCGTAACCTGGCCGAACACAACGTGCCGGCGCTGCTGGACTGGCAGGCGCAGGCGCCCGGCGCATTGCAGGCCCATCCGCACGACGATCATTTGATGCCGTTGTACGTAGCGCTGGGAGCGGGCGGCGACGATGCCCGCGCCACCCGCCTGAACGACGAAATTTCGTACGGGGCGTTGGCGATGGACGCGTATCAGTTCGACGACTGATGCTGCACGGGCAGGGCAGAGGCGGGGATCTATCGCCCCGGCCCAGACCATAAAAAAGCCCCGGAACTGTCAAGGTTCCGGGGCTTTTGTATCGCGCCCCGACTGAGGGGCGCGTCGCCCGTTAGGCAGCCAGCAGCTGGCGCAGCACGAAAGGCAGGATGCCGCCGTGCTGGTAGTAGTCGACTTCAATCGGCGTGTCGATGCGCAGCAGCACCGTCACGTCCTGCTTCGAACCGTCCTTGCGGGTGATCGTCAGCGTCACGTCCTGCATCGGCTTGATGCCGTTTTCCAGGCCCGAGATGTCGTACGTTTCTTCGCCGGTGATGCCCAGCGACTGCACGCTGTCCGTGCCCTTGAATTGCAGCGGCAGCACGCCCATGCCCACCAGGTTGCTGCGGTGGATACGTTCAAAGCTGCGCGTGATCACGGCCTTGACGCCCAGCAGCTGCGTGCCCTTGGCCGCCCAGTCGCGTGACGAGCCGGTGCCGTATTCCTCGCCGCCGAACACAACGGTGGGGGTGCCCTGGGCCACGTACTTCATGGCCGCGTCGTAGATGGACATCTGTTCGCCCGTGGGCTGGAACAGGGTCTCGCCGCCTTCGAAGCGGCTGCCATCGGGCAACGACGGAATCATCAGGTTCTTGATGCGCACGTTGGCAAAGGTGCCGCGCATCATGATTTCGTGGTTGCCGCGACGCGAGCCATAGCTGTTGAAATCGGCCTTCATCACGCCGTTTTCCTTCAGCCACTTGCCGGCCGGCGACGTTTCCTTGATGGAGCCGGCGGGCGAGATGTGGTCGGTGGTCACGGAATCACCAAACACGCCCAGCGCGCGCGCGCCCTTGACGGTGGGCATCGGGGCCGGCGTCATGTCGAAGCCTTCGAAGAAGGGCGGTTCGGCGATGTAGGTGGAGTCGGGCCAGTTGTAGGTATCGCCGGCCACGCCCTTGATGTTCTCCCACAGCTTGCCCGGGTTGCTCTTGACCTGGCCGTAGTTGGCCTCGAACACCTTCGGGTCCAGCGCGTGCTTCAGCAGCGCCTCGACTTCCTCGGACGTGGGCCAGATGTCGCCCAGCCAGACGTCGCCGTTCTTGCCACGGCCCACCGGTTCGGTCATCAGATCGCGCGTGACGGTGCCGGCCAGCGCGTACGCCACGACCAGCGGGGGCGAGGCCAGGAAGTTGGCCTTGATGTTCGGGTGGATACGCGCTTCAAAGTTGCGGTTGCCCGACAGCACCGCCGAGCACACCAGGTCGTTGCCGATGATGGCTTCGTTCAGGTCGGGCGTCAGGTCGCCCGCGTTGCCGATGCAGGTGGTGCAGCCGTAGGCGGCCACGTCAAAGCCCAGCTTTTCCAGGTAGGGCAACAGGCCCGTCTTGGTCAGGTAGTCGGTGACCACGCGGGATCCGGGGGCCAGCGACGTCTTGATGTGCTTGGGCACCTTCAGGCCGGCTTCCACGGCCTTCTTGGCCAGCAGGCCGGCGGCCAGCAGCACGTTCGGGTTCGACGTGTTGGTGCACGACGTGATGGCGGCAATCAGGATGTCGCCGTTCTTGATCTTGGTGCCGGCGCTGGTGGTGAACGTCTGGTTCAGCTTTTCGGCCGGCTGGTTGAAGCCGTTTTCGGCAACCGGCTTGGAGAACAGATCAATGAAGGTGTTCTTGACGTTGCCGATTTCGATGCGGTCTTGCGGGCGCTTCGGGCCGGCCAGCGACGGCGCGACGGTGGACAGGTCCAGCGTCAAGAGCTTGGTGAAGTTGATGTCCTGGGCGGCGGGGATGCCGAACATCTTCTGCGCCTTGAAGTAGGCCTCGAAGGCGGCGATTTCGTCTTCGGTGCGGCCCGTGCCACGGAAATAATCGATGGTGCGTTCGTCGACCGGGAAAAAGCCCATGGTCGCGCCGTATTCCGGGGCCATGTTGCCGATGGTGGCGCGTTCGGCCACGGTCAGGCTGGCGGTGCCTTCGCCGCAGAATTCAACGAATTTGCCCACCACTTTTTCACGGCGCAGCATTTCGGTGATGGTCAGCACCAGGTCGGTGGCGGTCACGCCGCCGCGCAATTGGCCCTTGAGTTCAACGCCGACCACGTCGGGCGTCAGGAAGTACACGGGCTGGCCCAGCATGCCGGCTTCGGCTTCGATGCCGCCCACGCCCCAGCCCACCACGCCAATGCCGTTGATCATCGTGGTGTGGCTATCCGTGCCCACCAGCGAATCGGGGTAATAGACATTGTTTTTCTTGTCCTGGTGCACGCCGCGCGCCAGGTATTCCAGGTTGACCTGGTGAACGATGCCAAAGCCCGGGGGCACGACGCCGAACGTGTCGAACGCCTGCATGCCCCACTTCATGAACTGGTAGCGCTCTTGGTTGCGCTTGAATTCCAGCTTCATGTTCAGGTCCAGCGCGTCCTTGGTGCCGAAGTAGTCGATCATCACCGAGTGGTCGACCACCAGGTCGACCGGTACCAGCGGTTCGATGCTCTTGGGGCTCTTGCCCATCTTGTCGGCCACGGAGCGCATGGCGGCGATATCGGCCAGCAGCGGCACGCCGGTGAAGTCCTGCAGCACCACACGGGCAACCACGAACGGGATTTCATCTTCACGGCGGGCGTTGGCCTGCCAGTTGGCAAGCTGTTTGACGTGCTCTTCGGTGACCTTCTTGCCGTCACAGTTGCGCAGCACGGATTCCAAAACGATGCGGATCGATACCGGGAGCCGCTGCACATCGATGCCAAGCGACTTGCCCAGCGCCGGCAGCGAATAGTACTGACAGGATTTATTGCCGATCTTGAAGTTCTTGAGGGTGTCTAGAGTGTTGTGCGGCATGATGGACTCCGTGGTTTTGCCCGGCTTTTTTTACCCAAGCGCAGGCGGCATTTTCTGGCGTTTTTGCGCGTTTGTCATTGTAGGGGACACAAGCCCGCGCCCGACCGTATGTCTTATATCTTATATAAGACTTGGGCGGCACGTCAAAGTTCCGACCCGTCCGCACAAGACATATGGCTTTGCAAAACCCCTACTTTGGCGGACATGGCCCAAGCCCGCAAGACCCCGCGTTGTAGCAGGCAAGTCCTACAGCGGTGTGGCGGTCCGGCGTGTGCCGGCTTGTGCCGGCTTGGGCCGCGCGGCTCACGCCAGCAAGGCCGGCAGTTCAGCCGCTGCGATTTCCAGAAAGCGGCGCAAGGCCAGGGGCTCGCCACGGCGGGCTGGCATGATTGCGTAGATGCGCGAGGGCGCGGCCTGCCAGCCGGGCAGGATGGCGATCAGTTCGCCCCTGGCCAGCATGTTGGCGCACAGATAGTGCGGCAGCAGCCCCACGCCCAGGCCCGCGCGCACCATGGATCGCAGCGTGGCCATGTTGCTGCTCAGGCATTTCGGCTGGAATTCCAGTGATTCTGTTTCGCCCGCCGGGCCGGTAAAGCGCCAGGTCTGGCGACTGTCCTGCGTGGCATGCGCCAGCAGCGGCAGCGCGGCCAGGTCGCGTGGATGACGCGGGCGCGCCTGCGCCAGTGCCGGGGCGCCCACCAGGGTCAGCGGCACCAGCGCCAGCTCGCGACCGATCAGCCGGGAATCCGTCAGCGGGGTGCCCATTGCGCGAAACGCCAGGTCGTAGCCTTCGCCCACCAGGTCGATGATTTCGTCGCGCGTGTCCAGCAACACGCGCACGCCGGGATGCGCGATGCAAAAACGGGCCACCATTTCGCCCAGCAACGTTACCGCCAGCGGCGACGGCGCGGTGATACGCAACAAGCCACTGGGTGTGTCGCCCATGGAGGCCGCCAGCTCAAACGCGGTGCGGGCCTCGCGCGCCACGGCTTGGGCGTGCACGTAGATCTGCTCGCCCATCGGGGTCAACGACACCCGCCGGGTATTGCGCTGAAGCAGGCGCACGCCCAGCCGCGCTTCCAGCTCGGCCACGCGCCGGCTCAGCTTGGAACGTTGCATATTCAACACACGCGCCGCTGCCGAAAATCCGCCTTTGGCAACGACTTCACTAAAGAGCAGCAGGTCGTCCAGGTGATGAATGTGGGGGTACATAGAGGGACACGGCGCAAAAGAGGAGGCGGGCGCGGATTGTCCTGTACGGCATGACAAATATTCCTGAAATTGGCCCCTACTGTCCGCCAGGTGGAACGCATAAGCTCTGCGTCAGTCGGCGCCACCCCCCTTTCACATTGGCGCGACCCACTCCAGGCAGCGCCTTTTTGACCATTCATCTTAGTAACGTCGCGGCGAGCCAGCCCGAATCGGCCGGCGATTGCTGCATCACGCGCACGTTTCGCCACACCGACTTTTCCCGTGGCTCATCCCCCGTCATCAGGGTCGACCATTTCGACATGACGGCCTCGGCCGCGCCGGCCCCGTGGCCGCCCGAGCCGCGCCCCGGCTGCTACGTCGCCACCTTGCTGCTGGAAGATACGCGGGGCAGCCTGCTAAGCCCCGGTGCCGACGGCGATGACCGGGACGTGCAGGCGGGCGACCTGCATTGGGCGCGGGCGGACTCCGGCGCTACCCGGGTGCGCCAGCCGGCCAACGGCGCGCGGCCCAGTGGTTGGCGGCTGAACGGCTTGCGTATTGTCGTGGGTCCGCTGGACGCGGCGGATGCGGGCAGCCCCGCGCCCGCGCTGATCCGGGGCTGGGAGATGCCGGTGATTCAGACTGACGCCGGCCGTATTCGCGTGGTGGCGGGCAGCCATGGGGGCTGGCAATCGCCGCTGGTGACGGCGGCATCGATGTTGGTCCTGGATGGGTGGCTGCGCCCGGGGGCGACGCAGCTGGTGCCGTTGCTGCCCGGCTGGAACGCCTGGCTTTACGTCGTGTCTGGTGAGCTGGGCGTGCGCGCGCGGCACCGCCGCACCGGCGCGCCGGCGTTGCCCAAGCAGATGGGCGGCGATCCCGACTTCGCCGTGTTGGACACGGGCTGCGCGCTGACGGCGTCCGCGTCCACGTGCGCATCCGCGTCGGCGGGCAATGAGGAAGGCGTGTTGGTATTGATGGCGGGCAGGGCGCCGGTGCACTTCGTGCTGGTGGGCGGGCCAGCAGGCGGGCCGGTGTCCGCGCGGGGTGTGCCCGCTGGCACAACTGCGGCGCCTGTCACAGCGAAGGCCAAAGCCACGGCCACAGCCAGAGCCGGAGCCGAAGTCACAGCCGCAGCCGCGGCCGCAGCCGCTGCCCCAGCCACAGCCACAGCCACAGCCACAGCCACGGCCCCAGCCACAGCCACAGCCAAAGCAAAAGCCAAAGCCAAAGCCAAAGCCACGCCCACGGCTGCTGTCGCTGGCCCAGCCGCTCCCACGACCACCGCCCGCACCATGCCGACCACCCCACGTCGCCGCGCCGGCTCCGAGTCCGTCCCTACATGACCCTGATTCCATCAGGGCTGTTTGTTGCGTGACGGCAACGTCGCGTAAAAGCGAAAACGGGGACGAGTGAGAATGATTATCGATTTGATAATATTTGCGCCTTAAGACCTCAAGACCCCTGGGTGAACGGGCTCGGTCAGGGCCTGGTGCCAGGCTTTCGCGGTAGTGCCAGCTGATACGCCGTTTTCCGTGCGTCATTCCATCGGGATTGTGTGTTTCTCCGCGCGGCAACGCGCACTTACCGTCCCCTGACCCCGATATGAAAATTCGAACACTTGCTTGCGTGGCCGCAACGCTGCCGTGCATCAGCGCCGTCCACGCTCAAACCGCCACCCCCGTCCCTGCGCAAACCGGCACCGCCGGCGGCTCCGTTGTGTCGATGGAAGCGATCAAGGTCGAAGCCAGCGCCGACGCCTCGGCGGGCGGCTTGGCGGTGCCCTTTGCGGGCGGGCAGGTGGCCACGGGAGGCCGAGTAGGCATCCTGGGCACGCAAGACAACATGAGCACGCCGTTCAGCATTACCAGCTACACGAACGAGCTGATCCAGGACAAGCAGGCGCGCAGCGTGGGCGACGTCTTGCAGAACGATTCCGGCGTGCGCGTGGCCCGTGGCTTCGGCAATTTCCAAGAGTCCTACTTCATTCGCGGCTTCATTTTGAGTTCGGACGACGTGGCGTACAACGGCTTGTACAGCCTGCTGCCGCGCCAGTACATTGCCACCGAATTGTTCGAACGCGTGGAAGTCCTGCGCGGTGCAACGGCTTTCCTGACGGGTGCAACGCCCGGCGGCGGCGGCATCGGCGGCGTGATCAACCTGGTGCCCAAGCGCGCGCCCAACGAACCGCTGACGCGTGTCACCACCGGCGTGGGCAGCGGCGGCCAGTTCCAGCTGTCGACCGACATCGCGCGCCGTTTTGGTCCCGACGACAGCACGGGCATCCGCCTGAACGCCGCGCAACGCAGCGGCGACACGGGGATCGACGACGAACATTCGCGTACCAGCCTGGTGTCCCTGGGTATCGACTGGCGGTCGGCGGATACGCGCTTGTCGGGCGATATCGGTTGGCAGGAAAACAAGCTGAAGCGGCCGCGTCCGAATGTGACGATGGGCTCGACGGTAACCACCGTTCCCGACGCCCCGGACGCCAGCTCGAACTATGCGCAGCCGTGGTCGTATTCCAATGAACGCGACGTGTTCGGCACCCTGCGCGCGGAGCATGATTTCAGCGACAAGCTGACGGGTTGGGCGGCATACGGCTTTCGCCGCAGCGATGAGGCGAATTCGCTGGGCAACGTGACGTTGACCAATGGCAGCACGGGCGCGGGCAACTTCTATCGCTTCGACAATACGCGCGAAGACAGCGTCAACACGGGTGAAGTGGGCCTGCGTGCCAAGCTGCGCACCGGCCCCGTCGGCCATGAAGTGGTGGTGTCGGCTTCCTTCTTCGATCTGAAGAAGAAGAACGCGTACATCATGGATTTCGGCAACACGTATCCGACGAACATCTACGATCCGATTTCGTACGACAAGCCGGCGTTCAGTGCCGGTGCTTTGCGGGGCAACGATATCGACAACCCAGCCTTGCAAGGACGCACGCGCATGAGTAGCTACGCCTTGGGCGACACGATGTCGTTCCTGGACGACAAGGTGCTGCTGACCTTGGGCATCCGCCATCAACGTATGTCGACTCGCAGCTATTCCTACGACAACGGGACCGGTAACGGGGGCAACGAAACGGGTGCATACGACAAGAGCCGAAATTCGCCGGCTGCTGGTGTTGTTTTTAAGGTGGCGCCAAGTGTCTCTCTGTATGCCAACTACATTGAAGCGCTAGTGCAGGGCGATACGGCTCCCGCGAACGCCAACGGCAAACCCGTACCCAACGTTGGTACAGTGCTGTCGCCCTATGTCTCCAAACAAAAGGAGATTGGCGCAAAGTACGAAGGCGAAGGGCTGGGGGCGGGCCTTGCACTGTTTTCTACCGACAAGCCGCGGTCCGCATACAACGCCAACAACGAGCTGACGGCCTCCGGCAAAGACCGGCACCAAGGCGTAGAACTGACGGTCTATGGCGAGCCGATCCAGTCTGTTCGCGTTCTCGGCGGACTCACGTGGTTGGACGCCGAGCAGCGTTCTACCGGCAAGCCATCAATCGACGGCAACCGTGTGATCGGCGTGCCTCGCTTCCAGGCCAACATGGGCGTGGAATGGGATATCCCCGGCGTGCAAGGCCTCGCGGTCGATGGCCGTGTGGTCTACACCGGTTCGTCGTACGCTGATGACGCCAACACCCTGAAAGTCCCCGGCTGGACGCGCTTTGACGCCGGTCTGCGCTACATGACGGACGTCGACGGCCACGTCGTGACCCTGCGCGCCCGCGTTGAGAACATCGCCAACCGCAACTACTGGTCGTCGGTTGGCGGCTACCCCGGCAACGGCTACCTGGTCCTTGGCGGCCCGCGCACGTTCCTGCTGTCGGCCAGCATGGACTTCTGATCGCTGCACGACAAGTCACGCAAGCGAAAAAAATCCCGGCCCAGGCCGGGATTTTTTTGTTTTGGAAAGGGCGTCTCAATCGCCGATCACACTGCTTCCTGAATCGTCATATGCACTTGCAGGCCCGCGGATCGTCAAGTGCCGTACCCAAAAAAGGTGACGAGTTCCGGGCCTTTCACGCGGCGGTTATACCAATTTTTGTATAGAGATCAAGGCAAGCGCGGCAGTTGCTATCGGCTCACCACAACCACCCCCCACGCGTCAGGTCGCTTTCGCAGCTTTTGTATTGCGACGTGAATTTTTCCGCGCGTGCCTGCACCTTTTGCGACACCGTTTTCAACCATGCCTTGCGGTCGTAGCTGCGGTTGCGGTAGCCGGTCCAGCCTTCGTGGTAGTTCAGGTACTGCCCGTAGGCGTCCCACTTCGAGATGCCGTTGAGGCGTTGCGACTTGCTCATGTACCAGCCCATGAAGTCGAGCGCGTCGGCAAAGTCGTCGCGGCTTGAGCCCCAGCCGCCGGCTTCGCGCTTGTAGTCGGCCCAGGTTTCGTCCTTGGCCTGGGCGTAGCCGTAGGCGGAGCTGACGCGGCCCCAGGGGATGATGCCCAGGAAGTAGTAGCGGGGCGGCACGGCGTCCTGCTTGAAGGAGGATTCCTGGTACATCATCGCCATGGGCACCGGCACGGGCGCGCCCCATTTCTTCTGCACCTTCAGGGCGGCGTCGTGCCAGTCGGGCTTTTCTCGGAAGATCGCGCAAATGTTCTCGGGGTTCGATGGCGGCGCCGTGGCGCAGCCGGCAAGCGCCAGCAGTAGCAGCGGCGGCAGCAAAAGCCGGGTCATTGGCGGGCTTCCTCCTTGGGGTGGGGGCGCGGTTGAAGGCAGCGCCCGGGGTGTGACAACTGTTGATGGTGTCACAAGATACCGCGATTGTATGAAAACGTATCGCCGGAAAAGTTCCGTCCCTGAAATGGGTGGGTAAGCCTGGTTGGTCGCGGGGAAGGACGCCGGATAAGCCGCCGCCCGAAGCGGACGGCGCCGGATTGCAAACGGCGCCAGATTGCAAACGGCCCCGGATTGCTCCGGGGCCGTTGTCTGCGTGGAAAGCCGGCACAGAGACCAGCTATCGCATATGGCGTACACGCATAACGCGTACACGCATCAGGCTTAGGCCTGAAAGGCTTACACCTCGATCACGTCGGCCACGTCCTTGTAGTCGGCGATCTTGTCGAAGTTCAGGTACTGGTAGATCTGGTCGCTGCTCTTGTTGATGACGCCCATGTCAGCCATGTACTCGTCCTTGGTCGGGATGCGGCCCAGCTTCGAGCAGATGGCGGCAAGTTCGGCCGAACCGAGGTACACGTTCGTGTTCTTGCCCAGGCGGTTCGGGAAGTTGCGGGTGCTGGTCGACATCACCGTTGCGCCTTCGCGCACTTGTGCCTGGTTACCCATGCACAGCGAGCAGCCCGGCATTTCCGTGCGGGCGCCGGCGGTGCCGAAGACGCCGTAGTGGCCTTCTTCGGTCAACTGCGTGGCGTCCATCTTGGTCGGCGGGGCCACCCACAGCTTGACCGGGATGTCGCGCTTGCCTTCCAGCAGCTTGGACGCCGCGCGGAAGTGGCCGATGTTCGTCATGCAGCTGCCGATGAACACTTCGTCGATCTTGGCGCCGGCAACTTCCGACAGCGTCTTGACGTCGTCCGGGTCGTTCGGGCAGGCCACGATGGGCTCGTGCACGTCGGCCAGGTCGATTTCGATGACGGCGGCGTATTCGGCGTCGGCGTCCGGCTCCAGCAGCTTGGGGTCTGCCAGCCAGGCTTCCATGGCCTTGATACGGCGGCCCAGCGTGCGTTCGTCTTCGTAGCCGTTGGCGATCATCCACTTCAACATCACGATGTTGCTGTTGATGTATTCGATGATCGGTTCCTTGTTCAGGAACACCGAGCAACCGGCAGCCGAACGTTCAGCGGACGCATCCGACAGTTCAAAAGCTTGCTCGACCTTCAGGTCCGGCAGGCCTTCGATTTCCAGGATGCGGCCCGAGAAAATGTTCTTCTTGCCTTGCTTGGCCACCGTCAGCAGGCCTTGCTTGATGGCGTACAGCGGGATGGCGTTGACCAGGTCACGCAGCGTGACGCCGGGTTGCAGCTTGCCCTTGAAGCGGACCAGCACCGATTCCGGCATGTCCAGCGGCATCACGCCGGTGGCGGCGGCAAAGGCGACCAGGCCCGAACCGGCCGGGAACGAAATGCCGATGGGGAAGCGCGTGTGCGAGTCGCCGCCGGTGCCGACGGTGTCGGGCAACAGCATGCGGTTCAGCCACGAGTGGATCACGCCATCACCCGGGCGCAGCGACACGCCGCCACGGGTGCTGATGAATTCCGGCAGCGTGTGGTGCGTCTTGACGTCCACGGGCTTGGGGTAGGCGGCGGTGTGGCAGAACGACTGCATCACGAGGTCAGCCGAGAAGCCCAGGCAAGCCAGGTCCTTCAGTTCGTCGCGGGTCATCGGGCCGGTGGTGTCCTGGCTGCCGACCGAGGTCATCTTCGGTTCGCAGTAGGTGCCCGGGCGGATGCCCTTGCCGTCCGGCAGGCCGCAGGCACGGCCAACCATCTTCTGGGCCAGCGTGTAACCCTTGCCGGTGTCGACCGGGTCTTTCGGCAGGCGGAACAGCGTCGACGGGGCCAGGCCCAGTGCTTCGCGCGCCTTGCTGGTCAGGCCACGGCCGATAATCAGCGGAATGCGGCCACCGGCGCGCACTTCGTCGAACAGCACGTCGGACTTCACTTCGAATTCAGCGATGACTTCGCCGTTCTTCAACGCCTTGCCATCGTAGGGGCGCAGTTCAACGACGTCGCCCATTTCCATCTTGGACACGTCCAGTTCGATCGGCAGCGCGCCGGCGTCTTCCATCGTGTTGTAGAAGATCGGGGCAATCTTGTTGCCCAGGCACACGCCGCCAAAGCGCTTGTTCGGCACGAAGGGGATGTCTTCGCCCGTGAACCACAGCACCGAGTTGGTGGCCGATTTGCGCGACGAACCCGTGCCGACCACGTCGCCCACGTAGGCGACCAGGTGGCCCTTTTCTTTCAGCGATTCAATGAACTTGACGGGGCCGCGCTTGCCGTCTTCTTCCGGTTCGAACGCCGCGCCGTCGCGCTTGTTCTTCAGCATCGCCAGGGCGTGCATCGGGATGTCGGGGCGGGTCGTGGCGTCGGGCGCCGGCGACAGGTCGTCGGTGTTGGTTTCGCCAGGCACCTTGAAGACGGTGATGGTCAGGCTTTCCGGCAGTTCCGGACGGCTGGTGAACCATTCGGCGTCGGCCCAGCTTTGCATCACGGACTTGGCGTTGGCGTTGCCCTTGTCGGCCTTTTCCTTCACGTCATGGAAGGCGTCGAACATCAACAGGGTCTTTTTCAGCGCATCGGCGGCGATGGTGCCGATTTCCGCGTCATCCAGCAGGTCGACCAGCGGGCCAATGTTGTAGCCGCCGAGCATCGTGCCCAGCAGTTCGGTCGCCTTGGCACGGCTGATCAGCGCACAAGCTTCCTTGCCCAGCGCCACGGCGGCCAGGTAGGACGCCTTCACCTTGGCGGCATCGTCCACGCCGGCCGGCACACGGTGGGTCAACAGTTCGACCAGATTCTGCTCTTCGCCAGCGGGCGGGTTCTTCAGCAGTTCGATCAGTTCGGCGGTTTGTTTAGCCGTCAGGGGCAGCGGGGGAATCCCCAGAGCCGCGCGTTCGGCAACGTGTTGGCGGTAGTTATCCAGCATGTGAGGCCTGCTCAAAAGTCGGGTTGGAAGAAGGGTTGTCGGCCGGAATTGTAGAGGGAAGAGGGGGCGGCAAGCAAATGTCTTATATCTTATATAAGACTATGGTCCGTCCCTTGTTGTTGGGTGGCGACGTTGGGAAGCAGACGGCGCGCCGTTGCCGCCCGCAGCGAAGGGCGCCAGCCAGCAAAATGGCGGCTCGATGGCCGCCATTACGAATTCAATGCTGGACGGGCAGGGGCAATCCTAGCGCGTGGCTACGTCATAAACGACGGCAACCCGGGCAAAATTGCCACCAAATTGCTTCACGTCCATTTCGAACGGGGCGCTGTCGCCCGGCTTGAGCTTGGGCAGGCGCAATTCCTTGAACAGGGCGCCCGACAGCTTGTCCTGCGCGTCGTACAAGCTGACCCAGACCCGCACGTTTTCCACGTCGACCTGATCCTCGTTGCGAACGCGGCCGTGAACCGTGACGTATTTGTAACGATAGCGATAGCTGAAGTTCAGCGTGCCGGTGCCGATCCCGGCCTCGGTGTTCTCAACCGTGACGGCCAGCTTGGGACGCGGGCCGGGCAGGGCGGCGCGTTTGGCCGGCAACCAGTTGGTCTTGACCTCGGTCACCCGTTCGAAGCTGCCGCCCGACAGCATCACCGGCACCCGCTCGCCGGGGTAAAGGTGCGTGGGCAAGGTCCATTCCTGGCGCAGGTTCAACGGTCGAGAGCCGTCAAACGCCGAAATTTCAACGCGGGGCGACAGGGCAATGTCGGTGGTGCTGGTGTTGGACAGCTCCGCGAACATCACCGGCCGCTCGATTTCATCCAGCAGGCGGCGTGGCGCCGACAAGCTGAACGCCTTCGGGTCGAACAACGCGAAGTTCGGGTCCAGCAGTTCTTCGGTGGACAGACGCACGTGGTCGATAACCCGCACATTCGCGGGGCTGACGCGGTGCATGCGGCTGGTGGAAGCGGTTTCCTTGGGCGCATCCTCTGCCGGCTTGGCCACGGCCGTGTTGGCGGACCCGGCCGGCGTTTCCTGCCCCAGCTTGTTCGCCACCCAGGGGCCCACGGCGGTGTACTGGGTCAGCGCCACGCCGGCCGCCGCCAGCATCAGCAGCAGCAGTGCGGTTTTGGCCGGCCAGGCAAGCGGCTTGGATTGGGAACGGTCAGCTTTCACTTTGCACCATGTAGTCGTAGGACGCGACCTTGTCGTCGCCAAGCATTTCGCAGCGCACGTCGAACGCCGTCATGGCGCCCGACGCCAACGCGCCGGCGCTGCCATAGCCGTTGCCGGTGCCGATCAACGCGCCGTCCTGGCCGTAGAGCAGCACGGTGATCTGCGCGGCGCCGGCCTCTTTGGCGCCGTCGTTCTTGAGCAGGCCCACCAGGCGATACGCGCCATCGTTCTTCACCAGCTGCACCTTGCTGGCGGACACGTCGTTGTTCTTGCCGCGCGCCGGCGTCGGCGTGGCGACCTGTAATTCGTAGCGCGAGTAGGCTTTTTCAGGGGCCGAGATCAGCACCGGCGCGTATTCGCCCGGTTCCAGTGACCGTGGCGATGGCGTGGACAGGGTCGACGTCAGCGTCAGGTCGCCCTGGAAGAACGTTGCCGTGACACGCGGCACGTCGATCTTCTTGCCCGTTTCGTTGCGCATGATCATCACCAGCTGCTTGCGGCCGCGGATCTGGACTTCGCGCACGTCCGTCAGTTTGACCAGCGACGCGTCAATGGGCGGGGCGACGGGCGTTGGGCGGTAAGGGGTCGACGGGCTGGACGTCAGCATCGACGCCACCAGCGGCACGAAAATCACGGCAACCACTACCAGCACGATGGCCGCCAGCGCACTGGGCTTGATCTGCGCTGGCCTGGCCGGCTGCTGCATGCCGCGCAATATCTTTTCAAGCCGCTGGGCGACGTCGTCCTCCACCAGCGTCAAGGCGTGGCAATGGTTGCAGCGGTATTCGTTGGGGGCCAGTTTGGTGAATTGCGCGCTGCCGCAAGTGGAGCAGGTCAGCGTGACCGTGTTGATCGTCGTGTGTTTTGGTGTCATGCGTTTGGCGTCATGCGTTTGGCGTCATGCTGGCGGAGCGTGCATGGGGGACGGACAGGGCGGCAAGGATAGCGGCAGCGCGCCGGGGGCGGGGTGCAGGTGCGCTTCTAGTTGTGACGATATGTGCCAAAAGCGACGCCCCGCCGCCTTATCGCGACAAACGAACGCTGTTCGTCCGGGTGATATCATCGCCGCGACAAAAACCCGGCCCCACGCATGAGCATTTCCCATCACCTGCTGTTTCTGGCCTGCGTGGCGCTGGCCACCTATGCCCAGACCATGACCGGCTTCGCGTTCGGGCTGGTGCTACTGGGTCTGTCCGGCGTATTTCAGCTGGCCTCGGTGGCCGAAGTGGCCAACGTGGTCAGCGTGCTGTCGCTGGTGAACGCCGCCGTCACGCTGGCGCGCGCCAAGCCGCAAGTGAATTGGTCGCTGATGCGCCCGGCCATGGTCGCCAGCCTGGTGGGCGTTGCCGTGGGTGTGGCCGCGCTGACGTGGATCAGCGGATCCATGACGGTCCTGCTGCAACTGTTGCTGGGCATCACCATCCTGGCCTGCGCGGTGCTGCTGGTGGCACGCGCTAAGCCATTGGAACGCTTGTCGTCCAAGGCGTCCTTTTTGTTCTTCGGGGGCATATCGGGCGTGTTGGGCGGCCTGTTTTCCAGCGCCGGCCCGCCGATGGTGTATCACCTGTATCGCCAGCCCTTGCCGCTGGCGTCCATCCGCAACAGCCTGCTGGTGCTGTTCTCGCTCAATGCCGTGGTGCGGCTGGCGCTGGTGACGGGGCAGGGCCACTTCATGGCGTCGTCATTCTGGCTTAGCGTGCAGGCGCTGCCCGTGGTGATCGGGGTGACGTGGGTGGCGCGGCGCTACAGCACGGCGGGCTCCATGAAGACCGTGAAGCGGATGGTGTTCGTGCTGCTGCTGGCGGCCGGCATGGGCCTGATCGTGCCGGCGGCGCGGATACTGGCGGCCGGGTAGCCGCCAGGGGCGATGGGACAACGGCGCGCGGCACTTGCGCGTGCTGCCGCTGACGGGGCTTGGCCGCCGCTGATTACGCGTGGCCGCCGCTGATGTAGCGTTCCAGCTCGTGGATGATGAATTTCTGTTCGCTCATGATGTCCTTGACCAGATCGCCGATGGACAGCAGGCCGATGAGCTTTTCGTTGTCGATGACCGGAAGATGGCGGAAATGCCGTTCGGTCATCATGGCCATACAGTGCTCACGCGTGTCGCCCGGGCCCACGTAATACACCGAGTCGGTCATGATGTCGCGCACTTTGGTGCTGCGCGACGAGCGGTCTTGCAGGACGACTTTGCGGGCGTAGTCGCGCTCGGACAGCATGCCCAGCACCGTATCCCCTTGCACGACCACCACTGCGCCGATGCTGCGTTCGGCCATGGTCTTGATGGCGTCGAACACCGAGGAATCCGGTGAAACCGTCACGACGGCATTGTTCGACTTTTCCCTGAGAATCTCAGCCACTGTTTTCACGATGTGCTCCCGGATCGCTGACAAGGTTCAAACGCCAACCGCGCGTCGCGCCCTTGGATAACGGCCAGGGCGCCGCGGCGCGGTCATGCTCCATCCTAAGCCTGCTGGCCACCTTGCCGCAAGCGGGGCCTATTTGGCCGCCTTGGGCCGGAAGGCGTGGGCGGCCATTTCGCGCAGGTTGCGCGCGGCGCTGCGTTCGGCCCCCGGGTTCCATGCCAGCGAAATCCCGATCGACGCGTCCGCCGGAAAATCGGCCAGCGTTTTGGTGATCACATTGGGGCTGGGGTGACGGCGGGCGCCGGCCGGCACCAGCGCCACGCCCAAGCCGCTTTCCACCAGGCTCAACAGGGTTTGCACCTGCACGGCTTCCTGCGCGATGCGGGGCGTGAAGCCGCGCAGCTGGCAGGCGTTGATGGCGGCCATGCGCAGGCCGGCCGCCTCGGTGGCGGTGTACATGATGAAGGGTTCGTCGGCCAGGTCGGCCAGCCGGATGCGGCCGCGGCGGGCCAGCGGATGGCTGTTGTGCACGGCCAGCACGAAATTTTCGGTGGTCAGCGGCGCCAGCCGCACGCGCGAGCCCATGGCCACCGGCACACGCACGATGCCCACTTCCAGCGCGTCCTCGGCCAGGTCCTGCATGATGCGTATCGAGGTGGCTTCGCGCAGCACCACTGTCACGCCCGGATAGCGTTGGCGAAACAAGGGCAGCACGCGCGGCAAGATGGCGTGCGTGGCGGATCCGACGAAACCGATACGGACGGTGCCGCCTTCACCGACAGCCCCGGCACGGGCAGCCAGCCGGAATTGCTCGGCATGAAACAGCGCGCGGCGCGCTTCGTCCAGCGCCGCCAGCCCGGCCTCGGTCAGCTGCACGCCTTGCCGGCCACGCACGAACAGCGGCACACCCACCATCTCTTCCAGCTTGCGGATCGACACCGACAGCGGCGGTTGCGACATATGCAGCTTTTCGGCCGCGCGGTGAAAGTTCAGCGTGTCGGCAAGCACCAGAAATTGCTGCAAGTGGCGAAAGTCCATGGAAGGGGTCCAGGGCGGCATGGGCTTTCGATGATACGTGCAGTGTGTCGCGATGTGTGTGATGTGGTGTGTGGTGCAGTGTGTCGCGAATGTGTGCGGTGCTGCGTATAGCGATGTGTGTGATGTGTGTGATGTGGTGTGTGGGGCTTGGTATCGCGCGGTGTGCCGTGCGGTGGATCGCCGCCGGCATCCGGGCTATCCCTTGCGGTATCGCCGCGTCAGGCTTGACCCTGCGCCACGCGGCGGATGAAGTCCAGTGCACTGTCTTCGCCTTGCAACGCATGGGCGCCGATGTGTGCATGCCAGAAGGATTCCGACCCTGCCGCCAACCGCCAGTCGCGCAGGCGGCGCGTGTAAAGCTGCAAGTCGAATTCGGCGGTGACGCCGATGGCGCCATGCACCGCGTGGGCGATGTCGGCCACCCGCGGCGCCGCCTGGCTGGTTCGCGCTTTGCCGACGGCAGCTTGCATCGCACCGGGCATCACGCTGGGCATCACACCGGGCATCGCACCGGGCGTCGCACCGGGCGTCGCGCTGGGCATCGCGCTGGGCATTGCACCGGGCATTGCACCGGGCATTGCACCGGGCATCGCTCCCGGCATCGCGCTGGGGATCGCACCGGGCGTCGCACCCGGCATCGCATTGGGCAGCGCACCGGCCATCACTCGGCGCAAATTGCCGGGCTGCGTGACCTGGCTTTGAAACGCCAGCTGCGCGGCCATGTTCGCTGCCCACACCTCTTCGGCCATCACGCTGATCTGCTGCTGCACCGCCTGGAAGCGGCCGATGGACTTGCCGAATTGAGCCCGGGTGTTGGCGTAGTCCAGGGTCATCGCCAACACGCGCTCCATTGCGCCGGCCATCAGGCCCGCGTAGGCCGTGGCGGCCAGCAGGGCCAGGGCATCCGGCGTATCGGCCGCGCGCTGCCCGTTGTGCCCGTCTCGCCCGTCCTGCCCATGCCGCCCGTCCTGTCCGTCCAGTCCGTCCTGTCCGTCCCGCCCGTCGTGCCCGTTCCGCCCCAGCCGGCCCTCCCGCCCCTCCCGCCCGTTCTGTTCATCGCTTGCGCGGATAGGGCCCAGGCATTGCGCGTCGGCCAACGCCCATGACGCCTCGCCGTCCAGCGAGCCATGTATGCCGTTGCTCTGCACATCGGCGGCTTGCACGGGCAACAACCACGCTTGTCCATCGATCTGCGCCAGCACGTGGCTGGCCACGCGTATCCAGGGCACGTTCGTGCCGGCGATGCGGTGGTCGGCCACGGACAGCCCGTGCGGGGCCAGCGCGATCGGCCCCGCGGGGCACGCATGTCCGTGGGCCGCCAGCCAGCCGCGCGCCAGCATGGTATGTGCGATGGGGTAGGGGCACAGGTGACGGCCTGCCGCCAGCACCACCGGCAGTGCCGCCGCCAACGGCAGCCCGGCGCCGCCCAGCGACTCGGGCACCAGCGCATCGGCGAATCCCGCGTCCTCGCACGCCCGCCACGCGGCATCAATGGGCTGCCCCTGCTCGGCGGCGCGCAGCAGCGCGGGCGTGCAGGTTTGGGCGAACAGGCGTTCGGCCGCGTCGCCCAGCAGGTTATCGGAAAGCGTGTCGCCAGCGTTGTTCATGATGTAGCCCATGTCCGTCCGTATTCAGTTAACACGCCGCAGATCGCCCTGTATGACATCAGCGGCCTGATATCAGCCCAGTGACATCACCGGCCTGACATCATCGGCCTGACATCATCGGCCTGACATCAGCGGCCTGATATCACCGGCCTGACATCAGCCCCGTGACATCACCCCGCGCCTTACCGCAGCCCCAGCCCGCGCGCGATGATGCCGCGCAGAATTTCACGGGTGCCGCCGCGCAGCGAGAACGTGGGCGCAACCTGTTCCAGGTACGTCAGCGTGCGCAGCAGGGGCAATGGGGGCGGCAGGTTGGGGTGACGGCCCAGCGCGTCGCCGATCAGGCGGGGAATTTGCTGCTCCAGTTCCGTGCCCAAGTCCTTCACCAGCGCCGCTTCGGTGGCCGGGCTGCCGCCCGCGGCCAGCTTGCCCGCCACCGCCAGCGACATCGCCCGCAACACCGCCATCTGCGACAAGATGGCGCCCAAGGTCGCGCGGTCCACGGCGTCGCCCGACAAGGCGCGGCAGTGCGTTAACCAGCATTCAAGCAGCGCAACGCTGGAATACAACCGTTCCGGGCCGCTGCGCTCGAACGCCAATTCGGCGTTGACCTGCGCCCAGCCCGCGCCTTCTTCACCGATCAACGCATCGTCCGGCAATTCCACGTTGTCGTAGAACACTTCCGAGAAATGCGCATCGCCGGTCAAGTCTTGAATCTGCCGCACCGACACGCCGGGTAGCGACAGGTCCACGATCAGCTGCGACAGGCCCTGGTGCCGGTCCTGCGGGGATCCCGACGTGCGCACCAGCGCAATCATGTAGTGCGAGCGGTGCGCGTTGGTGGTCCAGATCTTGCTGCCGTTCAAGCGCCAACCGCCAGGCATCGGCTCTGCCCGCGTGCGGATGCTGGCCAGGTCCGAGCCTGATCCCGGTTCGCTCATGCCGATGCAAAAGAACGCCTCGGCGCGGCAGATGCGCGGCAGGTAAAACGCCTTTTGGGCGGGGGTACCCACCTTCAAGATCAAGGGGGCGCTTTGGCGGTCGGCGATCCAGTGCGCCGATACCGGCGCGCCCGCGCCCAGCAATTCCTCGGACAGCACGAAACGCGCGAAATGGCCTCGGTCGGCCCCCCCGAATTCGCGCGGCAACGTCAGGCCCAGCCAGCCGCGCTCGGCAAGCTGGCGGCTGAAGCCCGCGTCAAACCCCATCCAGGACCGTGCGCGTTCATCCGGCTCCAACCCGTCCAGCGTGTCCGTCAGAAAGGCGCGGATATCCGCGCGCAGCGCTTCGTCGGGGGCGGGGATGGGGGTCAGGTCCAGCGGTTCGATCATGGTCCGGTTCCGTTGCGACGCCGCCTGGATGGCGGGCACGTCAGGCCACTATCCGGCAGCGTCGCCACCGCCGTCCAATATTATTTTTGGGCTTTTCGATACCGGATTCGTATCGCCGGTGCAAAAACTAATATTGGACGCTGCCCGGCCACGCGCCTACGCTGGACATTCTTGCCGGCGTGCGCGGCGGCGATCCAAAACCTGTAATCGGGAAAGGGAAAACATGACGGAACTCGTGCATTTTGAATTGGACGCGGACGGCGTGGCGACGCTGACGCTGGATGACCCCGCTACGCGCAACGCGCTGACCGGCAGCGATATCGTGGACCAGATGCTGGCCATCTTCGCGCGTATCGAGCACGACCCCGACGTGCGCGTGCTGATCCTGACCGCGACAGGCAAGGTGTTTTCATCAGGCGGCAACATTCACGAAATGCAGCGCCAGATCGGGCCGGACGTGAGCCCGGCCGCGCTGCGCCAGGAATATCGGCACGGCATCCAACGATTGCCCTTGGCCCTGCACGCGCTTGAAGTGCCCACCATTGCCGCCGTCAACGGCCCGGCCATCGGCGCGGGTTGCGACCTGGCCTGCATGTGCGACGTGCGCATCGCGGCGGAGTCGGCCACTTTTGCCGAGAGCTTCGTCAAGCTGGGCATCATTCCCGGCGACGGTGGCGCGTGGTTTTTGCCGCGCTTGATCGGCATGGCGCGTGCCGCCGAAATGTCGTTTACCGGCGACGCCATCGGCGCGGCCACGGCGCTGGAATGGGGCCTGGTGTCGCGCGTGGTGCCGGGCCAGGAACTGCTGCCGGCAGCGCGCGCGCTGGCCGGACGCATGGCGGCCAATTCCCCGCAGGCCGTGCGGCTGACCAAGCGCCTCTTGCGCGAAAGCCAGCATGCGCGCCTGGACGCCTTGCTGGAACTGTCGGCGGCGTACCAGGCGCTGGCCCACAAGACCGACGCGCACGCGGACGCCGTCGCCCAATTCCTGGCGGCGCGGCGGCGCTAGGCCGGCGTTATGATGGAAAACATCACAAGGAGGAAACACCATGAATGAAGTTATCGTCGCATCCGCCGTGCGCACCGCCATCGGCGATTTTGGCGGCGCGCTGAAAGACGTGCCGCCCTGCGACCTGGGCGCCACGGTTATCCGGGCCGCGCTGGAACGCGCCGCCGTCAAGGGCGACGAAGTCGGCCACGTTGCGGTGGGCCATGTCATCAACACCGAACCCCGCGACATGTACCTGTCGCGCGTGGCGGCCATGAACGCCGGCATCGCCAAGGAAACCCCTGCCTTCAACGTCAACCGCCTGTGCGGTTCGGGCTTGCAGGCCATCGTGTCGGCCGCGCAGACCATCATGCTGGGCGATGCCGATATCGCCATCGGCGCGGGCGCCGAAAGCATGAGCCGCGCCCCATACATCGTGCCCTCGCAACGCTGGGGCGCGCGCATGGGCGACAGCGTCATGCTGGACATGATGACCGGCGCCTTGTCCGACCCCTTCGGCCGCATGCACATGGGCGTCACGGCCGAAAACGTGGCGGCCAAATTCAACATCAGCCGCCAGGACCAGGACGCGCTGGCCGCCGAATCGCATCGCCGCGCCGCCGCCGCCATTGACGCTGGCTACTTCCGCGACCAGATCGTGCCGGTGGTGCAAAAGACCCGCAAGGGCGAAGTCGTGTTCGACACCGACGAACACGTGCGCCGCGACGTCACCGCCGACACCATGGCGGGGCTCAAGCCGGTGTTTCAGAAAGAGAACGGCACGGTCACGGCGGGCAATGCGTCGGGCCTGAATGACGGCGCGGGCGCCGTGGTGCTGATGAACGCCTCGGTAGCCGCCAAGCGCGGCATCAAGCCGCTGGCGCGCCTGGTGGCCTACGCGCACGCGGGCGTCGACCCCAACATCATGGGCATCGGCCCGGTGCCCGCCACGCAGGCCGCCTTGAAGCGCGCCGGTCTGACGGTGGACCAGTTGGACGTCATCGAAGCCAACGAAGCGTTTGCTGCCCAGGCGTGCGCCGTGGCGCGTGAATTGAAGCTGGACCCCGCCAAGGTCAACCCCAACGGCAGCGGCATCGGCCTGGGCCACCCCATCGGGGCGACGGGCGCGATCATCACCGTCAAGGCGCTGCACGAACTGCAACGCGTGGGCGGCCGCTATGCGCTGGTGACGATGTGCATCGGTGGCGGCCAAGGCATTGCCGCGATCTTCGAACGCATTTAAGGGTTTGATGCCGGTTTGGCTGCGGCTTTGGAAGCAGCCGAACTACGCAGCTGAATGACGCAGCCCAGTGCCCCGCCTCCCCGCGGGGCGCTTTTCCTTCATGCCTGGCCCAGATAGCCCGCCGCCCAGGCCTGGCACTCGGCCCGCAGCAGCTCGCCCATCTTGGCGCGGCGCGGCGCATCCAGCCGGCTGCTGATGGCGCCGAAGCTGAACGCTACCCACGTCAACTCCGATACCGGAAACGCGACGCCCACGCCCGAGACGCCCGGCGTGATCGTATCCACGATTTCAGAATGCCCCGTCGCGCGCGTCTGCTTGACGGCCTTCATCAACGCCGCGCTTGAGACGCCAATCTGCGCGTAGCTGGCCGCGTGCCGCGCATACAGCGCCGCGATTTCTTCGTCCGGCAAACTCGCCATCAACGCCAGCCCGCCCGCGCCCACGCCCAGCAGCCGCCGTTCGCCCTGGTCGATGGTGAACACCTTGACCGGAAACGAGCCCGCCTCGCGCAGCAGGCACAGGGCGTAATCCCCCTGGCGGATCACCAGGAACACGGTGTCGCCCGACAATCGGGCCAGCTTCTGCGCGAAAGGGCGCAGCGCATCCAGCAAGGGCGTGCGTCGCAACGCCGCGAAACCCAGCTGCATGGAATCCACGCCCAGCCGATAACGCCGCGTGCGTGCGTCGCGTTCGGCGAATTGCTCTTCCAGCAGGCAGCTCAACAGGCGGTGGGCGGTGGACCGTTCCAGCCCCGTCGCGCTCATCACGCCTTGCAGGTCGATGCCGTCTTCCTGATGCTGGGCCAGCACGCGTAGCAGGCCCAGCGCGCGCCGCATGCTTTGGGTGCCGCCGGTAGCCATCGTGTTGTTCATATTGTGGGAAAAAGTGGTCGAATATTTTGTATTCTAGGATTCCAGGTGCGTTAATTCAATCGAATCGACCCATCGACCCGTGCCATCCACAAGCGCGGGCGTTGCAAAAGACGAGGAGACTATGGAATACGCCACCCTGGCCGTCGAGCACCACGACTCGATCTGCCGCATCAGCCTGGCGCGCGAATCGGCGCGCAATGCCCAAAGCCAGCAAATGCTGGATGAACTGGACGACGCCCTGACCCGGGCCGAACAAGACGACGCCGTGCGCGTCGTGGTGCTGGCCGGACGCGGCGCGCATTTTTCGGCGGGGCACGACCTGAAAGAAGCGCAAGCCAAGCGCGCCGACTTCACCGTGGAAGAACGCTGGGAATACGAGTCGCGCCGCTACTACGGCTATTGCCTGCGCATCTGGGATTTCCCGAAACCCACCATCGCGCAGGTGCAGGGCGCGTGCGTGGCGGGGGGCTTCATGATCGCCAACATGTGCGACCTGGTCGTATGCGCCGACACCGCGTACTTTTCGGACCCCGTCGGCCACACGCTGGCCGCCGCCGCCACCGAAGTGCTGATCCACCCCTGGGTGATGGGCCTGCGCAAAGCCAAGGAAATGCTCTACACCGGCGAAAAGGTCGACGCGGCCGAGGCGCTGCGTATCGGCATGGTGAACCGCGTGGTGCCCGAGTCCGAGCTGGACGAAGCCACGCTGACGCTGGCACGGCGCATTGCCCAGGCGCCGCCCTTCGGGCTGCGGCTGATCAAGCGCTCGTTGAACCGCACGGCCGATGCGCAGGGCTTTCGCACGGCCTTGTCGGCGCATTTCGACACGCACCAGCTGTCGCACCTTAGTGAAGAATTCCAGGCCGTGCGCGAACGCGGCCTGGCCCAGGCCATTCAGCGCAACAAGAAGGGCGAAACGGCATGAGGCCCGCGCTGGACTGCCTGCTGGACCCGCGTTCGATTGCCATGATCGGCGCCAGCGCCAACGCCGGCCGCATTGGCGGCATGCCGCTGGAACTGCTGACGCGCTTTGGCTACGCGGGCGGCATCTACCCCGTCAACCCGAAGTACCAGGAAGTGTTCGGCTTACGTTGCTGGCCCGACATTGAAGCCGTGCCCGAACCCGTGGACCTGGCCGTGCTGGCGATTGCCGCCGCCGAGGTCACGCCCATGCTGCGCCGTTGCCACGCCCGGGGCGTGCGCGCGGCCATCGTGTATGCGGCGGGTTTTGCGGAGGCGGGCGGCGAGGGCGCGCGCCTGCAAGCCGAGCTGGAAGCGTTCGTGGCGCAAAGCGGCATGGCCGTGGCGGGCCCGAACTGCATGGGGTTTGCCAACTTGAACACGCAGGCGCACACCGCCTTTGCCTCGGTATTCAAGACGGCGCCCGCGCAAACGCAGCCGGGCGTGGTCAGCCTGCTGACGCAAAGCGGCAATGTGTGCGCGGCGGTGTACGCCATCGCGCGTCGGCTTGACCTGCCGTTTTCGCACTTCATCAATACCGGCAACGAGGCCTGCCTGGATTTTTCGCAGTACCTGGAATATCTGGCGGCAGACGCGCACACCGAGATTGTGCTGGGCTACATCGAACAACTGCGCGATGGCGAACGCTTCGTGCGGGCCTGCCAGGCGCTGGAGCGCCAGGGCAAGTTGTTGATTGCGCTGAAGGCCGGCAACACCGATAAAGGCGCGGCGGCGGTGCGTTCGCACACGTCGGCGCTGGCGGGCGACAAGCGCGTTTACGCGGCGGCGTTTCGCCAATTGAACGTCATCGAAGCCACCGACTTTGCACAGATGGCGCATCTGGCCAGCCTGGCCACGCTGCGCCATCGCAGCGCCGGCAAGCGCGTGGCGGTGCTGACGATGTCGGGGGCGCTGGGCGCCATCCTGGCCGACAAGTTCATCGGCGCGGGGCTGGAACTGCCGGATCTGCCCGACGACCTGCAAACCGTGCTGCGCGGCGGCATTCCGGACTACGGCATGGTTGGCAATCCGGTGGACGTGACCGGCAACGTCGTCAACGATCCGGCGTTTGTGCGCACGGTGTTGCAAGCCCTGGCCACCACCGACGCCATCGACGCCGTGGTGGTCTACGCGCCCGGCTACATGCTGGACCGCATGGCCGACGCGCTGGCCGAGGCATCGCGCCAGCATCAGCGCTTGTTCGTCGCCATCGACACCGGCCTGGCGCAAAGCCGCGCCGCCTTGCGCGAGGCCGAGGTCGCGGTGTTTGAAGACCTGGGACTAGCCGTGTCCGCGCTGGCGCCGTATCTGTTGTGGTGCGAGGCACGCGGCACGCGGCGGATGGCGGCCATCGACAACCCCACCGACCAACCCATCAACGTCAACGCCCCGCCCGTGCCGGCGCTGCCCTGCAACGAAGTGGACGCACGCGCCTACGTCGCCGCCTTCGGGCTGCCGCAAGCGCTTGCCAGGGTGGCGCGCACGGCGGATGACGCGGTGGCCCACGCGCGCCAGGCAGGCTATCCCGTGGCGCTGAAAATACTTAGCGCCGACATCGCGCACAAGACCGAGGCCGGCGGCGTAGCGCTAGGGCTGGCCGACGACGCCGCCGTCCGCGCTGCGTTCGACCGCGTGCTGCACGCAGCGTCGGCCGCGCAACCCGACGCGCGCGTCGATGGCGTGATGGTGCAGAAGATGGAACGCGGGGTGGCGGAGCTGATCGTGGGCGCCACGCGCGACCCCGTCTTTGGCCCCGTGCTGACGGTGGGGCTGGGCGGCGTGCTGACCGAGATCTATCAAGACACCAGCCACCGCCTGCTGCCCGTGGACGAGGCCATCGCCATGCGGATGCTGCAAGAACTGAAGGCGTACCCCTTGCTGGACGGCTACCGGGGCAAGCCGCGTGCGGACGTGGCGGCGGCCTGCCGGGCGATTGTCGCCGTGGGCAACGCGCTGTTGGCCGCGCCCGCGCAGGTGGCCGAAATCGAAGTCAATCCCTTGCTGATCAAAGAGGCGGGACAAGGCGTTGCCGTACTGGACGCGTTGATCCTGCCCGCAACCCCGTAGTGCCACCGCGCCATGCGCGCAACGCATTCCCCAGGAGGAGACAAGCATGAAGAAGAGACAGGCAATCAAAGGGCTGTTGGCCGGCATGGCCTTCGCCGTGGCCGGCGCGGCCACCCCCGCGCTGGCGCAGGACGCGTATCCCAGCCGGCCCGTGCGCATCGTGGTGCCGTTCTCGCCGGGTGGCGCGGCCGACATCATGAGCCGCTTGCTGGCCGAACGGCTGACCGCCAAGCTGGGCCAGACCGTGATCGTAGAGAACAAGCCGGGCGGCGGCACGATGATTGCGTCCGACTACGTGGCGCGCGCGGCGCCCGACGGCTACACGCTGCTGATGGCCGCGTCATCGCTGGGCATCGCGCCCAGCACGTACGCCAAGGTCAACTACGACCCCATCAAGGACTTCACGCCCGTCAGCCAGGTGGCCTCGGTGGTGCACGTGCTTGAGGTGCACCCGTCGATTCCGGCCAAGAACGTGGGCGAACTGATTGCGTATCTGAAGGCCAACCCCGGCAAGGTCAGCTACGGCTCGGTGGGCGCGGGCAGTTCCACGCACCTGGAAGCCGAACTGTTCAACAGCATGGCGGGCGTGCAGATGGCGCATATTCCGTACAAGGGCAGCGCGCCGGCGCTGAACGATCTGGTGGCCGGGCGTATCCAGGTGATGTTCGACGCCTGGGCCTCGTCCGGCCCGTTCGTCAAGGACGGCAAGCTGCGCGCGCTGGCGGTGACGACCACGAAGCCCTCGGCCTCGGTGCCCGACCTGCCGACAGTGGCGGCTTCCGGCCTGCCGGGCTATTCGGCCATGCCGTGGCTGGGACTGGTGGCGCCGGCGAACACGCCGCAGGCGGTCGTCGACAAGCTCTATACGAATCTGGCGCAGATCCTGCAACAGCCCGACGTGAAAGCGCAGTTCGTGGGGCTGGGGCTGGACATCATCGGCAGCGACCCCAAAGCATTCGCGGCGTTCATCCGGCAAGACGTGTCGACCTGGGCCAAGGTCGCGCGCGATTCGAATATCCGATTGGAGTAAGCGGTATGGATCGACAGGACAACGTGGCCGCTCGCATCCTGGCTCTGGACGACGACGCCTTTCGCCCGCGGTTGCGCGCATGGCTGGCCGAGACCTATGCCGGCTTTGTGCGCGGCTGGCCCGGCGGCGCGTGCCCCCGTGACCTGGACTTTCGCCGGGCCTGGGAAGACACCTTGTGCGGCCACGGCTGGTCCGGCCTGGGTTGGCCCAGCGAATATGGCGGGCACGGCTTGCCGCTATCGCGCCAGGCCGTATTCCATGAAGAGCATGCGCGTTGCGGCGCGCCGTTGGGCGTGAACCTGATCGGCCACGGCATCCTGGCGCCTACGTTGCTGCACTTTGGCACGGACGCACAAAAGCGCCGTTTTTTGCCGGGCATATTGTCCAACCGCGACGTCTGGTGCCAGGGCTATTCGGAACCCGGCGCCGGGTCGGACCTGGCCTCGGTCCGCACGCGCGCCGAGCCGGTGGCGGGCGGGTATCGACTCAATGGGCACAAGATCTGGACGTCGTTCGCCGACCGCGCCCAGTGGTGCTTCGTGCTGGCGCGCACCGATGCCGACGTGCCCAAGCACAAGGGCCTGAGCTTTCTGTTGGTGGACATGCGCAGCACGGGCGTCCGGGTCGAACCGATCCGCCAGATCACGGGCGACGCGGAATTCTGCGAAGTGTTTTTCGAAGATGTATTCGTGCCGCAAGACCTGTTGCTGGGCGCCGAGAACCAGGGTTGGAAGGTGGCGATGGCCGCCGCCAGTTTCGAACGCGGCACTTACTTCATTCCGCGTCTGGTGCGGTTTGCGCAAGAGCTGCAAGCGGTGCGGCGGCTGGCGCTGCGGCCCGACGCGTACGGGCACACGCCGGCTTCGTCGGCCGACGTGCGCCACCGTTGGGCGCGGCTGGCGGCCGACAGCCACGTGCTGGCGTTGAAGTCGCGGCGCGCGCTGGAAGGCGCCATGCGTGGTGATCCGCCCGGGCCGGAAGGGTCGTCCACCAAGATTCACTGGAGCGAGGCGCACCAGCGCTTGCTGGAGCTGTCCTTGCAGATGCTGGGAGAAGGCGCGTGCCTGGAAGGGGCGGGGCATGGCGCGGGCGACGGCAAGGGAGCCGGCAAGGCGGGCGCGGTCGGCAATGCGGGTATCGATGCGGGTATCGATGTGCGCGGTACTGCCGGTGTTGCGGCCGATAGGGAAGCTGGCATCAGGCCCGATTGCAACGCTTGTATCGAAGCCGATTTCAACGCCGATATCGACGCGGACGCGGCAACGCTGACGCACGCCTACTTGTGGTCACGCGCCGAAACCATCCTGGCCGGCACCTCCGAGATCCAGCGCAACATCATCGCCGAGCAGATGCTGGGATTGCCCAAAGCCTGAAGCCCAAAGCCCAAAGCCTGATTCGAACCAACGCCGACACCATGACTTTTTCCTTGAACGAAGACCAGCGCATGCTGCAAGAATCGGCCGCGCGCTTTCTGGCGGATCGCCATCCGCCCCGCGTGGCGCGCGCCGCCGCGACGCAGCCGGCCGCCGACCGGCTGGCGCTGTGGCAAGACCTGTGCGAACAAGGCTGGCCCGCACTGCTGGCGCCCGCTGAACAAGACGGCCTGGGCCTGGGGCTGGCCGACGCCTGGGTGGTGGCCGAAGCGGCAGGGCGTCATCTGCTTAGCCTGCCGCTGGTGGCAAACATGGTGCTGCTGCCAACCCTGTGCAAGGCGGGCTTGCCCGAGCCCGCGGCAACCTGGGCGCGCCAGATGATGCAGGGCCAGCGATATTTCGCGGATGTGACGCTGCGCCCGGACGGGTCTGCGTTTGTGGAAGGCGCAGGCCAGGGGGTGTCCGGCTTGGCGGTGCATTGCCCCGCGCCGGGTGTGTTGCGGCTGGAACGCCACGCGCCCGTGGCGGGCAGGGCAGGGCTGGACCCGACGATGCCCGTCGCAAGCGTGGCGAGTCCTGACGTAGCGGAAACCGTGGACGTGCGGTTGGACGCCGGCCAGTGGCGGCGCCTGAAGACGCGGCTGACCTTGCTGCGGTCAGCCGAGCTGCTGGGCGCGGCAAGTGCCGCGCTGGACATGGCGGCGGCGTATGCCCGCGAACGGCGCCAGTTTGACCGCGCCATCGGCGCAAACCAAGCCATCAAGCACCGCTTGGCGGACGACTGGATGGCGCTGGACGATGCGCGTCTGGCCGGTCGGGCGGCCGCCGCCACGCACGATGCCGACGCGCCCTCGGCCGAACGCGACAGCCTTTACGTGCCGCTGCTGGCGGTGGAAGCGGGCCGGCGCGCGGCCCAGAACGCCATCCAGGTGCATGGCGCCATGGGGATCACCTGGGAATGCGACGCGCACTTGTATCTGAAGCGGGTGTTGCGCTTGGCGGCAAGCCTGCATGCGGACGCATCTTGCACCCAGTGGCTGGAGCGCATTTGGGAAGGCGCCGCCGAGGAAAACGCTGATCTGCCTTGAGCCACCGTTGGCGCGGCGTCCGACCTACAATCGCCGCCATGAATAAATCGAACTTCCCCTCCGAACTGGACCAGCCGACCCTGTCCGAGCTGGATGGCGTGCGTTATCTGCACTTCAACACCCCGTGGGTCCAGGGTGCGATGCACGTCAAGCGTCCGGCTGAACTGGTGCTGGAATACACCGCGCAGATGATGGCCTGGCTGCTGTTCCTGGAACCGCCCAAGGAAGAATCCATCGGCATGTTGGGCCTGGGCGCGGGGTCGCTGGCGCGCTTTTGCGTCAAGCACACGCGTAGCCCGCTGCTGGCCGTGGAATGGAACCCGCGCGTAACCGCCGCCTGCCATATGTTCTTCCGCCTGCCGGGCTCGAACCGGCTGCTGGTCGAACACGCGGACGCCGGCCAGTGGGTGGCCGACCCCGCCAATGCCGGGCGTTGCCCGGTGTTGATGGTCGACCTGTACGACGCCTCGGCCGAAGGCCCCGTGCGCGACAGCGTGAAGTTCTACCGCGACTGCCGCCGCGTGCTGGGCGAGGTCGGCGTGGTGGCCGTCAACCTGTTCGGCCGCCACGAAAGCTTTGGCAAGAACATCGACAACCTGTCCAAAGCCTTCGACGACCGCGTGGTGTTGCTGCCCGAGGTGGACGCCGGCAATCAGATCGTGCTGGCCTTCTCCGGCCCGCGCCTGGCGGTGACGCCCGCCGATCTGCTGGCGCGGGCCGAAGTCGTGGAATCCAAATACGGCCTGCCGGCCCGCCGTTGGGCCCGATCGCTGACGCGCCACGCCGTGGACGGGGTTCTGCACTTCTGAAGCAGCCGACGGGCGGAAGGGGTTTTCCAGGGGTTTACCTTTTTCCGCGTCGGGATTTAACATGGGCTTGTTCATAATTATGAATTACGGCGCTGCCCGCGCCGGCCCCCATGAGCCAACCCATCGTCCGTCAAGCCCTTTACCTGGAAGTCGCGGATCGCCTGCGCGGCATGATCCATGCGCGCGCCCTGTCCAACGGCGAATGGATCGACGAACTTCGGCTGGCGGGCGAAATGGGCATATCCCGCACCCCCTTGCGCGAGGCGCTGAAGGTGCTGGCCACCGAAGGGCTGGTGCGGCTGGAGCCGCGCCGCGGCTGCTTTGTCAATGAACTGTCCACGCAAGACCTGGAAGACATCTTCCCGCTGATGGCCATGCTGGAAGGGCGCTGCGCTTTCGAAGCCGCCCGCAAGGCCACCGACGACGAACTGGCGGCGCTTGAGCCGCTGCACGCCGAGCTGGCCGGCCATGCCCGCGCCGGCCGCATCGACGCCTACTACCAAACCAATTACCTGATCCACGAAGCCGTCCAGGCGCTGGCCGGCAACCAGTGGCTGTCGGACATGGTGGGCAACCTGCGCAAGGTCCTGAGCCTGTCGCGGCACCGCAGTCTGGCGCGCCCCGGGCGCATCCAGCAGTCCTGCGCCGAACACCTGGCCATTTTCGACGCCCTGAAAGCGCATGACAGTGAGGCCGCCCAGGCCCTGGCGCACACCCATCTGATGCGGCAGCTGGAAGCGCTGCGCATTTTGGCCAATGAAGACGCCGCCGATCCGGCGTTATCCGATCCCATCGTTATCGAGGAGCCCGCCCATGTCCGTACCCGCCAATCTCGCGCCCGCGCGGGGCGCACGCACGCCTGAGCCCGAGCCCGAGCTGATCGACCCTGCGGCGGCCGCCGAGGGCGCCAGCCTGATGACGCGCCTGGGCAAGCTGTGGGAACGCGGGCGCCTGCCCAGCGAATCCGAGGTGCGCCGCCTGTTCGAGGCGCGCCTGACCGATGTGGCGGCCAACAAGCTGGCGCGCCGCTGGTGCGAGCAATACAGCACGGCCGACAGCAAGGACCGCCGGCTGATGCTGGCGGCGTTGGCTCAGGTGCGCGCCACGTACGGGGGCGACGGCGGCGAGGGCACGCGCCTGTTCAAGCGCTTTAACGCGCTGCCGCACGGCTTGCGCTTCCTGGTGGATCTGCGCGCCGACATGCTGCGTTGGCGCAAGCAGGTATCGGGTATCCAGGGGCTGGACAAGGAACTGGAAGGGTTGCTGTCCGCCTGGTTTGACGTGGGCTTGCTGGAGTTGCGCCCGCTGACCTGGGATTCGCCCGCGTCGCTGCTGGAAAAACTGATCCTGTACGAAGCCGTGCACGAGATCACCTCGTGGGACGATCTGCGCCGCCGCGTGTCGCCCGACCGCCGCTGCTACGCCTATTTCCACCCGCAGATGCCGGGCGTGCCGCTGATTTTCGTGGAAGTGGCGTTTGCCAGCAGCATGGCCGACAACGTGCAGGTGCTGCTGGACAGCACCTTGCCGCCGCAGGATCTGGACAAGGCGCGCTGGGCGATCTTCTATTCCATTTCGAATACGCAGCCCGGCCTGAAGGGCATCAGCTTCGGCAACTTCCTGCTCAAGCGCGTGGTCGAGCAGCTGCTGGAAGAGCTGCCCAAGCTGAAGAACTTTGCCACGCTGTCGCCCATCCCCGGGTTTTCGGATTGGCTGGGCAAGCTGGACGCCGACGCCGTGGAGGCCATCGTGCGCGAAGACAAGTCGCGCGCCAAGGATCGCAAGCGCGAAGGGGTGCCGGATGGCCAGCGCTGGGTGTCGCGGCTGGCCAAGGCCGCCGCGCAGGGCAAGGCGTCCGACGTGATCAAACGCGCCGGCTTCCGGCTGGCCGCCACGTATTTGCAATCCATGAAGAACGGGCTGCCGCTGGACCCCGTGGCGCGTTTTCACCTGGGCAACGGCGCGCGCATCGAACGCTTGAACTGGGCGGCCGACACCTCGGTCAAGGGCATGAAGCAGTCTTGCGCGCTGATGGTCAACTACCTGTATGACCTGGACGAGCTGGACACCAACCTTGCCCGCTTGGGCGAAGGTAAGCCGCAGGTAAGCCGGGGAGTCGGACGCGTGGCCTGATCGCTTTACAAAGCGGTCCATATCAATAAGAAAAGGGGCAAGGGGACATGACGCAAGACGTGACCGGCCGCGTGCGGCTGGAACGCGAGGGGCCGTTGGCCTGGGTGACGCTATCGCACCCGGGGCGGTTGAACGCGATAACGGTGGGCATGTGGGGCGAGCTTGGCCAGGTGTTCACGCGCCTGGCCGCCGACAACACCGTGCGCTGCGTGATCGTGCGGGGCGAAGGCGGCAACTTTGCCGCGGGCGCCGACATCCGCGAATTTCCCGTGCAGCGGGCCGATGCCGCCGGCGTGCAGCATTACCACCGCCACATCCTGGCGCCCGCCTTGCGGGCCGTGGCCGACTGCCCGCACCCCGTCATCGCCCAGATCGAAGGCGTGTGCGTGGGCGGCGGGCTGGAAATTGCCAGCCAGTGCGACTTGCGCATCGCTGGTGCGTCGGCGCGTTTCGGCGTGCCCATCAACCGCCTGGGCTTTCCCATGGCGCCCGATGAAATGCGCGGCCTTCTGGCCCTGGTCGGGCGCGCGGCCACGCTGGCAATTTTGCTGGAAGGCCGGGTCTTCGGCGCCGACGAGGCGCACGGCCTGGGGCTGCTGACGCGCATCGTGCCCGACGATCAGGTGGCCGATGCCGCCCGCCGCAGCGCCGATCGCATCGCCCAGGGCGCGCCATTGGCCGCCCGCATCAATAAACGCCTGTCGGCGCGGCTTGCCCAAGGGGGCGCCTTGACCGAAGACGAATATCAAGACTATTTCTCCTATGCCGAAAGCCGGGACCACAAGGAAGGCGTGCGCGCTTTCCTGGCCGGCGTAGATCCTTCCTTTTCCGGAGACTGACCAAGGTGAGCAACGCCAACCTCTATGCTGTCCTGCAAGGCGGCTTTCCCAAAGACCGCAGCAAAGTCGCGCTGGAAACGCCCGACCTGCAATACACCTGGGATGACATCGACCGCGCCACCGCGTGCCTGGCCAACCTGCTGACGTCGCTGGACCTGCCCGACGGTTCGCGCGTGGCCGTGCAAGTCGAAAAATCGCCGGAAGCGCTGCTGTTGTACCTGGCCACCTTGCGCGCCGGGCTGGTGTACCTGCCGCTGAACACGGCCTACCGCGAAGCCGAGATCGAATACTTCCTGGGCAACGCCGAGCCCGCCGTAGTGGTCTGCGCCAGCAAGAACCTGGACTGGGTGCAGCGCGCCGCCGACAAGGCCGGCTGCGCGCACGTCTACACGCTGGACGAAGACCGCACGGGCACGCTGCTGGACGCCGCCGCCGGCCTGCCGCAAACGTTCAAGACCGTGCAGCGCAAGCCCAACGACCTGGCCGCCATTCTGTATACGTCCGGCACCACCGGCCGCAGCAAGGGCGCGATGCTGTCGCATGGCAACCTGGCCGCCAACGCGCAGGTGCTGCACGAATACTGGGGCTGGCGCGAAGACGACGTGCTGCTGCACATGTTGCCCATCTTCCACGTGCATGGCTTGTTCGTGGCCTCGCACGGCGCCTTGCTGGCCGGCGCCAAGATGATCTGGCTGCCCAAGCTGGATGCCGACCAGGCGCTGCATTACCTGCCGCAATGCACGGTGATGATGGGCGTGCCCACGTACTACGTGCGTCTGCTGGCCGACCCGCGCTTTAACCGCGACGTGTGCGCCAACATGCGCCTGTTCATCTCGGGGTCGGCGCCGCTGTTGGCCGAGACGTTCTCGGACTTCAAGGCGCGCAGCGGCCACGCCATCCTGGAACGCTACGGCATGAGCGAAACCGTCATGCTGACGTCCAACCCCTATGACCCCGCCCAGGGCGAGCGCCTGGCCGGCACGGTCGGGCGCGCGTTGCCGGGCGTGCAGGTGCGCGTCGTGGACGACGCGGGCGTGCCGCTGGCGCCGGGCGAGATCGGCAACGTGCAGGTGCGTGGCCCCAACGTGTTCTCGGGCTACTGGCGCATGCCGGAAAAAACGCGCGAGGAATTCACCGAAGACGGCTGGTTCAAGACGGGCGACGTCGGCCGCTGGGGCGGCGAATCCGCCGGGCGCGAAGTGCCGGCCGACACGCTGTCCATCGTCGGGCGCAGCAAGGACCTGATCATCTCGGGCGGCTTTAACGTCTACCCCAAGGAAATCGAAACGCTGATCGACGACATGCCTGGCGTGGCGGAATCGGCCGTCATCGGCGTGCCGCACGCGGACTTCGGCGAAGCCGTCGTCGCGGTGGTCGTGCCCAAGGACGGCGCGTCGCTGGACGCGGGCGCGATGCAACAGGAACTGAAGTCACGCATCGCCAACTTCAAGGTGCCCAAGCGCGTGCACATCGTTGACCAATTGCCGCGCAACACGATGGGCAAGGTCCAAAAGAACGTGCTGCGCGAAACCTATAAGACGCTTTGACGCCATGCCAGATGCCGGCCTGCATGGGCCGGCATTTTTTTTCTACACAGGAGGCCTTCCGACTCGATCCGACTACGCATTGCAGTCCTGGCAGCATTCATTCAATAAGAATTTCAAGAGACGAGACGCACACAACCGCGCCGTCCCCGTGATGCAGCAAGAGGAGACATTATGAAAGTTCGCAAGTCCGCCGTGGCCCTAGTCGCCGTGGCAGCCCTGGGTTTCGGCGGCACGGCCGCCGCGCAATGGCCAGAGCGCCCCATCACGCTGATCGTTCCGTTCCCCGCAGGCGGCGGCACGGACACCTTCGCCCGCCCGCTGGCCCAACAACTGACCATGCAATTGGGCCAGACGGTGGTGATCGACAACAAGGGCGGCGCGGGCGGCACGGTGGGCGCGGGCGTCGCCGCCAAGGCCCGGCCCGACGGCTACACCTTCTTCATGGGCGGCGCGCACCACGCGTTGGCCCCGTCGCTGTACAAAAGCCTGAACTACAACATCCAGAAGGACTTCGTGCCGGTCGCGCTGGTGGCGCAGCCGCCGCAAGTGGTGGTGATCAACGCCGGCAAGTTGCCGGTCAAGACCTTGCAGGAATTCGTCGACTACGCCAAGAAGCATCCGGGCGAAATCAATTACGGCACCGCCGGCAAGGGCAGCACGCACCACCTGGCCGGTGAATTGTTCGCCATGCAGACCGGCATCAAGCTGGTGGACGTGCCGTACCAGGGCGCCGGCCCGATGCTGTCCGCGTTGATCGGTGGTCAGGTAGACCTGGCGTTCGATGGGCTGGGTTCGTCGTCCGGACATATACGCGCGGGCGCCATCAAGCCCCTGGCCGTGGCGGCCAGCGAACGGTCGGCCTCGCTACCCAACGTGCCGACCGCCGCCGAAGCCGGCGTGCCGAATTACGTCGTGTCGACCTGGTACGCCATCTGGGCGCCGACCGGCACGCCGAAAGAGGCGGTCGACAAGATGGCGGTGGAAATCACCAAGGCGCTGAACACCCCGAAGCTGAAGGAAACGTGGGCCGGCAACGGCTCGGCGGTGCCCACGCTGACGGGCGCCGACTTCGGCAAGTTCGTCGATAGCGAAGTCGATCGCTGGGCCAAGGTGGTGAAAGATTCCGGCGTGAAGCTGGATTAATGCCTTAGCGCCATTCGCTGGCCTGGCTCAGCTTGGCCAACTGGTCATGCGTCAGCGTCAGGCTGGCGGCCTTGACCAGTTCGTCAAGCTGCGCCAACGACGTGGCGCTGACGATGGGCGAGGTGATGCCCGGCTGTGCAATCTGCCAGGCCAGCGCGGCTTGCGCGGGCGTGCAGCCGGCGTCTTCCGAGACCTCGTCCAGCGCCTTCAAGATGCGCAGGCCGCGTTCGTTCAGATAGGTCTCCACAATCTTCTGGCCGCGCGCGCTTTTGCCGGCGTCGGCCGCGCTGCGATATTTGCCGCTAAGAAAACCGCTGGCCAGCGCGTAGTAATTGATGGTGCCCATCTGCTGCGTTTTCACCAGGCCTTGCAGCCCGGTCTCGAACGCGGCGCGGTTGTACAGGTTGTATTCGGGCTGGATGCTTTCGTAGCGCGGCAGGTCGTGGCGTTCGGCCGCGATCAGCGCTTCGGACAGGCGCACGGCCGTGTAGTTTGACGCGCCGATGGCGCGCACCTTGCCGGACTCGATGTGCTTGGCGTATTCCGCCAACGTGTCGGTCAGCGGCGTATCGGGGTCGTCTTTGTGCGACTGGTACAGGTCCACATAATCCGTTTGCAGCCGCGCCAGCGAGGCATCCAGTGAACGGCGGATGTAGGCGGGCGCCAGGCCGCGCGCGTCGGGGCCCATTTCCATGCCGACCTTGGTGGCAATCATCACGCGGTCGCGCTTGCCGGATCGCTTGAGCCATTTGCCGATCAGCGTTTCGGATTCGCCGCCCTGGTTGCCGGGCACCCAGCGCGAATACACGTCGGCCGTGTCGATGAAATTCAGGCCCGCGTCGACCATGGCGTCAAGCAGGGAATAGGCGCCGGCTTCGTCGACCGTCCAGCCGAAGACGTTGCCGCCGAAAGTCAGGGGGGGAACTTGCAGGCCGGAACGGCCCAGAGCGCGTTTGATCATGATGAGGCCTTGGGATGTGGCCGACGATCCGCCGTCGGCCTTGGCGATATTTAGTATATTGGCGCGGCGCGCCCCGGCGTGGAGCATGCTTGCCGGCATGCACCATTTCAGGGATTCCCCGCAAATTCTTTTGTCTGACGGCAAGTTAGACTATATGGCTTTACGGCTGACCGACCGACGGGAAGCCGCCGGCGTAGTTGTAATAACGAACAAAAACCAAGGGTTCAAGGAGCTTACGTATGCTGATCGGAAAAAAACATTTTCTGACGGTTGGCGCCATGGCGCTGGCGATGGCTATCGCCTCACCAGTGTCGGCGCAGCAAAAGTCGGTGGCGATTACCGCCATCGTCGAGCACCCGGCGCTGGACGCCGTGCGTGATGGGGTGCAAGACGCCCTGAAGCAAGCCGGCTACGAATCCGGCAAGAACCTGAAGTGGCAGTACCAAAGCGCGCAGGGCAACAACGGCACCGCCGCGCAGATCGCCCGCAAATTCGTGGGTGACCGTCCCGACGCCATCGTCGCGATCGCCACGCCCTCGGCCCAGGCCGTCGTGGCCGCCACCAAGGACGTGCCGGTGGTGTATTCGGCCGTGACCGACCCGGTGGCAGCGCAGCTGGTCAAGAGCATGGACGCCACGGGCACCAACGTGACCGGCGTGTCGGACATGCTGGCGCTGGAAAAGCAGGTTGAACTCATCAAGAAAATCGTTCCCAACGCCAAGCGCGTGGGCATCGTCTACAACCCGGGCGAGGCCAACTCGGTCGTGGTGGTGAAGAAGTTGCAGGAAATCCTGCCCAAGTCGGGCATGAGCCTGGTTGAAGCCGCCGCCCCGCGTTCGGTTGACGTGGCCTCGGCCGCGCGCAGCCTGATCGGCAAGGTCGACGTCATCTACACCAACACCGACAACAACGTCGTGTCGGCGTATGAATCGCTGGTCAAGGTGGGTAACGACGCGAAGATCCCGCTGATCGCCTCGGATACCGACAGCGTCAAGCGCGGCGGTATCGCGGCGCTGGGGATCAACTACCACGACCTGGGCGTGCAGACGGGCAAGGTGGTCGTGCGCATTCTCAAGGGCGAAAAGCCCGGCG
The DNA here is from genome assembly GCF_019448355.1 of Achromobacter sp. ES-001. Classification (NCBI taxonomy): domain Bacteria; kingdom Pseudomonadati; phylum Pseudomonadota; class Betaproteobacteria; order Burkholderiales; family Alcaligenaceae; genus Achromobacter; species Achromobacter sp. ES-001. Next base: position 4,116,053 of record NZ_CP079940.1, on the reverse strand, counting down.
CCATTCCGTCGGAAGTCATCTCCAAGCTTGAGCTCTACGTGAACCCGGGCGCCGCCGCCAAGCAGGGCGTGACCCTGTCGGACGCCGTGATCAAGTCGGCCGCGGTGGTCGTGAAGTAAAGCGACACTCGCCAGACCCCGCCACGCCGCCCGGCGTGCGCGGGGTTTTTGTTAAGCTTTTTTCGGGTCGCACCGCGACCGGGTCCTGCCGTTTTGCTCCCTTTCCTGGCTTTGAACGTCGCCGCTTTCCGGTCCGTCCGGCAAGCGCGCGGATGCTTTGGAACGAAACGCGAGAAAATGACGAACCGGGAAACGTTTGTTGCGAAAGCTCGGGTAAAACTGATGCCTGAACGCAAGAAATCCGACGTTTCAACTCTTTAATATGCACCTTCCTTACCCTGATTGGATTTAACCCATGTCATTGTTCTCGTTGTTAGGCGCGTTGGAGATCGGGCTGATCTTCAGCCTGGTGGCCTTGGGCGTGTTTATCTCCTTTCGCCTGCTGCGCTTCCCCGACCTGACCGTTGACGGCAGCTTTCCGCTGGGCGGCGCCGTCTGTGCCACGCTGATTGCGTCGGGCACCGATCCGTTTTCCGCCACGATCATCGCCACGTTCGCGGGCGCGGTCGCCGGCCTGATCACGGGCATGCTGAACGTGAAGCTCAAGATCATGGACCTGCTGGCCAGCATCCTGATGATGATCGCGCTGTACTCGATCAACCTGCGCATCATGGGCAAGCCGAACGTTCCGCTGATCACCGAACCCACCGTGTTCACGATCTTGCAGCCGGGCTGGATCTCCGACTATGTCGCGCGCCCGCTGATTCTGATCGTGATCGTCATCCTGGCCAAGCTGGCGCTGGACTGGTTCTTTGCCACGCAGACCGGGCTGGCCGTGCGCGCCACCGGGTCCAACGGCCGCATGGCTCGCGCGCAGGGCGTCAACACCGGCCGCATGATCATGGGCGGCATGGCGCTGTCCAACGCGCTGGTGGCGCTGGCCGGCGCGCTGTTCGCGCAGACGCAGGGCGGCTCGGATATCTCGATGGGCATCGGCACCATCGTGATCGGCCTGGCTGCGGTGATCGTCGGCGAAAGCATCCTGCCGTCGCGCAAGCTGGTGCTGGCGACGCTGGCCGTCATCATCGGCGCCATCGTCTACCGCTTTTTCATCGCGTTGGCGCTCAATAGCGATTTCATCGGCCTGAAGGCACAAGACCTGAACCTTGTCACCGCGGTGCTGGTCACGATTGCCCTGGTCATCCCGATGCTCAAGCGCCGTATCGTCGGCAAGAAGGGGCGCTGATATGTTGTCCGCAAAAGATTTGAAAATTACCTTCAACGCGGGAACGCCCATCGAGACGCGCGCGCTGCGTGGCCTGTCGCTGGAGATTCCGTCAGGCCAGTTCGTGACCGTCATCGGTTCGAACGGCGCCGGCAAGTCCACGTTCCTGAACGCGGTGTCGGGCGACCTGCCGATTGATTCGGGCCGCATCGACATCAACGGCGTGGACGTGACGCGCCAGCCCGTGTGGGCGCGCGCCGGCCGTGTGGCCCGCGTGTTCCAGGACCCCATGGCGGGCACCTGCGAAGACCTGACCATCGAAGAAAACATGGCGCTGGCGCAGATGCGCGGCGTGCGCCGTGGCTATAGCCGCGCGGTCAAGGCGTCGATGAAGGACGGCTTTCGTGAGCGTCTGGCCACCTTGGGCCTGGGCCTGGAAAACCGCTTGACCGACCGCATCGGCCTGCTGTCCGGCGGCCAGCGCCAGGCGGTCAGCCTGCTGATGGCGGCCTTGCAGCCGTCGCGCATCCTGCTGCTGGACGAGCACACCGCCGCGCTGGACCCGCGTACCGCCGACTTCGTGCTGCAACTGACGGCGCGCATCGTTGCCGAAAGCCAGCTGACCACGATGATGGTCACGCACAGCATGCGGCAGGCGCTGGACGTGGGCGACCGCACGGTGATGCTGCATCAAGGGCAGGTGGTGCTGGACGTGTCGGGCGATGAACGCCGCGGCATGGATGTGCCGGATCTGCTGGCGATGTTCGAGCGCGTGCGCGGCGAAAAGCTGTCGGACGACGCGCTGTTGCTGGGGTGATAGCCCTGAACGAAGCTGCTCTGGACGAAGCGCCCTAGATAAAGCGCCCCGGCCGGAACGCATGGTGGCGCGACGGGTCGGGATTGTCGAACATCAGTTCGCCCAATAGCTTCGCCGTGCCCGGCGCCGTGCTGAAGCCAATGTGCTGATGCCCCAGCGCCAGCCATAGCCCCGGGTGCTTGGGCGCCTGCCCGATCATCGGGCGGCTGTCGGGCAGGGTGGGGCGCCGGCCCAGCCAGGCGGCGGGGTCCACGCGTTCCCCCAGCGGGAAGGCCTCGCGCGCTCGCGCTTCGGCCAGCTCCAATTGCGTCATGCGCGGCGCGGCTTCGCAGGCGTCCAGTTCCACGCCCGTGGTCAGGCGCAGCCCGCGCGCCATGGGCGACAGCACGTAGCCGCCGCCGGTGTCGTACACCGGTCGCGTCACACGCGCGCCGTCCTGGCCGCGATAGTGCATGTGATAGCCGCGTTCAAACGCCATGGGTAGATCGATGCCGGTGGTCTTGAGCAACGCCTTGGACCACGGCCCCAACGCCACCACCAACTGATCGGCCGACAGGGTTTCCGAACCTTGGGCTCCTTGCACCGTCCAGCCCTGGCCGTCGCGCCGGATGCCGGTGGCCGTCATCGCCTTGACCGTGCCGCCCGTTTGCCGGAACAGGTCGGCGTACGCGGTGACCACGGCCTGCGGGTCGTCAACGGAATACGAACCCTGGATCCACAGCGCACGGTGAAAGATGGGTGACAGCGCGGGTTCCAACGCGGCCAGTTCAACCGGGTCCAGCGTCTGCGTGGGCACCTGGTATTGCGCGAACGTCTGGCGCGCCAACGCGCTGGCGTTCCAGGCGGCCGGGCTGCGGTACAGGAACACCCAGCCGGTGTCGCGCAAACGATGGCGCGCGCCGGCGGCATCCAGCAGCCGCAGATGTTCGGGGGCGGACACCCGGATCAGTTCGTCCAGCGCGCGCGTGGTTTCCTTGAACACCGACGGCCGCGCGTTCAGCAGGAAGCGCGCTGCCCAGCCCAGGTTCTGCGCCAGATAGGACGCGCGATACCGGAACTGCACGGTGTCGTTCTTCATCAGGCGGGGCAACTGGCCCCACAGGCCGGGGTGGTTGAACGGCATCAGCGAACTGCGCGCCAGCACGCCGGCGTTGCCCATCGACGTTTCCATGCCGGGCGCCTGCCGGTCGACCAGCGTCACGCGCAAGCCGCGTCGCACCAGCTCCAGCGCGCAGCACACGCCCACAATGCCGGCGCCCAGGACGATGACGTGCTTTCCCATGAGTTCTTCTTCGTAGCCCGAATGACGGGCGATTGTAGGGCAGTGGATGCGGGCGCGTGTAGCAAAATCGGGGTCGCGATTCGGGCGCGCGTCGCCCTGTTGCGGGGGACGCAAATCAAGCGCTTGGCGGCGCTTGCCCCAATATCCGCCCGGCCGCCACCACGCCCCACCAGGACGCTTCCTCGAAGACAGAATACCCGGACAAGTCGGCATGCGCGAACAGCACGGGGCCGTCCACCTCGCGCAGCGCGGCCAGCCCGGCGTTGGACAGGCTGCCGCATAGCGGCGAGGCCATGGCATGGCCGCGCACGGTGATGTCCAGCCGGCGCGCATGGCGCCAGAATTCCCGGCCGTAGGCGGCGATCAGGTCGGCGGCCGCTTCGTCGCGCAGGGCTTCGGGGTTGGCCGTGCTAAGCCATTGCCGCGCCGCGTTGGGCGTCTGCGTGCTCAAGGTGTGATAGGCCGTGAAGACGGATCGCGGCGAACGCGCCACGCGCAGCAGCTGGTGCGTGGACACCACATAGCCCAGCGCACGGCCTAGGTAGACGACGTTGTCCCAGGACAGCGGCTCGCCGGGCGCTTCCTGCGGATAGCCTTCCAGCAGAAAATTGGACACCAGCCAGGGCGCGTGCGATGACGCATGCACGGCCGGGTCGTAGCCATAGGCGCGGATGTCGGGCAACAGGCGTTGCGCCACGAACAAGGGCATGGCGCAGACGGTGCGCCGGCTTTGCAAGGTGTAGGCGCGCGGCGTGGAGTCTGGGGTCAAACCCAGGGTCGAACCCGTGGCCAAACCCGGGGCCAAATCCGTGGCCACGCAGGTGGTGAGCGGGCCGGCGGGCGTGTCGGCGATGCGCACCGCCGTACCCGCCATGAGCCAGCGCGTGTGGCCCAGCTTGTCGTCGATGGCCTGGCGCATGCGGTCGGCCAGCACGCCCAGCCCGCCCGGCCACGTCAGCACCGCGCCTTCCCCCGCGTTGGCCGCGTGGCCGTCGCGGCTGGCAAAGTAGTGCAGACCGGCCCAGGCCGACACCACGTCGTAGCCCGCGCCGTAGTCATCGCGGCAGCAGTAGTTCAGGTACCAGTGCAAGGCGGGCGACGTGTAGCCTTCGCGATCCAGCCACTGCTTGAAGGGGATCTGATCCAGCGCACGCCAGGCAGGGTCTTGCGAGGACAGCACCAGCGGGATGCTGAACACGCGCCGCCCGTCATTGCCCCGCTGCGTGTGCAGGCGTTCGACCAGCGCCAGGAAGCGATGGTGCTGCGCCACGTCGGCATCGGGCAGGCCCGTCATGGGCAGCAGGCCGTCTTCCCAGCGCCCGTTGCGCAGCAGGCGCTCTTGCGGCGAATGCACCAGGACGGATTCGTCATACACCGGGCGGACATCGCCCGCGCCGTGTTCGATGATGCCGAAGTCGGCCAGCATCTGGCGCACATGGGTGGACGCCATCGAAGGCAGCGGCAGGTAATGCGCGCCCAGCGGATAGTGCAGTTCGTCCTGCCGCCCGGCGGCGGCGTTGCCGGCGAATTCCGGCCCCTGCACCACGACAAAGTCGGTAAACCCTTCGCGCGCCAGCTTCCACGCGCATGACAGGCCGGCCACGCCCGCGCCCAGGATGACGACCTGGTGCCGATGGTGCGCGGTGGCGGCGGGCAGGGCCGCGCCGTCGCGCAGCGCGTGGCCCGCCTGCATGCCGGGGTAAGCCACGTTTGCCGGGGTCTCGACGATGCGCTGGCGGTAGTAGCCCGCGGTGCCGGCCACCGCCGCCGTGGCCGCGCCCAGAAGAAAGCTGCGGCGGCGCATCAGCGGATGACCTTGCGCCAGTCCTCGTCGAAATAGCGCACCAGCGACTGCTCGTTCAAGCGGTTGGGCGGCATCTCCAGCGCGGGCATGTCGGCCGGGAAGTGAAAGAGTTCACGCGTGGTTGCCGGGTCCAGGTAGCGCGTGGGCACGGTGATCTTGTCGGGCGGCGTGTAGTCGCGGCGCTTGCTGGCCAGGATGAAGCCCCAATCGCCAAACGAGGGCACGTAGGTGTGATACGGCCAGGTGTTCAAGCCCGCTTCCTTCAGCGTGGCGTTCACGCTCCAGAACGAACGCGGCGCGAAGTAGGGCGAGGTGGACTGGATCACCATGTAGCCGTTTTCGGCCAGGTGGCGCGCCATCAGGTGATAGACGGGCACGGAATACAGGCGGCCCAGGCCGAAGTTGGACGGGTCGGGAAAGTCCACCACGATGAAGTCGTAGACCTCGGCATGGGTTTCCAGCCAGCGGCCGGCGTCGTCGTTGATGACGGTGACGCGGGGATCTTTCAGTGCGCCCTGGTTCAACGCAACCAGGGGATCGGACCGCGAGAACAGCCCGGTCATGGCCGGGTCCAGGTCCACCAGCGTGATGTGTTCAATGTGCTTGTACTTAAGGATTTCACGCACCGCCAAGCCATCGCCGCCGCCCAGCACCAAGACGTTGCGCGCCCAGGGCAGCGTTTGCAGCCCGGGATGCACCAGCGATTCGTGATAGCGGTGTTCGTCGCGCGACGAGAATTGCAGGTTGTTGTTGATGTACAGACGCAGGTCGTCATGCCAGCGCGTCACCACCAGGCGCTGGTACGGCGTGGTTTCGGCATGCACCACGTCATCGCCGTACAAGCCCTTTTCGGCCCAGGCCGTCATCGCGGTGGAATAGATGAAGCCCAGCGCCAGAAAGCCGATCACGACGCAGGCGCGTATGGCTTTTTCGCCGGGGCGGCGCACTTCGGCGCGAAACAGCCACGTGGTCCACAAGGCCACGCTGGCGTTCAGGATGCCGAACAGGAAACTGGTGCGCAGCAGGCCCAGCTTGGGCGCCAGCAGCAGCGGAAAGATCAGCGACACCGCCAGCGCGCCCAGATAGTCGAACGTCAACACGCGGCTGACGATCTCGCGGAATTCGGCCTTGCGCTGATTGAACACGCGCATCACCAGCGGGATCTCCATGCCCACCATCAAGCCGATGACAAAGACGCCCACATACAGCGCCGCGCGAAAGGGCGCGGACAGCCAGGCGAACACCAGGAACAACACGGCGGCCGAGACGCCGCCCAGCAACGCCACCAGCAGTTCGACGTCGATGAACCGATTCAAAACGTCTTCGTCTCTTACATATTTTGACAACCACGAACCGATGCCCATGGCGAACAAATAGCAGCCGATAACGGAGGAGAACTGAAGGATCGAATCGCCCAGTAAATAGCTGGCCAGCGCGCTGCTGATGAGCTCATAGCCCAAGCCGCAGGAAGCAACGATCAATACCGATAGGATGAGAACGCGGTCGCGCATTGGGGAGTCCGGGGCGAAAAATGCGTTCGCAGTATATCGAACGCCGCGTATATACTGCGCGCAATTAGGAGGGTGGCAATGGGAGAAGCGATGCATCCGGCGGTGACCTATCTCATCTATATCGTCTCGGCGCTGGTCATGCTGGGCGTTTTCACGGCGGTCTATACCGCCGTGACCCGCTACAAGGAATTCGACCTGATCCGCGAAGGCAATATCGCCGCCGTGCTGTCCTATGGCGGTGCGTTGGTGGGCTTCAGCCTGACCTTGTGTTCCAGCATCGCCGTGCATGCCAGCTTCGTGATGTTCCTGGTGTGGGGCGTGGCCGCCATGCTGGTGCAGATCGTCGTTTATGTCGTGGTCAACAAGGCCATTGCCGGCATGAACGAGGCCATCGAACAAAACAATATCGCCATGGGCGGCCTGATCGGTTCGATCTCGCTGGCCGCCGGCATCGTGAACGCGGGCTGCCTGACCTGAGGGCAAACGCGCGCAATCCCACCTGACACGGGAGGACCTATGAGTCTCGGTTCCTTTATTCGCAAGCAGTTCATCGACATCCTGCAATGGAACGAAGATCGCGACGGCGTGCTCGCCTGGCGCCATCCGATGCAGGACTTTGAAATTCAGTACGGCGCCAGCCTGACGGTGCGTGAATCGCAGATGGCGGTGTTCGTCAATGAAGGCAAGGTGGCCGATGTGTTCGGCCCCGGCATGTACAAGCTGACGACGCAGACGCTGCCGATCCTGACGTACCTGAAGAACTGGGACAAGCTGTTCGAGTCGCCCTTCAAGTCGGACGTGATCTTTTTCAGCACGCGCCTGCAACTGGGCCGGCGTTGGGGCACGGCGCAGCCGGTGACGCTGCGCGACAGCGAATTCGGCATGGTGCGGCTGCGCGCGTTCGGCGTGTATTCGTACCAGATCTCGGACCCGGCCAAGTTCTATCGCGAAATCAGCGGCACGCGCGACGAATACACGGTCGACGACCTGGAATTGCAGCTGCGCAACATGGTGGTGGCTGCCATGACGACGGCGCTGGGCGGCTCCAAGGTGCCGTTTCTGGATATCGCCGGCAACCAGGGCTTGATGTCGCAAAGCATCAGCGAGGCGCTGGCGCCGGTGTTCGACCGCTATGGCGTCAAGCTGGACAACTTCACCGTTGAAAACGTGTCGCTGCCCGAAGAGCTGCAAAAGGCGCTGGACACGCGTATTTCCATGGGCATGGCGGGGGACCTGGGCAAGTTCACCCAGTACCAGACGGCCACGTCGATTCCGCTGGCCGCGCAGAACGAAGGCGGCATCGCCGGCATCGGCGCGGGCCTGGCGGCCGGCGCGGCGCTGGGACAGACGATGGCTGCGGGCTTGGGCGTCGGGCAAGCCGGACAAGCCGGGCAGCCTGCGCAACCCGCACAGCCGGCTCAGCCGGCGCCGGCAGCCGCCGGCGCCGACCCGGTCGCGCGCTTGCAACAGCTGAAAGACCTGCTGGATAAAGGGCTGATCACCGCCGCCGATTACGACACGGCCAAGGCCGAAGTGCTGAAGAAACTTACCAGCTAAGGTCCCATGCAGCAGGTTCTGTGTCCGCAGTGCGGCGCCCCGGTCAAGTTCACGTCCACCGCTTCCGTCATGGCAGTCTGCGGCGCATGCCGCAGCACCTTGCTCAAAGACGCCGACTCGGTCAAGCGCATCGGCGAAATGGCCGACGTGCTGGAAGATTATTCGCCCCTGTGCCTGGGCGCGGCGGGCAAGGCCGACGGCAAGCGGTTCGACGTGATCGGCCGCATCCAGCTGCGCTATGAGGACGGCTTCTGGAACGAGTGGTACGTGTGGTTCGACGATGGCGCCGATGGCTGGCTGTCGGACGCGTCGGGCCAGTACGCGCTGACCCGGCGGCGCGGCGTCAAGTCGGTACAGGGCATGCCCGCGTTTGCCGACATCGCGCCGGGCGATGAGCTCAAACTGGACGGACAGCGGTTCATCGCCTCGGACGTGCGCCGGGCGCGGGCCAGTGGCGCGCAGGGCGAATTGCCCTTCGTGCCAGGCGACGGCTGGGACGCCAAGGTGGCTGATTTTCGCAGCCTGGACGCGTTCCTCACGCTGGATTTTTCAGACGGCCCCGAACCCGAGTTGTACATCGGCAAGGCCTTCGACCTGTCCGCCATGCAGGCGGCCACGTTGCGCAGCGACGAACAAGTGCAAGAGACGGCCGGCCGTTATCGCGGCCAGATCAAGGCGCTGGACTGCCCCAACTGCGGGGCGCCGATCAGCTTCGTGGCGGCGATGGCGACGACCGTGGTGTGCCCGTCATGCGCGGCGACCGTCGATTGTTCCGGGCCCACCGCCGAAGTCATCGAGAAGGCGCGCAAGGTCAAGTCCATCAAGACCACCTTGTCGCTGGGCGCGGTGGCCAAGATCGACGGCGCCAGCTACACCCTGATCGGGCTGATGAAATGCGCCGACCGCGATCCCGAAGAGCCGTCCGACTGGATCGAATACCTGTTGTTCAATCCGGCCAAGGGCTTTATCTGGCTGGTGGAAACGGACGAGGGCTGGGAACGCGTGCAGGTGTGCGACACCTGGCCCAGCCCGAACAACGCCAGCAGCGTGCGCTGGCGCTCGAAGCTGTACCAGAAGCTGTACGACTACACCTCGCAGGTCGAGATGCCGCTGGGCGCGTTCAACTGGCGCGTCAAGGCGGGCGACACCACGCACATCACCGACTACAAGGCCGGCACGCTCAAGCTGACGCGCGAACGCAGCGAATCGGAATTGGGCTGGTCGGCATCGTCGCCCGTGGCCCCGGCGCAGTTGGCGCAGTGGTTCGACGACCCCAAGCTGGCCGCGCAAAAAGCGCTGCCGAGGGGAGGCAAAAGTGGCGGCTATGGCAAATGGGCCTGGATCGCGACGATCGGCATGGTGTTCTTGAATTTGAGCAATATCCTGGGCGGCCGCTTTATCCCGATCCTGATCGGGCTGGCGTTCTTGTGGTTACCCGCCAAGATGGCGGACAAGCTTTCCGAAGGGGACGACTAGGACCATGGGCAAGTTTATCTATGGCGTGTATGCCCTGGTGGTCGTCCTTGCGGCCACGGGCTTCAATTCCCCCGGCGTGCGCATGGTGGGTGGCGGCGGGGGTAGCAGCAGCAGTTGGGGCAGCAGTTCATCCGGCAGTTCGGGCTGGTCTTCGGGCGGGTCGCACAAGTGACCGTGCATGATTGCGCCGGCCGTCATGTGCTGGCCGACTTTCGCGGGGTGCCGGCCCATCGCCTGACCGACGCCGTGGCCCTGGAAGCGCAGCTGATCGCGGCGGCGCGGGCCGCCGGCGCGCACGTGCTGAGCGCGCATTTCCATCTTTTCGGTGAAGGCTCCGGCGTGACCGGCGTGGTCATGCTGAGCGAATCGCACATCAGCATTCATTCCTGGCCCGAGCACGGGTTCGCGGCGCTGGACATCTTCATGTGCGGCGCGGCGCAGCCCGAGTTGGCGCTGGCCAGCCTGCGCGACGCGCTGGCGCCCGCCTCGGTCAACGTTACGACGGTCGCGCGCGGCTGATCCCGCTTTTTCCCTGGATTTGATCTGGCGCAGGACGCGCGGGATGGCAAATTGACGGGCGTTATATACCTCTATATATTTCGTTACCGACGGGGCCCTGTTATCGACCCCATTTCCAAGGAAGACCATGTCTTGCAAACGTCCGATGCTGGCGCTGACGCTGGCGATTTCCGCGCTGTGGGGTGCAGGCGCCCAGGCCGCCGATCTGGTCGTGTCCGCCGCGGCCAGCCTGACCAACGCGTTCAAGGACGTGGCGCAAGGCTATGAAAAGGAACACCCCGGCACCCATGTCGTGCTGAATTTCGGCGCGTCCGACGTGCTGTTGCAGCAGATTGTGAAGGGCGCTCCCGCCGATGTGTTCGCGTCAGCGGACCAAAAGGCGATGGACAAGGCGGTGGAGGAAAAGGCCGTGCGACGCGATTCGCGCGTGGACTTCGCCGCCAACCAGATCGTGCTGATCGTGCCGGCGGACAGCAAGGCCAACATCACGTCGCTGAACGACCTGACGCGCGCGGACGTCAAGCGCATTGCCTACGGCAACCCGGCGTCGGTGCCGGTGGGGCGCTACACGCAGGGTGCGCTGGAAGCGGCCGGCTTGTGGACCGCCGTGCAGGCCAAGAGCGTGCTGGCGCAGAACGTGCGCCAAAGCCTGGACTATGTCTCGCGCGGCGAGGTCGATGCCGGCTTCGTGTTCGCCACCGACGCCGCCATCATGCCCGACAAGGTCAAGGTGGCGCTGCGCGTGCCGTCGCAAACGCCCGTCACCTATCCCATTGCGGTGACCGCGCGCGAGGCCGCTGCCCAGGAAGCCCAGCGTTTCGTGGCCTATGTGCTGTCGCCCGCCGGGCAGGCCATCCTGGCGCGCTACGGCTTTCAACAGCCCTGAGCCTGGGTGATGGCGGCCGCCGATGACTGATCCCGTCTGGGTCCCGCTGCTGCTGTCGCTGAAGGTGGCGGGCTGGGCCACGCTGCTGGCGACGCTGGCCGGCACCGCCGCGGCCTATGGGCTGTCGCGCTGGCGCTGGCCGGGGCGCGATGTGCTGGACGCGCTGCTGACCTTGCCGCTGGTGCTGCCTCCCACCGTGCTGGGCTATTACCTGCTGGTGTTGCTGGGCCGTCGCGGCATCATCGGCGAAACGCTGGCCAAGTGGAATATCGAACTGGTCTTCACCTGGCAGGGCGCGGTGATTGCCGCGTCCATCGTGGCGTTTCCGCTGGTGTTCAAGTCGGCGCGGGCGGCGTTCGACAACGTGGACGCGCAGCTTGAAAACGCGGCCCGGGTGTTGGGCGTGGGCGAAATCGGCGTGTTTTTCCGCGTGACGCTTCCCTTGGCGGCGCGCAGCATCCTGGCCGGCGTGCTGCTGGCTTTTGCCCGTGCCCTGGGCGAATTCGGCGCCACGCTGATGATCGCGGGCAATCTGCCGGGCCGTACCCAGACGCTGTCGGTGGCCATCTACGAAGCGGTGCAGGCGGGCGATGACCGTACCGCCAACCTATTGGTGCTGGTCACGTCCATCACCTGCGTGGTGGTGCTGGTGGTGGCGGGCAAGCTGGTGCCCAAGGGTGCCCGGGCGCGCGACGGAGGCAGCCGATGAGCGTCAGCATCCAGGTGCAAAAACGCATGGTGTCGGGCGACCGGCATTTTGAGCTGGACGCCGCCTTCACGTCGTCGTCCAAGCGCATTGCCTTGTTCGGGCCATCGGGCGCGGGCAAGAGCCTGACGCTGCGCGCCGTGGCGGGGCTGCTGCGTCCGGATGCCGGGCGCATCGAGATCAATGGGCGCGTGCTGTTCGATGCGCAGGCGGGCGTGTGCCTGCCCGCCCGTTCGCGGCGGGTGGCGTATCTGTTCCAGGACTACGCGCTGTTTCCGCATCTGACGGTGGCGCAGAACATCGCGTTCGGGTTGCGGCGCGGCTGGCGCAATCCGCCTCGGCGCCAAGTGCTGCCCGAGGCGCGGCGCTGGGTGGATGCGTTCGAACTGGGCGCCATCGTCGGCAGCTATCCCGGCGAGATCTCCGGCGGGCAAAAGCAGCGCGTGGCGCTAGCTCGGGCGCTGATGCTGCAACCGGACATCCTGCTGCTGGACGAACCCTTTTCAGCGCTGGATTCGCAACTGCGCGGCCGCATGCGCCAGGAATTGAATGCCTTGCAGCGTCAACTGGATGTGCCCATGCTGCTGATCACGCACGACCCCGCCGATGTCGACGCGCTGGCCGACGAGGTCTTCGAAGTGCGCGAAGGCAGGGTGGGCCGCCGCCGGGATGACGTGGGCGTGTAGGCGGAGTGCGGGGAAAGGCGCAGGGATTGGCGCAGGGATTGGCGCAGGGAATGGCGCAGCGAATGGCGCAGCGAATGGCGCAGGAACAATGCAGGGCGGAGTGGACCGCGCTTCAGTCCAGCACGCCCAGGATTACGCTGGAAGCCTTGAAGATGGCCACGGCCGGCGCGCCCGTTTCCAGCCCAAGCTCTTGCGCGCTGTCGTTGGTCACGATGGCCACCAGCGTGGCGCCGCCTTCCATGCCGATCAGTATTTCGCTGTTGACCGCGCCGGGGCGGATAGCCGTGATGTGGCCTTGCAGCTGGTTGCGCGCCGATAGCCGCAAGCCGGGGCCCGGCGCGCCCACAATGACGGTCGACGCCTTCACCAGCGCAATCGCTTCCTTGCCCGGCGCCAGGCCAAGTTCGGCGGTGCTGTCGCGGGTGATGGTGGCGGTGATGAGGTGGCCGCCCGCGATGCGCAGCTGCACTTCGTCGTTCACGGCGCCGGTGCGGATATCGGTCACCGTGCCCAGGAACTTGTTGCGTGCGCTGGTCTTCAACATGAAGCGCCTCATCAGGTCGATGTCGCCGCTGGCGTCCAGGCCGGCGCGCGTCAGGTTGTCCATGAACTTCTGGTGTTCGGCCTCGAGCGCGCGAAACGTCATGATGAGGCGGCGCGCGCGGTCGGTCAGTTGCGTGCCGCCGCCGCCTTTGCCGCCCGCCGCCCGCAGCACCAGGGGTTCGCCCGCCAGGTTGTTCATGGCGTCGATGGCGTCCCACGCGCCCTTGTAGCTCATGCCCACGGCGCGCGCGGCGGCCGTGATCGAGCCGGTGGCGTCGATTTGCGCCAGCAGGTCTATGCGGTTTTTTCCGCCCCAGGTCTGGGCGCCGGAACGAAACCAGATCGAGCCGTCAAGTTCCAACATGGGCAGGGGGTACGGTTCAGGGGTTGGGTCGGGGTCAAGGTCAAAAGCGAGCCAAGAGTGTAATGGACGATGTCCAAACTACGTGGCGCGACCTGGCGGCCGATCAGCCGCGACAGGGCAGAAGCGGGCACGTGATGCGAATGAGATTCTGTTGAAAGTTTACGGGCTTCGCGGCACTATGGCGTGGCCCAGTGCTCTTGGAGACATCGACATGAAAGCGATTCAAGCGGTGAAATGGTTGGCGGCGGGTTCCGTGACTGGCTTGCTCGCGGCTTGCGCCTCGGGGCCCACGATCAAAGGCGATTACGATCATCAAGCCAATTTCGCGCAGTATCAGACCTTCGGTTTCATGAGCCCCCTGGGCACCGACAAAGCCGGCTACAGCAGCCTGCTGACCGAGCGCCTGAAGGACGCCACGCGCGGCCAGATGGAAATGCGGGGCTACACCTACACCCCGTCCAATCCCGACCTTCTGGTCAACTTCAGCGCCAAGCTCCAGCAAAAAACCCAAGTCACGCCCGCGGCGCCGCCCATGGGCCCGTACTATGGCTATCGCTCCGGCTTTTACGGCGGTTGGCCCGGCTACGGCTGGGGCGACGACGTGTACCAATACACCGAAGGCACGCTGAACATCGATCTGGTGGACGCGCGCCGCAAGCAATTGGTGTGGGAGGGCGTGGCCGTGGGCGAAGTGCAGAATCCCGACAGCGCCAACACGCCGCAGAACGTGGACAAGGCCGTGGCGCAGATCTTCGCCAAGTATCCGTTCCGCGCCGGCGTGGCCGCGCCGCAGTTGCCGGACAAAAGCAAACCCTGACCCGAGGTAGCCGCATGACCGCTCGTCGCAACGCCCCATCCCAAGACACCGGCGATACGCCACCCTACGAAACCGTCGCGCTGGTGTTGCAAGGGGGCGGGGCGCTGGGGTCCTATCAGGCAGGCGTCTACCAGGGCTTGCACGAGGCGGGCATCCGGCCCAACTGGATATCCGGTATTTCCATCGGGTCGATCAACGCGGCCATCATCGCGGGCTCTCGCGAAGACGAGCGGGTGGATCGCCTGCGCGGTTTCTGGGAAGCCATCTGCCGGCCTGCCGGCTTTGCCTCGGTGCCCTGGGGCGACACGCTGGCGGGCATGTTCGAAGGCATCCCCTTTGGCTTCGGGTCGCCTGCCATGAACGGCCAGCTCTCTGCCTTCCAGGCGCTGTTCTCGGGCCAGCCCGGGTTTTTCAAACCGCGTTTTCCGCCGCCTTACTGGGCCAGCGGCCGGGGCGCGGCCTCCACCAGTTTCTACGACACCACGCCGCTGGCCGCCACGTTGCGCCAGTTTGTGGACTTTGACGTGCTTAACAGTGGGGCGGTGCGCGCCAGCTTCGGCGTGGTCAATGTGCAGTCGGGCAACTTCGCTTATTTCGACAGCCTGAAAGACACGCTGCGGCCCGAGCACATCATGGCGTCCGGCGCCTTGCCACCGGGCTTTCCGTCGGTGGAAATCGATGGCGAACACTATTGGGATGGCGGTGTCGTGTCCAACACGCCGCTGGCGCAGGTGCTGACCACCGACAACATGCGCGACACACTGGCCTTCCAGGTAGACCTGTGGCCCGCGCGGGGGGCGCTGCCGACGTCGCTGGAAGAAGTGGCCGAACGGCAGAAAGACATCCAGTATTCCAGCCGCACGCGCCTGGTCACCGACCAGCTGCGGCGCGTGCTGAAGTTGCGCCACGGATTGCAGCGGCTGCTTGAGCGCATGCCCGAGTCCGAGCGCAATGCCCCGGATCTGGCCGACATCCGCAAGCTGTCGCATACGCCGGCCACCAACATCATCAACCTGATCTACGAATCCAAGCATCGGGAACGCTATTCCAAGGACTATGAATTCGGCACCGAGGCCATGCGCGAACACTGGGAATCCGGCTTGGCGGATATCCGCCAGACGCTAGCCAAGCCCGGCATTCTGGCCCGTCCGACCGAAGACAGTTGCTTCGTGACTCACGATATCCACCGCAACGGCAAGCACCCTTCATAAGCATTTGCATAGGACTGGTCTGATATTCAGGCCAAACCCGTATCAAGAGCGCGTCATCAGGCCGTAACGCCGGTAGTCTCCCAGAACCACCAGCAACCCAGTTCCGGGAGCCGGCCGCGCCGCCGTTGGCAAGGCCGCCCCGGTGGAGACATGTGATGACTGCTTTCGATGCTCTTGCCCCCCATGGTCCGCAACCGCCGGATGCCGCCCGACTGCCCCACGCCGACGAGCCGACGTTCTCAAGCGGCGATCAGGTCGACGGTTGGTGGAGCCTGCTTTACCGAGGGTGGACGTTGTTGGCACCCAGCGGCGCGCGTATCGACCTGACCGAAATCGAACGTGCGTGCTTTTTGTGCCTGCTGCGCAACCCCAATCGCGAACTGCTGCGCCAAGAGCTGATGGCCACGCGCGCCAGCACCAATCTGCGCACGTTGAATGTGGCAATTTGCCGACTGCGCAGCAAAGTTCTGCGCGCGGGAATCCGCTTGCCGCTGCATACTGTGCACGGCGTGGGCTATGTATTCCTGGGCAATCTCCGAGAGCTTTCCACTCTCTGAGGCTGTTGCGCAGTGTCTCTCCCGCGCATCGTTTGAGCGGCTGAAAATACGTGTAATCCCCAATAACTGAGTTACATTATTGGGCTATTCACGTGCCATGACTGACGTTAGGCATTATCTGATCGCTTTGTTGGTTCGGTTCACTACGCTACGCGGGGGTTTCAATGCGGTTTTCGCCTAAACGTGTTTCAGGTCTGGCAGTTTCCGGTGGCATCCTCGCGCTGATATTGGCCGGGTGCGGCGAGAAGCCCCAGATGAACCCTGGCATGCCTCAAGTCAGCGTCATCACCGTACAGCCGGAGCGCGCGCCCATCGTCTCCGAACTGCCCGGCCGCGTGGATGCCGTGCGCGATGCCCAGATCCGCTCGCGCGTGACCGGCATCGTGCAGAAGATCACCTTCGAGCAAGGTGGCGACGTCAAGGAAAACCAACTGCTGTTCAAGATCGATCCGGCGCCGTACAAGGCCGCCTACGATCAGGCGACGGCGCAGCTGAAGCAGGCACAGGCGAATCTGTTCAGCGCCAAGCTGCTGGCCGACCGCTACGCGCCGCTGGTCAAGGCCAACGCCGTCAGCAAGCAGGAATACGACAACGCGGTGGCCTCGTTCCGCCAGGCCGACGCCGCGGTCGCCGCCGCCAAGGCCGCGCAGGACAACGCCAAGATCAATCTGGGTTACACCGACGTCACCTCGCCCATCACCGGCCGCATCGGCAAGCCGCTGGTGACCGAGGGTGCGCTGGTGGAATCCACGTCGGCCACGCAGATGGCCACCGTGCAGCAGCTGGACCCGGTCTACGTGGACTTCACCCAGTCCACCGCCGAACTGGCCACGCTGCGCCGCGCGTTTGCCAGCGGCCAGTTGCAGCAGGTGGGTAAAGACACCGCGCGCGCCACGGTCGTGCTGGAAGACGGTTCGGAATACCAGCACGCGGGCAAGCTGCTGTTCACCGGCATCACCGTGGACCCGTCCACGGGCCAGGTGAACCTGCGCGCCGAAGTGCCCAACCCCGACGGCATCCTGTTGCCCGGCATGTACGTGCGGGTGCGGCTGGAGCAGGGCGTTGACGACAAGGCGCTGGTCGTGCCGCAGCAGGCGCTGCAACGCACCGCCGACGGGTCGCAAAGCCTGATGCTGGTCAAGGACAACAAGATTCAGCAGTTGCCCGTCACGACCGGCGGCGCCATCAAGAACAACTGGCTGATCACCAGCGGCCTGAAGGCCGGCGACGTGGTCGTGGTTGAAGGCTTCCAGAAGATCCGTCCGGGGGCGCCCGTGCAGGTCAGCCAATGGACCAAGAACGGGGCCGCCGCCAAAGACGGCCAGGCGCCGGCGCAGCCCGGCGCCAAGCCGGCCGCACCGGCCGATCCGTCCAAGCCCGCCGAGCCCGCAACGCAGGACAAGGCCGCAGGCCAGAAATCTTAAGCGGCACGCGGCGCACAGGCGCCGCGTTCCCCTTTGGTGAGCATCGCTTTCAGAGTCAGCCCACATGCCGCAATTTTTCATTGATCGACCAATTTTTGCCTGGGTAGTTGCCCTGTTCATTTTGCTGGCCGGGGTGTTGGCCATCCCGAACATGCCGGTGGCGCAGTACCCGGACGTGGCCCCGCCGGCCATCACCATCACCGCCACGTACCCGGGCGCGTCCGCCAAGGAAGTGGCGGAATCAGTCACCAGCATCATCGAAGACAAGCTCAACGGTGCCAAGGGCCTGATCTACTACGAGTCGGTCAGCGATTCGTACGGCACCGCCACCATCACCGCCACCTTCGCCCCGGGCACCAACCCCGACCTGGCGCAGGTTGACGTACAAAACCGCGTATCGAACGTGATTGCGCAGTTGCCGTCGGCCGTGCAGCAGCAGGGCCTGCAATACGAGCAGACCAGTACCGGCTTCCTGATGATCGTGACGCTGTCGTCCAACGACGGCTCGCTGGATCAGACGGCGCTGGCCGACTACATCACGCGCAACGTGCAGAACCCGGTGTCGCGGGTGGCCGGCGTGGGCCAGTTCCAGCTGTTCGCCGCGCCGCGCGCCATGCGTATCTGGGTGGACCCCAACAAGCTGGTGGGCTTCAACCTGAGCATGAACGACGTCAATCAGGCGATTGCCGCGCAGAACGTGCTGATCTCCGGTGGCAGCATCGGGTCGCCGCCCAACCCGGAATCGCAACGCATCACGGCCACCGTCACGGCCAACGGGCAACTGAGCACGGTGGAAGGCTTCGGCAAGATCGTGCTGCGCGCCAATACCGATGGCTCCAAGGTGCTGCTGCGTGACGTCGCGCGCGTGGAAGTGGGCGCCGACAACTACCAGTTCGGTGCTCGCCTGAACGGCAAGCCCACCGCTGCCTTCGCCATTGTGCTGTCGCCGGACGCCAACGCGCTGGCCACGGCCCAGGGCGTGCGCCAGCAGATGGAAGAGCTGTCCAAGTACTTCCCGGGCAACATCCAGTACGCCATCCCCTACGACACCGCGCCTTACGTCAAGGTGTCGATCGAGCAGGTGCTGCATACCCTGGTCGAAGCCATGGTGCTGGTGTTCCTGGTGATGTACCTGTTCCTGCAGAACGTGCGCTACACGCTGATTCCGGCGCTGGTGGTGCCGGTGGCCATGCTGGGCTCGTTCGCGGTGATGCTGGGGCTGGGTTTTTCCATCAACGTATTGACGATGTTCGCGATGGTGCTTGCCATCGGGATTCTGGTGGACGACGCCATTGTGGTGGTCGAAAACGTTGAACGCATCATGGCCACCGAAGGCCTGCCACCCAAGGAAGCCACCAAGAAAGCCATGCCGCAGATCAGCGGCGCCATCATCGGCATCACGCTGGTGCTGGTCACGGTGTTCCTGCCGCTGGCCTTCATGAGCGGGTCCGTGGGCGTGATCTACCGGCAGTTCTCGGTGGCCATGGCCGTGTCGATCTTCTTCTCGGCCTTGCTGGCGCTGACCTTCACGCCGGCCTTGTGCGCCACCATTCTCAAGCCGGTGCCCAAGGGCCATCACAACGAGAAGAAGGGCTTTTTCGGCTGGTTCAACCGCAAGTTCGACGCCACCACGCACGGCTATCAGAACTGGGTGTCGCGCATTCTGCACAAGGGCGGCCGCATGATGCTGGCCTTCCTGGTGCTGGTGTTGCTGCTGGGCTGGTTGTACCTGCGCCTGCCGTCCTCGTTCCTGCCCGAAGAAGACCAGGGCTACGTGATCAGCAACATCGAGCTGCCCACGGGCGCCAGCGCCAACCGCACGGTTGAAGTGATCGAACAGGTCGAGGAATATTTCCGCAATGTCCCGGCCGTTGAAAACATCATCACCGTGCAGGGCTACAGCTTTAACGGTAACGGGCTGAACGCCGCTATCGCGTTCACCACCTTGAAAGACTTCAAGGACCGCAAGGACAAGCAGGACTCCGCGGGCGCCATCGCGTTCAATGCCTTCCAGAAGCAGTTGATGGGCATCCACGATGCGCAGGTGTTCACGTTGGTGCCGCCGGCTATTTCGTCGTTGGGTAACGCCACCGGCTTCGACCTGCGCTTGCAGGATCGTGGGTCGGGCGGGTCCGAGGCCCTGGCCGCGGCCACCGGCCAGCTGATGGGCATGGCAATGAAGAGCCCGGTGCTGTCGCAGGTGCGCATCACCGGTCTGGCGGCCGGTACGCAGCTGACGCTGAACGTTGACCGCGACAAGGCCGCGGCCTTGGGCGTGGACTTCAACGAAGCGGCATCCCTGATCTCGACGGCGGTGGGTTCGGCTTACCTCAGCAAGTTCCCCAACATGGGCCGGATGCAGAACATCTGGGTCCAGGCGGACGCGCCGTATCGCATGCAGCTGTCCGACGTGTTGCAACTGAACGCGCGCAACGCCCAGGGCGGCATGGTGCCGCTGTCCACCTTCGTGTCGGCCGAGTGGGTGCAAGGGCCGGTGCAGGTGGTGCGCTACAACAGCTACGAATCCATGCGTATCGGCGGCAGCGCCGCGCCGGGTTACACCACCGGCCAGGCCATGGAAGAAATGCAGAACCTGGTCGCGCAACTGCCGCAAGGCTTCGGCTACGAATGGACGGGCCTGTCCTACCAGGAACGGCAAGCGGGCAACCAGGCGCCGATCCTGATGGGCCTGTCGCTGTTGATCGTGTTCCTGGTGTTGGCCGCGCTGTATGAAAGCTGGGCCATCCCGCTGTCGGTCATGCTGGTGGTGCCGCTGGGCATGCTGGGCGCCGTAGCGCTGGTCAGCGCGCTGGGCATGTCCAACGACGTGTACTTCCAGGTGGGCATGGTGACCGTGATCGGCTTGGCGGCCAAGAACGCCATTCTGATCGTGGAGTTCGCCAAGGACCAGTACGCGCGGGGCATGGGGCTGTACGAATCCGCCGTGGAAGCGGCCCGATTGCGGTTCCGGCCCATTCTGATGACGTCGCTGGCGTTCATCCTGGGCGTGGTGCCGCTGGCCATGGCCACCGGCGCGGGCGCCGCCAGCCAGCGCGCGGTCGGCTTGGGCGTGCTGGGCGGCATGTTGGCCGCCACGCCGTTCGCCGTGATCTTCGTGCCGACCTTCTTCGTGGTGGTGCTGGGTCTGTTCAAGACCCGCCCGCGCCTGTTGGGCGCCGAATTGAAGGCCTGGGAAGAAGAACAGGCCGCCAAGAAGGCAGCCGGCGACTCCCCCGACGCAGACGCGGGATACACCCCCGTTCAACCCAATGGTGGCCCGGAGGGCAAGGCATGAAAGCCCTGATGATCAAGCAATCCGCCTTGTCCGCCTTCGTGGCGGTGGCGTTGGCCGGCTGCTCGCTGGCGCCCGACTACCAGCGTCCCGACGCCCCGGTCACGGGCGCCTGGCCCGATCAGCCCAAGGTGCAATACGGCGGCTACAACAATCCCACGTCGTTGGGCACGCAGCCGGCCTCGGCCGTTGTGCCCGAGGCCGGCACGCCGGCCGCCGACCTGGGCTGGCGCGAATTCTTCCGCGATCCTCGCCTGCAAAGCCTGATTTCGCTAGCGCTGGTCAATAACCGCGACCTGCGCGTGGCCGTACAGCGCGTGGAAGAAGCGCGCGCCCAATACGGCGTTCAACGCGGGGCGCAATGGCCCAGCATCGGCGCCGGCATCCAGGGCCAGCGCCAGCATCTGCCGGCCAACATGCGTGCGGGCGGGCCGGATTCCAGTTCGATTTCCAGCTCGTACCAGGCCGGTATCGGGCTGACCACCTTCGAAATCGATCTGTTCGGCCGTTTGCGCAATCTGTCCGAAGCGGCGTATCAGCAGTACCTGTCGACCGAGCAGGCGCAGAAAACCGTACAGATCACGCTGGTCGGCTCCGTCGCGCAGTCGTATTTCAACTATCGCGCGGCCGAAGTCCAGCTGGATTTGACGCAACGCACGCTGGCCTCGCGCCAGGAATCCTATGACCTGGTCAAGCGCCGTTTCGACGGCGGCGTGGCCTCGGAACTGGATCTGAACCAGTCCAAGTCCTTGCTGGACACGGCGTCGTCCGACCTGGCGCAACTGGCGCGTGCCCGTGCGCAGGCCTTGAACGCCCTGGTGCTGCTGGTGGGCGCGCCGCTGCCTGCCGACCTGCCGCCGGCCGCGCCGTTTGGCCGCGACCAGTTGCTGGCCACGGTGCCGTCCGGCCTGCCGTCCGATCTGCTGGAACGTCGCCCCGACATCCTGGCCGCCGAAAACCAGCTGCTATCGGCCAACGCCAACATCGGCGCAGCGCGCGCCGCATTCTTCCCGACCATTTCGTTAACGGGGCTGTTGGGCGTTGCCAGCCCGTCGCTGGGCGATCTGTTCAAGGGCGGGCAGGGCTACTGGAGTTTCTCGCCGTCCATCACCACGCCGCTGTTCGCGGGCGGCAGCATCCGCGAAGGGCTGAACCTGGCCAAGGCGCGCGACAATATCGCCGTGGCGCAGTACGAGCAGACCATCCAGCAGGCGTTCCGGGAAGTGTCAGACGCGCTGGCGGGCGAAGCCACGTACGGGGCGCAGCTGGACGCGCAGCGCGCGTTGCAGGAATCGTCCTCGCGCACGCTTGAACTGTCGAATTTGCGCTATACCAATGGCATCGACAGCTACCTGCAAGTGCAGACCGCGCAGGTGGACTTCTTCAATGCCCAGCTTTCGCTGGTGCAAACCGGTTTGGCCGCGCTGATCAACCGTGTCGAGCTCTACAAGGCGTTGGGCGGCGGCTGGGAAGAAACCACGAAAGAACCGACCAAAGTGACGACGACCGCTCAATGATAGAACTTGGTGTAAATATCGATCACGTTGCCACGTTGCGGCAACAACGCCATACGGTATACCCGGACCCGGTGGCCGCCGCGCTGCGCGCCGAAGACGCCGGCGCCGACCTCATCACGCTGCATCTGCGTGAAGACCGGCGCCATATCCAGGATGCGGACGTCTACGCCATCCGTCCGCAGCTGCGCACGCGCATGAACCTGGAATGCGCAATTACCGCCGAAATGCTGGAGATTGCCTGCGCCGTCAAACCCAACGACGTCTGCCTGGTGCCTGAAAAGCGCACCGAACTGACCACCGAAGGTGGTCTGGAAGTGGCCGGCGCCATGGGCGCGGTGACGGATGCGGTGGGCTTGCTGACCCAGGCCGGCATCCGGGTGTCGTTGTTCATCGACGCAGACCCGGTGCAGATCGCGGCGGCGGCCAAGGCCGGCGCCACGGTGATCGAACTGCACACGGGCGCCTACGCCGAAGCCGAAGGGGAAGCCCGCGCGGCAGAATTGCAACGCATCCGCGTGGCGGTCACCGAAGGCTTGCGCCATGGCCTGCGCGTGAACGCCGGCCACGGCCTGCACCTGGGCAACGTCGCCCCGGTGGCGGCCATCGACGGTATTTCCGAACTGAACATTGGCCACGCCATCGTGGCGCAGGCGGTGTTCGATGGCTGGGAAAAAGCCGTGCGCGATATGAAGGCGGTGATGGTGCAAGCCCGGCTCAAGGCCCTGCGCGGCCTGTGATCGCAGGCCGGACCGCAGGGATACGCACGACGCTTTTCCCCGCCGCTGTTTTTGCCGCTGTTTTTGCTGTTTTTGGTTGACGCCCATGTCTGAATCCCCCAAAGCCCCGTTGCCCGCAGGCGCCATTGCCGGCATCGGCATGGACTTGTTGCGCATCGACCGCATCGAACGCGCGCTGGAACGGCACGGCGACCGCTTTGCCGAAAAAATCCTGGGCGCCGAGGAATTGCTGAAATTCCACGCGCGCCGCGCCCGCGACCCGGTGCGCGGCATCCGCTTTCTGGCCACCCGCTTTGCCGCCAAGGAAGCGTTTTCCAAGGCGATCGGGCTGGGCATGCGCATGCCCATGACTTGGCGACGCGTGCAGACCTTGAACGCGCCGGGCGGGCGCCCGGTGCTGGTCATCGCCCCTGAATTGCTGGACTGGTATGGCCAGCGCTTCGGCGCCGCGCACGTATCCATTACCGACGAATCCGACATGGCCGCCGCCTACGTGGTGGTCGAACGCAAGCCGTAGGCGCGAGCCCGGCCCCGGCTTGCGCCGAGGCCCCGCGCCCGCCGCTTGCCCCACAGATATAAGGACAGCCTCATGGCCAAGAAAAAATCCAAGGTGGTCCTGCCTCCCGGCCCCGTGATGGTCGACGTGGCGGGCACCTCGCTTACCAAAGAAGAAAAGACGCGTCTGCGCCACCCGCTGGTGGGCGGCGTGATTCTGTTCGCCCGCAACTTCGAAAGCCGCAAGCAGCTGACCCGTCTGACGCGCCAGATCCACAAGGCCCGCAAGGAACCGCTGCTGATCCTGGTGGACCACGAGGGGGGCCGCGTGCAGCGCTTCCGCGAAGACGGCTTCACCGTCTTGCCGGCCATGCGCGACCTGGGCACGCTATGGGACCGCGACCCCTTGCAGGCCATGCGCCTGGCCACGGAAGCCGGCTATGTGCTGGCCGCCGAACTGCGCGCCTGCGGCGTGGACATGAGCTTCACCCCCGTACTGGACCTGGACTACGGCGTCAGCAAGGTGATCGGCAACCGCGCCTTCCATTCGGACCCGCGCGTGGTCACGATGCTGTCGCGCGCCCTGATCCAGGGCCTGTCGCTGGCCGGCATGTCCGCCTGCGGCAAGCATTTCCCAGGGCATGGTTATGTGCAAGCCGATTCGCACCACGAGATCCCCGTGGACCCGCGCAAGCTGGACGACATCCTCAATGACGACGCCGCCCCGTACGCGTGGCTGGGCGACGCCGTGCTGCCGTCCGTCATGCCCGCGCACGTGATCTACCCCAAGGTCGACAAGCACCCGGCCGGCTTTTCCAAAAAGTGGGTGCAGGACATCCTGCGCAAGCGCCTGGGCTATGACGGCGTGGTCTTCTCGGACGACCTGACGATGGAAGGCGCCTCGGTCGCAGGTGATATCCTGGCCCGTGCCAACGCCGCGCTCAACGCTGGTTGCGACATGGTGTTGGTGTGCAACCGCCCGGACCTGGCCGACGACCTGCTGTCGCGACTGACGTTCGAGCATGCGCCCGAATCGGTCGAACGCATCCGCCGCCTGATGCCGCGTTTTGATGCGCCCGACTGGGATACCTTGCAGGCCGAAAGCCGTTATCAGAATGCCCGACGACTTCAATCTCAAATCGTTCCTGGCTGACCTGCCGCATCTGCCGGGTGTCTACCGACACCTGGATGCGGCCGGTGAAGTCATGTATGTCGGCAAGGCGCGCGACCTGAAAAAGCGCGTCTCGTCGTATTTCCAGAAGAACCTGGCCAGCCCGCGCATCGCCCAGATGGTGGCGAAGGTGGCGCGGCTGGAGGTCACGGTGACGCGCTCGGAAGCCGAAGCGCTGATCCTGGAAAACAACCTCATCAAGAGCCTGAAGCCGCGTTACAACATCCTGTTTCGCGACGACAAGTCCTACCCGTACCTGCTGATCACCGGCCACGAATGGCCGCGCATTGCCTACTACCGGGGCGCGACGAACAAGCGCGGCCAGTACTTCGGGCCGTTCCCCAACGCCTGGGCCGTGCGCGAAACCATCCAGATCCTGCAAAAGGTGTTCCGCCTGCGCACCTGTGAAGACACCGTCTTCGCCAACCGCTCGCGGCCCTGTCTGCTGCATCAGATCGGGCGCTGTTCGGCGCCTTGCGTAGGCGCGATCGACGCCGAGGAATACCAGCGCGACGTGCAGCGCGCCGTGCGCTTTCTGAACGGCGAGGCCAAAGACGTCATGGGCGAAATCGAAACGCGCATGCAGCAGGCAGCGGGCGAGCTGCGCTTTGAGGAAGCCGCCGCCTTGCGCGACCAGATGGGATCGCTGGCGCGCGTGCTGCATCAGCAGACCATGGAAAACACCAGCGGCGAAGACACCGACATCATTGCGGTGGCCGTGGCGGGCGGCAAGGTCTGCGTGAACCTGGCGATGGTGCGCGGCGGCCGCCACCTGGGCGACAAGCCGTTCTTTCCGACGCACGCCGAAGGCGAGGCCGCGCCGCAGGTGCTGGAGGCCTTCATCGCCCAGCACTACACCGACAACGCCATGCCGCCCGTGCTGGTCTGTTCGCACGCCTTGCCCGACCCGGAACTGATCAACCTGCTGATCGAGCAGGCCGGTGGGCGCCCGTCGCGCATGCTGACGCGGCCCCAGGGCGCGCGGCGATCCTGGCTGGAACAGGCGGGCAAGAATGCCGAGATGGCCCTGGCGCGCGCACTGACCGAATCTGGCGCTCGCGCCGGTCGCACACTGGCGCTGGCCGAGGCGCTGGACCTGGACACCGACGAGGCCGCGCTGGATGCGCTGCGCATTGAATGTTTCGACATCAGCCATACGGCGGGCGAGGCCACCCAGGCGTCCTGCGTGGTGTTCGAACACCACGACATGCAGCCGTCGCTATACCGCCGTTACAACATTGCCGGCATCACCCCGGGTGACGATTACGCGGCGATGCGCCAGGTGCTGACGCGCCGGTTCGCCAAGGTGGCCGACGGCGAGGCCCCCATGCCCGGGCTGGTGCTGATCGACGGCGGCAAGGGCCAGGTCGAAGTGGCGCGCAAGGTGTTCGCGGAATTGGGGCTGGATATCCAGACGCTGGTGGGTGTGGCCAAGGGGGAAGGGCGCAAGGTCGGCCTGGAAACCCTGGTGTTTGCCGACGAGCGGCCGCCCGTGGCGCTGGGCGGTGAGTCCGCCGCGCTGATGCTGATCGCCCAGGTGCGCGACGAGGCGCACCGCTTTGCTATTACCGGCATGCGCGCGCGCCGCGCCAAGACGCGCAACGTGTCGCGGCTGGAAGAGATCGAGGGCGTGGGCGCCCGGCGGCGGCAGCGACTGCTGGCCCGGTTTGGCGGGTTTTCGGGGGTGGCGTCCGCCAGCATCGAGGACCTGGCGTCGGTGGACGGGATTTCGCAGGACCTGGCGGAACGCATCTACGAGGCGTTGCGTGGGTAGGGGCGCCCAACTCACGGCCAACCCCCGGCCATCCCACGGCCATCCCACCGCGCCGATACAGCCAGCGTCATCCGGCTGATGTAGCATACGGACACTATGCCAATTAACGTACCCATTATCCTGACATGGCTGCGCATCGCCATGATTCCGCTGGTGGTCGGGCTGTTCTACCTGCCCGAGAGCTGGATGTCGGTTCCCACCCGCGACTCTTTTGCGGCGTGGGCGTTCATCATCGCGGCACTGACCGATTGGTTTGACGGCTGGCTGGCCCGGCGCTGGAACCAGACCTCGGCCTTCGGCGCCTTCCTGGACCCCGTCGCGGACAAGCTGATGGTGTGCGCCGCGCTGATCGTGCTGCTGGACCTGAGCCGTGTCGACGCGTTTATCTCGCTGATCATCATCGGCCGCGAAATCACCATTTCGGCCCTGCGTGAATGGATGGCGAAGATTGGCGCCAGCGCCAGCGTCGCGGTGCACCGGCTGGGCAAATTCAAGACGGCTGCGCAGATGGTGGCAATTCCGTGCCTGCTGTACAACCAGCCGATCTACGGCATGAATACCAAGCTGCTGGGCGATGTACTGATCATCGTTGCGGCGGTGCTGACCGTCTGGTCGATGCTGTACTACCTGCAACGCGCCTGGCCCGCCATCCGCGAAAAGGCGCTGTAGGCGTTGGCAGGCGTTGTTTACGGCGGGTCCGCCGTATCGGCCATATCGGCCATATCGGCCGTATGTGCTGTATGCGCCCGGTCCACCGGGCAGTATCCTGAATTTCAAATCGGCGGCCCGGCTCGCGACAGGACGGCCGCCGACATACTCAAAGAGCGATGGCCGGCACGATCCGGCCCGGCCCAGCCGCCGCATTCGCCATGTACACGACGTCCGGGTTCCCCGGCCGTTGCCGGAGACAACCCGCGCATGGCTTCGCCGCCTGCGCCACGCGCCGCTGCCGCGGCTTTTTGCAATGACCACCGCCACCCATATCCTTCCATCAGAAGCCGACGTTCGCCGGCGCGACTGGAAAACCATCTTGCTGATCGGCGTTGCGCACGCCGCCTCGCACTTCTTCCAACTGGTGTTGCCGCTGCTGAACGTGTCGCTGGCCACGGCCTTCGGCCTGGACTTCGCGCGCGTCGGCGCGCTGGTGGCCACGTTCTACGTCGTGTCGGGCGTGGGGCAGGCGTCGTCCGGCTTTGTCGTGGACCGCATCGGCGCACGGCCCGTGCTGTGGTTCGGCCTGGCGTGCTTCGTGCTCTCGGGCGTGTTGATCGGGTCGGCCAATGGCTACCCGATGTTGATGGCGGCGGCTATCGTCGGCGGTATCGGCAATTCCGTTTTCCACCCGGCCGATTACTCCATCATCAACCACCGCATCACGGCGTCGCGGCTGGGCCACGCGTTTTCGGCGCATGGCCTGACCGGCAACCTGGGCTGGGCGTTGACCCCGGTTTTCATGACCACGATCATCCTGCTGGCCGACTGGCGCGTGGCGGCCTACAGCGCCGCCGGGTTGGTGGCGGTGGTGCTGCTGTTGACCGTGCTGGGCGGCCACTTGCTGGGCGGCCCCTTGCCGCTCAGCGCCGACGCCATGGGCGACGACACCGGCAATACCAACGCGGCGGCGTCCCCGGCCAAGGCCGCGGCCGCGCAGGCGCCCAAACCGCAAGAAGGCGTGCTGGCCACCTTGGCCACGTTGCTGTCCAAGCCGGCGCTGTGGGGCGCGTTCCTGTTCTTCGCCTGCACGTCGATTGCCTTGTCATCGGTGCAGAACTACACGATTCCGTTGCTGGACCAGCTGTATGGCTTGTCCAACGTGGTGGCCAGCTCGGCCCTGTCCGGCTATATGGTGGCCTCGGCCGTGGGCATGGCGGCGGGCGGCTTCCTGGTATCGGCCAACCCGCGCACCGAGCGCACCGTGATGGTTGCGCTGCTCTTGGCGGGCTTGACGCTGGTGGTGCTGGCGCTGGGCTGGGTGCCCGCCGCCCTGGCCGCGCCGGTGGTGGGCCTGGCCGGCTTCTGCTCGGGCGTGGCCGCGCCGTCCCGCGACATGTTGATCCGCCGTGTAACGCCCAAGGGCTCGACCGGTTCGGTCTATGGGCTGGTGTATTCGGGCATGGACGTCGGGTCGGCGCTGGGGCCGCTGGCCTTCGGCATTTTGCTGGATGCCGGTTTCCGCCAGGGCCCCTGGGTGGGCGCCGGCGTGGCGTTCACGGCGGCGGCGCTGCTGGCGCAATGGATCGCGGTGCAGGCGCGCCGCGCCGATCCCGTCATGGCGGGGGCGGCGGTCGCCCGGCCCTGAGCCGGCGCCACCGCTTTCAAGCCGAGGCCGTCATTACGCCGGCCTTTCTTGCAGCGCCGCGTGCAGCCCGGTATCGCCGCGCGGCTTGCCCGGCCCCAGCAGCAGCAAGCCGATCAGCCCGATGAAGACGCAAAACGCCACGTAGTACACCGGCACCATCAGGTCACCCGTACGTTGGATCAACGCGGTGTTGATAAAAGGCGCCAGGCCGCCGAACAGCATCACGGCCAGGTTGTACGACAGGGATACGCCCGTGGACCGCAGGTTCACCGGCAAGATCTCGGTCATCAGCGCGGGCGTCGGCCCCCACATCACGCCCATGCACGCCGCCGCCGCCAACTGCGCTTGCAGCAGGGTGGCGAACGACGGCTCTTGCAGCACGCGCGCCATCATGATCCAGGTCACCACGCCAAAGGCGAACGTGGCCGGCAGCATCAGGGCGCGGCGCGACAGGCGGTCGGACAGCGCGCCGGACAGCGGGCACAACACCAGCAGCAACACGGCGGCCAAGGCGCTGCTCAGTTGCGCGTCGCCCATCGTCAGGCCCAGCTCCGTGACGGCAAACAGGGGCAGGTAAAGCAGCATGACGTAATTGGACGCCGTGCCCGTGACCACAATGCAGAACGACCCGGTCAGTTCGCGCGGATAGCGCGAGAACAGCGTGCGCAGCGTGGTCTGCGTGGGCTTGACGCGCTGATCCTGAAACTTGCGGAATTCGGGCGTCTCGTCCACCTGCGTGCGCAGGTAATAGCCGATGGGCCCGATCAGGATGCCGAACAGGAACGGCACGCGCCAACCCCAGCTTTCCAGGTCGGCGGTCGACAGGTTGGACGACAGCAGATAGACCACGCCCGCGCCGGCCGAGAACGCCAGCGCCTGCGAGCACATCTGAAAGCTGCCGTACAGGCCGCGCCGGTTGGGCGGCGCAAACTCCACCAGCATGGCGCTGGCGCTGGCATATTCGCCGCCCACCGAAAAACCCTGGATCAGGCGCGCCACCAGCATCAGCACGCTGGCGGCCATGCCGATGGACGCGTAGGTGGGCAGCACGCCGATCATGGCGGTGCCGCCTGCCATCATCAGGATCATCAGCGACAGCGCACGCCGGCGTCCGTGGCGGTCGGCGTACATGCCCAGCACCAGCCCGCCGATGGGCCGCACGGCAAAGGCCACGCCAAAGGTGGCCAGCCCCAGCAGCAGCGACGTCGCGTTGTCGCCCGTGGGGAAGTACAGCCGTGATATCACGGCGGCAAACATGCCGTAGATGGCGAAATCGAACCATTCGAAGGCGTTGCCCAGCACCGACGCAATGACCACGCGGCGGCGCATGGCGGCGGAAACTTGATAAGCGGGGGAAGACGGAGGCGTCATCACGGACTCCTGCAAGCGCCGTACAGGCGTAAGGGAACACGGGCGCGCCGCAGCGGCGCGTCCGTGGATGGAAAAGCTAGGGGAAACAGCCAGGGAAAAGGGCGGATCAGCCCAGGCGGTCGCGCACGATCTCAACGAAGACGGCCGCGCCCGTGGGCAGGATGTCGTCGTCGAAGTCGTATTCCGGGTGATGGCAGAAGTGGCCGTCCTGGCCTACGAAGAAGTAGGCGCCCGGACATTCCTGGAGCAGATACGCGAAATCTTCTCCCGCCATCAACGGGGTGATGCGGTCATCGACCAGGTCGGCGCCGACGACGCGCGTGGCGGCCGCCGTGACGGTGGCCGCCGGACCGGGCGCGTTGATGGTCGGGGGGCAGCCCATGCCGAATTCGACGTCGATGCGGGTGGCGTTGGCAACCCCAAGCCCCTCGCACATTTCACGCACCCGGCGCAGGGCTGTTTCGCGGGCGGCGAGGCTCATGGTGCGGATCGTGCCGCGCAGCTCGATCAGGTCGGGGATGACGTTGGGCGCGGTGCCGCCGTTCATCATGCCGACGCTGACCACGCCCGATTCCAGAGGGTCCAGCGCGCGGCTGACAACGGTTTGCAGCATGCCCACCAACTGGCAGGCGATGACGACCGGGTCATTGCCCTGTTGCGGCATGCCGCCGTGGCAGCCCACGCCATGCACGCGGATGACAAAACCGTCACAGGCTGCCAGCAATGCGCCTTCGCGCACGGCCACGCGGCCCTTGCCGACCATGGGGTTGTTGTGCAGGCCATAGATTTCGTCGCACGGAAAGCGCTTGAAGAGTCCATCGGCCATCATCGCGACGCCGCCGGCCAGGGTTTCCTCGGCGGGCTGGAAGATGAAGTTGATGGTGCCGGCAAAGTCCCGGTTTTGCGACAGGTGCTGCGCCACGGCCAGCAGCGTGGCGGTGTGGCCGTCGTGGCCGCAGCCATGGAACGTGCCTTCATGGGTGGAACGGTAGGGCAGCGTGGTTTTTTCCTGCATGGGCAGCGCGTCCATGTCGGCGCGCAGGCCGATGCGGCGCTTGCCCGGCCGTTCGCCCTGCAACACGGCCACCACGCCTGTGCCGCCGATGCCGGCATGCACGTCCAGACCCCATTGCCGCAGCTTGGCCGCGACGAGCTCGGCGGTGCGGTGTTCCTGGAAACTCAACTCGGGGTGCGCATGCAGGTCTTGCCTCCATTGCGCGTACTCGGGTTGACGCTCGACAAACCAATCTCGCACTTGCATTGCCGCCTCCTTGGGGGAGTGAAATGTCTAAGGGTTCGGATGTGGCGGCGAGCCGGTCGGCCCGCCCTGATGCCGTGCGAACCATAAACGAAAACGGCGGCGGGCAGTGCGTGTGTAACTAAGCGTGAGAACGGGCGGGCCGCGGCGCGAGCCAGGCGGCGCGCCGCGTGGGCTTTATTGGCGAACGGTGCGCACGTCGGCCGGCGGCGCGGCTTCGAAGTTGCTGCGCCAGGGATTGATGTCCAGCCCACCACGGCGCGTGTAGCGCGCGTACACGGTCAGCTGTTCGGGGGCGCAGGCCTGCATGATGTCGCTGAAGATGCGCTCGACGCAGTGTTCGTGAAATTCGGCGTGCTGGCGGAAAGACACCACATAGCGCAGCAGCGATTCCCGGTCGATGGGCGCGCCCCGGTAGCGGATCTGCACGCTGGCCCAATCCGGCTGGCCCGTCACGGGGCAGTTGGACTTCAACAGCCGTGATGCCAGCGTTTCCTGGACCACGTCGCCCGGCCGCGTGCGCAGCACTTGCGGCGCCGGCTCGTAGGTGTCGATCTCGATATCCAGCTTGTCGATATAGATGCCGTCCATCTCGCCCATCTGCAATTCGGAAAAGCGCTGGGGCAGGAAGAAGTCCAGGCCCACCGGCGCGCCGGCCGCGGCGCTCAGGTCGCGTTCCAGCCGCCCACGCAGCGCGGCGGAATTGACCAGCCGCGTCTGGTTGAACGAATTCAGATAGAGCTTGAATGACTTGGATTCGATGATGTTGGGGCTGTCGGCCGGCACCGAGAACGTGGCCATTGCCACGCGCGGCTTGCCCTTGGCGTCCAGCCAGGACAGCTCGTAGGCGTTCCAGAGATCAACGCCCGTAAAGGGCAGGTTGCCGGCGGTCAGGTTCAGCGCCGCGCGGTTGTGCGACCGCGCGATGGGGAACAGCAGCGAAGGATCGTATTGCGAGGCGTAGGCCACGCTCTGGCCCAGGGGGCCGTGCGACAGGGTCATGGCAAATCAGGAATAGCTGGGGAATAGCGGCATTGTAGGCGCTGCGAAAAAGGCTGTTTTTCCGCATTGTGAAATGTAAGTCCCGTGATGTGAAAGTTCCTGCTGCTACGCAACCAAAGCGCATTTCATAGATGACAAAAGCGTTTCGTGATGCGAAATGCCGCGTTCAACCTATTGATTTTATAGGTAAATATTTTTCGTCTTCTATAAGACACAAGCCCACCTTGCTTTGCAGCAGAGGCATAGACTTTGTCCAACGATTCACGCAATGCAAGACGCGAATCTTTGAAGTCTTCTTATCACTGACCAGGAGCATCACCATGAGCACTCGCGAAACCGAAATCCGCAATTTGCAGAAAGACTGGGCCGAGAACACCCGCTGGCAGGGCATCAAGCGCGACTACAGCGCCGAGGATGTTATCCGCCTGCGCGGCTCGATCAGCGTGCAGCACACGCTGGCCGAACGTGGCGCCACCCGTCTGTGGGAACTGCTGCATAGCGAACCCTTCGTGAATTCGCTGGGCGCCCTGACCGGCAACCAGGCCATGCAACAGGTCAAGGCCGGTTTGAAGGCCATCTACCTGTCGGGCTGGCAAGTGGCCGGCGACGCCAACCTGGCCGGCGAGATGTATCCCGACCAGTCGCTGTACCCCGCCAACTCGGTGCCGCAAGTGGTTCGCCGCATCAACAATTCGTTGGCGCGCTGCGACCAGATCCAATGGATGGAAGGCAAGAACCCGGGCGACGAAGGCTATATCGATTACTTCGCGCCCATCGTGGCCGATGCCGAAGCGGGCTTTGGCGGCGTGCTCAATGCCTTTGAACTGATGAAGGCAATGATCGACGCCGGCGCCTCGGGCGTGCACTTCGAAGACCAGTTGGCGTCCGTGAAAAAGTGCGGCCACATGGGCGGCAAGGTGCTGGTGCCCACCCGCGAAGCCGTGGCCAAGCTGGTGTCGGCGCGCCTGGCGGCCGACACGATGGGCACGCCCACCGTGCTGCTGGCCCGCACCGACGCCGATGCCGCCGACCTGGTGACCAGCGACGTGGACGAAAACGACCGCCCGTTCATCACCGGCGAGCGCACCGTGGAAGGCTTCTTCCGCACCAAGGCCGGCATCGATCAAGCCATTTCGCGTGGCCTGGCCTACGCGCCGTACGCCGACCTGATCTGGTGCGAAACATCCACGCCCAACCTGGAATATGCCCGCAAGTTCGCGGACGCCATCCATCGTCAATTCCCGGGCAAGCTGCTGGCGTACAACTGCTCGCCCTCGTTCAACTGGAAGAAGAACCTGGACGACGGCACCATCGCCAAGTTCCAGCGCGAGCTGGGCGCCATGGGCTACAAGTTCCAGTTCATCACGCTGGCCGGCTTCCATGCACTGAACTACGGCATGTTCGAATTGGCCCACGGCTATGCCCGCCGCCAGATGAGCGCCTTCGTGGAATTGCAGCAGAAGGAATTCGCCGCCGCCGAAATGGGCTTCACCGCCGTGAAGCACCAGCGCGAAGTGGGCACCGGCTACTTCGACGCCGTGACGCAGACGATTGAAAACGGCCAGTCCTCGACCACGGCGCTGACGGGCTCCACGGAAGAAGCCCAGTTCGAACACGGCAAGGAACAGAAGGTGGCTTGAACGCTTGAATGCGTGATTGCTTGAACGCATGGTGCGTCACCCGGTGAGCGCTGACCGGGTGACGCACGGATAGATTGCTTTGCAGTTGTAGGTGCTGTTGTAGGGTGGATTCAGGGTGCCTTCGGGCACCCTTTTTTTTCCCTCGGGGGGCAGCGCCCGCGCCTTGTTGCTCTTAAGCGGCCGCCGCCTTTTGCGCCAGCGACGCCATGTCGATGACAAAGCGGTACTTCACGTCGTTTTTTACCAGCCGTTCATAGGCCTCGTTCACGGCCTGGATCGGCATGATCTCGACATCGCTGACGATGCCGTGTTCGGCGCAGAAGTCCATCATCTCTTGCGTTTCTTCCATGCCACCGATGGCCGAGCCCGCGATCGACTTGCGGCCCATGATGAGGTTCGCGCCCGGAATCGGGTCCAGCGGCGTCAGCGCGCCCACCAGCGCCATCGTGCCGTTCAGCGTCAGCAGCGCCAGGTACGGGTTCACGTCATGGCTGACGGGCACGGTGTTCAACAGGAAATCGAACGTGCCCGCGTGCGCGGCCATCGCCGCTGCGTCGCGCGACACCAGCACCTCGTCGGCGCCCAGGCGCCTGGCGTCGCGGCCCTTGTCGGCGGAAGTGGTGATCATCACGACATGTGCGCCCATGGCATGGGCAAACTTCACGCCCATGTGGCCCAGCCCGCCCAAGCCGATCACGCCCACCTTCTGGCCGGGGCCGACCTTCCAGTGGCGCAGCGGCGAATACGTGGTGATGCCGGCGCACAGCAGCGGAGCAACGGCTTTCAGATCCAGCTTGTCAGACACCTTCACAACAAAGTGTTCCTTGACGACGATGCGGTCGGAATAGCCGCCAAACGTCAGTTGGTCGCTGCCGCGTTCCTTGTCGTTATAGGTCAGGGTGGCGCCTTCCTCGCAGTACTGCTCCAGGTTCAAGCGGCAGGCCTTGCAATGCAGGCAGGAATCCACCATGCAGCCCACGCCCGCGAAATCGCCTGCCTTGAACTTGGTGACGTTCTTGCCCACTTGCGCCACGCGGCCCACGATCTCGTGGCCCGGCACCATCGGGAACACCGAATTGCCCCAGTCGCCGCGCGCCTGATGCAAGTCGGAATGGCAAATGCCGCTGTAAAGAATGTCGATCAGCACGTCGTCATCGCCCGGCTCGCGGCGCGTGAAGCTGAACGGAACGAGCGGGGTGTCGGTACTGTGGGCGGCATAGCCACGGGCTTGGATCATGGTGGACTCGAATTAAATTTGTTAAGCAGACGTTCACAATATTCCTCGGCATTCCCGCTATCAAGCTAGAATTTCCGCATGCTTTATTGAAGGAATTTGCATAATCATGCAGGCAGATAACCTGTCGCACCTGGCGGCGTTCGCCGCCGTCGCCCGGCATTGCAGCTTTCGCCGCGCGGGCGAAGAACTGGGCCTGTCCACGTCCGCCGTCAGCTACGCGATCCGCAGCCTGGAAGAACGGTTGGGCGTGAACCTGTTCAACCGCACGACGCGCAGCGTGGCGCTGACCGACGCCGGCCAACGCCTGGCCGAGCGCCTGCTTCCCGCCCTTGCCAACCTGGGCGACGCGTTGGAAGAGATGAACCACTTTCGGGGTTCGGCGTCCGGCACGCTGCGGATCAACACGTCTCGCGCCGCGTCCTACATGTTGCTGATGCCGATGGCCGCGCGCTTCCTGGCGGCGTACCCGGATATCCGCCTGGAAATCGCCGAGGACGACAGCTTTGTCGATATCGTCGGCTCGGGTTTCGATGCCGGCGTGCGCTTGCTGGAGGCCGTGCCGGAAGACATGGTGGCCGTGCCGATCGGCCCCAGCCTGCGCGCGGCGACCGTGGCGTCACCTGCCTACCTGGCGGGCCGGCCATTGCCGCGCCATCCCGACGACCTGCTGGCCCACGAGTGCGTGCGCTACCGCTTTCCCAGCGGGCGCTACTACAAATGGGAATTTGAAAAGGACGGGGTGGCGGTTGAGGTGGACGTGTCCGGCCGCATCGCGCTTAGCGACGTGCACGCGGAAGTGCGCGCGGCGGTGGACGGCATCGGCATCGGCTGCGTGCCGGAATACTACGTGCGCGACCTGCTGCAATCGGGCCGGCTGGTGCGCATGCTGGATGACTGGTGCCCCACAATTGCCGGCTTCATGCTGTATTACCCAAGGCAACGTCGCGTATCGTCGGCGTTGCGCGCGTTTATCGATATGGCCAAGCAGGCAGAGCCCAGCTAAGGCCGTGCACCTTCCAGCAGCGCCTGCACCAGCCGGTTCTCTTCGTCTGCTTGCCGGCACACAAAGGAAATCTGCCGGTACGGCGCGTGTTTGCCCAGCGGCAACACGCGCACGGGATGCACGTCCAGCAGGTTGCGCCCCGGCTCGGGCAGCACGCACACCCCCAGCCCTGCCGACACCAGCGCCGTCAGCGCCGCCAGCGACTGCATTTCGATGCGGCAGCGCGCGTGCGGCGCGTGCTGCGCCACATAGCGCGCGGCCAGTCGGCCACCGATAGTGGTCTTGTCAAAGCGAATCCATTCGTAGCGCTGGAACAGTTCGGCCACGCGCGTTTCTGAGGAATCGGGCGGGGCGATCAGGACCAGCGTTTCCCGAAACAGCGGCGTCCACACCAGGCGGCTGGACCCGCCCGTCTCCGGCTGCGTGATGATCGCGGCGTCGATTTCCCCTTTTTTCAGTTTCTCGGTCAATTCGGTGGCGCGGCCGCGCACCAGCCGCACGTCCAGCTGGGGATAGCGTTCCCGCAGTTTGCGCAGCAGCGGGGGCAGCAGCGTGACCTGCAACGGTTCGATGGTGCCCAGCCGCACGCGCCCTTCAACGGCGGGCGTGCTGCGCCGGCGCAGTTCGTCCAGCCGGGCCAGCGCGTCCTGCAGCACCGCGTCCACTTCGGCGGCAAAGGCGTTCGGCCTGACCTGTAGCGCCGACCGGTCGAACAGCGGCTGGCCGAAGTATTGCTCCATCTGCTTCATCTGCAAGCTGACGGCGCTGGGCGACAGGTTCATGTCCGCGGCGCCCGCCGCGAAGCTGCCGCCGCGCAGCACCGCATTGAGCGTACGGAAAGATTCGATCTTCATCAGGAATCCTCACGTAGTGTTTTAAGAATCCTCGCTTTATATCATCAGTGGCCGGTCCTAGTATGCGAGACGACCACAACGAAAAGCGGCTGCGGGACGGGCGTGCCACGCCTGCCGGAACAGACCGACACCGAGGAGACCTACGATGAACCTGACTTTGCACACGCTGCGCGCGGCCATACCCGCGTTGGCCCTGAGCCTGACGCTGGCGGTTGCCGCGGGCGCGCCCGCGACCGCCATGGCGCAGTCCGCCTCCATACCGCCCACCATCACCATGGTGGTGCCGTTTCCGCCCGGCGGCAGCAATGACGTGTTCGCACGTGTGCTGGCCGAAAAGCTGGGAGCGCGCCTGTCGAACACCGTCATTGTTGAAAACCGGCCCGGCGCGGGCGGGGCGATTGGCGCGGAATACGTCGCGCGCGCACCCAAGGACGGCACGGTGCTGATGCTGTCTTCGTCCACGCTGACCACCAACGCGGCGGTACAGACCAATTTGAAGTACGACGTGGTGCGCAGCTTCGCGCCCGTGGCGATGCTGGCGCGCAGCCCGATGGCCTTGGTGGTGGGCAAGGACTCGCCGTACCAATCCATGGCCGACCTGTTGGCTGTTGGCCGCAAAGAACCGGGCAAGCTGACCTACGGCAGCGCCGGGCTGGGCTCGGTCAACCAGATGGCCAGCGAAATCCTGGCGGGCGGCGAGAAGACGGCGTTCACGCACGTGCCCTACAAGGGCATGTCGCACGCGCTGAACGATTTGGCCGGTGGCCGCGTCGATTTCGTGATCGGCAGCTTTGCGTCGACGGCATCGCTGCTCAAGGGCGGCAAGCTGCGCGTGCTGGCCGTCACGTCACCCAAGCGGTCGCAGTTCTATCCCGACCTGCCCACCATCGGTGAAGGCCAGCCCGGCTACTCGGTGGAACTGTGGTGGGGCGTGCTGGCCCCGGCCGGCACCCCCGCGCCGCTGGTCGACAAGCTGAACGCCGAGATTCGCGCCATCGTCAACGACGACAAGATGCGCGCCATGTTCGCCGAGGAAAGCGCGGTGCCGGCCGAACTGACCGTGCCGCAGTTTGCCGATCTGGTGCAGGCCGACGCCGCCAAGTGGAAGCAGGTGGCGCGCGACCGGAACATATCCATTCAATAAGCACGACCCCGATTCAACCTCCGTCACAAGAGCGCAAGCATGAGAAGCAAACTGTTCGTTCCAGGTTCCCGTCCCGAGTTATTCGCCAAGGCATTGAGCGGCCCCGCGGACGCGTTGTCGTTCGACCTGGAGGACGCCGTGGCCCCGTCGCGCAAGGCCGAAGCGCGCGAGCACCTGGCCCGCATGCTGGCCGACCCGCAGACCGCGGCGTCGGGCAAGACGCTGATCGTGCGGGTCAACGCGCTGGACAGTGGGCATTTTCATGCCGACGTGCAGGCGGTGGTGCGGCCGGGCCTGCATCTGGTGAATCTGCCCAAGGCGGAAAGCGAGGCCGACGTGGTGGCGGCGGCCAGCGCCATCGAACAGGCGCGTGCCGCCAACGGGGTGAATGAACCGGTCGGTTTGCTGTTGAACATTGAATCGCCCCGCGCGCTGCGCCGGGCGGCCACCTTGGCGGCCGCGCATCCGTCGGTGGCCGGCTTGCAGCTGGGCCTGGGGGATCTTTTCGAACCCGCCGGCATCAGCCGCCGCCAGAACGTGGCCGTGCAGCAGGCGATGTTTGCGCTGCGCATGGCGGCGGCCGAGGCGGGGGTGTTTGCCTATGACTCGGCCTTTGCCAATATCGAAGACGAAGCGGGCTTTCGCGCCGAGGCCGAGCTGGCGCGCAGCCTGGGCTACCTGGGCAAAAGCTGCATTCACCCGCGCCAGGTGCCGCTGGTCAACGCCGCCTTTCGCCCGACGGATGAAGAAATCGCCCACGCTACCCGCGTGGTGCAGGCGGCGCGCGAGGCATCGGACAAAGGCGTCGCCGCGTTCGTGGTGGACGGCCGCATGATCGACGGCCCGTTCCTGCGCCGCGCCGAAGCGATACTGCGTTCGGCCCAGGCCTTGGGGCTGGACGGCACGGAGCAACAGCAATGATGGCAACTGAACAAGTTTGTACCGGTGGCCCGCTGGCGGGCGTACGCGTGCTGGACTTAAGCGCCTACATCGCCGGGCCGTATGGCTGCACGCTGCTGGCGGACCAGGGCGCGGACGTCATCAAGGTGGAACCGCCCACGGGCGACAACCTGCGCAAGTACCCGTCCACGCTGGACACCGAAAGCCGCGCCTTCCTGGGCGTGAACCGGGGCAAGCGCGGGCTGGTGCTGGACCTGAAACAGCCCGACGCGTTGGCCGTGCTGCACGACCTGGCGCGCCAGGCGGACGTGCTGGTGCACAACTTTCGGCCCAGCGTGCCCGCGCGCCTGGGCATCGCCTACGAGCAGCTGGCCGAGGTGAACCCCCGGCTGATCTACTGCGCCGTCACCGGCTATGGGGAAACCGGTCCGCTCAAGGACAAGGCGGGCTACGACCAGGTGCTGCAAACCATGACGGGCATGTGTGCGTTGCAGGGCAAGGCGGAAGGCCCGCCTGAGATCCTGTACGGCTCGGTGGTGGATTACTACGCCTCGTCCATGGTGGCGGCCGGGGTGGCGTCGGCGCTGTATGAACGCGAACGCAGCGGTCGCGGGCAGTTCGTGGGCGTGTCCTTGCTGCGCAGCGCGCTGGCGTTGCAATCGGCCCGGCTGGTCTGGGCCGAGGGCGAACCGCGCGAGATCGGGCGCGACATGCGTTCGGGCGGCATCACGGGCCTGCACCCCACGGGCGGCGGCTATCTGTATATCTCGGCCAACACGCCACACTTCTGGCAGGCCTTGTGCGAGAAGACCGGGCTGGCGGACCTGGCGGCGAATCCGCGTTACGACTCGGTGCGCAAGCGCGCCGAGCATCGCGACGAAATCGTGCCGCGCCTGCATGAAGCGCTGCGCGCGCGCACTGCGCTGGAATGGGAGGCCTGGTTTGGCGAAGAGGTGCCTTGCGCCGCCGCGCGCGGCGTTGAAGACATGTTCGACTTTCCCCAGGTGCAGGCCGAGAAGATGATCTCCACATTCGCGCATCCGGTCGTTGGCAGCTACCGGGGCTTCGCGCAGGCGATCAAGTTCGGCCGCAGCCAGGCGGACACGCCGCGCGCCGCGCCCGCGTTTGGCGAACACAGCGAAGAGGTGCTGGCCGAAGCGGGAATCTGCGCCGAGCGGGTGGCCGACCTGAAAAAGCGCGGCGCGTTGCGATAGCTGGCTTGGACGCCGGAAAAGCCGCCTTGATCCAGATCAAGGTGCCGGCCTTCGCTGCTGGGTACCATCGGCGCATGCGAGCAAAATCGATTTTCGCCGTCCCGGCGTCCCTGTCCGACGCCGACCGCCAGCAACGCCGCCACGCCTTGGTGCGCCTGTCGCTGGCGTGGCTCGCCATGATGCAGGTCATGATGTTTGCGTGGCCCGGTTACCTGCGCCATGACAGCATGCCCGCCGACGCGCTGGAAACGCTGGACTGGGCCATCGTGCTGATGAACTGGGCCAGCTTCGCCCTGACCATTCCCGTGGTGCTGTATTCGGCCTGGCCCATCTGGCGCCATGCCGGTGACAACCTGCGCCACGGCCGCGCGGGCATGGACGTGCCCGTTGCGTTGGGCATCGTGGCGGCGTTTGTTCCCAGCGTTCACGCCACCTGGACCGGGCGAGGCGACGTCTATTTCGATTCCGTCACGATGTTCGTGGCGTTCTTGCTGACCGCGCGCTACCTGGAACTGTGCGCCCGCCAATCCTTCGGCGACGCGGCGGGCGGCCTGCGGCATCAGCGCGTGGAAACCCAACGGCTGGAATTGGGCGCGCGCGCCGATCGGCTGGCCTCGCGCTTCGTGTTGGCGCAGGTGGTGCTGGCGCTGGCCGCCGCTATCGGCTGGGCGGCCATCGACCCCGCCCACAGCCTGCCCGTGATGGTGGCGCTGCTGGTCATGAGCTGCCCCTGTGCGATGTCGATGGCGGTGCCCACCGCCATGGCGTCTGCGCATTCGGCATTGGCCGCGCACCCCACCATGTCGGACGCCGCGCTGGGCGCGCTGCTGCGCCGCGCGCGCGAGAAAGCCCGCCAGAACCTGTACGGCTCGTTGATCTGGCATTTGCTGATGACGCCGCTGGCGTTGTTGGGCTGGGTGCAACCCTGGCTGGCCGCCATCACGATGCTGCTGTCCTCACTGGCCGTGGCCTATAACTCGTGGCGCCTGTGCCGCCGCGACTGGTCGGTTGGCAGCGCACCCGTCGGCGCGCTGGAAGCCGCGCCATGACCATCCTCTATCTCTTGCTGCCCTTGTCGCTGCTGTTCGTGCTGGCCATCGGCGTATCGCTGTGGTGGGCCGTGTTCAACGGCCAGTACGACGATACCGACAACGCCGGCACGGCGATCCTGCGCGACGACGACAGCGGTCGCGGCTCGCGCGGCTAAGCGCAAACCCCGCCCACCCATTCCCGACACCCCGGTTCCCCGGCGCCTGGGCGCCCGCGCGCGCGTTGCCATTGAGGCCGCGCGCGCGTGAGTCCGTTGCGGCATTGCCGCGTTCCCTGTCTGGCCGTTGTGCGCTTGATCCATATCAACGTCGACTTGTGTGCCTAGTCCCATCATTCAAGCCTGGAGCTATTTGTTACTTTAGGGGAAGGGTGATGAACGATTGCCCCGCAATCGCAAGCAAGGCCGATACCTTCAACTACAAGATCGTGAGGCAGTTCGCGCTCATGACGGTGGTGTGGGGCATAGTCGGCATGGCTGTGGGCGTATTTATCGCCGCGCAGCTGATTTGGCCGCAGTTGAATTTCGACACCGCATGGCTCAGCTATGGCCGCCTGCGCCCGCTGCACACCAACGCGGTGATCTTCGCCTTTGGCGGCAGCGCTCTGTTCACGACGTCGTACTACGTTGTCCAACGCACCTGTCAGGCGCGCTTGTTCTGCGACAAGCTGGCCGCCTTCACGTTCTGGGGCTGGCAGATCGTCATCGTCGCCGCCGCGATCACCTTGCCCATGGGCTTTACCAGCAGCAAGGAATACGCCGAACTGGAATGGCCCATCGACATCCTGATCACCTTGGTCTGGGTCGCCTACGCCATCGTGTTCTTCGGCACCATCATCAAGCGCCGGTCCAA
This sequence comes from Achromobacter sp. ES-001, assembly GCF_019448355.1. Lineage (NCBI taxonomy): Bacteria > Pseudomonadati > Pseudomonadota > Betaproteobacteria > Burkholderiales > Alcaligenaceae > Achromobacter > Achromobacter sp. ES-001. Next base: position 4,073,800 of record NZ_CP079940.1, on the reverse strand, counting down.
GCACATCTACGTGGCCAACTGGTTCTTCGGCTCGTACATCCTGACCATCGCCATCCTGCACATCTTCAACAACATCGAAATGCCGGTGTCGATGTGGAAGTCGTACTCGGCGTACGCCGGCGTGCAGGACGCCATGGTGCAGTGGTGGTACGGCCATAACGCGGTGGGCTTTTTCCTGACCACCAGCTTCCTGGGCATGATGTATTACTTCGTGCCCAAGCAGGCCGGCCGCCCGATCTATTCCTACCGCCTGTCCATCGTCCACTTCTGGGCGCTGGCCTTCACGTACATGTGGGCGGGTCCGCACCACTTGCTGTACACGTCGCTGCCTGACTGGACGCAATCGCTGGGCATGACGTTTTCGCTGATCCTGCTGGCGCCGTCCTGGGGCGGGATGATCAACGGCATCATGACGCTGCAAGGCGCCTGGTACAAGCTGCGCACCGACCCGATCCTGAAGTTCATGGTCACCGCGCTGTCGTTCTACGGCATGTCCACGTTCGAAGGGTCGATGATGTCGATCCGCACCGTCAACGCGCTGTCGCACTACACGGACTGGACCATCGGCCACGTGCACTCCGGCGCGCTGGGCTGGGTCGCGATGATTTCCTTCGGCTCGCTCTACTACCTGATCCCGCGCCTGTATGGCCGCGAAAAGATGTACAGCGTGAAGGCCATCGAACTGCACTTCTGGATCGCCACCATCGGCGTGGTGCTGTACATCGCCGCGATGTGGATTGCCGGGGTGCAGCAGGGCCTGATGTGGCGCGACACGGCCTCCGACGGCACGCTGGTCTACAGCTTTGTCGAAGAACTGAAGACCCGGGTTCCGTACTACCTGATCCGCTTGCTGGGTGGCACCTTGTTCCTGTCGGGCGTGTTCGTGATGGCCTGGAACGTGTGGAAGACGGTGCGCGGCGCGCAGCCGGTCAACCCCGCCATTCCGCTTGACGATCCCCATGCCGCTCGCCCGTCGGTCGCCGCACCCGCCGCGCCCGCCGTGCCCGCCACTGTTTGACGAGGACATCATGGCCAACAAAAAAACTGGCTTCTTTTCTCACCAGACGCTTGAGAAGAACATCGGCTGGATGATCATTGCCAGCATCCTGGTGGTGTCCTTCGCGGGCCTGGTGCAGATCATTCCGCTGTTCTTTCAGCACAGCACGACGCAGCCGGTGGCGGGCGTCGAGCCCTACAGCCCGCTGCGGCTGATGGGCCGCGACGTGTACATCCGTGAAGGCTGCGTGGGCTGCCACTCGCAACAAGTGCGCGTGCTGGCCGCCGAGGTGCAGCGCTACGGTTCGTATTCGACGGCCGCCGAATCGGTCTTCGATCATCCGTTCCTGTGGGGTTCCAAGCGCACCGGGCCCGACCTGGCGCGCGTGGGCGAACGCTATTCCGACGACTGGCACCGCATCCACTTGCGCGACCCGCGCAAGGTGGTTCCCGAATCGAACATGCCCGCGTATCCGTGGTTGCAAAAGACGGTGATCACCGGTCAGAACGTGTCCGAACGCATGCTTGCCCTGCGCAAGCTGGGCGTGCCTTACACGGACGAGCAGATCGCCGGCGCGCCCAAGGCCATCGAGGGTAAGACGGAAGAAGACGCGCTGGTCGATTACCTGCAAAGCCTGGGCGTGGGCGTGCGCCGCGCCAAGCAGGCCGAAGAGGCCCGGGCGGCCGAAGCGGCGAAGAAGGCCGCCGCGCAATCGGCTGCACAACCCGCTGCACAACCCGCTGCACAAGCCGCCGTGCCGGCGGCTTCGGGAGGCTGATCATGCTGGGCATCCTGAGCGCATTCATTACCGCCATTTCCATGGCGACCTTTTTCGGCATCGTCTGGTGGGCCTGCTCGCGCGGGCGCCAGAGCGCCAATCGCGAATCGGCCATGTTGCCGTTCGCACTGCCCGATGAATTCGGACAGGCACAACAAGATGGAGCGAATCGGTCATGAGCGATTTCGTCAATGGCTTCTGGGGCATTTTCATTTCGGTCGTTGCCGTGGGCGGCGTGGTCTGGTGCGTGTGGCTGCTGTATACGCAGCGCCGCTGGCTGGGCGCCAAGCCGGCCGCCGGGCAGGTGGAAGACACCGGCCACGTCTGGGACGGCGACCTGACCGAACTGAACAATCCTGTTCCCACGTGGTGGACGTGGATGTACCTGCTGGCGTGCCTGTTCGCGCTGGGCTATCTGTTCTTCATGCCGGGCCTGGGTTCGTACAAGGGCCAGCTGGGCTACAGCAGCACCGAGGAAGTGGCGCGGCAGCAGGCCAAGATGGCCGAGGCCGTGCGCCCCATCTACGCGCGTTTTGAAACGATGACCGTGCCGCAGATCGCGCAGGACACGGGCGCCCGTGAAATCGGCCAGCGCCTGTTCCTGAACAACTGCGCGCAGTGCCATGGCTCGGACGCCAAGGGCGGCCCCAGCTTTCCCAACCTGACCGATGGTGACTGGCTGCACGGCGGTTCGCCCGAAACCATCATGAAGACCATCAAGGAAGGGCGCCATGGCGTGATGCCGCCGTGGAAGGCCGCGATCGACGCCAAGACGGCCGGCGACATCGCGCAGTATGTGCGGTCCTTGTCGGGGCTGACGGCGGACCCGGTGCGCGTGTTTCGCGGCAAGCGCGAATTCGGCAACTTCTGCGTCGCCTGTCACGGTGTGGACGGCAAGGGCAACCAGCTGGTGGGCGCGCCCAACCTGACGGACGACGTGTGGCTGTATGGCTCGTCGGAAGCCTCCATCGTCAAGACCATCCTGGACGGTCGCGACAACCGCATGCCGGCGCACGAACACATCCTGAATCCCGAGCAGATCAAGGTGTTGACGGCGTGGGTATGGGGCTTGTCGAACAAGCCCGAAGCGGGCGGGCAGGCGGCGGTCGGCACCGCGGCGGTCGATACCGCGGCGGTCGGCACCGCGGCGGTCGATACCGCGGCGGTCGGCGGCACCACGGCGGTCAAGTAACGCGGCCGGCGGCGCATAGGTGAAGGGACGTCCCGGCGGCCCTTCACATCAATGGACTTACAGTACGGAGCAGCATATGGATGAAGGGTCAACCGCAAGCGTCGGCACGCAGCCTGGCGGCGACCCGCCGCCCTGGCGCCCGCACACACGTCCGCCTCGTTCCGGGGCCGAAACCCTGGAGCAGACGCTGGCCGGCGTGCGCAGCAAGATCTATCCGCGATCCGTCAGCGGCAACTTTGCCCGCTGGCGCATCGCGTTTGTCTTCATCACGCAGCTGATCTTCTACGGCTTGCCCTGGCTGCAATGGAACGGCCGCCAAGCCGTGCTGTTCGACCTGGGCGCGCGCAAGTTCTATCTGTTCGGCCTGGTGCTGTGGCCGCAAGACGTGGTGTACCTGGCCGTGCTGCTGGTCATCTCGGCGCTGGCGCTGTTCCTGTTCACCGCCGTCGCCGGCCGACTGTTCTGCGGCTACGCCTGTCCGCAAACCGTCTACACCGAAATTTTCATGTGGATCGAGCGCAAGGTCGAAGGCGACCGCATCGCCCGCATCCGTCTGGACGAAGCACCCTGGAGCCTGCACAAGGCGCGCGTAAAGATCACCAAGCATGTGCTGTGGATTGCGCTGGCCTGGTGGACGGGGTCGACCTTCATCGGCTATTTCGCGCCGATCCGCGAACTGGGCCATGAACTGTTCACGCTGCAACTCGGCCCGTGGCAATGGTTCTGGATGTTGTTCTATGGCTTTGCCACCTGGGGCAACGCCGGCTTCATGCGCGAATCCGTGTGCAAGTACATGTGCCCCTATGCCCGCTTCCAAAGCGTCATGGTGGACCCGGACACCTTTGTGGTTACGTATGACAAGCGCCGGGGCGACCCGCGCGGCGGGCGCTCGCGCAAAGTGGATCACAAGGCGGCCGGCCTGGGCGACTGTGTCGATTGCAGCCTGTGCGTGCAAGTGTGCCCCACCGGCATCGACATCCGCGACGGCCTGCAATACATGTGCATCGGCTGCGGCGCCTGTATCGACGCCTGCGAGCAGGTCATGGACAAGATGCAGTACGAACCCGGCCTGATCCGCTACACGTCCGACCGCGCCATGCAGGATGGCCTGAGCGCCAAAAGCGCGCGCTCGCATCTTCTGCGCCCGCGCGTGCTGATCTACGGCACGCTGATCCTGATACTGGCCGTGGCCTTTGTGGCGTCGCTGGCCATGCGCAACCCCTTGCGGGTCGACGTCATCCGTGACCGGGGCGCCTTGGGCCGCGAAGTGGCCGGCGGGCAGATCGAAAACGTCTACCGCCTGCAAATCATCAACACGTCGGACACCGCCATGCGGTTGCGCCTGTCGGCGGACGGCATGCCGGGCCTGCAAGTGATGGCCGGGCGCCAAGGGTCCGACATGGTTGAGGTTGAGCCGGCCGCCAACAAGCTGGTGCCCATGGTGATCCGCGCGCCTGCCGGCGTGGAGCCGGGCGCCCATCCCATCACGCTGCGCGCGCGCGGCCACGACGGCGAAAACCGGTCCATCCAGACCGACGAAGCCGCCAGTTTCTACGTACCCGATTAAGCCCGCTTCGCCCGATTCAAGGACTTTCCATGACAACCGCCTCATCCCTGCCCACGCCCAAGCCCTGGTACCGCGAGCCCTGGCCGTGGATCCTGATGGCCGGCCCCTTCGCGGCCATGATCGGATGCTTCATCACGATCTACTTCGCCTACAGCAACTTCACCCACGAGCCGATCCAGGACGGCGTGGTCAAGCGCGGCCTGGTGATCGAACAGGTCGCACCCCGGGCAAGCGAGGGCGCACGCGCCGCGCAAGCCAACCCTTAACCAGGGAGAGCACAGATGGGCCTGCGTTCATTGATGTGGATTTTGTGGCCGTCGTTCTTGGCGGCGGCGATGGGCAGCGCGTTGATCTTCGCGCTGATCGACCCGCTGGATGTGGCCGTCTTCGGGCACGTGCCCACCGGGCGCGTGGGCTTTTACACGGTGTCGTTCTTCGTGCTGTGGGTGATGGCGGGGCTGTCCAGCCTGCTGACCGCCTACCTGATGCCCAAGGCGGTTGAAGACGAAGACCTTTGATAGAACGCTGCCCCTCGCCGTGCGCGGGGCAGTGCGACAGGCGCAACCGGACGCTAGACCTTCTTCACGAATTCCGACTTCAGGCTCATCTGGCCAAAGCCGTCGATCTTGCAATCGATGTCGTGGTCGCTGTCGACCAGGCGGATGCCCTTGACCTTCGTGCCCATCTTGACCACGCCGCCCGAGCCCTTGAGCTTCAAGTCCTTGATGACGGTGATGGTGTCGCCGTCCTGCAGCACGTTACCGGCCGAATCGCGGTAGACGCGGGCGTCCTCGGTGGCTGCGGTGTCATCGCCGGCCGCGGTGGGCCATTCATGCGCGCACTCCGGGCAGACGTAGTTGCCGCCGTCTTCGTAGGTGTATTCGGATTGGCATTTCGGACAGGCGGGCAGGGCACTCACGGGGAAAACCTCGGATAAAAAGCGCGCGGGGCGCAATGGGCGATTGTACTTCCCCCGATACGCAAAATTCGCCTAACGCGCCCGCATCATCGTTGAATATCGTGCAGCAGGTCCACAAAATGCTGGCCGGCCGCGCTTAACGGGCGGTCGCGCGGGACGATGCTGCCGAACTCGGTCAGCGACTGGCGTATCTGGTAGGGCAGGATGGCCAGCAAGCCGTGCGCCGCATACCGGCTGGCCACCGACTCGGGAATCACCCCCAGCATGTGCGACTTCATCGCCAGGTTGGTGGTGGTCAAAATGGACGCGGACTCGATCAGCCCCGGCGGCGTCGCCACGTTGTGCGACCGGAATTCCTGTTCGATCACATCGCGCATCGGGCTGCCGTGCGGCTGCAAGATCCAGGGATACGCCAACATGGCGTCGAACGCCAAGCGCTTTTGCCCGGCCAGCGGATGGTCCACCGCCGCGATCACCGACAGCGCCTCGTCGCCGATGGGCCGGAACACGTAGTTGCGGTCCGACAGGGTCAGCATGCGGCCGATCACCACATCCAGCTTGCCTTCGTTCAGCTGCGCGATCAGCAGGTCGCTGGTGCCCGTGGCAATTTCCACGGCCAGCAGCGGATAGGTCTGCTTCAGGCGCAGCAAGGCGTCGGTCAGGTGGCCGGGCGAGGCCGCCATGATGCTGCCGATGAAGAGTTTGCCCGCGCTGCCCAGCCGCAATGCATCCAGCTCGCGCGCCAGCGACGACATGGTGCCGCGCATGCCGCGAAAGTAGCCCATCACGCATACGCCGGCGGGCGTCAGCGCCAGCCCGCGACCCACCCGTTCAAACAGGGGCTGCCCCAACGCCAATTCCAGTTCGTGCAGCATTTTGCTGGCGGCCGACTGCGTCATGTTCAGCTGCGCCGCCGCCGCGCGCAGCGTGCCGCGTTCGTCGATAGCCAGCAGCAGCACGATCTGCCGCATGCGCAGCCGCGACAGCAGGGCGGGCACATTCAAGTTGCGTTCCATGATTGATCGCCTGTGGTGAACGGTTGGTGCAAAAGTTTCATTTTACGGAAACAGGCGTTGTTTCTAAGATGACTGCACAACAACTAGCCCATGCGGCCAAGAAACATCAAGGAGACAACCATGAAGATCCGCATATTGGCGGCGACGGCCGCATTGGCCGCGGGCACCCTGTGCCTGACGGCATCCGCGTTCGCCCAGACGCCGCGCGCCGACTGGCCGACCAAGCCGCTGCGCCTGCTGGTGGGGTCCGCACCCGGTGGTGGCACCGACGCCATGGCGCGCGCCGTGGCCGACCGGCTGGGGCCGATGCTGGGCCAGACCGTGGTCGTGGAAAACAAGCCGGGCGCATCCAACACGCTGGCCGCCGATCTGGCCTCCAAGTCCGCCGACAACCACACGATGGTGATGGGCGTGTCCACCGCCCACGCTATCGCCCCGCATCTGCTGAAGCTGGCCTACGACAACGACCGCGACCTGACGCCCGTGGTGTTCGTGGGCGCGGTGCCGAACATCCTGGTGGTCAACAACCAGGTGCCGGCGGACTCGGTGCAGGCGTTGATCGCGCTGCTGAAGCGTCGTCCGGGTGAATTGAACTTTGCCAGCAGTGGCTCGGGCAGCACGCAACACATCGCGGCCGAACTCTTCAAGGACGCCACCGGCGTGCAGATGACGCACATTCCGTATCGCGGCAGCGGCCCGGCCATGGTGGACCTGATGGGCGGACAGGTGCAGATCGCTTTCGAAACCGCGTCGTCGGTCATCCCGCACATCAAGAGCGGCAAGGTGCGCGCGCTGGCGGTGCTGAGCGCGCGGCGCAACCCGCAGCTACCCGACGTGCCGACGATGGCCGAGGCCGGCGTGCCCGGCGTCGAAATGAGCGCCTGGTACGGCATCTACATGCCCACCGCCACGCCGGCAGCCATCCAGACACGCATTCACGACGACGTGAACCGCATTCTGGCCATGCCCGAAACGCAGGCGCGGCTGTTGGCCATTGGCGCGGACATCACCCCGATGAGCCAGGCGCAGTTCGCGCAGTTCCATAACGCCGAAAACCAGCGCTACGCCGGCATCATCAAAAAGAACCACATTTCCGTGGAGTGAGGCTTGTATGCACGCGCAGCAAAAGATAGCTATGCAGCAAAAACCGGATATGCCGCAAAAACCCGTGGTGGCCTTGACGCTGGGCGACCCGGCCGGCATCGGCGCCGAACTGATCGCGCGCTTGCTGGCGCAAGCCGAGGCCTGCGAACGCGCCAATATCGTGCTGGTGGGCGATGCCTGGCTGTGGCGCGAAGGCCAGCGCGTGGCCGGCGTGGATGTGCCCACCGAAGCGGTGGCCAGCATGGCGGCAGTGCGGGCCCGCGCCGACACAAGCCGGCCCGCGTGGCTGGCCATGGACACCGTGCGCCCCGACCAGGTGACCGTGGGGCAGGCCGGTGCGGCGGGCGGCGCGTCGGTATTGCGCGTACTGAACGCCTGCATGGACGCGGCGCGCGACGGGCATATCGACGCCATCTGCTTTGCGCCCTTGAACAAGTTCGCCATGAAGCAGGGCGGCTTGAAGCACGACGATGAGCTGCACCACTTTGCGCAGTACCTGGGCGTGACGGGCACCTTCTGTGAATTCAATACGTTGGGCGACTTGTGGACGTCGCGCGTGTCGTCGCACATTCCCTTGAAGGACGCCGCCGCCGCGTTAAGCGTGGACCGCATCAAGGCCGCAACGCGCCTGATCTACCGGTCGTTGCAGGCCAACGGCATCGCCCAGCCGCGTGTGGCGGTCGCGGCGTTCAACCCCCACGGCGGCGACGGCGGCACGTGCGGGCGCGAAGAAGTCGACATCATCGAACCCGCCGTGCGGCAGCTGAACCAGGAAGGCTTGCCCATCGCCGGACCGTTTCCCGCCGACACGATTTTCCTGAAGGCGCAGGCGGGCCAGTTCCAGGCAATTGTCACGATGTACCACGACCAGGGGCAGATCGCGATCAAGTTGCTGGGCTTTTCGCGCGGGGTCACCGTGCAGGGTGGCCTGCCCATCCCCATCACCACGCCGGCGCACGGCACGGCGTATGACATCGCCGGCCAGGGCCGCGCCAACGTGGACGCTACCTGGCAGGCGTTTCTGATTGCGTGCCGTATGGGTGCGTCCACGGGTGCGTCGCACCGAGCTTCCCTTGTTTGAACAGGATCACACCATGAAAATCAAATCCGTCCGCGCCCGCGTTTTCGAATGGACCGGCAAGACCGTGCCGCCGCAAGGCAACTTCTGCTCCAACGCGATGGACCTGGTGCCCTCGCGCGAGGAAACCATGAGCACCTTCCGCTTTCATGGCTGGACGGTGGTGGAAGTGGAAACGGACGACGGCATCGTCGGGCTGGGCAACGTGGCGCTGGCGCCGCGCGTGGCCAAAGCCATCATCGACCAGTACCTGGCGCCGCTGGTGGTGGGGCAGGACCCCTGGGACTATGAATTCCTGTGGCAGCGCATGTACCGCGCCACGCATGCGTGGGGCCGCAAGGGCGTAACCATGGCGGCGATTTCGGGCGTGGACCTGGCCATCTGGGACATCCTGGGCAAGTCGGTGGGCAAGCCCGTGTTCAAGCTGCTGGGCGGGCGTACCAAGGAGAAGATTCCCGTCTATTACTCCAAGCTGTACCGCACCGACCTGAAAGCCATGCAAGACGAAGCGCAGACCTATCTGGACCAGGGCTTTACCGCGTTCAAGATGCGCTTTGGCTACGGCCCGGCGCACTTGCAAAAGGGCGTGGTTGAAAACCTGAAGTCGGTCCAAGCCATTCGTGAAGTCATCGGCTACGACACCGACCTGATGCTGGAATGCTATATGGGCTGGACGCTGGAATACGCCAAGCGCATCCTGCCCAAGCTTGAAAAATTCGAGCCGCGCTGGCTGGAAGAGCCCGTCATTGCCGACGATATCGACGGCTACGCCGAATTGAACCAGCTGACCTCGATTCCGATCTCGGGCGGCGAACACGAATTTTCGCTGTACGGATTCAAGCAATTGCTGGACCGGAAGGCGGTGTCGGTGGTGCAGTACGACACCAACCGCGTGGGCGGTATCACGGCGGCGCACAAGATCAACGCGCTGTGCGAAGCGTATAGCGTGCCGGTCATTCCGCACGCCGGCCAGATGCACAACTATCACCTGACGATGAGCACGCTGGTCTCGCCCATGAGCGAGTACTTTCCGATGTTCGACGTGGAAGTGGGCAACGAACTGTTCTACTACCTCTTCGACGGCGAGCCCGTCGCCAAGGAAGGCTTCATCGACCTGGACGACAACAAGCCGGGCCTGGGGCTGACCTTGAAAACCGAATACCTCAACGATTTCAACATCATCGAGTAGGCCGCCATGACTGCCATATCCCAGGCGCCGCGCTATCGCGGCATCTTCCCGGTAGTGCCCACCACGTTCACGGAATCAGGCGAGCTGGACCTGCCCAGCCAGAAGCGCGCGGTGGATTTCATGATCGATTCCGGCGTGGACGGCCTGTGCATCCTGGCCAATTTCTCGGAGCAGTTCGTGTTGTCGGACGATGAACGCGAAGTGCTGACGCGAACCATCCTGGAACACGTGGCCGGCCGCGTGCCGGTGATTGTGACGACCACGCACTTCGGCACGCGCGTTTGCGCGGCGCGCAGCCGCCGCGCGCAAGAACAGGGCGCGGCCATGTTGATGATCATGCCGCCGTATCACGGCGCGACGATCCGGGTGCCCGAGGCGCAAATCGAAGGGTTTTTCCAGCAGGTGTCGGACGCGGTGGACATTCCCATCATGATCCAGGACGCGCCGGTGGCGGGCACGCCGCTGTCCGCCGCGCTGCTGGCCAGGATGGCGCGCGAAATCGAACAGGTGTCGTACTTCAAGATAGAAACGGCGGGCGCGGCCTCGAAGCTGCGCGACCTGATTGCGCTGGGCGGCGCGGCGGTGGAAGGCCCCTGGGATGGCGAAGAAGCCATCACGTTGCTGCCGGACCTGGACGCGGGCGCCACCGGGTCGATGACGGGCGGCGGCTTTGCCGACGGCATCCGCCCCATCATCGAGGCGCACCGCGACGGCCGGCGCGACGAGGCCTACCGGCTGTACGAACGCTGGCTGCCGCTGATCAACTACGAAAACCGCCAGGGCGGCATCCTGACGGCCAAGGCGCTGATGAAGGCGGGCGGCGTGATCGAGTGCGACGCGCCCCGGCATCCATTCCCGCCGATGCGCGACGACGTGCGCCAGGGCCTGCTGGAAACGGCGCGGCGGCTGGAGCCGCTGGTGTTGCGCTGGGGGCGGTAACGGGCTTGTCTTCGGAGGGCGGCTGCGTCGCCCGTGCGCGCACCGCGCGGCCCCGGCCCGGCCTCGCCGCCGGGGCCCAAACACAGCGTTCCACCACGTCGACCAAGCGGCGCCAGGGTAACGAGTAAAATTCCCGGCTATCGATCACGTTGGGGGCTCGTGTGCAGCCGGTTATATCAGTTCAAGGTTTATCCAAGCGATACGCCTCGGGATTCCAGGCGCTCAAGGGCGTCAACCTGGAAATCCAGCGCGGCGAGATCTTCGCCTTGCTCGGGCCGAACGGCGCGGGCAAGACGACGCTGATCAGCATCATCTGTGGCATCGTCAACCCGTCCGACGGACGGGTGCTGGCCGATGGCCATGACATCGTGTCGGACTTTCGCGCCGCGCGTTCCAAGATCGGGCTGGTGCCCCAGGAAATTTCCACCGACGCGTTTGAAAGCGTCTGGAACACGGTTACCTTCAGCCGTGGCCTGTTCGGCAAGCCGGCCAACCCGGCCTATATCGAAAAGGTGTTGCGCGACCTGTCGCTGTGGGACAAGAAGGACAGCCGCATCATGGCCTTGTCCGGCGGCATGAAGCGCCGCGTGATGATCGCCAAGGCCTTGTCGCACGAGCCGGCCATCCTGTTCCTGGACGAGCCCACGGCGGGCGTGGACGTCGAGCTGCGCCGTGGCATGTGGGAAATGGTGCGGCGCCTGCGTGAAAGCGGCGTCACCATCATCCTGACCACGCACTACATCGAAGAAGCCCAGGAAATGGCCGACCGCATCGGCGTGATCCGCAAGGGCGAGATAATCCTGGTGGAAGAAAAGAACGCGCTGATGGCCAAGCTGGGCAAGCGCCAACTGACGCTGACGTTGACGGCGCCGCTGCCCGGCATCCCGACGGCGCTGGACGCCTATCAGCTGGACCTGTCCGCCGATGGCTATCAACTGGTCTACACCTACGACAACCAGGGCGGCGGGCAGATTTCGCAATTGCTGCAGGACCTGAGCCGGCTTCAGATTGAATTCACCGACCTGAATTCGTCGGAAAGCTCGCTTGAGGATATCTTTGTCAGCCTGGTACACGGTCAATCATGAACTTCTACGCCATTCGCGCTATCTACCTGTTTGAAATGGCCCGTGCCTGGCGCACGCTGATGCAAAGCGTGCTGTCGCCCGTGATCTCCACGTCGCTGTATTTCGTGGTGTTCGGGTCCGCCATCGGTTCGCACATGGTCGAGATCGACGGGGTCAGCTACGGCGCCTTCATCGTGCCGGGCATGATCATGCTGTCGCTGCTGACGCAAAGCATCGCCAACGCGTCCTTTGGCATCTATATGCCGCGCTTTTCCGGCACCATCTACGAAATCCATTCGGCGCCCATCTCTTACGTGGAAATCGTCATGGGGTATGTGGGGGCGGCCGCCAGCAAGTCCATCATCCTGGGGCTGATCATGCTGGCCACGGCGCGCCTGTTCGTGTCGTTCGACATCGCGCACCCCATCTGGATGCTGGGCTTTCTGGTGTTGACGGCGGTGACGTTCAGCCTGTTCGGCTTCATCATCGGCGTCTGGGCCGATGGGTTCGAGAAGCTGCAAATCATTCCGCTGATGATCGTCACGCCGTTGACGTTCCTGGGCGGCACCTTCTATTCCATCAAGATGCTGCCGCCGTTCTGGCAGACCGCCACGCTGTTCAACCCCGTGGTCTATCTGGTCAGCGGCTTTCGCTGGGCGTTCTACGGCGTGTCGGACGTCAGCGTCGGCGTCAGCGTGGGCATGACGCTGGTGTTCCTGCTGGCCTGCCTGATCGGCGTGCGCTGGATCTTCAAGACGGGTTATCGCCTGAAGACGTAATCAAACGGTCGGGACGGTCCCAACCGCCCCGACCGATCAGCTCGATCAGCCAGCAACGGCCGGCGCACGGCGCGCCAGGCCGTCGAAGGCGTCCAGCAACCGCTCGCGCCAGGCATACACCGGGTCGTCGGCCTCCAGCAGTTCCAGCGTGCTGGTGCAGCGCGCCCACATGAACATGCCAAAGACCGCGTAGTCCGCATACCCGTGCTGCTCGCCCGACAGAAAAGCTTGCCGGGCCAAGGTGTGACGCAAGGGCAACAGCGCAGCGCGCAGCGCACCGATCTGCTCGTCGTAACCCGCCGGCAGGTCTTCCAGACGGCCAAAGCGCTTTTCGCGCGAGGCGCGGAAATAGTCCTTGTCTTTCTCGTGGATCAGCCCGTGGATGGCCGGCAACAGCAAGCGCGCCAGCACGGGCACCAAGGTGGTGTCGGCCCAGGCGTTCGCAAACAGGCTGACCGCGCGCCCGCCCGCGCCGTTAAATAGCGAGCGCCGCTCGGGGAACGTGTCTTCCAGATAGCAGGCAATGCGCCATGAATCGCTGACCACGTGCTCGCCGTGCACCAGCACGGGCACCAGCTTCTGGCCGGAAAAATCGATGGCTTCCTTTTCCGTGAAACGCCAGGGCACGGTCTTGGCCGACAGGCCTTTGTGCGCCAGCGCCATGTGCGTTTTCCAGCAGTGCGGGCTGAAGCGCAGCGACTCGTCCGCGCCAGCCAGGTCATACAGGGTGATGTCCGGGGTCAAGATGCCGTGCTCCTTGCCGAGTGGGTCGATAACAAGCCGGCTGCCAGGATACTGCTTTGCGCCCGTGCGGGAAACGTCAAGGAAAAGCGCCAATGAAGAGTGCCAATGAAGAGTGCCAAAGGAAAGCGCCAATGAAGAGCACCAATGAAAAGCGCCACGCGCCCCAGGGACGCGTGGCGCAGGCCGGACAATCCCCGGTCCGGCCTTGCCCTGCTTTGGTTGTCCTACTTGGGCGCGCCTTTGCTCATGCTCATCACCCGCTGCTTGAGCTGCGGATTCTGTTGCACGGCTTGGCCGATCCCGTTGAATTCTTCCACCGTCAGGCCGTCGGCGCGCACCAGCTGCACCATCTTGGCGTCGGCTTCTTGCACGACCTTCTGCTTGGCGTCATCGGTCTTGGCGGCGTCGACCTTCGGGCGGTATTCGTCAACCACGCCCGAGACCTTTTGCGATGCCGATGCGAAGCGCTGCAATTGCTGGTCGGTGGGTTGCGTGATGGCGGGGGCCATCTGCGGTTGCGCCGGCGGCTGGCTGGCGTTTTGCGCCATGGCCGCTGCACCGGACAGCGCCGTCGACAAGATGGCGGCGGATAGGAATGCGTATTTGGAACGCTGCATGAAACCTCCGTGTTCCGGTTAATGTCCGACCATGATGACGACCACAACCGCCATGGGACAAGTTTCGCGATGTGTTTTCCTGTGTCGGCAGGACACGATGGCGGGCAGCCTGTCAGGAGGGGGGCCGGGGGGCGGTTCGGAAACGTTTTGCGTGGTTTCGTAGTCGCTGCTGGCCGCGATGTTTCCGCAGGTGTGCCGGTTTTCCGCCGAAGGCGGTGCTGGCGTCGCGGCGCGCGGTGCCGTCACATCAGCAGCATGGCCAGCATCACCAACACCAGCAACGCGATGTAGACGCGCGCATGCAGGCGGTCGGGCAGGCGCGGAATCAGCGGCGCCGCCAGACGGATGCCCAGTAGCGCGCCCAGCGCCAGCACGGCGAAGGCCAGCAGGTCGACATAGCCGATGATCCAGGGCGCAAGCGGCGCGGGCAGATCGCGCGCCGCCGCCATGTAGGCCACGGTGCCGACAATGGCGACGGGTATCGTCAACGGGTTGGCCATGGCCGCCGCCTTGGCCATCGGCAGGCCGCGCCGACGCAGCAAGGGCACCGTCATCACGCTGCCGCCCACGCCCAGGAACGTGGCCACGATGCCGATCACCACGCCGCCGCCCACCACCACGCCTGGGCTCAACGGCACCGCGTCGGCACCGTCGGCTTGCGCCAGGAACCCCTGGCGCAGCAGGCAGTCCAGAATCGTCACCGCCAGGTAGGCCACGAAGGCCCAGCGCACCAGCGTGCCGCTGGCGTGCGTGGCCGCCAACGCGCCCACCAATGCGCCCACCGCGATGTACCCCGCCAGAGGCCAGATATAGGCGCGAACCAGGTTGCCCGCGCGTTGCTGGCGGCGCGTGGCGGCGATGGCGTTGACGACCATGACGCAGGTCGAGGTGGCCACGGCAATGTGCATGGCCGACGCCCCGACGGCGTCGTCCGCGCCATGCGCGGCGGTCAACACGCCATACAAGACCGGCACCACGACAAAGCCGCCGCCAAACCCGAACAGCACGGTGGTGACGCCGCTGGCGCAGCCAAAGAAAGCCAATATCAGGTAGAGCATCGGACGGGTCCAGGTTGGGAAGTCGTCACGATACGAAAGGCGGGGGTGGCCGGCTTTCGTGCTTTGGACAATAATGTTTGCGTTTCGGCCAAGCCGGGTGCCGGGCTGCACATTTCCCGACCCGCGCTCCAGCCCCGCACGTGAGCCCCGCGCTCCAGCCCCGAACTTCAGCCCCGCACTTCCACCCCCACGCTCCCGCCATGCGCAATACGCACATCGACCGCTACGATCAGCTGGACCGCGCCGTGGTTGCCATCGGCAATGACTATCCGACCGGCCATGTGCTGCCCGCGCATTCGCACCGGCGCGCGCAACTGCTGTACGGCGCGACCGGCGTGATGCAGGTGTCCACACGCGATGGCAACTGGGTGGTGCCGCCCCAGCGCGCGGTGTGGATTCCGGCAGGGGTGACGCATCAGGTGCGCATGCTGGAGGTCAGCACGCGTAGCGCGTATATCGAGCCAGATGCCGCGCGGGCAGGGCGCCAGGCCTGCGAGGTAATCGAGGTATCGCCGCTGCTGCGGCAGCTGTTGCTGGAAGCGGTGGACATGCCCGCTGCGTATGCGTCAGACGGGCGCGATGGCGCGTTGGCGGCCTTGCTGCTGCATGAAATCGACCGTGCGCCGGTGCTGCCGCTGCACATTCCGCTGCCTCGCGACAAGAAGCTGGCGCCGCTGTGCCGCGCCTTTATCGCCGCGCCGGATGCGCGCACGCCGCCCGACGCATGGGCCGCGCGCCTGCACATGAGCCCGCGCACCTTCAGCCGCTATTTCCGCCGCCAAACGGGCATGACGTTTTCCGAATGGCGCCAACGCGCCTGCGTGGTGCTGGCGCTTGCAAGGCTGGCTGCGGGCGGGGCCGTCACCACCATTGCACTGGACTTCGGCTACCAAAGCCCTGCGGCGTTCTCAACGATGTTCCGACGCGTGCTGGGCCAGTCGCCCACGGACTACTTGCGCGGCGGGTAGCGGCCTGTGGCCTGCCCGTCACGCCGCGTACCAGAGCACGGCGAAGAAGTGGCACACGGTGCCCGCCAGCACGAATAGATGCCAGATGAAGTGGCCGTAGCGCCAACGGTTGTCGAACACGAAGAACACGACGCCGCCGGTATACGCCAGACCGCCCGCCACCAACCAGCCCAGCCCGCCCGTGGGCACGCTTTCGATCAGCGGCTTGATGGCAATGACCACCAGCCAGCCCATCGCCAGGTACAGCCCGGTGGACAGCGCCGGCCGGTTCAAGCGTTTGCTGGCTTTCAGGCCCACGCCCAGCAAGGCCATGGCCCAGACCAGGCCGAACAGCGTCCAGCCCCACGGCCCGCGCAGCGCGCCCAGCGCAAACGGCGTGTACGTACCGGCGATCAGCAGGTAGATGGCCGAATGGTCCAGGACGTTGAAAATCTGCTTGGCGCGGCACAGCGGCAGCGCGTGATAGATGGTGGACGCCAGGTACAACAGGCACATCGACGCCGCGAACACCGCGGCCGCCGCGATGAAGGCCGCGTCGCCCTGGCGCACGGCGGCCACGATCAAAATGGGCGCGGCGGCCAGGGCGCCTACCGCGCCGATCCCGTGGCTGATGGTGTTGGCGATTTCTTCGCCCAGGGTCTGGGGTCTGTCGTTGGGAAACATGGTGCGTCTGGTGAATGCGTGATACGTGATGGGGGTTGCAAGGTCATCACCTTAAGCGCTTTGCGTGCCGGGCTCAACGCCACGGCGGCGTTCAGTCGGTCGCAAACCCGCACCGCTTTGATTTTCAGCAATCGGCGCTGCCACGCTCGGGACAAAAGGGTGGGAACGCTGGTTACCCTGTGATACATTTCCTGCGGCTGTTTTACCGACACCGTTTGGTTGAGTTCTACCGCCCGCAGAGGCGACCACGTTCTTTTTTCTGGGCTCGCACCCGCGCTCGCGCAGTCGCGCAAGACGCAACGGATATCCTTACCGATCTGACCATCGCCGTCGCGCTGGTGGCCTGTGCGCCATGGCGACAGGTGGCCCCGGCTACGCCGGGAAGGTTCAAGCAGGTTTACTGGCCGAGGCCTACCAATGGCGCGCAGTTTTTCCAATCTGTTTTTCAAAGCCGCAAAGAAGATCAGCAAGCTACAGCGCACGGCGCTGCGCATGGCATCGCCCAAGCCCGCCAGAAAGCGCGCCACCACCCCACGCAAGACCGCTACCAAGACCGCTACCAAGACCGCGTCTTCCGCCGCCGCGACTCGTCAGCCCGCGACCCCATCGCTGGGCAACGGGCGCTGGGAAGGCACGCGTCAATTTTCCGACGGCAAGGGGCGGCAGCTGACGTTTGCGCGTTACACCCCGGCCGGGGCCACGCCGGGTCGTATGCCGGTTGTGGTGATGCTGCACGGTTGCCGGCAGACCGCGCTGGCTTTCGCACGCGGCACGCGCATGAACCAATGGGCGGACGCCGGCGGCTTCATGGTGCTGTACCCGCAGCAATCCATGACGCGCCAGGTGCAGCGCTGCTGGCGCTGGTTCCAACCCGATGACGCCCATGGCGGCGCCGAGGCAGACCTGATTGCGGCGTTGATCGAATCAGAAGTGGCGCGGCATGGGCTGGATCCCGAACGCGTGTATGTGGCCGGCCTGTCCGCGGGCGCCGGCATGGCGGCGCTGGTGGCGCTGCGGCACCCGTCGTTGATCGCTGCCGTGGCCATGCATTCCGGTCCGGTGGTGGGCGACGCCCATAGTGCCGCCGCCGGCATCAGCACCATGCGGCGCGGCTCGCTCAAGCCGTTGCCGTCGCTGGTGCGTGACGTGGCGGACCCCGCTGCGTTCGACCTGGGCATGCCCGCGCTGATCCTGCACGGCCAGCTGGACCCGGCGGTGGCCCCGCGCAACGCCAAGCAATTGTTCGAGCAGTTTCGCGCCTTGAACCACCCGCGCCCCGAGGACATGCCCATCGAGCGTGTGCTGGGTTTGGGGTCCGAGAAGGCCTATCGCCGCGTGGACCTTACGCGGGGACGCAAGACGGTGCTGCGCCTGTGCGAGATCACGCGGCTGGAACACGCCTGGAGCGGCGGCGATCCGTCGGTGAAGTACCACGCCCGCAACGGCCCGGATGCGTCGGCGTTGGTGTGGCGGTTTTTTCAGGGACTGCGGCGCGTGGGTGCGGGCGAACCGGGGGCCGGGGCCTGAGCAGGCAGTGAGCGCGGACGCGGACTCGGACCCAGGCCAGCTCCCGACCCAGATCCGGACCCGACCCGGGACTTGGACCCGACCCAGGACGTTGACCCGACCCAGAACGTGGACCCGACCCAGGACGTGGACCCGGCTACCGATTGTTCGCCGATTGGGAATGGATATGTCGACCTGGCGCGTCATGGCGATGGCTCGTCGCGGCGGTAACATCGCCGCATCCCCGGTTGGCGCTGCATTGACGCAGCCGCCGGCCAGGACCCAACTGGAACTTCTGCCATGACTCTTTCTGTTTACCAGGCCTCCGTGCCTGTCTTCATCCGCGGCATGACCGTGCTGGCCACGCTGCTTGAAAAAGCGGCCGCGCATGCCCAGGCCGCCGGCATCGACCCCGCTGAACTCGTCAACGCCCGCCTGGCGCCCGACATGTACCCGCTGTCCGGTCAGATCCAACGCGCCAGCGACGCCGCCAAATTCGCGGCGCAGCGCCTGTCGCAAGGGCAGGCGCCCAAGTTTGCCGACGAAGAAAAGACCCTGGAAGAGTTGCAGCAGCGCATCGCCAACACCATCGCCTACCTGCAAAGCGTGACGGCCGAACAGGTGGAAGGCGCCGAAGACCGGCAGATCGTCGTCAACTTTGGCGACTTCAAGCCGGAATTTCGCGGCGATACCTACCTGCTGACCTTCGCGCTGCCCAACTTCTACTTCCACGTGACGACCGCTTACGACATCCTGCGCCACGCCGGCGTGAAGATCGGCAAGCTGGACTTCCTGGGTCCGTATTCGCAGTAAGTGGATGTTGACGTGGCCAGGAAGCGCGGGGCCGTCAGGCGGGTCAGTCGGCGTTGCCGCAGCCTGACATCTCGCCCATCTTGGCCATGTTCTGCTGGATTTCCTCGGGCGTGTAGTCGAACTGGTGCGTGGCGATCGACCAGCGGTGGCCGAACGGATCGATCACCTGGCCGTAGCGGTCGCCCCAGAACATGTCGGCCACCGGCATCGCCACGGTGGCGCCGGCATCCACCGCCTGTTTGAACGAGGCGTCCACGTCCTTGACGTACAGATGCAACGTCACCGGTGAGCCCTTCAGCGCCTTCGGGCCCAGGCTGCCCCACTGAGGAAAATCGTCCATCAGCATCAGCACCGAATCGCCGATACGGATGGCGGCGTGCATGACCTTGCCTTCCGGCCCGGGCATGCGCGCCAGTTCTTCCGCGCCGAAGGCTTTTTTGTAGAAGGCGATGGCGTCGGACGCGCCCTCGCAAACGATGTGCGCGGTCAGCGTGTGCATGCCGGCGGGAATGGGCGTGGTTGCGGGCGTAGCCATGATGCGTCTCCAAAATCGGTGTTGGGTTGGGGGGACAGGCCGTAGGCCCTGTCCCTGCCTATACGACGAACGGGCGGCGCCGATATCGACACGCCCCACGGTTTTTATTTTGCTACCAGCGTGCTGAATCCGCCCCAGCACATGCGTTTGAAATCGAACACGCCTTCGCAGCACGTGTTGGCCAGGCGCGGGTCGGCCATCACCAGCGCGTTGATCCGGTCGCGTTCGGCCTTGCTGGCGTACACGATCCAGGCAAACACCACGGTTTCGTCGTCCTTGGCGCTGGCCGCTTCCCTGAACGACCGGAAGGTTTCGCTGGCCAGGTCATCGGCCACGCCTTCTCGGTAATCCAGCGCGCCGTGCTCCAGCCAGACCGCCTTGGCCTGGTCCGCCATCTGCTGGTAGGCCGGCACGTTCGCCTTGGGCACCGGCAGCAAAAAACCATCTATGTATTCCTGCATCGCACACTCCTCGGTTGCTGTTGTTGTGTGGAATGCGGCATGCCCGCTGGTCACGCCGCGTCCACCCGGCACGAGCGGCCGGTAGACGCCACTTTATCGGGATCGCGGGCGCTTTCAGATAGGGGATTGCGACATTCTTGCGGGTGGATTGCGACAGCGCTCGGGCGTATGCTTACCGACATGAAAAACGTCGCTTTCCTGCTGCCGACGGGCACCAATATTGCGTCCCTGGAAACGGCGCGCCACGGCTTCCAGGTGGCCAACGCCTACCTGGTCGCGCAAGGCCGCGAACCGCAATTCCACGTCTGCACGCTGGCGTTGACGCGCGAGGTCAGCCTGGACGACGGGCGTATCAAGGTGCTGGCGGACCAGGTGCTGGCCGACGCGCCGCGTATCGATATCTGCATCGCGCCGCCCCTGCTGGGCGCGGTGCCCGATGTGGTGCTGTCCAACCGCGAGCTGATCGATTGGCTGGCAAGCCACCATCGCGCCGGTGGCGAAGTGGCCAGCCTGTGCATGGGAGCCGCCTTGCTGGCAGCGGGCGGCGTGTTGGACGGGCAGCAGGCGGTGGTGCATTGGGTGGCGCAAAATCTGTACGCCAGCCTGTTTCCCAACGTCCACTGGATCAGCGATCGCGTGGTGATGGCCGAGAACGGTGTCTATACCAGCGGCGGCGCGTTTTCCGCCGCGCATCTGGTGCTGCACCTGATCGAAAAATACACCGATCGCGATACCGCCATCTGGTGCGCCAAATACTTCCAGCTGGACTGGAGCCGCCAGAGCCAGCTGCCGTTCGCCGTGTTCATGGGCCAGAAGGCGCATGCCGACGAGGTCGTGCGCGCGGTGCAGAGCTACATCGAACGTTGCTACACCGAAAAGATCACCGTTGAATCCCTGGCCGAGCGCCACGCGATGGGGCGGCGCACGCTGGAACGGCGCTTTCGTCAGGCGACGGGCAACAGCATCGTGCAGTACCTGCAACGCGTGCGCGTGGAGGCCGCCAAGAAGCGGCTGGAAACGTCGCGCAAAAGCGTGGCCGAAGTCATGTATGAAGTGGGCTACAACGACACGAAGGCGTTTCGCGACATCTTCAGCAAGCACTGCGGGATGTCGCCCGTCGGGTATCGGGACCGCTATCAATAGGACGTCGAAGAATTCGCTATGGCACTGGCAAAAGTGCTGGCCGAACTCCCCCCGAAAATAAGATTTCTACTACAGCTATTGGCGCGCCACCGGCCTATCCTTGACACGTCGCGGCCTGACCCCAGGCCCGGAGGGCGAGTCAAGATGAGCATCAGCGTGACGCCAGGCGATCCCCGCTACAAGACCTTAAAAAAGGGCTTCAACCTACGGTGGCCCGCGCGGCCCAGCCATGCGGCCACGCGCATCGAACTATGCGAAACCCCGGCCCAGGCGGCGGCAGCGCTGGGCCGTATCGTTGCCGAGGGCAAGCGCCCCACGATACGCAGCGGCGGCCATTGCTACGAAGACTTTGTCTCCAACAATCCCGGCGGCGTCATCCTGGACCTCAGCCTGCTCGACCGCGTGCCGTCCTCGGATGGCCTGCTGCGTGTGGCGGCCGGTTCGCAAAACTGGAATGGCGATCAAGATCTCTACAAGCGTCACGGCGTGTCGCTACCCGGCGGGTCGTGCTACTCGGTTGGCGCGGGCGGCCATATCAGCGGCGGCGGGTATGGGCTGCTGTCGCGCCTGCAAGGGCTGGCTTGCGACTGGTTAAGCGCGGTCGACATCCTGACCGTGGACGCCCACGGCAATGTCGTGCCACGCACCGCCAGCGCCACCCAAGACGCCGACCTGTTCCGCGCATGCCGGGGCGGTGGTGGCGGCAATTTCGGCGTGATCACCAGCTATGGCTTTGCCGCCTTGCCCCGCGCCCCGCGCGAAGTGGCCATCGCCACCGTCGCATTCGACTGGGCGGGCATGACGCCCGGGCGCTTTGCGCAGTTGCTGGATATCTACGGCAGCTACTGGAACACGCGCGGCCGCGACGCCGATACCTGGGGCATGTTCTCGCTGCTGAAACTGACGCATCGCTCCGCCGGGCAGATTGTCATGATCGTGCAGTTCTGCAACCCCGACGGCACCTGCCAGGACCTGACCGTGCTGCAAGATTTCCTGGATCGCTTTCGGCCTTGCGCACCGGTGGCCGCGCGCGCCACCACGCCCGGCTTGCCACGTCCGCGCGCGGGCGGCGACCTGCTTTGCAGCGAACCGCACACGGTCATTCGCCATGACTGGCTGGTGGCCACGCAAACGCTTAACGGCTCGGGGCCGAATCAGCGCGGCAAATACAAATCCGCCTACATGAAGCGCAATTTCACGGCGCACGAAGCCGCGCGTATCCATGCCCACCTGACGCGCGATGTCCCCGGCGCCGACCTGCGCCAATCGCTGTTGCAGGTGGATTCGTACGGGGGCGCCGTCAACCAGCCGGATCGCCTGCGCGACACCGCCGTGCACCAGCGGGCGTCGATCATGAAGCTGCAATACCAAACGTACTGGACGCACGCCGACCACGACGCCCTGCACGTACGCTGGATGGCGGATTTCTATCGCGACGTATATGCCGACCCGGCAGCCCGGCCCGACCACGCCGGCACCCCGTTTCCCGGCGACCGCTACGAAGGGTGCTACATCAACTACCCCGACAGCGACATGCTGGCGTACCCCTTCTGGCCACGGTTGTACTACGGCGACGGCGGGCTTTATCCTTTCCTGCAAGAGGTCAAGCGCCGCTACGATCCCAACAACGTTTTTCACCACGCGATGTCGGTGCGCCCGTCATGACGCGCCGCCCGCCTTGCCGGACTTCGCCATGAATTCCCTATCCAGCGCACCCCGCCGATCCTTCATCCAGTTCGCCGGAAGCTTGTCCGCGGCCGGCGCGGCAGGCCCCTGGCTGTCGGCCATGGGCGCCGCGACCGCGCGCGCCGACCCCCGCTACGCCTATGTGGGCACCTATACCCGCGATGCGCCCGGGGGCACGGCCGGCGGGCCGCCATCGCGCGGCATACACGCCTATGCCCTGCGTCCGCAGGGCGGCTGGCATCTGATCCAGGTGATAGAAAGCGACAACCCGTCCTACCTGGCCGTGCACCCCACGCAGCGCTTTCTCTACGCCATCAACGAGATCGATCAATGGGAAGGCCTGGCCCGAGGCACCGCCGAATCCTATGCGATCGACCCGGCTGACGGCAGCCTGCACTTCCTGAACCGGCAGCCCCTGTCGCTATCCAGCACCGCGCCCGCGTTCCTTGCCGTATCGCCAGACGGCCGCTACCTGGTCACGGCGCAATACGGGGGCGGCACGTATAACGTGTTGCCCGTCCAGGCCGACGGCGCGTTGGGTGAAGTGTCGGGCATCGTCAAGGAAACCGGCTCGGGGCCGCGCCCCGAACAGCAATCCGCGCATCCGCACATGGTGCTGTTCGACTCCACCGGCCAGCGCGTCCTGGCCACCGATCTGGGCAGCGATCGCATCAATCTGTTCACGTTCAAGGATGGCAAGCTGTCGCTGTCCGAGCGCACGACGCTGTCTGCGGGCAGCGGGCCACGCCATCTTGCGCTGCACCCCGATGGCGCGCTGTTATACGTCTTGAACGAACTTGACGCCTCAATCGCGTGCTTCGGCTACGACGCCCACGCCGGCCGGGTGCTGGCGCAGCGCCACCTGGTCCCCGCCACACCGCCCGGATTCACCGGCGCGGGCAACGCGGCGGCGTTGCTTGTCCACCCGTCCGGCCGCTTCTTGTACGCCTCTACCCGCCGCGTCGACAACGACCACCCGCAAGCCGACAGCATCGCCGCCTTCGCCATCGCCAAGGATGGCGCATTACGCCGCGTACAAACCTGGACCGAGGGCCTGCGCTTCCCCCGCGCACTTACCCTGGCGCCAGACGGCGGCAGCCTGTACGCGCTGAACCAAAAGGGCGACTCCATCCTGCGCCTGCGCATCGATGCGGCAACAGGGCAGCTAAGCGACATGGACGTGGCGGCCCAGACGCCAACACCGGTATGCCTGGTGTTTGCATAGGCGGGGCAACCGCGGGCGATCTTGATAGCCGGCGCAACAGGCCCCTCTGAAGCCCTTTGAAGCCCCTTTGAAGCCCCTTTGAAGCCACTCGGGAACCCCGTCGGGAACCCCTCGGGAACCCCTCGGCCAGCCCGCCGTCGAACCTTGCATGACCGTTAATCCTGTATTGCGCTTCCTCTGGCGCCTCGTCATCCTGGGCTTATTTGTCTGGCTTGCTGCGTGGGCGTGGCCCCGCCTGCCCGACGCCGCACGCGCACCGTGGCATATGGCCCGGCTGGCCTGGCAAGAAGCCCCGTCATCCTTGCCCGTGCCGGTACAGGGCGTGTCCGCCAGACGCTTGACCGACACTTGGGGCGCGGCCCGGTCCGGCGGCCGCCAACACGAAGGCATCGACATCTTTGCCGCGCGCGGCACGCCTGTGCTGTCCACCACGGAAGGCGTGGTCATGCAGGTTGGCACGAACAAGCTGGGCGGCCAGGTCGTGTGGGTGCTCGGGCCCGGACGCCAGCGCCATTACTACGCGCACCTGGATGGCTACGCCGACATTGAACGGGGGCAGCTGGTGGCCCCCGGAGACGTGCTGGGCTACGTCGGCAACACCGGCAACGCGCGAGGCACGCCGCCGCATTTGCATTACGGCATCTACGACGGCGGCGCGATCAACCCCTATACGCTGTTGGTGGCGCCGGCAACGCCGCCCTGACGCTTTGCGCCAGCACCTGCGCCGTCGCGGCTGACAAGGTCCACCCCAGGTGTCCGTGCCCCGTGTTGTAGAACACGCCCGGGCGTTTGCCCGGCCCCACGCGCGGCATCATGTTGGGGGTCATGGGGCGCAGGCCGCACCACGGCACGACGCGCGTGGTGTTGATGTTGGGGAAGTGTTTACGCGTCCAGTCGATCAGCGGCTGCACGCGTTCGGCACGGATGTCCATGTTGAAGCCGTTGAATTCCGCCGTACCCGCCACGCGAAAGCGGTCGCCCAGGCGGCTGGTGACGATCTTCGCGGCTTCGTCCAGCAGGCTGACGCGGGGCGCGGCGCCCTGGCTGTCGGCGTCGTCCAGGTGCACGCTGATCGAATAGCCCTTGACCGGATAGATGTTGATGGAATCTCCCAGCAGGCGGGCGAACTTTCTGCTGGCCGCGCCCGCGCACACGACGATGGCGTCCGCTTCGTGCCGTTCGCGCTGGGTGCCGCCGTCGCGGCGGATGTCCAGCACGTAAGGGCGGTCGTGGCGTTGGATGTTGTCGATGTCGGCATCGTGCACGAACGTGACGCCCCGGCGTTCGCATGCCTGGGCCAGACCGCGCGTGAACTTGTGGATGTCGCCGGTGGCGTCCGATGGCGTGTAGAAACCGCCGTGGCATCCGGTTTGCATGGCGGGTTCGATGGCGCGCGCTTCGTCGGCGGTGACTGCGTAGCGGTCCAGGCCGCCGGCTTGCAGCAGCGCGTTGGCGCGATGCGCGGCCTTGAAGCTGTCGGCGTCGTGGTAGATGTGCAGGATGCCCCGGCGCTCCAGGTCGAAGTCGATGCCTTCCGCCTCGGCCATGTCGAATAGATGCCGGCGCGCTTCGATGGCCATGCGCGTGGTGGCGATGGTGTTGTCGCGGTAGTTGGGAATTTGCGCCATGAACTGCGCCAGCCACGAATACTTGTGCCAGCTGAAGCGGGGGTTCAGCAACAGCGGCGCGTTTTTGCGCAGCATCCAGCGTAGCCCTTTGATGATCGTGGCCGTGCTGTTCCAGACTTCGGCGTTGCTGGCGGATAGCTGGCCGCCGTTGGCATAGGACGTTTCCATGGCGGGATAGCGTTGGCGGTCGTAGACGGTGACCGCGTATCCCAGGTTCGACAGGGCATAGGCGGACGTGACGCCGGTGATACCGGCGCCAATGATGGCGATGCGGGGCATGGTGGCTCCAGACAGGGTGGCCGCGACCAATGTGGACGCGGCACCCCATCTGTCTTTGGTACCTGAGAGTTTCACCCGCGCGGGCGGCGGGTTCCCCTTCGGTGGGCGCGCACGGCGCCTCTCTCCAGATTGTCTATACGCGCGCAGTCCTGTTGCCTGAGAGTTTCCGGGGCGGTTGCTCCGTCGGCGCCGGCCGCCAGGGCCGGTCTCTTCTGCGCGGTTTTGAATCGACGGGGTAGAGAATAGCTAAGTTCATGTCGCATTTGCTTCAGGGTTAGTACTATGTCGCGTGCGCCGTTGGGCCGGCGTGAACCGAATAGGACGATAGGAATGAGTTTTCGCGCCGCGCGACGCACTGTTTTGCAAACCCTGGCCGTGATGGCCGGCGGCGCCCTGGTTTCGTTGGCCGCGGCCGAGCCGGTGGCCCCCGGCGCCGACATCGACGACGCCGTGCATGCGGTAATGCGCGAGTACGACGTGGCGGGCCTGGCCATCGCCGTCACGCGCGAAGGGCGGCATGAATTTCGCAGCTATGGGGTGGCCTCGCTGCAAACGCATGCGCCCGTCAGCCGCGACACGCTGTTTGAACTGGGCTCGATCAGCAAGACCTTTACCGCGACGCTCGCGACCTACGCCCAGGCGCTGGGCAAGCTGTCGCTGACCGACAGCCCGGCGCGCTTCGTGCCTGCCTTGCAAGGCACGGAATTCGGCAAGCTGAACCTGATCCACCTGGGCACGCACACGGGCGGCGGCTTCCCGCTGCAAGTGCCGGACACGGTGGGCGACGATGCCCAGCTGATGGCCTACCTGTCGGCGTGGACGCCGCGCTATGCACCGGGCACCTACCGCACGTATGCCAACCCCAGCATCGGCATGCTGGGCGTGGTGGCGGCCAAGAGCCTGGGCCAGCCCTATGCGCAGGCCATGGAGAAGACGCTGTTGCCCAAACTGGGCCTGACCAACACCTATATCCACGTGCCCGCCGCCAGGATGGGCGACTACGCGCAGGGCTACAACAAACAGAACGCGCCGGTGCGTGTGAACCCGGGCGTGCTGGCCGACGAAGCCTACGGCGTCAAGACCAGCGCCAGCGACCTGATCCGCTTCGTGGACGCGAACATGGGCGTGGCGTCAGCGCCCGCGGAATTCAGCGCCAAGGCCGCCCGGGATGCGAAGATCGCCAAGGCCGTCGTCAACGACGCCGTGCTGTCCAAGGCCTTGGCCGATACGCATGTGGGCTACTACGACGTGGGTGGAATGACGCAGGACCTGGCCTGGGAACAACTGGCGTATCCGGTGACGCTCAAAGCGCTGTTGGCGGCCAACGCCGGCACGTTGAACAGCCAGAGCCACCCGGCCAAGGCCCTGACCCCGCCGCAGCCCCCGCGTGCCGATGTGTGGATCAACAAGACGGGTTCCACCAATGGCTTTGGCGCCTACGTGGCGTTTGTGCCGGCCAGGAAAATCGGCGTGGTGATCCTGGCGAATCGGAACATTCCGAACGACGCCCGCGTGCGGCTGGCGTATCGCATTCTTGAAGGGGAAACGGCGGCGGGAGCAAGAACGGATACGGGAACGGGAACGGATTCGGGATCGGCCCCGGAAACGCAACCCGAAGCCCGCGCGCAAGCGAACTGAAACAGGCAGAAGGCGGTGGCCGGCCGAAGGCCGTGGCCGGCCCCTGTCAGCCGTCAAGCTTCCGTACCCGCCGCCGTGTGGGCGCCATCAAAACGCGGCAATAGCCCCATGACCTCCAGCCTTTTGCACAGCTGTCCCAGGCGCTGCATCTTGTAGGCGTCCACGTCCAGGCCGGCGTAGTCGTAGAAGCCCTTGCCATCGCGCAAGCCGTTGCGGCCTTGCTCCATGTTTTTGGCGATGACGTCGGGCGATGCAAAGCGTGGGCCGATCTGGGCTTCAAGGTAGCGCGATGCGTAGTACAGGATGTCGCCGCCGCCCCAGTCGATGAACTCCAACAGGCCCAGCACCGAAAACCGCAAGCCGAATCCCAGGCGCACGGCGGTGTCGATATCTTCGGCGCTGGCCACGCCTTCCTCGACCATGCGCGCGGCCTCGTTCATGGCCAGGGCCTGGATGCGTGGCACGATGTAGCCCGCCGTGGGCGCGCATTGCACGGGCGTCTTGCCGGCTTGGCGCAGCACGGCCAGCAACGCTTGCAGGGCGGCGTCGGCGGTGCGAGGCCCGGCGCTGACTTCGACCAGCGGTATCAGATTGGCGGGGTTGAGCCAGTGCGCGTTCAAAAAACGCTCGGGGCCTGGCATCAATTCGGCCAGCTCGGTCACCAGCAACGTGGACGTGGTTGACGCAATCACGGTGTCCGGCGCGCACACGCGGCCCAGCCAGGCGAAGGTGTCGCGCTTGGCGTCCAGGCGTTCCGGCACGGCTTCGAAGACGATGCGCGCGCGTTGCAGGTCGGCCACGGCGTCGTCGCGGCCGCACAGGCGCACGCGCTGCATGGCGGTCTCGGCCTGCTGGTCGTCCAGCAGGCCAAGCCGGCTTAGCGTGCCCAATTCGCGCCGCAGGTTCGCCAGCACGCGCGCGTGGTGATCGGCTTGTTCCGCCTGAGTCCTGGGCTTGATGTCGACCAGTGTCACGGCGCGTCCCGCGTGGATGTACGACAGCGTGATGCCTTCCCCCATGCGCCCGGCGCCGATCACGCAGATTCTGTCTTCCATGGTCAGCATCCTTGTTCCAGCAATTCCGCCATGCCGGCGCGCGACAGGCGCTCCAGGCCGAGACTTTCCAGCGTGCGGCCCTCGGCGTAAAGATCGCGGCCGGTGATGGCGCCGGCAATGCTTAGCAAGCCTTGCGCCACCGGCGTCGGCACGCCCGCCCAGCGCCCCGTGGACACCAGCAAGGACAGGCCCAGCCGCGTGTCCTCAAGCATGTAGCGGTGCGTGTGCAGGTCGATGGCTTCACGCCAGTCGCCACTGTCGGTCAGCTTGCCGTGCGCGCCACGGCCGTACATCCATTCATCGCCCTCCGTGGCGTAGTGGTCGGCCAGCGGAAAGTGCGGCGCGGCATAGCCCAGCGCCTCGCGGATGGCGATGCGTTCGGCGTCCAGCGCGTCGGTAACGCGGCGGATTGATGGCTGGGTGCCTTCGTTGTGGATGTCCCACTTATCGAAATGCTCCAGGGGGCCCGCGTTCATCATGATGAGCGGCGGATGGATGATGGGGCCGGCGTTCATCAAGGCGCCCGCCAATCCGTCTTCGATGGGCTCGATGCTGGGGTAGACCTGACCCAGCAACGCCAGCGCGTCGTCGGTCAGCCGGCTGGGGAACACGCCGGTGGGCAAGCGCGTGGCGTAGCCGCTGATGACGACCGTGTTGCCGTGCTTGCGCGCCAGGTAGGGCAGGGTGCCCGTCTCGGCAAAGGCCACGCGGGCGGTATTGCCGGCGTCCCGCTGCGCGCGCGCAAACAGGTAGCTGCCAAAGGTGCCGGGCGGCAGGAACACCACCTGCCCGTCCTGCAACAGCGGGGCCAGCATGGGCGCCAGCGCATCGTGCGTGGTCGAGGGCAGGGGGATGACGACCACCCGCGCGTCAGTCAGCGCGGCCTTCAGCGAGCCTTGCAGCGCCAGGTGGCCGGGACCCTGGCCCAACGGAACCTGGCGCGTGCCGCGATAGTCGGTGACAGTCAGCGCGCCAGCCTGTCGCAAACCGTCGAACGCGGCGTCGTCGCGGCGCCACCAGCACACCTCGTGTCCGTTTTCGGCAAGTTCGGCCGCGGCCGCGTAGCAGCCGTGGCCGCCGCCAATTACGCTGATTCGCATGATCAAGCTCCTTCTTTGAAGGCTTGATCCTAGCGGCGGCGTGGCGCCTGGGCTGCGCCAAACGCGCAAGCGCCGTTCCGATCCGGCAAGGGATTTGGGCAGCGCAGGCAGCGTGTCGCGGCCGCGCGCGCAGGGGACAACGCCAGTGCCGGCCAGGGAGTGCGACGGCGCGTCAGGGGCGAGGCCGACGCAGCGTGTCCGACGGCAGGCAGCCGTAACGCTTGCGGTAATGCGTGGCGAAATGGCCGAAGCTGCTGACGCCGTGGCGCAGCAGGATATCGGTCACGCTGTCGCCGCCGCGCGCCTGTTCCAGCGCGGCGTGCACCAGGGCCAGGCGGTGGTTGCGCACGTAGTCGCTGGGGCTTTGCTTGAGAAACTGGGTGAAGCCGTTTTGCAGCGTTCGCACCGACACGCCGCAGTGCGCCGCCAGGTCCGCCAATGAAATCGCTTCGTCGACATGGCTTTCGATGTAGTCGCGCGCGGCCCGCACGTGCTGGGGCAGGGGCTGGCGGTGGTCGGCGCGCAACGCGTCGGAATAGTTGTGCGGCAGTTGGGTCAGCAGCAGCGCCAGCAGGTAGTCGGAAAAGCCGGCCGCAAGCGTCTGCGTGACGCCGTCAATGGCGGGGTGCTGATAAAGGCGGCATAGGTAGTCCAGTGTTTCGCGCACGGCGGCAAGGCCGGGGGAATCGGGCGGCGCTTCCAGGTCGAACACCAGCGCGTGCTTGATGGGGCGGTCCAGCAGGCGTTGCAATTGATGTTCCAGCGCTTGCCGCTCGACACGCAGGATCAGGTTGCGGCAGTCGCGGCCGATGCTGATCACGCTGGGTTCGGACGGCGACGAAATGGTGAGGCTGCCCGCTTGCATGGACGCACTGCGCTTGCCCAGCGTGACCAGGCCCGAGCCTTGCAGCGTGATGCGGATCAGGTAGTAGCTGGAGATGTCGCCCGCGTCGATTTCGACTTCGGCGCCGTAGTGCAGGTCAAACAGCGCCGCGTTGCCGAAGAACACGCCATACAGCCGCGATTGCAAGGGTTTGCCCTGAGCCACGCACATGCGGTGCGACCAGAGGTGCTGGCTGACCTGGTCCTTGACCTCGGCGGCGTTGCCCGAGTCCAGCAAGCAATGGCGGTTCAGCGGATAGGTGTCGTTGAACATGCTTTCCTGCGCGGTGGGAATAGTCGTTGCGCGCGGCGTATAGAGTCCCGCTGCGCAAAGACCTACAAACGATGGACAAGACTAAGGAAAACAAGGGAAAAACATGACTGACGCGACGCTGCCGCCACTGACGAAACGAAGCTACGCCTACGAGTGGTACGTCGTCGTGATATGCATGCTAGCGTACATATTTTCCTTCGTCGACAGACAGATCCTGGCGCTGATGATCGAACCCATCAAGCACGATCTGCAACTGTCCGACACGCAGTTCAGCCTGCTGCACGGCTTGGCGTTCTCGCTGTTCTACGCCGTCATGGGCATCCCCATCGCCTTGTTGGCCGACCGCTATTCGCGCCCGAAAATCATTGCCATCGGCGTGGCGTTCTGGAGCTTGGCCACCGCCGCCTGTGGCCTGTCGCGCAGCTTTGCGCACATGTTCCTGGCGCGCATCGGGGTGGGCGTGGGCGAGGCCGCCTTGTCACCCGCCACGTATTCCATGCTTAGCGATATGTTTCCGCGCGACAAGCTGGGCCGCGCCGTCGGCATCTATTCGATCGGCTCGTTCATTGGTGGCGGCATGGCGTTTTTGATCGGCGGCTATGTCATCAACCTGCTTAAAAGCGTGGACAGCGTGGTGGTGCCGTGGGTCGGCGCAATGCGGCCGTGGCAGGTCACGTTTTTCATCGTGGGCCTGCCGGGCCTGCTGGTGGCGCTGCTTATCCTGCTGACGGTGCGCGATCCGCAGCGCCTGGGCTTGCGCCGTAGCGCAGACGGCCACGCGCACAAGCCCACGGTGGGCGACACGTTTCGCTTCCTGGGCCGCCATCGCCGCACGTTCTTTTGCCACTACCTGGGCTTTTCGTTCTATGCCATGGTGCTGTTTGCCCTGTTGGGTTGGACGCCCGCTTTCTACATGCGCAAGTTCGGCATGTCGCCGGTGGATGTGGGGTACATGCTGGGTGTGGTGGTGCTGGTGGCCAATACGGCGGGCGTTTTTTGCGGCGGCTGGCTGATGGACGCGCTGGCCAAGCGCGGCTATCGCGATGCGCCGTTGCGGGCGGGCGTGATCGGGGCGGTCGGCATGGCGCTGCCCGCCGTGGCGTTCACGCAGGTGGACAGCTTGGCGGCGTCGGTGGCGCTGTTGCTGCCCGCGATGTTCTTTGCGTCCTTTCCCATGCCGACGTCCACGGCGGCCATGCAGATATTGCCGCCCAACCAGATCCGCGCGCAGGTGTCGGCGCTGTTCCTGTTGATCTCCAATTTGATCGGCCTGGGGCTGGGGACGACGGCGGTGGCTTTGTTGACCGATCGTCTGTTCAAGAATCCGGCGGCGGTCGGGCAGTCCTTATCGCTGCTGATCGGCGTGGCCACGGTGCTGTGCGTGTTGCTGCTGGCGGCGGGTTGCGCCAGCTATCGGCGCAGCCTGGGGCAAGAGGAAGGGCGCGCGGAAAACGGGGTCGGAACTGTGCTGTCGCCCCGGCCCCGTTAAAACTGTTTCAAGGGATCACGCCGGGCAGGCGAGATTCGCCAGCCGCCCCCTTCCTGGCCGATAATGCCCGCTTTACGCCTAAAGCCGGACCCCCCTCATGCCTTGCGTTACCCGTCGTCTGCCCGTTGCCCTGTTTGTCTGCCTGACGGCGATCCTTGCGGGATGCAGTTCACCCAAGCCGGCCTACGAACGGGAAGACTTCGCACAGAATGATGTGTTCTCGCGCACCTTCCCCACGGCCAGCACCACCGCTTGCGATGCGGGCCGCCGCGCCTTGCTGAGCCAGGGCTACAACATCGACCGCTTCGACGCGGCCCGCGTGTCCGGGCACAAGAACTTCCAGGGCGAAGACGGGCTGCACACGCAGATCAATTTCAATATCGACTGCGCCTCGGACGGCAGCGCCAACCAGCGCGCCACGGTGTTTGCCAACGCGGTGCAAGACCGCTATTCGATCAAGCGCACTTCCAGCTCGGCCAGCGTGGGCGTCAGCGTACTGGGCCAGGTGTCGATGCCATTCGGCTCCAGCGACGACTCGCTGGTCAAGACGGCTAGCCAGACGGTGTCGCGTCCGAAATTCTACGAAGGCTTTTTCCAGCTGTTGCAGCGCTTCCTGCCCGACGCGGAAGCCGCCGCCGCCCCGCACGTGCCCCCTAGCCCCCGCGCCCGCGCGTCGCAAGCCAAGCCGCCGGCACCGCCCGCCGATCCCGTCGTGTCCCCGGACGCGCCCGCCGATACCCTGAATCCCGCTGCGGCGAACGGGCCGCCGGGGCCGGGCGCCGGCAGCGACAAGGGCAGTGATAAGGCCGGTGACACGACCACGCAAAAGCCCGCCGCGGACGCGCCGCACGCCGCGCCGTCATCGACGCCGGGCAATACCCAAACCGGCACCCCGCCCACCACGCCCGCCACGTCTCCGGCGTTGCCGGGGCCGGGCGCCTCGATTTCGACTCCGTCGGCGGTCAGCCCGTCCGCTGCTACGACCGGCGCTGCGACCGGCGCTGCGAACGGCGCTGCGAACGGCGCTACGACCAGCGCTACGACCAGCGCTGCGACCGGCGCTGCGACCGGCGCCGGAGGGCCGGCCACGGCCGCGATCACCGGTACCACGGCGGGGGCCTCCTCTACCGTCAGCGGCGCCGCTGCCAGCCCCGCAGCGTCGGCGTCCGCCACCGGCAACTGACCCCTGCCGCGCACGCCGGACCCGGCGTGCACTCGGTCGTGCCCTCCGGCATGTCATCTGGCCTGCCCTGCGGCATGTCATCCGGCGTGCCATCCGACATGTCATCTGGCCTGTCCTCCGGCACGTCAGCCGGCCTGCTCGCCGGCATGTCATCCGGCATGTCATCCGGCCAGTCATCCGGCCAGTCATCCGGCACGTCATCCGGCACGTCATCCGGCACGTCATCCGGCATGTCATCCCGCGCGACCGACCTGTCGCCGCAGCCGACTACTGCCCGCCGCCGCATCCGGCGATAATGCCCGCCATGACTTATCAACTGCTGAAAATGGCCCACGTGGCCGCCGTGGTGGCCTGGCTTGGGGGCTCGCTGTTTGTCTCGCTGTTCCTGCTGTCGTCGGCGCCGCAAGAGGGCGATGAAGCGCCCAAGGAACGCAAGATGCTTGGCGCGCTGCGTCGTTGGACGTTGTGGGTGACGACGCCCGCGATGGTCGTGTCCTGGCTGATCGGCCTGCATCTGGCGATGACGTTCGGCTGGTTCGCCATGAACTGGATCTGGGTCAAGGCGGGGTTTGCCTTGGCGCTGTCGGCCTTGCTTGGCATCCAAAGCGCGTCGCTGCGTCGCATGGCCAACGGCACGCTGAAACGCCCGCCGATGGTGGACTTCTACGCGCCGTTCACCGTCATTGCCTGCGGCGTCATCGTGACATTGGTGCTGGTCAAGCCGTTCTGACGCGCGCGGGCAGTATCGCCCCAAGCTCGTAATAAGGATTCAACCAAGTCGTCGTTGGCGGGCGGCGGTCGGCTGCCTAGAATCGTCTGTCCTGTCCGCGCGTGCTTTGCTTTGCACGGACGTATCCGCGCAAGACCGCGAAGGCGATTCAATCATGACCACCCGCACTGTCCAGACCGACGCGCGCCGGGAAGGCGGCAACGCGTCGCCACGCCGGCCCGGCCATCGCGGCTGGTTCCAGGCGCTGCTTAGCGCCGCGCTGGACGCCGCTTCGATGTTTCATGGGCCCGATTTTCCGGCGGACACCAGCGCTTTCAACAACGAGCGCCCGCGCCCACGCCCACGTTCCCGCCACTGAAGGGCGGCTGCGGGGCGGCGGCGCCGGGCAGCGCTACGGCAACACCGCAGCAACACCGCAGCAACACCACGGCAACACCGAGGCAACGCTACGGCAACTCCACGGGAACTCCACGGCAACTCCACGGGAACTCCACGGCAACTCCACGGCAACTCCACGGCAACAACACGGCAACAACACGGCAACACCGAGGCACAACACCACGGCAACTCCACGGCAACACCACGGCAACACCACGGCAACACCACGGCAACACCGAGGCACAACACCACGGGAACTCAACGGCAACGCTACGGCAGCGCCGAGAACAAATTAGCCAGCTGCTGCTTGCCCAGCTTTTCCTGTTCGGTCGCCATGGTGTTGATGGCCGCCATGTGCGCGTAAAAGCGTTTCAGATCATCGTCGCGTTCGAACATCAGTTCGTCGTGATCCGCGTACCAATACTGACGGTTGTCGTCCAGCAGCGTGATCATCTGGCCAAACTCTTGCAGGATGCGCGTTTCCAACAACCAGACTTTGCCCAGGCTGTCGCTGCGCCGCGCCAGCGTAGACGTCAGCGTCGCCATCATTTTCTGCTTTTCGGGTTCGCGGATGGCCAGGGACCGGATCAGGTCGGGCATGTCTTTCAGCACCTGCATGCTCTGATCGCGGTACTTCGGCACCAGCCGCTCGGCAAGCTCGAGAATCATGCGGCTTTCCACCAGCCCGGTGTCCAGCGCCAGCCGATGCGCGTCCAGCAGCCGAGGCATGCCGATGTCTTTCAGTTCATTCAGATAGGCCTTGTGCTGCGCAACGCGTTCGCCGGCCACTGTCTTGATCGCGCGTTCCAATTCCCCGTAAAAGCCTTTCGCCTTGGGAGTGGGGTCGATGGACGGCAGGTTGTCCGGCACGCCGTCGCCGCCCGTCACCATCTGGTTCAGGGTGTCGGCCACCTTGCGGATTTCAGCGGTGGCGACTTTTTCCTCCGCGCGCTCGCCCATCCGGTTCCAGCCCACGGTCAAGCCCAGCGCCAGCAGAATCAGCGCGGCCCCCGCCAGTAAGCGCCGGCCGTCACGACGCACGCGCAAGCGCCTGGAAAGCGTAAGGGTGTCTTCCTGCGGAGTCATGGCGCACCAAGATTGGGGTCATAGGGCATGAATGTAGTAAGCGGGCCGGCACGCGTCAACGCGCGCCGGCAGTCGTAACGGAGACCGCAGCTACCGCAAGTACCGTGCCGAAGCCGCCCGCCGGGCGCTATGACGCGGCGGCATTGCGCCGCCACGCCGCCCATTCGCCTTCGCCTTCAAAGTAGCGGTCGCCGCGCGCGGCGGTGGCCAGCCCTTCATGCAGCACGCCCATGTCCAGCCCCGGCAGGTTGCGGAGCAGGGCGGGCGGCAAGTGCTTGGCGTCAAGCAGGCGCTCGTCCAGGATCACCCGCATCATGTCGCCGTCGTCACAACGCACCCATAGATACCAAAGGCTTTCCATGTAGTCGCCGGACCAGGGATCGGGGTATATCGCCGGGCGAAAAGAAAAGCCGAATTCGTGAACGTCAGCCCAGGCCCAGTGCTCTTGCAGGCCGATTGCGCGCGCCAGTTCGCAGTGCCGGGTGAAGCCGGTGTCGTCAAAGCTGACCGACTGCCGGAACGGGTCTTCCACGGGGGCCGGGCCGGACAGAAAGCGCTTGATGCTTGACCACATGGGAATCGGGATGGGATACGGGATGGGAATCGGAGAAAGGCTGGCGGGCCGTGCGGGCGGGATTTGCCAGAGTGTAGCGGGGCGCGACCATGTAATAAATGTTACAACGTTTGATTCTCGTCAATTCCATGCCGTCTACAAGCGGGTAGGGTGGCGCCTTGCCCGAATGGGCGCCCCGTGACGGGGCGACCGGCGTGGGGCAGACGACCAGCGCAGCAAGGACAGGATCGATGACAGACAAGACACCGCAAGCAGCCCCTAAGCAAGACGTTGCCGCCACACCGCGCAAGCGCGGCACCCCGTCGCCCGCCGCCCAGCGAAGCGCCGGAACCGCCAAGGCTGCGGCAGGCCCGGCGACGAAGAGGGCTTCTAAAGGGACTTCCCAGGCGACTTCGCAGGCGACTTCCAAGGCGACTTCCAAAGCGGCTCCACTGGCGACTTCCAAGGCGACCCCCAAGACGGCCTCCGGCCCCGCCACCAAGCAGCCCTCCGAGCAAACCCTGCTGGCGCGCAAGAAAGTCGTGGCGCGCGAAGACGCCGCGCGCCAGGAAGCGGTGTCGGTGTTGGCTGACATCGCGCGGCGCTACAACGTGGTGCCCCAAGCGCAAGCGCACGAGGCGCTGCGGTCCGTCATTGAAGAGCTGTCGCCCGACGATGCACGCGCCGTGCATCGCGCCTTGCTGGAGGCAAACGCGCAGAGCCCGGCGGTGCGCCGCAACCCCGACGAAGAGCTGGCGACGGACTGGCGCGACGGCATCTATCCGTATCGCAACCGCATGCTGCGCCGCAATTATGAAAAGCAGAAATACCAGTTGCAGGTCGAACTGCTGAAGCTCCAAGCCTGGGTCAAAGCCACAGGCCAGCGCGTGGTGATTCTGTTTGAAGGGCGCGATGCAGCGGGCAAGGGCGGCACCATCAAACGCATGATGGAACACTTGAACCCGCGCGGCGCGCGCGTGGTGGCCCTGGAAAAACCGTCCGACACGGAAAAAGGCCAATGGTATTTCCAGCGCTACGTGCAGCATCTGCCCACGGCTGGCGAGATCGTGATGTTCGATCGGTCCTGGTACAACCGCGCGGGCGTCGAGCGCGTGATGGGCTTTTGCACGCAGCAGGAATACCTGGATTTCCTGCGTCAGGTGCCTGACTTCGAACGCCACCTGGTGTCCAGCGGCATTCACTTGGTGAAATTCTGGTTCTCGGTCAGCCAGCAAGAGCAGCGCCGCCGTTTCCTGCAACGCAAGGTGCACCCGCTGAAGCAATGGAAATTAAGCCCCGTGGATCTGGCGTCGCTGGACAAATGGGACGACTACACGCGCGCCAAAGAGGCAATGTTCGCGCATACCGATACCGCGGACGCGCCGTGGATCGTGGTCAAGTCGGACTGCAAGAAGCGCGCGCGGCTGAACGCCATGCGCTACGTGCTGAGCCGCCTGCCGTACGAAGGCAAAAGCGCCGAACCGGGCCTGGCGCTGGACCCCTTGATCGTGGGCCGCGCGCTGTAAGCGTTCAGCCGCCCAGCGCGGCCAGGTTCAACGTGTGGCTATGGCCGATCCACACCGCGCAATCACGGTGGTCGCGCAGCGAATCGCCTGTGTTCGGATGCATGAAAACGTCCAGCGCGCCGTGGTTCAACGTCAGCCACGTGGCGATCTCGGCCAACTGCTCGGGGCCGAAGGCAATCTGATAGCTCCATTGCGGATGCGGGCCGACGGGGCGCTCATGGAAGCGCCCCATTTCCATCTTGCCGTCGAATTGCGCCACCACGCGCTCTCGCAACGCAAACGCGGCATCGCGGCTGGCCGCGTCGAAGTACACATGGGCGTGCCAGCTGGTCACGCCGCTTACTGCCAAATCGTTCATGGTTGTCTCGTTGATTCAGCCGCCGGCGCGCTTGGCGCGATGGCCGCTGGTAGTCAGCACTTCGATGATGCGTGCGCAGTGGTCGCCCTGCACTTCGATCACCCCGTCCTTGACCGTGCCGCCCGACCCGCAGGCCGTGCGCAATTGCTTGCCCAGCACGGCAAGCGCCATCGGGTCCAGGGCCAGGCCCCGCACCACGGTCACGCTTTTGCCGCCCCGGCCCTTGGTCTCGCGTGATACGCGGGCAACGCCGTCGCCCGCCGGTGCGCCGCGCGCTGCCGCCTGGCATTGGCATTGCGCCAGCGGCTGGCGGCACTGCGGGCACATGCGACCGCTTTCGGTGGAATAGACCAGCCCGCCGGTGGTTGCGCGCTTCATTACTTGCCCCGCATCAGGTCGATCAGGCGGCGGTCACGCTTGGTGGGCCGACCGGTTTCGATACCCAGCGCGGGCTCGGGCGCCAGCCGCCGCATTTCCGCCGCGCGTTCGCGGGCGGCGATGCTGTCCGGCGTTTCCTCATACAGCAGGCGCGCCACGGGCGCGGGGCCGCGCACCCCGCTGACCGCAACCACCTTTACCTGTAGCGCCGGATCTTCCTTGCGGATCGTGATGCGATCGCCGGGCGCGACCTCGCGCGACGGTTTGGCGGCCTGGTCGTTCACGAAGACGCGACCCTTGCCGATCTCTTGCACGGCCAGGCTGCGCGTCTTGTAAAAGCGCGCGGCCCATAGCCATTTGTCGAGTCGAATCTTGTCCATGTTGCTGCTCTTTGCGTGGGTTCTAGCCAAGCCGCAATCATAGCGCCGGGACGCCGGCGCAAAAAAAGCGCCCCTTGGAGATGGGGCGCTGGGGGGCTGGGCGGCTGGGGTGCGTTGCTGTGTTGCTGCGTGGCGGTGTAGCGGCGCAGCGGTGTGGCGGTGCAGCGGTGTGGCGGTATAGCGATGTAACGGTGCAGCGGTGTAGCGATGCAGCGGTGTAGCAATGCGGCGGTGTAGCGATGCGGCGATGTAGCGATGGGGCGGGCAAGATGGCCCGCCCCGCCATCAATCCAGTTTCAGATTTGCTTCGCTGACCACGCGCTGCCACTTGGCGATTTCGGCGCGGCGGAACGTGTCCAGTTCGGCCGGCGTCGAACCAATGGGCTCCGCGCCGATGCCGGCAAGCTGCTCGGCAATCGCCGGGTCGCGCAGCACCTTGGCCAACGCTTGCGACACCTTGTCGACGATGGCCGGCGGCGTGCCGGCGGGGGCGAACACCGCGTTCCATTCATACGTCTCGTAGCCCGGCACGCCGGATTCCGCGATGGTGGGCAAGTCGGGTGCCGTCTTGGACCGCTCCAGCCCGCCGACCGCTACCGCGCGCAGCTTGCCGTTTTTCACGTGCTGCCAGGCCGAGCCCATGCTGGCGAACATGACGGGCACCTGGCCCGACATGACGTCGAT
Organism: Achromobacter sp. ES-001; assembly: GCF_019448355.1. Classification (NCBI taxonomy): domain Bacteria; kingdom Pseudomonadati; phylum Pseudomonadota; class Betaproteobacteria; order Burkholderiales; family Alcaligenaceae; genus Achromobacter; species Achromobacter sp. ES-001. The sequence continues at coordinate 4,034,158 of NZ_CP079940.1, read as the reverse complement.
CATGGCCGGGCCGCCGCCCTTGTAGGCCACGTGCTGCAAATGCGTCTTGGCCAGCAGATTGAACAGTTCGCCGGCCAAGTGCTGGGCCGACCCCGGGCCGGCCGATGCGAAGTACACCTGCTCTTTCTGTCCGGGCTGCCCCAGCCTGATCAGGTCGGCCACCGACTTCACTTCGTACGACGGCGTGACGACCAGCACGTTGGGCACGCGCAGCAGCAGCGACACGGGCGCGAAAGCGGTTAGCGTATCGAACTGCATCTTGGAATGGAGCGCGGGATTCTGCGCGTGGTTGGACGCGTCCAGCATCAGCGTGTAGCCGTCGGGCTGCGCCTTGGCGACAACCGCGCCGCCGATCATGCCGCCCGCGCCACCGCGGTTTTCGATGACCACGGGTTGGCCAAGTTCGGCGGCCAGCTTGGGGCCGATCAGCCGCGCCACCACGTCCACCGTGCCGCCGGGCGGGTAGGTCACCACCAGCGTGACGGCGCGCTCGGGGTAGGCGGCCGACGCGGTGGCGGCTGCACCCGCCAGCAGGCCGGCGGCGGCCAGCATGGCGCTGCTACGCGCCAGACGTTTGATGAAGGGGGTCATGATTTGTCTCCTGGGAGTTGGATCTGGTTTTGGTTTTGGTTCTGGCCTTGGGCCTGGCCTTGGGTCTAGCCTTGGCTCTGGCTTTGGATGTTGAATAGCTGCATCGGCGTGTCCGCCAGCACGATGCGTCGCTGCGCGGGATCGTCGATCCACCCGCCCAGCCACTGCGTCGCAGCCGGGTAGGACGCCAGGTGGCGGTGTTCGGTGTGCGGCCAGTCGCTGCCCCACATCAGGCGCTTGGCCGTATAGGCACGCAGCAAAAGCTGGGCAGCCTGACGGCCGGCAACGCCGTAATCGGGGATGCCGGGGCGAAAGGTAGGGGCGGTGGGCGCGGTGGCATCGCTGCGGTCAGTGCTATCCGCCACCGGCCAATTCCGGTACGGCGCCGACAGCTTCACCCATACCTGCCCGCTTTCGGCCTGTTGCAGCAGGTAGGCAAAGCCCGGGTCCGACACGCCCAGCGCCGGGTCCGGCCGACCGAAGTGATCGACAACCACGCGGCAACCCGCGGCCAGCAGCGCAGGCAACACCTCGCGCAGCCTGCCGGCTTGCATGTGCACTTCAACATGCCAGGCCAGCGCGTTGACCCGGGCCAGCAAAGCCTGCCAGTCGGCGGCTTGCAGGTCGGGCGAGGGCAGGCCGATGAGGTTCAGCCGCATGCCCACGACACCGGCGTCGGCCAGTGCCTGCAACTGTGCGTCGGTGACCTCGGGCGACACGACGGCGACACCACGCAGGCGCTGCGGGGCCGCGCGCAATGCGTGCACCAGATGGCTGTTGTCGGTGCCCAGGAAGCTGGGCTGCACCAGTACGCCGTGGCTCAATCCATGGGCGTCTAGCAGCGCCAGGTATTGCTCCAGCGTGGCGTCGTAATCGGGCGTGTGGCGCCGGGCGTCCGCCAGCGCCAGCCCTTGCCGGAAAACATGGGCATGGGTATCGACGGCAACGCCGAGGGGGGACGAGGGCAACGCGGTCTCCTGTTTTGTGCGCCGGCGTGGCCGCGCGCTGTTCTATGAGGCGGATTCTAGGCAGCGCGGGTATAGTTTTCTATTGGTTAAAACCGCTTTTTATATATCGGATCAATATGGAAACCCGACACCTGCGCTATTTTCTGGCGGTGGTGGACCATGGCAGCGTCAGCCGCGCGTCGGAATGGCTGGGCATCGCGCAGCCGGCGTTGAGCCAGGCGCTTGGCCGCATGGAAAAAGACCTGGGCGTGCGCCTTTTCGACCGCTCGCGACAGGGCGCCGCGCCCACGCCCGCCGCGCTGGCCATCCTGGAGGACGTGCGTATCAGCGTGGCCCGCATCGACGCAGCGGCGCATCGCGCGCGCGAGATCGGGCGCGGCAGCGCGGGGCAGTTGACGGTGGGGCTGGTGTCCTCCGCGCTGTTCGACACCCTGCCGCGCGCGCTACGCGAAATGCGTCGGCAGGCGCCCGGCGTGCGGGTGATCCTGCGCGAGATGAGCAACGCCGAACAGGCCGATGCGCTGCAAACCGGCGAAATCGATATCGGCCTGATGCACACGCCGGTCGCAGTGGGCGGGCGCATGCGTGAACGCCAGCTGTTGCGCGACCGGCTGGTGGCGGCGGTGCCAGACGAGTTCGACGTGGCGGACGATGGCACGGTGACGATGGCGCAAATTGCACAAGCCGGTCTGGTGATGTATCCGCAAGCGCAATTGCCGGCGTTCTATGCCGGCATCATGGACGCGATGCGCAAGGGCGGGCATGCGGTGCAGGTCGCGCAAGAGGCCAACCGCACGCTGACCGTGTTGTCGTGCGTGGCGGGCGGCTGCGGGGTGGCGCTCTTGCCCAGCTGGATTCGCACCATGAACTTCGGCGGCGTCCGCTTTTGCGAAGTGCGCGACGGACAGGCGCTGCCCAGCTTCGACCTGAGCGCCATCTGGCCCGCCCGATCCGTGCCCACGCTGGCCGACGTCTTCGCCAATCTGGACCTGGGCAGAGGCTGATTTGCGCCAATCTTTCAACCCGCCTTCAATTGCCTGGCCAGAACGCTTAAGCGACGCTTAAAGCGGCAGTTTTCGCGGAACCCGGCGCACGCGTCCCGTCTAACCAGAAACGGTTTCGAATGGGGTGCGCCAATGAATTTGAACTGGCAGCAGCAGTTGATGGAAAGCGCCATCTGGCTGGCGCAAGCGTTTGGCATCACGGCCGTCGTGTTGGTGGCCGTGTCCGTCGTGCTGGCACGCACAACGGATTGGGGGCGCAAGTTTTGGCGCCTGGCATGGCCGTATCTGACCCCTCGACGCAGTTGGCGGCCGCTGCTGATGCTGGCGTTGTTGTTGCTGCTGGCGATGGCTGCCGTGCGCATGACGGTGCTGTTTTCGTTTTGGTACAACGGCTTCTACAGCGCGTTGCAAGCGCTAGACCAAAGCGCCTTCTGGCGCTTCCTGGGCATCTTTTCGGTATTGGCTTGTGTGCACGTGGTGCGCTCGCTGGCGGACAGCTACGCCGGCCAGGCCTTCGACATTCATTGGCGCGTCTGGCTGAACGACCGGCTGACGCGCGACTGGCTGGGCGCGGGCGCGTACTACCGAGGCCACTTTGTTGAAGAGCCGATCGACAACCCCGACCAGCGCATCGAGCAAGACATCGCCATGTTCGTGACGGGCTCGCGCACGCTGGCCATCGGCGCGTTAAGCGCGATGGTGTCGCTGGTGGCGTTCACGGGAATTTTGTGGGGCCTGTCCGGGCCGCTGACGGTGGCGGGCGTGGAGATTCCGCGCGCTATGGTCTTCGTCGTGTTCCTGTACGTAATTGTCGCAACCTGGTTTGCCTTCAAGATCGGCCGCCCGCTGATCCGCCTGAATTTTCTGTCTGAAAGATTGACGGCCAATTTCCGCTATGCGCTGGTGCGGCTGCGCGAAAACGCCGAGAACGTCGCGTTCTATCAAGGCGAAGCCGTAGAAAGCAGGAACCTGTTGCAGCGGTTTTCCGCCTACATCGTCAACCTGTGGGCGCGCGTGTACCGAGGCTTGAAGTTCGACGGGTTCAACTTGTCGGTCAGCCAGGTGGCCGTGGTGTTTCCGTTTATCTTGCAGGCGCCACGTTTCTTCAGCGGCGCCATCAAGCTGGGTGATGTGATTCAAACGTCACAGGCCTTTGGGCAGGTGCAGGACGCGCTGTCGTTCTTTCGCACGTCGTACGACACCTTTGCGCAGTACCGCGCCACCCTGGACCGGCTGAACGGCTTCCTGGATGCCAACGAAGCGGCGCGCGCGCTGCCGACGGTGCATACCGAACCCTTGCCCAACGGCCTGGACATTGATGGCGTCACGGTCAGGCGGCCGGACGGCAGCACCTTGCTGCGCGAGCTGACCTTGCACCTGCGGCCTGGCCAGACCCTGCTGATCAAGGGGCCGTCGGGCAGCGGCAAGACGACATTGCTGCGCGCGCTGGCGGGCTTGTGGCCGTATGCACAGGGCCAGGTGCGGCGGCCAGAAGGCGCGTCGGCGTTGTTCCTGTCGCAGCGGCCGTATCTGCCGCTGGGCGATCTGCGTAGCGCCGTGGCGTATCCCGGACACGCGCTGCCGCAAGACGATGCGCGCCTGGCCCACGCGCTGCATCAGGTCAACCTGGGCCACTTGAGCCAACGGCTGGACGAGGTTGCGGATTGGTCACGCATCTTGTCGATTGGCGAGCAGCAGCGCGTGGCCTTTGCCCGCGTGCTGTTCAATCGACCGGCCATCGTGTTCCTGGACGAAGCCACATCGGCGACCGACGAAGGCCTGGAACATTCGCTATACAGCCTGCTGCGCAGCGCCTTGCCCGATTGCATGCTGGTCAGCGTGGGCCATCGCAGCACGCTGGACCCGTTTCACACGCACCGGCTGCAACTGGACGGCGCGGGCGGCTGGACGATGGGACCGATCGGGCCGATGGACCCGTATGGCCCGCCGCAGGGCGCGCCGCTGCGCGAGGCGGCGTGACGCTTACGTGCCCACGCGCAAAGGCCCCGTCAGCTTGCGCAACGCGGCAACGACGCTTTGCGCGGTGATGCGGCCGGTCTTGGGATTGGCGGACGGGATGTTCTGGATTTCCATCGAAAAATTTGCCGAGTCGGACACGACTTCCACGCGATGCACGTTGCGTTCCAGCGACGGGTCGGCCCAGATTTCCAGCGTGGTGCGATCCGGCCCGATGCCCGCCAGCGACACGCTGACCGCCACATTCAGGTTGGCCGGAAAGCCCGTGGCGGCATCGCGCGGCGAGCCGCGGAAGATCAAGCGCGGTTCGGTGACGTCGTCCAGGCTGATGTTGTTGTCGGTAAGGTAAGGCGCGCCCAGCAGGCCGCGCGGCGGCTTGCGGGTGATCATCGTGACGGAATGGATGACGCCTTCGGCGGCTGCCGTAATGGCGTCTAGCCCCAGAATGGCGCCGGACGGCACCAGGATCTGCCCGTGATGCTGGCGCGCCACGTCGATCAGGTCTTCGTTGGCCAGCAGCGCGCCGGAACTGAGCACCACCAGCTTCTTGCCGGCACGCAGCACGGGTTCGGCAATGCTGCGAAACACGGCGGCCGGCGCACATTCAACGACCACGTCGCAATGCTCGTGCAGGGCGTCCAGGGTGGTGAACCTGGGGGCGGCCTGGGTCCAGGCGAAGTCGGGCGCGGCCTTGGGGTCGCGCACCGCGACGGCGGACAGGGTCAGGCCGGGCAGCCCGGCATCCAGGGATTGCGCCACGGCCTGGCCGATGGCGCCGAAGCCGGCGATGCCGACGCGGTAGCTGTTCATGGTGAATCCGGAAGGTAGGGCTGCGGCGCACCGCAAGCCGGGCCAAGAAAAAAGAACGCCATCGATGCCGATGGCGCAAGGTTGCCAGCCACTTTATCCAGCGCCCGGGCGGGCGTCAATGCGTAGCGACCGCAGGCTACCGGCTCAGCTGCCGGATTGTTGTTGCGCGCGCGCCATGTAATCCACCGTCAGGTTCGACAACGCGCGCACCCCGTTGATCAGGCCGGATTCATCCACGTAAAAGCGCGGCGAATGGCTAGGCGCGGCCTTGTCCACGTCGGTGCCCTTGGGCGTGACCCCCAGGTAGAAGAACATGCCCGGCACCTTCTCTTGATAGAACGAAAAGTCCTCGGACGCGGTGGACTTGGGCTGCAAGCCATAGTTGCCTTCGCCTGCCACGCGCCGCAAGGTCGAGCCCATCTTCTCGGTCAACGCCGGGTTGTTGACGGTAGCGTTGTAGAGTTCCACCACGCGCACATCGGCCTTGGCGCCCGCGCTTTGCGCAATCATGTCGGCGGTACGCGCGATGCGTTGGTGGATGTCCTTCTTCATGCCCTCGTCGTAGGTGCGGATGGTGCCCGTCATGGCCACGCTGTCCGGCACGATGTTCATGCGATTGCCGCCATGGATGGCGCCCACCGTGATGACGGCCGGCTCCAGCATGCTGTTGATCTGGCGGCTGGGAATGGTCTGCAAACCCAGAATGATCTGCGAGCTGACGACGATGGGGTCGATGCCCGACCACGGGCGCGCGCCATGCGTCTGCTTGCCGGTGACGTCGATCCAGAACTGGTCGGCGGCGGCCATGGCCGGGCCGCTGCGCCACGACAACCAGCCGGCCGGATACGCGCTGGACACGTGCAGGCCGAAGATGGCGTCCACCTTGGGATTGTCCAGCACGCCTTCCTGCACCATCATCTTGGCGCCCCAGATCTTCTTGCCGTCCGGTTCGAAGTCGGCAGGGCTTTCCTCGGCGGGCTGGAAGATGAATTTCACGCTGCCGGGCAGCTGGTCTTTCATGCCGGCCAGCACTTCGGCCGTGGCCATCAGGATGGCCGTGTGGGTGTCGTGCCCGCAGGCGTGCATCACGTCCACTTCCTTGCCCAGGTACGTGCCCTTGGCTTTCGACGCAAAGGGTACGTCGACTTGTTCCTTGACGGGCAACGCGTCCATGTCGGCGCGCAACGCCACCACGGGGCCGGGCTTGCCCCCCTTGAGCACGGCGACAACCCCCGTGCCCGCCACGCCGGTCTTCACATCCATGCCCAGCGCGCGCAGGTGGTCCGCCACCAGCTTGGACGTGCGCGTTTCCTGGTTGCCGAGTTCGGGGTGTTGATGAATGTCGCGGCGCCACGCGATGAGCTTGTCCTCGATGGCGCGGGCGCGGGTGTCGATCTGTTCGGACAGCTCGGCGTTGGGGGCCGGGGCCAGCGGGCCTTGCGTGCCGGGGGCGCTTTGCGCGGCTGCCGGGCCGCTCATCAGCAGATGGGCGGCCAGGGCCAGCGGCGCCAACCGGAATCGCATGTTGCGAGACTGCATGGGTGTTCTCCTCGTGGTTGTTAACCTGTTATTGGACAAGGATCTTACCCAAGCGCCACGCGGCCGGCGTGTTTGTTACGGATGCTTAAATTCCGACCGTTTTGATTCCGAAAGGTGGAATTTCCGGCGGTGAAAGGTTGGACGAGCCAAATTTTCGACCGCCGCATTTTCTATTGCAGCTTGATGCCCAGCTCCTTGATCAGCGGCTCCATGTCGGCTCGGTCCGCCTTGATCGTGGCCGCCAGTTCTTCCGGCGTGCTGCCGATTGGAATCATGCCCAACGTTTCCATCTGCGCGCGCATCGCCGGTTCTTTCAGAATGTCCGCCACCGATTTCTGAATCAGCGCCACGCGGTCTTGCGGCACGCCGGCGGGGGCCATCAAGCCGATCCAGGGTTGCGGGGCGTAATCCTTCAAGCCGGACTCCTTCAACGTGGGCGTGTCCGGCAGGCCCCCAAAGCGTTCCGGACTGGTGATTGCCAACGCGCGCAAACGGCCGCTGTCGATCAAGCCCTTGGAACTTGATGGCGCGTCCAGGCCCACGTCCAATTGACCGCCTATCAGATCGTTCTGCGTTTTGCCTGACGAGGACGACGGCACGTACAACGCGCGGATGCCGGCGCGCCGCGCGGTTTGTTCCCAGACCAGATGAAACGCGGTGCCGATGGAGAACGAGCCGACGCTCAGGCTGCGCGTCTTGCTTTCGTGCACGAAGTCGTCCCAGGTCTTAAGCGGGCTGTCCTTGGGCACGATGAAGATGAATGGCGTGCGCGCCACCAGCGAAATCGGCTGCAAGTCTTTTTGCGTATCAAAAGGCAGGCTGTCGACAGCGAAGGGCACGATGGTCACGGACGAGGCCACCACCATGCCCAGCGTATAGCCGTCGGGCGCGGACTTCACCAGCGCGCCGGTGCTGATGATGCCGGACGCGCCAGGGCGGTTCTCGACGACGACGGGCTGGTTCCACACCGCGCCCAGCTTGCTGGCCAGCACGCGCAGCATCACGTCCACCGGGCCGCCGGGCGGATTGGACACGATGATCTTGACCGGCTTGTCGGGATAGGCGGCCTGCGCGGCCAGCGGCGTCAGCATCGCGAGCGTTAGCATCAGTGCCAACGTGCGCATCGGCGCAATGTGCTTAATCATGGAATTCCCCTTGTGTTGTAGGTGTGTACAGAATGTTCGGCGTCAAAGGTCAGGCATGTGGCGTCTGGCATGTGACATTCGACGTGTGGCATTTGGCATATGCCATCCGGCAGTGACATCTGGCACGTGACGTCTGGCATGTGACATCCGGCGTGTGGCATTTGGCATGTGTCATCCGGCAGTGACATCTGGCACGTGGCGTCTGGCATGTGGCATCCGGCATGTGACATCCGGCGCCCGGCATCAGCCTTCAGGCAAAGACGTGCAGGTGCGGCGCCATTGGCCAATCGGGTGCGTCGCCGCGTATGAACGCGAGCCATGCCTGCTGCGTCTGCGCGGTCAGGCGCTGCGCGTGGGCCGCGTCCAATCCGGCCAGCATCGGCGCGTCGCCGAACGCGGATACCGTGTCGAACACGAAGGGCAGTTCAATGCAATGGCACGCCTTGAAGCGCGCGGTCGGAGCAACGTCGAAGCGCGCCAGCCAGGCTTGACGGCCCTGCGTGACCGCCGCCCGCGCCCACGCGCGTGACGGTGCGCCGAACACTTGATCACCGATGGGGTCGTCAAAGGCGGGGCCGACGTGGTCAACGTGGCCCGGCTTGACGTGGTCGACCCGGCTGGGGTCGACGTGGCAGGGGCTGACATTGCCGACGGGGCTGGGGTCGACGTGTGCGCGGGCGTGGTTATCCGTCGTTGCCAGCCCTTCGGCCCTTGTTGCATTCGCCACGTACCCGGGAAAGGCCGCCATTTCATTGCGCGTGTACGCCACCAGCACGTCGGCGCGGGACGCGGCCCGCTGTAGCGCGGGCGCGATGTCCTCGGGCAGCACGTGCCCGTCCAACACCGGGCAGAACTGGCTGCGGCTGCTTCCTTCGGCCCGCAACACCTCCGCGACCGCAGGCGATTGCTGCGCGGCCAGCAAAGCGGAAGCGGGAAGCGCGCGCGCGGCGTCCAGCGACGCGACGCCGGCCGCCTCTAGAAAGGCCTGGCCCAACGCCTGCGCCTGTGCCGCCGACCGAAACCCCCGGCCCAGCGCGGCGCTTTGCAAGATAGCGCGCGAGAAGCGCGGCTTGCGCGCCAGCATTGCGCAGATCGACGACGCGCCGGCCGACTGTCCCATCACTGTGACGCGTTCGGGGTCGCCGCCCAGTCCCGTGATGTTGTCAAACACCCAATCGATGGCGGCCTCTTGGTCCAACAGCCCCACGTTCGCGGTCTGACCCGGCACGTACAGCCAGCCCAGCGCGGCCAGCCGGTAGTTGACCGCCACCACCACCAGGTCGCCACGCGCGGCCAGGGCGGACCCGTCATACCAGTCCAGCGCGCCGCCGCCGCTTTGCCAGGCGCCGCCATGCAGCCACACCACGACCGGCCGACGCGCGCCGTCCGCGGCCGGCGTCCATACCGTCAGATGCAGACAGTCTTCGGATTGCGGCGCGTTGAAGTCACCCATGGCATCGCGCAGGCGCGACGGCAGTTGCGGCGCCACGGGGCCGGGCTGTGTGGCATCCAGATCCCCTTGCCAGGTCGCGGCTTCAGGGGGCGCAAAACGCAGCTTGCCCACCGGCGGCCGCGCATAGGGAATGGCGCTAAAGCGGCACACGCCGCCGCGTTCCTGCACACCGGTCAGCGTGCCTGCCGGCAGCGTCGCCTGGACGGTTTGATTCATCGTTGCCCCTGTCTTTTCGTGGTTGCTGTTCATATGGCGCCAGGCTGCCGGCGTCGGGATAGCAGGCCTATGGTAGGGACGAAAGCGGCGCGGCGGACATGCCGGTTTTGATCGAGGCCATGCGAAACCCGCATGGCTGGCCGGGAGGCAAGGGGCGTAAAAGGGCGGCGTAAATGGGCGCGTAAATGGGCTGCGTAAAAGGGCGGCGTAAAAGGGCGGCGTAAAAGGGCATGCCGGACCAAGGCCGCCCACCGTCGCGCGGGCCAGAATTGACCCGATCGGGCCAATTCTGGCCCAGTGAACCTCCTTAGGAATCAGGCACTTGCAAAACTTCGAGCCAGATCTGGCCTGATTTATTGCAGAACAAGCCGGTTTTAGCGAGGAAAACCTGTGTTTTCACGGCTTTCGGCGCGTTTGGCGATAACCAGGTCCATTTCTTCGCCGTTTGCACTGCGCCCGAAATCCTAAGTCGCTGAAAGCATTGGGTTTAACGGGACGCCGTGAAAGTTGGCATGGATGTTGCATAGCTGTGGGGACTTATTCCAGGATCCCCATGGCCCACTCATCCGACCTGCGTTTTACCTTCGTGCCCGCCGCCCGTGGCGTGGCGTTCGACGTTATTGAATTCACGCTGGACGAGGCGCTGTCCGAGACCTATCGGTTAGAGCTTGAGCTATCCAGCTTCGACCCCGCCATCGACTTTGGCGCGCTGCTGGATCAAACAGCGTTGTTCACGCTATGGCGGGGCGATGCGCCCGTGCGCCACGTGCACGGCATCGTCACGGCCTTCGAGCAAGGCGACACCGGCTTTCGGCGCACGCGTTACCGCGCCGTGGTCGAACCGTCGCTGGCGCGCGCGGCGCTGTGTTCGGATTGGCGCATCTACCAGCAACTGTCTGTGCCGGACATCCTGGCCGATGTCTTCAAGCGCCACGGCATTACCGACTACGAACAGGTCACCACCAACCACCACCTGGTGCGTGAATACTGCGTGCAGGCCGGCGAAACCGATCTGGATTTCGTGGCGCGCCTGGCCGCCGAAGAGGGCTACTTCCACCGCTACGCCCATACCGAAAATTCCCACCGCCTGATCCACGGCGACCGCATCTACATCCATGGCGAGATCGCCGGCGGGCCGGTCGTCTACAACCCCACGCCGGGCGGCGATCAACGCGAACCTGCATTGCATCGCTTCATCTACACCGAACAACTACGCACCGCCCGCCAGACGCAACGCGACTACACCTACACACACCCGCAGTACGACCAGGAGCACACGCACGTCGCCGCCGACCTGCAACACCAAGACCCCCGCTACGAGCGCTACGACTACCCCGGCCGCTACAAGCGCGACGAGGCCGGCAAACCCTTCACGCAAAGCCGCCTGCTGGGCTTGCGCCGCGATGCGCGCATGGCCCAGGTGCACGGCGACGACGCACGGCTAATTCCCGGCGTGGCGTTCGACCTGACCGGCCACCCGCGTGATGACTGGAACCACGGCTGGCGCCCGGTGCGCATGCGCCACCACGGCATCCAGCACAGCAGCCAGGAAGAAGACGGCGCGGGCGCTGAACAAGGCACGCGCTACGGCTACACCGCCGACATCGTGCCCGACAAGGTCGATTGGAAACCCGAGCCCAGCCGCAAGCCGCTAGTGGACGGCCCGCAGATCGCCAGCGTGGTCGGCCCGCCCAATGAAGAAATCTACTGCGACGAATTCGGCCGCATCAAGGTGCAGTTTCCATGGGACCGGCTGGGGCAGAACAACGAACACAGTTCGTGCTGGATCCGCGTGTCGCAGAACTGGGCCGGCGCGGGCTGGGGCCACATGGCCATCCCGCGCATCGGCCAGGAAGTCATCGTCAGCTTTCTGGATGGCGATAGCTCGCAGCCGATCGTCACGGGCAGAACGCACCGGTCGATCAACCCGCCGCCCTACGAGCTGCCGCGCCACAAAACGCGCATGACGATCAAAAGCCAGACGCATAAGGGCGAGGGCTATAACGAGCTGCGCTTTGAGGATGAACGCGATCAGGAAGAGATCTACGTTCACGCGCAAAAAGACCAGAACCTCCACGTCAACCACAACGAGACCACCTTCGTCGGCAACGACCGCAGCGAACAGGTCGAGCATGACGAAACCATCACCATCGGCCACGACCGCAGCGAATCGGTGGGCAGCGATGAACAGGTCCACATCGGCCAGGACCGCCGCCACACCATCGGCCAGGACGACTTCCTGACCATCGACCGCAACCACACCATCGCCACCGGCCGGGACCGCACGGAAGACGTGGGCAACAACCGGCGCGACAAGACGGTGGCCAATCACTGGATTGAAACGGGCGGCCATGTGGAACATAAGGTCCAGGGGCATTTCCAGGTGCATGCGGGCGAGCGGATCGAGGGCAAGACGGTCACGCTGGAATTGCAGGCCGCGCAAAGCGTGGTGATCAAGGGGCCGGGCGGCACCATCACGATCAACGGCTCCGGCATCACATTGGAAGCACTTGCCATCAACCTAAATGGCCCGGTGGCGCAGGCGGGCGGCGGCGGCAATTCCCTGTCGATGGCGGGCGATGTGGTTGAAGGCTTGCTGGACGATTGCATGGAACGCGCGCGATGACGGGGCGCACGGTGACGCCGGGCAATATGACGGCGGCTACGAAGGCGGCTACGAAGGCGGCTACGAAGGCGGCTACGCAGGGGGCGGTCCGGCCCGCGGCACGCATGATGCCGACAGACACCACGACGCCAGGCACGATGGCCGCCCTGGTCGCAGCGCGCCGCGCAGCGGATGACAGCGTCTACCTGTTGTTGAATCCCCTGGCGGACTGCGCGCCGGAGCATGGGTTGGGCCTTGCGTCGTTGACCCAGGTGTTGGGCGCCGATGCGTTAACGACCGTCGCGCGCCCCGACCTGGCCCACTCGCCAAAGGCATGCCCAGTGCTGGTCCGGTTGGCGGGATGTGCGGATGTGCCTGCGCCCGAACTCATGGAGCTGGCCCAACGCCTTGCGCAGGCGGACGCCGCCCGCCGCCGTCGCTATGTGTGCGGCTGCCTGCTCAGTCCCCTGGACGGGCAGACGTTGGCGGATCACGTGGCCGCGCGCTGCATGGACTTTGCGGCCGATGCCACGCGCGGAATGTCGCCATGGTTTGAACCGTTGCGCCTGGAACTGCTGGCCGCGTCCATCCACGCTGAAACGCTGGGGCCGCTGATGTGGCCCATACGCACGTGGTTGCTGCCTAGCAGTTGGGGATCGCTTGCGATGGTGAGTGGATTCCAGCGCAGTACGGGGACTGATGTCGGGATTGGCGTCGGGCGCATTGGCGCCGGCATTGGAGTCGGGATTGGAACAACAAGCGCGACGATGACCGGGCCAGCGGCCGGCGCCGCGCTTCAGCCGTCGATCCAGCTCCCCGCGCTTGCCCGACAGACTCAACGTGACGCGCCGCTAATTGCGCAACTGCTGTCGGCCTGGCGCCGATCGCTGCAATTGCCATTGTCGTACGCACCGGGTCGCTGGCAAGGCCCCTCGCTATTGCCCCCGCAGGCCGCCGCACAAGCCTTTCGCTGGATACGCCAAGCACGGCAGGCGGGGCTGTCGGATACGCGGGACATCATCGTGCTGGCGCTGCATCAAGCCGCAATACACCCGCGCTTACTCGATTACGAACCGCTGCGACTCGCACTTGCCCGTGCAGCGCCCGGCGGTGCGTCCACCGTGCTGGCTGCGTATGGCGACCATGCCTGGCACCGCATTGCCACCCATCTTGACCAAGTAGGTTCCCCGCCATGACCACCAGCAGCCAATTAGCTATTGCCGCCCAAGAGACGTCGCCCCTGCCATTGGGCAGCTGCCCCGCCTGCCGGCGCACCGGCATCCCGATCCTGCTGCTGCGCCCGGCCGTCATTCCCAAGGCAGCATCGTTGCACAGGCACGGCGCAACGACGCACCCCGACTTGCAACAGTCGCTGCGCATTCTACGTAGTGGTTACGTCTACGTGCTGTTGGACCATGAGGTCTGGCAGGCGTACGAAGTCACTGACGCCGGTCACCTGCGTCAATTCGACCCTTACGAGATGGCCAAGGGCCCACCCGCGCTCTTGTCCGAACGCTGCGTCCAAAGCGCGCACGATCTGCCGGCATCTTTTATCGGTATCGACGTCGATATGTATACGACAGCCTGGGTCGCGTACGCGCAAGACCCGTGGCCCGTGGCTGTGCTGGACGCGTACAAAGCCGGTGCGGGTGCCGCGAAGGCGGCGGGGTCCTCACAGCCTGCAGCGGGCGCATCACACGGGACGGCACGCGCGGCACATGCAGTCGCTGGTGCCCAACAGGCGACAGCCAACTCGGACCACGCACTGCGCTTTGTCATCCTGGACCTATCCAAGCTGCGCAAAGAGCCCACGGCGGGAGGCGCGGCGCTGGCGCTGGAACACGCTCACCGCATCGATCGACACATAGCAGAGTACAGCCACGCCGTCCGTGATTTTGGCAGCGTTCATGGCTGGCATTCGCGGGTATTGCAGGCTACGGGCATGCGCAACTATCTGAGGCTGATGGAGCTTCAGCACGATCTGGCCAAGGGCGTGCCCGGGCTGATCCTGCCCGACCCGGTGGGCCTGGCGCAGGAATTGAACAACTTCCGTTTGGCCGCCTACACGCAAAAGCGCATGTGGGCGGAAGAGCCGCAGCGGCGCTATGCGTATCTGACCTCGCAATGTTTGCTGGGCATTGAACAGCTTTACGCCGCACAGGCCGATGCCGAGATACCGGACAGCCCCACCTACATGCTGGACACGATGCCCAGCGAATCCGGCATGGCGCCGATCTTCCGGGATCCGGCCTTGGAGCGCCGCGAACGCATCGCCTACAAGACCGAGCAGCGGATGGATCGGCTGAAGGAACGCTATTGGGAATCTGACCCGCCCTCCGAGCTAGGCCGCAAGGGCCGCGCCAGTTTTCAAGCGAGTTATGACAAGGAGTCCAAACGGCTGGAGGCAATCATCGATGCCTATGGCGAAGACTGGGCACAGGTTGTGCGCGGCGCAGCCTGGAAGCGGGTGGTAGACCTGGATTACAGCGACACCGATGAACGCTCGCGCCGCCTGCGCCTGCTGATGGTCAGCGCGTGCCTGGACGGCGGCATTACCGATGCGGTGTCTGTGCCGCTTGCCGTTGCGGGTAGCGGCGTTTCCTCGGCCGCGGCCAGTTCGGCTGCGACGGCGAATCCGCCGACTGCCGGACATACGGGTGGTGCTGCCGATCCCGCCCGCACCGACAATCCAGGTCCCACATCGCAGGCTTGGAAGCAGCTATTGTCCGACCCCCACAGCGCCGTCTATCTGGCGTTGAACGGCCAACGCAGCGATCTGCAATCCAGCTTTCTGCCCCTGTTCAGTGCAGGGGCTGGGGGCGGGGCCAACGACGCCGCGAAGAAATACTTCGACGCCGTCAAAAACCTGGTCAGCAGCAAAGAGATCGGCGCCTGGCGCGAAGGCTTGGCGGCGGACGCCGCGGACCAGCTGCTGGCAGCCGTGCACGGCGCCAGCAGCCGCCTTCACGCCCAGTTAAACGACGCCACGCGCGCGGCCGTCAACGCCGTGCACGTCGGCGGCGCCTGGCTGTACCGTGGCGCGCAAATGACGCAGGTCGTGATCCAACTGACGGTCAGCGAACTCCTCGCCATTTACGCCGACGAACTGCAACGCGTCGGCGAATCCCTGAACCAAAACACCGGCCGCCGAGTACGCGCTTTCATCTTCGCCGGCCTGATCAGCATCCCGGACCCTGCGTTGCACAAGCTGCTGGTCGACGTGACGATCTGGATGGAAGGCAGCGCGGAGGATATCGCCCAGAGAATAAAAACAATGAGGACCGGCGCGGCGGACGTGTCCGACGCAGCGCGAGACGCCGCGCACAGCATGCAAGCGGCCATTGATGACGTCACGCACAGTACGCGCGCCATGGCGGGCGGCCTGATGCGAAGACTGTCGATAGGCGTCCATCACCTGGAAGCCCCCGTGGCCGACCTGCTGATCGGTCTGGAACTGACCGCCGAACAAGCCCGAGAATTCGCCAAGAACGGCTTCGTCAGCTTGAAGCGTCTGTCGGTAGGCTCGGGCTACGGCGCGCTATCGCTCGTCAGCCTTTACTTTCTGCACGACAGCGTACAAGCCAGCCTGGAGTCCGCTCGAAACGCGGTGGGCGCGGAGCATGCCGAGGCGATGGCTGCGTTGTACGGAGCGGGCATCGGCATGCTAGGCGCGGGTGTCGAGGCGGGCGGGTTGGCGGTCAGTGTGGCAGGCGAGGCGGTCCAGCCGTTTATGCGGAGGATTGCGGATGCGGAGCTGGGCGTGGTCGCGAAGGCGATTGGGTTGGGGAAGGGGTTGGTGAAAGCGGGTGGGGCGATAGCGGCGTTGGGGGGAGTGGCGGATGGGGTGGGTGCGTTTGCGGCGGGAGGGCGAGCAGCTGCTGTTAGGGATGGAAAAGCAAGGACGACATACACATTTGCTGGGCTAGCCTCGTTTGGTGGAGCTTTCTTTAGTCTGATCGGGGCCGCGACTAAGCCGGTGTTGATGGGACCGCTAGGCATCGGCATAGCGGTCGGGCTTTTAGCGTTCATCTTGTCGCAGAGTGCAAAAGCGCGAGAGTCAGATGCCCTGGAGTTATGGGCTCGTCGTTCGTATTTCGGTCAGGCAGAGCCTAACTTCCGCTGGCTGACGGCAGATCAAATGGATGCCGCGATTTCGGAACTGAATGCCGCACTTATTGGTATGGAGGCGATCCTCGGCTTTCGTTCGGTCGTGCGGCCGATGGACGTCGATTCGCTTCTGGCGGCCGACATATTGCAAACCCAGGCGTCGGGCGGCATGGAGTCGCGCTCCGAGCTCGGCTATCGAATCGTCCTGCCCGGCTTCGATCCGGAGGTGTCACGCTATGAATTCAAGCTACTTGTAGAGTGCTTCGGGATAGACAAAGTCGGACGACACGCTCCGGCGGCGATGGAAGGCGTGCTCGAGGCCGTTCATCACAACAGCGCCCTAAGTGCTCCGGCTCTCGATGAGTTTCGATGGTTGACGCCTAAAGGCCATGTATTGCCGACTAAGGAAGCGCCAGTGCTAGCTTGCAAATACTGGCTCGAACCCCTACACGGAATCAAGAGTGCTACGGTCAGCATCGCCTATTGGTGTGACAAGGACGATGTCGCCGGCTATGCCAGCATCACAATGACGGAGGTGGCTTAATGGCGCGATCCAAACTTGTTCCGCAGTGTGCAGGATGGAAACGCGATTTGCCGGGGCCTGGTGACCCACCTGTGGTGACACCAAGCATAAGGGCGGATGCGCCGAACCACGTTGACGGCATTTACTTGGAATTGCCCAGGCGTTCGTCCACCATTCGTGGAATTTTGCTGTACGGGGTGGTCTTAATGGGTTATTGCACCGTCGTTGAGGCGCCACGCGCCCTTTTTACGGCGATTTTGCACGCGCTATCAACTTTTAGTTCATCCGATCTGCTTATGGTTCTGGCCGCGCTGCTCGTCGTGGCGCTATGCATCTGGAGCACCGTGCTTGCGTATCGAACCGAAGTCACTCAACCCCGCGACCTCCCCATCCGGTTCAACCGTCTCCGCCGAAAAATCTACGTCTACGGTTTCCACATGGTCTGGTGGAAACCCTTCTCCCACTGGTATGTCACCACCGCCAGCTACGACTGGGATGACGTTCGCGCGGAAGTCTGGGAGCAATGGGGTGCCTCGTCCAGTGGCACCCTGATGGTCACGTGGGGCGTCTCAATCGCCATCGTCAAACCCGGCACGAACGAAGTTATCGAACGTTTCCACCTCAGCACGTACAACAAGGACCTGGACAATCTCTGGGCCTATGTCTGCACCTACATGCAACTAGGCCCAGACGCCTTGCCGCCGTGCGACATCGAACCACGCGATGCGAATGACGTGCCGCCATACAACTTGGCGCTGCGTTGGGCACCGATGGTTGAATGGCCGGAGGCAATGGATATCGAATCGCGGAGCGCGCCGTGATGGTGCGGCTAGCGCGGGCGACTGCAATATCTTGGCCCCAGTGCGACTCTGTTTCGGCATACGGCGCGCTATCGCCTGTCAGCCTCTACTCTTTTCACGACGGCGTGCAAGCCAGCCTGGGATCCGCTCGAAACGCGGTGGGCGCGGAGCATGCAGATGCGATGGCTGCGTTGTACGGAGCGGGCATCGGCATGCTAGGCGCGGGTGTCGAGGCGGGCGGGTTGGCGGTCAGTGTGACAGGCGAGGCGGTCCAGCCGTTTATGCGGAGGATTGCGAATGCGGAGCTGGGCGTGGTCGCGAAGGCGATTGGGCTGGGGAAGGGGTTGGTGAAAGCGGGTGGGGCGATAGCGGCGTTGGGGGGAGTGGCGGATGGGGTTGGAAGTATGCGCGCCTTGTTGCGTGTTGCGAGGCAAGGCGATACATCAGCAGGACTGGCAAATGTAGTTGCCGCAGTTTTGTCAATCCTCGGAGGTGGCTTTGCCTGGGCTGGCGCGATTGGCAGCGGCGCGCTACTCGGGCCCTTGGGGGATCGGTGTTGCGCTTGGGCTCGCGGCCTTTATCGCCGCAGGCACAGCAAAGAAACTGGAGTCAGATGCCCTGGAACTTTGGGCGCGACAGTCATATTTCGGAAAAGCCGAAATGGAGTTGAGGTGGGCCGAGGGGCATCAGATGGACTTTGCCGTTGCTGCGCTAAATGCCGCCGTTTTGGGAATGGAGGCATCCCTTGGATTTGACCCTGACAAGCGTGCCGTAGATTTGGATGGGCTGATCATAATGGACGTTTTGCAGGCTAAGGAAACAGGTGGATTTGAATACGGCACCGTGTTGAGCTATCGGGTCGTTCTCCCCGGTTTCGATCCCATCAGGTCACGCTACGAATTTACTCTGAGCATTGAGCAATTTGGCGTGGCGAAAGGTCGACGTAGCCAAGCGGTAGCGTCGGCTGTGCTCGCATCGGTGTATCACAACAGTCAAGTCGAAGCGCCCAAGTTGAGCGTTGCGCCCGAGCTAGTCCCGGAACAGATTTGGATGCCGGTCGAGGAGAGCCCCGTGTTGCGTTGCCGCTATTGGCTTGGAGGCGCGCACGCTCTCAAGAGTGCCACCATCGATATTCGCTACTGGCCAAACAAGGATGATGAGCTCGGACATGCCTGGCTATGCCGCAGGGAGCAGCCCTGATGCCCAGTCCTATGCTCGACCCGCCGTGTCCGGGGTGGAAGCGCGATTTGCCGGGACCGACTGACCCGCCCAAGGCGTTGGGTGGTCCAGAGCAGCCGCCAAACTACCTGGATGGCATCTATTTGGAACTGTCCAGACGTTCTTCGAGTGTCCGAGGAACCTTTGTTGTAACCGTTCCGTTGTGCGCCTACGCCTTCATTTGGCAGCTGACTATTGCCATCCGCTACGACTGGTTTTCGTCCGGGGATATGACGGATCGACTAATTGCTTTGTTCGTTATTGCGCTTTGTTCCGCAGGCTATTTTTACTTGGCCGCGTTTCTATACCACATAGACGTTTCTACACCACGCGATTTACCGATTCGGTTCAATCGAGTCCGTCGCAGGATCTACGTCTATGGGTTCCACCAGGTATGGTGGAATCCCTTCGGGGGCCGTTATGCAACCACCGCCAGCCACGACTGGAACGATGTGCGAGCCGAAGTGTGGGAGCAATGGGGGCCTACCGCCGGTGGTGGTCTCATCATCAAGTGGGGCGTCTCAATCGCCATCGTCAAGCCCGGCACGAACGAAGTCCTCGAACGTTTCCACCTCAGCACCTACAACCAAGACCTGGACAATCTCTGGGCCTACGTCTGCACCTACATGCAACTAGGCCCCGACGCCTTGCCGCCGTGCGACATCGAACCACGCGATGCGAATGACGTGCCGGCATACAACCTGGCGCTGCGTTGGGCGCCGTTGGTTGAATGGCCCGAGGCGATGGATATCGAATCTCGCAGCGCGCCGTAATCCGCGATACCAGAGTGAATCAAGCCCGCGAAATAGCTAGAGGCTGATCCCTCCGCTGCCTTACTTCCAGCCACCGCCCCACCGCCTTCCTCCACGCCTCACTTCGCGATGCGCGCATCCAGACTGTTATCCGCCAGCGCCTTCGCCTGCTCTTGCGTCATGCCCAAATGTTCATGCAGCGCCTGAAAATTCTCGGTGACATACCCGCCGAAATAAGCCGGATCATCGGAATTCACGGTGACCTTCACGCCCGCGTCCAGCAGCGACAGGATGTTGTGGTCGCGCATGTGTTCGAAGACGCGTAGCCGGGTGTTGGATAGCGGACAGACGGTCAGGGGGATCTGTTCGTCGATCAGCCGCGCGATCAGGTTCGGGTCTTCGGCAGCGCGCACGCCGTGGTCCACGCGCAGCACCTTCAACAGGTCCAGCGCTTCCCAGATGTACTCGGGCGGGCCTTCTTCGCCCGCATGCGCCACGGCGGGCAGCCCTTCGGCGCGGGCGCGGTCGAAGACGCGCTGGAACAAACGCGGCGGGAAACCTTTTTCGCTGCTGTCCAGGCCGACGGCGATGAATGCGTCGCGAAAGGGCAGGGCCTGTTCCAGCGTGCGCATGGCTTGCTCTTCGGGCAGGTGGCGCAGGAAGCTCAGGATCAGCCCGCTGGATACGCCCAACTGCTTGCGGCCGTCTTCCAATGCGCGGCTGATGCCATCCAGCACGACCTGGAAGGGAATGCCGCGATCCGTGTGCGTTTGCGGATCGAAGAAGGGTTCGGTGTGCACCACGTTCTGCTCGCGGCACTTCAACAGGTAGGCCCAGGTCAGGTCGTAGAAGTCCTGCTCGGTGCGCAGCACGTCCGCGCCCATGTAATACAGGTCCAGAAATTCCTGAAGGTTGCCGTAGTTGTAGGCGCCGCGCAGCGCATCGATGTCGGGCCAGGGCAGCGCAACACCGTTGCGTTGCGCCAGCTGGAACAGCAGCTCGGGTTCCAGCGAGCCTTCCAGGTGCAGGTGCAGTTCCGCCTTGGGCAGTGCGTTGAGCCAGTCGTACATGGGTGCTCCGAAAAAAAGGGGCGTGTTCAGATAAAGAGGATCGGCGAAAAGTGCCGGCGTTATAACGAACGATCACGCGGCCAGCGCGATGTCGTCCGCTTCGATGGCCTGCGCCAGATGCGCCGCGAAAGCGCGGGCCTGTCGGGTGCTGGGGCGGTCGCGCCGCCAGATCGCCGCAAGCGGCGACTTCTTGATCGCGGGGCGCGCGGGCAGCACGACCAGTTCGCCGCGAGCCTGGCGCACCGTGGCCACGCTGCCGGGCAGCATCCACAGGTAGTGCCCGTCCAGCAGCATTTCGCGGCCAAACTCCAGGGACAGGGCGCCGATCATATCCGGAATCGCCAAACCGGCCTGGCGCAGGGACATTTCCAGCTCGCCTCGGATACGGCTGCCAGGCAACGCGGTGATCCAGGGGTAAGCCACATAGTCAGCCAGCGTCGTGCCTGCCACGCCGGCCAACGGATGGTGCGTGGCGCAACCGAGCACGACGGCGTCTTCCAGCAAGGTGGTGGAACGATAGATCTGCGGGTTGACGGTGGACGAAAATCGGCTGATCAGCACGTCCAGCGCGCCCGCGTCCAGGTCTTCGATCAGGCGTTCGTGCGTGCCGATCTCGATGGTCAGCGTGATGCGCGGATAGGCTTGTCGAAACGAGCGCGCCGCCTGCGCCACCGGCCAGCCGGCAAACATCGAGAAGCAGCCGACGGTCAGACTGCCTTCGTCGCCGCGCGACACGGCGGCCAGGTCGATCTCTGCCTTGCGAAAATCCGTCAGCAGCAGGCGGGCGTGGCGGCACATCGCCTCGCCCAGCGGCGTGCAGGTGGTGCCCTTGGCCGTGCGCTCGAACAGGCGCGCGCCCACCAGCTCCTCGATCTCGGCGATGGCGCGCGACAAGCCGGATTGCGTGCTGTGCAGCTGCGCCGCCGCTTTGGACAGGTTGCCCAGCTCGGAGACGGTCAGCACGATTTCCAGGTGCCGGATGCGAAGTTTGCCTCGGAACGGTGTCATGGTGCCTGGCCGGTGGAGATGTGCCGATTATTCTCCGCCGCGCACCGCTTGGCAACGGCGGGGCGGGTTTCAGATATAGTTCAGCGCCGATCCCGGCTGGACGCGCGCAACCATGAATTCATCCCTATTTTCCGCCCAACCGCTTGCTACGCCCTGCGCGAGCCGCGCGCGTTTGCTTGTCCGCATGGGGGCGGCCGGCCTGTTGACGTTGACCTTGGCCGCTTGCGGCGTGTCGCGCGTGGATGAAGTGGCCGTCACGTGGCCGTCGTTCAAAAGCGGCGAGCCGGTGGTGCTGCCTTCGGACCCCGCGCAATGTCCGGAGCTGGGCGGCACCTATCGCGCCCAGGGCGAATTGCGCGCGGGCGAAGAAAACGGGGCGTTAAAGGACTTGCGCACCTTCTTCCTGTATCCGCTGGGCTTGCCGGGCATGCGCGAATCGCTGCTGCCGGAATGGCGGTTGACGGATCAGGCGACTGTGTCGATGGCGGCCGAGGGCCGGGGCTGGAGCGTGCTGGCGCTGGACGGGCAGGGCTCGCGCTCCGCCGCGCGGCTGCCGATGCAAGACGGCGCGCAGGATATGACGGCCATGCCGGGCGATGCGCGTTTGAACATGCCCGACGGCATCCGGCGCTACACCGGCTGCACCCAGGGCAGGCTATGGGTCAGCGTGCGGCACGATTGGCGCCAGCATGAAGCCATGGGTGTGCGACGCCACGTGGCAATGTTTCGACCTCAGGATGGCGGCCTGCTGGTGACGGTGCAGCGCGAGTCTGACAGCATCGGCTTGCTGCCGTGGTATTCCAACGAAAGCAGTGTGTCGCAATATTGGTTCGCGCCGGTTCAGCCCTGATTTTCATCCCGTATTTCATGCCCCCATGACTCGTAAAAACCTGCTTATCGTTGCCTTGGTCTTCATCGCCTTCATCCTGCTGACCGCGTTGTTCTGGCGGCAGCAGTTTGCGCATAACCCGCCTTCGCTGCGCGGCATGATCGAAGACCCGGTGGGCAATGACGCGCACGTGTATGGCGAGTCGCCGCGTCAGGACGCCCTGGCGCAGCGCGCCTTGCTGGCCGATGCGCAGCGCGGCAATCCCGACGCGCAATATGTGCAGGCGATGATTCTGGAACAGACGGATATGAAGGCCGCACTGCACTGGTACGAAGCCGCCGCCGCGCAAGGCCTGGAGGCGGCCATCGAACGCTTGCAGCAGCTGCGCGGCGACGCGGCGCCTCGGTAGATAGCAGTGGATACGCCCGGCGCGCAGCGACCTGAAGCCGCATCCACCAGCGTGGGGCTTGAGGCGGGCGTAGACGACCACGCAGCCGGCGGCGCCGGCCAGTCAGCGTATCCCCAGGCTGACGTCTCGCGCGCCCGTTTCATAGCGGGGCCGCTCGGGCCGCATGTGCTTGAAATGGTATTGACCGGCTGGGCCAGCATGCTGGCCGTCTTCGCTGTGGAATTCCTGTCGCTGCTGTATCTGGGCACCTTGCAGGACGAAGCCGTGATGGGCGCGGTGGGCTTTGGGTCGATGACGCAGTTCACGATCACGTCCGTGTGCATCGGCGTCACCGTGGGCGGCGCCGCGCTGGTGTCGCGCGCACTGGGCGCGGGCAATGCGCCGCGCGCGCGCACGTTGGCCGGTGCGTCGCTCATCTTGATGGCAGGGTCCGCGCTGGTGGCCGGTGTCCTCTTTTTGGCGGCAATCGGCCCGTTCACGGCGGCGATCAATTTGGCGCCCGACATGCGCGAACACCTGTTGTCCTACGTGCTGATCACGACGCCGTTCGCAGTAGTGATGGGCATCGGCATGATGTTGTCCAACCTGCTGCGGGCATCGGGGCGCGGCAGGCAGTCCATGTGGGTGCTGTTGGCGGGCACGACGACGGTGGCGGTGCTGGATCCCATCGTCATCTTCGTGCTGGACGGCGGCATGCAAGGCATTGCGTGGGCGGGCGGGCTGGGGCGCATGGCCACCGTGGCGTTGGGCGGCTGGTTGGTGTTCGGCAAGCATCGCCTGGTGGCTTGGCCTGGGCGGGCCGCGCTGCTTGGCGATCTGGCCGCCATAGGCAGGATCGCGCTGCCGGCCGCATTGACCGCGCTGGCGACGCCAGCGGCCGTGATCTTCACCGTGTCGACCTACGCCACGTTCGGCCCCAGCGTCATGGCGGGGGCGACGGTGGTCGACCGCGTGCTGCAACTGGCTTATTCGCTTTACTTCGTGCTGCCCGGCGCGATAGGCCCCATTCTTGGACAGAACCTGGGCGCGGGCCAATGGGACCGTGTCAGGCAGGCGGTAAGCCTGACGTCGCGCTGGGCTGTGGTGTATGGCCTGGGTGCGGCGACCTTGCTGGCCCTGGCCGCGCCGTGGGTGGCCGACCTGTTCCGCATGACGGGGCCGGGGCGTGACCTGGTGATTTTCTTTTGCCGCTACGGCAGCTTCACCTGGGCAGTAAACAGCCTGTTCTTCGTGTCGATCGCCGTGTTCAACAACCTGGGGTACGCCACGTATTCGACGATGATCGGTTGGCTGCGGTCCACGGTAGGCACGATGCCGTTTGTGTGGCTGGGCGCGCACTATGGTGGCGCCGAGGGCGTGCTGCTGGGACAGGCGCTGGGCTTTGCGGTGTTCAGCCTGATTGCGATGGCGGTCTGCCTGCGTGTGTTGCGCGCGCCGCCGGTCGATAAAGCGCAGTCCCACGCGGCCTGACGTCAGGCGGGGCGGCAAGGGGCGACGCAAAAACATCACTGCGCCGCGTTCGATTTCGGCGGCCGGTCGCGGTACGATCCGGGCTGACTTGGATTTTTCAGGAATACCATGCGTCTGCGTTCTTCACGCCCTCGAATCGATTCCCCTGGCCTGTCGCGCCTTGTGTTGGCGGCGGCCATCATCGCCGTCGCGGGCGCTGCTCAGGCGCAATCGCCTGCGTCCGCCACCGGCACGCGCGTGCAGAGCGCACCTGCGCCGGCCCAGCCGCCGCTGACGCCCAAGCGCAGCTTTGACGACGTTGTTGCCGAGCAGGAAGCCACAAAGGCCGGCACCGCAACGCCCGCGCCGGCCCCCGCGTCGGCGCCCGCCGCTGCTCCGGCCGCCGCTGCTCCGGACGCCGCTGCTACGCCGGCCACTGCGACGCCCGCTGCGGCCCCCGCCGCTAGCGGGACGCCCGCTACTGCCGCGCCTGCCGCCGCGCCTGCCGCCGCCGCGCCGACGGTCATCATTCCGACCGAGCTCGACACGAAGGCGTGTATCGCCAAGTTGCGCAAGGGTGCCACCGCCAATGGCCTGACCGTGGCGGATTGGGATAAATACACAGCCAGCGCCAAGCTTCTGCCCACTACCGTTGCGTCCGCCAAGGGCCAGCCCGAAGGGCGCGAAAGCTGGTGGGACTACATCGCCAAGACCGTGGACGACGAACGCGTCAATGACGGCCTGGCGGTGATGAAGAAAGTGGGCCCGCAACTGGCCACCATCAGCCAGCAATACCAGGTGGACCCCGCCACCCTGGTGGCGATTTTTGGTATTGAAACCAACTACGGCCGGCAGATCGGCAAGACCGACGTGCTGAACGCCTGGTTGACGCGCGCCTGCACGGAAAACAAAACGCTGTGGGAAAAAAACGCCTACGCCTCGGTGCGCCTGCTGCGTGACGGCACGGTGCCGGCGGACAGCTTCGTGGGTTCCTGGAGCGGCGCTTTCGGGATGACGCAGTTCATTCCGACGTCCTTCTACGAACTGGCCGCCGATGGCGACGGCGATGGCCGCATCGATCTTTACAATTCGCTGCCTGACGCGCTGGCGTCTACCGCCAACCATCTGCGCAAGCGCCGCGCCAAGTGGACGCATGGGCTGCCGGCCGTGGTGGAAGTGCGCGTGCCGGCCGAATTGGCCGCCGCCATCCCGCCTGAACCGGACGCGGAGTACGTGGGCTCGCAAGACCGCCGCACGATTGCCCAGTGGGCGCAGGCCGGCTTGAAGCAGGGTGATGGGTCGGTGCTGAAGCTGCCGTCGGGCAATGACGAGCAAGCCTATCTGTTCGCGCCCACCGGCGCCAAGGGGCCGGTGTTTCTGGCGACGGTGAACTTTGACGCCATCCTGCATTACAACCAGTCGCGCCGTTATGGGCTGGCGGTGTCGTTGCTGCTGAACCGCTTGCAGGGCCGCCCGGGCATCATCGCGGCGTGGCCGACGGATGACCCCGGCCTGTCGCGCGCCGAGATCAAGCAGTTGCAGGAAGAGCTGTACGGCCGGGGCTACGACGTGGGCGAGGCGGACGGCATACCCGGCGCCAAGACCCGCGACGCGGTGCGCGCCGAACAGGAACGCCGCAACCTGCCGCAAGATGGCCGGGTGGGCAAACGCATTCTGGATGCGCTAAAGGCCGACAAGCCCGACGCCCTGCGCGCGCGGCCCGCGAAGTAAGCCCGCCGTACCGGGGCGGCTACTGTCATGCGTCGCCTTGCGCCGCTATGATGTAGCCGCCCCGTTTTCTTTTCGACTGTCATGCCGCACGCCGCATTTCCTGACGTTTTCCTGACACCCCGCTTGCGCGCCGAGCGCATGCGTCAGTCGCACCTGCCGTTCATCACGCAGATGCATGCCAATGCGGACGTGATGGCCACCATGGGCGGTACGCGCGACGCCGCCGCCAGCCGGTTGTACTTGGCGCAAAACGTGGCCCATTGGCTGGACCATGGCTACGGCATGTATGTGCTGCAAACGCGGGAGCATGGCGCGTTGGCAGGGCGCGCCGGCCTGAAGTTCACGCTTACCGATGAAGGCGGCGCCATCGAGCTTGCCTACGCGTTCGAGCCGGATTGCTGGGGCCGGGGTTACGCCGTCGAGATCGCAACGGCACTGGTCGGATTGGGTTTCAGGCTGCTGCCGGTGGACACGTTGTGCGCGGTCGCGATCCGATCCAACGCGGCATCGCGCCGGGTGTTGGAAAAGATCGGCATGCGCCTGCTTGGCGATGTGGAGGCGGCAGCTGACAACGCCAACGCCAACAACGCCAACAACACCAACGCCAAGCCCGACTCCAACACCAAGGTCCGCTACGAGATTCACCGCAGGCACTGGCGCGACCAGCAAGACGTGGCCGATGCAAATACAGCGTTGCCGTCGCGTTAACATCCGGCCATGAGCACCCGCCTACCGACCCCTCCCGACGACGATCCCATCCCCGTCCCGCCGGAACCGCCCGCGCCGGATGAATGCTGCAACAGCGGCTGCATCCCCTGCGTGTACGACCGGTATGACGAAGCCATGGAAAACTATCGCCAGGCCTTGAAAGCCTGGCGTAGCCGCCATGAGGCGGTCAGCCCGCCAGCTTCATGTGAATGATGGGGAAGGGGCGGCCGGCGTCATCGTGCGCCGAGCGGCCGGTGTCGACGAACCCGTAGTGCTTGTAGAAGCCATGCGCCTGCGGGTTTTGTTCATTGACGTCCACCAGCAGGGTGCCATGCAGCGAACGGGCAAAGTTCAGCAGACGGCGGCCCGCGCCCTTGCCGCGCTTGCTGGCGTCCACGAACAGCATGTCGACCTTGTTGCCCGTCAGCCCCATGAAGCCGGCGATGTCGCCGTCTTCGTCTTCGCAGACCCACACCCGCACGGACGGCAGGTAGGTGTTGAGGATCTGCGGGTACATGCCCTGGATTTCTTTTTCGGTCAGGAAGGAATGCGTGGCGCGCACCGAACGGAGCCAGATGTCCGCCAGGGCCAGGTCGTCGCCGTGATTGCGTTCTCGGATATTCATTTCTTATTGGTCTTTACAGCCCTGAGCGGTACAGGTCAGTCGCCGCCAGGACGGTTTCCATTTGCACAGTATGCGCGAAGATAAAGCGGTCGCCGTAGACCGTTTCATCCGGAAACTCGGAAATCAGCGCCAGCGGAAGTTCTTCGCGGTCGGTCTCGGTGATCTGCACGGGAATGCCGTTCATGACATCGAATCCCGTTTCGAGCGCATGCGCGTGAAACAGTTCCAATTGGCGCGCATTGAATTCCACCAGCCCCGGCACATTACGCGCCAGCCGCGCGGTGACGCCTTCTATCAGGCGGCGCGCTCGGTCGCGCCAGCCCGGATGATGGCGCAGCACCAGGAAGAATCCCTTGGGAATCGTCCACAGTTCAAAATTGCGGGGCAGGTAGCCCGATAGCGGCCGGGTCCATTCGTGCGCGGGGTAGCCGTGCAAGTTGATGTGCAATTGCGCGCCGCTGATGGCATGCGCCTGATGGCGCCCGTCGCGTTCGAAAAACGGGGCGTGCTCGCGATACGCGATGTCGTCGCCTAGCGCGCTGTAGCGCGAGGCATGCAGCATGTGGCGCGGGTGGTGTTCGCGCAGGCGGTTGAACAGGGCGTATCCATCGGGGTTTTCCAAGGCGATCAGCGCGAAGTGCGCGTCGCCGCGTTCGGCCAGCGCCTGGGTGGCGCGCAATGCGCCGACGACGCCCGAGGTTTCATTGGCATGCTGCGCGCCCGAAATGAACACGGCGGGGCCGGGGCCACGGACATAAGTCCCCAGCACCGGGCGGCCTTGACGCGACACTGCCTGGAAGGTGTCGCCGCCAAAAGCCGCCACACAGCCGGCGATCTGGCCCGCCGTCAGGGGCTCGCGGCACTGCGCCAACGGGGCGTTGGGCGGCACGGGCGTGACCGGTGCGACGTGCGTAAACGGCTCAAGCGATATCTGCACGCGCGCCGCGCCGTCATGCCGGCGGATGTCGGGAATGATCTGGCCGGGTTGCAAGCCGCGGTCACCCGACGGGCGGCCGGAATGATGCTGAAAATGTTCCAGCAACGTGAAATACACGTCCTCGTGCAGGGCTTCGAAGGTGCTGACGATTTCTTCGTCTACCGGCAGCGCGAAGTCCATGCCGGGCAGGTCCACGCGGATCTCCAGGCGGTCGAAATACGGTTCATGCGCGCCCCACGGGTGGTTGCGCACCGTGTCCACGATGCTGCGGAACGCCTGCTGGTATTCCGTCGATTGCGCGCCATCGGTTTGCACGACGCCGTCAGCGTCCTGCACGCGCAGCCAGCCGGTAGGCGAGAGCTCGGGCGTGCCATCCTGGGCCGCGCCCACGACGTTGGGGGCGAACACGCGTGCGTCAACCTGGCGGCCGTCGGCGTAGGTCAGGGTGACGTCGTAATGCAAGTCGTTGGCGCCGGCCTGCATGACGACGCGCACGCCGTCCAGCAAAGCAATCAGCGGATACGCTTCGAGCGTGAAGCGCTTGGCCTGCGCGTGTTCATGCAGCGGGTAGCGCACCAGCGCGGACACCAGGCCCTCGCGCTGGACGTCTTCCAAAAAGAAATGCAGCAGCGGCTTGTAGGCGCTGCGAAAACGCGCGGTGACGCCGGCCTGCGCCAGCCGGGCCTGCGCCGCGCGGCGGGCTTGCACGCCTTCGAACAGCCAGCCTTCCACGACCGCGCCACGCCAGGCGGGCGCCAGGTAGGCATGGGTCCAGGCGTCCAGCGTGCGGTCAAATGTTTTATCAAGCAAAGACATGCTTTGTGTTCCTTCGGGGTTCAGGCGGCATCCTGCAAATTCACAAATGCCCCTTGCGGGGCATTTGGTCTTTTACACCTTTCCGGTGGGGTCCAGGCGGTCGCGCAGCCAATCGCCCAGCAGGTTCAGACCTAACACGGTCAGCATGATCGCCACGCCGGGAAAAACGCTGACCCACCATGCGGTCTGCATATACGTGCGGCCATCGGCCAGCATGCCGCCCCAACTGGGAATCATGGGATCCACGCCCAGACCCAGGAAGGTCAGGCTGCTTTCCAGGAGGATGTTGTTGGCCACGTTCAAGGTCATCAGGATCACCAGCGGGCCCAGCAGGTTGGGCACGATGTGGTGGCGGATCATGGCCAGGTCGCGCACGCCGAAGGCGCGGGCGGCCAGCACGAATTCGCGTTCGCGCAGCGCCAGCACCTGGGCGCGCACCAGCCGCGCATACTGCACCCACTGCGACACGATCATGAAGAAGATCACGTTGAACAGGCCGCCGCCCAGGATGGCAATGAACGTGATGGCCACCAGGATGAAAGGCAGCGCCAGCTGCACGTCGGCAAAGCGCATGACGATCATGTCCCAGAAGCCGCGGTAGTAGCCGGCGATCAGGCCCATGACGATGCCCAGCAGCGCGCCGCCGATCACGGACGCAAAGCCCACCATCAACGAGATCTTGCCGCCGACGATGACACGCGCCAGCACGTCGCGGCCCAGCGGGTCGGTGCCGAAGGGATGCGCGGCCGACGTGAACGGGGCCATCAGGCGGGCGGCCAGGTCCATGGATTCGCCGCCATCGGGAAACAGCCAGCCCGACGTCAGCACCAACAGGATCATCACGCCGGTCAGCAACGCGCCCAGCACGAATTCCAGCGAACGATAGCGGCTGCGCGGCTTGAAAGGCTTGGGCGCGGCGGCGGTGGAGGAGGTTGTCTGCATAAGGCTCAACGCGTGCGGATACGGGGGTCGACGATGCCGTAGGCGATGTCGACGATCAGGTTGACCAGGACGATGACGGTGGCCAGCACGGTGACCGTGCCTTGCAGCACCGGGTAGTCGCGGCCCGAAATGGCGTCGAACGCCAGCGTGCCCAGGCCCGGCCAGTTAAAGACCATTTCAATGACGACGATGCCGCCGATCAAGCCGCCAAATTGCAGGCCCAGATACGTGATGAGCGGAATCGCGCAATTGCGCAGCGCATGCTTGTACAGCACCACGCGTTCCTTCAGGCCCTTGCTGCGCGCCACCATGATGTATTGCGCCGACAGCGTTTCCAGCATGGTTGTGCGTACCAGGCGGATGTTGGTGGCGCTAAGGATGATGGCCATCGTCAGCGACGGCAGCACCAGGCTGGCCGGTCCGCTCCAGCCCGAAGGCGGCAACAGCGGAAAGGTGATCGACAGCAGCAGCACCAGCATCAGCGCCAGCCAGAAGTTTGGAAACGACAGGCCCACCAGCGACAGGATGCGGATGGCCTGGTCGGTGGCCTTGCCGCGCTTGATGGCCGCCTGAATGCCTAGCGGCAGCGAGATCAGAATCGACACGATCAATGACGTAAACGCCAGCATCAGCGTGGCGGGCAGGGCGTCGCCGATCAACTTGGCGACGGACGTGCCGCCCATGAAGCTGCGGCCGAAATCGCCGTGCAACAGCCCTTGCATGTACGACAGGTATTGTTCGTGGAAGGGGCGGTTCAGGCCCAGCGCCTGGCGGATGTTGGCCAGGTCTTGTTCGGTCACGCTGCCCGACCCCTGGCTGAGCATCAGCGCGGGGTCGCCGGTCAGGCGTACTGCATAGGAAACCAGCAATGTCACGGCGACGATCACGAAGACCGCCTGCAACACGCGCTTAATAAGAAATCCGGTCATGAGGCGCCGCCCCGGTTTTCACCGGAGCGGATCAGTGAGTGAATGCTATGAGTCCTGCTCGAACCCTGCCAGGGAAGGCCCCGAGGCCGGCCTTGCCGGCCGCGGGCTTGTCCCTGGGGCGAAGCGCCTGGCGCTTCGGGGCCGTTACTCCACGCTGGTCTGAAGGAAACGGAAGCGGATATCGCCGGGCACTTCCAGGTTCTTCACGCGCTTGTTCACGCCCACGATCGTGTTCAGGCTGTACAGCGGCATTTCCAGCGCCTGATCGGCGACGTACGCAGCGATTTCCTGCAACATGGCTTCGCGCTTCTTCACGTCATAGACGGTGCGCTGCGCTTCCAACATGGCGTTCAGCTTGGCGTCGTTGTCGTACGGGTTCCATTTCTGGCCCGTGTGGTACATCAGGTACGCGGTGTTGTCGTAGTCGTACGTCCAGCCGCCCCATTGGTTCTGCCACATCTCGCCCGTCTTGCCGCCCGGGATGATGTCGTTGAGCAGCACGCCGGTTTCATACGGCTTGATGGTGGCGCGCACGCCCACGCCTTGCAGGTAGCCGGACACGGCCTGGGCCACTTCGCGGAAGTTCGAATCGCTGCCGCGCACGTCGATCTGCACGGTGGCGCCCGGCTTCACGCCGGCGGCGGCCAGCAGCTTCTTGGCTTCGGCGGGGTTGAAGGGCAGCGGCTTTTGCTCGGGGTTGTAGCCGAACGATTGCGGGCCCTGGAAGCTGGCAATGACCTTGGCCTGGCCCAGCAGCAGCTGCTTGACGATGGCCTCGCGGTCCACCGCCATGATCAGCGCGCGGCGCACGTCACGGTTCTGCGTGATGCCGCCGCTGGTCTTGTAGCGCAGGGCAAAGGCAACCGGGCCGCCCGTCGAGATAACGTCGGCGTTGCCCGACTTCTTCACCGTTTCGATCAGGCCCAGCGGGATCAGCGTGGCAATGTCGATGCGGCCGGCTTGCAGCTCGGCCACTTGCGTGCCGGGTTCGCTGATGAAGCGGTACACGACCTTGTCCAGCTTGGGCTTGCCGCCCCAGTAGTCGTCGTTGCGCGCCAAGGTCACGTTGACCTTGGGCTGATAGCTTTCAAACTTGAACGGGCCGGTGCCGACCGGGTTCGTGTTGAAGTAGTCCTCGCCTTTTTCCTTGATGTACTTGGGCGGCACGATCATGGCGCCGTAGCCGGCCAGCTTGGTCAAGAGCACGGGGTCCGGCTGCTTCAGGATGAAGTCGACGGTGTACTCGTCCACCACCTTGATTTCGCCGATGGAATCGTAGTTGGACTTTTGCGGGCCCTTGGCGCCTTCCGCGCCCAGCAGGCGTTCAAACGTGAACTTCACGGCTTCGGCGTTGAAGGGTTCGCCGTTATGGAACTTGACGCCTTCGCGCAGCTTGAAGCGCAGGCGCTTGTTGTCGTCCAGGTATTCCCAGCTGGTGGCCAGGCCGGGTTGCAGCTTCAGGTCGGCGCCGCGCATGGTCAGGCCGTCATACAGGTTGCCGCCCACCGAGCCCCAGAACGTCACAAAGGTGTCGATGGGATCCCAGCTGCCCGGGTCCTGGTTGATGGCTACGCTGAGCGTGCCGGCGGCATGCGCGGTCGAGAAGACGGCGGGCATCGCGCCGCCCAACGCCAGGGTCAGGGCGGTGGCGGTGAAGGTGGTGCGTAGGAATTGCATGTTCGCTCCAGGGACGGGAACTCGGATCACACCGAGGAAAAAAGGGGGGCTGAGGCTAGGCCGCGCGGGCCACTTGGTGGCCGGGCGCGAATTCAGTCAGCGGAATAATGGCCGGTTCGTCGCCGACGCGGCGTACCGGGCTGGGGATTTCACCTTCGATCAGCGACGTGTCGATGTGGCGGCCGGGCTCGGCCACCGGCACGGCGGCCAGCAGCTTGCGCGTGTACGAGTGCTGCGGCGATTCAAAGATCTGCCGGCGCGTGCCCAGTTCCACGATCTGGCCCAGGTACAGGACCGCGACACGATGGCTGACTTTTTCCACCACCGCCATGTCGTGCGTGATGAACAGGTATGACAGGCCGCGGTCCTTTTGCAGATCCATCAGCAGGTTCAGGATCTGCGCCTGGATGGACACGTCCAGCGCCGACACGGATTCGTCGGCAATGATCAGCTTGGGGTTGCTGGCCAGGGCGCGCGCGATGCACACGCGCTGACGCTGGCCGCCCGAGAATTCATGCGGATAGCGCTTGGCATGCTCGGGCTTCAAGCCCACCTGTTCCAGCAGCTCGCCCACTCGGCGCGCGATGGCGTCTTCGCCATGCAGCAAGCCGTGCGTGCGGATCGGTTCGGCAATGCTGAAGGCCACCGTCTTGCGCGGGTCCAGCGACGCGTACGGGTCCTGGAAGATGTACTGGATTTCCTGGCGCAGGCGTTGGCGGCCGGCGGCGTCCATCGAAAAAATGTCCTGGCCGTTGTAGCGCACGGCGCCCGAGGTGGGGGCCACCAGCTGCTGCAAGGTCTTGCCGATGGTCGACTTGCCGCTGCCGGACTCGCCCACCAGCGCCAGCGTTTCGCCGGGATAGACGTCAAAGCTGACTTCTTCCACGGCGTGCACGCGGTGCGTGACGCGGCCGAACAAATTGTGGCCGACGTCAAAACGTGTCGTCAGTTTTTCCACGCGCAGCACGGGGGCGTCGTAGGTGGCGGTGTCTTGTTCGCGGGTTTCGCCCACTTCGCGCAGCGTGTCGCCTTCCAGCACGGTTTGCGGCGTGCGCAGCGGCAGGTCGCGGCCGGTCAGGCTGCCCAGGCGAGGCACGGCGGCCAGCAGCGCGCGCGTGTACGGGTGCTTGGGCGCATTGAAAATCTGCTCGACGGTGCCTTGTTCGACTTTCTTGCCACGCAGCATCACGACCACGTCGTCGGCCATCTCGGCCACCACGCCCATGTCATGCGTGATGAAGATGACGGCGGTGCCCAGGTCGCGTTGCAGTTCGCGGATGGTGTTCAGGATCTGTGCCTGGATGGTGACGTCCAGCGCGGTGGTGGGTTCGTCGGCGATCAGCAGGCGCGGCTGGCACGACAGTGCCATGGCGATCATCACGCGCTGGCGCATGCCGCCCGACAGTTGATGCGGATAGCGGTCCAGCAGCTGCTCGGCGTCCGGCAGGCGCACCTTGTCCAGCAGCTTGCGCGCGGACGCGCGTGCGGCCGAGCGCGACAGCTGCTGGTGCAGCATGATGGCTTCCACGATCTGGTCGCCGATGGTGAACACGGGGTTCAGCGACGTCATCGGTTCCTGGAAGATCATCGCGATGTCGTTGCCGCGAATGGCGCGCATCTGCTCGTCGGTGGCACGGGTCAGATCGGTTTCGCGGCCGTTGTCGTCGCGAAACAGGATCTGGCCGCTGGCGATGCGCCCGTTCGAGTAATCCGTCAGCCGCATGATCGCCATGGACGTGACGGACTTGCCCGAACCGGACTCGCCAACAATCGCCAGCGTCCGGCCCGGCTGGACGTCGAAGTCCAGGCCGTCGACGGCGCGAAACACGCCGTTGTCGGTATTGAAGTCAACCGATACGCCGCGCACGGACAGCAGCGGGGCGGATGAAGAAGCGGTGGTGCTAGACAACGTGGATTCTCACAGCGAGGTGGCGGCGCGGGCAGCCTGGTCGTACAGGCCCGACAGGGCGCGCAGGGTGTTGGCCAGCTGGTGGCTGGCTTCGTCCGCGGCGGGCGAGTCGATGAACGACTTGACCAGGCACTGCTCGCGCACTTCGGCGTAACGCGCAATGGCGGCGGCGCCGGCGTCGGTGGTGGTGTAGATCACTTCCTTGCCCGTCTTGGCGCTTTGCACGACGCCCAGCCGCTCAAGTTTCTTAAGCGAATAGTTCACCAGGTGCGTGTCTTCGACGTTCAGGGTGAAGCAGATGTCGGCCAGCTTCTTGCCGCGTCCACGGTGATACACGTGGTTCAGCACCAGGATGTCCAGCGAGGTCAGATCGGGCAGGCCGGCGCAGGCCATGCAGCGCACCATCCAGCGGTTGAACGCGTGCGACGCGATGATCAGGCCAAATTCCACCTCGGATAACTGCGGGGCGGACGTGGCCAGATGGGCGGAAGAAACGATGGCGTCCCGGATGGAGGCAGACATGGCAGGTGTAAAGGGACGGATCGATGACAAAACGTTGGCGAATTATTGACGATTTGTTGTTATGCAGGCATTCGGGATAACCCTGGGTAATAAGGGCCAGTGCCGGGCGCACACCTACAAGCGGTGCGAGAGGCGAGGGCTACTCAGATTCATTTTAGTAATCGTCCTGGTGCTGATTGGGAATCTTCTGATAGTTCTTGCGCGGCCGCTCCCTATCATTTTTCAATCGCTTTGGCCTCAAGTCGGACACGGGCCGCCTTGAGGCCAAAGCCCTTGAAAATCACAATAAAAATGGAAGTGGGATGCGGGATCTCAAGACGTTACTTAAGCGGGTGCTGTTCAAGTTGTCCCCAAGAACGGCCGAACGGTTGAATATCGATTTCCGCCTTCGCGCGCCGAACCGCGACTTTTTGGAGGAATCCGTATTCGGTTATCTGAATGAAATGGCGGCCGTAGCGGACCACGACATCAAAACCCTGTTCGTGGGCATCGACAAGCACAACTGGCATTACCCGCGCTTATTGCTATGCCAGTTTCATTCGCTGGATATCGAGGCGCGCAAGGCAGTTTATGGGCGGCCGGGTAGCCATTGGACGGGGAGCGCCATCCACATGGCGGATCACTATGGCCCGAACGCATTCGATGTGGTGGTGGCAAACGGCTTGTTGGGTTTCGGTATTAATAACGCAGCCGAGTTCAGGCGTCTGCTGACGCAATGCGAACTCGTATTAAAGCCGGGTGGCCTGCTGGTGCTGGGCTATAACGACCGACCGGATCGGGCACCGTTTCCAGTGATGCCCGTAGTACGCGAGTATTTCGAATCGTTCGTGCCGCCGATTGTCGGGGTGCAGGCTGACATTCATCGCGTGGACGACGACTTTCAGCACGTGTTCGTCTTTGCTAAAAAGCGCAAGGCGCCGCCTCGCCAGGCGCGACTAACCGACATGGCAGAGGCCACCTCCGGCGTCTGAAAAATCTATGCAGGAGCGCTTTCCCGTAGCGACCACGTCCCGTCGTCGCCGCACATTAAATAGTGCGTTGGGCCGATCCGGTCCTGAAACGCCGCATCGTGCGACACCACCACCATGGCGCCGGGGTAATGCGCCAACGCGTCTTCCAGCGCCTGCGCCGAGGCCATGTCCAGGTGGTTCGTGGGTTCGTCCAGCAACAGCAACTGCGCGGGTTGCTTGCGCCACAACGCGCAGGCCAGCGCCGCCTTGATGCGTTCACCGCCGCTTAACGTGGCTGCGGGCGCCTGGACCTGCGCTGCGCCCAGGCCCAGCAGGGCCAGCCGGCTGCGCAGTTCGCCCGGTGACAGCGGCGCGCCCTGCGCCTCCAGGGTTTGCAATAGCGACGCGTTTGCGGGCAATGCGTTTGCCGACAATGCGCTTGCGGGCAATGCGTTTGCAGGCCATGCGCTTGCAGGCAACGCGTTTGCGGCCTGGTCCAGCATCGCGGTGGGCACGCGCACGTCGCAGCGGCCAGCACGCGGGGCAAGCACACCGGCCAACATCGCCAGCAGTGTGCTTTTGCCGCAGCCGTTGGGGCCTTGGATTGCCAGCCGGAACGGGCCGTCCAAGGTCAAGCTAAGCGGTTTGGCGCGGGGCGGCCACGGGGGCAGGGCGGCCTCCAGGTGTAGAACGCGCCGCCCGGCCGGCACCGTGGTGTCGGGCAATGCCAGCGCCACGTCCGCGGCCGTGGGGGCCAGCGAGGCGGCCTGTCTGACGGCGACGTCCAAGGCGGCGGCGGCGTCCTGACGGCGCTGGCGATCACGTCCCGCGTGCGCTTGTGCGCTGGCCTTTTTGCCGCCCAGCAACACGGCGGCCTGATTGGTTTCGCGGGCGTTGCGGCTGTTGCGCGCGGTGCGCTGCTGCTGGGCGTCGTGCTGTTGCCGCAGCGCACGCAGGCCCTTGGCGCGTTCATGGCGCGCATGCGCCAGGGCCGTGTGCGCGGCGGCGTCCTGGCTGTCGCGTTGCGCGCGCCAGGCGCTGTAGTTGCCGGCGTGGCCGCGAAGGGCGGCGTTGTCCAGTTCGACGATGCTGTCCATGGCGTCCAGCAAGCGGCGGTCGTGGCTGACGACGATCAGCGCGCCGCGCCATGCGTGGATTTTTTCTGTCAGCCAATCGCGGGCGCGCGTGTCCAGGTGGTTGGTGGGTTCGTCCAGCAACAGGGCGTCGGCGCCTTGCAGGAAGGCGCCGGCCAACGCCACGCGGGTCAACTCGCCGCCACTTGCCGCGCAGGCGGGATGTGCGGGTTGCCAGTTAGGCAGGGCGGCGTCGGCAAGCATGCGCGCCCAGTCTTGATGGATCAGCCAATGGCCTTCCGCCAAGTCAAAGTCTGCCCGGTCGGTGCTGCCCGCTTCGATATTGGCCAAGGCGCGGAACACAGGACCCAGGCCCGCAACATCCGCCAGCGTGGCGGTATCGGGCCAAGCCGGCGTCTGCGCCACATAGGCCAGTTTCCCGTGGCGCACAACACGGCCGGACTGCGGCGGCAGGGTGCCAAGCATGACACGCAGCAGCAATGATTTACCCGCGCCGTTGCGCCCGATGACGCCATGGCGGACGGGCGCGAAGTCGTGGGTGACGTCGTCTAGCAGCACGCGGCCGTCGGGCAGCGCGAAGCTGACATGCTGCAAACCAAGGAAGGGCGACGCCGAATGCGTCAAGGGCTGCGCCGGGGGCGGCGCGCTGGATGACCGGGCCATGGATAGCTCTCCGAAATAATGAAACGCTTTGCGCGGCAGTGGCCATAGGGCAGCGGACTGCTCGGCAAAGGGAAATCAAAGGGAGTGCTTAAAGAATCATGGCCTGGGGGGTCTCCGGGAGAGTGCGGGCGGCACTGGCGTTCGAACCGCATCGTACGCGAAAGTTCCCGCCCTGGCCCACCGACGTAGCCCCCTTCAGGTCTCCAACAGCCGCAGATCGGGCGGCCGGTTTTCAATGATGGCTTCCATGCTGAAAAAGCCCGTCACAGTC
Organism: Achromobacter sp. ES-001; assembly: GCF_019448355.1. NCBI lineage: Bacteria > Pseudomonadati > Pseudomonadota > Betaproteobacteria > Burkholderiales > Alcaligenaceae > Achromobacter > Achromobacter sp. ES-001. Next base: position 3,995,911 of record NZ_CP079940.1, on the reverse strand, counting down.
GACAGTTCGAAGTCGGTGATGAGCTTTTGGTAGAAGCGGTCGTAGCCGGCCATGCCCCGGCAGACCACCTTGATCAGGTAGTCCCAATCGCCACCGATGCGATAGAACTCGGTCACTTCGGGCAGGCGCTCGACGTGTTCGCGAAAGCCGTCGGCCCAGGCCTTGGCGTGGTGGCTGGTTCGGATCATCACAAACACGGTCAGGTCCAGCCCCAGCGCCACCAGGCTGACCTCGGCGCGGGTGCCGCGAATGATGCCGCAGGCGTTCAAGCGCTGTAGCCGGCGCCAGCACGCGTTCTGCGAAAGGCCGACCCGGTCGGCCAGCTCGCGCTGGGACAGGGAACCGTCTTTTTGCAGGCAAGCAATGATGCTCAGATCAAGCTTGTCTATTTTCTCCATCCGTTCGTTCATATGACCCAAGTTATATTGATTTACGCAAAATAACGGTGATGTTTGTTGTCGGCTTCCATCGTATGATATTTCGCATCAATTGGAAGACTTATCATGACGACGCTTAATGCCTCGGCCACGGCCGGGGCCTCAAACACCGCAAGTCCCTTGCAGCAGTTTCAAGATAGCCTGGCATCCCCCGACATCGCGGCCCAGCTCGCCGATGGCCTGATTGGCAAAGACGCGTTCGTCGACGGCCCGTTTGGCCGCAAGCCGCTGGTCTATGCCGACTACGTGGCCTCGGGCCGCGCGCTGATGCAGGTCGAGCGCTTTGTCATGGAACAGGTGCTTCCGTATTACGCGAATTCGCACACCGAAGCCTCGTATTGCGGCGGTTTCATTACCCGCTTGCGCCGCGAGGCCCGCGCCGCTGTCGCGCGTTGCTGCGGCGCCACCGACGCCCATGCCGTGATTTTCGCCGGGTCCGGCGCCACGGCGGGCATCAACCGCCTGGTGCATTTGTTTGGCGTGCACGCGGCGGTAGCGGCAGGCAAGCCGGTCCGCGTCATCATCGGCCCGTACGAGCACCATTCCAATATCTTGCCGTGGCGCGAATGCGGCGCGCAGATTGTGGAAGTTGCCGAAGCCGCCGAGGGCGGTCCCGACTTGGCGGCGCTGGACGCCGCGCTGAACGCGCCCGCCGGCACGCTGCTGATCTGCGCGTTGTCGGCCGCGTCGAACGTGACCGGCATCGTGGCTGATGTGGCCGGCATCACGCGGCGCGTCAAGCAGGCGGGCGCCAAGATGTTGTGGGACTACGCGGGCGGCGCGCCGTACCTGCCGGTCCGTATGTCGCCGGCACCCGATGCGCACATCGACGCCATTGTGTTCTCGCCGCATAAATTCATTGGCGGGCCGGGCGCATCCGGTGTGCTGATCGTTCGCCGCGATGCGGTGATCGACACCACGCCCACCTGGCCGGGCGGCGGCACCGTCAAATTCGTGTCGCCCGAGGGTCATGATTACAGCGCCAGCCTGGAATCGCGCGAAGAGGCGGGTACGCCCAACGTGGTGGGCGACATCCGCGCCGCCTTGGTGCTGCTGGTCAAGGAAGCGCTGGGCGCCGACTTCATGCGTGAGCGCAACGCGCATTTCGTGCAGCGCGCGCTTGCCGCCTGGCAAGGCGCGGAACCCCTGGAATTGCTGGGCTCGCTGACGGCCGAGCGCTTGCCGATCTTCTCGTTTCGGGTACGCGACGGCAAGGGCGGCTATGTGCACCAGCAATTGGTGACGCGCATGTTAAGCGACCGTTTCGGCATCCAGGCGCGTGGGGGGTGCGCCTGCGCGGGGCCGTATGTGCACCGGCTGCTTGATATCGGGCCGGCGCAGTCGCGGCAGATGCGGCAAGCCATCCTGGACGGCCGCGAGATTGAAAAGCCCGGCTTCATCCGCCTGAACTTCAGTGTGCTGTTGCCGGACGCCAAGGCGGATTTCATCCTGGAGTCCGTGCTGGCACTGGCGGCCGACGCGACGCAGTTCGAATCGCGTTACGGCTTCGATCCCAGCCGCGCCATTTTCTACCCGCAAAGCGTGGAAATGGAAATGACGATCTGAACGATCAGCAAGGCGGCGGGACAACGGAGGGCAAGGGCCAATGGGCTTATTGACCGACCGGTCGGCCCTGCGACCCCGCTTTCCGTCCGTTCTGCGTTTTTAGTCCGCGGTCAGTCTTTCATCTGGCGGCCGCAGGTGCGGACCCACGCCGCCTTTGCGTCGGCCAACTCGTCCGACGCGCGAGTTAGGTCGCGCACGACCGACTCCGAGAACGTCGTGCCGTTGCGGCGGCACGCCTCGAAATCATCGACCAGCGCATAGCGGGCATCCAGCAGGTCCAGCCGACCCTGGCACAGCTCGCGGTTCAATTGCAGATTGTTGGCGGCTTCGCGCGTGCGCTGCACATCCTGCGCGCGCTTGACCGTGCGCACTTGCTCGTCGATGCGCGACACACACGCGTCGTCCGCGTGCGCGGACCCGGCGGCGCACGCCGTCAGGATCAAAAAAACGGCCAGGGGCCGGCGGGGGGTTGCTGCCATGCGAAAAGCCTTGGTATGACGTGGTGTGCATCATAACTGGTGCGAAAAATGCCCCGTGACATGGTGCGCCGCACGCCTGCCACTGCATGGAAAACCAGTATGGTGAATCGCCCGAACGCGTCTACCATCAATCAGCGCATCAATCAGCACATCAATCACCGGTCACATTTTCAAAATGACCCGACCCGCAACGGGATCGGGCGCCTTCTTGGCTGCTGTTCTGTTTTATCAACACGTACGTTGGAGATGAAAGAGAATGACGACACCCCTCATTACGGTCGACCTGGACCAGTCCCCTTACGAAAACAAGCACATCCATAATCGGTGGCACCCCGATATCCCCATGGCCGTCTGGGTCAAGCCGGGCGACGACTTCGTGCTGGAAACCTATGACTGGACCGGCGGCGCCATCAAGAACGACGACAGCGCCGACGACGTGCGCGATGTGGACCTGTCCACCGTGCACTTTCTGTCGGGGCCGGTGGGCGTAGAAGGCGCGCAACCCGGTGACTTGCTGGTGGTTGACCTGCTGGATATCGGCGCCAAGCCGGACAGCCTGTGGGGGTTCAACGGCTTTTTCAGCCGTAATAACGGGGGCGGTTTCCTGACCGAACATTTCCCCCATGCGCAAAAATCCATCTGGGATTTTCACGGCATGTTCACGTCGTCCCGCCATATCCCCGGGGTGAATTTCGCGGGCCTGATCCACCCGGGCCTGATCGGTTGCCTGCCCGACAAGAAGCTGCTGCAAACGTGGAACCGGCGCGAACAGGCGCTGATCGACACCAACCCCAACCGTGTACCGCCGCTGGCGAACCCGCCCGCGCCCAAGACGGCCCACATGGGCGCATTGCAAGGTGCTGACCGCGACCGCGCAGCAGCCGAGGGCGCACGTACCGTGCCGCCGCGCGAGCACGGCGGCAACTGCGATATCAAGGACTTGTCGCGGGGCGCCCGCGTGTTCTTCCCGGTGTACGTCGACGGCGGCGGCTTGTCGGTCGGCGATCTGCACTTCTCGCAGGGCGATGGCGAAATCACGTTCTGCGGCGCGATCGAAATGGCGGGCTGGGTGCACATGCGCGTGTCGCTCATCAAGGGCGGCATGGAAAAGTACGCCATCAAGAACCCGATCTTCAAGCCCAGCCCCATCACCCCGGCCTACAAGGACTACCTGATCTTCGAAGGCATCTCGGTGGACGAAGAAGGCAAGCAGCACTACCTGGACGTGAACGTGGCGTACCGGCAGGCGTGCCTGAACGCCATCGAATACCTGAAGAAATTCGGCTATTCCGGTGCCCAGGCCTATTCGATTCTGGGCTGCGCGCCCGTGCAAGGCCACATCAGCGGCGTGGTCGACATCCCCAATTCCTGCGCCACGCTGTGGCTGCCCACCGAGATCTTTGACTTCGATATCCAGCCCTCGGCATCCGGGCCGATCAAACATATCCAGGGCGGGGTAGACATGCCGCTGTCACGCGACCGCCAGGAGAACCGCGATGCCCATGTATGACTATTCCTGCGGCGGATGCGGCGACTTTGCCGCGTTGCGGCCGCTGGCGCAATGGCGCGACCCGGCCGCGTGCCCGCAATGCGGCGCGTTGTCCGCGCGCATCATCGGCGGCGCGCCGGCCATTTCGGCCTTGTCGTCCGCCGTGAACCGCGCGCGCGCGGTCAATGAGCGCAGCGCAAACGAGCCGCGCAGCTCGCGCGCGGGCCATGGCATGAACTGCGGGTGTTGCTCGGGCGGCCGCGGGTCCGGCAAGACGCGCACCAGCACCGACGGGGCGAAGTCCTTCGCGGGCGCCAGGCCCTGGATGATCAGCCACTAGTCAGGCGAGCAAGGTCAGGGCGCGTCGTCTTGCGGCGCGTCCTTGTCCATGCCTTGCATGTTCTCCAGCAGCTTCAACAGATAGTGCAGGGTGTGGCTCAGGTCGCCGACCGAGAAGTCGGCCAGCGCGCCTTCGTAGTAATCATGGATGCGCGGAAGGGCGTCGTGCACCCACACTTTGCGACCGGATGGCGTCATCGTGATCAAGCGCGAGCGCCGGTCGCGCCCATCCGGCGCACTGCCGATATGGCCGTCGCGTTCCATCCGGCCAAGCAAACCCGACAGGCTCTGGCGGCTGACCATCAGGTAGCGCGCCAGATCGCCCACGCTCATGCCGTCGGCCGCCTCTGGCCGCGATAACGCGCCCAATACGGCCCATTGCTGCGTGGTCAGCCCCAGGTGTTCCACCGCGCGGCTACCTGTTTTATGCAGCATGTTGGCGCATTGGTATAACCGGAAGAACAGCCGGTTGGCTAACTCCATTCTGGCAATTTCGGTGTTTTTATTAGGGTTTTTCATAAGCTTCGTACCGTGTTTCGCAACTTGATGCGGCGTCGCCAAGTCTCTAATATACGTCAACATGTTTACGTATATGGGCTTGGCCAGATTCGTTGGCAAGGATACCAAGCCTGCAACCCGCGCAGAGGAAATCATGCAAAGACTGGCAGGCAAGACGGCTGTGGTAACGGGCGGCGGTGGGGGGATAGGGGGCGCGACCTGCGCGCGTTTCGCCAGGGAAGGCGCCGCCGTGGCCGTGCTGGACTTGAACGAAGAGCATGCGCGGCGGGTAGCCGAAAAGATCGAAGCGGCGGGCGGGCGCGCGTTGGCCATCGCTTGTGACATTACTCAGCGCCACGAGGTGGACGCGGCCATCGCGGAAACGGAAACCGTGCTGGGGCCCATCGACATCCTGGTCAACAACGCCGGGTGGGACGTGTTCAAGCCATTCACCAAGACGGAACCCGCGCAATGGGAACGGCTGATCGCCATCAACCTGGTGGGCGCCTTGCATTTGCACCACGCCGTGCTGCCCGGCATGGCGGCGCGCAAGGCGGGGCGCATTGTCAACATTGCGTCGGACGCGGCGCGCGTCGGGTCTTCGGGCGAAGCGGTGTACGCGGCGTGCAAGGGCGGCTTGGTGGCGTTTTCCAAAACCATCGCACGCGAGCACGCGCGTCATGGCATCACGGTCAATGTGGTGTGCCCAGGCCCGACGGACACCGCGCTGTTCGCCGATTACAAGGAAGGCGCCGGCAACCCCGAGAAACTGCTTGAGGCCTTTACCCGCGCCATTCCCTTGGGCCGCATCGGCCAGCCGGACGACCTGCCCGGCGCGATCCTGTTCTTTGCCAGCGATGACGCCGCCTACATCACCGGGCAGGTATTGAGCGTGTCGGGCGGTTTGACGATGAACGGCTGAAGGCGGACGACACCGCTTTCGCATGCCCCTTGAGGAGCCAAGATGGACTACGAAGATATTCTCTACGCCGTGCGCGACGGCGCCGCCTGGATCACGATCAATCGGCCCGAAAAGATGAACGCGTTTCGTGGCCGCACCTGCGACGAACTCATTCACGCCATCAACCGCGCCGGCTACGCGCCCGACATCGGCGTCATCGTGCTGGCGGGCGCGGGCGACAAGGCGTTCTGCACCGGCGGCGACCAATCCGCGCACGCCGGCCAGTACGACGGACGCGGCACCATCGGCCTGCCCATGGAAGAACTGCACAGCGCCATTCGCGACGTGCCCAAGCCGGTGATCGCGCGCGTCCAGGGCTACGCCATCGGCGGCGGCAACGTGCTGTGCACCATTTGCGACTTCACGATCGCGTCCGATAACGCCGTGTTCGGCCAGGTGGGCCCGAAGGTCGGGTCGGTGGACCCGGGGTACGGCACCGCGTACCTGGCGCGCGTCGTGGGCGAAAAGAAGGCGCGCGAGATCTGGTACCTGTGCCGACGCTATCCGGCCTCGGAAGCCTTGGCCATGGGCCTGGTCAACGCCGTCGTGCCGCACGAGCAACTGGACGACGAAGTGGCCAGGTGGTGCGCCGAGATCATGGAGAAAAGCCCCACCGCCATCGCCATCGCCAAGCGCTCGTTCAATATGGACACGGCGCATCAGGCGGGCATCGCCGGCATGGGCATGTACGCGTTGAAACTCTATTACGACACCGAGGAATCCCGCGAGGGCGTGCGCGCGTTCCAGGAAAAGCGCAAACCGGATTTCCGCCGCTACGCGAAATAACCGAGCCTGCGCCGCAACGACCGGCGCGCCGGAGGAGACAACATGAATCCGTACATCGACGAAGACCTGTCCGTCTTGGCCGAGCACGCGGGGCGATTCGCGGACGGCCGCGTGGCGCCCGGCTACCTGGAGCGCGACAGGACCCGCGTCCTGGATCGCGGCCTGATGCGCGAAATGGGGCAGTTGGGGTTCATCGCGCCCGAGTTGCCCGAGGACCGCGGCGGACAGGGCCTGGGCTGCATCGCGGCCGGCGTCATCCACGAGCAGATCGCGCGCGCCGACTTGAGCTTTTCCTACGTCAATCTGCTGGCATCGTTGAATGGGCAGATCCTGGCGCAGCATGGCCAGCGCGAGGTCGCCGCGCCGTGGCTGACCCGGCTGACGCAGGGCAATGCGTTGCTGTCCATTGCCTTGACCGAGCCGCGCGGCGGTTCGGATGCCGCCAACCTGCGGCTGCGGGTCGAGCGCGTGGACGGGCACTACGTGGTCAACGGTGAAAAAACATCCATCTCCGCCGCGGACCAAGCGGACGCCGCCATCGTGTTCGGCCGCAGTGGCACCGTGGAATCGGGCGCGCATGGCGTGACGGCCTTGCTGGTGCCGATGGACTTGCCCGGCATCACGCGCAACCGCTTTGACTGCCACGGGCAGCGCGCCATCGGACGTGGCTCGCTATTCTTCGAAAACGTGCGGGTGCCGGCGGACCACCGGCTGGGGCAGGAAGGCCACGGCTTTGTCCAGGTCATGCAGGGCTTTGATTATTCGCGCGCGCTGATCGGGCTACAGGTGCTGGCGGTGGCGCGCGCAGCGCTGGATGAGACGTGGGCGTATGCCGCCCAGCGCGAGGCCTTCGGCAAACCTTTGACCGCATTCCAGGGCGTGTCGCATCCGCTGGCCGAGGCCGAAACCCAGCTTGAGGCGGCTCGGCTGCTGTGCCTTCAGACCTTGTGGCTGAAGGACCGCAACCTGCCCCACAGCGCGCAAGCCGCCATGTGCAAATGGTGGGCACCGAAGCTGGCGTACGACGTGGTGCATCAATGCCTGCTGACGTTCGGCCATGGCGGATACGACCACGGGCTGATGGAGCAACGGCTACGCGACGTGCTGGGATTCCAGATTGGCGACGGCACCGCGCAAATCATGAAAATCATCATCGCTCGCGAGCGCGCGGGTCGACGCGCCGTGCCCGCTTGATATCCCCGCATTCCTTGCAACCTCTCTGGGAGACGCATCCATGGAATTTGACGCCGTATTGATTGCACCGCGCCGGGCGTTGAGCATCGCGCGCGGCTGGTGGCGGGACCTGACCATCAACGACCTGCTGGACAAATGCGTGGCGGCGCATCCCGACAAAGTTGCATTGACGGCCGTGCAGTCCGACGTCGGCACGCAGCGCACGTTCACCTATCGCGAACTGGCGGCGCTGGCCGACCGCGCTGCCGTGGGGCTGGCGCGCCTGGGCGTCGGGCGCGGCGACGTGGTGGCGTGCCAACTGCCCAATGGCTGGGAATTCGTCGTCACGTATCTGGCCTGCTCGCGCATCGGCGCGGTGATGAATCCGCTGATGCATATTTTTCGGCAGCGTGAACTCTCTTTCATGCTGCGCCATAGCGAAGCGCGCGTGCTGATCGTGCCGCATCGGTTTCGGGGCTTTGACTACCCGGAGATGGTGGCCGGCTTGCGCGCGGATCTGCCAGCGCTACAGCATGTGATCGTGGTCGGTGGCCAGGGCGCCGACAGCTTCCAGGCGCTGCTGGCGGGGCCTGAATGGGAACGCGAGCCGGATGCCGAACGCATCCTGACCCAATCCCGCCCCGGCCCGGATGACGTCACACAGCTGATGTACACGTCTGGCACCACGGGCGAGCCCAAGGGCGTCATGCACACCGCCAACACCTGCTTGTCCAACATCGCCGCTTACGCCGAGCGGCTGCGCCTGGGCTCGGACGATGTTGTGCTGATGGGCTCGCCTATGGCGCACCAGACCGGCTTTATGTACGGCTTGATGATGCCGTTCTACCTGGGCGCGAGCGCCGTCACGCTGGATATCTGGAATGCCGAGAAAGCCGTTGCGCTGATGCGTGAACTGGGCGTCACGTTCAGCATGGCATCGACGCCGTTCCTGACGGATATCGCACGTCAGGTGGCGCAGTCGGGCTTGACGGTGCCCACGCTGCGCGTCTTTCTTTGCGCGGGCGCGCCCATCCCCGGCCCGCTTGTCGAACAGGCCACTCGCGCGCTGGGCGCGAAAATCATCTCGGCCTGGGGAATGACGGAAAACGGCGCGGTCACGTTGACCCTGCTGGACGATGACGACACGCGGGCCTGCACCACCGACGGCAAGCCACTGCCCGGCGTTGAAATCAAAGTCAGGGACGCGTCGGGCGCAACCTTGCCCGCCGGCGTCGAAGGCCAGCTTTGGCTACGGTCATGCTCCAATTTTGGCGGCTACCTGAAGCGGCCGCAGTTGAACGCCACCGACGCCGACGGCTGGTTCGATACGGGCGACATGGCCCGCATCGACGCCGACGGCTACTTGCGCATTACGGGGCGCAGCAAGGACGTGATCATCCGAGGCGGCGAGAACATCCCCGTGGTTGAAATCGAGTCGCTGCTGTATCGGCACCCTGCCGTGGAGATGGCGGCCATCGCGGCGTATCCGGACGCCCGCCTGGGTGAACGCGCCTGCGCGGTGGTAACGCTCAAGCCCGGGCAGGTGTTGAGCTTGCAGGATCTGGTGCAGTTCTTGAAAGGCTTCGGCGTGACCAGGCAGTACATTCCCGAGCGCCTGGAAGTGCTGGACCAACTGCCGACCACGCCCACGGGCAAGGTCCAGAAGTTCAAGCTGCGCGAGATGCTGAGTGCAAGCCTGGGGGAGGGGCAGGGCGGGACGCCGGGGTAGGTGCGGACATCAGACATCACAACGGACATCGCATCGGACATCACATCGGACATCACCTCGGAGCCCGCGTGTCGGACATCACACCGGCTAATGCACCGGACAGCGCACCGGACGTCACCTTGGACAATGCCCCGCCCGCGTCGCTCGCATAACGAAGCGGCGGGACGCGCCCGCGAAAACTATCCGGCTCAGGCCCCCGTCGCTTCCAGCGGCGCCACCGCCGCGCCCTGGATCTTGTGACGCGCCAGCGCGTCGGCCACAAACCCGGCCTTCTTCATGGCTTCCACATAGGCCGACAGATACGCGCTGGCCTTGTCGCCCCGGCTCTTGGGCACGCCCATTGCCTGGCGTATCAGCATGAAATGGCCGTCCAGTAGCCGCAGGCCGCCCAGGCGCGCGGCGTCGGCTTGCAGCTGCTGCTTGACGCCCGCGGCCACTTCCAGATTTTCTTTCATGAAGGTATCGACGACGGCGGGCGAGGTCGGCGCGCGGAAGATTTCGGCGTGCTTCAGTTCGCGCGTCAGGTACAGGTCGTAGGCGCTGCCTTTGCCGACCGTCACTCGCACGCCCTGGCTGTCGACCTGTTCCATGGCAGTGATCGGCGAATCGTCGCGTACCAGGTAGGCGCCTTCGATCACGACGTAGGGGGCGGTAAAGGCGATTTGTTCGCCACGCAAGGGGTCGATCGCGAAGAACCCCACGTCCGCCTGCCCGGCCGCCACCGCGTTGACCGATTCGCCGGCCGATTTGAAAACCACCAATTCCAGCTTGACGTCCAGGCGCCGCGCCAGTTCCCTGGCCAGGTCCACCGAGACGCCAACCGGCTGGCCGGTGGCCGGGTCGGTGTTGGCCAGAATGGGATTGCCCAGGTTGATGGACGCGCGCAGCGTGCCGGTGGGGGCGAATGCGGAAAGCAGCTCGTGGTCGGTCTTCATGGCTTCCTTGATCGGTATGCGCCGCGCCGTCAGGGCGCAGCGGCTTGCCCTCAAGAATAGCCGGATCGACGGCGCCTGTGCATTGCGGGATTGGCGCCTGCACACGGCCGCACCTGCCTCCTGGAAGTCGCCCCTGTGTCCGCGCGCTTTCGCGCCGGCACGAAACCCGACCCGCGCCTTATTGCGCGCGGCGCAGCACGTAGTGCGGGGCCAGTGGACCCGTGGGGCGGGTGCCGTCGCGGTACAGCATCGTCACCTGGTTCTCGGCGACGAAGTAGCGCTGGCTGTCGCCGGAAGCGTCCAGGCGGATGGTGCTGCCGTCCGACTCCCAGCTGAACGTGCCGGTCACGATTTCGGGTTGCGGCTCGCGGTCCAGGTACTGGGTCTGGCGCTCGTAGCGGTCGCCCTTGAGCAGCGTCAAGCGCGTCTTGATGCCGGGGCAATCCGCGCAGGGCAGCGTGCCTTCGTAGCTGCCTGGCCAGTCCAGCGCATTGCGGGCGGTGTGGTTATCGGCGGGCGTGTCGCGCGCGTCATGCGACTTGAACGGCGCGCAGCCGGCAAGCAAGGCCAGGCTCAGGGTGCAGGTCAGGGTGGTTTTCATCATGGCGAGCTCCTGTGGGTTAGTGTTTTTGCCGGAACATGTCCTGCCGGATTGACGATACGGACAGTAACGGGAGGGTGCTGAAACGGGATGTAAAGTGCCGCAATCCGTTGCGGGAAGGGTGCATGGCAAGGCAGAACGGCTGGGGTAGACTGCCGGCTTAATCTCTTGATGCGCCATGGACCCTGAACTGCTCAACTTGCTGGTGACCCGCGACATGCCGTTCGGCAAGTACAAAGGGCGACTCATCGCCGACCTGCCCGGCCCTTACCTGGCGTGGTTTGCGCGCAAGGGCTTTCCGCCCGGCGAGCTGGGCCGCCTGCTGGCGCTGATGCATGAACTGGATCACAACGGCTTGTCGTCCTTGCTGGCGCCGCTGCGTACGTCGCGGTCCGGGTCTGCGCCCAAGGCGTAGCACCGGATTCAGGCCCAGATTCAGCGTCGGATTTAGCCGCAGATTTGGCCCCGGGTTCAGGCCCGGATTTAGCCCCGGATTTAGCCCCGAGCTTTGCTTCGGACCCAGCCATCTGGGGCCGCCCCAATGCCCGATGGCATGGCCGGGTCGGAAACGGCGCGAAACAACTGCGGGGGCGCTTGTAGCGGTTTGGCACGACGAGAGCGCGCACCGGGCGCTACGATTAGCCGGCGCGCCCCGGGCGGCCGCGCATCCACCATCCGGTCGCCAAGGGCGCTTGCCCATTAAAGAAGAGGTCCCCATGAAGAAATTCTCCGTTCCTGCCGCCGTGTTCGCCGCGCTTTGCACGCTGGGCGCCGCAAGCGTGACGCATGCGCAGTCCATGCAAAGCCCCGCGCCCGCATCCCAGGAAATGCAATTTCCCAGCATGCCTTCCAAGGACGGCAGCCAGTCGCCGCCGTCGACCTTGCGCATGACCGTCACGCCTGACCCGAGCGCACCCCCGCCAGTCATGCGCGACACCGAGGAAAGCCGTGCGCAGTATGTGCGCTGCCGTGAAGTGTCTGACCGCGCGGCGGTGTCCAACGCGCAGATGCAGGCCGGCGTTGCCCAGTGCCTGAAAGAGCTGGAACAACGCCGCCAGCAGCAGTAAGCCGTACACCGGACGCGCCGGACCGGGCCGGCATCGGCCAATTGCTGGATTCTGCCGTGTTCTGTTGCCCGCTGGACCGGGCCGGCATCGGCCACTTGCTGGATCCTGCCGGGTCCAGTTGCCCGCCGGACCGAGCCGACTTCAGCCGTTTGCAGGACCCGGTCGGTTTCGCTTGCCGGCCGACAGCAGCCGCGTCGACCACGGACGCCGGTTGCTCAGGGCGTGCATTGCAAAATGCCGCTGCGGCGTTCCCAGGATTCATCAGCGCGGTGCCGCATTGATGGCCAGCTTGGGCAGCGCGGCGCTTGCCTTGGGCGGCGAACGCGGCGGCCCCTTGGGCGTGCTTGCCTTGGGGTTGGCCGCCGGGGTGAAGAGGGGCGCGGGCGGAGTCGGCGTCGGCTTGGATGCCTCGGCCAGCAGCGTTTGCGGCAAGACGAACCCGTCAAAACTCGCTTGCGTGAACGGATTGTTGGATTTCTCGGCCGTGATGCGATAGCGCATCGCGCCGTCGTTGGCGGAAAAGCTCAGGTCCACGCTATTGGCCGTTGCGCTGTCCAGGCGCGCCTGGCTCAACAGGCGAAACATCGACCACGACCCGCGATACACCAGCCCGCTGCTGGTGCCCGCCGCGCTGACCAGCGTGATACGGCTTTCCGTGGAATCGCCCAGATTGTTCGGCCAGATCAGGCCGACGCTATTGCTAGGCCCGTGGCTATAGGCAATCAACTGACCTTCGACGCTTAGCACGCTGCTGCGCCGGCTGGACGTCAGCCCCAGCGGTTCGATGCTGAACTGCACGCCCAGCGCCCCTCGGCTGTTGAAGAAGGCATCGCGGATTCGGTCGGCTGCCTCAAGCTGCTCCAACACGTCCATGCGCACCAGGTACCCGCCACGGCGTTCTGAATACAAGGCTTCAAGGTTGTCGTCAAAGAACAATTTCAAGTATTGCTCCTTGAACTGCGCCAGCCTGCCTTGCGGCCCGAACAGCGCCGTGAAGTCTTCCAGCGAGGCGTCCACGCGGCTGTTCGGGTTGAACGGGTAGCGCCCGGCCAGCCGCTCCTGGTAATAGCGGTAGACGTCGGTGTCCCACCGCCGTTCCAGTTCCTTCAGCGCCTCGATCAGCAGCACCTGCGAGGATTCGTCCGCCAGCTTTTTCACTTGCCGGTTCAGCGGTTCGGGCAGGCCCACCGCCACGCGTTGCAGGTTGCCGATGGGGTCGGCCCCCTTGAGCGCAAAGCGGTCCAGCACGACGGCCAGCGCGGCCTTGCCCGGTTCAGCGCTGTCATGCACGCCCTTCAGCGTGTCGTGGACGCGGCCGATGGCGCCCATGCTTTCGTCCAGGTACGAAGGCTTGTCGCCCTTGGACAGCAGCAGTTCCGACAAGGGCGCAAACGGCCGCGCAATGACCGCCACCTGCGGAACGTTGGCGCCGGTGATGGCATTGGCCGTCACCGGCTCGACCTTGTCGGTGGGCTGGCCCGGCGTGGCGACCCCGGGCGAGGGTGGGCTCAATACCGTGTTGTCGCGCACGGTCTCGAGCAGGCGGCGCAGCGGCGCGGCCGGGCTGGTGACATTGCCCAGCACCGTTACCGCCTGGCCCAGGTCGTTGAAGTCCACCACTTCAAGCTGGTTCAGGTTGCGTTGCCAGGTGTCGATGTAGTCGCTGCTGTACAGCGCGCGCACGCGTTCGGCCAGCACCTGTTTATCGGCCTCTGAATAGTCGATGCGTTGGCGCTCGCCCAGCGTCCAGCGGTCGATCATGGCCAGGTCGGTAAAGTCCTTGCCGTGCGCGGCAAAGTAGCCGTGGTAACCCGCCGCCGTCAGCAGCGGATCGATGCGCGTGGTCGCGCCCGCCGTGCTGCCCGGCGCGGCCGGATCCTTGTACAGGATGTCGAACGCCGGGCCGACCTCATGGCGGAGGTCCAGCGGCGAATGCAGGATCTTGCCCGCCTGTTCGCGCATCGTCATGTAGACGCGTTGCGGCATGGGCAACTGCCGCAGGCGCTGCTGGACGTCGGCGATGCGCGCCTGGTGTTGGGGAAGCTCGGCGTCGGCATATTTCATGGCGTAGTCCAGATGCCGCATCAGGCCGTTCTGCACCGAGCCCTGGCCCGGGTAGGCGGCCTGCCATTGCTGCGTCATCCAGTCTTCGACAATGGGGGCGCGGCGGTTGTCGCGGTCTTCGATCATGCGATAGACGCGCAGCGCCGCCAGTTGCTGGTTGCTGCCCGAGGGCGCGCTATTGATGGCGTGCATGACGCCGCTGGCCAACTCCGGCAGAAAGCGCTTCGACAGCAACTGCAAATAAGCCTCGTCGACCTTAGGCCCGATCTTGCGGCCTTGGTACAGGCCCAGCTCGGACACCACCGGCCAGGCACTGCGGTAATCGCCCACGACCGCGACGGCGCTGCGGATCTGGTCCAGCGGCTGCAACAGGTTGCGGCCCGTGGGGTCGCTGCTGCCGTCAATCTTGTGGACGCTGAATTCGCGGCTTTTTTCCAGCACGGACATTGCCATCTGGCGGTTGACGCCGTGGTAGTGGTACCAGCCGCCGGCCATCAGCAGGCAGCCCAGCCCGGCCACGCCAAACCCCACCAGCAGCGTGCGGCGCTTGTCGGCCATGACCTTCAGGTTGTCGCCCGCCAGGCCGGCCTCGGGGTAGATGATGCGCTGGAACACCTGCTGCGCGAAATACACCACCGAGCGGCCGCTGGGCTTGGCATGCGCGGGCGCCTCTTCAAGGCCATACGATTGCGACGCGGCATTGATGAAGGCGTCGCACAGAAGCCCCTGCTGATAGACGGACGAAAAATACACGCCGCGCGGCAGGGCGGGCGTGATGTATCGGTCACTGCCCAGGACGTCTTCCAGAAAGCCCAGCAGCACCGGCCGCATGCCGGCCAATTGCCGCACCAGCGAAAACAGCGCTTCGCGCGCCTGCATCGTGGCGGCCTCGCCCAGCGCGTCGAATATCTGTTCGTTCAAGCGTTGGATGAAGCCGTCATAGCGGCCGGCCAGCTCGTCCAGCCACGCGTCGTAGTCATGCACCGAGTCCAGCGTGAAGGTGAAGCCGAAGATGTCTTCGCGCACGGCACGCGGCAGACGGGCAAAGAACGGTTCGAATCCGTTGAGCAGGTCGAACTTGCTCAGGACCACATACAGCGGCGGGCGCGTGCCCAGGTGGCGGCTCAGTTCGGCCAGGCGCGTGCGCAGCAGAATCGCCAAGGCCTTGCGGTCGCTGGCCTTTTGATTCAGCAGCGTCACCAGGTCAACCATCAACACCACGCCGTTCAGCGGGCGCCGGCTGCGGTTGCGACCCAGCCAGTCCAACAGCCCGGCCCACAGTCGTGCGTGCGCACCGGGCGGCAACAAGACCTGCCCCAGCGAGCGCGAAGAGGGCGCCGCCTGCGGGGGGGATTGTGGGGGAGATTGCGGGGTGACCGGACCGTCGGCTTGGTCGGCGACTTGCGCGCCGCTTTGCGGGGCGGCCTGAGCAGCAGCAGCAGCAGCAGCTGCCGCTGCCGCGCCGCCGGACAAGGCGCGATCCGATACACGGTCCGCGACTTCGGGCGCGGGCGCGGCCTCTGTCTGGCTGACAAGCTCGCCGGGTGGGTCGATCAGCACCGCTTCATCACCCATCCACCAATCGATGTCATACGCCAGGTCCGGGTCCGCATACGCGCGGCGCACGCCGGCCTTGATCTCGTTGCTTAGTGAAAAGCTTTGGCTGGATCGGTTGATGAAGCTGGTCTTGCCGGTATTTTCCTGACCCAGCACCAGGTACCACGGCAGCTCGTAGATCGCGTTGCGGCCCTTCAGGTTGGAACGCAGCATGTTCAGGCTTTGATCCAGCGCGCGCTCTTGCGCCTGCACGAAGCGCAGCACCGGGTCGTCTTCGCGCTGCGCCAAGGCGCCGCGCTCGGCCTCCAGCCGGCGATTGCGTCGGCGCAGCGCCCACAGCCACCCCAGCGCCGGCGCCATCAGGATCAGCAGCGTGCACAGGATACGCAGGGTCAGATCGGCAAGGGGTTGCTGGCCACGCCAGGTCCAGAACGGGCCCAGCCACCAAAGGCCGATCAGCAGGAACACGATGGCGATCAGCACCAGGATCGGCATGGCGCTTTTGAACTGGCTGGCGACCGGCATGCCGTAGCGCTTGATCATCGACCACACATTCTTCATCGCAGGACTCCTTGGCTCTTGCTGTCCGCGTCGCTGGCGGGGCGGACGGGCAGGTATGGGTTCAATTGTTCGGCCAGCTCGGGCTCCCATTCGTGGGCGGGCATCGCGCGCAGCGTGACGGCCACATTCGTGTAGAGGTTCTGAGCCAGCCATGACAGGCCGCGAGCGGCAAGCAGGTCCGCTGCGATGACGGTGGCGTACGCGCGCTGGCGTGGCGATTCCGAATTGCCCTGTTGTTCTTGCAGCCGATGCAGCACGGTTTCGACACCGTCGCTGTCCAGCTGCGCAATCAGTTCTTCACGCAGGGCGGCAAATTCCGGATGCGGGCCGACGCTGCCGTCGTGGGCATCCGCGCCGCTGATCCAGGCCAGTGTTTCGCTGTCGACAAAGGCCCGGCCGTCGCTGAAGCTCAGGTCCACTAACGCGGGAATGCGGCGCACGAAGCGTTCCGTGGCAAGCCGGATCGCGGCGGCGGCGTCCTTCATTTCAAGGCGCGCGGCGATACCGGCTGCCAGAAAGCTGCCACGTATCCAGTAGGGCGAGGCGACGACGCTTTTTTCAACCCGTTGCAGCAGCGCCGGGTTGACGGCGTTGCCGGCCAGGGCTTCGCCGTAGCCGTCCACGATATCGGCCGGCACCGCCATTAATTCGGTGCGCATGCCGTGGCGCGTGTTGGGCGCCGCGTGCAGATGCGCCCACAGGGCGAAGCGGCGCAGCTGGTAACCGGTGGGGTCGTAGGCGTCCTGCTGGTTGATGAATTCGGCCACGCTCAACAGGGATCGGCGGTTCTCGCGCTCGTCGCCGGCGCTAAGCGAGGCGGTTGGCGCGGCGCTGGAAAAGGAGCTGGCAGGGGTGCCAGCAGACCCACTGGCAGACCCACCGGGTCCGCCGAAAAAGCTCTCGCTGATGGCCTGGCTGCCTTGTTGCCCGGCACCTCTTCTGGGGGCGGCCGATGCCGCGGCGTCTGGATAGCGGGCCTGTTCGACGCGGCGGGAAAAGTGCGCTTCCAACCGGGTCAGCAATGCCTGGTCCAGCTTGGCCTCGGGCGCACTGGCCTGAAGCCGGTCCAGCGCCTGCTGCGCGCGCGCCTGATCCGCCTGGTTGAAACTGGCGGCCGGCAGCGTTTCCAGCGCGTCGCGCAGGCGGTCGGCCAACAAGGACACCAGTCGGCGCTTGCCCAGGTAACCCGTCGGGCCGGGCTTGGGATGCCCGGTCTCCCAGTAGTGCTCGACCATGCCCGCCAGCACATCGGCCGCTTCGGCCCAGCGCCGCCATGAGCCCGCCTTGATGCGCGCGGAAATCAAGTGGCCCGCGACGCGAAAATGCTTGCACTGTGACGCCAGGTACTGGCGAGCGGCCTCGTCCACGTACAGCCAGTCCAGCCGCGCTTCTTGCAGACCGCCCAGTTTGATCATCTCGTGGTCGATCGCCTGGAAGGTTTCGTCTTCTTCGTCGAAGTGGCCGGCGGGCTGGCGGGCGTCCAGCGGCGCCAGCAGGGCATCCATGTCAAGCGGGGCGTAGTGCGTCACCAGTGACACGCCTCGCGCTGGCGCGACAACAGCGCTTGCAGGCCCGTGGCGTCGAACGTCAGGCCGTTGACGGGCGCATAGTCGCTTTCCACACGCAGCCGCGCGCCCGCGACGAACGGCCGCAGTTGTTCGATGGCAACCAGGCCCCGGCCGGCGTCCGCCACGTTGCCTTCGTCCAGCACGCGCCACGGCCGCGCGGGCGACAGCGGACGGTCGTCCATGTACAGCCGCACCGACATCTGGTGCCGTTCAAACGGCCGGTCGGCCAGTAGCTGCAACCGCGAAATGTTGGACAGGCAGGTGATGGCCAGATAGATAGGCGGGCGCATGTTCAACGCGGGCGCGGAAATCACCACGCGCTGCTGTCCGGCGGGCGGCTCGTTCGAGTCGCTTATCAAAAACGACCTGTCGTCCTCCGGGCGTGTCGATTCGTTCTGCCTGACGATGTCGTACGCGCGGGCAGAAGGCGGCAGCAGCGCGGTCGCCGCGTCGGGGGCCGGGGCCGGCTCGGCGGTCGAGGGGATGCCCGCGGCGGGGTCCAGCGCAACCGTGTGCCGATGGCCGTTCAGCGGCGCGGAGAGCGTGGGCGGTGTGCCCGCCGCCGCGTCAAAGCAGGCCAGCCGTTCAACGCCGGACACGATCTGCGTGCAGTCGCGCGCGAACGCGTCTAGGTCGTTGGCCGCCTGCCCGACGGGCGCGGCCAGCATCAGCACAACCAAGCTAGGGGCAAGTTTCATGAAGTGTGGTCCTCCCGATCCAGATTCCACGCCTGACAGCGGCGCGCCAGCGTACGTTTGGGGATACCCAGGCTTTGGGCCGCCCGGGTGCGAGATCCATTGACTTGCCGCAGGCGCGCACGGATGACCAGGCTTTGAAAGGCGTCCAGCGCCTGCGGCAGGTTGTCCGTATGCAGCAGGCCATGCAGCAGATCGGCGCCGGCGCTGTGACCCGCCAGCGGCGGCACGTCGCCCTGCGACAGTTCAAGCGTGTCGGCGCGGATGGCCTGGCCTGGCGCTGTTCTTTCGGACGCCACCAGGATCAGGCTGCGAAGCTGGCGCACGTTGCCCGGCAGGGCGTGCGCCGCCAGCACCGCGAGGGCGTCCGGCGCGATACCCGCCACGCGAGTCTGCCGTTCTCGGTTGTGTTGCAGAACGGTGTGCAGGGCCAGCGCGGGAATGTCTTCCGGACGCTCGCGCAGTGGCGGCAGGGCCAGCGTCAGTTGCCGGATCCGAAAGTACAGGTCTTCGCGAAAACGGCCATCGCGGATCAGTTGCGGCAATGGTCGATGGGTAGCGCAGATCAGGCGGAAGTCCGAGCCATGCTCGCGCGTGGCGCCCAGCGGCCGGAACTTCTTTTCATTGAGCAGCCGCAACAGCGTGCCTTGCAACGCCATGGGCATGTCGCCGATTTCATCCAGGAACAGCGTGCCGCCGTCGGCTTCGGCAACCAGGCCGGTACGCGCCTGCACGGCGCCGGTGTACGCGCCGCGCACGTTGCCGAACAACTCGGCTTCGATCAGGTCTTGCGGAATGGCCGCGCAGTTCACGGGCACGAATTTGCCGTTGCGTGACGAGGCCTGGTGTATCAACCAGGCGGCGTGGTCTTTGCCTGTGCCCGTTTCGCCCGTCAGCAGCACGGCCAACGCCGAATCCGCGAAACGCAGCATCGCTTCCCGTGCCGCTTTCGCCGCCGCGCTGACGCCAATGAATTCGGCCGCCAGCAAGCGCGCGGCGCGCTGTTTGCCTGCGTCGGCCGCCGGGATCTGGCGTAGCGCCTGTTGGTAGCGCGCATCGTCGGCGGCATGCGCCTGGGCGTGCAGCCGTGTGAAAAGCGCTTCGTGCATCGCTTGCAAGGCGCGCCAGACGGGGTGGTCGCGCCACGTGGACAAGGTCAGCGACGGCCCCGCCAGAACCAACACGGCCAACGACTGCCGGCGTGCATCGAGCAAGGGCAGGACCATCAAGCCATGCCGCGTGCCCAGGCGTTCACGCAGCCGTTCGAAGCCGGACCCCACGCCCACCAGAGCGGACATCTGCTCTACCAGGCAGGGCTTGCCACTGGTCATTGCGTAGACCAGGGGGTCGTCCAGCGCGTCCATGCTGACGTCGTGCAGGTCGGGGCCGGGAGACCCGGCCGACGCCAACGGCACCAGCGCGTCGCCCGTGGCGTTGCGCGCGTACAGGCAGGCGGCCGAGATGGCGGGCGCTGCCGCGCAGGCGGCCACGAACACTTGCGCCAGCGCGTCGGGCCGGCTGGCGCTTGCCATGTCGCGGGCAACGTTTGCCACGCTTTGCGCGTCCATGTCGGGCCTCAATGCAACTGGGCGGTGAATGCGCCCTCGGCCCAATGCAGATGCGCGCCGCCAATGGACTCGCCCGTAGCCAGCCGCCGCAGCACGGCTAATGACAGCGGCGGCAGCAGTTCGCCGTCGATGCTGGCGTCGAGCAGGCGCGCACCGTTTTCGTGGCGGATGCAGCGTCCGCGCAACTCGTCGCGGGCGCTTGCCGTAATGTCCAGGGTGGCGTCGTAGCGGGCGGCAAACTGCACGCGCAGGCGCTCAAGGCGGCTATGGATGATCTGGTCCAGCACGTCTTCGCCCAGGTACTGGTAGGGAACCAGCTGCATCCGCGCAAGCAGAGCGGGCTTGAAGAAGGCGGCCAAGCGGGCGCGCAGCGCGTCTTCGGACAGGTCGGCAAGCTGCCCGTCCTGTTGGTCGAAGCCCAGGTTCGAAGTCAGGAAGAACAACACGTTCTTGCAGTCGATCTGGCGGCCTTCGCCGTCGGCAAGCTCGCCTTTGTCGAAGGCCTGGTAGAACAGGCTCATGACTTCGGGGTGGGCCTTTTCCACTTCGTCCAGCAGCACAATGGAATAGGGCTGACGCCGGATGGCTTCGGTCAACACGCCGCCTTCGCCATACCCGACATAACCGGGCGGCGCGCCCAGCAGCCGCGACACCGTGTGCCGTTCCTGGAATTCCGACATATTGATCGTCGTCAGGAACTGCCTGCCGCCAAAGAGCGCGTCGGCCAGCGCTAGCGCCGTTTCGGTCTTGCCCACGCCGCTGGGGCCGGCCAATAGAAATGCGCCCAAGGGCGTTCCGGGCCGGCGCAGGTCGGCCATGGCGGTCAACAGGTGCTTGTGGATGCGGTCGATGGCCGCGTCCTGGCCCTTGATGCGCGCGCGCAGAACGTCGGGCAATTGCGTCAGCCGTTCCATCTGGCCACGGCTGATGGTGGTGGCGGGGATGCCGGTCCAGTCGGCGATCACCTGTGCGATCTGTTCATGACCGACATCGGCGTGCAGCAGCGCGCCGCCGCGTTGCAGCTGGTGAAGTTCAGCGACGGTGGCGGCCAGCACGTCGCCATCGCCCGAGCCGTCGCCATCCGCGACAGCGCCATCCGCGACCAGGGTATCCGCGACCGCGTCTTGCGACGGCAGCGCGGCGCGCAGGCCCAGGATCTTATCCACCAGTGCCTGTTGGCGCTCCCATGCCTGTTGCAGCGCCACCATGCGCTCGGCCACGGCCACGCCATCTGTTTCAAGCTGGGCAATGCGACGCGGGTCGGGCGCGCGGCCCGCGCGCGCATCGCGCCGCAACTGGGCCAGTTCCGCCGTGATCTGCATCTGCTCGTGTTCCAGCGCGGTCAAGCGGCGAGGGGGCTCGGCCAGCGCGGTCGCAACGCGTGCGCTGGCGGTGTCCAGCACATCGATGGCCTTGTCGGGAAGTTGACGGCCGGACAGGTAACGCGCGGACAGGCTGACGGCGGCCCGCAAGGCGTCATCGCCGATGTAGACGCGATGCGCCTGTTCGTAGGTCGCCCGCAGGCCGCGAAGAATATGCACCGCTTGTTCCTGGGTGGGCTCTTCCAGTTTCACCAGCTGAAAGCGACGCGTCAGCGCGGGGTCTTTTTCAAAGTACTTTTTGTATTCCGACCATGTGGTGGCGGCGATGGTGCGTAGCTCGCCGCGCGCCAGGGCGGGCTTGAGCAGGTTGGCGGCATCGCTGCCGCCGGCCACATTACCCGCGCCGATCAGCGTATGGGCTTCGTCAATGAACAGGACGATGCGGCCCGCCGACGCCTTGACTTGGTCAATGACGCTTTTCAAGCGCTTTTCGAATTCGCCCTTGACCGACGCGCCTGCCTGCAACGCACCCAGGTCCAGGCCCCACAGCGCAACGTGCCGCAATGGTTCGGGCACACGCTGCTGCACGATGCGCAGCGCCAGCCCTTCCACCACCGCGCTTTTGCCCACGCCCGCGTCGCCCACCACGATGGGGTTGTTCTTGCGACGCCGGGAAAGGATGTCGATCATCAAGTCGATTTCGGCATCGCGGCACAGCACCGGATCCACCGTGCCCGCGCGGGCCTGCGCGGTGAAGTCGTGCCCGTATCTGGCAAGGGCCGTGTCGTCGCCATCGATCGGCGAGGCGGGCGCGTCCGCCCCGGGACCGGGCGATTCCGCCGACTGCGCGAACAGCGTGTTGAACGTTTTGCGCAGCGCTTCGCGGTTGACGTGTTCGAACAGGGTGATGGCGGCCAATGGCAGGTAGCGCCCGGGGTTCAACAGCGCGGCTAGCGCCAGACTGCCGCCGCGCAGCTTGACCTGTGCAAGTTCAAGCGACGCCAGCAGCCAGGCCTCTTGCAGCCATTCGATCAGCAGCGGAGAAAAGCTGGGGTATTGCCCCGGCGTGGCCTCGTGATAAGGATTGCCGCCGGCCAGCGCCTGCCGCACGGAATCGGCGTCAAGGCCGGCGTGCTGGATCAGCACGCGCATGTCGG
Source organism: Achromobacter sp. ES-001 (assembly GCF_019448355.1). NCBI lineage: Bacteria > Pseudomonadati > Pseudomonadota > Betaproteobacteria > Burkholderiales > Alcaligenaceae > Achromobacter > Achromobacter sp. ES-001. Next base: position 3,973,359 of record NZ_CP079940.1, on the reverse strand, counting down.
ACAGCGGCTGATCCACCAGCTTGGTCAGCACATGCGCAACGGTGATTTCGGCGCAATGCTGGCTGATGCACAGGCTGGCGGCTTCTTCGACCGCCTGGCGGCAGATGGGGTTCAAGCGATCGATGAGGGAAGAGAGATCAATTCTGATCATGACTCACACACTTTCGAACAAAGAAGTAATCCGCAACGACACCATGGCGCGGTTTTTATTTCCATAGGAGGAATCAGAAAGACATAAATATCGCGGTTACTACTAAGTCGAAAAGCCCACGTTCGCGAATGTTCCGGCGTTTTCTTATTCGTCCTATTGCGACTTCGTATCGCACGCTCTTAGCATCCCAGCACTACTTATCGCGGTAGCCCCGAGTGGTTTGTCTTATTCACAACAGGAGCTTTCATGTCGAAGAAATCGGTCTCCGTCGCCCCGCCGGAACGGATCAACATCAAGTACGTGCCCGCCACCGGCGACCAGCAAGCCGAAGTGGAATTGCCGTTGAAGATGCTGATCACTGGCGACTTCAAAGGCCACGGTGAAGAGACGGCGTTGGAAGAGCGCCAGGCCGTTCGCATCGACAAGGACAACTTTGACGACGTGATGGGCGAAGCCGGCCTGGCCCTGACGATGCAAGTGCCTTCGCGTCTTGGCGAGGCGGGGCAGGAAGACGACACGCTGAACGTGTCGCTGAACTTCAAGCGCATGAAGGACTTCGCGCCTGACGCCATCGCCCGGCAGGTGCCCGAGCTGAACAAGCTGCTGGACCTGCGCGAAGCGCTGGTGGCGCTTAAGGGCCCGCTGGGCAACGTGCCGGCGTTTCGCAAACAGTTGCAGACGCTGCTGGCCGATGACAAGGCGCGCACGGCGCTGGCCAAGGAACTGAACCTTGTGTTGGACAAGCCGGCCGCGTAAGCCGCCCTTGCTGTCGCAATGCCAAACCGCAATCAAAGGATATGAGCATGAAGGCCCAAGCCGCCGCCAAGTTGGAAGATAAGCCGTCGATCGGGTTGCTGGAGCAGATCATGGCCCAGACCCGCATCGAACCCAGTCACGAAGGCTATGCCGTGGCCGAGCGCGGGGTTGCCGCGTTCATCTCGGAAATTCTACGAACGCAAGAGCCGCAACAACAGGTCAACAAGCAGCTGGTCGACCAGATGATTGCGCAGATCGATCGCAAGCTGGGTCTGCAAATGGACGCCATCCTGCACCAGGCGCCGTTGCAAGAGCTGGAGTCGGCCTGGCGCGGCCTGAAGCTGCTGGTGGACCGTACCGATTTTCGCGAGAACATCAAGATCGAAGTCCTGCACGTCACCAAAGACGAAATGCTGGAAGACTTTGAAAGCGCCGGCGACATCACGCGCAGCGGCCTGTACAAGCAGGTCTACACGGCTGGCTACGGGCAGTTCGGCGGCGAGCCGGTGGCCACCATCGTCAGCAACTACACGTTCGGCCCGTCGTCGCCCGACATCAAGCTGCTTGCCTATGTGGCTTCCGTGGGCGCCATGTCGCACGCGCCGTTCCTGGCCGCGGCCGGGGCTGAGTTCCTGAACATCAAGAGCTTCCAGGAACTGCCCAACCTGAAGGAAGTGCGAGACATCTTCGAAGGCCCGCGTTTTACCAAGTGGCGTGGCCTGCGCGAATCCGAAGACGCGCGCTACCTGGGCCTGACGATGCCGCGCTTCCTGCTGCGCCAACCGTACGACCCGCTGGAAAATCCCGTCAACAGTTTCAACTACCGCGAAACCATCGACGGGGCTCACGAGAACTACTTGTGGGGCAACACGTCGTACCTGCTGGCCAGCCGCATCACCGACAGCTTTGCCAAGTACCGCTGGTGCCCCAACATCATCGGCCCCTTGTCGGGCGGCGCGGTGGACGACCTGCCGGTGCACCTGTACGAATCGCTGGGTCAGTTGCAGGCCAAGATCCCCACCGAAGTGCTGATCTCGGACCGCAAGGAATTTGAGCTTGCCGAAGAGGGCTTCATCGCGCTGACGATGCGCAAGGACAGCGACAACGCCGCGTTCTTCTCGGCCAACTCGGTGCAAAAACCCAAGCTGTTCCAAAAGACGCCGGAAGGCCAGGCCGCGCAGACCAACTTCAAGCTGGGCACGCAACTGCCGTACATGTTCATCGTCAACCGCCTGGCGCACTACATCAAGGTGTTGCAGCGCGAGCAGATCGGCAGCTGGAAAGAACGCCAGGATCTGGAGCGCGAACTGAACACTTGGCTGCGGCAGTACATCGCCGACCAGGAAAGCCCGTCCGCCGATGTGCGCAGCCGTCGCCCGCTGCGCGCAGCCAAGGTCCTGGTGCAGGACATCGATGGCAATCCCGGTTGGTACCAGGTGTCGCTGGCGGTGCGTCCGCACTTCAAGTACATGGGCGCCAACTTCGAGCTGTCGCTGGTTGGCAGGCTGGACAAGGAATAAAGGGGCAGGCGGATGCCCAGGTCGCGGGGGCAGGGCAGTTTGTTCGAACGGCTGGTGCCGGACGCCCAGCCCCGGCGCACCCGTTCCCGGCAGGAGCTGGCCGCCGAACGTATCCACGCCATCAAACGTCACCTGGAACGCATCCTCAATAGCCGGCGGGGCTGCTCGATGAGCAGCCCCGAGCTGGGGCTGCATGATTTCAACGACGCCGCGATGGGCAGCGCCGACTTGCTCGCGCACGTCAGCCAGGACATCCGCGCGTCGGTTCTGGCTTTTGAACCGCGCATCAAGGTCCTGCATGTGCATTCGCGGCCGGACCCTGCCCAACCCCTTAGTTTGAACTTCAGGCTGGAATGCCTGGTGCCGGTCATGAACCACGAAGAACAAGTGGAGATCGATCTGGTGATTCACCATCAGGACCGGTACGCCCGGGTTGTTTGAGCGCGGTGCCACGGAGGCGGGACGACATGCCGTTGCGAGGAAAATTTCGCGAAGAGATAGATTACCTGCGGCGGCTTGGACGCGAGTTCGCGCGTGACAACCCACAGCTGTCGCAGTTTTTGGGGGACGAGGCCGCCGACCCTGACGTGGAACGGCTGCTAGAGGGCTTTGCATTCCTGACGGCCAAGCTGCGCCTGAAGATCGAAGACGACCTACCGGAACTTACCCATTCGCTGCTGCAGCTGCTTTGGCCGAATTACCTGCGGCCCTTGCCCAGCGCGACCATCATGCGGTTCACCCCGGTCGAACGCGCGATCACGACGCGGCAGGTGATTCCGAAGGGCACGCGCGTGCTGTCGCGGCCGGTCGATGGCACCCGTTGCCAGTTTCGTACCAGCACGGATGTGGTGATCTATCCGCTGGAAATCGTCGAGGTCAGCGATGCGCATACGCGCGAGAAATCCATCATGCGCGTCGATCTGGCGCCGCTGGCGGGAAACGCCATCGATACCTTCGACTGCGACAAACTGGATTTTCATCTGTCGGGCGACGACACCACCGCCATGACGCTGTACCTGTGGCTGTCTTGCTACCTGGGCGAAATCCGCCTGGAAGCCGGCGGGCAGACGCGCATGCTCGCGCCCCGGCAGGTTACGTTTCCCGGTTTTGCGCCCGAAGAATCGCTGCTGCCGTATCCCAGGAATGTCTTCGATGGGTATCGCATCCTTCAGGAATATTTCATTTTCCCGCGTCGCTTCCTGTTCTTCAGCCTGAATGCGCTGCGCTCGTTGTGGCCCGAGGCCACGACCCAACGCGTGCGGCTGGAATTCCATTTCACGCGGCCCATGCCCGCCGACATCCGGCTGCGCATCGGTGATCTGGCCTTGTATTGCGCGCCCGCGGTGAATCTGTTCGAGCAGGATGCCGAGCCGATCAACCTGAATGGGCGCGCGGTGGACCAGCGACTGTTGCCCGGCGGCCACCGCGCCGACGCGTGCGAAATATTCAGCATCGACGAAGTCACTGGCTGGCAGAGAGTCGCCGAAGGCAAGCGCGGCCGCTACCTGCGCACGTTTCATCCGTTTGAATCGCTGCAACATGAAATCGAACACGCACGCGGCCGCCACGCGCTGTACTACCGCAGCCGCATCGAAAACGCCATCGGCGAGCAGGGCGTCGCGCATCGCATTGCGTTTATCCGTGGCGACGAAACCGACTACATCGACGAAGACGAAACCGTCTCGCTGGCGCTGACGTGCACCAATCGAGACTTGCCGCTGGCATTGGGCGTGGGCGATATCTGCGTGCAGACGCAGACGACGCCCACGTTCGCCACCTACAGCAACATCGTGCGCCCGACCGCGCCGTACCGGCCGGTATTGGACGGCGCGTTGCAGTGGACGCTGATTTCAAACCTGTCGCTGAATTATCTGTCGCTGCTGTCCACCGAACCGCTGAAGGCTGTCTTGCGTGCCTATGACTTCGCGGCCTTGCATGACATCCAGCATGCGCGCGCCGGCAGCAAGCGGCTGGACGGAATCGGCGACGCCGTCACGCAACCCACCGACCTGCTCATGAAGGGCTTGCCGATACGGGGCCTGAAGACGCGGCTCAAGCTGGATCCCGCCGCGTTTCTCTGCGAGGGCGATCTGTATCTGTTCGGCACGGTGTTAAGCCATTTCTTTGCCTTGTACGCCAGCATCAATTCCTTCCACCTGCTGGAAGCCGCCAACACCGGTAACAACGAGCACTACGAATGGCCGATGCAAACAGGAAGACAACCGCTGATCTAGCGGACCATTTGCTGGCCGATGCGAAGAACTACGACTTCTTCCGGTTGCTGGAGCAACTGCACGGCCTGCATGACGATGATCTGGAGTCCCGGGATAGCCACGAGCCCGAGCGCCAGCGTGTGCGCCTGAGCAGCTACGCGGGGCTGGGGTTTCCGGCATCGGACGTGGCGTTGGCCGAACGCATGCCTGCTGGCGCGCGCGCCGACTACCACGTGCAGGCCACGTTCTTCGGCCTGCACGGGCCGGACTCGCCGTTGCCCGGCCACTACCTGGACCGGCTGGCCTACGAGTACGGCCAAGGCGTGGGCATCCGCCCGGCGTTTCTGGATTTTTTCAACCATCGGCTGTTGACGCTGCTGCATCAGGCGTGGCGCAAATACCGCTACTACGTCAGGTTCCGGCGGGAAGCGCGGGATCGGTTTTCTCGCTATGTGTTTGCCATGGTGGGCCTGGGCGACGTCGAACTGCGTGGCGCCACGCCCATCCCCTGGAGCCGGCTATTGAGTTTTGCCGGCGTTATCGCCAGCCGCAGCCGCTCACCGCAGGTGGTGTCGGGCATTGTCGCGCATTGCTTTGACCTGAAGCACGTGGGCGTGCGCGAGTTCGAGCAGCGCTACATGCATGTGGCGGACAGCCAGCGCTTGCGGCTTGGACGCCGCAACGGAGTGCTGGGCGACAGCTTCGTGGTGGGCGGGCGGGTGCGCACGCGCTACAGCAAGTTCTCCATTGTGATCGGCGATCTGGATCAGGCGCGGTTCCGGGAATTCCTGCCCAGCGGCGAGAACTTCGAACGACTGCGCAAGCTGATCGACTTCCTGTTGCGCGACCCCGCCGCCTATGACCTGGAGCTGGGCTTGCGGCATGACCAGGTGCCGCCCTTCAACCTGGGACGCGACACCGGCGCCCACCTGGGCTGGACCAGCTTTGTCCAGCACACGGCGGCGCGCCGACCATTCACCGTTCGTATCAAGGCCCGTCTATGACCGCTACCGCAACCTCGCTCACGGCGTTGGCGCTTGTTGTCGCCAACCCCGGATCCCTGATTCACGGCAGCAAGCCGCGTCACAGTTTTGACGCCGCCGGCGGCACGATAGGGGGACGTGGCGCCGATTGGACGCTGCCCGACAAGAGCGGACGCGTCGACCCGATTCACAGCGAAATCGTCTATCGCGATGCCGCCTTTTGCGTCGTGGACCGCAGCGGCCAGACGCGCGTGAATGATGCCGACGCGCCGCTGGGCAAGATGGTCGCCGCCAAGCTGCGTGACGGCGACGTCCTGCACATAGGGCCGTACCACATCACCGTGCACCTGAATCGTCCGCACCAGGAATTGCTGGACCCGGCGCGGCACCTGGCGCAGTACGGGGTAGGCGAGATCCTGGAAGGCGAGCCCAGCGGCCATGACGACTTGCCTGCCGGTTCCTACGTGTTTGAACAAGACGCCGCGCTAGCGCCTGTGGACGCGGACTTTCTGGCGCTGAGCACACCGTTTGACGCGCGTGCCGACAGCGACCCCTTGCGGGCGCTGGATGCCGCCGAGCGCGCCGCCGCGTCGCCTCCCGTGGTGATGGAACCGTGGGATGTGCGCCGCGGCGGCTCGGCCGCGCCGACCCAGGCAGACCTTGCCACCACGCGATTCGAAGCCGTGACGGGGTCGCCCGTGACCGGCTCTCCCTTGCCATTTCCCGGAGAAGTTTCCATGCCGAAGTCCCTGCATAAACCATCGCCCCAACCGTATCGCCTGAACAACCGGCAGGCCATGGTGGGCGATCCGACCGAGGCCGCCGAGCTGTTGATGCAAGGGCTGGAGGTGCCGCTGGGGCCGCTGGACGCGCAGGCCGGACAAGCGCTGTTGCACGAGGCCGGGCAGGCGCTTAATGCCGCCATTCGCGGCATCGCCCGGGTCTACGCTGAGCAACCGGACGCCGCGCAGCCACGGCGGCTGTTGGGCCGCAGCCTGCAACCGATTGAAGACAACCCCTTGCGACTGGGCCTGAGCTATCCCGACACGGTGCGCGCCATGTTCGCCACCGATCGCAGCGTGGTGCACCTGTCGCCCAAGGCGGCGGTCGACGAAAGCCTGGCGCAGTTGCACGCGCACCACGGCGCGGTCACGCTGGCGATCCAGGCCGGGTTGGACGCGGTGTTGCGCAGCCTGGCGCCGGCGCTGCTGCTGCAACGCTTCAACCGTTACCGCCCCCACCAGGCATCGGACGCGGGCGGCGGCGATGGCTGGGCGTGGGGCATGTACACGCACTACTACGACGAGCTGGCATCCACACGCCAACGCGGCTTTGAAAAACTGTTCTGGGACGTGTTCGAGCAGGCGTACGACCGGGTGTTGCGGGCGGAGGCCGAATGAAGCGGCTTGTTGTCGTTGTCTTGCTGTCCACGCTGGTGACTGCCTGCGGCACGGTGGGCGATGTGCTGTCCAAGACGGGGCAGATTCTGATGGACCCGTCCATTCCGATCGGGCCACCCGATGAACAGCCCTCGCTGGTCGGCCTGAGCCTGTACGCCGCCGCCGACGTCAACCCCAACCCCGCCAGCATGCCGGACGACAGCGCCGATACCGGGCCGGACCCCGCGTCCAACCGTGAGGAAGGGCCGCTTGAGGTCAAGCTGAAAAGCGGCGACCGCCAGGAGCTGATCGAAAGCCTGCGCAGCCTGCTTGAGGAACTGGAAGAGGGGCGCCCGTCCTTGCACCCTCTGCGGCGCGTGGATACCGGGTCGTCCAAGTTGTGGCGTGATCCGGCCGAGGTGGCGCAGGGGACGGAGGTGGCGGACGTGGCGGACGCGCAGGGCGTGGAGGGTGTGGCAAGCCATGCACCGCCCAAGTCCGTGCCTGCGTCCGGTCCGTCGACGGGCGCCGTCGTCACGCGCGACCTGACGGTGCCGCCGGGCATTTCGGCGCACTACCTGCCGGGGCGGCAATTTGGTTCCGGGCGGCACGTGCTGGAGCAGGGCTTTTCAGGCGTGCCCTTGCCGCTGGGCGGTGGCTTGGCCAGCGCGCCGGCTACCGAAGCGCCCGGCGCGATGGCGCTGATGGGGGGCGCGGGCGACCTGGGTTCCGGCACGGGCGGTGACACGGGCGCGGGTTCGGGTACCGGCACAGGCCTGGGCCTTGGGCTGGGCCAGTACAGCCGAGGGGCCAGCCTGCCACCGGCCGATCCCGCCCCGCCGCCGCGCGGCGCCGCGACCCCCATCGCCTTCAGGGTGCTGCAACTGAAAGACGATTCGCTGCTGCTGAACGCGGACCCGGAGCAACTGGCCAAAGATTTGAAAAAGGCGCTGGGCAGCACCTATATCAGCCAGGACGACTATGTGTTGCAGCCGGGCCAGTTCAAATTCATCGACTTTGCCCGCATCGACAAAGACACCCGCTACGTCGCCATCGTGGCCGACTTCCACGATCAGAACGGCGCGGTATGGAAGCAAGCTTTCCGACTGGAACCCAATGGCCGCCGCTACGCGCTGTTGATGACGTTGCACGGCAACCGCGTCGGCATTGTCGATGAGAGCTTTCGCGCGTCGCAACCGAGATCCCAACCATGACTACACGCAACCCCGTCATCTGGAACGAAGGGCTGTTCGTCAAGCCCCAGCACTTTCAGCAGCAGGCCCGCGCCCTGGAACACCACGCGAACCAACGCATCGGCGGGGTCAGCGAACACCTTTATGGGCTGAGCGAACTGGAGCTGAACCAGGAATACCTGAGCTTCGGCAAAATCGCCATCGTGCGGGCCCGAGGCGTGATGCCGGACGGCACGGTGTTCGATATCCCCAACGACCAGCCGCCGCCCGTGCCGCTGGCCATCACCGATACGTCGTCCGTCAACCAGACCGTCTACCTGACCCTGCCGCTGCGTTCGGACGGCGTGCTGGAAGTGCAATGGCCGGACACTTATGCCAAGGCACGCTACGTGACACGCAGCGAAGAGGTGCGCGATACGCACAGCCAGGAAGGCGATTACGTGTCGATGGACCTGGCCGCGCCCAACCTTCAGCTGACGCTTGAACGCGAGGACCGCAGCGCGTTCACGGGCGTGGCGCTGTGCCGATTGCTGGATCGGCGCCCGGACGGCAGCCTGCTGTTGGACGATGCGTTCTACCCCACCGGCATGTCGCTGAACGCCATTCCGCCGCTCAAGCGTTACCTGGGCGAGATCGCCGGCCTGATGCGCGAACGCGCCAAGAACATTGCCGAACGCATCGGCTCGCCGGGGCAGGCAGGCGTGGCGGACGTCACCGACTTCAACCTGCTGCTGGTGTTGAACCGGCTGCATCCCTGGTTTTTGCACCTGTCCCGCTTGCGCCATGTGCACCCCGAACAGCTGTACATCGCGTTCAGCCAGGCGTGTGGCGAACTGGTCACCTTTACCGACGAAGGGCGCTTGCCGCAAGAGTTTCCGGCCTATCAGCACGACGACCCCCGACTATCGTTCCGGATGCTGGAAGACACGCTGCGACGCGCGCTAAGCACGGTGTTGCAGCCGCGCGCCGTCTCGCTGCCGATCGAGCGCCAGCAATATGGCGTGCTGACCGCCGCCGTGCATGACCGCGCGCTGTATGCGGACGCCGACTTCATCCTGGCGGTGCGCGCGCGCATGCCGCTGGACCGGTTGCGCCAGCAGTTCATGCAGCAGACCAAGGTGGCGTCGATGGAAAAGCTGGGCGAACTGGTCAGCTTGCAACTGCCGGGCATCCCCTTGCAGCCGTTGCCGGTCGCGCCGCGCCATTTGCCGTTCCACGCGGGGTTCACGTATTTCCAGTTCGACCGCAGCCATCCTTCCTGGCAGATGCTTCGGGATACCGCGGGTTTCGGCCTGCACATCGCCGGCGACTACCCCGAGATGGAATTGCAACTGTGGGCCATCAGGAGCCAATGACATGACGACCCCCGCCACCACCGAGCGTCCCAGCGGCAAGTTCCTGCGCACATCCGCCACGCCCGAAATCAATGACAAAGCGCGCATCGGCTACGACACCATCGGCCATATCGACCGCGACGAAGACCTGGGCTTTCAGCTGCGCGGGCACGGCTACAACCCCTTGGTGGACGGCGCGCTGCCGCTGTTCGGCCTGGTGATCCGCCTGCGCAAACTAAGCGAATACGACGACATCCAAGACCTCTACGCCACCGTACGCGACCAGATATCCGCGCTGGACGAAGAAATCCGCCAGCATGGCTACGACGGCGCCACGCAGCTGGCGTACCGCTATGCGCTGTGCACCTTTATCGACGAAGCCGTGATGGGCACGCCCTGGGGCGCGCATTCATCATGGGCGGAACGCTCGCTGCTAAGCGTGAACCACAGCGAGACCTGGGGCGGCGAGAAATTCTTCACGGTCCTTTCGCGCATGATGATGGACCCCGCGCGCTATCGCGACGTGCTGGAATTCAAATACCTATGCCTGTGCCTGGGCTTCAAAGGCAAGTATGGCTTGCAGCACAACCAGAACGAGGCACTGCAAACCATCATCGTCAAGCTGCACCGCGCCTTGCGCGAACTGCGCGGCGAAACCCCGGAAGCCCTGACAGACGCCAGCACCAACATCGCATCCCGCCGCTATCGCGTCGGCCGCCAATGGCCCTGGTGGACGCCCTGGCTCAGCGCCGCGCTACTGCTGGCCGCCCTATACGCCGCATTTGCGCTCAGCCTGGGCAGCACCACCGACATCGTGCTGCATTCGCTGGACGGGATCTTGAAGAACTAGGCTGATGAGCGCGGGCGCGCGTGTGGGGGCGGCCAATTTGCGCGCGCCAACGATGTCATCGTGGCGGCCGCGCTGGCGGCGGGCAGCGAAATTCTTTACACCGAAGACATGCAAACCGCGATGTCGATCGACGATCGGCTGACGCTGATCAACCCGTTCGTGCAACAGCGTTCACGGCGGGCCGAACCCGGGGCTTTTGCCGCATCGGCCCTGCCTGCGGCGCGCATCACGCCCGCAGCCGCGTTTGTTCCGACGCCAGATACGCATCGCGCGAGGGCAGCAAATGGTCCCGGCAGACTGTCATCAGGGCCTTGCGATCGCCGTCGCGCAGTGCGTGGATCATGGCCCAGTGTTCTTGTCTGGGGCGTTCGCGAGGGCCGGCGGCGACCAGGGTGCCGAAGCGGATCGGGTGGGTGCGGCGGGCGTATTCCTCGATGGCCTGGCCCAGCGCCCCCGCCCAACAGTTCCAGCTCGGTAAGCACCTGGCGCACCGCATGGCGCTTCATGGAAAAGCGCGCCATCAGCTCGTCTTCGGTCAGGCGTTCGCGTGGAAGTCTTCCATATAGTGCTGGCCCGACGGCTTCAGGTCGACCAGCAAGGGGGTTTCGCGGCTGATGCGGTCCAGCCCGGCCAGGTGGATGTCGATACCCAGGCGGCTGGCGATGGCGGTCATGTGCACGATGCCGTTGGTGGACCCGCCGATCGACAGCAGCACGCGCAAGGCGTTTTCATGCGGTTTGGGCGTGGCGGCCCTGCCCGAGATCGCCGCCGGCGCGGTGTCGCAGACAGGGATCGTGCAACGCCCGCTGATCGGGCCGGTGGCGGAAAGATCGATTGGCCTGGTCACGTCACGCAACCGCAGTTTGTCGCCAGCGGCGGCGGCGTTGGTGGGGACGTTGAAGGAATATCTGGCGTTGCAGGGGAGGTGATGGGGCGTTGCTCAGTCGTTGCTCAGTCGTTGATCTGGCGTTGATGGGGCATTGATGGGGCGTTGATAGGGGCGTTTATGGGCACTCATGGGGCCGCGTCAACGTCGGCTGCTGGTCGTTAGCGGCAAGCGACTGGCAGTCAGCGCTTGCGGTTCTCCCAGCTTCCCTTGAAGGAAAATCGCTTGGGTCGTGGTGGCGGCGAACCCGGTCGCACGACCCATCGATGTGCGTTTTCCAGCAACGCCGCACGAACGTCCGGCGGATAGTCGTCGATGGTGGTCAACGGCGGGGTTGGCTTGCCGGGCAAGCCGGCTTCCCGAATGATCTTTGGCCAACGCGGACGCCAGCACAACATGAGCGACACCCAATGCCCCAGGCCGATAACCAGCAGGGCCGGAGATATCAATAGCATTCCAAGCCAGGTCAACGGGCCGCTGTGACGCAGGTACGGGCCCAGCGCCTCGAACTGCGCCGCGAAGGCGGGCCAAGGCAAAGGCAGGTGCGAACTCAGGCGCGGCGGGGATACCGCATCCAGACCGCCTTCATCCATGTAGCGGCGGATGTACTCCCATTCGGCTTTCATATCGAATTCGCTAACGCTTTTCTTGCCGACGAAAACCATGTTGGGAAAAGGCAGCGGGGAATAGGGCGGGTACCAGCCAACGACAAGGTTCACGCCGGGGACTGCATCGTGATGAATGTCATCCCAGGGTAGTACGGCGATACCGCCGCAACTGGGTGGGCGGTGCAGGTAGACCTGGCGGGTGATGCGGTTGAATCGGATGAGCAGGTGGCGGGACGTAAGGGATTCCAGGCGGGTGAAGCGGAAGAGGTATTTGAAGTAGACGTAGAGCGATGCTGCGCTCATTACGACAAGAAGAAGCAGAACGGCCGCCTTGCTGATACTCCAGTGGCCAGCGTTTGGCTCAGTAAAAAGTATGGGAATGCCCTCGATGGCGACGAGAGTGGGCCAAAAGAAAAACGCGGACATGAGAGTCATGAATCCCCGCTTTTCTTCCATAGCGCCGCAACGCATCTCGAGGATGGTGTTGTCGCAGGCATATACCGGGCTTCTGGATTCGGCGTGGTCAGATCGCGCGGCACGCAATCGTGCATATTCCGCGAAGAGTAGATCCTCATAAACCGGTTCCAAAGGCCTGCTGGCAAGGTCGTTCGGATTCTCATCCGCCTGTTCCTGCAGCCAGGCATCGGATTTGATGACGGAAAGCCACAAAATCCATTCCATCAGATACATCAGATTATCTCCAGCAAGGCGCTGTACAAATCGGCTAAACTCATTCTCCAGTGCGTTGTGCGGGCTGTTGCCTTGGTACTCGACGCCGCGATAGGTAGAGCGCTTGCACCATTTTTCTAGCGCGTCGTCATCAAAAACGGCTATAGCCAAGGTGGCGGCAATCCCAATCAACGTGCTGCGCAGAAGCAGACTACGCAATAGTGCGAGCGTGGCGGGCCTTCCCAGAAATGAGGAAGCCCTTGCCGCCACGAGAAGGAGCGAGGTCAACGCGTATGATTTTCCTCCTCGCTCTGCCAGGATCTTCAGCATCGGACCGGCGGCGGCAAAGGCAATGCTGGATTGGCTGCCCACCATCGCAATAGCGGCCAGGAATCTAAGGTAATGGGCAAATGCCAACTCATGCTTGGTTTCTTTCAATGCTCCCAGGCCATCCTTGAGGTCATACCCCATCAACACCACCCCACCCACCGCCGCCAACGCGCCACCGACCAGCTTCAGCTGCCCCAGAAAGACCGTCGCTCCCGTTCCGGTGACGCTGGCGGCGCTGTAATGCTGCAATACCAACTCCGTCCCGGCCGCCAGTATTTCCGTCCCCGCAGCACCTGCAAGCAACCCATGGGCGATCAACTCCCCCGCGCCGCGTTCATCGTCCGGCATATCCCGCACCCGCATTGCAATCAACGCCGCTTCAAAGAACAGCAACCAGCTGCTGGCGCGCAGCTTGTAAAAGTCACTGCGATGGGCGTCCACAAGTTCGGTGGCAAATGCGAATCTGGTGTTCCGGCCAATCTGTGCGCGCAATTGCTTGGGATCCGCGCTACGCCCGAGTTTGGTCAGTTCGTCGATACGCAAGTTCGTGGCCCGCTTGCTGACGCTGGCCGCCAGCCAGCTTCGGGTGATGCCATGGAAGGCCCATTCCTTGCCGGTCGAGCCGTAGCGCAGGGATTGGCGGCCCAGGCTGGAGTACCAGGCCAGGGCGCCACCCGCCAGGTTCGTTTCGCCTGCGGCTGACAAGGCTTCGAACAATCCGTTCGCCTTGTCGAATAGATCAGCCAGATGTTGAACGGCGACGAACCCGGCCTGAACCTGCTGGATCATTCTGTCGTTAGACAGAATAAGATCACGCGCCTGGGTTTGCGCGTGAAGGCGCGCCGCGTTCAGCGTGCGTTGCAATTCCGCCTGAATCTCTGTTTGGTTCAGCGCAAAGCCGCGCATCGCCAGGTTGGCGCGGTCGGTCGGGCTTCCCGTCCACCATTGTTCGATCAGATCCGCTGTGCTCGCGCACCCGTCCGCGCCCAGCACGCACAAGCCCGTCTGGCCGGCAAAGCGCCAGCCGCTTGTCAGATCCCGGTCGTCGTAGACGTCCAGCGCGCTCAGCAGTTGTTCGCTGGTGAGCCAGCGTTCGTGATCCTTGGCGCGCTTGGCACCGACGTTTTCGGCGGCCGCCGACACGGCGTCGAACGTCGTTAACTCCACGTCCATGTCTGCCACGCGCACCGCCTGCCCCGGTGTTGCCGGAGACAGATATTTGCTGTCGAACCTGCGCCGGTACTCACCGCTGTCCAGCTTCGCCTGGACCTTGGCGCGCATCGCGTCTTCGAACTGGGTGATGTATTGGTCTGCCTCGCTGTCCCAGCGTTCACGCTCGTCGTCGTTCAAGACCCAGTTGCGGCCCACCGCCATGCCGGGGTCGTAAACCCTGGCTCGCTCAATGTCGATGAAATGTTGGGCTTCCAGCGCCGCCGAGCGGGTTTCGAACTGCTGCTTGACGTCGATAAATGCCTGGGCCACCAAGACCTTGCGCTGGTTCTCAACGCCTTTGCCGTCCTTCTTGTCCAAGTACCGCTGCACGGCTTCATAGGCGTCGTTGCGCCAGCTATTGAGCTGCTGCGTGATCCCGAGGGCGTCGTGCAGCACGATGCCAAAGCCGCGAGCACGGCGTGCGCTTTCCTTCAGATCCAGGGCGACGATTTGGCGCGCGTAGCGGTTCTCGGGATCGGAATAAAGCTGGCCTGCCAGGACGGACGCGGTGTCAGGCTGATCTTGCGCAATGGCGTCCGCCAGCGTGTCGTCGATGGTGCTGGGGTCCAGCACGTCCGGCGTACGCGAGCACGACATCAGCAGCTTTCGGATATCGAAGTTCTGTAGTTGATTGCGTAGCGGGCTGAAGCTGGATATCAAGTCCAGCATGCGCTTGGTCAAGGGATCGGGCGTGAACAGGGCGCGAAGTTCTTCAATGTCTTCGGGGGCTTTCAGGCACACGGTCCAGGCACCGGGGCCGCTTTCGGCCGGGCCGTGCAGATCGTGCACACGGGCTGTGGGTTCATGGATCGGCTCAAGAGCGTGGTGCTGGGGCGCATAGGGAAAGACACGCTTGAACAGACCGGTGTCATAGGTGCGATAGGCACTTTCGCAGAACCAGTCCTTCATGTAGCGCTTCGTGAACAGGTACAGATAGCCTCTGCGCATCGTGCGTACGGCATAGCGCGCGTGCTTGCCCTGTAGCGGCGGAAAATCGGCGCCAAGGTGGGGCGGTAGCGCAGGCGCCAAGGTATCCAGGCCCGGGCCGGCGTCGGTCACAACGGCATAGCGCAGGGGCAGGATGGCGACTTCGCTCTTGCACGCGACCACGGCGCTGGGGCCCGCGTCGCAGCGCGTCTGATCAGCGATGCGGAGAATTTCCGGCACCAGGGACGCAAGGGTCGGCATCGTCATCGGGAAGTCCTGTTGCGCGGAGTAGGGATCGAGGTGGCGACGGCTAGGGGTGTTCCTCCAGCGACGGCATGCTGCAGCGCCTGCTGCCATGCGCGGTCGGCGTGAAGGCTGGCGGCCGGCCGCGACAAAGCCGTGAATACGAAGGCGATCAAATCGTCATGGCGGCTCAGCCCGATCTGATGGGCCGACGCAAGGTGGGTCCGAATATGCGCCAAACGCACCCCACGGCACGAGGAAGAGAACAGGTCAGCCGAGGCTCGTTCGAGCGCGTCAAGCAAGCGGTGCTCAAGCGGATCCGCCGCCAGGGCCGTCCACAGCGCCTCCGTCAACACCAGGGGCGTGGGCGGACGGCATTGGGCATTTGCACCGCCCGGAATGCCGTGCCATTGCGGATGCTTGAGATCGGCACCGGTAAACCACCATGAAATGATGGGCGCAAACACGCCGTCTACCCAGGCAGCGTCGGCTTGCCTGTGCAAAACGGGGGTGATCAACGGGTCGTAGAAGCGCAGCAGGTAACGTTCGCCGTTTTGATCGACCGCGAAGCTTGCCTGGCTTAAATGGACGGCCAGGTCGGCCGGACTGAGGGTGCTGGTGATCCAGGCTTGGGCGATGTCGGTGTCGTAGGGGCTCGCTACGGATACCAAACCGTTCAGCGAAGAAAGACCGCCTTCGCCCGGGCCAGCCAGCATCGCGCCCAGCGGCCGTAAGACCGCGAACGCAGGGTCCAGCAACAGCGGATGGAGCTTGCCAGGCATGTCGCGCTGGACCTTGTCGCGTTGCGCGTCGGATAACGCGGCCATATCGATCAACACCATCGAATAACGCGCTTGCCCGGGCGGTGCGCCGTGTATGTCTTCCGCCAGAGCCCGTTGCAGTTGGGACGGAATCATGGGCTTACCTTCATCAGCGCGGTGCGCTCTTTCGCCGCTTTGAGCCAGCAGCTTAGGCAAATGGGTTCGTCGGCGTTTGGCGTGCTGTCAATGTTGAGCGCGACGCCCGCGCCCGAGCCTCGCTGATTAAGCGGGCCCTTGATATTGACGGCGACACCGTCCAGCGTGATGCCGCCTTCATCAAGCGTGATCGAGCCACCGGGGCTTTGCAATACGATCCGCTCGCGGGTTTGAAGGCGGTAGACGGTGGTGGCGCGTTCAATCGCCTGTCCGGCTTCGATGCGGTGATGCCCTTGAATCTGGTGTTCGAGGTGGCCGCCGGTTTCGATCCAGTGATGGGCAAACGTCTTGTCGCGACGATTGTTCCCCACTTCGTCTGTTCGGTCCTTGCCAGTGATGATGCTGTGGTCCCGTACGACTTCCAGCACCTCGTCCTGGCCGATCCGGTGCCGGCGATCCCGGCCAATGTCGGCGCGTTCATCGTTGCCCACCGTTTCCTCGCGGTCATGGCCGATCACGATGGTTTCGTCGTTTTCCACTTTTTCGCTGCGGTCATGGCCGACAAACGTGTTCTCGTCGTGGTTGACGTGAATGTTCTGGTCCTTCTGCGCGTGGACGTATATCTCTTCTTGGTCCCGCTCATCTTCAAATCGCAGTTCGTTGTAGCCCTGGCCCTTGTGGGTCTGGCTCTTGATCGTCATGCGTGTCTTGTGGCGGGGCAGCTCATACGGCGGCAGCTGCAGCGCCATGTGCGTTCTGCCGGTGATGACCGGCTGGTCCGCATCGCCGTCCAGATAGTTCACGATGACTTCCTGTCCGATCCTGGGTATTGCCATGTGACCCCACGTGGCGCCCGCCCAGTTTTGCGATACCCGGATCCAGCATGAGCTGTGCTCGTCATGCTTGCCCAGGCGGTCCCAGGGGAATTGCACCTTGACCCGTCCGTAGTTGTCGCAATAGATCTCCTCGCCCGCGGGGCCCGTCACCGTGGCGACCTGCGGCCCGTCGATCCGAGGCTTGGGCAACGGTTCGGCTCGCCATTCGGCGTGCTTTGACACGAGTTCCGCGGTGTAGCGGTATTGCGTGCCGCGTTGCGCATCGGCGCCGTCTTCTTGTTGGCTGGTGTGCTGGACGCCATGATGGCGCATGCGTATCGGACGCCAGCCTTGGTTCAAGTCGTTGCGCGGATGGCCGACCAGTTCGAACGAAAGTCCTGGCTCCAGGCGAGGGTCGTCGCCCTCGACAGTTGCGACGCGCGCGTCACGCCGCAGGCCGCGCAACCGGTTTTCTGTGTAGGGTTTGCCCGCTTCGTCGCGCTTGTAGCGACCGGGGTAGTCGTAGCGTTCGTAATGGGCGTGCTGATGTTGCAGGTCGCTGCCGTCGTGACTGTGTTCCTGGGCGTATCGCGGATGGGTGTAGGTGTAGTCGCGCTGGGTTTGCCGGGCGGTACGGACTTGTTCGGCATAAGAGAACCGGCGCAGCGCGGGTTCAGTTTGGTCACCCCCGGGTGCCGGTTGATAAAGCACGGGATCCCCGTCGATACGGCCGTGTATGTGCAGGCGGTCGCTGTGTATTAGCCGGTGACCCTTGGCGTGGTGGTGAAAGGCGTAGAAGAATCCTTCTTCTCGGGCCAGACGTTCAACAAAGTGCAGGTCCGTGTCGCCGGCCTGTACGCAGTATTCACGTGTCAGGTGCTCATGCGTGATCGTCTGCTCGTAATCAAGGATGCCGTGCTCTTTCAGGACGCTTTGCAGAATTTCGGGCACGGACAGGTGCTGGAAGATGCGCCAATCGGAACACAGGCCCGCGCGGGCCAGCTGCGGTTCGACGGTGGCGCGGTAGCGCGTGCGGCGAAAGCCGGTCGTGCCTTGTTCGAAACGGGACACGACGCCGTGGATGTACCGCAACGGGGCATCGTCGCGCCAAATGGTCAGCAGCGCGGGTTGATCCAGGATTCGGGCAAAGTCGATCGACGCATCGGCGCTGGCCAGTTCCAGCTCCAGGCGAAACGGTTCGGAAAGCGCTTCGTCAAACGTGAACTCGACAAGCTCGAAATCCAAGCCGCCAACGACGCCAAAGGTAAAGCGCAGGTCGCACAGATGAGTCACGATAGCCCCCCCGGGACGCGAGATGCCGACATAGTCGGCCACATCGCCGGGACGGGGCTATAGGACGATTACGAAAAGCGCATTGCCTTTCAGACAGTGGCTATAGGGCGAATAGGGAAGTCAGAGGACTGGCTTCTGAACCTTACCCTTGGGCATCATGGATAGACTTCTTATCCGTATATCCAAAGAGGGCTTGCGATGCGAGTCGCCAAATTGGGTAACAGTCAGGCCGTGCGTCCTGGCCGAACCCGGGGCTTTTGCCGCATCGGCCCTACCTGCGGCGCGCATCACGCCCGCAGCCGCGTTTGTTCCGACGCCAGATACGCATCGCGCGAGGGCAGCAAATGGTCCCGGCAGACTGTCATCAAGGCCTTGCGATCGCCGTCGCGCAGTGCGTGGATCATGGCCCAGTGTTCTTGTCTGGCGCGTTCGCGAGGGCCGGCGGCGACCAGGGTGCCGAAGCGGATCGGGTGGGTGCGGCGGGCGTATTCCTCGATGGCCTGGCCCAGCACCGCGTTGTCCAGCAGGCCGAAGAATTCGCGGTGAAAGCGTTGGTTGCTGCGGAACACGCGGCGTGCGTCGCCGTCGGCCACGGCGGCGTCGTGTTCGCGTTGGACCGTGATCAACGCCGCCAGCCGCGCTTCGGCAACGGGTAGCGGCATCTGGCTGGCGGCGTGGACTTCCAGCACCTCGCGCAACGCGTACAGCTCCATGACTTCACGTGCGGAAAATGTCCGCACCACGGCGCCGACGTTGCGCTTTTTTTCGACCACGCCCAACAGTTCCAGCTCGGTAAGCACCTGGCGCACCGCATGGCGCTTCATGGAAAAGCGCGCCATCAGCTCGTCTTCGGTCAGGCGTTCGCGCGGGTGCAGCCGGCCGAAGACGATGTCTTCTTCCAGGGCTGCCACCGCGGATTGCGTGGCGTCGGGGGCCTCTGCTTGCAGGGCGTCGGGCGTGATGGCGTTCATGTCGGAGGGTTGCCGGGTCGGTTTGCTTTACGGCGAGCTACGCCAGGGGTTTCAAGCCAGGTAATTGACGCCGGGCCCACTTATTTCTTCGGCACGGTGTCATGCGTAACACCAGCGCGCAGGAAGTCGAAATCCACGCCCTGGTCGGCCTGCGTTACGGTTTGCAGGAACAGCTTGCGGTAGCCTCGGTCGGCGGTGGGCCGGGTGATGGGCTTTTCCGCCGCGCGGCGCGCCAGTTCGGCATCGTCCACCAGCAGCGCAATTTCGCGGTTGGCCACCGACAGGCGGATGCGGTCGCCATTTTGCACGTAAGCCAGCGGGCCGCCGATCGCGGATTCGGGCGTGACGTGCAACACGATGGTGCCGGCCGCCGTGCCGCTCATGCGGCCGTCCGAAATGCGCACCATGTCTTTGACGCCGGCGCGCGCCAGCTTTTTGGGGATCGGCATGTAGCCGGCTTCCGGCATGCCCGGCGCGCCGGTGGGCCCAATGCGCTTGAGCACCAGGATGTCGTCAGCGGTCACGTCCAGCGCGTCGTCGTCGATGCGGCGCGCCATGTCCTCGGCGTCTTCGAACACCACGGCGCGGCCTTCGTGTTCCATCAGCTTGGGGTTGGCGGCCGACTGCTTGATGATGGCGCCGCCCGGGGCCAGGTTGCCGCGCAGCACGGCCAGGCCGCCCACCGGGTAGATGGGGGCGGCGGCCGTGCGGATCACGTCCTGCTTGAAGGGCGCCGGCGCGTCATCCAGTTCCTGGCCCAGCGTGCGGCCGGATACCGTCATCACATCCAGGTGCAGGAATGGACGCAGCTCGCGCAGCAGCGCCAGCATGCCGCCGGCGTCGTGGAAGTCTTCCATATAGTGCTGGCCCGACGGCTTCAGGTCGACCAGCACGGGGGTTTCGCGGCTGATGCGGTCCAGCCCGGCCAGGTCGATGTCGATACCCAGGCGGCCGGCGATGGCGGTCAGGTGCACGATGCCGTTGGTGGACCCGCCGATCGACAGCAGCACGCGCAAGGCGTTTTCGATGGACTTGCCGTTGATGATCTGGTCGGGCGTCAGGCGCGACGCAGCCATGGCCACGGCGGTGGCGCCGGTGCGTTCCGCCACGCGTACGCGGTCGGCGGTCACGGCGGGGGCCGACGCGCCGCCCGCCACCATCATGCCCAGCGCTTCGGTGATGCAGGCCATGGTGCTGGCCGTGCCCATTACGGAACAGGTGCCCACACTGGCCACCAGCTGATTGTTGACGTCGGCGATTTCCGGCGCGTCGATCTCGTCGGCGCGGTAGCGGCCCCAGTAGCGGCGGCAGTCGGTGCAGGCGCCGACCCGTTCGCCACGGTGCGAGCCGGTCAGCATCGACCCCGTGACCAATTGAATGGCGGGCACGCCGGCCGAGGCCGCGCCCATCAGCTGCGCGGGCACGGTCTTGTCGCAGCCGCCGATCAGCACCACGGCGTCCATGGGCTGCGCGCGGATCATTTCCTCGGTGTCCATCGACATCAGGTTGCGCAGGTACATGCTGGTGGGCTGCGAGAAGCTCTCGTGCACCGAGATGGTCGGGAAGTCCATCGGCAGGCCGCCCGCCAGCATGACGCCGCGCTTGACGGCTTCGATTAGTTGCGGGGCGTTGCCGTGGCACGGGTTGTAGCTGCTGCCCGTGTTGACGATGCCGATGATGGGACGAGCCAGCGCGTCATCCGACAGGCCGGCGCCCTTGATGAAGGCCTTGCGCAAGAACAGCGAGAACCCCTTGTCGCCGTAGTTGGTGAGCCCGCGCGCCACGCCCTGCGCGGTGGCGCTGTCGCTGTCAAAAGGGCCCATCACGGGCTTGGCGCCCTTGGTCTCGTCCGTCATTTTCAGTCCCGATAATATTATTGATAATCCAGGTCCAAGATCATAGCCAGCCTTTGAAAGCGGCTGCAAGCGGTTTTCGCGCCGGCGAATATTGATCGTTATTCCCGATCAGTCGATAGAAAAATTCTGATTCTTCAATCAAGTTTCGGCTCCTACACTGGCGCGGTTGACGAGCCGGGCGTCCGTCCATTCCTATACTCATCCCGGCTGGAGAGACCTATATGTCAGACCTGCGTCTGCGGCCGCGCCGTGCCGTCCTGTTTTCCCTGCTGGCTCTGTGCGCCGGCGTGTCCGCCCCGGCTCTGTCCGCCGATGCCTATCCCGACAAGCCCATCCGCCTGATCGTGCCGTACCCGCCCGGAGGCGCCACCGACGTGATCGGCCGCGTGCTGGCGCAGGAACTGACGGGCGCGCTGGGCCAGTCGGTCATCGTGGAAAACCGCGCGGGCGCGGCGGGCAACATCGGCGCGGACCAGGTTGCCAAGGCGCAACCCGACGGCTACACGCTGCTGATGGGCGCGCTGACCAGCCACTCCATCAATGCCGCGCTGTATCGCGGCCGCGTCACGTATGACGTGGAAAAGAGCTTTGCGCCGGTGTCCATCGTGGGCACCGTGCCGCTGGTGTTCGTGGTGAACCCGTCGGTGCAGGCCAAGACGCTGTCCGAATTCATCGCGCTGGCCAAGTCCAAGCCCGGCTACATCACCATGGCCTCGGCCGGTAACGGATCGCCGCAGCATCTGGCCGGCGAAATGTTCAAGCGCACGGCGGGCGTCGACATCCTGCACGTGCCGTACAAGGGCAGCGGCCCCGCCATGACCGACCTGATGGGCGGGCAGGTGCTGAGCATGATCGAAACCGTGCCCGCCGCGCAGGCCAACATCAAGGCGGGCAAGCTGCGCGCGTTGGCGGTGACCTCGCCCAAGCGCGTGGACGCGCTGCCCGACGTGCCGACCGCCGCTGAAGCCGGCTTGAAGGACTTCGAAGTCAGTTCCATGTTCGGCATCGTCGCGCCCGCCAATACGCCGGCGCCGGTCATCGACCGTCTGAATGGCGAACTGAAGAAGATCCTGGCCAAGCCGCAGGTGCAGGCCTCGTTGCTGAACCAGGGCGCCATCGCCACCTGGACCACGCCGGCCGATGCCGGGGCCCGGATCTCGGCCGAACTGGCCCGCTGGACCAAGGTCATCGACGAGGCAGGTGTGAAGGGGGACTGATCCCGCTTCATAGACCGGGACATTGACCTGGTGTCGCCTTACTGTTTTTGATCGCACGCCGAAGATTCTCGCGAATCTTCGGCGAAATTTTTTGTGCAACGCCACGCGGCCTCGCGCAACAACACGTTCGTGGAAAGGCGAAACCACGCATTAATTCCAAGCGGGAAGTCCTTCGTGCGCCGGGCCGCCGGAAAAGCCGATGCAATAATTCGCAATACAGGATTTGTGCGCTGCACCCGGGTATTGACCCTGTTCGGACTAGGCCGTAATGTTCTTTGCGGTCCAGCCTAGGACAGTGGGGGGATACCACGATGACAGAGAATCAAGACGAAAAGTCGATCCTGTACACGCACTTCGGTACGCATAGCCCTTATTGGCGCTTGTCGGCCGATAGCGACGCCATGGAATTGGCCGCCATCAAGGGGGCGACGAATGTCGCGATGGCGCTCAGGCCGGATCAGGCTGACATTATTCGAACGATGACGGGCATTACCTCCAGCGTGCGCATCGACATCGCCCTGTATGGCGACGTGCTCCGCCTGCACCTGGTGGGCCGCAAGATCAATCCGAATGAATGGGCCGGTACCGCGTCCGCCCATTCCGATACTGAATCGGTGGCCAAGGACCTGGTCGAAGGCTTGTCGTTTGCCGAAACCGTGGTGTCCGAGGCCAATTCGGTGATCGTCATCGTGGACCAGAACGGCCGCGTGCAGCGCTTTAACAAGCTTAGCGAGGAATACACGGGCAAGCGCGAACAGGACATCGTCGGACGCAGCGTGTTCGAAATGTTCATGACGCGCGAAGAGGCCATTGCCTCGCGTCGCAATATCGCCGAGTTCTACAAGCGCGGCCAGTCCTACGAAGTGGAACGCCTGATCAACACGGTCAAGGGTCCGCGCCTGTTCCTGTTCCGCAATAAATTCGTCACCAGCGGCAGCGGTGAAAAACGCGTCTACCTGATCTGCTCGGGCACCGACATCACCGAAGAACGCGCGGCGCAGGAACGCCTGCGCGTGCTGGCCAACACCGACATGCTGACCAACCTGCCCAACCGCCACGCGATCACCGCGCGCCTGAAGGCGGCGTTGGCGGCGGGGCAGGAGGGGCGTGGCGGCGTGCTGTTCCTGGACCTGGATAACTTCAAGCGTATCAACGACCACTACGGCCATGGCTTTGGCGACCGCCTGCTCAAGGCCGTATCGGTGGCGATTTCCACCTGCCTGTCACCCGGCCAGACGCTGGCCCGGCTGGGGGGCGACGAGTTCATCGTGTTGCAGGAACAGGCGCAGGCCTGGGAACTGGAATCCACCGCCGAGCGCATCATCGAACGCTTGCGCGAGCCCTTCCGGCAAGGCCTGATCGAGGTCTACACCAGCTGCTCGATCGGTATCGCGATGTACCCGGACCACGGCGCTGACCTGGACAGCGTGGTGCGCAGCGCCGACATCGCCATGTACGTGGCCAAGGAAGCGGGGCGCCACACCTACCGTGTGTTCCAACCCGACATGGACCGGCGCAACGCCGACTACGTGTGGCTGGACACCAACCTGCGCAAGGCCTTGGCCGAAAATCATCTGATGCTGTACTACCAGCCCAAGCTGGTCGGCCGCACCGGCGAAGTGCACAGCGTTGAAGCCTTGCTGCGCTGGCGCTCGCCCGAGCGCGGCATGGTCTGCCCGGGCACCTTCATCCCTTACGCCGAGGAATCCGGCCTGATCTCGCCGTTGGGCGTGTGGGTGATGCGCGAAGCGGCGCGTCAGGCCGCGGCGTGGAAACGCGACGGCTTGAACATCCGCATCGCCATCAACATGTCGGCCCGCCAGTTGGATGACAAGGGCGTGGTCAGCGACTTCATGCGCGCGATCGGCGACGCGGGGCTGGACCCGTGCATGCTGGATATCGAGCTTACCGAAAGCTGCCTGATCGAAGACGAGGGCGCCGCCATCGACCTGATCAAGCAGTTCCGGCAACTGGGCGCGCGCGTGCACCTGGACGACTTCGGCACGGGCTATTCGTCGCTGTCGCAGCTGGCGCGCATACCGCTTGATGCCATCAAGCTGGACGCCAGCTTTGTGCGCGGCGTGAACGAAAACCCGGTGTCGCAGGCGTTGGCGCGCGCCATCGTGGCGGTGGCGCGCACGCTGGAACTGAAGGTGATCGCCGAAGGCGTGGAAACCGCCGAAGAGGCCGGTTTCCTGGACACGCTGGGCGTGGACGCCAAGCAGGGCTATCTGTACGCCAAGCCCATGCCCGCGTCCGAATTCGTCACCTGGCTGGCCCAACGGCGCCGGCTGCATCTGATCGCCTGATGCTGCCCGCGCCGAGGGGCAGGCTTGCCGGATCCGTGGGCAGCCGCGCTTAGTGCATGGTGGCTTCCTGCGCGGCGTCGCTGCTGACGGCGCTGCGACGGTTCTGCGCCAGCACCAGGCGTTCCATGTAGGCACGGTCCTTCGGGTCGATCGAGAATGCGGCTTCGACCCAGTCTTCGGTAATGTCCATCAATTCGGAACGCGACAGGTTCAGCACGCGCTGGCGGGCGCGCAACATGGCGCGCATGCCGTTCAGCTTGGGTCGTATCACATCGATGAACGTGCGGGTGGCGCGATACGCCTCGCCCGGCTCGAACAGCGTGTCCACCAGCCCCTTGCCGTGGAACCATTCGGCCGTGTGCGATTCGCCCGAACTGATCAGCTCTTCGGCCAGCTTCATGCCGGACCGGCGCGCCACCAGCGAATAGCCACCCATGCCCGGGAACAGGTTGAACGCCATTTCTGGGAAGCCCATGCGCGCATTGTTCTGCGCCAGCACGAAGTGGTGCGCCAGCGCGGCTTCAAAGCCACCGCCAAGCGCCGTGCCTTCGATCATGGCCAGCGAGATCGCGCCGGTGTCGAAACCGCGCGAGGCGGCGTGTACGCAGTCCACGCAGGCTCGGGCGTAGGCACGCAGCGCTTCGCGCTTGCCGGTGCGGATAGCCTCGGCAAAGAAGTTCAGGTCGCCGCCCACGTTGTAGATCTGCGGCACCAGCGAGCCCGTGACCCAGAAGTCGATCGGCAGCCCGGAGTCCTTGGCGGCGCGCGCCAGGGTCATGATTTCGTCGATAAGTTCGTGGTTGAAGCACGGCCGCGGTTGCGCACGCAGCATCATCCACATGACTCGACGTCCCTCCTCATAAAAGGCGGATATCTGCTTCATGTTTCCCGCGGCGGTGAAGGGATGGCAGTCTGTATGAATGAGTTGATTCATTTGCTTTCGTCCAATCGATCAAGGTGAGTCGGAGTACTGCCGGGTCAGCCTAAACCAGACCTTCCGGGTGCCGTCTCATGCAAATCTCGTCCGGCTGGCCAGACTTGGCCGTAGGTCGAACTCCCGAGTGAAGAAAGCAAAATCCACAACAACGCATGGTTGGTCTCGCCCTCTCGGGCGAGGGCCCGCATCGCCGCAACGGATGAGCAAGCTCGCAAATTCGCGACGTTCCGGGCGGTGCGGGGCGGGGGCGTGTCGGCGTCGTGCGTCATGCAGACGGATGAGCTGGTTGCCCTTGGGCAACGGAAAATAATTCTTATTGGTAAATGAAATCGATGCTCGACAGTATCGGCTTTCGTCAACCTGAATCGATCAAGGGCTTTGCGATGTATCCGCCGTTTATCCCCGCCGCCTGTCCTGGGCACTTGCCTTAGCCCTGTCATCCGCCTTGCCGCTGGCCCTAGCCCAGACGGCGCAAGGTCGAAAATGTGCAGAAACCGCGTCAGCAACGTGGCGCGGCGCAACGGCAGCGCGTTCCTGACCTACAAGCCGGCCGACGGTCGCGACCGCGCAGTATCGGTTCTGAAAGGCACGGTTCTGAAAAGGCACGGTTGGCGCGGGGCAGGGCGGCCATATATCGGCGCGCGCATCATGACGATGCACGCGCCTGACCACCGCCCGCGCAGGCGCATCGCTATGCCAGCCCGCCGTTGGCGCGCAGCACCTGCCCGTTGATCCAGCCGCTATCCGGGCCGGCCAGGAACGACACGATGCCTGAAATGTCGTCCGGCTGGCCCAGCCGTTCCAGCGGCGGCATCTTGGCAAAGTGCTCGATCAATTCGGGGCTTTTGCCTTTCAGGAACAGCTCGGTGGCAACGGGGCCGGGGGCCACGGCGTTGACCGTGATGCGGCGGCCGCGCAGTTCCTTGGAGAACACGCGCGTCAGGCTTTCGACTGCCGCCTTGCTGGCGATGTAGATGGCGTAACCCGGCAGGTTGGTTGCCACGGTGGTGCTGGACACGTTGATGACGCTGCCGCCGTCCGCCAACCGCGTGGCGGCTTCGCGCAGCGTGTTGAAGGTGCCGCGCGTGTTGATGTCGAACGTCTGGTCGTAGGCCTCGTCGGTGGTTTCCGCCAGCGGCTGCACCATCAACACCCCGGCGCAATTGACCAGCGCGTGTACCGTGCCGAGCTCGGCTTCCACTTTGTCGTACATCGCGCGCACCTGGTCGGCGCGCGCCACGTCCGCTTGCACCGCCAACGCGCGCCCGCCGGCCTGGCGAATCTCGCTGACCAGGGTGTCGGCGTGCGCCGCGCTGGAGGCATAGTTGATGGCCACGGCGTACCCGTCGGCGGCCAGACGGCGCACGATGGCGGCGCCAATGCCGCGCGACCCGCCAGTAACCAGGGCGACGCGTTGCGATGCTTGTTCGGGGGCTTGCTTGTTCATTGGGAATCTCCGGTTCAAAAAGGGCGTAGGGCGCAGGCCGCAGGGCGTACGGCTTGAGACGAATCATGAACTATTCCAAACCGAAAATAATTACCCGATAATCGCTAACATCATTTCATTTGCATTAACAATCTCCGCCTAGACATGGACCGATTTCAGGAAATGCAGGTGTTCGTGCGCATCGCCGAGCGGCGCAGCTTTTCGCAGGCGGCCGAAGACCTGCGCATCCCGCGCGCCACCGTCACCAACCTGATCAAGCGCATGGAACAGCGGCTGGGCGCGCGGCTGCTGGAACGGACCACGCGGCAGGTCCGGCTGACGCACGACGGCGAGGCTTACTACCAGCGTTGCGTGCGCCTGTTGGCCGACCTGGAAGAGGCCGACGGCGCGTTCCTGAACACCGCGCCCAAGGGCTTGCTGCGGGTCAATGCGCAGGGCACGCTGGCCAAGTATTTCGTGATGCCGGGGCTACCCGGCTTTCTGGAACGCTATCCCGATATCGTCCTGCACCTGGGCGAAGACGACCGTCTGGTGGACCTGGTGCGCGAAGGCGTGGACTGCGTACTGCGCGCGGGTGCCTTGCAGGATTCTTCGCTGGCGGGCCGCCAGATTGCGCTGATGCCGCAGGTAACCGTGGCCAGCCCGGCCTACCTGGCGCGCTTTGGCACACCCGCCGGCCTGGACGATCTGGCGCACCACCGCGCGGTGGATTACGTGTCCAGCGCCAGCGGGCGGGCCATTGCGCTGGATTTCATGGTGGACGGGCGCAACGTCACGGCGCGCCCGGCGTCGGTGGTCAGTGTGACGGGTGCCGAGCTCTACACCAGCGCGGCGCTGGCCGGGCTGGGCTTGGTGCAGGTGCCGCGCTATCGCGTCGAGCGCGAACTGGCGGCTGGCCATCTGCGCATCGTGCTGCCGCATCTGCCGCCCGCGCCCATGCCGGTGTCGGTGCTGTATCCGCAGAACCGGCAGGTGTCCGCGCGGGTGCGCGTCTTCACGCAGTGGCTAGTCCAGGTGTTCGCCACCGCGTTCGATCAGACGATGCCGGTCAGGTAGTACACCGCAATCACCACGAACACCGACATCGTAGATATCAGCGTGATGGTGAAGATGTCGCCGTACGACTGGCGGTGCGTCAGGCCGGTAACCGCCAGCAACGTGATCACGGCGCCGTTGTGCGGCAAGGTGTCCATGCCGCCGCTGGCCATTGCGGCAACGCGATGCAGCACGTCCATGGGGATGCCGGCGGCCACCGCGCCATCGATAAACGTCTGCGCCATGGCGGCCAGCGCGATGCTCATGCCCCCCGAGGCGGACCCGGTGATGCCCGCCAGCGACGTCACCGCCACGGCTTCGCCCACCAGCGGATCGGGGATGGCCTTGAGCGCATCGGCCACCAGCAAGAAACCCGGCAGCGCCGCGATGACGCCACCAAAGCCGTATTCGGCGGCCGTGTTCATGGACGCCAGCAGCGCGCCGGACACGGCGCTTTTGCTGCCTTCGGCAAAATGCGCCTTGATGGTCGAAAACGAGAACAGCAGGATGGTGGCAATGCCGGCTATCAGCGCACCCATGACGGCCCACAGCGCCACCTGGTCGTCGGCGTTCACGGGCATGGGCTTGGCCAGGCCGGGCAGGTCCACTTCGGAACCGGCGGGATACCAGCCCGGAATCCAGCGCGTCAGCAGGAAGTTCATCACCCCCACGACCACCAGCGGCAGCAACGCGATCAGCGGGTGGTGGTTGCGTTCCGTGGCCGGGGTAGCGGGTTCGTTGCGCAGTTCGGTGCCATAGGTTTCCCCGGCCGCCGCTGCGCGCTTGCGGCGCCATTCCAGATACGTCACGCCCACCGTCAGCGTGAAGGCAGCGCCGATCAGCCCCAGCCATGGCGCGGCCCACGTCGTGGTTTCAAAGAAGGTGGTGGGAATGATGTTCTGGATCTGCGGCGTGCCCGGCAGCGCGGTCATCGTAAAGGTGAACGCGCCCAGCGCGATGGCGCCCGGCATCAGGCGCTTGGGGATGCCGCCCTGGCGGAACATCTCGGCCGCGAACGGGTAAACGGCAAACACCACCACAAACAGCGAGACGCCGCCGTAGGTCAGCACCGCGCAGACCAGCACGATCGCAATGATGGCGCGTTCGGCCCCGATCATGCGCAGCACGGCCTGCACGATGGCGCGCGAAAAGCCAGAGAGCTCGATCAGCTTGCCGAACACCGCGCCCAGCAGGAACACGGGGAAATACAGCTTGGCAAACCCCGCCATGCGCTCCATGAAGATGCCCGAAAACACCGGGGCCAGCGCGGAAGGGTCCGTCAACAGCACCGCGCCCATGGCCGCGATGGGCGCGCACAAAATGACGCTATAGCCTCGATACGCCGCCAGCATCAGAAACGCCAGCGCCGCCACCACGATAAACAATCCGGTCATTCAGGACTCCAGGAATGAAGAGATAAGGGGTGAAGGGCATACACCTTACCCGATCATCCCGGCCGGCATGTGACGCGGGCGCGGTTCAGGCGCGCAGCAGCGCGTGGGCCTGGTGGGCGATGTTCAGGTCGACCGCCGCGTCGTCACCGTCGGCCAGATACCACGCGGCAGACAAGCCGCACCACGCCACCACCCATTGCAGCAAGCGGCGCCGGTCCAGCCAGCATCGGCATGGACACCCCGGGGTCACAACATAGACATCAATGCCGCCGCGTTGCGTGCCAGCCGCGCCACGCCGAAGCTGGTGGCCAGGCGGTGGCCTTCCAGGTCCGACAGCGGGACCCAGCGCGCGTCGCGCGCGTCGTCGCCCGCGACGGGTTCGCCGGACTGCCAGCGGCACAGCATGGCGATCAAAATGAAATGGCGGCGCAGCACGCCGGCGTCGTCGCGATCGAAGACGTCGACGGCGTCGAACACGTGCAGCGGCTCGGCCACCACGCCGGTTTCTTCCAGCAGTTCGCGGGCGGTGGCGATTTCCAATGGCTCGCCGGCGTGGATCTTGCCGCCGGGGAAAGCCCAGCAATTTTCGTCGGGCGGGTTGGCGCGGCGCACCAGCAGCACGTGGCCATCTCGGATGACGGCGGCGATGGTGGCGGCGATCGGGCCGCGCGCCGGCTCGGACGCAGCGGCGGCGGGATCGGATGGCGTGGTCGCCGTGGATGACTCCGAGGCCGCGCTTGCACGCTTGGCAGCGGATGAAGGCGGGGCGGCGTTGGCAGGGAAGTCGGGGGGCGGCGCGGCGGTGGGCATGCGGAAATCTCCAAGCGGTGGCGTTCATCCTAGCGTATTCGGATGCGGCACCGCCTGGAGCGGGTTTGCTACTTCGTTTGCTACTTTTTCACCAGCGGGCAGGTCGACTTCGACAAGGGCATGAACGCCTGATCCCCCGGCAGCGTTGCGACCAGCTTGTAGTAGTCCCACGGCCGCTTGGATTCCGACGGCTGCTTGACCTCGAACAGGTACATGTCGTGCACCATTCGCCCGTCCTCGCGGATGCGGCCATTGGTGGCGAAGAAGTCGTTGATGGGCATGGACTTCATCTGCTTCATCACGGCTTCCGGTGCGTCGGTGCCAGCCGCCTGCACTGCCTTCAGGTAGTGCATCACCGACGAATACGTGCCCGCCTGGCTCATGTTGGGCATCTTCTTGAGTTTGTCGTAATAGCGCTGCGACCAGGCGCGGGTCTGGTCGTTCATGTCCCAGTAGAACGCCTCGGTCAGGGTCAGGCCGGCGGCGGCGTCCAGGCCGATGGCGTGGATGTCGTTGATGTACAGCAGCAGGCCGGCCATTTTCTGGCCGCCCTTGGTCAGGCCGAATTCGCTGGCCGCCTTGATGGCGTTGACCGTGTCGCCGCCCGCGTTCGCCAGCCCGATCACCTGTGCCTTGCTGGCCTGCGCTTGCAGCAGATACGACGCAAAATCGCTGGAGCCCAAGGGGTGGCGTGACGCGCCCAGGACCGTGCCGCCGTTGGCCTTGACCACCTCGGTGGCGGACGCTTGCAGCGTGTGGCCGAAGGCGTAGTCGGCCGTCAGGAAGTACCAGCTCTTGCCGCCTTTCTCGACAGTGGCGCGCGCCGTGGTGTTGGCCAGGGACCAGGTGTCGTAGGTGTAGTGCACCGAATAGGGCGAGCACAAATCGTTGGTGATGCGTTCGGTGCCAGGGCCGCTGAACACCACGATCTTCTTCTTTTCCCGGGCCACTTCCAGCACCGCCAACGCGGGCGCGGACCCCGCCACGTCCATGATGGCGTCCATTTTCTGCGTGTCGTACCACTCGCGCGCCTTGGCGGCGGCGATGTCGGCCTTGTTCTGGTGGTCTACCACCATCAGGTCGATCTTTTTGCCCAGCACCGTGCCACCGAAGTCGTCGATGGCCATCTGCGCGGCGGTGGCGCTGCCCTTGCCGGTCACGTCGGCGTAGACGCCGCTCATGTCCAGGATCAGGCCCAGCCTGACGATATCGTCAGAGATGGCGGCCGGCTGCTGCGCCCAGGCAGGGGTGGCGGCGGCCGCTGCCAGGGCGGAAGCGGCAAATAAACGGGTAATCGTGCTGCGGCATTGCATGGAAATCCGGGGCATCTTGGCGTAAGCCATGGTTTGTCTCCTCTTGTGCCGGATCATGTGAAAACCTGCTGGCGCCTTGATGGCGCTCTGGCTTTTTGGGGCGGGCCGCGAAAGTGGCGTGGACGGGGATGGGCTCCTTGGGCGATGGGGCGGGGGCGGGGTGGTCGTGGGCGTGGGGGCGTTGACCCGTCAGCGCTGGGCCAGCAAATCGAATTCCATCCGCACCTTGCGAAACGGAAATTCCAGCCGCGCGAAATACACCACGCGGCCGTCGATGCAGGCGTAGCGACGCAGCTCCGCCACCGGGGACGACACGGGAATCTGCAAGGATTCGGCCGACTCCTGGCCGGCTTCAATCACGTTCAACACCTGGCGCGCTTCGGTGATGCGGGTGCCGTAGAACTGGTCCAGCACGGGCGCCACGGTGCTTTTCTGAATGCGGGTGCGATGCTTGCGAAACAGTCCGCTTTCCAGGAACACCTCGCTGTAGCAAAAGGGGCCGGCATCCGTCGTGTGCACGCGCCGCAAATACTGGAACAGCCCGCCGCGGTCGGCCTCGCAAGGCATGCCCAGCGTGTCGGGCAGTGGCGAGTCGGCGCTGGATTCCACCAGCGACACCGTGCCCAGCTGGTTGCTCAGTTCCACGGTTTCGGCCCAGGTCTTGGGTATCAGCAGCGTGGGCGTTTCCGGTAGTTCGGCGTTGACGAAAGTGCCCGAGCCGCGTGAACGCCGGATCAACCCGTCCTGCTCCAGCAGGCCGAACGCCTGCCGGATGGTCGCCCGCGAAATGCCATAGGTTTCCATCAGCGATTCCAGCGGTGGAATCTGTTGGCCCGGTCGCCAGGTTCGATTCTGGATATGGCTGCGAAACAGCGCCGCCGCTTGCAGGTAAAGCGGCTGGGGGCTGCGCGAAAAAAGCTTGCGGGCGGGCATGGGGTCAGGGCGCGGGCGGTGAGGAAGGATCCGAGAGCATAGCGTTTGCCATGTCGCGCAGCCGATGTTTCTGGATCTTGACCGAATTGGCGCTTTCCACCGAGGGAAAGGCGTCCAGCACCGTGTAGCCCACCGGCACCTTGAAGCCGGCCATCGCCGCCTTGCAGGCAGCGGTCCAGGCGGCGGGATCGGCGTGCGCGCCGTCTTGCAGCAGCACAAAGGCGTAGGGCACGAACTTGCCGTGGCGCGTGGCGCCCACCACCTGGCACGCGCGCACGCCGGGCAGCGTTTCAACCACCTGTTCGATTTCCACCGGGTTCACCAGAAAGCCCGATAGCCGCAGCGAATCGCCCATGCGGGTCTGGAACACAAACTGGCGCTCGGTCAGGGTGTAGCCCAGGTCGCCCGTCTTGAAATAGCCGTCGGCGGTGACGGCGTTGCGCGTTGCATCCGGGTTGTCCAGATAGCCTTGCATCAGGCTGGGCGACAGGATTTCGATCTCGCCCGATTGGCCGTGCGGCAACACCTGGCCGCTGTCGGGGTCGCGGGCGCGCACGCGGGCGTCCCGATAGATCAGGGTGCCGCCGGGCTGATGCCGCGCGGCCACGTCGCCTTCGGCCGGATCGCGGGGCTGGCCCGCCACCAGCGCGATCAGCTCGCTGGAACCGTACAGGCCGGTCAGCGGCACGCCCGCCTGGCGCGCCAGGTCCAGCATGTTGTCCAGCGCGGGGGTAAAGCTGGCAAAGCCGAACAGCCGCGCGGACGTGAAAGCGCTGGCCGGCGCCGCCTGCATCATGCCCACCAGCGCCTCGTTGTTGGCATAGGTGTGCGTGACGGCATGGCGCGCGATGGCGTCGGCCGATTCGGCTGCGTTGAACACGGGCGCGCACACGACCGGCACGCCGCGCGCCAGGCCGCCCACCAGCGTGGCAAAGCCGAACGCGCCGCAGAACGGTGCGCTGGCCAGGATGCAGCTGTCGTCGTCGTATTCGAAAGCGTCGGCCACCGTCGCGCCGTGGCGCAGCAACGTTTGCTGGTCGTGCAAAACAAATTTGGGTTTGGACGTGGTGCCGGACGTGGTGAAGCAAAGCACCCCGGCGTTGCCGTGCGGGGAAGGGGGCGGGGCCTGGGTGGCGAGCAGGTCGGCATAGCGATGCGCGGGCTTGCCGTGCAGGGACGCGGAGCGGGCGCCCGCGTCGGATTCGGCAATGGCCACGACCCCTTGCAGGCGCGTCAATCCCTGTGGGGGCACATCGGCCAGAATGCCCGCGAAATCGATGCCCTTGAACCCCGGCCAGAACACCAGCCAGTCGGCCTGGCCTCGTCCCAATATGTCGGCCACTTCCAGCGCGCGAAAGCGCGTGTTGACGGCCAGCACCAGCGCGCCCAGATGCGCGCACGCCAGGAAGGACTCCACCCACGCGGCGCAGTTGGGCAACCACACCGCCACGCGGTGGCCGGGGCGCACGCCGATATGCGCCAAGCCCGCCGCCAACGCGCGGCTTTGATCGCGTAGCTGGCGCGCGCTGATTGGCACGTTCTGGTCGATCAGCAGTGGGGACTCGGGGCGGCTGCCAACCAGCGCGTCCAGGTGCGCGGCAAAGGTCGAAAAAGGCGGCGTCATGGCTTACACCGTGGCAATGGGCGTCACCGGCGAGCCCACCGCGCCGGGCATGCGCAGCGGCGGGGCGGTCAGCAGGAAACGGTTGCGCCCGTTGGCGTGCAGCCAGTCGGCCAGGTCCTTCAAGTACCAGAGCTCGGCCAGCGGTACGCCAAGCTTGAAGAGGCAATGGTGATGCAGCGGCAGGATGGAATGGCCGGGGCCGGACGTGCGCGCCGGATACGATTCCACGGCGTAGTTGTCGGCGCAGATGGCGGCTACGCCGCTGGCGCTGATCCAGTCCAGCAAGGCGCTGTCGGCGCCGTCCAGCACCGCGCCGGTCTGTTCCAGCGCGTGCGGGTCGGGCTGGCCGTTCATCTCGATTAAGCGGTCGGCAAAGCCGGTGCGCAGCACCAGCATGTCGCCCGTTTCCACGTGCACCTTTTGTTCGCGCATGGCTGCTTGCAGCTGCTCATGGCCGACCAAGGTGCGACCTGGGCCGAACGCGCGTTCCAGGTCCACCAGCACGCCACGCCCCTG
Source organism: Achromobacter sp. ES-001 (assembly GCF_019448355.1). NCBI lineage: Bacteria > Pseudomonadati > Pseudomonadota > Betaproteobacteria > Burkholderiales > Alcaligenaceae > Achromobacter > Achromobacter sp. ES-001. The sequence continues at coordinate 3,938,718 of NZ_CP079940.1, read as the reverse complement.
CATGCCTTTTTCGGCATAGCGGCTGACGCTGAGCTTGCGCGCAAACGAGCCGCCGGGTGGGCAGCAGGCATCGGCAGCCGTATCCGGGTCAGCGCCGCCAAACACGTCTACGCCAGCGGCATAGCCGTTGTAGTAGACGCGGCGCGCTTCGCCGTCGCCCTGGATGTCGAACAGCGCGCCGACGTGGCACAGGCCATCCCACTGCGTGGAATATTGCATCGATAGCGTGACCTGGTCGTCGGACAGCACGTCGACGGCCTCGGGCTGCAACTGCGACATCGCAAAGTTCAGGTACGGCGTGCCTTCACGGAACGTGGGTTTCAGCGTGGGCGCATGGCGGCGGGGATTGAGCACGTTGCCGCCGGGCAGGTCCAGCGGCAGCGACAGGCAGAACACCTTGCCCGCGCGCACTTCGCGCACCGCCTGCAAGACCTTTTCCTCGGTCAGCAGGTTCAGCCGGCCCAGCTCGTCGTCCGGGCCGAAGTCGCCCCAGGTGGATCCTTCCGGGCGTTGCGTCCAACGTTTCATTGCTTGTCTCCTATCCGATTTCTATGTTTTTATAACTATAGTACGTATTTACGTACTTTGAGCAGGCGCCGTCACAAGCTGTCGTTTTCGCCGCCGTTCAATTCAAAAGAAATCCGCAAACAGCGGGTTCGACAGGAGACAAGTTCATGACCCAATCCGTTTCCCCGCGCGCCGGGCGGCGCCGGCTGGCGCTGGCCGCCCTGGCGTTGTTGGCGTTGCCCGTGGCGCATGCCGCCGGCTATCCCGACCACCCCGTGACCGTGGTGGTGCCGTATCCGCCGGGCGGCGGTGCCGATATCTTCGGCCGTGCCATCGCCAACGCCTTGCAGCCCGGGCTGAAGCAGACAGTGCTGGTGGAAAACAAGCCCGGCGCGGGCGGCAACATCGGCATGGCTCATGTGGCGCGCGCCAAGCCCGACGGCTACACGTTGGGGCTTGGCACCATCGGCACGCAGACCATCAACCAGTTCCTGTACAGCAACATGGCGTTCGATCCGGAGCGCGACCTGGTGCCGATTGCCCTGGTGTCCACTACGCCCAATGTGATTGCCGTCAGCGCAAAGTCGCCCTACAAGACGGTGGCCGACGTTATCCGCGCCGCCAAGCAATCGCCCGACAAAAAGCTGACCTACGCATCGCCGGGCATCGGCTCGTCGGTGCACCTGACCGGCGCCTATTTCGAAGCGATGGCGGGCGTGACGATGTTGCATGTGCCGTTCAAGGGCACGTCGGCGTCGCTGCCGGCCGTGGCGGGCGGGCAGGTGGACCTGCTGTTCGACAACCTGCCCGGCGCGCTGGCGCAGATCAAGGATGGCAACCTGGTGCGCGGCGTGGCCGTGACGTCGGCCGAACGCGACGCGTCGGTGCCTGATCTGCCGACCGTTGCCGAATCCGGCCTGCCCGGTTTCGACGTGACGGCGTGGTTCGCCTTGTATGCCCCGCGCGACACACCGGCGCCGGTGGTCAAGCAGCTGATCGAGGCCGCGCGCAGCGGTTTGCAAAGCGCTGCCGTGGCCACGAATTTCGCCACCATGGGCGCAAAACCCGGTACGCTTTTCGGCCCCGACCTGGCCGCCTTCGAACGCGCCGAGCGCAAGAAATGGGGCGGGCTTATCAAAGACCAAGGAATCACCGCGCAATGAACACGCCCATCGCACTTGTCACCGGCGGTAGCCGCGGCATCGGCCGCGCCATCGTCGCCCGCCTGCTTCGCGACGGCTATCAGGTCGTCAATTTCAGCCGCCGTCCGCCCGATGCGGTGCTGCCGGGCGAGACTTTCCGTTCGGTCGACCTGGGCGATGCGGCCGCCACGCGCCAGGCCGCGCAAGCGCTTGCGGCCGAGCGCCGCGTGCTGCATCTGGTGAACAACGCCGGCATGATCCAGGTGGCGGATATCGCGGACGTGACCGAGGCCGACCTCCAGCGCACGCTGGCCTTGAACCTGACCGCGCCCGTGCTGCTGCTACAGGCGCTGCTGCCTGCGATGCGCCAGGCGAAGTACGGGCGCGTGGTCAATATCGGCAGCCGCGCGGCGCTGGGCAAGGGCGGGCGCACGGTCTATGGCGCGTCCAAGGCCGGGCTGGCCGGCATGACGCGCACCTGGGCACTGGAGCTGGCGGCCGACGGCATCACGGTCAACACGGTGGCGCCCGGGCCGATCGCCACCGAATTGTTCAACCAGTCCAACCCCCCGGGGGCGCCGAAGACGCTGGCCCTGGAAGCCTCCATTCCCGTGCAGCGGGTGGGTCAGCCGGAAGAGGTCGCGCACAGCGTCGCAATGTTCCTGGACCGGCAGGCGGGGTTCATGACCGGGCAGCTGCTGTATGTCTGTGGCGGGATGTCGGTGGGCCTGGCGGGCTGACGCGGGTCGGGACGTCGGGACGTCGGGGCGTCGGGGTCGCGACGCTGCGCGGCATCCGGCAGCGGTGCGCGCAGCCTACTGCGGCTTCCATACGCGGCCATCCGTGGAACGGAAGCGGCCGCCGGTGGCGCAGCATCCGCCCGCGCCCATCGCCATTTCGCCAATCTCGGCTTCCACCATCTTGCCCACGCGGCTTAACGACTGCCGCTGGCAGTCCATGAACGATGGGTAGAACTCGGGTTCCAGCACCTTGGTCCAGCGGCGCGCGCCGGATGCACTTTCCGGATCGGCTTCGTTCAGGTAGACCTCGCAATCATTGACGATCAGGTGCACCGGCTGGCCGTTAAGGTCGCCCTTGAACTCGCGGTTGGGCGTCAGGTCTTTGAACAGGCGCTGTTCCAGGGTCAGCTTGGGCGGGCCGGCGGGGTCGTCGCAACCGGCCAGCAGCGGCAGGGCAAGGCCCACGGCCAACAGCGCAAGGGCACGGCGCGAGGGCTTGCAAGAGACAGCGGGTGTGGTCATGGAACGGGCCTGTTGTGGAGTGGCCCGACAAATCGTCGGACCGATTTTTTCGACATCTTACCGGTCGCCTGCAACGCGTCGGCGCGCTCTTGGCGCAGCCGCCGCAGCACTTCGGTGGGCGCCACGCCGAAGTGCGCGGCAAATTTTCGCTGGAACGTGCGGCGCGACATATGGCAGGCATCGGCCATGTCGTCCACCGTCCAGCGCGCCGACAGCTTTGCCTCGATCTTCTCGACCAGGTCCCGGAACGGCGCGGCCACGCGGTCCTGCAAGCGCAGCGTTTGGCTGTATTGGCGCTGATCGCCATCGCGTCGCATGAAGACGACCAGGCGGCGGGCCACTTGCTGCGATAGCGCGGCGCCAAAGTCGCGTTCGATCAGCGCCAGCGCCAGGTCGATACCCGCCGTCACCCCCGCCGACGTCCAGTACTTGCCGCTTTCGATAAAGATGCGGTCGTCTTGCACGCGCAACGCCGGGTACATCAGCCGGAGCCGGTCCGCGGATCGCCAATGCGTGGTGACCGCGCGGCCATTGAGCAGGCCGGCGGCGGCCAGCACGAAGGCGCCCGTGCAAACGCTGCACGTACGCGGGGCAAGGGCGTCGCGGCGTCGCAGCCAGGCCATGGTTTCGGCGTGCGCGCTGGCGCGATCCACCCCCGGGCCGCCCGGCACGAACATCATGTCGATCGGTGCATCGGCATCGTGTTCGAAGGTGCCGTCCACCTGCATGCGCAGCCCCTGTTCCCAGGTGGCGACCACCGGCGTTGCCGCGATGGTGCGCAGTTGGTAGAGCGGTTTGCCGGCCTCTTCGTTGGCGGACGTGAATGCCTGCCACGGGCCGGCCAGGTCCAGCGGCTGAAAGCCGTCGTACAGCAGGAACAACACGCGTTGTGGCGCAAATTCATCCGCTTCTGGCGCACCGGCGCGGGCGCGTCCGCCTATGCTGGACGCTGGCGTTTTCAAGGGAGCATCGTCATGCATGTGAATTTTCTCTTGTTCGAAGGGCTGACCCAGCTGGATATGACCGGGCCCTACGAGGTCTTGGCGAACGCGCCGGGCTTCACGGTGGATTTTGTCGCAAAAACGCGTGATCCGGTACGGTGCGATCGCGGCTTGCAGTTCGTGCCCACGCAAACGCTGGCGTCGGCGCGGCAATGCGACCTGCTGGTGGTGCCGGGCGGGCCGGGCACGGATGATGCCATCGTCGACGCCGATTGGGTGGCCTTCACGCGGCGGCAGGGCTTGGCGGCGCGCTATGTATTCGGCATCTGCACCGGTTCGTTGTTGCTGGGCGCGGCGGGGTTGCTGCGCGGCAAGCGGGCGTCCAGCCATTGGCGCGCGCGCGAACTGCTGTCGCGGTTTGGCGCAGTCCCCAGCGAAGAACGGCTGTGCGTGGACGGCAACACCTATACGGCCGGTGGCGTCACCTCGGGCATCGACATGGGCTTGAAGGTGGTGGCGGCGCTATGCGGCGAAGACGTCGCCAAGCTGATCCAGTTGCAAATCGAGTACGACCCCAAGCCGCCGTTTCCCGGCGGCACGCCAGCCACCTCCGAGCCCGCCGTGGTCCAGCGTTATTTGTCGATGTCGCAGGCGCGCTTTGACCGTCGCGCCGCCCGGGTGGATCAGGCGGCGGCGAACATGCCGCCGTGAAAACAGGCGGGGCTACTTGCTCAGGTGGTCCAGCGGAAGCGGGCTTTGCGGTTTAACGGTTTGAATGGCGAAGTTGCTGCGGATGTCTTTCACGCCGGTCAGCTTCAATAGCGTGCCCAGCAAAAAGCGCTCGTAGCCGCGCAGGTCCGGCACCACCACTTGCAGCAGGAAGTCGGACTCGCCCGATACCAGGTGCGCCGCAATGACTTCGGGCAGGGCGCTGACTTCCTTGCGGAACTGCTCGGCGTCGCGCTCGTGGTGTCGCTCGACCTTCACCCCGACGAACACCGTCAGGCCCAGGCCCACTTCGTCAGGCGCCAGCCGCGCTTCGTAGCCCTGGATGACGCCCGATTCTTCCAGCATGCGCACGCGCCGCAGGCAGGGCGATGGCGACAGGCCAATCTGCTCGGCCAGCTCTACATTGGTCAGGCGGCCGTTCTTCTGCAAGGCCTCGAGAATGCGGCGGTCGTAGGCATCCAGTTCGTGTTTTGGCATGGGTGATGGAAATGGGGGGATGTATTGGCTTGATGTGCCAATCATCATAGTTCCCTTGGCATGAATCGCAAGCACATGCCAGCCCGATTTCCCTAGAATCACCGCGTTAAACAGCATGCGTGGGAGCGCGGATATGGCCGATATGGCGTTGTTTCTTGGGGCTTTGCTGGTTGTATACGTGGTGCCCGGCCCGGACATGATCCTGTTGCTGGAAACCGGCGTGCTGCGCGGGCGCGGGCAGGCGCTGGCGGTGGCGGTCGGGCTGGCCATTGCACGCGCCGCGCACGTTACCTTGGCCGCGCTGGGCCTGGCGGCCTTGTTCAAGACCCATCCCTGGGCCTTCGACGCCGCGCGCACGGTGGGCGGGTGTTATCTCATGTGGCTGGGCGTGAAGCTGTTGCGGGCCAAGCCGGTCGTGCTTGACGCCACTGGCCCGCAGGCGGCGCGCGGCAAGGGCCTGGGCGCCGCCTTGCTAAGCGGCGTGTTGACCAATGTGCTCAACCCGAAGGCCCTGCTGTTTTGCTCGGTGCTGCTGCCGCAATTCGTGTCGCCCGCGCAGGGGTCCATCGGGCAACAATTTGCGGTGCTGGGCGTCATTCTCGTCAGCTTGGGGCTGACGTTCGATGTGATCTGCGCCTTGGCGGGCGGGGCGGTGGGGCGCTGGATGTCTGCCAGCCCCCGCGCCCAGAAAGTGCAAAGCGTGGTCTTCGGCACGGCGCTGATCGCCTTCGGCCTGCGCCTGACCTTCGCGCAGCGCCCGGCGTGATGCCGGCAGGGGCGGACGCCAGGCATCGGCCAGACGCCCATCCCCAACCGCACGCCGCGTCCTGCCCCTTTACTTGCCGAACGCAAACTCCCCGGCGTCCACGTCGTCGTTGTCCACCTGCTCTTTCACGGGCGGGGGCGTGGCGCCGTCTTGCAGCATTTCGGCCGGCGTCATGCCCTTGGTCAGTTCCAGGGCCTGGCGTTCGAACAGGCGCCGGTACAGGCCACCCTTCAAGCGGATCAGCTGGTCATGGCTGCCTTCTTCAATGATGCGGCCATGGTCCATCACCAGCAGTCGGTCCAGCGCGCGCACCGTCGACAACCGGTGCGCCACCACCAGCGTGGTGCGGCCCACCATCAGGCGGTCCATGGCCTGCTGGATCAGTACCTCGCTTTCGCTATCCAGGCTGGAGGTGGCTTCGTCCAGGATCAGGATGGGCGAATCCGCCAGGAAAGCCCGCGCAATGGCCACGCGCTGGCGCTCGCCACCCGACAGCTTCACGCCGCGCTCGCCCACCAGCGTGTCGTAACCCTTGGGCAGCGACATGATGAAATCATGCGCGCTGGCCAAGCGGGCGGCCTTCTCGATCTCGGCCTGCGTGGCGCCCGGGCGGGCATACGCGATGTTCTCCGCCAACGTTCGGTGAAACAGTACCGGGTCCTGCTGCACGATCGCGATCTGGCTGCGCAGCGACGCCTGCTTCACTTGGGCAATGTCTTGCCCGTCGATCGTGATGCGGCCTTCGTTGACGTCGTACAGGCGCTGGATCAGCTTGATGAACGTGGTCTTGCCCGACCCGGAATGCCCCACCAGCCCGACGCGTTCACCCGGCGCGATGCGCGCCGAGAACTTGTCGTACAGCGGCGTGTTGTGCGCGCCATAGCGGAACGTCACATCTTCAAAGCGGATCTCGCCCGCGCTGACGCGGATGGCGCCCGCGCCCGGCCGGTCAGCCACGCCCAGGGGCTGGCGTTCCATCGCCACCAGTTCTTCCATGTCGTTGACCGAGCGTTGCAGGTTGCGGATGTGCATGCCCACGTCGCGCAGATAGCCTTGCAGCACGAAGAACATCGTGAGCGTGAACGTGATGTCGCCCACCGTGGCCTGGTTGCGCGACCACAGCAGCAAGGAGGCGCCCAGGATAGCTGCCTGCATCGCCACCAGCATCGCGCCCTGGATGCCGCCGTTCAGCGTGGCGCGTACCCAGGTGCGGCGCGTGCGGTTGCGCCACTTGTTCACCACGCGGTCCAGGCGTACTTCTTCGCGCGTTTCGGCGCCGAATGCCTTGACCACCGCGTTGCAGCTGACGGCGTCCGCCAGCGCGCCGCCCATGCGCGTGTCCCAGGCGTTGCCCAGGCGCGCGGCCGGCGCCACATAGCCCAACGACAGCGCCACGGTAACGGCGATGTACAGCACCGAGCCCAGCCCAACCACCAGCCCCATCACCGGCCAGTGCGCGCCCAGCAACGCCGTTGCGCCCACCAGCATCACCACCGACGGCAACAGCGCGATCAGCAGCGTGTCGTTCAGGATGTCCACGGCCCACATGCCGCGCGTGATCTTGCGCACGGTGGAACCCGCGAAGCTGTTGGCGTGCCAATCCGTCGAGAAGCGCTGCACCCGATAAAAGGCGTTGGACACGATGCCGTTCATCATCTTCAACGTAAACGTGATGATGTTCTGGAACACCGCCTGACGCAGCAGCGTGCCGCCCACGCCCAGCGCCACCAGCAGCCAGAAGGCGGTGATGGCGGCGCTCCAGGCCAGCGCATCGCCGGACGAGCCGGACGCCACGGCGTCGACCAGGCGGCCGGCATACATCGGCGTCAGGATGTCGGCGACGGCCGACAGCAAGGCCAGCAGCACGATGACCAGCGTGCGCCACGGCTGGAAGGCCCAATGCCGAAAGGTAAAGCCCAGGACGTCCTTGAAGGCCTGTCCTCGTAAGTCGATTTTTTTTCTAGCCATAACAATGGCCTGGCGGCACAAGACACGCCAGGATGTCCTTGTGATGAAAGCGGGGATGACATGCCGGGCGCAATGAGCGCCGGCGACTGCGTTTATGTTTTTGGGGCGGGCACGGAGGACCAGTCGCTAGGTAACGGTCTAGCGATGGGTCCGCGCGGGCGACGACTTAATGGCGTCGCGGGGACACGCGCGGGACGGCGTACGGCATGGGGTGATACATCATGCGGCCTCCCTGGCGGTAAGTGAAGTGAGTGAAAAAGAAATGGGCAAACGCCCGAATTGCTGATTCTATAGAGATGAGTTAAGGGAATCAACGGGGCGCCGCGCGCGCGGGCCGCCGATGTGGGTTTTTTTCAACGCGGGCGGCTGCGTGGCCGGAAGGAGGCGAAGCCGGCCCAGCATTGCTGCGTGAAGTCGTACAGCGCATCTTGCGCCGTCAACGGCGTGCGCCCGGCCAGGCGCGCCAGCACGTAATGGCCTTGGCGCTGCGGGTCGGGCGGCAAGGGCACTTCGACAAGTCGCCCGGCCTCTTGCTCGCGCTGCGTCACGCAGATCACGCCCAGCAGCAGCGTGTCGGTATGCAGCGCCAGATCCGCCAGCGGCTCCAGGTTTTCGCAACGCAAGGTGACCATCTGCTCGGGCGCGCCACCCGGACCCAGCGTCTCGGCTAGCCGCAGCGAGACCTCGGGGCTCAACGTGCTGGACGCCACCGGGTACTGCCGCACGTGCTCGATACCAACCTGCTTGTGCGCCAGGATGGGGTGGCCGGGGCGGCACACCATGCCGGCGCGCAGCGGCGCCAGCGGGCGGGTGACGATGTCGGCGGCGTCATACAGCATGCGCGCATCGCACACCATGGCGTCGATGCGTTCCCCGCGCAGCATGTCCAGCAACGCGGCGGTGGCGCCCAGTTCGACACCGACGCGCACCTGCGGGCGATTGGCCGCCATGTGCGCCAGAAAAGGCGACAGCAGCAACGAGGCCGGCGTGGGGCTCAGGCCGATGGTCAACGTGCCGGAATCGCCACTGTGCAGCGACTTGAGTTCGCGTTGCAGCTCGGCTTCTTCGAAGCGCATGCGACGCGCGCGTTCGGCCACGCAAGCGCCATAGGGCGTCAGGTGAACCTGGCGGGTGCCCCGGTCCAGCAACGGCAAGCCCAGCTCGGCCTCCAGCGCCTGGATGCTGCGGCTTAAGGCGGGCTGCGACAAGTTCACCTTTTGCGCCGCCAGCGAAAAAGTGCCGTATTCCACCACCGCCAGCAGGTGCTTGAGCTTTTGAAAATCCATAACCTTTCCGCATCAAAGTCATGACATAAATGCATTGGCATTATAAGTAATGCCTTCTTATCATGGTCCCGGACGGCGCCCGACAGAGGCGCCGCATCCCACGCCTGGGCACTCGCACGATGGGCGCGGCTTATCAATTCGGAGACAGATTCAATGAAGCAGCATTTGTTGTCGGCCGCCATCCTGGCGGCCTGCGCCAGCGTGGGCGCGGCCCCGGCCCTGGCCTTGGAAACATCCCGGAACGCGAATTCCGCCCAGCCTGCCATGCAAGGCTCGGCGCCCGTATCCGCCACCGGCGGCCAGGCGTCCCCGGCTGCATCCAAGGCCGTCACCATCCGCCGCGATGGCTACGGCATGCCCCACGTGTACGCCGACACGGTCTACGGCCTGTTCTATGGCTACGGCTACGCGGTGGCGCAAGACCGCTTGTTCCAGATGGAGATGGCGCGCCGCAGCACGCAGGGGCAGGTCGCTGAAGTGCTGGGCGAAAAAATGGTGGCGTTCGACAAGTCCATACGCGGCAATTTTTCGCCCGAACGCATCCAGCGCCAGCTGGCCGCGCTGCCCGATTCCGAACGCCAGATTCTGGACGGCTATGCCGCCGGCATGAACGCGTGGATCGCGCGCGTGCGCGCCCAGCCCGACACGCTGATGCCCAAGGAATTCAACGACCTGCAATTTCAGCCGATCAACTGGACAGCCTATGACGTGGCCATGGTGTTCGTGGGCACCATGGCCAACCGGTTTTCGGATGCCAACAGCGAGGTCGACAACCTGGCCCTGCTGACCGCCTTGAAGGACAGGCACGGCGAGGCGCGCGCGATGCAGATCTTCAACCAGCTGCGCTGGATGACCGATAGCCGCGCGCCTACCACCGTGCCCGAAGAAGAGGGCGTGTATCGGCCGGGAGCCCCGTCGGCCTCGGCGCCGGCAGCGGCCAAGCTGTCGTATGCCTTGCCGCGCTACGACGGCACGCCGCCCATGCTCGAACGCGTGGCGCGCGACCCGCAGACGCGCGGTGTGCTGTCCGATACGCCCACCGACAACGCCACCGACCCCGCCGCCGATGCACCTGCCCGCATGCTGGCGCAGTTCGCCGAATCAGGCCAACCCGGCATCGCCGGCTTTCCCACCACCAGCAATATGTGGATCGTGGGTCGCGAGCACGCCAAGGACGCCAGGTCCATCTTGCTCAATGGCCCGCAATTCGGCTGGTGGAACCCCGCCTACACCTACGGCATCGGCCTGCACGGCGCCGGGTTCGACGTGGTGGGCAACACCCCGTTCGCCTATCCCAGCATCCTGTTCGGCCACAACGCCCATGTCACCTGGGGCTCGACGGCCGGCTTTGGCGACGACGTGGACGTCTACGCCGAAAAGCTCGACCCCGCCGACCGCACCCGTTATTTCCATGACGGCCAGTGGAAGACGATGGAAAAGCGCACCGAGCTGATCCCGGTCAAGGGCGGCCAGCCGGTGCTGATGGACGTGTACCGCACGGTGCACGGCATCGTCACCAAGTTCGACGACAAGCAGCATGTGGCCTACGCCAAGGCGCGCGCCTGGGAAGGGTACGAGCTGCAATCGCTGATGGCCTGGACGCACAAGGCGCAGGTGCGCAACTGGGACGAATGGAAGCAGCAGGCCGCGCGCCACGCGCTGACCATCAACTGGTACTACGCGGACGATCGCGGCAATATCGGCTACGCCCACACCGGTTTTTATCCCAAGCGCAAACCCGGCCACGACCCGCGCCTGCCCGTGCCGGGCACCGGCGAAATGGACTGGGACGGCATGCTGCCGTTTGCCACCAATCCGCAGGTCTACAACCCGCGCCAAGGCTTCATCGGCAACTGGAACAACCAGCCCATGCGCGGCTATCCGTCCACCGACTTGTTCGCCATCGTGTGGGGCCAGGCCGACCGCTACGCCGAAATCGAAACGCGCCTGAAGGCCATGACGGCCAACGGCGGCAAGGTCAGCGCGCAGCAGATGTGGGACCTGATCCGCACCACCAGCTACGCCGACGTGAACCGCCGCCATTTCCTGCCATTCCTGCAACGCGCGGTGGCGGGCCTGCCGGCCGATGATGCCCGCGCCAAACTGGTGGCAGGGCTGACCGCCTGGGACGGCATGGGCACCAGCGATAAGCAGCCGGGTTACTACGACAACGTCGGCCCGGCGGTGATGGACGCGTGGCTGCGCGCCATGCTGCGCGCGACCTTGGCCGACGACATGCCGGCCGATTTCTTCAAGTGGTACAGCGCCACCGGCTATCCCACACCGGCCGCGCCGGCCGTGGGTTCGCTGAACCTGACGGTGGGCGTGAAGGTGTTGTTCAACGCGCTGGCCGGCCCCGATGCCGGCGTGCCGCAGACTTACGACTTCTTCAACGGCAAGCGCCCCGAATCCGTCACGCTGGCCGCGCTGGACGATGCCCTGGCCACCTTGCAAAAGACCTATGGCCAGGACCCGGCCGCGTGGCGCATTCCGGCCGCGCCGATGGTGTTTGCGCCCAAGAACTTCCTGGGCGTGCCGCAGGCGGACGACAAGGCGGTGCTGAGCTTTCCGTCCACCCAGAACCGGGGCACTGAAAACAACATGACGGTGTTCGACGGCAAGGGCGTGCGCGCGGTGGATGTGGTGGCGCCGGGGCAAAGCGGCTTTGTCGCCCCGGACGGCACAGCGTCCGTCCACTCGCGCGACCAGTTCGACATGTACCGGGACTTCGGCAGCAAGCGTGTCTGGTTCACGCCCGCCGAAGTGCGCGCCAACGCTAAGTCGGTAGAGACGTTGCGCTACTGACCGCGTAGCCGCCCTGGTGGCTGGCCAGGCGCGCATAAGCCCCTTGCCTGGCAAGCAATTGGTCGTGCGTGCCGGCCTCGGCCAGCGTGCCCCGGTCCAGTACCAGGATCAGGTCGGCATTGCGAATGGTGGACAGGCGGTGCGCAATGACCAGTGTTGTGCGGTGCTGCATCAGCGCATCCAGCGCGCCTCGCACCTGTAGCTCGGACAAGGTGTCCAGGTGCGAGGTCGCTTCGTCCAGAATCAGCACGGGCGCATTCTTCAAAAAGGCGCGCGCAATCGAGATGCGCTGGCGCTGGCCGCCGGATAACTGCATGCCGCGTTCGCCGACGGGCGTTGCCAGACCGTCGGGCAGTTGCTTCACGAAGTCGGTCAGCGCCGCCTGGTCCAGCGCGCGCGCTACCTCGTCGGGCGTGGCCTCGGGGCGCGCCAACCGGATGTTTGCCTCCAGCGTGTCGTTAAACAAATACGTGTCCTGCGTGACCAGCGCCACGCGGTCGCGCAGACCGTCCAGTTGCAGTTGGCGCACGTCCATGCCGTCCAGCTTGACCGCGCCCAGGCGGGGGTCCCAGAAGCGCAGCAACAGGCTGGCCACCGTGCTTTTGCCCGCGCCCGATGCGCCCACGATGGCGACCGTGGCGCCGGCCGGCACCTTGAAGCTAAGGTCCTTCAGCGTGTCTTCCTCTTTGCCCGGATACGCGAAGGTCACGTGTTCAAACGCCAGCGCCAGACCGTGCGTGGCCACGGGCGGCGCCAGCGGTCCGTCGGTCACGGGCTCGGGTTCGTTGCTGACCACATGCAGCCGGCGCGTGGCCGCGATGGTGTCCGCCAACTGGCGGCTGACTTGCGAAATTTCGGAAACGGGCAGGAAGGTCGCCATGGCGATCAGCACCAGCAGGGGCAGCATCCCGGCCGACAAGGCGCCGGCCGACACCTGCAACGCGCCCACCACCGCAACCGCCAAGCCGCCCAGCCCCATCGCCACTTCAAACCAGGCGTTCTGCTTGGACAGGTCGCGCAGGATGGCAAGGCGCCGGACGCGGTAGGCGTCGGCCACTTTCAGGAATTCTCCACGGCGGCGGCCGGTGGCCTGGAACGCGGTCAGGTCGGCCAGCCCCTGGATGGTGTCCGTGGCGTGCGCGCTCATTTCGCCCAAGGCCTGGCGCGCCTTGTCGCCCAGGGCGTCCACATGACGGCGGCCGCGCACGGGCGAGACCAGCGCGTACGCCAGAAAGGGCAGCAGCGCCAGCGCCACGGGCCAGCTGTAGACAGCCAAAAAGCCCAGCACCGACAGCGGCACCAGCACCGACACGATGGCCGGGGCGATGGTGTGCGCGTAGAAGTACTCGACCATTTCGACGTCCTGCGTCGCCAGCGCTACCAGGTCGCCAGAACGGCGCTGCAACAGATAGGCGGGCGCCAGTCGTTCCAGCTTGTCGAAAAGCTTGACGCGCATGTCGGCCAGCAACTGATACGCCATCGCATGCGCCAACCACGACTCCAGCCAGTGGAACAGCGCGGCCAGCGGCGCGCAGACCAGCAGGCCGGCGACCAGGCCGCCAATATCGCGGCCATCGCGGATAGCGGCCACGATCAGGGCGCTGAATACGCCGACGCCAATAAAGGCCGCCACGCGCGCCACGCCCAGCAAGATGGTGGCGGTCAAGGTGCCACGCCATGGCCGGACCACGGACAACAAGGTGCCCAGCGTGGCGCGCCAGCCGACCTGTTCGGCGTCGGCGTCCAGCGGGCGCAGGGCAGGGCCCTGGGCGCGGTCGTCGTTGTCTTGCAGGGATTTGGCGGCGTCGGCTGTGCGGGTGTGGGTGGCGTTGACGGGGGCGTCAGCGGGTGCGTTGATGGATGCGTCGTTCAGCGCGTTGAGGGGCGTGTTGATCGATGCCACCGCCACCCCGGCCGACGGATTCTCATGCGCTTCGGCCTGTTCGTGCATCAGCCGGTAATACAGCCCGCGCTGCTGCATCAACTGCGCGTGTGGGCCGGCTTCGACAATGCGCCCGTGGTCCAGCACCAGGTTGCGATCGGCCCCGATCACGCTGGCCAGCCGATGCGCCAGGATCAGCGTGGTGCGGCCCGCCATCAGGCGGTCCAGCGCCTGTTGGATCAGCGCTTCGTTTTCGGTGTCCACCGACGACAGCGCTTCGTCCAGGATCAGGATGGGCGCGTCGCGCAGCAGGGCGCGGGCAATGGCCACGCGCTGGCGCTGGCCGCCCGACAATTGCAGGCCGCGCTCGCCGATGCGCGTGGCATATCCGGCGGGCAGCGCCATGATGAAGTCATCGATATTGGCGGCGCGGGCGGCGGCGCGCACCTGTTCATGCGTGGCGTCCGGCCGACCCAGCCGCAGGTTGTCGTCGATGGTGCCGTGAAACAGCGTGATGTCCTGGCTGACCAGCGCGATCTGCGACAGCAGCGTTTGCGTGTCCAGCGTGTTCACGTCGTGCCCGCCGACGCGGATAACGCCCGTCTGCGGCACGCATTCGCGCAGCAGCAGGCGCACGATGGTGGACTTGCCCGCGCCGCTTGGGCCGACCACGCCAACCCGTTCGCCGGCCGCGATGGTGAACGCCAGCCCCTGATGCGCGCGGCGTTCGGGCGTGTAGGCAAACGCCACGTTGTCGAATTCGATGGTGGGCGCCAGCTTGCCGGATGTGGGCGGCGCGGCAACAGCGTGGCCACCTTGTGCACCGTCTCGGGCCACGGACGCGGGCACGGAAGCCGACACGGAAGCCGACACGGACACAGGCACGGGCGTAAGCGGTTGCGCATCCATCAGCGCATGGATGCTGACGGCGGCGGATTGGCCCAGCATGCCGCGATGCAAGACCGAGCGCAGGTCACGCAACGGCCGGAAGATCTCGGTGCCGGCCATCAGCACGATCAGCAGCGCTTCCACGCTCATGTCGCCAGCGGCCACGCGCCACGCGCCCAGGGTCAGCGCCAGCGCGGCGCCCAGCGCCACGCCCAGATCGCTGATGCCGCGCGTCAGCAAGCTGACGGACAACACCCAGAACGTGTTGTCGGACAAGCTGCGGGCGCGCGCGGCCAAACGCCGGCCCCACGCCTTGCCCTGGCCATAGGACTTCAAGGTGGGCAGGCCTTGCACCGCATCCAGGAAGTCTTCGCCGAACGCATTCAGCGCGCGGGTGCGCGCCTGGCTGGCGCGCCGGTCCAGCATGTGCACGGCCATGGGGCCGAACAGGGCGAACAGCGCCGCCGCCAGAAACACCAGCGCCGTGGGCACGTCCCAGAATGCAATCACCGCAAAGATCGCGAAGGGTGCGACGGCCGCGATGGCCACTTGCGGCAGGTACTGGCCGAAAAACGTTTGCAGCTGCTCGACGCCATCGACCACCGTCAGCATGACGCCGCCGGTGCGCTGGTTGGCAAACCACGCGGGTCCGAGCGCAACGATACGGTCATACAGCTTGCCGCGCAGGCTTTGCTGGATCTGGGCCGATGTGTGGTTGGCCTGCACGGTGCGCCAGTGGTCGAACAGCGCGCGCAGCAGCACCATCGCGCCCACGCACAGCGCGGGCGTGATCCAGTCTTGCCAAGGGGCGCCGTTGAACACGCGGGCCAGCAGCTGGCCCAGGAAGACATAACGGGCAATGCCCGCGCCCAGCGCCAACAGGCCCAGGAAAATGCCGCCCGCCATGCCGGCGCGCAACCCCGCCGTCATTCGCCACAATCGAGAGTCGAAATACATATCAGTGCTCCATCCAGAGCCAGCATGGTCGCTGATCCGACGGCTTCGCGATAGCGAGTGTTTTTCAATCATGGGTTGAGATAAACTCAACCGATGCCCGATCAGCCCAGCCACACGCCACCCCTGGCGGCCCTGCGCGCCTTTGAAGCCGTTGCCCGCCTGGGCAGCCTGAGCCGCGCCGCCGCAGAACTGCATGTCACCAAGAGCGCGGTCAGCCATCAACTGCGGTCATTGGAGGCGGATCTGGGCGTGCCGCTGTTGCGACGGGGTGGCACCGTGCGCCGCGCTGAAACCACCCCGGCGGGCAGCGAGCTTCTGGTTTCCGTACAACAGGCCTTGACCCTATTGGACACCGCCTGCCGCCAGGTTCGCGCCACGGCGCGAGGCAAGCGCCGCTACACGCTGAACGTGTCGGCCAACCCGTCGCTGGCGGCGCTGTGGCTAGCGCCGCGCATCGGCCGCTTCATCGAACTGCACCCGGACATCGGCGTGCAGGTCTATCTGCACGCCAGCCAGGATCCCGCCTGGAAAAGCCAGGATATCGACCTGGCTTTTCTACACGTGCGCACCGGCGGCCCGCATGTGGCCGAGGCCGGCGACATCGCGCTGATGACCGAAACCGTGGTGCCCGTGTGCAGCCCGGCGCTGATCCCCGAAGCCGACCGCAACGACCCGCGCGTGTTCCTGCGGCATCGCTGGCTGGAGGAAAAGCACATCGATAGCCCGGAAACAGACTGGCGAACCTGGAGCCCGCGCCTGGGGCTGGCTGATTCCGATTGGCAGGAACCGATGGTGCTAAGCGGGCTGAGCACCGTCGTGGCCGCCGCCGCCGCGGGCGTGGGCATCGCCTTGGGACGCGCGCCGCTGATCGACGAAGACCTGGCCAGTGGCCGGCTGGTGCCGCTGGTGCCGCAATTGCGGATGCCGGGGTCGTGGGGCTATGTCATGCGCGTGCACGCGAACCGTCCCATGGACGCATCGCTACCCGCGCTGGTGGAATTCCTGGCCGAGGAAGGGCGCGGCAAGGTGGACGCGCAGAATCATGGTGTTCCGCCCGGCTTGCGCGCGGGGGGTGTGGCGGACGCCGCAAGGACATGACGATGAGATGGATTGGGTATGGGACCGGGCCGGGTCGTGCGGCTGTGGCAGGCGTGTGTCTGGGGTTATGGCTGAGCGTTGCGGCGGGTGGGGCAATGGCTGTGGGGATGACGGCTGCGGGGGTGACGGCTGCTGGGGTGGCGGCTGCCGCAGCGCCGGCTGCCGCAGCACCGGCTGCCGCAGCATCGACCGCGGGGGCTTCCGGGGCCACGCTGGCACGGTGGGAAGCCGATGACCGGGCTGCCGGCATCGCGCCGCCCGACACGCCGTGCCAGGACTTTCTGCAAACCCTGGGCAGAAAGCCCGACTATCTTGAATACCTGGGCTGCGAGCAGGACGACGATTCCTACATCCAGCCGATGCGGGCGAACTACCGCGTCAGCGGTTCATCCGCCGTCAAACTGGAAGCCTATCTGATGCACGAATTCGGCATGCCCGCGCTGGAATACGTCTGCTGCGGCTGGGCCAGCCCGGCCTCGTTCGCCTGGCGCGCGGGACCCGGCGGCGTCGCCTACGACATCGGCATGGGCGTCGAAACGCCACGCTTGCCGCGCGCACAGTGGGACCAGATTCCCAGCTTCAACGTCAGCGTCGGCATCGTCCGCAAAAGCCCCTAACGCCGGTCCGACGTCGGCGTCAGGCGCGCGCACCCCGCGGCGCCACATCCCGTGCATGGGATGGGCCGGCTGCGCACGCCGGCCAGGCGCGCGGGCCGGGGCTGATTGCGCTGCTTTAGGTAGTAGGGCTCTTGGGGCTCATCCCCGACGCGCCGTCGTCTGCTTGAGCGCAGCGCCGACCATCGCCTGCACCACCGGGATGACCTTGTCGGCCAGATCCGGGCGGTAGCCGTAGGGGTACGTTTCGTCCATGTAGGTGGACTGGCACATTTCCAGTTGAATGGCATGCACGTTGTCGGCCGGCGAACCGTAGTGGCGCGTGATGTACCCGCCCTTGAAGCGGCCGTTCACCGCCCAGGTGTAGTCCTTGCAAGTGTCCAGTTGCGCCTGCACGGCGGCCAGGATGTCGGGCGCGCAGGCCGCGCCGTCGGACGTGCCGATGTTCAGGTCCGGCAGCTTGCCTTCGAACAGGCGCGGCAGCACGCTGGCGATGGAATGCGCTTCCCACAGCAGCACGGTGCCGTGCTCGGCCTTGATGCGATCCAGCTCGCTGCGCAGCTGGGCGTGATACGGCTGCCAATAGGCTTGCAGGCGGTGTGCGCGTTCGGCGTCGGTCAGCACGCCTTCGTTCTGGTACAGCGCTTCGCCGCGAAAGGTCTGCGTCGGGCACAGGCCGGTTTTGGTCTGGCCGGGATACAGGCTTTCATCGTTGGGCGGGCGGTTCAGGTCCACCACGTAGCGCGAATAACGCGCGCCCAGCACCGACGCACCCAGCGCCTGGGCAAATTGGTACAACGTGTCCAGATGCCAGTCGGTGTCGCCGGACTGCAAGGCCAGCGGCGTCATCTGCGGGCGCTGCGCGTCGGGAATCTGGCTGCCAAGGTGGGGAATGGAGATCAGCAGCGGGGCGGTGCCACGGCTGAAATGGAAAAGATCGCTCAAGGGAAAACTCCGGGGTCACAAAATAAAGGTGCGGCAAATGCGTCGGCCGCGGCGTGGCGCCTATATGCAGGGCGCTTTGGTGTGGCGCCCTTGCGTTGCGCCTGTGTTCAGCGCCTGTGTTCAGCCCATGTGTTTCGCGCCTGTTTAGCGCCTGTATCCTGGGCAACGCACGCCACCGCGACAATTGCAGCAGTTTAATAGACGTTGATAATCAGAAAGTCGTGAAGCAGATCGGTGTGAGGCGGGCTGCCATTGCGCCCGGCATTGCGCCCGGCGTTGCGCCAGGCATCGCGCCCGGCATCGCGCCGAACGCGGCCGGAAGTGTGTAAGGTAGCGGGCATTGCATGATTGAACCGTCGCGCCCGGCAAGGCGCCTGTCGCGAATTGCGCGTCCTTTTATCGGGAGTTCCATGATTGATGACCTGATCCAACTGGGCAAGCTGATCAGCCTGGGTCTGGCGCTGATGCTGCCGTTGGCCAATCCGCTGACTTCCATGACGCTGCTGCTGTCGCTGGGCGCGCAGATTCCCTACAAGGAACGCGAACGCCAGGTTACGCAAGCGGCGTTTTACGTGGTGGGCGTGATGCTGGTCACCTACTACGCCGGCGCGTGGATCATGCATACCTTTGGAATTTCGATTCCCGGATTGCGCATCGCGGGCGGGCTGATCGTGGTCAGTATCGGCTTCAGCATGCTGTTTCCGCCCGCTGAGCCGCGCACGCTGGCCGCCGAAGCCGCTGCCGACGCACAGACACGGCAAACGCCCAACATCGCCTTCGTGCCGCTGGCCTTGCCGGGCACGGCGGGGCCCGGCACCATCGCCATGATCATCAGCGGCGCGGCCTCGGTGGACGCAACCATCACGCCGCAATACGCGCCGTGGGTCGTTGCCGTGACGCCGGTCATCGTGTTCGCGCTGCTGGGCCTGTTGTTCTGGGTGTGCCTGCGATCAGCGGGCCGTATCGTCGCCGTGATCGGGCAAAGCGGCGTTGAGGCCATTTCGCGCGTCATGGGCTTTTTGCTGGTGTGCATGGGCGTGCAATTCGTCATCAACGGCGTCATGGAAATTGTGGGTGTTCATGCCGGTGGCTAAGAGGGCGGTGCGCAGGGCGGCGGCCATGGTGGGACGTGTGCTGCTGACCTTGCTGTTGGCGGCGTCGGCGTTGTGGGGATGCCTGGCGCTGGCCTATCAGGCGCCCGGCGGCAACTGGGGCAAGGGCGCTGCGGGCGTCGCATGGACGGCGCTTTGCGTGGTGGCGATGGTGGCCGTGTGGCGGGCAGCACCGTGGCGACGGCGCGCGGGCTGGGCCTACGTAGTCGGGCTGGCGTTGCTGTGCGCCTGGTGGCAAACGCTGGCGCCATCCAACGACCGCATCTGGGCCGACGACGTGGCCCGCATGTTGCGCGGGTCCGTGCAAGGTTCCGTCGTCACCCTGCAAAACGTCCGTAATTTCGACTGGCGCGCGGACGACGACTACACCGTCCGCTGGGAAACGCGCCAATACGATCTGGACCAGCTCGTCTCCGTTGACATGGCGCTGTCCTACTGGGACGGCCCGGCCATTGCCCATACGCTGGTGTCCTTCGGCTTCGCCGACGGCCGCCACGTTGTCTTCTCGGTTGAAATCCGCAAAGAACGCGGCGAGCAATTCTCGGAAATCGGCGGCTTCTTCAAGCAGTTCGAACTCAGCGTCGTGGCGGCCGAAGAACGCGACATCCTGTATGTCCGCGCCGGGCCGCGTGGCGAAAACGTCTACCTGTACCCGGTCCACATGCCCCCGGACGCCATGCGCCGGCTGTTCCTGTCCTACGTGGACACGGCCAACGCCCTGACCACCACGCCGCGCTTCTATCACACGGTCACCGCCAACTGCACCACGCTGGTCTATCACATGGTCAACGCCATCGTGCCCGGCCTGCCACTGGATTACCGCCTGCTGCTGTCGGGCTACCTGCCCGAATACCTGTACGAACAGGGCGGCCTGGACACCAGTGTGCCGCTGGACGCGCTGCGCAAGCGGGCGGCGGTGGGGGCGCTGACCACGCCGGAGGAGAATCCGGTGGCGTTTTCGAGGCGGATTCGGCGCTGAGCCGCTGGCTGCAACCGGAACGATCACTTTTCCGTCAAATGTTTCCCAGCGTTACGGAACAGTGTTTTCCATCCCCCATTTCACGCTTACTTCACGATTCGTGCGGTACATTTGCTTCCGAGTGTTATTTTCTGCATGCAGTTTTTCATCCGGTTTCCGTGCCGGAGCGTCTTATAAGGAGGGCGTCAGATGTTTTGGCTGGCCCTGTTCATGGCGGTTGTTTTGGTCTTTCTTGGCGCGGTCCTGCTGCGCCAGCCCGGCGTGGCACTTTACGACTGGGCTGCCACGCGCCGAGCTGTTCGTCGTTCTGTCGCCGCTGCGCCTGTCCCGCGCGCGCATGCTCCTGCCGTCAAGCATCCCGCCGCAGCCACATTGAACGGTTAAACGCTTCCTTTGCGCCGCACCGGTGCTTGTTGCCGTCGATGTGATCTGCCACAGAAGTCGAAAAAAAACGCCACCCTTTAAAGGATGGCGTGAATAAAGGCAGCCGCCCGACTCTGCTCAGTTGGGCGGCCCGCAGCCCGCTTAGAAGCGGTGGCGAATGCCAGCGCCCACGGTGCTGATCTTGTTGCCATTGATAAAGGCGGCGCCGTCGGCGTAGGAAGCCAAGGCGTACAAGTTCGTGCGCTTAGACAAGTCGTAGGTGTAGCCGACGCTGTAGATGTCCATCGCGTACAAGTTCTTGTTCGGGTCAGCGCGCTGCCACGAAGCGAAGATGTTGCTGGCAGCGCCGATCGGAGCGCTTACACCAACCATGCACGAGTTGATGCGCAACCCATCCCACGTGAAGCGGCCGTTGGTGAAACCCTGGCCTTGCGCGGAGCCGTGAAAGCAGCCCCGGCATCAACAATAGGCAAGACCGTCCGGATAGATGAAACCGAAAACGACGTAATGGTTCGAGATATACAAATAAGGGCCATATTCGACGGCCTTTCCTGGACAAAGCTAGGATTTTTCAAATATTCGGTTACCCCAGACACATATAAAAACTCACCTTTTATTGCTGCCGTACAACAGTTTCCTGCTTGAAGGCGCGATCAACCGCAGCGGGCGGTGTGGGCAGACGCGGGTGGCACCCAGCACTCGAATGGACCAAGATAGGGACGGACCATGACCGCTGCGCCCGGGCGAAGCGAGTACACTTGTCCGCCGTTTTGCTTTCAGCCCCAGAATTCTCCATGATCTCCACCGCATGCGGCGTCGACTTCGGTACGTCTAACTCCACCGTCGGCTGGAGCCGCCCCGATCAGCGCGCGCTTCTCGCCCTGGAAGACGGCAAGACCACCTTGCCGTCGGCCATTTTCTTCCATGACGAAGACGCCGAGGTCAGCTACGGCCGCGCGGCGATTTCCGATTATCTGGCGGGTTACGACGGACGCTTGATGCGTTCGATGAAAAGCTTGCTGGGCAGTTCGCTGATCGACGGGTCCACGGAAGTGCAGGGGCGTTCCATTCCGTTCCGCGTGCTGCTGACGCGCTTTATCGCCGAGCTGAAGCGGCGCGCCGAAACGGCTGCCGGCCGGGACTTTACGCGCGCCGTGCTGGGCCGGCCGGTGTTCTTTGTTGATGACAACACCACCGCCGACCAGACCGCGCAGGATACGCTGGGCGAGATCGCGCGCAGCGTCGGGTTCACCGATATCGAATTCCAGTTTGAGCCGCTGGCTGCCGCGTTCGACTACGAATCGCAGATTGACCGCGAAGAGCTGGTGCTGGTCATCGACATCGGCGGCGGTACGTCCGACTTTTCCTTGATCCGCCTGGGTCCGGGCCGCGCCGCCAAGGCGGACCGGCGCGAAGATATCCTGGCGTACGGCGGCGTGCATATCGGCGGGGTGGATTTCGACAAGCAACTGAGTCTGGCGCACGTGATGCCCTTGCTGGGGCTGGGCAGCCAGTTGCGTAGCGGCAAGGATGTGCCGTCGACCCAATACGGCAACCTGGCCTGCTGGCACACCATCAACCAGGCCTACACGCGCAAGGCGGCAGAGCACTTTGCGTACATCCGTGCCGAAGCCGGCGACCGCGACAAGATCGACCTGCTGTTGAACCTGGTGAAGCAGCGCGCCGGCCACTGGGTGGCGGTGCAGGTGGAAGAGGCCAAGATCGCGCTGTCTGAAAATCCGGCCGCGCGCATTGATCTGTCGCGCGTGGCCCCGGACTTGGGCGTGGACGTGACGCGGGCCTCGTTTGACGCCTGCGTCAGCCGCCTGATTGAAAAGGTGGAAATCACCGTTGGGGCCTTGCTGCGCGACGCGGGCGTGGCCACGGCCGATGTGGACACGGTGTTTTTTACTGGCGGCTCCAGCCGGGTGCCGCGCTTGCGCGAGACCGTGTCGGCCCTGGTGCCGGGCGCGCGCAGCGTGGAAGGCGACCTGTTCGGCAGCATCGGCGCCGGCTTGGCGCTGGACGCCAGGCGCAAGTTCGACTAAGCCTCTTGCCGTTGCTGGACGCCGGGGGCACGGAGGCCTTGCTTCAGTCCGGCCCTGGACGCCTGAGACGAGCGGGTTCAAGCCCGTGCGCGACCCGTTAATGTGTCGCGCCCGGCGGCGATGGTAAGCTGCAAAGCTTGCCCCGGGGCGGCCCGCCGCCCGCTTGTTTCAACAGACCCAGTTGCCGTCATGACCCGCCCATCTTCTGTTAGCGATACGCATCTTGTCGAAACGCTGGTGACCAGCGAAGCGCCGTTTGAAGGCAGCTTTTTGAAGGTTCGCCGCGATACCGTCAGCCTGCCCAACGGCCACACCGCCACCCGCGAATACATCGTGCATCCGGGCGCTGTCGTGGTGATTCCGTTGCTTGACGACGGCCGGGTTCTGCTTGAACGCCAGTTCCGCTACCCGATCGGTCGCGTCATGACCGAATTCCCCGCCGGCAAGCTCGACCCCGGCGAAGACCCGCTGGTGTGCGGCAAACGCGAATTGCTTGAAGAAACCGGCTATACCGCCGACCAGTGGGCGCATGCCGGCGCGTTGCATCTGGCGATTGCCTATTCCACCGAGATCATCCACATCTTTTTTGCGCGCGGCCTGCGCGCCGGCGACAGGCAACTGGACCAGGACGAATTCCTGGATGTGATCAGCGCCGAACCCAGCGAACTTCTGGCTGCATGCAGCCGTGGCGAAGTCACCGACGCCAAGACCTTGACGTGTGTGTTGTGGATGCAAAACGTCTTGTCGGGCGCGTGGAAGCTGGACTGGCAAGACAACGCCGCCTAGCCGTCACGGCAAGCCAGTCGCCATGGCCGCATTCCCTGTCCTGATCCAGCCGTCCGGCCTGCGTTTCGATGCCGAGGCGGACAGCTCGGTGCTGTTGGCGGCCCAGGCGGCCGGCATCAAGCTGCCCAGTTCGTGCCGCAACGGCACGTGCCGGGCCTGCATGTGCCTGATGCTGGATGGCTCGGTGACGTACGCGGTCCAGTGGCCCGGGTTGTCGCGGGACGAAAAGGAAGAGGGTTGGATCCTGCCATGCGTGGCCCGCGCGACCTCGGCGCTTGAGATCCAGGCCCCGCTTGCCGAGCCGCTTGCGCCTACGGCGCCGGTCGCGCGCCCGTTGACGGGGGCGCGGCGCTGAAGGCGGCCAAGGAAGCCCGAGCGTCCTGAGCTCGTCTATACGCACCCTAAGTCCGTCTCTGCGCGCCTTAAGCCCGTCTCTGCGTGCCCTAAGCCCGTCTCTGCGCGCCTTAAGCCCGTCTCTGCGCGCCTTAAGCCCGTCTCTGCGTGCCTTAAGCCCGTCTCTGCGCGCCTTAAGCCCGTCTCTGCGCGCCCTAAACCCATCTCTGCACCCCCCTAAGCCCCTCTCTGCACGCCCTAAGCCCATCTCTGCGCGGCCAAAGGCAGAACCGCCATCGCCATGCCTGCCGCCATGCCCAGTACCAAGCCGACAAACGGCGCGGCGCCTGCCGCTAGCGCCATCCCCACGCCCAGCCGTGCGCCGACCACCATGCCGGCAGCCATCAGCGCGGCGCACAACATGCGCGCCGCGGCCGACGGCGCGCCGGGCCAGGGTGCCAGCGCCGCCAGTGCCATCGCGACGCTGGTGGCGGGCATCAGGACGGCATGCCGCCACGCCAACTCCCACCAGGTGCCCGGCGCGCCGCATTCGCTGGCGAGCAAGGGGGCGGGCGTCTGGCGCGTGTCGATGGCCAGCCCGATGAGCATGGCCGCCACGCAAGCCAGCCATAGCCATGTCATGGCGCGCGCTGCCCGCGTAGCAGCCCGCGCCCTGCTAGCGGCCCGCGCCGCGCTAGCCGCACGCGTGGCAGGCCGACGGGGCGTTGTCGTACCGGTCATGGTGGCGCACCCAGTCGCCCAGGTTGAAGTGCGGGCCGGATTCGTTACGGCCCAGTGGCGCGAATTCCAGGTAGTTGTAGGCGCCCGCCAGGCGTTCCACGCCGCGTTCGAACGTTGAATACGTGTGGAAAATCTCACCGTCCGGGTCACGGAAAAACGCGCTGATGCCTGATCGCTCTTGCACGCTGCCGTCAGCCTGGGCCACCGAGGCCTGCATGTCGAAGTTAAAGTCGCAACCTTCGGACGACACCCATGGAAACTGCCAGCCCATCCGTTGCTTGAACGCTTGCAGCTTGCCCAGCGGCGCGCGCGATACGGCAACTACCGACACGTCGTGATGGCGCAGATGCATCATTGCCGCCTCCAGATGGTCGACCAGGAACGAGCAACCTACGCAGCCTTCCTGCCAATCCGGCCCATACATGAAGTGGTAGACCAGCAACTGGCTGTTGCCGGCGAACAGATCGGCCAGGCCCACCGGCCCGTGCTCGCCTTGAAACTGGTAGCGCTTCTGGACCTGTACCCAGGGCAGCTCAAGGCGTTCGCGGGCCAGCGCGTCCTGGTTGCGGGTCAGTGCTTTTTCGCGGGCCAGCAGCGCCAGGCGCGCGGCTTCCCATTCGGGGCGTGATACGACGGCGTGATTTGTCTGCATGATGCGGCTCCTGATGGCGGGCCGGTCCGGCCCGCGGGCGGCAAGGCAACTCAGACGGCGCTTGCCAGGTGATCCGCCAGCCGATCCATGGCGCCCGCCCAGCCGGCTTCGTGGCCGTCTCGGGTGGGCTGATCGACAAACGGGGTTTGCAGGAAGGCCAGTTCGGTGCCGCCCTGCGCGGGGGTGAATTCAAGGGTGATCAATGAGGTGTCGTCGGGCGTGTCGCGCCATGCCCAGGTGAACACCAGGCGGCGCTGCGGTTCGACTTCCTGGTACACGCCGCTGGCGTAATGCGCCTGGCCGTCTTCCGTCACAAAGCCCACTTCATAGGCGCCGCCTACGCGCACGTCGGTGTCGGCCTGCAACACGCGCTGCGTGCCGGCGGGGCCGAACCATTGCATTAGCGCTTGCGGGTCGGTCCACGCGCGCCAGAGGCGTTCGGCCGACGCGGTGAAGCGTCGGGTGAGTCGGAGTTCAAGCGGGGCGCTGGCGTCGGCGTCGCGGCCGGCGCTGCGGCGTTGGTCGCGGCCGGAAGTTGCGGCGTTGTCGCCGGGCTTGTTCGGGATGGGGTCGGTGGGCATGGGTGGATCTCCTCGTCGTGATACAGATATCGGGCCAGTGAATCCAGTTGCCCGGTCCAGAACTTCTCGTAGCGCGCCAGCCAGTCGGATGCGGCCCGCATCGGCTCGGGCGACAAGGTGCAGCTGACCACGCGCCCGTCCTTGGCCCGTGAGATCAGCCCCGCGTCTTGCAGCACCCGCAGGTGCTTCAGGAAGGCGGGCAAAGACATTGCGTGCGGGCGCGCCAGTTCGCTGATGGACGCGGCGCCGTTTTCCAGGTCGGCCAGCACCCGGCGCCGCGTGCTGTCGGCCAGGGCGGAAAAGACGCTGTCCAGTGTGTCATCGATTAAGTTAACCATAAGGTTAAGTATCCGCCCGGAAAAAAGCCGGCGTCAAGCCGGCGGTGATTGGGAATTTCCCTGACGTCAATCGTGGCGGTGCATGGCGGATTGATGCTTGGTGTCTCGCATCGTGGCATACACCAGCAGGGACACGAAAATCACGCCCGCCAAGTAGTAGTAGAACCATTGCTCGTGGCCTTGCTGCTTGAAGAACAGCGCGATGGCCGGCGCCGTGCCGCCGAAGATCGACACGGTAATGGCGTAGGGCACGGCCACGCCCGTGGCGCGGATGTTGGTGGGAAACAATTCCGCCTTCACGACGGCGTTGATCGATGTGTAGCCCGCCGTGAAAACCCAGGCGCCGCAGATCAGCAGGAACGCGATGAAAGGGGACCGGGTGTGCGACAGGGTCATCAAAATGGGCACGGTCAGCGCCGCGCCCGCAACGCCGAAGAAAATCAGCAGCGGCTTGCGGCCTACCTTGTCGGACAGCGCGCCATACAGTGGCTGAAGGATCAAGGCAAAGATCAACGAGCCGGCGATGATGTAGGTGGTGGTGATGTCGGTAAAGCCCGCCGTCTGGCGAACAAAGGTCTGCATATACGTGGTGAACGTGTAGAACGCAGCCGTGCCGCCGGCTGTCAGGCCAACCACGATGGCGACCTCGCGCGGGTACTTTGTCAGGCCGCGCAGCGAACTCGTTCTGGGCTTGGCTTTTTGTGCCTCTTGCGCCGCTTTATACGAATCGGTTTCCGGCATGTCGCGCCGCATCAGCGCCGTCACGATGGCCAGCAATGCGCCGATCACGAACGGAATGCGCCAACCCCATTGCACCAGTTCTTCATGCGTCAGGAACACGTTCTGCAACAGCAGCAATACCAGGATGGCGCAAAGCTGGCCGCCGATCAGCGTGACGTATTGGAAGCTGGAATAAAAGCCGCGATGTTCGGGGTCGGCAATTTCGGTCAGGTAGGTAGCGCTGGCGCCATACTCGCCGCCCAGGCTCAGGCCTTCGACCACGCGTGCCAGCGCCAGCAGGGCGGGCGCGGCCAAGCCGATCGTGGCGTAGGTGGGCGTCAGCGCGATGATCAGCGAGCCCACGCACATCATCCCCACCGATACCATCAACGACAGGCGCCGCCCGTGCCGGTCTGCAAGGTGGCCGAACAGCCAACCGCCCAATGGCCGCACGATGAAGCCGGCCGCGAACAGCGTGGCCGCATTCAGCTGCTGGACGACGGGATCGTGCGAAGGAAAAAAGGCGGGCGCGAAATACAGCGCAAAGGCGGTGTAGGCGTAGAAGTCGTACCACTCGACCAAGTTGCCCATAGACCCGATGAAGATGGCCTTGATGCGGCGTTTTGCGTCGGGCATGGCCAGATACGTTTGCGTCATGACTGTTCTCAAGGTGAGCTTGTCGGGGAGTCGCCGGACACGCGAGCGCGCCTAGTCCTCGCCCGTCAAGATCGCAAGGTCAGCCGCGAAATGGAACACGCATGGGCAATATCTTGCGCCTGGCCGCCGCGAAATGCACGCGTCGGCAAGGGCGCTTCTTTAAGGATTTGGTCAGGTATGCCGCTTGCGGCCAAGGCACATTCCGCCCCATTGCCGTGCATCGGTACGCATCGCGCAGCGCGGCGGCCGGCACGCTATAGAGGCTGTTGGCCGCCTCTGTTTGCGGCCTATTTGCCGCGCGGCTTGATGATGTCGCACGCGGCGGCGCGATCGTCCGTCTGGGCGTCGCTGCCCAGCAACGCCTGGGCGCCGCAGACCGATGTGAACATGCCCTTGTTGTCATGCCCGACGCCGCCCACCTCGAAGCTGCTGCGATGCAAAGGCACGGGTTTCGGGCCACGCCCGGCCAGCACATATTCGTATTGGATATAGCCCGTGCCACGGGCCAGGCGCGTGGCGCCCTGGGCTTCGGCGCCGCAGGTCTTGTCCAGCAGCCGGTGTTCGGGGTTGTTGTCGGCGCCGCCCAACAGATAGGTGACGTCGCGCGCCGCGTAGCGCACGAACAGCCGGGTATCGTCGGTTTCGCGGGCGTAGGCGGGCAGCTTGTCGGTGCCGTACTTGTACTGGTTGTAGGTGGGGCAGATGCCGCGTTCGTAGGGCGCGTAGCCCTTGCCGTCGGCGCGGGGGCGCTCGTTGGTCAGGTACAGGTAGGACGACGGGTTGGCGATGACGTAGCGCAACGCCAGGCCATCGCGCCGCAGCGCGCCGTCAACGTTGTTCAGGATGGCGTAGCGTTGCACCAGCTGCGCACCGGCGGAGTGGCCGGCCAGCACGATGCCTGCCAAGGCGGGCAGGCGCTTGCGGTCGTCCAGGCTGCGCAGCAGGTCGTCCAGCACCTGGAACGAGGCCACCGGCGCGGGGCGGCCGCTGGCCTGGATGCTGTCTTCGCCGTCTTCCCAGCTGGATTTGCGCCACGCGGCCATGCCGCCAAAGCCCGAGTCGATCGACCCCGAAAACCGGGGCGCCAGAATCAAGGTGTCGCGGGCGCGGTCGGGGTTGTGCGACAGCAGCTGCGCGGCGGTGTCGTAGTAGCGGTCGGCGTCGCGCTTGACGCCGTGCACCACGATCAACACCTGCTTGATGTCGCGCAGGTCGTCCTTGGTCAGGTTGCGGTTGGCGTAGACGGGAATCTTGTAGCGATGGCCCGGCTTGCCCAGTTCAACGGGCTGCCAACGCAAGGGCGCGGCGCGTTTGGGCGCGGGCACCGTTTCGTCGTAGTCGTAGGGGTCGGGCAAGGGGGTCTGCGCGGGGGCAAGCCTTGGCGCAAGCAAGGCAGCCAGGGCCAGCGACACGCCCAGCGCTACCCCAAGCGCCCGCCAGGAGGCGGGGCGCGTGGTGGAGCCGACGGCGGCACGAACGCTGGCGAGCGCGGCGTGGGCAGCGGAAGGGGCAGGCGCGCGTCGCATGGCGCGGCGGGCGTTCAGCAGGCCTCGTGGCCCAGCAGTTGCTTCAGGGCGGGCAGGTCCAGGATGCGGACCTCGCGCTGGTTGATCTTGATCAGGCCTTCGCGCGCGAATCGGGAGAACAATCGGCTGACGGTTTCCAAGGTCAAGCCCAGGAAGTTGCCGATTTCTTCGCGGCTCATGCGCAGCACGAACTCCGTCGACGAATAGCCCAGCGAGGCATAGCGTTGCGACAGATTCAACAGGAAGGCGGCCAGGCGCTGCTCGGAACGCATCGAACCCAACGAGGCCAGCATCTGGTGCGACCGCGTGATCTCGCGGCTCATCAGGCGGCGAAACTGCTGTTGCAGCGAGGGCAGGTGCGCGGCCACGCGATCCACTTCGTTCAGGCGGATGACGCAAACCTCGGAGTCTTCCAACGCGACGGCGGCGGACACGTGCTTGCCTTCAAGCATGCCGTCCATGCCGACGATTTCGCCCGGCAGGTGAAAGCCGGTGATCTGGATCTGGCCGGTGGCGTCTTCCAGCTGCGTCTTGATGCTGCCAAAGCGCACGCCATAGACAGCATCAAGCGGGTGGTCCAGCGAGTACAGCATCTTGCCTTTCTCAAGGCGTACGCGTTCTTGCACCAGCTCGTCCAGCTTTTCCACTTCGGCGGCTGCCATGCCCACGGGCACACACACGTGGCCCAACATACACGTGGAACAGTGGGCGGCATCCGGGGCGACGGGAACCCGTTTTTGCATACGATGACCTTTATAGTGCCCGTTGCGCCAGGAATGGCGCGTACGGGTGTACAAGCGTGAAGACAAAAAGCATTGTAGTCGGTTGTTACTACGGGCGTCTTACGTGCCCTTGGTCGCCGGACGCGATTGCCGATAGGCGATCCAGTCGTCGGCCGGGATGTCCACGGCCAACGCTCGCAGCGACGGATCAATGGGATAGTACTGGCAGTGCACGTCCCGCGCGCCGTTCAGGGGCGAATCCAGGCGCGCGATGGTCTCCCGGCGCACGAAACAGCAGGCTTGCCCGGGTACGTATTCTTCGATCTCGTCCATCAGCGCGATCAGCGCCGGGTCGACCCGATACACGTCGCCGCGCACCCGCCGCCCGTCATCCACCGGGATCAGACCGGGCCATGAGCCGAAGTCGACCAGCATGCCGGGCACCGTGGCCGGGCCTATCCAATGGGCCTCGGGCAGGCCGCGCCGGGCGGCGGCTTGCGCCAGATCATTGATTTCGCCCGTGCGTAGGGTGCCGTAGACGAAAACGTATATGCTCATAAATCGGTTTATCTCGCACGTCGAAGCAGTGAAGTGGGCGGCAGGGTGTTGAAATTTTGTCATCCGGCCACATATTCAGGGTATCGAGCCAGCCGGCACGTATCGGTCAGGCTCTCCAACAAGCCAAACGACCATTATGCGATTCGACAAACTAACCACCAAGTTCCAGCAAGCCCTGGCCGACGCCCAAAGTCTGGCCGCGCGCAACGACCACCCCTATATCGAGCCCGTGCACGTGCTGTCGGCGCTGCTATCCGACCCGGACAGCGGCGCGGGCAGCCTGCTGGCGCGAGCGGGCGTGGCGGTCAACCGCCTGACCCCCGCGCTTGAAGCAGCGATGAAGTCGTTGCCGCAAGTGCAGGGCGACGACAACGTGCAAGTGGGCCGCGACCTGAACGCGGTGCTGACCCGCACCGACAAGGAAGCCGCGCGCCGTGGCGACACCTACATTGCCAGCGAGCTGTTCCTGCTGGCGCTGGCCGAAGACAAAGGCGAGGCCGGCCGCATCCTGCGCGAAGCGGGGTTGCAGAAGAAAGCCCTGGAAGCCGCCATCGACGCCGTGCGCGGGGGCGAAAACGTGTCCGGCGCCGAAGGCGAATCCAACCGCGAAGCCCTGTCCAAGTACACCCTGGACCTGACCGAGCGCGCGCGCCAGGGCAAGCTGGATCCCGTGATCGGCCGCGATGATGAAATCCGCCGCACCATCCAGATCCTGCAACGCCGCACCAAGAACAACCCCGTGCTGATCGGCGAACCCGGCGTGGGCAAGACCGCCATCGTCGAAGGCCTGGCGCAGCGCATCGTCAACGACGAAGTGCCCGAAAGCCTGCGCGGCAAGCGCGTGCTGTCGCTCGACCTGGCGGCGCTTTTGGCCGGCGCCAAGTTCCGTGGCGAATTCGAAGAACGCCTGAAGGCCGTGCTCAAGGAATTGGGCCAGGACGACGGCAGCAACATCGTCTTCATCGACGAGCTGCACACCATGGTCGGCGCGGGCAAGGCCGAGGGCGCGATGGACGCGGGCAACATGCTCAAGCCCGCGTTGGCACGCGGCGAGCTGCACTGCATTGGCGCGACCACACTGGACGAATACCGCAAGTACATCGAAAAGGATGCCGCGCTTGAACGCCGCTTCCAGAAGGTGCTGGTGGACGAGCCCGACGTGGAATCCACCATCGCCATCCTGCGCGGCCTGCAAGAGCGCTACGAGATACACCACGGTGTTGAAATCACCGACCCGGCCATCGTCGCGGCCGCCGAGCTGTCGCACCGCTACATCACCGACCGCTTCCTGCCCGACAAGGCCATTGACCTGATCGACGAGGCCGGCGCGCGCATCCGCATGGAAATCGATTCCAAGCCGGAAGTGATGGACAAGCTTGACCGTCGCATCATCCAGCTGAAGATCGAGCGCGAAGCCGTCAAGAAGGAAACCGACGACGCCTCCAAGCGCCGCCTGGGGGTCATCGAAGACGAGCTGGAAAAGCTGCAACGCGAATACAACGACTTCGAGGAAATCTGGAAGGCCGAGAAGGCCGCCGTGCAAGGCACGCAGGCCATCAAGGAAGAGATCGACAGCGTGCGCGCCGAAATGGCGGAATTGCAGCGCAAGGGCCAATTCGACAAGCTGGCCGAACTGCAATACGGCAAGCTGCCTGACCTGGAATCGCGCCTGAAGGCCGCCGAAGTGGGCGCCGCGCAGGCCGCGGAAAACGCCGAGGGCGACAATGGCCGTCCGCGTCTGTTGCGCACGCGTGTGGGGGCGGAAGAAATCGCCGAAGTCGTCTCGCGCGCCACCGGTATTCCGGTGTCCAAGATGATGCAGGGCGAACGCGAAAAGCTGCTGCACATGGAGGAATTCCTGCACAAGCGCGTGGTCGGCCAGGACGAGGCCGTGCGCCTGGTGTCGGACGCCATCCGCCGTTCGCGTGCGGGCTTGGCGGACCCGGCTCGGCCTTATGGATCGTTCCTGTTCCTGGGCCCCACCGGGGTAGGCAAGACCGAACTGACGCGTGCGCTGGCCGAGTTCATGTTCGACTCTGAAGAGCACCTGATCCGCATCGACATGAGCGAGTTCATGGAGAAGCATTCGGTGGCGCGGCTGATCGGTGCGCCGCCCGGATATGTGGGCTACGAAGAGGGCGGCTACCTGACCGAAGCCGTGCGTCGCAAGCCGTACAGCGTGGTGCTGCTGGATGAAGTCGAAAAGGCGCATCCGGACGTGTTCAACGTGCTGCTGCAAGTGCTGGACGACGGTCGCCTGACCGATGGCCAGGGCCGCACGGTGGACTTCCGCAACACGGTGATCGTGATGACGTCCAACCTGGGTTCGCACCACATCCAGAGCCTGGCGGGCCAGCCGTACGACGTGGTCAAGGAAGTGGTGTGGGGCGAGCTCAAGCAGACCCTGCGTCCTGAGTTCCTGAACCGTATCGACGAAGTGGTGGTGTTCCATGGGCTGGAAGCGCAGCACATCGAGTCCATCGCCCGGATCCAGTTGCGCCGCCTTGGCGCCCGGCTGGAAAAGCAGGAGATGCGGCTGGAAGTCACCGAGGCCGCGCTGGCGGAACTGGCGCGTTCCGGCTTCGATCCGGTGTTTGGCGCACGCCCCTTGAAGCGTGCCATCCAGCAGCAGATCGAAAACCCGGTCGCGCGCCTGATCCTGGAAGGCAAGTTCGGGCCGCGCGATGTCGTGCCGGTGGATTGGCGCGACGGGGAATTCGTGTTCACCCGCACGTTGCAGTAAACCGGTAGCGTTGCGGTAAACAAAAAGCCTGGCATTGAAAAATGCCAGGCTTTTTTTACGCTCTGTGCAGGACTTACTGCGCAACCGTCACGAACACCGGGTTCGAATAGAACCACAAATCGTTGTAGTTGCGCGCGTTGATCGCGTTAAAGCGCGCGACGTTGTCGGCCAGGTCCACCTTGGCGTCGGGCAGCGGTTCACCGGCCGCCGTCTCGCCGGTAACGTCAACGCCAAGATTGGTGCCGCGCAAACGCAGGTACTGGCTCTTGTCTGCCGTGATCGTGGTCTTGATGACGTTGTAGCCGTCGGCGTCCACCGTCCAGTCGGCGCGTGTGTAGCGGGCCAGCACACGGGTGGACGGGTTGGTGTCGGCGTCATATCCCGGGGTGCCGACGGCGGCGCGTGCCCCGACGTCGCCCACGATCAGGTCCACGTGATTGACGGTGGGCTTGACGTAGGTGGGGTTGCCGCTTTCGATCGGGTATTCGTAATGGTTGCTGTCCGGGCTGCGAAAGCGGATGGTGACTTCCACCTTTTCGCCCTTCGTGGCTTGCAGTTCGCCGCCCATGTGCACGACGCCGGCCGCGCCTTGCGCCTGGAAGTCCAGCGCATCGATCAGGTCGCCGAACACGCCGAAGACCCGGCCGCTTTTCAAGCCGGCCACCACCGCCTTCATGTCGTCGCCGTCCTTCCACACATGCGTCTTGGCGTATTCGCCCGGCGCGTAGCCCGAGCTGTACAGCCCTGAGGCGGTGCGGAAGTGGAAGTCGGAATCGGCCACCGTCCAGATGCGTCGGCCTTCGCCCAGCAGCGCGTCCCACGTGCCGCCCAGGTGCGCCACCAGATAGTCCACGCCGCCGTACGTGCGGTTGGGCAGGAACGCGTTGGTGTAGGCCGTGGCGTAGCCGCCGCGATCCGGTTCCATCTGGTTGCCGACCATGCCTTCGATGGCGAAGAAGATGCCGGGCGCCAGGTCGTTCATTTCGCGCAGCTGCGCGGCGGTGTACTTGCCCGCGTAACGCGACGGGTGGTTCAGCAGCATGTAGCTGTCGGGGTGCTTGTCGCGCAGCCACGCCAACGCCGCCAGCGAATCGGCATGCGTGGTGTAGGCGCGCGTCTGGCCCGCCAGGCGCGACGCCAGCAAGGGGTCGAACAGGGCAGGGGCGCGGTTGGTGAACAGGTATTCGAATTCGGCCACGGCTTGCAGCGACTTGTCCGACAGCGGGTCGTCGGTGCCGATGCCGATGTTCACGTGGTCATGCGTCGGCATGTCCCATTCGAACGACGAGAAGATGATCTTGTCGGCATAGCGCCCGGCGGCCTGCGCGGTCTTGATGAACGGCACTTCATACTGCGCCATGCCGGTGGAAAACGGGATGGCGCCGCCTGCCAGCGTAGTGCCGGTATGATCGCGTCCCGAGAGCCGCAGGTGGTTTGAAATGGCCACCCAGTCCAGCTTGTAGCGGTCAAAGGCCTGGTCCAGCGCGCTTTCCAGGCTGACCTGCGCGTCGTCGGACTGATAGGTGTGCACGTGCAGGTCGCCCGTGGTCCAGGCGCCGGTTTCGACGGGCTTGGTGGGCTCGACCGGCGGGGCCGGCTCGGTCACCACAGGCGGGGTGGGGGGCGCGACGGGTTCATCGTCGTCGTCGCTGCCACCGCAAGCGCTCAACAAGGTGACGCAAGCCAGCGACAGGGGCAAGACGGCCCGCCGCACGCGGGATACTTCGAACTGCATGGACACACTCCAACGTCTGGCGACCCGCAACGGCGGGCCGCAAAACGCCGAACTATGCCCACGACGAGTGACGCGGGCATGACAGCAGGCCGCCGCGATACGACGCGGGTGCTTAACGCTTGCGCGTGCTGCCGCCCTTGGCCTTGCCCGCGCCCGCGCCGGCGCCGGTGCCCGCGCCGGTGCCCGCTTCGGCGAGCGCCTGCGTGATGATGGCGTTGGCCGTCCAGCGCACCACGTCCGTGACGGCGGGCAGGTCCAGTTGCCAGATGTCTTTCAACACCAGGAACACTTCGGTGCCATACACCAGCGACAGCGCTTGCGCCACGCGGTCCCGTTGCGCGGCCGTCAATGTCTGCGCCAGCGGCGCGATGGCGCGCTTGAGGATGTCGACGCGATGGCCGCGCACCAGTCGGGGCTCGGCGGCGTCCTTGCCGGCGCTGGCTTGCGCATGCTGCTGTAGCGACACCATGATGGCCGCGCGCAGCGGCGCTTCGTGGGACGCCAGCCGCGGGTAGGCAAAGCGCAGCAGTTCGTCGACACGGGCGGCTGCGTCGGACGAGTCGGAATCCCAGGCCAGGATGGGGCCCAGGCTTTCGTCCACCACGGCCGCGATCAGCGCGCTTTGGCTGGGAAAGTAGCGGTACGCGGTCGCGCGCGACACCTTGGCGTGTTCCGCCAATTCCGCTACCGACGGGGTGATGCCCTGGGCCATCAGCTGTTGCGCTGCGTCCAGCAAGGTCTTGCGCATGCGGGCGCGCGGCCCGTGCGGCGGTTCGCCGCTGGCCTCGGCCTGACGGCTGGCGGGCGCGATCAGCCGCGCCGTGCCGCTCGTGGCCGAACGGCTGGCCGGGACGGCGGGAGTTTGACGTGAGACAGGCGTCTCAGTATGATTCTTTCGTCTCATTTCTTGATTCTACACAGGCCTTCAGGGCCTCACATATCGAGGCGCGCACCGAGTGTAGCCGCCCGCGGAGGAGCCATGACGCATTCGAACCGGCGGGTATTTGTTGCCGCCACCTATGACACCAAGGGCCAGGAAGCCGAGTACGTGGTGGACCTGCTGCGCCGCGACGGCGTGGACGTGGTGTCGGTGGACGTGTCCACCACGGGCGCGCCCAGTGCCGCTCGGATTCAGGCGCGCGACGTCGCCGCCAGCCACCCGGGCGGGGCGGACGCCGTGTTCACCGGTGATCGCGGCACGGCCATCGCCGCCATGGCGCTGGCGTTCGAGCGCTACGTGGCCGGCCACGCCGGCATCGGCGCGCTGTTGGGCCTGGGCGGCTCCGGCGGCACGGCGCTGATCGCCCCGGCCATGCGCGCGCTGCCCATCGGCACGCCCAAGGTGATGGTGTCCACGATGGCATCGGGCAACGTCGCGCCCTATGTCGGCCCGTCCGACATCGCGATGATGTATTCCGTGACCGACGTGGCCGGGCTGAACCGCATTTCGCGCCGCGTGCTGGCCAATGCGGCGGGGGCCATTGCCGGCGCGCATCGCATGGCCGCGGCTAGCGCCACCGCCGATGATGGCCGCCCCGCCGTGGGCATCACCATGTTCGGCGTCACGACGGCCTGCGTGCAGCAGGTGACCCCGCTGCTGGAATCGCGCTATGACTGCCTGGTGTTCCACGCCACGGGCACGGGCGGGCAGTCGATGGAAAAGCTGTTGGACAGCGGCTTGCTGGCCGGCGTGCTGGACCTGACGACCACCGAAGTCTGCGACTTTCTTTTTGGCGGCGTGCTGGCCTGCACGCAAGACCGCTTCGGCGCCGTGGCCCGCACGGGCGCGCCCTATGTGGGGTCTTGCGGCGCGCTGGATATGGTCAATTTTGGCGGCATGGACACCGTTCCCGAACGCTACCAGGGCCGCCAGTTCTACCCGCACAATCCGCAGGTGACGCTGATGCGCACCACGGTCGAGGAAAATCGACGGCAGGGCGAGTGGATCGCCGAGAAGCTGAACCAATGCAATGGACCCGTGCGCTTCTTGATACCGGAAGGCGGCGTATCAGCGCTGGATGCACCGGGCCAGGCGTTCTGGAACCCCGAGGCCGACGCCGCCTTGTTCGCGGCGCTTGAGGCCAATGTGGTGCAGACCGCCGACCGCCGCCTGGTGCGCGTGCCGTGCCATATCAACGACCCGCTGTTCGCCAGGACGGCGGTGGACCAATTTCTTGACATCGCTACCCATTAAGGAAGGCCCCATGCCGCGTTTTGACCGTAACGAACTGCTGGACAAGTTTCGCGCCATGGTGCGCGCCCGCACGCCTATCGTCGGCGGTGGCGCGGGCACGGGCTTGTCGGCCAAGTGCGAGGAAGCGGGTGGCATCGACCTGATCGTCATCTATAACTCGGGCCGCTATCGCATGGCGGGACGCGGCTCGCTGGCCGGCTTGCTGGCCTACGGCAACGCCAACGAGATCGTGGTCGACATGGGCCGCGAAGTGCTGCCGGTGGTCAAGAAGACGCCCGTGCTGGCCGGCGTGAACGGCACCGATCCGTTCTGCGATTTCGATGTGTTCCTGGATGACCTGACACGCCAGGGCTTTGCCGGCGTGCAGAACTTTCCCACCGTCGGCCTGATCGACGGCACGTTCCGCGCCAACCTTGAAGAAACCGGCATGGGCTACGCGCTGGAAGTCGACATGATCCGCCTGGCCCATCAAAAGGGCATGCTGACCACGCCGTACGTTTTCAACGAGGACGACGCCGTCGCCATGTCGGAAGCGGGCGCGGACATCATCGTGGCCCATATGGGCCTGACGACGGGCGGGTCCATCGGCGCGGAAACGTCGCAGACGCTGGACGATTGCGTTGCCGCCATCGACCGCATTGCCGATGCCGCGCTGGCGGTGCGTCCGGATATCATCGTGCTATGCCACGGCGGGCCCATCGCCACCCCCCAGGACGCCGCTTACGTGCTGCGCCACTGCAAGCAATGCCATGGTTTCTACGGCGCCAGTTCGATGGAACGCCTGCCCACGGAACTGGCCTTGACCGCCGCCACCCGCGAATTCAAAAACCTGACCTTCTGAGGTGCTCATGTCGCATACCGTCTTCGTCAGTGCCGTTATCCACGCACCGCTTGAACAGGTGTGGCCGTGCTTTCGCGATTTCGACGGCCTGGCCGCCTGGCATCCGGGCGTGGCGCAAAGCCGCCTGGAAGCGGACGGGCGCCATGACGCGGTGGGCAGCGTGCGGTATCTGGCGCTTGAACCATCGGGCTTTGTGCGCGAACAGTTGTTGATGCTGGACGACCCCAACGCGGCGCTGCGCTATTCGATCATTGAAACCGACCTGCCCATGCGCGACTACACGGCGGGCGTGTCCTTGCATCGCATCACGCAGTCTGAGCAGACATCGGGGCAGCCATCGGGCGAACACACGCTGGTGCAATGGTGGGCGGACTTCCGTGTCGAAGGCGCCGAGCTTGCCGATGTGGCCCATGCCGTGGGGCAGAATGTGTTCGCGGCGGGCCTGGCGGCGCTGGACGAAAAGCTGCGCGCCGGCCAGGCATAGCGGATAGCGCAGTCGCCGCCGCTAGGTCAGCGGCATCTCGGTCAGCGGCATTTCGGTCATCGGCATTTAGCTCAGCGGCATTTAGCTCAGCAGCATTTAGGTCAGCGGCATTTCGGCCAGCGTCTTGCGGCTTGCCGGCACGCGCTTGCACCCGGCGGGCAGTGGCGCGCCGCGCAGGTAATCGTGGATCGCGCGGATCAACGCCTGCGCCGCCGGACTGGTCGGGTATTCCTTATGGCGAATGACGCACACGGTGCGCACCACCGTCGGGCGCGCCAGCAGCGCATAGGCCAAGCCGGGTTCCTGTACCCGGGCGGCGGCCAGCGCCGGCAACAGCGCCACGCCCAGCCCGGCCTTGACCAGCGCCGCCTGCGACGTGGTGCTGGACGCTTCGTAGAACGGTGCGCCGGCCTCGATCGGCAAGTCGGCGCGGGCACGCAGCAGCGCCATGATGCCGGTTTCGTCCACCACCCCCACCAATTTGCGCCCCGCCAGGTCCGACCAGCGCATCGTGCCCTCCCGCCCCGGCTTCAGATGCGGGTCATCGGCCCGGTACAACACGCCGAAGCGGTCTTCCAGCAAGGGTTCAAAGTGCAGACCGGGCGCATCGGCCCACCGGCTGGTCAAGCCGAAGTCCACTTCGCGCGCCGCCACCTTGCGCTGGATGCGGCCGGAATTGTCGTCGCTAAGGTATAGGCGCACGGCGGGATATTGGGCCGCGAATGCGGCTGCCGCCGGCGCGATGATTTCGGTGATGGCCGATGGCGCGGCGGCCACGCCCACGCGCCCGCGCTCCAGCGCGCCATAGCGCACCACGTCTTCGATCACGCCATCAAAATCGGCCAGCAAGCGCATCACGCGCGGCAAAAATTCTTCGCCCGCCGCGGTCAGCAGCACGCGCCGGCTGGTGCGCGCGAACAGCTGCGTGGCCAGCGCGTCTTCCAGCTGGCGCACCAGGCTGGTCACGGACGATTGGGTCTGGAACAGCCGCTTGGCGGCGTGCGTGAAGCTGGATTCCTGGGCCACCGCGACAAACGCGGTCAGGTGTTTCAACGTGACATGCTTGGGCAGGCGATTCATTTCAAACTACGATAGATGGATCAATAAAAACAATTTTTCCAGATTGATTGGCCGGACGATACTAGGGGCTTCATCCAGGCAGGACGAACATGCAACACGGAAAATTGGATCTGATCATTGAAGGCGGCTGGGTCATCGATGGCCTGGGCGGCCCGCGACGGTTGGCGGACGTAGGGGTGAAAGACGAACGCGTGGCGGCCATCGGCGACCTGGCCCAGGTCCAGGCCATGCGCCGCATCGATGCGCGCGGCAAGATCGTGGCGCCCGGGTTCATCGATTCGCACGGTCACGATGACTTGATGTTCGTGGAAAAGCCCGGCTTGCCGTGGAAGACCAGCCAGGGCATTACGTCGGTGGTGGTGGGCAATTGCGGCGTCAGCGGCGCGCCCGCGCCCTTGCCGGGCAATACGGCGGCGGCCTTGGCGCTGCTGGGCGAAACGCCGCTGTTTGCCGACATGCACGCCTATTTCGATACCCTGCGCGCGCAGCAACCCATGATCAACGTCGCGGCGCTGGTGGGCCACGCCAACCTGCGCCTGGCCGCCATGCGCGACCCGACCGCCACGCCAACGCCGGACGAGCAGGACACCATGCAGCGCATGCTGGACGATGCGTTGACGGCCGGCGCGGTGGGTTTCAGCACCGGGCTGGCCTACCAGCCGGGCGGCGCCGCGCAACAAGACGAACTGGACGGCCTGGCCCGCGTGGCGGCCGCGCACGGCGCGCTGCACACCAGCCACATCCGCAACGAAGGCGACGAGGTTGAAGCCGCCGTGGACGAGGTGCTTTCCGTCGGGCGCAACACGGGCTGCGCCACGGTGCTGTCGCACCACAAGTGCATGATGCCGCGCAACTGGGGCAAAAGCCGCGTCACGCTGGCCAACATCGACCGCGCGCGCGCCGAGGGCATCGACGTGGCGCTGGACATCTACCCGTATCCCGGCAGCTCGACGATCCTGATTCCCGAACGCGCAGACAGCATCGACGACATTCGCATTACGTGGTCGGTACCGCATCCGGAATGCAGCGGCGAATCGCTGGCCGACATTGCCGCGCGCTGGGGCTGCGACAAGACGCAGGCCGCACAGCGGCTGTGCCCGGCAGGCGCCATTTACTTCGCCATGGACGAGACGGAAGTGCAGCGCATCTTTCAACACGAATGCTGCATGGTCGGGTCGGACGGCCTGCCCAATGACGCGCACCCGCATCCGCGCCTGTGGGGCAGCTTCACGCGGGTGCTGGGCCGCTATGTGCGCGAGGCCGAATTGCTGACGCTTGAAGCCGCCGTGGCCAAGATGACGGCGTTGCCCGCGCGCGTGTTCGGGCTGTCCGGCCGCGGCCAGCTCAGCGTGGGCGCCTGGGCGGACATCGTGGTGTTCGACGCGGACACCGTGGCCGATTGCGCCACCTGGGACGCGCCGACGCTGCCGTCCATTGGCGTTGAACACGTGCTGGTCAATGGCCAACCGGTATTCCCGGAAACGCCGGGCATGAACCGCCCCGGCAAGATCTTGCGGCGCGAAGCCACATACAAAAACCCCAAGGAGACAAACCCATCATGATGCAAAAGACATTGATTGCCCTGGCGCTGGCGGCGCTGTTGCCCACCGCCCATGCCGCGTTCCCGGACCATCCCATCACCCTTATCGTGCCGTTCCCGGCGGGTGGCCCCACCGACATCGTCGGCCGTGTCGCGGCGGCCAAGGCGGGCGAGATCCTGGGCCAGCAGATCGTGGTGGAAAACCGTACCGGCGCGTCCGGCACCATCGGCATGGCGGCCACGGCGCGCGCCAAACCCGACGGCTACACCGTGGGCCTGGCCACCGTCAGCACGCACGGCACCGCGCCGCACTTGTTCCCCAACCTGGCCTACGACCCGGTCAAGGATTTCACGCCGATCAGCAACCTGGTCACCAGCCCCAATATTCTTAGCGTCAACCCGAGCTATCCGGCACGGACGCTGGCCGATTTTGTGGCGCACGTGCGCGCCAATCCGAACAAGGACGGCTACGCCAACGCGGGCGCGGGCGGGGTGAACGACTTGGGCATGATCTGGTTCTTGCAGATCATCGGCGGCAAGATGAACAGTATTTCGTACCGCGGCTCGGCGCCGGCGTTAACCGATACGGTGGGCGGCGTGGTGCCGGTCATCTTCGATAATTTCCCGTCGTCGCTGCCGTATGTGAAAAGCAAGCATCTGCACGCGCTGGCCATCACGGGCACCGAGCGCAACCCGCGCCTGCCCGATGTGCCGACGTTCGCCGAGCAGGGTTACAAGGACTACGACGTCACGGCCTGGTACGGCGTGGTGGGCCCGGCCGGCATGCCCGCCGATGTGCGCGACAAGCTGGCCCAGGCGTTTGCGCAAGCCGTGCGCGACCCGGCCACGGCGGCGAAGATGGAGGAAACGGGCGCCTTTGCACTGGGCAATACGCCAGCGGAATTCGCGGAACAAATTCGCACGGAACGCGACCGCTGGAAGACGGTGATCGACCGCGCGCAGATCAAGCTGCAATGAGATCTGGCTGTGATGCGGTCTGGCTGTGATGCGGTCCGGCTGCGATGCGATCAAGCTGCAATGAGATCGATCCGCGCGAGATCAAGCTGCAATCAGCAACTCGGGCCGGGCTACGGCAGGTCCCGGCTGCGATAGTGTCGGGCGCAGCGCCGTAGCCTTAGTACACGTCGCGCCGGTAACGGCCGGCGTGCAGCAACGCCTGCAAGGCGTCGTCGCCCAGCACGTCTTGCAGTGCCGCGTCTACCCCGGACGCCATGCCTTGCAGGCTGCCGCAGACGTAGATGGCGGCGCCGTCCGCCACCCAGGTGCGCAACGCATCGGCTTGCTCGCGCAGCACGTGTTGCACGTAGCGGCGCTGGGCTTGGTCGCGCGAATAAACGGTGTCCACGCGTTCCAGCGTGCCGTCCGCTTTCCAGACGTCGATGTCGGCCCGGCAAAATACATCGTGCGCGGCGTTGCGTTCGCCGAAGATCAGCCAGTTGCGTCGATGCCCCGCCGCGCGTCGCGCCTTGATCAGCGCGCGCAGCCCGGCCAGCCCGGTGCCGTTACCCACCAATATCATCGGGCGGCCATCGTCCGGCGCATGGAAGTTGCGATTGGTGCGTACGCGCAGATCGATCTGATCGCCCACCTGCGCCACCTGTGTCAGCCAGCCGCTACCTACGCCCAGGCCGCCGTCTGCCCCGGGCATCTGGCGCACCAGCAGGTCAATGGCCCCCTCTTCCGGCAGCGACGCAATGGAATATTCGCGGTGTGCTTGCAGCGGCCCGTCGCGTTCCAGTCGGGGGCCGATTTCCGCGATATCGCCAGCCAGCCAACTTGGCTTGCCGTGGGCCGGCGGGGTTAGCGTCAACAGGTAGCATGGACCGCCCGCGCTGCCGGGGTTTTGCAGCGTGCGCGCTGCGAGCCGCCACGGTTCGTAGTCCGGCGCCTGCCAATCGGGCAGGTCGCTGCGGCCGGTCAACAGGCTCAGGTGATGTTGCCAGTGGCGCAGCGCAGCGGGGTCGCCGTTGTCCACTTCCACCATGTCGAACAAGGGGGTGGCGCCCTGGGCGTGCAGCCAGTCGTTCAGCTGATGCCCAAAACCGCAGAACCGCGTGTATCCGCTATCGCCCAGCGCCAGCACCGCAACCTGCACACCGGCCAATGCCCGCGAGGGCGCGGCCTGCATCTGGCTGGCAAAGGCGGCCGCGGCGTCGGGCGGATCGCCTTCGCCATAGGTGCTGACCACGAACAGCACGCGGCGGTAGACGGGCGATTGCCCCGACAAGCGCGCCACATCCAGCTGCCCCAGCGACGCCACATGCACCGTCAGGCCGCCCGCGCGCAGTGATTGCGCGGTTTGTTCGGCCAGGGCCTCCGCATAGCCGGTCTGGCTGGCATATGCGATCAGCACGGCATCGGAATCAGAACCCCGGTCGGCGTTCAGGCTCAAGGCGGCCAGCGCCCGCGCCTGGCTGGCCTGATGCCGCCGCGCGCGGCGCCACGCCCACAGGCACAGCAGCAGCCACACTGCCACCACGCACGCTGCGGCGAACAATCGGGTAGGGCTCATCGGGTCAGGAAGTTTGGGCCAGCGCCTGAAACGCCGGGGTGGCGACGACGCGGTAATCGTGGGCGTCGCGCAGA
The DNA here is from genome assembly GCF_019448355.1 of Achromobacter sp. ES-001. Classification (NCBI taxonomy): domain Bacteria; kingdom Pseudomonadati; phylum Pseudomonadota; class Betaproteobacteria; order Burkholderiales; family Alcaligenaceae; genus Achromobacter; species Achromobacter sp. ES-001. The sequence continues at coordinate 3,895,090 of NZ_CP079940.1, read as the reverse complement.
ATGAACAGGGCCGCCAGGTCGTGGCGGCGGGCGTAGGCCAGGCCGTCGGCCTCGCCCAGCACCGTCAAGACCGTGGCCAGCGCGTCCGCCTGCATGCATTCGGCGTGCAGCACGGACACGGACGCCACGTTGTTGCGCACCGGCTGCCCGCTACGCGGATCGATGGTGTGGGCATAGCGTGCGTCGCCGCTGCCGGCGTGTCGCCGATAGTCGCCGGACGTGGCGATGCAAAGGTCTTGCAGGGGCAAGGCCAACGCGTGCTTGTCGCTGGCATCCGGCACCTCGATCGCGACGCGCCAGGCTTGGCCATCGGGCCGCCTGCCGCGCGCGCGCAATTCGCCGCCCACTTCCACCAGGTATTGCGAGATACCGAGCGCGTCCAGCGCCAAGGCCGCGCGGTCCACGCCATGGCCTTTGGCAATGGAAGACAGATCCAGATATGTGCCGCCGGCTTGCATGGCGGCTTGCCGTGCCACGCCCAGCGGCACGCGGCGCCAACCGCAGCGCGCGCGCGCCGCCTCGATGGCGGCAGGCGAGGGCGGTTCAAATGCGCGCTGGTGCGGGCCAAAGCCCCAGGCGTTGACCAGCGGCCCCACCGTTGGGTCATACGCGCCGCCGCTGTCCTCGGCCAAGGCCAGGGCATGGCGCAGCACGTAGAAAAAGCCGTCGGGCAGCACCTGCCAGCCTTCTGGGGCCCGGTTGAACCGCGTGATATCGGAGGCCGATTCCCAGGTACTCATCTGCGCCACGACGTCGTCCAGCGCCGCCTGGATAGCGCTGCGCGCGGCGTCACTGTCGATGCCGGCCGGCAGCGCCATGCGTGCGGACCACGTTGTGCCCATGGTCGCGCCCGCCAACGCCGCCAGCGCGGGCAGTGCGGGCGGGGCAGGCAGCGCGGTCGGCGCGGACCACGTGGCCACGGCGGGCGACGCTGACAAGGCTGGCAATGCTGACAAGGCTGACAACGCTGGGGATGCGGGGCGCGCCGCCGGCATGGCGCCATAGCTCACGCGCACGGCGGGGGGCGCCGTGCCGCGAGGCGCATAGGACCGGGCTGCCGACACGCGCGCGCCTCAGGGTTGCAGCACTTCGACGGTGCCGGCGTAGGACAGGCGGCGCTTGGTTGCCTTCGGCACGCTGACCTTGGCGTCTTCCATGCCGGCCTCGATCCAGTACAGGCCGGGCTGCGGCCACTTGACCGAGAACTTGCCGTCCTTGTCGGTGGTCAGCTTGATCTCGCCGACCTTGTCGCGATAGCGGCTGCCGCCGGGTACGACGTTCACTTCCAGGTTGGCGGCGGGCTGGCCGTCCAGCAGCATCTGGAAGCTGGCCGCTTCGTCCGTGAATAAATCGTTCGGGTGCGTGACCGGCGCCAGCTCCAGGCCACGGCCCACCGGCTTGATGGTCGACGGCTTGCCCGCCGTCACGAACGTTTCGACTCGGCCCAGGCTTTGGGACACTTCCAGTTCTTGCGCGTTGGCGGGCACCGCCTGCGCCATGCCTTCGACCTTGCCGAAGTAGCGCTTGTTCTTGCCGTCTTCCTTCCAGCGCGCAAACACGCCGTCATTGACCACGGCCACGCGATACGTGCCGCTTTGCTTCAGTTGCAGGTCGAACGTGCTGCGCAGCTTGCCACGGTTCAGGTTTTCGGCTTCGGCGGGGTTGCCGTCCGGCGCGATGACGGCCAGGCCGTCCAGGCGCATCGGCGCATGGTTGAAGTAGAACTTGTCGTTGCCGACGGCGGCGTCAACGGTGATCCAGCTGTCGGTGCCCGAGAGCACGGTGGACGACGGCACGATCCACACGTCATGCGCGTGGGCGGCAAAGGGCAGGCACAGCGCCAGGGCGGCGGCCAGTTTGGCGGCGGATTTCATGGTTGCGGTCCTTGAAGGCATGTGGGGCATCAGGGTTTGAGGTTGAGCGCGATGGCGCCCAATTCGTGTTCGCCTTGCGCGGTCAGTTGTTCGGCCTTTTGCGCGGGCCACTGGAAGGGAATGCGCACCAATTCACGGCCGCCGACTTCACGCGCCGCTTCCACCACGACCGCGTACTGGCCGGGTTTGAGGGATGCCAAGGGCTTGGAGGCCGCGTCAAAGCTCAGCGTGTGCTTGCCCACGGGCTTGGTCGCGCCGCTGACTCCGTCCACCGGGAACTGCTGGTTGCGGCCGCTGCGGCGCCACCATTGGCGCATGTCCTTGAGCCACTCGGTGCCTTCGTTGTTCTTCTTGGCCACGTCGTACCAGACGGCCAGGTCGGCGGCCACGCTCTGGTCGGGGTTTTCGATCCAGATCGCGACGTACGGGCGGTGGTATTCGGCCACATCCAGGCGCGGCACCTCGATGGACAGGCCGATGTCGGCCGCATTGGCCGTTCGGGCGATCGCGCCGGCCAAGAGGGCCGACAACAACAGTTTGCGCATGGAAATCTCCAGGGGCGGATCGAAGGAATCAGGGGACGAGCATCAGTGGATGAAGAGCAGCGCCAGGACGACGGGAATCACGACGCCCAGCCCCACCATGGGCCAGGTGGCGCTGCGGTTGCCGGCGTGCATCTTCAGCAGCACCAGCCCAGTCAGCGAAAAGACCAGACAGGCAACGGCGAAGATGTCCAGGAACCAGCTCCAGGCCAGGCCGGTGTTGCGGCCCTTGTGCAAATCGTTCAGGTAAGAGACCCATCCGCGATCGGTGCGCTCGTATTCGACATCGCCGCTGGCGCGGTCGATGGACAGCCAGGCGTCGCCGCCCGCGCGGGGCAATGACAGGTAGACCTCGTCGGCGGACCATTCGGCGGCCTTGCCCGCGGCCCCGGCATCCAGCGTATCGTCCAGCCACCGTGCGACAGAGGCCGGCAACGGCGCCTTTTTCTGGCTGGACGGCGCGGTCAGTTGCTTAAGGACGGGGCCGGGCAATTGCGCTTGCCGGCTCGTTACCACCGCACGGGATTCGATGTGCGACGCGTTGTTCAGCGTGAGGCCGGTGACAGCAAACAGCAGCATGCCCAGCAGGCATAGCGCCGAGCTGATCCAATGCCATTGATGCAGCGTCTTGAGCCAGTAGGCCCGGCGCCGTGGAGTGGGTTGACTGTCCATGCGGGATTCGGTTTGAAGCGGCGGATTCTAACATTTAATGAGAATTACTCGTATAAAAGACCGAGCGGTTCACGGACGCTGATTTCAATCGATTTCGAAGGCGGCGCGGGGGCAAAGCGGGTGGCGCGTTGACGGTTCCCACGCGCCGGCGCGTTCACGATCCCTACGCCTCTGCGCGTTGACGGTTGTTGCGCGGCTGCGCCTTGGGCGCGTTATGCTGCTGCTGGTCTTTTGCCTTGCGCGCCGGCCTATGTCAGGCGCCCCGACTTATGTCTGCCTATCAAACCCTGATCCCGTTGAATTTCCTGGCCGTGGGCCTGGGCGCCGTGCTGGGTGCCTGGACGCGTTGGCTGGTCAGCCTGTGGTTGAACGTCGAGTCGTGGCCATGGGGCACGTTCACGGTGAATCTGGCGGGCGGTTATTTCGTGGGTGTGGCGTTGGCGCTGGTGGCCGGGCACCCCGAATGGCCGACGTGGATCCGGCTGGGCGCCATCACCGGGTTCATGGGAGGCTTGACGACGTTTTCCACCTTCTCGGCGGAAACCGTATCGATGCTTGAACGCGGCGCTTATGGTACGGCCCTGGGCTATGCGGGGGTGAGTCTGGCGGGGTCCTTGGCGCTGACGGCGGCGGGCATCGCCACGGTGCACTGGCTGCGCTAGGGGCAAGGCGCGATGCGCGATGCGCGAGGCGCAAGGCGGTAGGCGTCAGGCGCCACGGTTAAGTGCCGCGGCAAAACGCTGGGGTTAGGTGCTACGGCGAAGCGCTACGGCCAAGCCCTGCGGCTACGCGCTACGGCCAAGCCCTGCCGCTACGCGCTACGGCCAAACCCTGCCGCTACGCGCGGGCGGCGGGCTTGCGCCCGCCGCGTTCACGCGTTAATCGGCGCGGGGGTTCAACACGCGAGCGGCTTGCAGGCCGCTGCGCACCGCGCCTTCCAGCACGCCGGGGTAGCCGGTATCGGTCCAGTCGCCCGCCAGGGCCAGCGTGCGCCATGGGGTGGTGTTCAGCGGGCGCGTCACGCCCGGCACCGCCGCGAAAGTGGCGCGCTTTTCAATGAGCAGTTCGGCCGCCGTCACTTCTGGCATGGCGGGCAAACGCGCGGGATGGCGCGCCGCCTGTTCGGCCACCTGGTCGATCAGCGCTTCGATCACCTGGCGCCGGTTGCGTTCGGCGATGCTGGTGGCGGCGCTGGCCACCACGGCAAATTCGCCCGCCTTGGCGTCACCCGCCAATTGCGCACGGTCAAAAACCCATTGCCCCACATGCCCGCGCGCGGCTTCCTCGCGCAGCATCATCATGGGCTCGGGCAGCCGCCAGGGTTCGGCCAGGCGCACGTTCAGCGTGGCGATGGGCAGGTAGTCAAAGGCCTTCAGCGCTTCCAGCAGGCCGGTCGCGCCGGCTTGGCGCAAGGGCGCGTCCAGCAAGCGAGCCGCGTACGTCGGGGGCACGGCCAGCACGGCGGCGTCGAAGCGTTCCTGGTTGACCACAATGCCGTCGTCCGACGGATGCAGCTGGCGCACCGTGTTGCCGTAGCGCATGGTGACCTGGCGCGCCGCGGCGTCGGGCCACAGCGCCGACAGGTCGGTGCAGGGCAGCAGCAGATCGCTGTCTTCGCGCGTGCCAGCCAGGCTGTCGCGCAACACGCGCGAAAACAGCGTGGCGCTGGCGGTGGCGCATGGGGTGTTCAGCGCCGCCAGGCACAGCGGTTCCCAAAGCTGCCGGATCAGCGCATCGGACTGCGCGTGATAGTGCAGCAGATGCAGCACCGTCCAGTCGCGCGGCGGTGACCAGGACATGGCTTTCAAACCGCGCATCAGCCGCAGCGACGCATAGCGTTCCGCCCAGCTCAGGCCGCGCGCAAACAGCAAGGCGGCGGCCATGTGCAAGGGCGCGGGCAGCCGGGGAGCGGACAGGCGAAAGCGCCCGTCCAGGCTGGCCAGCCGCAGCGGCCGGCGCATCAGCAGCGCATCGGGGTTGCGGCCCACGCGGCGCATCAGCGCCAGCGTATGCCGGTAGGCGCCCGACAAAATGTGCTGGCCGTTGTCCAGCGGCGCTTCGAACGATTCATGGAAGACGCGGCGCGCGCGGCCGCCGGGCGTGTGGCCGGCTTCAAACACCGTGACCTTGGCGCCGGCTTCGCGCAGCGCGATGCTGGCCGCCAAGCCGGCCCAGCCCGCGCCGATTACCGCCGCCTTCACCGCGCCAGCCGGCGGACCAGTCCGCGTCCGCCGCCCACCCACGTTTTCCAGGCCAGCCACAGCTTGCGCAGCGGCGTGAGCGAGATGCGCTGGTGCAGCACCTGCCAGTTGTCGCGCTCGATTTCATCAAGCAGCGCGTAGTAGATGGCCGCCATCATCAAGCCCGGCCGCTGCGAACGGCGGTCGACCTCGGGCAGGTTGCTCATGGCTTCGCGATAGAGTTCGCGGGCGCGATCGGCCTGGAACTTCATCAGCGCGCTGAAGCGCTCGGAGTATTCGCCATTCAGGATGTCCGAAGCCTTGACCTCGAATTGCTGCATGTCGTTGACCGGGATGTAGATGCGGCCCCGGCGCGCGTCGTCGCCGACGTCGCGGATGATGTTCGTCATCTGGAACGCCAGCCCCAGCTTTTCGGCATAGACCAGCGTCTTGGGATCGCTATAGCCGAACACGCCGGCGGACAATTCGCCCACCACGCCGGCCGCGTGCCAGCAGTATTTGCGCAGGCCGGGCCAGTCCAGGTAGCGCGTCTGGTCCAGGTCCATTTCCATGCCGTCCACCACGGCCAGCAAGCGTTCGCGGGTGATGGAACAGGTTTGCAGGTGCGGTTGCAGCGCGCGCGTCACGGGGTGATCGGGCTTGCCGTCGAACATCTGGTCGACCTGCGTGCGCCACCAGGCCAGCTTGATGCGGGCCAGCGACGGGTCGGTGCATTCGTCGACCACGTCGTCCACTTCGCGGCAGTAGGCGTAAAGCGCCGTGATCGCGCGGCGGCGTTCGGGCGGCAGGAACAGGAATGAGTAGTAGAAGCTGGAACCGCTTTTGGCGGCTTTCTCCTGGCAATATTCGTCAGGGGTCATAGATAGGCAGGGCCTGTTACTTGATAGAGCGCCACAGCATGATGGCCCAGTCTTTGGCGCCCAATTCGGGGCGGTTCATGAATACATCGTAGCCGCTCGCCTCGATACGCTCCAGCACGCGCAGCCCGCCTTGCACCACCAGGCGCAGCTCCAGGCCGATGCGGCCGGGCAGGCGGCGCGCCAGCGGAGCGCCGAAGTGTAGCAGTGCACGCGTGCGTTCGACCTCGAAGGCCATCAACTCGCGCCATTGCGGGGTCAGCCGGCACGCCGCCAGGTCTTCTTCGGTAATGCCGTGGCGGCGCAGGTCTTCTTGCGGCAGGTACACGCGCTGCTTGTGCCAATCGACCCGCACGTCCTGCCAAAAGTTCACCAGCTGCAAGCCGGTGCAGATGGCGTCGCTTTCGGCCACGTCCTGGGGGCTGCACGCGTCGAACAGATGCAGCATCAGGCGGCCCACCGGGTTGGCCGAGCGCGTGCAGTAGTCGGCAAGCGTGGCGTAGTCTTCGTAGCGCTTGACGGTGATGTCCTGCTCGAATGCGGACAGCAGGTCGTAGAACGGCGTGATGGGCAGTTGATGGCGCGCGATGGTCTTGGCCAGCGGCGTAAAGATGTCGGCCAGCGGCGGCAAGCCCGGCGCGGGCGTCACGCCCGGTTCGGCGCCGATGCGGTGCAGTTCGGTGCGGAAAGCCGCCAGTTGCGCCAGCCGTTCTTCGTCGGACGCGCTGCCTTCATCGGCAATATCGTCCGCGGCGCGGGCAAACCGGTAGATATCGGTCACGGCGCCGCGCAGCCTGCGCGGCAACAGCAGCGAGGCGACGGGAAAGTTCTCGTAGTGATCGATGGACATGGATAGCGGTACAGAGGGCGGTCCCGGGACGGGATCGCACCATTTTAGAGTAGTCGCCTTTGGGGGCGCGATGCCATCAGAGATGTCATTGCAGATGCCCTCCCTCTCGGGCGGCGATCAGTTAGACTTAAGCGCCACAGGATCCCACACCATGCCGCGCCCCATATCCGCCACCGTCTCCGTCTCCGCGCTTGCGCACAATCTTGCCACCGTGCGCCACCATCTTGAACAGACCGCCGCCGCCGCGGGCGGGTTGCCGCCGTCCATCTGGGCAGTCATCAAGGCCAATGCCTACGGCCATGGCATCGAGCAGGCGGTGACGGGGTTTTCCAAGGCGCAGGGCCTGGCCATGCTGGACCTGGACGAGGCCGTGCGCTGCCGCGAGGCCGGTTGGGGCGGCCCGATCCTGCTGCTGGAAGGGTTCTTCAAACCCGCCGACCTGGATCTGGTCGACCGCTATCACCTGAGCACCACGGTACACAATCGCGAGCAGCTGGACATGCTGTCGCGCGCCCGTTTCACCCGGCGCGTGGATGTCATGCTCAAGCTCAACAGCGGCATGAACCGCCTGGGTTTCAGCCCGGCTTCCTACCCCGCTGCCCATGAACGCGCCATGTTGCTACAGCAGCAGGGCACGCTGGGGTCGGTGGGCAAAATGACGCACTTTGCGTGCGCCGACGGCCCCCAGGGCGTGAGCGAGCAGCTGGCCCTGTTTAATTCGGTGACGCATAAGATGCCCGGCACCATCAGCGTCTGCAACTCGGCCGCCACGCTGCGCTTTGCCGACATCGCCGTCAGCTCGCCCACGCAGACCCATTGGGTGCGCCCGGGCATCTGCCTGTACGGCGCGTCGCCGTTCGCGGATGCCGAAGCCGCGTCCTTCGGCCTGAAGCCGGCCATGACGCTGGCCTCTGAAATCATCGCCGTGCAGGAACTGAAGGCGGGCGATTCCGTGGGCTACGGTGCGATTTTCCGCGCCGAACGCGCCATGCGGATCGGCATCGTCGCCTGCGGCTACGCCGACGGCTACCCGCGCCACGCCACCACCGGCACGCCCGTGGTCGTGGCGGGCATCCGTACGCAATTGGTCGGCCGCGTGTCGATGGACATGCTGATCGTCGACCTGGACCCGATTCCCGCCGCCGGTGTCGGCGCGCCCGTCGTGTTGTGGGGCGAAGACGGCCCCTCGGTGGACGAAGTGGCACAGGCCGCCGGCACCATCGGCTACGAATTGCTGTGCGCCCTGGCGCCACGCGTGCCGGTCAGCCGCGACGCCTGAGCGTATCGCCGCCCGACCTGGCCGATTTTGGCCGGGTGTCCGGTGGGCAGAAATTGCTACGCAATTTACAAGACAGCCATCCCCGGATGGTGTCTACTTGGAACACCGGGCGCCCACGCGCCCGTTTTTGACCCAGCAATCTGACGACGAGGTTTCAATCCATGAAGGACAAATGTGTGCTCATTACGGGCGCCACCAAGGGCATAGGCTGGGCGCTGACGCAGCGTCTGTCCGACATGGGCTGTCATGTGGTCGGCATTGCGCGCAACACCACCGACGTGGACTTTCCCGGCTATCTGTATGCCTGTGACCTGGCTGACGCCGGCCGCACCGAGGAAGTGCTGCGCGAAATCCGCGAGAAGTTTCCGGTGGACGCCGTGGTCAACAACGTGGGCATTGCGTCGCCGCAGCCCTTGGGCGAAATCGACCTGGCCACGTTGTACAACGTGCTGGACCTGAATGTGCGCGTGGCGGTGCAGGTCACCCAGGCGTTCATCGAATCCATGAAGGTGCGCCGCGCCGGCCGCATCGTCAACGTGGTCAGCCGCGCCATCCATGGCGGGTTGGACCGTACGGCGTACTCGGCCGCCAAGAGCGCACTGGTGGGCTGCACCCGCACGTGGGCCCTTGAACTGGCCGAATACGGCGTGACCGCCAACGCGGTCGCGCCCGGCCCGATTGAAACGGAAATGTTCCGCGCCACCCGCCCGGCAGGTAGCGATGGCGAAAAGCGCGCGCTGGCCTCCGTGCCCATGAAGCGCCTGGGCACGCCGGCCGAAGTGGCGGCCGCCATTGCCTTCCTGCTGTCGGACGACGCGGGGTTCATTACCGGCCAGGTGCTGGGCGTGGACGGCGGCGGCAGCGTGGCCGGCCGATCCTGATCACGGTCAGGCCCAAATAAAAAGCGCACCGGAATTAGTCGGTGCGCTTTTTTCTGCCCGTTTGATGCGTCGCGGATTCAGTAGGGGCCTTTGCCCGCCGCCACCGGCCGCACGTCCTTGAATTCGCCGGCCAGGTTTTCCGCCGCGCGCGCCAGCAACACGGCATCCACGCCGACTGCCACGAAGGTCGCGCCCAACGACAGGTAGTGCTTGGCCTGCGCCACGCCGCTGTGCAGGATGCCCGCGGCCTTGCCCGACCGCACGATGCGCGCAATGGCCTGGTCGATGGTTGCCAGCACCTCGGGGTGGTCCGGCTGGCCTAAAAAGCCCATGCCCGCGGACAAATCGGCTGGGCCGATGAAGGCCCCGTCCACGCCATCCACCGCCAGGATGTCGTCCAGCGCGTCGATGCCGGCCGGCGTTTCAATCTGCACCAGCACGCACATCTGATCGTTGGCGCGTTCCAGGTAGTTGGGGATGCGATTCCAGCGCGACGAACGCGCCAGCGCGCTGCCCACGCCCCGGATGCCGGCCGGCGGATAGCGCACCGCGGCCACGGCCGCGCGCGCTTCGTCGGCGGACTGGATCATCGGCACCAGCAAGGTCTGCGCGCCGGTGTCCAGGATCTGCTTGATTTGCACCGGGTCGTTCCACGCCGGGCGCACCACGGGCGCCACCGGATAGGCGGCCACGGATTGCAATTGCGACAAGGTGGTCTGCAAGGTGTTCGGCGCATGTTCGCCGTCGATCAGCAGCCAGTCGAAGCCGGCCCCCGCAATGATTTCAGATGTGTAGGCGCTGGCCAGGCCGGCCCACAGGCCGATCTGGGGTTGGCGGTCGCGCAAGGCTTGCTTGAAGGTATTGGTCAGGATGTCCATGGACGGCGTGCCGTGTTAGTTGAAATGACAGTTGACGGAACCCAGCGCCCCGTAATCGACGTGGAAGGTGTCGCCCGGCCGGGCGGCAACGGGGCGGGTGAAGGAACCCGACAGAATGATCTCGCCCGCTTCAAGCGCCACGTCGTGGGCGGCCAGCTTGTTAGCCAGCCATACTACGCCATTGGCCGGGTGATTCAAGACGCCCGCCGCCACGCCGGTTTCTTCGATCACGGCGTTGCGCGACAAAATCGCGCCGACCCAGCGCAGGTCGAAATCGCCCATCTTTATAGGCCGCCCGCCCATCACCACGCCTGCGTTCGCCGCGTTGTCGGCGATGGTGTCGAATACCTTGCGGGGACGCTTGGTGTCGGGGTCGATGCCGTGCGAGCGCGCGTCGATGATCTCCAGCGCGGGGATCACGTAGTCCACTGCGTCATACACCTGGAACAGTGTCACGCGCGGGCCTTGTAGCCGCTTGCCCAGCACGAAGGCCAGCTCGACTTCCAGACGCGGCAGGATGAAGCGGCCGGCGGGAATGGTGCCGCCGTCCTCGAAGAACATGTCGTCCAGCAGCATGCCGAAATCGGGCTCGTCGATCTGCGATGACTGCTGCATCGCGCGGGACGTCAGGCCGATCTTGTGACCGCGCCGGGTGCGGCCTTCGGCCAGCTTGATGTCCATCCAGGCGCGCTGGACGGCGTAGGCGTCGGCGATATCGATGTCGGGATGGTCCAGCGAAATCTGGCGGATCTGCGTCCGCGTGCGTTCTGCTTCATGCAGGCGCGCGGCGATGCTGCGTACGGTTTGGGTGTCTAGCATGGAAGGTCCGGATTAGGGTTAAGACGGGAAGGGCGCCAGCGTGTTGACCAGCCTTCCGACGCCTTCGATTTCCGTCACGACCACGTCGCCGGGCATGACGTTGACGATGCCGTCCGGCGTGCCGGTCAGGATCAGGTCGCCCGGGGACAAGGTCATGAAACTGCTGAAATATTCAATCAGCGCGGGCACGTCGAACACCATGTCGCGCGTGTTGCCAAGCTGGGTCTGAACGCCGTTGACCGTGGTGCGCAGCGTCAGGTTCATGGGGTCGGGCACATCGTCGCGGTCCACCAGCCAGGGGCCCAGCGGCGTGCCGGTATCGCGGTTTTTCACGCGCAGGTTGGGGCGATACCAATTTTCAAGGTAGTCGCGCAGCGCATAGTCGTTGGCCACCGTGTAGCCCGCGACATAGTCGTACGCCTGCCCGCGCGTGACGTTGCGCGCCGTCTTGCCGATGACCACGGCCAGCTCGCACTCGTAGTGCATGAAGGCCACGTCGGCCGGGCGCAGCGTGTGCGCGCGATGGCCCACGAACGTGTTGGCGGCTTTCAGAAAACCCAGCGGCTCGTCGGGCGCCTTGAACGCCAGTTCCTTGGCGTGATCCGCGTAATTGATGGCCAGTGTGAAGGTGGTGCGCGGTTCGATGGGCGGCAACCATGTCACCGCGTCTTCGGCCAGGACGCGCCCGTCCGGCAGCCGTACGCTGCCCGGCGCGCCGTCGGCTTCGGTGACGGAGTGGATGACGCCTTCGTAAGCGATGCGTGCGTGTTTCATGGTGATGTCCTCAGGTTGCGGCCAACGTGTTGCCCAGCGTGCCGACCTGCGCGATGCGGATGTCATAGCGTTGCCTCGCGCGCACGCGTGGCGCATCGTGCGGCGTACCCACCAGCAGGATGTCGCCGGCGTCAAAGCTCATGAATTCGGTCACGTCGGCGATCAGCCGCGCAACGGGGCGGAACAGGTCGGCCGTGCTGGCGCGCTGCCTGACAACGCCGTCCACCAGCACTTCGATGTCCAACGCATCCGGATTGATTGCCGGCGATACCGGCGCCAGCGTGTCGCCGATGGGGCAGAACCCATCGCGGCACTGTTGTTTAAGGGCGGGCCGGAAATAGCTGTCGTGCGGCACGCAAAGGTCCGCCACCACGCGATAGCCCGCCACGTAGTCCAGCGCATCCGCCTGGCTGACGCGGCTGGCGCGGCGCGCGAACACCACGCCCAGGCAGGCGCCTACCTGCACCTCTTGCACATCGGCGGGCAGCGTGATGGTGTCGCCGTCGCGCGCATAGGTGTTGGCGGGCTTGATGTACAGCACGGGTGCGCGCGGGGCGGCCTTGTAGGGCGGCGCGTTGACGGCGTCGCCCAATGCGTCAAGCGACTGGCGCGTGTTGAGCGCCACGCCGACCACGGTGCGCGGCGGCTGCGCCAAGGCCGCGCTGGCCGCTTCGGCGCGCTGCGCAAGATAGTGGCGGTAGTTGTTGTGCTTGTAGTTCAGCACCGGGTCCGCTTCTTCGATCTGCATCGAAATGCCCAAGGGCCGCATGGCCAGGTGCGGCGCCAGCGCGGTGTTCAGCGCCAGGAACACCCGCTCGCCCAACGCGGCCTTTTGCGCGTCGGTGCGGCCGTGGCCGATGCGCAGCACCACGTGCACGAACGCGTTGTCGGGGTGGCCGTCCACGATCAGGCAGTCGTCCACACGCAGTGCCCGGGTGCGGGCGCCTGCCAGCGGAAACAAGCTGCCGTCGCCGACGGCGGCGCCTTGCACCGCGCGCATCAGCGCACGGGTATCCAGGGCAAGGTTGCCTGAATACTCGATCCAGATATGGGGCATGGTGTCTCCGCCAAAATAGTTAGCATGTTAATTAGAATAGCGGGAAAGCGGATCGACGGCAATGCGCCAGACGCGCGATGCGACCCGGGAATCCCGCCGTTGACAGCGCCATCCCGGCAGCATAAAGTTAACGTGTTAATTAAATGGGGCGACGCATTGCGCCGCGATAAGAACGAGGAGCCGCACGTGAGCATCAAGCATTGGATCAACGGCCAGCAGGTCGATAGCGCTGACCGCTTCGTCACCTACAACCCCGCCACGGGCGAGGCCATTGCCGAAGTGGCGGCGGGCGGGCAGAAAGAAATCGACGCGGCCGTGGCGGCGGCGGCGGACGCGTTTCCCAAGTGGGCCAGCACGCCCGCCAAGGAGCGCGCGCGGTTGATGCGCCGCCTGGGCGAACTTATCGACGCCAACGTGCCGCACCTGGCCGAACTAGAAACGCAGGACACGGGCCTGCCCATTTCGCAAACGCGCAAACAGCTGATTCCGCGCGCGTCCGAGAACTTCAATTTCTTTGCCGAAGTCTGCACCCGCATGAACGGCCACACCTATCCGGTGGACGATCAAATGCTGAACTACACGCTGTATCAGCCGGTGGGCGTGTGCGCGCTGGTGTCACCGTGGAACGTGCCTTTCATGACGGCCACGTGGAAGACGGCGCCGTGCCTGGCGCTGGGCAATACCGCCGTGTTGAAGATGTCTGAATTGTCCCCGCTGACCGCCGACCAATTGGGCCGGCTGGCGCTTGAAGCCGGCATTCCCGCCGGCGTGCTGAACGTGGTGCAGGGCTATGGCGCGGACGCGGGCGATGCGCTGGTGCGGCATCCGGGCGTGCGCGCCATCTCGTTCACCGGCGGCACGGTCACCGGCAAGAAAATCATGGCGAGCGCGGGCGGCATCAAGAAATATTCGATGGAGCTGGGCGGCAAATCGCCCGTGCTGATTTTTGACGACGCTGATGTCGACCGCGCGCTGGACGCGGCGCTGTTCACGATTTTTTCGCTGAACGGCGAACGCTGCACCGCGGGTTCGCGCATCTTCGTGCAGCAATCCATCTACGACGATTTCGTGCGAAAGTTCGCCGCGCGCGCCCAGCGCCTGGTGGTCGGCGACCCGGCTGATGAGGCCACTCACGTGGGCGCGATGATCACGCGTCAGCATTGGGAAAAGGTCACCGGCTACATTCAGCTGGCCGAACAGGAAGGGGCGCGTATCCTGGCGGGCGGCGCGGGCAAGCCGGAAGGGTTGCCCGCCCATCTGACGCGCGGCAATTTCGTGCGGCCCACGGTGCTGGCCGACGTGGACAACCGCATGCGTTGCGCGCAGGAAGAAATTTTCGGGCCGGTCGCCTGCCTGATCCCGTTCAAGGACGAAGCCCACGGGCTGGCGCTGGCCAACGATGTCAAATACGGCCTGGCCTCGTACATCTGGACGAGCGACATCGGCCGCGCGCACCGCTTGGCGCGTGGCATCGAAGCAGGCATGGTGTTCATCAACAGCCAAAACGTACGCGATCTGCGCCAGCCGTTCGGCGGCACCAAGGAATCCGGCACGGGACGCGAAGGCGGGGAATACAGCTACGAGGTGTTCGCCGAAATCAAGAACGTGTGCGTGTCGATGGGCAGCCACCACATCCCCAGATGGGGCGTGTGAATGCAACAAGGAGACAACCATCATGGGTAAGCTTGCACTGGCCGCCAAGGTGACCCACGTGCCGTCGATGTACTTGTCGGAGCTTCCCGGCAAACATCACGGTTGCCGCGAAGCCGCCATCGAGGGCCACCGCATCATTGGCCAACGCTGCCGCGAGCTGGACGTGGACACGATCGTGGTGCTGGACGTGCACTGGCTGGTGAACGCGGGGTATCACGTCAACGCCAACGGCGCCTTCAAGGGCTGCTACACCAGCAACGAACTGCCGCATTTTATCAAGGACATGCACTACGCGTACGACGGCAACCCCGATCTGGGTCGCCGCATCGCCGAAAGCGCCAACGCGGCGGGCGTGGGCACGCGCAGCCACGAAATCGACAGCCTGGAACTGGAATACGGCACGCTGGTGCCCATGCGCTACATGAACGCCGATGGCCGCTTCAAGGTGGTGTCGGTAGCGGCATGGTGCGCCTGGCACAGCCTGGACGAAAGCCGGCGCTTCGGCGCGGCGTTGGGCCAAGCCATCCAGGCCAGCGACAGCCGCGTTGCCGTGTTGGCCAGCGGGTCGTTGTCGCATCGCTTTAACGACAACAACAGCCCCGAAGCCGCGATGCACCAGATCAGCCGCGAATTTTTCAAGCAGGTGGACTTGCGCGTCGTCGATCTTTGGCGCCAGGGCGACTGGAAGACGTTTTGCGCCATGCTGCCCGAATACGCCGATTTGTGCGTGGGCGAGGGCGGCATGCACGACACCGCCATGCTGCTGGGCCTGCTGGGGTGGGACGGCTACGACAGGCCGGTGGAAATCGTCACCGACTACTTCACCAGTTCGGGCACGGGGCAGATCAACGCGATCTTTCCGGTGCCGGACTAAGTTTCGGCAGGTGGCGGGCCGATGCTGCTACGCGTCGGCCGTTTCCTTGGCGTCGGCCGGGGGCGGGTCACGGCGTATCAGCTCGACCATTGTGTCCACGTCCTGATACAGGCGGTCGAGCAATTCCTTGCCGATCTTGGCCTCGATTTCCTGATACTTCGCGTCCACCTGCGGGCGCATGCGGTCGATCAGTTTGTGGCTTTTGGGCGTCAGGGATATTTCCTGGCGACGCTGGTCCGCGCTGGAGCGGGCGCGCTTGATCAGGCCCTGTTCTTCCATGCCGGCCAGCATCCGCGTCAGGCTGGGGCTGAGAATCTGGCAACTGCGCGCAATCTGGTTGGGCTCCATTGCGCCCGTTTCGCTAAGGGTGCGCAACACCCGCCATTGTTGTTCGGTGACGCCGGCCGCGTGCAGCACGGGGCGGAAATGCGCCATCAGGGTTTCGCGCGCGTATAGCAGCAGGTGGGGAAGATTGCGGTGGTGGAAGCTGGGACTCATGGCGGCTATGTTAGCAAGAAGCCGCCCATTTTTTGACCACAAATTTTGATGCGTCATGCGCGCAACACCGCCGCCGGCGGCGCCTGCTGGGCGCGGCGGGCGGCGGTGCGGGCAAGCAGTGCGGCGTCGCTATGCCCTGCCGTCAGGCGGGATTCTGCTGCGCCAATTCCTGCAAGTCGTCGGGCAAGGCCAGGTCGGGCGCGCCTTGTTGCAGTTCGTGCAACGCCTGCACGGCATCGGCTTGCTGGTCGTCTTGCACCAACTGCCGGATGTGCGCCACGCGGGCTTCGATATCGGCTTCGCTGAACGCCACGACCTCGGTGGCGGTGGCGTCGCCTTCCTGTGCAACGCCCGCGGGGGCGGCTTGCGGTTGCGGTTCGGCGGTGGCTGCCGGTAGCGGCGGGACAGCGGCAGGTTCGTTTTGGGGGGCAGAGACGCGTTGGGCCACGGTGGCCGACTTGCCCGACAACGCGTCCGTCAATGCAATGGGAGCGGGGTTGCGGTCGGTGCTGCTGTCATGGGAAGCGGTCAGCGGCGAATTCTGCTCGTGCATGTCCGCGGCTTCGCGCATGTCCGTCCAGGCGAACAAGCCGGCGACCATGGCGGCGCAGGCGGCGGCTGCCCAGCCGGGGTGCCAGCTGTGGCCGGGGTGCCAGGCACGACGTACCGCCGCGTCCAGTTCGGGACTGCTGCCGGGTCCGGGCTTGCGGTACAGGGCGCGCAGATCCCGTTCATCGTCTTCGTCGAAGGGGGGCCGATAGGTAATGCTCATGCGCGTACTCCTCGCGGCGGCGTCTGGTGGCAAGACGCCTACGCGTTTGACCTTGCTGGGCGCCGCGCCGGTGGTCCGGCGGTCTCGTCGTGGCTAGGGTCGTGTTCCGGTTTATGCGGCCAGGGCCGCAGGGCGAATGCGCCGCGATTCCCGTTGCCGCGCCCTGAGGGGCGTTCGGCGCCGGGTATGCCGCCCTGGGCTGGGCGGTTCGACAATGCGCTGCACTGGACGATTATGCGCGATTTGCGCGATTCCGGGCGGGGTTTTCTTGCACGGCGGCGATGTTATTTTGGCCCGGCCCTGTTATTGAAAGCAGATTGAAATCTTGCGCTTGCCGGTACACTTTCGCGCATGGCCAAATCCCGAACCGTATATGTGTGCGCCGACTGCGGCGGCACCACCCCGAAGTGGCAGGGTAAATGCCCGCATTGCAACGCCTGGAACACGCTGGAAGAAACCGTCGAGTCCTCGACGCCCGCCGCCGCCGCGCACCGTTACGCGCCGCTGGCCTCTGCCAGCCCGGTGCGCAGCCTGTCTGAAATCGAAGCCCGCGAAACACCACGCCAGCCGACCGGGCTGGACGAATTCGACCGCGTCCTGGGCGGCGGCCTGGTCGCCGGCGCCGTGGTGCTGATCGGCGGCGATCCGGGGATCGGCAAATCCACGCTGTTGTTGCAGGCGCTGGCCTCGCTGTCCGAAACCACCAACGTGCTGTATGTGACGGGCGAGGAATCGGCCGAACAGGTCGCCTTGCGCGCACGCCGGCTGGACTTGCAGACGGGCAACGTGAACCTGCTGGCCGAGATCCGCCTGGAAGCGATCCAGGCTGCCGTGTCCGAACAGAAGCCTACCGTGGCCGTTATCGACTCCATCCAGACCCTGTACAGCGGCGAACTCAGCGCCGCGCCGGGGTCGGTGTCGCAGGTGCGCGAATGCGCGGCGCAATTGACGCGCCTGGCCAAGCAGACCGGCATCGCGATCGTCATGATCGGCCACGTCACCAAGGACGGCGCGCTGGCCGGCCCGCGCGTGCTGGAGCACATTGTGGACACCGTGCTGTATTTCGAAGGCGACACGCATTCCTCGTTCCGGCTGGTGCGCGCATTCAAGAACCGCTTTGGCGCCGTCAACGAGCTGGGCGTTTTTGCGATGACCGACCGTGGCCTGCGCGGCGTGGCCAACCCGTCCGCGCTGTTCCTGTCGCAGCACGAGCAGCAGGTGGCCGGGTCCTGCGTGATGGCCACGCAAGAGGGCACGCGCCCGCTGCTGGTTGAAATCCAGGCTTTGGTCGACAGTTCGCATTCGCCCAATCCGCGCCGCCTGACGGTGGGCCTTGAAGGCAACCGGCTGGCCATGTTGCTGGCGGTGATGCACCGGCACGCGGGTGTCACCACGTTTGACCAGGACGTGTTCGTCAACGCCGTGGGCGGTGTGCGCATCACCGAACCGGCCGCCGACTTGCCGGTGCTGCTGGCCATCATGTCCTCGCTGCGCGACAAGCCCTTGCCGCGCGGCCTGATCGCGTTCGGCGAAGTTGGTCTGGCCGGCGAGATCCGTCCCGCGCCGCGCGGCCAGGAACGCTTGCGCGAAGCCGCCAAGCTGGGTTTTTCAATTGCGCTGATCCCCAAGGCCAACGCCCCGCGCCAACCCATTGAAGGGTTGGAGATCTGGGCGGTGGACCGGCTGGACGCCGCGTTGGACAAGTTGCGCTGACGCGCTGTTTTCCCCTTGCCGCGCAGGCAAGGGCTGTTGGAGCAAGACGTGAGTCTGTTAGTGATTGCCGCGTGCCTGGCCGCGGGTAGCCTGATTGGTTTCATGGGCGGCGTGCTGGGCATCGGGGGCGGGCTCATCGCCATTCCGGCGCTGGTGCTGTTGATGGGCATGTCGCAGCAGTTGGCGCAGGGCACCGCGCTGATCATGGTGCTGCCCGCCATCATCATGGCGGTGCGGAAATACAACCAGCAAACGCGCATCGACAAGCGCGTGGCGGCTGCCGGGGCGGCCGGCGCGGTGGTGTTCACGTGGGTGGGCGCGCGGCTGGCGCTGGGCATTGATTCCAGCGTGCTGCGTCGAAGCTTCGCCGTGTTCCTGTTCTTTATCGCGCTGTTCTACGTCTGGCAGACCTGGCGTGCGGGCCGCCTTGCCGCGCGCCGTGCAGCAGGGCAAGCGCCGTCCAAAGCGCAGTCCGACCAGAAGCTGCACTCCAACCACAAGCCGCAGTCCGACCACAAGCGTGCACCGGTCTTCACCCCGCGCCGCGCCAGCGTGCTGGGCATGCTGTGCGGCACGTTGGGTGGCTTCTTCGGCGTGGGCGGTGCGGTGCTGGCCGTGCCCATCATCACCACGGTGTTCCGCTTGCCGCAGACGGTGGCGCAGGCCTTGGCCCTAAGCATGGTGATCCCCGGATCGACCATCGCGCTGATCACGTATGCATGGGCCGGCCAGGCGGACTGGACGGTGGGCGTGCCCTTGGCCATCGGCAGCCTGCTGTTCGTGCCGGTCGGTGTGCGCCTGGCCTACAAGCTGCCTGAACGCAAGCTGAGAGTCTGCTTTGCGTTGATGCTGTTCGCCACCGTGGCCTTGCTGGCGTTTGAGTCGTAGGCATAACCGTAGGCATAACTTCAAGCCATATCCTTAAGCCATATCCTGAAGCCATATTTCCAAGCGTTAGCAGCCGAAATTTTCTGGTTCCGCGTTGAACCTTCGCAGCCGGTGAACTTCAAACGGAGTACGGGGTAAGCGGCGATGTTGCCGCCCCGTGTCGGTTAGGCTTCGGCCTTGCACATTCAGGAGTTCATGTAATGACGACTCACTCCCGTATCGCTGCGTTCTTATCCACCTCGGCCTTGTGCCTCGGTCTTGCTGCTGCGCCTTCGGCGTTCGCGGCGGGCGCCGATGCCACGACCAAGGCGGGTGATACCAAGACCCACGCGCAGCATAAGCATCACAAGTCTGACAAAACGTCCGCCAAACCGGCGGCCGCGAAATCAGGCGCATCAAAGATGGACCATTCCGGCGCCACGACGCCGGCGAAGTAGGCAGGGGGCTGAAAAGCCCGATGTAGTTCCTTTGCAGGAAGACTACCGACCTCTTGGGGCCGGAAAGTCGAAAGCCTCTCGGTATGGGCACCGAGAGGCTTTTTCGTTTTTGCTTTCTGTTTTTTGCTTTCTTTTTTGCTATCTGCTTGGCCGCGCCATCGCGCGGCCGCGTTCATTCCACCGGCGTAATCACGTGGCCCGTGTCGAAGTACGCCTTCAGGTTGTCCAGCATCAGGTTTTCCATGGCCAGGCGGGTCTCCAGCGTGGCGCTGCCGATGTGCGGCAGCACGACGGCGTTGTCGCTGGTCTTCAACGCGTCCGGCACCTTGGGTTCGTGCTCGAACACGTCCAGCGCCGCGCAGCCCAGCTTGCCCGCTTCCAGTGCGGCCACCAGCGCGGCCTCGTCAATGACCGGCCCGCGCGCGATATTGACGATGATGCCCTTGGGACCCAACGCTTCCAGCACGGCCTGGTTGACCAGGTGGCGCGTGCTGGGCCCGCCCACGGTGGCGACCACCAGGAAGTCCGCCCACGCGGCCAGGTCCACCAGCGATGCTTCGTAGCCGTACGCGATGTCGTCGCGCTTTCTGCGGTTGTGATAGCGCACGTCCATGTCGAAACCCGTGCCACGCTTGGCGATGGCTTCGCCGATGCGGCCCAGGCCCACGATGCCCAGCTTCTTGCCGCTGACGCGCTGGCCCAGCGGGATGCTGCCGTGCACCTGACCCCATTGGCCGGCGCGCACAAAGCGTTCGCCCTGGCCCATGCGGCGCGCACCCGCGATCAACAAGCCCCAGGCCAGATCCGCGACGCAGTCCGTCAGCACGTCCGGCGTGTTGCTGACCTGCACGCCGCGTTTTTTGGCGGCGTCCACGTCGATGGTTTCATAGCCCACGCCCCAGCTGCAAATGGCTTTCAGGTCGGGCAGCGCGTTGATCAGTTCGGCGTCCGCGCCAAAGTTGGCCGACGTGACGACGGCGGTGATGCCCTTGCCATGTTCAGCCAAGGCCGCCTTGCGGTCGGGGAATTTCCATAGCTCCACGACGTCATAGCGCTCGGCTAGGTTCTTGTTGGCGGAAGGCGAGCCGGCCAGCGAGCCGACCTGGATGATGCGATGCTTGGTGGTCATGTTGTCGTACGGATGGGTGGCAAAACGGTCATGCTACTTGATTCGACCTTGAAAACCGCTGAGGGGATGCCCGTAGGCATCCCCTCGCGGTTGCCTGGCCCTGGCCCTGGCCTTGGCCTTGATCGGGCGTGGCGGTTTTCACTCCAGCTGGATGTTCGCCTTCTGGATGACGTCCTTCCAACGCTTGACCTCGCCTTGCTGGAAGGCGGTGAACTGCTGCGGAGTATTCGCCACGACTTCAAAGCCCAGGCCTTGCAGCGTCTGCTCGGTCTTCGGGTCGCGCAACGCCGTCTGCAAAGCCTTGGACAGCTGTTCAACGACTGCCGGCGGCGTGTTCTTGGGCACGGCAAAGCCTTGCCACGAATACACCACCATGTCCTTGATGCCGGCTTCGGCCAAGGTCGGCACGTTGGGCAGGTCGGTCGCTCGGGCATCGCCGGTGATGGCCAGCGCCTTGAGCTTGCCGGCCTTGATGTGGTTTTGCACCGCGCCCAGGTTCTGGAACGACACGTTCACCTGTCCGCCGATCAGGTCCGCGATGGCAGCGCCGCCGCCCTTGTAGGGCACGTCCACGCCCGTGCTGTCCGTGCGCTGGCGAAACAGCACCGCCGACAGGTGGTCGGACGACCCGGTGCCGGACGACGCGTACGACACGCTGCCCGGATTCTTCTTGGCATAGGCCACCAGTTCGGCCACCGTGCTGGCGGGAAAGTTGGGAGACGCGACCAGCACATTGGGGTTGCGCACCGCCTGCGTCAGGTAAGCAAAGTCCTTGCTGGGGTTGTAGGACAGGTTCTTGTACAGCGCCTCGTTGATGGCGAAGGTGCCGATCGAGCCCACCATCATCGTGTAGCCGTCGGGCGTGCTGCGGGCCAGCGCCTGTGCACCGATGGCGCTGTTGGCGCCGGGCTTGTTCTCGACCACGAAGGTCTGGCCCAGGATCTTGGTCAGCGCGGGCGTGACCGAGCGCGCGGTGATGTCGGACGAGCCGCCCGGCACGAAGGGCACGATCATGGTGACCGGCTTTTCCGGATAACCGGCGGCCTGCGCCGCGGGTCCGGCAAGTAGAACGGCGCCCGCCGCGGCAGCCGCGCAGAACAGTTTATTCATGTTGTCTCCTGGTTCGCGTGGTGATGAAAAGCCCGGCGCTCACGCGTTGCGCACGGGCCTGAATCTGCGTTGGTTCAGTCGACTTTCGCGCCCGAGGCTTTCACCACCTCGGCCCACTTGACGGTCTCTTGCGCCATGAACTGTTTGAACTGCGTAGGCGTGTTGCCCGACGGCGTGGCCCCTTGCGCCTGCAACTGCGCGCGCACCGGCTCTTGCTGCAAGGCCGCGGCCACGTCGCGCTGGATTTTTTCCACGATGGCGGGCGGCGTGCCGGCAGGCGCCAACAGGCCGAACCAGCTGGATGCCTCGTAGCCCTTTACGCCGGCTTCGGCCATCGTGGGCACGTCGGGCAGCGCGGGCGAGCGGGCGGTCGTGGTGACGGCCAGCGGGCGCAGCTTGCCGCCCTTGATGTAGCCCATGGACGAAGGCAGGTTGTCGAAGATCAGGTCGGCCGAACCGCCCATCACGTCGGTCAGCGCGGGGCTGCTGCCCTTGTAGGGCACGTGCGTCATGCGCGTGCCCGTCATTGTCTGGAACAGTTCGCCCGACAAGTGCGTGGACGTGCCGTTGCCGGTGGACGCCATGTTGACGCTGTCGGGATTGGCCTTCAGGTATTTGATCAGGTCCGCCACCGTGCGGATGCCATGCTTGTCCGCGAATTTGGGATTCAGTTCAAGAATGTTCGGCACCGGGATGACCAGCGTGACCGGTACGAAGTCCTTCACCGGGTCGTACGGCAGCTTGCTGTAGACGGACTGGTTGATGGCGTGCGTGCTGACGGTGCCCATCAGCAAGGTGTAGCCGTCGGCCGTGGCGCGCGCGGCTTCGGCCGTGCCCACGTTGCCGCCCGCGCCGGCCTTGTTGTCGACCACCACTGATTTGTTCCAGCTTTTGCCCAGTTCCGCAGCCACCACGCGCGCGGCGATGTCGGCGGTGCCGCCGGCAGGGAAGGGCACGATGATCTTCACGTCGCGTTCGGGATAGTCGGCGTGGGCCTGCGCGGCGGGCAAGGTCAAGGCGATGGCCGTGAGGCTGGCGGCAGCGAGCAGCCGGCGTCGCGCGAATAGGGCATGCATGGTGTTGTCTCCTCGGTGTGCGCGTGGCCGCGCATCGTTTGTGGGATGTTTTGGTGATGCCGTTTCACTTGTCAAACAAATATAGGTATTGAGAATATGCTTGTCAACCAAGTATACTTTTTTCACCTTACTTATCTGACAACTGGATCAGCCAGGAGCCCGTCCATGAAAACTTCCCCGGTCACCGCGCAGGACTTGCAACGCTCGGTCATTGCCGTGCCGCCGCTGGCGCGCCACGACGATCTTTCGCTGAACGAAGCCGCCAACAAGGCCCTGCTTGGCCATCTGGAAGCGGGCGGCGTGCGCAACGTCATGTACGGCGGCAACGCCAATTTCTACAACGTGGGCGTCAGCGAATACGCGCGCATCGTGGACATGCTGGCCGGCCTGGCCGGCGCGGACACATGGATCCTGCCGTCGGTCGGCCCCGACTACGGCAAGATGATGGACCAGGCCGCCATCCTGCGTTCGCGCGCGTTTCCCACCGCCATGCTGTTGCCGATGTCGTTCCCGTACACGGACGCCGGCCTGGCCGACGGCGTGCGCCGCTTTACCGATGCGCTGGGCAAGCCGGCCGTGGTCTATATCAAGTCGGCCGACTACCTGGCCCCCGAGACCGCCGCGCGCTTGATCGAAGAAGGCCGCATCGCCGCGTTCAAGTACGCCGTGGTGCGCGATGAACCGGCCAAGGACGCGTACCTGTCGTCGATGCTGCAAGCGGTGGACGCGCGCTGGATCGTCAGCGGCATCGGTGAACGCCCCGCCATCGTGCACTATCGCGATTTCGGCTTGAAGAGCTTCACGTCGGGCTCGGTCTGCATCGCCCCGCGCGGGTCCATGCGCTTGCTGCATCTGCTGCGCGATGGCCGCTACGACGAAGCCGAATCCGTGCGCCAACATTATCTGGGCCTGGAAGACTGCCGCGACGGCATCAGCCCGATCCGCGTGCTGCACGACGCGGTGACCTTGTCCGGCGTGGCGAACATGGGTCCCATGTTGCCGCTGCTGACCGGCATTTCCAGCGCCGAACGCGAACGCGTGGCGCCCGTCGCGCGCGAGTTGGCGGCCTGGGACCGGGAAGCCGTGGCGGCCTGAACGTGAACGGCTCGGCCGCGCATCGCCCGTCTTGCCGCCGGTTGGCGGTACGATGGGCGCTGTCCGCGTAAAGGCGGGCAGGCCTTACGCATTCAGGAGGTTTCGTGGCCCGATCCAAAGCAACACCATCATCCGAACCGCAAGCGCCGGCCGAGGCCGAAGCCGCCGGTTCCCATGTGCTTGAACGGGGACACCGGGTGCGGCTGGCGGACCAGGTCTACGGGCAAATCTTCGAACAGATCGTGTCGGGCGGGCTCAATGTCGGCGACAAGCTGCCGTCCGAAAACGAAATATCGGAACGCTTCGGGGTCTCGCGGCCGGTGGTGCGTGAAGCGCTGCTGCGGCTGCGCGCCGATGGCCTGATCACCGCGCATCAGGGGCTGGGCACCTTCGTCAGCCACCAGCCCGCGCCACGCCTGAAAACGTTCAACGATGTGCAGAACGTCAGCGCGTACCTGCGCGCACAAGAGGTGCGCGTGGCGCTGGAAGGCGATGCCGCGCGGTTGGCGGCGCTGCGCCGCACCGACGAACAGCTCAAGAAGATCACTGACGCGCACGCGGCCTTTGCGGACAGCCTGACGCATGGCCAGGTCTCGCCCGAGGCCGACCTGGCTTTCCACGCCAGCATCGCCGAAGCCAGCGGCAATGATTTTTATCTGGGCGTGCTGGAAAGCATCCACGAATCCATCAACGGTTTCATGCGCCTGACGTTGAGCCTGACCCGCACCGGCTCGCGCCAGCGCGCGCAGCGTGTCGTGGACGAGCACGCCACCATCCTGGACGCCATCCGCGAACAGGACAGCGAGCGCGCCCGCGTCGCCATGCAGTTTCACCTGGGGCAGGCGCGCCATCGGCTGGTGGACCGCGAACGCGACTGATCCATCCCGCGTGGCGCGCCGCCGCCCTTCACCACATCAAACGGAGACAACCCGTGCAAGGCAATGGAGCAACAGCGAGAAACGTGCCGGTAGAGCAGGTGCTTGAACAGATATTGCAGGTCTTGCAAGCGTGGGGCATGGACGAAGACCTGGCCCACACCACCGCCGGCCTGATGGCGCGGACGGATCTGCTGGGAATTGATTCGCATGGCATTTCGATGCTGCCTTCGTACGAGGAAAAGTGGCGTGCCGGGTCGTTGCGGCTGGATGCCCGCGCGCGCGTGGTGCGCGACAGCGGCGCCAGTGCGCTGATCGACGGCATGGGCGGTCTGGGCTATCCGGTGGCGGCGCAGGCCATGCATCTGGCCGTGGACAAGGCGCTGGAACACGGGGTGGGCGCGGTGTCGGTCTGCAATTCGCATCACTTCGGCGCGGCCGGCGTTTACGCGCGCATCGCGGTGGAACGCGGCGTGGTTGGCCTGGTGACCAGCAGCGCCAACGGCATCATCATGGTGCCCACGCGCGGCGCCATGCCCATGCTGGGCACCAACCCCATTGCGTTCGGCGCCCCGGCCGCGCACAACGAGCCTTTCGTGCTGGACATGGCCACCACGACGGTGGCCGCGAACAAGGTCAAGGTGTATGACTTTTTGGGCAAGCCCTTGCCGCCCGGCTGGGCGGTGGACGGGCAGGGCGCGGCGGTGACCGATGCCGACGCGGCCATGCAGTACATCTTCAAGCAGCCCGAAGGCGGGCTGACTCCCTTGGGCGGCACATCCGCAATGAGCAGCCATAAGGGCTACGGCCTGGCCATGATGGCGCAGATTCTGGGCGGCACGCTTAGCGGCAGCGCGTTTGCCGCGCGCCGCGCGCCTACGCGCAAGGCCGGTGAACCGGATGACGTGGGCCACTTCTTCCTGGCGCTTAACCCCGATGCGTTCCGCGCGGCGGGCTCGTTCGAATCCGATATGGACGACATGATCGACGCGCTGCACGACACGCCGCCCGCCAATCCCGACGAACCCGTGCTGGTGGCGGGCGAGCCCGAAGCGGCCGAGCGCGCGCGTCGGTTGCGCGCGGGCATACCCATTTCGGCAGCCCTGGCCGAACGCCTGCGCGGCATCTGCGAGCGCGCGGGCACGCCCTATCTGCTGGACGATATCTGATCGCACGGCGCTTGTTGCACTGATTTTGTTGTACCCAAAACAGCAGACCCGGCCACCGGGCTCATTCCCCAAGAAAAACCATACGGAAGAGACAACCATGCAACAACCCAAACCTTCGGCGCGCAGACGCCTTGCCGTGCTCGCGGCGGCCACGCTTGGTGCCCTGACGCTATTGCCCGGGGCGGCCATGGCGCAGGCGGCCTGGCCCGCCAAACCGGTCAAGCTGATCGTGCCTTTCCCGGCCGGCGGCAGCACCGATTCGGTCGGCCGACTGCTGGCCGCCGAGCTGTCCAAAGAGCTGGGCCAAAGCGTCATCGTCGAGAACAAGGGCGGCGCCAACGGCAACATCGGATCGGACGTCGTGGCCAAGGCAGAGCCTGACGGCTATACCTTGCTGCTATCGGGCGTGGGCTCCAACGCCATCAGCTACGCGGTCTACCAGAACATGCCGTATCGCAACAGCGACTTCGCGCATATCTCCTTGCTGGCCACCGGCCCCAATGTGCTGGTCGCGAACATGGAGTTTCCGGGCAAGACGTTCGCCGATTTCATCAAGTTGGCGCGCGAAAATCCGGGAAAGTACACGCATGCGAGTTCGGGTAGCGGCTCGTCCGGCCATCTGGCCATGGAGATGCTCAAGCAAGACGCCAAGATTGATTTGGTGCACGTGCCCTACAAAGGCGGCGCGGCCGCGATTACCGACATGATCGGCGGGCGTGTGTCAGTGATGTTCTTGAATCAGGACACGCTGCTGCCGCAAGTCAGGTCGGGCAAGCTGCGCGCGTTGGCCGTGGCCAGCGCCAAGCGCAACCCTGCTTATCCCGACACGCCCACGGTGGCGGAATCGGGCTATCCCGGTTTTTCGGCTGAATCGTGGTTCGGCTTGTCGGCGCCCGCCAAGACACCGCCTGCCGTGATCCAGCGCTTGAACCAGGCGACGGTAAAGGCCCTGGCGTCGCCCGAGATCCGTCAAAAGCTCGAAAGCGTGGGCTTTGTGGTGGTGGGCGACGACCCGAAGTCGTTCTCGGCGTTTGTCGATAACGAAATCGCCAAGTGGGGCAAGGCGGCCAAGGCATCGGGCGCGCGCATGGATTAATACGGGCGCGCCGGGTCATGGCCCGGCGCGTTGTTTCTGGTTTTTATTTTGCGACATTGGAAGTGGCAATGAACTCACCTTTACCCAACCGTTTCCGCCAACGCATCCTGGCGCGCGAGCGGCTCATCGGCTTTTGGATGTGTATGTCCAGCCACATCACGGCAGAGCTCGTCGGCCTGGCGGATTTTGACTGGCTGCTGCTGGATGGCGAACATTCGCCCAACGAAGTGCCGATGTTCCTGCAGCAGCTACAGGCGTTGCAGGGCAGCGCCAGCGCGGCCGTCGGCCGTCCGTCGTGGAACGACCCGGTGCAGATCAAGCGCTTGCTGGATATCGGCTTCTACAACCTGCTGATCCCGTTCATTGAATCGGAAGCGGACGCGCGTCTGGCCGTGGCCGCCACCCGTTATCCGCCCGAGGGCATACGCGGGGTGGCCGGCGCGCAGCGCAGCAACCGTTACGGCACGGTGCCCGATTACCTGCAAACCATCAACGACAACATCTGCGTGCTGCTGCAAATTGAAAGCCGTCCGGGCATCGATGCGGTGGACGAGATTGCGGCGGTGGAAGGCGTGGACGGCGTGTTCATCGGCCCGTCGGACCTGGCGGCCGCGTTGGGCCACATCGGCAACCCGAGCCACCCCGAAGTGCAAGAGGTCATTCGGCATCTGCACGAACGCGTGTCGGCCCAGGGCAAGGCCGTCGGAATCCTGGCGCCGGTGCAGGCGGACGCGCGCCGCTATCTGGACATGGGCATGCACTTTGTAGCGGTGGGCACGGACCTGGGCGTGTTCAAGCAGGCCACGTTTGCCTTGCGGGAAACCTTTCCCAGCTGATTGCGCCGGCCGGCGTTGATATGCAAAAACGCCCCGCGACGATGCGGGGCGTTTTGCATTGCGCGCGCTGTTTGCAGTGCTTTGTTGGTGGTGCTTTGCTTTCAGTGCTTTGCTTTCAGTGCTCTGGTGTGGCGCTTTGAGCGTTGTGCCCGGTGTTGCCCGGCGGTCAGTCTTCCAGCGCCAGCAGTTCGCCCACCGTCTGGCGGCGACGGATCAGCCGCGCCTGGCCGTTGTCCAGCAACACTTCCGGCGCCAGCGGCCGGCTGTTGTAGTTCGATGACATCGACGAACCGTACGCGCCCGCGTTGTGCAGCACCATGAAGTCGCCAATGCGCGGCTGCGGCAGCAGCTGGTCCGACATCACGCCGCCTTCTTCCTGCGTGAACACGTCACCCGATTCGCACAACGGCCCGGCGACGGCAATGCGCGTTTGGGCCGCGCCCTGTGGGTCGGAACCGTCCGGCGCATGCACGGAAATGCGGTGGTAGCTGCCGTACATGGCCGGGCGCATCAAGTCATTGAAGCCCGCATCCACCAGCGCGAAGTCGCGCTCGGGGCGGTGGTTGACGGCGTGCACTTCGGTCACCAGCACGCCGGCCTCGGCGACCAGGAAGCGTCCGGGTTCGATCTCCAGGCGGATTGGGTGTTGCAGAAACTGTTCGATGCGCTTGCGGGCCGCGTCCCATTGTTCGAAATAATGGTCGCAGTCGATGCGCGGCTCGCCATCGCGGTAGGGAATCGACAGGCCGCCCCCGGCCGAGATCGCTTCGATGTCGTGGTCCAGCGAGCGCACCACGTCGACCATGGCGTCGCAGACGCTGGACAGGTGGCCGTAGTCCACGCCCGAACCGATGTGCATGTGAATGCCGACCAGCTTCAGGCCGTGGCGGCGCACGATGGACACGGCCGGGGCCACGTCGTCGATCCAGATGCCGTGCTTGCTTTGCGGGCCGCCGGTGTTGGTCTTGTTGCTGTGGCCATGGCCGAAGCCGGGGTTGATGCGCAGCCAAACGCGGTGGCCGCGCGAGGCCTGGCCCACGCGGTCCAACATGTCCAGCGAGCCGGCGTTCACGGTGATGCCGTGCCGAAGTACGGTGGCCAGCGTGGCGTGGTCGATCAGGTCGGCCGTGAAGACCATGCCTTCCGGTTCACCCTTGGGGTCGAATCCGGCGGCCAGGCTGCGCTCGATCTCGCCTAGCGACACGGCGTCGACCACCGCGCCTTCCTGGCGCATCAGGCGCAGGATGTGCAGGTTCGAGCACGCTTTCTGCGCGTAGCGGATGGTGTCGAAGCGGCGCAGCTGCGCGATGCGTTCGCGGATGACGCTGGCGTCGTACACCCACAGCGGCGTGCCATGTTGCGTGGCGAGTTCGGTAAGTTGGCGCGGATCAAAAGCCATGAAGCATGAACCTTGAAAAAGGAAAGGAAACCAGGCGGCATGATGCCGGGTTCGTGTCATCCAGTAAAATGCTTATATGTTGAAGGGTCATTCATTCCTGATATGGAGCGCACCGTGTTGACGCATCGCCATATCGAAGTATTCCGCGCGGTGATGATCGCGGGCAGCGTCACGCGCGCGGCGCAGCTCTTAAGCACGTCGCAACCGACCGTCAGCCGTGAATTGGCGCGGATGGAGCAGGGCATCGGCTTTGCCTTGTTTGAACGCGTGCATGGGCGTTTACGGCCCACCATGCCGGCGCTGGCGCTGTACGACGAGATCCGGCAATCGTATGCGGGGCTGGAGCGCGTTGTGTCGGCGGCGGCCCGCTTGCGCGAATTCCGGGGCGGGCAGCTGTCCGTGATCGCTTTGCCGGCGTTCTCGCATTCCATCTTGCCGGATGCGTTTCGGCGTTTTCACGATCTTCATCCTGGCGTCAGCCTGTCCGTGGAGACGCAAGAATCGCCCTTCCTTGAAGAGTGGCTGACGGCCCAACGCTACGATCTTGGGTTGACCGAGCGGGATGCCGCGCCGGCCGGCACGCGCTTGCAGCTGTTGCTGCAAGTGGACGAGGTCTGCGTGTTGCCCGATGGGCATCCGCTCTTGGCGCGCCAGGAAATCGATCTTGCTGATTTCGAAGGGCATGCCTTTGTCAGCCTGTCCGCCCACGATCCCTACCGGGTACAGATTGACGAAGCCTTTGCTGAAGTCGGCGTGTTGCGGCGCTCGGTGGTCGAAACGCCCACCGCCGTGTCGGTCTGCACTTTTGTCAGGCAAGGGCTGGGGCTGGCCATCGTGAACCCGCTGACGGCGCTGGACTTCGTCGGCAGGGGCCTGCATATCCGCCCGCTGCGGCGTTCGCTGCCCTTTCGCGTGAATGCAGTCTTTCC
The DNA here is from genome assembly GCF_019448355.1 of Achromobacter sp. ES-001. Lineage (NCBI taxonomy): Bacteria > Pseudomonadati > Pseudomonadota > Betaproteobacteria > Burkholderiales > Alcaligenaceae > Achromobacter > Achromobacter sp. ES-001. The sequence continues at coordinate 3,864,857 of NZ_CP079940.1, read as the reverse complement.
TGAACACCGGCCCGCCAATCCCTTGGTGCAAGCGTTCGTGGCATCCTTGACCGACGCCGCCAAAGCGATCAAGGCCCGGCTGGCCGGCGGATGATGGCTCTGCTTGTTCTATCGTTCAGGCAGCGAAACGACTCAGGCAGCCCGACTCAGGCAGCCGATCCGTTCAGGCAACAAAAAAGGATGCCCGAGGGCATCCTTCTTTATTTGCCGTATTCATGACGCCCCAGAAAGCGGGGCGGCAGAATCTTAGGCCAGCGCCTTGATAGCGGCAGCCAGGCGGCTCTTGTGGCGAGCAGCCTTGTTCTTGTGGATGATGTTCTTGTCAGCCACGCGATCGATCACGCTCGAGGCCTTCTGGAACACGTCGCCAGCCGCAGCTTTGTCGCCAGCGGCGATAGATTGGCGAACGCGCTTGATGGCGGTGCGCAGCATCGAGCGCAGGCTGGAATTGTGCTTGTTGCGCTCAACGGATTGGCGAGCGCGCTTGCGGGCTTGGGCGGTATTGGCCATGTTGCTATATAAGTTGAATTCGGCAAAGTCGAACATTGTAGCAAGTCCCGATGGGATTGCAAGCTTTTAATGTCAGATCTGTCGATGGAGCGCCCGTCAACCGGGCGGGGGGCGCTGGGGGGAAATGTTCCCGGGCTAAAGAGCCCTGGCTAGAGAACCCTTTCGGATGATCCCCTGCTAAAGCCTGAAACACAGCCTTGAGGAAAACCCGCGGCGCCTACTGGATAAAAACACGGTGCTGAGTATACAACGAAGCGGGCGCCAGGCACAGGCGCGCGGCATAGCGTTGTCAGGTCGCGACGTTGATAGAGACAAACCACGGGGTAAAGCGGCGGACATGGATGGGCATCATCTCTTGCAGGGTGTCCAGCGCGGCGTTGGTGTCGTCCAGGGGGAAATGCCCCGAGACGGGCAGGCCGCCGGCCGCCATCGATACGCGCAGCGTACCCGTGCGATAAGGGCGCAGCGCCGCAATCACTTCCGCCAGCGGGCGGCCCCGGGCATCGACCCAGCCGGATTCCCATGCGGCTTCCGCCATCAGCTCGGCGCGCGGGATATCCATGCGTGACACGTCGAACCGCGCGCCCGTTCCGGCACGGACGGTGCCGTGCGCGCCGGCCATCGTTTCGACTTCGACCTCGTGTTCATGCACCACGACCACGGTGCGCTGCGCTTGCTGGCGCACCATGTACCGGGTGCCCAATGCGCGCACGGTGCCTTCGGCGGTCTGTACCAGGAAGGGGCGGCGCGCGTCGGGCGCCACCGAGACTGTTACGGCGCCGTCCAGCAGGCGAACCTGTCGGTAGGCGGGCGTGAAATCCAGGTTGACGCGGCTGCGGGCGTCCAGCAGCAATTGGCTGCCGTCGGACAGCAGGTAGCGGCGGCGTTCGCCGGTGGCCGTGGCCGCATCGGCGGCAACGTTGCTCAGCGGATAGAAGGCGTTGCCGACATAGGCGGCGCCGGCTGCCGTACTGGCGAGCGCCAGCGAGCCGGCCAGAAATCGGCGGCGTGGCGGCACGATGGCCGGGGGCGGAGGGATCAGCGGCTGCGACGTGGGGGCGGCTCCGGCGGCGTACCCGGCTGCGGGATAAGCGTCGCCCAGCCGTCCAAACGTCGAACCTGCCAATGAGCCCGTCAGCTGTTGCCAGGCGTTCTCATGGACAGGGTCAGCCGCACGCCACGCCAGGAAGTCGTTGTAGTCCTGCGCTGTCGCTTTACCTGAGCGCAGCAGTAGCAACCAATTGATCACCTGGTCCGCCATGGGTTGTCCTTGGGCGTACTTCACTTCATGTTCCCGCCCGTGAATCGGCGGGGGTTCCTCTTGATGGCAATTTGTAAATAATAAAGGTTTTTTACCAAAGATTACCGGGCTGTTGGCATTTCTTGACGAATCTAGTGCAAAAAGCCGGCGGGAAGCCGGCTTTTTGGTGGGATTGTCTGCGCAACGGCCGAAATCAGACTTTTGGCCGACGTCCAAAGTCCTTAAGTCGAAAGCCAAAGAGTAACAACGTTCCGAAGTACACCACCCCGCTTGCCACCAAAACGCCACCCAGCAAGCCGGCGCGCTGTACCGCATGGGCCTGCATGCCCAGCCAGTCGATTTTGCCGTCGGCGTACCACAGCAATGCCGCCAACGCCGCCAGGGCGGGCAGCAGGCGCAGCACGAACACGGTCCAGCCGGGCCCCGGCTGGTACACGCCCCGGCGGCGCAAGCCGATCAGAAGCGCCAAGGCGTTCAGGCAGGCGCCCAGGCCAATGGCCAGCGCCAGGCCGGCATGCGCCATGAACGGTACCAGCACCAGGTTCATCAACTGTGTCAAAACCAGCACGCCGATGGCGATTTTGACGGGCGTGCGGATGTCTTGCTTGGCATAGAACCCCGGGGCAAGAATCTTGACGGCCAACAGGCCGATCAAGCCGGCGGAGTACGACATGACGGCCAGGCGCGTTTGCAGCACGTCTTGCGCGGCGAAGGCGCCATAGTGGAACAGGGTGGCTACCAGGCCGTCCGACAGCAGCGCCATGCCCACCGCGGCGGGCAGGCCCAGCAGCAGCACTAGACGCAAGCCCCAATCCAGCAGGCCGCTGTAGCCGCCGTGGTCATCGCGGGCGTGGGCGGCGGACAGGCTGGGCAGCAGCACGGTGCCTAGCGCGACGCCCAGCAAAGCGGTGGGGAACTCCATCAGCCGGTCGGCGAAGGACAGCCACGTGACGCTGCCTGGCGTGAGCCAGGTGGCGATGTTGGTGTTGATCAGCAGGGATATCTGCGCCACCGACACACCCAGCGTGGCGGGCGCCATTTGCTTGAGGATGCGCTGCACGGTGGGGTCGGCCCAGGCTTGGCGAAAGCGCAGCGAAAAGCGCGGAGTCAGCCCCAGGCGGGCCAGGGCCACCCATTGCACGGCCAGTTGCGCCACGCCGCCGATCATCACGCCGACGGCCAGTGCGTAGACGGGCACATCCATGCGCGGCGCCAGCCAGATGCACGCGGCGATCATCGACAGGTTGAGCAGCACGGGCGTGAAGGCCGGTACGGCGAATCGGCGCCAGGTGTTCAGCACGCCGGAGGCGAACGCAATCAGAGACATGCAGAAGATGTAGGGAAACATCATCCGCGTCATCCAGACGGCAGCGCCGAACTCGGTATCGCGGGCAGCGCCACGCAGGCCACTGGCCATGGCCGACACCACCCAGGGCGCGGCGACGATGCCGATCAACGTGATCAGCATCAGCGTGGCGGTCAGCAGCAGCGCCACGCGGTCCAGCAAGATGCGGACTTCTTCTTCAGACCGCTTGTTGCGCGCGGCGCCGAGTATGGGCACGAACGCCTGGGCAAACGCGCCCTCGGCGAACAGGCGGCGCAGCAGGTTGGGAATGCGGAAGGCGACCCAGAAGGCGTCGGTGATAGGGCCGGCGCCAAAGGCGCGCGCGACCAGGATGTCGCGGATCAGGCCGGAAATGCGGGACAGCAGGGTGAAGCTGCTGACGGTGGCCGCTGAACGAAACAGGCTCATGGATGGGACTACGAAAAAAAGTGCGGGCCGGCCCGAAGCGACTACACGGAAAGTGATGGCTGCATTGCAAAGAAAGGCGGCCCACTTCGTGGGCCGGCCTTTGTCCTACATCACTTCGGCGGCATGCGGATGGCGCCGTCCAGGCGGATGGTTTCGCCGTTCAGCATGTCGTTCGTGATGATGCTGTAGACCAGCTTGGCGTAGTCCTCCGGACGGCCCAGGCGGGCGGGGAAGGGGATGCTGGCGGCCAGCGAATCCTGCACTTCCTGCGGCATGCCGAAGATCATCGGCGTGCCAAAAATGCCCGGGGCGATGGTCATGCAGCGGATGCCGGTCTTGGCCAAATCGCGCGCGATCGGCAGGGTCATGCCCGCCACGCCCGCCTTCGATGCCGCGTAGGCAGCCTGGCCGATCTGGCCGTCGAAGGCGGCAACGGACGCCGTGTTGATCATGACGCCACGTTCGCCCGTGGGTTCCGGGGTATTGGCGCTCATGGCTTCGGCGGCCAGGCGCATCATGTTGAAGCTGCCGATCAGGTTGATCGACACGACCTTCTGGAACAGTTCCAGCGGGTGCGCGCCGTTCTTGCCCACGATCTTTGCCGCAGGCGCGACGCCCGCGCAGTTCACCAGCCCAAACAACGCACCCAGTTCCAGCGCGGCCGCCACGGCGCTTTTGCCGTCGGCTTCCTGCGTGACGTCGCAATGCACGTAGCGCTGGCCCAATTCCTTGGCCAGGGCCTGGCCCGGCTCGTCCTGCACGTCGGCGATGACGACCTTGGCGCCGTTTTCCACCAGCATGCGCACGGTGCCCGCGCCCAGTCCCGATGCGCCACCCGTAACGATGAATACCTTGTTCGCGATTTCCATGTCTCTACCACCAGTTCAATTCAAAGGGGATGAAAGCGGCGCGGCAGGCGCCGAATGCGACAAGGCCTTCGGGCCGATGCTGGAGCGCAGTGCGTCCAGCCGGCGCCGAAGGCCTTTGGGCCAACCAAGCGCCTATCAGCTGTTGACAGCCTCGAACAGGCGCGACTTGATTTCGTCGACGGCGCCCACGCCCGAGATCTTGCGGTACTTCGGGGCTTCGGCGGCGTTCTGCTGTGCCCAGGTCGAGTAGTAATCAACCAGCGGACGGGTCTGTTCGCGGTACACGGACAGGCGATGGCGCACCGTTTCCTCGCGATCGTCGTCGCGCTGGATCAGTTCTTCGCCGGTGAGGTCGTCGCGGCCTTCAACCTTGGGCGGGTTGAAGCGCACGTGGTAGCTGCGGCCGCTGGGCTGGTGCACGCGGCGCCCGCTCATGCGTTCGATGATGTCCTCTTCGGGCACTTCGATTTCCACCACGTAGTCCAGCTTGACGCCGGCGCTTTTCAGCGCGTCGGCCTGCGGGATGGTGCGGGGGAAACCGTCGAACAGGTAGCCGCCGGCGCAGTCGGGCTGCTTCAGGCGGTCCTGGACCAGGCCGATGATGATCTCGTCGGAAACCAGACCGCCGGCATCCATGACCTTTTTGGCTTCAATACCCAAGGGCGTGCCCGCCTTCACCGCGGCTCGCAGCATGTCGCCGGTGGAGATCTGGGGAATGCCGAAGTGTTGGGTGAGAAACGCGGCCTGGGTGCCTTTGCCGGCGCCGGGAGGTCCGAGCAAGATGAGACGCATGAGTGCTCCTGATGGGGTTTATTTTTTGTGATCCGGGGGATTATGCCGCAACGCAGCAGCCAATGCGGGGCTGCGCCATGGGAAATAACCCTTACATCTGTTTGCTGTAGACCAAGCGCACGCGTTCCAGATCCGCCGGGGTATCTACGCCCGCTGCGGGAGGGTTGAGCGTACGGTGTACGACGATTTGATGGCCATGTTCCATGGCGCGCAGCTGTTCCAGCGCCTCGAAGCGTTCCAGCATGCCTTGCGGCAGCGTCGGGAAGCGGCGCAGGAACGACACGCGGTAGGCGTACAGGCCGATGTGATGCCAGGCGGGCAGCCCGTCGGCCAGCACACGTTCGCCGCTGGCGAGCGCATCGCGCGCCCAGGGAATCGGCGCGCGCGAGAAATACAGGGCGCGATCGTCGGCGGTACACACGACTTTCACGACATTCGGGTTGAACAGCGCCTCGGCGTCGGCCAGCGGGCAGGCGGCGGTGGCGATATCGGCGTGGGGGCAGGCTTGCAGCTTGGCCGCCACGGCGTCGATCAGTTCGGGTTCGATCAGCGGTTCATCGCCTTGCACGTTCACGACGATGGCGTCGTCCGGCAAGCCCAGTTGCTGGACGGCTTCGGCCAGCCGGTCGGTGCCCGTGGGATGGTCGCCGCGCGTCATCAGGGCGGTCAGGCCATGGGCCTGCACGGCCGCCTGCACGCGCGCGTCGTCCGTGGCGATGTACAGCCGGGATGCGCCGGACAGCGCGGCGCGGTCGGCGGTGCGCACGACCATCGGCTTGCCGGCGATATCGGCAAGGGGCTTGTCGGGCAGGCGGGTCGAGGCGGCGCGCGCCGGGATCAGGGCGATGAAACTCACGGTGCGGCGGTCAGGTGGGGACGGTTTCGTCCAGCACTCGGGCTTCCGACTCAAGCATGACGGGGATGCCGTCGCGAATCGGGAAAGCCAGGCGGTCGGCGCGGCAAACGAGTTCGGCGTGCTGCCGGTCGTTTTCAAGGCGCCCCTTGCACAGGGGGCAGACGAGGATGTCGAGAAGTCGGGATTCCATGACCGGGATTCTAAAACAGTTTGCGGCGGGCAAGGCCCGGCGGGCCCGGGCGAGAGTCAGATTTTCAAGTCGGCGGCCGCGCTTGGGTGACTGCCGATGTCGACTTTGGAGCGAGACGTTGGTGTAGCGTTTGTGCCAGCCAGTCAAACAACCGGGCGTCGGAAAAAGCCGCCGTGACGGGGACTTCCCACAGGCGCGCGTCGTGCAGCGCGGCACATTTGATGGCGTCCTTGGACGTCACCAGGATCGCGTCGGCCATCAGGCCCTGGAAGGGCGAATCGGCGTAGTCGTGATGGTCGGGCAAGGGCAGCGTCGCGTCCGGTTCGATTCCGGCCGCGCGCAGTGTCGAGAAGAAGCGTTCCGGGTTGCCGATGCCCGCGGCGGCCGCCACGCGCGGCTGGCCCGCAAAGGCAGAAAGCGGGCGCGTTGCGCCGTCTTCGATGTGGCGGGCGTCGCCCGGTTCCAGCCACATCCGCACCGGACGCGGGCGGCGGGCGGGAACAGCGTCGGCGTTGGCGTTAGCCTGGACCCCGGGGCCGACCGGCGTGCCGATGTTGGTGACGACCACATCCACGTCCTGCAAGCGGTGCGCGGGTTCGCGTAGTGGGCCGGCGGGCAGCAGCCGGCCGTTGCCCACGCCGCGCGCGTCCTGCACCACGATTTCGACGTCACGCGCCAGCGCCAGATGTTGCAGGCCGTCGTCCGAGACAATCACGTCCACATCGGGATGCGCCTGGAGCAGCGCACGGGCGGCCAACGCGCGTTTCGGGTGCACGGATACCGGGGCGCCCGTGGCGCGCGCGATCAACGCGGGCTCGTCGCCAAAGCGATCAGCCGCCAATGCACCGACGCCGACCCGGGCTTCGCGGCCCATCTTCACGCCATAGCCGCGGCTGACCACGCCCGGGGTGAACCCGCGCGCCCGCAAGCCTTGCACCGTGGCGATCACCATGGGCGTCTTGCCGGTGCCTCCGACGTAGATGTTGCCCACCACCACGACCGGCACCGGCGCGCGGTAGCTGGGCTTGGCGCCGCTGAGGTAGGCGGCGCGCTTTCTGGCCACCGCCCACTCGGTCAGCGCAGCCAGGGGCGACAGCAGGGTCGACAGCCAGCCGCCATGCTGCCACTGGCGGGCCAGCAGCGAAGGAGACGAACGCGGGGTGCTCACCGTGAGGTCTGGGCGGCGAAGTTGACGCGCCCGATGCCGGCCAGGCGGGCGGCTTCCATGATGTTGATCACGGATTGGTGGGTGGCTTGGGCGTCGGCGTTGATGATGACCAGCGGCTCGGTCTTGCCGGCGGCCGCCTGACGCAGTACGTCGGCGATTTCAGGAGGCGTGGAGACGTCGATCAGCGTGCCGTTTAGCGCATAGCGCCCATCCTGGCTGACGGCCACTTCCAGCGCCGGCGGCGTGTCCTGCTCGGACGAGGCCTGCGGCAGGGTCACCTTCAACTGCGTGAAGCGGGTGAACGACGTGGTGGCGGCCAGGAAAATCAGGATGACCAGCAAGACGTCGATCAGCGGGATCAGGTTGATGTCCAGCTCGTCGCGATCGCCCCGGGAACCGCGGAAATTCATGAACGCCCCTCGCGTGCGGGGTAGGCCGCGGGGTGGGCTGCGGGATGGGTGGAAGGGGCCGGCGGCACGGGCGACACGGCGCGGACCAGGCGCGAGGCGGATTGCTCCATGGCGCTGAGATAACCGTCGACCCGACCGCGCAGGTAGCGGTGGGCAATCATGGCGGGAATGGCGATCAGGATGCCGAAGCCGGTGTTGTACAGCGCGATGGAGATGCCGCGCGCCAGTTGGGCGGGGTCACCGCCACCGGGCGTGTACGACCCGAAGATCTCGATCATGCCGACCACGGTGCCGAACAGCCCCATCAAGGGCGCGACGACGGCGATGGTGCCGATGGCGGGGATGTAGCGGCTGAGGTCATGCGCCACGGCCCGGCCGGTGTCTTCGACCACGTTGCGCAGTTCTTCGCGGGGCAGATGGCGGTGACGCATCACTTCGGCCAGCACCCGGCCCAGCGGCGAGTTTCGTTCCAGCCGGTTGATGGCTTCGGGCGTGTCCTGGCGGTTGCGCAGCATGTCCACGACCTGTTCGTTCAGGCCGCGGGGCAGGATGAGGCTGCGGCGCAGGGAGAGGAAGCGCTCGAAAATCAGCGCCAGTCCCAGCACGGATGTCGCCAGCAGGGGCCAGATGGGCCAGCCGGCCTCGCGCAAAATGGAAAGCAAAGCGTTCAACTCCCGGGGGCCATATGGCGGCAACAGTGCGTGCGCCGTGGCATCAGATCAAGCCGAAACTGTAACGGCGCGGCGGGTTTGTGGCAAGGCGGGAAGGCCCGCGATTTATCCACAGAAATTGTGGATAATTCTGTGCAAAACTTCGCCGGAACGCTTGTGGGCACAGGGCTTGCGCTTGTTTGCTTCAAATTAGCGCAATCGAGTTTTTATAATTTATATATAAAAATCAATAACTTGCACGGAGTTTGCTGGCTTTCGGGCCTGCCGCTGCAAAAATCTGTGGACGCGGTATCATTGCGCCCCGCTACGTATGCCCTGTGGACAGGTACGCATCGGAAAGCCTCATGACAATTGAATTTGCAGTCACAAACAACGCATTCACGCGGGATATCCTGACAGTTGCCCAGCTAAACCAAGCAGTGGGGCAGTTGTTGGAGCGCAGCATCCCGGCTTTATGGGTGCGCGGAGAGATTTCGAACTTCACGCAGGCGGCATCCGGGCATTGGTACTTCACGCTCAAGGACAGCCGGGCCTCGGTGCGGGCTGTCATGTTCCGAAGCCGCGCCAGCGCAGTCGGTTTTGTCCCAAAGGCGGGCGACCAGGTCGAAATCCGTGCGCGGGTGTCCCTGTACGAGCCGCGCGGCGACTACCAGTTGCAGGCCGACGCCATGCGCCGGGCCGGTCTGGGCAATCTGTATGAAGCGTTTCTACGGCTGAAAGAGCAATTGGCCTCGGAAGGCCTGTTCGACCCGGCCCGCAAGCGCGAGCCCGCCCGCTTGCCGCGCGCAATCGGGGTCATTACGTCGCTGCATGCGGCGGCGCTGCGCGATGTGCTGTCGGCGCTTGCCCGGCGCGCGCCGCAGGTGCCCGTCATCATCTATCCGGCCCCGGTTCAGGGCGCCGATGCCGCCAGCCGCCTGGCCGCCCAAGTGCGCTTGGCCAACGCCCGCGCCGAGGTCGACACCTTGCTGCTGGTGCGCGGCGGGGGCAGCATCGAAGATCTTTGGAGCTTCAACGACGAAGACCTGGCGCGCCAGGTCGCGGTCAGCGAAATTCCGGTGATCAGCGGCGTGGGGCATGAAACCGACTTCACCATCGTGGACTTTGTGGCCGATGTGCGCGCGCCCACGCCCACGGCCGCCGCCGAATTGGCCTGCGTGCCCCGTTCCGAATTGATGGGCCGCGTCATGCAGTCGGCCCAAGCCATGGTTCGGGGCCAGCAACGGCGGCTGGAACGCGCCGCGCAGCGCCTGGATCGTGCGTCCGGGCAGTTGGTGTCGCCGTCGCAACGGCTTGAGCACCAGCAAGAACGCCTGAACAGCCTGCGCTTCCGGCTTGCGTCCGCGTGGTCGGGCCCACAAGCCCGGCGCACCGCGCGCGTCAATCTGCTGACGCAACGCCTGGCGCATCGCGTCCCCGATACCGGGCGCGCCGCCGACCGCCTGGCAGGCGCCGTGCGTCAGCTGGGCCAGGCGCATGCACGCCTGCTCGTGCAGGGTCGCAACCGGTTGGCGGCGGCCACGGCGCAGTTGCGCGCGCTGGACCCGGGCAATACCTTGTCGCGCGGCTACGCCATCGCGCGGGACGCCGATGGCCGCATCGTGCGGGATGCCGCAAGTCTGGCGGCCGGGCAGGCGCTGGACCTGAGCTTTGCACAGGGCGGGGCGCAGGTGCAGGTGCAGCAAACCCGCAATAGCCGCGACGCCGGTTAAGCAGAAACGATCCGCCGGCCGGCAGCGCCCACGCATTCGGCGGGGGCGCCGGCGGGGTGGTGCACGACAGGTTGACGCACTCTGAGGCGATGCAATGCGGCACAACGAAAGCATGGGTTGGATGGCCGGTGTGTTGGCCGGAACGGTCATGGCGCTGGGGCATGTAGCGCTAGTGGAAGCGGCAGAGGCTACACCAGTGCCGGTATCAGCGCAGGCAACATCGTCGGAATCAGCACAAGGACCGGCACGGGTATCAGCGCAGGAATCAGCGCAGGTACCGGCTCAGACCCCGGCCCAGACCTCGGCCCAGACCTCGGCCCAGACCTCGGCCCAGACCCCGATCCAGACCCCGGCCCAGACCTCGGCCCAGACACCGCCTCAGGCCGCAAGCCAGCCCCCCGCCGCCAACTGCGATTGCCAGTCGCCGTACCGCGACTACCAAGAGGCCGACACCCCCGACACCCGGGCACTGTTTGCCGCCGTACGCAACAACGATCCCGACGCCTTTGCCTCTGCATTGGCGCAGGTCCGGCAGCCCGGCGACTACGCGCTGGACGGCGTGCCGCTGCTGCACGCGCTGCTCAAGCCGCCGCGCGAATTGCGCGCCCAGAACGTGTACTGGAGCATTTCAACCGAGGATGCCGATCGCATACGCCAAGCTCACCAGGCCACGCTGCCTGCTCGCACGCGCATGCTGGCCGCGCTGCTGGCCACCCGGCCACCGCTGAACGACGTCACCTACGAATCGCGTCGTCCGCCGCTGCATCTGGCGCTGCTGTATGGCACGCCTGAACTCATGGACATGCTGCTGGCGGCCGGTGCCGACGCCAATCAGCGCGGCGATGAACACCGCACCCCACTTGAATTCCTGTTGAATCGCGATTTTGAATTCGCGGTGCGCATGACGTACCTTCCGCGTCTGGTCGACCGCCCATCAATGACACACATGGTGCTGGCCTTGTTCAAGGCCGGCGCCGCCAAGCCCTATGCCGACGCGGGCGCCGACGTGGCGGATTACCTGGCGTGGTCGCCCATGGTTGAACTGACCGAGGGCGCGGCACCGTTGCAGGCGCTGGCCGCCACCGGCACCAAGCCGGCGTATGAAGACGGGCTGACCGCCTTGGCGCTGGCCGCCTACCTGGGCAATGCCGGCGCGGTGCCCGTGTTGAAGGAACTTGGGCCGCGCCAAATCCCCAACACCGGCTACGGCCAGAGCGGCCAATACGACGTCTGGCTGGACGCCGCGCAGGCGGCGGTGCAGGGCGGCCATCCAGATATTGCGGCGCAGCTGCTGCAAAAGAACATGCCGTTCGCGCAACGCGGCCCACAAACGGGTTCCAGCGCGGCGCTGTTCACCAAAGTGGAGTCCGACGCCCAGCCCATCATGAACCTGGCGGCGCGCCGTGGCGACGTGCAAACGCTGCAACGTTTGCTGGCGCTGGGGGCGCCAGTCGATGGCGACCCGCAAGATCAAAACGGCAACACGCCGCTTGCCGATGCGGTACAGGCCCGCAAACCGGAAGCCATCAAGCTGCTATTGGCCGCGGGCGCCGCCCCCCGCGCCAAGCGTGAAGGCTATGACGTGAAATCGCCCGTCGATGTCGCGGTGCAATCGGGCGATGCCGCAACGCTGCGCCTGTTTGCCGATGCGGGCTTCGACCTGAAGGCGCTGGGCACGGGGGCGATCCGGCGCGCGCTGGAAAACCGCGATACGTCATTGGCGTTGATGCTGATCGAAGCTGGCGTGCCCACGGAAGTGAAGGCGGGGGACGCGGACAGCGGCGACGGCGCGCCGCTGTTGCTGCTGGCCGCAGCGTCGGGGCAAGTGCCCGTCGTTGACGCCTTGCTGGCCAAGGGCGCGGACCCGGTCGGCCTGGCGCCCGATGGCGAAAGCGCGCTGTACTGGCTGATCGGCAGGCAAGACGCCGCGATGCTGGAACGGCTGCTGCGGGCAGGCGCCAAGTTGGACGATCCACGCCTGCCGCGCGCCCCGGCTTCGTACGCGCTGTTGAACGCGGCCGTGGCCTCGGGCGACATCGCGCTGGTGCGCCGCATCAGCAAAGCCACCGGCCAACCCGTGGCGCAAGCCTGCATGCCCGAACGCGGCGAAGCCAGCCTGATCGAAGCGCCGGGCTATATCGCGGCATTGCAGGCGGCGGGTTTTACCGGCAAGCCCTCGACCTGCGCGCCCGACGCCGCGCCGCTGTCGCGACGCGTCGTGGTTCAGTTGCTTCATAGCCGGCAGTGGTACGTGGCCCGGCAGGGCGAACTTGTGCAGCTGCTGCGGTTCGTGAACGCCACCGGGGGGTCGCTGGACGCCGCACTGGACGATGGCGCGACGCCCTTGAACACCGCAATCGAACTGGGCCGCGAAGACCTGGTCCGCGCCATGCTCACGGCCGGCGCGCGTCCCGACCAGGCCGACGCCATGGGCCGCGGGCCGGCGTGGGTGGCGTTGCAATCCGGCCAGCCCGCCATGCTGTCATTGCTGGCGCGCCACGGTGCGCGTTTTGACAAGGTCGCCGCACCGCCTGGCCAGTCCTTCGCCCACACGCTGGCATGCCAGTCCGCACCCGCGTTCCAGCGTGTCGTCCAAGCGGCCGGTGCATCCCCGCCGGCCACTTGCCCGTCCCCCGCGCCGTCCAGGCGAGGGGCCGCCAAGGTGGCCAGCAAATCCGCCGACTCCGCGGGCTTGGCGGGCCTGTATGTGCTGAACGGTGTGCGCGAAGTCGGTAGCCAATTGCTGTTGTCGCCGGACGGCAGCTTTGACTACATGCTGAGCTACGGCGCCGTCGACATCGCGGCGCGCGGCGCCTGGCGCAGCGACGGCAAGCAGGTGTTTCTGGACACGCCGCCGATCCAGCCGTATTCGCCTGTCCACGACGTGCGTGCTGATACCCGGCCCGCACGCCCCGCCCAGCCCGGCTTTTTGTCCGTGCGCGTTTTCTACCGCGATCGCCCGGTGAAAGTTGACGTGGCGATGTCGTCGGCGGATGCCGATCACGGGGGCGGTCCGCGCCCGTCCGAAGGTGAAGACGGCATCAGCGCACCCATCGAGCCGGGCGCCTTGAAAACACTGGCCGTGTTTGTGCCGCTGCCCTCGGGCGCGCGTTGGCATCAGGTGGACATCAGCAAACTGGACGCCGGCACGCGCGCGATACGCGTGGACCTGGACGTACCGGAAGAAGCCGCTGGCGCACAGCTGCACAAGACATTCACCGTGCACAAAGACGGCACGCTGGTGGAGTCGGAAGGCGGCAGGGAACTGCGATACGAGAAAGAGTAGCGTTTACAAAAAGCCAGCGCGACACGCCGTGCGTCGGCGTGGGCGCGCATATGCTCATGCGCGCCGTTAACCCCGCGCGGACGCGGGGTTAACGCGGTATCCTCATTAGTTGCCGATACAATTGACCGGCTTGATCGTGCACTCAACAGAAGGAACCAACACATGGCACATACTCTTCCCCCCCTGCCTTACGAACTCGACGCCCTGGCCCCGCACATTTCCAAGGAAACGCTGGAGTTCCACTACGGCAAGCATCACCAGACTTACGTCACGAACCTGAACAACCTGATCCCGGGTACGGAATTCGAAACGCTGTCGCTGGAAGACATCGTGAAGAAGTCCTCGGGTGGCATTTTCAACAACGCCGCTCAAGTCTGGAACCACACGTTCTACTGGAATAGCCTGGCCCCCAAGGCCGGCGGCGCACCCACCGGCAAGCTGGCTGATGCCATCAACGCCAAGTGGGGCAGCTTCGACGCTTTCAAGGAAGCGTTCAACAAGTCGGCAGCCGGCAACTTCGGTTCGGGCTGGACCTGGTTGGTCAAGAAGGCCGACGGTTCGGTTGACATCGTCAACACCAGCAACGCCGCCACGCCGCTGACCACCGCCGACAAGCCGCTGTTGACCTGTGATGTCTGGGAACACGCGTACTACATCGACTACCGCAACGCGCGTCCCAAGTACCTGGAAAATTTCTGGGCACTTGCCAACTGGGATTTCGCCGCCAAGAACTTTGCCTGATCGGTAAAGACAAGCCGGGCCACACACGAGGCCCGCAAGAAAAAACCCCTGGTGCTTTGCACAGGGGTTTTTTTATTCCCTTTCAGGAAGAATTCAGCTGACATAACCCTGTCGATTGTCGATTTCATTCCAGGGAAATGACAAAGAAACGACCTTTTCTTTAGGGTTATCCCTAGGAATCCCGACCGCTATTGTTGCCAGTGGTCAGGGCTGAACCACGGGGCCAACGGATCGCGGCATGCCCGCTTACCACCGGGGTAACTACAGGGAAGGGAAGCATGTTTCGCTTATTTTCAGGCTTGCGCATTGGGGCGCGCCTGTCGGGCGCGTTTTTGCTCGTGGCGGTAATCGGCGGTGCCATCGGGGCCTTTGGTGTTTGGGGGCTGTCGCGCATCAACGAATTGAATGACCGGCTGTACGACACCGAGCTGCGTGGCATCTCGGACTTGAAAGAATCCAATCTGAATCTGATCTACGCGGGCCGCGCCCGCAGCGGCTACCTGGCCGCCAGCACCGATCAGGATCGCCAGGCGTTGAAAAAGCAGTTTGACGACGCCGTCAAGAACATGGACGTGCTGCGCGACAAGGCCGCGAAGAATTTCCACGAAGAAGAGGGCAAGCGCCTGCTGGCGCAGTTTGTCGAAACCGAACAGGTGTGGAAGCGGGAGTCGGAAGCGTTCTTCACGGCGGCGAAGTCGCAGTCGCTGACGCAAACCGATCCGCGCGTGGCCGAGATCGAAAAGCGGGTTATCGCCTCGTCGCAAAAGCTTGACGACCTGATGACCAACCTGGCCGTGGGCAAGGAAAAAGCCACCGCGCAATCGGTGGACGAAGCCACCGACCTGTACGGCACCGTGCGCGCCGTGATGATCATCCTGGCCGTGGCCGGCGTGGTGATCGGCATGCTGTTGGGCTGGCTGGTCACGCGCGGCATCGTGCGTCCGCTGGAACAGGCCGTGAAAGCCGCGCGCCAGGTCGCCGCGGGCGATCTGACCACCGACATCCAGGTGGCCACGCGTGACGAAACGGGCGACTTGATGACGGCACTGAAGGCCATGAACGAAAGCCTGGCGCGCATCGTCGCGGACGTGCGCGATGGCTGTGAAAGCATCGCCTCGGCGTCCTCGCAGATCGCGCAAGGCAACTCCGACCTGTCGCAACGTACTGAAGAGCAAGCCTCGTCGCTGGAGCAGACTGCCGCGTCGATGGAAGAGCTGACCAGCACCGTGCAGCAAAACGCCAACAACGCCAGCGAGGCCGATCGTCTGGTGACGCAGGCGTCCACCGTGGCAGTGCGCGGGGGCGAAGTGGTGGAAGGCGTGGTGCAGACCATGAGCGCCATTTCGGACAGCTCGCGCCGCATCGCCGATATCACGGGTGTGATCGACGGTATTGCCTTCCAGACCAACATCCTGGCGCTGAACGCCGCCGTGGAAGCGGCGCGCGCGGGCGAGCAGGGCCGGGGCTTTGCCGTGGTCGCGGGTGAAGTGCGCACCTTGGCGCAACGCTCGGCGGTGGCCGCCAAGGAAATCAAGGCGCTGATCGACGAATCCGCCGCGCGTGTGCAGGGCGGTACGCGCCAGGTGGACGAGGCAGGCCGCACCATGCGCGAAGTGGTCGACAGCGTGCGTCAGGTAGCAACGCTGGTGCGTGAAATTGCCAGCGCATCCGAAGAGCAATCGTCCGGCATCGGCCAGGTCAACCAGGCCGTGGCGCAGATGGATACCGTGACGCAGCAGAACGCCGCGCTGGTTGAAGAAGCCGCCGCCGCGGCCGCCAGCATGCAAGAGCAGGCCGGCCGCCTGGCGCAGGAGGTTCGCCGCTTCAAGGTGGACGCCGCCGCGGGTTCCGGGCGTGGTGCCGAGGCGCGCTTGATTACGCCCACGCCCGCGTCCCTGGCCGCGCGCAAGCCGGCAGCGACCGTGGCACGCGCCAGCCAGGCGCGGCCGGCGCTGGCGCACGCGTCGGACGACGACTGGTCCTCGTTCTAAGCAGCCGCCGGGCGCTGCCGCGCAAACTTGCGCGGTAGCGCCCGGGCGGTAAGTCTATGGACGGCGGAATCGTGGTCGGCGAAGTTGTGGGCTGCGAAGTTGTGGCCGGCGAGGTTGTAGGCTGCGAAGTTGTGGGCTGCGAGTCAGGTGGGAATGTTAAGGTTAGCGACTTTCCGCCGCATGCCAGCAGCCCATGAGCCTGACTGAACCTTTCCGCCGGACCTCCGCCGCCACCCGCCGCCTGATGCGGCGCAAAGTGCGTCAGATCAACCGCCTGTCGCGCAAGAGCCTGCAAATGGCACTGCTGTTGGGCGGGGCCGGCCTGGTCGCGTTGATGTCGCTGGGTTTTGCGTATCTGGCCGACAAGGCGCTGGACTGGAACCGCGAATGGGTGGGCCACAACGGCTGGCTTGCCTTGCTGGTGCTGCCGTTCAGCCTGGCCGGCTTGCGCTGGCTGACGCTGCGCTTCGCGCCCAACGCGGCCGGTAGCGGCATTCCCCAAGTCATCGGCGCGCTGTCATTGCCGCCGGGGGCCAGCCAGACCAGCCTGGTGTCGCTGGCGCAAACCCTCTGGAAAATTCCCCTGGCGTTCTTCGGCATGCTGGCCGGCGCATCGATCGGCCGCGAAGGCCCGTCGGTGCAGGTGGGCGCCGCGCTCATGCTGGCGTGGGGGGATTTCTGGAAGCGTCGCGGCGTCAAGCTGCGGGGCTTTCACGCCAATGAACTGATCGCGGCCGGCGCGGCCGGCGGCCTTGCCGCCGCCTTCAACGCGCCGCTTGCCGGCGTGATCTTCGCCATTGAAGAGCTGGGCCGAGGCACGGTGCTGCGCTGGCAGCGCCTGGTGCTGATCGGCGTGCTGGCAGCGGGGTTTCTGGTGGTCGCGGTGCAAGGCAACAACCCGTATTTCGGCGTGTTCGGCGGTGCGCCGCTGGCCCACGGCATGGTGATGTGGATTGTCATCTGCGGCGCGATCAACGGCGCGTTGGGCGGTATTTTTGCGCGGCTGCTGGGCAAGGGCGCGGCAGGCGCGGCGCCCGCGGCCTGGCGCGCCTGGATCCGCGCGCATCCCATCTGGACGGCTTTCATCATGGGCCTGGTGCTGGCCGTGATTGGCCTGTGCACGGCCGGCAGCGTGTACGGCACGGGCTATGGGGTGGCGGCCGATCTGCTGTCGGGCAACGACACCGCGCCGGTCGGCTTCGGGCTGGCCAAGCTGGCCGCTACCGTCGCGTCGTATTGGGCGGGCATTCCGGGCGGGATCTTCACCCCCGCACTGACCACGGGCGCCGGCATCGGCCAACACATCTGGGAACTGGCGGGCGAGGGCGTGGACCAGCGTGTGCTGGTGCTGGTGTCGATGGCCGCCTTTCTGGCCGCCGCCACGCAGGCGCCGTTGACGGCCAGCGTGGTGGTCATGGAAATGACGGGCAGCCAGCCGATGTTGTTCTGGTTGCTGGTGGGGTCGCTGCTGGCCTCGGGCGTGTCGCGGCAGTTCTGCCCGCAGCCGTTCTATCACCTGGCTGCGGGGCGCTTTCGGCGGCAAGCCATCGTAGAGGCAGGTCGCGCCGCGCAGTCCGGGGCGGGCGCCGCAACGGCGCCTTCCAAGCCCGCGTCGCCCTGAAAGCCTGCGGCCGGCTTGGCGATCAGGGTGAACACCTACCGGACACTGTCCATGAGACGGACACCCCAGGTGTGCACCAACTTGGCGCTAAATGCGGTGCGCTAAGATCGTCCGATCCCGAATTTTTCACTTCACTCCGAGCTTCCCATGACCGTGAATGCCTTTATTTGTGATGCGATCCGCACCCCCTTCGGCCGCTACGGCGGTGCGCTGGCCAGCGTGCGTCCTGATGACCTCGCCGCCGTCGCCATCAAGGCGCTGGTAGCGCGCAACCCCGGCGTGCGCTGGGAAGAACTGGACGACGCCATCATGGGCTGCGCCAACCAGGCCGGTGAAGACAACCGCAACGTGGCCCGCATGGCCACGCTGCTGGCCGGCCTGCCCATCGAAGTCCCCGGCGCCACGGTCAACCGCCTGTGCGGTTCCGGCCTGGACGCCATTGGCACCGCCGCCCGCGCCATCCGCGCCGGCGAAGCCGGGCTGATGCTGGCCGGCGGCGTTGAAAGCATGAGCCGCGCGCCCTTCGTCATGGGCAAGGCCGACAGCGCGTTCTCGCGCAATGCCGCCATTTTCGACACCACCATCGGCTGGCGCTTCGTCAACAAGCTGATGAAGGCGCAATACGGCGTCGATTCGATGCCCGAAACGGCCGAAAACGTCGCTGACGACTTCAACATCAGCCGCGAAGACCAAGACCTGTTTGCGCTGGCCAGCCAGCAAAAGACGGCTCGCGCGCAGAAAGAAGGCGTGTTCGACGCCGAAATCGTGCCGGTTTCGATTGCGCAGAAAAAGGGCGATGCCATCATCGTCTCCAAGGACGAGCATCCGCGTGAAACCAGCCTGGAATCGTTGGCCAAGCTCAAGGGTGTGGTCCGCGAAGGCGGCACCGTCACGGCCGGCAACGCGTCGGGCGTGAATGACGGCGCCGCCGCGCTGCTGTTGGCTGACGAAAAGGCGGCCGCCCGCCACGGCTTGACCCCGCGCGCTCGCGTGGTCGGCATGGCTACCGCCGGCGTCGCGCCGCGCATCATGGGTATCGGCCCGGCCCCGGCCACGCTGAAGGTGTTGGCCCAGACCGGCCTGACGCTGGACCAGATGGACGTCATCGAGCTGAACGAAGCCTTTGCCGCGCAGGGCCTGGCCGTGCTGCGCCAACTGGGCATTGCCGACAACGACCCGCGCGTGAATCCCAACGGCGGCGCAATCGCCCTGGGTCACCCGCTGGGCGCATCCGGCGCCCGCCTGGCTACCACCGCGATCAACCAACTGCACCGCACCGGCGGCCGCTATGCGCTGTGCACGATGTGCATCGGCGTGGGCCAGGGCATCGCGCTCATCATCGAACGCGTCTGAGCTTGCGGCTTCAAGCCTGAAACCTGAAGTGTTGTTTTTTCCGCCGCGCGGTTCGCGGCGGAATCAAAAAAGGGAGCCTCTCGGT
Organism: Achromobacter sp. ES-001; assembly: GCF_019448355.1. NCBI lineage: Bacteria > Pseudomonadati > Pseudomonadota > Betaproteobacteria > Burkholderiales > Alcaligenaceae > Achromobacter > Achromobacter sp. ES-001. Next base: position 3,845,588 of record NZ_CP079940.1, on the reverse strand, counting down.
GAACTGACCCCCGAAAGTTGGACGTAGATCCAACCTTCGGGGGTTTTTACATGGCGAAGTACGACGAGCAGTTCAAGAAAAAGGTGGTGAGGGAGTGTCTGGGAGGCGCAGAGGGTGTTAAATCGGTGGCGGCTCGATATGAGCTGGCACATTCAATGGTGCGTCGGTGGGTCGGGAGCTATCGCGAGCACGGCGTTGCAGGCCTGCGCCGGAAATCGGGTTCGTACAGTGCGTCCTTCAAACAAGCCGTGCTGCTGAGGATTCGGCGCGAAGGACTCTCTGATACGCAGGCAGCAGTGCTGCACGGGATTCGAAGTGCGTGCCACATTGCGAAGTGGCGCGCCCAGTATGATTCCGGGGGTATAGAGGCGTTGGCGCGCAAGCGCCCAGGAGCGACCATGCCGCATAAGTATCCCCCAGAGCCGGTGTCCAAGGACATGACCAAGGAAGAACTCGAGCAAGAGCTGGCCTATCTGCGCGCGGAGAACGATTACCTAAAAAAAATGAAGGCCTTAATCGAAGCGGAGAAGACCCGGGCGCTCGTTGGAAAGCGCAAGTGGTCCAAGGATTGAGGTCTAAGCATCCGCTCGCGCTATTGTTACGCGCAGCCAACCTATCGCGCAGCACGTTCTACTACCACCTGAAGACGTTGGGTGCCATGGATCCGTATGCCGAGCTCAAGCAGCGCATCGGCGCGGTCTACGCACGTCATAAGGGCCGCTATGGCTACCGCCGGATCACGGCGGTGCTGCGCCAGGCAGGTGAACGGGTGAACCACAAAACGGTTCAGAAGCTGATGCAGACGCTGGGCTTGAGGTCGCTGGTGCGCGCTAAGAAGTACCGCTCGTACCGGGGGCAGTCGCATCACGTGGCCGCCAACGTGCTGGCGCGCGACTTCGAAGCCGCACGCCCGAACGAGAAGTGGGTCACTGACGTGACCGAGTTCAACGTGCGCGGCCAGAAGCTGTATCTGTCGCCGGTCATGGACCTGTACAACGGCGAGATCGTGGCCTACGAGACCAGCCGCCGGCCGGTGTTCCAGATGGTGGGCAGCATGTTGAAGAAAGCGCTGGCGCGGCTGCTGCCCGATGATCGGCCTGTCTTGCACTCCGACCAGGGTTGGCAATACCAGCAGCAGAACTACCGGCGAATGCTGGCAGATCGATCGGTCACGCAGAGTATGTCACGCAAGGGCAACTGCCTGGACAATGCCGCCATGGAAAGCTTCTTCGGCACGCTCAAGGCTGAGTTCTTCCACCTGAACCGCTTCGAAAGCATCGACCAGTTGCAGGCCGGCATCGGGCGGTACATCCATTACTACAATCACGACCGCATCAAGCTCAAGCTAAAAGGCCTGAGTCCGGTGCAATACCGAGCTCAGGCCTTAGGGCTTTAGCTGACCGTCCAACTTCTGGGGGTCAGTTCACGGGGCTCCCTTTCTACATCCGACTGGCGCACTGGCGCCCCGGGGCGCCCGACTCAGGGCAGACCGTCTATTTTCCGGCCCGCCTTGATGCCATGCTCGTCGAACCAACCTTGGGTCATTTCCAGGGCGTAGCGCACGGGCTTGCGGGCGCAATGCGGGTCTTCGGTCTGCGGCGCCATGTCGTCGATGTTGACGATCGTGCCGTCGTCGGCGATAAAGGCAATCGAGAGCGGCAAAAGCGTGTTGCGCATCCAGAAGCACTGCACGTCGGGCCGCTCGAAGACGAACAGCATGCCGTCGTTGCCGGGCAGTTCTTTGCGGAACATCAGGCCGGCTTGGCGCGTGGCGTCGGTGTTGGCAACTTCGGCGCGGATAATATGGATGCCGGCTGACAGTTGCGTGGTGGGCAAGGGCGGTTGCGGCCCGGTTTGCGCATGGGCGCCCGCGCCCAGCATCAATGCCGCGCTTGCCAGTGCCGCCGATACGGCTTTAAGGAATGCGGGTTTTATGAACGCCGTCTTGAACAACGTAGGAGTGGCAGGTAATAACTTCGCATTCTTCAGCATGACTGGCGCAGTAAAAAGAAAATAATAAGGCGGGGCCCGAAAGCCCCGCCTGGATAATGGTGCAACCTTACCGCTGCACTTTATAGGGTGTTAGGCGGCCGTGATATTAAGCGCCTGCTTGCCCTTAGGCCCCTGGATGATTTCGAAAGCCACTTTCTGGCCTTCCTTCAGGGTTTTAAAACCATTCATCTGTATGGACGAGAAGTGGGCGAACAGATCTTCACCGCCGTCGTCGGGCGTAATGAAGCCAAACCCCTTTGCATCGTTGAACCATTTGACGGTACCCGTCGATTTGGGATTGTCCCCTTGGACGGCGGTTGCGGTCGTATCAGACATGCGGACTGCCTCATTGAATCGTATGTTGACAGAAGGGCATCGCGGTCTAGACCTCTGTCCCCCCCTCCGGCTTCCTGGCAGATTTTCGATGAGTTGAAAACCCCAGAATGCGGTGATAATGCGCCGCTTTTCTTTGTGTCGTCAAGTATGGAAACTACGTATTTCCGCGTGTAATTTTAAGTAAGTTGCACGTTAGGCGTCCCCAGTTTAAATAGAATAGCCGCCCTATGAGTTCTACCTTGGATACCCAGCATGATTTGGCCGTCGAGAAGGCACCGGCACGCGCCGCGCCGCCTCCGATGTATCAGGTTCTGCTGTTGAACGATGACTACACGCCGATGGAATTCGTCGTGAAAGTCCTGCAAAAATTCTTCAATAAAAATCATGAAGAGGCCACGCGGATCATGTTGCAAGTGCATCACGAAGGGCGCGGAGTTTGCGGGGTGTACCCCCGTGACCTCGCCGCCACCCGCATCGCCCAGGTAGGACAGTATGCGCGGGCGCGCCAGCACCCGCTGCAATGTGTGATGGAACCCGTTTAATACCAAGAATGAAGACGCCGCCCTCGAAGGCGGCGTTCTGCTGTGCGCCAATGGCACGGCAATGTCCGCGTTTGGGGAAGCGCGCGGATCCGGATGGTCGGCAGCTCCGCCGCTAAGGAGCGTTGTATTCGAGTAGGCGGAGGGGTTTGCCGTGAGTGGAAAGGTTAGTAAGACCTGGCTGGCGGTTGCCGGCGTTGTGGTGTTGGCCGGCGCCATAGGCGTGGGCTGGTGGATGGGCAAGGACAAGCAGGCAGCGGCTCCGGGTGCGGCCCCTGCGGTGTCCGCCCCGGCTCAAAGCCCCGCAGCGGCCCCGCCGGGCGAGGCAAAACCCACGCTGGGCGCCAGCGCCACGGTCGGCGCGCCCGATCCGTTCGCCGCACTGACCTGCCAACCACGCCAATATAACGACGCGCTGTCGTTGTCCGTCACGTTCACCCAGCCGGTGGATGCCAAGGGCAAGCTGGATGACTTCCTGCAGGTCACCGATCTGGGCGCCTCGTCGGGCAAAGCCGACCAGGACAGCGAAACGGCCTCCAACGCCGGCGACCAGCCCGCCTCGGTGAAGCCGGGCGACTCCGCCCCGCAAGGCAAGATCGTCAAAGGCAGCTGGATTGTGGGTGACAACCCGCGCATGGTGTATTTCCCGTATATCCAGCCGCAACGCAAGTACGCCATCACCGTGCGCTCCGGTTTGCCGGGCGTGGGTGACAAGGTCGTGCTGGCGCAATCGTCCAACTGCGAAGTGAACACGCAGGCGATGCCGCCGTCGTTCTATTTCGCCAGTCGTGGCGTGGTGCTGCCGGCCGGCCAGAACGGCGGTTTGCCCGTGGCTACCGTCAACGTGCCGGAAGTGGACGTGCAATTCCTGCGTGTCGCGCCCGACCGCGTGCCGGAACTGTTCGAAACGGTGCTGGGCATTGGCCGCAACACCGCGCAGGCGTCCGATGACGAAGAAGAGGGCGGCTACAACGAAGAAGACAGTTGGCGCTATTCCGACAACCGTGGCCTGAAGGGTTCGGTCAGCAACTGGGATCTGGACCGCCTGAATTCGCTGACCACCAGCGTCTATCAAGGCCGATTCATTACCGACGATAAACCCAACCGCCGCCACGTTACCTTCCTGCCCGTTGAAGGCGTGAAGGAACTGCAAGAGCCCGGCATCTATATCGCGGTCATGAGCCAGCCCGGCCGTTTCCGCTACGAATACCAGGTCACGTACTTCTACGTCAGCGATATCGGCCTGCACGCGCGCCGCTACAGCGACCGCGTGGAAGCCTATTCCGTGTCGCTGAAGTCCGGCCAGGCCATCTCCGGCGCAGTCTTTGAACTGGTCGACGGCGCCGGCAAGACGCTGGCCAAGGCCGCCGCCGATGGGCAAGGTCATGTGCGCTTTGATGGCAGCTTCACCAACGCGCGCGTCATCCGTGCATCGCGCGACAAGGAAATGACGGTATTGGCGTTGGCCGAGCCCGCGCTGGATCTGTCGGAGTTCGATACGGGCGGCCATGTGTCGCGCCCGAATAACTTGTTCATTTACGCCGGCCGCAACCTGTATCGCCCTGGCGAAACGTTCAACGTGTCGGTGCTGCCGCGCGACCTGGACGGCCGCATGCTGACGCCCGCGCCACTGACGGCCACCATCAAGCGTCCCGATGGCCGCGTGGTGCAGAACACACTGTGGCAGCCCAAGAAGGATCTGGTCGGCTATGTCGAGCGCGCAATCGAATTGCCGCTGGATGCGCAGACCGGCTCGTGGCTGCTGGAACTGCGTGTTGACCCGGCCTCGCGCGCGCCCGATGCGTCGTGGAAGTTCCAGGTTGAGGAATTCCTGCCTGAACGTATGAAGATGGCGCTGACCTCTGAGCAAGAGGTGCTGTCGCCGGACGAGGAACTGCTTGTCGATGTGCAGGGCGATTACCTTTACGGCGCACCCGCCGCCGGCAACCGCCTGCTGTCCACCTTCCAGGTCAAGCGCGACCGTTTCGCGCAGGCCCAGAAATGGCCCGGCTTCATCTTCGGCGACGTCGCCGATGACACGCGCCGCACGTTTGGCGAACTGCCCGAAGAGGCGCTGGACGACAAGGGTGCTGCTCAGATCAGCGTCAACCCCAACGCGGCAGGCACGCATTCGCCCATGAAGGTGCGCGTGTCGGCCAGTCTGCTGGAATCGGGCGGCCGCCCGGTGGTGCGTTCCATCGAACGCAGCGTCTGGCCCGCCGACAAACTGATCGCCGTGCGGCCCCAGTTCGATAGCGACGTGGCGCGCGAGAGCGCACCCGCCGGATTCGAAGTGATCCGCGTCAACGCCCAGGGCGAGATCCAGCCCCTGGCTCAGGCCCAGATGCGTTTGTTCCGCGAAGAACGCCAATACTATTGGCGCTTTGACGACCAGCGCGGCTGGAACAGCGGCTACACCGAAACCGAAGAACTGATCGATTCGCGCGAAGTGGCGCTGAACGATCGCGCCCAGCTGACCGTGCCGGTCAAGTGGGGCCGTTACCGCCTTGAAATCGCCGACCCGGAAACGGGCGAGACGATGCGCTACCGCTTCTATGCCGGCTGGAACGCGCAGGACGCCGACGCGATGGGCAACCGCCCCGATCGCGTGCAGATGAAGCTGGAAGGCGTGCCGGCCAAGCCGGGCGACACCGTCAAGGTCACTTTGACGCCGCCGCACGACGGCCAGGCGCTGGTCACCGTCGAAGGCGACCGCATGTTGTGGTCCACCTGGGTGGCCGTGAAGGCAACGGGCACCGTGGTCGAAATCCCGGTCAGCAAGGACTGGAAGCGCCACGATCTGTACGTGGCCGCCGCCGTGTTCCGCCCGGGCAGTGAAGGCGACCGCGTGACGCCGGCCCGTGCGCTGGGCCTGGCATTCCTGCCGATTGCCAGCACCGATCGCAAGCTGGATGTAAAGCTGACGGCCGCGCCCAAGGCCGTGCCCGAAACCAAGACGACGGTGCGCGTCAAGGTCGACGGCGCGCACGGCAAGCAAGCCACGGTCACGCTGTCCGCGGTGGACGTGGGCATCTTGAACATCAACCAGTACGCCACGCCCGACCCGCTGGACTACTTCTTCGGCAAGCACCGCTACGCGCCCGAACTGTTGGACATGTACGGCAAGCTGATCGAAAAAATGGACGGCACCAAGGGCAAGCTGAAGTGGGGCGGTGACGCCGCCATGCGCGGCGATAGCAAGAGCCTGCCCAAGAAGGTCAAGCTGGTCGACCTGTTCTCGGGCCCGGTCACGCTGAACGCGCAAGGCGAAGCGGACATCCCGCTGGACCTGCCCGATTTCAACGGCACCTTGCGCCTGATGGCGGTGGCGTTCACGGCCGACAACTACGGCAGCACCGACGCCGAAATGGTGGTGGCCGCGCCGATCGTCGCCGAATTGAACACGCCGCGCTTCATCACGCCGGGCGACCAGGCCGCCATTGCGCTGGACCTGACCAACCTGAGCGGCGCCGAGCAAAAGATCAGCATCAAACTGGAAGCGCTGGACCCGCTGGCCATTACGGACGGCGTGCGCACGGTGACGCTGAAGGACAAGCAGCGCACCACCTTGCGCTTTAACGCCACCACGACCGGCTCGTATGGCCTGGGCCTGATGCGCCTGACCATCGACGGGCAGGGCGGCGCCAAGCCGGTGCACATCGTGCGTGAATCGGTGTTGCAAGTGCAGCCGGCCTACGCAGGCGAACGCCAGGTGCGTCGCCTGCGCCTGAACCCGGGTGAAACCAACGTGGCGCAGGCCTCGTGGGTGTCGTCTTACTACCCGGATTCGGCGCTGGTCAGCCTGACCGTGTCGAATCGCCCGCCGTTCAACGTGAACAAGCTGGTTGAGGGGTTGCTGGCGTATCCGTATGGCTGCGCCGAACAGACCATCAGCCGCGCCTTGCCGTGGGTGTTGATCGATGACGCCGTTGCCAAGCAGTTCGGCTTGAAGCCGCATTCGCAGGTGGAACGCGCCGCGCAGGTGTCCGGCGCCATCGGCCGCCTGTCCGGCATGCGCAACGCGGTAGGTTCGTACAACCTCTGGAGCGGTTCCAGCTCGCGCGATGTGTGGCTGACGGCCTATGCCGTGGGCTTCCTGCAAGACGCGCGCGACCAGGGCTTTGAAGTGCCCGAAGCCACGCTGGACCGTTCGCGCCAATGGTTGCTGGAGCAAGTGCAGCAGACGTCGAACACCTTCGGCACGTGGTCGGTGAACCTGCGCCGCAACGTTGAAGCCGGCCGCATCGACGGCAGCGATGCCAACGTCCTGCGCGAAGACCACCGCCGTTTTGCCGGCTTGTCGACCGCCGTGCTGGCGTTGGCTCGCGACAAGAAGGCGCCGTTGTCGACGGTGCGCCAGCTGTTCGACAACTATCAAGAGCGCGCGCGTTCGCCGTTGCCCCTGATCCAGCTGGCAGCGGCGTTCAAACTGATGGGCGACGAAGGCCGCATGAAGTCCGCGCTGGACGCCGCGATGACGCGCGAATACGGTTTCCCGCGTCGCAATTACAACGGCTACTACGACGAATGGCTGGGCGACTACGGCAGCAGCGTGCGCGATTACGCTTTGTCGTACGCGCTGGCCAACCAGTACGGCCTGAAGCACGAACGCCTGGAAAATCTGCTGACGCAACTGACCTCGCGCCTGGGCAACCGTTCGTACCTGTCCACGCAGGAACGCATGGCGCTGTTGATGGCGGCACGCGCCATCGGTGGCGACAAGGGCACGCCTTGGGAAGCCGCGCTGACCGTCAATGGCGTGCGCAAGCCGCTGGACGGCGGCAAGACCGACCAGACCGTCGGCCTGACGGCGGCCGATCTGGCCAACACGCAAATCCTTAACACGGGTGCGCAGTCCCTGTTCCTGGAATACGACATCCAGGGCAGCCCGACGGTTGCGCCCAAGCCGCGCAACGACGTGATCCAGCTCAAGCGTGGCTGGTATCGCCCGGACGGCAAGCCTTGGGATGGCGGCACGCTGCAAAGCGGCGACATGCTGGTGGTGTGGGTGCAGGCCAGCGCCAACCAGAACATTCCGGATGCGCTGATCGAGGACCGTGTGCCGGCGGGTTTTGAAGTCGAAAACCTGAACCTGTCGCAAAGCCCCGAGATGCAGGAATGGACTATTGGCGGGCGCCGCGTGGCCGAAGCCATGGCCGATTCCAACATCAAGCATCGTGAGTTCCGCGATGACCGTTATGTGGCCGCCGTGTCCCTGGGTCGTGGCAAGGTCGACGTGTTCTATCTGGTGCGCGTCGTAACGCCGGGCCGCTATGCGGTGCCCTCGACCGTGGCGGAAGATATGTATCGCCCGGAAATCCGCGGCGTGGGTGAGCAATGGAGCACGGTCGAAATCCGCGATCGCGGCGCCAAGCGTCCTTGACCGCCGCCGCCACCCCCACGGCGGGCGCCTTGCGCGCTCGCCGGTGGCGGCGGCGCGGCATCATCGCGGCCAGCGTGTTGTTTACGCTGGCCGCGTTGTTATTCGTGCTTGACCGCCTTTACCCGCTGCCGCCTGTCGATTCCGGCGGCGCCGCCGTCGTCGTGGCCGCCGACGGCACGCCGCTGCGCAACTACCCCAGCCGCGACGGCATCTGGCGCTATCCGGTCACGCCGGAGCAGGTGTCCCCGCGCTACCTGGAAACGCTGCTCACGTACGAGGACCGCTGGTTCTACTGGCATCCCGGCGTCAACCCGGTGGCGTTCGCGCGGGCCGGCTGGCAATGGGCCACGAACCGCCGCATTGTTTCGGGGGGATCAACCCTGACGATGCAGGTCGCCCGCCTGATTGACCCCCAACTGGCGGGCAAGCCCTCGCGCTCCATGTCGGCCAAATTGCGACAGGCGTGGCGCGCGGTGCAACTGGAAATGCACTACAGCAAGGATGAAATTCTGTCCTTGTACCTGACCCACGCGCCCATGGGCGGCATCGTGGAAGGCGTGGAAATGGGTTCGCGGCTGTGGCTGGGCAAGGCTGCCCGTGATCTCGGCCCCGCCGAGGCCGCGATGCTGACCGCGCTGCCGCAAGCCCCGTCGCGCCTGCGTCCCGACCGCCACCCCGAGGCCGCGCAGGCTGCGCGCGACAAGGTGCTGGACCGCATGGCCGAACTGGGCCGCTGGACCCCGGCGGAAGTTGCCGATGCCAAGATCGAAAACGTGATCGCGCCGCCGCTACGCGCACGTTGGCTTGCGCCCCTGGCCGCACAGCGCCTGTTGCAGGAAGCCGGTACCAAAACCACCGCAAGGCGGCCGGGCCAGCGCCCGCCGCTGGTCGCATCGACGCTGGATGCTGACATGCAGGCGTCGGTGGAACGAATGTTGCTGGACCGTGTCGATAATTTGCCGCCCAAGGTTTCCATGGCGGTGCTGGTGATGGATAACGATACGCTGGAGGTCAAGGCTTACGCGGGGTCCGCCGATTTTTCCGACGATACCCGTTATGCCCACGTGGATATGGTGCGTGGCGTGCGCTCGCCGGGTTCTACTCTTAAACCGTTTCTGTATGCGCAAGCGCTGGACGAAGGGCTGATTCATTCGGAAAGCCTGCTGATCGATGCGCCCATGTCATTCGGCGGTTATGCACCCGGCAATTTCCAGGCCGCTTTTTCGGGCCCGGTCAGTGTGGCGCAGGCGTTGCAGCGGTCGTTGAATGTGCCCGCGGTGGACTTGCTGGACCGTGTCGGCCCCGCCAGTTTTGCGTCGGTTATGCTGACTGGCGGCGTGCGGTTACGAATGCCGGCCGGGGCTGCCCCAAATTTAAGCTTGATTTTGGGCGGGGGTGGCACCACATTGGAAGAACTGGTCGGCGCTTACCGGGCTTTGGCCCGCGATGGCGTCTCGGGACGGCCCCGCCTTCGGACGGAGCAGCCTCGAATCGAGTCCCGTATGATGAGCCCTGGAGCCGCCTGGATCGTTCGCGATATTCTTGAAGGCGGCGGGCATCCCGACCGGCCTTTCTACCAGTCGGGCAGCCCGACCCGGCGGCTGGCCTGGAAAACCGGGACCAGCTTTGGTTTCCGGGACGCCTGGGCAATCGGGGTGACCGACAGATGGACGCTAGGCGTCTGGGTAGGTCGCCCGGACGGCACGCCGAACCCCGGTTTTTTTGGGGCGAATGTGGCGGCGCCGTTACTGCAAGATATTGTGGCCGCGTTGCCGGAAGGCGCGCAGCAGGTCCGTAGCCGGCCCGAAACGGTGCAGGCGGCGGTCACATGTTGGCCACTGGGTTATCGGTTGGGCAGCGTGCCGTCGGGGCAATGTCCCGAACAGCGCGCCGCGTGGCTGTTGAACGACACGGCGCCGCCGTCATTTGCCGGTTACGCCGACGCTACCCAAGGGCCGCTGCGCGTGGGTGGCGTGGCCAGCGGTTCGGTCCTTCGGCCCGTGCCGGGAAGCCGGCAAGTGGCGCTGGATGTGGATGTGCAAGGCGCCGAAGGAGAAGTATGGTGGATGCTTGATGGCCGCGTGGTGAATCACGGCGCGTCGAGTCATCCGTTTAAATTAGTGCTGGCGCAAGACGGCCGGTATACGCTAACCGTCATGGACACGCTAGGCCGCCACGATAGAGTGGTTTTTGAAATCGCTGGCGTTACGCCATGATCGGCATAGAATATGAATCGTGTATTTGACCGCTTCGATGCAATACGGAGGAAGCGTGATTTCTCAAGAGCTTGAAGTCAGCCTGCATATGGCTTTCGTCGAGGCCCGTTCGGCCCGGCACGAATTTATTACCGTCGAGCACCTGCTGCTGTCGCTGCTCGACAACGCTTCGGCAGTCGAGGTTCTGCGCGCATGCGCGGCCAACCTCGACGACTTGCGCCGCAACCTCCGTCAGTTCGTTTCGGAAAACACCCCGGTGATTCCAAGCGGCGCCGAGGTCGACACGCAACCGACGCTGGGCTTTCAGCGCGTGATTCAACGCGCAATCATGCATGTTTCCGCAGGCGGCACCGGCAAGAAACCGGTGACGGGCGCAAACGTGCTGGTGGCCATTTTTGGGGAAAAGGACTCGCATGCCGTGTACTACCTGCAACAGCAGGGCGTCACGCGCCTGGACGTGGTCAATTTCCTGTCGCATGGCATTACCAAACAGCCCCAGGTGGAGTCCGCCGCCGTGCAGAAAGAGCAGCAGACCAACGGTGAAGAGCAGGGCGAATCGCGTCAGTCGCCGCTTGACCAATACGCCACGGACCTGAACGCCGCCGCGCTGGCGGGCCGCATCGATCCCCTGATCGGACGCGAGCACGAAGTCGAGCGCGTCATTCAGGTGTTGTGCCGACGCCGCAAAAACAACCCGCTGCTGGTCGGTGAGGCCGGCGTGGGCAAGACCGCCATTGCCGAAGGCCTGGCCTGGCGCATCACGCGCGGCGAAGTCCCCGAAATCTTGCAAGCCGCCCAGGTCTTTTCCCTGGACATGGGCGCGCTGCTGGCGGGTACCAAGTACCGCGGTGATTTCGAACAGCGCCTGAAGGGCGTGCTCAAGCAGATCCGCGGCAACCCCGACGCGATCCTGTTCATCGATGAAATCCATACGCTGATCGGCGCCGGATCGGCCTCGGGCGGCACCTTGGACGCGTCCAATCTGCTCAAGCCGGCCCTGTCTTCGGGCCAGCTCAAGTGCATCGGCGCCACCACGTATACCGAATATCGCGGCGTCTTCGAAAAAGACCACGCGCTGTCGCGTCGCTTCCAGAAGATTGACGTGCCGGAGCCCAGCGTCGAGCAAACCGTGCAGATCCTGCGCGGCTTGAAGAGCCGTTTTGAAGAACACCACAGCGTGCGCTATTCCGCTGCCGCGTTGTCGGCGGCCGCTGAATTGTCAGCCCGCTTCATCAATGACCGCCATCTGCCCGACAAGGCGATTGACGTTATCGACGAAGCCGGCGCGGCCCAGCGCCTGCTGCCGCGCTCGCGCCAGAAGAAGGTGATCGGCAAGGTGGACATCGAGAACATCGTGTCCAAGATCGCCCGCATTCCGCCGCAGTCCGTCTCCAACGACGACCGCAGCAAGCTGGCCACGCTGGACCGCGATTTGAAAACCGTCGTGTTCGGCCAGGACGGCGCTATCGATGCCTTGTCCGCCGCCATCAAGATGGCGCGCTCGGGCTTGGGCAAGCCGGAAAAGCCTATCGGCGCTTTCCTGTTGTCCGGTCCCACCGGCGTGGGCAAGACCGAAGTGGCGCGTCAACTGGCGTTCACGCTGGGGGTCGAGCTGCTGCGTTTCGACATGTCGGAATACATGGAACGCCACGCGGTGTCGCGCCTGATCGGTGCGCCTCCGGGATACGTCGGGTTCGACCAGGGTGGCCTCTTGACCGAAGCCATCACCAAGCAGCCGCACTGCGTGCTGCTGCTGGACGAAATCGAAAAGGCGCACCCGGATGTGTTCAACATCCTGCTGCAGGTCATGGACCACGGCACGCTGACCGACAACAACGGCCGCAAGGCGGACTTCCGCAACGTCATCCTCATCATGACGACGAACGCGGGCGCCGAGACCTTGAACCGTCCGTCGATCGGGTTTGCCAATTCGCGGATGTTGGGCGACGAAATGGCGGAAATCCGCCGCATGTTCACGCCCGAATTCCGCAACCGCCTGGACGCAATCATCCCGTTCGCCGCGTTGGACCGCGAGGTCATCCTGCGCGTGGTGGACAAGTTCCTCATGCAGCTGGAAGATCAGTTGCACGAGCGCCGCGTGGAAGCCGTGTTCACCACGAAACTGCGCGAACACCTTGCCAAGGAGGGGTTCGACCCGCTGATGGGCGCGCGTCCCATGCAACGTCTTATCCAGGACACCATCCGCCGCGCGCTGGCCGACGAGCTGCTGTTCGGCAAGCTGGTGGACGGCGGTTCGGTTACGGTGGATCTGGACGACACGGGCAAGGTGACGCTGGACTTCGACGACAACGGGAAACCGCCGTCTTCGGATGCGCCGGACAAGCAGGAAGTTGAACTAATCGATTGATGACCGCGGACAGCCAGCCGCTGATCGAGTGCGAACATTGCGCAAGCGTTTATCGCCGACATCAGCTTGAACCTGGCGAGACCGCCAATTGCGCCCGCTGCGGGGCCACGTTGTGGCGCTACAGCGGGCTTACTTTGTCCAATTGGCTGGCGCTTGCCATCACGGCCCTGATCGTTTTCGGGGTGGCTAACGCCTACCCGGTCGCTTCCATGTCCGTGCAGGGCATGGTGCAAGAAGCGTCCCTGCTGGACGCCATTTCCATTACGTGGCGCCAAGGCCACTGGGTGGTCGCCGTGATGACGGGGCTGGCCGGTTTTGCCTTGCCGTTGCTGCAACTGACCGTATTGCTGTGGGTGCTTGGCCCCTTGTCCCGGGGCCACGAGCCCGTCGGGTTCCGTGGCGCCATGCGTCTGCTGGGGTTCCTCTCGCCATGGTGCATGGTGCCGGTGTTTCTGCTGGGCGTGCTGGTCGCGGTGGTCAAGCTGGCGGGCATGGCGGCGGTGCAACCGGGTATCGGCCTGGGGGCCTTCGGCCTGCTGACTGTTTTCCTGACAATGCTGGGGCGCTTGTCGCCGCACGTACTGTGGCGTTACGCCGAAACGGCGGGCGTGGCCCCCGTGCATATTCCCGAAAGCGGTCCGGAAACCGTGCTGGCCGGCTGCCATGTCTGCGGCCAGGTGCAGGCCCTGCCGCGCGATGCCGATCCCGAAGAAGAACATCACTGCGTGCGTTGTGACGCCATCGTGCATTACCGCAAGCCGGATCACCTGGCGCGCACCTGGGCGCTGCTGCTTGCCGCGGTCGTGTTCTATATCCCGGCTAACGTCCTGCCCGTCATGCAGGTCAGTTCGGTGTTGGGCGACAGCGCCCATACCATCCTGGGCGGCGTCGTCGAGCTCTGGCAGATGGGGTCCTGGGATATTGCGCTGATCGTGTTTATCGCCAGTGTGGCCGTGCCGCTGACCAAGCTGTTGGCGCTGATCCTCTTGCTGCTGACCGAGCAATGGCGCAGCACCACCAATCTGCGGCCGCGTACCCGCTTGTATCAGATGGTCGAGTTCATAGGCCAATGGTCGATGCTGGATGTTTTTGTCGTTATATTGCTGGCGGCGCTGGCCGATTTCCAAGGGCTGATGGAGATCAGCGCCGGCGCGGGGGCGGCGGCGTTTGGCGTCGTTGTGATCCTGACCATGCTGGCGGCCATGAGCTTCGATCTGCGCCGCAGTTGGGATCTTGAAGGCGAGGTCGACGTCGACTTCGACGCGCCCGAGATCGAGGGCCGGGCGCATCCGGCCCAGGCGGCGCATCATGCGCCGTCCGTGACAAGCAGGGAAGTGGGCTAGCAACAACCGTGGTTCCCGCTCAAGAAGAAAAAGGAAAGTAGATGTCCGACCAAGCACCCGGCGGCGGTGAAGAGAAGATCAAATCGCCGACTATCTCGCGCAAGCAGAAACGCCGGATTTCATGGATATGGCTGGTGCCCATCGTGGCTGCGCTGATGGGCATGTCGCTTGTCATACGCACCTGGATGCAGGCCGGCCCGGATATCTCGATCTCGTTCAATACGGCCGAAGGGCTGGAAGTGGGCAAGACGCAGCTGCGCTACAAAGACGTGAACATCGGCACGGTGAAGTCCATCGGCTTTAATTCCGACCGCAGCAAAGTGGTGGTGAAGGCCGAGCTGGCCAAGGAAGTGTCGGACCTGGCGCGTGAAGGCACCAACTTCTGGGTGGTGCGGCCGCGTCTGGACGTCAGCGGCGTATCGGGCCTGGGCACCTTGTTGTCGGGCGCCTACATTGGCGTGGACGCGGTGGAAGGCAAGAACGGCGAGGAAAAGGCCACCAAGTTCAGCTTTGAAGGGCTGGAGATTCCGCCCGCAGTGACGCACGACCGCGCGGGCAAGCGGTTCATGCTGCGCGCCTCTGACCTGGGTTCGCTGGACATCGGCTCGCCGGTCTATTTCCGTCGCATCAATGTGGGCCGCGTCATCGGCTACGAGCTCGACAAGACCGGCACGGCGGTCAATGTCGAAGTGTTTGTCGACGCGCCGAACGACAAGTTCGTCACCAACGGCACGCGCTTCTGGAACGCCAGTGGCGTGGACTTCAGCGTCAACGCCGATGGCCTGAAGGTACGCACGCAGTCGCTGGTGTCGATGGCGGTGGGCGGCGTGGCATTCGAATCGGTGCAAAGCGTGCGCGATGGCAGCGCCGCCGCGCCGGCCGACGCGCACTTCGATCTTTACCCCACCGAGGCCGCCGCCAAGGCCAACCCCGACGGCGAAGCCTTCCCGATCCGCATGCGCTTCGATCAGTCGATTCGCGGCCTGACCGTCGGTGCGCCCATCGACTTCAACGGCATCACGCTGGGCAACGTTACGCAGATCAATCTGGACTTCGACCCCGCCACCAAGCGCTTCTATTCCATTGTGGACGCCACGCTGTACCCGGAACGCCTGGGCCGCGTGTACGAAGAAGTGCGCGAACGCGCGCTCAAGGACGGCGACGAGGCCGGCAACCGCCTGCTGGGCGTGATGATCAAGTACGGGCTGCGCGCGCAGTTGCGCACGTCGAACCTGCTGACGGGCCAGCTGTACGTGGTGCTGGATAACTTCCCGAATGCCAAGCCGGTGGAATTCACCCCGTCCGACCCGGCCGTGATCCCCACTATCCCGGGCAACCTGGATCAGTTGCAGCAGCAGGTCAGCAACATCGTCGCCAAGATCGAGAAAATTCCGTTCGACAAGATTGGCGAGGATCTGCGCACCACCCTGGCCAGCACGTCCAAGCTGATGAACCGGCTAGACAAGCAGGTGGCCCCGGAGGCGCAAGGCATGCTCAAGCAGGCCCGCGAATCCATGGCGAACATCAACTCGATGCTGGCTTCCGACGCGTCGCTGCCGGTCAATACCGAAAAGGCCATGCAGGAACTGAGCCGCGCCGCGCGCTCGTTGCGGGCATTGGCCGATTTCCTGCAATCGAACCCCGAAGCCTTGCTGCGCGGCCGTGGCAAAGACCCGATTCCCGGCTCCGGCCCTGTCAGGAACTAAAGAATCATGACTTTATCTTCCCTGCGTCCTGTCCTGTCCTTGCTGGTGCTGAGCGCCGCCCTGGCCGGTTGCGGCTCGTCGCCGCCCGTGCATTACTACACGCTGCAAGGGCCCACCGCGCCGTCCACCGCCGCGCCCGCCGGTTCCGCGGACTTTTTGATCGAGGTACAACCGGTCAGCCTGTCCACACAAGCCGACCAGCCTCAGTTGATGGTGCGCACGGGCGACGGCAGCGTATCGGCACTGTATTCCGAGCGTTGGAGTTCGCCGCTGGGCGACGAGCTGCGGGGCGCCTTGTCCGATGCCCTGAAGGGCGAATTGGGCGCGCTGGACGTGCAGATGGTCAAGCCTGGCCCGGGCGCGCCCGTGTGGCGGGTGCAAACCGACGTCCAACGCTTCGAGCTGGTCTCGGGCAGCATGGCGCAGCTGGATGCCACGTGGCGCGTCCGGCCCGTCAATGCCAAGGGCACGGGCTTGCTGTGCCGCAGCGTCGTAACCGAAAAGGTGTCCGAGACGGGCATCCCGGCGCTGATCGCGGCCCAACAGCGCGCCGTCGTGGCGCTAGCCGGTGCCATGGCGTCCGCCATACACGGTCAAACCCCAGCGGGCTCGGCGTCCGTGCAGATGCTGGGATGTTCGCCCCTGAAGGACGCGCCGAAAGACCAGGACTGACATGGGCGCTTCCCGGTAAACCTGCGCCAAGTCAACCGGTTAACCTAGGGTTAACCTTAATACAAGCCGGGTTGCAACCTGTTTAGCATACGGTCCTACCCATACTGGGTTTCGTTCGAGTCCAGTATCACCTTTGCCATGCGACAGGAAGCAATCTCTTATGGCCAGCACGACCCTCGGCGTCAAAGTTGACGACGCACTGCGCGACCGCCTGAAGGCGGCCGCGAACAAGCTCAACTGCACGCCCCACTGGCTGCATAAGCAGGCAATCCTTTCTTATCTGGACAAGATCGAGCGTGGCCATCTGCCCGCCGAAATGTCGCACCTGGGCGTGGACGCCGGCACGGAAGACGACTCGGGCGATGCGCCCGCCGCGCCCACGCCGCCGTTCTACGAGTTTGGGCAGGACGTGCAGCCGCAGTCCGTGCTGCGCGCCGCGATTACCGCTGCGTATCGCCGCCCCGAGCCCGAATGCGTGCCGCTGTTGCTGGGCCAGGCCCGCGTGCCCAATCTTGAAAAAGTGCACGCGATGGCCTCCGACCTGGTCAAGAAGCTGCGCGGCAAGCGCAGTGGTGGTGGCGTTGAAGGGCTGATCCAGGAATTTTCGCTGTCCAGCCAGGAAGGCGTGGCGCTGATGTGCCTGGCCGAAGCGCTGCTGCGCATTCCCGACCGCGCCACGCGCGACGCGTTGATCCGCGACAAGGTCGCCCGTGGCGACTGGAAGTCGCACATGGGCGGCTCGCAATCGCTGTTCGTCAACGCCGCCACCTGGGGCTTGATGATCACCGGCAAGCTGGTGGCCGTCAGCAGCGAACAATCGCTGTCCAAGGCGCTGACCCGCTTGATCGGCAAGGGCGGGGAACCCCTGGTGCGCAAGGGCGTGAACATGGCCATGCGCATGATGGGCGAACAGTTCGTCTCGGGCCAGACCATCTCTGAAGCCCTGGCCAACAACCGCAAGATGGAAGCCCGCGGCTTCCGCTATTCCTACGACATGCTGGGCGAAGCGGCCACCACGGCCGAAGACGCCGAGCGCTATTACGCGTCGTATGAGCAGGCCATCCACGCCATCGGCAAGGCCGCGGCCGGCCGTGGCATCTATGAAGGCCCTGGCATCTCGATCAAGCTGTCCGCGCTGCACCCGCGCTATTCGCGCAGCCAGCGCGAACGCGTCATTGCTGAACTGCTGCCGCGCGTGAAGGCACTGACGGCGCTGGCCCGCAGCTACGACATCGGCCTGAACATCGACGCCGAAGAAGCCGACCGCCTGGAAATCTCGCTGGATCTGCTGGAAGCGCTTTGCTTTGCGCCCGAACTCGAAGGCTGGAACGGCATCGGTTTCGTCATCCAGGCTTATCAAAAGCGCGCGCCGTTCGTGATCGACTACGTGATCGACCTGGCCCGCCGCAGCCGCCATCGCATCATGGTGCGCCTGGTCAAGGGCGCCTACTGGGACAGCGAAATCAAGCGCGCCCAGGTCGACGGCCTGGAAGGCTACCCCGTCTACACCCGCAAGCTGTACACCGACGTCGCCTACCTGGCCTGCGCGCGCAAGCTGCTGGGCGCACCCGAAGCGGTGTACCCGCAGTTCGCCACGCACAACGCATACACGCTGGCCGCCATCTACCAGCTGGCCGGCCAGAACTACTACCCCGGCCAATACGAATTCCAGTGCCTGCACGGCATGGGCGAGCCCCTGTACGACGAAGTGGTCGGCCCGCTGGCGCAAGGCAAGCTGAACCGGCCGTGCCGCATCTATGCGCCGGTCGGCACGCACGAAACGCTGCTGGCTTACCTGGTGCGCCGCCTGCTGGAAAACGGCGCCAACACCTCGTTCGTCAACCTGATCGGCGACGACAGCATTCCGGTGGAAACGCTGGTGGCCGACCCGGTGGACGCGGCGTCGCGCATTGTGCCGCTGGGTGCGCCGCACGAAAAGATTCCGCTGCCGCGCGAGCTCTACGGCAATCTGCAACAAGGGGCGCGCGCCAACTCGGCCGGCCTGGACCTCACCAACGAACACCGTCTGGGCTCGTTGTCGGCCGCGTTGCTGGCCAGCGCGGGCACGCCGTGGCGTGCCGGCCCCATGTTGGGCGAAGGCGAACAGGCTTGGGACGCGGCGCGCGCCGTTGAAGTGCGCAACCCGTCCAACCTGCGCGATGTCGTCGGCCACGTGATCGAAGCGCAAGCGGACGAGGCCGAGGCCGCCTTGCGCGCCGCCGCCAATACCGCGCCCATCTGGCAATCCACGCCCGTGGCGGAACGCGCGCAGTGCCTGCGCCGCGCCGCGCAATTGCTGGAAGAGCAGATGCAGATGCTGCTGGGCCTGATCGTGCGCGAGGCCGGCAAGTCGCTGCCGAACGCCATCGCCGAAGTGCGCGAAGCGGTGGACTTCCTGCGCTACTACGCGGACCAGGCCGAACGCGAATTCAGCAACGACACGCACCGCCCGCTGGGCACCGTGTTGTGCATCAGCCCGTGGAATTTCCCGCTGGCCATCTTTACCGGCCAGGTCGCGGCCGCGCTGGCCGCCGGCAACACCGTCGTGGCCAAGCCCGCCGAACAAACGCCCTTGATCGCGGCGCAAGCCGTGGCCATTCTGCGCGCCGCCGGCGTACCGGCTGGCGCCGTGCAGTTGCTGCCGGGCCGTGGCGAAACCGTGGGCGCGCAGCTGGTTGCCAGCCCCGCCGTGCGCGGCGTGATGTTCACCGGGTCGACCGACGTGGCGCGCATCATTGCGCGCACGCTGGCCGACCGCCTGGACGACGACGGCCACACCATTCCGCTGATCGCCGAAACCGGTGGCCAGAACGCCATGGTGGTGGATTCTTCCGCGCTGTCCGAACAAGTGGTGTTTGACGTGTTGAGCTCGGCCTTCGATTCGGCCGGCCAACGTTGTTCTGCGCTGCGCGTGCTGTGCGTGCAGGAAGACAACGCCGATCACGTGCTGACGATGCTGCGCGGCGCGATGCGCGAGCTGTCCGTGGGTAACCCTGACCGCCTGTCGGTGGACGTGGGGCCGGTGATCGACACCGACGCCCGCAACGGCATCCAGCGCCACATCGAGACGATGCGCACCGCCGGCCATCGCGTGGACCAGGTAGAACTGAACGGCGAATGCCGCCACGGCACCTTCGTTCCGCCCACCATCATCGAAATCGACCACATCAGCGAATTGACGCGCGAAGTGTTCGGGCCGGTGCTGCACGTGGTGCGCTATAAGCGCGACGAACTGGATGCCTTGCTGGATGCCATCAACGGCACCGGCTATGGCCTGACGTTTGGCGTGCACACCCGCATCGACGAAACCATCGCGCACGTGACGGGGCAGGTGCATGCCGGGAACGTCTACGTCAACCGCAACATCGTGGGCGCGGTCGTGGGCGTGCAGCCGTTTGGCGGCGAATGCCTGTCGGGCACCGGCCCCAAGGCGGGCGGCCCGCTGTATATGTACCGCTTGCTGGGCACGCGCCCGGCCGGCCTGCCGCCGGCGCTGGACGCCGCCGCGCCGCTGCCCCAGCGCATCGCGCTGCCGGGCCCCACGGGCGAAACCAACACCTATATGGTCGAACCGCGTGGCGCCGTGTATTGCGTGGCCGCCACCGAAGCCGGTGCGCGGGCGCAGTGGTCGGTTGCCCGTCTGACCGGCAACCACGCCTGGTTTGCGGACACGCCCGCTGCCCAGGCGCTGCTGGCCACGCTGGACGCCGAGCAACAAGGGCAAGCCGGCATCCTGGCTGACGATGAGGTCGATCAGGCCGACTACCAGGCGGTTCTGTTCGAAGGCGATGGCGACGCGCTGCAAGCGCTGAACCAGCGCATCGCGCAGCGCCCGGGCGCCATCCTGTCGGTGCATGGCCTGACGTCCGACGCCCTGGCGGCCGGCGCCAGCTACGTGCCGGAGCGCCTCTTGACCGAGCGTTCCATCAGCGTCAACACGGCCGCCGCCGGGGGCAACGCCAGCCTCATGACGATCGGCTAAGGGTGACCGAGGGGTAACCCTCGATGACCGAGGGTTATCTCCAATATCGGGCAGGTTGCACTGGAACGAAAATCCGGTCGCACTTCAAGTCCGGATGTCGCAACCCGACATCCGGACTTTGCAGAAAATGCATACGCGGGACCGGGCCACAGCCCGGCTCGCGGTAGTAGAAAAAACCAAAAGCCTGGCTAAAAGCTCAGGTATAACAAGGCCTTAAGACCAAGGCCAACTGTCCCGATACCCGGAGGGTTTTCCCATGAAGTTCCGCACCACTTTGAAGCTTCTCGCCGCCAGCATCGCCGCTGTGGGCATGACGGCCGCCGCGCAGGCCGCCGACATCAAGCTTGGCTTTGCCGCCCCCCTGACCGGTCCGCAATCGCACTACGGCGAAGACATGCAGAACGGGCTGAACCTGGCTTTGGAAGAAGCCAACAAGAAGGGCATCAAGGTCGATGGCCAGCCCGCCAAGTTCGTGCTGGTGTCGCGTGATGACCAGGCCGACCCGCGCGTGGGCGTGCAGGTGGCGCAGCAGCTGGTCGACCAGGATGTCGTGGGCATTCTGGGTCACTTCAATTCGGGCACCACCATTCCCGCGTCGCGCGTCTACCATGAGGCCGGTCTGCCGCAGATCGCCATGGCGACCTCGCCGGAATACACCAAGCAAGGCTACGAAACCACGTTCCGCATGATGACCAGCGACACCCAGCAGGGCGCCGCGGTCGGCAAGTTCATGGTGCAGAACCTGAAGGCCAAGAAGGTCGCCATCATCGACGACCGCACGGCTTACGGCCAGGGCCTGGCCGATGAAGTGGAAAAGGCCGTCAAGGCCGCCGGTGGCGAAGTGGTCCGCCGCGAATACACCACCGACAAGGCCAACGACTTCACCGCCATCCTGACCAACATCAAGGGCGCGGCGCCCGACGCCATTTTCTACGGCGGCCTGGACGCGCAGTCCGGACCGATGAAGCGCCAGTTGGCCACGCTGGGCCTGAAGGCGCCGCTGGTCTCGGGCGAAATGACCCGCAGCGACACCTTCATCAAGCTGGCCGGCGACGCCGCCAACGGCACCTTCGCCTCGCTGGCCGGCGTGCCGCTGGACAAGATGACCGCGGGCAAGGACTTCGAACAGCGCTATCAGGCGCGCTTCAAGAAGGCGCCGGGCGTGTACGCGCCGTACGCCTATGACGGCGCCTGGAACATGATCACGGCCATTGAACAGGCCGGTTCGTCCAAGCCCGAGAAGTACCTGCCGGTGCTGGCCAAGCTGGACCGCAAGGGCGCCACCAGCGAGCACATTTCCTACGACGCCAAGGGCGACCTGAAGGAAATCTCGGTCACCATCTACGAAGTCAAGAACGGCAAGTGGGAGATGGTTGAAACGATGGTCAGCCAAGCCAACTAAGGCCGGCTGAACCCGTAGGGCGGACGTGCCGGCGCTGCCGGCGTCCGCCAACGCTTTGCGCACACGCCGCTCGGCGTGTCGCCGCGAGTGCCGCGTTCCATGCATCATGGCGCGGGCCGCTGCAGCGCGATTTTTCCAGGCTTATTTTCGCGGCCCCTATGGATATCTTCATTCAACAACTGATTAACGGCGTCACGCTAGGCAGCGTGTACGCCCTGGTCGCCCTTGGCTACACCATGGTGTACGGCATCATCGGGCTGATCAACTTCGCGCATGGCGACGTCGTCATGATCGGCGCCATGGCGGCCACCACAATCGCCATTTCACTGGTGGGCGGCGACCCTGGCGTGTCGGCGTTCGTGGTGCTGGGCGTGGGCCTGCTGGTGTCCGTGCCGCTGTGCATGGCGGTGGGCTGGACGGCCGAACGCGTCGCCTACCGGCCGCTGCGACGCGCGCCCCGGCTGGCTGCGCTGATCACCGCCATCGGCGTGTCCATCATTCTGCAGAACGTGGCCATGATGGCCTGGGGCCGCAACTACTTGAACTTCCCGCAGGTGCTGTCGCCGCGCGTGTTTGAGTTTGCCGGCGCGCGCATGAGCACGCTACAGATCGCCATCGTGGTGATCGCGGCGCTGATCATGGGCGGTCTGCTGGCCATCGTGCACAAGACGCGCCTGGGCACGGCGATGCGCGCCACCGCGCAGAACCGCGAGGTGGCGGGGCTGATGGGCGTGAACATCAACACCGTGATTTCGGCGGCGTTCCTGATCGGCTCGGCGTTGGCCGCCGTGGCGGGCATGATGGTGGCCACCTATTACGGCGTGTCGCAATACACCATGGGCTTCATGCTGGGCCTGAAAGCATTTACCGCCGCGGTGCTGGGCGGCATCGGCAGCATGGTGGGCGCGATGGTCGGCGGCCTGTTGCTGGGCGTGATCGAATCGCTGGGCGCGGGATACATCGGCGACATCACGGGCGGCTTCCTGGGCAGCCATTACCAGGACGTGTTTGCGTTCTTCGTGTTGGTGCTGGTGCTGATCTTCCGCCCCTCGGGCCTCTTGGGCGAACGCGTGGGAGACCGGGCATGAATACCTCCTTGAAACACAGCGGGCTGTCGACCCGCAACCTGATCGGCATTGCGCTGATCGGTATCGTGCTGGCGGTGCTGCCCTTTGTGATCGGCATGGCCGGCCAAAGCTGGGTGCGCATCCTGAACTTCGCGTTGCTGTACGTGATGCTGTCGCTGGGCCTGAATATCGTGGTGGGCTTTGCCGGGCTGCTGGACCTGGGCTATATCGCGTTCTACGCGGTGGGCGCCTACACGTGGGCGCTGCTGGCGTCGCCGCATTTCGGGCTGCACCTGCCGTTCTGGGCGATTCTGCCGATTGCGCTGGCGGTGGCCTGCCTGTTCGGCGTACTGCTGGGGGCGCCCACCTTGAAGCTGCGGGGCGATTACCTGGCTATCGTGACGCTGGGGTTTGGCGAGATCATCCGCATCTTTCTGAACAACTTGAATGCGCCGGTCAACATCACCAACGGGCCGCAGGGCATCAACCGTATCGATCCGTTCAAGGTCGGTGAGTTTACGTTCGCGCGTACCGAGACCTTGATGGGCATCCGCTTCACCGGGCCGGAAAAGTACTACTACCTGCTGCTGGCGCTGACGCTGATCATCATCGTGGTATGCGTGCGTTTGCAGAATTCGCGTATCGGCCGCGCCTGGGAAGCCATCCGCGAAGACGAAATCGCGGCCAAGGCCATGGGCATCAATACGCGCAACATCAAGCTGCTGGCGTTTGCGATGGGGGCGTCTTTTGGCGGCGTGGCCGGTGCGTTGTTCGCGTCGATGCAGGGCTTTGTCAGCCCCGAAAGTTTCTCGCTGATGGAGTCCATTTCAATTCTGTGCATGGTGGTGCTGGGCGGTATGGGCCACATCCCGGGCGTGATCCTGGGCGCGCTGATCCTGGCGGCCTTGCCGGAATTCCTGCGGGCCGTGGTGGAACCCTTCCAGCACATGGTGTTCGGCGCGGTGGTGCTGGACCCGGAAGGCATCCGCATGTTGTTGTTCGGCCTGGCGATGGTCTGCGTCATGCTGTTCCGCCCGGCCGGCCTGTGGCCGTCGGCGGTGCGCAAGCGTGAACTGTCCACCAAGACGCAAGGGGGGCCGGCATGAGCAAACTGCTGCAAGCCCAGGGGCTGGGCAAACGCTTTGGCGGCCTGCAAGCGCTGTCCGACGTCAGCTTCGATATCGAGCAGGGCGAAATCTATGGCCTGATCGGCCCGAACGGCGCGGGCAAGACCACGCTGTTCAATGTGCTGACCGGCCTGTACATCCCGGAAGACGGCAGCTGCACGTTTAACGGGCAGTCGATGTCGGGCAAGAAGCCGCACGAAGTCGCCCACGCGGGCCTGGCGCGCACGTTTCAGAACATCCGGCTGTTCGCGAATTTGTCGGCAATTGAAAACGTGATGATCGGCCGGCACCTGCGCACGAAGGCGGGTGTGTTCGGCGCGGTGCTGCGCACACGCCGCACGCGCGCTGAAGAAGCGGCCATCGAGGCGCGGGCGCAGGAACTGCTGGACTACGTGGGCATCGGCCATCGCGCCAACGACGTTGCGCGTTCGCTGCCGTATGGCGACCAGCGCCGTCTGGAAATCGCCCGCGCCCTGGCCACGGACCCGAAGCTGCTGGCGTTGGACGAACCGGCGGCCGGCATGAATGCGTCGGAAACGGTGGTGCTGCGCAAGCTGGTCGAAAAGATCCGCAACGACGGCGTCACGGTGCTGCTGATCGAGCACGACATGAAGCTGGTGATGGGCCTGTGCGACCGAGTGCTGGTGCTGGAATACGGCAAGGTGCTGGCCATGGGCAAGCCCGCTCAGGTGCAGCGCGACCCCAAGGTCATTGAAGCGTATCTGGGCGCGGGCGCCGCGCAAGACCCGCTGATTCACAAGGAGAGCCCGGCATCATGACGGCATCCCAACCCTTATTGGAATTGCGCGGCCTGCAAGTCGCGTATGGCGGCATCCGCGCCGTGCGCGGCATCGACCTGCGCGTGGACGCAGGTGAACTCGTGTGCCTGATCGGCGCCAACGGCGCGGGTAAAAGCACGACGCTGCGCGCCATCTGCGGCCTGGTGCCGCTGGCGGGCGGCGAAATCGTCTACGACGGGCAGTCCATCGGTGGCCAGAAGTCGCACGAGCTGGTGCGTCGCGGGCTGGTCATGGTGCCCGAAGGTCGGGGCATCTTCGGCCAGCTGACCATTGAAGAAAACCTGGCCATGGGCGCGTACATTCGCCGCGACGCCGCGCAGGTCAGGCAAGACACCGACCGCGTGTTCACGCTGTTTCCGCGTCTTGCCGAACGCCGCAAGCAGGCGGCCGGCACCTTGTCGGGCGGCGAGCAGCAGATGGTGGCCATGGGCCGCGCCATGATCGCGCGCCCCAAGCTGTTGCTGCTGGACGAGCCCTCGATGGGCCTGGCGCCCTTGATGGTCGAGAAGGTGTTCGAGGTGGTGCGCACCATCGCCAGCGAGGGCGTCACGATTCTGCTGATCGAGCAGAATGCGCGCCTGGCGCTGGAGAACAGCCATCGCGGCTATGTGATGGAATCGGGCGAGATCATCCTGTCCGGGCCGGCCAACCAGATGCTGCACGACCCCAAGGTCAGGGCGGCGTATCTGGGCGAAGTCGAGGACGCTCCGGCCTGACGGCGACGCGCGCTTTGACGTGCGCAACAAAAAAAGCCCGGCATGTGAATGCCGGGCTTTTTCTTGCGGATGCGAATTGACGCGCCTAGGTGGGCTTAAGCGGGCCTAAGGGATCTTAAGCGGGCACAGGCACCACCCGCTTCTTGCCGATCCGCAGTGCAATCACCGCGGCGATCAGGCCCGTGGCGCCGGAAATCAAAAAGGCCATCATGTAGCTGCCCTGGGCTTCCCGGATCGCGCCGGCCATCCAGGCGGCGCTGGCTGCGCCCAGCTGGTGGCCCGCGACAATCCATCCGAACACAATGCCGGCGTCGCGTTCGCCGAAGGCTTCCGTCGTCAGCCGCAAGGTGGGCGGCACGGTGGCGATCCAGTCCAGGCCGAAGAAAATGGCGAAGATCGACAGGCTGTAGAACGAGAAATCGGAATAGGGCAGGTAGATCAGCGACAGGCCGCGCAGGGCGTAGTAGACAAACAGCAGCTTGCGCGGGTCGTAGCGGTCGGTCAGCCAGCCGGATGCCGTGGTGCCGACCAGATCGAACACGCCCATCAGCGCCAGCAGGCCGGCGGCTTGCACTTCCAGCATGCCGTGGTCGCCGCACAGCGCGATCAGATGCGTGCCGACCAGGCCGTTGGTGGTGAACCCGCAAATGAAGAACGTGGCGAACAAGAACCAGAATGTGGGGGTCTTCGAGGCCCGGGCCAAGGCGCCAAACGTGGCGGCCAACATGCCGGTGCGCGGCGCGACGGGGGCGGGCGGCGCGTCGGGGTCGCTGCCGAATGGCGTCAGGCCGACGTTGGCCGGGCGGTCGGGCACCAACCACCACGCCAGCGGCACCATGGCGGCAGCGGCGGCTGCAACCGTCCAGACGACGCGCGTCCAATCGCCGGACGAGGCCAGCGTGGCCAGCACGGGCAGGAAGACCAGCGTGCCGCTAGCGGTGCTGGCGGTCAGCAAGCCCATTACCAGGCCCCGATGCTTGGTGAACCAGCGGTTCACGATGGTGGCGCCCAGCACCGAGGCCACCGCTCCGGAACTCAGGCCCGAGAACACGCCCCACGTCATCAGCAGGTGCCAGGGCTCGGTCATGTAGGCGCTGACGGCGCTTGAGGCCGACATCAGCACCAGGGCGCTGATCAGCACCCGGCGCAGGCCGAAGCGTTCCATCGCGGCGGCGGCGAAGGGGCCGACCAAGCCATACAAAAAGATGCCAGCCGCCGCCGCGAACGAGATCGAGCTGCGGCTCCAGCCGAAGGCTTCCTCTAGTGGCACCAGCAGCACGCTGGGCGTAGAGCGCAAACCGGCGGAAACCAGCAAGGCCAGGAAAATGACGGCAACCACGACAAAGGCGTACTTTTGTCCGGCGCGCTGAAAGGGAAGCGGAGGTTGGGCTATACTCATGTTACTGACCGGTACGTATCTGGTTTGCGATCAGCGAATAGTACGTACCGGTCAGTAACATCGTCAAGCGATTTTTCGGCGATTTGTTTTTTGAAGGCGCGGCCGTCCGCCCGTGTTGCGGGAACGCCATCCGCCTTCCGTTTCAGGAGTCCAGCATGGCCAGCAAGCCTTCCAATGCCTCAGGCGCCACCGCAAAAGCCGGCCCCAAGCCACTACTGGCGGCAGACCGCATCCGCAAGACGGCGCGCGAAATGTTCTACCGCGACGGCATCCGCGCCGTGGGCGTTGACGCCATCGTCAACCAGGCCGGCGTGACCAAACCCAGCCTGTACCGCAGCTTTTCGTCCAAGGATGAATTGGCGGCGGCCTATCTGCGCGACTACGACGCCGAATTCTGGGCCCGCTTCGACGCCGCCTGCGCCGCGCACCCCGGGGATCCGCGCGCACAGCTGCTGGATTATCTGTCGGGGCTGGCGACGCGGGCCGTGGCAAACGGGTATCGCGGCTGCGGGCTGACCAATGCCGCCGTTGAATACCCTGAACCCGAACACCCGGCGCGCGCAGTGGCCGTCGAGCACAAGCTGCGATTGCGCCGACGCCTGAACGAGATGGCGTTGGGCATGGGCGCCCGAGACCCCGCGGCCCTGGCGGACGGCCTGCTGCTGTTGATTGAGGGCGCGTTTGTCTCCAGCCAGCTGTTTGGCGAAGGTGGCCCGGCCGCGCGGGTCGCCGACATGGCCGACAAGCTGATCCAGGCGCATCGGGCCGGCTGAATGGGGGAGGGCGCTGCACAAGACTAGTGCTTAATGTGGTGCCGCATGCACCGTAATGGTGGTGTTTGTCCCCATTGCGCAACGATTAAAAAAATGCTTAAAGTTTTTATTGCGACGCAACAAACGCGGATCTAACATCAAGTCGTGTTGTTCCACATCGCGCTTTCTCAAGGAGAGAATCATGAGCGATACCGCGTTGAAAAATGCCCGTATGTCGGATGCGCTGGAGCGGTCCTTGATCCGCGAGGCCGTCAAAGCGGAAACCTTGTCCGGCCCCTTCAACCGCGGTCTGTGGTTGCGCCTGAAGGTGCGCATGGCCTCGTTGGGCGGCGCCGTCGGCGAAATCCTGCACGACATGGACGCCGGTCGACAGCAGCATCCGGTGATCTCCGCCCGCCACTGAAGCGCCCGGGGCCAGCTAAAAAAACGCCAGCATATGCTGGCGTTTTTTTTTGGGGCGGGCCCGGTTCAAGCCACCATGTCGATCAGCAGATAGCCATCAAGAATGACGATGCCGACGGTGGCGCCGACGGCGGCCCAGGCCCAGGCGCCGCGCAGCGCGTATGCGCCCATCACCTGTTTGCGGCAGGCCAGCACCACCAGCGGTCCCAACGCGAAGGGCAGCGCCAGGCTCAGGATGACCTGGCTTAACACCAGCAGTTCGTCGGGGTCCTTGCCACCGGTGAAGATCAACAGGCCGACGGCCGCCGCGCCGGCGATCAAGCGCGTGGCCAGCGCCCGGCGCCGGTCCGACCAGTTGCTGCGAATCTGAAACCCCTTGGACAGGATGCGCCCGGCCAGCACGCCGGTAATCGTCGAACTTTGGCCCGCCGCATACAAGGCAACGGCAAAGACGATGGCGGCGCCCACGCCCAGCGTATGGCCGATGACGGCATGCGCGTCGTCCAGGCTGGACACGATCAGGCCGGATCCGGACAGCGATGCCGCCGCCACGATCATGATGGCCGAGTTGATCAGCATGGCCACGCTCAACGACACGATGGTGTCGTTGCGCGCCACGCGCATGGCCATGTCGCGCGCCGAAGCTGGCAGGGACTGCGCGCGTTCGGCCAACGAGCCGGAATGCAGGTAGAGGTTATGCGGCATCAACGTGGCGCCCAGGATGCCCAGCGCGATCAGGAAACCTTGGGGGTCGCGCAACGCCTGGCCGGTCTGCGTCATGCCGTGCGCCACGGCGGTCCAGGCGGGGTTCGCCTTGAACAGCAGGAAAACGAATGACGCGGCAACCACGCCCAGCAACACCGCGATGACGCGCTCATGGCGGTCGGCATTGCCGCGCGTCAGCGCCAACACCGCGAACGTACCGACGCCGGTCACCGCTACGCCGGCGATCAAAGGCAGGCCGAACAGCAGGCGCAGCGCAATGGCGCCGCCGATGAGTTCGGCCAGGGCGGTAGCCAGGATGGCGGCCTCGCCGGCCAGCCAGGCCGCCTTGGACCAGCGCGGCGACAGGTGGCGGGCAGTCAGCGTAGCCAGGTCTTGGCCGGTGGCCAGCGCCAGGCGCGATACCAGGATTTGAAAACCCAGCGCCAGCAACGCCGAGCAGATAACGACCATCAACAGGCCGTATCCAAAGCCGCTGCCGCCCGCGATGTCGGTGGCCCAGTTGCCCGGGTCGATGTAGCCCACGGCCACCAGAATGCCCGAGCCGACCATGCGCCGCAGGTTGGCCGACACGCGCGCGTCCTGAGCCAAGGCGGCCTTGCCGCCAGAAATTGCGTAGATGAATCCGGTCATGCGGCACTCCTGAGAATGGTTCTCATTTTCTGGAAGTGCTGGAAGACCGTCAAATTGATTTTGCCCAAGCCCGGGATAGGGCAGACCAATGGCGCGGCCCGGGACAGGACGCGCCATTGGCCAGGCGCAGCGCTTAGGACTTGAGCTTGGCGTCCATGGTGATCTTGGCGTTCAAGACCTTGGACACCGGGCAGCCCTTTTCAGCCTTGCGGGCGGCGTCTTCGAACGCCTGCGCGGTGGCTCCCGGGATGACGGCTTCCACGGTCAGGTGCACGGCGGTGATGGAAAAGCCGTCGTCGACTTTGTCCAGCGTCACTTCCGCCTTGGTGTCCAGGCTGGTGGCCACCAGGCCGGACTCGGACAGGATGTTGGACAAGGCCATCGTGAAGCAGCCTGCGTGCGCCGCGCCCAGCAGCTCTTCGGGGTTGGTGCCCGGCGTGTCGCCAAAGCGCGTGTTGAAGCCATAGGGCTGGGCCTTGAGCGCGCCGCTTTGCGTGGAGATCGTGCCTTTGCCCGTCTTCAAGTCGCCCGACCAGGCGGCGGATGCGGTTTTCTTCATAGTGACTCCTGTAGAGGGGGCGCGCGCGTGGTGCGCGGCCGGTGCAAAAAACGACCGCCGTTGACGGCGGTGTGCGTTGCCTTGCAAGGCATGAACGATGATACGGCGATGCCGGGGGGCGGACGCGGAATCCACCGGTGCGCAACGGCAAGCCGATGTAACGGCCCACGGCCATCAGGCAAAATAGCGGCATCCGTTTCAACCGTCCCAAGAGCTGCTGTCATGTCTCGCACTTTTCTACGCTATGCCTGCGCCGTTGCGCTGGCGCTGCCCGCCTTGTCCGCCCATGCCGAAATCGTCATTGGCGTGGATGTGTCCACGACCGGCCCCGCCGCCGCCATCGGCATCCAGACCAATAACGCCATTCGCCTGTGGCCGCAGACGCTGGGCGGCGAACCGGCGCGCTATGTGGTGCTGGACGATGGCACCGACGTCAGCCGCGCGGTGAAGAACATGCGCAAGCTGACGTCCGAAGACAAGGTCGACGCCATCGTCGGCCCCAACACCACGGCGGCTGCCCTGGCCGCGCTGGACGTGCTGGCTGAAACCAAGACACCCATGATTGCGCTGGCCGCCTCAAGCGTCATCGTGGAACCTTTGTCCGACCCCAAGCGCGCCTGGGCGTTCAAGATGCCCCAGAACGATTCATTGATGGCCACCGTGCTGGTGGACGACATGAAGAAGAAAGGGTTCAAGAACGTGGCCTTCATTGGCTTCGCGGATTCCTACGGCGACAGCTGGTGGAAGGAATTCACCGCGGCGGCCGGCACTGACTTGAAGGTCGTGGCGCAGGAACGCTTCCAGCGCACGGACGCGTCGGTGGTGGGGCAGGCGTTGAAGGTGATTGCCGCCAAGCCGGACGCGGTGCTGATCGCAGGCGCGGGCACGCCGTCGGCCCTGCCGCAAAAGACGCTGCTGGAACGCGGTTACACCGGCGCCATCTACCAGACGCACGGCATCGGCACGCTGGAATTCCTGCAAGTGGGCGGCCGCGATGTGGAAGGCACGCTGTTCCCGACCGGCCCCGGCGTCGTGGCGCGCGAGCTGCCCGACAGCAACCCGGTCAAGAAGGTTGCTGTGGAATTTGCCGACAAGTATGAAGGCCAGTACGGCGCCAACACGTTGACGCAATTCGCGGGCGACGCCTATGGCGCCTGGATGCTGCTGGATTCGGCAGTGGGCCGGGCACTGAAAACGGGCGCCAAGCCCGGCACGCCGGAATTCCGGGGCGCCTTGCGCGACGCCCTGGAAAACACCCGCGACCTGATCGTTCCCAATGGCGTCCTGAACATTTCCAAGGACAACCACCAGGGCTTCGACGAGCGTGCGCGGGTGATGGGCGTGGTCAAGAACGGGCGCTTCTCGTACGCCCAGTAGCCGCCGCCATGGATTTCTACGTACCGTAACGTTTGCTAACACTCCATAGGGCAACGGACGCTAAAAGCGGGCTTAGGCCCGCTTTTTTACACCCATATGATTAGTGTCGAAATCATTTAATAGCGTATTATTTTTAGCGAAGCCATGCACCTAGAAATAGATTCGGGAGAAATCATTCATGACCTTGCTGCAATCCAAACGCTTGCTGTTGGCCCTGGGCCTTGGCGTGTTGGCCGCGTGTTCGGACTCGGGCGGAGACAAGCCCGCGCCCGCTGCCGGCGGCGCGCCGGCTACCGCAACCAGCACGCTTGACGCCGCCAAGGCGGCCGGCAAGATCCGTATCGGCTATGCCAACGAGGCGCCGTTTGCGTACATGGACAGCAAGGAAGCCAAAGTCACCGGCGAATCGGTCGAGATTGCGCGCGTGGTGCTCAAGCGCATGGGCATCAATGAAGTGGAAGGCGTGCTGACGGAATTCGGCTCGTTAATTCCCGGCCTGGCCGCCAAGCGTTTCGACATCATTGCCGCCGGCATGTACGTCACCCCTGAACGCTGCCAGCAGGTCGCGTTTTCCGACCCCACCTACGGCGTGGGCGAGGCCTTCCTGGTCAAAGAGGGCAACCCCAAGAACCTGCACAGCTATGAAGACGTGGTGAAGAACCCAGACGCCAAACTGGGCGTTGTCGTGGGCGCCATCGAAGGCGAGTACGCAGAAAAAGTGAAGGTGCCCGCCGGCCAGGTGGTGGTCTTCCCCGACGCCGTCAGCGCCTTGTCCGGCGTGCAGGCGGGCCGTGCGGACGCCTACGCGGCCACGGCGCTGACCATCAACGACCTGATGGGCAAGACACAGGCGGGCAGCGGCCTGGAAAAGGCGGAGCCCTTCACCGACCCGGTGATCGACGGCAAGGGTGTGCGCGGCTATGGCGCGTATGCCTTCCGCACCGACGACAAGGCCTTTGCCGATGCCTTCAACGCCGAACTCGCCAAATTCATCGGCACCGACGAGCACAAGAAACTGGTGGCGCCGTTTGGCTTCACCGATCAGGAACTGCCGCAGGGTGTGACGGCCGCCAAGCTCTGCGCCGGCCAGTAAGGAGCGCCGATGCAAGTCGTTTCCGAACACATCGCGACACTCGTGCCGCCCTTGCTTGAGGGCCTGGTGGTGACGCTGCAAATCATGGGGGGCGCCGTCGTATTGGCGGTGCCGCTGGCCCTGGCGTCGGGCATCGGGCGCTTGTCGCCCGTGCGGCCATTGCGGTGGCTGTCGTCCGTGTACGTTGAAGTCTTCCGGGGCACGTCGGCTCTCGTCCAGCTGTTCTGGTTCTATTTCGTGCTGCCGCTGTTTGGCGTGCAACTGCCGGCCATGCTGGTGGGCATCGTAGTGCTGGCCCTGAACGCGGGCGCCTATGGGGCCGAAGTCGTGCGCGGCGCGATCCGTGCCGTGCCGCCCGGCCAGCGCGAGGCGGGCGTGGCCCTGAACCTGACTCGCGCGCAGATCCTGCGGCGCATCGTGGTGCCGCAAGCGATTCCGGCCATGCTGCCGCCCGCCGGCAACCTGCTGATCGAACTGATGAAGAACACCGCGCTGGTCTCGCTCATCACCATCACCGACCTGACCTTCCGCGGCCAGCTGTTGCGCAGCGAAACCCTGCGCACGACCGAGATCTTTACCTTGATGCTGCTGATGTACTTTGCCGTCGCCCTGGTGATCACGGCCGGCGTGCGGGCCCTTGAGCGGAGGGTCCGAGTTCGATGACACCGATATTCGATTGGGCTTTCGCGCTGGAGATCCTGCCTACGCTCGGTTCGGCGCTCATCATCACGATCGAGGCCACGGTGCTGGGCATGCTGGTGGCCGTCACCCTGGGTCTGGTCCTGGCGATGATGCGGCGTTCGCGCCTGCGCATCGTGTCGCTGCCCACCGCCTTCGTGATCGAGTTCATCCGCAGCACGCCGCTGCTGGTGCAGATGTATTTCCTGTTCTATGTGCTGCCGCTGACGGGGGCGCAGATGTCGCCGCTGGCCACCGGCATTGTGGCGCTGGGGCTGCATTACGCCACGTATTGCGCCGAGGTCTACCGCGCCGGCATCGAAGCGGTGCCGCGTGGGCAGTGGGAAGCGGCCACGGCGCTGAACATGTCGCGCTGGCGCACGGCGGTGGGCGTGGTGTTGCCGCAGGCGATTCCGCCCGTGGTGCCGGCGCTGGGCAACTACCTGGTTGCCATGTTCAAGGACACGCCGCTGCTATCGGCCATCACGGTGGTTGAACTGCTGCAACAAAGCAAGATGATCGGGTCGGCCACGTTCCGCTACACCGAACCGCTGACGCTGGTGGGCGTGCTGTTCCTGGCGTTGAGCCTGGTGGCGGCATGGGGTGTGCGCGGCCTGGAGGCCCGCCTGCAACGATATGGAGGAAAGCGATGAGCGCCAGCTTGACCATCAAGAATCTGCACAAGCGTTACGGAGAGCTGGAGGTGCTGCGCGGCATCAACCTGGAAATTCCGGCGGGCCAGACGGTGGCCGTGATCGGGCCGTCCGGTTCGGGAAAATCCACCTTGCTGCGGGTGCTGATGACGCTGGACCAACCCACCAGCGGCGACATTGAAATCGACGGGCAGCCGATGTGGACCGATGATCAGGGCCGGCCGGTGGGCGCCAATTCCGAATATCTGCGGCGCGTGCGCGGCAAGATCGGCATGGTGTTCCAGCACTTCAATCTGTTCCCGCACATGACGGCGCTGGGCAACACGATGGAAGCGCCGGTGCACGTGCTGGGCATGACGAAGGACCAGGCGCGTGAACGCGCCGTGGAATACCTGGACATGGTGGGGCTGGGCGACAAGCTGGACGTTTACCCCGCGCAGTTATCCGGCGGCCAGAAGCAGCGCGTGGGCATCGCGCGCGCGCTGGCGATGTGCCCGGAAATCATGCTGTTCGACGAAGTGACCTCGGCGCTGGACCCCGAGCTGGTTGGCGGCATCCTGGAGATCCTGCGCAAGCTGTCGGCCCGCCGCAGCATGACGATGATCATCGTGACGCACCAGATGAAGTTTGCCGAACGCAGCTCGGATCGCACGCTGTTCTTCGACCAGGGCAACATCGTCGAGGACGCTGAATCGTCCGTGCTGTTCAGCCATCCGAAAGAAGCGCGCACGCGTCAATTCCTGGATTCGGTGATCGAAGGGCAATAGGGCCAGCGGCCGCACGCATTTAACCCTGACGGGGGCGATGGGATTGCGGCCGGTGTCATGGCCGGGGCGCTATGCTTTCGCATCCCAAGCCCGGAGGCCTACATGAGTCACCTGTTCAGTCCCACGTCGGTTGGCAACGTCCAGCTGTCCAATCGCATCGTCATCGCGCCGATGTGCGAATACTCGGCCGAAAACGGCTGTGCCAACGACTGGCACATGATCCACCTGGGTCACCTGGCCCTGTCCGGTGCGGCGCTGCTGTTTACCGAAGCCACCGCCGTCGAGCCCGACGGCCGGATTTCGCCGGGGGATCTGGGCCTGTGGTCTGACGAGACGGAAGCGGCACTGGGCCGCGTGGTGGCGGCGGTGCGGCGCTATTCGCCCATCAAACTGGGCATCCAGCTGGGCCACGCGGGGCGCAAGGCGTCCAGCGACGCGCCCTGGAACGGCGGCCAGTTGGTGCCGCCGTCGGCAGGCGGCTGGCAAGGCTGGGCGCCGTCGGCCATCGCGCACAAGGCCTCCGAACCGCCGCCCCATGCGCTGGACGAAGCCGGCCTGGCGCGCGTGCGCAACGCCTTCGTGGACAGCGCGCGGCGCGCCATCAGGCTGGGCTTTGACGCCATCGAAGTGCATGCCGCGCACGGCTATCTGCTGCATCAATTCCTGTCGCCGGTAGCCAACCAGCGCGACGATGCCTATGGCGGGTCGCTTGAAAACCGCATGCGCTTTCCGCTGGAAGTCTTCCAGGCGCTGCGTGAAGTCGTGCCGGCGTCGATGGCTTTGGGCGTGCGCGTGTCGGCCACCGACTGGGTCGAGGGCGGTTGGGACCTGGACCAGACCATTGCGTTCGCGCATCGGCTGAAGGCGCTGGGATGCGAGTTCATCGACGTGTCCAGCGGCGGCGTATCGTCGCAGCAGCAGATTCCCGTGGCGCCGAACTACCAGGTGCCGTTCGCGGCCGAGATCAAGCGGCAGGTTGGCATGCCGACGATC
The DNA here is from genome assembly GCF_019448355.1 of Achromobacter sp. ES-001. Lineage (NCBI taxonomy): Bacteria > Pseudomonadati > Pseudomonadota > Betaproteobacteria > Burkholderiales > Alcaligenaceae > Achromobacter > Achromobacter sp. ES-001. The sequence goes on along the minus strand of NZ_CP079940.1, from coordinate 3,809,889 downwards.
ACGGTGGGCCTGATCACCGAGGCGCAGCAGGCAGAGGACATCCTGGCGCAAGGGCAGGCCGACATGGTCGCGCTGGCGCGCGGCATGCTGTATGACCCGCGCTGGCCGTGGCATGCGGCCGCGCAACTGGGCGGCCAGGTCGCCGCGCCGCATCAGTACTGGCGTTCGCAGCCGCGTGAGTTCAAGGAACTGTTCGGCGAAACGCGCTTCGGCCAACGCTGACATCCCGGCCAGCCGGGGCACAAAAAAAATCGCCGCGTATCGCGGCGTTTTTTTTGTCCGAACGAGGATGCCTTCGGATTACTTCAGGCGTGCGTAGGCCTGTTCCAACTCGCGCGCCATCGCATCGGCAAAATCGGCGCTGGTCGGGTCCAGTTGCGACAGCAGGCGCGCCAGCACCACGTTGTCTTCTTCGCCGTTCCAGATCTTGATGTACGTGCCTTCCTTGTAGCCATGTTGCTGGCGGAAGATGTTCAGCACGTTCTTGGACACGTACTGGGTGTAGGCGTCGTTCCAGCTCATTTCGCACGCCGTCATGGTCTGTTCCAGCACCTTGTAGCTGGCGCGGCCGCAAACGGCCAGGCCGCCGATCAGCTCCAGCAGTTCCGGCACGGGCAGGCCGTCCAGCGCGTAGGCGCGGCCATCAAGCGTGACGGAGGCGGGCGTGGCCAGGTCTGCCATCAGCGCGCTGGCCGCCTCGGCTTGCTGGCCGCCAGCCTGGACGATGGTGTGCGACAGGTAAAAGTGCAGGATGTCGACCAGTTCCATTTGCACCTGGGGCAGGTCGATGGTCTGCTTTTTCCACCATTTCCAGCCGTAGTGCTCAAGCGCCTCGGCCGATTCGACGAAGGCGGCGCGCAGGAAGCGCGAACCGCCGTTGACCCAGTCAGGATTGATCATGCTGTTCAAGTGGTCTTGCAACTTCAGCATCGTGGCCGCCTGGGCCTGGTTCAATCCGACAACGTTATTCACTTTCACTCCGTAATTCTTCAAGGGTCTTTGCGACAGCGGCGGAAATGTTAGCACCATTGCCGTGCGCGTCCGCCCGGCTTCAGCTGTCCTTGCGATACGCAGACGCCTTCAAGGGCGGCAGCTTGCCCGGCGACATACCGCGCGGCTTGCGCGCGCTGCCGGCCGCCTTGAGCAGCATGAAGGCGAAGAACGCCAGGAACACGGCGGGCATCAGCTGATCGAGCTCGAAGTGCGAAGCCCGCAGGGCGCGGAACGCGATGTTGACCGCCGCCCACCCGGCCAACACGCCGCCGATGGTCAGGATGATGCCGACCTTGCGCTGGCGGGCGCGCCCCGCCAGCGATGCATCGGCCGCGTCCGACGGGGCAGTGGCGCCCGGCGCGCCGGCGGACGAGCGCGGCGATGCGGTATTGCCCCAAGGGGCGGTGGACAAGGAATCGCCCGTGGCGGGCGCGGGCACGGCTACCGTGGCTGTCGCCTGAGCGGACGCACGGCGCTTTTCGGGCACCTTGCCTGGTGTGACGCCGCCCGCCTGCGACAGGTTTTCGATGTAGCGCGCGAAATCGCCGTCTTTGGGCTCCAGGTCTATCGCCATGCCAATTCTCCGATCAGTTGCTGCGCCGTTGCCGCGCCGGCTGGCGGCGCTTGCGCACCATCGCCAGCAGAAGCCCGCATCCTAGCAGCACTGAGAGGCCCGCGCCGATCATCATGGCGATCTGCTGCGCATTTTCCGCGGTACCCAGACTGCGCGCGGTGATGTAGCCCGGCGCCAGCATCAGCGGCATCCAAAGCAGGGCCGACATGACGTTGGCCAATTGAAAGCGGTGATGCGCCATGCCCATCACACCGGCCACCGTCGGGATGGTCGAGCGAATCGGGCCGAGGAAACGGCCTATCAGTACCGACGCAAAGCCATAGCGGTAGAAGAACAGCCGCGCACGCGCCACGCCGGTGCGTTGCTGCTTGAGCGGCCAGCGGCGCAACACGCCCGGGCCGGCCCAGCGCCCCAGCCAATAGGAAACTGCATCGCCGACGATGGCGCCCGCGATGCCCCACGCGATGACGCCCCAGGGGTCGAGCGTGCCGGCGCCGATCAAGCCGCCGGTCAGCAACATCAGGGCCGTGGCGGGGATGAACAGGCCCACCAACACCAGCGATTCCCCAAGCGTCAGCAGGAAGGTGATGGGGCCGGCCCACGCCTGGTTGGCCTCGATGAACAGCCCGATTTTGTCGATATATTGATCCATGAAGGCGAAGTCTGAAAATTAGCTGAAAGCAATCGGGTATCTTAACGCCTACCTGGATGGCCAAATGTTATCTAGGCTGTCTGATTGATGCGATGCGACTGACGGGGTTGATTGGGAAGCTATGGATTCGGTAACACAAGCGGTGCTGGGCGCGGGCATACAGGGCGTCATGCTGGGGCGGTTTCAGGGGCGCCGGGCGTTGGTGTACGGGGCGGCGCTGGCAACGGTGCCCGACCTGGACGTGCTGATGCGCTATCCCGACCCGGTGTCGCTGATGACCTACCACCGTGGCTTTTCCCATTCGATATTCGTGCTGACCGGGCTGGCGCTGTTGCTTGCCTGGCTGATACGCAAATATTGGCCGCAGGCCCCGTATAGCGGCAAGCGGCTGTTCCTGACCTTATGGCTCGTGCTGGTGACGCACCCGGTGCTGGACGCGTTCACCGTGTATGGCACTCAGCTTTTCTGGCCACTGACGCCCGTTCCGGAAAGTTGGTCGGCGATCTTCATCATTGACCCGGTCTATACCGTGCCCTTGCTGCTGGCGGTGCTCTTCGCCATCGCCGTCGGCATGACGGGCCGAGCGCGGCGCCTGATGGCCGGCGCGCTGATCTTCAGCACGGCGTACCTGGGTTTCGGCCTGGCCAGCCGCATGGTGGCCGAAGACCGCGTACGCGACGCGATGCGCCAGGAAGGCATTGCCGTGACCGAGCTGCGGGCCGTGTCGATGCCGTTCAACACCCTGGTGTGGCGGGTCATCGCCAAGACGGCGGACGGCAATTATTACGAAGCCGTCAGCAGCCTCTTTGATCGCGACCGGCCGGAATGGCTGCGCCAGCCGCTGAACCTGGACCTGGCCCGGGTGCTGGACGATGTGCCCTTGCACCAACGCCTGCGCTGGTTTACCGATGATTGGCTGCGCTATGACGCCATTGGCGACGCGCTGGTCGTCAGTGACCTGCGCATGGGCATGGCGGGCCATTACACCTTTCGCTTCAAGATGGCCGAGCGCACGCCCGGCGGCGGCTGGACGCCGGTGACGCCGTCCACCTGGCCCAGCGAGCGGGGCGGTTGGGCGGAATTGAAGCTGGTGCTGGCGCGCATCCTGCATGCGCAGCCGCCGTTGCCGCTGGCGCAGTGGTCCACGCTTGCCGACCGCTAATCGCCCGCGCTGAAACCCACGCGGTCCCAGCCTCCAGCCCCCGGCACACCGGGGGCTTTTTCTTTGCGGCAACGATCGGTATTGACCGCGTTCCGCGCCCGCATTATTCTTGTTCTCTATTAAGGAACCTAGGTTCCGTTTTATGGAACAAGCATGAGCATTCTCGATGGAGTCCAGCGCGTCCTGTCGCTCTACGCGGACGGCGCCATGGAGCTGAGCTTTACTGACGTCGCGGCGCGCCTGGCCATGCCCAAGAGCACGGCATCGCGCCTGCTGAACCATATGCAGCGTTACGGCATGCTGGATCAGGACCCCGCCACGCGCCGCTATCGGCCTGGCGCCTTGCTGGCGCAGGCGGTACGCGCCGGCATGGCCGCCACCCCGCTGGACGAAGCCTGCCGCGATGTGCTGGTACGGCTGTCCGAAGACAGCGGGCTGACCGCCTACCTGTCCACCTTGAACCAGCGCGAAACCGTGGTGCTGCAACGTTTGAACGGGTCCCATCCCGTGCAGGTGCTGTCGCCGCCCGGTTCCCGCCGCAACGCGTCGGGCACCGCCATGGGCCGCGCGCTGCTGTCGCGCTTGAGCGATGCCGAATTCCAGGCGCTTTATGGCGCCGACCCCGCGCAGCCGCTGCCCACTGAAGGCCGCGATTGCCCGGCTACCGTGGGCGACCTGGCGCGGCTGGTCGAGCAGACGCGCGCCGATCACTACGGCGTCGCCATCGACCAGGCCATGCCCGGCATCGGCGCCGTGGCCGCCGCCGTGCGCGACCCGGCCACTGGCGAATTGCGCGGCCTGTGCCTGTCGTTCGTGTCGTTTCAGGCTGATGCCGAGCGCGTGGCGCGCTTGCGTGAATTGGTCCTGACGCAAGTGGCCGGCCTGGGCCGCAAGCTGAACGACCCCTACTGGCTGACCTGAATTCTTCCCTTTGCCTTGTTGATGGAATCTTCCCCATGAACCTTTTGCTACTCAGCAATTCCAGCAGCGACGCCGGCTACCTGGTGCACGCCATGCCGGATATCCGCGAGCTGATCGAATCCTTGCCGCAAGGCGCGCCCGCCGTCTTTGTGCCATTCGCCGGCGTCACGCGTGACTGGGACGATTACACCGCGCTGGTGGTATCCGCGCTGGCGGACACCGGCCTTGCCATCGAAGGCCTGCACCGCGCGCAAGACCCGGTAGCGGCGCTGGAAAAGGCCGCCGTCATCATCGTGGGCGGCGGCAACACGTTCAACCTGCTGGGCCAGCTGCGCCGTCAAGGCCTGCTGGACGTGGTGAAGCGCCGCGTGCGCGAGGGCGCGGCGTATCTGGGCTGGAGCGCGGGCTCCAACCTGACGTGCCCCACCATCTGCACCACCAACGACATGCCCATTACCGACCCGGGGGGTTTCGACGGCCTGGGCCTGATCACGTTCCAGATCAACCCGCACTACACCAACGCGCATCCTCCCGGCCACCGAGGCGAAACGCGGGCCCAGCGCCTGGCCGAGTTCTGCACCCTGAATCCCGACATGCCGGTGCTGGGGCTGCCCGAAGGCGCGGGGCTGCGCGTGCGCGGCGCCAAGGTGGCGCTGGTCGGCCCGCATGATGCGCCGTTGTTCCTGGGTCACACCGAGCCGCGCGTGTTCCGCCCCGGCCCGTTGGAGATCGCGGCATGAAGCAGGTGATAGACACCATCGAACTCCTGTCCTCGGCGCACATCACCGGCGAGGCGGTGGCGCGGGTGTTGCGCGACGCGGGCGATTGCGAGGTGCAAGTCACGCGCCTGGAACGCGACGGCGCGGCGACCGATTTTCTGTCCATCGCCATTCCGGGCCTGGATGCGTCCGCGCCGCAACTGGGCATAGTCGGCCGCCTGGGCGGCATCGGCGCGCGGCCCGCCGTGACCGGCCTGGTGTCCGATAGCGACGGGGCGGTGGTGGCGATTGCCGCGGCGCTCAAGCTGATGGCCATGGCGCGGCAGGGCGACGTGATGCCGGGCACCGTGCGCATCCGCACGCACATCTGCCCGCGCGCCGGCACGCGTCCGCATCATCCCGTGCCGATGATGCGCTCGCCTTTTCCCATGCGCGAAATGATGTCGCACGAGGTGGACACGCGCATGGACGCCATCCTGTCCGTGGACACCACGCGCGGCAACCGCCTGGTGAACAAGCGCGGCGTGGCGCTGACGCCGGTGGCCAAACAGGGCTATCTGCTGCGCATTCCCGAAACGATGCTGGACGTGATGGGCTGGGTCAGCGGCGAACTTCCCGTGACGCTGCCTTTGACGACGCAGGACATCACGCCCTACGAAAACGGCCTGTGGCACGTGAACTCGCTGATGCAACCGTCGATCGTCACCGACGCGCCTGTCGTTGGCGTGGCGCTGACGGCGCAAACCACCGTGCCCGGCTGCGCCACCGGCGTGACCAACGCGGTGGATGCCGACGTAGCGATGCGTTTCTGCATAGAAATTGCCAAGCTGTATGGCCAGCGCACGATGACGTTCTTCGATGATGCGGAATGGCGCGCGCTGCAAGCGCGATACGGATCCATGGCGCACTTGCAAACCGTTGGGCATGACGATGGCGGTGCGGCATGAGCGCCGCCGTGACACGTCGCGTGGCGTTCTTCACCATCGGCCAATCGCCGCGCAGCGACGTCGTGCCCGAGATGGCTCGCTTGCTGGGCGAGGCCGTACACATCGATGAATTTGGGGCGTTGGACGGCTTGGACGCGGCCGCGCTGGCTGCGATGGCCCCGCGCGACGGGGAATATCGCTTTGCCACTCGCATGCGCGACGGCACGCAGATCGAGCTGGACGCCGCCGCTGCCGAAGCCCGGTTGGCCCAGGTGATGCGGCAGGCGGACGACGCCGGTTACGACGCGCTGGTGCCCCTGTGCACGGGCACCGCCATCGCGCCCATGCGCACCTTGGTGGTTGAGCCGCAGCAGGTCGTCGACCACCTGGTCGCGGGCCTGTCGCAGCATTGCCGCAACGTGGGGCTGGTTGTGCCCCTGGCTGAACAGGTCGACTTCTTTCACCTGGCGGTGCCGCTGGCCTGCGGCACGCAGATCGTGCATGCGTCGCCCTATGAAGCCGATGCGCTGCGGGCCGCGCAAAACTTCGCCCAAGCCGGTCAGGCCTTGGCATCGTGCGACCTGATCGTCATGCATTGCATGGGCTATGGGCAGCGGATGCGCGACGCGGTGGCCCAAGCCTCCGGCCGGCCGGTGCTGTTGTCCAACCGCATCGTGGCGCAGGCCTTGTCGCAATTATTGGAATAAAGCCGCCGATGTTTCAGCACGGCGTGGCGGTGGCGTTTTCATGCCGCCGTCATGCCGGATGAGCGGCATGGGGAGACGAAGCTGTCTTCGTCAATTTATTGTTGGGAGTTGTTTTCATGTTCAGCCGTACCTTGCACCGCGCCGTTGGCGCCTTGTCCGCCGTTACTGTCTTGACGGTCTTGCCCGCGCTGTTGGCGCCCGCCCACGCCGCCGACGCGTGGAAGCCCACCAAGCCCGTGCGGCTGCTGGTGGGCTTTGCGCCCGGCGGCTCGGCCGACACCTTGGCGCGTCTGCTTGCCGATCCGCTGTCCAAGCGCCTGGGGCAGTCCGTTGTGGTTGAAAACCTGGCCGGCGCCGGCGGCAACATCATGGCGTACCGCCTGTCGCAAGCGCCTGCCGACGGCTACACGATCGGCATCGCGGCCGCCGGTTCCATGGCCATCACGCACGTCCTGAATCCCAAGGGCACGAACTACAAGCCGTCGGACTTCACGCCGATCACGCTGGCTGCCGTGCAACCCAACGTGGTCATCGTCAACAAGGATGTGCCGGCCAATAATCTGGCAGAGTTGAAAGCGTATTTTCAGAAGACGCCAACGGCCACCTACGGCACGGCGGGCGTGGGCATTTCCAACCACCTGATCGCCGAGACCATGCTGTACAAGTTGGGCGTGAAGGTGCCGCACGCGGCCTATCGTGGCGCGGCGCCGGTCATCACGGATTTGCTGGGCGGGCACATCGCCATGACGATGGACAACATCTCGACCGCCGCGCCGCTGGCCGCGCAAGGCAAGGTCAAGGCGATTGCCGTGGCCTCGCTCAAGCGCGCGCCGCAGTTGCCCAATGTGCCGACGCTGGACGAGCAAGGCCTGAAGGGCTTCGACATGCCAACGTGGCAGGGGGTGTTCGCACCCGCGGGTTTGCCGGCCGACGTGCTGGCTGCCTATTACGCCGCGCTGCAAGACGTGCTGAAAGACCCGGCGCTGGTTGAAAAGATGGCGGGCCTGGGTTCCGAGCCGGTTACGGAAATGACGCCGGAGAAGACGGCGCAGTTTCTTGAGAAGGATCGGCAGCAATGGGCCGATATCGTGAAGGCCGCGAACATTAGCCTGGAGCAGTAAAGCAGAAGGGCCCGCAAGGGCCCTTCTTTTTTTGCTGGGATATCCGGTCGGAAAAGATCCGGCCGAAACCAATCAGGCCAGAAAATATACTAGTCCGGTACGCGCGCCGCGATTTCAGCGATCAGGCGGCGGGCCGCTTCCAGCTTGTCGCCCGCCGGTAGCGGATGCGCGCCTTGCTCGTCGAACAGCACGAGTTCGGTGGTGTCGGCGTCCATGACCTTGTGCGCCAGGTTGCCCACCAGCAGCGGGATGCCCTTGCGCTGGCGCTTGGCTTCGGCATGTTCGGCGAGCTTTTCGGTCTCGGCCGCAAAGCCCACGCACCACGGGCCGTTTTCCAGCTTGGCCACTTCAGCCAGGATGTCCGGATTCGGTTCGAATTCCATCACCGGCGCGCCGCCGCCTTCGCTCGTCTTTTTCAGCTTTTGCGTGCTGACGTTCTTCACGCGCCAGTCGGCCACTGCGGCCACGGCGATGAAGATGTCGGCGTCCGCCGCGCTGGCCATGACCGCGTCGTGCATCTGGCGCGCCGTCATGACGGACAGCGCCGTCACGCCGCGCGGCACGGGCAGGAACGTGGCGCCGGTAATCAAGGTGACGCGAGCGCCCGCTTCACGCGCGGCGCGGGCCAGCGCGTAGCCGGTCTTGCCCGACGAACGGTTGCTAAGCACGCGCACCGGGTCCACGGGTTCGGACGTGGGGCCGGCGGTCAACAGCACATGGCGCCCGGCCAGCAGCTTGGGCTGAAAGAAAGCGATCAGGTCGGTCAGAAGCTCGTGCGCTTCCAGCATGCGGCCGTCGCCCGTTTCGCCGCAAGCCTGCTCGCCAGCCGACGGCCCCAACACGCTGACGCCATCCGCGCGCAGTTGCTGCACATTGCGCTGCGTGGCCGGGTTGGCCCACATCTCGCGGTTCATGGCGGGCGCCACCAGTAACGGGCAGGCGCGCGCCAGGCATAGCGTGGACAGCAGATCGTCGGCCATGCCGTGCGCCAGCTTGGCCATGAAGTCGGCGCTGGCGGGCGCGATCAGCACGGCGTCGGCGCCGCGCGTCAGGTCGATGTGCGCCATGTTGTTGGGCACGCGCGCGTCCCAGGCGTCCACGAATACCGGGCGGCCCGACAGGGCCTGCATCGTCACGGGGGTGATGAAGTGCGTGGCCGCCTCGGTCATCACCACATCGACCGTGGCGCCTTGTTCGGTCATGCGCCGCACCAGCTCGGCGATTTTGTAGCAGGCGATGCCCCCGGTCAGACCGAGGACGATGCGTTTGCGGGCGAGATCGAGCATGAGGGCGTGGCGGCGGGTTCAGCGCCGTGAAATCGAGGAATGGAGGGTGATTTTATTCTGCATTGCGGCATCGCGCCGTTCGTCATGCATTCAGGGGGTATCAAGCGAGGCAAAAGCCGGGGGGGCAGGGGCGGCCGGGGCAGACCGCCCCGGCGCGAAGGCGTCAGGCCTGAGGCTTCTTACGGGCGCGGAGCAACTCGTCCAGCACCAGCAGCACGGCGCCGCAGCTGATACCCACGTCGGCCAGGTTGAAGGCCGGAAAGTAGGACTCGTTCCAGTAGAACAGCAGGAAGTCCACCACGTGGCCATAAGCAACGCGATCAATGACGTTGCCGATGGCGCCGCCCAGGATCAACGTCAGCGCCAGGCTGAAGCGCGGCTGGCCATGCGTGCGACGCAGGATGATCGTGATGACCACGGCGGCCACGCAGCCCAGGCCGGTGAACAGCCAGCGCTGCCAGCCTTCCTCGGACGCCAGGAAGCTGAACGCCGCGCCGCGGTTGTACATCAGCGTGAAGTCGAACACCGGCAGCACGTTGACGCGTTCGCCATACTGAAACGAGGTGTTGAAGTACACCTTGGTCAGTTGGTCCAGCACGATGATCAGCAGCGCCAGCGCCAGCCAGCCGCCCACGCGCGCGGGCGCGGCGCGGGTGGCGGGGGCGACCGAGGCTCCGGCGTCAGAGGGGCGGGCCATGTTCACGCCTTGTCGCGCGCTTCGCCCGAACCGAACAGGTTCGACACGCAACGGCCGCAGATCTCGGGGTGGTCGGCGTCCTGGCCAACGTCCAGGCGCCAATGCCAGCATCGTTCGCACTTTTTGTGCGTCGACGGCGTGACATCGATGCGCGTCTCGCCTTCACCCGCGTGCACGGTGGCGCGCGACACGATCAGCACAAAGCGCAGGTCGTCGCCCAGGCTGGCCAGCAGTTGCTGGTCGTCGCCGCTGGCGTAAAGATCCACTTCGGCCTGCAACGACGAACCGATATCACCCGCCGTGCGCACCTCTTCCAGCTTGCGCTGGACTTCGGCACGAATGGCGCGCAGGCGCGACCACTTTGCGGACAGCGCATCGGCGTCGGCAAACGGCGGCAACGCGTGGTAGACCTCGGTGAAGATGGTCGTGCGCGCGGCGTCGGCCTGGTGCTTGAGTGCCGAGCCAACCAGTTCCTTCCAGGCTTCTTCGGCCGTAAAGGACAGGATCGGGGCCATCAGCTTGAGCAGCGTCTGGGTGATATCCAGCAACGCCGTCTGCGCCGAGCGGCGCGCCACGCTGCCCGGGGCCGACGTGTACAGGCGGTCTTTCAGGATGTCCAGGTAGAACGCGCCCAGGTCTTCCGAGCAGAACGTCTGCAAGCGCGAGACCGCCGGGTGGAAGTCGTAGCGTTCGTAGTTGGCCTGCACTTCGGCCTGCATCTGCGCCGTCATGGCCAGCGCGTAGCGGTCGATTTCGAACAGGTCGCCGTAGGGCACGGCTTGCGACACCGCGTCGAAGTCGGCCACGTTGGCCAGCAGGAAACGCAGCGTGTTGCGGATGCGGCGGTAGCCTTCGACCACGCGCTTCAGGATTTCGTCCGAGATGGACAGCTCGCCCGAATAGTCGGTAGAGGCCACCCACAAGCGCAGGATTTCCGCGCCCAGCGAGTCGGACACCTTTTGCGGGGCGATCACGTTGCCCACCGACTTGCTCATCTTGCGGCCTTGGCCGTCAACGACGAAACCGTGCGTCAGCAGCGCCTTGTACGGCGGTTGGCCGTACAGCATGCAGCCGGTCAGCAGCGACGAATGGAACCAGCCGCGATGCTGGTCCGAGCCTTCCAGGTACAGGTCGGCGGGCCAGCCCAGTTCGGCGCCGTGCGAGCCGGCGAAGTCGCCGTCCTTGCCGCCCAACACCGTGGCGTGCGTGCTGCCGGAATCGAACCAGACATCAAGCGTGTCGCGGTTCTTTTCGTATTGGTCGGCTTCGTCGCCAAGCAGGTCGCGCGGTTCAAGCGCTTGCCAGGCTTCAATGCCGCCTTGCTCAACGCGCTGCGCCACCTGTTCCAGCAATTCGGTCGTGCGCGGATGGAGCTCGCCGGTTTCCTTGTGGACGAAGAAGGCCATCGGCACGCCCCACTGGCGCTGACGCGACAGGGTCCAGTCCGGGCGGTTCGCGATCATGGCGTGCAGGCGGGCGCGGCCCCAGGCCGGGTAGAAGGCCGTGGCGTCGATACCGGCCAGCGCCGATTCGCGCAGGGTCGGGCCGCCGTCTTTCGGGGCTACGTCCATGCCGGCGAACCATTGGCTGGTGGCGCGATAGATGATCGGCGTCTTGTGGCGCCAGCAGTGCATGTAGCTGTGCTTGTGCTTTTCGACGTGCATCAGCGCGCCGGCTTCGGTCAGCGCTTCGACGATCTTGGGGTTGGCGTCCCAGATGGACAGGCCGCCGAACAGCGCCAGGCTGTCCACGTACTTGCCGTCGCCCATGACGGGGCTGATGAAGTCGGTGTCTTTCATGCCGTGCGCCTTGCACGACACAAAGTCTTCAATGCCGTAGGCCGGGGCCGAGTGCACGACGCCCGTGCCCGAGTCGGCCGTGACGTAGTCGCCCAGGTAGACGGGGGCGCGGCGATCGTAGGCCGGGTTGAACTGCGCCAGCGGATGGCGGAATTCGATTTCGGACAGCGCTTGGCCGGGCGCCGTGGCGATGATTTCGCCTTCCAGGTTCCACGACTTCAGGCACGCTTCTACGCGGTCTTTGGCCACCAGCAGCAGCGGGCCGAACTTGGGCGCGGGCGATACACGCACCAGCGCATATTCGATTTCGGGGTGCACGTTCAGCGCCTGGTTGGACGGGATGGTCCAGGGCGTGGTCGTCCAGATGACGATCGCGCCGTTGTCCACCGAGTCCAGCCCGAAAGCCGCCGCCAGCTTGGTCGGTTCCGCGAACGGGAAGGCCACGTCAACGGCAGGGTCGACGCGGTCGGCGTATTCGACTTCGGCTTCGGCCAGTGCCGAACCGCAGTCAAAACACCAGTTCACGGGCTTCAGGCCACGGAACACATAGCCCTTGTCCAGGATGCGGCCCAGTGCGCGGATTTCGTCGGCTTCATTGCTGAAGTTCATCGTCATGTACGGGCGATCCCATTCGCCCAGCACGCCCAGACGCTTGAAATCCTTACGCTGGCGGTCGATCTGCTCAAGCGCGTAGGCGCGAGCCTTCGACTGCACTTCGGCCACGGGCAGGTGCTTGCCGTATTTCTTTTCGATCTGGATTTCGATCGGCATGCCGTGGCAATCCCAGCCGGGCACGTAATGCGCGTCATAGCCGGCCATGTTGCGGCTCTTGACGATGATGTCCTTCAGGATCTTGTTGACCGCGTGGCCGATGTGAATGTCGCCGTTCGCATAGGGCGGGCCGTCGTGCAGCACGAAACGCGGCCGGCCGCGGCTGGCCGCACGAATCGCCTGGTAGACGTGGTTTTCCTCCCACTGCGAAATCCAGGCGGGCTCGCGCTTGGCAAGGTCGCCCCGCATGGGGAAGGGGGTATCGGGCAGGTTGAGGGTCTTTTTATAGTCCATGAACGGCAAAATAGGCGCGCGCGTTTCGCGCGTCTTCGGCGATGGCGGCAGTCAGGGAAGGGAGGTCAGGAAATTTTTCTTCGTCCCGCAGCTTGTGCAGGAATTCGACGCGTACGAGTTTACCGTAAGCGTTGACGGTGTCGTCGAGCAGGTGTGACTCAAGTAGCACTCGGCCACGGTCTTCAACGGTTGGGCGCACGCCCAGACTGGCCACGGCGGGCAACGGCCGGTCGGCCAGGCCATAAACCTGCACCACATAAATGCCCGAGCGCGCGGCGCAGCGTTCGGCCACGCGCAGATTCATCGTGGGGTAGCCCAGCGTGCGGCCCAGTTTCTGGCCGTGGATGACGTGGCCGCTGATATGGTACGGATGGCCCAGCAGATGGCGCGCACGGTCCAGATCGCCTACGGCCAAGGCCGTGCGGACTTCGGAACTGGAAATGCGATGACCTTGCTGGTCGGTGACGTCGGCAAGCGTCTGCACCTCGAATCCGTGGTGCATGCCGGCTTCACGCAGCAGGTCGATGTCGCCGCTGCGTTTATGGCCAAAGCGGAAATCCTCGCCCACCAGCAGCCACTTGGTTTGCAGGCCCTGCACCAGCAGGTTTTCGATGAAGGCGTTGGCCGACATCTCGGCCAGCCGGGCGTTAAAGCGCTGCACCACGACTTGGGAAACGCCGTAGCGCGCCAGCGCCGACAGCTTGTCGCGCAGTCCGGAAACCCGGGTCGGCGCCAGTTCGGGGCGTTGGTTCAAGGTGGCGAAGTACTCCCGCGGATGCGGTTCGAACGTCATCACGGAAGGGGTAAGCCCGCGCTCGCGGGCGGCTTCGCAGACGCGCGCCAGCATGGCTTGATGCCCGCGATGGACGCCGTCGAAATTGCCGATCGTCAGCGCGCAAGGAGCGCGCCGGTCGGGCGGAGGCAGGGATCGGTAGATACGCAGCGATGGTTTCACGAGCGAGAGTTTACAATTTTGGATTCCGGGTTTGTTCCAATCCCCCCAATCGTTCACGCGCCGACCGGTTTTCATGGCGTGGGAAGAGGGCGGACAAGCCCGCTGCGCCAAGCGAACCGCGTCCCAGCCGGGCGCGTTGGGGGCCATCTTTGGATTCTTTATCTTGCCGGAAACACAACTTTCTAAGCGCCGCCTTGTCATCCTGATTTCAGGGCGAGGCAGCAACATGCAGGCGCTGGCCGAGGCCTGCCGAAATGAGGGCTGGCCGGCTGACATTGCCGCCGTCATCGCCAGCCGCCCTGACGCGGGCGGCCTGGAATGGGCGGCCGCCCAGGGCATTCCCACCGCGGCCCTGTATCACAAGGACTACGCCAGCCGGGATGCTTTCGATGCCGCGCTGGCCGCCGAAATCGACCGCTATGCGCCCGATTACGTCATCCTGGCCGGCTTCATGCGCGTGCTGACGCCGGGTTTTGTCAACCATTACGCCGGTCGGCTGGTCAACATTCACCCGTCGTTGCTTCCGGCGTTTCCCGGCCTGCATACCCACGCGCAAGCGCTGGCCACGGGCGTGCGGGTGCACGGTTGCACGGTGCATTTCGTGACCCCGGTGCTGGACCACGGCCCGATCATTGCGCAGGGCTGTGTGCCGGTTCTGGCCGGTGATACGCCCGAACTGCTGGCCAACCGCGTGCTGGCAGTGGAACATCAGGCTTTTCCGGCCGCCGTGCGCTGGCTGGCCGAAGGCCGGGTTACCCTGACAACCGACCATCGAGTGGACGTGCAGGGGGATCCCGCACGCCTTTTCACCTGGTCGCCGGCCGCCTGAGCGGCCCCGAATCGCTTTTACCGGGCGGAACTCCTCCGCCCCACTGGAACACACCATGACTAAACCCCAATCTCCGCGTTCTCGTCCGGCAGGCTCCCCGAGGGCCGCTTCCGAAGGGCGCGACGGTCGGTCCTTTTTCTCGCGTCCGAAGGGCGAAGCCCGCGAGGCGCCGGCGCGCGAGCAGCGCACCGAGCGAGGGCGCGATGAGCGTCCCGCCCGCGAGGCGGGCCGCCCGGCGCCGCGCGCGTCGTTTGAAGCCCAACGTGGCGAAGGGCGCGGCGAAGGCCGTGCCGGGGGGCGCGGCGATCGCGGCTCCTTTGGCGGCGATCGCGGCTCGTTCGCAGGTGACCGCCGGGAAGGGCAAGGCCAGGGCCGCCCGGCCCCCCGCCCGTCCTACGACGCCCCGCGCGGTGAAAACCGTGGCGGCGAGCGCGGTTCCTATAGCGCGGAGCGCCGTGGTGGCCAAGGACAAGGCCAAGGCCGCCCGGATTCGCGTCCGTCCTATGGCAACGGCCCGCGTGGCGAGAATCGTGGCGGCGAACGTGCTTCCTATGGTTCGGAACGTCGTGGTGAACAAGGGCAAGGCCAAGGCCGCCCGGATTCCCGTCCGTCCTACGGCAACGGCCCGCGTGGCGAGAATCGTGGCGGCGAACGTGCTTCCTATGGTTCGGAACGTCGTGGTGAACACGGCCAGGGCCAAGGCCGCCCGGATTCCCGTCCGTCGTACGGCAACGGCCCGCGTGGCGAGAATCGTGGCGGCGAACGTGCTTCCTATGGTTCGGAACGTCGTGGTGAACACGGGCAAGGCCAAGGCCGCCCGGATTCCCGTCCGTCCTATAACAATGGTCCCCGTGGCGAAAGCCGTGGCGGCGAACGCGGTTCCTACGGGGCCGAGCACCGTGGGGGTGAACGTGGTTCCTCCTATGGCGCCGAGCGCCATGAACGTCAGTCGCGCCCGTCCTACGACGGCCCCCGTGGGGATGACCGTGGCGAACGCGGCCAGTATGCCGGCCCGCGCGGCGGTGACGCCGGGCAGGGCAATCGCGAACAGTCGTCGCAAAAGCCGCAGTTCAACCGTCCGCGCCAATCGTATGCGGCCATCCGCATCGATCAAGTCCAACGCGTGCTGGGCGAAATCCTGCAATGGACCTATCCGGCCGACGCCGCGCTGTCGCACTGGCTGCGCCACCATCCGAACCTGGGCGCGCGCGATCGCTCCGAGGTCGCCGAAGCCGTTTACGACGTGCTGCGTCACCTGCGTCGCTACCGCCAATTCGGCGAAAGCGGCGTGGGTCCCGCATCGCGTCGCCTGGCCATTCTTGGTTTGAACGCCACCCTGGGCGCCGAAGCGCTGGAAGAGGGCCTGGATGCCGCCGAAGCGGAATGGCTCAAGCGCGTGTCGCAGATCGATTTGTCCACGTTGCCGCGCGCCGTGCGAGGAAGCATCCCTGATTGGCTCGACGAGCGCCTGGCGCTGATGGACAGCCCGGACACGCTGGTCGAAGCGCTGAACCGTCAGGCCAGTCTGGATCTGCGCGTCAACCCGCTTAAGGTCGAACGCGACGCCATGCTGACGGAACTGCAACAAAGTGCAGGCCGCTACGAGCCCGTCGCCATGCCGTTTTCGCCCTGGGGCATCCGCATGGAAGGGCGTCCGGCGATCAACCGCTGGCCGCAATTCGAAAACGGCAGCATCGAGGTTCAAGACGAAGGCAGCCAGTTGCTGGCCCTGCTGGTCGCGCCGCGCCGTGGCGAAATGATCATCGATTTCTGCGCGGGCGCCGGCGGCAAGACGCTGCTGCTGGGCGCGTTGATGCGCTCTACCGGCCGCTTGTACGCGTTTGACGTGTCGGCCGCGCGCCTGGCCCGCGCCAAGCCGCGCTTTGCGCGCAGCGGTCTGTCGAACGTGGTGCCCGTTGTGATCGACAGCGAGAACGACGCCCGCGTAAAGCGCCTGGCCGGCAAGGCGCAACGCGTGCTGGTGGACGCCCCGTGCAGCGGTATTGGCACCTTGCGCCGCAATCCCGACCTGAAGTGGCGCCAGCACCCGCAGGCACTGGCCGAACTGGGCCAGTTGCAGGAGCGCATTCTGAACAGCGCCGCGCGATGCGTGGCGCCGGGCGGACGCCTGGTGTACGCCACGTGCAGCCTGCTGGCCGAAGAAAACGAAGTACAGGCCGAGCGCTTCCTGGCCAGCCATCCCGACTTTGAACGCGTGGACGCGGCCGAGATCCTGGCTTCGCGTTGCGAAAACCTGAAGCTGAAAGGCCCGTATCTGCAACTGCGTCCTGACGTGCACGGCACGGACGGCTTCTTCGCGGCGGTATTCGAGCGCAAAAAGAAGGGCGCGGCCACCGACACGGCAGCGGGTGCGGACGCCGTTGTGGCAGCGGAAGCGGCCGACGCCGATCTGCTGGAAGATGGCATCCCTGACGAGCAATTGGATCGGGAACCGGAAACGGCGACCGCGACGGCCACCCCGCCGGCAGCCGTTGATTCCGAGGCTGGGGACGATGCCCAGCTGATTCCTGAGTCGGCAGCGTCTGAGGCGGTATCCGATCCGGCAGCCGACGCGGGTAAGCAGGACAAACTCGCCTGACGCTCCGGGTCGGCGGCGACACCGGTCGGTGGGCGGGGCCTGCGATCTTCGGATTGCTCCCCGCTTGCCGGGCCGAGTCTACCGGGCCGGCGCCACGCCGATGGTCGCGCTATAGCGCCGGGTGCCCAGCGTCTTGTTCTGGTATTTCACTTCCCAGGCCAGGGTGTCGGCGCCCGGTTGATCCGCGGCGTACACCACCTGCGATACCGGCACGGCCTTGTAAGCGCACCGCCCGCTGTCACTGGACTGGCCGCGCGTCTGCACGATGCTGGCCTTGCCCAGCGTGGGGTTTTGCGTAATCACCACTCGTGGCGCCCGCAGCGCCAGGCAGTCAGACCCCCGTATCTCGTAGTACGACGCCAGCACGGTCACATCGCCGGACTTCAAGTTCTGCGCTAGCGCGGGTGTGTGGGCGGTCAGCGTCATCATCGCCAAGGCCGCGAAAAATAAGGGACGGGGTTTTCTGTACAGCATGAGTGGGGCAAAAGAGACAGTTTTGGACCGCATTGAGCGCAACAAACGGGCATCGCAAAGCGCCTCGACGGGCGGAACGCTGTTTGCTGACAGGAACTTTAGTACCGGAATGTAGCCAAAACCTGGTGTCTTTGCGAATACCCCCCACATAGAAGGGGTAGCCGGCCCTGAAGGCCGTCTATTGGCGAGACCAGCCTCGCGATCGGCCTGAAGCGGCCGCGAGAGAGGTTTTTTGTGCTCTGAAATCGGGGCTTAGTCCTTGATTTCGCTCAAAAACTATTTTGAAACTCCCTTGTCATAAGTCGGCAAAGGTAAGCTAAACTTCAGGCACTTAACAAGCGAGGCTCATAACAGCTTTATGGATTACATCCTCTCCTTCATTGCCGGTGGTCTGACCCAAGCCTCTTGGTGGCAGATCGTCGTATTCACCTTGGTCGTGACGCACATCACGATTGTTGCGGTCACCGTCTTTCTCCATCGCAGCCAAGCGCACCGCGGTCTGGATCTCCATCCTGCCGTCATGCATTTTTTCCGCTTCTGGCTCTGGATGACGACCGGTATGGTCACCAAGGAATGGGTTGCCATTCACCGCAAGCACCACGCCAAGTGCGAAAAGGAAGGCGATCCTCACTCGCCCATGTTGTTCGGCATCTGGAAGGTGCTGTTCCGCGGCGCGGAGCTGTATCGCGAAGAATCGAACAACAAGGAAACCATGGCCAAGTTCGGCCACGGTACGCCTGACGACTGGCTCGAACGCAATGTCTACAGCAAGCACAGCTTGTGGGGCGTGCTGTCCATGCTCGCCATCGACGTCGCCCTGTTCGGCGCGGTCGGCGTGACGGTGTGGGCGGTTCAGATGGCCTGGATTCCCTTCTGGGCAGCCGGCGTCGTCAACGGTATTGGCCACTATTGGGGCTACCGCAACTACAACAGCCCGGACACCAGCACCAACGTGTTCCCCTGGGGCATCGTGATTGGCGGCGAAGAGCTGCACAACAACCACCACGCCCACGGCACGTCGGCCAAGTTCTCGGCCAAGTGGTACGAATTCGACATCGGCTGGTGCTACATCAACATCCTGAAGTTCTTTGGCCTGGCCAAGATCAAGAAGGTTGCGCCCAAGCTCAAGCTGGATGACAGCCGTACCGGCATCGACCTGCGCACGTTGCAAGGCGTGATCACGCACCGCTACGAAGTCATGGCCCGCTACGCGGACGTGATCAAGAGCGCCGCTCGCGAAGAGATGAACAAGCTGAAGGCCTCGCGCCAGGAAGGCAACGCAGACTGCGACTACACCAAGTTGCGCCAAGTGCGTCGTGCCATCCACCGCAACGAGGAAATCCTCCAGCCTGAACAGCTTGCCGCCGTGGATAGCGCCATTGCCAAAAACAAGTCGCTGTCGACCTTGGTGCAGATGCGTCGTGAACTCGGCCGCATCTGGGAAAGCTCCAGCGCCAGCAGCGAACAGCTTCTTCATGACCTGCAGGCCTGGTGCCAGCGCGCCCAGCAAAGCGGCATCGCCGGGCTCGAGCAATTCGCTCAACATCTGCGCCGCTACGCGGCATGATGCTAGAGAAGCTCAACCCTGAACAACGCG
Source organism: Achromobacter sp. ES-001 (assembly GCF_019448355.1). Taxonomy (NCBI): domain Bacteria; kingdom Pseudomonadati; phylum Pseudomonadota; class Betaproteobacteria; order Burkholderiales; family Alcaligenaceae; genus Achromobacter; species Achromobacter sp. ES-001. The sequence goes on along the minus strand of NZ_CP079940.1, from coordinate 3,790,813 downwards.
CCGCAGTAACGTTAGAACCGCAGCACGCCCTGGTCTTGGCCGGGGCGGGCAGCGGCAAGACCCGGGTACTGACTACCCGCATGGCCTGGCTGATTCAAACCGGCCAGGCTTCGCCTTTTGGGCTTCTGGCGGTCACGTTCACCAATAAGGCCGCGCGCGAAATGCTGGCGCGTATGTCGGCGATCTTGCCGATCGATACGCGCGGCTTGTGGATCGGCACGTTTCACGGCCTTTGCAACCGCATGCTGCGCGCCCATCACCGCGACGCCGGCTTGCCGCAAAGCTTCCAGATCCTGGATGTGACGGACCAGCTTGCCGCCATCAAACGCCTGATGAAGGCCAATGGCGTCGACGACGAAAAGTATCCGCCCCGGGACGTCCAGCGCTTCATCAACGGCGCCAAGGAAGAAGGCCTTCGTCCGCAAGACGTCGAGGCCTATGACGCCCATCGCCGTCGCCTGATCGAGATCTATCAGCTGTACGAAGCCCAGTGCCAACGCGAAGGCGTGGTTGACTTCGCCGAGCTGCTGCTGCGCGCCTACGAATTGTTGTCGCGCAATGCGCCGGTACGCGAGCACTACCAGCGCCGCTTCCGCCACATTCTGGTCGACGAGTTCCAAGACACCAACACGCTCCAATACAAGTGGCTGCGCCTGCTGGCCGGCGGTGGCGCGGCCATCTTTGCCGTGGGCGACGACGACCAATCCATCTATGCGTTCCGTGGCGCGAACGTCGGCAATATGTCCGACTTCGAACGCGACTACGCGCACGGCACCGTCATCCGCCTTGAGCAGAATTACCGCTCGTTCGGCCACATCCTGGATTCCGCCAACGCGCTGATCGGCCATAACAGTGGCCGCCTGGGCAAGAATCTTTGGACGGATCAGGGCGAAGGCGAACCGGTGCGCGTCATCGAACAGCCCTCCGACGGCATGGAAGCCCAATGGATCGTGGACGAAATCCGTTCGTTGATCCACGACGGCAGCCTGCGCCGCGAGATCGCCGTGCTGTATCGCAGCAACGCGCAGTCGCGCGTGATTGAGCACGCCATCTTCTCGGCCGGTATTCCGTACAAGGTCTATGGCGGCCTGCGCTTTTTCGAGCGCCAGGAAATCAAGCACGCCCTGGCGTACTTGCGCTTGATGGCCAATCCGCATGACGACACGTCGTGGATGCGCGTGGTCAATTTCCCGACGCGCGGCATAGGCGCGCGCACGCTAGAGCAACTGGCTGACGCGGCCCGCGCGCACGACACCAGCCTGTACGGCGCGGTGGCCCTGGTGGCCGGCAAGGGTGGTTCCAACCTGGCACAGTTTGCCCAGCTGATCCACCGCCTTATCGAAGAAACGCGCGATCTGCCGTTGCCGGAAATGGTCGAGCACATGCTCGAAACCAGTGGCCTGAACGCTCACTACAAGGCGGAGCGCGAAGGCGCCGAACGGCTGGAAAACTTGAACGAATTGATCACGGCCGCAGCCGTGTTCGCGTCGGAAGAAAACTACGATGGCATGCCTGCCGGCGTGGTGCCCGACCAGGCCACGTCGTCAACGCTGATGCCGGGCGTGGTCGACGCGCCCATCGTGGCCTCGGACGGGCTGACGCCGTTGGCGGCGTTCCTGTCGCATGCCGCGCTTGAAGCCGGCGATAACCAGGCCCAACAAGGCCAGGACGCCGTCCAGCTCATGACGGTGCACGCCGCCAAGGGCCTGGAGTTCGACGCGGTTTTCATCACCGGTCTTGAAGAAGGCCTGTTCCCGCACGAGAACAGCATCCTTGAGCAGTCCGGGCTGGAAGAAGAGCGGCGCCTGATGTACGTGGCGATTACCCGCGCACGGCAGCGTTTGTACATCAGCCTGGCACAAAGCCGGATGCTGCATGGCCAGACGCGCTACGCGATGCGCTCACGCTTCCTTGACGAGATTCCCGAAGAGCATCTGAAGTGGCTGTCGCCCAAGGCCGGCTTGGCGCCGGTCAGCAGCACGGGCGCCGGCTGGGGCGGCGGCAATCGGGGTGATGCGTTCGGCCGCAAAGCCACCAATACCATTGCGCCGCGTCAACCTCGCGGCATCGCAAGCGGTGTCACGGTGGGCGACAAGCAGTATCGTGTGGGTCAGGGCGTGCATCACGCGCGGTTTGGCGATGGCACGATTATTGGCTTGAGCGGCGCTGGACAGGACGCCCAGGCGGAAATCCAGTTTCGTGACGTGGGCGCCAAAACCTTGGCGCTGGGTATCGCGAAGCTTGATATTGTTCAGGGTTAAACATGGCCAACAACGAGTCTCCGAAAGCCGAGCTGGCGTCCCTGCGTGCCGAGGTCGATGAAATCGACCAGCAGATCATGCTGCTGTTGGGCGTGCGGTTTCGCTGCACGGACATGATTGGTGAATTGAAAACCAATCACGGAATGGACCTGGTGGACCCGCAACGGGAAAGCCAACAGGTCGAACGCATTCGACGCCTGGCGGAAGAGGCCGGCGTGCCGCCCGCGTTGGCCGAGACCATCCTGCGCGAGGTGATCGACACCGTGATCGATCACCACACCCGCCTGCGCGAACGTCCTTACTCGTAATAAAAGAAGCGGGGGGCCAATCGGCCCCCCGTTTTCCATCCGCAATCCAAGCTGTGCCGCTGCGCCGCTGTTGCGGGTTTTGCAGCGGTTGCAGCCGTGCGCTTGGATCATCCCTCGCTTTGGTCGATTTCTTCCAGCGAACCCTGGATTTCCAGCCATTGCTCTTCCAGCTCGTCCATGCGCTTGCCGTGTTCGCCGTGCTCGGCCATGACCTTTTGGCGCTCGGCGCGGCGCGCGTCTGAATACAGGTCGGCGTCGGCAATGATGGCGTCCAGCGCGTGCAATTTGACGCGCAGCTTTTCCATCTCGGCCTCGACCTTGGCCAACTTCGACTCCAGCGGTTTGCGCAGTGCGGATAGGCGTTGGCGCTGTTCGGCTTCAGCGCGGCGTTGCGCCTTGCGGTCCACGACGGGTTCGCTGCCGTCGGCATTTTCGCGCGCGGCTTCGGCGCGCTCGCCGGCGTTGCGGGCGGCCAGCCAGTCGCGGTAGTCCTCCAGGTCGCCATCGAATTCGCGCACCGCGCCATCCGCGACAATCCAGAAGCTGTCCACGGTAGTACGCAGCAGGTGCCGGTCGTGCGATACCAGCAGCATGCTGCCGCCGAAGTCGGCAAGGGCGGCGGCCAGCGCTTCGCGCGTTTCGACATCCAAGTGGTTGCTGGGTTCGTCCAGCAGCAGCAGATTGGGTTTTTGCCAAACGATCAAGGACAACGCCAAGCGTGCTTTTTCGCCACCGGACATCGGGCCGACTTTGCTGGTGACCGTGTCGCCCGAAAAGCCGAAGCCGCCCAGGTAATTGCGCAGCTCTTGTTCGCGCGTGTCCGGCGCCAGCCGCGCCAGATGGGCGATAGGCGTGCTGTCCACGTCCAGCATATCCAGCTGATGCTGGTGAAAGTAGCCAATCGCCAAGCCACGCGAGGCACGCCGTTCGCCTGCTTGCACGGGGATCTCTTCGGCCAGCGTCTTGATCAGGGTACTTTTGCCGGCGCCGTTGGCCCCCAGCACGCCGACACGGCTGCCCGCGCGAACCATCAACGTCACATCGCGCAGAATCGGAATGGCGTTGCCTGCCGCGTCGGTATACCCGGCCGACAGGTGTTCCAGCGTCAACAGCGGGTCCGGCACCTGGTCGGGCGAGGGGATGCGGATGTCGATGCCGGCTTCAGCGTGCAGCGGCGCCAGCACCTGCATGCGCGCCAGCGCCTTGACGCGGCTTTGCGCCTGCTTCGCCTTGGAAGCCTTGGCTTTGAAGCGGTCGATAAACCCTTGCAGGCGGGCCGTCTCGCGCGTCTGGCGTTCGTAGGCGATGTTGGTCTGGCGCAGGCGCTCGGCGCGTTGCGTCAGGAAATCACCGTAGCCACCGCGATACCGCACCAGTTTGGCGTGGTCGAAATGCAGGATGGACTTGGCCACCGCGTCCAGGAATTCGGTGTCGTGGGAAATCAGCATGACGGTGCCCGGATAGGCCCCCAGCCATTTCTCCAGCCACAGCATCGCGTCCAGATCCAGGTGGTTCGTGGGTTCGTCCAGCAGTAGCAATTCGGAAGGGGCCATCAGCGCGCTGGCCAGCGCCAGGCGCATGCGCCAGCCGCCCGAGAAGCTTTCGACCGGCAGCATCCATTCGTTGGGCTTGAAGCCCAGGCCGGCCAGCAACTGCTCTGCGCGCGAGGCGGCGCTCCAGGCGCCGGCTTCGATCAGCGCCGCTTCCACTTCGGCGATTTGCGTGCCTTGGTCGTCCGTCAGTTCGGCGCGGCGCGCCTGCAATTCGCGCAAGTGCGTGTCGCCGTCGATGACAAATTCACGAGCCGGGCGGTTGTCGGCGTCCAACTCTTGCTTGACGCTGGCAATGCGCCAGCCCGCCGGCAGGTTCACGGTGCCGGCGTCCAGGTCCAGCGCGCCGGTCAGCAGCGCGAACAGCGAGGACTTGCCCGCGCCGTTCTTGCCAACGATGCCGACGCGCTCGCCGGGGTGTACGACAAATTCAGCGCTATCTAACAGCACTTTCGTGCCGCGGCGCAGGGTCAATCCAGTGGCGCGTATCACAGGCTGAGTTGCTCTCGGGTAAGCAGCAGGATCTGGTCCGACGCTTCTTCCGTGTCCAGCCAGACGGGCGAGAGCTGCGGGAAGGCGGCTTCGAAGAAGTCGCGCTCGTGACCGATCTCAAGCACGATCACGCCTTCAGGTGCCAGGTACTGTGGCGCCGACGCAAGAATGCGCCGCACCAGGTTCATGCCGTCGTCGCCACCGGCCAAGGCCAGCTGCGGCTCATGACGGTATTCCTGGGGCAGCACGTCCATAGAACCGCTGTTCACATAAGGCGGATTGCAGATGATGACGTCGTACTGGCAAGCCGGCAGATTGTCGAAGAGGTTGCTGGCATGCAGGTCCAGACGGTCGGCCAAGCCGTAGTCGTCGACGTTGCGGCGGGCAACTTCCAACGCATCGGCCGACACGTCCACCGCGTCAACGTGGGCATTGGGGAAGGCCATGGCCGACAGGATGGCCAGGCAACCCGACCCGGTGCACATGTCCAGCACATTTTCCACGGAGTAAGGGTCCTGGACCCACGGCGACAGCCCTGCGTCCAGCAGTTCGGCAATGGGCGAACGCGGCACGATGACGCGCTGGTCCACGTAGAAGCGGTGGCCGCGCAGCCAGGCCTCGTTGGTCAGGTAGGCCGCGGGCACGCGCTCGGTCACGCGGCGTTCCAGCAGGTCCAGCACGCGGTCGCGTTCTTCACGGACCACGCGGGCGTCCAGGAACGGGTCAAGCGTGTCCAGCGGCAGGTGCAGCGCGTGCAGCGTCAGATAGACGGCCTCGTCCCAGGCGTTATCGCTGCCGTGCCCCAGCGCCACCTGGGCGCTGTTCAGGCGCGACACACCATAGCGGATCAGGTCGCGCAGCGTCAGCAATTCTTGGCGGGCGGATTGATACATAACAGGCCTTATATCCCCGTCCAGCATGCCGAACCGGGAAAAAACACGCCCCCTGTGAAGGGGGCAGAGCGCTTGCGCAGCGTGCGAAGCGCGGGGGTCTCTTTATTTCAGCAGCAGGTTTTCCAGCGTGCGCCGATAGATGTTTTTCAGCGGTTCCAGCGAAGCAACTTCGACGCGCTCATTCACCTTGTGGATCGTGGCGTTGCCGGGACCGAACTCGATCACCTGCGGGCAAATCTTGGCGATGAAGCGGCCATCGGACGTGCCACCCGTGGTGGACAGTTCGGCGGTCACGCCGGTTTCGCTGTGAATCGCCTGCACCAGCGCATCGGTCAACGAGCCGCGCGGGGTCAGGAAGGGCTCGCCGCCCAAGTCCCAGTCCAGCTCGTATTCCAGGCCGTGCTTGTCCAGCACGGCGTGCACGCGCGCCTTCAGGCTTTCAGGCGTGCTGGCCGTGGAGAAACGGAAGTTAAACAACGCAACCGCTTCGCCGGGAACCACGTTGGTGGCGCCGGTGCCCGAGTTCAGGTTCGACACCTGGAACGTCGTGGGCGGAAAATACTCGTTGCCCTGGTCCCATTCAATCGAGACGATTTCGGCCAACGCGGGCGACAACTGGTGCACGGGGTTGCGCGCCAGATGCGGGTAGGCGACGTGGCCCTGGATGCCCTTGACCGTCAACTTGCCCGACAACGAGCCGCGGCGACCATTCTTGCAGGTGTCGCCCAGCACGTCGCCGGAAGTCGGTTCGCCGACGATGCAGTAATCCAGCTTTTCGCCGCGCGCCTTCAATGCGTCGCAGACGATGGCGGTGCCGTCGATGGACGGGCCTTCTTCGTCGGACGTGATCAGCAGCGCGATCGAACCGTTATGCTGCGGGTGGGCCGCCACGAATTCCTCGGCCGCCACCACGAAGGCAGCAATCGAGCTTTTCATGTCGGCCGCCCCACGGCCGTACAGCCAGCCGTCGCGTTCAGTGGGCACGAACGGGTCGCTATCCCACTTTTCGCGTGGACCCGGAGGCACCACATCGGTGTGACCGGCAAACACGGTCAGCGGCGCGGCGCTGCCGCGACGGGCCCACAGATTGGTGACGCCGCCCTGTGCGATGGTTTCGCACGTGAAGCCGATGCGCTCGAGCCGGGCGGCCAACGCCGCCTGGCAGTCTTCATCCGCCGGCGTGACCGACGGGCGGGCGATCAGGTCCTTGACCAGATCCAGTACGGCTGACGTGCTCATTACGCCCTCAGCAGATCATTGATGCTGGTCTTGGCGCGCGTTTGCGCGTCGACACGCTTGACGATGACGGCGCAAGCCAGGCTGTGCGAGCCGTCGGCCGACGGCAGCGAGCCCGGCACCACGACGGAACCCGACGGCACGCGGCCGTAGGTGATCTTGCCGGTGGCGCGATCAAAAATCTTGGTGCTTTGCGACAGGAACACGCCCATGGCCAAGACCGAGTTTTCTTCCACGATCACGCCTTCGACGACTTCCGAGCGGGCGCCAATGAAGCAGTTGTCTTCGATGATGGTGGGGTTGGCTTGCAGGGGTTCCAGCACGCCGCCGATGCCCACGCCACCCGACAGGTGCACGTTCTTGCCGATCTGCGCGCAAGAGCCGACGGTGGCCCAGGTGTCAACCATGGTGCCTTCGTCAACGTAGGCGCCGATGTTCACATAGGACGGCATCAGCACGACGTTGCGGCCGATGAACGCGCCACGGCGCGCGACAGCGGGCGGCACCACGCGGTAGCCGCCTTGCTTGAAGGCGTTGTCGCCGTATTCCGAGAACTTGAGCGGCACCTTGTCGTAGAACTGCAGCGGCGCCTGGCCCATGATGGCGTTTTCGTTCAGGCGGAACGACAGCAACACGGCCTTTTTGATCCACTGGTGCACGACCCAGTCGTCGTTGATTTTCTCAGCCACGCGCAGGCGGCCCAGATCCAGCCCGTCGATGGTGTGTTCCACCGCTTCGCGCACTTCGGCGCTGGCGTCGGAGGGAGTCAGGTTGGTCCGGTCGTCCCAGGCTTTTTCGATGGTGGTCTGCAGGTCGAGAGTCATAGCGGCTCAGCTTTTAAAGGTTGATCAAACAGAAGTATGTACAAAATGGGCGATGCGTTCGGCTGCTTGCACGCAATCAGCCAAAGGCGCCACCAACGCAATACGGATGCGGCCGTGGCCGGGATTGACGCCATGCGCTTCCCGCGCCAGGAAACTGCCCGGCAGAACGGTAACACCGGTACGGCCATAAAGGTCGCGCACAAACGCCGTATCCGAGCCCGGCGTGGCCGCCCATAGGTAGAAAGAGGCTTTCGGGCGTGACACATCCAGCACGTTTTCAAGTATGGGGACGACCGCGTCGAATTTTTCGCGATACAGGCGGCGGTTGTCTTTCACATGCGCCTCGTCGGCCCAGGCCGCGATGCTGGCCGCCGACACCAGGGGGCTCATGGCACTGCCATGATACGTGCGATACAAAAGGAACCGGCCGATCAGCGCGGCGTCGCCCGCCACAAAACCCGACCGCAAGCCTGGCACGTTGGACCGCTTGGACAGGCTGGAAAACGCCACCAGATTGCGGTAGTCGTCCCGGCCCAGGCGGCGCGCCGCCTGCAGGCTGCCCAGGGGGGCATCGCCTTCGTCCAGATAGATCTCGGAATAGCATTCGTCCGACGCAATCACAAAGCCGTAACGGTCGGACAGCTTGAAGAGGACTTCCCATTCATCCAGCGACATGACGTTACCGGCCGGGTTGCCCGGCGAGCACACGAACACCAGCCGGGTCTTCTTCCAGACGGCGTCAGGCACCTGATTCCAGTCGCTGGAAAAATTGCGCAACGGATCGGCGTTGACGAAGTAGGGCGTGGCGCCGGCCAGCAGCGTCGCACCTTCGTAGATTTGGTAGAACGGGTTGGGGCAGATCACGACCGACCCAGCGGACGGGTCAATCACGGTCTGGGTAAAAGCGAACAGCGCTTCGCGCGAACCCAGGGCGGGCAAGACCTGCGTGTCGGCGTCTGGGGCGGGAATGCTGTAACGGCGCGCCAGCCAGGCAGAAATCGCCTGGCGCAGCGCGGGATCGCCCTTGGTGGACGGGTACACGGAAAGCCCGTCCATATGCCCGCGAATGGCGTCCGCCACGCATTCGGGCGCGGCGTGCTTGGGCTCGCCAATCGATAAGTTGATAGGCGTCAGACCGTTCTGCTGCGCGGCGGCGCAAGCCAGCAACGCGCGCAATTTTTCGAACGGGTAGGGGTGTAAAGCATCGAGGCGCGGATTCATGACGCAAGATTTTAACAAGCAAGCTACAATAGCGGGCTTGACCTTTAGCGAAGGTGGCGAAATTGGTAGACGCACCAGGTTTAGGTCCTGACGCCGTAACAGGTGTAGGGGTTCGAGTCCCCTCCTTCGCACCATACAACTGAAAGCCGTTGCTTGGCCCCCAGGCGCCGTGCTGAGTGCCCGCAAGGCGCTTTTGAATCAACGGCTTAGCGGGAATGGTGGGTGCCGATTGACTGCCCATAACAACTAGAATTTGCAGTCTTTCAGCCCCATCTTGGCCGCATTCCTCCGCACACAGTAGATGGCCTGGCGCCGGCGCCGTTGGTGCCCCGGTTAGCTAACTACCCGAATGCATCCCCGGAATGCATCCCCGGGGTGCACCAACGGCGTTCAATCCGCTATCAGTTCTTGACCTTGATGCGGTCGCGACGCTTTTCGGTTCTGGGTTCGATATCGCGGCCCAATTCCACGTCCATCAGGATGGCGGCATGGACTTTGGCGCGGCTGGCTTCGATGCGCGGCACGCATGCCCAGCCTCGATCGGCGGCCACCGACAATTTCTTGTCCAGTTCTTGATGGCGACGACGCTTGTTTTCCGTCGACATATTGCTGAGTTCTTGATCGGTGATTAAGCGCATGGGTTTCTCCTTGGTGAAACGATGTGGTTGCGATGGACATGGGTATTACGAACAGGCGTGTGCCTGCATGGCGCGCGTGTATGCCACGTCGCGCCATGATGTGTTTTTGTTATTCGGGAATCGGGCGGGGGGGCGGGGCCGGGAATCGGCGGGCCCGCAGGGTGAAGCCAAGATCAAAGAGCGGGCGTAGTTTGACAGCTTAAATATTTATTGCAAGTCATTGAAAAATAAGAAGAAAAAGATATAAAAACCCCGCGTTCCATATACTTTTCCAGCGCTTTGGATACTTTCCCAGGGCCTGCGTTAATCAAGCCCGATATGCCGCGCGGACCAGGGTTTATCCTGATGCCCGCAAGGCTTGACACCCCTATGCCCAGCCCATAAAGTCACCGCACAGATTTAGATAAAAGACCATCTGTAGGGTGGTCTTTTATTGCGCGCAGTTTGCGTCGACCTCTTACAGAAATAATTCCAAGAGGAGACGACTGTGCAATCATCGACCGTAAAAATACGTGGCATCGACGATGTCATCGCTTTTATCGACTCACGCCCCGGTATCACCGGGCGGGCAGGCCTGATCTGGTGGCTGGCCCTGGGTGGACTGTTCCTGGATGCGTTTGCCAACTCCGCGTTAAGCGCGGGGCTGGGGCCCATGACGCGCGACCTGGGCCTTGCGGCCGGTCAAGTCGCGCTGATGACCTCGTTTGCCGCGTGGGTGGCCATTGCGTTCAATCCCATCGGCGGCTGGATGGCGGATCGTTGGGGCCGGATCCGGCCCTTGATCATCGCAAAATTCCTGGCCGTCATCGGCGCGCTGCTGGTGATGTTTGCACCCAGCTTCGAAGTCATTCTGGTCGGCCGGTTTTTCGTAGGCGCCGCCTACGGAATCGACTTCGCCATCGCGATGGCCGTCCTGGCCGAATTCACCCCGCTTAAATTCAAAAGCCGCCTTAATACCTGGCAGGGCATGTGGTACACGGCCGTGTGCACGAACCTGCTGCTGGCGCTGTTGTTTTTCTCGTGGGACGTGGGCGATTCCATCTGGCGTTATTCGGTTGCGGCTACCGCCGTCTTCGCGGTCGTGATCCTGCTGCTGCAAATGCGCTACATGGTGGAAAGCCCGATCTGGCTGGCCCGCAAAGAGCGTGTCGAGCAGGCGGCGCGCGCCATGACGCGTATCTACGGGCAGCCGTTCGCGGCGGCGCCGATGCACGAGCGTGTGCCGGTGGTCAACCAGGCCAGGCGCGGCATTGCCAACGTGCTGTTGATCTTTCGTGGCGTTTACCTGCCGCGCACGATCCTGGCGGCAACGGTCCAGATCGGCCAGTCGATCCAGTATTTCGCCGTGGGCTGGTATCTGCCCTTGATCAGCGCCGCGCTGTTCGGCAAGGACTTCGTCTTCGCCACCATCGGCGCGCTGGTGTTCAACGTGTTCGGCATTTTTGGCGGCTTTCTGTCGCCGTACATCGGCCGCAAGCTGGGCCTGCGCCGGGCGTCGGCATTCGGCTTTGCCGCGGTGTTTCTGATGCTGCTGATCCTCGGTACCTTCCACGGCAAGATGCCGCTGTGGCTGGCCGTTGTGGTGCCGTCGCTGTTCATCCTGTTCCATTCGGGCGGGCCGGGGGCCAACGGCAAGAGCCTGTCGTCGCTGTCGTTCCGCAGCGAACTTCGCGCGGGCGCCAACGGCATCATCGGCGCGCTGGGCTCCACGGGGGCCGCGATCGGACTGCTGGTGTTTCCGCTGTTTCGCGAAAACTACGGCCTTGAAAAGACCTTCCTGATTCTCTCCATCGTGCCGCTGATCGCCAGCATCATCTGCTTCACGATCAAGTGGGACCCCACCCGCACCCCCATCAACCCGGACAACGAAGCCGACGCGCCCCAGTTCAAGGACGACGCCGTGCTGCCTGCCCTGGACCCCGCCATTGGGAAAGCCTCGCGATGACAAACAACAAAGTGATTCTGGCCATAGACGAGGGCACGTCCGGCACGCGGGCGGCCACGGTGTCTCAGCACGGCCATGTATCTTGCCTGCAATACGTGGCGCTGCATGTCGACTCGCCCCGGCCGGGTGTTGTGGAGCAGGACGCTAACGACATCCTGGACCGCACCGTCCAGGTCTGCCGGGATGCCATCGCACAAGCGGTCGCCGAGGGGCAGGAAATTGCTGCGCTGGCGCTGGCCACACAACGGGCCACGGCCGTGCTGTGGGACACGCAGACAGGGCGTGCGCTGGTTCCGGCCATGGTCTGGCAAGACACGCGCTTTGTCGACGAACTGGACCAGCTGGCGCCGGAATGGGACGCCCGGTTGCGAGAGCGCGTCGGTCGGCCGGTGGGGGTGCGCTCGTTGTATCTCTGGGCGGCGCGCCACCTGCGCGATTCGCCGCTGGTGGCCCAGGCGTGGCGCGACAAGCGCTTGGCGTTCGGCACCGTGGACACGTGGTTGCTGTGGCATTTTTCACAGCGGCGCGAATGCGTGACCACGCCCACGAACGCGACCTCCGCCGGCGCGTACGTGCTTGCCGACCATCGTTACTACCTAGAGTGGATTCAGGAGCTTGGCTTTCCGCACGAGCTGCTGCCGACCCTGCGCCAGGACGCAGATGATTTCGGTAGAACTCGTCCGGAGCTCTTGGGTATCGACGTGCCAATCCTGGCGTCGGCCGGCGACCAGCACGCGGGCGCCATCGGCCTGGGATGCCTGAACCGGGGACAGGCGATGTGTGTGCATGGCACGGGCAGCTTCGTGGACCTGGTCATCGGCACCGAACCTCCCTTGGAAGCCGGCATGTCCGACGGGTCGTTGACCATGACGGCCCGGCGTCAGTCAGGCGTGTCGCACTTCGCGGTCGAAACCTTTGTGGCAACAACCGGGTCGGCATTGAACTGGGTCTGCGAAAAGCTGAAATGGTTCAAGGACGCCCACGAGATCAGCGCGTTGGCAGAAACGGTGAACGCGTCGAACGGCGTGACCTTCGTGCCGGCCTTGACCGGGCTGCGCGTGCCCCGGATGGAAGCCGCGGCCCGCGCGTCGCTGACGGGCGTATCGATGGCCACGACGCAGGCCGAAGTGGCCTACGCCATTCTGGAGGGCATCGCGCATTCGGTGGCCAGCTGCATCGAAGCGGACGAGCAAGCCTCCGGCGTACGGGTGTCCGAACTGGTCGTGGGCGGCGGCCTGTCGCGCAGCGACCCCTTGTTGCAGATTCAAGCGGACTTGATCGGCATTCCCATTCGTCGCATGCAAGAGGCCGATCGCGCCAGCTTGCGCGGCATCGCGTATCTGGCGGGCTCGGCGGGCTTGCTGTGGCCGTCATTGCACGAGGCCTGCAAAACCATCGTGACCGACGCCGTGTTTCGGCCCGCCGTTGACGCCGACGAACGTCGTCGCCGCCGCGCCTTGTGGCACGCCCGGGTGGGGTCGGAATTGGGCCACGTCAAACAGTTCAAGCAAGACAACCAGGAGGCATTGCACAAATGATCGGGTGGCTATCCAGAAAGCCCAGGAAGGACCGGGCCGACATGACCAGCACCGAACCCCTGCGCCTGAACCGGCACGAACAGCTGGATCGGTTGGGCAGCGAGCAGTTCGACATCCTGATCGTGGGGGGCGGTATCACCGGCGCCTATGCGGCGCTGGACGCCGCCTTGCGCGGCTATCGCGTGGCGTTGATCGAAAAGGACGACTTCGCCTCGGGCACCTCGTCCAAGTCCTCGAAGATGGTGCATGGGGGCTTGCGCTATATCGAACAGGGCAACCTGGGCTTGGTGCGCCATTCCCTGCATGAACGCCAACGGCTGCGGCGCAACGCGCGGCATCTGGTGCAGCGTCTGCCGTTTTTGTTTCCCATCCTGGAACGCGACGGGGTGTTCGACAAGCGCCTGTCCAAGGCATTTGAAAGCCTGCTGTGGACGTATGACGTGGCAGGCGGATGGCGCGAGGGCATCCTGCACCAGAAGCTGACGGCGGCCGAAGTGCTGTCGCATTGCCCAACGTTCAAGGAAGACGGACTGCTGGGCGGTTTCCTGTATTACGACGCCCGCGTCGACGATGCGCGCCTGACGCTGACGGTGGCGCGTACCGCCGCCTTTCACGGCGCGGCGGTGGCCAATCATGCGAAGGCGATCGAGGTCACGCGTGACACGCACGGCAAGGTGGACGGCGCGATCATCCACGCGGACAACAAAGAAATCCGCGCGCGCGCCCGGGTCGTCATCATGGCGACGGGCGTCTGGCTGCGCGATTGGACCGGGGCGAAAAAAGGCGATGAACCCGTGTTGCACGTGCGCCCGGCCAAGGGCGTGCACGTGGCGGTGCCCTGGATCAAGGTCCGCAACGATTGCACGGTGACCATTCCCGTGCCCGGTCGCAGCCGGCGCGCCACGATCACGCGCTGGGGCGACGTGTCTTACCTGGGTACCACCGACGAAGACTACGAAGGAAACCTGGACGACGTGTATTGCACGCGGCGCGAACTGGACTTCCTGCTGGAAGGCGCGCGCTCGGCGCTCAAGACCGATCTGCAAGCCGAAGACGTGGTGGGCAGCATCGCCGGCTGTCGCCCGCTGGTGGCGCCGCCCGGGGGCAAAACGCTGGAGATCAAGCGCAACCACGAAATCCGCGTGTCCGGCGACGGGCTGGTCACGATAGTGGGCGGCAAGCTGACCACGTCGCGGCATATGGCGGAACAGACCATCGACGCCGCGCAACAGGTGCTGGGGCAGCGCAATGCCTGCCAGACGAAGAAGGCCTATCTGCTGGGCGCCGCCGGATACGACCCGCAAGCCATCGTGGCGTCCGGCGGCATGTCGGCGCATCTGGGCGAACGCTATGGCACCGAGGCGCGCTTTGTCAGCGACTTGATGCAGGCGTCGCCGGCTTTGCTGACGCCGATTGTCGACGGCTTGCCCTACACCGAAGCCGAGGTGCTTTACGCCGTGCGCCATGAAATGGCCGGCACCGTTGAAGACGTGCTGGCCAGGCGCATGCGCACGCGCCTGATGGCGCGCGACGCCTCCGCGCTTGCCGCCGGCCGCGTCGGACAGATCTTGCAGGCGGAACTTGGTTTGCCGCCCGCCACCATCGCGCAGCAGGTGAACGACTACCTGGCTGCCATCAAGTACGAAAAATCCATACTCATGGGAGACGAACAATGATCAGCAAAGAAGCCATCAAGCGCGGCTACAACCGTGGCAATTACGTCGTGGGCGCACACACGCCGCCTGCCTATGCCGCCACCTTGACCGGCGCAGGCGCTGGCACCGAACCCGGCCTGCAACGCGACCCCGTGCGCGTCAGCGATGCGCAGGTCGATGCCCTGCGGCACGTGGCCGACAACGTCATGACGGCCACGGCCGACGTCGTCGCCTGGACGCGCGATTGGTGGGCGGGGTCCATGGTGTCGGAAACCGGCGGCAAGCCTGCTACGCCGCAGGCGGTGATCGTGACGGTGTCATCGGTGCAGCAGGTGCAGGCGGTCATGCGTTACGCCAACGCCGAAGCCATCCCGGTCACGGTGTCGGCGGGGCGCAGCAATGTCACCGGGGCCGCCTTGCCGGTGCGCGGTGGCATCGTGCTGGACGTCTGCCAGCTGAACCAGCTGATCGGCGTGGACCGCGAAAGCCAAATCGTGGAAGTGGAAGCGGGCATGTTCGGCGACGTCTTTGAACAGACCATCCAGAATGAATACGGGCTGACGATGGGCCATTGGCCGTCGTCGTTCGGCATCAGCACGGTGGGCGGCTGGGCGGCTTGCCGGGGGGCAGGGCAGTTGTCCACCCGCTACGGCAAGATCGAAGACATGGTGTTCGGTATGGACGTTGTACTGGCCGACGGCAGCCTGATCACGGTGGGCGGCTATTCCCGCGCGGCGGTGGGCTCGGACCTGCAGCAGTTGTTCATCGGCTCTGAAGGCACGCTGGGCGTGATCGTGCGGTTGCGCCTCAAGCTGCATCGCCTGCCCGATTACGGCCGCGCCATAGCGTACGGTTTCAAGACATTCGCCATCGGCCTGGACGCGTGCCGCGAGATCATGCAGCGCGGCGCCAACCCGGCGGCGTTACGCCTGTATGACGAACTGGAAAGCGGGGTGCAGTTCAATCGACCCGACCTGAACGTGCTGCTGGTGGCCGACGAGGGCGCACGCCAGATTGTGGACGCCGTCATGCAGATCAGCGAAGGCGTCTGCGAAGAACTGGGCGAAAAGCTGGACGGCGACGCCGTCTTTGAACGCTGGCTGGAAACGCGCTATCTGACCGGCAAGAGCGCCGAGGGCTTCAAGCGCAGCCCGGGGTTCGTGGCCGACACGCTTGAAATGTCGGGCCGCTGGAGCGACCTGTCCGCCATTTACAGTGAAGTGGTGGCGGCGGTGAACGCGGTGCCCGGCACGTTGGCGGGTTCCGCGCACCAGTCGCATGCTTACGTCGACGGGGCCTGCCTGTATTTTTCGTTGCGCGGCGACGTCGAGGTGGAGCGGCGCGCCCAGTGGTATCGCGCCGCATGGGATGCCGCCAACGCCGTGCTGATTAAATACAATGCGGCGCTCAGCCATCATCACGGCGTGGGCCTGCTGCGGGCGCCGTACATGCAGGAATCGCTGGGTAGCGCTTTTAACGTGCTGCTTGCGGTCAAGCGCCAGTTGGACCCGCAGAACATTCTTAATCCCGGCAAGCTGGGCTTGAGCGATCAACGCCATTATGGTCAGGAAAGTCGATAACCATGGATAGGTCATTTGGGGCATGCCTGGCGCGTCATCCAGTCATTGCGACGCTGTATGGGCTTGAGCAAATCAACACGTTCGTGGGCAGCGTGGCCGAGATCGGCATCGTGGCCAACGTTGAGTTGCGCAAGCTGGCGCCGGTCATCGCCACCTTGAACCGCGCGGGCAAATTCGCGATCGTCAATATCGACAGCTGCGAAGGCCTGTCGCAGGACAAGGGCGGGGTGGAATACCTGGCTGATATCGGCGTGGCCAGCCTGGTTTCAACCCGCGTGGCCACCATTCAGCGAGCCAACCGTGCCGGTATGGTCACGATGCAAAAAGTATTTGTGACCGACCGTTCCACCTGGCCGCGCAGCGTCAAGGCGCTGGAACAAAGCGACCCCAACCTGGTTCAGTTGATGCCGGCGCCGATGCTGGCGCACATGGCCCCCCAAGACCTGAAAGCCCTGCCGCCCATCGTGGCGTCGGGCTTTGTCTGCAACCAGGCGGACATTGCCACGGCCATGAAGCACGGCGCGGTGGGGGTGTCCACCAGCGATCCGCAACTGTGGAGCCTGGAAGGGCGGCAGCTTAAGGGCTGAAAACGGGTAATCCAGCCCGCCGCCCCTACGGCACTTCGTCCAGTTGCGCGATCTGCGCGTCTTCCGGGAAGCCCTGCGTGCGGTAGCGCGCCGGGTAGCCCTTTTCACGCGCCAGCAGCGGTTGCAGCAGGTGCGCGGCCTGTTCCCATGACACCACGCGCACTTCGCCGATGTTGTCCTCGGCGTCTGGGCGCACCAGCGCAAGACGGTCCACCTTGGGCAGCGACGTGTCCACGCCGCGCGTCCAGGACGCCAGCGAAAACGACATGACGGGCTCTTCGTCGCTGGTGAAGAGGTTGTAGTTGGCCACGAAAATGTCCTGGCCCTGTTCTTCGTGGATATGGTCCAGCGCCTCTTTCTGCGCGTCGTATTCGGATTTGTCGAGCAGGCGCTCCAGATGCGCAAGCCGCTGCGCCAGCGCAGGGTTGCTCGGCACGTATCGAAGCGGTTGCCGATCTTCGTAGTGGTACATATGCGCGCTGACCGACCGCCCTTGCATGAGCGCTTGGTGCGCCAGTTCCACCATGTTCGCCAAGCCAACGTCATCGTTGTCGCCGGCCACCAACAGCACGTCGCGTGTAGGCACCATGAACACCGGCCGGCCCCGCACCGGCACACGCTCGATCATGTCTGGCAGCAGGGCCCGGCTGATGTCGTAGCCGTCTGCCCAGGCGCCCCGATAGACGCCGGCAGCAATCTCGGCAAAGTCGTCCGGCGCGTCGCGCAGGTTGTCGATGGCAACCGCCAAGGCCTGGTCGAACGTCAATTGCCAAGCGGCCTCGGGGCCGTTGGTCAGGGTGGAGATGGCGTCCGGGTGGTCCAGCGCCAGCAGCACCACGCAATCCTCGCCAAAGGGCAGGTAGGCGGGATGGAACGCGGAATCGTCGCCTTCGGTGCGCACATGGTGCAGGCGCACGTCTTCCAGGGCGGTGCGGCTGCGGATAACGGCCCGCAGCATGGGGCGCGCCACCGTGGCCTGTTGCGGCGTCGACTGCTTGCTGCTGGCCAAGGCCGAGACGAAACCCTGCAGGGCGCGCTGTTGCTGCGCGCCACGGGTGTTGTAGTAAGCGTGATAAGCGTTGTGCAGGTTGAAGAACGAACCTTCGCCCAACAGCAAGCGGAATTCATCGGCCTTGTAAGTCAGGTCGCCCTCGAAGCCTTGCTTGCGAGCCGCCGCCACGAACAGTTTGGCAAATTGATCCGGCGTAGGCCTGCGCCGGAACAGCGTGTCGAAAAAACCCATGTGCCCGCCTTCAATCAGATGCTGGACGGCGCTTTGACCGTCCACGACGGGTCATTGTGGCCACGGTTCCGGGCCGCGTCCAGTGATAACGCCGCGGGGATGCGGCGCGCTTGCTCAGGACACCGTAAGTCGGAACTCAATACGCTCGGGGGTTACCTTTCAGGCTCAAATCCCCACGATGACGACGTCACCCTTGCAGGCGAATTACCCCGGCCCATCGCACTATGACCGCATGACGATTGCGTTGCATTGGTTGACGGCGATTCTGGTCGTGGGCTTGTTTGCCCTGGCGGAAATCTGGAGCTTCCTGCCGCGCGGCACGCCGACCCGTCGGCTGCTGCAATCGCTGCACATATCGTTCGGCTTGCTGTTCACCGCGGTGTTCGTGCTGCGCGTCGTGTGGCGGTCCACTGGTGGCCGGCGCCTGCCGCCCGCTGCCACCGGCTTGATGGGCCTGGCTAGTACAGGCGTACACGGGCTGCTGTACCTGTTGATGGCCGCGCAGATCGTGCTGGGCTTTCTGTTTCGCTGGGCGCAGGGAGAACCGTTTGCTTTCTTCGGGTTGTTCGACGTGCCCCGGTGGATTGCGATCGACCGCGAACAGCGCCACTTCATCGGTGGGCTGCACGACACGGTGGCGTGGACGATCATCGCGTTGGCCTTGGTGCATGCGCTGGCGGCGTTGGTTCACCATTACGCCTTGCACGATGGGGTGTTGCGCCGGATGCTGCGCAGCCGCTGAGGGCGGTGGGGAAAAATCGGCGGATGAGGTGAAATCGGGGCGGGGCAGGTTGTACATTACGCACTGTCACCTGCCTTATTCCCACAGGATTTTCCCATCATGACCGCCCCAGAAGTCGTAATTTCCTCGTCGATCCACTGCGCCAATGACCGCCCCTTCGTGCTGTTTGGCGGCATCAACGTGCTGGAATCCCTGGATCTGGCGCTGCGCGCGTGCGAAGAATATCAACGCGTGACCCAAAAGCTGGGCATTCCGTACGTGTTCAAGGCGTCGTTCGACAAGGCCAACCGATCTTCCATCCATTCCTACCGGGGTCCCGGCCTGGAAGAGGGCATGAAGATCTTCGAAGCCGTCAAGAAAGAGTTCGGCGTGCCGGTCATAACCGACGTGCACGAGCCCTGGCAGGCGGCGCCCGTTGCTGAAGTGGTGGACATCCTGCAATTGCCCGCCTTCCTGGCGCGTCAGACGGATCTGGTGGTGGCGCTGGCCAAGACGCAGCGCATCGTCAATATCAAGAAGCCGCAGTTTCTCAGCCCGACCCAGATGCTGAACATCGTTGAAAAGTTCACCGAAGCGGGCAACGACAAGCTGATCCTGTGCGATCGCGGCACCAGCTTCGGCTACGACAACCTGGTGGTCGACATGCTGGGTTTCGGCGTGATGAAAAAGGTCTCCGGCAACCGGCCCTTGATTTTCGACGTGACCCACGCGTTGCAGCAGCGTTCCGCCTTGGACGCCGCCTCGGGCGGTCGCCGCGCGCAGGTTGCCGAACTGGCGCGCGCGGGCATGGCGGTGGGCCTGGCGGGGCTGTTTCTAGAGGCTCACCCCGACCCGAAGAACGCCAAGTGCGATGGACCCAGCGCGTTGCCGCTGGACAAACTGGAACCGTTCCTGACCCAGCTCAAGCAGCTGGACGATCTGGTGAAATCCTTTGCGGACATCGATATCGAACCCTGACGCGCGCGGGCATGCCATCGACGGCAGCTTGCTATACGATCCAGGCCACACCACTACAGGGAGGCCCGGATGTCTTTTTACGTAATCGTCGCTGTTCGAAAAGAGCCCATCAGCGGGCACATTGCCTATGTGCGCTGGGGCCAGGCCGAGCGGGGCGTGCCAGGGTGGGTCACCGAGCCGGTCACGGCCTCGGCGTCCGAGGTGATTGACGTGATCAAGGAGGGGGCCGACGTGGAAACCGCCATCAGCGTGGACGGCACCACCGTGGCGCTGCGCCCCGTGCGCGTGCTGACCACCGACGACGGCCACGAACTGCTGGCGTCCGTGCCGGTGCCTAGCTCGACCTTGCACACGCTGTTCGACCTACCCGAGTTCTAGGCGGCTTGGCGGCGGCCTTCGGCGAAGCTTTTCAGCGCGTCGTCGGTCAGGCGGTAGCGGACCCACTCATCCAGCGGCACCGCGCCGATCGATACGTAGAAGTCGATTGCCGGCTTGTTCCAGTCCAGCACGCTCCATTCCAGCCGGCCACAGCCGTTGGCCACCGCTTCTTGCGCCAGGTGGCGCAGCAGGTCGCGTCCGGCCCCGATGCCGCGATGCTCGGGCGTGATGTACAGGTCTTCCAGGTAAATACCGTTCTTGCCGAGCCAGGTGGAATAGCTGTAGAAATAGACCGCGTACCCGATAGGTTTGCCATCCGCCAGGCACATCAGCGCCTTGGCGGGCGCCTGCGGGGCAAAAAGGGTACGGGCGACGTCGTCTGCGCTGGCGATCACTTCGTGCGCGGCGCGCTCGTACACGGCCAGTTCAGTAATGAAGGCATAGATCTGGGCCGCATCCGAGGGGATGGCGGGGCGGATGGCGATATTCACGTTGACTTCCTCCAAATAGGAGGGCCATGCTACCCGCTATTCCAGGCGCTTGCTGACGGGCGATCCGGTCTGACGCGTACACGAAGGAGACATCCTCGATGGCTGAGTCTGGTTCTGCCGCAGCTCGCACGCCGCCGCGCAAGGGGCGCCGCGTTTCCTGGATCTGGCTGGTCCCGGTGGTGGCCGTCATCGGCGGATTGCTGCTGGTGGTGCAGGCCTGGCTGAATGCAGGGCCCACCGGCTACCGTCCACTTCCAGACCGCCGAAGGCCTGGAAGCGGGCAAGACGCAGGTCCGCTACAAAGAAGTCAATGTCGGCCTGGTTGAACGCGTCAACCTGAACCAGGACCGCACGGGCGTGGTGGTCACGATCCGCGTGGACAAGGACGCGGCCAACCTGTTGCGCGACGGCACGGTATTTTGGGTGGTGCGCCCGCGGCTGACGCTCAGCGGGGTGTCGGGCCTGGGTACGCTGTTGTCGGGCTCGTATATTGGCCTGGACCCAGCCGGCGGCCAGGGCAAGGGCGGCGCCCGCAGCGAGCGTAAAAGCGAATTCACCGGTCTGGAAGTGCCGCCCGAGGTTGCGCAGGACCGGGCCGGAAAGCGCTTCACGCTACACGCCAACGATCTGGGCTCGCTGGATGTCGGCTCACCCGTGTACTACCGCCGCATTGCCGTGGGGCAGGTGGTGAACTACCGGTTGGCCAAGGATGGCGATGGGGTCGACGTGCAGGTGTTCGTCGACGCGCCGAACGATTCCTACGTCAATGAGAGCACGCGCTTCTGGAACGCCAGCGGCGTCGACTTCAGCGTGGATGCGCGCGGTTTGCAGATGCGGTCCCAGTCCCTGGTTTCCGTAATTGTGGGTGGCGTGGCATTCGACACCCTGGAACGGGCGGCCAGCCAGCCCGCGGCGGCCGGCGCAGCATTCCCGCTTTTCTCCAGCGAAGAGTCGGCCCGGGCCGAACCGGACGGCGCGCCGCTGCACGTGCGCATGCGTTTCGATCAATCGGTGCGGGGGCTGGTGGTGGGTGCGCCTGTCGACGCGTATGGCGTCACGGTCGGCAAGGTGGACGCCATCGACCTGGACTTTGACCAGACGGCCAAACAGTTCTACGCGCTGGTTTCCGCCACGCTGTACCCGGAGCGGCTGGGCGACAAAACGTTCCACCAGATCAAGAACTTCGCGGGCCCGGATGTCAAACACCCCAGCGGCAGATTGATGACTGCCTTGGTCGCGCGCGGCACCCGGGCGCAGTTGCGCATCGGCAACTTGCTGACCGGCCAGTTGTATGTGGCGCTAGCGGAATTTCCTGATGCGCCCGCCGCCACTTTCAAGATGGAAGATCGACCGTTCATCCCCACCGTGCGCAATAACCTGGACCAGCTGCAACAGCAGTTGAACAGCATCCTGACCAAGGTCGACAAGGTGCCGTTCGATGCCATCGGTACGGAACTGGCCGGGGCGCTTCGGGGCGCCTCGCGTCTGGTCAAGCGGCTGGATACGCACCTGGCGCCAGAGGCGCAGGCCGTGCTGAGGCAAGCAAACCAGTCGTTGGCGGCCGTGAGCGCGTTGCTGGCCCCCGAGTCCGCGTTGCCGCTAAATACCGATACGGCGCTGCGTGAGTTGGGTCGCGCGGCGCGATCGTTGCGGCAGTTGGCGGATTATCTTCAGGCCCATCCCGACGCGCTGTTGCGGGGCAGGGCGCCGGATGCGGCGCCCGGGCGGTAGGTAGACACCGGCGTGCACGGTTTTGGGCATGACACTTGCTGGAAGCTTTCTACGAACGGTTGCAGCACTGCGGCCGGCGGTGCGGTATCCGAGGGGGGACCACCGAATGGATCATAGTGAAATGATGGTGCGCATGATTTCCCAGCCGGTCGCGCCGGACCAGCTGGACGGCTGGGACGGCGTGTTGTCCGCGTATGCGGACTGCCTGTTGCAGGTACAGGGCAAGCTGACCGACGCGGACGTCAGCCGCTTCCTGGATGTAGGCGCCTTGGTTTTTCGTTCGTGTTGCCAGGACGAAGCACGCCTGCGGTGGACAGCTGAGGAACTGGCTGCTTTTCACCGCAAGCCGGAATGCGGCGCGTAGGCTTGGCAACAACGCGCTGACAATAAACGCCTGGAACAAAGAGCGTTCAGTACAAGCATTGGCTAAGCGCGAATTTACGGCCAAATGCATGGACCTCGTCACCGTCCACCGCCGCCGCCACATCCCAGTGGCCGCCGCGCGTCACCAAAAACGATTGCCCGGTCAGCGCATGCCGTAATGCAAAGCGCCAAAAGGCCGGTTCGGAGCCGATGGGCTCCAGGTCGTGGGGCCCGATCATCAGCCGGGTGGGGCGGGGGGTGGCGCCCAGCGACCATCGCACCGCAATCGCCAGGAAGGCGAACCGCGCGGACATCGACGACGGTTGAACGCAAAGGACTCGAATCTTGTTGCTCATGGGCGCCACCTTTTGCAGGTGCTTCTGAGCGTAGCAAAGACCCGCGTGACGTTCCATACCGCCTTTGCTGTATTTCGGTCCCAATGGTCTGACGATTGGCAGCATCGCGTGGACTTGCGTGATGCCGCCAATCAAGGCGCGTTACGCATCCGGCCCCGGCGCCACCGCCCGCGTCACGCGAGGCAGCAGGATCAGCGCCAGCGCCGGCATCAATGCAAACGCCGCGAACAGCCAGCCCGCGGCATGCCGAGCCCCTTCGACACCGCCGGGGTCGGCAAGCCCCGCGCTATTGACGACCACGCCGGCCAGCGCCGCCGTTACCGCCGCCGCATAGAGCTGCACGGTGGTAATCGACGAAGACGTCAGCGTCTCTTCGCCCTTGGGCGCCGCGTTGAACACTTTGGTCAGCAGATGCGGCCAGGCCAGCCCGATGCCGAATCCCACCCCCGCCAACGCAACGATGTACGCGCCCAGGCCGGCCGGGGTGGCAAGCAGTGACGCCTGCGGTGTCATGATGCCCAGCACGATCAACGACCCCAGGATCACGATGGGGCTGATGCGTATCAGCCGGTCGGCGTCGCGGCCCGTCCGGGTGGCGCTGGGCATGGCGGCCAGCGTCCAGCCGGCGCCCATGGCAGCGGTCAGGTAGCCCGCCTTCAGCGGCGGCATGCCGTGGATGACTTGCAGGAAATAGGGCACGAATATCTCGGTGGCGATGGCGGCCACCACCAGGCACATCGTCGCGTACAACGCGCCCAGCGGCGCGCGCAGGCTGTAAGCGCCGGTGGGCAGCAGGCGATGGCGAGCGCGCGCGTCGACCCGCGCGATAAGCAGGGCGATGATGAGCCCCGCCCCAATGCCCGCCACGTTCCACACTAGCTGCGTCGACAGGCTGGCCAGCGTGACGGCGATTACGGAGGCGACCAGCAAGGCCAATGTGCGCAGCGGCAGCACCGAGCGCGGCGCAGGCGGTACCGACGCCCGTCCGCCCACCTTGAGTGCGACGATCAACGCCAGCACGGCGGCAACCGGTAACAGGGCCCAGAACGCCAGCCGCCAGTCTCCCGATTGCGCGAATATCCCGCCGATGGCGGGCCCGGACAGTGTTGCAACGCCCCACATGCAAGACACCAAGGCCATGGCGCGGGACCACAACGGGGCGTCGAACACCAGCCGGATCAGTGCGTAGCTCAACGCGAAAAGAATGCCGCCGCCCAGCCCTTGCACGCTGCGTCCCGCCAGCAGTACCGGCATGCCCGGGGCCATCGCGCAGATAACGGCTCCGGCGCTGAAGACGGCCACGGCGAACAGGTAGGCGCTGCGCGGCCCTAGTGTTTCGATCAGCTTGGCCGACAGCGCGGACCCGATGATGGACGTCACCACGAACAGCGTCGTGTTCCAGGCGTAGTACTCCAGGCCGCCTATGTCCTCGATCACCGTGGGCAGGATGGTGGTGACGATATAAACGTTGATGGCGTGCAGCGCGACGCCGCCCGCCAGGGCAATCGACCGCAGGGCATTGGCGCCTTGAAGCAGGTCGGCCCACGAAGCGCTGGGGGCGGCGGGCTCAAGGATGGGGCTGGTGGGCACAGGCGCTCCGATAATTTAAACAAGCAAATGCTTTGATAATACGTGCGTTGCAGATAGCGCACAACGCGCGGGCGCGGGAGGTTCCTTGCGGCGTGTCCCGATCCAGCTCCTGACCGGGTCCAGACTCCGACCCCGACCGAAGCCGGACCGTATCAAGGCCTGCGTCGCAAGCCACGAAGCATCAATTCCAGGGTGTGCAGCGCGTCGTCAAGGCGATCCGATTCGCCGGCCGAACCGGCGATCCATAACGCGCTGTCCGTCAGCCCGCCATTGATGAAATTGGCGATGGCCCGGGGGTCGGCGGTTTCAATGAGCCCGTCGTCGATCAGTTGCTTCAGCAACGCCGCCATGGACGCAATGCACTGCGACTGCGCCGCGTTCGGCCCCGCGCCCAGCACCGCCGGCGCGTCTTGCAACACAATCCGCCGAATGGCCGGTTCGGTTGCCATTCGCAAATACGCGCGGCAGCGTTCGCGCAGCGCCGTCCACGCGTCCGGGGCTTGATCCGAAATATCCTTCAAGCGCCGGTCCATATCGTCGTCGATCTGTTGGACCACTGCGGCAAGCAAGCCTTGTTTGTCATTGAAATGGTGATACAAGGCTCCTCGCGTCAACCCGACTCGGGCGGTCAGATCGTCCATGGACGTGGCGGCATAACCCACGTGTTCGAACGCGTGACGGGCGGTGGCAAGCAGCTTGGCGCGAGTCGCTTCGATCATTTCCGCGCGGGTGCGGGGCATGTGCGTCTCCCATGACATACGGTGCGCAGGTTAATTGACATACGGAATGTATGTGAATAGGATCCGCCTGTCCACCCAATCAGCAAAAGGTCTTCGGTGTCCAATCCGTATCGTGAGTTATTCAACGCGCCAGGCGCCCTGGGTTTCGTCCTGGCCGGCGCCATCGCGCGCCTGCCTTTGCCGATGATCGGCATCGGCATCATCACGATGCTGTCGGAAGTGCGCGGCGCTTACGGCATGGCGGGCGCTGTTGCCGCCACGTTTGCGTTGGCGACCGCGTTGCTGGCACCGCGCATTTCGCGGCTGGTGGACCGTCATGGGCAAGGACGCGTGCTGCCCGTCGCCGCGGGGATCTGCGTGGCCGCATTGCTTGGTTTGTCGGCCTGCGTAGAGTGGAATGCGCCGGACTGGACGCTGTTCCTGTTTGCCGCGCTGGCGGGCACGTTGCCCAGCATGCCCGCGATGATCCGTGCGCGTTGGACCGAGATCTTTCGCGACCAGCCGCAACTGCGTACCGCCTATGCGCTGGAGTCGGTCGCTGACGAGGTCAGCTTCATCCTGGGTCCGCCCTTGGCCGTGGGTCTTAGCGTGGCGTTGTTTCCGCAAGCGGGGCCGCTGGTTGCCGCGTTGCTGTTGGCGGTGGGTGTGACGGCTTTCGTCTTGCAGCCCGCCACGGCGCCCAGGGTGCAGGCCGTCCCGGCCGGGCGGCAGGCGTCGGTGTTGCGCATGCCGTCGATGTTCGCGCTGGTGGCCATGATGGCGGCCATGGGCGTCATCGTGGGCACCATCGACGTCTTGAGCGTGGCCTTCGCCCGCGCTCAGGGCGTGCCGGCGGGGGCGAGCCTTGTGCTGTCCACCTACGCGTTGGGTTCGTGCGTGGCGGGGCTGGTGTTCGGTGTCATGAAGTTCCAGATGCCGCTGGCCCGCCTGCTATCGATCGCAGCGGCCGTGACGGCATTCACGACGTTGCCGCTGCTGCTGGTGAACGACCTGGTGACCTTGGCGTTGGGCGTGTTGCTGGCCGGCCTGTCCTTCGCGCCCACCATGATCATCGCGATGGCATTGGTGGAAAGCAGCGTGCCCGGCCAGCGTCTGACGGAGGGGCTGACCTGGCTGGTCACCGGGCTGGGGGCCGGCGTTGCGGCGGGCGCGGCGATAGCGGGCTGGGTCGTGGATCACCATGGCGTGCAAGCCGGATTCTGGACTGCCACGGTAGCTGGCGTGATCGTGTTGCTGGTGGCTTTGCCCGGCGCGCGCCGGCAGGGGGTGGCGCGCGTCTCGCTGTAAAGCAAGGCATCGCTAGAATGGCGGCTCCGGCGCGCTGTGGGGGCGCGCCGTTCACAGGAGCACGCATGTCCAGAACCGTTGTCAATCCCGATACCGTTTTCAACACCGTCCAGTACGGCTTCAGCCAGGCGGTGATCGTTACCGGGCAGCGCAGAATGCTGTTGTCTGGCCAGGTCGGTGTCGACATTGACGAACGCACCGTTGGCCCCGGGCTGCAAGAACAAACCCAGGCGGCACTGGACAATATCGAACGTGTGCTGGCCGCCGCGGGCGCCAACCTGGCCCAGGTCATCATGCTGCGCATCTACATCTGCGAGACCGCGCGAGAGGATCAGGAAGTGATCGCCCAGGCGCTGCGCGATCGCTTTCCAAAAGACCCGCCGCCGTCCTCATGGATCATCGTCAGCGGGCTGTCACTGCCGGAATGGCTGGTGGAGATCGAAGCGGAAGCCATGCTGGATTGACATGGGCTTTGGCTAGGGCTTGTCGCGCCAGGGCGTCGAGGCGAAGGCTTCGCGCAGATGCGCCAGGAAACCGGCGGTGCGGGCCGATTGCTCCTGGCGCGACTTGACCAGCGCCACGACATTGGCATCCGGCAAGCTCCACCCCGCCAGCAGCGGGACCAGCGCGCGCGCCTTCAGATGTTCCGCCACGTCCCATTCCGAACGCGCAACGATGCCGTGCCCGGCCAAGGCCCACTGCACGGCGGCCGCGCCGGTGTTGCTGGACAGCACCGGCGATACGCGTACGCCCACGGCGGGGCCTCGGCCGCGCTTGAATCGCCATAAGGTCACGTCTTCGTCGTTTTCGCGCAGCGCGATGCAGTCATGGTCGCGCAGGTCTTCCGGTTTGGCGGGCGCGCCATGGCGGGCCAGGTACGCCGGCGACGCGCACAAGATGCGGCGGTTAGGCGCGAGGGGGTAGGCCACCAACGTCGAGTCGCGCAGCTCTCCGATGTGGATCATGACGTCCCAGTTGTCCGTGGCCAAGCGGGGAGGGCCATCGGACAGCGTCAGGCTTGCGGTGATGTTGCCGCTGGTTTTTCGGAATTCCGCCACCAGCGCAGCAACGTAGCGTTGCCCGAAGCCCAGCGGCGCGACGACGCGCAAATGCCCCGCCACCACACCCCGGCGGCCGGCCAATTCGTCGGCCAGATCGCCGAGTTCGCCGCAGATCTGGCCGGCGCGCAACGCCAATAGACGGCCTTCGTCGGTCAGCGCGGTGCCTTTGCCGGATCGGTTTACCAGCCGGACGCCCAGACGCTTTTCCAGTGCATGCAGCCGTTGCGTAACGGCCGGGGGCGTCACGTCCAGCGCCCGGGCGGCCTGCGCAAGCGAGGGCGTCGCCGCGAGACTCAGGAAAAATCGCAGGTCGTCCGTTGTGATCATTCAGTTTCGACTTAATGAAAAATTAAGCTGACATTAAACACGTGCGCGTTGCGTCACGCCATACTTGGACCGACCAAATCAGAATATTCCGCATTGCCTTCGCCTTTTTCGAGACCCGCTCATGACTCCCGCCACCCTTGCCGCCACCGTCGACAGCCTTGAAACCCCATGCCTGCTGCTGGACGAAACGCGCATGACGCGCAATATCCAACGGCTGGCCACCCTGATGGCCAAGCACGGCGTGCAACTGCGCCCACACCTGAAAACGCCCAAGTCGATCGAGGTGGCGCGCCGGGTGATGAGCGGCCCCCACGGGCCGGCCGCTGTTTCGACCTTGCAGGAAGCAGAGCAATTTGCGGCCGCCGGCGTCACCGATCTGCTCTACGCGGTGGGCGTGTCGCCGGGCAAGCTGCCGCGTGTGCTGGCGCTGCGCCAGCGCGGCGTGGACCTGACGGTGGTTGTCGACAGCCTGGACGCGGCGCGCGCGGTAGCGGCGCAGGCGCAGACCAGCGGCGGCGGGATACCCGCGTTGATCGAAATCGATTGCGACGGCCACCGGGCAGGGGTGCAGCCGGGTAACGCCGAGCAATTGCTGGCCATTGCGCGGGTGCTGCACGCGGCCGACAGCCTGCGCGGCGTCATGACGCACGCCGGCGAATCCTATGGCTGCCGCAGCGTCGACGCCATCGCCGACATGGCCGAGCAAGAGCGCGCCGCTGCGGTCGGCTGCGCCCAGGCCATCCGCGCGGCTGGGCTGCCGTGCCCGGTTGTGAGTGTGGGGTCGACACCCACCGCCCATTTCGCCCGCAACCTGGACGGCGTGACGGAAGTGCGCGCGGGCGTGTATGTGTTTTTCGACTTGGTGATGGCGGGCCTGGGGGTCTGCTCAATGGACGACATCGCCGCCTCGGTGCTCACCACGGTGATCGGACACCAGCCGGATAAGGGCTGGATACTGGTTGACGCCGGGTGGATGGCCATGTCGCGCGACCGCGGCACCGCCAAGCAGGCCGTCGACCAGTTGTACGGCGTGGTCTGCGACGTAAAGGGAAACGTCTACCCCGATCTGCTGTTGGCCGAAACCAACCAGGAGCAGGGCATCATCAAATTGCGCGCGGGCAGCACTGCCCGCCTGCCGGACGTGCCCCTGGGTACCAAGCTGCGCATTCTGCCCAACCACGCGTGCGCAACGTGTGCCCAGCACGAGGCCTACGAAGTCGTCCGACCGGGCGAGCCTGGCGTGGTGGCGCACTGGGAACGGTTTCGCGGCTGGTGAATCGGCGCCCCGCAGGGGCCGCCTATAATGCGCACGCCTCAACGATTACGGGGGAGACGTTCGCATGCAGTACGAATATTTGTTCTGGTCCATGGCCGCGATGGTGGCGGCCGCGCTGATCGGCGGTTCGCTTTGTGGCCGCCTGCGCTCGGTCAAGCAAGTGCTGCTGGGCGTGCTGGCCCTGGCCGTGGCCATCTGCGCTGCCGTTGTGCTGCTATCTCACCAAGGCGGCTTTGGCGACTTGTCGGCGATGCTGTCCATCGCCGCCTTCATGTTCAGCCTGGTGATCGGCACCGCGGCATCCTTGCTCACGCGGCGCATCCTGCAACGCCGCTGAGCCTTTATCTGTAGCGTTTACATCACTCTTCGGCGTCGAATTCCTCGGCGTCGTCCTCGTCGTCCTCATCCTGCTCCAGCGCGTCGTATCCCTTCCAGGTGATACGCCAGCGCGCGGCACCGGCATTGGCGGCGGTTTCGCTCACTTGCTTGACCAGGCCGGCATCGGCCAACAGGTCCAGATGATGCGCAATGACCTGCAAGCCCTGTTCTTCGGGGTGCGGCGCCAAAGCGGCGTTCTTGATGTCGTGCGTGCTCAGGTTGGGGCCGGGCGCGTCGCGCAGGGCGCCAAGAATCGTGACGACCAAGTCGAAATCGCGTTGCATGATGTTCACCGTAAGAAAAATAGTAGGCTGACGATAGCAGAGTTCCGTGGCGTGAATGCGACGGTGCGCAAGGCCGGGTTACAGTCGATGGTTCTCGACAACCGACACTTACCTACAGAACTTTATGAAGAAACCCGCTGAACGCGATTGCCTTGCGGTGATCCCCGGTTATTCGGGCCAGGCCGCCAAGCTTTACCTGACGCGTGGCGAAGACGAGCGCATCGAAGGCGTGACGATTTTCGACCTGCTTGGCCACGTCAAGCAACAAGGCGACGCCGATGCCGCCGCCGCCTGGATCGGCGAATGGCTGGCCCAGGAAGCCGACAACCGCAGGGCGCGCCGCACGCAGCTGCAGGCGCAGATGTTCATCTGCAAGCTCACCGGCGATGACAAGGGTGCGTTCCTGGCCGCCCAGAAGCCGCTGATCCGCGTGCTGACCGATGCAGGGGTGCGCTGCCGTAGCGTAGCGGCCACGTCTGGGGCCGCTCGCCAGTCGCTGGGCCCAAATGTCAAAAAACATTAGGCGAAGGCTGTTATAGTCGCGCCTGGGCGTGAGATTGCACCTTCACGGTGCGTGCGTCCAAGCGGGCCCAGCCCGCTGATCAAGGAAGAGTGAACATGGAAATAGTAAGTCGGCACCTTGCCGACGTAGAGGGCGGCGTCGAGCTGCTCACGACGCTGGATGGCGAGCCCATCAGCGTCTACGTGGTGGTGGGCGTAACCGATCTCAATGCGATCGCTGACATCGTCCCCATCGAAAAAGTCGAGGCCGGAGCGGATATACACGCTTCAAATGTCGACAATGTTGATAATGCGCAAGAACAAATCGACCAGGTCCTGGAAAATATGAATCCCGGCGACGTGGCGGTTTTCCTTTGCTCGGGATCCGATGCTTTTGGCGCGGCTCTCGATCTGTTGGGTTTACCTATCGACCAGTAAGCCTGACGGCAAACCAAAGTGCTGATCCGAATGACGTATGAAAGACGTATGCGTTAAGACAGCATTTATATAAGCCCCGATTGTTTTTTTATGTTGTATGGGTGTTTACACCTATGCAGGGACAAGTTTTGCCTATGAAAACGTGCAAATTTTCAACGCAGTTTCTCTTTGTTGCATTATTGGCACGTATTTTTTAGGATTATGTTGACTTGTGAGGGGAACATAACGATAGTGTCGGCACACGATCACAAGCGTTGCGATTTTCGTTCAGTGCCGTGCCTTTTCCGGCTCAGCGTTATTGTTCTACTGTCCCCTCCTTGATTGATTCGTGACCTCCGGGCATTTGCCCATTATCTCTAGGAAATACAGTATGGAAACCGGCGTCGTTAAGTGGTTCAATTCGGAAAAAGGCTATGGCTTCATCACCCCGGAAGCGGGTGGTAAGGATCTGTTCGCTCACTTCTCCGAAATCCAGGGTTCTGGCTTCAAGTCTCTGGAAGAGAACCAGCGCGTCAGCTTTGTGACGGCCAATGGCCCCAAGGGCCCGCAAGCCACGAAGATTCAGGTCCTGTAAAGGTCTGAGTTTTCGCAAAAAAGCCCCTTCGGGGGCTTTTTTTGTTTTTGCGGCGCGCTATTCTGCACCTGCCAGCACGGCCACAGCGCCGCGCTAGCCTGTACCGCTTCAATGCCTTCAGGACGGCTTCCATGACTGCTTCTTCGCCAATGGCCCTAACCACGCAAGCGACCGACGTCGTGGCCTTCTGGGCCGATGCAGGGCCGCAGCAGTGGTATCGCAAAAGCGATGCGTTCGACGCCGAGTTCCGGCAGCGCTTCGAAACGGCGCATTGGGCAGCCGCATCGCGGCAGCTAGACGCCTGGCAAGAAGATGCTGATGGCGCGCTGGCCCTGATGATTTTGCTGGATCAGTTTCCTCGCAACGCGTATCGCGGCACGGCGCATATGTTCGCCACCGACCCATTGGCGCAGTATTTCGCCGAACGGGCTATCGCGGCAGGGCACGATCTGGCGGTGCAGCCGGTGATGCGGCAGTTCTTCTACATGCCGTTCGAGCATTCGGAAAGCCTGGTCATGCAAAACCGTGGGGTTGCGCTGATGGAGCCGCTGGAGCCGGATACGCTGCGCTGGGCCATCTTGCATCGGGACATCATCAAGCGCTTTGGTCGCTTCCCGCATCGCAATGCCGTGTTGGGGCGACAGACCACTCAGGCCGAACATGAGTTCCTGGCTGCCGGCGGATTTGCCGGCTGACCGAGCTTGCACCCCATGCGCTGACGCGAAGTCAGTGGGTATCGGCATGTATCTTTTCATACCAATGTGAAAATATTCGTCGTTATATGGGCCGCGCCTGCCGACAAGCTTCGCGCGTGCGTCGACCATTCGCATATTTGACGTTTTTCCGGGTTCACCAATACACTGAGTTCAGCGAGATTTTCAAGCGACGCGGTCTGCGTCAACTTGTCGCCGTCAGTGGTGCTGCGGTTGCTTCCTCTCCCATCCTTGATGATCTGGCGCCCCGCGAGAAATCGCATCTTTTAGGTTCAAGGACAATCCATGGCAACCGGCATCGTTAAGTGGTTCAACGCCGAAAAGGGTTACGGCTTCATCATGCCCGACGACGGCAGCAAAGACCTTTTCGCCCATTACTCCGAAATCCGCAGCGAAGGCTATAAGTCCCTGCAGGAAAACCAGCGCGTCACCTTCGAGGTTGGTACCGGTCCCAAGGGTCCCAGCGCCAAAAACATCAAGGTCGCGGCCTGACGCTTTGCGGGTAGCGCCCCGGGTGCGCCCGGTGTTCGGCCCATAAAAAAGCCCCCACACGCAATGTGTGGAGGCTTTTTTTTACGACAAACGCAACGCGTTGGCGCGCGCGTCTTAATGCCTTGCTGTCTTAGTGCCTTAGTGCCTTAGTGCTTATGCACGGCCGGAGTCGACAGCTTGTCGACCAGCGCGATACCCAATGCGGACAGTATGAACAACGCGTGGATGATTGTTTGCCACATGACGCCCGCTTCGGTGAAACGCGCGTTCGGCGTGCCAATCGTGCCGGCTTCGATGAACGTGCGCAGCAAGTGGATGGACGAGATGCCGATGATCGCCATCGCCAGTTTCACCTTCAGCACGCTGGCGTTCACGTGGCTTAGCCATTCCGGTTGATCCGGATGGTTCTGCAAGCGCAGTCGTGACACGAAGGTTTCGTATCCGCCGACGATCACCATGACAAGCAGGTTCGAGATCATGACCACGTCGATCAAGCCCAACACCAGCAGCATGATTTCCATTTCGCCAAAGCTGTTGGCGTGGGTCAGTAGGTGCCATAGCTCTTTCAGGAACAGCATGACGTAGACGCCTTGCGCCACGATCAGCCCAAGGTACAGCGGCAATTGCAGCCAGCGCGAACTGAAGATCAAACTGGGCAATAGGCCCAGGCGGGGAGGGGAGGGTTCAATCATGTTGGGTGCGAGCCATTTGTTGTTTGCGATAAAAGCGCGGCGGCAATTCTAACAACGCCAAGACGACGCCGGCAGCAGATTTTTATGACAAAGCCGCGTCATGTCGTCACGGCCCGCTAGCACTTCCACACAGGGTTTGCCCGACTTTTATGTAAGCGAAACTGCCATTTGCGAAACTGTGTGGCGAAACGCTTGGAGCGCTTTCGGCATATATAGAATTGCCGCCTCGCTCGCATAGAGTCAGTCAAGAGGAGTTTGTTCCCATGAAGATCCGCTACACCGTTGCCGCGTTGACCGTCGCGCTTGCCCCTTATTCCGCGTCGCATGCCTTCGACATCGGCGGCCTGGTGGGCGCTGGCAGCAAGGTTGTGCAAGCTGCCACCTTGAGCGACGCCGAAATCAAGACCTTGTCGGACAAGGCGTGCGCGCAAAGCGATTCCCAAGAAAAGATTGCCGCGCCGGGCAGCAAGTACGATGCGCGTCTGCAAAAGATCGCCAAGGCGCTGGGCGGCACTGTCAATGGTCAAAAGGCCAACTACAAGGTCTACATCACCAAGGACGTCAATGCCTGGGCCATGGCCAACGGCTGCATCCGCGTCTATAGCGGCTTGATGGACATGATGACGGACGACGAAGTCATGGGCGTGGTCGGCCACGAAATCGGCCACGTTGCGCTGGGCCATAGCAAGAAGGCCATGCAAACTGCCTACACCGTGTCCGCCGCGCGCGATGCCGCCGGTGCCGCGGGTGGCGCCACGGTCGCAGCTCTGAATTCGTCGCAACTGGGTGACCTGACCGAAAAGTTCATCAACGCGCAGTTCTCGCAATCGCAGGAAAGCGCCGCGGACGACTATTCGTTCGATCAGTTGCAGGCCAAGAAGCTCAATACGCGGGGCTTGGTCACGGCTTTCCAGAAGCTTGCCGAGCTTGATGGCGGCAAGAGCGATATGATGAGCTCGCACCCGTCCTCGGCCAAGCGCGCTCAACACATCGAAGACCGCATCGCCAAGGCCAAATAAGGCGTCAAAGCGACGTTCGCCCTCCCTTTTCGGGCGGAAAACGGGGCGCGAGTATCCGGGCAATTCCGGGGCTCGCGCCCCTTTGCGTCAGGGTTCCGGAAGTTTCCGGTAAAATGGCGCGTTTATCCGCCCGTAATCTCATCTCTCGGAAAATAGGTCTTTTAATGCAGCCTGTGGTTGAAACCCTCTCCGGCCTGGAGCGCCGTGTTGATCTGGCCGTCTCGGTGGCCGACGTCGAAAAGGAAGTCCAGGCGCAATTAAAGCGCGTGGCTCGCACCGCCAAGGTCCCCGGCTTCCGCCCGGGTAAAGCTCCGCTCGCCATGCTCGAGCGTAGCCATGGCCCCAGCATTCGCTACGACGTGATCAATAGCCAAGTTGGCCGTGCCTTCGAACAAGCCATCGACGGCGCCAAGCTGCGCGTCGCTGGCGCCCCGAACCTCGAACCCAAGACTGAAGGCGTTACCGACGACACGCTGGCGTTCACCGCCACGTTCGAGGTCTACCCTGAAGTTGCCGTGCCGGATCTGTCGGCGCTGGCTGTCACGCGCTACGAAACCGCCGTCACCGACGCCGAAGTTCAACAAACCCTGGACGTTCTGCGCAAGCAGCGCGCCACGTTCGAAGCCCGTGAAGGCCGCGCCGCGCAAGATGGCGACCGCGTCACGCTGGACTTCGCCGGCACCATCGACGGCGTGCCGTTCGAAGGCGGCAAGGCCGAAGACTTCCCGTTCGTGCTCGGCCAAGGCCGCATGCTGCCGGAATTCGAAGAAGCCGCTCGCGGCCTGAAGGCTGGCGAAACCAAGGTCTTCGAACTGAAGTTCCCGGATGACTACCAAGGCGTGGAAGTCGCCGGCAAGACCGCCGAATTCACCATTACCGTCAAGGAAGTGGCTGAAGGCGTTCTGCCCGAACTGAACAGCGAATTCGCCAAGTCCCTCGGCCAAGCCGAAGGCGACGTCGAAAAGCTGAAGGCCGACATCCGCAGCAACATCGAGCGCGAAGTCAAGGTCCGTTCGGCTGGCCGCACCAAGTCCAGCGTCATGGACGCCTTGGTCGAAGCCGGCAAGTTCGACGTGCCGAAGGCGCTGGTCGACAACGACGTTCAAGGCCGTGTCGCAGCTGCCCGCGAAGAGCTCAAGCAGCGTGGCATCCCCAACGCCGAGTCCGTGCCGATCCCGGCTGAAGCTTTCTCGACCGAATCCGAACGCCGTGTCCGCCTGGGCCTGCTGGTGTCGGAACTGGTCAAGCAAGCCCAGTTGCAAGCCAAGCCCGAGCAAGTTCGTGCGCGCATTGAAGAATTCGCGGAAAACTACGAACAACCCGCTCAGGTTGTCAGCTATTACCTGGCTGACCGCCAGCGTCGTGCTGAAATCGAGGCTATCGTGCTGGAAGACAATGTCGTCGCGCACGTTCTGGAAAAAGCTAAGGTCACCGAAGAAAAGGTGCCTTTCGATCAGTTGATGGGGATGGCGTAACACTATGCAGAGATTCACCGATTTCTATGCGGCAATGAATGGCGGGTCTTCGGTGACCCCCACCGGCCTGGGCTACATTCCCATGGTTATCGAGCAGTCGGGGCGCGGCGAGCGCGCCTACGACATCTATTCGCGTCTGCTCCGCGAACGGCTCATTTTCCTGGTGGGTCCGGTCAATGACGCAACGGCCAACCTGGTTGTGGCGCAGTTGCTGTTCCTGGAATCGGAGAATCCTGACAAGGACATTTCCCTGTACATCAACTCGCCTGGCGGGTCGGTGTATGCGGGAATGGCCATTTTTGACACCATGCAGTTCATCAAGCCGGACGTATCGACCCTGTGCACCGGCCTGGCGGCCAGCATGGGCGCGTTCCTGCTGGCGGCTGGCAAGAAGGGCAAGCGTTTCACGCTGCCCAACTCCCGGATCATGATCCACCAGCCGTCGGGCGGCGCCCAGGGCCAAGCGTCCGACATCCAGATCCAGGCTCGCGAGATCCTGGACCTGCGCGAACGTCTTAACCGGATCCTGGCCGACAACACCGGCCAGTCGATGGAGCGAATCGGCCTGGACACGGAACGTGACAACTTCATGTCCGCCGAAGATGCGGTATCGTATGGATTGGTGGACAAGGTGATGAGCTCCCGCTCGGAAGGCTGACTTCCAGGTTGATCCGAACCCGCTGCCACCAAGTTTGAGTAAGCGCATGCGCTGGACCCGTTATCGGTCTGGCGCATCTTTACCTGAGATACGAAACAAATATGCCTGAAAAAAAGGGATCGGCAGACGCAAAAGTGCTGCATTGCTCGTTTTGCAATAAAAGCCAGCATGAAGTCCGCAAGCTGATCGCGGGTCCGTCGGTGTTCATCTGTGATGAATGCATAGATCTGTGCAACGACATCATCCGCGAGGAAGCGCAAGCGACCGCGCGCGCGGCGATTCGTTCCGAGCTGCCCACTCCGGCCGAAATCAAGACCTTCCTCGACCAGTACGTCATTGGGCAGAACTCGCCCAAGCGCATGCTGGCCGTGGCGGTTTACAACCATTACAAGCGCATTCGTCACGGCGAGATCAAGGGTGACGAAGTCGAGCTCTCCAAGAGCAACATCATGCTGATCGGACCCACGGGCTCGGGCAAGACGCTGTTGGCGCAGACCTTGGCGCGCATGCTGAATGTGCCTTTCGTCATGGCTGACGCCACGACGCTGACCGAAGCCGGCTACGTCGGCGAAGACGTCGAGAACATCATTCAGAAGTTGCTGCAAAACTGCAACTACGAAGTCGAGAAAGCGCAACGCGCCATTATCTACATCGACGAAATCGATAAGATTTCCCGCAAGTCGGACAACCCGTCCATTACGCGCGACGTTTCCGGCGAAGGCGTGCAGCAGGCGCTGCTCAAGCTGATCGAAGGTACGGTTGCCTCGGTGCCCCCGCAAGGCGGACGCAAGCATCCGAATCAGGACTTCGTGCAAGTGGACACGACCAACATCCTGTTCATCGTGGGCGGCGCCTTCGACGGACTGGAAAAGGTCATCCGTGACCGTACCGAAAAGTCCGGCATCGGGTTCTCGGCCTCGGTGCGTGCCAAATCCGAACGCGGTGTAGGCGAGCTGTTCTCGGAAGTCGAACCCGAAGATCTGATCAAGTTCGGCTTGATCCCGGAACTGGTGGGTCGTCTGCCCGTGGTCGCCACGCTGGACGAGCTGGACGAAGCGGCATTGGTTCAGATCCTTACCGAGCCAAAAAACGCTTTGCTCAAGCAATTCCAGAAGCTGTTCGCCATGGAAGGCGCCGAGCTGGACCTGCGTCCCGCAGCGTTGAAGGCGATCGCCCGCAAGGCGCTCAAGCGTAAGACGGGTGCCCGGGGCTTGCGTTCGATCATCGAACAAACGCTGTTGGACACCATGTATGAGTTGCCTTCGCAGGGCAACGTAAAGCGTGTGGTCGTCGACGAGAACGCAATCGAAGGCGAGGGCAAGCCCTTGCTTATCTATGCGGACGAAGCCGGCGAATCCGACAAGCCGGAGCGTGGAGAAGTCCGCGACGCTGCAGCCTGATATTTCAAAAAAGCCCGTTCCTGTAACGGGTTTTTTTGCCGTAGGAGTGCCCTCCGGGGCATTTTTTTTTGCCTTTTGCCTATCCGGCAGCCGGGATCTTGAATTTTCGGCTATTGTTCCCATAACAGACGTAACTGACGCGGATAGCCCGGGTACTCTCTCCCAGGCTCCCCGTCCCCGATACGCCGAGTCATACCGAGGAACCTCCTATGTCTGCCAGCCAGACCCTGCCTTCCGACCCGATCGACCTGCCTTTGCTCCCACTTCGCGACGTCGTGGTGTTTCCGCACATGGTCATCCCGCTGTTCGTCGGCCGTCCGCGCTCTATTCGCGCGCTCGAGGTTGCGATGGAAGCGGGCAAAAGCATCATGCTGGTGGCCCAAAAATCCGCCGGCAAGGATGATCCCACCCCCGAAGACGTCTACGAGATCGGCTGCGTTGCCGGCATCCTCCAGATGCTCAAATTGCCCGACGGCACCGTTAAGGTTCTGGTCGAAGGCACTCAGCGTGCCCGCATCAACAGCATCGAAGATGCCGATTCGCATTTCACCTGCCAGGTGACGCCGATCGAGCCGGACGCCATGCAGGGCTCCGAAACCGAGGCCCTGCGCCGCGCGATCGTTGCCCAGTTCGAACAGTACGTAAAGCTCAACAAGAAGATCCCTCCGGAGATCCTGACCTCGTTGGCCGGCATCGACGATGCGGGTCGCCTGGCTGACACGATCGCCGCGCATCTTCCGCTGAAGCTCGAGCAGAAGCAAAAAATGCTCGAGATCGTCGGCACGTCCGAGCGCCTTGAAGGTCTGCTTACCCAGCTGGAAACCGAAATCGACATTCTTCAGGTCGAAAAGCGGATTCGCGGCCGCGTGAAGAAGCAGATGGAAAAGAGCCAGCGCGACTACTACTTGAATGAGCAGGTCAAAGCCATTCAGAAGGAGTTGGGCGAGGGGGAAGAGGGCGCGGACATCGAAGAGCTTGAAAAGAAGATCATCGCTGCCCACATGCCCAAAGAGGCGCGTAAAAAGGCCGATGCCGAGCTCAAGAAGCTCAAGCTCATGTCGCCCATGTCGGCCGAAGCCACCGTGGTGCGCAACTACATCGATACGCTCATCAACCTCCCCTGGAGGAAGAAGAGCAAGATCAACAACTCGATCGCCAACGCCGAGACGGTGCTGGACAACGACCATTACGGTCTGGAAAAGGTCAAGGAACGCATTCTCGAATATCTTGCCGTGCAACAGCGCGTAGACAAGGTCAAGGCACCGATCCTGTGCCTGGTCGGCCCCCCGGGCGTCGGCAAGACCTCGCTGGGCCAGTCCATTGCCAAGGCCACGAACCGCAAGTTCGTGCGTATGGCGCTGGGCGGCGTGCGTGACGAGGCCGAGATCCGAGGCCATCGCCGTACTTACATCGGTTCGATGCCCGGCAAGATCGTGCAGAACATGTCGAAGGTCGGCGTGCGCAATCCCTTGTTCCTGCTTGATGAAATCGACAAGCTGGGCATGGACTTCCGCGGCGATCCTTCTTCGGCGTTGCTTGAAGTGCTGGACCCGGAACAAAACCACACGTTCCAGGACCACTACATCGAAGTCGACTTCGATTTGTCCGACGTCATGTTCGTGGCCACCAGCAACACGCTGAACATCCCGCCGGCTCTGTTGGACCGTATGGAAGTGATCCGCCTGTCCGGTTACACGGAAGAGGAAAAGATCCATATCGCTCGCGACCATCTGCTGCCCAAGCTGATGCAGAACAACGGCGTGAAGGACAACGAACTGACGGTCGATGACAGTGCGCTGCGCGATATCGTTCGCTATTACACCCGGGAAGCCGGTGTGCGCGCCCTTGAACGCGAAGTGGGCAAGATCTGCCGCAAGGTCATCAAGCAGTTGCTGACCCAGAATGATCGTGCCAAGGCGGAAGGCAAGACCATCGAGGTCAAGCCGGTCAACGTCACGGGCGACAACCTGAGCGACTACCTGGGCGTGCGCCGCTATACCTTCGGCATGGCCGAGAAGGAAAACCAGATTGGTCAGGTGACCGGTCTGGCCTGGACCGAGGTCGGTGGCGATCTGCTGACAATCGAAGTGGCGGACATGCCGGGTAAGGGCGTGATCCAGCGTACGGGTTCGCTTGGCGACGTGATGAAGGAATCGGTGGAAGCGGCTCGCACGGTGGTGCGGTCCCGCGCTCGTCGCCTGGGCTTTGCCGACAGCGTCTTCGAGAAGCACGACATGCACGTCCACGTGCCGGAAGGTGCGACGCCCAAGGACGGCCCGTCCGCGGGTATCGCGATCACCACGGCCATGGTTTCGGCGTTGTCGCGCATTCCGGTGCGCGCCAATGTTGCCATGACCGGTGAGATCACGCTGCGCGGCGAAGTGCTGCCTATCGGCGGCCTGAAGGAAAAGCTGCTGGCGGCCCACCGTGGCGGTATCAAGACGGTCTTGATTCCCGAGGAAAACGTCAAGGACTTGGCGGAGATCCCGGATAACGTCAAGAACCAACTTGAGATCGTGCCGGTCCGCTGGATCGACAAGGTGCTGGAATTAGCGTTGGAGCGTCTGCCGGAGCCTCTGGCCGAGGAAGAAGCCGTCAAAGACGCGCTGGTGACCAAGCCTGCCGAGCCCGGCTCGACGGACCCGGTTCTGAAGCACTGATCAGCTGGTATGGCCGGGCGCCCGAAGTATGGGCGCCCAACAAAAACCCCGCCACGTGGCGGGGTTTTTTTATGGCCATCATTTTGGCCTTCGCGGTAACTTTGGTTATGGCCGTTGCCGGGCGAACGCTACGGCGAGGCTAGGCAGACCGTGCCTGATCTACCCCGTGCTGCGTCAGTGCAACGCGTGCGTACGGATTAAACCGACGGCGATGCCTTCCAGCGCGAACTCTTGGTCTGCTTCAACGATGATGGTTTGAAAGTCCGGATTTTCCGGCAGCAGTTCGATGTGCCCATTGGTGCGTTGCAGGCGCTTGACCGTCACGTCGTCGCCCAAACGTGCCACGACGATCTGGCCGTTGCGCGCTTCAGAGGCCTTCTTCACCGCAAGCAAGTCACCTTCCAGAATGCCCGCATCCCGCATGCTCATGCCGCGCACCTTCAGCAGGTAATCGGGCGCTTGGGCAAAAAGATGGGGGTCCACGCCAACCTCGCGTTCGACGTGTTCGGCCGCAAGGATAGGGCTGCCTGCCGCAACGCGCCCGACCAACGGCAGCAGCAACTGCGCCAAAGAAGGTATGGCCAGAGACGTCTGAGACTGGGAGGGCCCGTCTTTCAACCGTATGCCTCGCGAGGCGCCGGCGGTGAGCTCGATAGCACCCTTGCGGGCTAATGCCTTGAGGTGGTCTTCTGCCGCATTCGGTGAACGGAAACCAAGGGCCTGGGCGATTTCGGCGCGCGTTGGCGGAAAGCCGGTGCGCGTGACGGTCTGCCGGATGAGGTCCAGGATTTGTTGCTGGCGGTCGGTGAGTTTGCTGGCCATGGCGGTGATCCGGTATAAGCGGACTGTACATATATACAGCGCCATTCTGGGGGACGTAGCGGAAAAAAGCAAGCCGGCGGCGGGCCCGAAAGCAAAACGGAGCCGCAGGGCTCCGTTTCGTCATAACAGGGCCTCGGACGGCCCGTACAGGCAGGCGTTACAGCACGGCGGCGATGCCGGCAGCTACCTTGTCAATGTTGCCGCTGTTCAGCGCAGCCACGCAGATGCGGCCGCTGGACACCGCGTACACGCCATGCTCTTCGCGCAGGCGATCCACTTGAGCCGACGTCAGGCCCGAGTACGAGAACATGCCGCGTTGCTGCAGGACAAAGCTGAAGTCCTGCTTGGCGCCGTGTTCCTTGATCTTTTCCACCAATTGCTTGCGCATCAGGCGGATGCGGTCGCGCATGCCGGCAAGTTCTTCTTCCCACATGGCGAACAGTTCCGGCGTGTTCAGCACCGTCGACACCACCGTGCCGCCGTGGGTCGGCGGGTTGGAATAGTTGGTGCGAATGACGCGCTTGAGCTGGCTCAGGACGCGGCCCGCCGCTTCCTTGCTGCCAGCGACGATCGTCAGTGCGCCCACGCGTTCACCGTAAAGCGAGAACGACTTCGAGAACGACGAGCTGATGAACATGGTCATGTCCAGATCGGCGAACATGCGCACGACGACGGCGTCCTCGGTCAGGCCCTCGCCAAAGCCCTGGTAGGCGATGTCCAGGAACGGAACCAGGTTGTTTTCCTTCACAACCGCGGCGATCTGCTTCCATTGCTCCGGCGTGGGGTCCACACCGGTCGGGTTGTGGCAGCACGCGTGCAGCACGACGACGGTCTGCGCCGGGGCTGCTTTCAAGTCCGCCAGCATGGCTTCGAAGTTCAGGCCGCGGGTGGAAGCGTCATAGTACGAATACGTGCCGACCTCAAAGCCGGCGCGCTCGAACAGCGCACGGTGGTTTTCCCAGCTGGGGTTGCTGATCAACACCTTGGAAGAGGGCAGCAATTGGCGCAGGAAGTCGGCGCCAATCTTAAGCGCGCCGGTGCCGCCCAGCGCTTGGGTGGTCAACACGCGACCGGCTGCGGCCAACGCGGAATCCTTACCCAGCAACAGGGCTTGAGCGCCCTGGTTGTAGCCGGCGATGCCTTCGATGGGCAAATAGCCGCGAGCGGCGGCCGCTTCGATGCGGGCGGTTTCGGCCTTGCGAACGGCGCCCAACAGGGGGATCCGTCCCTGGTCGTCGTAGTACACGCCCACGCCCAGGTTGACTTTACCCGGACGCGTGTCCGCGTTGAATTGTTCGTTCAGACCAAGAATGGGGTCGCGCGGCGCGAGTTCGACGGAATCGAAAAGGTTGCTCATGGGACTCTGATGAGGATGGGTGGACGCAGTACGAGGTGCTGTGGATAATGGGGGGTTTACCCTGGAACAGTCTAGCATGCCAAACAGCCCAATAGACCCGAGCGGCGCGGGAGATCTGGCCCAGAATCTCGCTGGAAATGCCGTGGTACCAGTATCGGCTGACGCACCGCCCGTTGCTGGCGCGGAACCGCGCTTTGTGGAATATCCCGGTAGCCCGTTCCAGCTGTTCCAGCCCTATCCTCCGGCCGGCGATCAGCCCACCGCGATCAACGGGTTGACCCAGGGTATCGAAGACGGCCTGATGTTCCAGACGCTGCTGGGCGTGACGGGCTCGGGCAAGACCTACACCATGGCGAACGTGATCGCGCGGCTGGGACGCCCTGCGCTGGTGTTGGCGCCCAACAAAACGCTTGCGGCGCAGCTATATGCCGAAATGCGGGAGTTCTTTCCGAAGAACGCGGTCGAGTATTTCGTTTCGTACTACGACTATTACCAGCCCGAGGCCTATGTCCCGACGCGCGACCTGTTCATTGAAAAGGATTCGTCCATCAATGAGCACATCGAACAAATGCGTCTATCGGCTACCAAGAGCCTGCTTGAACGCCGGGACACTATTATTGTCGGCACGGTGTCTTGCATCTACGGTATTGGTAATCCCGGCGACTACCACGCGATGGTTTTGATTCTGCGCAGCGGAGACCAGATCTCGCGGCGGGAAATCCTGGCGCGTCTGGTTGCCATGCAATACACCCGCAATGACGCCGAATTCACGCGGGGGG
The DNA here is from genome assembly GCF_019448355.1 of Achromobacter sp. ES-001. NCBI lineage: Bacteria > Pseudomonadati > Pseudomonadota > Betaproteobacteria > Burkholderiales > Alcaligenaceae > Achromobacter > Achromobacter sp. ES-001. The sequence goes on along the minus strand of NZ_CP079940.1, from coordinate 3,747,301 downwards.
CGTTCCGGGTCCGTGGCGAAACCATCGACATCTTCCCGGCAGAAAGCCCCGAGCTGGCGCTGCGCCTGACGCTTTTTGATGACGAGATCGAAAGCCTGGAGTTGTTTGATCCCCTGACGGGCCGCATTCGGCAAAAGCTGCCACGGTTTACCGTGTATCCCGGGTCGCATTACGTCACCCCGCGCGATACGGTTCTGCGCGCGATTGAAACGATCAAGGTGGAGCTGCGAGAGCGTGTCAAACGCTTCGTGGACGACGGTCATCTGGTCGAAGCCCAGCGTCTGGAACAGCGCACGCGGTTCGATCTGGAAATGCTGCAGGAGTTAGGCTTTTGCAAGGGGATCGAAAACTACTCCCGCCACCTGTCCGGCGCCGCACCAGGCGACCCGCCACCCACGTTGATCGATTACCTGCCGTCCGACGCGCTGATGTTCATCGACGAAAGCCACGTGACCATTGGCCAACTCAGCGCCATGTATCGCGGCGACCGGTCGCGCAAGGAAACGTTGGTGCAATATGGGTTCCGGTTGCCATCCGCGATGGACAATCGACCCCTCAAGCTTGAAGAATTCGAGGCGCGGATGCGCCAATGCGTCTTCGTGTCGGCCACGCCAGCGGCTTACGAGAAAGAACACGCTGACAACGTCGTTGAGCAGGTCGTTCGGCCCACTGGCTTGGTCGATCCTTTGGTCGAGGTATTGCCGGCCCGCACCCAGGTGGACGACTTGCTGGGCCAAATCAAGGCGCGGGTTTCGGTGGGCGAGCGGGTGCTGGTCACCACCCTGACCAAACGCATGGCCGAGGATTTGACGGATTTCCTTAGCGAACACGGCGTCAAGGTGCGCTACTTGCACTCCGACATTGATACCGTCGAGCGCGTGGAAATCCTGCGGGACCTGCGCCTGGGCACCTTTGATGTGTTGGTGGGCATCAACCTGCTGCGCGAGGGGCTGGATATTCCCGAGGTTTCGCTCGTGGCCATTCTTGACGCCGACAAGGAAGGCTTCCTCCGATCCGAGCGCAGCTTGATCCAGACGATTGGCCGCGCGGCCCGCAACCTGAACGGCCACGCCATTCTCTATGCAGACCGCATTACGGATTCGATGCAGCGCGCGATGGAGGAAACCAGCCGTCGGCGCGCCAAGCAGCTGCAGTTTAATATCGACAATGGCATTACGGCGCGCGGCGTCCGCAAGGCCGTGCGTGAGCTGATCGACGGCATCGTCGCGCCAGTGCAGCACGACGCCCTTGAGGCCGCCGTGCCAGCCGAGTTCCTCAAGGACGAGAAGGCCTTGGCTCGCGAGTTGAAGCGCTTGGAGAAGCTGATGATGGACCACGCTCGAAATCTGGAATTCGAGCAGGCCGCTGCCGCGCGCGATGCGCTTACCGCGCTGAAGCAACGTGTTCTTCTTGATGGGGCCGTATAAGCGCTCGCGCCGCGCAGCGCGTCGGTATGGGCTGACAGGTAGCTGACATAATGCTGAAAATGGTGCGAAGGACGATCGATATGCGCGCACAGCAGGAAAGGGCGCCTGGCGCCCACTGGGAGTGGAGGGGTGACGTTTAAATATCTCGATAACTATTTGATACTAAAGGGGTTTTTTAACACCCCGGCCGACCTTTACTCATTTGTTTCTTTGCAAAAAAAGCTTGCCTTATCTCGGGTTTTCCCTCACACTTACTCCCATGATGACCAAGGTACTTTTCGTTTGCATGGGCAATATCTGTCGCTCGCCGAGCGCAGAGGGCGTGTTTCGCCATTTGGTGAATGACGCGGGGTTGAGCGACGTTGTTCGCATTGACTCTGCGGGCACGCATGCGTTTCATATCGGCGAGGCGCCTGATGCCCGGGCGCAGGCTGCGGCACGTAAACGCGGCTACGAGATCACGCACTGTGAGGCCCGTCAGGTCACCGCAGAGGATTTCCGCGACTTCGATCTTATCCTCGCCATGGATTGGGACAACCTGTCTGCGATGCAGCAGCAGTGCCCCAAGACCTATCAGCACAAGCTGATGCTGCTGATGCGCTTCGCCAATGAGTTTGAAGAGGCCACTGTGCCCGATCCTTACTATGGCGGCGCGGATGGTTTTGGCAAGGTTCTCGATTACTTGGAAGACGCCTGCCAAGGTGTCCTGGAATTGGTCCGCAAGCGCGCTACCCAGTACCAAGCGGCCTGACCGCTTTTCCGTAGAGCCGCTCACAGTGCGGCTCTTGGGGTACATGGCAACGAAAAAACCGCGCAACAGCGCGGTTTTTTCTGGCCAGGAGCCATACCAAATTAGTCGGGAATAGGCTATACTTGACCCAATTACTCGGGTATTGACCGCCGGATTCGCTGGCGGCCATTGCCGAATCACAGGGAACCCACCATGCGGCTAACTACCAAAGGGCGTTTCGCCGTGACTGCCATGATCGATCTCGCGATGCGCCAGCACAGCGGCCCGGTCACTCTTGCGGCCATCAGCCAGCGTCAAAACATCTCGCTTTCCTATCTGGAACAGCTGTTCGGGAAACTGCGTCGCCACGAACTCGTGGACAGCGTGCGCGGCCCGGGCGGCGGTTATTCGCTTGCGCGCCTTGCACGCAATGTGACCGTCGCGGACATCATCTTTGCAGTGGACGAGCCGCTGGACGCCACCAGCTGTGGCGGCAAGCGCGACTGTACAAGCGGCAATGACGGCAAGCCGGGTAAGTGCATGACGCACGAACTCTGGGCGACGTTGAACCGCAAGATGGTCGATTACCTGGATTCGGTGTCCCTGCAAGATCTGGTCGATCAGCAGCGCGTGCGCCAGTTGCAGGAAGCCAGCAATCAAGCGCAGGCCTGCGCAGTACGTGTCAATCGGGTGGGCGGCGCCAATGCCGCTGCCAATTCCCCGACCACGACCGTCGCGGCTAACGCCACCGTATAAGCAGTATCAGGAGTTGTAGACATGACCACCCGTCCGATTTATTTTGATTATTCGGCCACCACCCCCGTCGACCCGCGCGTCGTGGACAAGATGGTGCCGTGGCTGTACGAGAACTTCGGCAATCCGGCCTCCCGTAGCCATGCGTATGGTTGGGATTCGGAAGAAGCCGTCGAACGCGCCCGCGAAGAAGTCGCCAAGCTGGTCAACGCCGACCCGCGCGAGATCGTCTGGACTTCTGGTGCGACCGAGTCCAATAACCTGGCCATCAAGGGCGCTGCGAATTTCTACGCGGAACGCGGCAAGCACGTCATCACCGTCAAGACCGAGCACAAAGCAGTGCTTGACACCTGTCGCGAGCTGGAACGCCAGGGTTTTGAAGTCACCTACCTGAACGTGAAGGACGACGGTCTGATCGACCTGGACACGTTCAAAGCCGCGCTGCGACCTGATACGGTGCTGGTGTCGGTGATGATGGTGAACAACGAAATCGGCGTTATCCAGGACATCGAATCGCTGGGCGAAATCTGCCGCGAAAAGGGCATCATTTTCCACGTCGACGCCGCTCAGGCGACTGGCAAGGTGGAAATCGACCTGCAAAAGCTGAAGGTTGATCTGATGTCGTTTTCGGCGCACAAGACGTACGGCCCGAAGGGCATCGGCGCGCTGTATGTGCGTCGCAAGCCGCGCATCCGTATCGAAGCGCAAATGCACGGTGGCGGCCACGAGCGCGGTTTCCGCTCGGGCACGCTGGCTACGCACCAGATTGTCGGCATGGGCGAGGCTTTCCGCCTGGCGCGCGAAGAAATGGGTACCGAAAACGAGCGCATCCGCATGCTGCGTGATCGCCTGTGGAATGGCCTGTCGCAGATCGAAGAGGTCTATCTGAACGGCGACATGGACCAGCGCGTGCCGCACAACTTGAACGTCAGCTTCAACTATGTCGAAGGCGAGTCCCTGATCATGGCGATCAAGGAACTGGCCGTTTCCAGCGGCTCGGCTTGCACGTCGGCCAGCTTGGAACCGTCGTACGTGTTGCGTGCCCTGGGCCGCAATGACGAACTGGCGCACAGTTCCATCCGTTTCACGCTCGGCCGCTTCACGACCGAAAAGGAAGTGGACTACGCGATTGAATTGCTCAAGAGCCGCGTTGGCAAGCTGCGCGATATGTCGCCGCTGTGGGAAATGGCCAAGGAAGGCATTGACTTGAACACTGTGCAGTGGGCCGCGCACTAAGCGCCCGCGCCAAGAAATACGTGGAGAAATAACATGTCTTACAGCACCAAAGTTCTGGATCACTACGAAAACCCGCGCAACGTCGGTTCGTTCGACAAGTCGGACGAATCGGTTGGCACCGGCATGGTCGGCGCGCCCGCCTGTGGCGACGTCATGAAGTTGCAGATCAAGGTCAATGAAGCCGGCGTGATCGAAGACGCGCGTTTCAAGACCTACGGCTGCGGCTCCGCCATTGCGTCCAGCTCGCTCGTGACCGAATGGGTCAAGGGCAAGACGCTGGATCAAGCGATGAACATCCGCAACACGCAGATCGCCGAAGAATTGGCGCTGCCGCCGGTGAAGGTGCACTGTTCCATCCTGGCCGAAGACGCTATCAAGGCCGCGGTGCAGAACTACAAAGAGAAGCATTCGGCCCCAGCCGAAGCGGTGGCAGGCTGATCATGTCCGTTACCCTGACCCAACAGGCTGCCACCCACATCGGCCGCTACTTGCAAAAGCGCGGAAAGGGTATCGGCTTGCGGCTCGGCGTTAGGACGACGGGCTGTTCCGGCATGGCCTACAAGTTGGAATATGTGGACGACTCGGCGCCGGAAGACGTCGTGTTCGAGAGCTTCGGCGTAAAGGTCTTCATTGACCCCAAAAGCCTGGCTTACCTGGACGGAACCGAGCTTGATTACGCCCGGGAAGGCCTGAACGAAGGCTTCAAGTTCCGCAACCCCAACGAGAAGGCGACCTGCGGCTGCGGCGAGTCGTTCACGGTGTAAGTCTTGGCTGTAGACGACCACTTCAGCCTGTTCGGCTTGCCGGCCCGCTTTGACCTGGATGCGCAAGCACTGGAAACCTCGTGGCGAGCCGTCGCGGCGCAGGTGCATCCCGATCGCTATGCCACCGCCAGCCCCGCCGAGCGCCGTGTCGCCATGCAATGGGCGGCGCGCGCCAATGAGGCGTATCGCGTTTTGCGCGATCCCTTGCTGCGGGCCCGCTATCTGTGCGAACAGGCGGGCGTGGACTTGCAGACCGAGAGCAACACGTCCATGGACACGGCGTTCCTGATGCAGCAGATGACGTGGCGCGAAATGCTGGACGACGCGCGCGACGACGCTGACGCGCTGGCGACCCTGCGCACGGAACTGGACGAGGCTCGCGTGTCGATGCGCGCCACGCTTAAGCGCCTGCTGGACGATGAGCACGACCATGCCGCCGCGGGCCTTAAGGTACGCGAATGGATGTTCGTGGAAAAACTGGCGCAAGAGCTGGCGCACGCCCAGCCCGCTGGATAGCCAACGCTGCGTTGTGGCGCCCGAGCACCGGGTGCCTGCACATCGCCGCCAACTGACCAGAAAAAAATAGATCATGGCCTTATTGCAGATATCCGAGCCCGGTGAATCGCCCGCGCCGCACCAGCGCAAGCTGGCGGTGGGGATCGATCTGGGCACTACCAATTCCCTCGTTGCGGCAGTGCGCAGCAGCGTGGCTGAAGTGCTGCCCGATGCGCAGGGCCATGCCCTGCTGCCGTCGGCGGTGCGCTACCTGCCGGGTGGCAAAGTCACAACGGGCCGCGAGCCCCTCGCGCAGCAAGCCGAAGACCCCTTGAATACCGTAGTTTCCGTGAAGCGATTCATGGGCCGTTCGCTGGAAGAGGCGCGTGCCACGCGTGCGCCTTATGAATTCGTGGACGCGCCCGGCATGGTCCGGATCCGCACGGTGCAGGGCGATTTGAGCCCTGTTGAAGTGTCGGCCCAGATTCTGGCGGTGCTGCGTCAGCGCGCCGAAGACGTATTGGGCGATGACTTGGTGGGCGCGGTGATTACCGTGCCCGCTTACTTTGACGACGCCCAGCGCCAGGCAACGCGCGACGCCGCGCGGCTGGCCGGGCTGAACGTACTGCGCCTTCTGAACGAACCGACCGCTGCCGCCATCGCCTATGGCTTGGACCACGCATCGGAAGGCGTTTACGCCGTCTATGACCTGGGCGGCGGCACCTTTGATATTTCCATCTTGCGGCTGACGCAGGGCGTATTCGAAGTGATCTCCACCGGCGGCGATACGGCGCTGGGGGGTGACGATTTTGATGCGTTGATTGTCGATCACGCTGTGGCCAAGCTGGCGGCCGGCGAGTTTTCTGCCGCTGACCGGCGTGGTTTGTTGATGGCTGCGCGCGCCGCGCGTGAAGCCTTGTCCAGCGCGGACAGCGCGACGCTGAAGCTGGCGCTGGCCGACGGCCGCAACGTGGATCTGGTACTGACCCGCGCCGAATTCGAAACCTTGGCCCAGCCGCTTATCGAACGCACGCTGGATTGCGCGCGCCGCGCGCTGCGCGATGCGTCTTTGACGCCGGCGGACGTGAAAGGCGTGGTGATGGTGGGTGGCGCGACGCGCATGCCTGTCGTGCGGGCCGCAGTGGGCAAGGTGTTTGGCACGGAGCCCCTGACCGACCTGGACCCGGATCAAGTCGTCGCGCTGGGCGCGGCGTTGCAGGCGAATCTGCTGGCCGGTAATCGCGCACCGGGTGAAGATTGGCTGCTGCTGGACGTGATTCCGCTGTCGCTGGGTCTGGAAACCATGGGCGGGCTGGTTGAACGGGTGATCCCGCGCAACAGCACCATTCCCGTGGCGCGCGCCCAGGAGTTCACCACGTTCAAGGACGGCCAGACTGCCATGAGCATTCATGTGGTGCAGGGCGAACGCGACCTGGTGGCGGACTCCCGTTCCCTGGCTCGCTTCGAACTGCGCGGCATTCCGCCGATGGTGGCGGGCGCCGCGCGCATCCGCGTGACGTTCCAGGTGGATGCCGACGGCTTGCTCAGCGTGACTGCGCGCGAGCAAAGCACGGGCGTCGAGGCCGCCGTGTCGGTCAAGCCGTCTTACGGATTAAGCGACGACGAAATTGCCCAGATGCTGGCCGACAGCGTGGCGCAAGCCGATACCGACGCCCGCGCCCGCATGTTGCGCGAGCAGCAAGTGGACGCGCGCCAGTTGGTGGAGTCCGTACAAGCCGCGCTGGCGGTTGACGGCGACCTTCTGGACGCCGACGAGCGCCGCCGCGTTGATGAATGCCTGCAAGCCGCCATCGACGCCCAAGCTGCCGACGATGTGGACACCGTGAAGGGCGCCGTGCAGGCCTTGTCGGCCGCAACCGACGACTTCGCCGCGCGCCGCATGGACCGCAGCATTCGCGCCGCCTTGGCGGGTCGAAAACTTGATGAGATTGCCTGATAAGACGCTATGCCGAAACTGACTGTATTGCCTCATCCCGACTACTGCCCTGAAGGCGCCGTAATCGAGGACGCGCCCAAGGGCGTGTCGATCTGCCGCATTTTGCTGGACAACCATATCGACATCGAACACGCCTGCGAACTATCGTGTGCGTGCACCACCTGTCATGTGGTCATCAAGCAGGGCTATTCTGCACTGGAAGACGCGACGGACGACGAAGAGGACTTGCTGGACAAGGCTTGGGGCTTGACGCCCACGTCGCGCCTGTCGTGCCAGGCGCTGGTGACCGATGCTGACCTGACGGTTGAAATTCCCAAGTACACCATCAACCATGCCAAAGAGGGCCATTGATGAAGTGGACCGATACCTACGACGTTGCGGCCGCCCTGGTCGACGCGCATCCTGACGTGGACCCCAAAACGCTGCGCTTCACGCAGCTGCGCGAATGGGTCATGGCCTTGCCCGGTTTCAACGACGACCCCGCCCACTGTGGCGAAAAAATCCTTGAAGCCATCCAGATGGCCTGGATCGACGAAGCGGACTGACCGCATCAAACAAATACGCTCCCGGATGGGGGCGTTTTTGTTTGCGCGGACGTCGTGCCGCCGTGCCGGCGTCAAGCGGCCACGTTATCATCAAGGATCCGTACGTTGTGTTCCACCTTGTCCGAGTCTACTGATGCCCGCTGCTCCATTGCGCTTTGGCCTGGCCGCCAACCGGCTGCACCACGAAACCCCCGATGCCGCTTTGTTCACCTGGTTGCGCGCGTGCTCGTCCACGATACGCGAGCTGGGAGTCCAACTGCACACCGTCGGCCGCACCCATGACGCCATCGTGCGCGAAGGGATGTTGCAAGGCTACAGCGGGCTGATCCGGTATCCCTACGGGCGCGAAGGCGGACTGATGAAGCTGGTGGCGCGCGTGACCGAAGGGCGCGACGGGCAGGCGCCGTTCGACGGCGCTATCTATCTGATCGACCCGGTGGATCCGTCGTCGATTTTCCCGGAAGCCTTGGCGTTAAAGCGCCAGTGCATCACGCATGGCCGGCCGTTTATTTCAACGGTGGCCGGTGCCATCGAATGGATGGAAGTGGAACGCGTGCATGCCGGGTTGGCGCCTGATGCGTCCGTGTCGCGCCTGTTCAACTTCACGGGCCAGACGCTGGCCATGATCGCGCACGATGCGCTCAAAGACGAGATGGTGGCCTTTGCCAGCGAGCATTTCGACGTGTTGTCGCAGTTTGCCCGGCGCGTGGCGACAGGCACAACCGGCGGCCGGCTGAACGAATTGGCATGGTCGCGCGGGTGGCCCAAGGATACGCCGTGGGTGCATCGCTACCTGAGCGGTCCGCTGGGCGGCGACGCGCAGATTGCCGAACTGGTGCTTGAGCATCAGTGCCAGCGCGTGATCTTCTTCGAAGACCCGCATGTGGCGCGCCAGCACGAGGCCGACATTCAACTGCTTGAACGCGCCGTGCGCGTGGTGACGGACTCCGCCACCTGCGCAACCTCGCCGACCGTGGCGCGGCGCTGGGCGCAGGCGGTCGAGAAGCGCGTGGGCCTGATCTGACGCCTGTGCTAGCCGGGCAAGCCGCCATCGATGATGATCCGGCTTACCCGGTCCGCCACGGCGGTGGCCGCCATGGACAGCGGCAGCACGTCCGAACGGCATAAGAATACCGGCCGCGTCAGGCGCGGCGCTTTTATCCGGCGCAGCGACACCTCGCCGCGCATCGCCTCTTTGCGCACGGCTTCGTAGGACAGGATCGTGTGCGCCAGCCCGGCGCGAACCAGTTCTATCAATTGCGGGATCGCGTTGGCTTCTGCAATGACGCGAAACGCCGTGCGTTCCTGCTGCTGATAATTGTCCAGCAGCCGCCGCAAACTATGTGGATTGCCGGGCAGAACCAGCGGTAGTTTGGCCAGGGCGCCTATCCCCATCTTGGGTAACGCGGCCAACTGCCCGGACCACGCTTTTGCACCACCGCGTGCTGCCGGTGGCGACACCACCGCCAGTTCCTCATCGATCAAATGCTGAAAACGCAGGTCCACGGCCGCGTCGTCGCTGAACGTCAGGCCCAGGTCGGCGTGTCCCGAACTGACGAAACCCGGGATGTATCCGGTGCTGGATTCGATGATCTTCAAATAGACGTCGGGCCAGGTTTGCAGGCTGAATCGCAGCAGCGGTACGGCCACAAGCTTGGCCATGGACATTGACATGGCCAAGGACACCGTGCCGCGCGGGGCGACCAGGTCTTCGCGCACATCGGCGCGCGCCGCGTCGATGCGGCCCAGTATCTCGCGGGCGTGAGACAACAGTCGTGCCCCAGCGGCGGTGGCGGTGACGCCGCGCGATGTCCGGTGCAGCAGCACCACGCCCAAATCTTCTTCGAGGTTGCGGATCAACAGGCTAAGCGCGGGCTGCGCGACATGCAGCGCGGCCGCCGCACGGCTGATCGAGCCGGTTGAAACCACCGCAACAAAGCACTGCATTGCACGAATCGACATCGACATTGAAAGGTCCTGGTCGGGATTGCCTATAACAATTTTATGATAGCCAGCATATAAAAACGGTATTTCTCATATAACTACCCGCTTTGCATAATGCAGCCGCCACCATCGAAAAAACACAAGGAGACATCATGGCGCTGATGAAAGCACTGGCCACCGCGATTGCCGCGGCGGTTCTGGCCACGCCCGCGGTCGCGGATACCTGGCCGTCCAAACCCATTACGTTGCTGGTGCCGTTTTCCGCGGGCGGCCCCACGGATTTCATCGCACGCCTGGTGGCTGATCCGCTGTCGCGCGAGTTGGGCCAGCAAGTCATCGTGCAGAACAAGCCGGGCGCCAGCGGCAACGTCGGCTATCAAAGTGTGCTGAATGGGCCCGCCGACGGCTACACGCTGATGCACAACACCGTTGGCATGCAGGCCATCAACCCGTTGATGTATCCCAGCGCCAACATGCAGCCGCTGACCGACTATGTGCCGGTTGGCACAACCGGCGCCATGCCGAACCTGCTGGTCGTCAACCCGGAGCGCACGCCGGTCAAGACGCTGGCTCAGCTGGTGGAGCGTGGCCGCGCAGCCTCTCATGGCCTGAGCTACGCCACGTTTGGGCCGGGCAGTTCGCCGCATGTGTATGGCGCGCTGTTGCAGAAGCTGGCGAAGTTTGACGCCGTGGGCGTGGCATACAAGGGCAGCGCCAACGCCGTGACCGATGTGATCGGCGGCCAGGTTGATTTTCTGTTCGACAGCATGTCGACCAGCATCGGGCAGGTGCAGGCGGGCAGGCTGCGGGCCTTGGCCATCACGTCGGGCGCGCGGTCGCCGCTGCTGCCGGATGTGCCCACCTTGAAAGAGGCCGGCTACGCGGGACTGGACTTGAAGTTCTGGTTCTCGCTGCAAGTGCCGGCCGGCACGCCGCCCGAGGTCGTGGCAAAGCTGCGCACGGCCGTGGCCAATGTGGTGGCCAGTGAAGCGTATCGCAAGGCCATGCAGGAACGTGGCGCCGAAGCGTTGTCCGTGCCGCCGGCCGAGCTTGATGCGTTCTTCAAGCGTGAAACGGCTCAATGGACCCATGCCGCCCACACCGTCGGATTGAAGGCTGAATGATGAACATGCCGACTCCTACGCGCATGGCGCCACTGAAAGACATTACGGTGCTGGATCTGAGCAAGGTGCTGGCCGGCCCGTTGTGCGGCCAGTATCTGGGCGAGCTGGGCGCGCGCGTCATCAAGGTCGAGCCCGTGGGCACCGGCGACGACACGCGCGCCTGGTTGCCGCAGGACGCCGGGCAGTCCGCCACGTTCCTGGCCGTCAACCACAACAAGCGCAGCCTGGCCGTCGACTTGAAATCCGACGCGGGCAGGGCAGTGGTGCATCGGCTGGCCCAGCAGGCGGATGTGGTGTTGCAGGGGTTCGGCGGCAAGACCGCCGCGCGGCTCGGCGTTGACTACGAGACGCTGGCCCGCCTGAATCCGGCGCTGATCTATTGCGAAATTTCCGGGTATGGCCGCGAAGGGCCGATGGGTGACGAGCCCGGTTATGACGTGATGCTGCAAGCCTTCAGCGGCATGATCAGCACCATGGGCGAGCCGGGCGGCAACTTCGCCCGCGCCAGCTTTTCACCGGTGGACCTGGGCACCGGGTCGTTTGCGTTAAGTGGCATTCTGGCGGCGCTGCTTCAGCGTGCGCAGACGGGGCAAGGACAGTATCTGGACGTGTCGTTGCTGGATACCTCATTGGGCTTGATGTCGTACATGGCGCAGAATTATTGGCGCACTGGCCAGATTCCGCGTCGCATGGGCACGGGCCACCCGGCGATGTGCCCATATCAGGCGTTTCGTGCCGCGGATGGCGACCTGATGCTGGGCGTGGGCAATGACGCACAATGGCAGCGCTTTTGTGCCGTCGCCGGTTTGCTGGACAAGGTGAACGATCCGGAATTCGCCAGCAACGCGGCGCGCGTGCGCAACTTTGACGCGACCGTGGCATTGGTGCAGGCGCGGATTGCGACGCGAACGGTGGCCGACTGGATCGCCACGCTCAAGCCCGCCGGCATTGCCTGTTCGGCCATACACACGCTGGACCAGGCGCTGTCGCACCCGCAGGTGGCGGCACGCGAACTCATCGTCAGCAGCCAGCATCCGGTGCTGGGTACGGTTCAGAACGTGGGCTTGCCCGTGCGGTTCGGCAAGCAGCCGCGCCACGCCGCCATGCCTGCGCCGCTGCTTGGACAGCACAGCCGCGAGATTCTGGCAGACTTGGGCTTCACGCCCGACGACATCGACGCCTTGCTTGCCGCCGGCAGCGTGCAGGAAGCCCCCCAGCAAGCACCCCAACAAGCAGCCCAAGCGTCGCCCCACACAGCACTCGGAGAACCATCTTGACCTATCTACGCTACGAAGTGCGCGACCGGATCGCCGAGATTCACCTGTGCCATGCGCCGGTCAATGCACTGGATGTGGACATGCTGGATGCGTTGATCGCCGCGCTGGAGCGCGCCAATGCCGATACGGCCGTGCGCGCGGTGCTGCTGGCCAGCGATCTTCCCGGCCGCTTCTGCGCCGGGTTGGACATGAAGAAATTGATGGCCAGTTCAGCCGGCGAAATCCATGCGCTGTTGTCCCGGCTGTACGTCAAGCTCTACGACGCGCAATTCAACCTGACCAAGCCGTCGATATCCGTGGTGTCGGGCGCCGTGCGCGGCGGCGGCATGACGGTGGCCATTTCCAGCGACATGATCGTGGCCGCCAGCAACGCCACGTTCGGGTATCCCGAAATTGATGTCGGCGTGCTGCCGGCCATCCACTACGCGCATCTGCCTGCCATCGTGGGCAAGCATCGCGCGTTTGATCTGCTCTTTACCGGCCGCACATTCAGTGCGCAGGAAGCGCACGCGCTGGGCCTGGTGGCGCGCGTTGAAGAAGAAGCCCAGTTGTTGGCGCAGGCGCGCCAGTTGGCGCAATCGTTGGCAAGCAAGCCGCCACAGGTGCTGGCCATGGGCCGCCGCGCGTTCGTGTTTGCCAACGATAACGACTACCGCCGCAAGCTGGCGACCGCCGTCGAGGTGTTCTGCAACGCTGCCGCCACGCCGGATGCCGCCGAGGGACTGTCGGCGTTCGTGGAAAAGCGTGCGCCGGTTTGGAAGGAAGCGTAGGGAACAACAACGGCGGGGAGGGTCCATGAAGGCCGCGCGCCGCTCACGAACCCCTAACGCCCCTGCCTGGGCTATTACCCCTTGAACTGCGGCGCGCGTTTTTCGCGGAACGCGCGCACGCCCTCGGCAAAGTCCGCTCGACCCGCGGAATCCAAAAAGCGCGCCGTCTCCTCGGCCAGTTGCGTCTCCAAGGTGGCGTGCTGCGCGCTGCGCAGCAAAGCCTTCGCGCCCGCAATACCATGCGGCGCATGGCGGGCCAGTTCCTGGGCGTAGCGTGCACCCGCCTCGGCCAGATCCGAAGCGGGCACGCTGCGGTTAAGAATGCCCCATGCCAACGCATCGCTTGCCGTGAAGGCATCGTGTCGCAGCAGCAGGTCCAGCGCGCGCCGTGCGCCCAGCACGCGAACCAGCCCGTGCGTCATACCCGCGTCGGGCGTTGCGCCCAGCTTCAAGTACGCGGTCATGAAGCGTGTGTCGTTATCGGCAATGGCCAGATCGCAGGCCAGCACCAGCGACAAGCCTGCGCCCGCCGCGACGCCATGCGCTTGTGCCAACCAGATCTTGTCCATGCGTGCGATGCGCGCGATGAAATCATTCAGCGGCGTGAACAGGTCCAGCAAGGTCGCGCGCACCTGCGCCGCTTCGCCGGTGAACATGCTGATGTCGCCGCCGGCGCAAAACGCCTTGCCCGCCGCACGCAACCGAACGACCCGAATATCCTTCTGCGTTTCCAGCCATTGCGCGGCGCGTTGCAGGTCGCGCGCCATGGCGACGTCGATGGCGTTAAGCGTGTCGGGGCGGTTCAGCGTGACGGTGGCCAGCGTGCCGTCCGCCTCCAGCAGCACGGAATCGAACGTGGGAAGTTCCTGGGTCATGGCGTGTCTCCGTTATCGGGTAAGTACCAACTGTCGATCCAAAAACCGCGATGCTATGGTCTGAACCGAGCGCTTGCTTGGTTTTGTTTTAAGCAGGCCTAGCGTAACGCATAGCACTGCCGCATAGCACTGTCGCATTGAACGATTTTCCGGCGCTGGATTGGCGTAGGTAAAAGACAGGTTCGTTGCATCGCCTGCCTGGCGGGTCGCCCGATTCATCGCCCAAAAAAAATGTCCGCCACAAGGCGGCAAATAACTTCGCGATCAATCAGCGAGGAGACAAATGGTGGATCAGTCCGAACACGCTCCCTTGCTGGAGGTGGATGGCGTTACCTTGGCTTTTGGCGGCGTAAAAGCGCTGACGGGCGTGGGCTTCCGGGTGGCGCCCGGCACCATCACCACCGTCATCGGCCCCAACGGCGCAGGCAAGACGTCGCTGTTCAACACCATTTCCGGCTTCTACAAGCCGGCCACCGGCCAGATCCGATTTGAAGGCCGCGACATCAGTCGCGTGGCGGCGCCCGAGCGCGCGCGGATGGGCTTGGCGCGCAGCTTTCAGAACATCGCGCTGTTTCGCGGCATGACGGTGCTGGACAACATCAAGCTGGGGCGTCACGCACACCTGCGCACCAACGTGCTGGATGCGCTGCTGTACCTGGGACGCGCGCGCCGCGAAGAAATGGCGCTGCGGGCTGACATCGAAGAACGCATCATCGACTTTCTTGAAATCGACCACATCCGCCATGCGCCCGTGGCGGCGTTGTCCTATGGGTTGCAAAAGCGCGTGGAACTGGCCCGCGCGCTGGCCATGCAGCCCAAGGTGCTGATGCTGGACGAACCCGTGGCCGGCATGAATCGCGAAGAAACCGACGACATGGCGCGCTTCATCCTGGATGCGCGCACCGAGTGGGGCGTGACGGTGCTGATGGTTGAGCACGACATGGGCATGGTGATGGACCTGTCGGATCACGTCGTGGTGCTGAACTTTGGCCAGGTGATTGCCGATGGCACGCCCGCCGAGGTGCAAGCCAACCCCGAGGTCATCAAAGCCTATCTGGGCGCGGGGGATGTGGGCGACCTGCGCCGCCGCCTGCGGGAGGCCGCGTGATGGATGCGCTGTTCTTCCTGGAAGTGACCCTGGCGGGACTGGGCAGTGGCGGCCTGTACGCGCTGGCTGCCCTGGCGTTCGTCATCGTCTACAAGGCCACGCGCGTCGTGAACATCGCCATCGGTGAATTCCTGATGCTGGGCGCCTATGTGTTCTACGCGTTTGCCACCGGCATGCAGTGGCCCATCTGGCTGGCCATTGTGGGTGCTGTCGTCGTGTCGGGCGCGTTGGGCGCGCTGGTCGAACGGCTGACGATACGGCCGATGCTGGGCGAAGCGCCCATCTCGGTATTCATGGTGACCGTGGGCCTGGCCTCGATTCTGGTGGGGGTGGTGGAACTGATCTGGACAGCGGATCAACGGCGCTTGCCGGAATTCATGCCGCGCTCGCCCGTGATGATCGGCGAGGCGTTTGTTGCACCCAAGGTGTTCTACGGATTCTGGGTGGCGGTGGTGCTGGCGTTGCTGGTGCTGGTGGTGTTTCGCTACTGGCGCGGCGGCGTGGCCTTGCGCGCCACGGCGTCCGATCAGGGCGCGGCCTATGCGATGGGCATCAACGTGCCGCGCGTGTTCTCGTTGGCCTGGGTGGCGGCGGGCGCGCTGGCGGCGGTGTCGGGCGTGATCGTGGGCGCCATCGGCGGCATCTCTTCGTCGATGGGCGTGTTCGGCCTGTCGGTATTGGTGGTGGTGATCGTGGGCGGGCTGGACAGCGTGGCGGGGGCGCTGGTGGGCGGTGTGTTCATCGGCCTGCTGGAAGCCTGGGCAGGCGCCTATCTGGGTGGCGAATTCAAGCTGCTGGCCACTTTCATCGTGCTGGTCGTGGTGCTGATGGTCAGGCCCTACGGCCTGTTCGGCACCCGTGAAATCGAGAGGCTCTGACCCATGCGCATCGCGACCGCGAAACAGACTTACCTGGCGGACGAGGCCCTGTTCGATACGCGCACCCAGCACGTGTGGCTGGCCTTGCTGGCGGCTTCGCTGGTGTTGTTCCCATTCGTGGCCGACGCGTACTGGTTGTACCTGGCCTGCCTGGTCGCCATCAATATCGCCAGTGCCACGGGCTTGAATATCCTGACGGGCTACACCGGGCTGGTCAGCCTGGGGCAAGCCGCGTTCATGGGGCTGGGCGCGTACACGGTGGCGGTGATGGAACTGCGCCTGGGTACGCCGGTGCTGGTCAATTTGCTGGGGGGCGGGGTGGTGGCCATGCTGGGCGGGCTGCTGGTGGGCATCCCGTCGTTGCGGGTGAAGGGCTTGTACCTGGCCATCGCCACCATCGCTGCGTCATTCATCGCGCATTTCATCTTTGCCAATTGGCAATTCACCGGCGGCACCACAGGTTTGCAGGTGCCCCCCGCGCGCTTGCTGGGCGTGGACCTGGACACGTCGTTCAAGATCTATTGGCTGATCGTGCCCGTGACGATCCTGATGGTGCTGGGCGCTGCCAACCTGTTTCGCACCCGCATCGGCCGCGCCTTCATCGCCATCCGCGACCGCGATATCTCGGCCGAAGTGCTGGGCATCCACCTGCTGCGCTACAAGCTGCTGTCGTTCGGGCTGTCGTCTTTTTATGCGGGCGTGGCGGGCGGCTTGTGGGCGTACTTCTTTCGCGTGGTCACACCCGAGAGCTTTCCACTGATCATGTCGATTTTTTTCCTGGCTGCGATCATCGTGGGTGGCATGGGCTCGATTCTGGGGGCCATCCTGGGCGCGGTCTTTATGACGATGGTGCCGGAACTGCTCAAGCTGATCGTCGGTTGGCTGCCCGTAGGGGGCGACGCGCTGCGCTTGGTATCGCCGGTGCGCACCATTGTTTTCGGCCTGCTGATCGTGGGCTTCCTGATCTTCGAGCCCCATGGGCTTGCGGAAATCTGGCGGCGCGTGCGTCGCTTCTTTCACCTGTGGCCATTCCGGACCTGAACGCGGATTGGCCGATTGCATGATCCAAAAAGACCCAAGGAGACACACCATGAAGCGCATCCGGATAGGCAGCGGTTTATCGAGGTTGTTGGCCCCGCTGGGCCTGGCGGCGGCAATAGCGGCGGCGCCCGCCGCGCACGCTGCCGACGACCTGGTGCTGGGCGGGTCGATTCCCTTGAGCGGCGTGTTCGCGTTCGCCGGCCAGGGCATCCACGCCGGCATCACCGACTACGTGAAGATCATCAACGACCAGGGCGGCATCAAGGGGCGCAAGCTGCGCTACGTGCCGGAAGACACGGCGTACAAGGTCGATGCGTCGGTGGCCGCCTTCAAGAAGATTACCAGCCAGAACAAGGTGAATTTCTACTACGGCGATTCCACGGGGTTTTCAAAGACCATCAACGCTGAATTGAACCGCACGGGCGACATCCTGATGACGGGCGCGTCGTTCGCCACCGAGCTGAACGACCCCGCCAAGTATCCGGCGCAGTTCATGCTGGGGCCCGACTACACCGAAATGTTCGGCATCCTGCTGCGCTACATCGCCAAGGAGCAGCCCGGTGCGAAAGTCGCGTTCGTGTATTCCGACACCGAGTTCGGCCGCGACCCCATTGCCAGTTCGCGCGCGGTCGCGGAAAAGCTGGGCCTGAAGGTCGCCACCGAGATCATGACGCCGCCGGGCAGCGTGGACGTGTCCACCGAAGTCATCAAGCTGCGCCGCGCCGACCCTGACTTCACAATCTTCCACGGCTACGTGCTGGCGCCCATTCCCGAATTCGTGGGGCAGGGCAAGCGCATGGGCTTGAAGACGCGCTACATGGGCACGTTCTGGACCATGGACAACTCCACCGTGATGCAGATGGGCGAAGACGCCGAGGGCTTCATGGGCGTGATGCCGTATCGCTACTACTACGACACCGAGGGCGATGCGCCGATGCTCAAGAAGATTCGCGAGATGCGTCCGCAATATCAAAGCACGGGCTACATGCAGGGCTTCCTGGCCGCGATGCTGTTTTCCGAAGTGGCCAAGCGCACCCTGGACGCCGGCAAGGATTTGACCAGCGCCAACATGAAAGCCGCGCTGGATGGCATCAAGGACTTCGACACGGGTGGGCTGATCGGCGTGCCCATCACCATCAAGGGCAACTCCATTCCGGTGGGCCGGATCTATCGCGCCGATGTGAAGCAAAAGCAGATGGTGCCGGCGTCCGACTGGATCGTGCTCAAGTGAGGCGCCTGTGACGTTCGCCCCTGACGCGCACGCGGCATCGACGGGCACCGCCACGCCCGCGGCGGTGCTGGACATCAACAATATCGAAGTCGTCTACAACAAGGCGGTGCAGGTGCTGCGTGGCCTGTCCCTGTCGGTGCCGGCCGGCAACATCGTGGCGCTCTTGGGCAGCAACGGCGCGGGCAAGTCCACCACGCTCAAGGCCGTGTCGGGTTTGCTGGACCTGGAAGACGGGGCACTGGTGCGCGGCCACATCGTGTTCAACGGCGGCGACACTCGCGGCGCCAAGCCGCAGAACCTGGTGCGATCGGGCCTTGCGCACGTGATGGAAGGGCGCCGCGTATTTGAAGACCTGACCGTGGAAGAAAACCTGGTGGCCGCCACCTACGCGCTGACGGGCAGGCCCGGCGCGCGGGTGGACTTCGACCTGGTCTACGGCTACTTTCCGCGCCTGTTCGAGCGGCGGCGCGGCCTGGCGGGCTATCTGTCTGGCGGTGAACAGCAGATGCTGGCCATCGGCCGAGCGTTGATCGCGCAGCCGCGCCTGATGCTGCTGGACGAGCCCTCGCTGGGCTTGTCGCCGATGCTGGTCGAAAACATTTTTTCCATCATCGCGCGCATCAACGCCGAGCAGGGCGTGTCGATGTTGCTGGTTGAGCAGAACGCCTCGGTGGCGCTGGCCGTGGCGCACTACGGCTACATCATGGAAACCGGCAAGGTGGTGATCGACGGCTCGGCCGACAAGCTGGCCGCCGACCCCGACGTGCGCGAATTCTATCTGGGCGTGGGCGGCACGGGCGAGGCGCGCGGCTTTCGCGATATCAAGCATTACAAGCGCCGCAAGCGCTGGCTGTCATGAAGGACAAGGCCATGGTTGCGTTGATTGATCCCGCCGTCTGGCCCGAGCTGACCCTGCCGCAGATGTTGCGCGAGCAGGCGCGGCGCAAACCCACGGCCATCGCCATCCGGCAAAAAGACTTTGGCATCTGGAAGCCGCTGTCGTGGGCGGACTACTGGCAGCGCGCCTGCCGCGTGGGCCTGGGGCTGCGTGCCCTGGGCTTGGGGGTGGGCGGGCGCGTGGCCATCGTGTCGGAAAACCGCGTGGAATGGCTGCTGACGCAGCTGGGGGCGGGCACGGTGGGCGGCGTGGCGGTGGGTGTGTATTCGACCAGCCCGGCCGAGGAAATGGGTTATGTGCTGGAGCATGCCGACGTCGAACTGGTGGTGTGCGAAGACCAGGAGCAGACCGACAAGGTGCTGCAAGTGGCCCACCGGCTGCCCTTGCTGCGCCGCATTGTGATGATGGAGACCAAAGGCCTGCGGTCATACCCGCCCGCCGACCGCACGCGCATCGTCACCTTTGCCGAAGTCGAAGCCGACGGCGCGCGTCGCGAGGCCGTCGAGTTTCCCGCGCTGAACGCCGCGCTGGATACGCAGCGGCTGGATGACACGGGGCTGATGATTTATACGTCGGGCTCCACCGGCAAGCCCAAGGGCGCCATGCTCAGCTACCGCAACATGCGCGGCGTGGCGCCGGGCATCGCGGACCGGCTGTCGATGGATGCGGCCAGCGTGCACCTGTCGTATCTGCCGTTATGCCATGTGGCCGAGCAAATGCTGTCCACTTTCGTGCCCCTGTACCTGGGGTCGCAGGTGAACTTTGGCGAATCCATTCGCACCGTGCAGGAGGACCTGCGTGAAGTGGCGCCGACGATTTTCCTGGGCGTGCCGCGCATCTGGGAAAAGTTGCACGCGTCGATCTCGATCAAGATGCAGGAGGCGGGGCGGCTGCAACAGTGGTTGTACCGGCGGGCGCTGGCGCGTTGTGCGCCGTTTCTTGAAAAGTCGCCTGCGCAATACAGTGCGGGCGAACGGCTGACGCATGCGCTGTGGTACTGGCTGGTGCTGCGCGCCTTGCAGAACTTCATCGGCTTGCGGCGCGTGCGCGTCGCGATGACGGGCGCCGCGCCGATACCGCCCGATGTGGTCCGCTACTTTCGCAATCTGGGCGTGCCGCTGCTGGAAGTCTATGGGCTGACCGAGTCCGCCGGCATGATCTTCGGCCAGCACCCCGATCGCGTAAAGGTAGGCACGGTGGGTGAACCGATCCTGGGCGTGGAATGGAAGATGGGCGAGGCGGGTGAATTGCTGGTGCGCGGCGACATGGTGTTCCAGGGCTATTACAAGAACCCGGACGCCACCGCCGACACGGTGCGCGACGGCTGGCTGCATACGGGCGACGTGGTGGCGGAACAGGACGGCCGCGTGCGCATCGTGGATCGCCTGAAAGACATCATGATCACGGCCGGCGGCAAGAACCTGACGCCGTCCGAGATCGAAAACGCCGTCAAGGGCAGCCCGTATGTGAAGGAATGCATCGTGATCGCGGATGGGCGCAAGTTCGTGTCGGCGCTGATCCAGCTTGAATTCGACACGGTGGGCAAGTGGGCCGAGTCGCGCCGCATTGCGTTCACGCATTTCCGGTCTCTGGCGGAATCGCCCGAGGTGCGCGAGCTGGTGCAGCAGGAGGTGTCGCGCGCCAACGCCGGGCTGGCCCCGGTGTCGCAGATCAAGCGCTTTCACCTGTTGACCAAGGAACTGGATCACGATGATGGCGAGGTCACGGCCACGATGAAAGTGCGCCGGGCCAGCATCTATCGCACGTACGCGAACGAAATCGAAAGGCTCTACGTTGAGGAGACGATGGCATGAATGACGCCGTGATCGTGGAGGCGGTTCGCACGCCGTTTGGTCGGCGTGGCGGATGGTGGGCCGATACGCGGCCCGATACGTTGCTGGCGCAGACGGTGGATGGCTTGCTGGCGCGTGCCGGCTTGCCGGGCGACAAGGTCGAGGACCTGATCGCGGGCTGCGTCAGCCAGGCGGGTGAGCAGGGCGCAAACGTGGGGCGGCTGGCGGCACTGCTGTCCGGCGTGCCGGCAACCGTTCCGGGCGTAACACTGAACCGCATGTGCGGCTCCAGCCAGCAGGCGGTGCATTTTGGCGCGCAAGCCATCGCGGCGGGCGATATGCGCTACGTGGTCGCGGGCGGCGTCGAAAGCATGAGCCGCGTGCCGATGTTCCTGGACGTGACCTTGGGGCAGGGCGAATTCAAGGGTTTTGAATCGCTGAACCCGGCGCTGTTGGAACGCCATGCGCTAGTGCATCAGATTGAAAGCGCCGAGCGCATCGCCGACCACTGGACACTGTCGCAGGCGGACATGGACGATTGGGCGCGCGAAAGCCACGCACGCGCCTGGGCTGCCGCGCGGGCCGGCCTGCATGCCGAACTGCTGCCCGGCCCGCAAGACGCCGCGCATCGGGACGAAGGTATCAGGGAGAAGACCGACGCGGCGCGCATGGCTGCCATGGCGCCCGCGATGCGGCCCGCTGGCCAGGGCGGCGTTACCGCCGCCAACGCCAGCCAGCTGGCAGACGGGGCGGCGGCGGTGTTGCTGGCGGATCGCGACACCGCGCTTTCCGACGGGCTGCGGCCTCGGGCGCGTTTCTTGGCACGGGTGGTCGTGGGGTCCGACCCGGTGATGCAGCTGACGGGCGTGATCCCGGCGGCGCGTCAGGCCTTGGCGCGTGCCGGGTTGGCGCTGGAAGACATCGACTGGATCGAAATCAACGAAGCCTTCGCCAGCGTGGTGCTGGCGTGGCAGCGCGAGCTTGATGCGAAGCCCGCGCGCGTGAATCCCTGGGGCGGCGCCATCGCGCACGGCCACCCTTTGGGTGCGACCGGTGCCGGGCTGATGGCCAAGATGCTGGCGGGGCTGGAGGCGACCGAGGGTGAAATCGGCATGCAGCTGATGTGCATCGGCCATGGCATGGCCACGGCCACCATCATTCAAAGGCTGTGATCGGCCATGACCAAGACCGCGGCCCTTGTGCCGCGCGAAGAGGGCGCTGATTCCGAACGCCGCCGCGAACTGGTGCTGACGGCCGGCAGGCTGTTCTGCAAGCACGGCTACGAACGGACCACGGTGCGCGAACTGGCGCGCGCCGTGGGCTTGCAGTCGGGCAGCCTGTTCCATCACTTTCGCAGCAAGGAAGAGATCCTGGTGGCGGTGATGAACAACGGCATCCAGGAAGTGATCGACGGGGGCGAACGCGCGCTGGCGCACTACGATGCGCCGGCGGATCGGCTTGCCGCGCTGTTTCGCGTGCACATGTGGAGCATGCTGCAAGGCGCGGGCGGCGATGCAATGAATGCGCTGGTCTACGAATGGCGCAGCTTGTCCGCGCCCAGCCAGTCGGCGGTCAAGGCGCTAAGCGATCGCTACGAAGCGATGTGGCAGTCGGTGGTGGCGGATGCCGTTCAGGCGGGGCTGATCCAGGGCGACGCGCGCGTCATCAAGCGCTGCGTGCTGGGGGCGATGAACCTGACGGTGCAGTGGTACAAGCCTGGCGGGCGTCTGGCGCCGGCGGCTTTCATCGATGCGATGTTGTTGGCGTCGTTGCCGGCGTTGCCGGAAGGGGCGGGCGCGTGGCCGCTGGATGCCGCCGCCTAGCCGCGACGCTTCAGGAATGCCGCCACGGCGCACGCCACGCCCAAGGCCAGCAGGCAACCGGAGACAGGCAGCAGGAAGTCGGCTTCGCCGTGATAGCCGCCGCCGGAGACGCCGCCGGCCACGCCACCCATCCACAACAGCGCCGTCAAGATCGCGGCCACCACGGAGATGGCGGTGGCAATGCATAGCGCAATGAACACCGGGCGGCGTGGCCGCGCGGGCGCGTAGGTCGCACCCGGCAGGACGCGGCGGGGTTGTTTGATCCAATAGACCAGCCCCGCCACGATCAGCAGCAGCATCAGGATCTTGAAGATCACGACGCTGCTCCGGCGCTCGCCTGCGCTGCTGCGACCTTAGTCTTCACGACGCAGGTGCGGGAACAGGATGACGTCGCGGATGCTGGGGCTGTCGGTCAGCAGCATGACCAGGCGGTCGATGCCGATGCCGCAGCCGCCTGTCGGAGGCATGCCGTATTCCAGCGCGCGGATGTAGTCCGCGTCGTAGAACATGGCTTCTTCGTCGCCGGCGTCCTTGGCTTCGACTTGCGAGCGGAAGCGTTCGGCCTGGTCTTCGGGGTCGTTCAATTCCGAGAAGCCGTTGGCGATTTCGCGGCCGGTCATGAAGAGCTCGAAGCGCTCGGTGATGCCTTCGCGCGTGTCGGAAGCGCGCGCCAGCGGCGACACTTCAACCGGGTAGTCGATGATGTACGTGGGGTTCCAGAGCTTGGCTTCGGCCGTCTCTTCGAACAGCGCCAGTTGCAGCGCACCCAGGCCGGCGCGCGACAGCACGGGGCCGTCAGCGTCCGCGCCCAGCTTCTTGAGTTCAGCGCGCACGAAGACCGGGTCGTCCAGCTGTGCCTGCGTGTAGCCCGGCGCGTACTTCAGGATGGCTTCGCAGATGGTCAGGCGGTCGAACGGCTTGGACAGATCAAGCTCGCGCTCCTGATACGTCAGCACGGCGCTGCCGGTGGCCGAGATGGCGGCCTGGCGGATCAGTTCTTCCGTGAAGTCCATCAGCCAGCGGTATTCCGCATAGGCCGCGTAGAACTCCATCATCGTGAATTCAGGGTTGTGACGCGGGCTGACGCCTTCGTTGCGGAAGTTGCGGTTGACTTCGAACACGCGTTCGAATCCGCCGACGATCAGGCGCTTCAGGTAGAGTTCGGGCGCGATGCGCAGGTACATTTCCATGTCCAGCGCATTGTGGTGCGTGACGAACGGCTTGGCCGCCGCGCCGCCCGGAATCGGGTGCAGCATGGGCGTTTCCACTTCGAGGAAACCGGCGTTCAGCATGAACTGGCGGATGCTGCCCACGGCCTTGCTGCGCGCTTCGAACGTGCGGCGCGTGGCGTCCGTCATGATCAGGTCAACGTAGCGCTGGCGGTAGCGCAGTTCCTGGTCGGCCACGCCGTGGAACTTGTCGGGCAGCGGACGCAGCGACTTGGACAGCAGGCGGGCGGTGGCGGCGTGCACCGACAATTCGCCCTTGTTGGTCTTGAAGACCGACCCTTCGATCGCGATGATGTCGCCGATGTCCCATTGCTTGAACGCGGCGTAGTTGTCTTCGCCCAGCGTGCCCCGGTCCAGGTAGATCTGGATGCGGCCGGTGCTGTCTTGCAGGGTGGCGAAGCTGGCCTTGCCCATGACGCGCTTGAGCATCATGCGGCCGGCCACCTTGACGGTGACGCCGGCGGCGGCCAGGGCTTCCTGTTCCTCGCCGTCGTACTTGTCGTGCAGCGCGGCGGCGCGGGCGTCCGGAACAAAGTCGTTCGGGTACGCAACCCCGGTTTCGCGCAGTTTGGCCAGCTTGGCGCGCCGTTCGGCGATCAAGCGGTTTTCATCCTGGGCGGGTGCCGGAGCGGTCGAGTGGTCGGTCATGGTAAGGGGATCAGTCGTAATTGCGGATGTCGTCGATGTCGGTTGTGCCGAAATCTTCGCGATCCAGGTAGGCAAGGATGCGGGCGGCCACATTGGCGGGCGAAGCGAGCTTGCCCGTGGCGTGGAAGTCCTGGAACTTGGCCAGCGCGGGGAAGCTGTCGGGGTCGCTGGAACGGATGGCGACCTGCATGTCGGTGTCGACAATGCCGGGGGCCAGCGCGACGATGCGCGCGCCGTCGGCGCCTTGTTCCTGCTTGACCACGCGCGTGTACATGTCCAGCGCGGCCTTGGTGGCGCAGTAGACGCCCCAGCCGGCGTTCGGGTTGCGGCCCGCGCCGGAGGAAATGTTCAGCACGCGGCGGTCAGCGTTAAGGCCTTCGACGGCGGCCAGAAAGCGCGCGGTCAGCAGCATGACGGCGGTGACGTTCAGGTTGAAGGCGGCGGTAATGGCCGCGCTGTCGATCAGGGCGTCGGTGCCGGCCACGGGGTGCACCGTGCCCGCATTGTTGATAAGCAGATAGCGCTTGGCATCGCGCGGCAGGGCCGCGCAGATGCGTTCAGCCGAGGCTTCGGCCGCTTTCAAGTCCGAGAGGTCCACGGACAGTTGTTCCAGCTGCACATCCCGCGACTGCGCGTAGGCGGCCAGTTCGGGGTCTTCGCGGCGCGCCAGCGTGATCAGGCGGGTGCCCGGTTTGGCCAGGCCGCGCGCCATGGCGGCGCCGATGCCGCGCGAAGCGCCGGTAAGGATTGCGATGGTGTCAGACATTCGTGGACCTCTGGGTACGGTTAGCGGAAGTATCGCGACAGACTTAAACGCCTTGCTTCAGGCTGGCCTGGATGAAGGGATCCAGGTCGCCGTCCAGCACTTTCTGCGTGTTGGAGATTTCAACGTTCGTACGCAGGTCCTTGATGCGGCTTTGGTCCAGCACGTACGAACGAATCTGGTGGCCCCAGCCCACATCGGTCTTGGAGTCTTCCAGCTTCTGCTGTTCGGCCATGCGGTTGCGCATTTCCAGTTCGTAGAGCTTGGACTTCAGCATCTGCATGGCTTCGGCGCGGTTGCGATGCTGCGAGCGGTCGTTCTGGCACTGCACCACGATGCCCGTCGGGATGTGCGTCAGGCGCACGGCGGAATCGGTCTTGTTGATGTGCTGACCGCCCGCGCCGGACGCGCGGTAGGTGTCCACGCGCAGGTCGGCGGGGTTCACTTCCACTTCAAACGATTCATCGACTTCGGGGTACACGAAGACGCTGGCGAACGAGGTGTGCCGGCCGCCGGACGAATCGAACGGGCTCTTGCGAACCAGGCGATGCACGCCGGTTTCGGTACGCAGGTAGCCGAAAGCGTATTCGCCTTCCATCTTGATGGTGGCCGACTTGATACCCGCGACGTCGCCTTCGGATTCTTCCAGGACTTCGACCTTGAAGCCCTTGCGCTCGGCGTACTTGAGGTACTGGCGCAGCAGCATCGATGCCCAATCCTGGGCTTCCGTGCCGCCCGCGCCCGCCTGGATGTCCAGGAAGCAGTTCAGCGGGTCGGCCGGGTTGGAGAACATGCGGCGGAATTCCAGGTTTTCCAGCTTTTCCTGGAACGCGTCGGCGTCCTTTTCGATGGATTCGAGCGTGGAATCGTCGTCGTCGGCCTCGGCCAGTTCAAACAATTCGTTGGCGTCGGCCAGGCCCGTGCCAAGACCGGTGAGCGTTTCCACCACGTCTTCCAGGGCTTTCTTTTCACGGCCCAGGTCCTGGGCGTGCTTGGGGTCGTTCCAGACCGCCGGGTCTTCGAGCTCGGCGTTTACAACGTGCAGGCGTTCAGCTTTGGCATCGTAGTCAAAGATACCTCCGTAGAGCCTGTTCGCGCTCCGCGTAATCGGCGAGGCGGGCTGCGAGCTGGTTCTGACGTTCGGCTTCCATGATGATCCTGTCCTGATGACTTTTGTGCGAAACCTGGCATTTTACCGTGGTTGGGGCAACTACGCGGGCGCGTGTTGCAACAGGGGGGACGGATCGCTGGTTGGGAAGCGATCGTGCCGGCGTCGGCTTCCCCCCAGGCTTTACCCCGCGTGCTCGATCACCAGCTGCACGGACACCATGCCGTTCCAGACGTTCTGTTCCAGGCGGTACGCGGCCTGGATGTGTTCGGGCAGCGACTGGTCGTGGCCGAACCAGATGGCGTCAAAGCGCTGGTGGCCGCGTTCAAGCGACAGCTTCAAGTGCTTGTCGCCGACCAGGCGCTGGTTGCGTACGGTGAATTCGTCCAGGAACAGGGGGGCGGCAAAGCCCGCGCCCCAGACCTGTTGCTGCAACATGCCGGCGATTTCGGCGTTGGCGTAGCCGGTTTCCAGCGATCCGTCGGTTTCAATGACCGGTTCGAAGGTGTCGCGGCCGGTCAGCTCGCGCACGGCGGCGTCGAACGCGGGCGCGAAGGCGGGAAAGTCGGCGCGGCCCAGCGTCAGGCCGGCCGCCATGGCGTGGCCGCCGAACTTGCGGATCAGGTTGGGGTGGCGCTTGGACACGAGGTCCAGCGCATCGCGCAGATGCACGTCGGGAATGGAGCGGCCCGAGCCACGGATTTCGTCATCGCCCGCCGGCGCGAAGGCCAGCGTGGGACGCCAGAATTTTTCTTTCAGGCGCGAGGCCACCAGCCCCACCACGCCCTGGTGCCAGCCAGGGTCGAACACGCAGACCGTGGCGCCCGCCGCCGCATTGGGCGCTTCCATGGCGGCCAGTGCCTGTTCGCGCATTTCGGCTTCGATCGTGCGGCGTTCGCGGTTGATGTTGTCGAGCTCGCGCGCCATTTCCAGCGCTTGCGCTTCGTCATCCGTCGTCAGGCAGGCGATGCCCAGGCTCATGTCGGCGAGGCGGCCCGCCGCGTTGATGCGCGGGCCCAGCGCAAAGCCCAGGTCGAAACCATTGGCGCTGCGCGGTTCGCGGCCCGCCACGGCAAACAGCGCGCGCAGGCCCGGTTGCAGCCGGCCGCTGCGCATGCGCTGCAAGCCCTGCGTGACCAGCAGGCGGTTGTTGGCGTCCAGCTTGACCACGTCGGCAACGGTGCCCAGCGCCACCAGGTCGGACAGCGCGTCCAGGCGCGGGCCGCCATCAGCGGGGTAAACACCACGGCGACGCAACTCGGCGCGCAGCGCCAGCATCATGTAGAAGATCACGCCCACGCCGGCCAGGTTCTTGGACGGGAAGCCGCAGCCGGGCTGGTTCGGGTTGACGATGGCCAGCGCGTCGGGCAGGGTGTCGCCGGGCAAGTGGTGGTCGGTGATGACCACGCCGATGCCCGCGTCGTTGGCGGCGGCCACGCCGTCCACGCTGGCGATGCCGTTGTCCACGGTGATGATGATGTCGGGCTTGCCGCTGCGGTGGCGCACGGCCAGCTCGACCACGGCGGGCGACAGGCCATAGCCGGTTTCAAAGCGGTTGGGCACCAGGAAGTCGACGTCGGCGCCCATGGCCGACAAGGCGCGCAGCCCGACCGCGCAGGCGGTGGCGCCGTCGCAATCGTAGTCGGCCACGATCAAGAGCTTTTTGCCGGCCTGGATGGCATCGGCCAGCACGCCGGCGGCGTGCGCGGAATGGGTCAGGCCGGCGGGCGGCAACAACGATGGCCAGGCCAGCTTGGTCTGATCAGGATGCGTGACGCCGCGCGCGGCCCACAGGCGGGCCAGCAAGGGATGGATGCCCGACGCTTCCAGGACGCGGCAGGCGTCCAGGTCGGCGGGGCGAGTCGTTAAGCGGGGTGAGACCACCAGGCGCTCCAGTTTTTCTTGGGCGCGGGCAGCAAGCCCAGCAGGCCCCCG
The DNA here is from genome assembly GCF_019448355.1 of Achromobacter sp. ES-001. Taxonomy (NCBI): domain Bacteria; kingdom Pseudomonadati; phylum Pseudomonadota; class Betaproteobacteria; order Burkholderiales; family Alcaligenaceae; genus Achromobacter; species Achromobacter sp. ES-001. Next base: position 3,718,949 of record NZ_CP079940.1, on the reverse strand, counting down.
CGCGGTTTCAGGGTCAGGGCGACTTGGCGGTCGTCGCCCAGCAGCAGCAGTTCGGCGGGCCTGTCGGGCACGCCCTGCTTGCCCGCCAGGGGGCGCAAATGCTGCGTATCGAGTTCGGTCAGGGCGTCAAGCCAGGCGGCCCAATCGCCCGCGCGCTGGGGCGCGTCAAGGCCGGTCAGCACGCGTTCCGGGCCGGGCGCGGCCACCGGCCAGGGCGTGCCGCCGCCGTATAGCCATAGCGCATTGACGGGCGGCAGGCCGCGCGCGGCGCGGTCGTCGTTGACGGGGTGTTCGTGCCACGCCATCTGTATTTCATTCAGCAAGCGCCGCCACGGCCGCGTTTCCGCGTCCTGGCGCCACCATTCATTCAAGCGATGCCCCGCCACGACCAGCGGCGATGCCGTCTGCGGACGCAGGCCGTCAGGCAAGGTCAGCCGCCAGCGCTGCGGGGACAGGGGTTGGACCGTAAAACCGGTGCCGTCGAACAAGGGCTGCGCCGTGTCCAGTAAGGCGGCGGATTCTTCGGGGCGCAGATCCATCTGGCCCGGGTCCAGCAGATTGGCCTGGTCCGCGCCCAGGGCCAGGTGGACCAGCTCGGCCAGCCACACGGCTTGCCCGGCCGGGGCCTGCTCATCGGCCAGCAACGGACCCAGGCCCGCGCCTTGCAGCAGGCCGGGTTCGGGTCGGTAGCCCGCGCGGGTCAGTTGCCAGGATTCAAAAGCCGTGCAGCCGGCGGCACGTACATCGAAGGGGGCGGCCCGGGCGGCGCCGGCCAGCAACCAGCGGTGCAGCGTGGGGGCGCGTTCAGGCAGCAGCTTGGCCAGTTCGGCGGCAACGGGAAGGGCGGGCAGGGCGCCCGGAATGACGATCAGCATGGCCGCGATTGTAGTCCGCCCGGGCGGCGGGAACTAAGCGGCGGTGGCGGCTGCCATAGGTTGACACGGCTGGTCGTGGAACCGCACATCCGCGGCGCGATTTCCAGGCCGTTAATGCCATAATGCGCACGTGCTGAAAATACCCTACGAACTCTGGATAGGCGCCCGCTATGCCGGGATGGCCCGAATCCGCCAGCGACGCGGGCGCCGCGATCGCTTCATCTCCTTCATCGCCGCCAGCTCCATGGCGGGCATCGCGCTGGGCGTTGCCGCCCTGATCGTGGTGCTGTCCGTGATGAACGGTTTCCAAAAAGAAGTGCGCGACCGCATGTTGTCGGTGCTGCCGCACATCGAACTCTATATTCCCGGCGCCTTGCCCGAACAGGTGCTTGAGCGCTGGCAGCAGTTCGCCACCGCCGCCGAGCAAAACCCCCAGGTCAAGGCCGGCGCGCCCTTCGTGGCGGCGCAGGGCATGCTGGTGCGGGGGCAGGCGTTGCGCGGTGTGCAGGTACGGGGCATCGACCCGGCCACCGAAGGCAACGTGTCGGACCTGCCGCGCCAGATGGTGTCGGGCAAGCTGACCGATCTGAAAGCCGGTGGCTTTGGCGTGGTGCTGGGCAACGAGCTGGCCGACGGGCTGGGCGTGAAAGTGGGCGACACGCTGTTGATGATGGCGCCGCAAGGCTCAATCAGCCCGGCCGGCTTTGCGCCGCGCATGCGCCAGTTCACCGTGGTGGGCGTGTTCTCGTCGGGCCACTATGAATACGATTCGTCGCTGGCGTTTGTCGATAACCAGGACGCCGCCCGCGTGTTCCGTGAGAGCGGCACGGCGGGTGTGCGGCTGCGCATTGCCGACATGCAAAAAGCGCCCGAAGTCGCCAATGAACTGAAGAAGGTGCTGCCGCCCTACGTGATGGCCAGCGACTGGTCGCGCAACAACCGCACCTGGTTCGCCGCCGTGCAAACCGAAAAGCGCATGATGTTCCTGATCCTGGCGCTGATCGTGGCGGTGGCCGCGTTCAACCTGCTGTCGTCGTTGGTGATGGCCGTGAAAGACAAGCAGTCGGACATCGCCATCTTGCGCACGCTGGGCGCGGGGCCGGGCGAAGTCGCGCGCATCTTCCTGGTGCAAGGCGCGATGATCGGCGTCATCGGCACCTTGCTGGGCGTGGTGGGCGGCATTGCCATTGCCTACAACGTGGATGTGATCGTGCCGTTCATCGAGCGCATGCTGGGCGTGCATTTCCTGCCGCGCGAAGTCTATTTCATCAGCGCGTTGCCGTCCGACCCGCAAATGGGCGACATCGCCACCATCGGCCTGACGTCGCTGGTGCTGTCGTTGCTGGCGACGCTGTATCCCAGCTGGCGCGCCTCGCGTCTGCAACCGGCACAGGTGCTGCGCCATGATTAAGATTCCAAACGCAGACGCCCTGACGCCCGCGTTGCAGGCCGAGAACATCGTCAAGTACTACGACGAAGGCCCCGCCCGCGTCGACGTGCTCAGCAACGTCAGCCTGTCGGTGGCGCGCGGTGAAATGGTTGCCATCGTGGGCGCTTCCGGCTCGGGCAAGAGCACCTTGCTGCACATCCTGGGCTTGCTTGACGTGCCCACCAGCGGCTCGGTGTCGGTGGACGGCAAACTGGCCGTGGGCTTGTCCGAGGCCAAGAAAAGCGCCGTGCGCAACAGCAGCCTGGGCTTTGTCTATCAGTTTCATCATCTGCTGCCGGAATTTTCCGCGCTGGATAACGTGGCCATGCCGCTGATCGTGCGCCGCGAGACCCGCGACAAGGCTCGCGCCGCCGCGCGCGAAGTGTTGGCGCTGGTGGGCCTGGCCGCGCGCGAGGACCATTTCCCGGGGCAGTTGTCGGGCGGAGAACGCCAGCGTGTGGCGCTAGCGCGCGCGCTGGTCACGCGGCCCGTTTGCGTGCTGGCCGACGAACCCACCGGCAACCTGGACCGCAACACCGCGCACAAGATGTTTGAATTGTTGACGCGCGTGAACCAGGAATCGGGCACGGCATTCGCCATCGTCACGCATGATCCCGAACTGGCCGCCCGCGCCGACCGCCAACTGCTGATGGAAAACGGCCGCCTGGTGTCGGGGTAGCAGGGCCATGCCGGTGGCGAGCATAATGGCGCCAAGGAGACCCCGCCCATGCTGATCGACACCCACTGCCATCTGGACGCCGCCGAGTTCAACGCCGACCGCCAGCAGGTAGCCGACCACGCATGCGAAGCCGGCGTGGGGTCCATCGTGATCCCCGCCGTCGAACGCGCCAACTTTTCCGTGGTGCAGGCACTGGCCGGGCAGATCGCCGGCGGCGCCTACGCGCTGGGCATCCACCCGCTGTACGTGCAGCGCGCCGACGATGCCGACCTGGACGTCCTGCGCGACACCATCAAGCAATGCCTGGGCGACCCCCGCTTTGTCGCCATCGGTGAAATCGGCCTGGATTTCTTCGTGCCCGAGATCGCCACGGGTGAACCGCGCGAACGCCAGGAACGCTTCTATGCCGCGCAGCTGGCCATGGCCGCCGAATTCAAGCTGCCGGTGCTGCTGCATGTGCGCCGTTCGCAAGACATCCTGCTCAAGTACCTGCGCCGCCATGGCCCCATCGGCGGCATTGCACATGCCTTCAACGGCAGCGCGCAGCAGGCGCAGGCGTTTATCGACCACGGTTTTGCCTTAGGCATGGGGGGCGCGATGACCTACGAACGCGCCTTGCAGATCCGTCGTCATGCGGTGGATGTGGACTTGTCCCATCTGGTGCTGGAGACGGACGCGCCCGATATCCCGCCCGCCTGGCTGCACCCGCCGCAGCGCCGCAACCGGCCAGGCGAACTGCCGCGCATTGCCGCCGTGCTGGCCGAGCTGCGCGGCATCACGCCCGCCCAGGTGGCGCACGCCACTACCGCCAACGCCATGCGCGTCTTGCCGCGTTTGCCCGCCGCCATCCTGGCCGGCGACGACTGAATCCGTCCCCGCATGATGCCGCCGAAAGGCGGCATTTTGTCGTCTGGATACATCAGAGATCCGAGAAATTTCTTAAAACTTTCTAAAAACTGAATTAAAGCTGACAAAAAGTTGAATCGCATATTGGGAATGCCTATCATTGCCGTTCATTGAAATTCCCAATCAGCGCACTGCGCGCCGCCCGCCTCGGGTGGTTGTCCCGATTCCCCATGTCGACTCAGAAAAGCACTAAAGACCTCGACCTCGTCGCGTCCCGTCCTTCCCATCTTGTTCCTCGTCTTGCCCCCCGTCCTGGCTTCCGTTTGTTGCCGCTGGCGCTGGCCATTACCGCGTCATGCGCGGCGCATGCGCAAAACACGGCTGGCGCCATGGAAGACACCATGGGCGTGGCGCAGCTGGACACCGTGGTGGTAACGGCCGCCGGCTTCGAACAGGAAATCAAGAACGCGCCGGCGTCCATTTCGGTCATCACGCGTGAGCAGCTGGAGACGCGCCCGTTTCACAACCTGGCCGATGCGGTTGCCGACGTCGAAGGCGTGACGGTCGAGCGGGGCGGCAAGGCGGGTGGCATGAACATCAGCATCCGTGGCCTGCCCAGCGACTACACGCTGGTGCTGGTCGACGGCAAGCGCCTGAACCAGAACAGCTCGGGCGCGCGGCCCAACGGCTTTGGCGACGTCGACACCAACTTCATCCCGCCGATGGCCGCCATTGAACGCATCGAGGTCGTGCGCGGCCCCATGTCCACGCTGTACGGCTCGGATGCCATGGGCGGCGTCATCAACATCATCACGCGCAAGGTCAGCCAGGACTGGACCGGCCAGATCACGCTGGACGGCACCGCGCAAGGCGACAACACCTACGGCAACAACTATGGCGCGGCCTTCTACCTTAGCGGCCCCATCAAGACCGACAAGCTGGGTCTGACGCTGCGTGGCGGCCACTACCGCCGGCTTGGCGCCAACGGCAGCTACCCGGTCAACCAGGCCGAATACAACAGCGGCAACTACACCGGCGACATCGCCAGCTTTTCCGGCCTGGGCGACAGCACCCAACAGAACGTGGGCCTGCGCCTGGCGCTCACGCCCAACCGCAACCACGACGTGCTGTTCGACGTGGACAGCAACTGGCAAACCTATGACAACGGCAACGGCGAGCTGGGCACGCTGAACACCAGCATCGCGCCCAATCGCCAGGGCGGCGGCTACGACCCGGAAATGGAGTTCAACCGCCAGCGCTATGCGTTGACGCACCTGGGCCGCTACGGCGGGTCGGTCAGTTCCGATACCAGCTTGGTCTATGACACGACCGAGACCATCGGCCGCACCAACCCGATGAACGCGCCGCGCCGCCCGACCGACGGCGACAAGCGCGATCTGGAATACGACAACTGGGTGTTCGACACCAAGTGGACGATGCCGCTGCTCAATGAACGCCACAACCTGACGGTGGGCGGCCAGTGGCGCGAACAGCACTTCAAGGACACGCTGGTGTCCGCGCCGCTGGACCAGCGCCAGTATCAATGGGCATTGTTCGCCGAAGACGAATGGCGCATCGTGGACGACCTGGCCCTGACGGCGGGTGCGCGTTACGACCGCAACGAGCAATTCGGCGGCAAGTGGAGCCCGCGCGGCTACCTGGTCTGGAACGCAACGCCGATGTGGACGGTGAAGGGCGGGGTCAGCAAGGGCTACAAGACGCCCGACATCAATCTGATGACCGACGGCATCATCGGCCTGGGCGCCCAAGGCACCATGCCGCTGTTGGGCAATTCGCAGCTGAAGCCGGAAAGCAGCACCGCGTCCGAATTGGGCCTGCTGTTTGACGATGGGGAAGGCCTGTCGGGCAACCTGACGGCGTTCCACACCAAGTTCAAGGACAAGATCGACAGCCAGAACGTGCCCAACTGCCTGGCGGCAGGTGGCCCGGCCGCAGGCTGCCTGGACCTGGGCGTATGGGAACGCAACGGCATCCCGGTGGCCAATTTCTCGCAACGCGTGAACGTCGATACCGCAACCATCCAAGGTTTCGAGCTGGGTGGACGCGTGCCGCTGGGCGGCGGCGTGTCGTTCAACGGCAACTACACCCTCACCGCCAGCGAAGTGACTTCGGGCGCCAAGCAGGGCCAACCGCTGGGTTCGCAACCGCGCCACGCGCTGAACCTGGGCTTGAACTGGCGCATCAACGACCAGTTCAACGTGTGGGCGCGCGGCGAATACCGCGCCAAGCAGTTCAACGACATGGATTGGGAAAAAGAGCAGGTGTTCTACAACCCATACTGGCTGGCCAGCACGGGCGGTTCATACGTGGTCAACAAGAACGTGACCTTGTCGGCGTCAGTGTTCAACCTGTTCGACAAGAACTTCGTGAACTACGGCCCGACCAAGGTAGGCGCCACGACGCCAGCTGCTAACGCCAACTGGACCAATTCCTACCGGCAGGTGCTGGAAGGGCGCCGCTTGTGGGTGTCGGCCAACATCACGTTCTGATCGGGGGCGGGGAGCCTGGCGGCGGAACAGGCAGCGGAACAGGCAACGGATGTGGCACTTCAATGCGCACCGCCAGCCCGTGCGGCGACACGTTCCGTGCCGCTATCCGCCCCTTGTGCGCGGCCACGGCGGCCTGGGCAATCGACAGGCCCAGGCCCGCTCCGGAGCCCGGTGTCTTGGCGCCCGAGGCCGCGCGAAAGAAGGGTTCGAACAATGATTCCAGATCATTCGGCGACACGCCGGGCCCTCGGTCTTCAATTTCCACGCAGGCGTAATTCGCGTTCTGTATCAGCCGCACGCGGATGGCGCTGTGCGCCGGCGCGAAACGCAGCGCGTTGCGCATGACGTTTTCAATGGCGCTGGACAGGCTGTCGCGTTCACCCGTGATCAGCACCGGCGGGGGCGGTTCCCAGGCGATGCGCACTTGCAACGTGGTCGCTTCAAAGCGGGCGTCTTCGACCACGGCGTTGACGATGTCGCCAAGGTCTAGCGTGTCGTTCGGTTCGGGCAGCGCGCCCAGCCGCGCCAGCCGCAGCGTGCTGCCCACCAGCGCATCCAGCCGTTCGCATTCACGTTCGATACGGTCCAGCTGCACGTCCTGGCGTTCATCCTTGCGCCGCGCCAGCTCGCTGGCCAAACGCAGCCGCGCCAGCGGCGAACGCAATTCATGCGCGATGTTGTGCAGCAGTTGTTCACGCGTGTCGACCACCGCTTTCAGGCGGTCGGCCATGGCGTTGAAGTCGCGCGCCAACAGGCCAAGTTCGTCCTTGCGCCCGGCCAGCTTGGCCGGCGTGTGCGCGCCCAGATGGCCCGCCGCCAGCGCCTGCGTGGTGTGACGCAGCTGCGTCAAGGGCGCCGTCACGTGGCGGGTCAGCGCCCAGCAGAACGGCGCCGTCACCGCCAGGGCGAACAGCAGCAAGGCCAGCGCCACGGGCGACAGCCCCAACACTTCCCAGTGCGACGAGTCGAACGGCAGGAACAGCATCAGCAGCTCGGCGCCATCCGGCAACACCAGCAGCTGCGGCTGCCACCAAGACACGCGTTGCACAGAGGGGTCCGGCTGCGCCGGGTCCGCCGGCACGGGCCGGTCGGGCGCCGCGCGGTAAGCGCTTAGCCAATCGTGCATGCGGGCCGGCAGCGTGCGGCCCAGGATCTCGCGGTCGTCCGTATCCAGGATGTAGATCTTCAGCGCGGAATAGCGCTGGTCCATCGCTTGCACCCAGCGTTCCAGGCCGTCCTTGCCGTGGATGCGCGCCACCTGGGCGGCGTCATGCGTCAGGCTGCCCGGGTTCAGCCCGTCCAGCGAATTGATGCGATACCAGGCCACGGCCGCCGTGAACAGCATGCCGCACACCAGGATGATGGCCATGGCGGACCAGAAGGTCAGGAACGCGCGCCAGAACAGCGAGCGCGTCGGCAATAGCCAGCGCATCAGGCCGCGCCCGCCAGCACGTAACCCAGGCCGCGCAGATTGCGGATCGACAGCGTGCCGTTGGCCTGATCCAGCCGCAGCTTCTTGCGCAGCGCGCTGATGTGCGTGTCGATACTGCGGTCATAGCGGTCGGGCCGCCGGCCCAGCGCATACATGCCGATCTGTTCGCGCGCCACGACCTGGCCCGGCGCGCGCATCAGCAGTTCCAGGATGCGCTGTTCGGCGCCGGTCAGCAGCACCTCCTCGGCGTCCAGGCAGGCGCGCCCGGAGGCCGGGTCCAGCGACAGCGCGCCCAGCGTCAGGCTGGGCTTGGTGGTTTCAGGCACCTCTTCAAAGCGCCGCAGCACGGCGGTGATGCGGGCTTTGAGTTCGCGCGGACTGAAGGGCTTGGCCAGGTAATCGTCGGCGCCGAATTCCAGCCCCAGCACGCGGTCGGTTTCGCCGCCGTGCGCCGTGAACATGATGACGGGGCGGCGCGAGCGTTGCCGGTATTGCTTGAGCAGGTCCAGGCCGCTGCCGTCCGGCAGCATCAGGTCCAACAGGATCAGGTCGTAGTCGTCCTGCGCCAGCAGGGCCAGCCCGTGCGTGCCCGTATGCGCCAGGGTCAGCACGCAATGGTTGGGTTCAAGGTATTCACGCAGCATCTGTGCCAGTTCGACGTCGTCGTCGATAAGCAGGATGCGGCGCGCGACCGCTGATTGGGAGAAGAGCATCCGTAGTGTGTTCCGCACCCGGCAGTGTGGCCGATGGCCGCCCGCCGAAGTGTCAAGAAGTCTGAAGAAGATAAAAGTTGCGGAAAGGTGTTTGCCCGGTTCCGAAAGCCTCAATTCTAATATGAGAATAGTTTTCATTAAGAAATAAGAGGCAGCGCCGAGGCCGCACGCGGGGTGCGGCAGGGCGCTGGTACGGGAGAAAACAAGCATCATGAGCAGCAACGATCTGGCCTTGGGCGGCCGTGTTTTGACATCGCGCACGCAGCTGGCGGCGGCGTTGTGCGCGGCCGGCCTGGGCATGGCGCCGGCGGCGTCGTGGGCGCAGGCCGCAAGCGAGGCCAAGACGCTGGACACCGTGGTGGTCACGGCCAGCGGCTTCGAACAGCAGATCCAGGACGCGCCGGCTTCCATCAGCGTCATCACCCGCGAAGACCTGGACAAAAAGTTCTACCGCGACGTGAATGACGCGCTGATCGACGTGCCGGGCGTCATCGTTACCGGCGGTGGCGACCGCCAGGACATCAGCCTGCGCGGCATGGGCCCGCAGTACACGCTGATCCTGATCGACGGCAAGCGCCAAAGCTCGCGCGAGACCCGCACCAATTCCGACTCGGCCGGGGTCGAAGGCGGCTGGACGCCGCCGCTTGCCGCCATCGAACGTATTGAAGTCGTGCGCGGCCCGATGTCGTCGCTGTACGGCTCGGACGCCATGGGCGGCGTCATCAACATCATCACCCGCAAGGTGCCCAAGGAATGGCACGGTGAAATCCGCATGGATACCACCATCCAGGAAAGCAGCAAGTCGGGCGATATCTACCAGGGCAACTTCTACCTGGCCGGCCCCATCAAGAGCGACCTGCTGGGCCTGCAAATCTACGGCCAGGCCTCGCAGCGCGACGAAGACAATATCGTTGACGGATTTCGCAAGCGCAATTCCGACAGCGTCACGGCCAAGCTGGCGCTGACCCCCAACCGCGACCACGACATCGTGCTGGAAGCCACCACGATGCGTCAGAAAATCCAGGAAACGCTGGGCAAGACGGTCGCGCCGCTGGCGCCGGGCGAGGCGTGCGCGCGCACCGGTTGCCCCGCGTCGGCGCAGAACGACTACCGCAGCAACAAGTGGGCGCTGTCGCATACCGGGCGCTGGGGCTGGGCGGTGTCGGACAGCTATGTGCAGGAAGAAGAATTCGACAACCGCTCGCGCCAGATGAAGGTCAAGAACCTGAACCTGCAAACCAGCTGGACCCTGCCGCTGGGCTCGCACATGCTGACGCTGGGCGGCACCTACCTGAGCCAGCGCCTGAACGACCAGACCGGCAACCAGCTGTCCGGCGGCCCCAACAAGATCGACCGCTACCAGTGGGCATTGTTCGCCGAAGACGAATGGCGCCTGACCGAGCAGTTTGCCGTCACTGCCGGCCTGCGCATGGACGAAGACGAAAACTTCGGCACGCACTTCAGCCCGCGTCTGTACGGCGTGTGGCATTTCGCCGACCGCTGGACCCTGAAGGGCGGCGTGTCCACCGGTTTTCGCGCGCCGGACCTGCGCCAGACGGTGGCGGGCTGGGGGCAGGTCAGCCGGGGCGGCAACATGTACGGCAACCCGGACCTGACGCCCGAGAAGTCCGTCACGGAAGAAATTGGCCTGCTGTATGACGACGGCGAAGGCTTTAACGCGGGCGTCACGCTGTTCAACAACGACTTCAAGGACAAGATCACGCGCGTGGCGTGCCCCTTGTCCCAGTGCACCGAAGGCCCCAACCAGTTCGGCTCCAACCCCACCACCTACATGAACGTGGACAAGGCCGTGTCGCGCGGCGTGGAAGCCAGCATGAAGTTGCCGCTGGCGCGCGACTGGTCGCTGACCAGCAGCTACACGTTTACCAAGTCGGAACAGAAGTCGGGCCAGTACAAGGGAGAACCGCTGAACCAATTGCCCAAGCACCTGTTCACCACCACGGTGGACTGGCAGGCGTCCGACGCGCTGCAAGCGTGGGCGCGCGTGAACTATCGCGGCAAGGAAAGCCAGCCGATCACGGGCGCTTCGTCGTCGTCGGTGGTGGCGCCGTCCTACACCTTCGTGGACATGGGCGCGTCGTACGCGGTGAACAAGACCGTGTCGGTGTATGCCGGCATCTACAACCTGTTCGACAAGCAGGTCACGTATGACGATTACGAATACGTCGAAGACGGCCGCCGTTACTGGCTGGGCGTCGGCGTGAAATTCTGATCGGGATGAATGAACTGGGGGGGCGATGCCTGCTTCCCCGCGAAGCCAAAGAGGTACGTATGACGATGCAGCAAAACACCGGCCATGGCCGACGCCGACTGATCCAGGCAGGCGCCGCGCTGGCCCTGTCGGCCGCCTTTGGCGTGTGCATGGCGCAAGCCACCGTGCCGGTCAAACACGCACGCGGGCAGACGAGCGTGCCGGCCAATCCCACCAAAACCATCGTGATGGACATGGCGGTGCTGGACACCCTGCACGCGCTGGACGTGGAAGTGGCCGGCGTGCCCACGGCCGCCAAGCTGCCGCCGCAGCTGGCGCAATATGCCGAGCCGCGCTACCTGAAAGTGGGTTCGCTGTTCGAGCCCAACTACGAAGTGATCCACGCCGCGCAGCCGCAGATGGTTATCGTCGCCGGCCGGTCGGCACCGAAGTACGACGAACTGTCCAAACTGGCGCCCACCATCGACCTGACCGTCGACCCGCGCGACCTGGTCGGCAGCGTCACCCGCAACACCGAAACGTTGGCCGCCATCTACGGCAAACAGGCGCAAGCGCGCCAGCAGCTGGACGCCTTGCGCGCATCGATATCCGCGCTGCAAGGCCAGGCCGCCACGGCCGGCACGGCGCTGGTCATCCTGACCACGGGCGGCAAGATGAGCGCCTACGGCCCGGGTTCGCGCTTTGGCGTCATTCACGATGCGTTCGGCCTCAAGCCCGCGGCCAAGGGCCTGAACGTGTCCAACCACGGCCAGGCCATCTCGTTTGAATTCATCGCCGAGACGAACCCCGACTGGCTCTTCGTGATTGACCGCGATGCCGCGATCGGCCGCGAAGGCGTATCGGCCCAGCGCATGCTGGACAACGACCTGGTGCGCGCCACGGCCGCGTGGAAGAACAAGCGCGTGGTCTATCTGAACGGCTTTAACTGGTACCTGCTGGGCAGCGCCGGGCTGACGGCCATGCAGCAGAACGTGGACGACATCGCGGCCGCGCTGGCGCCGCGAAAGTAAGCGGCATGACTGGGGCAAGGGAAGGCCGCCGATGACCTGGCGGCGCACGATAAGCGGGTGGGGCGGGCTGACGCTGGCGGTGATGGTGCTGTTGGCGCTGTGCGCGGCCAGTGTCAGCCTGGGCGCGGGCACCTTGTCCGTCTCGGCGCTGTGGGGCAGCGGCGAAGAGGCCGAGCGCGCCTGGCGCCTGTTGATGGTCAGCCGCGTGCCTCGCACGCTGGCCTTGCTGCTGGCCGGCATGGCGCTGGCGGTGGCGGGGTTGATCATGCAGATGCTGGTGCGCAACCGCTTTGTGGAACCCACCACGGCCGGCACCGTCGAATCGGCCACGCTGGGCATTCTTGTTATTACCTTGCTGGCGCCCGATACGCCGGTAATCGGCAAGATGATGACGGCCACCGCTTTTGCGCTGGCCGGCACCTTGCTGTTTTTGGCCTTGCTGCGCTGCGTGCCGCTACGCACGCCGTTCATCGTGCCGCTGATCGGCCTGATCCTGGGCGGGGTCATCCATGCGGCCACTACCTTCATTGCCTTTCGTTTTGACCTGCTGCAATCGCTGCACGCCTGGACCACCGGTGACTTCTCGGGCGTGCTGCGCGGCCGCTATGAATTGCTGTGGATCGGCTTTGTGCTGGCCTGCGCCGCCTATGTAGCGGCGGATCGCTATACGGTCGCGGGCATGGGCCGCGAGTTCGCGTCCAACCTGGGCTTGAACCACGCGCGCCTGACGTTCGTGGGCCTGCTTATCGTGTCGGCCATTTCGGCCGTGGTGGTGGTCACGGCGGGCGGCATACCCTTCCTGGGCCTGATCGTGCCCAACGCCGTCAGCCTGGTGCTGGGCGACAACATGCGCCGCTCCATCCCGTGGGTAGCCTTGCTGGGCGGCGTCTTCGTGCTGGCCTGCGACATCATCGGGCGGCTGGTGATCCACCCCTACGAAATCCCGATCGGCACCGTGGTGGGCGTGGTCGGCAGCATTCTGTTCCTGTGCCTGCTGCGTTTGAAAAGGACTCGTCTTGGTTGATCCGGCTATCTTGCCCGCCGTGCAGAGGCGCGCGCGCTCGCCGCAGCGCGCGCGGCTGCTATGGCTGTCCGCCGTGGCGCTGGCCTGCGTGGCGGCGTATATGAGCCTGGGCGCCAATGGCCAGTGGTCGTTCGTGATCCCGTTTCGTGGCGGCAAGCTGGTGGCGATGGTGCTGGTGGCGTATGCCGTGGCCGTGTCGTCCGTGCTGTTCCAGACCATCACGCACAACCGCATCCTGACGCCCGCCATCATGGGCTTCGATGCGCTGTACCTGCTGATCCAGGCGGTGGTGGTGTTCGGCTTCGGCCAGGCCGCCACGGCGGCCCAGCATCCCGTAGCGGCCTTCATGCTGGAGGTGTGCGCGATGACGGCGTTTGCCTGTCTGCTGTTCCGGTGGCTGTTTTCGGATGCGCTGCGCAGCCTGCACCTGATGATGCTGGTGGGCATTGTCTTCGGCCTGCTGTTTCGCAGCCTGTCCAATTTTGTCGTGCGCTTGATCGACCCCAACGAATTCCTGGTGCTGCAAGACCGCATGTTCGCCAGCTTCAATGCCGTGCGCGTGTCGCTGCTGCCCATTGCCCTGGCGGCGGTATGCGCGGCCACGCTGGTGATCTGGCGGCTGCGCCACCGCTACGACGTGTTGGCGCTGGGGCGGGACATTGCCGTGAACCTGGGCGTGGACTATCGCCGCAGCCTGCTGCTGACGCTGGGCGCTATCGCGGTGCTGGTGTCGGTGTCCACCGCGCTGGTCGGCCCCGTCACCTTCTTCGGCCTGCTGGTCAGCAACCTGGCGTACCAGGCGATGGGTTCCGACAAGCATCGCTACACCGTGCCTGCCGCCACCTTGCTGGGCGTCATCTTCCTGGTTGGCGGGCAAACACTGCTGGAACGCGTGCTGGGCTTGAACACCACCGTCAGCGTGGTGATCGAATTTGTGGGCGGCGTGATGTTCCTCGCCCTGATCCTGCGCAAGGGGCGCCGATGATAGAAATAGACAAGGTCAGCAAGCACTACGGCGACAGTGTGGTGGTGGATGACGTCACGCTGCAACTGCCCGCCAACGGTGTCACCGCCATCATCGGACCCAACGGCGCGGGCAAGTCCACGCTGCTGTCCATGGTGAGCCGGCTGCTGCCCGCATCCGCCGGGCGCATCCATGTGGACGGCCTGGACGTGATGCGCGCGGACAGCCGCGAGCTGGCGCGCCGCCTGTCCATCCTGCGGCAAGACAACCACCTGCCGCTGCGCCTGACCGTCCGCGACTTGGTCGCGTTCGGCCGCTATCCGCATACGGGCGGGCGGCTGACCGTGGACGACCAGACCCACATCGACCGCGCCCTGGCGTATCTGAACCTGGAACCCCTGGCCGGGCGCTATCTGGATGAGATGTCTGGCGGCCAGCGCCAGCGCGCTTTCGTTGCGATGGTGCTGTGCCAGGACACGCGCTACGTGCTGTTGGACGAACCGCTGAACAGCCTGGACATGAAGCACGCGGTCGCGATGATGGGCACCTTGCGCCGCGCCGCCGATGAGCTGGGCAAGACGGTGGTGCTGGTGCTGCACGACATCAATTTCGCGTCCAGCTACGCGGACCGCATCGTGGCCATGCGGCAGGGGCGCGTGGCGTATCAAGGCACCCCGGCCGAACTGATCCGGCCCGAGGTGCTGAGCCCGCTGTATGAATTGCCGATCGACGTTCACGAGATCGGCGGCAAGCGCATCTGCGTGTATTACCGCTAAGGAAGGTCGTGGGGCGCGCAACAACCCCTACGCTGATTCGGCGCTGGCGGTAAGCCCGGCCTGCCGCCTGGCGCGATGGCGGCGTTCCAGCATCACCGCCCACAGCCACAAGGGCATGCTGCCGAGGGCCAGCAAACTGCCCACCCAACCCGTCGACGTCCAGCCGTAGCCCGCCGCGATGGCCAGGCCGCCCAGGAAAGGCCCCAGCGCATTGGCGGTATTGAAGGCGGAATGGTTCAGCGCGGCGGCCAGGCCCTGGGCATCGCCCGCCACGTCCATCAGGCGCGTCTGCAACACGGTGCCCAGCGCGCCGCCCACGCCCACCAGGAACACGTTCAGCGTGATCAGCCAGACGTTGTGCGCCATCAACGGAAATAGCGCCAGCACCACGGCCGACCACACCAGCAGCAGCCCGGCCGTGCGCATCACGGCGCGGTCGGCAAACACCGGCACCACCATGTTGCCCACCGTCAGCCCCACGCCGAACGCGCTGAGCACAAAGGGCACGGTGGTGGGCGCTACCTGCGTCACGGCGGTCAGCGTGTCGGCCAGGTAGGTGTAGATGGAGAACAGGCCGCCAAAGCCCACCGCGCCGATCGCCAGCGTGATCCAGACCTGACCCCGGCCCAGTGCGCTCAGCTCGCGCAGCGGGCTGGCCTTGTGGTCGGCGGGCGTATCCGGCGCGTAGATGGCCACGCTGATCATCGTTAGCACCGCCAGCAGCGACACCAGCCCGAAGCTCCAGCGCCACCCGATCACCTGACCCAGCCAGTTGGCCAGCGGTACACCGACGATGGTGGCCACCGTCAGCCCCAGGAACACGCGCCCGACGGCCATGGTGCGGCGATTGGCCGGCACCAGCGAACTGGCCACCAGCGACGCAATGCCAAAGTACGCACCATGCGGCAGTCCGCTAAGAAAGCGGAAAAACAGCATCCAGTGATAATCCGGCGCAATGGCGCTCAGGCCGTTGCCAACGGCAAACAAGCCCATCAACGCAATCAGCAGGCGGCGGCGCGGCATTCTGGCGCCCAGCACGGCCAGGATCGGCGCGCCAACCACCACGCCCAGCGCATAGGCGCTGATGACGTGGCCGGCGGTGGGAGCGTCGATTCCTAGGGATTGGGAAAAATAGGGCAGCAGGCTCATCGTGGCGAACTCGGTGGTTCCGATGGCGAAGCTGCCCACAGCAAGGGCAAGCAGCACCAGCGCGGGGCGGTGCTGCAAGGAAGCAGGGTGAGACATGGGGATGGCTAGGGGTGATTCGAGGAATGTTGCAACGCAACAGCCGTATTGTAAGCACCCCTGGCTGTCATCCACATGTCTACGCGGCCTACTGGGTCAGATCCACCGCGTAGCGCGACAGCTGCGTCGTAGCGTCCGGGGTGGCGTCATACACGCTGACATTGGTCACGCCGTGCGCCGCCGCCATCGACAAGGTGCCGGGCACCGACCAGAACACCACGGGGCCGGCCAACCCGCTTAGCGGCTTGAAGCGCCAGCTGCGGTCCAGGCCGTAGGTGGCCAGGTCCAGCGTCGGGTTCTTCTTGATAAAGCTGATCAGCACGTCGCGGCTGGCGTCCGGGGCTTGCAGCACGATGTCGCCCTTGCCGCCCGCCAGGCCAGGAAAGTCACCGCCACCGCTGGCGCGGTAGTTGTTGGTGACCACCAGGAACTGCGCGGCCAGATCCAGCGGCGCACCTTGGTAGGTCAGGTTCGAGATACGCGTACCCTTGGGCTGGCTCACATCAATTTCGTACTTCAGCGCATTGCCCGGGGCATAGAGCACATCGAAATTGAACGTGGGGAAGGTCGTGTCGACCAGGTCTTGCGGTGCGGCCTGGGCGGGGTCGATCTGCTTGAACTGTTCGGCCGTCTTCTCCAGCCACTGGCGGACCGTATCGCCCGTGACGCGCACCACCTGCAAGGTGTTCGGGTACAGGTACAGGTCGGCCGCGTTGTTGATGGCCACATTGCCTTGTTTGACGAAGGTGAAGTCGCCCGGCCCGTTGCGCCCGCCCTTGAACGGCGCGGCGGCCGACAGGATGGGCAGGGCGCCGTAAGCCGGATTGTTCTTGGCGATATAGTCCTTCAGGTAATCGATCTGCGCCATGTTCACGATTTGCAGCGCCGACACGTCGCCCGTCAGCGCGTAGTAGGTTGCCATGTCGAACTGGCTTTGGCCGATTGGCGTCTTCACGTAGTCGATGGTGGCGGCATGCTCGCCTTGCACCAACTGCTGCACGGCGGTGTCCGGCGCCACGTAGGTGGCCGGCGTCGAGCCGCTTTGCGCGGTCAGGCGCGTGGAAATGCGCTGCACCGTGGTCGCGTCCTGCTGCACGCGCCAGCCCTTGTCGTACGACAGCTTCAACGTGATCTGGCCCAGGTTGTTGCCCCACTGGCCCGCCTGCACGGCCGGCACGCCGTTGACCAGGCCACGCACCGGGTCCACGCCCGGCTGCCCGACGAACGGGGACGTGGCGCTGGTGTCCGGAAACAGCAAGTGTTGGTGGCCCGTGATCAGCGCGTCGATGCCCGGCACCTGGCTCAGGTACCCGGCGCCGTTCTCCATTGCCGGGTCGTACGCTGTCTTCATGTCGATGCCGCCGTGCGCCAGCGCCACGATGATGTCCGCGCCCGCCGCCTTCATCTCGGGCACGTAGCGCTGCGCGGTTTCCTTCCAGCCCGTGACCTGCACGTGGCCTTCCAGATTGGCCTTGTCCCATTGCAAGATCGGCGGCGGGGCAAACCCGATCACGCCCACCTTGAACGGCACATCTATCGTCTTGCCACCCGCGTCCGTCGCCTTGAAAGTCTTGTCCAGCAACACCCAGGGCTTGAAGATGGGTTGCTTGCTGGCGGCCGACACCACGTTGGCCGACACGAAGGGGAAGGCCGGCGCGGCGCAGTTCTTGGCGCCGGTGGGATTGGTCTTGTCCGTGCCTTTGCCGATGCCGGCCAAGCCGAAGTCCACATTCGTGATCTGCGACAGATAAGGCAGGCCGTAGTTGAATTCGTGATTGCCCATCGTGCCCGCGTCGTAGGCCAGCAGGTTCATCTGCTTGTAGATGGCGATCATGTCCGAGCACTGCACCGGCGCTACCAGCGCCTGGTAGTCGGACAGCGCGGTGCCCTGGATGGTGTCGCCGTTGTCGAACAGCAGCGTGTTGGCGTGCTGCTTGCGTGCGTTGGCGATCAGCGTCGCGCTGCGGTCCACGCCATAGCTCTTGTCTTCGGCCAGCTTGTAGTAGTCGTAGCCCAGCACATTGGCGTGCAGGTCGGTGGTGGCCAGGATCGCCACGTCCAGCGCGGCGCCTTGCGGCACGCTGGCGACGGGCGGGGTGACTGCGCCGGTGTCATCATCATCATCGTCATCGCCGCCGCAGGCGGTCAGGCCCGCCAAGAGCGCAACGCTGGCCGATACCGCGAATAGTTTTCGTACGTGGGGCTTCACCGTCATTCCTCCGTGTCATGAAGGAATCCGAGTGTGAGGATGGTGTGTGACCTGGGCGTGACACGGATGACGCCGGGTATGCAAGCCGGGGTATGCCAGCGGGGTGTGCCCGCCGGGGTGTGCAAGCCGGGGTGTGCAAGCCGGGTAAGCGGCGTCCTACCGCAGCGGTGATGCTCTTGTCAGGCTGTCGGGTTCCAGCGCCGCCAGCGCATCCAGGAAGCGCCACGCGAATGAGCCCGGGCCTTCCGCCAGCGCGCCCGCGCGTTCGCCTGCGATGGCAAAGCAGGACAGGGCGGCAACGGCCGCGATGTACGGGTCGTCTTTGGACACGGCGGCAAAAGCGCCCACCACTGCCGTCAACGCGCAGCCCGTGGCCGTGACGCGCGGCATCAGCGGCGAGCCGCCCGTGATGTGCACTGAACGCTGGCCATCGGTGACGTAATCGGTTTCGCCCGTCACGGCCACCACGGTGCCATGGGCAGCAGCAATGGCGCGTGCCGATTGTTCTGCCTGCGCCACGGCGTCGCGCGCATCCACGCCCTTGCCGGCGCTGTGGCCGCCCGCCAACGCAATGATTTCCGACGCGTTGCCGCGCACGATAGTCGGTTGCAAGGCCAGCAATTGCCGCACGGCGTCGCGCCGGAAAGCGGTGGCGTGGTGCGCCACCGGGTCCAGCACCCACGGCACGCCGGCCTGCCGCGCCGACGCCGCCGTCAACAGCATGCTTTCCAACCAGGGCGCGGACAGCGTGCCGATATTGATGACCACCGCCCCGGCCATGCGCGCAAACTCCGGCGCTTCTTCGGTGGCGTGCACCATGGCGGGCGATGCGCCGATTGCCAGCAGCACATTGGCCGCGATGTTCATGGACACGAAATTGGTCAGGCACTGCACCAGCGGTGCATCCTGCCGCAGCGCCGTGTACCGGTCTTGGCACGCGCGCGCCAAGGCGGCGGTGTCGAGGTCGATGGAAGATTCAGCCATGCCTAAAGGTCCTTGCTACGCGTTCCGATGGATCGGCGTATGTTCTGGTGTTGCCGGGCACGCTGTCAATCGAGTCTGGTCGCGACCGTTCGTCACCTTACTTCGCGGACGGCCAGCGTCCGCCCAGGGCGCGCGTGGCGTCGGCCGCCGCTTCCTGCACCAGCTTGGCCATTTTCTTGACGGCCGCGGGCGAATAACGTTCTTTAGGGCCAGACAAGGAAATCGCCCCGCAGATGTCGCCGTCGGGGCCGAATACCGGGCTGGCCACCGCCGCGCAGTTCGGGTCGCGTTCGCCCATGGACGTCAGCATCAGGCCGACTTCGGCGGGGGACTTGCCGTCGACCAGATACGCGGTCAGCAGCCTGCCCGCCGCTCCCTTGTCCAGCGGCAGCAGGTCGCCGACACGAATACGGTCCAGCGTGGAATGGTGCGAATCCACGCGCAGCACGCAGGCGCGTGAATTGGCATCGTGGTAGACGTGGAACGACGCGCTTTCGGTGCCCTTATCGACCAGGGCTTGCAGCAGCGGCAGGATGGTTTCGGTCAGGCGGTAGGTGGCTTCGTACGCGCGCCCCAGGTGATGCGCGTAAGGCCCCAGGGAATAGCGGCCGTCGGCGCGGCGCACCACCAGCGCCACTTTTTCAAGCGAGGCAATCAGCCGCAACAAGGTGCTTTTGTAGAACCCCGTGGCCCGGGAAAGGTCGGCAAGCGTGATGGGCTCGGTGCGTTGCGCAACGGCCCCGACGATGGTCAGGGCGCGTTCGACGGCGGCGACGCCGTCAGTGGAATTGTCCTGAGTAGGGGTGCGACTCATTGGAATGGTAGGGATGATTAGGCATGGGTTCCCGACTCCGGATCGATCACCCGGCTGATGACCGGGAAATAGCGGTTGCCATGGCCCTGGGCCAACGCGGCGCTGAACCAGTGTTCAACGTTGCGGGCGCCCAGCGCTTGTACGCCGGTTTGTTCCGCCAACGCCAGCGCGTAGCGCAGGTCTTTGCGGGCATAGTCCACGGGGAAGGCTTTTTCGGGAAATTCACCGGGCAGAATAGCCTTTAAGCCGTGGTTGCGCAACGCGAAGCTATCCGCCGAACCGCGCGTGAAAGTCTCCAGCAATACCTGCGGATCCACGCCGGAACGCCGCGCAATTGCACGCGCTTCCGACAACGCCACCACGGTTTCGAACAGCACCATATTGTTCAGGATCTTCACCACCTGGCCGCTGCCGACCGGGCCGCAATAGGTGATTTCGTTGGCGAAGGTGGACACCAGCGGCTTGACCCGCTCAAACGTCGCGGTCTCGCCGCCGATCATCACGGACAGCGTGCCGGCCTCGGCGGCGGCGCGGGTGCGGGCAACCGGGGCGTCGATGAACGTTGCGCCCTTGGCGGCAAATTCACCGGCCAGCTCGCGCGTCACATCAACGGGCGACGTGCTCAGGTCCACGATCAACTGGCCGCTGCGTGTATTGGCCAGCAAACCATCGGCGGCGCGCGCCAGCTGCGCCACGACTTCGCCGGACGGCAGCGACAGGAACACCACGTCGCAGTCGCGCATGATCTGCTGGGCCGTCGCGCTCTGGACGCCATGTGGGGCCAGACGCTGCAAGGGTGCCGCGTCGGTGTCGCAGCCCAGCACGGGCAGGCCGCCCTTGGTGGCCAGGTTGCGGCAGATGGGTTCGCCCATGACGCCCAGGCCGATGAAGCCGGCTCGTTGAAATTCAGACATGTGGATAGTCTCCGAAGAAGGGGGGCCGTCGTCGCGGCCCTGGAAAGAATGCGTACAGGCTCCTGCGGCCTACATGCCGAAGTAGATGCCCTTGGATTGTTGGTACAGACGCAGCCCGCTGACGCCTTTTTCGCGCCCGATGCCGCTTTGCTTGAAGCCGCCGAACGGCGTGGATATCGACAATTGCTTATACGTGTTGATCCACACGCTGCCGGCTTCCAGGCGCCTGGCCACGCGCCACGCGCGCCGGTAGTCCGCCGTCCATACGCCGGATGCCAGGCCGTAGACGCTGTCGTTGGCCTGGTCGATCAAATCGTCTTCGTCCTCGAAGGTCAGCGCGCACAGGACCGGGCCGAAGATTTCTTCGCGCACCACGTGGGCATCGCGAGACAGCCCGCCCAGGATGGTGGGCTGGTAGAACGCGCCCGCTTGCAGCGCGTCGTCGTCGGGCCGCTGCGCGCCCAGCAACACTTGCGCGCCGTCGCGCTTGGCGGATTCCACCATGCCTTCAATCTTGTCGCGATGGCCAAAGGACGCGATCGGGCCCATCTGGGCGCCGGTGGCGTCGGGCAGGTTGACATTGAGCCGTGCGGCACGCGCCACAAGTTTTTCGATAAACGCTTCTGCGATACCGCGCTGCACGTACAGCCGCGATCCGGCAACGCAGGATTGCCCACTGCCTTCAAAAATGCCGCCGATCACGCCGTCTATCGCCGCGTCCTGATCCGCGTCGTCAAACACGATGTGCGGCGACTTGCCGCCCAGTTCCAGTGCCACGGGCATTAGCTTTTCAGCGGCGGCATGGGCGATGGCCCGACCGCTGGCGGTGCCTCCGGTGAACGACACCATGCGCACGCCCGGATGTTCCACCAGGCGACGGCCCACGGTGGCGCCCAGGCCGGTGACCACGTTGAGGATGCCAGGCGGCAAGCCGGCTTCCAGCGCGATGCGGCCCAGCGCCAGGGCGGGCGACGAGGTCACCTCCGACGGCTTGAGGATCACGGCGTTGCCGGCGGCCAGCGCGGGCGCCACCTTCTGCGCTTCCATCGTCAGCGGCGAGTTCCACGGCGTGATCGCCACGACCACGCCATACGGCTCGTAATGCGTCATGGACAGGTAGTTGCCGCGCGCCGGCGTGACTTCCGCGCCCAGCGTTTCGCACACGCCCGCGTAATAGCGGAAGGTGGCCGCCGCGCTGGCGACCTGCGTCTTGCATTCCGCCCAGACCTTGCCGTTTTCAATCATCTGCAAGCGTGCCAGCAGTTCCGAATGCTGTTCGATGCCATCGGCGATGCGGCGCAGGATCGCGGCGCGCTGGTGCGGCAGCATGTCGCGCCAGGCAGCCTGGCGCACTGCCTTCCAGGCGGTATCCACGGCCTGGTCAACCTGCGCGTCCGACGCTGCGCTGACCAAGTAGTTTTGCGCGCCCGTGGCCGGGTTGGTGGACGCGAATGCCGCCTCTTGCCGGGCGATCCATTCACCGCCGATCAGCATGGATTTAAGGGTTTCCGATGATTCGGACATGACGTGATGTTCCTCTCTTGATGGGATTTTCCGGCGCGTCCGATGGCGGCCGGTATGCATTTATTCGTTGACAGTCGCTGGCCGAAAAAATATAAAATAGAATAAGCGTTCTGTCTACAGGAACGGTAAGAATAAACAAACCGTCATTCAAAGACAAGAGGAGACAACTCGATGCACCGCAATGTCTTGTGCGCGCTGGCATGTGCCACGGCGCTGTTCGCGGGAACGGCGCAGGCCGATCCCTACCCTTCAAAACCCGTGTCGATGATCGTGCCGTATCCGGCCGGCGGCGCCACCGATGTGGTGGCGCGCGCCGTCGCTGAAAAGCTGACGCAGTCGTGGGGCCAGTCCGTCATCGTTGAAAACCGCGCGGGCGCCGGCACCACCATCGGCGCCAGTTCGGTGGCGCGGGCGCCGGGCGATGGCTACACGCTGTTCATGGCCACGTCTGCCCACACGATCAGCGGCCATCTGTACAGCAAGCTGAACTACGACCCGGTCAAAGACTTTGCCCCCATCACGCTGGTCACCAAGGTGCCGCTGGTGCTGGTGGTCAACCCCGCCATCCCGGCCAAGACATTGCAGGAATTTTTGGCCTACCTGAAGCAGAACAGCGGCTCGGTCAACTTTGCGTCTCCGGGCAACGGCACCGCGCAGCACCTTAGCGGTGAGCTGTTCAAGATCGCCACGCAGTCCAGCATCACGCACGTGCCTTATCGGGGTGACGCGCCGGCCTTCACGGACCTGGCGGGCGGCCAGGTGCAGATGATGCTGGCCACGATTACGTCGGCGCTGCCCTTGATTGAATCCGGCAAGCTGCGCGCGCTGGCCGTGGCCAACGGCACGCGCGTGCAGGCGCTGCGCAATGTGCCGACCTTTGCCGAAGCCGGCATGCCCGGCTTCGAGGCCGCAACGTGGTTCGGGCTGCTGGCCCCCGCATCGCTGCCACCGGCGCAGGCGCAACGCATCTACGAGGACGTGTCCAAGATCGTGGCCACGCCCGCGATGCAGGCGCGCATCGAGAGCCTGGGCGGCGAAGTGGTCAACAGCACCCCGCAGGCGTTCGCCGCGTTCATGTCCAGCGAGCAGGACAAGTGGGGCCGCGCGGTCAAGGCGTCCGGCGCCGTCGCCGCGCAGTAATCACAACGCCAGGCACATAGCCAGGCACAGCAACGGCCCGGAGTCGCGCGCCGATGCAGCGCAAGGCACGGGTTCAGGCAACCACGGAGGAGACACATCATGACAGTTTCAAAATGGCTGGCAGCAAGCGTGTTCGTGTTGTCAACGGCAGCGCCCCTTGCGGCAAGCGCTGCCGACTACCCCAGTGCACCGGTGAAGTTCGTGGTGGGCTTCAGCCCCGGCAGCACTATCGACACGGTGGCGCGCATCGTCGGCGAGGCGCTGTCCGCGCGGATGAAGCAGACCTTCGTCGTGGACAACAAGACGGGCGCCAACGGGATGATTGCGGCGCGCGCCGTCGCGCAGGCCAAGGCGGACGGCTACACCATCCTGGTCAGCAATTCCAGTTCGATCACCGTCAATCCCTTGCTCTACAAGGATCTGCAATACGACCCCTTGAAGGATTTTGCCCCGGTCACCACGGTGATGTCGGTGCCCTTCATCCTGACCATCAACGCCGAGAACCCCCGTGTGGCGGGTGTGACCGACGTCAAATCGCTGGTGGCGCTGGCCAAGCGCAATCCCAATACGGTCAGCTATGGCTCGGCCGGCAACGGCAACCTGATGCATCTGGCGGGCGCGCAGCTTGCCGCCATGTCCAACGTGCAGATGCTGCACGTGCCGTACCGGGGCGCCGCGCCGATGGAAGCCGGGCTGCTGTCCAAAGAGGTCGACTTCGGCTTTGACACCTTGTCCGGCGTACCGCTTATCAAGTCGGGCAAGTTGCGTGCGCTAGCGGTGTCGTCCGCCGACCGCTGGCACGACCTGCCGGACGTGCCCGCCGTGTCCGAGCTGGGCTATCCCGGGTTCGACATCTCGTTCTGGGTCGGCATCTTTGCGCCCGCGGGCACGCCGCAGACGGTGGTGGACCGGCTCAATCGGGAAATCGCAGCGGTAACCCAGGACCCCGAGGTGCGCGCACGGCTGGCGGCGCAGGGCAATCCGCTGACGCAATCACCACAGGCTTTCCGCCAGAAGATC
The DNA here is from genome assembly GCF_019448355.1 of Achromobacter sp. ES-001. Taxonomy (NCBI): domain Bacteria; kingdom Pseudomonadati; phylum Pseudomonadota; class Betaproteobacteria; order Burkholderiales; family Alcaligenaceae; genus Achromobacter; species Achromobacter sp. ES-001. The sequence goes on along the minus strand of NZ_CP079940.1, from coordinate 3,694,608 downwards.
GCCGAAGAACTTACGCAAAACGAAGCGCTGATCAAGCGGGCCAACATCAAGATCGATTGACCGGGCGGCAACCGCCGCATCGGCAACGGGCAGGGAGGAGCACACGTGTCCTGGGACAAAGAACTGCAAGAACTGGCGCTGCGCAAAGAACTGGCGCAGCGCATGGGGGGCGAGGCCAAGGTGCGCCGGCATCGAGAGGGCGGCAAGCTGCCGGTGCGCGAACGCATTGCGCACATGGTCGATGCGGGATCGTTTCGCGAGGTGGGCGCGCTGGCGGGCAGCGGGGAATACGATGCCGAAGGTCGCTTGACGGATCTGACGCCGTCGAACCTGCTGATCGGCCGCGCCAAGGTCGACGGCCGGCCTGTGGTGGTGGCGGCCGACGACTTCACGGTGCGTGGCGGCGCCAACGACGGCGCGGTGGGCGATAAGCTGGTCGAGGCCGAACGCATGGCGCACGACCTTAGGCTGCCGCTATTGCGGCTGGTGGATGGCACGGGCGGCGGCGGGTCGGTGCGCAATATCGAAATCAAGGGCCACACCTTGCTGCCCAAGCTGCGCATGTGGCCGTTGATGGCACAGAACCTGGCCACCGTGCCCGTGGTGTCGCTGGCCCTGGGGTCGGTGGCGGGCCTGGGCGCCGCTCGCGTGGCTGCCAGCCATTACGCCATCATGGTGCGCGAGACCTCGCAGCTGTTCATTGCCGGCCCGCCGGTCGTGGCGCGCATCGGCCAGACGCTGGACAAGAATGAACTGGGCGGCAGCGACATCCATACCCGCAACGGCGTGGTGGACGACGAAGCTGATTCGGAAGCCGACGCCTTTGCCATGGCGCGGCGCTTCCTTTCTTATCTGCCGCGTTCGGTGCATGAATTGCCGCCCCGCGAGACCGGCACCGCCGTCGCGTCGGCTGACCAGGATTGGCTGCGCAAGGCCATCCCCGCCGACCCGCGTGCCGTCTACAAGATGCGACCCATCGTGTCGGCCTTGATGGACGAAGGCTCGTTCATGGAGATCGGCAGGCGCTGGGGCAGGGCGGTCATCACGGGGCTGGCGCGCATCGACGGCTGGCCGGTGGCGGTGTTTGCCAGCGACCCCTATCACTACGGCGGCGGCTGGGACGGCCCGGCCGCCGAGAAGTTCACGCGCTTGCTCGACCTGGCCGAAACGTTTCACTTGCCGGTCGTGAACCTGGTGGATGTGCCCGGCTTTCAGATCGGCCTGAACGCCGAGAAGGCCGGCGCCATGCGCTACGGCGTGCGCGCGCTGACGGCGGTGGCGCAGTCCACCGTGCCCTGGTGCTCGATCATTGTGCGCAAGGCCTTTGGCGTGGCGGGCGGCGGCCACCAAAGCGCGGGCCGCTTCAATTTCCGCTATGCGTGGCCGTCTGCCCAATGGGGATCGTTGCCGGTCGAAGGCGGCCTGGAAGTGGCCTACAAGGCCGAGATCGAAGCCGCCGCCGACCCCCAGGCCAAGATGCGTGAAATTGAAGCGCGCGTGCGCGGCCTGACCTCTCCGTTTCGCAGCGCCGAAGCTTTCGTCGTGGAAGACATCATCGACCCGGCCACCACGCGGCAGGTGCTGGAAGAGTTCGTGGAAATGGTTGCGCCGCTGCGCGAACCCGGCCCGCGCGCCTTTGGGTATCGGCCATGACGGCGGGCTTGGAGCGCAATATGAAAAGAGTCATCGTCGCCAACCGGGGCGCTGTCGCCCGACGGGTCATCCGAGGGTTGCGCGCGCTTGGCCTGGAATCGGTTGCCGTGTATTCCGAGGCGGATCGCGATCTTCCTTATCTGCGTGAAGCGGACGTGGCCGTTCCCATCGGACCGGCGCCCGCCGCGCAAAGCTATCTGAACCGCGACACGCTGCTGCGCGTGGCGCGCGAGACGGGCGCCGATGCATTGCATCCCGGTTATGGCTTCCTGTCCGAGAACGCGGACTTTGCCCAGGCGGTGGAATCGGCCGGCATGATCTTCGTCGGCCCGTCGCCGCGCTGGATACGAATGCTGGGGCACAAGACGCGGGCGCGCGATGCGATGCGGGCGCTTGGCATGCCGATGGCCGCCAGCAGCGCCGTGTTGGGCGCCGACCTTGACGCTGTGCGCCATGCCGCCCAGGACCTGGGCTACCCGGTGCTGATCAAGCCGGCCTCGGGTGGCGGCGGCATCGGCATGATTCCGCTGCACGGCCCGCAGGAGGTGGAACCCGAATGGGCGCGGGCGCGGCAGATCGCCGAGCGCAGCTTTGGCGGATCGGACCTGTATCTGGAAAAGCTGCTGGTCAACCCGCGCCATGTGGAATTCCAGTTCCTGGCGGACCGCCATGGGCAAGTGCGCTGCCTGTATGAACGCGACTGCTCTACGCAGCGGCGGCACCAGAAGGTATTGGAAGAGGCGCCCGCGCCGGGGCTGGACCGAGACTTGGTGGCCGACATGGCCGCAAAGCTGGAAGGCATGTTGTCGACGTTGGGCTACGACGTGATTGGCACCGTTGAAATGCTGTACACGCCCGAGTCCGGCTTTTCGTTCCTGGAAATCAACACCCGCCTGCAAGTTGAACACGCCGTGACGGAAGCGGTGACGGGCATCGACATCGTGGCCGCTCAACTGAGGCTGGCGGCGGGCGAACGGATGGACAGCGTGTTGGCGCGGGTGCCGCCTTTGCAAGGGCATGCGCTGGAGGCGCGCGTCTACGCGGAAGATCCTGTGCGTTTTCTGCCGTCCCCCGGTGTGCTGCAAGTCTTTGCGCCGCCCGTGCAGCCCGGCGTGCGCGTGGAGACGGGCTACGCCGAAGGTTGCCGCGTGTCCAGCCATTACGACCCGATGCTGGCCAAGGTGATCGCGCATGCCGCCACGCGCGACCAGGCGTTGCTGTTGTTAAAGCAAGCGCTGACACAGTTTCAGGTGGACGGCGTCAAGACCAACATTCCCTTCATGTTGCGCGTGCTGGACGACCAGGGCTTTGGCGCGGGCCAGGTGTCCACCGGCATGGTCGCCCGCATTCTGGACGCGACGCGCGCGGCGCAGGCGGCGTGAATAGCGAATCAGCAGCCAGGCGTTGACCGCCTTGGCATCGTGGACTGAACCGAAGTATCCAAGGAGACAACAATGTTCAAAGTAGAAACCCCCGTTGTGGGCCGAGTGGTTGCCGTCAGCGTGCGTCCGGGCCAGCGTGTCGACGCTGGCGATAGCGTCATCAAGGTCGAGTCTATGAAGATGGAAATCCCTGTCGAGTCCGAACGCGCGGGCATCGTCGCACGCGTGCTGGTGGGCGAAGGCGACGAGGTGGACGAAGGCCAGGTTGTGGTCGAGCTGGAGTAACGCCGCCATGCTGATCCATACGGAACGAACCGAGGCGGGCCGGGTCGCGATGATGCAGTTGCGCAACCCGCCGGTCAATAGCTTGAGCTCGGACTTGCGCAGCGAATTGCAAGCGAGCATCAAGGACGCGCTACAGGACCCGGAAGTTCGCGCACTGGTCTTGATCGGGGACGGCGGCTTCTTTTGTTGCGGGGCCGAGATCCGGGAATTCAATACCCCTATGTCGACGCGCGAACCGACACTGCGGTCCCTGATCGCGTTGATCGAAGGCGCATCCAAACCCATCGTTGCGGCAATACATGGCGCCGCCTTGGGCGGTGGGCTGGAGCTGGCGCTGGGTTGTCATTACCGGATCGCGCTGCAAGGCGCGTCGCTGGGTCTGCCCGAGGTGAAGCTGGGCGTGCTGCCCGGCGCGGGCGGCACGCAGCGGCTGCCCAGACTCGTCGGCGTCGAGCGCGCGCTGACGATGATTGCGCAGGGCGACCCCATCGACACCGCAACCGGCCTGGACTGGGGCCTGCTTGATGCGGTCGTGGCCGACAATCTGCCCGAACGCGCCGCTGCCTATGCGCGGGCGAAGGCCGACGCGCCACTGGCCGGGCGCAACGTGGGCGCGCGGCAGGTGCCCGCGCCGCAAGATTCGGGCGTGTACGAGCGTGCCCGCGAACAGGCCGCCCGCCGTTATCGTGGCTGCGTGGCGCCGCTGGCGTGCATCGATTGCGTGAAAGCTGCCACCCACAGCACGCTGGAAGACGGCCTGGCGTTTGAACGCGAGCACTTTCTGGACCTCGTCAACGGCAGCCAGTCCAAGGCGCAGCGTCACCTGTTCTTTGCCGAACGCGCCGCCGTCAAATTGCCGAAGGAGTGGACGGCCACAGCCGGCATCACGACCGTGGGCGTGGTCGGCGCGGGCACGATGGGCGGCGGTATCGCGATGAGCCTGGCCAACGCCGGGCTGGACGTCGTGCTGGTCGAACGCGATGCGCAGGCGCTGGAACGCGGCTGGTCGGCCATCCGCAAGAACTACGCCGCGACGGCGGCGAAGGGCAAGCTGACGGCGGCGCAGGTGGACGAACGGCAGGCGCGCATCCGCCCGTCACTGGATATGGACGATCTGCGCGATGTCGATCTGGCGATCGAAGCCGCGTTCGAGGACATGGACGTCAAGCGCCAGATCTTCACCGCGCTGGACGCGGTGTGCAAGCCGTTGGCGATTCTGGCCTCGAACACGTCGCGTCTGGATATCGACAAGATCGCCGGCTTTACGCGTCGGCCCGCCCAGGTGTTAGGCATGCACTTCTTCAGCCCGGCCCACGTCATGCGCTTGCTGGAAGTGGTCAAGGGTGGCCAGACGGATGGCAACGTCATCGCCTCGGTGTTCCAGCTGGCGCGCCGCATGGACAAGTTGCCGGTGCTGGTGGGCGTATGCGACGGATTCGTCGGCAACCGCATGGTCAGCCCTTACACGCGCGAGGCGCATTTTCTGCTGGAAGAGGGGGCGTCGCCGTCGCAGGTGGACGGCGCCTTGCAGCGTTTTGGGCTGGCCATGGGGCCGCTGCGCATGGCGGACATGGCGGGTCTGGACATCAGCTGGGCGTTTCGCAAGCGCACCGCATCGACCCGGCCGGCGCACCTGCGCTATTCGCGCGTGGCCGACAACCTGTGCGAACAAGGGCGCTTTGGACAGAAGACGGGCGCCGGCTTTTATCGCTACGCAGCGGGCAGCCGTGAGCCGTTGGAAGACGCGCGGGTGTTGGCGTTGATCGAGGCATGCGCGCGCCAGGACGGCATCGTGCGACGCGACATCACCGACGAGGAAATCGTGCAGCGCACGATGTACGCGCTGGTGAACGAAGGCGCGCGCATCCTGGAAGAGGGCATCGCCCGCCGCGCGTCGGATATCGACGTCATCTACGTCAACGGCTACGGCTTTCCGGGGCATCGGGGCGGCCCGCTGTTTTATGCCGACCAGCAAGGCTTGCCGAATGTGCTGGCCACGATTCGGCGCTTTCAAGATCAACACGGCGAACTTTGGCAGCCCGCCCCGTTATTGGAACGCCTGGTGGCGCAGGGCAAGCGTTTTGCGGACTTGTAAATCGTTGGCCCGCCGCGCCGTGACATCGGGCGCGGCGACTCAGAACAAATAGAAGGAGACAGCAATGCATACGGAACAAGCCGAGGCCCTGTCGCGGGGGCCACAGGAACAGTACTTTGCCGCGTTGGCCAAAGGCCGTTTTCAAATTCAACGTTGCAGGGCATGCGAGCGGCATCAGTTCTTTCCCCGCACACTGTGCATGCACTGCGGCGCGACGGACCTGGCGTGGATCGAGCCCGCGGGCACCGGCACGGTCTATTCGTTCAGCATCGTGCGGCGCAAGGCGGAAGCGGGCGGCGACTACAACGTGGCGCTGATCGATCTGGACGAGGGCGCGCGCATGATGAGCCGGGTGGACGGCGTGCCGTTGGAACGGCTGCGGATCGGCATGCCGATCAAGGCGCGGGTGTTGTTGGATGCGGCCGAGCCGCTGGTGGTGTTCGAGCCTGTGGAGGCCGCATGATGACGCTGGAATCACTGCGCGGCCGGGTCGCCATTGCCGGGGTCGGGCACGCGGGCCTGGGCGAAGCGCACGGCTACACCGAAATGGAAGTGCTGGCCCAGGCCGCGTCGCGGGCAGTGGCCGATGCCGGGCTGACCATGAAGGATATCGACGGGCTGGCCACATGCAGTTCATCGGCCACGATGTGGAGCATGCCCGTTGCCGAATACCTGGGCCTGCGTCCTCGGTATATCGAAGCCACGATGCTGGGTGGGTCCAGCTTTGTCTCGCACCTGCTGCCCTCGGTGATGGCATTGGCGTCCGGGCAATGCAATGCGGTGCTGGTCTGCTATGGCAGCACGCAAAAGACCGCCACGTTCGGCCGCAAGGAAGGCATCAAGGCGCGTACGTTGCTGGACCCCCAACCATTCGAACATCCGTATTCGCCGCTACAGCCCGTGACGTCCTACGCGTTGGCCGCCGCCCGCCACATGCATCAATACGGCACAACCCGCGAACAGCTGGCCGAAGTGGCCGTCGCGGCGCGCGCTTGGGCGGCGCTGAACCCCGAGGCCGCGATGCGCGACCCCTTATCGATCGAGGACGTGCTGCGTTCGCGCCCGGTCTCGGATCCATTGACGGTGCGCGACTGCTGCCTGGTCAGCGACGGTGGCGGCGCCTACGTGATGGTGCGCGCCGACCGCGCCCGCCAGCTGCGGCAGCCTCCCGTGTACGTGCTGGGCAGCGCCACGGCGGTGTGGAACCGCCAGATATCGTCCATGGAAGACCTGACCGTGACGGCGGCGGCGGAATCCGGCAAGCGCGCGCTGGCCATGGCTGGTTTGAACGTGGCGGACGTGGACGTGGCCGAGCTTTATGACGCCTTCACGATCAACACGCTGCTGTTCCTGGAAGACCTGGGCTTTTGCAAAAAGGGCGAAGGCGGCGCCTTTGTTCAGGGCGGCGGCATTGCGCCCGGTGGGCGTCTGCCGGTGAACACGAACGGCGGCGGCTTGTCGTGCGTGCATCCCGGCATGTACGGCATTTTCCTGGTGATAGAAGCCGTGCGTCAGCTGCGGGCTCAGGCGGGCGAACGACAGGTGGCGGGCGCGGATATTGCGCTGGTACACGGCAACGGCGGCACCTTGTCCAGCCAGTCCACCGCCATCCTGGGCGGCCCGTCCACGCGCTGACGCCGGCCTTGCGCCTTCCTTAGAAAAGGGATTTTCATGCTGGACAAAACAGTCGATACGCTGGCCGCCGCGGTGGCCGGCGTGCAAGACGGCGCGGTGATTCTGATCGGCGGCTTTGGCGCCTCGGGCGTACCGACCGAACTGGTTTGCGCGCTGCTTGACCAAGGCGCGCGCGACCTGACCATCGTCAATAACAACGCCGGCAATGGCGAACGTGGCCTGAGCCAATTGGTGCGAGCAGGCCGGGTGCGCAAGATGGTCTGCTCGTTTGCGCGTTCGTCGGATCGCAAGAACCCAAACGCCGCCGCCTTCGCCGAGGCCTATCACGCGGGAAAAATCGAGCTGGAATGCGTGCCGCAGGGCACGATGGCCGAGCGCATGCGCGCGGCGGGCGCGGGGCTGGGGCCGTTTTTCACGCCGACCGCCTTTGGCACGCCCTTGGCGAAAGGCAAGGAGACGCGCGTGATAGACGGCGTTGGGTACGTGCTGGAAGCCCCGTTGAAGGGCGACTTTGCTTTCGTCAAGGCGCGCACGGCAGACCGCTGGGGCAATCTGGTGTACCGCTATGCCGGGCGCAATTTCGCGCCGGTGATGTGCATGGCGGCCACCACCACGGTGGCGCAGGTGGACAGCATCGTGGAGCTGGGCGCCATCCCGCCCGAACACGTCATGACGCCGGGAATTTTCGTTAAACGAGTGGTGCAAGTGGAGCGCGATCATGGAATATGAAAAGCTGAATCGACGCCAGATTGCACGCCTGGTGGCCCAGGACATTCCGGATGGCGCCTATGTGAACCTGGGCATCGGCATACCGACGCTGGTATCGGCCTTTTTACCGGCCGACCGCGATGTGATCTTGCACACCGAAAACGGCATCGTCGGCATGGGGCCGGGCGATCCCGAGGCGCCGCTGGACCTGGACCTGATCAACGCCAGCAAAGAAGCGGTGACCTTGTTGCCGGGCGCATCCATTACCGACCACGTGGTGTCGTTCGCCATGATGCGCGGCGGCCATCTGGACCTGACGGTGCTGGGCGCATTCCAGGTGTCCGCGCGCGGCGACCTGGCCAACTGGGACACCGGTGCGCCGGGCACGATTCCGGCCGTGGGCGGCGCGATGGACCTGGTGGCCGGCGCGCGCCAGGTCTACATCACGATGGACCACGTGACCAAGGATGGGCGGCCCAAGATCGTGCGCGAATGCACTTATCCACTGACTGGCGCGGGCGTGGTCGACCGCATCTATTCTGATCTGGCCATCATCGATGTGCTGCCGGATGGCATGCGAGTGATCGCGATGGTGGCGGGGCTGCGGTTTGACGCCTTGCAGGACCTGACGGATTGCCCGCTGACGCTGGCGGACGATTGGCGGGTGTTGTCGCCTGAATAGCCTTCGGCTCGTACTTCCCCGTGTTGACAGGGGAAGTTTTCGATACTTAGAATGTTCTTATAGAAAGAATATACGTTCTGCACATAAGAACAATATAAGCGGGAAGAGACAATGGAAAACCACGCCACGCCAGCGCAACACGCGTCGGACGCGCAGCTTGCGCATCGATTCCGTAGCCGCGCGTTATCATTCTCGCGGCCGCGCCAGGTCGATATGGACCTGCTGGTGCGGGTCGGCGATGCGCCGCTGCTTGTACGCATTCGCGACGGCCGGGTCACCAGCGCCGACGCGCCCGCTGCGCCGCTGCCTTCCTGCGACGTATCGCTGCGCGCCTCTGCCGCCGCTTGGTCGCGCTTCTGGCAAGCCGTGCCGGATGCGGGCTGGCATGACATCTTTGCGCTGAGCAAGCGCGGCGAACTGGCTATCGAAGGCAACTTGCAACCCTTGATGGCGCACTTGCAGTTCGTCAAGGATCTGCTGGCCAGGGGCCGCGAGGTGCACGCATGAACGCCGCCCTGGAACCCATCGTTGGCCGTTATGTGCACATCGACATCGGCGGCAAGCCTTGCCGTGTTTACTTCGAAGAAGCGGGCGAGGGCATCCCGCTGGTCTGCCTGCACACCGCCGGCGCCGACAGCCGCCAGTACCGCCACATGCTGTGCGATGCGGACATCACGTCGCGCTATCGCGTCATTGCTTTCGACATGCCATGGCACGGCAAGTCCTACCCGCCGGCCGGCTGGCAGGACGAGGAATATCGCTTGTCCACCGAACGTTATGTGGAAACGGTCATGGCGTTCTGCCAGGCGTTGGCGCTGGATCGCCCCGCGCTGATCGGCTGCTCGATCGGCGGACGTATCGTGTTGCAGCTGGCGCATCAGCACGCCGAACGTTTCCGCGCGTTGATCGGAGTCGAAGCGGCTGATTTCCAGCAGCCCTGGTACGACACCTCGTGGCTGCATCGCGGCGACGTCCATGGCGGCGAGGTCTGCGCGGCCTTGGTATCGGGCTTGGTGGCGCCGCAGTCGCCGGACGTCTATCGCCACGAAACCTTGTGGCAATACATGCAGGGCGGCCCCGGCGTGTTTCGCGGCGACCTGTATTTCTACCGTGTCGACGGCGATTTGCGGGGCCGGCTGGACGGCATCCGCACCGAGCGTTGTCCGCTATTTCTGTTGACGGGGGAATACGACTTTTCGTGCACGCCCGAAGACACCTTGCGCACCGCCGCCGGTATTCCCGGTGCGCAGGTCACCATCATGCGCGAATTGGGGCATTTCCCCATGAGCGAGAACCCACAGCAGTTTCGCGGCTACATATTGCCGGTGCTGGACGCCATCGCCCGCCTATAGCGCGGCAACAACGACGGGCGGCATTGCCCGCGACTCACAGGAGGCATCATGCGTTATCCGATCATTCTGGCCGGCATCTTTGCGCTGGCCGCGGTTCCCGCCGTCAAGGCGCAAGAGGCACAAGGCACTCTCAAGCTTGGCGCCTTGGTCACGCTGTCCGGCGCCGGCGCCGCCTGGGGGCAGGGCATGAAAAATGCCGCCGAGATTGCGGCGGACCAGGTGAACGAGGCGGGCGGACTGGAGGTGGACGGCAAGAAGTATCGCGTGCAGGTGGTGGCCTATGACGACAAGTACCAGGCCAACGAAGCCGTCACCGTGGCCAACCGCCTGGTGTTCGAGGACAAGGTGCGCTATGTGATCGGCCCGGTGGGATCGGCGCCGGTGCTGGCCATCCAGCCCATGACGGAAAAGAACAAAGTGATCGTCATGACGCTGGGCTTTACCGCCAAGGCGCTGGCCGCGGACAAGCCCTATACGTTCCGTCCCAACGTCACCACGGCCGAGGTGTCGCAGCCGCAGATCGACTGGCTGGTCAAATCGCAAGGCCTGCGCAAGGTGGGGGCGCTGTTCCCCAACGACGAAACCGGGCAGCAGATTGCGCTGGACCTGGAAGCTGCCTACAAGAAGGCGGGCGCGGCCTTGTCCGTCAAGGAATTCTTCGAACGCGACCGGGTCGACTTCGTGCCCGTGCTGACGCGCATGATGGCGCGCGGCATCGACGCCATCGAACTGGACGGCAATTCGCCCACCACCGCCGGCTTGATCGTGAAGCAGGCGCGCGAACTGGGCTTTGAAGGACGCATCGTGCGTACTGGCGGCCCGGCCACGCAGGAAATCGTCAACGTGGCCGGCAAGGCGGCTACCGAGGGCATGTTCGTCCATACGCCGATCGATCCCGAGCTGCCCGCTACCAAGGCCTACACCCAGCGGTATGCCGCCAAGTACAAGCACGCGATGAACGGCTTCAGCCCCGCGTTTTATGACGGCACCAACATGCTGTTCGAAGCCATGCGCCGCGCCGGCACGGTGGAAGACACGGACCGCGTGCGCGTCGAACTGGAAAAGCTGGAAGGCTTTGACGGATCACTGGGCAAGCTTAGCTGGACGGGCAAGGCCATGTACGGCATCAACCATCAGTTGAACGCGCCGTTCTACGTGGCCGAGGTCAAGGATGGCCGCGAGGTGATCCGCGCGCGCTGCACCGTCGAGGGATGCCGCTAGCGCGGCGGGGGATGCCACGTGGATTGGAGCATTTTGCTGACGCAGGCCACGATCAACGGCTTGATCGTGGGATTGCTGTATCTGTTGATGGCGGTGGGCTTCACGCTGGTGTTCGGCGTGATGCGGATGGTGAACTTTGCCCACGGCGAGTTCTACATGCTGGGCGCTTTTGGCGCCTACTACCTGACGACCCAGGCGGGCTTCTCGTTTCTGCCTGCCGTGGCGCTGACCTTTGCGTTGTCGGTGGTCGGCGGCGCGGTGCTGGAATGGGGCGTGCTCAAGCCGTTTCGCCGGGACGAACTGAACGGCATGATCGCCACCATCGGCCTGGCGATGATCCTGCAAAACCTGGCCTTGATGTTCTTCGGCCCCGACCCCTTGTCCATGCCCGCCGTGGCGCAGGGCACCGCCCGCATGGGCAAGCTCGTTGTGCCGTTGTCGCGCGTGTACGTGGTGGTGTTCGCCTTGCTGGCGCTGGCCTTGCTGTATGGCTTCCTGCGTCACTCGCGGCCGGGCCGCGCGCTGCGCGCCGTGGTCGAGGACTTTGAGATTGCCGGCATCCAGGGTATCCGCTCGCGCATCTATTACCCGCTGGGTTTTGGCCTGGGGGTAGGGCTGGCAGCGGTGGCCGGTGCGCTGATGGCGCCGCTGTTCTCGGTGTCGCCATTCGTGGGCGCCACGCCGCTGCTCAAGGCGTTCATCGTCGTGATCCTGGGTGGGCTGGGCAGCATCCCGGGCGCGGCTTTCGCGGGCCTGGCGCTGGGCCTGGCGGAAAGCTATGGCAGCCTGCTGTTCGACAGCAGCACGGCGGACATGCTGATTTTCGCCGTCGTAATCGTGATGTTGGTCGTGCGGCCCAAGGGCTTGCTGGGCCGGGGGGAGGCATAAACCATGACGGACCTTTCACTTGATGCCGCCGTGACGCGGCCCGCGCCATTACGCTGGCTGTTGTGGGCAGCGCTGGCCGTGGCCGCGTGCACGCCGTGGTTTGCCGGGCCGTTCGCGCAACATCTGGCGGTGCTGACCTGCCTGAACGTGCTGATCGTCAACGGCTTGGCGCTGATTGCGCGCTGCGGGCAATTGTCGTTGGGACACGCGGCCTTCGTCGCGCTGGGCGCCTACGGCTCGGTGCTGGGCGCCCGCTACCTGGGCTGGGGCTTTTTGCCGTCCACCTTGGTGGGGGTGGCGTTGACGGCGGGTGTGGCGCTGATATTGGGCGCGATCATCCTGCGCTTGAAAGGCGTTTATTTCGTGCTGGTGACGTTTGCGTTCGGGGAACTGGTGCGGCTGATTTTGCTGGACGGGTCGTCCTGGTCGGGTGGCGCGAACGGAGTCGCCAGCATCCCGCCGGCCGCGCTGGCCGGTATCGTGTTCGATACGCGGGCCAGCTTTTACGGTCTGGCGCTGTGCGTGGCCCTGGGCTCCGTCGCGCTGTTGAGCGCGGTGGCAAGGCAGCCATTCGGCCACGCCATCGACGCCGTGGCCGCGAACCCGGCCCTGGCCGAATCCACCGGCCTTAGCGTGCACCGGATCCAGCTGTGCGCCTTTGTGGCCGGTTGCGCGCTGGCGGCAGTGGGCGGCGCCTTGCAGGCGCGCTACGTGGGGTACGTGTCGCCCGAGTCATTCAACGCCAGCATATCCATCGGCTTCATCATCATGCTGGTCATCGGCGGCCGCCGCTCAGTATGGGGCGGGCTGATCGGCGCTATGGTGCTGACGCCGCTGCCCGAGCTGTTTCGCGGCGCGGTGCAAACGCAGCACATCTTTTACGGCGCGGCGCTGATCCTGATCCTGCGTTTTCTGCCGGCGGGCCTGGCCGGCTTGCCGGGGCCGTGGCAATCGCGTCGGCACAAGGAGTCCCCATGAATCCACCTTTATTGCAGGTGCAGGGCCTGTCGCGCAGCTTCGGCGGCTTGGCAGCCTTGCGCAACGTCAGCTTCGCCATCGCGCCGGGCGAAATCGTGGGTTTGATCGGCCCCAACGGCGCGGGCAAGACAACGGCCTTCAACGTCATCAGCGGCACGATGCCGCCGTCGTCGGGCTCCGTGCATTTCGATGGCCGTGATATTTCCGGCGGCCCGCCCAGCCGTGTCGTGGTGCGAGGGCTGGCTCGTACGTTTCAATCCACCTCGACCTATCCCGAGGCCACCGTGGCCGAGAACATCCGGCGCGGCATGCTGTCGCGCATTCAGCATTCGTGGCTGCGTCGTCTGGCCGGGCGTAACCAGGATCTGTTGCCGGCGTCGGAAGTGACGCGGGAGGTCGACCGGCTGCTGGTCCTGCTAGACCTGCAAGGCTGGCGCGACGCGGCGGCCGGATCGCTCGCCTACGGCTTGCAGAAAAAGCTGGGCATCGCCGTTGCGCTGGCCTGCCGGCCGCGCATGTTGTTGTTGGACGAGCCGGCGGCGGGGCTGAACCATGAAGAATGCAACGAGCTGGGGCGGTTGCTGCGCCGCCTGCAATCCGAGGAAGGGCTGACGATGCTGCTGGTGGAACATCACATGGCGCTGGTCATGGAACTTTGCCATCGCATCGTGGTGCTGGTGCAGGGAGAAAAAATCGCCGAGGGCACGCCGCAAGCCATCCGCGACAACCCCGCCGTGATCGAAGCCTATCTGGGAGCGCCCGACTATGCCCATGCTTGACGTCCAGGACCTGAAGGTTCGCTACGGGCCGCTGGAGGCGGTGCGCGGCATCAGCTTTACGGTTGAACAAGGCCAGATCGTTGCGCTGGTCGGCTCGAACGGCGCAGGCAAAAGCTCTACCTTGAAAGCGCTGATCGGCCTGGCGCCGGCCGCGGGCGGGCGCATTGTGTTTGACGGGAAAGACATCGCGGGGCTGGCTTCGGCGGCGCGCGTATCGGCCGGCTTGTCCTTGTCGCCGGAGGGGCGGCGCTTGTTCGGCCGCATGACCGTGCTGGATAACCTGATGGCCGGCGCGCATGGGGTGAGGTCGCGCAGCCGCGTTCGCGCGCGGCTGGACGAGGTCTACACGCTGTTTCCGCGTGTGCAGGAACGGCGTGCACAGTTGGCGGGCTCGTTGTCCGGTGGCGAGCAGCAGATGGTGGCCATCGGCCGCGCGCTGATGGCACAACCCCGCTTGTTGATGCTGGATGAACCGTCGTTGGGCATCGCGCCCAAGGTCGTGGCCGAAATCGCGGACGCCATTGAGCGCATCAACCGCGACAGCGGCATCGCCATTGTGCTGGTGGAGCAAAACGCGCGGCTGGCGCTGCGCCTGGCGCATCATGCCTATGCGTTCGAACATGGCGAGGTGGTGCGCAGCGGCAAGGGCGCCGACCTGCTGGCCGACCCCTTCGTGCAGAAAGCCTATCTGGGCATATGAAGAGAGCCTTGGCGATGCAGAACGTTCTTCCCGAATACGAAATCTACGCCATCCGCTACGCCCGCATGCCGCGCCAGCGACGCGACAACTTCCTGGGCGGCGATCCGCATGACGGCGACATGCCCATGGACTTCTACGTGTGGTTGATACGCGGCGCGGGCCGCGTTGTTCTGGTCGACACGGGGTTCAATGCGGACATGGCGCGGGTGCGGCGGCGTGAGCTGATCCAGTGCCCGATCTCGGCCCTGGCCCAACTTGGCGTGCAGCCAGAAGACGTGCAGCACGTGGTGCTGACCCATCTGCATTACGACCATGCGGGCAACCTGGACTTGTTGCCGCAGGCGCGCTTTCACGTGCAAGACGATGAGCTTGACTTCGCCACCGGCCGTTGCATGTGCTTTGAACCGCTGCGGCATGCCTACGCAGTAGAGGATGTGATCGCGCTGGTGCGGCGCGTGTACGACGGCCGGGTGCAGTTTCATGACGGCGACAGCACGTTGTTGCCGGGCCTGGAACTGCTGCATATCGGCGGCCACACGAAAGGCCTGCAAGCGGTGCGCGTGCATACCGAACGCGGCTGGGTAGTGCTGGCGTCCGACGCCAGCCACTACTACGAAAACATGGGGCAGGGCCGGCCGTTTCCCATCGTCTACAACACGGCCCAGATGCTGTCGGGATACGCCAAGCTGTTTGACGCGGCGCAGTCCGAGCAGCATGTCGTGCCGGGGCATGATCCGTTGGTGCTGGATCGGTATCCAAAGTGGCAGGAGTCAGCGCACGTGGTGATGCTGCATCGCGAACTTCTGCCTGACGGTGCGCAGCAGCCGTAACAACGTTTCCCCTTACCGCCCCAACCGTTCAAGCCCGCCCTCACGCGCAGCCCGGTCCCGAGCGCCGCCTCGTCGGACCGGGCTGCGTTATCGTTTCCACTAATTATCGTAATCCCTAGCTTTTTATGGACTTACAGCGCGTCCATAATCTGCGGAAACGTTTCCACAAAAGAGGATTTCCATGAGTACCGAGTTGCAGGCTGCACGCGTGAAGACCGTCGTTGACCACATGGCGCTGGAATGCGTTCAGGAGTGGGACAAGGTCATCGACACCTTCGAACATCCCCGATACGAGATGCACTCCAGTGGTGCGGTCTTTGACGGCGAGAGCGAAGTCATGGGGTATTTCGAGTCGTCGCGGGCCTCGTTTCCCGACTTGAAGAACGAGATCATCGCGGTGGCCGCCGCCGAGGGCACGGACATCGTCCTGGTGGAATTCTGGCTTTCCGGCACGCATGCCGGCCCGTTCACTGTTGACGGCAAGACGTACGAGCCGACGGGACGCCAGTTTCGCGTTCGCATGGCGGCCACGTTCGAATTCGCGCCCAACTCGGCCAAGGTGATCTGCGAGCGTCCGTACACCTGTCAGAACGCCAAGCTGCGTTCGCTCGGGTTGTTGTAGGGATAGCGGTAGCGGTAGCGGTTGTTCCGTTCAGGAGGCGGGCAACCTGGTTGGGCCAATGCGTTCTACAGAAAAAACCGGGCAGGCCGGTCAGGCGCTGCACCCGGAGATAAATCCGAGGAGACAACAATGAAGAAGCTGTCCGTTGCAGCCGCGCTGCTGACCTTGCTGGGCATGGGCGCGGCCCATGCCGACGACTACCCGAATCGCCCGATTCGCATGCTGTTGCCGTTCTCGGCCGGCGGCGGTGGCGACACCTTGGGCCGGATTCTGGCAGAGCGGTTTTCAGCCGAACTGAAGCAGCCCGTCATCGTCGAGAACAAGCCCGGCGCGGGCGGCACGATCGGCATCGCCGCCGTGGCCCGCTCGGCGCCGGACGGCTACACGATCACCATCGGGGGGATGACCACGCACATCCTGTCTCCGTCGGTCTACAAGGACCTGCCGTATGACCCGATCAAAAGCTTTACGTCGCTGGGCGCCATCGGCAATTCGGCCATCATGGTGGTCGCCAACAACAACTTCCCGGCCAACGATATTGAAGGGCTGAAGAAACTGGCGGAATCCCGCAAGGACTCTATCCAGTACGCAAGCTGGGGCATCGGCTCAACGGGGCACTTCTGCGGCGAAGTCATGGTGCAGAAGGGCAACCTGAAGATGCAGCACGTGCCCTACAAGGGCACCACGCAGATCATGACGGACATCATGGGCGGGCATATCGACCTGGGTTTTGTCGACATGGCCACCGCCACGCCGATGGTCACGCAACACAAGGTGAAGGGGCTGGCCGTCTGTACCAAGCGTTCGCCCAGCGTGCCGGAAGTTCGCAGCTACAAGGAACAGGGCATCGACTTTGACCGCGATTTGAATTGGGCGATGTACGTGCCCGCCGGCACGCCCCAGCCCATCGTCGATCGCCTGTCCGGCACCTTGGAAAAGGTGCTGAAGGAACAGGAAGTGATCGACAAGTTGCTTGGCCTTGGCATTTCGGCTCGGTACGTTGCCGGGCCCGCACATCAAAGGGCAAATGTGGCCGACATCGAAGCGTGGCGCGTGGTGGCGAAAGAAGCCGGCATTACGCCGCAATAGACGGTTCCTTGGCTGTGGCAACGAACCGTCGCGTTGCCCCCTTTCTTGCACGAGACACTATGAAACTGCTTCAAGACCGCGTGGCTGTCATCTCGGGGGCCGCGCACCCCAAAGGCATCGGTAAAGCCACCGCAAAGCTCTTTCTTGAGCATGGCGCGCGCGTGGCGATCCTGGACGTTGACGAGGCACGCATACAGGAAAGCGCGGCGGACCTGGGCGCCCCGGCGGCTCAGCTGCTTGCGCTGGCTTGCGACGTGGGCAGCGACGAGCAATGTCGCGCTGCCATCGACAAGGTGGCCGCCTGGTCCGGCGGCGTCGTCGACGTGCTGGTGAACAACGCGGCGATCACGCAGAAAGCCACGTTCCGGGACATCACCCCCGCCGACTTCGAACGCATCCTGCGGGTCAACCTGACCGGCGTTTTCAACCTGAGCCAAGCGGTCATCCCCTTCATGGTTCAGCGCGCCGGGGGAAGCATCATTTCCATTTCGTCGCTGTCGGCGCAAAACGGCGGCGGCATCTTCGGCGGCGCCCATTACTGCGCCGCCAAGGCGGGCGTGCAGGGCATTACCCGCGCCATGGCCAAGGAATTCGGCGAACACAAGATCCGCGCCAACGCGATTGCGCCAGGCCTGATCACCACGGACTTTTCGCGCACCGGACGCTCGGATGAAAGCAAGGACGACGCCGCGCAAGTCTGGCCGCTGCGTCGCGCCGGACGCCCACATGAAATCGCGGGCGGCTGCCTGTTCCTGGCCAGCGACCTTTCCAGCTACATCACCGGCACGACGTTGGATATCAACGGCGGCGCCCACATGAATTAAGGAACATCAATGAGCAAGCTTTTTGGCGGCGTCCGGCAAGTGGGCTATGTAGTCCGCGACATTGAAAAGGCCATGCGCCACTGGTCCGAGGTGCTTGGCGTCGGGCCCTGGTTCTACAAGGAAGAGGTGGGGACCACGGAATTCCGATATCGCGGCCAGGTCTCGCAACCACCGCGCTTGTCGATTGCATTGGCCAATTCCGGCGACCTGCAAATCGAGCTGATCCAGCAACGAGACGATGCGCCATCGCTCTATCTGGATTCCCTGCGTGCAAGCGGGGAATGCGCGCAGCACGTGGCGTTCTGGACGCTGGATAACTTCGACGAGTTTTGCGACCGGCTGCGTGGCAGTGGCTACGAAGAAGGGCACGGCGGAAGAATGGGCCTGCGCGGCCGCTTTGCGTACTTCGTGCATCCTGATTTGCCCAGCGGCATGATCGAAGTGTCTGAAATGAAAGGCGGCAAGGGCGAATATTTCGACGAGATCAGAAGGGCGGCTGAAACCTGGGATGGATCCGCGCCGATACGCCCGCGCACCTAGCCGGCCCGGTGCCGAAGACGGTGTATGTTAGCCACTTCCGGCACAGACAAAACCAACATCATGAAAGACCGAAGCACCCGAATCACCATACGCGACGTCGCCAAGAAAGCGGGGGTATCCCTGGGCACGGCGTCGCGCGCGCTGAACCGCACCGGCCGTGTCAGCGAGGCCGCCATTGCGGCGGTCGAGCAGGCGGTACGCAGCCTGGACTATCGCCCGGATGCCGTGGCCAGAAGCCTGCGCACGAAGTCCTCGGGCGTGATCGGGCTGCTGGTGTCCGACCTGGCCAACCCGCTGTACGCCCGCATCATCACGGCCACCGAGACCGCGCTACAGGCCGAAGGCTATTCGTTGCTGGTGGCCAGCACGCATAACGAAAGGCGTCGCGAAGCGTCGCTGATCGACATCTTTCGCGGCCGCCGCGTTGACGCATTGATTCTGGGCCCGTGCGAAAAAGAATCTGCCGACCTGATCGACAAGCTGTCTCAAGAAGTTCCCGTTGTGGCGCTGGACCGGGAGTTTGGCGACGTGTCCGTCGGTATCCATGTGGATCATGCAACGGGGGCGTTCCAGGCGACCCAGTATCTGCTGAACCTGGGCCACACACGGATTGCGCTGTTGACGCCGGGTACGGATTTGCGCACCGGCAAAGAGCGTATCGCGGGCTTTCGCCAGGCGTTCAAAGAGCGCGGCATGGTTCCTGACCCGGCGCTGATCCGGGCGGAACAGTCCGCAATGCAGTTTGCGTTTTCGGAGGCGATGTCGCTGCTGTCGCACGCGAATCGACCCACCGCATTTGTATGCCTGGGAACCAGAATTTTGTCCGGCGTGCTGCAAGCCCTGCGTCATACCGGAGACGCGGTGCCCAACGATATCAGCGTGATCAGTATTGGCGACACCGATCTGTCTCAGCTGTTCAGCCCGGCCATCACCTCGCTTAGTTGGGACCTTGAGGCGGTGGGCACTTGCGCGGCCCAACTGGTCCTAAAGCAACTTGATCGCCAGAGCGCGCCCGCGCAAGGCGATCGCATCGTTATCAAGACGCAGCTGATATTGCGCGAATCGTGCGCGCCCGCAGCGCCGTCTTGACCCTACACCCTAATCAGGAACGCTCATGACACTACCGTACACCGTCACCCATCAAGATCGCCTGCTGACCGTCAACATCGAAGACGGCGTCCAGCTGCCAGGCGCCGCCCCGGGCTCGTCGATCATTCCGTTGTTCCTGGATCGGGAAAACGGCGTGTGGGTGCTGTACGGAAAGTTCGCGCCGGGCACCCGCCTGCCCACGCACTTTCATACGGGCGTCGTCCACTTCTACACCACCAAGGGGCAGTGGAACTACCTGGAATATCCCAACGACGTGCAGACGGCCGGCAGCTATCTGTACGAGCCGGGCGGGTCCGTTCACACCTTTTCAGTACCCGAGGACGCCAAGGAGTCGGCCGAAGGATTCATGGTCGTTTTCGGCGCCAACATCAACTTCATCGACGGCCAGTTCGCCAACATCCGCGATGCCGGCGCCATCGAGGACTCGATTATCGACGCGGCCAAGAAGGCCGGCTTGCCCATCCCTCGCTATATCCGCCCCAAGGGCGGCGCCGAGTTCACGCGCGACTGAGCGCAGGAGTCGGATCATGCGTCTGGCATCGAAAGTGGCGCTGGTAGCGGGCGCCGGAACGTTAAGAAATTCGTTTTCCGCCGCTGACCAGGTCGGCAATGGCGCAGCCTGTGCGATTCGCTTCGCCCGAGAGGGGGCGGCGGTCATCTGCACCGACCGGTCCTTGGCCGCCGCGCAAGAGACCGCCCGGCAGATCCGGTCGGAAGGCGGCGTGGCGGAGGCTATCGAGCTCGACGTTACCGACTCGGCGCAAATCGCGCGGGTGGCGCAAGACGTGGCATCGCGCTTTGGCGGCATCGATATCCTGCACAACAATGTCGGCATCGAAATCCAGGGAGACCTGCTCGCCGTGCAGGACGACGAGTGGGACCGCGTCATGACGGTCAACGTGCGCGGCTCCATGGCAATGGCGCGCGCCTTTCTGCCGCAAATGAAGGCGCGCGGCGGCGGGGCCATCATCAACGTCTCGTCAACCGCGAGCCTGAAATGGAGCCCGATGCAATTCCTGTCGTATAGCACGGCAAAAGCGGCGGTCAACCACATGACGCGGGTCATCGCCCGTCAGTACGCGGCGGATCAGGTGCGATGCAACTGCATCATCCCCGGCATGATCCGCACGCCGCATGCCGACGCGCTGTATGCAAGCAGTGAGGCGGCGCAAGAAGGGCATAAGGCTCGGGACGCCAGGTGCCCGATGGGGCGCCAGGGCAGCCCGTGGGATATTGCGAACGCGGCGCTGTTTCTGGCGTCTGACGAGTCCGCTTATGTCACGGGGTGTTTGATGGTGGTGGATGGGGGGTCAAGTTTGTGAGCGGCTTGCGTGGCAAGGCGCCCGCTTGCGGCAAACCGAGGTGGATAAAAACGTTCATTCGGTGATTGGCTTACGGCCGGCTTGTCCTACGCTTCTGGTTTCAGGAGGCGGACATCACCGGTCGTTCTTTTTGCCTGGCGTTCGTGGGCGGCGCGGCGTGGGTGCAGTGCTTCCCGGTATTGCCCGGCGCCTTCGTTCTGTCGCTGATAGGCATAGCGGGGGGCGTTGCTGCCGTCGTTGTGGTCGTCGTTGCGGCCGTTGTTTTGGCCGTTGTTTTGGCCGTCGTTTCGGTCGGCGTTTCGGCCGGCGTTTCGGCTGGCGTTGCGGCTGCGGATCGCCTGCGATGCCGCGCCGGTTCTTTGCGCGTTGTCTGTGCTCTTGTGCTTGGCCTTTGCGCCGGCACGCTTAACGCGTGCCTTCAGGCGCACCTGCGCCTTGACGATTCACTGGCGGACTTGCATCAGGACCAAGTCTCCCGCCTGACCTTGCGCGTTGCCGAGCTGCCGGACGGCGATGGCCGGCATCATCGCTTCATTGCCGAACGGGCCGAGCCCGCGCGCCCGGGCATTCCGTCTCGCATCCAGGTCACATGGCAAGCGCCGCCCGGTGCGACCGTGCCACTGCCCGCACTGCTGCCGGGCCAGATCTGGCGCATGGCGCTTGTGTTGCGGCGGCCGCATGGCGTACTGAACCCGGCAGGGCCGGACGCGGAAGGGCGCATGTTCGCGCGGGGCTTGCGGGCGGTGGGCACGGTGCGTGGGCGGCCGCAGTTGTTGGATGACAAGCCTTGGGCCTCGGCAGGGGTGGCCATCGAACGGGCGCGACACCACGTGCGCGAGGGTTTGCGGCAAGCCTTGGGCGAACACCGTTATGCGCCGGTGCTGATTGCTTTGGCCATTGGCGACCAAGCGGGCGTGGCGCGCGATGACTGGCGCATCTTCAACCGCAGCGGCATTACGCATTTGGTGTCGATCAGTGGCATGCACGTGACGTCTATCGCGGGTATCGCGGGCGTGCTGGTAGCGGCCGGGTGGCGGCGGGCCCGATGGCGCGGGACGGGCTTGCCGGAATTCGTGCCGTCGCGCGTGGCCGGCGGCGCGGCGGCGGCCGTGGTGGCGCTGCTGTATTGCCTGCTGGCGGGATGGGGCGTGCCGGCCCGGCGCACGTTCTTCATGTTGTCGGTGGTGCTGGCGGCGGTGATGTCGCGGCTGCCGCTCACGGCGGGCAGGGTGTTGGCGTGCGCTGGGGCGGGCGTGGTGGCGTTGGACCCGTGGGCGCCGTTGTCGGCGGGGTTCTGGCTGTCTTTCGGCGCGGTGGCGATATTGCTGCGCATTGCCGAGCTGCCGTTTGATGCCGAGGCGGGCTGGCGCCGCCGTTGGGCAAGCCGGTTGGCGCAAGCGACGCGTTTACAGCTGCTGGTCACACTGGGCTTGACGCCGCTGCTGGCGTTTCTGGTGTATCAGGTATCGGTCGGATCGCCCCTGGCCAATGCCGTGGCAATTCCGTCGGTGACGTTCATCGTCACGCCCTTGGCGTTGCTGTGCGCGGCGCTGTCCGTGGTCCCCGGTGCGCAGGCGGTGGCCGCGTGGGTCGGCCAGGTGGGGTTGGCGGCGTTTGATTACACGATGGCCCCGGTGGCGTGGGTAGGTAATGCAGATTGGGCCAGCTTTGCCGTGGCTGCGGCGCCTTGGCCTTGGCTGCTGGTCGCGGTATCCGGCATGGTCTGGGCCTTGCAGGTGCGCGGGTGGCCAGCGCGACACCTTGGCTGGGTCTGCATGCTGCCTTTGCTGTGCTGGCGGCCGGACAAGCCCGAGCCCGGCCATTGGCGCATGACGGCCCTGGACGTGGGGCAGGGCAGCGCCATCCTGGTCGAAACGGCAACGCAGACCCTGCTGTTCGATGCCGGCCCGCGCCATTACGGCGGCAGCGACGCGGGCGATCGAGTCGTGGCGCCGTTCATGCAGGCGCGCGGTATCGATGTGCTGGATGTGCTGGTGCTGTCCCACGCCGACCAAGACCACGTCGGCGGCGCGCGCGCGGTGATGGCGGCGGTACCGGTGCGGCGTAGTTATGCGTCATTTGATGTGGCGGCGTTTGTACGGCGGGATGCCAGTGTGTGGCCGGTGGGCGGGCCGGTGGGTGGGCCGACGTCGGGTGCGGCGTCGAGCCAAGCGGCGCCCGGCACGCCGTCCACGCTGCCCGATCGCATGTTGCGGTGCCGTCGCGACGACTCCTGGGAGGCGGACGGCGTGCGGTTCACCTTTCTGCATCCTGCCGACGGCGGCGGCGCCGAACCGGTGGACCGTAACGCGGACAGCTGCGTGCTTTTCGTAGAAGGAGCCAGCCATTCGCTATTGCTGACAGGCGACATCGGCGTGGCGCAGGAACGCGAACTCGTCGCACGCGGGGTGCCTAAAACCGATGTGGTGCTGGCCCCGCACCACGGCTCAGCATCGTCATCCGGGCGCGACTGGGTACGCGCCGTGCAAGCCACTCATGCCATTGCGCAAGCGGGCCATCTAAACCGTTTCCGCCATCCCGCCCCGGCGGTGGAGCGGCGTTGGCTAGCGGCGGGGGCGGTGTTCTGGCGTAGTGACCGGGACGGCGCGGTGATGGCGCTATCCACTGCAAACGGTCTGTCGGTTTGGTCGCAGCGTGATGACGGTGCGCGCTACTGGCATGGTCGATGACTGTCGGCTAAGGCGCGATAGGCAAGCGCTTGGGGACGGTTAGACGCGGACCGCAGCCAGTCTAGCCGCCGCTGTGCTACCCCACACCCATCACCAACCGATCGAACAAATCGTCCCCGCCCATCTGCCCGCCCTTAAGCATCAACTCCACACCATCAACGACAGGGTTGTCGCTGCGCGCAACGCTGACGGTGACGCCCGGCGCTAACACACATCGGAACTGCAAACCCCACAGACCCAGCGCCAAAGTGGCTTGGCTTGATGTGTCGCCGCCGGCGATGCCGACCCGTGCAAGCCGGGTTCCCGCTTGCGCGCTGGCGGTGATGATGGCGGCGGCAAGCTGTGCGGTGGCGCGGGCGGTGGAGGCCGCTTCGTCCGAGGTGACGGCCTGTTCGGGGCGGTCGGTGTGGACGAGCACGTTGTGGCCTTGCGCCAAGGCGGCGACCGCCGATTGGATTTGTTCGGCTACGTAGGCGGGCGACGCCAACAGCGCCTGCACTTGCAGGGGCTGATGCTTGTAGCGGGTGCTGGCAGAGATTTGCCGAGCAGTGACGGGTGACAGGCTGCCGGCCATCACCAGCACGGGGCCAGAGGCCGGGGCAAGCGGGACTACGCCACTGAGTAAAGAGGTAGCGGCATCACGCGCAGCCATCTTGCCGCCGTGCGCAGCCGCGTGCGCGTGTGGGCCAGCCACCGCTTTGTCACGCTGAAACACGCTTGCGTCGCGCTCGAACGCCGCCGCGCGCGCCAGCGCCTGCTGTACGCTGCTTGGGCCAACCGCCAACAACGGCGCACTTGCCGCCGCGCGCCAGATCAGGCGGCCAATCACGGCGAGTTGCTCGTCGCCCGTCACGTCGAACAGGACCGGGCCGTCACTGGTGTTGATCAGGTCGTCGATCCAGGCATCCAGTTGGGCGACGTCGTTCGCACCCACCGCACCCGTCGCACCCGACGCACCTACATCCCCAGCACCCCGCAATCGCGGGTACGCAATATGCGGCACCGACCGAATCCCCTCCAGCCCCTGCGCGGCCAGGTGCCGTCGCAAGTCTGCCTCATGCATCGGCGTGACCGGGTGCTGGCTCATCACCGGATGCCGGTCGATGCGATACACCTCCGGCGCGGCCCCAGCGCGGGCGAACAATTGGGCAAAGCTGCAATAGCGTCCGATGCTGGGTTGCCCGCCCACAATCGGTACCAGCCGGTTCGGCATGTGGCGCCGCAGTTCGCGGATGGCGACGCCGATGCTGCCGACGTGCGGGGCGCTGTCGAAGGTGGAACAGCACTTGTAATGCAGCACGCGTGCGCCGGTGCCGGCCATGAAGCGGCCGACAGAACGTAGTTCCGTTTCCATATCGGTGGGGGGCATGGCGCGCGCGGCGCCCGCGATGCCGATGGCGTCCAGCGGGCCGGCACGGCGCAGTTGTTCGGGCGTGGGCACGCCAAGGAACAGCAAGCCGCGCAGGCCGGCGCGCGCGACTTCGGCCAGCGTGTCGGTGGCGCCGGTGAAATCGTCGCCGTACCAGCAGATGCTTGGTGCGGTCAGGTTGACTGCGGCATTTGCGCTGCTCGCATCATCGGCATGGCCTGGGCCGTCGTGATCTTTGGCGCTGCCCGCCTCACCGCCAGCGCTACCGACCCCCGCAGTCATGCCCGCCCACCAAAAAATTCCAATGCCCGCTGCAACTCGGGCGCGTTCCGCGCAAAGTCTTCCAGCGCCTGTCCGTCTCGCACCGCCTGCCACGCTTGCCGAATGCTCTGCACGCCCGCGGCTGGCCCATCCGGATGCGCCAAAATCCCGCCGCCGGACATGAACATCAGATCGTCAGTACGCACAGCTGCCCACGTGGCGGGCACGGTGCCGGCCCATTGGCCGGACGAGAACGCGGGCATGACCGGGTCGTCGATGCCGGGCGTGAGCGAGGCCAGGCAGTCGCGCGCCGATTCCACGACTTCGCTGTCTTCCTGTGCGAACTTGCCTTGCAGGCCGTGCACGTGCATATGGTCCACGCCGGCCAGGCGCCACAGCGTTTGATACGCCTGAAAGCCGATGCCCAGCAAGGGCGCGCGCGACAAGGCGCCGAAGCCGTTGCGATGGCCGTGCAAGGCCAGCGGCGTGCTGCGGCGCAGGGTCTGGATGGCGGAAAAGCCGCACCAGTTCAGGCTGGCCATGACGCAGGTGCCGCCTTCGCGTTCGATCAGGTCGGCGTGGCGGCGCATG
This sequence comes from Achromobacter sp. ES-001, assembly GCF_019448355.1. Taxonomy (NCBI): domain Bacteria; kingdom Pseudomonadati; phylum Pseudomonadota; class Betaproteobacteria; order Burkholderiales; family Alcaligenaceae; genus Achromobacter; species Achromobacter sp. ES-001. The sequence continues at coordinate 3,669,002 of NZ_CP079940.1, read as the reverse complement.
GCGTCGGTTTCGTCGCTGATGTTGAACGCCACCATCACCTGGCGGCCGGTGCGTTCGCGGTGGGCGCGCACCACCGCCATGACGGCGGCGACGCGTTGCGCCAGCGGCGCGTGCGCGGGGTTGGCGCACACCTCGTCGTCCTTGATGAAGTCCACGCCAGCCGCGCACAGCTGGGCGACCAGATGCGCGGTTTGCTCGGGCGACAGGCCCACATTGGGCTTGATGATCGTGCCTACCAGCGGCCCCGTTGCCACGCCTGTCAATTGCCGCGTGCCGGCGATGCCCACTTGCGGCATGTCGAACTGGGCGCGGTAGTTGGCGGGCAGCTCCATGCTTTCCAGGCGCAGGCCGGTGACTTCGCCCAGGTCGTACAGGTTGCCGCCGACGGTGGCTGCCAGCGTGGGCAGGTTGGCGCCCACGTTGGCCACGGGAAAGGCGATGCGGACGCGAGCGCGCTGGTACTTGCCCGGCATGCCGCCCGCTTGGCGCGCCAGCCAGGCGTTGGGCAGGCTGGGTGTGTCGGTGGTGTCCAGCAGGTCGATGGCTTCGATGCGCGCGCGGGCCCGGGCGCGCAGCTCGTCGGTTTCGCCTTGCACGCGGGTGAAGGTGCCGCAGGACTGCTCGCCCGCCATCACTTCGGCGACCCGCGCGGGGTCCATCGGGGTTTCGATCAGGTAGGTCGCGCTAAAGGACTGGGAATTCATAGGCTTGGGAATTCAAAGGGGGCGGCGGGCGGCAATGTTGGGTCAGCAAGGGACAGCGGGCGGCAGTAGCGATCAGCATGCGACAGAGGCATCAGCGGGCACTAAGCACGCACTAAGCAGGCACCAGCAGGCACCAGCAGGCGTCAGCAGATCAAAGGCGCGACAAATCCGGGAACGGGCGGACCGGGTCCTTGCCGTCCCAGCCGTTGGCGCTTTCTCGGATCAGGTCGAACAATCGGCCCTTGGGGCCGGCCACTTCCGACAGTTCGATGACGGTGCCCGGGTGGTATTCGGTGTCGAAATAAATGAAGCGGCCTTTCTCGCCGACTTCGCCGCTCATCTTGGGCTTGAAGCCCTGGGCCAGCAGGCGTTCCAAATCGGCGTCGTAGCTTTCGGTCCAGTAGGCCACGTGTTGCAGGCCGGTGCGGCCGGCTTGCAGGAAGTCGCGGTACATCGACGGCACGTCGTTGCGCGTCTGGATCAGTTCAACCTGCACGAAGCCGGAGTTGGCCAGCGCCACGGAATTGTGCGGCTGGTGGCTTTCGCCGTCGTACTGGTAATTGACGATTGGCACGCGCGGGTTGTAGTACCACGGGCCTACGCCCAGCGTGGTGCTCCAGTACTCCATGGCGGCTTCGATGTCGTGCACCACATAACCGAGTTGGCGGATTTCGCCCAGGAAACGACTCATGATGGATCTTTATAAAAGGAAGACGAAGAGGGGGGGAGGCGGCCCGACGCGGATCTGCGCGGGCCGCGTCGAGTCACAGGAAGCCGATGGAGAACCAGGGAAAGGCCGCCACGATGATCAGGCCGATCAACAGCGCCGCAACGTAACCCCAGATGGGGCCGATGCCCTCGTTGGGGTCGACGCGGCTGATGGCGCAGGCGCCGTAATAGCCCACGCCGAAGGGCGGCGCGAACAGGCCGATGCCCATGGCGAAGATGACGACCATCGCGTAATGCACTTCGTGCACGCCGGCCTGCACCGCGATCGGAAACAGCAAGGGGCCGAACAGCACGATGGCGGGTATGCCTTCCAGCACGCTGCCCAGGATGATGAACGCCACGATGGACACGGCCAAAAAGCCGTAGCTGCCGCCGGGCATGCCGGCCATCAACTTGGCCAGATCGCCCGAGAAGCCGGACTGCGTCAACGCCCACGCCATGGCCGTGGCGCAGCCCACGATCAGCATGATGGCGCCGGACAGCGAGGCGGTTTCGATCAGCATGGGGCGCAGGCGCGCCCAGTCGAAGCGGCGGTAGATCAGGATGCCGATCAGCGCGGAATACACGATGCCGATGGTGGACACTTCGGTGGCGGTGGCCACGCCTTCGACCACTGCCGCGCGGATGACAAACGGCAGGGCCACGGCGGGCAGGGCGATCACGAAAAAGCGGCCGATCTCTTTGAAGCTGAAACGTTGCACCAGGCTCAGGTCTTCGCGGCGATAGCGCCACCACACCACCGAGCACAGCGCCAGGCCCAGCACCACGGCGGGCAGCAGGCCGCCCGTGAACAGCGCGGCAATCGATACGCCGGTAACCGAGCCGATGGTGATCAGCACAATCGACGGCGGTATGGTCTCGGTCTGCGCGCCGGTGGCCGACAGCAGCGCCACCAGGTCGCCCGGCTTGGCGCCGCGCTTGCGCATTTCCGGGAACAGCACGGGCGCGATGGCCGCCATGTCGGCGATCTTCGAGCCCGAGATGCCCGACACCAGATACATCGCGCCGATCAGCACGTACGACAAGCCGCCGCGCACGTGGCCCAGCAGGCTGGCCAGGAACTGGATCATGGCGCGTGCCATGCCGGTCATCTCGATCAACGACCCCAGGAAGATGAACAGCGGCACGGCCAGCAGCATCAGGTGCGACATGCCTTCGTCCAGCCGGCCCACCATGACTTCCATGGGCGTGTTGGTCGTCAACGCCAGGTACGAAAACGTGGCCAGCGCGAACGAAAACGCAATCGGCACGCCCGAGAACACGGTGGCCGCGACGATGCCCACGAAGAAGATCACCAGGTTCAGCTTGCCCAGGCCCTTGAACATGGGCTGCGCCAACCAGAACAGGGCAACCACCACGGCCACGCCGGCCAACGCCACGAGCACATGACGCAGGGGTTGCGTGCGCAACAGCCGCAGCAAGGCCACCACGCCCATCAGCGCCATGCCCACGGGAATGGCGGCGGCGCGCCAGGCGTTGGACAGTTCCAGTGCGGGCGTGATGATGAAGTGTTCTTCGTGCGCGTATTCGATCGCGGGCGACAGGATCAGCACCAGGAACGCCAGTGACGCGGCCAGCGCCGCCGTTTCCAGCTGCGCGCGCCGGGCCGGGCTGACGTTGTTGACCAGCGCCGTCATCCGCATGTGTTCACCGCGCCGCAACGCAACCACGGCGCCCAGCATCGACAGCCACAGGAACAGGATGGAAGCCAGTTCGTCGGACCAGACCAAGGGGCTGTGGAAGGCGTAGCGCGCGACGACACCCGCGAACAGCACGCAGATCTCGACCAGCACGATGGCGGCCGCAACGTGCTCGACCACGCCGCCCAGCACGCTGTCCAGCGCGTTGGCGGCGCGCCGCAAGGGGTTGGCCGGCAGCACCGGGGTGGCGGCGTGGGGGGCGGACAAGGAAGACATGGCGCGACCTCAGGCCAGCTTGCCGACGCTTTGTTCCAGCAGCGACCAGGCTTCGTTGCCGAAGCGGCCCTGCCATTCCTTGTAGAAGCCGGCGGTGCGCAGCGCCTGGCGGAAGGTGTCCGGGGCCGGCTGGTTGAATTTCAGGCCCTTGGCTTCCAGGTCGGACTGCACCGACGCGTTCAGCTTCTTGATGTCTTCACGCTGTGCCAGGCCGGCTTCGTTGATGCCGCGCGCAACGATGGTCTTCAGGTCTTGCGGCAGGCCTTCCCACATGCGGCCGTTGGCGATGAACCAGTAGCCGTCCCAGATGTGGTTGGTCAGCGAACAATACTTCTGCACTTCGTACAGCTTGGCCACCTGAATGATGGGCAGGGGGTTTTCCTGGGCGTCGACCACCTTGGTTTGCAACGACGAATACACCTCGCTGAACTGCAAGCTGGCGGGCGCGGCGCCCAGGCCCTTGAACATCGAGATGGGCAGCGAGCTGACCGGCACGCGAATCTTCAAGCCGTCCATGTCGGCGGCCGTGGTCACGGGCGCCTTGCTGCTGGTGGTTTGGCGGAAACCGTTGTCCCACATCTTTTCAAACGCGTAGAGCTTGCGCTGCGCGATGGCGGCGCGCACGTGCGCACCCAGCGCGCCGTCCATGGCGCCCCAGACCTGGCTGTAGTCCTTGAACGCGAAGCCCACGGCGTTGATGGCGGCCACCGGCACCAGCGTGGCAATGACCAGCGCCGACGGGGTGAAGAAGTCGATGCCGCCCGAGCGCACTTGCGCCAGCATGTCGGTATCGCCGCCCAGTTGGTTGTTCGGGAAAATCTTGATGTCGACGCGGCCGTTGCTTTCCTTCAGGATGCGGTCGGCGGCTTCTTGCGCGCGGATGTTCAGCGGGTGCGTCACCGGCAGGTTGTTGCCGTACTTGAGCGTGTAGTCGGCCGCGCGGGCGATCAGCGGGAATCCGCCGGTCAGGGCAACGGCGGGCACCGCGCAAAGGCGGCGCAGAACACTACGGCGTGTCAGCAGCTTCATGGTTGTCTCCAAAATCGGTTTTATGATGTTTTTTGATGTGCCACAAAAGCGCCATAACCATGCGGCAGACTGGACAATAGTGAATTGACGCTATCATCGTCAAACCTTATTCATGATGGTTTTTGATGTGAATAGAACGTCGCCCGACCGCAAGCTAGCCCGTTTGGCCGATGTGGCCGCACGCGCCGGCGTGTCTACCGCCACCGCCGATCGTGTGTTGAATCGCCGGCCCGGCGTGCGCGCCAACACCGCCCAGAAGGTGTTGAAGGCCGCCATGGAACTGGACTATCTGCCCGAACAGGAACTGGCCGCCGCCTTGCCGGCCGAGCCAATGCGGCTGGTGTTCTTGCTGCCGCGTGGCAGCAACCGGTACTTGCGCATGCTGGGCGACACCGTCAGCTATGCGCATGAACACTTCGGCCCGCTGAACGCCAAGTGCCAGATCGAATACGTTGAAAGCTTCAACCCCGACGCGCTGGCCCAGGCGCTGGCCAAGCACGGCAAGCGCGCCGACGGCATTGCCTTCATGGCGCTGGAACATCCGGTGGTGCGCGAAGCCGTCAACACGCTGGCGCAGCAGGGCGTGCCCACGGTGACGCTGATTTCGGACCTGGCCAACAGCGCGCGCACGGCTTACGTGGGGCTGGACAATCGCGCCGCCGGGCGCACGGCGGGTTACCTGATCGCGCGCTTTGTCGGCCCGCGCGCGGCGCACGTGGCGCTGATTGCGGGCTCGCGCCATTACCGCGCGCACGAGGAACGCGAAAGCGGCTTCTTGCAGTTGTATGCCGAACAGTTCCAGGCGATGCAGGTGGTGGATCTGCGCGAAGGCTATGACGATGCGCAGCGCAACTACGAGCAGACGCGGCAGTTGCTTGAGCAATATCCCAATCTGGCGGGCATCTACAACATCGGGGGGGCGTCGGACGGCGTGGCGCGCGCGCTGAAAGAGGCCGGCTTGCAGCATCGCGTGGTGTTCATCGGCCACGGGCTGACGCCGGACACGCGCTCGCTGTTGATCGACGGCACCATGGACGCCGTGATTACGCAAAGCCCGATGGAGGCGCTGATGAGCTGTGTGCGCATCTTCAGCAATCTGCGCGACAAGCGCAGCCCGATGAACGGCGTGGAACTGGCGCGCAGCCAGGTGATTTTTCGCGAAAACCTGCCCTGAGGGAAGTTTGCTTCAACATGCTTGCTATTTAACTGCCTAGGCAGATAAAATCCGCTATCGGCAATCGCCATCGCAATCGCCATCGCAATCGCCATCGCAATCGCCATCGCCATCGCCATCGCCATCGCCATCGCCATCCACCCCACGAGACAACCATGGCCACCGCTAAACCCGCCGTGCTGGACCGCTTCTACACCGGTGAGCTCGGTTTCATGATCACGTCCGTGCGCGGCAGCATTCATGATGCGCTGGAGCGCGAACTAGCGCCGTTTGACCTGACGACCCCGCAGTACGTGGTGCTGAACTGCCTGGCTAAAGGGTGGGGCCGCACGCTTAGCGATTTTTGCCGGGTGCTGGCGTATGACTCGGGCGCGATGACGCGGCTGCTGGATCGCATTGTGGCCAAGGGCTATATCCGGCGCGTGGAAAACGAAGCGGATCGGCGCAGCTACCTGATCGAACTGACCGAACAGGGGCAAGCCGCATTGCCGCAAGCGCTGGCCGCCACGGAAGTCGCCATGCGCCGTCTGCTGGCCGGCTTTTCTGAAGCGGACGCTGAGACGCTGCACAAGTTGTTGTCGCGCGTGTTGATGAATGCGCAGGCGGACGAGGCGTAGGCAGCCCGTACGCAGCGACCCGTACACAGCGACCCGTACACAGCGACCCGTACACAGCGACCCGCAGGCCCTTTTCCCCTGCATTTTTTTTATCCATTTATCTGCCTAGGCATATACAGCCTGGGCATAAAAATAAGCCAAAGCCATGCAAGCCTTTTCCAGCGACGCCCCAGCCACACCCCGAATCCCTCCCGCCTTGCTCGCCACCATCGGCGCGCTGACGTTCATCGACTTCCTGCAAAACGGCATGATCACGTTTGCCGCCACGCCCATCATGGGAGAAATCGGCGCCAGCCCCGAGGAATACACGTCCGTTGCCGTCATCTACGCCTGCGTCGCCGTGGTGATGATTGCGTTGCAAGGCTGGCTGGTGCATCACCTGGGCCTGCGCCGTTATCTGCTGGCGTCGCTGGGCGCGGCGGCAGCGGGCGCGGTGGTGTGCGCGATGTCTCGGGGCGAGGCCGGCTTTCTGACGGGCCGGGTGATGATGGCGATGGGGTGCGCGGCCATGCTGACGTCGTCCCGTTTGACGGTAAACCTGATCGCGCCGGGGCCAGCGCGCTTTCATGGCATCAAGGCACTTGCCACGGGCCTGTGCACCGGCACGGCGCTGGGGCCGTTGCTGGCATCGGCGGCGGTGGACCACGATGGCTGGCCGCTGATGTTCTGGTTGGTGGCCGGGCTGTCGCTGCTGGCGATGTGGCCGGTGGCGCGCGCCATGCCGGGCAAGCAGGCGGGCGCCACGGTGGCCGGGCAGGCACGCCTGGTGCCGATTGCGGCGTTGGGCGTGGGCAGTTTTCTGCTGCTGCATGCGTTGCAGCGGTCCTACTACGATTTTTTCAGCGACCGCCATCGGCTGGTGCTGTTCGCCCTGGCCGGCTTGCTGGCGCTGGCGTATTTCATCCGCGCCGAGACGCGCAACGGCGCGCCGCTGCTCAAGCTGGGCGGCATGAACGAGGTGCGCTTTCTGTGCGGCCTGGCGTTATTCATGTTTTGTTATTTGATGTTGGGCGCCAACGGCTACCTGGTGCCGCAGATGCTGCAACGCGCGCTGGGCCTGTCGTGGGCCAACACGGGGATGTTCTTCGCGATGGGGCTGGGGGCGGGCGTGCTGACTTTTGCGGTCATGGCCCAGCTGCTGCCGCGTTGGCCGTCGCCACGCAAGTTCTTCGTGGCCGGGTTTGTGGCGCTGGCGGGGTTCAGCGTGCTGATGGCTCGGCTGACGCCGATGGCCGATCCCTGGGCCGATGTGCTGCCCGCGCTGGCTTGCTATGGCGTCTTCATCATGATCTTGATGCCGGCCACCGCCATGAACACGTTCACCGGGCTGACGCATGACCCGGCGGTGTTTGCGCATGCGCAGCAGGTCAAGAACATGCTGGCGCAGGTGGGGCAGGCGCTGGGCATCATGGCGGCCACCGTGGGGCAGCAATGGTTGACATCCAAGCACTACAACGTGCTGCAAGCGGGCGTGACGCAGGGCAACATCAATGTGGAAGCCGCGAAGGCCGCGCTAAGCGGCGTGTATGCCGCGGTGGCGGATCCGGTGCAGGCGCACCGCATGGCGCTGGCGCGCATCGCGCAGCTGGTGGATCAGCAGTCGGCGCTGCTGGCCAATCTGGATCACTTTCGCGCGCTGGCTGTGTTGGCGGTTGTCGGCGTGCTGATCAGCTGGACGCAGCGGGTGTTCCGGTAGCGTGCCCGTGCCGATAGCGCGCATGTTCCGATACCGCGCAGGTTCCGGTACCGCATGTTCCGGTACCGCGCCTGTTTCGAACCCGCAGCCACCCGAACCCCCACCCGAACCCGCAGCCGCGCCGACACTGCCCCTCAGTTCGGCCCCAGCTGCCCGATCACCTGCCGCGCCACATCGGCCAGGGACAGGCCGCCGTCCATGGCCGCGCGTTGCAGGCGTTCATGGGCGGCCTGCTCGGTCAGGCCGTATTGGTTGATCAGCAGCCGCTTGGCGCGGTCGATGCGCTTTCTTTCTTCCAGCGCGACGCGCACGGTGTTCAAGGCGTCGTCGGTGCGCTGCATGTGCAACGTCTGCTCGCGCATCATTTCAAGAATGGACCGCTCCAGCACGCTGCCCACGCCATCGGCGGGCGGCGTGTCCAGGGGCCGGCTTTGCACGCTGAACACCATGCTGGGCGCGCGGCCGCTGGCATGGTCGGCGTAGCGCGACAGCAGCAGTTGTCGGTCGTCCAGTTCCTGGCGGGTTTCGACGATGCGGCGTTCGCATTGCCGCGCCAGCGCCTGCGCCAACAGGCTTTCAACGTCGCGCATGGCGTCGATGCGGGCCGTGCACAGCTCGAACCACAACTCGGCCAGCGTGCCGTCCACGCGCTGGTCGGCGGACGTGCGTTGCGCCATGTCGCGAAGGCGTTCGACCGGCTGGCCTTGTTGCTGGATGCTTTCCCAGCGTTGCAGCGCGGCGTCTTCGGCATATTGCGCGTAGATGTCGAAGCTGCGGGCCTGGTGCGCGGCCAGGCCCAGCATGCGGGCCTTCTGCGGGTCGGTGAAGAAACCGTTGGTGAAGCCGATGACGCCGGTGGCGCGTTCCTGGCCGCTGAGTTCCTTGCCCTGCATGAAGTTCAGCAGCGCGACCAGCAGGCGCGTCACGCCGGGGTCCAGCGCGGAATCGGCGGCTTCGAACACCACGGCCAGCAGGCTGCTGATGATTTGCGTGTAGCGGGCATCGGCGTCTTCGGCGGGCACGGACACATCACGCACCTGGCGGCGCAGCGCCGGCAATTCGTCCAGCCGAAACAGCGCGAAGGCAATGCAGTTAAGCAGGCGCGCCTTGTTGCCGGCGTGCGGGGCGGTGGCCGCCAGCCCGTCAAGAAAACGGCGGACGTCGGCCTCGACGCGGGCGGATTCCTGAGCCAGCCCGCTCAGCGTCCGGGCCTTGCCGTCTTGCGGCGCGCCGTTCTGTGCGCTGCACAGTGTCAGATTGGAATAGCCGCGTTCTTTTTGCAGCGCGTGCACCAGCGCGCTGACGTGCACGGCCAGCTCGCACGTGACAGCCAGGCTTTCCAGGCCGTGCAGTTCACTGCGCCGCGCGGCAAGCAGGAAACGCAGCGGGGGTGGGATGTGGCGTTCGACCATAAGGGCAAAGGGAGGATCAGGCGCTGCGGCGCATCAGCGGTTCGGCGGCTTGCGGCAGGGGGGTGTCAACCCTGTCAAGCACGTGGCATGCCGCGACGTCGCCGATGACCAGCACGGCGGGGCTGCGCAGCTGAAAGGCGGCGGCGTCGGACGTCATGCCGGACAGCGTCGAGCGGCATTCACGTTGATCCGCCAGCGAAGCGCGTTCGATCATCGCCACGGGCGTGTCGGGCGCCATGCCGGCTGCCAGCAACTGGCTGCTCATGTCGTGCAATTTGGCTACCCCCATGTAGACCACCAGCGTCGTGCCGCTTTGCGCCAGCCCCGTCCAGTCGGGCATGGCGCCGTCCTGGGAATGGGCGGTGATCAGTGTAACGCCCTGGGCCATGCCGCGTTGGGTCAATGGGATGCCGCAAGCGGTGGCGGCGGCCAGCCCGGCCGTGATGCCGTTGACGATTTCACAGGCCACCCCGTGGTCGCTCAGCCATTGGGCTTCTTCGCCACCGCGTCCGAAGATGCAGGGGTCGCCGCCCTTTAGCCGCGCCACGCGCAGCCCTTGGCGGGCATAGCGCAGCATCAGCCGCTGGATGAATTCCTGCGGGGTGGAACGGCAGCCACCGCGCTTGCCCACATAGACCAGCCGCGCCTGCGGGCAGTAGTCCAGCACTTGCGGGTTGACCAGGTCATCGACCAGGACGACGTCGGCTTGTCCCAACGCCCGCACGGCTTTGATCGTGAGCAGTTCGGGGTCGCCGGGGCCGGCGCCGATCAGCCAGACGGAAGGGTTCATGATGGGCTCCAGGGGATGCAGGGGATCAGCGATCAAGCAAAAGAAAAACTACCACTACGAACTGGACCAGGCACAGGCCTTTCCAGAACGCCAAAGGGTTGCGTTCCAGCAGCGGCAGCCGTTCGCCCCGGCGCGTGGCCTCGGGCGGATGGCGCAGCGCGTGCGTGAATTCCGATAGCTCGGCGGTGCGCAGCGCGGGGTCTGGGTGCAGCGCCCGGCTCAGGACTCCGTCAACCCAGGCGGGCAGCTCGCGCTCGCGGTCCAGCACCGACACATAGGTCAGCCGCATCTGCGCGGCGCGGCTGCGCGCGCGCGCCACGTCGGCGCCATAGGGCAGCCGGCCGGACAGCATCTGGTAAAGCATGGCGGCCAGGGAATACAGGTCGGATCGCGGCGTGCCGGCTTCGCCCAAAAAGTATTCGGGCGCGGCGTATTGGGCGGTGCCCAGCATGGCGGGCGGCTCGTCGCCCTGCGCGGCGGCGTCCCACAGCCCGGCCGCCTGGGTCGAGCCCAGGTCGATGATGCGCGCCACGCCGTCGTCACCGATCAGCACGTTGTCGGGCCGCAGGTCCTGGTGCACGATATCCAGGCGATGAAACGCTTGCAGGCCGCGGGCAACCTGTTCAATCAGCGTCACCGCCTGCGCCAGCGTGGGGCGAGGGTTTTGCGCCATCCAGCGCGTCAGCGTGCGCCCGGGCAGGTATTCGCTGACGGTGTACAGCGTGCGGCGCTCGCGCGGCATGGCCCAGGCGCGCACGACGTGGCGGCTGTCGATGCGGCGGGCGATCCATTCCTCGGTCAGCAGGCGTTCCAGATACGCCGGGTCATGCCGCAGGTCCAGCGACGGAATCTTGATGACCACCGCGTCGCCGCTGTCGATGTCATGCGCCAGGTAGACGTGGCTGCGGTGGCTGGCGTGCAGCTCGTCCTGGATGCGAAAGCCCTCGAATTCCATGCCGGCCGCCAGCAGCGGCGGGCAAGGCAGGTTCAGGCTGTATTGCGCCAGTTCAAAGGCGCGGCGCGCAGGCAGGGCGTCGATGCGGACGATTTGGGCGGTCAGGTTGTCGGTGCTGCCGCGTTCCAGCGCCCGCTGCGCCAGGCGGCGCGCCGCCGCGTCCAGTGCGTCGGGGTGGGCCGCGATGGCCTGGGCGACGTCGTCCGCATTGATATGTTCGTAGACGCCATCGGTAGCCAGCAGAAAGACGTCGCCGGCTTCCAGCGGCTGCGTGTGGTAGTCCACTTCCAGGTGCGGCGCCAGGCCCAGCGCGCGGCCCAGATAGCTTTTGTCTTGCGATATCCAGACGCGATGGTCGTCGGTCAGCTGCTCCATCACGCCCGCGCGCAAACGGTAGATGCGCGCGTCGCCAATGTGCAGGATGTGCGCGGTGGTGGCTTTCAGCACCATCACCGTCATGGTGCAGACGTAACCCCGATCCGCATCGCGCGGCTGGTCGGCGTGATGGCGTTGGCGCGTTTGCCCGTGCAGCCAGCTGTTGGCCGCGCTTAATACCTTGTGCGCCGACTTTTTCACCGACCAGGTTTCGGGCGTGCAGTAATAGTCTTCCAGAAAGCTAGCCACCGCCGTTTCGCTGGCGATGTGGCTGACCTGGCTGCTGCTGATGCCATCGGCCAGCGCAATCGCGATGCCCTTGGTGTGCAGCAAGGGCTCGCCGGGCACGCACAGGCCGTGAAAATCCTGGTTGACGGGTTTGACGCCCGGCTCGGTGTGCTGGCCCACCGCCACCCGCAACGTAGCGGCGGTGCTGGGGCCGGGTTCACGGCGGTCCATTGCGGTGGGCGTCCCGATGCGCAATCAGTTGAAGCGGCGCTTGGGCGCGGTCTTCATGTGCGTGGTGTACAGCGTCAGGCCCGTCAGCGAGATGCCGCCGATCAGGTTGCCCAGCACCACGGGGATCTCGTTCCAGATCATGTAGTCCATGATCGAGAACTTGCCGCCCATGATCATCGCCGACGGGAACAGGAACATGTTCACGATGGAATGTTCAAACCCCATCGCAAAGAACAGCATTACGGGCATCCACATGGCGATGACCTTGCCGCTGACCGACGTCGAAATCATGGCGCCGACTACGCCCAGCGACACCATCCAGTTGCACAACACGCCTCGGATGAAGATCGTCAGCATGCCGCCCGCGCCGTATTCCTTGTAGCCCAGCGTGCGGTTTTCACCGATGTGCGCAATGACTTCACCGACCTTGTTGGGCGGCACGGAAAAGCCGTAGGTAAACACAATCGACATCAACACGGCCACCGTCAACGCACCCAGGAAATTGCCCACGAAGACAACGCCCCAGTGCTTGAGGATGGCCTTCGCGGTCACGCCCGGGCGCTTGTCGAAGAGGGCCAGCGGCGTCAGCACGAACACGCCGGTCAACAGGTCAAAGCCCATCAGGTACAGGATGCAAAAACCCACGGGGAACAGCGCCGCGCCCAGGATGGGCGAGCCGGTCTGCACCGTGACGGTCACCGCGAACACGGCGGCAATGGCCAGGATGGCGCCCGCCATGAAGGCGCGGATCAGAACGTCGCGCGTCGCCATGTAGATTTTGGATTCGCCGGCGTCCACCATCTTGGTGACGAATTCGGAAGGGACCAGGTAGGACATGATTTACCTTTTGCGTTGGTGACAGTGATAAGGGAAGCGGGCGTCAGGCAATTTCAACGGTGTCGCCGTTGAAGCGGGCCTGCCAGGTGCGCAATTGCTGTTCGGGGTACTGCACGCAGCTGCCGTCGGCCAGACGGAAGTGCTGCTTGTAAAGCGGCGAGGCCACGACCAGATCGCCGCCCAGATGGGCAAGCAGGCCGCGCCCGATAACGTTGGCGCCGGATTTGGGATCGCGGTTTTCAATCGCGTATAAGTCCGGGCCGTCGGCGTCGGGCAGGTAGAACAAGGCAATCTGCTGGCCATCCAGCAAGACGACCACGCCAGAGTCGGCAACGAGGTCATCGCGGGTGCAGACCGCGCGCCAGGTCGGTGCGCGGGAGGCGGGGGCGGCAGTGCGGGCGCCAGTGGAGACGGGGGCTAGGGCGTTCATCAGACGATCTCCTCGGCGATGGGGATGACGCGCGCCGCCGGGCGTGCAGGCGAGGGGGCCGGGGCGGGCCGGGGTTGGCCGCGTTCTTGAACGAACTGAATGTCCGGGTCGCCGCCGCGCTCGTTGACGAAGGTGCGGAAGCGCTTGAGCTTTTCGGGGCTGCTGACGGTGTTGGCCCATTCGCATTCATAGCGGTCCACCACCAACTGCATTTGCGCTTCCAGCTCGGCGCCCAGGCCCAGGCTGTCGTTCAGCACCACGTCCTTCAGATAGTCCAGCCCGCCTTCCAGCGACTCGCGCCAGACGGACGTGCGTTGCAGCTTGTCGGCGGTGCGGATGTAGAACATCAGCACGCGGTCGATCATGCGGATCAGCGTGGCGTCGTCCAGGTCGGTGGCGAACAGTTCGGCGTGGCGTGGGCGCATGCCGCCGTTGCCGCACACGTACAGGTTCCAGCCGTTTTCGGTGGCGATGACGCCGATGTCCTTGCTTTGCGCCTCGGCGCATTCCCGGGTGCAGCCGGACACCGCGAACTTCAGCTTGTGCGGCGACCGCAGGCCCTTGTAGCGGTGTTCGATGTCCAGCGCCATGCGCACGCTGTCCTGCACGCCGTAGCGGCACCACGTGCTGCCCACGCAGGACTTCACCGTGCGGGTGGACTTGCCGTAGGCATGGCCGGTTTCAAAACCGGCGGCGATCAGTTCGCTCCAGATGTCGGGCAGTTCGTGCAGCTGCGCGCCGAACAGGTCGATGCGCTGGCCGCCCGTGATCTTGGTGTACAGCTTGTATTTCTTGGCGACGGCGCCGATGGCGATCAGGCCGTCGGGCGTGATCTCGCCGGCCGGTATGCGCGGCACCACCGAATAGGTGCCGTTCTTTTGCATGTTCGCCATGAAGGTGTCGTTGGTGTCTTGCAGCGGCACCAGGCGCGGTTCCTGAATGGGGCGGTTCCAGCACGACGCCAGAATCGACCCCACGGCGGGCTTGCAGATGTCGCAGCCGACGTGGCCCTTGCCATGGCTGGCCAACAGTTCTTCAAACGTTTCGATGCCGCCGACGCGCACGATGGCGTAGAGCTCCTGGCGGGTATAGGCAAAGTGTTCGCACAGGCTTTTGTCGACGGCGACGCCGCGACTGGCCAGTTCGTGTTCCACCACCTGCTTGAGCAGCGCGGCGCAACCGCCGCAGCCCGAGGCCGCCTTGGTGCAGCTTTTTACGCCGGCCAGGTCGGTGCAGCCGCCGTCGATGGCGGCGCTGACGGCGCCTTTGCTGACGTTGTGACAGGAGCAGATCGTGGCAGTGGCGGGCAACGCATCGACGCCCAGCGCGGGCGCGGCGCTGCTGGCGGGCAGGATCAGGCTGGCGGGGTCGGCAGGCGGCGCGATGCCGTTCTGCGCGTATTGCAGCAAGGTGTCGTAGTAGCGGTTGTCGCCCACCAGCACCGCGCCCAACACGCGCTTGCCGTCTGCCGATACGACCAGGCGGCGATAGCTGGCGCCGGCTTCGTCGATGTAGCGGTAGCTGCGCGCGCCGGGCGTCGTGCCGTGGGCGTCGCCGATGGAACCCACATCCACGCCCAGCAGCTTGAGCTTGGTGGACATGTCGGCGCCGGTAAAGGGCTGTTCCGGCACGCCGCACAGCTCGGCGGCGGCGATGCGCGCCATCTGGTAGCCCGGCGCCACGAGGCCGAACACGCTGCCGTTCCAGGCAGCGCATTCGCCAATGGCGTAGATGTTCTCATCGCTGCTGCGGCAATGGTCGTCGATGGCCACGCCGCCGCGTTCGGCCAGCGCCAGCCCGGCGCGGCGTGCCAGCGACACCTGCGGGCGGATGCCGGCCGAAAACACAATCAGATCGGTTTCCAGCGGCGCGCCTTCGGCAAAGCGCATGCGATAGCGGTACTGCGTGCCGGGCTTGATGTCTTGCGTGGCGCGCGACAGGTGCACGCCCACGCCCAGCGCCTCGATGCGCGCCTTGAGCGCGGCGCCGCCTTCCTCGTCCAACTGCACCGGCATCAGGCGCGGCGCGAATTCCACCACGTGCGCTTCCAGGTTCAGCGACTTCAAGGCGTTGGCCGCCTCCAGCCCCAGCAGGCCGCCGCCCACCACGACGCCACGGCGCGCGCCTTGCGCGGCCGCGCGGATCAGGTCCAGGTCGTCGATGCTGCGATACACCAGGCGCGACGCGCCCTCGGCGCCGGCAATGGGCGGCACGAACGGGTAAGAGCCCGTGGCCAGCACCAGCTTGTCGTAGCCGACGCGGCCGTTGGCCGTGACCACTTCGCGCGCGTGGCGGTCGATGTCCAGCACCGGTTCGCCAAGATGCAGGGTCAGGCCGTCGCGGTCATAAAAGGCGGCCTCGCTCATCGACATCGATTCGGCGTCGCGGCCATTCAGGTATTCGGACAGATGCACGCGGTCGTAAGCGCGGCGCGTTTCCTCGCCATAGACGTGGATGCGATAGCGCTCCAGCGCGCCGCGTGCAATCAACTGTTCGACGCAATGGTGGCCCACCATGCCGTTGCCGATGACAACCAAGGTCCGCAAGGAGGCGGGAGTGGCCGTTGCTTTCATGAATTTCCCCAGGCTTGTGGTTTGGGTTTCAAAAGACAAAAAGCGCCCTGGACCTGTCGGTCGGGGCGCCTTTGCCGGTACTGCTTAAATTGTGCCGCGGGCCTGTTGGGGCCTGCATGAACACTTAAGCAAAGACCATGCCAGGTTGGAAAAGGACGGCCGCGCGGGGCGGGGTTGCGCGCGGCGTCATAGGGAAAAGGGCGGAAAGCGTGGGGACATCAGGCGACACACGCGGCCTCCAGGCGGGCCGCGCGGTGCGTCAAAGCGGTGCAAGTTGTTGTGCGCCGCGCACTGCTTTGGCGCGGCGCGGCATGGTGGGGCGGCGCGGCAGGGTTGCCGTCAGGGGTGGGCGCCTTTGCCCGCGCGGAACGCGCCGCGTCGTACCCGCAGGCTGCTACGGACGGTGGTCTTGCTGCCCCTGACCGACTTCGATCGGCGTGACTTGGTCCCCTTGGGGCGGTCGCTGCGTGCCTTGGCGCGAGCGCGTGCCGTGCACGCCGCCGCCAGCGCCAGCAGTTTGTCTTCGTCCAGTTGTTCGGCGTCCACCAGTTGTTCGTCCGCGCCTTTCAAGGCGATCAGCAGTTCGTCCAGCTTCAGGTGCAGCGCGCGGCCGTCCTTGTTCTGACTTTGCTGAATCAAGAACACCATCAGGAACGTGACGATGGTGGTGCCGGTGTTGATGACCAGCTGCCAGGTTTCCGAATAGCCGAAGAAGGGGCCGGTGACGGCCCACACGATCACGGCGCACAAGGCCGAGCCGAACGCGATGGGGGAGCCTGCCCAATGCGTGACGCGCGCGGCAAAATGGTCGAAGAATTTTGTGAAGGCATTCGACTTCGGCACGGGTTGCGGCTGCTTGCCTTGCTTGTCGGCCGGCGTGTCGCCCGGCTTGTCGTTTTGCTTATCGCCCGGCTTGTCGCCGTGCTGTTGCGCCGTCTTCTTTGCTTCCACATCGTTCTTCATGAGCATCACCTGCTAATCCTCATCCTCTGATTGCATTGCATCTACAAAGCCACCGTCCCGGCTACTTGGGCCGCGGGTCGTGCAGCCCCGCATCGGGCGCGGTCAATTCACCGGCGCGCAGGCGCGGCAGGCAGTTCGCCACGGCGCGCGCAACGTTGCGCACCTCTTCCTGCACCGCCGTGTCCAGGTCCAGGTCGGCGTGGCTGGTGGCGTAGGGCTTGTAGTAGCCGATGTACCGCTCCAGCCGGGCCATCGACCCGGCATCAATCAGGCCCATCCAGTCCAGCCAATCGCTCAGCGCGCGCCGCTGGCCCTCGATACCCGCCACGTCGCCGTGCACCACCAGGCCGTAAGCCCGGCCCGCCAGGTGTTTCGGATAGGGCCAGCCGTCCAGTTCAATGGCCTTGGCCTTGGCCGCGTCCTTGCCGGACGTGGTGGTCGGGTCCGGGTTGCCGCCGTCGGCGCACACCAGCCGGTCGATCATCAGCTTGAGCGGGCTGGGCGACTGATACCAATAGGTGGGCGCCAGCAGGATCACGCCGTGCGCCGCCACCCACTGCTCGTAGATGTCGTTCATGGCGTCGTTGTCCTGGCCCAGCGAATGGTTGGGATAGCAGCTGCACGGCCAGTGGCAAAGCGGCATGGCGGTGGACACGCAGCCTTTGCACGGATGGATCTGACATTGGTATTCGGACGTGAGCCGGCTCAGGTCCAGCAGGTCGGCCTGGACGTGGGCGGCTTCCAGCTCGGCGCACACGATCTGCGCCAGACGCCACGTTTTGGATACCTCGCCCGGACAGGTGCCGTCGTTGCGCGATGCGCCCACCACGACCAGCACGCGCGACGGCGTATCCGGGCGGCGCTGCTTCTGTGCGGCTTGCGTCAGGCGGTCGTGGGCGTCTTTCCATTCCACCGACAAGTCGTAGTCGGGATCGGCGTAGGCCGCGCCGGCCTTGACGGTGATGGGCGCTTTGCGGCCGCCCTGGTAGGCGTCCCACGCAATGGCTTCCAGCCGGTCCAGCGCGGCTTGTTCGGCCTGGAAGGCGGGGTCATAGAAGCGGCGCATGAAGCGCAGCCGGAAGGTGTCGCGCGAAAGTGGTCCGGAGTATTGGCCGGTGCGCACATCGGGCTTGGGTGCGGTCATGAAGCTCTGCCTGCGAACAGTGACGCATGGCAAGCAGCAAGCCGCGTGCCCGTCAGTTGCCGCCCGTCATCACCACCATGATCTCGGCTGGCCGGGCGCTGCGCGTTAAATAGATGTGCCCCACGCCGCTGTCGAAATAGGCCGTCTCGTGCTTGGCCAGCACCAGCGATTCCCCGTTTTCAAAGCGAATTTCGATTTCGCCTTCCAGCACCACCAGGAATTCCTGGCCGGCGTGGCGCATGTAGTCATCGAATTCCGACGCGTCGCGCGCCAGGATGCGGCCGTACATGGGCGTCATGCTGCGCTGGGGATACTGGCCGGCTAACAGTTTGTAGTCGTAGGCGCCGGTCATGTAGCCGGGCGATTCGGCCAGGGTGCAGCGCAGGGCGGCCGGGGCAGGGCGGCCGTTTTCCGCGGGGGTGACGGGGCCGAACAGGTGGGCAATATCGACGTCAAGCGCACGCGCCACGGCGGCGAACTTGGCGTAGCTGATCGACACCTGGCCCAGTTCCATCTTCGATAGCGTAGACAGCGCCACGCCGGTCAAGGCCGACAGTTCCTTTAATGTCATTGAGCGCGCCCGGCGCAGGCCCCGCAATCGGACGCCCAGGCTGGTCCGGTCGGCCAGGATGTTGCTGGCGGGCGAGGCGGCGGGGGGCGTAGAGGCGGGCGGTCGGATGATGGGCATGTCGGTGCTTTCCCTAGGCGTCAGGGGCAAGCGCTAGGCTGGCCGGTTTTTTTCGTTGACGGATATTTTGTCATATCCGAGAATTCTCAAATCCGAGAAATATCTGGCTCGTACATTCACACGTACGTTGGGACTGCAAGTGGAATACGCATCGAAAGCGCAGCAATTTGACGTGGTGATTGTAGGCGCGGGCATTGCTGGCGCGTCGTTGGCGTATCGCCTGACCGCCGAAAAACCGGGACAGACGCGGGTCATCTTGCTGGAACGCGAGTCGCAGCCTGGCTACCACTCCACCGGCCGCTCGGCCGCGATGTTCATGGAAACCTATGGCACGGCGCAGATCCAGGCGCTGACGCGCGCCAGCCGCGCTTTCTATGAGAACCCGCCCGCCGGTTTCACCGAACACCCTTTGCTGCAGGAACGCGGCTGCCTGTATATCGCCAGTGCCGAGCAGCGCGACCAGCTGATGCAAGGCTATGAGGCGGCGACGGCACAGGCGGGCAACGTGCAGTTGCTGGATGCCGCCCAGGCCATGGCACGTGTGCCGTGTATCCGCCCCGAAGCGGTGGCGGGCGGCGCCTTGTTTGAAGCAGACGCGCGCGACCTGGACGTGCATGCGTTGCACCAGGGCTTTCTGGCGGCAGCGCGGCGGCAGGGGGCGGTCGTGCATTGCAATGCCGAGGTGGAATCCGGCCAACGGTCGGACGACGGCGTGTGGACGTTGCGGTTGACGGACGGCGCCACACTGCACGCAGGCGTGGTGGTCAACGCGGCGGGCGCGTGGGCCGACGACCTGGCCGGGCGCTGCGGCGTGGCGCCCGTGGGCTTGCAGCCCTGCCGGCGCAGCGCCTTCATTTTTGCGCCGCCCGACGGCGTGGATTGCAGCGCCTGGCCTGCCGTGGTCGGCATCGACGAAAGCTTCTACTTCAAGCCGGACGCGGGTCAGTTGCTGGGCTCGCCCGCCAACGCGGACCCGGTTGCCCCGCACGATGTGGTGGCCGAAGAACTGGACGTGGCCACCGGCATCTATCACATCGAATCCGCCACCACGCTGACCATCCGGCGGCCGTCCCACGTGTGGGCCGGGCTGCGTTCGTTCGTGCCGGACGGCGACATGGTGGTGGGCTATGACGTGGCCCAGCCCGGGTTTTTCTGGCTGGCGGCGCAAGGCGGCTACGGCATCCAGTCGGCGGCAGGCGTGTCGGCGATGGCGGCGGCGTTGCTGGCCCAACAGCCGCTGCCAACGTGGCTGGTGGACGAGGGCGTTGCGCCGTCTCTGATGGCACCGGTCCGGCTGCGCTAGCGTGGACGGCCGGCGGCCGGGGTGCGGCCGGGGTGCGGCCGGGAGTTGCGGCCGGCGTTGCGGCTGCGCAGCGGCGTTGCGGCCGACTACCCGAACGCGGCCCTGACTGCCGTGAAGGCCGCCGCGACCAGAGGATCGGCGCGGCGGGTGGCTTGCGTGATAAACGACAGTTCCGCCTGGATCGCCAGCCCGGGCAGCAACAGCAGCCCGTTCGCCTGAGACTCACGCAGCGCGATGGAATCGCGCACCAGCGACAGCCCCACGCCCGACCGCACCAAGTCCAGCATCGAGGCTTCCTGATCCACCTGCGCCACCGCGTTCGGCGTGACGCCCAGCGCATCGAACCGGGCGGCCAGCAGCCGATGGTGCACGGAATCCGGCGGCGTCCAGATCCATGGCAGCGCGGCAATGTCCTGCCATCCACGCCCGGCTACCTGCGCGCCCCATCCCTTGGGCGCCACCACGTAGTACGTGAACGTGGCCAGCGGCAACACGTCCAGCAGCGGTGGGCCGCCCGTGCCCCCGGCCGGACCCAGGAAGAACCCCACATCCAGCTCGCCCGCCCGCACTTGGCGGCCGACCGACCCGGACATGCCGTGGCGCAGCGTGGGGCGGATTTTCGGATAGTGCTCCATCAGGTATTGCAGCGTGGCCCCCAGCCGCAGGAACTCCGGGTCCAGGATCGTGCCCATGCGCAGTTCGCCCTGCACGGTGTCGCGCAAGGCGCTGATGGCGCGCTGGAAGTCTTCCATGGCGTCCAGCACGCGCAGCGCGGCGGGCAGCAGCGCGCGTCCGTCGGCATTGGGCGCCAAGCCCTGGGCGCTGCGTGCGAACAGCGTCAGGTCCAGCGAATCCTGAAAGTTCTTCAGTTGCAGGCTTAACGCCGGTTGCGTCAGGTGTAGGTGTTCGGCCGCGCGGGTCAGGTTGCCTTCGCGCGCCACGGCGGCAAAGGTGCGTAGATGCTTGAGGTCCATGGCGCCGTCCGAAATGGGGTGAGCATTATTAAAGATGCTTATAAACGGATTTTCAACATTTCATTGGACAGCGGCGGCCTGCTGCGCCAGAGTCACGCCAGATGCCCGGCGTGCGTGGCAACGCCGAAGCCGGGTCGGCTCAATGTGGCGGCAGGTGTAAACCCCGCCAAGCAGATAAGAAGAGCTTATGGAGACATACGACTTCGTCATCGTGGGCGCGGGCTCGGCCGGCTGCGTGCTGGCCAACCGGCTCAGCCAGGACCCCGGTATCCGGGTGCTGCTGCTGGAGGCAGGCGGCCGCGACAACTACCACTGGATTCATATCCCGGTGGGCTATCTGTATTGCATCGGCAACCCGCGCACCGACTGGATGTACCGCACCGTGAAAGAACCGGGGCTGGGCGGCCGCTCCCTGATCTACCCGCGCGGCCGGGTGCTGGGCGGGTGTTCGTCCATCAACGGCATGATCTACATGCGCGGCCAGCGTGAAGACTATGAAGACTGGGCCGCGCTGTCGGGCGACCCGGCCTGGGGCTGGGACCAGGTGCTGCCGGTGTTCAAGCGCAGCGAAGACCACCACCGGGGCGCCAACGAATTTCACGGCGCCGGGGGCGAATGGCGGGTCGAGGCGCAGCGCCTGCGGTGGGACATCCTGGAAGCCTTCGCGCAAGCGGCCGAACAGGAAGGCATCCCTCGCGTGCAGGACTTCAACCGGGGCGACAACTTCGGCAGCGGCTATTTTGAAGTGAACCAGCGCAGCGGCTGGCGCTGGAATACGGCCAAGGCGTTTTTGCGCCCGATTCGAAAGCGGCCCAACCTGCATGTGATGACGGGGGCGCAGGCCGAGCAGCTGGTGTTTGAAGGCAAGCGCTGCGTGGGCGTGCAGGTGCGCGTCCAAAGCCAGGGGCAGGGCAAAGGGCAGGGCAAGGGCGAGCCGCGCCTTGTCACCGTGCGCGCGCGACGCGAGGTGGTGATGGCGGCCGGCGCGGTCAACACGCCGCATCTGCTTGAACAGTCTGGCATCGGCGAACCCGCGCGCTTGCGCGAAAGCGGCATCGCGCTGCGCCATGCCTTGCCGGGCGTGGGCGAAAACCTGCAAGACCATCTGCAATTGCGCGTGATCCTGAAGGTCAATGGCGTGAAGACGCTGAACCGGATCGCGGGATCATGGTTGGGCAAGGCGGGCATCGGGCTGGAATACCTGCTGCGCCGTAGCGGCCCGATGAGCATGGCGCCGTCGCAGCTGGGGGCCTTTGCCAAGTCCGACCCGGGCCAGGCGCGCGCGAATGTAGAGTTTCATGTGCAGCCCTTGTCGCTGGGCGCGTTTGGCGAACCGCTGCACGCCTTCGACGCCTTCACGGCCAGCGTGTGCAACCTGCGGCCGACGTCGCGCGGCAGCGTGCATGCGCAGGGCGCGGCGGGCACGCCCGCTGGCGCGGCGCCGGTCATTGCCGCCAATTACCTCAGCACCGAGGCCGACATCCAGGTGGCGGCCGATTCCATCCGATTGGTCCGCCGCATTGCCGCCGCGCCGGCGTTGCAACGCTATCGCCCAGAGGAATGGTTGCCGGGGCCGGACTACCAGACGGACGCGCAACTGCGCGAGGCCGCCGGCAAGATCGGCACCACGATCTTTCACCCGGTGGGCACGTGCGCGATGGGCAAGAGCGCGGACAGCGGCGCGGTGGTGGATGCGCGCCTGCGCGTGTTCGGGCTGGAGGGGTTGCGCATCGCCGACGCGTCGGTGATGCCGCTTATCACGTCGGGCAACACCAATTCGCCCACCATCATGATCGCGGAGCGCGCCGCCGACATGATCCGCGAGGACGCCGACATGCGGCGTTAGGTGGGCGAATGGCGCCGCGTCAGCGCAGCGAGCGGTACACGTCCTGGCGCTGCGGGTGCGTCAGGATGACTTGCCACAGCTGTCCTTCGCGTGACCGGAAGAACCCGGCGCAACACATCAAATAGTATTTCCACATGCGGTAGAAGCGCGTGCCGTAACGCGCTTGCAGCGACGGCCAGGCGCGTTCAAAGCGGTCCCACCAGGCCATCAGCGTGCGGTCGTAGTCGGTGCCGAAGTTGTGCCAGTCTTCGATGATGAAGCGATGTTCGACGGCGCCGGCGATTTCGCGCGCGGACGGCAGCTTGCCGTTCGGGAACACATAGCGGTCGATCCACGGGTCGGTGCTTTGGCTGGTGGCCGCGATGCCGATGGTGTGCAGCAGAAAGATGCCGTCCGGCGACATCAAACGCTGCACGTTGCTGAAGTACGTGTCGTAGTTCTTCGGCCCCACATGTTCAAACATGCCCACCGACACGACCTTGTCGAAGTTGCCTTGCAGGTCGCGGTAGTCTTGCAGCAGCAGTTGCACCGGCAGGCCCTTGACGCGATCCTGCGCCAGCGCCAACTGCTCTTTCGATACCGTCACGCCGGTGACCGACACGCCGTAGTTTTCAGCCGCGAACTTGGCCAGCCCGCCCCAGCCGCAGCCGATATCCAGCAGCGTTTCACCGGGCTTGAGTTGCAGCTTGCGGCAGATCATGTCCAGCTTGGCCAACTGCGCTTCTTCCAGCGTCTGGGCGTTTTCCCAGTAGGCGCAGGAATAGATCATGCGGCTGTCCAGCATCGCTTCGAACACGTCGTTGCCGGCGTCGTAATGCTGTTCGCCCACTTCAAAGGCGCGATGCTTCGATTGCAGGTTGAACAGCTTGTGCCGCAGATGTTCGGCAATCAGCTTGATGCGCGCGACCCCTAGCGCGGCCGAGCCCATGTCGGCGCGCAGCAGTCGGGTGAACAGCTCGTCGAGGCGTTCGCAGTCCCATTCGCCGTCCATATAGGATTCGCCCAGCCCCAGCGACCAGCTGGCGAAGACGCGTTCGTACATATGTTTGTCATGTACCTGGATGTCCCACGGGCGCGTGCCGTTGATCTGCACGTCGGCGCGAGACAACACGTCTTGAAGCACTTTTGGCGGTTCGGGGGGCGGGGGGCTGACGTCGGGTGAAGAATGGTCGGCGGTCAGCGGAGAGACAGGACTGCTTTGCTGCATACGGACTCCATATCAATTTTGGGATGACTGATCTGGCAATGCCTGAAGCTCATAACTCTGGCCCCAACGAACGGCCGATTCCAATTTAATGAATGGATCGGCTTGATAGCCAACGGCAATTTACCTGCCGTGCAAACCGGGGGCGCCAGTGAGAATGGGGTGATCGTAGCGAGGCGCGGGCGCAGTGTCCAGCCTGCGGCACGCGGGCGAATTCAGAGTGGGCGGCCGCGCAACTGTCGTGCGTTTGTCCGGCTGGCGCGATTACACTAGTCCGCCTTGGTGAACCGCCGTTTCGGCGCGCGCCGATCCGTTCGATACGTGGAGCCTTTACATGGTGGACGCCAGCCTGCAACCCCGTTTGGAATTCGTCACCTGCGCCAGCCCGGCGGGCTTGCACCGGATGGCGTATTGGGAGTGGGGCGACCCGGCCAATGACCAGGTGCTGGTCTGCGTGCACGGCCTGACGCGTAGCGGCCGGGATTTCGACGTGCTGGCCCGCCGCCTGGCGTCGCGCTACCGCGTCGTGTGCCCCGACGTGGTGGGCCGTGGCCGGTCGGACTGGCTGGCCAACCCCGCGTTCTACACCGTGCCGCAGTACGTGTCCGACATGGTCACGCTGCTTGCGCGGCTGGCCCCGGCCCGGCTGGCCTGGGTGGGCACGTCGATGGGCGGCTTGATCGGGCTGGCGCTGTCGGGCGCCGCGGTATTCGCCGGCGCCATGCAGGCGATGCGGCCCCACGCGGGCATGCTGCCGCCCGGTCAGGGCATCCAGCTGGACAAGCTGGTGCTGAACGACGTGGGCCCGCGCCTGGAAACGGGCGCCTTGTCGCGCATCGGCCAATACGTCGGTCAGCCGGGCGAATTCGCCACGTTCGAAGAAGCGGTGGCCACCATGCGCGCCAATTCCGAAACCTTCGGCCCGCACACCGACGCGCAATGGACCGAGCTGGCCCGGTTCCTTTACCCGGAGTTCGGTGGCAAATGGGTCAAGCACTACGACCTGGCGCTGGCCCAGGCATTGGCCGCGCAAACGCCGGACGAACTGGCCGCCGGCGAACAGATCCTGTGGCGCTCGTATGACGCCACGCCGTGCCCGATCCTGATCGTGCGGGGCGAGAAGTCCGATCTGCTGACCCGCGCCACGGTTGACGAAATGCTGAAACGCAATCCGCGCGCGCAGGCGCTGGAAGTGCCGGGCGTGGGACACGCGCCTACCCTGATCGCCGATAGCCAGGTGGAACCCGTGGCGGCGTTCCTGTTGGCTTGAATGTCCGCCGTGCGATTACGGGGACGGCACGGCGCTATTCAGCGCGGCGGGCCTTCTCTACAATAGCCCGATGACATCGCCCACCCTGAACATCGATCTGCATTGCCATTCCACTGTGTCCGACGGCGCGCTGGCGCCTCGCGACGTGGCGCAGCGCGCGCACGCCAACGGCGTCGACGTCTGGGCATTGACGGATCACGACGAGGTAGGCGGGCTGGCCGAAGCGGCCAGCGCGGCCCAGGACCTGGGCATGCGGTTTTCCACCGGCGTTGAAATTTCGGTCACGTGGGCGGGCTTGACGGTGCACATCGTGGGCTTGCAGTTCGACCCGAACAACGCCGACTTGGTGGCCGGCCTGCGCCAGACCCGCTCGGGCCGCGCCGAACGCGCCAAGCGCATCGGCGACCGGCTGGCCGACATGGGCATGCCGGGCGCCTACGAAGGCGCGCTGCCGTTTGCCGGCAACCCCGAACTGATCAGCCGCACGCACTTTGCGCGCTACCTGGTCGAAGCGGGCTACTGCCCCGACGTGCAAACCGTATTCACCAAGCACCTGGGCGACGACCGCCCCGGCCATGTGCCCATGCAATGGGCCACGCTGGCCGAAGCCGTGGGCTGGATCCGCGGCGCGGGCGGACGCGCGGTCATCGCGCACCCGGGCCGCTATAAGTACACGCCGCTGCAATTCGCCGCGCTGTTCGACGAATTCCTGCAATTGGGCGGCGAGGGCATCGAAGTCACCACCGGCAGCCACACCGTCGAAGAAGCGCGCCAGTATGCCGAGGTCGCGCGCCGCTACGGCTTCCTGGCATCGCGCGGGTCTGACTTTCACAGCCCCAAGGAAAGCCGGATCGACCTTGGCCGCCTGCCATCGCTGCCGTCCGACCTGAAGCCGGTCTGGCACGATTGGTTCTGACGCGGGCGGCCCGCGCCGCCCCGCCTGCCAGCCCCGACTAATGTGATCGCGCCGTCACGGCGCCAGTGCTTGAGCATCGCCATGAATAAAGCCTTTGTTAAAGAGTCCGACAACGAGGACGACGACGACCTACCGCAAGCCCAGGCTTTGCCCGTGGGCACCAAGAACTACATGACCCCCGAGGGCTACGAACGCCTGCGCGCCGAACTGACGCATCTGATGAACGTCGAGCGTCCGTCGGTGGTGCAAGTGGTGTCGTGGGCGGCGTCCAACGGCGACCGCTCGGAAAACGGCGACTACCTCTACGGCAAGAAACGCCTGCGGGAAATCGACCGCCGCATGCGCTTTTTGACCAAGCGGCTGGACATCGCCGAAGTGGTGGACCCGGCCTTGCAGCCCAACCGCGACCAGGTCTTTTTCGGCGCCACGGTGCTGTATAGCGACAAGGCCGGCGAAGACCACACCGTCACCATTGTGGGCGTGGACGAGGCCGAGCCGCTGGCCGGCAAGATCAGCTGGATTTCGCCGGTGGCGCGCGCGCTGATCAAGGCCAGGGAAGGGGACACGGTAGTGTTGCGCACGCCGGGTGGCATTGAAGAGCTGGATATTCTGGAAGTGCGCTACCCGTAGGCGCGACGGGGAAAAGGCAAAAGCGGCAACAGGGGCAAAAGGGCAAAAGCGGGAAAAAGGGCAGAAGGGCAAAAGCGGCAGAAGGGCAACAGGGTCCGCGCGCAAACCGGAACATTGCCCGCCGCCCAAAAAGGAAACAGGCGCCAGCTTTTGACTGGCGCCTGTTTGGTTGGGAGGGCTCTGACGTCCCTGCCTCGGTTTGGCGGCTTGCGCCGTCGTTCCCCTGGGGCTTGCTGCTTAAATCGATGCGTAGGTGTCGGTGTCGGTGTCGGCGTTGGCGTTGGCGTCGGCGTTCACCGAGCCGGCCTTACTTCTTGCGCGCGGCGATGGACTTTTCGGCCATGTTGACCAAGTCTTCGCCGATCTGCTTCTTCCACTTGTCGTACACGGGTTGCGTGACCTTGGCGAAGGCGTCGTGTTCGGCTTTGGACAAGGACGTCACGGTCACGCCGTGGCCTTCAATTTCCTTCAGCAGCGACGGGTCTTCGGGCGTGACGCCCTTGCGCGCAATCACGATCTGCTGCTTGCCGGCATCCAGCGCGGCCTGGCGCACAATGTCGCGATCCTTTTCCGACCACGAATTCCACACTTCGCGGTTCACCACGAAGATCAGCGGATCCGCCACGTAGTTCCACAGCGTCAGGTACTTCTGGCCCACCGTGTACAGCTTGGAACCCGTGTAGATCGACAGCGGATTTTCCTGCCCGTCGACCGCGCCGCTGGCCAGCGCCGGTTGCGCATCGGCCCAGCTCATCTGCGTGGGGTTGGCGCCCAGCGCGGTGAACGTGTCGATGTACAGGGGCGATCCCACCACGCGCAGCTTCATGCCCTTCATGTCTTCGGGCTTTTTGATGTCGCGCTTGGAATTGCTGAGCTGGCGATAGCCGTTTTCGCCCCATGCCAGCGGCACGACGCCGGCCTTTTCAATCAGCTTGAACATTTCGCGGCCGACGTCGCCTTGCACCAGCGCGTCGATGGCGGCGTAGTCGGGCATCAGGAAGGGCAGCGAGAACAGGTTCAGCTGCTTGACCTGCGGCGACCAGTTGATGGTGGACCCCACGGCCATGTCGATCACGCCCTGGCGGATGGCGGTGAATTCGCGCGTCTGGTCGCCCTGCACCAGCGACGTGCCCGGGTACACCTTGATGTTGATGCGGCCATCGGTGCGTTCGCGCACCAGCTTGGACCAGATCTCGGCGCCCTGGCCCCACGGGAAGGTCGTGCCCACCACGATGGACAGCTTGTATTCGGGTTTGTAGTTCTGCGCGTGCGCCGGCGTCATGCCGACCACGGCGGCGGCGCACAGCGCGGCGCCGATCAGGTTGCGGAATTTCATGGGGTGTCTCCTCTCTCTGAGTGTGTCTGTTGTTGTTGTCAGTTGTTTGTTGTCGGTCGTTGATGGTTGTGCTGCAACCTGCTCTTTCAATAGCCCAGCTTTTTCGGCAACCACAGCGCCAGCTGCGGAAACACCAGCACCGCCACCAGCACCAGGAACATGGCGCCCAATAGCCACACCACCCAGCGCACCGTGGATTCCATCGGCACGCGCGCAATGCGGCACGACACCATCAGGTTCACGGCAAGCGGCGGGGTGAACTGGCCCAGCGCCACCTTCAAGGTCAGGATCACGCCGAACCACACCGGGTCCCAGCCGTAGGCATTGGCAATGGGCATCAGCAACGGCACGAAGATCAGGAAGATCGAAATGCCGTCCAGGAACATGCCCACCGTCATCAGCAGCAGAATCAGCAGCGACAGCACGCCCCATTCGCCCAGGCCGGAATTGACGATGGCGTTGGTGATCGGGTCAATCACGCTAAGCGTGGACAAGGCCCAGGCGAAGATGCCCGCCAGCGTCACCACCAGCATGATCACGGCGGACAGCTCGGCCGCCTCGCGCAAGATGGTGTACAGGTCGCGCAGCTTGATGGTGCGGTGGATGAAGCCGCCCACGAACAAGCCGTAGAACACCGCCACGACCGCCGCCTCGGTGGGCGTGAACCAGCCCAGGCGCATGCCGCCCAAAATCAGCACCGGCGCGGCCAGGCCCCATGACGCTTCGCGCAGGCTTGCCCAGAAGGGCGGGCGCGGCAAGTGCGCCTCCAGCGCGCCCATCTTGTATTTGCGCGACAGCCAGACGGCCGGAATGATCAGCGCGAAACCGGCCAGGATGCCGGGGATCATGCCCGCTGCGAACAGCGCCGGCACCGACGCGCCGGGCACCAGCACGGAATAGATGATGAAGGCGACGGACGGCGGAATCAGGATGTCGGTGGCGGCGCCGGCTGCAACGACGGCCGCCGAGAACGAACCCGGGTAGCCGGCGCGCGACATGGCCGCAATCATCACCGCGCCCACCGCCGCCGCGCATGCCGGGCCCGAACCCGAAATGCCGCCCAGGAACATGGCCACCGCAATCGACACCAGCGGCAGCATGCCCGGGCCCCGGCCCACGATGGCAATCGCAAAGTCCACCAGCCGCTTGGCCACGCCCGAACGGTCAAAGATGGAACCCACCAGCACGAACATGGGGATGGCCAGCAGCGGGTATTTGGCCAGCCCCGCGTAGAAGTTCTGCGGCACGGTCAACAGGCCATACCAGGGCGTGTCCAGGTTGGACAGCACGATGGCGACGGTGCCGCCGATGCCCAGCGCCACGCCCACGGGCACGCCGATCAGCATCAGCACAATGAAGACAACGAAGAGCAGGGTGGCGATCATTTCGTGTCGGCGCCCCGGGCGATGCGGCGGATGGTGCCCAGCGTGCGCAGCGAGATCGCCGCGGCCATCACGGGCAGCCAGATCGAATACCACCAGGTAGGCACGCCAATGGCCGGCGACGTTTCTTCGTAGATGAATTCGTCGGACACCAGCTTGACCGACAGCACGGTCAGCAGCACGAAAAAGGCCAGCACGCAGCCGTTGGAGATCAAGGCCAGGATGCGCTGGCGGCGGGGCGAGCCGCTGTCCGCCAGGATTTCGATGCGGATGTGGTGGTTGCGCACGAACGCCACGCTGCCGCCCGCCATGGTCAGCACGATCAACAGGAACACCGAGATTTCTTCGGTCCAGGCGAATGACTGGTCGGTGAAGTAGCGCACCAGCACGTTGGCGAAGGTGATCAGCGCCAGCGTCGCCAGCAGGATGACGGCCAGCCAGTCTTCGATGGCAAGCGGCACCTTGACGGCGGGTTCGGATTCAACGGGGATGATCGGTTCGACGGGTTCGGCGGGGGCTTCAGGGCGGGACATGGGTGCGGCGACGGCAGGGCGCTTGGCGCGTTCTAGTCATGGGGTCGCTGCATCCTACCGTCGGCCCGCAGGCGCCGGTCTTCGTGTTTTCCCGTGGTGCGGGGCGGCAACAACATGCTGCGTTGCGTCAGAGTCGGCCGTGCCTTCCGTGCCGCGCGGCGCGTGTCGCCAGCGACAGGGCGCGATGACACCAAGGCTTTACCGCGATATTGCCGTGCACCATTTTTGTGCGGCGGCGCTGGAATTCTTTTGTAACATCGGCCGAAATGGCCGCTTGGCTAGCTTCTTGAACAACAGCTCCGGGAAAACCCCCTAAACAGGTAAAATCACTTTTTGCACCCATCCTTATACGGCGCCCGCATCGTGTCCCTAGTTCAGCATCTGCCTGGTTCCTCCGTCCTGTCCTCCTTTCGTCGCGATCGCCTGTTGGCGCAATTGAAGGAAGCCGGCCTGCCGGTGGCCGACATCTCCGCTCGCTACGAGCACTTCGTCAGCACCGACGCCGCCTTGACGGCCGAACAGCAGCAACACCTGACCCAACTGCTGGATTACGGCACCCCCAGCACAGCCGACGCCCCGGCCAAGAGCCTGTCGCTGCTGGTCATTCCGCGACTGGGCACCATTTCCCCGTGGGCCAGCAAGGCCACCGACATCGCCCACAATTGCGGCCTGTCGTCGGTGCACCGCATCGAGCGCGGCGTGCGCTATGTCATCACCCCCGAACGCGGCCTGCTTGGCACCAAGTCGTTTGACGACGCCATGCTGGCGCGCGCGGCCGACTGCCTGCACGACCGCATGACCGAAACCGTGGTCGACGCCAACTTCGACGGCCAGGCGCTGTTCCAGACGCTGGCCGGCAAGCCGATGCGCACGGTTGGCGTGCAGGCCGATGGCGTCAAGGCGCTGGCCGAAGCCAACGTGTCCTTGGGCCTGGCCCTGTCGGAAGACGAAATCGAATACCTGGCCAAGTCCTTCACCGACCTGGGGCGCGACCCCACCGACGTGGAACTGATGATGTTCGCGCAGGCCAACAGCGAACACTGCCGCCACAAGATCTTCAACGCCGAATGGGTCATCGACGGCCAATCGCAACCGAACACGCTGTTCGGCATGATCCGCGCCACCCACAAGGCGCAGCCGGAAGGCACGGTCGTGGCGTATTCGGACAACGCCGCCATCATGGAAGGCGGCCCCGCGCAGCGCTTCCAGGCCGGCGTGCCCGGCGTCACGGGGCAGGGCGCTGACGGCGCCAGGTACATCCGCCGCGACACCACCGTGCACACCTTGATGAAGGTGGAAACGCACAACCACCCGACCGCGATTGCCCCGTTCCCGGGCGCATCCACCGGCGCGGGCGGCGAAATCCGCGACGAAGGCGCCACCGGCCGGGGCTCCAAGCCCAAGGCCGGCCTGACCGGTTTTACCGTGTCGCACCTGCGTTTCGACGACGCGCTGCAACCCTGGGAAGCCGACCACCACGGCCTGCCCGAGCGCATCGCCTCGCCCTTGTCCATCATGATCGACGGCCCCATCGGCGGCGCGGCGTTCAACAACGAATTCGGCCGTCCCAACCTCTTGGGCTACTTCCGTTCGTTCGAGCAGACGGCAGGCGGCACGCGCTGGGGCTATCACAAGCCCATCATGATCGCGGGCGGCCTGGGCAGCATCGACGCCGGCCTGACCCACAAAGACGTGATTCCCCCTGGCGCGCTGCTGATCCAGCTGGGCGGCCCGGGCTTCCGTATCGGCATGGGCGGCGGCGCCGCCTCCAGCATCAGCATGGGCAGCAACTCCGCCGAACTGGACTTCGATTCCGTCCAGCGCGGCAATCCGGAAATCGAACGCCGCGCGCAAGAAGTCATCGACCGCTGCTGGCAGCAGGCCGAAAACAACCCCATCATCGCCATCCACGACGTGGGCGCGGGCGGCTTGTCCAATGCCTTCCCGGAATTGGTCAACGACGCCGGCCGTGGCGCCATCTTCGACTTGAAGCGCGTGCCGCTGGAAGAGTCGGGCTTGTCGCCCGCTGAAGTCTGGAGCAACGAATCGCAGGAACGCTATGTCCTGTCGATTCTGCCGAAAGACCTGGAACGCTTTGACGCCATCGCCCGCCGCGAACGTTGCCCGTATGCGGTGGTGGGCGTGGCCACTGAAGAACGCCAGCTGCGCGTGGTGGACGGCGAGGGCCTGCCCGGCCTGGACACGATCCGCCCGCAAGGCGAGGCCGAAGTGCGCCCCGTGGACGTGCCGATCGATGTCATCCTGGGCAAGCCGCCGCGCATGACGCGCGACGTGCGCCGCCTGCCGGGCGTGTCCGCGCCGCTGGATCTGGCCGGCATCGACCTGACCGAAGCCGCCTACCGCGTGCTGCGTCACCCCACCGTTGCCAACAAGTCCTTCCTGATCACCATCGGTGACCGTACCGTGGGCGGGCTGTCCAGCCGCGACCAGATGGTCGGCCCGTGGCAGGTGCCGGTGGCTGACTGCGCGGTTACCTTGGCCGACTACGAAGGTTTCCGTGGCGAAGCCATGTCGATGGGTGAACGTACCCCCATCGCCATGCTCGACGCCCCGGCGTCTGGCCGCATGGCCGTGGCCGAAGCGTTGACCAACCTGGCTGCCGCCGACGTGGCGCGCCTGGAAGACATCAAGCTGTCCGCCAACTGGATGGCCGCTTGCGGCGTCGATGGCCAGGACGCCGCGCTGTATGACACCGTGTCCGCCGTCAGCGAACTGTGCCAGGCCACCGGCCTGTCCATCCCCGTGGGCAAGGATTCGCTGTCCATGAAAACGTCCTGGGAACAGGACGGCGAGCAGCGCCAGGTGGTCGCGCCCGTGTCGTTGGTGGTGACGGCGTTTGCGCCGGTGGCCGACGTGCGCGCCAGCCTGACCCCGCAACTGCGTACCGATGCCGGCGACAGCGTGCTGATCCTGATCGACCTGGGCCGTGGCCGTCACCGCATGGGGGGCTCGATCCTGGCGCAGACGTACAACCAGATCGGCGAAACCGTGCCGGACATCGACGCGCCGCAAGACCTGCGCGCGTTCTTCATCACCATCCGCACGCTGGCCGAAGCCGGCACCATCCTGGCCTACCACGACCGTTCCGACGGCGGCCTGTTCGCCACGTTGACCGAAATGGCCTTCGCCGGCCGCACCGGTATTTCCGTGAACCTGGACATGCTGACGTTCGATCCGCAATCGGCGGACTGGGGCGACTACAAGATCCGCCCGGACCAGGTGAAGGTGCAGCGCGAAGAACTGACGCTGAAGGCGCTGTTCTCGGAAGAAGCCGGCGCCGTCATCCAGGTGCCCGCCGCGCAACGCGACGCGGTCATGCAAGTGCTGCGCGGCGCGGGCCTGTCGGCTCACTCGCACGTCATTGGCGGCCTGAACGGCGCCGACGAAGTCGAGTTCTACCGCGACGGCAAGAAGGTCTGGGGCCAGCCGCGCGCTGAACTCGGCCGCGCCTGGAGCGAAGTGTCCTACCGCATCATGGCCCGCCGCGACAACCCGGCCTGCGCACAAGCCGAACTGGACGTCTGGAACGATACGACCGACCCGGGCATGAGCCCGAACGTGTCGTTCGACCCGCAAGAAGACATCGCCGCGCCGTTCATCAACACCGGCAAGCGTCCGCGCGTGGCCATCCTGCGCGAGCAAGGTTGCAACAGCCAGGTGGAAATGGCCTGGGCGTTCGACACCTCGGGCTTCGAAGCCATCGACGTCCACATGACCGACCTCTTGGCCGGCCGCGTGGACCTGGCGCAGATGCAGGGCCTGGTGGCCGTAGGCGGTTTCAGCTACGGCGACGTGCTGGGCGCCGGCGAAGGCTGGGCGCGCACCATCCGCTTCAACAGCCAGTTGTCGGATCAGTTCGCCGCGTACTTCGCGCGTCCGGATACGTTTGCGCTGGGCGTGTGCAACGGCTGCCAGATGATGGCGGCGTTGGCTCCGATGATTCCGGGCGCCGAGCACTGGCCGCGCTTCACGCGCAACCAGTCGGAAAAGTACGAAGCACGCCTGTCGATGGTGGAACTGGCCAAGTCGCCGTCCATCTTCTTTGCCGGCATGGAAGGCGCCCGCATCCCGGTCGCGGTTGCGCACGGCGAAGGCTTTGCCGACTTTTCCCAGCAGGGCGATGCCGGCCGCGTGCTGACCGCCGCGCGCTACATCGACAACCGTGGACTGGCCACCGAAGCCTACCCGTTCAACCCGAACGGCAGCCCGGGCGGCCTGACTTCCGTCACCACCGCCGATGGCCGCTTCACGGTGATGATGCCGCACCCGGAACGCGTGACCCGCAACGTCATGATGTCGTGGGCGCCCGAGAAATGGGGCAGCGCCGACCAGGGTGGCACGTACAGCCCGTGGATGCGCATCTTCCGCAATGCGCGCGTCTGGCTGAAGTAAGCCCGGGGGCGGCAATGCCGCCGCCGTATGACAAGAAGGACGGGCCACGGCCCGTCCTTTTTGTTGTCACTGCGTCCGCGGTGACGCTTAACTGGCAGCCGCCCGCAGCGTTCCCGCCTCGCGTTCGAACTGGCTGGCCAGCTCTTCCGCCGCGGGCGTCAACGGCTGCGATGTGCGTTGCAGCAGCCCGATCACGTAGTCGGGCAGCGGGTCGGTGATGGGCACGATGTCGAGCTGTTCGCGCAGCATCCCGGTGGCGATCAACGTGGTCGGCAGCAACGCCATGCGGTCGCTGTTGGCCACCAGCGCCGCCGTGTCGATCACCCCGTCCGTGTGCATGTCCACGCGCGGCGTGCCCAGGCCGGCCTGCAAGAACACGTCGTACACCGACGCGCCGGGCTGGCCGGGCGGCCCCGCCACCGCGAACACCACGTCGCGCAGTTCCTGCAACGCCTGGGCTTGCCGCAAAGGGTGGTTGCGGCGCGCCGCGACCACCAAGGGGCAGGTCAGCAAGGCGCGCGCGGTCAGGTTCGGGTCGGCTTGGTCCGTGTTGACGGGGCAGATGGCGAAATCCAGTTGCCCATCGCGCAGCAGCGGCATCAGGGAATGGTAAAGGCCGCTGCGGCAGTGCAGTTCAACCTCGGGGTAGCGCTGCCGAAAGCGCTGAATCGCCGTGGGCGCCAGCAGCACCGAGGCCGCCGCCGAAATGCCGTATTGAACGGTACCCAGCCGTTCGCCCCGCATCTGCGCCATGGTGTCGCGGGCGCGCTTGGTTTCGTGAACCAGGTATTGCGCGTGCGGCAAGAAGCGCTTGCCGTAGTCGTTGGGCCGCATCCCCTTGGCGTGCCGGTCGAATAACGACAAGCCCAGCGTGCGTTCAAGACGCCGCAGGGACTTGGTCATTGCCGGTTGGGTTTGTCCGGTGGCGCGGGCTGCCGCGTGCACGCTGCCATGTTGCGTGACGGCAAGAAAATCGAATACCTGCTGCAACTTCATGTTGATGCCCCCCTATTGCTCAGTCGAGCTTGCTGAAAGGTCCCCGGCTACTCATCCAAAGTGCTGACCGACCGTAGTTCATTAGCTGTCAAGGTAGCAAGCAAGAGCAGGGCGGCGCAGCCGTGTCCAGCGCATGCGGATTCAACACTGGCGCGGCTTGCGGGCCGATTGGGGCTTGCGAGGCATCGCCCGCTGACAATCTTTTGTAACGTAATGAGATATTTAACTTTTCGTTGCAACCTGCCGTAAACCCGTAGAGCGTAATGCAACCCGGAGTGGCTTTTCATGTTCAAGAACCTAAGTATTCGCGCAATCCTGACGACCGCCTTGGGCGTCTTTTTCGCGCTTTTCCTATTGACCGGCGTGGCCGTCTATCAACAATTGACCTCCAACCGCACCTCGATCGAAGTGCTGCTGGACACCAACCTGGTCCGCGCCAACGCGGTGGATGGCGCGGGCGCCGAACTGCTGCGCGCCCGCCTGGTGCTGCTGGCCGCGCAGAGCGCGCTGCTGGAAGGCAAGTCCATCGACAACATGGCCAGCATGCAGCGCCTGGATGGCTATACCAAGAAGGCGTCTGATTTGATCGACGCCGCGCGCAAGCTTCCAGAAACCACGGAAGTGGGTAAGCCGTTGTTCGACGGCGCGCTGGCCGCCTACGACGTCTATGTGCGCGACGCGATTGCGCCGATGGTGGCGGCCATTCGCGCGGGCAAGCCGCAGGACGCCAGCCGCCTGAACCTGGAAAAGGTCACGCCGCTGGGCATCCTGTTCACGCAGGCCATCCAGAAGTACGTGGATTACGCCGACGACGTGGGCCAGCGTGTGGCGCGCGAGGCGTCCACGCGCATCAATGGCGCGATCGTCGTGCTGGTCTGTTTGCTGGTGGTGGTGGCGGTGTTGGTGGTCAGCCTGTACGCGATCTTTGCGCGTTCGGTGTTCCGTCCGCTGCACGAGGCCGGCCGCTTGTTTGACCGCATTGCCGGCGGCGACCTCAGCAACCGCATCGAGCAGCGTGGCAATAACGAAATCGGCGTGCTGTATGCCGCCGTCAAGCGCATGCAGGACAGCTTGTCGCGCACCGTGTCGGCCGTGCGCCTGGGCGTGGAAGAAATCCACACCGGCTCGCGCGAGATCGCGGCGGGCAACATCGACCTGTCGTCCCGCACCGAGCAGCAGGCCGCGTCGCTGGAAGAAACGGCCGCCAGCATGGACGAGCTGTCATCCACGGTGAAGAACAACGCCGACAGCTCGCGCAGCGCTTCGCAATTGGCGTCGGCGGCTTCCGAAGTGGCCACGCGCGGCGGCAAGGCCGTGGGCGACGTGGTGGGCACGATGCGCGGCATTGCGGATAGCTCCAAGCGCATCGCCGATATCGTGGGCGTGATCGACGGCATCGCCTTCCAGACCAACATCCTGGCGCTGAACGCGGCGGTGGAAGCGGCGCGCGCGGGCGAGCAGGGCAAGGGCTTTGCGGTGGTGGCCAGCGAAGTGCGCGCCTTGGCGCAGCGCAGCGGCCAGGCGGCCAAGGAAATCAAGGGCTTGATCGACGAGTCGGTGCAAAAGGTGTCGATCGGTTCGGACCAGGTGGAAGCCGCGGGCGCCACCATGCAGGAGATCGTGACGTCGGTGCGCCGCGTGACGGACATCATCAACGAAATCTCCAGCGCGTCGGAAGAACAGTCGCAAGGCATTCAGCAGGTGAACCAGGCGGTGTCGCAGATGGACAGCGTGACGCAGCAAAACGCCGCGCTGGTCGAGCAGGCGGCCGCATCCGCCGCGTCGCTGGAAGCCCAGGCGCAACGCCTGCGTGAAGCGGTGGCGGTGTTCAAGCTGCAAGCCGGCGGACAGGTGATCGATGCCGACGCCGCTGCCTTGGGCCGCAATGGCGAACCGGCGC
Source organism: Achromobacter sp. ES-001 (assembly GCF_019448355.1). Lineage (NCBI taxonomy): Bacteria > Pseudomonadati > Pseudomonadota > Betaproteobacteria > Burkholderiales > Alcaligenaceae > Achromobacter > Achromobacter sp. ES-001. The sequence goes on along the minus strand of NZ_CP079940.1, from coordinate 3,631,808 downwards.
TGCTGGGCGCCTGAGCCGGGGCGTCTTAGCCGGGTCCCCGACCGGGGAACCGCAACCCAGCCTTTCCCAGCCTGCCCACGGCCGACCGCGACACCGCCGTCGGCCAAAAAGAAAAGCGCCCCGAGGGGCGCTTTTCTCATTTCCGTCTTACTGGTCCAGCTGAATATTGGCGTCGGCGGCGACGTTCTTCCACTTCTTCACGTCGCTGGCGATCACTTGCTGGAATGCGTCCGACGAACCAGCCACCACCGTGCCGCCCAGGCTGGCCAGCTTGGCCTTCACTTCCGGCGTGTTCAGGGCCTTGACTGACGCGTCGTGCAGCGCCTTCTTCACGTCATCCGGCAACCCCTTGGGCGCCAGCAAACCGTTCCAGGCGTTGGCTTCGTAGCGCGGCAGGCCGGCTTCCTTGAAGGTGGGCGTGTCGGGCAGTTCGGGCGAACGCACGTCGGCCGCGATGGCGATGGGCCGGATCTGGCCGCCCTTGATGTACGGCAGCGACGCCGGCACCGGTTCCCAGATCATCGACACCTGGCCGCTGATCACGTCGGTGAACGCCGGGCCCGCGCCACGGTAGGCGATGTGCATCAGCTTGGCGCCCGTCATCGACTTCATCAGCTCCATGGCCAGGTTGCCCAGCCCGCCCGCGCCGGACGAGGCGTAGGTGAACCTGTCGGGGTTGGCCTTGGACGCGGCGATCAGCGCGTTCAGGTCGGTGGCGGGAAAGTCCTTGGTCACGCTCAGCACGCCCGGCACCGTCACCAGCTGCGTGATGGCGGTGAAGTCCTGCACGGGGTCATACGTCAGCGACTTGTACACGGCCGGGTTGGTGCCGTGCGTGCTGGACGAAGCCAGCAGCAGGATGTAGCCGTCGGGCGCGGAGTCCGCCACGAAGCGCGTGCCGATCGAACCGCCCGCGCCGGCCTTGTTTTCAACGACCACGGTGGCGCCCAGCTCGGTGCCCAGCTGCGCGGCGAACACGCGGCCGATGATGTCGGCGGTGCCACCCGGTGCAAACGGCACGATCAGGCGCACAGGCTTGGCGGGGTAGGCGGCTTGCTGGGCCGACGCGGCGCCGGCGGCCAGCGTGGCGCCGGTCAGCAGTGCCAGCGCGATGGTGGTTTTCTTGAAAGTCATCAGTGTCTCCAGGCGAAGGTTAGTCGAGGCTGCGGGCGAGCCAATCGACGATCAATTCGGCGATCTGGTCGCTATTGCGGTCCAGCATGCAGAAATGGGAATTGCCGGCGATGCCGGTGGCGGGCAGGTCCAGCACGTCGGCGCGCTGGCCGGCCGCGCGCAGCGCCGCCCAGTACGCATCGGTTTGCGCGCGGTAGCGCTGCCAGGTGGCGTCGGCGCCAAAGTGGTCGCCCCACACCAGCAATTGCGGGGGCAGGCCGGGGGCGGCGGCGGCGGGCGTGCCGGTGGGTTCCAGCGCCACCACGGCGCGTACCGTGCTGGCGTATTCCTGGGCCAACAGCGTGGCGTAGCCGCCGCCCTGGCTGTGTCCGACCACGATGCACGGGCCGGTAAGGTCGAGCAGAGCGCGGTAGGCGTCCAGCGCCATCTCGCCATGCGTCAGCCAGCGCGGCACGAACTGCTTGGCGAACGTGTCGAAGGCCTCTACCGGGAATTGCTGCGCGGGATAAGCGCGGCGCGGCTGGCCGGCCGGTGCATAGCCGGCTTCCGAGCCGATGCGGAACAGGCGCCACGCCTCTTCCTTGGAGCGGAAGATGGGCGCGCTGTCGTACACCTGCGGGTACATGGCCCAGGACGCGCGGCCGCGTTCGGGCGCGTCGGATACGAACACGTCATAGCCCGATTGCAGCAGCCGCCACAGCCAGCCCTGGCGTCCGTCCGGCGTGCTTTCCCATTGCGCGCCCGTCATGCCGCCGCCGTGCCAAAGCAGCACGGGGTAGGGGTGGCGCGGTTGTGCCAGCCGGTATTCCTGCACGTACAACTGGCCGACGGGGTAACCGCCGTTCATGTCGATCAGGCGGGGCGCGTTGTCAACGACCTGCATTTGCTGCATGGGCACGCCGCCGGCCACGGCCTCGGCACCGCCCACGAAATGGCTGCGGATGGACTTGAGCAACACGGGGGAGTCGGGCATCAGGGTTTTCCAGAAGTCGATGCCGGGATGTTAGTTGCCAGATGTTTCTGGCTTGTGCAAAATGCGCAATGCCTGTGCCGAATTGGCACAGATGAACCAGGGCTGGGACGGAGCAAAACCGATGGACACCAAATGGCTGGAGGACTTCGTCGCGCTGTCGAAGTCGCGCAATATGTTCCAGGCGGCCGAGGCGCGCAGCGTGACGCACCCGGCGTTCGGGCGCCGCATCAAGGCGCTGGAGGAATGGGCGGGCGTGCCGCTGGTGGAACGCGGCCATCAGGTGTCGACGCTGAACGCGGCCGGGCGCAGCATGCTGGCGGCGGCGATCGATGTGCTGGATATCCTGCGCGACACGCGCCAGGCCCTGCAAAAGCCCGAGCAGGAACGCAATCGGAAAATCACCATCGCGTCGGGCAAGACGCTGGCGCATTCGGTGCTGCCCGGCGTGATGGCGCGCGTGAAGCAGGGCATGGCGCCGTTTCAGCTCAAGGTGGTCACCACCACGCTGAACTACGGCGTGGACATGCTGGCCGATGGCGAAGTGGACTTTCTGCTGTGCCACGCGCACGAGCCGCTGTACGCAAAGATCGACAACCCCGGCTACCGCTGGCGCCGCGTGGGCGCCGACAAGCTGGTGGCTGTCAGCGCGCCGGTGGCGGCGGGCGGGCGGCATCCGCGCTACGCCGCGCCCAAGCTGCCGTCCGATCCGCCCGTGCCTTTTTTGGCCTATGCCGACAGCATGTCGCTGGGGCGCATCCTGGACGATCGGCTGCGCGGCTTGTGCCTGATCGGGCAGTTGCAGACGATGTACGAGTCGGACCTGGCCGACGCGCTACACGCCATGGCGCGCCAAGGGTTCGGGCTGGCCTGGCTGCCGCACACATTGATCGAATCGGATCTGCGCGCAGGCACCCTGGTGCGCGCCGACAGCGCCCGCAATGACATCCATATGGAAATCCGAATTTATCAATCGGTAGACAACGCCAAACCCCTGGCGCGCGATGTGTGGGGGCGTATCGAAGCGTACGCGGCTCGATGACGCACTTGCGTGGGGCGACGCCGGCTGGGGCTGCCATAAATGACGGCGAGCCGAAGCCGCCGACGCCGCGCCCGGTCCCCGCGATGGCGGCCACGGGCATAAAATACCGGATTACCCCAATCCCGCCCCCCACGCACCCTACAGGATTCCGCGCCATGAACGCCCGTATCCCCGACGACGCCCTGCCGCCCACCCTTGATCCCGACGCCCTCCAGGCGTTTGTCGACGACAAGTGGGACAACGAAATCATCCCCGCGCTGACCGACTACATCGCCATCCCGGCCAAGAGCCCGGCGTTTGACGCCGACTGGGAAAAGAACGCGTTCATCGAACGCGTGGTGCGCGATGCCGCCGCCTGGGTCGAAGCGCAAAAGGTCTCGGGCCTGAAGCTGGAAGTGGTGCGCCTGCCGGGCCGCACGCCCGTCATCTTCTTTGACGCGCCCGCCACGCGTAGCGACAACGGCGACACCGTGCTGCTGTACGGCCACCTGGACAAGCAGCCGGAATTTTCGGGCTGGCGCGCGGGCCTGGGCCCCTGGACCCCCAAGTATGAAGACGGCAAGCTCTATGGCCGTGGCGGCGCGGACGACGGCTATGCCGTGTACGCCTCGCTGACCGCCATCATGGCGCTGGACAAGCAGGGCATCCCGCGCCCGCGCTGCGTGGGCATCGTGGAAACCTGTGAAGAATCGGGCAGCTACGACTTGCTGCCGTACGTGGACGCGCTGCGCGACCGCCTGGGCAACGTCGCCCTGGTGGTGTGCCTGGATTCGGGCGCGGGCAACTACGACCAGCTCTGGATGACGACCTCGCTGCGCGGCATGGTGTCGGGCACGCTGGAAGTGCAGGTGCTGGACGAAGGCGTGCATTCGGGCGATTCCAGCGGCGTGGTGCCGTCGTCGTTTCGCATCCTGCGCCATCTGCTGGACCGCCTGGAAGACAGCGCCACCGGCCGCCTGCTGCCGCAAAGCCTGCATTGCGAAATTCCCGCCGAACGCGTTGAACAAGTGGCCGCCACCGCGCGCATTCTGGGCGACGAAGTGTGGCGTCGCTTCCCCTGGAGCTGCGGCGCCGAGGGCGGCTTTGTGCTGCCGATGACGACCGAGCCCGAACAAGCGCTGCTGAACCGCACGTGGCGCCCGACCTTGTCGGTGACCGGCGCCGAAGGCCTGCCGCCGCTGTCCAGCGCCGGCAACGTGCTGCGTCCGCGCACCGCATTCAAGCTGTCGCTGCGCCTGCCGCCGCTGATCGACGCCGTGGCCGCCTCGCAGGAAATCAAGGAACTGCTGGAAGCCGACGCCCCCTACAACGCCAAGGTCATCTTCAAGGCCAACGAAGGCGCCGCCACCGGCTGGAACGCACCGGCTTCCGTGCCCTGGCTGACGCAGGCGCTGGACGCAGCGTCCCAGCAGTACTACGGCCAGCCTTGCGGCTATATCGGCCAGGGCGGCACGATTCCGCTGATGAGCATCCTGCAAAAGGGCTTTCCGAAGGCGCAGTTCATGGTGTGCGGCGTGTTGGGTCCCAAGTCGAACGCGCACGGCCCCAATGAATTCCTGCACGTGCCTTATGGCAAGAAGCTGACGGCCGCCGTTGCGCAAACCATGGCGGCCATGCCGGCATGATTTCGACTTCCGACGCTTATGCCAACGTGGTGGCTGAAACCCGCCACTGGCTGAATCAGGCCGTGATCGGCCTGAACCTTTGCCCGTTCGCCAAGGCGGTTCAGGTCAAGGACCAGATCCGCTTTGCCGTCAGCGACGCCACCGACGCCGAAGGGGTGCTGACCGACTTGCAGGACGAGCTTGCCCTGCTGGCCGAGACCGACCCCGAGAAGATCGACACCACCTTGTTGATCATTCCCGACGCGCTGGACGACTTCCTGGATTTCAACGATTTCGAGGACCTGTCCGACCGCCTGCTCAAGCGCATGCGGTTGGTGGGCGAATTGCAGGTGGCCACGTTCCACCCGCAATTCCAGTTTGCCGACACGCAGCCGGACGACATCGAGAACTACACCAACCGCGCGCCGTACCCAATCCTGCACTTGCTGCGGGAAGACAGCATCGACCGCGCGGTGGAGTCGTTTCCGGACGCCTCGGACATCTATGAAAAGAACATCGACACGATGAAAAAGCTGGGCCTGGAAGGCTGGAAAAAACTGATGACCCGGCCCTAGGCATCCATTTCGCCGTTTGCTTCGTATATGGGATGACACCCCGCGGGCTGCCCCCGCCGGGTAGACCCTTCCCACGATGCGACAGGAGACGGCGGTGCCACACTTTCCACTGATCGCGCGGGCGCGCGGCGATGCGTAGCGTGCCCGTGGCGTCTTTGCTGGCGATGCTGCTGGCCGGCTTGCTGATCCTGGGTTTGGCGGCCTGCTCGCCGCTGACGGTGCTTAACGGCGCGGTGCCCGACAACGCCAGCCGCATCGTCAGCGATGTGGCCTATGGCGACGACCCGCGCCAGCGCGTCGATATCTACGCGCCACCCGGGGTGCGCAGCCCGCCCGTGGTGGTTTTCTTCTATGGCGGCAGTTGGCGCAATGGCTCGCGCGCCGACTACAAATTCGTGGGCGACGCGCTGGCCTCGCGCGGCATCCTGGCCGTGATCGCCGATTACCGCCTATACCCCGACGCCGCCTATCCCGACTTCCTGGACGATTGCGCGCGCGCCGTCGCGTGGACGCTGCGCCACGTGGCCGACTACGGCGGCGACCCCGCGCGCGTCTTCGTGGCGGGCCACAGCGCGGGGGGCTACAACGCCGCCATGATCGCGCTGGACCCGCGCTGGCTACAGCGCCAGGGCGCCTCACCGTCGATGCTGCGCGGGTGGATCGGCATGGCCGGCCCCTATGACTTCCTGCCGATCGTGGCGGCCAGCCTGAAGCCGGTCTTCCATTTTCCGGGCACGCCGCCCGACTCCCAGCCGATTACCCACGTCACGGCCAACGCGCCGCCCACCTTGCTGATGGCCGGCATGGCGGACACCACGGTCGACCCGCATCGCAACACCGAAGGCCTGGCCGCCGCCTTGCAGGCCGCCCATGTGCCCGTGACGTTGGTGCGTTACGACGGCCTGGGGCACGCACTGCTGGCCGGCGCGCTGGCGCGTCCCTTGCGCTGGCGGGCGCCGGTTCTGGACGACTTGGCGGGTTTTGTCTTGGATGCGTCGGGCGGGCCGCTGCGGGCCGACCCATAGCGCGTTCAAGTAGCGCATGGGTCGCATATCGGCCCGGTGCTACGGGTTTTCCCCGATGAATCCAATGCATCCGGGCGTACGTATATACGGCATCCACACGCGCAGCCGGGAATTCCGACGCCCACCGAAACCCCTGCGCTTAACCCTCCGAACCAGGAGAAGACCGATGAGATCTCCCTCTGACTCCGAACGCCTGGCGCTGGACAAGGCTTGCGCGCCTCATGCCGCGCAGCCCCTGTCGCTGACCGAGCGCCTGTTGCGTCGGCGCTTGCTGGGACAACTGGCGCAATTGCAAGGCGGACGGTTGGTGATTGACGACGCAATGGGCAGCGTTGAACTGGGCGGGCAGGACGCCACGGCGGGCCGGCCGTTGCGCCTGCGGGTGCGAGATCCCGCCTTCTACCGCGCCATTGCCGCCAACGGCAGCGTGGGCGGGGGCGAATCCTATGGCGACGGCCATTGGCACTGCGACGACCTGACTGGCTTGATCCGGCTGCTGGTGCGCAACCGCGATCTGCTTGACGGCATGGAGCGTGGCGTGGCGCGCTTGGGCGGCGTGGCGATGCGGGCCTTGCACGCGTGCCGCCGCAACACGCGCGCCGGCAGCCGCCGCAACATTGCCGCCCACTACGATCTGGGTAACGACTTTTTCGGCCTGTTCCTGTCGCAAGACATGATGTATTCGTCCGCCATGTGGGCGGGCGAGGACGACACGCTGGAGCAGGCGTCCACCCGCAAGCTGGATGTGATCTGCCGCAAGCTGGACCTGCAACCCGGCCAGCATGTGGTCGAGATCGGCACGGGGTGGGGCGGTTTTGCGCTGCACGCGGCGCGCCACTACGGCTGCCGCGTCACCACCACGACGATTTCGCGCGAGCAGCACGCGCTGGCCACCGAACGCATCCGCCGCGCCGGCCTGCAATACCGCGTGGACGTGCTGCTGCAAGACTATCGCGACCTGCACGGCCAGTTCGACAAGCTCGTGTCCATAGAAATGATCGAGGCGATCGGGGCCGACTACCTGCCCACGTATTTCGGCAAGGTGGGCCAGCTGCTCAAGCCCGATGGGATGGCGCTGATCCAGGCCATCACCATCGAAGACCACCGTTATGCGCAGGCGCTCAAGGCGGTGGACTACATCAAGCGGCATATCTTTCCCGGCAGCTTCATGCCGTCGATCCAGGCGATGCTGCAAGCCAAGACGCGCGCCAGCGACCTGAGCCTGGTGCATCTGGAGGACTTTGGCCTGTCTTACGCGCGCACGCTGGCAGCGTGGCGCGAGCGCTTCATGGCGAACCTGGACGCGGTGCGCGGGCAGGGCTTTGACGACCGCTTCATCCGCCTGTGGGAGTTTTACCTGGCCTACTGCGAAGGCGGCTTTCGCGAACGCGCCATCGGCGTGTCGCATCTGTTGTTGGCGCGGCCCGGGGCCACGCCGGCAGCGGCGCGGTGGGCGGCGCCATGACGCCCGACATGACGCCCGACATGACCTCCGCCATGCCCCCCGCCATGCAAGCCCTGATGGTGGCCGCCGTGGCCGCGTTGCTGATGGCTGGCGGCTGGCTGTGGCAGCGGCGCCATCACAACGCGGGCATCGTCGACGCGATGTGGGCATCCGGCATGGCCGTGGCCGCCGTCCTGCTGGCCTGGACCGGCCCGGGCGCGGCCACCCCGCGTGTGCTGCTGGCCGTGTTGGGCGGCGTCTGGGCGGGACGGCTGGCGCTGCACATCTGGAAGCGCGTGCGCCACGGCGAAGAAGACGGCCGCTACCGTGCCCTGCGCGCGCACTGGAACGGCAGCCAGGGCAAGTTCGCGCTGTTCTTCCTGGCGCAGGCGGGGCTGGTCGTCTTCATGTCCTTGCCGTTCATTGCCGTGGCCGCCAACCCCGTGCCCGGCATGACGCCTTGGGCCTGGCTGGGCGTGCTGGTGTGGGCGGTGTCGGTGGCGGGCGAAACCGTGGCCGACCGGCAATTGGACGCCTTTCGGGCCGACCCCGCCAACCGTGGTCGCACCTGCCGTGCCGGCCTGTGGCGCGTATCGCGGCATCCCAATTATTTCTTCGAATGGTTGCACTGGTTCAGCTACGTGGCGCTGGCGGCGGGCAGCGGCTTGGCCTGGCTGGCGTGGGTGGGCCCCGTCGCCATGTACATCTTCCTGCGCTGGATCAGCGGCATTCCCTACACCGAGGCGCAAGCGCTGCGCAGCCGGGGCGAAGACTATCGCCAGTATCAACGCACCACGCCGATGCTGTTTCCGTGGTTTCCGAAGCGCGATTGCGCCGGATCACCGCATCACCGCACCCCGACGCCAGAGGAATAATCATGAACGCTGCCACGTTGACTGAATCGCGCCTGGCTTCCGACCGGGCCGCGCCCGGCCTGCTGGGGCTGGCTGAACGCGGCCTGGTGCCCGACGCGCTTTTGCGCCTGGGCATCCGGCGCCTGTGCGCACAACGCCTGCGCGACGAAAGCGCCGGTGGCCCCGCCGCCCAGGCGCGGCGCTACCAACATCTGATCGATGAACTGCGCGCCAGCCCCGTGGCCATACACACAGACGACGCCAACGCCCAGCACTACGAACTGCCCGCGGAATTCTTCACGTTGTGCCTGGGCCGTCAATTGAAGTATTCCGGCTGCTATTACGCCACGGGGCGGGAAACGCTGGACCAGGCCGAAGCCGCCATGCTGGAGCTATATGGCGTGCGCGCCGAACTGGCGGACGGCCAGCGCATTCTGGAACTGGGTTGCGGCTGGGGCTCGTTGACCCTGTGGATGGCCGAACGCTATCCGACGGCGCGCATCACCGCCGTGTCGAACTCCGCCTCGCAGCGCCAGCACATCCAGGCGCAATGCCGCGCGCGCGGGCTGGACAATGTCGAGGTCATCACCTGCGACGTCAACACGCTGCAATTGCATCCGCAGACCTTCGACCGCTGCGTGTCCGTGGAAATGTTCGAGCACATGCGCAATTACCAGGCGCTGCTGGCGCGGATCGGGTCATGGCTGCGTCCGGGCGGCAAGCTGTTTGTGCACCTGTTTGCGCACCGCAGCCTGATGTACCCCTTCGAGACCGAGGGCGACGACAACTGGATGGGCCGGCATTTCTTCACGGGCGGCCTCATGCCGTCGGCAGACACCTTGCTGTGGTTTCAGGGCGACCTGCGCATCGAAGCGCGCTGGTTGGTTGACGGCAGCCACTACCAACGCACCGCGAACCACTGGCTGGCCAACCAGGACGCCCATCGCGCCCAGGTGCTGACAGTGCTGGAAAAGGCGTACGGCGCGCCGCTGGCCCGCCTGTGGTTCAACCGCTGGCGCATGTTCTGGATGGCGTGCGCCGAGTTGTTCGGCTACCAGAACGGGCAGGCCTGGATGGTGGCCCACTACCGCTTTGCGCGGCCAGACTAAAGGAGGGCACTGCCCATGCGCAAGACCTTACGCGTTGCCGGCTTGGCGTTGCTTGCCGCCTTGACGGGCTGCGGCAGCCCCACGCCCATGCCGCCCGTGGCGCAGGTGGACATCCCGCGCTTCATGGGCGATTGGTACGTCATCGCCGGCATTCCGACCTGGCCCGAGCGCGCGTCGTTCAACGCGGTGGAAACCTACGCCTTGCTGCCCGACGGGGGCATTCAGACCACGTTCCGCTATCGCCACGGCGGTTTTGACGCCAAGGTGAAAACGATGCGGCCCGAAGGCACGGTGCAACCCGGCACCGGCAACGCGGTGTGGGGCATGCAGTTCATCTGGCCGATCCAGGCGGAATACGTCATTGCCTATGTGGACGACGCCTATCAGCAGACGATCATCGGCCGCAGCAAGCGCGACTACGTCTGGATCATGGCGCGCACGCCCACCTTGCCGGATGCCGACTATGCGCGCCTGGTCGACAAGGTGCGCGAGCTGGGCTACGACCCGGCATTGCTGCGCCGCGTGCCGCAGCAATGGCCCGAACAAGGGCCGGACCCGCGCACCTACCCTGAAGCCGGCAAGGGCTAGGGGTTAGGGGCAGGGCCAGGGCAGGGCGTCGGAATGCGCCGTCCGCTAAATATTTTTTGGTTATATAAACCGGCGTTTTTATTTGCCGGTCGAATCCGGCATCGCGCCATCTGATCCGGTCCCCATACCCGTGCAGAAGGCAATGACGCGGCCCTGAAAGCGGGGCTGGTCATACCAGTGCCGTGACGCACAAAAATTTCACGAAACTTACGGCAAGGGTTTTCCCGCTACGTACGGCGTTTATTTTTCCCATAGCATCGCACCCAAAATCAAAAGCGCGACCATTTGTTACCCATGGGATCGCGCCCACGGGGCTCCACCAATTCGCCCCAGGACCCGGAAAAGAACTTTATCCAAGTTGGGAGACTTGCATGCAACGCCGTTCGTTTTTGAAGAAAGCCACTTTGGGAGCCGCTGCCGGCGGCGCCACCCTGGCGGTGCCCGCCATCGCGCAGGAAGCCCCCACGCTGAACTGGCGCCTGGCCTCCAGCTTCCCCCGCAGTGCCGACGCCATTTTCTCGGGCGGCGAAAGCGTCGCCAAGTACGTGTCGGAAGCCACGGGCGGCAAGTTTTCCATCCGCGTGTTCCCGGCCGGTGAAATCGTTCCGGCGCTGCAAGTGCTGGACGGCGTGCAAAACGGCACGATCGAATGCGGCCACAGCGCCTCGTACTACTACTACGGCAAGGACCCGGTCCTGAGCTTTGACGCCGCCGTGCCGTTCGGCCTGAACACCCGCCAGATGAATTCTTGGATGCGCCACGGCGACGGCCTGTCGCTGCTGCGCGACGTCTTCAAGACCTACAACATCGTCAACTTCCCCTGCGGCTATACCGGCACGCAGATGGGCGGCTGGTTCCGCAAGGAAATCAAAACGGTGGACGACCTGAAGGGCCTGAAGTTCCGCGTCAGCGCGTTCGCGGGCGCGGTGCTGTCGCGCCTGGGCGTGGTGCCGCAGCAGATCGCCGGCGGCGACATCTACCCGGCGCTGGAAAAGGGCACCATCGACGCGGCGGAATGGATCGGCCCCTACGACGATGAAAAGCTGGGCTTCAACAAGGTGGCCCCGCACTACTACTACCCGGGCTGGTGGGAAGGCACGCTGCAAGTGTCGCTGTACGTCAACCAGGACGCCTACAACAAGCTGCCCAAGCACTACCAGGCCATCCTGGCGCAGGCATCGGCCGCGGCGACCAACGACATGATCGCCAAGTACGACGCCGAGAACCCCGCCGCGCTGCGCCGCCTGATCGCCCAGGGCGCCAAGCTGCAATCGTTCCCCAAGCCCGTCATGGACGCGTGCTTTGCGGAATCGGTCAAGCTGTACGACGAAATGAGCGCCAAGAATCCGGTGTTCAAGAAGGTCTACGAAAGCATGAAGAACTTCCGCGACAACGAACTGCCCTGGTTCCGTGTTGCCGAAGGCAGCTATGACAGCTACATGGGCACGATCAACCGCGGCAAGTAAGCCCCGGCCAGTGCCCAAGGCGCGCGGGGATGTGCCGCATCCCCGCGCGCCTGCTGGATTTTTGCCGCTGTTTTTTCGCCTCTGTCCTGTCTGTCTCTCCTCAAGTTGCACATTGACCGCGCGTAAGTCCCGCGCCGGTCCGGATATCCAACATGAATGCCCTTTTAGCCCTATCCCGTTTGATCGATGCGATCAACACGGTGGTCGGCCGGTGCGTGACGTGGTTGACGCTGGTCGTCGTCCTGGTCAGCGCCGGCAACGCCGTCGTGCGCAAGGTCTTCCAGATCAGCTCCAACGCCTGGCTTGAAATGCAGTGGTACCTGTTCGGCGCCATCTTTCTGTTGGCCGCCGGGTACACGCTGCTGCGCAACGAACACGTGCGCGTGGACGTGCTGTCCTCGCGCCTGTCGCGGCGCAAGCAGATCTACATCGACATCTTCGGCGTTATCTTCTTCTTGATGCCCGCCTGCCTGCTCATCACCTACCTGTCCTGGCCGGTGTTCATGGATTCGTTCGTGACGAATGAACAGTCGTCCAATACCGGCGGCCTGGTGCGCTGGCCGGTCAAGCTGCTGATTCCTGTTGGCTTTGCCTTGCTGGTGTTGGCGGGCCTGTCGCACTTGATCAAGTGCGTGGGTTTCCTGATGGGCAAGTGCCCGGACCCCGGCGCGCGCGCCACCGAGATTTCCGCCGAGGAAGCCCTGGCGCTGGAAATCGCCGAAGAAGCGCGCGTGCGTGAAGAACGCGCGTTGGCGGCGCAAGGTGGGAAGCCGCCCGGCGGCGCCCGCGATCAACACGGACAGGACGGACGCTGACCATGGAATTCTTGACTGCAAACATGGCCCCCATCATGTTCGCCACCTTGGTGGTGTTCCTGCTCATGGGCTTTCCCGTGGCCTTCGCGCTGGCGGCCAACGGCATTCTTTTTGCGTTGATCGGCATTGAACTGGGCCTTTTGAACGCGGCGTTGTTCCAGGCCTTGCCGCAACGCATCTTCGGCATCATCTCCAACGACACCTTGCTGGCGGTGCCATTCTTTACCTTGATGGGGCTGGTGCTTGAACGATCAGGCATGGCCGAGGACCTGCTGGAAACCATCGGCCAGTTGTTCGGCACCGTGCGCGGCGGCCTGGCCATCGCGGTGGTGTTCGTGGGCGCGATGCTGGCCGCCACCACCGGCGTGGTGTCGGCCTCGGTCATCTCGATGGGCCTGATCTCGCTGCCGATCATGCTGCGCTATGGCTACGACCGCAGGCTGGCCAGCGGCATCATCGCCGCGTCGGGCACGCTGTCGCAGATCATCCCGCCGTCGCTGGTGCTGATCATCCTGGCCGACCAGCTGGGCCGTTCGATCGGCGACATGTACCGTGGCGCCATCGTGCCCGGCTTCATGTTGGCCGGCACCTACGTGTTGTTCGTCATCATCAAGTCGTACCTGAAGCCGGATTCAGCGCCGGCGCTGCCTGAAGAAGCACGGTCGTTTCACGAAGCCAACGGCACGCGCGGCGGTCGTTCGCTGCTGGTGCTGATGGTGATCTCGGCGCTGTCCGCGTACTTCGTCGGCCAGTACATCGAAGCCGATACGGCGCCGGTGGACGAGCAGATTGTGCTGTCGCTGCTGATCTGGGGCCTGACCGCCTTCATCATTGCCGGCGTCAACAAGGTCTTCAAGATCGGCCTGCTGTCGGCACTGGCCGAACGGGTCACCTTCGTGATGATCCCGCCGCTGTTCCTGATCTTCCTGGTGCTGGGCACCATCTTCATCGGCGTGGCGACGCCGACCGAAGGCGGCGCCATGGGCGCGGTGGGCGCCATCATCATGGCGCTGATCCGTGGCCGCCTGACGCTGAACCTGATGAAGCAGGCCATGGACACCACCACCAAGCTGTCCACCTTCGTGGTGTTCATCCTGGTGGGCTCGACGGTGTTCGGCCTGACCTTCCGGGGCGTCAACGGCGATTTGTGGGTGGAACACCTGCTGATCAGCCTGCCGGGCGGCGAGCTGGGCTTCTTGATTGCCGTCAGCGTGCTGACCTTCGTGCTGGCCTTCTTCCTGGACTTCTTCGAACTGGCCTTCATCATCGTGCCGTTGCTGGGGCCGGTGGCCGACAAGCTGGGCATCGACCTGATCTGGTTCGGCGTGCTGCTGGCGGTCAACATGCAAACCTCGTTCATGCACCCGCCGTTTGGGTTTGCGCTGTTCTACCTGAGATCGGTGGCGCCCAAGGACCGGTACAAGGACAAGGTCACGGGCAGGATGATCGAACCCGTCACCACGGGCCAGATCTATCGCGGCTCTATCCCGTTCATCGTGATCCAGCTGGCGATGGTGGCGGCGGTGATGGCGTTTCCCGGCCTGGTCATGCACTACAAGAGCGACGAGGCGCAGGTGGATTCCAGCAAGGTGAAGATCGAGGTGGATACGTCCTACGGCACCAGCACCTATGGCGGTGACGATCCGGGGGCGGACTTCAAGTAGCGGATCAGAATGCCGGCAGCGATGCCGGCATTTTTCTTTTGGGGATATCCCTAAATGGCGGTCCAAAGGTATTGCATACAAGATACCGTCATTGTGACCGCCGCTGTTCGGCGTGCGGCCTGTGCGTCTTTCCCCATTTCCTGTGTCCGGCCACGCGGCGTCTTGTCATGGCACGCGCGGACGGTGCCGCATTGCCTTGTCTTTGCCCTTGCCCCCGCTGGAGAGTCGTATGAACGTGTCCCGCCGCCATGCCCTGGCCGCGCTTGCCGCGCTGCCCCTGATGCCGCTCACCTCGCGCCTTGCGTGGGCGCAGACCGCATTTCCGAGGCGCCCCGTGCGCCTGCTGGTGGGCTTTGCGCCCGGCGGCCTGACGGACATTGCGGCCCGCGCGCTGGCCGAGCGCATGGGCAAAACCCTGAAGCAGAACGTGGTGGTGGAAAACCGGCCGGGCGGCCAGGCCATCATCGCCACCGTGGCCGTGGCGCGCGCCGAACCCGACGGCTACACGCTGGGCTTTGCCGGCACCAACGGCATGATCCTGAACCCCTTGCTGTACAACAACCTGCCGTACCAGCAGTCGGATTTCAAGCAGCTGGGGTCAATGGGCAAGTCGCCCATGCTGTTGATCGTGCACCCCGACCTGGGCGTGAATACCGTGCAGGAATTCATTGCGCTGGCCAAGAAAAAGCCCGGCGACATCACCTGCGCCCATGCCGGGCGAGGCGTTATCAACCACCTGGCGTTGCTGCATTTCCAGTCCAAGACCGGCACGCAGTTTCAAGACGTGCCGTACAAGGGCAGCGGTCCCGCGCTGCTGGACCTGATGGCCGGCACGGTGCAAAGCACGTTCGACTTTCCCACGTCGGCCCTGGCCAACATCAAGTCGGGCAAGCTGAAGGTGCTGGCCGTGACCGCCGACAAGCGCCTGTCCAGCCTGCCCGATGTGCCCACCATGAAAGAGGCGGGCGTGGATGGCTTCGAGCTGTACACGCGCATGATGATTTCCGGCCCCGCCGCCATGCCGGCGGACGTGGTGAAGGTGCTTGAGAACGCCGTGCGCGAAGGCACGCGCGACCCCGGCCTGATCCAGCAATTCGCCGAGCAGGGCGTGGCCGTTGAGTTCACGTCGTCGGCGGACCTGGACAAGGTCATTGCCGACGAATCCGCCATGTGGGCCGAGGTCATCAAGGCCAACGGCGTGCCCAAGACCGATCTGAAAGCGTAAGGACGCACCGTGACCGACCAAGCCCGCATTACCGTCAGCCCCGAAATCGCCCTGATCGACGTCGCCCGCGACATCCGCATCGAAGGCTTTCCGGCCTATGCCTTCATCACCGTCCGGGCCAGCATGCAGATGTGCGGCGCGCCGTGGCGCTCGCAAGCCGTGTTCGTGGCGGGCCACGACGGCAGCCTGGACCTGGGGCGCGACAGCCCCGTGTCCGGCAGCTACGCCGAGCCGTCCGCCATGGGCCTGGTGTGGTCCATGGTGTGCGAAGACATGAGCCGCGTGGTGTTTCCGCCCGATCGCACCGAGCCGCTGGTGATCCAGATCGACGCCACCGACGGGACGCAGCACGCATCGGCGCAGCTGGTGCAGGACTTTCTGGAAGAGGACGTCACGCACCGCGCGGTGCGCGAACAGGTGGGCGGCATGACCGTTTCGGGCGAACTGTATACGCCGGCGGGGCCGGGGCCGCATCCGCTGGTCATCTACATGAACGGCTCGTCGGGCGGCGTCAACGCGCCGCGCGCCGCGCTGTTTGCCGCGCGCGGTTTCCAGTGCCTGGCGCTGGCCATCTTCAACTACGACGGCCGTCCGAAGTACCTGAACGACATGCCGCTGGAGTATTTTGAACACGCGCTGCGTTGGGCGCATGCCGAGCTGGCGCCGCGCGACGGCTTCGTGGCACTGTCGGGCATCAGCCGGGGCGGCGAGACCTCGCTGTTGGTGGCCTCGCACTATCCCGATTTGGTCAGCGCGGTGGCCGCCTACGTGCCGTCGCCCGTCATGCACGGCGTGGTCAGCGCGGGCTCGCCCGGCACGGGCCGCGATGCGCAGGTGTGGACGAAAAACGGCGAGCCGCTACCGCATCTGTGGCAGAACAACGCTAGTGCCGATTGGGAAGCGGCCTACGCGTCCGAGCCGCCGTATCGGCAAACCCACGCCTTTCTAAGCGCCACGCGCGATGCGGCGGCGGTCGAGCGCGCTCGCATTCCGGTCGAGAACTACCCCGGCCCGGTCATGCTGATCAGCGCGTCCGATGACGGCTTCTGGCCCAGCACCGCGTATTCCGAAATGGTGATGCGCCAGCGCCAGGCGCATGGGCTACCCACGTTCCACCACGTGTGCATGGGGGCGGGGCACCACGTGCACTACCCGTACCTGCCGGCCACGCTGATCAGCAAGCCGCACGCAATGTCGGGCCTGCTGCTGGACGCGGGGGGGGCGCCAGCCGCGAATGCGGCGGGCAACGAGGGGTCTTACCTGGCGGTGCTGGAATTCTTGAACCGGGCAGCGGGCACGCCGGCCGACGGCTTGTGAGCCATGGGAGCCGGGGCCACTATTCCTCGGTCGCCCATTCCACCTGCACGCCCAGGCTGCGCAGGTTTTCCACGAACTGCGGATGCGCGCGGCGAATCGGCGTCGCGTTGCGGATTTCGGAACGCCCCTTGATGCTGCTGGCGACCATGAACAGCGCGATCGCCACGCGGATGATGTAGGGGCTTTCCACCACGGCCGGCGTCAGCGGCATGCCGCCGAACGTCACCACGCGGTGCGGGTCCGAAGAAAACACGTGCGCGCCGAATTTGGACAGCTCGCCCGTCCAGCCCAGCGCGCCGTCATAGACCTTGTTCCAGAACATGGCGTTGCCTTCGGCGCACACGCCCAACGCGATGAAGATGGGCAGCAGGTCCACCGGAAAGTATGGCCACGGCGCGGCTTCCACCTTGGTCAGCACGTTGCTGGTGAAGGGCGTTTGCACCTTGAGCGGGCCGGTGCGCAGCGCGCGCGACCAGCCGTCCTTGTGCTCGATCGTGACGCCGAACTTGGCAAAGGTGCGGTCGATCAGCGGGAAGTTGCCCGGCGTGCGGTTGCGCACCACGACATCGCCGCCGGTAATCGCACCGAGCGCGAGGAACGTGGTGATCTCGTGGAAATCTTCTTCAAAGGTGAACTCGCCGCCGCCCAGCGTTGCGCCACCGCGCACGGTCAGGCGCGACGTGCCGATGCCGTCGATGTCCGCGCCCATCATCACCATGAAGCGGCAGAACTCCTGCACGTGCGGCTCGGACGCGGCGTTGGTCAGCGTGGATTCGCCTTGCGCGGCGGCCGCGCACAGCACGAAGTTTTCGGTGGTGGTGACCGACGCGTAATCCAGCCAGTGATGCGTGGCCGTCAACGGTCCGCTGCTGCGCACCAGCAACGACCCGCTGGCGCGTTCCACCTGCCCGCCGAACGAACGGAAAATGTCCACGTGCGGATCGATTTCGCGCACGCCCAGCGTGCACCCCTTGACGTTGTCTTCCAGCCGCGCCACACCGAAGCGCGCCAGCAACGGCGGCACCAGCATGATCGACGAGCGCATCTCTTCGGGCAGGCGGTGCGCGGTGGCGTCGAACGCGGTGTGCCGATGATGCAGCGCCAGCGTGCGCGTGGCTTCATCCAGCTTTACCTCGCTGCCCAAGGTGCGAAAGATGTCCAGGATCTTGCGCACGTCGGTAATGTCCGGCACGCCATGCAGGGTCAGCGGCTGGTCGGTCAACAACGTGGCGCACAGAATTGGCAGCACCGCGTTCTTGTTGGCCGAGGGAATGACGCGGCCGCGCAGGGGCGTGCCGCCGTGGACGATAAGGTTGGACATGGGGAAAGTGCGGCCGAAGCGCGGACCAGAAGCAAGAAGTGGCGGGAATTGTACTGGTACGCCCCGAGGTGGGCCCGCCCGCCGGGTGAACAAACGTATCAAACTGCAATCGACACGGCGGGGCACAGGGCGATGCTAATGGCCCGCCACCAGCGCGCCGGACGTGCGTAATCCGGGCCGGAACGCATGGGCGTGCGCGCCCCACGCAATCAGGAAGGCGACGCCGACCAAGGCCAGCAGCACCCAGGGGAACGCGGCAACGCCCCAGGCCCCAAGCAGCATGCCGCCCACCACGCCGGCCAAGGCGATTGCCCCGTTCCAGGCCACCACGTTCATGGACAGCGCCACATCGGCGCCGTTGCCCGCCGCGTCGGCCAGCGCGGTTTGCAACAGGGTGGCGGCGCCGCCGAAGCTTACGCCCCACACCGCCACGCCCAGGTAAACAATAGCGGGGGTAACGGGCGCCACGCCAAACACCAGCGCGGTCACGCCGAACGCGCCCAGGCTGGCCAACACGGTGGCGCGCAAATGGCGGTCCACCAGTTTGCCGGTCACCCAGATGCCCGCCAGGGCGGCCGTGCCGAACACCAGCAACACCAGGTCCACGCGCTTGCCCAACCCGGCCGGCGCCACAAACGGCGCGATGTAGGTATAGAGGATGTTGTGCGCCAGCATCCATGCGATCACCACGGCCAACACCGGGCGCACGCCCGGCGTCAGGAACACGCGGCGCAGCGGCATGCGTTCGTGCGACGACTGGCCCGGGTAGTCGGGCACCTTGGCCAGCACCCAGGCAATCAGCACCAAGGTCAGCGCGGACATGATCCAGAATGCCATGCGCCAACCCACCGTGGCCCCCAACAAGGTGCCCAGCGGTACCCCGAGCGACAGCGCTACGGGCGTGCCCACCATCGCCAACGCCAGTGCGCGCCCCTGTTGCCACGGCGCCACCATGCGCCGCGCATAGCCTGCGATCAGGCTCCATGCCAGCCCGGCCGCCACGCCGGCGAAGAACCGTGCGACCAGCGTCAGCCAATAATTCGTCGACAGCGCGGTGGCGGAGTTGAAGACCAGGAAGCCGATGATGGTCATCAGCAGCACGGTGCGGCGGCGCCAGCCGCGCGTGGCGATCGTCAGCGGGATGGCGGCCAGTAATGATCCCAATGCGTAGGCGGTCACCATCTGCCCGGCCCATGCCTGGCTTACGCCCAGCCCGGCACTGACCTGGGGCAGCAGCCCGGCGGGCAGGGTTTCGGTGACGATGCAGATAAAGCCGGTCATGGCCAGCGCCAGCAGCCCCGCGATGGGCAGGCGGTCGGGCGCGGTTGGCGCGGGGGTCAGGGTAGGGGATGTCACACGAAATCCTTTTCTTGCCCGGGCAGGCAGGCTGTTGCGGTGCTCGGGAGATGCCCGGGCGGTGATTGTTCTGGGGGGCCGTCAGGGCGACGGTGTTTCCGAATTCGACGGTACATGTGTACCGATTGATATAAATGTAGAGGCGAGGCTTTCGCGTTGTCAACGACTTTTGTATCGATTAGTATTGATGTCGCGAATTTCGAGTCGCTGATTTCAACGGAGGCACCGGCATGGCGCAAATGGGCAGGCCACGCGCGTTCGACCGCGAACAGGCGGTGGATCAGGCGCTGCATTTATTTTGGGAACAAGGCTATGAATCAACGTCGCTGAGCCAGCTGAAAGCGGGCATCGGCGGCGGCATTTCCGCGCCCAGCTTCTATGCGGCGTTCGGCTCGAAAGAGGCGCTGTACCAAGAGGCCGTTCAGCGCTACCTGGACACGTACGCGCGCGTCACGGAGAGCCTGTGGGACGACGCCCTGCCTCCGGCACAGGCCATTGAGCTGGCGTTGCGCCGCTCGACCAAAATGCAGTGCGAACGCCACCATCCCAAAGGGTGCATGGTGGCACTGGGCGTCATGAGTGCGCCCACCCCCGAGCACACCGCCGTGACGCAGCCCTTGACGCAGTCGCGCCAGCGCACGTATGCGGGTTTTATCCGCTGCGTGGAACGCGGCATCGCCAGCGGCGAACTGGACCCCGCCACGGATGCCAAGGCGCTGGCCACGGTGTTCAACAGCTTTCTGTTGGGCGTGTCCATCGCGGCGCGCGACGGCGTGCGCCACGCGGTATTCGACGCCGCCATCACGCAGCTGATGCGCCAGTGGGACGTGGCGCGTGCGCAGGCGGGCTGAGCCGAGGGAAGCGGTCTGAGGCGAGCTGAATCGGTCCGAAGCGCCCTGAAGGGACCTGAAGCGACCTCAAGCGACCTCAAGCAACCCGGACGCAAGACGATGCGCCCATCGCTGACCGTCGCATCCGTCGCCTAGCCGGCGTTGGCAGCGCTGCCGCTTTTGCCGTCACCCTCGCCGTCATCGCCCGCAAACGTCAGTTCGCGGGCGCGTTCGTCCATGTCGGCGCGGTCGCGCGCCAGGCGGCGGCGCAAGCGCCATCCGCCAAACCAGCCGCTGGCGTCGTTGATCTCGGCGCTAAGGCGTTGCAGGTATTCGTTATCGGGCGACAAGGCCAGCGCGCGGGCAATCCATACGTGGGCCAGATAGGCGTTGGCCTCGCAGCCACGGCCTTCCATGAAGGCGATGGCGTAGCTGCGGGCGGCGGTTTCGCGGTCGCCGTCGTGGTCCTGGTTCCACAGCCAGGGCAGCACGCTGTCCAGCGCGGCGCACTGGTCTTCTTCCGACCCGCTGTGCATCAGCATCAGCCAGCTCAGGTTGCGCGCCGCCATGGCTTCCATGCGCGAGCCCCGGTCGGCCACGCGCCAATTGTTTTCCAGCCAGCCTCGGTACGTCTGGTATTCATGCGCCGCAATGTCGCGGCCTTCGTCGATGGCGGCGTAGGCCAGGTTGTTGCGCGCAATCAGGTCGCCCGCTTCGGCGGCCTGCGTCAGGAAATTTCTTGCGGCGGCCTTGTCGATGCCCGGATAGTTGGCGTCGATCTTGCCGGCATACAGCTCGCTAAGCGACATCAGCGCGTCGGCGCGCTGGCGCCGGGCGCCTTCCTGCCACAGGAACAACGCGGCCTCGGGCGACACGTCGCCCCACAGGTTGCGGCCCAGCTGCGCCAGGTTGAAAGCGCGGTCCTTGCCGTCCAGCGCAAAGCCGCGTTCAAGCAAGGCCTGGGTGTCCAGCTCGTCCACCTGCAAGCCGAACAGGCCGAACTTGCTGCCCACCGCTGCCAGCAAGACGGCTTCCACATCGTCGCCCCAGTGCGCGCCACGCGTCAGAACCAGCGGGAACAGGCGCTGTGCGTCCGGCATGCCCTGAAACCACACGCAGGCCTGCAAGGTGAACAGCACGCCGGGGTAAGCGTCGTCCGCCAGGTCGATGTTGGCGGGCGCCACGGCGCATGCGCGCGTCAACAACGCGTAGGCGTGCTGCAACAGCCCGGCGTTCCAGTGCACGTCGCCGTCGTCGTCTTCACGGCGGGCGCGCGCGGTCTGGAAGTTGGCGTAGTGGCACAGCGCGCGGCATTGCAATTCGGCGGACACATCCAGCGTCAGCCATTGCTCGAAGGCGTCGCAAAACGCCGCGTTGCGTTCGTCGTCGTCCACTTCCGGGTAGAAGGCGGGGTAGCCCAGATAATCCAGTTCTTTGTAAAACCGCAGCTCTTCGCGCTGTGCGTCGGTCAGCCCGGCGCAGACCGGGCCGTCGATGAAAGCCTGCATGTCGGCATGGCTGCCGTTCCATCGCGGGTACAGGAAGTACAGGTAGCTGATCAGCGCGCTCAGGTCGTTCGGGCGCAGCGCCAGCGACGTGCGCAGCCAATAGGTCTTGGGGTCGTCCTTGTCCTGGGGCGTGCGCGGGGGCAGGCCTTCGGGCCGCGAGGCCGGTAGTTCGGCCAGCCCCATGCCGCTGCGTTCGTCCAGCAGGCGCAGCGCCTGCTCCCAGACGTCGGGCGCCCAGCTTGCCTGCAAGCCGTCGTGCGACGCGGCCACGCCATGTTCCAGCAAGTCGGCCAGCCAGTCGGGCTCGCCCAGGTATGCGCACACGCGCATGGTGCGCTGCACGGCCACCACGGGGCGTTCGTGCAAGGCCATGGCGTGCAGGAATGCCGCCACGGCATGGTCGCGGGCCATCATCGCGCCGGCCCACTGTGCATCGTTCACGTAGTCGGCAGTGTTGCTGCTGCGTATGAGGCCGGCGATGCTTTCCCATTGGTTGCCGTAGGCCAGGTGGGCGTGATACGACGCCGGGCGCGCATCGCGCCAGGCGCGCACGCGGGCCAGGTTGTCGGCGGGCGCACGTTGCGGATCGCTGATGACGTCCAGCATCCACCGATACCCATAGCTTTCTCCGTCGCTGTCCAGCCAGCGCAAGGCGGCCGCTTCCAATAGGGCGTCCAGGTCGTCGTATTGGCCGGCGTCAAGCCATTCGCGCAGTTGCGCGCGGCGCGCGAGCAGGGTGTCGATCGTGTCGTTGGATGGGGTCATTCGCTACGGCAAGGTGGGTTCAGGGAACGGCGAACCCGGCGCGGCCGCGCGGAGGGCATGGCGCTTCGGGGCCGCTGTCTTTAACAACGGCAGCTTGGCCGGATAGTTAAATGGTGGGAGTGGCGGGCGGGGCGGGCTCGCGGCTTTTGCGGATCAGCACCGCGCCCAGGATGGTCAGCGCCAGGCCGCCGCCGACATAGGGCAGCCCGAATATCAGGGCCCAGAAAAACAGCGCGGTGTTGGCGTCGTTGGCTGCTTGCGCGCCCGCCGTGGCTGCCTGGTGCGCACTGAAATCCATGGTCAACATCGTAGCGGGGATGGTCAGCATCAACGCCACGCCCAGCACCACGAAACCCCAGCCAATCAGGCGGCGCAGGTCGGCAATGCGGGCCAGCAATAGCGCGGCCACCACGGTGATCAGCAGCCAGACTCCGGTGCCGATGTACATCATTGTGTCGCCGTCCGCCGCGTCAGGATCGGGCAAGCCGGCCAGCAAAAGCGGAAGCAGCACGCCATAGCTGACCTTGCCGATAAGCAGCCCCAACACAATGCTGACGATCCATTTGACGCTGTTAGAGGGCATGCGGGATTCCTTCGGTTTCGGTGTGGGGCGGGTGTGCTTGTGCCCGCTACGCAGTGCAGGGTGCCGCGCTACTACGCGCGGCGGCGCAGCTTTTCTTGATGCAGCTGCCTGACCTGTTCTGCGAATTCGGCCACCGGGCCATCGACGGCCACGCCGTCAATAACGTCCTGAATGGCCAAGGGTTTCACACGCGACGGCGCCACGCCCCATTCCTGCATCCATTGCCGATATTGCTGCGACGAGCTGGCATAGACGATGCGGCCCAGCCCCACCCAGCCATGCGCGGCGGAACACATCGGGCAATGTTCGCCCGACGTGTAGACGGTGCAGGAGGCGCGTTCGGCAGGCGGCACGTTGTTGGCCGCCCAGCGCGCGATCTCGAACTCGGGATGCTGCGTGTGGTCGCCGCCCGCAACGTGGTTGTGGTCTTCAAACAGCACTTCGCCTTGGGCGGACACCAGCACCGAGCCAAAGGGTTCGTCGCCAGATTCCAGCGCCTGTCGCGCCAGCGCCACGCAACGCGCCAGATGCTGCTTGTCGTGTTCATCGATCATGCGAAACCTCGTTGGTGTGCGGAGCCGGAAGGCGGCAGATGCCGGAATGTCGGGGCACGCTGAAGCGTCAATAGCCCCGTCGCGTCAATCGCGTCAATCGCGTCAATAGTAGATATCGACGTAATCGGTCAGGCGGCCGCAGCTTTCCATCTGCTGCAAGCGCCAGTACTTGCGCTTGCCGGTGGCGCGGAATTCATAGTCGCCCGTGCGTTCGCAGCGGCGGCCTTTCTCGGGCGCGTCCAGAATCAGGATGGTGCCGCGAAAGACAAAGCGGTCGCTGTCGATGGACACGATCTCGCCGTTGATTTTCAGGGTGCCTTCGAAGTTGGCCTGCGTGCCGTCGATGCGCACGACGTCATTGACGTCCTTGGCGCTGAGCTGGCCCCGATCGGCCGACCACAGCCACTGCACGGTGACGCCGCTATTGTTCATCAGGCGCTCGTAGGCGGCCTGGTTGCGTATGTCCGTCTTGGTGACCGGCGCCAGGGCCGTCGCGCTGTTTTGCTGCGTGGGCGCCGGTGCCCGCGCCGGGGTCTGAATCTGTGTCTGGGGCTGGGCCGCCGCACCGTTTTGCTGCGCCGGCGAATGGGCGCGCACGGGGTCGCCTTGCGCCGCGATCATCGGCGACGCCGCGGCCAGGGCCAGGCCGAACGCCAGCGGCACGATGCGGGATAGGCGTTGATTGCGCTTGACGGGGTTCATATCGCGAGCAGGCGTCTTATGCATGTTCATGAAAAGTAGGGGCCTTTGGACGGCCGCCACGGACGTGGGCGGTTACGGGCGCCTAAATTAGCACGCTGATTGCATCTGGTAATTGCTGACCTTGCGCGTTATGTATCTATCCGTTAACAAGCTGCGCGAAAGGTGTAGCGAACCGGTGCCGCGCGGGGTTTTGGCGCGGCCCTCGCCGCGTGGACGGCGGCGATGCCGATGTGGGCAAAGCGGCGTAGAGTGGCAACGTTGCTTTCCCGGCGCTACCCCTTTCCAAAGGACTTTCATGCTGACCGTGCACCATCTGGGTAAATCGCAGTCCGAACGTATTGTCTGGCTGTGCGAAGAACTTGCCATCCCGTACAACCTGAAGGTCTACGAGCGGGATGCCCACACGCGTCTGGCGCCGCCGGAATACAAGGCCCTGCACCCGCTGGGCACTGCCCCGATCATCACCGACGGCGACACCGTGCTGGCCGAATCCACGGCTATCGTCGAATACATCCTGGCCCGGTATGGCGATGGCCAACTGACCGTGCCACCCAGCGACCCCGCCTATGCCGACTACCTGTATTGGTTCCACTTCGCCAACGGCTCGCTGCAACCGGCGCTGATGCGCAACATGGTGCTGGCCCGCGCCGAGGTGCCCGCCGACAAACCCGTGGCGCAGTTTGCCGACGCGCGCCGCCAGCAGGCGCTGGCGCTGGTCGACAAGCAATTGGGCAACACGCATTACCTGGCGGGTAATGTGCTGACGGCGGCCGACATTGTCGCGGTGTTTTCACTGACGACGATGCGGCTGTTCTATCCCTACGACTTGTCGCCGTATCCGAACATCCTGGCGTACCTTCAGCGCATCGGCGCGCGCGACGCGTATCGCCACGCCATGAAGAAAGGCGATCCCGACATGGAGCCGATGTTGGCCTGAAAAGGGAAAGGCGATGGCGACGGGCGCGTAAGCCAGGCGCCGCGCCATCGCAGGGCAGCAGATGAGTGAACCCTGGCCGCCGATGCCGTTCAACACAGCGGCAGGCGGCCAGTCATGCAATTACAGCGTCAACGGCGATATCTTGCTGCCGTCGATAGACACGCCCGCCATCAGGCCGCCATTGTTCAGCACAAAGCCGACGATAGGCTGCTGGGCGGTGTACGAATCAAGCGCCCCGTTGGCGGCCAGCTTCGCGACGGCAACGGTGGCATCCGCCCCGATCGTCCAGCCACTACTGGCGCGGAACTTGGCCAAGGCGTCATCCGTCATGAAAAGCAGCACCATGGCCTTGGACTGCGCGCCCGCCTGAAAGCCGATCGACCCCCCCGTGATGCTGTAGTAGTTGGTGTCCTGGCCATTCACGCGCAGCACGCCCGAGCCATGTTCCGCACCCACGATGAAGCTGGCGCTGAGCACGGCGGGAAACACCAGCACGCCACGGGCGCGCTGTACCAACTGCTTGGACTGCGGGGACGCTGCGTACAGCTGGGTCAGTGTGGCGTTGGCGGCGGTATTGAGTTCCTGCCGTTTTTCGGCGGAGGTGGGGGTCGCCTTGGGGCCATTCGTCGTGCACCCCGCGAACAGCACGCTTGCCACGCCCAACGTTACCGCCGCCAGCGTGGTCCTACGCCATGTTGAAGAGATCTTGTTCATTTGCGCTTCCTTTTTAGGTTGCATACGGGTTTGCAGACGCGTTTGCCAACGCGCTGCAAGGTTCCTGACGAACTTCTGACCACTCACATCGGGATGTCTCCCTGGCAGCAGATTACTCTCGTTAGGCGCGGTTTAACATCGCGATATGTTCCTGCTTATTCTTCTATGGGTCGTGCTGGCGGTGGTGGTGGGCGTCATGGCCGCCGGCCGTGGCCGTCGCGGCATCGGCTGGACGGTGCTGGCCGTCCTGATCAGCCCGCCGCTGGCGGGTGCTTTTCTGCTGACGCTGCCGGACCGCTCACCCCGTGCGCGTGTACCGGTTGCGCCAACGCATGTCGATTGCCCGCGCTGCGCGGGGCGCATTCTTCGCGACGCAAGGGTGTGCCGGCATTGCGGGGGAAGGGTGGGGGGTTAGGGCTGGCGGCGGCAGGTCCGTTTTCAGGTCCGCGATTCCGCATCCATGTCGGCCGGCCATTGCACTCTTGGCGCCAAGCGCAGGGCCAGATTGCACGGCGGCACTTTGTTCGGGTCGTTGAATGTTTCGACAGCGGGCAGGGCGCCGGGTCCGTGCCGCATATAGGCGCGGACATAATCCCACGAACTGCCTTCGTCCTGGCCAAGGCTTAACGGAAACCGATCAATCACCTGGTTAGTGCCCGGCTTGACGACCGCGATCGACACGCCCCACGTAATGATCAGGCCGCCTTGGCCGGTGGCTCCACGTTGCCGCCAGACTTCGGCGCGCAGGTCGGTCCAGTGATACGCGTTTGTGGTGACGTACCAGCGGGCGAAAGGGTTCCACCAGATGTAATGGAACCGGTAGACGTATATCTTGCGGCGCAGACGATTGAAGCGGATGGGCTCGTCACGGGGAATGGAAATATCAACCCGGATCATGGTGACGGTCCACCACAGCATCGCGATGGCGCCTACCGCGACTTCCAGCGGAAACATCGTTTCTGACGTCGCCAGGATGTATATCGAGAAGGCCAGCCACGTGATACCCAGTGGGGCCAAGGCCAACAGCAGCCCCCGCATTTTGTGCGTCTTGCGGCTTAACTCAAGGCAAGTGGCGTCCATCGAATTAATGGCGGGAATTTCATAGTCGCGGATCGGTGTTGATGAGTCTTCATCAGGCCCGGGCAGATCATGGACCCATCCGCGATGCGCGGGGGCAAGAGCAGGCCTGTTTGCACCACGAATCCCGTTTTTTTTTAGCAATACCGACTCCGGCGAGAAATGACGTTTCTTTGTTGGGCATTCATTTGCCGTTAGCGCTGCGCTCTGGCCGTGATTTCGCCGTAGAGGCTGGCATCGGCTGTGTCCGGCCAGTACCTGATTTTGAGCGTCGCGGATTCAATGTCTGCATCGTCCAGGTCTAGTAGGATTGTCCCGGCAATCAGCGGCAGCGTCGCGGTGGGGCGGTGTGTGGCGGCCTCGTCGACGTGGTATCCCGGTCGCTTGGGGACAGGTGATACTTCTCCAAGTGGTGAAGCCCTGTGCTGCTCTGCAATAACGACTTGTTCAGGGGTGTGCCTTTTCAATGCCATCGACATGGCATATCCAGACCGTTCTGCGGACCAGACAGGTAGGGTGATGCTGTATTCAAGCGTCGTTCCCCAGTGCATTCCGCTACCGATCACCAGCGCGGTCGACAGCCTTGGCTTGAGATGAAATCCAAAGCTCGTTTCCAGTCCCAGCAAAGCCGCGTTTAGAGCGCCGATTGCAGTATCTTTGTCTACGTTTGCCAGCACGCCTTTGTCGATTTCAATCTGTGGATCAGAGTAGGCTGGAACGGAAACGCCGGTTCTCGCAGCGTTCCACCATACGGCCGGGTTTTCGTCATGGTTGCCAAAATAGCAACGGCGTGCCCATTGTTCGAGGGAAGTGGATCTATTTCTTTTTGCATTTGCCGAAGCGGCGTAGGCGAGCAGACCCAAGACAATCGCCCATCCCAACGGACCAAGAAGCGATGACGCCCCGGCGAGTGCTGCGTACGCTGCGACCCATCCGGAAAGTATGGCGAGCCCACTGGCAAAGAAGTAACGGTTGCGTGCGACGACATCGCCGGATCGCCCCGCTCCTAGAGCGGCAGAACCGAACTGCAACCCTTCCACGACGCCCGATAGGGCACTCGTCACGCCGCCAAAGCGAATCATGCCCTTGCCCAGCATCAACGCGTTCGTAGCGCGCGTTTCGGCGATAGAGGCCCTTTTCATCGCCTGCACCACGCTTCGTATTCCCACGCCCGTCGCCTCAATGGCCACACCCATGGTGCCCATCGCGCTTGCCGCAACGCCCCCGACGGCTTCCGGGTATTGGTCACCCGTTACGCGTTCCAGCTCTTGCAGGCTGCTTTTCAGCCCATCCTGCTGGAAGAACAATGCGCCCATGGACAACGCCACGTCCAGGTTCGCCATCCCGCGCATACCCACGAAGGCCCCATGTGCTCGGAGCTTTGCATCGGCTGCCGTGGTGCGCAGCTGCCCGGCAATCGCCTGCGCCTTCGGTTCCAGTCCGCCCGCGCTTACCAGCACGCTGCGCCAGCCGGCTTCCATGGCGTTCGCACCGGCTTCGGAAACCGCGGTCAATTTCTCTTTTAGCCCTTCCGCTGTGTCCGCAATCCAAAACGTGGCTTTGAATACCTGGTTCTGCGCCGGACCGGGCAATGTCAACATGCCGCTGAAGATCAGCGCGCGGGCCTTCTTGCCGGCATCCTTCGCGGCCTTGTCGTACTGCTGGCGCATCTGCTGGGTAAGTAATTCCTGATACTCGCCCAATGTCAGTTCAAGCTGAACGCGCAGCATTTGGACGCGCTCGCATAGCAGCAGGGCGGCTTGATGCACCGTGGCGGCCACGGGTAGAAGCTGTTCTTGCGCCCGTGCGTCCATCGTCAACATCGCGTTGATCATCGCGCCTTGCAGTTGGCCCACCGCGTCTCTCACGCTGCTGCGTAGGTACATATCGCCTTCTTGCGAGGCCATCACGTCTTTGATCGCGGCATACAGCTTGCCGGAATCATTGGCCTTGAAGCCTTCCGTAAAAGTGGGGCGCAGGCCTTCGAGCAGGCTGGCGTTCTTGGCCAGTAGCGCCTGGTACAGAATGCTGTCGGGGTTTTCCAGCAAGGCCTTCCACAGCTGCTGCGTGGGACCAAGATCCGCGCCACCAACCGGGGGCGCTTCGCTGGGGCCGCCGTCCAGGCAGGCTGCCACCATCTTGGTGTACGCCGCTGCCGAGTGCGGATCGGTAGCCGAGTAGTCGTATCGCGCGATGCGCAACCAAGCCAGGGATTGCAACCATGCGACATAGCGGGCCGCCATCGTATCTATCAGTCCTTGCCTGCGCTGCCATTCCTTATCGTGCATGTCCTGAAACTGCTGGCGACGCGGCTCGCTGTAGCGTTGTTCCAGGCGTTCGTGATAATCAGCCGTGATGCGCCTGGCTGCGATTTCCGTTTCTCGTGGGACATCCACCGGCGGTAAATGGGAACGCGTGCCAAGCACCGGATGGTCATTATGTTGTCGGCGGTATTCGATCTCTTTTTCGACTTCCTGTACCGCTTGCGTGTGTGCCCAGGTCTTCTCCAACTCTCTGATCCGCACCAGCGCCGCCGATGTAAAAAGCAGATACTGCCGTTCGGCATTGCCCGCCCATGCGAGCCGGTCGTTAATCAGCAAATGGCGTTGTTGATTGAATTCCAACACCGCGCCCACCGGATCGGGTAACGCCAATACCGGCACACCTTGCGGCAGGCCTTGCGTCTTTGCGATGTCGTCGACGTAATCATTCAACGGCACAAACCTGGGGGTACGTGTACGCACGGCATGTCGGCTGCCGAAATCCTCGCCGTCGTAACGGTATTCCCACACGTGATCGGTCAGAAACCCATCGGCGAATTTCAACCCGTGCAATACCGTTTGGGGCGTTTCTCGCAACGTTGCCAGGTCCACTTTCAAGAACCGCGCGGATGGCGCCGTCTGCGCCTTGTAGGCATCCAACACCGGCTCAGGCCACCGGTCTTGTGAGAACGCGATCCACGCTTCCTTGTAGGCCTTGGTGTCGACGTGTATGAACGAAGCGCGCACGTCATGCCCTACACCTGTGCAAGCCTTGGACAAAGGGCGGGGAGCGCCCTCGGGCATTCGGTACGGGTCATATTGGCGCATGTGCCCGTCGGCGGTGACTTGGTACGCGTGCCAGATTTCCTGATCCAGCAGCACATACACAAACCCTTCGCGCAGTACGCGATAGTTGCCCGGCTGCATATCGATGCGTACGCGGTCTTGTTCGGGATCGAAGGGGGATGGCCCCGGCGGCAATGCCGCATCGCGCAGCAACAGGATCGGCATCCCGCTGCGCTCGCACGCGCGGCAAGTACCGACCGGCACCGCCATGGTTTCCAATACCGCCAGCCGAGCCTGATAGGCGAACGAACCCGCATGCGAACCCATGATGCAACTCCCCTGGTTGGCCTAACGCGAATACCGGGGCGTCGGTCGGTGCTGCCGTCAAACGCCCGCACCGGCTGCCGGCGATTGTTCATGAAGCCATGCGCCGGGCTCGGTCAATATCGGGGTAATGCAATAACCGTGCCATGAAACCGAATCTTAAAAATAGACGCGCGATATCAATGGCTTGCGGCGAAATTGGCGGACTTGTAGTGGCATGCGGTCGGTGCCATGCCCGGAAAACGCCCGTTTTTCACGAGAAATCGAGCCAGATATGACTCGATTAAAAATAACCTGCGTTTTATCAACGGCTTATAGCGGGCCAGATTTGGCCCGATCGGGTCAGATCTGGCCCGGTTGCAGGTTTCGCCGCAAGCGCTCCGCATACACGACGAGCGGAATTGCGCAGGCCGCGCAGGCCGCCATGACCATGAAGCCGCCCGGCGCATAACTGCGATACAGCGCGCCGCCCAATTGGATGCTGGCAAACATGAACACTCCGCCGGACAACAGCGCGTACAGGGCGATTGCCGACGTCTTGTGCGCGGCGGGCACGTGTCGCGTGATGTACCACATGATGGCTGCGTTGTTGCCGGCCAGCGTGAAGCACTGCAACAGCTGCAAGACGCCGATCAGCGTCGGGTCCGTGGTGACGGACAAGCCCGCCCAGCGGATGGCCGACATGAACGCCGACGCCAGGATCAGCCACTGGGCGCCGCTGCGCGCCAGGATCTTGGGCGCCAGGAAGAAGAACAGCACTTCGCTGCCCACGCCAACGACCCAAAGCAATGAGATCAATGCGGTCGACAGGCCGCTGGCCGTCCAGTAGAGCGTGGAATAGGAATACAGGAAACCATTGCTGGCCTGCACCAGCGAGGCAGCGCCGATACACATCAGCAACGGCCGATCACGCACGACCTCCAGCATGGGCAGGCGCGCGCGGGGTGCGGCCATGGCCTGCGTCGGCGTCCCGGACCCGGGCTGCGCCGCCTGCGGCAGCAGCCGAACACACGCCAGGCACGCCACGATCAGCAGTATCGACAGCCACATCACCCAGTTGGCATCGAAAGTCTTGATCAGATAGCCGCCTGCCACCGTCACCGTCGCAAAACCCAGCGATCCGCACGCCCGCATGATGGTGTACGAATTGCCCTGCGCGCGGCCGCTGGCAATGGCCATGCGGTCCATTAACGGCAGCACCGCGGGAAACACCGCGTTCAATACCAACGTGACGCCCAGCAACCAGCCAGGCGCGTGCATGAACGGATAGCAGATGAACAACACCAGCGAGGCCGCCAGCGCGGACGCAATCAAGGCGTGCGCGCGGCCGGTCTGGTCGGCCACGTGCGCGACAACCGGTGTGGACAGGATCTTCGGCAGGAACGACGTGGCGACGATCAGCCCGATCATCGCCGGGTCCAGGCCACGGCTGGCCAGCCAAAGAGGAAGAAAGGGGATGCTGACGCCCTGCAAGCCGTAATACAGGAAATAGAATCCGTGCAACGCGATGGCGCCTTGTCTGGCGTCGGGATTGCCGCGCATAGCGATGGGTGAATCTGGCGGGGAGAAGCGGCGTAGGATACTCCTTTCGGAATGTGTCTGATCGCGGCGCTACAGGCGGATACGCGACGCGTTTTTTTGAAGGGAAGCATCATGCGGCAGGTGGGTTTGATCCTTGAAGACGGATTCCAGCTGATGGGCCTGGCGGCGCTGTCGGCGTTTGAACTGGCCAATGCCGAGTTGGGCGATGACGGATACCGGTTGACGGTGTTGTCCGAGCAGGGCGGCACCATTCGGTCGTCGATGAATGCGGGTATTGAAACGACGCCGTTCGGGGTCATACCGGACACGCTGATGGTGGCGGGGCAACTGGTGCCTCAGGAAATTTCGCCCGGCGTGCGCGCGTATGTGGCGCGGGCGGGCATAGACGCCCGGCGGGTTGCCGGAGTCTGCACGGGCGCGTTTGTGCTGGCGCAAGCCGGCTTGCTGGATGGCCGCGCCGCCACCACCCATTGGGCTCACGCGCGCACGCTACAGGCGCGCTTTCCAAAGGTGCGGGTGGATGAAGATCGCATCTTCGTTCGTGATGGCAACGTCTGGACATCGGCGGGCATGTCGTCGGCCATCGACCTGACGCTGGCGTTGATTGAAGAGGACCACGGGTCGACCCTGTCCCGCCTGCTGGCTCGCAAGCTGGTCGTGTACCACCGCCGCCACGGCGGTCAGTCGCAATTTTCGGCGCTGCTGGCGCTGGAGCCTCGCTCTGATCGGGTCAAGCGCGCGCTGGCCTATGCCCGCGAAAACCTGCGCAACGCCCTGTCTGTCGAGGAACTGGCCGAAGCGGCCAGCTTGTCGCCGCGTCAGTTCAGCCGCGTATTTCGGGAAGAGACGGGGCGGTCGCCGGCTAAAGCCGTCGAGATGCTGCGGCTGGAGGCCGCGCGCGTCATGCTGGAAGACGGGCGGTACCCGCTGGAAGTCGTCGCGCGCGACACCGGGTTTGCTGACCGCGACCGGATGCGGCGCGCGTTCCTGCGCAACCTGGGCCAGCCGCCGGCCAGCGTCAAGCGCGGCCTGGCGCTGATGCAGGATGCCGCCTGACCGCCCGAGCGCATCAGCGCGTGGGGGCGGGCCACGGTCGCCATGTCCGTAAATGCCGGATCTACGACATTTGAGACTACGCCCGAACCGCGCATAGTTCGTCCATGGAAGGCGCCATCCAGGTGCCACTCAAGGACAAATCATGCAAATGACGGGCAATACGATCTTCATCACCGGCGGCACCTCGGGCATTGGCCGCGCGCTGGCGGAACAGTTTCATTCGCTGGGCAACAAGGTCATCGTCGCCGGGCGGCGCCAGGCACTGCTTGACGAAGTGGCCGCCGCCAACCCCGGGATCGATGGCGTGGCGCTGGACATTTCCGATGCCGCCGATATCGAACGCGTGGCCGCGCAACTGATCCGCGACTATCCCACGCTGAACGTCGTGATCAACAACGCGGGCATCATGCCGTTTGACGATCCCTCGGGCCGGATCGACGACGCCGTCTCGCGCCAGATCCTGGACACGAACCTGCTTGGGCCAATCCGACTGACCTCGGCACTGGTCGAGCATCTGAAGGCCCAGCCGCGCGCCACCATCATCCACAACACCTCGGTGCTGGCCTACGTGCCCATCGCCACCAACGCGGTCTACTCGGCGTCCAAGGCGGCGTTGCATTCGTACGCGCTGTCGCAACGCTTCATGCTGCGCGATACCAGCGTCACCGTGCAGGAAATTGCGCCGCCGTGGGTCGATACCGACCTGATCAAAAAGAGCGGCGACCCGCGCGCCATGCCGCTGGACGCCTTCATCGCCGAAACGATGACCGGGCTGGCAACGGATGCGCCGGAAGTGTTCGTCGAGGCAATCCGCGCCTTGCGCGACAACCCCGGCCTGGGCGAACACGCGTTGGTGCACGGCTTCAACGCCGAAATCGCCGCCAATCCCATTCCCGTCTAAGGCAAGGCATGTCTGCTGCCGGGGCCGCGTTTGCGCGACTCCGGCGGCAGCGCCTATCAGGAGCACCGCGTTATGTCCGCGTCACTTGCGCAAGACTCGCGCGCCGTCTTGCTGCCCGCCGGCTTCCTGGCCCTGGGCACATTCGCCATCGGCACCGAAGGCTTCATGATTGCGCCGCTGCTGCCGGTCATGGCGCAGGACTTCGCGCTGCCCGTGCCCACCGTCGCCTTGCTGGTCATCATCTTCACATTGGTGCTGGCCTTGTCATCGCCCGTGGCCACGGTGGCAACCGGGCGTATGGCGCGCAAGCGGGTGCTGCTGGCCGCCATGAGCTTGTTCGCCATCGGCAACGTTGTGGCCGCGCTGTCGTCGTCGTTCGCCGTGCTGATGCTGGCGCGCGTGCTGATGGCGATTGCGGCGGGGCTGTATGTGCCGGCCGCCAACGGGCTTGCCGGCGTCATCGTGCCGGTGGCGATGCGCGGGCGCGCCCTTGCCATCGTCAGTGCAGGGCAGACGCTGGCCATTGCGCTGGGTCTGCCTCTGGGTGGGCTGATCGGGCATGCGTTCGGGTGGCGCGCCACCTTCCTGCTGGTGGGCGCGATGAGCGTCGTGGCAATCGCGGGCATCCTGACCGGCATCGAGCGCGACGCGGGGCAGGGCATCGCGGTCGCAAGCCTGCGCCAGCGCGTGTCCGTGGTGCGCCAACCCGCCGTGCTGCGTTTGCTGGCGGTGAGCTTGTTCTGGTCCATCGGCGCGTTTACCGCCTATCCGTACCTCGCTGAATACTTGAACGCCGTGTTGGGCTTCGGGCCGTTGGAGATCACCGCGTCGGTGTCGTTGTGGGGGCTGTCGGCGGCGGCCGGTGTCATGACGGGCGGGATCCTGAACGACCGCTTCGGACCTGGCCGCGTGGTGCGCGCATCGCTGATGTTGCTGGGGCTGGCGTTTGTGGTGCTGGCGATTGTGGCGTTGCCGATGGCGACGGCGTTGTCCAGGGGCGTCTTGCTGGGCCTGGTGCTGCTTGCCGTCGCTTTGTGGGGCTTCACCGTGTGGTCGTTCTTTCCGGCGCAGATGGCAAGGCTGATCGGGGCGGGCACGCCGTCGCAAGCGCCTGTCGCGTTGGCGCTTAACACTTCGACCATGTACTTCGGGTTTTCGGTGGGCAGCGCTTTAGGCGCGGCGGTGTTGGGCGCCGGCGCCATCTGGGCGATTGGGGCGGTGGCGGCCCTGGCCGAAACGATCGCCCTGGGCGCGAACGCAGCGCCAGGCCGCAAGGCTTGACGTCATCCGGTCTGGTCCGCGGCTGCCGGCAAGAGGCCGTTGCCGTGAACAAGCCCCACCTGGCGGGCGATGCGCTAGGCTTGTTCCAGCGGCCAGACTTCGACCACGCCGTGCGCCACCGCGCATGGTGTTTGCGACACGATTGCGATGGCCTGGGCCAGGTCAGCGGCTTCGATGATGGCAAAGCCGGCCACGGGCAAGGGCGACTGCAAGTAGGGGCCGTCCGTGGTTTCCACCCCGGCCGCGCCGGTGTTGCGCACCTGCACCGGCGTGCCCGCAATGCCCATCAGCACACCTTCCTTCTGCAATTGCGCGTCGTGCGCGTGCGCGGCGTCTCGCAGGGCGACCGGGGTGCGGTCGTAACCTGCCTGGTCGCCATATCCTATCGTCACGAATTTAGGCATGAGAAGTCCTTTGCAGAGGGGGGATGAGACGCCGAACCGCTAATCGCCGAAGCGCGGGTACGCCGATACGCCGGGTCGCCGGACCGCCGAATCGCCAGAACGCCGGATCGCCGGACCGCCGGATCGCCGGACCGCCGGAACGCCGGATCGCCGGTACGACCCTTCAGCCCTGTTTGCCGAAACCGCCGCTGGCCCATTCCGATGCGCGCTGCACGGTCAGCTTGTACGTCGGCGGCACGTTGACCTGGGCCAGTTGTTCGCCGGATTCATCGTACGCGCTTAGCACGGCGTAAGGCTCGTCTTCGTCGGGCACGATGTCCAGCTTGACCGTCAAGCGGCCCGCCTCGGCGTCGATCTTCACGCTTTTGTGCAGCGTGGCATGCAGCTGCTGTTCGTGGCGGTGCAGCACTTCGTTGGCGGTCTTGACCAGGGTGATGAAGGCGGGCGAATCAAGCGGCTTGGGGTTTTTCTTGTCGCGGCCCATGGTCCATGGCCCGACCAAGGCCGGCTCGGATTGCCCGTCCATCGTCATTTCGACGGCCCAGCCGTCGTCTTCCTCGTTCTTGATGATCCGGGCGGTCCAGCCGTCATCGCGCCAAAGCCTGGGCTCCTGTTCCTTGCGGTCTTCGGGGCTGTCAGGATCGGGTAGGCGGGTGTCGTTCACTGCGGTGTTTCTCCAGGATTTCGGGGCTCGACGTCCAAGATTTTGTCGGCCCCCCGGCACTGTAGCCTAACGAACCCGCGCGGTCCTGCCGGGTGGGATGTTTGAAGCACCCCGGGCAAGGAAGGCGCGCGGTGCCCAATCGCTTGCTGAGATGAATCCATCAGCATGAAATTGTTGACTCGCAACCGACCAACTAGTAGATTGGCTTCCATGCGCGCCCCTGCCGAATATTCCAGTAGGGGCCAACTCGTAAACCGAACTGGAAATCCATGAGTTTGGAACTCTCGCCCAGAGCCCTTGAAATTGTCGAGCAGACGCGACTGCTGCTTGCCGCCGGCGGCTATCACGGGTTCAGCTATGCCGATGTGTCCGAAAAGGTGCACATCGGCAAACCCAGCATCCACCATCATTTCCCCACCAAGGAAGACCTGGTCCTGAGTGTGGTGACCGTGCACCGTGAACAAGCGCGCCAGGGGCTGGCCAAGCTTGACCAGCACGTTGAAGATCCGCAAGCCCGCTTGACCGCCTACACGGAATACTGGGCCACGTGCATCCGCGAGGGCACCATGCCCATGTGCATATGCGCCATGCTGGCTGCCGAGGCGCCCTTGATTCCCAGCGCCGTCGCCGCTGAGGTCCGCGCATATTTTGCCGAGCTGGCAGCGTGGATCGGTTCCGTGCTGGCCAGCGGGGCGGCCAAGGGCCAGTTCCAATTGCGCGACAAGGTCGAGGCCGAAGCGCAGGCGTTCATGTCGATGGTGCACGGCGCGATGTTGACCGCGCGCGCGTTTGGCGACCCCAAGGTATTCGAATCGATTTCACGCGCCGCCATCAAGCAGTTGAGCGCCGCGGGCTGACAGTGGAATGCGCGCACCTCGGAGTGCGCGCCGTTGACCGTTAACGCCCTCGCATTTGCAGTGCCGCTTTCTCCCGCTTTTTTTTGCCCTGATGACCGACCAACTAGTCGGTTTGTTTCCTGTCTGGAGTCCTTGCCATGCCACATCCTATTTCCGCCTTGGGCGCCGCCCACACCCTCATCAGCCTTGTCCCTGCCGTTGTCGGCCTGTACAGCTTTGCGCGGTATCGAGGCATCGACCCCGCAACGCGCACCGGCAAGCTTTACCTAGGCGGGCTGATATTGGCGGTGCTGACGTCGTTCGGGCTGTCCAGCTCTGGTGGCTTCAATGCCGGGCATGCGTTGGGAATCCTGGCGTTGCTGGCGGTGTCGGGGGCGTTGCTGGCGCCACGCCTGTCCTGGTTGTCGTGGTCGCGTCCCTATCTGTCGCAGCTGGGGTTTTCGTTCAGCTTTTTCTTGATGTGGGTGCCCGGCATTGCCGAAACGCTGACGCGCCTGCCCGTTTCCCATCCGCTTGCCGACGGCCCGCAATCGCCCCTGGTGCGCGGCGCGCTAGGGGTGTGGTTGGCGATTTTCGTGGTGGGGTCGACGGCGCAGTTGTTGTGGATGGCAGCCCAACGCCGCATGCCCGCCAAAGCCGTCGGGCGACCGTAGCGGTGCAACCGAAGCCGACATTGCCGGGGCACGACCCGTCGCCCACGCATCACCAAGGAGGCCGCCATGACTGCCCGCGCTATTGATCCGACCGGCCAGGTCCGTATCGTCGATATTCAGCGTCCATACGTTCAAGACCGCTACATTCATGACCCTTACCGCAGCGAACGCCTGCGGGCGCCAACGCGTGCCGCGCCTTCGACGCAATTGCGCCCGACCTCCTACGCGCGGGTCCAAGCCGCGCAGGGATCGGCCGCGATGGCGGCTGGGGCGCCCCTCGCGCCCGCCGCCCATCGACCCGCCGGCGTTGATGCTGCTCAGCCCCCCGCGTCCGTCGACGCGATGCGGGATCAATACACGGCCCATTGCCTTAAAAACGCCATCCAGGCCTACCACGATCAGCAAGCCCGGCTGGATGCGCGTTCCGTCGCGGCCAATCGCAAGCTGCGCGACGAGCAAACCGCCTTGCAAGCGCGGGCCGACGCGGCGCATGACCTGGGCACGATCCAAGGCCTGCTGCCGTACCAGGCCTATCGATTTTCCGCTGGCGTGGCGGCCGTGCTGCCGCCGCCTTTTACGGCCGCAGCGGGCATGCCGCCGTTGAGGGTCGGGCCGGTCGGTACCGCCGCAAAACCGCGCCACAGTACCGACGACGCGTCCGGGGGCGCGGCTCCCTATCCAAGTTCGTGAGGGGTGCTCATTTCAGGTTTGCGCTACCAGCGCACGGTTTGGACAAAGTCGACGAAAGCGCGCAGCGGCGCGGGCAGATAGCGGCGCCCGGGGAAGTAGAGCGACGGGCCGTTGAAGCCGGGCCACCAGCGTTCCAGCACGGGCGCGAGCTCGCCACGATCGATGTAGGGTTGCAGCCATTCCTCAAAAAGGTAAACCACGCCGGTGCCCGCAACGGCCGCATCCACGGCAAGGTCGGCCGCCGCGCCCAGGCCCACGATCAAGGGGCCCGTCACGTCCACCGTGACGGTTTTGCCCTGTTGCTCGAAGTCCCACGAGGGCATGGCGCCACTGGAAAAGCGCCCGCGCAGGCAGATGTGTTTGCGCAGATCTTCAGGGCGACGCGGGCGCCCATGCTTGGCCAGATATGCGGGCGACGCCGCGACGGCCATGCGCTGGCGCTTGGGGCCGATCGGAATCGCCACCATGTCCTGGTCCATGCTTTCTTCGTAGCGAATGCCCGCATCGCAATCCGATTGCAG
The DNA here is from genome assembly GCF_019448355.1 of Achromobacter sp. ES-001. NCBI lineage: Bacteria > Pseudomonadati > Pseudomonadota > Betaproteobacteria > Burkholderiales > Alcaligenaceae > Achromobacter > Achromobacter sp. ES-001. Next base: position 3,592,689 of record NZ_CP079940.1, on the reverse strand, counting down.
CAGGTCCACAAAGCGGTCCTCGACAACGACCTCAAGGCAGATCTCCGGGTAGGCGGCCAGAAACGGGGGGACGATGCGCGGCAGCACCAGCTTGGATGCCGCCAGCGGCACATTCAGCCGCAGCCTCCCCGCCGGCCGATCACGAAAGTGGTTGGCCACGTCCAGCGCCGATTCCACCGCGTTGAGCGCGGGCGTCAGCTGTTCCAGCAAGCGCTGTCCGGCAACCGTTAGCGCCACGCTGCGCGTCGTTCGGTTAAGCAGCCGCAAACCCAGCCGCGTTTCCAGCCGGCGCACGGCCTCGCTCAATTGCGATGCGCTGGCCCCGGTCATGCGCGCAGCGCCACGAAAGCCGCCATGCGTGGCAACGGCAACAAAGGCGCTGATGTCTTGAAGGTCGACCACGGCGTTTCTCGATTGTTCGGATTTCCGCACAAGCTGTGCGATTGTGCCAGATTGTCGCACGGCCAATCCAGGCCTAGACTGCCAGGCATTCACCCCCGTTCAAGGAATACCCCATGACCCAAGCCCAACAAGCCGGCACCTACCGCCTGGCCCAATTCAACGTCAACCGCCTCGGCTACGGCGCCATGCAACTGGCCGGCCCACACGTGTACGGTCCGCCCAAGGACAAACAGCAGGCTATCGCCGTGCTGAAGGAGACCGTGGAACTGGGCATCAACCACCTGGACACCAGCGATTTCTACGGGCCGCACATCACCAACCAACTGATCCGCGAAGCACTGCATCCGTATCGCGACGACCTGGTCATCGTGACGAAAGTGGGGGCGCGACGCGGCGCCGATGCGTCCTGGATACCCGCCTTCTCTGCCGCTGAACTGGAATCGGCCGTGCACGACAACCTGCGTAATCTGGGGCGCGACGTGATGGACGTCGTCAACCTGCGCTTGATGTTCGACGTGGCCGGCCCGGCGGAAGGCGACATTGAAGCATCCATGACCACGATGGCCGAACTGCAACGCAAGGGCCTGGTGCGTCACATCGGCCTTAGCAACGCCACCGCGCGGCAAGTGGAGCAGGCGCGCGGCATTGCCGACATCGTTTGCGTGCAGAACCAATACAACCTGGCCCATCGCGGCGACGGCGCGCTGATCGATGCACTGGCCCGCGACGGCATTGCCTACGTGCCGTTCTTCCCGCTGGGTGGTTTCTCGCCGCTACAGTCGGCGGTGTTGTCGGACGTGGCGAACAAGGTGCAAGCCACGCCGATGCAGGTGGCGCTGGCCTGGTTGCTACAGCGTTCGCCCAACATCCTGTTGATTCCGGGTACCTCGTCGGTGAAGCACCTGCGCGAAAACGTCGATGCCGCCGCGTTGCGCTTGAGCGACGATGACATCCAGGCGCTGGATGCCATCGCGCCGGAACCGCGCCAGTGAAAGGGGGCGCGCGCTAGGCCCGCGCGTCTGCATTACCCAGGAACCGCTGCGCCAGGCGCACGAAATACGCGGCCCCCAGCGGGATCGCTTCATCGTTGAAGTCATACGACGGGTTGTGCAAGCGGCAAGGCCCGGGCCCGTGCCCCGCGTCCCGATGCGCGCCCGCGCCGTTGCCCAGCAGCACGTAGCAGCCCGGTCGTTCGGCCAGCATGAAAGAGAAGTCCTCGGACCCCATCAGCCGGGCAAGGTCATCCGACACGCGCTCTTGGCCCGCGACTTCACGCATGACCTCGACCGCAAAGCGCGTCTGTTCCGGGTCGTTCACCAGCGACGGATAGCAGCGTTCGAAGGTCAGCGTGGCCGTGCAGCCGAACGTGGTGGCGGCACCGTTGGTGATTTCTTCGATGCGCCGCTGGATCATGTCCAGCGTGTCGTCGCGGTGCGTGCGCACCGTGCCGCCCAGCCACGCCGCTTGCGGGATGACGTTGACCGCGTCGCCGCCGTGGATCTGCGTAACGGACAGCACCGCCGGTTCGTCGGGCGCGCGGTTGCGCGAGATCACGGTTTGCAGCGCCAGCAGGATGTGGCCGGCGCAGACCAACGGGTCGACGCCCAGTTCCGGCTGCGAGGCGTGCGCGCCCTTGCCCGTGATGTCGATGCGAAAGCGGTTGCTGGACCCCATGAAAGGCCCGGCCCGCACGCCGAAGCTGCCCACGGGCAGGTCCGGCCAGTTATGCAGCGCGAACACCGCATCGCAGGGGAAGCGGTCGAACAAGCCGTCTTCGATCATGGCGCGCGCACCGGCCTGGCCGCCTTCTTCGGCGGGCTGGAAGATGCAGTGGATGGTGCCGTCGAACTGCGCGTGCCGCGCCAGGTACCAGGCCGTGGCCAGCAGGATGGCGGTATGGCCGTCGTGGCCGCAGGCGTGCATGCGGTTCTCGTGTTGCGACTTGTGCGCGAAGGCGTTGGCTTCGGGCATCGCCAGGGCGTCCATGTCGGCGCGCAGGCCGATGCGGCGCGCGCCCGTGCCGCGCGTCAGCGTGCCGACCACGCCGGTGCCGCCGATGCCGGTCGATACCTGCCAGCCCCAGGCGGCCAGTTCGCGGGCGACGAGCGATGCGGTGCGGTGTTCTTCAAAGCCGATTTCCGGATGCGCGTGCACATCGCGGCGGATGGCGCGAAACGCCGGGTTGGCGCTGATGGTGGCAAGTATGTCGGCGGCGTCGGCGGTGACAGCGGCGTCGGCGGCGGCAATGCCGATGTTGTCGCGGCCGGCGTCGGGCTCTTGGTGGGGCGTCATGCGGTTTCTCAAGGCTGCGTCGGAAGGTTCAAGGCGCGCAACGCGGTGACGTCGTCACGGATGCGGGCATCGAAGCTGGCTTTGTCGTAGGCGGTTGCCGACTCCATGCCCATGGCCAGTACGCGTTCGCGCACCTCGGGCTTGTCCATCACGGCGGCAAGCGCGTCGCGCACGCGTTGCAGGCGCTCGGGCGGCACGCCCTTGGGGGCCAGCACGCCCACCCAGCCGACCATCTCCATGCCTTTGACCGTCTGGCTTTCGTTGATGGTGGCCAGGTCGGGGTAGGCCGCCAGGCGCTGGCGGCTGATCACGCCCAGCGATTTGATGCGGCCTTGTTGCAGATGCGGCAGCGCGGTGGGCGGCGCCATGACGGCCATGTCGATCTGCCCGCCCAGCAGGTCATTGACCAGCGGCGACGCGCCCTTGTACGGCACGTGCAGCATCTTGGTGTCGGTGCGGCGTTGCAGGTCTTCAACCACCACTTGCTGAAACGTGCCTTGGCCCGGGCTGCCATAGCTCAGGCTTTCCGGGGCGGCGCGCAGCGCCTGCACGACCTGGTCGATATTCGATTGGGGAAGATCCTTGCGGGCCACCAGAATGAGCGGCGACGTGAACACCAGCGACACCGGGTCGAAACTGTCCGTGGCATACCGCAGGTTGCGATTGACCAGCGGCTGCAAGACCACGTCGTTGATGCTGCCGGCCAGCAGCGTCGTGCCGTCGGGCTTGGCCTGCGCCACGCGGCCCGCGCCGATAGCGCCGCTGGCGCCGCCCACATTCTCGATGACTACGGTTTGGCCCAGGCGTTCGCTCAGTTGCGGGGAAATCGCCCGCATCACGGCGTCGATCGAGCCGCCGGCGGGGAAGGGGATGATGATGGTGACCGGCTTGTCGGGCCAGGTTTGCGCTTGCACGGGCGCCAACCAGGCCCCCGCGATCAGCGCTGCGGACAGCGCGGCGCGAACCCGCGCGCGACGGAAAAAGTGCAGCATTTCAAACCCCTTGTTTTGTTGGTGTCAGGCCGCTATTGCGCCTTGAATAGCTATACTTGAAAAGTGAAATATCAATAAAAGATATGCCGTTTCGGAATAGCTAAACCCATGCGTACCGCCACCGCCACCGCCACCCCCGGCAGCCCGTCTTCTGCCGCCACGCTCTTTAACCGCCTGATCGCGCGCACCCGGCTGCGGCATTTGCAGCTGATCGTGCTGGTGGCCGAATTGGGCAGCGTGCAGCACGCCGCCGCGCAGATCGGCCTGACCCAGTCGGCCGCCACCAAGATGGTGCTGGAAGTCGAGCGCGTGCTGGAAGCGCGCTTGTTCGAACGACACGCGCGTGGCATGCGGCCCACCTTTGCCTGCCGGGATTTGCTGCCGTTGCTGCGCAATGTGATGAACAGCCTGACCGGTTGCGCCGAGTCCTTGGCGGCGGCGGGCGCGGGCTTTGAAGGCACGGTGCGCGTGGGCGCGATCACGGCTGGCGTCAGCGGCGTCATCAACCCCGCGCTGCCCGAGTTCTTTGCCCGCCAGCCGCAGGTTCGTCTGGAATTGTTCGAAGACGCGTTGCCGGTATTGCTGGGTCGTTATGCGGATGGCGAACTGGATTTTCTGGTTGCGCGCGAACCCGCGCAGCTGGCGCCCGATTCCCAGTTCCAGGCATTGCTGGCCGATATCTGCGTGGTGGCCTCGGGGCCCAGGCACCCGCTGCTGGGCCGCCGCAATCTGCAACCCGCCGATTTGCTGGCCTACCCCTGGGCCAGCCCACCGCTGGATAGCCAGACCTATCGCGCGTTCGAGGCGCTGTTTGCCGAATGCGGGGAACTGCCGCCTCAGCAACCGCTCAGCACGCGCTCATTTGCCACCATGGTGCATTACCTGCGCGCCAGCCAGGCCCTGATGATGGGCCCCTTGAGCTTCGTGCGCGAGGGCCTGGATTCCGGCGCGCTGGCGCGGCTGGATTGCACGCTGGCCGACACCTTGCCGCCGTTGGGCCTGGTCAGCCGTACCGAACCGCGCAACCGCAGCGTGGCGGCTTTCCAGGCGCATCTGTTGGAGACCCATGCGGCTCGCCGCCCCGGATCGCAACGCGCGGGCTAGGGGATGACCGAGTAGATGGACGCCGGCACCGGGCCTCCGTGCAGTTGCAGCCGATTGCGCGCGGTGCATTCAAATTGCGCGCCTGCCTTGCGCGCCACCGCCTCGCTTGCCACGTTGCCCGCTGCAATCACGATCTCGACGCGGTGCATGCCCAGGGTGTTAAAGGCGTAGGGCAGCATCGCCCGCACCGTGCGATGCGCGACGCCTTGCCGTTGGGCCGACTGCCTTACCCAGTAGCCCAGATTGCAAAACAGGTTCTGCTGATTGATCGCGTTCAGCCCCACGCCACCCAGCAGCCGGCCAGCGTCTTCCGAGAACACGCCGAACTCATGGCCCGTCTGCGCATCGCGGCTGGCGCGGCACATCGCAAACCAGTCCAGCGCGTTTTGCTCGGAAAACGAAGCCGTGCACCACGGCATCCAGCGGCCGACGGTATCGACGGATTCCCGTGCGGCATTCGCGAAATCTTGGGCGTCGGTATCGAGGAATTCACGGAACAATAGGCCTTGGAAAACGAAGGGCTGCATGGCTTTTTCTTTGGGCGGATTGGAGGCAACGGTGGAACATTATCGCTAAATGATTGCGCGTTGCGGGCGGCCGTTGGCGGCCTCTGCGCGCTGACGCAGCCCGGCATTGCGAGTAAGGTAGCGGTTTACACGCTTAAGGCCTGATTGCCCGGCACATCGGCCTGTGCCGCCAGCAGGAAACCGATCATCATGCAGATTCTTCGTTCAGCAGTGCGGTGCGTCATTGCCCCGCTTTGTTTCGCGGCAATGGCCGCTTGCACAAGTCAGCCCGCGCGGCAAACCGATATGGACTATCACAGCCGGCCGTCTTCCACGACGCAGTCCGCAACGGGTAACCCGGGTTCATCGGGCCAGCGCCTGACCATACAGTCCGGTGAAGGCGAAAGGTTGAATCTGCCTTGGTTCATCCAGGATACGCAGGACTGGGTCAACAGCAACTGATCGACCCAGCGCCGCCACGACACGCGGCGCCGCACACCGATTTCTGAAAACGCCCAGCCGATGCTGGGCTTTTTTGTTGTGGGGCTGGGAACGGCAATTGCTGCCGACGTCGATGTTTCCGCGCGTGAGTCCGCTACTTTAAGAGGCGATTAGACGTGACCCAACTTATCGAAAACAGATATGCCCTGACCGTGCACCCCGTGCCGGCAGTCTTCCTGGCGGGGATGTTCCCGTGGTTTCTAGGCGCCGCGCTGGCCGACGCCGCCTATGCGCAGTCTTTTCACATCCAGTGGAATAATTTCGCGTCGTGGCTGATCATCGGCGGCCTGGTGTTCGGCGGCATCGCGCTGCTGTTCGCCATCGTGGATCTTTTCCGGGCCTATCAGCGCGCACGCGGCATCGTTCCGTACACGGTGGTGCTGTTGGCCACCTGGGTGTTGGGCATTATCAACGCCTTGATCCACGCGCGCGATGCCTGGGCGAGCATGCCGCTGGGCTTGATCCTGTCGGTGATCGTGGCGGTGCTTGCGTGCGCCGCGATCTGGCTGGGCTTTCGCACGCCGCACATCAGAGGGGCCAAATGAAACACGCCAGCTTGCTTGCCGTTATCCCGCTTGCCGCCGCAGCCGGAATTTGCCTGGCCCAGGGCCAGCCGTCTCAGGTCGGACCCACGCCGGAACTGCCCAAGCCCGAGCAGGGGCTGCTGCCTGACATGGTCATCGCCAAACCCGCGGACTGGGGCGACAAGATGCCCACGGTGCCTGAGGGCTACAAGATCACCGCCATCGCCAAGGACCTGAAAATACCGCGCCAGACGCTGGTATTGCCCAATGGCGACATCCTGGTGGCAGAGGGCAGGGGCGGCAATGCGCCCAAGCTCAAGCCCAAGGACGTCATTGCCGGCATCATCAAGGCGCGCGGCACCAGTTCGGTAAAAGGCGGCAACCGCCTGACCTTGCTGCGCGATGCCGATGGTGACGGCACGTACTCGGCCTCGACCTTCGCGGAAAATCTGGATGCGCCCTATGGCCTGGCATTGATAGACAACAAGCTCTATGTCGCCAACCAGGGCGCCTTGGTTCGCTTCGACTACCAACCGGGCCAGACACGGGCCAGCGGCCCGCCTGAAACCGTGACCGAGTTGCCGTCCGAGATCAATCACCACTGGACCAAAGCGCTGGCCGCCAGCGCGGACGGTCAGCATCTGTATGTGGGCATCGGCTCTAACAGCAACATCACGGAACGCGGCATGGACGTGGAGGCGGACCGCGCGCGAATCTGGCAGATCAACGCCCGCACGGGCGAACACAAGGTCTACGCCACGGGGCTGCGCAATCCCACCGCGTTGACGATTGAACCGGGCTCCGGGCAGCTGTGGGCCGTGGTGAACGAGCGCGACGAGCTGGGTCCGAACCTGGTTCCCGACTATTTGACCGCCGTGCAGGCGGGTGCCTTCTACGGTTGGCCGTATAGCTACTGGGGGCAGAATATCGATGACCGCGTGCGCCCGCAAAACCCGGACAAGGTGGCGGCCGCCATCAAACCGGACTACAGCCTGGGCGCGCACGTGGCGGCGCTGGGCGTTGATTTTTCGTCCGAGGCGATGGGCGCAAAATTCGCCAATGGCGTGTTCGTCGGCGAACACGGCAGCTGGAACCGCAGCGACCCGGTGGGCTACAAGGTCGTCTTTGTGCCGTTCCGCGACGGGCGCCCGTCCGGTCCGCCGCAGGACTTTGTGGCAGGCTTTCGGGATAGCGACGGCACCACGCGCGGCCGCCCGGTAGGCGTGACGGTAGACCCGAAGGGCGCGCTGATCGTGGCGGACGACCTGGCAAATGTGATCTGGCGTATTACGCCGACGTCGGAAGCGGGGGCGGGGGCAGGCAAAGGCCCGGGCACAGGCACAGGCACAGGCACAGGCACAGGCACAGGTTCCGGTTCCAGCCCAAGCTCGGCCTCAGCCCCAAGCCCCGGCAATGCCCCCAGCCCAAGCTCTGGCCCAGGCTCCCCCCAGCAACCCGCCGCCGCGCCGCAATAGGATCAACGTCAGCTCAAGCCGCCGCTGCAACAGATAGCGCAACGGTCGCCACGGGCCGGTCGCCTATCCATTCGGAAAAACGCAGCAGATAGCCGTCGGGGTCCTGCACCAGAAATTGCTGGACCCCGATCTCGATCTGCCCGTTTCGATACCAACGTTGCTGCATCGCCCGGTACATCGGCCAGTCCGCCGCCAGCAGCCGTTCGTATAACGGCCCGATGGACTTCACCTTGATCTCAAAATTCACACCCCGCCCCAAAGGCGCTTGCAGCGGGGCGGTGATCCATCCATCGTCTCCCCGGATCTCGTCCAGCATGAATTGCGCGCCGTCCCGATCCAGAAACACAAAACCCTCTTCCTCGCGCTGGTAGACCACCTCGAATCCACACAGGTCGATCCAGAAGCGCCGGCTTTGCCCCATGTCCCGAACCATCAGCTCCGGGACCAAGCGCGCTCGGTACGATTTATCTTCCATCGTCTCTCCTTGTGTCTCGATTCGTTGGGCCGCCATGATATCGCCCGGCGGCGTTGCGCGGTCAGCCCGCGTGTGACGTTTCCGGCACGTTTAGGCGGCCGGCACCATTGCGCCCGTGTCGCCACAGAACTTGCAGCCCGGCGTTCCCTTGGCGGACGTGATCTCTCGGCAGATTGCCATGCTGGACCGTCAGATGCAGCAGGCCGCGTGCTTGCGCGAACGCTTGGCGCAACTGCACGGGCAGTTGACGGACGGCACGGAGCCCGAGCTGGCCGATTGGCTAAAAACTCTGGAAATGATGACTATGTACGATAAGTATTTTTCGCCTGAAGAACTGGCGCGCCTGCCCCTGTACACGCGTGGGCCGGACGGCGACCCGGACTGGCTTGCGTTGGTTCAGCAAGTGCGCCAGCAGATGGATCAGGGCGTGGCGCCCGAGGACGCTAAGCCACGCGAGCTTGCCCGGCGCTGGATGGAACTGCTGCTGCGCGATACCAACGGCGATCCGCGCTTGTTGGTGAAGCTCAATCGCATGCACGAGCAGGAACCCGGCATGCAGACGCACGTCGGCATTTCCAAAGCCATGCGCGACTATGTGCTGCGCGCCTTCTCGGAAAGCAAACTGCTGATCTACGAAAAACACCTGACGCCGGACGAAGCCCGGTTCATGCGCGAACATTACGGCGACAGGATTTCGGAATGGCCGTCGCTGATTGCGGAGGTCCGAAACGCCATTGATGCGGGCGTGGCGCCCGATTCGGAAACCGGCCAGGCCCTGGCGCGGCAGTGGCTGGAACTGTTCAGTTCGTACGCGGGCAAGGACCCGGCCACACACGCCAAGTTCCGGCAGGCGTTGATGACCGAGCCCGAGTTGACCGCCGGCACCTGGGCCGACGACGCGACGCTGGCGTTCATGCGGCAGGCGATGGGGGCGTTGGCCAAGTAAGCCAACCCCCCAGCCGTTCCGGTGCTAGCCCGGCGGGCGCGGCGTTACCAGCTTGATCTCGTCGATCTGGCTGGCATAGCTGGCGCCTTGTAGCAGCAGCACCGTTTGCGGGTTGCCCTGGCGCCGGTCGATCCATTGCGATTGGGTCCCCGGCGTTTTTTTGCGGAACTGGATGTCGTAATCGGCGGCGGCGTTGTCGTAAGGCAGGCGCACGTCGATCCAGCTTTCGCCCAGCAGGCGGTTGACCGTGCGACGGCTATCGCCGATTTTCAGGCCGACGATGCTGCCCGTGAACGGCGCGCGCACGGTGATGGTGTCCACCTTGCCGGCAAAGTCGAACACCAGCTCCATGCCCCGATCCGGAAAGTCCAGCTTGGTTTTGCCGGACTTGCCCGCGGGCACCGGCATGGCCGTGGTGCCAAAGGCCGTTTGCACCTGGCTGATCGAATCGCCCAGCCACACGCCCAGGCCGGTTGTCACCAGCGTGTCGTCGCCGGCGCCTGCCGGTTTGTCGCCAAAGCGTTCGCGATAGGCGGCGGTTTGCACGGCCAGGTTGGCGCGGTCGCGCAGAATGTCGCCGGCCAGCCAGTTGCTCATGAAGTCACGCATCGGCTCGCCTTGGCAGTCAAAGCGGTCAGACGCGTTGCGCGCCGCCAGTTGCTGCGCTTTTTCGACGTAGGCCTTGTCTTTATCGGTCAGCAGCGCGGGGATCTCGTCCAGCACGAAACGTTTGCCGGGGTTGTTGCACTTTTCGGCATACAGGTTGTAAAGCGTGGCGTTGGCGTGGATACGCGCCAGCGACGTGGCGATGTCATCACGCAGCAGCACCTGGCTGACCGTGGCCGAGCGTTGCTCGGTGCGTGCGCGCACGTCCTTGTCCAGCTCGCTTGCCAGGGATTTCGGACGCGGCTCGCTGGGGCCGAACAGCCGGCTTTGCAGGTTGTCAATCGACTGGCCGACGTTGACGTTGTACAGGCCGGCGCTTTGACCGATCTGGAAAATGCACAGCAGACCCGCCGCCACGCACAGCACCGTGCGCGGCCACCCGCGCGCGGGCTCGCCGTACGAGCCGTCGTTCTTGAGCATCTTTGCCGCCATCACCAAACCGGCAATAGCCAGGATCAGGCCCAGGATATTGAAACGGGTGTCCTGCACCACCATGCCGTTCACCGAAGCCTGCTGGGTCGTACCCATGAATAGCCAGAAAGGCAGCATGCCCAGAATCAGCGCGAAGATTGGGCGGCGCAGTCGATGCCAAAGGCCGGGGGTGTTCTGACTCATATCGCAGGGTCTCTCTATCTTGGTTTCGAGGACCCGCATTATTAACTGTATCGGCGTCACCGTTTTTTCCTTTCAAAGGGCTGCGGTGTGGGCGCGCATATCAGAAAGGTATGGAACGCCTGGGTGGGGCGCGCGTGCGTTTCGCGTCTGAGTCATTGTTTTTCACTGATGGTAAACCCGTATGGATCCCAGAATCCCGTAGCTGTGAAGCAGCTGGTTCACCCAGGAAATTCCGCCATATATACCGTCAAGGTATCAATTTGGACATTCAAAGTATTGGACGATAAAAGTGCGTCGGACCTATAAATCCACATCCCGACCCTTAACCATTCCTGTGCCGAACATGCCCGTAGCAACTATCGAACGCATCGAAACGTCTCTTGTCGACCTCCCGACCATTCGGCCTCACAAGCTGTCCGTGGCCACGATGCACGGGCAGACGCTGATGCTTGTTCGCGTGGTGTGCAGCGATGGCGTCGTGGGTATCGGTGAAGGCACCACCATTGCCGGCATGGCGTACGGGCCGGAAAGCCCCGAGGCCATGAAGCTGGCCATCGACGCCTACTTCGCGCCTGCGATGATCGGCCAGGACGCCACCCGCATTCAGGCGCTGATGGCGCACGTGGGCAAGCTGGTCAAGGTGAACCACTTTGCCAAGAGCGCGCTGGAAACGGCGTTGCTGGATGCGCAAGGCAAGCGCCTGGGTGTGCCCGTCAGCGAACTGCTGGGCGGGTGCCGCCGTGACCGCCTGCCGGTGGCCTGGACGCTGGCCTCGGGCGATACCGCCCGCGACATCGCCGAAGCCGAGCAAATGCTGGATACGCGGCGACATCGGATTTTCAAGTTGAAGATTGGCAGCAGGGACCCCCGCGTCGACATCCAGCATGTGGCCGATATCAAAAGCGCGCTGGGCGACCGGGCGTCGGTGCGGGTGGACGTCAACATGGCGTGGAGCGAGACGCAGGCCGCCTGGGCCATCCCGGCGCTTGCGCAAGTGGGCTGTGAACTGGTCGAGCAGCCCGTGGCCAGCGCCGTGTCGCTGGCGCGATTGATGCGCCGCTTTCCCGTCGCCTTGATGGCCGACGAAGTGCTGCAAGGCCCCGAAAGCGCTTTCGAGATCGCGCGGGGGCACGGCGCGGATGTGTTCGCTATCAAGATCGAACAGAACGGCGGCCTGTTTGCCGCCCAGCGCGTGGCCGCGATTGCCGATGCGGCGGGTATAGAACTGTACGGCGGCACGATGCTGGAAGGCGCCGTCAGCACCATTGCCGCCGCGCATCTGTTCGCCACCTTTGCGCAACTGCAATGGGGCACGGAATTGTTCGGCCCCTTGCTCATCACCGAAGAGATCCTGACGCAGCCGCTGGATTACAGCGACTTCGAACTGACCGTGCCCAAGGGCCCCGGCCTGGGCATTGAACTGGACGAAGCCCGCATCAAACGCTTTACGCGTGACGGGCTGATCAAGGTGACGGACAAACGGCATTGATCGCGGGCGTTGTGCCCCGCGTGCAGCGAAACGCTAGCGATACCCCATCGATACCCCAGCGATACCCAAACGGAGACAAAATCATGAGCCTCAACATTTTTAACAGCAAGGAAGTGCAGGACCTGCTGACCGCCGCCTCGAACGTGGACGGCGGCGAGGGTACCCCGCGTTTCAAGCAGATCGTGCACCGCCTGTTAAGCGATCTTTTCAAGGCCATTGACGACCTGGACATCACGCCGGACGAGGTCTGGGCGGGCGTGAACTACCTGAACAAGCTGGGCAGCGACGGCGAAGCCGCGTTGCTGGCCGCCGGCTTGGGCCTGGAAAAGTACCTGGACATCCGCATGGACGAAGAGGACAAGCGGGCGGGCCTGGACGGCGGCACGCCGCGCACCATTGAAGGCCCGTTGTACGTAGCCGGTGCGCCACTGCGCGACGGTGTGTCGCGCATAGATCTGGACCCGGACGACGCCGCCGGCCCGCTGGTGATTCGCGGCGTGGTCACCGATACCAATGGCGCGCCGCTGGCCAATGCGGTCGTCGAATGCTGGCACGCCAACTCCAACGGCTTTTACTCGCACTTCGACCCCACCGGCGCGCAAACCGATTTCAACCTGCGCGGCGCCGTCAAGACCGGCCCCAATGGCGAATACGAATTCCGCACGCTGATGCCCGTCGGCTACGGCTGTCCGCCGCAGGGCGCCACCCAGCAACTGCTGGACTCGCTGGGCCGCCACGGCAACCGCCCCGCGCACGTGCACTTCTTCGTCAGCGCCGACCAGCACCGCAAGCTGACCACGCAATTCAACATCGAAGGCGACCCGCTCATATGGGACGACTTTGCCTATGCCACGCGTGAAGGCCTGATTCCGCCGGTGGTTGAAAAAGCCGGCGGCGACAAGCTGGGTTTGAAGGCCGATACCTACAAGGAAATCGAATTCAACTTTGCGTTGACCAGCCTGTTGCAAGGCAAGGACAACCAGATCGTCAACCGCCTGCGCGCCAGCGCCCAGGCGTAATCGCCCACGGCCTCGCGCGGCGATGCGCGGGGCCTTTATTTCCGCATTGCAGTGCAGTCCTGACCACATACCAATAACGCATAACGCACCAAGCGAAATCACGAGGGGACTTTCATGTCAGCAACGCTATCCATACCCAGCCTGATCGATAAGAATCGAATGAGCGCCTTCCAATGGCGCGTCTTGATTCTGTGTTTTTTGATTGCCCTGTTCGACGGCTTCGACACGCAGGCCATGGCCTTTACCGGCCCGGCGATTCTGGTGGCCTTCAAGCTTCAGTCGGGCGAACTGGCGCCCATTCTTACTGCCGGCATCGTGGGCATGACCGTGGGCGCCATGCTGTTGGGCCTGGTGGGCGACCGCATCGGCCGACGGCCCGCCGCCTTGATAGGTGTTGCCGTGTTTGGTGTGGCGACGCTGATGACGGCCGGTGCTACCGAGACCTGGCAGATCCTGGCGCTGCGCTTCATTGCCGGCCTGGGCATGGGCGGCTGCACGCCTATCGTGCTGGCGTTGGCTGCCGAGTATGCCCCCGCGCGCTTGCGCGGCACCGTCATCACCGGCGTGCTGCTGGGCCTGCCCGCCGGCGCCATGCTGGGCGGCCTGCTGGCCGCGCGCATGCTGCCCGTGATTGGCTGGCAAGGCATCTTCATCGTGGGCGGCGTTGCGCCGTTGCTGTTGCTGCTTGCGTTGTTCGTGCTGCTGCCCGAATCGTTGCAATTCAAGGCCATGCGCGGCGATGCCGCCGGACAAAGCTATGTGGCCCGCATCCTTGCCAGGATCTCGGGCCAGCCGCTGCCTGCCGGCACGCGCTTTACCGTGCCGGAAGACGCCACGATCCGCGCCAGCGTCAAGGCGTTGTTCGCCGATGGCTATGCGCGCAAGACCATCGCAATCTGGTCCATCTATCTGCTTAATTGGGTGGCGTGGTTCATGCTGCTGTCGTGGTTGCCCACTGTGCTCAAGGCCGCCGGGCTGCCCGCCGACCAGGCGCCCATGGGCACGTTCACCGTGAACCTGGTCTTCATCGTCTGCGCGATCCCCCTGTCTTACCTGATGCCGCGCGTGCCGACGCGTTCGTTGCTCATCGCCATGTTTGCGTTGGGTATCGCGGTGTCGTTGGGCCTGGGCTACGCGGGCACCGACTGGACGATGGTCTTCATTCTGGTGGGGGCAGCCGGCCTGGGCATCGGCGGCCAGCAACTGGCGCTGAACTACCTGGTGATTGGCGCTTATCCCACCGCGCTGCGCGCCACGGCCACGGGCTGGTCCATCGGCGTAGGCCGTGCCGGCGCCATCATCGGCTCGGCCATCGGCGGCAGCTTCCTGGGCTGGTTCGGCCCGTCGGGCTTCTTCCTGGCGCTGGCCGTTCCGCTGGCGGGCGCCTTGCTGGCCGTGCTGCTTGTCGACACGAAAACGTCGCGGCCCGTGCCGGGCGAACTGTCGCGCGCCCACTAAATAGAAAGGCGTTCCATGAACCGTTTTGAAGATCAGATTGCATTGGTGACGGGCGCCGCCCAGGGGGTGGGGCGCGCGACGGCGCGGCGGCTCGCCGCCGAGGGCGCCAGCGTGGTCCTTGTTGACCGCGCCGCCGACCTGGGCGCGGCCGTGGCCCGCGAGATCCGCGAGGCGGGCGGCCGCGCGTCCTTCATCAGCGCCGACCTGGAGACCCATGCCGGTGCGCAGGCGATGGTCGAGTACACGCTGGACACCCACGGCCGCATCGACGTGTCGGTGCACAACGTGGGCGGAACCATTTGGATGAAGCCCTTCTGGGAATACACCCCCGACGAGATGCAGCGCGAGGTCAACCGCTCGCTGTGGCCCACGCTATGGTCGTGCCGCGAAGTCATTCCGGTGATGCGCAAGCAAGGCCGCGGCGCCATCGTCAACGTGGGCTCGAACGCCACGCGCGGCATCTACCGCGTGCCGTACTCGGCGTCCAAGGGCGGCGTGCACGCCGCCACCATTTGCATGGCGCTGGAGCTTGCCGAAAGCGGCGTCCGCGTCAATTGCGTGTCGCCCGGCGCGCTGGACAACGGCGTGCGCGCCATCCCGCGCAACACCGAGCCGCCGTCGGAACAAGACCAGGCCTGGCAACGCGAGATGTACACGGATTGCCTGGCGACCACACCGATGCACCGCATGGGCAGCATGGAAGAGGTCGCCGCCGCCATCTGCTTCATGGCGGCGCCGGAAGCGTCGTACATCACGGGGCAGGTGATGTACGTAGCGGGCGGGCATTTAGGGTAGGGCAGCGGGTTTGCGCCGCAGCATGACCGGTATGAAGCACGCCAGACCCAATAGCGGGCCAGGCAGCAGATACCAGGCCACGCTCGCGCCCAGCATCGGAAAACCATGCGTCACCAAGGTGATTGAAAATACGGTAATCAAAAACCCGATGCTGTTCTGGATTGCCAGCGCCCCGCCCACCAGTTCCGGCGGGCAGGCGCGCGCGGATATCGCGGAGAACTGCGGCGAGTCAGACACGACCGTCAGGCCCCACAACAGCAGTATAGGAATACAGAGCCCCATGCCGAAGGGCCTGGCAAACGGATAGGCAAGACACATCAAGCCGGATACGCCCAACGATGCCGCCGCCACGATCGGGCTGCCCACGCGTTGGCTTAATCGGCCGCCGATGATGCTGCCCAATGCGCCGATGCCGATAATGGAAAACGACAAGGCCGGCGCCAGTGCAGGGCTTGTATCGGCGGCGACTTCCGTCGTGCTTATCAAGTCGTGCACGAAAAAGGGAACCAAGGTCCAAAACGCGTACAGCTCCCACATGTGCCCGAAGTAGCCCAGCGCCGACGCACGAAACTGCCTGCCCTTGAAAGCGGTGAGCGCCATGCCCCATCCCACCCGCGACGCTTGCGCGCGGGGCAGATACGGCCCGTCCCCCAAGGCCTGAACCAACGCGCCGCCGGCAATGGCCAGCAGACTGGAAGCCAACACCACCTCGTGCCAGGACAGGGCGCCGCCGCCGGCCCGCACGGCGTGGGGCAGGGCGGTGCCCAGCGTCAGCATGCCCACCAGTAATCCCAATGTGGATCCGGCGGCGGTCTGGGTCCAGCCGATCACCATTTTCATGCCCAGGGGGTAGATTCCCGCCAGGCAGATACCGACGGCAAAGCGTAGCGCCAGCCCTTCGGTGAAATCCGACGCGAACCAGGCGAAGCAGGCGTTCAATATGGCGCCCAGATAACAGGCGCCGGCGAACAGTCTGCTGGCCGGGTAGCGGTCCGCCACGCCGCTGGCGGCCAGGACCAATGTGCCCAGAATGAAACCGATCTGCGTTGCGCCCGTCAGTTGGCCGAACTGGGCAGTGCTAAGCGCCCATTCGGCCGAAAGGCTGGCCGCCGCGCTATTCGGGCTGAACCACAACGATGTACCGCATAGTTCGGCCACGACGATCAACGCGAGAGGGTAGCGAAGCAACACGTTCATGGAAGCTCCAGCTTTGGGCCTGGGGTCGGTTCGTGTCGGGGTTCGGGTCCGGGTTCGGGTCCGGGGTCGACATCCCCGTCGGCGTTACGCTAAGAATCTACGCCGATCCCGCCTTGAACGTGAATAAAAAGCCCCCGATCGCCCCGCCGCCCGGCTTTGCGCGCCAGCTTCCGGGGGATGACGTCGGGTATACAATCGTCGGCAACCCTTTAACACGCGAGTTCCCCGTAGTGAGCGACACATCAAATACCCCCACCGCTGCCTTGCTGGATGGGGCCACAGTGCGGACAGAGGTGTGCTTGCCGATGCGGCTGCTGGACGGGCGGGACGTCGAGGCGCAGGTTTACACCTTTCATGGTCTTGCCGACGGCAAAGAGCACATCGCCCTGAAGTTCGGCAAGCCGGGCGCGGCGCCCCTGGTGCGCCTGCATTCCGAGTGCCTGACCGGCGACGTGTTCGGTTCCCTGCGCTGTGATTGCGGCCCGCAACTGCACGAAGCGCTGCGCCTGCTGAACAACGAAGGCGGTTACCTGCTGTACCTGCGCCAGGAAGGGCGCGGCATCGGCCTGTATTCCAAGCTTGATGCGTATCGCCTGCAAGAGCAGGGGCGCGATACCTACGCCGCCGACCGCGAGCTGGGCCACGGCACGGATGCCCGCGACTACACAGCGGCCGCGCAGATGCTGCGCGCCTTGGGGCTCCAGCGTATCGAGCTGCTTAGCAACAATCCCGACAAGTCGTCGCAGCTGGAGCAGCACGGCATCCAGGTGGCAAGCCGGCTGACGGGCGTACACGCCAACCCGCATAACGTCGGCTACCTGCGCGCCAAGGCCACGCAGACGCATCACGTGCTGGCAACGATTCTTCCGAACTTTCCGGTCGGCGCCTAACGTCAGAATCAAAGCATCGACCCCAGGGCTGGCGTAGGCAATGGGGAGCAGAGCAGGGCACCGCGAAGGCGTGGATCCGGCCGCCTTCGCGGTGCGGTTTCATTCCAGCGCCCCGGCGAGCGTGACGGCGCCTATTTTCGGAAACCGACATCATGGGAATGCTGACTTTCGCTTTCAACGTCACTCTTGACGGCTGCGTAGACCACCGAGAAGGCATCGTTAACGAGGAAACGCATGCCTTCTTCACCCGGCTGATGGACGAGTGCGGGGCGATGCTGTGGGGCCGCGTCACCTACGAGATGATGGAAGCCTACTGGCCGGCGGTCGCCCGGGGCGACGTGGACGCATCACCGGCCATGCGCGATTGGGCCGTCAAGCTACAGGCCAAGCCGAAATACGTGGCGTCCTCGACGCGAAAAGACTACCCGTGGACCAACAGCCACCACCTGGCGGACGAGCTGCGCGCCAGCGTACAGAAGCTGAAGAACGCCACGCCGGACGGCGTACTGCTGGGCAGCGGCCGGCTTGCCACCGAGTTGGACCGGCTGAACCTGATCGACGAATACCAATTCCTGGTGCACCCGATAATCGCCGGGCACGGTTCCACCCTGTTCGAGGGCGGGCTACCCGGCTCGCGACGGCTTGAGCTGATTTCCGCCAAGCCGCTACGAGGCGGCGCCGTCGCCATGCACTACCGGCGCGTGCCCGGCTTGCTGTAGCCGCCACTTCGGGATCTGATATTCGTAGCCGGCGGCTTCCGGCATTTGGTACCTGGCGAACCAAGGCGCCATGTACTGCTCGATATCCTGCGGCAGCGTTGCCAGCCATGCGCGTAAATCTTCGGGTTCGCACAGCGCCACCGGCGCGCCGCTGGCAAGCGTGTCTTCCGGGACCAGGCCCTTTCCGGGCACCAGGTAGGCGCGGCGATAGAGGCGGCCCTTATCCCAGACTTCGGGGGGTACATAGACCGGCCAGCCACCTTCATGCGGCACGGAAACGTAAACGCCGATCGAGACCAACTGCCGATTCTCGAAGGAATCCTTGTAGCGATTCAGCACCATCCCCTGTTCCACCTCGCCAACCATGCGCCACAGGCAACGCTTACGCTTTTTGCGCCAACCGGCGAACGCGGGGTGAGGGCGCAAGACGTCCATGAATCCGTCTTCAATCAGTGCAAAATCCAGGGGCATTTTCAAGGTCCGGTCGGGGGGCGGTTGGGCTGGTCTCTATGTGATGGTTCAGCGCGCCGGCAGTAGATATTTCATCGCCTGCATGAAGCCTCGTGGTGCGACGGTGAGATGATCCTCGTCGTTCAAGACAGCCGATTTCAATGTCAAGCTCGGGTACTTCCTGCTTTGCAGCGCCGCTTCCAATGCCCGGTTGTCGGCAACCATGTCCACGGTCTGGTTATAGCGTCGATCACCCTTGCGCAAGGCCTCATACTGGCCGACATAAAGATAGACCTTCGCATTCAGATCCTGATTTTTCTTGGCATAGCTCGCTTCCAGCTTCAAGGCATGTCGCTTGTCGTACCAAAGCGATGGACTGCCAAGGATATAACTGCTGAACAGGCCAGGTTCGGTGAAAAGGATTTGTGTCCCAAGCAGTGCGCCGTAGGAGTGGCCCAGAAATATTGCTTTGGCAGGGTCCGCCCGGTAGTGAGCGTTGACAAAGGGCTTTACCTGATCGCGCAGATACTGTTGATAAGCCTGCGCCTGACCGTGGACGGCGTTGGGCGATGCCGTGCTCGGGCCGTTTGGTGTCGGCGTGTAGTCGCGCTGGCGGCTGACACCCCCGTTCTCGCCTTTCCCATAGGACAGGCCGATCAGAATGAACTCCTCGACCTGGGGGCCTTCAACATTCAGGCGGCGCGCTAGCTGGCGGATGATCGGAAAAGCGTAGTCGGCGTCGGTCGCATACAGCACGGGGTAGCGCCGCTGCGGGTGCGTGGCATAGGACGGCGGCAATGCGACGAAGACCTGGTAGCCGCGTTTGGAAATGGGATCGGGCACGTCCCATACCTCGCTATCGGGGATTTCGTAGGGGTGCCCGTTTCCAGTTTGCATCCTGGGCGAGGAGGGGGCCTGAGCGTACGTCGGAGCGCTAACAGTGCCGAAGCTGATAATAAGGGCGACCAACAGGGCATTTGGAAAACGTCGATGCATGTGGATTCTTGGTGTATACGCCCAGCCCTCGGCACCCGGGTATGACACGGCCCATGATGAGTGGCAGGTTTGCGCAGCAGTAGGGCCGCATATCCTAGCTGATTCGACCTTCTTGCGCGTGGCGACCCGACCCTACGGCGGGTTTTTGGATCTTTAGCTGCGTTCTCTGCGGGATCCATGCGCTTCGGCATAAACGCGGGTGAATTCCGCGCCCAGCAGAAACACCTGGGCCGCGTAATAAACCCAGATCAGCACGATTACCAGCGACCCCGCCGCCGCATACGACGAGGCGACGGATGCCTTGGCCATGTACAGGCCGATCAGGAACTTTCCGATTTCGAACATCACGGCGGTGACGAACGCCCCTGCCCAGACGTCTCGCCACGCGACCGAGACCTGGGGCATAAACCGGTAGATCATCCCAAAGAGCAGGGTGAGTATGCCCAACGTAATTGCCTCGTTGAGCACTTGCAGAAGCACCCCCCAGCCGGGGATGCCGCTGCCCAGCCAACTGCCCAGTGCCGCCAGCACGGTGCTGACGACCAGCGAGACCAGCAATAAAAACGCCAATGTCAGAATCAGGCCAAACGAAAGCAAACGCGCGCGGATGACGGCCCAGATGCCGGACTGCTTCTTCGCGTTGACCTTCCAGATGCGGTCCAGCGCGCTTTGTAGTTCCGAAAATACTGTCGTCGCCCCGACCACCAGCACCACGACGCTGATGACCGTGGCCGCAATGCCCTGCGCGGGTTCTTGCGCGCCCAATACGACACTTTCCACCGCCTTCCCGCCCTCTGCGCCGACCAAGGCGCTGACCTGCTCCAACAACTGCCCCTGCGCGGCTTCGTGGCCCCAAAAGAAGCCGGCGATTCCGATCACGATGATAAGAAGAGGCGCCAGCGAGAAAACCGTGTAGAACGCGATGGCGGCGCCCATGCTGGGCGCATAGTCGTCCAGCCAGTTCGTCACCGTTTGCTTAACTAACGCATAGAACCCTTTGATAGCCATTTCCACACTCCCGGCGCATGCGGAAGGTGTAGCAAGTGGCGTGCCGACCCCCATGGCCGGCGCCGAGCAACGTAAAATGTCAGGCTTCCACCTTCTACGTGCTTTCCTCATGAATCTTGAACGACTCCGTCGCGAATTTCCCGACTACGACATCACCACCCTGCCAGCCCTTCCCGAAGGGTATTTCGACGCGTCCAGCTATATCGATGCAGCGCCATCATTTGAGAACAAAGAGCGCGGCCTGAAGGTGTTTATCGACTACGCCAACTATGCCGACCGTCCGTCCGGCAGGAGCCAGCGCTTCTGTGTTTCCCGCTACGACGAGGATGAGGGCGACTTCGAGGACGTGGCCCTGTCGACAAACGACTGGGCCGAAGTCTTGCGCTTCCTGACCGCCTGAACGCCCTGGTCAGCGCCGCTCGAACGTCGGCGCGCGCTTTTCTTCGAATGCCCGCCGGCCTTCCTTGGCGTCGGCGGTGGCAAAGCAGATCGCTTGCAGATCGCGCTCGTATTCCACGGCCTTCTCAAGCGGCATCGACAGCGCGGCGCGCAGATTGACGCGTGCCGTCTCGGCCGCGATCGGCGCGCGCGAGGCAATGGTGGCGGCAAGCGCTTGCGCGCGCTCGCGCAGCTGCTCTTGCGGCACCACCTCGCTTACCAGGCCCCAGGCCAGCGCCTGTTCGGCGCGGATGGGGTCGCCGGTCAGCACCATCAGCGCCGCGTTGCTCGGGCCTACCGCATGGACAAGCTGCGCCGTCATGCCGCCGCCGCCGATCCAGCCTAGCTTGATCTCGGGCGCGCCCAGGCGGGCGTTGTCGGAGGCGATGCGGATATCGCAGGCCAACGCCATCTCCAGGCCGCCGCCGAAGGTATAGCCATTGATCGCCGCCACCGTGGGCTTTTTCAACATGCGCACGCAGTCGCAGTAGTCAAGCCGATTGCGGAAATCCCACGGGGTGGCGTAGCGGTCAAGCTCGGTAATGTCCGAGCCGGCGCAGAAGGCCTTGGGGCCCGCGCCGGTCAGGATCACCGCGCGCACCTGCGAGTCGGTGTTGCATTGCTGCACCGCCGCGATCAGCAGGTCGGCCATCTCGGGCGTCATCGCGTTCAGCTTCTCGGGGCGATTGAGTTCGATGATGGCGACATGGCCATCGATACTGAGGTTAACGAGTGCGTTCACGTCGACATCCTTAGGTTGCGGTGTGCTTGGGGGCGCGGGCCAGGCTGGCCTGGAAGCGCTGAGTCAGGCCGCGCGCCAATAAGTGGGAAGGTGCACGTGCGGCGACGCCGTCACGCAGGAATTGCGAGGCCTCGGCCTGGAAGGCGATGTAGCCATCGTGCCGGGGGCGGATCGAGGCAGCCTCAAGCGTGCGGGCCGTGTTGACATAGAAGTTGCCGCTGGCCGCATTGACGTTCGCATCCCCCCAACTGTCGCGATGGCTGGGCTGCCCTTCGTGCTGCGGGATGAAGCCGCTTTGGGTATCGGCCGCGAGCAACCACAACAGATGCGCGCGCAATTCCGGCCCCACGATGCAGCGCCGTGATATCGCAATGCCGGTGCCGCCGAGGATCGAGCCGGGCCTGCCCGCGTCAGCCTCGGGCGCGTCGCGGAACGTCAGCGGTTTCGCGACCGCCAAGGTGGCGTAGTTCACATAGCCATAGACCAGCGGGCAGAGCGCGATGTCATCGCGCGAGCTCATGTGGCCAAGCAGCGCAATCGGGTTGTACGCCAGGGCGTGCGCGGGCGTGAGCCGCGCCAATTCGCTGAGCACGTCGCAAGCCTCGGCAAGCGTCGCCTCGTCGTGCCACGCGCCGTGCGGACGCAGGTCGGTATCGGGCGCGATGGCGGCCGCAATCGACAGCAGCGACAACAACGGGTGCGGGCCGCCCCAACTGAGCGCGACCGCGCCGCTGCGTTGCGACAGCGTCAGCACCTCGCGCCAGGTGCGCGGCACGGGGCCGTCGAGCCGATCGGC
Source organism: Achromobacter sp. ES-001 (assembly GCF_019448355.1). Lineage (NCBI taxonomy): Bacteria > Pseudomonadati > Pseudomonadota > Betaproteobacteria > Burkholderiales > Alcaligenaceae > Achromobacter > Achromobacter sp. ES-001. The sequence goes on along the minus strand of NZ_CP079940.1, from coordinate 3,570,194 downwards.
GCGCGTGGCCATGACCTGCGTGGCGGCGTCCAGCGGCAGCGCCCATTGGCGATCGTCCATGCGATAGCTGTCGTACGACAGCCCGATGCTGTCGCGCGCAATCCGCGCCAGCTCGTCGGGCGCGAACACGGTGTCTAGCGCTTGCAGGCAATCGTGCGCCAGGGCCTCGCCCAGATGGGGATGATCCAGCACCACGAGGTCATAGCGGGCGCAGAGTTCGGCGATGGGCGCCGATTCGAAGCCTTCAAGCGACTGCTTGTCCCAGTGCACAAGCGGCGCGTGCGCGGTGGCAGCGTGCAGCGCATTGAAGCCGCGCGGGTGGTTCCAGGTCAGGCCGCGGTAGGGCAGGGCGCGCACGCTCATTCAGAGGCTCCACGCAGCACCGCGCCCGAGGCGGCATGCGCGGCGATCTCGTCGGCGCTGAAGCCGAAATCGCGCAGGACTTCGTCGGTGTGCTGGCCGGTCAGCGGTGCCCCGCGCACCACCTGGCTTGGCGTCTTGGAAAAGCGGATCGGAAAGCCCGGTGTCTTGATCTTGCCTTCAGTCGGATGCTCATATTCGACGAAGGTGCCGTTGTGCGCGATCTGCGGGTCGTCGACCAGATCGGCGTATCCATAGACGGGGCTGCACCAGATGCCGGCGGCATCAAGCTTGGCGAACCAGTCGGCCGTCGAGGCCTTGGCAAGCGTGTCGCGCACCAGCGCATAGATCTCGTCGCGCTTTTCCCAACCGTCGCGCTCGGCGGTGTACTGCCCCAGGCGCGGCTCCTCGGTCACGCGCGCCAGCACGTTCATGTCGGGCATGGCCAGCGCCAGATAGCCGTCGCTGGTCGCGAAGGTGCCATAGGGCGCGCGGATGTACACGTGGGCATGCGGCTCGGCACTGCGCACCTGCGGCTTGTGCCCCACGGTGTAGACCGAGAGCTCCTGCATCTGGATCGTGGTGATCGCATCCAGCATGTTGACTTCGACCTTCTGGCCTTCGCCGGTACGCTCGCGGTGCAGCAGCGCGGCCAGCACGCCTTCGAAGGCGCAGTACGCGGTGACGGCGTCGACCACATACTGGCCTGCCGCGCGTGGCGCTTCGCCCGCACGGCCCGACGACAGCATGGCGCCCGACATCGCCTGCAACAGCAGGTCCTGACCGGGGCGCGTGGCATAGGGGCCGTCTTCGCCGAAGCCCGACATCGATACATAGATCAGGCGCGGGTTCAGCGCCGACAGCGTCTCGTAGTCCACACCCAGACGGCCGGCGACACCCGGACGGTAGTTCTGGATAAACACATCGGCCTGCGCCGCGAGTTTGTGGATGATCTCCTTGCCGCCGGCACTCTTCAGATCGATCGCCAGCGAGCGCTTGTTGCGGTTCAGCGAAAGAAAGGACACGTTGATCTTGTTGCCCGTGATGCCGCCGGCCGGCGCGTGCCGCTGCCATTCGCCGGTGGGCGGCTCGATCTTGATCACGTCGGCGCCCAGGTCGCCCAGGCGCTGCGCCGCGAAAGGCCCCGCCATGGCGATGGAGCAGTCCAGAACCTTGTAGCCAGAAAGAATACTCATGCTTCTACCCTCTGCGTGCGCCGATGCGCTTCAATGCATGACCCAGCCGCCGTCAACCGCCAGCGTCTGTCCGGAAATGAAACCCGCCTCGTCCGAGGCAAGGAAAACGATGGCCGCGGCGATGTCGCCCGCGTGCCCACGGCGCTTTACCGACTGGCGTTCAAGCACCATGCGGTTGTAGCCCTCGGGATCGGGATGAATCTTCTCGGCGTCGGTGGGAAACGCGCCCGGCGAAATGGCGTTGACCGTGATGCCCCACTTGCCGAACTCGCGGGCGAATGCGCGCGTGGCGCCCACCATCGCGCCCTTGGATTGCACGTAGGGCAGCAGGTTTTCCCAGCCGCCGGACAGCGTGATCGACGAGATGTTGATCACGCGGCCCCATTGCTGCTCGCGCATGCCGGGCAGCGCCGCGCGGATGATCTGAATCGCCGCCTCCACGTTCACGCGGTGCACGCGCGCCAGCTCTGCGTCGCTGTATTCCTCGAACGGGCGCGAGGGGTAGATGGCCGCGTTGTTGATGACCACATCAATCGGGCCCTGGGCGGTCAGCTGCTCAAGCTGCGATTGCAGCGCGCGGGCGTCGGCCAGATCGACCTGCACGATGTGAAGCTGGTCGGAAAACCGCGCGGGCACGGTGCTGCGCAGGCGATCGATATGCCCGGCGTGGTTGTCCAGCGCGATCACGCGGGCGCCGGCGTCCAGCAGCGCAATCGTGGTGTCCACGCCGAAGCCGCCCGCCGCGCCCGTCACCAAAACGCGGCGGCCTTGCAATGAGAAGCGCGCGCTCATGTGCGCCCCGCGATGGGCGCAAAGCGCCCCGACAACGGCGGATAATCGGCCTCGGGCTGCACCGCGATCGCGCGGATGCGTGCTTCGCATGCCGCGATATCGGCGGGCGAGCCCAGCACGCTGAACGTGGTGTCGTAGCGGCGCTCTTCCCCATGCTCAAGCCAGATGAGCTCGTTGCGCTCACGCGCCGCGCCCTGGCCCAGCACATGGTTGGTCGAGGGCTCGATGCCCATCGCATACTGGCCCGATTGCAGGTTCTGCCATTGATACTGGCAAGGGAATTGATGCTTGAAGGTGCTGACCTGCATGCCCAGGCCCAGCTTGTCGTTGACCAGGGCCACCGGGACGCTGCCGTCGTCGGCGGCGGCCATCTCGTGCTGCCACACCTGCTCATGAAAGCCCAACTGCGGCGCCGGCATGCGGCGGTAGCCCACGCCTTGCTTGCGGTAGGTTTGCTCGTGCGCGGCCCACACCACATCGCGGATCGGCGCCAGATAGCGCGAGTCGGCGTCCAGCACCGGATAGCCCAGGTTGATGTGATAGCAGAGCATGTGCGGCGTGCGGTAGAAGCCGCGATTCACCACGCGATCCGACAGTTTTATGTCGTTGGTGCCCACCTCGATCTCGATGCGGCGGTGCAGCTCCAGGTGCTCGCCGAACACGGTGCCCTGGCTGACGATCCCCTCTGCCCACAGCACGCAGCGATCGCCTTCCCAACGTTCGCCGTAGCCGGTCAGCCGCGCGGGAATGGTGCCCACGCGGCCGTGGATGGACTGCTTGGCGGTCTTGCGCGGGCCGTACACGTAGTTGTCGGCCGGCGCGTCGTACATGAACAGAATGTGGTCCAGCCCGCAGGTGATCATGAGGCCCGAGAACGAGCGCATCCAGCCCAGTCCGCCTTCGCCTTCATAGTCGTGCAGGCCGGGGTGGCGAAAGCCCGACGGCGACTGCCATCCCATGGCGAAGCCGCGGTATTCGCAATCGGCGATGTCCATCGCGCGATCCACCAGCACCGTGAAACGCAGGCCCGTACCGCTGCGGAACTCCAGCATGCGGATACCGCGCTCCAGCCCGTCGTCCAGCGTCATCAGGCGTACGCCGGCAAACTGCGCAAGCTGCCCGGTGCGCGCCTCCACGTCGCGGCGCGTCATCCAGGTTCCGTAAATGTCAGGCATGAGTTCTCCCTGGCAAAGGCGCGGGTGCGCGCTTGCCGGTGTCGGTGTTCAGAATCGTGTTGGTAGTCGTGTTCCCGGGCGCGCCGGGGGCCTTATGCAAAGATGCCTCGCGGCGCGCCTCTGTTGCGTCAGGCGGCCTACAGGCCGTTCGCGCGCAGCCGCTCGTCCAGGAAGGTCTTGGCGCGCGGCACGTCGTCTTCGGTCAGGTGTTCGATGATGATGGGAATGTTGGGGTGCTTCTTGGCCAGGCGTTGCAGGTAAAGGTCGTAATTGAGCGCGCCCAGGCCCGGCGCCGGCAGCTCGATCTCGCCCACGCCACGGAAGGTGTGGCTCTCGGCCGCGCCCTCGTCACCAATGTCGCTGTGCTTTTCCGACTTGTCATCGCCCGAACGCTTCACGTCCTTGGCATGCGCGATGCAGATCTTGTCGGAAAGCGCGTCGAACACCTGATTCAGCGTGCGGTCCATCTGGTCGATGTTGTGCGCTTCGAAGTAGTTCGTCGGGTCCATCAAGAGGCCCAGGCCAGGGTGATCCACCTCGGCGAACATGCGCAACGTTTCCTCGACGGATCCCACCACGTTGTTCACGTAGGTCTCAAGCAGGAACACCGCGCCATGGTCATAGGCATGTTGGGATAGCTCGGCGATCACCGTGCGGCACTGGTCCCAGCCTTCCTCGGTCTTGTTTTTGGGGTGATGCACCCAGTCGCTGTCGGTGGCAAACGTGCCGGTTTCCGAGATCACGTAAGGCGAACCGAGCTGGCGCGCGTGCGTGAGGATCTCTTTGAGATAGCCGTTGCGGCGTTGACGCTCGGCGGGATCCGGGTGAACGATATTGGTATACGCCGAGATGCAGGACACCGGCAGGTTGTAGTGGCGGAAGGTGTCGCGGATCTGCGTGCATTTCTGCGCGGTCAACTGCCCCGGGCCGAGTTCCATGTCCTTGAAATGCAGGTCCAGCTGCACGGTGTTGAAGCCGTGCGAGCGGATCACCTTGGCGGTGCGCTCCAGCTCATAGGGAAAGTAGCCCGAGAAGATTCCGGTCTGGATCATGATGCTTGTCTCCGTCTGTTTTTTGTCTGGTTATTCAACAGCCGGCAGCCGTACTGTGCGGCCTTCGGCGATGGACGTATACGCGGCCTCGACCAGCGCCATGGTGCGTACGTTGTCGGTCACGCTCAACGCAGGCTCGGTGCCGCTGGCCAGCGCGTACTGCAACTGCTCCATCACGCCGATGAAGGCATGCGGAAACCACATCGTGTCCCACGTGGGGGTTACCCAGCGCCCGTCGGTATGGCCCTGGGCCGCGCGCGAGGCGTAGCTCAGGGTCGACGGCTCGCCGGTGGGCCAGCCGATGGTGCCGCGCGCGACGCCCTCGGTGCCTTCCACGCGCCAGCGAATGTGCTGGTCGTCGGGGTATCCCTCGGCGCGCGGGCCCGACCACACATCTTCAAGCGACAGCGCGAGCAGGCCGTTGCCAAAGCGCAGCGTGGTGCTTACCAGCCCATCCTGATGCGCGAACTGGGTGCGCGGATCGGGGCGGGTGATGCTGGTGATCTCGGTGGGCTCGCCAAACAGATAACGCAGGGCATCAAGGTGATGCACGCTCATGTTCGAGAGCGTCAGCCGGTCATAGCCGCGCAAAAAGTCCTGCCAGTGCGGGATCGCGTGCATGTCGATCTGCGCGAACACCGGCGTGCCCAGCACGCCCTGGTCCAGCAGCTGCTTGAGCGTGCGCATCGATTGGTCGTAGCGCATGTTCTGGTTGACCGACAGGATCTTGCCGGCGGCCCGTGCCTCGTCGCGCAGGGCGCGGGCTTCGTCCAGCGAGAGGGCAAGCGGCTTCTGCGCCAGCACGCCGCGCACGTGCGGGGCGCGCAAGGCGGCGCGGATCAGCGCGGGCTGCATATCGGGCGGATACGCGATGTCCACGATTTCGATTTGCGGATCGGCGATCAGGGCCAGGGGGTTCTCATGCACTAGCGGGATGCCGTAGCGTTCGGCGACCTTGGCCGCTTTGCTGCGAGTACGTGACGCAATTGCCGCCACCGTGAAGCCGGCCTGCTGATAGGCCGCCAGATGGCATTCGGCCATGATCATGCCGGCGCCGATGCAGCCGATGCGAAAGCGCCGTTCCCGAATGGGCGGGTCGGGCACCAGGGTAGGGTGCGACATGTGCTCCTCCTGCCGGCTTGGTATGCACTGTCGACTGCCTGGCATCCTGCCGTGCGGTGTTTGATGTTATTGAGCCGCGATAATCACATCAAAACAATCAGGGGTAAAGGTGGCTGGCGCCCATAGGGCAGCAACGTTACCTTTTTGATCCAGAATGATTGCAAATGATGGGTTATGATCGCCTCGCTGCCATCGTCCTGATGGTGTCTTGAGAGCCTGGTCCCGCATGCGCCCCACCATTTCCCTCATTGCCCGTGAAGCCGGCATGTCCACCGCCACCGTGGACCGCGTGCTGAACGACCGCGACGGTGTGCGCGGCAAGACACGCGACCGCGTGCTGGCAATCGCCAATCGCCTTGGCTACTTCGTCCAGGGCGCCGATGCCGCAAGCCAGGACGTGCGGGTCGATTTCGTGTTGCCCGCCGGCACCAACAGCTTCATGACCGCGTTGGGTCAGCACCTGCTTGAAGAAGCCGCCACCCGCCCCGATGTGCGCGCACGCCTGCATCTGATCGAGGGATTCGACGCCAATAAGCTCGCGCAAAAGCTCTACGAGCTGCGCGGCCAGACCCAGGCCGTTGGCCTGGTCGGGCTGGACCATCCACAGGTGCGCGACGCCATCATGGCGCTGCGCGACAGCGGCGTGCATGTGAGCACCCTGGTGTCGGACATTCCGATCTCGGCGCGCCTGGGTTACGTGGGCATCGACAACCGCGCCGCGGGCCGCCTGGCCGCGCTGTTGCTGGGCCGATTTCTGCCGCAGCATACCGAGCGCAAGGTCGCGGTGTTCGTGGGGTCACTGGCGTATCGCGGCCATGAAGAGCGCGAGATGGGCTTTCGCTCGCTGCTGAGCGAAGAGTTTCCGCACCTGCGCATCGCACACATTCTTGAGATCGGCGACGACCGCGACCGCGCCTTTGCCGTCACGCAGGAGCTGCTGCGCAACGAGCCCCCGCACGCGATTTACAACATCGGCGCCGGCAATCAAGGCATCGCGCGGGCGCTGAAAGAGGCGCGGCCGGCTGAGGCGCGGCCGGCCGAGGCGTGGCTTACCGAGGCATGGCCCAACGAGGCTCGCTCAAACCAGGCCGCCTCGGCCCATCGCATTGTCTTCGTGGGTCACGACCTCACCGAAGCCACGCGCCGACTGTTGCTCGATCGCACCATGGACGCCGTGATCGACCAGAACCCGCGCGTCGAGGCACGCGAAATCGTCAAGCTGCTGGTGGCGGCCGTGAAGGGCGCGCCCGAACCCAGCTACCTGCCGCGGCTTCAGGTCATCTTCCGGGAAAATATTCCGGAGCCGTGATAGTCGGTCAGCGGTGGCCATGCTGCGGCGCATTGATCCTGCGGTTCATCGCCACAACTTCTTCGTGTGTCGGGCTCGGCCCCAGCTTGGCAAAAGCCTCCGCCATCTGGTCGCGTTTTCGCTCGGCATCGCCCTTTACCGCCGATGCCAGGGCCGCGCGCGTTTCGTCGGCGTCCCAGTCGCAGCAATAGGCGGGCGTGCAGGGCTGCTGTCGCCAGGACTCGCTCAAAGAGCCGGCGTCGACTGGATCAAAACCGACTTGGTCAACCAGGTTCATCGCGACCTGCTTACATCCCTCGTCGTCACCCGCAACCGCGATGGCCAGGCGGCCTTGGGCGCCCGTAGGCGTTCCCAGGTTCGCCAGGGTGTAAGCCAACGCATTGTTGAATGCCTTGGTCACTGGGCGGCCAACCTGCTGAGACACCCATACGCTCTCAGGCATTCCGTCGTCAATTTCTGCGATGCGCGCGTCTCGCATGCCGGGGTAGTAGTTGCTGGTATCGATGATAGGCACAACGGTCGCGACCGAATTGAACAAGCCGGCCGGAAGCTGCTGCATCGCCGGCAGGGGAATGGCGAGGATGATGGCGTCCACATTGTTCACTGCGTCCCAGACGTCTGCTGCCGTCGCGCCCATCTGCTTTGCAAGCGTGGATACGCCTTCTCTGCCCTTGGAATTGGCTACGCGCACTTGATGCCCGGCAGCCGTCAGTTTGCGAGCAAGGGTGCCGCCGATGTTTCCTGTCCCGATGATCCCGATATTCATATGAACTCCTGCGTATGAAGGGTCCACTGTAGAATTCCGCTTTCGAAATTGGAAGTACCCACTAAAACCTCAGTAACCCACCAAGGAGGCCTTATGACCGGGGATCGGGAATGGAACTGTGAAGACCCCAATCGTCGACGCGAGTGGGCGGCGGCGACTACTGAAACCTTGCGAGTCCTTGAGGGGAAGTGGAAGATCATCATTCTGTGCCAGCTGTTTGCAGCTAAAAAAGCGATCCGTTTTTCAGAGCTGGAACGGCTTATCGATGGCGTGAACCAGAAGATGTTGATTCAGCAACTGAAGCAGCTTGAAGCGGACGGAATCGTGCATAGAACGGTTTTTCCTCAGGTCCCTCCCAAAGTGGAATATCAGCTGACAGAGGCGGGATACGCGCTCGGGCCCTCGATGCAGGCGCTTATCGAATGGGCAGAAAGGCGCCATGAGTTTGTCGCGTCACATGTTCCTGGGCAATGACGTCACCGCTTGCTTGCACAAGGCTCGGGCGTGGGCCAGGGTGGGCCTCGATAATCCTCAGCGCTTCTGCATACCGGTCCTAAGCGGGATGCAGGCCAACCCATCCATTCATCCCCACATAGACGCCCACGGCAATGATCAGCAAGCTGGAGAGATACGGCGCTTGCTGGGCAACCGCGTTAAACCAAGGCACACGTTTGTTGACGTGGCGGACGCTTAGCGCCGCCACGGCGCCGACCGTCACCAGCGTGATGGCCAGCCCGATCGAGAAGCACAGCACCAGGACGGCGCCCAGCGTGAACTCCTTGAGTTGCAGGCACAACAACAGCACGGTGATCGCCGCGGGGCAGGGGATCAGGCCACCGGTCAGGCCGAACAAGGCGATCTGCCAGTTGGTCACGTTGCGGTTCGTGAAACGCCGCCGGATGTCATTGGCGTGCGCAAGCTGGTGAGCATCCTGGTATCCCTCGGCCCCTACGTCCAGACCTCGCGGCGCTTCTTGGCGGTGGTGCTGCTGATGCTCATGGCGATGGTGGTGTCCATGTCCATGTCCATGTCCATGTCCATTTTCATGGTCATGTCCATGGACATGGTGATGATGGCCATGGCCCGCACCATGCTGCTCGCGCCAGGTCCGCCAGAACATCCACGCCGCGATCAGCACGATGATCACCCCGGACGCCAGCTGGAAATACGGCTCCAACTCCTCCGCCGCGACGCCACGCCACAGATACATGCCGCCCAGGCCGATCCCCCACACGATCGCCGTGTGCGAAATAGTCGCGGTGATGCCCAGCAACACCGCCTGCGCCACCGAACCCCGGATCGCGACGATGAACGCCGCCATCATCGTCTTGGAATGGCCGGGCTCCAGCCCGTGCAGGGCGCCCAGCAGGATGGCGCTGGGAATGAACAGCCAGGCGTGCGATGCGCCCTGGGCGATCAGATCGGAAAACGACAGCATGGATCCGTCCTTAGAGGTACTTGGTGATTTCTTTGAATTCGTCGATCGCGCGCTGCCGGTCCGCGTCCAGCTCGCCCACCGCGTCCTGCAGGCAGTGGTCGATGTGGTCCTGAATCAGGACTTTCTTGGCCTGGGAAATGGCACGCTCAACCGCGTGTAGCTGCTGGGCAAGCTCAAGGCAGGGACGGTGTTCTTCCATCATTGCCAGAATGCTGCGCAAATGGCCTTCCGCCCGCTTGAGACGTTTGGCGACGGCGTCGTGATGATGGTGGGGATCAGGTTTTTCCATGCGGAGATCATATCCCCCCGGGGGGGATCCCTAGGCTGGAAACCATGCCGCCAATCAGGGCAAGCGAAAAAAGCGTTGTAGCGATCTCTACATGATTGCAGATATCGCAACCTCTTCTTATTCTGCTTCCCATGGACTCCTCGCTCGCATCCTCGTGGCTTCTGCTTATCGTCAGCCTGCCCACCGGCGGTGCCACCGCGCGCATGCGCATCTGGCGCAAGCTGAAGGCCCTGGGCTGCACCGCCTTGCGCGACGGCGCCTATCTGCTGCCGGCTCATGCCGAGCAAGCCGCACAATTGGCCGATCTGGCCACCGAAACAACCGAAGAAGGCGGCCAGGCCTGGTTGCTGCGGGTCCAGCCCCGGGACAACGACGAGTCCGCCTCGTTCCAGCAGCTGTTCGATCGCTCGGCCGACTACGAAGCCTGGCTGGCGGAACTGGCCCAGGCGCGCCAGACGCTGGCCGGTTTGAATGGGCCGGAACTGAACCGCCTGTTGCGCCGTCACGAACGCAGCTACCTGGCGTTGCAGCGGATCGATTTCTTCCCGGGCGAAGCCTCGCTGCGCGCTCAAGCCCAGCAGCGCGATTTCGCCAATGCCATCGAATCCCTTCTGTCGCCCGGCGAACCTCATGTCGCCCAGGAGGGAAGCATCGCGCGCCGCGATCCCATGCATTACCGGGGCCGGCTCTGGGCGACCCGGCGCCATGTCTGGGTAGACCGGGTCGCTAGTGCCTGGCTGATCCAGCGCTTCATCGACCCGTCCGCGCGCTTCCTTTGGATCGAGAACCCGGTCGACTGCCCGCCTGATGCCCTGGGATTTGACTTCGACGGTGCCACTTTCACACACGTGGGCGACAGGGTGTCGTTCGAGGTGCTGCTTGCCAGCTTCGGACTGGAAGACAACCGGGGCCTTGCACGTCTGGGCGCCTTGGTGCATGGGCTTGACGTCGGCGGCGCCGCCGCGCCGGAAGCTGCCGGTTTCGAGGCCATGCTGGCCGGCGCGCGCAAGCGCCTGCCCGACGACGATGCCCTGTTAGCCGAGGTCGGCGCCGTGCTGGATTCTCTGTACGCCCATTTCTCCGGTGGGCGTCAGACATGACCCTTCCTTGCCAAGAGCGCGACCGTGAATCCCGCTGAAGAATCCGCCCGCGACCACGCCGCGACGTTTGTCTCGCCGCCTGGCTATACCCTTTGGCAATTAGCCTGGTATTTCGTCCGGCTGGGGGCCATCGGTTTCGGCGGGCCTGTTGCCTTGGCCGGCTACATGCACCGCGATCTAGTCGAGGGCAGGGGCTGGATCACGGACGGCGATTACAAGGAAGGTTTAGCGCTGGCCCAACTGGCGCCAGGCCCTCTGGCCGCGCAGCTTGCCATCTACCTCGGCTACGTGCACTACCGCATTCTTGGCGCCACGCTGGTGGGCATCGCCTTCGTCCTGCCATCGTTCTTCATGGTTGTTGCGCTGGGCTGGGCATACGTGCGTTTCGGCGGCCTGGCCTGGATGCAAGCGGTGTTCTACGGCGTGAGCGCCACCGTGATCGGCATCATCGCCATCAGCGGCTACAAGCTCACTACCAAGAGCGTGGGCCGCGACAAGCTGTTGTGGGCCATCTATCTGGTGCTGGCTGTCGTAACCGTTATCACCGAGTCTGAAATAGCCTGGCTGTTTCTGGCGGCCGGCCTGCTCGTCTGGTTTTGGCGCGCGCCGCCCCGGTGGCTGAAGTCCGGCCATCTGCCGGCAGCGGCCGCGATGTTCGCGCCAGCGGGCACGGCGCTAACTACGCTGGATTGGCCGCTGCTCTGGCAGATCGGACTGTTCTTCGCCAAGGCGGGCGCTTTCATTTTTGGTTCCGGCCTGGCCATCGTGCCGTTTCTCTATGGCGGCGTGGTGACCGACTTTCACTGGCTCAATGACAAGCAGTTCGTGGATGCCGTAGCGGTGGCCATGATCACACCGGGACCCGTCGTTATCACGGTGGGTTTCATCGGCTACCTGGTGGCCGGTTTTCCCGGCGCCTGTGTGGCGGCGCTGGCCACCTTTCTGCCTTGTTATCTGTTCACCATCGTCCCAGCACCCTATTTTAAAAAGTACGGAAAACTGCCCGGTGTCCTCGCGTTCGTTGACGGCGTGACGGCCGCGGCAATCGGCGCTATCGCGGGCGCAGTCATCGTTATCGCCCGACGCACAATCGTCGATATGCCGACACTGATGTTGGCGATGGCCGCGGTGCTGCTGTTGTTACGGTTTAAAAAACTGCCCGAACCGATGATCGTGACGGGCGCGGCGCTGATCGGCCTGGCGATTTACCCGCTGATGCATTAAGCCCGCTCAAGGAGTCCATCATGCAAAGCATATCCATTCCGGAACTTGCGCTTTGGCGCAGCGCCGGGTTTCCCCATACGTTGATAGACGTGCGACGCAAGCTCAGGCGCATGGAGGATGGGGTGTCAATCCCTGAAGGCCAATGGCTTGACCCCGCTTTGTGGCTGGACTGGAAAGACACGATAGCAAACACGCAGGCCGTGGTCGTCTATTGCGCCGAAGGCCACGAACTTAGCCAAGGGCTGGCGGCCACCCTTCAGGCGATGGGCATCGACGCCAGATATTTAATTGGCGGGATACAGGCTTGGCGTGCTGCCGGGCAGTGCGTGGAATCAATCGAATTTCGCGACCGGCACGCCGGTAGTGCGTGACTATTTCGCGTCGATGTCGATCAATTCCGAATCAAGAACGCAGAACCGCGTCGGCGCAACGGCGAGCAAGCAGGGGCGCAAGGATTACGCCGGGATGTGCAACCAATGCAAATAAGCCCTCCATTCTTCCCACCTGGCCGCAAAGCGGTTTGCTGTCGGTCGTCATAGGACGCATCGCAGCGGTTATGGAAAGCAGGGAAGGCGCCGCCGCGGTCCCAAACAGTCGGGCAATCGCGTTTCCGGTTTGCGCGGCTAGTGCGGGAAGGCCGGTTTCGCCGCATTCTGGATAGTCAGCGGCAGAAACGAGGCCGCCTGCCAAGGATGGGCGCAGCTCCATTTCTTCTGCGCAAACCAGGTGAAGAAGGCCGGCAACTTCAGTACCGAATCGAAGCAACACTGCCGGCGACTCATAGATCGGAAGGTCCACGCCGACCGTCAGAGCAAGGGCGCGCGAGCGATAGCCATTGGCGAGCACGACAATGTCGGCCGGAAATTCCTTTCCGTCCACGACGATTCCCGTGATCCGATTTCCCGCGGCATTGACGGCTTGAACCGTTCCCCGGCGGACGCAAGCCCCGGCGGCCTGCGCTCCTGCCCGCAGCTGGCGTGCCAATGCGCCCGCTTCCAGTGCGAAGTCGCTTGGTGCCCAGGCGGCGAGCGATGGCGGATTCGAAATCGTCGGTTCCTTCTCGGCAATTTGGGACCGCGTGAGCCGCTCGATTCGGGTGCCGGCGGCCCGATGCTCTGCAATCATGGCTGCCGTTTCGTCCTCCGTGGACCGCCAGAGAAGCGCGCCGCGCGCTGCGATCGGCAGCGGGCTGAGCTCGCGCTCGATATACGCGAACTCCTCCAGCGCCTTCAATCTTTCAGCGAACGCTGCCCGGTTGTCAGAAGGCGTGCTGGCGCTGGCACCGACCCAGCCGAAAGAACAGGCGGTTGCACTGATGAGGCAATCGGGCGCACGTTCGATCAACGTGACGGATGCGCCCGCTTTGGACAGATGCCAAGCTGCCGACGCGCCCATGATGCCGCCGCCCACCACGATGACCTTGCCTTTACGTACCGCGACTGGGTTGTGCTTGAGAAAAACGGGCATGTGTTTGGTTGGACATTGTTGTGTTGGCGGTGGGCAACTGGACTTTCCATTCGATCGGTCGGACGCATCATAACGTCGACAAGTGTCGAGTCGCCAAGATGATCCGAACCGAGACGAAGGCAGCTACACAAGCTACACAAGCTGCCTTGGGCAACGAGGGATGCTCTTTATGGCGGCAGGGTCACAGATGAATGGCGGGTGTTGCGGCTGCTCTGATCGAAGGCGCGGGTACTTTTACCCGCATCCAGATGAACAAGCCGGCAAGCAGCATGACACTGCCTCCCGCAATAAAAACGCCCTCAATGCCTGTCAGGCTGAACATGGCACCGCCGGCCGCGGCGCCCATGGCGATGGAGGACTGCACCGACGCCACGACCATTCCGCCGGCACTTTCAGCCTGATCCGGCACGGCGCGCGCGACCCAGTTTGACCATGCAACCGGTACGCCACCGAACGCGAGGCCCCATGCCGCAACCAACGTTGCCTGACCCGGTAGGGACGCGGGGAAAAGCGCCATCGCCAAGGCACTGCCACCGACCAGGGCCGGCATGAGGGCCAAGGTCACAGATAAGCTGCGCTGCATCAGCCAGCCTGCGAGCATGGTGCCCGCGAAATTCGCCACGCCGAAGCCAAGCAGCATCAGCGCCAGCCCGTTCGTTCCCACGCCGGCAGTGCTTTCCAGAAACGGCCGAATATAGGTGAAGAGAGCGAAATGGCCCGTATGCGCCAGAATGCAGCCAAACATGCCAAGCGCGATGCCGGGCCGCAAGAGAACGTCCAAGATCGTTCGGAGCCGCGCGGGCCGGCGCGGCGCCATCCTCGGTAACGTGAACCATTGGAATGCCAGGGTCAATACACCCACCGCCGCGGCGGCGACAAAGGCGCTGCGCCATCCAAACTGGCCACCAAGATAGCTACCCAACGGCACGGCGACCACTGTGCCCACGGCAATGCCGCTGAAGATGATCGATAACGCGCGTGGCAAGAGCGCCGTCGGCACCAGTCGCATGGCGACAGCCGCCGCCATGCTCCAGAACCCGCCCAGGGCGATTCCAAGTAGAACGCGCATCAAAAGCAGCACCCACATCTGCGACGACGCCGCAACCAGCAGGTTGGACACAATCATTAAAGTGGAAAAGCCCAGCAGCACCGTACGGCGATCGAGGCTGCGGGTAAGACCGGGCACCAGCAAGCCTGCAAATAACGCCACCACCGCAGTCACCGTCACAGCCTGTCCCGCCATGGCCTCTGATACGTGCAGAGCTTCTGCCATGGGCGTCAGTAGGCTTGCCGGCAGATACTCCGCGGTCAACAGGCCGAATACACCCATCGCCAGCGAGAACACTGCGGTCCATGCCGCTGACACCGGCTCAATGTCCCCCGGGCTGGCTGAACCTTCGGGGTTTGAAACATCAACAACACTACGCATTGCACTCATCCTAAAAAATCAGTGAGTGCAGTCTAGGACGTGTGCTTGGGATGATCTATGATGCGGCGTACTAAGTTTTTGATAGAAAATCCGATGCTGGCCTCGCAGGATTACGCGCTTCCTCCGCACTTGATTAGTGAGCTGCTTGCCGGAATGCGTCTGCGCGGGGTGCAGTACCGGCGGGTGCAGACCGGGCCTAGTTTTGGACTGAGCATTGACGCGAAGGCCGGCCACGGTTTCTTCTACTACTTGGCGGTGGGCTCGGCCGTGCTACGTACCGCTGAGGGCGGCTTGCACGAATTGAGTGCCGGCAATGCGGTGTTTCTGCCCCATGGGCAAGCTCATCAATGGCTTTCCGCCGACGACGCGGACTTGCAGGATATCGATACGCTTGAAGCCGCCTTGATCGGCAATTCCGTCACCGACGTGGATGCGTGTCCAAGCACCAGCAGCGTCCCCAGCGCAATTTTCTTTTACGGTTGCATGGAATTCGACCTTGGCGGCATGCGGGCTTTGGGGCAGCTGATGCCGGATGTCATGTGCGTGAACGCCGACAGCGACCGCTTTCCTGGCATGGTTCCGATTCTGTCCGCGATGAAAGGCGAGATCTGTTCCAGACGCGTGGGCTTCGCGGACATTCTGGCGCGACTGGCCGAAGTGGTCGCCGCGATGATTGTCCGGGGATGGATCGAGTGCGGTTGCGACAATGCCTCCGGCCTGGCCGCAGCGCTGCGGGATCCACGGCTTGCGCGCGCCATCCTCGCCTTGCACCGCCAACCCGCCCGAGATTGGAAACTGGCTGAGTTGGCGGGCGAGTGCAATATTTCTCGCTCTGTTTTTGCCGAGCGGTTTCATGCAACGGTGGGAACACCACCGCTGCGCTACGCCAACGAGTTGAAGATGCGTCTTGCCAGGCAATGGCTGACGCACGACAGGCTGCCGATCGACACGGTAGCCGAGCGCTTGGGCTATACGTCGCAAGCAGCATTCAGCCGTGCGTTCAAGCGCGTTACCGGTCTGCCCCCAGGCGCCAGCCGAGACGCGCGCTGAACTTCCATGAACGTTCATATCGAGGCGGTCGCGCGGCGTTGTGCTTGGCGCGGCCCGGCAGCCTGTCCACCTTGCCGGCACGACGCCAGCGTCTTTTCACAGAATCTTGCAGTACCGATCCAGGTGCGCTTGCAGCACGGCGGCGCTATCCCGGGCAAAGACGCCCGCCAGATACCCGTCGGGCCTGATCAGCGCGGCGGCCCCCTTGGCCAACCCGTAGAAGCTGGCGAACTGGTCCAGAGGGTCTTCGATCTCCAGGCCGGCGCCAATGCAGTGGATGTGCAAGCCTGCGCGCGGCGCAAAGGTTGATGCGCCGTTGACCAGCAAGGTCCAGTGCGCGCCCTTAAGCAGGTTGAACAACCGCGTTGGGCTGCCGCCCGCGCCGCGCACAACGGCATCGGGCGCGCGACTGCCCGGCTCAAGTCGGCTGTCAGCTTGCAATGGAAGCGATAGCGTCGACGTCGGGTACCCGATGTCCAGTTGCTGGACTTCCCGGGTCCGCCTGTTGTCCCCGGTCTTGAAACCCGCAAGCAGTCGGGTGGACAGGCCGAGCACGTCCGCGGCCACGGGCCGGCGTTCGGCTTCGTAGGTCTCCAGCAGCGCCTCGGGCGCGCCGGCGAGTACGGCGGCCAGTTTCCAGCCCAGGTTGTAGGCGTCCTGCACGCTGGTGTTCAAGCCTTGCCCGCCGGTGGGCGGATGGACATGCGCCGCATCGCCGACCAGGAACACGGGGCCATCCCGGTAATGATCCGCCAGCCTGGCATTCATGTTGTAGGTCGAAGACCAGGCAACGCAGTGGACCGTGATGTCCGTGCGCGCGGTGTGCAGGGCAACGCGTTTTGTCAGCGCGGCAGCGGACAGGCCGACGTCACCCTCAAGAGAAACCGGCGCCTGGATCTGGAACAGGTCGGTGCCTGCAAGCGGGCAGATGGCCAGGGGACCCGCGCCATGACCGTTGAACTGGTGCCACCTATCGCGCGACAAGCCTTCCAGCACGACATCGGCCACGATGGCGCGCACCCCTAACGTCTTGCCCGGAAAGCCGATGCCCAGGTGGCCGCGTACCGTGCTGCGCCCGCCGTCCGCGCCCACCAGGTAGCGAGCGTGGAGCCTGTGTTCGCCCTCCGGACCGGCCAGCACGGCTTCAATCCCGTCGGCGTTGATCTCCATCCCGATCAGCTCGACACCAAACTCCGGCGCACGGCCCAGTTCCAACAGCCGCTCTCGCATGATCGCTTCGGTCTTGAACTGCGGAACCATCAACGGAAGCGGATAGGGCTCGGCAGGCGTAGGTTCGGCAACCGTCGTGACTTCCTGATCCTCATGACTGCCGTCGGCCGAGTATTGGCGAATCGTGGGGTAGATGCCACCGGCGGCCATGGCCCGGTCAAGGATCCCCAGGTCTTCAAATACTTCCTGGGTGCGCGGTTGAATCCCTTTGCCGCGCGAGCCCGCAAAGGGGGAAGGGAGTTTTTCGATAAGGGCAAAGCGCACGCCGCGCCGCGCCAGTTCTATTGCCAGGGTCAGGCCGGCAGCGCCGGCACCGCAGATCAGGACGTCAACGGGGTTACGCATGTCGCTCTCCAAGTATGTGTAATATGCACACATTAAAAGGGGAGTCTATGGTCACCAAAAAGAAAGTGCAAGATACACATATCTCCGCGCAGCTGAAGGATCTTCATCGGTCCTTGATCACGATCGTGAGCGTGATGAACCGCCCCAGGAACGACGAACGCCTGATCGCGGAAGCGGGCGTGCAGCTGGACCAGGCGCTGTTTCGCCTATTGGTGGTGATTGAACGGGTGGGGCCGATCGGCGTGGTCGATCTGGCGGATCGCCTTGGCAGGGACTACACCACCATTAGCCGCCAGGTCGCCAAGCTGGAACGCATGGGGATGGTGATGCGGCATGAGAATCCGGACGACCGCCGAATGCGCGAAACGGTAGTGTCATCCGAGGGCAAGGCCGTGACCGACAAGCTTGATCAGGCGCGCGAGCGCCTGGCAAAAGGCATCTTTCAGGACTGGGCCGCCGAAGACATCACGGACTTGGTACGTCTGATGCGCAAGTTCGCAGAGGCGCTGGAACGGGGTACAGAGGGTTGATCGTCAAGACGGCGTTGCCCGGATCACGTCAGATTCAACCCACCATCCGACAGCAGAATTTCCCCAGTCAGATAATTCGACTCAATCAGCATCGACACCGCCTGCGCAATATCCTCCGGCTTCGCGGCGCGCCGCATCGGTGCGCGTTCGCGCCATAACTGCTGGGCTGCGGTCCAGTCGGCGGTCAAGGGCGTATCGACCAAGCCTGGCGCGATGGCGTTCACGCGTATATCCGGGGCGAGCGAGACCGCCAGCAAGCGCGTGACGTGGTTTAGCGCCGCTTTCGTTGTGGCGTAGGGGATCGACGCGCCTTTGGGACGAACGCCTGCATGCGAGCTGACGTTGACCACGCAGGCCGGTGTGCCGGTTGCGGCGGACGCGCGCAGCGCGGCCTCGGCCAGCGCGATGATACGGAACGGCGCGATGACATTGACCTCGTGCAACTCGCGCCAGATGTCGGGGGTGGCTGCTGCCATATCCGCATGCGGCACCACGCGGCTGATGCCCGCGTTGTTCACGACGACATCCAAGCGGCCCCATTGCGCCACGGCTTCGTGCACCAGGCGGACCCGGTCTGCGTCTTGGGCAAGATCGGCTTGCACATAAGCCGCCAGACCCAGTTCGCGCGCCATGGAGATGCCCACGTCCACCGAGCTGCGCGAGTGCAGAACGACTGCGTAGCCGTCTTTGGACAGCCGGCGCGCAATGGCGGCGCCGATGCCTGACGTTGAGCCGGTGACAAGAGCAACACGCTGTGTTGGGGGCATAGAAAGGTCCCATGAAATGGAAGGCGGGAGTTTACCTGCCGTGGGCATGCCGCCGGCGCGCCCGGCGGGGGCGGCGGGCCTTCCAACGCTGGGAAGCGCCGACCGCAACGGGATGGGTCGGGAAGGCATCGCCGCTTAGCGCTGCAAACTCGCTCCATGGTCCGCGATGCTTTGCTGAATGCTGGCGACAAACCTTGCGATGACGGGATTGGTGTCGCGCTCGCGATAAACCAGCGCGATGCCGATGTTGGACGATTCGGGCAAGTCGTTCAGGGGCCGGAATTCGACGTCGGCCGGCATGAACTCCGCGTTGATCGACGGGACCAGCGCGATGCCCAAGCCGCTGCGCACCAGTCCCACCACGGTTTGCACCTGGACGGCTTCCTGCGTCACTCGCGGCGACACGCCGGCTTCGCGCAGCAAATGCATAACGGCGGCGTTCAGGCCGCCTACGCGCGACGGCGTATAGCCGATGAAATCCTGATCGCGCAACTCCTGTAGCGACAGCGACTGCTTGCGCGCCAGCGGATGATCCGCGGGCATGGCCACGCAGAACACGTCGCGCGAAATGGGTTCGAAGACCATGTTGCTGGGATGCGTGGTCGGTTCGCGCACAAAGGCGACGTCCACGGTTTCCGCGTCGATCATCGACAGCAGGCCCAGGTTGGTCGATTCGCTGAGGTCCAGCTTGATGTGGGGATAGCGCCGGCTGAAATGCTGGATCAGGCGCGGCAGCAGGCTGAAGGTCAGGGACCCGATAAAGCCGATGCGCAAGCCGCCGCTTTCACCGTTGGCCGCCTGGCGCGCAGCGGTGATGACATCGGCCGCGCTATCCAGGCATTTGGTCGCCGCCGCCAGAGCCGCATGCCCGGCCGGTGTCAGCTTGACGCCGCGCGACCCGCGCTCGAGCAGAGCCACGCCGATTTCGTCTTCCAGCTTGCGGATGGCGACCGACAGCGGCGGCTGCGCCATGAACAGGCGTTCAGCGGCGCGGCTGAAGCTTTGCGTCTGGGCAACCGCCACGAATTGTTTGAGTTGACGCAGTTCCATCGTGATCGACCTTGTGAGGCGGGGCAGGGCGGGGGCGACGCGGACCCAGCCGCCGGCCAGGTATACAAAGAATGAATAGAAGTGTACATGCAAAGTATTTGATCAAGTATGGGTGGCATCTCTAGGATGGGCACCTAAAACAGCACTTGCGCAGTCCATGACGGCGCGGTCATAACACCTGGAGACAACCCTATGAAACTCGCCCGCCGCGTGTCGGCCGCCATTGCATTTGGCTTTGCCGCGCTATCCGCCACCGCCTTGCCGCTTGCCCCCGCACATGCCGCCGCACAGGCTGCGGACTACCCCGACAAGCCCATCAAGATCATCGTTCCCTATCCGCCCGGCGGCACCAACGACATCGTCGTGCGCTTGGTCGGCAAGAAGCTGGGCGAACAACTGGGGCAGCCGATCATCGTCGAAAACAAGGCAGGCGCGTCGGGCAACATCGGCGCCGAAAGCGTTGCCAGGGCGCCGGCCGACGGCTACACGCTGCTGCTGGTTACGACCGGGCACGCCATTCATCCGTCGCTATACAAGAACCTGCGCTACGACATCACGAAAGACCTGATGGGCGTGAGCCGCTTGTCCAGCGGCCCCATGCTGGTGATGGTCAACCCCAAGCTGGGCATCAACAATATCCAGGACCTAATCGCCCGCGCGAAAGCCGAGCCAGGCGCAATGTTCTTTTCCAGCGCGGGCAATGGTTCGTCCACCCACCTGACGACCGAACTACTGGCCAGCAAGGCCGGCATCAAGCTGACCCATGTGCCGTTCAACGGCAGCGCGCCAGCCATGTCGGACGTGATGGCCGGCAATACGCAAGTCGTACTGGACTTGATGTTCTCGGCATTGCCGCAGGTGCAGTCCGGCCGCCTGAAGGCCATTGCTATCACGGGAACGGCGCGGTCGCCTCTGTTGCCCGACGTGCCCACGGTGGCGGAATCCGGCGTGGCCGGGTTCGACGCGGAGGTCTGGAATGGCCTGATGGTGCCCGCGAACACCCCGCAACCGATCGTCGACCGCTTGAACGCGGAACTGAAGAAGGTACTGGCCGACCCCGACATCAAGACCCGCCTGGACGCGCAGGGCTTCCCCGCCAGCTGGTCGACGCCGGCTGAGTTCGACAAGCAGATCGCATCCGAGATCAAGCGCTGGGCGCCGGTTGTCCAAGCGTCGGGCGCCACCGTCCAGTAAGCCATGCCGGGCGGTCGCCATCATTGCGGCCGCCTGACCCGCCATTCAATCCGGAGTCGTTCCTTCATGTCTGACCGTCACGCCCTGGCGTCTTTGATCCATCCACGATCCATCGCCATCATTGGTGCTTCCGACGACGCACTGCGTATCGGCGGCCGCCCCATTGCCTACATGCGCCAGCAGGGCTACCAGGGCCGGCTGATGCCCGTGAACCCCAAGCGTTCCACGATTCAAGGCATCCCCGCCTATGCCAGCGTGGCCGACCTGCCGGAAACGCCCGACCTGGCCATCGTGGCCGTGGCCGCCAAGCTGGCGCCCGATGTGGTCGAGGAACTGGGCAAGCGCGGCACGCGTGTCGCCATCGTGTTTTCGGCCGGTTTTGCCGAGGCCGACGCGCAGGGCGCGGCGCTGCAAGACCGCATGATCGCCGCCGCGCGCCGCTACGGGCTGCGCTTGCTTGGGCCCAACTCTTTGGGGGTGTTGAATCCTCGCATCGGGTTCTACGGCAGCTTTACGTCGGTGGTGGAAAGCGGTTTTCCCAAAGCAGGCCGCGTCGGAATCGCCAGCCAGTCCGGGGCCTATGGCAGCCACATCCTGGGCCTTGCGCGCGACTACGGCATCGGCGTGTCCGCCTGCGTCATGAGCGGCAATGAAAGCGACATCAGCCTGGGCGACATGGTGCAGGCATTTGTCGATGATCCCGACACCGACGTCATCGCCGTGTACTCCGAGGGCATCCGCGACGGGCAGCGCTTGTTGGCCGCATTGGAAGCCGCGCGGCTGGCCCGCAAGCCCGTGGTCATGATGAAGGTGGGCACCAGTGAAGTGGGCAGCGCGGCCGCCCAATCGCATACCGCGTCCATCGCCGGCAACGACGCCGTGACGGACGCCGTGTTGGCTGAACACGGCGTGGTGCGCGCCCGGTCCACCGAACACATGCTGGACGTGGCGCGGCTGGCTACGCGCCGCATTTACCCCGTGCACAATTCCCTGGGCGTCATCACGGTAAGCGGCGGGGCCGGCGTGATCGTGTCGGACGCGGCCGAGCTGTGTGGTTTGCCCATGCCCCAAATGCCTGCCGCCGCGCAACGGCATTTGAAGGAGCTGATTCCGTTCTGCGCGCCGCGCAATCCTGTGGATTGCACTGCACAGTTCATGAACGATCTGTCCATTGCGGGCCGCTTCGCGGATGCCGTGGTCCAAGAGGGCGGCTATCAATCCATTCTTGGATTCTTCACCTATACCGTTGGCGCGGCATCGATTGCCGACGGCCTGCGCGCGCAGCTGAACGCAGTGCGTGAGCGGCATCCGGACCGCTTGTTCGTGCTGTGCATTCTGGCCTCGCGCGAACGGGTGCAACAGTACGAAGACGACGGGTTCTCGGTCTACGAAGACCCCGCCCGCGCCGTGGCCGCCATTGAAGCCATGGGACGATTCGGCGCTGCGTTTGCGCGGCCGGCTGGGCAGAAGACGCCATCCGCGCCCGTGTCAATCCCGCTGCCCGACGCCACGCCCAGCGAAGCCACGGCCAAGCAAATCCTGGCGCAGGCCGGCATCGCCGTGGCCGAAGAGCGCGTGTGCGCCGATGCCCGAGCGGCGGTCGCGGCGGCGGAACAAATCGGCTACCCCGTCGTCATGAAGATCCTGTCGCCAGACATTCTGCACAAGTCGGAAATCGGCGGCGTGCTGTTGGACGTTGCAAACGCGCAAGCGGTGCAAGCGGGTCATGCCCGGTTGCTGGAGCGTGCAGCAACGGCGGCACCCGATGCACGCATTGAAGGCGTGCTGGTCGCGCGCCAATTGTCGGGGGGCGTCGAGTGCATCCTGGGCACCCAGCGCGATCCGGTTTTTGGCCCGGTGGCCATGTTCGGACTGGGCGGCATCTTCGTCGAGATCATGAAGGACGTCGTCCTGCGTCGCTGCCCGTTCGACATCGACACCGCTGAACAGATGATCCTGTCCATCAAAGGGGCGCCGCTGCTGCAAGGCGCGCGCGGCAAGCCGCTTGCTGATGTGAAGGCACTGGCCATCATGCTGTCGCGCTTGTCGCACTTCGCACACGAGGCCGGGCCGCGCCTGCAATCGATAGACCTCAACCCGGTGATCGCCTTGCCTGCGGGGCAGGGGGCCTATGCCGTGGACGCGGTAATCGAACTGGCCGCCGACGGGGATGCGCGCGCGGATGTGGCCCGTGGCCCCGGCCCGGGCACGCTCTGATTAGGTGGCCATCATGCCGATCAATCCCGACCTTCTGCTGAACCGGCCGTTCGAACCGCGTTCGCATCGCTACCGTGAATGCGACACCGTGCTGTATGCGCTGGGTTGCGGCCTGGGCGCCGATCCGCTGGATGCCGGCCAGCTGCGCTATGTGTACGAACACGCGCCGGGCGGGCTGTGTGCCTTGCCGACGCTGGCCAACATCCTGGGCTACTTCGGATTCTGGGCAGACCAGCCCGACACCGGAATTACCTGGCGCAAGCTGGTGCACGCCGAACAGCACATCGAACTCCAACGCCCCTTGCGCGCCAGCGGCCACATCGTCGGCGAAAACCGCATCGTGGGCCTGCACGACAAGGGTGCCGAAAAAGGAGCGCTGATGCTGCAAGACCGGCGCATCGTCGACGCCGCCAGCGGCGAGCTGCTGGCCACGGTGACGCAGACCACGATGCTGCGCGGCGACGGCGGGTTCGGCGCAACGCAGGGGGCAACGCATGGCCGCGCACCGCTGCCCGCGCATGTATTGCCCGACCGGGCTGCGGATGCGGTTTGCGACCTGGCCACCCTGCCGCAGGCCGCGCTGCTGTATCGCCTGAACGGTGACGCCAACCCTTTGCACGCGGACCCGGCCACGGCACGCGCGGCGGGGTTTGTGCGGCCCATCCTGCATGGGCTGGCCACGATGGGCGTGGCCATGCACGCCGTGCTGCGCGCGCTGCTGGGCTATGACGCCGGTGCCGTGCGCGGCATGCGGGTGCGCTTTACCGCGCCGGTGTTGCCGGGCGACACCTTGCGCACCGAGATGTGGCGCGACGGTGGCGTCGTCTCGCTGCGCACTACCGCCATGGAACGCCGCGTCGTCGTGCTGGGTTCCGGCCGCATCGACTTGTCCGACTGAATCCGCGCGCACGCGACGCCGCGCGCGCCTTACCTTGCATAACGAGAGACCGTTATGGATCTGCAGATCAACGACAAAGTGGCCATCGTCACGGGTTCCGCCCGGGGCCTGGGCGCGGCCACCGCCCGCAAGCTGGCCGCTGAAGGCGCGCGTGTGGTGATCACCGACGTCCTGGCCGAGCAGGCTGAAGCCACCGCCGCCGCGCTACGCGCCGACGGCTTGCAGGCGCATTGCATCGTGGCCGACATCACCAAGGCGGCTGACGTGCAGCGCCTGGTCGACGAGACCATCGCCACCTTTGGCGGCGTCCACATCCTGGTGAACAACGCGGGCTTTCCGCGCGACAAATACCTGGTCAAGATGAGCGAGCAGGATTGGGACCTGGTCATGGAAGTCATGCTGAAAGGTGCCTTTTTGGCGTGCAAGACGGTCATGCCGCACTTTATTGACCAAGGCTGGGGCCGCATCGTCAATATCAGTTCGCGCGCGCATTTCGGTAACCCGACGCAGGCGAATTACTCGGCCGCCAAGGCAGGCCTGATCGGCATGGCCAAGGCGCTGGCCATCGAAGAAGGGCGCTATGGAATCACGGTGAATTGCGTGGCGCCGGGCTTCATGGAAACCGAAATGGTGCAGGCGCTGCCCACCTACGACACCATCAAGGAGCGCGCGGTGCAGATGCAGCCGATCAAACGCGTGGGCAAGCCCGAGGACATTGCCAACGCCGTGGCATTCCTGGTGTCGGAGCCCGCCAGCTTCATCACGGGCGAGGTGCTGCACGTCACGGGTGGCCGCTATGGCTGATTACATGCCCATCCGCTGCGACATCCGCGACGACGGCGTCGCGGTGCTGACGCTGGACAACCCGCCGCTGAACGTGGTGTTCCGAGGCTTGACGGTGGCGCTGGGCCAGGCGCTGGACGCGTTGGCCGTGGAGCCCCGCGTGCGCGCCGTGGTGCTCACCGGCGCGGGCAGGGCGTTTTGCGCGGGATCGGACATTGCCGAATTCCAACCCCTGATGCAGCCCGGACGCATCGGCCCCGAAAAGCTGGAGCTTCAGCACCGGGTGTTCGCGCGGCTGGCCGACTTTCCCAAACCTACGGTGGCCGCGGTGCATGGCGTGGCGTTCGGCGGCGGCCTGGAAATTGCCGTGTGCTGCGATTTCATCGTGGCGGACCCGGCGGCGCGTTTTGCGCTGCCTGAAATCAAGCTGGGCGTGTTTCCGGGCAGTGGTGGGCCGGTACGGGTCACACGCCGTATCGGTGTGACGCGCGCCAAGGAAATGATGCTGCTGGGCGAGCCCATTGATGCCGCGACGGCGCTGGCGTGGGGCCTGGTCAACCGGGTTTCGCAGGCGGGCCAGGCGCAGGCCCAGGCCCTGGCCTTGGCGGGCGCCTTGGGCGCACGGCCGCCGCTGGCAATGTCTTTGTGCAAGACCGCCATCGGCTACAGCTGGGACGACACGGAAGCCGGCGCGATTGCGCGCGCCCTGCCGTTATCCGAGCGCGCATTTACCTCGGCGGAAGCCCGCGAGGGTGTGCGCGCCTTTCTGGCCAAGGAAACGCCCCGGTTCCCGGACGCGCTGCATGATGCGCGGCAGGGACATGAACATGGCTGACGCCCACGCTTCGCCGGACTTGCGCGCGGCAATCGCACCGCGCAGACATTGCTTCGATCCGATTCGATCTCATCTCCAGGAGGCCGCATGAAACGCGCCGCTATCGTATCCCCCCTACGCACGCCCATCGGCGCATTCGGAGGCGCGTTGCGCCCCGTACCCGTGGAAGAGCTGGGCGCCACCGTTGCCCGAGCCATCATCGAACGCACCGGGCTGGACCCGGCCCGCATTGAAGATGTGGTGTTCGCGCATTCATACGCCAACGGCGAAGTGCCCTGCACGGGCCGCTGGGTCGCCTTGCAAGCGGGCTTTCCCGTCGAGGTTGCAGGCATGCAGCTGGACCGGCGTTGCGGCAGCGGCCTGCAAGCCATCGCCACCGCCGCGATGATGGTGCAAACCGGTGTGGCCGACGTGGTCATGGCCGGCGGCGTGGAAAGCATGAGCAACGTCGAGTACTACACCACCGATATGCGTTGGGGCAAGCGCGCGGGCACAGTGCGCTTTCACGATCGGCTGGAACGCGGCCGCGAACGCTCGCAGCCTGTGTCGCGCTTCGGCACGATCAGCGGCATGATAGAAACCGCCGAGAACCTGGCGCGCGACTACGCCATCACGCGCGAAGAGGCCGACGCCTTTGCGCTGCGCAGCCACCAGCGCGCCTTGGCCGCCTGGGAATCCGGCAAATTCGAAAACGAAGTGGTGCCGGTGCGCGTGCCACAACGCAAGGGCGAGCCCATCGTGGTATCGCGCGATGAAGGCATCCGCGGCGACTTGACGCTGGAACAGCTGGCACGCCTTAAGCCCATCATGAAAGACGGCATCGTGACGGCCGGCAACGCCTGCCAGCAGAACGACGCGGCGGCGGCCTGCCTGATCGTGGCCGAAGACAAGCTTGAAGCGCTGGGACTTGAACCCATCGGCTATTTGCACAGCTGGGCGGCCGCCGGTTGCGAGCCCTCGCACATGGGTATCGGGCCCGTGCCTGCCGTGCAGAAACTGTTTGCCCGCAACGGCCTGGGCTTTGACGACATGGCCCTGGTGGAACTGAACGAAGCCTTTGCGTGCCAGGCGCTGGCCTGCGCCAAGGGCTGGGGCTGGAATGACCCCGGCCGCTTCAATGTGAACGGCTCCGGCATTTCGCTGGGCCACCCCGTGGGCGCGACCGGCGTGCGCATCATGACGTCGTTGTTGCACGAACTGTCGCGCCGTGGCGAACGCTATGGGCTCGAAACCATGTGCATAGGCGGCGGCCAGGGCATGGCGGCCGTGTTCGAGAGGGCCTGACCCGATGACCTATTCCTTCCTTGGCGGGGTCCGCGTCATCGAAAGCTCGGCCTTCATCGCCGCGCCGCTGGCCGGCCTGACCCTGGCGCAATTCGGCGCCGACGTCATACGCGTGGACATGATCGGCGGCGGCATCGACTACGGCCGAATGCCGCGCATGCCGCAGGCCGACGGCAATGGCCGCAGCCTGTACTGGACCGCGCTGAACAAAGGCAAGCGATCCATCGCCATCAATCTGCGCAAGCCCGAAGGCCGTGAACTAATCCAGGCATTGGCCACCGCGCCCGGCCCGCAAGCCGGCGTATTGCTGACGAACGTGGCCGCGCCCTGGCTGGCTCATGACGTGCTTGCGGCCCGGCGCGCGGACCTGATCAGCTGCACCATCCAGGGCAATGCCGATGGCAGCACCGCCGTGGACTACACCGTCAATTGCGCCACCGGCTATCCCGCCGTCACGGGCGGCGGGTCCATCGACCGGCCGGTCAACCACGTGCTGCCCGCCTGGGACATTGCCTGCGCCTACCAGGCCGCATTCGCCATTACGGCTGCGCTGAACCGTCGCACGGCCACGGGCAGCGGCGCCGAGATCAAGCTGGCGCTGTCAGACGTCGCGTTCTCGATGTTGTCGCACCTGGGCGTGCTGGCCGAGGCAGAACTGCTGAAACAGGAACGCCCGTCCATCGGCAATCACCTGTACGGCGCCTTCGGACGTGATTTTCCGACGGCGGATGGCGTGCGCATCATGGTGGCGGCCATCTCGGCCGGTCAGTGGAATGCGCTGGTTCAATGCTGCGATATCGGCGATGCGATCAGCGCAGCCGAAAGCCGCCTGGGTCTGGATTTTCGCGATGAGGCGCAGCGCTTCGAAGGCCGCGACGCAATCGCCGGCCTGGTAGAGCCTTGGTTTGCGGTACGCACCGCAGCGCAGGCCGAGGCCGCGTTGACGCAGCACAAGGTGTGCTGGGGCCGCTACAGCACCGTGGGCGAGTTGCTGGAGCGCGACCCGCGCATCGGCGCGGCCAATCCCGTCTTTGAGCGCATGTCCACGGAGGGCATCGGAGAATACTGGAGCGCCGGCGCCGCCGCCCGCGTGGCAGGCCTTGACCGTACCCCGACCCCGCCCGCTCCGTGCCTGGGAGCGCATACCGATGTGGTGCTGCACGAACTGCTGGGCCTGGACAGTGGCGCCATCGGCCGCCTGCACGATGCGGGCATCGTCGCCACGGCGTAGCGCGATACGCGCGGCTCGGGCCGCTGGGAACTGCGCGCGTCGGCCGGCAAGAGCTTGATGCTCAAGCCAATGAGGGCGGGCAGTAATAAAAGATCATCGACAGACCCAGGCACGGGGCTGAAGTCGGGTATCAGGTCGACAGGGCTAAGTCATAAGGCGGCTTTGAATTGCTTTGAAATGGGCGTCGGGGTTGTCCCCGTTTTCGATCGGGCGGTCAGCGCGTACGATCACGAAACTACAGCGCCAAGACGGCAGCCCCGCGCGGGAATGCCGTCAAATTTACGACCATTTTGAATCAGCATGAAACAGTCACCCGCAGACTTTCCGGAACAAGACCGGTATCGGCTTCTGGTAGATGCCGTGATGGACTACGCGATATATCTCCTTGACGCAGAGGGGCGGGTCAGCAGTTGGAACCCTGGCGCCGAGCGATTCAAGGGATACAAAGAAGGCGAAATACTCGGTCAGCACTTCTCGGTGTTTTATACCGAGCAAGACCGCGCCGCGGGGGTGCCAGAACGTGCGTTGGAGACGGCCAGAAAGGAAGGGCGCTTCGAGGCGGAAGGCTGGCGGATGCGAAAAGACGGGACGCGCTTCTGGTGTAGCGTCGTCATCGATCCGGTCCATGATGACAAGGGGCGGCACGTGGGCTTCGCGAAGATCACGCGCGACGTGACCGAGCAGAAGAGGCACCGCGAAGAACTCCAGGCCGCGCGCGATGCCATGCATCACGCGCATCGCATGGAAGCAATTGGACGCCTGACCGGCGGCGTTGCCCATGACTTCAACAATTTTTTGACGGCGATACGGTTCTCGGCCGAATTCCTGAAAAGATCACGCGATATGCCGGCGTCTTTGATGCGTTATGTCGGCATCATTTCCGACACGACGGAGAAGGCGGCGCAACTTACGCGCCAGCTCTTGGCATATGGAAAAAAGCAGCCCCTTAAACCGCACGTGTTCGACGTGCGCGACAGCCTGTCGTCGCTTCGACAGCTGGTTGAAGCCTCGGTAGGGTCATCTATCGCCTTGTCCTACGAGGTGGGCCCGGGGAACACGACCGTCTATGCAGACCCGGCACAGTTTGAATCGGCGCTGTTGAATCTGGTCATCAACGCGCGGGACGCGATGCCCGCGGGCGGTCGCCTGACCATTTCCGCGCGCCAGGCAGATCGCGCGCCGACGCCGGGCCGCAGTCCCAGTGCGCACGCGCCGCAGGTTGCGGTGGCGGTCAAGGACACCGGCATCGGGATCGATGACGAGGTCGCCAAACATATATTCGAACCGTTTTTCTCGACTAAAGGCCAGCACGAAAATTCGGGTCTTGGCCTGAGCCAGGTGCAAGGGTTTGTCCAGCAGTCCGGCGGCGATGTCGACGTCCACAGCCAGGTGGGTCAGGGGACCACGTTTACGCTCTATCTGCCGGCCTTCGAGGCAACGACAAAAACCCACGATGAGAGCGATCAGCAGTGTCGCGATCCCCAGGTTCGGAATCGCGTCTTGCTGGTCGAAGACAATCGCATGGTGGGCGATGTGGTGCACACGATGTTGAAGGACATGGGCCAGGACGCGACCTGGGTCCTTGATGCGGAAGCCGCGCTGTCGCACCTGACCGCGCAAAGCGGTTCCTGTGACATCGCGATTCTGGACGTGGTTCTTCCTGGCATGAACGGTGTTGAGCTGGGGCGCCGTATCCGGGCGCAATGGCCCGATATACGGATCGTGCTTGCCAGCGGATACAGCGAGGCCATCAGTGGGCAAGCAGTCGCCCCGTTTCCGGTCATGCAAAAGCCGTACTCAATGGAAATGCTGACCCGCGTTCTGCATGGGAAAGACGTGGAAACTGTCGGGCGCGCGATCAGTTCACCCGCATCTTGAGGCTTGGGGCATCGCCTGCCCACGCGCCCACCACCACGTCATCACGCCCGCCGCCAGAACCACCGGCAGCATGGCCGCGTTAAGCGCTTCCCAGCCGAAGGCATCCAGCGCCGGACCGGCCGCCAACGTCGCCAACGCGGTCGCGGCATAGCGCAGCATCTCGGCGGCCCCTTGCGCGCGGGCGCGTTCCGACGGGCGGTAGGATTGCGCTAGCAGCGTGGTGCCGCCGACGAACATGAAGTTCCATCCCACCCCCAGGCAGAACAGCGCTGCATAGAACGCGGGCAGCGCCGGAGACGCCATTGCGATCAAGGAACACGCGCCGTTCAGCAGCATGCCCGCGCCCAGCACCCGGGGCAGGCCGAAGCGTTGGATAAGCGTGCCGGCAAAGAAGGCGGGCGCGTACATGCCGACCAGGTGCCATTGCATGATGTTGGCGCCGTCGCCGATGCTGTGGCTGCATGCCACGGCGGCCAGCGGTGCGGCGGTCATGATGAACATCATCGAAACGGACCCGACCACGTTGTTGGCCAGCGCGGCGATGAACACGGGCTGGCGCGCCACCTCGCGCAGCGGGCGTGCCGGCAGGCCGGCCTGTGTCTCGCCGGCAGCGGCGGGCGCTTCGGCGTCCCGATAGCCGCCCCACAGCAGCGCGGCGGACAGCAGCGCCAGCAGGGTCACCATCAGGTAGGCGCCGGCGAAGGTGACCGGCGCGAACAGGTCGCGGCTCCAGGCGGCCAGTGCGGGGCCGGCAATGGCGGCGATGACGCCGCCGGCCATCACCACCGAGATTGCGCGGCTCTTGGCGGCCGGCTCGACCGCGTCCGCCGCCGCCAGGCGGTAGTACTGGGCAAAAGCCTGGAACACGCCGACCAGCGCGGTACCGGCGCAAAAGACCCAGAAGTCGGCATGAAATACCGCCCACACCGATAGCGCGCCGCCCGCCGCGCCGGCCAGGGCGCCCAACGCGAAGCCGTTGCGCCGGCCGATGCGCTGCATCAGCAGTGATGCAAACCAGGTGACCAAAGCCCCGGCTACCGTGATCAGCGCAAAGGGCAGGGTCGACAACGCTTTGTTGGGAGCCAGCATGTGGCCGGTCAGCGCGGTCAGCGTCAAGTCAATGGAAATGGCCGCGACGAACAGGCCCTGGCACACGGCCAGAATGCGGGCATTGCGACGACCAATCGTGAGCGAGGGGGATGGGGGCATGGTGGGAGCGACGGGATTGAAGGGCAATGATGAGGAGGCTGGGTGCCGAGCAAAGAACGGCGGATCGGACGGAGCGGTTGCGGTTTGACAGGCGTCACTTTATCGGCGCACACTTTGGCGCAAATGACATAATTCCCACAAAAAACGCCATGCCTCACGACGTCGTCTTTCTGTTGGTGCCCGACTTTCAATTGCTGGATATGTCCGGCCCCGCCGCCGTGTTCCAGACGGCCGGCAAGCAGGCCGGGACCGCCGCGGGTCCCGCCTATGCAGTCCACGTCGTGTCCGAGCGCGGCGGACCCGTGCGCAGTTCTTGTGGCGTGCAAGTCATGACGCAATCGTGGCGCGACGCGCCTGCCGGCACGCTGCTGGTGCCGGGCGGTGAGGGCGCGCGCGCGGCGGCCGTGACCCCGGGCTTGCACAGGTATCTGCACGAACAGCGGCAGGCCGGCAGGCGCCTGGCCAGCGTCTGCACGGGGGCGCTTGTGCTGGCGGCCGCGGGCCTGCTCGACGGGCTGCGCGCCACGACCCACTGGCGCTACGCCGCCGCGCTGGCGCGTGACTATCCCGGCGTGCGCGTCGACGCCGACCGCATCTACGTGCGCGACGGCGACACCTGGACCTCGGCGGGCATCACTGCCGGCATAGACCTTGCGTTGGCGATGGTCGAAGCTGATCTGGGTGCCGACGTGGCGGCCGCCACGGCTCGCGAGATGGTGGTCTATCACCGCCGTTCGGGCGGACAGTCGCAGTTCTCGGCGCTGCAGGACCTGGCGCCCGACAGCGAACGCATGCGCGCGGTGCTGGAGCACATCCGCAACAACCTGGGCGCGGCGCTAAGCGTGGAGCGTCTGGCCGAGGTGGCTTGCGTCAGCCCGCGCCAGTTCCTGCGCAGCTTCAAGGCAGAGACGGGCGAGACGCCCGCCAAGGCGGTCGAGCGCATCCGGGCCGAGGCGGCGCGCGCGCACCTTGAGGCGGGGGCCGACAGCATCGACAGCGTGGCGCGGCGGGCGGGTTTTACCGACACGGAACGCATGCGGCGCACGTTCCTGCGCGTCTACGGCCAACCGCCGCAGGCGCTTCGGCGCATGGCCAGGCAGGGCGTCGAAACCGCTAAAACGTCATTCTGAAACCCGCGGTCGCGGTGACGATGTAGCTGCCCGAGAAGTCCGCGTCGGCGTCAACCTGGCCGTAGATCGCATAGCGATCGCCCCAACCGTAGTTTGCGCCGGCGCCCAGGCCGCCCCAGGTCCGCGCCATGCGGTTGGACGCGGGCACGCCCGCCACGCGCACACGGGTGCCATCCAGCAGTTCGTGTTTGACGTTGACGACGCCATAGACGCTGGATTCCCGGTTCACGCCACCCGTTTGCCAATTGCTTTTGTAGTCCAGCGCCACACCAAGGCGGGCCAGCAGGCTGTCGCCTTTGTCGCTTTCAACGTGCGCGCCGAATTTGTCATTGAAGCTGTCGAAACGGGTCGATGCGTACGTCAGCTGCGCCTGCGGAATCAGGGCCAGGCGCTCGTTTAGCTGGAATGCCTTGCCCGCTTCCACACCCAGCCCGTAGCTGTTGGCCTTGTTGCCGCCCTTCAGTTTGCCGGCCAGCCGCGAATTCAGGTCGCTGTCGAACCAGGTGGCCTGGGCCTGGGCGTCGACATAGAAGCCGTCCTTGCCGTACCAGGTCAAGGTTGGCGTCAGCCCATAGGCGGTGGTGTCGATGGTGCCGTTGCCATACGCCGACGAGATGTGCGTGTCGGCCTTGCCGTAGTTGAACGCAATGCCGCCCACCAAGCGCGCGCCCTGTTCCTGCCCGGCCAGAACACGGTCGACCCCGAATTGCGCCTTCCAGCTATCGATGTCCTGGCGTGCGCCGGTGGTGGACGTGGAAGGCTTGAGCCTGCTGGTCGTACTTTCCACGCGGCTCCAGACGCCATTGCGGCCCACGTCCGCCGAGTCGTAAAGACGATTGCCGACGCGTTGGCGCAGGGTGGGCATCCGGCTCAGGTTAAGCAGGGTACTCGCGTAGGCTTCATAGACGGGTACGCCGGGCTGATAAAGCAGAGGCGTCGCGGTGCCCGGCGATCCGCCGCCGAGCGGTGGCGTACCGGGAGCGGTGGCGGGGGTGCCAGGGCCGATGGGTGATGTGCCGGGATCGGTCAGGGACGATCGCAGATACCAGCCGCCGTCGGCCGAGTCCTGTTGAAGCACGTAGCCATAGGCGCCGGCGACCAGAGCAGGGCGCCCCTGGATGACGTAGTCGCCATTAGCCAGGTTGAACTGACCCGCCGAAATTCCGTTGACCTGCACGACCTGGATGCCCCGTTGGGTCAGCGCGCCGGTGCCTCCCATGTTCGTGACAGTGACCGGTGTGGCGCCCGCCGTGTCGCCCGTCACCACCAACTTATCGGTGGGTGAACCGTCGCCGCCGAGTTGGGTGCGTACCTCCAGGTTGCCGCCTTGCGCCGTGTAGTTACCGGCAATCGTCAGGACGCCGAAGCCGCTGCGCGGTCCTGGAGCGATAGTGCCCTGGTTGGCCGTCGCGCCCACGCGTCCCGTGCCGGTCAGCCGTGCCGCCGGCAGAACGTTCACCGGGCCGCCCAGCACGCCATCGACTTGCAGCGTGCCGGCCCGGACATCGGTGGTGCCCGTGAAGGCGCTGCTATCGCCGGACAGCGTAAGCCTGCCCGCTCCCAGCTTGTTCAGCGTGGACGTTCCCGAAAACGCGGTCATCACGCCGACCTCGTAGCCGTTGGTATCGAACGAGGCGCCTTCGCTTCCGATTGCCTGCGTCAGGAAACCGTTCAGGAAGTTGGCCTTGTCGCGCTTGGCGCGCAGGACGCCGCCATCCAGGTTGAACGTGGCGTCGCCCGCACCCTTGATGACCGACCCGGTCTCAAGCACGCCGCGGCCGCTGGCATCGCCGATGAGGTTCAGCGTACCGGTTGCGGTGTTGGCGACGGTCAGCCACGTGTCGCTGTTGGCGACTGCCAGCCCGCCCTTGGCGATGGTCATTGTTCCCGTGCCTGCCGAACCGATTTCGATACGGTCGCTTGCGCTCAGCGTCGAGACATCGGCCGTTGTGCTTGAGACGGTCACGGTGCCAGCGGCGCCTGCTCTCGTGCCGATGTAAACCGTTGCGGCGGCGCCGGGCGGAGACGATCCCACGGTGCGCACGGCGGCGCCCTCCAGCACGTTCAGTTCGCCAACGCCGTCCAAGCCCACGTAGATATTGTTGACAGGGTCCCAGACGGATCCCTTGCCGGACACCGTCACGCTGCCTTCGCTGCCGGCGTTCCAACCGATCGTCCCTTGGCCGCTATGCACGGTGCCGCCGTCGTCGATGCGCAACGTGCCCTTGCCGTCCTCGCCGATGACGAACGGGCGGGTTGCTGACAGATTCCAGGTAGAGTCCCGGCCCGAAACGAGCACGGTGCCGATGCTGCCGCTCTCCCAGCCAATGGTGCCGGCAGCGCCTTGCGCCGTGCCGCCGTTCAGAATATTCAATGTGCCGGTGCTGCCGGTCCGGGTGCCGATATAGACATCGTCCAGGCTGGTCCAGGCGGATGCGATGCCGCTGCCGTTGCTGCCTGTCACGGTCACGGTGCCCACGCCGCCATTAAAGTTGCCGACGAAGGCCGCATTGTTTTGAACGGTGCCGCCATCGCGGATAGTCAAGTCCCCGGCAAGGGAATCGCCAACAGATAGATCGGCGCCGACCGCCCAATCCGGCGTCTGGACCGCGCCGGGTACCACGTCACCGGTACCGATCACCGACTGCGCGTACGTGGGGTTTCCGAAGTTAGCCGCGCATGCGAACAGGATGATCCATTTTGACCGCCCCGCGACATTGCAATTCTTGTCGACCAAGATAACTTCTCCCCAAGGTGGATGGCAAAGACACACTGGCAATACGGCACGCGGGCTGTCTTTCTTAATAGGTGATTACCCACGGCGGGCGCTGCGAGACTCATGTTCACGCGCGGGACTTTGCCTGCGAACCCTGTTGCCGAACGGGGATCGGGCATATGCGGTGGCGCCGGGTGCATCACTTGAAACCGTGCAGTTTCGTCCTCGTCGTTTGGCCGCGTAGAGCAAGTCGTCCGCGCGCTTCAACGCGCTGGAAAACGGTTCTTCCGCTTGCAACAGGGTCACTCCCATGCTGGCCGTAAAGCGCGAGTCAGGGGCGTGCGGCGCCCAGCGCTGCGCGACGAAATCCGCGCGGATTCGCTCGGCGATTGCCGTCGCGCTTTCCAGATTTTCGGCCGGCAGCATCAACAGGAATTCTTCGCCTCCCAAGCGAGCCGCGCACGTGCGGGCGTTTTCCGCGCGGCGCAGCAGGGCGCCAAAGCGCGCCAGTACCATGTCGCCAAATGGATGGCCGAACACATCGTTGATGCGTTTGAAATTATCGATGTCGGCCATGATCAGCGCGGTCGACGTTGCGCCGTCCGAGCAGGGGCGGCCGGAATCGGGGGCAAGAAAGCTGCCGAGTCCCTGTCGGTTCAGCAGCCCGGTCAACGCGTCGGTGTGTGCCTGGCGGCGATATTTGTCTATGGCATCGCGACTGGTTGCGATAAACACCGCGAAGGTCAGGACGATGCTTCCAAGTAGCCCTGTGTATTGAATCAATGTCCCCCAGACGGACGTTCTCCATTCTCCCGCTGCCAGAAGCGGCGTTGTGGCGGCCAGGTACAAGATGCACTGTCCCGTTAACACCAGCGCGATAAACAGAAACGCTGCGACCAGGACCTTGTCCGACGTGCTTGCAACCTGCCGGGCAAAAGACAGCGCGGTCCGCCAGATCACAAGGGCGCAACAGGCCTGGACAAAAAACGTCTCCAGCTTCGCACTGGCAAATAGCACCACCGACACCAGCACCATTGCCGTCGAAGCGGCCAGGACTGCAATATCAAAGTAGCAAGGGGTTTGCGTGCGATGGCGGGCTTGCAGTGCGCGGCAGGCCAAAATGACGCCTCCCAGAATGAAAGCGTCCTCGACGA
Organism: Achromobacter sp. ES-001; assembly: GCF_019448355.1. Classification (NCBI taxonomy): domain Bacteria; kingdom Pseudomonadati; phylum Pseudomonadota; class Betaproteobacteria; order Burkholderiales; family Alcaligenaceae; genus Achromobacter; species Achromobacter sp. ES-001. Next base: position 3,533,974 of record NZ_CP079940.1, on the reverse strand, counting down.
CTTGTTTATAAGGAGAAAGCGCATTGGCCTGCACCAGCATGACGGCGTAACCGGTACCCAGGCAGGCAAGCGCATAGCCCCATCGCAGGGTGTTCAAGCCTACCAAGCGCGCGGCGCACAGTCCGATGGCGCACAACAGGATCGCCGCGGGCACGGACCATTCGAGCAGAGTTGCAGGCATAGAAAGATAAGACCGTGGAATAGGGGCGTGCGCAGGCGCCGGGCCGGTCCGGCTATCGCGTTCCGGTCTCTCGTACCGCGTACGTGTTTGAAAAGATTACAGTGTGTCGCATTGTGTCGCCAGCGTTCAACAGTCAAGCATTGTCAATGCGTGGCGGGGCGCGATGCGGGTGCGAAAGGGGCGGCAAAAACAAAAGAGGCCGACGCATTCGCGTCGGCCCCTTTCGCGCGGTGGCGGCAGAACTTACGGCGTCACAATGTTGAACCAGAATTCGAAGTCGTCCAACGACCCGAAGACATCGTCCAGCTTCGTCTGATCGCCCGTGATCTTGACGTCACCCTTGGCAAGTGCGTCCTTCAGCGTGGTCTGCTTGAGCATGATGTCGTTCAGCGTGTTCCGGCTCAGCGACACGCTGGCGCTGGGTTCCTTGGCCAGTTTGCCTTCCGTGTGGTTGAGCACGCTGTTCACCATCTCAAGCGTGTACTGCTGCTTGGTGTCGGTGAAGTCCACGTTCAGCACGACATGTTTGCCGGCGGCCTTGTCACGGTTCAAGCGGACCGCGAAATAGTCGAACAGCATGTCCAGCGTCATGGCGCGCACGGTATCGGGGCTGGCGGTGTCAGGCACAGGCAGCTTCTTTACGCCTTCGCGCAACTCCTTGGCGCCGGTCAGATAGAAGTTGCGCCACGGGCCGCTTTCTGCCTGATATCCCATCTGTTCCAGGGCGTCGGCCTGCAGGTCGCGCGCCGCCTGGTTTTTCGGGTCGGCAAACACTGCGTAGTTCACCACCTCGGCCACCCAGCGGTAGTCCCCCTTGGCGTAATACTCGCGGGCCTTCTTCAGCAGCGCGTCCGTGCCGCCCATCATGTCGACATAGCGCTTTGCGCCTTCTTCGATGGGCAGGGTATGCAACGTGGCAGGGTTGCCGTTGAACCAGCCCAGGTACAGCACGTAAGTCGCGCGCACGTTGTGGTTCAACGAGCCGTAATAACCCCGGTTGGAGAACTTCTCGGCGATAGCCTTGGGCAGCTTGACCTGCTCGGCGATTTCTTCCTTGTTGTAGCCCATGTTGGCCAGCCGCAAGGTTTCATCGTTGATGTACCGGTACATGTCGCGCTGCGTGGCCAACTGTTCCTGCACCTCTTTCTTGCCCCACACCGGCCAGTGGTGCATGGCGTACATGACTTCGACGTCGTCGCCCCACAGGGCCAAGGCTTCGTTCAGGTACTTGGACCACGCCAGCGGGTCACGAATCTTGGCGCCGCGCAGCGAATAGGTGTTGTGCAAAGTGTGGGTGGAATCCTCGGCCGTATTCAGCGCCTTTTTTTCCTTGATGTAATACAGCATTTCGGCGGGCGCCTCGCTGCCCGGGGCGTACAGAAACTGATACGTCAGGCCGTCGATGGTGCGCGTTTCGCCCGTTTTTTCGATGATGTCCGTGGGCGGAATCAAGGTCACCGTACCCGCCGACGTGGTGGTGCCCAGGCCCGCGCCCACTTGCCCCGTTGCGCTGGGCGGCAGCAGGTTGCCATACATGTAGCTAGCGCGCCGGCTCATGGCGGTGCCGGCCATCACGTTCTCGGCCACGGCATGTTCCAGAAAGCCCAGCGGGGCATAGATCTTGACCTTGCCCGACTTCACGTCGGCTTCGTCCACAACGCCGCGCACGCCGCCATAGTGGTCGACGTGGCTGTGGGTGTAGATCACCGCGACCACGGGCTTTTTCGGGCGATGCTGGTAGTACAGGTCCAACGCCGCCTTGGCCGTCTCGGTCGAAATCAACGGGTCCATGATCGTCAGCCCGTCCTTGCCTTCCACGATAGTCATGTTGGACAGGTCCAGGTTGCGCACCTGGTAGATGCCGTCCGTCACCTGGAACAGGCCCGAAATATTCAGCAGCTGCGACTGCCTCCACAGGCTGGGGTTGACGGTATCGGGCGCGTCCGAGCCTTCCTTGATGAAGTTGTACTTGGTGGGGTCCCACACCACATTGCCCTGGGCACCTTTGATGATGGCCTCGGGCAGCGGGGCGATGAAGCCTTTGTGCGCCAATTCAAAAGACGTCTTGTCCGAAAATGGCAGCGCTTTCAGAAGCGCGGCATTGGCTTGTTTGGTTGCGTCTTCGGCTGGCTTTGGCGCCTGTTGCGTCCAGGCAGAGGTAGAGGTGGCAAGAAATAATGTCGCCAACGCGGCTGAAGCCAGGCGACTGCCCTTTATTTGTTTCTTGGGGGGGTAATGGATCAACGAGGGGGCATTCGCAGTGCTAGTGAGCTTCATGATGACGACTTCTCCATGCGTTCAAATGGGCGAACCGGCGTACAACACGGGGTTCTGTCGGGCAGCAAAGTCACGCAACTTCGGAATTCAGCGGCCTAGCCTACACAAAAAAATCCCCAAAAAAAACAAAATTTTTATATGCGACGAGACGCGGGCGTGTGTATCCGCGCCTTGCAAAGCCGACGGCGCGCGTGCGATATTCGTGCGACGCCTGGGTCAGAATTTGGGCGATTCATTTTTCCTCGCAGGGCCGAACGTTGCGGTAATCAACGACGCGTTTTACGGGTCGACGCCGCAGTCAGTGTTTTACGGGAGTCGGAATGGATCGGCAGCAAGTGGATCAGCGGGAGGCGGCCGGCGCGGTGGATCGGTTTTCGCTTGTGCGTGACGACGTTTTCTATCGCCTTCAGCGCAGATTGGGCTTGATCCCCGCCAGCGGCGATGGCTTCATGCGGCGCGCCGTGGCCTATGCACTGATCGCGTGGCTTCCGCTGGTGATCGCGGCCTGGCGTGCGGGCACCGCCATCGAGCCCCTGGGCAATAACGAGCCCTTGCTTGGCCACATCGGCATCCACGTGCGCTGCCTGGTCGCCATCCCTTTGCTGGTGCTGTCCGAAGGGATCGCCCAAAAACTTATTCCTGTGGGTTTGCGCGAATTCAAACAGTCCGGACTTGTGGATGGTGAACTGGCCGCTCGATTTGATCGCGTCCTTCTCAGCGTGCTGAATTTGCGCAACCGAATTTCGCCCTGGATCGTCATCGCGGTGTTTGTCGCAACCTGGGTGGCCGTGCTGTTTGTCGCGCCCAACGGCGACGAAATCCGCTGGGCGGACTCGGGCAGTCCAAGCCTGAATTTTGGCGTCTGGTGGCTGTTGCTGGTGACGCGGCCTATTTTCTCGATCTTGTTGCTTGCCTGGGTCTGGCGGCTGATGCTGCTGGGCTTGCTTCTGTACAGGATCGCGGCCCTGCCATTGAAATTGGTTCCCAGCCACCCCGATCGCTTGGGCGGCCTGGGGTTCCTGACTCGGCTACCGGTGGTCTATGGCCCCTTTCTGCTGTCCGTCTCAGCGGTCGTTGGGGGAGTCTGGGCGCACGAAGTCCTTTATCACGGCGTGACGGTTCCCTCGCTTTACGGTCAGATTGCAGCGTTGCTGGTGGTGCTGACCCTTATCGGCCTTGCGCCGCTGCTGGTGTTCACGCCCTTGTTGCTGCGCGTCAAAAGACAGGCGCTTCTGGACTACGGCGCGTTTGTGACCCAGCACGGGCGGGCGGTTCACGAAAAATGGATCGAGAAGAAAGACGTGCCCGACTATCCCATGCTGAATGCGCCTGAGCTTGGGCCGGTGGCTGACGTGCAGGCCATTTACCAGGCGGTTGCGGCAATGCGGGGGGCAATCGTTAATAAGTCCGTCTTGATAAAGATTCTGGCGCCCGCGGCATTGCCGATGTTGCTGCTGATCTCGATGCAATGGCCGCTGAAAAGCACACTGTCAAAACTGCTATTCACTCTGTTGTAGTCATTCTGGTTTATAGAGGGCAGCGCTCACTTTTTGTATCACTCGTCTGGTGTTTTCCCTTTGGTGAAATTCTCGACATCCGGCAAAAGATAATGGAATATTGAACAATTCCGCGCCAGTGTTTCGTATCCATAGCAGTACGGAGGACACGTGAAGCCGCAACTGAAAGTCGGATTGACGATAGCCGGCGTCCTCCTGGGCGCCAGTGCGCTGGGCGCCTATATCGCGGGCGTAGACTTCACACCGAAGCCGGCGGCTGTGGTTGCCACGCTGGGCGACGGCAAGCAGGGGCCGGCCGGCATGGCCTGGATTCCGCCCGCTCAATTTCTCATGGGCAACAACCACAAGCTGTCGCAACCGAACGAACTGCCCCCGCATAGCGTTCGGGTAAGCGGCTTCTGGATGGACACGCATGACGTCACCAATGCGGAATTTCGCCGATTCGTCCAGGCCACCGGCTACGTGACGACGGCCGAGCAAAAGCCCAAATGGGAAGACCTGAAAGTCCAGTTGCCCCCGGGCACGCCGCGTCCCGACGACAGCCAGCTTGTGCCCGGCGCCATGGTGTTTGTGGGAACCGAAGCCGAAGTGTCGTTGCGCGACTACAGCCGCTGGTGGCGCTTTGTGCCCGGCGCCAGCTGGCGCCAACCGCAAGGCCCGGGCAGCAACATCGACGGCAAGGACGACCACCCGGTGGTCCAGGTGTCGTACGAGGATGCGCTGGCGTATGCCAAGTGGGCCGGCAAGCGCCTGCCCACCGAGGCGGAATGGGAGTTTGCCGCGCGCGGTGGCCTGGAGCAGGCCACCTATGCCTGGGGCAATGAACTGAGCCCTAATGGCAAACCCATGGCCAACATCTGGGACACGCAGCAACCGCAGCCGTTTCCCGTCGTCAAGGATGAAAAGATTCAGGTCGGCACGACCCCCGTGGGCTCGTTCCCTCCGAACGCATACGGCCTTTATGACATGGCGGGGAACGTCTGGCAGTGGACGGCCGACTGGTATCGCGCCGATGCGTTCCGCATCCAGGCGCAATACCGGCAGCCACCGCAAGATCCCGCCGGACCCGCCGACAGCTTCGACCCCGACGACGGCAATGTGCCGGCCTCCGCGCCCAAGCGCGTCACGCGCGGCGGCTCTTTTCTGTGCAGCGATACCTACTGCATCAGCTACCGCGCCAGCGCGCGCCGCGGCAACGACCCCATGAACGGGATGTCGCACCTGGGCTTTCGGACGGTGATGACCGTCGATCAGTGGAAGCAGGCGCAACAGCAACCCGGTCGCGTCGCCAGCCGTTGAACCTTTGCCGGGGCACTTCTGAAAGGTGGGGCCGGTTTTGGCCGAAGCCCTGGCATGGCGTGCCCGAAGCATTGAACCCGCCCAGGCAGGGCGAATAGCCACTGCGCAAGATGCGCGAGGACGCGAACGATGAGGCAATCAACTGAAAAACGGCGGGGCTGGGCGACATGGCTGGCGGTGGCGACCATCGCCCTGTTGACGGCATGTGCATCGCCTCAGAAAGCGTCGCCACCGCAAGCCGATCTGCCTTCATGGAACGACGGGGCGTCGCGCACCGCTATCGTGGACTTCGTGCAGGCCGTGACGCAACCGGGCAGCCCGGACTTTGTCGCGGCCGAGGAACGCATCGCGGTGTTCGACAACGATGGCACGCTGTGGTCCGAGCAGCCGCTGTATTTCGAGGTGCTGTTCGCGCTGGATCGCGTCAAGGAAATGGCGCCCGCGCACCCCGAGTGGGCGAAGCGCCAGCCGTTCAAGGCGGCGATTGACGGCGACAAAGCCGCCTTGGCCAAATCGGGGCAGGCGGGGCTGTTGAAGATCGTGGGGGCGACGCACACCAGCATGTCGGTGGATGACTTCACGAAAAGCGTAACGCAGTGGACGGCAACGGCGCGGCATCCGCGCTTTGACCAGCCCTATACCTCGATGACGTTCCTGCCGATGCGCGAACTGCTGACATATCTGCGCGCAAACGGCTTCAAGACTTACATCGTGTCGGGCGGCGAAACCGAGTTCATGCGTCCTTGGGCGCAGGCCGCCTACGGCGTGCCGCCAGAGCAAGTCATCGGCAGCGGCTTTGCCACCACCTTCGAGATGCGCGGCGATAAGCCCGTGCTGTGGCGTCAAGGCAAGCTTGAGTTCAACGACGACGGCCCGGGCAAGCCGGTAGCCATCCAACGCTACATCGGCCGCCGCCCGCTACTGGCCTTCGGTAACTCCGATGGCGACCTGCAGATGTTGCAGTGGACCACCGCCGGCGCGGGCAAACGCTTTGCCGGCATCGTCCACCATACCGACGCACAACGCGAATGGGCCTACGACAGGGACTCCAGCATTGGACGCCTGGACCGCGCGCTGGACGAAGCCCAGCGCAGCGGATGGACGGTGGTTGACATGAAGACGGAGTGGAAACGGATATACGAATTCGAAAAGCCTTGAGCCTGTGCGTGGCGTGTGCGGCTGCGAGGAATTTGCCGCCAGGACCTCCCCGATCCTGTCAGCCGAGCGACAACGCATCGGCCAAATTCCGTTTACGTCGCCGCTCGATCCCTTTAGAGTTGAAGACGCTTTGCACGAATTAATTCCATAGAACCTATGCCTGAATCGGGCCGGACCTCGGGGAGTTTTCATGTTTTGTTGGACAGTTATTCATGCCCGACGGCAGCGCGCGCACGTTTCGTTTAAGCGTCGGGCAATACTTGCGGCGGCGTTGACGTTGGGCACGGGAACGGGCACGGCACTTGCCGCTGATAGCCAGGAGCTTGCCAAGCAGCTTAGCAATCCCGTCGCCGCGTTGATCAGCGTTCCGTTCCAATACAACTACGATCGCGGCATGGGGCCTGGCGGTAACGGCCACCGCAATACCGTGAATATTCAGCCGGTGGTTCCGATCACGCTGAACGAAGATTGGAACCTGATTTCGCGAACGATTCTGCCGGTGGTTTGGCAGAGCGACGTGGCCGGCGATGGGTCCAGCCAGAGCGGCCTGGGCGATACCGTTCAGAGCTTCTTCCTGTCTCCCTCCAAGCCGACGGCCTCGGGCACCATCTGGGGGGTGGGACCCGCGTTATTGTTGCCCACGGCCACCGACAAACTACTGGGCAGCAAGAAATGGGGCGCCGGGCCAACCGGCGTGGTGTTGCAGCAGGACGGCCCGTGGACCTATGGCGGGCTGGGCAATCACATCTGGTCGTATGCGGGGCAGTCTTCCCGCCCCGGCGTGTCGTCCACGTTCCTACAGCCGTTCCTGGCATACACCACGCCGGACGCCATCACGTACGCGCTCAACACCGAGTCGACCTATGACTGGAAGAAGTCCGAATGGGCGGTGCCGATCAACCTCCAGGTATCCAAAGTGACCAAAGTGGGCGATCAGCCCATCAGCTTTCAGGTCGGTTTGCGTTATTGGGCAGAGTCCGCCGACAACGGGCCCAGAGGGTGGGGCGGACGCTTCACGGTCACGCTGCTTTTCCCCAAATAAATTCGACCCCGTGCTTGCGACCGGCGCGTTCGGACCGCGGGCAAGGGCGCAACGCGGGGCTGCCCCACGGCTCTCGCGCTACCGATCGCCAATCCACGCTTCCCAAGGAGAAACCGCATGAATGGAAGAATCGCAAACCTCCTATGCATCGCAGCCATAACAAGTTCCGCGGCACTGGCGCCGATGCTTTCCACGGCCGCCACGCGCGACTTTCCCGATGAACTGTTGACGACGGCGGGCACACCCGAAGTCATCGCGCGGGGTCAGGAAGCGGACGGCTATGCCCTGGCCGTGTCGGCGTATACCTGGGGCTACCCGCTGGTCCGCATGGAACGCGTCATGCGCGAGTACATCGACGTGCCCTCACCGAAGCCGCCCACCAGCTACCGCGCGCCGCTTAACAAGATGGGCTGGGCGACGATGTTGGCCAATCCCGACGCCAAGGATATGCCTACGGCAAACAACGACACTTACTACATGAGCACGGTTTTAAAGCTGACCGAGCCTTATGTATTGACCGTGCCGGATACCCATGATCGCTACTACGTTGTTGACCTGTTCAGCACGTGGCAGGAACTGGAGCACTACGTGGGCCGCCGCGTGACCGGCACCAAAGCCGGCAAGTTCCTGATTGCTCCGCCGGGCTGGAAAGGCAAGGTCCCTGCGGGGATGAAGCGGCTTGATGTCAGCACCGACAAAGTCTGGCTATGGGGACGACTGCAAGTCAAACAGGGAGAAGACCCCGCGCCGGTGCTGGCTTTGCAGAAGCAGTTCTCGGTGAAACCCTTGAGCGGCAAGGCCAGCGATATCACGTCGTTGCCGCCGATGCCCGATATCGCCGACGATGAATTTGGTTTCTTCAAGCACCTTGCCTTTGCCCTGCAATCAACCAGCGTGAAGCCGGCAGACGAAGCGCTGTTCGCGCAATACGAGCGCATCGGTCTGACGAGGAAAGGGTTTGATCCCAGCAAGCTCAGCGACGCCACACGCAAGGGGATGGCACGCGGGTTGAAGGATGGCCCAGCCGTTGCGGCGGCGTCCTTGGACAGTACCTCCAGCGTGCGCAATGGGTGGAACTGGGTGACCGGCCTTGACAGTTTTGGCTACGACTATCCCTTGAGAGCCCTCGTCGCGGGCCCGTACCTGGGCGGCCAGGGCGAGCGCGAAGCCATGTACCCGCTTCGATACACCGACAGCGAGGGCAAGCCGCTAAGCGGCGCCAACCGCTATGTGGTCAAACTGGATTCGGCGCCGCCGGTAGACGCCTTCTGGTCGCTGACGATGTACAACGCCGACGACAAGATGCTGGTTCCCAACGAACTGAACCGCTACAAGGTCGGTTCCGACACGCAAGGGCTGAAGGTGGCGCCGGACGGTTCCATCACGATCCCGATCCAGGCTGACAAGCCCCAGGGCGACAACGCCGCCAACTGGCTGCCGGCGCCCAAAGGCGGCTTTTACGTCATTCTTCGCTTGTATCAGCCCAAACAGGAAGTGCTGGATAACAAGTGGCAGATGCCCCCGTTGAACAAGGTGCCGTAAGGGCATGGAACGGTGCCATCGGCCAAGGCGAACGCGGGCCGTGGAACTCTTGTGACGATGTCGGGCGTGGCGACTTTCGCGCGCCCGACGATCAACGGAAAACAATATGAAGAACTTCATTTTTCAAACGGCGTCCCGGGCGTTTGTCGCGATGCTTCTTTCTGCCGGCGCTGTCACGACGGCGTTCGCGCAGCAGCCCCCAACCACCGAGCAAACCGACGAGAACATTGCCTATGCAACGGGCATGGAGGCCGTGTTCTACGGCTTTGCTCCGGTGATGATGCAGCTGGGCCTGAACAGCCAGACCGATGCCGACAAGCCTTATGACAATGGGCAGGCGCCCACCAATCAGATGGGGCATGCGCGGCGCCTTTACGGTCCCAACGATAAGTTTGTGGTGACGGCCAACAACGACACGCTTTATTCCTTTGCCGGCCTGGACCTGTCGAAAGAACCGGTGGTGTTGACGGTCCCGGATACCAACGGCCGTTACTACATCATGCAGCTGCTTGACGCCTATTCGCGGTCGATCGAAGACATCGGTATCGGCACGCTAGGCGCCAAGGGCGGCACGTTCGCCATCGTCGGCCCCGACTGGAAGGGAACCTTGCCGGCGGAGATGGTGCTGATCAAATCGCCCACCCCGCAGGTCTACGTCATCGGCAGAACCGGCGTCGACGGCGAGCAAGATCTGCCGGCCGCGCGAGCCCTGCAAGACCAATACCGGCTGACGCTGCTGAGCAATTATGAAAAGCCGTTCAAAAAACTTGAGCTGGGCCACAAAGCCGCCAGCGCCAAAATGGGGTTTCCTGAAGGCCTGAATTTCTTCGGGGTTCTTGACAGCGCGATCCGCCTGAACCCGTTGGCGGAAGATGCACCGATTACCGACCAATTCAAACGAATCGGCGTGGGCCTGGATAAGCCCTTTGACGCGGCGACATTGTCCGAGCCCACCAAGCGCGGGTTGAATCGGGCGCTACAGGATGGAATGGCCGCGGTGAAGCGCGTAGCCATGGATTCCGGATCGCGCGTCAACGGTTGGAATATGGAGTTCAAAGGCGGCGAGTACGGGACCGATTACCTGCTTCGCTCGGCAATCGCTTATAAGCAACTTGGCTTGAATAAAGCGCTGCGGGCCCTGTATCCGAACCGGTATACGGACAGTGACGGCAAGCCGTTGAATGGGCAGTCGTCGTACACGATTCGATTTGACGGCAACGTGCCCGTCAAGGCCTTCTGGTCGTTGACGATGTATGACGCCAATGACCTTTTCATGGTCGAGAATCCCATCAAGCGCTACTCGATTGGCGACCGGACCAGCGGCCTTAAAACCGGCGCCGATGGAAGCCTGACGCTGTACATCCAGGCCAAGTCGCCCGGACCGGACAAGGAATCGAACTGGCTGCCCGCGCCCGACGGTGATTTTTTCTTGCAGATGCGTCTTTACGAGCCGGCCGAGCAAATCTTGAACGGTAGCTACAAACTTCCGCAGGTCATGCGCGTAGACCGGCCGTAACGGAGACGGGCGAGGGGGCGGGCGAGGGGGCGGGCAGAGAAAATGCGCTGGCCGGGCCGCGTCAAAATGCAAATTTGGTGGAGATCGTGACAAAATGTCAGGCATGTGGAGCCGGGCGTACCGGTGTATCCCATCCTGACCAGGCCCTGAAATGCCAGTTATCGGCGATCCGTATGCAACCCGACCCCCTGGCGATGGCGCGAGCCGAACCCACTGCGAACCCGGCCGTTCACTGGACCGGCTGGCGCGCCTGACCCGACGCTTGTTCAGGGTCGATATGGTCGTGCTGGCCTGTACTGACGCCAATGCCAATGCCGATGTCTCCAGGCAAGCGGTGGATGGCACGCCTCCCGCTGGTTCCCAACCCTGGTCGGTCGAATGCCCAGTGCACGCCGCCGACGGGCGCCTGCTGGGCGTGTTGCGGCTGGTGCACGGACAGGCGCGCGACTTTACCGACGAAGACCGGCGGGCCTTGATGGACTTGGCCGGTCTGGCGGCCACGGCGATTGAACAGTGCGACGCGTTGTTTGGCCAGCGCGCCGACGAAGACACTTGGCGCGAAGAAGCCCGCAAGCTGTCGCTGGCCATCGCGGGCAGCGGCACGGGCGTCTGGGACCGCAATGTCGTCACGGGCGACATCACCTATTCGCCGGGTTGGAAGGCGTTGCTGGGCTATAGCGAATCGGAGCTTTCCACGCGCATCGAGGACGCCTACACCCGCCTGCATCCCGACGACCTGGACTACGTGCGCGCCGCCATGCAGGACCATTTCGACGGCAAGACCGACAGCTACGAAGTCGAGCACCGCATCCGCTGCAAAGATGGCAGCTACAAGTGGATCTGTAGCCGCGGCAAAGTCATCAGCCGCGACGAGACCGGCAGGGCGCTGCGTATGATGGGCACGACTACGGATATCAGCGCGGTGCGCGCCATGTCGGACCGGCTCAAGCGCACGGCGGACCTGGTCGTCAACCTTACCGATGCGGTGCCCGGCCTGGTTTTCCAGTGCCGTCCGGCGCCCGAGGGCGGCGCATGGTTTTCCTATGTCAGCGCCGGCATCTGGGACATGTTCGAGCTGACCGCCGATGATGTCCATGCCAGCTCCACCGCCATCGAACAGCGCATCCATCCCGATGACCTGGCCGCCTATCGCGCGTCGTTGCAGAACGCCGCCGCCGCGCTGACGCCGTGGCATCTGGAGTTTCGCGTTTGCCTGCCTCTGCAAGGCGAGCGGTGGCGGCAGGGGGACGCTAGCCCGCGTCCGGACGTCGACAACGGCGTGGTGTGGCACGGCTTTGTCACGGACATTACCGACCGCAAGCGCGCCGAACTCGAGCTGCGCGAACTTGCCGCCACGGACGCGCTGACAACCTTGCCCAACCGCCGCCATTTCATGTCGCGTATCGCCGCCGAACTGACGCGTATCAAAGGCCTCGGCGGCCAAGGGTCGGCGGTCCTGATGTGCGACCTTGATCACTTCAAACACATCAACGACACCTGGGGTCACGCCATCGGCGATGGTGTGCTTCAGCATTTTGCGAATATGCTGCGCGGCCAGTTGCGCGAAACCGATCTGGTGGGGCGCATCGGCGGCGAGGAATTCGCCGTGGTGCTGCCCGATACCGACATCGACAGCGCACATCGTTTTGCGCAAGGCGTGCAACGCCAGATTGCCGACACGCCGTACTCGACAGGCGGACGCGATATACCGCTGACGGTCAGCATCGGCATATCCGCGCTGCATACGAAGGACGACGATGCCGAGCTGGCGCTCAGCCGCAGCGACCGCGCGCTGTATTACGCCAAGCAACGCGGGCGCAATCGAATTGAATCGGTGTTGTTCCGGTAGGACAAGGGACAGCAGCGGGATGACGCGCTGCAATTACGATGCCAGGCCCTGCGCTTCCTGAAGCAGCCATGTCGCGAATGCCTGGACTGGCCCTGCGCTTAATTCGACCGGCTCGGGCAGTACCAGGCAGAAGGTCTTGGCGACCGCTTTGCTCTTGGGCCAAGGCGCAACCAGTTGGCCTTGTTCCAGTTCTGCCTCGATGTATAGGCGCGGCACCAGCGCAACGCCCAGACCGGCGATGGCCGCGGCGATCAGCATGGCATGCAGGTCGTAGCGCGCGCCCACTGCGGAATTGGTCAGCTCGATGCCGGCCCCTTGGGCATATCGCTGCCAGGCGTCCGGATTTTGTCGCCGATGCAGGCGTGGCAGATCATTCAATGGCAAGTGGGCGCGGGTGTTCATACTGGCGTCCATACCCGCATCCGCGAGCAGTGCCGGGCTGCACACGGGCACCAGCACTTCCTCCAGCAGGGGATGCAAATGCATACCGGCCCAGGCGGGATGCTCGAAATGGATGGCGGCGTCAAAACCGCTGCCGGCAAGAATGAAGGGTTCCAACCGTTCGGCAATATGCACGGTTATGTCGGGATGGCGGTTTTGGAAACGCTTTAGCCGAGGAATAAGCCAGCGCGTGGCGAATGTGGGGCTGGCCGCAATATCAATCGTCCCACCCTGCACGGGCTGCCCCATCACATAAAGGCTGTCCCGTTCCAGCCGATCCAGCGTCTGACGAACTTGCACGGCGTATCGCACGCCATTGGGCGCAAGCCGAACCCGGTTTCCCACGCGCTCAAACAGGGGGACGTTTAAAAACGCTTCCAGCCGGGCGATCTGCCGGCTGATTGCGCCTTCGGTCAGCGCTAATTCCTGGGCCGCCCGGGCAAAGCTGCCATGGCGGGCGGCTGCTTCGAAAGCGAGTAGCGCGGAGTTGCTTGGAATCTTGCGTCGCATGAATGTGTCTTGCTGGGGGCTGTCGTTCCAGGCGCTGCAATCAGCTTGATGAAAAGTCAATGAAGGCTGACTTTATATCGCTATATGCGCGGTAAATGGCAGCTTAGCATTACGTCAATGCAATGAAACGGCCGGCTTGCCGCAGCGGCCCCGTCTGTCATGAAGGACATTCTGATGATCTATACCGTGGAGTGCAGCTTCGCCGATTCCCACAGCGAAGCCGAATGGAACCGCTTCTACAGCGTCGATAAATTGCCCGCGCTTATTTCGGTAGCCGGCTTTCACACGTCGCAGCGCTTCAAGGCAATAAGCGCGGGGTGCCCCGTCTATCTGGCCTTGCACACGATCGACGGGCTGGAGGTGCTGACGGGAGACGAGTATCGCCAGAAGGGCGGTGGCAATTTCGCGAGGTGGCAGCAGCACATCACCGATTGGCACCGCAATCTGTACGACGGTATCGGCATTGCACCGGCCGTCAATAAAGACGATCTGCTTGTGCTGTGTGCAACCGGCGCCGAGCCCTTGATACAAATGGGCCTGACCCCGTCGGCCATGCACGCAGTGGCGCTGGAGAAGTTTCCACAGCACCGCTGGATGGCCACGATGCCTGCGCGAAAGGCGCCGCCCGTCGAGTGCCTGGCTGAAGGGGTTTACCTGTACTCGCCGATCACAGAACAACTGACCGGTTCGCGGGCCGTTTGCCCCTTTCCAAGCCAGCAAGCCGGGGCGTACACGGTCACCGCAATCAGCGACGGCTACCTGAGCGCCAGCCTGAGCCTGCTGTCCAATATCGACGCCGACGAAGCCGACAAAATGCAGCACGATGCTGGCGCCACGGACCCTGCCGCCGTGCATATCAACTGCTATCTGGTACGCGGCGCCGGCCGCACCATTCTTATCGACGGCGGCGCGGGGGGCATTAAACAATGGGGTGGCCGGCTGCACGCTAATTTGCGGCTGGCGGGCGTTGAACCGGGCAGCGTCGACACCATTCTGCTTACCCACGCCCATCCCGATCATGTGGGCGGCTTGGTAGACGCCGAAGGGCAAATTGCATTTCCCAATGCGCAAGTGCTGCTCCATCAGCAAGAGCTTGCATTCTGGCAGGACGACGCAAATCTAAGTCGGGCCACCGAGCGCGCGCGCGGCAACTTTCTGATTGCACGTCAGGTGTTCGACGGCTATCGCGAGACGCTAACGACGTTCACGGACGGGCAGGTGCTGCCTGGTATTCAAGCGATGCCGTTGCCGGGACACACGGATGGGCATACCGGATATCTGTTTGAATCCGCGAACCAAAGCCTGCTGGTTTGGGGAGACATCGTCCATTTCCCTCATATCCAGATTGAACGGCCGGACGTGTCGATTGCGTTCGATCAGGATCCTTCGCTGGCCGCCGCCACGCGCTCGCGGCTGCTGGACATGGTCAGCTCAGAAGAACTGTTGATCGCCGGGATGCACTTGGGGGAATTGGGCTTTGCGCGCATACGGCAAAGCCGCGGACGCTACGGCCTGGATTATGAAACCTGAAACCCGAAACCTGAAGCATGACGCGGACGACAAAGCGGCTGCTGTTGTCCATCCACGCCTTGCCTGTCAGCCATCGCCTTACAAGGTGGGCTGCGGAACGGGGGTGTCGTTCGGGACCGAGCCGGAAATGCGCGCCGGGCAGTCCGAAATCCCCCATTTGGTCACCATGCCGTTTTCAATCATGAATTTTTCCACGCATACGTGATAGGCGGACATGGGGCCCCAAATCTCTTCGTACGACACGATCTGTGCGCCGGATTGAAGCGTGTAGCTCTTTTTGGGAGGACCCCACTTCGAGATCAACGCTTCTTCCGTGCTGCCAACCCAGCTTGCATTGACGTCGTTGTAGGTCTTGGCGCGTTTGCCCGTCAGCATGCTCATTTGTGAAGTCGTACATCCGGCAAGCAGCGCGGGCAGAACAACAAGCAATGCAAGTTTTTTCATTTTGACCGTTACCCCACAGTTCGGTTATTGACGTTGATGGCTCTACAGCTTCGACGTGATAGTTCGACGTGATATTGAATTCGCGCGTCAATTTATCAGAAAGCTTGCCGCCTTGCCGTAAAACAGACAAACGCAAGGGCATATGCTGCCCAGGCGGCCGGACGATCAGTGAATCTGATCCGAGCCTTGCGGCTGCAATTGCGACAGCCCCTTCCAATCAGGATCCTTGAACACGCGCAGATTGATGGGATAGGCCGGATGCCCGGCCAGGCATTCATTGAACGCCTGCATAAACGCGTCGACGTCATTCGTGTAGTAACGCCACTCTTTCGCGTGATTGCCGGTCAGGCATGCCACCGGCACACCGACGCTGGAATTCTCGAATCCGTTTTCGACGGCTTCTTCAAAATTGTTGGTCGACTTCTTGTCTTCGTCATTGGGCATGCCGGATTCAATGCCCGTATACGGCCAGGAGATAATGATCAGGTTGTCGTTGACTTGGCGATCAGGCGCCGGCGGCAGGCCTGTACGGAATCGCACGACGATTGACAAACCATTGATGCGGGACTCACCCACTGCCCACTGATCGCCTGGAAAAATGCTGCTCATTAAATGAATTCCTGTGCTGGGATCGAACTGATGTGTTCGACACTTCAAGCCCGGAAGTCTATCGCAAGCTGTTTATCGCGGCTGCCGTCACTAGGCCCCGCTACCGGCCAGACGGCTTTGGGCCTGCTCCGCCAAACTGTCTCGCAGCACCTGCGCCGGCCCGCTCATGTCGCGGTCGCGCGACCACACCACGGCAAGCACCGGATCTTCCAGTGACAGCAACCGGCGTGTGACCAGGCCCTGGCGTTCAGCGTAGTGCGCGCCCAGGCTTTCAACGATGGCTACGCCCAGGCCTTCTGCCGCCAAAGCGCAGGCGGCCGACGATTGCGCCACCTCGATAATCGGCCGATAGGGAAGTCCGCGCGACTCCAGCGCATGGCGCGTGGCGCGGCCGGCGGGCAGGGCGGGCGCCAGCACAATGGGGCCGGCGGTGGCCACGTCTTCCAGCGCCAACACGGGCTGGCGCGCCCAGGGATGGTTCTTGGGCATGACCGCATGCAAGGCCAAGGGCGCCAGCCGCAGGCTGCTGACGCGGGCGATGTCCGACGGCGCGCCGATGACGATGCCCAGATCGATGCGGTGGTCCACGGCCATTTCGATGATCTCCAGGGCGGTGCCCGCGCGAACGGTCACCGCCACGGCAGGATGTGCGCGGCGCATGCCTGCCATGGCCGCAGGCAGCAGGCTGGACGCGGCAATGGCCACCGCGCCCACGTCCAGCCGCGCCAGCGCGCCTTGCCGAATGTCCACGGCCAAGCGGTCGACGGCCTCGATGCCGGCCAGGGCGTTGAGCACTTCGGGAATCAGTGCGCGCCCCTGGCTGGTGAGGTGCAGGCGGCGGTTCTCGCGGCTGAACAGTGCAAAGCCAAGCCGTGTTTCCATGTCGCGCAACAGCGCGCTGGCGGCCGGCTGCGTCATGTTGACCGAGGCGGCCGCGGCGGTGACGGTGTCGTGCCGATACATGGCGCGCAGCAGCAGCAGTTCTCGTCGGTGGAGCATATGAATTTCATATGGAAATAGTCAATTCATCTATTTGACCATATGAAGAAGCCGCCGCCAGAATAGCCGCATCGTCTCCCGCCGTGTACCCATTGCGGTTCATTCATCACTACGCCGACCATGCCCGCTAACACCATTGTGTCTGTCGACTGCATCCCGCTACGCCTGCCGTTTCATCACTGGAGCCCGTCGCCGTTGTTCGCCGGCCGTCCGCGCGACAAGCTGGACAGCGCGCTGGTGCGCGTGCAGACCGAGGACGGCACGGTGGCCTGGGGCGAATCGTATTGCGTGGAACCGCGCGCCTTGACGGCGATTTTCCAGACGCTGATCGCCCCGCTGGCCTGCGGGCGCGATGCGGATGACGACGCCTTGCTGCCCGGCATGCAACGCACGCTGCACAACCTGGGTCGGTCCGGCCCCGTGGTGCACGCGCTGGCCGGCCTGGACATTGCGCTGTGGGACCTGCGTGCCAAGCGCGCCGGCGTGCCGCTGCACCAATTACTGGGCGGCAAGCGCCGCGAACGCGTGCGCGTCTATGCGTCATTGCTTCAGTACTACGGCAATGCTGAACGGCTGGATGCCGTCACGACGCGCGCCTTGAACGAGGGCTATACCGAGATCAAGTTGCATGAGCGCACCGCCGATGCGCTGGCTGCCGTGCGCCGCAGCGCGGGACCGGCCGTGCCGATCATGGTGGACACAAACTGCGCCTGGCTGCCGGACGAGGCCGAGTCCGCCATTGCCGCCATGCTGCCGCATGATCCGTTCTGGATCGAAGAGCCGCTTTGGCCGCCGGAAGATGACCGTGCGCTGGCTCGCTTGAAGCGTGCCTGCAATGTGCCGCTGGCCGTGGGCGAGAACGCCGCCAGCGCCATGGACCTGGAACGCGTCGTGGACAACGAAGCCGCGCAGTATGTGCAGCCCAGCGTCATCAAGCTGGGCCTGACCGCCGCGTGGCGCATCGCGCAGAAGTGCGCGCAAACAAGCGTCGTCTGCGCACCGCAGGTGGCGTTCTTTGGTCCGGGCTTTCTGGCCAGCCTGCACTTGATTGCCGCGCAGCAGACCGAGGTATCGCTGGAACGGCTGTACGTGGAACTTGCCCACGTGCCCTATGCGCACAGCGTGCCCATTGCCGATGGTTGGGTCCACGTGCCGGAAGCGCCGGGGCTGGGCGCGGACCCGGAAGCGGCGCTCGTTGAAGGACGATACAGCGCCTGACAGGACGTGCGCGATACAAAGCCCCTGACACGACGTGTGCGATATGAAGCCCCTGACACGAATCCCCTGATACGCATCCCCTGATACGACGATAAGGCGGGCCCAAAGAGGCCGCCTCGAACATATTCCTGGAGACAATCCCCATGCACCCCTCGCGCAGAGCGTTCCTGATCAACGGCCTGACCATGGCAACGGGCGCGGCCATCCTGCCGTGGACTTTCGCGGCGCGCGCCGCGCAGTATCCCGACAAGCCGGCCCGCCTGATCATCCCCTACCCGCCGGGCGCCGCCACCGACACGCTGGGCCGCATGGCGGGGCAGGTATTCGCGGACGCACTGGGCCAACCCTTCGTCGTGGAAAACCGGGGCGGCGGCGGCACTACGATCGGCACGCGCGCGGTGGCGGTGTCCGCGCCGGACGGCTACACCATCGGCATGGTCGACTCCACGTTCACCATCAACCCCGGGCTACTGGGCGACCGCCAGCCCTACGACGCCATCAAGGATTTTGCACCGGTCTCGCTGATGGCGACCGCGCCGTTCGTCATGGTGGTGCATCCGTCGGTCAAGGCAAGCGACGTCGCGTCCTTTGTCGCGCTGGCCAAAGCGCAGCCGGGCACGCTGTCGTTCGGGTCGGCGGGGGTGGGCAGCGGTCCGCATCTGGCAGGCGAGCAGCTGCGCCAGCAGGCCGGCGTGGACGTGTTGCACGTGCCGTACCGTGGCGGCGGCACCGTCATCACGGACCTGCTGGGCGGCCAGGTGCAGTTCGCCTTCGCCACCGTTCCCACGCTGCTGGAACACATCAAAGGCGGGCGCCTGAAAGCCTTGGCCGTCACCAGCCCGCAACGCGCCAGCCAGCTGCCCGACGTGCCCACGTTCACCGAGGCAGGCCTGCGGGGCGTGGACATTTCGCCACTGTTTGGCCTGGTGGCGCCGGCCGGCGTGCCGGAACCCATCATTCAGAAGCTGTCGGCAACGCTGGCTGAATCCGTGCGCAAAGGCGCACTGCGCGACAAACTGGCCGGGCTGGGCTTTCAGCCGGTGGGCAGCACGCCGGCCGAATTCGCGCAGCGAATCCGCGACGATGTGGCCAAGTGGACGGCGGTGATCCAGCGGGGCGGGATCAAGGCGGAGTAGGGGTCGCGGACAGGCATCGCGCTTGTTGACGGCGTGGCGGACTTTGCCCCCACCACCGAAGCGCAGTTCGACGCGCTTTTTGCGGTGCACGTCAAGGGCGTGTTCTTTCTTACCCAGGCCTTGCTGCCGCTGCCGGCGGACGGCGGGCGCATCGTCAACTTCCCCGCGCACGTTGGTCGCCGCATTGCGCATGACGACCGCCATGTTGTCGCCGCAGGATTTTTCTCCGCCGATGGCCAGTACCGGCATGGCCTGCTTGGTTTTCGACAACGCGACGTTGTCGGCGACGTCGTGCTGGGCGATGGCGTTGAACTGGCGGTCTCAGCCTTGCACAGGCGTACACAACTCGACCAGCGTGCCGTCGGGGCAGCGCAGGTAAGACACCACCTGGCCCCAAGGTTTGGCGGTCGGGGCGCTTAGCTCGGTTGCGCCCCGCGACAAGGCCCGGGCATGGGCGGCGGCCACGTCATCCGTCACAAACGCCACCTCCATGCCCAGCGGCTTGGCCGACGCCGACGCTTCGACGTGCCCGGTGGCGAAGTTCATTGCCCCCAATTCATGCGCCGCGAACGCCAGCGTGGTGGCACCCGTATCAAGCTCACCGTAGGTTTTTGACTCGTGCAGGAACCGCACCGGAAAACCGAACGCGCCTTCAAAGAACGACAGGGATGCCGCCACGTCAGGCACATAGATGATGGTGTATCCAAACTTCATGAGGTGTGTCCTTGAAAGCGCTGGGTTAGGAGGGGCGAGCATACTGGAACAGAATAGGCGGTGCTGCTTTCAGACGGGTATTCGGCGGAAGACCGCCCGTAGTCGATGTCGAGTAATGACGCCGACGCCAACGCACTGTTAACGGCTTTTCGAAATCACGCCCGTCATGTATTTATTCAAATCGCGAAAGTCCTGAACCGTCCAGGCGTGCGGTGCAATTTTTACCCCGTTCTCTCGCAGCGTCCTCGGAATCAAGTCGCCATTTGGTCGCAAGATCACCGATGAAACAATGACGCCCGGATATTCTTGAAGACGTTTTTTGAACGCCGCAGTGGTCAGGTCGGGGGTGGGCGGATTACTTTTCTGGGCCAAAGGCCCGGTGCCCTTGATATCGGCCCCGTGGCACATGGCGCATCGCTGCGTGAAAAGGTTCTTGCCATTGACGTTCTGTGCCATGGAAAGTGGTGCTTGAGTCAGCGCTGCAACGGCTAGCGCAGCAATGCAGATTGCCCTGGATGTCATGTGATCTTGGTGTGTTGGCAGTGCAGATTCGGAAGCGCCGGATATATCGATCGCCCGCGCGTCATGGCGGACTGCCGTGGCGGGCGGCATTATCGCAGACGGCATGGATTAAAGCGTGTGCCGCGTCCACATAGAACATCCGATACCCCCATCGGACATTCCTGCTGGCCCGCCGCGCGGCATGACGAGAACATTGTTCATTTCCAAACCTTCATTCAAAGGAAATGAGCATGACCAACTCTCTTGCAGGACAACGCATCGTGGTCGTCGGCGGCGGCTCGGGCATGGGCTTGGCCCTAAGCGCCCGGCTGCTGAGCATGCATTGCGATGTCGTGATCGTGGGCCGATCGCGCGACAAACTGGACGCTGCGGCCACGCAGCTGCAAGCGTTTGGCGAGCCGCGCGTGTGTCAGGCGGACGTGACCAGCGAAGCGCAGGTGCAGCGGCTTTTCGAAGACATCGGCCACGTGGACCATCTGGTTTGCACCGCCGCCGACATCCGGGGCGCCTACGAGCTGCTGCCCGCCCTGGCTCTGGACGCGCTGGACCGGGCGATCCGCTCGAAAGTTGTCGCGCCCATCTTGCTGGCCAAGCATGGCGCCGCACGGATGCCGGCGCACGGTTCAATCACGCTGACCTCGGGCATTGCCGCCTATCGACCCCGGCCCAAGGGCGTGGCGGTGGCCGCGATCAATGCCGCGTTGGAAGGGGTGGTGCGCGCGATGGCTGTCGAGCTGGCGCCGTTGCGCGTCAACGCGGTGTCCCCGGGATGGGTGCGCACGCCGATTTGGCGCGATGTGGCGGGCGCCGACAGTGAGGCGTTGTTGGCGTCGATGGCCGAGCGGCTGCCGGTGGGGCGGGTGGGCACCGGCGACGATATCGCCGATGCCATCCTCTTTCTACTTGGCAACGGCTACACGACCGGCACCGTGCTGCACGTCGATGGCGGGCATCGCCTGGTCTGAGCCCAGGGTCGCAAGCCGGATCATCTGAATGAACGCCGCAACCTGGCGCGTGGGTTCGCGATGCAGCGTAATAAGGCAGATGGGCAGGCCTACTCCCTGTGTGGCCAACGGCCGCCATACGGGCTGCGCCGCCGTGACGGCCGGGCCCATGGCCATCCTGGGAAGGATCGATATTCCCAAGCCGGCGGACACCATCTGCATTAAGGCCGGCACGCTGTCGGCCACGCCGCGAACGTGTGGCCGGGCGGGGGCGTCCTGCAACAGGGCCTCAAGGTATTCCCGATACCGGCAGCCCTGCATCGTAACGATCAGCGGGTAGTCGGCAAGCGCGTGCGGGTGGATTTCGGTTGCGTGCGCCAACGGATGGCCGGGCGGCAATACGACGCCTGGCCTGTCCCGCGCAATAGTCTCGACACGAAGCCTGGCGTTGTCGGCCGGCCAGCCGTGCACCAGCCCCAGGTCGGCCGTTGCGTCCAGCACCGCCTGCGCGGTGTCCGAGGAATTTCTTTCCTGGACCGCAACCTGGGTGGCGGGATACAGCTCGGCAAGCTCCAGCAGTTGCGGAACCACCACGCTGGTGCACAAGGTTTGCGGCGCGGCCACGCGGATAGTGCCCCCCGGATCATCGACGTTGTCGCGAACCTGCCGGAACGCTTCATCGGCCAACGCAAGCAGCTCGCGGGCGCGCGAGGCCAGCCTTTCCCCCGCCGCCGTCAGTTGCAAGCGGTTGTTCTGGCGAATGAACAGCGCGTGACCCACGCTGTCTTCCAGTGCGCGCACCTGTTCCGTCACGCTGGGCTGCGACAGGTGCACGCGTTTGGCGGCTTGCGTGAAGTTCAACGTCTCTGCTGCGGCAATGAAAATCTTCAGCTGTCGTAGTTGGAACATGGGGTGGTCGCGGAGGGATAGGGGAAGGGGGCGGCGGCGCGTCGGCGGCATTACGCGCGCCGCATGAATTCCAGGAAAGCCTCGGCGGTCAGCGGTCGGCTGATCAGATAGCCTTGAATGCAGTCACAGCCCGCGTCTTTCAGCGCATCGGCCTGGTGTTGGTGTTCCACGCCTTCGGCGATGGTCTTCATGCCCAGCGCGCGGGCAAGGCCGACAATGCTTCGGATGACCGCCGACGCTTTCTCTGACGCCAGCAATTCCCGGACGAACGACCGGTCGATCTTGAGCGTGTCCACGGGAAGGCGGACCAGGTAGCTAAGGCTGGAGTAACCGGCGCCAAAGTCATCCAGCGATGTGGATATGCCGGCGCCTTTCAACGCGGCCAGCACCGATGTTGCCATGTCGATATCGCCCAGCAAGCCGTCTTCCGTGATTTCGATATCCAGCAAGGTGGGGCAGACGCGATGCCGCCGCGCGGCATCAAGAATGCGGTCTGCCAGGCCCTTGTCCAGCAGTTGCCGAGGCGACAGGTTCAGGCTGGTCCGGGGTACGGTGACGCCCAGCTGTTGCCATACGGCGATATGCCGGCAAACGGCATCGAACAGCCAATCGGCCAGATGGCCCTCGTAAGAAGAATCAAGCAGCAATGCCAGAAACGCGTCCGGGGTCAGCAAGCCGCGTTCGGGATGACGCCAACGAAGCAGCGCCTCGACGCCAACCAGGGAACTGTCGGCCAAGGCAATCTGCGGCTGAAAATGCAATTCAAACTGGTTCGTCGAAAACGCGGCACCAAGCTCAGAGCGCAGTGCCAAGCGGTCGCGCATGCCCCTGTCCAGCGCCGCGTCATACACGCGGATATGAAGATTTCCCGAGGACTTTGCGGCGTACATGGCGGTGTCGGCCTGACTCAGCAAGGCCTCGGCGGATTCGGGCTTTTCTCCAAGCAGCGCGATCCCGATGCTGGCAGAAAGCAATAGCGATCGGCCGCCTGTTTCAAACGGCGCTGCAAGCGTATCCAGCACGGCGCGCGCGCACGCTTGCGCGGCGCTTTCCGAGGTGTTGCGCAACACCAGAACAAACTCGTCACCGCCCACCCGCGCGGCAAAACACGTGGGTTCGACCAGGGTGTTCAGCCTGTTGGCAAACGCGCGCAGCAACGCATCGCCAACGGCATGGCCGAATGCGTCGTTGACGTCTTTCAGGTGGTCCAGATCGATAAACAGCACCGCTACACGGGCGCCCTTGCCGGCGCTACTCAAGCCCGCATCCGCGACCGCGCCCGCTAGCGTTTCCATGCACTTGCGGCGATTCGGCAAGCCGGTCAGATAGTCGTGACTGGCTTCGAATTCCAGTTGTGCCGCGTGCTCGTGTTGGCCCGTGACGTCGCGAAACAGCACCGTGATGCCTTCATCGTGGCGAAACGATCGCGCTTCGAACCAGGTGCGCAGCGGGGCGTAATAAGCGGTGTGGCGACCGGGGACGCCCGTGGCCGCCGTCTGCTGGTAAATCCGGTAATAGCCCGAGCCCACCAGGTCCGGGTAACACTGCCAGATGTCGCGCCCAAGCAGGTTTTGCCGGTCCTGCTGCAAGTAGCGTTCGGCGGTGTCGTTCAGGTACGTAAACCGCCACGACTTGTCGATCGACATGAACCCGTCGCTTAGGCTGTCCAGCATTTCCGCCAGATGCTCCGGTGCAGGTTGACGCGAGTCGGCAGGGGGCGACTGGGTTGGGCGAGGGGCGGGGCGTCGTGCCATTGTTGGATCTTCGTTCGCGTCGGACCAAGAAAGGCATGACAGGTCCGCAAACCGTGGATCGATGTATTTTAGCGGCCCTCGCGGCCACCGGAAATCAGGGGGGCGCAGGCATGCGCCGCGTGGAGAAAAGCGCTGCTGTCTACCCCCTTCAGCGTTCGGTTTCAGCTCGCATACAGATTCGTCAGCGATGCTTTCAGGAAGCCGCCATCCACCACGATGTCCTGCCCATTCACATAGTGCGACGCGTCGCTGGCCAGAAAGGCCACGGCGCCCGCGATGTCCGAGGGAAGGCCGATGCGTCGCGCCGGGATGTGGGCGACGCGTTTTTGCAGCACGGCGTCGTCGCGGTAATGGGGTTCCGACAGCGGCGTGCGGATCATCCCCGGGCTGATGGCGTTGGCGCGTATGCCCAGGGGGCCCCATTCCACCGCCATCTGGCGGGTCAGCGCCAGTAGGGCAGACTTGGTCGAACCGTAGGCGCCCACACGCGTGGGCGTGTGGGCAGAGATCGACGCCACATTGATGATGCTGCCCGCCTGTTGTTCGCGCATCAGCGGAAACAGCTTCTGAGCGCACAGCAACGCGCCGCGCAGATTGACGCGAAAGATGCGGTCCCATAAGTCGATCGGGAACGCCTCCAGGCCCACCGGCGCGGCGCTGATGGCCGCGTTGTTGACCAGTATGTCGCAGCGGCCGAAGCGCTGCGCCACTTGCGCGGCCATATCCGCCACCGCGTCCGGATCTGCGATATCGCAGCACAGGTTCAGCGGGCCATCCGCCTGGACGCTGGCGTCGCCCGCGTTGACGTCCACCTGCACGACGGCCGCACCCATCGATTGCAGTTGCCGGCAGATGGCCAGGCCGATGCCGCCGCTGGCGCCGGTGACCACGGCCACGCGGCCTTGCAAGGCGTTTACCGCAAAGGGCGTGTTTAAAGAGGTATCCATGCGCGCCGCCTACTTGTTCTTCAAGTCGGCCACTTGCGCCAGGCCTTGCCAGATGACCGCGTCGCGCTTGATCGATGCCGCGAATTCCTTGGCGGAGATATCCGCGGGGATGATCATGTTCTGGCCTTCGATTTTTTCGCGGACGTCGGGGGCGTGCTGCGCGCGATAGATCTCGGTGTTGAGCCGGTCGATGATCTGGGGCGGCGTGCCCGCCGGCGCAAAAACGCCATACCAGCCATCGGCTTCGAAGTTGTAGCCTTGTTCGGCCAGCGTCGGCACATCCATCGTGGCGGGCCAGCGCCGCGAACCCGTCTGGCCCAGCGCGACCAATTTGCCGCTACGCATGAATGGAATCGGCGAGGCGATGTCCATGAAGCCGACGCTGATGGTGTTGGCGATCAGGTCGGTGCTTTCCGTGACCAGCTGCTTGTACGGAATGTGCGGCATGTCCAGACCGTAGTGCGCCTTGATGCCTTCCATGGCCAGGTTGCCGGATGAGCCCGTTCCCCACGAACCGTACGCCAACTTGCCGGGGTTGGCCTTGGCATAGGCGACCATGTCCGCCAGGTTCTTGAACCCCATGCTGGGGTTGGCGACCAGCAGGATGCCCGCGGCGCCGACCTGCGCAATGGGCAGCAGGTCTTTGTCCGGGTCGTAAGGCAGCGAGGGCAGCACCACCGGGTTCAGCAAGATGGCGGACGAGGGCGCCAGCAGCAAGGTGTAGCCGTCGGGCGCCGCCTTGGCCACCGCGTCGCACGCAATCATGCCGTTGGCGCCGGGCTTGGATTCCACGACGATGGGCTGCCCAAGCGTCTTGGACAAGGGGGCGGCGATCAGGCGGGCAAAAATGTCGCCACCCGCGCCGGGCGAACCGGCGACGACCAGGCGAATGGGGCGGTCGGGCCAAGCGCTGGGGGCGGCCAGGGCATTGACGCCCAGGCCCAACAGCACGCCGCCCAGCAGGATGGCCCGTCGGGTGGGAAGGGGGTGGGTCATGGCTTGTCTCCGGAATGTTTGAATTGATTTTTCAATTCACTTTTGAGTTATCTGGAGCTCTAAATTCTAGGTAGCTGAACCGGCTTGGCTATAGCTCGGGGCGCAGATCAGAACTGCATGAATCGAAGGAGTCATGGGCATGGCCGATGGCGGCGCGCGGTGCCGGCGTGCTGCATTTTTTGCAGAAGACATCTTCGGAATTCGGCGGAATGGATCGCGCGGCGGCTCGATACACTTTCGCGGGGACAACTGAAAAAGAGCAAGCCATGCCTTTCACCATTCGCCGCCGTCTGCTGCTGACAGGCGCGGTGTTCAGCGCACTGTTTTCCTTTTCGGCCGCCGCGCAAACGGCGTATCCGGACAAGCCCGTCCGGCTTGTGGTCCCGTATCCGCCGGGGGCCGCTACGGACGCCATCTCGCGCGCGTTCGCCCAGCAACTCGGGGCAATCATGGGGCAGACTGTGGTGGTGGAAAACCGGCCGGGCGCCGGCTCGGCCATCGGCATCATGGCCGTCAAGAACCGGCCCGCCGACGGCTACACCTTGCTGGTGCATGCCGAAGGTTTCTACAGCGCGAAGCTGACGACGCCCGGCGCGGGATACGAATTTTCGGACTTCGACATCCTGGCCCCGCTGGCCCAAAGCAGCTACGCCTTCATCGTGCCGGCCGACCGCGGCTGGAACTCGCTTCAGGACCTGAAAGGCGTGAAGCGCGAAATGGATATCGGCATTGCGGACCTGGGCATCGGCACCTATTCCACCTTGGCGGCCAGGCTGGCAGCAAGCCTGGGCACGCAATACCGCCCGATTCCCTTCAAGGGCGGGGCCGAAGGGCTGACGGCCATCCTCGGCGGCCAGATCGACGGCTACTTCACCACGATCGGCACCACGCAAAGCGTCAAGGACAATCCGCACGTCAAGGTGCTGGCCTACACCGGGCGGCCGGGCAGCGTAAGCCATCTGCCGGGCGTGAAGACGTTTGCCGAGCTTGGCGTGCCCGACATGGTGTTTCACAGCAGCTACAGCGTGGCGGTGCGCAGCGGTATTCCCGAACCCGTGCGTACGCAGCTTGCAAACTTCGTCAGGCAGGCCGCGACGTCAACGGCGATGGACAAGGCCCGGCAGGATCTGTATCTGGACGGCTACCGCGGCAGCCTGGACGACTACAAGCAAGAGCAGCTGCGCTTGTCGGCCGAGTTCGAGGCCAGCGCAAAGCAGCGCAAGCGCGAGTGATCGCAGCGGCACTCTGTGCCGGATAACAGCGGGCACATAGAACCAGCAGGCGCGCGGGCAGGCGTATGATTTCAGGCGAAGGACCAGCACCGGCCTGGCGGCGGGCCGCAAGCCCGCGCGCCAGCTTTGCATGCCACATGCTTCGCATCGCCCCGTCTGCCCGCCACGCGGATGGGAAGGAAGGCGTCGCGCCATGGACCATCTGCTTGCTGTCCGCCCGGGTAGTCCCTGCGCCACGGGGCTTCGGGCAGTGTCCCCGTCACTGACGGGTGATCACGATTTCCAGGTATTCACTGGGCACCACCACCCCGGCATCGCCAGAGCGATTGAACCGGTCTATTTGCGCTATCAGGTCGCTTTCCAGGGCGGCTTGCGCGGCGGGCTCCAGTATGGAAAACGCCTTGAGGACTGGGCCGTAATAGCTTTTGAAGACTTGCAGCCAGTGCGCCGGCGAGCGATACCGGAAAACGAAATGTCGCGGTTCCGCCTGGATCGCCTTGGCATGTGCGCCGAACATCTCGTCGATACGCGCGCGGGTGCCCCACAGCGCGGGCGATTTGACGCCGGCCGGCGGGGGGACGTGCTTGCCGATCGTCTTGAAAATCTGGCCCACGAAGCCCTCCGGCGTCCAGTTGGCCATGCCGATTTTGCCGCCTGCACGGCAGACACGCACCAATTCGGCGGCGGCCTTGTCCTGGTCGGCCGTGAACATCACGCCGAAGGTGGACATGACGGCGTCGAAGCTGCCGGGCGCGAAAGGCAGGGCTTCGGCGTCGGCTTCCTGAAACTCGATCTTCAGCCGTTCGGCGGCGGCGCGTTCGCGGGCTCGGCTCAACAGCGCGGGCACATAGTCGGTGGCGACGACCTCGCACCAACGCCGCGCCGCCGCCAGCGACGCATTGCCGTTACCGGCCGCCACATCAAGCACCTTTTGCCCGGCGCGCACATCCATCGCCTCGCACAGTTGTTCGCCGACGATCTGAAGCGTGGTGCCGACGACGGCGTAGTCACCGCAAGACCAGGTGGCTTGCTGGCGGGTTTTTACGGCGGCCAGATCGGGCGGCGCGGCAGCCGGCGCAAGAGGAACGGCGGCAATATCGGTTGGGGACATAGCTGGACTCCATTGACACAAGGTGAAGGCGTGGGCGGATATCGCCGACGCGGTGCCGATGCGCGGGCGAAAGGCTATTCGGGTAGCGCGCGATCGGGTCTCAACCGTAGAGCGGGCGCGTGGAGGCCAACGTGGTAGCCGGCGTGGAATTCGCGTCGACCGGGGGGGAGGGTATTCCCCAGAGCGGCGCCATTCATATCCAGCTGCTGGGGCCGATGGCGATCCGCCGCGCGGGCGCGGCCCTGCCGCTGCCGCCATCGCGCAAGCTGCGCGCGCTGGTGGCATACCTGGCGCTGGCCACGCACCCGGTGTCCCGGGCATATCTGTGCGAACTGCTCTGGGACCTGCCGAACGATCCGCGCGGCGAGCTTCGTTGGTGCCTCAGCAAGGCGCGCGCGTTGCTGGACGACGCGGACCAACGCCGCGTGCAGGCCGCGCAAGACAGCGTGACGCTGGACCTGCACGACTGCCACGTGGATGGGGTCGACATTGAAGAGGCGATGCGGCAGGGCATCGGCAACGTGGGTGTGGAACCGTTGCGCGCGATGGCGGCGCTGTTCCTCGGAGAATTCCTGGAGGGGCTGCACATCCGGTCCTGCCCGATGTTCGATAGCTGGCTGGTGGCGCAGCGGCGGCGGTTCAGGGCATGCCAGGCCGCGGTGTTGGAACATTTGGCGGCGCTGCTGCCGGACGGCTCTGAAGAGCGCTACGACTGCCTGGACAAATGGTTGCGCCTGGCGCCGTTCGATCGCCACGCGCACATGCTGATGCTGCAATCGCTCAGTGCGCGAAAGCAGCTTCGCGAAGGCGAAGAACACGTGGCCGCCGCGATTCGCGCGTTTGAAGACGAAGGGCTGGACTGGCGACCGTTGCGCGATGCGTGGAGCCAATTGAGGCGGCAATTGGGGCGGGCGCCATCCGACCCGCCTGAACCGCTGGCGGGCTTGGGCAGGGCGGTGCTTGCCGAGCAGGCAGAAGGCAGCAAGGATCACACCGGTCGCGCCTCGATTGCCGTGATGCCGTTCGCGGACGCGTCAGCGCCTGGCGGGGTGCGGGGCGGCCTGGGCGATGGCCTGGCTTACGACATCATCACGCGATTGGCAAAGCTGCGTAGCCTGTTCGTCATTGCGCAGGGAACCGTGTTTGCCCTGGATCAGCGCAGCGTGGGGCCTGAAGAGGCCGGGCGGACGCTGAATGTGGACTTCGTGGTCAGCGGCTTGCTGCGACGGCACGCCAAGCGGATCGTCGTTGACGTGGCGCTGGTCGAGGCGCGCACCGCGCGCATCGTGTGGGCGGAAACGTTCGATCACCCGATGGACGACGCCTTTGTGGCGCTGGACGACATCGGCAACCGGATCGTCGCCTCGGTCGACATCGAAATTGAATCCGCCGAGCGCGAGCGCGCCATCCTTACGCCGCCGAATTCGCTGGACGCCTGGTCGGCCCATCATCGCGGCCTGTGGCACATGTACCGGTTCAACCGGGCGGATAACGCGCGGGCAAGGCATTTCTTCGAGTTGGCGCTGCGGCTGGATCCCACGTATTCGCGGGCGTACGCCGGGCTGTCGTTCACGCATTGGCAGGACGCATTCCAACGTTGGGGCGAGCAAAATTCGTCGATCGATCTCGCGTACAAAGCGGCCGGCCAGAGCCTGATCGCCGACGACCGGGACCCCGCTGCGCATTGGGCCATGGGTCGGGCGCTGTGGCTGCGCGGCAGCCAGGAGCCGTCATTGTCGGAATTGCAGCGCGCCGTGGACCTGAGCCCGAACTTTGCGTTGGGCCACTACACCTTGGGTTTTGTCCATTGCCAATCCGGCGACGCGCAGGCGGCGATTGGCTCTGCCGATCATTCGCGCCATCTGAGCCCCTTCGATCCCTTGATGTTCGGCATGCTGGCGGTTCGCGCGCTGGCTTTGGTGCGGTTGGGCCGGGTCGCCGAGGCCGCCGACTGGGCGGTCAAGGCGGCCATGCGTCCCAACGCTCACGTGCACATCCTGGCTATCGCCGCGCACTGCCTGGCGCTGGCCGACAGGCAGGACGAGGCGCTGGCGTTTGTGGCGACGATACACAAGGCGAATCCCGCCTATGGCATCTCAAATTTCCTGGACGCGTTCCGCCTGACGCCCGACACGCAAGCCCTGTTCAAGAATGCCGCCAGGCGAATCGGCTTGGAGTGATGCACGCAGAATGCACGCGGGCCCGCGCGCCACCACCGACCCATGGCAGCGCGCCCGCGCTCAGATCTTCGGCCAGGCTTACTTGCCGTTCGCGCCCACCAGCACCGGCTTGTCGCGATATTTATCCGGGAACGTCTTCGCCAGATTTTCCACCTTGGGCACGTCGTTGATCACGATGTACATGCTGTTCGGATTACGCACCAGGTAATCCTGGTGATAGCCCTCGGCTGGGTAGAACGCTTGCAACGGTTCCACGGTGGTGGCCAGCGGCTTGGAATACACGCCGGTCTTGTTCAGCTGCGCGATATAGGCTTCGGCCACCTTGCGCTGCCCGTCATTCGCCGGGAACACCGTGGAACGATATTGCGTGCCACGGTCGGGGCCCTGGCGGTTCAGTTGCGTGGGGTCGTGGGCGACGGAAAAGTAGATTTGCAGCAGTTGCCCGTAGCTGACCTGCTTGGGGTCGTAGGTGATCTCGACGGCTTCGGCGTGGCCCGAGCGGCCGCCGCTGACGGTGTCGTAGTTGGCCGTGTCGGCCTTGCCGCCCGCGTAGCCCGAGACGGCGTTGCTGACGCCTTTGACATGCTGGAACACGGCCTGCACGCCCCAGAAGCAGCCGCCGGCGATGACGGCCTTTTCTTGCGCGGCGGCGGCCTGGGCTTCGTCGACAGACGGGGCGGGGATGATGAACGCGGTTTCAGCGGCGCGGGACGCACCCGCGCCCGCTGCCAGCAGGCCGCACGCGGCGGCAAGCGCGGCGCAGAATTTTTTGGCTTGGAAGTTCATGGTCAGAGGATTCCTGAAAGAAAGGGGTAGCGGCTTGGCGCCTCAGCCCTGTGCGGCAAAGGTCATGGCGACCCCGTTCATGCAGTACCGCAGGCCGGTGGGGCGGGGGCCGTCATCAAAGACGTGGCCCAGGTGCCCGCCGCAGTTGGCGCAATGCACGGCGGTGCGGACCATGCCGAAGCCGGTGTCGCGCGTTTCGCCCACGGCGTTGGGCAGTGGCTGCCAGAAGCTGGGCCAGCCGGTGCGGCTGTCGAATTTGGTGCTGGACGAGAACAGGTGCTGCTCGCAGCCGGCGCACGAAAACGTGCCGGTGCGGTGTTCGTCGTTCAACGGGCTGGTGTAGGGGCGTTCGGTGCCCTCGCGGCGCAACACCTGGTATTGCGCGGGCGTCAACCGGGCGCGCCATTGCTCGTCGGTCAACGCGTAGGGAAAGGAGGCAGCGGCGGCGGTGCCGGCCGAGGCGTTACGCGGGGTCAGCCAGGGGGCCAGACCCGCGGCAAGCGCGGCGGCGCCGCCCAGCGTCAGGAAGTGTCTGCGGTTCAAAGTCATGGCGTGGCTCCGTCAACAATGCGGCATGCCGGGCGCGGGCCAATCGGGCGGCCCGCGCGCGTGCGGCTTGCTGCGCTTACTTGCTCATTCCGTCCTTGGACATCGAATCCTTCTTCATGCCGTCGTGCGACATGCCATCCTTGGCCATGCCGTCTTTCGCCATGCCGTCCTTGGCCATGCCATCCTTGGACATCCCGTCTTTCGCCATGCCGTCCTTGGCCATGCCGTCTTTCGCCATGCCATCCTTGGCCATGCCGTCCTTCGCCATGCCATCCTTCGACATCCCATCCTTGGCCATGCCGTCCTTGGACATCGAGCTCTTGCTCATGCCGTCTTTGCTCATGCTGTCCTTGCCCATGGTGTCGGCGGCGTGCGCGGCGACGGCGCCAAATGCCAGGCACAGGGAGAAAGCGGCGGTGGTGATTTTCTTCATGATGCGTTCCTTTGATGGAGGGGGTAAGACAGGAATTTCACCTAGCTTCCGCCGAACCAGTTGTAGCCCTGGTCCTCCCAGTAACCGCCTGGGTAGGTGTTGGTGACGAAAATGGCCTGTATATGCTTGGGGTTCTTGTAGCCAAGCTTGGTAGGCATGCGCAGCTTCATGGGGAAGCCGTACTCGGGGGGCAACGTCTTGCCGTCATAGGTCAGCGCCAGGATGGTCTGCGGGTGCAGCGCCGTGGGCATGTCGATGCTGGTGTAGTAGTCGTCCGCGCATTTGAAGCCGACGTACTTGGCCGTCAGGTCCGCGCCGACACGTTTCAGAAAGGTTGAGAAGGGCACGCCGCCCCATTTGCCGATGGCGCTCCAGCCTTCCACGCAAATGTGGCGCGTTACCTGGTCCACCTGCGCCATGGCGCGCAGTTCTTCCAGGCGCCATTGGCGCTTGTCGGCCACCATGCCGGTCACTTCCAGGCGGTACGATTCCTCTTGCACGTGGCGCACTTCGTCGATGCCGTAGTACGCGTTGAAGGGAAACGGCCGCGTAATCATGGATTCCGGATAGGTGGGCGCCAGCTTGTTCGGGTCGAACAACCAGCCCTGTACGCGGTCGTTGAAGCGTGACACCGATGTCAGGGCCTTTTCCACGTTTTCGTCGTCGGACAGCGAACACCCGGACAGCATCGCCACGCCACCCAGGGTCAGGCTGTTGCGCAGGAATGCGCGGCGCGACGGCTGCTCGACGCGCCGGGCAAGCAGATTCCTGGCTTCTTTCAGAATGGCCGCGCCGTCCAGGCCCAGCAGCGACAAGCGTTTCTTTTGGCTCATGTCGGGCTCCTTATTTGCCGCGGATCATGGCGATCAGGCTACGGGGCACCAGCGCCACCATCACCAGATGCACCGCCACGAACGCCACCAGCAGGGCCATGGCGACAAAGTGGATGCGGCGCGCGAATTCATAGCCGCCCATCAAGTCGCGCAGCATGCTGAACTGCACGGACTTCCACAGCACCAGGCCGGACAAGACCAGCACGGCGATATCGACCATGACGAACAGGTAGGCCAGCTTTTGCACCTGGTTGTAGTGGCGCAGGTCGCCGTGGGACAGCTTGCCGTGCAAGGCCGCGTTCAGGTCCGTGGCGACGCCGCGCGGGCTGACGGGGAAGAATTTGCGCCGCAACCGGCCGGTGGCCAGGTTAAGCGTCAGGTACAGCAGCCCGTTGAAAAACAGCAGCCACATGCCGGCAAAGTGCCATTGCAGCGCGCCGCCCAGCCAGCCGCCCAGGGTGATGTTGTTGGGAAAGGCAAAGTCAAAGAACGGGGCGGCGTTATAAATGCGCCATCCGCTCATGACCATCAACACCACCGCCAGGGCATTGAGCCAGTGCATGATGCGCAGCCAGCCGGGGTGGATGACGCCGGGAGGCCGGGCGGCGGGGGAAATGTGGGGGGCGGGGCTTGCCATCATGGCGGGTCTCCGGGGGCGGGGTGCTGTCGTTGGAGCCATTCTTGTCCCAGGCCGATATCGAAGTCCTCACGCAAACTTAAAAAAATTGTGATAACTGGCCGCCCGTGGATTGGCGACAATGGCGGTATTCCTACCCCCGAGCCGCCCATGGACACCCCCCGCCGCGTGTTGATTGTTGAAGACGACGCCCACATTGCCGAATTGCTGCGCCTGCACCTGCGCGACGAAGGCTACGAGGTGGAACACGCCGCCGACGGCAATGACGGCATGCGTCGCCTGGAAGAGGGCAACTGGGACGCGCTGGTGCTGGACCTGATGCTGCCCGGCATCGACGGTCTGGAAATCTGCAAACGCGCGCGGGCCATGGCGCGCTACACCCCCATCATCATCACCAGCGCCCGGTCGTCCGAGGTGCATCGCATCCTGGGCCTGGAACTGGGCGCCGACGACTATCTGGCCAAGCCGTTTTCAATGCTGGAACTGGTGGCGCGCGTGCGGGCCTTGCTGCGCCGAAGCAGCGCCATCGAACGCAATGCACGCATCGACGCCGGCAGCCTGGCGGTGCACGGGGTGTCCATCGACCCGATTGCGCGCACGGTGGACGTGGACGACCGCCGGCTGGACCTGACGCCGCGCGAATTCGACCTGCTGCATTTCTTTGCGCGCCATCCCGACAAGGTGTTTTCCAGGATGGACCTGCTGAACCACGTGTGGGGCTATCAGCACGAAGGCTACGAACACACGGTCAACACGCATATCAACCGGCTGCGCACGAAAATCGAAGCCGATCCGTCCGACCCCCGCCGCATCCTGACGGTGTGGGGTCGGGGCTATAAATTCGCCGCCGAACCGGGCGCTGCCGGAGGCCCGACATGAAACGATTTACCTTGACCCAACGCCTGTCCGCCGTGTTCGCGATGCTGCTGCTGGCGTGCTGCGGCGCATCGGCGTGGTTGCAGATCGCCGCCAACTCCCGCTATGAACAAGAGGTGGTGCAGCGCCTGTCCAGCGGGCTGGCGCAACACATCGCGGGCACCACGGAATTGATGGATGCCAACGGCTGGAAGCCCGGCGCCGTGCGTTCGCTGTTCGACATGCTGATGGCGGTGAACCCGGCCGTGGAGGTCTATCTGCTGTCCAACGACGGGCGCATCGTGGGCGATGCCGCGCCGGCCGGCCAGATCAAGCGCGCGCAGGTGGACCTGGCCCCGGTCAAGCATTTGCTGGCGGGCGGCATGCTGCCGATCGTGGGCGACGACCCGCGCAGCCAGGACGGCCAAAAGGTGTTCAGCGCTGCGCCGGTGCGCGTGGGCGGGCAGGAAAAAGGCTACGTTTACGTGGTGCTGCAAGGGCAGGCGCACGACGCGCTGGCGATGGCGGTGTCGCGTAGTTCGGTGTTGCGCACCACGTTGTGGTCGATTGCGCTGGTGGCCTTGCTGGGGCTGGTGGCGGGCTTGACGGCGTTTGCGCTGATCACGCGGCCACTGCGCGAGTTGACGCGAGCGGTACGCGCATTCGAGGGCGATGACGGCAAGGCGCTGGCCGCCCTGGGCCGCCCGGGCGATGACACCGACACCAGCCAGGACGAGATCTCGGTGTTGCGCCGCAGCTTCGTGCAGATGGGTCGACGCATTTCCGACCAATGGCGCGAACTGACGCGGCAGGACCAGCAGCGGCGCGATCTGGTGGCCAATATCTCGCATGACCTGCGCACGCCGCTGACGTCGCTGCATGGCTATCTGGAAACGCTGCGCCTGAAAGAAGACACCCTGAACCCCGGCGAACGGCGCCGCTATCTGGACATCGCGCTGGGGCAAAGCCGCAAGGTGGGGCGTCTGGCGCAAGAGCTCTTCGAACTGGCGCGGCTGGAGTCCGGGCTGGTGCGGCTGGAGCCAGAAACGTTTTCCTTGCCGGAGCTGGTGCAGGACGTCATGCAAAAGTTTGAGCTTGCCGCCGAGGCCCGCCAGCAACAGCTAAGCACCGACATTCCGCAGGCACTGCCGCTGGTGCGGGCAGACCTGGGGCTGATCGAACGCGTGCTGACCAACCTGCTGGACAACGCCATCCGGCACAGCCCGCCGGGCAGCCGCATCGATTTGCAGCTGGGTGTGGCGCAGAACCGGGTGCAGGTGCAGGTCAGCGATACGGGCCAGGGCATACCGGAAGAACTGCGCACGGGCTTGTTTACGCGCGCCTCGGCGCTGAACCGCGGGCCGCGCGATGGCGGCGGCTTGGGGTTGGTAATCGTGCAGCGCATCCTGCAACTGCACCAAAGCGAGATCCGGCTGGTGGAACGCCCGGAGCCGGGCGCGGTGTTTCAGTTTGATCTGTCGGCGGCGCGATAGGGGCAGGCCCCGAAGCCCCTAGACGCGCGCCATTGAATCAGCGGCCTACGCCGCTGCCGGCATCTGCCCGTGCAGCAGATAGTCCATCAGCTCGCGCACCGACCGCATCGCGCTGCCGAAGGGCAGCTTGGATGCCCCCCTGAAGAACAACCCACGGCTGACTTCGCCGCGTAGCGCGGCGGCCAGCTTCAGGTCGATGCAGAATTGCCCAAAGCGTGACAGGCCATCGCGCAGGCCGCATTGCGTCAGGCAGTCCATGCGCTGGCTGCAACGGCGTGGATCGCAGCGCGTGCCGGCTTGCAGCGTTTTTTCTTGCCGCAGATAGCGTGTCAACCACGGCGTGGCCACGGCGCGCGCGGGCAGGCCGGCCACGCTGGTGAATTCGGCCAGCTGGGTGGGGTCGGCATCAATCAGTACGCGTTTGAAATTCTCGTGCGCATCGCCCTCGTGCGTGACGGCAAACGCGGTGCCTACCTGCACGCCGTCGGCCCCGTGCGCCAGCCAATGGCGCACCTGGTCGTGGCTGCCCACGCCACCGGCCACGATCAGCTTGGGCGCGTCTTTCCCCAGTTGCAGTTCGTCGAAAAGCGTGTGGCATTCGGCCAGCACGCGCTGAAAATCAAAGCGTTCGTCGTGGACATCGTCCAGCCGCGCCGCGCCCAGATGGCCGCCCGCGTAGCCGGGATGCTCGATCACCACGGCGTCGGCCATGCGGCCTTTCTTCATCCATTTTTTCAGCACGACGGCCACGCCACGTGACTCCGACAGAATCGGCACCAAGGCCACGTTTGGGAAGTCGGCCGTCATTTCCGGCAGGTCCATGGGCAAGCCCGCGCCCATCACGATGGCCTGCGCGCCGCTTTCGCAAGCCTGCCGCACTAGCGCCGGGTGGCCGCGCACGGCCTTCATGACGTTCACCGCCACCACGCCCCGGCCCTGGGCCGTGTCCAGCGCGGCGCGCACTTCCCGGTCCAGCGCCAGCAGGTTGACGCGGTCGATCAAGTCGCGGTCGTTGCACTTGTCTGTCTGCTCAAGCAGATCGGGATGGTGGTGGCGCAAATCGATGCTGGCGATGGTGCCCACCGCATTCTGGGCGGCGACGGCTCCCGCCAGCCGATGCGCGGACACGCCGACGCCCATGCCGCCCTGCACGATGGGCAGCAGTTCGCGGCCGGCGAGTTTGAGTGATTTGAACCACGTCATGTGTAAAGCCTTTCCTCTGGTCAAGTGGACAGAGGCTAGAGCAAGGCATGACGGGTCGCCTTGCGCAGGATCAAGCGGCGGGCAATGGCGCGTGGCGGGCGCTTTGGCCTTCAGCCCACGCGGCCCGTCAGGCGGCGCGCGGCGTTCAGCACATGGCTAAGGTGATCGGGGTTGTAGCGGTGCGCCGGCGCGGTCAATGTGACGGCCGCTGCAATGCCGCCCGACAGCAGGAACACGGGCGCCGAGATGCCCGCCACTTCGTTCAGGCGGTCGCCCATTGCCGCGAAATAACCGTCCTTGCGGATGCGCGCGTACAGCGCTTGTTCGGGGCCAGGCGCGTTGCCCAGGATGTCGTCGAACGCCGTCAACACGCGCCCGCCGCTGCCCCGTTCCAACGGCAGCAGATCGCCCGCGCGGATGTGGTCGCGCACCGGGTGAGGCGAGTCCACGCGATACAGGCACAGTCGCGCATCGCCTTGGCGTACGTGATACGCCGCGCTTTCGCCGGTTGCGGCCACCAGGTCGCGCAACACCGGCACCACCACATGTTCAAGGGAAAACGACGCCGAATAGATCCCATGCAAACGCGCCACTTCGGGTCCCAGCGCATAGCGGCCATCGTCCAGGCGCTGTATCCATTGCGCGTGTTCCAGCGAGGCCAGCAGGCGCAACACCGTGCTTTTGTACAGGCGGGTGCGTTCGGCCAGCTCGCCCAAGGACAGCGTGCGATCGCTGGGCGTGAACACGGCCATCAGGCTCAGCGCGCGGTCTACCGCCGCCACGCCACCGGCGGCGGCGTCGGCATCGGCAACGGATTCGGTTGCGGCTTTACGCGGCATGGCGAACCTGCGAGGTGATGGCCGGGCTATGCGGCACGGCAGAGGGAAGGGCGATCGGCATATTCCATCCTTTAGAACGACAGGCGCCGCCATTGTAGGCACAGCGCGGCGCGGCAACGTGCCGCGTCCCCGGCCCACCGTGATTTCTACCCGGCAACCCGCTTGACAGGGTTTTTCGCATCGTCTTTAATTCCACAGGAAAGAACAGCATTCTATAAGATAGAACATATAAAACCACAAGGAGACATCGTCATGTCGGATTCCAGCCCCCACGACGGGCACGTGCTGATCAGCGAGGTAGGCCCGCGAGACGGCTTGCAGTCCGTGTCGACCACCATGGCGACCGAGGACAAATTCCGCTGGATCGACGCGCTGGTTGCCGCCGGCGTGCGTGAAATCGAAGTGGCTTCGTTCGTGCCCGCGCGCTTGCTGCCGCAAATGGCGGACGCCGCCGAAGTCGTGGCGTACGCCGCGCGTATCCCCGGCCTGACGGTGATGGCCTTGGTGCCTAACCTGCGCGGCGCCGAGGCCGCGTTGCGGGCCGGCGTGCACAAGCTGACCATGCCGGTATCGGCCAGCCGCGCGCATTCTCTGGCCAACGTGCGCAAGACCCCCGAAGAAATGGTCGAGCAAGTGCGCGCCATTGCCGCGCTGCGCGACGAACTCGCGCCCGCCGTCAAGCTTGAGGCCGGCATCTCCACCGCGTTCGGTTGCACCCTGCAAGGCCTGGTGCCGGAAGACGCGGTCATCCGCCTGGCCGCGATGTGCGTGGCGGCGGGCGCCGATGAATCGGGCTTGTCGGACACTGTCGGCCACGCCAACCCGGCGCAGGTGCGCCGCTTGTTCCGCCGCTTGCGCGCGGAACTTGGCGCCAAGGCCGGCGCCGCGCACATGCACAACACGCGCGGCCTGGGCCTGGCCAATTGCCTGGCGGCGTGGGACGAAGGCGTGCGCACGTTCGACAGTTCGCTCGGTGGCTTGGGCGGCTGCCCCTACGCGCCCGGCGCGTCGGGCAATGTCGTCACGGAAGACCTTGTCTTCATGTTCGAGGCCATGGGCGTGCGCACCGGCATCGACCTGGAAAAAATCATCGCGGCGCGCCAGCCGCTGGCCGCCGGCCTGCCCGGCGAACCGCTCTACGGCATGACGCCCGACGCGGGCTTGCCCCTGGGCTTTGTTCAGGCTCGCTGAGGCCATCCGTTCATCCCTTTTCGCAATCAAGGTGCATCACCCATGACTAGCCGTGCAACGTCCCGCCTTCCGTACGAAGGCATCCGCGTCGTCGAATTCACCCACATGGTGATGGGGCCGACCTGCGGCATGCTGCTGGCGGACCTGGGCGCGGAAGTCATCAAGGTCGAACCGATAGGCGGCGACACTACGCGCCGCCTGCTGGGATCGGGCGCGGGCTTCTTTCCCATGTTCAACCGCAACAAGAAAAGCATCGCGCTGGATCTGAAACAGCCCGAAGGCGTAGAAGCCGCGTTACGCCTGATCGACACCGCCGACATCGTCAGCGAGAACTTCAAGGCGGGCGTGATGCAAAAGCTGGGCCTGGACTACGCCACGCTGAAAGCGCGCAACCCCCGGCTGATCTACGTCAGCCACAAGGGCTTTTTGCCCGGCCCTTACGACAACCGCACGGCGTTGGACGAAGTGGTGCAGATGATGGGCGGGCTGGCCTACATGACCGGCCGCGCCGGCGACCCGCTGCGCGCGGGTTCCAGCGTGAACGACATCATGGGCGGCATGTTCGGCGCGATGGGCGCCATGGCCGCGCTGGCCCAGCGCGAGCACACGGGCGTGGGCACCGAAGTGCAGGCCTCGCTGTTCGAGAACAACGTGTTCCTGGTTGGCCAGCACATGATGCAGTACGCCATGACGGGCCGCGCGCCCGCGCCGATGCCCACCCGCATTTCCGCGTGGGCGGTCTACGACGTGTTCACCGTCAAGGACGGCGAGCAGATTTTCCTGGCCGTGGTCAGCGACAAGCAGTGGGACATTTTCTGCCGCGCCTTTGGCCTGGAGGAATGGTTGTCGGACCCGCGCCTGGTCAGCAATAACGACCGCGTACGCGCCCGCGAATGGCTCATGCCCTTGCTGCGTTCGCATCTGGCCGGCCATAGCGCGGCGGCGCTGGCCGCGCGCTTTGAAGCAGAAGGCTTGCCCTTTGCGCCCATCACGCGGCCCGAGCAACTGTTTGACGATCCGCATCTGAACGCCACTGGCGGGCTGGCGCCCATTACGCTGCCCGACGGGCGCGAGAGCTTCGTGCCGCTGGCCCCTTTGACGCTGGACGGGCGGCAACCCCCCATCCGCTTGCAGCCGCCGGCTGTGGGCGAACACACCGACGCGCTGTTGCGTGCGGTGGGCTATCGCGACGACGAGATCGCGGCCTTGAAGGCAAGGCGCATAACAGAAGGAGACCAACCATCATGATCACGCTGACCCGACGCTCGTTTTTGGGCGCAACGCTTTGCGCGGCCGCGTTGCCGCTGCGGCTGCATGCCGCGTCCGCCTATCCCGACGGCCGGCCCATCCGGCTGATTGTTCCGTACACGCCGGGTGGCGGCACCGATTCCGTGGCGCGCGCCATCGCGGCCAAGATCACGGGGGCCGCCGGCTGGTCCGTGGTGGTGGAAAACCGGCCGGGCGCGGGCGGCAATATCGGCATGGACTACGTGGCCAAGACGCGCCCGGACGGCTTCATGCTGGGCCTGGGCCAAACCGCCAACCTGGCGATCAACCCGGCGCTGATGGCCAAGATGCCCTTCGATGCCGCCAAGGATTTCGCGGCGGTCGCCATGGTGGCGTCCTTGCCGGTGGTGCTGGTCGTGAAGGCCAACGCGCGCTGGAACACGCTGGCCGATCTGGTCAAGGAAGCGCGCGCGCAGCCCGGCAACATCAAGCAGGCGCTGGCCGGTTCGGGC
This sequence comes from Achromobacter sp. ES-001, assembly GCF_019448355.1. NCBI lineage: Bacteria > Pseudomonadati > Pseudomonadota > Betaproteobacteria > Burkholderiales > Alcaligenaceae > Achromobacter > Achromobacter sp. ES-001. Next base: position 3,492,839 of record NZ_CP079940.1, on the reverse strand, counting down.
ACCGTGGGCCACCTGGCGGGCGAGCTGTTGGCGTATCAGGCCAAATTCCAGGTGCTGAACGTGCCGTACCGAGGCGCGGCGCCGGCGCTGAACGACCTGCTGGGCGAGAACACCGACTACATGTTCGCCACGCCGCAAGCCGCGCAGGAAATGCTGAAAGGCAAGGTGCTGCGCCCCTTGGCGGTTACGTCGCGCGAACGCCTGTCCATCCTGCCCGACGTGCCGACCGTGGCCGAATCCGGCTTCGACGGTTTCGAGGCCGTGGACTGGAAGGCGCTGGTGGCCCCGGCCGGCACGCCACCCGAGATCATTGCCCAGGTCAATGGCGTCGTGGAAAAGGTGCTGGCCGACCCCGCCACCATCGCCATGTTCACGGCGGAAGGCAGCAAGCCGATGGGCGGCTCGCCCCAGTCCGCGCAGCAATACATCCTGGACGAACAACAGAAGTGGGCGCGCTTGATCCGCGAAGCCAACATCCAGACCGCGGCTTGATGCGGACGCGGGGCCACAGAAGCCAACAGGAGACAACATCATGACTACGCTTTTCACGCGCAGCGCCGCCGTGCGCCGCGCGCTGCTCGCCGTTGCGGCGGCGCTGGCCTGGGTGCCGGCGCACGCGGCCGACGACGCCGCCAACTGGCCCGACAAGCCCGTGCGCCTGGTCGTTCCTTATTCCCCGGGCGGCACGACGGACTACGCCGCGCGGCAGGTGGCGCAGAAGCTGTCGGAGGCCACCGGCAAGACCTTCATCGTGGACAACAAGACCGGGGCGTCGGGAACTATCGCTACGCAGGAAGTGGCGCGGTCCGCGCCCGACGGCAGCACGTTCCTGGTCACCGACACCACGTACACGATGCTGCCGCTGCTGTTTTCCAAGCTGCCTTGGGATTATCAGAACGACCTGGTCCACGTTAGTGAAATCATCGAAACGCCCTTGGTGCTGCTGGTTCCCGAGAAGTCCCCGTACAAAACGATGGACGCGTTGATCGCGCAGGCCCGCAAGGCGCCCGGCACGCTGAACTACGGGTCGGGCGGGCAGGCCAGCTCCACCCACCTGGCCGCCGAGATGTTCAAGAGCGAAGCGCAGGTGTCGCTGACCCACATTCCGTATCGCGGCGCGGGCGCGGCGTTGTCCGACCTGATGGCCGGGCAGATCGACCTGTTGATCACGGCCGCGCCCACGGCCATCCCGCCGGTGCAGGGCGGCCGGGTGCGCGCGTTGGCCGTTACGGGCGCCACGCGGCTGGCGGCGTTGCCGGACGTGCCGACCTTCGCGCAGGCGGGGCTGCCGTCGTATCAAGTGCTGAACTGGTTTGGCCTGGCCGCGCCTAAAGGCACGCCGCCGGCCATCGTCAACAAGATGAACCAGCTGGTGACTCAGGTGATGAGCGAGCCGGCCATGCAGGAAAACATGGCGCGGCAGGGCGCCCGGCATCGGTCCCTGCCCGTGGCGCAATTTGGCGCCTATGTGCAGGACCAGGTGCGCTTGTGGGCCGACGTGGGCAAACGCGTGGGCATCAAGCCCGAATAATGCGGACAAGGGGGAAGACAGCATGTGGAATCTGAACTTCGCGCCGCCGGTGGTGATCGAAGCGCGCGTTATCGCCGCCATGCCCGCCGCGTTACGGCTGCCTCGGCGCAGCGCGTGGGCCGACGCCAACAAGGCGGGGCATATTGTGGATTGCTTTCTTGAGGGGCCGGTGTTCGGCGCCGACGGCGCGTTGTACGTAACGGATATTCCACATGGCCGCATCCTGCGCGTGGATGGCGACAACGACTGGTGCGTGGTGGCCGAAACGGGCGGCTGGCCCAACGGCCTGGCGCGCCATCGCGACGGCAGCCTGTGGGTGGCCGACTACCGGCTTGGCATTTTGCGATGCGATCCGGCCACGGGTCAGGTCGACACCGTGCTGGGCGAGCGCAACAGCGAATCCTTCAAGGGCGTGAACGATCTGGTGTTTGACCGCGCCGGCCGGCTGTACTTTACCGACCAGGGGCAGACGGGGTTGCACGATCCGCATGGCCGCGTGTATCGCTATGATCCGGCCAGCGGTCGCCTGGACCTGCTGCTGGCCAATGCGCCCAGCCCGAACGGGATTGCGCTGGACGCGAATGAACAGGTGCTGTTCGTGGCCGTAACCCGTGCCAACCAGGTGTGGCGCGGCCCGTTGATGCGCGACGGCTCGTTATCGAAGATGGGGGCGTTTCGCACCTTCTTCGGCACCAGCGGGCCTGACGGGTTGGCCAGCACGCCGGCGGGTGGCTTGCTGGTGGCGCACGCCAGCCTGGGCGGCGTCTTCGTGCTGAACGCGGGGGGCGAAGTCACCCACTTCTTGAAAAGCCCGATTGCCGGCAGCACGGTGACCAATGTCGCAATACGCCCCGATGGCGGCGCCGTCGTCATGACGGAATCCGCAACCGGGGCGATTCTTGAAGCGCCGTTGCCGGCGTAAGGGTACGGGCAGCGACGCGGGGCAGGCTGGGACGCGGGACGGACTGGGAAGCGATTTCGGGATTCGGGGGATCAGCCGCTTAGCCGATCCCTCGATCCCGCGATCCCCCGACCCCCCAGATCACGCCATCAACTTCACGATGGCCGGCACCGACAGCACCGCCGTGTAGTAACCCATGAACTGCACGCCGGTGTTAAAGCCGAACAGGCGCGACAGCAAGCCGCCGAACAGGCCCATCGTCAGGATCACCAGCAGGCCCAGGAACTGGCCTTCCCAGATGCTGATCACGATGATCAAGCCCACGAACGTGGCGATGATGGCTTCGTGGCTGACGCGGCGCGACACGAACAGCGCGGCGCGGCGCGCGAAGTTCATGGCAAACGGGTATGACACCACGGCCGCCAGCAGCACGGCCAGCATGCCGTAGCCCAGGAATTCCCAGTGATTCAGCAGGTTGTGCAAGTTGTGCGTCTGGCCGGTGGCCGCGTCCACCGTGAAGCGGGGCGGGGCGTTGAACAGCGGCGCGGCCGGCCCAGCCGCCACGGGGCTGAGCGGCAGGCCGAAGGCGATCAGCGGAATCAGCGCTTCGGCGATGTAGGTGGCTTCGGTGACGCCATTGCGCGCGGACAGCACGGTGGTCAGCCGGTGGTACGCGTGCTTGATACGCGAGCCCACCAGCTCGCCCAGCACCACCGTCATGGCCACGGGGCTGAACACGAACGTGGCGCTGGAGATGGCGGCAGTGGCCAGCGTCCAGCGGGTCTGCGTGCGGTCCATGACCTTGAGCGGGTTGGGGAAATAGCCCGACCAGCCCTTGACGTCGGGCGCCAGCGAAAACGTGCGCACCTTCTCGCGCATCATCTTCGCGCGGCCCATCGGCGAGATCACGGTGAACAGGTCGGCAATCAGCGGGCCGATGGCGATGCCCAGGAAGTAGCTGATGCTGAGCTTGACGCCGTACTTTGCCGTCAGGCTTTGCAAGGCAATGATCACCACCACGAACGGCACCAGCAGCGCGACCGCCGCCCAGCGGCCTGCCGAGAAATACGCGATCAGCACGGCGGCGGCCAGGAAGATCCACGGCGCCGACTTGGTGATGGCCGCGCCAAACGGCGCCAGCAGCACGGCGAACAACACGGCCAGCGGCACGGCCACAAAGGCGGCCACGATGGCGCCGGACACCATCTTGCGCAGCGCGATGTGCGGCACGCCCAGCTTGCGCAACATGTTCGCGTCTTGCAGCAAAGGTGTTGCCAGCGTGTCGCCGGGGATGCCCAGCAGCGCGGTGGGCACGGCATGCGTCATGTGCTTGGCCACGGCGCCGGCCAGAAAGAAGGTGAACACGCCGGCGGGCGGCACGCCCAGCAGCACCACCAGCAAGGTCAGCGGGGCAAGCGTGGTGGTTTCGTCGGTGCCGGACACCAGGCCGATGGCCGCGAACACCACTGCGCCCAAGAGGCCCATGGCGGCAGCCACCATGATTTGTTCAAGCAGGATCGGGTCGCTCATGCCAGCGCCTCCTTGGACGAGCCTTGCGGCGAGGCGGTGGGAGAAGCGGCGGTGGAGACCGTGGCGGTCGTGGTGGGCGGGGGCGGCGGTTCGGTGAACAGGTCGTACAGGCCCAGCTCTTTTAGTTCGCGCACGACGGGTTCGGGCAGGTCGGCCAGCGAGCCCAGGCCGCCCGGCTGGTCCGCCAGTTCGGCCAGCACTTCGGCGCGCCAGGCAGGGTCGTGCGTCGAGGTGTGTTCGATGACTTCACGCTTGGGCGGGAACAGGCGGGCGCAGATCACGCCCGCGATCACGCAGCCGGCCAGGCCGGCCAGCATGGCGTAGGCGTGCGCCAGTTCGGGCGACGCCACCATGCCGCGCAGCCAGCGGCTGGCGGCAAAAAAGCCGGTCACGCTGATGGCGATGCCAATGCCGATGGCCCACGCCAATTGGCGCAGGTCGACGGTGTCGCTCCATACCTCTGCCAGGCGCCAGGATGGCGCGGGCGATTGTGGTTCCATGTCTCTCTCCGTTGGGGGGGCGGGCGGCGCGGTCGGGGCCGCGCACGCCTCTGTTCTTATGACTGTGCGCTGCTTATTGCTCACTGCTCATTGCTCATCGCTTCTCGCTTATCGCTTATCGCTTAGGGCTTTGTGCTTCCTGCCTGCCGTTTACTGCTTGCGCAATTCCTCCAGCAGGGCCAGCGCGCGGTCGGTGCGCACGTCTTTTTCCGCCGCCATGCGCTTGGCCACGGTGTCGATCTCGGCGCCCACCGCGCCTGCCACCAGCGCGATGTTGCGCGCGTGCAGCGCCATGTGGCCGCGTTGAATGCCTTCGGTGGCCAAGGCCCGCAGCGCGCCCAGATTCTGCGCCAAGCCCACGGCCACCGCCACCTGGCCCAGCTCATCCGCCGAGCGCACGTCCATGATCTTCAACGCCAGGCGCGCCAGCGGATGCGTCTTGGTCGCGCCGCCCACCAGGCCCACGGGCATGGGCATTTCGATGGTGCCGACCAAGGCGCCGGACGTGTCTTTTTCCCATTGCGTCAACGACGTATAGCGGCCCGAACGCGCGGCGTAGGCATGCGCGCCGGCTTCCACCGCGCGCCAGTCGTTGCCGGTGGCGACGATGACCGGGTCGATGCCGTTCATGATTCCCTTGTTGTGCGTCGCGGCGCGGTACGGGTCCACCGCGGCGAACGTGTAGGCGTCCAGCACGCCTTCGATGATCTCGGCGCCGCTGCGTTCCTTGGTGTCCAGCACCTGGGGCGTCAGGCGCACGCGGGCGCGCGCCAGCCGAAGGTCGGCCAGGTTGGACAGGATGCGCAGTCGCACCGAACCGCCGGTGATTGCTTCCACCAGCGGGGCAACGGCTTCGGCCATGGTGTTGACGGTGTTGGCCCCCATGGCGTCGCGCACGTCCACGATCAGGTGCAGCACGATCATCGGGCCACGCGGTGTGTCGGCGAACACATGCACGTCTATGTCCTGGCAGCCGCCGCCCAGCTCGATCAGCACCTTGTCGCGGCTGTTGGCCAGCGTCAGGATGCGCTCGCGTTCGCGCAGCAGCGCCAGGCGCGCGCCGTGCGGGTCGGTCAGGCCCAGCACCTGGACCTGGGCGCGCATCAACGGGCGGGTGCTGGACGTTTCAAAGCCGCCGCACTCGCGCGCCAGCTTGGCCATGTACGACGCCGCGGCCACCACCGACGGCTCTTCAACCGCCATGGGCACCAGCACGTCGCGGCCGTTGACCTGGAAGTTGCCGGCCACACCCATCGGCAGTTCGAACGTGCCGATGACGTTTTCGATCATGCCGTCGGCGCGGTCCAGCGCCAGCGCGCCGGGCCGGGCCAGCAGTTGCTGTTCTCCGGGCGTCAACGATGCGGCTTTGGCAATGACGCCAAGGCGGTCGGCGGGGGTCAGTGCGCGGAAGTTGGGTAGGCGTGAATCGGCCACGATGGCAGGTCTCCGTATCGGTATTAGGTGGCCTGATTCTAGGTAAACTGTACCGCTATTGAGAGGTACAGTTTTGCCAAACAGTACCATCGCACTGCACCAATTTTGCGTAGCGCCCGGCGCAAGAATGCACCTATGGAAGACTCAGCCATGACTGGAAGACGGCCGCGCGCGGCCCCCATTGCCGAAAGTTTGGCCAAGCTGATCGGCCAGCAGATTGCCGATGGCGTGTACCGGCCTGGCGACAAGCTGCCGTCGCTGCGCGAGCTATCGCAGTTGCATCGCTACGCCAAGAACACGGTGGTGGTGGCGTTTGAAATGCTGGTGGCGCAGGGGCTGGTGGAACCGCGCCGGGGCTCCGGCTTTTTCGTGCTGGACGGCGGCTACACGCGCAAGGCGGCGGATGAAGAACCGGGCCAGTTGAGCCGCGCCATGGACATCGTCTGGCTGATGCGCGAACAACTCAAGACGCAGCCCGATGCGGTGCAGGCGGGCGACGGCTTTCCGCCCGTGGAATGGCTGGCCGACATGCGCATGGACCGCTATCACCAGAAGGTGGTGCGCACGGGGCTGGGCGCCTTGTTCCGCTATGGCAGCCGGTTTGGCTATGCGCCCCTGCGCGAAAGCCTGGTGCGCAAGCTGGGCGACGTCGGGGTGAACGTGGCGCCGTCGCAGCTGGTGCTGACGCATGGCGCGAACGAGGCCATGGACCTGGTGATCCGCTACTTCGTGCCGCCGGGCGGTACGGTGTTGGTCGACAACCCGGGCTATTACCCCTTGTTCGGCAAGCTGAAGCTGGCGGGCGTGCGCATGTTGGGCGTGCCGCGCCTGGCGGACGGCCCCGATGTGGCCGCCCTGGAAGCCTTGTTGCAGCGCGAGAAGCCGCGCCTGTTTTTTACGCAGTCGCTGGCGCACAACCCGACCGGTTCCGATATTTCTTTGGCCAAGGCGTACAAGGTGCTGCAACTGGCCGAGCGCCACAACCTGATGATCGTCGAGAACGACGCGCTGGCGGACTTCAAGCCGACGTCGGCCGTGCGGCTGTCGGCGCTGGACCAGTTGGAACGCACGATCTACATCGGCAGCTTTTCAAAGTCGTTTTCCGCGGCGTTGCGGGTGGGCTTCATCGGCTGCAACGCGGCCTTGGCCAGCGACCTGGCCGACCTGAAGGCCTTGGTGCACGTCAGCAGTTCGGAATATTGCGAGCGCATGGTGGACGTGATGCTGCGCGACGGGCATTACGAACGCCATCTTGCGCGCTTGCGCCAGCGGCTGGAAGCGGCCACGGGCAACGCCTTGCAAGTGCTGGATTCACTAGGCGCGCAGGTGTTCGCGCGGCCGTCGCGATCGATGTATTTGTGGGCGGCGTTTCCCGGCGTGGACGATACGCTGACGCTGGCCGCCGAGCTGATGCCCGAGAAGGTCATCATGGCGCCGGGCCGCGTGTTCAGCGTGGACCCGACGGCCGTGTCGCCCTGGTCGCGGTGCAATGTGGGCGCGATCGGGTCACCGCGCTTTCACGCGACGTTGGAGGCGGCGTTGGCGCGGCGATGAGGTGGCAATGAGGTGGCAATGAGGTTGCGATGAGGTTGCGGCAAGGTGGCGTCAGCGATACGCAAAGTCCTCGAACAGCTGCCTCATGCGCGCCTGCGCCCGTGTCGTCAACGCCCGCGCGGGCGGCGTGCCCGGCGAACTGCGCGCGGCCTGCACGGCAAAGCGCCGCACGCCACGGCGGGCCAACGCATCGGCCAGCGCCAGCAGCCGCGTTTCGTCCAGCCAATCGGGATGCCAGGTGATGCGGCATTCAAAGCTTTTGCCGGCCGACAGCAACTGCGTCAGGCACGCCATCGCCGGGCGTTGCGAATCGCGCCGGCCGGTGATGTCGTCGTAGCCTTGCGCATCGGCCTTGATGTCCAGACCCACCCAATCCAGATGGCGCAACACGTCGGCCAGACGCAGTGGATATATCCCGGCCGTATGCAACCCAACGCGGTAACCCATGCGCCGCACATCGCGGATCAATGATGGCAGGCGCGGTTCCGATAGCGGTTCGCCACCCGAGAACACCACCGCATCCAACAGACCCGCACGGCTCTCCAGGAACGACCGCGCATCGCGCCAGTCGTAGCGAGCGGTGCGGGTTTGCAGTTCGGTGTTGTGGCAGTAATGGCAGCGCCACGGGCAACCGGAAATGAACACCACCGCCGCCAGTTGCCCCGGCCAATCCACGCTGGAAAAAGGCACCAGGCCGCCGATGGCCGGCGCATGCCGGGGCAGGGCTTCGGCAACCGGTTGCGGCGGCGCGCAGTAGGCCGGCCTGACGGCCAGCCTGCGCGTGCCGGGCTGGGTGTATTCCGCTGCGCCCTCAGGCGCGTTGCTCGACGAAGAAGCGGCGTTCATTGAATTCGCCTTGTTTGCCGGTGTTGAAGGAAGCAACGGGGCGGTGATACCCCATTACGCGGGTCCAGACTTCGCAGCGCACGCGCTGGCTGTCGTCCAGCGACAGGGCGGGGCGATCGTCGGCCTTGGCGGCGGTGACAACAGCGGCGCGGGCGGGCAGGGTCAAGGTTTGCATCGGGAAACTCCTTGCATCGGGGAAAGGTTGACAATCAAAGCTGGCGATCACGCATCACGCATCAAGCATCACGCATCACACATCACACATCGCGCATCAGGCACCAAGCATCAAGCCCCCGCGCAGCACGCGGCCTGTCTGGCCAGCAGTTCGGCGTCGCACTTGGGGCAAAACTCGTGGTGCCCGGCCAGATAACCGTGGTTGGGGCAGATGGAAAACGTGGGCGTGACGGTGATGTACGGCAGCCGGAAATTCGACAGCGCGCGGCGCACCAGCTGCTTGCATGCCTGCGCCGACGAGACGGCCTCGTTCATGTACAGATGCAGCACGGTGCCGCCGGTGTATTTGCCTTGCAGCGTTTCTTGCAATTGCAGCGCATGAAACGGGTCGTCGGTATGGCCCACGGGCAGCTGGCTGGAGTTGGTGTAGTACGGCTGCGCGTCGGTGCCTGCCTGCAAGATGCCGGCAAAGCGCTTGCGGTCTTCGCGCGCGAATCGGTAAGTGGTGCCTTCCGCGGGCGTGGCCTCCAGGTTGTACAGGTGCCCCGTCTGTTCCTGGAATTCGGTCATGCGGGCGCGCACGCGGTCCAGCAATCGCACGGCCAGCGCGTGGCCGGCCGGTGTGGTGACGTCGTCCGCGCCGTTGGTGAAGTTGCGGATCATCTCGTTGATGCCGTTCACGCCCAAGGTGCTGAAGTGGTTGCGCAGCGTGCCCAGGTAGCGGCGCGTATACGGATACAGGCCTTCGTCGATATAGCGTTGCACCACGGCGCGCTTGGTTTCCAGCACGTCGCGGCCCAGGTCCAGCAGGGTGTCCAGGCGCTGCATCAAGCGGTCTTCATCGCCTTGGCTGGTGTAGCCCAGCCGCGCGCAATTGACCGTCACCACGCCGACTGAACCGGTCTGCTCGGCGGACCCAAACAAGCCGTTGCCGCGCTTGAGTAATTCGCGCAGATCCAGTTGCAGGCGGCAGCACATGGACCGGACCATATGCGGTTCCAGGTCGGAGTTCAGGAAGTTCTGGAAGTAGGGCAGGCCGTAGCGCGCCGTCATCTCGAACAGGCGGTCGGTGTTGGGATGGTCCCAGTCGAAATCCGGGGTGATGTTGTAGGTGGGAATCGGGAAGGTGAACACGCGCCCCTTGGCGTCGCCGGCCATCATCACTTCGATGTAGGCGCGGTTGATCATGTCCATTTCGTGTTGCAGGTCGCCGTAGGAAAACGGCATTTCCTCGCCGCCTACGTAGGGAACTTGCTGTTGCAGGTCGGCCGGGCAAGTCCAGTCGAAGGTCAGGTTGGTGAAGGGCGTTTGTGTGCCCCAGCGGCTGGGCACGTTCAGGTTGAAAATCAGTTCCTGCATGGCCTGCTTGACGTCGGCGTAGGTCATCGCGTCGCGGCGGATGAAGGGCGCCATGTAGGTGTCGAACGAACTGAACGCCTGCGCGCCCGCCCATTCGTTTTGCAGCGTGCCCAGAAAGTTGACGATCTGGCCGATGGCCGCCGACATATGCTTGGGCGGCGTGGATTCCACCTTGCCGGGTACGCCGTTGAAGCCTTCGGTCAGCAACTGGCGCAACGACCAGCCGGCGCAATAGCCGCTAAGCATGTCCAGGTCGTGGATGTGGATGTCGCCGTCGCGATGCGCCTGTCCGGCCTCGGGCGTGAAGACGTGCGACAGCCAGTAGTTGGCCGTGACCTTGCCGGCCACGTTCAAGATCAGGCCGCCCAGGCTGTATCCCTGATTGGCGTTGGCGTTGACGCGCCAGTCGCGCCGTTCCAGGTATTCCTCCATGGCGCTTTCCACGTCCACCAGCTTGGCGCGGTCGAAAGCCACGGGCGGAACGTCGCGGGGGAGAGGGGGCTGAAGAAGCATCGCTGACACCATATGTAGTAGGGTGTCAAAACTCTATCACCACATATGGTGGAGCAAGCGGTTTTTTGCGCTGCAAGGCGGCGCGATGTCAGGCGGGATTGATACGGGTCAAACGCCTAAGCGACAACGGGCAAATCGCAATATCGCGCGGGCGGGCGCCTGGCCTTAGAAGCCGATGCCGATGCCCGCCAGGGAAATGGCCATCGCCAGCGCGGCGGTGCGGGCGGCGGGGCGCGGCGCCCAAGACAGCATGCCGACCCATAGCAACGCGCCGGCGGACAACCAACCCAACCACGCCACCACGCCGACCGTGTTGCCCCACAGACCCACGCAGGGCAGAAGCGCCAGCGCCAGCAACAGCGCGCCGGCGCCGCGCAGCACGCGGGTGTGGCCGGCCGACGGGTCGCGTCCCCACACCTGGTCATAGTGGCGCGGCATGGCCAGGCTCAGGCACGCCATGCCTGAATAGGTCAACAGCAATGCCATCGCAATGCCAAATAGGTCGTTCGTGTTCATGCCGCGGCCTTGTGATTCGCGCGAGGGGTGCGCTGGGCAGGCGCGGAGTGCGGCTGCTTCCACAACCGGATCGCCGCCCACGCGGATAGTACGCCAATGGCGACGGCGGTCAGCTCGACGCCCGCGCTTTCCCAATCGCCACGGCCGATCTGCGCCACGGGGTGGTCGCCCAGCGTGGCAAGCGACACCATCGGCAGCAACAGGCACAAGGCGGACAGCAAGCCAAGCTGCGCGATCCACGCGGCGCGCGGGCGAGTCAGCCACGCGTGCGCCAACATCAACGCCCACAAGCCGAAAAAGCAGCGCAGTTCCCACAGCGCGCGGTTTTCCAGTGCAACGGGCAATAGCCGATTGGCCCAGAAGAAGCCGATGCACGCCACCGCCAGCCCGGCCAACGCGGCCACGTTCATGCCTTCAAACAGCCGGTACATGCGCGCCGTGGCGGCGCCGAATTCATCGCCCGCCTTGGCGCGCCGTTTCACCATGAACAGCACGGCGCCCGTGCCCATCATTGCGGCACCGGCCAGCCCGCACACGAAGTACAGCCACTTCATGGCCCACCCGCCGAACGGCGCCATGTGCAGGTCGTTCATCACCTGGCGCACCATGGCGGGCGCGCCGCCGTTGACGCCGCCCGCCGGGCGCATGCGCAGCACCTGCCCGGTCGCGCCCTGGAATTCAACCATGCCCGTCGTGGCGCTGATGTTGCGCTGCGCGTCGCCGGCTTCGTTCCAGCCGTACACGGCGATGCGCATCGAGGTGTCTTCGGGGTTCTGGATGACGACGGCGCGTGCGCTTTGGCCGATCATGGCTTCGGCGCGCGCCACCATCGGTTCCAGCGGCGGCATGGACATGGCCTGACCCGTGCGCACCGGTTTTTCCTCGCCCTGCATTTCGGCCAGATACAGGCGCATGGCATCCATGCCGGCGCCGTAATGCGCGGCGACCGGCGCGGGCATCAGTTGCGCGCTGGATATCACGATGCCGGTGTACGCAATCATGAATTGAAAGGGCAGCGTCAATACCGCCACCGCGTTGTGCGCGTCCAGCCACGAGCGCTGGCCCTTCTTGGCGCGGAAGGTGAAAAAGTCCTTGAAGATGCGCTTGTGCGTGACCACGCCCGACACCAGCGCCACCAGCATCGCCATCGTCGCAAAGGCCACCACCCACACGCCGAAGCGGCTTTCATGCAGCATGTAGTGGAAGTTCACGAAATGCGTGCCGCCCAACGTGGCGCGGCCTTCGTCGTCGTGGTGATCGGCAAGCTCGGCGCCCGTCTCGGGGTCCAGCTCGGCGTCGGCGTACAGGCCGTTCTTGTCGAACCAGTAGACGGACAAGCCGTTGTCATGGCCCCGGTTAACGGGCCAGAACTCCCACATGCCCGCGCCCGCGTGATGCTTGGCCATGTAGCCCACCGCCAGATCCAGCCGGCGCGCGCGGTCCACCGGCGCGCTGGCCTGGGCCGCCGACGCCGCTTCGGCGGCCTGGTGCTCGGGCGTCATCCAGTGGGTGATGGGTTCGGCGAAAAGGGCTAGCGAACCGGTCAGGAACACCGTGTACAGCAGCCATGAAAACCATAGGCCGACCCAGGTGTGCAGCCAGGCCATTGACAGGCGAAAACCGGATTTCAGAGGGAGCCTCTTATCGTTGATTGCCGCCGCGAGCCGGCCGGCAAGGATCTTGTATTGAGAATGGTTCCAATTCTAAGCGAATCGGGGACGCTGTTGTGGCGCGTTGTGGCGTCGGATGGGCACGGCGCTTGCTGAAGGACCGTTTCATGCTGGCAGGTGCGCGCTCGCGGGCCGGGGCCGGCATGAATCCCCATGGACACAAGGAGCCCCTGATGAAACGCAAAGCGGCAAATGCCAAACAAATCAACGAATTGCTTTACCAGGCCCTGGAAACCGAGATCGGCGGCTTGACGGTGTATGAAACCGCCGTGTCCTGTGCCGTGAATGAAGACCTGAAGAAAGAGTGGAAGGAATACCTGGAAGAAACGCGGACGCACCAACGTGTGCTTTTGACCGTGTTTGAACAACTGGGACTTGACCCCGCGCAGCAGACGCCGGGCCGCGAGGTGGTGCGCCACCTGGGGGAATCGCTGGTCAAGGCCATGAAAATGGCCATCAACGCCGGTGACCCCGACGCCGCGCAGCTGGTGGCGACCGAATGCGTGGTGCTGGCCGAAACCAAGGACCATTCCAACTGGTCGCTGATCGGGCTGCTGGCCGACCAGCATTCCGGCAAGGAAGCCGCCATCTTGAAGCAGGCCTACGACGCGGTGGCGCTGGACGAAGAGCATCACCTGTATCACACGCAGGGCTGGTCGCGCGAACTGTGGGTGGAATCGTTGGGGCTGCCCGCCGTGCTGCCGCCGCCTGAAGAAGTCAAACAAGTGAAATCCGCCATTGGCGCCTCGCGCGCCGAGCAGGCTCGCGGCGAAATGCTCAAACACTAGGAGAGCCTTGATGGCAAGCAAGAAACCCGTAAGCAAGGGCGCGGCCGGCGCCGTCGACACCGCCTATATGAATACCGACAGCGGCCCGGCCGCCGGCCCCGCGGGCAAACCGGTGCACCCGGCGCTCAAGCGGGCCGCGGCCGTGGGCGCCACGGTTGCGTCCCTGCCGCACAACGCCAACAAGGCCGCCGAGTACGGCGAGGAAGGCGCGCGCTGTCCCTACACCGGCGCGCACACGACACCGCCGGACCCGTCCGTGGGCGCCAGTTCCCTGTCGGAATCGGAAGCCAACGCCAAGACGGGCGATGCCGCCGAGCCCGGCGTGAACGCGGTGGATGGCCGCTTGGGCCGCGTGCGCGCCGACGGCAGTGGGCAGGTGCTGACGACAAACCAGGGCGTGCCAATCGCCGACAACCAGCATTCCCTGAAGGCCGGCCTGCGCGGGCCCGCTTTGCTGAAAGACTTCATCCTGCGCGAAAAGATCACGCACTTCGACCACGAGCGCATCCCCGAACGCATCGTGCACGCGCGCGGTTCGGCGGCGCACGGTTACTTCGAATGCTATCGGCCGTTGACCGACTTGACCGCCGCGTCGCTGTTCGCCGAAAAGGGCAAGCGCACGCCGGTGTTCGTGCGCTTTTCCACGGTGGCCGGCGAACGCGGTTCCAAGGACACGGCGCGCGACGTGCGCGGCTTTGCCGTCAAGTTCTATACCGACGAAGGCAACTGGGACCTGGTGGGCAACAACATGCCGGTGTTCTTTATCCAGGACGCGATGAAGTTCCCGGACCTGGTGCACGCGGTCAAGCCCGAGCCGCATCACGGCATGCCGCAGGCCGCGTCGGCCCACGATACGTTCTGGGACTTTGTGTCGCTGATGCCGGAATCCACGCACATGCTGATGTGGCTGATGTCCGACCGCGCCATCCCGCGCAGCTACCGGATGATGCAGGGCTTTGGCGTGCACACGTTCCGCTTTGTGAACGCGCGTGGTGAATCGCGCCTGGTGAAATTTCACTGGACGCCGATCCTGGGTACGCATTCGCAGGTGTGGGACGAGGCGGTCAAGGTGTCTGGCGCCGACCCCGACTTTCACCGCCGCGACCTGTGGGAAGCCATCGACGCGGGCAAGGGCCCCGAGTGGGAACTGGGCGTGCAGATCTTCACGGAAGAAGAAGCCGACAGCTTCAGCTTCGATGTGTTGGACGCCACCAAGATCGTGCCGGAAGAATTGGTGCCTATCGTGCCGATCGGCCGCATGGTGCTGGACCGCAACCCGGACAACTTCTTTGCCGAGACCGAGCAGGTGGCGTTCTGCACGGCGCACGTGGTGCCGGGCGTGGACTTCACCAACGACCCGCTGCTGGCCGGCCGCATCCATTCCTACGTGGACACGCAGATCTCGCGGCTGGGCGGTCCGAACTTCCACGAAATCCCCATCAATGCGCCCGTGGCGCCGGTGCACAACAACCAGCGCGACGGCATGCACCGCCAGGCGATTCATCGTGGTCGCGTCGCGTACGAGCCGAACTCGCTGGCGGGCGGATGCCCGTTTCAGGCCGGCATGGAAGGCTATGTGCCGTTTCCCGAGCCCATCGCGGGCGACGAATTGCGCGGCCATCCCGAAAAGTTTGCCGAGCACTACAACCAGGCCACGCTGTTCTACAACAGCCAGACCGACTGGGAAAAGCGCCACATCGTGCACGCGTTCTCGTTCGAACTGAGCAAGGTGACGGTGCCCGCCATCCGCCAGCGCATGGTGGCCTCGTTGCGCAACGTGTCCGACGAATTGGCCCAGGGCGTGGCGGATCTGCTGGGCATGGTCTTGCCCGACCCGCTGCCCCGTGCCATTGCGCAGCCGCCCAAGCCGGAGATCGAGGTGTCGCCCGCGCTGTCGCTGACCGCAAGGCCGGGTGATGGCAATGTGGCCACGCGCAAGGTAGCGATTCTGGTGGCCGAGGGCGTGGATGAAGGCGCCGTGTCGGCCGTGGCCGACGCGTTGATCCAGGCCGGCGTGGTGGTGCGCTTGGTAGGCCAGCGCATCGGCCCCGTGCAGACCGAAGGCGGCGGCATGCTGGATGCCGACGCGTCGCTGGACAACCACCCGTCGACGCTGTTTGACGGCGCGGTGGTGCCCGGGGGCGACGCCGCCGTGGCGCGCTTGCAGACGGACGGCCGCGCGCTGGAATTCCTGCGCGACGCCTTCCGGCATGGCAAGACGCTGATGGGGCTGGGCCGGGGCGGGCAACTGATCGGCTCGGCGGGCATCGCGCCAGACGAAGCCGACGAAGGCCTGTTGATGGGCGGCGGCGCACCCGCGAAAAGCGCAACGGCGTTCATCAAGGCCCTGGCCAAGCATCGGCACCCCGAACGGGAAACGATGCCGCCGATGGTCTGACGCCGACGGTTTTGCGGGCCGCGTGTGCGCTCTGCACCGGCGCCTGGTGGTGCACGCTTCGCGGCGTGCACCCCCAGGCGTTTTTTTTGCGGTCGTGACTGGTGGTGTCAGCCCTTGGCGGTGGCGTGGCGTGGCGGTGCGGTGCGGCTCTGATGCTGCTGCCTAGCCGCCTAGCCGCCTAGCCGCCTAGCCGCCTTGCGCCCGTGCCTGTTTTTCCGTCTATTCCAGCTTGATCTCGGCGCGCTTGGCCACGGCGCTGAACGTCTGCACTTCTTTTTGAATCCGGTCCTTGAACGCCTGGCCCGGCAAGAACACAGGTTCCAACGCCAGGTCCGACACCGCCTTTTTCACCTGCGGGTCCTGCATGATCTGCGCGACCGCGCGGTTCAACGTGTCGATCACCGGCGCGGGCGTATGGGCCGGCGCGGCCAGGGCGTACCAGCCCACGAACGACACCTGGGGAATCCCGGCTTCCTCGAAAGTCGGCACGTCCGGCATCTGCGGCACGCGGTGTTCGCCCGTGACGGCCAGTGCCCGCACCTTGCCCGCGCGCACTTGCGGCGCGGCGGATGACACCGTGTCCACGCCCAGCGACACCTCGCCGCCGATCATCGCGGTGATCAGCTGCGCGCTGCCCTTGTACGGCACCGGCATCATCTTCGCGCCCGCGGCCTCGGCAAACATTTCGCCCGCCAGATGCGGCGCCGAGCCCGGTCCGAACGTGCCGTACATCAGCCCGCCCTTGCTGCTTTGCTGCTTAGCCAGCGCCGCCGCTTCCTGCACGGTGGTCGCCGCCAAGCCGTTCTGCGCCAGCAGCACCACGGGCGCCAGGGCGACGATGGCCACATGTTCGAAGCTGCGCACGGGGTCGTAGGGCAGTGACGAATTCAACGCGGGCAAGACGGTGTACGTAGTGCTGCCCGACAGCAGCAATGTGTAGCCATCGGGCTGGGCGCGCGCCACGACGTCCGCCCCGATCACCGTGGACGCGCCGGGGCGGTTCTCGACGATGACCGACTGGCCCAGGCGGCCCGACAGCTTGTTGGCCAGCAGCCGCGCCACCGTATCGGTCGCGCCGCCCGGCGTGAAGGGCACCACGATCTTGATCGGCTGCTCGGGGTAGGCGGCATGGGCGTCGCCCGCATAAGCGGCGACGGCAAGGTTGAACGCCATCACGGCGGCACAGAATCTAGCAGTCATGGCAACGCTCTCGGTAGTGAAACGGTCGGTCAGGCGGGAACGGCTTCGCCCAGGTCCCAGAACAGGCCGGCCATGATGGCCAGCCCTTCGCGCGCCACGCTGCCCAGCAGATGCTCATTGGGCGCATGCTGCGCGCAGGCGGGGTAAGAATGCGGCACCCACAAGGTGGGCAGGCCCAGCAGGTCGGCAAAAATTTCGTTTGGCAGCGAGCCGCCCAGGTTCGGCAGCAGTGCGGGGCGCTTGCCGGTCGTGCGTTCCAGCGACGCCGCCGCCCAGCGCACCCAGGCGTTATCGGGCGACAAGCGCGTGGCGCCGCCTTGCATGCCGACGCGCACTTGCACGTCTTCAAAACCGCCTAGGCGCAGGTGCTCGCGCACATGCGTTTCCAGCGCGCGCCAATCGGTGCCCACCACGAAGCGCAACTGGCACCAGGCCACGGCCTCGGGCGGAATCGCGTTCACGGGTTTGGCCGGGTCGCCCGCGCCAAAGGTCAGCACGTCCAGGCTGTTCCAGCCGAATACTTTTTCAGGCGCCGTCAGCCCGGGCTCGCCCCACCATGCGTTGATGTCGGGGTCGTCCTCGCCGCCGCCTACCTCAAGATCCGCCAGCGCCTCGCGCACGGCGTCGGGGATGGCGGGGGGGCGCAGCGCCGGCACCGTTATGCGGCCACGCGCGTCCACCAGGGTGCCGATGGCGTGCATCAGCACGATGGCGGGGTTGGCCAGCAGGCCGCCCCAATTGCCGGAGTGGTAGCCACGTTCACGCGCGCGCAGCTTCAATTCAAAATTGACCGCCCCGCGCGATCCCATGAACAGCGTGGGGCGCGCTGCATGCAGACGCGGGCCGTCGCTGGCGATGAACACGTCCGCCGCCAACGTGTCGCGCTTCGCGTCGCAGAACGCGGCCAGGCCGGGTGAACCGGCTTCTTCGCCGGTCTCGATCAGCCAGGTGGCGTTGAACCCCAGCTTGCCGCCGCGCGCGGCGATCACCTGCCGCAGCGCTTCCAGGTTGATGCTGTGCTGGCCTTTGTTGTCGGCCGTGCCCCGGCCATACCAGCGGTCGCCGTCCACTTGCAACTGCCAGGGGTCGCGGCCCGCTTCCCACTTGGCCGCATTGCCGCGCACCACGTCGCCATGGCCGTACATCAGCACGGTGGGCAAGCCGGGCGCTTCAATGCGCCGCGCCACCAGGATAGGCAGGTCCACGCCTTCGGGGTTGGGATGCACTTCACAGGTAAAGCCCATCCGGCTCAGGACCGGGATCAGGTCCTGGTTCAGATAGGCGTGCTGCATCGGCGCCTGCTCGGGCACTTCACTTTCCGTGGCATACGCGACGCGACGCGCCAGGGCGGCTTCAAGGGTGCCATTGTCAAAGGCTTCAACGGCTTGCAGGACGGCTTGTTCGCGGTTCACGGCGGCACTCGGGACGAGGGAGGCACAAAGTTATTACGCATCGCTACATGCCACAATCAGATAATTAGCATCTTTGCGTTGCCTTTTTGGCATGTGTGACACGGAGGCGGGATGATCTCGTTGGGACTGCGGTATTTTCTTGAGGTCGCGCGCAGCGGCTCGATCGCCGGCGCGGCGGCGTCGCAGCACGTGGCCGCCTCGGCGGTCAGCCGTCAGATTGCCAAGCTGGAAGACGCCTTGGGCGTTGCGCTGTTCGAGCGCCTGGCGCGCGGCATGGAACTGAGCGAGGCCGGCCGCCAACTGGCCGCGTACGCCAATGCGGCGGCGCTGGAAGCAGAACGCGTCACGTCCGAAATCCGCCAGCGCGGTCATGTGGGCGATGTCACGATCCGCCTGGCCTGCACCGAAGGCTTCGCCCATCATTTTCTGCCCATGTGCATGGCGCAGTTCAACCGCGAGCGGCCCGAGGCGCGCTTTCATCTGTACGTGGAACGCCCCGAAGAAGTCAGCCGCCACATCCTTGAAGGCTTGGCCCAGATGGCGCTGCGCTACACCACGGCGCAAGACGACCGCCTGAAAACCGAGCTGCTGACCCGTGCACCCGTCTACGCCGTAATGTGCCGCCAGCACCCGCTGGCCGGCCGCCGCAGCATCGGCATGCGCGACCTGGTCCACTATCCGCTATCCGTGGGCGACCACGGCACCACCGTGCGCCAACTGTTCGACGCCGCCTGCGCCAACGCGGGCCTGCACATCGAACCCGCCTACGTCTCGAACCATTCCGCCGCCTTCCTGCCGATGCTGCCCGGCAGCCAGATCGTCGCCTTGTCCGGCTACCTGACGCTGATGGGCCAACTGGGCGAAGGCGGCCTGGTCGCCGTGCCATTCACCAACCCCGAAATGCGCCAACGCAGCATCCAGGTGCTGACCCTGCAAGGCAGAACGCTACCGCAGCTAGCCCGCGAATTCCTGGCATTCATGTCCGACCGCCTGACCGCCGCGCCCCGGTGGCCGGAGTAGCTCGCCCCGCACCCCCCAGCTTCACCCGCAGCCGTTCCAATGCCAGATACACAATAGGCGTCGTATACAGCGTCAGGAACTGGCTGATCATCAAGCCGCCGACGATGGCGATGCCCAGGGGGCGGCGCAGTTCGGCGCCGTCGCCCATGCCCAGCACCAGGGGCAGGGCGCCGAGCAGGCCGGCCAGGTTGGTCATTACGATAGGGCGCAGGCGCAGCATGGCGGCGCGGTGGATGGCTGCGCGGGGAGTCAGGCCTTCGCGGCGTTCCAGGCTGAGGGCGAAGTCGATCATCAGGATGGCGTTCTTCATGACGATGCCGACCAGCAGGAACAGGCCCAGCAACGCGATCAGGGTGAATTCGATGTTGGCGATGCGCAGCGCCAGCAGCGCGCCCACGCCGGCGGACGGCAGGGTGGACAGGATGGTCAGCGGGTGCAGCGGGCTTTCGTACAGGATGCCCAGCACCAGGTAGATGGCGACCAGCACGGCCAGGATCAGCCAGGGCTGGTCTTGCAGGCTTTGCTGGAAGTTGCGCGCATCGCCGCCCAGGCGCGTCTGGATGGTGGACGGCACCATCAGCTTGGCCATGGCGGCGTCGATGGCGGCCAGGCCTTGTTCCAGCGATACGCCGGGCGCCAGCGAAAAGCCGACGCCGACGGCCGCGAACAGGCCGTCGTGGTAGACGCGGTCGTTGACCAGCCCGTTCTCGTAGGTGGCGAAGGCGGTCAGGGGGATGCGCGTGCCGTCGGCCGCCACCACCTGCACTTGCTCCAGCACGTCGGGGTCTTCGGTGTAGCGCGGGTCCAGCTCCAGTACCACGCGGTATTGGTTCATGGCGTCGTACAGGGTGGCGACCTGGCGTTGGCTGAACGAATTGCTGAGCACACTGCTGATCGTGTCCATGTCCACGCCCAGCCGCTGCGCGGCCGCGCGGTCGATGTTGATGACGACCTGCTGCGTGGCGCCGTCGCCTTGGGCGTCCACGTCGCGCAGTTCGGGGATGTCTTGCATGGCTTTGGAGATCTTGCGTGCCCAGTCGCGCAGCGCGGGCACGTCGCTGGCCATGATGGCCAATTCGTGGTCGCCGGAATTGCCGAAGCCACCGGGCATGCGCAGGTCCTGGTCGACGTTCAGGAAGAACATGCCGCCGGGCACGGGCGGGGCGTGGGTGCGCAGCCAGTTGATGACTTCGGTAGATGATTCGCCGCGTTCGGCGGCGGGCTTCAGGCGGATCAGGAATAGCGAATTGCTGATGCCCAGGCTGCCGCCGTTGTAGCCGATGACGTCCTGCACGGCCGGATGCTTGAGCACCAGCTGGCGGTATTGGTCGATCTTGGGTTGCATGACCTGGAACGAAAATCCGTCGTCGCCGCGCACGAATCCCACCAGTTGGCCGGTGTCTTGCACGGGCAGAAAGCCCTTGGGCGCTTCGACGTACAGATACACGTTCAAGCCGACCACGGCGGCCAGCAGCAACAGGGTCAAGCGGGCATGCCCCAGCACGCGCGCAAGGGACCGGCCGTAGGCATCGTGCGCGCGGGCGAAGGCCGATTGCAGGCGCGACGGGCGCGAAGGAAGCGATTGCGGCGATTGCGGCGATTGGGGCGATTGGGGCGATTGAGGCGATTGGGGCGATTGCGGCGATTGCGGCGATTGGGCCGAAGGTTGATCCGCGCGCAGCCAACGCGCGCACAAGGCCGGGATGATCGCCACGGAGACCACCAGCGAAATCACCGTGGCCGCCACCAGCGTGATCGAGAATTCACGGAACAGCCGTTCGACCAGCCCACCCATGAAGAGGATCGACACGAACACCACGCTTAACGCCACCGTCATGGCAACCAGCGTGAAGCCCACTTCGCGTACACCGCGCAATGCCGCCTTGCGGGGCGACAGGCCGCGTTCAAGGTGGCGCGAGATGTTTTCCAGCACGACGATGGCGTCATCCACCACCAGGCCGGCCGCGACGATCAGCGCCATCAACGACAGGTTGTTCAGCGAAAAGCCCCACGCGTGCATGACGGCGAACGTGGCGATCAGGCACACGGGTATCGCCACGCTGGGAATCGCCGCCGCGCGCGCGTTGCCCAGAAACAGCCACACCACCAGGATGACCAGCGCGGTCGCCAGGCCCAGCGTGATGTGGGCCTCGCGCAAGGTGGCGTTGATGCCGGGCGAGCGGTCCAGCGCCACCGTCAGGTCCACGTCGGCCGGCATCAGCGCGCGCAGGCCGGGCAGGGCGGCGTTGATCGCGCCGATGGTCTCGATGATGTTCGCGCCGGTCTGGCGGCTGATGGTCAGCACGACGGCCGGATTCGTGTTGTGAAAGCCGCTGCTGTAGCGGTTTTCGACGGAATCGCTGACGCGCGCCACCTGCGCCAGCCGGATCACCGCGCCGTCGTCGTGGCGCACGATCAGGCGGCCGTATTCATCCGCGCCGCGCGGCTGCTCCAGCGTGCCGACTTCCCAGCGCTGGCCGGCCGCGTCCAGCTGGCCTAGCGGCCGCAGGGGCGCGGAATTCGCGATGGCATTGCGCACGTCGTCCAGCGCCACGCCGTAATGGGCCAGCGCGTTGGGGTTGACCTGCACGCGCACGGCGGGCAGCGAACTGCCGCCCAGGGTGACTTCGCCCACGCCATTGATCTGCGACAGCTTTTGCGCCAGCACCGTCGATCCCAGGTCATACAGCTGGCCAGCCGGGCGCGTGGCGGAACTCAAGGCCAGCGCCATGATGGGCGCCTGCGACGGGTTGACCTTGCGGTAGCTGGGGCTTTGCGGCATGCCCGCGGGCAGTTCGCCGCGCGCGGCATTCAGCGCGGCCTGCACGTCGCGGGCCGCTTCGTTGATGTCGCGGTCCAGCTCGAATTGCAGCTGCACGCGCGTGGCGCCCTGGTTGCTGGACGAACTCATGGCGCTGACGCCCGCGATGCTGCCCAGCGCGCGCTCCAGCGGCGCGGCCACCGTGCTGGCCATGCTTTCCGGGCTGGCGCCGGGCAGTTCGGCGCGCACCTCGATGGTGGGAAAGTCCACCTGGGGCAAGGGCGCAACGGGCAACAGCCGCCACGCCACCGCGCCCAGCAGCGTCAACGCCAGCGCCAGGAACAGGCAGGCGACCGGGCGGTGCAGCAACGCGCGGATCATGCGTTGCGCCCGTCGGGCCTCACACCGACCGGGCGCCGCTGCCCCAGCCGGTGAAAGAACAGATAGACCGCAGGCGTGGTGAACAGCGTCAACACCTGGCTGACCAAGAGGCCGCCCACCATGACCCAGCCCAGCGGCTGGCGCAGTTCGGCGCCCGAGCCGGTGGCCAGCATCAGCGGCAGCGCGCCGAACAGCGCGGCCAGCGTCGTCATCAAGATCGGCCGCAAGCGCAGCAGCGCGGCTTCGCGGATGGCATCCCGCGGCGCCAACCCGCGCGTGCGCTCGGCGTCCAGCGCAAAGTCCACCATCATGATGCCGTTCTTCTTGACCAGCCCGATGAGCAGGATGATGCCGATGACGGCAATCAGGTCCAGCGGCCGGCCGGTAATCAACAGCGCCAGCAACGCGCCCACGGTGGCCGACGGCAGGGTCGACAGGATGGTGACGGGGTGAATGGCGCTTTCATACAGCATGCCCAGCACCAGGTACATCGTGACCACCGCCGCCAGCATCAGCCACAGCGTATTGGACAGGGACGCCTGGAATGCCGAGGCCGCGCCTTGCAGCCGCAGTTCCACGCTGGGCGGCAGGGCGATGTCGGTCTTGGCCGATTCAATGGCGGCAATGGCGTCGCCCAACGACCCGCCCGGCGGCAGGTTGAACGATAGGTTCACGGCCGGAAATTGCGACAGATGGTTGATCGCCAGCGGCACCGCGCGTTCGCTGACCGTGGCCAGCGCCGACAGCGGAATCGCCTGCCCGTCCTCGGTTTGCAGGTGGATGCGTTCCAGCGCCTCGGGCCCCAGCGCCAGGCTGCGGTCCACTTCCAGCACCACGCGGTACTGGTTCGACTGCGTGAACAGCGTGGCCACCTGGCGCTGGCCAAACGCGTTGTACAGCGCCTGCACCACGTCGTCCATCGTGACGCCCAGCCGCGCGGCCGTATCGCGCGACACTTCCAGGTACGCCTGGCGGCCATTGCCTTGCAGGTCGGACGACACCTCGGCCAGCGCGGGCGACTGCGCCAGCCGCTGCGTCAGCGCCTGGCTCCATTGCGCCAGCAGCGCGCTGTCGGGGGACGTCAGGCTGAATTGGTACTGGCCCCGGCTGACGCGGTCTTCGATATTCAATTCCTGCACCGGCTGCAAAAACAGCGAGATGCCGTGGACGTCGCGGGCGCGCGCGTCCAGGCGCGCCATGACATCGGCTAGCGGCGCGCTGCGTTCGGCCCAGGGCTTCAGGTTGATCAGCAGCCGCCCGGTGTTCAACGTCGCGTTCATGCTGTCGATGCCGATGAAGGACGACAGGCTTTGCACATCGGGATCCGCCAGCAGCGCCTGGGCCACGGCTTGCTGCCTGCGCGACATGGCGTCAAACGAGGTGCTTTGCGTGGACTGCGTCACGCCTTGCAGCACGCCGCCGTCCTGCACCGGGAAAAATCCTTTAGGTACTGCCAGGTACAGCAGGCCAGTCAAGACCACGGTGCCAAGCATCACCATCAACGTCAGGCGCTGGTGGCGCAGCGTGATGTCCAGCCATCCCGCGTAGCGCGCCTGGATGCGGTCCAGCACGCCGGGGCGCGATTGCCCGTGCGCGGGCAGCAGGCGCGCGCACATCATGGGCGTTAGCGTCAGCGATACGCCCAGCGATATCAGGATGGCCACCGCCAAGGTGATGGCGAATTCACGGAACAGCCGGCCCACCACGTCTTCCATGAACAGCAGCGGGATCAGCACGGCAATCAACGACAGGGTCAGCGACACCAGCGTGAAGCCGATCTGCCCGGCGCCTTTCAGCGCGGCCGACATCGGGCTGTGCCCCTGTTCGCGATACCGCGCAATGTTCTCCAGCATGACGATGGCGTCATCCACCACGAAGCCCGCGCCGATAGTCAGCGCCATCAGCGTCAGGTTGTTGGTGGAAAAGCCCGCCAGGTGCATGAAGCCGAAAGTGCCGATCAGCGATAGCGGCACGGCCAGGCTGGGGATCAGCGTGGCGGGCAGGTTGGAGAGGAACAGGAACGTGACCAGCACCACCAGCCCCACGGCAAACACCAGTTCCCATTGCACGCCGCGCACCGACGCGCGGATGCTTTCGGTGCGGTCGGTCAGGATGCGCACGTGCGCGGCGGCGGGCAGGCTGGCCGTCAGTTGGGGCAGCAGCGCCTTGACCTGGTCGGCCACGGCGATGACGTTGGCGCCCGGCTGGCGTTGGATATTGACCAGCACGGCCGGTTGCTTGTCGACCCAGGCGGCCAGGTAGCGGTCTTCGGCGCCGTCTTCAATGGTGGCGACCTGGCCCAGCCGCACCGGCGCGCCGTTCTTCCAGGCCACGATCAGTTCGCGGT
The DNA here is from genome assembly GCF_019448355.1 of Achromobacter sp. ES-001. Taxonomy (NCBI): domain Bacteria; kingdom Pseudomonadati; phylum Pseudomonadota; class Betaproteobacteria; order Burkholderiales; family Alcaligenaceae; genus Achromobacter; species Achromobacter sp. ES-001. The sequence continues at coordinate 3,468,004 of NZ_CP079940.1, read as the reverse complement.
ATTCGGCGGCGCTTTGCAGCTGGTCGTTCGCGTCCATGATGACGGAGCGCACCGGCCCGTCGAAGCTGCCCTTGGGTTGATTGGAATTTGCCTTGGCGATGGCTTCCTGCACGTCGGACAGTTGCAGCCCGCGCGCCGCCAGCGCCATCGGGTTGACCTGCACGCGCACGGCCGGGCGCTGGCCGCCGGCCAGGCTGACCATGCCCACGCCCGATAGCTGCGACAGCCGCTGCGTCATGCGTGTGTCGACCAGGTCATACACGGTGGGCAAGGGCAGGGATTCCGAGGTCACCGCCAGCGTCAGGATGGGCACGTCGGCCGGGTTGACCTTGCGGTAAACGGGTGGCGTGGGCAGGTCACCGGGCAGCAGCGAGCCGCTGGCGCTGATGGCCGCCTGCACCTCTTGTTCGGCCACGCCCAGCGACACGTCCAGCGAAAACTGCAACGTGATGACCGAAATGCCGCTGCCGCTGGTGGACGACATCTGCTTTAAGCCCGGTATCTGCCCAAAGCGGCGTTCCAGCGGCGCGGTCACGGCGCGCGCCGTCACGTTGGGGCTGGCGCCCGGGTACTGCGTGGTGACCTGGATGATGGGGTAATCCACCTGCGGCAACGCGGCCACGGGCAGCATGCGCCAGGCCAGGAGGCCCGACAGCAGCAGGGCGATCATCAGGAAAGACGTCGCCACCGGACGCAGGATGAAGGGGCGTGACAGGCTCATGCGCGGTTCAAGTCAGGGGGTCTACGATCTGGACGTTGCGGCCGTCATGCAGGCGGTCCACGCCTTCGACCACCACGCGCTCGGCCGGCGCCAATCCGGCTTGCACGACGATATGGCCCGCGTTGGCGGGGCCCAGCTGCAACACGCGGCGCGTGGCGCGCGCGTCGTCGCCGATCACAAAAACGAACGCGCCTTCGGACCCATACTGCACGGCGGCCGACGGAATGGTGACCACGTTGTCTTGCTGGACCAGGGCCAGCCGGATGTTCACGAATTGATTGGGAAACAGCGATTCGTCGGGGTTGTCGAAACGGGCGCGCAGCCGCACGGTGCCGCTGCCGGTCTGGACGCGGTTGTCCAAGGCTTCAAGCGTGCCTTCGGCCAGCAGGCGGCGGTCGTCGGCATCCCAGGCCTGCACGCGCAACACGTCCGTTCGCGCCTGCGCCTGGCGCAGCAAGTCCAGCCGCGTTTCCGAAATGCTGAACAGCGCCGAAATGGGCGTGGTCTGCACCAGCGTGGTCAGCCCGTCGGCATCGTTGGCGCGCACATGGTTGCCGGCGTCAACGCGGCGCAGGCCGATGCGGCCATCGTGCGGGGCAGTGATGCGGGTCAGCCCCAGCAGCCGCTGTGCGTCGGCCACCTGTGCGCGGTTCAGTTCGCGCTGCGCGGTGTAGGCGCGCACCTGCGCCTGGGCGGTGTCCAGCTGCTGCCCGGCCACGGATTCCTGGCGCGCCAATGTGCGGTAGCGCTGTAGATCGGCCTGGGCGTTGTCCAGCAGCGCCTGCGTGCGCGCCAATTCACCTTCGGCCGCCGCCAGCGCGGTTTGATAGGGACGCGGGTCGATCTCGGCCAAGAGCTGGCCGCGCACCACGGCCTGGCCCTCGGTGTAATGCAGGCGCAACAATTCGCCTTCAACCTGGCTGCGCAGCACAACGTGGGTCAAGGGCGTGATGGTGCCCAGCGCATGCAGGTCGCGTTGCAGCGGCCCGACGCGGGCGGCCGCGACGCTGACGGCAACGGGTATCTGGTTGTATTCGGGTGGACGGGCGGCGGCGGGGCCGCTTTGGGTTTTCCACCACATGGCCAGCGCCGCGACCAAGGCAAGTACCAGCACGGCCACCGTCAGGATCACGCGGCGCCGTGATCGGGCGACGGGTGGAGGAGGGGCGTGGGCGGAGGCGCGGAGGGGGGCAGGGCCCGCGGTGGGGGGCAAAGACATCGGGACTGCCAAATAGATGTTGTGCTGAGAGATGTTGCGCTGACGTGGCCAAGACGTGGCGAAGACGTGGCGAAGAGGTTGCGGGCAGGGTGTGCCGGACAGCCGAGATTCTATATTAATAATAATGATTAGCGTTATTAACTGAAAAACCCAAGAGGGCTTTGCCCGAATCGTTTAGAGTGGCGGCTACTTTCATTACCCGGTTTGCAAGGAGCAGGTCATGGGCCAACATTCACTGGAAACCCCGCGTCAGTTATTCGAGCGGCTACAGGCACGCCTGGAAACGGAACGCGGTCGCCTGGATCAATGGCAGGCGGTCGAGGCCGAATACCAGCGCAAGTACACGGAAGGCCTGGCGCCGCTGGAAAAGAAGCTGCACGAACTGCGCATGAAGCTCGTGCTGTGCTTTGACCACGCGCACAAGAACATGGGGCTGTCCAAGGCCGAACGCGAATTCGTGTCCGAGCTGGTGACCGAGTTTTCGGCGGAATTGCTGCTGCTGGACGCCAAGGGCGAACTGCCGGCCGGTTGCGATGCCGACAAGCTCAAGACCCTTTACAAGAAGCACAGTGGCCTGGACTACGACGAGGCCGCCGCTGACGAATCCGAAGACGCCAAGGCGGAACTGATCGAGGCCCTGGAGCTGGACCCCGACACCGATCTGTCGACCTTCACGCCGACGCAACTGCTGCGCATCATCCAGGACCAGTTCGAAGACGACGAAGCCGAAGACCTGCTGGCCCTGGCCCGCGCCGCCTTGCGCAACACCACGCCGAACGCGGTGGCGTGGCAGACGATGCAGGACGAAGAAGCGGCGCGGCGCAAGCTGGGCACGCCGGATTTGACGCCGCTGGCCGATGTGCCCGACGACGGCCTGCCGCAAGCCAACGCCACCTTGCAGGCGCAGCTGGACGAAGTGCTGCATCAGGCCAGCTACGCCGAAGAAGGCTTCAAGCTGCGCTACGACCTGGACCCGTTCGCCTCGTTCGACCCGGAGACGGTGCTGGAAGAACTGGATGACGACATCGTCGACATCCAGGAGTACATCGGCGAACTGGAACACGAGGTGATGCAGTTCTCGGATCAGGCGTTGCTGAAGGCGTGGCTGAAGGCTATGCGCCGCGAAGTCGAGGCGATCGAGCGCCGGGAAGGGCGCGGCTAAACGAGACGGCTAAACCGGCCTGCTAAACGGGCCGGCGGGCAGGCCGGCGGGCAGGCGTGGCGCGCCGCCCCACTCAGACGCGCGGCCGGGCGACCGGCATCACGCGCATCATCGGCGCCGCCGGCTTGGCGGCGTCGGCGCGTGGGCGGATCATCAGCGGGAAAAAGCGCCACAGGTACAGAGCCATCGCCAGTCCCCAGGCGCTGGTGGCGGCATGCAGCAGACCGGTGGCGGCCACGCTGGGCCACAGGGCTGCCAGCCGCGACAGCGCCGCCACAATCACCAGCACGAAACTGGCCACCATGCAGCGATCGGTTTGCAAGGGCCGCCCCAGGTGGCCTAGTGCCGTGCGGGTCACCATGCCCACGATCAGCACCGAAAACCCCGCCACGCCGATCACGTGCGCGGGCCACGCCAGCCGGACGACCACGCCCGCCAATTGCGCCGCGCCCACCAGCAGCCCGGCGCCCAGGCCGACATAGCCGGCATACAAGATCCACAGCAGCGGCACGCGCCGCACGGCCCACGGCTTCCATGACACCCATTGCCATAGCGCGATCAAGCCCGTGGCCGTCAAGGCCGCCGCGGCCAGACGCGGCTGCCCCGCAAGCAAACCGGCAATGGCCGCCACGCCCGTGCCCAATTGCCAATGACCGCTGCGGGTCTGGGCGGGTATGTCCAGGCTCGTCACGGCGCGCTTGGCAAAGAACGGAATCACGCGACGCGCAATCAGCAGCGTCAGCACAGCCATGCAAAGCAGGCCGGCATTGAAGTAGCGCATCACCGCCAGATAGTCGCCTTGCGCGGCGGCCCATAAATACAGCGCGTTGGTGGTGGCCAGGCCCAGCATCAAGATCGGCACGCCCGCGTTGCGCTGGTTGCGCGTGACCCAGACGGCGCGGCCCAGGGCGGCGGCGCCCCACACGAAAAACCCCAGGTCCGCCACGACGGCGATCACGTACGCGGGCCTGCCCGGCGTCAGGTAGCCCACGCGCGCCACCACCCATAACAGGCACAAGAGCGCCAGCGCGTTGCCGCGCAAGGGGTTCTTGCCCGTCCAGTTGGCGCCGGCCGTCAGCAGAAAGCCCACGGCAATCGTGGCGACAAACCCCCACAGCATTTCGTGCGCATGCCAGAACACGCCGGCCATCAGCCCGGTGATGCGGCCCGGCGCATGCACCCACAACCACACCGATACCAACGCCCACAGGCAGCCGGCCAGATACAGCGGCCGGAACCCCATTTCGGTAATGGCGCGCCATTGCGGGCGAGGCCGGCGGGGTGGCGCGGCGGGTTCATCGATGGTCAGCAACGAGGGCATGGCGGTCTGCGCCTTTTTGAAGGTGTATTGGTGAAGGTGTATTTGCAATACATATTAATCCTGGGCCTGCGCCGGGCATAGGCCAACGCTTGATCCAGCGCAAACGCGGGCACGGAAACCGGGTGACTAGGCACATCGGCGTGGCCCGAATGGTCGGCCGGCGAATGGTCGCCGGCGCGGCGCGTGCCTAGGCTAGCGCCATGTCTTCGTGAGTAAAGCGAGAGTAACCATGACAGCAGCAACATCCCCGTCCGGCAGGCCGATGCGGGTCCTGATTTCAAGCACGTTCGCCTTCACCATCTGCTTTGCGGTATGGATGATCTTCGCGGTGCTGGGCATACCCATCAAGGCGCAACTGGGCTTGTCCGAAACGCAATTCGGCCTGTTGGCCGCCATGCCGGTATTGACCGGTTCGCTGGTGCGCGTGCCGCTTGGCATCTGGACCGACCGCTACGGCGGCCGGCCCGTGTTCTTCATCCTGATGCTGTTGGCGGTGGTGCCGATCTGGCTGCTGTCCTACGCCACCGAGTACTGGCAATTTCTGGTGCTGGCCTTGTTCGTGGGCCTGACGGGCGGCTCGTTCTCGGTCGGCACGCCGTATGTGGCGCGCTGGTTTCCGCGCAACAAGCAGGGCCTGGCCATGGGCGTGTTCGGCGCGGGCAACTCCGGGTCGGCCATCACCAAGTTCGTGGCGCCCGCGTTGATCGCGGCGGCCGGCGGCGCCTGGGTCATCGTGCCCCAGGTGTACGCGGTGGCGCTGCTGGTCACGGCGGTGCTGTTCTGGATGTTCTCGGCATCGGACCCGTCGCACCGGGTGACCCAGCGCGCCACGCTGTCGGCACAATTTGCCATGCTGCGCGACCCGCGCGTCTGGCGCTACTGCCAGTACTACTCGGTGGTGTTCGGCGGCTATGTGGCGTTGGCGCTGTGGATGACCAAGTACTACATCGGCGAATACGGTTTCGACATGAAGCTGGCCGCGCTGCTGGCCGCCTGCTTCTCGTTGCCCGGCGGCGTCTTGCGCGCCATGGGCGGGTGGATCTCGGACCGCTACGGCGCCTACAAGACCACGTGGTGGGTGATGTGGGTGTGCTGGGTGGCGTTCTTCCTGCTGAGCTACCCGCAAACCCAGTTCACCGTGATGACCACCGGCGGCCCCCGGCAGTTCGGCATTGCGTTGGGCCCGGTCACCTTCACTGTGCTGCTGTTCGTGGTCGGCATCGCCATGGCCATCGGCAAGGCGTCGGTCTTCAAGTTCATCTCGGACGAGTTCGGCGAAAACATCGGCGCGGTGTCCGGCATCGTGGGCCTGGCGGGCGGCATGGGCGGCTTCGTGTTGCCCATCCTGTTCGGCGTGCTGCTGGACCTGACCGGCGTACGGTCCAGCGCCTTCATGCTGCTGTACGGCACCGTCTGCGTGTCGCTGATCTTCATGCACTTCAGCTTCCGCCCTGAAAGCGCGGCGCTGGGGCGGGCGTCGCTTACGACCCCGCAACCCATTTCCTCCAAATAGAGGCTCCTATGTCCACACAAGTCCTGACGCGTTGGGAGCCGGAGAACCCCGGCTTCTGGAAGCAGACCGGCGCCCGCGTCGCCAACCGCAATCTTTGGATCTCGATTCCCGCGCTGATGCTGGCGTTCAGCATCTGGATGCTGTGGAGCGTGGTCGTCGTCAACCTGGACCGCGCCGGTTTCATGCTGTCCAAGAACCAGCTGTTCTGGCTGACGGCGCTGCCCGCGCTGTCAGGCGCCACCTTGCGCATCTTCTATTCGTTCCTGGTGCCCGTGTTCGGCGGACGCAAGTGGACGGCGATCTCGACGGCCTCCTTGCTGGTGCCCGCGTTGGGCATGGGTTTTGCGCTGCGCGACCCCACCACGTCGTTCCCAACGCTGCTGATCCTGGCGCTGCTGTGCGGGCTGGGCGGCGGCAACTTCAGTTCCAGCATGGCCAACATCAGCTTCTTTTTCCCGAAGGAAAAGAAGGGCCTGGCGACGGGGCTTAACGCCGGCATCGGGAACCTGGGCGTGTCGCTGGCGCAGTTTGTCGTGCCCGTGGTGATTTCGGTGGGCGTCTTCGGCGTGGCCGGCGGCGCACCGCAGGACATCACGGTCAATGGCGCGGCGCAGAACCTGTGGCTGCAAAACGCCGGTTTCATCTGGGTGGTACCGATCGCCATTGCGGCCATCGCGGCGTGGTTCGGCATGAACGACATCGCCGACGCGCGTGCGTCGTTCGCGGACCAGGCGGTGATCTTCAAGCGCAAGCACAACTGGTTGATGTGCTGGCTGTACGTGGGCACGTTCGGCTCCTTCATCGGGTTTTCGGCGGGCTTCGCCATGCTGACCAAGACGCTGTTCCCCGACGTCAACCCCATGGCGTACGCGTTCCTGGGGCCGCTGGTGGGCTCGTTGACGCGGCCCGTGGGCGGCTGGGTGTCGGACAAGCTGGGCGGCGCGCGCGTCACGCTGGTCACCTTCGCCGGAATGATTGCGGCGGTGCTGGGCGTGATGCTGTTCCTGCCCGGGGCCGGCCAGGGCGGCAACTTCAACGGTTTCCTCGCGATGTTCATTGTGCTGTTCGCGCTGACGGGCGTGGGCAACGGCTCGACGTTTCGGATGATTCCCGTGATCTTCCTGCGCGAGCGCACCCAGGCGGCCGCGGGCAAAGGCTCCGACGCGCACAAGCGTGCGCTGGGCGAAGCGGCCAAGGAATCGGCGGCGGTGTTGGGCTTTTCCGGGGCCATCGGCGCCTACGGCGGCTTTTTCATCCCGCGCAGTTTCGGCACGTCGCTGGAAATGACGGGCAGCGTGCAGGCGGCTCTGTTTTGCTTCATCGGTTTTTACGCCACGTGCATGGTGATTACGTGGTGGTTCTATGCGCGCAGGAACGCGCCGGTGCCTTGCTGAACAAAGCGCGCGGCGGGTGACTAGTCACTTTGCCGCGCCCGGCCTGGCCCTCTGGCGAATGGTCGGGGGACGGACCCCGACCTACAGTGAAACCAGCGCAACGATTGCAGTACGCGCCGCCGACGCGGCGCTCTTGGAGAAACACAATGAGTCACTTCCTGGACCGGTTGAAGTTCATGTCCCGGGTCAAATCCACCTTTGCCGATGGTCACGGCGAAACGGTCAATGAAGACCGCAAGTGGGAAAACGCCTACCGCGCCCGCTGGCAGCACGACAAGGTGGTGCGGTCTACCCACGGCGTGAACTGCACGGGCTCGTGCTCGTGGAAGGTGTACGTCAAGAACGGACTGATCACCTGGGAAACGCAGCAGACCGACTACCCGCGCACGCGGCCCGACCTGCCCAACCACGAACCGCGCGGCTGTCCGCGTGGCGCCTCGTACAGCTGGTACGTGTATTCCGCACAGCGCGTGAAGTACCCGATGATCCGCGGCCGCCTGATGCAGATGTGGCGCGAAGCCCGCAAGACGATGGACCCCATTGCCGCCTGGGAATGGATCAGCCAGGACCCCGTGCGCGCCAAGCGCTACAAGTCAGTCCGCGGCCTGGGCGGCTTTGTTCGCGCCGATTGGGACACCGCCACCGAAATCATTGCCGCCGCCAATGCGCTGACCATCAAGAAATTCGGTCCCGACCGCGTGATCGGCTTTTCGCCGATTCCCGCCATGTCCATGGTCAGCTACGCCGCCGGCGCGCGTTACCTCAGCCTGCTGGGCGGCGCATGCCTGAGCTTCTACGACTGGTATTGCGACCTGCCGCCGGCCAGCCCGCAGATCTGGGGCGAGCAGACCGACGTGCCGGAATCGGCGGATTGGTACAACTCCACCTACCTGATGGTGTGGGGATCGAACGTGCCGCAGACCCGCACGCCCGATGCGCACTTCTACACCGAGGTCCGCTACAAGGGCACCAAGACGGTGGCCGTGTCCAGCGACTTCGGTGAAATGGTCAAGTTCGGTGACATCTGGCTGGCGCCCAAGCAAGGTACCGATGCCGCGCTGGCGATGGCGATGGGCCACGTCATCTTGAAAGAGTTCCACCTGTCGGCCAACCCGTCGCCGTACTTTCGCGACTACGTGCGCCGCTACACCGACATGCCCATGCTGGTGTTGCTCAAGCCGCGCGATGGCTTCTACGCACCCGACCACTTCCTGCGCGCCTCGCACCTTGACGGCGCGCTGGGCGAACAGAACAACCCCGACTGGAAGACGCTGGTGCTGGACGCGCACAGCGGCGCCCTGGTGGCGCCCAACGGCAGCATCGGCTTTCGCTGGGGCGAGGGCGCGGTCAACGATGGTGAAAAGGTTGGCCGCTGGAACCTGGAATCCCGCAATGGCGGCAATGGCCAGGCCATCGAACCCACCCTGAGCCTGCTGGGCCAGGGCGCGGAAACGGTGGGCGTGGGCTTCCCGTACTTTGGCGGCGAGCACGACGACGTGCTGGTGCGCAACCTGCCGGCCCGCCGCATCCGCCTGGCCGATGGCACGGACGCGCTGGTCGCCACGGTGTACGACCTGCAAATGGCCAACTACGGCCTGGACCGTGGCCTGGGCGGCGCCAACGTCGCCACGTCCTACGACGATGACGTGGCCTACACGCCCGCCTGGCAGGAAAAGCATACCGGCGTGCCGCGCGCGCAGGTGATCCAGGTGGCGCGCGAATTCGCGCAGAACGCGCACGACACGGAAGGCAAGTCGATGGTGATCGTGGGCGCGGGCCTGAACCACTGGTACCACATGGACATGATCTACCGCGGCATCATCAACATGCTGATGATGTGCGGGTGCGTGGGCAAGAGCGGCGGCGGCTGGGCGCATTACGTGGGCCAGGAAAAGCTGCGCCCGCAGTTCGGCTGGGCCCCGCTGGCCTTTGCGTCGGATTGGGTGCGTCCGCCGCGCCAGATGAACGGCACGTCGTTCTTCTACGCCCACACCAGCCAGTGGCGCCATGAAAAGTTGAACGTGCAGGAAGTGCTTGGCCCCACCGCCGACCGCGCCAAGTACGGCGACCTGTCGATGATCGACCTGAACGCGCGCGCCGAACGCATGGGCTGGCTGCCGTCGGCTCCGCAACTGCGCACCAATCCGCTGGACCTCGTGGCCCAGGCCGACGCCGCCGGCAAGGATCCCGTGGCGCACGCCGTGGAACAACTGAAGTCCGGCGCGCTGCGCATGTCTTGCGAAGATCCGGACGACCCGGCCAACTTTCCGCGCAACATGTTCGTGTGGCGCTCCAACATCCTGGGTTCCAGCGGCAAGGGCCACGAGTACTTCCTGAAGTACTTGCTGGGCACGCAAAACGCCGTGTTCGGCGACGAAGCCGCCGCCATCAAGCCCACCGAAGTGACTTATCAGGAAGACGCCGCCGAGGGCAAGCTGGACTTGCTGACGGTGCTGGACTTCCGCATGAGCACTACCTGCCTGTACGGCGACATCGTGCTGCCCACGGCCACCTGGTACGAAAAGGACGACTTGAACACGTCCGACATGCACCCCTTCATCCACCCCTTGAGCGAAGCCGTGCAGCCGCTGTGGGAAAGCAAGACCGACTGGGAAATCTACAAGCTGCTGGCCAGGAAGTTCAGCGAGATCGGCGGCCCCTACCTGGGCAAGCGCCGCGACCTGGTACTGACCCCGCTGATGCACGACACGCCGGGAGAACTGGGCCAGGCGTTTGAACCGCGCGACTGGAAGCTGGGCGAATGCGATCTGGTGCCGGGCAAGACCGCGCCGTCGATGACGGTGGTTGAGCGCGACTACAACGACATCTATCGCAAGTTCACGTCGGTGGGCCCCTTGCTGGACAAGCTGGGCAACGGCGGCAAGGGCATCAACTGGAACACCGAGCACGAAGTGCACGAGCTGGCCGGCATCAACGCCAGCGTGGGCGAGGCCGGCGTCAGCCAGGGCCGCCCGCGCCTGGACACCGCCATCGACGCGGCGGAAATGATCCTGACCTTTGCGCCCGAAACCAACGGCCATGTGTCGGTCAAGGCATGGGAAGCGCTGGGCAAGATCACCGGGCGCGACCACACCCACCTGGCCGTGGGCCGCGAGCACGACAAGATCCGTTTCCGGGATATCCAGGCGCAACCGCGCAAGATCATTTCGGCGCCGACGTGGTCGGGGCTGGAAAGCGAAGAGGTCAGCTACAACGCGGGCTACACCAACGTGCACGAACTGATCCCGTGGCGCACGCTGACCGGCCGCCAGCAGTTCTACCAGGACCACCGCTGGATGCTGGACTTTGGCGAGGGTTCGTGCGTGTACAAGCCCGCCATCGACACCAAGACGGTGGCGCCCATGCTGGGCAAGTATCCCAACGGCGAAAAGGAACTGGTGCTGAACTGGCTGACGCCGCACCAGAAATGGGGCATCCACAGCACCTATTCCGACAACCTGCGCATGCTGACCTTAAGCCGTGGCGGCCCCCACGTGTGGGTGTCGGAAACCGAGGCCAAACAGGCCGGCCTGGTGGACAACGACTGGGTCGAAGTCTTCAACGTGAACGGCACCTTGACCGCGCGCGTCGTGGTCAGCCAGCGCGTGCCGGTGGGCATGTGCCTGATGTACCACGCGCAGGAAAAGATCGTGAACGTGCCCGGCGCGGAAACCAGCGGCAAGCGCGGCGGCATCCATAACTCGGTTACGCGCACGGTGCTCAAGCCCACGCACATGATCGGCGGTTACGCGCAGCAGGCCTACGGCTTTAACTACTACGGCACCGTGGGCGCCAACCGCGACGAATTCGTGGTGCTGCGCAAGATGAAGAAGGTGGACTGGCTGGAAGGCCCGCTGGTCGAGGACCCGGCTGAACAAGCCACGCAACAAGAAGAGAAGCAATCATGAGGATACGCGCCCAAATCGGCATGGTGCTGAACCTGGACAAGTGCATCGGCTGCCACACGTGTTCGGTCACCTGCAAGAACGTCTGGACCAGCCGCGACGGCGTCGAATACGCCTGGTTCAACAACGTGGAAACGAAGCCCGGCATCGGCTACCCCAAGGAATGGGAAAACCAGGACAAGTGGAAGGGCGGCTGGAAGCGCACCGCCGCCGGCAAGCTGGAACCGCGCCAGGGCGGCAAGCTGCGCATCCTGGCCAACCTGTTCGCCAACCCGAACCTGCCGGCCATTGACGACTACTACGAACCCTTCACCTTCGATTACGAACACCTGCAGAACGCGCCGCTGTCGCAAACGCCGCCCACCGCGCGCCCCGTGTCGGTGCTGACCGGCAAGAAGATGGACAAGATCCATTGGGGCCCGAACTGGGAAGACGACCTGGGCGGTGAATTCAGCGCGCGCAGCCGCGACGCGTTGTTCGAAGGCGTGCAGAAAGAGATGTACTCGACGTTCGAGAACACGTTCATGATGTACCTGCCGCGCCTGTGCGAACACTGCCTGAACCCCGCCTGCGTAGCCAGCTGCCCGTCGGGCTCGATCTACAAGCGCGAAGACGACGGCATCGTGCTGGTGGATCAGGACAAATGCCGCGGCTGGCGAATGTGCATCTCGGGCTGCCCGTACAAGAAGATCTACTACAACTGGAGCAGCGGCAAGGCCGAGAAGTGCACATTCTGCTATCCGCGCATTGAAGCCGGCCAGCCCACCGTGTGCTCGGAAACCTGCGTGGGCCGCATCCGTTACCTGGGCGTCATGCTGTATGACGCCGACCAGATCGAACGCGCGGCCGCCACCGCCAACGAACAGGACCTTTATGAATCGCAGCTGGACCTGTTCCTGGACCCGCATTCCCCGGCGGTGATCGCCGCCGCGCGCGAACAGGGCATACCCGAATCGTGGCTGGAAGCGGCCCGGCAGTCGCCCGTCTACAAGATGGCCGTGCAATGGCGCGTGGCGTTTCCGCTGCATCCGGAATACCGCACCTTGCCGATGGTCTGGTACATCCCGCCGCTGTCCCCCATCCAGACGGCGGCCGAAGCCGGCCAGATGCCGCAGCGCACCGTGGGCAAGAGCGCGATGATCCCGGACGTGTCCAGCTTGCGCATTCCCGTGCGCTACCTGGCCAACCTGCTCACGGCCGGCAAGGAAGCACCCGTGTTGCAGGCGCTGGAACGCATGCTGGCGATGCGCGCCTACAAGCGCTCGGAAACCGTGCACGGCGAACGCGACACGGCGCTGCTGGAACAGGTGGGGCTGTCCGAGGAAACGGTGCAGGACATGTACCAGATCATGGCGATTGCCAACTACGAAGACCGCTTCGTCGTACCCAGCAGCCACAAGGAAATCGTGGAAGACAGCTTCAACGAAAAAGGCAGCTGCGGCTTTACCTTCGGCAACGGCTGCTCGGGCGGCGTGTCCGAAGGCACTTTGTTCGGCCGCAAGCCGCAGGGCAGCGAAATCTTCATCGAGATGCCCAAATCCCGCAAGAAGGCCGCCCAGGCGCGCTAGGACAGGAGAGAACACCATGACGCACTACCGCTTGCTTTCCGCCTTGCTCAGCTACCCCGAGCCCGATCTGCTGGACGCGCTGGGCGAGGTCGAGGCCGCGTTGGCCGACGACCCCGACGCCGAAGAAGCCTTGCAACCGCTGGTCGCCTATCTGGCAACCAATGACCTGATCACCGTGCAGGAAAACTACGTTGCCACCTTCGACCGCAACCGCTCGCATTCGCTGCACCTGTTCGAACACGTGCATGGCGAAAGCCGTGACCGGGGTCAGGCCATGGTCGACCTGCTGGATACGTACCGGCAGCACGGCTTTGAGCCGGTCGTGTCCGAGCTGCCCGACCACGTGCCGCTGTTCCTGGAATTTCTGGGCGTGATCGACCCGGCCGACGCGCAAGACCTGTTGGACGAGGCCATCCACGTGCTGGCCGCCATCGGTGCGCGGCTGGCGCGCGGCGACAGCCCGTACGCGGGAATCTTCCAGGTGCTGCGCGCGGCGGCCCGGGTGGTGCCGCGCGAGCAGACCGACGCGCCCGTGCGCGACATGGACGAAGCCATGGACACGTTCGGCGTCAGCGCGGACGGCGTGGAACCGCTGCTGCGGCCGTTCGCGGGCGATGCCGCGCAAGCCGTGCGCTTCTATCCCCGCGCCAACCCCCCCATTCGTGCTCAGGACGACGCATCATGAATTCCCTGAATCAATTCCTTTTCGGTATTTATCCCTACATTGCGCTGACCGTCTTCCTGCTGGGCAGCCTGGCCCGTTTCGAGCGCGAGCAATACACCTGGAAGACCGACAGCTCGCAGCTGCTGCATCGCGGCCAGCTTCGGCTGGGCAATATCCTTTTCCACGTCGGCATCCTGGGCTTGTTCTTCGGCCATCTGGCCGGCCTGCTGACGCCGGTGGTGGTGTGGGACACGCTGGGCGTAAGCCACACGCTCAAGCAGACGGTGGCCATGGTGGCTGGCGGCGTGATGGGCGGGCTGTGCCTGATCGGCCTGTTGATCCTGATCCATCGCCGCCTGACCGATCCCCGCATCGCGCGCACGACGCGCCCGGGCGACAAGCTGCTGCTGCTTTGGATACTGGTGACCTTGCTGCTGGGGCTGTCGACCATCGTGCTGTCCGCCGGCCACATGGACGGCGACATGATGGTGCGGCTGATGACGTGGGCGCAGCACATCGTGACGTTCCAGGGCGACGCCGCCAGCCATATCGCGGGTGTGCCGCTGCTGTTCAAGGCGCATCTATTCATGGGGCTGACGCTGTTCGTGATTTTCCCGTTCACCCGCTTGGTCCACGTCTGGAGCGGCTTTGCCTCGCTGGGCTATCTGGGCCGCGCCTGGCAACTGGTGCGCCCACGCTGAAACCGTTTGAACCAGGAGCCCAACATGCCTGTCATCGTCAATGGCGTCGAACTGAACGACGCCGATCTGGAACGTGAACTGCCTTTGCACGCCGACGCCGGCAACCCGATGCGCCACGCCATCACGGCGCTGGTCTTGCGGCGGGTGTTGCTGGACGAGGCGCTGCGCCTGGGCGTGGGCAGCGTCGGCAACCAGGACGCCGACAACAACGGCGCCAACGACAGCGCCATCGGTGACAACGAAGACGCCATCATCACCGCCTTGCTTGCCCGCCAGGCCGCCGCGCCGGTGGCGGACGACGCCGCCTGCCGGCGCTTCTATCATGCCAATCCGCAGCGCTTCATGGTGGGCGAGCTGGTCGAAGCCGACCACATCCTTTTCCAGGTGACGCCCGACGTCAACCTGGACATGCTGCGCGCCCATGCCAACGTGGTGCTGCAAGATTTGCTGGCCGATCCGTCAAGCTTTGCCCAGGTGGCGCGCGAGCAGTCCAACTGCCCGTCGGCCGCCGTGGGCGGCAGTCTGGGCCAATTGGGCCGGGGCGATACCGTGCCCGAGTTTGAACGCGCGGTGTTCGCGCTGCCGTCTGGCGGGCTGTTGCCGCAGCTGCTGCAAACGCGGCACGGGCTGCACATCGTGCGGGTGACGCGCCGCATCGAAGGGCGCATGCTGCCCTACGAACACGTCGCGCAGCAGATCGCGGCGTCGCTGTCGGCCATGAGCCAGGACACCGCCTGGCGGCAATACACCAAGCTGCTGGTGGATCAGGCGGACGTGCAGGGCATAGACCTGCAAGGCAGCGAGGCGGATCGCGTGGTGGGCGGGAGGGCCGCGTGATGGGCGACCCTGCGGTAATGGACGACCCCGCCGCCGCCCGCGACTTTTGCA
Source organism: Achromobacter sp. ES-001 (assembly GCF_019448355.1). Classification (NCBI taxonomy): domain Bacteria; kingdom Pseudomonadati; phylum Pseudomonadota; class Betaproteobacteria; order Burkholderiales; family Alcaligenaceae; genus Achromobacter; species Achromobacter sp. ES-001. Next base: position 3,452,948 of record NZ_CP079940.1, on the reverse strand, counting down.
CGCTGACCGACGGCTACGGCCGACGCATCGATTACCTGCGCGTGTCCGTCACGGATCGCTGCGACCTGCGTTGCAGCTACTGCCTGCCCAAGGATTTCAAGGGCTTTGAAACGCCCGCCAACTGGCTGACGCATGCCGAAATGGCGCGGGTGATCGGCCTGTTTGTGGCGCTGGGCGTAGGCAAGGTGCGGCTGACGGGCGGCGAGCCGCTGCTGCGTCGGGGCGTGGCGGATCTGGCCGGCGTGGTCGCCGCCATGCCTGGCGTGACCGACCTGTCGGTATCCACCAACGGCACGCGGCTGGCGCGCCATGCGCGGGCGCTGCGCGCGGCGGGCGTGACGCGGCTGAACGTCAGCCTGGATACGTTGGACGCAGAGGCCTTCAAGCAGATCACGGGGCGCGATTGTCTGGCGGACGTGCTGGCCGGCCTTGCCGCTGCGCGCGACGCGGGCTTTGCGCCCATCAAGCTCAATAGCGTCGTGCACGCGGCAACGCCGCACGCGGACGTGCGGCGGTTGTTGGACTACGCCATCTCGCAGGGCTTCGTACTACGCCTGATCGAACCCATGCCGATGGGCACGTGCGGGCAAGGCATGCGGCATACGGACTTGAATGCGCTGGGCGCCACGCTGGCCGCCGAGGCGGGGATGGTGCCGGCGATGCCGGTAGCGGACCGGCCGTTGGGGCAAGGCACAGGCACGCACGCGGGCTCGGGTTTCGGGTCGGGTTTCGGTTTGGGCTTCGGCGCCGGCTCCGGCCCCGCCCGGTACTGGACCGCCGGCCATGGCGCGCCGGTGCTGGGCGTCATCACCCCCATGTCGCGCCATTTCTGCGCGGCCTGCAACCGTGTCCGCCTGGGCGTGGACGGCACCTTGTACCTGTGCCTGGGCCAGGAAGACCAGGTGCCCCTGGGCCGCATGCTGCGCGCCGGGGCCAGCGACGCCGAGCTGACGCGCGCCATCCTGGCCGGCATCGCCGCCAAACCGGAACGCCACGACTTCCTGGCCCAGCCGGAACGCATCGTGCGCTTCATGGCGCAGACGGGCGGCTGAAGGGCGGCTGAAGGACGAGGAAAAATCATGCGCGACATCGAACGATTCATCGACGGCTTCCAACGTTTTCAACAACAGTATTACGAGGACGCACCCGCGCTGTACCGCCACCTGCGCGATGGCCAGCACCCCAGCACCTTGCTGATCGGATGCTGCGATTCCCGCGTGGACCCGGCCATGTTGCTGGGCTGCGACCCCGGCGACATCTTCGCCGTGCGCAACGTGGCCAACCTGGTGCCGCCGGCCAGCGCGGATCGTGGCCTGCAAGGCGTGCTGGCGGCGATTCAATTCGCGGTCGAGCAACTGCGGGTCAGCCGGATCATCGTGCTGGGCCATGCGCATTGCGGCGGCATCCGCGCGCTGATGGAACAGCGCACCCGCAGCGATGGCGAAACCGATTACCTGGAACGGTGGATGGACATCGCCGAACCGGCCCGCGACCGCGTGTTGCGCCAGATGCCGGCCGCGACCGACGCCGAACGGCGGCGCGCGTGCGAGCAGGCGTCCATCCTGATTTCGCTGCGCAACCTTGACGACCTGCCATTCGTGCGGCGCGCCGTGGCGGCGGGCAGCCTGACGCTGCACGGCTGGTATTTCGATCTGGTGGCCGGGGCATTGCTGGCATACTCGCCCCGGGCAGACGCGTTTCTACCCATTGTCTGTCCCTTGTTTTCGGAGCATGCATGAGCCCAGTTTTCGGTATCGCCGGCCGGTCCGGCAGCGGCAAGACCACGCTTATCGAAGCGATGCTGCCGCTATTGGCGGCGCGCGGCCTGCGCGTGAACGTCATCAAGCACAGCCATCACGACTTTCAGATGGAACCGCCTGGCAAGGACAGCGCGCGCTTTCGGCTGGCGGGCGCGCAGGAGGTGATGGTGGCCTCGCCGTACCGCTACGCCATCGTGCATGAATTGCGCGACGCGCCCGAACCCAGCCTGGACGAGCAATTGGCGCGGCTGTCGCCCGCCGACCTGGTGCTGGTCGAAGGTTTCAAACAGGCTGCGATTGCCCGCCTGGAAGTTTATCGGCCCGCCCTGGGCAAGCCTGCACTGCATGGGGAGGACGGCAGTTTCCTGGCCGTTGTGACTGACGCCGCGCTGGACACCGCCTTGCCATGCCTGCCGCTGAACGACCCCGCGCGGGTCGTGCAATTCATCTGCGACCAACTGGGCCTGCCCTGAAGGCGAATACACTAGGCACCGCGCGGGACGCACGGCGGGCATTGCACGCATCGCAACGACCGCCAGCACTGCATCGCAAGTCCGGCATTGAAAGTCCCGCACCGCAAGTCCCGCACCGCACGTCCCGCATCGCCCTGATCCGATCACCATGACGACTTCTCCGTCCACCGCCGGTACCGCCACCCGCACCGACCGTGGCGCCACCGCCAGCGCTGCCTCCAGCGCCCGCACCGCTGCGCCGGATGTCGGCTCCGACGGCCTGCCGTCGCCCCGGCATCGGCTGTCCACGCGCATCGTCGCCAGCTCAGTGGCCGCGTTGGTGGTGGTGCTGTCAATGATCAGCTGGACGCTGTGGCTGTCGTGGCAGCTGGAAGGCGCGGGCGCCGCCATCAATGACACCGGCAGCCTGCGCATGCGCGCCAACCGCGTTGCCGTCGAGCTGATGCGGCCGCAAGCAGGCCGCGAGGCGCGCAGCCAGGAACAGATGGCCGAAATGGACGAGACCATTTCCCGCCTGGCGCGCGGCAACCCGGCGCGCCCGCTTTTCATCCCCAATAACGAAGCGATCCGCACGCAATGGCATGACGTGGCCAATTACTGGCACGACGTGATGAAGCCCGCTGCCCAGCGCGCGCTGACGCAACCGGACGCGGCCGTGTACTTGCAGACGCTGCCCGAGTTCGTCACCCGCGCGGACACGCTGGTGCGCATGATTGAGCAAGACAACGCCGGCAAGACCACGGCGTTGCGGCTGTCGCAAGGCGTGCTGGCCGCCATCGCCTGCGCCGGCACGCTGGCGATGATCTATCTGCTGTACCTGTGGATCATCGCCCCGGTGCTGCGCCTGCGCGACGGCCTGCAACGCATGGCCGACCGGGATTTCAGCACGCGGCTGCCCGTGGAAAGCGAAGACGAATTCGGCGTCCTGGCGCGCGGCTACAACCGCATGGCCGACCAGTTGCAAGACCTGTACACCGGCCTGGAAACGCGCGTCGAACAAAAGACCGCGCAGTTGGCCGCGCAAAACCGAGACATCGGCGCGCTGTACGACATGGCCGCCTTCCTGAATCAGCCCAACGACATCGAAGCCATGTGCGACGGCTTCCTGCGCCGCGTCATGTTGCAGTTCGACGCCGACGGCGGCAGCATCCGCGCGCTGGACCCCGACAACGAAAAGCTCAACCTGGTGGTGTCGGTGGGCCTGTCCGACGCGCTGGTGGAATCCGAACATTGCATGAAGGTGGACGACTGCTATTGCGGCGTGGCCACGCGCCAGGCGGGCGTCGTCGTCATCCAGGATTTCCGACATTCACCGCCCGACATGGACTTGAACTGCGTGCGCGACGGCTTCGCCAGCGTGGCGGTGTTCCGCATCGTGACGCGCGACGAAGTGCTGGGTTCGTACTCGCTGCATTTTCGGCACCAGCGCCGGCTGGCGCCGTCCGACTCGCAGCTGCTTGAAACGCTGGGCCAGCATCTGGGTGTGGCGCTGGATAACCGCCGCCTTAGCGCGCAGGCCCGGCAACTGGCCGTGGTTCAGGAACGTGGGCTTGTCGCGCAAGGCTTGCACGACAGCCTGGCGCAAGGGCTGAATTTCCTGAACCTGCAATTGCAGATGCTGGACGCGGCCGTCAAGCGCGGCGACGAAGACGAGGTGGCTGAAATTCTGCCGCTGCTGCGCACCGGCGTTGACGAAAGCTATCAGGACGTGCGCGAACTGCTGAACAACTTCCGCACCAAATTGGGCCAGGGCGACTTGCAAGCCGCTATCGAAAGCACCGTGGAGCGTTTTCGGCGCCAGACGGCCATCGACATCACGCTGCGGTTTGATCGGGGCGAAGGCGCGCCGTTGCCGCCTGACCAGCAACTGCAAGTCCTGTTCATTCTGCAAGAAGCCCTGTCTAACGTGCGCAAGCATTCCGAGGCCAGCCGCGTAGACGTCACGGTGGGCAACGACCGCGACTTCAGCCTGCACATCGTCGATAACGGCCAGGGCTTCGACCCCGCCGATGTGGCGGCGCGCGGCGACGCGCACGTGGGCCTGCACATCATGCAAGAGCGCGCGGCCCGCATGCGCGCCCTGATAAAACTCGAATCGCAGCCCGGCGCCGGTACGCGCGTCATGCTGACTTTGCCTGGCAACGAGCGCCAGGCCGCCTGACCTTTATTGACCATGCCCATCCGTATCCTGCTTGTCGATGACCACACCCTGTTCCGTTCCGGCGTGCGCCTGCTGCTGCAACGCCAGCCCGACTTTGAAGTGGTGGCCGAAGCGGGCGACGGCGTGGAGGGGATCAAGCGCGCCAAGGAATTGCAGCCCGATGTGATACTGCTGGACTTGAACCTGCCCGGCTTGTCCGGCCTTGAAACGCTGCAACTGCTGACGCAGGATCTGCCGTCTTGCGCGGTCATCATCCTGACCGTGTCGGAAGAAGCCGATGAACTGGGCCAGGCCTTGCGCGACGGGGCGCGCGGCTATCTGGTCAAGAACATCGACGCCGACGTGCTGACATCGGCCATCCGGCGCGCAGCCAGGGGCGAATCGGTGATAGCCGAGAGCATGACGGCCAAGCTGGTGGACCAATTCCGTGGCCAGGCCACGCAGGCGGCCCAGGCGGCGCAAGGCAAGGGCACGGCCGAACGCCACCGCCTGACCGCCCGCGAGACGCAGATCGTGCAATGCCTGGCGCGCGGCGCCAGCAATAAAGTCATCGCGCGCGAACTGGACGTAAGCGAAAGCACGGTGAAGATCCATGTGCAGAACGTGCTGAAGAAATTGAACCTGACCAGCCGGGTGCAGGTGGCCGTCTATGCGGTGGAACACGGCCTGTATTCCGAAGAAGAATGACGGCTGCGTCATTAAACAATGACGGGCATGAAATATTGAATCTAAGACCGAATTCAATATTAGTACGACGGAAATACCCGGATTTCTGTCAATTCATATAAATAAGATTTCAGGCATCTGGCATACCGAATCCGTTTCGGTATCGCCGGATACTGCGTCCGTTTTTTCATCTTTCCGCCATGCCCACCCGTTGGTATTGTCAGGCGGCATAACCCTCTCCCGATGTTGTCTCCCTTGCCGCCCACCGTTGAATGGGTGTGTGGCGAATCATTTGCGCGCGGCTATTTTTTTAGCAATTCGTTTTTGCCATCTGATTATTCAGACGGAATTTATAAGAGGTTTCACGCGCTAGCGACAAAACACAAGTCGGATTAATTCCTTTCACTAGGATTCGTGACAGAAATGTCTGAATTTGCTGGGAAAAATCCTCTGATTCCTACTAGAAGAATCAGCGTCGCATTTACTGCTGGCGAATCGCGAAATTCGTCAATGGAGATTGGCCGTGAATAAAATCTATAGCCTCGTTTGGAACCGTGTGACAGGTGCGTGGGTCGTCGTGTCGGAATTGACGAAATCCCGTGGAAAGTCCAATCGAGGTGCGCGGCAAGCCGCGTTGCGCAGGGCGGGCGGCATCGCGGCGCCATTGATACTTGCGGCGGCAATGGGAGGGACGGTCTGGGCGGGTACCGCCATCCAAGGCATCATCATCAACCCGATCACCACCGGCGGCATTTCACCGGCCGCGGTCGACGCGAACTCCATCGCGATCGGCGGCGGCGGGGGGGCAACGGCGACGAACGTCAGCGTGGCAATCGGCGATGGGTCCCTGGCCACAGGGGCGAGCTCCATCGCGGTGGGCCGTAATTCCTCGGTGACCGGCAATAACGCGACGGGCGTAGGCTCGAAGTCGACGGCCACCGGCATCAATTCGTCTGCGTTCGGTTCCGACTCCAACGCCGGCGCCAACAATACCGTGGCGGTGGGTGCTTCCTCGACCGCGTCCAACACGGGCGCAACCGCCGTGGGGCAAGGGTCAACCGCGTCTGGCAACAGCTCGGTGGCGGTGGGCACGGGCGCTTCAGCGCTTGCCACGGGTGCCGTGGCGCTTGGACTGAACACCACAGCCGCCGGCAACAGCACCGTCGCCTTGGGCCAATTGTCCAGCACGTCCGCGGCTAATGCCGTGGCCATCGGCGTGTCGTCCACAGCCACGGCCACGGGCGCGGTGGCGCTGGGTGCGTCAGCGGCATCAGGCGGTATCGGATCGATCGGGATCGGCGTCAACGCGCAAGCCTTGAACCAGAACTCGTTGGCCATCGGGTCCAGCGCGGTGGCCGGCGCAACGGTGGGCGGCCCCATCAACGACACGGCGCTGGGCAACAACGCGCTGGCCAGCGGCGGCAGTTCGCTGGCGGCCGGCAACGGGGCGCGCGCCACCGCGGCCGGTGCGGTCGCGTTGGGCGCCAACGCGACGACGGGCGCCTCTTCGGCCGCCATCAACGGCATCGCGATTGGCGGGCAATCGTCGGTGACCAGCCTCGCCACGTCGGGCATCGCCATCGGCCGCAATGCGCAGACACTGGGCGCGTTTGGCATCGCGGTGGGCGATGGGTCGCGGGCCAGCGGCACGGGGCAAAACGTGGCGATTGGCTCGTCCGGCACGGCGGCCAACAGTGCCACTGCCCTGGGCGGGGCGGTGGCCATCGGGCGCCAACAAACCGCAACGGGCGACGGCGCGGTGGCAATCGGTGATCCCAACACCGCGACGGGCACGGGCGCGGTGGCGGTAGGCGCGGACAATAACGCGGCGGCGGACGGCTCGCTGGCCGTGGGTAACGGCAATACGGCCCTGACACCGGGATCGATCGCGCTGGGATCCACTTCGCAGGCCAACGGCGGCAATGGCGCTTTCGGCGCGGGCTTTTCTTCTGTGGCCGCCGGGCGCGGCGCGGTCGCTATCGGCAACACCAACCCGGCCACTGGCCAAGGCGCCGTCGCCATTGGCGACCTGAACACGGCGACCGGCCTGGCGTCCATCGCCATCGGCTCCGGCTCCCTGGCCACGGCGGGCAGCACCATTGCCCTGGGTTACCAGGCCAAGGCGTCGTCGGGGCAGGCCATTGCCATCGGCTATCAAAGCACCACCGCTGGCGTGAACGCAGTGGCGCTGGGCTATCTGACCAGCGCGGGCGGGTCCCGATCCGTGTCTATTGGCCCTGAAGCCAATGCGGCGGGATCGTCGTCCATCGCCATCGGCGACCTGTCCGTAGCCAAGGCGACGCAAGACACGTTTATCGGCTATCTGGCGGGCAGCGGGCTGAACACCAGCGTGGGCAACAACACCGCCATCGGCGCGCAAGCGGGCACGTTGGCGGCGGGCTCGTTCAACACGGCCATCGGCAGAAGCGCCGGCCAGAACGTCAGCGGCAACTACAACATGGCGGGCGGGCACCTGGCCGGCAACAACGTGTCGGTGGACCGGACCGTGGCGCTTGGCTATCTGGCGACGACCAACATCGCCAACTCGGTGGCGCTGGGCAGCAACACCACCACCACCAGTATCTCGACGGCGTTTACGTCCGGCATGAACGCGTATGCCAGCAGCACGATCGGCGGCAACACGTACACCTACCTGGGCGGCCAACTCGTGCCCACGGGCGTGGTCAGCGTCGGGATTGACGGCAACACCACGCGCCGCATCCAGAACGTGTCCGCCGGCTTGCTCAGCGCCACCAGCACCGACGCGGTCAACGGTTCGCAGCTGTACGCGGTGGCGCAGCAGGTGTCCTCGTCGGCACCGACCCCCACCAACTATTTCAACGCCAACTCCACGGCGACCGGCGCGGGCAGCAATACGCGCGCCAACTCGGGCGCGACCGGTACGGACGCGGTGGCCGTGGGCGCCAGCGCCGCGGCCACCGGGCTGAACGACATGGCGTTCGGCAAGACGGCCACGGCGGGGGCGGGCAACGCCATCGCCATGGGTGTCGGGGCGCAGGCGACCGGTATCGCATCCATAGCGCTGGGCGCGGGCGCGACATCGACCGTGCCGGGCGGCGTTGCACTGGGCACGAACGCGGTGGGCTCGACCAACATACAGACCAGCGGTGTGGTGTCGCCCAGCACGGCGGGGCCGATCGCGGGTATCGCCTTCGACAACACGTCGAATATGGGCGTGGGCGCCATTTCTGTCGGCACGGCCACCGGCAAGCGCCAGATCAAGAACCTGGCGGATGGCTCCGATCTGACGGACGCCGTCACCGTGCGGCAGATGACGGCGGTGACCAGCGCGGCCAACTCGGGCATGAACAACGTGGGCACCAGCGTTGCCACCAACCTGGGCGGCGGCGCGACCTACACGGCGGCTACCGGCACCATCGGCACGCCAACCTACAGCGTGCAAGGCACGTCCTACACCAACGTGGGCACCGCGATAGGCGGGCTTAACACGGCGGTGACGAACCTGGCGACGGGCAAGATCGGCCCCTTTGTATCCGACAGCAGCGTGACCACGGTGCAGGCGGTGTCCTCGGGCGCGGGCGCGGCCGCGGGCGGTTTCGGCGCGTCGGCTACCGGCGCGGCATCCACCGTGGTAGGCAACCAATCGAGCGATAACGCAGTTGCCAACTCCGCCGTCCTGGGCCAGGGGGCGTCGGTCACGGCGGGCTTGACGGGCAAGAACGTGGTGCTTGGTCAAGGTTCGACGGCGACGATCGGGTCGCAAGCCGGTTATTCCTCGTTCGGCCTGGCGGCGGCGCAGAGCTCCGCCGGTGAAGTGTCGGTGGGCACGGCCGGCAGCCGTCGCAAAATCACCAACGTGGCGGCCGGCAGCGCACTGACCGACGCCGTGAACGTGGGTCAGCTGAGCGGCGCGGCGTCCAACGTAGGCAGCAGCCTGGCCACCGGCCTGGGCGGTGGCGCCACCTACAACAGCACGGCGGGCACGGTCAGCGCGCCCAGCTACACGGTGCAGGGCACGGCATACACGAACGTGGGCGCGGCATTGACGGGGGCCAACACGGCCATCACCAACCTGGTGTCGGGCGACACGGGGCCGTTCGTCTCGGACAACAGCGCGACCACGACGCAAGCCGTGGCCTCTGCCGCGAACAGCAGCGCGGGCGGCTTTGGCTCGTCGGCGACCGGTGCGGCATCGACGGTGGTGGGCAATCTGGCCACCGATAACGCGGTGGCCAATTCCACCGTGATCGGGCAAGGCGCTTTGGTCGCCTCGGGCCTGTCGGGTTCCAACGTGGCGGTGGGCCAGGGGGCGTCGGCCACAGTGGGTTCGCAGACCGGCTACACCGCCTTTGGCTTGGCGGCGACGCAGACCTCGGGTGGTGAGATGTCGGTAGGCACAGGCGCCAGCCGTCGCAAAATCACCAACGTAGCGGCTGGCAGCGCGGCGACGGACGCGGTGAACGTCGGCCAATTGACGGGTGCGGCATCCAACCTGGGCACCAGCCTGGCCACGAGCCTGGGCGGGGGGGCCGCCTACAGCAGCGCGGCCGGCACGGTCAGTGCGCCCGGCTACACGATTCAAGGCACGTCCTACGCCAACGTGGGCGCGGCGTTGACGGGTGCCAACACCGCCCTGACCAATCTGGCGACGGGTAAAACCGGTCCGTTCGTCTCGGACAACAGCGTGACCGCGACGCAGGCGGTGGCCTCGGCGGCGAACAGCAGCGCAGGGGGCTTTGGGTCATCGGCCACGGGCGGAGCATCGACCGTGGTGGGCAACCAGGCCACCGACAACGCCGTGGCCAATTCCACGGTGATCGGGCAAGGCGCGCGCGTTACGGCCGGCTTGTCCGGCTCGAACGTGGCGCTGGGGCAGAACGCCAACGCCAGCACGGGGTCGCAAACCGGCTACACCGCGTTCGGCTTGTCGGCCACGCAGACGTCGGCCGGCGAAGTCTCGGTGGGCACGTCGGCCAACCGCCGCAAGATCAGCAACGTGGCGGCCGGCAGCGCGCTGAACGACGCCGTCAACGTGGCGCAGCTGAGCGGCGCCGCGTCCAACCTGGGCACGAGCCTGGCAACGGGCTTGGGCGGGGGGGCGACCTACAGCAGCGCGGCCGGCACGGTCAGCGCGCCCAGCTACACCGTGCAGGGCACGTCCTACGCCAATGTGGGCGCGGCGTTCGCGGGCACGGACGCGGCTATCAGCAGCTTGCTGACGGGCGATACGGGGCCGTTCGTGTCCGACAACAGCGTCACCACCACGCAGGCGGTGGCGTCGGGCGCGAACAGCAGCGCCGGCGGCTTCGGTGCATCGGCAACCGGCGCGGCGTCCACGGTGGTCGGCAACGAAGCCACCGACAATGCGGTCGCCGGCTCGACGGTACTGGGGCAGGGCGCGCACATCGCCACGGGCGTGTCGGGTTCGAACGTGGCGCTGGGGCAGGACTCCAGCGCGGCCACCGGTTCGCAGACCGGCTACTCGGCGTTCGGCTTGTCCACCGCGCAAGATTCCGATGGCGAGGTGTCGGTGGGATCCAGCACCATCCAGCGCAAGGTCACCAACCTGGCGGCCGGCAAGGCGCCGACCGACGCCGTCAACGTGGCGCAACTGAGCGGCGCGGCGTCCAACCTGGGCGCCAGCGTGGCGACGGGCCTGGGCGGCGGGTCCACCTATAACCCGGCCACCGGCCAGGTCGCGCCGCCCAGCTTCGGCATCCAGGGCGGCACCTACAACAGCGTGGGCGACGCGCTGAGCCAGCTGGATTCCGCGGTAAGCGGCATCAGCAGCGGCAGCACCGGCCCATTCGTGTCGGACGACAGCGTGACGGCATTGCAGCCGGTCGCCTCCGGTGCCGATGCGGTGGCGGGCGGCTTCGGCGCTTCGGCAACGGGGGCGGCGTCGACGGTCGTCGGTAACTCGGCGACGGATAACGCGGTGGCGGATTCCACTGTGCTCGGTCAAGGCGCGTCGGTTGCGGCGGGGCTGACGGGTTCTAACGTGGCGTTGGGTCAAGGCTCGACGGCCGCGGTTGGATCTGAAACCGGCTACACCGCCATCGGGCTGACGGCAGCACAAAGCTCCAGCGGTGAAGTGTCGCTGGGTTCGGCGGGTGCCGAACGCAAGATCACCAATGTTGCAGCGGGTAGTGCGGCAACCGATGCCGTGAACGTCGGTCAACTGACGGGTGTGTCGAACGCGGCAACATCGGGCCTGAATACGCTGGGCACGAGCGTGGCATCCAACCTGGGTGGCGGATCGGCGTTCGATCCGACTACCGGCACGGTTACCGCGCCCAGCTACGGCGTGCAAGGCAATACGTACTCCAACCTGGGCGGCGCCATTGGCGGGCTGGATTCGGCAGTCACCGGTCTGGACTCGGCAGTGGCTGGCCTGGACTCTGCGGTTTCCGGTTTGGACTCAGCGGTCTCCGGCCTGGACTCAGCGGTCTCCGGTCTTGACTCCGCAGTTGCCGGCCTGAGCAGCGGCAACATCGGGCCTTTTGTGTCGGACAACAGCGTGACGACGACGCAAGCCGTCGCGTCGGGCGCCGATGCGTCGGCGGGTGGCTTCGGGGCTTCGGCAACGGGCGCCGCGTCGACGGTCTTGGGCAATTCCGCGACGGATAACGCGGTGGCGGATTCCACTGTCCTGGGCCAAGGTGCGTCGATCACGGCGGGGCTGACGGGTTCTAACGTGGCGTTGGGTCAAGGCTCAACGGCAACGATTGGGTCGGAAACCGGCTACACCGCGATTGGCTTGTCGGCAGCACAAAGCTCCAGCGGTGAAGTGTCGCTGGGTTCGGTGGGCGCCGAACGCAAGATCACCAATCTTGCAGCGGGCAGCGCAGCCACCGATGCCGTGAACGTCGGGCAACTGACGGGCGTGTCCAACGCGGCGACCTCGGGCTTGAATACGCTGGGCACTAGCGTGGCGTCCAACCTGGGCGGTGGATCGGCATTCGATCCGACGACCGGCACGGTTACCGCGCCAAGCTACGGCGTCCAAGGCAATTCGTACTCCAATCTGGGCGGCGCCATTGGCGGGTTGGATTCGGCAGTCACCGGTCTGGACTCGGCTGTGGCTGGCCTGGACTCTGCGGTTTCCGGTTTGGACTCAGCGGTCTCCGGCCTGGACTCGGCAGTTGCCGGCCTGAGCAGCGGCAACATCGGGCCTTTTGTGTCGGACAACAGCGTGACGACGACGCAAGCCATCGCGTCGGGCGCTGATGCGTCGGCGGGTGGCTTCGGGGCTTCGGCGACGGGCGCCGCGTCGACGGTCTTGGGCAATTCCGCGACGGATAACGCGGTCGCGGATTCGACTGTCCTGGGCCAAGGTGCGTCGATCACGGCGGGGCTGACGGGTTCTAACGTGGCGTTGGGTCAAGGCTCAACGGCAACGATTGGGTCGGAACCGGCTACACCGCGATTGGCTTGTCGGCAGCACAAAGCTCCAGCGGTGAAGTGTCGCTGGGTTCGGTGGGCGCCGAACGCAAGATCACCAATCTTGCAGCGGGCAGCGCAGCCACCGACGCCGTCAACGTCGGGCAACTGACGGGTGTGTCGAACGCGGCAACATCGGGCCTGAATACGCTGGGCACTAGCGTGGCGTCCAACCTGGGCGGTGGATCGGCATTCGATCCGACGACCGGCACGGTTACCACTCCCAGCTACGGCGTCCAAGGCAATTCGTATTCCAACCTGGGCGGCGCCATTGGCGGGCTGGACTCGGCAGTCACCGGGCTGGATTCGGCAGTCTCCGGCCTGGACTCGGCAGTGGCTGGCCTGGACTCAGCGGTCTCCGGTCTTGACTCCGCAGTTGCCGGCCTGAGCAGCGGCAACATCGGGCCGTTTGTGTCGGACAACAGCGTGACGACGACGCAAGCCGTGGCGTCGGGCGCCGACGCGTCGGCGGGTGGCTTCGGGGCTTCGGCAACGGGCGCCGCGTCGACGGTCCTGGGCAATTCCGCGACGGATAACGCGGTGGCGGATTCCACTGTCCTGGGCCAAGGCGCGTCGATCACGGCGGGGCTGACGGGTTCTAACGTGGCGTTGGGTCAAGGCTCAACGGCAACGATAGGTGCCGAAACCGGCTACACCGCAATCGGACTGACGGCACCCCAAAGCTCCAGCGGTGAAGTGTCCCTTGGCTCGGCGGGCGCCGAACGCAAGATCACCAATCTTGCAGCGGGCAGCGCGGCCACCGATGCGGTCAACGTCGGGCAACTGACGGGCGTGTCGAACGCGGCGACGTCTGGTTTGAATACGCTGGGCACGAGCGTGGCGTCCAACTTGGGCGGTGGATCGGCATTCGATCCGACGACCGGCACGGTTACCGCGCCAAGCTACGGCGTGCAAGGCAATACGTACTCCAACCTGGGCGGCGCCATTGGCGGGCTGGATTCGGCAGTCACCGGTTTGGACTCGGCGGTCACCGGTCTGGACTCGGCAGTGGCTGGCCTGGACTCAGCGGTCTCCGGTCTTGACTCCGCAGTTGCCGGCCTGAGCAGCGGCAACATCGGGCCTTTTGTGTCGGACAACAGCGTGACGACGACGCAAGCCGTCGCGTCGGGCGCCGATGCGTCGGCGGGTGGCTTCGGGGCTTCGGCAACGGGCGCCGCGTCGACGGTCCTGGGCAATTCCGCGACGGATAACGCGGTGGCGGATTCCACTGTGCTCGGTCAAGGCGCGTCGGTTGCGGCGGGGCTGACGGGTTCTAACGTGGCGTTGGGTCAAGGCTCAACGGCAACGATAGGTGCCGAAACCGGCTACACCGCAATCGGACTGACGGCACCCCAAAGCTCCAGCGGTGAAGTGTCCCTTGGCTCGGCGGGCGCCGAACGCAAGATCACCAATCTTGCAGCGGGCAGCGCAGCCACCGACGCCGTGAACGTCGGGCAACTGACGGGTGTGTCGAACGCGGCAACATCGGGCCTGAATACGCTGGGCACGAGCGTGGCATCCAACCTGGGCGGCGGATCGGCATTCGATCCGACGACCGGCACGGTTACCGCGCCGGCCTACAGCGTGCAAGGCAATACGTACTCCAATTTGGGCAGTGCCATCGGCGGTTTGGACTCCGCGGTCACCGGCCTGGACTCCGCAGTTGCGGGCCTGAGCAGCGGCAACGTTGGCCCCTTTGTGTCGGACAACAGCGTGACGACGGCGCAAGCCGTGGCGTCCGGCGCTGATGCGTCGGCGGGTGGCTTCGGGGCTTCAGCAAGCGGCGCCGCGTCGACCGTCTTGGGTAACTCTGCGACGGATAATGCCGTGGCCGGTTCAACCGTCCTGGGTCAAGGCGCATCGATCACGGCGGGCCTGACGGGTTCTAACGTGGCGTTGGGTCAAGGCTCAACCGCAACGATCGGTGCTGAAACCGGCTACACCGCGATTGGCTTGTCGGCACCCCAAAGCTCCAGCGGTGAAGTGTCCCTTGGCTCGGCAGGTGCCGAACGCAAGATCACGAATCTTGCAGCGGGCAGCGCGGCAACTGATGCGGTCAACGTCGGGCAACTGACGGGCGTGTCGAACGCGGCGACAGCGGGCTTGAACACGCTGGCCACCAGCGTGGCCACCGGCCTGGGCGGCGGATCGGTCTATGACCCCGTCACTGGTTCGATCAGTGCGCCCACCTATACCGTGCAGGGCAATACCTACACGACGTTGGGCAACGCAATCGGTGGGCTGGATGCCACCGTGTCGAACATCAGCAGCGGCAAGTCGGGGCCGTTTGTGGCGGATGCGTCGGTCACCACCGCGCAACCGTTGGCAGCAGGCGCCAACAGCGCGGCGGGCGGCTTTGGCGCGCTGGCAACGGGTGCGGCATCTGTCGTGCTGGGTAACCAGGCTACCGACAACGGCGTGGCCAAATCCACGGTGCTGGGCCAGGGGGCGACCATCAATGCCGGCTTGACCGGCGCCAACGTGGCCTTGGGCCAGGGCTCGGTGGTGTCGATGGGCGCGCAGAACGCGTATGTGGCCTTTGGCCTGGCGGGCACGATCAGCTCGGCGGGCGAAGTCTCGGTGGGCTCGCCGGGCAACCTGCGCAAGCTGACCAACGTGGCGCCGGGCAGCGACCTGACCGATGCCGTCAACGTACGCCAGCTGCAAACCGTGAATACGCGTCTGGCGCAGGTGAATACCGACGCCTTGATGTGGGACCCGTCGTCCAACGGGGGCGTGGGCGCCTACACGGCCGCGCACGGCAGCATCGGCGGACCCAGCATCATCACCAGCGTGGCGCCGGGCGTGCTCAGCGCAACCAGTTGGGATGCCGTGAACGGAGCGCAGCTGTTCGCCACGAACGAAGCGATGTCGGAGTTGACCACGACCGTAAACAACTTTGCGGGCACGGTTGACCCGACCACCAACGGTCAGGGCGTTCGTTACGAGCGCACCAATGACACCGGGATGACACCGAGCAACGCGTTTGCAAGGGGACAGGGCTCGACCGCCATCGGCTACAACGCCCAGGCGGACGGCGCGGGCAGCCTGGCCTTGGGCGCCAACACGCAAGTCACTGTGGATGGCGGAATTGCCATAGGCGAAGGTTCTATCTCGGATCGGGCCGCCGTGACGCGCGCCGCGACACGCGCCGTGGCGCCGGGGGCGTTCTCGGTGGGCGCGCCAGGCATGCTGCGCCAGGTCATCAACGTGGCCGATGGAACACAAGCGCAGGACGCCGTGACGGTGCGCCAACTGCAAGGAGCCATCGCGTCGGTCGCAGTGACGGGCACCCAGTACTTCCACGCCAACAGCACGTTGGTGGATTCGTTGTCGGTGGGCACGGACGCCATCGCCGTCGGACCCGAAGCGGTGGTCAACGGGGACTCGGGCATCGGCATTGGGCTGGCGGCGGAAGTGGACAGCACTGCCACCAACGGCATTGCCATCGGTTCCTCGGCACGATCCGCGCTGGACTCGGCCGTGGCCTTGGGCTCGTCGGCCCTGGCCGGGGGCTCGCAGTCGTTGGCCTTGGGCGCCTCGGCGAGCGCCGCGGGTGATCGCAGCGTGGCGCTGGGTGGTTCCGCCAGCGCCGCCGGGGATAACACCGTGGCGCTGGGCACTGGCGCGCAGGCCTTGCAAGCGGGCGACGTGGCGCTGGGCGCCGATGCGGTGGCCGACATGGGCGCGGCGCCGGCCTACACCGGCAAGTACTCGGGCGTGTCCAACACCATCGCTGGCACGGTGTCCGTGGGCACGGCGGGCGCGGAACGCACCGTCAGCAACGTGGCCGACGCGCAAAACGCTACTGACGCCGTGAACCTGCGGCAGCTTGATGGCGCGGTGACGCAGGCCAACCTGTACACCGACCAGCAGATCGCCACCGTCAATAGCGGCTTGACGCAAGGCGGCAGCGGCATGTTCCAGGTGAACCAGGCCAGCGCCACACCGGCGCCCACGGCCACCGGCGCGGATGCCACAGCGGCCGGCGCGGGCGCCGTCGCCTCGGGTGACGGTAGCACCGCGTTGGGCAACGGCGCCGAAGCGCGTGGCGCCAACTCGGTGGCGCTGGGGGCGGGCAGTACCGACGGCGGACGTGCCAACGTCGTGTCCGTCGGGGCGGCCGGCAAGGAACGCCAGGTGACCAACGTGGCGGCCGGCACGGCGCAGACGGACGCGGTCAACGTGCAGCAGCTGGACGCGGCCAAGCAGGGCTCGGTGCAGTACGCCACCACGCCGGGCACGGGCGCGGTTGACTACTCGCGCGTCACGCTGGGCAACGGCGGGGCACCGGTCACGCTCAGCAACGTGGCCGATGGCGTCGACAACAACGACGCCGTCAACGTGCAGCAGTTGAACGCCGGGCTGGGCGGCGCGGTGCAGCAGTCCAACGCCTACACCGACGGCAAGTTCCAGAACCTGCGCAGCGACGTCGATCGCTATCGCCGCGATGCGGCGGGCGGCACGGCCACGGCGTTGGCGGTGGCGGGTCTGGCGCAAGCCTACGCGCCGGGCCGGGGCATGTTCTCCATCGCCGGCAGCACGTACGACGGGCAGCAGGGCTTTGCGATGGGCTTGTCCACCGTGTCGGCCAGCGGCAATTGGGTCTACAAGCTGTCCGGCTCCACCAACACGCGCGGTACGTATGGCGCGGTGATCGGAGCGGGCTATCAGTGGTAAGGGAACGTCGGCTTGCCGGAACGATTTTCCGGCAAGCCGGTGGGCTTGTGCAGTGCTTGTGCCAATGCGGTGTTTATCTTTTCACAGTGAGGATTTATGCAACAACAAACTCTGATTTCTCGCGCCTTGCGCGTCGGCCTCTTCAGCGGCGCCCTGTTGCTGGCGGCGCCGGCGCTAGCGGCCGATCCGTCGCTGGACAGCGCGGTGACGGCGGCCCAGCAATGGGCGTCGATGTCGGATAGCGGCGCCACGGACAAGATGTGGAGCGCCAGCAGCGACATCATGAAAAAGAGCGTGGACAAGCAGGGCTGGTCCGAATACCTGAGCCAGTTGCGCAATGAAGTCGGCCGCCACACGAAGCGCGAGTGGCTACAGGTGGTGCGCGTGTCCGACCCGGCCGACCTGCCGCAAGGGCAATACGTGAACGTGATTTTTTCCACCAAGTTCCTCAATATGCCCGCCACCGAAACCGTATCGATGGTGGCCGGCAAGAACCGCTGGATACCGATGGGCTACGTGGTGCGCAAGATTGCACCGGATGGGCAAGCGCCCATGTAAGCCGGCGGCGCGCGCGGGGCGGTGCCTCGGGGATGCGCCCCGGGGCCTGCCCAGCCGGGCCAAGTTTGATTTGCGACAAGGCCCGCGTGCGCGCCGGACTCTAGACTGCCGGGCATGGAAACCTCTTCCCATCCCCTGGAACTGGTGGCGCCGGCCGGTAGCCTTGCGGCGCTGACCGCCGCATTGGATGCCGGCGCCGATACCGTCTATCTCGGCCTGCGCAACGCCACCAACGCCCGCAACTTCGCCGGGCTGAATTTCTCTGAAAACGACATACGCCTCGGCGTCGAGCTTGCGCATCGGCGCGGACGCCAGGTGCTGTTCGCCATCAACACCTTTGTGCAGGCGGGCAGGGCGGCCGAGTGGCACGCGGCGGTGGATGCCGCGCACGCCTTGGGCGCCGACGCCGTCATCATGGCCGACCCCGGCCTGTTGGCCTATGCCAGTGATCGCTACCCCGACCTGCGCCTGCACCTGTCGGTGCAAGGGTCGGCCACGCACGCCGACGCCATCGAACTGATGAAGGAACAATTCGGCATCCGCCGCGTGGTGTTGCCGCGCGTGCTGACCTTGTCGGAAGTGGCGCGCATCTGCGCCAACGTCAGCGTCGAAGTCGAAGTGTTCGGCTTTGGCAGCCTGTGCGTGATGGCCGAGGGCCGCTGTCTGCTGTCGTCGTACGCCACGGGCGATTCCCCCAACAACAAGGGCGTGTGCTCGCCCGCCCACGCAGTGCGCTGGGCGGAAGCGAACGGCCGCATGGACGCACGCTTGTCGGGCATTTTGATCGACCGCTACGAACCCGGCGAACCGGCCGCGTACCCCACGCTGTGCAAGGGGCGGTTTCAAGTTGATGGCCGCGACGATCATGCGCTGGAAGAACCCACCAGCCTGAACGCCATCGGCCTGTTGCCGCGCCTGGCGCAGATGGGCGTGCGCGCCATCAAGATCGAGGGTCGCCAGCGCAGCCCGGCCTATGTGGCGCAAGTGGTCGCCACACTGCGCGCCGCGCTGGACAGTGCGCAGGCCGACCCCGCGCGCTTTGCCCCGCTGGCCAAGTGGAACGCCTTGCTGGCGCGCCACGCGGAAGGATCCCAAGTCACACAAGGCGCATTTGAACGGCCATGGAAATGAACCCCAAGCAATATCAAATATCTGTCGGGCCGCTGCTGTACTACTGGACTCGGCGCGACACGCTGGACTTCTACGCCGCCTTGGCCGACGGCCCGGCTGACATTCTTTATGTGGGCGAAACCGTCTGTAGCCGCCGCCATGAATTGCGCGCCGACGACTGGCGCGACCTGGCGCACGACCTGCGCGCCGCAGGCAAGACGGTGGTGCTGTCGGGCCGCACCTTGATCGAGACGGGCGCGGAAGCCAGCGCCTTGAAGAAGCTGTGCGCGCAGGACGACTTCATGATCGAAGCGGGCGAGCTGGGCGCGGTGCGGCATCTGGCCGGGCGACCTTTTGTGGCGGGGCCGCACGTGAACGCGTATCACGGCGGCACGCTGCAATGGCTGGCGCAGCAGGGCGCCATGCGTTTTGTGGCGCCGCTGGAGATGGACGGCGAAACGTTGGCGCGGCTGCTGCAAGAGCGGCCCGTCGGGCTGGCCGCCGAAACGCTGGTGTGGGGTCGCATGGCGCTGGCGTTCTCGGCGCGCTGCTTTACCGCGAGGCATTTTCGCTTGAAGAAAGACGAGTGTGGCTTTCGCTGCATTGAGCATCCCGATGGCCTGGACATGCGCACGCGTGAATCGCGTGAATTTCTCAGCATCAACGGCATCCAGGTGCAGTCCGCCGCGTGCCTGGATCTGCTGGCGCAGGCCAGCGAGCTGGCGCGGATGGGCGTCGACGTCTTGCGCGTCAACCCGCAGTCGGCCGGCACGCACGAGGCCATTGCCGCGCTGGATGCCATACGCCATGGCCAACCCGCGGGCACGGTGCTGCCACCGGCCGGCATGGGGCGATGCAACGGCTATTACCACGGCCGCTCGGGCATCGAACTGCTGGAGGCCACGGCATGACGGCGCCCGCGCACATTCCGGCCTTTCTGGCGGCGTTGGGGCGCCGCGTGCCGGCGCCGCTGGCGTCGTTGCACATGGCGGCGGGGCTGGAACTGGCGCGTCGCGTCAAGTGGCTGGCGCCACCCGCCGAACTGGACGGCCGTACTTTTGCCATCACCATCGAGGACCTGGGCCTGCGTGCCGGCTTCTCGGTGCAAGGCGGCGCATTCCGCCCGGCCTGGACCCGCGCGCCGGCCGACCTGGAGCTGGGCGCGGTTTTGGCGGACCTGATCGGCATGGCGCGCGGCGACACCGATGCCGATACCCTGTTCTTTCAACGGCGCCTGCGGATATCCGGGGATACCGAACTAGGGTTGATCGTGAAGAACTGGCTGGACGCCGCGCCGCGCCCGGCCTGGATGCGGGCAGCAATATAAGGTCTTGGGCGGGCCTGAAAACCCGCTAAAACTAGGGGTTTCCACTCATTAGGCAAAGTAATTCAGAGGATAAGAAATAAGAATTTTTCTTATGGCGAGGCCGGGGCTATAACGATTGGCTGATAGACCTCAACCTACGTAAGAGAGATAAGCCATGAGGGGAAATTCCGTGACGGGCCACCAACCGGTGCGCGCGTCGACCGCCGCTTTTGTTGGCACCATGATCGAGTGGTACGACTTCTACATCTACGCCACTGCTGCAGCGCTTGTGTTCGGCAAGTTGTTCTTTCCGTCCGCGTCGGGCTTTTACGGCACCTTGGCCGCGTTCGGCACTTTTGCCGTGGGCTTTTTCGCGCGGCCGCTGGGCGGCGCGATCTTTGGCCACATCGGCGACAAGATCGGCCGCAAGAAATCCCTGGTGATCACCTTGGTGATGATGGGCTCGGTCACGGTGCTGATCGGCCTGTTGCCCACACACGCGTCCATCGGCGTCTGGGCGCCCGTGCTGTTGATCCTGCTGCGCATCGTGCAGGGCATTGCCGTGGGCGGTGAATGGGGCGGCGCGGTGCTGATGGCCGGCGAACATTCGCCGGACAAAAGCAAGCGCACGTTCTTTGCATCGTTTGCGCAGCTGGGCAGCCCGGCCGGCCTGATCTTGTCGATGCTGATGTTCAAGCTGGTCACCGGGCTGGATGACGAGGCGTTTCTCAGCTGGGGCTGGCGCGTGCCGTTCCTGTTCTCGGCCGTGTTGCTGGTGGTGGGGTTCGTGATCCGCCTGAGCGTGAACGAATCGCCCGACTTCGTGGCCGAGCAGGCCGCACAGGCCACGCGCGCCAAGTCCGCCGCGCTGGCCGGCGCCAAGCCCGCGCAGGCGCCGCTGGCACAGGTGCTGCGCGGCGCGCCGGGGCTGCTGGCGCTGGCCGTGGGCGCCAATGTGCTGGGCATTGCCGGCTTCTATTTCACCAACACGTTCATGATTGCCTACACCACGCAGTACGTGGGCCTGAACCGCGCGGTGATCCTGGACTGCCTGCTGGTGGTGTCGATCATGCAGTTCTTCATCACGCCGCTGTCGGCCTACATTGCCAGCCGCGTGGGCAACCTGCGCTTTCTGGGCGCCATGGCGTTTGCGTCGATCTTCACGCCCTACGCGATGTTCAACCTGGTCGACCAGGGCTCGCTTACCAGTATTACGCTGGGGGTCGGCGTGGCGGTACTCTTCATGGGCGCCTACTACGCCGTTATCGCCGGCTACGTCAGCGACAGCTTTCCCACCCGCATCCGCTACACCGGCATTTCGATGGCATATCAGTTGTCGGGCGCCATCTTCGGTGGCTTGACGCCGCTGCTGGGTACGGTGCTGGCCGAGAATTTCAAGGGCCAGTGGTGGCCGCTGGCGCTGTTGTTCTCGGCGATTTCGTTGCTTTCCCTGGTTTCCGTCCTGCTGCTGGGCACTGTCGGCCAGCGCACCCAGAATTTTCAACTGAAGGATCAGCAAGCATGAAGGCATTTTTTCACGACGACCAGAAGCTGCATCATCCCCAGACCTATTTTTCACGCGGCAAGATGCGCACGCCGCAAGAAGTGCCGGCCCGCCTGGACGGCCTGGTGCAGGCGGCGCAGAAGCTGGGCTTTGACGTGCAGGCGCCGGCCGATCATGGCGCGGGCGCGCTGGCGGCGGTGCATTCGCTGGACTACCTGCGTTTTCTGCAAGACGCGCATGCCGACTGGATGAAGCTGCCGGGCGACTGGGGCGGCGAGGTGGTCTCGAACGTGTTCGTGCGTGAACCCAACGCCTTGCGTGGCGTGCTGGCCAAGGCCGGGCGTTACCTGGCGGACGGCAGCTGCCCCGTGGGCCCGCACACCTGGCAGTCGGCCTACTGGGCGGCGCAGTGCGCGGTGGCCGGCGCCGAAGCCTTGCTGGCCGGCGACCCGCACGCCTACGCCATCTGCCGCCCACCGGGCCACCATGCGCGGCGCGATGCGGCGGGTGGCTTTTGCTACCTGAACAACGCGGCCATCGCGGCGCAGCGGCTGACGTCGAAGTTTCCCCGCGTGGCCATCCTGGACACCGACATGCACCACGGGCAAGGCATCCAGGAAATCTTCTACGAACGCAACGACGTGTTGTACGTGTCGATTCACGGCGATCCTGAAAACTTCTACCCGGTGGTCGCGGGCTTTGAAGACGAGCGTGGCGCGGGCGCGGGCTACGGCTACAACATCAACCTGCCCATGCCGCACGGCTCCAGCGAAGCCGTGTTCTTTGACCGGCTGGCGCAGGCGCGCCGCGCCATCGAGCTATTCCAGCCGGACGCGCTGGTGCTGTCGCTGGGTTTCGACATTTTCGAGAAAGACCCGCAGGCCATGGTCAGCGTCACGGAAGACGGTTTCGAGCGCTTGGGCGGCGAGGTCGGCGCGCTGCGCCTGCCCACGCTGATCGTGCAGGAAGGCGGCTACTATATCGACGGATTGGAATCCAACGCGTCGCGCTTCTTCGCGGGGCTGACCGGCGTCTGAAACACGGGGCATCGGCGGGGCCGGCGTGGATTCCACCCGGCCTTTTTTTCGCCCTTGACCCCACGCCATGCCCCAGCCGCCCGTTCGCACTGTTCCGTCACAACCGCTTGCCCCCGAACGCATGGACTGGAACCTGCTGCGTACCTTCATGTTTGTCGTGCAAGAGCGCGGCGTGGGTCGCGCGGCGCAAGCGCTGCACCTGAGCCAGCCGGCGGTCAGCCAGGCGCTGAAGCGGCTTGAAGATGCAGTGGGTGGGCTGCTGCTGCACCGGCGCAACGGCGAATTCCGTCTGACCGGCCTGGGCGATGAAATCTACGCCATTGCCCGCGACATGTACGGCACGATGGCGCGCATTGAAAACGCCACCACCCAGGACCGCGCCGAAATTGCCGGTACGCTGCGGCTGCTGGTCATGAGCAAGGTGCAAAGCCCGGCCTACGACGATTTCCTGGCGCAGTTTCACCGGCGCTATCCCAAGATTGAGTTTCACGTGGATGTGCTGCCCAGCGCCGCCATCCTGGACGCCCTGGCCAAGCGCGTGCCTGCCCTGGGCATCTGCCTGTGCCGCAAACCGGTTGACGCGCTGGAGCGGCGGCTATTTCTGCGCCACCATTACGCGGTCGTCTGCGGCCGTCATCATCCGCTGTTCTCCAAGCCGCGCGTCAGCCTTGAAGACCTGATGGACCAGAACTTCGTGTGCTTCGCCAGCGACCAGATCGGCGATACGCTATCGCCCTTGACGATCTTTCGCGATCAGCAGGGGTTTACCGGTCGCATCGTGGGCACCTCGCCCAATATCGAAGAGATACGCCGCATGGTGGTGGCCGGCATCGGCCTGAGTTTCCTGCCCGAACATTTGATACGCCAGGATGTGATGAGCGGTGACCTGCGCCGGCTGCCGCCCGCGGAGTCGGTGGCCGAGATCGATGTGTTCCTGACCTGGCACAAGCAACGCAAGCTGAGCACGGTGGAAGTCGCGTACCTGAGCGCCTTCGACCGTTTCCTGAACCGCATCCCGCTGGATTCGCGCGCGGGGTGACGGCGCCGGGCCGGCGCGCGCCTGCCAAGCGCGGCTACCGAAGGCGCTAACCCGCGCGCGTTTCCATGCGCCGGGCCACGCGTGACAGCGCCAGGCTGGCGCCGAAATACAGCAGCGCCACCGCCAGGTAGACCTCAACGTGATAGGGCCGCCAGTCGGTGCCCGCGACCACCGCCTTGGCCGCGCCCAATACGTCGAAGACGCCGATGATGCTGACCAGCGAGGTGTCTTTTACCGCGCCCACGAACACGCCCAAGGCGGCCGGCGCGGCGATGCGGCGGGCTTGTGGCCAGATCACCGTGGCATAGGCCGTGAACGGCCGCATGCCCAGCGCGCGCGCCGCCATCATCTGGCCGGGCGGAATCGCTTGCAGTGCGCCGCGCAGCACCTCGGCCAACAGACACGCCGTATGCAGGGTCAGCGCGGCTAACGCCATGCTGAACTTGGACACGTTGCCGCCTAACAGCATGGGCAACACGAACGAGGCGAACAATAGTTGGGTCACCAGCGGCACGCCGCGCACCGCTTCGATCAGGCCGGCTGCCGCCATCGACCCGACCCGGCTGCCGGACCGGCGCAGCAGCGCCAGCGCAAAGGCCAGCGGCACGGCGGCGGCCAGCGCGGCAATGGCCAGAATCAACGTGACCAGCAAGCCGCCCCAGCGTTGCGGCCCGATTGGCGTGCCGCCCCAGGGCCACCCGGACAAGGCGGAAACGGCGATGGCCAGCAGCGTCAGAAGTAATCCAGGCAGCAGTGCCGGCAGGAACTTCGGCGGCAGCTTGGGCAGCAGCTTGGGCAGAAACTTCGGCAGCCACTTCGGCAGCAACTTCGGCAGCAACGCCGGCAGCGAACCTGGCGTGCGCCTCGGCTGCAACGCGACGAGCGAGCCCAGCAGGCGCCCCGGCACCGACCCGACCCGGCGCCGGCGCGCGGCCAGGCCGCCTGCGCCCAGCGTTAACGCGATGCCTGCGACCAGTGCCGCGCAGGCGACCAGCGCCGGGCCCCGGTCGCCCGGAGCCATCGTGCCAAAGACCAGCAGCGGCAGGTTTTGGCCCACGGCCGCCCAGCATGCGCCGGCGGCGCGCGCGCAGGCTTCGGGCTCGCCATGCCATACCGCGCCCAGCACGGCCCAGTCCAGCAACGCCCACGTCGCCATCGCAAGCGCCAGTGTGATGGCCACCGTCATGGCAAGCCGGAATCCGGCGACCAATACCGCCGTGATTGCCCAGGCGTACGTCGCCCTTGTTGCCAAGGTCAATGGCGCGGTGATCGCCGATGCCAAGGCTTGCCGTGTTGCTGGCGCCGTCAGCCCGTTCAGCGTGACCTGCGCAAGCTTGCCGCGCCTGCGTCGGTGGCCGTCCGTGGCGTTCCAGCGGGGTCGGTCACCCAGGCGCGGCCCGTGCGTGTCGCCCGGACCATGCCGTGCGTGGCGCGCATTCCAGGCCGACAGGCCGCCGCCCACCAGCAGCGCCAGGCTCAGGTAAATGGCCAGCGCCAGCGCAATGCCTTCCAGCGCCAACCCCGTCTGCGTGATGGCGGTGTTGATGACGGCCATCAGTTCCTGGTAGCCGATGGCAATGGCCAAGGTGCTGTTCTTGATCAGCGCCAGGCATTGGTTGGCGTAAGGCGGCAGCGCCACCCGCACGGCATAGGGCGCAATCACCCGCTGCATCACGGCGCGCGGCTTCAAGCCCATGGCCTGGCCGGCTTCCACTAGCCCCAGCGGCACCGCGCGCACGGCGGCGCGCACGATGTCGGCGATGTAGGCGGCGTGAAAGACCACCAGCCCGATCAGCAGCGCCACGAACTCGATGCTGGGTTGCCAGCCGCCATGCAGCCCCAAGCCACGCTTGACCGGCAAGTCTATCTGCACGGCGGGCAGCAACGCCCAAGCGAACAGGACGGCGGCGGCCAGCGCCGCATACACCGCGCGCGGGCAGGCGCGGCGTCGCGCCCAGGCGGCCAGCGCCAACGCGGCCATCACCACGGCGGCATACGGCAAGCAGCCATGCAAGGCGGGCAGGGCCAAGCCCCGATTGGACAGCAATACGGATGGCAACGGCGACCAGGCTTGCCGGGCATCCGGCAGCCGCAACAGCACCCCATACCAGACGAACAATTGCAGTAACACCGGCGTGTTGCGCAGCGGGGCGATGATGGCGGCTGCGGCGCGCGCCGCCAAGGCGTTTGCCGATAGCCGCATCAAGCCCAGCGCGATGCCCAGCAACGTCGCCAGCGCAATCGCCAGGACGGCCACGGTCAGCGTGTTGACCAGGCCCGCCGCAATCGACATCCAGTAAGGATCGTCAGGCGTGACGCTCAACAGGCTTTCCGAAATGCGAAAGCCCGACGGCTGAAGCAGGAAGCCGAATCCGCCTTGCACCCCGCGCGCGGCCTGTACGCCTTCGATGTGCGCCAGCAACACGGCGGCCATGCCGCCCAGCACCAGCGTCCATGCCAGCGTGGGCAGCCAGCGGCGCAGGAAGCCGGGCGGCGCAAAGGGAAGTGTGGTTGCAGTCATTGAAGTCTTGCCCATGCAAAAGGCGGGCCGGTGGCCCGCCCGCCGCGTTCAGTCCTTAGCGCTTCACTGGAATGGCGGCGAATACAGCAGGCCGCCCTTGTTCCATTGCGCATTCAGGCCACGGTCCAGTTTCAGCGGGGTGTTGGCGCCCAGGTTGCGGTCCCACACTTCGCCGTAATTGCCCACGGCCTTGATGGCGTTCTTGGCCCAGCTTTCGTCCAGGCCGAAGCTTTTGCCGATGCCCGGGTCCACGCCCAGCAGGCGGCGTACCTGTGCGTCGGTGCTTTGCGATTGGGCGTCGGCATTGGCCGACGTCACGCCCAGCTCTTCGGCGGCCACCAGCGCGTTGACCGTCCACCGCACAATGGCGGCCCAGTTGGGATCGTCCTGCCGAACGAAGGGGCCAAGCGGCGACTTGTTGATGCGTTCGGGCAGGATGACGAAGTCGTCCGGCTTGGCGGCGCGCGCCGCGCGGCTGGCGGCCAGCGTGGACGCGTCCGACAGGTACACGTCGCAGCGGCCGGCGTAGAAGGCCTGTTCCAGTTCGACCAGGTTTTCAATCACCACGGGCCGATACGTCAGCTTGTTCTTCTTGAAGTAGTCGACCAGGTTCTGTTCATTGACGGTGCCCGGCTGCACGCAGACCTGCGCGCCTTCAAGCTCGGTGGCGCTTTTGACGCCCAGCTTGCGTGGCACCAGAAAACCCTGGCCGTCGTAGAACACGATGCCGGCCGACGCAATGCCCAGGCCCGCGTCACGGCTGGACGTGATGGTGGTGTTGCGGTTCAGTACGTCGATTTCGCCGGACTGTAGCGCGGGAAAGCGCTGCTGCGAACTCAAGGGCACGAAGCGGGTTTTGTTCGCGTCGCCCAGCACGGCGGCGGCCAGCGCGCGGCACAGGTCGGCGTCCAGGCCGGTCCAGCGGCCGTCCTTGTTCGCAATCGACAAGCCGGCCGACCCTTGGCTGACGCCGCAAACCAGTTCGCCGCGCTTCTTGATGGTATCGACGGTGCCTGCCTGCGCCACGCCCGCGGCCAGCGCCACCGCCACGCCCGCCGCCTTCCAGAATTGAATCAATCGCATGCCGTTCCCGTATCGTATGTATGCAAGAAAGGCATGAATTCTAGGGGCGCGCCCGCGATATCCGAGCGACTGTATCGTCATATCAATATAAGAACTAAGCCTTATCCAGATGCGCATCGGGTCCCTAGAATTCGGCCATACCAAGTTGCAATCCACAGGAAGGCCGCGCATGAGCTGGCAGGACGAATTCAGGCAGTTATTTCCCATCACGCGTGACAAGGCCTACGCCAACATCGCCTACACCAGCCCGCTGTCGCCCAAGGTGGCCGATGCGGTGGCACAGTTTTTTGAGGGCATCACCCATGCCCGCAGCGACAAGCCGCAATGGCTGCGCGATGCCGATGCGTTGCGCGTGCGCCTGGCACGTCTGATCGGCGGCGACGCCCGGCGGCTGGCCTTCACCAAGAACACCACCGAAGGCTTGAACACCGTGGCGCAGGGCCTGCCCTGGCAACCCGGCGACAACCTGATCGTGGATGATCAGGAACATCCCACCAATGCCTTGCCGTGGTTGAACCTGCGCCGCCACGGCGTGCAGGTGCGCGTGGCGGCGGCGACGTCGCATCGCTATACGGTGGACGATTTATGGCAGCACGTGGATGCGCGCACCCGTCTGATCGCGGTGTCATGGGTGCAGTACGGCACCGGCCTGCGTACCGACATTGCCGAGCTGGGCCGCCGCTGCGCACAGCGCGGCATCTGGCTGGTGGTCGATGGCATCCAGGGGGCAGGGCTGCTGCGCGCGCGGGTAGACGAATGGCAGGTGGACGCCTTCGCCAGCGGCGCGCACAAGGGCATGCTGGGTCCGCTGGGCGTGGGCCTCTTGCATGTGTCGGAAAAATTGCTGGACGCGCTGGACCCGCTTTACGTGGGGCCATCGGGCGTCACTACCTTGGACAAGTCGGGCCTGCAATGGCAGGTGGGCGTGGCGGACGCGGGCGACGCGCGCCGTCTGGAAACCGGCAACCTCAACTACCCGGGCATCGCGGGTTGGGCGGGCGCGCTGGATCTGATCGAAGGCGCCGGCCCGGATCGCATCGAACCCTGGGTGCTGGAACTGTCGCACGCCTTGCACGACGGCTTGCGGGCGCAGGGGGTGGCCGTGGTATCGCCGTCCGACCCCGAATTGCGCAGCACCACAACGGCGTTGCGCGTGGCCGACCCGGCCGCCGCGCTGGCGCATTTGACGCGCGCCGGTGTGGTGGCCAGCGTGGTGGAGTATGGTTACGTGCGCTTGTCCGTCGGCGCCTATAACAATCACGCGGACATCGACCGTATCCTGAGCGCCACGCGCGCCCTGGCGGCCTGATCCGCAAACTCGAATCAACGACATTCCTGGAGAGACACATGACTGAACCGAAGAAGCCCAACTGGCGCCTGGAAACCGTGGCCGTGCATGGCGGCTACCGCCCCGACCCGACCACGCGCGCCGTTGCCGTGCCCATCTATCAAACCGTTGCCTACGCGTTCGATGACACGCAGCATGGCGCCGACCTGTTCGACCTGAAGGTGCCGGGCAACATCTATACCCGCATCATGAACCCCACGACCGACGTGCTGGAGCAGCGCGTGGCGGCCCTGGAAGGCGGCATTGCCGCGCTGGCGCTGGCCTCGGGCCAGTCGGCCGTGACCTATGCCATCCTGACCATCGCGGAAGCGGGCGACAACATCATTTCGTCCAGCACGCTGTATGGCGGCACCTACAACCTGTTCGCGCACACGCTGCCGCAATACGGCATCACCACGCGCTTTGCCAACCCCAGCGACCTGGCCGCCTTCGAAGAGCAGATCGACGATCGCACCAAGGCCATCTTCGCGGAATCGGTCGGCAACCCGCTGGGCAACATCACCGACATCGCCGCGCTGGCCGACGTCGCGCACCGCCATGGCCTGCCGCTGATCGTGGACAACACCGTGCCGTCGCCATACCTGCTGCGCCCCATCGAGCACGGCGCCGACATCGTGGTGCAATCGCTGACCAAGTACCTGGGCGGCCACGGCACCAGCCTGGGCGGCGCCATCATTGATTCCGGCAAATTCCCGTGGGCCGAGCACAAGGCGCGCTTCAAGCGCCTGAACGAACCGGACGTGAGCTACCACGGCGTGGTCTACACCGAAGCATTCGGGCCGGCCGCCTACATCGGCCGCGCGCGCGTCGTGCCGCTGCGCAACACGGGCGCGGCGATCTCGCCGTTCAACTCGTTCCAGATTCTGCAAGGCATCGAAACGCTGGCGCTGCGCGTGGACCGTATCGTTGAAAACGCGGTCAAGGTGGCGAACTTCCTGCGTGAACATCCGAAGGTGGAATGGGTGAACTACGCGGGCCTGCCGGACCACCCCGACCACGCGCTGGCGCAGAAGTACCTGGGCGGCAAGGTGCCGGGCCTGTTCACCTTCGGCGTGAAGGGCGGCCGCGACGCGGGCGCGCGCTTCCAGGACGCGCTGCAACTGTTCACGCGCCTGGTCAACATCGGTGATTCCAAGTCGCTGGCGACCCACCCGGCATCCACCACGCACCGGCAGCTGAATCCCGAAGAGCTGCAAAAGGCAGGCGTGCGCGAAGAAACGGTGCGCTTGTCCATCGGCATCGAACACATCGACGACCTGATCGCCGATCTGGAACAAGCGTTGGCGCAGGTTTAAGCGCCGCCCGGCGGGCGCTTGCGCAGGGCCGAGGGCGCGACGCCCTCGGTGCGCTGAAACACCCGGCTGAACGCAGCCTGCGATTGATAGCCCACCCGCTCCGCCGCATCCTGTATGCCCATGCCCTGGCTCAGATACCGGCGCGCCACGCGCATGCGCAGCAATTGCAGCAGCTGCGCGGGCGTGGTGCCGCTTTGCAGCGTGAAGCGTCGGTGGAACGTGGCCTTGGACATATGCAGGCGGTCGGCCATGTCCTGCATGCTCCAGGGCGCGGCGGGCTGCGCCAGGATGGCTTGCAGCAGGCTGGCCATGGCGGGGTCGCGCGCCAGCACGAACAGCCCGTAGGCCTGACGATCATGCACGGCCAGATGGCGCAGCATGAAGAAGATCAGCAGATCGGTCAGCCGTTCCAGCACCACGGGCGAGCCGCCCGGCGTGGGCGCGGTGTCGGCGGTTTCGGCCAGGATCAGGTCGAACACGCCGCGCGCCGTGCGAAAGCGCTCGTCCTGGGCGCGCAGCACCAGGTAGTCGGGCAGGGTGTCGGCCAACAGGTCGGCCAGCCCAGGCCGGAATTGGAAAAAGCCGCAGGCCAGGCCCGTGCCATCGGCCTGCCGGGGCAGCAGCGGCTCCATGGCGCGGCACAGCGCGGTGCCGGGCGCCACGGCATCAAGCGGCGTCAGCGCATGCGGAATATCCCGCAGGAAAAATATGCCGTCGCCGGCGGCAAGCGTCAGCGTGTCCAGCTCGGCGCCCTGGCTGTCATGCAGTGCAACGCGGCATTGGCCGTGCAGAATCAGATGAAAGCTGGCGCGCGCGCGGCCGCTGGTGCTGGCGGACCAATTGCCGCAATACTGGCCCAGGTGATACAAGCTGGATTGCACTTCCAGGCTGGACAGAAGCAGCGCGTCGACGGCGGCTTGATCGGTAGGGGAGGCGTCGTTGGGCAAGGTCGGCAGGCGTGGCGGTGGCGAAGGTGGGGGCGGAGCTTGGGGGCGGTGCTGGTGACGGTAACTCGCAACTGATCTGGTCCAGTGACCATCGCAGTTTCGGCTGGTTATAAGCGCATAGCTGAAAGTCGATAAGATCTAGCATCAAGTTGCGATCTTCGCGCATTGTCGCTTGTGGCCGGGCGCCCGCACAATATTGTTTTCAACCTTGTCTTGAACGACACCCAGGAGATCCACATGGCCCGTTTGCCCGTCCATACCGCGCAAAGCGCTCCCGAACCCACGCGCGCCGCGCTGGCCGCCGCGGAGCAGGGCGCGGGATACCTGTCCAATCTGCTGGGCGTGCTGGCCAATGCGCCGGTGGCGCTGGAAGCCTATCAAACCCTGTCGCAATTGAACGCGCGCGCCGGCCTTAGCTTGCAGGAACGCGAGGTGGTGCAACTGGTGGCGGGCACGCGTCACGGCTGCACGTTCTGCGTGGCGGGCCACACCGCCATCGCCCGCAACAAGGCGCGCTTGTCGCCCGAGGTTGTCGATGCGCTGCGGGCGCAAGGCGTGCTGCCCGACCAACGCCTGCAAGCGCTGGCGGCGTTCACCGAAGCGGTGATCGACACCCGCGGGCGCGTCAGCGACGACGCACTGCAAGCGCTGCGCGATGCCGGCTATACGGACGGCAACGCGCTGGAAGTAATTGTGGGCGTGGGGCTGGCCACCATCTGCAACTTTGGCAATAACCTGGCGCAGACCCCGCTGAACGAGCAGCTGCGTGACTACGCCTGGAGCGGCGCGTGATGGCGGCGCAAGCCTTGAACCCCGACGCAGGCCTGCGCCTGCCTGACGATCTGGCAGCGTGGCTGGCCGACCATGCCGACGCGCTGGACGACGGCACCCAGGACGCCGCCACCGTGCTGCCCAGGCTGGCGCGGGCCGGCATCTTTCGTATCGGTGTGCCGCAAGCGCAGGGCGGGCTGGGCGGTACGGACATTGGTGACGCCATCGAAGCCGTGTCGCAAGTGGCCGAGTATTCGGTTGCCAGCGCCTTCGTGGCGTGGGGCCAGCGTGTCTTTATCGAATACCTGTTGCGCAGCCCGAACGCGGGCTTGGCGCAACGTTGGTTGCCCGCGCTGTTGTCGGGCGAACAAGCCGGCGCCACCGCGCTGTCGAACGCGATGAAGTTCTTGTCGGGCATCGAATCGCTGCAAATCAGCGCGCGCGAATCCGAGGGCGCCTGGGTGCTGGACGGCCGCATGCCGTGGGTGACGAATCTGCGGCCCCACGGCTTTCTGGTGGCGGCCGCCGTCAGCGCACCCGACGGCACGCCGGCCGTGGTGGCGTTGCCGCACGATATCGCGGGGCTGGTGCGCAGCCCCGACCTTTCCCTGATGGCCTTGCAGTCGAGCAATACGGCGGCGCTGGAGGTGCAGGGCGTGCGCATCGATCCGGAGTGGCTGATCCACCCTGACGCGCGCCAATATCTGCCCGGCGCCCGGCCGGCTTTTGCGGGGCTGCAATGCGGCTTGTCCATCGGCCTAGCGCGGCGCGCCTTGCAGGCGGCGGCGCAAAGCGGGCAGGGGCAGGCGTCGCGGGGCATCCTGGGCGAACCCCTGGCGGCGTTGCGCGCGCAGGTGCAAGCCCTAAGCGCAAGGCTGATCGAGGGGGTGCGCTCGGGGCGTTTCGTCACCGAGCCCTGGGCGTTGTTCGAGATCCGCATCGCGCTGGCCGAGGCCGCGCAGCAGGCGGTGCAACTGGAACTGCAAGCCAGCGGCGGCGCAGCGTATCTGACCAGTGCCGGCGCGGGCTTCGCCCGGCGGTGGCGCGAGGCGGCTTTCCTGCCCATCGTCACGCCCAGCCTGGTGCAGTTGAAAACCGAATTGGCCAAGCGCCAGGCCAAGCTGGCGGCCGAAGCGGCCGGGATCGCGGTATGACGGCGGCTGAGCCGCCGGTGAGCACGACGACGGGCGAGCGGCCGGGGCCCATGACGGCGGGCGAGCTGCCTGTGCGCAGCCCCAAGGGCGCGCCGCCGCTGCACCTGACGGCGGGCGCGCCACCAGTGTTGCAGGCCCGCGGCCTGGCCCTGCGCTATCCCGCCGCACCGGCGCCGGTCTTTGAAGCGGTCGACCTGGACCTGGCGCGCGGCGAAGTGGTGGCGGTGCTGGGCGCCAGCGGCGCGGGCAAATCCAGCCTGCTGCGCGTGCTGGCGGGCCTGCAAGGGGCCACTGCCGGATCGCTGCTGATGGAAGGCGCGCCGCTGACCGGCGTGCACCCGCGCGTGGCGGTGGCGTTTCAAGACCCCAGCCTGTTGCCGTGGCTGTCCCTGGAACGCAATGTGGCCTTCGGGCTGGACTTCAAGCATCAACCGGCGTTGGCGGACGCGCAGCGCCGCGCGCGCGTGGACCAGGCCATTGACGAAGTCGGCCTGTCGCATGCGCGGCACCTGCGCCCCGCGCAATTGTCCGGTGGCATGGCGCAGCGCACCGCCTTGGCGCGTTGCCTGGCGCGCCAGCCGTCGGTGTTGCTGCTGGACGAGCCGTTCGGCGCGCTTGACGAAGTCACGCGCGGCGACATGCAACTGCTGCTGCGCAAGGTGGTGGCAGATTTCCAGACCGCCGCCGTGCTGATCACCCACGATATCGACGAAGCGCTGGTGCTGGCTGACCGCATCGTGCTGCTGGGCGGCGCGCCCGGCCGCATCCTGGGCACCTGGCAAGTTGACCTGCCGCAGCCGCGCGCCGACCTGTTGCCTGAAATGGGCGCGCTGCGCCTTGAAATCCTGACCCGCTTGCGCAGTGCGCTGCGCGCGGGTCATGTTGCGTCTGTACCGGCCTGACCGGATTCCGATTCCCAAGCAAGGAGTATTTGATGTGCCTGGAACACATGTCGCGTCGCGACTGGTTGAAACTATCGGCCCTGCTGACGGCAGGTGGCGCAGCGTCCTTGCTGTCGGCGTTCAACGCCCGCGCGCAAACCGAGCCGGACGCGCCCGTGCGCATCGGCTATCTGCCCATTACCGACGCCGCGCCGCTGCTGGTGGCGCATAACAATGGCCTGTTCGAGAAGGCCGGGGTCAAGGCAGAAAAGCCCACGCTGCTGCGCAGTTGGGCGCAGGTGATCGAAGCGTTTATTTCCGGGCAGGTCAACGTCGTGCATCTGCTGTCGCCCATGACCGTGTGGGCACGCTTTGGCAGCCAGGTGCCGGCCAAGGTGGTGGCATGGAACCACGTGGGCGGGTCCGGCCTGACCGTGGCGCCTGCTGTCAACAGCGTCAAGGAACTGGGCGGCAAGACGGTCGCCATTCCGTTCTGGTATTCCATCCACAACGTCATGCTGCAATATCTGCTGCGCGAAAACGGCTTGACGCCGGTAGCGCGCAAGGACGGTTCGGCGGGCGCCAATGAGGTCAACCTGGTCGTCATGGCGCCCGCCGACATGCCGCCCGCGCTGGCGCAGAACCGCATCGCCGGCTACATCGTGGCCGAGCCGTTCAATTCGCTGGCCGAAACGCTGGGCGTGGGCAAGGTGCTGCGTTTTACCGGCGACGTCTGGCGCAACCACGCGTGCTGCGTGGTGTTCATGCACGAGCGTGACCTGGAACAGCGGCCGGCGTGGTCGCAAAAGGTGGTGGACGCCATCGTGCAGGCGCAGCTGTGGATTCGGGACCATCGGGCCGAGACGGCGCAACTGCTGTCCAAGGAAGGCATCAACCGCTACACGCCGCACGCCTTGCCGGCGCTGACCAAGGTGCTGGCGCCGCCCGCGTCCGACCGAGAGCAGTACCTGGCCAGCGGTGCCATTCGCCATGCCGATTGGGATGAGCGCCGGATCGAATTCCAGCCGTATCCCTTTCCCAGCTACACCGAAGAGCTGGTGCGCCGCCTGCGCGACACGGTGATCGAGGCCGACCGGGGCTTTCTTGCCGACCTGGACCCAGCCCGCGCGGCGCGCGAGTTGGTGGACGACCGCTACGTCAAGCGCGCCATCGAATCCGTGGGCGGCCTGAGCCGCTTCGGCTTTCCCGACGCCTACAGCCGGACTGAAATGGTGCAGGCGTGACGGCACGGGAATCGCTTGCCGGCGGGGCGGTAGACGGTATGGCACAACCGGCACAACCCGCACAAGCGGCACAAGCGGCACAACCGGCACAAGCGGCACAAGCGGCACAAGCGGCACAAGCGGCACAAGCGGCACAACCCGCACAAGCGCCACAACCGGCACAAACCGAGCACACCGAGCACACCGAGCGCACCGAGCGCACCGAGCGCACCGAGCGCACCGAGCGCACCGGGCACACCGGGCAAACCGGGCAAACCGAGCACGCCGGGCAATCGCCACAATCGCCGTCCGTGGCATCCACGACGCGGGCCGGGCGGACGGTTCGCGCCGGGGCGGGATCCCTGGGCCTGGGCGCGCGATGCGCGCTGGGCCTGGGGGGCCTGGCTGCGCTGCTGGCGCTGTGGTGGCTGGGCACGGACGTGCTGTCGCCGGCCGGCGGCATGGCGCGGCGCTTTTCGCCGGGCGCCACATTCATCAGCCTGGCCGAATTGCTGACGGCGTCCGACCTGCCGATGCACATCCTGGTCAGCCTGCGGCGCATCGGCGTGGGCCTGGGCTTTGCGCTGGCCATCGGCGTGCCGCTGGGCCTGGCCATCGGCAGTTGGCGCCGCCTGGAAGCCACGGTGTCGCCCGCCATGCAGTTCCTGCGCATGATTTCGCCGCTGTCCTGGATGCCGATAGCCGTGATGGTGTTCGGCGTGGGCGACGATCCGGTCTATTTCCTGCTGACATTCGCCGCCGTCTGGCCCATCGTGCTGAACACGGCGGCCGGCGTGCAGCAGCTGGACCCGCGCTGGTTACAGCTGGCGCAAAGCGTGGCGGCCACGCGTTGGGAGACCTTGCGCAGCGTGATCTTGCCCGGCGTGCTGGGCCACATCCTGACCGGCGTGCGCCTGGCCATCGGCATTTTGTGGATTGTGCTGGTGCCGTGCGAGATGCTGGGCGTGTCGGCGGGGATGGGGTATTTCATCCTGGACACGCGTGACCGGCTGGCCTATTCAGAACTGATGGCCATGGTGTTGATGATCGGCGTGCTGGGCTTTCTGCTGGACGCGGCGGCGCGCGGCTTGTATCGGTACTGGCGCGGATAGAGCGCAAGCAGGGCGCAGGTAGGGCGCAAGCAGGGCGCAAGCAGGGCGCGGACAGGGCGAGGACAGGGCGCGGACAGCGTGCGGACAGGGCGCGGACAGGGCGCGCATAGACAGAGCGCAGCAAGCGATGCCACTGCGCGGCGGGGTCGGCGCCCGCCGCCTGTCACTTGCGCGCGTTCTTGCCCGGCGCCGGGCAGACCACGCCGCGCAGCTTGCGTTGCACGGGGTCCCGCGCGACCGGCGCATTGTGGATGCCCGCCACGGGTATCGATTCCACCAGCGCGCCGGTGGCGTTGTTGCCGGCGTAGTGCTGGGTCTGCGTGACGGTGTAGGTGTTGGCGCTGCAATTCAAAATGATGGGCTGCGACACCGACGCGTAAGGCTGGCCGTTGGTCTCGGACACGCGCGGCTGCGCGTAAAACCAGGCCACGGTCACCGCCATCACCACCGGGCGGTCGGACATGGGCGCGATGGACGCGCTGTCATAGAACACACCGGGCATCGCTTGCGGGTCCAGCGGCGTCCAGACCGGGTCGCCGCCAAAGGTCATGCCGGATACGCCCAGGTCGCGCGGCACGATGTTGACGGCGCAGGCGTCGGCGGGAATCGGATCGCCTTCGCGTACGGTCACCGCCGCGCAAACATCCGGCGCGACGGCTTTTGCGGGCTGCCCCCAGGCGGCTGCCCCGAAAACGAGCAGGGCTAGGGTAAGCGGGGCGAGCCTTGCAATCATGTCCGGGTTCCGTGTGTGGCCGATGCGGCGTAAGAGTATGTCACGCCAGTATAGAGAACGTTGCGCAACGCGCTATAGTTTCGCCCATTCTCCAAACGCCACCGGCCAAATGGTTGGTCTTCATCCCCCGTATGTGTTGTCGCCATGAACCTTAGACTGCTTGCCAGCGGCGTCGCCATCGCCGTCGCGGCGGTCTTGGGCTATGGCATCTACCAGTTGGTGCCGA
The DNA here is from genome assembly GCF_019448355.1 of Achromobacter sp. ES-001. Lineage (NCBI taxonomy): Bacteria > Pseudomonadati > Pseudomonadota > Betaproteobacteria > Burkholderiales > Alcaligenaceae > Achromobacter > Achromobacter sp. ES-001. The sequence goes on along the minus strand of NZ_CP079940.1, from coordinate 3,415,935 downwards.
TGGGCCAGCCGTTGACCCGCAGCGAAGTCATCGGCGAACTTAACGGCTTGCCGCTGGCCTCGTCCTCGCGCGTGTCGCTGCAACGGTTTGGTGAACGACAACTGTTGATCGGCCAGCGCCTGGTCGGCGCCAAGGACCTGGCCAACCTGGAACGCGCGCCGCTGCTGGACGCGCAACTGCCCGGCTACGACGCGCGCCAGCCCCCGCCCTGGCAACTGGCCGACACGCGCAACCTGATCTATGGCGGGCAGGGCACCGGCGTGTTCGAGCTGCTGGGGTCGGTGCGCGGGGATACCGGCGTCAGCGTAATCGGCGCGCCCGACGGCGGCACGCTGTATCTGGTGACCGCTGCGCCTTCGGCCGGGCAGGGCGAGTCGCCCTCCGGCTGGGACACGCTGCGGTCGGACGACCTGGGCAAGACCTGGACCTACGCGCCCGATGTCACGCTGGGCGGCTCGCGCCAGTACACCGTATTCCTGACCGGTCAGCGCGTCATCGCGCTGGAACGCCACGAATCCGGGCAGCGCCTTTTGGTCAGCGAAGATGGCGCGCGCCACTGGGCGGCCACGCGGCTGGACGACCAGGTCTGGCCCGACGCCAGCGCGTTCGATCGCGCGTTCCGCGAAGCCGCCGAACGGCCCGGCAACCCGCGCGCCGACGACCAGTTGGCCTACGACTGGTCACTCTATCCGCTGGACGACACGCACGCCGTCGGCTGGAGCTGGCGCACGCGGGTCAGCCTGAATGCGTCCCACGGCAACGAAGTGCTGGAGACGCGGCGTTTCGAAGTGGAATTCCAGGACGGCGCACCGCCCGGCTTTCGCATCACGCAGGGCGTGCCGCCCGTGCCCGCGCCAGCGCCGGACGACCTGTACACGCGCGACCAGGCCGTGTTTCAGACCCAGGGCGACGCCATCTATGAACTGGACAAAGCGGATCGCTCATGGCGGCGCCGCGCGGTATCGCCCAGCGTGCAGGGCACGCCAAGCTGGATCGGCGACGCCTGGTTTGGCCCCAACGCGTGGGTCATCAAGACCTACGCCGACCATTTGTTGTCGTTCAACGAATACACCAAGACGTACTTCTATACGCGCGACCACGGCAAGACCTGGCGCCCGTTTCAAATGCCGCAGGATGTGGAAACCGGCCTGATCGGGCTGGACTTGTCCGGCGACGGCCTGTTGTCGCTGGCCGAGCGCGACGGCAAGACGGTCATCCGGCGGTATCCGCTGGACTAGGCGCAGGCCGGGCCGCGTTGGCGGGCCGGAAGGCTGGCTGGCGGGCAGGCAGGCAGGAAGGCAGGCCGGCGGGCAGGAAGGCCGGCAAGCACGCAGGCCGGCAGGAGGGCAGGCAGGAAGGCTGATGCGCGTTTGGCCGTCGCGCTATCCCCGCCGATCTATCCCGCTATTGCTCCAGCACGTATTCCGGATACCGCTTGCAGATCTCGGCCACCTGGCTCAGCGTGCCCGACAGATGCTCGCGCAGCACGCGCTGCGCGCCGGCCGGGTCTTGCGCCACGATGGCGTCCAGCAGGCGTTGATGGTCGTCCATGATGCGTTCCGCCTTGCCGGCCTCGGGCAGATGCAGCCGGCGCAAGCGATCCAGGTGCCCGCTGTAGCGCTGCTCCAGTTCCCACAGGCTGTGCACGCCCGCCGCCGTGTGCATGTCGCGGTGAAACGCCTGATCGGCGTTGATGAACTGCTGGTATTGCCCGCTGGCGTGGCTGGCGTGCTGCAAGTCGATGCTGGCTTGCAGGCGCTGGTGCAGGATGGGGTCGGGCCGTTGCGCCAGCATGTGCACGATTTCAAGCTCCAGCGATTGCCGCAGGAAATGCGCCTGGCGTGCCGCCGGGATGTCGATGCGGCTGACCACCGTGGTGTGCTGCGGATAAATCTCCACCAGCGCCTCTTCCGCCAGCCGCATCAGCGCGTCGCGAATCGGCGTCTGGCTCAGGCCATAGGTTTCGGCCAGCGTCACGCGGGACAGGGGCGCGCCGGGGGCGAGCTCCAGCGACACGATCTGTTCGCGTAGATGTTCGAAGACCTGAGGCGCCGCGTGGCGCGAACGGTCCAGTCTTAGCTTGGGGCTTTGCATCGCTGGCCTGGCGGGGTACGGGGTAAAGCCCGCAGTGTAGCGGGTTTCCACCTAGCTGACGCACTAATGTATTAGTGTTTAAATGGCTTCATCCCCACCCCGCCTTTCTGAATTCCCCCATGAAACGTACCTACGAAAGTCTGCGCAGCGCCGCCTGGATGGCCAAGGATGACCTGCGTTCGTTCGGCCACCGTTCACGCATGATGCAGATGGGCTACGGCCCGGACGACTGGGTCGGCCGGCCCATCATCGCCATCATCAACACCTGGTCGGACCTGAACCCCTGTCACAGCCACTTCAAGCAGCGCGTCGAAGACGTGAAGCGCGGCGTGTTCCAGGCGGGCGGCTTTCCGGTGGAGCTGCCGGCGATCTCGGTGTCGGAATCGTTCGTCAAGCCCACCACCATGCTGTATCGCAACTTCCTGGCCATGGAAACCGAAGAACTGCTGCGCAGCCACCCGGTCGATGGCGCGGTGCTGATGGGCGGGTGCGACAAGACCACCCCGGGCCTGTTGATGGGCGCCATCAGCGCCGGGCTGCCGTGTGTGTACGTGTCCGCCGGCCCCATGCTGCGCGGCAACTGGAAGGGCAAGATACTGGGATCCGGCTCGGACGCCTGGAAGCTCTGGGACGAACGCCGCGCCGGCAAGATCACGCAAGAACAATGGACCGAAGTGGAAGGTGGCATCGCGCGCAGCTACGGCACCTGCATGACGATGGGCACGGCCAGCACCATGACGGCCATTGCCGAAGCCATCGGCATGACGCTGCCGGGCGCGTCGTCGATTCCGGCGGCTGACGTGAACCACATGCGCATGTCCGCCGAATGCGGCCGCCGTGTGGTGGAAATGGTCTGGGACGATCTCACCCCGCAACGCATCCTGAACATGGCGTCGTTCAAGAACGCCATCAACGTGGCCATGGCCATGGGCTGCTCGACCAACGCCATCATCCACCTGGTGGCCATGTCGCGCCGCGCGGGCCACGCCGTCGGCCTGGAAGACTTTGATGCCGCCAGCCGCAAGGTGCCCGTCATTGCGAACATCCGGCCCAGCGGCGACACCTACCTGATGGAAGACTTCTATTACGCTGGCGGCCTGCCCGCGTTGATGACGCGCCTGGAAGGGCACCTGGACCTGTCGGCCATGACGGTGACGGGCAAGTCGCTGGGCGAGAACATCGCGGGCGCCGAGGTCTATAACGATGACGTGATCCGCAAGCTGGACACCGCCATCTACGACGAAGGCGCGCTGGCGGTCTTGCGCGGCAACATTGCGCCGGACGGCTGCGTCATCAAGCCCAGCGCCTGCGCCCCGCAGTTCTTGCAGCACACCGGCCCCGCGCTGGTGTTCGACGACTACCCCAGCATGAAGGCGGCGGTCGATGACGAGAACCTGGACGTCACGCCCGAACACATCATGATCCTGCGCAATGCCGGCCCCCAAGGCGGCCCGGGCATGCCGGAATGGGGCATGCTGCCGATCCCGACCAAGCTGGTCAAGCAGGGCGTGCGCGACATGCTGCGCCTGTCTGACGCACGCATGAGCGGCACGAGCTACGGCGCCTGCATCCTGCACGCGGCGCCCGAGTCCTACGTGGGCGGCCCGCTGGCCTTCGTCAAGACGGGCGACCTGATCACCGTCGACGTGCCGGCGCGCAGCATCCACCTGAACATCAGCGACGAAGAACTGGCCGCGCGCCGCGCCGCCTGGACGCCGCCGCCCAAACGCTATGAGCGCGGCTACGGCTGGATGTATTCCAAGCACATCCTGCAAGCCAACGACGGCTGCGATTTTGACTTCCTGGAAACCGAATTCGGCGCACCGGTGCCGGAGCCCGAGATCTTCTAAGCGCAACGGCGGGCCACTGCCCGCCGCGCCGATCAGTTATCGCCTTTCATTTTTGCGAATTCATTCTTTGTGATTTCATTTTTGTGATTTCAATTTTGTTTTCCGCATTTTGCCCGGAGCCATCGTGTCCCAAATGAATCCCGAAACCCGTGCCCGCCTGTCCGGCATCAGCACGGCCACCCTGTGCACGGCGCTGTTCAAGCGCGGCCTGCGCAACCAGTTCATCCAGGATGTGCGTCCGCTGAACGCCAACCTGCCCAACATGGTCGGCCCCGCGTTCACGCTGCGCTACATCCCGGCCCGCGAAGACCTGAACACCATCAAGGTGTTCGAAGACCGCTCGCACCCGCAGCGCGTGGCGGTTGAGACCTGCCCGGAAGGCGCGGTGCTGGTCATGGACAGCCGCAAAGACGCGCGCGCCGCGTCCGCCGGCTCCATCCTGGTGACGCGGCTGATGAAGCGTGGCGTGGCCGGCGTGGTGACCGACGGCGGCTTTCGGGATTCGCCTGAAATCGCCGAGCTGGGCTTTGCCGCGTATCACCAGCGCCCCTCGGCGCCTACCAACCTGACCTTGCACCAGGCGCTGGACATCAACGCGCCCATCGGTTGCGGCGACGTGGCTGTGTGGCCGGGCGACATCGTCGTGGGCGACCGCGAAGGCGTGGTGGTGATCCCCGCGCATCTGGCCGATGAAATCTCGGTCGAAGCCGTGGAAATGACCGCGTTCGAAGACTTCGTGACCAGCCAGGTGCAGCAGGGCGCGTCCATCCTGGGCCTGTACCCGCCCACCGACCCGGGCACCAAAGACAAATTCGCCGCCTGGCGCAAAGCGCAGGGGCGGTAAGCCAAAACAGCAGGCCAAACACCAGGCCAACCCCTCAAGCCAAGGCCACCGAGCCTTGCCGCCGGCCATGCGGCCGGCGACCCCATACCTATAAGCAATAAATCAAGGCAGGAGACAAACCATGAACATGCAACGACGCAGTGCGTTGGCCGCGCTGCTGGCCGGCGCCGTCCTGGGCACGCTGGCCACCGCGGCAAGCGCCGCCGACTGGCCCGCGCAAAAGCCGATTTCCTATGTGGTGCCCTTTACCGTTGGCGGGTCCACCGACGTGGTGGGCCGCGTGCTGGCCCAGAAACTGGGCGACCGCCTGCACCAGAACGTGATCGTTGAAAACAAGCCCGGTGCGGCCGGCGGCATCGGCGCCACTTACGTGGCCAAGGCGGCGCCCGACGGCTACACCTTGTTCGGCGGCACCATCAGCACGCACGCCATCAACGCCAGCCTGTACAAGAACCTGAAGTACGACCCGGTCAAGGATTTCGAACCCGTTTCGCTGATCGCGTATCTGCCCAACGTGTTGCTGGTGGACCCGAACCTGGGCGTGAACTCGGTGGCCGATCTGATCGCGCTGCTCAAGCGCGACCCCGCCAAGCGCACGTTTGCCTCGTCCGGCGCGGGCACGTCCACCCATCTGGCGGGCGAATTGTTTTCCAGCATGATCGGGGTGCCGCTCACGCACGTGCCGTACAAGGGCACGCCGCCCGCCATGGTCGATGTGTCCTCGGGCGCGGTCACCTTCATGTTTGACCAGATGACCGCCGCGCTGCCGCTCTTACAAACGGGCAAGCTCAAGCTGCTGGCCGTGACCACCAAGGACCGCATTTCGCTCGCGCCCAACGTGCCCACGATGCAGGAAGCCGGCGTGCCGGGCTTTCAGATGGCGTCCTGGCAGGCGGTGTACGCGCCCAAGGGCACGCCCAAGCCGATCCTGGACAAGCTGGCCGCCGAAATCGCCATCATCCTGAAAGAGCCCGACGTGCAGGAAAAGCTGGGCAAGACCATGGGCATGGAACTGGTTGGCAGCACGCCCGACCAGTTGCGCGCCTTGATGGCCACCGAGATTCCGCGCTGGGCCGAAGTGGTGAAAAAATCTGGAGCGACGGTGGAATAAGCCGTATCAACGGATGGCAAAACGCCCACGGACGCGAAAGCGGCGTGGGCGTTTTTCTTGGGGCGGGACGCGGCCCCGGTCAGTTGATCTTGATATTGCGTTCCTTCACCAGCGTCTTCCACTGCGCCGTTTCCTTGGCCAGATGGTCGCGTAGCGCGTCCGGGGTGCTGCCGATCGATTCCGCGCCGATGGAATCCAGCGTCGCCTTGACCTTCGGTTCGGCCAGCGCGTTGCGCATGGCTTGGTTCAATTTCGCCACCACCTCAGGCTTGGTGCCGGCCGGCGCAAAGGCCGCAAACCACGGCATCAGTTCATAGCCCGCCACGCCGGCCTCCTGCATGGTGGGCACGTCGGGCAGGGCGGCCGAACGCTTGGCGGTGGTGACGCCCAGCGCGCGCAGCTTGCCCGTCGTGATGTGCGGCTTGGCCGACGTGATGCTATCGAACATGTAGTCCACCTGGCCGCCCAGCAAGTCGGCAACGGCCGGGCCGCTGCCCTTGTACGGCACGTGCAGCATGTCGACCCCGGTCATCGACACGAACAGTTCGCCCGCCAGATGAATCGATGTGCCGACTCCCGCCGACGCGTAGGTGTAGTGGTTGGGCTGGGCGCGGGCTTTGGTGATGACGTCCTGCACGCTGGTCGCGCCCGTGCGTGCCGGGTTGGTCACCAATACGTTGGGCACGACCGCCAGCAACGAGATCGGCGCAAAGTCCTTGATGGGGTCGTAGTTCAAATCCGCGTACAGCGCGGGGTTGACCGCCATGCCGTTGGCCACGATCAGGATCGTGTAGCCGTCCGGCTTGGCGCGCGCGACGCTGGCCGCACCGATGTTGCCGCCCGCGCCCGCGCGGTTTTCCACGATGACCGAGGTATTGAGCTGCTTGCTCATCGATTCGCCCAACGTGCGCGCGATGCTGTCCATGGCGCCGCCGGGCGGGAACGGCACGACCCACTTGATGGGATGGTCGGGGTAGCTGTCGGCCAGCGCGGCCGACGCGCCGCTTATCAGCGACAGGGCCACGACGGCGCGGGCTAAGGGTTTGGTCACATGGCGCAGGCGCATGGTTGTCTCCAAGGTGCTTGGTTTATTCAGGACGCGCTCTTGTCGGGCGGCGCGGCTTTGTCTTTGTGTGGGCGGCCCCACGCTTGCTGGATTCATACTTTTCCAGCCGAAGGGCCAGCAATCTTCGCAGTATGGCTTGTGCTTTTCCTTGGCGTCCAAGACTATATGGGTTTCCATTCATACCTTTCCAGTCTAGGTGACCCATGCAACTGAGGCACTTGCGTTACTTTCAGGCCGTGGCGGAAGAGGGCAGCTTCACCCGCGCCGCCGCGCGTTTGCATATCGCCCAGCCGCCGCTTAGCCGTCAGATCCGCCAGTTTGAAGACGAGCTGGGCGTGGTGCTGTTCGAACGCACCACGCGCGCGCTGCGGCTGACCGAAGCCGGCCGCTTTCTACTGGAACAGTCGCGGCTGTTGACCGCGCGCCTGGAAGAAGTGCTGGAAGGCACGCGCCGCCTGGGCCAGACCCAGCGCCGCTGGTTCGGCATCGGGTTTGTGCCGTCGACGCTGTATGGTTTTGTGCCGGAACTGATCCGCCAACTGCGCAGTGCCGACCCGCAAGTGGAAGTGGGCCTGACCGAGATGACCAGCCTGCCGCAGATCGAAGCGTTGAAGGCCGGGCGCATCGACCTGGGCATCGGCCGCATCCTGCTGGATGACCCGGCCATCGAACGCCGGGTGCTGATGACCGAACCGCTGATGGCCGCCGTGCCCTTGCATCACCCCTTGGCGGGACTGGCCAGCGTGTCCGTTGACCGCCTGGCGCAAGAACCCTTCGTGCTGTATCCCGCGCGCCCACGCCCGAACTTCGCGGATCACGTGCTGGGGCTGTTTCGCGCGGGCGGGCATGCGCTGCAAGTCGTGCAAGAGGCCAACGAATTGCAGACGGCAATCGGCCTGGTGGCGGCGGGTCTGGGCGTGTCCGTGGTGCCGGCGTCCGTGCAGCGTTTGCAGCGGCAGGACGTGGTGCACGTGCGCATCGAGGGGGACGGCTTCGTGTCGCCGGTTATCGCCAGCTATCGCAAGGACGACGGGTCGGAATTCCTGGCGCATGCGCTTGGGCTTGCGCAGTCGCTGGCCGTGCATGGCGCGGCGGACGCCTGACCGCTTTGCGCGCGTCAGAAGCTGACCGCCAGCCCCACTGAAAACCCCGACACGTTGTTGCCGAACACATAGCGGCCCACCAGCCGCGTGCGCGTGATGATGACGTCATACGCGCTGGAATCAAGCTCCAGCCCGGCGCCCACCGACGTCAGCCGGTCAAACCCCAACACGCCGCGCTGGTCGCCCAGGAATTCCGAATGCGTCAGCTCCAGCACATAGCGCAAGGGGCGTTGCAGCAGGGTGATGCCCGTGGGTGCCCGGTAGCGTGCCCACAGGTTGGCCGATTGCGCGATGGCGCTGCCCTGCACGGCCGCCGAACTGGAAAAGCTCTGCAGGCGGATGTCCGAATAGCGCAGCTCTACGTCCACCTCGTAGCCCGGCCGGTAATGCTCGTAGTCCAGCATCAAGGACCCGCCCAGGCCATAGGCATTGAGCGACCCGCGGTCCAGGAAGGTGACGTCCTTGCCCGTCTGGCGGCCCACGTACCAGCTTGCCGCGCGCAGGTCGCTGGTGACGTTGCCCAGCGCAACGTTGAAGATGGGTCGCAGCTTCAACTCGTCGGTCAGCTTGAAGTCCCAACCGATGCCGCCGGTGGCCGACAGGCTGTTCCATTTGGTCGGGATGTTGCGCGACTCGGTACCCTGGGTGGCCACGAAGGTGGGGTCGTAGCGGCTGCCGGCCAGCACCCCTTCCAGGTAGATCGGCACCGACTTTGAAATGGTGTCGCCGCCGCCCAGCTGCGTCATGAAAAATTCGCTGGACCCCGACGTGGACCCGCCGCCGCCAATGGACAGCGAACTGGTCGTGATGTCGGGCACGATGGAATACGACATCAAGGCCAGCACGCCGTTGGCGCGCTTTTGCAGATCGTCCTGCGTCAGGCGCAGCGTTTGCGCGCCTGCACCCGCGCCCACGACGCAAGCCACCGCCGCGACCACGCACGCCGACGCACGCGCCGACAGGGCGGGGGCGCGTGTCACGGGCGCGCCCCGGATGGCTCGCCGCCCATGGCCTGGCGCTGCGCCATCAGCAGGACGTCGCTTTGGTCGATGCGTATTACGCCGATGCGCGGAAATTCAAAGTCGACAATGATGTACAGCGCCGCCGTCATGACCAGCGCATAGATGATCTGGTGCAGCAGGGTGTCGCGATGCGCGCTGGCCAGGTTCAGGCCGATCAGGCAGGCGCACACCAGCGCCAGGAATCCCAGGAACACATACGTCATCGCGGGCGGGTGCACCTTCTGCGCGACGATTTGCGCCGAGGACACGTCGAACATGTCGTTGACGGCGCCGATGTAGGATGCCGCGAACGGCGGCACGGCGTTCCTGGCAGCCGCCATGGACGTCTTCCATATTTCGTTCTGCAAGGCCGACGCCTTGGCCGCGATGGCGTCGCGCTGATCCAGGTCGGCCACGTGCCGGTAGTAGTTGATGCGTTCGTCTACGTAGCGGCGAAACTGGTCGCGCAGCGGCGGCTGGTCGGGCGCGTTCAGCATATCGATGCGCAGCCACGCGGTGCCGATGGCGTTGACCTCTTGCACCAGCAGGTTGCGGCGGTCGGCCATGCGCTGGGCCGCGCCCGAAAACGTGAAGGCGATCAGCAAGCCCAGCAACGCGAAGACCGACGCTTCGATCGCCGCCGAACCGGCGCGGCTTTTCTCGTCCATGTCGTGCCGATGGCCCAGGTAGCGGCCGACGCGGATCGCGCCAAGCAGAAGAAAGAAGAATACGGCTGCGCACAATGCCAGGATCAATGAATAGCTCACGTTGCCACCTTGCCTTCGGGGTTGGTTGTATGGACGTGCCGGGTATTCCATCGGGTAACGCGGTTGCGTCCGTTTTGTTTGGACGCGTACAAAGCCTGATCGGCGCAGGTAACGGCGGCTTGGGGCGATGCCGCGTCTTGTGGCCACAAGGCCAGCCCCACGGACACCGTCACCTGGCCCACGCCGGGCGGCATGTCGGTGCGCGCGACCCCCGCGCGGATGCGCTCGGCCGCGGCCATGGCCACGGCTTCGGCGGCGTCCGGCACGATCACCACGAATTCCTCGCCGCCCACCCGAAACGGCCGGTCTTGCTGGCGTACGCTGGCGCTCAACGTGCGCGCCAGTGCAATCAGGACCTGATCGCCCGTGGGGTGGCCGTGGGTGTCGTTGATCTGCTTGAAATGGTCGACGTCCAGCGCAATGATCGCGAACGCGGTGCCCGCGGCCACCAGTTCATCCAGCCGCAAGCGCATGGCGCGTCGGTTCATCAGGCCGGTCATTGGGTCCGTCAGCGATTCCGTATTCAGCCTGCCGACTTCGTGCCGGTGCTGCGCCAGCCGGGCCGCCAGGGCGGTGCGCAAGGCATCGGCCTCGGCGTACCAGGCGCGGGGGCCGTTGGAGGTCAGCCCCGGGGCGTCGGCCGCGACCGGGGTGGCGAGCGCGTGGGTCAGGCGCGTCAGCGGGCGCGCGATGGCGTAGGCCAGGGCACTAACCGCAATCAAGGTCAGCAACACGGCGGGGATGGCCAGGCGCAGGGACTCGTACAGCAGCGCCTTCAACGGCGACAGCGCATGGTCCAACGGCCGCTGCACGACCACCGCCCATTTACCCTTGCCCAACGGCGCATAGCCGGTCAACAGGACATGGCCGTCGGCGTCTGTCACCTGAGCCGAGCCGGGGGCGGTCATGGTCGGCGTGCCGGCGGGGGTGTTGCCGGGCACGATGGCCAAGGGCGTGTTGGCATCGCGGCTGTACAGCGCCTGGCCGGCGCTGTTCACCAGGTATACCTGGGTGCCGTCGGCATAGGGATGCTGGCCGATCAGCTTGTCGATCTGGCTGCCGCGTTCCAGGATCACCACGGCCGCAAGCGCGCCGCCGTCGGGAAGGGGATTCACCAGCGTCAGTGTCGCGTGTCGGCCGTCGGGGTGACCGTCGGGCTGACCGTCTGGTTGACAGCACGGGCGGACCCATTCGCCGATGCGGGTTTCCGAAACGCGCAAATCGTTCAGGCTATTGATGGCGGCTAGCGTGCCAGGGCTGTTCGCGCCGCGCGCCGTGACCGTGCCCTGCGCGTCGGCCAGCAGCACGGCGGAAACACCTTCGATCCTTGAGGCCAGGCGGGCAAGTTCGGTTTGCCGCTGCGCCCCGGACAGTTGGCCGGCCGTAAACGCGTCGGCGCCCACGTCCAGCTGACGGTGGACGGCGGCAAGGTACAGGGTGATGACTTCGGAGAGTTTCTGGGCGTACGCCCGGTTCGATTCCAGCGCGTTGCGCACGGCTTGCGCCTTCTGGACCTGGTAACCGGCGACCAACGCGTTGGCAAAGCCCACCGCTACGCTGAGTACGGCCAGCGCAATCAGGACCGCCAGCAAGCTCACTTTCCTTTGTGTCGCCATGTCGTTGGACAGTCCTGGTCTGCGGCCGCAGGATTCGGATGCGTTGCCGTTCCGGTGAATGGCGGCGCGGGCGGAATGGTGAAATCCGCGAATGCAGAATAACGAAGTCTCTTTGGTTTTTCCAGACTTTCAGTTTGTGGCCGGTGCTTTTTTCGGGCGTACGCCAAGAAACAGAAGGGAACCCGCAATGGCCGCGACCAGGCCGGGCAGGGCGCCAATTTGCAAGGAATCACTGATCGAACGCAGCCGGTCCACGCCGGTAAGCTGCAACATGAACACGAAGCCGTACAGCGCGCCGGCGCCGCATACGGCCGCGAACACCGGCCAGCTGGGCGCGGACCGCTTCAGCGCGCCCGCCGTCATGCCGCAACACAGGGCGGGCAGGCCGCCCAATAGATATGCCGCCCACACGCCTTCCAGGTTTTGCAGGCTGTCCGGAATTTTCACGACCAGCGGCACGACAGCCAGACCGATCAGGGGCCCGATGGCGGCATACAGCAGCCCACCGGTCACCACGCGCAATCCCAGCAGGCGATAGGGTTCGGCCGGGTGCCGGCGCGCGACCCGATAAATGAGGATGGCCGCTGTCATCACGGCGGGAAAACCGAGCAGGAATACATTCATCGCGCGATTGTTGCACGCGCCGTTTGCATCCGACCAGGGGCTTCAGGCGGCGATGGCCCAGGAGGTGTCGGGGCCGGGGCATTCCGGCAGCGCGATGTCGCTATGGCCCGGCCGCACCCACCGCACTCGCTCACGCGTTGCATCAATGCAGCCGCCTTCGGCGTACACCCCTTGCGGGTCGCGGATGCGCGCCATGCGGGACAACACGGCGGCGGTGGCGGCGGGGTCCGCCAGGGTCTGCCGGACCCGGTCCTGCACGATCGCTTCGTCCATGCGCGGGGCGCCGGCGTCATCCCTGAACAGGCCATGGCGCCAGTGAAAAATCTCCACGCACTTGGACGTCAGGGTGTAGGGGCGGCCGCGTTCCCAGAAATTGTTGAACAGCCCGTTGCCCAGATAAAACACCCAGGACCCTTCAAAGCCTTCCACGTCGGACGAGGCCGCGTCGGGGTTGCGGAACCACAGGCGGTCGCCGGGAACATAGAAGCGTTGCGGCAGCGGCGCGTCCATCGACCCGTATTCGTGCAGGAACGCCTCATGAAAGCGCCCCGACATGACGGCGCGCGTTTCCCATTGGCGCTGAAGCCGGCGGCCAAGTTCAGGGTTGGCGTGCTGAAGTTCTTGCGCAATGCCCAGCACCGTCACGTACTCGGTGGCGCGATAGCAGGAAAACGCGTATCGCTGGCCCGACGCGTCGGGCTGGGTGGCCTTTTGCAGGCCCTGGATCACGGACCGCCCGGGCAGCACGGTAAAGCCGCGCGCTTCGTCGTAGGTCCAGTAATCGTCCGGGCGCTCGGCGTGTTCGGTGTCGAAGGCCAGCGCGGTCTTGCGCGCGGCCTGCACGATGTAGCGGCGGATGCGCACCGCCGACTGCAATTCGGCTACATCGGGAAAGGTGAACGCCACCGGGCTGGCCAGCATGGCCAGCAGGATTTCGCAGTCCAGGTCGCCGTCATGGGTCTCGGTGCGCAAGCCCAGCTGCCGCGCAAACTGCGTGGTGTCATGGTCCGGGGCGTAGGCCCGCGCAAAGGCGTGGTGCAACCAGGCATGGGCGCCGGGCGAAGCGCCCGTCAAACCCGAACAGTTCGCTGCCTGACGCAGGCCGGCCTGCGCCAGGAACTGCGTCAACTCGTGCAGCGCGATGCCTGCGTGGTGAAAATCCGGGGACTCAATGCGTATCCCGCCCCGATGCTGGGAAACCAAAGCCTGCTGCAACAACCGCATGATCATCCAACCCGAAAAGCGGAATAAATTCCATGCGGAAATTGTAGGCAGGCGGGCTTAATAGCACCTGTACGAAAGCTGTATTGCAGCTGTATTGAAGCGGTATTGAAGCGGTATTGCCGCTGGGGGCAGCGGCATTGCCTTACTTCGCGACGTACGCCTTGCTGGCCGGGTCGAAGACATAGGCCGTGATGTCGGCCGCGCCCAGCTGACGCGTCTTGTTGGGGCCTGAAATCGTGGTGCCGCTGGGTTTGACGGTCACGGTGGGCATGTCCTGCTTGCCATCGTTGGAAAACACCAGCTCGCCCTTGCTGGACGTGCACGGCATGACGTCGCCGTCGGCGCAGGCCGCGCTGTTGTCCTCGCCGGTCAGCAGGCTGCCCACGTACGTCCAGACGTGGCCGTCCACTTCTTCCTTGAGCCGCTCGGGGTTGAAGACCAGCAGCGCGTAGCCGGTGCTGGTGATGCCATTGTCGAAATCGGTGGTGGGCACGGCCAGCAGCAGCTTGCCGGCGGGCGTGCGAAATTCCAGCGGCTTGCGGCGCGTGTCCACGTCTTCGCCGCGTTCGTACGCGCCGAATTCGCCGATGGTGGGCTCCATGCCGCGAAACTTCCAGGGCCGTTCAGAGGCCGGGTCCGTCAGCACGAAGGTCGCTTCGGTCAGGTTGACCCGGGTGCCCGGGCCCACATCGTCTTCGCCCGGCTTGCCGTAGCGGTCCGCCGTGTCCCACGCAAAGCCGGTGTAGTAATGCGTACCCTCGGATTCAAAGGCGTGCCCGAACCAATACGTGGCGACACTGCCGTTGGCCACTTCGTAAGTCGTCTCGCCCTTGCCGTCTACGTCGTAGATGGCGTACAGCATGGACGGCACATCCGGCGGCGCTACGCGGGCAGCGGCGGCTTGGGATATCGGGGCGGGCGCGTCGCTCGCGGCAACGGCGGGCGACGCCGCCAAGGCCACGCTGGCGGCGGCAAGCAAGCTCGCCAGGATGCTGCGAACGGGCAGGTTGGCCTTCGAAGAGGGTGTCATAAAGGTCGCGCTTTCCTTTTGTTTTCTTGGAATGCAAAGGCGGGTCGGGCAGACGGCATGCCCACGCGGCAAGCCGGAAAACCACCATGCCCCACCGCGTGCGCTGGCGAGTATAAGGGCGCGTGTTTGCCCCTGGGCTTCACGATATTTCAGGTATTACGACACCGTTACATTTGGGTAGTGGCAGGCTGCGCGACGGCTAATCCGCACCGGATCGGGCGACGTAGGGGTCGGGGGTGGCGGACAGCACCGGTTCGGCGGCGTCGGTGCCTGGGACGACGTTGGTCAGGTCTTCGGTCATTTCGTGGTCCAGCGCGCCTTGCACCAGGTCTTCGGTGACGCGCATTTCCACGCCGGCCGGGGACATCTGCGCGGCGGCGGCGAAGGGGGCGACGGGAGCGGGGGCGGGGCGTTCGCCGCGTCGCCACACGAAGAAGGCCAGCAGGCCCAGGTTCAGGGCGGTGAAGCACCAGAACAGGCCAGCGGCGCCAAACCTGTCCATCACTTGTGAGATCGCAAGCGGGCTGAGGGCCGAGCCCAGCGAATTGATCAGCAGCAGGCCCTGGATCATGCGCACCAGCGCGTCGGCGGGCGCGCGGTCGGCGGCGTGGCTGACGGCTACCGGATAAATCGCGAACACGCCGCCGCCCAGCAAGAACAGCAGCACCATCAACAGCGGCGAGCCGGCGGGTAGCAGCAGGATCAGCAGGCTCAGGACAGTGCAGAACACCGCCAGGGCGATCAGCACCACCTGGCGGTCACGCAGGTCGGACCAACGGCCCACGGGATATTGCAACACCATCGCGCCCAGGATCACCGCGCCCATCATCTTGCCCACATCGGCCACGTCCAGGCCGATGCGTTGCAGGTACAGGGGCAGCAGCGTGTATACGGCGGCAATCGCCACGCCGGAGCCGAAGCAACCCATCACGCCCGTGGGCGTCATGCGGATCAGATGCTGTGGCATCAGCGGTTCGACGCGTTCGACCAACGGCGAGATGCGCGGAATGATCACCATCGGCATGACGGACAAGGACGCCAGCAGGCCCGCGATCATGAAGGGCGCCATGTCGCCCAGCTGTGTGATGGCGCCCAGTTGCACCTGCCCCAGCATGCCGGAGCCATACAGCGCAATCATGTACAGCGCCAGCAGGCGGCCGCGCATCTTCGGGTCGCCGGCCAGCAGCAACCAGCTTTCCACCACCAAAAACACGCCCACGCAGGCCCAGCCGTTGATCAGGCGGAGCACAAACCAGGCGGTGGGGCCGTAGATCAGGCCCTGCAACAACACGGTGACGGCAATCAGCGACGCAAAGCTGCTGTAGGCGCGGATGTGGCCGATACGCACGATCAGGCGGTCGTTGAAGATCGCGCCCAAGGTCAGCCCGATAAAGTACGACGACGAGACCAGACCGATGACGGTGGCCGATTCACCGGCCGCGTCCAGGCGCAGGGAGGTCAGGGAGGAAATGAACGCGTTGCCAATACAGACAACGAACAGACCGAGTAGCGGCCCAAGGACTAGGGCCAACAACTGCCGAAACATGAAATTCTCGAGGCGGGGAGCTAAGCGATGCGGCCGGGGCGGCCGAAGGCGAGGAAGGAAGGGGCGGGGCGATTGTAGCGATATCGCCGTCCATCCGCTTGGCGGCCGCCACATCACCCCCCGGCCAGCACCGCCTGGCGAAATTCTTCCATCAGCGGCGACCACGTCGTGCCGCGCCGGGAGATCAGGGCGATGCTGCGCCGTAGCGGCGGGCCCAGCGACACCGGCAACGCCACCACGTCGGCGCTTGCGGCCAGCGCGCTTTGCGGCAGCACGGCCAGCAGCTCGGCGTCGGCCAATATCTTCAGCGAGCCTTCGGAGAAATGTTCCACTTCCAACGCCGCTGCCGGCAACGCCAAGCCGGCTTCCGCGAAACGCGCGTCCAGCATCTGCCGCGCGACCGACGTCGGGCGCGGCAAGATCCAGCGTTGGCCCGCCAGGTCGCGCAGCGGGACGCGGGCCTTCGCGGCCAGGGGATGGCGCCTGCCTGCCGCCACGCACAGCGGATCTTCAACCATGATTTCGTGGTGCAGGGTAGGCGGGCCGTCGGCGTAGATCGGGGTCACGGCAAGGTCAAGCTTGCCGCTTTCCACTTGCGCGTTCAGATCGTCCGACAGGCCTTGCACCAGTTGTACGCGCAGCGCCGGCCGGCGCGGCAGTACGCGCTTGAGAACAGGCATGACCACGCTGTCCACCGTGGCGCCAGTGGCGCCGATGCGCAGCAAGCCGGCTTCGCCCACGCGCAGCTCCATGGCGTGGCGCACCGCGTCGCGGTATTCGGCCCACAGCCGCTTGGCGTGTTGCAGGAAAACCGTGCCTTCGGAGCTAAGCGCCAGGCCGCGGCCGTGCCGCTGCATCAGGGTCAGGCCGGTGTCGGCCTCTAGCCGCCGCAACGACTTGGACAGCGCCGGTTGGCTGACGCCGCACGCCGCGGCCGCGCGTTCCAGGTGGCCGTGCTCGACCGCAGCCAGGAAATACTCGATGTCGCGCAGGGATAGATTCATGAACGCCAGGAATTCCAGAACACACTTTTTGGAATGTTACGCGCGGCGCCCGACCCTAGAATCCGGACATACCCCAGACCCGTACCCATAGAGAGCCGCGCGTATGCCGAACCGCCCCAACATCGTTTTGATCCTCGCCGACAACCTGGGCTGGGGCGAGCTGGGTTGCTACGGCGGCGGCGCATTGCGCGGCGCGCCCACGCCCAACATCGACCGCCTGGCCACCCAGGGGCTGCTGCTGCACAACTTCAACGTTGAAAGCGATTGCGTGCCGACGCGCTCGGCGTTGATGAGCGGGCGCCACCCCATCCGCACCGGCTGCCTGCAATCGGTGCCGCCCGGCCTGCCGCAAGGGCTGACCCGCGACGAAATCACGCTGGCGCAACAACTGTCCGGCCAAGGCTACGCCACCGCCCATTACGGCAAATGGCACTTGGGCGATATCCCGGGACGTTATCCGTCGGATCGCGGCTTTGACCATTGGTACGGCATTCCGCGCACCACCGACGAAAGCCAGTTCACGTCATCCATCGGCTTCGATCCCAGCGTGGCCGAGCTGCCCTACATCATGGAAGGCCGGGCCGGGCAGCCGTCCAGCAATGTGAAGCTGTATGACCTGGACAGCCGTCGTGGCATCGATGCGGACCTGGTGCAACACGCCCAGACCTTCATGCGCGACAACGCACACGCTGGCCGCCCCTTCTTCTTGTATCTGCCGCTGGTGCACCTGCACTTTCCCACGCTGCCGCACCCGGACTTCGCGGGGCGTACCGGCGCGGGCGACTTCGCCGATTCCATGGTGGAAATGGATCATCGCGTGGGCCAGGTCATGGACGAGGTCGACCAGCTTGGCCTGGCCGAGAACACCGTGTTTATTTTTTGCAGCGACAACGGCCCGGAATATCGTCGGCCCTATCGCGGCACGGCCGGCCCCTGGAGCGGCACCTATCACACCGCCATGGAAGGCAGCCTGCGCGTGCCGTTCATCATCCGCTGGCCGGGCAAGGTCAAGCCGGGGCAAGTGTCGAACGAGATCGTGCACGTGACGGACCTGTACACGACCTTGTCGCACATCGGCGGGGCCACCGTGCCCACCGACCGGCCCATCGACGGCATCGACCAGACCGATTTTTTTACCGGCGCGCGCCCGGACTCGGCGCGGCAAGGCTTTCTGTTCTACATCAAGAACGAATTGCGCGCGGTGAAATGGCGCGACTGGAAGCTGCACTTTTATTGGGAGCCCGAGGTCAACGAAGGCAACGGCAAGCTGGAATCTCCGTATCTGTTCAACCTGAAGCAAGACCCCAAGGAAGAAAGCGATATCTTGATTTTCAATACCTGGGTGCTGGGCCCGATGCTCAAGATGGTGCAAGCCTTCAACGCGTCTTGCGCGCAGCACCCCAACACCACCCCCGGTCGGCCTGACGGGGAATGAACGGCCCGCGATAGACGGCGCCAAGCACAAGGGGAAGTCATGAAATTCATCAGTCGTCGCGCCTTCACTCGTCGCGCCTACACTCGTCGCGCCATCGCGGGGGCGGGCCTGGCCTGCGCCGTGGCCTTGTCCGGGGCCGCTTCCGCTCAAGCCACGCTGCCCTGGCCGGGTAAACAGATCAACTGGATTGTGGGCTTCGTTCCCGGCGGCACCGCCGACGTGCTGACGCGGGTGGCCGCGCAAGACTTGGCGCAGCGTACGGGCCTGACGGTCGTGGTCGAGAACAAACCCGGCGCGTCCGGCGCCATCGCGCTTCAGATGGTGGCCCGAAGCAAGCCCGGGGACGGCTATCTGATTACCGTGCCTGGCCCGCTGATCTATCCCACGCCGCAGCCGGCCATCGGCAAGGAACTGGCGCCCGTGATGTTGATGGCGCAGGGGCCGATGGTGGTCGTCGGGCCGGCGCAGCACGCCTTGCCCGGATTGGCCGACGTGCTGGCCGATGCGCGCCGGCATCCTGAAAACTGGAGCTACGGCAGTTCCGGCAACGGCACCTCGCAACATCTGGCGGGCGAATTGCTGAATCAAACCGCGGGCACGCACATCGTGCATGTGCCGTACAAGGGGGGCGGGCAGGCCGTGTCGGATGTGGCGGGCGGCCAGATTCCGCTGGCCATCCTGGGGTCGTCGCCGGTATTGCCGCAGATCAAGGCCGGCACGCTCAAGGCCTATGCCGTGACCACGCGCGCGCGGCTCGACGCCTTGCCCGACGTGCCCACTGTGGCGGAATCCGGCTTTGCGGGATACGAAGCCAGCCAGTGGTTTTCGGTGGCCGCGTCGCCCGGGATCGACAAGGCGGTGCTGGACCAGCTGAACGCCGCCTTGCAGCAAACCGTGCAGTCCGCGGCGTTCAAGAGCGCGGTCGAGAACGCGGGCATGATTGCGGCGGGCGGCTCGCGCGCGGACTTGCAGCAGTTCATTGCAACCGACAGCGCCAAGTGGCAGAAGCTGCTGGACAGCGGAGCCATCAAGCTGGCGAACTGAGGCCGTTCGCCCAGCCGCAAGCGGGCGCAAGGCAGCGCCCGGTTGCGACTGCCGCGGTCACGGGCTTAACGCTGGCCCCCGCCGGTGCGCGGCTTGATGGCGGACAGGCGGATCAGTTTGATGCCCCGCGCCGCGTGATAGCCGTGGATCTCCTTCACATCCAGCTTGCGCATGAATTCGATGGTGTCTGAATCGATGACCTGGCCGGGCACCATGATGGGAAACCCCGGCGGATACGGGATGACGAAGTTCGCGGATACCAGCTCCGGGCCATTGGCCAGCCGGTCGTCCAGGGTGGGGCTGGTCAAGGGCAGGTACTCGCATTCCGCTTCGTCGTACGCAGCAAAAAACGCGGTGCGCATGTCGCCTTCCGCCGTGCTGCTGGCGGGATTATCGCGATAGCCATCGTGGAAGCGGCTGAAATTGGGCAAGCTGGGAACATCATGCATCAGCGCTTTGACCCTGGCGTCGAACTCCGGCCTGCCCGCACCGTTGTCGGCGCTGAGGCGGGCGTCGACGGCCTCTGAAATTTCAAGCAGCACCTTGATCAGCGCGGCGACATCACTGCGGGTGTTGTTGATATTGCTTTGCAGCAGCACGCTGTTGCGCGACGTCTTGTTCAATTGGATGTTGTATTTGGACGCCAGCAGATTCTTGAACGCCGTGCCATCGAACCCCGCCGTGCCGCACACCAGCGTGAGCCGGGTCGGGTCCAGGCAGAACTCGTCATCCTTCAGCGATTTCACGGCGGTCAGCCAGTTGGCCCCGGGTTGCAGGTAGTCGACAAAGCCGGATGCGCGGAATCCGTCCGGAATCATTTTGTCGGCGCCCAGCACGCTGAAGTATCGGGAAATCAGCGGGTGGCTCGCGACTTCGCGGCGGATGGCCAACGCGACTTCGATCGCGCGCATCACCAGTTCATAGCCTTCCAGCTCCATCTGGCGACGGGCCACGTCCAGCGACGCAATGATCTGCGCATTCGGCGACGTCGAGGCATGGATGAACACGGCTTCGTGAAACGCGGAAATGTGATGTTCGTAGTCTTCGTCGCGAACCGCCACGATGGACCCTTGCCGCAGGCTGGACATCGATTTGTGTACCGAATCCGTTTCGTACACGCGTATCCGCATGGTTTCGGGGTTAGGCACCAGCTCACGCTCCAGCAGACGCGGGTCCTTCGGGTCCAGCTCGTCGCCCAACTCTCGCACCTGCGCCTGCCAGGCGGCCGTGGCGGCCGGGTCGTCGCGCCATTGTTGCAAGGCGGCCGCCGCGCCCATGGCCGTGCGCGGGCGCAGAAAGGGCGACCACCGGGCAAAGCCGAACCAGGCTTCGTCCCACAGAAAGATCAGGTCCGGCTTGATGGCCAGGCATTCGGCCATGACCCGGCGCGTGTTGTAGATGTGCCCGTCGAACGTGCAATTGGTCAGCGTCACCATGGCGACCTTGTCCAGCCGCCCCTCGGCCTTCAGGTCCAGCAAGGCCTGTTTGATGGTGCGTAGCGGCACCGCCCCATACATCGAATATTCCGTCATGGGAAAGGCTTCGACGTACAGCGGTTGCGCGCCGGACAGCACCATGCCGTAGTGGTGCGACTTGTGGCAGTTGCGGTCCACGATGACGATGTCGCCCGGCTTGGTCACCGCCTGATAAACCATCTTGTTGGAGGTCGACGTGCCGTTGGTCACGAAGTAGACGTGGTCGGCGCCCACGGCGCGCGCGAACTTCTCCTGCGCCACCTTGATGTTGCCCGTGGGCTCAAGCATGCTGTCCAACCCGCCGGTGGTCGCGGAGGTTTCGGCCAGGAACAGGTTCAGCCCGTAAAACTCGCCAAAGTCGCGGATCCAGTTGGATTTGATGATGGACTTGCCGCGCGCGATGGGCAGGGCGTGGAAGGTGCTGATGGGGCGGTTCGCATAGCGTTTCAGGTTGTCGAAATGCGGGGTGGCCTGGCGGTCTCGCACGCCTTCCAGAATGTTCAGGTGCACTTCCATGGGCTCTTCGGCCTCATAGAACACCCGGCGGATGCAGGCGGCGGCCGGGTCGCCGGCCAGTTGCTCGACCTTGCGATCCGTCAGCAGGTAGATATCCAGCTCGGGCCGGATGTTGGCGATGAAGCGGGCCAGCTTGACGCCCGCTTGCCGCGTGTCGTCCGGCTGCGTATCCAGATGCTGGTAGGCCGACAGAAAATCGCGCAGCAGCGGGGCCTCGTGGGTGGAGGCAAAAGGCACGCCCTCGTAGATCACCACGGCTTCGATCTTGCCGTTCATGATCGTGGCAAGCAGGGCGTCTTCCACGCTGCCGACTAAAACGGGCTCATAGATCAAGCCATCGTCGGGTCGACGGAACTGACGGATCTCCTGGCAAATGGCTGCCGTGCGCGATGCCGACATCGGCGTGACGAACAGGGTTTCGAAATAGGGTTGACGCCCGCCGTTCTCGCCCAAGCCCGCGGGCAGGCGGTCGGGCGCGTCGTACGAGGCGTCCTCGGCCACGTTCCATTCGCCGGCGTCGTAGCGGTAGCTGCCCGACAGCATCGCATTGCTCATGCGCAGTATGAGGCGCGCCGCGCCCATGGCGTCGCCCTCGGCCAGGCGCTCGTCCAGTGCACGCAGCAACTGCGCGCCGGGATAGGCAAAATAGGTTTCCATCGGGCGCAGCGCGGCCAGGGCCTCTTGCACGGCGGTGGCCGCGCTGCGCCCGTTGCCGCCACGCGCTTGCGCCGCCCAGGCCTGCGCCTTGGCGTTCATGTCGCGCCACCGATCCATGCGCGCGGCCGAATTCGAAAACAGATGGTCCAGATCGCTGCCGTTGGTTTGACGGTTCATCATGGTGTACCCCTGGCGTTGCAAGGCGCAAAGCGCCCCGCAAATACGGAGAAAACGAAAGAAGACGGAGATAGAGGCGGGCGTCTGGATGGGCGGCTTTCTCAGGAAAGCAGCATGATCACGATCATCCCCCAGATGGTCAGCAAGGTGTTGCCGACCGCGTAGGTGACCGTATAGCCCAGCCCCGGGACTTGGCTTTTGGCGGCTTCGCACACCATGCCGAGCGCGGCGGTGGTGGTGCGCGCGCCGGCGCAGATGCCCAGGATCAGCGCCGGATGAAAGCGAAACACAAATTTGGCCAACAACATGCCGACGACCAGCGGCACGGCCGTGGCGAAAATGCCCCACAGGAACAGGCTGATGCCCAGTTTCTGCAGGCCCGCCACAAAACCCGGCCCGGCGGATATGCCGACCACGGCAATGAACACGTTCAGCCCCACCGAATTCATGAACCACAGCGTGGGCTCGGGGATGCGTCCAAAGGTGGGATGAATGGCGCGAAACCAGCCGAACACAATGCCCGCGATCAACGCGCCACCCGCCGTGGATAGCG
Source organism: Achromobacter sp. ES-001 (assembly GCF_019448355.1). Lineage (NCBI taxonomy): Bacteria > Pseudomonadati > Pseudomonadota > Betaproteobacteria > Burkholderiales > Alcaligenaceae > Achromobacter > Achromobacter sp. ES-001. The sequence continues at coordinate 3,393,198 of NZ_CP079940.1, read as the reverse complement.
TCAGCGGGATGCCGCCCACATTGATCACGATCGCGCCGATCAGCGCGCCAGCGGTAATGGCCAGCGATACGAACGCCACATCGGTCACTGTCGTGGGCCGATCCACATAGCCCAATTCCTTGGCGGTGATATTGATGTCTTGCGTGCGCCCGACCACGGTGATGACGTCGCCCCGGTAGAGCTGCGTTTTGGGCAACACGGGAATCTGCGTTTCGGTGGGGCCGCGCCGGATCTTTTTAAGAAACACGCCGCGCGCGCCCGGCCACCGGGCCAATTCCTCCAGCCGTTTGCCATCTACCTTTTTGTTCGAGACGTAAATATCCACGCCTTCGGTCTTGATGTTGAGCAGCTCGGGGTCTTCGACTTCGCGCCCGCTGGGGCCCAGCCGCAGAATCATCTGATCGCGCTTGCCGCCGATAACCACCACGTCGCCCGCCTGGATAAGCGTGGCCTGGTCCACTTCCATGATGTCGCCGTCACGCCGTATGCGTTCGATGAACGCGCGCACGCCTTCCCGGGTGCCGGCTTCAAGTTCGCCGACTGATTTGCCGATGAATGGGCTTTCGGGCGCCACGGAATAGGCCCGCATCTCGAATTCGTGCCATTCGGTGGCGCCTTGCGCGGCCTCGCCCGCGCCCAGCATTTTTTCGTATTCCTTACAGGCCGCCACCAGATCGATGCCCAACAGCTTCGGGCCGATCTGCGCCAGGATGATGGCCGAGCCGACCGTGCCGAAAATGTAGGTCACCGCGTAGGCGATGGGCATGGCGTCCAGCAAGGCCTGTGTTTCTTCCGGCGACCGGCCCAGGCGGTTGATTGCGTCGGTGGCCAGCCCCATCGATGCCGAGATGGTTTGCGAGCCGGCCAGCAAGCCGGCCGCCGAGCCCAGGTCATACCCGGCAATGATCGCGGCGACGGCCGCGGCGCCTAGGGAAAGCAGCGCCATGACCACGGCAAAGATCGCCTGCGGCAGCCCGTCCTTGGCGATCCCCCGCACAAACTGCGGGCCAACCCCGTAGCCGACCGCGAACAGGAACATCAGGAAGAACACGGATTTGACGTTGGGCGAGATCTTCACACCCAGGATGCCGATGACGATGGCGACCAGCAAGGTCGCGGTCACTGCCCCAAGGCTGAATCCCTTGAAGCTCTTTCCCCCGATCCAGTAACCGATACCCAGTGCCAGGAAAATGGCGATTTCCGGATAAGCCTTAAGCGTAGAAACGAACCAGTCCATGGTCTTCTCCTCGAAGGGGCCACTCGATGATCTTGCTTCGTACAAACGCGGGCATACTGGCCTGCTGCGCTGCAACGGACGCGGCGGCGGGCACATCGGGCAAATCTAATCGGGGGAAAAAACAGGCGCCATACTCAAATTTGGGTATGGCGCGGGCGGGGCAGCGGGGGGGCGTTGTTGCGGGGCGGTCGGCGCGGGCGGCCGGGCGGCGCGAGGCGCGTGCGACGCTTGTGGGTTACTTCACCACGTAGTTGTTGGCTTCGGCTTCACCCGACCATTTGCGCAACGCCGCGATGAATTCCGGGCACACGTTGCCGTCCACGCTGGTGCTGGTAATGATGCTGTTTTCCATGCGCATCAGCACAGTGCATTCATACACGCGGGTGCGGTTTTGATAGTGTCCCGTGCTGTTGGTTTGAAAAACAGGCGTGGCCGCGGAGGTGTTGGTGGCCGGGATCATCCCTACTACTTGCTGGCTGGTCCCCGTGGTGACCCACTCCGTGTAGGGCGCGGCCTGGTAGTCGGACCATTCCAGTTCCATCGTGTTGCCCACGGCGCGTTTTTTAGACGGCTCGCCCAGGGCGGCGATGGCGTCATTGATGGACCGGCCCTCCATGTTCTTGGCCACGTTCACGCTGGGCGAGAACGACAGGCCCGACTTGAACACATTGCCCAGGGACGGCAAGCCCGAGCTACCGCCGTCAGGCATGGGCGCGCAGCCCGACAAGCCCAGGGCGGCGGCAATCAGGGTGGCCGGCAACAGCAGCGTTTTGCGGCGGGTCGAACAATGCAAGGGCGACGTCATGGTGGGCGGTCGGTGTTCCGTGGCAAAGGGTCCGGTCGGCCTGTGATGCCGGCGGGGAGTCGGGGGATAACGCAGTCTGATTGTTTCTCTTCGTGACAGGCGGCCTGGCGATGCGGGCAGGGGATCAAGCCTACGACGCCGTGCCAAGCATCGATACACGTAAGAAAAGTCCGACATTTTTACCGGAAAACGGGGCCAGCAATCTCATCACGGTATGTGAAATTTGTTACTCAATATGCCTGAAAGGTGGCAAATCAGGGGGACGGAGCCCGCGCGCTTCTTGCTAACATCGTCCCCGCTTCGCTTCCGCATTCCTCTCTTTCATTGACCATGACGATGATGCCTGCCCGCTTTCACCCCCTGATCCGCGCTGCATTCGCCGCTATCGCCTTGCTGGCCGGTTTGGCTGCAAGCCCCGCGTATGCCGACAAGCAGTTTGGCGGCGTCGCCACCGATGGCAATCACGACAAAACGTACTGGACCATGCCCGAGGCGTCGCAAAAAGACGCCGAGGCCTCGTCGCTGGCCGAGTGCCGGCGCCAGGGCGGCAAGGACTGCAAGAAGTTGAACTGGTTTTCGGACAGCTGCCTGGCCTATGCGCGCAACTCGCGCCAGGACCTGTTTCCGGGCAACAGCGTGTCGTCCGAACTGGCCGCCAAGAAAGCCATGCGCCGCTGCACGGCAGGCAGCCCCGACGGCAAGTGCCGCCTGGTGTCGCTGCCGTATTGCGTGGGCCCCGGCTACAGCGCCGCCGACCTGCAAGGCGCCAAGCGCGCCAAGCCCGCCGATGTGGAAGCGTTGTCGGCCAAGGTCAATGACCGCCAATACTGGGGCGCCGTGGCCGAAGGCGCCGACGGCGGCCTGGTCTATTCGGACGGCTACCCGAAAGAAGACGACGCGGTCTCGACGCTGCTCAAGTGGGAAGAATGCAAGGACTGCCGCAAGGTGCTGACCTATAAGGACACCTGCGTCGGCATGGCTTGGGTGAAGGGCAGCGAAGGGCGCGGCACGCGCTTCACGGCGCTGAACCCCGACCCCGTTGCCGCGCGCGAGCAAGCGCGCAAGGAGTGCTCGGCCAAGACCGGCGCGCCGGCCTGCGTGGCAATGCTGCGCTGCTCGGGACGCGCCTACATCGACGGCTACCCGGGCGAAGACGTGAAGCCGAAGTAAGCAGGCGGGCCCGAGTCAGACATCACTTATCCAGCCACGGCGCTTCCTTCCACAGCTTCTGGAATTCCGCCTCGCCGTTCGTCAATACGCCGGCATAGTCGGCGGGCGGCAGGTAGCGCAAGGGGGCGAACATTTCTTTCGCCTTGGCCTGGAACGCCGGATCATCGACCGTGCGCTTGACGGCGTCCGTCAGCTTCTCGCGCACCTCGGGCGGCAAGCCCTTCGGCGCCGCCAGGCCGCGCAGCGACGCCAGTTCAAAGTCATAGCCCTGTTCCTTGAAAGTCGGCACGTCGGGCAGCGCGGCGGATCGCGTCTTGCCCATCTGCCCCAGGAACCGCAGCGGCGTGCCGCCTTTCTGGTACTGCAAGGCCTCGCCCACGTTGATGGCGCCGATCGTGATTTCGCCACTGGCCAACGCGCCACGCACTTCGCCCGCGCCCTTGTACGGAATGTGGCTTAGCTTCGTGCCCGACGCTCGCTCAAAGCGCAGCATGGCCAGGTGGTCGTCGGACCCCGTGCCCGTCGTGCCCACGGTGACCTTGCCCGGGTTTTTCTTGGCGTAGGCCAACAGGTCCGCCAACGTTTTCAGCTCGTTATCGTTGCGCACGGTAAAGGCGCCCGGATCATCGATCAAATTGCCCAACAGGTCATAGCTTTGCCACGTGAAGCCGGACTTGCGTTCGATGGGGATGGTCAGCAGGTTCGGCGTGTTGATAAAGCCGATGGTGTAGCCGTCCGGTTGCGCGCGGGCCAGTTCGGTAAAGCCGATGGCGCCGCCCGCGCCGGGGCGGTTCAGCACCACGATGCGCGCATCGTTGCCCAGGTACTTTTGCAGGAACGGCGCCATCATGCGCGCCACCAGGTCCGTGCCGCCGCCGGGGCCGTACGACACGATCAGGTTGATGGGGTGTTCGGGGTAGCCGGCCGCTTGTGCGCCGGCCGAGTACAACGTGGCGCCGGACAGCAGGGCGATGGACGCCGCCAGCGCGCGCAAGGTGCGGCGCTTGTTGTGGGGATATTGCATGGTGTCTCCTCTTGGGGTGGGTCGGCGGCTTGATGCCGCACTGTGTTTTTCAACGCCGCGCACGGTGTTGTTCATATGCCGCGCACGGCGGGGTGCTACGACTGCAAGGCGGCAATCCGCGCGGCCGCTACCGGCCACACCTCGGGGTTGACCAGTTGCGGCGGACGCTCGCCGCGCAGCATGGCCGTCAATTGCTGCGCGGAAGATCGCGCCACATTGCGACGGGCCTCGTGCGTGACGCCGGCGGTATGAAAGGTGGCAACCACGTTCGGCAGCGCCAGCAGCGGCGCATCGCGCGGGGGCGGCTCTTGCTGCCAGACGTCCAGGCCCGCGCCGCGCAGGTGCCCGCCCCGCAGCGCGTCGTACAGCGCGGCCTCGTCGTGGATGCCGCCACGCGCGGTGGATACGAACACTGCCTCTGGCTTCATGGCGGCAAAGGCGCGGGCATCGATCATGCCGCGCGTCGACGCGTCCAGCGGGCAGTGCAGCGACACGACGTCGGCCTGGGCCAGCAGGTCGGGCAAGGAAACCGGTTCGGCCCCGCGTGCACGGATGGTGTCGGCGTCCAGCAGCGGGTCATGCGCAATGACGCGCATGCCGAATCCTTGCGCAATGCGTGCCACCCGCGAGCCGATCTGGCCGATACCCACCAGCCCGATCACCGTGCCGTGAATTTCGTGGCCCATCAGATCCTCGCGTGAGAATCCGGTGTCGTGGCGCAGGCGATGGTGCGATTCGACCACGCGGCGCTGCACGGCCAGCAGCAGCGCATAGGTATGCTCGGCCACCGAAGCGGCGTTGCCGCCCGCCTGGTTCACCACGGCAATGCCCGCTGCCGTGCAGGCGGGCACATCCACGGTGTCGTAGCCGGCGCCGCCGGACGACACGCAAACCAGATCAGGGCATTGCGCAATCAACTCCGCGTTGACGAACCATTGGCGCGGCAGTTCGTCCTTGGCGGCCGACACATGGTAGGCGTGGGCCGTGCGCAGGCCCGCAAGCGTGCGGGCGTCATCGCCGTGCGCGGGCAGCACCGATAAGGCTATGCCGGGTTCGGCGCCGACGATCTCGTCGAAGATTGGGTTCAGCCACAGGTCAAGGCGACACAGGCGTTTGGGGAAGTCTTGCGAGGGGGTACCGATATGCGGCATTGCACCTAGTCTCCGGTGGGCGGTCATCGTTTGAGGCGACTCTACGCGTGCGGACAACGGAGATAAAGCGAATAATTTTCTGATTCGTGCGCGACTTTTTCGAAACAGTGGTGTCGCGGTGTGGCTGCGCCACAGGGCAGCGCTACAGCATCCCGGCGGGCGCGCCGAAGTCCAGCGCGTCCTGCGCCAGCGCACGCAGGTTGGCCAGCATGGGTCGCGTGTCGTCGCGCCGCCATTGGAAGGTGTAGGGCAGGGGGCGTAGAGGCGGCAGGCCGGGCAGCGCGTACAGGTCGCCGCGTTGGATCATGATGCGCGCCCATGCCGTGGGCAGAAAGCCCAGGCCCAGCCCCTGCCGCAGCATCCCCGCGATGGCGCCCCAGCTGTTGCAGCACTGGGTGCGGCCGGGCGAGATGCCTTGCTCGGTCAGCCAGTCGTCCAGCATGCGGATCACGCCGGAGCTTTGCGGCTGCGTAATCAGCGTCAGCCCGGGCAGGTCGGCCACGGTCAGCGCGGTGGGGTCCGGCACCGCGCGCGGGGCGGCCACCCACTCGAACGACGCGCTGCCGATCAGGTGCGAGGCAATCGACGCGCGCGAAGACGGCCCCGCGATCACGGCGAAATCCAGGTCGCCTTCTTCCAGGCCGCGTTCAACCAGTTCACCCACGCCCACATAGGGCTCGACCAGCAGGTTGGGATGTGCGCGCTGGATGTCGTCGATCAAGCGGGGCATCCACGTCATCGACGTCAGCTCGCCCGCGCCAAAGCGGCAGCGGCCGGAATAGGTCAGGTTGTTGCTGGCCTGCTGCATGAACTGGTCGGCGTTGCGTAGCAGGTCCTTGGCATGGGGAACCAGCTGTTCGCCCAAGGCCGTCAAGGTGGCGCTGCGCGCGCTGCGGCTGAACAGATCGGCGCCGATGGACGCTTCCAGTTCACCGATGCGCTTGGACAAAGACGACACCGAGATATTGAGCCGGTTGGCGGCAATGGCAAAGTTCTTGCAGGTGGCGGCCCAGTAAAAGGCTTCGAGTTGCTTGAGGGTCATGGCGGGGCTGGGGCAGGATCAGGTCGGCTTAAGGGCGAAGAAAAGTGTAATAAGCAATATCGATAAAGTCACTTTATTCAAACAAGCGCTGCGCCTATAGTCGTGCGCCATCGCCCAAACCATAGCGCGACGGCCGTTCCCACCCGCGGCCCGCCGCCGCCAGGAGACCGCCATGCCCGACCCGTTGCGCCATCTGCTCTGCCTGCACGATTTCCAGGCAGCCGCAAAGAAGCGCCTGCCTGAACCGATCTACGCCTATGTGTCGGGCGCGGTGGAAGACGGGCAGTCCGAGCGCGGCAACCGGCAGGCCTTTGCGCACTACGGTTTCCGGCCCAAGGTGCTGGTGGACGTCTCGCAACGCTCCACACGCGCCACCGTGCTGGGCCGCGACTACGCCGCGCCCGTCGGTGTGGCGCCCATGGGCATCGCGGCCTTGTCCAGTTATCGCGGCGACATCGTGCTGGCGCGCGCCGCCGCTGCCGCCGACGTGCCCTGCATCATGAGCGGGTCGTCGCTGATCCGCTTGGAAGAAGTGATGCAGGCCGCGCCGGGCACCTGGTTCCAGGCATACCTGCCCGGCGATGACGCGCAGATCAGCGCCTTGATCGATCGCGTTGCCGCCGCCGGCGTCACCACGCTGGTGCTGACCGTGGACACCCCCGTTGCCGCCAATCGCGAGAACAACGTACGCGCCGGCTTCTCCACGCCGTTGCGGCCCAGCGTGGGGCTGGCGTGGCAGGGGCTGACGCATCCGCGCTGGCTGTTTGGCACGTTTCTTCGCACGTTGTGGCGTCATGGCATGCCGCATTTTGAAAACAACTACGCCACGCGCGGCGCGCCGATTCTGTCGGCCAACGTGCTGCGCGATTTTTCAGATCGAGGCCATCTGAACTGGCGCCACGTGGCGGCCATCCGCCGCCGTTGGAAAGGGCAGATGGTCATCAAGGGCATCTTGCATCCCGACGACGCGCGCACCGCGAAGGCGCAGGGCATGGACGGCGTGATCGTGTCCAACCATGGCGGCCGTCAGCTGGATGGCAGCGTGTCGCCGCTGTTGGCGCTGCCCGCCGTGGTGGACGCCGCGGGCGGCATGGACGTGATGCTGGACAGCGGCGTGCGGCGCGGGTCCGACGTGCTCAAGGCCATCGCGCTGGGCGCGCGCTGCGTGTTCGTGGGGCGGCCGTTCAACTACGCGGCCACCGTGGCGGGGCAGCGGGGCGTGGCGCACGCCATCGATCTGATCGTGGAAGAAGTCAGGCGCAACATGGGCATGTTGGGCGTGGTGGCGTTGCGCGACGTGGTGCGCGACACGCTCGTGCGCTTGCCGCCGGGGCAAGACGGCGCGGGCGGCGACGGCGGGCAGGGCGGGCAGGGCGGCCAGTGCGGGCAGGGCGGCCAGTGCGGGCAGGGCGGCCAGTGCGGCCAGTGCGGCGACGGCGCCATGCGCACTTAGCCTAGAATGCCGGCACCCTGACTTTTGCGCGGCTTCGTCCGCACTGCCGCTGTGTTCCGTTGTTCCTGCGTACTGGCGTGGCCTCGTTTGAAACTCTGGCGTCGCCGCGCGCTTGCCTGCTGTGTGGCGATGTCCGCCGTGATGTCCGCCATCGTGCCCGGCGTCGTGCAAGCGCAACCGGCCGCGGCCAACACCGACCATCTGAAAACCGTTGAGCCCATCGGCGGCGATTTCGCGCTACAAGGCTATCCAAAATCCCACCTGCGAACGATCCTGTATCGCGGCAAGATCTACCGGCCCTTGAACGCCTACGAGTTCGTGCACGTCAAGCCGCTGGGGCCCACGCAGGGCGGCCAGCCCATGCTGCTGGCGGTGTCCAACGACTTCATGGGCGTGGGCACGATCTTGATCGCCGTGCAAAACGGCACGCCGCTGGCGCGCGTGCTCAGTCCCACGGTGGACCTGCGCGACCCGGACATGGGCCTGGCGCAGCCCGGCCGGCAAGACGTGCTGCTCTTCACGGCGGGCTCGCGTGCGCTGGTGACCTCGACCGGGCAGGTGCTGTGGTTCGAGCACAAGCGCCCGAAGGAGTACGTCCATGCGATGCCGCTGTTGGTGTCGGTGTCGCCGGACAACAGACAGGGCGCGTTGCTGTTGGATAACCAGATCCGGCTGGCGCGCATCGACGACGGCCCCTATGCCAGCGTGCCGTTCACCAAGGACCGGCAGGCCAAAGCGTTCGCCGGTCTGTGGGAAGAAAGTTCGCAAGCGGCCAAAAAGGCCCTGGACGCCGGCCAGCGCATCGACCAACGGCGGCTATACAACAACCTGAAGGCGGCATGGATCAATCGGCATTTTGCATGGCGACAGGGCAAGGACGGCTGGCAGTTCACGGGGCTGGACCTGACGTCCGCGCCCCTGCCCGCACTGACCGCGCGGGAGCATTGACATGACGCACGTTGCAAAGCGATTGCTGCTGCAAGGCGTGGGCCTGCTTGCGGTATCGCTGTTGGCGGGATGCGCGGGCAGTGCCGCCCTCTATGAAGAGCACGTGCGCACCGAAGACGCCAACCCCAAGGATGTCGTCCTGACGCTGGACGTGACGTTCGCGCGCGCGCCCGATTTCGACCCGAAGCAAGACACCCGGGCGGGGCCGCCGCCGCACGTGGAATATTCCGGCGGCCCCAGCCTGGACGTGCCGTTCTATCAAAAGGGCATAGGCTTTGACCTGGGCGTGGTGGGCGACCCGCGCGCCTTGCTGGCCTTGCCGTATCCGTCGCCCGCCACGCGCACCACGTCGGCCAAATTAAAGATCTTCGGCGAACGGCGTAATGCCACGCTGTACCGCTTTGTCGTGCTGCCCCGCGCCGGCTGGAACAGCTACAACAGCTTCCAGGTGTCTTTCGCCATCAATGGCCGCCAAGAGGGCATGACGTTTGCCTACAGCGCCAAGGCGGTGTGCGACAGCACGTTCGACGTGACCACGCCCACCTATGGTTTCGGCATGTCGGTGTCGGCCAGATTGCCCGACGGCAAACCCGCTTGCTTGATGGCCTGCGACGCGCGGCCCGGCTACCCGGGCTATTGCGCGTTCGGCGCCGACGTGGAATCCATGTTGGTCCGTTGATGCGGGCCGGGCGGTCAGCCGCCCATGTCTTTCACCGCCCGTTCGATCAACCCTTGCAGCCAGGCCAGCGCCGCGTCCGTCGGCGCGCGCCGGCTGCTGATCATGTCGACGGCAAATGGGCCGGGGTCCACTTCCGGCGGCAAGGGCCGCAGGCTGAGGCTTTGCCCCGCCAGGCGCTGCGCCGCGCGGCGCGCCAATGTGGCGATCAAGTCCGTACCGGCCACGGCGTGGGGCAGGGCGACGATGTGTGCAAACGTGCACGCGACGCGGCGCTTGCGGCCCAGACGTGCCAGGCCGGCGTCCACCACCCCGCGCGCGGAACCATCGTTGCTGGGCACGAACAGCGCGTGTGGCAAGGCGACGTAGCGTTCCAGGGTCAGCTTGCGGCCACGCAGGCCGGCATGCTGTTTATCGGCAATGCAGATGAAGGTTTCTTCGTATAGCCGCGTGGCGCGCATGCGCTTGGGCGGGCTCAGGTGGCCGCCGATGGCGATGTCGACGGTGCCGTTATCCAGTTGTTCGTAAATGGCGGCGCGGTCCAGGCGGGCGACGCGCAAGTCCGCCGCGGGCGCTTCACGGCGCAGGCGCGCCACGATGTGCGGCACGAGCACCACGTCGGCATAGTCGCTGGCGGCCAGCGTAAAACGCCGCCCGTGCGCCGCACCCGGGTCAAACCCCACCCCTTGGGCCAGCGCGCGCCGGATCTGATCCAGCGCGCTGCTTACGGCGGGCATCAGCGCGATAGCGTGGTCCGTGGGCTGCATGCCGTCGGCGGTGCGTACGAACAGTTCGTCGTTGAACAGGCGCCGCAACCGGCCCAGCGCGCTGCTTACCGAAGGCTGCGCCCGGTGAATGCGCTGCCCGGCCAACGTCACGTTGCGCGTTTCGTACAGGGCTTCAAAAGCCACCAACAGGTTCAAGTCCACGGCAGATAGATTCATGCGGTCAATAGTACGTATAGCGGATATCGATTTCAACAATTGGCGCTGTCGCATCTACCATGGTCCGCATGGACACACAAAGGAAGCAGGCATGGCAACCGTATTGATTACCGGCATTGAACCGTTCGATGGCGAAACGCTTAACCCCTCGTGGGAGGCCGCGCGCCGCCTGGACGGGCAGGCCGTGGCGGGCGCGCACTTGGTTGCGCGCCAACTGCCCTGCGTCATCGGCAAGGTGGTGGATCGCTTGCGCCAGGCAATCGATGACGTGCAGCCGGACGTGGTGATCTGCCTGGGGCAGGCGGGCGGTCGCGTGGACGTGTCGGTCGAGCGCGTGGCGATCAACGTGATCGATGCGCGCATTCCCGACAACGAGGGACTCCAGCCCGTCGACGAGCCCATCGTGGCGGGCGGCCCGGCGGCCTATTTTTCCACCTTGCCCATCAAGGCCATCGTCCGCGACCTGCGCGCGGCCGGCATTCCCGCTTCGGTGTCGTCCACGGCGGGCACCTACAACTGCAACACCATCTTCTACGGCCTGGCGCATCTGATCGCCACGCAGCGGCCCGCGTTGCGCGGTGGCTTCGTGCACGTGCCTTACCTGCCCGAGATGGCCACGCGCCATCCCGGCGCGCCCAGCCTGGCGCTGGACGTGCTGGTGCAAGGCGTCAAGATCATGGTGGCCACGACGCTGGCGGTGTCGCAAGACATCAAGCTGGGCGCGGGCGCGCTGCACTAACCGACGGACATCAACATGAACACAACATTGGCAAACGCCGACACCTTTGCGCTGGACGGCACGCCGTTCCAGCATCGCCGCGTGGTGGTGGACGGCTTGGGATACCACGTGGTGGAAGGGGGCACGGGGCCCGCGCTGATCTTGTTGGCGGGCTTTCCGCAAAGCTGGTACGCGTGGCGGCGCGTGATGCCGCTGCTGGCGCCGCACTTTCGCGTGTTTGCCGTTGACCTGCCTGGGCAGGGAGACTCCGACAAGCCGCTGGATGGCTACGACACGCGCACCGCCGGCGAACGCCTGCATGCCTTGTTCCACGCGATGGGCCTGACGCGCTATGCGCTGGCGGGCCACGATATCGGCGCGTGGATCGCGTACCCCTACGCCGCGCGCTATGCGCACGAGGTCGATCAAGTGGTGCTGTTGGACGCGAACATTCCTGGCGTCACTCTGCCGCCCGCCATCGAGCTTGGCGCGGATAACTGGCGCAGCTGGCACTTCCTGTTCAACAGCGTTCCCGACTTGCCCGAAGCCTTGCTGGCCGGGCGCGAGCGCATCCTGATCGAATGGTTCTTCTCACGCAAGACGGCCAACAAGCCGGGCGTGTTCAGCCGTGCCGACATCGATGAATACGAACGCGTGTACCAGACCTTGGGGGGCTTGCGCGGCATGCTGGGCTACTACCGCGCTGAACCGGAAGACCGCGAGCAGAACCGCGCGCTGCGCGATACGCCGTTGACCGTGCCGGTGCTGGCGCTGGGCGGAGAACAGGGCAGCGCGCCCGGCCTGCACCAAGCGCTGCGGCCCCTGGCACGCGATCTTCACGGCGGCGTGTTGGCCGATTGCGGCCACTATCTGCCCGAGGAACAACCGCGAGAATTGGCGCGGCGCATGTTGGCGTTCTTGACGGACAAGCGCGCCTAGCCGGGCTATTTTCACATTGCGTATCGGTATTTGTTGCGCGCCGGCGCCGCCCCTATCCTGAATTTTTGCAAACACACAGGGGCGGCAAATGAGCACACTGGAACACACGCGGCTGGACTTCCGGCCGCTGTCGGTTTTTACGGGCGCCGAGATTCACGGCGTGGACCTGACGCAAGCGCTGACCGAAGACGAGGTCGAGCAGATCCGCGCGGCGCTGCTGCGCTGGAAGGTTGTTTTCTTTCGCGACCAACACATCGACCACGCCCAGCACCTGGCTTTTGCGCGGCGTTTTGGACGCCCGACGTCGGCGCATCCGTACGACGCGAATCCACCCGAAGGCTATCCCCAGATCCGCACGATTTCATCGCGGTCCACTACCGGGCGGCGCGGTGAACGCTGGCACACCGACGTAACGGGCGTGGTCAATCCGCCCGCCGGGTCCATCCTGCGCGCGGGCCGGCAAGTGCCTGCGTATGGCGGCGACACGATCTTCACCAATCTGGTGGCGGCTTACGAGCATTTATCGCCCGCGTTGCGCGCGCTGGCAGACGGCCTGTGGGCACGCCACCAGTTTGGCGGCACCAACGGCGACTTCGACAACCAGACCGTCTATGCCCAACGGGTGCAGGCCAGCCCGCTGGTGTCCGAACACCCCGTGGTGCGCGTGTTGCCCGAGACGGGCGAGCGCGCGCTGTTCGTGAACCCCGGCTTCACGCGGCGGATCAAGGACGTCAATGAAGAGGAAAGCCGCCATCTGCTGAACCTGTTCTTTGAAGAAATCACTCGGCCCGAATACACCGCGCGCTTCCGTTGGGAGCCCGGCAGCATCGCGTTCTGGGACAACCGTGCGACGGCCCACCAGGGGCCGGGTGACTTTGCTTATCTGGACACCGAGCGCGTGCTGTACCGCATCACGCTGGAGGGCGACGTGCCCGTGGGGGTGGACGGCCGGCATTCAACGGCCGTGCTGGGCAAGCCGTTCAGCGCGTTCGGCGCGGACTCGGGAGCCACGGCATGAGCAGCAAACGCAAATCCGCATGGCGCTTGGGGCTGGGTCTGGCGGCGGGCGTGGTGGTGGGCGCCGGCCTGTTGAGCAATTTTGCCGGGTCGGCGCCGGTGGCCTCGGAAGACGCCAACCGCTACCCGAACCGACCCGTCAAGATTGTGGTGCCGGTTGCGGCGGGCGGCAGCGCCGACAAGCTGGCGCGCACCCTGGCGCAAAAGCTGGGCGAGAAATGGCGCCAGAGCGTCGTCGTCGAAAACCAGCCGGGCGCCAGCAGCGCCATCGGCAACGCGGCCGTGGCGCATGCTCGCGGCGATGGCTACACGCTGCTATTGGCCGGCGACGCCTTGTCGCTCAATGCCTTGCAGGCCAGCGTGCCGTACGACCCGGTCAAGGACTTGCAGGGCGTGACCAAGGCCGTGGTGAACCCGCAGCTGCTGGTGGTTCGCCCCGGCCTGGGCGTGAAGACCTTTCAGGAGTTCGTGGCGCTGGTCAAGCAACGGCCCGGCGAGATTTCGCTGGCCTTGCCTGGCGGCACGGGCAGCTTGCAGCACCTGGCGGTGGAACTCTTGAACGAGCGCATGGGCGCGAAGACGAATCAAATCCCTTACCCCGGCGGCGGCCCGGCCACGCTGGACGTCTTGGGCGGGCACGTGGACGCGATGTTGATCACCTTGGCCGCCGCCACGGAAAACGTGCGCAGCGGCAAGCTGGTGGCGCTGGCCGTGACCACGCCGACGCGCTCTGGCGCGTTGCCCGACGTGCCCACCATGCCAGAGGCGGGGCTGCCCGACTACGCGGTGGAAAGCTGGCAGGGCTTGTCCGTGCCGGCATCCACGCCGCGCGCGGTGGTCGACCGGATCAACCGCGACGTCGTGGCGGTGCTGCGCGAGCCCGATACGGCGGCGTTGCTGGAAAACCTGGGCTTCACCATCGCCGCGACGGCGCCCGAAGCGGTGGACCAGACGGTGCGCGACGACATCGCCACTTACCGCCGCATCATCGCGTCGGCGGACGTGAAGCTGAAGTAGCGCACGGCCGCGCCGTCGCACGGCCGCGCCGTCGCACGGACGCCGTCGCACGGACGCCGTCGCACGGACGCCGTCGCACGGACGCCGTCGCACGGACGCCGTCGCACGGACGCCGTCGCACGGACGCCGTCGCACGGACGCCGTCGCACGGACGCCGTCGCCCGGATGCCGCCGCACGGACGCCGTCGCCCGGACGCCGTCGCACGGATGCCGCCGCCCGGATGCCGTCCCCGCCCGGACCTTCCGCATATTGATATCTGAAAGTCTTCTTTGTCTTGCCGGCCTGGCGCCCGCAGCATGGACGCACGTTCACATCAACCGACAAGACAACAACATGACGATACGCAAAGCAGCCCCCCACCAGGCCGTCGGCATCGCCGGCGGCTACATCAGCCTCACCCTTACCCTGGCGCTGGCGCTTGCCGCCGGTGCGGCCCACGCCGACGCCACGCTGGACAAGATCAAGCAGCGCGGCACGGTCACCATCGGCGTGCTGGCCAACGGCGGCGTGTTCGGCTCGCTGGACCCGGCCACGCAGCAGCTGGTGGGCTGGAACCCCGAGCTGGCGCGTGAGCTTGCCAAGGGCCTGGGCGTGAAAGCCGAACTGGTGCAGGTGCAAACCGCGACCCGCGCGCAATTCCTGATTTCGGGCAAGGTGGATCTGCTGATCGCCTCGATGGAGCTGAACCCAGAACGCGCCGAGATCCTGGGCTATGCCCCTACGCCGTTCTTTCGCGTGGGCGGCGCGGCGGCCACGCTAAAGACCAGCGGCATCGCCAAATGGGAAGACCTGCGCGGCAAGCCGGTGTGCGTGTCGCAAGGCAGCAGCTTCGCCAAGCCCTTGTCGTCGGACTATGGCGCGGTGGTCAAGGGCTACAAGAGCTCTTCCGATTCGCTGCTGGCGCTGCGCGGCGGCCAGTGCGTGGCGGCCGTCCACGACTCCACCTTGATCCATCCGCTGCTGCGCAACAACCCGGAATGGGCCGACTACCACGCGCCCATCGCGACCGAGGTGCTGCCCGCCAATTCCGTGGTGTGGACGCGCAAGGGCGAAGCCGACACGATTGCCGCCGTCGACAAGGTGGTGCAGGACTGGCACCGCACGGGTTGGCTGATTGCCACCGAAAAGCGGCTTGGCATCGAGCCCGCCCAACCCTTGTTGCAGGAACTGCACGCCAAAGCCAAGCAGGGCGGCTGAGCGCGCCTGAATACGGATCGGACATACGAAGATGAAGCATCTGGGCATGAGCAATTCGGGCAGGAACAATTCAGGCAACGCGGGTTCGGCGAAGTATCCCCGTGTGCTCACCAACGGTGATGCCGGCAAACCGCTCGCGCTGCGGCCACGCGCCGCCATGGCGGTCGCGCTGGTCGCGGGCTTGGCGACCTTGGGCACGGCCGGCATCGCGCACGCCGACGCCACGCTGGACAAGATCAAGCAGCGCGGCAAGCTCGTGGTGGGGGTGGACGGCGCCAGCCCGCCGTTCGGCCTGCTGGACCCGGCCACCGGCAAGGTCGGCGGCTTTCAGGCGGACCTGGGCGCGGACATCGCCAAGCGCCTGGGCGTCACGCTGGAGACGGTGCCGGTCACCGCGTCCACGCGCGTGCAGTTCCTGCAAGCCGGCAAGGTGGATCTGCTGATCGCCAACATCCAATGGACCCAGGAACGCAGCGAAATCCTGAGCTACGCGCCCACGCCCTACAACCTGGTGGGCGGGGCGGCCATGGTGTCCAAGAAAAGCGGCATCAAGCGCTGGGAAGACCTGAAGGGCAAGGTGGCGTGCGTGTCGCAAGGCAGCAACTTCGCCAAGCCCTTGCAGGACACCTATGGCGCGGTGGTAAAGGGCCTGCGCAATATTCCGGAATCGTTGCTGGCGTTAAAGGGCGGCAGCTGCGACGCGTCGGTGCACATCCAACCGGCGCTTTATGAAACGCTGCACGGACCCAGCGCAGCGCAATGGAACGACTTTGAACTGGCGACGCAGGATCAATTGATTCCATCGCCCACGGTGATCTGGACGCGCCGCAACGAGGCCGACACGCGCGCCTTGGTGGACGGCGTGATCCGCGACTGGTTGACCACGGGCTTGCTGGTGCAGGCGGCCGAACGCTATGGCGTACCGGCCGATTACCTGAAGCAGGCCACCGCCCGGGCGCATGCCGGCCAATTCGACAGCGCGCCGCCCGAAGCCAACGCCAAGCCGTGACGCTCTGCCAGGACGGTAAGCAGTGCCCCCAACGCTTGACGCCTTCGGATCCTCCGACCGCAAAGGAAGTGACATGACCACGAACCTGTTCCCCGACGCCTTGTCGCGCCGCGCCCGCGGCGCCCAGCTGTCTCCCATTGCCGCCGCCGGCGCCCGCGCGGCGCGGTTGGCGGCCGAGGGCCGTTCCATCATCGTGCTGACCTCGGGTGAACCCGATTTCGACACGCCCGACGCCATCAAGCAGGCGGCTCGCGTCGCGCTGGAACAGGGCCAGACCAAGTACACACCCACCGCGGGCACGGCGGCCTTGCGCCGCGCCGTGGCGCAAGGCTACCGCCAGCGAGACGACGTGGACGTGGACGCCTCCAACGTCATCGTGTCCAATGGCGGCAAGCAGGTGATCTACCTGGCGCTGAACGCCACGCTGGACGAGGGCGACGAGGTGATTGTGCCGGCCCCGTACTGGCCCACGTTCCCGGACGCGGTGCGCATCAACGGCGGCCAGCCGGTGGTGGTGCCCACGCGCGCCGAACAGGGTTTCAAGCTGACGCCGCAGAGCTTGCGGCAAGCGATTACGCCGCGCACCAAATGGCTGATCCTGAATTCTCCCGGCAACCCCTCGGGCGCGGTCTATACCGCTGACGAGCTGGCCGCGCTGGCCGCCGTGCTGCGCGACGCGCCGCATGTGCTGGTGCTGTGGGACGAGATGTACGAAGCGATCTGGTATTTGCAGCCGCCCGTGTCCCTGCTGCGCGTGGCGCCTGATCTTGCCGGCCGCACGCTGGTGGTCAACGGCGTGTCCAAGGCGTATGCCATGACAGGCTGGCGCATTGGTTGGGGCACGGGGCCCAGGCCGTTGATTCATGCACTGGAAGCCGTGCAGTCGCAGGTGTCGTCCGGCGCCAGCTCGTTGGGGCAGGCGGCGGCGCTGGCTGCGTTGCAAGGGGCGGCGGACGGCTTTGTGATAAACGCCAGGCACGCGTACGCCGCGCGTGCGCAGCGCGTGGTGGGTGGCTTGGGTGCGGTGCCGGGCTTGCGGGTGCACGCGCCGCACGGCTCGTTCTTTGCATGGGTCGGCGTGGCGGGCCTGATTGGCGCGGTGCGGCCGGACGGGCGCCGCATCGAGCACGACGGTGACGTGGTCGACTGGCTGTTGGAGTCGGCGGGCGTGGCCGTGGTGCAGGGCAGCGCCTATGGCTTGTCGCCGTATTTGCGGCTGTCATTCGCGGCGTCCGACGCCGATATCAACGCGGCCATCGAACGTATCGGCCAGGCCGTCGCGACGTTGGCGCCGCAGGCATCGCTGGAGGCCGCCGCATGATGGAAAAGCTGTTGCAAGCGTGGGTTGATGTCTTCAAGCCGCTGGGCCTGAACTACAGCTTTGTGCAGGACCCGGGCGAGCTCTCGGCGTTCGGGCATGGCCTGTTGGTGACGCTGCAACTGTGCGCATGGACCATCCCCGTCAGCCTGTTGTTCGGCGTGCTGATCGCAGCGGGGCTGACCAGCGGCCGCCGATGGTTGGCGGCGCCCTTGCAGGCCTTCGTTGAACTCACGCGCAACACCCCCACGCTGGTGCAGTTGTATTGCGCGTTCCTGGTGTTGAACATGCTGATCACGCAGAAGCTGGGCGGCGGCAATCCCATCACGCCGTTCGCCTGGGTGGTGATCGTGGTGGCGCTGCACAAGGGCGTGTTCCATGCGGAAGCGCTGCGCGCCGGCATCCAGGCCGTGCCGTCGGTGACGATGGAGGCCGCGCGGTCGCTGGCGTTTACAAGGCGCCAGATCCTGACGCAGGTGCAACTGCCGCTGGCCGTGCGCTTTGCCTTGCCGGCGCTGGTCAACAACCTGGTGGACCTGGTGAAAATGACCGCCATCGCGTCGGCCATCGCGGTGGGTGACGTGACGTACGAATCGATCATGATCTGGTCGCATCGAGACAACGTGCTGGAACTGCTGCTGCTGATCCTGCTGTACTTCGGCTTGTTGACCTGGCTGGTCAGCGTGGCGGGCCGTCGTCTGGAAGACCGCCTGAGGATGCCCGGCTATGGCCAATGATCTTGCGTTCAAGGGCGCCGATGCCAAAGCGCCCGGCGTCGACGGACAGCAACGCCGCCGTCGGGCCACCGCCGGGTTTTTGCCGGCGTTGTTGCCCGCGTTGTTGCGCGACCCGTGGTTTTTGCTGTTGTTGGCCCTGGTCGCGCTGGGCTTGACCTGGGCCGTCACCGGCACCACGCCCGAAGCCGTGGCGGCGTTATGGCACTGGTCGCCCGCCTTGCTGCGTGGGCTGGCGATGAACATCCAGATCAGTCTGCTGGCGATGGCGCTGGGCACGCTGGTGGGGCTGGTGATCGGCGCGCTGTCGCTGTCGCCCTCATGGCTGTTGCGCCGGGCCACGCGCGCTTACGTTCTGCTTTTTCGCAATGCGCCGATTCTGGTGCTGGTGTATTTCACCACCTACGTGTTTCCGTTCGAACTGAACCTGGGCGGCTGGTATGTGCCGTTCCCCGATTGGATCAAGGTGGTGATCGGCCTGGGGCTGCCCGCCAGCGCCAATGTGGCCGAGATCTTCCGGGGCGCCATCCAGTCGATACCCAGCGCGCAGTGGGAAGCGGCGCAGTCGCTGGCGTTCAAGCGGACGCAGATTTTCCGCATGGTGGTATTGCCGCAGTGCGTGCGGCGCATGTTGCCGTCGTGGATGAATCTGATGGCCAGCATCACGATGAGCACCTCGCTGGCGTCCTTGGTAGGCGTGCACGACCTGGTGGATACCGCCACCGTCGCCAGCAACACGGTGGCGCGCAGCGACTTCACCATTCTTGTCTATTTCACGCTATTGGCGCTGTTTTTCGCCTATTGCTATCCCATCGCGCGTTGGACGCGGTACCTGGAACGACGCCATGAACATCATTGAACTGAATCCGCTGGTCAGCCTGCGCGACGTGCACCTGGCGTTTGGCGATACCGAAGTGCTGCGCGGCATCGACCTTGAAGTCAAGCAAGGGCAGGCGGTGTCGATCATCGGCCCGTCTGGGTCGGGCAAGTCCACCATCCTGCGTTGCATCACCGGCCTGTTGCGTGCGCAACGCGGCGCGATCCAGGTGGGTGGCGTGCGCGTGGACGGGCTGAAAACAGAAGCCGACTTCATCGCCTTGAGAAAGCGCGTGGGTTTCGTGTTCCAGCAATACAACCTGTTCCCGCACCTCAGCGTGTTGGAAAACCTGGTGATCTCACCCGTGAAGGTGGCCGGGCTGCCGCGCGTGCAGGCCGAGGCCCGCGCGCGTGAACTGCTGGCCAAGGTGCGCATGGAACACAAGGAAGGCGCGTATCCCGGCGAACTCTCGGGCGGCCAGCAACAGCGGGTGGCCATCGCGCGCGCGCTGGCGCTGCAACCTGAGTTGATTTTGTTCGACGAGGTGACCTCGGCGCTGGACCCCGAAATGGTCGGCGAAGTGCTGACCGTGATTCGCGATCTGGTCCAGGACGGCATGACCTGCGTGCTGGTCACCCATGAAATGCGTTTTGCGCAAGAGGTGAGCGACACCGTGTACTTCACCGAAGCGGGCCGCATCGTGGAATCCGGCCCGCCGTCGCGCCTCTTCGGCGCGCCTGACAGCGACCGTACCCGCGCCTTCTTGCAGCGTTCGCTGGGCGCCTCGCCCGCCCGCCGGTCCACGTCGGATCCGATCGCGAACGCGCTGTCTTTCGACCCGCTGCGCCTGGCGGTGTAACCCACAAGGAATCTGATCATGACTTTCCCATCCGCAATGTCGGCAGGCCACCAAGAGGTGCGCGCATGAGCCTGGATCACGCCCACGTCCAAACCCGGCTGGTACACGCCGGCTCCCCCGCATTGACGCAGGGAGCGGGCCCGGTCAACGTGCCTGTCGTGCGCACCAGCACCGTGCGTTTTGCCGACACCGCCACGCAGGCCGCGCTT
The DNA here is from genome assembly GCF_019448355.1 of Achromobacter sp. ES-001. Taxonomy (NCBI): domain Bacteria; kingdom Pseudomonadati; phylum Pseudomonadota; class Betaproteobacteria; order Burkholderiales; family Alcaligenaceae; genus Achromobacter; species Achromobacter sp. ES-001. The sequence goes on along the minus strand of NZ_CP079940.1, from coordinate 3,372,913 downwards.
AACCAGCAACGCGCGGCGGGTGACCGCGTTGCCACGTACGGGCGCCACGGCCTGGACACGCACCAGGCGCTGGAAGAGGCGGTGGCCTTGCTGGAAGGCGGCTATCGAACGGTGCTGGCGCCGTCCGGCCTGGCCGCGATCACGTTGGTGCTGCTGGCGACGCTTGCGCCGGGCGATCACGCGCTGGTGGCCGATAGCGTGTATTCGCCGGTGCGCAAGGTCGACAAGTCCTTGCTTGCGCGCTATGGCATCGAAGTGGAATATTTTTCACCGGGGCAAGATGCGCTGGAACCGTTGATCCGGCCCAGCACGCGGCTGTTGTATCTGGAGTCGCCCAGCTCGCTGCTGTTCGAGGTGCTGGACCTGCCCGCGCTGGCAGCCACCGCGCGCCGTCATGGCCTGTGGGTGGCGGCCGACAACACCTGGAGCGGCGGCCTGTACTACCAGCCGTTGGCGCTGGGCGCGCACATCTCCATCCAGGCCGCCACCAAATACCTGGCCGGCCATTCGGATGTGATGATGGGCGTGGTCACCGTGGACAGCGCCGAACTGGCGCAACGGATTGGCGCGACTTACGACGCGCTGGGCTTGTCGGTGGGCGCGGACGACGCCTATCTGACGCTGCGTGGGCTGCGCACGCTGGACGTGCGCCTGGCACGCCATCAGGTCAATGCGCTGGCCGTGGCGCAGTACCTGGCCACGCATCCGGACGTGTCGCGCGTGTTTCATCCGGCCTTGCCCGAAGACTCCGGCCACGCGCTGTGGCGGCGAGACTTCAGCGGTGCAAGCGGCTTGGTGTCTTTTGCCTTCGATCACCCGGACCCGACGGCGGCATCGCGCTTCATCGACGCGTTGCAGTACTTTTCGATCGGCGCGTCCTGGGGCGGTTATGAAAGCCTGGCGCTGGAAGCCGCGCCGCAGCGGCTGGCGGAACATAGCCTGTGGAAGCAGGTCCCTGGGCAGCAGTCCGTGGTGCGGCTGCACATCGGTCTGGAGAATCCGCAAGATTTGATCGGCGACCTGGAACGTGCGTTCAGCAGCACGCGCGAGGCGTTGCGACGCAGCGCCTGAGGCGGGCTGCAAACATCAGCGCAACGATAAAAAAACAGCTGCGCGTATTTGCTAATAAGCGGCGCGCTTTAAGGTTTCTGGCTATGTAGAAGCAATTACAACCTCTTTGTCCGGTTGTGCCTTCGGGTACTAAGATTTGCCCTGTTCCATGGCTGGCAGCAGGGCATGACTTCACTTCTTTCGATCGATTCGGTACAGCTTCCATTCCTGTCGCGCCGGCTTCACGCCGTGCGCGAGTTCTATCACCGCGTCATCGGCCTGGACGAGATGCCCGCGCGGGATGGCCAGCGCCTGCTTTTCTCTTTGGGCGACGCGACGCTGTCGCTATCTCCGGTCCAGGAGCTGAGCAGCGGCGTCAAGCCCGACTACCTGGCGCTGAAGACGCGCGCCTACGACGAGATCCTGGCGCGTCTGCGTCAGGCCGGGCATTTTCCGGTCTGTTCCAAGCCCGACGCATCGCCGCGCGTGATGTACGTAAAAGACCCGTCCGGCAATCAACTGGCCTTCCTGGGCTGAGGGCGCGCGATGAACTTTCAGCAACTACGTTCCGTGCGCGAAGCCGTGCGCCAGGACTTCAACCTGACCGACGTCTCGGAAAGCCTGCATACCTCGCAACCCGGTGTCAGCCGGCAGATTCGCGAGCTTGAGGAAGAAGTGGGCGTCGACATTTTTGTGCGCTCGGGCAAGCGGCTGATCGGCCTGACGCCGCCCGGCGCGCTGATCTTGCCCTTGGTCGAACAAATCCTGCAATGCGCGGACAACATCCGGCATGCAGGCGCCGAATACGCCGATAGCCGGCAGGGCGTGCTGTCGATCGCGGCCACGCATTCGCAGGCGCGCTACGCCTTGCCGCCGGTCATCAAGGAATTTCGCCAGCGCTATCCGGACGTGGTGCTGCACCTGCATCAAGGCTCGCCCAAGCAGGTGTCTGAAATGCTGCTGGAAGGCGAGGCCGACATCGGCGTGGCAACCGAAGCCGTCGCCAACTATCCGGGGCTGGTCAACCTGCCGTGCTACCGCTGGAGCCACAGCATCATCGTGCCGCGCGGCCATCCGCTGGAAGGCCGGCACGACGGCATCAGCCTGTCGCAGTTGTCCCGCTATCCCATCATCACCTATGGCCAGGGCTACACCGGCCGCGCCCACATCGACGAAGCGTTTGCCCGGGCCGGCCTGACTCCGGACATCGTCATGACGGCCATGGACGCCGACGTGATCAAGACCTATGTAGAGCTGGAGCTGGGCGTGGGCATCGTGGCCGCCGTGGCCTGGGACCCCGAACGCGACACGCGGCTATGCGCCATCGACGCCCGCCACCTGTTCGAAATCAACCTGACCCGCCTGGCCATCCGCCGCGGCGCCTGGCTGCGCGGCTACGCATTCCACTTCATCGAGATGTTCGTCCCAACCCTGACGCGGGAAGTGGTGGAACGGGAGCTGAAGGGAGAGGGCTGAGGGGCTGTGCGGCTGGCGTTTCGGTGAAAAGCAGCTGAGCGTGCAGGGTCGATGCAGCCCATGCGGCGCGGGCGTTGTTAACGCGTGGGTTCGTGCGGCGCGGCCCCGGGTGTCCGGCCTCGAATTTCAGGCGTGGGCCAATCACTGTCGTCATCGAACCGGCCAAGCCAACGCTGCGTGTCGGAGCGATTGAAACGCTCATTCGGATCGCCATCCCATTCGCCCGAGCCCACCAGGTCCAGCAGGGGATGGCGGATACGGCGAAGCAAACGGTTGGCCAACACGGGGAGCTCGGGCACGCCGTTTTCGACGGGGTAGAGTTCCGGTTGCGGGCCAAGTTCGATCCAGTGGCCGCAGTGCAACGTGTCGATGCGGACGCGGGGGTCGGCAAGGTGCGCGGCAACGTCGTCGCGCGATATCCCAAGCTTTTCGCGCCAGATGTCGGACAGGAAAAAGCCCCAGGTGGGGGGGCGGATGCCGGAGGGTAGATCTGGGCTGAACATCATGCCGAAGGGATAATCCGTATCCAGGCCGTAAAAATGGTTGGCCAACGCGCGGTCCCAAGTAGCCACTTCGGCGCGCATGCCGAATTCCAACGGGTTGCCCATTGCAAACCCACTGTAGACCTGTGCCGGCTTCAGAAGCTCGATCGTCTCAATCACAAATCTCCGCCAGATATCTCGGTTATCCAGCCACCATTGCCAACGGTAATAGAACTGAATAGAGGAATAACATTGGTGACGCTCACCAAGCGTCGGCTCTCGCCACAGATAAGCCGAGTGCGTCGGCGAGCTTTTGTAGTTCTTTTCGTCGGTGAAATTGACCGCGAACGCTTGATCGAGCGGGGTTTTTCTGGCCCATTCGCGCAGGTCGCCCAGACGTTTAGAGCCGTAGGGGTGCGGGCGCTCGGAGTCCGGATGGGTGGCGATCAGATACGGGTGACCCAGGGCGTTTTCAAATGATCCGTGGACGTCGATCATGTCCAAAGTCGCCGCAAGATAGTGCTCTGGATCGTAGGTGAAATAGAACGTTAGATATGGCGTTGACGCGAGTTCGAAATCGCCGTGGTCCACTGCGGTATTAGGCCATCGTTTCAGGTCGGCGATCATGCCGGAAACGTCGTCTTGGTTTATCAGACTATCGCTGGCGCTCATCTGCCTCTCCTTGGTTTTCCCTGTTGATCCGACTTGGCATTCGCGACGGACCGGTATCCGGTGCAATCCTCGGGAACCCGTAGCAGGGCGACCTTGGATTTGTCTTCGTTCATGAGTCGTACGTAAGCGCCCATTTGCCTGTCCCTGACCCAGTCATCGGGAAACTTGATTTCCACAGCGGCAAATACGTTGCCGACTTCAAAGGGCTGCTGCCTATATTCGACAATGACGAGGTCGGGCGCCAAGCTTCCCCTCGGCCGTGGCCAGAATGGAAAAAACTCGCTAATGCGCTTTGGACGCGTGCATGGAGTGCCGAGATAGGCGGCGTTGGATTTTCCGTCATAGTTCGGCTCCGCCTTCAACGGGCTTTGCCATGCCAGCAAATCGTCCACGACTTCAAACACCAGCGACGCGGTCGTTTGCTTCAACGCCACATCAATCGTGGTTTCGATGATCTCTCCGGGAATTTTCTTGCGTATTCGGCGCGGCACGGTCAGCGGAGATTTCAGCGCCCACTGGCATACCGTGCTGATCACCGGCCGAAACGGAATTTTTCGCTCGATATATTGTCGGTACGTGACGTTTTCGCTGCGTCCGCGCGATACCGTGCTGTTGCCACCCGTGCGCACGAACGTCGAACTCTTGATGTCGATTTCATCCTTCATCCCCTGAATCACGTCTTTCAAGATCGATTGCACTTCCTTTTTCCGCTGACCGTTCTGCGCCAGGGTCTCGGCGGCTTCAATAGCGGTTTGTGCGGTCTCATAGGCGGCATAGGCGCGATAAGCGCGGTAGGCCCAGATGAGAGCGGCGGCGACAGGGGCGGCCATTGGGTTCTCCTGATGTGGGGGATGCGGCTAATAACCCGGGGGCGTCCCGATGGTTGACTTGCGGGTCGGCCAATCGCTGCCGTCATCGAACCGGGCTAGCCAGCGCCGGGTGTCGCGGCAATCGAAGTGCTTGCCGGGTTCTACGTCCCGAGGGCAGAAGCCGAGCAGATCCAGTCGCGGATGGCGGATCTTGCGCAGCAGGCGATTGAGCACAGCGGGCAGCCTGGGCACGCCCCGTTGAACGGGATAGAGCTCTGGCCGCGGTCCCAGTTCGATCCATAGTCCGCAATCCAGGGGCTCGATACGGATAAGCGGGTCGGCAAGCTGGGCCGTCACATCGTCGCGGGAGGTGCCGAGCTTGTCGCGCCAAATGTCAGACAGAAAGAAGCCCCAAGTGGGCGGGCGTATACCGGACGGCAGTTCGGCTGCTCGCATCATGCCTGGCGGGTGATCGATGTCCAGCCCGTAGAAATGCGGTGCAAGCGCCCGATTCAGGATGGCAGCTTGTGGACGCATGCCAGTTCCCAAAGGGTCCGCGACCGCAAAGCCGCTATAGACTTGCGCGGGCGCCAGATACGCAATGCTTTCCAGCACGAACTGCCGCCACTCGTGCTGGTGGTCCAGCCACCATTGCCAGCAAAAGTAAAACTGTAGCGATGAGTAATACGGTGCTTTCCCCGCGATGGCGGGTTCGCGGCGCAAATATGCAGAATGCCCGGGTGAAATCTGGTGGTTGTCCTGGTCCGTGAAGTTCACCGTGAACACTTGGTCAACCGGGCAACTGCGTGCCCACTCGTGCAGTTCGTCCAAGCGAATCGAGCCATATCTAAGCAGCCGCTCGGAACGGGGATGGGTAGCTGTCGTGTAAGGGTGTCCTAGAAGTCGCGCGAACGCATCTTGTACGTCGAGCATATCCAAGGTGGTCCGCAAGCTCTGGTCGGGCAAGTAATGAAGGTAGAAGGTGAGAAAGAAGCGAGGCCAAAGGGGAATTGAACCGTTATCAATGGCGATACCAGGCCACGGCTTCAACGCATCAACCCTGCACGTCAGATCGTTATCGTTGAGCAAAGGAGGGCGTGTATTCATTTTTCGCTCCTGCGTGAATGTTGGGCCTGGGTGCTTGATGCGTGCGCCGGCCCGTGTCGATGACTACGCCGGAAATCTGTCGGCGTGTTCGCTGCCAACATGGGAAGCAGTCGCCGATGGGTTTGCGGATGCGGCGGGATCTCGAAGCATCGCTCGATCGGCGGTTCCGTTGTGGTTCGGTTCCGACTTCAATGGGCTTTTCCACGACAACAAGTTATCGGTAGCGTCGATAGATGGGCGATATAGGCGATATAGGCGGAATATCCGGGATGGGCGGGATAGGCGGGATACAGCGGTAGCCCCAGACGAGGGCGGCTGCGGCGGCGAATGCGGCCATGGCTTGTCTCCTAGCGTAAAAAAGAAACCAGTGCCCGCGTCACGTCCTGCTGACCGGTTTCGGCCTGGCGTGCCGCTTCGGCTTCGGGTGGGCGTTGATCGATGTCGCGTTGCCAGATGACGCGGCCGCGCGATGGGCCTTGATGGATGGCGGGCGCCGGCTCGCCCGCCTTGAAGTACTGGCGCGAGCCTGTCTTTGCCAGCGTGTACCACCAGCCGTCCGACGGGATGTCTTCGCCGACGACAACATGGGTGAGGGTGGGTTCGGCAGGCGCCGGGCCCGGGGTGCGGCCTCGGATTTCAGGAGTTGGCCAATCACTGTCGTCGTCAAACCGGGCCAGCCAACGCTGCGTGTCGCGGCGATCGAAGCGCTCGTTGGGGTCGCCATCCCATTCGCCAGAGCCGACGAGGTCCAGCAAAGGATGGCGGATACGGCGAAGTAAACGGTTGGCCAACACGGGGAGTTCCGGCACACCGTCTTCGACGGGATACAGTTCCGGCTGCGGGCCAAGCTCTATCCATTGGCCGCAACCGAGGGTGTCGATTCGGACGCGGGAATCGGAAAGCTGGGCAACAACCTCGTCGCGCGAGATGTCCAGCTTCTCGCGCCAAATGTCGGACAGAAAGAAGCCCCAGGTGGGCGGCCGTATGCCGGAGCCCAACTGCGCGGGGATATCCATGGCAAATGGATAATCGGTGTCCAATCCGAAAAAGTTAGGCGCCAGGGCCCGGTCCCACACCGCAACTTCGGAACGCATGCCAAATTCCAAAGGGTTGGCCATAGCGAAGCCGCTATAGACCTGCGCCGGCATCAAGCGAGCGATGCTGTCGAGCACGAACTTGCGCCAGGCGTCCTTGTTGTCCAGCCACCAGCGCCACCGGAAGTAGAACTGAATCGACGAGTAATACTGCAACTGGTCACCAATGGTGGGTTCCCTCCACAGGTACGCCGAATGCGTGGGTGAGCTCTGGTGGTTCGCCTGGTCGGTAAAGTTCACTGTGAAGGCCTTATCCACCGGCGTCTTTCTGGCCCAGTCGCGCAGGTCGCCCAAACGAACCGAGCCGTACCGATGTGGTCTTTCCGAACTCGGGTGGGTGGCTATCGTGAAAGGCCGGCCGACCAGTCTTTCGAACGTTTCGTATACGTCCACCATGTCGAGCGTCGTGCGCAAATATTGTGCGGGGTCGTAATGGAAATAAAAGGTGAGAAACGGACTGATCGACAGCTCGAAAGACCCATTGTCGATGGCGGTATTGGGCCAGTGTTTCAGGTCTTCGATCATGCCCGCCAGATCTTCGTCGCTGATCAAAGGATGGGTGGTACTCATTTTCCGCTCCTGGGTGAATGTCCGCGCTTCCCGCGCGTGCTGCCCCGGTCTGGGCGATACCCGGTGCAGTCCTCTGGTACGCGAAGTAGCGCCACCTTGTGGGTATCGCCATCCATCAGCCTGACGTAGCTTTTCATCTGTGCGGGCTTGGCCCAATCGTTGGGAAACTTGATTTCAACTGCCGCGAACACGTTGTCCACGTCGAACGGTTGCTGGCGGTATTCCACGATGACCAGATCCGGCGCCAAGCTTCCTCTAGGGCGCGGCCAGAATGGGAAGTACTGGCTGATGCGCTGCGGACGTGTGGAAGGCTCTCCCAGCATCGCCTTGTAAGACGTGCCGTCGTAATTCGGCTCTGCCTTCAACGGGCTTTGCCACGCCAACAAATCATCAACCACCTCAAACACCAACGACGCGGTGGTTTGTTTCAGCGCGATATCTATCGTGGTTTCAATAGCATCGCCCGGTATCTTCTTGCGTATGCGTCGGGGCACCGTCAACGGCGACTTCAGCGCCCATTGGCATACCGTGCTGATCACTGGCCGAAAGGGGATCTTGCGTTCGATGTACTGCCGGTACGTCACGTTTTCGCTACGTCCGCGCGACACGGTGGTGTTGCCGCCGGTGCGCACGAACGTGGAGCTTTTGACGTCGATTTCTTCCTTCATGTTCTGGATCACGTCCTTAAGAATGGCTTGGACTTCCTTCTTGCGGTCATTGATCTGCGCCAAGGTTTCGGCGGCTTCGATGGTGGTTTGCGCCGCTTCGTGCGCGGCGTAGGCGCGATAGGCTCGGTAGCCCCAGACGAGGGCGGCTGCGGCGGCGGGGGCGGCCATGGCTTGCCTCCTAAAGTAAGAAAGAAACCAGTGCCCACGTCACGTCCTGCCCGTTCACTTGTGGCATGGGGGTTTGATAAGCGAAAGTTCTTGGACCCGTAGGGTGTTCTTCGCAGGTCCACGTGCCGGGATAGGGGCACAGCTGCCCAGAGCGCGCGCGGGCGGCGGCGCGTTGGGCGGTGTCGTGCATCCAGTGCCAGATAAGGGATCGGCCTTGATATGAGGGCAGCACCTCATGCTTGGCGACCACGCACAGGACTTCGCCTGTTTCGTCGCCACGCCATAGACCACCCCGTGGGGCCAGCTGACCGGTTTCGGCCTGGCGCGCCGCTTCGGCTTCGGGTGGGCGTTGATCGATGTCGCGTTGCCAGATGACGCGGCCGCGCGATGGGCCTTGATGGATGGCCGGCGCCGGCTCGCCGGCCTTGAAGTACTGGCGCGAGCCTGTCTTTGCCAGCGTGTACCACCAGCCGTCCGACGGGATGTCTTCGCCGACGACGACATGGGTGGGGGTGGGTTCGGCAGGCGCCGGGCCAGGGGTTCGGCCTCGGATCTCAGGGGTTGGCCAATCGCTGTCGTCGTCAAACCGGGCCAGCCAACGCTGCGTGTCGCGGCGATCGAAGCGCTCGTTGGGGTCGCCATCCCATTCGCCGGAGCCCACCAGATCCAGCAAAGGATGGCGGATACGGCGAAGTAAACGGTTGGCCAACACGGGGAGCTCGGGCACACCGTCTTCAACGGGATAGAGTTCCGGTTGCGGGCCAAGCTCTATCCATTGGCCGCAACTGAGGGTGTCGATCCGGATGCGGGGATCGGAAAGCTGGGCAACAACCTCGTCGCGCGAGATGCCCAGCTTCTCGCGCCAAATGTCGGACAGAAAGAAGCCCCAGGTGGGCGGGCGTATGCCCGAAGGCAGCTCGGGCATGAACGCCATGCTGAACGTATCGTCGGTGTCCAGTCCATAAAAGTGCGGAGCCAGCGCCCGGTGCCAGACCGCGATTTCGGATTGCATGCCGAACGCTAACGGCGTACCCCACGCAAAACCGCTATACACCTGCGCCGGCCGCAAACGCTCGATGGTATCCAGAACAAATTTTCGCCACGCATCCTTGTTGTCCAGCCACCATCGCCAACGGTAGTAGAACTGGAGGGAAGAGAAATCTACTTCTGCTCCTCTGTCCCGTTTCCTCCAGAGGTACGCGGCATGGGTGGGACTGCTTTGCGAGTTTTTTTCGTCAGTAAAGCCAACCGTAAACGACTTGTCGGGACGGATCTTTCGAGCCCACTGGCGAATATCCCCCAGCCTTTTTGAGCCGTACGGATGAGGCCGTTCGGAGTCAGGGTGCGTTGCGACGGTGTAGGGGCGGCCAAGAAGCACTTCGAAGGCTTCGTGTATATCGACCATATCCAGTGTTGTTTGAAGCAGGTGCCGGGGGTCGTAAGTGAAATAGAAGGTCAGGTATGGCGTGACAGCAAGTTCGTAGTCCCCGAGGTTGACTGCGGTATTGGGCCATCGCTTCAGGTCTGTCGCCATGCCAAACACGTCGTCGTCGTTCAACAACTGCTCGCTGGTGCTCATCTGGTTCTCCTTGGGGGGCTGCCATGCCGCGATTTACCGGCGGAAGGCTTGTATCCCGGGCAGTCTTCCGGTACGCGAAGCAAGGCCACTTTTCTGTTGTTGCTACCCATCAGCGCGACATAGTCTTCGATCTGATCCCGCTTCACCCAATCGTTCGGAAACTTGATTTCCACAGCCGCAAATACGTTCTCGACATCAAATGGCTGCTGCCTGTACTCGACGATTACAAGGTCCGGCGCCAAGCTGCCTTTTGGTCGTGGCCAAAATGGAAAGAATTCGCTGATGCGCTTTGGGCGGGTTGTCGGGTCACCCAGTATGGCCACGCGCGAGGCCTTGTCGTAATTCGGCTCTGCCTTCAACGGGCTTTGCCACGCCAACAAATCATCAACCACCTCAAACACTAACGACGCGGTGGTTTGTTTCAGCGCGATATCTATCGTGGTTTCAATAGCATCGCCCGGTATCTTCTTGCGTATGCGCCTGGGCACCGTCAACGGCGACTTCAGCGCCCATTGGCATACCGTGCTGATCACTGGCCGAAAAGGGATCTTGCATTCGATGTACTGCCGGTACGTCACGTTTTCGCTACGTCCGCGCGACACGGTGGTGTTGCCGCCGGTGCGCACGAACGTGGAGCTTTTGACGTCGATTTCGTCCTTCATGTTCTGGATCACGTCCTTAAGAATGGCTTGGACTTCCTTCTTGCGGTCATTGATCTGCGCCAAGGTTTCGGCGGCTTCGATGGTGGTTTGCGCCGCTTCGTGCGCGGCGTAGGCGCGATAGGCTCGGTAGCCCCAGACGAGGGCGGCTGCGGCGGCGGGTGCGGCCATGGCTTGCCTCCTAAAGTAAGAAAGAAACCAGTGCCCACGTCACGTCTTGCCCGTTCACTTGTGGCATGGGGGTTTGATAAGCGAAAGTTTTTGGACCCGTAGGGTGTTCTTCGCAGGTCCACGTGCCGGGATAGGGGCATGGCTGCCCAGAGCGCACGCGGGCGGCGGCGCGTTGGGCGGTGTCGTGCATCCAGTGCCAGGTCAGGGATCGGCCTTGATACGGGGGCAGCGCCTCATGTTTCGCGACCACGCACAAGACTTCGCCTTTTTCGTCGCCACGCCATTGACCGCCCCGTGGGGCCAGCTGACCGGTTTCGGCCTGGCGCGCCGCTTCGGCTTCGGGTGGGCGTTGATCGATGTCGCGTTGCCAGATGACGCGGCCGCGCGATGGGCCTTGATGGATGGCCGGCGCCGGCTCGCCGGCCTTGAAGTACTGGCGCGAGCCTGTCTTTGCCAGCGTGTACCACCAGCCGTCCGACGGGATGTCTTCGCCGACGACGACATGGGTGGGGGTGGGTTCGGCAGGCGCCGGGCCCGGGGTGCGGCCTCGAATTTCAGGAGTCGGCCAATCACTGTCGTCGTCAAACCGGGCCAGCCAACGCTGCGTGTCGCGGCGATCGAAGCGCTCGTTGGGGTCGCCATCCCATTCGCCGGAGCCCACCAGATCCAGCAAAGGATGGCGGATACGGCGAAGCAAACGGTTGGCCAACACGGGTAGTTCCGGCACACCTTCTTCGACGGGATACAGTTCCGGCTGCGGGCCAAGCTCTATCCATTGGCCGCAACCGAGGGTGTCGATTCGGATGCGGGAATCGGAAAGCTGGGCAACAACCTCGTCGCGCGAGATGTCCAGCTTCTCGCGCCAAATGTCGGACAGAAAGAAGCCCCAGGTGGGCGGCCGTATGCCGGCAGGCAGCTGTGGCATGAACGTCATGCCGAACGTGTCATCCGTGTCCAAGCCATAGAAATGCGGCGTCAGCGCCCGATCCCACACGGCTACCTCCGAGCGCATGCCAAACTCCAGCGGGTTCGCCATCGCAAAGCCGCTGTAGACCTGAGCCGGCTTTAACCGAGCGATGGCGTCAAGGACGAATTGCCGCCACGCCTCTTTGTTGGCCAACCACCAGCGCCATCGAAAATAGAGCTGAAGCGATGAATAGTTTTGGTCGCCACCGCCCCAGTCGGAAGCTCTCCATAGATATGCGCCACGGGTGGGCGAGCTTTTGTGTTCGGCTTCGTCCGTAAAGTTGACGGTGAAATTCTTGTCTACGGGAGTTTTCCGGGCCCAGTCTCGCAGTTCGCCCAGGCGCTGCGAGCCGTACCGATGGGGTCTTTCTGAACGCGGGTGTGTCGCGACCGTGTAAGGATGGCCTAACAGGCTTTCAAACGACTCGTGCACGTCGATCAGGTCCAGCGTTGTGCGCTGATATTGATCGCGGTCGTAGTTGAAATAGAAGGTGAGAAATGGGCTGACAGACAGTTCAAAAGACCCGTTGTGAATGGCAGTGTTCGGCCATTTTTTCAGGTCTTCGATCATGCCGGCCAGATCCTGATCGTCGATCAATGGGTGGGTAGTACTCATTTTCCGCTCCGGCTTGAATGGCCTGGTTTTGTGCCGGATGTGCGTGCCGAGCCGGAAGCTCCGGTGCAGTCTTCCGGTACTCGAAGCAGCACAACCTTTTGGACGTCACCGCCCATCAAGCTGACGTAGTCCTTCATTTGGTCGCGCTTTACCCAGTCCTTCGGAAACTTGATTTCCACCGCCGCGAACACGTTGCCCACGTCAAACGGCTGCTGCCTGTATTCAACGATTACAAGATCCGGGGCCAGGCTGCCCTTAGGGCGGGGCCAGAAGGGGAATACCTCGCTGATGCGCTTCGGACGTGTGGAAGGCTCTCCCAGCATCGCCTTGTAAGACGTGCCGTCGTAGACCGGCTCCGCCTTGAGCGGGCTTTCCCATTTCAACAAGTCATCAACCACTTCAAACACCAACGACGCGGTGGTTTGTTTCAGTGCGATATCTATCGTGGTGTCGATGAATTCGCCCCGGATCTTCTTGCGCAGACGTCGGGGCACCGTCAACGGTGACTTCAGCGCCCATTGGCATACCGTGCTGATCACTGGCCGAAAGGGGATCTTGCGTTCGATGTATTGCCGGTAGGTCACGTGTTCGCTGCGTCCGCGCGACACGGTGCTGTTGCCGCCGGTGCGCACAAACGTGGAGCTTTTGACGTCGATTTCTTCCTTCATGTTCTGAATCGTGTCTTTAAGGATGGCTTGGACTTCCTTCTTGCGTTCATTGATTTGCGCCAAGGTTTGGGCGGTTTCAATGGCGGTTTGAGCCGTTTCGTGCGCGGCGTAGGCGCGATAGGCTCGGTAGCCCCAGACGAGGGCGGCTGCGGCGGCGGGGGCGGCCATCAGAGGTCTCCTTCAACGTGGGAATCCAGAAAAGCTTCGTCCATCGGTCCGTGCTCGGCGTGATGCGGATTGATGTTGTCGACACGCTCGGCGAGCTGCCCAGGGTCGTCTGGGATCTTCTGGTCCTCGCGCATGATCGTCTTGTAGGTCTGCACGTCGCGGGCGCGCGGGGTGTCCAGAAAATCCGTCGCGCCGTCGTTGTCGGTGGTGCCTTCCAGGAGCAGCGTGGCGCCTGTCATGACGCGGTACCGATAACGTTCGAACAGGCGGTTGTCGGTCTTGTGCAGGCGGAACCGGCCGGCGTAGTCGCCGGCAGCGACGTCGGGAGATTTGAAGACGGGCAGGGCGGCGCTTTGGCCGCCCGGGCCTGAGAAATTGTGCGAGGCGGCCTTCACCGTAAACGTGCCCGGCATGCCCAGTTCGATGTTGCCGTCGGCAATCTTGATCGTCGCCCCGCCGCACAACAGCGTGATGTGTTTGTCGGCGGCGACCAGCACGTGTTGTTTGCTGGACGTGATTTCCGCGCTTTGATCGGCCTGGATGCGAATGGCGTTGTGCTGCGCCTGTAGCAGCATTTCGCCTTGATGCGCGATCTGTCGCAGCGCGCCGCTTTGCGAGAACAGGCCTACATCGCCGCCCGCGTTCAGCACGATCTTGTCGCCCGCGCTGACCTGCTGATGCTGTTGCGCGACGCTGTCCACATTGCCACCGGCCGACATCACGATGCCGGCCGGCGTGGCGGCGGCGATGCCGGCTGGCGCGCTTAGCGCGATGGCGCCAACGTCGCCTAGGCCGCTCCCGTCCGACTGGTTGTTGGCGCCGTGGCCCAGGTCGCGTACCGCATCCGATAGTGACTGCTGCGGCTGGGCGTCGTGGGCGAAGCCTTCATGCTTCTCGGCGTAATCCCCCAGGTTGCGGGCAAGTTCCAGCGCCGCTTGCAAAGCCGCGACGATATCGGATCTATCTAACTGCCCGCCCTTGGCGTGCAGTTGCGTCTCGGCCGTCAGCAACAACCCCTTCGCCGCCCGCAGCGCTCCATGTTCGTCCGTGCGCAGTTCGAATCCTTCACCGCGAGCTTGCCCACCGCTTGGACGCGGATGCGTCAGATACCCCAGATGCAGCTGCGTGTCGCCGTGTTCGCTCATCAACGCCGCGCTGATCTGTGCGGACGTGTCATCCAAGCGCAATTCGTTGGCGCGATTGCCCCGGAATTCCTTGCTCTTGATCGTGTTCAGGACGTTGTGCCGTGGCAATTCATAGGGTGGCAGATTGGTCGCTCGGAAAGTCCTGCCGATTATCAGCGGCTGGTCCGGGTCGCCGTTTGCGAATTGCACGATGACCTCTTGTCCGATGCGAGGTATCGCCATGTGGCCCCACTGCGCACCGGCCCAGTTCTGCGATACGCGAATCCAGCACGAGCTATGTTCGTTGTGCTCGCCTACGCGATCCCACGGGAATTGGACTTTGACGCGGCCCCAGTCGTCGCAATAGATTTCTTCATTGGGCGGGCCGACCACCGTGGCCATCTGGTGGCCGTCGATACGCGGCTTGGGTAAGGGCTCGGGCTTCCAATCGACCTTGTCGGGTACCAGTTCAGCGGTGTAGCGGTATTGTGTCCCCCCCTGCGATCCCGATCCTTCTTCTTCCTGGCTCGACGGCTGCACGCCCCGATGTTGCATCCGCACGGGTCGCCAACCATGGTTCCAGTCTTCACGAGGATGGCCCACGAGATCGAACGCCACGCCAGGAATCAAGCGCGCGTCATCCCCTTCGACCAGTGCCACGCGCGCATCGCGGCGGCGGCCCAGCAAGCGCGTCTGGGTAAACGGCTGACCCGCCTCATCGCGTTTGTACCGGCCGGGGTAGTCGTAGCGTTCGTAGCGGGCTTCCTGATGAGAAAGATCCGATGCAACCGGCGAATGTTCCTGGCTGTAGCGCGGATGCGTGTAGGTGTAGTCGCGCTGCGTCTGCACGGCGGTGCGCACGCGCTCGGCATAAGAAAACCGATGCAACGCGGGTTCTGCCTGATCGCCTCCCGGCATCGGGTTGTAAACCACCGGTCCGCCCGCGATCTCGCCGTGGATATAAATCCGGTCGCCATGAATCAGGCGGTGCCCATGCTCCGAATGCGCATAGCGATAGAAATAGCCTTCTTCTGCCGCTAGCCTGTCCAGAAACGCCAAGTCGGTGTCGCCGGCCTGCACGCAATATTCGCGTGGCAGGTGTTCCTGCGTCGTCACCTGTTCGTAGTCGGTAATGCCCTGCCGCTTGATGACGTCGGCCAGGATCTCGGGCGCGGACAGATGCTGATAGATGCGCCAATCGGAACACAGCGCGGCGCGCGCCAAAGACGGTTCCAGCACCAGCCGGTACCGCGTGCGCCGAAAGCCCGTGTCGCCTTGGACAAATTCGGTGACGATGCCGTGCACGTGCCGCACAGCCACCGCGCCGCGCCATATCGTGAAGAGCGCCGGCTGATCCAGCAGCGCGCCGAAATCTACCGCGGGATCAAAGCTGGACAACTCCACGCATAGCCGATACGTCTCGGACAGGGCCTCGTCCAGCGTGAATTCAATGACGTCGAATGCCGCGCCACTGGCGGGCGTAAAGCTAAAACGAAAATCGTTCGCGTGCGATGACACAGGCGCCTCCGGACGAGTCAGGTTGACTGATCATCTTGCGCAGGCCGCTACCCGGCCGTCTATAGAACTTCTCTGATATTTCGGGCCGGGCGATTCCAGATAGGGCGCGCCGGAACCCGTGCGACAACGGTTCGCATATCCATAGACGCATTTCTACGTTGTCGGCGGCGCACGGGGCACGTAGCCTCAGCCATTCCCTTATCCGACACCGCGGGTCACCTCATGAGCACCTCTTACCAAACGGCCAGCCAAACGGCCAGCCCGGCCACCGGCAAGCACACCGAGCGCGCGCAGGCCGTGCGCGAATTCATCGCCGACGTGCGCAAGCGCGTGCCCGACGCGGCACGCGCCTCGCCCCAGCAGCTGGCCGAGGCCGCCGCCTTGTTGCAGGCATTGGGCAGCCGACGCGACTTGTTTCCGGCAGAGGAATTTCCGCTGGTACCGGACCGTCCCGGTACGCTGTACCGCCTGGCGGAAGACGTGGACGGCGGCTATGCGCTCTACCTGTCGCTGGGCGAGGCCGGCAAGGCCCAGCCGCCGCACGACCACACCACCTGGGCCATCATTGCCGGCGTGCACGGCAACGAGCGCAACGAGGTCTATCGCCGCGCGCCCAAGGCCGACCCCTTGCGTGACGCGCTGACCCATGTGCGCCGCGTGGACGTGGGGCCGGGCAGTTCCATCGTGCTGGGGCCGAACGATGTGCACACCATTGAACTGATCGGCGACGAGGCCGGCGCGCACCTGCATTTCTACGGGCTGGCGCTGGACCGGCTGCACGGTCGGGTGGTGTTTGAAAGCACGGCCGGCGGCACGTACCGGACGTTCTCGCCGCCGGCCGCCATCTACCACGCGCGCGTGTCGCCCGACGCCTTGCAAGAGGCGCTGCGCGGCGACGCCGAGATCGCCGTGCTGGATGTGCGCGAGGCGGGCCGCTATGCCCGTCGCCATCTGCTGTACGCCGTGCCCGCGCC
Organism: Achromobacter sp. ES-001; assembly: GCF_019448355.1. Lineage (NCBI taxonomy): Bacteria > Pseudomonadati > Pseudomonadota > Betaproteobacteria > Burkholderiales > Alcaligenaceae > Achromobacter > Achromobacter sp. ES-001. The sequence continues at coordinate 3,356,374 of NZ_CP079940.1, read as the reverse complement.
GCTATGGCGGCTTGAAGTGTTGGCCGACCGGCTGGTGCCCCGGCGCGACACCCGCATCGTGCTGGTGGACGACGACGAGTCGCAGGCCCACCTGGCCGCCGCCAAGCTGACGCGTTTGGGTTGGTCGGACGTGTCCGTGCTGGCCGGCGGCACGGATGGCTGGGCGCGTGCCGGGCTGGAGGTGTTTACCGGGACCAACGTGCCCAGCAAGGCGTTCGGCGAGGTCATCGAACATGAAAAGCAAACGCCCTGGATCGATGTGGACGAGCTGCACGAACGCATCTCGCGCGGTGACGATATCGTCGTGGTCGATAGCCGCACGCCCGAGGAATTCCATCACTTCACGCTGCCGTTCTCGCACAGCCTGCCGGGCGCTGAACTGGTCTATCGCATCCGCGAGCTGGCGCCGGACCCGAACACGTTTGTGGTCGTCAATTGCGCGGGGCGCACGCGCAGTATCGTGGGCGCGCAGACGCTGATCGACGCGGGCATTCCGAACCGGGTGGCCTCGTTGCGCAATGGCACGATGCAGTGGCTGCTGTCCGGCCGCGAGCTGGCCTATGGCCGCCACGCGGCCTTGCCCGAGCCGGGCGAAGCCGCTCGGGATGCGGCGCGGCAGCAGGCGCGCGATGTCGCGCAGCGCGCCGGCATCGGCTATGTGGATGCAGCGACCTTGCACGCCTTTGAGGCCGAGCAGGACACGCGCACGCTGTACAAGTTTGATGTGCGCACGCGCGAGGAATACGAAACGGGGCACCTGGAAGGCTGGCGCTGGGCGCCGGGCGGGCAACTGGTGCAGGCCACCGACGACTATCTGGCGACCCGCCGCGCGCGCGTGGTGTTGGCGGATTGGGATGGCGTGCGGGCGTTGACGACGGGCGCATGGTTGGCGCAACTGGGCGCGGTGGAAGTCTATCTGTATCAGCCGCCGGCCTGGGCCGCGCTGCAAAGCGGTCCCGAGCCGCGCCGTGTGTTGCGCCATCGGCCCGAGGCGGCCAGCGTGCGGCCACAGGCGCTGCGCGCGGCACTGGATGCGGATGAAGTGATTGTGTTTGACGTGGAATCGCGCGTGGCCTACGAGCGCGGCCATGTGCCGGGCGCGCGCTTTGCGGCGCCGGACAGATTGGCGCAGTTCCTGTCGCCCGACGATCATCGCACCGTGGTGTTGACGTCGTCCGACGGCGTGTTGGCCAGCGTGGTGGCCGCCGAATTGGCGTGGCGCGGCAAGCACGCGGTGCAGTATCTGCTGGGCGGAACCCGGGCCTGGAAGGCGCAGGGTCTGGCCTTGGGCACCGGCGCGGCGGGTGTGCTGACCGGCGATGACGATCAGAGCATCAGCCCCTATCTTTTTGAAGACCTCTCGGCGCGCGACGAAGGATTTCGGGAGTACCTGGATTGGGAACTGGGGCTGGTGGCGCAGCTGGAGCGCGACGGCAGCGAACACATCCGCTTGATTCCCGCTGCGCGATAAGGAGGGCGGGCAAGCGCGGCAGCGGTGCGCCCGCTGTCTTTACCGACGCGCAGGCGCTACGCCCGCTCCAGCCGGTTGCCGCCCATTGCCTTGGCACGGTACAGCGCGCGATCGGCCGCCGCCAGGCTGTCGGCCAGCGGCGGCACGTCGCGTTCGTAATACGCCAGGCCGATGCTGACCGTGGCGCGGATTGCGCTGCGGTCGCCGGGTTCGGACGTGGATTCGGCGAAGCGCCGCGCGACCGTCTCACCCAGCGCTTGTGCGCGGCGCGCGTCGTCTCCCAGCAGCAAGGCGGCGAATTCCTCGCCACCGATGCGGGCCAGCAGTACGCCCGCTCCGGCCTCGCCCTGGGCGATATCGGCAAACGTCTTCAGCACCTGATCGCCGGCCTGATGGCCGTGGCGGTCGTTGATGGACTTGAATTGGTCCAGGTCGAAGGCCAGCACCGCGGCCGGCTGCTGTGCGCCCTTGGTTCGCAGCAGCCGCGCGCCTTCCTCGAAGAACCAGCGGCGGTTGCCCAGGCGGGTCAGGTAGTCGGTCTGCGATTCCAGCAGCAGTTGGCCATGCGCTTCTTCGCGCACCAGCTTGAGCAACGCCATGGGCAGCAACACGGAATACAGCACGCCTTCGTACATCGTGATGCTGCTGGCCGCACTCTGCACGGACGCCCCGTGGCGAGCAACGAGCCAGGGCAGGATCAGCGCCCGAAAGGCGTAGAACAACGCATGGATGCCGGCGATGCCGACGACAAAGCGGCGCGGCGTCAGCGCCTTCATGGGCGTGCAGCGCCACATTTCCCAGGCGGTCAACGCGGACGCGATGGCGATGGGCGCCGCGCTGACGTAGGCCCAGACGAGGCCTTGCCAACGGGTCCCGGCGATGGCCCAGATCAACGCCATGACGACCAGCAATGCCACCGACCCGCCGCGATAGCGCCGGCCGTTGAAGGCGGCCACGCCTTGCAGCACGAGCAGATAGCCGCCGAGGATGACCAGGTTGCTTAAGGCCGGGCCCAGCCAGGCGGGCAGATACCCGCGCAGCACCACCCCGGTACAGCCGACGGCGATGGTGGCAAAGCCTGTGGCCAGCCGCCGCAGTTGTTTGCCGCGCTTGGCGTTGGTCCGGTGTTCCCAATAGGTCATGCCGGCGCTGGCAAGCAGCGTTCCGATGACTAGGAAATAAAGGGTGTAGAGATCGACGTGCATCCCGGCGGGTATCAGCGTGGTGCCGACACGTGTTGCCGACTGCGGGATTTTACGGGGAAAAAAAGCAGCGCCGACGGTTACATCACAGCCTGTTGCGCGGCCGCCAACAGGTCATCGGCATGCACCATCAGCTCGCGCACGAGGTACAGCTGCGGGTACTGATTCAACACGCCCGCCCACTGGGGCGATGTCAACAACGACTGCCAGACGGCTTGCAGCCCGCGTGTGTCGGCCGGCCGCCCTTGGGCAAGCTCGCTGGCGTAGGCCACGCTTGCGGGCGCGGATAGCAGTTGCATGCGGCAGGCGGCGTTAAGCAGGCGCGGCGCGGGGTCGGCCGGCGCGTCGCTGCAATACAGCACGGCGCCGGACAGGTCGGTGTCGCCGGTGGGCAAGGCGGCCAGGGACGCGCCGCGTATCGGCACGGGGCCCTGGTGGGTGTGAAACGGATACGTCATGCCCGGTTCGGCCTGTGCCAGGCGCGCAAGGCCGCGCAAGAGCCGGGCGAAGTCGGTGCTGGCGGCGTCCACGGAAGCCTTGGCTTCGACAAGCAGGCAGACGTCCCAGGCGGCGGGCGGGGCGGCGGGCGCGTTCGGCACGTTTGGCGCATCCACACGGCGCAGCAGCGCGGCGTCCCATTCGCTTTTGGCGCGGTCGGCATCGCCGGGCAATGCGGGCGGCACGCGCATTGACGTCACGACGCGGTAGGCGGCGTTGCCGTGCGGCGCCGCGTTGAGTCGGTCTGCCAGGGCTTGCAGCGCCTGTGAGGCGCGCGCTTCGACCGCCGCGCCGCGCTGCTGCGCGGCCACGCCTTGTGCCACGGCCCCGGGGCTGCCCGAGCGGGGGCCGTTGCGGTTCCATAACGCCTGGTAGCGCCGTACCCAGGGATCCAGGGCCAGCTCGTCCAGGCGTTGCAAGCGTTCCAATGCGGCGCCGTCGCGCAAGCGGGACAGGCTGCGCGCCAGGGCGAGGTCGTTGGTGGGGTCGGTGGCGGGGTCGGAGGCTGGGGCGTTGGCCGAGGCGTTGTCAGGGGCGTTGGCTGCGGTGTTGTCGGGGGCATTGGCCGGGCCGTCGGCAAGGTCTTTGCCTGGGTCGCTAGCTGTGCCCCGCAGCGATTCCAGTTGCGCCACCGCAGCCGCCAGCGCGGGCCACGACGCGGCCGAGGCAGCCGCCTGAAGCCGGGCCAACACTGTGCGCAGCGCGCCGGCGGGCATGCGTTCCAGCTTGGCGGGGTGGGCGATGGCGTTGACGGCGGCGACTACGTCGCGTCGGTCGGCCTCGGCCCCAGCGGATAAGGAGGCGTATTCGCGGACCTGCGGCGCCTGGTGGCGCAGCACCATCGCCTGGATGGCGGGGTCGCCCTGGTCAGGGCGCATGGCTTCATGGATCAGTTGCGCCAGCGCGTCGATAAAGCACTGCTTGACCGAGGCCGGCGGGGTGTCGTCGCGGGCCAAGGCCTGGCGGGCTTGGTCAATGGCCACGGCCAGACGGGTCGCGCAATGGCGCTGTGACGACACGGTTGGGTCCATGTCGCCGGCCAGGGTGGCCGGCACCCGATAACGTCGGGCGACGATGCGTAGCGTTTCGTCCAGCAAGGCAGGGCGCGGCGGCAAAGGCATGGGAGGCTAGGGCGATCGGGGCGTTTTTCTGATGGGGCGCCCGTAAGCCTAGCCTGTTGACGCCGCGCGCGCCAATCGCCACCGGGAAACCCGAAACCAGAACCCGAAACGCGGGCGGATCCCCTTGACCGCGCCCGCCGTCGATCACTTGAACAGCGCGGCGTTCTCTTCCAGCACGGTGTCGGCGCATTGCGCATCCAGGTTGCCGCCGGGTGCGCCGGCCACGCCGATGGCGCCGATCACGTTGCTGCCTGCCTTGACCGGCACGCCGCCGCCCAGCAGCAGAAAGCCCGGGATGTCGGTCAGGTTGGCGGCGCCGGGGTTCTTTTGCGCGTTTTCCATCATCGTCAGCGTGGGCGTCTTGGCCGACACCGCCGTGAAGGCCTTGGCGCGGCTGGCCTCGATCGTGTGCGGGCCGGCGTTGTCGGCGCGGGCAAAGGCCTTGAGCAGCCCGGCGCGGTCCACGACCGAAGCGCTGACGTTGTAGCCCTTGGCCTGGCAGGCGGCGACGGTGGCGGTGGCCAGCTTCTGCGCATCGGCCATCGACAGGTTGCTTTCCGTCAGTACGGCGGCGTGGGCGGCGCCGGCAAAGGCCAGGGTGGACAACAGGGTGGCTAGGGTGACACGGTTCATGGTCTGCATCCTTTGATTTCAGAGCGTTCGGTAGGAGCAGTCAGTGTGGCCAAATCCGGCGTTGCGCGGTATACGCCCGACTACGCGCGCGCCTCCGTAGGCTTACGGAGGCCCTGGCGCGCGCTCGTCGAGCAGGGTGGCGTATTGGCGGATCAGTTGCGCCAGCGAGTCGGCTTCCAGCTTGGCGAAGACGTTGGCGCGATACGTTTCGACGGTGCGCGGCGACAAGTCGAATTCCCGCGCGATTTCCTTGTTGCTCATGCCGCGCACGATGCGTTCCAGCACCTCGTGTTCGCGGCCGGACAGGCGCGCCAGCCGGTCGGCGGCGGCCTGCGTCACGGCCAGCCTTTCCCGGCTGGCCACATGCGTGCGCACGGCGGCCTGCACCGCGTCCAAAAAGACATCGTCGTCCACCGGCTTTTGCAGGAACTCCATGGCGCCGCCCTTGAAGGCGCGGCGGCACAGGTCCACATTCGCGTGGCCGGTCAACATGACGACGGGCAGGTCGGACTGGTCGGCCAGGCGGCTCAGCACGTCCAGGCCGCTGATGCCGGGCATGCGGATGTCCAGCACGACGCAACCGATAGCGCTGGCGGGCAGCGCCGACAAAAAGGCCTGCGGGTCGGCAAAGCCGCTGCTGGCCAGGCCCACGCTGCGCAGCAGCAGCGCCAGCGCGTCGCGCACGGCGTCGTCGTCGTCCACCAGGTACACCCGGGGTGACAGTTCGGGCGTGCGGTTGGGCGCGGGGTTGGGTGCGGGGTTCATGCGGGGCTCTTGTTGCAAGGCAGGCTGACGGTGAAACACGCGCCCGAGGGTTTGAGGTTGTGCGCGGCCACGCTGCCGTCCATCGACCCGGCCAGCGTTTCGCACAAGGCCAGCCCCAGGCCCATGCCTTGTGCCCGCGTGGTGTAGAACGGGGTGAACAGCCGCGGCAGTGCGTCGGCGGCAATGCCGGGGCCGTTGTCGCTGATGCTGAACCGGTAGACGTCGCCCGAGGCGCGGCTGTCCAGCCGGCCTTCCAGCTGGATCACTCGGGGGCCGTCAGTGCCGGCCAGCGCGTCGGCGGCGTTTTGCACCAGATTGTGCAGAATCTGTTCCAGTGCTACGCGGTCGCCCAGCGGCCGCGCGCCGGGGCTGGCGTTGTGCCAGACAAGGCGAATGCCCTGCCGGGCGAGTTCGCTTTCCCGCAGAAAGCGTAGCGCGGCCACCAGCGCGTCGGGGTCCAGCGCTTCGCGCCGCGCGGGCGGGCGGGGTTGGACCAGCGCGCGCATGCGGCTGATGATGTCGGCCGCGCGCTTGGCCTGCTCGGCGCTGGCCAAGAGCGCGTGGCGCACGGCGGGGCGCTCGTCCTCGTCGTCCAGCATGCGTTGGGCGGCGCGCGTCTGCGCCAGGATGGCGGTCAGGGGCTGGTTCAATTCATGGGCGATGCCGGCGGCCATTTCGCCCAGCGTGCCCAGGCGCGCCATCGCGGCCAGCCGCGCCTGTTCCTGCTGGCGGCGGGCCTCGGCGCGGGAACGCTGCCACGCGGCGGCGCCGGCCACCAGCAGCGCGCTGGCAAGCGCCCACGCGGTCCATGCCGTCCAGGGCCAATAAGACGGCGTCAGGGTGCGGCTGCTGCGCATCTGAAACGGTTGGCTGGCCGCGCCCAGCGGCTTTTGCAGCGTCATGGGCAAGCCGCGCGCGTCCTCGGGCTGCTTGTCCAGCAGCGCCAGCGGGCGCTGATCCACCAGCAGGCTCAGGTTGCTGAGGTTGGGCGGGAAGTCGGCGGGCGGCACCAGTTGGCGGGCATCGATCAACAGGCTCCAGCTGGACGGCGCGATCAGCCAGTAGCGGGCGGCGTCCAGCGGCAATGTCACCGGCCGGCCCAACTGCGTGGCGCGCGTCACGGCGGCGGACAGATCCGGCGGCGGCGGCAGGCTGCCGGCCCACGCGCCATCGGCCAGATAGCCCAAGCCCAGCAGCTGCGGCATGGCCGGGTGCAGGCTGGGGTAAAGACGTTCGGGGGTGGGCGGATGCGACAGGGCCGTCAGCGTGGCCAGCACGGCCTCGTGCTGCACGGTCTTCTGGCTCAACATGCGCTGGGCGATGCTGGTGCTTTGAAAGAAGCGGTCGTGCTGGTCCAGGTATTCCTGGCGGGCGATCCAGGCGGCGCCCAGCAAGAACAAAACCAGCCAGCAGAGGAGGGCGCGGGAGCGCGATAGGGGATTCACGCGTGAAATTATGCCTTGCGGCAAGCGCGCCCCGACATCCGTAGGGTTACGGAGGCGTGGGTTACGAAGGCAATGGCTTCGGGGGCGATGGCTTCGGGGTCGACGGCTTCGGCGGCGATGGTCAGGGAGGCGATGGTTACGCAGGCGTCAGGCCGCGCGCTGGGGGGCATGTCCGCCGGTGTCACCCTGCGAACTTGCCGACACCGCCATTTGATACAGCGCCGCCACCAGGTCCGACTGCGTCACCAGCCCCTGCAAGGTGCGCGAAGCGTCCAGCACCGGCACGCAATGCACGCTGTCCGACATGGGGCGGGCCAGTTCGATCACGGGCAGGCCGGGCGTGGCGAAGGGCACTTCGCTGCGCATGCAATCGGCCACCAGCAGTTCTTGGGCAGGGGTGCCGTCCGGCATGGCGACCAGCGGACGCGTCTTGCGCGCCAGCACGTCCGCCTGCGCGACCATGCCCGCGTAACGACCGGCTGCGTCCAGCACCGGCAAGGCTTGCAGCCGGTGCTTGTCGAACAGGCGTACGGCGTGGTCCAGCGGGACGTGTTCCTGCACGGTGACGACGTCGCGCGACATGATGTCCGCGCACGAAACGTCGCCAAAGCGGCGTACGCTGGCGCGCAGCTCGGCCGCCAGCACGATGTCTTCCAGGTCTTCCTTGCTGATGTCCAGCAGTTCGCCGCGCTGCGCCAGGGCTTCGTCCAGGTCGGCGCGGGAAAAGCCCAGGCGGGTGCTGGGCGCGGCATCGCGTGTGTGGTGGCTTTGCGCGGGGTCGGCGTGGCGGCGCGGGTAGTTGCGCTTGAAGGCGCCGTTGAACGCCACGGCAATGCACAACAGGATCAATGAATTCAAGCCCACGGGCCAAAGGGCGAAGCCATAGCCCAGGGCGGCCACCGGCGGCCCGCCCAGCACGGCCGTCAACGCCACCGCGCCGCTGGGCGGATGCAGGCAGCGCAGGCTGAACATGGCGCCGATGGACAAGGCCACCGCCACGGCGGCCGCCACGCCTGGCACGGGAATCATCTGCGCGCAAAACACGCCGATCAGCGCCGACACCAGGTTGCCCGCCATGATGGACCAGGGCTGCGCCAGCGGGCTGGCCGGCGCGGCAAACAGCAGCACGGCCGATGCGCCCATGGGGGCGATGAACCAGGGGCTGGCCGCGCCCAGCGCGTGTCGCCCCACCCATTCCGTGCAGAACAGCCCGACCAGCGCGCCCAGCACGCCAACCAGCTTTTCGCGCCCGTTGACGCCCACCGGCGCTGGCGCGAATGCGCTCAGCCAGCGCTTTAATGCCACACCCAAAACGATCTCCTCGCGCGCTCGAAATATGTCGCGGGACGACAATTTATCACGCGGCGCGGTGTGGGCCGGTTATGAACTTATGGGCAGGGCAGGCGGCAGGGGCGGCACAGGAGGCGCGCTTGCCCCTGGCGCCCGTTAAGCCGTGTCGTCGCCGATGCGCGCCAGCAGGCGGCCCAGCAAGGGCCGCATGGCGCGCAGTTCTTCCAGGTGCGAGGCCGACAGGCTTTCCAGCAAGCGTTCGGCCTTGGGCGTCAGAATGACTTCTACGCGGCGCCCATCTTCGGGATCCGCCACGCGGCTGACCAGGTCCAGACGCGCCAGACGGCCGACCAGCTCGGCCGCCGTATGCGGCCGGATCAACAGTCGGTCGGCAATTTCACCGACATACAGGCCGCGCCGGTCGGGCGCGTTTTTGCGCGTGCCCTTGATGGCCAGCAGGGTTTGATGCTGCTGCGGCGTCAGCGCCAATTCGGCGGCGGCGCCTTCGCTGAACGCGGCGAACGTGCGCAGCGCGTAGCGAAAGTCGGCCAACAGCTCGTAGTCGGCGGGGGACAGCGGAGTGGGGGACGGAGACGTTTTCACAAGCGCAATTCTAATATATGTCGTGATACGATATAAATAAGCGAAACCGAACCCGTTCTTGCACTCCCATGCCTTCATCGTCCACCCCCTCAATGCCCGCAACATCGCGCGCGTCTGCCACCTTGCCGACGGCCGCGGCATCTACGGCTTTCCCGACGTCTCCATTGTCCCCGCCGTCCCAAACGTCCCCAACGTCGCCAACGTCCGAAACGTCGCCACCGTCCCCACCGTCCCCACCGTCCCAATCGTCCCCGCCGTCCCCATCGTCCCCAACGTCTGGCCGCCCCGAACCCGGCGCATCCACCCGCGCCCACCGCCTGGGCGACTTCACCACTGACCGCCGCGTGGTGATGCTGATGGTGCTGGCCGTGCCGGTGGGCCTGGCCAGCGTGCTGGCCGCGTGGGCCTTGCTGCGGTTGATCGCCCTGTGCTCCAACCTGGCCTACCACGGCCAGTTTTCCTTTGTCGACCAACCCATCACGACCGGTGCGCTGGGCTGGGCGTCCGTGGCCATTCCGGTCGTGGGCTGCCTGATCATCGGCTTGATGGCGCGGTACGGCTCCGAGAAGATTCGCGGCCACGGCATACCGGAAGCGATGGAAGCCATATTGATCGGCAAGAGCCGCATCCAGCCCAAAGTGGCGGTGCTCAAACCCGTGTCGTCCGCCGTGTCGATCGGCACCGGCGGGCCGTTCGGCGCGGAAGGGCCCATCATCATGACGGGCGGCGCCATCGGGTCGCTGTTGGCGCAAACCATCCACCTGGACGACGGCGAGCGCAAGACCTTGCTGGTGGCGGGCGCCGCCGCCGGCATGACGGCCATCTTCGCCACGCCGCTGGCCGCCATTCTGTTGGCGGTGGAATTGCTGCTGTTCGAATGGAAGCCGCGCAGCTTCCTGCCGGTGGCGGTCGCGGCCATGGTGGCCGCCGCCGCGCGCGCCTTCATGCTGGATGCCGGGCCGATCTTTGCCTATGCCGGGGCCTTGTCCTTTACGCCGGGCCACCTGCTGGCGTGCGCGGCGGTGGGCGTGCTGGCCGGCCTGGGCTCGGGCGTGCTGACGTCCTTGGTGTACGCAGCCGAGGACCTGTTCGAAAAACTGCCTTTGCATTGGATGTGGTGGCCCGCGTTCGGCGGGCTGGCCATCGGCATCGGCGGCCTGATCGACCCGGCGGCACTGGGCGTGGGCTATGACAACATCCGCCACCTGCTGGCGGGCGACCTGGCGTTGCAAGCCGTGCTGGTGTTGCTGGCGGTCAAGGTGGCGATCTGGTCCATCGCGCTGGGCTCGGGCACCTCGGGCGGGGTGCTGGCGCCCTTGCTGATTTTTGGTGGGGCGCTGGGCGCGCTGGCCACGCCATGGCTGCCACAGGCCGATCCCGGTTTCTGGGCCCTGGTGGGCATGGCAGCCATGATGGGCGGCACCATGCGCGCGCCGCTGACCGCAACGCTGTTCGCCGTCGAACTCACCGGCAACCTGAGCGCGTTGTTGCCCGTGCTGGCGGCCTGCGTGTTCGCCTACGGCATGACGGTGCTGCTGTTGAAGCGGTCCATCCTGACCGAGAAAATCGCACGGCGCGGGCATCACGTCAGCCGTGAATACCATGTGGATCCCTTCGAACTGCTGCGCGCCGAAGCGGTGATGACGCATCCCGTTGAAACCTTCGCGGCAAGCATGACGGTGGCGCGGGCCATTGCCCATTTCACGACGCTGGGCCACGTGCATACCAGCTACCCGGTGGTGGACGACGATGGCGTGGTGGTGGGCACGGCGACTCGCGCGGATTCGCTGGCGTGGGCGTTGGAGGAAGCCGAGGACACGCGCACCCTGGCCGATGCGCTGGTCGGGCGCGAGCCGGTGCTGGGGTATCCGGACGAACTGGCCAGCCGCATCGCCGACCGCATGGCGCTGTCCGGCGTGGGGCGAGTGCCAATTGTGGACCGCGCCAGCCACCGCTTGCTGGGGCTGGTGGGCCGGCGCGACCTGTTCCGCGCGCGGGCTCAACGGCTGCGCGATGAAACGCGGCGCACGGCGTATTTCCGCCGCGCTTGCTGACCGTTGCTGTGCTTTTGGACCGCCGCCGCGATTGCCGCTTTCAGACGCGTTTCCTGTTTTCAGACGCGCCAATCGCAGCGGGGGGCGCGTCCCGCTTTCAGACGCCCCTGTCGCAGCTGCCCGCGCGTCCCGCTTTCAGACGCGCGACGTCGCTACGTGCCGCTTGCCGCCCGCAGCTGCCACAGCACGTCCAGCACATGCTGGGTTGACCGTTCCACTTTTTCGGCCCGATGCGCAATGCCCAGCGGCCGCCACAATGCCGGGCGCAACGCGCGCATGATGATGCGCGCGTCTGCCTGTGGCGCGGTGGCTTCGTGCGGCAGCAGGGTCGCGCCGTAGCCCGCCGCCACCAGGCTCTTGATGGCATCGTTGTAGTTGAGCTGGATGCGCGCGCGCGGGTTCAGCCCGGCGGCGGCAAACCATTCACCCGTCTGGCGCGACAGCCGCGTGGTGGCGTCATTCAGGATCAGCGGGCGGGTGGCCAGCCACCCGGGCGTGACGCGTGCCGGCGCGCTCCAGCCGGCCGGCAAAAACGCCATGACCGGATCACGCCGCCACGGCTTGATCACCAAGCCATCGATAGGCGGTTGCGGCAACGCCACCAGGCCCACGTCAAGGCTGCCATCGTTCAAGCGCTGCAAGGTTTCCTGCGACGTCAGTACCGCCACCTGCACGTCAATGCCGGGGTGATGCTTGCCCAGGGTTTCCAGCGCACGCGGCAGCAGATGCGCGATGGCGCCGGTGGATGCGCCCAGCCGTACGCGGCCGGACAAGCCCTGCACCTGTCGCTGTACATCATCCAGCGCCTGATCGGCTTCGGCCAGCAAGCGGCGCGCGCGTTCCAGCAGCGTGTCGCCGATGGCGGTGGCGCGCACCTGGCCACGCTTGCGCGTCAGCAGCGGCGCGCCCACGCGGGCTTCCAGGTCGGCCACGTGCAGGCTGACGGTGGGCGGCGCCAGGTGCAAGGCCCGCGCCGCCTCGGCGAAGGAACCCAGGTCGGCAATAGCAACCAGGGTGCGCAGCCGGTCTAGGCTGATTTCACGCATGAGGTGATCTTCCGTCGTTCAGAAAAGATGAATTTGACGGTCATGATATTCGACTTTTCTTATGCATGGCGCGGGTCGATGATACGGCTTGCACCCAGCCCCCATTCCTTTTCCTGACGGAGCAGCCATGACCCAACCCCTAGTCTTTATCGACGGCGACCAAGGCACGACCGGCCTGCAAATCCATGAACGTTTGAATGGCCGCACCGACCTGCGCTTGCTGACCTTGCCGGCCGCCGAGCGCAAAGACGCCGCCCGCCGCGCCGAAGCCATCAACGCCAGCGATGTGGCTATCTTGTGCCTGCCCGACGAGCCGGCGCGGCAGGCGGCGGCATCCGTCGTCAACCCCGCCGTGCGCGTGATCGACGCCAGTTCGGCGCATCGCACGACGCCGGGTTGGGTCTATGGGTTTCCGGAAATGGCGGCGGGCCAGGCGGACGCCATCGCGCGGGCCAAGCGGGTCAGCAACCCGGGTTGCTATCCCACCGGCGCCATCGCCTTGCTGCGGCCCTTGATCCAGGCGGGGCTGGTGCCCGCCGACTATCCGGCGGTGGTGCATGCCGTGTCGGGCTATTCGGGCGGCGGGCGCGCCAGTGTGGACGCGTACGAAGGCGCCGATGCGGCGTCCCAGCCCGCATTCCAGCTGTACGGCCTGGGCCTGGCGCACAAGCACACGCCCGAAATCGAAGCGCATGCCGGGCTGACGCAGCGGCCCGTATTCGTGCCCGCTTATGGCGCGTTCCGCCAGGGCATTGTGCTGACGATTCCGCTGCAACTACGGCTGCTGCCGGCCAGCGTCACCATCGCGCAGTTGCATGACGCCCTGCAACAGCACTATGCGGACACAACGCACGTGCAAGTGGTGGCGCCGCAAGACGCCGCCACCCATACGAATCTGGATCCGCAAGCGCTGAACGGTACCAACGACCTGCGGCTGGCCGTCTATGGCAGCGCGCAGCATGGACAGGTGTTGTTGACCGCCGTGTTTGACAACCTGGGCAAGGGCGCGTCCGGCGCGGCGGTGCAGAACCTGGACTTGATGCTGGCGGCGATGGGCTGAGGCCCGCTGGGCAGGATGGGGGCACGGGCTGCGCAGCCACTTTCAGTGACCGCGTAGCCTGGGCTTCGTCGCCAAGGCCACGCGGTTGGGGCAATGTTGCGGTGGCGACGCTTCTGTCGCGTCGTCAGTGCGGCGTGCTTGCCCCGTGCCTGCCTACCACTTCATTTCGCCCTTGGCGACCTTGGCGCTCAGTTCCAGCGACGCGGCGCCGCCCGCTTGCGGGTATTGCGCCTTCATGGCCGCGATCAGCGCCGCGCTGTCGGCGGCCTTGGCGGTTTGCGCGTCAAACGCGCGGATATAGCCCTGCGTGTAGCGCACCGATTCCAGCGTCAGCGGCGCGCCGGGAGCGTAGTGGCCGGGAATGACCGTGACCGGCTTGAGCGCTTCGATGTGTTGCAGCGTGGCCAGCCAGTCTTTATGCGACTGCGGCGTCTGCGTGTCCGCCATCCACACGTGCAGATTGCCGAACACCACAACGCCGCCCACCACTGCCTTTAGCGACGGAATCCACACATAGCTGCGGTCAGGCTGCGCGCCGTCCAGGCCGGTGATTTCAAGCTGATGACCTTCCAGCGTGAGGGAGTGGCCGGCCAGCACCTGCGGGATCACGGCCTTGGCCGGCGCATCCGCGCCCAGCTTGGGACCCCAGAACGCCAATTTGCCATCAACGGTTTCCTTGATGTGCCGCACGGTCGGCTCAGTAGCAACAACGCGCACGCCCGGGAAGGCTGCCAACACGGTGTCCAGGCCGAAGTAGAAGTCAGGATCGCCGTGGCTGATGTAGATGGTGGTCAGCGTCTTGCCGCTGTCACGCACCATCGCCACCACCTTTTCCGCCTGCGACTTGCCAAATTGCGCATCAATCAAAATGGCATCGCGCTTGCCGGCGACCAGGACGGAAGACACCGGAAAGATGGCGTCGTTGCCCGGGTTGAAATGGGTCAGCGTCAGGTCCGTGCCGGCGGCGCGGGCGGGGGCATTCAGCACGGGGGCGATCAACAGCGCCAGCGCGGCGGTCTGTAGCAGGCGGCGTGCGAAAGGGAAGAGGGTCATTGCGGCTCGCAGGGTGGGGTCAGGGAAGCGGCCAGTCTAGTGGCGTGAATCCCGTCGATCTATCCCTGTCTTTGCCAGAGTCTGTTGCGCGCTTCGAGCAGATCAGGCGCGGTCCGCCAAGGCGGCGTCCGGCGCGGCGTCGGCCAGCGTGGCCTGGACCTGCCGCCGCAGCCACATCGTGCCTGGGTCGCTCTCGAAGCGCGCATGCCAGTGCACGGTGACCGACAAGGGCGGCAGCGCAATCGGCAGCGGCCGGATCTCAAACGCCTTGTCGCGGTTGAACCAAAGCGCTGCGCGATGCGGCAGCGTCACGGTCAGATCGGTGCGCCGCACGATCTCGGCGGCGGCCGAGAAGTGCGGCAGCGTCAGGTACGGCTGGCGTTGCAAGCCCGCTTCGCCCAGCACATCGTCCAGCAGCCGGTGGGCGCTGGCGCGCGAGGCCACCAGGATGTGATCCAGCCGCTTGAACTGCCCGCGCGTCAAGCCCGCCGACAGCACGGGATGGCCGCGCCGCCCCATGCAGGCATAGCGTTCACTGAACAGGTCGGCGTGGCACGTATGGCGCGCCAGCCCGGCCAGGTTGCCAATGGCCAAGTCCACCTGGCCGTCCTTCAAAGCCTGCGGCAGTTGCTCCAGCGGAACCTCAAGCACCTCGACCCGCAGGCGCGGCGCCAAGGCGTGCACGCGTTCCATCAGCGGCGGCAAAAACACCATTTCGCCGATATCCGACATCGACAGCCGAAACCGTCGGGTACTGGTGGCGGGGGTGAACTGTTGGCGCAGGCTGACCGCCTCGGCAAAGCTGTTCATGCCGCGTTCGATGGGGTCGGCCAACGCAAACGCCACCGGCGTGGGCTGCATGCCGGTGGCGGTGCGCACGAAAAGCGGGTCGTCAAACTGTTCGCGCAAACGGGCCAGCGCGTAACTGACGGCCGGCTGAGTCAAGTTCAGCCGTTGCGCCGCGCGCGTCACGCTGCGCTCGTGCAGCACGGTCAGGAAAACCCGCATGAGATTCAAGTCGAAGTCCACGCATGCCCCTGATATCAATCGCATTTATAAGATAAATAATACCCATAAATTTGACACATAAATAGTTGATTCCTAGACTAATTTCACGCTACACACCGGCCGCGACGTGCCTGCACGCTGATGCGACCGCAACTACACAAGAGTGCAACGGGGGAACCGTCGTCATGCATGCGTTGACATTACCGTCGCTGTTGGTGGAACAGGCGGCCCGCTTGGGAGACCGCCTGTGGGTGCAGGCGCCGGGCGGTGCGTTGCGATTTGGCGATGCGCCGGCGCATGCGGCAAGCTGGGCCGCGCGGCTGGCTGCCGCGGGCGTCAAGCGCGGCGATCGCGTGGGCCTCATGGCCGGCAACCGTCATGAGTTCCTGTCGATAGTGTTGGGTTGCGGCTGGCTGGGCGCGGTGGTGGTGCCCATCAACACCGCGTCGCGCGGCATGCAGTTGCAGCACATGTTGGGCAACAGCGGATGCGTGTTGTTGGTGGCGGACGCGGCGTCCTGTCCGTCCGTGGCGGCGTTGGCGTCGCTGTCGCACGCTGGGCAGCCGGCGCAACCAGTGGAATCCGTGCAGGACGCGCAACCCGCGCAACCCGCGCAACCCGCGCACCCCGCGCCTGCCGGTCGGCAACCCGCGCACGATGCGCCGTTGGCCCTGCGCGCGATCTGGTTGCTGGATCCCGCCGACCCCGATTGCCAATTGCCCGTACCCGCCAGCGCGCCGCCGCCGGCCCCGCACGCCGACACGCCGCCATTGCCTGCCGCCACGATCCAGCCGGGCGACATGCTGGCCATTCTGTATACGTCGGGCACGTCTGGCCCGTCCAAGGGCGTGTGCTGTCCGCACGCGCAGTTTTATTGGTGGGGCAAGATCGCCGCGCGCAATCTGGAAATCTCGGATGCCGACGTGCTCTACACCAGCCTGCCGCTGTTTCACACCAACGCCCTGAACGCCTGCTTCCAGGCGTTGGTGACGGGCGCGTCCATCATCTGCGACGAACGGTTTTCGGCCAGCCGTTATTTCGACCGCCTGCAAGCCACGGGCGCCACCGTCACGTATCTGTTGGGCGCCATGGTGCCGATGTTGCTGGCGCAAGAATCCCGCCCGTCAGAACGCGGACACCGCACGCGCATTGCCTTGGCGCCCGGCGTACCCGAACGCTTTCATGCCGTGTTCGCCGAGCGCACCGGCATGGCGTTGCTGGAAGGCTATGGGTCCACGGAAACCAACTTTGCATTGGGCGGCGTGCTGGCCGACCAGCGCGCGGGCACGATGGGCCGGGTGGCGCCGGAATTTGACGCCATCGTCGCCGACGAACATGACGCGCCCGTGCCGGATGGCGAACCGGGCGAACTGCTGCTGCGCGCGCGTCCGCCGTTTGCGATTGCCACCGGCTATTTCGGCATGCCCGACAAGACCGTCGAAGCCTGGCGCAACCTGTGGTTTCACACGGGCGACCGCGTCGTGCGCGATGCCGATGGCTACTTCCGCTTTCTAGACCGCATGAAAGACGCCATCCGCCGCCGGGGCGAGAACATTTCGTCGTACGAAGTGGAACAGGTGCTGCTGTCGCACCCCGCCGTCGCCACGGCGGCGGTGTACGCCGTGCGTTCCGAATTGGCCGAAGACGAAGTGATGGCCGCGCTGGTCTACAAGACCGGTCACGCGCCCACGCCCGAAGGCCTGCTTGATTTTTGCCAGCCCCGCATGCCGTATTTCGCCGTGCCGCGCTACGTGCGCGTGCTGGACGATCTGCCGCGCACCGAGAACGGCAAGGTCCGCAAGTTCCGTTTGCGGGAAGAAGGTATTACCGGCGACACCTGGGACAGGGATGCGGCCGGTTATCGCGTGGCGCGCTGACGCGCCATTCATCCATTCAAAAATCCAAGGGGCGGCAATGACGATGGCATACAAAGGGGCGGCGCTGTCCGCCGACGACGAAGCAAAGCGCAAGCGAACCCGGCGCGTCGTGGCGGCATCCGTCGCGGGCAACGCGATGGAGTGGTACGACTTTTTCATCTACGGCACGGCAGCCGCGCTGGTGTTCGGTGACCTGTTCTTCCCGAAGGGCACAGACCCCTTGCTGGGCACCATGGGCGCGTTCGCGGGCTTTGCCGTGGGATTTCTGGCGCGCCCGCTGGGCGGCGTGATCTTCGGCCACATCGGCGACCGCTACGGCCGCAAGCTGGCGTTGGAATGGACGCTGGGCCTGATGGGCGCGGCCACGTTCCTGATCGGGCTGTTGCCCACGTACGAGCAGATCGGCTTCTGGGCGCCGGTGGCGATGGTGGTGCTGCGCGTGTTGCAGGGCGCGGCGGCGGGCGGTGAGTGGGGCGGCGGCGTGCTGCTGATCAGCGAAGCCGTGGGCGGCAAGCGGCGCGGCTATTTTTCGTCGTTCAGTCAATTGGGCGTGGCGGGCGGCTTCGTGCTGTCGTCCGGCATTTTCATGCTGGCGCAGCAATTGCCCAAGGACATGTTCATGAGCTGGGGCTGGCGCCTGCCGTTCCTGCTTAGCGTGCTGATCTTTGGCGTAGGGCTGTACATCCGCAAGCACATTCCGGAAAGCGAGGAATTCGTGCAGGCCAAAAAAACGGCCAAGCGCGGCATGCCGGCCGTAGAGGTGTTTCGCCGCTATCCGCGTCAGGTGCTGACGGCGATGGGCTTGCGCGTGGCGGAAAACGGCGGCTCGTACATTTTCCTGGCCTTTGCCCTGGCCTATGGCAAGTTCCTGGGCATCTCGAATGATGTGATGCTGGGCGGCGTGCTGGTGTCCATGTTCATCGAACTGGGCACGCTGGTGTGGTTTGGCCATCTGTCCGACCGCATCGGGCGGCGCGCGGTGTATTTGATCGGGTCCGTCGGCCTGGTGCTGGTGGCGTTTCCCTTCTTCTGGATGGTGCAGACCAAAGAGCCGCTGTGGATTTTCCTGGCGTTCTTCCTGGGCAACACCGTGTGCCACGCCGCCATGATCGGCACGCAGCCCGCGTATTTTGCCGAGCTGTTCCCGGCCGAAGTGCGCTACACGGGCTTGGCGTTGGGGCATGAACTGGCGTCGGTGTTTGCCGGTGGCCTGTCGCCGTTGATTGCCATGGCGCTGCTGCGCAAATATGAATCGGCCACGCCCGTCGCGTGGTTTCTGGTGGGCATGGCGGCCATCACGGTGGTGACCTTGCTGCTGACCCGTAACCCGCCCAGGCAGGATACGGAATGAGCCCGGCCGGCACAGACGGGCCCGGCATCGTCGCGGTGGGCGAAACCCCCGCGCTGCGCCATCCCGACGCCGCGTGCACCACGGCGGGCTTGATGGCACAGGCGGTGGGGCAGGCGTTGCGCCACGCGGGCCTGTCGCCCGCCCAGGTGGATGGGCTGGGCGTGGCATCGTTCACGTTGCGGCCGGATCGCGCCATCGACCTGGCCTGGCAGCTGGGGCTGCGGCTTCACTGGTGCATGCAGGATGAACTGGGCGGCGCCAGCGCCATCAACCTGCTGCGGCAGGCGTGGCTGGCACTGCAATCGGGGCAGGCGCGGACCATTGTGCTGGTGTCTGGTGACCATTTCACCGGCGCGGACTTCGCGCAGCTGGTGCGCGGATACAACCGCAGCGCGCAGGACTATCTCAGTCCGCTGGGTTGCCAGGGTCCCAATCCCTTGTTCGCAATGCTGACCCAGCGGCAGATGGCCCAAACGGGGCTGCGCCGCGAAGACTACGGCGCGCTGTGCGTCGCGCAGCGCGCCTGGGCCGCCGACAACCCCAACGCCGCTTATCGCGCGCCGTTGACGCTGGCGCAGTACCTGGACGCGCCGATGGTGGCGCCGCCGTTGGGCCGGCTGGATTGCGTGCCGGTTGTCAGCGGGGCCAGCGCCCTGGTCTTGCAGGCCCGGCCCACGGGTGTGCACCTGCGGCTGGTGTCCAGTGGCGCGCGCTATAACCACGACCAGCAGGAAGGCGACGGCCTGCAAACCGGCGTGGCCGAGCTGGCCGACGGGCTGTGGCAAGAGGCGGGAATGGGTCCCGAAGACATGGATGTGGTCAGCGTGTACGACGACTATCCGGCGATGGCCGTGGCGCAGCTTTGCGACCTGGGCTATGCCGACGCAAACGACTTGCCCGGGTTCATCGCCCGCCGTATCGCCACGCGCCAGTTGCCCGTGAACACGGCGGGCGGGCAGTTATCGGCCGGGCAGGCCGGGACGGCGGGCGGCATGCACGGCGTGGTCGAAGTGGCGCGGCAACTGTTGGGCCAGGCGGGTGCACGCCAAGTGCCGGGCGCACGGCATGGCGTCGTCACCGGCTACGGCATGGTGCAGCTGCGCTACGGCATGTGCGCCAACGCCGCCGTCTTGAGCCGGGAGGAATCATGAGCCTGCATGTGCACGAATGCCGCGCTTGCGGCCATCGCGTCTATCCCGCCCGCCTGTGGTGCCCGGCGTGCGGCCACGACGGCGCCCAGACGGTGGCGGTGAATGAGGGCGAGGTGCTGGCCTGGACGACGCAACCCAGTGCCAAGGAGGGCGCGGACACCGCCGTCGCCATTATCGGGACGGCGCGTGCACTGCCCGACGGGCCGGTGTTGGTGCTGCGGCTGCAAGACAGCCCGACGCATATCGGCCAGCGCCTTCGACTGTCCGAGCGCACGGTAGCCGGACGCGCGCTGCCCTGGGGGGCGCTGTAGGCAGTCAGTCACCCGCGCTAGCCACATCGGCGGCGCGCGCGCTTGCTGCCCGCGTCGCCTCTACCCGCTGCGCCAGTGATGCGGCCGACAGCTCGCCCACGCGCACATCGATCACGCGCCCTTGAGCGTCCAGGAACAGCGTGGCGGGCAGCCCGCGGTTGCTGAATTCGCGCGATGCTTCGGCGCCCGGGTCGATCAGCACGTTACGCAACGTCGGCGCATGGTCCTTCAAGAACCGCGTCACCTCGGGCTTGGCCTCGGCCTGGTTCAGAAAGACGAAGTTGACGTCCGGATTGGCGGCCTGCGCGGCGGCAAAGGCGGGCATCTCGCGACGGCAGGGCGGACACCAGCTGGCCCACAGGTTGATCACGGTAGGCTTGCCGCGAAAGTCGGACAGGTCGGCCATCGCGCCGTTCATGTTATGGACGAATATATCGGTCATCTCCGGATGCGCCTGCGGCGTGGGCGCCAGCCAGCGGCTGCCGCCGAGCCAGGTTGCGCTGGCCAGGGCCAACGCGCCCAGCAACGCCGCGCGCGGCGCGTGCCGGCGTAGCACCACGGCCAGCGCATAGACCCAGGCCGCCGCCAGCCCGGCCATGCCGTTCCAGCCGCCGTCGCGGATGTCCAGGATGTTGATGGGGTCGGGCAGGTAACTGTTTCGGTAGCGCCAGACGAAAGCCAGCCGGGCGACCAGCAGCCCGATGATCAGCGCGCGCCACAAGACCGTGGACAGGCGCGCGGCCTCGTCTTGCCGGCGGTTGATCAAACGCGCCGCCACTATCGCGACAAGGCCGGCGACGATCAACACCGCCAGTTCGGTGGGAAATACCAGGGGGCCGATACGGATGGCGGGGCTCATCTGTCGACCTTGGCGGTCAGCGGGTGTTGCAAGGTAAAGCGGATTCGGTCGCCCGCGATGCGCAGCGCCTGGACGGCAGTGGTGCCGGGCAGCGGCATCGGGCCTTGCGCCACGAAGCCGTGGCCATCGATATCGCGCTGAAGGCGGTCGGCTGCGTCGTTCATACCGGAGGATGGCGCTGTGTCAGCCGGGTTGGCCGCGTCAGCCCGGTCGGCCGCGTTGGCCCCGGGCGCGTTCTCCGCCTCTTCGCGGGCGGCGAACAATGCCGCGTAGGGCGCGAAGTCGGGCATGGGCGTGAAGCTGCCTTCCATCACGGCGCCCGTGCCCGTGCTCACCTCTGCCACGCCGATGAGGCGACCGCCGTTGTCCTTGATGTTCAGTTGCATGCCTGTCCTCCGTGTGTATACCGTGGGCTCCGGGTGTTCCGGGTGTTCCCCGCGTTCCCCGCGTTCCCCGCAGCCCAGCCGCTCCAAGCGGCCAAAGCCTAGCATGGCTTGCATTCCTTCCCGGCCCGCGCTGCCGCCTTGACATCTCGTTCCCACGTCTATCCTGGCCGCCCCGGGCGCTTTCCGGCACGGTCTTGCAGTAACGCTAAAATGGCGGCTCGCGGCTGACCGGCCAGCCATTCCGGCATTCTTATTCCGCATTCTTATTCTTACGCTTCGCACACCTGAACCCATGAAAAAACTGACTGCTGTTTTCCTCGTGTCCGCAACCACGATGCTGACCGCCTGCGGCCCCAGCGATGACGCCAAGCCGACCGCGGGCGCCCAAACGCCGGCCGTCGCCAAGAAGGTCGTGGTGGGCCTGGATGACAACTTTCCGCCCATGGGCTTTCGCGACGCCAGCAACCAGATCGTCGGTTTTGACATCGACATGGCCAAGGAAGCCAGCAAGCGCCTGGGCATCGAAGTCGAATTCAAGCCCATCGACTGGAGCGCCAAGGAAGCCGAGCTGAACGGCAAGCGCGTCGACGTTCTCTGGAACGGCCTGACCATCACCGAAGAGCGCAAGAAGAACATCAGCTTCACCGCGCCGTACATGGCCAACCACCAGATCATCATCGTGGGCACCGCATCGCCCATCAAGGTCAAGAACGACCTGGCCGGCAAGACGGTCGGCGCGCAGGACGGCAGCAGCGCCACGGACGCCATCGCCAAGGATCCGGTTGCCGCGCAGATCAAGGACGTGAAGAAGTTCGGCGACAACGTCACCGCGCTGATGGACCTGGCCGCCGGCCGCCTGGACGCCATCGTGGTGGACGAAGTGGTGGGCCGCTACCTGATCAGCAAGCGTGCGGGCGAATACCGCGTGCTGGAAGAAAACTTCGGCACCGAAGACTACGGCGTCGGCGTGCGCAAAGACGACACCGAGCTGCTGGGCAAGCTGGACAAGACGCTGGATTCGATGAAGCAGGACGGCACCGCCGGCCGCATCGCCACCCAGTGGTTCGGCGCCAACATCATCAAGTAAGCGGCGCGCGACCTCTCTTAAATGGACTACGTTCTCTCTCTGTTGGGGCCGATGGCGGAAGGCGCGAAAGTGACCTTGACGCTGTTTTTCATCACCTTGGCCCTGGCAGTGCCGCTGGGGTTGGTGCTGGCCCTGGCGCGCATTTCGAAGTGGCCGCTGCTTAGCAACCTGGTCAACGGCTACATCTGGCTCATGCGCGGCACGCCGCTCATGCTGCAAATGCTGTTCATCTACTTCGCGCTGCCTTTCGTGCCGGTGGTGGGCGTGCGGCTGCCGGACTTTCCGGCGGCCGTGGTGGCGTTTGCGCTGAACTACGCCGCGTACTTTGCCGAGATCTTCCGCGCGGGCATCCAGTCGGTGGACCGGGGCCAGTACGAAGGCAGCAAGGTGCTGGGCATGACCTATCTGCAAACGCTGCGCCGCATCGTGCTGCCGCAGATGGTGCAGCGCGTGTTGCCCCCGATGAGCAACGAAACCATCACGCTGGTCAAGGACACGTCGCTGATCTACGTGCTGGCGTTGAACGATATCCTGCGCACCGCGCGCGGCATCGTGCAGCGCGATTTCACCACCACGCCGTTCCTGGTGGCCGCCGCCTTTTATCTGCTCATGACGCTTGTCCTGACGTGGTTCTTCCAGCACATGGAAAAGCGCTATGCCAAATATGACCAGTAACCAGCCGCTTGCCGCGGGCACCGCCGGCACCCCTGGCGCCCGCCCGGTCATGATCCAGGCCACCCACATCACCAAGTCCTTTGGCGCCAACCGCGTGCTGGACAAGGTTTCGCTGACGCTGGGCCAGGGCGAGGTGGTGGCGGTGATCGGCCCGTCCGGCTCCGGCAAAAGCACCTTTCTGCGGTGCCTGAACCACCTTGAGACCATCGACGAAGGCAGTATCGAGGTCGAAGGCGAAGTGATGGCGCGCGCCGTCGACGGCGGCCGCAGCCACTACGCCAGCGACGCCGAGGTGCGGCGCATCTGCCGCAAGATGGGCATGGTGTTCCAGTCGTTCAACCTGTTCCCGCACATGACGGTGCTGCAAAACATCATCGAAGCGCCGATCACCGTCAAGGGCATGAGCAAGGCGCAGATCATCCCCAAGGCGGAAGAACTGCTGCGCAAAGTCGGCCTGCTGAACAAGCGCGACAACTATCCCACGCGCCTGTCGGGCGGCCAGAAGCAGCGTGTTGCGATTGCCCGCGCGCTGGCCATGGAGCCCGACATCATGCTGTTCGACGAACCCACCTCGGCGCTGGACCCGGAACTGACGGGCGAAGTGCTGCGCACCATGAAGCAGCTGGCCGACGAACGCATGACCATGCTGGTCGTCACGCATGAAATGGGCTTTGCGCGCGAAGTGGCGCATCGCGTCATCTTCATGGACGAAGGGCGCATCGTCGAAGAAGCGCCGTCGGCCGCGTTCTTCAGTGCGCCGCAACACGCTCGCAGCCGGGAATTCCTGGCCCACATGCTGTAAGCAACGCCGGTGCGGGCATCGCGCCGCGCACCGGTACCGGAGGGGTGGATGCGCTCTGACATCATGCCGATGCTGCGATTGCGTGGCGTGTATAGCCAGCGCCTTGCCCCGGTCAGCCTGGATCTTGCCGGCGGCGAGTGCGGCGCCATTGTGGGCCCATCGGGTTCTGGCAAGTCGCTGCTGCTGCGCCAGGTCGCGGACCTGGACCCCGGCCATGGCGAGGTCGAACTGCTCGGCAGGCCGCGTTCGGCAATGCGCGGCCATGAATGGCGGCGTCAGGTCGTCTATTGCCAGGCCGAGGCGGGGTGGTGGGACGATCACGTCGCGCCGCATTTCACCGACCGCGCGCAGGCGCAACGCCTGATGCAGCCGCTGGGCCTGGCGCCCGAAAAGCTGGACGCCCTGGTCCACGAGCTTTCCACCGGCGAAAGGCAGCGCCTGGCGCTGGTGCGCGCGTTGGCCCTACAGCCGCGCGTGCTGCTGCTGGATGAACCCACGGCGGCGCTGGACCAGGCCGCCACCGTCACCGTGGAAGCCGCGCTGCAACAGTTCCTGGACAGTGGCGGCGCCATGCTGATGGTGACGCACAATGCCGAGCAGGCCCGGCGGCTGGCGCGCCGGACGTGGCGCATGACCAACGGCCAGCTGGAGCCGCTATGGACGTGATCAAACTGCAAGCGCTGGACCTGGTCATTGCCTCGCTGCTGGTGCTGCTGTGCGCGGCAATTTCGTTCGCCCTGCGGCTGAACCTGCAACGTCAGGTCTTGTGGGCGGCGGTCCGTACCGTGGTGCAGCTGTTGCTGGTCGGCCATATCCTGCGCGTGGTGTTCGCGCATGCCACGCCGATGCTGACGGCGCTGGTGGTGGCGGTGATGATGGCGCTGGCCGCGCGCGAGGTGGCCGCCCGCCCCAAGGCGCGGCTGGCCGGGCATGGCAATGGTTGGGTCGGCACGCTGGCGGTGGCGACCACCACCTTGATCACGGCCATGTTCATCCTGAGCACGGCGTTGCGGCCAGAACCCTGGTTCGACCCGCGCTACGCCATCGCGCTGGTGGGCATTGTGCTGGGCAGCGTGCTCAATGCCGCCAGCCTGGCGCTGGACGGCGTTCTTTCCGGCGTGCGCCGCGAAAAGCTCGCCATCGAGGCGCGGCTGGCCTTGGGCGCCACCCCGCATCAGGCGTTTTCGACGTTGCTGCGCGAATCGGTCCGGCGCGGCATCGTGCCCAGCGTCAATCAGATGTCGGCGGCCGGCATCATCACCTTGCCCGGCATCATGACCGGGCAGATCATCGCGGGCATGGACCCCATCGACGCCGCCAAATACCAGATCCTGCTGATGTTCCTGCTGTGCGGCGCCAGCGGCATGGCGGCCATGGGGGCAGCTTACGGCGCCATGCGCAGGCTGACGGACGATCGGGGACGCTTGCGACTGGACCGCTTGTCGGCATCGAAATAGGGCAGCCAAGGCGGGCAGGGCGGCGTAATATTTCAGATCGGTTTAAGAAATTTCATGAGAACTCGACGCTACCCTTTTCATAATAGGTGCCATGTTGAGCCTTTCCGAACGTTTCTTACCCAGGACTTTCATGTCTTTTGAGTCTGGTTCGCCCCGCCTGGCGGGCGACTTTCCCAGCGCCTTTCCCCGCGCCTTTCCCCTTGCCGCGCACCCGTCGGCGCAGGATCACCCGGCATGAGCGCCGTGCTGACCCCCGCCGCCCGGTCTGTTCCGCGCGTGGCGACGCAAGCGTCCATTCCCGGCTGGCAAGTGCTGCTGGGCCTGGCCGTCTGGCTGGCCGCCTTGGCATGGGCGCGCTGGCTGACCTTGCCCGACGAAGGGCGCTACGCCGGCGTCGCCTGGGAGATGCTGCGCAGCCAGTCTCCCATGGTGCCGCTGCTGGACGGCATGCCATATTTTCACAAGCCGCCGTTGTATTACTGGCTGGCGCAAATCAGCTACGCCTTGTTCGGCGTGCATGAATTCAGCGCGCGCGTGCCGTCGTTGCTGGGCGCGTGGAGCGCGGGGGCGGGGCTGTATGCGTTCGTGTCGCGCTATCGCAATGTGGCGCAGGCGCGCTGGGCCGTCGTGATCCTGGGCTTGATGCCGCTGTTCTTTGGCGCGGCGCAGTTTGCCAACATGGACATGCTGGTTGCCAGCATGATCACGCTGTGCGTGCTGGCCGCCGCCGACACGGCCCTGCGGCGCGCCGACGGCCGGGCGTTTCGCGGCATGTCGATCGCAACCGGAGTGCTGGCCGCGCTGGCCGTGTTGGCCAAAGGGCTGATCGGGCTGGCGCTGCCCGGCGCAATCGTGCTGGCCTGGCTGCTGCTGCGGCGTGATTGGCGCGGCATGCGCGCCTTGCTATGGGTGCCGGCCTTGCTGGCGTTCGCCGTGGTTGCCGTGCCGTGGTTCGCGCTGATGCAGATGAAGTTTCCCGGCTTCTACCATTACTTTTTCGTCTACCAGCACTTTGAACGCTTCGCGCAAAGCGGCTTCAACAACGCGCAGCCGATCTGGTTCTATGTGCCGATTGTGGTGGGGCTTGCCTTGCCGTGGTCGATCTGGGGCGCGGCGATTTTCACGCGCGCGTTCTGGCGTGACGCCGATCCGCATGGGCTGCGCCGGCTGATGGCGATCTGGATCGCGGTGGTGATGGTGTTCTTTTCCATCCCGCAATCCAAGCTGATCGGCTATGTCCTGCCGGTGTTTCCGCCGCTGGCATTCCTGATCAGTGAGCGCGTCGCGCCGGCCTGGGCAGTCGGCAAGCGCCGGGGCGTGGGCATTGCCATCGTCGTGGCGGCCATCATCTGCTTGGGCGCGATCATCGTGGCATCCAACAACCCGCGCGGTAGCGTCGGCCCCACCATGAAAGAACTGCGCGGCGACATGCGGCCGCAAGACATGCAAGTGGCGTTGCATGCGTTGCCGTTTGATCTGGGCTTCTACACGAAGGCGTCCGAACCTTCCTGGATTGTCGATAACTGGAACGACCCGGAGATTCCCACGCGCGACAACTGGCGCAAGGAACTGTACGACGCGGCGGTGTTCGACCCGGTCGTCGGCAAGCGGGTATTGATTCAGAACGAAGATTTGACCGCGCGGCTTTGCGCGTCGGCTGATGGCACGCGTTTCTGGATCTGGGGCCGCGACGACGACGCCGGACGCTATCCCGCACTGAGCGGCGTGGCGCCGCGCCTGCCCGGCGCTACGCGCGCGGTCTGGCGGCTGGATATCGACACCGCTTTCCGCCAACGGATGTGCGGCGGCGCGCGCTGATCCGATACGCCCGATACGCCCGATACGCCCGCTACCACAGCCTTGCACCCATAAAAAAGCCGGCAGCCTTACCAAGGCTGCCGGCTTTTTTGCGCCGGCGGCAAGCGCCGCCGGACAGTGACGCTTAGCCGATCGAGGCCAGCACCTGGTTCAGCGTGGCGCTGGGGCGCATGGCTTGGCTGGCCAGCGCTTCGTTGGGCTGGTAGTAGCCGCCGATATCCACCGGCTTGCCCTGCGCGGCCTTCAGTTCTTCAACGATCTTGCCTTCGTTTTCAGCAAAGGCGCCCGCCGCGCCGGCGAACTGCGCAGCCAGCGCGCGGTCGTCGGTTTGCGCGGCCACGGCCTGGGCCCAGTACATGGCCAGGTAGAAGTGGCTGCCACGGTTGTCCAGGCCACCGACCTTGCGGTCCGGCGACTTGTTCTCGTCCAGGAACTTGGCGGTTGCCTGATCCAGCGTCTTGGCCAGGATCTGGGCAGTCGGGTTCTTGTACGCGCGGCCCAGGTGGTCCAGGGATTCGGCCAGCGCCATGAATTCGCCCAGCGAATCCCAGCGCAGGAAGCCTTCTTCCAGGAACTGCTGCACGTGCTTGGGGGCCGAGCCGCCCGCGCCCGTTTCGAACAGGCCGCCACCGGCAACCAGCGGAACGATCGACAGCATCTTGGCGCTGGTGCCCAGCTCCATGATGGGGAACAGGTCGGTCAGGTAGTCGCGCAGCACGTTGCCGGTAACCGAGATGGTGTCCAGGCCTTCGCGGATGCGCTTGACCGAGAACTTGGTCGCTTCAACCGGGTTCAGGATGCGCAGGTCCAGGCCGCTGGTGTCGTGGTCGTTCAGGTACTGCTTGACCTTGGCGATGACCTGGGCGTCGTGGGCGCGCTTTTCGTCCAGCCAGAAAACGGCCGGCGTCTTGCTGGCGCGGGCACGGGTAACGGCCAGCTTGACCCAATCCTGGATGGCGGCGTCCTTGGTCTGGCACATGCGCCACAGGTCGCCCGCTTCCACGGCTTGTTCCAGCAACACCTTGCCCGAGGCGTCGGTGACGCGCACGGTGCCCGGTGCCGGGACGACGAAGGTCTTGTTGTGCGAACCGTATTCTTCGGCGGCTTGCGCCATCAGGCCGACGTTGGGCACGCTGCCCATCGTGACCGGATTGAAGGCGCCGTTCTTCTTGCAGTCGTCGATGACGGCCTGGTAGACGCCCGCGTAGCTGCGGTCGGGAATGACGGCCTTGGTGTCTTGCAGCTGGCCCTCGGCGTTCCACATCTTGCCCGAGTCGCGGATCATGGCCGGCATGGACGCATCGACGATGACGTCGCTGGGCACGTGCAGGTTGGTGATGCCCTTGTCGGAATTGACCATCGCCAGTTGCGGCAGGGTCTTGTAGGCGGCGTCGATGTCGGCGGTGATCGCGGCTTGCTGGTCAGCGGGCAGCGATTGAATCTTGGCGTACAGGTCGCCAATGCCGTTGTTGGGATCGAAACCGGCTTGCTTGAGCACGGCGGCGTGGCGGGCCAGCACATCCTTGTAGAACACGGATACCACGTGGCCGAAGATGACCGGGTCGGACACCTTCATCATCGTGGCCTTCAGGTGCACCGAGAACAGCACGCCGGTGGTCTTGGCATCGTCGATCTGGGCTTGCAGGAAGGACTTGAGCTTGGCGGTCGACAGCACGGCGGCGTCGATGATCTCGCCGGCCTTGACCGGGGTCTTTTCCTTCAGGACCGTCTTGGTGCCGTCAGCGGCGGTCAGTTCGATCTTGACGTCGCCGGCCTCGGCGATCAGCGCCGACTTTTCGGTGCCGTAGAAGTCGCCGTCGGACATGTGAGCCACATGCGACTTCGAATCAGCCGACCAGGCGCCCATCTTGTGCGGGTGCTTGCGGGCGTAGTTCTTCACCGACAGCGGCGCGCGGCGGTCGGAGTTGCCTTCGCGCAGAACCGGGTTCACGGCGCTGCCCTTGACCTTGTCGTAGCGCGCTTTCACGTCGCGTTCGGTGTCGTTGGTGGGGGCGTCCGGGTAGTCGGGCAGCTTGTAGCCCTGGTCTTGCAGTTCCTTGATGGCCGCCTTCAGCTGGGGCATCGAGGCGCTGATGTTGGGCAGCTTGATGATGTTGGCTTCGGGCTTGACGGCCAGCGCGCCCAGTTCGGCCAGGGCGTCCGACAGCTTCTGGCTGTCTTCCAGGTAATCCGGGAACAGGGCGATGATGCGGCCGGCCAGGGAGATGTCGCGCGTTTCCACCGTGACGCCCGCGGGCTTGGCGAATGCCTGGACGATGGGCAGCAGCGAACGGGTTGCAAGCGCCGGCGCTTCATCGGTGAGGGTATAGATAATCTTCGGAGTAAGAGACATGATCCTTGAATCTGTTCGGCGCATAGCGCTTTCGGCGCAAACCCGAACATGCTAAGCGGCGTACGCCGGTAGATGTTGTCGAGAGTGGGTTCGTATGGGCAGATGCGAAGCAGGCTCCGGATCCACGCAAATTGGCGGTTGCCCGTCCTTTATTAATGAGCCGGTTTGACCGGTCATTCTGGAAGGTGCGAACTGCCACGAAGCCGGTATTGTAATACCGCGACACGCTTGACGCGCAGGGAAATCACCGATAAAGCCTGCGTTATGGGCTCGATATCGCATCAATACGGCCAGGATATGGCGCAAGGGCGCCGGGCCGGCAAACCACCAGGCGGGCAATGACGCGAACGAGAGGGGCTCGGTGGCCCGCAGCACAAACCCCATATCGCCGTCAGGCCGCCGCGCCCGATTTGACAAATTCGCGCACCCGGCGCAAGCTTTGCGCCATGAATTTCCCCGCCGTCCGCATTGCGCTGATTATTACCATCATTCCGAAAATGGTGGGTTAGCGCGCGACCGCAACAGTCACAGCCACCCGCCCCACGAGGCGGGTTTTTTGTGGCCGCCTCTGCCGGGCAAGTCTTCCCCCAAGCAGAGAACCCCCATGCAAACCGCTACCCCCGACACCGCATTCCAGCACGGCAACGCCTCGCCCATGGAATACCTGCGCCAGATTCTGACGGCCCGGGTGTACGACATTGCCCGCGAGACCGAGCTGGACCTGGCGCGCGGCCTGTCGACGCGGCTGAACAATACGGTCTACCTGAAGCGCGAAGACAACCAGCCGGTTTTTTCCTTCAAGGTGCGCGGCGCCTACAACAAGATGCGCAACACGCCGCAGGCCGCGCTGGACCGGGGCGTGATCACCGCGTCCGCCGGCAACCATGCGCAGGGCGTGGCCATTTCGGCGGCGCGACTGGGCGTGCGCGCCATCATCGTGGTGCCGCAAACCGCGCCGCAGGTGAAGGTGGATGCGGTGCGCGCACACGGCGGCCCCACCGTCACGGTGGTGCAGGCCGGCGATTCCTATAGCGACGCCTACGCCCATGCCCAAACGCTGGCGCAGCAACACGACATGACTTTCGTGCCGGCGTTTGACGACCCGTATGTCATCGCCGGGCAGGGCACCGTCGGCATGGAAATCCTGCGCCAGCACGCCGGCCCGCTGCACGCGGTGTTCGTGCCCATCGGCGGCGGCAGCCTGGCGGCCGGCGTGTCCGCCTATGTGAAGGCAGTGGACCCCAGCGTCAAGGTAATCGGCGTGCAGACCGAGGATTCCTGCGCGATGGCGCAGTCCATCAAGGCCGGCGCACGCGTCAACCTGGCCGAAGTCGGCCTGTTTTCCGACGGCACGGCGGTCAAGCTGGTGGGCGAGGAAACCTTCCGGCTGTGCCGCGAATACCTGGACGAAATCATCCTGGTGAACACCGACGCGGTGTGCGCGGCAATCAAGGACGTGTTCCTGGATACGCGCAGCGTGCTCGAGCCTGCGGGGGCGCTGGCGTTGGCGGGGCTGAAGCAATACGTTGAACGCGAAAACGCGCAGGGGCTGTCGATGGTGGCCGTGACGTCAGGCGCCAACATGAACTTCGATCGCATGCGCTTTGTGGCAGACCGTGCCGAAGTCGGCGAGGCGCGCGAAGCGGTGTTCGCCGTGACCGTGCCCGAGGAGCGCGGCAGCTTCCGGCGGTTCTGCCGCGTGTTGGGGCAGCGCAGCGTCACGGAGTTCAACTACCGGATTGC
The DNA here is from genome assembly GCF_019448355.1 of Achromobacter sp. ES-001. Taxonomy (NCBI): domain Bacteria; kingdom Pseudomonadati; phylum Pseudomonadota; class Betaproteobacteria; order Burkholderiales; family Alcaligenaceae; genus Achromobacter; species Achromobacter sp. ES-001. The sequence goes on along the minus strand of NZ_CP079940.1, from coordinate 3,325,255 downwards.
CGACGCGCACACCGCGCACATCTTTGTCAGCATGCAGATCGCGCGGCGTGGCGATGCCGCCGACATCATGGCGGCGCTGCAAGAGCAGGGGTTTTCGGTCAGTGACCTGACGTACAACGAGGTGTCCAAGCAGCACATCCGCTACATGGTGGGCGGCCGTTCGCCGCTGGCGGGCGGAGAGCGGCTGTTCCGCTTCGAGTTCCCCGAGCGCCCCGGCGCGCTGATGAAGTTCCTGTCCGAGATGGCGCCCAACTGGAATATCAGCCTGTTCCACTACCGCAACCAGGGCGCGGATTTCAGCTCGGCGCTGGTCGGCATCCAGGCCCCGCTGGCCGACAGCGCCGCGCTGGACGCCTTTCTGCGGCAACTGGGCTACGCGCATTTCGAGGAAACGGATAACGAGGCGTATCGGCAGTTTCTGATCTGAGGCGGGTAGGGCACGCGGCAGGTGCGAAGCGCTGCGGGCCACCCTTCACGGCAACAGGGTCCGGGCCTTGGCCACGCGGCGGCGTCAGCCCCGTTTGCAGTTCGGCTTGGTCGGCAAGGTCACGCCGGGTTTCAGCTGCAACGTGGCGCGGCCCGCCGTCTGCGTCAATTGCAGCGTGGCCGCGCGCCAGGCGGGCACGTCGTCGAACAGCACGTCGCGCTGGGCCGAGGACGGATATAGCGGGTCCGGCTGGTTGAATTCGATGGCCGGCAGGGCGGCGCACGTGTCCTTCACATCCAGGCGCGCCAGCTCCTGGCCGGTGGACAAACGCACCGCGCGAAATGCCAACGGCGTGTCTACAAACTTGACGACCTCCGGCACGATCCGCATGTCGCCCTGTGCGTCCTTGATGCGCGTTGCCGGCTCCACCACCACCACATCGCGGCCGGGCGGAATAGCCAGATAGACCACGTCGCCATCCACATCCAGCAGCTTGCCCGCGCCCAGGTTGATGACCCCGGGGCGCGTGGCTCCTGCGCCCGTTGCACCGGGCGCGGACCCGCCAGGTTTGACCGAGAGTTGCGCAGGCGCGAGCGACGCGTGCCGGATCATCACCGTTTCGGCCCACGCGGTTTCCACGCGCGTCCAGCCCGGCAGGCGCGCGTCTTCAAAGCGCGTGCCACTGGGCTTGTCGCGATCAGGCTGGCGGGACAAAGCCAGCCGGTTCACCCGCAGCGCGCCGTTGACCACCTGCAAGTGCGCCAGTGCCGCATCGGCGCTGGAGCTGGTGAAGTAGGCCAGCACCGCGTCCGTTTCCAACGCCCGCGCGTTGGCCACGCAGAAGAACGCGTTGGCGGCCATGTTGCGGCCGTCGGGGTACAGCAGCTTGCCGACGTCTTTGCCGCACAGCTTGTTGCCCTGGAACGAAATGGTGGTGCTGCGCGTGTTCTGGCGCTGGCCGGTATTCCAGTCCCGCTGGCCGCCGGTGGTGATGTCGACGACAAGGCCATGGTTGTCGTAGATCACGCCGGCGCCGGCGGGCGCGGCAAGCAGGCTGAGAAAAAACGCCATGATGCGGCTTCTCGTCATTCGGCAGGTTCCCTGGATGGCGTGCATGGTGACGCGTACCGGGGTGACTATATACCGCCTTCGATCCGGCGCCCGCGATCCGTGGCCCGGGTTTGCCACCTTCAGCCCGGCATCGTCCCGGCCGCTTACGCCGATAGCCAGCTGCCGTCGCCTTCGATCAGCGTGCCGCCGTGGCTGGTGGTATCGCCTTGGCGAGCCACCGGCTGTCCTTCCACTTTGGCCACTGCCGACCCGGTGACGATCACCGCCCCGCAACTGATGCGGTCGCCCACCCGCGCGATGGGCCGGCCATTGACAGCGGCGCTGGACGCCCCGCTGACGATGGTGCCGGGGCCATGAATGGGGCAGGAATGCGCGTGTCCGACTAGGGCGATGGGAGTCATGAATATTCCAGGTGGAAAGCGATAAAGGGCGCAGTCAAACGGGGTCGCGGGGAGTAACCCGGGGCCGTTTGCGGCGGGTCAATGAAAACTTGGGCCGTGGCGGCGGCGAACCGGGCCGCACAACCCATCGATGCGTGTTTTCCAGCAGCGCCGCACGAACGTCCGGCGGGTAGTCGTCGATGGTGGTCAACGGCGGGGTCGGCTTGCCGGGCAAGCCGGCTTCCCGAATGATCTTTGGCCAACGCGGACGCCAGCACAACATGAGCGACACCCAATGTCCCAGGCCGATAACCAGCAGGGCCGGAGATATCAATAGCATTCCAAGCCACGTCAGTGGGCCGCTGTGACGCAGGTACGGACCCAACGCCTCAAACTGCGCCGCGAAGGCGGGCCAAGGCAAAGGCAGGTGCGAACTCAGACGCGGCGGGGATACCGCATCCAGACCGCCTTCATCCATGTAGCGGCGGATGTACTCCCATTCGGCTTTCATATCGAATTCGCTGACGCTTTTCTTGCCGACGAAAACCATGTTGGGAAAAGGCAGCGGGGAATAGGGCGGGTACCAGCCAACGACAAGGTTCACGCCGGGGACTGCATCGTGATGAATGTCATCCCAAGGCAGCACGGCGATACCGCCGCAACTCGGTGGGCGGTGCAGGCAGACCTGGCGGGTGATGCGGTTGAATCGGATGAGCAGGTGGCGGGACGTGAAGGATTCCAGGCGGGTGAAGCGGAAGAGGTATTTGAAGTAGATGTAGGGTGCGCCGAGGCTACCGATCAATAAAATGATCAGAAGAATCGTGTCGTCGTAATCCCAGGTTTCCCATGTCGATAGCGAAAATGACAAGCACATGAGGTCGATGCCCGCGATCGTCGGCAGCGAGAAGAATGCTGAGATTAATGTGATGAATCCCCGCTTTTCTTCCATAGCGCCGCAACGCATCTCGAGGATGGTGTTGTCGCAGGCATATACCGGGCTTCTGGATTCGGCGTGGTCAGATCGCGCGGCACGCAATCGTGCATATTCCGCGACGAGTAGATCCTCATAAACCGGTTCCAAAGGCCTGCTGGCAAGGTCGTTCGGATTCTCATCCGCCTGTTCCTGCAGCCAGGCATCGGATTTGATGACGGAAAGCCACAAAATCCATTCCATCAGGTACATCAGATTATCTCCAGCAAGGCGCTGTACAAATCGGCTAACTCATTCTCCAGTGCGTTGTGCGGGCTGTTGCCTTGGTACTCGACGCCGCGATAGGTAGAGCGCTTGCACCATTTTTCTAGCGCGTCGTCATCAAAAACGGCTATAGCCAAGGTGGCGGCAATCCCAATCAACGTGCTGCGCAGAAGCAGACTACGCAATAGTGCGAGCATGGCGGGCCTTCCCAGGAATGAGGAAGCCCTTGCCGCCACGAGAAGGAGCGAGGTCAACGCGTATGATTTTCCTCCTCGCTCTGCCAGGATCTTCAGCATCGGACCAGCGGCGGCGAAGGCAATGCTGGATTGGCTGCCCACCATCGCAAAGGCCGCGGCAAATCTGAGGTAGTACGCAGACGTCAACCTTTTTTTTGCTTCTTGCCGTGATTGGTCTGCGTCCTTCCAGTCATACCCCATCAACACCACCCCACCCACCGCCGCCAACGCGCCACCGACCAGCTTCAGCTGCCCCAGAAAGACCGTCGCTCCCGTTCCGGTGACGCTGGCGGCGCTGTAATGCTGCAATACCAACTCCGTCCCGGCCGCCAGTATTTCCGTCCCCGCAGCACCTGCAAGCAACCCATGGGCGATCAACTCCCCCGCGCCGCGTTCATCGTCCGGCATATCCCGCACCCGCATTGCAATCAACGCCGCTTCAAAGAACAGCAACCAGCTGCTGGCGCGCAGCTTGTAAAAGTCACTGCGATGGGCGTCCACAAGTTCGGTGGCAAATGCGAATCTGGTGTTCCGGCCAATCTGTGCGCGCAATTGCTTGGGATCCGCGCTACGCCCGAGTTTGGTCAGTTCGTCGATACGCAAGTTCGTGGCCCGCTTGCTGACGCTGGCCGCCAGCCAGCTTCGGGTGATGCCATGGAAGGCCCATTCCTTGCCGGTCGAGCCGTAGCGCAGGGATTGGCGGCCCAGGCTGGAGTACCAGGCCAGGGCGCCACCCGCCAGGTTCGTTTCGCCTGCGGCTGACAAGGCTTCGAACAATCCGTTCGCCTTGTCGAATAGATCAGCCAGATGTTGAACGGCGACGAACCCGGCCTGAACCTGCTGGATCATTCTGTCGTTAGACGGAATAGGATCACGCGCCTGGGTTTGCGCTTGAAGGCGCGCTGCGTCCAGCGTGCGTTGCAACTCCGCCTGAATCTCTGTTTGGTTCAGCGCAAAGCCGCGCATCGCCAGGTTGGCGCGGTCGGTCGGGTTTCCCGTCCACCATTGTTCGATCAGATCCGCCGTGCTCGCGCACCCGTCCGCGCCCAGCACGCACAAGCCCGTCTGGCCCGCGAAGCGCCAGCCGCTTGTCGGATCCCGGTCGTCGTAGACGTCCAACGCGCTCAGCAGTTGTTCGCTGGTGAGCCAGCGTTCGTGATCCTTGGCGCGCTTGGCACCGACGTTTTCGGCGGCCGCCGACACGGCGTCGAACGTCGTTAACTCCACGTCCATGTCTGCCACGCGCACCGCCTGCCCCGGTTTTGCCGGAGACAGATATTTGCTGTCGAACCTGCGCCGGTACTCACCGCTGTCCAGCTTCGCCTGCATCTTGGTGCGCATCGCGTCTTCGCACTGGGTGATGTATTGGTCTGCGGCGCTGTCCCAGCGTTCACGCTCGTCGTCGTTCAAGACCCAGTTGCGGCCCACCGCCATGCCGGGGTCGTAAACCCTGGCGCGCTCGATATCGATGAAATGTTGGGCTTCCAGCGCCGCCGAGCGGGTTTCGAACTGCTGCTTGACGTCGGTAAACGCCTGGGCCACCAAGACCTTGCGCTGGTTCTCGACGCCTTTGCCGTCCTTCTTGTCCAAGTACCGCTGCACGGCTTCATAGGCGTCGTTGCGCCAGCTATTGAGCTGCTGCGTGATCCCGATGGCGTCGTGCAGCACGATGCCAAAGCCGCGAGCACGGCGTGCGCTTTCCTTCAGATCCAGGGCGACGATTTGGCGCGCGTAGCGGTTCTCGGGATCGGAATAAAGCTGGCCTGCCAGGACCGACGCGGTGTCAGGCTGATCTTGCGCAATGGCGTCCGCCAGCGTGTCGTCGATGATGCTGGGGTCCAGCACGTCCGGCGTACGCGAGCACGACATCAGCAGCTTTCGGATATCGAAGTTCTGTAGTTGATTGCGTAGCGGGCTGAAGCTGGATATCAAGTCCAGCATGCGCTTGGTCAAGGGATCGGGCGTGAACAGGGCGCGGAGTTCTTCAATGTCTTCGGGGGCTTTCAGGCACACGGTCCAGGCACCGGGGCCGCTTTCGGCCGGGCCGTGCAGATCGTGCACACGGGCTGTGGGTTCATGGATCGGCTCAAGAGCGTGGTGCTGGGGCGCGTAGGGAAAGACACGCTTGAACAGACCGGTGTCATAGGTGCGATAGGCGCTTTCGCAGAACCAGTCCTTCATGTAGCGCTTCGTGAACAGGTACAGATAGCCTCTGCGCATCGTGCGTACGGCGTAGCGCGCGTGCTTGCCCTGTAGCGGCGGAAAATCGGCGCCAAGGTGGGACGGTAGCGCAGGCGCCAAGGTATCCAGGCCCGGGCCGGCGTCGGTCACAACGGCATAGCGCAGGGGCAAGATGGCGACTTCGCTCTTGCACGCGACCACGGCGCTGGGGCCCGCGTCGCAGCGCGTCTGATCAGCGATGCGGAGAATTTCCGGTACCAGGGATTCCAGACTGGGTTCGGTCGTCATGGTCGAAGCGGGAACACCCGCTACAGGAAGGCGTAAAACCCACCATGTTCCCTTGCTTGCAGGCGTGTATCTATAGGAGGGTTACGAAATCGTGGCCAATCAGTGCTACGCGGCCCCTTCGGGATTTTTCCAGCCTCCCCATCGCCCGATTCGCCCGATTCGCCCTTGCAACCTACTTGCACCGTTCGCGGCGAGGCCACGTACCCGCCCTAAAAAAAATGCCGCCCTTCATCAAGGACGGCATTTCATGTCAGACGCGCACCGACGCCAGTCACGCTGATGAGAGGCGCCTCAGTGCAATATCTGGCTCAGGAACAGCTGTGTCCGCTCGTTCCGCGGGTTATCGAAGAACGCATCCGGGTTGTTCTGCTCGATGATTTCCCCGCGGTCCATGAAGATAACTCGGTTGGCGACCTTGCGCGCAAAGCCCATTTCGTGCGTCACGCAGATCATCGTCATGCCGCTTTCCTGGGCCAGCGTCACCATCACGTCCAGCACTTCCTTGACCATTTCGGGGTCCAGCGCCGAGGTGGGCTCGTCGAACAGCATGACCTTCGGGTTCATGCACAAGGACCGCGCAATCGCCACGCGCTGCTGCTGGCCGCCCGACAACTGGCCCGGAAACTTCTTGGCCTGATCGGGAATGCGCACGCGTTCCAGGTACTTCATCGCCGTGGCCTCGGCCTGTGCGCGCGGCTGTTTGAGCACCCACATGGGTCCCAGCGTCAGGTTCTCCAGCACCGTCAGGTGCGGGAACAGGTTGAAGTGCTGGAACACCATGCCCACTTCGCGGCGGATGGTCTCGATGTGCTTGAGGTCGTTGGTCAGCTCGGTGCCGTCAACAATGATCTGCCCTTGCTGGTGTTCTTCCAGCCGGTTGATGCAGCGGATCATGGTGGACTTGCCCGAGCCCGACGGGCCGCACACCACGATGCGTTCACCGGGCGCGACGTCCAGGTTGATGTTGCGCAGCACGTGGAACTGGCCGTACCACTTGTTCACGCCCTGCAATCGAATAATGGAATCCGACATGCTTGGTCTCCGTAAGGTTTACCGGGGGCTACGCGGCGCAATCAGCGCGCGTGCCCGGTGGCCAGGCGCTTTTCCAGCGCTTGACTGTATTTGGACATGGAATAGCAAAAGGCGAAGTAGATCAGCGAGATAAAGAGATAAGCCTCTACCCCGAAACCTCGCCACGCCGCGTCGGACAGGGCCGCCTTGGCCGCCAGCGTCAAATCGAAAATGCCGATGATGACAACCAGCGACGTGTCCTTGAACAGGCTGATGAAAATACCGACGAGCGGCGGAATCACGATCTTTAGCGCTTGCGGCAGGATGATCCTGCGCATCTGCTGCCAGTAATTCAGGCCCAGCGAATCGGCGCCTTCATACTGCCCCTTCGGAATGGCCTGCAAGCCGCCGCGCACCGTTTCCGCGATGTAGGCGGCGGCGAACATGATGATGGCGATCTGCGCGCGCAACAGCTTGTCGATGGTGAAGCCTTCCGGCAGGAACAAGGGCAGCATCACCGACGACATGAACAGCAGGCTGATCAGCGGCACGCCGCGTATCAGTTCGATGTACACGACGCACAGCGCCTTGATGGCGGGCATTTTCGAACGCCGGCCCAGGGCCAGCATCACGCCGATAGGAAAGGCAAACGCAATGCCGAACGTGGCCAGGATCAGCGTCAGCGGCAGGCCGCCCCAACGCGAGTTCTCGACATAGGTCAGGCCGAACACGCCGCCCCACATCAACAGCGCCACGGCCGTCAGGCCGGCCGTCCAGATCAGCGCCAGCTTGCCGTTCCAGAAGCGGCGCATGCCGCTGCACGCGATCACGCCAACCAGGATCAGCGTCGCGATCAGCGGCCGCCATTGCTCGTCGAACGGATAGGTGCCAAACAGAATCAGCCGATGCTTTTCAACGATGAACGCCCAGCAGGCGCCGCCGACGGACGCGCGGCATTCCATGGCATTGGTGGCGGTGAAATTGGCCTTCAGGAAAGCCCATTCCACCAGCGCCGGCAACGACATCAACAAAAACCAGGCCAGCAGTACCGTGATCAGGATATTCAGCGGCGACGAAAACAGGCGCGACCGTACCCAGGCCCACGCGCCAACCTGGGTGCTGGGCGGGGGCAGGGCGTCGGTGTAGGAATGCGTAGTGCTGCTCATATCAACGCTCCACCAGCGCGATGCGCTTGTTGTACCAATTCATGAATATCGAGATCGACAGGCTGACCGTCAGGTAGGCGCCCATGATGATGAGGATGCCTTCGATGGCCTGGCCGGTCTGGTTCAGCGTGGTGTTCACGACCGACACGATGTCCGGATAGCCGATGGCGACCGCCAGCGAACTGTTCTTGAGAAGGTTCAGGTATTGGCTGGTCATCGGCGGGATGATCACGCGCAAGGCCTGCGGCAGCACCACCAGCCGCAGCACTTTCGCGCGTGGCAGGCCCAGCGAACCGGCCGCTTCCCACTGGCCGTTGTTGACTGCCTGGATGCCCGAACGCACCACTTCGGCGATGAACGCCGAGGTGTAGACGGTAAGACCCAGGAACAGGGCGACGAATTCCGGCGACAGGGTCAGCCCGCCGACGAAGTTGAAGCCCTTTAACGCTGGCATGTCCAACGTCAGCGATGCACCGCCCGCCAGCCAGCCCACGATGGGCAAGCCGATCAGCAAGCCGATGGCGGCGCGGCCCAGCGGAAACGCGCGCCCGGTGGCTTCCTGGCGCCTGGTGCCCCAGTGGCCCAGGAACAGAATCGCCACGATGGCCAGCGCCAGGCCGCCCAGCACCCAGTCCAGCGACGCGCCTTCCAGCCCGGGCACTTTCAGGCCCCGGTTGGAAATGAACACGCCCGGCAAGGGGTTGTGCGCCTGGCGCGGGCCGGGCATGTTTTCGGTGATCAGCGCATACCAGAAGAACAGTTGCAGCAAGAGCGGCACGTTGCGCATCACCTCGACGTACACCGAGGTGATTTTCTTGACGAGCCAGTTCTTCGACAGGCGGCCGACGCCGATGAAAACGCCCAGTATCGTCGCGGCGACCAGCGCCAATAGGCCCACGCGCAGCGTGTTCAACACCCCCACGAAGATCGCGCGGCCATAGGTGTCCGCCGGGCCGTAGGCGATGACGGATTCGCCAATCGCAAAGCCTGCCTCGCGGTCCAGGAAGCCGAACCCCGTGGCGATGTTGCGCATCGACAGGTTGTGCAGCGTGTTGTGCACCAGGAACCAGACACCGGCCCCGACCAGCGTCAGGGCCAGCACCTGGTAGACCAGCGCGCGCGTGGCCGGGTCGTTCCAGGAAACCCGGTGCGCGGGCCGCGGCACCGGGGATAGCGCGGTGTGCTTGGCCACGACTTAGTCCGCCATCAAGACTTTGACGGCCGCTTCCAGGCGGTCCATGCCTTGTTCAATGACTTCGGTGGACGTCGCGAACGAGAACCGCACGTAGGGCGACAAGCCGTACGAGCCGCCGTCGATCACGGCAACGCCGGCTTCGCGCAGGAAGAACAGGCTGACGTCCAGGTCCGTCTTCAGTTCGCCCGCCGGGCCGGTGCGGCCGATCAGGCCTTGCACGTTGGCGTACACGTAGAAGGCGCCGTCGGGCATCGCGCACGAGATGCCGGGAATGGCGTTCAGGCGGCGCACGATCAGGTCGCGGCGCGCCTTGAAGATGTCGACCATCTGCGTCACGCTGGACTGGTCGCCTTCCAGGGCGGCTTGCGCGGCCACTTGCGAGATCGCGCTGGGGCACGAGGTGCTTTGCGACATGACCGTGCTCATGGCCTTGATCAGCTCGGCCGGGCCCGCGCCGTAGCCCACGCGCCAGCCCGTCATGGCGTAGGACTTGGACATGCCGTTGACGATCAGCGTGCGGCCGATCAGTTGCGGCTCGACCTGCACGGGGGAGGCATGCGCCTGGCCGCTATAGCAGAAGGGTGCGTAGATTTCGTCGCTAAGAATCCAGACGTGCGGATGGCGCACCAGCACGTCGGTCAGCGCGCGCAGTTCGGCGGCGCTGTAGACGGCGCCGCTGGGGTTGCTGGGCGAATTCAGGATCAACCAGCGCGTGCGCGGCGTGATGGCGGCTTCCAGCGTGGCGGCGTCCAGCTTGAACCCTTGCGATTCCGGGCCGGTCACAACCACGGGCTTGCCTTCGTTCAGCAGCACCATGTCGGGGTAAGACACCCAGTACGGCGCGCATACGATCACTTCGTCGCCCGGTTCCAGGCTGGCCGTCAACGCGGCGCCGATGATCTGCTTGGCGCCCGCGCCCACGGTGATCTGGTCCATGCCGTAGGACACGCCCAGGCCCAGTTGCAGGCTGTTGGCGATGGCGCGGCGCAGGCCCACGGTGCCGTTCGGGCTGGTGTAGCGGATGTCGCCGCTGGCGATGGCGTCCTGGCCGGCGCGCGCGATGTGGGCGGGCGTGGGCATGTCGGGCTCGCCCAACGTGAAGTCGGCGATCTCGCGGCCCTGGCGGCGCAGTTCGTCGACGACGATCTTGGCGGCCATGCTGGGCGAGGGTTTGATCTGTTTCAGGCGGGCATTGACGATGCTGTTCATGATTACAACGTAAAAAGGGCAAACCAGGCCGTGCGATGGCCGGGCTTGCGGGTAAAGAGAAAAGCGGCTTTGCACCAGGGCGAAGTCGCGCAAGGGCGGGATGCCGCGACGGCGGGTATTGCCAGAGTGCGGTTGCGCCGTCGCTAAGGCAGAGCAGGTGGGGCTTAACGCACCGGCCAGCCGTACATCAGGCCGCCTTGGGTCCACTGCTTGTTCAGGCCGCGTTCCAGCTTCAGCGGGCTGTCCTTGCCCATGGCGCGGTCATAGCTTTCGCCGTAGTTGCCCACCTGCTTGATGATGTTGTAGGCCCACTTGTCGTCCAGCCCCAGGTTCTTGCCCATGCCCGGCGTCACGCCCAGGATGCGCTGCACGTTCGGGTTGGTGCTCTTGAGCATGTCGTCCACGTTCTTGGACGTGATGCCGTATTCCTCGGCTTCCAGCATCGCGTTCAGCGACCAGCGCACCACGTTGAACCACTGCTCGTCGCCCTGGCGAACCATCGGGCCCAAGGGTTCCTTGGACAGGTTTTCGGGCAGGATTTCCCAGTCTTCCGGCTTGGCCAGGCGCGTGCGCATGTTGGCGGCGGTGTTGGACTTGTCGTTGGTATAGGCATCGCAACGGCCCGATTCCAGCAGGCGGAAGTTCTCGTCGTAGTTTTCGACCAGCACGGGCTTGAACGTCAGGCCGCGGCTACGGAAGTAGTCGGCCAGGTTCAGTTCGGTGGTGGTGCCGGGCTGCACGCAGATCGTCGCGCCGTCCAGTTCCTTCACGGTTTTCACGTTCATTGACTTCTTGACGATCAGGCCCTGCGCGTCATAGAAGTTCACGCCCACGCCGATCAGGCCCAGCGTGGTGTCGCGGGTCAGCGTCTGCGTGGTGTTGCGCGACAGCATGTCGATCTCGCCGGACTGCAAGGCGGTGAACTTGGCTTGCGCGGTCAACACATTGCCCTTGACCTTGGATGCGTCGCCGAACATGGCGGCCGCGACGGCGCGGCACATGTCCACGTCCAGCCCCGTCCATTCGCCCTTGCTGTCCAACACCGAGAAGCCGGGAATGCCGGCAAAGCCGCACTGCAAGAAACCCTTTTTCTTGACGGCATCGAACGTCACGCCGGCTTGCGCGCCAGAGGCGGCGCACAGCAAAGTCGCCGCAACGGCGGTGGTCAGAAACTTACGCATGGAGAATGCTCCTGGGGAGGGGGTCGAAAACGCTTGGAATAAGCGGAAGGGAAAGCGGGGTCCGTCGCGCAGGCGCAGCCGATCGCCGGCCGGGGCCGGGCGGGTAGGGCACGCGAAGGCGCGAAGGAAAGGGAAGCGGGCCCGGAACGGGCGCGGTTGACCGGCTCAGGTGCTCAGGTCAGGGGGTATGCCGATGGATACGCGTCGTGTAGCGCTGGAACGTCGTGCGTAGAGATAGGATCGGACTCATCGGCGGTACTTGTACAACGAGGGTCATAACGAAAGTCATGCTTGGCCGGCGCTTGGTCGGGCTTGGGCCGGCAAAACCGGCATGCGCGCAATCCGTCAAGTCATGAGACGTATGATGGCAGCTGTCATACAAGCTAGCAAGTAAGGGGATTCCCGTAATTTCCGTGCCGGGCAGTGACAACGCCGGCACAGTTTCCCCCAGGCAGGCGGCTTATTGCGCGGGCGCCTGCGACAGCAGCTTGCGGTATCGGGCGATACTGTCGCCCAGGTGGCGGTCCATGGCGGCGCGCGCGGCACCGGGGTCGCGGCGCATGATGGCGGTCAGGATGGCCTCGTGTTCGCGCACGTTGCGGGTTTCGTAGGTTTCGAGCTCTTCGGGGGTCTTGCCGCCGTGCTTGATGTTCAAGTCCAGCATGACGTCGCGCACCGCCGCGCGCAGCAGCGCGGGAAAGTGCGGGTTGTTGGACGCCTTGGCAATGGACAGGTGGAACTCGTAGTCGGCCTTGACGGCGGCTTCCATGTCGCGCGTGGCGCGGTTGAACGCGTCGAACGCTTCCACGATGCCGCTCAGGTCCGAGGCGCTGCGGCGCTCGGCCGCCAGGCCACAGGCTTCGACCTCAAGCCCGGCGCGCAACTCCATGATGTGCAGCGCCCAGCGCGGGTCGGTAGCGGGTTCGATGACAAAGTCGATGGGCTTTTCGCGGTCTTCGGTGACGAATACGCCGATGCCGGGCTTGCTGACCAACCGGCCGCTCAGGCGCATCGACGCAACCGCTTCGCGGATGACCGTGCGGCTGACGTTGAATTCATCGCACAGCGCATGTTCCGACGGCAGCTTGTCGCCGGCGCGATAGGTGCGGGCGTCCAGGCGCTTGTTCAGTTCCTGGATGACCACGTCTGTCAGGCGCGAACGCTGGCGGGGCCGGGCGGGAGTTTCCATCGTCTCTCTTATAGGGTGGGGCAGTTGCAGCGGGCTTTAGGCCCGCGTCCGGAGCCGCAAGTGTACGCTTTCCGGGCATCGCGGCCGCTTGTACGAAGGGGCGATCGAGGCCGCGATGAAGGCCAGGACAAGGCGCGGACCCGCTTTTACGCCGACACGGCAACGGTAAGGACGTTCAGAACATCAGCCTGTATGACAACATACAGGCTGAGTATTCGGCAATGGCTCGTTGCGCGGGATGCGTAAGCAAAAAAAACGCCCTCAAACCAGAGGGCGTTCTTTCTCAGCCGAGCGGCGGGTACGTGGCCGCGTGTTTACTGCGGGCCAAGCTTCTTGATCAGGGCGTTAAGCATTTCCAGCTCTTCGCCGGTCAGGTCAGTCAGCGGCGCGCGCACCGGGCCGGCGTCGTGACCGACCAGCTTGGCGCCGGCCTTGACGATGCTGACGGCGTAGCCGGCCTTGCGGTTGCGGATTTCCAGGTACGGCAGGAAGAAATCATCCAGCAAGCGGTTGGTGGTGTCGGAATCGCCGGCGGCAATGGCGCGGTAGAAATCCATGGCGGTCTTGGGCACGAAGTTGAAGACGGCCGACGAATACACCGGCACGCCCAGCGCGCGGTAGGCGGCGGCATAGACTTCAGCCGTGGGCAGGCCGCCCAGGTACGAAAAGCGGTCGCCCATCTTGCGGCGGATGCGCACCATGGCTTCGATGTCACCAATGCCGTCCTTGAAACCGACCAGGTTCGGGCAGCGTTCGGCCAGGCGTTCCAGGCTGTCGGCCGACAGGCGGGACTGGGCGCGGTTGTAGACGATGACGCCGATCTTGATGGACTTGCAGACCTCTTCCACGTGCGCGGCGATGCCGTCTTGCGAGGCTTCGGTCAGGTAGTGGGGCAGCAGCAGGATGCCCTTGGCGCCCTGGCGCTCGGCTTCTTGTGCGTAGGCGATGGCGGTGCGGGTGGGGCCGCCTGCACCGGCCAGGATCGGCACCTTGCCGGCGCAGGTCTGCACGGCAGTGCGGATGACGTCGGAATATTCCTGGGGCGCCAGGGAGAAGAACTCGCCAGTGCCGCCCGCGGCGAACAGCGCGGTGGCGCCATACGGGGCCAGCCATTCCAGGCGCGCGGCGTAGGTCTTGGCGTTGAAATCGCCGTTCTGGTCAAAGTCCGTCACGGGGAAGGACAGCAAACCTTCCGATACGATTTCTTTGAGTTCCTGGGGAGTCGTCATGCCTGTCATCCAATAAAAAAGGAGGGGGTAGAACCATGGGACGGCCTGGAAAAATCCTTGGGCCTGGAGTAGATGTATGTCATCGTACAACATACAGCCCGTTCGATGCAATGGCAGCGAAAATCCCATGTCGTCCCTATGAGACACCGCCTATAGAGGCACCCCGAATTCGGAATTACCCTAGATTGAAACGCAGTCCGCCAACGAAGTATTCTCCTTTTTCCATAAGTCGTACGACAACGTACAAGACTAAAAGACCCCTAGGAGACAAGCTTGAAGGCATTCCCCCTGCTGCGCCGCACGTTCGCCGCTTTGGCCCTGACCACCCTGGCCGCCGCCTCGGCCCATGCCGCCGACGACTGGCCGCGCGCCAAGCCCATCACCTTGGTGGTGCCATTTGCAGCGGGTGGCACCTCGGACATTCTTGGGCGCCTCATCGCACAGGAACTCGGCGCCAGCCTGAGCCAGACCGTGCTGGTGGAAAACAAGGGCGGCGCGGGCGGTGTGCTGGGCGCCGACGCCGTCGCGCGCGCCAAGCCGGACGGCTACACGCTGCTGCTGGGCACCATCGCCACGCACGCCATCAACCCGTCGTTGTTGCCCGGCATCAACTACAACGCCGCCCGCGATTTTGCGCCGGTGATCTTGCTGGGCAGCATTTCGAACGTGCTGCTCGTCGGCGCGAACCAGCCGTACAAAACCGTGCAGGACGTGGTGGCGGCCGGCAAGGCCACCCCCGACACCATCGCTTTCGGCTCGGCCGGGCAAGGCACGTCGCAGCATCTTTCCGGCGAGGTGTTCAAGCAATTGACCGGGGCGCATCTGACGCATGTGCCGTATCGGGGCAGCGCGCCAGCCATCCAGGATTTGATCGGCGGCCAGATTCCCAGTTCGTTCGAAACCGCGCTGGTTGCCTTGCCCTACGTTCAAAGTGGCAAGGTGCGCGCGCTGGCGGTCACGTCCGCCAAGCGCACCGACGTCATGCCCGACGTGCCGACCATGCAGGAGGCCGGTGTCGCGGGCTTTGACGTCAGTAGCTGGCAGGCCATCTACGCGCCTGCCAACACGCCGCCCGCCGTTGTCGACCGATTGAACCAGACCATTGCGGCCATCATCGCCAAGCCCGAAGTCAACGCCAAGATGAAGGCGCTGGGCCTGGCCTACACGCCGAATACGCCCGCGCAATTCACGGCGTTCCAGACCGGTGAGCAGGCCAAATGGGCCAAGATCATCGCGGACGGCAAGCTGCGGGTTCAGTAAGGCAATCCAGCGGCAAAGCGGTGGCGCGGGGCGTAGTCGCGGCCCGCGTTTCGCCGCGCGGGCAGGGTGGATGGTTTCAGCACTGTTCCACATGTTGAGACGCGTTCAAAACAGGTATAGTCCAGCGCTTAAGGCCGTTAGCCACGACCGCGCCTCGTTCATGTTCTGGGGCCGCCGCGTCGTCGGGCAGCGGCACTCGCCCCTACCTTGAACCGCCACCGCTACCATGCCGAAATCGTCGTCGCAGCCTGCCAACCGTTCTGCCTTTCCTCGGACTTTGTTGGTCGGATTCCTGACGGCCGCGCTAGCCACTTTGGTGATCGCCTTCGTCAATGTGCGGTCTACCGACAGCCGCACCGAAGCCGTCAAGGCAATGGACCGCAGCACGGAAACGTTGCGCCAGCTCAGCCTGTTCAATTCGGCCGTCAAGGATGCCGAGATCGGCCAGCGCGGGTACCTGCTTACGGGCGAACTGCCTTACCTGCAACCGTATTTGCGCGCGCTGCCGCTGATTGAACAGCGGCTGGCCATCATCAAGGCCGCCACGTCCGACGACCCTTCGCAGCGCCGCATCGTCAACGACATCGAAGGCATCACCCGCCAGAAGCTCGAAGAGCTGCGCGAAACCATCGACATGCAAAAGGCCGGCAACGCGGAAGGCGCCATGGCCATGGTGCGTACCGACGCGGGCAAGGACGCGATGGACCGCCTGCGCGATCTGGTCAGCGACCTTTATGCGCGGCAGATGCAAGAGCTGGCCGCTGGGCGCGACGCCTGGGCGTCGGCGGCCATCACGTCGGCCTATTACTCGTGGGGCGGCTCGATCCTGTTGCTGGCGCTGATTGCGCTGTCGGCCGGCATGACCGTGCGTGAATACCAGGCCAAGGCGCGGCAGTCGTGGGTTACCACCGGTTTGTCGGGTCTCAGCATGCGTTTGCAGGGCGACTTGCGCCTGGATGAAATCGGCAAGCGTTCGCTGGATTATCTGGCCGAGTACCTGGGCGCCGAGGTGGGCGCGGGCTACGTGGTGGATCGCGCCACCGGCGAACTTGAACTGTTCGGCGGGTTCGCCTTGCCCCCCGAGCGACTGGCACGCAAAATCTTGCCGGCTGAAGGGCTGACCGGCCAGGCCGTCACGTCGCGCCGCCTGCTGCATGTGCGCGACGTGCCGGCGAGCCATCTGGAATTGGCGTCCGCCGTGGGCCGTTCCAACCCGGCCGAACTGGTGCTGGCGCCGGCCATGATGAACGGCCGCGTCTACGCCGTAATCGAACTGGGCTTTAACCATCCGGTGGGTGAAGTGGAACGCGGCCTGCTGGAAGGCGCCTCGGAAATGCTGGCCTCGGCCATCCGCTCCGGCCAGGACCGTACCCGTCTGGAAGCGCTGCTGGAAGAAACCCAGCGCCAGGCCGAAGAGTTGCAAACGCAGCAGGAAGAACTGCGCGTCAGCAACGAAGAGCTTGAGCAGCAAAGCCGCATCCTGCAGGAATCGCAGGCGCGCATGGAATTGCAGCAGACCGAGCTTGAGCAGACCAATACCAACCTGGAAGCGCAGGCCGAACAACTGCTGCGGGTGCAGGGCGCGCTGACCGAGAAGGCCCGCCAACTGACGCAGGCCAGCCAGTTCAAGAGCGAGTTCCTGGCCAACATGAGCCACGAGCTGCGCACGCCGCTTAATTCCACCCTGATCCTGGCCAAGCTGCTGTCGGACAACAAGCCCGGCAACCTCAGCACCGAACAGGTCAAGTACGCGCAAACCATCTACGCCGCCGGCAGCGACCTGCTGACGCTGATCAACGACATCCTGGACCTGGCCAAGATCGAGGCCGGGCAGGCCACGATGGAAGTCGAGCAGGTGACCATCGCCTCGACCCTGCAACGCCTGCTGGAACCCCTGCGGCCGATGGCGCTGGAAAAGGGCCTGGCGCTGGAATTGGATATCGACTCCGCCGTCCCGCCGGCTATGCACACCGACCCCAAGCGCCTGGGCCAGGTGCTGAAGAACCTGTTGTCGAACGCGCTGAAATTCACCGAGCGCGGCACGGTGGCGCTGCGCGTTTCGCGCGCGGGCCGCGACCGCCTGCTTTTTGCGGTGCACGACACCGGCATCGGCGTGCCGGCCGAGCAGCAAGAGCTGATCTTCGAAGCGTTCCGGCAGGCAGACGGCAGCACGCATCGCAAGTACGGCGGCACGGGGCTGGGGCTGTCGATCTCGCGCGATCTGGCCGAACTGCTGGGCGGCAAGCTGACCGTGGCCAGCACACCGGGGCAGGGCAGCGTTTTCACGCTGGAAGTGCCGGTGCGCCTGGAAAACGCGCCGCCGCCCGCGCATACGCGTAGCAGCGTGGCGCCGTTTCCCCGCATCGCCAAGCCGGTGTATGCCGCGGTCGAAACGCGGCAGACGCCGGCGACCGCCAAGGTGCCCGATACCCTCGCGCCCGCCGGCGACAGTGACAGCGCCCAGCCGGAACGCAGCATTCTCGTCATCGAGGACGACGAGCGCTTTGCCGGCATTCTTGCCGACCTGGCCCGCGAAATGGGCTTTGGCTGCCTGACGGCGCACACCGCCACCGACGGCCTGGAGCTTGCGACGCAAAAGCGCCCCAACGCCATCGTGCTGGACGTGAACCTGCCTGATTTTTCCGGGCTAGGCGTCCTGGATCAACTGAAACGCAACCCGCAAACGCGCCACATCCCCGTGCACGTGGTGTCGGTAGCGGACTACGCGCAGGAAGCCATGGGCCGGGGCGCCGTCGGCTACGCCCTCAAGCCCGTCAAGCGCGAAGAGCTGGTGGAAGCCTTGCGGCGCCTGGAAGCCAAGTTCACCCAACACGTGCGACGCGTGCTGGTGGTGGAAGACGACGACCGCCAACGCGAAAGCGTGCGCCAGCTGCTGGCGCGTAACGATGTCGAAATCGTGCCCGCCGCCACTGCTGCCGCGGCGCTGGAACTGCTGCGCGGCACCACGTTCGATTGCGTGGTGATGGACTTGAACCTGCCCGACATCAGCGGCTATGAATTGCTGGAGCAGATGGCCGAGCAGGAAAGCGTGTCGTTTCCGCCGGTCATCGTGTACACGGGCCGCGCGCTGTCGCGCGATGAAGAGCAGCACCTGCGCCGTTTCTCGAAGTCCATCATCATCAAGGATGCGCGTTCGCCCGAACGCCTGCTGGACGAAGTGACGCTGTTCCTGCACCAGGTTGAAGCCGAACTGCCGCCCGAGCATCGTCAGATGCTGGAGCTGGCCCGCAGCCGCGATTCCACGCTGGAAGGCCGTACGGTGCTGGTGGTGGAAGACGACGTGCGCAACGTGTTCGCGCTGTCCAGCATTCTTGAGCCTACCGGCCTGCGCGTGGAAATTGCGCGCAACGGCCGCGAGGCGCTGGATGCGCTGGAGCGCGCCGGTTCGGACGGCATGGCCGCGATCGACCTGGTTCTGATGGACATCATGATGCCGGAGATGGATGGCTACACGGCGATGCGTCACATCCGCAACCGGCCGGAATGGCGGCGCCTGCCGATCATTGCGCTGACCGCCAAGGCCATGAAGGACGACCAGGAGAAATGCCTGGCGGCCGGCGCCAACGACTACATCGCCAAGCCCCTTGATGTTGAACGCTTGCTGTCCCTGGTGCGCGTCTGGATGCGCAGCTAACGCCGCGTCCGCGCTTTTTTACGCTGAACACCACCATGCCTGCCTCTGCCAAAGCGCGTATTGCCGACATCGAGCAGCGTCTGCTGCTTGATGCCATCTACCACCACTACCACTACGATTTTCGGGAGTACGCGCAGGCGTCCCTGAAGCGGCGGCTGCAAACCGCGCTAACGCAGTTCGGCTGCAAGACGCTATCGCAGTTGCAAGACCGCGTGCTGCATGAACCGGCGGTATTCACCGCGCTGTTGCAGTTCCTGACCGTGCAGGTCAGCGACATGTTTCGCGACCCCGGCTACTTTCAGGCGCTGCGCACCGAGGTCATTCCCATCCTGCGCACCTACCCGTCGATCAAAGTGTGGGTGGCCGGATGCAGCGCCGGCGAAGAGGTCTATTCGCTGGCCATCCTGTTGGCCGAAGAGGGCTTGCTGGACCGCGCGCTGATCTACGCCACCGACATCAACCCGCATGCGCTGCGCGCCGCCGAGCAAGGCGTGTTCGACCTGGACCGCGTAGCCGCGTTTTCCAGCAACCACGCGCGCTCGGGCGGGTTGAGCTCGCTGTCTGACTACTACACGGCCCGATACGGACGGGTGGTGTTCGACAAGCGGCTGCGCGAGCACATGGTATTTTCCGATCACAGCCTGGCCACCGACAGCGTGTTCGCCGAAGTGCACTTGATATCGTGCCGCAACGTGCTTATCTACTTCGAGCGCGACTTGCAAAACCGCGCGCTGGGCTTGTTCCATGACGCACTGGTGCACCGCGGCTTTCTTGGCCTGGGCTCGCGCGAATCCCTGCGGTTCACGGGGCAGGCCGACAACTTTGACGACTTTGTGCTTGAAGAACGCATCTACCGCAAAAAGGCGGGGCTGTGAGCTCGGGCGCGCCGACCCTTCCGGCAAGCGCGGCGGCAAGCGCGGCGACAAGGACGCCGTCGGGCCCGTGGGACGCCATCGTCATCGGCGGCTCGTCGGGCGCGCTTGACGCGCTGAACGTGCTGATTCCCGCCTTGCCGGCGCGCCTGTGCGCGGCCGTGATCATCGTGCTGCATTTGCCGCGCGACCGACGCAGCCTGCTGGTGGATATTTTTCGTGAACGCTGCGCCTTGCCCGTGCTGGAGGCGGAAGATCAGCTTTGGATACAGCCGGGTCATCTGTACTTCGCGCCGCCGGATTACCACCTGTTGGTGGACCAGGGGCCGCGATTGGCGTTGTCGGTCGGCGCGCCCGTGTATTTTTCACGGCCGTCGATTGACGTCTTGTTTGATTCGGCTGCCGACTGCTTTGGCGACCGGCTGATGGGCATCCTGCTTTCCGGCGCGAACGAGGACGGCGCGCAAGGCCTGGCTGCCATTCATGCCGCCGGCGGTCGCACCGTGGTGCAGTCGCCGTCGTCCGCCTCAATGCCCACCATGCCGCAAGCGGCGTTGGCCCGGCACGCGGTTGATGACCAACTGGCCCCCGACGAGATCGCCGCGATGCTTGCCCGCTTGCCGACGCAGCCCGCGCTGTAACCCTTACCCCCCGCTTTGACACCATGTTCCTGACATCTGCCAAACCGCAAGAAGAAAGAATCAAATGCCTGCTCGTCGACGACATTCCCGAAAACCTGATCGCGCTGGAAGCGCTGCTGCAAAATGAAAAGATCCAGGTGCTCAAGGCCCAATCCGGCCCCGAAGCGCTTGAACTGCTGTTGAACCACGGCGACGTCGCGCTGGCGCTGTTGGACGTGCAGATGCCCGACATGAACGGATTCGAGCTGGCCGAACTGATCCGGGGCAGCGAGCGCACGCGCCACATTCCGCTGATCTTCATCACCGCCGGTTCGCGCGAGCACAACTGGCAGTTTCGCGGCTATGAAAGCGGCGCCGTGGATTTTCTGTACAAGCCCATCGACCCGCACATGCTGCGCATGAAGGCAAACGTCTTTTTCGAACTGCATGAGCGCAAGCGCGCGCTGGCGCAGCAGCTGGAAGAGCGCACCGAAGCCTTGCGCATCAACGAGATGTTCATGGCCGTGTTGAGCCATGACCTGCGCACGCCCTTGCAGTCGATCGTGATGGGGGCGTCCCTGTTGCAGCGGCAGACGGACCCCGGCCGCGTGGCGGGCCTGGCCCAGCGCATGTTGCAAAGCAGCGAGCGCATGGCGCGGTTGATCGAAGACCTGCTGGACGTTACGCGTATCCGGCAGGCGGGCGGCTTGACGCTGGCCTCGGCCCAGCAGCGCATGGATGCACTGGTGCGCCGCACCGTGGACGAAGCGCAGACGGGCCGGCCCGACCGGCAGATCGAATGCGAATTCGTGGGCGACATGGCGGGCGTCTGGGACGGCGACCGCCTGTGCCAGGTGTTTGCCAACCTGATCGGCAACGCCCTGCATCATGGCGACCGCGACATCCCGGTGCATGTGCACGCCGACGGCACGGTGGCCGACCGCGTCACGGTCACGGTCAGCAACGGCGGCACGATTCCACCGGCGTTGCTGCCGCATCTGTTCAATCCCTTTCGCAGCGGCGAGCGTCGGGCTGACAGCCATAACGGGCTGGGGCTGGGCTTGTTCATCGCGCAGCAGATCGTGCTGAGCCATCACGGCCGCATCGGCGCAGAATCGCGTAACGGCGTGACGCGCTTCCGGGTGGACCTGCCGCGCGACAGCCAGCGCGGCGCGCCGGCGTAGATCGAAGCCGGTGCAGATTGAACTCGGCGTAGATCGAAGCCGGCGTAGATCGAAGCCGGCGTAGATCGTACCCGGCGCGGACCAGACCCCGGCGTGGGTCAGAACTCGGTCGAGACCGACAGCAGCACCGTGCGCGGTGCGCCGACGGTCAAGCCTTCCCGCGCGGCCGACTGCCAGTAGTTCTTGTTGAACACGTTTTCCACCGTCGCCCGCACCACCATCGGCGTGCCGCTGGCGTTGAACGCGTAGCGCGCGCCCAGATCAAAGCGCGTCCAGCCGGGAATCGTCTGCGTGTTGCCCACGTCGACATACTGCTGGCTGGTGCGCAACATGCGCGCCGTGACGGTCAGGCCGGGCAGAAAGGGCGTGTCCCATTCCGCTGCCGCGTTGAACTGAAAGCGCGGCACGGCCGGCGCCCAGTTGCCATCATTGGCACCGCCTTCGGTGCGCGTCAGGCGCGCGTCGGTATAGGCCACGCCGCCCAGCAATCGCACGCCGGGCGCGGCGTCGCCTTGCACCAAGAATTCCAGGCCGCGATTGCGCTGCTGTCCGTTGGATACGTAGCGGCGGGTGTCGGGGTCCAGAAAGCTGCTGGGTTTCTCGATCTGGAACGCGCTTAACGTCGTGGAGAATTCGCCAAAGTCGTATTTGCCGCCCACTTCGATCTGCTTGGCAATTTCTGGCGCGAACATTTCCCCCGCATTGATCGAGCCTTCGGGCGCGGTGCCGCCCTGGCTCAAGCCTTCGATGTAGTTGCCGTACAGGGACAGGCGCTGAGTGGGGCGCACGGTCAATGCGAAGGCGGGCGTGACGGCCGACTTGGCGTACTCGGATGTGCTGCGTCCGGTGGCGGCGTCAAAGTTGGTGGACTCGATGCGCTGGTGCCGAAAGCCCGCAATGACTTGCACGCGGTCATCCAGAAATGAGATCTTGTCGGCCAGCGCCACGCTGTACAGGCGCGACTCGCTGGTCTTGGGCAGGTCGCCCGGTCGCGCGATGTCCGGCTTGGGCAGGTCGGCCGGGTCGTACAGGTTTGAGAACACGGTGCGCGAACGGATGCGGGCCGACGAATAATCGATGTCCAGCGCGCTGGCGCTGATGGATGGCTCATGCTTGACGGCGCCGGTGTTAAAGCGCCCGCGCAGGCCGACTTCGCCTGTCTTGCTCAACAGGTTCTCGTTCAGCCGGGCCGGCACGGCGCCGATGTCGCCGTTGCCGTCCAGCATCAGCCAGCTGGTTTGCAGGCTTTCAAAGTCGTGCTTGCGCGCGCCGATGGCGCCGTACACCGTCCAGTCGGGCGTCAGGTCGTATTCGGCGCGCAGGGCGCCCGACCATTCCTTGGTCTTCCAATAGGTCCATGACGGAAAGAAGTTGCGGCGCGCGTCGGGCGCCGCGCCGATGTCCACGCCCGGCGGCGGCGGAAACAGCAAGCCGCTGCGCGCATCGGTGGTGCGGTTCTGGTAGTTGATATCGCCGTCCAGCCGGAAACGTTCGGCCTGGTAGTCCAGGCCCAGGGCCACGGCGCCCAGGTTTTCCTTGGAGCCGTCTTGCGGCAGGTCGCCACCGCTGCCGGCCACGTTCAGGCGCACGCCGAACTGTTGGGTGTCGCCATAGCGGCGCGCCAGGTCGGCGTGCACGCCAAACTGCGAGTCGCCGATGTAGTTGACGGAGTAGCGGTTAAGCGGCTCGGCGCCGGCGCGCTTGGGCACCAGGTTGATCGCGCCGCCCACCGAACCGTACGGTGCCATGCCGTTGAGCAAGGCGTTGGGGCCGCGCAGCACTTCCACGCGTTCGACGCCGACCAGCGAACTGGCGTTGCGCGGCGACACGCCGTACAGGCCGTTGAACGACACGTCGTAGTTGAACAGGGTGAAGCCGCGGATGTTGAATTCATCGCGTCCCGCGCCGCATGAATACGTGTTGCGCACCGATGGGTCGTTGACCAGTACGTCGCCGATGTTCTGCGCCTGCTGGTCCTCGATCAGCTTGGACGTGTATTGCGTGGCGCTGAAGGGGGTGTCCATGTCGCTCATGTTGCCCAGCAGGCCGATGCGACCGCCGCTGGCCACCTGGCCGCCTGCGTAGACGGGGGGCAGGCTGGTGTCCACGGCGCTGCCCGTGACGGTGACGGCTTCCAGCGTGGTGGCGCCAGCGGCGGGCAGGGCGGACAGCCGGAACTGGTTGGGCGCCTCGCGCGTGGCGCGCAGGCCGGTGCCGGTCAATGCCTGGGTCAACGCATCGGCGCGTGTATAGCGGCCCCGCACGCCGCCGCTCAGGCGGCCGGCCAGCAGGTCGGGCGGCGCGGCCAGCAAGATGCCGGTTTCATTGGCCAGCCGGGTCAGCACCTGGCCCACCGGGGCGGCGGGGATGTCGAACGACAGCAGGTCGGCGGCGGGCGCGGACTGCGCATGCAAGGTCGGCGCCCAGGGGGCGAAGACGGCGGCGATGGCCAGCGCCAGCGCTGGCGCGGAGGGAAAACGGTGAGACATGACGGAAACCTGTGCGCTCGTGCGAGGGGTCAATGAAGGAAGCGGGTGGAGAGGCAACGAAGCCGGCCAACGAAGCGGGCCAACGAAGCGGCCAACGAAGCGGGCTAACGAAGCGGCCTAACGAAGCGGCCAACGAAGCGGCCAACGAAGCCGGACAACGAAGCCAGACAACGAAACCGGACAACGAAACGGACGTTGCAAGAACTCTTGCTTCCTAAATCGAACGACGCATCGAAATGCGGAACCGCGCGCGCGAATATTTTTCAGGCATCGCGTGCTTCGATGCTGATCCACCAAGGCAAGGGGCGTTCCAGGCGGATGGGCAGCACCGAGGCCAACATGGCCAGCGCGCGGTCCACATCGGTAAGCGGATAGCTGCCGAAGACGGGCAGGCGGCCCAGCTCGGGCGACAAGCCCAGGTGGCCCGGGTGGTAGCGGCGCAGTTCGGCCACCACGTCGGACAGCGGCGTGCCGTTGGCCAGCAGCAAGCCCTGGCGCCAGCTTTCACGGGCGGGGTCGGCCGGCATCAAAGGCTGCAAAGCGTCAGCGGTAAAGCGCGCCTGCTGGCCCGCGTTCACGACCTCGCTGGCGTCCGAGCGCAACAGATTCACCCGCACCGCGCCGTCATACACCGCGACCAGCGTGCGCGCATCGCCCTGACTGACCGAAAAGCGCGTGCCCAAGGCTTGCACGCGGCCTTGGCCTGTTTCCACGAAGAACGGCCGCAGCGGGTCCTGGGCGGTATCGATCAGGATTTCGCCCGCCACCAGTTGCAGGCGGCGTTCGGTGTTGCGGTACGCCACGTTGAACGCGCTTAGCGCATTGATCCAGACCGTCGTGCCGTCGGCCAGTGTCACCTGCCGGGTTTCGCCCACGCCCGCCTGGTATTCGTTTCCCCATAGCGTGGCCAACGCGGACAAGGGCGTCTGGCGCCATGCGGTCCAGCCGATCCACGACAGCCCCAGCGCGCCGGCCAGACCCAGCACCACCTGACGGCGGCGACGGGGCGCATCGCTGCGCGCCTGGCGAAATGCCGTCACGGCGGCGTGACGGTCAGGGCTGGATTGCAAGGGGGTAAAACGGCGGTCGATACGTTCAACGTAGCTCCACGCTTGCCGCTGTTCGGCGCCCCGGTCCATCCATTGCCGCCATTGCTGCTGTTCGGCGGCGGACGCCTGCCCGGTGCGCAGACGCGCGTACCACTCGGCGGCTTCTTCCATGACGCGGTGCGACGGTTCGACAGCGGTCACGGCCGTCATGGCGATACGGGTGAGACGGGCGATACGGGCGATACGGGCAGTGCAGGCAGTGCAGGCGTTGCGTGCGTTGCGGGCAGTGCGGCGGCGGGAGACGCAACGCGTTCATCCGGTAGCCCGGCGGCCAGCCGCGCTTCCAGCTTCATGCAGCACAGCATGGCGCGCGCCACGTACTTGCGCACCATGCGCGCCGACACGTTCAGCGTGGCCGCCACCTCGTTATCAGTCATTTCGCACGCCACCGCCATGACGAATGCGTGCGCGACCTTGGGCGGCAGTTCGCGCAGCATCGTGTCGATTTCGCCCAGCGCTTCCAGGACCATCGCCTGGTCTTCGGCGGACGAAACGGTGGGTTCGGGTTGGGTGGCCAGCGCGTCCAGCCAAGCTTGTTCCAGGCTGCGGCGGCGCCAAAGATCCACGCACATGCCGTTGGCCATTTTGCGCAGATAGCTGCGTGCTTGTTGGGGGCTGTCGAAATGGCAGGGGCGGGTCAACAGGCGCACGAAGGCGTCGTGCGCCAGGTCGGCCGCATCCGCCGCGTTGCCCAGGCGCCAGTTCACCCAGGCCAGCAACCAGTGATGATGGTTGCCGTACAAGTGTTCGAAGTCCGTGGACAAAGGGGGTGCAGCGCTCAAGGGTCCCGCCCGCTCACGACAGGTGCCGGCATTAATGCTAATGCGAACACTTATCAATTATTTACCGAGGGCAGATTATTGCGCGGCGCCGGGCGGCTTGGCAACCCGGGCAAAAACCAGTGTGGTGTCGGGGCGTCACGGCCCAAGGATGGAACACGGACCACCGGCCCGAACCACCGGCCCGGACCATCGACCCAAACCACCGGTCCGGACCACTGGCCCAAACCACCGCCAACCCGCGTCCCGCATTGCGCGGGCGCGGGCTGCCGTTCTTCGCTAGCTCAAGCCGGCGTCAGCACGCCGTCGACCATGCGGGCGATCGACAAGGGGTTGGCGCGCTTGACGCCGTCGGGCAGCAGCGCGTCGGGCAGGTCCTGATAGCAGACCGGACGCAGGAAGCGGCGGATCGCCGTGGCGCCCACCGACGTCGAGGCCGGATTGGACGTGGCCGGGAACGGGCCGCCGTGCACCATGGCGTGGCTGACTTCGACGCCGGTCGGGTAACCGTTGGCCAGGATGCGGCCGGCCTTGCGCTCCAGCACGGGCAACAAGGACTTGGCCTGGGCCACGTCGGCATCGTCCACGAACAGGGTGGCGGTCAACTGACCTTCCAGGTGCTCGGCCACGGCCGTCATCTGGGCCACGTCGCGGCAGCCCACCACCAGCGAGGCCGGGCCGAACACTTCGGCTTCCAGTTCGCGCGATGCCAGGAAGCGGTCGGCTTCGGTGCCGAACACCACCGCGCCCGCCGCGTTGGCGGCCGGCTTGGACGCTTCGCCACGGCCCAGGGTGGTCACGCTGGCGTGCTTGGCCAGCGCATCGGCGCCTTCCTGGTAGGCCGCGAAGATGCCCGGGGTCAGCATGGTGGCCGCGCCCTTGGCGGTGACCGCCTCGGCGGCGGCTTTACGGAAGCGGTCCAGCGCCGGGCCTTCAACGCCCACGACCAGGCCGGGGTTGGTGCAGAACTGGCCCACGCCCATGGCCAGCGAATCCACGAAGCCCTTGGCGATGGCTTCGGCGCGCGCTTCCAAAGCGGCCGGCATCAGGAACACGGGGTTGATGCTGGACATTTCGGCGTACACGGGAATCGGCACGGGGCGGGCGTTGGCGGCGGCAACCAGCGCCAGACCGCCACGGCGCGAACCCGTGAAGCCCACGGCGGCAATGGCCGGGTGCGACACCAGCGCGGTGCCGATTTCGCTGCCGGCGCCAAACAGCAACGAGAACGTGCCTTCGGGCAAACCGTGCTTGGCGACAGCGGCCTGGATCACGCGGCCAACCATTTCCGAGGCGCCGGGATGCGCGTTGTGCGCCTTGACGATGACGGGGCAGCCGGCGGCCAGCGCCGACGCGGTGTCGCCGCCGGCCACCGAGAAGGCCAGCGGGAAGTTGCTGGCGCCGAACACGGCAACGGGACCCAGGGCCACGTTGGCCAGGCGCAGGTCGGCGCGCGGCAGCGGCTGGCGTTCGGGTTGTGCCGGGTCGATCGTGGCGTCCAGGAAGTAGCCGTCGCGCACGACCCGCGCAAACAGGCGCAGCTGGCCCACGGTGCGGCCGCGTTCGCCTTGCAGGCGGGCGACGGGCAGGCCGGTTTCCAGGTGCGTGCGTTCAATCAGTGCGTCGCCCAGCGCCAGGATGCCTTCGGCGATGCTTTCCAGGAACTGCGCGCGGGTTTCCAGCGGGGCGGCACGGTACGTGTCGAAGGCGGCGCGGGCCAGTTCGGCGGCGCGCGCAACGTCGTCGGACGAGCCGGCGGGGAAGGCCGGTTCCAGGCGTTCGCCCGTGGCCGGGTTGATGGCGTATTGCGCGGCGCCCGCGCCCAGGACGGCGGTCGAGCCGATCAGCATTTTGCCGGTCAGTGTCATGATGAATTCTCCGAAAAAAACGCCCCCGAGTCCGGGGGCTGATTGCAGTTCAGTCGGGCCGCTTACTGCGGGCCAAGCTTCTTGATCAGGGCGTTAAGCATTTCCATTTCTTCGCCGGTCAGGTCAGTCAGCGGCGCGCGCACCGGGCCGGCGTCGTGGCCGACCAGCTTGGCGCCGGCCTTGACGATGCTGACGGCGTAGCCGGCCTTGCGGTTGCGGATTTCCAGGTACGGCAGGAAGAAATCATCCAGCAAGCGGTTGGTGGTGTCCGAGTCCCCGGCAGCAATGGCGCGGTAGAAATCCATGGCGGTCTTGGGCACGAAGTTGAAGACGGCCGACGAATACACCGGCACGCCCAGCGCGCGGTAGGCGGCGGCATAGACTTCAGCCGTGGGCAGGCCGCCCAGGTACGAAAAGCGGTCGCCCATCTTGCGGCGGATGCGCACCATGGCTTCGATGTCACCAATGCCGTCCTTGAAACCGACCAGGTTCGGGCAGCGTTCGGCCAAACGTTCCAGGCTGTCGGCCGACAGGCGGGACTGGGCGCGGTTGTAGACGATGACGCCGATCTTGACCGACTTGCACACCTGTTCCACGTGCGCGGCGATGCCGTCTTGCGAGGCTTCGGTCAGGTAGTGGGGCAGCAGCAGGATGCCCTTGGCGCCCTGGCGCTCGGCTTCTTGAGCGTAGGCGATGGCGGTGCGGGTGGGGCCGCCTGCACCGGCCAGGATCGGCACCTTGCCGGCGCAGGTCTGCACGGCGGTGCGGATGACATCGGAATATTCCTGGGGCGCCAGGGAGAAGAACTCGCCAGTGCCGCCCGCGGCGAACAGCGCGGTGGCGCCATACGGGGCCAGCCATTCCAGGCGCGCGGCGTAGGTCTTGGCGTTGAAATCGCCGTTCTGGTCAAAGTCCGTCACGGGGAAGGACAGCAAACCTTCCGAAACAATTTCCTTGAGTTCCTGCGGGGTGGTCATAGCGCGATCGTCCGGTGTGGTCGCGGCCAGCCTGCTTGAGGGGGCTTGGCGCGAGGGGGGCGGTGGTGAAAAGGTAAGTCATCGTACAACACGTTTACACCCGTTTCAAGGGCGTCCGCTCTATGATTTCACTTGTAGACAAGGGGAAACCCGAAATTTATTTTTGACCGCGTTCAAGGATATTCTCACGGTTGTACGATAACGTTTTGGATGCCGGATTTACCTGCATCCCTATGCAAAAGGACTTTTCATGCAGGTTGCGCAACCCCAGGCGCCCGTGCTCATCAAGATACACGCGGATGACAACGTGGCCATCGTCGCCAATGAAGGCGGCTTGCCCGCCGGTACGGTGTTGCCCGATGGATTGCAGTTGGTGGACGCCGTGCCGCAAGGCCACAAGGTCGCGTTGCGCGATCTGGCCGAAGGCGATGCCGTGGTCCGCTACAACGTGGTGGTCGGTTACGCGGCCAAGGCCTTGCCGCGCGGCAGCTGGGTGAACGAACGCGTGACCACCATGCCGTCCGCGCGCACCTTGGAAGACCTGCCGGTGGGCACGCGCGTGACGCCGTTGCCGCCGCTGGAAGGCTATACGTTCGAAGGCTATCGCAATGCCGACGGCACCGTGGGCACGCGCAACATCCTGGCCATCAGCACCACCGTGCAATGCGTGCAGGGCGTGGTCGAACACGCCGTGGCGCGAATCCGCCAGGAACTGCTGCCGCGCTATCCCAACGTGGACGACGTGGTGGGCATCGAACACACCTACGGTTGCGGCGTGGCCATTGACGCGCCGGGCGCCGCCATTCCCATCCGCACGCTGCACAACATTGCGCGCAACCCGAACTTTGGCGGCACGTCCATGGTGGTCAGCCTGGGGTGCGAAAAGCTGCAACCCGAACGCTTGCTGGCCCCCAACGCCATTCCGATCCGCGCGGGCGAGGGCATGGGCAAAAGCGGTGATGACGTCGAAGGCGTCGACACCATCGTCTTGCAAGACGAAGAGAACGTGGGCTTTCAGTCGATGATCGACCTGATCATGCGCACCGCCGAACGCCATCTGCAAAAGCTGAACGCGCGGCGCCGCGAAACCTGCCCCGTGTCGGACCTGACGGTGGGCGTGCAGTGCGGTGGCAGCGACGCATTTTCGGGCGTCACGGCCAACCCCGCCGTGGGGTTCGCCACCGACCTGCTGGTGCGGGCGGGCGGCACCGTGATGTTTTCCGAGAACACCGAAGTGCGCGACGGCATCGACCAGCTGACCGCGCGCGCCGCCACGCCGGAAGTGGCCGACGCGCTGGTGCGCGAGATGGCCTGGTACGACGACTACCTGCAACGCGGCATGGCGGACCGCAGCGCCAACACCAGCCCGGGCAACAAGAAGGGCGGCTTATCGAACATCGTGGAAAAAGCGATGGGGTCGATCGTGAAGTCGGGCTCCTCGCCGATCCACGGCGTGTTGTCGCCCGGCAACCGGCTGACGCAAAAGGGCCTGATCTTTGCCGCCACGCCCGCCAGCGATTTCATTTGCGGCACGCTGCAACTGGCCGCGGGCATGAACCTGCACATCTTCACCACCGGGCGCGGCACGCCTTACGGCCTGGCGCAAGTGCCGGTGATCAAGGTGGCCACGCGCGACAGCCTGGCGCGGCGCTGGCACGACCTGATGGACGTGAACGCGGGGCGCATTGCCACCGGTCAGGCATCGATCGAAGACGTGGGCTGGGAACTGTTTCGCCTGATGCTGGACGTGGCCAGCGGCCGCCAGCAGACCTGTGCCGAAAAACTCAAGCTGCACAACGCCCTGGCGTTGTTCAACCCTGGGCCGGTGACTTGACGCGGCGCTGATCCGCGTCCAAGCCGGACCCTACGCTGACCGCATTGCCATCGCACTACACCGACAAGAGGAGACACCGATGGAGCATGCCCCCTTGGCCCAACCCGGCCGCCGTCGACTGCTGGGCGCCGCATTGGCGTTGGGACCGGCCGCGCTGGCCCAGGCGCAGTCGTTCAACTTCACGCCGCAGCAGCGCTACCCCGACCCGTCGGTGCGCATCCTGGACCCAGAGTTTTCCAAATACCGCATCTACAGCAGCAGCGTCGAGCAACTGGCCAGCGGCTTCCGTTGGCTGGAAGGCCCCGTCTGGGTGGGCGACGGCCGCTATCTGCTGGTGTCCGACATTCCCAATGACCGCATTCTGCGCTGGGACGAAACCACGGGTGCGATCAGCGTGTTTCGCCAACCGGCCAATTTCAGCAACGGGCTGGCGCGTGACCGCCAGGGGCGTCTGCTGGCCTGCGAGCACTTGACGCGCCGGGTCACGCGCACCGACTACGACGGGTCCATCACCGTGCTGGCCGACGGCTATGACGGCAAGCGCCTGAATTCCCCCAACGACATCGTCTGCCAGCGCAACGGCGCCATCTGGTTCACCGACCCGCCGTTCGGTATCGGCGGGCATTGGGAAGGCGACAAGGCAAAGCCCGAACTGCCGCATGGCGTTTACCGCATCGACCCGGCCGACGGCCGTGTGACGCGCGCGCTGGACGATCTGGCCGGCCCCAATGGCCTGTGCTTTTCACCGGACGAAAAAATCCTTTATGTGGTCGAGTCGCGCCATCAACCGAACCGCGTGGTGTGGGCGTATGACGTGGGCGCGGACGGCGCCTTGTCGGGCAAGCGCGTGCATATCGACGCGCAAGGCCCCGGCGCCATCGACGGCATCAAGTGCGACGAAGACGGCAACCTGTGGTGCGGCTGGGGCAGCAATGGCGCGCCCAATGCCAAGTCCGAAGAGCTGGACGGCGTGATGGTGTTCAACCCCGCCGGCAAGCCTATCGGCCACATCCGGCTGCCGGAACGCTGCGCCAACCTGTGCTTTGGCGGCGCCAAGCGCAACCGCCTATTCATGGCCAGCAGCCATTCGTTGTACGCGCTTTACGTGGAAACGCGCGGGGCGGCCTGAGTGCAGATGGGCTGAACGCAGGCCACTGAACGCAGGCCACTGAACGAAGGCCACTGAACGAAGGCCACTTTGTTTTTCGTGCACGGCGACGCAGGCGGGGCGCCGCGCCGGTTTTACCCCAGAACACCTCAAACAGTGTGGAGACAGCATGGACGTAAGCAAGAGACATTTCCTGGGCGGCGCCGCGGCGCTATGCCTGTCGCCGCTGGTGCCGGCATGGGCGCAGCAAGCCGGCGCATCCGCCGGTGGCAATGCGGCGAACTGGCCCACGCGGCCGGTGCGCATCATCGTGCCTTACCCGCCCGGGGGCTCGTCGGACATCATCGCGCGCATCCTGGCGCCGCGCCTGTCCGACGCGCTCAAGCAGACGGTGGTCGTGGAAAACAAGCCCGGCGCCAACGGCAACCTGGGCGCGGGCCTGGTGGTGCAATCGGCGGCCGAAGGCCATACCGTGTTGTTGTGCGATGTGGGCGCGCTGGCGATCAGCCCGTCCGTATACACGAAGCTGTCGTTTGACCCGTCCAAGGACCTGCGCGCCGTCAGCATGCTGGCGTATTCGCCGCACGTGCTGGCCGTGCATCCCGACGTGCCGGCCAAGACGGTTCAGGAACTGGTGGACCTGTCGAAGAAGCAGCGGCTGAATTTTGCCGTGACGGCGATTGGCAGCGCGCCGCACCTGGCGGCCGTGGCCGTGCAGCAGGCCACCGGCGCGCAGTGGGAATACGTGCCGTACAAGGGCGGCTCGCAGGCGGTCACCGACACCATCGGCGGCCAGACGCAGATCATCATGAACGGCCTGCTGGCCACGTTGCCGCACATCAAGGCCGGCAAGCTGCGCCCCATCGCCATTTCCAAGGGCGAACGCATGCAGCTGGTGCCCGATATCCCGACCATTTCCGAACAGGGCGTCAAGGGCTTTGAATCGGGCACGTGGCAAGGCGTGATGGCGCCGGTCACCACCACGGACCCGGTAGCCGAACGCCTGGCCGTGCTGCTGGCCCAGATCGTCAACCAGCCCGACGTGAAGGCGCAATTGAACGAGCAGGGCGCCGAGATCGTGACACGCAACCCGGCCGAGCTGACGCAGTTCTTCAACAGCGAACGCGCGCGTTGGGCCAAGGTCGTGAAAAGCGCGGACATCCGGCTGGATTGATCCGGGGCGCGGCGCGGGTGCTGGCCGGGTTGCTGGCTGGCTTGCTGGCTGCGGGCTGGCTTTGGGCTGGCTGTGGGCTGGCGCGGGCGGTGCGAACTGCACGCATCGCACGGACCGCACCGATCCCACGGCTTGCGAAGGCGGGGCGGATGGGCGCACACTCGTGCCAGGCTTGCCCCGCATTCGTCATCCTCTGGAGCCACGATGAAAGCCCTGATCCTGGCCGCGTCCCTGGCGCTGGCGGCTGGCCCCGCGCCGGCGCGGGACGGCGTGCCCAGCGTCCCGCAACCCCCCGCCTCCGCGCGCACCTTGCCTGACACGTGCCTGGGCACGTCATGCCCGAAGACGGTTGACCCGAACCGCAGCGGGCAACCCTGCCTGGGCACCTCTTGTGGCGGCACCGACTACCCGCCACCCGGCTCCCGCACCACGCCCGCCAACCCGCCGTGGAGTGGTCCGGCACAACCGAAACTGCCGCCGATGCCGTCGCGCTCGGGGCCGCCCGTTGGGCCATTGACGCCCGGCCCAGTGTTACCGCGTTAGTGTCGGCGACGCCCGCCGTGACACCATGTTGAAAAAATGCGTGACGA
Organism: Achromobacter sp. ES-001; assembly: GCF_019448355.1. NCBI lineage: Bacteria > Pseudomonadati > Pseudomonadota > Betaproteobacteria > Burkholderiales > Alcaligenaceae > Achromobacter > Achromobacter sp. ES-001. Next base: position 3,291,778 of record NZ_CP079940.1, on the reverse strand, counting down.
TACTTGTTGCAGGGCAACACGGCCTGTTATCTTCCCGCCGATAACAAGATTGTTGCGTTTCTTTGCACCGGTCGCGACCCTGGGGAACCCATCCATGCCTGCCCGACTACGCCTTATGTCCGAGCCCGCCCCAGGGCCTGAACCCTTCTTGCTGGCTGCCGCCGCGCCCAAGCCCGCGCCGTCCACCGACGCCCTGGGGTGTTCGGCCAGCAAGCTGGTCATCAACCAGCATTTCGAAGGCGGCGGGCTGACGTTTTATCGCAAACGCACCGACAACGAACGCTTCGGCACCGTGGAGACGCCTGCGTCCGACCGGGGTTTTCTGGTGGGCGTGGCGATGCAGGGGGGCCACCGCCGCCGCATCCTGCAAGGCCAGCATGCAACGGCCCACGATTTCGACATCGGGTCGGTCTACATCCGCGACTTCAACGATGATTACCGCGCCGATCTGACCGGCGGTTTTGACTTTGTGCTGATTGAATTGCCGCGCGCCTTCATCGAACGCGTCAACGATGAAAAAGGCGGGTCCCGGGTCAGCAGCCTGCTGCCGCGCACGGGCAAGGGCGACCCCGTGCTGGCAAATCTTTCGCAAGTGTTGACGACGGTGCTGGCGCAGCCCGCGCCGGCCAACAGCTTGTTTGTGGAACACCTGAGCCTGACGATCGGTGCGCACCTGCTGGCGCATTACGGCGCTGGCGCCACGACCGGCTGGGAGCCCGCGGGCGGCACGCGCGTGCTGTCGCGCAAGCTGGAAGCGCGCGCCAAGGACATGTTGCTGTCGACCCTGCGCGAAGATTTGTCGATGACGGATATCGCCGAAGCCTGCAACCTGTCGCGCAGCTATTTCATCAAGGCCTTCCGCCAGACGGTAGGCACCACGCCACACCGATGGCTGCTTGAGCAGCGCGTGCAAAAGGCACAGGAATTGCTGCGGGTGCCGGGACAGTCGATTACCGACATCGCGCTGCTGTGCGGTTTTGCGGACCAGGCCCATTTGAAACGCGTGTTCACCAGCGTGGTGGGCGTATCGCCGGGCGCTTGGCGCAAGGTGCACGCCTAGGGCGCCTGCCCGTTGTGCGATCATTGCTCTTTCGTACAAAGCAACACCCAAGTACGCAAGACCCACCGGCAGCCCGAAGCTATCTTGATAGCGTATCTTGCCGCTTTCTTCGGACTACCCGGACGTGAATCTCATGAATCGCCCAGCCATCGACCTTGCCTGCCGTCCGCCGGACTTGCCGGCCTTGCATGCGCAGGCGTTTCCCATGCTGACCGCCGCCCAGATCGCGCGGGCCACGCCTTACGGTGAGCCCATGCTGGCGCCGGCCGGCAGCGTGCTGCTGCAAAGCGGCGGCCAGGAGGCCGCCTTTCACATCCTGCTGCAAGGCACGGTTGAAGTGCTGGAATGCGAGGCCGACGGCGCCATGCAAAGCCTGCTGGTGCATCGCGATGGCGAATTTACCGGCAGCCTGGACTTGTTCACCGACCGCCCCAATGCCGTCACGGCGCGCGCCGCGTCGGACAGCCGGCTGCTGCGCCTGTCGCGCGAGGCCCTGGCGCGGCTGTTGCTGGCCGAACCCACGTTGGCGGACATCGTGCTGCGGGCGTTCATGCTGCGCCGGATCAGCTATTTGCGCCAGCGCCCGTATGGCGGCGCGATCCTGCGGTCGGCCATGGGGGTAGGGCGGGTGGACCCGGTGTTGGACCTGGCGGTTATCGGCGGCGGGCCGGCCGGGTTGGCGGCCGCCGCCTATGCCGCGTCCGAGGGGCTGCACACCTTGCTGGTGGGCGGTTCGCTGTGCGGGGCGCAAGCGCCGGGCGCCTACGCCTTGCCCGCCTTCCCGGGCACCCTCACGGGCTTGTGCGATGGCGGACTGCTGCGCCGCGCCGAAACGCAAAGCCGCCATTTTGGATCGCACGTCATGCCGCAACGGCTGGCGACCGCGTTCGACAGCGCCAGCTATCCCTACCAGGTGTGGCTGGATGATGGCCAGGTGATCGAGGCACGCAGCCTGATCGTGGCCACCGGCCTGGCCGAAGACGGATCGGGCCAGGGCAATACCGACTGGTTGGAGGGCTGCCTGGACACCGATGACCGGGGCCGCATCCACACCGGTCGCGCCGCGGCGGGCTCCATGCAGGCACGCGCCTATGAAAGCTCGCAGCCCGGCGTGTTCGCAGCCGGCTCGGTGCGCGCCGGCTGCGTGCCGCAAGTGCTGGCGGGCATCGCCGAAGGCGCGGCCGCGGTGCGCGTCGTGCACCGTTTCCTGGACGCCTCGGCGCACTAAGCCGGCGGCTCGGTCACTACGCCGGCGGTTCCACCACTGAGCACGCGGCTCGGTCATTAGGCCGGCGGTTCCACCACTAGGCCGGCGGTTCCACCACTAAGCCGGCGGTTCCACCACTAAGCCGGCGGCCCGCCCCTCACACCGGCGGGTCTCCCGACCGTGGCCTTCAACCGGCCTGGCTGCCCCCGGCCTCCGATGTGGCCCCAGGCTTCCCCTGCCGCAAGTCCAGCGCCAGGAAGTGATGCACCACCGGCTTTTCCGGCCCGATATGAAAGCGCTGGGCTTCGCCCTGCAAGTCGGCATCGGCCTGCGAGACGCGTTGATGCTGGCGCAGATGCTCTGCCCACGATTCCACCAGGAACCATTCCTGCACGCGCTCGGGTTCGCCGGTGTGCTCGGCCACGCCCCAGGCATAGGCGCCATCGCGCCGCCGTTCTTCCGCCACTGACTTGAGCGCGGCCAGGAACGCGGGGCGGTCCTGCACGCGGATGCGGTATTCGATCTGCACCATGACCGGTCCGCGATCGTGTTCCACCGGTGTGTCCAGCAGCGGTTCGGGCCAATGGTTGGACGGGTCCAGATTCGCTTCGCCCTGCGGCAAGCGCATGCGGTGCAGCAGCACCCCCGCCACCAGCAGGCCCGCCGCGCCGGCCAGCAAGGTGGCCGGCACGCCGATCTCTTGCGCCAGCAGGCCCCAACCCAGGCTGCCCGCCGCCATGGCGCCGTTGAAAACCATCAGGTAGATGGCCAACCCACGGCCGCGCACCCAGTTCGGCAGGATGGCCTGCGCGACGCCGTTGAACGTTGTCAGCGCCACGATCCAGCCCATGCCCAGCAGCAACAGCAGCAGCACGGCGGCCCATTGCGGCGGCGCGAACGACAGCGCGGCCATCACGGCGGCGGCCACGACGGCGGCGGCCAGCACCAGGCCATCGGTGTTCAGGCGTGCGCGCAGACGCGGCAACACCACCGCGCCCAGGATCGCGCCCACGCCCACCGCGCCCAGCAGCACGCCATAGAAGCCGGCGCTGCCGCCCAACATGCGGCGCGCCACCAGCGGCAGCAACGCCCAGACCGAGCTGGCAAAGATGAAGAACACGGCCGCGCGCAGCAACACCACGTGCAGCTCGCGGCTGGCGCGCGCAAAGCGCACGCCCGCGCGGAAGGCGCCGAAGAACTGTTCCGACAAGCCGTCGTCCACTTTCTTGGGCCGCTTCCACCAGATCAGCGCGCCGATCACGAACACGTAGCTGAGCACGTCCGCGCCATAGGCGGCCGCCGCACCGAACGCGGCCAGCAGCAATCCGCCCACGGCCGGGCCCAACGCGCGGGCGATGTTGATGCCCAGCGAGTTCAAGCCCACGGCGGTTTTCAGTTCGGCCTTGGGGACCAGTTCGGGCACGATGGCTTGCCAGGTGGGGCCCATCAGCGCCGTGCCCACGCCGCCCAGGAAGGTCAGGGCGATCAAGGTTTCGACGGTCAGCGTGTTGGTCTTGGCCATCATCAGCAGGGTGAAGCTGACGCAGGCCAGCAGTACCTGGATGATGATCAGAAAGCGCCGCCGGTCCAGGATGTCGGACAGCACGCCGGCCGGAATGGCCAGCAGGAACACCGGCAAGGTGGCCGCCGTCTGCATCATGGCGACGGCGGCGGGGTTGGTGGACAGGTCGGTAACCAGCCACGCGCTGGCCACGTCGCGCATGAAACTGCCGATGTTGCCCAGGATGGTGGCGCCCCACAGCACGGCGAACAGCGTGTGCTTCAAGGGCGCCATGCCGCTCACGGCGGCGGCGGGCGGGGGGGTGCGATCAGGTCCGGCCATGCAGGCGCTCCGTCAGGTCATGCCAGGCGACCAGGACGAATGCCCCGGCCAGCCCCAAGTGTTCATAGAACGCGTTCATTGTCATGAAGCGCGCGTCGGCGGGCGCTTGCCAGTAGCGGTTGGCCATCAGCGCCGCCACGGCGGTGAACAGCGCCAACGCCAGCGCGCCCAGCCAGCGCAGCCGCCCGGACAGGATCAGGGCGCTGGCGCCCAGTTCCAGCACGATAACGGCGACGGCGGCCGGCGCGGCAGGTTGCAGGCCAAAATGCGCCATCTCGGCCTGCGCGCCCGCAAAGTCCAGCAGCTTGACCAGCCCGCCCTGGATATAGGCGCCGCAAAGCGCCAGCAGGGCCAGCCAGCGCACCGCCTTCGAGGTCAGCGGACGGGGCACGGTCATACCGCCCAGCACGCGCAACCCAGCGCGCCCCAAAAGCCTTTCAGGTCCGACACCGGCAGCTTGCTGGCCCAGGCGCCCGCATGCTGGTGGCCGTGCACATTGCAGTCGTTCGCGCAGGCGCAGCCGGCGGCCGCTTCGCGCAGCGAGGTCTGCAAGGGCTTGCCTTCGGTGTCTGCCCAGGCGCCGTAGCCGCCGAACAGGCGCGTGGGCGACCAGTCGGGCATGGCGGGCGGGGGGGCCGCGTCGTCATGCGTCGAGAATTCGCCCGCGCCCCACACCACCTTGCCGCCCACCACAGTCAGCAGGCTGCTGGTGTCGGCGATATCGGATTCCGGGCACGCGAAGAAGTCGCGATCGGGCACCACCAGGTCAGCCAATTGGCCCACGGCGATGCGGCCTTTCTTGCCTTGTTCGTTCGAGAACCAGGTGACGTTCTCCGTCCACATGCGCAGCGCGGCGTCGCGGTCCAGGCAGTTGCGTTGCGGCGTCAGGCGCATGCCGCCCACGGTCTTGCCGGTGATCAGCCAGGACAGCGACACCCACGGGTTGTAGGACGCGACGCGCGTGGCGTCGGTGCCGGCCGACACGTTGACGCCTTTCTCCAGCATGCGCTTGACGGGCGGGGTGGCCTCGGCCGCGCCGGCGCCGTAGCGTTCAACAAAATACTCGCCCTGGTAGGCCATGCGATGCTGCACGGCCACGCCGCCGCCCAGCGCCGCGATGCGGTCGATGGACTTTTCGGAAATGGTTTCCGCGTGGTCAAAGAACCAGTTCAGCCCGGCCAGCGGCACGTCGCGGTTGACGCGTTCAAACACATCCAGCGATCGGCTGATGGTTTCGTCATAGGTGGCGTGCATGCGCCATGGCCAGCGGTTCTGCGCCAGGATGCGCACCACTTCTTCCAGTTCGCCTTCCATCTCGGGCCCCATCTCGGGACGCGGCTGGCGGAAGTCTTCGAAGTCGGCGGCCGAGAACACCAGCATTTCACCCGCGCCGTTATGGCGGAAGTAGTCGGTGCCTTGCTTGTATTGCGACGTGGCCGTCCAGTTCAGGAAGTCTTCTTTTTCCTGCTTGGGCTTTTGCGTGAACAGGTTGTAGGCCAGGCGGATCGTCAGCTGGTTGGCGTCGGCCAATTGCTGAATCACCTGGTAGTCCTCGGGGTAATTCTGAAAACCGCCGCCCGCGTCGATGGCGCCGGTGACGCCCAGGCGGTTCAGTTCGCGCATGAAGTGGCGCGTGGAGTTGACCTGGTATTCCAGCGGCAGCTTGGGGCCCTTGGCCAAGGTGGCGTACAGGATCGACGCGTTGGGCTTGGCCAGCAGCAGGCCGGTGGGGTTGCCGGCGGCATCGCGCACGATTTCGCCGCCCGGCGGGGCGGGCGTGGTCTTGTCGTAGCCCACCGCGCGCAAGGCGGCCGCGTTCAGCAGCGCGCGGTCGTACAGGTGCAGGATGAACACGGGCGTATCGGGCGCCACGGCGTTTAGTTCCTCGATGGTGGGCAGGCGTTTTTCGGCAAACTGGTGCTCGGTGAAGCCTCCCACCACGCGCACCCACTGCGGGGCGGGGGTAATGGCGACCTGGCGGCGCAGCATGGCCATGGCGTCGGACAGGCTGCGCACGCCGTCCCAGCGCAATTCCATGTTGTAGTTCAGGCCACCGCGGATGATGTGCAGGTGGTTGTCGATCAGGCCCGGCAGCACGCCGCGCCCGTTCAGCGCGATGACCTTCGTCGCGGGACCGGCCAGCGGCAGGATGTCGGCGGCGGCGCCCACGCGCGTGAAGCGGCCTTCGCGGATGGCGACGGCGTCGGCCACGGGGTTGGCCGGGTCCAGCGTGGTGAAGCGGCCCTGGTGCAGGATCAAATCGGGGGCTTGGGTGTCAACCATGGCGCTTGTCTCCACATGCATCGGCGGTTGTTTCAGAGGGGGCGGACGCCTTGGGGCAACTGGGCAGCTCGCCGAACATATGCGGCTTGACCTGCTCGTGCAGCCAGGACGTGCGCGTGGCCGGTTCAGCCATCATGCGCTTGACCAGCGGGGGAATCTGTTCGCCGGCCAGGATGCCCAGAAGGCCTACCAATGCAATGACCGGTGGCGCGGGCGAGCGCACGTTGAACAGCGCATAGATCACGCCGACCAACAGGCCAAGCGCCAGCGAAACAAGGTAGACCTTCATGGGCAGCTCCTATCAGGCTTCGTGCGCGTTGAACATGGACTTGGCGTAGATGATGCCCAGGCCATAGGCGCCGCCAAACTTCTTGGCGATGCCGGTGGTCATTTCGTAGCTGTCGGTGCGCGCCCAGTCACGCTGCATTTCCAAGAGGTATTGCAGCGCGGTGATCGGCTGGCCGCCGGCTTGCACGATGCGTTCGATAGCGCGGTTGTGCGCTTCCACGGACACGTCGCCGCAAGCGTCGGTGATGACATAGACTTCAAAGCCTTGGTCCAGCGCCGACAGGGCCGGGCCGACGATGCACACGCTGGTCCACAAGCCGGCCAGCACGATGCGCTTCTTGCCGATTTCGTTGACCTGCTTGATGACGGCGGCGTCTTCCCAGGTGTTCATGGACGTGCGGTCCAGCAGGGCCTGGCCGGGGAACGGCGCGGTGACTTCGTCGAACATCGGGCCCGAAAAGCTTTTTTCGGCAACGGTGGTCAGGATGGTGGACGCCTTGAAACCGGCGGCGGCGTGCGCGACCAGCGCGGCGTTGTTGCGCAGCGTGATGGCGTCGATGGAATGGGTGGCGAACGCCATCTGCGACTGGAAGTCGATCATGATCAGCGTGTGGTCCTGCGGGGACAACAGCTTGGCGCCGGGCTTGGCGAAGGCGGTAACGGACATGGTGTGGCTCCTTGGGATGCCGTTTGGAAACCCCCGCAATGTGCCTGCGTTACGTAGCGATGTATTGAACGATTGTCCGGCGCTTTGAAGATTGTGGCTGCCCACGGCCCTGCGGGGCGGCGTTCCGGCGTTCCGGCGTCCCGGCGTTCCGACTTCCCGACTTCCCCGCGCCCCGGTGCGAGAGCCCTGTTGTGCGCGGAACAATTTTGCAATGGCTTGTAAAAAAGACGCGCGGCGGCTCTGCGGCCATCGCACCGGTTTGGTGCCTGGCGCCGGATATCGGGCATGGCCGCGCGTCAAAGCGTGCGCCGGCGCCGCGTGCGGGGCGGGTTTCAAGGGCGTCGGGGCGCTGCGCGGGCGCGCGGAACGCGGCTTTCCCGCTGGCACACATGTTGCTTGGTCATTGCATGGTTATGGCTTTTTCATTGTTTTTGCATTGCTTTTTCATCGCACGCACAGGGCATGCGCATGACCTGTTCAACGCTTGCGTATTGCTGATTCATTTCATTGGCTTGTTGCTACTATCGACCGTCGTGCCCCGCCGGTAAATAGCGAACGGGCAGGGTGCGCCGCCCAGACGTGACCAGCGTGACCGCAGTGTGGAGATTTTCATGAAGCATCTCATCAAGCACGTGACCCGCTACCGCTATGCCGCCCCGGTCAACTACACCATCCAGACGCTGCGGCTGACGCCCCGGCGCGACGACCATCAACATGCCTTGCGATGGCAGATCCAGACCCCGGGCGAAATTCAGCCGCAGGTGGACGCGTATGGCAACGTCACGCACACGCTGACGCTGCACCGCACCCATAGCGAAATCGAGATCCATGCCGTGGGGCAGGTCGACATCCATCCGCTGGCGCAGGGCCGCGTGGGCGATGAAGACGAACGCCTGCCCGTCTACATCTATGGCGTGCCCACCGCGCTGACCCAATGCGACGATTCCATCCGCGCGTTCTGCCGGCGTGTGGTGCCGCGCGGCGTGCACAGCGCGGACGACGTGCTGATGCTTAGCGCCGCCATCCGCGAACACGTGGCGGTTCAACCCGGGCTGGGCGGCCCCGCCATGACCGCCCCGCAAGTGCTGGCCGCGCGGCGCGGCGGCAGCCAGGACCAGACCCATCTGCTGTTGGCGTGCGTGCGTGCCCTGGGCACGCCGGGCCGCTTTGTCAGCGGCTATTGGCACGAAGCCGGCGACGACGCCGCCAGCCACGGGTGGGCCGATGTCTGGCTGGCCGGGCACGGCTGGGTCAGCGTGGACGTGAGCCACGCCGCGTTTGCTTCCGACGGCCATTGCCGCCTGGCCGTTGGCCGCGACTACGAATCTGCCTCGCCCGTGCGCTGGCTGCACGGCGCGGCGGCCACGCTGTCGATGGACGTATCGGTACAGGTGCAGGTGCAATCAAGCCACTGATTCCTTTGATCTTCCATTTGCCCCCGCGTTTGCCCCTCGCGCCCCCATAATCCAAGACGGCCACCGCCGACCCGGAGAAGGCTTTGACGATCCACGTAGCGCTCAAGCACGTCACGCAATACAACTATGACCGTCTGGTCAGCCTTTCCGCCCAGGTGCTGCGCCTGCGGCCCGCGCCGCACAGCCGCACGCCCATCCTGTCGTACTCCCTGACGGTGGAGCCGGCCGAGCACTTCCTGAACTGGCAGCAGGACCCGTTCGCCAATTACCTGGCGCGGCTGAATTTTCCGAACAAAACGCGCGAATTCAAGATCACCGTGGACCTGGTCGCCGAAATGGCCGTCTACAACCCCTTTGACTTCTTTCTGGAACCCGACGCCGAGGAATTCCCCTTTACCTACGACGACGGGCTGGCGCGCGAACTGGCGCCATACCTGATCCGCGACGAGGCCACGCCCCGGTTCGCGGAATTCTTGTCGCGCGTGGACAAGCGGCCGCAGCGCACCGTGGATTTCCTGGTGGGGTTGAACCAGCAGGTGCACAAAGAAATCAGCTACCTGATCCGCATGGAGCCCGGCGTGCAAACGCCGGAAGAAACGCTGGCGCGGGCGGCGGGATCGTGCCGCGATTCGGGTTGGCTGCTGGTGCAGGCGCTGCGCCACCTGGGGTTGGCGGCGCGTTTCGTGTCGGGCTACCTGATCCAGCTCAAGCCCGACGTGCGCGCGCTGGACGGCCCCAGCGGCGCGCAGACCGACTTTACCGATCTGCACGCGTGGTGCGAAGTCTATCTGCCGGGCGCCGGCTGGATCGGGCTGGACCCCACGTCCGGCCTGCTGGCGGGCGAAGGCCATATCCCGCTGGCCGCCACGCCCGAACCCGGCAGCGCCGCGCCGGTGACGGGCGCGGTCGACGAGGCCGAGGTGGAATTCACGCACACCATGTCGGTCACGCGGGTGTTCGAATCGCCGCGCGTCACCAAGCCGTATAGCGACGAGCAGTGGCGCGCCATCCTGGACCTGGGCGACAAGATCGATGACCGGCTGGACCACATGGACGTGCGCCTGACGATGGGGGGCGAGCCCACCTTCGTCTCGGTGTCCGACCGCGAAGGCGCGGAATGGAATACCGCCGCGCTGGGCCCCACCAAGCGCGGCTATGCGCTGGAACTCTTGAACCGCCTGCGCACGCGCTACGGCGGCAACGGCTTTGTGCACCTGGGGCAGGGCAAGTGGTATCCGGGCGAACAATTGCCGCGCTGGGCGCTATCGATCTATTGGCGCGCCGATGGCCAGCCGTGTTGGGACGACCCCACGCTGTTCGCCGACGAACGCCAACGCAGCGCGTACACGGTGGCGGACGCCAAGCGCTTCGTCATGCGGCTGTGCGAGCGGCTTGAGGTGGACGCGCGCCACGTCGTGCCGGGGTATGAAGACGTCTTCTACTACCTGTGGCGCGAGCGCCGGCTGCCGGCCAACGTGGACCCGTTCGATTCCCGGCTGGACGATGAAATGGAACGCGCGCGCCTGCGCCGCGTGTTCGAGCAGAAGCTGGACAGCATCGTCGGCTATGCGTTGCCGATCCAGGCGGGCGAGGGCGGGCCGTGGGTGTCCGGCCCCTGGTTCTTGCGCGACGAACGCATGTACCTGTTTCCCGGCGATTCGCCGATGGGCCTGCGCCTGCCGCTGGATTCGCTGCCCTGGGCGGCCGAGGCCGATGCGCCGGTGCTGACCGAGCGCGACCCCTTCGATGCGCGCCGTTCGCTGCCGGGGCCGTCGCAGCTGCTGGCGCAGAGCCGGCGTATGGGGGCATCCGCAACGCCGGACGCCCACCCGCCCGCCAAGTTCGAATCCGCCGCCAACCTGACCCGCACCGCAATGTGCGTGGAAACGCGCAACGGCATCCTGTATGTGTTCATGCCGCCCTTGCCGCGCCTGGAAGATTACCTGGCGCTGGTGGCGCAGGTGGAAGGCACGGCGCGCGATCTGGGCGTGAAGATTGTGCTGGAAGGCTACCCGCCGCCGCGCGATCCCCGCCTGAAGGTGCTGGCGGTGACGCCCGACCCCGGCGTCATCGAAGTCAACATCCACCCGGCCGCCAATTGGGCCGAACTGGTCGACCACACGGAATTCCTGTACGAAACCGCCTTCGAGACCCGGCTGTCCACCGAAAAATTCATGGCCGACGGCCGCCACACCGGCACCGGCGGCGGCAACCACTTCGTGCTGGGCGGCGCCACGCCGGCCGATAGCCCCTTTCTGCGCCGCCCCGACGTGCTGGCCAGCCTGTTGGCGTACTGGGTCAACCATCCGTCTTTGTCGTACTTGTTTTCCGGGCTGTTCATCGGCCCCACCAGCCAGGCGCCGCGCATCGACGAGGCGCGCAACGACCAGGTTTACGAGCTGGAGCTGGCTTTTCAGGAAATCCACCGGCGCTGCGCCGAACAGGGCGAGCAGGTGCCGCCCTGGATGATCGACCGCGCGCTGCGCAATATCCTGGTCGACGTGACCGGCAATACGCACCGCTCGGAATTCTGCATCGACAAGCTGTATTCGCCCGACAGCGCCACCGGCCGCCTGGGCCTGCTGGAACTGCGCGCCTTTGAAATGCCGCCGCATGCGCGCATGAGCCTGGCCCAGCAGCTGCTGCTGCGCGGCCTGGTGGCGCATTTCTGGAAAACGCCCTATACCGCGCGCCTGACGCGCTGGGGCACCGAGCTGCATGACCGCTTCCTGCTGCCCACCTTTGTGAAGATGGATTTCGAGGACGTGCTGGCGGATCTTAACGAGGCGGGTTACGGCTTTGACCCTGCCTGGTTCGCACCGCATTTCGAGTTCCGCTTCCCGCTGTTCGGGGACGTGGCGGCGCGCGGCATCCATCTGGAACTGCGCGGCGCGCTGGAACCCTGGCACGTAATGGGCGAAGAGGGCTCGTCCGCGGGCACGGTGCGTTACGTGGATTCGTCGTTGGAACGGGTGGAAATCCGGGTATCGGGCTTGAACGACAACCGCTATGTTGTCACGGTCAATGGCCGCGCGCTGCCCTTGCAGCCGACCGGCCGGGTAGGCGAGTACGTGGCGGGGGTGCGCTACAAGGCCTGGTCGCCGCCGTCGGCGCTGCACCCGACGATACCGGTGCATGTGCCCTTGACGGTGGACATTGTCGACACCTGGAATCAACGCTCATTGGGGGGCTGCAAATATCATGTCGCGCATCCGGGCGGGCTGAATCCGGAATCGTTCCCGGTCAATTCCTACGAGGCCGAGAGCCGGCGCCTGGCCCGGTTCGAGAAAATCGGGCACACGCCGGGCCGCATGGACGTGGCGCCGGCGCAAGTGGGCCGTGAATTTCCGTTCTCCCTGGATTTAAGGCACGATTGACCCCTTGTTGGAATTTGAACCTCGGCGCCCCCGTCGCCTCTTGAAGCCCCATGCCGCAATTTCTTTTTCAGACCGATCCGTCGCAGGATGTCGCATCCCTGGCGGTTCATGCGGCGCTGCCCGCGCGGCCTGGGCACTATGACGAACTGCGCGCGCCGCCCGATGCGTCGGGCGCGACGCAGCTGCGCGAACCGTGGCCCCAATTCCTCGAGCTCCTGGGCACCAGCGGCTTTGCCGACCTGGACCGGCGCGTGGACGGGGTGGCGCGGCAAATCCGCGAAAACGGCATCACCTACAACATCTACGCCGAAGCCAACGGGTCGACTCGGCCATGGTCGCTGGACCTGCTGCCCTTTGTCATCAACGACACCGACTGGGCGGCCATCGAACAGGGGGTGTGCCAGCGCGCCAGCCTGTTGAACCGCGTGCTGGCCGATGTCTACGGCCCGCAAACCCTGCTGGCCGACAAGCTGATTCCGCCCGCGCTGGTGTTCGGCCATCCCGGTTATCTGCGGCCCTTGCGCGGCTACCAGCCGCCGGGCGGCACGTATCTGCACATTGCCGCGTTCGACCTGGCGCGCGCCAGCGATGGCGGCTGGTGGGTGGTGTCGCAACGCACACAAGCGCCATCCGGGCTGGGCTATCTGCTGGAAAACCGGCTGACCATTTCGGGCATGTTCCCCGAGGCGTTCAAGCAGTTGCGCGTGCAGCATCTGGCCACCAGCTACCGGCGGCTGATGGACATGCTGTACAAGCTGAGCCCGGGCGGGCTGCCCGCGCACACGCCGCCGCGCATCGTGCTGCTGACCCCGGGGCCGTACAACGAAACCTATTTCGAGCAGACCTACCTGGCGCGCTATCTGGGCGTGACGCTGGTCGAAGGCGGCGACCTTGTCGTGCGCGACAAGATGCTTTACTTGAAAACGCTGCACGGGCTGGAACGCGTGCACGCGGTGCTGCGCCGCCTGGACGACGATTTTTGCGACCCGCTTGAACTGCGTTCCGATTCCACGCTGGGCGTGCCGGGGCTGTTGCAGGTGATGCGCGCCGGCAACGTGCTGGTGGCCAATTCGCTGGGCGCGAGCTTCCTGGAGTCGCCCGCCATCAACGGCTTTTTGCCCGCCATCAGCCGCCGCCTGTTCGATGCCGATCTGCTGTTGCCGTCGCTGCCTTCGTGGTGGTGCGGCGAGGCCGCCGCGCGCGAACAGGCGTTGGCGAACCTGCCGGGCATGGTCATCAAATCCACCTACCCCAGCAATATGCGGGGCGGTTTCGAGCCGGTCATCGGGCGCGCCGTGCCGCCGTCCGACACCGCCGCGCTGCATGCGCGCATCGCCGACAACCCCGACGCCTACACCGTCCAGGAATATCTGCCCCTGTCGCAGGCGCCCAGCTGGAGTTCGGGCCACATCGTGCCGCGCGCGGCGATGCTGCGCGTCTTCGTCATCGCCGATGGCGAGGGCGGCTGGAACGTCCTGCCGGGCGGCCTGACGCGCATCGCCAGCCGCGAACAGCAGATTGTGTCGATGCAGCGCGGCGGCAGCAGCATGGACACGTGGGTGACCACGCGCGGCGCGGTGGACACATTTTCAATGCTGCCCGTGCAGTTGCGGCTGGAAGACATCGCCCCCGCGCATCGTCCCGTGTCCAGCCGCGCCGCCGAAAACCTGTTCTGGATGGGGCGCTACACCGAACGCGCGGAAAACGATGTACGCCTGGCCACGGTGGCGCTGACCTGGCTGAACAGCGATGAAGACAATGCCGGCGAACTGTTTGCCGCCGTCGACACGCTGTGCCGGCGCAGCGGGCTGGTGCCTGCCGCGCCCACCTTGTCGGCGCGCATGTTCGAATCCACGCTGGTGGCCCAACTGGTCAGCGACGAGGCGCAAGGCGGGGTGGCGCGCAACCTGGGGGCGCTGGCGTTTGCCGCCGGCCAGATCCGTGACCGCCTGTCGCCCGAGCATTGGCGGCTGGTGGTGACGGCGCATGAATGGTTCATGCGCATGGCGTCGGCGGGCAGGGGGCGCGATACCGCCGCGCCGCTTTCTGCCGCCGTTTCTGCCCCCGTTTCTGCGTCCGTTTCTGCCCCCGTTTCTCCGTCCATCTCTGCGTCCATCTCTGCGTCCATCTCTGCGACCATTTCCGCGCCGGACGTCCTGCGCGGCCTGCGTAGCCTGGGCATGCAGCTGTCGGCCATCACCGGCTCGCAAACCGACCGCATGACGCGCGACGACGGCTGGCGCCTGTTGACCATCGGCCGGCAGATCGAACGTCTGGCCGCCATGGCCGGTCTGCTGGGCGAGCTGTTCCGCCGCAACGCAGTGCTGGGCGATAGCGGCTTCAACATGCTGCTGGACCTGTTTGACAGCAAGATCACGTATCGCGCCTATTACCCGGGGCGCCAGGAAGTGCCCGCGCTGCTGAACCTGCTGGTGCAAGAGCCCGCCAACCCGCGTTCACTGGCCTGTGTGCTGAGCGTGCTGCGCAAAGAGCTGGCGCGGCTGCCCGATACCGTCGCGGGGCCGGGCAAGGATCTGGTGAACCTGCTGCCGTCGGAAGGGGTGGGCGTATCGTTGGCGGACCTTTGCCTACAGACCCAGGGCCTGTACGCGGGCGTGCTGACCTTGTGCGCGCAGCTGGAATTGGCCGCCAGCAGCTTGTCCAACGAGATCAGCCTGCGATATTTCAGCCATGCGGCCGGTCATGACCAAACGCTTACCGCGTAATTTCCGAGGCATGCCGACATGAATGGGGTGACGCTGATCGTCGATCACGAAACCGCGTATCGCTACGATTCGCCGGTGGAACTGGCCCACCATCTGGGTTATCTGCGCCCGTTACACGACGCGTGGCAGGTGCTTGAGGCCTACGCGCTGGAGGTGACTCCCGTGCCGCCCGGCATCACCGAGGCCGTGGACGGCTTTGGCAACACGCGCTGCACCTTTGCGCTCTACGCGCCGCACGAGGCACTGACGGTGCGCGCCACCAGCCGCGTCACCGTCCATCCGCGCTTTGACGCGTTGGACGAAACACAGGGTTTGCCGTGGGAAGCCGCGGCGCAGCGCCTGCGCTACGACCCGGCCTTGCCCTACGCGCCCGAAGTCGAATTCACCTTCGCTTCTCCCTATGTTCCGCTGCATGCCGAGCTTCGGGCATACGGCTTGCTGTCGTTCACCCCGGGTCGCCCCGTGGCCGAGGCGGCGATGGAGCTAATGCACCGTATCCACGCGGATTTCACCTACCGGCCCGCGCACACCCAGGTGTCCACGCCGGTACTTGACGCGTTCCAGGAACGTATCGGCGTCTGCCAGGATTTTGCGCACGTGATGATCGGCTGCCTGCGCGCCCTGGGCTTGCCGGCGCGCTACGTCAGTGGCTACCTGATGTCGCAACCGCCGCCAGGCAAACCGCGCCTGATCGGCGCCGACGCCTCGCACGCCTGGGTGTCGGTGCACTGCGCGGGGGTGGACGTCAATGGGGGTTGGATCGATCTGGATCCCACCAACGACGTGGTGCCGGGCACGGCGCATGTGGCGCTGGCGTATGGCCGCGACTACGGTGACGTTACGCCGTTGCGCGGCGTGATCCGGGGCGGCGGCCATGAATTGAATGTGCGCGTAACCGTCGCGCCCATAGACGAGTTTCCGACAGGGACTGATGCATGAGCTATTTCTTCGACGCGATCAACCGCCAACTGCGCGCCCCGAAACGCCAGCGCGTGCGGCATGCGCGCGCGAAGGCTTTTCAGTGCGTGTGCGGACAGCCCGTTTTCTTCAGCAATACCGAATGCCTGAACTGCCACCGGCAATTGGGTTTTGACCCGAAGCGCGGCCACGTGATCGCGCTGGACGATGCCCCCGGCGGCATCCTGCGCGAATCGGGCAAGGTGCGCGGCAAGACGTACAAGCGCTGCGGCAACTTTAGCCTGCCGGCGCTGTGCAACTGGCTGGTGCCCGCGCAGTCGCCCGACACGCTATGCCTGGCCTGTAACCTGAACCGCACCATCCCCGATCTTTCCGTACCGGAGAACGGCCCGCTGTGGTTCAAGGTGGAAGCCGCCAAGCGCCAGATGATCGCCCAGGTGATGACGCTGGGTTTGCCCATCCGGCGCTCGGTGGCGCCTGACGACGGCGGCCTGGCGTTCGACCTGCTGGCGCCCGTCGATGACGGCACCCCCTTGCTGACCGGCCACGCGCAGGGGCTCATCACCATCAACATCCGCGAGGCAGACGACGCCTACCGGGTGAAGGTGCGTGAAGACATGCACGAGCCGTACCGCACGCTGCTGGGCCATTTTCGCCACGAGATCGGCCATTACTACTGGGACCAGCTGATTGCACCCGGCCCCTGGCTGGAACCGTTTCGGCAAGTTTTCGGCGACGAACGCGCCGACTACGGCGAGGCCCTGCAACGCAACTACGAACAAGGCCCGCCCGCCGATTGGGAACTGCACTACATCAGCACCTACGCGTCGTGCCACCCATGGGAAGACTGGGCCGAAACCTGGGCGCATTACCTGCACATGATGGACACGCTGGATACCGCCATCAGCTTCGGCGTTACGCGCACCGCCGTCGAACAATCCTACGAGCCCTTTACCAAAGAAGCCCTGTACGATCCGGAAGACCCCGACGGCCAAGCGTTCCTGGACCTGGTCAACGCCTGGGTCGCCCTGACCGGCGTCCTGAACGAGCTGGCCCGCAGCATGGGCCAACGCGACTTCTACCCCTTCGTCCTGCCCGCAGACGTGATCGGCAAGCTTCAGTTCGTGCACCGGGTAGTGAAGGGCGCTTCGGCGGGGTGAG
The DNA here is from genome assembly GCF_019448355.1 of Achromobacter sp. ES-001. Taxonomy (NCBI): domain Bacteria; kingdom Pseudomonadati; phylum Pseudomonadota; class Betaproteobacteria; order Burkholderiales; family Alcaligenaceae; genus Achromobacter; species Achromobacter sp. ES-001. The sequence continues at coordinate 3,274,833 of NZ_CP079940.1, read as the reverse complement.
AAGCGGTGGGCGCGGAAAATAAGCGGCAAATGAAGCGGCAACTCAACCGGCAAAAAACATGGCCCGCCTGCTGGCTCTGGACTCAATGAAAGCCAAGATCAGCGCGGTCGTGCAGGTGGAAACCTCGCATGGCCGTTTGCGGAAAGGTGCCGCCTTGCCGATCTTGCTGCCCGCCCTGTATGGCGGGGTGGATGACGCCCCGTGACCGGACTGCACCAAGCGCTACGCCTGCCCGACTGGGTGTGCATGGCGTCCATGCCCGTTGCCCAGGCGGCGGAGCACTTGCTTGCCGCCGTGGGCGATGAGGCCTTGGCGTGGCGCCAGGCAACCGGGGCGATGAGCCCCGGGCGGCGCGCCGAGTTCGTGGCGGGCCGGGTGTGTGCATGGCGGGCATTACTTGAGGCGAGGGCGAAGGAGGCGAGAGCGAAGGAGGCGGGGGAGAAGGAAGCGGGGGCGAAGGACGCGGGGGCGAAGGACACAGGGGCGAAGGACACAGGGGCGACGGTTCGGGGGCCGGTGTTGCCCGTGCACGAGCGGCTGCCGGTGTGGCCGGCGGGGTGGTTGGGCAGCATCAGCCATAGCGGGGCGTGGGCGGTTGCGGCGGTCGCTTCGGCAGCGCGGTGCCAGGCGTTGGGGCTGGACTTGCAGGATCTGATCGCCCCGCAAACCGTGGCCGACGTGCAGCCGCTGGTGGCGACCGAGCGCGAACTTGCCCGCATGGCGGCGCAGTGGGATCGCCCCCATGCGCTGACCTTATTGTTTTCCGCCAAGGAAGCGCTGTACAAGGCGCTGTATCCGCGCCTGCGCAGGTTCCAGGATTTTGATGCCGCCGAATTGACGGCAATAAGCGCAAGCAGGGCCGAAGTGACGCTGACCCTGACCCGCGATTGGGATGACGTCGCTTGGCGGGCCGGGCAGGCGGTAAGCGTGCGCTACGCGTGGGTGGCCGATGGGGTGCTGACGGCCTGCTGCGTGGCGGCGGGTGGGGCGGGGGCGGGTGGGGCCGGGGGGGGCGCCTGCGCCCCCGCGGCTCCATCCGGCCGGCCCCGCCACGCCATTCACACCGTCAAGCTGATCCAGGTCGTCTTCAAGTCCGAATATTTGTCCAGCGCGTGCAGGGACTTATCCCGGCCCGACCCCGATTGCTTGACGCCGCCGAACGGCACCGTGATGTCGCCATCGGCGTAGCAGTTGACCCAGACCAGACCCGCGCGCAGGCGGCGCGACAGGCGATGCGCGCGCGACAGGTTGGCCGTCCACAGGCCCGCGCCCAGCCCGTAGACCGAGTCGTTGGCCAGCGCAATGGCTTCGTCTTCGGAGCCGAAACGTTGCGCGGCCAGCACCGGGCCGAAAATTTCTTCGCGGACCAAGGCGGAATCCTGGTGCGCGCAATCGAAAATGGTGGGTTCGATGTAGTAGCCGCCCGTGTCGCTGCGCGCCTGCTTGCCGCCGATGCGCAACCTTGCGCCTTCGGACTGGCCGGCGGCAATGCGGTCCAGCACGCCCTGCATCTGCCGTTCGTCCACCATCGCGCCCATGGCGGTGGCCGGGTCCAGCGGGTCTCCCGGCTGCAACGTGGTCGCCACCGCCGCGACTTTTTCCATGAAGGCGTCGTAAATGCCGTCCTGCACGTACAGGCGCGAGCCGGCGATGCACACTTCGCCCTGGTTCGAGAAGATGGCCAGCGCGGCGGCTTGCGCGGCGCGGTCCAGGTCGGGGCAGTCGTCAAACACGATGTGCGGCGACTTGCCGCCACATTCGAGCCACACCCGCTTCAAGTTCGATTCGCCCGCATAGCTCATGAAGCGCTTGCCCGTGGCGGTGGACCCGGTGAACGCCACGCAGTCCACGTCGGGGTGGCGGCCCAGCGCCTGCCCGGCCACCGCGCCCAGGCCCGGCACCACGTTGAAGACGCCGGCCGGAATGCCGGCTTGTTCCGCCAGCGCCGCCAGCCGGATGGCCGACAGCGAGGCCTGTTCGGCCGGTTTCAGGATGACGCTGTTGCCCGCCGCCAACGCGGGCGCCACTTTCCAGGCGGCCATCATCAGCGGGTAGTTCCACGGCACCACGGCCGCGACCACGCCCAGCGCTTCGCGCGTGATGGTGGCCAGCGCGTCCGGGCCGGTCGGGGCGATCTCGTCGTAGATCTTGTCGATGGCTTCGGCGTACCAGGCGTAGCAGCGCGCGGTCTCCGGCACATCGAAAGCCAGCGCGTCGCGGATGGGCTTGCCCATGTCCAGCGTTTCCAGCAGCGCCAGTTCTTCGGTGTGTTCGTCGATCAGGCGGGCCAGGCGCAGCAGGCGTTCCTTGCGTTGGCGCGGGGCCAGCTGGCTCCAGACGCCGGCTTCGAACGCACGGCGCGCGGCGGCCACGGCGCGGTCTACATCGGCCTGGCCGCAAGCGGCCACGTCGGCCAGCCGCCGGCCGTCGATGGGGCTGGAGGCGGCGAACGTAGCGCCGTCGGCGGCGGCGCAGTAGGCGCCGTCGATGTAGGCGCGGCCGTCGATGCGCAGCGTGGCGGCGCGGTCATGCCAATAGGCGCGGTCGTGTTGGCTCATGCGGGTTCTCCGGAATGAAGGCGGGATGGGGTGGTGGAGCCGGGGGGCGTATCGCTGTGCGCGTTGGCGCGCGCAACCATCGCGTCCAGCAGCACGTTGCAGCCCGCTTCCAGGTCGGCGGGCTTGGCGTCTTCGATCTCGTTGTGGCTCACGCCATCCTTGCAGGGCACGAAGATCATGGCGGTGGGCGTGACGCTGGCCATGTAGACGGCGTCGTGGCCGGCGCCCGTCACGATGTCCATGGCGGCCAGGCCACGGCGCGTGGCGCCGTCGCGCACCTTTGCCACCAGGTCCGGGTCGAACGGGGTGGGCGGGAAGTACTGCACCTGCTTGACGTCAACGGTGACGCCGTGGCGTTCGGCTACGTCGGTGCACGCGGCCAGCCAGCGCGCGTCCATCTGCGTCAGCGTGGCTTCGTCTTCATGGCGCAGGTCCACGGTGAAGCGGACCTGGCCGGGGATGACATTGCGCGAGCCCGGATGCGCGTGGATTTCGCCCACCGTGCCGCGCCCATGCGGTTGGTTGTCGTTGGCGATGCCGATTACCGCCTGCAACAGGAACGTGGCGGCGTACAGCGCGTCGCGGCGGATGGGCATGGGGGTCGGGCCGGCATGCATTTCCATGCCGGTGATCACCACGTCGTACCAGCGCACGCCCAGCGACCCGGTCACCACGCCGACCACTTTGTCTTCATGTTCCAGGATGGGGCCTTGTTCGATGTGCGCCTCGAAGTACGCGCCCACCGGCCGCCCGCCCACGGGGTCCGCGCCCGCGTAGCCGATGGCGGCCAGTTCGTCGGCCACCGACTTGCCGTCGTGGTCGCGCGCGGCCAGCGCCACTTCCAGCGGGAATTTACCGGCGAATACGCCGGAGCCCATCATCACGGGCAAAAAGCGCGAGCCTTCTTCGTTGGTCCAGATGGCCACTTCCAGCGGCGCCTCGGTGACGACGCCGTGGTCGTTCAGGCTGCGCATGACTTCCAGCCCGGCCAGCACGCCGTAGCAGCCGTCGAACTTGCCACCGGTGGGCTGCGTGTCGATGTGGCTGCCGGTCATGACGGGCGGCAGGTCGTTGTTGCGGCCGGCGCGGCGCGCAAAGATGTTGCCCACCTGGTCCACGCGCAGCGTCATGCCGGCCTCGCGCATCCAGCCGGTGACCAGGTCGCGGCCCTGGCCGTCCAGCGCGGTCAGCGCCAGCCGGCAGTTGCCGCCCTTGGGGGTGGCGCCGATCCGCGCCAGGTCCATCAGCGACTGCCACAGCCGCTGTCCGTTGATCGAAATCGTGCTTGTCATGGGTTCACGTCCTGTCAATGGCCATTGTTGGCGGAGTTCGGGGTGTCGTTGCCGCGCGCGATGCGGGCTTGCGCGGCTTGGCGGATGCCCATCAGCGTTTCGCCCGGGGCGATGCCGTTGGCGTCGTAGCGGATTTCCAGCAGCGCGGGCAGGCTTTCCTTATCGGCAAAGGCCAGCGCGCGTTCAAACGCGGGTCCGAAATCTTCCGTGGTTTCCACGGCTTCACCATAACCGCCGTAGCCCCGGATGATCTGCGTAAAGTCGGGGTTTTCAAAGCCCAGCGCAATCGTGCGGGCGGGGAACTCGCGTTCCTGGTGGGCGCGGATGGTGCCCCAGATACTGTTGTTGAACACCAGCACGACCACGCCCAGCTTGTACTGCAAGGCCACGCCCAGTTCCTGCATGTTCATCTGAAAGCAGCCGTCGCCCGCGTAGCACACCACGGTGCGGGCACGGTCTTGCAGCTTGGCCGAAATCGCGGCGGGCAGGCCGTAGCCCATCGACCCGACGGTGGGGGTCAGGCTGGTGCCCGGGCCGGTGTAGCGGCGATAGCGGTGCGGATACAGCGCGTAGTTGCCCGCGCCCACGGTGATGCAGGCGTTGGGCGGCACGTGCGCGTCCACGTAGGCGGCCGCCGCGTCCAGGCTCATCGGGCCGGGCGCGGGCAGCGGGGTCAGGCTGTCCACCAGTTGCTGATGCGCGATGCGCACGGCCTCGCCGCGCGGCTTGGCATGACCGGGCGCCAGGTCCGCCAGGCTGGCGGCAAAGCTGGCCACATCCGCCACGATGGCCTGGGTGGGCGAAAACACGCGACCCAGCTCGGCGGCGTCCGGGTAGACGTGGATCAACTTCTGGCGCGGCAGCGGGCTTTCGATGACGGTATAGCCTTCGGTCGTGGCTTCGCCCAGGCGCGTGCCCACGGCCAGCACCAGGTCGGCGTCCTTGACGCGCTGGCGCAGTTCCGGCGTCATCGCCCAGCCGACGTGGCCGGCGGCGTTGGGATGGCGCTGGTCAAAACATTCCAGGCGGCGCCACGCGGTGCCCACGGGCAGCTCGAAGCGTTCGGCAAAACCGGCAACCTGGTCGATGGCGGTCTGGTGCCAGCCATTGCCGCCCAGCAGCAGGAAGGGGCGTTCGGCGGCGTTCAGCAATTCGGTCATGCGCGTCAGATCGGCGGCGCCCGGGTGGGTGTGCACGCGCGGGTAGCGCGGCAGGTCCGCCACGCGGGCCGTGCCCCACAACGTGTCTTCTGGCAGCGCCAGCACCACGGGGCCGGGCCGGCCGCTGGTGGCGACGGCGAAGGCGCGCGAAATGAATTCGGGGATGCGGTCGGTGCGATCGATCTGCGCCACCCACTTGGCCATTTGCCCGAACATGCGGCGGTAATCGATTTCCTGAAAGGCTTCGCGTTCCATGAAGTCGTTGCCGACCTGGCCCACGAACAGGATCATCGGCGTGGAGTCCTGGTAGGCGGTGTGCACGCCGATGCTGGCGTTGGTGGCGCCCGGGCCGCGCGTGACGAAGCAGATGCCGGGTTCGCCCGTCAGCTTGCCATAGGCCTCGGCCATGTAGGCCGCGCCGCTTTCCTGGCGGCAGACCACGGGTTCGATGGCGTCGGTGTGTTCGTTCAGCGCGTCGATGCACGGCAGGTAGCTTTCGCCGGGAATCATGAACACGCGGCGCGCGCCATGGATGCGCAGCTGCTGCATCAGGATTTGGCCGCCGTTGCGTTCGGGAAGTGCGGATGACGTCATGCAAGGTCTCCTTGTTGTGGCACGGCCTGCGCGCGGCGCTCGGCGGCCCATCGTTCGAATTGGTCGTGGCGCGCCAACAGGCGGCGCGCGGTGTTGTAGGTGGGCGGGTCGATGCGTTCGGCGTCGTGGCGGCCGGCGCGTTGCGCCTCGAAGCGCGCCACGCAGTCGTGCGCGGCGTCCACGTCTGGCGGGGCCGGAGTGAACACCTGGTGGATCAGGGGCACCTGTTCGGCCACCGTGGCGCATTTGGATTTCAGGCCCAGGCGGCGCGCCCAGCGCAGGTCCGCTTCCAGGGCGGGCAGGTCGCGGTAATTGAACGGGCAGTCGATCGGCACGCAGCCGGCGGCGGTGCAGTCCACCAGAAAGCGGGCGCGCACGGCGTGCAGTTCAATGCCGTCCTTGCCGCGCTCGGCGCCCAGGCTGGCCGTCAGGTCTTCGGCGGCCAGCAGGCAGGCGGACACGCGCGGGCTGGCGGTCAGGATGTCGTAGGCCCGCACCAGCCCGAGCGCCGATTCCAGCGTGGGCACGATCTCGGTACTGCCGGGGGGCAAGCCCAGTTCGGCTTCCAGCGCCGTGATGGCCTGATCCAGCGCAACGATCTGCGCGGCGCTTTCGGCGTGCGGCAGGAACACCGCATCGGGTGCGCCCGGCATCACGCCGCGCAGGTCGGCCAGCCCGTCGTCTTCCAGCTTGTTGATGCGCACGGCCGCCACGACGCCCTGCGCGCGGCACGTGGCAAACAAGGCCGCAATGCGTGGCCGGGCGGCGGGCCGTTCCACCGCCGCGGTGAATTCTTCCAGGTCGGCCACCAGCGCGTCCGTGCCGCTGGCCAGGCCCGCGGCCTGCGCGGCGGCGTCCATGCCGGGTACGAACATCCAGCTGCGGCGCAGCGCGGCGGGGCGGCGTAAATAGGTGTGGGTGGTCATTGCACGTGCCTCGGCAGGAACAGCACCAGTTCAGGAACAAACGTCAGCAGCAACATCACGCTGGTCATGGCCAGCATCATCCAGGACAGCGGGCGCAGCGTTTGCATCATGTTGATGCCGCCGATCTTGCAGGCGGCCATCAGGTCTACCCCGACCGGGGGCGTGTTGGCGCCGATGGCCATGTTGATGGACAGCAGAATGCCGAAATGCACCGGGTCGATGTTGTAGTGTGCCAGCACCGGCATCACCACGGGGGCCACGATGATGATGACGGGGATGGCCTCCATGAAGGTGCCCAGCAGCAGCAATACCACCGTCAGCACCAGCAGCACGGCCGTCTTGCTGTCGGTCCATTCCACCAGCAGGGTGGATAAGGCTTGCGGCACCTGTTCGGCCACCAGCACCCAGGCAAACAGGCCGGACGCGCCGATGATAAGCAGGATGGACGCGCTGCTTTCGCCGGTGGATTTCAGGTTGTCCCACAAGGATTTCAGGCTAAGCGTGCGGTACCAGAAAAAGCCGATCAACAGGGCGTAGACAATCGCGCTGGAGGCGGCTTCGGTGGCGGTGAAGATGCCGAAGCGGATGCCGCCGATGATCAGCACCGGCACCATCAGCGCGGGCAGCGCATCGATGGCCGAAGCGCGCAGTTCGCCCCAGGAAAACGGCTGGCCGCCCGCCCAGTTGTGCTTGCGCGACTGCCAGATGGCCACGCCGATCAAGGACAGGCCCAGCAGGATGCCGGGGATGATGCCGGCCACGAACAGCTTGCCCACCGACGTATCGGTGATGGTGCCGTAGACGATCAGCACGATGCTGGGCGGGATGATGGTGGACGTGGCGCCCGCGCTGCCCACCAGCGCGCAGGAAAAGCCCTTGTCGTAACCGCTGCGCGCCATGGCGGGCAACAACAGGCTGCCGATGGCGACCACGTCGGCCACGCCCGAGCCGGACAGCGCGCCGAACATCAGGCAGGCCAGCACGGCCACGACCGCCAGGCCGCCCTTGATGTCGCCGACGATGGCGGCGCACAGGCGCACGATGCGCTGCGTCAGGCCGGCGCCGTTCATCAGCTGCGCGGCCAGGATGAACAGCGGAATCGCCAGCAGGGTGAAGCTGTCCAGCCCCACCACGTACTGCTGCGCCGCCACCATCATGGGCGCCGAGTCATACACGGCCAGATAGGCCAGGCACGACAGCACCAGGCCGAATGCAATGGGCATGTCGATCAACACGGTGATCGTAAACACGCCCATCAGGAAGAGAGCACCCGAAGACATCTTGTTATTCCTTTGCCGTGGCGGGGGTGGGCGCGAACAGCTGCGCCAGATGGACGACGATGGTGACCGCGCACGCAAACGGCAACGCCAGGTAGACCGTGCCGGCGGACACGTCCAGCGCGGGCAGCGTCTGGTCGCCGGTGAGCTCGGCCAGTTGCCAGCCCGCGTAGCCCAGCGCCGCCAGGCCCACGATGACCAGCAGCTGGTTCAGCCGCTCGAAGGCATTGAGCACGCGCGGGCTGCGCACCACGAAAGGCAGCAGGCCGGCCATCAGGTGAGAGCGTTCGTAGCTGCACGCCACGCCGCCGATGAAGGCCGACCACACCAGCACCAGGCGCGGCAATTCCTCGGCCCAGTGCGGCGTGGTGTGCGTGACAAAGCGGGAGAACACCACGTAAGAGATCAGGATCGCCAGCAAGGCCACCGCCAGGGCGGCAAAGGCCTTGCTGATGCCCGACAGGATGGCGGACAGTCGGTTAAGCATTACTGGGCCTCGCGGTACTTCTGCACAATCGCCATCAGCTCGGGGCCGTAGGTGACCGAGTAGGTCTTCCACACGGGCTGCACGGCGGCGGCAAAGGCGGCCTTGTCGACCTCGTTGACCTGCATGCCTTTTTCTTTGAGCTGGGCCACGAACTGCTGGTCGCCGTCGGTGATCATCTTGCGCTGGGCGTCGCGCCACTTGTCGGCGGCGGCCTGCACCACCTTCTTGTCATCGGCGGAAATGCGGTTCCAGACCGGCTTGGAAATGATCAGGTTGGCCGGGCCCCACACGTGACCCGTCAGCGACAGGTACTTCTGCACTTCAAAGAACGACGACGTGTAGATGATGGACAAGGGGTTCTCTTGCGCGTCGAACACCTTTTGCTGCAACGCCGAGTACAGCTCGCCAAAGGCCAGCGGGGCCGGGTTGGCGCCCAGCGCGGTAAAGGTGTCCAGGCGCATCTTGTCGGGCGTCACGCGGGTTTTCAGGCCGGTCAGGTCGGCGGGCTTGTTCACGGGGCCGCGATTGTTGGTCACGTGGCGAAAGCCGTTTTCCCACCACGAGATGATCGTCAGGTTCTTCTTGTCGGCCAGCTTGGCCAGCGCCTCGCCCAGCTCGCCGTCGTAGGCCTTGTAGGCTTGCTGCGACGACGACCACGTGTACGGCAGTTCCACCACGCCGAACTTCGGTTCAATCGGCTGCAACGAACCCGAGCCGATGATGGCGGCGCCCTGGCTACCGATCTGCAAGCCTTCCAGCATGGTCTTTTCGTTGCCCAGCTGGCCGCTGGGGAACAGCACGAAGTTGACGCGGCCGGCGGTCTTTTCCTTGACCTCGGCGGCGAAACCCTCGGCCGCCTTGTTCCAGCTGTGGCTGGGAGCCAGCACGTGGCCAAGCTTGATGTCCAGGGCATGGGCGGACAGCGGCGCAAAGCCGGCCACGGCAAGCAGAGCGCCGCCGATCAGGGCGCGAAACGTTTGGGGAGCGTGGGTCATGAAGTAACTCCAGATGCAAGAGAGAAGTAGGGGTGGTGGGTTCAACAGGCGGCGGGGTGCGGCCCCGCTCAGTAGGATTGCGCCCGCATGGATGCGGGGTGGCCGGGCAGGGGGATACACGTACCGGTATCGGTCAGGCCGTTGTCTCCCACGGCCAGCACCTGCAAGGTTGCGTCCAGAAAATTGCCGACATACAGGTAGCGGCTGTCGGGGCTGAAGGCGATGCCTTCGGGCAAGGCGCCGACATCGATGGCGCCCGCGCGGGTGACGCGCAAGCCGTCGATGTGCAACAGCACGATCTTGCCGTGCGGATGGTGGAACCAGTCGGACGACGGGTTGTTGGAGCCTTGCACGATGGCCACGGCGGCGTGGCGGCCATCGGGGCTGATGGCGATGCCTTCGGGGCCGTCTTCCACCATGACGCGGTCGACGACGCGTGGCGGATCGCTTTGCAAATCCACCACGCTGATGGAATCGGCATGGCCGTCGGACGCCGTGGGGCTGCCCATATCCACCACCAAGGCCAGCGCGCCATCGGGCGACACGACCAGGTTGAACGGCACCAGCCCGGTGGTCAGGTCTTCGGACGGATCGTGCGTGACGCGGGGCGTGGGGCCGGTGTCGTCGACGTGCAGCACGGCCAGCCGGTGCGTATCGGTCTTCACGACGTAGGCGCGGCGGCCATCGGCCGAGAACGACACGGCGACCACGGGCGTGCCCAGGTCGATTTCCCCGCAGACGGCCACGCGGCCATCGCGGATGGTCAGCACGGACACCGAGCAGCCGGCCTTGTTGGCGACGAGGGCCATCGTGCCCGCGCGGTTGATCGACAGGCCGGACGGTTGCAAGCCCGCTTGCAGCGTCTGCACGATGGCCGGCGGCGTGGCGGTCAGGTCCACCACATACAGGTCACGGCCCGGGGTGGGCTGCCAGCCCTTGCTATCGGCGCGTTCGGGCCACGCCATGGAATCGGCGATCAAGGCCAGGCGCTGGTCCGGCGTGACGGCCAGATTGACGGGCGGACCAAACAGCGAATTGGGCAGCGGCAGGGTGGCCACCAAGGCGGGCGCGGCGGGGTTGGCGGCGGCGTCGAAGATGCTGAGCGAGTCGCGGCCGGGCGCCAGGAAGCGGATCCGGCCGTCGTCCCAGGTGACTTTCTCGTCGTTGCCGACCAGGAGGTAATGCGGGGCGGGGGCAGGCGGTTGCGCCGCTGGCATCGGTGCGCTGCCGGGTGTGGCGGCCAGGGGCGTTGTCGCGGGGCTGGTTGCCACAGGGCTGGTCGTCACCGGGCTGGTCGTCACTGCGGTCGGGTGTGCGTTCATGCCGCCAGCTCCCGCGCTTCGGGCACGGCCAGCGTCGCGCCGATCAGTTGCCGGGTGTACGGGTGCTTGGGTGCAAAGTAAACCTGGTCCGCCGCGCCGCGCTCGACCACGCGGCCGCCTTGCAGCACGACGATCTCATCCGCAATGTGCTGCACCACCGCCAGGTTGTGGCTGATGAACAGATAGCCCAGGCCGCGTTCGCGTTGCAGTTCCATCAGCAGGTTCAGGATCTGCGCCTGCACGGAAACGTCCAGCGCGGAAGTGGGCTCATCGCAAATCAGCAGCTGGGGTTCCAGCATCAGCGCGCGGGCAATCGCCACGCGCTGGCGCTGGCCGCCCGACAGTTCACGCGGGTAGCGGCCGGCAAACGCGGGCACCAGCCCCACGGCGTCCATCATGCGGCGCACGGCCGCCGCCTGCGACGCGGCGTTGCCGATGCCATGCACGCGCAACGGCGCGGTCAGGATTTCGTTGATGGTGCGGCGCGGGTTCAGCGACGAATAGGGGTCCTGGAACACCATCTGGATGCGGCGTGCGCGGGCGCGGGCGGGCATGGCGGTCAGCGGCTTTCCGTCCAGCAACGCCTGCCCTTGGGTGGGCGCCAACAGGCCCAGCATCAGTTTGGCGATGGTGGACTTGCCGCTGCCGGATTCACCGACCAGGCCGATGGTCTGGCCGGCGGGCACATGCAGGTCGATGTCATGCAGGATGCGCGGCGCGGGGCGGCGCGAGAACAGGCTGGCGCGGCCGTAGTGGAACGACAGCGCGTCCAGGCGGATGCTGCCGGGCGCGGTGCTTGGCGCGGTGGTGGGCGCGGTGGTGGGCGCGCTGGTGGGCGGGGTGGCCGACGGCATGGCGGTGGCCTTGTTCATGGAAGTATTCATGCCAGGGCTCCTGCGCGCAGCGCGCCGGGTTTGACGCACAGGCAGCGGTGTTCGCCCTGCACGCGCGGGGCGATCGGCTGCGCGCAACGCGGTTCGGCCACCGGGCAGCGATCCCGAAACGCGCAGCCCCGGATGGCGGTGTCCAGCGACGGCACGGCCCCGGCGATGGTGGGCAGGTCGGTATGCGGCGCGGTGCGTCCGGGTTGGGGGATGCAGTTCAACAGCATGGTGGTGTAAGGATGGCGCGGGTCCGCCAGCACCTCGGCCACGCTGCCGCCTTCGACGATGTCGCCCGCGTACATGACGATGACGTGGTCGGCGATGCGCGCCACCAAGCCCATGTCATGCGAGATGAACACCATGCCCAGGCCGAACTCGGCCTGGATGTCGCGCAGCAGGTCCAGCAATTCGGCCTGCACGGTAACGTCCAGCGCGGTCGTGGGCTCGTCGGCAATCAGCAATTCCGGGCCGCACATCAGCGCCATGGCGATCATCACGCGCTGGCGCAGCCCGCCCGACAGCTCAAACGGATACTGGCGCATGCGTTCTTCCGGGTTGGTGATGCCGACCCGGCGCAGCAGGTATTGCGCGCGCTCGGCGGCCTGGCGGCGGCTGACGCGCTTGTGCCGGCGCATCACGTCGATCAGCTGCGTGCCAATCTGAAACACCGGGTTCAGCGACGTCATCGGATCCTGAAAGATCATGGCGATGCGCGCGCCGCGCAGTTCGGCCAGCTGGCGCGGCGTCAGCGTGGACAGGTCTTGCCCGGCGAACTCCAAGCGCGTCATGCGGCGGCGCGCGGCGGCGGGCAGCAGGTCCAGCAGCGCCAGCGCCGTCAACGATTTGCCGCAGCCCGATTCGCCGACGATGCACAGCGTCTTGCCGCGTTCCAGCGTGAAGTCCACCGCGCGTACGACGTGCTTGGTGTGCGTGGCGGTATGGATGTCGATATGCAGGTTTTCAACCCGCAGCAGGGGGTGGGACGTCGCGGTCATGGCCTCAGCCCTTTTTCATCTGGATGGCGCGCAGCGTTTCGCCCGCGCGGTTCACGCACAGCACCAGCACGAACAGCACGATGCTGGGGATGACCACCAGCGACGGCTGGAACAACATGTTTTCCTTGCCCTCGGCAATCATCAGGCCCAGCGACGGCATCGGCGCGGGCACGCCCAGCCCCAGGAATGACAACGACGCTTCCAGCGTGATGGCCATGGCCGCGTCCACCGTGCCGATGATGAGCAGGTTGCCCACCAGGTTCGGCAGAATGTCGCGCCAGATGATTTGTAGAGGCGTGCAACCTTGCAGCCGCGACGCGGTGACGAATTCGGCGTTGCGCAGGCCGGCGGCCATGGTGCGCGCCACCAGGGCGTAGCGTTCCCACAGCAGCAGGCCCAGCACCAGCACCACCACGGTCAGCGATGCGCCCACCACCGACACCACGGCCAGCGCCACCAGGATGATGGGCAGCGCCAGGCGGGCGGTAATCAGGAAGGACACGGCGCGGTCCACGGCGCCGCCGAAATACCCGGCGACCACCCCCAGGGTGGTGCCGATCAGCCCGCCCATCAGCGCGACCGACAAGCCGATCAGCGCCGACACCCGCACGCCGTACAGCGCGCGCGCCAACACGTCGCGGCCCAGCTGGTCGGTGCCCAGGATGTGGTTCCAGTCACCGCCTTCAGCCCACACGGGCTCTTGCAGACGCGCCAGCAGGTCTTGCGAATAGGGGTCGTGCGGGATCAGGTACGGGCCGATCAGGCCGGCCAGCACCAGCAGGGCCAGCACGGCCAGGCCAAGCAGTTGGCCGGCGCGCGCCAGACGGTCGCCGCGCGTGGCGGCGGGCAGGGAAGTCGCGGTAGCGGTCATAGCGGTATTCATCAGGCGGCTCGCACGCGGGGGTCCAGCCAACCGTTGACCAGGTCGGCAAGCAGGGTCAGCACGATGTAGATCAGCGCAAAGATCAGGATCAGTGCCTGCATCGTGGGGAAGTCGCCACGCAGGATGGACGTCCAGGCCAGCAGCCCGGCGCCATTGATGGCGAACACGGTTTCGATGACGACGGAGCCGGCCAGCAAGGTGCCCATCTGCGCCGCCGCCAGGGACACCAGCGGCCGCAGCGCGTTGCGCAGCGCGTACTTCAACACCACGCTGGCGCCGCCCAGGCCCATCGCACGCGCGGTGCGGATGTAGTCGGTGGCCAGCACGGTTTCCATTTCGGACTTCATCAGCCGCAGCATCGCGGGCATGGCGAACAGGCCCAGCGCCACCACCGGCATCACGTAGTGCTTCCAGGTGTCAAAGCCCGAGGCGGGCAGCCATTGGTTGCGCACGCTGAACACGATGATGAGCAAAAACGCCAGGCAGAACGGCGGCATGGCCTGTGCGCAGGCGGATAGCAGCATGGTGGCGCGGTCCACCAGCGAGCCTTTGCGCAAGCCGGCCAGCACGCCCAGCGGTATCGCCAGCAGCAAGGCAAAGGCCATCGCGGCCAGGCCCAGTTTGGCGGTGGCGGGGAAATGCTGGCCCAGCAATTCGGCCACGGGACGGCTGAAGTACAGGCTGTCGCCAAAATCACCGCGCACCACGCCCGCCAGCCAGCGGCCGTATTGCACCAGGATGGGATCGCCAAAGCCGTGCTGTTGCGACAGGCGGGCGGCGTCGGCCGCGCTGCCTTCACCGGCCAGGCGCGCGGCCGGGTTGCCGGACGCAAACACCAGCGAAAAGCTGATCAGCGATACGAACACCACCAGCAGGGCGGCGACCAGCAAGCGGCGAAACAGGAATGCAATCATGGGTCAACCTATAGAGCTAGCGTCGGCTGGCGGCGGCGCATCGGCAAGCATCGACATGCCGCGGCTTGCGTCGGCGCGCGCCGTTCCGCCCAGGCGCATCAAGCGCCTGGATCGGACGGGCAAAACGGTTGGAACAACGCCTGGGCGCGATGGCCGCCGGATCAGTTCCAGGTGGCCTTGTAGAAACGCGGAAACTCGTCGCCATCCACCGAGAAGTTCAGGTCCTTGGCCTGCACGGCGTTCAGCGAGTGGTTCCACAGCGGCACCCAGTACGCCTGGTCGGCGACGATCTTCTGCGCGGCGGCGTAGTTCTTCGCGCGCAGGTCCCGGTCGACCGACGTGTCGGCGGCTTCCAGATACTTGATGACGTCCGGGTTGCGCGCCTGGTCGTCCGGGCCGCCACGGAAAAAGTTGCTGGTGGACAGCGCCGCGTCGGCAATGCCGTACGAGCCCCAGTTGGACGCCAGCATGGCGATCTTGCCGTCGCGCCAGTTGGTCATGGCGGCGCCGTATTGCTGTTCCACCAGATTCACCTTGATGCCGGCCTGCGCCATTTGCGCGGCGGCCGCATCCAGGATGCTGCGCGGCGGGGCCGAGATCACCAGGTCCAGCGTGATGCCGTTGGGGTAGCCGGCCTGGGCCAGCAATTGCTTGGCACGGGCGGGGTCGAACTTGTAGGTCTGCACATCGGCCGAGCAGCCGAACTGCGCCGGGTTGCAGGCGGCGTTGATGACCTTGGACGCGCCGCCGACCAGCGCCTTGCGGATGGCTTCGCGGTCGATGGCGTGGTTGATGGCCTGGCGCACTTCCTGCTTGGCCAGCGGCGATTTGCCGTCGTCAAAGCGCGGGTTCAGCGAGATATAGCTGATGCGCATGATGCTGCTGCTTTTCACGGCAACCGACGGCGTTTTCTCCATGCGCTTGGCCACGTCGGGCGGCACGCGCCAGATCCAGTCCAGGCCGCCGGACAGCAGCTCGGCGTACTGCGTGTTGGCGTCCGGCAGCACGCGCACCACCAGTTTCTGCACGGCGGGCTTGGCGCCGAAGTAATCGTCAAAGCGTTCGTACACGTAGCGGCTGCCGGGCTGGCTGTCGGTCAGGCGGTAGGGGCCGGTGCCGATGGGCTTGGCGCCCATGTCGGACTGGTTGGCCTCGTAGTACTTGCGCGGATAGATCGGCAGGTTTTCCGACAGCATTTCCAGCGCCAGCGGGTAGGGCGTCTTCATCTTGATGCGCACGGTGTCGTCGCCGACTTTTTCGGCGCGGGCAATCCAGGCCACCTGGTTCTGAAAGCGCGCCTTGTAGGTGTCGGACGACACCAGGTTCAGCGTGTACAGCACGTCGTCGATGGTCAGTAGCGAACCGTCGTGAAATTTCACGTCGCGGCGAATCGGCAGATCGATCGTGGTGTCGTCCACGAACTTGTAGCCGGTGGCGATGGACGGGCCGAATTCACCCGTGTCCTGGTTTTTTTGCAGCAGGCCCGAAAACACCATGCGCGCCAGCGCCAGGCCGGGGCGGTCTGATTCCTTGTAGGCGTCCAGCGTGGCGGGCGCCGCGTCGAACGCGATGTTGAGGGAATTGTCGGCCTTGTTGGCCTGGGCGGCATGAGCGCCTAGCGCCAATAGCGCCGCGCTTATTACCTTCACGGTACGGGTCAGCTGCATGTTTTTCACCTTGAACTGTTTTTATGTGTGTGGACGACGGGTGCTGCGGGGACTGCGAATTCACGTTTCAACGGACAAGCCGATCCCCTTGCCGCGGGCGGCGCAATCTGCGCCGGCGGTGCTTGCACGGTCGGTAAGGGGAGAGGCCCGGGCGTCAGGCCATGGCGGGTTAGCGCGTTATGAGGTCATGGGCTCATCGAATCCCAACGTTGCCGAAATCTTCCCGCAGGCGCGCCAGGATGCCGACCAGGTGGTCATGCATGGCGTGGCGCGCGCGGATGGGATCGCGGTCGACGATGGCCGCGAGGATGCGTTCGTGTTCTTTCTGCGCTTCGATCCACACCTTGGTGGTCACGAAGTGTTCTTCCAGACGGTGGAACACCGGGCTCAGGGTGCTCAGGTGCCAGATGTGCGAAATGGCGGCGGCCAGCGCGGCGTTGCCGCATGCCGCGCCGATGGCGCTATGGAAGGCGCGGTCGTGCACGCTGGGCGATTCGGTCAGCGACATGCCGTCGTGCGCGGCGCGGATGGCGGCAATCTGTGCGGGCGACGCTTTCTGTGCAGCCAGCGCCGCGCATTCCGGCTCGATCAGCAGGCGGGTTTCCAACAGGTCGAAGGGACCGATGTCGGTGGCTTCAGCGCTGCCCGCCGCGCTATCGGCGGCCGCCGCCGGTGGCGTGGCCGCGTCACGGGCGTCGTGATATTGGCCGTCTTCGCGCGGGGCGCAGACGAACACGCCCGTGCCCACGCGCACATCCACATAGCCCTCGATTTCCAGGGCGATCAGCGCCTCGCGCACCGACGCCCGGCTCACTTGCAGCTGCTCGGCCAATTCCCGCTCGGCCGGCAGGCGGCCGCCAACGGGAAAGTGGCCCGCCTTGATGCGCGCGGCGATCTGGTCGGCAATCATGCGGTAAAGGCGGGTGGGGGCAACGGCCTGAAGGGAATTCATCGTGGCGTGAAAGTGGGTTCCGGGGGGTAGAGCGTAATAGGTCTGGGGCGGATGTGTCTTGGATAACGTTTTGACGGGCTGCGGCTTCGGGTTTGGCTTCGGCTTCAGTTTCAGCTTCAGGGGCCGCGTGGAATGCGCTGGCCTTTGTTCGGCTACCTGATGGTCCGGTGGTCAGGCCACTGGACGAAATGTACCGGAGCCAGACGCGCTTGGGAATGCGGGTGACCGCGTATTTGCCCGTTTTCAGGGAAAACCACTAGCGGGGCTCATCGTTTATGCTTCGCGAAAATCTCCTTGAACCGCAGACCCTTACGCCTTCCATGACTGACTCCCGCTATCCCTCGCTTGCGCACTGGGGCGCGTTCACCGCCGTAGTGAAAGATGGGCGAGTCGTCGGCTGCGAGCCTTTTCATGCCGATGCCGCGCCGTCGCCCATGCTGGACTCCATCGCCGAAATGCAGCATTCGCCGTTGCGCGTGCAGCGGCCCGCGGTGCGCCGGGGCTGGCTGGCGGGCAACCGCGAGCGCGAAGGCGACGACTACGTGGAAGTGGAATGGGACCACGCGCTGGACCTGGTGGCGGGGGAACTGGCTCGCGTCCGCGCGGAGCACGGACCCGGCGGTATCTTTGGCGGCTCGTATGGCTGGTCGTCGGCCGGTCGAGTCCACCACGCGCGCAGCTTGATCCGCCGGTTCCTGTTTCTAGGCGGTGGTTGCGTCGATCAGGTCGGCAACTACAGCTGGGGCGCGGCGCAATTCCTGTTGCCGCACGTCATCGGCACCTTCAGCCCGGTCAGCGGCGACGTTACCGACTGGGACAGCGTGCTGGCCAACACGCGCGTCATCGTGGCCTTTGGCGGCATCCCCACCAAGAACAGCCAGGTGACATCGGGCGGCGCGGGGCTGCACAACTTGCCGGCCTGGTTGGCTCGCGCGCAGGCGGCCGGCATCCGCCTGGTGGTGCTCAGCCCCACGCGCGCCGATGTGCCGGACGGCATCGCCGCCGAGTGGATCCCGATTCGGCCCAACACCGACACTGCGCTGATGCTGGCGATGGCGCACACCTTGCTGGCCGAAGGGCGGCACGACGCGTCGTTTCTCGCCAGCCACTGTGTGGGCGCCGATACCTGGGCCGACTACCTGACGGGCGCGGCCGACGGCCAGCCCAAGGACGCGCAATGGGCGGCCGGCATCTGCGGTGTGCCGGCGCCCACCATCACCGCACTGGCGCGCGCCATCGTGGCGCAACGCAGCCTGTTGACGGCGGCGTGGTCGTTGCAACGCGCGCAACATGGGGAACAGCCTTACTGGGCCTTGATCGGGCTGGCCGCGTTGGCCGGTCAGATTGGTTTGCCGGGCGGGGGCTTTGCGTTCGGCCACGCGTCCTTGAACGGCATAGGCGAGCCGCGCCGGCGGGTGCCCGGCCCCGAAGTCCCGGTGCCGAAGAACCCGGCACAGTTGGCCATCCCCGCCGCGCGCATCGCCGACATGCTGCTGTCGCCCGGCCAGCCATATGACTTCAACGGCGCGCGCCACACGTATCCGGACATCAAGCTGATCTATTGGGCGGGCGGCAACCCGTTCCATCACCATCAGGACCAGAACCGCTTGCGGCAGGCGTGGACCAAGCCCGATACCGTGATCGTGCATGAATCGTGGTGGACACCCTTGGCGCGCCGCGCCGACATCGTGCTGCCCGCCACGACATCACTGGAACGCTGCGACGTGGGCGGCTCGTCGCGCGACCCCTACGTGTTCGCCATGCACCGCGCGGTGGCGCCGCAAGGGCAGGCGCGTAACGACTTCGACATCTTCGCGGAGCTGGCGCGGCGCGCGGGCTTTCACGAGGCCTACACGGCCGGGCGCGACGAAATGGGCTGGTGCCGCCACGTGTACGACGGCATGCGCGGGGGCTGCGCCGAGCGCGGCGTGACGTTGCCGCCCTTCGATGAATTCTGGGCGCGCGGCTACGCCGAGGTGCCCGCGCCCGACTCGCCGTACGTGCTGTTCGAGGACTTTCGCCGCGACGCGCAAGCGCATCCGCTGCGCACGCCCAGCGGCAAGATCGAACTGGCCTCCGAGGTGGTGGCGGGCTTTGGCTACGCCGATTGCCCGGGGCATCCGGTGTGGCTGGCGCCATCGGAATGGCTGGGCGCGCCCGTTGTCGACACGTGGCCGCTGCATCTGCTGACGAACCAGCCGCGCCATCGCCTGCACAGCCAGCTGGACCCGGCCGCGTTGTCGCGGTCAAGCAAGATTCAGGGCTGCGAGCCCATCTCGATGCACCCGGAGGACGCCGCCGCGCGGGGCATCGCCGACGGCGACCGCGTGCGTGTCTTCAATGCGCGGGGCGCCTGCCTGGCCGGCGTGCGGCTGGATGCCGGCATGCTGCCGGGCGTGGTGCAGATGTCCACCGGCGCGTGGTCCGACCCGGACGGCGATCTGGACCGGCACGGCAATCCGAATACGCTGACGGCCGACATCGGCACGTCGCGGCTGACGCAGGGGTCCAGCGCGCAGACGGCGCTGGTGCAGGTTGAGGCTGCTCCGAACCTGGACCAGAACCTGGGGCCGAACCTGGACCCGAACCCGAACCCGAACCCGAACCCAACCCTCGACGTGGCCGCGCCGCATCGCGCTTGGGAATTGCCCCGCATTTCGCCGGCGGCAGCATAGAAGCGTGCGCTGACGAACCCGATGATTTTGCGACCTTGATGACGTCTTGACCCTTATGACTTGAAGCGGCAGTCACCACCGCGTCAAGGATTTCCCAGGCATATCATTACAACGGCACGTTCTGATTTCTAGCGGCAAACTCCGGATTCCTAATTTACCGACCTGCGACATCGTGCCCCGCACTCGCATGTCTTTCTGATCCGGAGTGCACAATGAGCCGTCACCGCTACCAGGGCTTGGCCCTGGCCCTGTCAGCGTCCGTGTTGTCAGCGTCCGTGCTGTCGACGGCCGTGATGTCGGCGGCCCAGGCGGCCGACATCACGTTGGCGCTGGGCACCGAACCGTCAACGCTGGACCCGCAGACCGCGCAGGACGGTTCCGAGCGCGCCGTGTCGCGCAACATCTTCGAAACCCTGATCACTCGCACCGCCAAGGGCGAATTGGTGCCGCAACTGGCCACCGAGCTGCCGCGCCAGACCGGCGCGGACACCTGGGAAGTGACCCTGCGCCCCAAGCTCACATTCAGCGACGGCCAGCCGCTGGACGCGGCCGCCGTGGCCGCCAGCATCAACCGCATCGTCGACCCCAAGACCGCGTCGCGTCAGCGGCCGTTCTTTCTGGGCATCAAACGCGCCGAGGCGGTCGATGCCGTCACGGTGCGCGTGTTCACCAACGGCGCCGATCCCGCCTTGCCCGCGCGCCTGTCGTGGCTGACCATCGTGTCGCCCGGGGCCGCCGCCGACGGCAGCCTGGGCCAGAAGCCGGTGGGCAGCGGCCCGTACGTGTTGACGGAATGGGCCAAGGGCAACCGCATCGTGCTGTCC
Source organism: Achromobacter sp. ES-001 (assembly GCF_019448355.1). Classification (NCBI taxonomy): domain Bacteria; kingdom Pseudomonadati; phylum Pseudomonadota; class Betaproteobacteria; order Burkholderiales; family Alcaligenaceae; genus Achromobacter; species Achromobacter sp. ES-001. Next base: position 3,254,428 of record NZ_CP079940.1, on the reverse strand, counting down.
CGCAACCCGAACTACTGGAATCCGCAAGCGGTAGGCAACGTCGACCGCGCCACCTATCGGTTCGTGGCCGAGCCGGGCACGCGCCTGTCCGGCCTGCGCGCCGGCGACTTCGACTTCATCACCAACGTGTTGCCCGAAGACACCAAGCGCGTCGCCCGCGCCGTCACCCTGCAAGGCACCGACCTGCCGTTCGTGTCGCTGAACGCCTTGAAGGGGCTGACCCGCGATGTGCGCGTACGCCAGGCCTTGAACTACGCGGTGGACAAAGAGGCGCTGGCCAAGGACCTGTACGGCGGCTATGCGGCCGTCTCGCGCGGGCAGCTGCTGGCACCCGGCTGGTTCGGCTACGACGCCAGCATCCAGCCGTATCCCTATGACCCCGCGCGCGCCGCCGAGCTGCTCAAGGCGGCGGGCGCCTATGGCAAGTCCATCGACCTGTACGCGCCGTCCGGCCGCTGGCTGAAAGACAAGGAACTGGCCGAGACCATCGCCGCCTACTGGGAGGCGGCCGGCCTGAAGGTGAATTTCCGCGTGCTGGCCTGGGCCGAATACCTGGAAGCCATCAACAAGAACCGCGTGCCCACCGAAGCGCAGATCAGCAGCAGCCATTCGAACCAGTTGCTGGACGCCGACCGCACCCTTAGCGCCTACTACGCCGACGGCGGCGTGGCCGCCGCCAACGACAACGCCGAGCTCAAGGGCCTGATCGACGCCGCCCGCCAGGAGGCTGACCCGGTCAAGCGCCAGGCGCTGTATACGCGCGCGCTGAAGATTGGCCGCGACGAAGCGTATCTGGTGTTTCTTTTGGAAGGGGGCGAGATCTTCGGCCTGTCCAAGCGCATTGATTTCGCGCCGCGCGTTGATGGCCTGATTCCGCTGAAGGACATCCGTGTCACCCAGTAATCACAGCGGGCGCGGCTTGCCGCGCTTCTTGTTGGGCCGCTTCACGCAAGGTTTGCTGGTGGTGTTTGGCGTAACCACGATCGTGTTCATCGTGACGCGGTTGGTGGGCGACCCCGTCCAGGCCATGTTGCCGGTGGACGCGTCCGCCGCCGACCGTGCCGTGCTGGCGCGCGCGCTGGGCATGGACGGGCCCATCTGGGCGCAGTATCTGCACTACCTGCGCGACATCGCCTCGTTCGACTTCGGCAATTCCATCTGGCAGCAGCGGCCCGCCATGGACATCGTGCTGGAACGCCTGCCCAACACGCTGACGCTGTGCCTGGGCGCGCTGAGCCTGGCCATTGTGGTCGGCGTGCCGCTGGGCATCGTGGCCGCGCTGCGCCCCGGGCAGTGGGCCGACCGCATTTCCGTGGTGTTGAGTCTGGGCGGCCTGTCATTGCCGCAGTTCTGGCTGGGCCTGTTGCTGATCCTGCTGTTTGCAGTGACCTTGAACTGGTTGCCGTCATCGGGCGCCGAGGCGCCGGGCAGCGCCATCCTGCCCATGCTGACGCTGGCCTTGCCCGCGCTGGGCCGCATCGCCATGATGCTGCGTTCCGCCCTGATCGACGAATTGAATTCCCTGTACGTGCGTACCGCCCGCGCCAAGGGGTTGCGGTCCGGCCGCATCGTACTGGTGCACGCGCTTCGCAATGCCGCCGTGCCCACCGTGGCGCTGCTGGGATGGGAATTTGCCGGCATGCTGGCGGGCCACACCGTCGTCGTTGAAACCGTTTTTGCGTGGCCCGGCCTGGGCCAGACCGCCATCCAGGCCATCGAGCGCCAGGACCTGGTCCTGTTGCAGGCGGTGGTCTTCTTCATTGCGTTCCTGATCGTGCTTATCAATTTCTGCCTGGACATTGCGTACCGGCTGCTAGACCCCAGGATCGCGGTATGAGCAGCGTTCCGGCCTGGATGGGGAATGTGGCGCCCGCGCCCGACGCGCCGCGCGCACGCGGCTGGCAGGCGCTGTCCGATCGGCAGCGCGGCTGGGTGCTGGCGGCGGCGCTGCTGCTACTGCTGGCGGTGGTGGCCATCGTGCTGCCCTGGCTGGCGCCATATGACCCGGCGGCCATCAAGCTGTCGGCGCGCCTGCGGCCCCCGGTCTGGGAAGCGCGCGGCACGGTCGCCAATCTGTTGGGCACCGACAACCTGGGCCGCGACGTCCTAAGCCGGATCCTGCACGGCGCGCGGCTGTCAATCCTGATCGGCGCGGCCGTGGTAGCCGTGTCGGCAAGCTTTGGCGTGCTGGTCGGCCTGATTGCCGGGTTTGCCGGGGGGCGTGTGGACGCCGCCTTGATGCGCTGGGTTGATGTGCACGTGGCGTTTCCGGGCCTGCTGTTGTCGCTGGTGATACTGGTGATCCTCGGCCCCGGGCCGGGCACAGTGATACTGGCACTGGCCTTGAACGGCTGGATGGTCTACGCACGCCAGATCCGCAGCGTGGTGCTGTCCGTGCGCCAGCTGCCCTATATCGAAAGCGCCGAGATGATCGGCGCGCGCGCGGGCCGCATCCTGCTGCGCCACATCCTGCCCAACCTGGCAGCGCCGCTGATCACCTTGATGGTGCTGGAGTTTGCGCGCGTGGTGCTGGCGGAAGCAGCGCTGTCGTTCCTGGGCGTCGGGGTGCAGCCGCCCGCGGTGTCGTGGGGCCTGGACGTGGCCAACGGCCGCAATTACCTGACCAGCGCGTGGTGGCTGGCTACATTTCCGGGCTTGTCGATCGCGCTGACGGTGTTGATCGTCAACCTGGCCGCGAGCCGCTTGCGTCTGGCGCTGGACCCCCGCGAACGAGAAAAAGACTTTGCCCGCCGTCTGATTGCGAAGGTGCGTCGATGAGCGCGCGGCCCTTGCTACGCGTGCGCGACCTGCACGTGCAATTCCTGACCCGGCATGGCACCGTGAACGCCGTGGACGGCGTGTCGTTCGACCTGCATGCCGGGGAAACCTTGGCGCTGGTCGGAGAAAGCGGTTCCGGTAAAAGCGCCTGTGCGCTGGCTTTGATGGGCTTGACCACCTTGCCGGGCCGCGTGGCCGGCGGGCAGGTGTGGTTCGACGACATCGACCTGCTGGCTGCGCCGCCCCGGGTGCTGCAAGACCTGCGCGGCAACCGCATCGCCATGGTGTTTCAGGACCCCATGAGCGCGCTGAACCCGCTGTTGACCATCGGTACGCAGATCGACGAAGTGCTGCGGCGTCACACCAAGCTGGATGCCAGCCGCCGCCGCGCGCGCATCGTCGAGCTGCTGGCGCAGGTGGGCATACCCAAGCCGTCCGAGCGCCTGGGGCGGCTGCCGCACGAGTTCTCAGGCGGCCAGCGCCAGCGCATCCTGATTGCCATGGCGCTGGCCTGCGAGCCCCGGATTTTGATCGCGGACGAGCCCACGACGGCGCTGGACGTCACCATCCAGGCGCAGATCCTGGAACTGCTTGCCACGCTCAAGCAGCGGCTGGGACTGGCCTTGTTGCTGGTCACGCATGACCTGGGCGTGGTGGCCAAGGTGGCCGACCGCGTCGCCGTCATGTACGCCGGCCGCCTGGTGGAACTGGCGGACGCCGACGCGCTGTACGCGGCGCCTGCGCACCCCTACACCGCGGGGCTGTTGCGCGCCACGCCGCGTCTGGACGACACGCGCCACCGCATGATCGCCATCGAAGGCGTGCCGCCGGATCTGCGCCAGCGTGCCCAGCACTGCGACTTTGCGCCACGTTGCCCGGCGGCGGATGCCGCGTGCGCGCGCCGCCCGCCGCTGCAAGACGTCGGCCAGGGGCGCTTGGCCGCTTGCGTGCGTCCGTATACGCCAGCTTGGACAAACGTGTGATGAATACCGCCTGATGAGTTTCACCTGACGAGTATCACCTGATGAGTACCGCCTGATGAGTACCGCCTGATGAGCACCGCCTGATGAGCACCGCCCGATGAATACCCCCCCAATGAATTCCGCTCGATGACCGACGCCAACGTATTGCTACAGGCGCGCGACCTGCGCGTGCATTTTCCGGTGCGATCGGCCGGCTGGTTCGGCAAGCCCGTGCTGGCGCGGGCGGTCGATGGCGTGTCGCTGGACCTGGCGCGCGGTGAAACGCTGGGTCTGGTCGGCGAGTCCGGTTCCGGCAAGACCACCCTGGGGCGGGCCGTGCTGCGGCGCGCGCCGCTGGCCTCGGGCTCATTGCATTTCCGGGGCGAAGACATCACGCGCGCCGGCAACACGCAGCTGCGCCAGCTGCGGCGGCACATGCAGCTGGTGTTCCAGGACCCGTCCACCAGCCTGAACCCGCGCCACACCGTATTCGACGCCATTGCCGAACCGCTGATCGTGCACGGTTGGAGCGCGGGCCGGGACGCCCTGCGGCGCCGCGTCGCCCAGCTGATCGACCAGGTCGGCCTGCCCGCCGACGCCGCGCAGCGGTATCCGCACGCGTTCTCGGGCGGCCAGCGACAGCGCGTGGGTATCGCGCGTGCCCTGGCCGTGCAGCCCGACTTGATCGTGGCGGACGAACCCGTGTCCGCGCTGGACGTATCGGTGCGCGCCCAGATCATCAACCTGTTCCAGGACCTGCAACAGGAACTGGGCCTGTCGTTCCTGCTGATCGCGCACGACCTGGCGGTGGTGCGGCACGTGTCGCATCGCATCGCCATCATGTATGCGGGGCAGATTGTCGAGACGGGCCCGCGTGATGACATCTATCAACGCCCCAGGCATCCGTATACCCGCGCGCTGCTGGCCGCCGTGCCGGAGCCGCGACGTGGGGCGGACGCGCAGCGCGAGCACTATCGGGTCGCCCCAGGCGAGCCGCCCAGCCCGATGTCGCCACCTTCGGGCTGCCGCTATCACCCGCGCTGCCCGCTGGCCACGGAACGCTGCCGGCAGGAGGCCCCGCCGTTGTTGACGGGGGCGTCCGGCCCGCCTGCAAAGCCGGCCATCCCGGTCACCCCGACCGCGCCGGCCACGCCCCAGTCATCCGTCGCGCCGGCCCATGCCGTGGCGTGCTGGTTCGCCGACCAGATTCCTGCTACACCCTGATTCATTACTTTATTGGAGCGATATTCATGTCCGTGCAAGCCCTGGCCCCCGTTGACGCCGCCGATGCCGCCGCCGTGCGCGCCTGGTTCAAGGAACTGTCCGACCACGTGCAAGCGGTGGACTACGCTGCCGCCCGCCACCTGTTCGCCGAAGACTTCGTCGCCTTCGGCACCTACACCAACTTCGTCACCGGCCGCGACCACGCCGAAAAGACGCAGTGGCGCAACGTCTGGTTCACGATCGACGACTTCATCTGGCGCCTGGACGACGTGCAAACGCTCGTGTCGCCCGACCGCCTGTTCGCCGTCGGCATGGCCGTATGGGATTCCACCGGTTACCACCCCGACGGCAAACCCTTCGACCGCATCGGCCGCGCAACCGTTTCGTTTGCGCGCGTAGCCATCGGCGACCCGTGGGTTGCCACCCACACGCATATGTCCTTGTTCCGCGACACCCCCAGCGTCTCGCACGGCAACAAGCCGGCACGCAGCTGAGGCAAGGATGCGGCGCAGGCCTGCGCCTGCGAATCCGGTGTTTTACCGCGACGGCGGATCGTCGGGCGGCGGATCGTCGTCTGGCGGTGTCCAGGGCCGGCCGTCTTCGTCGGTGCTAAGAAATTCATCCAGCGCTTTTTGATCGGCAGCGGCTTTTTCGGGGTTGCCCTGGTCAAAAGCGGAAGGCGGCTTGGGCGCGACGGCCAGGTAACGCAGCCGCACCGACGCCACGATCGCGTCCCACAACTTGCCGGCTTCTTTGTCGCTTAAGGTGGCATCCACGCGGGGCGGGGGAGGCGGCCGCTTCCAAAGGGGAATCTCGTGCTTGTTCGGTACGAAGCGGGGCAGGGACCAACGGACAAGGTCCGGTTGGTCATCCGGACGGGCCGGCGGGGTAAGGGTGCCGCCGCCGCTCATCCGCATGTGAATAGACGGGTGAGTGAATGCGCGCTTGTCGCGATAGGTTTCGGCCAGGAATAGAAACGCGTGGTGATTGGTTTCGGTGAAGCCGAAGGCAAATTGTTCTGCTTGCATAGAGGCAAGAGTCAGCTTTCCCGCCCGCAAGGTGTTGTAGGCCATACCAGCCATCTGTTGTTTTGCGCGTGCCTGAAGGCCGGTCGATGGACTGGGCTGCAAGGCCGTAATGCGCGTTTCCAAGCTGACATTGGACCCGTCGATGAAAAATTCGATCACTCCGACCTCTTGATCGTGGTGCTCGCGGATGATGATGGGCCCAAGGCCAAAGCCAGGACCGGCGCTGAGTGGGTCGGAGATTTTGGTGATGGTTTTGGCCAGCGCCTGGATGCGGGCTTCTACGGGGGCCATGACGTTTTTGAAGGAGTCAGCCCTGATCAAGACATAGACGTCACCAACCAGAAGGTGAAGCTCATGGGTGTGGTAATTCTTCAGTTCGGGACTGTGAAAGAAGCGTAGCAATATTTGCGTTTCGCTCAACTGCATCTTGGCAAGCATCATCGAGCCGCCCGAATCATGATCGACGAGCGCGATTTGCGATGCCCTGTCGTTGACTGCATCCGCAAATCGGCCGGCGGACACTTCGGTGCCCAGAACCCGGACTTGGGCGGTTTTGAAATCGGTATCCAATCCGTAATACAGCGTCACGTAGCTGCTGGTGCTGTAAAGCCAGTTCGAAGGAAAATCAATCAAATGCCTGCCGAACACCCAGGTTTGAATGTCTGCGGTATCTGGAGTCACTGTTGTGTCCTTGCGAAGAAATAAATCATTGCTGCTTCCTATGATCCCGACGATCAGGAGTCCGGCAAAAAAGAAGCGCGATTTCATGACGGCTTCTTCGCCTGGGCAGCAATTTTCAGGACCCACTGAAGCGTGACAAGCTGAACCCGCTCGTCGTGGAATGGGCCTTCATGGTCAAAGCCTTGCATTTTCAGTTGTTCTCGAACTTCGCCACGTTCGACCTGATCGATCGGAGCACGGCCCGAACTCGTGGGTACTGTCCCGTCGCCGACGCCATCCTGCATGCCGCAGTGAAGTTCCCAATCGCTATATATCCGCGGTCCCGGGTCATGTGGCGTGGACGTATCTCCGACGAACTTTACTGAGGCGCGCCCAAGGGCACTATGCGGGCCCACGCGGACTATTGCGCGACCGCGGTGCTGAACATCGGTGTGCCGTGCCGTAATGAGCGATTCGATCGGAGCTGGTGCTCTTACGGTACCGGGCGACCGCAACCCTGGCCGTATGTTCCATCGGATGGTTTCGAAGCTTGGAAACTTAGCATCGGACCCATAGAGAACATAAGTATTGGGATGGAAATACGTATTCAACTCGGCGTGGAATTCGCGGGCAAATTCGATAGCACGTTCGTAGAGGGTCCATTCAATAGCCGTGCCACCTTCCGGCGCCAGCCATTCCTCTTTTACCAAGCCCCACCACCGATGCCTTTCAAGGTAAATCGAGTCATACGGGCATTGATCAAGCGCTGGCATCGCGGACAGGGCGCGAGACTGGTTTTCGCGCAGCAGCTTCAGCCATCCCGGTGCGTATCGCGTGGTCGGCAGTAACTGCAACGCTCCGGGCGACTGGGCAAAAACCGCTGTTACTTCCTGACCGTTGCTGCCAATAACCAGCGAGGCACCGAAGCTCTCGTCTCGCATACCGACCTTGCATCGTCTGTAGGCCACGGGCGCACCGTTAGTCGGCATGACGCCGTGGACGATGCCGCAAATGGCGGTCTCCATGCCGGGCAGCGTGGCGCACATCCTGGCAATCAGGCCACCCATCGAATGCGTCACCAGCAACACCTGTTTGCAGCGTTTTCCATACTGCTCCAGCAGCGTCTCAATGCGCTGCTTGAGTCGTCTAGCGGAATCGGCGTTTGACGCCAACCAGTTATACCCAAACGCGTGCACCGGCATATTGAATCGAACCCCGGCCAGCAGATCGTCCGTCGTCAACGGCTTGACGCCTTCAGTGTCGTCATCGATACGATCCATTCCGTTCAAGCCCGGCATAAAAACATCCACGCCAGGTTTCAATCGTCGATATGCGGCTTGCGGGTCTTCCCAGTGCTGGTCGTTCAGCTCCAGCGCATAGTTTTGATGGCGAGGAACAGTGGGGGAGTTCAGCACATGTTCCAACCAAATCAAGAAGCGTTCGTAGCTGGCCTGTCCGACCTCGCCCCAGCCCCGCTCGCGATATCGCTTCATCAGGGCGGCCTTGCGTTCGGCGGGCAGCATTTGCTGGTTCTCTTGCACCATCCCCCACGGCACATTGGGAACGCCGCCCTGGTCATCGACCTCTACGCGGTCGGGGTGCAAGGTGGTCTGTCGGAAGCCGGCGTCTTTGGCTACCCATTGGGAGGCCAAGGGAGTCCGTAGCCCCGCGAATCCATAATCAAGGGTCCAGACCTGTCGGGAATCCTGTCCGATGCGTTCGGGCACCGACTTCAAATTACTGCCCATCACCCCGGGAATAAAAATCACCGGCAGGATCAGATCCGGGCCGATACGCAGTTGCACGGGGTCGGTAATGTCGCAGTCGGTCAAAGTCCAGGTGAAGCACTGCTGTCCCCTGGCGTTGTAATGAAACGGCGCCACGCGTTCCTCTGGTGGGCCGGTGGCGGGTTGGTTGTCGGTCACTTTTTCCTCCATTTGATTGGCCTTTCTTTGACCGCGGGCCTTTACCCGGTCGCTTCAAGACGCTGACCACGCGAGAGGATTACCGCGCGGGCACGTCGTCGTCGGTAGGCGGCGTCCAGGGCCGGCCGTCTTCGTCGGTGCTAAGAAATTCATCCAGCGCCTTTTGATCGGCAGCGGCCTTTTCCGGGTTGCCCTGGTCAAAAGCGGAAGGCGGCTTGGGCGCGACGGCCAGGTAACGCAGCCGCACCGACGCCACGATCGCGTCCCACAACTTGCCGGCTTCTTTGTCGCTTAAGGTGGCATCCACGCGGGGCGGGGGAGGTGGCCGCTTCCAAAGGGGAATCTCGTGCTTGTTGGGTACGAAGCGGGGCAGGGACCAACGGACGAGGTCGGGTTGATAGTCAGGGCTTTGGACCTTCATGATGGTGCCGCCTCCCCGCAATCGCATGTTGATGGACGGCCAGGCAAACCCCGGATTGTCGCGATAGCTTTGCACGACAAACAGAAAAGCGTGGTGATCCCCGTTCCGGTAGCTGAAGCCGCTTTGCTCGGACTCCATGCCGGCAAAGGTCGGCGCGCCGGAACGCAAGGAGTTGTAGCGGATGCCAGCAAGCGTTTGCTTTTCCTGTTCCTTCATGTTGATTCTTTCTTGCTCCTGGATCGCGCTTGTCGCGGCGTCGAGTCTGAGGTTTGTCCCGGGCGCGCGAAACTTCAACATCCCGATTTCCTGATCGTGGTGGTCGCGGATGATGACGGGCCCCAGCCCGAATCCAGGGCCGGCGGTTTGTGGGTCGGAGATTTTGGTGATCGTTTTGGCCAGCGCCTGGATGCGGGCCTCTACGGGGGCCATGACGTTTTGGTAGGAGTGGGCTTTGATCAGGACGTAGACGTCACCGACCAAGAGATGCAGTTCATGGGTGTGGTAGTTTTTCTGCTCTGGGTTGCGATAAAAACGCAGCAGCGTTCTTGTCGGATCCAGGGCAATATGGGCAAGCAGCATTGATCCGCCCGAATCATGCGCAACTTGCTGAATCTGTGAAGATCTGTCGTTTATCGCTTCGATGTAGCGACCCGGCGAAACGTCAATACCCAGCACACGAACTTCGACGGTATTGAAATCCGTACCCAACCCGTAGTACAGCGTGACAAAGCTGCCCGTGCTGTAAAACCAGTCCGAGGGCAAGTCGATCAGATGGCGCCCGAACATCCAAGTGCGTTTGCTGGAAGAGAATGTGGTCACTGTCGAGTCCTTGTCCTGAAACAGCAAGAGGCTGCTACCTATTAGGCTGGCGATCGCGATCGCAATCGCGGCGATGATAATGGTCCTTTTCATGACGGCTTTCTCGCTTGTGCGGCTATTTTTAGAATCCATTGAAGCGTGATCAATTGAACTTGCTCGTTCCGAAATGGACCTTCATGGTCGAACCCGCGCATTTTGATTTGCTCTTGAACCTGGCCGCGTTCGGCTTGGTCGATGGGTGCGCGACCAGAGCTTGTAGGTACTGTGCCGTCTCCCACGCCGTCCTGCATTTCGCAGTGCAGCTCCCAATCGCTGTACGGCGATTTCTCAGACGCCGAGCTGCCGTCGGTGTACTTCACGGAGGGATGACTCATGCCCCTGTGGCCGCGTACATATAGGGGAGTCCTGCCACCTTGGTGCACGTCCGAATTCCGCGCTTGGAAAAGAGACTCGATGGGTACCGGCGGGATCGTGGAACCCGCTGGCCGCAAACCCGGACGTATCCTCCATCGGATGGATTCGAAGCTTGCAAACTTGGTATCCGAACCGTAGAAAACGTAGGTCTTGGGGTGGAAATATGTGTTTAATGCGCTATGGAAGTCACGGGCGTTTCCAATAGCATGCTGGTAGTCCTTCCACTCAATCGCCGTCCCACCTTTGGGCGCCAGCCATTCTTCCTTTACCAAGCCCCACCACCGATACCTCTCAAGATAAATCGCGTCATACGGGCATTGATCGAGCGCGGGCATCGCGGACAGGGTGCGAGATTGGTTCTCGCGCAGCAGTTTCAACCATCCCGGTGCGTATCGCGTGGTCGGCAGTAACTGCAACGCTCCGGGCGACTGGGCAAAAACCGCTGTTACTTCCTGACCGTTGCTGCCAATAACCAGCGAGGTACCGAAGCTCTCGTCCCGCATACCGACCTTGCATCGGCGGTACGCCACCGGGGCTCCGTTTGTCGGCATGACGCCGTGGACGATGCCGCAAATCGCGGACTCCATGCCTGGCAGAGTTGCGCACATCCTGGCAATCAAACCGCCCATTGAATGCGTCACCAGCAAGACCTGCTTGCAGCGGGATCCATACTGTTCGAGCAGGGTTTCAATGCGCTGCTTGAGTTTCTTGGCCGAATCGGTGTTCGACGCCAACCAGTTATATCCAAACGCATGCACCGGCATATTGAATCGAACCCCGGCCAGCAGATCGTCCGTTGTCAAGGGCTTGGTGCCGTCGTCTTCGTCGCCGTTGCGATCCGCCCCGTTCAATCGCGGCATAAACACATCCATGCCGGCTTTAAGCCGTCGATATGCGGCTGTGGGGTCTTCCCAGTGCCTGTCCTCGAGTTCAAGCGCATAGTTCAGGTGGCGGGGAACCGTCGGGGAATTCAGCACATGTTCCAACCAAATCAGAAAGCGTTCGTAGCTGGTCTGTCCGACTTCGCCCCAGCCCCGCTCGCGATATCGCCTCATCAGGGCGGCCTTGCGCTGAGCGGGTAGCAGCTGTTGGTCATCCTGCACCATCCCCCACGGCACGTTGGGTACACCGCCCTCGTCATCCACTTGCACTCGGTCGGGATGCAGAAGGCTCTGCCGTATCCCTGCCTTCTGGCTGGCCCATTGGCCCAGCAACGGAGTGGGAATGCCGGCAAAACCATAATCCAGCCGCCATACCGATTCCGTTTCGTCGCTGCCCGGTTCGGGCACCGACTTCAAATTACTGCCCATCACCCCCGGAATAAAAATCACCGGCAGGATCAGATCCGGGCCGATACGCAGTTGCACCGGGTCGGTAATGTCGCAGTCGGTCAAAGTCCAGGTGAAGCACTGCTGCCCCCTGGCGTTGTAATGAAACGGCGCCACGCGTTCCTCTGGCGGGTCGGTGGCGGGTCTGGTCTCGGTCATTCTTCGGCCTTTGTCCATTCGATACGGACGCCGTCGCGGCGCATGTCGCGTTGCAGCGTCAGGTAGCCTTCGCTGTCCGTGCGGCCGGTGATGCGCGAGCCGTCGTTGCGGATCAGGGTGTAGGCAAGGTTGCAAGCGCGGGAACCGTCTTGCAGCGTGGCTTGAAAGCGGTCGTTAAAGGGGGTTGCGTCCCAGGTGTTGAACGTCATCGAGGCGCTGCTTGGCCCGGTGAAGTTGTGCCCGGCGGCCTTTACCGTCAGCTTGCCGGGCATGGAGAACTCGATATTCCCGTCGGCGATCTTGATGGCCGCGCCGCCACACAGCAACGTGATGTGCTTGTCGGCGGCGACCAGCACGTGTTGTTGGCTGGACGTGATTTCCGCGCTTTGATCGGCCTGGATGCGGATGGCGTTGTGCTGCGCCTGTAGCAGCATCGGGCCTTGGTGGGCGATGAGGCGCATGGCGCCGCCTTGCGAGAACAAGCCCAGGTCGCCGCCCGCGTTCAGCACGATCTTGTCGCCCGCGCTGACCTGCTGATGCTGCTGCGCGACGCTGTCCACATTGCCACCGGCCGACAATACGATGCTTGCCGGCGTGGCGGCGGCGATGCCGGCTGGGGCGCTTAGGCCGATGGCCCCGGCGTCGCCTTGGCCCGGGCCGTCCGGCTGGTCGTTAGCGCCGTGGCCCAGGTCGCGCACCGCGTCCGATAGGGATTGCTGCGGCTGGGCGTCGTGGGCGACGCCTTCGTGTTGCGCTGCGTAGTCGCCCAGGTTGCGGGCTAGATCCAGCGCGGCTTGCAATGCCGCGACGATATCGGACCGGTCCAGCTGCCCGCCCTTGGCCCGCATTTGGGCGTCGGCCGTTAGCAACAATCCCTTGGCTGCGCGCAAGGCACCGTGTTCGTCCGTGCGCAGTTCGAACCCTTCACCGCGAGCTTGCCCACCGCTTGGACGCGGATGGGTCAGATACCCCAGATGCAGCTGCGTGTCGCCGTGTTCGCTCATCAACGCCGCGCTGATCTGCGCGGACGTGTCATCCAAGCGCAATTCGTTGGCGCGATTGCCCCGGAATTCCTTGCTCTTGATCGTGTTCAGGACGTTGTGCCGTGGCAATTCATAGGGCGGCAGATTGGTCGCCCGGAAAGTTCTGCCGATTATCAGCGGCTGGTCCGGGTCGCCGTTTGCGAATTGCACGATGACCTCTTGTCCGATGCGAGGTATCGCCATGTGACCCCACTGCGCACCGGCCCAGTTCTGCGATACGCGAATCCAGCACGAGCTATGTTCGTTGTGCTCGCCTACGCGATCCCACGGGAATTGGACTTTGACGCGGCCCCATTCGTCGCAATAGATTTCATCATTGGGCGGGCCGACCACCGTCGCCATCTGGTGGCCGTCGATACGCGGCTTGGGTAGGGGCTCGGGCTTCCAATCGACCTTGTCGGGCACCAGTTCAGCGGTGTAGCGGTATTGCGTGCCGTGCTCCGGGCGATATTCCGAGCGGTGCATCAGGCCTTCGCCCAGTCCGCCTTGCTGACCGTATTCGGCTCCGAACCCGTCTTCTTCCTGGCTGGCAGGCTGCACGCCCCGATGTTGCATCCGCACCGGTCGCCAGCCGTGGTTCCAATCTTCGCGAGGATGACCGACAAGATCGAACGCCACGCCAGGAATCAAGCGCGCGTCATCCCCTTCGACCATCGCCACGCGCGCATCGCGGCGGCGGCCCAGTAAGCGCGTCTGCGTAAACGGCTGGCCCGCCTCGTCGCGTTTGTAGCGGCCGGGATAGTCGTAGCGTTCGTAGCGGGCATCCTGATGAGAAAGATCCGATGCAACCGGCGAATGTTCCTGGCTGTAGCGCGGATGCGTGTACGTGTAGTCGCGCTGCGTCTGGACGGCGGTGCGCACGCGCTCGGCATAAGAAAACCGATGCAGCGCCGGTTCTGCCTGATCACCGCCCGGCATCGGGTTGTAAACCACCGGCCCGCCCGCGATCTCGCCGTGGATATAAACCCGGTCACCGTGAATCAAACGGTGCCCATGCTCAGAATGCGCATAGCGATAGAAATAGCCTTCTTCTGCCGCCAGCCTGTCCAGAAACGCCAAGTCGGTGTCGCCGGCCTGCACGCAGTATTCGCGCGGCAGGTGTTCCTGCGTCGTCACCTGTTCGTAATCGGTAATCCCCTGCCGTTTGATGACGTCGGCCAGGATCTCGGGCACGGACAGTTGCTGATAGACGCGCCAATCGGAACACAGCGCGGCGCGCGCCAGTGACGGTTCGAGCACCACGCGATAGCGCGTGCGCCGAAAGCCCGTGTCGCCCTGGACCAATTCAGTGATGATGCCGTGCACATAGCGCACCGGCAGCGCACCGCGCGATATCGTGAACAGCGCGGGCTGATCCAGCAAGGCGCCGAAATCGACGGCAGGGTCAAAACTGGACAAGTCCACGCATAGCCGATAGGGCTCGGACAGGGCCTCGTCCAGCGTGAATTCAATAACGTCGAACGCCGCGCCGCTGGCGGTCGTGAACGTGAATCTGAATGTGGATGTGGATGTGGATGTGAGCGTGGGGCGCGGGTCGGACAGCCGTGGCACGGCGGTGCTCCTTTTCTGTCAGGCAAGATCGAATCCAGCATCTTGCCCAGCCACGAAAGGCGCTGTCCATGAGACGACTACGAAACTTAAGCTAACGCTCTGCTAGGCGGCCAAGTTGCGTTTGAGCGCGTGGACCAGGTCCGCGCGCGCTTCTTGCGCCTGGGCAAGCAGGCGAGTCATGCCGATAAAGCTGTGGGGCACGCCGGAATAGACCACCAGCATGGGCGCGGCGCCGCTGGCGAACAGCTTGTTGGCCAGGTCCAGCGTGTCGTCCAGCAGGGGGTCCAGCGCGGCGGCTTGCAGGATCAACGGCGGCAGTCCGGCAACGTCGGCATGCAGCGGGGCCACGCCGGGGTCCGTCAATTGGGCGGCGTCGGCAACGTATTGGTCCCAGAACCAATCCAGCTTTTCCGTGGACAGCCCAAAGCGTCCGTCGCCAAACGATTCCTGCGACGGCGTATCGCGGCGGGCCGACAGCATGCCGTAGATGACCACGCCGGTCTTGATGAAGGCATCGCCCTCATCGCGCAGGCGTTGCAGCGCGGCCAGCGTCAGGTTGCCGCCCGCCGATTCACCGCCCACGGCCAGGCGCTGTGCGTCCAGGCCCAGTGCCGGGGCTTCGTCGCGCAACCAGCGCAAGGCGCCCAGCACCTGTTCCAGTGCAACGGGGTAGCGGGCTTCGGGGGACAAGGCGTAGGACAGGCCGGCCGTGACGATGCCCGCGTCGGCCGCGATTTCGCGCTTCCAGCGGTCCAGCGTGTCCAGGTCGCCTTGCGCGAAGCCGCCACCGTGCAGGTGCAGGTACAAAGGCAAGGGCTTGTCGCTGGCGCCTTCGGGGTAGTACAGGCGCAGCGTGGCCGGCACGGGCAGATGGTCCAGCCGATGTTCCACCACGCGGCCGACCGGCGGCGCGGGCTGGCTTAACCAGTGTTGATAGGCGCGGCTTTTTTCGCGGCATTCGGCGATGGGCGTTGTCAGCACGTTCGGCGTGCCGACACCGTGTTGCTTGGCCAGGGCTTGCGCCGCCAGCACGTCGGGCGCCAGGGTGGGGATGGGGGATGAGCTCATGCAGTTACCAGTCGGGGGTGGGGCGGTGTCGCTTACCCGTGAAGGATACCAATGCCCGGAACCCGCGAGTATGACGCGGTTTGGCGGCCAACGGGGGCCGAAGCTGGGGCGGGCGGCGCGACGTGGGCGGCCGTCGCGGCGGGCAGGGCAGGCGCGGCGGGCACGGCGGCCAATAGCGTGCGCGTGTAAGGGTGTGCCGGCTGGTGCCAGATCGTCTCGGGCGTTCCGTGTTCCACGATGCGGCCCTGGTTCATGACCATGACCCGGTCGCACAGATAACGCACCACGGCCAGGTCGTGGGAGATGAACAGGTAGGACAGGCCCAGCTCGTTCTTCAAGTCGACCAACAGATTCAGTATCTGCGCCTGCACCGACACGTCCAGCGCCGACACGGGTTCGTCCAGCACTACCAGGGACGGGCGCGTGATCAGCGCGCGGGCGATGCCGATGCGTTGGCGCTGCCCACCCGAGAACTCGTTGGGATAGCGTCTGGCCGCGTCGGCGGGCAAGCCGACGTTGTCAAGCATCCGAGCCACGTGCCGGCCTCGTTCGGCGCGGTCGCGCACGCCGTGCACCTTCAGTACGGCGGCCAGGATGTCGTGCACGGTATGGCGCGGGTTCAATGAGGCGTAGGGGTCCTGGAACACCATCTGTATATGCCGCCGCGATGCTTTCAGCGCGCGTTGGGACAGGGCCAGCAGATCGGTGCCACGCAGCAGCGCCTGGCCGGCATGCGCGGGCGTCAGGCGCAGCAGCGTGCGCGACAGGCTGGATTTGCCGCTACCTGATTCGCCCACCAAACCCAGCGTTTCGCCGTGAGCGATATCGAAGGACACGTCATCGACCGCCAGCACGTCGACGCCTCGGCGTCCCGCATAGCGCGTAGCCAGGCCTCGCACGCTGAGCAGCGGCGCGGCGCTGTGCGGCCCGGTCGCACCGTGCGCTTGGCCAGCGCCCGTGGACGTGCGCAATGTGAAATGCGGTGCGCCATCGCCATGTCGATGACTGACCACGATCTCCGGCAGCCGTGCCTGACGGTAGTGCAGCCCGTCGCGCGCGTGTAGCGATGCGCCCAGCAGCCCCTGCGTATAGGGGTGCGACGGCGCGGCGAACAGTTGGACGGCCGGCGCTTCTTCCAGTTTTTTGCCACCGTGCATGACCAGGACACGGTCTGCCCATTGCCGCACCACACCGAGATCGTGCGTGATCAGCAGCACGCTCATGCCCAGGTCGCGCCGCAGCTCGTCCAGCAATTGCAGGATCTGCGCCTGGATGGTGACGTCGAGCGCGGTGGTGGGCTCGTCGGCAATCAGCAGTTTCGGCCGGCAGGCGATGGCCATGGCGATCATTACACGCTGGCGTTGGCCGCCCGACAACTGCATCGGGTAGTCGTCGATGCGGCGTTCGGGGTCGGGGATGCGAACGCGCGCCAGCAGCTCCAGCGTGCGGTGGCGCAACGCGGTACGCCCGATGTCCTCGTGGCAACGGATGGCTTCGGCGATTTGCCGGCCGATGGTCAGCACCGGGTTCAGTGACGTCATGGGCTCCTGGAAGATCATGGCGATGTCGCGGCCGCGCACCTGGCGCAGCTGCCGGTCCGGCAGGGCGGCCAGGTCCACGTCGTTGAACAGGATGCGGCCCTGCACCCGGCTGCCGGGCGCAAGCAGGCGCAGCACGGCCAGTGCGGTAGTCGACTTGCCGCAGCCGGATTCACCGACCAGCGCCAGCGTTTCGCCCGCCGCTACGTCAAAGCTCAAACCGTCGACGGCGCGGCGCTGCCCGTCGTCGGCGCGAAACGACACGGTCAGGTCTTGCACGCTTAAGAGCGCACGGGTGTCGGGGGGGTGGGACGTGCGCGTCATGCGGATAGCCTCGGGTTAAAGGCATCGTTCAAGGCGTCGCCCAGCAGGTTCAGCGACAACACGGTCAGCACGATGGACAGGCCGGGCAGGGCGGCCAGGTACCACGCGGTGCGCAGCATCTCGCGCGCGTCGCCGATCATGCTGCCCCAGGACACGGCGTTCGGATCGCCCATGTGCATGAACGACAGGGCGGATTCCATGAGGATGGCGTTGGCCACCAGCACCGAGGTCGTCACGATGACGGGCGGCAGCGCGTTGGGCAAAATTTCCAGCAGGGCGATGCGTGCGTGGCCAAAGCCGTTGCTGCGCGCGGCCAGCACGAATTCGGTTTCGCGCAGGGTCCGAAATTCAGCGCGAACCAGCCGCGCCACCACGGGCCACGAGGCCGCGCCGATCGATAGCGCGATGACGCCAACCGACGGGCGCCCGATGGCCACGATCACCACCACCAGCAAGAACGAAGGAATTGTTTGCAGCAGTTCAGTGACGCGCATCAGCACCACGTCCGCCCAGCCGCCGAAGTAGCCGGCCGACGCGCCTACGGCAATGCCGATCGCCAAACTGAGCAGCGCGGCCGTGACCCCGACCGTCAACGACACGCGGGCGCCGTGCGCCAGGCCGGCCGCGATGTCGCGGCCCATCGTGTCGGTGCCCAGCCAGAACTGCGGGTCCTGACCGGGCCACTGGATCGGCGGACCGACCATGTCGAGCGGGTCGTGCGGAAACACCCAGGGCGCGGTAATGGCGGCGCACAGGATCAACAGCAACAGCACGCCGCCGACCACCGCGCCAGGGTTGGCCAGCAGCCGGCGCAGCGTGCGCGCACGGCGTGGGGGGCTCATGGCCAGGGCCAGGGGCGCGGGCGGTGGCAAAGACGGGGACGAGAAATCAGGCGGCATGAAATGAAGTGAAGGAAAGAGGGAACAAGGAACGTGGGCGAAGGCCCCAGGACCAAATACGAAGGACCCACGGCCAAGGACCCAAGGGCAAGGATCCAAGGGCAAAGACCCAAGGCCAAGGACCCAAGGCCAAAGACCCACGGCCAAGGACCCAAGGCCAAGCAATGCATAGCGGCCAGACGGCCAGGCGGCCAAACGCCAGAACGCCAGAACGCCAGAACGCCAGAACGTCATCCGCCGACGCGAATGCGCGGATCCAGCTGCGTCTGCAATAGATCGACCAGAATATTGGCCACGATCACCAGCAGCGAAGACAGCACCAGGATGCCCAGCAGCACGACATAGTCGCGCGCCATGACCGACTCGTAGGCCAGGCGGCCCAGCCCGGGCCAGCTAAAGACCGTCTCGACTACCACCGCGCCGCCCAGCAGCGTGCCGAAGTTCAAGCCGGCAACGGTGGTAACCGGAATCAGCGCATTGCGCAGCAAGTGCCGCAACGCCACGGCCGTGGGCGCGACGCCCTTGGCGTGCGCGGTGCGCACGAAGTCCTGCCGGCTGACCTCCAGCATGGCCGCGCGCGTCAGCCGCGCGAAGATGGCCACGTAGAAGCCCGCCAAGGCCAAGGTCGGCAGTACCAGGTGGCGCGCCACGTCCAGCAGGTGCGCCAGGCCGGTGGCGGGCGCGCCGATCGTCGACACCCCGCCCGGCGGCAGCCAACCCAGCTGCACGGAAAGCAGGATGATGGCCATCAGCCCCAGCCAGAAGCCCGGAGTGGAATACAGCAGCAACGCCGCCAGCGACAGCACGCGGTCCGGCCAGCGGCCCACAAAGGTGGCCATGACCGCGCCCAGCGTGATACCGGCGGCCAGCGCGCATCCCAACGCGCTGAACATCAGCAGCACCGTGTTGCCCAAGCGGCTGAAGATCAGGTCGGACACCGGCAGGTTGTAGCGCGGCGATATCCCCAGGTTCAGGCTGGCCAGATTGCCCAGGTAGGCGCCAAGTTGCTGCAACACCGGGCGGTCCAGCCCGAACTGGCTGCGCATGGCCGCCATGCCGGCTTCGGTGGCCGATCCGGACTCGGCCGCGATCACGTCGGCAGCATCGCCCGGCACGGCTTGCAGCAGGAAAAAACTTAGCAGGATGACCCCGATGACAGTCGGGATCGCCTGGACCAGGGACAAGCCCAGCGTGCTGGCGGCGCGTCGCGGGTTCATTGCAGGTAGACGTCCGCCAGGTTGGCTTCCACGCCGTCGGCCGTCAGCGAATGGTCGTGCACACGCTGGTTGGCGATGGTGATGAATTCGGGCTGATACAGGTTCAGGTCGGGCACCTCGCGCGCGACGATCTGCTGAAAGTCCTTGAACAGCTGGACGCGCCGCGCGGGGTCGTTTTCAACGGCGGCGGCTTCCAGCAAGGCATCGACCCGCGGGTTCTGGTAATGCGTGCCGTTGGAAAAAGGCACGCCCCGGATGAAGTTCCTGGACCAGTACAGCCGCTGCACGCCGACCGTGGGGTCGAACAGATTGCTGGCGCCATTGGTGGTGAAGGCGAAGTCGCGATCGGTATAGACGCGCTTGATGAAGGCCGAGGCGTCTTGCGAGCGCACCGTCACGGCGATGCCGGTGCGCGCCAGCGTCGTGCGCAGATAATCGGCCAGCCGTGCGCCGTCAGAGCCGATCGGGTTGTAGTCCAGCGGCACCCGAAAGCGCACGCCGTCCGGCCCCTTGGGGTAACCGGCTTCGTCCAGCAGCGCGTTGGCGCGCTTCAGGTCAAAGGCGTAAGGCGACGGCGTGGGGTCGTTATAGGCTTTCAGGCCGGGCGCAATCGGCGAATACGCCACCTGGCCCACGCCGTAGTTCACAACTTTCAGGATGACGTTGCGGTCGATGGCGTGGGCCACCGCCTGCCGCACTTTCTCGTTCTTGAAATGCGGCTCGTCCAGGTTGAATTCCAGCCGCGTCACGTTGTACGAATAGCTGTTGCCGCGCGTTTCGAACCGCAGTGACGGCACGGCTTTCAGGCGCGCCAGGTCGGCCAGTGGCACGGGCGTGCGGTAGCCCAGGTCCACGGTGCCGGTTTCAAACGCGATGGCGGCGGCGGCGGGGTCGGCCACCACGCGCACGATCAGGCGGTCGATATAGGGCTTGGGCTTGTCCCAGTAGTCCGGGTTGCGTTCATACACGATGTGGCTGCCGCGCACCCATTCCTTGAACTTGTATGGCCCCGTGCCGATGGGTGCCGAGATCGCCGGGTTGGTCAACGGGTCGGGGCCATCAAAGATGTGCTTGGGGATGATGGGCGTTTCGGTGGCGACGAAGGCGCGGATGAGGTAGGGCGCCGGCTTGGCCAGGCGCAGCACCACGGTGTGGTCGTCCGGCGTTTCGATGGCGGTGACGTTGGCGAACGTGTTGCGTCCGCGCGGGTGGATCTTCTTGAGCAGCCCGATGGAAAACGCGACGTCGGCGGCGGTGAACGGCTTGCCGTCATGCCATTTCACGCCTTGGCGTAGCGTGAAGGTGTAGACAGTGCCGTCGGGGCTGACCTGCCAGGCGGTGGCTAGTTGCGGCTGGGGATTCAAGTCGTAGTCGTACTTGAGCAGGCCTTCGGTGACCTTGGCGCTGACGCTGAGGATGGGCGTGGCGACGTTGCCCACCGTCACCAGCGCGGTCGGTTCGGAAGGCAATAGCAGGGTCAGCGTACCGCCCCGGGTGGGCTCGGCGTGCAGGGCGGGCGCAAAGGCAAGCAAGGCGCCGGCCAGCAGCAGGCCGACACGGGCGCGTCGAGTCATGGTGGCGATGCGGCGGGTGATGCGGCGGGTGATGCGGGTCGCGATCCGGGTCGCGATCCGGGGGGAGTTTGGGGTCAACGTTGGGGTCAAGATCGGGCTCGGGGTCTGGTTCAAGGTCAGGTGCTGGGTCGGGATCGGGTTCTGTTTCGGTTTCGGGATCGGGATCGGTTTCCGGATCGGTTGCGGCGTCGGTGTCACGCTTGTGGCTCCCGGTAGGCCATGCGCGCCTGGTCGGCGCTGACCAGGCCGTCGCGCACATCGCGATCAATGCGCTCGGCGTCGCGGCCGGCGGGGTAGCCCAGTCCGCCGCCGCCGGGTGTTTGCACGACCAGCCTTTCGCCGGGGGGAATCAGCTGTCGCCCCTTGGCGCGCAGCGTGGCGCCGCCGGCCAGGCCCAGTTGGCCGCCCGCGCCGGCGTGGCCGCCCAGCGCGCCGCGCGCCGGATGCACGACGCGGTCAAACGCGGCGGCAATGATCATGGCGGCTTGTGGGTCGGCGTGGCGCACCACGATGGTTTGGCCCAGCCCCCCGCGCTGCGTGCCGGGGCCGCCCGAGTCCGGCCGGTATTCCTTTTGTTCGAAGACCAGCGGGTTGGCGCTTTCCAGGATCTCCAGCGATACATTGCGCACGCCGCTGGGGTAGGACGTGACGGACAACCCGTCCTTGCCGGGCCGCGCACCGGTGCCGCCGGTCGAAAAACTGACGGCGTTAAAGCGCGGGCCGGCCAGCAGCGCTTCCTGCTGTTCGGGCGTGGCGCCCGCCAGGGGCTCGCCGCCGACCAGATGCAGGTTCCACAGCGACGACGCGCCCTCGGCCGGAACCTGATCCGCGCGGGCCTGGCGCAGCGCGCCAAAGACCACGTCGGGCAACATCTGCCCAATGATGTGGCGCGCCGTGACGGCGGCGGGAAAACGCGCATTCAGGATCGAGCCGTCGGGCGCCGCGACCTCGACGCACGACAGGGACCCCGCGTTGTTGGGCACGTCGGCGCCGATCAGGCAGCGCACGCCAAACGAGGTATAGGCGTCGGTGTAGGCCTTCACCACGTTGATGCCGCGCGCCACGCTGGGCGAGGTGCCGGCGAAGTCGATTCGGATCTTGTCGCGCGCGATGCTCACGCTGGCTTGCAAGGTGATCGGCGCGTCGTAGCCGTCGATCACAAGCGTGTTATGCCAGGTGCCTTGCGGCCATTGGGCGATGGCCTGGCGCATGGCGTTTTCGGACTGCTCGATAATGTAGCCGCCCAGGGCGTCCAGTCCGCCCAGCTCAAACTCCGTCAACAACGATTTCAGGCGGCGCCCGCCGATCGCGTTGCAGGCCACCAACGCGTACAGGTCGCCTTCCACCTGTTCGGGCTCGCGCACGTTGGCGCGAATAATGGCCAGCACGCCCGGGTCCACTTCGTGTTGATGGAAGAAGCGCAGGATGGGCAGGAACAGGCCTTCGTGATAGATCTCCAAACCGTCGGCACTGCTGCCGATGCCGCCGATATCGATCACGTGCAAGGTGGAGGCAAACAGCGCCACCAGCGCGCCATCGTGAAACACCGGCGTCACCATGGTCATGTCGAACAGGTGGCCGGTGCCTTTCCAGGGGTCGTTGGTCAGCAGCACGTCGCCATCCTTTAGCGATTCGGGCGGGAAGACGCGCAGAAAGTGTTTGACGGATTCGGCCATGGCGTTGACGTGCCCGGGCGTGCCGGTGACGGCTTGCGCGATCATGCGGCCATCGGGCAGGAACACGCCGGCGGACAGGTCGCCGGCTTCTCGCGTGGCGGTGCCGAAGGCGGATCGGATCAATACCTGTGCCTGCTCTTCCACGACGGACAGCAGGCGGTTCCATGCCAGTTGGAAACGGATGCGCTCTTGTGCCACGGGCGCGGCGGCGGTGGCCGGGTGCAAGCGGTCGGCTTGGGTGCTCATGATGTGTAGTCCTTGTCGGCGGCGTCGGCCTGGCGACGCTGGGCCGCACGGGTATCGTCCAGCACCAGCGAGCCCAGGCGGCTGCGGCGCGCGACGAAGCCGGGCGGCACGAAGGTGGTGGTTTCGTCTTCCACGACCAGCGCGGGGCCGGTCAGCGTCTGTTCGGGGTCCAGCGATTGGCGTTCGTAGACGGGGATGTCGATGCGGCGGCCCTGCGCGGCGTCGTACACCGGGCGCGTGCCTGCCACGCGCGCCGACGTGCCCTGGCCGGCGGCAATGGGGTCGTGCGGCCGTGCGCGGCGCTGGCCGGCTTGCGCGGCCACGGACCAGCTCACGGCTTCGGGCGCCACGTGCGGCAGGCTGCGTCCATACAGTTCGGCGTAGCGCTGGGCGAAGGCCGCGGCTAGCCGGGCGCTGGCCGACTCGTCGAACGGTCCGTCCGGCAGGTCGACCGCAATTTCGTGTCCCTGGCCGCTGTAGCGCATGAACACCACCCGTTTGTGCGTCAAGGCGGTGTCCGGGGCGGCCCGGCGCACCACGGCGTCAACGCCGGCTGTCAGTTCGTCAAGCAGGCGCTGCACGGCGGCGTGGTCGATGCCATCGACGCGCTGGTGAAAGCTGCGAACGGCCTGATAGGCGATGGGCGCCCACAGGAAACCCACCGCCGATCCCACGCCGGCCGATTCCGGAATGATGACGCGCTCGATGCCCAGCTTGCGCGCCAGCGCCGCCGCATGCAGCGGCGCCGCGCCGCCAAAGGCGATAAGGGTGTGTTCTTCGGCCGTCTTTCCCAGCTCCGAGGCATGGACGCGCGCGGCGTTGGCCATGTTTTCCGTGACGACATCGATGATGGCCTGCGCGGCCTGCGGCGCATCCAGCTCGGCGGGCGTGGCCAGGTGCGCCTGAACGGCACGCTGCGCCAACTCGGGTTGCAGTTTGACCTTGCCCACCGCGAAACGCTCGGGCGTTACGTTGCCGATCACGGCGTGCGCATCGGTCACCGTGGGCAGTTCACCGCCGTTGCCGTAGGCGGCGGGGCCGGGCGCGGAACCCGCGCTGTCGGGGCCCACCTGCACCACGCCCAGGTGGTTGACGCGAGCGATGGAGCCGCCACCGGCGCCGATTTCCACCATCTCGATGACCGGTATGCGGATAGGCAGTCCGGAGCCTTTCAGGTGCCGGTGCACGCGGCCGAATTCAAAGCTGCGGCTGACCTGGGGTTCGAAGTCGTCGATGTAGCAGATCTTCGCGGTGGTGCCGCCCATGTCGAACGATAGCGCGCGCGCGGAGCCGGTCTGCTCGGCGATGTGCTGCGCCAGGATGGCGCCACCCGCCGGCCCCGATTCGACCAGGCGTACCGGTTCTTCCACCCCGGTTTGCAGCGTGGCGATGGCCCCGCCCGAGGTCATCAGAAACGGTTCGTCGCGCAAGCCGCGTTCGCGGGCCGCGTCGTTCAGCCGGCGCAGATAGCCGGACACCTGCGGCTGCACATAGGCGTTGGCGCTGACAGTGGACAGGCGCGGATATTCGCGGATCTCGGCGCAGATGTCGGATGACAGCGACACCCACAGGCCCGGCGCGTGGGCCTGCAACAGCTCGCGGATGCGGCGTTCGTGGGCGGGGTAGGCGTAGCTGTGCAGCAGGCAGACCGCCACGCTTTCAATACGCGCGGCGATCAGTTCATGCGCCAGCGCGATGACCTGCGACTCGTCCAGCGGCGTCAGCACCTGCCCGCGCGCGTCGACCCGTTCGGTGACGCCATGGCGCCAGGGGCGGGGCACCAGCGGCTGCGGCTTGTCCAGGAAAATGTCGTATTGCGCGAAGCGGTCTTCCAGGCCGATCTCGACCAGATCCCGAAAGCCCGCCGTGGTCAGCAGGGCGGTGCGCGCGCCCTTGCGTTCAATCAGCGCATTGGTGGCCAGCGTGGTGCCCAGGATCAGCAAGCTGACGTCGGGCCAGCGCAGGCCTGCTACGCCCAGCAGTTCTTCAATGCCTTGCAGCACGGCCGTCTCCGGGGTGGCGGGCGTGGTCAGCAGCTTGGCGGACCAGCGGCGGTCGTCGCGTTCCAGAACGATGTCGGTAAACGTGCCGCCCACGTCGACGGCGACGCGCACGGGTGGGGCCTGGGGCTCCCGAAGGGAAATATCTGGCATGGGGTGATAGCAGGGCGCACGGTGCGCCATCGGCGTTGGAAGAACCCCAGATCCTAAGCAGTCACCGCGCGCACATGAACGATGATTTTCGAGTTTCGATATGCGGTTTGCGCGACGCGGATGCGTCTGGCGGCCGGCTTGGCGCTATGATCGTTGCGTCTTTGGCCGGCTCCGGCGCCTTCCCGGAAATGCAACGCACGCAGGAAACTCACCGCATGAATGATCGTCTACACCAGACGCTGCTTCGGTTTGACCAGTACAACGGCACCGACCCCAATCTGTTCGCCTGGCAGGGCGAGACCTGTCCGCAGGAGCTATTCCTGGCGCAAAAGCTGCATGAATGGGTGATGAAGCTGGCGCCGGATGCGTCGGAACCGCTGGTGCTGGCCTCGCGCTGCCAGCACATCGGGCGCTGGGAAATCACGCGCAAGAGCTATCCCGACGGGCGCGTGGGTTATCTGACGTGGCGCAAGGCGCTGGCGCGGCATCATGCCGCCATCGCGGAAGGCATACTGCGCGACGCGGGCTACGCCGACGACGTGATCGACCGCGTGAGAACCATCGTGATGAAGCAGGGCATCAAGCAGGACGCCGACGTGCAGACCATGGAAAACGCCTTGTGCCTGGTGTTTTTGCAATACCAGTACGAAGCGTTCCATCCCGCGCATGGGGAGAAGATCGTGGAGATCTTGAGGAAGTCGTTGCAGAAAATGGACGCGGCGGGTCACCAGTGGGCGCTGACGCTGCCGTACAGCCCGACAGGGATGCGGTATCTGGAGCAGGCGCTGGCGGCCTGAAGCAAGGACGCATGCAAAAGCCCGGCCCGCGACGGATCGTTGCGGGCCGGGCTTTTTGCCGTCATCGGGCGATGTGGCCCGATGACGGTGTGACTCAGGACTGCGCGGGCTTGTCGGCGGACGAATCCGTGGACGAATCCGTGGCCGGCGAAGTCGGCTCGGCGGACGGTGCATCAGCCGCCGGGGTCGACGCATCGCTGGATGCATCCGGCGTGGCGGCGGGCGTTGCGGAGGCCGCGCTTTCAGTCGGAGTTGCAGGAGGAGTTGCAGCCGGGGTTGCAGCCGTCTCGGCCGGCGCTTGCGGGGCCGATTGCACCGGTGCGGCAACATCCGCCGTCACGGGCGCCGTCACGGGCGCCGTCACGGCGGCGTCACCGGTAGCGGCGTCACCGGTACCGGCGGCCGCCGCGGCTTCGGCTTTCTTGGCCTTGTTGCGCGCGGCGGCGTTCTTGGATGCGCTGCGCGAGGCCATGCGCTTGGCATGCTTGGCTTCGTTGGCCGTCACGACGCCCGAGGGTTCGCCGTTCAGGTCCACACGCGGCGCGTCCTCGACCATGCTGGCCCAATAGCGGCGGCCATCGCACCAGGTCTTGACCGCTTCCTTGATCTGCGCTTCGTCCAGTTGCAGCGTCTGGGCATGTTGCACCAGGTCCGCCAGCACGCCCAGCTTCAGCGGAAGCTTCGGCGCGGGGTTCTTGGGGAAGGCCTTGGGAAACTGGCGTTGCAAGCGCGAAATTGCGACCACGACCGGGTCCACGGGCGATTCGCGCCGGTCGGCGCGTTGCGGCCGCTGGCCCTTGTCGCCGCCCTGGGAACGGGCGTTCTTGTCACCGCCTTGCGGGCGCGGGCCCTTATCGCCTTGCGGACGCGGGCCTTTGCCGCCGCCGGGTGGGCGGGGGCCTTTGCCTGCGCCTTGCGGACGCGATTCTTTCTTGGGGGTCGGCTCTTCAGGCGCCTGCTTGGTGATCAAGGCCCGGATCGCGGCTAACTGTTCTAGTCCCATGTGCTACACAAAAAAAAGGTTGAGGCCGTGAGCATCAGCGCTCGGGCGGCTATCCCGACAGCACGACAAGCAGTGCCAGGAATAAAAGAATGCCGAACGCGGCCAGGGCAAACGGCAGTAGTAGAACATACACGCTGCGTTCTTGCCCTTGTCCGTGGGCCAAACCCGCCGCAATTGACATCCTGACGGGTGAAAAAAACCCCATCGACGTGCCTGAAACGTGTAACAGCGCTGCCGCTGCCGGCACATTCAGACCCGCGTGCAGGGCTAATGATAGCTGGGACGGCATGAACAGGCTGTTCGGCGCGTTGCCGCTGTTGGCCAGAATGCCGAAGGCGCCGGCGAGCAGCGGCGTGATCAGGATGGTCCAGTCTTGCAAGGCGGCGAACAGGCCGTCCGCGTAGGCTTGCGAGATGCCGGCGCCGGCCAGCACCTCGGCCATCATGGCAAACAGAAAGACGGACATGACGGCATGCCGGCCGGTGCGCCAGGCCGCGCGCGCCTGCACGGCCAGCGCGCCCGGCTGGCGCCGCCACACCGCCATGGCCAGCGCGCCGGCAACGAGCCAACTGCCGGCATGCAGAAACGGCATCCAGGCGGGCAGGTCGGCAAACGGCCGGATATCGGCCCAGGCGCCCAACGCGCGATTCAGCGTAGGGATCAACCGCGTGGCCACCAGGCACGCAATCACCAGGATGTAGGGCAACGCGCGGCGGGCGGCCGCAAGCGCCTGGGTGCGATCGGGCCTGCGATCCAGCACGAAGCGCAGCACGATCAAGGGGCCGTAGGCGGCCAGCAGCGCCGTCTCGGGGCCCAACAGGGCTGTGGCGGCGCAAAGCGATGCCAGGCTGGTGACGATCCAGCCGGCTTCCCTGACGTGCTCGGCGGTGCCGGCTTTAGCGGTGCCTACTTTAACGCCCGCAATGCGCGCCGTGCGCCAGAACAGCGCCATCCACACGGCCATCAGCAAGGCCACCGCCACCATGCTGTACAACGCCAGCTGCGAGGCTGGAACGCGTGCGTAGGCGGACGCCAGCAAGGTGCCGCTGCCCATCGCGCCCCACGGGATCAGCGTCTGGCTCAACAGCGCGAAGATCATGATGTCGCGGGGCTTCAGGCCAAGCGGGCGGATAAGCAGCACGGTGCCCAGCATGCCCACGCCAAAACCCGTAGCGGATTCCGCAAAAGGGCCGATCAGGAAACAGGCAAAGAACAAGCGCCGCCGACGCGCCAGCGGGTCGTTCAGTTCCGGAGGATGAACGCCGGCGGGGCCACCACCGGCCGGGGCCGGCTGCGTGGGCGAGGCCATCTGCCAGAACAACAAGCCGCCCAGGATGTAGGGCGTGATGATCCACCCGATCCACCCGCCGCGTTCCAGGGTCACCGCCAGCTGTGCGCCGGTGAAAGCGCCGGGCGCGGTACTCAGCGCTACCGCAATGGCGGCGAACAGTCCCAGCACCGCCGCCATCGTTGTGTTGACTCGCCCGCTGGCGATGGCAACGATCACGGTCAGCGCGGGCAGGGACCACAGCAGGTAGGTCATGGGAACGTGGGTGGGCGTAGGCAGCCTACGGCGCGGCCACTCGGGCTGGTGCGCGCAGCACGATCTGCGTGATTTCGGAAGGGCGGCCCAGGCGGATCGGAAAGCCCGGCCACAGCCCGGTGCCATTACTGACATATAACTGCATGCCGTTCACCTGATATAGGCCGGACACATAGCCCTCGTTGGCCAGTTGCGTCAGCAGGTGCGGTCCCAGGATCTGGCCACCATGCGTATGGCCGGACAGTTGCAGTCCGGCCCCGGCCTGGGCGTTCAGCGCCGCGCCTGGGGGGCGATGGCTCAGCAAAATGACCGGGTCGGTCTTGGGCACGCCCTGCAATGCCCGCGCCACGTCCGGCACGGGCTGGTCGTAGGCGGCCGCCATCTTGTCGGTAACGCCCGCCAGCACCAGGCGCTGCCCATTGGGCGTCAGCGTGACGTGGTCATTGAGCAGCAGGCGCAGGCCCAGCTTTTCGAAGGCGGGCAGCCAGCGCTGGTACTCGGCGTAGTACTCGTGGTTGCCGGGGATGGCGTACACGCCTTGTGGCGCGCGCAGGGCTTGCAGCGGCAGCACATCGGCCGCGCGCGCATCGGTCGTGCCGTCGACCAGATCCCCCGTGATGACGATCAGGTCCGGGTACAGCGCATTGGTTTTCTTGACCACCGCGTCCATCCACGGCGCTTCCAGAAGGCGGCTGGCGTGCAGGTCGGTCAGTTGCACCAGGCGAAAGCCGTCCAGTTCGGGCGGCAGCTTGGGCAGGGCGATTTCCAGCGTTTTGACATCAGGCACGCGTACGGCCTGCCACACGCCAATGACTGACAGCAGCGCAGCCGCCACCGCCGCACCCTGCGCCCAACCGTGCGCAGCCAGCAGCCCGCGACCCCGCTTGCGCGAGAACACGTAGACCACCACGCCCACCACGTCGCGCAGCAATAGCAGCATGGCCAGCAGCAGCAGGGCGCCAAAGGCCCAGCCCAGCGCCATCAGCAAGGTGGCGGGCACCTCGGGCGAGGCCATCGAGCCAAAGAAATTGCGCGTCACCAGATGGTGCTCGGCCACACCCAGCAGCAACAGGGACAACACCCCCTTGGCCGGGCGGGATAGCGACAGGGGCAGGACGAAACGCCAGATGACGTAAAGACTGATCAGTCCGGTAAAGACATGGAACACGAAGGGATTCCTACGGAAAGCGACTGGAATAAGGGCCGAAGCCAGCGACATTATGCCGATGCGCCGGGTGCCGTGTTGGGTATGCCCACGGCGCGTAGGGACAAATTTGCGTCGTGGATTTATGTGGCATCCCCCGTGGACATCACCCGTTGCCATCTCCCGTCGTAAATTCACAACAGCAAACGTATATGCGAATCAGTCGCATTACACTCCTTTCCCACAACGCAACCCGAAGTGGGAAAGGAAAGCAGCATGCAAGATCAAAGGCCGCTGGGCGGCAGCCCCCGTATTCACTCTTCCGATCGTCCTGCGTGGCGGCTGCGCCGCACGCCGGCGCTGGTGTTGATGGCGCTGGCGTCCAGCGGCGCGGCGGCCCAGGCGCAGGACGGCGCCGTGGCCACCTTGCCCAGCGTGCAGGTGGTGGGCGACGGCGACCCCACCACCACGGAAGGGACGGGATCCTACACGCCCCGCGCCACGGCGGCCGGCACGGGCATGGCCTTGACGCTGCGCGAGACGCCGCAGTCGGTCACCGTGGTGACACGTCAGCGCATGGAAGACGAAGACATGCGGTCGCTGGCCGACGTCATGGCCAATACACCCGGTATCGCGGTGCAGAACTACGACAGCGAGCGCTATTCGTTCAGCTCGCGCGGGTTCGCCATCAGCAATTACCTGTACGACGGCGTGCCCACGGGCTTTGATAGCGGCTATGCGGCGGGCGAGTCGTCAATGGACACCATCATCTATGACCGCGTGGAAGTCGTGCGCGGCGCCACCGGCCTGCTGACCGGCGCGGGCAATCCGTCGGCGTCCATCAACCTGGTGCGCAAGCACGCCATCAGCCGCGAATTCAAGGCCGACATCAGCGTCAGCGCGGGCTCGTGGGACACCTATCGCGGCACGCTGGACCTGTCCACGCCGCTGAACAAGGACGGCAGCGTGCGCGGTCGCATCGTGTCCGCCTACCAGGACAACCACTCTTACCTGGACGACTACAAAAGCCAGAAGAAAGTGTTCTACGGCGTGGTCGACGCGGACATTACGTCGCGCACCACCTTCAGCGCCGGCTTCAATTACCAGGACAACAGCCCCAAGGGCAGCAGCTGGGGCGGCTTTCCGCTGTGGTACGCCGACGGCGGGCGCACCGACTGGAAGCGGTCGCTGAACACCGGTGCCGACTGGAGCTCCTGGGCCAGCACCACGACGGGCGGCTTCGCCAGCCTGGAGCATCGCTTTGACAATGATTGGCGGGTGCAGGCGGTGGCCTCGCATTCCAAGCACGAAATGGATGGCAAGCTGCTCTATCTGTACGGCTGGCCGGACCGCCAGACCGGCCTGGGCGTGAATGGGTCGCCCTCGTGGTACCTGGGCGACCGCAAGCAGAACAGCCTGGACGTCAAGGCCACCGGCCCGTTCACCGCCTTTGGCCGCCGCCACGAAGCCGTGGTGGGCGCCAGCTTCACCCGCCAGTACGCCGACTTTGATTACCGCGCGGGCTTGAACGCCGCGCCGGTGGGCAACTTCTTTGACTGGGACGGCTCGTACCCGGAACCCGACTGGAGCGACACGGCGGTGACCGCCAGCCGCTACACCACCAAGCAGACAGGCTGGTACGGCGCGCTGCGTCTGAACCTGGCCGACCCGCTCAAGCTGATCGTCGGCGGCCGTTACAGCACCTGGAAAACGGATTCCGTGGGCTTTGGTGGTGGTGACCACACCGCGTTCGACAAGAACGCGTTCACGCCGTACGCCGGGCTGCTGTACGACATCAACGACAACTACACCGCCTACGTCAGCTACACGGGCATCTTCAACCCGCAAAGCTACCAGGACCGCAACGGCGGCTGGCTGGACCCGCTGGAAGGCAAATCCTACGAGGCCGGCGTCAAGGGCGAATTCCTGGAAGGCCGCTTGAACGCCAGCGCGGCGGTGTTCCAGGTGGAACAGGACAACGTGGCGCAGACCGACCCGGGTTACCTGGTGCCGGGTTCGATCAACCAGGCTTATCGGGCCGCACAAGGAACGCGCAGCCGGGGCTTTGACCTGGAAGTGTCCGGAGAAGTGACGCCGGGTTGGAACCTGGCGGCGGGCTGGTCGCACTGGACCGCGCGTGATGGCGACGGGGCGGCCATCCAGACCGACCAGCCGCGCACGCTGGTGCGCGTCTTCACAACCTATCAGCTGCCGGGCGACTGGAACCGGCTGACGGTGGGCGGCGGCGTGAACTGGCAAAGCGGCGTCTACACCATCGCCAGCGGCCCAAATGGCGACGAACGCGTGGGGCAGGGTAGCTACGCCATCACCAACCTGATGGCCCGCTACCGCTTCAATCGCAACCTGTCGGCGCAGCTGAACGTGAACAACCTGTTCGACCGCAAGTACTACAGCCAGGTCGGCTTCTACAGCCAGGGCGCCTGGGGCGCCGGCCGCAGCGCGATGGTGACGATGCGATACCAGTACTGAGCGCGACCGGTACTTGGCGGGAGCAGTACTTAGCGCGAGCAGCAGTAAACGGCAGCAGAAGTAAACGGCAGCAGCAGTAAACGGCAGCCGTACCAAGCGTGACCGGGTCGGGCGCAGCGCGGCGGCTCCGTGGGGAGTCGCCTCCGCACTTGCCTCCCCACTTGCCGCCGCACTCACCCCCGCGCTTGCCTTCCCGCTACGCCGTCCTTCCCGCTACTCCGTCGCCAACAGCGCCACCGGCCCGTCTCGCAACAGTTGGTCCAGCGCAAGTTCGCCGGCCCCGTTCACGCTGGGACGGCGGCCGGAAAGCACGTCGCGCAAGGCGTCCATGTCCGCGTCCACGTCTGCCGGCAGCGCCACGCGCGTGCCCTCCCAGAAGGCCGCTGCCTGCGCCGGTTTGCCCTGGGCGTAGCCGGCCAGCGCCATGGCGCACAGCCTGGGCGCCACCACCAGCACACAGCGCCCGTCATGGCGGCGCAGGTACGCAACGACGTTCGCAGCGCGCGGGCCGTGCGCCGCAAGCGGCGTGTAGTCGCCCAGGCGGAAAACGTCGGGGTGACGCGCCCGCAGCCCCAGCGCGCGCTGGATCAGTGACTGCTTGATGGCGCCACTGCGCCATGCCTGCGCGTCGGTGGCGATGGGCGTGTCAACGTGCCCTGCCAGGACGTCCGGGCGCGCGTCTTCCTGCAAGGGCGCGGTGGCATCCGTTGCATCGCCTTCCAAGGTGCCGGACGGATTCGATTCGGCAAGCAGCGCCGCCCGCTCCGCGTAGTCCACCGGGCTGCGGTTGTCGGGGTCGACCAGGCTGAAGTCCCACAGGTCCGCGCCCTGGTAAAGATCGGGCACGCCGGGCACCGTGTTGCGCAGCACCGTCTGGGTCAGGCTGTTCACAAGGCCCGCTGGCGCAATTTTCAGCGCCCAGGTGCCGATGTCTCGCAGCAGGGCCTGCCCGTCGCCGGGCTGTTGCAAGGCCTCGATGCATCGTCGGGCGGCGCCCTCGTAGTCGGCGTTCGGGTCCGTCCAACTGGTGTGCAGCTTGGCTTCGCGCAGGGCTTTTTCCTGCCACTGCGCGATGCGGCCAAGAAAGTCCGCAACGGCCTGGGGCTGTTCGCTTAGCCGGTCGGGTGACAACGACAGCGGCCACGCGCCCACCAGGCTTTGCAAAAGCAGGTAGCGGTCGGCGGGGGTGGGCGGCCCGGGCGGCGCCAGCCGGGCAATCCAGCCGTCCGCGGTGCGGCGCCACTCGTCGGGGATTTCAGACAGCACGGCCAGCCGGGCGCGCGTGTCTTCGCCGCGCTTGTGGTCGTGCGTGGCGGTGGCCAGCATGGCATGCGGGTGCGTGCGCGCACGCGCGGCGCACAGTGCATGGAACTCTTCAAGCGGCAGCGTGAAGCGGGTTGGGCTGGAGCCCACTTCGTTGCGGGACAACAGCGGGCCGCGTCGGTAGAACAGCGTATCTTCCAAGGCTTTGGCGGCCAGGGGCGGCGTCAGCTGCTGGAACCGGCGCAAGGCCAGCGTGCGCGCCTCGGCCTGCTGGGAATCGGGGGCGTCCGCCGAGTCGGCGCCGGGGATTGCAGCCGCAGCCGCAGCCGGTGCGGGCGTGGCAGACGTTGAGGGCGTTGCGGACGTTGCAGACCGTGCAGACGTTGCGGGCGTTGCGGACTCGGACGGCGGCGTGCCCCCGCCCAGCCAGTGGTCCAACTGGTCCAGCAAGCGCAGGTCGGCCGACGCGTCGCCCAGCGCCGCGCGCGCCTGGTCCAGCGCGATGCGGCACCAGTGCGTATCGGCGGGGCTGCGGCCGCCGTCCTCTGCATAGGTGCGGTACACCGGGAATGCCGCCAGCAGCGCCGTCAGCACTCGGTCGATGGCGGGCTGGGTCCAATCGCGCGTTCGCGCATCCATGTGCGCGATGCGCGCCAGCGCCGTCACCAGCGCGTGCCTTTCGCTGGGGAAGTGGCGTGCCAGCATGCGGTGACGGGCGTCGCGCAGTTGGGCCGGGGCATCGCGCGCGTCGCGGCTCAGGCTGGCCCAGAACTGTTCCAGCGGCGCCTGTGCCTGGGGGGCATGCAGCAGCGCGCCCACCTGGTCCATGAAGTCGTAGCCCGTGGTGCCGTGGGTGGGCCAATGCGGTTCCAGCGCTTCGTCGTCCGCCAGGATCTTCTCAATGACCAGATAGCCTTCGCCGGGCAGGCCGGCCTGGCTGCGGGCATCGTCCGCCTCGCGCATGGCGCGGCGCAAGCGGCGCAGATAGGCACCGGGGCTGGCCAGGCCATCGATATGGTCGATGCGCAGGCCGTCCAGCACGCCTTCGCGGTACAAGCGCAAGACCAGCGCATGCACGGCGTGGAACACGTCCTCGTCTTCCACGCGCACGCCCACCAGTTCGCTGATTTCAAAGAAGCGGCGCCAGTTGATGAGGTCGGGCGCGGTGCGCCACCAGGCCAGGCGGTAGTGTTGGCGTTCCAGCAAGGCGTGCAGGCGCGCCTGGCCGGCCGCGCTGCCGGGGTCGCAGGCGGCGCACAAGGTGGCCGGGTCCCCGGTGGCCGAGCCGGGCGTTAGCGGCAACTGCTGGCCGCCGGCTTCGATATAGCTGGTGCCCGACTGCGCATCGTGCACCAGCCGGATGCCACCCGCTGCCAGGGTTTCGCTGTACGGGTCGGGCAGCACGGGCAGCAGCACCTTGCCGCGCAGCAGGGGGTCGGGCGCGTCCCAGTTGATGTCGAAGGTGCCGGCTTGCGCGCTTTGCCGGCCCAGCCGCAATACGTCGGCCCACCAGGCGTTGGACGCATGCGCGGCCATGTGATTGGGCACGATGTCGGCAATCAGGCCCATGCCGTGGGCGCGTGCCGCGTCTGCCAGCTTGCGCAGCGCGCTTTCGCCGCCCAGATCGTCACTGGCGCGCTGGTGGTCGATAACGTCATAACCGTGCGTGGAGCCCGCCTTGGCCTGGGTGATGGGCGACAGGTATAGGTGGCTGACCCCCAACGCGGCGTAGTAGGGAAGCTGCCGGCGTGCGTCGTCCAGCGTGAAGTCGGCATGCAATTGCAGGCGCGCCGTGGCGCGGGGAATGCTGGGGGCGATGGGCGGGGCGACGGGCTTCATGAGCGGCCCCGCATGGCGCGCACGGGACGCAGGCGCGCCTGGCTGGCGGGCGCGGTCAGGCAGTCGTCCACCGACAACGGCGCCCGTTGGCGCCAGTTGGGGTGTTCGTCGATGGTGCCGGGCAGGTTGGGCTGATCCAGCTGACCCGTCAGGTCTTCCAGCGTGACCAGCATCAGCGGGCAGGGCGTGGCGGCCACAAAGCCCAGCAGTTCGGCGCTGGGCGTCTGGCGGGGCAAGGGCCGGGTCGAGGCCGTGGGCGAGGACGCCTGCACCGAACGCCACAGCGTGGCGCGTTCTTCCAGGCGGCCGGATCGTTGGGCGGCTTCTTCCTGGCCGGGGCCCAGCAGGTTCAAGCGGGAGCGCCACAGAATATCCTGGGCGTGCCACCAGCCTTCCAAAGTCGGCAAATCGTGAGTCGTGGTCATGGCAACAGCGTGTTTGGGCCATTCCGAAGGGGGCAGGAAGGCCGGGGGGGCGGATGGGGCGTCGGGTGTGTCGGACGGGTCGGCAGCGACGGACGGGTCGGATGTCTCGGACGTGTCGGACGTGCCGGGCGTGTCGGGCGCGTCGGATGTGTCGGAACTGTCGGAGCTGTCGGAACTTTCGGAGCTGTCGGAACTGTCGGAACCGTCGGGCGTGGCAGGGGCGCGCATGAACCACAGTACGTCCATGCCCAGCACGCCGTGTTCTTCAAGCAGCGCGTCAAAGCCTTCCGGCACCGTGCCCAGGTTTTCACCCACGATCAGCGCGCGATGCAGCCACGCTTCCAGGGCAGTCAGGCGCAGCAATTCGCGCAGCGGATAGCGCACATAGCCGCCGTCTTGGGGACCGGCGCCATCAGGGATCAGCCACATCCGGGCCATGCCCAGGATGTGGTCGATACGCAGGCCGCCCGCGTGGGCCAGGCAGGCTCGCAGCATGGCCAGAAACGCCGAATAGCCCGACTTCTGCAAGGCCGCGGGCGACAGCGCGGTCAGCCCCCAGCCCTGGCCCAGCGGGTTGTAGATATCCGGCGGCGCGCCCACGCTGGCGCGCTTGACCAAGTCGGCCTGGCGGCTCCATGCGTGGCTGCCCAGCGGGCTTGCGCCCACCGCCAGGTCCGCCACGATGCCCACGCGCATGCCCGCATCGCGGCCGGCACGCTGCGCCTGCTTCAGGCTGGCCGAGGCCAGCCACTGGGCGAACGCATGCGCGTCCACCTCTTGGGCATGCTGCGCGGCGAACTGCTGCGCGGCGGATGAGCGCGGGTCGCGCAGATCGGCCGGCCATTGCGTCCACGGCACGGGCGTGCCCGCCTCCAGGCTGTGCGCCGCGTGCAGCGCTTCAAACAGCGCGTGGTCACGCAGGTCTTGCCCGCCCGCGTTGCGGAAGGCGTCGTAGGCGCGGCGCTGTTCATCGCCGGCGGCCGTGGTGAAACGTTCATGCAGACGCCGCAGCAGCTGGTGCCGGAACCCGGCGGCCGCGGGCCAATCGATCAACGGCTGGGCATCCAGCGAGCGCAAGCGCGTGTGGGTCATCCCTGCCAGGGCATCGCGCACGGCGTCGACGCCCAGGACGGCGGCGGGATCGGCGTACAAGGTGTTCAAGAACAGCCGGCTGGACGGCGAATACGGGCTGCACTGCGCCGCGTCGGCGGCAAACATGGCGTGCACGGGGCTGATCGCCAGCGCGTCCGCGCCCGCATTGCCGGCTGCCTGGGCCAGGTCGCGCAGCGCGCCAAAGTCGCCAAAGCCGTGCGTGGCCTGCGTGGGATCGGGGTGGGGCCGGCGCAGGCTGTAGACCTGCACGGCCAGGCCCCAGGCGCGCGCGTCCCGCTCTTGCAGCAGCTCGTCCACGGAAGGCGCGCGGGCGGGCGCAACGGCAAGCGTCGTCACGCCGCCGGCCGTGTGCAGCGTGTAGTAGCCCGGCGTGGACGGGGCGCGCAACATTGGCGCGGTGCCGCCCGCCTGCGTGGGTCGGCCGGTACGTTGGTCTGTGCGCAGATCTCTGCCTTGGCCTGTGCGTTGACCTGTGCGTTGGCCTGCACCTTGGCCTCCGCCTTGGCCGGTAGGCTGGTCCTCGGGCCGGTCAATGTTCTGGTCCGTCGTTTGGCCGGTGATGGCAGGCCCGGCCGGCGGTTCGATGCGATAAGCGCCGGCGCAGTTGCGTGGCAGAAACACGGCTTCACCGGTGACGGCGACCAGCATCGCGGGCAGGTGCGACTGCGATTGCATGTCGGCCAGCCTTTGTCGGCTGTCGCGAATATCCGCCTCGGACCCGGCGGGCAGGTCCATCGCGGCGAGCAGGGCGCGCAGCGTGTCGGGTGAGACGCGTTGCGGGCGCTTGTCCGCGTCCGTCCAGTGTTCCGCGATACCGGCGTCGGCCGCCAACTCCGATAGCCCGGCGGGGGCGTCGGCGCTCATGCGGGTTCCTCCAGCAGCCATACCGTGCTTTCCGAGCACAGGTTGCCCTGGCACAACGCGTCGAACGCACCGGCGCGCGACTCAAACAGCAGCGCCGAAAACAAGGGCGCGGCCGACGCTTGTTGACGCGGCAGGGCCTCCGGCACGGGGCCCAGGTTGACGTACGCGGACAGCAGCGCGCCGTCCGCCAGACGCCACCTGGCATGCACGCTGTGTTCACCGACGGCACGCGCGAACACGGTCTTGGCGCCGTCCAGCCGCGGGGCGATGACGCGCTGGCGCATGTCCAGCAGCGCGCGGTAAAGGTCGCGCCACTGCTGCGCGTCGGGGCTGGCCTCGGGCGTCCAGGGGTTGCTCTGGTCCCAGGTGGTTTCGGCGTTGGGGTCGGGTACGGCCTCGCTGTTTGCGCCCGAAAACTCGGGGAAGGCGGCGAATTCGCGCTGACGACCCTCGCGTACCGCCGTGGCCAAGGCCGGGTCGGTATGGCTGGTGAAGTACAGGAAAGGCGCGCGGCTGCCGGCTTCTTCGCCCATGAACACCAACGGAATCTGCGGGGCCAGCAGTTGCAGCACGACCCCGGCGCGCAGCCGTTCCGTGGTCTCGGCCAGCAGGGTCAGCCGTTCGCCGCGCGCGCGGTTGCCGGTCTGATCATGATTTTGCAGGAACAGCACAAACGACGTGGGCGACAGGTGCGCGCTGGGCTCGCCACGGGCGGCGCCCTGGCGGTAGGGCGACGGCTGGCCTTGGTAGACCCAGCCTTCGCCCAGGCAGCGCGCCAGGGCCTGGGCAGGGCGGTCTGCGTAGTCGGCGTAATAGCCGCGCGATTCCCCCGTCAACAGGTGGTGCAGCACGTGATGCGCGTCGTCGTTCCATTGGGCGTCGTAGCCATCGGTCAGCAGGCTGGCGCGGTTGTCGTCGTTTTCCAGTACCAGATGGATGTCGCGCTGCGCCGGAATCTGCCCGCGCACAAATTGCGCCAGCTCTACCAGCCATTCCGGGTCAGGGATGGCGTGCACCGCATCCAGGCGCAGGCCGTCAAAGCGGTATTCCGTGAGCCAGTACAACGCGTTCTCTTCGAAGTAGCGGCGCACGGGGGGCTGGCGAAAATCGATGGCCGACCCCCACGGGGTAGCCACGTCATCCCGAAAGAACGGGGCCGCGTACTGCGACAGGTAGTTGCCGTCCGGGCCGAAGTGGTTATAGACCACGTCCAGCATCACGCACAGGCCCAGCCCGTGCGCCGTGTCGATCAGGTTTTTCAAATCATCGGGCGTGCCGTAGGCCGTGTCCGGCGCATAGGGCAGCACGCCGTCATAGCCCCAGTTGCGCGGTCCGGGAAAGTCGGCAATCGGCATCAGCTCAATCACCGTAAAGCCCATGTCGGCCAGCTCGGGCAGCTTTTGCGTCAGGCCCGCAAAGCCGCCCGCCAGGCCGGCGTGCGCTTCGTAGATGACCGCTTCGCGCCACGGCCGGCCCATCCATGAGGGGTGCCGCCACGGATAGCTGTCCGCGCCCACCACCACGCTGGCGTCGTGCACGTCGCCGTCTTGCTGGCGCGACGCCGGGTCGGGCGCCAGCAGGCCTGCGCCCAGGCGGTATTGATAACGCGTACCCGCCGTGCAATCGACGTCAACCTGCACAAAGCCATCGGCCTCGGGATGCAGGGGGATGGGATCACGGCCGGGAATAACCAGCGCAAGGTCGGGCGGAGCGGAGGGAGCCCACAGGCGAAAACGCGTGCGGCCATCGGGCAGCGGCAGCGCGCCGTGGGTATACGGTTCGGGCAACACGGTCATGATCCATTTCCGGAGATGCAGGTAGCAGACAGCAGGACAAGGCTGTGCGCCTGTACGGTGATTTCGTTTTCGGTGACGGGCGCGGCGGGCACTTGCGTGGCCGAGTCCAGCTCTCGCAGCCAGGCTTGGCCGGGCTCGGGCAGGGCGAAGGTGGCGGGTTCGGCGCCCGGGTTCATCAGCAGCAAAGTGATGTCCGCGCTGCCGTCCTCGCGCAGCGCCGCGCGCCGCAGCGCCATCGTGCGTTGTTGCGGGTCATCCCACGCGCCCTGGTCGATGGGGCCGCCGTGCGTGTCGAACCAGCCGATCGCGCTGACGCCGGGGCACACCTCCTGCGCCGCGTCGCCAAAGCGGGCGGCGCGCAGGCTGGGGTGGTCGCGCCGCAGCGCCACCGCACGGGCGACAAACGTGCTCAGTGCGCGGCCTTCGTCGCTTTGCGCCTGCGTCCAGTCCAGCCACGACACGGGGCCGTCCTGGCAATAGGCGTTGTTGTTGCCGTCCTGGCTGTTGCCGAATTCGTCGCCCGCCAACATCATCGGCGTGCCGTCCGACATGAACAGGGTTGCCAGCAGCGCCCGCTGCACGCGGCCGCGCGTTTCCAGGATGGCGGCGTCGTCGGTCGGGCCTTCGACGCCCCAGTTGTGGCTGTAGTTTTCCGAATGACCGTCGTTGCCGCCTTCGCCGTTGGCTTCGTTGTGGCTGCCGTCGTAGCTGACCACATCCTGCGTGGTGAAGCCGTCGTGCGACGCGATGAAGTTGACGCTGGCCCAGGGGCGGCGGTGGCGGCGGTCGAAAACATCGCGCGACCCGCACAGCCGGGCCGCCATGTCGCCGCGCATGCCTTCGTCGCCGCGCCAGTAGCGGCGCACCGTGTCGCGGTAGCGGTCGTTCCATTCCGCCATGCCGGGCGGGTGGCTACCCAGTTGGTAGCCGTCCGGGCCAATGTCCCAGGGTTCCGAAATCAGTTTCACGCCGGCCAGCACCGGGTCCTGCAACAAGGCGTCGAAAAAGCCGGAGCCCGGGTCAAAGCCCGTGCCCTCGCGGCCCAGCGTCACGCCCAGGTCGAAGCGAAAGCCGTCCACGCCATACGACTGCGTCCAGTAGCGCAGTGAATCCGTCACCATCTGAAGCACGCGCGGGTGCGACAGGTTGACGGTGTTGCCGCAACCGGTGTCGTTGATGTAGTAGCGTTCTTCGCCCGGCATCAAGCGGTAGTAGCTGGCGTTGTCCAGGCCGCGCCACGACAGGGTGGGGCCCAGTTCGCTGCCTTCGCAGGTGTGGTTGTAGACCACGTCCAGTATCACTTCCAGCCCGGCGGCGTGCAGGCGGCGCACGGCCTGGCGCAGGTCGTTCGGGCCGCGTTGCAGATAGGTCGGTTCTGGCGCGAAGAACGACAGCGTGTTGTAGCCCCAGTAGTTGCGCAGCCCGCGTTCCAACAGGAAGCGGTCTTGCAGGAAGGCGTGCACGGGCAGTAGTTCGACGGCGGTGACGCCCAGGCGATGCAGATGTTCGATAAAGCGTGGGTCCGCCAGCGCGGCGCAGGTGCCGCGCAGCGGCGGGCGCAGGTCTTCGCGCTGCATCGACACGCCGCGCAGGTGCACTTCGTAGATCGTGGTGTCCGTCCACGGCGTGTCGGGCGCCTTGCTGTTGCCCCAGTTAAAGGGCACGTCTTCGGTCACCACCGCCTTGGCCATGGCCGGCGCGCTGTCGCGGCGGTCCATCGACAAATCGCCGCGTGCATGGTTCAGGCGGTACCCGAACAGCGCATCGCTCCAGCTGACCGGGCCGGTCAGCTGGCGGGCGTAGGGGTCCAGCAGCAGCTTGTGCGGGTTGAACCGGTGGCCGTTGCGCGGGTCGTAAGGCCCATGGGCGCGATAGCCGTAGATCAAACCGGGCTGGGCATCGGGCAGGTAGCCGTGCCAGATTTCGTCGGTACATTCCGGCAGGTCGAAGCGTCGTAGTTCTTTGCGGCCGCGCGCATCGAACACGCACAGTTCGATCCGGGTGGCGTTCGCCGAGAACACGGCGAAATTCACGCCCAAGCCGTCACTGACGGCGCCCAGCGGATACGGCTTGCCGGAGGTAAGGCGGGTGAACTGAGTGGGGTCCATGGATTCAGCCTTCGTGCGTGAAGAACAAGGTGGCAAGAGGAGGTAGCGTCAGCGACAAGGATTGCGCGTGGCCGTGAGCGGGTTGGTCGGCGGACTGCGCCGCGCCCTGGTTGCCTTGGCCCGAGCCGCCGTACCAACCGGCGTCGGTGTTCAGCGTTTCGGCCCAGCGCCCCGCCAGCGGCACGCCGACGCGGTAGCCGTGGCGGGTAACGGGGGTGAAATTGCAGATGGCCAGCATGGTCGATGCGCCGCTGCGGCGCAGGAACGCGGCCACGCTGTTGTCGGCGTCGTCCATGACCAGCCACGCGAAGCCTTCGGGCTGGGCGTCCATTTCGTGCAGGGCGGGCGAATCGCGATACACGCGGTTCAGGTCCGCGACCAGGCGCTGCACGCCTTTGTGGCCTGCGTCGTCCAGCAGGCTCCAGTTGATGGTGGCGTCGTGATTCCATTCGGCCGGCTGCGCCAGCTCGCCGCCCATGAACAGCAGCTTCTTGCCGGGATGCGCCCACATGAAGCCCAGGTAGGCGCGCAGGTTCGCCAGCTTGGTGCCGTGGTCGCCCGGCATCTTGTTCAGCAGCGAGCCCTTGCCGTGCACCACTTCGTCATGCGATAGCGGCAGGATGAAGCGTTCGGAATAGGCGTAGGCCATGCCGAAGGTGATGTCGTGATGGTGATACTTGCGATACACGGGGTCTTCCTCCATGTAGCGCAGCGTGTCGTGCATCCACCCCATGTTCCATTTGTAGTGAAAGCCCAGGCCGCCCTCGGACACCGGCGCCGTCACGCCCGGCCATGCGGTGGATTCTTCGGCCACCACGATGGCGTCCGGCGCTTCGTGGCGTACGGTGCTGTTCAGGTCGCGCAGGAACGCCACGGCTTCCAGGTTCTCGCGGCCGCCATACACGTTGGGAATCCACTCGCCGGCCTTGCGGCTGTAGTCGCGATAAAGCATCGAGGCCACCGCGTCCACGCGCAGGCCGTCGATATGGAATTGGCGCAGCCAGTGCACCGCGCTGGCGATCATGAACGCTTTGACTTCGGTGCGGCCCAGGTTGTAGACCAGCGTGTTCCAGTCGGGGTGATAGCCTTCGCGCGGATCTGCGTATTCATACAACGGCGTGCCGTCAAAGCGCGCCAGCCCATGCGCGTCGTTCGGAAAGTGCGCGGGCACCCAGTCCAGGATCACGCCCACGCCCATGGCGTGGCAGCGGTCCACGAAGCGGGCGAATGCCGCCGGCGGGCCAAAGCGCGCCGACGGGGCAAACATGCCCAGCGGCTGGTAGCCCCAGGACCCGCCGAACGGGTATTCCATGATGGGCATCAACTCCACATGGGTGAAGCCCATGGCGTGCGCATAGGCCGGCAGCTTGTCGGCCAGCTGGTCCCAGACGCAGCGTTCGTTGTCGGCGGCCACCCACGAGCCGGCCTGCACTTCGTAAATCGAAATGGGCGCGTCAGGCTGTTGGCACGCGCCGCGCGATTGCATCCAGTCTTCGTCCGTCCAGACGTGGGGCGTGGGGTCGTCCACTACCGACGCGGTCGCGGGTGCGGCCTGCGCGCGCCGTGCCATGGGGTCGGCCTTGAACACGATGGCGCCCGCGCTATCGGTGATGGCGAACTTGTAGCAATCGCCGGCGCATACGCCGGGGATGAACAATTCCCACACGCCGGCGGCGTGGCGCAGGCGCATGGGGTGCCGGCGGCTGTCCCAGCTGTTGAAGTCGCCCACCACCGCGACGCGGCGCGCATTGGGCGCCCAGACCGCGCAACGCAGCCCGGACACGCCGTTCATTTCCACCAGGCGCGCGCCCAGCAAGTCCAGCGCCGCGCGCCAGTCCCCGCTGGACAAGGCGCCCAGGTCCGCGTCCGACAACACCGGCCCGAAGGCATACGGGTCCGCCGTCACCTGCTCCGTGCCGGGCCATTGGATGGCCAGTTGATAAGAGGCCGGGTCGCCGGGGCGGGCGCCGGGTGCGGCGCCGGTGTACAGGCCGTGTGCTTGTTCATGCAGTGGCGTCCGGGTGCCATCCGCGCTGATCACCGCCACCGCGTTGGCGCCGGGCAGCAGCGCGCGAACGGCGCCGTCATGCGGTCCCAGCACGGCGAAGGGGTCGGCGTGCTGGCCCCCGGCCAGGGCTTGCAGCGTGGCCGCGTCAACCTGGCCGGCGGGGGTGGAGGACGGCGGCAAGCCACCGTTGTCAGGAAGGCTCATCGTGTTTTTTCCTCGGCGCTGATCGCCGCATCTTGCAAGAGTTCTCGTGCCAGTCCGGTCAGGGCGCACAGCGGGATAGAGATCCAGTCCGGCCGGTGCGCGGCTTCGTAGCTGACTTCGTAAGCGGCTTTTTCCAGTTGGGCCAGCTTGAGCAGGGTGTCTTCCTGCGCGCCCGGCAGCGCAATAGCCGTGGACGCCGCTTCCTGGTAGCCCTGCAAGAAGGCCTCGACCGCGCGCGACCCGAAGCGCGCCAGCAGCGTGTCACGCAGATCCTGCGGCACGCCCGGCGCGGCGGCCGAGTCGGCGGCCCCCGCGTTGGCGTCGGTGGGCGCACCGCCCATCGGGTCCGATCGCGCCACCGACGCGGCGGCGTAATCGAACGAGCGCAGCATGCCCGCCACGTCCTTGTACGGCGTGGTGATGTTGCGCCGGGCCTCCAGCGTCTGGATTGGTTCGCCTTCGAAGTCGATCAGGTAGGCGTCGGTCTGCGCCACCAGCACCTGGCCCAGGTGGAAGTCGCCATGCACGCGAATCAGCGGCGCGCCCACCAACGCCTGCGCCATCGTGTCCACCTGCTTGCGCAGCCGGTCGCGATGTTCAAACAGCCACTGCGCGCAAGCGTGCGACGGCGCTTCCAGGCGGTCCATCACCGCGCGCAGGTCCTCGTCGGCGCGGTCCAGTTGCCCGGCGATGCGCGTGGCGTGCGCCTGGGCATCCTCGGCGGTGGCCGTCTGCACCGGAAAGGCCGGGTCGTCCGTGGCTTGCGCCAGCGCGTTGTGCAGCTCGGCCAGACGGCGGCCGATGGTGCCGGCCATCACCGTGTAGCCTTCCAGGCTGGCTTCGAATTCCTCGGGGCTGTTGCCGCCCAGCAGGGCCGCGCCCAGCGTGCGTTTCAGGTAGTCCAGGGTCCACGTCCACGCATCGCCTTCGTTGCTGACGAAGGCGTGCATGACCGCCAGCGTGTGCGGCACCCCTTCGGCGTCCACGCGCACCACCTCGCCCAGCAGCGCGGGAATGTTGGCGTAGCCGGCGCGCGTCAGATGGCGCGACACCTCGACTTCCGGCGACACGCCGGGCTTCACATTGCGGATCAGCTTCAGGATGGCCTGGTTGGCCACGATCACCGAGCTATTCGATTGTTCGGCCCGAATCCACTGCAATTCGGGTTCCGTGCCAAAGTCCACGTCGGCCAGGCCGGGTTCAGGCAGGTAGCGGATGACGCCGGGTTTGTCGCCCGGCTTGCCGCCGTCGCGCCCGTCCAGTTCCTGCTTGGCGCGCAGCGCGTCGATCACGCCCAGCACAAAGCCGGGTT
This sequence comes from Achromobacter sp. ES-001, assembly GCF_019448355.1. NCBI lineage: Bacteria > Pseudomonadati > Pseudomonadota > Betaproteobacteria > Burkholderiales > Alcaligenaceae > Achromobacter > Achromobacter sp. ES-001. Next base: position 3,209,512 of record NZ_CP079940.1, on the reverse strand, counting down.
GCAGGAAGGCGTCGGCCAGCGTGCCCACTTCCGGGCCGCGCCGCACCCGCGCGATGGGGTATTGCACCTGCGCGGTTTCGTCCCACACCAACACGAACGGGGCTTGCACGCGCAGGCCGTCGTCTATGCCGTCTTCGGGTTCGACTTCGGCCCAATAGAATTCGCCACCGGCGCTGCGGCCGCCGCCCATGCCCGCGCTGCTGGCGGCAAAGGGCGTGGCGTAGGCCAGGCGCGCGCGAGATGGCGCCTTCGACCCCGGGAACCAGCGCTGGCGCGCCAGGTACTCGGGCAGCACTTCGTTTTCCAGCACGTTGCGCGACGAGTCCGTCAGCGCGGCGCCACCGCGCGACTTCAACACCAGCGTCGTCAGCTCGGGCATCTGGGCGGGGCCGCTGGCATGCCATCCCGGCGGCGCGGCGTCCATGCTCAGGTCCATCCAGTAAAAGCCGTAGGGCGGCAAGGTCAGCAGATAGGGCAGTTCACCGATGGCCGGAAACGGCGTGCCGCCCAGCATTTCCACCGGCACGCGGCCGTTGAATTCCTGCAAGGGCAGTTCCACCGGCTGCGCCGCGTTCGACAGGTTGGCCACGCACAGGATGGTGGTGTCGTTCCACTGCCGCAAGTAAGCCAGAATCTTGCGATTGCCGGCCTGGATGAAGCGCAGCGTGCCCCGGCCAAACGCATGCGTCTGGCGGCGCTGCGCCAACATGCGGCGCGTCCAGTTCAGCAGCGAATGCGGGTCGCGTTGCTGGGCTTCGACGTTGACCGCCTCGTAGCCGTACAACGGCCCCATCAATACCGGCAGCGGCAGGCGCTCGGGGTCAGCGCGCGAAAACCCGCCGTTGCGGTCCGGCGACCACTGCATCGGCGTGCGCACGCCGTCGCGGTCGCCCAGATGCACGTTGTCGCCCATGCCCAGTTCGTCGCCGTAGTACAGCACCGGCGTGCCGGGCATGGACAAGAGCAGGCTGTTCATCAGTTCGACGCGGCGGCGGTCGCGCTCCAGCAAGGGCGCCAGACGGCGGCGGATACCCAGGTTGATGCGCGCGCGCGGATCGGCGGCGTACACGCTCCACAGGTAATCGCGTTCGCGGCTGGTCACCATTTCCAGCGTCAGCTCGTCGTGGTTGCGCAGGAAAATAGCCCACTGGCAGGTGTCCGGAATATCCGGCGTCTGGCGGATGATGTCGGTAATCGGAAAGCGGTCTTCCTGCGCGATGGCCATGTACATGCGCGGCATCAGCGGAAAGTGGAACGACATATGGCATTCGTCGCCCGCGCCGAAATACTCCTGCGCATCCTCGGGCCACTGGTTCGCTTCGGCCAACAACAGCCGGCCCGGGTATTCCTGGTCGATCACCGCGCGGATCTGCTTGAGCACCTGGTGCGTTTCGGGCAGGTTTTCGTTGTTGGTGCCTTCGCGTTCCACCAGGTACGGCACGGCGTCCAGCCGCAGCCCGTCCACGCCCATGTCCAGCCAATAGCGCATGACGGACAGCACTTCCTTGAGCACCTGCGGGTTGTCGTAGTTCAGGTCGGGCTGATGGGAATAGAAGCGATGCCAGAAGTAGGCGTTGGCCTCGGGGTCCCACGTCCAGTTGGACTTTTCCGTGTCGCAAAAGATGATGCGCGTGCCGGCGTAGGCCTTGTCGTTGTCGGACCACACGTAGAAGTTGCGCGCCGCCGATCCCGGGCGCGAGGTGCGCGCCCGCTGAAACCAGCGGTGCTGGTCCGACGTGTGGTTGACCACCAGTTCGGTAATGACGCGCAGCCCGCGGGCGTGGGCTTCGCGGATCAGCTTGCGCACGTCGGCCACCGTGCCGTAGTCGGGATGCACGCCGCGATAGTCCGCGATGTCGTAGCCATCGTCGCGCCGGGGCGACGGGTAGAACGGCAGCAGCCAGATCGTGTTCACGCCCAGGCTGGCGATGTAATCCAACTTCATGATCAGGCCGGGCACGTCTCCCACCCCGTCGTCGTTCGAGTCGAAGAACGACTTCACATGCAGCTGATAGATAACGGCGTCCTTGTACCAAAGGCCGTCATCCTTGATGGGACTGGTTTCACTGATCATCGTGGGCTCCGGGCGTCAACCATGCAGGGACAGCCGCCAGACGCGATAGGGTTGGTCGGGGGACAGCGTCACGGTGCGCGTCGCGTCGCGCCAGGTCTCGTGGCTGTCCGTCAACAGGTCTTCGACTTCAAGATGAGCGGGCCTGGCGTCGCCGAACAACCAGAACGGCACCTCCAGATATGCGGTTTGCGGTTGGAAGGGGTCCAGGCTGATGACGGTAAGCACCACGTTGCCCAGACCCGGCGTGGCTTTGACAAAGGCCAGGACGCGGTCGTTGCCACTGCGCAGCGCGGTCAGCCCGCGATGCGTCTGCAAGGCCGGGTTGGCGCGGCGGATCTGGTTCAGCCGCGCGATCTCGGCGCGGATGTTGCCGGGCTGGCGCCAGTCGCGCGGGCGCAGTTCGTACTTTTCGGAATCCAGATATTCCTCTTTGCCCGGCACCGGCGCGGACTCGCACAGCTCGAAGCCGCTGTACACGCCCCACAGGCCCGAGCCCATGGCGGCCAGCGCGGCGCGGATCAAGAATCCCGGCCGCCCCGACGTCTGCAAGAACACCGGGTTGATATCCGGCGTGTTCACAAAGAAGTGCGGGCGGAAAAAATCGGCCGGCGGCGGGTTCGAGATTTCTTCCAGATACGCCTGCAACTCGGCGCGTTCGTTGCGCCACGTGAAGTACGTGTACGACTGCGTGAAGCCCACCTTGGCCAGGCGGTACATCATCTTGGGCCGGGTAAAGGCTTCAGACAGGAACAGCACATCGGGGTGCTGCCCGTGCACCTCGGCAATCAGCCATTGCCAGAAGGGCAGCGGCTTGGTGTGCGGGTTGTCCACGCGAAAGATCCGCACGCCCTTGTCCACCCAGAACAGCACCACGTCGCGCAGCGCGCGCCACAGCGCCAGCTTGCGCGCGCGGCGGGGCGGCGAGCCGTAGAACGACACGTTGACGATGTCCTGGTACTTCTTGGGCGGGTTCTCGGCGTAGCGGATGGAACCGTCGGGGCGCCATGAGAACCAATCGGGATGCGACTTCAACCAGGGATGGTCGGGCGAACACTGGATGGCAAAGTCCAGCGCCATTTCCATGCCGTGCTCGCGCGCGGCGCTGACCAGTCGCAGAAAATCATCCAGCGATCCCAGCTTGGGCTCGATGGCGTCATGGCCGCCGTCGGCCGACCCGATAGCGTACGGGCTGCCCACGTCGTCCGGCCCGGCGATCAGGCTGTTGTTCGGCCCCTTGCGATTGCGCAGGCCGATGGGGTGTATCGGCGGCAGGTACAGCACGTCAAAGCCCATTTCCTGAATATCGGGCAGGCGCGCGATGACGTCGTCAAACGTGCCATGGCGGCCGGGCTCGCGGGCTTGCGACCGAGGAAACAATTCATACCAGGCGCTGTGGCACGCTTGCGGGCGGTCGACCCAGACGGGATACGGGTCGGGCGTGACGGTTTCAAACGGGCGCGCGTCCAGTTCCCGCATCGCCTGCGCCAGCTCGCCGCCCAGCAGCAGCGCAATGTGCGCGTCGGTGGGTGCGATGTCGGTTTTGGCGCCGGGCAGGGCTTTCAACGCGGCCTTCACCACGGCCACGCTGTTGGCCGGATACGCGTGCTGGCTGGCGCGCTTGTCGGCTTCGCGCAGCAACAAGACGCCTTCGGACACCTCCAGGTGCACGTCCACTCCGGCCGCGTGCTTGACCTCAAGGTCATGGCGGTAGGTTTCCCAGACGTCGAACCACGCCGCCACCTGAAACTCGTGCGGCCCGATGCGGCGCGGTCGGAAGCTGGCTTGCCAGCGGTCGTTGGACAGCAGCTTGAGCGGCGTGCGCCGCCAGTTGGCTTCATCGGCGGCGCGCCAGCGGACTTCGCCCGCGATGCGGTCGTGGCCGTCCATCAGCAAGTCGGCCTGGACGGTGATGCGTTCGTGCACCGTGCACTTGATGGGGTGCGCACCGTCGTCAACGGCGGGCGATACGCTTTCGATGGCGATGCGCAGGCCCGCGCCGCCTTCCGTGCGCGGCCCGGGATGGCGCGAGGCTTCGCGCACGGGCGGCATCGGCGTCACGGCCATCAGGGCGCAACCGCCCGCGGGCAGGGTGTCACCCGCCAGCAGGGGCGCGTCGGTCATGCGTTGGGGCAGGATGTCGCCGGGCGGCAGGCTGGACGCCACGGCGTCCCAATCGATGCGCGCCGGGGCGGCTTCGTTCGGGTTCAATGCCAGCACCGCCGTGGCGCCGTCGGGCTCATCGCGCAGCACCAGCGTGGCGCGGCCGTCGCGGCCGCCCAGCACACGCGGCGGGCCGGCAGGCGCGTCACGCAGGCTGAGCCACTGGTTGATGTCCTGCAATTGGGGCGACGCGTCGATGTCGGCTTCCGCCGCCATCCACCCGTTGGCGGTAAAGGCAGCGGCCCACGCCAGCCGCGCATCGGCATGCGGCTTGTTCGGGGCGTCGCCGTGCAGCGGCGTCGTGCTGGCCAGCACCGGGGCCACGCGTTGCAGACGCGCGGCTTCTTCGGCCAGCCAGGCGGATTTGTAATCCCACCACGGCAGGGAAGAAAACACGCCGTCGAAACCGGCGTCGCGCAGCGTGTCCAGCTGATGCGCCGTCAGCCCCGGCGTCCAGGCCAGGCAATGCGGGGCGGTGGCGTGTTGGCGCAGCGGGTCCAGCACGCCGCGCCAGCTGGTGGCGGGCAAGCGCTGGGGGGCTTCGAATACAAAGCCGGCCACGCCGGCTTGCATCCAGCGCGCCAGCCGCGCCGACCAGGCCTGCGCGAACTCCGGCGGCGGCTCGCCGGCCAGGGCCATGACGCCCCACGTGCTGACAGGCAGGCGGGGGTCGCGCGCCGGGTCGTCGGGCGGCGGCAGATACCAGCCGGGCGGCGCGGTGGCGGGCGTGGCGTCCACCGAGACGCGGTCCAGCACCACGTGCAGCATCAAGGTCAGCCCTTGTGCGGCGGTGGCGCGCGACAGGCGGGCCAGCCGTTCGGTAATGGGTTCGGTGCCGTCGCCGGTCGGGCTGGCGTCGGCGTCGATGGGCGCCAGGGTGTGCGCGTCGGCCGACCGGACCCAGGGCGGCGGAATCAACACGGCGTTGAATCCGGCGCGCTGGATACGGGCCAGCCGGGCATCCAGCGCGGCGTCGGCCGTTGCCGCCGGGGCGCCGTCCGGCAAACCCTGTGGCGCGTGGCAGATGCGCAACGCGGTGGGCGGGGAGGGGACGGGCTTGGGGGCAGCGGCCATGCGTGTGCGCCTTGTGATCAGATGGGCATCGGCATGGAGCCACGGGCTTGCCGGGTCCGCCGTTGGCGAGTGTCGGCCGACCGGGCCGGCGCGGGTTCCGCAACCGCTTGCTCTTGAACCTGCGAGCGGCCGGTCAGGGATTGCAGCAATTCTTCGTACGCACCCACGGCACGCTGCCAGCTGAAGTCGGTGCTCATGGCATTGCGCTGCATGGCGCGCCACAGCATCGGGTGCTGGCGCAAGTGCATCGCGCGCGCCAGCGCAGCGGCCATGGCGTCGGGGTGGTCGCCGTCGAACAGCAGGCCGTTGGCGAACGCCATCGCCGTCAGGGGCGAATCCGAGCCGGGGTCTTCAATGGTGTCGGCCATCCCGCCCACGCGCGAGCCGATCGGCACGGTGCCGTAACGCATGGCGTACAGCGGCGTCAGGCCGAAGGGTTCGAAACGGCTGCCGTGCAGCAGGACGTCGCCACCGGCGTGCAGGCGATGCGCGCCCGCTTCGTTGTAGCCAATGCGCGTGGCGCAACGTTGGGGGTAGCGGTCGGCCAGCGCCTTCAAGGCGGTTTCCAGGCGACGGTCGCCTTGACCCAGGATGGCCACCTGCATTTCGGGGTGGGCATCCAGGGCGCGCGGCAAGGCTTCGGCCGCGACGTCGGCCATCTTCTGGTCGGTCAGGCGGCTGCCCATGACGACCAGCGTGGCTTGCGCATCCGGCGTCAGCCCGAATTCGCGTTGCAGCACCGTCTTGCACAGGCGCTTGTTGGCCAGGTCGCCCGCGGTGTAGCGCAACGGGCCCAGATGCGGGTCGCGCGACGGGTCCCACAGGGCGGTGTCGATGCCGTTCGGAATGGCGATCAGGTCGCTCGCGCGTTCACGCAGCAGGCCGTCCAGGCCGCAGCCGAATGCCGGCGTCAGGATTTCACGCGCGTAGGTGTGGCTGACGGTGGTGACGCGGTCGGCATGGGCGATGCCGGCCTTCATGAAGTTCAGCTTGTTCCAGGCAACGGCGGCGTGCTCGCCACGGTAGGCGGGCGGGATTCCATAGGCGGCGGCATCCTCTAGCGGGAACTGGCCTTGGAAAGCCATGTTGTGGATGGTCAAGACGGTTTTTACGTCCTGGATGCCGGCCTCGCGCATCAGCATCGGTGTCAAGGCCGCGTGCCAATCGTGCGCGTGCACCACATCGGGGCGCGCCAGCCCCGGCAGGCCGCGCGCGATACGCACGGCGGCGTGCGACAAGGCGGCGTAGCGCAGGCCGTTGTCAGGATGCTCCTGCCCGTCCTCGTCCACATACAGGCCGGCGCGGTCGTACAGCGCGTCGTTCTCAAGCAGCAGGAAAGACAGCTCGGACGTGGGGCACACGCCGGCCAGCAGGCGCGCGTCGCCGCCGGGCAGGTCTTCCAGCCGCGCCACTTCGCGCAAGCCGTCCAACTGCTTGGCCGCGCCTCGGTAGGCGGGCAGCAGGACGGTGGCGGGGATGCCTCGCTGGATCATCGCCCGCGTCATGCCGGTGATTGCATCGCCCAAGCCGCCCGTCTTTGCGAGCGGGAATGCTTCGGCAGCCACTATGAGAATTGTCGTCGCCATGCTTGTTGCTCCGGGGAAAGTCGGAGGGCCGCTGAAAAAGTGGGCCCGGTTCCGTAAGGCCGTCATATGCGCAAGTGGCGTGCCCAAGGGTGGGCCGCATAGGGAAAAGGCGGGCTTACCCTGGGGTGCGAGTCGTTGTTGCTGACGTTTGTAAATTTGGGAGCGGCGCAACAAACGCCGTCTTTACAGTCGCGAGGAACGGCGGTCGGGGACGGAGCCAGCGGGCCAGCCAGGCATGGCGATTGCGGCGCGCGCAGGCTCTGGTTTTTGCTGAACCGATTGAACCGATTGAAGCAATAGAACCGACTGAACCGACCATAAGGAGCGTCAACTTGAAAACCGTTTCCGATTTTGTCCTCGCCCGCCTGGGCGAATGGGGCGTACAGCGCGTGTTCGGATATCCCGGCGATGGGATCAACGGCCTGATTGGCGCGTTTGGAAGAAACAGCGAACTGGAATTCATCCAGGCGCGCCACGAGGAAGGGGCCGCGTTCATGGCCTGCGCCCATGCCAAGTTCACCGGGCAGGTGGGGGTGTGCATGGCCACCTCGGGCCCGGGCGCCATCCACCTGCTTAACGGCCTGTACGACGCCAAGATGGACCACCAGCCGGTGGTGGCCATCGTTGGCCAGCAAGCCCGCAGCTCGCTGGGTGGCGATTACCAGCAAGAGGTGGATCTGGTCAGCCTGTACAAGGACGTGGCGCACGACTTCGTGCACATGGTGACCTCGCCCGTGCAGGCGCGGCACATGATCGACCGCGCCATGCGTATCGCCATGGAGCGGCGCGGCGTGACCTGCCTGATCTTTCCCAATGATGTGCAAGACCTGGAAGCCGTGGAAACGCCGCCGCGCGAGCACGGCACCGTGCATACCGGCATTGGCCTGACCGCGCACGCCGCCGTGGCGCCCGAGGCGGCGCTGGATAACGCCGCGTCCATCCTGAACAGTGGCGAACGCGTGGCGATGCTGGTGGGCGCCGGCGCGCTGGACGCGGGCGACGAGGTGCGCGCCGTGGCCGAGCGGCTGGGCGCGGGCGTGGCCAAGGCGTTGCTGGGCAAGGCGGTGGTGCCGGACGAGCTGCCGTACGTAACGGGCGCCATCGGCCTGCTGGGGACGCAGCCCAGCTGGGAAATGATGAACGAATGCGACACCCTGTTGATGGTGGGCACGTCGTTTCCCTATGCCGAATTCCTGCCCAAGGAAGGGCAGGCGCGCGCGGTGCAGATCGACCTGGACGGGCGCAAGCTCAGCCTGCGGTATCCCGTGGAAGTGGGGCTGGTGGGCGATGCGCGCCTGACCTTGCAGGCGCTGTTGCCCAAGTTGCAACCCAAGACGTCTGACCGGTGGACCAAGAGCATTGAAAAGAAGGTGGCGCGGTGGCGCGAAACGGTGGTGTCGCGCGCCATGGTCGACGCCAAGGGCGTGAATCCGCAGCGCCCGTTCCTGGAGCTGTCCAGCCGGCTGCCGCCGCGTTGCATCGTCACCTGCGATTCCGGTTCGGCGGCCAACTGGTACGCGCGTGACGTGCATCTGCGCGAAGGCATGATGGGTTCGGTGTCGGGCGGGCTGGCCAGCATGGGTTGCGGCGTGCCTTACGCGGTGGCCGCCAAGCTGGCCCACCCCGGCCGGCCGGTGGTGGCACTGGTGGGCGACGGCGCGATGCAGATGCTGGGCATCAATGAACTGATCACCATCGCGCACCGCTGGAAGGACTGGTCCGACCCGACGCTGGTCGTGCTGGTGCTGAACAACGGCGACCTGAACCTGGTGACGTGGGAACAACGCGTCATGGGCGCCGACCCGCGCTTTGGCGATTCGCAATGGCTGCCGCACTTTTCCTATGCGGATTACGGCCGCATGCTGGGGCTGGAGGGCATACGCGTGACGGACCCCGAGGAAGTCGGCCCCGCCTGGGACCGCGCGCTGTCGGCCGGCCGCCCGACGGTGCTGGAGGTGGTGACCGACCCCGAGGTGCCGCCGATGCCGCCGCACATTTCGGCCAAGCAGTTCAAGGCGTACATGACGGCGCTGCGCAAGGAAGACGCCGCCACGGGCGCCGCCGCGCTGCGCGCCACGATCAAGCAGTGGTGGGCCAGCTGAACGCGGTGTCGCGTATCGAGCATCGCGCAATGGATGTCGTCGCCGTGTCCGGGCAGCTGGGCACGGCGCTTGCGGAGTTGCCTGTCCCTACCACCAGTACGCAGGGCGCAAGCCCCGCAAAGGAGATAGAACATGGAACAACATCAAACCAATATCGTCGGCGGCCCCAAGAGCAGCCCTGGCGGCCCCGGCCCCGAAGTCATGGCCGCCGGCACGCTGGAAGGCAATGACGTCTACAACTCGGCCGGCGAAGAGCTGGGGTCCATCAAGGACATCATGATTGACGTGCCGCGTGGTCGGGTCGCTTACGCGGTGCTGTCGCGCGGTGGCGTGCTGGGCATCGGCGACAAGCTGTTTGCCATTCCCTGGGCGGCCTTGACGCTGGATACCGACCGCAAGTGCTTCGTGCTGGACATCGACGAAGAAACCTTGAAGAACGCGCCGGGCTTTGACAAGGACAACTGGCCCAGCATGGCCGACGAAACGTGGGCGCGCAATCTGCACACGTACTACAAGCAGGACATCTACTGGTAAGGCGTCTGGCCGGGCCTGGGTGCCCGGCCGTCGTGCATCACGGCACCGGCCGCGGATCTCCCATCCGCGCGCCGGTGACCATTTCAGTAACCCAGTTCACCAGGATTGCCGTGTAGGCACGCTGCGCGGATTTTTCCGTCAGCGCGTGGTCGGCGCCGTCGATGATGCGATGCGTCAGCGAATGCGAGCGCCGGAACGCCGACCGGTAACTCATGATGGTGGAGTGCGGGATGAACGTGTCGTGTTCGGCTTCGACGATCAGCACGTCGCCGGCAAATTCGGTGCAGGCCTTCAGCGCCCGGTTCGATTCGGGCGCGACATAGCTATTGCGATAGGCGCGCAGCGTTTCCCGGTTCAACTGGTTTTTCGGCAGCAGCCATTCTTCGTCGCGATACAGCGCCGGCACGTGCAGCGCCAGCCAGCGCACGCGGCGCAGGCCGCTGAGCAGCGCCGCCAGGTAGCCGCCATAGCTGCTGCCCACCACCGCCACCGACCCCGAATCCAGAGACGGGTGCGACGCCAGCCGATCGTAGGCCGCCATGACGTCGCGCAGATTATCCTCGCGCGTCACTTGCAGCTGCTGTTCACGCGTGGCGGCATGGCCGCGCAGGTCGAACGTCAGGCAGACGCAACCCAGCGCGGCGATGCCCTTGGCGCGCGCCAGGTCAAACTGCTGGCTGCCGCCCCAACCGTGGATGAACAACACGCCCGGCACCTTGTCTTCCGGTGTCAGAAACGTGCCGTCCAGTTGCTGCCCGTCGACCGACAAGGCGATGGGATCACTATGCGCCGCCATCGGCGTCCTCCTCCAACACGCCCGCCCACTTGCTGATGTGGCCCACGGCCGAATCCACGCCGTGATACACCAGGTGCTGCGGGATGGGGCGAGGTTCTTGTTCGCCATAACGCTCGCGGGTGGCGGCGCGCACCGACATCAGCGACGGCGACAACGCAAACGCCTGCATGGCCGCCAGTTCGGCCAGGCTGGCGCCACCCGCGCGCCAGGATTGTTCCAGCACGCCCGCGCGTGGCTGCCCGGACGGGCTTTGCCCAAACGCCACGTCGTAGTTGCGACGCGACGCCAGCAATTGCGGGTAGGCGGTAGACACGGCGGTGTCGTACTGGCAGGCCAGGGCCACGGCTTGGCGCTCGTGTTCGTTCAGGTCCAGCGCGCGCAGGTCGTCGAACCCGCCGCGCGCCACGCGCAGCACCGAGCCGCCGTAGACCGGTATGCCCTGGTTGTCGGGCGTGAGCGACTGCGTGCCCACGTACGAAATTTCCATCTTGCCCACGCGCGCCCAGCCCACGCTGTAGGTGGACACGTCTTGCAGGTCTTCTTCCAGCACCAGCCCCAGCCGGCGCATGACAAGCGGCTCTTGCTCGGCCAGCGCCGCGCGCAGTTCGTCGGCGTTACGCACGACCACCTGGCCACGCCCCGCCGTGGCATCGACGGGTTTAAGGCGTAGCGGCCCCTGGCGCAGCAGCTGCAAGCCCGCGGCTTCGGCATCGGCCACGGTGAACGCGGTGTAGCCGTTCAACACCACGTCGCGCAGGGCGTCGCCCAGCTCGTGCACCCAGGCTTTGGGGGCACGGGCCTGGGCGGTGACCAGGCCGTGGGTGATGGCCTTGCCCGCCACGAAGGAGTGCGGGGCGACGCCGCCGTACAGGTCGGCAGGGCGCGTGATACCCAGGCGCGCCGCCCGAATCGCGCCGATGATGGTGCGGTCGGGCACGTAGTACGGAGGCGGCTCGTCGCGGTGCCGGGTGGGCCGGAAGTGGGGGTCGAAACGCCTGCCCAGCAACGCCGCCAGGCGGGCGGCCATGGCCTCTTGTGAAGCAATCTCGTGTTCGGACGCGGTGGCGCGGCGCGGGTACGCCACCACCAGATCGGACGCTGTCAGGGGCGGATTTTTCTTCATGGTCGCGGGTGCAGCAAGTCTTGTTCCCGGCCGGCCGGCGCATGCTTCTTGCGCCACGCGATGCGCGCTTCGAACAAGGGAAAGGCGGCCAGCGCCAGGCACATCGGCGCCAGTGCGTAGCAGGCGCGGTAAGCCAGCGCCGCGCCCAGCACTTCGGAATACGGCAGCCCGGGCGCCAGCACCGCCACGAAGATGGCTTCGGTGGTGCCCAGCCCACCCGGCACCCGGGTCAGCACTGCGGCGAAGCTTGAGCACAGCAGAATGCCCAGCACGACGGGGTAGGGCGCCTTGCCCTGCAACAGCACATAGGCGACGGCGCCCATGAACATCCATGACAGCCCGGCGAACACGCATTGCATGATCGCCATGCGCGCGCGTGGCAGCGTCACGCGCTGGCCCATCCACGTGGCCGACCGGCGCCGCGCGCGGGCGCATGCCCACACGTAGGCGGCCGCGCCCACCAGCATCACCGCGCCCAGCAGGCGCAGCACGCCGCTGCCCACGTCCCACCCTTGGGGCACCGGCAAGGCGCCGCTGACGAACACCGCGCCGGCCACCCAGGCATACCCGATCCAGTTCGATGCAGCCGAGAACACCGCCACGCGCGTGGCTACCGCCTTGCGGCAACCCAGCCGCGCGTACAGGCGCAGGCGCGCGCCCAGGCCGCCCACCAGCACGCCCAGGCTGAGGTTCAGCGCGTAGCTGACCATGGCCACGCCCAGCACCGTGGGCCAGCCTAGTTTGTGCCCGGTGTAGCGCTTGCCCAGCAGGTCCAGCGCGGCGTAGCTTAGATAGCCCAGCACGACCAGGCCGCTGGCCATCAGAATGGCGTCGCGCGGTATACGGCGCATGGCCTGCCACACTTGCGGCCAGTCCACCGACCGGCCGAAATAAAACAGCAGCGCGGCGACCACCGCCAGGATCAGCCATGGCAGCACTTTCTTGATGCGCGGCCAGCGGTGGCGCAAGGTGCGCATGAATGTCGTTCGATATACCCTCATGCGGTCTCACCTTCGTCGGGGGTGGGCGGCTTGATGGTTTGCAGGCGCGGCTTGTGGGCCGGCAGCGAACCCGCCCACGCCGGAAAGCGCCGCAAGAAGTGAAACACCACCACGCCCACCCAGAAGCGGCGCAGCGCTCGGGTGGACTTGGGGCCGCTGGGCACGGGCTTGCAGTCCTGGGCGATCAGGCGGTCCAGGCTTTCGCGCAGCGCGGCGTTCAGCGAGCGGTCGCGCACCACGACATTGGCTTCCAGGTTCAAGGCCAGGCTTAGCGGGTCCAGGTTGCTGGAGCCCACGGTGGACCAGTCGTCGTCCACGCAGGCCACCTTGCCATGCAGCGGGCGCTTGCAATATTCGTAGATTTCAACGCCCGCGTTCTTCAGGTAGTCGTACAGCATGGTCGCCGCCAGCCGTGCCACCAGCATGTCGGGTTCGCCTTGCAGCAGCAGGCGCACGCGCACGCCACGGCGCGCGGCCTTGGTCAGGTCGCGCAGCAGGTGGTAGCCGGGAAAGAAGTAGGCGTTGGCAATCAGCACGTCGCGCTTGGCGGCGCGCAGGCCGGCGCGGTAGTAGCGTTCGATGTCGGTGGTGTGGCCGTCGTTGTCGCGCACGACCAGGCGGCCGCCGCCGTCGCCCTCGGGCACCGACGCCGCGGCCGCGCGGCGCCAGCGGCGGGGCCGCTTGCGGTTCAGCGCCGAGCGGGCGTAATCGGCAATGTCCGCCGCCAGGGGCCCGTCGATGCGCACGGCATAGTCCTGCTTGGCCTCGGGGCCGAAGTCGGCCAGGTGGTCGGCCGAAAAATTAATGCCCCCGATCATCGCGCACACGCCGTCGATCGCCACGATCTTGCGGTGCATGCGACGGAACACGTTGGTGCGGATGCCCAGCAGGCGAGGGCGCGGGTCGAAGATATGCAGGCGTACCCCGGCTTCGGTCATTTCGCCGATGAATTCGGGCGTCAGCACATCGGAGCCATAGCCGTCCACCAGCAGGTCCACGCTGACGCCGCGCTTGGCAGCCGCGATCAGGGTCTGCTGCAATTGTCGCCCCACCTTGTCTTCAAACAAGATGAAGGTTTCGACCAGGACTTCGCGCTGGGCGGCGTCAATGGCCTCGAACGCGGCCGGAAAATAAGCCTCGCCGTTTTCCAGCAAGGTGTAGCGGTTGCCTTCCCGCCATCCCAGTTCACCGGCACTCATAACGCAATCTCCGCGGATAGGGGTACGTGGTCGGACAGGCGCGACCACACGCGCGAGGCCAGCGGCATCGGCCGCCAGTCGCGCACATTTCGAACATAGATGCGGTCAAGCCGCAGCAGCGGCCAACGCGCGGGAAAGGTGCGGGCCGGGCGGCCCAGGCGGCTGGTGAACACTTCCTCGGTGCCGCAGCCGGCCATCTGGCGGTTCGCCTTGCCGCGCCAATCGTTGAAGTCACCGGCGATCAACAGCGGTTCGCCTTCGGGCACGTCGCGCGCCACCAGCTCGCACAGGCGGTTCATTTGCTGGCCGCGATGCTTTTCCAGCAGGCCCAGGTGTACGCAGATGGCGTGCACCGGCGCATCGCCCGGCACGCGCAGCACGCAGTGCAGCAGGCCGCGGCCTTCATGGCCGTCCACGCTGACGTCGTGATTCTCGTAGCGCTCGATGGGGTAGCGCGACAGGATCGCGTTGCCATGGTGGCCGGCCGGGTAGACGGCGTTGCGGCCGTAGGCGTAGTCCGACCACAGCGTGTCGGCCAGGAACTCGTACTGGGACAACGCCGGCCAGGCCTCTTGGTGCCGCTCGGCGTGCACCTGGTGTTCGCCCAGGACTTCCTGCAAGAACACCACATCGGGCGCGGCCAGGCGTAAGGCCTCGCGCAGGTCGTGCAGCATGAAACGCCGGTTGAAACTGGTGAATCCTTTATGGGTATTGACGGTGAGGACCGTCAGGCTCCGGCGGGATTCGTCGGTCGGGGCGGGCATGGACTCTCCGGAGGTGGTAGATCCGCACCCTGCGCAAGTTTCGTGCCTGAGCCCCTGCGCAGGCGGATTTTCATAGGGGAATCCTGTCCGGCGGGGCTCCCTCCTGGTAGCTTGCCGGACACGGAATTGCCCGCGCCGGTCAAAATTCCCCTGGCCCGCAGGGAGTGAACCGTGGCGGAAAAGTGGGGCCAGAGCCAGGCCGGGCAGGCATAAAAAGCGGATTCAGAATCTGTAAAAACAGGGTTGTGCACCGTTTTGGCCGGCGTCACAATCGACAACCTCAACCTGTATATCCGCCCAGTCGGCGCAAGGAGACCCCGCACTATGACGATTGCCCCTCAGCCCTTGGACGCGCGCGTCGTCACGGCCCTGTCGCGCATCACAACGGCCACGCTGACTACCGTGCTGTTGAAGAAAGGCCTGCGCAACGTATGGGTGCGCGGTGCGCGGCCGCTGGCGCCGGGCGCCACTCGTATCGTGGGACGCGCCTTCACGCTGCGCTTTGTGCCCGCGCGCGAAGACCTGGCGACCCCGGCGTCGTGGGCCTCGCCCATTTCGACGCGCGCCGCCATTGAAGATATGCCCGAAGGTTGCATCGCCGTGGTCGATGCCATGGGGGTCACGGACGCCGGCATTTTTGGCGATATCCTGTGCGCCCGCATGCGCAAGCGCGGCGTGGCGGCCTTGGTAACGGACGGCGTGGTGCGCGACCTGGAAGGCGTTGAAGGCACCGGGCTGCCGGTCTGGTGCGCCGGCGCGGCGGCGCCGCCTTCGGTGGCAGGGCTGACGTTTGTCGGCTGGCAGGAACCGGTGGGCTGCGGCGGCGTGGCGGTGTTTCCCAACGACGTCATCGTGCTGGACCGCGACGGCGCGGTGCTGATCCCGGCCGCGTTGCTGGACGACGTGGTCGACATCGCCATCGAGCAGGAACGGCTGGAAGGCTGGATCATGCAGCAGGTCGAGGCGGGCGAAAAGTTGCCCGGCCTGTATCCGCCCAATCAAGAAAACCAGGCGAAGTACCAGGCTTGGCGGGAGCAGCAGAGCCGCAGCGGGCCTTGAGCGGAAATCGGCAACATCGAATTTATGCCCGAAGCCGGACGGCGGCAAGCAACGTTTGCAGGCGGGCCGGCGGGGCGGGTGTCGCGCAAACCCAAGACGGCGCGTAAAATTCCGCCAAGACGCCGGCGCCCGCCGGCGTTGTGGATTGGACGCATGCGCACCGGATCGCCCCGTCGTTTACCCCATTACCCGCGTTTTGCCACGGCCGCCGATTTCGGGCGGCTGTTGCTGCTGCTGTTGCTGGTGGCGCGGGCGTGGGTGCCGACCGGGTACATGCCCGACGCGCAGGCGCTGCGCCAAGGCCGTCTGACCTTGGGCTTTTGCACGGCGGGCGGCAACGCGCTGGCGGCGTTGCAGGCGATGTCGTTACGGCAGGCGTCCACCGGTGGCCATCACGAGATGCACGGCCATCACGATCACCACGGTTCAGGGCAGGGCGATGATCGCGGCGCGGGCCAGGAATGTCCGTTTGGCCTGAGCGCGCATCAAATCCTGAACCTGCCGCCCTTGGCGGCCTTGGCGCCGGTGCTGCTGCACTGGCTGGCGCAGCCGGCTCTGAACGTGGACGGCCCGCGCCCGCCCATGCCCGCCACAGGCCCCCCGCTGGGCCCCCGGGCACCACCCTCGATAGACGGTTGACCCTGCACGCATGCGCCTTGCGCGCATGACCGTGGCCGCACTTTCGGTTCGATCTTTGCGGCCGGATCTTTGCGGCCCGATCTTTGCGGCTAGTCTTGGCCCCCCGCCTGGGGCGGCCCCGTTTCCTATTCGAGAGTTCCCATGTCCACACAAACCCTGGATACCGCCGCCGCGCCCGCGCGCACGCGAACCGCGGCCCCCAGCGCTTTTCTGGCGCTGATCACGCGCCTGCATTTCTATATCGGCCTGTTCGTCGGCCCCTTCATCCTGGTGGCGGCTGTTACCGGCACGTTGTTCGTGCTGACCCCGCAGATCGAAAACCTGCTGTACGCGGACCAACTGCGCACCGCCTCCACCGGCCCCGCGCAACCCTTGGCCAAACAGGTTGAAGCGGCGCAGGCCCACCTGGGTGCGGGCGGCCCTCGCTTGTTCGCCGTGCGCCCCGCGCCCACGCCGGGGGAAACCACGCGCGTCATGTTCACGCAGGCCGGCATGGGCGATTCGGAAAGCCGGGCGGTGTTCGTCGACCCCGTCACGTTGGCCATCAAGGGCGACATGATGGTCTACGGCACCAGCGGCACGCTGCCGTTTCGCACCACGTTGGATTATCTGCACCGCAATCTGATGCTGGGCGAACTGGGGCGCAACTACAGCGAACTGGCCGCGTCCTGGATGTGGCTGGCCACGCTGGGCGGGCTGGTGCTGTGGTGGACGGGGCGCCGCCGCGCGGCGGCGATCAGCGCGCGCAGCCCGCGCCTGCGAGCGCGCCGTTGGCACACCTTGCTGGGCTTGTGGCTGGCGCTGGGGCTGATATTTTTGTCCGCCACGGGCTTGACGTGGTCGAACTGGGCGGGGGCACGCGTGGATCAGCTGCGCGCGCAACTGGGATGGATCACGCCGGCGATTTCGCTGAAGCTGCCGACGGCAGGGCAGGGAGCCGGGACGGGGGCAGAGGCCGCCTCCGGGCAGGCGTCCGGCGGGGATGAACACGCGCATCATCATGGCGGCATGCAGATGGCCGGGGCGATGTCGCCCACCGCTGCGCCCACCGAAGCGGCCGCGCCGATGAATGCGCCGATGAATGCGCCGATGAATGCGCCGATGAATGCGCCGATGAATGCGCCGATGGACGCGCCGATGAGTGCATCCACGCATGCACCCATGAATGCCCCCTCAGACGTCGTCACGCAATTCGACCGCATCCTGCAAACGGCCCGGCAGGGTGGCATCGACAGCACGCAGCTGGAGATTCGTCCACCGCGTGGCGCCGGCCAGGCGTGGATGGTACGTGAAGTCGACCGGTCCTGGCCCACCCAAGTCGACACCATCGCCATCGACCCCACCACCTACGCCATCACCAGCCGTGCCGATTTCGACACCTTTCCGCTGATCGCCAAGCTGATCCGCTGGGGCGTGGACATGCACATGGGCATCCTGTTCGGCTGGCCCAACCAGTTGTTGATGGGCGCCATCGGCCTGGCGCTATCGACCATGATCGTGCTGGGTTATCGCATGTGGTGGCTGCGCCGGCCGGCAGCGGGCGCGAATGGCCAAACGCTGACGCAGGCGTGGGCCGCATTGGGCTGGCCGGCGCGGCTGGGCGCGCTGGCGGCGGCCGCCGTGCTGGGGTGGTGCCTGCCGGTAATGGGCGTCAGCCTGCTGGTGTTCCTGGTGATTGACGCGCTACGGTCGTGGCGCTTTCAATTGGCCACGCGGCGCGCGTAACTGGCCAGGACGATGCGCTCGGACTGCGCCAGGTAGTCCTTCAGCGCATCGGCCGCCTTGCCAAAATCTCCCGCTTCGACGCGTTGCAGAATCTGCTCGTTCATGTCGGCATACGGGGCGTGCAGGAATTCCGGGTCTTGCAGCAGGCCGAATACCAAGCGCAATTCGGCCAGCAGCAAGGCGAACATCGCGTTCAGGCGTTCGCTGTCGGCCAGTTCGACGATGGCCATGTGAAAGGCCATGTTGGCCGTGCCCACGCCCGCCCAATCCTGCCGCTCGCGACACGCCAGCGCGTCGTCCACCGCCTGCCGCATGCGTTGGCGGGCGGGGTGGTGCGGGTAGGCCTGGGCCAGCGCCTGGCATTCAATCATGCGCCGCACCCGGTAGATGTCGATAATGGACGCCATGCTGGGCACCGCCACCGCCACGCCACGGTTGGGCGCATAAGTCAGCAAGCCTTCCTTGGTCAGGTTGCGAAAGGCCTCGCGCAAAGTGTTGCGCGACACATCCAGCGATTGCGTCAGGGTTGCTTCCGATAGCCGCTGGCCCGGCATGAATTCACCATTGATCAAGCGGCGGCGAATCTGTTCAGTGACCTTATCGGTCAGGGTCTGGTGCGCGTCGGAGGTGGTCATAGGCGGTTGGGGCAATTACCGATAGCCGCTTGGGCAAGTTTGATCTACCATACTAACCAATTTGTAGAACAATTGTGTAACTATCGTTCCACACTACAAGCGGGGCACCGTGCGGAAATCCGCCTGCCCGGCGTCCGTGGACTAAGGATAAGACATGGCTGGGATCGATTTGAACAGCGACCTGGGCGAAAGCCTGGGCGCATGGCGCATGGGCGACGACGCCGCGATGTTGGCGGTGGTGTCCAGCGCAAACGTGGCGTGCGGTTTCCATGCGGGCGACCCCGCGGGCATTCTGGCCACCCTGAAGTCCGCGCGCGATAACGGCGTGACGGTTGGGGCGCACGTGTCCTATCCCGATCTGTCCGGCTTTGGCCGCCGCAATATGGACGTGGCCAGCACCGACCTGATCGCCGATGTCATCTACCAGATCGGCGCCTTGAAGGGGCTGGCCGCCGCCGCCGGCACCGACGTGCGCTACGTCAAGCCGCATGGTGCGCTATACAACACCATCGCGCACGATGCGCGCCAGGGTGACGACGTAATTGCCGCCATTCTGGAAATCGACCCCACGTTGGTCCTGGTGGGTCTGGCCGGCTCGCCCCTGCTGACGCGCGCCCGTGAACGCGGGTTGCGCGTGGTGGCCGAAGCCTTTGCCGACCGCGCGTACACGCCCAAGGGCGAGCTGGTATCGCGCCGCGAAAAGGGCGCCGTGCTGCATGACCCGCAAGCCGTGGCCGCGCGCATGCTGCGCCTGGTGCAAGAGGGCGTCATCGAAGCCATCGACGGCAGCCTGACGCGCGTGCAAGCCGATTCCATCTGCGTGCATGGCGACAGCCCCGGCGCGGTCGACATGGCGCGCGAACTGCGGCGCCAGCTTGAACAGTCGGGTGTCGCCATCCGGTCTTTCATTGACGCTGCCCCGGCACAATCCGCCTAGGAGGCCGTGTGCGTTTTCTGCCTGTAAACACCGACGCGCTACTGGTCGAACTGGACGATCTTGACCAGACGCTGGCGCTGTTCGCCGCGCTGCAAAACCGGCCCATTGCCGGCGTCACCGAGATGGTTCCCGCCGCGCGCACGGTGCTGGTCATCTTTCAACCCAGCCTGGTGTCGCGCGATGCGCTGATTGCCGACATCGGCTCCCGCGACACCACGGCTCACGTGGCGCGCGATGGCAAGCTGATCGAAATCCCCGTCCATTACAACGGCGAAGACCTGCATGAAGTCGCGCAGTTGCTGGGCATCACGCCGGACGAAGTCGTGCGCCGTCACACCGGCGGCACGTACAGCGTGGCCTTCACCGGCTTCGCACCCGGCTTCGCGTATCTCAGCGGCGGCGACCCCACGCTGGACGTGCCGCGCCGCAAGACCCCGCGCACCCGCATCCCCGCGGGCGCCGTCGCATTGGCCGGCACATTCAGCGGCGTCTACCCGCAAGCCAGCCCCGGCGGCTGGCAGATCCTGGGCGTGACCCCGGTCCCCATGTGGGACTTATCGCGCGAGACGCCGGCGTTGCTGCAACCGGGGTATCGGGTGCGGTTCATTGATGCCGGGGCTTCAGCCGGGGCTTCGACCGGAACCTCCGCCCAGGCTTCGACCTCGATTTCCGCCGACGCGGCCACCGCCGATTCCCGCGCCACACCCGCGCTGGAAGTCGTATCGCCCGGATTACAGGCCGTGTTTGAAGACTGGGGCCGGGCAGGGCAGGCGCGTCAGGGCGTGGCCGCGTCCGGCGCCATGGACCGGGGCGCACTGCGCGCCGCCAACCGCCTCGTGGGCAACGCGCCCGGCGAAGCCGCCATTGAAATCGTCTACGGCGGGTTCCAGCTGCGGGCGCACGGCCCCAGCGTCGTAGCCGTGACCGGCGCGCTTGGCGACGTCACGCTGCGCAATGCCGCCGGCACCACGTGGACGGCGAACACGTACCAGGCCATTGCGCTGGATGACGGCGACACGCTGACCCTGGGCCAGCCGTCCGCCGGCATTCGTTATTACCTGGCCGCGCGCGGCGGCTTCGACGTGCAATCGGTGCTGGGCAGCTGCTCAACCGACACCTTGGCCCGCGTCGGCCCCGAGCCCTTGGCGGCGGGCGACCGCATCGGCATCCGGCCAGCCGGGCAGGGCGCCATCGTCGGTGCACCCGAAATTGCCCCGGCGGATCTGCCCACGACCAACGTCGAGGTGGTGCTGGACGTGGTGTTGGGGCCGCGCACGGATTGGTGCGATGCCGAGGCGGTTGCGCTCTTGTCGCGCCAGGCCTGGACGGTGACGCCGCAGTCCAACCGCGTCGGCATCCGCTTGAACGGCGACGCGCCGCTGCAACGCGCCAACCACGCCGAACTGCCCAGCGAAGGCACCCGCAAAGGCTCCATCCAGGTGCCCGCCAGCGGCCAGCCCGTTCTGTTCCTGGCCGACCACCCCTTGACCGGCGGCTACCCCGTCATTGGCTCGGTGGCGCCGTGGCATCTGGACCGCGCCGCGCAAATTCCCATCGGCGCTCGCGTGCGCTTCAATCCCATTTCCGACTTCGTTCCGGTTGATGTTCCGGCCGTGTCCGTCAACCCGACCTAACTGAATCTGCCTGCCATGAAGAAAGTCCTGATTGCCAACCGTGGCGAGATCGCCGTCCGCATCATCCGCGCCTGCGCCGACTACGGCGTCAAATCCGTTGCGGTCTACGCCGACGCCGATTTCGACGCGCTGCACGCGCGCATGGCCGACGAGGCGTACGGGCTGGACGGCGACCGTCCCGCCGATTCCTATCTGAACATCGACAAGCTGCTGGACGTCGCGCGGCGCAGTGGCGCCGACGCCGTGCATCCCGGCTACGGCTTCCTGTCCGAAAGCCCCACCTTCGCGCGCGCCGTCGTCGACGCCGGCTTGACGTGGATCGGCCCGTCGCCGGAAACCATCGAACGGCTGGGCGACAAGGTCCAGGCGCGCAAGATCGCGTTGGCGGTCGGAGCCCCGCTGGTCGCTGGCACGGCAGACCCGGTCAACGGCGCCGAAGACGTGCTGGCCTTCGCCAACGAACACGGCCTGCCGATTGCCGTTAAAGCCGCGTTTGGCGGGGGAGGCCGGGGCCTGAAAGTCGTGTGGCGCATGGAAGACGTGGCCGACCTGTACGAATCCGCCGTGCGCGAAGCGGTCACCGCGTTCGGTCGCGGCGAATGCTATGTGGAACAGTTCCTGGACCGGCCGCGCCACGTCGAAGCGCAAGTGGTGGCCGACAAGCACGGCAACGTCGTCGTCCTGGGCACACGCGATTGCTCGTTGCAACGGCGCAATCAGAAGCTGGTGGAAGAAGCGCCCGCGCCGTTCCTGACGGACGACCAGCGCCAACGCATCCACGCGTCCGCCCGCGACATCTGCGCCCACGCCGGCTATGTCGGCGCCGGCACCGTCGAATTCCTGCTGAGCGCATCGGGCGCGATTTCGTTCCTGGAGGTCAACACGCGCCTGCAAGTCGAACATCCGGTCACCGAGGAAACCTGCGGGCTGGATCTGGTTGTTGAGCAATTGCGCATCGCTGACGGTTTGCCGCTGTCGTTCACCACCGCGCCCGCGCCGCGCTGCCACGCCATCGAATTCCGTATCAACGCCGAAGACGTGGGCCGAGGCTTCTTGCCGTCGCCGGGCCGCATTGAGCAGTTTGCGCCGCCGTCCGGACCGGGCGTGCGCGTGGACAGCGGCGTGGAGTCGGGTTCGACCATACCGGGCACGTTCGATTCGCTGTTGGCCAAGCTGATCGTCACCGGCGCCACCCGCGAACAGGCCATTGCGCGCGCCCGCCGCGCGCTGGCCGAATTCCGCATTGAAGGGGTGGCCACGGTCCTGCCGTTCCATCGCGCGGTGCTGGCGCATGACGACTTCCTGGGCGACGACACCGGCTTCAAGGTCCACACGCGCTGGATCGAAACCGACTTTGCCAATGACCTGGAGGCGGCAGTGCGCCCAACGGCGCTGGGCACGGTGACACTGCACCGGACCGCCGTCGAAATCGACGGCCGCCGCGTGTCCCTGGGCCTGCCGGCCGAACTGCTCCGAGGCCTGCAATCCGCCGGCGCGGCCGCAACGGCGGACGCAGGGCAGCCTCCCGGCAATGTCGCCGGCGCCGACAGCGTGCCGGCACCCATCGCGGGCACCATCCAAGCCTGGAAGGTGGAAGACGGCGCCACCGTCAAACAAGGCGAACTGATCGCCACGATGGAAGCCATGAAGATGGAAATGCAGGTGCTGGCGCATCGGGACGGCGTGCTCACACAGGAAGCAGCGCCGGGTAAGTCGGTGGCGGCCGGTGCGACGATTGGGCGGATTGAGTAAGCGGAATTCGGGTGTTTGAAAGAGAGGCTTGGACGTTGTCCAATGCCTCTTCTTTCGCCTTGGTGTATTACGCATAATGTGTATTATGTAAAGTAAGAAATTGACCTGGTTCTGAATTCCGCCCCGTAAACGCACACCGCCACCCTCCACATTCCGATACTTCAACAATTGTTGTAGTATCCGCGAATGGATAAAACCACCGCCGTCACTGTCTTCGAATCGCTGGCCTCCGGTGTCCGGCTGGACATCTTTCGCCTGTTGGTGCGCGCGGCGCCCGACGGCTGCGTGGCTGGCCAGATCGCGGCGGAACTTGACTTGCCCCCGACCAACCTGTCTTTTCACCTGAAGGCGTTGACGCAATCTCGTTTGCTGACCGTCGAACAGGAAGGACGCTACTTGCGCTATCGCGCCAACACCACCCTGATGTTCGGACTGGTTGATTACCTGACCGCCGAATGTTGCAGTGGCGTGGCGTGCGCCAAGCCGCACGACTTAACCGAACCTCACAGGACACCATGAACCCCGTCACCATCTATCACAACCCCAAGTGCGGCACCTCGCGCAACACCCTGGCGCTGATTCGCAACGCCGGCATTGAGCCGCAAGTCATCGAATATTTGAAGACGCCGCCGGATCGCGCAACGCTGGTCGATCTTATTTCCCGCGCCGGGCTGTCGGTACGAGACGCGATCCGCCAGAAGGAATCGGCGTACCAAGCGCTGGGCCTGAATGACGAATCGCTGTCCGACGCGGCGCTGATCGATGCCATGCTTGAAAACCCCATCCTCATCAACCGGCCCTTTGTCGTCACCGCTGCGGGCGTGCGGCTGTGCCGGCCATCCGAACTGGTGCTGGACATTCTTGACCAGCCGCAGCGCGCCGCGTTCACCAAGGAAGACGGCGAAGTCGTGGTCGACGACAGCGGACGCCGCGTGCGCTAGACCGTCGCCAGGCCGTCGCGGCTGCGCGCCTTCCACCTGCCCTTCCCCATCCCGTTCAAACGGAGCTCTACCCTCGATGGACGACCGCTTGCCCGCTTCAAACGAAGCCAATTACGCGTTGGACGACGCGTTGGACGACGCCCTGCCCGCGTTGGACGAAGCCCTGCTGGACGTGCCCAGCCACGACAAGCTCTCCCTGGCCCATGGCGCGTCCCATCCGCCGCGCATCCTGTTGCTGTACGGCTCGCTGCGCGAGCGTTCTTACAGCAGGCTGCTGGTCGAAGAAGCCGCTCGCATTCTGAACCGATTGGGCGCCGAGACGCGCATTTTCGATCCGCACGGCCTGCCGTTGCCGGACGGCGCGCCTGCCGATCATCCCAAGGTGGCCGAGCTGCGTGCGCTGTCGCTGTGGTCCGAAGGCCAGGTGTGGTGCAGCCCCGAACGCCACGGCACGTTGACCGGCGTCTTCAAGAGCCAGATCGACTGGCTGCCGCTGGAGACCGGCAGCGTGCGCCCCACGCAAGGCCGCACGCTGGCGGTCATGCAGGTGTCGGGTGGGTCGCAGTCTTTCAACGCGGTGAACGCGCTGCGCGTGCTGGGCCGCTGGATGCGGATGGTCACCATCCCCAACCAATCATCGGTGGCCAAGGCGTTCCAGGAATTTGACGATGCCGGGCGCATGAAGCCGTCCGCCTACTACGACCGCGTGGTCGACGTCATGGAAGAACTGGTCAAGTTCACCTTGCTGGTGCGCGACCGCAGCGACTACCTGACGGACCGGTACAGCGAACGCAAAGGCGTGGCCCAAGAGGTCGCGCGCCTGGCGCGCGAAGCAATGGCCCCCTGAAAACCTTGATCTTTGTCCAAGACTTTCGCCGGGTGCAGGACTATATTCATCGAACAATTCGGTGACAGAGAGGGTCGCGGTATCCCGTCACCGCAGAGGCATCTTGATGGCCCGTTCCATCAACCACGTCGACAGCGCTTGCCCGGACCCATGCGCGCGCTGAACCCGAAGGAGCAAGATGCGCGCGATTAAGCTGACACTGGTTTTTTCCTTGCTGCTGGTCGCGCTGTTGTGGGCGCTGGCCGATTCCCGGTTGTGGGGCGCATCAAGTCCTTATACGGTGCGCGCCGCGCTGATCCAGTTGTCCGGCTTGCTTGCCCTTGCCTGTATGAGCCTGGCGCTGGTGCTGGCGGCGCGCCCGCGCTGGCCCGAGCGACCGCTGGGCGGCCTGGACAAGATGTACCGGCTGCACAAATGGTTGGGCATCGGTGCCCTATTCTTCTCGCTGCTGCACTGGTTGTTCAAGAACGGCTTTCGGCCGGCGATCCAGTGGGGCTGGTTCGAGCCCGGCGCCCGGCCGCCGCGCCAGCCCCCGGTTGATGTCGTCGACACGTTTCTGCATCGGTGGCGGCACGACGCGGAAGCGCTGGGCGAATGGGCGTTTTACGGTGTCGTGGTGTTGGTGGTGCTGGCGCTGCTGCGCTTTTTTCCCTATCGGCTGTTCTACAAGACGCATCGGCTTATCGCGGCCCTATTCCTGGTGCTGGTCGTGCACGCGGTGGTTCTGCTGGACTACGGCTACTGGACGCAGCCGGTGGGGTGGCTTGCCGCCGCATTGATGGCGGCCGGCAGCGTGGCCGCCGTGCTTTTGCTGCTGCGGGCTTCCAACGCTGGGCGACAAGTGTGGGCGAAGGTGGTCGGCTTGACGCATTTTCCGGGGGTGGATTCGCTGGAAATCGAGTTGGAAACCAGCCCGGGGTGGCCGGGCCATCGTCCCGGCCAGTTCGTCTTTGCCATGTCGAATGCGTCGGAAGGCCCGCACCCTTATACGATTGCTTCCGCCTGGAAACCCCACGCGGCCCGCATCACCATCATCGCCAAGGCGCTGGGCGACCATACCCGCCGCTTGCCGCAAACCCTGAAACCGGGCCAGGCGGTACGCATCGAGGGCCCCTACGGCGACTTCACGTTTGACGACGGCATGCCCCGCCAGATCTGGGTGGCGGGCGGTATCGGCATCACGCCCTTCCTGGCCCGCATGGACGCGCTGGCCGATGCCAAGGCGAATGTCGATGCGAATGCCAACGGCAACGGCAACTCCCACCCTGCCACGCCGCCAGCAATCGACCTGATTCACGTGACCACCGAAGTCGATGACGCCGCGCTTGCCCGGCTACGGGCGCGCGCCGAGGCAGCCGGTGTGCGGCTGCACCTATTGATTCGCGCGCGCGACGGCAGGCTCAATGGTGAAAGGCTGCGTGCGCTGGTGCCCGCATGGCGCGAGGCCAGCCTCTGGTTCTGTGGCCCCTCCGCATTGGGCGAGGCGCTACGCAAGGATCTTGCCGCCCACGGCTTCCCAGTCGCGCGTCATTTCCATTTCGAGCTGTATAGGATGCGTTAGCGAATTCGTCCGGGCGACACCGAGGCCAGCGCCCGGTTATCAAAGGAAGCGCGTGACCGTGTGCCTCCGATCACGCCTCCTTTCCCGCCGCAGTCAATCGATCGCGGCGCCCGCCGTTTTCACCACTTTGCCCAGCCGCGTGTATTCCTCGGCGCCAAAGTCCGCCAGCGACTGGCGCGATGTGGGCGACGGGATGGCGCCGCGCGATTCCAGGGCCTTCTTGACCTCGGGCTGTTGCAGCGTGCGCTTGACCGCGGCGTTCAGCTTGTCCAGCACGGCGGGTGGCGTGCCTTTCGGCGCGTACAAGCCGTCCCAGGCGAAGAATTCATAACCCTTCACGCCCGCCTCGTTCATGGTTGGAATGCTCGGGTTGGACGCGACCCGTTCAGGCGTGGTGACGGCCAGCGCGCGCAATTTGCCGGCGGCAATCTGGCCCGACACGTTCGGCATGACGTCGATCAGGAACGAGATGCGTCCGCCCAGCAGGTCCGTCATGGCCGCGCCGCCGCCCTTGTAGGGGATGTGCATGACCTTGATGCCGGCCATCTGGTTCAGCAGTTCACAGGCAAGGTGCGACGACGTGCCGTTGCCGGCCGACCCACAGGTCAAGTCACCGGGGTGCGACTTGGCGTAGGCCAGCAACTGCTCCAGTGTCTTGAAACGGTCATCCGTGCCGTTTACGACCAGCGCGGCCGCAATGACGGTAAAGCGCGAGATCGGTTCGAAGTCGCTCGGCGTGTAGCCGGGAGATTTGTACAGCCAATGGTTGGTGGCCTGCGTGCCGTTGGTGCCGTACGACAGGGTGTAGCCATCCGGGTTGGCCCGCGCCGCGATGGAGGTGCCGATATTGCCGCCCGCGCCGGGGCGATTTTCCACGATGATGGACTGGCCAAGTTCACGCGATAGCGGTTCGGCCACCAGCCGCGCCAGCGTATCGCCGCCGCCGCCGGCCGCAAACGGCACGACCAATGTGATGGCGTGCGTGGGCCAGGCGGCCTGTTGGGCTACGGACTGAGTGAACGGTGCCGCTGCACAGGCGGCGGCCACCATGAAAATCAAGGGCTTAGAGGGTTTCACTGCTTGTCTCCTGTGGGGATATCGAACGCGCCTGCGCTTGGGGTTTAGGGATATCGGGCGCGCTGTTGTGATGCCGGTGTCAAACAAAGCGACAGCTGACCGAACCAAGTGGGCCGTAGTCCACATGGAACGTGTCGCCGGCGTCGGCAAAAACGGGCCGGGTGAACGAACCGCTAAGAATGATCTGGCCGGGTTCCAGCGACACGCCGTGTTCGCCCAGCTTGTTGGCCAGCCAAACCACGCCGTTGGCGGGATGGTTGAGCACGCCTGCGGCCAGGCCCGTTTCTTCAATCACGGCGTTGCGCGACATCATTGCGCCGACCCAGCGTAGGTCCATGTCGCCCACGCGCACCGGGCGGCCCCCCATTACCACGCCCGCATTGGCGGCGTTGTCGGCAATGGTGTCGAAGACCTTGCGGGGCCGCTTGGAATCGGGGTCGATCTGGTGCGACCGCGCATCAATGATCTCCAGCGCCGGAATCACGTAGCGCACCGCGTCCAACACGTCGAACAGGGTCACACCGGGGCCTTGCAGGGCGCGGTCAAGAATGAACGCGAGCTCGACTTCCACACGCGGCACGATGAAGCGGCCGCGCGGAATCTCGGCGCCGTCGGCGAACAACATGTCGTCAAGCAGTGCGCCGTAATCGGGCTCGTCGATCTGCGATGACAGCTGCATCGCACGCGAGGTCAACCCGATTTTGTGGCCGACCAGACGGCGGCCCGACGCAAGCTTGTGCGCGACCCATTCGCGCTGAATCGCGTAAGCGTCTGCAATGGTGATGTCGGGATGGTCCAGCGATAGCTGGCGCACCTGACGGCGGCTTTGCTCGGCTTCGTGCAGCCGTAGCGCCAGTGTTCTTATGGTTGTGGCATCCATTCATGTCTCCTTGGGGGCTGAATTTGTTTTTTCGTGCGTGGGAGGGTCGCCGGCTTACTCCGGTGGCAGATGGCGGCGGCTGCTCTTGTCGGCCAGGCGCCAGCCCTCTTTTGTTGCCACAAGCACGTCCTGGCACTCACGGATGGACACCAGTCTCGGTGCCCCGCCCTGCTCTTGCGGCACGCTTTCGTAGGCGGTCAGGAAGTAGCCCACCGTGGCGTGCGTGCGGTCCGTCGATACCAGCCGAAGGTTAGTGATGACATGGCAGGTGCTGCGCTCGGGCGCGCGGGCCTCCAGCGCCGCCAGGACTTCGTGCGGGCCACTAAGCTTGCGCCCCTGGCGCATCCAGACGCCGTCTTCGGCCATCAACGCGGCGGCGGCGTCATGGCGGCGGGTGTCCAGCGCATGAAAAAAACTCAGAACGACCGCTTCGCAGGCGGCTTTGATCGGCATGACTTCTGAAAGCGGTTCCATCTGGCTTCGGCTCCGTTAGCGGATTTCGGCATTGGCCAGCGGCACGTCGGGCCGCTGCAACAATGCGGGGTTCACAAGCGCACGTTGGGCGATCCACTTGCGTAGCTGCCGCAGATCGCGCGGCGCGTTCACGGTGACGGCTGCGACTACCCGGCCGCCGCCGTCCAGCGCCACCGACACCAAGGCTCCCGCGTCCGTTTGCGGGCGCAGCACTTCGCTTGCGGCCAGCGCGGGAAAGCCCACGATTTGCACCATGGCGTCGTATTGTTCAGACCAGACTGCACCGGTGGGCAGATACGGCGCGGGTTCGCCCAGCGCGGACAGGGCCGCCGCCGTGCCTTGGTCTTGCGCGTTTTGCCAGGACTCCAGGCGCATCGTTCCGCCGGCTTCAGCATGCGTGGACACCGCCACGTCGCCCGCCGCGTACACGTCTGGCGCAGAAGTGCGGCAGTATTGGTCGACCAGCACACCGCGCTGGCAGGCGATGCCGGCCTCGCGCGCCAAGGCATCATTGGCTTGCAGGCCCACGCCCAGCACCACGGCGTCGGCGACAAGGCGTTGCCCATCGGTCAGTTCGGCCAGGGGGTGGGAGCCAGTCAGCTCGGCTACGGACCGGGACTGGGACTGCGATTGGGACGGCCGCCCCGCTTGCGATTCACCTGGTTCGCGCAGCACCGCGCGCAGCCCCACGCCCAAACGAACGTCGACGCCCTGCGCGGCGTGCATCGCGGCCAAATGCGCGGACACGGCGGGAAGCACGCTGCGGGCGCATAGCCGATCGGCTTGTTCCAGTACGGTGACGCGGGTGCCGGCCTGGCGTGCCGTGGCGGCGACTTCCAGCCCGATCCATCCGCCACCCACGATCACGATGTGCTTGCCCGGCCCCAAGCAGGCGCGCAGGCGCAGCGCGTCGTCTCGGGTCCGCAGCACGTGGACGCCATGGGCGTCCGTAAAGGCCCCTGCGCCCTCGCCCCATGCCACGCCGGGCAGCGGCGGCACGATGGGCCGGCCGCCCATGCACAGGATCAGCTTGTCGTAGGCGATTGCGCCACCGTCGGACGTATCCACCTGCTTGTCCGCCAGCCGCAATCGCGTGGCGGCGATGCCTGGGCGAAAGGAAATATCCAGGGCGGCCAGGCGTTCGGCGGAGAACAATTCGGTGCTTTCGGGCGGCACACTGCCACTCAGTACCGCCTTGCTCAAGGGCGGGCGCTCGTAAGGCGCGTGCGCTTCGTCACCTAACAAGATGATGCGGCCTATGTAGCCCCGTTCGCGCAAGGTGGTGGCGGCCCAACCGCCCGCCTGCCCCGCGCCGACGATGACGATCGTGCCGGCGTTCACGGCGTTTGCGCCTTCAAATAAACCGTATCCGCCTCGACGCGGACCTCGTAGCGGCGCAGATCCGTGGTGACCGGCGGGCATTGCGGCTTGCCGGTGCGGATGTCGAACACGCCCTGATGCAGCGGGCATTCAATCGTGCCGTCCTCCAGGTAGCCGTCGGCCAGGCTGGCGTTGCCATGCGGACATCGGTCCTGCGTGGCGCAGATTTCGTCGGGCAGCTTGTACAGGCAGACCGCGTCGCCCTCGTGCATCACGCGCAATGTGCCGGTGTCGGGCGAAATGTCCGCAATCCGTGCAACGGGTTTCCAGGTATCCATATCAAAGCCCCATCGCCTTGCGGTAATAGTCATAGAACGACCGGATCAGCACTTCGGTCACCATGTAGTCGGCCGGCTCGGTATCGCGCCCGCCCATCTCGACAATGCCGCGCGCCTCGGGGTATCCCGTGACGCCGATCTGCACCTGGTTCAGCATTTCGCTGTCGTCCATGGACACGAAACCGGCCGGGCCCAGCAGATTGGCGTGCTTCAAGCGCAGCCGGGTCATTTCCTCGTCGTCATCCTCGTAGCCGTAATAGGTAAAGACCAACTCGTGCTCGGTTGGACTGCGGGGGATCACATGGCGCGTCTTGAGCGAATTGGCCTGGATGCCGAACTGCGCGGCGGGAAATACCCAGGCCCCCCCTACGCGGCCTCGGTTGAATTCAGCTCGCGGGGTCACAGTCTCCAGGTCCAGCAGTTCCAGGTCGTCCCGAAAACGGCTCATTTCGGTCGTGGCTTCTGTCTTCTTCTTGCCTTCGTTGTGCGACACCATGACGCTATGCGCGCCGCCGCCCGTGGGGATGCACTCGGACTTGGAATCCGCGCGCCACAGGCCGAACGTGATGTAGAACGTGTGCAGCAAGGTGGCGTGGTACGGGTCTTTCAGGTTTTCCAGGTACATCTTCCAGTTGCTGGGAATCAACTGGCGGCTGTATCCCAGCAGCTTTAGCGGCTTGCCCGGCAGCATGTGGTCGATTTCGGCCAGCACTTCGGGGCCGCAATAGTCTTCAAAGCTGGGCGCTTCTTCGGAGAACGTGGCCCAGATGGACCCGCCCCGATTTACGCTGCGCAGCTTGCGGATGCCGTTCTGCTTGGGGTCGAAATCGCGCGGCATGCCGCCCTTGCCCATGGCGCCACGTCGGAACGGCACGCCTTGCAGGTTGCCGTGCAGATCGTAATTCCATTGGTGATACGGGCAGGTGAAGTCGGTGACGCGGCCGGTGTTCTGCCAGCAGATCTGCGCGCCGCGATGGGCGCAGCGGTTTTCCAGCACATTCACATCACCGGTTTCGGTACGCACCATGATGACCGGGCGGTTGCCGATCCAGTTGCGCTTGTAGCTGCCGGTCTCGGGCACTTCGCATTCCAGGCCCACGTAGTTCCAGGTCTGGCCCGCGAAGAACACGTCCATTTCTTTTTGAAAGATCGCGGGGTCGGTGTAGACCCAATTGGGAATACGCGTGTAGCCCTCTTTGGGCCAGCGGCGTTCCAGGTGAATGGGGGCCGTGGCAGCGGTGTCCAGCACGGCGGAATCGGAACAGGTCATGGCTTTTCCTTAGCAGATTCAGATGGGCACGATCAGCGACGTGCGCACGCGATAGTTGTCGTACACGCAGTCGCGGCGGCTGATCGCCAGGCCGTCGGGGGTGACGCGCAGCACGTCCAGATAGCGCCCCACCATGTTCAAGGAGGGTTCGCGGTCG
Source organism: Achromobacter sp. ES-001 (assembly GCF_019448355.1). Lineage (NCBI taxonomy): Bacteria > Pseudomonadati > Pseudomonadota > Betaproteobacteria > Burkholderiales > Alcaligenaceae > Achromobacter > Achromobacter sp. ES-001. The sequence continues at coordinate 3,177,853 of NZ_CP079940.1, read as the reverse complement.
GACAGCGACTCCATCACGGCGAAGTTCGCTTGCGACACGATGTGGTCGCCCTGTAATTCCATGACGCGCACGCCACTGATGAAATGGCGCAGCGAACGCGGTTCGAACATGGTGGTTTCGCGCAGCGCGGTCACTCGGTCGCGCACCATGTTCTTGTTCATGCAATAGATAAGGCCCAGCGGCAGGCCGGCGTCGTGGTTCTCGCGAGACAACACGCGGTAATGGCAGTCTTCGGTGAAGAAGTCGGGCCACTCTTCAAGCCGGCCTTCGTCCAGGCAGAAGGCATAGTCGTCGTAGAAGTCCCGTAGTTGGGCGCGCAAGGCCGGCGCGTCGGACAGGTCAGTCAGAGTCATGGTGGATCCGGATGGCGTTGGATGAAAAGGCGCGGAGATGGCCGGGGTGTGGCGGTGCCCGGCAGTGTTTGACGACGACTGTCAGGACGCCGCGGCCAGCTGCGCGCGGTTGCTTTCAAAGCCGCTCTGGCTGCCCAGCGCCAGGATGGGTTCCTGCATGCGCTCCTGCCAGATCAGCGACTCCATGGCGATCTGCAGCGGGTGGTCCTGTACCGTCAGCGCGGACGTGGTCTCGGTACCGGAATGGTGCGAATGCATCGCCCAGCCGGGCGCCGACAGGATCAGGTCGCCCGCCTTCCAGTCCAGCCGCACGCCGTTGACCTTGCTGTAGCCGTTGCCGCGCAGGTAGTAGTTGATGGCCGACGAGCTGTGCCGATGCGGCACGTGGTGGTTGTCCGGCGGTGATGACGAGATGGTGGCGAAGAAACTGTGCGTGGTGCCGATGCGCCGCTCGGTTGCCGGGTTGTACAGCACGAACAGGCGGCGGCCGTTGTAGCCGCGTGCCATGTCTTCCACCGTCGGCAGATAGCGCGACACCGCCTGCCACGGCCAATGCAGCGCCTTGGATTCCAGCACGTCGATATCGATCAGCCATTCGTATCCCATCAGCCAGGCGCCCTCGGGCGTGATCTGTTCGCGCAGCGCCAGATCGCGCGAGCGAGCCGCGTCAGGGGCGCGGGGCGGCACGGGGCGGGTGTTGGCGTCCGCGGGCGGCACGTCGCCGTCAAACTCCTCGACGTAATGGATTTCCAGCTTTTCCAGTAACGGCGCGTTCGAATACGACAGCCGCACCCAAGGGGTCTTGCCCTCGTTGCGGTAAGCGTGCACCTGCATCGCGGGCGTGTTCCAGACGTCCCAGTGCCCCACGCGGATATCGCGCCCGGCCACCGTCGCGATGCCCTCGCCGCTGATACAGATTTCCAGCATGTTGGAGTTCTTGCGCAGGTTGTAGGTGCGTTCACCGGGGTTGACGACGTTGATGGTCACATCGGTACCTGGCGCCAGGCCCAGGCCGGGTGCGGTGGCCTGTGGGTGCGTAATGAGCGAGGCGCGGCGGCCGTTGTCGGGCCGGGGTGCGTCAATCAACCGCGCGATTTCCAGATCGATGTCCTCTTTCGGGATCACGATCGACGGCCACTTGTTTTGTTCGCGGGGGCTGGCCCCACTGACGTCGACGAACATGTTTGTTTCCTCTGTTTTGTTGATGGATCGGGATCAGGGCTGCGCCAGCAGCAGGTTTTCGCGGGTCTGCGGGGGCAGCGCCACGCCCAGGCCGTGTTCGCGGGCGTGCTCATAGACCACGCGCGCCATCGCCAGGTCGGACAGGCCCATCCCCATGCCCTTGAATATCGTCAGCCTCGCGTCCCTGGGTCGTGCCTTGCCGTCCGCCAGCCACTGGCCCAGCACCGACACGCTGTCCCACGGCGCGGCATCCGATCCAAAGCGTTCGCGCAGTTCGCGCGAGCCCTTGCGGGCGTTTTCAAGGTCGTCGACCACTACCTCGTCGGCCAGCTCGAACACGTCCTGGGCAAACTCGGCCTTGGCGGGCAGGATGGCGCCCACGGCGTTCAGGTGCCGGCAATCGGCCAACCTGGCGGCATTGACGAACGGCTCGACGGCGCGGGTGATCAAGGTGACGATGTCGCCGCCCTCCAGCGCGTGCTCAAGGCTTGGCGACTCCTGGACGTCGAACCCATACTTGTCCGCCATGCTGGCCACGAAGGCGCGGCGCTTGTCGGGGGTGGGGCTGTAGACGCGGACTCGTCGTAATGGACGCACCGCCGCCAGCGCAGCCAATTGCGTGACGGCCTGCGGGCCGGTGCCGATCAACGCGGCCCGCGTAGCGTCGGCCGGGGCCAGCGCCCGTGTGGCAACGCCGCTGATTGCCGCGGTGCGCAACATGCCCAGTGCCCGCGCTTCGATCACGGCGCGCAAGGTGCCGGTGTGCGCGTCGAACAGACTGAACAGCGACCCGCCGCCCGCCTTCGTGTGCACCCAGGTCTTGAAACCGGCGTAGCCGCCCTGCCCCGTCTGCACGGAACCCAATGCATGCATTGAGCTGCCGTCGCCCCAGGTGGCCAGTGTTTTGGGCAGGTTGCGGGCTTGCTCACGGGCTTGCGCCACCAGCATGCTGTGCAGCGCGTCGATGGCGCGGGGGATGTTCAACGCCGAGACGACGTCCCGCTCTGTCAGATACAGCAGCGCATCATTCATGCGCGTCTCCCGATGCATGGGCCGGTTCGTCGGCCACGGTGTTGACCAGCGTGCCCACGCCGGGAATGTCCACTTCCAAGGTGTCGCCCGCGGCCATGAATCGCGGCGGCTTGCGGCTGGAACCCACCCCTTCGGGCGTGCCGGTGGCGATGATGTCGCCCGGCGATAAAGGGGTGAATGCGCTGATGTAGGCGATCAATTCTGGAATGGGGAAGATCAGGTCCGACACGTCGCCCTGTTGCATCAGTTCGCCGTTCAACCGGGACTGCACCTGCAATCGGCTCGGGTTGCCCACTTCGTCCGCCGTGACCAGCCACGGTCCGACGGCGCCGCTGCGTTCGAAGTTCTTGCCAGGCGTGACCTGCGCGTTGTGCTTTTGGAAGTCGCGCACCGAGTTTTCGGCCATGCAGGTGTAGCCGGCCACATGCGCCAGCGCGTCTGCGGCTGCAATGTGACGTCCACCGCGCCCGATTACCACGGCCAGTTCGCCCTCGTAGTCGAAGCGGTCGGAGGCGCGCGGCTTCCACACCGCCTGCCCATGGCCCACCACGCTATCCGCAAAGCGGACAAACAAGGACGGGTGCGCGGGAAGTTCGCGGCCGGCTTCGGCCACGTGGCGTCCGTAGTTCAGCCCGACGCACAAGATTTTGCGAGGGGCCGGCACGGGCGGCAGCCATTGCAGATCAGCCAAAGACCGGCGCGGCATGCCGTCGGCCTGTGCAGCGCCCGCGATCTGCTCCACGCCGGCTTCCAACGCCGCGATGACGTCGGGCCATACGTGAGTCAACACCACGACGTCGGGTCCCTGTACCACGCCCCAGGCTTGGCGCCCGGCATCCAGGAAGCTGATCAGCTTCATTTTGTCTCCTGTACGTTTGGCGGCTAAGGCATGCAGCGGAATATCCCGTTGCATGCATTGGGCGGGTTATTTGCCCGCCTTCCGTTGTTTTTCCGAATTATTGCATGCAATTTCGAGGATTCGCAATACGCAATCTGTTTTTATCGGTCCGATTGCATGCAATTTTCTGGGTACACTTGAGCCCTTCCGACACTCTTCAGCCTTTGCCACCGCTCTATGGCCGCTCAGATCGATAAAGTCATTTCAGAACTTCGGGACATGGTGCTTTCGGGCGCGTTGCAGCCCGGCGAGCGTGTCGTGGAGTTGCAGTTCTCGGCGCGTCTGGGCGTTTCGCGCACCCCGCTGCGCATTGCCCTGACCGAACTTGAAAAAGAGGGCCTGCTTGAACGCTTGCCTTCGCGGGGTTTTCGCGTGCGGGCCTTTACCGTGGACGAGATCGGCGACGCCGTAGACGTGCGCGGCGTGCTGGAAGGGATGGCGGCGCGGCTGTTGGCTGAGCGCGGGGCTTCGCAAGAGGTGTTGGATCAACTGACGCAGGCGGTGGATGAAGGCCGCGCGCTGTTGGCCCCGGCGCGCCGCGACCCCAACACCACGGTCGACGCCCGCGCCTGGGGGCAAATCAACCGCCGGTTCCACGAAATCTTGTGCGCCGCCGCAGGCAATCGCGCCTTGTTATCGGCGCTCGAACACAACAACAAGACGCCGTTGGCAGGCCCCGCCGCGCTGACATTGCCGTCGACCCCTTCGCTGTTGGAAACGCCGTTTGTGCTGCGTGCGCAAGCCGATCACGAAGATCTGTTGCGCGCCATCTCGCGCCGCGAAGCGGTCCGCGCTGAAAATCTGATGCGCGAACACGCCTACCGAAGCCGGGAGAACAAACGCGTATTGCTGGAATCCCTGCGCGGCGCGTTGCCTGCGCAACCCCTGCTGGCCGACAGCAGCGCGTAGGCGGGCGGCGTCTATGCGCGCGCAGTCAAGCCCGGATCTGCGCGCGTATTTGAGACCGTATTTGAACTCGTATCTCAGGGCCCACACGGCCCCCACCCCCCACAGGCACAACATTTGCTGCTTCCTCGGCATCGCCGCCCCAGCGCGGCTTAGGTGTTGTCGCCACGATGTCGGATATTGCTGAAATTTTTGCGCTTCAAGCCGGGTTCGCGGAAATGATTGTCCGCGGCACCACCATGTATTGGGTGTTGTACGCGTTGCTGCGCATATCGGGGCGCCGCGACATGGGCTCGTTGGGCGTGGCGGACATGCTGGTGTTGGTGCTGGTGGCCGACGCCGCGGGTAATGCCATGTCGGGCGATTCTTATTCCATGGGAGACGGCATCATCGTCGTCACGACGATTGTCGGGTGGAGCTATCTGCTGGATCGCCTGTGCTATTACATCCCGCCCATGCAGCGCTTTCTGGAACCGCAGCGTATCTGCCTGATCCGCGATGGCCGCATCCTTGTGGCGGGTTTGAAGCGCGAACACATCAGCCGGGGCGAATTGATGGAACAACTGCGCCTGTAAGGCGTGGGCGACATCAGCCGCGTCAAGCGCGCGTACCTGGAACCCACCGGCGAATTCAGCGTAATCAACCAGACCGAACATCCCGTGCCGGAGAATTCCACGCTTGAGGAATCCGAGAACAAGCCATGACGGCGGGAACGCGGTTTGCTGGATAGCACAAGGGTAGTTCTTATCAACGGCGCGCCGCGCCACCCCTTGGGAGACGTACATGAAAACTCGCACCCTTACCGCCGCCCTGCTTTCGGTTGCCGCGCTAGGTGTCGGCACCGCTGCTGTTGCGCAGCAGACTTCGCCCGCCGCGCCCGCCACGCCGATGGCCGCCGATTCCAAGCTGGACAGCAAAGACCGCGATTTTCTGGAAAATGCCGCACAGTCGGGTCATATGGAAGTGGAAGGCAGCAAGCTTGCCCTGCAGAAGTCGCAGAACGCTGAAATCAAGAGCTTTGCGCAGAAGATGATCGACGACCACGGCAAGGCCGGAGAGAAACTGGCCAGCCTGGCGAAGAGCAAGGGCTATGACGCGCCGACCGAGCCGTCGTTGATGCAGCAAGCCAAGCTGAAGACGCTGGGCATGCGCGACGACGGGTTTGACAAGGCCTATGCCGAAGGCGTGGGCGTGTCGGCGCACGAAGATGCGGTCAAGCTGTTTGAAGACGCATCCAAGAATGCCAAGGACCCGGAGATCAAGCAGTTCGCGACCGAAACCCTGCCCACCTTGCAGCAGCATCTGCAAATGGCAAAGACGCTGGAACAAGGCGTGAAAAAGTAGCCTTGACGCCAGGCCGCTAGCCGCAGGCGGCAACCAGGAAAACCGGCACGGTCTGCCAAACGACCGCCAACGCCGACAACACGCACAACGCCCCGGTCAGCCAAGCGCGAAAGCGCGCGCCGTCCGGGGCGTTTTCACGTCTGGACCGTCGGGCCGCGTGGCGCGCGGCCACCGCCATTGCCATCCACGCGGCGACGCTGGCGGCAATAATTACCCAGGACGACACTGGCAGGCCACCCGCCTGCATCGCGAACGCGGAAGCGGGCCGCGCGCATGCCAATGCGTTGACGATGTAGATACCCAGAAAGTGCACCATCCAGATGAGGGGGCCGGCAATCAGCAGCAACAGGTCGCGGCCGAATGGCGAGGTCAGGCGCGGGGTCAGAGGCAGCTTCATCGCCCTACCCCACCAGCCGGGAAAAGGCGTGCATCAGCCCCAACCCCAACAGACCCTGTGCCACGGTGTAGTGCCACATCATCATCGTGGCGTGATAGCAGGCGCGCCGCGTGTAGGACAGCCGGCCCGCAACCGAGCGTGCCACCGTGAACGCGCCCATCGTCATGGCGATCAATGCAAAAAATGCCTGCAAGCCAGACACCGCGTACACGGCCGCCGCATAGGCAGAGGCCTGCGGCCGCAGCCCATGTGCCCAGTGTCCATGGAGCTCAAGCCCGGAGGCCACGCCCAGCAACACCGCGCCCGTTACCATGCCGGCCCTGAACAGGCCATGCTGTTTCACGCGCAGCCAATGCCCGCAGCGCGCCACCAGCGCGGAGCCGCCCAACAGCAGGCAGGCCGATAGCACGGGGCGCCCCACGCCGGCCAGTTCCGCGACGTCCGGCCAGGCGCCGGGCGCCGTGGTCCACAGGAATAGATACGCAAAGCACAACGATCCGAAAATGCTGGCGCAGACGATCACCAGCAGCGTCATGGCCCAGCCGTAATGGGAAGCCGCGCCCGAGCACATCATCGGCACACGCTCGCCCGCCCCGATGTCTACGGACGCGTAGTCCGGCCCGGTGTCGGCGTCCCACAACCAACGCCACAACGATGCCACTGCCAGCACGCCGCAGGCCGCTGCCAACGCATGCATCTTGAAGGTAAGCAGCAAGAAGAATCCTGCCGTGCCCAGGGCGGCCAACAGCGGCAACCATCCCGGGCCGGGCAGCGGCAACACGTAATCGGGCTGCGCGTCCACGGCGCTGGTCACCAGCGTTGAGCGCGTTCCCGAGGGTGCGGAAGGCAAGAAATAGCGGCCAGCGGCCACATCGCGCGCCAGGCCAGGCTGGTCCCATAGAGGTTCGCGCGAGGTCACGCGTGGAATGCTGCGCACGCCATAGATTTCGCTGGGTAGCCATTCCAGCGTGCCCGCGTTCCAGACGTTGCCGGCGTTACGGCCGATGGCCGGGCGGAAGTTGCGCGCCAGGTCCCAGATGAACACCAGCACGCCGGCCGCGATCAGGTAGGCGCCCACGGTGGACACCATGTTAAGCAGGCCCCAGCCTTGGCTGTCGGCATAGGTGTAGACGCGGCGCGGCATGCCGGCCAGGCCCGTGAAATGCATGGGAAAAAACGTGACGTTAAAGCCCACGAACATCGACCAGAATGCCCAGCGCCCTAGGCGTTCGGACAAGGCGCGCCTGCTGACCAGCGGCGTCCAGAAATAGAACGCCGCGAACAGCGGGAACACCATCCCGCCGAACAGCACATAGTGCAAATGCGCGACGACGAAATACGAGTCGTGCGCTTGCAGGTCGAACGGAATCACGGCCACCATCACGCCGGTCAGTCCGCCCAGCACAAAGATGAAGAAGAACCCCAGGATAAACAGCATCGGCGTCTTCAAAGGCCGCAAGCGCAGCGCCGCCGCTATCGTCGCGATCCAGGCGAATACCTGGATGGCCGTGGGCACCGACACGGCCATGCTTGCCGCCGACGCAAAGCTTAGCGACAGCGCCGGGATGCCGGTGGCGAACATGTGGTGCACCCACAGGCCGAAGCTGAGAAACCCGGTGCCCACCACCGCCATGACCACCCAGCGGTAGCCCACCAGCGGCACGCCCGTCATGGCGGGCACCATCATCGACACCATGCCGGCGGCGGGCAGGAAGATGATGTAGACCTCGGGGTGGCCAAAGAACCAGAACAAGTGCTGCCATAGCAAGGGGTCGCCGCCGCGTTGCGTGATGAAGAACGGCATGTCGAAGGCGCGTTCCAGTTCCAGCAGCGCCGTGGCCACGATGACCGCGGGAAACGCAATGATGACCATGCCGCAGAACACCAGCATCACCCACGCAAAGATCGGCATCTTGTCCAGGCTCATGCCCGGCGCGCGCGTGCGCAGAATGCCCACGGCCAGCTCGATGGCCCCCGCGATGGCCGATATTTCGATGAAGCCGATGCCCAGCAGCCACAAGTCCGCGTTCATGGCGGGCGAATATTGCGAGCCGGTCAGCGGGGGGTACATGAACCAGCCGCCGTCGGGCGCCAGACCAAAGAAGATGCTGCAAAAAAACACCAGCCCGCCCACCGCATAGGCCCAGTAGGCATAGGCCGACAGCCGGGGAAACGGCAGGTCGCGCGCGCCCAGCATGTTGGGCAACAACAATACGGCGATGGCTTCCACGGCGGGCACGGCGAACAGAAACATCATCACGGTGCCGTGCATGGTGAACAGCTGGTTGTACAGCGCGTGCCCGATCAGGTGGCTGTCGGGCGCGGCCAACTGTGTGCGCATCAATAGCGCCAGCACGCCGGCCAACAGAAAGAACAGAAAGGCCGTGGCGATATAAAGCAAGCCGATCGACGCGTTGTCGACCACGGTAACCAGGCGCCAGCCACTGGGCCGCCACCACGCCCGCAACAGCGCCCCCTCTTCTTCCTGCGGGCGCGGCGAAGGATTGGGCAGCTTGGGCGTCAACAAGGCGCCCACGGGTGGCGCTTGTGGGGTGGCGGTCGCGGGGGGCTGGGCGGTTTCGCTCACTTCAGGCTTTCCAGGTAGCGGGCCACGGCGCGCAGATCTTCGCCTGGCAGTTGGTTGAAGGACGGCATGGGGTTGCCCGGTTTGATGTGTTGGCTGTCGGCGATCCACCCGGCCAGCGCGCCTACGTTGTTAGGCAGCACACCGGCTGCCAGTGACAGGCGGCTGCCTACGTGGGTCAGGTCTGGGCCCAGCGTGCCCCGGGCCGCCGTGCCGCGCACGGTGTGGCATTGCGCGCACGCTTGCTGGAAGACTTGCGCGCCCTGATGCAGCGTGGGCGCGGACGCCTCGGCCGGCGGCGCCTCAGCCGGCCGCACCTGAGCCGGCCGCACCTCAGCCGGCCGCACCTGTGCGTCTTGCCATGCTTGGTACGCGTCGGGTTCCAACGCCACCACGTTGAACTTCATGTTGGCGTGTTGCGCGCCGCAATATTCGGCGCATTGCCCGGTAAACGTGCCTGCCGCCTGCGCGCGTACCCGCAGGCGGTTCACGCGGCCGGGAATCATGTCCAGCTTGCCCGCCAGTTCGGGCACCCAGAAGCTGTGGATGACGTTGTCGGAACTCAGCTCGAACTCAACCCATGCGCCAACGGGTATGCGAATGTCGTTGGCGGTGTCGAACAAGACGGCTCCCGACGCGTCGTGGTAGCGCACCCGCCACCACCAGAGTTCGCCCTTGACGGCGATGCGCACCGCAGGCTTGGCGCCGTCGCCGGCCATGGAAGGCCCTGTGCTCAACGCGTAGACCAGCAACGCGGTCAGCGCGACCACGGGAAACGCAATGCCCGCGCCAACGATCAGTGCGGGGCTGGACAGACGCCGACGCGCGGCGGCCGGGCCAAACAGCGCCACGGCCACCAACGCGAACACCACCACAAAAATCGCCGTGGCGCCGATGAACAGGACTTGGCTGATGTCGGCAATGACATGCGCGCCGTCGCCCGCCGGCCCGCGCGAAATTGCAGCAGGCAAGCGCGTCCCGGCGGAATCCGCCTGCGCGGTGGCAAGCACGTAGGAAAGGATGGCGGCCATGCCGCGCGTCAGCATGTGGCATACCCGGGGGCTTGCATATCGCGTCTTGTATAGAGTCGACACGGCGGGCACTAGGGGAAAACAATTAGCGCGATCAGTGGAAAACACTATTCCAGTGGTGGCGCATTTGGCACAATCGACACCCGGTCTTCAAATTTCGCAAGAGCCCATGAGCAAACTCAGATTTGCCATGCGCGGGGCGTGCTTTGCGTTACGGAGTCATTGGCGCCCTTTCGTCCTGGGGGTCCTGATAGTGATCACCGCCGCAGTGTGCTGCGCGTTGTATTTCCACGGTGCCGAACGCGGTGAACGCGCGGCGTTGGCGTTGGGTGGGACCCTGTTGGGAATGCTGATCATTGGGTTTCTCGTTATGAAACGGTGAACGTAGCGTGCGGCGGTCCCGCCATCACATCGGACCTTCCGCGCAAGCGATGCCGACCACGAGGAACGACACTTGCTGGCGCTTGGCAGGTATCTCAGCCGCTGGACGTCAGACCCTCTTGCGCCTTATCGCTCGCCCTCCCCTCATCCTGCTTGGCGCTGCCGCGCTGTCGTTGCTGGCGGCGTGCGGGGACGAGCGTCCGCCATTGGCGCAGAACCTGTCCGCTGACGCCCTGCCCAGCACTGCCAACGCGGCGCGCGGGCGGCAGCTGGTGTCCAAGCACGGTTGCCTGGCCTGCCACGCCGTGCCGACGGTGCGCGGTCCGGCATCCGCCGTGGGGCCGCCCCTGGACAATCTGGGGCGGCAGGCCTATTTGACGGGGCTGCTGCCCAACACGCCCGCCAATCTGGTCCGCTGGTTGATGGACCCACCCGCCATCAATCCGCGCACCGCCATGCCGAACGTCGGCTTGAGCCAGGCCGAGGCCCAAGACATTGCGGCGTTCTTGCTGAGCTTGCCCAAGGGACAGGAGGCGCAATGAGACGCTGGCCACGTATCGCTGCCTGGTGTGTCGCCGCGTTGGCGGTTGCGGGCGCGGCGGTCGGCAGCGCGGTTGTCTACTTCGGCTGGTATGACGTCAGCGCCACCGGCCCGCACACCATGCCCGTCTATGCCCTGCTGGACGTGGCGTCCACGCGGTCGGTGAAGTTGCGGTCGGCGGATATCAAGGTCCCGGACCTGGACAGCCCGCAGCGCATACGGCGCGGCGATGCGCTGTACCGCGCGCATTGCGCGCAGTGCCACGGTGGGCCGGGCCAGGGGCCCGAACCCTATGCGCTGGGGCTGAATCCCCCGCCCCCGCCGCTGGTGACCAGCGCTCGGGAGCGTCCGGCGGCCGAGGTCTTCTGGATCATTCGCCAGGGCATAAAGATGACCGGCATGCCCGCCTGGCAGTACCGCATGACGGACGAGCAGATCTGGGACGTGGTGGGATACCTGCGGGTGTTGCCGACGCTATCGCCGCAGCAATATCGCGACGCCGCACCGCCTGGCGACCCGGCTTCGGGCGCGGCGTCCTCCGCGTCGATTGCGCCTACAGAGGCGCAGCCAAGCGACAGGCGCCTGGGCGACGCCAAGGCCGGGCGCGATGCGTTGCAGCAGTATCTGTGCGTGACCTGCCACGCCATCCCCGGCGTGCCGGGTGCGCGCCACTATGTTGGCCCGTCGCTGGATGGCATGGCGGACCGTTCGCGCATCGCCGGCGTTGTGCCGAATTCGCCTGACTCCATGCAGCAGTGGTTGCTGGATCCGCAACGTATCAAGCCGGGCACTGCCATGCCGGCCCTGGGCCTGCGCGAACAGGACGCGCGCGACATCGCGGCGTTTTTACAGACCCTGTCCAATGTTGAATAGCTTCGAATAGCGGGCACGCGGCGGCTTAGACTTGCAACGCTTCCGCCCCCACCTGCAACAACTTTCGGTCGGCCACGCGCAGCGCCGTCAGCACGCCTCCCGTCACGCAGCCGGTGTCCAGGCAGGTGACGTCACGGCGTACCAATAACCCTAGCGTGGCCCAATGGCCGAACAGGATCGGGGTGTCGACGCAGGCCCGCCCGGGCACGTCGAACCACGGCAAGGTGCCTTGCGGCCAATGGCCCGGGGTGGCTTTGGCGCCCAGCGCCATGGCCCCATCGCGCGAGCACAGCCGCATGCGCGTGAACGCGCCTACGATGAACCGCAGCCGCGAGTCGCCATGCAGTTTTGGCGACCAGGCGCGCGGCGAGCCGCCGTGCAATGCGTGCATGACGGCCCGCCAGCGATCTCCGCGCAGCGGCGCCTGCGCTTCATCCGCCAGCGCCTGGGCGGTGCGCACGTCCCAGCTGGGGTAGATGCCGGCGTGCACCATCACATGGCCGGCTTCCACGTGCATCAGGGGCCGCTGACGCAGCCAGTGCAGCAGCTCGTGCGCGTCGGGTGAGGCGAACAGCTCATCCAATGTGTCGCGCCGCCCGGGGCGGATGCAGCCGGCAGCAATCCCCAGCGCGCGCAGGTCATGATTGCCCAGTACCACTGTGGCCCGTTCGCCCAGCGCCATGACGCGCCGCAATGTGGCAGCGGAATCCGGACCCCGGTTGATCAAGTCGCCCACGAACCACAGGCGGCAATGCGGGTCATCGGCGATCTCGGGGCGTGCCAGCAAGGCGTCCAGCGAATCCACGCAGCCGTGCACGTCGCCGATCACCCAGATCGACGGCGCGTTCGGTGGTGCCTGGATGTCCATGTTTGCCCGCCGTCGCCGCGAGTCCGTCAGGCGAAATCGCCCTCGCCCAACTGGATGGGGCCGTCGGCGGGCACCCCCTTTGCGCGTTGGGCGGCGTCTTGCAGCGCCTGGGCGGCGTTTTCGAACGCGTGCAGCAGTTCGGTGGCGGTGTCGTCCGCCGCGCCGAAACGGCGCCGCAAGACGTCGCCCGAGATCTCGAATTGCCGCGTGACGCCGGCCGTTTCCATGTTGAACAGGACAGCGTCGCCTTGCGTGTGCGCACCGGTGGCTTTGGTGAATTTCATGGGGTCGATCCTCCTTGATCGTTAGGGCTAGGCAGATGGGTTGTTGTTTGTCGCGGGTGGCTTGTGGCGGGTTGCTGGCTTGTTGCTGGCTTGTTGCTGGCCTGTTGCTGGCCTGTTGCTGGACTTGTTGCTTGGCGCGTATGGCTGGTGCCGGCCGCTGCGCTACCCGCCTTCGTCGGCCAGCCGCTTGGCGCGCGCCAGCGCCTTGACGATCGCCTGGTAGGCGGCGTCCCGGCTGTCGTGGCTGGGGCTGCGCAGCGCAAATGACGGATGGTAGGTGGCCAGCACCCGGCTGTTGCCGCGCGTCATCACGTGACCCATCGCGTCCTTCAACGTGCGCTTGGCGTCCTGCATGACGGCGCCCAGGGCCGTTGCGCCCAGCGCCACGATGACGCTGGGCCGGATGTCGTCCAGCTCTTGATCCAGCCAGTACGAACAGGCGCGAATCTCGACCTGCGCGGGCGACTTGTGCATGCGGCGCTTGCCGCGCAGCTGCCATTTGAAGTGCTTCACGGCGTTGGTCACATAGACGGCCTGGCGCTCTACCCCGGCTTCGGCCAAGGCCTTGTCCAGCAAGGCGCCGGCCGGGCCAACGAAAGGTAGCCCGGCCAGGTCTTCTTTGTCGCCGGGTTGTTCGCCGACCAGCATGATGCTTGCGCGGCGTCCGCCTTCGCCCCCCACCGCCTGCGTGGCGTTGCGCCACAGCCCGCAGCGCCGGCAGTCGTCCAGCGCGCGGGGCTGCTGATCGGGGTCGATGTCCCCGTCAGCGCCGTGGGTGGGGGTGGGCTCGGCGTTCATGGCGTGGCGCCGTTATTCCCGGCCGCCGCCAATGGCGGTGTCGCCGGTGGCGGTTGATTCCCCGGCGCCGCCCTTGCCCGCGATGCGGATGCGGTTGTCGACGTCTTGCACGCCCGCGCACGCGTCGGTGCAGTCTTCAATGCGGTGCTTGGTGCGGCGGTCCGGCGCGGTGCCTTCCAACGTGACGCGGCCATCGGTCACGCTGACCGACACGTCGCTGACGTCCAGACCGCTGTGCGCCAGGTATTCGCAGACGTTTTCGCGCACGCGCTCGTCGGACCGGGTGTAGCCCTTGGGGTCGGTGCGAAACGAGCCCCGGTCGCGCCAGGCGGTGGGCCCACGGTTGTAGCCGCCGCGTTCAGCCGTTTCGAAGGACACGCCGGTCTCGTCGCCCCAACGCGGGCGGTCGCCGTAGTAGCCGCCTTCTTCATCGCCATAGGACGTGGGGCCGGAGTAGGACGGGTTGCGCGAGCCATAGACCTGTTCACGCTGGTAGGACGGGTCTTCGTTGCGAAACCCGCCGTAGCTGCTTTGACCGGGATCGGCGCTGCGGCTGCGCAGGCCGCCGCGCGACTCGCGTGCACCAGGCGCGGGCCGATTGCCATCGCCCTGGTAGCCGTACGAGGGTGCGGGGTCGTGCCAGGGTTCCTGGTCGCCCGCGCCCCGGTTGCCCCGCCCTTGGCCTTGGGAGCCGGGATTGCGATAGGGGTCACGATTGGGATCACGATATGGGTCGCCCTGCGAGCGCCCGCGCTGGTGGGCCTGCCGGTACGGATCACCCCGCCCGGCGTCGGCGCCCGGATCGCGTTCGAAGTCATCGTCATACCGGGGCGTGTACCTGGGGTCACGGTTCATTGTGAGTCTCCTGTGAAGGTGGGTCCTGCCTCGCACGAACCGGGGTGTGGCCCGTGCGGGCGCCTGCCGGGTACGCAGCAAGTGGTGTGCCGCGCAGCGGGGCAACATGCGTTGCGGGGGGCACAGGGTCCGTTTCGGCTGCCGGGGCCGGCCGGTTTTTGGGGGGCTGCCCTGCCCGGCACTTCTTACAACGGCGGTAATAAGTGCCGGGTCGGCCGGGGGGATACGCGACGGCACGACGCGACGGCACGACGCGACGGGGCTCCGCGAGTGGGCTCCGCGAGTGGGCCACGCGACTGGACTACACGACTGGACTACACCACTGGACTACGCGCGTGGTGGCGTCCAGCCTATCGGCACCACGCTGCCGTGGACGCAGGCGGCCAATTGCTGTCCGCCTTGCCCCGTCCGCCCCGTCTGCCCCGCTTGCACGGACACGGCGTGGCCCCCTGTGAAATCCGAGAACGCCGGCAGCACGGTGACACCCGCTTGCAGCCAGAATGCGGGCCAATGGCGGGGCACGCCGGGCAATCGGGTTTTGGGATGCACGTGGCCCGCGATCACATGACGGCCTTGCGCGTCGGGCTTGGGCAGGTGCCGGAACAGAAACGGGCCGTCGGCCTGCTCGTCGCCCAGTTGTCGCATGCCCAGCGCATCGCCCTCCAGGGCGCAGTCGTGATTGCCGATCAGCACCGCCACGTCCAGCCCCGCGTGGGCGCGCCGCCATTGCGCCCAGTCCACACGCCAATCGGCTTGCGACATCGGCCCATGCAGCACATCTCCCACAATCCACAACTGCCGTGCGCCCGTGTCATGGACCAGGCGCGTCAGCCGGTCCAGGTCGGCCTGCGTCGCGCCGCGCGGCACGGCGATACCGGCCTGCCGAAACACGTGGCCCTTGCCCAGATGCAGGTCGGCGATGACCAGCCGCGCGCGCGCCGGCCAATACAACGCGCGCTCGCCCAGCAGCAGCACCGGCTCGCCGGCCAGCGTCGTGGGCAAGGCGTGCGCCGACGGGTCATCCTGCAATTCGGGCATAGCGTTTCTCTAGTTGGGCGGCCGCGCGCTTGACCCGGGCCTGCCAGGTTTCGGTACTGAGTTGCCCGCGCAGGCTTTCGGTCCACAGCGGAAACGACAGCGGCGTCAGCGCGCGCGGCGTGCACAGGTCCAGCGCGCGCGTCTGGCAATCTTGCAACGCCGCCATCAGCCGGGGCGCTTCCAGCTGGTTGTCGAACACCTCGCGTTCGGCCTGCGCCAGCAAAAGATGGTCGGGATCGTAGCGGCGCAGCACGTCGTACAGCAGGCCGCTGGACGCCTGCACCTGGCGCAACGAACGGGCGGCCCTGCCCGGCAGCGACGGCGTCAGCAATCCGGCCACGCGCGCAATCTCGCGGAACTGCCGCCGCGCCAGTTCGCCCAGGTTCACGCCGTCGCGCAAATCGGCGGCCATATGTTCGGCGCTGAGCAATTGGTGCAGCAAGGCGTCGTCCAGCAGCGCGGGCTCGGCCAGCGTCAGCATCAGGCCGTAGTCATTGACCGTATAGGAAAAGGTATTGGGATGGCGCCGGCCCCAGCGCAGCGCCATCATGGCAGCCATGCCTTCGTGCACGGCGCGGCCCGCGAACGGGAACAGGAACAGATGCATGCCGCGCCGCGTGGCAATCTGTTCGGCCAGCAGGCGGCCCGGTGCCGGCAGCGCACTGGCCTGGCGCTGGATGCGCAGCAGCGGCTCAACGGCGCGCATTTCGGGGTGATCGCCGGGATCGGCATACAGGCTTTGCACTTCGCGCGCCAGCTGGGTGGACAGCGGCATGCGCCCGCCCTGCCACGTGGCCACCGGCCCGTCGCCGCCCTTGGCACGCCGAACGTAGGCTGTCATGCCTTCCAGCCGCGCAAGCTCCAGCGTGCGGCCGGCGAACTGGAAGCGGTCGCCGGGGCGCAGCCGGGCCAGAAAGCCCTCTTCCACCGACCCCAGGCTGCCGCCGCGCAGGTACTTCACCGACACCGCGCCGTCGGCCGTGATGGTGCCGATGGACAGCCGATGGCGCAGCGCGATGCGGCGGTCGTGCACGCGGTAGCAGCCGTCGTCCCCCTTTTCCACGCGGCGAAATTCCGGGTAGTTCGACAAGGCGCGGCCGCCCTGCACGATGAAGTCCAGCACAGCCTGCCAAGTGGGCGCGTCCAGGGCGGCATAGGCGTGCGTGCCGCGCACCTCTTCGTACAGTGCGTCCGCCTGGAAACCGCCGCCCAATGCCAGCGTGACGGCGTGCTGGGCCAGCACGTCAAGACTGCCACGCGGCGGGGGCCGCGACTCGATATCGCCGCGCGCGATGGCCTGGCGGGCGGCAGCGTATTCGACCAGTTCCAGCGCCTGCGCCGGCACGCACACCACATGGCCGGATTCGCCGGGCCGGTGCTTGGCGCGGCCGGCCCGTTGCAGCAGCCGGGCCACGCCTTTGGGGCTGCCCACCTGCAAGACCTGATCCACCGCCGGAAAATCCACGCCCAAGTCCAGGCTGGACGTGGCCACCACGCAGCGGATGCTGCCGTCGCGCAGGCCCTGTTCCGCGCGGGTGCGCAACTTGGGGTCCAGCGAGCCGTGGTGCAGCGCCAGCGTGGCCGGGTCTTCGGGCCAGATCGATTCCAGCGCACGATGCCATAGCTCGGCCTGCGCGCGGGTGTTGGTGAACAGCAGGCTGGCGCGCACGTCGAACAGGCGCTTGTACACGCGCGCCAGTTGCGACAGGCCCAGATGCCCCGCCCACGGCAACGCGCCGCTGCGCTCGGGCAGCAAGGTGGACAGCGTCACCTTGCGCGGCCGTGCGTCGGACACCACCGCGCTGTTCGGCTGATGCGGCAACAACACGTCGCGGGCTTCGTCCAGATTGCCCAGCGTGGCGGACAGGCCCCACATGCGTACGTCGGGCGACAGGCGCCGCAGGCGCGCCAAACACAGCTGCAACAACACGCCGCGCTTGTTGCCCAGCAGCTCGTGCCATTCATCCACCACGATGCACCGCAGCGCCCGAAAGCGCGACGACGCGTCCGCGTACGACAACAGCAGCGCCAGGGATTCGGGGGTGATGACCAGCACATCGGCCTTGCCCTGGCGCGCCAGCCGTTTGTCGCGGGCGCTGGCGTCGCCGGTACGCAAGGCGACCGTCCAGCCCAGGTTCAGGTCCGCCACCGTGTCGGCCAGCGCACGCGCCGTGTCGGTGGCCAGCGCCCGCAGCGGCGTCACCCACAGCACGCGCGGCCCCGCGCCGGCCGTGGGTGTGGCACCGGCCCGATCGGCCAGCGCTTGCAGCATCGGCCCGCCAAACGCCGCCAGCGTCTTGCCGCTGCCGGTGGGGGTATGCAACAGGCCGGATTCCCCTGCCAGGTAACGCTTCCAGGTCTCTTTCTGAAAAGCCGCCGGGCGCCAGCCGCGCGCTTTGAACCAGGCCGACAGCGGCGCGTCCCAGCCGCGCGGGGGTGCCGTCATCGCGCCAGCGCCTTCAGCGTGTCCAGCTGGTCGGCCTGATCCGCGGGCTTATCGCGCCGCCATCGAAGGATGCGCGGAAAGCGCACCGCCACGCCCGATTTATGACGCTTGGACAGGTTGACGCCTTCAAACCCCAGTTCAAACACCTGCACCGGGTCCACCGAGCGCACGGGGCCAAAGCGTTCGCGCGTGTGGGCGCGCAGCCAGCGGTCCAGCTCCAGGATTTCCTTATCGTCCAGGCCCGAGTAGGCCTTGGCGATGGGCACCAGCGCATCGCCCTGCCACAGGCCGAAGGTGTAGTCGGTGTACAGCGTGCTGCGGCGGCCATGGCCCGATTGGGCATACAGCAGGACGGCGTCGATGGTCAGCGGGTCGATCTTCCACTTCCACCAGTCGCCGCGCCGGCGCCCGCTTTGGTAGGGGGCCGACGCCCGTTTCAGCATGAAGCCTTCGACATCGCGTTCGCGCGATTCCCTGCGCAAGGCGGCGGCCGCCTCCCAACTGGCGGGCGACACCGCCGGCGATAAGGACAGGCGCGGGTCGGGGTGTTGCCGCAGCAGCGTTTCCAGCATGGCGCGGCGTTCCGACTGGGGCCGCTCGCGCAGGTCGGCGCCATCCAGCTCCAGCAGGTCATAAGCCAGCATGCGCACGGGCGCTTCCGCCAGCCACTTGGGGCCGGGCTTAAGCCGCTGGATGCGGGTTTGCAATGCGGAAAACGGCATCGGGCCGGCGGCGTCTTCCTGCCAGGCCAGCAGTTCGCCGTCCAGCACGCAGTCCACCCGCAAGGCGTGCGCGGCGGCCTCCACTTCGGGGAACCTTCCGTCCAGCCGCTCTTCCCCGCGCGACCACAGCGCCACTTCGCCATGGCGGCGAATGAGCTGGGCGCGGATGCCGTCCCACTTCCATTCGATCAACCAGTCGTCGATGGTGCCGAGCGTGGCCGGGTCCGCTTCCAGTGGCGAGGCCAGGAAGAACGGGTACGGCTGCTGGCGGTCGCCGGGCAGCGCCTCGGCGCTGAGCAGATCGCGCAGGAACGCCGGGCTGGGCGTCCATGTGCCCAGCATGCGCTGCGCGATCCGGGCGATGGGCACCCCCGACATTTCGGCCAGCGCCTGCTGCACCATGCGTTGCGACACGCCGACCCGTAGTGCGCCGGTCAGCATCTTGTTGAACACCAGCCTTTCCGACAACCCCATGCCGCGCCAGGCGGCCACGATGATGTCGCGGCGTTCGGACTCGTCGCGGTTGGCGATGGGCAGCAGCACTTCTTCGATCCAGTCGGCCAGGCCGCGCTCGGGGTCGGCATGGGCGGGGTCCGGGCCGGGCATCAACAAGGCCAGCGTTTCCGCCAGATCACCGACCTGGTCGTAGCTGGCGTCCACCAGCCACGCCGGGGTATCCGAGGCGGCAGAGATCCACGCGCGCAATTCGGCCGACCCCGCGATCTTGCGCCGCGCGCTGGTGATCTTGCCGCCCGCCAGCAGGTACAGCGCCCATACGGCGTCGCGCGGCGGTGCGTCGCGAAAATACGTGACCAGCGCCGCCCGCTTGTCCAAGGTGGCGGTACTACGGTCCAGTTCCTGATACAGCGCTGCAAATCGCTTCATGCCGGGGTTGGCCTCCAGGGGGTGGGCTTCGCCGTGTTAGTCATCTTCGCCGTACTGGGTGGCCAGGGTTTCGGCCGCCGTACCGGTTTCGTTCAGGATGCGGACCAGTGCGTCCGTGTCGCCATGGGTGGCAATGACGCGGCGCGCGCCGGTCTCGCGGATGGTACGCAGCAAGGCCGGCCAGTCGGCATGGTCCGACACGACAAAGCCCCGGTCCATGTTGCGCCGCCGACGGTTGCCGCGCAGCCGCATCCAGCCGGACGCAAACCCATGCTGCGCCTTGCGAAAGCGCCGCAGCCAGCTGCTGCCAGCGGCGGACGGCGGCGCCAGGATCAGTTCACCGGCAAAGCCGGATCTGGCGACGTCGGCCGCGTCGGTGATTGCGTCAGCATCGGCTGCCGCAGCGTCGGCTGCCGCGACCCCCGCCTGCGCGGGTGCGGCGCGCGTACCGCTTGCGTCAATCACCAGGCGCGTGTCTGCCATGGCGATGCCGGCTTGGCGGTACACGTCGACCCCGGCCGCGATGGCGCCGTGCAGGTAGACGGGCCGGTCGATCCATGGGGCCAGTTCCGCCAACACGCGCTGCGCCTTGCCCAGCGCGTAGCAATACAGGATGGCGGCCTCGCCACGGGCCGCGCAATGGTCGCGCCATTGAACGATGTCGCGCGCCACGTCGGACGTATCGGGCCACCGGTAGATGGGCAGGCCGAAGGTGGCTTCGGTGATGAACGTGTCGCAGGGCACGACTTCGAACGGCGCGCACGTGGGGTCGGGCTGGCGCTTGTAGTCGCCCGACACCACCCACACCTGGCCGTCGACTTCGATGCGCACCTGGGCCGAGCCCAGCACGTGCCCCGCCGAATGCAAGGACACGCGGGCGTTGCCCAGCGTGAACGTTTCGCCGTATTCATGCACGCGGTAATCCTGCTGCCCCAACCGCCATTGCAGAATCGGCAAACCCTGCGCGCTGGTGTGATAACAGCCCATGCCCGCGCGGGCGTGGTCGCCGTGGCCGTGCGTCAACACGGCGGTGTCCACCGGCCGCCAGGGGTCGATATAAAACCGGCCAGCCGGGCAGTACAGGCCTTCAGGCCGTAGTTGCACGACGTCTTGCATCGAACGCCTCCGGGCATGAGTTGTGCTGATAACGGGGTTGTCTGTCTTTGTCACGATACTTCAAGAGGTCTTATGCGCACGAAGCACATCCTGCTGTTCCTGGTACTGGTTGTCGTTCTGTCCGTGGCGATGTCGATGGCGCCATGGTGACGTGAGCGGCGATGCGGGTGCGGGGCGCTAGCCGGTGCTGTCGCCCGCGCTCCAGCCGCCGCGCAGCGCGCTGGCAAAGCCGCCTTCCACACGCGAATGCGGGCGTGCACTGGTCACGACGCGAGGCAGGTTCGACCAGGCGATGCGCGCCCCACCCTGCTGCAATCGGTCTACCAAGGCCTGGTCTTCGCTGCACGGCAGCGCATCAAAGCCGCCGATGCGCCGGTACGCCCGCGCGGCCACGCCCAGGTTGGCGCCGTGCACATGGCGGTGGCCATCCCTGTCTTGATAAGCCCTTTCAAACGCGTGTCGCGCGCGCTGCGCATGCTCGCCGTGTTCGCTCCAGCCGGACACGCCGACCGTGCCGCAAACCACCTCTGCATTCAATGACAACTGATCCACCAGCCAGCGTGGCGACACGCGGGTATCGGCGTCGGTAAACGCCAGCCACCGCGCGCCCGCGCGCAGCAGGTGGCGGGCGCCCCGGGCGCGCGCCACGCCAACGTTACGCGCGTCAATTGCCAGGCAATGCACGGGATGGTGGCGCAGCCGGTCGGCCGTGCCGTCTACGCAGTGGTCCAGCACCACAACGATGCGCACCGTCTCGGCACGCAGTTCAGGGTGCCGCGCCGCGCGCAGCACCGCCTGCACACAGGCGTCGATGTGCTGCTCTTCGTTATGCGCCGGAATACAGATACCGATCATGCGTCATCCTTTTGCTGTCGTTGCCAGCCGTTCAACAGGAAAACGTCTTCCCGGTGTTCGAACAGCAAGCTCATGCCGGGCAACGCGCCCAGCGCCTGGTGCAAGGCGTCGGTGCCCTGCTGGCGGTCGTCGAAGTCAAGCCGCAAATGGCAGGCAACCAGTTCCCCGCCGGGGGCGAGGCAACCGTCGATCCCTTGCAAAAACGCCGCCAGGGCGGAGTCGTCAAGGTAGTAGCCCAGTTCGGACACGATGATGAGGTCGAAGCCGCCTTCAGGCACGGGCGGCCATTGGCGGGGCAGATCCAGCGCCAGCGCCTCGACGTGGGCCATGCCCTGCTCCTGGGTGCGTGCACGGCATCGTTCAATGGCGATGCCGGCAAAATCCACGGCGCAAACCTGCCCGCACCGGCCAGCCAGCGGCAGGGTCAGGTCACCGTTGCCACAGCCCGGCTCGAAGGCATGCGCGTATTGCTCGCGGCCCAGCGAGGCCAGCAGCAATGCGCGCTTGCGCCGTTCGTACCAGGCGCTGGCAATGCGCCAAGGGTCGGGATGCTGCCGGTACAGGGCCTCGAAATGGTCCACGCCTACAGCTGCCATGGTGTCTGCTCCGTGCGCACGATTTGGCCCAGCGCGGCCTGGTCGCGTTCGGCGTGGCTTTGCCGGATGAACACCGGCAGGTCCGCCATCACCTGGGCAAAGCCGGCATCGCGGCACAACGGCCCGGCGCCCAAGGCCCGCCCTGCCCGGGTGATGACCTCGGTGGCGGCGGCTTCCACCGCCAGCCGCGCGCGGCCACAGGCCAGCGAGCAGGCGTCATGGGGGTTCGCATCGATGGCGGCGGCGGTCTCGCGCAGGACGGCACGCGCCTGGTCCAGCGCGACGTCGATCGCGCCCAGATGCGCCAAGCGGTGCGGGTCGGCGGACTGCGCCGGCGTTGCCGCCTGGACGGCGGCGGCGATCCGCGTCAGCGCGCCATACCAGCACGCCGCCACACCCGCGCCACCGTGCTGGAAGCCGGGTCTGCCCACGTACGCGCCGGGCGCGCCCACCGGCACACAGACGGCGTTGTTGAACACCACGTTCACGCTGGCCGATGCGCGCATCCCCACGGCTTGCCAGCCGTCTTCGGTGACGGTAACGCCAGCCTGCTCCATCGACACGGCGGCCAGGCAGGGCCGGCCGGCCTCGTCCCACGCGCTGACCAGGGCGTGGCTGACCGTGGCCGCGCCGGAACACCAGGCTTTCACGCCGCGCAGGCACGCGGTGGTGTAGGGGTCGGGGGTGTGTGGCTTCCCGCCTTCAGCCCCACCATGCAGGCTGACACGGAAGTCCGGCGGTTCGGCGCACCACACGCCCCAGATACTGCCCGGCGCGGCGAGGTCCGCTGCGTTCAATTCGGCCAGAATCGCCAACGCATCAGTGTGACCTTCAACCAATTTGACCAGGCTCAGGTCGACGGCGGCCACCGCGGCCAAGGCCTGCCAGCGGGCCAGCGTTGCACCGCCACCCGGCAGCGGCAGCGGGTCATATCCCGCCCGTACCAGCAGGCGCAATGCCCGCCCGGGGTCGACCGGAGCGGTCAGTTCGCCAAGCAGTCGGGTGATTTGCGACGGCAATCTTGCGGCGCTCGTCATGAGGCCCCGCGCTTGAAACCCAGCGCGTCCATGGCCTGCCCCACGGATTGCGGCGCATAGTCGTCCCACGGCGCATTGGCGGCATCCAGCCGTTCGTGAATGTTGCTGATGGTCCAGTGCGCGCCGCTGGAAAGCTTGTCCAGTTCGTCCCATGCCACGGGCACCGACACGCCCAAGCCGGGCCGGGCGCGCGCCGACCAGGCCGACACGGTAGTGGCGCCAAAGCCGTTGCGCAGGTAGTCGACAAAGATCTTGCCCACGCGATTCTTCGGCCCGCTCTTGGACACGAATATCTGCGGCAACGTACGGGCCAGATGCACCACGATGGCTTGCGCGAACGACTTGATGGTGTCCCAGTCGTATTGGCGGCGCAGCGGCACGACGACGTGCAGGCCCTTGCCGCCGCTGGTTTTCAGCCAGCTTTGCAGGCCCAGTTCGTCCAGCATGGTGTGCACCAGCCGGGCGGCCTGCTGCATCGTCGCCCACTTGACCCCTTCGCCCGGGTCCAGGTCGAAGAGGACACGGTCGGGCTTGTCGATGGCCGTTTTCACGGCATTCCAGGTATGGAATTCCACCACGTTCATTTGCACGGCCGACATGATGGCTTCAGGCGTGGGCACCTCCAGCAACGGCGGATGATCCGGGTCCAGCCGCTTGGGCAAGGGCTTGACGCCCGGCATCGCGGCTTCCAGGTGCTTCTGAAAGAACAGCTGCCCGTCGATGCCGGCGGGCGCGCGCAGGAAAGACACCGGGCGGCCCTTCAGATGTTCCAGCATCAGCGGGGCAACCAGCCCGTAATAGCGCGCCAGGTCCAGCTTGGTAAGTTTGGTGGACGGGTCGATTACGCGGTCCGGGTTGGTCAGCCGCGCGGGCTTGGCGCGCGTGGGCGCCGCCGCCGTTGTCCGGGCCGGCGCGGGACCGGCAGTTGTCTTTGTGTTTGTCTGTCCTTTTGCTTTTGTCTTTGCCTCTGTCTTTGCCTGGCGCGCGGTCTTTTTGCCCGATGCGGACGCCGGCTCCTCCTTGGGCGGGGGCGACGGCCGCTCGCGTGTGATCTGGCGGGCGGGTTTATCCTGCCGCAGCCCTCGGAAGACGGAATGGCGGATATGCCCGCCGCTGGTCCATTCGCTGAACGAGACCTCGGCCACCAGCTCAGGCTTGACCCACTGCACGCCGCTGGCCTGCGCGCCACTGACCGTTTTTTTGTCGGTCTGGAGGGCGGCAAGCTGTTTGTGCAAGGCAAGCAGGCCCTGGGTATCAAAACCGGTGCCGACCTTGCCCGCATAGCGCAGCGAGCCATCGTCTTCATGCACCGCCAGCAACAGCGCACCCAGCCCTTCCCGGGAGCCCTGCGGCGCGGTGTACCCGACGATGACGAATTCCTGCCGCTGCGCGCACTTGATCTTCAGCCAGCTGTCCGTGCGCCGCGACACATAGGGCGCTGACGGCCGCTTGGCCATGATGCCTTCCAGCCCCATTTTGCAGGCCGAGGCCACCAGGTTCGACGGCGCTTCCTTGAAGGCCGCGCTAAAGCGCAGGTGGTCGTCGTCAGCGGTTTCCATCAGCTGCGCGAGCAGGTCGCGACGCACGGTCAGCGGTTCGTCGCGCAGGTCTCGCAAGCCGATATAGGGCAAGTCGAAGGCGTAAAAGACGATGTCGCCAGTGCGGTCGTTGTCGAACGCGTTTTGCAGCGCCTGGAAGCTGGGCACGCCCTGCTCGTTCAGCACCACCACTTCGCCATCCACCCAGGCCCATTTGGCGGGAAGCTTGGCAAAGGCCTGGACGATGTGCGGCAGCTTGGCGCTCCAGTCGTGGCCGTTGCGGGTGTATAGCCTGACCGAATCGCCCTCGATGCGCACCAGCAGCCGGTAGCCGTCGAACTTCAATTCGTACAGCCATTCTTCGGGGTTGGGCGGCATCCCCTCGACCAGCGTGGCCAATTGGGGCTTGAACGTGTCTGGCAGGTCGGACGGGCGGCCGGGCAGCCTGGCGTCGGCGGCGGAATCCGTGTCCGAGCCGGGCTGCTGCGCGTCGGGCGCGGGCTGGCGAGCGGCGGGCTGGGTGGTGGCCGCGTTGTCACGCAGCGGCACCACGCTGTCCGGCATTTCGTCGACCACGCTGAATTCGCGTTCCGGGCGGGCATAGGCGTCGCGGTCTTTGATCAGCAGCCAGGGCGGCTGTTTGTCGCTTTCCTTGCCCTTCATGCGCACCAGCGCCCAGCGCCCCTGCATCTTTTTGCCTTGCAGGTCGAACTTCAGGTGGCCCTCGCGATACCCTTTGCGGGCGTCGCCCACGGGAGCCCACACGCCCTCGTCCCAGATGATGACTTTGCCGGCGCCGTACTGCCCTTCGGGTATCTGGCCTTCAAACTGGTTATAGGCAATGGGGTGGTCTTCGACCTGCACCGCCATGCGCTTGACCGACGGATCAAAGCACGGCCCCTTGGGCACCGCCCAGCTTTTCATGGCGCCATCCAGCTCCAGCCGAAAGTCGTAATGCAGCCGGCTGGCCCAGTGCTTCTGGATCACAAACGCGCGCGCCTCCTCATTGGCCTGCCCGCCCTCCATCGGCTCGGAGGTCACCTGGAAATTGCGCTTTTGACGATAGGTTTTCAGGCTGTCGGCCATATCACGCCGCCTTGCGCGACCGGGTCGAGGTCTTCGCGCTCTTGGTGGTCTTCTTTGAGGCCGACTTGGTGGCCGACTTGGTGGCGGTCTTGGCGGAGGCTTTGGTGGCGGTCTTCGCGGAGGTCTTCGATGGTGTCTCGCCCGACGCCGATTTCTTCGCGGCGGGCTTTTCCTTGCTGCCGTCCCTGGTCGTGTCGCCGGACTTCTTTGCCCCACCCTTCAGGCTGCGTTGCAGCAGCTCCGTCAGGTCGATGACGTTATCCACGTACGCGGGCGCTTCCTCTTGCGGCTCGATCACCGTTTCGGTCTTGCCGGCCTTCACCTTCTTGTCCACCAGCTCCATGACGGCGGCCTTGAACTCGTCCTTGTATTGCTCCGGGTCCCATTTGCCCGCCATATCCTCGACCAGCATCTGCGCCATTTTCAATTCGCTGGCGCTTGGCGACATGGCCTTGGAGCCCGCCTTGGGCAGGTCCAGGTCGTCCATGGATTTGACCTCGTCGCCCCACCGCATCAGGTTCAGCACCAGCGCGTCGCCAGACGGGATCAGCGCGGCCAGATGCTGCTTGGTCTGAATCACCACCTTGGCGATGCCGATCTTGCCGGTCTTGGTCAGCGTGTCGCGCAGCAAGGCGTACACCTTCTGCCCTTTGTTGATGGGGGCGATGTAATAGGGGCGCTCCAGGTAGACGAACGGCACGTCGTCGGCATCCACAAATTGCTGGATCTCGATGGTTTGCGTGGTGCGCGGATAGGCGTCGTTGATTTCGTCAGGCGACAGGATGACGTACTGGCCGTCTTCGTATTCCACGCCCTTGACGATGTTTTCCTTGTCGATTTCCTTGCCGGTCCGCTTATTGATGCGCTTGTAGCCCACCGGGTCCATCGAGCGCTTGTCCAGCCAATCGAAATCCACGCCGGAGTCCGTGGTCGCCGTGTGCAGGCCAACCGGGATATGGACGAGGCCAAACGAAATTGCCCCTTTCCAGATGGTTCTAGTTGCCATGATCAGCTCCTCTTTTTTACGCCCATCTCAGCAAGTGGCGTGCCTGCGCCCGCGCGTAAACAAAAGAAAAAGCAGAACGATTGTCGGGCCAAGCAACCATGTACAGGCCAGGTACAAGCCATATACAGCCCTAGAAATTACTTTAACTATTTCACTTCAAGAACTTCATTTATTTATGGTGAATCAAAGGGTTATGCGTCGATTATCAGGTGATTTCTACGCACCGGAATGCAACTGTCGCCGCCCCAGACCCCTCCGCAAGGGAAAACCCGCAGAAACTTTTTCTGCCACCGTCTAGTCGCAATTTGTTCTTGTTCAGGCAATTGTCAGGCGGGTTCAACGAGCCCGCTTCCGCCCCTTTTCCTAGAGGTTTCCATGACCCTGCCCTGCCCGCGTGTTGTGACGCCGCGTCCGCCCACATCCAGCGACGCGTGGGAAGTCAGGCAATGACCGGCTCCGCCAAGACCATCGACGGCGTCACGCCCGCCGGCTTGTCCGTCATGGACGCCACCGTCGTGCTGATTGGCGTGGTCGTGGGCATCGGCATCTTCGGCTTTCCGCCCCTGGTGGCCCAGCACGCCACCTCTGAAGCGATGTATATCGCGCTGTGGTGCGCGGGCGGGCTGGTGATGCTGGTGGGCGCGCTGTGCTATGCGGAACTGGGGTCCGCCTACCCCGGCGCGGGCGGCGAATACCTGTACCTGACTCGGGCCTGGGGCGCGCGCGTGGGGCTGATGTTCGCCTGGGCGCGGTGCACGGTGATCCAGACCGGCGCCATCGCGGTCGTGGCCTACATCTATGGCGACTACGCCCAACGCTTGATGCCGCTAGGCGCGCACGGGCCAGCCTTGCACGCGGCAATGTCCGTGGTGGCGCTGACCGCGCTGAATGTGGTGGGCACCCGCTATTCCAAACGGCTGCAATGGGCCTTTACGGTGTTGACGCTGCTGGCGCTAAGCGCGGTGCTGGTGGCCAGTTTGTCGGCATCGGGCGGCGACACGGCGCCCTTGGCCGCCCCAACGGCGTTGGTGGGCAACCCGGCCGGGCTGATGGGCATGGGCATGGTGTTTGTGTTGCTGACTTACGGCGGCTGGAACGAAGCCGCTTATCTCAGCGGCGAACTGCGCGATCCGGGACGCAACATGAGCCGGGTACTGCTGATCGGCACCGCGGTGGTGACGGGCGCCTACGTGCTGACAAACCTGGCATTGCTGGAGATCTTCGGCTTGCAGGGCTTGCGCGATACCCCCGCGCTGGCCGCCGACGTCATGCAACTGGCCGCCGGCCCCTACGCCGCCGCGCTGCTCAGCCTGACGATCTGCGCCACGGCCTTGAGCACCATCAACGGCACCATCATTACCGGAGCACGGGTGTATTACGCGCTGGGCCGCGACGTGCCCAAGCTGCACGCGCTATCCGGCTGGAGCGCCCGCAATGAAACGCCGGTGGCCGCGCTGCTGGTACAGGGCGCGATCACGCTGGCGCTGGTGGGCTTGGGCGCGTTCAGCCAGAACAGCGTGCAGACGCTGGTGGCTTATACGGCGCCCGTGTTCTGGCTGTTCATGCTGCTGGTGGCCGCGTCCGTGTGGCGGTTGCGCCAGCGCGACCCGCAGCGCGCCCGGCCGTTCCGCGTGCCGCTATACCCCCTTCCCCCTTTGCTGCTGGGCCTGACCTGCGCCGGCCTGGTGGTGTCCAGCGCCGTGTACGCCGGCGCAGGCGCGCTGATCGGCCTGGCGGTGCTGGCGGCAGGTGTGCCGCTGCTGCATCTGCTCAAGCCGGCCCGCTTGCCGGGTTGATTGATGACTTACGCCCTCTGACCGCTGACCTTTCGCCATCCGATCCACAAGGAGCCATCATGCAAGCCTCACCCCGCCCAGCCGTTTCCGTTCGCCGCTCGCCCCCCGCCGATGCCCAGGCCCGGTCACGATTGCGCCTGATTGCCACCGCCACCGCCATGGCGCTATCCATTGCCTTCGCGGCGTCGGCACTGGCGCAGCCCGCTGCCAAGCCCGCAGGCCAGAACGCGCCGCAAGGCGCGTCCAAGGATGACTATGTGCCGGACGTGGGCCAGGACGGCAAGGACGTCATCTGGGTGCCCACGCCGCAGTCGCTGGTGGACAAGATGCTGGACATGGCCAAGGTGACGCCGCAGGACCGCTTGATGGATCTGGGTTCGGGCGATGGCCGCACCGTCATCACGGCCGCGCAGCGCGGGCTGACCGCGCAAGGTATTGAATACAACCCCGACCTGGTGGAACTGTCGCGCCGCAATGCGCAACGCGCCGGCGTGGCCGACCGGGCCACGTTTGTCGCGGCCGACCTGTTCCAGACGGACCTGTCCAAAGCCGATGTCATCACCATGTTCCTGCTGTCCACCATCAATGAAAAGCTGCGCCCGACGCTGTTGCAGCTAAAGCCGGGCACGCGGGTGGTGTCCAACACGTTCCGCATGGGCGACTGGGAGCCGGACGCGTCCGAGACGGTCACCAAAGAATGCTCGACCTACTGCACGGCGCTGCTGTGGATCGTGCCGGCCAAGGTGGAGGGTAAATGGGAGGTCGACGGGCAGACGCTGCGCCTGACCCAGCGCTACCAGATGCTGTCCGGTAAGCTGGGTTCAAACGACATTTCGGACGCGCGTATGGACGGCAACGCCATCTCGTTCACCGTCAACGGGGTGCGCTACAGCGGCCAGGTCAACGGCAAAACGATGAGCGGGACCGCTGACGGCAAGGGCGCATGGACGGCCAGGCGGGCATGATGGCAGCGCGGGTTTGACCCCGCGGCTTCTCATGCAATAGCATCCGTTGCATGAGAAGAGACAGCAAACTTTCCGGCGTGCTTCACGTCCTGCTTCATATGGCCGAGGCGCCCGGCCCGATGACGTCCGAAGACCTGGGCCGGGTGATGCAGACCAACCCGGTCGTCATCCGCCGCATCATGGCGGGGCTGCGCGACCAGCGGTTGGTCAGCTCTGAAAAAGGCCACGGCGGCGGCTGGACGCTGTCATGCGACTTCAACGCCGTGACCCTGCGTGACATCTATGAAGCGTTGGGCGCGCCGGAGATTTTCGCCATGGGCAACCGCAGCGAATCGCCGGGCTGCCTGGTGGAAGCCGCCGTGAACAAGGCACTGGACGGCGCATTTGAAGAAGCCGAAGCCTTGCTGATGGCGCGTTTTGGTGGCGTCACGCTGGCGGCGCTAAGCCGGGATTTTCACGAGGGCATGCTTAAGGATGGGCGGCAGGTGGATTGGCATGGGCCAACGGCGGGCTGACACTTACCGCCCGGCGCGCCACGCCGCCAAGGTGGATTCGACCAGCGCGATCTCCGTCGGCGCCATGCCGGCAGCCTCGTAATAGCGGTGGCGCTCGGCCACTACGCTGCGCACCGCGTCCACGATGGACTGCGCGGCGGCCT
Source organism: Achromobacter sp. ES-001 (assembly GCF_019448355.1). Lineage (NCBI taxonomy): Bacteria > Pseudomonadati > Pseudomonadota > Betaproteobacteria > Burkholderiales > Alcaligenaceae > Achromobacter > Achromobacter sp. ES-001. The sequence continues at coordinate 3,147,782 of NZ_CP079940.1, read as the reverse complement.
CGGACCGCAGGCCAAAGCGGCGGTACTGCGTCAGGCAGTTGTCAAAGGTGCTGTCGCGCCCGTGCTCGCCGATATGCAGGTAGTGGCGCGCCGAGCCTTCCTGCGTCACCACGTCAAAAAGCGGCGATAGCCGATAGGTGTGCGCGTTCTTGTCCTTCAGGAAACCCACGTTTTTCAAGTGGTCGTCGGTGTTGTGCACGGCCACGTTCAGCACCATGCGCGCGTATAGCTCTTTCAGGTCCTGCACGGGGTTGGACGAAATGCGGCGCGTCACGTCCGCCAGCCGCGCATAGGAATACGTTGCCCTGCCCTCCGGGCCATCGAGATCGCGTTTGCCGATGCGCACGGGCGGGCTGATCAACGATGCGCCGCTAAGAAAATGGCGGCGGGCCACGACCGGCGCGGCGCCTGGCGCCGGCGGCAGCAGCTCGCGGTCAAAGCGGTGCGTCAGCAGCACCGCGCCCAGATGCGTTTCGGTCAGCCGGATGTCCGGCACGGTCAGGCCGATGGCGCGAGCCATTTGAAGGTTGGCGAATTCGATACGCTGGCGGTCATAGGAATCGCCCCGGCGCGGAAACTTCGCGATCCACATTTCGCCGGCTTCGTCGCGCACGATGGTCTTGGGCCGGGCCCCGCCGATATCCCACGAACTGCCCAGGATGTCGCGGTACAGGCCCTTGGGCTTGACGCCCTGGTCGATGTCGGTCAGCAGGTCGGCCAGGGATTCCAATTGGCTGACTTCGGGCAAGCGGTAGGTTTTGCGCATGTTGGGCGTCAACAGGCGCGCGCTGAAGAACAACGCCCCCACCCCCATGCCCCGGCCGCGCAGCAGCACTTCGTCTTCCGTGACCCGGGCGCCGGCCTTGTCCACCCGCATGACATTGCGGCCCCAGGCGTCGGGGGCGGCGTCGAAAATGGCACCCAGCGTTTCATAGCGGCTTTCGGTGCGAAACGTGGTCTTGGCGTCGATCAGCGGCAGGTTCAAGGGGTCCAGCGCGAAGGCGCGGGGGTCGTTCACATACGACTGCACGTAGGTGAATTCGGCAAAGAAAAGCGATTCCGATGAGTCGTCCAGCGTCAGTACGCCGGCTAGCACCGCTTCGCCGCGTATGTCGACGTAGACGAAGAGCTCGCTTTCTACCGATTTGAGTTTGCGGGCGCGTGCCATCCCGGGTGCGTCCTAGAGCTTGGAGGGATCGGCGCGATGCGCGTGCAGCGCGCCGCCGCTGCCCCGGCTTGGCCGCCGCAGCGCGTCCAGGCGTTTGCCCACGCCATCCTGCTCGGGGTCGCCCAACGCGAATACCTGCTCGCTGTAGCCGTATTGCAGCAGCGCTTCAATGGCAAGGGCCAGCGACACGCCGCCATCGCCGCGTTCCAGCCGCGCGACGGTGGCGCGCGACACGCCAAGCCGATCGGCCAACGCGCTTTCGGATTCCGCTCGGCGCAGGCGGGCGGTTCGGATATTGGCGCCCAGGCGTGCCAGCGCCTCGGCGGCGTCAAAACTGGGGGCTAGCTTCTTTTTCATGACGCAATAATAGAACCGCGCGCGCGGAAATGCACGATTAATAACGCATTCAATCGGCGTTTATGAATCATTAATAGCGCAAAAAGTAGACTTCTGCGCTATTAACGATGCAATTCGTGAGGCCGAAACCCAGCCCTTACACCACCACCGCCTGGTCCAGCCGCAATGCCCCCCGCGCCGTGTCCAACGTCACCTGTGCACCTAGGGGAAGGGTCAGATTGGGGTCGCCATGGCCGCTGGGCCATGCGCCCAGGATTGGTATGTTGCGCGCCCGAAACTGCTCAAGGATCAGCGGGTACAGCAGGCCTTGCGCCTGATCGTCGTCCATGCGCACGCCTAGCCGCGTGAAATTGCCGACCAGCAAGCCCTTCACGCCATCAAACTTGCCCGCCGCCGCCAATTGCGCCAGCAGGCGGTCCACGCGCGGAATGGCTTCGTTGACGTCTTCGATGAACAGGATGGCGTCGCGCGTGTCGATGTCGTTGCGGGTGCCGGTAAGCGCGGCGATCAGCGCCAGGTTGCCGCCCACCAGCCTGCCGCTTGCCACGCCCGGCACCAGCTCGGTAGGCAGCGCGTCTTGCGGGGGCGCGATCCACGAGCCCGGCCCCATCTGCCCGCTGACCATCGCCCACAAATTGGATTCCGTGGGCTCGCGTTTGCCGGCCAAAAGGTCCTGCGCCAGCATCGGCCCGTGAAACGTCACAAAGCCAGCATGGCGCTGGATGGCCAGGTGCAGCGCGGTGATGTCGCTATAGCCGATGAAGGGCTTGGCGTGTCGACGCAGCAGCCCGTAATCCAGATGATTCAGCAGGCGCCAGGAGCCAAAGCCGCCTTGCAGGCACCAAACGGCGCCCACGCCGGGGTCGGCAAAGGCCGCGTGCAGGTCGGCCAGGCGGTCGGCATCGCTGCCGGCCAGATATTCGTAAGGAGGGTCCAGGCGGGTGCGGCTGGCGGGCATGACCTGGGCGACAAAACCCCGGGCTTCCAGCCATTCGGCCGCATCGTCACTGGCATTGGTGGCGGCCGAGGCCGGCGCCACAATCGCCACCCGCGCGCCGGGCCGCAGCGCGGGCACCGGCGTCGCGCCCTTGCCATTCGGGGGCGGCGGCGGCGTGGGCCGTTGCAAGGCGGGGTTGGCCGACGTGTGGCGGCCGCTGGGCGCGCGGCCGGCGCAACCGGCCAGCGCCAACGCCGACAGGCACAGGGCCCCGCCCTGTTTCAAAAATCCGCGTCGTCCGGAATCGGCAGGGAACGGGGGCATGCCAGGCAGGGTCATGGTTGCGGTTCGCTTGTGCTGAGTGCTGGCAGTGGCTTGCTGTGCTTGCTGTGCTTGCTGTGCTTTCAGTGCGTTCAGTGCGGTCAGTAGTGCTTGCTGCGGCTTAAAACCGCTCGTAGTCCAGCCGATAACGCCACTGGCCGGCCGCCATGCCCGCCAGCGGCAGCCGGCCGATGCGAATGCGGCGTAGCTGCTGCAACTGCAAGCCGGCGGTATCGCACACATATTCGATAAAGCCCAGCGGCGGCGTCTTCAGTGCAAAGCGCAGATGGGTTTCGTTCTGCCAGCTGACCTTCATGGGCGTGGCGGCGCGGCCTTCAAAAGCCATGCCGCGTTGCAGGCGGGCCAGGTCGCTGTCGCTGAGTTTGCCCGTGACTTGCGCCACGTATTCCTGCTCGACCAGCTTGCCCTCTTCCATCAGCTTGCGCGACACCGCGTATTCCTGCGTGTAGACGACCAGACCGCTGGCCGCGCGCTCCAGCGGCGTGACGAGCTTCAGGCCGTTGAACATGCGTTTCAGATAGCGCCGGCCCGAGCGGTCGCCGGGCATCAGGTTCTTGGGAATGATCAGGTCCAGCGCGGACCCGGGCTCGTTGTCGGCATAGGTGCCGGCCGGTTTGTGCACCAGCACCGTCACGGGCTTGATGTCTTCCAGCTTGGCGCCGGGCAACAGCGCAACGGTTTGGCCGGGGGCCACGCGCGCGCCGGGTTCTTCAACCGTCTTGCCGTCCACGGCCACCCATCCGCCTTCGATATACCGTTCGGCGTCGCCGCGCGAGCAAGACAGATCCGCGGCCAGTCGCTTGGCCAGGCGTACGCTTTCGGTCATTGTTGCGGCCCCCGGGCGGCGGGCGTGGCCGGGGTTTGAATAAGGTGAAAACTGCTTGTGTAGGACAAAAGCGGGTGCATCGTCATGGGGTATTGCGCGGGGCGTTGCAAAAAAGCGGGCTGAGCGCCCGCCGTGTCAGGCAGATGTTACGCCTTTTCGCTGGCCGACCCCGCACGAGCCAGCACGTCGCCGGGCGCAGCGGCAGCCGTCGTAGCGGGAATGTCGATGGGCGTGGCGGGCGGCGGGACTTCGTCGATCCAGGCATTGAGCAAGGTCGAGGTCACCGCCAGGATCACCGGACCGATGAACAGGCCGACGATGCCAAACGCGACCATGCCGCCCAGCACGCCCGACAAGATCAGCAGCAAAGACAGGTTCACGCCGCGCTTGATCAGTATGGGCCGCAGCAGGTTGTCCAACATGGCTACCAGCAGCGCCCAGATCAGCAGCAACGTGGCGGCCAGCTTCATGTCATTTTGGAACAGCCAGATCACCCCGCCCAACATGGGCAGGAACGGGCCCAGTTGCGCCAGGCACAGCATCACCATCAGCGCCGTCAGGATGCCGGCGGCCGGCACCCCGGCAATCCACAGCCCTACCCCGCCCAACACGGATTGCACCACGGCCGTCACCACGATACCCAGCGCCACGGCGCGCACGGCGGCGCCGGCCAGCCGGACCGCCGCAACGCCGCGTTCGCCCGCCAGGCGGTTCGAGAATCGCTTGACGAATTCGGCCGCCGCGTCGCCCTGGCTATAAAGAATGCCGGCGATGACGATGGTGACCAGCATGTGCATGACGAACACGCCGACGATGGCCGCATGGCTCAATAGCCAGCGCGCCGCCATGGTCAGATAGGGTTCCAGCCGCGCCAGCAGGCCGCCCGCGCCGGCATCGGACAAGGTCTGCCATTCCTGCGCCAGCTTGGGGCCGGCCACCGGCACACTGCTGATCCAGCTGGGCGGCGCCAGCAAGGTGTAGTCGGGCAGGCTCTTGACGGCCGCCATGATCGCGCCGCTATGCTCTGCCAGCGTCGCGATCGCCTGATACAGCGGCAGCACGATGACGAAAAGCAAAATCAGCAGCATGACGATTGTGGCCGCCCAGCGGCGCCCGCCGCAGCGCGCTTGCACCGCCCGCAGCACCGGCCACGTCGCCACCACGATGGTGGTCGCCCAGATCAGCCCCGGCAGGAACGGGCTAAGCACATAGAGGCTGCCGATCATCAGGGCGGAAAGAATGACAATCAGAAGCAGAATGCGGGCTAGATCAACCGTTGGACGTGGATTCACCCGATGCTCCCGGCAGGACGACTGAAGCGCCCCGCATGACGACGCATCGCTACGAATGGGCGGATGCCCGTGAGACATCGTGGATACGTCTATCGGAATTTATCCCAAATTCAGGTTGACTTACAGAGGCAATCGCACAGGTGGGAATGCAGCTTGCTAGGCAGCCGTTTGCCGCCGACGTTGGGTGGCGACGGCCCCGGATTGTCTGGCGGCCGCACCCGTGGCGGCATCTCTTTGGAGGTATGCCATGAGGCCCTTGACCCTTTTTGCCGTCATCCCCGCCGCGCTGCTGGCCGTGATGCTGACCGGCTGCACCGCGCCCAGTTCCTATAGTTCGACCCAGCAAGGCGCGCCGGCCATGCAGCGGGATCACGCCAACTACCATTCGGAGAACTTCGGCGAACCGGACAATACGCCGTTCCAGGGCACCTACCCCGGGCGGTAGTGGCGGGTAGCTGAAAGCGAGACGTCACGAGCGTCTTCGCAAGTCCGTCGCCAAGACTAGGCGGTCGGTCGCTTGAGCTGGGCGGCGTCGGCCATCAGATGGCGGGTCAGCTCGGCCAGTTGCTGGTCCTTTTGCTGCAATTGCGCGAGCAGCGTTCCCGCTTGCGCGTCGGACGCCGCCAAACGCGCCAAGAGCGCTTGCTCGTTGTGCCGGGCCGTTGCGAGCGCATCCTGGGCGGAGGTCAGCGCGCCCTGCAATGCGGCTTGGGCGGCCTCGCTGGCCGCCTGCGCGGTGGCGTACCGCGCCTGCCCAGCCATGGTTTCCGCCCGCGCGTCTTGCGCCGCCTTTTCGGCCATGCCTCTGGCCTCCTGCGCCTGACGCAATGCCGCCGTGTGTTGCTCGCCCTGTTTTTGCGCGGCCAACTGGGCCTCGTCCAGCCGCGATTGCAGCTTCTTTGCGGCGACGCGTTCGGCGTCCAATTCGTTCAGCCAGCGCTTTTCGTGCGCCGCATGGCGCGTTTGCAGCGCGTCCAACGCCTGCGCATGCACGCCTCGCATCTTTTCGGCTTCGGTCAGCAGCGTCTGCACCGCGCTTTGTGCGTCTTGCAACTGCCCGCGCGCCTGCTTCAATTGTTCGTCGCGCTGGCGCACCGCTCGTTCGGCGGCCTGTAGCCGCTCTTCGGTGGCCGCCAGCTGGGCCGTTGCCACCCGTAGCCCCTCTTCCAGGTCTTTTTCACGATTCGCCAATTGCGCATCGCGCTGCTGCAATTGTTCGGCTTGCTGGGCCAGCCGCTCCCCCTCGTCCGCCAGTTCCTGCCAGCGTTCGCGATACGCATCTGCCTGTTGCGCGCGGGCTTCGGCCAAAGCAGCTTCCCAGAAATGGGTGGCGGCTTGAGCAATGGGGTCGGGCACGGCGGGTGGCGCGGCAAACGCGCCAGGGTCCTTGATGCGGGCGCCCAAGGCGCGAAACCAGGTTTCCAGGTGCGGGCTGACGGTGTTGGGCGAACCACGGCCGATTTTCTGCCGTACGCGCTCGATGGTGGGGCGCGCCCCTTCCAACAGCAGCGCGTCCGCAGCGGTCCAGACGTCGTTTTGGGTGATTCCTGTGGCCATCGCCTTTTCCTTGTCATCGCCGCATTTCGCGCGGCGTCTCGGCTGAATTACTCACGATAATGGAACCTTATCGTGACCTATCCGGCCATACTGTTAGATATCATACATCATACATATGTATAAATACATATGACGGGGCGACAGGCTTCTGTGCAGGGAGCGGTGCAAAAAAGCCTCAAAAACCGCCTCTTCGCTCGCGCCAGGGGCCGCGCCGCGCCCGAAACCCGCCCGCTTCCGTATAGTGCTGAAGTCTTTCCCGTTTGCCGCCCCTGCCCGTTCCGATGTCGTTGAAATTGCTGGCTTCGTTGCCCTTGCTTGACCCGCACGCCCTGGATACCCAGGCGGACGCCGCCGTTCGCGGCCTGATGCGCGAAGGCAGTTCCGCCAACACGGCGGCCAGCTACCGCGCGGCGATCCGCTACTGGACCGCCTGGTTCGAACTGCGCTACGGCCAGCGCTTCGCCCTGCCCTTGCCCGAGGCGGCCGTCATTCAGTTTGTGGTGGACCATGCGCAGCGCGCGACGGATCAAGGCTTGAAATGGGAGCTGCCCTTGGCGTTGGACCAGGAACTGGTGCGCTTGAAAGCCAAAGGCCGACCAGGGCCGCCCAGCTTGAACACGCTGCTGCAACGCCTGTCGGTACTGTCAAAGGCGCACGAGCTGCACGGGTATCCCAACCCGTGCCGCGCGCCTTCCGTACGCGAATTGCTGGCCAAGACGCGTCGCGCCTATGCCCGCCGGGGCATGGCGCCCGCCAAGAAAGCCGCCCTGACGCGCGAACCCTTGCAAGCCATGTTGGCCACCTGTGATGCGTCGCTGCGGGGCATGCGCGACCGCGCCCTGTTGCTGTTCGCCTGGGCCAGCGGCGGCCGCCGCCGATCCGAGGTGGTGCGGGCCACCGTTGAGAACGTGGTGCGCACGGCGGACGGCTATCTATATAGCCTGACCCAATCCAAGACCAATCAGGCAGGCGCCCGCCGTGCGGACGACCAAAAGCCCATTACCGGGTCCGCCGCCAAGGCGCTGGACGCCTGGCTTGCCGCCAGCGGCATCCGCCAGGGCCCGATTTTCCGGCGGGTACGGCGCGGCGACGTCGTGGGCGAACCGCTGGCCGCCGCCGCCGTGCGCGACATCGTGCTGGAACGCTGCAAGCTGGCTGGCCTGGATGGCGAGTTTTCGGCGCATAGCCTGCGGTCTGGCTTTGTCACCGAAGCGGGCCGGCAGAACGTGCCGCTGGGCGACACCATGGCAATGACCGGCCATGCCAGCGTTGCCACGGTCATGGGCTACTTCCGGGCGGGCGCCGCGGCCCACTCGCCGGCCGCCCGCCTGTTGGACGAACCGGACGTCAACGCCCTATAGATGCCCGCCGCTTTTGCCGTAAACCTCGGGTTGCGCTACCAGCCACCCGCATCGCGCGTCACCGCCGCGCCGTCGTTGCCCTGTCGTCCTTGTCCTTCCCTGATTCCCGCCTAACCAAAACTCCATGCGAATCAATCTACGCGGGCTTGTGCTTGCGCTTACCGTCCTTAGCGCCATCGCGGCCACTGCCAATGCCCTGTACGCCAGCTACCTGGTGCAGCGCGACCAGCTCATCACGAACACGCTGGAGTCCAACCGGGTCTACGCGGCCAAGCTGGCCGAAAGCACCACGAATTTTCTGAAGTCGGCTCAACAGCAGCTGGCCTACAGCGCGCGGCACCTGGCAACGCAGGTTGACGCGCCCGATGTGCTGGCCGCCGAAGTCGCGCGCTTGCAGGAACAGGCCAACGACTTCAACTCGGTCGGCGTCATCAGCGCGGACGGCACCCTGCTGGCTACCACGCAGACGTTCCGGAACTTTCTGGGCACCCGGCTGGACAGCCCGGGGACTCGCGCCGCGCTGCGCGCACGACAGCCGCTGATCAGCAAGCCGTATGTGTCAGTCGCCGGCAACATGCTGGTCAACCTGTCGCACCCCATCTATTCCAATGACGGCAAATACCTGGGCTACATTGCGGGCACCATCTACCTGCGCAACGACAGCGCGCTGCAACAGCTGCTGGGCAAGCATCATTACCTGGATGGTTCATATCTGTTCGTGGTGGATAGCGACGGCCACCTGATCTATCACGTCGACTCGACCCGGGTCGGCGAAAACGTGATGCGCAATCCGGTCGTCGCGGCCGTCACCCAAGGCAAAGCGGGCTCGCAACGCGTCGTCAACACCAAGGGCGTGGACATGCTGGCGGGCTACGCGCCTGAACCGCTAAGCGGATGGGGCATCATCGCGCAACGCCCCGCCGAGGTGACGCTGGAGCCGATATACGAACTGATCTGGGCATTGATCGGCTACGCGGCGCCCCTGGCCGTGGCGTTCCTGCTGGCCATCTGGTGGTGTGCCCGGCTGATCTCCCTGCCCCTGTCGCAACTGGCCACCAATGTGGAACACCACGACGTGGCCATCGCCATGCAGCGCGTGCAGTCGGTCAGGGCCTGGTACTTCGAGGCGGAACGGCTCAAGCGCGCGGTGATGGCCAGCATTTCAAGCCTGCAGGACAAAATCGGCAAGCTGAACCAGGCCAATATGACCGACCCGCTGACCGCGCTACGCAACCGGCGCGGCATGCAGGAGGCGGTGGACCACCTGCAAACCGCCGGCACGCCCTTCACGGTGGTGGCGCTGGACATCGACCACTTCAAGCGCGTGAACGATACCTACGGCCACCCCAAGGGCGACGAGGTGATACGCGGCATGGCCGACCTGATGCGGCAATGTTCGCGTCCGTCAGATGTGCTTTGCCGCAGCGGCGGGGAAGAATTCTTGATGCTGCTGCCGAATGTGGGCGTGAAAGAAGCGGCCAACGTGGCCGAGCGCCTGCGCAAGCACACGGCCGGCCAGCCTGTGTCCGGCGTGGGCGGCGTTACCGTGTCGGCCGGCGTGGCGCAATGGCGCACCTCTGTCGGCGATGTCGCGCAGGTTTTCCAGGCGGCCGACGCCGCGCTGTATGCCGCCAAGGCGGAAGGACGGAACCGGGTGGTTGTGCACGGCGCGTAAGGCGCCGGGCTTACCCCGCCCCGCGGGGCCTCGCACCGGACCCGGGATGCGCAATGCATCCTGATTTGACGACCGTGTCTGCCACGGTCGTTGTTTTCTTGCGCTGATTTCGTCCTGCTTAAGGGCAAAGACGACATTCACGCTGCCCCCTGGCACTCATATTCGTAGTCGTCTTATTTGATTACGCGGCGACGCTCACCATAATGCGCCATGGTCATTGCGATGTTAATGACTAGCCGCTGACGGCGAACGCGTTCCGGGTTTTTCTGCGCTTGCCGTCGTGTTCACGCGGCGTTCTTTCCACGCGCTTTCCACGTCCTTAGCGACCCGCCTTTTGGCCGGCCGCCGGGGAGCCTTTTGTCCAACGCAACACAACATAAAACCAGGGGTACTCATGAAAGCAGCAAGCATGAAGCGCGGTGCGCTGGCCGTCGCATTGGCCGCCTTGACGGGCGGCATGGCCCACGCTTCCACCACCAGCGTCACGCTGTATGGCGTCATCGATCTGGGCCTGGCCTTCGAACGCCGGCATGACAACGCCGAAAGCGCGTCGCGCTCGCATGTGGGCATGCGCGACGGCACGCAATCCGGGTCACGCTGGGGCCTGCGCGGCGTCGAAGACCTGGGCAACGGCTACAGCGCCTTCTTCCGGCTTGAAAGCGGGTTTCACGCTTCGGACGGCACGCAGGCGCAAGGCCGGCTGTTCGGACGCTGGGCGTATCTGGGCCTGCGGGGTGATTTTGGGGAATTGCGCGCGGGCCGCCAGCAGGTCCTCAGCGACAGCTGGGGCGGCATCGCCTCGCCCTTCGGCACCTCGTGGGGCGGCGCGTCGGCATCCGTCACGTCGGGCTACAACGACGGCGACTTCGGCACCGGCGGTCGCGTCAATAACGCCTTTATCTATCGCACGCCCGTCTGGGCGGGATGGCAGGCAGGCGTGGGCTACAGCTTCGAGGCGCACGACAACGATCAATTTTCCACCACCAACCACGACCGCGTCTGGACCGCCGGCCTGCGTTATCGCGACGGGCCTTTGTCCACCGCGCTGACCTATGAGCATCTGAATCCGGACGCCAGCGTGCCGGGCAAGCTGACCTCGCGCAACGTACAGTTGGCCGCCGCGTATGACTTCGATTGGATGAAGTTGCATGCCGGCTACGGCAATCTGCGCAATCCGAACGTGGGGCCGTCGGCGGGCGTACGCCGCGTCAATACCTTCGTGGGCGGCGTCAGCGTTCCGGTCAGCGGCAGCAGCAAGGTGTTGGCTGCCTACCAGCGCGCCACCAGCTCGCACATCAAGGGCTGGGGCCTGGGCTACGAACATGATCTGTCCAAGCGCACGAACTTCTACGCGCTGCTGGACCGCGTGGACCGCAACCAGTCCCATACCCTGCAATCAGTGGTGGGCATCCGCCACCACTTCTAAGCGCTACCCTGCCCGGCAGCCTGCCGGGCTTGGCTAACAGCGCTGCCCCAGCCGCGAAAGTGGCTGGGGCAGCGAGCTTCAGCATGGCCGACAGGCGCGGGCGCTAGACCAGCATTGGCCAGTACGTGGGCGACAGGCATAGCCACATGTCGGCGCTCATGCCGTCGGGCTTGCGCTTGGGCAGGCCCGTGCGCCGTTTAAGGGTGTCGCCCCGGCACGCGAAGACGATGCTGTGCGCGCAAGACGTATCGCTGACTTCGATGACCGAGCCCAGGAACTGCTTCTTGATGCGACCCAGGTACGTGCTGAACTGAAAGTTCGAGGCATGGAAGTTGCACACCATCATGCCGTCGGGTGCTAGGGCGTTGAAGCAGGCTTCATAGAAGGCGTCGGTCGTCAGCTGCGTCGGCAGGCCATTGATGTCGTAGCCATCGACCAGCACCGCGTCGTACTCGTTTTGATATTGCCGAATCAATTCCGCACCGTCGCCTTGCAGCACCGCAAAGCGGTCGTCGTCGCGCGGCACATGGAAGGAATCGCGCAAGGCGATGACATGCGGGTTGATTTCGTAGACGTCGATGCGGGCGGACGGCAGATGCTGGTAGCAGAATTTGGCCAACGATCCGCCGCCCAGCCCCACCATTGCGATGCGACGAGGGTTCGGGTTGAACAGCAAGAACGCCATCATGATCCGGGTGTATTCCAGATTGAGCGCCGCCGGGTCTTTCGTCCACATGCGGCTTTGGATCTCAGAGTGCGAAAACATCAATGACCGTGACGTCGACGTGGCATACACGAAAGGTCGGACTTGATGATTGCTCGAAGTGTTTTCAGGCATTCCAGGCTCACTGGCAAAGAGGTGATGCTGCGTGCGACGCTTGCGCCCAAACGAAAAGCCGCCGACGCGGCAAGGCGTTGACGGAAGTCGGACAAAAGGGGGAAGAGAAAGTCGCGCGCTACACGTTCAAACGGCGCACACAAGGCGCGCCGTCTGGGTGTTTGCTAGGCAAGAACTACGCCCGCGTGGGCGGGCGCAGCTAGAAGAACTACTTGGATGACCGCGACGTATCGCTGTCTTCAGAGGTTTCGGAATCCGCGTCGATGGAATCGATTTCCGATTCCTTGTTCGCGTCAGGGGCCGTCCAGTTCAGGGGCGGAACCTCGAAGCGCCACTTTTTACCAACCAGTTGATGCGACATGAGCGTTCTCCTATGCGTGGGCGCGTGGCTTTCCCGCCAAAGCAATGCACCACGGGTTCAAGCGTGCCAAGAATGCCCGGTAATTGCGGGGGGTGCGCAAGGTACTGCGTAGTATTGCGTGGTCTTGCGCGGGGTACTACTGGATGGCTTAGGCAAAAACTGCTGCGTCAGCCGGGGCATTCAAACGGGGGCAATGCAAAACAAAAAGCAAAATAAGTTTGCCGGCCAAAAATTCCTGCAACGGTCGTTTTTAGTTGTTCTTGGTTTTTTTCAGCGTTGCTTTATTTTGGCTGGCAATTAAAAGATCTTAACATATTTATCAGTGAAAAAGCAAGCAGATAATGGGTTAAGCCATAAAGCTTGACGCTTGAGAATGACCGTTCTACGATTCCTGAATCCTATGCAGAATGATCGTTCTCCGTAATGAACTCCAGTTTGGACATGCCCTCTTCGACCCCCGCCGCCGCTGTCACCGCCCCCGAACCCATGACGCAGACGCAGGAACGGCTGCTGCGCGCCACCGAACATTTGATTTACCAAGGCGGCATCCATGCCACCGGTATGGATCTCATCGTGAAGACCTCGGGCGTGGCGCGCAAGACGCTGTACAAGCACTATCCCAATAAGGACGCGCTGGTGGCCGCGGCGCTGGCCGCGCGCGATGAACGCTGGATGCAGTGGTTCGTTCACGCCACCACGCGGGCCGACGCGCCGCGCGACCGGCTGTTGTCCCTCTTCGACGCGCTGCAAGAATGGTTTGAATCCGACGGCTTTCGCGGATGCGCCTTCATCAACGCGGCAGGCGAAATCAGCGATCCGGCCAATCCCATCCGCCAGGTATCGCGGCTGCACAAAGCCCGTTTGCTGGACCATGTACGCGGCCTGGCGCAACAGGCCGGCCTGGCCGACCCGGACGAAGCCGCGCGACAACTGCTGGTACTGATCGACGGCGCTATCGCGGTGGCGCTGGTCACGGGCGACGTGTCCGTGACCGCCACTGCGCAACGCGCCGCCGCCGCCCTTTTCCCCCCACAAGAGGTTCGCCCATGACATCCCAACCCAATGTCCGCCCGCCGCTGCCGCCTTTCACGCACCAGAGCGCCGTGCAAAAAGTCCGGCTGGCCGAAGACGGCTGGAACAGCCGCGACCCCGACAAGGTGGCGCTGGCCTATAGCCTGGACACGCAGTGGCGCAACCGCGCGGAATTCGTCAAGAACCGCGACGAGGCTCGCGCCTTCCTGGCGCGTAAATGGGCGAAAGAACTGGACTACCGCCTGATCAAGGAGCTGTGGGCGTACACCGGCAACCGCATCGCCGTGCGTTACGCCTATGAATGGCATGACGATTCCGGCAACTGGTTTCGCTCATACGGCAATGAAAACTGGGAGTTCGGCGAAGACGGGCTCATGACGCATCGTTACGCCTGCATCAACGACTTGCCGATCAAAGACGCCGACCGAAAATTCCGCTGGCCGCTGGGTCGCCGTCCGGATGACCACCCCGGCTTATCCGAATTGGGGCTCTGACAAGATCATTGCGGGCGGGGCACCCGGGCGCCTGTCCCACGGGCGCAATCCGCTACCCGCCCGCGCCCTGCTCCATCGCAATCATTCATCGCAATCACTCATACGCCTTCAGCAACTTTCCCAACAGGCGGCTCAGCTGCTCCTGTTCAGCCTGCGTCAACGGCGCCAGCACGTCGGCCTGATTTTTCAGGTGGGCCACCAGCGCTTCGTCGATCAGCTTGATGCCGGCGCGCGTCAGCATCACCAAGGTGGCGCGGCCGTCGTTGGGGCTGGGCGTGCGGGCCACCAGGCCCGCCTTCTCCAGGCGATCGATGCGGTTGGTCATGCTGCCCGACGAAATCATGGCGTCTTCGTAAAGCGCCGTCGGGGTCAGCGCGTACGGCTTGCCACTACGGCGCAACGTGGCCAACACGTCGAATTCACCCGGCTGTAGGCCAAATTCAGCAAATAGCGGGTTGATGCGGTCGCGCGTAATCACCAACGCGCATTCGCCCAAACGCCCCAGCACACGCATCGTTGATACGTCCAGCTCGGGGCGTTCACGGTTCCATTGCTCGACGGCACGGCTTGCTCTGTCCACGGTTCTCTCTCTCCATTTATCTTGACGTCAAGATAAAATCCAAATATCTTGACGCCAAGATACTTTACCGGACGGCATTGCGGCAACTCCCGCCGCGCGTGCCGCCGGCCATGGAGCTGTTGTGTCATCGACTTATTTGAACGCCTGGCGCGTTGCCGCCATCATCCTGGTGGGCTTGAACCTGCGCCCCGTCCTGGCGTCCGTTCCCCCTTTGCTGGACCGGTTGCAAGCCGCTATTGCGCTATCCGACAGTGCGGCCGGCCTGTTGACGGCGCTGCCCGTATTGGTGATGGGCCTGGGCGCATTGAGTGTCGCGCCGCTGCGCCGCATGATGCGCGAACACCACGCCATCGCCGTCGGCGTAGCGCTGGTGATGGCGGCCACCGCATGCCGCCTGTGGGCCCATGACGCCAACTTGATGTTGCTGACGGGCGTTATCGCCGGGCTGGGCATCGCGGTCACGCAGGCGCTGCTGCCCTACACCATCAAGGCGCAATTCTCGTCCGGCGTCAGCGCCATCATGGGCCTGTATTCCACCGCCATCATGGGCGGCGCGGCCGTGGCCAGCGTGGCTTCGCCCGTCCTGGCCGAGCGTGTGGGCTGGCCTCAGGCATTGGCGGCCTGGTCCGTGCCCGCGGCGGCGGCTTTGCTGTGCTGGCTGCTGGTGTACCGATTGGGTGCCGTCGCTCCGTTGGCGACTGACGCGACGAAGGCGGCGAACGCGATGAACCCGACGAACGCGACGAAGGCGGCGAACGCGATGAACCCGACGAAGGCGACGAAGGCGACGAAGGCGACGAACGCGGCGGGCCAACCGGTCACCGGGCATTCGCACCGGTGGTTGCTGGCGGTGTTCTTCGGCCTGGGCACCGGTGCCTACACGCTGGTGCTGGCCTGGCTGCCGCCCTATTACACGGCCTTGGGCTGGACGCCGGTGTCGGCCGGACAACTGCTGGGCGCCGTGACGGTGGCCGAGATCGTGGCCGGCTTGCTGGTGTCGGCGGCAATCGGCCGGCTGCGCGACCGCCGGGTGGCACTGTTTACGGCCATCGGTTTGCTGACGCTGGGTTTGTTGGGGCTGATTTTCGCGCCCGTCTTGCTGGCGTGGCCTGCCGCCGTGCTGGCCGGGCTGGGCATCGGCGCGCTGTTTCCGCTGTCGCTGATCGTCACGATGGACCATGCGTCCACGCCTGCACAGGCGGGTCGACTGGCCTCTTTCGTGCAGGGCGTGGGCTACTTGATCGCCGCCCTGTTCCCGTTCGTGGCGGGCGTGATCCGTCAGCATCTTTCAGGGCTGCGGCCGGCCTGGATGCTGATGGCCGGCATCTGCCTGATCTTGTTCGCCATCGCCGCGCGGCTGCGCCCGCCTCACGGGAACGGCAAGCCATGACGATATCAGCGCGGCGCCGCACTTCCCGGTCGGCGCGCGGTGCGGCGGACTAGTCGTCCGGCGTGATGGCGGGGTCGGCCAAGGGGTCGGCCAAAGGGCCTGCCAACCTGCCCGCGGTGGGGCCGTCAATATGGCCCAGCGGGCGCGTGGGATCCAGGCGGTCGCGCACGCGCTGCTTCAAGATCTTGGCGTCTGGGAAACCGCCATCGCCTTTTCTATCCCAGATCAGGTCGCCGTTGTAGGTGATCTGGAATATGCCACCGGTGCCGGGCTGCAATACCACTTCGCCCAGATCGGTGGAAAAGGTGGACAACAGTTCTTGCGCAATCCAGGCGGCACGCAGCAGCCACTGGCACTGGGTGCAGTAAAGGATGACGATGCGGGGTCGGAAGGCCGGTGTGCTCATGGCGAAATATTCTATGCCCGGCCTGGCAAAGTCGCCAGATGCACCTGCGTGCGTCTCCAAACACGTCACACATGCGCTCCACATGCGCTCCACATGCGCCCTACATGCGCCCTACACGCGTCGCGCATGCATCCCACATCCGCCCCTGCTGCATGCGGCATTCATGGATAATGTCGGGTTTTCCCGGGTGTGCAATGCGCCCAGAGTCTTGCCATGAAGTCTGCTGCATCTTCCTCCAGCCAACGCTGGCTGATCGGCCTGTTGATGGGCCTGGTCACGCTCACGCCGATGGGCATCGATATCTACCTGCCTTCGCTGCCCGCCATGGCCGCCGGGTTTGGTGAACCCGTCAGCGCGTTGCAGGCCAGCATCACGCTGTTCATCTTCGCGGTGGGCCTGGGCCAGATGCTGATCGGGCCCTTGGCCGACCGCTATGGCAGGCGACCCGTCGCGCTGGGCGGCGCGTTGGCGTATCTGGCCGGATCGGCGCTGGGTGCGGCCGCGACATCCCTTGATGTGTTCTATGTGGCGCGGGTGATCCAGGGCCTGGGAGCCTGTTCGGCTTCACTGGTGGCTTTTGCCGCGGTGCGTGACCGTTTCAGCCCTGCCGTGGGCGCGCGCGTCTACAGCTATTTGAACGGTGCACTGTGCTCCGTGCCGGCGTTGGCGCCGATGCTGGGCGGCGCGCTGGCGGTGCATGCGGGCTGGCGCAGCACGTTTGTGTTCATGGTGCTGTTTGCGCTGGGCCTGATGGTGCTGTTGGCACGCCGCTTTGAAGAAACACGCGTGCCGCCCAGCGGCCCGCGCGGCGCGCTCTACAGCCTGCGCCGGTACCTGCCCATCGTGTCCAGCGGACGCTTCCTGTACTTCGCCATGTTCGGCATGGCGGGCATGGCAATGATCCTGGTGTTCGTCTCGGCTGCGCCCGTGGTGTTGGTGCAGCAGTTGGGCTATTCCGAGCTGGGCTTCTCGGCCTGGTTCGGCGGCAACGCCGCCATCAACATCGCGGCGTTCTTCCTGGCGCCCACCTTCATTGCGCGCTTTGGGCGCCACACGATGGTGCGGGTCGGCATGGTGGCGCTGCTGCTGGCATCGGCCATGCATGCCGCCGCCTGGTGGTGGATACCGCAAGCAGCCTGGGTGTTCATGCTGCCGGTTGCCGTGCTGACGGTGGGCTTCTCGTTGGCCTTGGGGTCTGGCTTGAGCCTGGCGCTGGAGCCCTTCGCCGAACGCGCCGGCACGGCCGCCGCCGTGTATGGCTTGTTCCAGATGAGCGGGTCGGCCATTGTGGCCACCGTGTTGCTGGACACCGGCGTGGCGCCGCAAGCGGCGATGGCACTGATCGGCGCGGTCATCGTCCTGCCCTTGCTCTTGCTGTCTCCCGCTATTGCGCGGCGGCTGCGCGGCTGAACCGACGCGCGGGGGCTTGCGCTAGTATCCAGGAATCGACCTTCCTGGAAACGACATGGCCCCGGATTCCCAGAACAACGACGCCCTGCTGTTGCGCACGTCGACCGACGGCGTGGTGACGCTGCGCCTGAACCGCCCCGCGCAATTCAACGCCTTGTCCGAAGGCTTGCTGACCGCCTTGCAGGAACAGATCGACGACTTGGCGGGCGACGCCACCGTGCGTTGCGTGGTGCTGGAATCCGCGGGCCGGGCCTTCTGCGCGGGCCACGACCTGCGCGAAATGCGCAGCCAGCCCAGCCTGGATTACTACCGCGCGCTGTTCCGCCAATGCAGCCGCGTCATGCAGGGTTTGCAGGCCTTGCCCGTGCCCGTCATCGCCAAGGTACAAGGCATTGCGACGGCGGCCGGTTGCCAATTGGTCGCCAGTTGCGACCTGGCGGTGGCGGCCGACTCGGCGCGATTCGCCGTGTCCGGCATCAACGTGGGTCTGTTTTGTTCAACGCCGGCGGTGGCGCTCAGCCGCAATGTGTCGGCCAAGCGCGCCTTTGAAATGCTGGTCACTGCCCGCTTCATCGATGCCGCGCAGGCCAAGGACTGGGGTTTGATCAACGACGCCGTGCCCGAGGCCGAGCTGGACGCGCGCGTCAACGCCCTGGCGGCCGACATCCTGGCCAAGAGCCCCAGCGCCATCCGCTACGGCAAGCAGATGTTCTACAAGCAGCGCCAGATGGCCTTGGGCGATGCCTACGATTACGCGGGCGACGTCATGGCGCGCAACATGATGGAAGCGGACGCGTCCGAAGGCATCGACGCCTTCCTGCAAAAGCGCGCGCCACGCTGGCAGGCTTAGGCCAGAAAGGCCAGCGCCCAACCGCCCGCCGCCGCCAGCAACACCACCCACACGGCGGACCATCGGGCATAGACCAGCAACGCAAACAGCAGCAAGGCAAGGCCGAAATCGGCCTTGTTCACAATGGCGCTGGTCCACACTGGGTCATACAGCGCGGCCAGCAATATGCCGACGACGCTGGCGTTCACGCCGGCCAGCATGTTGCGTACGCCGGGCCGGCGCCGCAGGCTTTCCCAGAAAGGCAAGGCGCCCACGACCAGCAAGGCGCCCGGCAGAAAAATGGCGGCCAACAGCACCAGGCCGCCGACCCAGCCCGTCAGCGGGCCGGTGGACAATGCGCCCAGAAAAGCAGCGAAACCGAACAGCGGCCCGGGCATGGCTTGCGCTGCCCCGTACCCGGCCAGGAAGTCGGCGCTGGAAACCATGCCGCCGGACACCGCCGTTGATTCCAGCAGCGGCAGCACCACGTGCCCGCCGCCAAACACCAAAGCCCCCGCGCGATAAAACCCGGCAAGCTGCGCGGCCGCTGGCGAATCCGACATGGCCGCCCATATCGGCAAGCCCGCCAGCAATGCCACGAACAGGGTCAGCGCCACATAGGCGGCGCCGCGCGACACGGCGTCGGCAGGGTTGGCCAGAATGGGCCGGGGCGGCAATTGCAGCACGGCCACCCCCACGACGACACCCAGCAAGATGGCGCCGATCTGGCCCCAGGCGCTGGGCAATACGACGGTAATCAAGGCGGCGGCCACGGCCAGGCCGGCGCGCGCGCGATCGGGACACAGTGTGCGGCCCATGCCCCACACGGCCTGGGCCACGATGGCCACCGCCGCGATCTTCAGGCCGTGTATGACGGCTGACCCCGACAGCCATCCAACATGCGCCAGGCCCATCGCAAAGCCGATCAGCGCAACGGCCGTGGGCAGCGTGAACGCCAGCCATGCGGCCAGCATGCCCATCCAGCCCGCGCGGCGCAGGCCGATTGCCATGCCGACCTGGCTGCTTGCCGGCCCCGGCAGGAATTGGCACAAGGCGACCAGGTCGGAATAGGCGTAATCGTCCAGCCAATGGCGGCGGTCGACAAACTCCGTACGAAAGTAAGCCAGGTGCGCCACCGGCCCACCGAACGAAGTCAGCCCCAGGCGCAGGAACACCAGAAAGACCTCCAGACAGGACCCGCGCGCCGCCTCCTCGCGTTCATGGGTGGCGGGCTTATTTGCGACGTGTTCGTCGTGTGATGGGGGGTGCGGCATGAGGTGGCTTCTAAGTCGGTCGGGGCGCCGGGTTTCCGCCCCTGGATCAAGCTTATAGCCGGGGCGCGCGCGTGTTTCAAGGGCCAGGCTTGCCGCCCGCATGGCCTAGAACTAAACATCATTTATGGCACTTTCTGGCTGGACCAATCTACCGCATCCTACGGCTTCCTGATTCCCTTTCCCTAACAGCGTCTTAAAAGGTAGGCCTATGAGCCAGCGGTTGAATTACTTCCAGGTGTCCGCGGAGCTGTCCAAGAAGTACATGGACTTCAGCGCGGCAATGAAAAAAGTGCCCGTCATCGAGGAGTTCGGCGATCTGGTCGATATCCGCGCGTCGCAAATCAATGGCTGCGGCTTTTGCCTGGACATGCACGTCAAGCAGGCCAAGCTGCACGGCGAACGCGAACTGCGTCTGCACCATGTGGCCATCTGGCGCGAATCGACATTGTTCTCGGCGCGCGAGCGGGCTGCGCTGGCATGGACCGAGGCGCTGACCACCCTGCCCCCGCATGGCGTGCCCGACCCGGTGTACAGCCACGTGCGCGAGCAATTATCGGAATCCGAAATCTCGGACCTGACCTTCCGTATCGTTGCCATCAACGGCTGGAACCGTTTGAACGTGGCGTTTCGTACCGTGCCCGGCTCGGCCGACGCCGCATTCGGGCTGGACAAGGCTGGGCTTAACTGAACGCTGGGCGTCGCCCGGCATACCTGCAAAGACCTCAAGGTCTGCAATAGGCGCCTATACCCACTACATCAACGCGCGGATTTGCAGGCCATAGTCGTACGCCTGACTCTCCGAAACGATATTGGTGAAGCCCAGCAACAGGCCGGGTTGCGGATCCGGCAGCGTGGACCATCTGGACAGCGGGTGCGCGTACAGCCCCTGTTCCAACATGCGGGCGGCCAGCGGCTGATCGCGCTGCCCGGCGTCCATGCGCGCCACCAGATGCATGCCGCCCGGCTGAGGTTCGATCCGCATGCGCGAGCCCAGCGCCGCGCTCAGGCCGCGCGCGGTAGCCGCGCGCCGTTCGCTGTATAGGCGCCGCATGCGCTGGATGTGGCGGCCGAAATGCCCTTCGGTGATGAAGGCCGTCAAGATGGCCTGGTTGAACGCCGCCGCGCCGCCCGACAGCAGGCGGCTGATGCGGTCAAAGCGCGGCACCTGCGCCGGGGGCACCACCAGATATGCCAGCCGCATCCCGGGAAACAGCACCTTGCTGAACGACCCCGCATACAGCACCCGCCCCTGCGCATCCAGGCTTTTCAGCGCGGGCAGCGGGCGGCCGACGTAGCGGTATTCCCCGTCGTAATCGTCTTCCACAATCCAGGCCTGACGGCGTTCGGCCCAGTCCAGCAACGCTTGCCGCCGGGGCAACGACAAAGACATCGACAGCGGACTTTGGTGGGCGGGGGTCACCACCGCGGCCTGGGCCAGGTCTGCGCGCGCCAGGCCTTCCGCCACCATCAGGCCATCCGCGTCCACCGGTATCGGCACCGCCTCCAGGCCCGCCTGCGCCAGCAGCGCCCGCGTGGGCGGATAACCCGGGTCTTCCACCCACACACGATCGCCCGGCGTCAGCAGCGCCTGGATGATGAGTTGCATCGTGAAGTTGTAGCCGGACGTGATGTACACCTGGGCCGGCTGGCAATGAATACCGCGCGCCACGCGCAGATAGGCGGCAAGCGCCGTGCGCAGGCTTGCCAGTCCATCGGCGGGCGGATAAGACAGGTCGGGCGCTTGCAGGCTGCGCAGTTCGCGCGCGCCCAATCGCGCCCACAACTTGCGCGGAAACGCGTCCAGCGCCGGGATGCCCATCTGAAACGGCAGGATGCGCGCCGGCCGATGCCAGCCGTGGTCGTCGTCGGCGGCCTGCACCGGGGCGACGGCGGCGGGTGCGGCGGCAAGGGGCTGCAAGTCAGGCGCGACGATGGTGCCGGCTTGGCCGCGCGCCTGGATGTAGCCCTCGGCGCTCAGCAGCGAATACGCCACTTCGATGGTGCCGCGCGCCACGCCCATTTCCTTGGCCAGCGCGCGAGCCGACGGAATGCGGTCGCCGGGCTTGAGCGTGCCCTCGGCGATGCCGCTGCGAAACCGCTCATAGACCTGCCGATACAGCGGGTCGGAATCGCCGGCGCGTAGCGGCGGCAAGGCATCGGGGCGGCTGATCATGGCATAGTCCAAAGTTCAATTTATGGCTCTTCAAATTATGGCATGGGGTTTCTACGATGACGGCTGACATTTGATGGCCCCCAACACTCCTATGCCGATTACCCATGCCATGACCGACCCCGACCTGAATCACATTGACACCGACGCCGACCTGCGCGCCTGCCTGCCCTTGATGCGCCAGTTGCGCCCGCACCTTGCCCACGCCGACGACTTTGTCGCCCGCATCGACCGCATGCGCGGCCAGGGCTATCGGCTGCTTGCCGGTATCGACGCCGGACAGGCGGTGGCGCTGGCTGGCTACCGCTTCCAGGAAAACCTGATCTACGGACGTTTCGTATACGTGGACGACCTGATCGTGGACGACACGCGTCGCGGCGGTCGCTGGGGCGCGCGCCTGTTGAGCGCCCTGGACGACATTGCGCGCCAGGCCGGTTGCGCCAAGCTGGTGCTGGATACGGGCCTTGCCAATTCCCTGGCCCAACGCTTTTACTTCCGCCAGGGCCTGCTAAGCACCGCCCTGCACTTTTCCAAGAACCTGGACGCCGTCACCGCATGAGCATTCTTCACATTCATTGCAGCCCGCGCGGCCGGGCATCGGAAAGCCACCGTTTGTCGCAACACATCATTGAACGGCTGCTCAGGGCGTCTGGCGATGCCGCGCCCGCCGTCATCGACATCGACGCTACCCGCCTGCCCAATGTCGATGACGATTACGCCGCCGCGTTGAGCTCGCCCGTGGACCCCGCCGACGACGTGCTGGCGCGCGGCGCGTTGCGCCAGTCCAGCGAACTGATCGACGCGTTGCGCCAGGCCACCCACATCGTCATCGCCACGCCCATGCACAACTTCACGGTGTCGGCGGCGTTGAAAGTCTGGATCGATCACGTGGTGCGCGTGCGCAGCACGTTTCGCATCACACCCGAGGGCAAGATCGGCAACTTGCCGGACCGGCCCGTGTATGTGGCGGTGTCGTCGGGGGGAGAATTCTCTGGCGAGGCGGCGCGCCAGCCGGACTTCCTGACGCCGTACCTGACGCATGTGCTGGGCACGATAGGCTTGAAGAACGTGACATTTTTCTCGGTGCAGGGCACGGCGCGCGGCGACGCGGCATTGCAGGCCGCGCGCGCATCGGCCCAAGCCGCCATCGCCGCGCATCCCATGGCCGCCTAGTCCATTCATCCCGTTGCCCGATCAGGCGCATCAGACGACCGGGCGCAACGTGGTGATTCTTCATAAGTGCTTGTTTACCAAGCCCTTTGGCCACGTCCGCCTATTTAATCGGGTCGCATTGACAGCGCGGAAACGCCGGCACTACGCTAGGCCGCACGCCAGGGCGCCCCATGTCCAAGCCCCCGCCTTGGCCATCGGATCATCGGGCGCCAGACGTAGCAGCCCCTCCGAAGTTCCCTGCTGGAGACACGTATGACCTGGCGCCAGCCCTTGTTTCGGGCATTGATCGTGCTTGCTCTATTCGTAGGACTGTCGCCGCCGTCCCAGGCCGCATGCAGCGACAAGAAAATATTGTCTCTGTCCGACGAGGGAAAATCGGTCAAGGCCATTGCCAAGGCCTGCAACATGGCGGCGGCGAAGGTGCGTGCCGTGGTGGAGGCCGATGACAATGCCGCCGACGACGTTGCGGCGGCCGCGCCCGTCGACGTGCCACGCAAGCTGCCTTCCGGTGCGGGCCTGGCCAGCTGCGACTGCCAGGGCACCGTGCCCTACGGCGACAAGGCGCCCGAACAGCGCTGCCAAAGCGGCACGTCGATCGCTACCCCGTGCGCCGGCTACTGCCCGCCACGCGGCATCGCCCCGTGGCGCCGCGTGTGCAGTTAGCGGCAGTGGTGGCCGCCGGCATACCGACCCGCGCGGTCCGCGTTGCGGGCGTCACGGCGGGCACAGGTGTTCACAGGTCCGGCCGCGCATGCACTTGATGCAGGCGCAGGCCGTCGCGGCGGGTGATTTCGAAGGTCCATTCATGCATGCGGATCGTGTCGCCGGCATCGGGCAAGCGGCCCGCCGCGCGCAGCAGGCATCCGGCCAAGGTGGCATCGGGGTATTCGTCCACCAGGCCCGGGGTGTTCAGCAGCCGCGCGGCCTCGCCCACCGACAAGCCGCCTTCCAGCAACCACGAGCCGTCGGACAACTGCAAGGCTTCGAGCTGGTCTTCGCTGTGCTCCGGCAGTTCGCCACCCACGGCCGTCAACACGTCCATCGGCGTGACCAGGCCTTCGCACACGCCGTGCTCGTCCACCACGATCAACATGTGGTCGCGCGAGGCGCGCAGCTCTTCAAGAATCTTCAACACCGGCGTGGTTTCCATGACGTAGCGCGGCTCGCGCGCCAGGTCCACCAGGTCGATAGGCCCGGGGTTGCGCAACAGCGGCATCACTTCCTTGAAATGCAGCACGCCCAACACATTGGACGCATCGCCCGCGCATAGCGGCAGACGCGAATGGCCGGTGGCGAATTTGCGCACCACCGCCTCGGGCGTGTCGGCCACATCCAGCCAGGTCATGTCGCCGCGCGGCACCATGATGGAACGCACGTCGTGCGCCCCTACCGACAGCACCCGTTCAATCATGGAGCTTTCCTCGGGCGCGAACGCGGGCTCGTCGCCCACACCATCCACCAGCGCCGCCATGTCGTCGGCCTGCTGACCGGGCTGGCCGGGCTGGCCGCTACGGCCGGCGCGCAGCAGGCGCAGAACCGCTTGCGCCGTGCGTTGGCGGCGGCCCAGCGCATGGGTTCCCTTCACGCGATTGCGCCGGGCCAACTGATTGCACAGCTCGATCAAGATAGAAAAGCCAATCGCCGCGTATAGATAGCCCTTCGGCACGTGGAAGTTCAGGCCTTCGGCGACCAGGCTGAAACCGATCATCAGCAACAGGCCCAGGCACAGGATGACCACGGTCGGGTGGCGGCCCACAAAGGCCATCAAGGGGCGGCTGGCCACCATCATCACGGCCATCGCGACCACCACGGCGATCATCATGATGCTCAGTTCCTGCACCATGCCCACGGCGGTAATCACCGAGTCCAGCGAGAACACGGCGTCCAGCACCACGATCTGCAAAATCACCTGCCAGAAGATGGCGTGCTGCGGCTTCTGGCCGGACTCATGGCCCGCGCTGCCCTCGACGCGTTCATGCAGTTCCATCGTGCCCTTGAACAGCAGGAACAGGCCGCCCAGGATCAGGATCAGGTCGCGGCCGGAGATCTCGCTGCCCAGCACGGTGAACAGCGGCTCGGTCAGCGTCACGACCCACGCGATGCTGGCCAGCAAGCCCAGTCGCATCACCAGCGCCAGGCTCAGCCCGATCAGGCGCGCGCGGTT
The DNA here is from genome assembly GCF_019448355.1 of Achromobacter sp. ES-001. Lineage (NCBI taxonomy): Bacteria > Pseudomonadati > Pseudomonadota > Betaproteobacteria > Burkholderiales > Alcaligenaceae > Achromobacter > Achromobacter sp. ES-001. The sequence goes on along the minus strand of NZ_CP079940.1, from coordinate 3,122,720 downwards.
GCGCTGCTCGGGCGGCAGCTTGTCGGCCAGGATGGCGATGAAGACCAGGTTGTCGATGCCCAAAACAATTTCAAGTACCACCAGCGTCGCCAGGCCAAGCCAGGCGGTGGGGTCGTTCATCCAGTCAAAAATCATTGTTGATCCGCAAGCGTCGGGCGGGCGCGCGCGATGGCGCCGCCCTGAGTAGGGAAAGCGTGGTCAATCAAGGGGGATTGGTTGCGGCCCGGCGGTGCGCGGCACGCTATTTGCGGCGTGGCGCGCGCGGTGCAAGCCGGCTGAGCGCGCCGATGCAGTCGGGCGGCCGGTCTTGTGGCAGGAAGAAAAGGTGGGCGCCAAGGCGCCCTGCTAGGAGGCGGGTCTTCAGTCATAAAAGGCCGCGTCCGCGAGGCTGCTTGAGCAAACCTTTATCGCGTACACCGCCGAACTCTCGTTCTTACAGGAAGCTGAATGATACCTGAAAGTTGGATTCCCTCAGATGGCCGCAGCCGCCCCGCGCGCAACGAAGCACGTTGCCCAAGCCGCGTCTACACAGGCCGCGGCAGGCGCCCCTGTCGCGCAAGCGGCAGACGCGACGGCGCCCGCGCAGCGGTGCGCGACCCCTGCCAGATTGCTCAGCGCGTGTCCGCGCCGCCGCCCGAGCCGGACGTGGCGCCAGCCCCCGGCATGCCCGCGTTGTCGGGCGCGCCCGCCTTGCCGCCGGGCACCGGTTTGCCACTATGGGTGCCGGATGCGGGCGCCTTCTGGCGCGAATCCGGTTCGCCCTTGGGCGGGGCATTCGAATCCTTGGCGCCGCGATCGGGCTTCTTGGTGGTTTCTTCAGTCGACGGCATTTTTTTCTGGTCCTCGGATTGCGCGCCCGGCACCGGCTTGCCGATGGCATTGGCGGGCGCCGTCTTTTCGTCAGCGGTGGGCATGGGCATGGAAGGTGGCGGCGCCGCCTGCGCAACCAGGGTGGTTTGCGACGTTTGGGCGGTGGTGGCCTGCCAGGGCAGCGTCGCCAACATGGCGCACAGCAGTAGCAGTTTGTGGCTTTTCATCGTTGTCTCCCAGTTGAAAACAGTGACAAACTACGCGCCAGCGGATAACGATTTTGTACGGATCTCTTTGAACTCATGGGCAAGTAGCGTGCCTGCCCTGACACTGGAGTGATGCATGGACGATCAATCCCCTAAGGACTTACCCGCGGACGATCAGCCGGTTGCCGGCCGACGCGGCTTGCTCAAGGCCTTGGCCGTGGGCGTGCCCGGTGCGGCCTGGGCCGCCAAGGCGGTCGGCGCGCCGACCGCGCCAGCCCCGGCAGCGGGCAACCCCGAAGGCCAGGCGGCCATCGCGCCGTCCGCCCCCCGCACCCTGCAATTTTTCAACGCAGAGGAAGCGAAAACGATGGACGCCATCGCGGCGCGCCTGATCCCCGCCGATGAGCTGGGCCCTGGCGCCAAGGAAGCCGGCGTCACCTTCTTCATTGACGGACAACTGGCCGGTGCCTGGGGCGCGGGCAGCCAGTTCTACCGCCAGGGCCCCTTTGAAAAAGGCACGCCCGAACAGGGCTACCAGCTTTCTTTCACGCCCGCCGAAATGTTCCGGCGCGGACTGGCCGCGCTGGATGCCGCCGCGCGCAAACAAGACGGCAAACCTTACGCGGAACTCGACGAAGCCAGGCAGGACGCCTGGCTTCATGATTTGCAGGGCGGCAAGGCAGACTTCTCGCCCTTGCCTTCCGATGTGTTTTTCCAGGCCGTGCTGGACGCCACCATTGAAGGCTTTTTTTCCGATCCGCTTTATGGCGGCAACGCCGACATGGTCGGGTGGAAGCTGGTGGGGTTCCCCGGCGCCTATGCCTCGTTTTCCAACGACATCGAACGCCACGGCGTGATCTGGGCGGGCAAGCCCGTATCTATCGCGAACGCACGCGGACACACGATGAAACCGGGAGACCAGCATGGCTAAAACATTACCTCCCGTGGACGTCGCCATCATCGGCGGCGGCTGGACGGGGTCGATCATCGGCAAGGAACTGGCCGCCGCAAAACAAAAAGTGGTGGTGCTGGAACGGGGGCAGGCACGCTGGCCGTCGCCGGACTTCCAGGGGCCCAACGTCCACGATGAACTGAAGTACACGCGCCGCCACGAACTGCACCAGGACGCGGCCACCGAAACCTTCACGTTCCGCAATAACACCGACCAGAAGGCCCTGCCGATGCGGCGCTGGCAATTCGCCTACCCGGGCACGCACCTGGGCGGCGCGGGCAACCACTGGTCGGGCGCGTACTACCGCTTCGACCCCACCGACTTCCGCATCCGCAGCCACTACACCGAACGGTATGGCGCAAATATCTTCGATAAGGAACTGACCTGCCAGGACTGGCCGGTCAGCTACGACGAGCTGGAACCGTACTTCGACCGCTACGACTACCTGATCGGTGCGTCGGGCCAGGCGGGCAACATCAAGGGCCAGAAGCAGGAAGGCGGCAACCCGTTCGAGCCGTGGCGCTCGCGTCCCTACCCCAACCCGCCGATGAAAGTGCCCTACGCCCCGGCGTTGTTCGGCGAAGCGGCGCGCGGGCTGGGCTATCACCCCTACGTGCAACCCTCGGCGCTCTGTACCCGCCCCTATGTCAATTCCGAAGGGCTGCACATGAGCGCGTGCGTGTATTGCGGCTTCTGTTCCAACTTCGGCTGTGAACATTTCGCCAAGGCCTCGCCCCAGGTGTGCATCCTGCCCGTGGCGCTGAAGATGGAGAACTTTGAAATCCGCACCGGCGCGCACGTGCTGCGCGTAGAGCTCACGCCCGACAAAAAGCGCGCGCGCGGCGTGACCTATGTAGACGCGGCGGGTGAAGAAGTGTTCCAGCCCGCCGAAATCGTGGTCCTGTGCGCCTTTGGCATCAATAACGTGCGGCTGTTGCTGTTGTCCGGCATCGGCAAACCGTACGACCCGGTCACCGACACCGGCGTGGTCGGCCGCAACTACACGCACCAGACCACGTCGGGCGTGAACCTGTTTTTTGACGAAGCCACCAACATCAACCCCTTCATGGGCGCGGGCGCGGTGGCCGTCACCATGGACGACTTCAGCGCCGACAATTTCGACCACGGCCCGCACGGGTTCGTGGGCGGCGGCTACTTGCAGATCCAGGTGGTCAGCGGCGCGCCCATCGGCTACCACCCCACGCCCAAGGGCACGCCGGCCTGGGGCGCCGACTGGAAGAAGGCCGTCAAGCGCTACTACAACCATTCCGCCTCCATCACCATCACCGGCTCGGCCCAACCCTGGCGCGGCGGCTACCTTAGCCTGGACCCCACTTATAAAGACGCCTGGGGCCTGCCGCTGTTGCGCGTCACGTACGATTTTCCGGACAACGACATCCGCATGTCGGCATTCCTGACGGCCAAGGGGGATGAAATCGGGAAGGCCATGAAGGGCATCGTGCGCACCGAACCCGGTCCGCGCAAGCGTCCGTTCTCGGCCACCGCCTACCAGTCCACCCACCTGACCGGCGGCGCGGCCATGGGCGACAACCCGGAAACCAGCGTGGTCAACCGCTACGGGCAAAGCTGGGACGTGCCCAATGTGTTCGTGACCGGCGCGGCGTTGTTTCCGCAGAACTCGGGCTACAACCCGACGGGCACCGTGGGCGCCACCGCCTACTGGATCGTGGAAAAAATCAAGGCGGACTATCTGCGTTCGCCGGGACGGCTGGTGTGATCATGATTGAACATCGCAAAGGCATCTCTATCGCCGTGCTGCTGATCGTGGCGCCACCGCTCGTCACGCTGATCGCCACGGCCCACCAGATGATCGGCACCGGCGGCGACGGGCTGATCCGGGCCCGGGCCGTGACGGCATCGGCGCCACCCGCCACGCAGGCGCCCGCCACCGCACCGGCCGCCTCGGGCGCACCGGGCGCACCGGGCGCCACACCGGGCGCCACACCGGGCGCCACCCCCGGCACTGCAGCCGGCACGGCACCCGCGCCCACGGCCGCGGCCGCCCCGCCCAAGCCCCCGGCGCCCGTGCCAGGACGCAGCGCGCTGGACTTCAGCGCATCGCGCCCCGCATGGGAAACCTTTCTGCGCGATGCCGACCCGGCGGCCGGCAAGCAATTGGCGGCCAACGGCAAACCCGCCGCCGGTGTGCAAGCCTGCGTGGCCTGTCACGGCCAAGCCGGCATCACGCCGTCGGGCGGTATCTTTCCCAACCTGGCGGGCTTAAGCAGCGAATACCTGGCCAAGCAACTGGCCGATTTCCGCAGCGGCGCGCGAGTACAGCCCTTGATGAATACCGTGGCGCGCGCGTTGTCCGAGCAGGAAATCGGCCAAGTGGCGGCGTACTACGGCACGCTGGCCGGGCCGCCCATGCACGTGGGCGAGTTTGGCGGTGACGCCGCCCGCAAGCTGGACGTGCAAGGCGACGGCGCACGCGCCTTGCCCGCCTGCGCCAATTGCCACGGCCTGCGCGGCATGGGCGAAGGGCCGCTGATACCCAGGCTTGCCGGCCAATCGCGCGAGTACTTCACCGACCAGATGAACGCGTTTCGCAGCGGCTCGCGCCAAAACGATGACGTCGGGGTGATGCGCGCCTTTTCGCAACGCCTGACCGACGCCGAGATACAGGCGTTGGCGGCCTACTACGCGGGGCCGGCGCCTCAGCAACGGTAAGCGCCGCAGCTTGCCTTTCGCGGCGCCGGGGTGGCGGCGGGTGGCGGCGGGTGGCGGCGGGTTGCGGCGGGTTGCGGCAGGTTGCGGCGGGTTGCGGCAGGTTGCGGCGGGTTGCGGCAAGTTGCGGCAGGCTGCCGCACGTTGCCGCAGGCGGCGGCCCCTTTGGCCGCCGCAACGCCCTGCAAGCCCGTCCATGTACAATCCCCACCGCCGTGTCTGCAATGGACGCGGCGATCGCGTTACCGCGATCCTGGTGGACCCGGCATGCCGGGTGGCTCGGCCGGGCGCCTATCCCCCGGACAACTTCAAGCGACTTTGGGTGCGTGCCCGGAACTTGCCGCATCGGCCCTGGGCACGATGACGCCCCACCGCTTGCTGACCTCAGGCTAGCTGAACCATGTTTTCGTTTTCCACGCTGCGCCGCGATTGGCTGTCCAATCCCCGCGCCGATATTCTTGCGGGCGTGCTCGTTGCGCTGGCACTGATCCCCGAGGCCATCGGCTTTTCCATCATTGCCGGCGTTGATCCCAGCGTGGGCTTGTACGCGTCGTTCTCGATCGCGCTGGTCATCGCCTTTGCCGGCGGTCGCCCCGCCATGATCTCGGCCGCCACCGCGGCCATCGCCGTGCTGGTCGTGCCGCTGGTGCGCGACCATGGCATCGCGTATCTGTTCGCGGCCTCGGTGCTGATGGGCGTGTTGCAGATCGTGGCGGGCCTGTTGCGCCTGGACCTGCTGATGCAGTACGTGTCGCGTTCGGTAGTCACCGGCTTCGTCAACGCGCTGGCCATCCTGATCTTCATGGCGCAGTTACCGCAGCTGACCCACGTGACGTGGGTGGCGTATGCGATGGTGGCGGCGTCCCTGGCAATCATCTATGTGCTGCCGCGATTCACCAAGGTGATACCTTCGCCGCTGGTGGCCATCATCGCCATGACGGCGGTGTCCATCTATCTGGGGCTGGACGTCAACACGGTGGGCGACATGGGCAAGCTGCCTTCCGCCCTGCCCTCATTCGCGCTGCCGGACGTGCCGTTCACGCTGGACACGCTGCGCATCATCCTGCCGTATTCGCTGACGATGGCCGCCGTGGGCTTGCTGGAATCGATGATGACCGCCCAGATCGTGGACGACATGACCGACACGTCCAGCGACAAGCGCCGCGAATGCAAGGGCCAGGGCATGGCCAACATCGTTACGGGCTTTTTGGGCGGCATGGGCGGTTGCGCGATGATCGGGCAGTCGGTCATCAACGTGCGTTCCGGCGGACGCACCCGTTTGTCCACCTTTGTGGCGGCAACGTTCCTGCTGTTTTTGATTGTGGTGCTGGGCCCGCTGGTGGCGCGCATTCCGATGCCGGCGCTGGTGGCGGTGATGATCATGGTGTCCATCGGTACGTTCAACTGGCGCTCGCTGCGCAACCTGACATCGCATCCCTGGCAATCGTCCGTGGTCATGCTGGCCACCGTTCTGGTGGTGGTGTGGACGCACGACCTGGCGCGCGGCGTGTTGACCGGCGTGGTGTTGAGCGGGCTGTTCTTCGCCGGCAAGGTCAAGGGCCTGCTGACGGTGACGTCACAGCGGGCAGACGACCGCGCCGCCCGCGTCTATCGCTACCAGGGCCAGGTGTTCTTTGCGTCGACGGGCCGGTTTGCCGACGCCATCGATTTCAACGATGACGCCCCGGCCGTCGTCATCGACCTTAGCGGCGCGCACTTCTGGGACATCTCAGCCGTGGATGCGCTGGAAAAAACCGTGGCCAAATTGCGGCGCGCGGGCAAGACGGTCGAGGTGATCGGCCTGAACGAGGCCAGCGCCACGATGGTCGGCAAGTACGCATCGCCGGCCCCGGGCTCGCACTGATCGCCTGGCTTAAGGGCTAAGCAGATCCGACAAGGCGTCGCCCAGTTCCTTGACGGCGCCCGTTACGCCTTCGGCGGCGCCTTCCGCGCCCACGCCGATCGCCCGGCCGAACCCGCGCGCCACTTGCGCGGCAAACCCTCGCGTGACCGAGAACTTCGGATTGTCCAGGCTGCCGCGTAGCGCGAATTCAAACCGCAACGCGCCCGTCTTGTCTTTCATGGCGGCCAGCACGGCCTTGCGCGGCAGGGAAAATACAGACCCGTCGCCCGTGAACTTCAGGTCGCGCAGCGCCACCGTGCCGGACGCGCGCAGGTCACGCTTGTCGATGGCGGTGGTCATGTCCAGGTCCATCGCGCCAGCGGCCAGCGTGCCCGCCCCGTTCTCGGACAGGTAGGGCGCGGCATGGCGGATGTCCATATTGCGCACCGCCACCTTCATGTTGGAATCCGTGCTGCCCAAGGCCACCCAACCTTGCGCGCGCACGGTGGATTCGCCGTTGCGGTTGTCTTGCACCACCCCGCTGAATTCCAGGTCGCTATGCGACCCGTCGCCCGGGATGGCGATCGGGTTCAAGCGCGCCTGAACGTTCTTGAACGCGATGCGATGCGGCGGTTTCGACACGACCGCATCCAGGAAATCCAGGCGCCCGTCGCGCAGCACCAGGTCCGCGATGCGGATCGGCATGGGTCCGCGCGTGCGGCTTTCGCCCGAATGCAATGCGGTCTGCAAGGCCGGCGCAATCTGCATATCGTCGCCGCTGCGCACCACCGCAAAGTCAAAGCCTTCAACCAGCACGGTGTGGAACACGGCTTCGTGGCGCAGAAAGGCCGTCCATTCCGGTTCCAGCGTCACGCGCGTGGCGCTGGCCTTGTTCTGGCCGGCCGCACCCGGCACCACGACGTCGGTCAACACCACTTGCCGCAAGCCCACGCTGATGTCGCCCACCTGGCTGCGCGGCCCCAACAGACTGTAGATGCGCTGCTCGACCATGCGCGTCGCGGCAAACGCCAGTATCGCCACCAGGGCGACAAGCATCAGCAGCACGGCCAGCGTGGTGCCCAGGGCCGAACGCCGGCGCGGAGCTGGGGCGGGAATGCTCATGAAAGATCCTGTGTGGGCGAACGAAAGTGCGCGCAACCGCGCGGGCGCAACCAAGGCATGGTCAAAGATACGGCGACATTATTCAATGGTCGAAATGGATGATGGCAGCAATCCCGGCCGCCAAGCAAATGGCCCCGGCCTCGCCGTGGTTGCTGGCGGGGCCGGGGCCGTCGGGAGTCGCGCTTGCCGTACTGGGAAATCAAGACGCGGTCGAGACGCTAGCGCTGCGTCTTGTTTTGCTGTCCGGGGTTCTGGCCTTGCTGGCCCTGGCCCTTGTCAATTTGCTGACCGGGCTGCTGACCCGATTGCTGGCCCGGCTGTTGACCCGGCTGCTGCTTGTCACGCGAATTTTCCTGGGCCTGTTGCTTCTGCGGCTGCTTTTGCTGGTCGGGCTGGTTCTGATTGGACATTGCGTGTCTCCTTTAGGGCGGAACGATTCCGCTGGACAGGAGTAGCAACTGGCGTGCCCAAACAACACCGTGTGCCGGATGCGGGGGGCAAAGTTTTGATGACCCTGATTGATTGGTGCCCGGCGCGGCAAGCGCCGCAGCCTGCCGGGGGACGGCCGCTCGGTAAGAATTACCGGCAGCTTCGATTACTGGGTGGTCACGCGCGCACGCGAGGAAGGCTCGGCGTCGGCGCCGTCGAAGGCTTCGATCCACGAAGAGGCGTAGCTGGCGGAGGCGGCCAGCGGAGCTATCCCGTCGCGTTGGGTGCGCAGGCGCACCATCAGCTCGTCCAGCACCATGGGGCGGCCCAGCGCAAAGCCCTGTCCATAGCGGCAACCCGCCGCGCGCAAGGCCGGGATGTCGGCCACGTTCTCGACGCCTTCGGCCACCACGCGCCAGCCCATGCGCGTGGCCAGCTCGGCGGCGGTGCGCAGCACTTCAAAGGCCACCGCGCTGCGGCGCATGCGGGTCACGAAATATTGATCGATCTTGACTTCGGATAAGGGGATTGCAGACAGCAGCTTCAGCGACGCATGGCCGGTGCCGAAGTCATCCAGGCTGACTTCGCAACCGGCGTCCTCAAGCTTCATCAACGACGCGCGCAGCACGTCCAGTTCCTTGATGGGCTGGTCTTCGGTAAGCTCCACGCGCACCAGCGAGGCCGGCAACTCGGCGGCCTGGATGCGGTTAAGCAGAAAGTCCACGCAGCGCTCGTCCGACAAGGTCGTGGCCGGCGCGTTGATCGCCACGGGCACGGCAACGCCCATTCTGCGCATGGTCAGCAGCACATCGATGACGCGCAGGCACACGCGTTCGAACAACTGCTTGTCCAGGCCCATGCGATTGACGCCGGGGATGAATTCGGCGGGCATGACGACGCCCAGCCGCGGGTGTTGCCATCGCGCCAGCGCCTCGGCCGACACGATCTTGCCGGTCAGCAAATCCACCTGGGGCTGCAACAGCACGCGCAGCCCGTCCTTACCCGCAATCATGGCCGCGATTTCCTCATCGCTGACCACCGAGCCTGTGGAAGCCTCGTGATTCGGTGTCATGTCTACGCTCCTAGCGTGTTCCCGGATAAAGCCTGCGCTGTCCGGGCGCAGATAGAACACATTGGGACATGAGTATTCACTGTTGGCTTGCCGCAATCCGCGGGGGTTAAATTCCACTGCGCGATCGCAAGTGTTTTTTTATGCCATTTTGCGCAATTGTTCCAGGCAAATTTGCGAGTATCTGGCAACGCATTCACATTTATGTAACCGTCCGTATATGCCGGCGCCTTGTCGACATGCTAGGGTTTGCATCCCTGGCCGGTTTGGCTTCCCCCTGCTGCGACTTCCCTTAGCGTGACAAAACTGCTTTCCCGTTGGCGCGCCTCGCTGCGCCACGTCCTGTGGCTGGACGCCCTGCAAGCCGCCGCGATCAGCGCGGCCCCCGTCATTCTTGCCGTGCTGGCGCATGAGCCCCGCCTGGGCTGGACGGCCATCGCGGCGTTCTGGGCCTGCTTTGGCGACCCCGGCGGGCCGCTACGCCAGCGCGCCGGCTCGATGCTCGCCCTGGGGTTGGTCGGCGCCCTGTTCTGCTTTCTTGCCAGCGCCAGCGCGGGGCACCTGTGGCTGCTGCTGCCCCTGACTTTCCTGTGCTGCACCCTCGGGGGACTGTTGCGGGTGCTGGGGCCCGCCGCCGCCATCGTCGGCACGCTGTTGTCGGCCGGATTCGTGGTCGCCGCCGAACTGCCCGCGCCCACGCTGGCCGAAAGCCTGTCGTACACCCTGTTCTTCCTGGTTGGCGCCGTCTGGGCCATTTTGATGACCGCCCTGGTATGGCGGCGCCGTCCCTGGAAAGACGCGACGCACGCCGTGGCCCATTGCTATCGCGGGCTGGCCGACTTTGCCGATGCCCTGGCGCGCATGTATTCCGGCCTGACGCCCGCCGGCGGTCCGCAAGCCTGGACGGCCGTTACCAAGCCGCAACGCAGCGCGCAACGCGCTGCCCTGGAGGCGGCCCGCGTGCGCATCCGCGAAGTGCAGGACGCCCGGCCGTCGCGCCGTGCCCGCGCGCATCAACTGATGTATCTGCTGGACAGTGCCGAAGACAGCTTCATTGCGCTGGTGGCCGCGGCCGACCTGCTGGAGTCGAACGCACCGCGCTGGCTGGGGCGCAGCGCGGGCGCGCACCTGTCGCATGCCCTGCACCGCTACGCCAGCGTATGCAACGCCATCGCCAGCACCTCCGACGTCAGCGACGCCAAGCAGGCCGAATGCCTGCGCGAACGCCTGGCGCATTTCGCGGCGGGCTTGCATGACCTGCGGGGCGGCGCCATGGCGTACGCGCCAGATCTGGCGTCCGTCGTCCCGGTGCTGGACCGCATGCTGCACACGGCCCAGTCCGTCATGCAGGCCATGTTCGACCAGGGCGATGCGCCCACCGCGCCTGTCTCGTCGCCCGGCATGGGCAGCCGGGCACGCCAGGCCCTGCGTACGCTGCGCCAGAACATCGGCGTGGAATCAGACGCCTTTCGCCACGCCTGCCGCGTGGGCGTGGGCGCCACCATCGCGGTGGCCCTGTCCAAGACGTTTGCGGTGAATCACGGCTATTGGATGTCGTTGACGCTGGTTTTCATCCTGCAACCCTATTTCGCCACGACCTGGCAGCGCACGGTGGAACGGGTGATTGGCAGCGTGGCCGGCGCCATCGGCGCGTCGCTGCTGGGCTTGCTGCTCAGCACGCCGCTGTCCGTGGCCTTGGCCGTGCTGCCGATTGCGCTGGGCACGTTCGCCGCCCGCACCATCCACTACGCGCTGTTCACCTTCTTTTTGACGTCGCAGTTCGTCCTGGTCAGCCATATCCAGCAGCCGGAAATCTACGAACCCATGCTGGCCGCGCTACGTGCGTTCAACAGCGTGTTGGGTGGCGTGCTGGCGCTGCTGGTGGGTGTTTTGGTGTGGCCGGAAAAAGAGCCACGCCAGTTGGCCGATGCGCTGACGCGCGCGCTGGAGCGGCATGCGGCCTACGCGCTGGCGCTGCTGCGCCAAAAGAGCAACGCGCCGTCCGCGCCCGACCAGGCGGATATCGTGGGGCTGCGGCGCCTGGCGTGCCTGTCCGCCGACAACGCCGAAGCGTCGTTGCAGCGCTTGCAACAAAACCCGGTGCACCGAGACCGCAAGGTCGACACCGCCGTGAACCTGTTGAACGCCATGCGCCGCATCACCGCCGCCGGCACCGTGTTGGAAATCCAGCCCGCCCTGCCGGCCGACGCGCCGGCGGCTGCCTCGGCGCTGCAAGACTATGCGCGCGTCCTGGCGCACGCCTTGCACCCGCAGGACGAGGCGCCGGGCGTTAGCGCCCGCCAGTTCGCGGTGCCCGCCGCTGTCACGGCGGCAGACCCCGCGCTGGCCGGCCCGCTGGACCGCATTGCGCAACAAGCGCGCCAGGTGCGCCAATTGCGCGATCGCATCGAAAAGGAATCAACGGCGTGACGCGCGCTTGCGCCGGACGCGGGAGATTGCCCACGGGTTGATGCGCGTCAATAGCAAGGCGGCAAGAAAGCGCAACCATGAAGGCATGGGACGCTTATCAAGGAGACCCGCCATGTACCGCCGCATTTCTGTACACCTGGACCACGGTTTCGACTGCAAACGCCGCACCGACCTGGCGCTGTCGCTGGCGCGCCGCCACCAGGCGGAGCTGGTGGGCATTTACGCCAGCGCCGCGCCGCCGCAGTATTACTACGGCGAATCCGTGCTGATGTCTCGCACGCTGGACGTCATGAAGCAATTGCAGGCGCAGAATCGCGACGCGGTGGAAAGCGCCTTCCTGGCCAGCGCTGCCGCATCCGATATTGCCGCCGTGGTCCGCGCGGGCGATGCCGCGCCCAGCGCCACCGTCGCGCTGCATGCGCGCACCAGCGACCTGGTCATCGTCAGCCAATTCAACCCTGACGATATCGAAGCCGCGCACGAAACCGAATTCGTCGAACAGATGTTGCTGACCACGGGGCGGCCCGTGCTGGTGCTGCCCTCAAGTGGCGAATTCAACGCCGTCGGCAACCGCGTGCTGGTTTGCTGGGATGGCAGCCGCGAAGCGGCCCGCGCCTTGGCCGACGCCACGCCGGTCTTGCGCCAGGCGGCAAGCCTGGTGGTGTTGACCATGGAAGAAGGCACGGCGCCGTCCAAAGCCGGCGTCGTCGATTTCAACGACGTGGCCACGTACTGCGTGGCGCACGGCATGCCGGCACCTAGCCACGTGCGCCGCGATATCAAGGGCGTGGGCGTGGGCAGCACCATCCTGAACGCCGCCGCCGACCACAGCGCCGACCTGATCGTGATGGGCGCCTACGGCCACAGCAAGTTCCGCCAATGGGCCATGGGCGGCGCCACCGCGTCCATCCTCAAGAGCATGACCGTGCCGATCATGTTCTCGCACTGAGCGCGGACCGCGGCGGCGCTCAGGCCGCCTGGGCGTGTGCTTCCAGGACGGGCGTCAGCACGGGCTGACCGGCAAAGTGCGCCGTGGCGTTTTTCAGGAACAGCGCCACGGTTGCCGCGACCGCTTCGGGCGACCGCCCGGCGCTGTGCGGCGTCAGCACCACGTTGCCCAACTTGAGCAAGGCCTGCGGGACCTGCGGCTCGCCGTCCACCACGTCCAGCCCCGCGCCCGCGATACCGCCGTCGGACAGCGCCGAGATCAGCGCGTCCGTGTCCACGACGCTGCCCCGCGCGATGTTGATCAGGTAGCCGTTCGGCCCCAGGGCTTGCAGCACTTGCGCGTCCACCAGGTGCCGTGTGCCCGCGCCGCCGGGCGTGGCGATGACCAGGAAGTCGGACGCCGCCGCAAGGTCGCGCGGGTTATCGAAATAGGTGTAGCCCGTTTCAGGACGCGCGCGCCGGTTGAAATAGCCGACCTCCATCCCGAAACCGTTTGCGCCGCGCCGCGCAATTTCCAGGCCGATGGTGCCCAAGCCCAGAATGCCCAGGCGCTTGCCCGTTACTTGCGGCCCCATGAAGCCGCTCCAGTGGCCTTGCCGCACCCAGGCGTCCGCCTGCGGCAGATGGCGCGCCACGCCCAGCAGCAGCGCCATGGCATGGTCGGCGACCGACACGGCGTTGGCGCCAGGGCCGTTGGTCACGATGATGCCCCGCGCATGGGCGGCGGCCAGATCGATATTTTCATAACCGACGCCCAGCGAACAGACCAGTTCCAGCCTGGGCATGACCGCCATTTCGTCGGCCTTCAAACCCGTGGCGCCGCGCGTCAGAACGACGCGGATGTCCTGGCCGTGTTGGGCGATGGCGTCAGCGCGCATCTGCGCGGTGGGGGCATAGACGGGCTGGAAGCCGCGCGCCTGGATCTCGGGCAGGTAGTCCTGCACGCTGTCGATCAAAATCAGCAAGGGGATGGTCATGTTGGCGTTGCCGGGTAGCGGGGTCTTGGAAGGACGGGCAAAAAAGCAGGCGAAGAAAGTCGGCCAAAGAGAAGTGGGCCAAATAGAAATCGGCCAAAGAGAGGCGGGCAAATCTTACGCCTGGCGTTGCCGTCGCGCCACCCGTCGTCCAGCCCTTGGCCACGCCCAAACGCAATGGCCCGGGGCGGCGATGCCACCCCGGGCCACATTGCAAGACCGTCATGTCCGAAGCGTTACCTTCGGCCGCGTCAAGCCCGGGCCTTTCAAGCCCGTGGCGTCAGGTTCGGACCGTTATATCCGTCCCATCAGCAGCATCACGATCAGCACGATCACGACAATGCCGAGCAGGCCGCTGGGGTAATAGCCCCAGCTTCGGCTGTGCGGCCACGCGGGCACGGCACCGATAAGCAGCAGGATCAGAATGATCAGCAGGATGGTCGACATAATGACTCCTCGTCGTTATTGATTTGCGTTGTTCTGGTTTGCGTTGTTCCGCGGCCGCCGCATCAGCGCTGCGGCGGCTCGATTTCCTTGACGGGCGGCGACAGCGGCGGCAGGTCCACTTCCGGCTGGTCGGTATCGGGGTCCACCGGCAAGTCTCCCGGCGGCGACCCGGGCGGAATGGGCTCCGGCTTGGGCGGCACGTGTAGATGCTGTGTGGCTTGCATGGCACTCTCCTGTAGGGACCGTTGCGCCACGCGCTTTGCTGCGCGCTGTGCAACGATCGATTCGCAGACGGTTGTCGCTGGCCCCTGTTCAGCAAGCGCCGTGCCCAAACGCATGCTGCCTGCCCGATGGCCGATTGATTGACGGGCACGGCGCTTGCTTCGGGACGCCCGTAAGGTTCCGGAGACAGCATGGACACCCGCAGCAACCCGCTTGCCGAGCCGGCCCCCGGCGCTGGCGACCCACCCTTGGTCTACGTGGATGACACCCAGCCCGGCTACCGGCGGGTACGCGTCAACGGCAGCACCTTTCATTACCTTGATACCCACGGCAAGCGCATCACGGACGAGGCCGAGATCAAGCGCATTCACAAGCTGGTGATCCCGCCCGCGTACGAAGATGTGTGGATCTGCCCCCTGCCCCACGGGCATTTGCAGGCCACCGGGCGCGACGCCCGTGGCCGTAAACAATACCGGTATCACCCCGCCTGGGCGGCACTGCGCGATGCGGGCAAGTACCAGAACCTGCTGGCCTTCGGACAGGCGCTGCCGCGCATCCGGCGGCGCGTGGCGCGCGACATGAAGGAACGCGGCCTGACGCAGAACAAGGTCATCGCCACCTTGGTACGCTTGCTGGAAACCACACTGATACGCATCGGCGCCCGGGAATACGCGCGGTCAAACAAGTCTTATGGCTTGACGACGCTGACGCGCCGCCACGCCACCGTGGCCGGCAGCAGCTTTCGTTTTCGCTTCGTGGGTAAAAGCGGCGTGCCGCACGACGTGACGGTACGCGACCGCCGCGTCGCGCGCATCATCAAACGCTGCATGGAGATTCCCGGCCAGCAGCTGTTCCAGTATCTGGATGAAGACGGCGCCAAGCACCCCGTGGATTCCGGCGCGGTGAACGCGTATCTGCGCCAAGCGGGTGAAGGCGACTTCACGGCCAAGCATTACCGCACGTGGGCGGGGTCCGCGATGGCCTACGCGGCATTGCAGGCGCACCCCTTCGAGACCGCGACGCAAGCGCGTCAAACGGTTGCCGAGGTCATCAAGCAGGTGTCGAAGCGGCTGGCCAACACGCCCGCCGTATGCCGCGCCTGCTATGTGCACCCGGCGTTGCTTGAGGCCTATCTGGAGGGCCGGCTGCCGCCCAAGTCACGCGCGCCGGATGGCCCGCGCGGGCTGCATGCGGATGAACGGCGCCTGCTTGAATTCCTACGCAAGCTGCCGCCCATGGACGCGCCCGCGCCGCCCATGCCTTCAGAAGAGGTGTGAACGTGCATTCTTCGCGCGCGGCTGCGGGGCGTCACCATCGGCCCAGTTCGACTCGGTCTGGTTATCGACCACGGCACGCTTGTCGCGAGCGGCCTCGTCCGGCGTCGAGGCGTCTGGTTTCACCGGTTGTTTCGGCACATCGACGGGCCCGCGCGGCGGCAGTATCTTTGCGGTGTCCTGGGTGGCGTCCGCCTTGGGCGCAGAAGTGTCGGACGCTGCGTTCTCGGGTTTCGAATCGGATCGGGATTTCATGACTACCTCCTGTCTGGGTTCGAGCTTTCATGCTACGGCCGCGCGCCGCATCGAGGCACTGACAGTATCTTCAAATTGCAAGCGGATGTGCCCGGCCGGGCGCGGCCGCGCCTTTGCCAACCGCCATGGGCACTCACAAGGAGATGCAATGCGAGACCCAAACTTCGAGCAATGTGTGCAAGCCTGCTACGAATGCGCGGTGGCTTGCGACCAGTGCGCGGCGGCCAGCCTGGACGCCAATGCAGCGCGGATGAAGCGCTGCATTGCCTTGGCAACCGATTGCGCCGGCGTGTGCCGCTTGTGCGCCGCGATGCTGGCGCGCAACGGCGAATTTTCTACCGCGCTTTGTACGTTGTGCGCTTTGGTTTGCGACGCTTGCGCCCGCGCATGCGCTCCTTACCAAGATATGGAGCACTGCCAGATCTGCGCCGGCGCCTGCCTGGCGTGCACGCTGGCTTGTCAGGACATGCTCGAAGCTTGACGGCTTTGACACGCCACGGGGCCGCACGGGCAGGCCTCGGACCCGGCGCCCTTTTCGCCCGACTGCCAGGAGCTTTTCGATGGCCTCTACGAATACCCCTTTGCCTTCCGATTTTCCCGAGAACGGCCCGGACGATCGTGGAACGCGCAGACGCGCGCGCCATCCGGAAAGTTGGATCGATGAAATCGAAGCGACCTTGCGCGATGCCGACCCGGGCGATCTGGACGCGTTGAAGGCGCGCCTGTCGGATCAGCTGAACGCCACGCGGCGCAGCCTGCGCGATGCCTCGGATAATGCGGGGGATTTGATGCGGGAAACGCTGGACTGCACCGAAGAATACATCCACGCACGCCCGTGGCAAGCCATCGGGCTGGTGGCTGGCGCGGCGTTCCTTTTCGGCGTCATCGTGGGACGCCAGTAACCGCCGCGCCAACAGGGCTCAGGCCGGGCATCAGCCCGGCTTTTGGGCCTTGTCCTTGGCGTCGCCGTAAGCGGCCTGCGTCTTGCCGGCTACTTTTTGCGCCGTGCCTTTGAGCTCGGTAGACGTGCTACCGGTCGCCTTGCCAGCCACTTCCTTTACCTTGCCGGCGGCCTCTTCGACTCTGCCCTTTACCTGGTCCTTGTTCATGGCTCTCTCGCTTTCATCATGTTGATGGGTGCCCGGCGCCACGGTTGACGCCGGTACCGTTCCTACGCAAGCGCCGTGCCCAAACCATTTGGCGCAACAACAGGAACAAGGTTTGCTCCTGCGCGGGGCCAGGCGTGGAATTTCGCGCCATGACCATGACAGGAGCCCAGCCATGAGCAAACCCTCGACCCCGCCCCAAACCGGCGACCGCCCGCACCCCACGCCGCCCATGCCCGGCCAGCATCTGGAAAAACCCGGCAATGAAGCCGACATGGTGCTCAAGCCCCAATACCAGGCGCCCGGCTACGAAGGCAGCGGCAAACTCAAAGACATGGTCGCCCTTGTCACCGGCGGCGACTCCGGCATCGGCCGAGCCGTCTGCGTGTTGTTTGCGCGCGAAGGCGCGGACGTCGCCGTGGTGTATCTGGACGAACATGAGGATGCAGAGGAAACCCGGCGCGTCGTCCAGGCCGAAGGCCGGCGCTGCGTGTTGATCCCGGGCGACGTGAAGGACGGCGCCTTTTGCAAAAGCGCCGTGGAGCAGACCGTGAAGGAATTCGGCAAGCTCGACATCCTGGTCAACAACGCGGCGTACCAGCAGCACATAGCCTCGCTGACCGACATCAGCGACGAGCAATGGGAAAAAACGCTGACCACCAATATCACCGGCTACTTCCGCATGGCGCGCGCAGCGCTGCCGCATTTGAAAACCGGCGCGTCGATCATCAACACCGGGTCGGTCACCGGCTTGCAAGGCAGCGCCAAACTACTGGACTACTCGTCGACCAAAGGCGCCATCCACGCCTTTACCCGGTCGCTGGCCGCCAACCTGGCATCACAGGGCATCCGCGTGAACGCCGTGGCGCCCGGACCGGTGTGGACCCCGCTGAACCCGGCGGACCAAAGCCCCGAGGCCATCAAAGAGTTCGGCAAAAAGACGGACCTTGGCCGCCCCGCCCAGCCCGAGGAAATTGCCCCGGCCTATGTGTTCCTGGCCTCGCCCGTGTGCGCCAGCTACATCACCGGTATCGTGCTGCCCATCACGGGCAGCGCGGGCGACTGATCAGCGGGCGGGAAGATGCAGCAGGCCGCCCGCGGGCGGCCTGCTGTTTTTTTGATACGGCACGGAACATTCAAGGCGTGGGCGACGGCGCCTCGACGGTTTGCGGCGGCGTGAGCGGGTCGAAGTCCTGCCATTTTCCGTCGCGCCAACGGCCTTGGGCGCGTTCAATGTCTTGTCCACCAGACTCGCGCAACACCCGACGCGCCACCGATTCCTTCTCCGCGGTCACGTGCAACGCCAGCATCACGCCCGCCATGCGCACCACCGGGTGGGATTCCTGCACGACCGGCGTGCTGGGCGTCTTGCGCCGGCCTCGGCCCACGATCCACATGGCGCCGGCCAGCGCGCCGATATAAGCCCCGACACCGGCCGCCGCGATGATGATCAGCACAGGCGCGGACATCTGCGCGGCGATCATGCCACCCAGCAAGGCAAACACCAATCCCAACGCCGACGCGCCGGCCATCGCGCCCAGGTGGCCGCCCTTGGCGTCGGGGTCGGCCGCCCGATCCCCCCCAAGCGGATAGCGCGAATGCCCGCCTGCGGAATTGATATAGAACGTGTGGACGTCGTCTTCCGTAAAGCCTTCTTTGAACAGGTTTTGCGTGGCCACGGAGGCTTGGTCAAAGGTCTGGAATCTGGCGGCAACGATCAAGGACATAGCGTTCTCCCGTATGCGTACGCCCGCTGTCCAGCAACTTGCATACCCGAGGGGTTGCGGCACGCCACTTGCGGGGCCGGCCGAAGCGCGGCGTTGCCATGCGGCTACGCCATCGCCTATTCAAGACTTACCGGAGACCGTCATGCCCCCTACCCCTGACATCCAATATCCCGACAACAGCGGCCGCCCCGATGTCGGACCCAGCGACACCTCGGACTCTGCCAGCGATGTGCCGCCGGGCCTGGCGCACACCGATAGCGACTCGCAATCCACCGGCGACCGCGAAAGCGTGGACCCGGACTTGCTGGACGACGATGTGGACGGCGATGACATCGCGCCCGATCACGTGACCGACGCTGACGACGCGGGCGTTTCGCGCTCGCCGCCCGACCCGGTCCGCAACGGAGGTTGACCCCTTGGCAGTACCCACGCGCTGCGGGCGGCCTCTGCCCGCAGCCGCCCCTCACCGGAGCACGCGCACCATGGACATGTCGGGCCAGAGTGAAGATATTTCCGCAAGCGAAGAAGAAATTGCCGCGCGCCCACTCGGCCGCCGACGCGATTTGTCGGGGCTGGATTGGGCAGCGCTGATCGCGGTGGTGGCCGGCGGTTTGAATTGCGGCCTGATCGCTGCCGTGAACCTGGATGTGATCGCCCGCGTCATTCCGAACGCCGCCGTCACGCGTGGCATCCAGGGCATCATCGGGCTGGCCGCGCTGCATTGCGTGGTGATGCTGTTCCGCTGGGCAGATGAAGCGGGCGAGCCCGGCGAGCCGGGCTAAGCCCGGCTTATTCAGTTGCCCGGCGGACGCTTACCCGGGTACTGGCCCCCTTCCTCGAATTCAGCGCCCTTGGTATTGGGTTTCTTGTCGGCGGGCCGCTTGGCGGGCTGCCGCTCTTTGCCGAAGCCCGGCTTGTCGGCGCCGAACTGCCCGCTGTCGTGGGCGGCTTCGGTATTGTCCTTGGGCTGGTTGGCCTGGGATTTTCCGGTCTCGGCGCCGGCGGCCTGATTGTCCTGCTTCATATCGTTCTTCATATCGTTGTGGGTCATGGGTAGCTCCGCGTTGACGTGATGGATATCGCCGCGCACCGATTGACGTCGGCGGATATCGCTGGATATCGCCCACAGCCCGCGCAAGCGCCGTGCCTGACACACCGGGAACGGGACTTGCTCTGGAGTCCGCAGGTCCGCCCCGTGTGGACCCTTACCCAAAGGAGTCAGTCATGAATCTGTCCAGAACCGTTTGCCCCGCTATCGCCTTGTGCCTGTCCGCCGTCGCCTTCCAGGCCTCCGCGCAAACTACCCAAGGCAGCTCTGCGCCCCTGCGCACGAACGATCAAATCGACAGCCAATACAAGATGGACAAAAAGGCTTGCGATGCGATGAAGGGCAACCAGAAGGACGTGTGTCAGAAGCAGGCGGAAGCCAACCGCGACAAGGCCCGCGCCGATGCCAAGGCCGGCAAGGAAAAGGCCGAGGCCAACCATGACGCGGCCAAGACCAAGAGCGACGCCGATTACAAGGTGGGCAAGGAAAAATGCGATGCCATGTCCGGCAACGCCAAGGACGCTTGCATGGCGGATCTGAAGACCCGCCACAACAAGTAAACCGCTAGTCGGTCAGGCCGCGTCCCTGGAATCGCGCTGGCCGGCGTCTTCGCCGGGCAGCGCGAAGCCGGCCGCGGCATATTCTTCAAGTCGGTTGTAAAGCGTCTTGGGGCTGATGCCCAGCATCATCGCGGCTTGCTTCTTCACGCCGTTGCAGCGTTCAAGCGTCGCGAGGATCAGGCGGCGGTCCGCCTCGGCCAGCGTCTCGCCCACCGGCACGCTGACTTCTCCGCCCACGGGTTCACCCGCCGGCGACACGTGCGGGGCCAGCATGTCCACCCCCAGCACATCCCCATCAGCCATGATGAAGGCGCGGCGCACAAAGTTCTTGAGCTCGCGCACGTTGCCCGGCCATTCATACTGCTTGAGTATTTCGGACGCCTCGGGCGAGAAGTATTTGTTCCTGCCCGACTCCTGGTTCTGCGCCTGCAGAAAGCGGCGCGCCAGCAGCAGGATGTCGTCGCCCCGTTCGCGCAGCGGCGGCAGTTCAATTGGGAATACGCTCAGGCGGTAGTACAAGTCTTCGCGCAGCTTGCCTTCTTGCACCGCCTGTTCGGGATTGCGGTTGGTGGCCGCAACGATACGGATGTCGCAGCTGATCTCGCGGTTGGTGCCCACGCGCATGAACTGCCCGGTTTCAAGCACGCGCAGCAGCTTGACCTGTAGGTCCAGCGGCATTTCCGTGACTTCGTCCAGGAACAGCGTGCCGCCGTCGGCGCGTTCAAAATAGCCCTTGTGCTGGCGGTCGGCGCCGGTAAAGCTGCCGCGCTCGTGGCCAAACATTTCGCTTTCGATCAGGTTGGGCGAAATCGCCCCACAGTTGACCGCAATGAACGGGCGCTGGCGACGCGCGCTGAGTTCGTGGATGGCGTGGGCAGCAAGCTCTTTGCCGGTGCCGCTTTCGCCGATCAGCAGTGTCGTGACATTCGTGGGCGCCACCCGGCCGATCTGGTGGTACAGCTGCACCATGCGTTCCGACTCGCCGTACAGCTTGCCGAAACGGCCGGGCTCTTCGAAGGGCATGCCGGGCAGTTCGCCACCGGCGTTCGTAACGACTCGCGTCAGAATTTCGTTCAGCCGTTCCATGCAGATCGGCTTGACGAGAAAATCGCTGGCGCCCAGACGCAGCGCCTGGACGGCGTAATCCACCGTGCCGTGCCCCGTCATCACCACGACTTCGGCGCTGGCCACGGCCGCATTCTTGAAAATGTCCATGCCGTTGCCACCAGGCAAGCGGACATCGGTCAACACCAGATCCGGCGCTTGCCGTTCCAGCTGTATCAGCGCATCTTTCACGCTTCCTGCCACTGCCACCGAAAAGCCGCTATCGCGACCCATTTCGGCCAGTGTTTCCCGTATCGCGTCGTCGTCATCGACGACAAGCAGATGAGGCATGAGTTCTCCTGTTGCCGGTGCGCGGTCATCAATCAGCGCGCGCGTTTATCACTGTGAGGATAGACACTCTGGAGCCATAATGCGTAAAGAATCGATACTGTCGACTAAAGTTTTCGAATACTTGCAACTGGTCGCAGTCGCGCTACAAACGTACCACTACGATTGTGCTGTCGCGTAAGGCCCCGGCGGCCCGAGGTATCTTTATGGCAAATCGCACCACCGCGCGGCGCGACACTGCGCCCGCGTCTTCGGTCGTCCCCATGGACGTCACCGGCATGTCTGCTGTCATGCAGAAATTGGCAACCCAGTTGCAGCTGGCGGCGGCTACCGACGCCAGCGTATTCATCGTGGGAGAAAGCGGCGCGGGCAAAGAAATCATTGCCCGCGCAATCCATGACGCCAGCGAACGGCGCGCCGCGCCGTTTGTCGCCGTGAACTGCGGCGCGATCAGCGGCACGCTGGCCCATGCCGAATTGTTCGGCCACGAGAAAGGCAGTTTTACCGGTGCGGTTGCGCAGAACGCGGGCTATTTTGAGTACGCCAGCGGCGGCACCTTATTCCTGGACGAAGTCACCGAGATGCCGCCCGACATGCAAGTGCATTTCTTGCGTGTGCTGGAAGCGGGAACGTATCAGCGCGTGGGCGGCACCGACCTGCTGCGCGCAAACGTGCGCATCATCTGCGCCAGCAACCGCGACCCCGCGGCCTCGGTGGCCGATGGCAGGTTGCGCCAGGACTTCCTGCATCGCCTGCTGGTCATCCCCCTTCGGGTACCGCCGCTGCGCGAACGCGGTGACGATGCGCTGATCCTGGCGCAGCGCTTCCTGGACGGTCTGAACGCGCAATATCAAACCCAGAAAACGTTTTCGAAGCGCATGCTGGACGCCATCGCCCAGCATGACTGGCCGGGCAATGTGCGCGAACTGCGTAACGTTGTGCAGCGCGCCTTCATTTTGTCGGACACGCAGCTGGACACCAACCTGCTGGCCCGCCCTGCCGCCAGCCAGCACGCCGAGATGCGCGAAGGCGCGATGAACTTTCCGGTGGGCATGCCTTTGGGCCAGGCGCAGCGCGCCTTCATCCTGGCGACGCTGGCCCACCACGGGGGTGACAAGCGCCTGGCGGCCGACACCTTGGGCGTCAGCTTGAAAACCCTGTACAACCGCCTGGACGTCTACGAAAAAGAAGGTTTGTCGGGAGGCTGAGCAGTTCTTACCGTCGCCTTGTAATACGGTCGCTGCGACAGGGCCGCAAGCCTCGCGCCTACGCCCGAAAATCGACCTGGCACGGATCTTGCATGTGTCCTAGGATGCGCCGCCCTTCGGCGGCTTTCATCCAGGAGACTCGATTGGGCCACCCCTCGCAAGAATTGCGCCTGCGCCAACAAATGACGCTTGCGCCGCGCTTGCAGCAGTCTGTCAAGCTGCTGCAGATGTCGGCGCTTGAATTCACGACCGCGGTGGAACACGCGCTTGCCACCAACCCCTTTCTGGAAGATGGCGACGAGCAGGACACCGAACCGCTGCCAAACGGCGATTCCATCAAACCCGGCAATTACGGGGACGAGCCGTCGGCCATGGCCGACGCCGCCCCGCCCTCGCCATCCGAGGCCGATGAGCCTTTGCCTGACGCCCCTTCCTATTCCGGCGACTATCCTACCCAGCTGACGGGCGGTGGCGACGGCAAGGACATGGGGCAATGGGTCTGCGCATCGGTATCGATGCGCGAGCGCCTGTCCGCGGACTTGGGCAACTATCACCTGGAACCGCGCGACCGCCTGCTGGCCGAATTCATCATCGACGCGCTGGACGACGACGGCTACCTGCGCGTGCCGCTGATGAGCCTGTGCGATCCGGAGCACGCCGGTTTCAGCCCCCCGCCAGACGAAGGCGAATGGACGGCCGCCCTGCGCCTGGTGCAGCAGCTGGACGCGCCGGGCCTTGCAGCGCGAGACCTGACCGAATGCCTGTCGCTGCAATTGGCGGCGGCGCAGTCGGTCGAACCCCACGTGCGCGACCTGGCCTTGCGCATCGTGCGCGAGCATCTGGACCGCTTGGGCAAGAACGATTGCGTCGGGCTGCGCCGTTTGCTGGGCTGCACCGATGAGCAAGTGCGCGAAGCGTGCGCGCTGATCCGCAGCCTGGATCCCAAGCCGGGGTCGCGCTACAGCGCTGAAGCGCCCGTATATGTGGTGCCCGACGTGTTTGTGGACAAATGGCATTCGCGCTGGCGCGTGCTGCCCAACCGCCACGCCATGCCGCAGGCACGGCTGCATCGCACGTACGCCGACCTGTTCCGCCGCGCCCGCCTGGATGACCGCAGTCCGATGGCGCAAGAGCTTCAGGAGGCGCGCTGGCTGGTGCGCAACGTGGAACAGCGCTACACGACCATCCAGCGCGTGGCCGAGGCTATCGTCAAGCGTCAGCAGACGTTCTTTGAATATGGCGAAGTGGCGTTGCGGCCGCTGATGCTGCGCGAAGTGGCGGATGATCTGGACATGCACGAATCCACCGTGTCACGCGCCACGGTCGGCAAGTACATGGTGACTCCGCGCGGCGTCTTTGAATTTCGCCACTTCTTTTCGCGCGAGCTGGCCACGGAATCGGGTGGCTCGTGCTCGGCCGCGGCGGTCCGCGCGCTGATCAAGGAAATGGTGGATGCCGAGGACCCGACCATGCCGCTGTCCGACGTTGCCCTGACGCAGCAGCTGGCGGCCAGCGGGATCTTGCTGGCACGGCGCACGGTGTCCAAGTATCGCGGGCAATTGCGGGTGCCGCCGGCGGAATTGCGCCGTCAGCATTAAGAGGCGGTCGCCACGCAAGCGGTCGTGCAGGCCGCAGCGGGCGCCTGCTGGAAGACACGCGATAACACGCGATACATACCGGCCACGCTTCCTGGAAGCCGTGGCCGGTTTGCTAAAAAATGGTGTTTCAGTTTGCCGGTTCGCATAAAAAAGAAGGCTTCCCGTGGGAAGCCTTCTGCTCGAACGGCGCGACGGCGGTGGTCAAGACCGCCGTCAACGTCAGCCGTTACTTCGAGCCGCCAGTGTTCGGATAGCCCGGAGGCGGCGTAGCGCCTGCGCCCGGCGTGCGGGGCACGTTGTCGTTGGCTTCACGAGGACGCTTCGGCGTTTCGTCGGAGTGCTTCTTGCCCGACGACATGGTGCCGCTTTGGTGAGTGGCGGGCGGCTTGGTTCCGGTCGAAGGCGTCGCGTTGGGCGCCGGAGCCATCTGGCCCGGAGGCTGTGCGCGGTTCGGCTGCGCGGCGGTGGCGTCATTCGGCGTGGAGGACGGCGTGGTCGGGTTGGCCGATTGGGCCATTACCGCGCCGGCAGACGTCAAACCGGCTGCCAATACGAAAGCGCAAGTCAAAGCACGAGATTTCATAGTCAGACTCCTTTGTGGAAAAGCCCAGACCTATGAGCAAGCTGCGTTCCCGCCCCGCTTTCACACCGGGCTTTTTCCTTGCGGC
This sequence comes from Achromobacter sp. ES-001, assembly GCF_019448355.1. Lineage (NCBI taxonomy): Bacteria > Pseudomonadati > Pseudomonadota > Betaproteobacteria > Burkholderiales > Alcaligenaceae > Achromobacter > Achromobacter sp. ES-001. The sequence goes on along the minus strand of NZ_CP079940.1, from coordinate 3,097,744 downwards.
ACCGCTACTCGCCTAGTCTGTTGCCAGACCGGGTATTTTTTACCGGCGATTGCAGTGGGGACATGCAGCGGGGACATGCAGTGGGGACATGCAGCGGGGGACAGCAGCCCGGTGGCGAGGCTGCGCACGCCACCGGGCCGGTGTGACTACGCCGGACGAGCGTTCTCTGCGTCTGCGCGGGACTCATCAAGCATCCGCTGCACACGTTCACCCAGGACTTCAAGCGAAAACGGTTTCACGATGAGCTCGATGCCGTGCTCCAGAAAGCCCCCGCCCCGCGCCGCGCTTTCGGCGTAGCCCGTCATCAGCAAGACTTTCAACCCGGGGTGCGCGGCGCGCGCCGCATCGGCCAGTTGGCGGCCATTCAGGGCAGGCAGCCCCACGTCCGTGACCAGCAAGTCCATGTCGTGGGTATGCAGGACCAGTTCCAGCCCCGCCTCCCCGTCGGCGGCCGTCAACACCTGCATGCCAAGTTCAGCCAGGCATTCGCGCACCATCTCGCGCACATTGGCGTCGTCTTCCACCACCACCACCACCGACGGATTCGCGGCGTCCTGGGTGCGATGCGCAGCGGGTTCGTGGCGCAGCGTCGCGTCAGGCGCGCCTTCATAGCGGGGCAGCAGCAGCCGGACGGTCGTGCCCTGGCCCACGCTGCTTTCAAGCGTGGCCGTGCCGCCCGCCTGCTTGGCAAAGCCGTAGATCATGGACAAACCCAGGCCGGTGCCCTCGCCCAGCGGCTTGGTGGTGAAGAAGGGGTCGAACGCGTGGGCCAACACGTCTGGCGGCATGCCGCAACCCACGTCGCTGACCGACACTTCCACGAATTGCCCCGGGCTGATGCCGGGAAACGGACGCAGCGTGGTTTCGTCCAGGTGCGTATTACTGGCGGCCACGGTCAGCGTGCCGCCATTGGGCATGGCGTCGCAGGCGTTGATGACCAGGTTGAGCAGCGCATTTTCAAACTGGTTCCGATCGCAACTGACCGTCCACAGATCGGGTTGCAGATTGAATTGCAGCTGCACCCGTTCGCCGGTGTAGCGATGGAACAGGTCGGCCATCGATTGCAACGTGGGCGCCACGCTGAAGGGCTTGGGGTCAATGGGTTGGCGCCGCGAAAACGTCAGCAGCCGCTGGGTCAGGTGCGCGGCCCGGTTCGCGGAATCCATCGCCACGGTGATGAAGCGCTGGGCCTGCTCCGGCGTGCCGGCGGCGAGCTTGCGCTGGATCAGGTACAAGGCGCCCGTGATGCCCTGAAGCATGTTGTTGAAGTCGTGGGCGATGCCGCCGGTCAAGCGGCCCACGGCTTCCATTTTCTGCGACTGCCGCAGCGCCTGTTCGGTGTCGCGCAGCGTTTCTGCCTGCACCTTCAAATCCGTGTCGTCACGCCCGGTCATGTAAAGGCTGTCTTGCGACCAGGACATGCTCCAGGTAATCCACCGATACGTACCCTCGCGCGTCAGCAGGCGGTTTTCCATATGGCGCACGGCCTGCGTCGGGTTGCCCTGGGCGGCCTGCGCAATTGCCGCGCGCGTGGCGGCCTGGTCGTCCGGGTGGATCAATTCGGTCAGCCCCATGGACAGGAACTGTTCCGGCGTCCAGCCCAGGATGGGCCGCACGGCCGGGTTGACGCTGACGAAACGATCCTGCCCGTCCACCACCGCCAGCAACTCGGGCGACAAGCGCCAGATCCGGTCGCGTTCCGCGATGGCGTCCTCCACGCGCTGCTCCAGCGTGCGGGCGTATTGCGAGCGCTCGACCGCGTCGCACAAACGTTCGGATACCTCTTCGATGAAGGCAATGTCGCCAGCCTTGAGCCGGCTGCCTGCCTGCGGGCGTACCCACAGCGCCCCGTCCTGCCGACCCCAGCGGCGCATGGGCACCACGATGGCGGACGGCCGGACTTCACCATTCTGTTCGGCCACCATGGGTTGCAAATGCGCCGTGCGCCCCTTGCGCATCGCGGCCTGGAATTCTTCACCGAGCTGCTCGGGCGACAGCGCTTCGCGCGTTGCCAGGTCCGACTCGGACCGCCAACAAGCGGACAGCGTTGCCGGCTCGGTGTCGCCCGGCCAGTCCACCACGGCGACCAAACCCAGCGCCAGGTGCTGGCCCAGCCCCGCGCAAGCCGCATATTCGATCTCTGCCTGATGGTGCAATTCGCGCATGCGGTCCACCAGCGACAACAGGAAATTCTTGCGATGCTGTCCTTCCCAGAGTTCGGTTTCAGCGGCCTTGCGGGCCGTCACATCCAGGAACAACGCCATCATGCAATCATCGCCGTCCTTGCGGGCGCGGGCCTCGTACCACGCCTCTTTGGGCCCCGGCACGGCAAATTCAAACTGGGTTGGCTGCCCGGTTTCCACGACCTGGGCGAAGGCGTCCATGATCTGGCCCGGCACGCCGGGAATCATTTCGCGCAGCGTATGGCCCAGCGTGTCGCCCTCTTTCATGCCGCTTTGACGTTCAAAGGCCGGGTTGACCTCTAAAAAGCGGAAGTCCACGATGCGGCCGCTTTCGTCACGCAACGCCTCGCTAAGAAAGAAGGCCTCTTGCATGCCGTCGAACATGGCGCGCCAGCGCTCGCCGCTGGCGCGCAGGGCGGCTTCGGTCAGGTGCCTTTCGATGGCCAGCGCGGCGCTGCGCGTCACCAGCGCAATGGCGTCGATGTCATGGGCGGACGGCGAGCGCGCCACCCCGTAGTAATTCGAAAACACACCCAGCAGGCGCCCGTCCGGCGCCTTGATGGGCGTGGACCAGCAGGCGCGCAGTCCGTGCGCCAGGGCCAGCTCACGCCAGGGCTCCCAGTCCGGGTGCGACGCAATATCCTCGGCGTACACGGGGTTGCCCGTGTACGCCGCGGTGCCCCAAGAGGCCATGTTCGGGCCAATGGCGGTGCGCTGCACTGCCACGCTGAACTCGGGCGGCAAACTGGGAGCGGCGGTGTGCACCAGATATTTTCCGGTGTCATCCACCAGCGCAATGGCGGCCCGCAGCTGTACGCTGGACTGGGCCTCGATGGCGTGCAGTACGTGCTCCAACACGTGCGCAAGCGGCATACCGGCCGCAATGCGCTGCAACATAATCCGTTCATCTTCCAGACGGGCGAGCGTATCGGTCCACGGGAGGGATACGCGATCCTGCTTCTTCAACATTTCTGCCCCTTTACCAGCCAGTACTGTATTGCGGGGCCCCGCCGCGATGGCGAAACCCAAGGTAACGCAACGCTACCGATCCTGCCCCGTCCGGCGCCTCGGGTTTGTCCACCTGGCGCACTGATCGCTGCGCGCGCGTTATGCATGTGATGATCCCGCACCCGCCAGTATGCGCCGTCGCGCCAGCGTGCGGCTTGGCTAGTGGAGGATACGCGCGGCTCAGGCGCTCATCAATCCGGCGCAATGAGACGCCTTCTTTTTTGCGGCACGTCGGCCGGCCCCGACGACAAGGGAAATCCACTACTGACGCGTCCCGATGGCTTAAATATGATCGACTGACCATATCGGCACGGCAACCCGCCCCGGGTCTGCAATAGACGTTCGCGTCAGAACGCCGCGCGCCTTTCGCTCCGGTCGCGGCCGGCAAGCGGACTCCACGAGATGAGCGCCCGATGCCGAATTCGACCGAACTTCTGCGCGATATCCACGAAACCAACCTGATGTACCTGTTGCTGCTGCAACGCATGGCGCGCACCTGCGACGCCACGACGCTGGCCGGCATGCAGATGTCTCCGCGCGCCTGTCAGTGGCTGGCCGATCTGGAGCCGCACGCGCTGACCCGGCTGGCGCGCAGCAGCGTGCTGCTGGCACAGCTGAATGTAGCGCCGCACCTGCTACTGTCGGCGCTGAGCCGCGGCATGGACGCAACGCTGGCCGCCCGTGGCGAGGCGGCGGCCAGCCCGCCGCAAGCGGCGTTCAAGACCGAGGTTTGACGGCTTGGCGCGAGCCGTTTGCGGCCAGCCGAAGGCGCCGCCGGGCCAGAATTGACCCGATCGAGCCAAATTTGGCTCACTCTAAGCCATTGATCCATAAGTGCTTATTTTTTATCGGGCCAGATTTGGCCTGAATCTTGGGAAAAACTCGGGAATTCGAGCCCGATCGGCTGCTGCACGCTTGACGTAAGCCTCCTGATTTTTACGCAAGTGGATGATCTGAAAGGCTTTATTTTGTTGGCTCGTGGCTTGGCACGGATGTTGCATCAGCCCAGCCATGGCCCACTCATCCGACCTGCGTTTTACCTTCGTGCCCGCCGCCCGTGGCGTGGCGTTCGACGTTATTGAATTCACGCTGGACGAGGCGCTGTCCGAGACCTATCGGTTGGACCTTGAGCTATCCAGCTTCGACCCCGCCATCGACTTTGGCGCGCTGCTGGATCAAACAGCGTTGTTCACGCTATGGCGGGGCGATGCGCCCGTGCGCCACGTGCACGGCATCGTCACCGCCTTCGAGCAAGGCGACACCGGCTTTCGGCGCACGCGTTACCGCGCCGTGGTCGAACCGTCGCTGGCGCGCGCGGCGCTGTGTTCGGACTGGCGCATCTACCAGCAACTGTCCGTGCCGGAAATCCTGGCCGATGTCTTCAAGCGCCACGGCATTACCGACTACGAACAGGTCACCACCCACCACCACCTGGTGCGTGAATACTGCGTGCAGGCCGGCGAAACCGATCTGGATTTCGTGGCGCGCCTGGCCGCCGAAGAGGGCTACTTCCACCGCTACGCCCATACGGAAAATTCCCACCGCCTGATCCACGGCGACCGCATCTACATCCATGGCGAGATCGCCGGCGGGCCGGTCCTCTACAACCCGACGCCGGGCGGCGATCAACGCGAACCTGCATTGCATCGCTTCATCTACACCGAACAACTACGCACCGCCCGCCAGACGCAACGCGACTACACCTACACACACCCGCAGTATGACCAGGAACACACGCACGTCGCCGCCGACCTGCAACACCAAGACGGCCGCTACGAGCGCTACGACTACCCCGGCCGCTACAAGCGCGACGAGGCAGGCAAACCCTTCACGCAAAGCCGCCTGCTGGGCTTGCGCCGCGATGCGCGCATGGCCCAGGTGCACGGCGACGACGCACGGCTAATTCCCGGCGTGGCGTTCGACCTGACCGGCCACCCGCGTGATGACTGGAACCACGGCTGGCGCCCGGTGCGCATGCGCCACCACGGCATCCAGCACAGCAGCCAGGAAGAAGACGGCGCGGGCGCTGAACAAGGCACGCGCTACGGCTACACCGCCGACATCGTGCCCGACAAGGTCGATTGGAAACCCGAGCCCAGCCGCAAGCCGCTAGTGGACGGCCCGCAGATCGCCAGCGTGGTCGGCCCGCCCAATGAAGAAATCTACTGCGACGAATTCGGCCGCATCAAGGTGCAGTTTCCATGGGACCGGCTGGGGCAGAACAACGAACACAGTTCGTGCTGGATCCGCGTGTCGCAGAACTGGGCCGGCGCGGGCTGGGGCCACATGGCCATCCCGCGCATCGGCCAGGAAGTCATCGTCAGCTTTCTGGATGGCGATAGCTCGCAGCCGATCGTCACGGGCAGAACGCACCGGTCGATCAACCCGCCGCCCTACGAGCTGCCGCGCCACAAAACGCGCATGACGATCAAAAGCCAGACGCACAAGGGCGAGGGCTATAACGAGCTGCGCTTTGAAGACGAACGGGATCAGGAAGAGATCTACATCCACGCGCAGAAAGACCAGAACATCCACGTCAATCACAACGAGACCACCTTCGTCGGCAACGACCGCAGCGAACAGGTCGAGCATGACGAAACCATCACCGTCGGCCACGACCGCAGCGAATCGGTGGGCAGCGATGAACAGGTCCACATCGGCCAGGACCGCCGCCACACCATCGGCCAGGACGACTTCCTGACCATCGACCGCAACCACACCATCGCCACCGGCCGGGACCGTACGGAAGACGTGGGCAACAACCGCCGCGACAAGACTGTGGCCAATCACTGGATCGAAACGGGCGGGCATGTGGAACATAAGGTGCAGGGGCATTTCCAGGTGCATGCGGGCGAGCGGATCGAGGGCAAGACGGTCACGCTGGAATTGCAGGCCGCGCAAAGCGTGGTGATCAAGGGGCCGGGCGGCACCATCAACATCGACGATTCGGGCATCACGCTGGACGCAGGCGCCCTTGTATTCAAAGGGCCCATCAATCAGCAATCCGGCGCGGCCAGCGGCCCGTCGATGGCGGGCGCCGCTACCCCAGGGCTTGCCATGGACCTGCTTTGCGCATTGCGCGCCGACGGCACCTGCCCCCGTGTGCCCTGCCCTTGCGGCATGCAAGGAGCCTGACGATGTCCTTCCCGGAACATGCCGGCTGGCCCCGTCAAACCGTCCGCGTCGTGCAAGCCCCCAGCATGGACAGCCTGGCCGACGATCGCGCGAGCGCGGATACGAATTCTTGCCCTGGCTACGGCTCTGCCTCTGCCTGGCTTTGGTTGGATGGCGCACGGTCTGCCACGCTGGAACACGAGGTGTCGTCATTGCAGTCCGGCGTGGATCGTCACTGGTTATGGCGCGGCACCGATTGGGAATACCAGCCGCCGGGATATCGCCATGGTCCGTTGCTGACGCCCGTCACCGCGCCGCTGCTGCAAGCTTTTATTGACGATTGGGCCCCCAGGCAAATGGGTGTGCTGTTGTTTGCCGGCGATGACGCGCCGGCAAGTGCACACTTGAAGCACCTGCGTCTGATGCGGGCGCCCGATGGCTTGCCCATGCGATTCAACCTGACGGCCACGCGCCAGTTGGAAGAGCTTTGCGAAGGTCTGCCTGCCGATCGCCTGGCGCAATTGCTGGGGCCGATACAAAGGCTGATCTGGCGCACCGCCGACGACGCGGGCGCGCTATGGCTGCAAGCCGATGTTCCTGTTCCGAATGAAACCGCGCCCGACCCTAGGGGCTTTGCGTTGTCGACGATTGAGGAAGACGCGGTCAACCGCGCCAGCTTTGCCTGCTTCATGCGCGAGGCCGTGCGCCGCCACGTGCCTGCCGATATGGCGACCAAGCACCCGGCCGCCCACGCCAAGCTGCTGCATCAGATCGCGCTGTTTACCGACGAAGCCGGGCTGATCAACCTGCGGCTCGAACGCGACATTCATCACTACATCGAATTGCGCCTCTACTTTCCCCAATTGCCATTCGAGAAAGATGCCGAATTGCGCGCCAATCTGGCCCGCCGCGACGAATCCGGGCTGTTGCGCCTGAACCACGCTGAATACCGCTTGAACACGATCACCGCCGCGATGGCATCAGGAAAGCAATCATGATTCATCTGCAATGTCCCAAGGCGCTGCAACCGCCCCACCCCAGCGCCAAGATACTGGGCAAGGCGATATCCCCGCCGCCTTGCCAGCGTGGCATCCCCTTGTATCCCTTGCGCTATGGCATCACGGACAAGCCCTTTGATGCCAAGGTGTTCCCTACGCTAAGTACCGTCGGCTATCCGGCGTTGAGCGAGGGCAAAGCCTACGGCTTGCGGGTACTGCGGCCACGCAGCTATGTCTACCTGTTTGTGCGCCAGAGCGGACGCATGTGGACGATCCACTATCAGGTCACCGACAACATCCGCTTCGCGCCTATCTGGTGGACCGAAGCGGACTACAAAGGCGACGTGCCGGGCCGCGCGGCCGTACCGGACGAAACGGGCGCAGCGCGCTACCTGCTTGCGCCTCCTGACCTGCAAGACGAGACCGTGCATGTCATGGTCAGCGACACGCTACTGAGCCACGCCGCGCTATGGACCATTGAAAACAACAAAGAAAGTTGGCGCAGCCTGCTGGCCACCCCCGTAAAAATTGCGGGCGGCAAGCAAGCGCACGTCTTTCCCGCTACCTTGCTGCCAGAAGTCCGCGAACTGTCCCAGACCGTGCTGCGCCAGTATCCCTGGAGTGAAAGCCGGCCACACACCGACGGCGTCCTGTCCACCCAGAACGCCATGACGGCCGCGACGCGGCCCCGCACGGACATCCAACCCCAAGCCGTTGTCGTGCAGGATCTGGCCGGGATGCTAAGTGAATTGAACATGCTGGTGGGCAGCAGGCTGGCGGATTTGCAGAGCTACGGCGCCGACGCGGCTCACAAGCTGCGGGTGTCCCAGATGATCGATCAGTTGGGCAATCTGGCCGGCGATGAGGCCGGACACCAAACCCTACGAAATGACCCTATCGGCAGCGCCATGGGGCCGGGTGTCACCGGCCCGGACGTCCTGGCCTCTCGCGACCGCGCCAACCAGGCGCGCCTGGCCGCGTACCGCAAGCGCACTATGCACGCTCGAAATGCCGCACGCGCCCACTTCGTCGAACACCACCCCAAGCAGCTGCAAGCGCACGCCGACGACGTCGTCCGTGCCGCCGCCGATCTTTGGGCGTTGTTCAACAGCCAGCGCAAAGCCTACGACGCCATCATCGACGTGCACGCGCCCGACACCCAGGGCTATCTGGACCTGCGCTGCCTTGCGGGGCACACCCTGCCCGCCCTGATCCACTGCACAGCCGGCAAGGACTTCTTGCTGGCGCAAGTCGAACCCGACGGCCCGGTGGGCTTATTGCAAAAAGCCGTGCTGGGCGCGCCGGAAGTCGTCAGCTACGCCAAGCTGGCCAGCGGCACCGTCCGCCAGGCAGCGGTCAATGCGTCCTTGGCCGCGCTGCAAAAAGTGCTGGAGACGCTACCGGCGGACGGCGCATCCAGTCAGCTGAGCGTGATGCTGGGCGCCTTGGTCGCGCACGGCCAATTGAAATCGCCCGGCGCATTCTGGACCAGTGTGTACCGCCCGATCATGGAAGTGCTGGACGGCGCCTTGGCGCGCGCCCACGACGTACCGCTGCGCGAAGTGGGCAATTGGGTGCGAAACAGCATGGGCCTCACCGGCGTCAACGGCTTTCGTCCACAGACCGTCGACCGCGCCGTGCAGACCCTTGTCACCTTGTATGACACCGAGGACGTGCAGGAGCGCGTGGAGCAATGCCGAAAATTGCCCGGGCGCTTGCGCTTCTGGCACAACGCCCGCCTGGCGCTAGGCGGCGTCGCGGCGTTCGCCACGGTGTACAGCGCGGGCGAAGCATTCAAGGCGCTGGGGCGTGAGGATGGATTGACTTTGGGGAATGCGCTGAATGCGACTGGCAAGGTTTTGGGGGTGGGCGCCGCTGGGGCGACGATGACGAGGTTTTGGTTTGAGAAACAGCGCGACTTGGCGAAGGTGCGGGGGGAGACGGGGGTGGCTGCTGCGTTTGATGGGGCGGCCAAGAAATGGGAATTGCGAGCGATTGGGGTGGCTGCTGTGGCCGCAATCGCGATTGGCGCAAAGGACTGGTGGCAGGCCGCCGTGCAAGAGCGCGGCCAAGTGGCGACCATCAGCTTCGTCAGTGGCTCAGTGCAATTTGCCGCTGGGGGGATTGGCTTCTTGCACCTGTGGGGAAAATTACGTCCTTGGGAGGTAAATAGATTGGCCAGATCAAGCTCATTACTGTTGAAAGGCACAACTGGAGTGGCTCGGCTTAACTCCGGCACGATCGGGTGGATCCTTCTTGGAATCGAAGCGCTTTATCTCGGCCTTCGCCACCTCCACCAAACCACGGTCGACGAGGCGAGGGTCGAGACATGGATCCGACGTAGCGTATGGGGCATGCCAGGCGGGCTTGAGCCCTTTGCTAGCGATGAAGAAGAGCTGCAAGAATTCCATCGCTTGTTCCAGGCGCCCAGCATGCAAAACGACATCGACGTAATGAAGGTCTTGGCTCCTTCCCTCAAATCGGGGCTAGCGACGGTATTAGGAGTGCCGGACGACGTCCGTTCGGTTTCCGTCTTCTTGCCAGGATGGCGGTCGCAAATCAGCCAGTACTCGATCAGCCAGCAGCAGGCCCCGCGCCTGGGCGAGTTCTCAGGCCGCGAGGTGCGTTACGACGACCCGGACCGAGTGACCGTGATAAACGGTGTCGGCGTCGTCAAAATTGCCACGAACGCCCTGTTCGGCACGACGACGGTGAACTATCGCCCCAATGGTTTCACGGACGCCGACTACGAGATGGAGGCCAGCTCGTCATGGTGAAAAAGCTTCGCGCCATCGACCCCGCCACCATCCCGGACGCCGCAGTCGAATTCAAGCGTCAATGCGCACGTCTCGACGAAAGCTTGTATTTCGCCGCCCTGCCCGACATTCGCTACGCCATGGATCCGGAGCAGCTATGGCTGACCGAAGACGTGTCCGATCCAGAGCAGTTCAACGAGCAATATATTGAGCCGCGCATGGAAGGGCAGATTACCTTTCTGCTGCAACTGTCGACGCTGGGTGTGTCCATGTCCGTGACCATCGTGTTCATTCTGGCCCCCCTGTTCGGGGAGTACCAGCACAAGGGCGCCCTCATCTGTATTCCTTTTTTACTGATGGCGGCGGCGGGTTTATGGTTAGGAACCAATTCTGCCATGTCGCGCATCCGATTTAATCGGCAAGCGCAATTGGTGCACGTCTCTTATGGCGATACGGTGCTGCACTTGCCATGGCGCGATGTGCGGCCCTACACCGAATTCGGGCACGGTTACACGCTACGCTTATGTTTCCCGCAGCCTTATCTTGAGACGATGCAAATGCCGTCCCAGGATCCCGAGAGCATCAGAAAGAGTAAAAGGCCGTTTATCGTCGGAGGCGACTTTGACGTGCATGATCAGACGTGTTTCGACAACAACCTTCACCGGCTGGAGTTCATCCGCCGCTATATGGAGCACGGGCTGAAGGCAATTCAAGCCGACCCAAAATTTGTCGAGCAAGGCCTTGTCCGTAAACCCACCGGTGACAACAACGTCACCAGAACGGGCGGATGGAGCGATATCTTCAACATCTACGACATCCTCTTCAACCTCTTCACCCTCAAGCCTCTTCTCGACCGCTGGATCAAGCACAAAGCCAGCACCTTTCGCTGGCCGGAAGAAGTCGAACGCCTATGCACCCCGGGCTCCGATCTATCCGCCTACGACACGCGCCCCGTCAAGTCCAGCGCCCGCTACTTCTATCGCTACGCTGGGATGGACAAGGGTGTGATCTTTGTCGACCACAAGGGGCGGCAGGTTCAGCCGCGCAATCAAGCCGGTTGACCTGCGTCCCCGCGACGTGCGCCGCTGGTGCGCCAGGCCAGGCCGGCGCTGATGGCCAATGCCAATGCCAACAAACCGCCGGCCATCGCGGCCACGCCCGGCCATTGCTGGGCAGCCCAGAAGTGGCCGCCCCAGGCGCCCAGCACGCTGGACCCCACGTAATACACCAGCAGGTACAGCGATGCGGCCAGTGCCTTGTAGCCTCGGGCCATCTGGCCCACCCAGCCGCTGGCGACCGCATGCGCCGCGAAGAAGCCGAAGGTAAACACCACGATACCGGCGATCAGGATGGGCAAGGAGTCCGACAAGGTCAGCAGCAACCCGGCCAGGGCCAGAGCCGTCGCGGCGGACAGCATGGCGCCCCGGCCGTGGCGGTCGGCAAGGCGGCCGAAAAACGTCGAGGCAAAGATGCCGACCAGATACACGACGAAGATGAAGCCGATGAAGGTCTGGCTTAGCGAAAACGGCGGCAGCAGCAGGCGGAAGCCCACGTAGTTGTAGACCGTGACAAACGCGCCCATCAGCAGGCCGCCCATGGCGAACAACGCGCACAAGGGCCCGTTCTTCAGGTGCGCGCCGACACCGGCCCGCACATCGCCCAGCACACCGGCCCAGCCACGCCCGCGTTGCGGCGTGAAGCGGCGCGAGGCGGGCAGCAACCACATGAACAGTGCCGCGGCCACGATGCCCACGACCCCCAGCGTGCCCATCGCGGCGCGCCAGCCAAAGTGATCCGAAACCAGCCCGGTGATGACGCGGCCGGACAGCCCGCCAAACGCGCTTCCGCTGATATACAGGCCCATCACGAAGCCCAGCGTGTCCGGTTCGACTTCCTCGGCCAGGTAGGCCATGGCGACGGCGGGGACGCCGCCCATCGCCACGCCTTGCAGCGCGCGCAGCGCCAACAGGCTGTGCCAGTCGGGCGCCACGGCCGCGATTGTGCCCAGCGCGGCGGAAGCCAGCAATGACCAGGCCATGACGCGCTTGCGCGGCAATGCTTGGGAGAACAGGCCAACAAAGAAGATCGCGATCGCCAGCAAGCCGGTGCACAAGGACAGGACCAGGCTGCTTTGCGCGGGCGACACGCCGAAGGCGCCAGTGAACAGCGGCATCAGTGGCTGCACGCAATACAACAGCGAAAACGTGGAAAAGCCCGCTGCGAACAAGGCCCATTGCGCGCGATGCAGTTCTGGCGTGCCGCGCGCCAGATAAGGGGCGGGCGTGGGGGTGGGAGAACTGGCGCTAGGGGCAGACATGGGAAATCTCTGAAAGACAAGCGGGCGACGCGCCCGCAGATCAAAAGTAGACTTTTCGCCTTGATATGTCCAATATATGAAACCCCTACCGTCCATACTTTAAAACGATGGAATTACGACATCTGCGCTATTTCACTGCGGTGGCCGAAGAATTGCATTTCACGCGGGCAGCGGCGCGCCTGGGAATTGGCCAGCCGCCGTTGAGCCAGCAGATACAGCAGTTGGAACGCGAAATCGGCACACCGCTATTTCTCCGGCTTCCCCGCGGCATCGAGATGACCGAAGCCGGCGCCCAGTTCCTGGAAGACGCCCGCGCCATTCTTGCCAGCGCCGACCGCGCGATAGACACGGCCCGGCGGCTGGGACGAGGCGAGCGCGGCGCGATCACCGTGGGCTTCACGGCATCGGCCGTATTCCACCCGTACCTGCCTCGCGCCATTCGCGCTTATCGCGACCGCTATCCCGACGTGCGCATCACCTTGACGGAAAGCAACACCATTTCACTGCTGCGCGGGCTGCGCGTGGGCGAGGTAGACATCGCCTTTGTACGGCCGCCCTACTTGCTGGACGCGGAATTTGAATCCGAACGCGTCCTGGACGAACCCATGCTGGTCGCCCTGCCGCCCGATCACGCCTTAAGCCGCCGCCGCAGCGTACCGATTGCGGCGCTGGCCGACGAGGACTTCGTGCTGTACCCGCGCCCCATCGGCGCCGGCCTGTACGACGCCATCCAGTCCGCCTGCCAGCGCGCGGGCTTTGCACCGCGCGTCATTCAAGAGGCGCCGCAAATGGCGTCCATCGTCAGCTTGGTGGCAGCCGGCGTCGGCATTTCCATCGTGCCCGCCGCCATGCGCCACATGGGCGCGCAGGGCATTGAGTATCGCCCCATCAAGGGCGACGCCCCGCACGCTTTGCTGGACATGGCCTACCGCCGCCATGACCGGTCCATGGCCGCAGGCAACGCCGTGTCGTTGCTGCGCCAACTGGCCCATCCCGAACGCGCGCAGCCGGCCGCATCGCCGCCGTAGTGCCCTGTCGCGTTTGTCATCTTCTGTAAAGCACGCGCCTTGGACACCAGAGTAAATTGCGCTACCGCTGATCCGTCCCTGAGCCGGGACGCAGCTTCAGATATCAACCTTTTCAAAGGTGAACCCGTGCGACGTACTCTCCTGGCCTTGGCCCTTGCAACGATTCCCGGCTTGGGCGCAGCCGCCGCGCTGACCTCCGCCATCGGCGCAGTGACGGTCTATCAGGACCGTGCGGTCGTCACGCGCTCGGCCACCAGCGAGTTGGCGGCGGGCGAGCATGAGCTGACCCTGGAAAACCTGCCCGCATCATTGCAGGAGAATTCCCTGCAAGTGTCGGCCAAAAGCACCGGCCAGGCTTCGTTGCTGGACGTCAAGGTGCGCGACGCCTTCAACGCCGACACGGCCAACGAACGCGTTCGCGCCTTGCAAGAGCAGGTGCGCAAGCTGGAAGGTCAGATGGCCGAGCTGGATGACGAGGCCGCCGTGCTGGACAACCAGCGCGAGCTGGTCTTGATGATGCAGCGCGGCGCTACCGAACCCTCCAAGGACAGCGCCCGGCTGACCTTGGAAGAACTCAAGGCCATCCAGACGCTTAGCGCGGACAGCCTGGCCAAGGCCCTGGCCGGACTGCGTCAGGTCGCAACGCGCAAAGAAGCGCTGGAACGCGAGCTTGCCGCATTGCAAAACCAGCTGAACGTGGTGCAAGGCCAGATGAGCCGCCGCACCAAGACCGTTACGTTGCGGGTCAACCTGGCGCGTGCGGGCAAGGTCGACCTGGCAGTGTCGTACGCCGTCGGCGGCGCGCGCTGGACGCCTGCCTATGACGCCCGCCTGCGTCCCGCCGACCGCAGCGTGGATCTGGGTTACTTCGGCGTCATTCGCCAGAATTCCGGCGAAGACTGGAACAACGTCAAGTTGACGTTGTCCACTGCCCGGCCCGCCTTGGGCGGTGGCGCGCCGACCTTGCAACCGTGGATCATCGATGTGGCCGCCCCACCGCCTCCGCCGCCGCGCCCCATCGCCGCGCCCGCGCCTGCCGTATCCAGCGAAATGGCCATGAAGCGCGCGCCGCGCGGCGCCAGCCAGGCCTATGCCGAAAGCGCACAGGCCGACGTCATGCCGGAACCGATCGACGTGCGCACCGCGCAGGTACAAAACGAGGCCACCAGCGCCTCGTTCCAGATCCAGAACCCGGCCACGCTGCCCTCGGACAACTCTACCCAGCGCGTGGCGATCGCAACCGCCAAGCTGCCGGCCACCCTGCAATATCAATCCACGCCCGCGCTGCGCGAAGCGGTATTCCTGACGGCGCAGGCCAGCAACAACACCGATTTTCCGTTCCTGGCCGGCCCGCTCAACACCTTCCTGGATGACGCGTTCGTCGCGTCCAGCGCCATGAAGGCGGTGATGCCGGGCGAAAAGGTCGAACTGGCGATGGGCGCCGACGACGGCATCTCGATCAAGCGCCAGCTGGTCACCCGCTACACCGAAAGCACGGGTTTTTCGGGCAGCGGCAAGCGGGTGACCTACGAATACAAGATCACGGTCAAGAACAACAAGGCCACCAAGGAACAGGTGTCGTTCAAGGACCGCCTGCCGGTCTCGCGCAACGAGAAAATCGTCGTCAAGCTGCTCTCGCCCGCCGACCGCGACATCAAGCGCGAAGAAGACGGCAAGCTGATCTGGGAATGGGACCTTGAACCGGGCAAATCGCGCGAGACCGTTCTGAAGTTCTCGATCGACTATCCCGGCGACATCGACGTGTCCGGCATCTGATTGCCCCGCCCGCCGCCGGCCGCTTCAGTGCTGGCGGCAGAATTCGATGAACGCTTGCGGCTCCAGGGGGATGGACAGGCCATAGCCCTGGGCCACGTCGCAACCCAGCTCGCGCAGCAGTTGCAGGTCGCGTTCCTGCTCGACCCCTTCGGCGACCACGCGCCGGCCCAGCACCCGGCCCATTTCGATGGCCGCGGCCACCACCGCGCGCGATGCGGCTTCGCGGTGCATGTGGACGATAAAGTCCCGGTCGATCTTGAGTTCTGTAAAAGGCATGGCGGAAAACAGCCGCATCGAGGCGATGCCCGCGCCGAAGTCGTCCATGGCCAGTTCAAAGCCGCGCACGCGCAGCAGGTTCAACGCGGAAGACAGCGCCAGCCAATCGTTGACGGGCTCGTCCTCGGTCAGTTCAATCTTGATCAAGCGCGCCGGCAGTCCCGCCTGCGCTACGCGCTTTTCCAGCACGGCCGGCATATCGCGAGAACACAGCGTGGACGCCGATGCGTTAATGGCGATGGGCACGGCGATGCCTTCGGCGTGCAGCGTTTTCTGCACCTCCAGCACGCGATCCGTCACGCGCAGAAACAGCATGCGATCCATGCCCAGGCGATGCGCGGCCGGCACAAAATCCACGGCGGATATGGCGCCCAGCTCGGGATGATCCCAACG
The DNA here is from genome assembly GCF_019448355.1 of Achromobacter sp. ES-001. Taxonomy (NCBI): domain Bacteria; kingdom Pseudomonadati; phylum Pseudomonadota; class Betaproteobacteria; order Burkholderiales; family Alcaligenaceae; genus Achromobacter; species Achromobacter sp. ES-001. Next base: position 3,081,895 of record NZ_CP079940.1, on the reverse strand, counting down.
CGACAGCGCTTCGGCGGCCAGCACCTTGCCGGTGGACAGGCTCATTTGCGGTTGCAACACCACGCTCATGCCCACGCCCGTGATCAAGGCCCGGCCAAGTTCGGCCTCGACCACTTCGCGGCGGATGGATGGGTGCTGGGGCGTCGTCACGTCCTCGGCGGCAAGCCCAGCCTTGATGGCCTGGTGCATGGCCGTGCGGGATACCGGCTTGGACAGCGCCTGCGCCGACGGGCAGCCGGCTTGCAGCGCCAGCCGTACATGTGACTGCAACAGCTCTTCGCTCAGGCTGCTGATCCAGATGATGGGAGGCATGCTTTTTAGCCGGCCCACATCCACCAGGCGCCGCAATTCGTTGGGCATGTGGGTGCCGTCGCCGTCGCTCATCACGATGTCGCTGATGACCAGGTCGTAGTACTGCCGGCTTAACGCGCTAACCGCTTCCGTGCTGCTGCCCAACCCGGCAACCCGCCGATATCCCAACGCCAGCAGCATGTTCTGCAGATAAGCACGTTCAACGGGGTGATCTTCAACGAGAAGAATTCGTCGAGCGGCTCCGGCGTCGGTTTTTGGCATTCGTTTTCGTCCTAGCTTATAGGTCGAGCCCTGGCAGGCGGCCGCTGGTTCTGTTCGGGTTCCCATGCTACGGCATTCACTTGCGATCTGTCGTCGACGGCAAAGGGCTAAGGCAATTTCCGGGCCGATAGGCGTAGGTTTAAGAACACCCTGGCCGCAATTGCCTCGTCCCGTTGTCCACGCACAACGCACCGGCTCGTCCAGACGGACGCCGCCCCGCCGCCCGGGGGTGGGCGCGCGGGTGCGATAATGGCCGCCTTTACGCATCTTGCGCAGCTTGCGCAACCACGGCACGGAGCTTCCCTTGACCCGCATTGACGACCCCCAGCACGACCGCGAGGTCGGCACGGCCGACTCGACCCAGGACAACACGCGCACCGACGACACCCGCATCAGCGCCGTTCGTCCCCTGATTTCGCCCGCGCTCCTGCAGGACGAACTGCCCGTATCCACCGCTATCCAGACGCTGGTCGAGGAAAGCCGCGCGCAGATCGCCAACGTGCTGCACGGCCGCGACGACCGCCTGCTGATCGTCGTGGGCCCCTGCTCCATTCACGACCATGGCCAGGCCATGGACTACGCGCGCCAATTGCGCGCCGCCGTCGATCAGCACAAGAAAGACCTGCTGATCGTCATGCGCGTGTACTTTGAAAAGCCGCGCACCACGGTGGGCTGGAAGGGTTACATCAACGATCCGCGCCTGGATGGCAGCTTCCGCATCAACGAAGGCCTGCGCCGCGCGCGCGAACTGTTGCTGGACATCAGCGGCCTGGGTTTGCCGATTGCCACCGAATTCCTGGACCTGCTCAGCCCGCAGTACATCGCTGACCTGATCGCCTGGGGCGCCATCGGCGCGCGCACCACCGAAAGCCCCAGCCACCGCCAGCTGAGCTCGGGCCTGAGTTGCCCGCTGGGGTTCAAGAATGGTACCGACGGCGGCGTGCAGATCGCGGCCGACGCCATGGTTGCCGCCAGCGCCAAGCACGCGTTCATGGGCATGACCAAGATGGGCATGGCCGCCATTTTCGAGACGCGCGGCAACCAGGACACGCATGTGATTTTGCGCGGCGGCAAGCAAGGCCCCAACTATGACGCAGCCAGCGTCGACGCCTGTTGCGCCGCCCTGCGCGCCGCCGGCCAGCGCGAACAGGTCATGATCGACTGCTCGCACGCCAACTCCAACAAGTCGCACCTGCGCCAGATCGACGTGGCCAACGACATCGCCGCGCAGCTGGCGCAAGGCGATGCGCGCATCACCGGCGTCATGATCGAAAGCCATCTGGAAGAAGGCCGCCAGGATCTGAAGCCCGGCCAACCGCTGCGCCGTGGTGTGTCGATCACCGACGCCTGCCTGGGCTGGAGCCAGACCGAACCGGTGCTGGAAACGCTGGCACAGGCGGTGCGCCAGCGCCGCTTGAAAGTGGCCGGTACGGCGTAAACACACGCCCACGGGGGGGGGCCGTCAACGCGACTGCCCTGCCCCACCGCCACCCCTGCCGCTTGCTTAGCGGCGCAATGCGTAAGGCGCGGGGTCCATGTCCGGCGTCTGGCCGGTGATCAGGCTGGCAAGCAGCTTGCCGGTCACCGGGCCCAACGTGAAGCCATGATGCGCGTGGCCGAAGGCCATCCACAACCCCTTATGCCCAGGCGCGGGGCCGATCACCGGCCTCATGTCGGGCATGCAAGGCCGGCAACCCATCCACGGTTCCTGCTCCACCGCCGCGCCCAGGGGCAGCAATTGCCCAGCCAATACCCGCGTACGCTGGATCTGGATGGGCGACGGCGGCGCATCCCGATGCGCAAACTCGGCCCCCGTGGTCAGTCGCACGCCCCGCGTCATCGGCGTCACCACAAAACCGCTGTCGATGTCCGCCACCGGATGCGACAAGGTCGCGCCCGCGTCCAGCGCAAAGTGCTGGTGATAGCCGCGCTTGACCGCCATGGGAATGCGGTAGCCCAGCGGCCGCAGGATATCCAGCGACCACGGGCCCATCGCCACCACTACATCGCGCGCCTGGATCCGGCCGTCGTCGGCCTGCACCTGCCAACGCCCGGCGCCCGAGCCCTGAAGGGTGCGGGCGTCGCCGCGTACCAGTTGTCCGCCCCGTTGTTGAAACAGCGCCGCGTAGCCGCGCGTGACGGCGCCGGGATCCGACACGTTGACGGGGTCCAGCCAATGCACGGCACCCACCGCCCGCGCCGACAGGGACGGCTCCAGCGCCGTCAAGGCCTGCCGGTCCAGTACGCGGTAGTTCAGCGCATACGGCGCCAGCGCCTCGGCGTCGGCGATTGCCTGCGCCAGGCCGGCTTCGGTGCGCGCGGCGTCAATCCAGCCATTGCGGCGAAACAGCGGCGCCAGATTCGCGTCGTCTTTAAGCGCGTCGTGCTCGGCCACGCTGCGCTCGATCAGCGGCAGCATCGCCTCGGCCGCACGCGCCAGCCGCGTTGGCGACGAATGCCACCAATAACGCAGCAGCCATGGCGCAATGCGCGGCAGAAAGCGCACGTGGTAGCTGACGTCGGGCGTGTTGTTGCGGGCATAGCGCCACAGGCTGCGCCAATCCCGGGGAAAGGCGTACGGAATCACGCTTGCCCGTTCGATCAGGCCCGCGTTGCCATAGCTGGTTTCTTCGCCAGGCCCCTTTCGGTCCAGCAGCACCACCGAACGGCCGCGCGCCAAGAGATGCAGGGCCGTACTGACGCCGACTATGCCCGCGCCCAGAACCACAACGTCTGTTTTCATGCGCCGAATTCTGCGCTTGCGCCCCCATGTTCGGCAAGCGACGCGCATCGTAGAATCGCGCTCGTCGCTCCCCTCATCAAATTCCCGCTGCTTCGGCAAACATCTGAAACAATTGGTATCATGCGCGTCGGCATGGCCGCGTTGACCGTACGCGCCAGCCTCTTCAGATTGCCGGACGCCGTTGTCCGGGCCGCCACTTTCAAGTCAGGTATGGACAGCTCTCCCCTTATTCCCGCCGCCCTTTCCGTATCGCGCCACAGCGTATTCATCTACACCGAAGAACAGCGCGGCAACCAGCTGGTTGAATCCCCGGTCATCGGCATGCTGTCCGATATTTCCGGCTCCGAAAAGCTGCTGGTGGTGCAAGACCCGCACAGCGGCTTGAAGTTCATCTACCGTGTGGATCACGAAAGCAGCAATCTGGACGCCGCCGCCATTACGGAACACGAGCCCGCGGCGTTCGACGGCAAGACCTCGGTGCAGATCAACGCCATGTCGTACCGCCTGGGCAGCGCCGAGAGCGCGATGAAATTGCTGCGGGGCAAAACGCAATGGATCCAGGACAAGGGATCGGTGTTGTCGGTGTTGCTGCAAAATGCGGCCGCCCGCAAGACCCGTTTCGCCTCGGCGCGCATCGAGCGCGACCGCATGCGCAAGGTGCCGGCGGGCGTGCCGATCGAATACCTGCCTACATAAATCGGATGGCGCCAGCCGGTAGCGCCTTATCCACAATTTCTGTGGATAAGGCAGCCGCCGATGCAAGGTGGGCGGCCTTTTGGGGGATGCGCAACGGGCTGCGCAAAGTTTGATCAGGCACGGTTTTGGCGCCGCCCGGATGGCATCCGCCACGTTTGCCGCGCCGCCGCAACGTCGTTGGTGATATTCTCCGCAGGCGCCACGATACGAAACGTATCTGGCCGGCCACGTGCCCGCGCAAGCGGACTCTTTTCCCAAAACATATAGCCACAGCATGTCAGCAGCCACCCGCGTGCTTGCCCTTGGATCGCGTCACGTGCGTACGCCGGCGCGTACCCCGCCGTGACCATCATCGTTGTCGACGATCACGGTGACTGGCGCGACACCATCGTCGAGACCATCCAGGACCTGGGGCTGGACAAAGCCATCCTGACCGCGGGATCGCTGGCCGAACTGGACCAATTGCTGCTGACCGTCACGCCGGGCATCCTCGTGCTGGACGCCATGCTGCCCGACGGCGACGCCTTCACCCGCATTGCGCATCTGCGGACCTGCTATCCGTCGATGGGCATCATCATGCTGACCGGCCGCCTGCTCAGCGAAGACAAGGTTTCCGGCCTGAGCCTGGGCGCCGACCATTACCTGACCAAGCCCGTCAACCTGGCCGAACTGGGCGCCACCCTGGTGTCGTTGTCGCGGCGGCTGCGCGTGGTGCCCGCGACAGGCATGCACGATGCCGAATCCGATGCGTGGTGTTTTGATCCCTCGCGCCGCACGCTGGTTTCGCCCGAGCGCGTCTGCGTGGACATCACCGACACCGAATGCCGCTTGATCGGCGCGCTGATCCAGGCCGCGCCGCTGCCGCTGTCACGCGGGCGGCTGGTCGAAGCGCTAGGCGCCAGCGTCGACGCCTACGACACCCACAGGCTGGACGCCCACATGCATCGCCTGCGCCGCAAACTGCGCGCGCTGGCGGGCGGCGACATGGGCATCCGGACCGTGTACGGCGTAGGCTATGTCTGCACCACGCCCGTGCAGGTCGTGGGCAATTCCAAACCCTGAGCCGATCCTTCCCGATTTCATGACTTCTGCCATCCGCCCCCGCCGCTCCGTCCTCTACATGCCCGGCGCCAACGTGCGTGCGCTGGACAAGGCCCGCAGCCTGGACGCCGACGCGCTGATTCTTGACCTGGAAGACGCCGTCGCGCCCGATGCCAAGGCCCAGGCGCGCGAGCAAGTGGCCGCGGCGCTGACGGCGGGCGGCTATGGCCGGCGCGAGTGCATCGTGCGCATCAACGCGCTGGACACCCCCTGGGGGCTGGACGATGTAGCAGCCATTGCGCGGGCCGGCGCCGACGCCGTGCTGCTGCCGAAGGTGCAATCCTCCGCGCAGCTGCACGCCCTGGCCGACGCGCTGGATGCCGCCGGCGCGCCGCCGGATCTGCCGCTGTGGGCCATGGCCGAGACGCCGCTGGGCTTTCTGCGCCTGGACGCCATTGCGGGCGGCCACCCCAGGCTGGCCGCCATCGTGGTCGGCACGTCGGACCTGGTCAAGGACCTGCACGCGCGCCATACCCCTGGCCGCGAAGAAACATTGCTGGCGCGGTCGATGGCCGTCATGGCCGCGCGGGCCCACGGCTTGGCGGTGCTGGACGGCGTGCATCTGGACTTACACGACGACGCCGGTTACGCCGCCACCTGCCGCCAGGGGCGCGACCAGGGGTTCGACGGCAAGACGCTGATACATCCCAAGCAGATCGCGGCCGCCAACGCGGCGTTTGCACCGACCGACGATGAAGTGGCGCTTGCCCGCAAGCGCCTGGACGCGTGGCGCGCCGCCCAGGCCGAGGGCTTGGGCGTGGCCGTGGTGGACGGGGCGCTGGTTGAAAACCTGCATGCGCAAGAGGCCGAGCGCGTTTTGGCTTTGGCTGCCGCCATCGCGGGCGCATAGCCCGCTTCTGGCGACCCAAAGCCAGCACGCGGGCAATATGCTGCTGTTTTGCCGCAACAATCAGAGCAAAACACGTGTGAATCCGGCCGGGATCCCCCTCGAATCCTGCTCACGGCACAGCGCCGGCTGCGCCAAGGCGCGCGGCCCGGTACAATAGCGCCCACGATTGGACGACGCCCCTACCCTGGGGCGTGTCTTTTTTCTATTCGCGCCCGCTGTCCTGCCGCTGTTTGGTTATTGTCTTGCCGATGTTTTGTCGCTGCCTTTGGCGGCGGCGCCGGCCACCCAGGCATTTGCGCGCGAACTCGCCCGGTTCCCTTTTTTGCGCCGCCCCTTGTGGCGGGAGCCACGCCGCGCGCTTGCCGCGCCACCCCCTGCCCCAAGATTCATGATCCGCTTCCAACAAGTTTCACTCATGCGCGGCGTCAAGCCCTTGCTCGACAAGGTCGACCTGCTCTTGAACCCCGGCGACAAGATCGGCCTGATCGGCGCCAACGGCGCCGGCAAGTCCAGCCTGTTCGGCCTTTTGCGCGGCACGCTGCACGCGGACCAGGGCGACCTGGACTACCCGTCCAGCTGGCGCATGGCCTACGTGGCGCAGGAAACCCCCGCGCTGGACCGCCCCGCCATCGAATACGCGATTGACGGCGACGTCACCTTGCGCAAGCTGGAAGCCGAACTTGCCGCCTTGGAAGCCGAACCGGAAAGCGCCGAAAACGGCCTGCGCATGGGCGACATCTACGCCGCGCTGGCCGACGCCGATGCCTACACCGTGCACTCGCGCGCCGAACAACTGCTGACCGGACTGGGCTTCACGCAAGAACAGATGCACCTGCCGCTGACCAGTTTTTCCGGCGGCTGGCGCATGCGCCTGAACCTGGCGCAAGCGCTGATGTGCCCGTCCGACCTGCTGCTACTGGACGAGCCCACCAACCACTTGGACCTGGACGCCATCATCTGGCTGGAAGACTGGCTCAAGCGCTATGCCGGCACGCTGATCGTCATCTCGCACGATCGCGACTTCCTGGACGGCGTGGTCAACGTCATCGTCCATATCGACGAACGCAAACTGCGCCGCTACTCGGGCAACTATTCGTCGTTTGAACGCCAGCGCGCCGCGCAGCTGGAATTGGCGCAAGGCATGATGGAAAAGCAGATGCGCCAACGCTCGCACCTGCAATCCTTTATCGACCGCTTCAAGGCCCAGGCCAGCAAGGCACGCCAGGCGCAAAGCCGCATCAAGGCGCTGGCCCGCATGGAAGAGATGGCGCCCCTGCGTGCCGCCGCCGAATTCTCGTTTGAATTCCGCGAGCCGCTGCGCGCGCCCAACCCCTTGCTGACCATGGACAAGGTCAGCGCGGGCTACCGCGTGGAATGCGAAGACACGCAGGCCGTGTCCGACAAGATCATCGTGTCCGGCATCAACTTTTCGTTGCAAGCCGGGCAACGCATCGGCTTGCTGGGCATCAACGGCGCGGGCAAGTCCACGTTCATCAAGACCATCGCCGGCGACCTCACCACGTTGGCCGGCGACACGCAATTCAACAAGGGCCTGTCCATCGGCTACTTTGCCCAGCACCAGGTCGAAATGCTGCGCCACGACGAATCGCCGCTGTGGCACATGACGAAGCTGGCGCCCACGGTGCGCGAACAGGAACTGCGCAACTTCCTGGGCAGCTTCAACTTCAACGGCAACATGGCCACCAGCTCGATCGCGCCGTTCTCCGGCGGTGAAAAGGCGCGCCTGGCGTTGGCGCTGATCGTCTGGCAGCGCCCCAACCTCTTGCTGCTTGACGAGCCCACCAACCACCTGGATCTGGAAACGCGTGAAGCGCTGACTACCGCGCTGGCGCAATTCGAAGGCACCTTGATGCTCGTGTCCCACGACCGCCACCTGCTGCGCGCCACCACCGATGAGTTCATCATCGTGGCCGACGGCGCCGTGCGTCCGTTTGATGGCGACCTGGACGACTACAAGGACTGGCTCTACAAAACCAAACTGGCCGCCAAAGCCGCCTGATCGCGATACAATCCCGCGAATTGCCCGCACGCGTCCTTGATGCGTCGTTTGCGAGGCGGCCTTCAACCACGTCCCGCTGTCCGCGGGACGCGTTTTTTCAGCGCTCGTAGATGACGATCAAAGACCAACTATTTCTCGCCAGCCAGTATCTTGCGCCCCATCACCTGGTGTCGCGCTTCTTCGGATACGCCTCAGACTGCCGGGAACCCGCGGTCAAGAACTGGATGATTTCGCGCTTTGTCCGCAAGTATGGCGTCGACATGCGCGAAGCGCTGCAAGAAGACCCGTTGGCCTACGACTGCTTCAATGACTTCTTCACGCGCGCGCTGAAAGACGACGCTCGCCCGCTGGACGACGAACCCGGTTCCGTGCTCTGTCCGGCCGACGGCGCCATCAGCCAGTTGGGCGCCATCGAGCAAGGCCGCATTTTCCAGGCCAAGGGCCACAGCTACGGCCTGGTTGACCTGCTGGGCGGCGACGTTGAGCGAGCCGCGCCGTTTCAAGGTGGCGAATTTGCCACGGTCTACCTGTCGCCCAAGGACTATCACCGCGTGCACATGCCGGTGGCCGGCACGCTGCGCGAAATGATCCATGTGCCGGGCCGCTTGTTCTCGGTCAACCCTCTGACGGCGCGCAACGTGCCGCGCCTGTTCGCGCGCAACGAACGCGTGGTCTGCATCTTTGATACCGAGCATGGTCCGATGGCGCTGGTGCTGGTGGGTGCGATGATCGTTGCGTCGATCGAAACCGTGTGGGCCGGCCTGGTCACGCCCTACAAGCGCCGCGTGAAAGCGGTGCGCTATGACGCCGCCGCGCGCGCGCCGATTCATCTGGAAAAAGGCGCGGAAATGGGCCGGTTCAAGCTGGGGTCCACCGCCATCGTCTTGTTCGGCCCGGACCAGATCCGGTGGGCCGACACGCCGTCGGTGCTGGGCCCGGTGCGCATGGGCGAACTGCTGGCCCTGCCCAAGCATCGTTGAATGCGCTGACCCTGGCTGGGTCATTCATTAAAAGCGAATAAGTTCGTCGCCTTTTATTCGCTTTTCGCAGTCATGCTGCGTCGGTAGATTACGGACTTTCCCAGGTCCAGTCTTTCTTCCGACGCCCTACTGCCATGACGACATCCACGCTGACTACGACTCCTGCCGACACCTCGGCGGGCAACGCAGCCATGACCTCGGCCGCTCCGCCCGCCCCATCGGCGGCGACTGCCGCACAGCCGCTGCCGCGCGCGCTGGCCCGAATGCTGTCGTTGGACGATTTTGAAGCCGCTGCGCGCCGACGCCTGCCCCGCCCCATCTTCGGCTACGTGGCGGGCGCGGCGGAAGACAATCAATCCCTGCAAGACAACCGACGCGCGTTCGCGCAATACGGTTTTGCGCCGCGTGTGTTGGTCGACGTGTCGAAGCGCACGCAGCGCACCGAGTTGTTCGGACGCAGCTACGACTCGCCTTTCGGCATTGCGCCGATGGGCATCAGCGCGCTGTCGGCCTATCGCGGCGACGTGGTGCTGGCCCGCGCCGCGCGCGACGCCGGCATTCCGGCCATTCTCAGCGGCACCTCGCTGATCCCCTTGGAAGAGGTCATCCAGCAAGCGCCGGGCACCTGGTTCCAGGCCTATCTGCCGGGCGATCCGGCCAAGATCGACGCGCTGGTCGAACGCGCCCGGCGCGCCGGCTACGAGACCTTGGTGCTGACTGTGGATATTCCGGTGTCCGCGAACCGAGAAAACAATGTCCGCACCGGTTTCTCTACGCCGCTCAAGCCCAGCTTGCGATTGGCGTGGGACGGCCTGACCCGGCCGCGCTGGCTGGCGGGCACGTTCCTGCGCACGCTGATGGCGCACGGCATGCCGCACTTTGAAAACTCGTTCGCCACGCGCGGCGCGCCGATCGTATCCGCGTCGGTATTGCGCGACTTCACCGCGCGCGATCACCTCAGCTGGCAGCATGTGGCCCGCATCCGGCGGCAATGGCCGGGCACCTTGATCATCAAGGGCATCCTGCATCCGCAAGATGCGGCGCTGGCCCGGCAGCATGGCGTGGACGGCGTGATCGTGTCGAACCATGGCGGACGCCAACTGGATGGCGCGATCTCGCCGCTGCGCGCGCTGCCCGGCGTGGTGGACGCGGCGGGTGACATGACCGTGATGATGGATAGCGGCGTGCGGCGCGGCGGCGATGTGCTCAAGGCCCTGGCGCTGGGCGCGAGCTTCGTGTTCGTGGGCAGGCCGTTCAACTACGCGGCGGCGGTGGGTGGTCAGGCCGGTGTCGCCCACGCCATCAATCTTTTGCGCGCCGAAGTGGACCGCAACATGGCAATGCTGGGCATCAATAGCGTGCACGAGATGAACGCGGGCTTGCTGTGGCGCGACGCAACGGCTGCCGGCGCGTCTTAAGCCCACGGCCCGGCATAGAATGGCGTTTCCCTTGCCCGCCCCGCGCCCGCCGTGTCCCTACGCCAATCCTCGTTCTTCCTGCGCTTTTTGACCCTGGGCGCCCTGGCCCATGTCTATGTGGGCGCGCGCCTGATTCCCGACGCGCAACTGTCCGCCGCCGGCGCCGCCGCCGCCATCATCGGCTTGCTGCTGTCGTGCATCCTGATTCCGTTGGGCATGCTGGCCCGCTCTTCCATCAACCCGCCCTGGGGCGACCGCATTGCATGGGTCGGCCTCTTGGCGATGGGGCTGTTTTCGTCCCTGTTCGTGCTGACCGTCATTCGCGACGCGGCATTGCTGGTGACCTGGGGTGTGGCGTGGCTGGCTAATACCGACCTGCCGTGGGCCGACGTGCGGCGCTACAGTGCGTGGGCGGTGGCCGGGCTGGCATTGGCGGGCACGCTCGTCGGCTTCTACAACGCGCGCAGCCGGGCACGGGTGGTTGATGTGGACGTCCCCATCGACGGCCTGCCGCAAGACCTGGACGGGTTCACCATCGTGCAGATCAGCGATGTCCACGTCGGGCCCACCATCAAGAAACGCTATGTGCAAGCCATCGTGGATGGCGTCAACGAATTGCTGCCGGACATGGTCGCCATCACCGGCGATGTGGTGGACGGCAGCGTCGAGCATCTGTCCGATCAGGCCAGCCCGCTAGGAACCTTGCGCGCCCCCTACGGCGTATACCTGGTGACCGGAAACCATGAATATTATTCAGGCGCCACGGCCTGGATTGCCGAATTCCGGCGCATAGGACTGCGGGTGTTGTTGAACGAGCATGCTGTTATTCACCCCTCGGGCCTGCCCGTGGTGGTGGCCGGCGTGACGGATTACAGCGCCGGTGCGTTCGATCCGCAGCAGCGCAGCAACCCCAAAGCCGCGCTGGCAGGCGCGCCGCCCGATGCCTGCGCCCGCATCCTGTTGGCGCATCAACCGCGCAGCGCCGCCGCCGCGCAACCGCTGGGCTATCACTTGCAGTTGTCCGGGCACACTCATGGCGGCCAGTTCTTTCCGTGGGGTTTCTTCGTGCGCTTTCAGCAGCCCTACACGGCGGGCCTGCATCGCCTGGGCAAGATGTGGGTGTACACCAGCCGGGGCACGGGATACTGGGGCCCGCCCAAGCGGCTGGGCGCGCCGTCCGAAATCACGCGGCTACGGCTGCGGGTGGCGCGGCCGGCGTAGTGAGCCTCGGCCGTCAGGTTTGGCCGTCAGCTTAGGCCGTCACGTTTGCCCGTCACGTTTGGCCGCTCCGTTCCGCCGTCACGTTCTGCCGCTCCGTTCTGCCGTCCCGTTCTGCCTTCACGTTCTGCCAGCGCGCGCGGCCCCCCCCCTGCACGCCGCCCTCTCCCGGTGCTTCCTAGTCCGCCACTTCCGCCGCATTGTCGGGCAGCGGCCCGCGTTCCAGATAGCTGGTCAGCGCGATATCGCTGGTGGTGTTGGTGATGCCGTCTATCTGATGGATGCGCGCCAGCAGTAATTCCAGCGCCTGCGTGTCGCGCACCCGCACTTTCAACAGCATGGCGCTCTTGCCGGTGATGGTGTGGATCTCTTCCACCTCGGTCAGTTCGGCCAGGTCCAGCACCTGCTGCGTAATGCTCCAGTTGGCGGTGTCCACATGCACGAAAGCCAGCAATGGTCGGCCAATACGCGCGCCGTCCAGGCGGGCCGCAATGCCTTTGATCAGCCCGTCGCGCTTCAAGCGCTTGACGCGTTCATGCACGGCCGGGGCGGAAAGGTTCAATAACTTGCCCAGTTCGGCGTAACTGGGGGTAGCGTCGCCAGCCAGCAGCGTTAATAGTTTTCTGTCGCGATCGTCTAGGTCTGGCATCGGAATCAAGTTCTGCCTTACGGCATTTGAACTTTTATGGAATAAGGAGTTATCGGCGTAAACCCTTATTTTATTCCAATAAAATTCGGCGCATGCAAAATCCTGGCAATCAAACTTCGAAGCAGGCGTCGTCCGTACCCGCCCTGATGTTCGCCGTCAGCGTGGTCGGGTCTAACGGCCTGGCGCTCAGTCCGATACTGACCGATGTGGCGCAGTCCTTTTCGACTTCGGCGTTAACCATCAGCACCGCCATTTCGGCCTACGGCGCAGCCACCGCCGCCAGCGCCTTCTTCCTGGCGGGTCGCATCGACCGCATCGGCATCCGCCGTTCGCTGCTGGGCGCAATGCTGGTGCTGATTGCCGCCCTGCTGCTTTCCGCCACGGCGCCGCACTGGCTGGTGCTGACCGCCGCGCAAGCCTTGGCCGGCGCCGCCGCCGGGGTGATTCTGCCCGCCGCCTACGGGTCGGCGTCGCTGGTGGCGCCCGCGGGCCAAGAGGCGCGCACCTTGGGCCGCGTGATCGCGGGGTGGTCGGTGTCGCTGGTGGCGGGCGTGCCCTTGTCCGCGCTGATCTCGGATGCCGTCGGCTGGCGCGCCACGTATGGCACGTTGGCGCTGTGCGCCACGATTGCGCTGCTTGGCCTGCGCAAGCTGCCCGAGCGTCGCGTGCAGAACGCCGCGCCGCTACGCTTGTCGCGGCTGCTGGCGCCGCTGTCCTATCGCGATGTGCCGGTGCTGTTGTTGGCCTGCCTGGCGTTCTCGTCCGCGTTCTATGGCGTGTACGCGTTTCTGGCCGACCACGTCCGGGCCTTGCTGGCGCTGTCGGCCGGTCAGGTCGGCTTCATTGCCTTCGCCTATGGCGCGGGCTTCATGCTGGCGGGTTTTGCCGGCGCGCCGCTGATCGAAAGGTTGGGACCGCGCCGCGCGTTGCCGCTGGCCCTGGCCACGATTGCCTTGGTGTATCTGGTGTTGCTGCCCGCCGCGCACGCGTTGGCGGCGGTGTTGGCGCTTGCCGTGCTGTGGGGCGCGGCCTCGCAGATCAGCCTGAACCTGCTGGTGTTGCTGCTGTCTCGCGCCCGGCCGGACGAGCGCGGCGCCGTGCTGGGCTTGAACACCTGCACCACCTACCTGGGCGCCAGCGTGGGGACGGCAGTGGCCGGCACGCTGTACACGCATATGGGCTTTGAAGCGCTGGGCCTGTGCGCAGCGGCCGCCGTGGGCGTGGCAGCGCTGGGTTTGCACTGGCGCCTGAACGGGCGGCGCGCAGGTCGGCGCGAGGCTGCGGCGTAGGCGGCAGACGGGCTGCCACGCGGTCTGCGACCCAAGGGGCCACACAAGCCACACGAGCCACACCAGCCACACAAGCCACACAAGCGGCCCCCGGGCAGCCGCGCAGGCCACCTTACCAGGGGAAGCTGATCAGGTCGCCGTAAAGACGCTTCAGGGTCGTTTTGACCTCGGGCGAGTTCTGGTAGATCGAAATGAATTTCAACAGGCGCGGGTCCTGCGCCTTGTCGGGCGTGGTCACCCAGCGGATGGCGTAGCGGCGGATGCTGGCCGGGTCCGTATTGTCGAACGCCAGCCCGTCCTTTTCGTTCAGCCCGGCCTGCTTGGCAAACGTGGTGTACGTCACCGAGGCCGTCACGTCGTCAAAGGTGCGGGCCGACTGCGAGCCTTCAATCTGCACGAACTTCAAGCGCTTGGGGTTGGCCACCACGTCTTGCAACGTGGCCTGGTGCGCCACGCCCGGGGTCAGCTGGATCAGCCCGATCGACTCCAGCAGCAATAAGGCGCGGCCGGTATTGACGGGGTCGTTGGGCACGGCAATGGTGGCGCCGTCGGGCACCGTGTCGCCCTTTTTCAGCTTCTTCGAGAACAGGCCGATGGTGGTCGAATAGCCATAGGCAATCGGCGTCAGGTTGGCGCCCCGGCGCTGGTTGAACAGTTGCAGGAATGGCTCGTGCTGAAAGAAGTTTGCATCCACCGAGCCGTCGGCCACGGCAATGTTGGGCAACACCCAGTCGTTGAATTCCACCAGCTTCACGTCCAGGCCTTCTTTCTTGGCCTGGGCAATGGCAATTTCAGTGGCTTCGTTAGCCACGCTGGGAATGACGCCAATGCGCAAGGGCTTTTCCTGGGCGGCGGCGGTGGCGCACAGCACCACGGACAAGGCCGCCACGGTAGCGCCGCGCGTCAACGTTGAAAGCAAGGAATGCAAAAGCATGAGAGCCATCCAGAAGTCATGAAGAATCGGCCGGCGTGATCGGTATCGACGTGACGGCGCAGGCGCTATTGTGCAGCAGCCGGCCAAGGCGCGCGTTACTATCCGCCATGATGAACCCCACCGGAGTCCACCACTTGCACACCTCCGCCAGCTTGCCCACCCAAATCACCCTGATCGGCGCGCCTACCGACATCGGCGCGGGCGCACGCGGCGCGTCGATGGGCCCCGAGGCCTTGCGGGTTGCCAACCTGGGCCCCGTCATCGAAGCACAGGGTTTTGAAGTGATCGATCGCGGCAACCTTTACGGCCCGGCCAACCCGTGGCTGCCTCCGGAAAACGGCTATCGGCATCTGGAGGAAGTGGCGGCCTGGAACCAGGTGGTACACGATGCCGTCTATGCCGAACTGACGCTGAACCGCCTGCCGATTCTGCTGGGCGGCGATCACTGCTTAGGCATCGGGTCCATCAGCGCCGTGGCGCGCCATTGCCGCGAGTCCGGCAAAAAGCTGCGCGTTTTATGGCTGGATGCACACGCGGATTTCAACACACATGCGCTCACGCCCACAGGCAATATCCACGGCATGCCGGTGGCCTGCCTGTGTGGGTACGGACCGGCGCAGATCACGGGCATGTCCGGTCAGACGCCCGATATCGAAGCCGGCTGGGTCCGCCAGATCGGCATACGCAGCGTGGACCAGGGCGAGAAGCGCCTGGTGCACGAAGCCGGCCTGGAAGTGTTCGACATGCGCTATCTGGACGAAATGGGCATGCGCGCCACCATGGAAACCGCCCTGGCCGGGCTGGATGCCGACACCCATCTGCACGTGAGCTTTGACGTCGATTTTCTTGACCCCGACATCGCGCCCGGCGTGGGCACAACGGTGCCCGGCGGCCCCACCTACCGCGAAGCGCAGCTGTGCATGGAAATGATTGCCGACACCGGCCTGATGCGCTCGCTGGACGTGGTGGAGCTGAACCCCGCGCTGGACGTGCGCAACAAGACGGCCGAAGTCGCGGTGGACTTGATCGAAAGCCTGTTCGGCAAATCGACGTTGATGCGCCGGGGCAGCTGAGGCCCGCCGCCTGACGCATCCCTGTTGGTGCGCCGCTGCTGGTGCGCCGCTGCTGGTGCGCCGCTGCTGCTGCCCCGATGCTGCTGCGCCCGCTGCCGACAGCCCGGATGTACACCCCCCGCTGCTAACACCCCCTACCCCGCGCGCGCCCGCCTGATGGCGTCGGCCACGTCCGTCAGATAGGCCAGGTTCTGATCCCGCCGTTCCCACACGCGCGGGGTCGGGCCGGCCATGCACAGCGCGTACCATTCCCCGCCTAGATCCAGCGCCACGGCAAGCCCCGTCAGGTCAGCCACGCTTTCACCCACGTTGGCCGCCCAACCGCGCGTTTGCACTTGCAGAATGTCTGCCAGCAAGGCGTCGCGCGTGGTCAAGGTCCGTTCCGTGTGGCTGGCGTAGCTGACGCTGGCCAAGACGCTGTCGCGCTCGGCGGGCGGCAGGCGCGCCAGCACCGCCTTGGCCACCGCGCTGGTGTGCAGCGGCCGGCGCTCGCCGGGGCGCGCGGCGTAATGCACCGGTTGCGTGGATTCCACCACGTCCAGGAACACCACGGCGCCATCCTGGATCTTGCCCAGCATGACCGTCTCATTGGCCGCGTCGCGCAATGCCAGCAGATGCGGCCGGACCTGTTCCAGCCAGGGGTCACCCGCCTGTATCAGCGCGCTCATTGCTTGCAGCCGCGCCGTGGGGTAATAGCCGCCGCGCCGCCGCACTTCGTACAGATAGCCGCGCGCCACCAACGTGCGCACAAGCGCCAGGCAACTGGACATGGGCGCGCCCAGCCCTTGTGCCAATTCGGTTAGCGGCATGGGCCGGCGCGCCTGCGCAAAAAGCTCGATCAAGTCCAGCGTGCGGGCTACAAGTTTCACTTCCATGGTGGCGACCCCTGTGCGGATTTACCGTCGCAAAAAGTGCAAATCTGCTAGGTATTCCACTATGTTGACTTTTCATATGGGCGAACCTAAATTCTTGCACAGGAATTATCTTTCACCAATAGGAATTCCTTTTCAGCCGGGTCCGGCAGCCCGTCAGCGGTACCGCGTCAACACCAAAAATTCAAACCATACGGCCCGGCAAAGGGTCGGGGAGACAGACAGATGCGTATCAAACCCCTGTTGGCGGCCCTGGCCGCCACGATGGCCGCGTGCGCGGCCCATGCCCAGTCGGATGTCGTGCGCCTTGGCGTGTCCAATGACCGTTCGGGCATTTACTCGGACCTGGGCGGGCTGGGTTCCGAAATGGCCGTGCGAATGGCGGTCGAGGATTTCAACGGCAAGGTCGCCGGCAAGACCGTCGAAGTCGTGGGTGCGGACAATCAGAACAAGGCCGATGTGGCCTCGGCACTGGTGCGGCGATGGTTTGACACGCAGGGCCTGGTTGCCGTGGTGGACGGCGGCGCCAGCTCGGCCGGCTTGGCGGCCCAGGGCGTGGCTCGCGAAAAAGGCGGCACGGCGCTGATCAGCGGCGGGTTTGCCGGAGACTTTAGCGGCAAGCAATGCAGCAACCTCAGCACGCAATGGGCGCCGGACACCTACGCGCTTGCCAACGCCGTGGTCAAAAGCGTGGTCGAGGGCGGCGGCAAGTCCTGGTACTTCATCACCACCGACTACGTATTCGGCAAGTCCCTGGAAAGCAACGCCAGCCGCTTCGTGCAGGACGCGGGCGGCAAGGTGATCGGCAGTACGCGCCACCCGCTGGGGGCCATGGATTTTGCATCGTTCCTGGTGCAGGCGCAGGCATCAAAGGCGGACGTCGTGGGGCTGGCCAGCGCGGGCGGCGACCTGGTCAACCTGATCAAGCAGGCGCAGGAATTTGGGCTGACAGGCGGCAAGCAGCGCCTGCTGACGTTCCTGACCTTCATCAACGACGTGCAAGCCATGGGCTTGCCGGTAGCGCAAGGGCTGACCTTTCCCACCGGCTTTTATTGGGACGCCGACGACGACACCCGCGCCTGGACGCAGCGCTGGCAGAAAAAGATGGGCGTGACGCGCCCGCCTTCCATCGTGCAGGCGCTGAGCTACGTGGCCACCACCCACTATTTGCAGGCCGCCCAGGCGGCGGGCACCTTTGAGGGCGCCGCGGTCAACAAGAAGATGCGCGAATTGCCCATCACCACCAAGCTCATCAAGAACGCCCGCATCCGCCCCGAAGACGGGCGCGTCATCATGGACCTGTATCTGGTCGAAGTGAAAAAGCCCGCCGAATCCAAGTACCCCGGCGACTTCTACCGCATCCTGTCCACCGTGCCGGGCGAC
Organism: Achromobacter sp. ES-001; assembly: GCF_019448355.1. Lineage (NCBI taxonomy): Bacteria > Pseudomonadati > Pseudomonadota > Betaproteobacteria > Burkholderiales > Alcaligenaceae > Achromobacter > Achromobacter sp. ES-001. The sequence goes on along the minus strand of NZ_CP079940.1, from coordinate 3,064,096 downwards.
AAGGTATTCGTATCCCTGGCCGACAGCGAATGCCCCCTGGTAAAAAAGTGAATATCGTTCCCCCGCGCCCGGGTGTAGTCTGCTGGCTATAAAAAACCACGAAGGAGACCTTTCCATGAAGTGCTATTGCGTTGTGAACTTTCGCGAACCCTTGCAGGAAATGGACGCACCCACGCCGACCCCGCAAGGCACGCAGGTGCTGTTGAAGGTTCGCGCCGCAGGGGTGTGCCACAGCGATATCCACTTGTGGGAAGGCGGCTACGACCTGGGCCAGGGGCGCACCCTGGCGCTGAAAGATCGCGGCGTGTCGCTGCCGCTGACCATGGGCCATGAAACCGTGGGTAGCGTGGCGGCCGCCGGACCCGACGCGCAGGGCCTGTCCAGCGACAAGAATTACCTGGTGTACCCGTGGATCGGCTGCGGAAAATGCGCACCGTGCCAGGCGGGCATGGAAAACCATTGCAGCGCGCCGGCCTGCCTGGGCGTGCATCGCGCCGGCGGCTACGCCGACCACATCCTGGTGCCGCACCCTAAATACCTGATCGACATCGGCGACCTGGAACCGGCACAGATCGCCCCCTATGCCTGCTCGGGCCTGACCACTTATTCCGCGCTGAAGAAGATCGGCGCGGACGTATACCGCGAGCATCCCGTGGTGATCTTCGGCGCGGGCGGCCTGGGCTTGATGAGCCTGACACTGATCAAGGCCCTGGGCGGCGCCGGCGCCATCGTGGTCGATATCGACCCGGCCAAGCGCCAGGCAGCCCTGGACGCCGGCGCGCTGGCCGCCATTGATGGCGCCGCGCCCGACGCCGCGCAGCAAATCATCAAGGCCGCCGGCGGCAAGCCGGTGCAGGCCGCTATCGATTTGGTTGGCGCGCCCGCCACGACGTCGCTGGCGTTCGACTTCCTGACCAAGGGCGGCAAGCTGATCATCGTGGGCCTGTTCGGCGGCGCATCGTCGTGGCCCATCGCGCTGATCCCGATGAAGGCGATGTCGATCATCGGCAGCTACGTCGGCAACCTGGCCGAATTGCAAGAGCTGATGGAACTGGTGCGCGCGGGCAAGGTGCCGCCGATGCCGGTGCACCGCCACGCCTTGGCCGAGGCCGACAGCGTGCTGGCCGCGCTGCGGGCCGGCAAGGTGGTCGGCCGCGCGGTGTTGACCAACGATTGACGGGCTGGCCGCGCCATGAAAAAGGGAGCCCCGGTGAACTGACCCCCAGAAGTTGGACGGTCAGCTAAAGCCCGAAGGCCTGAGTTCGGTATTGCACCGGACTCAGGCCTTTTAGCTTGAGCTTGATGCGGTCGTGATTGTAGTAATGGATGTACCGCCGGATGCCGGCCTGCAACTGGTCGATGCTTTCGAAGCGGTTCAGGTGGAAGAACTCAGCCTTGAGCGTGCCGAAGAAGCTTTCCATGGCGGCATTGTCCAGGCAGTTGCCCTTGCGTGACATACTCTGCGTGACCGATCGATCTGCCAGCATTCGCCGGTAGTTCTGCTGCTGGTATTGCCAACCCTGGTCGGAGTGCAAGACAGGCCGATCATCGGGCAGCAGCCGCGCCAGCGCTTTCTTCAACATGCTGCCCACCATCTGGAACACCGGCCGGCGGCTGGTCTCGTAGGCCACGATCTCGCCGTTGTACAGGTCCATGACCGGCGACAGATACAGCTTCTGGCCGCGCACGTTGAACTCGGTCACGTCAGTGACCCACTTCTCGTTCGGGCGTGCGGCTTCGAAGTCGCGCGCCAGCACGTTGGCGGCCACGTGATGCGACTGCCCCCGGTACGAGCGGTACTTCTTAGCGCGCACCAGCGACCTCAAGCCCAGCGTCTGCATCAGCTTCTGAACCGTTTTGTGGTTCACCCGTTCACCTGCCTGGCGCAGCACCGCCGTGATCCGGCGGTAGCCATAGCGGCCCTTATGACGTGCGTAGACCGCGCCGATGCGCTGCTTGAGCTCGGCATACGGATCCATGGCACCCAACGTCTTCAGGTGGTAGTAGAACGTGCTGCGCGATAGGTTGGCTGCGCGTAACAATAGCGCGAGCGGATGCTTAGACCTCAATCCTTGGACCACTTGCGCTTTCCAACGAGCGCCCGGGTCTTCTCCGCTTCGATTAAGGCCTTCATTTTTTTTAGGTAATCGTTCTCCGCGCGCAGATAGGCCAGCTCTTGCTCGAGTTCTTCCTTGGTCATGTCCTTGGACACCGGCTCTGGGGGATACTTATGCGGCATGGTCGCTCCTGGGCGCTTGCGCGCCAACGCCTCTATACCCCCGGAATCATACTGGGCGCGCCACTTCGCAATGTGGCACGCACTTCGAATCCCGTGCAGCACTGCTGCCTGCGTATCAGAGAGTCCTTCGCGCCGAATCCTCAGCAGCACGGCTTGTTTGAAGGACGCACTGTACGAACCCGATTTCCGGCGCAGGCCTGCAACGCCCTGCTCGCGATAGCTCCCGACCCACCGACGCACCATTGAATGTGCCAGCTCATATCGAGCCGCCACCGATTTAACACCCTCTGCGCCTCCCAGACACTCCCTCACCACCTTTTTCTTGAACTGCTCGTCGTACTTCGCCATGTAAAAAACCCCCGAAAGGTTGGATCTACGTCCAACTTTCGGGGGTCAGTTCACGGGGCTCCCTTTTTTTGCGGCTAGGCACCGTTCACGCCGCTTTCAGGCGTGGGTCATAAACGAAACGTTCGCGACGCACCACTACGATGTTCTCGGCGTCCGGGTGCGCCGGGTTGATCAGCAGATTGCAGTCGGGCACCCCGCGATACGGCACGATCGCGCTGGGCAGTTCCAGCACTGCGGACACGCCGGACGCGACCCAGTTGTCGCCCACCGTCTGCGAGGCCTCGGCAAACGGCACCGCTTCCCAGAACGGATAGTTGCGCTGCAACTGGTCCACCGTGAGCACCTGGCGCGCATCATGCACGGCGCGTGGCACCGCCACTTCAATCAGGTAACGGTTGGCCTGCTCGGATGCGCGCGCGGCAAAATGCACCACGGTTTCCAGCACCGCCAGCGCCACGCTGGCCGACGTGTACACCACCGCCGTGCCGGGGCTGTTGTAGCGCCCGCCCACCGCTGCCGCCCCCGCGCCGCTCAGGTCGTCAGCGCGGTATTTTCCCGCCGTGGTGCCAATGCGCCACAGCGAAATGAAGTCGCTCATGCGTACACGCCCGCCGCCGCCCGGGCCAGGGTGTCCTCCACGATCCGGCTGCTGGCGTCGGACGTCAGCAGTGACAAGGGCTTGACGTTGCCCAACGCGGGCACCGGAGTGTTCAGCCATTGCACCGCTTCTTCATCGCTGCCCAGCACTTGGCGCGCCACACGCGCCACCCGGGCCACGCGCGCCAGGCGGTCGGATTCCCCCAACGGCAGCATCTGCCCTTCGCGGGTCCAACGCGACAGCGACGCCGCTTTGACTTCGGTAATGGCCATGATTTCGGACTTGGGCACCTGAAGGAAATCGGCCGCGTCGTCCACCATCTGCGCGGGCAGGCCGCGCCGCACATCGCGCGCCATATCGCTTAGCGGGCTATCCACCAATTCCTGGAACAACTGCTTGGCGCGCGGCACGGCGCGGCGCGGCGGCCGGGCCGACGAGGCGTCACGCTTTTCGGCGGATTTTCCGGTAATGGACAGGGTCATGTTGCGCTCCGGTTGGCGGCTGGGCGGACAGCGGGCGCCGCTCAAACTCAAACAAAGATGTTCCAAACAGAATTTATAATATCTCATTTGGAATTCGTGTCGCAAGGGCCAAATGCGCCGCTGTTCTGCCGGGCATGCACCGTATTTGGGCATATCATAGGCGGCGTTACACACGAACAACGATAAGGATTGGCAATGACGGACCGGCAGCTGACGATACTTGCGGCGCTTAATCTCATGGTGGCGGTGGGCGCGGGCGCGTTTGGCGCGCATGGTCTGAAGCGGATGCTGACGCCCGAGCTGCTGTCCGTCTGGCAGACCGGTGTGCTGTATCACCTGGTGCATGCGCTGGGCTTGTTCGTTATCGCGCTGCTGGGCGCACGCTTTGGGTCGCCGCTGCTGTCCGCTGCGGGGCTGGTGATGTTCGTGGGCATCGTGCTGTTTTCGGGCAGCCTCTACACGCTGTCGCTGACGGGCATCCACTGGCTGGGCGCCGTCACGCCGCTGGGCGGCACCGCGTTCCTGGCCGCATGGGCCATGGTGGCCCTGGCCGCCTATCGCGCCCAGGGCTGAACACGCCAAGCCATTTCGCTGCGCGCCTGGGTTGATCGCGTTTTTAACCGGCGCGGTTTTTTACCCCCGGTTTTTACCCGTTTTTTCTCTAACGGCGGCAGGAAGCGCCGCCTTTGCAGGTTTCCGATGTCTTCCTCGACTGTATTGCCCGCCGCCCGGGAACACTCCGCCTTTGCAGGCATCGCCTGCGTGGTGGGCGGCATCTTCTTTCTTACCCTCAGCGACGCCAACGCCAAATGGCTGGGCGCCCACTACAACCCGCTTCAGATCCTGTTCCTGCGCGCCCTGATCGCGCTGCCCTTCGTCACCGCGCTGGCTTTGTGGCTGGGCGGGCGCCGCGTCATGCGCACCGCGCATCCCGGCTTGCATCTGCTGCGCGGCGCAATCAACGTCGTGTCGGCCTGTTGTTTCTACCTGGGCTTGCGCGCACTGCCCCTGGCCGAAGCCACCGCCATCGCATTTGCCGCGCCCTTGTTCGTGACGGCGCTGTCCGTGCTGATCCTGAAAGAGCGCGTCGACGGCAAGCGCTGGCTGGCGGTGCTGGCCGGGTTCGTGGGCGTGCTGATCGTGGTGCGCCCGGGCTCGGATGCCTTTCAGGCGGCCACGCTGTATCCGCTGACCACAGCCTTGCTATACGCCGTCATGATGATTACCGCGCGCGGCATCAGCCGCGCCGAAGGCATGTTGACAACCACGTTCTATATCGTGCTTGGGCAGTTGATTTGTAGCGCGGTGGGCTTGCCGTGGGTGTGGCAGACGCCGGCCGCCGAACACCTGCCCTACTTCGGCGGCATCGCGCTTTTCAGCACATTGGGGCTGGCATTGATCACGCAGGGTTTCCGGATCGGCCCGGCATCGGTCGTTGCGCCGTTCGACTATACCGGCCTGATCTGGGCCACGATCCTGGGGTGGATCTTCTGGCGCGAAGCCCCCGACGCCTACGCTTATCTGGGCGCGCTGATCATCGCCGGCAGCGGCGTGTACATCGCGGTGCGCGAAGCCCGCGCCAAGGGCCGGCGGCGCGGCAAGGCCTGATAGGCCCGGCGCCGCGCGTTCTTCAAGATTCGGCGGCCCGCCACCCGGCCACCAACCCAGCGATGCGACGCGCTATTCGGTCGGCGCCGGGAAATGCCGCCGCAGCACCCGCGCCACATTGGGTTCCTGCGCGGCCTGTCGCGCCACGGACGTCAACGCCGGGCATTCGGCCTGGAACCATGCCTGCCCCGGCCGCCAGTGCGTCATGACCGTCACATACAGGTCCAGCGCCGAGAAGCGCCGCCCCAGCATATGCGGCGCACCGGCCTGCTGCTCCAGCTCTTTCCACAACTCGGCGCGCCGCGTATGGATGCGTTCCCGCAGCAGATCCGCCCCGGCGCCTTCGCCCGCCCATTGCGCGGGAATGTCGCCATAGGTGAACGTCGGGTATACCGCGGCGACCAGCCGCAACAGCAAATTCAGGAAATGCGCTCGTTCGGGCTTGTCGGCTGCCGGCACCAAGCCCGCTTGCGGCGCCACATCGTGCAGATGCAGGATCATCGCGGCGCTTTCCGTCATGACCTCGCCTTCGGGCGTGATCAGCGTAGGCACCTGTCCCAGCGGGTTCAGGGCAAGCAAGCGGTCGCGCTCGGGGCCGGGCTTCAGGTACGGCACGTCCGTCAGCCTGTGCGGCACATTGGCCAGCACCAGCGCCATTTCCACAATGGCCGACCCGCAGCCGGCTGACCCGATCAATTCGTACGTCTTCATCGCTTACCCTCCTGATTGCGCTGGCGCTACCCGCAGCAGTTGCCCCGGCGATGCGTCCGTCAACACATACACATAACCGTCCGGCCCTTGCCGCACGTCACGTATGCGGCTCTTGCGATCCACCAGCAGCCATTCCTGGCCCACGACGCGGTTGCCGTCCAGCGTCAGGCGGATCAAATTCTGATTGCCCAGCGCGCCGATAAAGACGGAATGCTTCCAGGCCGGAAAGCGGTCGGCGTTGTAGAACGCCATGCCGCTGATAGCGGGTGACTTGGCCCACCAGAACAGCGGCGGCTCGGTGCCCGGCGCGGTCTCGCCCTTGGCCTCGGGGATGGGCTGGCCCGAATAGTTGATGCCGTAAGTCGCCAGCGGCCAGCCATAGTTCTTGCCCGGCTGCACCACATTGATTTCATCGCCGCCGCGCGGGCCGTGTTCGTTTTCCCAAAGCTCGCCGGTCCAGGGGTTCATCGCCATGCCCTGCGGGTTGCGATGCCCATACGACCAGATTTCCGGCCGCGCACCTGTCTTGCCCACGAAGGGGTTGTCGTCGGGCACCGAACCATCCAGCTTGAGGCGCACGATCTTGCCTTGCAGCTTGTCCAGGTCCTGCGCCGTGGGGCGCTGGTTGTTCTCGCCCAGCGAGATGAACAGGTGGCCTTTGCCGTCAAACACCAGGCGCGACCCAAAATGCAGACCCGAGGATAGCTTGGGCGCCTGCCGGAACAGCACTTTGAAGTCTTCCAGCGCGGTCGCATCGTCGGACAGCCGGCCACGGCCCACGGCGGTGCCGCTTTTATCACCGTCGGACTCGGCATACGACAAGTACACGTAGCGATCCTTAGCGAAGTCGGGCGACAGCGCCACGTCCAGCAAACCACCCTGCCCGCGCGCCGCCACGTTGGGCACGCCCGCCAGCGGCTTGGACAACCCGCCCGGCGTGCGCAACAGACGCAGATTGCCGGGTCGTTCGGTGATCAGCACACCGCCGCCATCGGGCAGGAAAGCCAATGCCCAAGGATGATCCAGCCCCCCGACAACCGCCGTCACGTTCGCCGGCACCGACGGTGGCTCCTGCGCGGCGCGAGCCGGCGTTGCGGCCCAGATGGCGCCAGCCAGTATCAACGTGGAGAAAGCAAAACGGGGAATCGCGCGCGAGCTTGCGGCGGTGCGTGACTGCATGGACATCTCCGGCGGCAACGAGTGGGAATGCGGGCGCGGGTGGCATGACAAGTTGGCGCCAAGCGCGCCGGGGGTGGCGTACCATAGCGCCCAAGGACGGGGGCCCGCCCGTTCTTTCGTTCAGGAGACCCGATCACATGAAACTTTACTACATGCCCGGCGCGTGTTCGCTCGCTTCCCATATTGTTCTGGAGTGGGTGGGCAAGCCCTATGAAACGCATCAATTGAGCCGCGAAGCGCTCAAGGGACCCGACTTTCTGAAGGTGAATCCGCTGGGCGCCGTGCCCGCATTGAGCGACGGTGACTGGACCCTTACGCAGAACGTAGCCATCCTGGAATACATCGCCGAGCAGGCCCCTCAGGCCAAGTTGCTGGGCGACGGCAGCGCGCGCTCGCGCGCCGATGTCCGCCGTTGGCTGGGCTTCATCAATTCCGACATCCACAAGACCTTCTCGATGATCTTTGGCGCGTCTCGCTTCCTGGGCGATGAAGCCGCGCAGAAAGAGCTGGCGGGTTCGGCGTCCAAGCTGCTGACCAAGCTGTTCGCGCAGCTGGATGCGCAATTGGCCGGCAAGCCGTATCTGGCGGGCGACGCGCCTTCCATCGCCGATGCCTATCTGTACGTGGTGCTGCGCTGGGCGCGCGCCAAGGAAATCGACCTGGCCGGCCAGGACAATCTGGCGGCGTTTGAAAAGCGCATGGAAGCCGACAAGGGCGTCCAGGCCGCATTGAAGGCCGAAGGGCTGGCGTAATCTCAAGTCCGCGGTCCTGCGTCCGGCGTCCTGCGTACCGCGCCCTGCGAGCCCCGCACCGCGCCGGAAACACTCCGCGCTTGCTCTGAACCCGCCGACAACGGACGCATTCACTGCGTGTCGGCGGCGCTTTCCAGCTCCAGCGTTTTTTTCACCGCCGCCAAAAACCTGCGCGCCAGCAGCGGCGGCGCGCTCAGGTTCGAATGCGTGGCCCAGATTTCAACGCTGGCCTCGGGCGCGATCGGCCGCAACACCACGTTTGCGGACTGCTCGGGCGATACGCACCACGCGTCCACCAGCGCCGGCCCCAACCCCTGCTGTACGAACGAACACGCCGTCACCGGCGAATGCACTTCGATGGCGGCGGCATGGCGTGGCCCTGCGCCAAAAAAAGTGACCAGCGCTCGGCCCAGCGGCGTGTCGCGCGGATAGCCGATCCACGCGGCGGATGAAAAATCCTCGGGATGCACCACCTTGTGGCTGGCCAGCGGGTGCGCGGCGGGCATCACGCACACCACGGGAACACGCGCCAGCCGCACCGACGTCAAATTGGGATGATCGGGCGGCTGCATGGAAATGCCGATGTCCGCCTGGCCCGACAAAAAGTACGCCGCCAGTTCGTCGAACGTCACGCTGCGGTAGTCCACCCGGGCGTCCGCATTACGGCCGCGAAAGCGCTCAAGCGCCATCGGAATCAGCCGCTGCCCAAAGCTGGCGCTGGCCACGATCTTCAACATGCCCGCGCCGGATTGGCCCAGGCTGGCGGCAAGGTCGTTCACGCGCTGGATGCCGCCATACACCTGCTCTACTTCCGCATACAGCCGCCGCGCTTCAGCCGTGGGCGACAAGCGGCTTTTGACGCGTTCAAACAAGCGATAGCCCAGCCGGCATTCCGTCAGCGCCAGCACGCGGCTGACGGCCGGCTGCGACACATGCAGCATGCGGCCCGCGCCGCTGATCGAGCCGGCCATCATGATCGCCCGGAAGACCTCGATCTGACGCAGGTTCAACGGCCGCCCCGCGCTGGGTCCGACCTCGTCCGCATAGCCGTCCGCATCCATTTTTTCTTCCCCTTATCGATAACGGCGGATTATAGGATTGCCACATTTTTCGATGATGCAGCGCCGCAACGCGGGTGTAATCTGCGCCCGTCACCACAACAAAACAAGGGGAATACCACCATGCATCGTCAATTTATCCGCGGCCTGTCCGCGCTGGCCGTCAGCGCCACACTGGTGGCCACCGCATCGGCCGCCAACGGCTATCCCGACAAGCCCATCACGTTCGTCGTGCCGTCCGCCGCCGGCGGTTCGCCCGATGTGCTGTCGCGCCTGATCACCACCCAGATCGCCAAGGACACCGGCGCCACGATGGTGATCGAAAACCGTCCTGGCGCGGCCGGCAACATCGGCATTGCGCTGGTCAAGCGCGCCGCCCCGGACGGCTACACGGTGGGCTACGGCAACATCAACACGCTGGCGGTTAACCGCTCGCTGTTCAAGCGCCTGCCCTACGACGTCGACCAGGACTTGACGCCGGTCGCGCATATGTTCGACCTGTACAACGCGCTGATCGTGCCGGCCGAATCGCCCGTCAAAAGCGTGCAAGACCTGATCGACCGCGCCCGCAAGGAACCGGGCCGCTTGTCGTATGGCGCGTCGGGCGTGGGCACCACCGGCCACATGGGCGGCGAACTGTTCAAGAGCATGGCCAAGCTGGACGTCATGTTCATCCCGTACAACGGCGGCCCCGCCGCCATTCAGGACTTGCTGGGCGGTCGCCTGGACTACCTGTTCGTCAACACGTCCGAAGCCGCACCGCTGGTCAAGAGCGGCAAGGTGCGAGCCATCGGCGTCAGCAGCCTGAAGCGCCTGGCGCTGATGCCTGATGTGCCCACGCTGGACGAATCCGGCCTGAAGGGCTATGAAACGGTGGCCTGGGGCGGCGTGGTCGCGCCCAAGGGCACGCCGGCCGACGTCGTTACCAAGCTGAACGCCGCCATCCAGAAAGCCCTGGCCGCACCCGACGTGCGCACCGGCCTGGCCACGCTGGGCGCCGAACCGGCAACGGGCTCGCCGGAAGAGTTCAAGCAGTTGATCGACCGTGAAACCGCCAAGTGGCAGAAGATCATCGACACTGCCGGCATCGAGAAACTGGACTAAGCCTTCATGACGCAGCACACCTTGCAGGCAGACTTCATCGTGGCCGGCGCCACGCTTATCGACGGTTCGGGCGCGCCCGCCCGCCAGGGCGACGTGGCCGTGCTGGGCGAACGCATCGTGGCCGTGGGCAGTTTTGCCCACCCTGCGGGGGTGCCGGTCATCGATGGCCGGGGCCAGGTGCTGGCGCCCGGCTTCATCGATTCCCACACCCACGATGACGGCTACCTGCTGGCGCACCCCGACATGCTGCCCAAGGTGTCGCAGGGCATCACCACGGTGGTGACCGGCAACTGCGGCATCAGCCTGGCGCCGTTGGAATGCGACAGCATTCCCCAACCGCTGGACCTGCTGGGGCCGCCCGAGCTGTTCCGCTTTGGTACGTTTCGCGCGTGGATGGACGCCTTGCGCGACACGCCCGCCGCCGTGAACGTCATTGCGCTGGTGGGCCACACCACCTTGCGCGTGGCCGTCATGGACGACACCTCGCGCCCCGCCGACGACGCTGAGCGCGCCGCCATGCGGGCGCTGCTGCAAGAAGCGCTGGAAGCGGGCGCCTTCGGCGTGTCGACGGGAACGTTCTATCCGCCCGCCAGCGCCGCGCCCACCGACGAAATCATCGACGTGTGCCGGCCTTTGCTTCCCGCTCATAACGCGGGCCGGCGCGGCCTGTACGCCACCCACCTGCGCGACGAGGCCGACCATATCGTGCCCGCCATGCAAGAGGCGCTGCTGATCGGCCGTGAACTGGACTGCCGCGTGGTCTTCTCGCACCACAAGCTGGCCGGCGAACGCAACCATGGCCGCACGCGCGAAACGCTGGACCTGATCAACCGCGCCGCGGCCAATCAGCCCGTTTGCCTGGACTGCCATCCCTACCCCGCCACGTCCACGATGCTGCGCCTGGACCGCGCGCGGCTGGCCAGCCGCACGATGATCACGTGGTCCAAAGGCTACCCCGACGCCACGGGCCGTGACTTCAGCGACGTCATGCAAGAGCTGGGCCTGGACGATGAGGCCGCCGTGGCGCGCCTGGCTCCCGCTGGCGCCATCTACTTTTTGATGGACCCAGCCGACGTCAACCGCATTTTTGCGCATCCGCTGACGATGGTCGGTTCGGACGGCCTGCCGTTCGATCCGCACCCGCACCCCCGCCAATGGGGCACCTTCACCAATGTGCTGCGCACGATGGTGCGCGAACAACAGCTACTGTCGCTGGAAGCCGCCATCCACAAGATGACCGGCCTGGCGGCTGACCAATATGGCATCGCCGAACGCGGTCTGCTGCGCCAGGGGTATCATGCTGACCTGGTGCTGTTCGATCCTGCCACGGTAACGGATGTGGCCACGTTTTCAGCTCCCATTCAGGCAAGCCAGGGCATCCACGCGGTGTGGGTCAATGGCCGCCAGGTGTGGGATGGGGAACGGACCACCACGCAACGCCCGGGCCAGGTTTTGACGCCCGGTGATGCCTTAGCCCGGAGTGTATAAAGTGAAGACGTTTTCCCAGGGATGCTACCTGGGTGTATTGGGCGGTATGGGTCCCATGGCCGGCGCGGCCTTTGCCCTACGCCTGGCGGCGCTGACGCCCGCCGCGATTGACCAGCAGCACATCCCCACGCTGCTGCGCAACGATCCCCGCATTCCCGACCGGTCCAGCGCCTACATGGCCGGCGGCGAAAGCCCCCTGCCCCATATGGTCGAAGGCGTGCGCTTTCTGGAACAGGCGGGCGCCCAACTGATCGCCATCCCCTGCAACACGGCGCATCTCTGGTACCACGACATCGCGGCCGCTACCGGCGTACCGGTGCTGCACATCATCCAGGCCGTCATCGACGACCTGCGCCGCCTGGGCTTGCCCGGCGGGCGTATCGGGCTGATGGGCACGGCTGCTACGTTGAAGCTGGGCCTGTACCAGAAGCACTTGCTGGCGCAAGGCTACGAGTGCATCGTGCCGGATGACGACGAGGTCGAACGCTATTGCATGGGTTCGATTCGCGCCGTCAAAGGCAACCGCCTGGAAGACGCGTTCGCGCCCGCCGCGGAATGCATCGCCCGCCTGAAAGCGCGCGGCGCCGACGCCGTGGTGCTGGGCTGCACTGAACTGCCGCTGGCCGTGCCGCACGCGCTGCGCGCCAGTCTGGGCGTGACGCTGACGGACTCCATCGACGCCTTGGCGCGCGCCGCCATCGCGCACTACGAAGCGGATCTGGCCAAGCAGCTGATCGCGGCCTGACCGAAACGGGCGGAAAAAAAAGCGCATCTTTCGATGCGCCCGAATTTCCCTTCGCGGGGAATGTGTCAACGCGGTTCTTATCCGCCCAGGTACGCCTTGCGGACTTGATCGTTGACCAGCAAATTGGCGCCCGTGTCTTGCAACACGACGCGGCCGTTTTCAAGCACATAACCGCGATCGGCCACGCCAAGCGCCTTGTTCGCGTTCTGCTCCACCAGGAATACCGTCACGCCCTGCTCGCGGATTTCGCGGATGATGTCGAAAATCTGCGCAATCACCAGCGGCGCGAGCCCCAGCGTGGGCTCGTCCAGCAGCAGCAGGCGCGGGCGCGTCATCAGCGCGCGGCCGATCGCCAGCATCTGCTGCTCGCCGCCCGACATCAGCCCGGCGCGCTGGGCCGAACGCTCTTTCAAACGCGGGAACAGGCCGTAGACGTGATCGATGCCCTCTTCGATTTCAGCGCGCTTGGAAAAAAAGCCGCCCATCATCAGGTTTTCAGCAACGGTCAGGTCCTTGAACACGCGCCGGCCTTCAGGCGAAATGGCGATGCCATTGCGCATGATGTGGTGCGTGTCCTTGTGGGTGATGTCCTCTCCTTCGAACGTGATCTTGCCTTCACGCGCGCGCGGGTTGCCGCAGACCGTCATCAACAGCGTCGTCTTGCCGGCACCGTTAGCGCCGATCAAGGTGACGATTTCGCCCTTGTTGACCTCTACCGACACGCCGTTCAACGCCTGGATGGCCCCGTAAAAGGTGTGTATGTTTTCCAGCTTAAGCATCATTCCTCCCCCAGGTACGCTTTGATGACGCGCTCGTCGTTGCGCACCTGCTCGGGGGTGCCGGTGGTGATCGGCTTGCCGTGTTCCATGACCAGGATACGGTCGGAAATGCCCATGATCAGGCTCATGTCGTGCTCGATCAGCAGCACCGCCACGCCGAACTCGCGGCGCAGCTGGTCGATCAGCGATTGCAGATCGCGCTTTTCCTGCGGGTTCAGGCCGGCTGCCGGTTCGTCCAGCATCAGCAAACGCGGCTTGGTGATCATGCAGCGCGCGATTTCCAGACGGCGCTGGTGGCCATAGGCCAGGTTGCCCGCTTCGCGGTTGGCGAATTCGCGCAAACCCATGAAATCCAGCCACTGCGCCGCGCGCGACAGCGCTTCGGCTTCCGACTGTCGATAGCCCTTGAGCTTCAACAAGCCCGGCAGCAGCCGCGATTCCACCTGCGTGTGCTGCGCCACCAGCAGGTTTTCCAGCACGGTCAGCTGCTTGAAGAGGCGCACGTTCTGAAACGTGCGCACCAGGCCATGGCGCGCCACCTTGTGGCTGGGCAGACCGGTGATCGGCTTGCCGTCCATGATGATGTCGCCGGCCGTGGGCGCATAGAAGCCGCCCACGCAGTTGAACACGGTGGTCTTGCCGGCCCCGTTGGGGCCGATGATGGCGAAGACCTCGTCGGATTGGACTTCGAACCCCACGCTGTCCACGGCCAACAGGCCGCCGAACCGCATGGTGAGCCCGGATACTTTCAGCAATGCCTCGCTCATTTAGACAGCTCCACGTGGGGACGCTTCATGGGCAACAACCCCTGCGGACGCCACATCATCATCAACACCATCACCAAGCCGAACATCAGCATCCGGTACTCGGCGAACTCGCGCGCCAGCTCGGGCAGCACGGTCAGCAGGATGGCCGCCAGAATCACACCCACCTGCGAGCCCATGCCGCCCAGCACCACAATGGCCAGGATCAACGCGGATTCGATGAAGGTGAAGGATTCCGGGTTCACCATGCCTTGGCGAGCGGCGAAAAACGCCCCGCCAAAACCGGCGAACGTCGCGCCCAGCGTGAAGGCAGACAGCTTGATGCGCGTGGGGTTGAGCCCCAGCGAGCGGCACGCGATTTCGTCTTCGCGCAGCGCTTCCCAGGCACGTCCGACCGGCATGCGGATCAAACGCGTGGAAACGAACAACGTAATCAGGGCCAGCAGCAGCGCCATCATGTACAGATAGATGACCATGTGCTGGTTCTGGAACGTCAGGCCGAAAAAGTCGTGGAACGTGGTGCCGCCTTCGGTGCTGGCGCGACGCGTCATTTCCAGGCCGAACACCGTGGGCTTCGGAATGCCGGAAATGCCGTCCGGGCCGCCGGTCAGCGTGTTCAGGTTGATGAGCAGCAGGCGGATCATTTCACCGAAACCCAGCGTCACGATGGCCAGGTAATCGCCCCGCAACCGCAGCACCGGAAAGCCCAGCACGAAGCCGAACAAGGCCGCCATCGCGCCCGAGAACGGCAGCGCTTCCCAGAAGCTCCAGCCGCCCCAGTGATACAGCAAGGCGTAGGTGTACGCGCCCACGGCATAAAAGCCCACGAAGCCCAGATCCAGCAGCCCCGCAAAGCCCACCACGATGTTCAGGCCCAGGCCCAACATCACGTAGATCAGCACCAGGGTCGCGATGTCGACCGAGCTGCGTCCCGCGAAGAATGGCCAGATGACCGCGATGGCAAGCAGCAACAGCGCCAGCCCCTTGTGGCTCTTGGCGGGCGCCGACGGCAGTGTCGGCAGGCCCGTCTTGAGCTTCTGGAACGGAATGGCGATCCACGGGCGCAGCATCTGGAACACAAACACCACGGCCGCGGCAAGGGCCACCAGGCCCCAGTGCGATTCCATCGACGTGCGCGCACCCTGACGAATCAGTTGCAGGCCAAACACCGGGGTAACGATGACCGCCGTCAGCACGGCCGCCATCGTGGCGTTTTTAATATTGTTTTTGGACATCAGACTTTTTCCACCTCAGGTTTGCCCAACAGCCCGGTGGGACGGAACAACAGAATCAGGACCAGCAGCGAAAACGCCACGATGTCCTTGTACTGTGACGAGATATAGGCAGCCGCGAAGGTCTCGGCCAGGCCCAGCAGCACGCCGCCCAGCATCGCGCCGGGGATGCTGCCGATGCCGCCCAGCACCGCCGCCGTAAAGGCCTTGATGCCGGCCAGAAAGCCGATGAACGGGTTGAGCTTGCCGATGGTGATGGCGATCAGCACACCACCCACCGCCGCCAGGATCGCGCCCATCACGAACGTGAACGAGATCACGCGGTTGGTGTCGATGCCCAGCAGGTTGGCCATGTGCATGTCTTGCGAGCAGGCGCGCGAAGCGCGGCCCATGCGCGAATACTTGATGAACAGCGTCAGGCCGATCATCAGCACCACCGTCACGACGATGATCATGATGCGCGAATACGGCACCGTCACGTCGAAGTCGGATCCCATGTGGAACTGCACGGCGCCGGATACCAGCGACGGCACGGCCATGTCGCGCGCGCCTTGGCCCAGGGCCACCCAGTTCTGCAGGAAGATCGACATCCCGATTGCCGAGATCAGCGCCACCAGGCGGGGGCTGCCTCGTACGGGGCGGTACGCCACGCGTTCGACCGAGAAGCCGTAGATGCCGGTCACGGTAATGGCCACAAGCAGCATGGCGGCAATGATGAACGGCACCGGCAGCCCGCTATTGGTGCCGATGGACGTCAAGGTGACCAGGCCGACATAGGCGCCGATCATATAGATTTCGCCGTGGGCGAAGTTGATCATACCGATGATGCCGTAGACCATTGTGTAGCCGATGGCGATCAACGCGTAGATCGCGCCCAGAGACAATCCGTTGAAGAATTGCTGGGTAAGTTGGGGTATGAGGTCAGACATTATTCTCTTGCTCCAAATGGTTCCGGCCCCGGTGAGAAGACCCGGAGCCGGAAACCTGGGCGTATTTTATAAGGGCCTGTGGTCACCGCTTGCCGGCCGCACAGCGCTTTTGGCGCATCGCTACGCGGATTACGGCACAACGAAGACGACAGGCCCTACACGCCGGCACCGTGCCGGCGGGATCGCGAGTTTACAGCTGGGTCTTCTTTCCGTCCTTGTCCCACTTGTAGACGGCGAATTCGAAGTTCTTCAAATCGCCCTTGGCGTCGTATTCGACCTTGCCGATGCCGGTATTGAACGTGGTCTTGTGCATGTAGTCCGCGACCTTGGCGGGATCTTCGCCCACGGCGTTGATGCTGTCGGCCAGGATCTGCACGGCGGCGTACGCGGGCATCTGGAAGGCGCCGTCCGGATCGCGCTTGGCGTCCTTGAAGGCCTTGACGATGCTTTCGTTGCCGGGCAGCTTGGTGAAGTCAGCCGGCAGCGTGACCAAGAGGCCGTCGATGGCCGGGCCGGCAATCGCCACCAGATCCTGGTTGGCCGTGCCTTCCGGACCCATGTACTGAACCTTCAGGCCTTGTTCACGCGACTGGCGCAGCAGCAGGCCCAGTTCGGGGTGGTAGCCGCCGAAGTAGACCAGGTCCACGCCCGCCGACTTCAGCTTGGTGATGATGGCCGAGTAGTCGCTGTCGCCAACGTTGATACCTTCGAACAGCGCCACGTTGACGTTCTGCTTGGCCAGCGCGTCCTTCACTTGCGTGGCCACGCCCGAGCCGTACGTCTGCTTGTCGTGCAGCACGGCAACCTTCTGCGGCTTCAGCGTCTTGGCGATGTACGCGGCGGCGTACGGGCCTTGCTGGTCGTCGCGGCCGATCGTGCGGAAGAAGAAATGCGGCTTGATGGTGTCGGTAACCAGCGGCGACGTGGCGCCCGGGGTGATGCCGACAATGCCCTCTTCCTCGTAGACCTTCACGGCGGCCACGGTCACGCCCGAGCAAGCGTGGGCCACGGCGAACTTGGCGCCGGAGTTGACCACGCGGTTGGCGGCCGGAACGGCCTGCTTGGGTTCGCAACCGTCGTCGATCAGGATGGGTTCAAGCTTCTTGCCCTTGACCCCGCCCTTGGCGTTGATGGTTTCAATGGCGGTCAGGGCGCCGGCCTGGATCTGGTCACCGTATTGGGTGTTGGGGCCGGTCATAGGCTGGGGAATGCCAATCTTGATCGTGTCGGCGGCGTGCGCGGCGCCAGCCAAGGCAAGTGCCCCAAGCGCCATGGCAACCGGGGTAAGGCGATTCAGAAACTTCATGCGGAGTTCTCCAGCGAGGTTTTGAGCGGCTCTGATCGAAACGGTTAGTCGGGTGGATACCCCGCAATCCGTATCGCGCGTCGCCGGCTTCTTGGGCAAAAACACGGTGTGGGCGGTATTCTGGAAGCAAGCCGCCATACTGTCACTGCGTGTAATCCCCAATATTTAGCGCCAAACGTTTAATCGTGACGGATCAGTTTTGCAAGCCCCTGAAATCGCTGGGAAAATCGCGGAATTTACAGGCGGGATGGGGGCTGCTTCGCGCCACCGCTGCCACCCGCGGATATATGAATAATCATTAATACAGCGTTCGAATTACGGGCGGTCTCGCATTTAAATACACTGCTTACGCCGGACTTACGAATAATGATTATTCGGTTAATAAAAAAGCGCGTATGGCAAGCGGAGAAACCGCTGTCCATACGCGCTTTTTTTGGCACGGCGAACCGACGTTGCGATCCGGGCCGTTACCTTCAGGCGTTGGCGGGCCTGGCCAGGTTCCACATCAGTGCACGGAACGGCGCCAACATGCTGATATTGACCACGAGCTTGATGGCCAGATCGCCCATCAGCCAGGTCGTCCAGGGCGCACCCGTGGCGGCGAACGCCACGCTGAAGAACACCACCGTATCCAGAATGGCGCCCAACACGCCCGACACCAGCGGCGCACGCCACCAGCGTTGGTCGCGCAGGCGGTCAAACACCTGGATGTCAACCAGCTGCGCGCAGATGTAAGCCAGGCCGGACGCCAGCGCAATGCGCGGCGAGGCCACCCAGAACGACACCACCAATGCGGCCGCAAAGCCGAACCAGACCACGCGCCGCGCGGCGCCCGGGCCAAAACGGCGGTTCAGTACGTCGGTCACCAGGAAGGCGATGGGGTACGACAGCCCGCCCCACGTCAACCAATCGTTAAGCGGCACCTGCACCAGAATGTTGGAGCCCACCACCACCAGCAGCATGCACAACACGGCGATGCCGAATTGCGTGCGGCTCATGGCGGGAAAGCCCCGGCTTGCCTTGATCATTTCCCAAATTCCTCTGCCAGCTCGCCCGACCGGCGGGCCGCGGCGGCCATGGCGTCTTCAACGATGCCGGTAAACCCGGCCGCGCCGAATGCCGCCAGCGCCGCCGCCGTGGTGCCGCCCTTGGACGTGACGCGCTCGCGCAGCACGGACAAGGGTTCGTCAGATTCCGCCGCAAGCTTGGTGGCGCCGGCCAGCGTGCCCAAGGCCAACTGCTTGGCTTGGGCTTCGGTCAGACCGACCTTCAACCCGCCGGACACCAGCGCTTCCAGGAACAAGAACACATAGGCCGGCCCGCTGCCCGACAACGCGGTCACGCCGTCCAGCGCGGCGTCGTCGGCCACCCACACCACCTGCCCCACGCTGGACAGCAACTGCGCAGCCAGTTCGCGGTCGGCCTCACCCACGCCGTCCAGCGCGGCCAGGCCCGTCATGCCGGCGCCCACCAGCGCGGGCGTATTGGGCATGCAGCGCACCAGCCGCTTGAACGGCGCGTCGGGCGTGCCGAGCCAGCCGGCCAGGGTGTCGGCGCGAATGCCGGCGGCAACGCTTACCACCAAGGTGTCGTCCCGAAGCCACTGACGTGTGGAAGCCACAACATCTTTCATGTTCTGTGGCTTGACCGCGAACACCCAAACGCGGCACCGCGCCAGGGCCTCGTCGGGAGCCACCGCGGTGGTCATGCCGCGCGCCTGCCACGCTGCGTGGCTATCCTTATTAATGTCAATGACATGGATGTTCCCGGCGGGGCATACTTTGCCGGCCAGACCGGAGGCCAAAGCGGCCGCCATATTGCCGCCGCCAATGAACGCAATCGAAAGTTCGTTTTTCATAGCGCAGCATTGTAATCGGTCAACTACGTTGGGGAAAAAAAAGAAAATGTTCGTTCGCGCCTGAAACGCGCAATTTGACAGGCGTTTGGAGTGATGTGAAAGTCACGGTTTTGTCACAAACAATTCATAAGGTGTCGTGTTTTCCGTGTCCGGACTACCCGGTCACAACACGCCCATCAGGAGGAACTTCACCATGCGATCACACCGTATTGCTTTAACCTTCGCCGCCGTCATGGCTGCGTTCGCGGGCGCGTCCGCGCATGCCGCCACCGAGATCCAGTTCTGGCACTCGATGGAAGGCGCCCTGGGCGACCGCGTCAACGGTCTGGTTGACGAGTTCAACAAGAAGAACCCTGACTACCAGGTCAAGGCGATCTACAAGGGCAACTACGGCGAATCCATGAATGCCGGCATCGCCGCGTTCCGCGCCGGCAATGCGCCGGACATCCTCCAAGTGTTCGAAGTCGGCACCGCCACGATGATGTACGCCAAGGGCGCCATCAAGCCGGTCCAACAGATGTCGGAAGAAGTCGGCAACCCGATCGACCCGAAGGAATTCATCGGCGCCGTGGCCGGCTACTACTCGTCGGCCGACGGCAAGCTGGTGTCGATGCCCTTCAACAGCTCGACGGTTGTCTTCTACTACAACAAGGACGCCTTCAAGAAGGCCGGCCTGGACGCCGACAAGCCGCCCAAGACCTGGGAAGAGCTGGCCGCCGCCGGTCAGAAGCTCAAGGCCGCCGGCCAGGAATGTGGCTACACCACGTCGTGGCCGTCGTGGGTTCAACTGGAAACGTTCTCGGCCTGGCATAACGTGCCGTACGCCACCAAGGACAACGGTTTCGGTGGCCTGGACGCCCGCATCGCGATCAACACCCCGCTGCACGTGCGCCATCTGGAAAACCTGGCCAAGCTGGGCAAGGAAGGCATCTTCATGTACGGCGGTCGCGGCGACGAGCCGAACTCGCTGTTCATCAGCGGCAAGTGCGCCATGATCACCGGTTCGTCGGGCCTGCGCGCCAACATCGCCAAGAACGCCAAGTTCGAATTCGGCACTTCCACCGTGCCCTACTACGCCGACGTGCAAGGCGCCCCGCAGAACACCATCATCGGCGGCGCTTCGCTGTGGGTCTTCGCCAACAAGAAGCCGGAAACCTACAAGGGCGTGACCGCGTTCTTCAAGTTCCTGGCCAGCCCGGAAATCGCCGCTCGCTGGCACCAGCAGACCGGCTACGTGCCGGTCACCAAGGCCGCCTACGAACTGACCAAGAAAGACGGCTTCTATGAAAAGAACCCGGGTACCGAAGTTGGCGTCAAGCAGCTGAACGTTGAAACCACCGCGCAATCGCGTGGTTTGCGCCTGGGCTTCCTGCCGCAGATCCGCGAAATCGAAGACGCTGAAATCGAACGCATCGTGTCCGGCAAGGTTGCGGCCAAGGACGGCGCCGAGAACATCGTCAAGCGCGGCAACGAGTTGCTGGAAAAGTTCGAGAAGAGTGTAAAGTAGCGCCCTTTCCGGGATTCCGTCAGTCGATTGCCTTCGCGCATTTCTCAAGCGTGACAATGACTTAACGGCCAATCCGGATACGAGCGCAAGGCTTAAAGCCCTGGTTTTTTTAGGGCTTTAAGCCTATCGTATTTTTATGAAAGCGGTTTCAAGCGGCGGTTAATCCAACCGCCGCTTTTCTGTACCTTGGGTACCCCCTATGGAAAAACGCGTTGTATTCGGGCATAAGACCCTGCCCTATCTGCTGCTTCTGCCGCAGCTGATCATTACCGTGGTCTTCTTTTTCCTGCCCGCCGGACAAGCCATGTGGCAGTCCATGCGGTTGGAAGACGCCTTCGGTTTGTCGTCCGAGTTCGTCGGCCTCGACAACTTCATGGAACTGTTCTCGCAACAGGCCTACCTTGATTCCTTCCGTGTCACCGCCGTGTTCTCGGTGCTGGTGGCCGTTGTCGGTCTGGGCGTGTCCTTGCTGCTGGCCGTCATGGCCGACCGCGTGATCCGCGGCGCGGGGCTCTACAAGACCCTTCTGATCTGGCCTTACGCCGTGGCGCCCGCCGTGGTCGGCGTGCTGTGGCTGTTCATGTTTTCGCCTTCCGTGGGCATTCTGGCTGTCGCGCTGCGCAAGTCCGGCGTGGACTGGAACCCGCGCCTGGACGGCAACCAGGCCATGATGCTGGTGCTTGTCGCCGCCGTCTGGAAGCAGATCTCGTACAACTTCCTGTTCTTCCTGGCAGGCCTGCAATCGATTCCGCGCTCGCTCATCGAAGCCGCCGCGATCGACGGCGCCAGCCCGGCGCGCCGCTTCTGGAGCATCGTGTTCCCGCTGCTGTCGCCCACCACGTTCTTCCTGCTGGTGGTCAACATCATCTATGCCTTCTTCGACACCTTCGCCGTTGTGGACACCACGACGCAGGGCGGTCCCGGCACGTCGACCTCGATCCTGGTCTACAAGGTGTACAGCGACGGCTTCCGTGGTCTGGACCTGGGTTCGTCCGCTGCCCAGTCGGTCATCTTGATGTTCATTGTGGTTGCCTTGACGGTCGTACAGTTCCGCTACGTCGACCGCAAAGTGCAGTATTGATTTTGTTCGAGGCTAATAACAATGGTTGAACGCCGTCCCTGGCTGGATATTCTGGCCCACTTCATTCTGCTCTGCGGCGTGGCGATGGTGGCATTTCCGCTTTACATCACTTTCGTCGCGTCCACGCAGACTGCTCAGGAAGTGGCGCAAGCGCCGATGTCGCTGATTCCCGGCCCGCACTTTGTCGATAACTACATGCAGGCGCTGTTCGGCGGCTCGTCCGGCGGTTCGTCGGGCGCGCCCGTCGGCCGCATGATGTACGTCAGCCTGATCATGGCGCTGTCGATTTCCATCGGCAAGATCGCGATCTCGCTGCTGTCGGCTTTCGCGGTCGTGTACTTCCGCTTCCCCGGCCGCATGTTCTTTTTCTGGATGATCTTCGTCACGCTGATGCTGCCCGTCGAAGTCCGGATCGCGCCCACCTACAAAGTGGTCGCAGACCTGGGGCTGCTCAATAGCTACGCCGGTCTGACGTTGCCGCTGATCGCCTCGGCCACCGCCACTTTCCTGTTCCGCCAGTTCTTCCTGACGGTGCCGGACGAGCTCATCGAAGCCGCGCGCATCGACGGCGCGGGCCCCGTGCGGTTCTTCTTCGACGTCCTGCTGCCGCTGTCCAAGACCAGCATCGCCGCCCTGTTCGTGATCCAGTTCATCTACGGCTGGAACCAATACCTGTGGCCGCTGCTCATCACCACGCAGGAAGACATGTACCCCGTCGTCATCGGCATCAAGCGGATGATCAGCGGCGGCGACAGCGTGACCGAATGGAACATCACCATGGCCACCGCCATGCTGGCCATGATTCCGCCGGCGCTCGTCGTCATCCTGATGCAGAAATGGTTCGTCAAGGGTCTGGTCGACACTGAAAAGTGACGCTTGCCCGCCCTCGCCTACCCGAACACGACTCCGAACACGAATAAACATGGCTACTCTCAGCTTCCGTAACGTCAAGAAAACCTATGCCGGTAATGTGCCGGTCATCCATGGCATCGACATGGATGTCAAAGACGGCGAATTCATCGTCATCGTCGGCCCGTCCGGCTGCGGCAAATCCACGCTGATGCGCATGGTGGCCGGCCTGGAAACCGTGACCAGCGGCGACATCGTCATCGACGACAAGGTCGTCAACAACCTGGAACCCGCCGAACGCGACATCGCGATGGTGTTCCAGAACTACGCGCTCTACCCGCACATGACCGTGTTTGAAAACATGGCCTATGGCTTGAAGATCCGCAAGTTCTCCAAGGACGAGATCAAAAAGCGCGTGGACATCGCCGCGCAGATTCTTGAACTGGGCCACCTGCTGGACCGCCGTCCCCGCGCGCTGTCCGGCGGCCAGCGCCAACGCGTGGCCATGGGCCGCGCCATCGTGCGTGAACCCAAGGTGTTCCTGTTTGACGAACCGTTGTCGAACCTGGATGCCAAGCTGCGCGTGGCGATGCGCCTTGAAATCATGAAGCTGCACCGCCGCCTGGGCACGACCAGCCTGTACGTGACGCACGATCAGGTCGAAGCCATGACTTTGGCGCACCGCATGATCGTCATGTACCAAGGCGTGCCCGAGCAGATCGGCACGCCGATGGAAGTGTTCGAAAAGCCCGCCTCGACGTTCGTGGCCGGCTTCATCGGCTCGCCCCCGATGAACTTGATGGAAGTACAGGTGGCAGGCGACGGTACCGTGCAGACGGCCGACGGCACGCCGCTGGAAATCTCGCCGCTGCAAGTGCCCTCGCAAGTGCGCGGCCGCAAGATCATCATGGGCATGCGTCCGGAGCACATGCTGCTGAACACGCAAGGCGTGCCGGCCGAGGTTGAAATGGTCGAGACACTGGGTTCGGAACAGCTGGTGCACTGCCGCTGCGGCAAGACCACGCTGGTCGTGCGCTGCACGACGCGCCAATTGTCGGAGTCGTCCGCCAAGGTGGGCAACCGCGTCAACGTCGGCCCGGACGGCCGCCACCCGCTGCACTGGTTCGAAGCCGACACCGGTCGCCGCGTACAGGGCCTCTAAGCCTATCGGCGGGCGCGCCCCCGGCCGGCCATCCGGCCGCCGCGTTCCCCCGCCTGCCCGGCAATAAAAAAACGGACCGCGCGCCTTATGGCTTGCGGTCCGTTTTCTTATGCAGCGGCGGGCTTGCGCCCGCCCGCGCATGACTTCCCGGTATTACTTGCCGGGTATTACTTATAGACGGTCTTGGAACCGTCCTTGTGCCAGGTGAAGACCTCGAACTGGAAGTTCGTCAGGTCGCCCTGCTTGTTCCACGACACCTTGCCGATCGGCGTGTCGAAGGAATTGGCGTGCAGGTACTTGGCAACCTTGGTCGGGTCGTCGCTACCGGCGCCCTTGATGCCGTCGGCAATGACCTGGGTGGCCGTGTAAGCCGTCATCTGGAACGCGCCACCCGCGTTGCGCTTCTTGGCTTCAAACGCCTTGACGATGTCTGCGTTGGCGGCGTTCTGGGTGAAGTCGGCCGGCAGGGTCAGCAACATGCCTTCGACGGCATCGCCGGCAATGGCGTTGATGTCCGGGTTGCCCGCGCCTTCCGGACCCATCCACTTGGCCTTCACGCCTTGCTCGGCGGCCTGGCGCAGCAACAGCCCCATTTCGGGGTGGTAGCCGCCGTAGTAGACGAAGTCCACGCCTTGGGCCTTGAGCTTGGTGATGACAGCCGAGTAGTCGCTGTCGCCGGCATTGACGCCTTCGAAAATCGCGACGGGCACGCCGCCCTTTTCCAGGTCGTTCTTGACGGCGGTGGCGATGCCCTGGCCATACGACTGCTTGTCGTGCAGCACGGCGGCCTTCTTGGGTTTGATCTTTTCCAGCACGAACTTGGCGGCGGCGGGACCTTGCTGGTCATCGCGGCCGATGGTGCGGAAGATGAACTCGTAGTTCTTGCCGTCAGTGACCGCGGGCGCCGTGGCCGACGGCGTCACCATGACCACGCCTTCGTTGTTATAGATATCAGCGGCAGCGATGGTCGCGCCCGAGCACACGTGGCCCACCACGAAACCGATCTTGCTGTTCACGACGCGGTTCGCGGCAACCGGGCCTTGCTTGGGCTCGCAGCCGTCGTCGATCACCACGGCTTCCAGCTTCTTGCCGTTGACGCCGCCTGCGGCGTTGATGCGTTCAATGGCGGTATCCACCCCTTCGCGGACCATGTCGCCATATTGCGTAACGGCGCCCGTGGTGGGGCCGACCACGCCGATCTTGATGGTTTGCGCGTGCGCTCCCGCGGCAAACGTCAGGCCAGCGGCGACTCCCAGCGCCGCGATGACCGGGGTCAGACGAAATACTGGCTTCATGAGTGGACTCCTTTAATCGCTTTAATCATTGGTTTTCGTAGCGGGCGGACGCCGGATACCAATAAGTTCACGCCCCGCCACGGTGCTTTTGCACGGCAAGCATACACCGAAAAAATGCGGCTTTTATGCCCATCCGGCCCGACTTCCGGCGGGGTCCGGGCGCGGTGGTGCCGCATCGTGCAAAGCCTTCTTCGATACGCGGCGCCTGCTTCAGCCCGGGCAACGTTTGATAGAAAGGGCTGCCTTCCGGTAGGGCTACGTCGGACAGGCAGGCCGCATTCCGGGCTGGCCTGGCCTTATACCCGGTGCGGTATATGCAAAAGACGATATATTCGTTTGAGTTACAAGCGCCGCGCGGCAAGATGGCCGCCATGAGACTCCAACCGATCATCGTCCCCGGATGGAAAAACTCCGGACCCGAGCACTGGCAATCCCGCTGGGCAGCCACGCTGCCCCATGCCGTGCGCATCGAACAACGCGACTGGGAAAACCCGTCGCCCGCCGAATGGGTGTCCACGCTGGCCGCCGAAGTCGACCGCGCGCGCAGCCCCGTCCTGCTGGTCGCCCACAGCCTGGGCTGCCTGATCAGCGCCTCCCTGCCCATCCCCCTGCGCGCCAAAGTCGCCGGCGCGCTGCTGGTCGCCCCGGCCGACGTCGAACGCCCCGACGCCCCCGCCTGCCTGCGCGCCTTCGCACCTATCCCCCGCCAACCCCTGCCCTTTCAAAGCGTGGTTGTGGCCAGCGACGACGACCCCTACTGCCGATTGGAACGCGCGCGCAAGTTTGCCGAGGATTGGGGCAGCCGGGTCGTGGTGCTTTCGGGTGCGGGGCATATCAACGCGGAAAGCGGGCTGGAGGAATGGCCGCAGGGGTTGAAGATATTTGGGGCGCTGAGACGCCGGGCGTCCTGGAGGATCCCGACGCCGGCGAAGAGAATCCCGCCGGTGCCGGCGTGTGGGATATTTTGAACTTGCCCTTTGTGGACGTCTTGACGCGCGCTAGCCAGCGCGCGTTTTTATTTCCGCCGGGCAATGAGCGCTGGCCAAGCTAGGCAGTAACAGCGCCACACAATGAACTATTGCGAAAGTGACGGGCACGAATTCTATTGCCGCAAATTTTTGCAATGAAAGAAGCGTTTTGATTAATCTTGCTCCAGGAAAGTTACAAACGGTTGATATGCTACGGCTAATCAAGCGGGGCGTAGCGTGGGCGGAATTAGGAGGAGGCATGGGGCAAATATTGCCTGCGCCCGGAGTCAGCAGCGCATGAGCGGGTAACATGCCGTCGCATGCGGCGTCTGTATCGCCGCCATACAGTAAAATCATTCCGTTTAAATCAAATTGTTTCCGCGGTGCTCCAGACCATGCCGACGCGTCCTTATCGGATCACAAGAAAATGCATGCTTGCACTGTGGGACTTCAATACCAAGTAATGACGACAAATAGCGTTTTGGTGGTGCGCCGGCAGCCGCGCCAATGCAGTGTCCAGCGGATGAGGGGCGCCGTCCTCGCGATGGCAGCACAACGGAGAAGCAGCAGCTCGGGCCACTTTGGCCCTGCGTGACCTTCGCGTCCAGATCCAGTCGATCTGATGTACGGGCGGTCTATCGCTCCTTTCGAGCTATCAGCGCCCCTGCTCTCCCTGCGGCATCGCCGCATTCTCAAATTCCCGTCGTCTAGCGGCCGGGATAGAAGGACACTGCATGGCTAAGCGCGTCGCCATAATCGGACATTCGTTCCGATTCCCCAGCACCACGACCGACAACTACTGGACGGATTTGCTTGCGGGTCGCGATCTGGTCACGGAAGTTGCCGCGGACCGTTGGTCAGCGGATGCCTATTTGCATCGCGGCAAGGATCATCCAGGCACGGCCTACACGTTTGCCGCTGGCTCAATCGGCGACGTGGCCGGGTTCGACGCCGAGTTCTTCGGCATTTCACCTCGCGAAGCCGCGCTCATGGACCCGCAGCAACGCTTGCTGCTGGAAATGACTTGGGAGGCCATTGAACAGGCAGGCGTGCGCCCGTCATCCTTGCGGGGGTCGAATTGTGGCGTCTATATCGGTATCGCAAGCACTGATTACGCTTATCGGCTTGCTGAAGACCTGGGCGCCATAGACGCTTCAACCGCCACCGGCAACACCGCCAGCATCGCCGCCAACCGCCTCTCATACTTTTTCGACCTGCGCGGCCCCAGCATCGCCATGGACACGGCATGCTCGTCTTCACTCGTGGCATTTCATCAAGCCTGTCGCGCCATCGTATCCGGCGAATGCGGTCAAGCTCTGGCGGGCGGCGTCAGTTTGCACCTGCACCCCTATGGATTCATTACCTTCTCCAAGGCGTCGATGCTGTCGCCGCGCGGCCGCTGCAACGTGTTCGACGCAGCTGGCGACGGCTATGTCAGGTCCGAAGGCGGCGGCATTTTTCTGCTGAAAGACCTGGACCAAGCAATTGCCGACGGCGATAACATTCTGGCCGTAGTTGCGGGATCCGCGGTCAACACAGATGGCCGCAAACCAGGCCTGACCGTGCCCAGCGCCGACGCGCAAGCCGCCTTGATGCGCCAAGCCTACGAGCGGGCCGGCATCTCGCCCACGCAGATCGACTACCTGGAAGCGCACGGCACCGGTACCGCCGTGGGGGACCCGATCGAAACCCGCGCTATCGGCGCCGCCCTTGCGCAACAACGCAGCAAGGATGCCCCGCTGCCTATTGGCTCGGTCAAGAGCAATGTGGGACACCTGGAAGCCGCCTCCGGCGTAGCCGGCTTGGTCAAGGCTATGTATGTATTGCGGCACCGCGTCGTACCCGCCACGATCGGAATCAAGACCCTTAACCCGAAGATCGAATTTCAAGACTGGAACCTTGACGTCGTCACGCAGAATCGCAAGCTGCGCTCGACGGGCTCACTGGTCGTCGGAGTGAACTCCTTTGGTTTTGGTGGCGCCAACGCGCACGTAATTTTGCAGAGCCCGCCCGATTGCAGCCCGACCACCGAAAAGAAGATGGCCAAGACCGCGCCCATTCCGGTGATCGTGTCTGGCAAGTCAGGCCTGGCACTCAGAGCCGCCGCCCGCCAGATGGCCGACGCGCTGCGCGATCAACCCGCGCGTTTTTTGTACAACGCCGCCTACCACGCCGCGATGCGGCGCGACTGGCATCCTGAACGCGCCGTGGTCTTCGGCACGCAGGGCAACGCGGTCGCCGACCAGCTCCAGCGGTTTGCCGATGGCGTCGACGCGCATCACGGCGTCGTAGCGGGTACAGCGCTTGATCGCGCCTGCGGTCCCGTAATGGTCTATGCCGGCAATGGATCGCAGTGGGCCAACATGGGTAGCCGCTTGTTGGCAGATCCGGTGTTCGCCACGGCAATCGACGAAGTCGACGCGTTGTTCTCGCAGTATGCGGATTTCTCGCTGCGCCAGGAATTGGCGGGCGCAAACGGCGACGACCGCTACCAGCGCACTGAAATTGCGCAACCTGCTTTGTTCGCCCTTCAAGTCGGCATCACGCGCATGTTGGCGCAACGCGGCGTCGTGCCGTCGGCCGTTGTGGGCCATAGCGTTGGAGAAGTCGCCGCGGCATGGGCGTGCGGGGCGCTGAGCCTGCCCGATGCGGTATGTGTGATTTTTCAGCGCAGCCGCTTGCAAGGCCAGACCAAGGGCAACGGCCGCATGACCGCGCTGGGCATCAGCGGAGAAGAGGCACAGGCGTTGATCGCCTTGAGTGGCCTGCGCGACAGCGTTGACGTGGCCGGATTCAACAGCAGCCGCGGCTCAACCGTTGCCGGAGCTCCAGAGGGCCTTGACGCACTGGAGCGCTCGGTCGCCGAGCAAGCGATGTTCTTCCGCCGCCTGGATCTGGACTACGCTTTTCACAGCCCCGCGATGGATCCCATCGAGGCCGGCATTCGGGAATCGCTGACACAAATACAGCCCCGATCCAGCCGCGTACCGTTTTATTCCGCCGTCACCGGTGCAACTTTGGCTGGCGAACAACTGGACGCCGGCTATTGGTGGCGTAATGTGCGTGAACCCGTTCGTTTCGAACAGGCCGCCAATGCACTGACTGCGGACGGCTACAACGTTTTTCTGGAGGTCGGCCCGCATCCGGTGCTGCGTTCTTATCTGAACGATGCCTTCAAAACGGCTGGAATCGAGGGTCGCGCGCTTGCTACATCAACGCGCGGTGGAGACGACCCCGACAAAATCTGGACTGCGGCAGGCCAAGTCATCATCGGTGGTGGTCAGATTGATCTTCAATCGCTGTTTCCTTGGACGGGCCCCCAGGTCGAGTTGCCCACCTACCCGTGGCAGCGTGAACGCCATTGGCATCCCACTACGCCGGAATCATTAGGCCTGCTGTCGCGGCGGTTCTCGCATCCGTTGCTCGGCTACCGTATGCCGCAACACGAACACACATGGGAAAACCGCCTGGATACGCAGTCGCACCCGACGCTGGCGGACCACGTCGTGGGAGACGCCGTGGTCTTTCCCGGCACCGGCTTTGTCGAGATTGGCGTGGCGGCTGCCTTGCAGTGGCATGCGGCAGACTGCGCTGAGCTTGAAGAGCTTGAGATCCACGCCCCGTTACTGCTAAATGCCTCGCCCAGTAAATTGACGCGCCTGATGCTGGACGATTCCGACGGCCGGTTCCGTATCACCGCTAAAGAGGCCAACAGCACTGAGCCTTGGGTGACACACGCCAGCGGGCGCTTGCTACGCGAGCCCGGGCTGACGCGGCTGTCGAGTGCCGGGCTTAGCTTGCCCAGCCGCCCCCCCGAGTTCACCGGCGCGTCGCACGACGCGCTGACACGC
Source organism: Achromobacter sp. ES-001 (assembly GCF_019448355.1). Lineage (NCBI taxonomy): Bacteria > Pseudomonadati > Pseudomonadota > Betaproteobacteria > Burkholderiales > Alcaligenaceae > Achromobacter > Achromobacter sp. ES-001. Next base: position 3,034,203 of record NZ_CP079940.1, on the reverse strand, counting down.
GCCGTCGGCCTGGATTACGGCGCTGCGTTTCGCGCCGTGTCCCATGGCTGGCAGGAATCCGACAATAGCGTGCTAGCCGTACTCCAGCCCGACAACAGCCTGACCGGTGAACTTTCCAGCACCCACCTGCACCCGGCACTGCTGGACTGCGCATTTCAACTGATCATCCAGCTGTTACGCAACGACCCCGCCATGTGCCGGGGCATCGCGTTCGTGCCTTCCAAGATTGGGCGATTGACCCTGCGCGCAAACGCCGGCCAACCCACAGCCGCCCGCGCACGGCTTGAACGTCGCGCTCCGCATTCGCTGACCGCCTGCTTCGAGCTGTTCAACGAGGCTGGTGAACCCATCGCCATTGTCGAGCAGGCGCGGTTTCGCAGCATTCGTTTACGCAAGCCTGCGGCGGACCAACTTAGCTTTCTGAATGCCGTCGCCACGCCGCGCCCCCATGCCCCGTTTGGCCCCAACCCCCTTGACCATGCGGCATTGCGTGCGGCGTTGGCCGACGCAATTGCCGTTGATGGCAGCCAGGACGCCCACGCCCGCTACGCGCAAGAGGTGGACCCGCTGTTGGACAGCCTGTGCGATGGGTTCTCGTTGGACGCGCTGCGCGAGCTTGCGCCCGATGGCCGTTTGCTGCCGCAAAGCCTCATCACAGAGCTGCACCGGCTGGCGCCGGAGAGCCGGCTGCTTCTACAACACAGCATCGGCCGCTTGACCGGCGCAGGCTGCGCCCAAGCCGGTCCCGCCGGCGTCCAGCTATCCGCGCCAGCCAGCACCGAAAGCGGATCCGCCGATATCTGGAACACATTGCTGCGCGAGTATCCCGACTACTCACCAATCGTGCATGCCGTTGGGCGCGTTGGCCTGCACTTGCCCGCCTTGCTGCGCGGCGAAGCCAAGCTGCAGGACATCTGTCCGCGTGCGACCACGCCTGCAACTATCCTGCGCAGCGCGCTTGGTGCGGCAAGCAGCCAACGCCTGGGATCTGCCTTGCAGGCGGCGCTGGCGCAGGCACAATCGCGCCGCCTGCCCGGGCAGCGCGTGGCCGTTATCGAAATCGGCCAGGCCGCGCCTCTGTTCTGGTCCAGCTGCTGCAACGCACTGGACTTCAACGTGGCCGACTATTGCTTTGCATCGAACGACCGCGACGTGCTCGAGCAAGTTGCCCATCAGCAGTCCGAGCGCTATCCGAATACGCGGACGCAGTTTGTTGGCGACGGCCAGGATATCGCGCTCGCCCACTGCGATCTGGCTATCTTCCATTGCGACTTCGACACGCTGGAAGCCGCACGGGCGGCGCTGCGGCACGCTCGTGCCAGTTTGCGGCCCGACGGCATCCTTTTGCTGTGCGGCGCCCACCCAGCGACGTGGGGGGATTTCGTCTTTGGCGCGTCCCCAAGCTGGTGGCAAGCCGGCGAAAATGGCGAGCAATTGTCTACACAACAATCCGCTGCCTTCTGGATCGAAGAGCTCCGAACCGCGGGCCTGAGCTGCGATAGCCCGCTTGCTTTCTCTGAATCGTTCGCCACGGGCGCGTATCTGCTGACGGCCCGGCTGCTTTCCGACGAGACTGCCGCGCCGTTGCCAGCCGCGCCGGCCAGCGCGGCCAACTGGCTGATTCTGGCGGACCACAATGTAGAGAGTGGCGCCGGGCTGGCCCAGGCGTTGATGGCGAGCCTGACCGACGCAGGTCATCATGTGCGCATCGCCGCCGGCATCGACGCCGATGCCCTGGACGACCTGCTACGTGACGAGGCCGCCGGCGCCGTAGACCATATCGTGCACTTGGACGGCTTGGCTTGGGCCGACGCCAATGAAACACCCCGCGAACTGCTGTCCAAGCAGACGCGCCGCTGCCACGTGGCAGCCTCGGTCGTCCGGGCTTGCGAACGCAGCAGAACAAGCGCAACGCTGTGGCTAATCACCGCCGACGTCGCTCAATACCTGCTTGGCTCACCTACGCCAGAAGCAGGCATGCACGCGCTGAACGACGCCGCGCTATGGGGCTACGGCCGTACGCTGGCCAACGAGGCGTCCAGCTTCCGCATCCGCATGGTCGATTTGCCCTTGTTGCAAGCGGGACAACTGGCTGCCGCGTTAACGCGCGAACTGACTTGGACCGATGGCGAGGACGAAATCATTCTGGACGGCAACGGCGCTCGGTTTGTGCCGCGATTGCAGCAAGTCGCGCGTCCAGCGCCCGCTTCACCCAACGCCGATGCGTCGCGGGCCGTACGACTGGGCTTTGAATTTCCCGGCCAATTGCGCAACCTGCGTTGGGAATCCTGCCCGGGGCCGATGCCTGCGGCCGACGAACTTGAAGTTCGCATCGAAGCCACCGGCCTGAACTTCCGTGACGTCATGTACGCCCTGGGCCTGTTATCGGACGAGGCCATCGAAAACGGCTTTGCCGGACCCACATTGGGCCTGGAATTCTCGGGCACGGTCACCCGCGTGGGTGCCGACGTGGACGGCTATGCCGTTGGCGACGCCGTCGTGGGCTTCGGACCCGCCAGCTTCGGCGACCGCGTGCTGACCAAGCCCAGCGCCATTTCCCATATCCCGGACGGATTCTCGTTCGAAGCGGCCGCCACCATCCCCAGCACCTTCTTCACGGTCTACTACGCGCTGCACCACCTTGCGCGGCTGGAAGAAGGCGAGAAGATCCTGATCCATGGGGCCGCAGGCGGCGTCGGCATCGCCGCCATCCAGTTTGCGCAATGGCTGGGCGCGGAAATCTACGCCACCGCGGGCTCAGACGAAAAGCGCGACTTGCTGCGCCTTTTGGGCGTGCGCCACATCTATGACTCGCGCTCGTTGTCCTATGCCGACGAAATACTGGCCGACACAGACGGCCGGGGCGTCGACGTCGTATTGAATTCCCTTGCCGGCGAAGCCATCAACCGCAACCTGCGGGTGCTGAAACCCTTTGGCCGCTTCCTGGAACTAGGCAAGCGCGACTTCTACGAAAACACCCGCATCGGCTTACGCCCGTTCCGCAACAACATCAGCTACTTCGGCATCGACGCCGATCAGTTGATGAACGAACGGCCGGACCTGACGCAACGCCTGTTCGCGGAGATGATGGCGCTGTTCCGCCAGGGCGCGTTGCACCCCCTGCCCTATACCGTGTTTGACGCCAACGACATCGTCGATGCGTTCCGCTATATGCAGCAGGCGCGCCAGATCGGCAAGATTGTCATCACCTATCGCAATGGCATCAGCGGCATCCACACGCCCGCCGCCCCGCAACGCGCCGGCCTGACACTGCCCGCCGACGCCACCTACCTTGTCACCGGCGGCTTGGGCGGTTTCGGCCTGCGCACCGCCCAGTGGTTGGCCGACAAGGGCGCCCGCAACCTTATCTTGATCAGCCGCAGCGGCCCCACCACCGACACCGCGCAAGCCGCAATCGCGGCCCTACAAGCCCAAGGCGTGCGCGTGCATGCCGCCGCCTGCGACGTCACCGACCGCAAGGCCCTGGCCCGCTTGCTGGAGGACACGGCAAGCACGTTGCCGCCCCTGAAGGGCATCGTCCACGCGGCCGTCGTCATCGACGATGGCCTGGCCCGCAGCGCCACGCCCGAACAAATTGAACGCACGCTTGCCGCTAAGGTGCTGGGCGCCCAGCACTTGCACGAGCTGACGCGCAAGCTGCCGTTGGACCTGTTCATCTTCTATTCGTCGGCCACCACCTTGTTCGGCAACCCCGGACAAAGCAATTACGTGGCTGCCAACACCTGGCTGGAGCGCCTGGCCGCCCAGCGCCGCACTGAAGGCCTTCCCGCCACCTGCGTGCGCTGGGGCGCCATCGATGACGTCGGATTCCTGGCACGCAATCAGAAGATCAAGGACGCCCTGCAAGGACGCATGGGTGGCGGCGCGCTGGCATCGCAAGTGGCCTTGGACGCTCTGGAAGACATGCTTGTGTCGGACGCCTCTGGGCTAGGTGTGCTGGAGTTGGACTGGCGCGCGCTTAGCCGCTTTCTGCCCACGGCGGGCCTGCCTAAATTCTCGGATCTTGCCCGTCGATCCGGCAACAGCACGGACGAAGAAGGCGGTGCCGACGACATAGCGCAGATGCTCGCCACCCTGGACGAAAGCACGCTGCACGATCGCTTTACCGAAATGCTCAAGATGGAAATCGGCGAAATCCTGCGCGTATCGCCTGACAAAATCGAAGCCACGCGTTCCGTCTACGACATGGGCCTGGATTCGCTGATGGGCGTTGAGCTGGTGGTTGCACTGGAAAGCCGCTTCGGCATCCGCCTTCCTGTGATGGCGCTAAACGAAAGCCCTACGCCGGCCAAGCTGGCAGAGCGGTTGGCTCTGCTGCTACGTAATGAAGATCACGAACCTTGCGACACCGTGGCAGCCAGCGTCCAACAAGCCGCGGCGAGCCACGCAATTGACGTGTCTTCCAGCACCGTTTCCGCCCTGGTCGGCGAGATAAAAATGAACGGCAGTCAGCCCATTCAACGCATGATTCAGTAGGTCGGATTTAATTGAGCACCATGAAGAAGTTGCCCGGTCTGGCGGCCGGGATCAAAGACAAGCTGATCCAGCAGGCCTTGGAGCGCAAGCTGCGTCAGGCTGCCGCCCCGGGCGGCCAGGCCCCCGCGCGTCCCACAGAAAAGAAGGCGGAAATCCCAGACGAGCACTACCGCTTTCATTTGCATCCCGGCTATCAGCAGCTACGCATCCTCAACGACGGCGCAAACCGGATGGGCGTCAAGAATCCGTTCTTCAAACTCCACGAAGGCACGGCGGGCGCAGACACGCAGATCGGAACCCGCGAATTCATCAACTACGCCAGTTACAACTATCTGAACATGTCGGGTGACCCCATCGTCACCGCAGCCGCGAAGGCCGCCATTGATCGTTACGGCACGTCGGTGTCCGCCAGCCGCTTGGTCTCTGGCGAGCGGCCCGTGCATCGGGAACTTGAACACGAAATTGCCGCGCTCTACGGCGTAGACGACGCCATCACGTTCGTCAGCGGCCACGCCACGAACGTCTCCACCATCGGCTATCTGTTCGGCCCCCGCGACCTTGTCCTCCATGACCAACTGATCCACAACAGCGTACTTCAAGGCATCCAGCTATCAGGCGCGCGACGCCTGCGCTTCCCGCACAATGACTGGGAAGCGCTGGACACGCTTTTGAACGAACAACGCCATCAATTCGAACGCGTGTTGATCGTGCTGGAAGGCATCTACAGCATGGACGGGGACTACCCTGATCTGCCCCGCTTCATCGAGATCAAGCAACGCCATCGCGCGTTCCTTATGGTTGATGAAGCGCACTCCTTGGGCGTCATGGGCGCGCGCGGCTACGGCATACGCGAGCACTTTGGCGTCCACGGCAAAGACGTCGACATCTGGATGGGCACGCTGAGCAAGACGCTGGCGGGATGCGGCGGCTATATCGCCGGAGAAACCGCCCTGGTGGAACACCTGAAGTTTCTGGCCCCGGGCTTTCTGTACAGCGTGGGCATGCCGCCCAGCGTCGCCGCGGCGTCGCTGGCCGCATTGCGTCGTATGAAGGAGATGCCGGATCGCGTGGCAGCACTGCAAGCGCGCGGGAAGTTCTTCCTGGAACAGGCCAAGGCGGCAGGCATCGACACCGGCACCAGTTCCGGGCTGGCGGTAGTGCCTGCCATTACGGGAAGCTCATTGAAGGCGACGCGCCTGTCCTCGGTGCTGTTCGAGCACGGAATCAATGTGCAACCGATTCTTTATCCAGCGGTGCCCGAGAAGACCGCGCGACTACGCTTCTTCATTTCCTGCATGCACACTGAAGCGCAGATCCTTTCCACGGTGAAAATCCTGGCGCAATCCATGTAGTGCCAGCGGGCGGCGCCAATCGCCGCCGCCGGCCGCCCGCCGCAGGTTACGCCGTCAAGCTTCCGGTTGGCGGCGCGCTTCCTGCCAAGACCAAAACACCACCATCCCAAAACCGACGCAGACGGTCAGGTTCAACGGAACCAGAACGTAGTTGCGCTCGTGCAGCGCCACGCCCAGCGCGATCAGTGAATAGCAGAACGTAAAGGCCTCCCCCGCCATCAACACCGCGTTGATTCGCGGTAAGCGCGTGCGCTTTTCGTCCTGCCCTTTGGGCGTACGGTGAAACTCGCCGTACACCCCAAACAGCGCACGTATCCCCCCGGCAAAGTAGTACCAGGCCATCGGCAGGAACATCGCGATATACAGATAGTTGTGCCATAACGTCAGCGCCAGGCTGGGCTGGTCTTCCAGACGCGCGCCCTTGCGTGCGCCGAATGCGTTATCCAGCGACCACACCGTCACCAGCACAAAGAAAGCCAACGCGCCCCAGTTGAAGACGTCCTGATCAAAGTCCACCAGATAGTTCAGCGGCAAACTCAGCAGCACGAGCACATAGATGGACGCCAGCAAGACCGATGAGAACATCATTGACACCGCATGCAGGCGCTTGAGCACAGGCATGCGCTGGCGGAACATTTGACCCACGTGCTTGAAGGCGCTGTGAATCAGGCCACGTCCCCAACGCTCGCGCTGCACACGGAAAGCACTGATGGTCTCGGGCAAAATCGACATGGACACCACGTCGCGTAGGTACGCATACTTCCATTCACCGAACTGGGCGCGGTAGCCCAGGTCCACGTCCTCAGTCACGGTAGAGGCATTCCAACCACCCAGGGCCTCGACGCACGCACGCCGCCACACACACGAGCTTCCGCTTAGCGACGCCATGTCACCGTCTTCACTCAGCCCCACCGTGACGTACTGCTGATGCCCCATCTCCATCGCCTGGAAGCGGGTCAAGAAGGACACATCGCGGTTTTCATAGCCGATCCCGGTTTGTAGAAAGCCCAGGTTCGGTTCTTCGAAACAGGGGATGGTCTTCAACAGGAAATCCTCCGGCGGCACAAAGTCCGCATCGAAGATGGCGAAGAAATCGCCTGTCGATTGTTGAATGCCATGGACCAGGTTGCCGGCCTTGAAGCCCTTCCTGTCCTGCCGGCGGATCACGCGAACATTGACGCCGTCAGCAGCGTGGCGCTGCGCCCGGGCAAGGACAAGCTGCGAGGTAATGTCGGAAGAATCGTCGAGGACAAGGATCTCTAACGCGCCAGCGGGATAACGCAAGCGGCAAGCAGCGTCGATCAAACGTTCAACGACCGCGGATTCGTTGCAGATGGGCAGGAGGACGCTGACGGGGGGAAAAAACGGGTCTTCGGAACGCGCGGCAGCCTGAGCGATCGCCGCCAGCTTGCGCCGTTCGACCTTGCGTGAAATCAACAGCACGCGCAGCTCAAGCACGACGTACAGACCGAAGGACAACACGACCAGAACGAAGACAGCCTGAGCCAGATATGAGAACAACACAGCCATTGCGTCAGTCTCCGCTCAGAGACCAACGACCGCGCAGACTTCCTGCAAACGGTGCGCCCAGGTGTGATTCTGCTTGACGTACACCGCCCCGGCTTCAGCGCGCGCCAGATCGTCTTCCGAAGGACCATGCCGCAGCCGCGAGAACAGCTCCGTAACCTCTTCCGGTGTGGTCACAACGTGGCAGTACTCGCTGAAATACCGGTCAACGGAACGACTCTGGTTGGTTACCGCGATTCCTCCGCACGCAAGAATCTCTAGCAGCCGCCGCGAGCACATGGTCTCCGAGGCCGTCACAGAGTTCACGTTCAATGAAATCACGTGGGACTTGTAGACCGCGGCCGTGTCTCGATGCGCCACCTTCGAATGCATGCGCAACTGGGCGTTGCGCGGGAAGCGAAACTCAAAATGGCGGGACATCCGATCATGGTTACGGTCGAAGACGTTCAACGGCAGCGCCGCGGCCTCGCAAGCGTCAAACACCATGTCCAGAAAACGCCTGCGCTCATTCAGGATTCGACGGTAGTAGCTACCGGTGAAACAGGCTTCATTGCGCTGAAAATCAAAGCCCGTGAATTGGTGGTACGCGGGCTGATACGGCATGACAAGCGTGTTGACCGGCACATGCCCAGGCACGTAGCGACGGTAGCCGTCAATGCAGTCCTTGTCAGTCGTGAAAACAAAATCAAATACCTTCGCCACATCAATGAATGCGTCGAAGAATGCGCCGTCGTCCTTATTCCAAAATATGGTCGGGATGCCCCTCGCCTTTGCCGCCTCAACGACGTCGAAGATAGCCTTAGGAGGACTGAACCGCATCAACTTGGATTGCTTGGCAAGCTCATAGCGCCAACTACCATCGACGCCATGAAAGGCGGACTCCACAAAGAGCAGGTCAGGTTTCCAAGTGTCGATGACTTCCGTGTAATTGTTGGGGGTGATATTGCGCACCCGGCACTCCGCCGACAGGCAATCCGCCGTAAAGTAGTCCGTGACCAACGCGACCTTCAGGCGGCCAAATGCGCCATCCCGACAGGCGTCCTCGTCGACCTTGGGGTAGTCATAGAACAACGCTCCCAACTTTCTAACCAACCCGCCGACCATTCAATTCCCCGTTCTGCGCCATCGGCAGTACATCATTGACAAAATCTTCCCAGCGACGATGCGCAATCGCATGTTCTCTCGCCCGTGCGCCAAGCTCCGGAAATGTGGATTGACTTCGAAGCGCACGATCAATTACCTCTGCCAGATCCTCGAAGTCACCCGGCTTGAAGAACCAACCGGCAGGGGTTGCCCCCAATTCATCGCGTAAAACGGGAAGATCTGCGACAACTACAGGCTTCCCCAAAGCAAGCGCCTCTACAAGCTTGATGGGTGGCACAATCTCGCAGACACTATGCGGCTTCCGAGGGATACAAACCAAGGCACATCGACTCAACTTCTCTCGGGCGGCAATCGGTGACATCTTTCCAAAAAAACGAATATGCTGATCCAAACCTAGCCGCGTCGTTTGCTCACGCAATTCTTGTTCGGCTTCGCCGTGGCCGATAATATTCACGCCCACTCGTCTCCCTAGCTTAATTAATTGCGCCACAGCGTCAATCAAGGTATCCAGGCCTTCATACGAGATAAGCGACCCTGCATACCCTATGGTGTCGGGTTCAAAATCAGCCGAATCAGCTGAATATATCCGCTCCGGGTCTACGCAATTGGGGAGCAATGCGATACGCTCTGCCGGGATTCCCCACTTCTCTTGGGCGAAATAGCCCAACTGGTCAGAAATGACGAACAGACGGTCAGCGCTTCGTGCGACAAGCCCTTCCAGCTGTAACCCCTGCCGGTATCCCTGCGACCCCTCGTACTTCGGCATCCGCGCGACCCGCGTAAGTTCCCATAGTCCACGCATTTCATACTGAAATGGTATTCCTAAATGTCGTGCAGCTAAGAGTGACGGCAACGCGTTGACATGGTTCGATGCGGCATGAATCACCGATACCCGTTTACGAATAGCCACCTGCGCTATCGACCTTGCACCCTGTATGGAGTACTGCAGCACCGGACGCAAGTTACAGGGGTGGCGAATATGATAATAATGCGTATAGCCCACCGCCGTCTCTTCAGACTCCGCTTCCACCAGACGATCCCTGCGGTCCCAGGGGTATCCCGGTCGAGTAACCACGTGCACATTGCGCCTCGCCTTCTGCAAAGCGCACACAAGCTCATGAGTGCGAGTCGTATACCCACTCGAGTGATACGGCAAAGAGCTTGCGGCTACATACAATAGGCTCCCAGGATCCGCTTCATAACGCATGGAGGGGGCACGATAATGCACTTTCCGAGCGAGAAGCTGAAACGTCAAAAGGCGGTTTAGCTTAAGCCAGGGTTGACTAAACGAGGCGACCAGAGCCATCATCAACAAACCTTATCAATTGACGGTTTGAGTTCCGCCCTAGCGACATCAACGGTGTGAGTCGTAGAGATCTTGCCTCGTGAATATAGGTCTAGGAAGTCGGCCGTTGTAATGACGTCATAGTCCTTGGTAAGTCGCGACATAAACTTGCGATAGCCATCAATCCGCCGGTCATCCTTATAGGATGCATAGCCATTCTCATCCCAATACAGCAAAGACCAAGAATGTAGCAAAAAGACAGAGAAATCCGGGCCACCGCTAAAGGCATCAAGCAATAACTTTCCCCACCACGGGCGAAATCGAAAATAGCTCGACTCGGGATACGTCAAGCGCGCCCACCACTCATCTTTCCCAAGTTTTGGCAGAATTCTCTTTTCAGTTGTGGGCACCTCAATAACGCCGTTCGACCAACGATATGGTAAGTTTGTCGGCTCTCCGTAGGGGCTCTGTTTCGCATGAACCGCGCACATCGAGTTATTGAACGATAGGGGAATCGCTGCCGCATTCAAGGCACGAATGGTGCAAGCATTCCAACGAAATGATCCAGCACGAAATGCGCGCAGCTCCTTGCCTGTAATCCCGGAAATCAGCCCACCAAAGTGCTTGAGCACAAACTCTGCTCGGGAGTCGTCCGTATACTGATTCATGTATTCTGGTCGGGCGCTCAGGCCACAGTCGGCCCAGAAACTCTTCGGCAAATATTCCGGATGCGTGTGCAGTTGGACATCCTGCCCTTCCGCGTCCAGCCAACGCACTACCTCACTCGCTTCGCTTAAATAACTATAGCAACCACATAGGTCGACAAAAAATACGTGCTTAGCTCCAAACTCATCGCCAATCGAGCACATCTCGCGCACACCAGCTGTACCTTTTTCATGCTTACCCCACATCAGGCGGCTAACATGGTCCTCGGAAGCGCGCTTGGGAAGTGCTTCCGTATCAACGGTGATTAGTGCGTAACGATCGGCCATCCCTTACCACTCCATTTTTTTCATAAACCACTATCCGTCCCCGAAATATGTTCGGCGTTCGAACCAAACTGGCCCGCTTCATTCCGCCCGAGAAACGTCCACTGAGGGTGATAAAGAAATCTTGCCACGAGCATGCAGGTCTAAAAACTCTGCTGTAGTGACGATGTCGTAATCTCTGGACACGCGGGCAAGCAAGTTTCGATACTCGTCCAAACGCTGATCGTCTCTATATACAGCTTGTCTTCGGTCGTTCCAATATAGAAACGACCACGAGTGCGTAAGCAGGACAGCGAGAGAAGGTCCACTTCGTAGGAAGCGTGGAGCACCTGGGAAAAGCCGCGTTCGAAACGGGAAATAGCTAGATTCCGGATATGTCAGGCTCACCCAACGCTCCGGCCGACGTCCCTTGGCCGGCACTCTCCTTTCTGTGACTGGAACTTCTAAAACGCCATTAGACCAAAGATACGGAAGATTAGTCGGTCTCCCAAACGGGGAACGGCCTGCCATATGCGCGCGCATTGAATTATTGAACGACATCGAGATACCCGCCACTTCCAAAGCGCGGATAAAGTGGGCATTCCATCTAAACGAACCTGCTCGACAAGCAAGAACATTTTTCCTCGTGATACCACTAAGTAGTTCCGAAAAATGGCGAACAACTTTAGTCGCCTGGTCTTCCGAAATATATTCATTCATGTATCTCGGAACCGCATCCAGCCCGCTATCTATCCAAAATTTCTTAGGTAGTATCTCTGGATGCAGATGCAGTTGCACATCTTGATCCTCATCATCGAGCCACTTAACAACTTCAGTCATCTTTTTTGGGTATAGATAAGAACCACACATATCCACAAAGAAAATATGCTTAGCGTCGAAGTCCTTTCCAATTGAGCACATTTCCCGAATACCGGCCGAGCCGTGCGCGTGTACGCCCCAGATTAATCTGTCAACATGATCCACCTCGGCACGTTTGGGCAGTGCCTCCGTATCAACCGTCAACAACGCATATCGGTTCGCAAGTCCCATTCCAACTTATCCTGTGAGTCAATTCTACAAAGCCCGTCCCACGGACAACATCGCTGCCAGAAATTGCGCGGCCAATCAATTATTTTTACCCGACATCGCACCAAAATTACGGAAAGTGAATGCAATACAACGCACACAATCCGAGAAAGCACTTTACCACGTGCTTGTCAGAGCTTCCTCGCACCGACTATTATGTGATCAGTATTCATCAACTTAGAAAACTGCTCTACGTCCATTCGAGGAGAAACATTCAACCGACGAATTAAGTGAACGTCATTTCCCGAATTGGGGAAGGCTCTACCCTTATCAGTCGTATAGAAATATTTGAAACCGACCTTAATGAGGGCATCTACGACGTTTTGATTATACTGTCCATAGGGAAAACAAAAATGTTCAGTTCCTTGCAATAGATCGCGGCAAAGCGTCGCATCAGCAATAACTTCGTCCTCGTCTTTGGATACCAAATAAGAAGTCAATTCGGCATCACGAAAATGAAGCCGATGGGTATGCGCCGCCCACTCAAACGTATCGCTTAACGAAGTTAGCTCTTCCTTCGAGACGTATTGCAGCCGATTCGGGTCCAGATTCTCTTCGGGGTGATCGGGTTGTTTTCCTGTAATTACGAAAACAACCGCAGTAAACCTATAGCGTTTCAAAATTGAATAACAATATTTTGAGACACTCAAATGCGCGTCATCAAAAGTAATAAGAACGCTTTTCTCGGGAAGCGCTACAAAATCCCCATTTACGTACTTCTCAAAGTCCGCAAGCCGGACCGACGAGTAGCCATTTTTATGCAGCCACGCCATCTGCTCTTCAAAGCTCTCAACGGTATTTGTGACCGTCCCATCTTTGAAAGCGCTTCTTTCCTTGATCTCTTTGGGAAGATGGTGGTGGTACGTGATGACTGGAAGACTTGCAGGCTTGATATCGGGTTTGCGCACTTTGAAGGAAAACTGTCCGCAGTACTTCATTTTTTCAAAAGTCAACGATCTAGCGCTCAGATTATCGAGAGCGTAACGTGTCTCGATAAAACTATTCAGAATCGATTCCGCACCAAAGTACTTCGACATATACTTTGGCTTGCCTAAAAACGCCCGAGCAATCAGCGTCACTCCATCGATTCCCGGACGCAGTTGCACTACTTGCAAGCCGGCATCTGTCGCAAGAATTTTGAAGCCAAGAGGTTTGAAATTCCATAGACTGCCCGTAACACAAGGTTCAAACTGGGAGGTTGACCCTACCAAAAATCCGCCTGGCTTCAAAACGCGCTCAATCTCGCTAATAACTTTTGCTGGAGAACGAACATATTCCAGCATTTGGTGGGAATAGACCAAGTCGAAGGATGCATCATCAAAGGGAATACTTGAGCCATCCCACTCTTTGAATGGAACATCTACCGCTCGCTGCCTGGACTCTACTGAATCGCCAATATCCACTCCGACCCAATCGATTTTGGCATTGATCTCCTTGAATAGCTCATATGTTCTTCCAGCACCGCAGCCTAGGTCCATAACAGTAAGGGCGCCCGCCTCTGCCAAGAGCTCCTTCACATAGCTGAGGTCGGTCGCTTGAGAAGAGTCATCCGGTAGCAGATCAATTAATTCATCACGTTCGTTGAGCATTTGAAATATTCCTTCATATAATGACCACTTGACAAGCAAAAGCCTCCACGGCGCCCCCTAGAAATATATCCGCGCAATTTGGAGTCATTTGGCTTGTCGATCCCCTTTAATTATCTGGAAACTTAATCGATTCAGAACGCTTAGCCCCTGGCATACGTCGAAAATGTGTTATACGGAAAAGTCATAGATCGAAAAGTCCTTCAGCAATCAATCGCTGACGAACCGCTTCGAACGTGTATTGGCTGGCCACCTGACTTAATCTCTGCGCTGCCGACTTGCGTAGCGCCAAATCTAACGACACCTGCTTAAGCAAAGAGTTCGCCTCTTCTGCCGATTCGGCAAACAATGGGTAGTCAGTCCCAAGAACCCCCTCCAGCACCGGGCTTCTGGCCAAAATCATTGGTACCCCTAGAAGCGCATACTCGAGCACCTTGGTTGAAAGCTCTAACGTTTCCCGCTCAAAGTGCGGATCACGAAATGCCCAGCACGCATGCATAGTGGGCAACCGACGCAGGAGTTCATTGCGATCGACCGCCCCGTGCCAAAAAACTCCGGCAGAAGACGTTAAATTCGCCCTAATGCTCGGATAAAATTTCGGATCGTCCGGCGGGTTGTGAATCTTGTCGCCGAATATATGTAGTTCTGCCTCGTGCTGGCTGGCAAGCAAGACACTGTGCGCATGGAACATTTCGCGGATACCCCAACGCGGAGCAAATTTGCCTGCATAGCAGTATCGGAATAGCGTATTGGAAATGGTTGCGGAGTTTGATTTTGGTATAGATGGAATCATTGGTGGCACCAGCTTTGCGCGCCCCTTCACCTGCGGGAATTGGCCAACGAAATAATCTCGCATCTGAGGCGTCTGGCAGAGAATAAACTCACTCGCGGCAATAATAGTGTCGATCTTCGACCGTACCTCAGCATTCATTTGATTCGCTTGCTGCGGAATGTCTGTTAAATACGCCCAGATTCGGCCTACAAACCGAGAAGACTGTGCCGCCCTGTGGCACACCTCCAGCCCGCGCAATACAACCGCAGAAAACGGCTGCTCGCCATCCAACTGAATTATCCAATCGAGCGCCTCGTTTGGCGTCAGTCCCTTCTGTACCGGTAATTGCGGTTCAATTAATTGAATGGACGGAGTGAGATCCAGTAGTCGTGAAATAATCTGCGTGCGTTGAATCCTCGATTTCAGTACTAGCGAAACTCGAATGCCGTCAATTAGCCCGAGTACTTCGGCAAAGGATGCGGCCCAAATGGCGGATCCGTCCATAACGTTTAGATTAACGTCTCCATACAAGGCTATTCGCTTGGAACGCTCTTCTCTTGCAACAATCCTTTGAAGAGAATCCGCCTCTCCAGGAATGTTAGTTCCCGTCAAGAGCGCCAGTTCCCGAGAAATCGTGCAGGCATAATTCGACTGGGAACGAACCCGAAGTGCTGCTGCACGCGACATTTTCGTGAAAAGGTCCGGGTCATTAACCAATCGGCAAACAGCAGCGGCTAAACCCTCAGCATCCTCGGGTCCCGCCAAAAACGCGCAACTCTCGTCCACAAATTCAGGAATCGCTGCGATTTTCGTCGTGATTGGCACCAAACCGGATGCCATCGCTTCATCTCTAGAAACGCCTTGAGAGTCCATTCTCGAGGGGACTATAAACACGCCACTTTCCTGATGCAGTCGTGCGATTTCTCGCTGAGTTAGGAACCCTTGATGTAATTCCACATTTTTGAAAGAACGCAATGGCGCAACGGTTTGTTCGAACAATGGCCCGTCACCGACAATTCGAATACGGAGTAATTCAAAGAATGGCTCTTTGGCCAATAACTGAATTGCTCGGACGGTAAGATCGTTTGCATAAACAGACGATGCGAAAGGTCGAACAGAGAGTAAATGAAATCGTTGCTCCGGGCGCTTTTCTCTATATTTAAAAAGATCGCCATCGATGAAGTTATGGACCACCGACAGATTTGGAGTAGCTGCCGCCGAAAGGCGCAGGTCACTAAGCCCCTCGGATGCCTGCTTTTCGGAAATAAAGATGACGTGCAAATTTGGATGGCTCAAACTAAGAATTTCGCGCCACATATCCATGCGAGAATCCGCGTCGCGGCGAGCAACATCTATCTGATCTGCGGGATGATTCATCTCTCGACGCCACCACGGCTGTATCTCCGATCCGTGAGCCCAAATCACTACTCGTACAACGCCCAAATATTTTTGGACTACGTCCCACATCATACGATCGACGATATGCAGAGAGACACTGTTGTATCGTCCCCCCGCTAGGCAGGCGTCCAGATTCTTGATCTCGCTCTCAACGACATCAATATTCTCGAATTCACGAAAGAAGACAGACTTGCCGCTGGCAATTCGCACGACGTCTGTTGCGACGCCCGATTTTTGGTAAGCACGCACCCTTGCATGGACGAAACCATAACGATAGATGTCGTCATAGCTGGGATAATGTCTAACTACAACCAGATTACGAGCGGAGGGCAATAGTGTTCGCGAATCACTGGCTGCAGTATTTAGAAACAACCTTCCGACGTTTGCTGATCCAGCACCTTGGATGCGCAAGGCTATCCGCACAAATACTGCATCTGCCGGTAGAGCGATCCCATCACGACCTGCAAGAGGCACCATTACATGAGATATCTTTTCCTTGCGTTCATTCTGAAAGACGAGGACTACGCTCAAGCCCATCTGCGCATCGCCATCCCCGACGAAAGTCAAATACTGGCCGACTCCCAGCTCGGACCTACGAAATAGCCTGTTAAGGTAAAGGTACTTATGAGTATCTGCGGGAAGCGAACTCTTGATGATCACCTGGGTAGGCTCCGCGAGCTGAACATCAATATGCCCATCGATGCCCTTCGGAAGTAAAGGAAACCACTTCTTAACTTCAAGGCTCAGCCCATCGACGTTTTCCGGAGGCTGAATAGCTTCCGCCCAAGGCAGTATCTCGTCGACGAGAGACATACCAACCCTCAGAACGCTCTGAGCGTCGACAAGAAGCTGATCTGGATGGGAAGCTCCATTGGCGCAGTAACTGAATTCATCGACGGCGACCAAGGTATTCGAGTCCACAACCGCATCTTGCAATGCCAGAGCGGGATCTTCAACCCAAACTCTCAGTAACTGAGGACGCAACAAACTGCGGCGACATGCCGCCGTATTTACGGGTATGTATTGACACCCTGGATTGCGCAATTCCAAAGAACCATCGGTGTTGGTTTCGTAATAAGTACGCTTCGTTATTCCATCGCCACCGGAGAAGGTTGTCGCCAGAATAAGGTCACTCAAATAGTGACTTCCATAGTAGTCAACGGCGGAAATGGGTGCGACAAAATCAAAATCATTAGCGCGAGCAGATGCGTCCGACCGGCTATCAAACACTTCAATTTTTGGATGGTCGACGACACCTGATGGCCCTACCAATAGGAGAACTACCCCCTTTGCAAGCTGACGCTCGAACGTTGCGAGCAACTGGGCACCTTCTTTCGCAGACGACATTTCCGCAATTATGGCGACCCGTGATGGCTTCATCGCCGTCGGACGTTCTAAAACCTTTTCTGCAACGTATGCCAGACGGTGCTGATAGGTGTGCTCGGCTAGGACCTTACGCAAAGCTTGCAATCTCAGCTTCCGATAAGAAACCTCATCGCTCACGATATCAGCTAGCCTATGCTCGAGTTCTGCGTACGAATCCGAAGCGATAACCAAGTCGCCAAAAAACTGCCTTAAACCTTTGGAATAATTGCTGACGACAATCGTATTACATGCCATCAACTCCAATGCACGCCGGGCAAACATGGTTTGGGACTGTTTGACTGTGTTAACAGTAATGCCATAGCGGCACCCCCTATAGGCCTTGTCCATTTCCGTGTAAGGTAGTGCCCCTTTTATTTCTCCATGGAATTCTTCAGGGAAAGCAAAATCATGTGGCAAAGGCCGGTCCCCATTGCGATCATAGATTTCAATCCACTTGAGCTTCCGTGCCACGCCCACGAGCGTGCGGAAATTAGTTTGCCTTTCTGCATACCGAGAATACCAGGACCCCGCGAAGGAAAAACCATCTCTACGCTCTACCGTTTCGATAGGATTGTGTAAGGCCGGCTGAGCAGCAAATGGGAGCAGATAAACCCGATCATGACCAAGTACGCGCTTGTACTTAGCTATGCAATCAATATCTGTAGTAAATACGTGGCTAGCCAACCGCGCAACCGGCAGAAAACGAGAATAATGTACGGGGTCTTCCTTGCTCCAGAAGGCAGTAGCTATACCCTTGCGCTTTGCCCAGTCAATAAGCCCTCGAAGTTCTGACGAATAATCGCTAACTTTCCTCTGCCAAGATTCGTCCACCCCTCTCCAAGCCGATTCAATAAATACAAGGTCGGGCTCGAACTCTTCGACTTGCGCTTTCCACCCGTCGGCGGAAAGCGATAGCAGTTGGCATTCGGGAGAGAAAGCATGGTGACTGAAGTCGTCCATCACCGCTGCGACTTTCAAACAACTTAGCGGAATAGCTGATTTCTCCGACATCGTCCGGATCTGCGACAGACGCCGCTCGCAAAGCAGAACATTCGCTTTGAAGTACTGCTCGCCAATCTCGTTTGCAATTTTTTTGTACAGCGCTATTGCAGAATGGAAGTTCCCTTGAAGAAACTCCTTTTCGGCTTGACGTACTATGGATTGCTGCATCGCCCGCACCCTCCCCTCTTCTCAGTCTGCCAACAAACCCACAACATCGATCACTCGGCCATGTGACTTGATGCTCTGCAAGGATTCGATGAAGGGTTTGTGTTTGACGAGTACACACACCACATCCGCGCTCGCAAGCGCAGCATCCAGGGATGAGAGTGACAAGCTGTCATTTGTCATATGTTCTGGCAGGCACTGCACATTGGGTTCCACCGCGAGGACCTTACAACCGATGCCCATGATTTGTTTCGTTATCGCTAACGCCGGGCTCTCCCGCAAATCATCTATATCAGGTTTAAACGCCAACCCAAGACATGCAAGTGTGATGTCAGAAAATCTTGCTTCGGGCCGTTCCGCAAGTGCGTCGGCCAAAGCAATTTTTATTTTTTCGACAACCCACTCGGGTTTGTGGTCGTTAACCTCACGGGCCGTTCGGATAATTCGAGCCTGGTCGGGAGTAGAATCGACAATAAACCACGGATCGACAGCAATGCAATGGCCGCCCACACCCGCTCCAGGCTGCAGTATGTTGACGCGAGGATGTCTATTCGCCAGCTGAATCAGCTCCCAAACATTGATGCCAAGCTTGTCGCAAATCAATGAGAGCTCATTTGCAAATGCGATATTTACATCGCGGAAGCTGTTTTCCGTGAGCTTGCACATTTCGGCCGTTCTGGCATTTGTCAGGACGAGGGCACCTTCCACGAACGTTTTGTACAGCTCCATAGCCATGTTGGCGGCAGTCTTTGTCATGCCACCAATGACTCGATCATTCGAAACCAGTTCATGCACAACTCTCCCGGGCAACACTCGTTCCGGACAATATGCAATTTGGATATCTGCAGCATCTCCGGCCTGCTGGGGGAAGGACAGGTCCGGACGAGCTTGAGCTAACCACTCGGCCAACTGTTCCGTAGCACCTACCGGTGAGGTACTTTCAAGTACAACAAGATTACCTTTTTCCAAGACTGGCGCAATCGATTTGGCAGCAGCACCAATATAATTAAGGTCAGGTTTATGCTGATCAGTAAATGGAGTAGGGACCGCGATCAGAAATGCATCCGCTGGTTCAGGCGTCGTCGTCGCCCTTAGGTATCCCTCAGTCACCGCAGCATGCACCAGAATATCTAGCTCGGGCTCTATGATATGAATTTTGCCCTGATTTATCGTATCAACGGCACGCTTGCTGACATCAACGCCAATAACTTTCTTGCGGCGCGAAGCAAATAGAGTAGCCGTGGGGAGGCCGATGTAACCCAAGCCGATCATGGAGATGATGTTGAACATATCAAATTATATTTAAATGGATTTCAGAATTTCGGCTATTCGCGCGGCCGCCCGGCCATCCCCGTATGGGTTATGCGCGCGCGCCATTTCTTCATATGAGGCGACGTTATCCAGCAGACGATTCGCCTCGCCCAAGATATTTTCGCTTTCGGTACCCACAAGAGCGACCGTACCGGCAGCCACCGCTTCAGGGCGTTCTGTCGTGTCTCGCATCACAAGAACCGGCTTTCCCAACGAAGGAGCTTCTTCTTGGACCCCGCCGGAATCGGTTATCAAAAGCGTGCTTCGATTCATCAAATAAATAAAGGGAAGATAGTCCTGGGGTTCAATCAGGTGGACATCGGCTAGCCCCCCAAGGATACGCCGCACAGGCTCCTGCACGTTAGGATTTAGATGAACTGGATAAACCACCTGCACGTCCCCACGTTCGGCGAGCTTTCGAAGGCCTAGGCATATGTTCTCAAACCCAACTCCGAAATTCTCGCGGCGGTGACCGGTAACTAAAATCATCCTCTTGCGGGCATCCAAGAAGCCAAAATCAGCATCTAATCGGGCGCGCAATTCGTCATCATCCCGAACACGCTTCGCCACATTTAGCAAGGCATCAATCACCGTATTCCCGGTCACATGGATGCTTCCTGCGGCAACGCCTTCGGCAGAAAGATTGGAACGCGCCTGCTCGGTTGGAGCGAAATGAATGTCAGCCATTGCCCCTGCCAATCTCCGATTCATTTCCTCTGGCCACGGGGAATACTTGTCGTTTGTACGCAATCCTGCTTCTACATGGCCGACCTTCACCTTAGCGTAATAGGCAGACAAACTCGCGGCCATCGTGGTCGTGGTGTCGCCATGCACCAAGATAATATCGGGAGTCCATCGCTGATAGACCGTACGCATTCCAAGCAGCACTCTGCTCGTAATATCAGATAGGTCCTGATGCGGCGCCATCAGATTTAAATCGAAATCAGGCTTAATGCCAAAAAGGTGTAGCACTTGGTCCAACATCTGACGATGCTGTGCCGTCACGCACACTCTTGCATCAAAGGTCGAATCTGCTGCCAACGCCTTTACCACCGGGGCCATTTTAATGGCTTCCGGGCGCGTACCGAAGACGGTAAGAACTTTCATTTTTTTCCTTTCAACTAGGCGGACAGATCGGAATCAGACCGCCCCTATGTGATCTCGTTTGATTTGGACATGAGAAAATTCCAAATGCGCGGTGTCGCTGCCCGAGTTCGCATGCTCAGAGCCCCGCTCAACTAAGGATGAGTTACGTTGTGCCCCTTCAGTCGTCGAATCCTCAGCATGTTTTTTTAGGCGCTCAACTTCCCGCTCCCTCTCTGCCACCAAAGTCCGCAAATCATCGATATCAAGTCGTTGTTGCTTAAGCAGCGCAACCTGCTCACCATGCGACTTTGACAAACTTCTCACCTGGCCAATAATCTCTTTTTGACGCTCAAAGAAGCTATGCATCTGCAACGCCTGACGCACCCGCACTCGCTTCGCTTCGCTGCGAAGCCGCTCCGCCTGCCTGGACTCAGATTCACTAAATTGAATCTCTTCGACGGCGATATCCAATATGGCTTCAGCCTCAATGAGCTCACCCGCTTCGTGTAAGCGAAATGCCAACCACTTCAACCTGAAATATCGTGGATCTACCTCGTAGGCTTGACGAGCAAGTTCTGCAACCATAGATGGGTCTTGGCCAAGGAAGCTGCGAGCGAGCACTGTCAGTGCATTGGCCCGTGTGGCTGGCCCAGACGACACTGAAGCCAATAGACTTTCAACAGCCTCCAGCCCCCCCTGCTTGAATGCCAAGATCACCGCCTCGAAATTCTTGCCACCCAATTTCTTTATCTGCGTTTGCCCTCTCGTTTCCTGCCAAAGCTCCCACAATTTTCGGGGCAAGGACAGGAATGAACTCCACCTGCTCAGGCCATGGAGCAAAATATTGCCCAACCTGCTGGCCAAGGTATGCTGCGAAACTTGGCTATAGATGTCTTTCTGGCTTTTAAGCAACTGGATGCACCGAATATGATCAGCCGCGAGGTATTGCAACTCGGCATCGTCTGCCGTTGGCTTTACACTCGCCCCCGAGAGGGAAAAACCTTCCCCACGGTGCAGCCGCTCCAATGCCTCCTGCACGATGTGCAATTGCGAAAAGAGCCAATCATTTTCCTGCTTTATTAACGAAAGAGCTTCCGATTCGGTTTGGCCGGTCTTACCTTGAAGGGTCGCTTTTGTGCTCATCATTTTCCTCAAGGCTATTAATCAACGTGGTCCAGCACAATGCTCTCGAGCAGCTTCAAAATGCCGGCGATCATCAACGCCAACAGCAGCGTCGCAAGCGCGTTGTACAGGCGGCGCGGCTCAAGCGGATATTCCGGCATCGTGGGCGTTTGCAGGATTGAAACCTTCTCCAGCAACCGCACCGCGTCATTACGCCCTTTCTCAAGCGCAATCAGCGCCGACTTATAGAGATCCTGCGCAAAATTCATCTGCATTTGCAGGCGCTGAAATTCCTCTACCGTCGCGTTGAGGGTCTTGCCCGAAGGCGTTGCAAGCTTTGCTTTTTCTTGTTCGATCTGACGATCAACTGCGGTAAGCGCCTGTTTGATTCTTAAGATGTTCGGATGATCTCGGTCCAACGACTTCGGTAGAGAAGCCAACTGCGTCTGCAATTGCGCCCGCTGGCCCTCAAGCTCGGCGACGATCGCGTTGATGCTCTCAGCGGTGGCCTGCGGCGAGAGCAAACCTTGCTGGTTCTGGAAATTCAGCAAGGCCTGGCTGGCCTCTTGGAAACGATGCTGAGCCTGAGTGACCTGAGTCGTCAGAAAGCCCACCTGCGCCTCCGCCATCTCATGGCCCAACTGGTTCATGTACTGCTCGCCTTCCTTGACCAGCATGTCCGCGATGGCGTGTGAGGTCTTCGCGTCATAGGCCTGGACCTTGATGCGAAGCACGCCGGCATAATCGTCGTAATCGACATTTACGCGTGTCTGGAAATAGCGATAGAACCACTCGGTTGACGCGTCCTCGAACCAGAGCCGCGACAGGATGTCCCTGCTCGAGTCGCTGTAATGCGCGCGCAGGTTGAGCTTTGCGTCAAGCTTCTTCAGCATATCGACGGAAAGCAGGTAGTCACGCAGCAGCAATTGGTCGGTACGATTGACGGTGCCGCCGCCCGAGGCCAGCATCGTCAGGTCAAACGCAGGCGCGCTGACAGAGTCCGTTTTACGGATGATGACGTTGGCTTCCGAGACATACCGGTCAGACGCAAAGAACAACCAATAGACGATCGTCAGCAACGCCACGATCAGCGTGAGCCGGATCAACCGTTTGAACAGCCGTATAGAGAGCCAATCGTTTCGGGTCTTGCCCAGATACGATGTCACCTTAGAGAGTCGCCCCTCATCTTTCGTGATGTGTTGTTCCGTCATTTATCGAGTGAATCGTTATAAGCGTTGAGAGCGTCGTCGATTTGATCGAACCAGTACGCCTTGCCCTCATGAATCCAAATACCTGATTGGCAAAACTGTTTGAGCGTCCCTTCGTCGTGCGCCACCATGATTAAGCCCGCGCGGGTCGTCATGGACTGAAACGCGGCGGCAGCTTTTTTGCGGAAGCCGGCATCGCCCGCGGCCGTAACTTCGTCCGAGATGTAAACATCGAACTCGAAGGCCAGTGACAAGGCGAACTGCAGCCGAGAGCGCATGCCGGAAGAATAGGTACTGACGGGTTCGTCGAACGCGGCGCGTAACTCCGAGAAGTCCTGGATGAACGCAAGCCGGTCGGCCAGATCCGCCTGGTGCCCATGGACGCGGCAGACGAACTTTGCGTTCTGTCTGCCCGTCAGCGTTCCTTCTAGGCCGCCTTGCCCCATAGGCCAGGACACGCGGCAGTGGCGCTGTACGTCACCTTTGGTGGGGTGGTCCACGCCTCCGATCAAACGAAGCAAGGTCGACTTCCCGGCGCCGTTCGGGCCGATCAGACCCACGTTGTGGTTGCGAGGGATCGTCAGGGTCACGCCCTGCAGCACCCACTTGCCCAGACCGTGCTCGGTCTTGTAGCGTTTATGAACGTCGTTGACGATGATCATTGCATCACCAACCGCAGCTCATAACGCCGATACAGCGCCATGCCGAGTAGAACGCTGGCGCCCGCCCAAGTGTAGAGATAGCTGGCGCTGGTTTCGGGCACCATGTGATAGTAAGGAACGAAACCGGAGCGCACGAGCTCCAGCCCGTGGGCGATCGGGTTGATCATGAGCAGATCCCGGTAAGGCTGCGGGACGGACATGATGGGCATGATCACCCCAGACACCAAGTACAGAGGCAGCATCACTAGCTTGAGGACGTGTTCCGTCTCGGGAACCAGCTCCATCAGCACCGACGCCACCAGCCCGAAGCCCAGCCCATAGAGCCACAGTCCGAATAGCGCGATGGCGACCTGCAAAGGATCTCGGGGAAATGTCACATGCCCGAGGAACGCGGCGCCAGCCAGAATGACGGTTGACACAATCACCATCAGAAAGGCTTCGAGCCCAGCGCGAACGATAGCCACATCGAAGGGTTTGACTTGTCGATAGGCGAACAGGGGTTGATTGGATTCGACTGCGTACATCACCTGCAGAGCGGTTCGGCGGAACAGGAAAAACGCCAGCATTCCCACCATGATCCAAACGGCCGTATCGATCCCTCCGATGGTGTGCAGACGGATCGCGGTAAAGACGAAGGTGATGAACGCTATGTGCATCACCGGCTCCATCAGCAGCCAGAACCATGCGGCGCGCATGTCAAACAGACGGTCGAGTGACTCCCGCAGGAACACTGCCCGCCAGACGGAGAAAGTGATCGAAAGCGAGCTACGCGGCTCAGACATGGCAAACCCGATGCAAGATCAAAGGACGGATCATGAACTCACTCACCGCCACGCATTATTCAGCGTCACACTGGGTACAGCCACGGATACCACCAACCGTAGGAACTTCTCAAATTCAGCAGCAGGCGCGTTCGACACGTAGATCACGTCCCGATTTTGAATCGGGAAATTCTGCGTGACAAAGAACGAAGCGGGATCCCGAAGATCAACTTGGTAGACCACGGGAACCGCTGCGCCTGAGGTGCGTTGAGCGGTTTGTTGTTCAGCGCCGCCTTGCGCGTCAACCAGCTTCGGATCTTCAAAGCGGAAGATGAAGACCCCGCGTGCATCCGCCCGGCTATCGTTCAAGCCGCCCGAGCGCGCCAAGGCCTGAGCCAGCGAGATGCCCTGCGCCTCAAAGGCAATTTCTTCGTTCTTCCCTGTTGCGCCCAGTACCGAAAAGCTTTGCGGCTGAAACAGGGCCGTGATCACGTCACCCGGCTTGAGCAGAATGTTCTGCCGAGGGTCACGGATGATCGAATCCAACGCCATGGTCGACGTTTGATTTTCGCGAGACAGCTGGACCGCCATGCGATTGACCGCTTGCTTAACGCCCCCGCCGGCGGCTAATGCGTCTAACAGTCGCTCACCCTTGGGCGTCAAGGGCATCAATGTGCTGGTCGTCACTTCTCCGACCACCGTCACATTGGACGTATTGTTCTTGATCACTCGAACCAACACTTGGGGCATGTTGGCTTTGCCCTGCAAGCGTCTTGCGATGTCGGCTTCAATTTCCTGCGTGCTGCGCCGCTGCACGGACACGTGGCCGGCAAAAGGCACAGTGATTGTGCCCCCAGGCGAAACCATTTGTTCCGGGAAGGTGACGGAATTGGAAGTCGTTGGTCCGGTCTTGATATCAAGGCCGCTTGTGCCAAACAACATGGCCGGCGGAGACTCCCAGATGGAGACCTCGATGATGTCGCCCGGGCCAATCAGATAATTGTTGGACGCCGTGCTGTGGAATACGTCCGAAAACTGCCCAAGCTTTTTGCTCTCGGCGAGTTTTCTAGCGAGCGTGTCATTGACGTCGATTAGCTCGATACCTTCAATGCGCCCAGACTCTTGGTTCTCGACCACCTGTTGGCGGCTCGCACCGCTGGATGCTATCCAGCCAGGCATCGTTCCGCAGCCGGACAGCAACGACACGAGGACTGCGCCTGTGATCAGCAAGCCGACCTTGGAAGATTTGTTCTTTGCTTTCATATGGTTTTTAAACTCACTGCACAAGCTGTGTGTCGACAGCTTCTGGACTGCAAATGTGGCGACATGCTTTTAATCGGTACCCTTCACAAGGGCGAATCTAAACAAAAAATCTGACGCGAGGTTCGAGATATCCAGGCGTTTGCCCTCGCCCGCTTTCCCTCCCGCCGCCCAAATCATCCCTTCCGTCAATCCGCTCACCGCTCCCAACGCGCGATACACCTTCGGCATGATGGGAATGTGATCGCCAAAGACGCACAAACCGGCTGGGCGGCCGTTGCTCAGCAGGGTCTGACGCAGATTTGAAAACATCGCATCGGCGTTACGCAGATGGCGGGCATAGGCCACCAGGTCTTCACATCCTGGCGGCATCGGCCCGTTCAGCACGTCGCGTGCGTCGTCTTCGGTGACGGCTTCCCAATGAAGTGGGCCGTGGTTTTCCATGGTGATGACGTGGATGAACAGCGGGCGGGGATCGTCACGCGACAGCAAGGCCGACACGTAGTGGCCCAACGCCTGATCGCCGACATACGCGCCAACCTTTTCCGCGTCTTCAAACGCCTTGAGGTCAATAAATTCTTCAAAGCCAAGCGCGGGCAGGACTTTGTCACGGCGGTAGAAGCTGCCGTGAAACGGATGCACGCAAATCGTTCGATAGCCCAGGGTTTTCAGATAGGAGGCCAGCGTCGGCAAGCCCTGCCCGGCCAGGCGGCGATAGGGGTTGTAGCGATGTACGCCCAGTTCGCCAGCACTCATCCCCGACAGGAATGAAAACTCGGTGCGGACCGTGTTCGCGCCGCGTGCGGCAACTTTTAGCTCGCCTTGCACCAATGACTCGGCGCGCAGTCGATCAAAGCCCGCCAGCACGTCCTGCTTAACGATGGGATAAGGCCGACGCACATCAAAAAAGGACTCGCTCTGAATGCTGACCAGATCAGGTAGCACATCAGGCAAACGGTCCGGCCTAGCCCCCAGGAACGGTGCGCGAGCACGCATTCCCTGCGCGCACTGCCGCTCCGCGCGACCGTAAGCCCACAGCGCAGCGGCGAATCCCAGCCGACGCAGGTCGGCTTCGGCATCGAAACTCACCGTCAGGCGTCGCCCCGACCCTATCGCCAATGCCAGACAAGCCGAGCCCAGTAATCCCACGGTCGGCAAGAATGACGGATGGTCTTGCAGCACAATCGCGTTCTCGTAGGCCAGGCCCAGCCAAAGGGCAACGCCGTAGCCCCCTATCGCAGCGATCGCATTGATCCAGCCGAAAAACGGCAGATACAGACGCGGGTGTTTGAGGGCGTCGGTGAAATACTCAAAATCGGGATAGACGAAGGGTTCTTGCAGCGAGTGGTATTTCGCCCGGCTGACGAGCACCAGCACGAGTTCGATGGCCAGGACATTAGCCATGGCGAAGAATGGCCGTCGGAACAGCACGAGTTCGACGGCGAACACCAACAGCCAGACCGCAACATGCGTCAGATTAGCGGCGAGCGGACGGCGCCAGACGGCAACGGGACGCGGCTGCAGCAGGCCTTCCAACATCCAGCTTGCGACGAGGCCAAGCAACAAAGCAGGCAACAGAAAGCCCCCAACCTGCTCAAGCACCGTAACCCATCCGGCGCAAAAACCAGCCCGACACCGCAGGATGAATGACGGCAAGCAAGAACGTGCCCAGGTTCAATGGAAACGGAAAGCTGATGCGGGCCTTGTTCGAGCGGAGCCCTTGCCGGATGACGCGCGACGCCTTGGCCGCAGACCACAGGAACGGCTTGGGCCCGGGCATATCGAAGCACATCTGAGACTCTACATAGCCGGGCATGATGACGTTGACCCGCACGCCTTCGCGAGCAAGACCGTCACGCATGGCCTCACCGTAAACCTTGACGGCGGCCTTGCTGGCGCTATAGCTCGGGGTTTCGGGAAGGCCGCGCCACGCGGCAAGTGAACTGACCAGGGCGATCTGGCCATGGCCACGCGCCCGCATTGCGGGCAGCACGCCGTGCACGGTCGCGAAGACGGCGCGCACATTGACGTCAAGCAGGCGCAGCACGTCATCCCATGACTCGCCCTGTTGTTCGGCACCCGTGTTGATATTTACGCCGGCGTTGGCGATGACGAGGTCGGGATGTTCGCGGTGGCTGATGTCTTCCAACCACGCTGTCAGCGCGTTGAGATCTCGCACATCCAACAGTTGAGTCACGACGCGCGCGCCCAGGCCTGTACAGATCGACTCGACTTCTTGCAATCGGCGCGAATCGCGTCCTTGCAGAATCAGCGTGCGCGAGCCCGCCTGCGCATATTCACGCGCCAAAGCCTTCCCTATGCCGCCGGTGGCACCGGTAATTAGCACACAATCAGGAATGCCTGATTGCCTGCCGTTTGTATTATTCATTCCGCCGATCCGCTCGAATCTGCTTGGATTATCCGGGACCGGACGCCGGGCTTATCGCACGGTAGCCGAGCCAGCATCCGCAAAAATGCGGTTACTTCCATGTACAGAACCAACAAAGTGCCGGCATTGTAATCGAGCCGGCGAGCGTTTTTTAGCGAATGGAGAGAATTGGCAATATTTCTGGGGTGCGCGGCGCAAGAGTTACAGTAACTGCGCGAAGTTTGCGCATACTTGAGAGGAGATATGCTCAAATTCGGCCCAATCAGGATCCACCACCGACCACACACCCAGTAATTTGATTACACGTTTTATTACTAATGCAATACTTTATCGGGTTTTCGCATGCGCGCTATCTATAGGTAAGTCGTAAAAAAATGGCCGCCCCAAAAGGACGGCCATATCACATTTACTTTATGGCATTCTGCGCCGCTGCAAGCAAAAATCGCCTAACGTACGACCACGCCGATAATCCCTACACAAGTTACTGCAGCAAGCTCCGCAGCATCCATGCATTCTTTTCATGCACATCCAAGCGCTGCGTCAGCAGATCAGCCGTGGGCTGGTCGTTAGCCGCATCCGCCTTCTCGAACGCCGAACGTGCCGTCTTGGCAACCGACTCGTTGCCGCTAACCAAAAGGCGCACCATTTCCAGGGCTTCCGGCACGGTTTCCGGTTCGGCAATCGACGACAGCTTCGAATATTCGCGGTACGTGCCCGGCGCGTAGTGGCCCAGGGCGCGAATGCGTTCAGCGATGCTATCCAGCGCGGTCCACTCTTCCGTGTACTGCGTCATGAACATCTGGTGCAGCGTGTTGAACATGGGCCCCGTGACGTTCCAGTGGAAGTTGTGCGTCATCAGGTACAGCGTGTACGAGTCGGCCAGCAGCTTGGACAATTCGCCGGCGACGGCCGCGCGGTCCTTGTCCGAAATGCCGATGTTGATGCGCGGAACGCTCGGGGTCTTCTTGGGGGACTTGGCCATTGCTAGCTCCTATTAGGAAAAGTACGAAAGAAGGATACCACTGCAAAGATGATGAAATGGCGGGGAATCCGCATAAAACAAGGGCTTCCAAGCCGCCGCTTTGACCCTGCGCAAATGTGCCGCAAGGGGCCGCGGACGGCGCTACGGCGCTACGGCGCTACGGCGGTAACGCGGCGACGCGGGCACGGCGCCAGACAAAAGATCAGTCCTGCACCGCCGCCGCCTCGTCAGACAGCATCTTCACGCCCGGCAACTCGCACTCGTACACCGCTTGCGCCAAGGCTTCGATGGCGGCCAGGCGTGGGAAGCTGCGGCGCCATGCCAGGACGACGCGGCGCTCGGGCACGTGGCCGTCGAACGGAAGATAG
The DNA here is from genome assembly GCF_019448355.1 of Achromobacter sp. ES-001. Taxonomy (NCBI): domain Bacteria; kingdom Pseudomonadati; phylum Pseudomonadota; class Betaproteobacteria; order Burkholderiales; family Alcaligenaceae; genus Achromobacter; species Achromobacter sp. ES-001. Next base: position 3,004,947 of record NZ_CP079940.1, on the reverse strand, counting down.
CGCAGCAGGCTGTTGCTGGGCGGATGCTCGGGGACGGCGGTGATCGGCAACACGGTCACGCCGATGCCTGCGGCCACCATGTGGCGGATCGTCTCCAGCGATGAGCCCTCGAAGGTGCGCTGGATGCCGTCGCTGGCCGCCGAGAACCGCGACAGTTCGGGACAGACCTCCAGCACCTGGTCGCGAAAGCAGTGACCGCTGCCCAGCAGCAACATCGTCTGCTGCTTCAGGTCCTGCGCATCGATGGATTTTCTTTGCGCCAGTTCGTGGTCATTGGGTACCGCGACGATGAAGGGTTCGTCGTACAACGGCTGCATCACCAAGCCCGCCTCGGGCAGCGGCAGCGCCATGATGGCGCAGTCGATTTCGCCCTGCCGCAGCAGTTCCACCAGACGCACGGTGAAGTTCTCTTGCAGCAGCAATGGCATCTGCGGCGTGCGGCCGATTTGCACGGGGACGAGCTTGGGCAGCAAGTAAGGGCCAATGGTATGGATGACGCCGACACGTAGCGGCCCGGCCAGCGGGTCGTGGCCTTGCCGCGCGATCTCTTTGATGCTGGCGCTTTCTTCCAGCACCTTCTGGGCTTGCGCGACGATGCGTTGACCGATGGGGGTAACACCGACCTCGGCGCCGCCGCGTTCGAACAGCGTCACGCCCAGCTCGTCTTCCAGCTTGCGTATCGCGACCGACAGCGTGGGCTGGCTGACGAAACAGGCTTCGGCCGCCCGCCCGAAATGGCGTTCACGCGCGACGGCGACGATGTACTTGAGTTCGGTGAGAGTCATGGTGGACTGCGCCCCCGGAAGTTACGCGCGGGCCTTGGGGCCGGCGCTTGAATGAGTCAGGTGTAGGACGGGCCGCATCGCATCAGGTCCGCAGGAAGTCTTCGCGGCCGCGCATCCAGCGGGCCAGGTGCGCCTGGACGGCGGCGGGATGTTCGGCGCGCAACCACACCGCGGCATCGCGCGCGTCTTCCGCGATAGAGGCATCGGTTTCCAGGTCGGCAAAGCGCAGCAGCGCCATGCCCGATTGGCGCGTACCCAGGAACTCGCCGGGGCCGCGCTGTTCCAGGTCGCGTCGGGCAATCTCGAAGCCGTCCGACGTTTCAAACATGGCACGCAGACGTTCGCGCGCAACCTGGGACAACGGGGTCTGGTACAGCAGCACACAAACCGATTCAGCGGTACCGCGCCCTACCCGCCCGCGCAGCTGGTGCAACTGCGCCAGCCCGAATCGTTCGGCGTGTTCAATGACCATCAGCGAAGCGTTGGGCACGTCCACACCCACTTCGATGACGGTGGTAGCGACAAGCAGGTCCACTTCGCCTTCGCGAAATGCCTGCATGACGGCGGCCTTTTCCGCTTGCGGCAAGCGGCCGTGAACCAGGCCGATGCGCAAATCGGGAAGGTCGACCCGCATGCCTTCGTAGGTGTCCACCGCCGTTTGCAATTCCAGCGCTTCGCTTTCTTCGACCAGCGGACACACCCAATACACTTGTTGGCCGCCGCGAGCCGCCTGGGCGACGTGGGCGATGACTTCTTCGCGCCGCGCGTCCGACACCAGCTTGGTCAACACAGGCGTGCGGCCGGGTGGAAGTTCGTCGATGACGGACACGTCAAGGTCGGCAAAGAACGTCATGGCCAGCGTGCGCGGAATGGGCGTGGCGCTCATGTTCAGCTGATGCGGCACGATGCGGCCGCGCACGGTTTCGCCCTTCTTGGTCAGCGCAAGGCGCTGCCCCACGCCAAAGCGGTGCTGCTCGTCAACTATAGATAGACCCAGTCGATGAAATTCAACGTGGTCTTGAATAATGGCCTGGGTGCCGACGACCAGTTGCACGCTGCCGTCAGCCGCAGCAGCGGCGGCCTCGCGGCGCGCCTTGGCGGTCAAGCTGCCACTAAGCCACGCGACGTTCACGCCCAGCGGCTGCAACCACGACACCAGCTTGTGAAAGTGCTGCTCGGCCAGGATTTCTGTGGGGGCCATCAGCGCAACCTGCGCCCCGCCCGCGATGGCCTGCGCGGCAGCGATGGCGGCGACCACGGTTTTGCCGCTGCCCACATCGCCTTGCAGCAAACGGTGCATGGGATAGGGCTTGGCCAGGTCGGCCGAGATTTCCTGCACGACGCGTTCTTGTGCGGCGGTCAATTTGAACGGCAAATTCGCGTACAGCTTGGCGACGAGGCCACCCGGCTCATTGCGCACGGGCAGCGATTCCGCTTCCTTGATGCGACGGGCGGCGCGCGCGGCGGCCAGCGACAACTGCTGGGCCAGTAATTCATCAAACTTGATGCGGCGCCATGCGGGATGCACGCGGTCCAGCAGCGCCTGTTCCGATTCGCCTTGCGCGGGGGTGTGCAGCGCACGAATGGCGGGCTCGAACGGCGGCAGGTCGTAGCGTTCAAGCGCTTCGGGCGGCAAGGTGTCGGACAAGTCGGCGCGGTCCAGCGCCTGGGCGATGGCGCGGCGCAACGTCAGTTGCGGCAGGCCTTCGGTGGTGGGATACACAGGCGTCAGGGCCGTGGGCAAAGGCGCGTCGGCATTGGTCATGCGCGGGTGCACCATCTGGCGCCCGAACAGGTTGCTGCGCACTTCGCCCCGGGCGCGCAGGCGTTTGCCCACGCTGATCTGCTTTTGCTGGCTGGGGTAGAAGTTCAGCCAGCGCAATTGGATTTCGCCGGTCTCGTCCGCCAGCGTCGCAGTAAGTTGGCGCCGAGGCCGGTACTGGACCTCGGACTTGGTGATCTCGCCTTCGACTTGCCCGGCATAACCGGGCCGCAAGGCGCTGATGGGCACAACGCGGGTTTCGTCTTCGTAGCGCAGTGGCAGATGCAGCACGAAGTCCTCGGGCAGCACCAGACCCAGATTCCGAAGCTTGCGCTCGGTATCCGTCATCGGTTTGCCGGCGCCGTTCTTATCGGCGCCGGGTCGCTTGGAAGCCACGGCCGCGGCCGGCATCAAGAAACGAACCTCGGAATGCTGCGTACGGGGCCGCCTTACAGAACCATGATGGCTTCGACTTCAAACTGCGCGCCCTTGGGCAGGCTGGCCACGCCAATGGTCGAGCGGGCCGGGAACGGCTGCGGAATGATCTCGGCCATGATGGAATTGGCGGCGGTGAATTTGCCCAGGTCGGTCAGGAACAAGGTCAGCTTGACGACGTTGTCCAGCGTGCCACCGGCTTCGGTGATCACGGCCTGCATGTTGGCGAAGGCTTGGCGCACTTGCGCGTCGAAGTTTTCAGAGACCAGATCGCCCGTGCCCGGCTCCAGGCCGATCTGGCCCGACAAGTAGACAGTCTTGGTGCCGGTAACGGCAACCGCTTGCGAGTAAGGGCCAACGGCGGCGGGCGCTGCGTCGGTATGGATGATTTGCTTGCTCATGGGCGGAATCCTTCGGTTGACGGATAGAAAGCTACAACTATCGAAGTTTATCCAGCAATAGACATTTGCGAAAGTGGCCGGATGACGCAGGCACGGACGAAATCCGGTTTCATGCAGACGGCTGATGGCCGGCCCCGCCAATATCGCCGCGATGCGCGATCAGCAAGTCGGCCAGCGCCTGCGCCGCAACCGACAGGCTGCGGCCACGGCGCTGCACCAGGTACAGCGGCCGGGTCAATGCGCGACCCGCCAGAGGCACCACGCGCAAGTCATTGCTGGCAAAGTGAAAAAGCGTCATGGCCGGCACAACGCATACGCCCAGGCCGGCACGCACCAGGCCGGTCACAGTGGCCAGATGCTCGACTTCAAATACTGGCAAGGGCGCGTCGGCACCGAACGCTTCGTCCAGATGTTTGCGCACACTGCTGCCGCGCGCAAGCTGGATGACGGGATATTTTGCGATATCGCGCAGCCGGACGCGGGGCTGGGTCGCCAGCGGGTGGTCGGCCCGGCACACCAGAAAGTAGCGGTCGGCGTGCAGAAATTCGCTGTCCAGGTCGGTCATGTCGGCGCGCCGCGATGCCAGGGCGAAATCCACTTGCCCGCTTTGAACCATGTCCAGGCACGGGTCCAGCAAGGCATCGCGCAGATCCACCACGATACCGGGGTGTGCTTGTCCAAAGCGCGCCAGCAGGCCCGGCAACCAGCCCGCCGCCAGCGACGGCAGCGCGGCCAAGGCGACCCGCCCGCGTCGACGCGCCGCATGGTCGCGCATGTCTTCCATGACCAGGTCCATGTCCGCCAGCAGTCGGCGGGCCGAGGCGTCCAGCACCCGCCCTTCGGCGGTCAATTCAACGTGGCGGGTATTGCGGTCGAACAGCCGCAGGCCGGCGCTGTCTTCCAGCTGGCGGATCAGGGCGCTGAACGCCGGCTGCGTCAGGTGGCAGCGCTGGGCTGCGCGCGTGAAATGGCGTTCGTCGGCCAGGGCGACAAACGCGCGTAACTGCCGGGCGGATAGATTCATGGCTTTTCTCTATCAATTGATCCGATCTTTCTATTTTACGGATGATGGGCGCATGCCTATAGTGGCTTGACATCGCAAGGCCCGACTGGACCCCCTATGCCTCAATCTCCCCTGCTTATCGGCTGCGCCTCTGGCTTTTCCGGCGACCGCAGCGACGGCGCCGCCGCCGTGGTGCGCACGCTGGCCGCCCAGGGCGGCGGCACTCTGATCTTCGAAACACTGGCCGAGCGCACGCTGGCGCTGGCGCAACTGGCACGCAACGACGACCCCAATCGCGGCTACGAGCCGCTGCTGGACGACCTGGTGTCGCCCGTGCTGGCCGACTGCCTGCGCCATGGCATCAACATTGTCAGCAACTTTGGCGCGGCCAACCCGGAAGCCGCCGCCCGGCGCATTGCCGCCATTGCGCGCGAACAGGGTCTGCCCACGCCGCGCATCGCCGTCGTCTACGGCGATGCGTTGAACACGCCGGAGCAACGCGCGCTGCTACAAGAACGGCTGGGCGACGCGCTGACCGGACACGATGTCGTCAGCGCAACCGCCTATCTGGGCGCCACCGAGATCGCGCAAGCGCTGATGGCCGGCGCCCAGATCGTCGTGGCGGGCCGTGTGGCGGACCCTTCGTTGACGCTGGGCCCCGCCCTGGCTCACTTCGGCTGGGACGCGGCGGACTGGCCGCGCCTGGGTCGCGCCACCATGGCCGGCCACATGCTGGAATGCGGCTTGCAAGTGACGGGCGGCTATTTCTGCGTGCCCGGTTTGAAAGAAGTGCCCGACGTGCACGCGGCGGGCTTTCCGATTGCGCAAATCGATGCCGACGGCGAATTCGTCATCGGCAAAGCGGACGGCACGGGCGGCGCGGTGGACGCGCGCACGGTGAAGGAACAACTGCTGTACGAAGTCCACGACCCGGCGCGCTACCTGACACCCGATGTGGTGGCGGACCTGAGCCAGGCTCGCGTTGTGGAACTGGGCGGCAACCGCGTCGCGGTGCACGGCATTACGGGCCACGCCCGCCCGGACGAGCTCAAGGTCAACGTCTGCTACCGAGGCGGCTGGTTGGCCGAAGCCGAGATTTCCTACGCGGGAGTGCAAGCGGAAGCCCGCGCGCGCCTGGCTGCGGACATCGTGCAAAAGCGGCTTGGGGCCGGCTTTACGCTACGCGCCGACCTGATCGGCGCGATCAGCATCCTGGGCGATGACGCGGGCGAAATGCGGCGCTCGCTGCCCGACACACACGCGCGCGACGTGCGCCTGCGCCTGGCCGGCGAACACGCCGACCGCGCCCAAGCCGAACGCATCCTGCGCGAAGTGACCGCGCTGTACACCTGCGGCCCGGCTGGCGGCGGCGGCGTGCGCACCGCGTTGCGTCCGCGTTTGAACATGGTGTCCTGCACCATCGCCCGCGATGCCGTGCACAGCGGCTGGACTTTCCTGGAGGCCATCGCGCCATGAATTCTTCCCACATGCAGGCCGTGCCGCTGTACCGCCTGGCCCATAGCCGTTCGGGCGACAAGGGCGACATCTCGAACCTGAGCCTGATCGCCTGGGACCCGGAGTGCTACGACGTGCTGGTGTCCCAAGTGACTGAAGCGCGCGTGGCCGAGTGGTTTGCGTATCGCCACCCCGCGCGCGTCACGCGCTATCTGCTGCCGACATTGCACGCCATGAATTTCGTGCTGGAAGGCGTACTGGACGGCGGTGTAAACGATGCCCTGAACCTGGACACGCACGGCAAGAGCCTGTCTTTTCGATTGCTGGACCTGACGGTGGAGGTCAGCCCTGAACTGGCACGCCGGCTGCCAGACGTACCCGGTGACCGCCCAGCGGCCGCCTGATTTTTCCACCCCTTATAAAAAAAGCATCACAGGAGACACAACATGCGAATTTCATCGAAGGGCCGCCTGGCCTTGTTGCTGGCCGCCGCCCTGCCCCTGACCGCGCTGGCCCAGTCGTTCCCCACCAAGCCGATCACGTTCATCGTGCCCTTTGCGGCCGGCAGCGCCACCGACCAGATCGGCCGCGCGATTGGCCAGGGTGTCACCGAGCAGACCGGTCAGGCGGTCGTCATTGAAAACAAGCCGGGTGCCAGCGCAATGATCGGCGCCGCGGCGGGCGCACGCGCCGCGCCCGACGGCTACACCGTACTTATCACCACCAACACCACGCACGCCGCCAACGAACATCTGTACAAATCGCTGACCTACCAGCCGGTCAAGGACTTTGCGCCGATCTCGTTGTTGGGCAAAGGCGGCCAGATCATGGTGGTGAACCCGAATTCCCAGGCCAAGACCGTGGCCGACTTCCTGGCGCAAGCCAAGAAGTCACCGGGCAAGCTGAGTTTTGGCAGCGGCAGCTCCAGCAGCCGGATCGCAGGCGAACTGTTGCAGCAGATGGCGGGCGTGCAGCTGCTGCATGTGCCGTACAAGAGCAACCCGCTGGCGGTCACCGACCTGCTGGGCGGCCAGATCGACATGATGATCACCGACACCGCTACCGGCCTGCCGCAGGTCAAGTCGGGCAAATTGCGCGCGCTGGGCGTGACGGGCACCGCGCGTTCGCCGTTGGCGCCCGACGTGCCGACGATTGCGGAAGCCGGTGTGCCGGGTTACGAAATGGGCTACTGGTTCGCGGCCTATGCGCCGGCCGGCACGCCGCCCGATGTCGTCAAGCGTCTGAACGAATTGCTGGTGAAGGCCACCAAGACCAAGCCGGCCCAGCAGTTCTACGCACAGACGGGGACCGACGCCGCCACGTCCACGCCGGACGAGCTGGCAGCCTTCCAGCAAGCGGAATCGAAGAAGTGGGGCGACATCATCAAAAAGGCCGGCATTCAACCGGAATGATCCCCGCCGCCTCCGCCTGACGAACATAAAAAAGCCCCATCGCATGCGATGGGGCTTTTTACTGCCGCAATACGGTGACTTATTTGTCCACGAATGCGCGTTCAACTACGTAGTCACCCGGCTGGCCCACGCCCGGCGACACGGTGAAGCCGCGCTTGTCCAGCATGGCGCTGATGTCGGCCAGCATATGCGGGCTACCGCAGATCATGGCGCGATCGGTTTCGGGATTGATCTGGGGGATGCCGATGTCATCGCACAGTTTGCCGTTTTCCATCAGTTCGGTGATGCGGCCCTGGTTGCGGAACGGCTCGCGCGTGACGGTGGGGTAATACACCAGCTTTTCGCGCACGACATCGCCGAAGAATTCATTGTTCGGCAGTTCTTTCTCAATGAAGTCGGCGTAGGCCAGTTCGCTGACCCAACGCACGCCATGCACCAGAATGACCTTGTCGAAGCGTTCGTAGATGTCCGGGTCTTTGATGATGCTCATGAATGGCGCCAGGCCGGTGCCCGTGCCGAACAGGAACAGATGCTTGCCGGGCTTGAGGTCGTCGACGACCAGCGTGCCAACCGGCTTGCGGCTGACCAGGATGGTGTCGCCTTCTTTCAGATGCTGCAGCCGCGACGTCAGCGGGCCGTTTTGCACCTTGATGCTGAGAAATTCGAGGTTTTCTTCGTAGTTGGCGCTGGCGATACTGTAGGCACGCAGCAGCGGCTTGCCTTCAACTTCCAGGCCGATCATGACGAAGTGGCCGTTGTGGAACCGCAAGGCCGCGTCACGCGTCGTGGTGAAGGAGAACAGGGTGTCGTTCCAGTGGTGCACGCTTAGTACGCGCTCTGTGTTGAAAGCAGCCATGTCGGAATTCGCTTATTAGGGTTGTCCCTATTCTACAGGTCTTGTTGGGAACTTGTCTCATTATTCCGTAATACGCTTATGACGTATTGATAGGAATCAAGGCTGGAACAGTGCCGCTTACGAAGAGTTGAACGCGTCTTTGCTTCCTGTTATTGTCGCGTTCTCAGTTGATAATCATTTTCGTTAGCAGACTGTTTTAAGCAGCGGAAAGGCTTGCAAGACCCTGCCCTTTCCGTTGCAGCCCTAGCCGGAGTTTCCCGACATGACCAAGCGTCCCCAATTGAATTCGCTGCTGCGCGCCCTGGCGCTGGCCGGCGCCGCCGCCTTCACCATATCGGCCAACGCCGCGGAAGAAGTCAGCCTGTATACCACCCGGGAACCCAAGCTGATCCAACCGTTGCTGGACGCCTTCACCAAGGAAAGCGGCATCAAGGTCAACACGGTATTCGTCAAGGACGGCCTGCTGGAACGCGTCAAGGCTGAAGGCGCCAAGTCGCCCGCCGACGTGCTGATGACCGTGGACATCGGTAACCTTCTGGACTTGGTTGATGGCGGCGTGACGCAGGCCGTCAAGTCGCAGACGCTGGAATCGGTGATTCCCGCCAACCTGCGCGGCGCCGACGGCAAGTGGTACGCCCTGTCGCTGCGCGACCGCGTGCTGTACGTGGAAAAGGATTTGAAGCTGGAAACCTTCCGCTACGAAGACCTGGCCGACCCGAAGTGGAAGGGCAAGGTCTGCATCCGTTCGGGCCAGCATCCCTACAACACCGCCATGGTCGCCTCCATGATTGCGCATGACGGCGCCGAGGCCACTGAAAAATGGCTGCGTGGCGTCAAGGCCAATCTGGCCCGCAAGGCAGCCGGTGGCGACCGCGACGTGGCGCGTGACATCCTGGGCGGCATTTGCGATATCGGCCTGGCCAACGCCTACTACGTCGGCCACATGAAGAACGCCGAACCCGGCACCGACGCCCGCAAATGGGGCGACGCCATCAAGGTCATCCGCCCCACGTTCGCCAGCGAAAAAAGCGGTGGCACGCACGTGAACGTCAGCGGCGCCGCCGTGGCCGCGCACGCGCCCAACAAGGCCAACGCCATCAAGCTGCTGGACTTCCTGGTATCCGAACCGGCCCAGGCGCTGTACGCCCAGGCCAATTACGAATACCCCGTGCGCAAGGGCGTGAAGCTGGACCCGGTCATCGCCAGCTTTGGTGAATTGAAAGTGGATCCCCTGCCCCTGACCGAAATCGCCAAGCATCGCAAACAAGCCAGCGAATTGGTCGACAAGGTCGGCTTCGACAACTGATCCCTGGATGGCTGCCTGACGCCACAAGCGTCCAGTGGCCATCGAACAGTATTGGGCCTGTTCCCTTTTTTGAAGGGAACAGGCCTTGCCATTGATGCCATCAACGTTGAAGCATGCACACTGAATCTTTGCCCCGGCCGATGCGTCTGCGCTGGACCGAACGCGGCGCCGGCTGGCTGGCGGGCGCGGGCCTGATTGCCCTGGCCGTCCTGGCCCCGGTGCTGACGCTGGGCTGGTGGGCGCTGGGCGGGGAACTTTCGCACTGGCAGCATCTGGCCAGCTACGTGCTGCCGCAGGCGCTTGCGAACACGGCCATTCTGCTTGCCGGGGTGGGCGTGGTCGTTACGCTATTGGGGACGGGCGCCGCCTGGCTGGTGACCGCTTACGACTTCCCCACGCGTCGCGTGCTGACCTGGGCGCTGCTGCTGCCGCTGGCGGTGCCCACCTACATCATCGCGTTCGCTTACCTGGATCTGCTGCACCCCATCGGCCCCATCCAGACCGCCATCCGCGCGCTGCTGGGCTATGACAGCCCGCGCCAGTTCCGCTTGCCCGACCTGCGTTCCATCTATGGCGCGATTTTCGTGCTGGGCTTCGTGCTGTACCCCTACGTCTACCTCAGCACCCGCGTGATGTTCATGACGCAGGCGGCCAGTCTGCTGGAAGCCGCGCGCACGCTGGGCGCCGGCCGCATCGCCGTGTTCTGCCGCGTGGCCTTGCCGCTGGCACGGCCCGCCATCGTGGTCGGCGTGAGCCTGGCGCTGCTGGAAACGCTGAACGACATCGGCGCCTCGGAATTCCTGGGCGTGCAGACCTTGACCGTCTCGGTCTATACCACCTGGGTCACGCGCTCCGACTTGGCCGGCGCGGCGCAGATCGCGCTGACCATGCTGGCCATCGTGATCGGCCTGATCCTGCTGGAACGGCACGGCCGCAAACGCCAGCGTTATGCCAACACGCAGCGCATGCGCCCGATGCAGCCGCGCCGCCTGCGTGGCCCGGCCGCCGCTATCGCTACGCTGCTGGGGTGGATACCCGTGGTGCTGGGCTTTGTGGCGCCCGCGCTTTATCTGGTCGTGGAAACCTATAAGCGCCTGGACCAGGTCGGTGGCGTATCGGACCAGCTCATTAACGGCCTGTCGAACACGCTGATCGTGGCGTTCAGCGCCACCATCGTCACGTTGCTATGCGGCCTGATCGTGGCGTGGGCGGGGCGCACCCTGCGCGAAAGCGCCGGCTTCAACCCCGGCCGCGCCTGCGCGCGCATTGCCAGCCTGGGCTACGCCGTGCCGGGCACCGTGCTGGCCATTGGCCTGCTGACGCCGTTCGTTTGGATCGACACGGCGGTGGCCAAGGTCTTTGGCGGAACGGGCCTGTTCCTGATGGGTTCCATGGCCGCTCTGGTGTGCGCATATGTGATCCGCTTCCTGGCCATTTCGACCGGCGCGCTGGAAGCCGGACTCGCCCGCATTCCGCCTTCGCTGGAACAGGCGTCGCGCCTGTTGGGCGAGACATCCGGCGGCACGCTGCGCCGCGTGCACTTGCCCCTGCTGCGCCCCGCCCTGGCGGCCAGCGCGCTGCTGGTGTTCGTGGACGCCATGAAAGAACTGCCCGCCACCCTGCTGCTGCGCCCCATGAATTTCGACACGCTGGCCACCTGGCTCTACGCCGAAGCCGCGCGCGGCACGTACGAGGAAGGCGCCGTCGCGGCGCTGGCAATCGTGCTGGCCGGCCTTTTGCCCGTCATCCTGCTGGCGCGCACCAATCTGAAAATGGGACATTGATCATCGTGCCCGATCTGCTAGAAATCGAACATCTTTCCCTGGCCTACGACACGCCCAAGGGCCTGAAGCCCGTGGTGCAAGACCTGTCGCTGGGCCTGCCTGTCGGGCATATCGGCTGCCTGCTGGGTGAATCGGGCTGCGGCAAGACGACCGTGCTGCGTGCCATCGCCGGCTTCGAGCCGGTACGCGCGGGCCGCATCCTGCTGGACGGCACCGTCATTTCGTCGGCCACAGAACAGGTCGCGCCCGAACACCGACGCGTGGGCATGATGTTCCAGGATTACGCTCTGTTTCCGCATCTGACGGTGGCGCTGAATGTGGCTTTTGGCCTGCGCAAGCTGCCGCGTGCCGAGCGTGCGCGGCGCGTCGAAGAAATGCTGGAACTGGTGGGCCTGGCCCACGCCGCCGCCAGCTATCCGCACGAAATCTCGGGCGGGCAGCAGCAGCGGGTAGCGCTGGCGCGCGCGCTGGCGCCCTCGCCCGACCTGTTGTTGCTGGATGAACCGTTTTCAAACCTGGATGTGGACACGCGCGAACGCCTGGCGTTTGAAGTGCGTGACATCCTGAAAACGACCGGCCACACGGCCATCCTTGTCACGCATAACCAGGCCGAAGCCTTCGCTATTGCCGACCGCATCGGCGTCATGACGCAGGGCAGCATCGCGCAATGGGACACCCCATACAACCTGCACCATCAGCCCAGCAACGACTTCGTGCGCGACTTCATCCGCCGCGAAGCGTTGGAAGAACAGCGCGAGCAGGCTTTCGCCCGCGGGCGCTGATTTCCATTCTGCATTTCCATCCCGCATTCGGCGCGGCAGTCGTGGCGACACGCGTCGGCGCTTAGTCCGCCGACAGCTTCACCTTTTGCGACAGCGCCTTGAACGACTCGTACTGGCTGGCGGTCAGGCGTTGCACTTCTTCCGGCGTCGAGCCATAGGGCATGAAGCCAGCTTGCTCGAGCTTGTCCTTGACTTCGGGCAACGCCAACGCCCACTGGAAAGCTTCGCTTAAGGCGCGCGTGGCTTCGGGCGACATGTTCGCCGGGCCGTACACCGCAAACCAGGGGTCGACCACCGCACCCGAGTATCCCAGTTCGGCCAGCGTCGGCACGTCCGGCAACGCGGGCGCGCGCTTGCTGCCCGTGACTGCCAGCGGGTGCACCTTGCCGGACTTGATGTGCGGCAGGGACGCCGGCAGGTTGTCGAACATCACAGGCAAGTGCCCGCCCAGCAAATCGTTCAGCGCCTGCGCGCTGCCCTTGTACGGAATGTGCTGCATGCCCGCGCCAGTCAGCTGGTCGAACATCACGCCGGCCAGATGCATGGACGTGCCCGTGCCCGGCGTGCCGAACGACGTGCCCGGATGCTGCTTGGCGTAGGCGACCAGATCCTTCACGCTGTCGACCTTCAAGGCCGGGCCCGTTTCCAGCACCACGGACGACGCGCCCAACATGCTGACGCCCGTGAAGTCCTTGGTGGGATCGAACGGCATCTTCGGATAGACGAAGGGGTTCAACGCGTTGGTCGAAATGGCGCCGAATCCGATCGTGTAGCCGTCCGGCGCGGCCTTGGCCACCGCGTCCATGCCGATATTGCCGCCCGCGCCGGGGCGGTTTTCAACAATGACGGGTTGCCCCAGTTTTTCGGCCACCTTCTGGCCCGCCGTGCGCGCCACCAAATCGGTAGTGCCGCCGGCCGTGTACGGCACGATGAAGGTGATGGGCTTGGCCGGGTAGCCCGCGGCCACCGCCACGGATGCGCCGTGCACCAGCGCCAGCGCGGCCACGCCGCGCACCAGATTGAACGTATAGCGATGCATGTGTCTCCATCCTGTTGTTGTCAAAGATTGGAGGCGCATCATACTGCCGCGCAGGGCTTGCGCGGCAGGGGCGTCGAGACTATTTGCGACGTCTATTCGCGACGTCTATTCGCGATGACTTTCCGCGACGACTACGCGGTCACGCGCGCGGTTCGGGCAGCGGGATGAATTCCGTCTCGTCGCCAGGCACGACCTGGTCGAAACGGGTGCGTTGCCAATCCTGCTTGGCTTGCTCGATCCGGTCCTTGCTGCTGGACACGAAGTTCCACCAGACATAGCGCGGACCATCCAGCGGCTCGCCGCCAATGACGGCGAAGCGGGCTGCCGTGATGGCGCGGATCTGAACCGGCCGGCCGGGCGCAAAGACCACCAGGCGCCCGCTTTCGAACACCTGCCCGTCCACTTCGACCGTGCCTTGCGCCAGATACGCCGCACGCTCTTCGTATTCCGCCGGCAGCACCGTCGTGGCGCCCGCCTGCAACTGCAGGTCGCCATAGAACAGCGGCGACAGGGTCTTGACCGACGACGTCTTGCCAAACAGCGAGCCCGCCACCACTTGCGCACGCACGCCCTCGCCTTCGATCACCGGCTGGGCATCCAGGCCGTAGTGCGTGAAGCCGGGGTCCGTCTCTTCGTACTTGGTGGGCAGGCCAACCCAGATTTGCAGGCCACAGAGGCGTTGCGGCGCCAGGCGCGCTTCGGGCGACGAACGCTCGGAGTGCACGATGCCGCGCCCCGCCGTCATCCAGTTCACTTCGCCCGGAAGAATGGTTTTGGTATTGCCCGCGCCGTCGCGGTGCACCATCGAGCCCTCGTACAGATAGGTGACGGTAGACAGGCCAATATGCGGATGCGGCCGCACATCAATGCCAGACCCCACGTCGAAATCGGCGGGACCCATGTGGTCCAGAAAAACAAACGGACCAACCGTGCGACGCTGCGCCGACGGGATGGCGCGGCGGACGGAGAAACCGCCCAGGTCGGTGGTGCGCGGCACAACGACGGTTTCGATCTGGCTTTCGCCGGCTTCAGACAAGGTGGACATGGTGCAGTACTCCGCATGAATAGGCCAAGGGCCATGTTAAGGCCCAGCGGCCTCGTCAAAACAAATCGCCGGGCGGAATCCATTTCCGCCCGGCGCTCAAGGCTTACGCCAGGTCAAACACCAGCACTTCGGCGTTCTTGCCGCCGGACAGCTCGACACGGGTTTCGTCCGTGATCGCCACGGCGTCGCCGCCGGACAGCTCAACGCCGTTGACCGTCACGCTGCCACGCGCCACGTGCACCCAGGCGCGCCGGCCGGCCGCCAACGTCAGCGTGGCCGATTCGTCGCCATCAAACAGACCGCCGTAAAGGCGCGCGTCTTGATGAATCTTCATCGACCCGTCATCACCATCCGGCGACACCAGGGCTTGCAGGCGGCCACGCTTTTGCGCATCGCTGAAGTCGCGCTCTTCGTATTCCGGGGCAATGCCGGTGACGTTGGGCTCGATCCAGATCTGCAGCATGTGCGTTTCGGCATCCGACAGCGGGTTGAACTCGGAGTGCATCACGCCACGCCCGGCGCTCATGCGCTGCACATTGCCCGGCTTGATGGTCGAGCCGCTGCCCATGCTGTCCTTGTGGGCGATGGCGCCATCCAGCACATAGGTAATGATTTCCATGTCGCGATGACCGTGGGTGCCAAAACCGCGAGCGGCGGCGATGCGGTCATCGTTGATCACGCGCAGCGAGCCAAAGCCCATGTGAGCGGGATCGTAGTAGTTGGCGAAGGAAAAGGTATGAAAAGAATCCAGCCATCCGTGGTTGGCATGACCCCGTTCGTTAGCGCGGCGAATCGTAAGCATTGTGGACTCCTGTTTCAATAATATGAATGGTTGTAGGGGTGCGGGCCTGGCTTCTTGGTGTTGCCTGTGTGCTGCATCCCTGGCATGAGTGATATTCTGCGCGCGCTGGAACCGCCGTTTGGCGCTATATTTTGACGAGATCATTCAACTTTTTTGAACGCCCCTGGCGATGCCCCTCATGCAGCCCATTACCCCCGAATTGCTCATCCTGGTGGACGCCATTGCCCGTCATGGCAGCTTTGCCAAGGCGGCGCGCGAGTTGGGCAAAGTGCCCTCGGCCGTTACTTATTCCATCCGCAAGCTGGAAGACGGGCTGGATGTGCTGTTGTTCGACCGCTCGGGCCACCGCGCGCTGCTGACGCCGGCCGGCGAAACGCTGCTGAAAGATGGCCGGCACGTGTTGCAGTCGCTGGACGACCTGGCGTGCCGCGTCAAACGCATCGCCACGGGCTGGGAAGTGGAATTGCGGATTGCGGTCAGCGCCGTACTGCCCTGGCGGCCGTTGTATGACCTGATCGAGGAATTCCAGACGCTGGAAAGCGCGACGACGCTGCGTTTTTCCAGCGAAGTGCTAAGTGGAAACTGGGACGCCTTGACGTCGGGCCGCGCCGACCTGGTGATAGGCGCCGGCGCCAATGCCGAGCCCACAGGGCCGTATCGGTCGCAAGCCATCGGCACGACGCAGTTTGCGTTCTGCGTGGCCGCGCATCACCCCTTGGCGTCGTTGCCGCAGCCCCTAAGCCGGGGCGACATCACGCAATACTGTGCCGTGGTGGTCGCGGATACGTCACGCAACCTGCCGCCGCAATCGCGCGGCATTCTGGCCGACCAAGCCACGCTGGTGATGCCGTCGATGCAAGCCAAGATCGACGCGCAGGTGCGCGGGCTGGGTTGCGGCTACTTGCCGATGACGATGGCGGCGCCGTACTTGTCGCAAGGCTTGCTGGTGGTGTGCGAAACCGATGAGGGGATGTCGCTGACCGAGCACGTGGCCTACGCCTGGCGCGCGGAAGCGCCGGGTGAAGCGCTGAAGTGGTGGTTGCAGAAGCTGAAGTCGCCGCGATTGTGCGAAAGCCTGCTGGGGCTGGGGTAGCGGGTGAAGCGGTGAAGGGATGAGGGGTGACGGGGTTGATGGGCTCGCGTCCGCGCCACATCATGCCCCGTCACATCACTCGTCCTCAATACCCAGTTCGCGCAGTTTGCGCGTGATGGTGTTACGGCCAATTCCCAGGCGCGACGCCGCTTCCACGCGGCGGCCACGGCTGGCGTCCAGCGCGCTTTGCAGCAGGATTTTTTCAAACTGGCGGGTCAGCGTTGCCATGACCGCCGGCTCGCCGCGCTCCAAACGATACTGGGCATCGCGCAGCAAGGAGTCCTGCCAGTTGCGCGGCGCGCCGTCGTCCACGCCCTGCCCCTGCCCGGCCTGCACCACGGTACCGATACCCGAGATGGGCGCGGCCGGACGCAGCGGCGCCATCGCGGGCTGTTGCTGCTGATGTTCCAGTGCGCGGATTTCCGGCGGAAGATCTTGCCGATCCACCGTCTGCCCGGGCGCCATCACCGTCAGCCAATGGCAAAAGTTTTCCAGCTGGCGCACGTTGCCGGGAAAGTCGAACTTGGTCAGCACGGCCAAGGCGTCCGGGGTCAAGCGCTTGACCGGCACGCCCAGCGTACGGGCGCTGGCAGTCAGGAAATGTTGTGCCAGCGCAGGGATGTCTTCGACCCGCTCCCGCAAAGGCGGCAGACGCAGGCGGATCACGTTCAGACGGTGGAATAAGTCTTCGCGGAACAAGCCCTGCTCAACCCGTTGCTCCAGCGGCTGGTGGGTCGCTGCCACGATGCGCACGTCCACGCGCACCGGCTGCGCGCCGCCGACGCGATAGAAGCTGCCTTCGGCCAGCACACGCAGCAATCGCGTCTGCAATTCGATCGGCATATCGCCGATTTCATCCAGGAACAGCGTGCCGCCATGCGCTTCTTCGAAGCGGCCACGACGCAGGTTGTTGGCGCCGGTAAAGGCGCCGCGCTCGTGGCCGAACAGTTCGGCTTCCAGCAGATCTCGCGGAATGGCCGCCGCGTTCAGCGCCACGAAGGGGCCGCTGGCACGCACGCCGTGGCCATGCAGCGCACGGGCCACCAGTTCCTTGCCCGTGCCCGATTCGCCGGTGATCAACACCGTGACCTTGGACTGGGCCAGCCGGCCAATGGCGCGGAACACTTCCTGCATCGCCGTCGATGACGACTGCGTCATCATCCAGCGTTCGTTGTTCTGCGCGGACTCGCCCTGCCCTTCGGGCGTTTCGGGCTGCGCGGATTCCTGCATGGCGCGTTGAATCAGCGCCACCGCCTCGTTCACGTCGAACGGCTTGGCCAGGTAGTCGAACGCGCCGCCCTGGAAGGCGGACACGGTACTGTCCAGATCGGCAAACGCGGTCATCACAATGACCGGCAGGCCGGGGTGGCGTTCCTTCAGTTGGCGCAACAGCTCCAGGCCGTTGCCGCCTGGCATGCGGATATCGGAGACCAAGGCGACGGGCGTTTCGCGCGACAGCGCTTCCAGCACATCAGCCGATTGGGAAAAACTACGGGTGGGGACACCAGCGCGGGCCAGGGCCTTTTCGAGGACCCAGCGGATGGCCTGGTCGTCGTCGACGATCCATACGGGTTTCATCAGTGTGCGGGCTCCATCGGTAGGACCAGGCGAAACTCGGTACGCCCGGGTCGGGATTCAAATTCGATGATGCCGCCGTGCTGTTGCACGAAGTCCTGGGCAAGGCTCAAGCCCAGCCCGGTACCGCCGGCCCTGGCCGTGACCAGCGGGTGGAAAATGCGGTCGCGGATGTGGTCCGGCACGCCGGGACCGTTATCGATAATGGACAGCACCAGCGCCAGCCGGTGTTGCCGATGGGCCAGCATGACCTGGCGGGCCACGCGGGTGCGCAGCGTTACCACGCCGGGCTCCGTCTGCGGCCCCTGCGGGCGCGCGACCAACTCTTGTGCGGCATTGCGGGCCACGTTCAGCACCGCCTGCATCAAGCGGGCCGCATCGCCCTTCAAATCAGGCACCGACGCGTCGTAGTCACGCAGGATCGTCACGTCGTTGCGGAATTCAGCCTGGATCAGGGCGCAGACGCGCTCGCAGATCTCGTGGATGTTCACCGGCCGCGCGTTCAGCGGCACACGTTGCGGGCCGCTCAAGCGGTCCACCAGCGCCTGCAAGCGATCGGCTTCGGAAATAATGACTTGGGTGTATTCGGCCAACGCTGCACTGGGCAGCTCGGCTTCGAGCAATTGCGCGGCGCCGCGCAAACCGCCCAAGGGGTTCTTCACTTCATGCGCCAGGTTGCGCAGCAGTTCACGATGCGCTTCGATCTCGTCAACCAGGCGATGGTTGCGGTCAGCCAGCACGCGCTGTTCTATCTCGCGCGTCTCGATCAATACCGGCCAGCGTTGACCGGTCAGCCCCACCGTGGTGACGGCGACTTCGACAGATTCGGCGGCGCGGCGCAACGAGGCCAATTGCCTGACGTCGGCGTACCTGCCGGCAGCGGCGCGGTCGATGGAGGACTGGATGTTTTCTGGGGTGTCGAACAGCGTGGCGGCGGAGTGCCCGCAGAGTTGCTTGCGCGAGCGGCCGAACAGATCTTCGGCGGCGGCGTTGGCATACTCAATGTGACCGCGCTCGTTGACCAGGAAAACGGACGTGGCAAGCAGATCGAGAGCTTCTACATTCATTTTTCAACGTACCCGAATGACAGGGGAAAAGCGGAACGCGCCCGCGACGGCGGCGCCGGAACCCGGCGCCCTGCCCGCCAGGCGTAACGCCTGGCGGACAAACCGTCGAGCCGCGACCTGGTGGTGCGCGATGTGTGGGCCCTGGTTTCTGCCGCCATCATCGCGCTCCCCCCCGCCACAGCCTCTAAACGATCAGAGGCTGTAGTACATGTCGAATTCGACCGGGTGCGTGGTCATGCGCAGACGGTTCACATCGCCCATCTTCAGGTCGATGTAGGCGTTGAGCATGTCGTTGCTGAACACGCCACCGCGGGTCAGGAATTCGCGATCGGCGTCCAGGGCTTCCAGCGCTTGTTCCAGCGAGGAGCACACGGTCGGGATCTTTGCGTCTTCTTCCGGCGGCAGGTCGTACAGGTTCTTGTCGGCCGGATCGCCCGGGTGGATCTTGTTCTGCACGCCGTCCAGGCCGGCCATCATCAGCGCCGAGAACGCCAGGTACGGGTTGGCCAGGGGGTCCGGGAAACGCGCTTCGACGCGGCGGCCCTTCGGGTTGCCGACGTACGGAATGCGGATCGAAGCCGAGCGGTTGCGGGCCGAGTAAGCCAGCTTGACCGGGGCTTCATAGTGCGGAACCAGACGCTTGTACGAGTTCGTGCCCGGGTTGGTGATGGCGTTCAGGGCGCGGGCGTGCTTGATGATGCCGCCGATGTAGTACAGGGCGAATTCCGACAGGCCGGCGTAGCCATTGCCCGCGAACAGGTTCTGGCCATCCTTCCAGATGGATTGGTGCACGTGCATGCCGGAACCGTTGTCGCCAACGATGGGCTTGGGCATGAACGTGGCGGTCTTGCCGTAAGCGTGGGCAACGTTGTGCACCACGTACTTGACGATCTGGGTCCAGTCGGCGCGCTGAACCAGCGTGCTGAACTTGGTGCCGATTTCCAGCTGGCCGGCGCCGGCCACTTCATGGTGGTGCACTTCAACCGGCACGCCCATTTGTTCCATCAGCAGGCACATTTCCGAACGCATGTCCTGGAACGAATCAACCGGGGGAACGGGGAAGTAGCCACCCTTGACGGCGGGACGATGGCCGGTGTTGCCGCCCTCGAATTCCAGGCCGGTCGACCACGAGGCTTCTTCGGACTTGATCTTGACGAACGTGCCCGACATGTCGGTGTTCCACGTTACGCCGTCGAACACGAAGAATTCGGGTTCCGGACCAAAGTAGGCGGTGTCGCCCAGGCCGGAGGACTTCAGGTAGGCTTCGGCGCGCTTGGCCAGCGAACGCGGGTCGCGGTCATAGCCCTTCAGGTCCGACGGCTCGACGACGTCGCACGACAGGATCAGGGTCGGCTCTTCGCGGAACGGGTCCAGGTTGCCGGTGGCGCAATCGGGGATGAGCAGCATGTCGGAAGCTTCGATACCCTTCCAACCCGGAATCGACGAACCGTCGAAAGCCTGGCCGCTTTCCAGCTTGTCTTCATCGATCTGGCTGGTGGGCACGGACACGTGGTGCTCACGGCCAACCGTATCGGTAAAGCGGAAATCCACGAATTTGACTTCGTTATCGGCGATCTGTTTCAGGACGTCTTTCGGGCTTGCCATGTCATCTCCATTAGATAAAAGGGTCGAGGGCTTTGCCGCTCGACTGGCATAAAGAGGGAAGCAATAAGCGTGCCAGGTTTTACCCCAGGGATTCCCAGGGGAAGGCTGCACGGTCACGGAAAAATGTAGCACCGGTATGGTGCAAAGAGTGGGGCATGATTGCCCCGTTTTGGTGCAAAAGCAACTACAGGAACATTTCCTGCAGGTCGTTCAAGAAGCGCCACCCCAAGGGCGTAGCCTTCAAACGCGTCGGGTCCGCGTCCAGCAAGCCCCGTTTCGAGGCTGCCTCCAATTGGTGCGCGATGGCGGCAAGCGACAAACCGGTGCGTTCGTTGAACGTTGTGGTGGGCACGCCCTCTTTCAGGCGCAGTGCATTAAGCAGGAACTCAAAGGGCAGCTCGTCCGGCCCGACCTGGCGGCTCTCGGCCAGATGGCTGCCGTCGCGCGCCATGGCCGCCTGCATCCAGGAATCTGGGTTGCGCAACCGCGCCTCGCGCACGATACGGTCATGAAATGACAGCTTGCCGTGCGCGCCAGGGCCGATGCCCAGGTAGTCGCCAAATTCCCAGTAGTTCATGTTGTGGCGGCACCGCGCGCCCGGCCGTGCGTAGGCCGACACTTCGTACCGCGCCAACCCCGCCGCCGCCAATTCGGCTTCAACGGCGTCTTGCATGGCGGCGCTGGTGTCGTCGTCGGGCAATTCAGCGGGCGGAAATTTTGCGAAGACGGTGTTCGGCTCCATCGTCAGGTGGTACAGCGACAAATGTTCCGTGCCAAAGGAAATGGCATGGCGCAGGTCTGCCACACAGGCGTCCAGCGTCTGGCCCGGCAAGGCAAACATCATGTCCAGGTTCACGCGCGAGACCGCGCGCTGGGCCATGTCGATCGCCGCCCGAGCCTGCGCGGCGTCGTGGATGCGGCCCAGCTTCTTTAGCTGCGCGTCGTCAAAGCTCTGGATGCCCAACGAGAAACGGGTGACGCCGCTGGCGGCATAGTCGCGAAACCGGCTGGCTTCGGCCGTGCCGGGGTTGGCTTCCATGGTGATTTCGGCGTCGGGCCACAGGTTCAGACAGGCGCGCAACATCGCCAGCAGTTCGTCCAATCCCGCCGACGACAGCAGGCTGGGCGTGCCGCCTCCGATGAAAACGGACACGACCTGCCGGCCCCAGATGGACGGCAACGCCTGTTCAAGGTCGCTGCGCAGAGCGTCCAGATAGGCGCGTTCCGGGATTTCGCCGGGCGCGGCGTGGGAATTGAAGTCGCAATACGGGCATTTGCGCACGCACCAGGGCACGTGCACATAGAGGGAAAGCGGGGGCAGGCTGGTCAGCGTGGCGCCTGCGGGGACACGGACGCGCGACGGCGACGCGCCCATGTCGTTGCGGATGGGAATAGTGATGGACATGCGGTTTCGCTTAAGCGCCTAGGCGTGGCTAAGCTTGCTCAACAATTCGCGCAGCGCGCGGGCGCGGTGGCTGACGCGGTTCTTTTCCTCGGGGTCCAGCGACGCCGCGGTCAGTGCCATATCGGGCAGATAGAAGTGCGGGTCGTAGCCAAAGCCATTCACCCCTTCCGGCACGTCGATGATTTCGCCATGCCACAACCCTTCTCCGATGATCGGGCACGGGTCGTTTTCCGAACGCACCAAAGCCAGCACGGCCACATACCAGGCGCGGCGGTCGGTAACCCCGGCCAAGTTCTGTACCAGCAGGGCATTGTTCGCTTGGTCTGATTTTTCGCCCCCATGCATCTTGGCGTAGCGGGCCGAATACACGCCGGGCGCGGCATCCAGCGCGGCGACGCACAGGCCGGAGTCGTCGGCCAACGCCGGCAGCCCGGTCAGGCGGCTGGCGTGCCGCGCTTTGGCCAAGGCGTTTTCAACAAAGGTGACGTGGGGCTCTTCGGCTTCGGGCACGCCCAGGTCGCCTTGGGGCACCAGTTCGATGCCGAGCGGCGCAAACAAGGCGGAAAATTCGCGCAGCTTGCCGGGGTTGTTGGACGCCAGCACGATACGACGCAGGGATTCGGGAATCTTGGGGGAAGTCATAGCGCAAATTGTATAGGGCGCAAAGGGTACGCGGCGGCTGTCGCCACGGCGCCGCATCGGCAAGCAAAGCAAGGGGAAATCTCGGTTGACAGCTATGTAACAGCGGCTGAATATGGCGCGTCGCCGGTAGCGGCAACAACGCAGACATATTTTGTTGTCAACATGACGAATCTTGTCACTGAACGTATCTGACGCCCCCGGCGATGACTTCCCTACAAGCTATGCCACGGCAGGCCACGGCCCGCACGCCCCACTCCATGCCGGGCGATGCGCCCGCACCCGTCGGCCTGGCCGGCATCTTGCGTGACCGCCTGCTGCGGCCACGCTATCAACCAGTGGTGGATCTGTCCCACAGCCGCATCTATGGGCATGAAAGCCTGATCCGCGGCCCTGCCGACACCGCCCTGCACTTTCCCGATGCCTTGTTTGCCGAAGCCCGCCGACGCGGACTGCACCCGCAACTGGAACTGGCCAGTTTTCGGGCGGGCGCCCAGGGTTTTCAGGACGCCCCCGGCAAGCTGTTCCTGAACCTGTCGGGGTCGGCGCTGATTCACTTCTGGACGCTGTGGGGCGCCGACATGCCGGAGCGGCTGCTGAAAGATTGCGCCCTGCCCGCCTCCAGCATCATCGTCGAACTCACGGAACAGGACCCGCTGTCAGACCACATGAGCGAACTGGGCAGCGCGTTTGCCTGCCTGCGCGAACACGGCATGCGCATCGCGCTGGACGACTACGGCGTGGGCAATTCCAATTTGCAGCTGTGGTCGGAAATGCAGCCGGACCTGGTCAAGATCGACCGCTACTTCTTTGACGGCATCGGCCATGACGACCGCAAGCAAAGCATGGTGCGCGCCATTCTGAAAGTGGCGCAGCACCTGGGCACCGCGATCGTCGCCGAGGGCATCGAAACCGCCGAGGACCTGGCCATGGTGCGCGAGCTGGATATCCGCTATGCGCAGGGCTGGTTCCTGGGCCGCCCGGAAGAAACGTTGCTGACCGAACTGACGCCGCCGCTGCGCGACTCGTTGCGCGCGCGCAGCTCGGCGCCCCTGTCGCAGCGCGCGGCGGGCGGCACCGCGGCCAGCCTGCGCGTGGAAGCGCCGGCCGCGCTGCTGGACAAGCACACGAACGATGACGTGCACCGGCTGTTCATCGAACACAAGACCATGCACGCCGTGGCGGTGGTGGACGCCGAAAACCGCCCCGTCGGCATCATCAACCGCCGCGATTTTTCCGAACATTATGCGCAGCGCTACACGCGCGAACTGTTCGGCCGCGACCGTTGCTCCACCTTCATGAATGCCGAACCGGTACTGGTGGACCTGAACGTGTCCATCGACCAGCTCAGCCATGTGTTGATCTCGGAAGACCAGCGCTACCTGATGGACGGCCTGATCATTACGCGCGACGGCCGCTACGACGGTCTGGCTACCGGCGAGACCCTGGTGCGTTCGGTGACCGAAATGCGAATCGAGGCTGCGCGCTACGCAAACCCGCTGACCTCGCTGCCGGGCAACATCCCCATCAGCCGCCACATCGCCACGTTGCTGGAAGACGCCGCCGACTTCACCGTCTGCTATGGCGACCTGAATAACTTCAAGCCGTTCAACGACGTCTACGGCTACTGGCGCGGCGACGACATGATCATGCTGACCGCCGAAGTCATCAAGCAGCATTGCGACCCGCTGCGAGACTTTGTCGGACACGTGGGCGGCGACGATTTCGTGGTGCTGTTTCGCAGCGCCGATTGGGCTGAACGCGTCCAGCGCATCATCGCCGAATTCAACGAACAGGCCACGGCGCTGTACGACGACCAAGGCCGCCATAACGGCGGCATCGAGGCCGAAGACCGCTACGGCGTGCCGCGCTTCTTCCCGTTCGTGACCTTGGGCGTGGGCGCGTTGACCGTTACGCCGTCGCTATGCGAGCGCATCCGCCCGGAAGACATCGCGTCGGCTGCCGCGCACGTCAAGCACAAGGTCAAGCATGGGAACCTGTCGCTGGTGATCGAGCGCTACAGCGGCGGCATCCTGTCCCAGCTGTCCGATTAATTCGCCCACGGACGCCTCGACGGCGGTGGCATTGCGCACCGCCTGTTCGATCTGGAACACGGCCACCGCGCGGCGCAGCCCTTGCGCCTGGCTTTCCAAGGCGGCTGCCGCAGCCGCCGTTTGCTCGACCATGGCGGCGTTTTCTTGCGTGGACCGCTCAATGTCCGCCACCGCGTCGTTCACCGAGGCGATCCCGGCGGCCTGCTCGGCCGTCGCGCTGGAAATCTCGGCGACGATCTGGGTCACGCGATCCACCGACACCACCATGTCGCGCATGGTGTCGCCCGCCAGATTCACCTGGCGCACGCCGGCCTGGACACGCAGGGCCGAGTCGTCGATCAAGCCCTTGATTTCCTTGGCGGCCTGCGCGCTGCGTTGCGCCAGTGACCGCACTTCGCCCGCGACGACCGCGAACCCTTTGCCCTGCTCGCCCGCGCGTGCCGCCTCGACCGCCGCGTTCAACGCCAGGATATTGGTCTGAAAGGCAATGCTGTCGACCACGCCCACGATTTCGCCGATGCGGCGCGCGCTGTCCGCAATGCCTTGCATGCTTTGCACCACTTCATCCACCGCGCGGCCGCCCTGCTTGGCCAGCTGCGTGGCGCTTTGCGCTTGCCGGCTGGCCAGGTCGGCGTTGCCTGCCGTGACCTGCACGGTGTGCGCCAACTGCGTCATATTGGCGGCGGCCTCTTGCAACGAGCCGGCCTGGCGCGCGGTGCGGTCCGACATATCGGCCCCACCCGCCGCGATCTCGCCCGAGCCGGTATGGATCTCTTCGACACCCCGGCGCACGGAGGCCACCGCCGCCGACAGCCCCGTTTGCATGCGGCGCATCGCCGAATACAGCACGCCGATCTCGTTGTCGCCGCGCATGGCAATGGCGCCCGTCAGGTCGCCGTCGGCGATGCGGTCAAAATGCGCGCCGGCTTCGTTCAGCGGGCGCAGGATGCCGCGCCGAAACGCCAAGCGGATCAGCACGGCCAGCAGCAACACCACGGCCAATACGGCGGCGGCCACCGCGCTTACCCGCTCCAGCGTGCGGCTGGCATCGGCCACGGCGGCCTGGCCCTGCTCGCGCGCATAGCGCTGGTATCCGTCGGCCTGCTTCACATAGGCCGCGCCGCTGGCGGGCAACACCTTGTCCACCAACCGGTTGACCTCGATCCCGTTCCAGCCCTGGATGGCGCTGAGCATGGGCGCCAGGGTCTGGTCGGCGAACGCGGCGTGGGCGGCCAGCATCTGGTCGAACAGCGCCCCGCCTGCCGCGCTGGTGTCCGGGTTGGCGCGCAGGCGCGCCAGGCTGGCGCCGGCCTCTTTGAGCAGCGCGTCCGCCTGCGCCAGCGATGCGTTGCGCGCGTCTTCAAGCCCGCCTTCCATGCTGGTCTTGGCGTCGGTCAACGCCGCGCGTGCCTGGAACAGCCGGCTGGTCAGTTCGGCCAGGTCGCTGGCGCGTTCCACGCTGCCCCGGCCCAAGGCTTCGATATCCGCCCGGTTCTCGCGCAGGACGGCGATGCCGGCGCCGGCCGCTATGGCAAACAGCAGCACGAATAACGCCAGAATGGCCGATACCGCCGTGGTGACCCTGAGATTTTTACGCATATCCATCCATCTATAACCAGGCGCCCTGGGGCGCAGTGCCTCGGATTATGGACACGCAGTTTGGCAATTTCTTGACACAACTGCCGGCGCCGCCGCCCGATGGGCGAACGCACGCCCGTCATGAATGCGCTTTTGCGAACAGGAACCCCGTATTAAGCAATTGTGAATTGGCAGCACCGCGCCCATGCGGCACATTCGATGCTGAACCGAACCATCCCTTTGCCTATCACAGCAGCCCTATGCCCCACGCCTCACACGACTATCAGGACATCCGCGAAGCCGTGCGCGACCTTTGCGCGCAATTCCCGTCAGAGTATTTCCGCAAGATCGATGAAGAACGCGGCTACCCCGAAGACTTTGTCCGCGCACTGACCGAGGCCGGCTGGCTGGCCGCGCTGATCCCGCAGGAATACGGCGGTTCGGGCCTGGGGCTGACCGAAGCGTCGGTCATCATGGAAGAAATCAACCGCAGCGGCGGCAACTCCGGCGCCTGCCACGGCCAGATGTACAACATGGGCACCTTGCTGCGCCACGGGTCCGAAGCGCAAAAGCGCGAATACCTGCCGCGCATCGCAGCCGGCGAGCTGCGCCTGCAATCGATGGGCGTTACCGAACCCACCACCGGCACCGACACCACCAAGATCAAGACCACCGCCGTGCGCCGTGGCGACCGCTACGTCATCAACGGCCAGAAAGTCTGGATCTCGCGCGTGCAGCATTCCGACCTGATGATCCTGCTGGCGCGCACCACGCCGCTGGACCAGGTGACCCGAAAGTCCGAAGGCATGTCGATCTTTCTGGTGGACCTGCATCATGCCGTCAAGCACGGCATGACGATCCGGCCGATTCCGAACATGGTCAATCACGAGACCAATGAACTGTTCTTCGACAACCTGGAAATTCCCGTCGAAAACCTGATCGGCGAAGAAGGCAAAGGCTTCAAGTACATCCTGGACGGCCTGAACGCCGAACGCACGCTGATCGCCGCCGAGTGCATCGGCGACGGCTATTGGTTCGTGGACAAGGTCACCGCCTACGCCAAGGAACGCATGGTGTTCGGCCGCCCCATCGGGCAGAACCAGGGCGTGCAGTTTCCCATCGCGCGCGCCCACATCAACGTCGAAGCCGCCAGCCTGATGCGCTATGAAGCCTGCCGCCTGTTCGACGCGCACCAGCCTTGCGGCGCGCAGGCCAACATGGCCAAGCTGCTGGCCGCCGACGCGTCGTGGGAAGCAGCCAACGCCTGCTTGCAATTTCACGGCGGTTTCGGCTTTGCCACCGAGTACGACGTGGAACGCAAATTCCGCGAGACGCGGCTGTATCAGGTGGCGCCCATTTCGACGAACCTGATCCTGTCCTACGTCGCCGAACACATCCTGGGTCTGCCCCGCTCGTTCTGACCCGACGCCACCACCAACTGCCCCGGACCATGACCGCCGCCAACGACACGCCCCACCTTAGCGCCGAGCTTGCCGCCTTTGCAGCCAACCTGCGCTACGAAGACATCCCCGCGCCCGTATTGCGCCGCGCCGAAGACCTGCTGCTGGATTGCCTGGCGTCGATACTTGCCGGCGCCTCCGCGCGCGCGGTGCAAGCCATCGACCGCTACGCCGCCACCATGGGCCCGACCGACGGCCCCAGCGAAGTGCTGATCACGCGGCGCCGCACCACGCCCTTGTTCGCCGCCATGGTGAACGCGGCCGCGGCCCACGTGGTGGAGCAGGACGACGTGCACAATGGCTCGGTGTTCCACCCTGCCGCCGTGGTGTTTCCGCCGGCGTTGGCCGTGGCCCAGGCCCTGGGTAGTTCGGGGCGCGACGTGCTGGTGGCCGCCGTGGCCGGCTACGAAGTCGGCATTCGCGTGGGGGAATTTTTAGGCCGTTCGCACTACAAGATCTTCCACACGACGGGCACGGCCGGCACCCTGGCCGCCGCCGTCACTACCGGCCGCTTGCTGAAGTTGACGCCTGAACAGATGCTGCATGCGTTGGGTTCGGCGGGCACGCAGGCCGCCGGGCTGTGGGAATTTTTGCGCGATGCCGCCGACTCCAAGCAACTGCACACCGCCAAGGCGGCGGCGGACGGCATCACCGCCGCCTATCTGGCGCGCGAGGGCTTCACGGGCGCGCGCCACATCCTGGAAGGTCCGCAGGGGATGGCGGCGGGCATGTCGTCCGATGCGGACCCGTCCAAGCTGTGCGACCGCCTGGGCGAACGCTGGGCGCTGGCCGAAACCTCATTCAAGTTCCATGCGTCGTGCCGTCATACGCATCCGGCAGCGGATGCGCTGCAACAGGTGCTGCGCGAACACAAGCTGGCAGAATCCGACGTGGCGCGCGTGGTGGCGCACGTGCATCAAGGCGCCATCGACGTGCTGGGGCCCGTCGTCAACCCGCAGACGGTGCATCAGTCCAAGTTTTCGATGGGAACGGTGCTGGGCCTCATCGCTCGCCAGGGGCGCGCCGGGCTGGCTGAATTTGATGCCGGCCTGGACGACCCGGCCGTGGCGGCATTCCGGGGCAAGGTCGAGATGGTGCTGGACGAGGAAGTGGACAACGCTTATCCGCAACGCTGGATCGGCAAGGTCACCGTCACCACGCAAGATGGCCGCACGCTGCAAGGCCGCGTTGACGAGCCGAAGGGCGACCCGGGCAATACCTTGAGCCGCGCGGAAATCGAGGACAAGACGCTAAGCCTGGGCCGCTACGCCGACGCCGCAACGGAAGCGGAACTGCGCACGTTGATCGCGTCGATCTGGGGCCTGGAGAAAATTGACAAGCTTGGCGCGTTGCTGCCCGGCTGAGACGGGCGGGAACCGGTACCGGTATGCCCGCCTGCTTATGGGATCCGCGCAGACGTTGCCCGGATCCCTTTTTACGACTGCTGCTTACACCAACGCCGCGCGCTGGGCGCGGACCAGGCTCGCGATGCCGTTTTCGGCCAGCACCAGCATGGTGTCCAATTCCGCGCGGGTGAACGTGGCGCCTTCGCCGGTGCCCTGCACTTCAACAAAGGCCCCGCTGCCCGTCATGATGACGTTGACGTCGGCATCGCAAGCGGAATCTTCCTGGTAGTCCAGGTCCAGTACTGAACGCCCTTGCACCAAGCCCACCGACACGGCGGCAACCGCATCGCGGATCGGGTTGACGGCCAGGTCGCCGCGCTTCATCAGCAAGGCGACGGCATCGGCCGCCGCCACCCACGCGCCGGTAATGCTGGCGCAGCGCGTGCCGCCGTCGGCTTGCAACACGTCGCAGTCCAAATGCAGCGTGCGTTCGCCCAGTGCGCGCATGTCGAAGACGGCGCGCAGGCTGCGGCCGATCAGGCGCTGGATTTCCTGTGTGCGGCCACTTTGCTTGCCACGGGCCGCCTCGCGGTCGCCACGCGTATGGGTGGCGCGCGGCAGCATGCCGTATTCCGCCGTGACCCAGCCTTCGCCCTTGCCCTTCAGGAACGGCGGTACTTTTTCCAGCACGCTGGCGGTACACAGCACGTGGGTGTCGCCGGCCTTGACCAGCACCGAGCCTTCGGCATAGCGCGTAAAGCCGCGTTCCAGGCTGAACGGCCGCAGTTCGTCTACAGCGCGGCCGGACGGACGGGCGATGGTGGGCGTAGTGGTCACAGGCAAACTCCAGTCTAGATATTGGTTCGCGGCATTGTACGGGCAGGCGCCGCAGGAAATTCCCGCTTGGAGTATCCTGCCGCGATATATCCGGTTGAAAACACAGACCCGCCCCCCTTTACCGGGGCGCTGCGGGCCCCGGCGCAACCGGCTCTTAC
The DNA here is from genome assembly GCF_019448355.1 of Achromobacter sp. ES-001. Lineage (NCBI taxonomy): Bacteria > Pseudomonadati > Pseudomonadota > Betaproteobacteria > Burkholderiales > Alcaligenaceae > Achromobacter > Achromobacter sp. ES-001. Next base: position 2,975,263 of record NZ_CP079940.1, on the reverse strand, counting down.
CCAAGCTTTACCAGGACACGACCATGATTCGCAGCATGACCGCATTCGGCAACGCCCGAGCAGACCTAGAACAAGGCACGCTTGCCATTGAACTGCGCAGCGTCAACAGCCGCTTCCTTGATTTGTATTTCCGCTTGCCCGACGAGTTGCGGCACGTTGAAACGCCGCTGCGCGAACTGCTGACCGCCAACCTGGCGCGCGGCAAGGTCGAGATCCGGGTGTCATTCACGCGCAACGCCAGCACCGACCTGTCCAAGCTGGACCCCACGTGGCTGGAAAGCCTGGCCGAGCAGTTGCAGGCCGCCCGCCGCATTGTTCCCGACATCGCGCCCCCCCGGCTGGTGGAATTGTTCAACTGGCCCGGCCAGCGCGGCAACGACGCGCTGGACCCGCAGGTGTGGGGCGCGGCCTGCCTGCAAGCGGCGCAGCAAGCGCTGACCCAATTGCAGGAGGGCCGCGCGCGCGAAGGCGAACGCCTGGCGGGCATGATGCGCGAATGCGCAGACGGCGTCGCCCGCGTGGTCGACATCGTGCAGTCGCATCTGCCGCAACTGCTGTCGGACCACCGCGACAAGCTGGCCGCCAAGCTTCGCGAAAGCGTGGAATCGGCCTTCCCTGGCGGCTTCACGCACATCTCGGGCACAGAGCTGTCCGAACGCCTGTCGCAAGAAGCCAACCTGTTTGCCTTGCGTATCGACGTTGCGGAAGAACTGTCGCGGCTGCGTTCGCACCTGGAAGAATTGCGTCACCTGCTGACCGACGGCGGCGGCAAGTCCGCATCGGGTAAGAAAAACGCCGGCAGCGCGGGCAAGCGCCTGGATTTTCTGTTCCAGGAAATGAACCGCGAAGCCAATACGCTGGGTTCCAAGGCAGGCAGCATGGAGGTCACCCGCGCCGCCATGGACCTGAAACTGCTGATCGAACAGATGCGCGAACAGGCGCAGAACATCGAATAAGCCATGGCGGTTTGATGCGATCCGGGGGGCCGCGCAAGCGGCCTCTTTGCATTCCAGACTTTTCCTATAGGGTCGGCCGCAAGGGCGTGTTGTCATGGGGGGTTTACGTCAAGGCTGTATTCCAAGGCTGTATCCATTAGGAAGCCCCATGTTCCGCAAGACCTTTCTGCCGCCCGTCGCCAACCTGCTGGCCTTCGAAGCAGTCGCCCGGCGCAACAGCGTGTCGCGCGCGGCGGACGAACTTCACCTGACCCAAAGCGCCGTATCGCGCCAGATCCACCAGCTTGAAACCCAGCTGGGCGTGACGATGTTCCACCGCGTGCGCCAGCGCGTGGTCTTAAGCGATGCCGGCCGCGCCTACGCGTCCGAGGTGCGCATCCTGTTGCACCAGCTGTCAGAAGCCACCCGCCGCACCATGGCCTGCACGCGCCGCGACCAGCTCAATCTGGCGGTGCTGCCCACGCTGGGCACCCGCTGGCTGATTCCGCGCCTGGGGGATTTCATGGCCCGCAAGCCCGAAGTCACCATCAACTTCACGTCGCGCACCCTGCCCTTTGAGTTCTCGCAAGAGCCGTTTGACGCGGCCATCCATTTCGGCGCGCCTTACTGGGCCGGCGCCGTGTGCGAGTACCTGATGCACGAAGAGGTCATCGCCGTCAGCAGCCCGCGCTATCAACGCTTGCACGGTATCCGGCACATCGCGGACCTGTCCAACGTCGTGCTGCTGCACCAGACGTCCCGCCCCGCACAATGGGCCTCGTGGTTTGATCAACACGGCGCCAGCGCGGCGCGCGCCATGCAGGGCCCTCAGTTCGAGCAGGCCTCCATGCTGGCGAAAGCGGCCGCCTCCAGCCTGGGCGCGGCCTTGTTGCCGCGCTTTCTGGTGGAACGCGAACTGGACACCGGCGAACTCATCCAGCTGTTTCCCCAAGCGCTCAGCAGCGCCGACGCCTACTACTTCGTCTATCCCCATACCCAGGCCGAATCGCCGCTGGTGCGCGAATTTGGCGCCTGGATGCTGGAGCAGTGCCGCGTGGCGCCGTAAGCGCCGCTCCCACCGGTGGGCAGGTTTGGCGCCACACGCGCAGGGGCTTGCGCCGCTGCACAGAAGCCGTCAAGCTGCCGCTAAGCCGAACTGGCCCTGGATACAAAACGGGACTACAAGCCTTGCAACGCGTCGTCATCATTGGCGGAGGTGCCGTTGGCAGCTCTATCGCCTACTTTCTAAGCCAAACTCCGGACGCTTTTGACGTCACGGTGCTGGAACGTGACCCGACGTACGCCCAGGCTTCGTCCGCGCTATCGGCCAGTTCCATTCGTCAGCAGTTCTCGACGCCCGTCAATATCGGCATGTCGCAAATGGGCATTGCGTTCCTGCGCGACCTGGCTGCTACCTTGTATGTGGACGATCCGGCGCCCGATATCGGCTTGACCGAGCCCGGCTATCTGTACCTGGCCAGCGCCGCCGGCTGCGCCACGCTGCGTAGCAACTACGACACGCAGCGCTCGCAAGGCGTCGACGTCGCCTTGCTCGAGCCGGTTCAATTGCAAGCGCGATTCCCGTGGCTCAATACTGCCGACTTGGCGCTGGGCGCGCTGGGCTTGTCCGGCGAAGGCTGGTTCGATGGCTACGGGTTGATGCAGGCGCTACGCAAGAAGGCGATCGCGCAAGGCGCAACGTACCGGCGCGCGCAAGCGGTGGGCTTGCTGCGCGACGGCGCACGGGTGAACGGGGTTTGGACAAGCGACGGCGCCGCGCTGCCCTGCGATGTGGCCGTCAACGCGGCAGGCCCGTGGGCGGCACGCGTGGCCCAATGGGCTGGCATAGCGTTGCCCGTGCGCGCCCGCCGGCGTACCGTGTTCAGCTTCAGCTGCCCGCAGGCGCTGCCGAACTGCCCCTTGCTGATCGACCCGTCGGGCATCTGGTTTCGTCCGGACGGCGACAAATTTCTGTGCGGTTATTCGCCTGACGCGGCGGACGACGCCGACGACTTGCCGCTTGACGCCCAGCTCGATGCGTTCGACAACCACGTCTGGCCGGCGCTTGCGGCCCGGGTGCCCGCGTTCGAGGCCGTGCGCGTGCGCAGCGCCTGGGCCGGTTATTACGAAATGAACGTGTTCGACCACAACGCCATCATCGGCGCCCATCCCGATTGCCCCAACCTGTATTTCGCCAACGGCTTTTCCGGCCATGGGCTTCAGCAAGCGCCCGCTACCGGACGAGGCATCGCAGAGCTGCTACGGTACGGCGCCTACCGCAGCCTGGACTTGTCTGCCTTGTCGTTCCAGCGCGTTCTGGACAACCGCCCCCTGCTTGAAAAGAACATCATCTAAGGGCGATTGTCCTGGGGCAAGGAGCGACTAACGCGCCTCGCCTGCCGCCGGTTCACCTCGCAAGGCGGAATCCAGATATTCGCTGCGCGCCCGCGCATCCGGGAAACGCATGTCGCGGTAGCTGATGAAACGCGAGCCGCGCGTGACGCGATACCCCAGCCAGATCAACAAGAACAGCGGGATGCCGATATACGTGGCCACCACGCCGCCCCAGTCAATACGGTCCTGCAGGAACGCCTGGTAGTTCTGGCCCAGCGTGATGATCAGGCACAGTACAAAGGCAAAAATCGGACCGAAGGGAAAGAATGGCGACACGTACGGCAGGTCAGCCAGGCTGTGACCCTGTTTGACGTAGCCGCGCCGGAATCGGTAATGGCTGATGGCGATGCCCAGCCAGGCGATGAAACCCGTCATGCCCGAGGTGTTCAGCAGCCAGATGTAGACCGCGTTCGGGCTGAAGATAAACGTGAAGAAGCACAAGGCGGCCACGACGGTGGTCGCCAGCAGCGCCCACAGCGGGACGCCGTTGCGCGAAATGCGACCGAAAATGCGCGGTGCCTTGCCTTCGCGGGCCAAGCTGTACAGCATGCGCGTAGCGGCGTACATGCCCGAATTGCCCGCGGACAGCACCGAAGTGAGCACCACGGCGTTCATGACGGAGGCCGCGCCCAGCAAGCCGGCGCGTTCGAAGATCAGCGCGAACGGACTGACGCTGATGTCTTCGACATCGTTACGCAGCAGGTGCGGGTCGGTGTACGGGATCAGCAGGCCGATCACCAGGATGGCCATGACGTAGAACAGCAGGATGCGCCAGAAAACCTGGCGCACGGCGCGCGGCAGGTTGCGCGCGGGGTCCTTGGATTCGCCCGCGGCAATGCCGATCAATTCGGTGCCCTGGAACGAAAACCCCACCACCATCGCCACGCCGATCAGTGCGGCAAAGCCGCCCGCGAAGGGCGCGTCGCCCACCGTCCAATTCGCCAGCCCTCCCGTTTCGCCGCCACGGATGATGCCCAGCAGCATCATCACGCCCATCGCGACAAAACCCAGCACCGCCACGACCTTGATCAGCGCGAACCAGAATTCCGCTTCGCCGAAACCGCGCGCCGACATCGCGTTCAGGCCGAAGGTGATGGCCAAAAACAAGGCGCTCCAGTAGAAGCCGGGCACGTCGGGAAACCAGTAGGCCATGACCAACTGCGCCGCCACCAGGTCCACGGCCACCGTCACTGCCCAGTTGTACCAATAGTTCCAGCCCAGCGCGAAGCCGAAACCGTCTTCGACGTAGCGCGCGCCATAGGTGGAGAACGAGCCCGACACGGGCATGGCGGCGGCCAGTTCGCCCAGGCTGGTCATCAGAAAATAGACCATGACGCCGATCAGCACATAGCCCAGCAGCGCACCGCCGGGGCCGGCGCGCGCAATGGTGGCGCCGGACGCCACGAACAGGCCGGTGCCGATGGACCCGCCCACAGCAATCATTGTCAGATGGCGCGCGGACAAGGTGCGCCGCAGTTCCGAAGGCGGATTCGCCTTCGCCGCGCGCGTGCCGCCAGAGCGGCGATCATCGTGTTCCGATGGAGCCAAAATGCATTCCTTCACGTCTTGAAGGCGTCCGCGCGGACATCTCGCGAAAGCCTGGGATTACCGAGCAACGCGCGAGAATAGCGCAAACGGGCTCGCCTCGAAAAATGGCGGCCGTTTGGGGACGGATCGCGACTACTGGAAGGCCGTTTCCATGAAGGTGCGCAGCTTGCGGGAATGCAGGCGTTCCGGCGGCATGTCCCGCAGGCGCTCCAGGGCGCGGATGCCAATTTCAAGATGCTGGTTGACCTGCCGGCGATAGAACACGCTGGCCATTCCGGGCAGTTTCAGTTCGCCATGCAGGGGCTTGTCTGACACGCACAGTAACGTGCCATACGGCACCCGGAAGCGGAAACCGTTGGCGGCAATGGTGGCCGATTCCATGTCCAGCGCAATCGCCCGCGACTGCGCAAAACGTTCCACCAGTTCAACGTGGTCGCGCAGTTCCCAGTTGCGATTGTCGATGGTGGCCACGGTGCCCGTGCGCATGATGCGCTTCAAGTCCCAGCCCGACAGCCCCGCCACTTCCTGCACCGCCTGTTCCAGCGCCACCTGCACTTCGGCCAGCGCGGGCACTGGCACCCAGGTGGGCAGATCGGCATCCAGCACATGGTCTTCGCGGACATAGCCGTGCGCCAGCACGTAGTCGCCCAAACGCTGGGAATCCCGCAAGCCGGCGCAATGGCCCAGCATCAGCCAGGCGTGCGGACGCAGCACGGCAATGTGGTCGGTGATGGTCTTGGCGTTGGACGGGCCCACGCCGATATTGACCAGCGTGATGCCGGAATGGTCGCCGCGCACCAGGTGATAGGCGGGCATTTGCGGCAGGCGCACGCCCTGGCCTTCGTCGCCCGGGCCGTTTTCGCCGCGCCGGGTAATACGGTTGCCGGGCTCTACCAGCATCTCGTAGTCCTCGTTGCCGCTGGCCATCAGCGCACGGGCGCGCGCGCAGAATTCGTCGACGTAGAACTGGTAATTGGTGAACAGCACAAAGTTCTGAAAATGCGCCGGCGCGGTTGACGTGTAGTGCTGCAAACGGTGCAAAGAGTAGTCAACGCGCTGGGCGGTGAACGGAGCAAGCGGCTTGGGCTCGCCGTCCTTGCCGCGCCAGGAACCGTTGACGATGGCGTCGTCGGTAACGGCCAGGTCGGGCACATCGAACAGGTCGCGTAGCGGGCGCTTTAAGGCTTCAAGGTGCTCGCCCTCGACATACGCGCCTTCCGGGAAGGCGAAATGCAGCGGGATGGGCGAATCGGACTCGCCGACTTCGACCGCGACGCGATGGTTTTGCAGCAGCTGGCCGACCTGCTCGATCAGGTAGTCGCGAAACAGTTCGGGCTGGGTAATGGTGGTTTGGTAGATGCCGGGTTCGGCCACGTGGCCGTACGACAAGCGAGTGTCGATGGGGTCGTAGGTTTCCACCACGATACGGATCGCCGGGTAGTAGGCCCGCGCACGCTCGGGCGCGCTGCCGTTGCCTTCCTTCGCGCCCTCGTTGGCGCCTTCCTTTGCGCCTTCCTTTGCGTGCTCTTTCGCCCCTTCTTTCAGCACCTCGCGGAATGCCGCCCGCAGGAATGCCGTGTTGCGCGCGTAGATCTCGGCCAGCCGGGCGACGGCGGCGCGGGCGTCCTGAAAGGGTTCAAAGGGCAAGGCATCGGGCCGGTTCATCGAAGACACGGGGTGTACTGCATTCATCATTGAGCTCTGCTCCGCTTCTTATCTGTCTTATCGGTTTGCTCGGCGCCCGGGGTCTGTCAGGCCCGCCAGCGCCGATGCGGTCGATTATGCCCGAGGCGTTCGCGCATGAAGCGTCATATTTGCCACTGCCCCGTTCGGGCGGGCCGGTCACCGCGTCCAGCCGAAATTGCTGCGCCCGTTACATCGGTTCCCGGGCGGAAAGTAACGACAAGGCACCGATAATGCTGCATTGCACTACAAATGTAATGAAACTTTATTCCATTATAATTCAACGGCTTCCGTGGCTTGCGTGGCCCGGGACGCCCCCTTTCCGCCGGCTTGCCCCCGTTAGGCAAAGCCATGCCGCCTACTCCGATTTTTGAAGTGACGTAATGACTCCGCCCACGCGAAAAGTCCGATTTGCCCGTTTCCGCATTCCCGTTTTCCTGTCAGCCCCCCTCTTTGCACTGACCGTTTCGTGGCTGCCCAACGCCGCCCAGGCGTCACTGCCCACCGAACAAGCCCGCCCGACGCTTAGCGGCCTGCGCCTGGCGCAAGAGCCCACCGTTCCCACCCTGAGTGAACGCGTCGTGCAGGCGGGCCTGGACGCCATCGGCACCCCGTACAGCTGGGGTGGCGATGACGCCGAAGGTTTCGATTGCAGCGGCCTGGTGCTGTACGTATTCCGCGAAATCGCCGGTCTTGAACTGCCCCGCACGGCGCGTGCCCAGCGCAGCGAGGGCAAATCCGTGCCAAACAAAAAAGAACTGCGTCCTGGCGACCTGGTATTTTTTGCCACGCGCGGTCGGGGCGTCACCTCGCACGTCGGCATCTATATTGGCCAGAACAAATTCGTTCATGCTCCCCGCCGTGGCACGAAAGTGCGCGTTGACGAGATGAAGAACCCGTACTGGACGAAGCGCTACGTTGGCGCCCGCCGTTATCTGGACACCACGCAGGGCCAGATGCTGGCCCAGGCGTCGCGATAAATCTCGCCAAACCGCGGACGAAAAAAAGGCGCCTGCCGGGCGCCTGACGATCAGGGGTAAGCAAGCAGCCCGTCGGGAATTTCCCGACAGGCTGTTCCGCATTCAGCCCCGGCCCACGAACGGCATGTTGGTGGCCATGATGGTCATGAACTGCACATTCGCGTCCAGCGGCAGGCGCGCCATGGCGGCAACGGCCTGCGCCACGTGCGCGACGTCCATGCGCGGTTCGACCTTGGTGCTGCCGTCGGCCTGCAAGATGCCGTTGGCCATGCGCTCGGTCATGTCGGTGGCCGCATTGCCGATGTCGATCTGCCCGCAGGCGATGCCATACGGCCGGCAATCCAGCGAAATCGATTTGGTCAGGCCGGTCACGGCGTGCTTGGTTGCCGTGTAGGCAATCGAGAACGGACGCGGCGCATGCGCCGAAATCGACCCGTTGTTAATAATGCGACCGCCCTGCGGCGTTTGCCCCTTCATCACGCGGATAGCCGCTTGCGCGCACAGGAACATGCCGGTCAGATTGGTGTCGACGACTTCGCGCCACACCGACACGGGCAGTTCTTCGATGGGCATGGCGGGCGCGCCGCGGCCGGCATTGTTAAACAACACATCCAGCCGGCCATATTCACGCTGCGTCGTGTCGAAAAGATCACGCACCGCATGCTCGTCCGAGACGTCGGTCGGCACCACCAGCGCTCGCACGCCGTCTTCGCCCGCAGCCGTGCGGGTAGCTTCCAGCGGGTCGCGGCGGCGTCCCGCCAGCACGACGCGATAGCCCTGCGCCAGGAATTCCAGCGCCACGGCGCGGCCAATTCCCGTCCCTGCACCGGTTACCAGGGCCACGCGTGGTGGTTCGATCTCGTTTGCGTGCATCGGATTCTCCTTGTTATCAATCGGCGAGATGCTACCGCAATCATTAGCGCGATGCTGCAAGCAAAGTTTCCAAACCAGACACAGTTCTGGCTCGGTTCCTGCGAGAGGAAGCGAGCGGAACACGCGCGCGAAATCAGACAAATGCGCAGATCTGTCACAAGTCTTTATATAATCTGTGGCAATTAGCTTATTACCCATAGTCAATAACAATATCGGAGCAGGCAACCATGACCCCACGGTCTTTACCCGCCGCGTTGCTCTTGAGTCTGGCGGGCGTTGCTGCCGCACAGGCGCAGGGCGCGGCTGGTCCCGACGGCAAGCAGATCAGTATGCAAGGCGCGAACGGCGCGCCTGCCTGTGTGACCTGTCACGGCGCACGCGGTGAAGGCAACCCCGCTGCGGGGTTCCCGCAGTTGGCGGGCATCGGCGCCAAGTATCTGACCGAACAACTGCAAGCCATGGCCAACGGGTCGCGAGTAAGCCCGGTCATGGCGGCAACCGCCAAGGCGCTGAACGCCGAGCAGCAGGCGGCGGTGGCGCGCTATTACGCGTCATTGCCCTCGCCTTTGAACATCGACCGTTTGGCGGCCACGGCGATGAATCCCGTCACGCCGGCCGACACGGGAGCCTGGTTGGCGACGCGTGGGGCGTGGGACAAAAACGTCCCGGCCTGTAATCAGTGCCACGGCCCCGGCGGCATCGGCGTGGGCGAGAATTTCCCTGGTCTGGCCGGCCAGCCGGCCGCGTACATCGCGGGTCAATTGCGGGCCTGGCGCCAAGGTCAACGCCCGCCCGGACCGCTTGCCTTGATGCCGGCGGTGGCAACACGGCTGACCGATGCCGAAATCGATGCCGTTTCGGCCTACTACGCCGGCCTGCCCAAGGCCGCTGATTTACTGGCCGCGCAAGCACCGGCCGCGCCGGGAGCCCGCCCATGACGCCTGTATCCACCCGGACTGCCACGTCCGACAACGTGCGCGAACCCGCCATCAACGCCGAGTCGGCCATCACGTCCGGCGCCATCACGTCGGGCGCAATTCGCCGCGCCGTGCTTGCGGGCGCCGCCGCGCTAGGGCTGCTTGCCGCCGCGAATGCGCCGGCCGCCGAACCGCGCCCGGCCTTCACACCGCCCTCGGCATCGTCGCTGCCCGACACCGAATTCGGCAAGATCGTGCGCCAGGGCGAGCAGATTTTCCTGCACACCCCGCAAATGGCAGGCAAATTCGTGGGCAACGACCTGACCTGCGCCAGCTGCCATCTGGATGCCGGCCGCCGCCCGGACTCGGCGCCGATGTGGGCCGCGTACGTGCTGTATCCGGCCTATCGCGCCAAGAACGAACACGTCAACACCCTCGCGGAACGCCTGCAGGGCTGCTTTCGTTTCAGCATGAACGGCAAGGCCCCGGCGGCGGACGATTCCACGCTGGTCGCGTTGCAAAGCTACATGTTCTGGCTGGCCAGCAAAGCGCCCACGGGCGTCGTCCTGCAAGGCCAGGGATATCGCAAACTGCCCGCGCCGGCGCAGAAGGCCGACTACGTGCGCGGCAGCGAGGTCTATGGGCAGTACTGTGCGGTTTGCCATGGCGCAGAAGGCCAGGGCCAAAAGAACGGCAAGCACTGGGTCTTTCCGGCGTTGTGGGGCGCCGATTCGTTTAACTGGGGCGCCGGCATGCACCAGATCGGCAACGCGGCCGGCTTCATCAAGGCCAACATGCCGCTGGGGCAAGCCGGCATGCTGAGCGACCAGGAAGCCTGGGACGTGGCCTACTTCATGAATGCGCACGAACGGCCGCAAGACCCGCGTTACAAGGATTCGGTTGCGGCAACCCGGGCCAAATACCATGACTCCGACGACTCGCTGTACGGCATTGAAGTCAACGGGCACCTGCTGGGTAGCGATTCCCCGGCACCGGGCGGCAAGTTGATCCAGGCGGCGACCAAACCGGCCAGCTAGGCTGGTCCAGGCGCCACCGCAACGGCGATCAGGCGGCGTGACAGCGGGTTTTCCCCTGCCCTGCCGTCTGATTTGCTAGACTTCCGGTCTTAGCATCACACGCCGGTCTTTATTCATGTACGCCAATCCCGGAAACGTCTTCATGGTCGTCGCCCCCAGCGGCGCGGGCAAATCCAGCCTGGTGAAGGCCTTGCTAGCGCAAGACCCTTCCATCGAACTTTCCATCTCGTGCACCACGCGCGCGCCTCGCCCCGGCGAAGAAGACGGCCGCGAATATCGCTTTGTCTCGACGGACGATTTCAAAGAGATGCGCGACGGGCAAAACCTGCTGGAATGGGCCGAAGTACATGGTAATTTTTACGGTACGCCGCGCGACCGTATCGACACCGCAACGCGCGAAGGCCGCGATGTGCTGCTGGAAATCGATTGGCAAGGCGCGCGTCAGGTAAAGCAGCGTTTTCCGGGCGCAATCGGCATTTTCGTGCTGCCGCCGTCGATCGAAGAATTGGAAAGCCGCCTGAAGGCGCGGGGCCAGGATGCGCCGCAAGTGATTGCGCGCCGGCTCATGGCGGCGGGCGGCGAAATCGCCCACGCGCCTGAATGCGAATATGTTATTATTAATCAAGAATTTAGCGTAGCCTTGTCGGAGCTGATACAAATCGTCAGTGCCGCAAGGCTGCGCTTTTCGTCTCAGGCCGCCCGGCACGCTCAGTTGTTCTCGCAACTTGGCATCCCTGCCGAGCATTGAGCCGACTGCATTCTCCCTATCATCCATCAGCACCAGGTGTCCTAATGGCTCGCATCACTGTCGAAGACTGTCTGAATCAAATCCCCAATCGTTTCAAGCTCACGCTGGCCGCGACGTATCGCGCCCGCGAGTTGGCGCAAGGCCATGCCCCGCGCCTGGACAGCAAAGACAAGCCCACGGTCACTGCACTGCGCGAAATCGCGGGCGGCCTAACCGGCGTGGAAATGCTGCGTAAAGTTCCCACCTGATAGTCCCGGGGGGCGGCAAGTATGGCTTTTCCCGGGCTGAAGTACGCTTCATCTGGTCTGCTTGCCGCGCTACGTGCCGGCTCCCGTCTTGGGCGCCGCACGGGTAAGAAAGGCAAAAACCCCGCTACGCCACCGTCCGTCGCCGCGCAAGAAGCGGCGGACGCGACCGCCTCGCCGGTCGCTTCGCTGGCACCGCTGACCGAAATCATCGGCAGCTATCTCGATCCCAAAGATGTAGAGCGCGTGCGCGAAGCCTATCGCTTCGCGGACCAGGCACACCTGGGCCAGTTCCGCGCCAGCGGTTCGCCCTACATCTCGCATCCCATCGCCGTCACGGAAATCTGCGCAGGCTGGAAACTCGACGTCAACGCGTTGTCGGCCGCCCTGCTGCATGACGTGATGGAAGATCAGGGCATCGCCAAGCACGAGCTTGCCGAAAAATTCGGCCCTGAAGTTGCCGAGCTGGTTGATGGGCTGTCCAAGTTGGACCGCCTGGACTTTGCCACCAAGGCCGAGCAGCAGGCCGAGAGCTTTCGCAAGATGCTGCTGGCGATGGCGCGCGATGTGCGCGTCATCCTCATCAAGCTGGCCGACCGCCTGCACAACATGCGCACGCTGGACGCGGTCAACCCCGAAAAGCGCCGGCGCATTGCACGCGAAACGCTGGATATTTACGCGCCCATTGCCCATCGCCTCGGCCTGAACCTGCTGTTCCGGGAATTGCAGGACCTGTGTTTCGCGGCGATGTACCCGAACCGCTATCAGGTGCTGTACAAGGCCGTGCTAGCCGCGCGGGGCAACCGGCGCGAAGTCATCACCAAAATTGCCGATTCGGTGCGGGCGTCGTTGCCCGCCGCCGGCATCGAAGCCGAAGTCACCGGCCGCGAGAAAACGCTTTATGGCATCTACCGCAAAATGGTGGACCAGAAAAAATCGTTTTCCGACGTGCTGGATATCTATGGCTTTCGCGTCATCGTGCACACGCTGCCCGAGTGCTATCTGGCACTAGGCACACTGCATCAGCTGTATCGCCCGGTGCCCGGCAAGTTCAAGGACTACATCGCCATCCCGAAGGTGAACGGCTATCAGTCGCTGCACACCACGCTGGTTGGCCCGTACGGCACGCCGGTGGAATTCCAGTTCCGCACGCGCGACATGCATCATGTGGCCGAAGAAGGCGTGGCGTCGCACTGGCTGTACAAGGGTGCCGACCTGACGCTGAACGACCTGCAAAAGCGCACGCACCAATGGCTGCAATCGCTGCTGGACATTCAAAGCCAGACGGGCGATTCCGGCGAATTCCTTGAGCACGTCAAGGTCGACCTGTTCCCGGACGCGGTCTATGTGTTCACGCCGCGCGGCAAGATCATTTCGCTGCCCCGTGGCGCAACGCCGGTGGACTTTGCCTACGCCATCCACACGGACATCGGCAACCAGGCCGTGGCGGCCAAGGTCAACGGCGAATTCGTGCCGCTGCGCACTGAACTCAATAGCGGCGACACGGTGGAAATCGTGACGTCGCCGGCCTCGCGCCCCAACGCGCAGTGGCTCAATTACGTGCGCACCGGCCGCGCCCGTTCCGAAATCCGCCATTACCTGCGTACCGTCAAGTACGAGGAATCCGTGGCATTCGGCGAACGGCTGCTAAGCCAGGCGCTGCAAGAACTGCACATGCCGATGCCGGCGACCGACGACCCGGCCTGGCAAAAGCTCGCGCGCAGCACGGGCGCAAGCTCGCGCGAAGAGATCCTGGCCGATATCGGGCTGGGCAAGCGACTCGCCGCCGTGGTGGCCCGCCGCTTCGCGCCTGAACATCAATTGGTTGCCACCACGGCGGCGGCAGTTGACGAACTGACCTCGGCGCGCAGCGCGCCCATCCTGATCCAGGGCAACGAAGGCCAGGCGGTGCAGTTGGCGCCTTGCTGCGGCCCGCTGCCCGGCGACCCCATCGTGGCCGGCATGCGCATGGGTCACGGGCTGGTGGTGCATACCGCCGACTGCCCGGTCGCCATGCGCCAGCGCCTGCGCGAACCCGAACGCTGGATCAATGTGGCCTGGGACGCGCACACGGCCAAGCACCTGGCCACCCGCCTGGACATCATCACCCGCAACGAACGCGGCGTGCTTGGCCGGCTGGCGGCGGAAGTCACCGCCGCCGACGCCAACATCATGCACGTAACCATGCACGATGACGCGGTGTCCACGGTGTCTCTGCACCTGACCATCCAGGTCGACAGCCGCAAGCATCTGGCGCAGGTCATCCGCGCCATCCGGCATGTGCCGCAAGTGCAGAAGATCGTCCGGGTAAAGGGTTGAAGCCGGACCCACACCGCACGACATAAAAAAACCGGCAGATGCCGGTTTTTTTATGTGCGCTGAATGCTGAATGCTGAATGGCTCTCGCGTAGCAACTCCGGCATTCGAACTTTCAGGCGGCGCCTGGGCAGCCATTCGCCATGCTGAATTCGCAATTCCCGCGCCGTCCCACCGCAACCGCCATCAAGCCACGTGTTGCAGTAAGTCCTTTAACCGCTGGCTGGGCGGGTTGCTGAGCAGTTCAGCCGGCGGGCCGTCGTGCGCGATTTTGCCGGCGTCGATGAAGATCAAACGGCTGCCCACCTTGCGCGCAAATTCCATCTCGTGCGTGACGACCACCATCGTCATGCCCTCTTCCGCCAGGTCGCGCATCACTTTCAGCACTTCGTGGCGCAGTTCCGGGTCCAACGCCGAGGTGGGTTCGTCGAACAGCATCAGCTTGGGTTTGATGGCCAATGCGCGCGCGATGGCCACGCGTTGCTGCTGCCCACCGGATAGCTCGGACGGAAAGTGGTTCATGCGTTCGGCCAAGCCCACCTTGTCCAGCAAGCCTATCGCCAGCTCGCGCGCTTCGTCGCGACTTTGGCCACGCGTGTGCACGGGGCCGAACATCACGTTTTGCAGCGCGGTCATTTGCGGGAAAAGGTTGAACTGCTGAAACACCATGCCCGCTTCACGGCGAATTTCGCGCACCTGCGCGGCGTCGCCCTTGACGCTCAGGCCATCGACCAGAAGATCGCCATCGTTGATGGTTTCCAGTACGTTGATGCACCGCAGGAAGGTGGACTTGCCCGAACCCGACGGCCCCACCACCACCACGACCTCGCCCGCATCGATGTTCAGCGAGATGCCGTTCAGCACCATCGATTCGCCGAAGTTCTTGGTGACGTTATGAAATTCAACCATGCTCATAATATGCGCATCCTTCTTTCCACCATGTGCAGCGTCAGCGCCATCAGGCCGGTCAGGATCAGGTAGACGATCGCCACGGCGGACCAGATTTCGACGGCGCGGAAGTTGCTGGCCATGATTTCCTGGCCCTGGCGCGTCAGTTCAGCCACGCCGATCACGATGAACAGCGAGGAATCCTTCAAGCTGATGATGCACTGGTTGCCCAGCGGCGGGATCATGCGGCGAAACGCCACCGGTCCGATGATGTGGAACAAGATCTTGTGAAACGGCAGGCCCATTGCCTGCCCGGCTTCCTTCAGCCCCTTGTGCACCGACAACAGCGCGCCGCGCACGATTTCAGAAATATAGGCACCCGAGTTGATGATCAATGTGACGATGGCCGCCCATTCCGCATCCACCCGGATATCGGCAAGCAACGGCAAGGCAAAGTAGATGAACATCACCTGCACGACAATCGGCGTGCCGCGAATGACCGCCACATAAACCTGCGCGATGACCGACAGGACGATATTGCCGTAGGCCCGCGTCACGCCCGACAGCGCGCCCAGCAGAAAACCACCAAACAAACCCCAGAACGTGATCTTGATGGTCATCAGCGTACCCTCAAGCAGATTGGGTAACGCGCCCTCGATTACAGTCCAGTCAAACTCCACGATCTTCCCCCCAAGGCACCGACGGGCGCCGCATCATGGCGGCGCCGCGCGCGGGCAATTCCCACGGGCGGCGCCAAAAACACCTATCTGCTTACGGCTTCTTGCCGAACCACTTTTCGTAGATGGCGTCGTACTGGCCGTTGGCCTTCAGTGCGGCCAGCGCCTTGTTCACCTGCGGCACCAGTTCGCTGCCCTTGGGGAAGGCGATACCGTAGAAGTCGCCGCTCTTGACCGAGCCCACGACCTTCACGCGGCCCTTGCCGGCCGAGTTGGCGTAGTACTGCACGTTGGGGGTGTCGTGCACGGCGGCATCGACCCGGCCGGTGGCCAGTTCAAGGTAGGCGTTGTCGATGTTGGGGAACAGCTTCAACTTGGCGTCCGGCACCTGCGCTTTCAGGAAGTCGACGGTGGCGGTGCCGGTCTTGACGGCGACGGTCTTGCCGGCCAGGGACTTGGCGTCCTTGATGTCGGTGTTCTTTTCGCTGACCAGAATGGCCAGGCCGCTTTCATAGTAGGGGTCCGAGAAGTCGATGACTTTCTTGCGGTCGTCGCGGATCGTGATGCCCGCCAGCGCAGCGTCGATATTCTTGGTTTGCAGGCCCGGGATGATGCCGTTGAAGTCCATCGGCTGAAGCTTGTACTTCAGCTTGAGTTCCTTGGCGATCGCGGCCCACAGGTCTACGTCAAAGCCTACGTAGGTATTGCCCTGCTTGAACTCGAACGGCACGAAAGCGGTATCGGTGGCCACCACCAATTCCTTGCCTTGGGCTTGCGCGCCGGAGGCAGCGCCGAACATGGCCACGGACAGGCCGACCAAGGCGGCGGCGACTTTACGTTTGATCATGAAACTCTCCTCTTGGGGACCGTCGGCACCCCGGGGTTGTTGTAGGGGCATGATTCCTGGGCGGCGCCGGGGTCTCCGGCGCGGCTTATCGGCGATCTTAACGCATCCGTCCCCACCCGGCAGAGCTTAGAAAAATTACAATCCGCATGACACCCCGGAGAATCCCCATGCCCTACAAATATGTACGCATTGCCGGAAACCGGCGTCAGGTCGGCCTGGCGCTGGGCAAGTTGGCCCGCCCGCTGATGTCGGTCTACCTGGCGCAAAGCAGCACCTGGGAAGCGCTGCGGCGCTGGCGCGATCATCGATACGTGGAAGAATTGGCCCAGCATGCGCAGACGGCGCTGCCGGCAATATGGGAAGAACTGGAAGGCATGGCGGAAGGGCTGCGCATGCCGGTCCAGGACGTGCTGCTCTGGAACTGCCGTGGCGATCTTTTGCACAGCACGAACGACGGTTGCACGACCGTCGCGTTAAACGGCGCGGACGGCGCCCGGTGGATCGGCCACAACGAAGACGGCGACCCTTATCTGTATGGACGTTGCCATCTGGTCGACGTGGCGCTGGACGACGCGCCCGGCTACGTCAGCTTCTATTACCCGGGGTCGTTGCCCGGCCACACCTTCGGCGCCAACCGCGCGGGGCTCGTCCAGACCATCAACAACCTGCGCACCCGCCAACGCCATCCCGGCGTGCCGCGCATGTTCCTGGCGCGCGCGGTGCTGGACTGCGCCACATTGGACGAGGCCCTTGCGCTGCTGCGCGACCTGCCCCATTCCGGCGGCTTTCACCACACGCTGGGCAGCGCAACCGACCCGCGACTGATCAGCGCCGAAGTGACCCCGGGCGCGGTGTCGGTGCTGGACATCGGCACGCGCTACGGCCATGCCAACCATATGATTCACGCCAAGACCCGGGCGCAACCCCAGGTGGTGACCGAGTCATCGCGCGACCGGCAGAACAGAATCGAAGGCATCGTGGACGGCTGGTCGCCGCAGACCGGCAGCGCGGACCTGTTGGCCGCGCTGCACGATACGCTGGGCGCCCTGCCCATCCTGCGCACGGACGCCTCGGATCCGGACGGCGAAAACACACTGGCCACCGCCGTGTTCGAAATCCGCGACGATGACGTGACACTGCGCGTCTATGACCGTCGCACGATGGCGGACATTGCGTTGGATGTGATGTCAGAGCCGGAATGACCCGGCTCTGTAGTCGGCGCCATCACACCCCCCGCCATCACACCGCGCCGTAGCCTCCGCCCCCGGGGGTTTCGACAACGAAGATGTCGCCCGGATGCAGCTGGGCGCTGTCTTGCGGGCCAAGCTCTTGAATCGTGCCGTCCACCCGTTCGATCAAGTTACGGCCCATCGCGCCCGGTTGCCCACCCGCCAGACCAAACGGCGCGTAGCGGCGGTTGTTGGACAGGATGGCCGCCGTCATGTCTTCCAGGAAACGGATCCGGCGCACGCCGCCCTCGCCGCCCGGATAGCGCCCCGCACCGCCCGAACCCTTGCGGATTTCGTAAGACTCAAGCCGCACCGGGAACCGGAATTCCAGCACTTCGGGGTCCGTCAGGCGCGAATTGGTCATGTGCGCCTGGACCACCGACGTGCCGGCGAAGCCTTCGTCGTGCGGGCCCGCCGCGTCGATGCGAACCGGTCCCGCACCCGTACCGCCCGAGATGGTCTCGTAATACTGATGGCGCGCGTTGCCGAAGGTGAAGTTGTTCATGGTGCCCTGGCTGGCCGCCAGCACGCCCAACGCACCATACAGCGCGTTCACGATGCACATCGACGTTTCCACGTTGCCCGCCACCACCGAGGCCGGCGGGTTCGGACGCAGCATCGAGCCTTCCGGCAAGATGATCGACAGCGGGGCAAGGCACCCGTCGTTCAGCGGGATGTCGTCGTTGACCATCGTGCGGAACACATACAGCACCGCCGCCACGGCAATCGCGCCGGGTGCGTTGAAGTTATTGTCCAGCTGCGGCGACGTGCCGGTGAAATCGACCACCGCGCTGCGTGCCTGCGTGTCCACCTTGACGGCCACGCGGATCACCGCGCCGTTGTCCAGCGGGTATTCGTAGCTGCCATCTTTCAGCACCGAAATCACCCGGCGCACCGCTTCTTCGGCGTTGTCCTGCACGTGGCCCATGTAGGCGCGCACAACGTCCAGCCCGAAGTGGTCGCACATGCGCAGCAGCTCTTGCACGCCCTTTTCATTGGCGGCGATCTGCGCGTGCATGTCGGCGATGTTCTGATCCGGATTGCGCGCGGGCCAACGGCCCGAGCCCAGGATGTCGCGCGCGGCCTGATCACGGAATTCGCCGTTCTTGACCAATTGGAAATTGGTGAACAGCACGCCCTCGTCTTCCACCGTCTTGGAGTCCGGCGGCATGGAGCCCGGCGTGGTGCCGCCGATATCCGCGTGGTGACCACGCGAACCGACGTAGAACAGGATCTCGCGGCCGGCGTGATCGAACACCGGCGTGATGACCGTCACGTCGGGCAAGTGCGTGCCGCCGTGGTAAGGATCGTTCACCACATAGGCATCGCCCGGCATCATGCGCCCGGCGTTGGCGTTCATCACCGTGCGCACCGACTCGCCCATCGACCCCAGGTGCACCGGCATGTGCGGCGCGTTGGCGATCAGGCGGGCCTGCGAATCGAAAATGGCGCAGGAAAAGTCCAGCCGCTCCTTGATGTTCACCGAGTACGCCGTGTTCTGCAGGCGGTAGCCCATCTGCTCGGCAATCGACATGAACAGGTTGTTGAACACCTCCAGCATGACCGGATCCGCTTGCGTGCCGATGCTGCGACGATCCGCGCGCGCTTCGATGCGGCGGATCACGAAATGGTCTTGCGACGTCAATTCCGCTTGCCAGCCCGGTTCCACCACCGTGGTCTGGTTGGGCTCGGAGATGATGGCGGGGCCCGTCACCACGTCACCGCCCGCCATGTCTTCGCGCACGTACAGCGGCGTGTCGCGCCACTCGCCCGCGCTGTACATGCTGACGACTCGGCGGGCCGCCAAGGCGCCGTCGCGGGTACGCGGCACGGCCGCCTCGCTGACTCGTTCGCCGCCGCCCGTGGCTTCCACCGAAATGGTCTCCACGACCAGTTCGCGGTTGGGCATCAAGAAGGAATAGCGCTGGCGATAGGCGGCCTCGAAGTCGCTGCGTGCCTGCTCCAGCGTGGAAAACGCCACTTCCAGCGCGGTGTCGGTGCCGCGATATTTCAGATGCAGACGGCGTTGCACGGAGATATCGCCGTCGGGCACATGCTGGCGGCGCAGTTCGCCCACGGCTTGTCCGGCCAGCACATCCAGTTCGTCCTGAAGCTCGCCCATCAGGCCGGCGTCCAGCACCTTTTCAACGGTCTTTTGGCGCATGTCGGTCTGGTCGGCCAAGCCCATGCCGTAGGCAGACAACACGCCGCCCAGCGGATGCGCAAACACCGTCGTCATGCCCAAGGCGTCGGCCACCAGGCAGGCGTGCTGGCCGCCGGCGCCGCCGAACACCGTCAAGGCGTACTCCGTTACGTCGTGGCCGCGCTGCACCGAAATGCGCTTGATGGCTTCCGCCATGTTGCCCACGGCAATTTCCAGGAAGCCTTCCGCCAATTGCTCCGGCGTCATCTCGCGGCCAGTGGCCGCGCGCACTTCATCGGCCATCGCGGTGAAGCGCTCGACCACCGCGTCGCGGTCCAGCGCTTCATTCGCGTCGGGGCCGAACACATTGGGAAAGAAGTCGGGCTGGATCTTGCCCAACAGCACGTTGCAGTCCGTCACGGCCAAGGGGCCGCCACGGCGATAGCAGGCGGGGCCGGGGTTGGCGCCCGCCGAATCCGGGCCGACGCGCAGGCGCGCGCCGTCGAAATGCAGGATGGACCCGCCGCCTGCCGCCACCGTGTGGATGCTCATCATGGGCGCGCGCATGCGCACGCCGGCGACCTGGGTTTCGAATTCGCGTTCGAATTCGCCCGCGTAGTGCGACACGTCGGTCGACGTGCCACCCATGTCAAAGCCGATGACCTTGGGAAACCCGGCGATCTCGCTGGTGCGCACCATGCCGACGATGCCGCCGGCCGGGCCGGACAAAATGGCGTCCTTGCCGCGGAAACGGTGCGCGTCCGTCAGGCCGCCGCTCGATTGCATGAACATCAGGCGGATGCCGGGCAGTTCGCCCGCCACCTGATCCACATACCGCTTCAAGATGGGCGACAGATACGCGTCGACCACCGTCGTGTCGCCGCGCGACACGAACTTGATCAGCGGGCTGACCTCGTGCGAGGCCGACACCTGGGTGAAGCCCACTTCGCGGGCGATGCGCGCCGCGCGCTGCTCGTGGTCCGTGGCGTGCCAGGCGTGCATGAACACGATGGCCACGGCGCGGATGCCGCTGTCATAGGCGGCTTGCATGCCGGCCCGCAAGCCGGCTTCGTCCAGATCGCGAATGACTTCGCCGTCCGCGGCCACGCGCTCATCGGCTTCCACGACGGATTCGTAAAGCATTTCGGGCAGCACGACGTTGCGGTCGAACAGGCGGGGCCGGTTCTGATACGCAATGCGCAGCGCATCGCGGAACCCGCGCGTGGTCACCAGCAGCGTGCGTTCGCCCTTGCGTTCCAGCAAGGCGTTGGTGGCCACCGTCGTGCCCATCTTCACGCATTCAACCTGGTCCACGGGCACCGGCTGTCCGGGCGCCACGCCCAGCAGCTTGCGGATGCCGGCCACGGCCGCGTCGCGATACTGCTCGGGGTTTTCCGACAGCATCTTTGCCGTGGTGGTGGTGCCGTCGGGGCGGCGCGCCACGATATCGGTGAAGGTGCCCCCACGATCGATCCAGAATTGCCACTTCTTCATGCGTAATCCTTGAAAACAAACGGCCACGGCGGGTGCCGCCGCGGTCGGGTTGCGGTGTGCCGGGCCAGGCCCGATCAGGTTCAGAGTGAGGTTGCCGCCCTTGCGGCCTGGTCGTACAGGCCGGACAGCGAGCGCAAGGCGTGGGCCAATTGGCGGCTGAAATCCAGCCCGCCCCCGCCCGGCCCATCCAGGCCGGACGTCAGGCATTGTTCGCGGATGTCGCCGTAGCGCTTGAGGATGTCCGCGCCGTCGGGCGTAACGCTGTAGAAAACTTCCTTGCTGTTGCGTTCGCCCTTGACCACGCCCAGCCGCTCCAGCTTTTTCAACGCATAGCTGACGATGTGCGTGTCTTCGACATTGAGCGTGAAGCAGATGTCCGCCAGCTTCTTGGCGCGCTGGCGATGGTAGACGTGGTGAAACACCATGACGTCGGTGGGCGTCAGGTCCGGCAGGCCGGCGGCTGCCATGCAGCGCACCGTCCAGCGGTCAAAGGCGTGGCTGGCGATCATCAGGCCGAATTCGACCTCGGACAAATCGGGCGCGCTGCCGCCAGCCAAGTGGGCTGACGAGGCGATCAACGTGGGGCTCATGGAACGCTCAAGCCAAGTTTATATGGATGAAATACTAATAATTTATGTGTATTTCATCCATAAAAAATATGACCTGGACGGCCAAAAACGGCCGTAAACGGCCATTTCAAGGGAAATCCCCTAGCGGTTCGAACGTTCCAGCGGGGGGAACGTGGGCACTGGGCCGCCGCTATAACGCCGTTATGACGCCGCTATGACACCGTTATGACGCCGCTATGACACCGTTATGGCGCCGTCCAGCCCTGCGGCAGATTGGCCCGGATCAGCCAGCCGGCAATCGAAATGCGCGGCGCGATGTCCGGCATGGGGTCGCCGGGGCCGAACCAGCGCGCATCGGCAATCTCGTCTTCCTGCACGCGGATGTCACCCGACACGTAGTCGGCGGTGAACGCCACCATCAGCGAATGCGGAAAGGGCCAGGGCTGGCTGCCGAAGTACTGCAGGTTGCCGACCTTCAGGCCGACTTCCTCGAAGACTTCGCGGTGCACGGTCTCTTCGATGCTCTCGCCGGGTTCGACAAAACCGGCCAGCGCCGTATAGCGCGAGGTCGCGGTCGTGGTGTGCCGCGCCAGCAGGATGCTGTCGCCTTTACGGATCAGCACCATCATGGCGGGCGAAATGCGCGGGTACGCGGAAAAGCCGCAGGCGGGGCAGCGCAGGCAGAACTCGTGCGGCACGCGCTCGGCGGGCGTGCCGCAGGCGCCGCAGAACCGGTGCGTGCGAGCCCATTCGGCGATTTGATACGCCCGGCCGGCCAGGGCCATGCGTTCATCGTCCAGCACGCCGAACAGCGAACGCAGCTTCTTGAACGCGTAACCCTCGGGCGCTTCAAGCGTGGGGTCCACGTGCGCCGTGCGATACGGCGAATCGGGTACGGACCAGATGGCTTGCAAGGCCGGCGACGCCAGACCGATGCGTTCGCACAACGCCAAATCCGGCAACACGCTGGACGCTTCTTCGACCAGCAATTCATCACGGCGGAAAACGAAATTCACTAGAGCCTCTGCAGCACGCTTCGATCCCGCAATCTTAGAAGAAAAATCGGTGCGTAAAGGTGTCGCGGACGGTGCGCGCGCAAAGTTTTAGCCTTCAACGATGTGTCGCGTCCGGGCCTAGGATTAACCCGTAAAACCCCATTTTTTGTGCGCGTTGTTGCCGCGCAGCACCATAGAATGGCACGGCTTTTAGGCCGCGCGTCATCCGCGCAGCAGTCTCTTTCAAGAATGCCTATCGGGCAAAACCCGTCTTCACCATTCGCACAGAAGGACCTTCCATGTACAAGAAAATCTCATTGCTGGCCGGCAGCATCGTCCTGGCGTTCAGCGCGGGCGCACAGGCCCAAACCAAATGGGACCTGCCCAGCGCCTACCCCGCCAGCAACTTCCACGTTGAAAACCTGACCACGTTCATCAAGGACGTGGACACGCTGTCGCAAGGCAAGCTGAAGATCCAGCTGCACAACAACGCTTCGCTGTACAAGGCGCCGGAAATCAAGCGCGCGGTGCAAGGCAACCAGGCACAGATCGGCGAAATCCTGCTGACCAACTTCGCCAACGAAGACCCGATCTACGAACTGGACGGCCTGCCCTTCCTGGCCACCGGCTACGAAGCCTCGTTCAAGCTGTACCAGGCGCAAAAACCCTTCCTGGAAAAGAAGCTGGCCTCGCAAGGCATGACGCTGCTGTACGCCGTGGCGTGGCCGCCCCAAGGCATCTTCGCCAACAAGGACATCAAGCAGATCAACGACATGAAGGGCCTGAAGTGGCGCGCCTACAGCCCCGTCACCGCCAAGATCGCCGAACTGGTCGGCGCGCAGCCGGTCACGGTGCAGCAGGCGGAACTGGCTCAGGCGCTGGCTACCGGCGTGATCGATTCGTACATGTCGTCGGCCTCGACCGGCTACGACACCAAGACGTACGAGTACATCAAGAAGTTCTACGACACGCAGGCCTGGCTGCCCAAGAACGCCATCATCGTCAACAAGAAGGCGTTTGACGCGCTGGACCCGGCTACGCAAGACGCCTTGAAGAAGGCCGCCGCGCAAGCCGAGGAACGCGGCTGGAAGCTGTCGCAGGAAAAGAACAAGTGGTATCAGGAAGAGCTGGCCAAGAACGGCATGGAAACCATCAAGCCGACCGTGGAACTGAAGGAAGGCCTGTCGGTGATCGGCAAGCGCATGCTGGATGATTGGCTGAAGAAGGCAGGCGCCGACGGCCAGGCCATGATCGACGCCTACAAGAAGCAGTGATCTTTTTATGCGCCGCTTTCTAGATGGTCTTTACGGCGCGGCCGGCCTGTTGGCCGGCTTGTGCACGATCGGCGTTCTGGTCTCGGTGCTGGCGGCGATCATCGCCCGCCAGCTCAGCCTGAACATTCCTGGCACCGATGCGTACGCAGGCTACTTCATGGCCGCGGCGGGTTTCCTGGCGTTATCCAGCACGTTCAAGCACGGCGAACACATCCGGGTCACGCTGTTGCTCAATTCGTTGGCACCGGCGGGCAGCCGCCGCCTGGACATTTTTGCGCTGGCCGTGGGCTCGCTGCTGGCCTCGGCCTTTGCCTTTTTCAGCATCAAGCTGACGTACGACTCCTGGCTGTACAACGACATCTCCACGTCCAACGACGCCACGCCGCTCTGGATTCCGCAGATCAGCATGGCGGTGGGCACGGTGTTGTTCCTGGTCGCCCTTGTCGACGAATTGATCCGTCGTTCACGCGGCGTGGCCGCCGCTACTTCGCAGCAAACCCATGAATGAACTTCTTGTCATCACCCTATTGGTCGTTTCGATCTTCGCGCTGTTGGGTTGCGGGGTCTGGGTCGGCCTGACGCTGGCAGGCACGGCGTGGATCGGCATGGAGATTTTCTCCAGCCGTCCGGCCGGCGACGCCATGGCCGTCACCATCTGGGGCGCTTCGTCCAGCTGGACGCTGACCGCCCTGCCCTTGTTCCTGTGGATGGGCGAAATCCTGTTTCGCACGCGCTTGTCCGAAGACCTGTTCAAGGGTCTGGCGCCGTGGCTGAACCGTTTGCCGGGTCGGCTGCTGCACACCAATGTGATCGGTTGCGCGATTTTCGCGGCGGTGTCGGGCTCCAGCGCGGCGACCTGCGCGACGGTCGGCAAGATGACCATTCCGGAACTGACGCGCCGTGGCTACCCCGAAGACAAGATCCTGGGCACGCTGTCGGGCGCGGGCACACTGGGCCTGTTGATTCCGCCTTCGATCATCATGATCGTGTACGGCGTGGCGGCCGACGTGTCGATCGCCAAGCTGTTCATCGCGGGCATCTTCCCCGGCATCGTGCTTGCGCTGTTGTTCATGGGCTATATCGGCTGGTGGGCCATCCGCAACCCCGGGCAGGTGCCGGCGGCGGACCCCGGCATGTCGTTCATGCAGAAGCTGTCGCAATCGCGCCACCTGATTCCGGTCATGGTGCTGATCGGCGCGGTGCTCGGCTCCATCTACAGCGGCATCGCCACCGCCACGGAAGCGGCGGCGGTGGGCGTGGTGGGCGCACTGCTGTTGTCGGCGCTGCAAGGCTCGCTGAACCGCTCGACCTTCATGCAATCGCTGCTGGGCGCCACCCGGCTGTACTGCATGATCGCGCTGATCCTGGCGGGCGCACAGTTCCTGACGCTGGCAATGGGCTATATCGGCCTGCCGCGCGCGTTGGCGGAATGGATCGGCGGACTGGGCTTGTCGCAGTTCGGCCTGATCATGGCGCTGATGGTCTTCTTTGTGGTGCTGGGCTGCTTCCTGGACGGCATTTCCATCGTGGTGCTGACCATGGGCGTGCTGTTGCCGACGGTGCAAGCTGCCGGCATCGACCTGATCTGGTTCGGCATCTTCATCGTTTTCGTGGTGGAAATGGCACAAATCACGCCGCCGGTGGGCTTCAACCTGTTCGTGCTGTCCGGCATGAGCGGGCGTGAATTGCCTTACATCGCGCGGGCGTCATTGCCCATGTTCTTCCTGATGATTGTGGCGGTGCTGCTGCTGTATTTCATTCCGGGCATTGCCACATGGCTGCCCTTGCACATGACGCTGTAACGCTATGACGCTGTAATGCCGTGATGTCGCCGCCTGGACACCCGGGCACGACCTTCAAGAACCCCGGTCCTGGACTGGGGTTTTTTTTGGAACAATCGCGCCATTGTCCCGGCGCCCGACTATTTTTTTGATCTGTAAACCAGGGAAAACGCCAAAAACAATTTGGCCCTGCACATCCCGTAACTTTTTTAGAATCCCCAGGCGCTGCCCCCTTGCACCAGTTTGGCGCAATGCCGTGGCAGCCAACCTTTTGGGCCAATGCTCCGGACCCGCACTGCCATCAAGCAGCGTCGGTGCAACGGCCCAACGTCGGACGATCCGCCCGGCGCGGTCAACCCGGCCACAAGCCAGGTCACACACTACAAAACAGCTACACAGGAGGAGTCCTCAGTGAAACGCATCACTCTTACGCTCGCCGCCGCAGGCCTGGGCCTGGCCGCGGGCGCCGCATCGGCGGAAACCAGCGTCACCCTGTACGGCATCGCCGACGTCAGCATCCGCTACCTGAGCACCAGCGCCGGCAGCGTGGGCGAAGACGGCAGCCGTGTGTCGATGGAAAACGGCGCCATCTCGAACAGCCGCTGGGGCCTGCGCGGCTCGGAAGACCTGGGCAACGGCAACCGTGCCTTCTTCCGCCTGGAAAACGGCTTCAACATGCAGAACGGCAATTCGTCGGCTACGGGCAAGACGTTCGGCCGCCTGGCCTACGTGGGCCTGGACGGCGGCAACATCGGCCAGCTGACGCTGGGTCTGCAAAACACGCCGATGTTCGATCTGCTGGCCGACTACTTCGATCCGCTGACCGTGGGTAACTACGATCAGAACGCCTGGTTGCCCGCCGCGATGTCGCGCGTGCGCACCAACAACATGACCAAGTATTCCAACACCATCGGCGACCTGTCGTTGGCGTTGTCGTGGGCCAACGGCGAAAGCTGGGAAGACCACAAGGCCGGCCAGCAGTACGGCGCCAGCCTGCGCTACATGATCGGCAAGCTGGGTCTGGGCGCGGCCTACCAGCAGACCTACGACGGCCTGGATTCCGACCTGCGCCAGCGCGTGTGGAACCTGAACGCGTCCTACCAGTTTGAAACCACCAAGGTGTTCGCCGGCTACTTCAATGGCCGCGACGAAACGGGCTGGGTCAACGCCGTCATGGGCGGCACCACCACCGCCAACCTGGACCGCAAGGACAACGGCTATTTCGTGGGCGCCACGTGGCAAGCCACGCCGCGCTGGGCCATTACCGGCGCGGGCTACTACGACCAAAGCAAGAACGTGGTCGAAGACGGCGACAAGGGCAAGCGTTACGCCCTGGTCGCGGTGGCCGAATATTCGCTGTCCAAGCGCTCGCAGGTGTACGGCACGGTGGACTGGAACAAGGTCAGCAGCGCCGCCAGCGACGAAATCGCCGGCAAGAACCACCAGATCGGCGCCGCCGTGGGCTTCCGCCACATTTTCTAAGCGGCACGCAGGTCGGGCGTTTTCGAAACGCCCGATGCACAAATCAGACCACAAACCCAAAAACCCCATCGCAGCACACAGGCTGCGATGGGGTTTTTGTTTACAGCATCGCCATCCGGCTGTTGACCAGATCGGTCACCAGCATGTGCCCCGGCGCATGCGTAATGCAGAACTCCGGACGCACCGACGACACCACCGATTGCGGCGTGACGCCGCAGGCCCAGAACACGGGCATTTCGCCCGGCCGGATTTCGACCGCGTCGCCGTAGTCGGGCTGGTTGATGTCGGCAATGCCGATCAGCGCCGGGTCGCCAATATGCACGGGTGCGCCGTGCACCGACGGAAAGCGCGACGTGACCTGAATGGCGCGGATGGCATCCGCCGCCTTCAAGGGGCGCATGGACACCACCAGAGGCCCGCTGAAGGCGCCAGCCGGATGCGTCGGGATGTTGGTGCGGTACATCGGCACGTTGCAGCCTTGCTCGATATGACGCACCGGCAAGCCGTTATCCAGCATGGCCTCTTCGAACGAAAACGAGCATCCAATCAGGAACGACACCAGATCGTCGCGCCAGATATCGCGCACGTCGGTGGGTTCGGCCACCAGCTCGCCGTTCTTCCAGACGCGGTAGCGCGGGATGTCGGTGCGGATATCGATGTCTGCACCCAGTTCCGGCAGGGCCGGGTTACCGGGTTCGGACATGGCCAGCAACGGGCAAGGCTTGGGGTTGCGCTGGCAGAAATGCAGGAAGTCCGCTGCCAGCGCGCGCGGCAGGATGGCCAGGTTGGCCTGGACGTGGCCCGGCGCCAGATTGGCCGTGGGGCCGGTCAGGCGCCCGCTGCGCGCGTCCAGACGCGCCTGGCGGGCCAGTTGGACACTATTGCGTACGACGTCGACGGGCGACATGAAAAATCCTCTTGATGCGGTTGTGAAGCACCGGGCGATCAGTGCCCGGCAAGCAGCGCCTCGATGGCCAGGCCGACGGCCAGGATGCGGCGGTCGGCGCCGTTGCTGCCGGCGATCATCAAGCCCACGGGGGCCGTATCCGGCGCATGGCAAGGCAGCGACAGCGCGCAGCCATCCAGGAAGTTGATCAGCGTGGGGTTGCGCAGAATCAGGCCATTGGCCGCGTAATAGGCTTCGTCGGAAGCGACCAGGTCGGCCACCGCCGGCGCCACGATAGGCGTGGTCGGCATGATGAGCGCGTCGTAGCCGGCAATGCGGCGATCCACCGCCGCCACCCACGCTTCGCGCGCATCCAGCAAATCGATGTAATCCGCGGCGCTCATGTCCTGGCCACGCATGATGCGCGAGACCACGCGCGGGTCGTAGCGCTTGCCGGCGCGCGCGATCAGGTCGCGGTGCCAGGCCCAGGCTTCGGCCGCCGTGAAGCCGCCCTTGCTGTTGATGCCGCCAACCTCGGCGAACTCCGGAATGGAGATTTCGTCGACCAGCGCGCCGGCTTCCTTCAGCCGGGCCACGGCCGCGGCGAAACTGTCGGCCACGTGCTTGTCCATGGCGTCCAGCGCCAGCGTGGTGGGCACGGCCAGGCGCAGGCCGCGCAGCGCCATGGCTTCGGGCACGGGGCCGCCGTCGCCTGACAGAATGGCGTCCAGCTCGGCGCAGCAACGCACGCTGGCGGCGATGGGGCCGATGGAATCCAGGTTGGCCGACAAGGGCAGCACGCCCTGCATCGACACGCGCCAGGCGCTGGGCTTGAAGCCCGTCAGGCCGCACAGCGCGGCCGGAATGCGCACCGAGCCACCGGTGTCGGAACCAATGCCGGCCACGACCATGCCGTCGGCCACGGACACCGCCGCGCCCGAGGACGAGCCGCCCGGAATGCGGCCGGTGGCGCGGTCGTACGGGTTCAGCGGCGTGCCGTGGTGCGGGTTGATGCCCAGGCCCGAATACGCGAATTCGGTCATGTTGGTGCGGCCGATGATGACGGCGCCGGCCGCGATCAGGCGCTGCACGACGTCGGCGTTGGCGTCAGCCGCCGGTTCGCCTTCGCGCGCGACCGAGCCGGCCATGGTGGTTTCGCCTTCGATGTCGAACAGGTCCTTGATGCTGATCGGCAGCCCTTCCACCGCCGAACGCACGATGCCCGCCGCCCGCAGGGTGTCGGAGGCGCGCGCCTGCGCCAATGCCGACTCGGCATACAGCTTGGTGAAAACGCGGGCGCCCTCGCCCGCCGCATCCTGCGCGCGCGCCAGCGCCAGTTCGGTCAGCGCGACCGAGCTGGTACGGCCCTCGTTCAGGGCCAAGGTCAGATCATTCAAGGTCGAAACCATCATTGTCCTCGTGCCGCCTAGCGGCGTAAAAGTGCCGACAGGCGCAGCCTGAATAGGCGCGCCCGGCGTTCAATGCCATGCAGAAACGGAATCAGGCCACCATGGGCAGCGATTCGACATGATAGCGATGGCTGATCGTGCGTTGGCGGCGCGGATCGAACAATTCCATGGTGAAGTCCGCCGCGGCGCGGATGCCGCCGATGGCGCCCACGGTGCCGCAGGTCATGCCCGCGCCTTGCGGCAGCACGGCGGCGCCGCCGGTGTAGCCGGCAATCAGGTCCTGCGGCGTGCGCAGCGTGGACAGCGGGCCTTCCTGGTACAGCACCTTTTCACCGTTTTCGACGATGTACGAGCGGATGACCAATTCGTCCCAGTAGTCGGCCACGTCGGCCAGGCGCCAGGCTTCGCTTGCCACCGGCTTCACGCAGACCTGCTTGGACATGGCGACGCTGACGGTTTCCAGCTTGCGGTCGGTATGGTCCGACGCGATGCTGACGTACATCTCGCCGTCCACGGCGAACACGAACGTTTCGACTTCGCCCGACGAATCCTCGCCCACGGCCTGCACTTGCGTGGCCTGGGTCAGCTGGTTGTCGGCAATGCGGTAGTACAGCGGCACGCTGGTCGGGCGCGGCACGCCGATGGCGGCGAGCTCTTCGATGTGGTGCTCGATGGCGGCCATGTCGCGTCCGGCCCAGCCGGCCACGATCAGGGTGTTGAAGTCCACTTCCACCTGGCGGGGATTGGCGTCGTCGATCTTGAATACGGCTTTCATATCAGTCCTGCGGAAATAACGGGTGGGAAACGGTGCGGCCGCGGTGGGCCGCACCCGGTTCAAACAAAAAGTCTTTTCAATCGATCAATCAATTGATCAATCCATCGATCAATTGATCAATCCATCAACCAAACGCGCGCGGCAACCACAGCGCGATGTCGGGCCAGAACGCCAGCAACCCCAGCATCACGAACATGGCGGCCACGAACGGCAGGCTGCCGATGATGACGGCGCTCATCGAGCCGCTCTTGCGCAGGCTTTGCACTACGAAAAGGTTCAGGCCCACGGGCGGCGTGATCAACGCGGCTTCAACCAGGATGATGATGACGATGCCCAGCCAGATCGGGTCGTAGCCCAGCGCGATCATGATGGGCGCCACGATGGGAATCGTCGTGATCATCATGGACAGCGTTTCCATGAAGCAGCCCAGCACCAGGTAGAAGATCACCACGATCAGCAGCATCCACCCCGGCGACAAGCCCAGGCCGGTGATCGACTTGGTCAGCGCATCCGTCAGGCCCGTGGCCGACATGATGAAGTTCAGGAAGCTGGCCGCGATGACGATCAGCATGATCATCGCCGTGGACCGCATCGTGCCTTCCATCACTTCGCGCAGCATCTTCCAGGACAGCCGGCCGAACCAGGCGGCCAGGATGAAGGCGCCCAGCACGCCCAGCGCGGCGGCTTCCGTCGGCGTGGCAAGGCCCGCGTAGATGGAACCGACCACCAGGAAGAAGATGCCCATGGGCGGCGCCAGGTGCACCAGGCTGGCAAGACGCTGGCCCCAGGTTGCATGGATCTTCTTGCCGCCCCAGGACGGCTTGGCCACGCAAGCCACGACCACCGTCAGCATGAACAACGCCGCCATCGCGAAGCCGGGGATGATCCCGGCCAGGTACAGCTTGGGCACGGACGAATTGGTCAGCACGCCATAGATGACCAGGTTGATGGACGGCGGAATCAGGATGCCCAACGTACCGCCCGCAGCCAGGCTGCCCAGGAACAGCGGCTCGTTGTAGCCATACTTGCGGATCTGCGGAATGGCCACGGTGCCGACGGTGGCGGCGGTTGCCACGCTGGAACCCGAGGTTGCCGAGAACAAGGTGGACGCGCCGATGTTCGCGTGCATCAAGCCGCCCGGCAACCACGACAGCCACAGGCTCATCGCGCTGTACATGCGTTCGGCAAAGCCCGCGCGCAGCAGCACTTCGCCCAGCATGATGAACAGCGGAATCGCCACCAGCAGGAACTCGTTGTTGGAGCTCCAGGAAATTTCACCGATGGCGCGCGACAGCGGCAACATCGAAAAGAGCGGGTCCAGGATCAGACCCAA
Source organism: Achromobacter sp. ES-001 (assembly GCF_019448355.1). Lineage (NCBI taxonomy): Bacteria > Pseudomonadati > Pseudomonadota > Betaproteobacteria > Burkholderiales > Alcaligenaceae > Achromobacter > Achromobacter sp. ES-001. The sequence goes on along the minus strand of NZ_CP079940.1, from coordinate 2,943,805 downwards.
CACGCCAAGCGCGGCGCCCACGGGAATGGACAGCCCGATCAGCACCAGCAACAACGTCAATGCGGTGGAAATCATGCTGCGTCTCCCTTGACCATGCGCTCGCCGGCGGCGGCTTCTTCTTCAGCTTCTTCTTGCGCGGAACGCACGCCGCAGATCTGCTTGACCAGTTCGATGTCGCCCGTGACCAGCGCGGCGGAGGCGCGCGCCAGCATCAAGGCCACCGTGATGCACATCCAGGCCAGGCCCAACAGCCACAAACCTTGGGGCACCCACAGCGGCGTGGCCAGCGGGGTGTTGGCGGCGGACTTCTGGGCCCATGAGGTCTGCACCACGTCGTAGGCGTAGTACGTCAGGAACACCATGAAGACGGCCAGCGACACCATGGAAATCCAGTCGAGCACGGCCGACAGGCGCACCGGCAGGTATTGATAAAGCACGTCGACACGCACGTTGGCGCGTTGCAACGTGGCGAACGCCAGCGCCCAGGACGTGCTGATGGCAAATGCGTAGCTGGACAACTCGTCGGCGCCACCGGTGGTGAAACCCAGGAATTTGCGGGCCAGCACGTCGAACGAGATCAGCAGCACGCTGGCCACCGTCAACGCGCCGCCGGCCCATACGGCCACGCGCGAAAAACTCTCGGCGCGCCGCAACAGGCCGCCCAGCAGGCGGAAGTGTTCGGTTTGGGTCATGGATAGAACCTCTGCGGGCTAGCGCCCGGTATGACTTGCGGAAAAGCGCGCCGCCGCGCGATGCGGCGGCGCTGTCCAGCGCTTACTTGCTGGCGGTCAGGCCCAGCGTCTTGCCGATGGTGGCGTTGAAGTCCTTCACGCACTGTGCCGAGCAACGGGCGGCCCACTTGGGCAACACGGCTTCTTGCGCAACCTTCTTGAGCAGCGCGCGGTCGGCATCCGACGGTTGCACCAAAACCATCTTGCCCTTGACCGGGAACGGGCAAGCGGCGGCGCCGGTGTTGCAGTCATAGCCTTCCTGCGTCTGGCGGGCAGCGGCTTCCCAGATGTTGTCCACCAGCGTCTTCACGTTGGCTTGCAGGAACGTGCGCACGGCGGGGTCCAGCTTGTCCCAGGCCTTTTGGTTGACGGCGTGGATCTGCTGGTTCCAGTTGATCGGCAGCGCCACCAGGTGGGTGGACACTTCGTACCACTTGGCCGAGTAGCCCGACAACGAACCGGTGATGGCGCAATCGACCACCTTGTTTTGCAGCGCCGGCACCACTTCACCGAAGGCCATCGTCACGCTGGAACCGCCCAGCGCTTCAACGAATTCGGCCGTGGTGCGGCTGCTGGTGCGAACCTTCTTGCCCTTGATGTCGGCCAGGCCCTTGATGTCCGCGTTGCAGAACAGCACCTGGGCGGGATAGGTCGAGATGCCCAGCAGCTTGACGTTGTTGCCTTCGCCGTAGAGCTTGGCGTAGACGGGTTCGAACGCGTCGGTCACGGCGCGCGCGGTCTTGACGTCGGGCGCCAGGCCGGCCAGGTCGATGGCTTCGTTGATGGGGTTGTCGCTGGCGAAATACGACAGCGTGGCGGTGCCGAATTCAATCACGCCTTGCGACATCAGGCGCAGCAACTCGGGGCCCTTCAGGCCCATTTCGTTGAAGCCCTTGATTTCCGCCGTGACCTGGCCCTTGGACAGCTCGGGAATGGTCTTCGTCCAGAACGGCTTTTCGTAGTCGTTATAGGCGGTCAGGTTGGACAGGCCTCCCACGACCTTCAACTGGGTTTTGGGCAGGTCCTGTGCGTGGACGGCGCCGGCAAGCATGCTGGCGGCGACGGCTGCAAAAACAAGAGACTTCTTCATGGACAAAACTCCTGGCTGGCGGGATGGTCTGTCGCGCGCGGGATCCCGTTACCCGTGTCGCGCGCGGTTTGGTTCAGGTAATCAGGCGCGAAGATCGCGTGCGAGGCGCGGCCGAGGGCTGGGCGCCAAGGTCCGGAATAGGCTCGAAAGATGGTTCATGCTTTTCCCCCGCACTGTGTATCCAGGCGTTGCATTTTTGCTGTTTCGCCATTGCATCGTCCGGGGCGGCAAGCGTCCAATCGTATGTTGCGATGTGGGGGTATAAATATTTCTTGGGTCTCGCCGGATCGTTGTCGGGCCGTTTTCGCAAACGACGGCCTGGCGCGGCTTTTCAGGCGGTTGGGCAGGCGGGGACGGGTGTCCGGCTGCCCGGAATGCGGGATGACTACGCGCCTCCTCTGGGGGAAAACACCTAGGCGGGAATGCCGTCTCCGGCCTGCGCCGCGACCTTTTGCGCCATCTGCGCAATCACCCTGACCGCGTGGCTATCCGGCCCCTGCACCCAGGTTGCGGTAAAGCTCAGTTCAGGCAAGGGGTCGGCCTGCACACGCAGAATGCGCAGTTCGCCCCGCGCCAGTTCCTTGCCCAGGAACACCGGCGCGATCACGCTGGTGCCGATGCCGTCCTGCGTCATTCGGACCACCATGGACATGGACGCACTGCCATACATACGCGGCGAGGCCACGCCCGCGCGCGTCAGCATGTCGCGCACGACCCGGTACGGCGAGCTGTTGGACGGATACGTGATGATGGGCAGCTTGCCGATGCGTTCCAGCGTCAGCGGCTCGGGGCCGAGGTCCAGCGTGGGGCTGGCCACCCAGGCCAGCGGGTAGCTGCACAGCGGCAGGTTTTCGACACGGGCCTCAAGCACCGGCCCCATCAGGAACGCCAGGTCGATCTGGCGCGACATCAGGTGCGGGCGCAACACGTGGGTGGTATCCACTTCGATCTCGAGCACCAGCGCGGGATAGGTGGAATGGATCAGTTCGATCAGCGTGGGCAGCCACGTCTGCACGATGGTTTCCGCCACGCCGATGCGCACCGTGCCGGTCATGACGTTTTGCTCGCGCGCCGCCTCAAACATATCGCGCCGCACTTGCAGCATGCGTTCGGCGTGCGACAGCAGTTCGTGGCCCTTGGCGGTCAGCTTGACGCCGCGCGCGTCGCGCTCGAACAGCCGCACGCCCAGGTCTGCTTCCAGCGAGGCGATGCGTTGCGACACCGCGGGTTGCGTGGTGTTGAGCTTGTCGGACGCGGCGCGAAAGCTGCCCAGCGTGGCGACCCAAAAAAAAGTTTCGACGTTACGTAGTTCGATCATTGGCCTGTTCCCCCGGCGCGATGAGCGTATCATGGCAGCCGCCCATTTCCCCATCAGGAGCCCGTCCATGCCCCCGGCCGATCCAGGTCGCCCACAAGCCCCCGCGCCCGCCTCGCGCGGCCCGCTCGTCGGGATCTTGCTGCTGGTGCTATCGATGTGGACGCTGTCCTGTCTGGACGCCAGCGGAAAGTGGGTCATGAACGCGGGCGTGCCGCTGCTGGTGCTGTCGTGGTTTCGTTACGTGGTGCACCTGATCCTGGTGCTGGCGCTGGTGTTGCCGGCGCGCGGGCTGCGTGTGCTGCGCAGCAACAAGCCGCGCGAACAACTGATACGCGGCGGCTCCATGTTCCTGGCCACGCTGATGTTCTTCACGACGCTCAGCTACATTCCGCAGGCCGAGGCCACGGCCATCAACTTCCTGGCGCCCCTGCTGGTGCTGTCCCTGGCACCCTGGATTCTGAAAGAGCCCGCCCGCCTGTCGCGCTTCGTGGCGGCGGGCATCGCGTTTATCGGCGTCATCATCGTGATCCGTCCCGGCGGCGGGCTGCATCCCATCGGCACCATTTTTGGCCTGCTGACCGCGTGCTGCTTTGCCGCTCAGTTCATCGCCACGCGGCGCGTGGCGGGCGATGACCCGTTCACGTCCTTGATCTGGAGCGGCGCGGTGGGCACCGCCTGCCTCACGCTGACCCTGCCTTTCGTGTTGCCGGCCGCCCTGCCCGTTCTGCAATCGTTGTCCACATTCGATTGGTTCTTGCTGATTTCGACCGGCCTGACGGGCGGGGTTGGACATCTATTCCAGATCGCCGCCTACCGCCGCGCGCCGGCATCCACGCTTGCGCCCTTCATCTACCTGCAAATCATCAGCGCCACGTCGGTGGGCTGGCTGGTCTGGGGACACTTTCCCGACCCGCTTACGTGGTTGGGTATCGCGATCATCTGCGCCAGCGGCATCGGCATCGGCCTGATCGAATGGCGGCGCAGCATGGCGATCAGCGCCGCGGCGGCCCGCGTGGGCGCCCGCTAAGCGCGGGCCTTTCCTGCCCACCCGCCCCGCCCGCCAGCGCGCGCGAAGCCGCTCCCGTACAATGCTCGACTCTTTTTGCGCTTTGGCGCATCGGCTTTCCCGGCATCCGGCATTTCCCCGAACGAGGTCTTCATGATCATCAAGCCCCGCGTGCGCGGCTTTATCTGCGTTACCACCCACCCCGTTGGCTGCGAGGCCAACGTCAACAAGCAGATCGACTACGTCCGGGCGCAAGGACCCATCGCCGGGGGCCCCAAGCGCGTGCTGGTGCTGGGCGCGTCCACCGGCTATGGACTGGCGGCGCGCATCAGCGCGGCCTTCGGCTGTGGCGCGGAAACGCTGGGCGTTTTTTTCGAACGCCCGGCAGACGCCGCCAAGGCCGGCACGCCGGGCTGGTACAACACCGCCGCTTTCCACAAGGCGGCCCAGGCGCACGGCCTGGCGGCGCAAAGCATCAATGGCGACGCGTTCTCGGACGAGATCAAGCAAAAGACCATTGCCGCCATCAAGGCAGGCATGGGCCAGGTTGACCAGGTCATCTACAGCCTGGCCGCCCCGCGCCGCACGCACCCCAAGACGGGCCAGGTGTTCAACTCCACGCTCAAACCCATTGGCCACGCCGTGAACTTGCGCGGCCTGGACACCGACCGCGAAGTCGTCAAGGAGTCCGTGCTGGAGCCGGCCACTCAAGCCGAGATCGACGCCACCGTGGCCGTGATGGGCGGTGAAGACTGGCAGATGTGGATCGACGCATTGCTTGAAGCGGGCGTGCTGGCCGAAGGGGCCACGACCACCGCGTTCACCTACCTGGGCGAAAAGATCACCCACGACATCTATTGGAACGGCTCGATCGGCGCCGCCAAGAAAGACCTGGACGACAAGGTGCTGGATATCCGCGCCAAGCTGGCCGCGCGCGGCGGCGACGCCCGGGTGTCGGTGCTGAAAGCGGTGGTCACGCAGGCCAGCTCGGCCATCCCGATGATGCCGCTGTACCTGTCGCTGTTGTTCAAGACCATGAAAGAGCAAGGCACGCACGAAGGCTGCATCGAACAGGTGTATGGCCTGTACCGCGACAGCCTGTGCAGCGACACGCCGATCCTGGACGCCCAGGGCCGCCTGCGCGCCGACTACAAGGAACTTGATCCGAAGGTTCAAGAAGCCGTGCAGGCGCTTTGGCACCAGGTCACCAGCGACAACATCTATCAGCTGACCGACTTTGCCGGCTACAAGCAGGAATTCCTGCGCCTGTTCGGTTTCGAGATCGATGGCGTGGACTACGAGGCCGACGTTGACCCCGCCGTGGAAATACGCGGCCTGATCTGATCAGGGGCGTTCAGTGCGCGCGCCGGCCGTGCTACGGCCGCGCGCATCGCATCACAGATACTCCAGTGTGACCAGCCGGTGCGGCACATCGCGCGCACCGCCCCTGCCAGGCAAGGGCTGCAATGCCTTCGTGCTGACCTTGACGACGCTGTCGGTCGCGGTGGCCGCGCGGCCGGCGGCAGCCGCACAGACGATGCGCGGCGTGGTCCGCGCAGCTTCGCGCGACGGGCTGGCCTGGCAACGGGTGGGTTCGACAATCATGCCGGAGAACCGGATGATGCCCCCCGCGGCGCTGACCGCCATGGGGGCAAGCATGGCGGCGACAAACACAACAAACGCTGAACAACGAATCATCATGGCGGCTCCAGGGCGTTGGCAACGTCTGGCAAGCGCGTTTGCCCGCCAGAGGGCACTCCCCAGACATCACCTTGGTATCCCCTTGGCATCGCGGCGCGTATCGCAATGCGCCGTTTTCAATTCCATGTCTCGGTTGTCAATCAGACTACTCTGAAGATTTTTTCGTATCAATTTGGATTAAGTCTAAAAACGCCGCTTACTTCGCCTTTTTCGTCAGGATCTCTAATAAGCGGTCCAATCCGCCCTCGTCGATGGCCACATTGACGACCTGGCGCACGGCGGGCTTGGCCCGATAACCGACGGACAGCCCGGCGGCGCGCATCATCGGCAGGTCATTCGCGCCGTCTCCCACCGCGATCGCGCGGTCCACCCCTACCCCGCGCTGCGCGCACACCTGCTCCAGTTTGCGGCGCTTTTCCTCGCCGTCGCAGATATCGCCCCACGGCTGCGCAAGCAGCCTGCCGGTCAGTTTCCCGTCGACCACCTCCAGCACATTGGCGCGCACGTCGTCCAACCCCAGCCGGGCGCGCAGCCGGTCGGTGAAACAGGTGAAGCCGCCGGTGACCAGCAGGCAGGTCAAGCCCGCCGCCTTGCAGGCCGCGATCAAGGTTTCAACGCCGGGATTGATGCGTACGCGTTCGTCGTAGACCTTATCCAGCCAGGCTTGCGGCATCCCGGCCAGCAAGGCGACGCGATCGCGCAGGCTTTGCTTGTAGTCCACCAGGTCTCCGCGCATGGCGGCTTCGGTCAGCGCCGCCACCTCGGCCTTCTTGCCCATCAGGTCCGCCATTTCATCCAGCGTTTCGATGGAAATCAGCGTGGAGTCCATGTCAAACGCAATGACCTGGTAGTCGGACAGGGACAACGGCGGCGTGATGCCGCGCCAATGCAAGCCGGGTACGGCGGACGATTCAAACATGGGTGCCTCGGTTCAGGTGGAGGTGGGCAGGCTGGGCGATTGCGCGCACAGCCACGCGATGAACAGCTGCGCGGCGGCGGCGGCCGGGCCGTCCTGACGGTACAGCGCGTGGATGCCGGCGTTGGGCAGATGGGGCTGCTCGAACAAGGGGCGCAATCGGTCGGCGCGTATATCGTCTTCAAGCAGGCACCACGGCGCCAGCGCGATGCCCAGGTCGTTCATGGCCGCCTGCATGCACAGGAATTGGTGGTCGAACACAGGCCCGGGCAATTGCGGCGGCACATCCACCTTGGCCAGCGCGAACCAGCGGGGCCAGTGGTCCATGCCGCCCGATATCTTCAGCAGCGGATGGCCCAGGCAATCGGCGGGCGCCCGCAAGCGGTTGCGCTCGATAAAGCGCGGCGAGGCCACGGGCACGTGAAAGTCGTCCAGGCAGTGCACGCATGCCAGCTCGGAATGCGCCATGAAGCCGTGCCGGATCAACACGTCGCTGCCCGTGTCGCCACCCCGGTCCAGATAAGGACGGGCCTGTGTCGTCAGCTGTACATCGATGCCGGGGTGCTGGCCCTGGAAGGTGGACAGGCGCGGGATCAGCCACTTCATGGTCAGCGACGGCGTGGCGCACACGCGCAGCACGCCACCATAGGCGGGCGCCTTGAATTTGGCCGTGGCGGCGGCGATGCGTTCCAGGCTGGCCTGCACTTCAGGAAAATATGCCTGCGCGCCCGGCAGCAACGCCACGCCACGCGCCTCGCGGGCGAACAGCGGCTGCCCCAGATAGTCTTCAAGCACGCGTATCTGCTGGCTGACCGCGCTGTGCGTAATGCTGAGTTCGTCGGCAGCGGCCGTAAAGCTGCGCAGCCGCGCCGCGGCTTCGAACACGCGCAGGGCTTTGAGCGGCGGCAGGATTTGCCCCGCCATTTCAGCGGCCGCCCGCCCGCACGCCCGCCGGGCGCCAGTGTGTGCTGCTCTTTCCCACGATTTCCCTTGTCGTCTAATTATTGGCGGCGTGGCCGGGCCACACCTGTCCTGTTCTGTTCTGCCGCATTCTATGGGATAGCGGCGTGGCCGACCTCTTAGAAAATCTAACGCCATGCCTTAAAAAACACTGCTGGTCGCGGCCGGGGCGCGTTCCTATGATGCCGGGAACCCAAGCAGGAACTGACATGGCATCGATTACGGTAGACGGCATCGCCAAGACATTTGGCGGACAGCAAGTGTTGAGCAATTTGTCACTGCACATACCCGACGGCGCGCTCTACACGCTGCTGGGACCCAGCGGCTGCGGCAAAACCACCTTGCTGCGCTGCATTGCGGGCTTTTATGCGCCCGATGGCGGCCGCCTGCTGTTCGACCAGGACGATGTGACACACGTGTCCGCGCACCGCCGCGACATCGGCATGGTGTTCCAGGACTATGCGCTATTCCCGGACAAGACCGCGTTCGACAACGTGGCCTATGGGCTACGCGCCCGGGGCGTTGCCCGCGCCGAGATCACGCGGCGCGCGAACCAGGCGTTGGACAACGTCGGCCTGCTGGCACTGGCTGACCGCTACCCCGCCCAGATGAGCGGCGGCCAACGCCAGCGCGTGGCGCTGGCACGCGCGCTGGTGATCCGGCCGCGCGTGCTGCTAATGGATGAACCGCTGTCCAACCTGGACGCCAAGATGCGTTTGCAGATGCGCGACGTCATCCTGGACCTGGTGCGGGAAGCGGGCATCACCACCGTATTTGTCACGCATGACCAGGAAGAAGCGCTGGCCATGTCGGACCGCATCGCCATCATGGACCACGGCAACATTGCACAACTGGGCACGCCGGAAGACCTGTACGGCACGCCGGTCAACGCGTACGTGGCCGACTTCATCGGGTCGGCCAACGTCATCCCGGTGCCCGCGCAAACCGGGCTGGCCGGCGCCCCGCAAGGGCATGTGCGCTATGAACTGTGCGGGCTGGGCTTTGATGGGATGCAAGGCAGCGCGCGGCTGGATGCCAACGGCGTGCTGATCGCGCGCCCCGAAGAGCTGGCGCTGATGGCCCCCACGCCCTACGTGCCCAATACGCTGCCCGGCAAGGTGCTGCGCCGCCAATACCTGGGCTTCAAGACCGCCTACCGCATCGCGCTGGACAACGGCACGGAGATCCGCGTCGAGCTGCACGCCGGCAACATGGTGGCGCAGTTCCAGCCCGGCGAGTCGGTGCAGGTGCTGATCCCCGCCGACAGCCGCGTCGTCAACGCCTGAGGACGCGCGCGCCATGAAAATCAAATGGTGGCCCTGGGGCATCCTGACCGCGATCAGCCTGGTCCTGCTTCTTTTCTTTGTGCTGTATCCGCTGGGAGTGCTGTTCGGCAACAGCATCACGGGGCAGGATGGCGGCTTCACGCTGGACGGCTTCAAGGCGTTGCTGGCCGATTCGCAATACCTGGAGGCGTTCGGCAACACGCTGATCCTGGGCCTGGCCGTCACCACCTGCACCGTGCTGGTGGGCGTGCCGTTCGCGTACCTGGTGGCGCGCTACGACTTTCCGTTGAAGAACCTGGTGGCGATCCTGCCGGTGCTGACCATCGTGATTCCCGAGATCATCGTGGGCCAGTCCTGGTTGCTGCTGTTGGGCAATAACGGCTTGTTGACCAATCTGCTGGGCGACGTGGGTATTTCGCTGCCATCGTTCTACGGCTGGACGGGCATGGTGTTTTCCATGACGCTCGTCTACTACACCTACATTTACCTGGGCGTGCTGGCCGCGTTGCGCGGCTTTGACGGACAGCTTGAAGAAGCGGGCCTCAGCCTGGGCACGCCGCCGTTGTTGACGCGCTTGCGCGTACTGGTGCCGGTGCTGCTGCCCGCCGTGCTGGTCAACGCGCTGGTGGTGTTCACGCTGGTGGTGGGCAACTTTGCGTTGGCGATGCTGTTGGGCAGCCGCGTGCCGCTGTTGTCCGTCATGACGTACAACACCTTCGTCAGCGAAATGGGCGGCAGCCCCACGCTGCAAAGCGCCATGTCGGTCGTGTCGATTGCCATCGTGGCCATCGTGCTGTTTTTTCAGAAGCGCGTGGTGGAACGCAAGGTCTACACCATGACGCAGGGCCGCGCGCCGGCCGCCGTGCGGGTGCGTTCCTGGACGGCGGTGCTGTACGCGGGTGGCGTGGGCCTGGTGATCCTGGTGTCGATGTTGCCGCTGATCATCGTGTTCATCGCCGCGTTCACCAAGACCAGCGGGCCGGTCATGCAATGGGGCCAGTGGTCGCTGGCCAGCATGCAGCGCGCGCTGCACGGGGCGCCCGAACCGATCCTGAATTCGCTGAAGTTCGCGTCCCTGGCGACGGTGTTGGGCGTGGCGTTCGCGGTGCTGGTCAGCTACCTGACGATCAAGAAACGCAGCGCCTTCACGCAGGTGCTGGACTACATCGTGGTGCTGCCGCTGACGATTTCGGGCACGGTGCTGGGCATTGCGCTGGTGCAGACGTTCAACACGGGCTGGCTGGTGCTGGCGGGTACCGCCGGCATCATGGTGCTGTGCTACACGGTGCGACGCCTGCCGTTCGCGGTACGCAACGCGTCGTCCGTGCTGTTCAACATTCCAGATTCCATCGAAGAGGCGTCGATCAGCCTGGGCGTGTCGCCGCTGATGACGTTTTTCAAGGTGATCCTGCCCGCCATGAAGGCATCGATCATTTCCGCCGCCATCCTGATGTGGCTGACGACCATCTCGGAACTGTCCGCGTCCATCGTGGCCTATAGCGGCGGCCTGGAAACCATGCCGATCGCCATCTTCCGCCAGGTTGACGGCGGCAGGCTGGGCATGGCGTCGGCCTATGGCGCGGCGCTGGTCACGGTGATCGTGCTGCCCATCATCGTGTCGGTCAAGGCGTTTCGCATCAAGCTGTTCTCCGGCAAATAACCCCCTAAAGCTCTAAAGGTTACCCATGCAAATCAAGCACTTGATCCAGACCAGCCTGTTGGCGGCCACCCTGGCCGCCGGCGCGGCGCACGCTCAGAACGTCGTGCTGTATTCGTCGAACAATACGGAAACCATCGAGACCGCCTTGGACGCGGTCAAAAAGAAGAGCCCCAAGCTGAACGTGCAGCCCGTCACCGGCGGCACCGGCACGATGATGAAGCGTATCGAAGCCGAATCGCAGAACCCGCGCGGTGACCTTTTCTGGAGCGGCGGTTTTGGCACGCTGGGCGCGTATCGCCAGCAGTTGCAGCCGTACCGTTCGGCGGACCTGGACAAGATTCCGGCCGAGTTCCGTGGCCCGGACGACCTGTGGGTGGGCACGAACGTGCACGTGATGGTGATGATGGTCAACGAACGCCAGTTGAAAGGCCTGCCCGCGCCGGCCACCTGGTCGGACCTGATGCAGCCACAGTGGAAGAACAAGTTTGCGATTACCGATCCGTCGAAAAGCGGCACGGCGTACATGCTGGTGTACGGGCTGTACAAGCAATTCGGTCAGCCCGGGCTGGACAAGATCGCCGCCAATGCCGTCGTTACCGCGTCGTCAGGAACCACCTACAAGGGAGTGGCGGCGGGCGAATATGCGGTAGGCATGACGCTGGAATACGCGGCGCAGGAATACGTGGCGGGCGGGCAAAAAGAGATCAAGCTGGTCTACCCGACCGAGGGCAGCTACCTGGCGCCCGAAGGCATGTTCATCATCAAGGGCGCCAAGAACCTGGACGCGGCCAAGGCGCTGTACGACGGCTTGCTCAGCAAGGAATCGCAGGAAGCGCAGCTGGTGAAGAACTTTCGCCGCCCGACCCGCACGGACGTGGCCGTGGCCAGCCTGACCACCCTGCCCGACCTGGCGTCGATCAAGATCTTCCCAGTGAGCCAGGAAGCGGCCGCCACCGAGTACGAAGCGGTGGTTGCAGCGTGGAACCAGGCGGTGTCGAAGGCCAAGTAAGGCAAGGCCGGGGCCGGGGCCGCCCGGGCGCGTCAGTCGCCCTGCACCATCCGGCCGGCCGCCAACACCAGCTGGCGTGCACAGCGCGCGGCCAATTGCGGGTCGTGCGTGACCAGCACCAGCGTGGTGCCGTGTTCGCGGTGCAGGTCGAACATCAAATCGATGACGGTGACGCCCGTGGCGGCGTCCAGGCTGCCGGTGGGCTCGTCGGCAAACAGCAGGTCGGGCTCAACCACGAAGGCGCGCGCCAGCGACACGCGCTGTTGCTCGCCGCCCGACAGCGTGCGCGGGTAATGGTGCAAGCGCGCACCCAGGCCCACGCGTTCCAGCATGGCCTGGGCCGGTTCGCGGGCGGGTTGGCCGGCCAACTCCAGCGGCAGCATCACGTTTTCCAGCGCCGTCAGGTTGGGCAACAGCTGGAATGACTGAAAGACAAAGCCCACATGGTTCGCCCGCAAGCGCGCGCGGCCGTCTTCGTCCAGCGCGAACAGGTCCTGCCCGGCCAGATGGACGCTGCCCACGCTGGGAACATCCAGCCCGGCCAACAGTCCCAGCAACGTAGACTTGCCCGAGCCGGAACTTCCGGTGATTGCCACGGCGCTGCCCGCCTGGACCGTAAAATCAATGCCTTCCAGGATAGAAAGCGTCCCGCCGGCATCGGCGACCCGCTTGCCCAGCCCTTTCACCTCGATCGAATTCTTGCTATCCATGCGCCTATTTTCCCTTCTGCGTCTTACGTCCGCCCTGAGTCTCGCCGTCATGGCGCTTCCCGCCCACGCTCAGACCGCCGTGGCAGCCCAGGGTTCCGCGCCTCGCACGGTACTGGTGGTGGGCGACAGCCTGGCCGCCGAATACGGTATCAAGCGCGGCACGGGCTGGGTGCCGCTGCTGGCGGCGCGGGTTTCCGAACAATACCCTAAGTACCAGGTCGTCAATGCCAGCATCAGCGGCGACACCACCAGCGGTGGCGTGGCGCGCTTGCCGGCACTGCTGCGCCAGCATGCGCCGGCCGTCGTGGTGCTGGAACTGGGGTCGAACGATGCGCTGCGTGGTTTGTCGCTGACGATGACTGAACAAAACCTGCGCACCATGGCGCAGGCTGCCAAGCAAGCCGAGGCCAAGGTCGTGATCGTGGGCATGCAGATCCCGCCGAACTACGGCCGGGACTACTCGCAACGCTTTGCGCAGTTGTTTTCCACGGTTGCCAAAAATGAAAACGCCCGGCTGGTGCCATTCCTGATGGAGGGAATGGCAACAAACCGGGCGATGTTCCAGGCTGACGGCATCCACCCTAACGAGGATGCCCAGGCCCAATTGCTGGACAACGTGTGGCCGACGTTACAGCCACTCTTGAACTAAAAACCTAAGGGCCGGGGCCTTACCGACAAGGCCCCGGGTGCTGACGGATCAGCCCGCTGCCTGCGGCTGATCGCCGCGAATGACGTCGGCGGCGCTGGGCAGCACCTGCACCTTGTACTGTTCGCGCAGCATCTTGAGCAGCGCTTCGATTTCGGCCTGACCCAGGCCGCCCGACAACTGCTGCGCCAGACGGTCCTTGGCGGTAGCGTCGACCGAACCGGCTTCAACCTTTTCCAGGCGAACCAGCGTGTAGTCAGCGCCCGATTGCACACCGGTGTAACCCGGCAGCGGCGTGGACGGCAGACGCATCGCGGCATCCACCACCGGCTGCGGCAAGTCCTTGGGGTCCTGGCGCGAAATTGTCACGGCGGGCGAGAAGCCTTCCGGCGCGGCGGCCGGGTTGGCCTCGTCGGCCGCCAGCGCGGCTTCGCCGGCTTTCTTGGCGGCTTCGGCCGAACGCTCTTGCAGCAGGCGGGCGCGGATGGAATCGCTGACCTTGTCCAACACAGGCACGTGGGCCGGTTCGATGTTGGCCACGCGCACCGCCATCATGACGGCGGGCGACAGTTCGATCACACCCGAGTTCTGCTTTTCACGCAGCACTTCGGCCGAGAACAGCGCTTGGCGAACGCGCGGGTTGTCCAGCAGTTCGGCATCCGGGCTGTCCGCGGCGGAGCCGGGGCCGGCCTTGTCGGCGGGCAGCAGGCCTTCGCGGGTGACGCCCGAGGCGGTGCGCAGCTTCAGGCCCACCGCGTCGGCGGCCGGTTGCAGGCTGTCGCGCTGGTCGTAGACCTGCTTGTTCAGCTGGCTGGCCATTTCCGAAAAGTGCACGGCGGCCAGTTGCTTGCGCACTTCGCCGGTGATCTGGTCCTTGACCTCGGCCAGCGGCTTGATGGCGGCGGGCTGGATCTCGGTGACCTTGACGATGTGCAGGCCGGCCGGGCTCTCAACCACGCCGGACACCTGGTCCTTGGTTTGGCTGAAAATGGCCTTTTCCAGCGGGCCGGACAACATGCCCGGCGCTAACCAGCCCAGGTCGCCGCCCTTGGCGGCAGAGCCCGCATCCTGCGAATTCTTGGTGGCCAGTTCGGCGAACTTGGCCGGATCGGCGGCGGCTTGCTTGGCCAGATCTTCGGCCTTGGCGCGTGCAGCCTTGCGAGCGTCTTCCGAGGCGCCAGGAGCCAGCTCGATCATGATGTGGCTGGCGCGACGGCGTTCCGGCTGGCCGAAGCGGTTCTTGTTTTGCTCGTAATAGGCCGTCAGGTCTTCGTCCTTGACCTGGATGCCCTGCGTGGCGGCGGCTTCGTCCAGCACCAGATATTGCACCTGCACCTGTTCCGGAATTTGCAGCTGCTGCTTGTTGGCGTCGTACCAGGCCTGGATATCGGCCGGCGTCACGGTCACTTGCGAGCGATAGTCTTCGGCGGCGAAGCGGCGCAATTGCACGGTGCGCTGTTGCGTCAACGCCGATTCCAGCGAGGCGACCACTTCGGCGGGTGCGCGGGCCGATTGGCCCACCGGGTCCAGCACGCGGCCCACGGCCAGATCGCGGCGCAGACCGGCTTCGAACGAGGTCGGCGACATGCCCTGCGCGGCCAGCACCTGGCGATAACGCTCGGGCGAGAAGCGGCCGTTGTCCTGGACTTCGGGAATCGCGGCGATGGTGTTGCGCAGCGTTTCGTCCGACACGTTAAAGCGGTTGTCCACGGCAACGTTGGCCAGCAAACGCTGATTGATCAGCTGGTTCAGCAGGCCTTCGCGCAAGGCGGGCGTGTCGGAGACGGCCGGGTCAAAGCGGGCACCCTGACGCTGACGCATCTGCTCAAGCTGGTTGCGGTGCGCCTGATCAAACTCGGCGCGAGAAATCGGCTGGCCAGCGACCGTGGCCAGCTCCGGCTCTTTGCGCATGAAGCTGTCATAGCCTTGAATTCCGACCAGGAAGAAGGACGGCACAATCAGAAGCAGCAGGATGAGCTGCATCCAGCGCCGATGGCTGCGAATAAATTCGAACATGGAATCCCTGTTGCCGCGCTTCGGGGGTGTCCACCCAAAGCCGCACGAAAACGCAAAAGAAAACGCAAAAAAAAGGGCGAACTTGATTCGCCCTATTCCCATACCGGTTATTACCGGATCAGCGGGCGGATTTTAGCATTTCTCACTTGCATCGGGCCTTTAGATTCTCTTCAGGTTTATCCCGGCAGGGCGTGGACCGGCCGCTTCCCACCGAAGCTCCGCACCGTCAACCCGGGAAATTCCCGTTTCCGCCCCCCGTAGCCACCCGTATCTTGCCCTGTGGGGCCGGCCGAAAACCGTGACGCGCCCCGACGCCGGCCGTTCGCCGACGCCCTTTCCTGTGCAACTTTATAAAGGGTTCCATCAATGCCGCTTACCTCTTTCCGCCAGCACGTCCTGCCCGCCTGCCTGGCTCTCGCCTTCCTGGGCGGGGCGCACGGGGCGCTGGCCGCGCCGGTGGCCGCCGTGCACGACGCTGCCAAAGCCCAGCAACAAGCCATGCTGGACACCATGCGCGACCTGGTCAACATTGAATCGGGCAGCAAGGACGTGGAAGGCGTCGAACGCATCGCCGAATTGATCCGCGACCGCCTGAAGGCGCTGGGCGGCACGGTAGCGATCATTCCCGCCACCGATGTGTTCCGCCTGGACGACACGCCGGAGAAGGTCGGCCCGATGGTGCATGCCGAGTTCAAGGGCAGCGGCACCAAGAAGATCATGCTGATCGCCCACATGGACACCGTCTACCGCAACGGCATGCTGAAAGACCAGCCGTTCCGCGTTGACGGCGACAAGGCCTACGGGCTGGGCATTGCCGACGACAAGCACGGCGTGGCGACGATCATCCACACGCTGACGATGCTGCAAAAGCTGGGATTTAAAGATTTCGGCACGCTGACCGTGCTGATCAACGGCGACGAAGAGATCAGCTCGCCGGGCGCGCGCAGCACCATCACGCGGCTGGGTGCGGACCAGGACGCGGTGTTTTCGTTTGAAGGCGGCGGCACCGAGCCCCGCCTGACCCTGGCCACCAGTGGTATCGGCGCGGCATACCTGACGGTGCAAGGCAAGACCTCGCACGCGGGCGCGCGGCCCGAGGGCGGCGTCAACGCGCTCTATGAATTGGCGCACCAACTGCTGCAACTGGACAAGCTGTCCAAACCCGAAGAAGGCTTGAAGCTGAATTGGACGGTGGCGCAGGCCGGCACCAATCGCAATGTGATCCCGGGCCAGGCCACCGCGCAGGCCGATGCGCGCGCCTTGCGCGTGTCCGACTTTGACGCCCTGGCGAAAACGCTGGAAGAACGCGTACAGAAAAAACTGCTGCCCGAATCGAAGGTCAGTGTGAAGTTCGAAGTACGCCGCCCGCCGCTGGAAGCCACCGACGCATCGCGCGCTTTGGCTCAGCATGGCGTCAAGGTCTACCAGGAACTGGACCTGCCTTTGAAGGTGGTGGACCGGGCCAGCGGCGGCGGCACGGACGCGGCGTTCGCGGCGTTGAAGGCGCGCGGCCCGGTCGTTGAAGGCATGGGCTTGAGCGGCTTCGGTGCGCACTCGAATGACGCGGAATACATTCAGATCAACAGCATCGTGCCGCGCCTGTACCTGGCCAGCCGGATGATCATGGATGTGTCCCAGGGCAAAGTGGCGTCCAAGTAAAACGGGGCCACCCCGCCGCAGCGCCTGGCTGGCGCCCAGCGGCGGGGCCCAGCGCCGAATCGCCCCCCAAGAAGGAGTATCCTTGCAACCCTGTCCCCAAGAACCCCAAGCATCACCAACATGACCGCAAATCTACCCTCCTGGCCCTATTCCCGTTACATCGCGCATCGCGGCGGCGGTCGTCTGGCGCCGGAGAACACCTTGGCCGCCATGCGCGTGGGCGCCGAGCACGGTTTCACGATGTTCGAATACGACGTCAAACTGAGCCGCGACAACGTGCTGGTGCTGATGCACGACGACGACGTCGACCGCACCTCGAACGGCACCGGCCCGGCCGCCGCCAAGACCTACAGCGAACTGGCGCAACTGGATTTCGGCAGCTGGCACTCGGCCGCTTACGCGGGCGAGCCCCTGCCCACCTTCGCCGCCGTGGCCCGCTACACCGTGGCCAACGGCATTGCCAGCAACGTCGAGATCAAACCCTGCCCGGGTCGCGAAGCCGAAACCGGCGCCGCCGTGGCACTGGCCTGCAAGCAGCTGTGGCAAGGCGCAAGCGTGCCCCCGCTGCTGTCTTCGTTTGCTGAAGAAGCACTGCAAGCGGCGCTGGAAGCCGCCCCCGAACTGCCGCGCGCCCTGCTGGTGGAAAAGGTGCCCGCCGACTGGCGCGAACGCCTTGCCAAATACAAGTGCGTTGCGCTGAACATCAACCAAAAAGACGCAACCCGCGAATTGATCGACGCCGTGCACGCCGCCGGCTATCGAATCGCGGCCTGGACCGTCAATGACCCCGAACGCGCCCGCTTGCTGCTGGACTGGGGCATCGACGGCATTTTCACCGACGAGCTGGCCGCGATCCGGCCGGCCGACTGAGGCAGAACGCCCCGTGTTCAGTTATCGCCACGCCTTTCACGCCGGCAACCACGCCGACGTGCTCAAGCACGCCATCCTGGTCCACACCCTGGACTACTTCAACAAAAAAGACGCGCCCTACTGGGTCGTGGACACCCACGCCGGCGCCGGCCTGTACAACCTGGAAAGCGACTGGGCAAACAAGACCTCGGAATTCGAGGAAGGCATTGGCCGCCTGTGGGAAGCCAAGGACCTGCCGCCGCTGCTGGCCGACTACGTCGCCCGCATTCGCGACTACAACACCAATGGCCGCTTGAAGCGCTATCCCGGCTCGCCGTGGCTGGCGCTGGATGTGATGCGCCCGTCCGACCGCCTGCGCCTGTTTGAAATGCACCCGACCGAAATCGACACGCTGGTCGTCAACCTGGAACACCAGGGCCGCACGGCGCAACGCCAGACCACGATTTATGGCGATGACGGCTTCGAAGGCGTGAAGGCCTTGCTGCCCCCGCCCACGCGGCGCGGCATGGTGCTGATCGACCCGTCGTACGAAGACAAGCACGACTATCGCCGCACCCTGATCACCGTGAAGGAATGCATCAAGCGCTTCGCCACCGGCACCATCGCTGTCTGGTACCCGCTGGTGCAGCGTCGCGAAGCCAGCGAAATGGCGCGTCACTTTGAAAACTTGAAGGTCAAGAGCTGGCTGCATGCCACGCTGACGGTCAAGAAGGCCACCATCGACGGCTATGGCCTGCATGGCAGCGGCATGTTCCTGATCAACCCGCCGTGGACGCTGCACGAAGGCCTGAAGCAAGCCATGCCCTACCTTGCCCGCGAACTGGGCCAGGACGAACGCGCGGGCTTCACCTTGCAGTACCGCGAAAACCCGTTCCCGGTGCCGAAGAAGCAATCGGACGACTAAGTCGACCAAGGCGACCAAGACCAAGTCGGCTACGTCGACCCGGTCTTTGGCGACCTGAAAAAAAAGGCCCGACCCTGATGGATCGGGCCTTTCTCATTCAGGGGCCGCCACCCCCGCTTCGCACAGTTAAACCGTTTCTTGTTCCTGCGTTTCGCTGCACACGGACTCACGGGCGGCAGCCAGCTTGGCGGCCGCGTCGCGCAGCGCAGTGCGCAGGCCCTCTTCAATGACGGGGTGGTAGAACGGCATTTCCAGCATGCGCGCCACCGTCAATTCCTGCTGCACCGCCCAGGCAAGCAGGTGGCCAATGTGCTCGGCGCTGGGGCCGACCATTTCAGCGCCCAGGAAACGGCCCGTGGCGATGTCGGCGTACACGTGCAGCAGGCCCCTGTTCTTGAGCATGACGCGCGAACGGCCCTGGTCGCTGAAGTCCACCTCGCCGACCACGAACGTGCCGGGGATAAGACGGCCATAACCCTGCCCCGCCAACGCAATCTGCGGGTCCGAGAACACCACCGCCAGCGGCGCGCGGCGCAGCCCGTTTTGCAGATCGGGGAAGCGCGCGGCGTTTTCGCCAGCGATGCGGCCTTCGTCCGCGGCTTCGTGCAGCAACGGCGCGTCGGCGTTGGCGTCACCCGCGATGAAGATGGCGGAATCACCTGCCTGCATCGTTTCGCGGTTGAACACCGGCACGCCGTGCACGTTCAGTTCCAACGACGTGTTCTCCAGGCCCAGACCGTCCACGTTGGCGCGGCGGCCGGTAGCGACCAGCGCGTAGTCAAAGCGTTCGATGCGTTCGGCGTTATCCAGCGTGACGTAGCGCACTTCCACTTCGTCGCCCACCCGCGTGGTCTCCAGCACCCGGGCATCCGGGTCCAGATAGAACTCGCGTTGGAAGATCTTGCGGGCGCTTTGGCGGACCTGCGGATCGCTGATGCCACCCAGGCTGCCGCTGACACCGAACACGCGTACATCGACACCCAGCCGCGCCAGCGCCTGGCCCAGTTCCAGCCCGATCACGCCGGGGCCAAACACCGCCACGCGGCGCGGCAGGTCGTCCCACGCAAAGACGTCGTCGTTCACCACCAGGCGGTCGCCCAGCGCGCGGAAAGGCGGCGGAACCGACGGCCGCGAACCCGTGGCGATCACCACGCGGGATGCATGCACCTCGGTGTGATCGTCGATCCGCAGCACGGTATCCGAGACAAAGCGGGCATAGCCACGCAGCTTGTCTTCAGCAGGAATGTTCTCGACGCCATCCAGCACAAAGCCCACGAAGCGGCCCCGTTCGCGTTTGACGCGATCCATGACTTCCGCGCCGTCCACCGTGATTTCACCGCCCACGTGCACGCCAAAGGCGTCGGTGTGCGCGGCGTTGTGCGCCGCTTCGGCGGCGGCGATCAACAGCTTGGAAGGCATGCAGCCCACGCGGGCGCAAGTCGTGCCGTAGGGGCCGCCTTCGATCAGCAGGGCGCGCTTGCCCGCCGCCTTTGCGGCGCGATAAGCGGCCAGGCCAGCCGTGCCGGCCCCAATGATGGCGATATCGGTATGCAGAGTTTTCATGACTGTGGTTCCCCTGTTGCGGGTAGCAAGGTT
Source organism: Achromobacter sp. ES-001 (assembly GCF_019448355.1). Classification (NCBI taxonomy): domain Bacteria; kingdom Pseudomonadati; phylum Pseudomonadota; class Betaproteobacteria; order Burkholderiales; family Alcaligenaceae; genus Achromobacter; species Achromobacter sp. ES-001. Next base: position 2,923,727 of record NZ_CP079940.1, on the reverse strand, counting down.
TCTAAAGGCGAGTTCCGCCTTGTTGCGCATCCTTGGGACGAACACCGTCCGGCGACGCCGCTTCGGGGTCGCAAAAGGAATGCAGTAAGGGTGCGTAAAAAGGGAAGCTCGGGCCGGTGCGGGCCAGGCGGTCTTTCGGCTACCGCCTGCCCTCACCGGCCGGGCACGGGGGGCTGCCCCTGCCCGGCTGCTTTGGGCGGTTGCCGGAAGCCCTTAGGCGAAGTGCGCCTTCAGGTCTTCCAGGCCGCCGATCAGCGTGCCGTTGATGAACACCTGGGGTGCGGTGCCCTTGCCGGCCACGGCGCCGATCACACGACCGCGCACCTTGTTTTCCAGCGGGATCTCGATCGGGGCGTAGCCCTTTTCGTCCAGCAGTGCCTTGGCTTCCACGCAGAACGGGCAGCCCGGCTTGGAGAACACGACCACCTGGTCAGGCTTCTTGGCCGTCGGAGCAACGTGCGCCAGCATGGTGTCGGCGTCCGACACTTCAAACGGGTCGCCTTCCTTTTCCGGTTCGATGAACATCTTTTGCACGACGCCGTCCTTGACCAGCATCGAATAGCGCCAGCTGCGCTTGCCGAAGCCCAGGTCGCTCTTGTCGACCAGCATGCCCATGCCTTCGGTGAAAGCGCCGTTGCCGTCAGGCAGCAAGGTGATGTTGGCCGATTCCTGGTCCTTGGCCCATTCGTTCATCACGAAGGTGTCGTTGACCGACACGCACACAATGCTGTCGACGCCGGCGTTGAAGAACGCGGGGGCCAGCTCGTTGTAGCGCGGCAAGTGGGTGGACGAGCAGGTCGGCGTGAAAGCGCCGGGAAGCGAGAAGACGACAACCGTCTTGTTCTTGAACAGATCGTCGGTCGTGACCTTCTTCCACGTGTTGTCCTCGCGGACGGGGAACGTTACGTTCGGGACACGTTGGCCTTCGCGGTTTTGCAGCATTCAAATCTCTCCTTGGGTAGCGGGTAGCGGGGTTTGTTTAACCACCATGGAAAGAATGATAAATGCCGGCTATCAATTAATCAAATTTAATAAACTTAATTGATCGATAGTTTTCTGCAATCAGACATTGAAAATCGAAAAGCGGTTCCTATCATAACCGCCCTTCGTTGGCTCAGTGGCTTAGACCCGGGCAGGCTCGTAGCCGGCCTCGCGGATGGCGGCTTCTACCTTGTCGGCCTGGTCCGTGCCGGACACCGTGACGCGGTGCGTCGGCAGGTCGACGGTAACGGTGGCCCCAGGTGCCGCTTGCGTCACCGCGCCGGTGATCGTCTTGACGCAGTGGCCGCAGGTCATATCCGGGACTTGGAATTCGATGCTCATGGTGGTTCTCCGTAAAGTCAGGGGCGGCGCGCAACAGATTTCGCACGCCATGCTTCGCAGCTTAAACATTCCCATCATGGCAAGGTCAAGCGTAAAATCCGCCTTGACCTTCCCACCATGGGAAGGATGAAACTGCAAGCTCCCCTCCAATCAGAGAACAGCCATGAGCGTTGCCAGCCCCTCCTCCACTCAGTTGGAACTTGCCATTGAAGGCATGACGTGCGCGTCGTGCGTCAAACGCGTGGAAAAGGCCCTGACCCAGGTGCCCGGCGTGGCCCAGGCGCAGGTCAACCTGGCCACCGAGCGCGCGCTGGTGTCGTTTGATGCCAATACCGCGCAGCCGCAGGCGCTGGTGGATGCCGTTGTGAAGATGGGCTACGAAGCCCGGCCCATCGCCGCGCAGGACGACCATGCCGAACGCCAATCGCAAGCGCGCGATGCCGAAGCCCAGCGTCTGCAACGGGCATTCACCGTGGCGCTGGTGCTGACGTTGCCCGTCTTCCTGCTGGAAATGGGATCGCACCTGATTCCCGCCATGCACCATTGGGTGCTGGGCACGATCGGCCAGCAAAATAGCTGGCTGTTGCAGTTTGCGTTGACGACCGCCGTGCTGGTCTGGCCCGGCCGTCACTTCTTCACCAAGGGCTTTACGGCGCTGTGGCGGCGGGCGCCCGAGATGAATTCGCTGGTGGCGTTGGGCGCCGGCGCCGCGTGGGGCTATTCCGTGGTGGCAACGTTCGCGCCCGGCTGGCTGCCCGAGTCGGCACGCAACGTTTATTTCGAAGCGGCGGCAGTCATCGTCACGCTGATTCTGCTGGGCCGCATGCTGGAAGCGCGCGCCAAGGGCAAGACCGGCGCGGCCATCAAGCGCTTGATCGGCTTGCAGCCGCGCACCGCGCGTGTCATGCGTGACGGGCAGGCCTTTGATGTCGAGATCGAAAAGGTCAAGACGGGCGACGTCGTCATGGTGCGCCCCGGCGAAAAGATCCCGCTGGACGGCGACATCATCGAAGGCAATTCGTATGTGGATGAGTCGATGCTGACGGGTGAGCCCGTCCCCGTCGAAAAGCAGCCAGGCATGCAAGCCACCGGCGGCACCTTGAACACGTCGGGCAGCTTCACGCTGCGCGTGACGCATACCGGCGCCGACACGATGCTGGCCCGCATCATCCGCATGGTTGAAGCCGCCCAGGGCGCGCGTCTGCCCATCCAGGCGTTGGTTGACCAGGTCACCGCGTGGTTCGTGCCGGCCGTGATGGCGGCCGCCCTGCTCACCTTCCTGACCTGGTTCTTCCTTGGCCCCACGCCCGCGCTGTCGCACGCGCTGGTCAACGCGGTGGCGGTGCTGATCATCGCCTGCCCCTGCGCGATGGGGCTGGCCACGCCCACGTCCATCATGGTGGGCACCGGGCGCGCGGCCGACATGGGCGTGCTGTTCCGCCAGGGCGACGCCTTGCAGACCCTGCGCGACGTCAACGTGGTGGCGTTTGACAAGACCGGCACGCTGACGCTGGGCAAGCCGACGATGACCGAATTGACGCCGGCCGCCGGTTACGCCGAACACGACGTCCTGCAATGGGTGGCGTCGGTGCAGGCGCGTTCCGAGCATCCCATCGCGCTGGCCATTGTGGCGGCCGCCAAGGATCGCAAGATGGCGCTGCTGCCCGCCGATGGCTTTGCCGCCATTACCGGAGCAGGCGTGGAAGCTGCCGTGGCGGGCCACAAGATTTTGGCGGGCGCGGCGCGGCTGATGGCCGAACGCGGCGTGGATGTCAGCGTATTTGGCGCGCAGGCCGCCGATTGGGGTAACGAAGGCAAGACCCCGATCTACGTGGCGGTCGACGGCAAGGCCGCAGCCATGATGGCCGTGACCGACCCGATCAAGCCGTCCGCCGTGTCAGCCATTGCCGCGCTGCATGCGCAGGGCTTGAAGACCGCGATGATCACCGGCGACAACCGCTACACCGCGGCCGCCGTTGCGCGTCAATTGGGCATTGATGAGGTGCGCGCCGAAGTGCTGCCGGACGGCAAGGTGCAGGCCATTGAAACGCTGCGCGAAGGCGGCCGCAAGGTCGCCTTCGTGGGCGACGGCATCAACGACGCACCGGCCCTTGCCGCCGCCGATACCGGCATTGCCATCGGCACGGGCACGGACGTGGCCATCGAGGCGGCCTCGGTCGTGTTGATGGCCGACGACCTGCACGGCGTGCCCAACGCCATCGCGCTCAGCCGCGCCACGCTGGCCAATATCCGGCAGAACCTGTTCTGGGCGTTTGCGTACAACGCCGCGCTGATTCCGCTGGCTGCCGGCGCCTTGTACCCCGCCTTCGGCCTGTCGCTGTCGCCCATCTTTGCCGCCGGTGCCATGGCCCTGTCCAGCGTCTTCGTGCTGGGCAACGCGTTGCGCTTGAAAGCGTTCCGGCCGCGCACCGCTCACGTTTGATACCAGGAGCCTGACCATGAATATCGGCGAAGCCGCAAAAAGCTCGGGCATCTCGGCCAAGATGATCCGGTACTACGAAAGCATCGGGTTGATCGGGCCGGCGGTGCGCACGGATTCCGGCTACCGGGTCTACAGCGACCACGACCTGCACACGCTGCGCTTTGTGCGCCGCGCGCGTGACCTTGGCTTCTCTGTTGAGCAAATGAACGAGTTGCTGGCGCTATGGAAGGACCGCAGCCGCGCCAGCGCGGACGTCAAGCGCATTGCGCTGGAGCATGTGCAGGAGCTTGAGCGCAAGGCCGAAGCCCTGCACGACATGGCCGCCACGCTCAAGCATCTGGCGCAGAACTGCCACGGAGACGACCGGCCCGATTGCCCCATCCTGGAAACGCTGGGGCGCTCGCACTAGCAGCGCCGCCCCTGCCCGCACTGGCGCCTATCAGTCTTTTACTGGCGCGACGGGTTCCGCGACGGTGTCGGCGTCGGCTTGCGCAACGTCGGCTTCGGAGGCTTGGCCGACAACGCCCGCTTCGGCAGCCTCGGCGGCAACGCGCGCGTGGTAGGCATCGGTTGCCGCTTGCTTGGCGGCCGCTTTTTCAGCGGCGGCAAGCGCCTTGGCCTCTTCTGCCGCGATGGCGTCGGCTTCGGCCTGGATGGCGCGCTGGCGTGCGCGTTCCTTGACTTCGGCCACGCCCTCGGCGTCCAACGATTCGAACACCGCAATCGATTCCACATGGCCCGTGTGCGGGAACATGTTGATGACGCCGGCGCTCTTCAATTCATAGCCCCCTTCGTGCACCAGAATGGCCGCGTCGCGCGCCAACGTGGCCGGGTTACAGGACACGTAGACGATGCGGCGCGGGCGCTCTTGCACGGACAATTCCGCCAGCGCCTGCGACACCGCGTGCGCGCCTTCGCGCGGCGGGTCGATCAGCATGCGGTCGAAATAGCCCAGGCTGCGCAGCCAATGCGCGTCGACCTCGAACAGGTTCAAGGTGGCAAAGCTGGTGCGTTCGGCCAGGCCATGGCGCGCCGCCGCGTCAAATGCACGATCCGTCAGCGCCTTGCTGCCTTCCACGCCCACGGCTTCGCGGCCCTGGGTTGCCAGCGGCAAGGTGAAGTTGCCCAGGCCACAGAACAGGTCTGCGACGCGGTCGGTGGGCTGCACGTCCAGCAGCTTGAGCGCACGCGAGACCATCGCGCGGTTGATGGCGTGGTTGACCTGCGTGAAATCGGTGGGCCGATACGGCATGCGCAGGCCGAATTCGGGCATGGTGTACGACAGCGTGTCGGCATGCTCGCGCTCTAGCGGGTGCACCGTTTCCGGGCCCTTGGCCTGCAACCACCACTGCACGTCGTGCTTGGCGGCAAAGGCGCGCAGGATGGCGATATCGCCGTCGGTCAGGGGCAGCAGATGGCGCAGCACCAGGGCCGTCACGCCTTCACCCAACGACACCTCGATTTGCGGCATGCGGTCGGGCGCCGACATTGAGCCGATCATCTCGCGCAGCGGCAACAGCAGGTCGCTGACGTGGCGCGGCAGCACATGGCATTCGCGCATGTCGGCCACATAGCTGCTTTTACGTTCGTGAAAGCCCACCAGCACCCCGCCCTTCTTGGGCACGACGCGCACCGACAGGCGCGCGCGGTAGCGATAGCCCCAGGTGGGGCCTTGCAGCGGCGGCAGGATGAGCGCGGGGCGGAGCTTGCCGACGTGCCAGAAGGTATCTTCCAGCGACCGTTGCTTGATGGCCACTTGCGTGCTGGGTTCCAGATGCTGCATGGCGCAGCCGCCACAGACCCCGAAGTGCGGGCAGCGCGGCTGGACGCGTTGCGACGACGGGCGCATGACCTCGTCCACGCGGGCGATTTCGTAGGATGGCTTGCGGCGCAGCGTTACGGTGGTGACCCGTTCACCCGGCAGCGCGCCTTCCACGAACACGACCTTGCCGTCGCGGCGGGCGATTCCCCTGGCTTCCAGATCCAGGGACTCAATACTCAAAACGTCTGACATCTCACGCAGTCCAGAATTACACGCAACCCATGATTGTAGAAGGACTGCGCCCATTCCCGGAAATGGTCTTTGACGGGGCCGGAAGGCCGGGGCGGACGGCCCGGTGCGCCAAGGTGCGCCGTCAAGCCGTCCGCGTGATGTCGGCGCAAGTCGATTGCCACCACAACGCCGTCATGGCGGCCAATGCTGCCGCGGCTCCCGCCAGCGGCAACACGGGCAGTCCTGCCCAGGCGATGGTCAGGCTGCCCAGCCCGCCGCCCACAGCGGTGCCCAGGTTGAAAGAGGCGATGTTCAAACCCGCAGCCACCGCCGTGAACGCCGGCACGTAATGCTGGGCCTGTTTGAGCAGTCGCAGCGTCAGCACGGTCACGATGCAAAAGAACACCAAGCCCAGCACCCCCGCCAGCGCCAGCACGGCCCAAGACGACGCGCGGAACTGGAACAGGGCCAGCATGGTTGCCACCAGGGCCGCCAATGCCAGCATGGCGGCGCGGTCGGGGTCCATGCGGTCCGCGAGATACCCGCCCAGCAGATTGCCGCCGATGGAAAACAGGCCGAACAGCAGCATGGCCGTGCTAAGTTGCCGCACGCCGGCCCCGGTGACCTGCAACAGGTAGGGCGACACGTAGGTGAAAAAGCAGAACGTCGCCACGCTGACCAGCGCACCGACGCCGGCCGTCATCAACATGCGCGGGTGCGCAATGGCGCGCAAGCCTGCGGCCATGCCGGAGCCGGTTTGGGGTCGCGGCGGGACGCTGCCCCGTCGGCTTGGCCCCTGGCCTGCCAATTGCCCCGCCTGTGAGCCCGACTTTGAGCCCGGCTGTGAGCCCGGCTGTGAGCCCGACTGTGCATCCGGCTGCGGCGGAGTCGACCGACCCGGCATGCAACACAGCAGCCCGCCCAGCCCAACCAAGGCCAACACACCAATCGCCAGGAACACCACGCGCCAGGACCACACGCTGCCCAGGAACGTGCCCAACGGCACGCCAAGCGCCAGCGCCACGGTCAGGCCGATCCACACGACGGCGACGGCGCGGCCCGCGCGTGCCGGCTCCACCAGCCGCGTCGCCGCGTCGGACGCCACGGCCATGAAGACGCCATGCGCCAAGCCGACGGCGAAACGCACGCCCAGCAAGACGGGCAGCGTCGCTGACACGCTCATCAAGCCGCTGCCCACTGCCAATGTCGCCATCGCGCAGGCCAGAATGCGGCGGTCTCGCCAGTGCGCCACCCACGCCGTCAGGAGGGGTGCGCCGATAGCAGCGCCAAAAGCGTAGGCCGCGATCGCCGTGCCCACCGCTTCAATGCGGGCGTGCAGGCTATCGGCCATCGCAGACACCAGGCCCGCGACAACAAACTCCGACAGGCCAAAAGCGAAGGTGCAAACAGAGAAGAGATAGACGGCGATGGGCATGAGGCTTCCGGGCTCGACAATGACAGTTGCCGAGCTTAGGGCGCCGCCCGCTATTCGTAAAATATCTTATTCATGCACGAATAAGACTGTGTACGTCTTACCGATTTACTCGCGCTGCGCGTCTTGCGTCACTGAACGGACAACGTCCAGCAGGCGATCCCGCACCGGAGAATCCCGCGCGGGATTCCACGCCATCAACAGTTCTACCTGCAACAAGGCAGCCGGCGCATCGGTCGCCAGTGGCCGGAACACCACGTCGGCGCGCCCCGCCTGAGCCACCGATGTGGGCAGCAACGCCACCCCGAAGCCCGCCGCGACCAGCGCCGCCACAGTCTGCAACTGGCGCGCTTCCTGCGCCACCCGGGGAACAAAGCCGGCCGTCTGGCAAAGCTGGATCAACTGATCGTGAAATCCTTGGCCCAGCCGTCGGGGCGACGCCACAAAGTCCTCGTCTTTCAATGCAGCCAGCTCGACCACCGCGCGCGCTTGCAGGGGATGCCCGGCGGGCAAGGCCACTTGGATGGGTTCTTGCAGCAGCGATTCAAATCGCAGGCTGGGCGTCGTGGTACCGGGCGGCCGCATGAAGCCGATATCGGCGTGGCCGGCCTCAAGCGCCAGCACCTGCTCTTGCGTGGTGGCCTCTTGCAGCGTGAAGGCCACGGCGGGATGCGCGCCACGGAAGTCCCGCAACGCGCGCAATAACGTGGGATACGGCGCAATGTTGATGAACGTCAGCGTCAGGTGGCCGTCCATGCCTTGGGCGACGCGCCGCGTGTGGGCGACGCCGTCGTCCAGCGCGTCCAGAATGCTACGTGCCGATTGCAGGAACGCCGCGCCGGCCGGGGTCAGCGCCACGCTGCGATTGGTACGTACAAACAGCGCCGCGCCGATCTCCGCTTCCAGCCGGCGGATAGCCTGACTGAGCGGCGGCTGCGCCATGTGCAGGCGCTGCGCCGCGCGATTGAAGTGCAGGGTTTCCGCCACGGCGACAAATTGCCGCAACAAACGGGTTTCGATCATCGAGACGCCCAGGATATTGTTCTGACGCCGTGAGTATATTTTTATCCTGGGCGCGGATCAGTCCAGCTCGGCGCGAGAAAACAGATCTTGAATCAGCTTTTTGTCTTCGCACGCAGCCTTGAACGCCAGGGCGAAGGCCTTAAGCGCTTCGCTATCGGACGAATAAGCGCAGAACGTATCGGCTTCCGGATCGAAATCGATCGACTCATCCAGGTCCGGCTGTTTCTCGGTCAGAAAAACGACCGCCAGCGAGGTCCAGTCGTAGCCCGTCCCCAGGAAACCCTCTACCCGTCTGCGGCGGAAAACTTCTTCCTTGTATTCCCCGACATTCAGGCTTACCGAGAAGTTGCCTTCGTATTCCATCCAGGAAAAAGGCTTGATTGCTTCTTCGAAATCGATAGTCACTGCGCTCAAAGCTCCTTGAATCGCCGGCCGCCAACAATAGCGGCCGGGCTGATGCGCGGAACGTGCCCGCCGCATCTTGTGCGCGCCCATTAGAGGCAATTATTGCGATGTGTGCAACGCGCGCGATTTTTGCCCCGGCCTGGGGCGCGCGTGCCGACCCGTCTGACAGCCCCGCTGCAACCGCTCAAAAGCGCGCGGGCCAACGATAAAAAAAGGGGGAATTGAAGGGGACTGCCCCATCAGGCAGTCTCCATCAATCCCCCCAAACGCCGGCGCCCATCAAAGCGCCGCCACGGATTACCGATCAGAACGTACGTGCCACCGAGAACACCGCACCCAGTCGGCCGGACGGGTGGCCGTACTTGGTGGGCAGCCAGTTGTCCTTGGTGGCGCCCACGGCCGCCAGCCCCAACACCCAACCCTTGATGTCCTTGGTGACGCCCAGCTTGTAGTCCACGTAGTGGCCGATGGAATCGCCGTCCATGTTTGTTTGGTTCTTCAGCTTTTGATAGCCCAGGTGTCCCAGCAGGCCCCAACCATCGCCCAGGTCGAACGTGGCGGTGCCGTCCAGGTACCACGTACCCTTGCTGTCGGGCGTGCTGAAAAAGTCGCTGGGCGTGTAGGAATACTTCAGCGAGTAGTTGCCGTAAGACGCGCCCAGGTAGAGGTCGGTGTTGTTGTAGTTGCCGCCCTTGGGCGAGCTGGAACCGGGGTAGTAGTAATGCAGCACGCCGGCGTCCAGCGTGAAGCCGCCGCCCACGTCGCCCTTCCAGCCGCCGTAGAAATCCATTTCCAGGTTGCCGTCGGTAAACACGAAGTCGGAGACGTTGGAGTTCCAGTTGCCCAGGTAGAAGCCCGAACTATGGGTCAGGTCGATGCCAACTTGCACGGCGGGCCGAAAGTCGGTCTGGGAATAGCCGCGGAAGCGATAGTCGCTGGCGATGGTGGCGTTACCGCTAAGAGAAAAACCGCCTCCAAGATCGGTGGGTTCGGCCTGGGCCGTCGAGGCGAAACAAGCGGCAAGCGCAAAAGGCAAGGCTAGCAACGTCTTCTTCATGGTGCGGAGTCCTGATCGGATTTAACGAGGAGGAGGACGGCCGTTGGCGCATCCGTCTGGCCGGCTTTGCTGCGGTAGGTGCCGGCTCTATTCCCTTCAAGCAATGTCCATGCCAGGTTTCATTCGGGTGACAAACCGCTGGCTGCAAGCTGATAGACAGGCTGGTGCGCCCGCCCGGGGCGTCCTGCACCGCCCGTCATGGTTCAAGATGGCGCGCTGCGTGCACTACAAGCGGGCAAGCGCCGACATGCCAACGGCGCGCCATGCATCAAGTTGGGGCGCGGGACGTAGCGTCGAAATCAAGCAGCGTCGAAATCAAGCAGCGTCGAAATTAAGCAGAGCCGATCCTGGCAGAGTCGAATCCAAGCCCAATAAAAAACCCCGGCACGCCGCGTGGCGTGTCGGGGTTGGTCTTGCCGCGTCCACCCCACAAAGGCGGCGGACGGGACTGGCTTAGTTAGCCGAGGGCGCGGGCGGCGGAGGTGCATCCGCACCGGCCGCAGGAGGCGGCGGCATACCCGGCTTGCCCTTGCCGTGGCGCCCTTCCATCTTGGCGTGACGTTCCTGCATCTTGGCTTCGCGGTCCTTGACCATCTTGGTCACCTGGCCGCGCTGCGTGTCGTTCAGGCTGTCCCACACGGCCAGCCATTGGTCACGAACCTGCTTGGCTTGCGGGCCGAACGCGTCGTGCGACTGCTCGGACTGCGCCGCCAGCGCGCGCGGGTCCAGCTTGCCGCTGTCCAGTTGCGACTTCAGCAGATCGTGGCGCTTGGCGCCGGCGGCGCGCATCGCCTCGTGCAGGCTGCGCTGGCCGTCCTGCGCGGTCTTGAACAGCGCTTGTTGCTTGTCGTCCAACTTCAGCTGGTCGACCTGCGCCTTGGAAACCGGACCCAGGCCCGGAATGAACAATCCGTCGCGCATGCCCTTGTGGAACTCGCCACCACGCGGGCCTTGGTGATGCATGGCGGCCGGGCCACCGTCGGCCGGAGCCGGGGGTGCAGCCATGGCGGAGCCAGCCACCAAACCGCCCGTCGCGGCGACAAAAGCAAGAGCGGCCAAATTGGAGCGAATAGCGAATCGGGACATGTGTGTCTCCTGAAAGTGAAGAAAGCGAGGCCATTGTGCTGTCGGCCCGGTTTCAACCGGGTTTCGCGGTCGCGTTCCATGTTTCAGTCGATTGCGTGCGTGCCAGACGTGAAAACGGAGCCTTGGAAGGCCCCGTTCTGATCCTGATCCACCACGCCGAAGCTCGCCTCGGGGCGGCGCGGGGTGGCGTCAGGTAGCGTCCCACGCCGCCATGTATTCCTTCCAGTGCGGTGCGTCGCTGGCGGACAGCGTATCGCGCACCAGGGCGATCTCGGCGTCATACGCCGTGCGGTCCAGTTCGCCGCGCAGGAAGCGAAAGCGGCAGTACACCAGCCAGGTATTGACGACGTCGGTTTCGCAATAGGCGCGGACCTCGTCGGCGCGGCCGGTATGCCATGCTTCCCAGACCTTGCTGCCGTCCATGCCCAGCTTGCCGGGAAAGCCGCACAGCTTGGCCAGGTCGTCCAGCGGCGCGTTGGCGCGGCCGTTGTACTTGGCCAGCACGTCCATCAAATCCAGATGCCGCGTGTGATAACGGGCAATGTAGTTGTTGAACTTGAAATCACGGTCTTCTTCGCCCATGTCCCAATAGCGGGGCGCGGGCACGCCCAGGATCAGGCTGCGGTAGTGCAGCACGGGCAGGTCGAAACCCGAGCCATTCCAGCTGATGAGCTTGGGCGTATAGCGTTCGATCGTCTTGAAGAAGCCGGCCAGCAAGGCGGCTTCAGGGTCGTCCGCCTGGCCCAGCGTCTTGACGCGAAAGCCTTGGTCGTCGCGGAACACACAGCCCACCACCGCAACCTTGTGCAGATGCAGCGGCAGGAAATCGTGCCCGACGGCTTCGCGGCGCGCGGCCAGCGCGCGTTCCACCACTTCCAGGTCCGAGACCTCTTGGCCCCAGCCGTTGAGCTTGCGCAGCCCATCGGCATCGGGGATGGTTTCAAGGTCGAATACCAGGGTGGGCGTCATCGCGTGGGCAGGTACTGCATCGGGTCGACCGGCGTGCCCTGGCGACGGATTTCAAAGTGCAGGCGCGGCGATGTGGTGTCGCTTTGGCCAAGTTCGGCGATCTTGGCGCCGCGCTTGACGTTCTGGCCCGTCTTCACGAGCAGCGCGCGGTTGTGCGCGTAAGCGGTAATGAAGCCGTTCTGGTGTTCAACGATGATCAGGTTGCCCAAGCCGCGCACGCCGTTGCCGCTGTACTTGACCAGGCCATCCGCCGCGGCGGTGATCGGGTCGCCCAGCGCGCCGGAAATGTCGATGCCCTTGCTGCTGGCGTTAAAGGTCTGCACGATGGCGCCGCTGGCCGGCCATGCCCAGTTGATGACGCTGGCGTCCGCCGCGCGCGGGGCGGGCTTGACGTCGACCGGCGCGGGCGCGGGCGTTGCATCGGGCGGCGGCGTGGTCGTCGTGGCAGCGGGGGTTTCCGGCTGGTCAAGCGGACGCGGTTGCGGCTTGACGCTGGCGATCGGTGCGGGCTGCGCGCCCGTGCTGGAGCCGCCGGACATCTTCAGCACCTGGCCGACCGAGATCTGGTTGGGGTCGCTGAGGTTATTCCAGCGCTTGACGCTTTCGATATCCACGTTGTTGGCGCGGGCGATCTTGTAAAGCGTGTCGCCCGGCTTGACCACATAGCTGCCACCGGGCTGAGCCGTTGACGCTGGCTGTCCGGCGGTCATGTCGACCACCGGAGCGCGAGTTCCTTTTGATGCGCAGCCGGCCAAAATAGCCAGGCTGAGTGCCCCCACGATAAAGAGCGGGCGGCGCAGGCGCGTCATGGACGCGCCCATAGTCATATCGGTCAGTTGCGACTGCCCGTTGAGCATACGTTTCTCCTGTTTGCTCAAGATTGTATTCCGGCGCGTAGCGGCACAAAGCGCACGGCCTCTAATTCAGTGCGTTTCCAGCTGGCCGCGCCGGTGCGTTCGATCAGCACCAAGCGCTGGTTCGTGCCCCCTTCGGGAGCGATCAGGCGTCCGCCCGGCGCCAGCTGCGTAAGCAGCGCTTGCGGAATGGCCAGGCCAGCGGCAGCCACAACGATAGCATCGAACGGCGCCACGCCGGGCAGGCCCAGCGTGCCGTCGCCATAGATCAGGCGGATACGCGTAGTCAGCCGCAAGGCGCGTAAATGCTCGCGCGCAAGCTCGTAAAGGCCACGGATGCGTTCAATGGAATGGACCTCGCGCACGAACTGCGCGAGCACTGCCGCTTGATAGCCGCAACCCGCGCCCACTTCCAACACGCGGGTCGGCGCGCGGTCTTCGCAAGCCGCCGCGATCATGCGCGCGACCACCCACGGTTGCGAGATGGTTTGTGAATGGCCGATGGGCAACGCGGCGTCTTCGTATGCGCGGCTGGCCAGTGCTTCGTCGACAAACAGATGACGCGGCACGGCGGCCATGGCGTTCAAGACGCGCTCGTCGGTGATGCCCTGGCCCCGCAGGCGCTGCACCATCGCCTGGCGCAGCCGGTCCGAATTCAAGCCAAGATTGTTTCCCGCCGCAGGCGCCGGCGCCTGGGTCTGGCGGGGCAGCGTGGCGGCTGAAATACGGGTGTTGCTGTTGGTGGCCGTGACGCCGGGGCTGAGGCGACCCGAGTCGTAGCGGGCCGGGCTGGGCCGGCCGGGCACGGCCTGCGAGACATCGGGTTGGCTTACGCGTTTGCGCATAACGGCTCCGCCCAGGTTCTGATTTCGTCCAGCTGGCTGTGCTGGGTCAGGTCCAGCCGCAAGGGCGTGACCGATACCGTGCCCTGCTCCACCGCATGGAAATCGGTGCCGGGCGTGGCGTCGGCCGCCAGGCCGACCGGGCCGATCCAGTACACCGTGTCGCCATAAGGCGTGGTGGTGCGCACGACGGGCTGCGAGGGATGCCGCTTGCCCAAACGCGTAACCGCGAAGCCGTGCAGGTCTTCAAAGCGGCGGTTCGGGATATTGACGTTCAGCAGTACGGGCGCGGCCAGCGGTTGGGCCAGATGGCGTTCCACCACCTGGCGGGCTGCGCGCGCGGCTGACTCGATGTGTTCCCAGCCCTTTTCCGCCAACGAAAACGCAATGGCGGGAATGCCGAACAGATAGCCTTCGCTGGCGGCGGCCACCGTGCCGGAATACAAGGTGTCGTCGCCCATGTTGGCGCCGTTATTGATGCCGGACACGACCAGGTCGGGCCGGGCATCCATCAAGCCGGTCAGCGCCACGTGCACGCAATCGGATGGCGTGCCATTGACGGCGATGAAGCCGTTCGAGGCCGTGCGCACGGACAAGGGGCGGTTCAAGGTCAGGGAATTGGAAGCGCCGCTGTGGTTGGTCTCGGGCGCAACGACGGTGAGATCGCCCAGGCCTTGCAGCGCCGCTACCAGCGCTTCGAGCCCAGGGGCCGAATAACCATCATCGTTCGAAACCAGAATTCGCATTGTGCATCCGAAAGAAAATAAAACGCGGAAGGACGTGTCGGATTGTACCGTCCGCCGTCCCGCCCTGTATGACTGCGTGCAACCACGGGGCTTGGACGCCACGCTCGATAACCCGTAGCCAGGGGTGGCGCGCGGCGCGGTAGAATCCGCGCCATTGCGACAACAACGGACTCCCTTTCCATGGCGATTACCGAACCCTCCCTGGCGTTCACCGCCGCGCTCATCCTGCTGGCCTACCTGATCGGCTCCGTGCCGTTCGCCGTGGTCGTCAGCAAGCTGATGGGGCTGCAGGACCCTCGCAGCTACGGGTCCAAGAACCCGGGCGCGACCAATGTGCTGCGTACCGGCAACAAGACGGCCGCCGCGCTGACCTTGCTGGGCGACGCGGCCAAGGGTTGGTTCGCCATCTGGCTGGCCGAAAGACTGGCCCCCGGCATCGCGCCGGCCGGTCTGGCGCTGGTGGCGCTGGCCGCTTTCGTGGGCCACCTGTATCCGGTTTTTCTCGGTTTCAAGGGCGGCAAGGGCGTGGCAACGGCGCTGGGTGTGCTGGTCGCGATCCAGCCCTGGCTGGCCGTGGCCACCGCCGCCACCTGGCTGATCGTTGCCGTGTTCTTCCGGTATTCGTCGCTGGCTTCGCTGGTGGCGGCATTCTTCGCGCCGGTCTACTACGTGTTCGGCTCGGGCCTGGCCTGGTACGCGCAGCCGGCCATGGGCGTGGCGCTGGCGGTGATCGGCGTGCTGCTGTTCTATCGTCACCGTGCCAACATCACGCGCCTGGTCCAGGGCACCGAAAGCAAGATCGGCGGCAAGAAAAAGCCCGGTTGATCAGGCAATATCGGCAAGATCCCAGCGGGGTTTGACCGTGAAGCTGTGCGCATCGGCGTCCAGTTTCACCAGCCCGGCCTTGACCCTTTCAGCCGCCGCGAAGGCGATCATCGCGCCGTTATCGGTGCACAGCTCCAAGGGCGGAAAATACGCCTGGGCCCGCAAGGGCTTGAGCGCCGCGGCCAATTTGGCCCGCAGCAACTGGTTGGCCCCAACGCCACCGGCCACCACCAGACGGCGCAATCCCGTCTGCTTCAACGCCTTGATTGCCTTGGCGGCCAATACGTCCACGATCGCGCCCTGAGTCGCCGCCGCCAGGTCGGCCCGCGTCTGCTCATCCAGCCCGCCCGCCTTTTCCGCCGCCTTCACGCGGGTCAGCACGGCGGTTTTCAAACCGCTGAAGCTGAAGTCCAGGTCACCACTGTGCAACATGGGGCGCGGCAGGTCGAAACGGCTGGCATCGCCCTGCCCCGCCAGCTTTGCCAGCGCCGGGCCGCCGGGATAGCCCAGGCCCATCAGCTTGGCCGATTTGTCGAAGGCTTCGCCCGCCGCGTCGTCCAGCGTTTCGCCCAGCAGTTCGTAGCGTCCCACGCCGTCCACCCGCATCAGCTGCGTATGGCCGCCGGACACCAGCAACGCCACAAAAGGAAAGTCGGGGCGCGGGTCGGCCAACATGGGCGACAGCAGGTGGCCTTCCAGGTGATGGATGCCGATGGCCGGCAAATGCCGTGACCACGCGAAGGACTGCGCCACGCTGGCGCCTACCAGCAAGGCGCCGGCCAAGCCCGGCCCGGCCGTATAGGCCACCGCGCCGATATCCGACATTTGCAGGCCCGCGTCTTGCAGCACCTGGCGAGTCAAGGGAACCACGCGCCGGATATGGTCGCGCGAGGCAAGTTCGGGCACCACGCCACCATATTCCTGGTGCATGGCGATCTGGGTATGCAGCGCATGCGCCAGCAGGCCGCGTTCCGTACAGACGGCTGCGACACCGGTTTCGTCGCAGGAGCTTTCAAAGCCGAGGATAATCATGGCGGCAGAGTTTACAACTGATGCGAAAATACGCGAGTTTTGAAATGGTGCGGCACCTGTGGGGCGCCGCCTACAACAACCGACAAGCCTGCAAACACACTGGGGACTGGAATGCTGGAGAAGTTATTCAAGCTGCGTGAACACGGCACGAACGCGCGCACCGAGATCGTGGCCGGTCTGACGACGTTCCTGACGATGTCCTACATCATCTTCGTCAATCCGGACATCCTGTCGTCCACCGGCATGGACCGCGACGCTGTCTTCGTGGCCACCTGCCTGGCGGCCGCGCTGGGTTCGCTGGTGATGGCATTGATCGCCAACTGGCCGATCGGCATGGCGCCCGGCATGGGCCTGAACGCCTTCTTCGCGTTCACCGTCGTCAAGACCATGGGCTACACCTGGGAACAAGCGCTGGGCGCCGTGTTCATTTCGGGCGTGATCTTCTTGATCCTGACGATATCGGGCATCCGCGTCTGGCTGGTCAAAGGCATTCCGCATTCCCTGCGCAGCGCGATTGCGGCGGGCATCGGGCTGTTTTTGGCAATTATCGCGCTGTCCAGCGCCGGCATCGTGGTTGCCCACCCGGCCACCAAGGTTTCCCTAGGTAACTTGACCACCCACGGCCCGCTGTTCGCCATCCTGGGCTTTTTCATCATTGCGTCGCTGGATGCGTTGCGCGTGCGCGGCGCCATCCTGATCGGCATCATCGTGGTCACCGTGCTGTCGATGGCGCTGGGCTACAACGAATTCAAAGGCATCTTTTCGGCCCCGCCCAGCCTGGCACCCACCTTCCTGAAACTGGACGTCATGGGCGCGCTGCACAGCGGTTTCGTGCACGTGATCCTGGTGTTCGTGCTGGTTGAAGTGTTCGACGCCACCGGCACGCTGGTGGGCGTGGCCAAGCGCGCCGGGCTGGTCCCCGAAGGCCGGCCCAACCGCCTGGGCCGCGCTCTGTTCGCGGACAGCACCGCCATCGTCGCCGGCTCGGCCCTGGGCACCAGCAGCACCACGGCTTTCGTGGAAAGCGCATCGGGCGTGCAGGCAGGCGGCCGTACCGGCATGACCGCACTGGTCGTGGCGCTGCTGTTCCTGGCCGCCCTGTTCATCTCGCCGCTGGCCGGCGCCGTCCCCGCCTACGCCACCGCGCCCGCCCTGCTCTACGTGGCCGGCCTGATGATGCGCGAACTGATCGATATCGACTGGAACGAAGTCACCGAAGCCACCCCGGCCGCGCTGACCGCACTGGTCATGCCGTTCACGTACTCGATCGCCAACGGCATCGCCTTCGGCTTCATCAGCTATGTGGTCCTCAAAACCGCCACGGGCAAGGTCCGCGACGTGCACCCGGCCACGTGGCTGGTGGCCGTGCTGTTCGTGATCCGGTACGCGTTCTTTCCGGAATAGCGTGGTGCAATGGCGGGCATAGCGCCCGCCAATACAACCCGCCCGGCCGCAAGGTTGCTGCCCGCTTCGGTTGAATTCGTCGATACACTCCCCATGTATCTCGTATGGAGTTCACCTTGCGCCCTACCCGCTTTGTCCCCGTGTTGCCGTCCTGTCGTGCCGTTGCCTTGAACCAGGAGACGTCCGCATGAGCGCCCTTGCCCGCATCCCGTTTTCGGTCCTGGATCTGGCCCCGATAGTTCAGGGCCGCGATGCCGCGGACGCGTTTCGCAACACCGTGGCGGTGGCCCAGCACGTTGAGAAGCTGGGCTACAACCGCTTCTGGCTGGCCGAGCACCACAACATCAACGGCATCGCTTCCAGCGCGACGGCCGTGCTGATCGGCCATGTGGCCGGACACACGAGCACGCTGCGGGTTGGCTCCGGCGGCATCATGTTGCCCAACCACGCGCCCTTGATCATTGCCGAGCAGTTCGGCACCCTTGAAACGCTTTACCCCGGCCGCATCGACCTGGGCCTGGGCCGCGCGCCCGGTAGCGATGGCGCCACGCAGCACGCGCTGCGCCGTGGCCCCCGCAGCGGCCTGGAATTTCCGGCGCTGGTGGAAGAATTGCGCGGTTTCCTGGCGGCTTCCCGCCCTGGGCAGCCCGTGCGCGCCATTCCCGGCGAAGGGCTGGACATTCCGATCTGGCTGCTGGGTTCCAGCGATTTCAGCGCCCGCCTGGCTGCCGAGCTCGGCCTGCCGTTTTCGTTTGCGGGGCATTTCTCGCCCGAAGGCATGGCGGCCATGCGCCTGTACCGGCACCTGTTCAAGCCGTCGGCCACGCTGTCGCGTCCTTACGCGATGATCGGCGTGCCGGTCGTGGCGGCTGAAACCGATGAAGCCGCCCGGCGCCAGGCGACCACGCAGCAGCTTAAATTCCTGTCTTTGGTACGCGGCCACCGCCTGCAATTGCAGCCGCCGGTCGACAACATGGATGGTTTGTGGAACGAATGGGAGCGTGAAGCGGTCAATCAAAGATTGGGCGCTTCCATCGTGGGCGGGCCGGACACCGTCAAGCGGCGGCTGGAGGCCCTGGTGGCCGAAACCGAAGCCGACGAGGTCATGATCGTGTCCGACTTCTTCGATATCGCGGATCGCCTGCGCTCTTTCGAGATCGTCGCGTCGTTGAAGA
Organism: Achromobacter sp. ES-001; assembly: GCF_019448355.1. NCBI lineage: Bacteria > Pseudomonadati > Pseudomonadota > Betaproteobacteria > Burkholderiales > Alcaligenaceae > Achromobacter > Achromobacter sp. ES-001. The sequence continues at coordinate 2,905,118 of NZ_CP079940.1, read as the reverse complement.
ACGATGCCGGCGTCTCTACAAAAACCGCGGTCTAAGCACCGCTGACTGCGCTCTCCACAGCGCCAACCATTGCGACGCTGCCATCGCCGGCTCTACTATTACGCCAGAGCGCGTGGCACATAAAGCGTCGCCGAATCAGGCCGGGGCAGGCACACCCCGGATCTCGACACCGACTTTTTGCGCCGCGCTCCGCGGCAAGGATCCAAAATGAGTATTGTTGAACTCACCAAAGAAAGCTTCCAGGACGCCATCACGCCGGACGGTACCCTGATCGTCGACTTCTGGGCTCCGTGGTGCGGCCCGTGCCGTGGCTTTGCTCCCGTATTTGAGCAGGCCGCGACCGAGCACACCGATGTCACGTTCGCCAAGGTGAACACCGACGTCGAGCAGGAACTGGCTGGCGCCCTGGGAATCCGCTCGATTCCCACGCTGATGGTCTTCCGTGAGAAAGTTCTGCTGTTCTCGCAACCCGGCGCCTTGTCGGGCGGGCAGCTCAACGAGCTGCTGGCCAAGATCAAGGAGGTGGACATGGAAAAGGTCCACCAGGAAATCGCCGCGGCGCAAGACAGCCAGAACGCGTAAATGACAAAGGGGCCCCGCAGTGGGCCCCTTTCCATTGGGGTGCGCGGTCTATTCGGCCGCTCAGGACACGAGCTCCCACGCCGAGCGTCCGCGCGTGATGTTGGCGACAGTGACCTCGAGGTCACCCAGCGCGCTGCGCGGCACGACGAAGCACAGCGACACGCCGTCCGGGTTGAAGTCTTCCTGTTGCACCACCGCCCCGGCTTGCGCCAGGCGCGACTTCAACAACGCCAATTCCGCGAAACCGCAGGTGCATGTCACCGTGGCCAGGTCCACGATTTCGGTACGCTGCCCCAGGCGCAGGCAATTGGCGGCGCAACCGCCATAGGCCCGCACCAGCCCGCCCGCGCCCAGCTTGATGCCGCCATACCAGCGCACCACCAGCACCGCCACGCGGTCCATGTCCTGCCCTTCAATGGCTTGCAGGATGGGGCGGCCGGCCGTGCCGCCGGGCTCGCCATCGTCGTTGAACCGATATTCCTGCCCAATGCGATAGGCCCAGCAATTGTGGGTGGCCTCGGGATCACTGTGTTCGGCAAAGAAGCGCATCGCCTCGTCCACGGTGGCAACCGGGGCGGCGTAGGCGACAAAGCGGCTTTTCTTGATGTCTTCCTGATACGAGCAGGAAGCGGTCAACGTGTGCGTCATGCCCGGCATTGTAAGTGCTGGGCCAGGGCCCGCCGCTAGCCGTGGCAGTCGGGCACTTCCTGGTCAAGATAGACGTCGAAGGCCACATCGCGCGCCCATTTCGCGGTCATCGCCTTCCAGGCGCCGGCCTGGCTCCAGGCGCGCATTTCGTTCGCCATCCAGGCCCGCCCGGCCGTGTCCGAGGCGGGCAGCAGCCACACCCTTTCACGGGTCTCGCCGTCGGCGGCCAGCGTTGACGAGAACTTCTTCCACTCTGGAAAGCGCACCAGCGGTTCCCAGACGGCGTCATCCACCAGGCCGACATCGCAAGCGCCTTCGCGCACCGCTACCAGCGCATCGGACGGCACGCGGTACGTGCGCACCGCCGCGCCCCAGCTTGCCGCCAGGGATCGCGCGTGGGTGTCCGCTTCGGCCATGCAGACGGTGTGCCCCTTCGCGTCGGCCGGCTTGCGCAGGCGGGTGTCGCTGCGTATCACCGCCTTGGGGCGCGCGCGGTACCCCGTGGGTTGCACGGCGACGGTAGCCGGCGCGGGCTGGGCGTCGGCATCATCGGCCAGCACCACGTCCACTTTCCCGGCCGCCAGTGCCGCGTCGGCCTCATCCGCCTTCACCTGTTGCAAACGGACGGGCAGCTTCAGGCTGGCGCCCAGGCGTTCGGCCATGTTCGCGTCCAGCCCGTCGGGCGTGCGGATCTTGGCGCCGGCCACGGGCGGCGGCGCCAGATACGGCACGCCCACCACCAGTTCCCCGCGCGCATGGGCTGCGGTAAAGGGGGCCGGCTGGGCATGCGCCGCGCTTGTGCCGACCAGCAGCATGCATGCTGTGGTCAGGGCAAAACGGCGCAAGAGTCGCGTGGGCTGGATCATGGGCTGGAACTTGAACTAAGACTGGGACTTTGGCTTTGGACTTGGGTTTGGACTTGGGTTTGGACTTGGGTTTGGACTGCCATGCTGGCTGATCGGCAACCTTGAATTCAGGCGCCAATACTCAGCCAATACTCAACCAATACTCAGCCAATACTCAGTCAAACGTACTGATACCGAAGCAGACGGTGCTTCAGGTTTTCAAGCACAAACTGGTCGATCAGCGCGGCCAGGACGGCAATGACCAGGATGTTCGTCATCACGCCCGTCATATCGGCGATTTCGCCCGAGTACGCCAGCGAACGTCCCAGGCCCTTGCCGAAACCGATCAGCATTTCAGCCGAGATCAGCGCGCGCCAGGCGTTGCCGAAGGCCAGCTGCGCGCCGGTGATCAGTTCGGGCATGACGGCAGGCAGGTACACCCGCTTGACCAGGCCCCACCGGGTCGCGCCCATCACGCGCGCGGCCGACACGTGCACACGCTGCACGGATTCGGTGGCGTTCATGACACTGAGCGCGGCGGGGAAAAACGCCGACAGCGCGACCACGACGATGATGGGCGTGTTGCCAAAGCCCATCACGATCAGGAACAGCGGCACCCAGGCGATAGACGGAATCGATTGCAGGATGACGATGGCGCTGCGCAGCACTTCGCGAAAGAAGAACAGCACGGCGGCCACCAGGCCGAAACCGATCCCTGCCACCAGCGCCAGTCCGTAGCCCGCGCCCAGCCGGCCCAGCGTGCCCATCAGGCTTTGATGGAACGACTGCTTGCCCAGGTCCTCGAACAGGCGCTGGACCACGGCCGGCACGCCCGGCATCAGGAAATCAGGCAAGGCGAACGCCGCCAGCTGCCACAACAACAGAATGAACAGGACGCCCAAAACGCCCGCAAGATGCTTGCGGGCGCCGGTCACTCGGGTAGACGAGCTCAAAGTTTGCGCGCCTCTTGCCAGGACAGATCAACAATGCTGGACACGTCGTACGGCTTGCCGTCACGCGTTTTCAGCGACCCCTGGGCTTGCAGGATATCGGCGATTTCCTGCATGCGCGCCGTGTCTTTCTGCGTGAGCTTGGGCGTGAAGACCTGGGTGCTGATGGCCTCGGCGATCACCGTTTCGCGCGGCAGCTCGCCCCGCGACAGCGTCTTGAGCGTAGGCTCGGCAATGAAGTACGACGCGATCAGCCTGGACGCCTGCGCCGGCTCTTTCTGCAGCAGCGTAATGGCCTGGTTCTGCGCGTCCAACGCCTTCCAGACATCGTCCTTGCGCTTGGCCAGCGTCTCACCGGAGGTGATCACTACCATGCACGGGAACGGCCAGGCCTGGCCCACTTCGTAGATCTGCTTGACCGGCGCCACCAGTTGCGCGATGCGGTCATAGGGCTCGAACAGGAAGGCCGCGTCCACGCGTTTGCCCACCAGCGACTGCACGGCAACGGCCGGGCTGACGCCCATGATGTTGACGTCGTCGGCGCTAAGGTTGCCCTGCTTGAGCACCACGCCCTTCAACACCACGTCGGCCGTGCTGCCTTCGGCTTGCGAGGCCAGCGTCTTGCCCTTCAGGCCGGCGATGTCCTTGATGCCGGAATCGTCGCGCACGATCAGCGAGTGATAGCCCTGCTGCGCGCCGCCCACCACTTTCAGGTCGGCGCCCTTGGAGGCCCACGCGACAGCGTTGGTGAAGCCCAGGACGCCGATATCCAGCTGACCGCCGACGATGGCCTTGATGAGATCGGTGCCGGACTTGAATTCGATCAGCTCGGAATCCAGCCCCGCGTTCTTATAAAAACCGCCCTCTTGCGCGACGATGGCTTGCGCATCGTCCATGACGCGCAGATAGCCCACGCGGAATTTTTCGGCGGCCATCGCGGGGGCCGCGGCTAGCAGCGCGGCCGCTAGCGGCAGGGACAGCCATTGCTTCAATTTCATGGGTAAAGCTCCAGGGAATTCAAAGGTGGCGGCGCGAAAACGCCGCGACGGATAAGGATGGGTTCAAGCCAGGATGGGGTCAGGCCAGGATGGGGTCAGGCAGCCAGCGCCATGTCGGCATGGGCTTGCGAGCCGTCCACGGCGATGCCAAGCAGGCGCAGGATCTCGCGCTTTTCAGCGGCCAGGTCAGACAGGTCGTGCGTCTTGGCACGATGCGCCAGGTTGAATTCGCGCAACACACGCGCCGGACGCGGGCTGAAGACCACAATGCGGTCGGCCAGGAACAGCGCTTCGTCGACATCGTGCGTAACCAGCAGGACGGTAGGCTTTTCCTGGGCGATCAGCTGGCGCAGCACGTCTTGCAGGCTAAGGCGGGTCAGCGCGTCAAGCGCGCCGAACGGCTCGTCCATCAGCATGGTTTGGGGCTGGGCGATGAAGGCGCGCGCCAGTGCAGCGCGTTGCCGCATGCCGCCGGACACCTGATGCGGATAGTAGTGTTCGAAGCCGGCAAGGCTGACGCGCGCCAGCCATTGGCGAGCGCCTTCGCGGGCGTGCTTCTTGGGGATGTTTTGAAATTCCAGCGCCAACGCCACGTTGTCTTCCAGCGTCAGCCACGGGTACAGCGCGTGTTCCTGGAATACCAGCGTGCGGCTGGGGTGCGGGCCGGACACGGGCTTGCCGTCGGCCAGGACGCGACCCTGCGTGGGCTGTTCCAGGCCCGCCGCCAGGTGCAGCAGCGTGGACTTGCCGCAGCCAGAGGGGCCGACCAGGGCGACGAGTTCACCGGGCTTGATGTCGCTGGTGAAGTCGTCCACCACGGGCAGGTCGCCGAAGTGCTTGTGGACGTGATCGAAGGTCAGGTTCATGGAACGAATCGTGGGCGCGCGTGAAGACGAGGCCTAAATCTAACAATTCGTTATATGAATTCAAACGATCAATATTGAATGTCTTTAAAGCTTCCCGTTATATGAATAAAGACAGGAAGGCCTAGCGGGTTGCGGCCTGGGCGACGGCTTGCCGGTTGGCGTGGCGGTGCAGCCCGTACGCAATCACAAACCCGATCGCCACCGCCAGGGCGGCGGACAGAAAGATAGGCGGGTAGCCATAGCCGCTGGAGATATAGCCGGCGATGGGGCCGGTGACGCCCAGCGCCAGGTCCAGAAATGCCGAATAGGCACCCAGCGCCGCGCCTCTGCTGCCCGCCGGCACGCGCGCCACGGCTTCGACGCCGATGGCAGGGAAAATCAACGCGAACCCGCATCCCGTCAACGCGGCGCCCAGCAGCGCGGCGGTGGGATTGGGCGCCAGCCACAGCAACAGCAGGCCCGCCGCTTCCACCAGGAAGGAAACCTGCGCCACACGAAAACCGCCATAGCGCGTAATGGTGCCGGCGAACAGCAGCCGCACGCCGATGAACGCGCACCCGAAGGCGCTCAGCGCGTGCGCCGCGCCTTCCCAGGACATGCTGGTGTAGTAAAGCGCCACGAAGGCAGCCAGCGTGCCGAAGCCCACCGACCCCAGCCCCAGCGCCATGCCGTGCGGGAAGACGCGCAGCACCACGCTCTTGAAGGCCATCCGGTGGCCGCCGACGATAGACACCGCCGCGCGGCTGACGGCCAGCCCCAGGCCGGCCAGACCCAGCAGCAACACCGCCCCGCCCAGCGCGCCCATGCTCCATTCCCGCTCAAGCGTCACACCCAGCGGTGCGCCCAGCGCCAAGCCGCCATACGTGCAGATGCCGTTCCACGAGATGACGCGCGCCGTGTGCAGCGGCCCGACCCGCGCGATGGCCCACGTGGCCGACCCCGTGCCCACCCAGCTTTCCCCGAACCCCAACGCCAGCCGGCTGACGATGATTGCCGTCATGCTCAACCAGGCGCTACGTTCGAAGGCATAGGCCAGCAGTAGGAAAACGCCGCTTGCCGCGCAGGCAATCATGCCGATCACGACGGTGTGCTTCGGGCCCACCGTGTCCGCCATGCGCCCGGCGTGCGAGCGGCTGAGCAAGGTGGCGACGTACTGCACGCTGATCGCCAGCCCGGCCAGCACCGTGCCATAGCCCAGTTTGTCGTGCACATAGCCAGGCAACACCGCCAGCGGCAAGCCGATGGCCAGGTAGCAGATGAAGGTGAAGAAGGCGATAGCGACGATGCGAAACGTCAGCGCGTACGTGCTGATCGGCGCGCCGTCCGGCGTGCTGTGCGGTGTGGGGGACATTGGTCTGGAAAAAAAAATGCCTGGCCGAGCGGCTCAGGGTAAACCCGATGATAGCGCAATCAATATTGCAGCTTGCTGAACAGCGGCACGGCTGAAAACAACGCGGCGCGCCCCGAGAGGCGCGCCGTGATGGACGGGATGGGTGGCTGACACGTCGGCCAACGTCAGGCCGACATGCCTCCCAGCGGGCTCAGGCTTCGATGCCGCGCGATTCCAGATAGTCTTCGTAGCCGCCGCGGTAATCGATGATCTCGCCCGAGGGCAGGATTTCGATCACGCGGGTAGCCAGGCCGGACACGAACTCGCGGTCGTGCGACACGAACACCAGCGTGCCCTCGTACTTTTCCAACGCGAACTGAAGCGATTCGATCGATTCCATGTCCAGGTGGTTGGTGGGCTCGTCCAGCAGCATGACGTTGTGCCGGCCCAGCATCAGGCGGCCGAAGGTCATGCGGTTCTTTTCGCCGCCGGACAGCACCTTGGGCGCCTTGGGCAGGTCGTCCGCCGAGAACAGCAGGCGGCCCAGCACCGAACGGATCGACTGGTCGTCGTCGCCCGGCTGGCGATGGTCGCCCATCCAGTCCAGCAAGTTGATGTCGGTTTGCAGGAATTGGTCGGAAACGTCCTGCGCCATGTAGCCCAGGTCAGCGTTATCGGACCACTTCACCGAGCCCGAATCCGGTTGCAGTTCCGTGGCCAGCAAGCGCAGCAAGGTGGTCTTGCCCACGCCGTTGGCGCCGATGATGGCGATTTTTTCGCCCGCGTCCACCATTGCCGAGAACTTGGTGATGACCGGCGCGTCGTAGGCCTTGGTCAGGTTTTCGACCGTGACCGCCAGGCGGTGCATGACCTTGTTCTGTTCAAAGCGGATGTACGGGTTCTGGCGCGACGACGGCTTGACCACGACCTGGTCCGCCTTGATGCGGTCGATCTGCTTCAAGCGCGAGGTGGCCTGGCGCGACTTGGACTTGTTGGCGGCAAAGCGGCGAACGAAGTCTTGCAGTTCGGCGACGCGTTCCTTGGCCTTGGCGTTGTTGGACACCAGGCGCTCGCGGGCCTGCGTCGAAGCCAGCATGTAATCGTCGTAGTTGCCCGCGTAGATGCGGATTTCGCCATAGTCCACGTCAGCCATGTGCGTGCACACCTGGTTCAGGAAGTGGCGGTCGTGGCTGATGATGATCATCGTGCTCTGGTAGCTGTTGAGCACGTTTTCCAACCAGCGGATGGTGTTGATATCCAGGTTGTTGGTGGGCTCGTCCAGCAGCAGGACGTCGGGGTTCGAGAACAGCGCCTGCGCCAGCAGCACGCGCAGCTTCCAGCCCGGGGCCACTTCGCGCATGGGCAGGTTGTGCTGGTCCACGGCGATTTCCAGGCCCAGCAGCAGTTCACCGGCGCGCGCTTCGGCGGTGTAGCCGTCGTACTCGGCGAACTTGGCTTCCAGGTCGGCCGCGCGCATGTAGTCGTCTTCGGTGGCTTCCGGGTTCGCGTAGATAGCGTCGCGCTCGGACATGGCGGCCCACATTTCGGTGTGGCCCATCATGACGACGTCCAGCACGCGCAGGTCTTCGAACGCGAACTGGTCCTGGCGCAGCTTGCCCAGGCGCACGCCCGGCTCCAGCGACACGTTGCCGCCGGACGCTTCGAGGTCGCCGCCGATGATCTTCATGAACGTCGACTTACCGGACCCATTGGCCCCGATCAGCCCGTACCGGTTGCCTTCCCCGAACTTGACGCTGACGTTCTCGAAAAGGGGCTTGGGACCGAACTGGATGGTGAGATTGGCTGTGGATATCACGGTATTTTGAGTCTGTAGGCGTCCGAAGACGCATGCGAGGAAACCCGATAGTGTAGCAAACGGGCGCTCGCCTGCCCGGATCAGTGGTGGTGTTCGTCCAGCACCAGATGGGCCAGGCCCTTCTCGGTGGCGATGCCGACCTTCTGGCCGATGGGCAGCGTGGCCTTGGTGGCCACATGGCCGTACGGCAGGCCCGTAATCACCGGCACCTTGACCGTCTTGCGCAGCCACGCCACCACTTCGTGCAGGTCGTAACCCTTGTCGTGCGGGGCCAGCTTGTAGTCGGTGAAACGGCCCAGCACGATGGCCTTTTGCTTGGCCAGCACACCGGCCTGCGCCAGCTGGATCAGCATGCGTTCGACACGATACGGATGTTCGGCCACGTCTTCCAGAAACAGGATGCCGCCGCGCACCTTCGGGAAATACGGGGTGCCGACCAAGGACGCCACCATGGCCAGGTTGCCGCCCCACAGGATGCCGCGGGCGTCCACCGGGTCGGCGTCCTGGGTTTCGAAGCTAAGGATTTCCAGCTCGCCTCGCATGACTTCGCCGAACAGGGCTTCGGTCAGGTCGTCCACCTTTTTGCCGCCAAAGTCCGCCACGGCGGTGGCGCCGCTGTAGCTGACGGCGCCCGTCTTGGCCAGCAGCGCCAGGTTGAAAGCCGTGAAGTCGCTCATCCCGACAAAGCGCTTGCCGCTGTCGGCCATGGCCGTCCAGTCGATCTGGTCCAGCAGGCGGCCCATGCCGTAGCCGCCGCGCGTGACCATGACGATGGGCAGCTTTTGCTTGGTGGCGCGCACCAGGCTGGCGGCGCGCTGCGCGTCGGTGCCCGCGAAACGCTGGTGCACGGCGTAGGCGCTGCGGTCCACCGCCGTCCTGAAGCCTTGCTGCTGCAAGCGTTCACGCGCCAATTCAACCGTGGCGGGGTCGCGCACGGCGGAGGACGGCGAGATCAGGTAGATGCCGCGGGCGTCCGGCAAGACTTGCCCGTCGGCATGATCGTGGCTGTGATCGTGACCGCAGTCCTCGCCGCAGGCGAGCCCATGGTCATGATCGTGGGCGGCGGCCGCCGAGGTAGCCGCCTTTTTGGAGGCGGATTTGGCGGGTTTGCGGGTGCTCATGCGATGGATTCCTTGGCGCGGCGTTCACGGAAAAACCGGCGCAGCAAATCGCCGCAAGGTTCCGCCAGCACGCCGCCGGTGACTGAAGTGTGATGGTTGAGTTTCGGCACGGCGCCCACGTCCAGCACGCTGCCGCAGGCGCCGGTCTTCGGGTCGTAGGCGCCGAAGACGACGCGAGCCAGTCGCGCGTGCAGCATGGCGCCGATGCACATGACGCACGGTTCCAGCGTGACGTAGACGGTGATGCCGGGCAAACGGTAATTTTCCAGGCGCCGCGCCGCGTTGCGCAGCGCCACGATTTCGGCGTGGGCGGTGGGGTCGTGGTCAATGATGGTGCGGTTATAGCCGCGCCCCAGGATCTCGCCTTGCGCGGAAACCACCAGCGCGCCCACGGGTACTTCGCCGATGTCATAAGCGGCCTGGGCTTCTTGCAGCGCCAGTTCGATGTAGCGCGCGTCTTCGGCCGTCCAGGCGGGCACTGCCGCCAGCGGGCCGGCCTCAACCACGGTACACCCGTGACTTCAGGGCGATGCGGCCGGCCAGGCTGGTCACGGCTTCTTCAAGCCATTGATACAGCTCGGCTTCTTCGTCGTAGCGGGCCTGGTTCAGGTTGGACACGCGGCCTTCTTCGATAAAGCCCCAGGCGCGGCTGCGCTTGTCGCGGTGCTTGGGGTCCCATACGCCAAAGGCGAAGCCGCCCGCGCGGCGGATCAGCGAAAAGCAAGGGATGTCGGTGTAGCCATCGCCCACGAACACCATCTGGTCGAACGGCACGCGCAGCCGGTCTTCGGGCACTTTGCGGTTGACCTCGAAGGGCTTGTTGCGAAAGTCGCGGCCGATGATGCCTTTCTGAATGTGGAACAGATAACGCGTCTTGTCGGTGAAGCTGACGATGCGGCGCGGGAAGGTGATGCCGCCATCGTCGCCGTAGACGAATTCGGAAGCCCAGATTTCGGTGAACTCGTGCGCGATGGGCGTCGAGCGGACCACGTCGCCGATGCCGCTTGAGATCAGGTAGAACTCCAGCTGGACCTGCGGCTGCTCGGCGCGCACTGCCGCGCGCAGCCTGGAAAACAAGGTGGGCACGCCATCATGCAGATCCAGCCTGGCACCCCACTCTTTCAGGCGCTGCTGCGTGATCAGGCCGTGCTTGCCAGCCTGCGACAGCTGGATCATCTTGTAGAGATAGGCGGGCACCGGGTCCCAGTCTTGCTTGGACAGCAAGGGGTCGACCTCGTCCTTCCAGAACGAGGCCGTGTCCACGCCGATGCTTTCCAGGAAACCGGACGTGCTGTCCGAGGCCAGCGTGTCGTCGAAGTCGAAAATCAGGGCAATGACGTCGGACATGGGTGCGTGATGGGGGCAAGCGTAAAAGCGCGCAAGGCGCAACAGCCGCCATTTTGCCTGAATGTGGCGGCTGTTGCGCCTCGGCCGGGCCGATAGGCTTGCGGCGCGCGCTGATCAGCGCATCGGCGCACCCGGCGCCGCCGGCGGCGGCGCCATGCCGGGGGATGTGGCCGGCGGCATCGCACCGGTCGACGGCATGGTGCCGGCGGGCGGGACAGTGCTGGCGGGCGGGACCGTGCCGGCCGGCACCTGGATCACCGTTTCACGCAGCACGCCACCGCCCTGCACGCTGCCGCGCACGTTGGTGGGCGAACTCATCTGCGTCAGGCAATCCTGGCGCGAGCCCGCGGGCAGGCGGTTGCAGCGATCCACCATGTTTTGCTGAAGCTGGTCGGACGAGCCGTCCTTCAGGTTCTGGCGCAGGGCTTCATCGCGCGCCGCACCGGCTTCGCGCATGCAGGTCGTGCGGTCTTGGTTGGTCTTGCCGTTTTTGCAGTTCGCCACGTCCTGCTCGTACTGGGACTGGATGGCAGCGCGGCCGATCGCATCTGCCGCGTGGACCGCCCCCGCAGCCAGCATCAAGCCTGCCGCGCAAAGGGATGCCGCAAGGCGTTTCGTATGCATGGGTCGTACGTTCATGGCCAGCTCCTTACTAGAATTGAACCGAGATTGAACCGAAAGCGGTGCCGTCTTCAGTACCGCTGCACCGCTTGTTGAAAACCACTATCCCACGAGTGTGCGCCGGGCACATGACCAGCGACGTGATTTCGTAAGGTTACGTTTCAAGCCCGCTTCAAGCCCCCCGCCGCCCCGCTGTCGCCGCACAAAGAAAAACAGGGGCGGTTGGCCCCTGTCAGTGATATTGCCGCGTTGCAGCACGATTTCCGGCGTTCACATGCCGTGTCGCTTGTTACAGCCTTAGCGCGCGTCCTGGTCCGCGTCGGCCTTCGTCAGGCGATGACGATAGGTGGCCGCACGCATCAGCAACATGGCGGTCACGGGCGACGAAACCACCAGCAGCAAGGTGATGATGACCTCGTGAAAAACCGGTCGCGCGGACCACGCCGAAAACACCAGGATGGAGGACAGCAGCACGCAGGCGCAGCCCAGCGTGTTGCCCAGCGTGGGCGCATGGATGCGCGCATAGAAGCTGCGAAAGCGCAGCAACCCGGCAGAACCGGTCAGCGCCAACAGCCCGCCCAGCACCAGCAGCACGCAGGCGGGGATGCCGGCCCACAAGGGAATGGCGGCGTTCATCATGGCTCGATGACCTCGCCGCGCAACAAAAAACGCGCCATCGCCGTGGACCCTACAAAACCGAACAGCGCAATCAGCAGCGCAATGTCGAAATACAGCGAGGAGCCGGACCGGATGCCGAAGACCAGCATCATCAGCATGCCGTTGATATACAGGGTGTCCAGCGCCAGCACGCGGTCTTGCGCGGTGGGGCCGCGCAACAGGCGGATGGTGGCGCACACCATGCCCAGCGCAAAGCACACCAGGGCGAAGGATGCCGCCCAATACAGTGCGGTATTTATCGTCATTCAAACATCTCCATCAACGGGCGCTCGTAGCGCTGCTGCACCAGGTCGACCCAGTGCTGCTCGTTTTGCAGGTCCAGCACGTGTAGCTTCAGGCGGTGGTCGGCGGTCAGGTCCACCCAGACCGTGCCCGGCGTGTAGGTCACGATGCAAGCCAGCATCGCCAGCCCGTGCGGGTCGCGCATGGTCAGCGGAATCATGATGAAGCCGGGCGAAAATTCATTGCGCCGGGGGCTCAGGATCAGCTTGGCCACGGCGATGTTGGACCGGATGATGTCCGCCGTCACGTGCAGGAAAAGCGGCACGGCCTTCCACAGACGACGCGGGCGCGCGTGCAGCGGGCGCAGGCGCGAGGCCGCCCACGTGAACCACAAGGCCAGCGCGGCGCCCAGCGCAATCTGGCCGGCCGACAGGCTTTCATTCAGCACCAGCCACAAGACAAACAGGAAAACGGGCAGGAACAGGAAGTAAACGCGGCGCATCAGCTTCCCCCTTTCAGGCCGCGCACGGTTTGCGCGGACATGACGGCTTCAATGTAGGACTTGGGTTGGTCCAGCGAGCGCGCCGCGTCGTCAAGATAGGCCGACACCGGGCCCGCGCCCGCCGCCAGGCCCACGCACAACAGCAACAGCACGGCAACCGGCCCGGCTTCGATCAGGCGCAAGCGCGGCGTGCTGCGGTCGTCGCTGGCCCAGAAGACGCGAATACCGGTGCGTCCCAGCCCCACCAGGCCCGCCAGCCCGGAGACGAGCACGGCGGCAACCAAAATCCATGCGTCCATCGGCGGCGCCGATTCCGTGGCGGCGGACACGGCCGCCGACAACAGCGAGAACTTGGCCACGAAGCCGGACAGCGGCGGCAGGCCGGTCACCAGCAAGGCGCAGCAGATGAACGCCAGCCCCAGAAAGGCCATGGCCGCCGGAATGGCCACGCCGACCACATCGTCGGACCGGTTGACCGACGTGGGGTCGTCCAGATCGAACGCGTCCAGCGTCACGGCCAGCACGTTGGCGCCAAAGCTGCGGGTGCGTTCGATCAATTCGGCCAAGAGGAAGAATGCGCCGGTCGTCAGGACGGAACTAAGCAGGTAGAACAGCGCGGGGCCGGTCAGCGTGACGCCGGGCATGCCCAACGCGGTCAACAAGGTGCCGGCCGAGACGATCACGCAATAACCCACGATCTTTTCCAGCTGCTGGGTCGCCAGCAACCCCAGCGCGCCGAACAGCAGCGTGGCCAGTCCGGCCGCGAACATCCAGTCCAGGCTGAACGCGGCGGGCGCGCCCGACGGCAACAGCAGCGAGCCGATACGCAGCAGCGCATAGATGCCGACCTTGGTCATGATGGAGAACATGGCGGCAATGGGCGCGCTGGCCGACCCGTAACCCTTGACCAGCCAGAAGTTCAGCGGCCAGGCGCCGGCCTTGACCAGGAAAGCGATGCCCAGGATGGCCGCCCCGGCTTCGAACAGCATGCGTTCGGCGCCCGTCAGGTTGCCGGCGCGCAAGGCCAGGTCCGCCATGTTCAGCGTGCCGGTCACACCATAGATCAGCGCAATGCTGATCAACAACAGGAACGACGCCACCAGGTTCACGGCAATGTATTGCAGGCCGGCGCTGACGCGCGCCACGCCCGAGCCGTGCAGCAGCAAGCCATAGGATGCCGCCAGCAGCACCTCGAAGAAGACGAACAGGTTGAACAGGTCGCCGGTCAGGAAGGCGCCGTTCAGGCCCATCAGCAGGAATTGGAACAGGGAATGGAAATGCACCCCGGCGCGGTCCCAGCGGGCCAGCGAATAGGTCAACGTGGCCTGGCCCAGCACGGCCGTCAGCGTCAGCATCACCGCCGCCAGCCGGTCCACGACCAGCACGATGCCGAAGGGCGCGGGCCAGTCGCCCACCAGATAAACGCCCACGCCTTGCGGCCAGACGCCCGGCACGCCGCCGCCCGCGACCACCAGCAAGGCGATGGCGGCTGCCAGCTGGGCCAACGTGGACGCCATGGAAATTGCCCCGCGCGCATAACGGCTGGTGTCGGCCAGCAGCAGCATGGCCGCGCCGGCAAACAACGGCACGATGATGGGCAGGACAGGAAGATGTTGCAGCCAGAAACTCAAGATTGGGACTCCCGTCCATCGACGTGGTCGGTGCCGGTCAGGCCGCGCGAGGCCAACAGCACCACCAGGAACAGCGCGGTGGTGGCAAAGCCGATCACAATGGCCGTCAGCACCAGCGCCTGCGGCAGCGGGTCGGCGTACCAGGACGGGTCATGCGCCATGCCCGGGTCGATGACAGGCGGACGAGCCGACGTAAGACGGCCCATGCCGAAAATGAACAGGTTCACCGCGTAGGAAACCAGCGACAGGCCCATGATGAACTGGAAGGTACGCGGTCGCAGCAGCAGCCAGACTCCCGAGCCCGCCAATACGCCGATCGCGATGGCATAAATCAATTCCATCAGGCTTCCCCTGTTTGTATGGCGGCCGCCTGCATCTCGGCGGCGGCCTTGCGTTGCGCGCGCAGCGATTGGTGGGCCAGCGCCACCAGCACCAGCACCGTAGAGCCGACCACCAGCATGTACACGCCCAGGTCGAACAGCAGCACGCTGGACAAATGCACATGGCCGATCAGCGGCAGCGCCACGTCCCAGGCCAGCGCGGCCAGGAACGGCTTGTAGGCCAGCCATGCGGTCACGGCGGCGATGCCGGCGGCCAGCAGGCCGATGCCGATCCAATTCTGCGGATTCAGGCGGCTGCGCGATTCCACCCAGTACACGCCGCCCACCATGTATTGCAGGATCACGGCGGTGGCGAAGATGAGGCCGCCCACGAATCCCCCGCCCGGCTGGTTATGGCCGCGCAGCAGGAAATACACGGAAATCAACGCGGCGGTGGGCAGCAGCAGGCGCACCAGCACGGTGGGCACCATCATCGAGCCGCTGGGCACCAGGGACTTGATGTCCGGCGCGGCCGGCACGCCGCCGTCCTGCTCTTGCTGCTGGCGCGGCAGGTCCGCGCTTTCGGCGGCGGGGCGGAAGCGGCGCAGCAGTGCGTAGACCGTCAGCGCCACGATGCCCAGCACCGTGATTTCGCCAAAGGTGTCAAAGCCGCGGAAGTCCACCAGGATGACGTTCACCACGTTGGTGCCGCCGCCGTCAGGCAGCGCGCGGTCAACGAAGAATGACGAAATCGTGTCGCCTTGCGGGCGCACCAGCACCGCATACGCCAGCGCGGCCATGCCGGTGCCGGCAGCGGTGGCCAGCAGCAGATCCCGCAGCCGACGG
The DNA here is from genome assembly GCF_019448355.1 of Achromobacter sp. ES-001. Lineage (NCBI taxonomy): Bacteria > Pseudomonadati > Pseudomonadota > Betaproteobacteria > Burkholderiales > Alcaligenaceae > Achromobacter > Achromobacter sp. ES-001. Next base: position 2,889,795 of record NZ_CP079940.1, on the reverse strand, counting down.
CCGCGAGCCAGCAGCGTGGCCTTCAGGGGCTCTTCGTCGTCCTTCGCGATCCGGCGCGGCAGCCAGCGCAGGCCCAGCAGCAACAGCACCACCGTCACCACCTCCACCGACAACTGGGTCAGCGCCAGGTCAGGCGCGGAAAACCAGACGAACGTCAGGCAGGTGATCAGCCCCGCGCCGCCCGCCAGCGCCAGGGACGCCAGACGGTGGTACTTGGCCTGATACGCCGCACCCAGCGCGCACGCGCCGCCCACCAGCCACAGCAAGGCAAACGCCGGGTCCACGGGCGTCATGCGGCCGGTGCCTTCCAGCCACCCGCCCGCGCGCAGCGGCAGCCAGGCCACGAACAACGAGCCCAGCACGATCAACAGCATCTGCACCTGCAAACGCGACGAGGCCACCCAGCGCAGCAGCCACGCGGCCGCCACGCTGGAGCCGTCCAGCAGCGCTTCGAACGTGCGCCGCCCGTCCAGCCGGTAGATGAAGGGAACGCGGCCCGGGTTGGCGCGCTGGTGCGCACGCAGAACCAGATACAGCAGCACGCCCGCCGTCGTCGCCACCATGCTCATTACCAGCGGCAGATTCACGCCGTGCCAGACGGCCAGACTGTATTCGGGCATGTTCGCGCCCAGGATGCTCTGCGCGGCGGTCGCCAGGAAGGGGCCGACCGTCAGGCTGGGCACCACACCCACCAGCAGGCACATGAACACCAGCAAGGCACTGGGGAACAACATCCAGCCGGGGGGCTCGTGCGGGGCGCGCGGCAGGTCCGTGGCCGGGGGGCCGAAGAACACCTGAAGGATGAAACGCAGCGAATACGCCACGCTGAACGCGCCGGCGATCGTGGCCAGCAACGGCAGGCCGACCTGCGTCCAGCGGTCGCCGCTGACAAAGGTGGTTTCCGCGAAGAACATTTCCTTGGACAGGAAACCGTTCAACAGGGGCACGCCCGCCATCGACGCGGCCGCCACCATGGCCAGCGTGGCGGTGATCGGCATGGCTTTGTACAGGCCGGATAGCCGGCTGAGGTCGCGCGTGCCGGTTTCGTGGTCCACCACCCCCGCCGCCATAAACAGCGACGCTTTGAACGTGGCGTGGTTGATCATGTGGAAAATGGCGGCCACCAGGGCCAATTCACTGTTCAGCCCAAGCAGCAACGTGATCAGGCCCAGGTGGCTGATGGTGGAATACGCCAGCACCCCCTTCATGTCCTGCTGGAAGATGGCCGCGTAGGCGCCCAGCACCAACGTGATCAGCCCTGCCCCGCCGATCACCCAGAACCATTGGTCGGTGCCGGCCAGCACCGGCCAGAAGCGCGCCAGCAGGAATACGCCAGCCTTCACCATGGTGGCCGAGTGCAGGTAGGCGGACACGGGGGTCGGCGCCGCCATTGCGTTGGGCAACCAGAAATGGAACGGGAACTGGGCGCTTTTGGTTAGCGCCCCCAGGGCCACCAGGACCAGCACGGCGGGATACCAGGGGTCGGCGCGCACCAGGTCGCCGGAGGCCAGCACGCGGTCCATGTCGTAACTGCCCACGATATGGCCCAGGATCAGTACGCCGGCCAACAGGCACAGGCCGCCCGCGCCCGTCACCGTCAACGCCATGCGCGCGCCGCGCCGGGCGTCCAGGCGGTGGTGCCAATAGGCGATCAGCATGAAGGAAGCCAGGCTGGTCATTTCCCAGAACATGACCAACTGGATCAGGTTGCCGGACAACACCACGCCCAGCATGGCGGCCATGAAGGCCAGGAAAAACGAGAAAAAGCGCGGGACCGGGTCTTCCGGCGACATGTAGTAGCGCGCATACAGCACAACCAGCGCGCCCATGCCGGAAACGATCAAGGCGAACAGCCAGGCGTAGCCGTCCATGCGCAATGTAAATTGCAGGCCCAGGGCAGGCGCCCAGGGCATGTCGGCGCGGATCACGCCGCCGTTGGCCACGTCGGGGTACAGGCTGGCTATCAAGATCACACAGGCCAGCGCGATAAGGCCGGCCAACCACGCCTCGGCATTGCGGGCGTTGGAAGGCAGCAGCGCGGCGCACAGGCTGCCGGCAAACGGCAGAGCGAGGATCAGGATCAGCGACATGGCGTTCCGAGAATGTCCGGGCCCCCTCCCGCCAGCACGTGGCAGCGAAAGACGAAACAGACCGGGGATTGAAAGACGGACGGAACCCTGGCCCGGTGCGTCGCTGCACTACACGTTGCCCCGCGGGGACATCAACCAACGCCCCATTGAACGGCGCAGACAGAAACAAACGCAATAGCTTTCTTGCAGGACAGGCCAAGAATCTCCCCCGAAAAATATCAGATTCTTGTAAGTTATGCAGAACTTTATGCATTTACCCGGCTAATGACGGCACGATGACTGCGCAATCATTGCGCATTGAAAAACGGGATGAAAACGTTCATGTTGTTGTCAGGCTTGGGATTTTCGCCGAACCGCCGGCATGTTCCGGCAACGTCAAAGGGGCCGAAAAAAGTTTTCGGGCCCTACAGGGTGAATCCTGAGTTGACCGTAGGGGGATTCCTGTGTGGAATTGCGCCCACGAAGCATCGACCAAGCCAGCATCCAGGCAAGGCACGCTTCACCGACGCCGGCCCAAGAAGCCGGTCGGCTCGGAACAACAATATGGAGAAGACTCTTGACCGTGCTGTCTCATGCCAAGACCGTCCTGGCCGCCGCCATTGCAGGCGTCTGCTTTAGTTCGTCGGCCCTGGCCGCCGACCCCTACCCCAACAAACCCATCCGCCTGATCGTGCCTTTTGCCGCGGGCGGCACCACCGACATCGTGGCGCGCATCGTCGCCGAAGGCCTGGGCCGCGAGCTGGGCCAGGCTGTTGTGGTGGAAAACCGGGGCGGCGGCGGCGGCTCGATCGGCGCCGACGCGCTGGTGCGTTCGGCCCCGGACGGCTACACGCTGGGTGTGGCCACCGTCAGCACGATGGCCACCAACCCGGCCACCAACCCGAAAAACCCCTACAACCCGCTCAAGGACTTCACGCCGATCACCAACCTGGTGAACGTGCCGAACGTGCTGACGGTGAACCCGGCGGTGCCCGCCAAGACGCTGGCTGAATTCATCACCCTGCTCAAGGCCAACCCGGGCAAGTACAGCTATGCATCGTCCGGCGCGGGCGGCATCGGCCATCTGGACGGCGAACTGTTCAAGTCGCTGACCAAGACAGACATGGTGCACGTGCCCTATCGCGGCTCGGGTCCGGCGCTGAACGACGTCATCGCCGGCCAGGTCAACGCCCAGTTCGACAACCTGCCGTCTTCGATGCCGCACATCCAGGCGGGCAAGCTGCGCGCGCTGGCCGTGGCCGCCCCCAAGCGCCTGCCCGCGCTGCCCGATGTGCCGACGTTCAAGGAAGGCGGCCTGCCGGAAATGGACAACATGGCCTGGTACGGGCTGGTGGCCCCGGCCGGCACGCCGCCGGCCGTGGTCGAGCGCGTGCACGCGGCGGCCGTGAAGGCGCTGCAAGACCCGAAGATTGTCCAGCGCCTGGCCGATGGCGGATCGTTGGTGGACGGCAATACGCCCGCCCAATACGCCGACCAGATCAAGCGTGAACTGGAACTGCGCCAGCGCATCGCCAAGGAACGCAATATCGTTTCGACGAACTGATCGCCCGCGCGGCAAGCTGCCCCCGGTTTCGGGGACAGCTTGCCGACTTGACTAGCGATGCCCGGGTGTTAGCATCTGCCCCCGTGCGATCCAATTTTTCTCCCCTCCCTCCCGCTGCCTGCGTTCTCTGCGCCCTGCGCTCGACTTTGTTGAGCTCGCAGGAAGTCGCCGCGCGTTCCGCCTACGCGCGCTCCAAGCCCGGCTGATTCCCCGGCTTTCCCGCTACCCCCATTTTTGATTCCGGCCTGCCGCCGGCGGCTTTGCACATCCGTGCCGATGCCGTAGCGCGCGCCGGCGTACGCCCTGCCGCGTGGCCGGGCGCAACGCTCGTCTCATGAATCTTCGTCGCTTGCCTCTTGGCGGGCGGCCCGGCCACGCATTGATCTTCATCCAGCGCCATGCAACTCACCAAAAAATTCGTCAAAGCCAAGAACCCGTGCGCGGGCGGCTACAAGTGGTTTATCCGCGATCACAACGGCCAGGGGGATTACCAGGCCGTGCTTGACGCCCTGGTCGCCGATGGCCGCATCAGCGACGCCAACTGGCTGCTGGATCAGTTTGGCCCGACCGATGCCGTGCTCAGGCTGGACTCGCTTGATGCCAACGCGATCGTCTTCGCGGGCACGCTGGAAATTCGCATGGGCATCAATGTGGACACGGTGGTGCGCGCCGGGCGCAGCATCATCACGGGCGGCGGCATCCGCGCCGGAGAAACCATCATGGCGGGCGAAAACATCACGGCCGCCGCCAATATCGCAAGCGGTGGCGAGATCCACGCGGGCGGCGACATCAGCGCCGACTGGGGCATCGAATCCGCCTCGCGCCTGGAATGCCGTGGCAACGTGCGCGCCAAATGGGACATCTGCGCGGGCCAGGACCTGGCCGTCACCGGCCACTTGCACGCCGGCCAGGACGTGCGCGCGCAAGGCGCCATCCAATGCGGTCAGGGAATCAAGGCGGGCGGCGATGTACGCGCCGACCACGCCATCAGCGCCACCTCGGGCATTCAGGCGGGCGGGGCCATTCACTGCGGCGACCACCTGGCCTCGGGCTGGGGCATGATCGCCGGCGGAGACATCCGCGCCGACGGCTCCATCCGCGCCGGTGAAGGCGTGCGCGCGGACGGCGTCATCCAGGCTGGCGACGGCCACGGGGTCTACGCAGGCCTGAGCGTCCGACTGGATGCCTGGTCGGTATGCGCCCGCGTCGTGGCCAAGGAACGGCCCGCGCAGTTGGTCAGCGGCTACTGGGCCGGGCAGGATGCCGGGGGTGGCGTGGACGAGGCGGAGGTGGCCGCCAGCGTGGGCGCCGATGGCGGTGTCGGAACTGTGGCGGCGCCGGCTGCGGATTCCGTTGCCGGGACGGGTGCGGGTTCCGTTGCGGGAACGGTTGCAGGTTCTGTTGGGGCGTCCGTTGCGGGGTCCGTTGCGGGGTCAGCCGTCGCCGGAACCGTCACGGGGACGGGTGCAGGTTCCGTTGCAGGTTCCATCGCATCCGCCCCTCCCCGCTCCCTTCCGGTTAGCGTCGCGCTGGCCTGATGTTTGGGGCCGGATGCCGCAGCACCAGCATCAGCCCCAGCAAGATTGCCCCCATGCCGGCAAGGCTCAACGCCGACAGACGGTTGCCCAGCACCAGATAGTCCAGCGCAGCCGTGCCTGCCGGCACCAGATAGAACAGGCTGGTGACGTTCACCAGGTTGCCGGCCTGGATCAGGCGATAGAACAGAAGCGTCGCGCCCACCGAAATCACCAGGCCCATCCACAGCAGCGGCAGGATCAGCCCGATGCTCCATTGCGCCGTCAGCGGCTGGAACGGGGCAAACAGCAGGCACAGCGCCAGGCTTACCGCGTACTGCAACGGCATGACGTCCAGCGGCGGCTGGTCGATGCGCTTTTGCAGCATGGCGCCCAGCGTCATGCTGCCCAGCGCCGCGAACGCGAAGCCCATGCCCGCCACGGAAAAGCGCGCCATGCCGATGCTCTGGTACACCACCATTACCAGCCCGGCCAAGGCCAGCAGCAGCCCCGCGATGCGGGCCTTGTCAAAGCGCCGCTCCATGACCGCCAAGGTCAGGATGGGTTGCGCACCCAGCAACGTGGCCAGTACCCCCGGCGTGATGCCGTGGTCCAGCGCCAGCAGATAGCAGATGGAATAAACACCGATCAGCAGCAGGCCCGTTGCCGCGACGCTGCCGCGCGTGCCCGGCGCGGGCAACCATCGTTTGCGCCGCCACGCCACCAGCCCCAATACGGATAAGGCCAGCACAAAGCGCAGCAGCAAGAAGGCAAAGGCCGACGCGTGCGACAGGCCCCATTTGGCAAAGATCGCGCCGCCGCTCCACAGCAGCACGAACAAGGTTGTGGAGCCGTAGGCGGCCCAGGTATTTCGATTCAGAGACATGTTTACACCTGTCAAGGTAAGCACAGGCTCCAGACCGGCAGTCCTTCCGTGTATCGCTTGGCGATGGCGTTGCGATGCGATGCGATGCGATGCGATGGCGGGGCGATGGCGAGGCGATGGCAATTGCCATGGCCATCACCTGTCGCACTCGCGTGCGATCGGAATCGCGATCGGGATCGCGATCGCTACGGCCGCTAGCCTGGCCAAATCGGCCACGCGCGGGTCAACCGCGACGTACGCGGCCGACTCGCGCACGCATCAAGCGTACGGATGGACTGACGATGATTGAGAACTGGAGCCGGGAATGGCGGATCGGCAATCAGCCGAACACGACCACGGCTGGCGGGTTCGCGGCCCGGACCACGCCGACGGGCGGCGAGGCAGACGGGAATACCGGCGGCGAAACTACCGCGCGAACGACCGCTGAGACGACCGGCGAAATGACAGCCGAAATGACAGCCGAAATGACAGCCGAAATGACGCCCGAAATGACAGGAGGAACGACGGGGGAAATGACGGAAGAAAAGAGAGGAAAAGCGGTCGCCGAAGTAGCAGGCGACGAAATTGCGGACGACGGAACAGCCGGCGACGAGATAGCCAGCGACGAAGCAGCCGGCGACGAATCAGCCAGCGACGAAGCAGCCAGCGACGAAGCAGCCAGCGACGAAGCAGCCGACGACGAAGCACCCAGCGACGAGACAGCCGGCGACGATACGGGAAACCGCGCGCGGCAATATCCGCGGCCTGCCCCATGCTTCCTACGCCAATGCATGCTGGCGTGCGCGACGGCAGCGGCAGTCGCCACGGCGGAGGCACCGACAAGGGTTTCGAAGGACGGCTTGGAAGCAGGCATTCGCGAAGGCTACCGACCGTTGCTTTTGCCGTCAATAGGCGCGCGCGACGCAAGCCTGTCCCAATACCCCCCAAGACGCCGGTTCCTGGATCGCCCCGCTCACGCGCCGATGCGCCGCTGCTCCACCCCCATGTCGCGCCAGGCCTCGCCGTGGCAGGTGAACATCAGGATCTGATGGCGGGTGGCCGCATCGAACAAGGCGCGCTTCATGAAATCGCGGCGGGCGTCGTCGGTGTGCACCAGCGCATCGTCCAGCAACAGCAAGGTGGGCCGACCGGCCTCGCGAAGCAAGTCCGCATAGGCGAATCGCGCCAAAATGCCCAGTTGCTCGCGCGTGCCGAAACTTAGCGCATCCAGCAGGTCTTCGCCCTGCTCTCGGCGTAACGCCGTGGGCAGCAACGCGTCGTCCAAGCGCAACGCCGCGTCTGGAAACAGCAGCGCCAGATAATGGTTCAGGCGGCGAGCCAGGGGCGCCTGCAAACGTTGCGTGGCCGCAGCACGCTTGTCGGTCAGCAGTTTTTGCAGCAGGTCCAGCGCAGCGGCGCGGCGTGCCAATTCATCGCGCCGACGCGCCAGCCGTTCGCATGCGGCGGTGGCTTCCGACAAGCGTTCGCCCAGCCCCTGCGCGCCCGCCTGATCCAGCTTGCCCTGCAACTGAAGAATGTCGCCGTGACGCTTGTGCTGCGCGTCGCGTTCGATGGCCGCCGATTTTTCATAGCGCTGTACGTCTTGCTCGGCCAACTCGGGCCGGTGGTCCGCCAGGGCGGCCTGGGCCTCGCGCACCCGGCGGTCCAGGTCGTCGTGCGCGCTTCGCGCTTCGGCCAGACGGCCGGCACGCGCTTGACGCTGTTCGGCGCGCTCGGCCGACTGCATATCGGTGGCGCGCGCGGCGGCCTGCCCTTCCAGCAATTGCGCGCGTGCCAGGTCGGCGTCCAGCGCGCGTTGCGCCGCCGCCAACGACGCGTCCGCCTGCGCGACCACCGCTGTCGCGTCGCGCAGCGCCTGAGTCGCGGCAGGCAGATCGTCTTGACCGGTGCCCATCACTGCCGGCAACTTGGCCAGCCGCTCTTGCAACGCCACGCGGCGAGCCAGGGCCTCGTCACGCTGCCCACGCAATACATCCAGCCCCTTGGGCGCGTGGATGGCCAGCGTCTTGCGCATGCCGTCAAGCTCGCGCTGCAAGGCCGTATAGCGCGCGTGGCGCTGTTCGGCATCGGCCAGCGTTGCCACGCCCAGACGTTCCAGTAAACCGTTCCAGGCGGATTGCAGCCCGCCAAGCTCACGCTGAAGCGCCGGCAGATCCTGGCCGCCCGGCTCGACGCGGAAACTGCCCACACCGGGCAGATCGATGTCAGCGGCAGCCGTCAGCAGCACCTGCCCCGCGCCGCTGATGGCGCGGCCGTCCATGCTGGCCTCACGCCCGGCTTCCAGCTGGTATGACAAACGCGTCGCCACCGCTTGCTGGCGCAGTTGCAGGTTGGCCAGTTCACGTTCGGCTTTGCGCAGCGCGTCGATATCGCCATCGGCAATCTCAATGCGCAACGCCTCGGTCTTCAGCGTCGAGCCTTGTTCGATCAGGGTGGTTACGGCACGCAGCGCGTCGTCCAGCCGTTCGATTTCGGCGTTCAGCTGGGCTAGCTGATGCTCCAGGTCGCGCCGATCAGACACGGCTTGAACCGCCGCCACGCGCAAGCGGGCCGCATCCAGTGCGGCGGCGTGCGCCTGCTGTTGCTGCTGGGCCCGCACAAGCGGCGCCTGGGCGGCATCGACGCGGGCGCGCGCGGCCTGGGCTTCCTTGACCAGCGCGTGATAGTCGGCTTCGTCTTGTTGGTCGCGCCGCACCTGGTCTTGCAGCAAGGCCAGCGTTTGCACCGCCTGGGCCTGCTCGCGGCGCAGGCCTTCCAGCGCTTCGCGCTGTTTTGCCGCCGCGGCCAGCCGGGCGCGCGCGTCAGTGGCGCGCGCTTCAAAGTCCTTCCAGGGTTCAGTGGCCTGGGCGCGCTCGTGATCGCGGCGCAGGCTGGCCAGGCGGTCGACATCGGCGTTCAGTTGCGCCATGGCCTGGGCGCAGTCGTCGCGCTCGGCCGTGGCGCGCGCCAACGCGTCTTCGGCCTCTTTATAAATGCCCTTGGGGCGACCATTGCGCGCGTCCAGCAAGGCGGCGCGTTCCGTCGACACGCGTTCAAACAGGCGGTCGCCATCCGTGGCCGTCAGCTCGCCTGACAGTTGCGTCAAGGCGTCGCGCAGATGCGTGCCGGCGTAAGACGCGGCGGCTTGCAGATTGTGGCCGTCTCCTTGCTGTATCCACAGCAAACCGGGGATGCCGGCCAGATCCGGCTTGCTTTGTCCCCTGCCCGGCAGCTCAAACCCCAGCAGCGCCGCCAGGGCGTTTTCGGCCTCTTCGCCATCCAGGCGCTGAGCCCCATCGTCGATCAGCAATTCACAACGCGCACGCGACAGGAACTGCTTTTTCAGCACGTACTGATGCCCGCCATGCGCGAACGACAGCTCAACGGTTGGCCGCGCGCCGGACTCGCCGTGGGGCGCCAGGTCGGCCACCTTGCTGGTGCTGTAGCGTTCCAGGAACGCCGCCCGTATGGCCGCCGCCACCGTGCTTTTACCGGCCTCGTTTGCACCCACGAAAAGGTTCAAACCGTCTTGCAGCCCATCCAGAACCAAGGGCTGGCGGAACTTGCGAAATTCTTCAAGCGCGATACGGGACAGCTTCATTTGGCGGCTCCCGTGGCGCTTTCGCGTTGAAATCTTAGTAGTAGCCGCAGGGCCTCGGCGGCAATGGCGGCTTGTTCGCCGTCCACCTGCAAGGCCTGTAGTTGCGCGGCTACTTCGCCGACGTACCCACTTGCGCCAAGCTCGGCCAAATCCGCCTGGTCAGGCTCCAGCCGCAAGCCGGACAAGTCGGGCAGCAGCGCGCGCACCTGGGCGGCAGCCTGGTCCATGGCGCGTTGCAGCGCGTCCCAGGTTTCCATGTTGACGTGCCCTTGCACATCCAGCCGAAGCACGTCTTCGGCGCGCAAGGCCGACAATTTTTCAGCCAGCGCGTGCGCGTCGGACGGCAGGCTGATGGTCTCGGCCCACGCCGACCAGCGGTATTTGCCGATGGCCACGCGTTCCACCACGGGTGTGGCGCCCGGTGTATCGATGCGCACGTCCAGCACGTAGCCGGGCTCGTTGTTGCGAAAGCGGTCTTGTTCCGGCGTGCCGGCATACCAGGTGCGGGTATCGATAGCCAAACAACCGTGCCAGTCACCCAGCGCCAGATAGTCCAGGCGGGCGCGCGCGGCGCGGTCAGGCGCGATGGGGTTGGTGGCGTCGATGGTGTCGGGCAAGCGGCCCGCCACGCTGCCATGCGCCAGGCCTACGCGCACGCGCCCAGGTTCGGTATCCAGGGAATCGAACGCCTGTGTGACGTCGTCGTAGGTATGGCGTTGCGTCAGCGGGGCGGCCAGCACCGCCACGTTGATGTCGGGCAGGTCGACCACGCCGATTTGCGTGGGTACGTGCACGTTCGCGGGGATGCAATCCAACTGCGCCGCGCGGCTCCAGACGCTGTCGGCCAAGGCCGCGTCGTGGTTGCCGGCGATCATGACCCAGGGGCCGGCATAGGCCGTCATGGCGGCGAACAGGCGGCGGATGGTGCGGTCGGAAACGCCTTGCGTGTCGAAGACGTCGCCCGCGACCAGTACGGCATCGACGTCGCGTTCGGTGGCCAGCGCGGCGAGGCGCGCCACCACGTCGAAACGCGCCTCGGCCAGCAAGGCGGCGTCGTCGGTTTCAAATTGGCCGTACTGACGGCCGATCTGCCAATCGGCGGTATGCAGGAAATGAGTCATGCGGCGATTTTGGCATAAGCCGGCGCACATCAAAAAAGCGCAATGCCAAATTGATCACGCCGCATGATCACATCAACGGGCGCCTGCCCACTGATTCTTGCGATGGCCCTTTCGCCCGGGCCGAGCGACCCTCAGGCGCCCTTGCCGCCCAGCACCAACGACGGGTTGGACGACGCGCCGCGCTCGTAGCGGGACAAGCCCAGCCCGTCGGTGCTGATGGCGGGCCGCTGGCCCATGACCTGGTCGGCCACCAGCTTGCCGGAGCCGCAAGCCATGGTCCAGCCCAGTGTGCCGTGGCCGGTGTTCAGGAACAGGTTGCCGTAGCGGGTCGGCCCGACGATGGGGGTGCTGTCCGGCGTCATCGGGCGCAAGCCCGTCCAGAATTCCGCCTGCGCCACATGGCCGCTATCGGGGAACAGGTCGTTGACGACCAATTCAAGCGTCTTGCGGCGCGCGTCTTTCAGGCGCAAGTCGAAGCCGGACAATTCCGCCATGCCGCCCACGCGGATGCGGTCATCGAAGCGGGTCACGGCAATCTTGTAGGTTTCGTCCAGGATGGTGGACACCGGCGCGGCGGCGTCATCCTTCATGGGGATGGTCAGCGAATAGCCCTTGACGGGGTACACCGGCAAGTCCAGGCCCAGCGGTTCAAGCAAGCCGCGCGTGTAGCTGCCGAAGGCGGCCACGTAGCGGTCGGCCGTCAGCACGTCGTTACCTACGCGCACGCCCGTGATCTGGCCGCCCGCGACGTTCAGACCGGAAACGGTCTGGTTGTAGCGAAAGTCCACGCCCAGCGCCGCGGCCATCTCGGCCAGGCGCGTGGTGAACAGGCGGCAGTCGCCGGTTTCATCATTGGGCAGCCGCAAGCCGCCAGCCAGCTTATGGATCGAGCGCGCCAGGGCGGGCTCGGCCGTTACCAGGCGATTGCGGTCCAGCAGCTCGTACGGCACGCCCACTTCTTCCAGCACGGCGATGTCGCGGCGGGCGGCTTCCAGCTGCGCGTCGGTGCGAAACAGCTGCAACGTGCCACGCGTGCGCTCTTCGTAATGGATGCCGGTGGACGCGCGCAATTCGCGCAGGCAGTCGCGGCTGTATTCGGCCAGGCGCAGCATGCGCTCTTTATTGATGGAATACCGGTCGGCCGAACAGTTGGCCAGCATGGCCGCCATCCATTTCAGCTGATACAGGCTGCCGTCCAGGCGAATGGCCAACGGCGCATGTTTCTTGAACAACCACTTGATGGCTTTCAGGGGAATGCCGGGCGCCGCCCAGGGCGTGGAATAGCCCGGCGACACCTGCCCGGCGTTGGCATAGCTGGTTTCCTGGGCGGCGGCGGGCTGGCGGTCCAGGACCGTTACCCGGGCGCCCTGACGGGCCAGGTAATACGCGGTGGTGGTGCCGATTACGCCACTGCCTAGGACGATCACATGCATGATTCTTTCCGTATTTGGATTTGCTCAGTAATTTCGGTAGTCTATGGGCCTCCTCGCAGTGAAAAGCACTGATTATTTTGCTTTGGCAGCGCTTTTTCTCGGGCACCCCCTCTTTTTTGATCGCCAAAAGTGAAATGCGCGAGCTAGATAGAATTGACCTGAAAATCCTGGAAATCCTGCAACGCGAAGGCCGCATTTCCGTCACGGATCTGGCCGAGCGAGTCAGCCTGTCGGCCACGCCTTGTTCAGACCGGGTAAAACGGATGGAGCGCGAAGGCGTGATCACGGGTTACCATGCGCGCGTCAATCCGGCGGCGCTGGGCAAGAACCTGCTGGTCTTCCTGGAAATCAAGCTGTCCGCCAAGTCGGGCGACGTGTTCGACAAGGTCAAGAAAGAACTGCTGTACGTGCCGGAAGTGATGGAATGCCATTTGGTGTCCGGCGATTTCGACTACCTGGTGAAAGCCCGGCTGACCGAGATGAATGAATACCGTCGACTGCTGGGCGAGATCCTTAAACGCCTGCCGGCGTCGGCGGAATCGCGCAGCTATGTCGTCATGGAAGAAATCAAGGAAACCTTGTATCTGCCCGTGGATCGCTAGCCGTTCGGCGCGGCTGACCGGCGTGGCGCATACCCGCGTGGCGCCGGCCGGCACGGCCCTGCCTGGCATGCGGTTTGTTACGGGCGCGCGCGTCGGCGGCTGCTATGCTGGCGGCCCTCCGACTCGCGCCGCTGGCCCTGTCCGACCCCAATTCTTTAGTCCCTGCCTATGACTCGTCTCTACAAATACTTTTTCCGTGGCCTGATCACCGTCCTGCCGCTGGCCCTGACCATCTACCTGCTGTACATCTTCCTGGCGTGGACGGAAGCCGTGGCGCTGACGTTCCTGCGCCCGTTCATTGGCGGCTTCTACGTGCCGGGCATGGGCCTGGCCCTGGGCATCCTGGGGATTCTGGCGATCGGCTATCTGGTGTCCAAGCAGCGTGTGCAGCGCTTCTTGACCGTGGTGGAAATGCCCTTCACCAACCTGCCGGTGGTCAAAAGCATTTATTCGTCGCTAAAGAGCTTTGCCGATTATTTTTCGCCCAGCTCCAAGAACACGGCGCAACAGGTGGTGATCCTGCGCTTGCCGGGGCAACAACTGGAACTGGTGGGCCTGGTGACCCGCCGCAGCATGGAAGGCCTGCCCGAAGGATTCACGCAGGGCGACCGCGTGGCCGTTTATCTGCCGATGGGCTACATGATCGGGGGCTACACGGTGTTTGTGCCGCAAGATTGGGTGCAGCCCATTGATATGTCGGTCGAAGAAGCCATGCGTTCGTCGCTGATCGCCTGGATGGCGCGCGCCGAACACCCCCGCCCCGCTGCGCCTACAGTCGTCGAGCCCACCGTCGCGCCGGACGCAGCTGAAGCGCCCGGAGCCGGTATGCCGGCAGCCGGTACGCCCGAAGCCGGTACGCCCGAAGCCGGTATGCCCGCCGCCGACTCCCCTCCCGCTGGCGGCCCTCGCTGAATCGCCCTACTTCCTGATACGCGCAATCCATGCCCTTGATCGAATTCACGCTTGCCGAAGGCAGCCCCTATATTGAAATCAACCAGCTCTTGAAAGCCACCGGCGTTTGCGACAGCGGCGGCGCGGGCAAGATGATGGTGGCCGACGGCCACGTCAGCGTGGGCGGCGTGGTTGAAACCCGCAAGACCGCGAAAATCCGTGGCGGCCAGATCGTCACCATCGGCGACATCCGCATCGTGGTGCGCGCCCCGCAAGCGCCCGCCCCCGACGCCTGAGCCGCACCCTTTTCCCAACCCCGCCACACCGCGAGCCCTCATGAAATTCAAGATGTCCCAGAACTCCATCTTTGCCGTCCTGCTACGTTCGCCGTGGTGGATGAGCGCGGGGGTGGCGGTGGTGTTAAGCGCGGGTGGCTTTGCCGCCTTGCCGCTGGAATATGCCGCGATGGGCGTCTTTGCGGCGGTGCCGTTCGCGGTGATTGCGATCATGGCTGCCTACAAGCAACTGCGCGCGCCGTCGGGCACGCGCGTGCAAGCCGTGGCCGAAGCCGCGGCCGCCATGACCTGGGCCGACTTTGCCAACACCGTCGAAGCCGGATTCAAGCGCGACGGCTGCGAGGTCCAACGCCTGCAAACGCCGGGTGCGGACTTTGCGTTAAGCAAGGACGGCCACGTGGCCATCGTCAGCGCCAAGCGCTGGAAGGCCGCCCGCGTGGGCGTTGAACCCCTGCGCGAACTGCAAGCCGCGCGTGAAAAGCGCGGGGCGCGCGAAGCCATCTACATTGCACTGGGCGACGTGTCGGACAACGCCTGGGCCTACGCCAAGGCGCAAGGCGTGTCGCTGATGACGGCGCCCGAACTGACCAAGTTGCTGCGCGACTTGAAAACCTGAGCCCGCCCAGGCCTTTCATTCCCATCCGGACCTTGCAATGATCTACCGCATCCTGGCCGACCTGGTCCTAGTCGTGCACGGGCTTTTTGTCGCCTTCGTGGTGTTTGGCGGCCTGCTGGCCTTGTGGCGGCCGCGCATGGCCTACTGGCACCTGCCCGCCCTGGCCTGGGGCGCGGTGGTGGTCGGCATGGGGCTGATCTGCCCGCTGACGCCGCTGGAGGTGTCGCTGCGCCAGCAAGCCGGGCAGGAAGGCTATGCGGGCGGCTTCATCGAACACTACCTGCTTGGCGTCATCTACCCCGAAGGCATCACGCGCGACACGCAGATGATGCTGGCAGCCGTGCTGATCATCGGCAACATCGTCATCTACACCCTCTGGGCGCGCCGACGCCGCCGCGCCACCGCGCGCGCATAAAGCCTATGCGCGCCTATGAGCGTGTATGAGCCCGCACGAACCCGCACGAACCGCATGACCGAGCCTATCGACATGAACCCGACGCCCCAATCCGACAACGCCCCCGCCGACCCTTCCGGCCTGATCCGCGCCTTTGACGCCGACGGACGTGAAGTGCTGATCACGCGCGATGAATGGCGCGACAAGGTATTGCCGGGCGCCATCGAACAGCGCTGGAACGATGCCGACGCGTTGGCGGCGTTGATCATCCAATCCTTGAACGACGACTTCATCGATGACATGGTCGGCCCCGCAGATCGGCTGGTGCAACTGGACCAGAACACCGAGCGCGCCGTGGTGTTGCAAGCCATCGTCTACCTGAAGCAAGGCCGCCTGGACGACAGCGAGCGCGTGTTGACGGACTTCTGCGCGCGGCACGGTGAAACCGGCATCGTGCTGACGAACCTGGCGAAGGTGCACGCCGAACGTGGCGACGACGACAAGACACTGGACACCTTGTGGCGCGCCCTGCAACGGGACCCGAACCAGGACAACGGCCTGGGCTGGTACGAAGCCATTCATCGCGACGTGGGCGGAGACGCGGCCGGCGTGGGCGCCATGCAGCGGGTTGCGGCCCTGCCCGGCAGTTGGCGCGCGCGCTTGTGGCTGGCACGCGGCGAATTGGGCGCGCACAACTATGCAGGCGCGCTGGCGCTGTATCGCGAGGCGCTGGCGCAAGCGGGCGAGCCGGTGCCCGGCGACCTGCTCATGCAGATGACGGGCGACCTGGGCAATGCGGGGCGCATTCCCGATATCGTGCAACTGGCCGCCCCGCACTATCGTGCCGCGGCGCACGGCCCGCAGGTCGGCAATAACTTGATCAAGGCCTACTTGCTGCTGGGTCAGCCCGACCCCGCCCGCCACATTCTGGATGCGCTGCACGCATTGGGGCAGCCGGAATGGAAGGAACACCTGGCATATTGGGATGCGGAACTGGCCCGGCTGCAAGCACAGCGCGGCGCCAGCGGCAGCGCCCCCTGACAGGGTGGTGACGGTGTGGTGACGGTGTGGTGACGGTGTCTTGTCGGTGTCTTGTCGGTGTCTTGTCGGTGCCTTGTCGGTGCCTTGTCGGTGCCTTGTCGGCTTTCGCGGGACACGACCGGCAGCGGCAACATCCCCGCGCGCCCCGCTTACCCTACAGCCCGCGCGCAATCACCAGGCGCTGGATATCGCTGGTGCCTTCGTAGATCTGGCAAACGCGTACGTCTCGATAGATGCGTTCGACTGGAAAGTCTTTCAGATAGCCGTATCCACCCAGCGTTTGAATGGCCGCCGAACACACCTTTTCGGCCATCTCGGATGCAAACAATTTCGCCATCGACGCTTCCATCAGCGCCGGCCTGCCCGCTTCGCGCAGCGCCGCCGCGTGCAACACCATCTGGCGCGCCGCGTGCAGCTGCGTTGCCATGTCCGCCAAGCGGAACGACACCGCCTGATGTTCGAAGATAGGTTTGCCGAAAGCCTGGCGCTCGCGTGCGTAGTCGCGCGCGCATTCGAACGCGGCGCGCGCCATGCCTACCGATTGCGACGCGATGCCGATGCGGCCGCCTTCCAGATTGGCCAGCGCGATCTTGTAGCCCTCGCCTTCCGCGCCCAAGCGGTAGGCGGCCGGAATGCGCATGTCTTCAAAGGCGATGTGGCAGGTGTCTGATGCGTGCTGGCCCAGCTTGTCTTCCACGCGCAGCACCTGGTATCCCGGTGTGTCGGTGGGCACGATGAACGCGGATATGCCGCGCTTGCCCGCGTCCGGATCGGTAACGGCGAAAACGATGACCGTCTGCCCGCTTTTGCCGGACGTAATGAATTGCTTGGCGCCGTTCAGGATGTAGTCGTCGCCATCGCGGCGCGCGCGCGTGCGCAGGCTGCTGGCGTCTGAACCGGCTTGCGGCTCGGTCAGCGCAAAGCCGCCGATGTGCTCGCCGCTTGCCAAGGGGCGCAGGAACTGGTCTTTCTGCGCGTCAGTGCCGAATTTAAGAATGGGCATGCACGCCACCGAATTGTGCACGCTCATGATGGTGGAACACGCGCCGCTGCCCGCCGCGATTTCCTCCAGCGCCACCGCGTAGGACACATAGCCGCTGGCGTTGCCGTCCCACTCTTCCGGCACAAGCATGCCGAAAAATCCCAGCTGCGCCATTTCCTGGATGGCGTCGGCGGGATAGTGGTGATCGCGGTCCCAGTGTTCGGCGTTGGGCGCCAGCCGTTCCTGCGCAAAGCGGCGCGCCATATCCTGAATACTGAGCTGCTCTTCGTTCAACAACATGTTTTGTCTCCTGGGGTGGCCGTGGCACGCGGGCGCCGGATGGGCGCCGGGTGCCTTAGTTTTACGCGCCGCGCGGGGGATGGGGCGCGGCTCGGAATCGAGAATACACCGTCCGTGGGCGCGGGCGAGCCAGCCCTGGTGCATCGATTCGGCATCAAAGAACATTTCAGATTGCGTGAAATCTGATTGCAGCTTTATCATGCAACTTATTAAGTATCTTGATAACCACCAATAAGGAATCCGCTGATGGATTACGACGTCATCATCGTGGGCGGCAGCTTTGCCGGCCTGTCCGCCGCCATGCAATTGGCGCGCGCCAGAAGACGCATTGTGCTGATCGACGGCGGCCAGCCCCGTAACCGCTTCGCCGCGCATTCGCACGGCTTTCTGGGCCAGGACGGCAAGGCCCCGCACGACATCGTGCAACAAGCGCGCGAACAGCTGGCGCAATATGCCAGCGTGACATTCGTGGACGGCGACGCGCTCAATGCCGGCGGCGAATCGGGTCGCTTTGAAGTCCTGATGGCCGACGGCCAGCCGTTGCGGGCCAAACGCCTGATCCTGGCCACCGGCCTGCGCGACGAATTGCCCGGCGTGCCCGGCTTGCAGGAACGCTGGGGGCAGACGGTCCTGCATTGCCCCTATTGCCACGGTTATGAAACGGCCGATCGGCCGCTGGGCGTGATGGCGGCGCACCCCATGTCCGCGCATCAGGCCGTGCTGCTGCCCGACTGGGGCCCCACCACGTACTTCACGCAAGGCCAGTTTGAACCAGACGCGGAACAGGCCGCCTTGATGGCCAAGCGCGGCGTGCGCATCGAACGCAGCCCCATCGTTGAATTGATGGGCACATCACCCGGCCTGGACGCCGTGAAGCTGGCCGACGGCCGACGCCTGGCCATCCACGCGCTGTTCGTCGCCAGCAAAACGCACATGGCCAGCCCGCTGGCCATGCAACTGGGCTGCGCCTTTAACGATGGCCCGTTGGGGCCGATCATTGGCGTGGACGACCTGCGCCAGACCTCGGTGCCCGGCGTCTTCGCCGCAGGCGACGCCGCCATCCCCATGAGCAACGCCACGCTGGCCAGTGCGTCGGGGGTGATGGCGGGCGTGTGCGCGCATCGCTCGCTGGTGATGGAATAAGCGGGCATTAGCCGCCCTGCGCGCCGCAAGCGGTGCTGCGCAGTACGGGATGCAGGGGTCGCGGTCAAACGAACGGGAAGGAAAAACCGGGTACACGCAGTACCGGTATTCGGACTTGCCTTGTTGCGGCGGCGCTAAGGCAGAACAATGCGCGCTCACCATGAATATCAGGATGGCTTCGAATGCGTATTTCGTTCTTGCACACCATTGACGGCAACCGGGCCGTATTTGAGCATGCGGCAGCCCAGGCGGGCGTGAATGCCGCGCAGTTGCGCCACGATGTGCGCCCAGATCTGCGGCAAGCCATCGACCAAGGGTTGGCAACGGATGGCGCGTTGCGCGATGCCATCCGCGACGCCGTACAGAACCTGGCCACCGATGCGGACGCCGTCCTCGTCACGTGCGCCACGCTGGGGCCGGTGATTGACCAGATGCCCGACTTTCCAGTGCCGGTGATCCGCGCCGACGTGGCGCTGGCCATGGCGGCCACCCGCGATGGCGGATATATCGTCGTGCTTTGCGCGGCCCCTTCCGCCGTGGACGCCAACCGGATGCTGTTCGAGCGCCATGCCAAGGCCAGCGGGGCAACGGTGGCCGTGCACGTGGTACCGCAGGCCTGGGCGCTGTTCCAGGGCGGCGATATGCCGGCCTGCCTGCAAGCCTGCGCAAGCGCGGCGCAACAGGCCTATGAGCAAGGCGCCGACGTGGTGGCGTTTGCACATCCGTGGATGGCTGACGCCGCGGCGATGGTGCAGGGCCAACGCCTGCCCCTGGACGCGGCACGGGCGGGTTTGCAGGCCGCGTTGCAACTGCCCACCCGCTCAAGCAACATCGCCCACGGATAAGCGCTACGGCCATCCGTGGGCGATGCTTGCCGCCCTGCCCCCTTACCGGACCTTGCCCTCCTTCCAGGCCGCCAGCAGCTTTTCATACGGAATGGTCTCGCCCTTGGGCTTTTCGTTGGCCAGCTTTTTCCACGGCGCATGCTGGTCGGACAGCCACTTGGACGGGTCGCTCTTGGCGTTCAGCTTGGGCGCGCATTGCGCCATCCCCGCCCGCTCCAGGCGCGCCATCACCTGATCCATCTCGTTGGCCAGGTTGTCCATGGCGGCCTGCGGCGTTTTTTCGCCGGTGACCGCCGTGGCCACGTTCTTCCACCACAGCTGCGCCAGCTTCGGGTAGTCGGGCACGTTGTTGCCGGTGGGCGTCCATGCCACGCGTGCCGGGCTGCGATAGAACTCGATCAGCCCGCCGTAGTTGGGCGCGTTCTTGGTGAAGAACTCGCTATGGATGTCGCTGTCGCGAATGAAGGTCAGGCCCGTGATGGACTTTTTCAAGGACACCGATTTCGACGTGACGAACTGCGCGTACAGCCAGGCGGCGGCCATCTTGTCGGGGTTGGTGGACTTGAAGAACGTCCACGAGCCCACGTCCTGATAGCCGTTCTGCATGCCGTCCTTCCAGTACGGGCCATAGGGCGACGGCGCCATGCGCCATTTCGGCGTGCCGTCCTCGTTCACGACCGGCAGGCCCTTCTTGGTCATGTCGGCGGTAAAGGCCGTGTACCAGAAGATCTGCTGGGCGATCTGGCCCTGGGCGGGTACCGGACCCGATTCCGAAAAGGTCATGCCCATGGCCTGTTGCGGCGCGTACTTTTTCATCCAGTCGATGTACTTGGTCAGCGCGTAAACGGCGGCCGGGCTGTTGGTGGCGCCGCCCCGCGAGACCGATGCGCCCACCGGCGTGCACTTGTCGTCGGCCACGCGGATGCCCCATTCGTCCACCGGCATGCCGTTGGGCAGGCCCTTGTCGGCCGCGCCCGCCATCGATAGCCATGCATCGGTAAAGCGCCATCCCAGCGACGGGTCTTTCTTGCCGTAGTCCATGTGCCCATAGACCTTCTTGCCGTCGATTTCCTTAACGTCGTTCGAGAAGAAATCGGCAATGTCTTCGTAGGCCGACCAGTTGGTGGGCACGCCGAGGTCATAGCCGTACTTGGCCTTGAACTTGTCCTTCAAGTCCTGCCGGGCGAACCAGTCGGCGCGAAACCAATAGACGTTGGCAAACTGCTGGTCGGGCAATTGGTACAGCTTGCCGTCGGGCGCGGTGGTGAACTTGGTGCCGATGAAGTCCTTGATGTCCAGGTCGGGGTTGGTCCATTCCTTGCCCGCGCCGGCCATGTAGTCCGACAGCGGCAGGATGGCGCCGTAGCGGTAGTGCGTGCCGATCAAGTCCGAATCGGAAATCCAGCCGTCGTAGATGGACTTGCCCGACTGCATAGACGTCTGCAATTTTTCAACAACGTCGCCCTCCTGGATGAGATCGTGGTTGACCTTGATGCCGGTGATTTCACTGAACGCCTTGGCCAGCGTCTTGGATTCGTACTCGTGCGTGGTGATGGTTTCCGACACCACGCTGATCTCGTTGACGCCCTTGGCACGAAGCTTGGCCGCCGCGTCCATGAACCACTTCATTTCGGCCATCTGCTGGTCTTTGGACAGCGTGGAAGGCTGGAACTCGGAATCCACCCACTTCTTCGCTTCCGGCTCGCCGGCCCAAGCCCCTGATGTTCCGATCAGGGCGATAGCGGCCGCCATGGCGTGCATGCGCAATTTCATGACCTGTCTCCTCGAATACCCTTCCCCTTATGTTCTGCTGCGGACCTCTGGCCGGGGAAGATGCGGGCCCGTAGTCCTTCAAAACCTTCCATCCCGATTCGGCAGGGGTCGGTGCGCCCCTTCAGCCTTTTCTCATGATGAATGCCAGCAACAGCATGGACGCCACAAAGCTGATCCACACCGATGGCGGCTCATCCAGCGAAAACCATTCCACCGCCTTTTGGCCAAACCCCAGGAACGCCAGGTTCAGCCAGGCCGCGGCCATCAGGCCGATAAACAGCCTGTCGCCACGTGTGGTGCGCAGCGGCAGAAAGCCCTTGCGTTCGACCGTGGGCGATTTCAATTCCCACACCGTCATGCCCACCAGCATCAGCACGATGCAGGAAAAGAACACGGCGACGGGGGTGGTCCAAACCATCCAGCTGAACATGGCGGCCCCCTTCTACACGCGGCCCATCGCGAAACCCTTCGCGATGTAGTGGCGCACGAACCAGATGACGATGCCCCCCGGCACGATGGTCAGCACACCCGCTGCCGCCAGCACGCCCCAGTCCATGCCCGAGGCGGACACGGTGCGCGTCATGGTGGCCACGATGGGCTTGGCGTTGACCGAGGTCAGCGTGCGCGCCAACAGCAATTCCACCCAGCTGAACATGAAGCAGAAAAACGCCGCCACGCCCACGCCGGACTTGATCAGCGGCAGGAAGATCGTCAGGAAAAAACGCGGGAAGGAATAGCCGTCCACATAGGCGGTTTCGTCGATTTCACGCGGTACGCCGGACATGAAGCCTTCCAGGATCCACACCGCCAGCGGCACGTTGAACACCAGGTGCGCCAACGCCACGGCCAGGTGCGTATCCATCAGCCCGAACGAGCTGTACAGCTGGAAGAACGGCAACAGGAACACGGCGGGCGGCGTCATGCGGTTGGTCAGCAGCCAGAAGAACACGTGCTTGTCGCCGATGAAGCGATAGCGCGAAAACGCATAGGCCGCAGGCAGCGCGACGGCCAGCGAAATCACCGTGTTGATGACGACGTAGATCAACGAATTGATGTAGCCCGAATACCAGGCCGGGTCCGTGAAGATGGTGCGGTAATGCTCGAACGTGAAGTCGCGCGGCCACAGCGTCAGCGTGCTGACGATTTCGGTATTGGTCTTGAACGACATGTTCAGCATCCAATACAGCGGCAGGATGGCGAACGCGAGGTAAAGCAGCAGGAAGGCGGAACGCCACCAGGTGGACGAGTCACGCATGGGTCGCCTCCTCGTCGGCGCTGCCGGCCGTGCCCGCGCGCTGCATCCAGTTGTAGAGGATGAAGCACAGCAGAAGGATGATTAAAAAGTAGATGATCGAAAACGCCGCGGCGGGACCCAGGTCGAACTGGCCCACGGCCTTTTGCGTCAGGTATTGCGACAGGAACGTCGTGGCGTTGCCGGGGCCGCCGCCCGTCAGCACGAAAGGTTCGGTGTAGATCATGAAGCTGTCCATGAAGCGCAACAGCACGGCAATCATCAGCACGCCGCGCATCTTGGGCAGCTGGATGTAGCGGAACACCGCCAGCCGTGACGCGCCGTCGATGCGCGCGGCCTGGTAGTAGGCATCGGGAATGGCGCGCAGGCCCGCATAGCACAGCAGCGCCACCAGGGGCGTCCAGTGCCACACGTCCATCACCAGCACCGTCACCCAGGCGTCCACGTCGTTGCCGGTGTAGTTGTAGTCCACCCCCAGCCACGACAGCGTCGCGCCCAGCAGCCCGATGTCGGTGCGGCCGAACACCTGCCAGATGGTGCCCACTACGTTCCACGGAATCAGCAGCGACAGCGCAATGATGACCAGCACGGCCGACGCGCGCCAGCCGCCGGCCGGCATGGACAGCGCCAGCAAGATGCCCAACGGGATTTCAATGGCCAGCACCGCCAGCGAAAATCCGATCTGGCGAAACAAGGCGCCGTGCAGCTCTTCGTCTTGCAGCACGGCGGCAAACCACTCCGTGCCGACGAACACGCGGCGTTCGGGCGAGATGATGTCCTGCACCGAATAGTTCACGATGGTCATCAACGGCAGGATGGCCGAGAACGCCACGCACAGCACCACGGGCAGAACCAGGAACCAGGCCCGGTGATCGATAGGCTTCATGGGATCAGCACCTCGTCGCGATAAAAACAGGTGTGCGGGTTCAGCACCGACAGCCAGACGGTGCCGCCAGCGGCCGCCGGCACGATATTGCTGCCCAGCCGGGCGCGCACGGGCGTGCCTTCAAAATCCGCGACCAGCAAGGTGTAGGTGCCCACGTCCTGCACGCGGTCGACGCGCATGGCCAGCGCGCCCGGCGCGTTGGCTTGCTCCACCCGCAGGTATTCGGGGCGCACGCCCAGCTTGATGGCGCCCGTGCCCGCCAGCTTTGTCGCAAGGTTCGGCGCGGCGCCGGGCACGCGCGTGTTGCCGACCCACAGCGCGTCATCGCGCCATTGCGCCGGCAGAAAATTCATGCCCGGCGAACCGATGAAGTGCCCGACAAAGGTATGCGCCGGCCGTTGGAACAGGTCGTCGGCGCTGCCGACCTGCACGGCGCGGCCGCGCGCCATCACCATTACCTGGTCGGCAAAGGTCAGCGCTTCGGTCTGATCGTGCGTCACGTAGATCAGCGTCAGCTTGAATTCGTGATGGATTTCCTTGAGCTTGCGCCGCAGTTCCCACTTCAGCTGCGGGTCGATCACCGTCAAGGGTTCGTCGAACAGAATGGCCGACACGTCGCTGCGCACCAGCCCGCGACCCAGCGAAATCTTCTGCTTGGCATCGGCCGTGAGACCGCTGGCGCGGCGGTCCAGCACATGCGACATCTCAAGCATTTCGGCGATGCGGCCCACGCGTTCGCGGATGCGCTCGGGCGGCACGCCCCGATTGCGCAACGGAAACGCCAGGTTGTCCGCCACCGTCATCGTGTCGTAGACCACGGGAAACTGGAACACCTGCGCGATGTTGCGCGCCTGCGGGCTCTTGGCGGTGACGTCCTGGCCGTCGAACAAAATGCGCCCATGCGACGGCCGCAGCAAGCCCGACACGCAGTTCAGCAGCGTGGTCTTGCCGCAGCCCGACGGCCCCAGCAAGGCATAGGCTCCGCCATCGCGAAAGGTGAAGGTCAGCGGCAGCAGCGCGTAGTCCTCATCGGCCTTGGGGTCGGCCACATAGGAATGGGAAAGGTCCAGCTCGATCTGCGCCATCAGGCCGCCTCCCCCGCGCCGGCGGGTTGGCGCGGCGCGGCCAGCAAGGCGCCGCCGGCATCAAAGGCGTAGGTTTGGGCCGGGTCGAAATACAGCTGCACGCGTTCGTCCAGCGTGTAGCGGTGCACACCGGGCAGTTGCGCCACCACGTCGCCCGCTGCCGTGCTGGCGTGTACAAAAGTGTCCGAGCCGGAAATTTCGGCCAGCTTCACCACGCCGGGCAGGCTGATGTGGCCGGGGCGCGGCTCCACGTCCAGCGCCCCCGCGCGCAGGCCCGCCGTGATATCGGCGCCCGCGTTGCCGGGCAGCGCGCGGTCCACGGCCAACTGCCCTTGCAGCACGAAACCGGCGTCGGTGCGCCGCGCGGCAAACAGATTCATGGGCGGGTCGCTGAAGGCGCGGGCCACGCGGATGGAGTTGGGGCGGTGGAATACCTGTGCGGTGGGGCCGTATTGCAGCAGTTCGCCAGCGTCCAGCACCGCCGTGTGGCCGCCCAGCAACAGGGCTTCGCCCGGTTCGGTGGTGGCGTAGACGACCGTGGAGCGCCCTTCGGCGAACAATTCCGAAAGCTCGTCGCGCAATTCCTCGCGCAGCTTGTAGTCCAGGTTGACCAGGGGCTCGTCCAGCAGGATCAGCGGCGCATCCTTGACCAGCGCCCGGGCCAACGCCACGCGTTGCTGCTGGCCGCCCGACAATTCCGACGGATAGCGGGCCAGCAGATGGTCGATATGCAGCCGCGCCGCCATGGCGCGGACTTTTTCGCCGATGTCCTTTTCGCCGCGCAGCGTCAAGGGCGAGGCAATGTTGTCGTAGACCGACATCGACGGGTAATTGATGAACTGCTGGTAGACCATCGCCACGTTGCGCTGGCGCACCGGAACGCCGGTAACGTCGGCGCCATCGACCAGCACGCGGCCTTCGGTGGGCCGGTCCAGCCCGGCCATGATGCGCATCAGCGACGTCTTTCCCGCCAGGGTCACCCCCAGCAGCACCGTCATGGCGCCTGGCACGGGTGCCAGGCTCATAGGAGTCAGGTGCGTTTGCGAGCCGGCCCGCAAGGCAATCCTGTCCAAGGTCAGCTGCATGGTGTCTCCTCTACCTACTTATACGTCCCTGTTTTTTTCAACGGACTTCGGTAATCGGTACAGCGTTCCAACCGCAGCGCGCGAACGCGCCACGCAATGAGCATACTCTTTCAGACGGCTTTCGTTTTTTGTGCGTTTTACTCAAGAAGCGAACAAAAAACAATCTTGCACTGCGGCATTATTTTTCGCTTTTGTTGTTTTATCATGCGAACATGACACTGAATCCACGACAAAGCGCCTTGGTCGAAATGGTGCGAGCCCAGGGCTCGGCCACGATCGAAGAGCTTGCCAAACGTTTTGACGTCACGCTGCAAACCGTGCGGCGCGACGTGAACATCCTTTCCGAAGCCGGCATGCTGTCGCGCTTTCATGGCGGCGTGCGCATCGAAGCGTCGACCATCGAGAACATTGCCTACCGCAAGCGCCAGGGGCTGCACGCCGCCGGCAAGCAGCGTATTGCCGAAGCGGTGGCGCGCGCCGTGCCGGACGGCTGTTCGCTGATCCTGAATATCGGCACCACCACCGAGGCCATCGCGCGCGCCCTGCTGCGCCATCGCGGCCTGCGCGTCATTACCAACAACCTGCACGTGGCGGACATCCTGTCGGACAACCCCGACTGCGAAGTCATCGTGGCCGGCGGCGTGGTGCGGTCGCGCGACCGTGGCATCGTGGGCGAAGCCACCATGGATTTCATCCGCCAGTTCAAGGTCGATATCGGCCTGATCGGCATTTCGGGCATCGAAGCCGACGGCACGCTGCGCGATTACGACTTCCGCGAGGTGCGCGTGGCCCGGACCATCATCGAGCAATCGCGGGAAGTGTGGCTGGCGGCCGACAGCAGCAAGTTCAAGCGCCAGGCGATGGTGGAACTGGCGCACATTTCGCAGATCGACCGCTTCTTTACCGACGCGCATCCGCAAGAACCGCTGGCCCAGGTGCTGCTGGATTCGGGCGTGCGCTGCGAAGTGGCGGCGGCACCTCATGCAGCCAACGCGGCCGGCACGCCCGACACTTCCAGCACATCCAACGCGGCCGGCGCGCAAGGCTCCACGAACACCTCGGCACCCAACGCTTGAAAAAACGCGCGGGACCCGGGCTCATCCCCCGCCACCCGCGCTTCGCACGAAACCACCCTGCTTTTACCTGGCGGCCCGGCCGCGACAACTTATGAACCAACCCCTAGCCAACGTCACTCCGCCCGATCGCAACCGCCTGCTGTCCACCTTGGACAACACGCCGTCCTGGGACGTCATCGTCATCGGCGGCGGCGCCACGGGCCTGGGCACCGCCGTGGACGCGGCATCGCGCGGTTACCGCACGTTGCTGATCGAAGGCGCGGACTTTGCCAAGGGCACGTCCAGCAAGGCAACCAAGCTGGTGCACGGCGGCGTGCGCTACCTGGCGCAGGGCAACGTCAGCCTGGTGCGAGAAGCGCTGCACGAACGCGGCCTTTTGAACCGCAACGCGCCGCATCTGGTGTGGCCGCTGGGCTTTGTGGTGCCCGCCTACAACCTGTTCGACCAGCCCTTCTACGGCATCGGCCTGAAGATGTACGACATGCTGGCGGGCAAGCTGAACCTGGCGCCCAGCCGCTGGTTGTCGCGCCGTGACACCCTGGCGAACGCGCCGACGCTGGCTGAAAAGGTCAACGGGCGCGGGCTGAAGGGCGGCGTGCTGTATTACGACGGCCAGTTCGATGACGCGCGCCTGGCGATGAGCCTGATGCGCACCCTGTTCGACCTGGGTGGCACGGCGGTCAACTACGTGCGCGCCACCGGCCTGACCACCTCCCACGGCAAGGTCGACGGCGTGACCGCGCAGGACGTGATCGGCGGCGCCAGCTTTTCGCTGCGCGCGCGCTGCGTGATCAACGCCACCGGCGTGTGGGTGGATGCGGTGCGCCGCATGGAAGACAAGAACGCGGCCACGATGGTGGCGCCCAGCCAGGGCGTGCACCTGACCTTGCCGCGCGAATTCCTGCCGGGCAATCGCGCCATCCTGATCCCCAAGACCGACGACGGCCGCGTGCTGTTCGTGGTGCCATGGAACGGCCACACCATCGTGGGCACCACCGACACGCCGCGTGGCGACCTGCCGCTGGACCCGCAAGCCGGTGCGCAGGACGTGGACTTCATCCTGAACACGGCGGCGCGCTACCTCAGCCGCAAACCCACGCGCGATGACGTCACCAGCGTGTGGGCGGGCTTGCGTCCGCTGGTCAAGGCCACCGGCGACGCCGCCACCAAGCAGCTGTCGCGCGAGCACACCATCCTGGTGTCCAACGCCGGCTTGGTGACGGTGACGGGCGGCAAGTGGACCACCTACCGCCGCATGGCGCAGGACGTGGTGGACACCGCGATCCAGCATCAGTTGCTGACGCAGGCGTCGTGCCGCACCGAGTCCTTGCCGTTGCATGGCGCGTCCGGGCTGGCGCCGTCGCAGGAACACGCGGGCACGCCGGACAGCTATTACGGCAGCGATCTGGCCACGTTGAAGGCCCTGCCGGGTGCCGAGCGCATGCTGGTCAAGGCCAGCGGGCTATCCGAGGCGCATGTGCGCTTTGCGGCGCGTTTTGAATTGGCGCGCAGCGCCGAAGACGTGCTGGCGCGCCGCAACCGCGCGCTGTTCCTGGACGCGGAAGCCGCGATGCTGGCCGCCCCCGAAGTGGCCCGCATCCTGGCCGAAGAACTGGGCCACGACGCGGCCTGGCAACAACGCACGTTGCAGGAACTGGCGGTCGTTGCCGCGACGTATCGGCTGTAGAACGGGCGGCCGGCCGGGGCGCAAAACCACGCCCCGCCCGCCCTTGCGCCAACTTTGCGCCGCCTTGACGCAGCTTTACGGCACTTTCAGCCGGCTGTGCTGAATCATGGTTTCGAATACGCGCAGCAGGTCGGGGTCGCATTTTGCGCCGGCCTCGCGATGCAGGATGGCCATGATTTCAGCGTGCGAGCGCGCCGGGTGATAAGGGCGTGTATCCCCCAGCGCATCGTAGGAATCCGCCAGCGAAATGATGCGCGACAACATCGGAATCGCGTGGTGCGCCAGCCCCGCGGGATACCCGGACCCATCAAAATGTTCGTGATGGTGGCGTACGGCCTGCGCGATGAGCTCGCGCTGCGGGATATCGCTGTGCATGAGGATGTCGGCGCCCACCGTGGCGTGCGCTTTCATGATGTCCCAATCGTCTTTTTCCAACCGGTGCGGGGCGTACAGCACGCGGTCGGGGGTGCCGATCTTACCCACGTCGTGCAGGCGCGCGGCAACCGCCACCGCCCGCTGCTCGTCTTGCGTCAAACCACACGCCTGGGCCAACGCCACGCTTAGGGCAACCACGCGGTCGCAGTGCCGGCCGGTGGCCGGGTCTCGCGCCTGCATGGCCGCGAACAATGCGGCCTCGCAGGAACCTGAATCTAGGGGTACGTCTGGGGGCATCAAGGAAGGCGCGGCACCGGGTTGGGACGCCGCATTTGTATCGGAAAGTCGCAATTCTGACACAATGTGCCCCGCCCCTGACCAAGCAGCCGACGAGCGTACAAGCGGCGCAGATCAAAGCTTTGGCCAGGAGCGGCCCCGGCCCGCGCCGCTTACCGGACGATTTCAGCGCTTGAGCCGCTCCAGCAGGGCCTCGGCGACCGCCACCGACGACGCCGGATTCTGCCCCGTGACCAGCAAGCCATCGCAAATCACGTACGGCTGCCAGTCCGGGCCACGGCTGTACACGCCGCCCAAACGCGTGAGCTCGTCTTCAACCAAAAACGGCACCACGTCGGTCAATTGCACCGCCGCTTCCTCGCTATTGGTAAAGCCCGTGACCTGACGCCCCTGCACCAGCGGCTTGCCGTCGGCTGTCTTGGCATGGCGCAGCACGCCGGGCGCATGGCACACGGCCGATACCGGCTTGCCCGCCGCCAGCATGGTTTCGATCAAGGCAACGGAGTTGGTGTCTTCCGCCAGATCCCACAGCGGGCCGTGGCCGCCGGGATAGAACACTGCGTCGTAATCCGCGGCCTGCATGTCGGCCAGCCGCTGCGTGTTGGCCAGCACGCGCTGGGCTTCGGCGTCCTGGCGAAAGCGGCGCGTGGCGTCGGTCTGGGCGTCGGGGTCGTCGCTCTTGGGGTCCAGCGGCGGCTGACCGCCCTTGGGCGAGGCCAGCGTCACTTCCGCGCCCGCGTCCAAAAACGCGTAATAAGGCGCGGCAAACTCTTCCAGCCAGAAGCCCGTCTTGCGGCCGGTGTTGCCCAGCGTGTCGTGGGATGTCAGCACGATCAGAATTTTCATGTTGCGCTCCGTTTGATTGCGCGCTTATTCGTCCGGGCCGACGCGCACGATG
This sequence comes from Achromobacter sp. ES-001, assembly GCF_019448355.1. Lineage (NCBI taxonomy): Bacteria > Pseudomonadati > Pseudomonadota > Betaproteobacteria > Burkholderiales > Alcaligenaceae > Achromobacter > Achromobacter sp. ES-001. The sequence continues at coordinate 2,860,104 of NZ_CP079940.1, read as the reverse complement.
CGCTTGCCCGCGTTTTCGCCCTTGAGCAGGCCGATCAGGCCGCGCGGCGCGTTCTCCAGCCCGTCGACCACGTCTTCGCGGTACTTGATGCGGCCTTGCGCGATCAGGCCTTCCATGGCCTCGCGGAATTCGCCATAGCGATGCGCGTATTCGTTGAAGATGATGAAGCCCTGCACCTTCAGGCGCTTGGTCAGGATGGTGCGCATCAACAGCGCCAGGCGGTCGGGGCCGTCGGGCAGGCTGGTGGCGTTGTAGGCCGAGATCAAGCCGCAGACCGGCACGCGCGCGCGTGGGTTCAACAGCGGCAGCACGGCATCGAACACCGCGCCGCCCACGTTTTCGAAATAGACGTCGATGCCTTGCGGCACGGCACGCGCCAGTCGGCCGGCCAGGTCGGGCGCCTTGTGGTCCAGGCAGTCGTCAAAGCCGAGTTCGTCCACCACGTAGCGGCATTTGTCCGCGCCGCCGGCAATGCCCACGACCTTGCAGCCGTGGATTTTGGCGATCTGCCCCACCACCGCGCCCACCGCGCCGCTGGCCGCGGCCACCACCACGGTTTCGCCCGCCTTGGGTTGGCCAATGTCCAGAAGGCCCATGTAGCCGGTGAAGCCGGGCATGCCCAGCACCCCCAACGAATACGACGGATGCTGCGGCTTGGCGCCCAGGCGCAGCAGGCCCGTGCCGTCGGACACCGCGTAGTCCTGCCAACCGGACTGCGCCAGCACCCATTCGCCGGCCTTGAATTCGGGGTGGTTGGACGCCTGCACGCGGCAGACCGTGCCGCCCACCATGGGCTGGCCGATCTGGACGGGTTCGGCGTAGGAAGGCGCGTCGCTCATGCGGCCGCGCATATAGGGGTCAAGCGACAAGTAGACCGTGCGCAGCAGCACCTGGCCGGGGCCGGGTTGCGGCACGTCGCCTGTTTCCAGGCGGAAATCGTTGTCGGTGGGTTCGCCGTGCGGGCGTGCGGCAAGCACGATGCGGCGGTTGATTGACGAGGATTGCGTCATTGAAGTCCAGCCTCCTGGGGAAGCCGCCCAAGGTCTTGCAGGCAATGCCCGGGGCAGCAAGATGGGGAACCGAGCCATTACACCATCGATGTCGGCCGACCTGCTTCGTAACCCTGATGCTCGCCCCCCTTTTAATTAATTAAAAGATTAATTAAACTGCGCGACATGAACAAATCGCTGTCCACGTCTGCCCCCTCCCCCGTTGACGCGCCGCGCGCGCGCCGCCCCGGCCGCCCGGCGCGACCCGATGCCGCCGCCATGCGCGAACAATTGCTGGACATCGCCACGGGCCTGTTCGCGGCCCAGGGCGTGGCCGCCACCACCATCGCGCACATCGCCCAGCGCGCGGCCGTCACGCCGGCCATGCTGCATTACTACTTCAAAAGCCGCGACCAATTGATCGACGCCGTGGTGCTTGAGCGCGTCGTGCCGGTGATCGGTTTTGTGTGGTCGCCCGTCCCGCTGGCGTCGGATGCCAAAGGCGGCGACGCCGATGGCGGCGACGACGGCAAGTCTACGAAGCCGGCGCCTGCCGCAAGCCCCGACCCGGCCGCTGCCGCGCGCGGCTACCTGGTGGAAATCGTGAAGCGCATCGTGCAAAGTGCCACCGACCGGCCCTGGCTGCCCGCGCTGTGGATCCATGAAGTGGTCAACGAAGGCGGTCAACTGCGAGAACGCGTACTGCCTCATGTCCCCACCGAACGCCTGGCCGCTTTCGCCGCCGTGATCGGTCAGGCGCAGCAACGCGGCGCCATCACGCCGGGTGTCGAGCCGCGCCTGGTGTTTTTGTCCATCCTGGGCCTCACGCTGTTGCCTCTTGCCACGTCGAACCTGTGGCGCCGCCTGTGGCAGGGCAACCCGCCCATGCAGGCCATTGATACCGACGCGATCGCGGACCACGCCATCGCCATGCTGACCGGCGGCCTGTTCTCGCCGCCCGCCCAACCCGCCGACGCGACCTGACCATGCCCACCCTGCGCCCCCGCCCTGCCCTTTTTCGTATCGCTTTCGCCCTGCCGACGCTGGCGCTCGCGCTGCTGGCCGGCTGCGGCCAGGACGCCGCGCCGTTCTACCAAGGCTATGTGGAAGGCGACTACGTTTATGTGGCGTCGTCCGAAGCGGGCCGCCTGGACGCGCTGACCGTCAAGCGCGGGCAACAGGTGGACGCCAACGCGCCGCTGTTCGCGCTGGAGGCCACGCGCGAACGCGCCGCCCGCGACCAGGCCAGCGCGCAGCTTGCCGCCGCCATCGCGCAACTGGAAGACATCGGTACGGGCAAGCGCCCGGCGGAAATCGATGTCAGCCGCGCGCAGCTGGCGCAGGCCGAGGCCGCCAGCCGGCGATCCGCCGCACAACTGCAACGCGATAACGCCCAGTTTCGCGTCGGCGGCATCGCCCGTGCGCAATTGGATGACAGCCGCGAACAAGCGCAGTCGGACGCCGCCCGCGTGCGCGAATTGCGCGCGCAGCTGGAAGTGGCCCACCTGCCGGGGCGCGAGGATCAGCGCGTGGCCCAGGCGGCCACGGTTGAAGCGGCCCGCGCCACGTTGGCCCAGGCCGACTGGACGCTTGCTCAAAAACAACTGGCCGCGCCGGCGGCCGGCCGCGTGTTCGACACGATGTACCGCGTGGGCGAATGGGTGCCGGCGGGCAGCCCCGTGGTCAGCCTGCTGCCGCCCGGCAACATCAAGGTGCGCTTTTTCGTACCCGAAACCGTGGTCGGCTCGTTAAAAGCGGGCCAACAAGCCAGCCTGCGCTGCGACGGCTGCGGCGATCCGATACCCGTGCATATCGACTACGTGTCGGACCAGGCCGAATACACGCCGCCCGTCATCTACAGCCGCGAAAACCGCAGCAAGCTGGTGTACATGGTGGAAGCGCGGCCCACGCCCGACGCGGCGGCGCGGCTGCATCCCGGCCAGCCGGTCGAGGCCACGCTGCAATGACCCCGCCCCCTAACCACCCCGCCGATCACCCCGCTGATCACCCCGCTGGTCACCCCGCCGACCTTCAGCCGGCCGCGCCCGATTCCGGCAAGGCCGTCATCGACGTGCGAGGCTTGAACAAACGCTTTGGCAACAAGCACGTCGTCAACGACGTATCGCTGCGCGTGCAGGAAGGCGAGATCTTCGGCTTTCTGGGCCCCAACGGCAGCGGCAAGACCACCTGCATCCGCTTGATGTGCGGTCTGCTGACGCCGGATTCCGGCAGCGGCACCTGCCTGGGCTACGACATTGTGAAAGACAGCGCGCAGATCAAGCGCCATGTCGGCTACATGACGCAGAAGTTCTCGTACTGGGACGATCTGACGATCCGCGAAAACCTGGATTTTGTGGCGCGCATGTACGACATGCCGCAACGCCGCCAGACCGTGGACCGCGCGCTGGAAGACCTGGGCCTGCACAGCCGCGCCAACCAGCTGACCGGATCGTTGTCGGGCGGCTGGAAGCAGCGGATGGCGCTGGCCGCCTGCCTGCTGCACGAACCGCGCCTGCTGTTGCTGGACGAACCGACGGCGGGCGTGGACCCCACCGCGCGGCGCGACTTCTGGGAACAGCTGCACGAATTGGCGGCGCGCGGCATCTCGGTGCTGGTCAGCACGCACTACATGGACGAGGCCGAACGCTGCCACAAGCTGGCCTACATCTCGTACGGCAAGCTGCTGACGCAAGGCACCGCCGAGCAGGTGATTGCCGAGCAGCGGCTGTCCACCTGGGCCATCCATGGCCACAACCTGGTGCCGCTGGGCCAACGCCTGCGCAGCGCGCCGGGCGTGGACCAGACGGTGGCGTTCGGGTCGGCGCTGCACGTCAGCGGCCAGAACGCCGAGCTGCTGGAACGCACCTTGCGGGACGCGATACGCGGCCAGGGCCTGCGTCTGGAACGCATCGACACCAGCCTGGAAGACGTGTTCATCTTTTTGATGAACCGGTCCACTGACAACTTCGCGAGCCCCGCATGATGCGCCATCTGCAAGGCTTTTCGTGGGCGCGCTGGTGGAGCATGGTGCTGAAGGAATTCTTGCAGCTGCGCCGCGACCGCATCACCTTCGGCATGATCGTGGGCCTGCCCATCATGCAGTTGGCGCTGTTCGGCTACGCCATCAACACCGACCCCAAGCAGATGCCCACGGCCGTCATCACGGCCGACCACAGCCCGTTCACGCGCAGCTTCATCGCGGCGATGAAATCGTCGGACTACTTCCACATCACCGAAGAACTGCGCGACGAAGAAGCCGGCCGCGCCGCGCTGGCGCAGGGCCGCGTGCTGTTCGTCGTGACCATACCGCCGGATTTTTCCCGCAGCCTGCTGCGCGGCGAACGGCCGGCCCTGCTGATCGAAGCCGACGCCACCGACCCCATGGCCACCGGCATGGCGATTGGCGCGGCCACGCAGCTGACGCAAGCCGTGGCGCAAAAGGACCTGACCGGCCCGCTGGCCAAGCTGGCGGGCGGGCAACCCCCTTTCGACGTGCGCGTGCACCGGCTTTACAACGAAGAGCAGATCTCGCAATACAACACCGTGCCCGGGCTGATGGGTGTGATCCTGACGATGACGTTGGTGATGATGACGGGCCTGGCCATGACGCGCGAACGCGAGCGCGGCACCATGGAAAACCTGCTGTCGATGCCGGTGCGCCCGCTTGAGGTCATGACCGGCAAGATCGTGCCGTACATCGCCATCGGGCTGATCCAGGCCACGATCATCCTGCTGGCCGCGCACTTCGTTTTCCATGTGCCGATCCTGGGCAGCCTGCTGTCGGTGTATCTTGCGGCGCTGCTATTCGTGGCGGCCAACCTGACGGTGGGCATCACGCTGTCGTCGCTGGCGCAGAACCAGTTGCAGGCCATGCAGCTGACCATGTTTTATTTTCTGCCCAACATGCTGCTGTCCGGATTCATGTTCCCGTTCCAGGGCATGCCCATGTGGGCGCAGTACCTGGGCAACCTGCTGCCGCTGACGCACTTCAACCGGCTGATCCGCGGCATCCTGCTCAAGGGCAACGGCTGGTGGGATCTGTGGCCCAGCATCTGGCCGCTGATGCTGTTCACCGCGGTCGTGATGACCGCCGCCGTGAAGTTCTACCGCCGCACTCTGGATTGACGCGCCATGCCACGTTTTCCCCGTCCCTTTATGGTTTTTCGTTTGCGTGCGGTGGTGCTGGCGATGCCGCCGGCGGCGATCAGCCTGTTGGCCTTGACCACCACCGGCTGCACCGTCGGGCCTGATTTCACTTCACCGAACCCGCCCGCCGTGGCTTCCTACACGGCCGATGACAACGCGCAACGCGCCACTAGCGCACAACGCCTGCAACCCGGCGCGGACATTCCCGCGCAATGGTGGCGGCTGTTCCGTTCGGACGCGCTGGACCAACTGGTGCGTCAGGCGCTTGAAGCCAGCCCCACGCTGGCCCAGGCGCGCGCCACGCTGCGGCAGGCTACCGAAGAGCTGGACGCCGAAACCGGCGGCAGGCTGCTGCCGTCGGCCGATGCCAACCTGTCCGCCACGCGGCAAAAGGTGGACCCGTCGGCGTTCGGCGTGCCGGTGACGCAGCCGCCTGCGCCCTTCACGCTGTACAACGCGTCAATCGACGTGTCCTACACGCTGGACGTCTTTGGCGGCAACCGGCGCGCGCTGGAAGGCCTGGCGGCGCAGGTGAATTACCAGGCCCACGAATTGCAAGCCGCGCGCATGTCGCTGGCGGCCAACGTAGTAACCGCCGCCATCCGCCAGGCTGACCTGTCCGAGCGCCTGGCCGCCACCCGCGACCTGCTGGACGCCCAGCAGCGCCAGCAGGACATCATGCGGCAACGCGTGGCGCTGGGCGGCGTGGCCGAGGCCGATTTGCGCAACCAGGAAGTGCTGGTGGCGCAAACCCGCGCCACGCTGCCACCGCTGGAAAAGCAGCTGTCGCAGACCACGCATCAGCTGGCCGTGTACCTGGGCCAGCCGCCCGCCGCGCTGCGTACGCCGCCCCTGCGCCTGGCGGAGCTGACCTTGCCGCCCGACATTCCCACCGGCGTGCCCTCCGCGCTGACGCGCCAGCGGCCGGACATTCTTGCCGCCGAGGCGCTGTGGCACAAGGCGTCGGCGGACGTGGGCGTGGCCACCGCCAACCAGTATCCGCAGTTCACACTCACCGCCAGTTTCGGTTCCCAGCGCACGCGCGCGGGCGATCTATCGGACGGCGTGAATGTATGGAGCCTTGGGCTGGGGCTGGTGCAACCGCTTTTTCGCGGCGGCGAACTGCGCGCGCGCAAGCGTGCGGCCGAAGCGGGTTACGAAGCGGCGGCTGCCGCCTACCGCCAAACGGTGCTGGACGGCTTCCGCCAGGTGGCCGACGCGCTGCGCGCCGTGCAGACCGACGCGGACGCGTTCAACGCCTACGACGACGCCTGGCGTCGCGCGGACGACGCGCTGCGCATTGCGCAAGGCCGCTTTCAGGCGGGCGGCATCAGCCACCAAAGCCTGCTGGATAGTCAACGCCAACTGCTGCAAACCCGCATCGCGCGCAGCGAAGCCGATGCGGCACGCTACGCCGACACGGCGGCGCTGTTGCAGGCGCTGGGCGGCGGCTGGTGGAACGAGCCACAAAACCCGTAGAGCGGTTTTAACGCGGCCGCAGGGCCCTTTTATGCACCGTTCGGGTGCGGTTTCGGGCCGTTTTAACACCTGTTGTTCAACCCCATGTCAGGGGGCGGAGCGCGCCAATACGCCCTGGCGCGCGATTCAAACATTGTTTGGTCCACACCGGGGCGCGCGCCGTGTTGCCGCCCGGCAATCATGTCTGAGAATTCGGGTACGAAAGTGGCGTTGAGCGGGGTTAGGAAACCCTTGTTTTCGTAGCATCATGCATGCGCTGAAGCTGCAAAGATCACTACGATTCATGAACGACCTACTAGACCTGATCGTCTTCTCACCCGATCCCGACCAACGCGCGCGCCGCAGCGACGAACTGGCCGACATGGGTTTCTCGCCCCGCCGGTGCGAGGATTCCAACGGCCTGTTTCGCCTGTTTCAGGCGCGCCGTACGCCGTTGCTGGTGATGGAAGCCGAGCTGACCGATCTTTGCATGGCGGTTGCAGGCCTGCGCGCCATGGACACCACCGCCGGCATCATCGCGGTGTCCAGCTTCGATTCGCCCGAAAACCGCATCCTGGGCCTGCACTGCGGCGCCGACGCGTGTTTTCAGCACGACGTGGCCACCGCCGAGATCGCCGCCGCGCTGCAAGCCCTGGTGCGGCGCGTACCCGCCACCGGCCGCCGCCCCATGGCGGCCGAGGCCGAACCCCGCTTCGCTGCCACGCCCGCGGCGCCCGCCGCGCCCGAACCTCCCGGCAAGTGGCAGTTTCTGGACGCCGCCTGGACGTTGGTCAGCCCGCAAGGCACGCGCTTGTCGCTGACCTTGGCCGAACGCGAATTCCTGCTCAGGTTGACGACGTCGGCCGACAAGCGGCTGCCGCGTGGCGACGCGTCCGGCTCGGACGCCCAGGCGGGCCGTGAATCGGTGCGCCGCACCGACGTGGTGGTCAGCCGCTTGCGGCGCAAGGCGCAGGACGTGAACGTAGAGCTGCCGATTCGCACCGTGTGGGGCTGGGGCTACGCCTTCACCGGCGAAATCTGACCCCGGCGCGGGCGTATCATGCGACTGCGGGGCGGGTGCGCCAAGCCCGGGCCCGCCGTCCATCCCCACCCCCTTTGCCGCCATCGATATGGAAGTCTTTGAACGCCTGCAAGCCCTGCTGGCCCAGCACCAGGCCCGCCATCGCCTGATCCACCACCCCGCCGCCGGCCGCTCGGTCGAAGTGGCCGCCATCCGTGGCACCGAAGTCAGCCAGGGCGCCAAGGCGCTGGTCTGCCGGGTGAAGATCTCGTCAAACCTGCGCAAGAACGTCCTGGCCGTGTTTCCGGCCGACAAACAGGCCGACCTGGACGCCATCGCGCGCGCGGCGGGCGGCAAGAAAGCATCGCTGGCCTCGCAGGAACTGGCCCGCGAACTGACCGGCTGCGAAATCGGCGCCATCCCGCCCTTCTCGTTCAACCCCGACCTGCACCTGCTGGTGGACCCCAGCCTGCGCAGCCGCCACGACGAAATCGTGTTCAACGCAGGGCGCCTGGACGCTTCCATCCTGCTGAACACGGAAGACTACTTCCGGCTGGCGGCGCCCGACGTCGCGCCGCTGATCAAGCCCTGACGCCCCGCCATGAGGCCACCGTGTCCCGCCCCCTGACCCGCCACGGCGCGCGCGGCGCCAACATGCGCTGGCTGATGAGCCTGGCGCACATGGAGCCTTCGCCCGTCAGCCGCTGGGTGGCGCTGCGCGCGGCGCTGGCCATCGGCCTGCCCTGCGCCGTGGGGCTGGCACTGGGCCAAGGCGCGGCCGCCGCGCTGGTGGCGCTGGGCGCGCTGCCGGCCATCACGGGCGACAACGGCGGCCCGTATCGCAACCGCGCCTTGTCCATCGGCTGCACCGTGCTGGGCGGCGCGCTGGGTTACCTGCTGGGCAACCTGGTAGCCGGCTACGGGCTGTGGACGTCGGCCGCCATGACGGTGCTGGTGCTGATTGCCAGCCTGGTCGGCACCTTCAACAACATCGCGGCGGTGGCCACGCTGCAATTCGCGGTGTACGTCATCGTCGGCTCCAGCCTGACGTCCACCCTGCCGCCGTGGCTGCCGTCCGTGCTGGTCGGCACGGGCGGGCTGTTCGGCCTGGGGTTGACGCTGGTGGGCTGGGTCATCAACCCGATCGCCCCGGAACGCGCCGCCGTCGCGCTGGCCTACCGCAAGCTGGCCGCCTTGTTTGCCGCCATCGGCACGTCGCGCACGATGATCGCGCGGCGCGACATGGAAGCGGCCATGACCACCGCCTACGACACGGTGTTGGCGGCACGCGGGCGCGCCGCCGGCCCATCGCCGCGCCTGGCCCGGCTGGCGGCCCAATTGCAAGCCTGCACCCCGCTGACCAATGCCGCCCTGGCGCTGGCGCGTGCGGGGCGCCCGCTGCCGCCCACCTGCGCGCGCGTGATGAACCGCCTGGCCGACCGTGTCGAAAACGACCGCGAGCCCGCCCCGGATGACGACATCGCCGCCTTGCGCCAGGCCGGCATGCCCCAGCTGGCGGATGCCCTGGCCCAGGCGCTGCCCCTGATGCAAGGGGTCAAGCCGGCTGACGTGGACCCGCTGGATGGCTTGACGCCCGCGCCGCCGCGCACGCCGTGGCGCGTGCTGGCCCGCACCTATCGCCCCGGCCCGACCACCGTGCGTTACCTGGTCCGGCTGGGCCTGTGCCTGATCGCGGCGGAAGCCGTGGCGCTGGCCGCATCGCTGCCGCGTTCGTACTGGGTGCCGCTCATCGTCGTGGTGATCTTCAAGCCGAACTTTGGCTCGGTATTTGCCCGCGCGCTGCAAAGCTGTGGCGGCAGCGTGGTGGGCGTGGCCATCAGCGCCACCGTGCTGGCCGTGGACCAGAACGGCGTCGCCAGCCTGTTGACGGTGGCGGTGCTGGCGTCGTTGCTGCCGTGGTCCATCCGGCGCAACTACGGCTTGTTTTCCGCCATTCTGGTGCCGATTCTGATGCTGTTGATCGGGGCCTTGCAGCCGGGCTCGTGGGCCATCGCGCTGGCCCGGCTGATCGACGTGGGCGTGGCCGCCGGCATCGTGTTGCTGGTGGGCTACCTGCCCTGGATACGCATCGAACGCAACAACCTGGACCACGCGGTTTCCGCCGCGATGGACACACTGGCCGCCTACGTCAACACCGTGTTCCAGGCGGACGCCGCCAACCGCCATGCGTTGCGCGCGCGGGCCTACGCCAGCTTGTCGGACCTGCGCATTGCCTTGCAACGGGGCTTGTCCGAGCCCCGCCTGGTCAGCCGCCGGGCGCTGGCCTGGTGGCCGGTGGAGGTCGCATTGGAACGCGTGGCCAACGCGGTGTCCGACACCGCCTGGTCGCTGCCGCCCGGCCAGCCCGCGCCCACTGCCGCCCAGGTCGGGCTGCTTGCGCAGGCCTTGCATGCGCTAAGCGTGGCGGTGGCCAACGGCACGCCGCCGCCGGACGCCGCCATCACCGCGCCAACGCCCGCCCTGGCCGACGTGGCCGCCGAGATCGAGAACCTGCGCGCCGCGCTGACTGGCCCGGAATTTGCTGCAACGACGCCGGGCGTGCGCCCACCCCACCCAACTTCCCACCAGGTTTGAACCATGTGTCTTGCCGTATTGGCCCTGCACGCCTTGTCGGGCATTCCCGTTTTGATCGCCGCCAATCGCGACGAATTCCACGCGCGACCCACGCATCCGATAGCGCAATGGGCTGATGCGCCCACCGTCTACGCGGGCCGTGACGGCTTGGCGGGCGGCACCTGGATGGGCGTGACCACGCGCGGGCGCTTTGCACTGGTGACCAACTATCGCGAACCGGGCAAACACCTGAACCCGGCCCCGTCGCGCGGAGCGCTGGTTGAAGACTATCTGCGTGGCGACGAGCCGCCCGATGTTTACCTGGCCCGCACGCATGAATCGGACCAGGCGTATAACGGCTTCAACCTGATCGTGGGCGACACGCGCCAGGCCTGGTACCTGAGCAACCGCGACGGCCCGCCGCGCCCGCTTGACCCCGGCATCTACGCCTTGTCGAACCATTTGCTGGATACGCCCTGGCCCAAGCTCGCCCGGACCAAGACGGCGTTTACCGATGTGCTGGGCCGCTCGCCGCAACCCGATCTGCCGGCCTTGTTCGACGCGCTGGCCGACCGCCAGACCGCCACGGACGACGACATGCCCGCCACCGGCCTGCCGCCCGACCGCGAAAGGCTGTTGAGCAGCCCGTTCATCGTCAGCCCCGACTACGGAACGCGCAGTTCCAGCGTGCTGGTTCTGTTCGACGGGGGCTCGGGTCAGCTGGACGAACGCCGCTTTTCACCTGACGGCACGCTTAGCGGCGAAAGCCGCCTGGCGTTCGACTGGAAAGCTTGAGCGCGCGGGGATATGCTGGCCGGGCCGGCCAGCCGCGCGGCGGAAACAATCGGTTGATCTTGCAGACGCACCGCTGCGAACTCCTTGCCGGCGCCCAGGTCGAAACGTACTCGTCCACTTCAGGAGAATCAGATGAACAAACGCATTGAACGCTGCACCATGTCGGCCATGATGGCACTGGGCAGCATGGCGATTGCGGGCGTGTTGTCAACGGCGCAGGCCGCGCTGCCGGCGGTCCAGCAGCAGGGCTCGGTGCAGTACATCAGCGGCGGTATCGGCATTGATGAATCGGAAGCCATGAAGGCCGCCGCCAAGGATTACCCGCTGTCGCTGACTTTCGCGGCGCAGCGCGAGGGCAAGGCCGACTACGTGGCCAGCGTGGCCGTGGTCATCCGCGATGCGCAAGGCAAGGAAGTCTTGAAGACCACGGCCGAAGGCCCGTACATGCTGATCAAGCTACCCGCGGGCACCTACAAGGTCTCGGCAACGTACGAAGGCCGCGCGCAAGAGCGCGAAGTGAACGTGCAAGGCGCGGGCAGCGGGCGCGCGGTATTTGAATGGAAGTGATGGTCTGGAAGTGATGCCCCCGTCACGACCAGCCCCCCCCGCTCAGACGCCGGAAAACAGGATCGCGATGACAAAGCCCACGCTGATCGTCCACACCACCGAACGCAGCGCGCCCCAGCCTGCCAGGTACATCGCCAGGTAACCCAGACGCACGCCCAACCAGCACGCCATCAACGTGGCAACGTGGGCGGGCGGCGCCTGCGTGTACAGCGCGAACAGCACGGCCGCGTAGAAGAACGGCAGCGATTCAAACGTATTGATCTGGGCCGCATTGGCGCGCGCGCGCCATCCTTCCTGACGCGCCAGCCAGGCCCGGGGGTCGTTGTTGTCGAACTTCTGCCCGCCCGCCTTCGCCACAATTGTTGAGACGAACGGCAAAATGGCCGCCGCCAACATCAACCACGCAATCATTTTCATATCGACTCCTGTTGCGGCCACGTGAACCGGGCCGGATACGGGGCGGGCACGTCGCCGCCGCTGCGGCATGGTCGCCCGAATGCGGCTAAATGAAAAGGCCGGTGTTGGCCGGTGTTGGCCGGTGCAGCGTTGCGCGGGTTCTTAGTGCCATGTCGCGCTTGCCCCCGGGCTCGGGCCTTACACTTTGCGCTTCGCATTCCCCGCCCTAACGCATCCATGCCTTTGTATAGTCCGTGGCCCGCCCTGTTCCTTGCCGCCTTGATGCTTTGGCCGCCCGCCACGCGGCGCTGGGCGCTGCTGCCCTTGGCGGTGGCCTGGGCGTGGGCGTGGAAGGATGGGGTGATCGAGCCGGTGGCGCTGGCCGCGCCCGCGCTGTTGGCTTTGGCCGCCGTCTGCATCAGGCCGACTTTCCAGGCCAATTCCCCCGCCACGCCCCCGCCCGCCCTGCGCCTTTTCGGCCATCTACTGTTCGTGCTGCTGGCCGCCGCGCTTTTTCTGCATCTGATACCGGGCTTTCACAACCCGCAAGTCATCGCGCCCGCCCCGCTTAGCGCGGATGCCGTGGCGTTTGGCATGTACTTGAATCTGGATAAACCGCTGGTCGCGTTCTGGGTGATCTTGGTGTTGGCGCCGCCCATGGTGGGCGGCTACGTGGGCGGCTACGTGGGCGCGGACGCGGGCCGCGCTGTCGGCAGCGACGCGCGAAGCTATGCGGGCGGCAATGCGGGGGGCATTGCCGTCCACATAGTCGGCCGGACTTTGGCGGCAGCGCTGCTGGCGTGCGCGGCGGCCGTGCTGGTCTGCCTGGGCCTTGCGCTGGCGCTGGGCGTGGTGGGCTGGGCGCCCAAGTGGCCCGACACCGGTTGGATCTGGCTGATCAATAACGCGCTGCTGGTGACGGTGGCCGAGGAAGCGCTGTTTCGCGGCCATGTGCAGCAGCAACTGGCCACGTGTTGGAGGAATCGGCGTTGGGGTGGCTGGGCCGCGTTGGGTGTTGCCGCGCTGCTGTTCGGGCTGGCGCACTTTGCCGGCGGCTGGCAATGGATGTTGCTGGCCACGATGGCCGGCGTGGCTTACGGCGTCGCCTATCGCTACGGTGGCCTGGCAGCGGCGGTGCTGGCGCACCTGGGCCTGAACGCCGCGCACTTCGGGCTGTTTACCTACCCGATGCGCGCGGTGTTCTAGCCGGCCCGCGCCTGAGACGTTGACAGCCCCGGGGGATGGCCCGGGGGATGGCCCGGGGGATGGCGCGGGGGGATGGCGGGATGTAGGCGCGGGCAGCGCAACAGCGCAACCTGCACCGGGACCTACGGCAGCGCCGGGTAGTCCGTGTAGCCGGTGGCGCCCTGCGCGTAGAACGTGGACGGTACCGGCGTGTTCAGCGGCGCATTCAGTTCAAAGCGTCGCGCGAGGTCCGGGTTGGCGATGTACGGCACGCCAAAAGCCACAGCGTCGGCGCGCCCCGCTTCGATGGCCGCTTCGGCCGATTCGCGCGTGTAGCCCTCGTTGGCGATATACACGCCCCCGAACGCGGCCTTCATGCGCGGTCCCAGGCTGTCTTGGCCTTCATGCTCGCGCACGCACACGAACGCAATGCCGCGCTTGCCCAGCTCGGTGGCCACGTACAGGAAGGTCGCGGCGGGGTCCGAATCGCCCATGGTGTGCGCGTCGCCGCGCGGCGACAGGTGCACGCCCACGCGGTCGGCGCCCCAGACGGCCACGCAGGCGTCGACCACTTCCAGCAGCAGGCGGGCGCGGTTTTCCAGCGATCCGCCGTACTGGTCGGTGCGGTGGTTGGTGCTGTCCTGCAAGAACTGGTCCAGCAGATAGCCGTTGGCGGCGTGCACTTCAACGCCGTCGAAACCGGCTTCCATGGCCATTTGGGCGCCGTGACGGTAGGCGTCGACCACGCCTGCCAGTTCGGCCGTTTCCAGCGCGCGCGGGGTGACATAGGCGCGCTTGGGGCGCACGTGGCTGACGTGGCCCTCGGCGGCAATGGCGCTGGGCGCAACGGGCAGCTCGCCATTCAAGAAGATTGGGTCGGAAATGCGGCCCACGTGCCACAGCTGGGCCACCATCAGGCTGCCCTTGTCGTGGACGGCGGCGGTGACTTTGCGCCAACCCTTCACTTGCTCGGGCGACCACAGGCCCGGGGTGTCGGCATAGCCCACGCCTTGCGGCGTCACCGCGGTGGCCTCCGACAAGATCAGGCCGGCGCCCGCGCGCTGGGTGTAGTACTCGACCATCAGGTCGTTGGGGACGCGGCCTTCGCTGGCGCGCTGGCGCGTCAGGGGGGCCATGACAATACGGTTGCGCAGGGTCAACGCGCCGACGCGCAGGGGTTCAAACAGCTTGCTCATGAAGTTCCTACATATCCTGGTTCAACTGCCGCAGGAATGCGGCAATCACAACTTCATTGCGACGGAAAAAGACCCACTGCCCCACCTTGGTCGACGTAATCAGGCCCGCGCGCTGCAACACCGCCAGATGCGAGGACACGGTTGACTGCGACAAGCCGCAGCGGTCGTCGATGTGGCCCGCGCACACCCCGTGTTCGAAGGTGTGGCCCGGACGTTCCTCGAAGTACGCATGCGGCGTCTTCAGCCACGCAAGAATGTCGCGCCGCACCGGATTGGCCAACGCCTTGATGATGGCGTCGGCATCAATGCCGGGCTCTGCGCCGGTCTGGCCTGCGGACGATGCGGAAGCGGAAGCGGGTTGGGTCATATTGGTATATCGCAATTTATCGAATCTTAAATCGAAGAAGTTCGATATGAAGTCATGCCCCTTCGGGCAACAAGGTTTTGCGGCTTTGTTTTTGCTTAGTCGCCCTGCACGCGGCCCCGCAGGCGCTTGACCTCGCCGTGCAGCACTTTGCGCTGCACACGGCGGCGTTGCGATGAGCGGGTGGGCTTGGTGGCGCGGCGCGGTTTGTCGACCTGGATGGCGTTGCGCACCAGCGTCACCAGCCGTTCGATGGCTTCGGCCCGGTTCTTTTCCTGGCTGCGAAACGACTGCGACTTGATGACGATGACACCGTCTTTCGAGATGCGGTGATCGCTGACGGCGCACAGCGCGTCCTGCACCTCTTGCGGCAGATGCGAGGCCCGCACGTCAAAGCGCAGGTGGACGGCGCTGGACACCTTGTTGACGTTCTGGCCGCCCGCGCCCTGGGCGCGGATCATGCTGAACGTCAGGTCGCGTTCGTCGATATACAGGGAATCTTGGACATGAAACATAGGCCGGGAGTCTATACCAAGTAAAATATTCCGCTTTTGCCCGATTCTGATGCTGACCCTGGGTGGCTAGCAACCCCTAGCCAGCAACCTCTATGACCTACACCGCCAAAGAAATCTTCAAGACCCTGCAAGGCGAAGGCGCCCATGCAGGCCGCGCGGCGGTATTTTGCCGGTTTGCGGGGTGCAACCTGTGGACCGGCCGCGAAAGCGATCGCGCCAGCGCCGCCTGCACGTTCTGCGACACCGACTTCATCGGTACCGACGGCGAAGGCGGTGGCAAATTTGCCACGCCGGACCTGCTGGCCGACACCATCGCCGCCACGTGGGGCCCCGGCACCGAAGACCGATACGTGGTCTTCACCGGCGGCGAACCGCTGCTGCAACTGGACGCGCCGCTACTGACCGCCATCCACGCACGCGGCTTTACCGTGGCCATCGAAACCAACGGCACCGTCAAGCCGCCCGCCGGCATTGACTGGATCTGTGTCAGCCCCAAGGGCACCGCGCCCATCGTCATTGACCGGGGCCATGAATTGAAGCTGGTCTACCCGCAGCTGAACGCCCTGCCCGAGACCTTTGCGCACCTGGATTTCGAACACTTTTTCCTGCAACCCATGGACGGCCCCGCGCGCGTGGCCAACACCGAGAAGGCCGTTCAGTACTGTATGCAGCATCCGCAATGGCGGCTGAGTTTGCAGACCCACAAATACATAGGCATTCCATGATTTACCCCCACGCGCGGCGGACCGCACGATGATTTCCGTGACCCGCAGGCTGGAATTCGACGCCGGCCACCGCATCCCCGACCACCGCAGCCAGTGCCGCAATCTGCATGGCCACCGCTATGTACTTGAAATCACCCTGACGGGCGACGTGGTGCAGGCGCCGGGCGAATCCGACAACGGCATGTTGATGGATTTTTCCGAGATCAAGCACATCGCCAAGACCCACATCGTGGACGTCTGGGATCACGCCTTCCTGGTGTTCGAGGGCGATGCCGCCGTGCGCGGCTTTCTGGATACCCTGCCCGACCACAAGACCGTGGTGCTGGACCGCATCCCCACGGCCGAGAACCTGGCCAAGATCGTCTTCGACACGCTGGCCCCGCACTACCACGGCCACTATGGCGCCGACCTGCGCCTGACCCGCGTGCGCCTGTACGAAACACCCAACTGCTGGGCGGACTGCGCGGCGTAATCCGCGCCGGTCATTGTCCGGCTGAATGGCCTGGGGCCGCCTTTGCGGCCCCATTTTTCCGCCCATGGAAAAGTCCGCACTGATCTGACCGATTGGAAAAATCAATGGAGATATTCGTCATATTCAATTATTAGTAAGCTAATAGATAGGATACAATCGATTTCCATGAACACTCCTTCCGACTCCCAACTCATGGCCACCACTGCCAACCTGATGGTGCTGTCCCGTGCCTATCGTGGCGCTGCCGACAAGGCGCTGGCCGACTACGGTTTGTCGCAGGCCACCGCCTGGCCCGTCATCCTGGCCGGCCGCCTGGGAGACGGCGTGCGCCAGGGCGCGCTGGCCGAGGCGCTGGGCGTCGAGGGCCCGTCCCTGGTTCGCGTGCTGGATCAATTAGTGGCCGCCGGCCTGATGGAACGCCGCGAAGACACCCATGACCGCCGTGCCAAAACCCTGCATTTGACCGAAGCCGGCCATGCGCTGCGGGCTCAGGTCGAAAACGTGCTGGTGGAACTGCGCCGGCGTCTGTTCAACGGCGTCAGCGAATCCGACCTGCAAGCCTGTCTGCGCGTATTTGACGCGCTGAGTGTGTCGCTGGGACGCGGCGCCGGGGCCCATCAACAGGACAACGCATCGTGAAATTGCCGAACGTCCGCGAAACCATTTTTTCGCTCAAGAGCTACCTAAGCGCCATCATGGCGCTTTATCTGGCCTACAGCATTGGTTTGCCGCGTCCGTTCTGGGCGATGACCACCGCCTATGTCGTGGCGCAGCCCTGGTCGGGCGCGGTGCGTTCCAAGGCGCTGTACCGGCTGGTCGGCACGTTTGCCGGGTCGGCCGCCACCGTCTACATGGTGCCGCGCCTGTCGAATTCGCCCGTCGTCATGACGGCCGCCATGGTGATGTGGGTCGGCGCCTGCCTGTACATGTCGGTGCTGGACCGCACGCCCCGGTCGTACCTGTTCATGCTGGCCGGTTACACCGCCGCCATGATCGGGTTTCCCAGCGTGACGGACCCGTCGCTGGTGTTCGACACGGCGTTGGCCCGCGTGGAAGAGATCAGCCTGGGCATCGTGTGCGCCACGCTGGTCCACAGCATTGTGCTGCCGCGTGGCCTGGCGCCCGCGCTGACGCTGCAACTGGACAAGGCCGTGCGCGACGCCCGCAACTGGATGCACGACACGCTAAGCGGCAAGACCGCCGAACAGCGCGACCGCGATCGCCGCGTGCTGGCCAACGACATCACCCAGCTGCGCCTGCTGTCCACCCACGTGCCGTTCGACACCAGCAACCTGCGCTGGACGTCCGGCGCGGTGCGCGCGATGCAAGACCAGATTTCGGCGTTGACGCCGGCCGTCTCGGCCGTGGAGGACCGCCTGCGCGCGCTTCAGGCCAATGACCAGCCCTTGCCTGACACGGTGTCCGCGCTGCTGAACGATATTTCAGAATGGATCAACGCCGGCGCCCAGGCCTCGCACGACACCGCCGTGCAACTGCGCGCGGCCGTCTCGCATGCCACGCCCGCCATCGACAGCCACTCCACCTGGCGCGACGCCCTGCTGGCCAGCCTGATGACGCGGCTGCGCGAACTGATCGATACCTACGACGAATGCCTGGCGCTGCGCCGCGAAATCCACGCCGGCCTGAAAGGCGCGCCACGGCGCGGGTCGATGCGGGGCGGGATGCACCACGCCCGCCCTGCTCGCGACCCCAACGCCGCGCTGCACCGCGACCACGGCATGGCGCTGCTGTCGGCATTGGCCGCGGGGGTGGCCATTTCGGTGTGCTGCGCATTCTGGATCGGCACGGCCTGGAGCAACGGCGCCACGGCCGCGTTGATGGCCGCCATCTTCAGCTGCTTCTTTGCGTCGCAGGACAACCCGGTGCCCGGCATCATGCAGTTCCTGACCTACACGGTGTATTCGATTCCGCTGTCGGCGCTGTACCTGCTGGGCATCATGCCCGCCATACATTCGTTTGAAATGCTGGCGCTGTCGATGCTGCCCACCGCCTTCGTGCTGGGCATTTTCATCGCGCGCCCCGCCAGCACCGGCAAGGCCATGGCGATGCTGTTCGGCTTTTTGGGCACCATGGCGCTGCAAGACACCAACACCGCCGACATCGTGTCGTTTATCGATACGCAGGTGGCGCAGTGCATGGGCGTGGCCACGGCGGCCATCATCGCCGCCATCTTCCGCACGGTCAGCGCCGACTGGAGCGCCCGCCGCATCCAGGCCGCCAACTGGAAAGAACTGGCCACGCTGGCCAGCTCGCCGCGCGCGCCGTCGCGCCATACCTACACCGCCCGCATGCTGGATC
Source organism: Achromobacter sp. ES-001 (assembly GCF_019448355.1). Classification (NCBI taxonomy): domain Bacteria; kingdom Pseudomonadati; phylum Pseudomonadota; class Betaproteobacteria; order Burkholderiales; family Alcaligenaceae; genus Achromobacter; species Achromobacter sp. ES-001. The sequence goes on along the minus strand of NZ_CP079940.1, from coordinate 2,841,382 downwards.
GCATCGGCCTGTTGCAGCCGCGCCTGGCGCTGGCCGAGCGGCCCGACGACCTGGTTGCCGCCGACGCGTTGAAGGATTTGCGCGTGGGCCGCGACATCACCGAATTGCAACGCGCGCGTCGTCACCTGCCGATGGCCGAAGCCACGATCCAGCCGGTGCTGAACAGCCTGGCGCAGTTTTTCCGCGCGCGCTCGGCATGGCGCGTTGGGGAAAAGACGCCGGAGTTCCTGGCGCAAATCGACCGCGCGCTGTCCAGCGTGGCCGCCACGCCGCAAGGGGTGGCCGCGCGCGACCGCGCGGTGGTGGCGCTGGTGGGCATCCGCCGCGCGTTCTTTCCCGACGCCCCCGACTACCAACCCGCCCGTCCCACCATGGAGGGCCACGCATCATGATCGGCGAATTCAATCTGTACGGCATTTACTTCCCCTGGCTGCTGGTGCTGGGCGTGGTCACGCTGGGCGTGGCCTGGGCCTTGCGCCGCGTGCTGGCGCGCATCGGACTGTATCGCCTGGTGTGGCACCCCGCGCTTTTTGATCTGGCGCTGTTCGTGGTGCTGCTGTATGGCGTGTCGCTCATTTCCCCTTATTTTCTTCAGAGATAGGTATGAAACTTCCCAACGCCCTTCGCCCTGCCGCCATCGGCAAGTTCGCGGTGACGGCCATCGCCGTCGCTGCCGCGGCCTACGCCGGCTGGCAGTTGTGGGTGCACTATGAAGTCGAGCCCTGGACGCGTGACGGCCGGGTCAAGGCCTACGTGGTGCAAGTGGCGCCCGACGTATCCGGACTGGTGACCAGCGTGCCCGTGCACGACAACCAGGACGTCAAGGCGGGCGACTTGCTGTTTGAAATTGACCGTGCCCGCTTCCAGCTGGCGTTTGATCAGGCGCAAGCGTCGGTGCGGTCTCAACAGGTGGCGCATGACCAGGCGCTGCGCGACGCCAAGCGCAACCGATCGCTGGGCCAGTTGGTGGCCGCCGAAGCCGTCGAGCAAAGCCAGACCAAGGTGCAGCAGACCGAGGCGGCGCTGGCGCAGGCGCAGGTGCAATTGAACACGGCGCGCCTGAACCTGGAACGCAGCCGCGTGGTGGCCGCCAGCGATGGCCGCATCACCAACCTGGATCTGCGCGCCGGTTCGTACGCCACGGCAGGCCGCGGCGTGATGGCGCTGGTGGATGCGGGCTCGTTCTACGTCGAAGGCTACTTCGAAGAAACCAAGCTGCCCGGCATCCACGAAGGCGCACCCGTCACGGTGACGCTGATGGGCGATTCGCGCCACATCCGAGGCCACGTCGAAAGCATCGCGATGGGCATTGCCGACCGCGACCGCAGCACCGGCGCCAACCTGCTGCCCAACGTGAACCCGACCTTCAACTGGGTGCGCCTGGCGCAGCGCATTCCGGTGCGCGTGAAGATCGACGACGTGCCCGAGGGCGTGCGACTGGTCGCCGGCCAGACCGCCACCGTGTCGGTGGACCCCACGCCCGCACCGCGGCAAGCCGCCGCCGACACCGCCAACCGCTGACCCCCGCACCGCGCGCCCATCAACCCTTCTTTCTTCTCATATCAACGCCAAGCCGTAGCTGCCATGAACACCAAATTTCTTCTGCCGTTGACGCTGGCCATTGCGCTGGCCGGATGCACCACCGTGGGCCCTGATTACCAGGTGCCCGCCGCGTCGGTCGCCCAGCGACAGAGCGCGGGCGCCCCCTTCGTCGAGGCAGGCTCCAAGGTGTTTGCACAGGAAGCGGTGACCGGCCATTGGTGGCGTCTGTATAACGATCCCGTGCTGGACGGGCTGGTGGAAAAGGCACTGTCCGCCAACACCGACCTGCGCGTGGCCAGCGCCAATCTGGAGCGTGCCCAGGCCGCCGTGCAGGAATCGCAGGCGCAGCAACAACCCGGCATCGGCGTGAATGCGTCGCCCACGTTCGGCCATGTGTCCGGCTTGCAGGAGCTGCAACCCGGGATCGACCCGCCCAACCACTGGGCCTATTCCACGGGCGCCAGCGTGTCGTACCAGCTGGACCTGTTCGGCCAGATCCGCCGCGCCATCGAAGCCGCCACCGGCGATGCCCAAGCCGCCCAGGCCGCTTACGATGCCACCCGAGTGACCGTGGCCGCCGAAACCGCGCGCGCCTACGCCAACATGTGCGCGGCGGGCATGCAGCTGGCCTCGGCCCAGCACTCCGTGCAGGTGCAAAAGGAATCGCTGGACGCCGTCAGCCGCTTGCAGCGCGCCGGCCGGGGCACCACGCTGGACGTAACGCGCGCCCGCAGCCAGCTGGAACAATTGCAGGCCAACCTGCCGCCCTTCCAGGCGCAGCAGCGCACGGCGCTGTACCGCCTGGCCGCGCTGACGGGACAAACGCCGAACGACATCCCCGCGTCTTTGCTGCAATGCGCCGCCGCGCCGCGACTGACCAGCACCATTCCCGTGGGCGATGGCGCCGAGCTGCTGCGCCGCCGCCCTGATATCCGCCAAGCTGAACGCACGCTGGCGGCGGCTACCGCGCGCATCGGCGTGGCCACCGCCGACCTGTATCCCAAGGTCACGCTGGGCCTGTCCGCCGCATCGGGCGGCCCGGCCGCCATGTTCGGCGACCGGGGCACGTTCAGCTGGAGCGTGGGTCCGCTGATCTCGTGGACCCTGCCGAACACGGGCGCGGTGCAGGCCCGCATCGCCGAAGCCCAAGCCAGCACGAAGGCGGCGGTGGCGCGCTTTGACGCCACGGTGCTGAACGCGCTGCGCGAAACGGAAAGCGCGCTGGTCGTCTACGCCCGCCAGCTGGACCGTGACGCCGCCTTGCGCGCCGCCCGCGACCAAAGCGCCGAAGCGGCCTCGCAAGCGCGCCGCCTATTCCAGTACGGCAAGACGGATTACCTGACCGTGCTGGACGCCGAACGTACGTTGGCCACCAACGAAAGCGCTCTGGCCGCCTCGCAAGCCGAACTTAGCAGCGACCAGATCGCCGTTTTCCTGGCCTTGGGCGGCGGCTGGGAAAAGTAGCCCGACGCGCCTCTCGCACAAAGGCCCCGCCTGGCAGGCGGCGGCATTCCAAAGCGCCCGACCGGGCGCTTTTTTTCGTCCTGTCCCGGCCGGCCGGAAGCACGCTGAGCCAGCGCCGGGCCGCGATGCCCATCCCGATTCGCCACGCTCATCAAATCCATTTCCATAATATGGATGGATCATTGCCGTACGGCTTTTCGCGCCCGTAGAATCCGGTGCATACCTACATCAAGATACGAGACAAGCTGGGGCTCCCGCCCTTCGCCTTCGCCCCGCCGGGCAGCAACGCGATAAAACAAATCCATAATATGGAATCAAACGGCACGACGATCGACGCCAGTGTGCTCGACAGCATCACCAAGCTCGGCAGCGCGGACGCCGGCCGCGTGGTGATCGCCGGGTCCCACGGCGGACGCTATGCCGCCTATTGCGCCGCGCGCGGCCGGGTGCGGGCGGTGATCCTGAACGACGCCGGCTTGGGGCTGCGGCAAGCGGGTATTGCCGGCCTGTCGGACCTGCAACGCTGGGGCGTGCCCGCCGCCACCGCCGACTATCAAAGTTGCCGCATCGGCGACGGCGCGGACATGCTGCGCCGCGGTGTCATCAGCCACGTCAATTTACGGGCGCAGGCCTTGGGCTGCGTGCCCGGCATGCGCGTGGCTGAGGCCGCCGCGCGGCTGGCCTTGTCGTCAGCCGTTTACCCGCTGCCCACGTTGCAAAACGAGTCCCGCATGGTGTTGCGGGCGGCGGCCGATGGCACCCCACAAGTCATCGGCGCGGACTCCGTATCGCTGCTGGATCAACGCGACGATGGCCGCATTGCCGTCACGGCATCGCACGGCGAACGCCTGGCCGGCCTGCAAACCGACGGCGTCAAGGCCGCGCCCCGGCTGGTCACCTTCAACGATGCCGGCATGGGCCGTGACGGCGCGGGCACCGGCCGGCTGCCGCTGTTGCAGCAGCGCGGTATCGCCGCGTTGACGGTGTCGGCCGATAGCGCCTGCATCGGCGACGCGCGCTCCTGCTACGACGAAGGCGTGATCTCGTCAGCCAACGCGCGCGCCCGTGATCTGGGCGGCCGCGTCGGCACCCCACTGAAAACCTTTATCGATGCCCTGCTCAACGGGCGCGCCAACACTTAAGACTCAGGAGCACACCTCGCATGTCGGAAAAACTGGAAATCACGGGCGGCGAAGCCATCGCGCGCATGTTCGCCGCGCACGATGTCGGCTTGATGTTCGGCATGGGCGGCTTTCAGCTGCTGCCGTTCTACGACGCCGTGCGTCGCCTGAACCTGAACCATCACCTGATCAACGACGAGCGCTGCGCCGTGTTCGCGGCCGACGCCTACACCAAGGTCAGCGGGCGGCCCGGCGTGTGCGACGCCACGCTGGGGCCGGGCGCCACGAATCTGGTCACCGGCCTGGCCGAAGCCTTCAACGCCGGCACGCCGCTGGTGGCGCTGGTGGGCGATTCGCACCGTCTGCATTCGTGGAAGAACATGACGCAGGAAGCGCGCCAGCTGGAAGTGCTGCGGCCGGTGGTGAAAGATGTGCTGCGCATCGAGATGATCGAGCGCATTCCGGAATTGGTACGGCGCGCCTTCGCCGTCGCCACCAGTGGACGCCCCGGCCCCGTGGTGCTGGACGTGCCCGAAGACATCGCACACGCGGTCCACGCCTTTGACGCCGACGCGTTCTACGCCAGCGCCAACACCCGCCGCGCGCCGGCGCTGCGCTGCCGGCCCGACGCGGACGACCTGGCACAAGCCGCCAGCATGCTGGCCGGCGCCGCGCGGCCCTTGATGCTGTGCGGCGGTGGCGTGCACATCAGCGACGCCGCGTCGGCAGTGCAGGCCTTCGCGCAGCGCTTCAACATCCCGGTGGCCCACACCATGAGCGGCAAGGGCGCCATCGCGTGCAACGACCCGCTTAACGCCGGCCTGTTCGGCCGCTACAGCCGCATCGCGAACGACTTCATCGCCAAGGCCGATTGCCTGTTCGTGGTGGGCTGCAAGCTGGGCGAAGTGGCCACGCGCCGCTACGAGCTGTTGAGCGCCGGCGCCCCCGTCATTCATCTGGACATCGTGGCCGAGGAATTTGACCGCACGACCACGCCCGCCCTGCGTCTGTGGGGCGACGCCCGCGCCACGCTGCAAGAGCTGGCCCAGCGCATGGCCGACCAGCCGCTGCAAACGGACCGCCAAGCCTACGCGGACGAAGTCGGCCAGGCGATGCACACGTGGCGCGAATCCGTGCAGGGCAAGCTGACGTCGCCGGATAGCCCCATCGGCATGGCGCGACTGATGCACGAGATCAACGCGACGCTGCCCGAAGACGGCATCCTGGTGGCGGACGGCGGCTTTGCCGCGCACTGGGGCGGCCTGCTGTTCGACACCAAGCGCGCCGGGCGCGGCTTCGTGCCGGACCGGGGCTTTGCGTCCATCGGCTACGGCATTCCCGGCGCGATCGGCGCCGCGGCCGCCGCGCCGGGTCGGCAAGTCATCAGCCTGACCGGGGACGGCGGCTGCAATATGTCGCTGGGCGAATTGGAAACGGCGGTGCGCATGGGCCTGGCCTTCACGCTGGTGGTGGTGAACAACGCGGCGTCGGGGTATATCAAGGCGCTTCAGCATCTGATGTACGGCAGCGGCAGCTATCAATCGTCGGACCTGGTGGAAACCAACTACGCCAACGTGGCGCGCGCGCTGGGCTGCAACGGCATCCGCGTGGAAGACCCCGCCGACATCCAGGCGGCGTTGGCCAGCGCGTACGCCTGCAAGGACCGCCCCACCATCCTGGACGTTGTGGTGACGCGCGACCCGGCGCACATGCTGCCAGGGGTGGACAGCCGCGCGGCGAAGATCAAGCCCGGCGACCGCATCGCATGATCTTCGGCCTGGGCACACGGCGGAATGCATACAGCAGAACGCACACAGCAGAACGCAGGTAGCAGCCCCCCCCCGTAGCGGACACACAGGCCGGCACAAGGCCTGGTATCCGCGCAAATGCCGGACGCACAACAATATCAAGCAAGGAGACAACATCATGAAGAGAAGAACCTGGATCACCCTGGCGGCCGCGGCCCTTGCCGTATCGCTGTCGGGCGCGGCTGCCGCGCAGTCCAACTACCCCGACCGCCCGGTGCGGCTGATCGTTCCGTTCCCGCCGGGCGGCACGTCCGACGTGGTGGGCCGCATCTTTGCCGAAGCGCTGGGCAAGCAGTTGGGCCAGCCGGTGGAGGTGGAAAACCGGGGCGGCGCGGGCGGCACGGTGGGCACGCGCGCGGTGGCGTCCGCCGCGCCCGACGGCTACACGCTGCTGCTGGGCACATCCAGCACCAACGGCACCAACTCCGCCGTGTACCAGAACCTGCCCTACGACGCCGTCAAGGATTTCACTCCCGTCACGCAGATCATCCGTGTGCCGGGCGTGATCGTCGTCAACAAGAACTTTCCGGCCAAGGACTACGCGCAGTTCTTTGCGCTGGTCAAGGGCGCGCCGGGCAAGTATTCGTATGCGTCGTCGGGCAACGGCGGCGCCACGCACATGGCCATGGAGTACTACAAATCGCTGTCGGGCCTGGACATGATGCACGTGCCGTATCGCGGCACGGGGCCGGCCTTGAACGACGTCATCGCCGGGCAGGTGCCGATACTGTGGGACACCGCCGCCTCGTCCATGGCGCACATCCAGTCGGGCAACCTGCGGGCAATCGTGGTGGCGGCCAAGGCGCGCCTGCCGCAACTGCCCGACGTGCCCACCTTTGCCGAAGTGGGGCTGCCGGATTACGACGCCGAAATGTGGAACGGGCTGCTGGCCCCGGCCGGCCTGCCCAAGGACGTATTGGCCAAGCTGAACGACGCATCGCGCAAGGCGCTGGCCGACCCCGACGTGCAGGCCAAGTACGCGGGCGTGGGCGCCTATGTGGTGGCGGACAAGCCGGATGCATTCGGCGCGATGATCCAGGCGGACGTGTCTAAGTGGAAGAAGGTGGCCGACTTCGCCCACATCTCGGTGCAATGACATGGGACAACGCGTCAAGGACAAGGTCGCGCTGGTGTTCGGCGCGGGGTCGTCGGGGCCGGGATGGGGCAACGGCAAGGCCGCCGCCGCCCTCTACGCACGCGAAGGGGCACGCGTGTACGCGGTGGATGTGCGGGCAGAGGCCGCCCAGGAAACCGAACGCGTCATCCAGGCCGAAGGCGGACAGTGCCGCGCGCTGGTGGCCGACGTGACGCAGTCGGCGCAGATCCAGGCCGTGGTGGCGCGGGTGCTGGACGAGGCCGGTCGCATCGACATCCTGCACAACAATGTGGGCATTACGGAAATGGGCGATCCCATCGAGGCGTCAGAGGAAAGCTGGCACCGGGTGCTGGACACCAACCTGACCGGCGTGTTCCTGACCTGCAAGCACGTGCTGCCGGCCATGCTGGCGCAAGGCGGCGGCTGCATCGTCAACATTTCGTCGCTGGCCTCGATTCAGGTCAACACCTATCCGTACACGTCCTACTACGCGGCCAAGGCGGGGCTGAACCACCTGACCCGGTCGCTGGCGGTGCGCTACGCGCCGGACAATATCCGCGTCAACGCGGTGCTGCCCGGCGTGATCGACACGCCGCTGATCTACCAGCAGATTGCCGGCCAGTTCCAGGATGTGGAGGAAATGCGCCGCCGCCGCAACGCCGCCAGCCCGATGGGCCGGATGGGCGACGCCTGGGACGTGGCGCATGCCGCCCTGTTCCTGGCCAGCGACGAGGCCAAATACATCACCGGGGTGTGCTTGCCGGTCGATGGCGGCAAGGCCTGCGCGGGGCGATAGCCGGGGTTGTGGCGCCGGATGGGGTTGTGGTTGTGGCTGTGGCTGGGGCTGTGGTTGTGGCTGTGGTTGTGGTCGTGCCTGGGGTTGGGGCTGTGGTTGTGGCTGTGGTTGTGGTTGTGGCTGCGACCTGCCTGCGCTCAGGCGCGCGGCAGCAGATCCGCCGACAGTTCGGACGCGGCGCGTTGCAACGCGGCCACCACATCATGCAGCCGTGCCCCCGACAGCCGCGAGCGGATCGCCGCCACGCTCAGCGCGGCCACCACGTTCTGCTCACGGTCGAATACCGGCACCCCCACGCCCAGCATGTCGGGGATGATGCGCCCCGGGTTCAGCGCATACCCCTGCTTGCGCGCGGCGGCGATGTCCTCGCGCAGCATGTCGGTGGACGGCAGGTCGGGCGCGGTGGTGGCGTCGTAACGAGCCAGCACGCGGTCGATATCGTCATTGGGCAAAAACGCCAGCAGCGCCAGACTGCCCGCCCCCACGCCCAGCGGCCGCCGGTGGCCCACTTCCAGCGTCAGGATCTTGATGGGAAAGTCGCCCGTCTTGCGGTCCACGCACACCGCTTCGTGGCCCGAGCGCACCGATAGAAAGCTGGTATCGCCCGTGGACTGTGCCAGCCGCAACACGGCCGATTCGGCGATGGCCTTGATGCCATGGCGGCTTTCGGCAGCCAGGCCCAGGATGTAAGACTCGCGCCCCAGGCTATAGGTCTTTAGCTTGGGGTTCAGCGACAGGAAACCCTCTTGCAGCAAGGCCGACAGCATGCGGTGCGCGGTGGGCGGCGTCAGGCCGATGTCGCGCACGACATCGCTCAAGCCCACGCCACGCGCGGGCGCGGCGCCCACGTATTTCAACAGGCGCAGCACCCGGAAAATGCTTTGTGCGCCGCCCACGGAATCGGCGGCGCGCGGCGAGGCCGGCACGGAAGAACGCGCGGTGCTCATCGCGCGATCAGTGCAGCGTAGTGCCGTCGGGCGGCGTCTGGTTCAGGCCCAGCGCCGCTTCCCAGCTGCGCAGCGGCACGCAGGTCTGCAAGCGGACAATGGCGCGTTCGATCAACGCGGGATGCAGTTCATGGCCGACGTGGCTGGCGATATCGATAGTGGAATCGCCATGCAGCGCCTCCAGCCGCGCCTGGGCCGCCTGGATGTGGGACACGTTCATGATCGGGTCGTCGGCGCCATGCAGCAGGTGCAAGGTGGTGAATTGCGGGGCGGTCTTGGGCAATTGGGCATAGCGCCCCGAAAACGCAATGATGCGGCCGGCCATGCCGTCATGGGCCTGCACCAGTTCCAGCGCCATGATCGCGCCCTGCGAAAAGCCCGCGATCGCCGTGTCCGACTGCAATAGTTTGAAGCGGGCCTGCGCCTGGCGCACATAGGCTTCCAGGGGTGGCATGGCCGCCGCCACGCGTTCGGCGCGATTGTCTTCGGTCACGCCGCGCACCGAAAACCACTGGCGCCCGGCGTTGCCGCCGTCAAAGGGCTCGAAACCCTCGGGCACCAGCACCGCCGCCGTCGGAAAGGCCGCGCGCACGGCCTGGGCCAAGGGCCGCAGGTTATCGGGCGACCCGCCCACGCCGTGCAGCAGGATGAACAACTGGCGCACGTCGACGCCCGCCTCGGGTAGGAATTCAAGAGATTCGGTAGATGCCATGAAACTGCTCCGTGCTGGCCCGGGCCGCTGGACTGCGCCGCGATGGCCGCATTGTAAAATGCGCGGCTTTACCGTTGGCGGCCTGCTTGGCGTTGGCGGCCGCGTGGCGACCGGTTGACGGTCGCCTGGCTGCCTGGTCGCCTGGTCGCCTGGTCGCCTGGTCGCCTGGTCGCCACCAGCGTGACCGGACCCCGCCCACCCCTTGCCTGAATGCCGCCACGGCGGCCCCTTGACCCCCTGCAATGCAAACACAAACCCCCGATTCTGGCGCGACTCCCGCTAGCCGGAATCAGCTGCACCGCGTGCTCAAGGCGCGCCACCTGACGATGATAGCGCTGGGCGGAGCCATCGGCACCGGCCTGTTCGTGGCCTCGGGCGCGGCCATCGCGCAAGCCGGCCCGGGCGGCGCCCTGCTCGTCTACCTGGTGATCGGCCTGATGGTCTACTTCATCATGACCAGCCTGGGCGAGCTTGCCACCTTCATGCCGGTGTCCGGGTCGTTCTGCACCTATGCGTCGCGCTATGTAGACCCCGGCTTCGGCTTCGCGCTGGGATGGAATTTCTGGATCAGCTGGGCCACGGTCGTCGCCGTGGACGTGGTGGCCGCCCAATTGGTCATGGCGTACTGGCTGCCGGACACGCCGGGCTGGATATGGAGCGTGGCCTTTTTGGCACTGACCTTCGGGCTAAACGCGTTTTCGGCGCGCAGCTTCGGCGAGGCCGAATACTGGTTCGCCATCATCAAGGTGGTGGCGGTGCTGTGCTTTATCGCCGTCGGGCTGGGCATGCTGGTGGGCATCATCCACAGCGGCGATCAGGTCGGCCTGGTGAACTGGACCATCGGCGATGCGCCCTTCGTGGGCAACGCGGCCACCTGGGTCGGCGTGGCCATGGTGGTGGCCTATTCCTTCCAGGGCACCGAACTGGTGGGCGTGGCCGCCGGCGAATCCGAAAACCCGCGCCGCAACGTGCCGCGCGCCATCAACAACGTGTTCTGGCGCATCCTGCTTTTCTATGTGCTGGCCATTCTGATCATCGGCCTGCTGCTGCCCTATACCGACCCGCAACTGCTGCGCAACGAAGTGGAAGACATTGCCGTCAGCCCCTTCACGCTGGTGTTCCAGCATGCCGGCCTGCTGTCGGCCGCCACCGTGATGAACGCGGTGATCCTGACGTCGGTGCTGTCGGCCGGCAATTCGGGCATGTACGCCGCCACCCGCATGCTGTTCAACATGGCGGCCGAGGGCCAGGCGCCCGCGCTGTTCAAGCGGCTGACGCCTGGCGGCGTGCCGCTATACGCGCTGCTGGCCACCACGGCGCTGGCCTGCCTGTGCCTGTTCAGCGTGGTCTACAGCCCCAAGGCCGTCTATATCTGGCTGCTGAATTTTGCGGGCATGACGGAATTCATCGTCTGGTTGAGCATCGCGATCAGCCATTACCGCTTTCGCCGGGGCTACGTGCGGCACGGCTACGACACGGCCGACCTGCCCTACAAGGCCGGCCTGTTCCCGTTTGGGCCGGTGCTGGCCTTTGTGCTGTGCCTGGTGGTGACGCTGGGCCAGAACTACCAGGCGTTCTTGCAGGATCGCATCGACTGGATCGGGGTGGTGTCCACGTATCTGGCCATTCCGCTGTTCCTGGCGCTGTGGATCGGGCATCGCGTGGTGAAGAAATCGCGCTGGGTGCGCTACGGCGACATGCGCTTTTACGGGCTGGATCTGGATCGAGGATAGGCCTGGCCGGACGGGCCGACACCCGAAAAGGGTGACAAAAGGGCAGCAAAGGGATCACCGAAGGGCGACAAAAAGGAAGCTACAATACTGTATATTCATACAGTAATGATGACTCCTGAACGCATCCATCCCGCGTTGTGGCGCGCCACCCAGTTGGCTAAAGGCGCCGCGCGCAACCTGCCTACCGGGCACGCTTCGCTTTCCGCCGAGCTGCCGGACGGCGGCTGGCCGCTGGGGTCTCTTATCGAACTGTTGACGCCGCATCCGGGCGTGGGCGAAATCCGCCTGCTGCGCCCGGCGCTGGCCCAGCTGGAAACGCGCCGCCCCATTGCGCTGGTCCAGCCGCCGCACGTGCCCCACATCGCCAGCTGGATGAGCTGGCGGCTGGACCCCCGGCAATTGCTGTGGGTGGCGCCGCAAAAACCCGTCGACACCCTGTGGGCGACGGAACAAATCCTGAAAAACGGCAGTTGCGGCGCCCTGATCTGCTGGTTGCCGCACGTGCGCCCCGAATCCCTGCGCCGCCTACATCTGGCGGCCCAGGCCAGCGACCTGCTGTTCATTGCCATCCGCCCGGCCAGCGCCGCGCAAAACGCTACCCCCGCCCCGTTGCGGCTGGCGCTTGCGCCGGCCCCGGGCGGTTTATCCGTTCATATTCTGAAGCGCCGGGGGCCTGTCTGCGACACCCCGCTGTACGTGGGCCTGGAGCCCGGCGCGCTTACGCCGTCTTCTCCCCGCCATGCGCCTCTGGATCGCCGCCTTCCTGCGCTGCCTGCCGCTGGACGTACTACGCCCGCACTGGCCGCATGAGGGGCACGCGTTCGCCGTCCTGGACCAGGAACGCGTTGCCGCCCTCACCCCCGCCGCCCGCCAGGCCGGCGTCAAACCGGGCATGCGCCGCGCCGGCGCGGCCGTTATCGCCCCCCAGGTCGAGCTCTTGCCCCGCCAGCCCCAAGCCGAAGCCGACACCCTGCACGGCGCGGCGCTGGCGCTGCTGCAATACACCCCTGAAATTGCCCTGGGCGATGCCGACACCGTGCTGTTGAACGTGGGCGCCAGCCTGATGTTCTTTGGCGGCCCGCGCGCGCTTGCCCGGCGCATACGCGCCACCCTGCAAGCGCTGGACCTGCGCGTGTCGCTGGGCATGGCGCCCACGGCCCGGGGCGCCTGGCTGCTGGCGCATCGGGCCGGCCGCCGCATGCCCCGGCGCACGCTCACCCTGCCCACGCTGGCCCGCCGGCTGGACGCCCTGCCAGTGGCGCTGCTGCCCCAGGCGCAGGCGCGGCTGGACTGGCTGGGCGACATCGGCTGCCATACCCTGGCCGACCTGCGCGCCCTGCCGCGCGCCGGCCTGCAACGGCGCAGCGCGCCCGACCTTCTGCCGGCCCTGGACGCCGCCTATGGCCAGGCGCCCGAACTGTATCGCTGGATCGAACCGCCCAACCAGTTTTCCCGGCGCATCGAACTCATGGACTACGTCGAGCACACCGACGCCGTGCTGGCAGTGGCGCGCCGCCTGGCCGAGCAGCTGGGCGGCTGGCTTACCGCCCGGCAACTGGCGGTGCGCCGCGTGGTGCTCTGCATGGAACACGAACGCGGCCGCCATGCCCGCCCGCCCACCGAACTGGAACTGGCGCTGGCGCAACCGGTCTGGCAGGCGCCGCAGATCTTGCACCTGCTGCGCGAAAAGCTGAACCACGTCACGCTGGAAGCGCCCGTCATCGCCGTATCGCTGCTGGCGCCCGACACCGTGGAACAGCCCGCCGTCAGCACCACCTTGTTCCCCGAGCCCGGCGGCACCGCGGCCGACCACGCCCGGCTGCTGGATCTGCTGGTGGCCCGGCTGGGTCGCGACCAGGTGCGCCATGCCCATCCCACGCCCGACCACCGCCCCGAAGCCGCCAATTCCTGGGGCGATGCGCTGGCCACCCCGCGCCCGCCCCAGCCCCTGCCGCCCTTGCTGGACCGCCCCTTCTGGCTGCTGGAAACGCCGCTGGCCTTGAAGCTGTCGGGTCATCGCCCCCAGTACGGCGGCCAGCCGCTGCGGCTGGTGCGCGGGCCGGAACGCATCGAAAGCGGCTGGTGGGACCCGGCCCTGACCGTGCGCGATTACTTCGTTGCCGAAGACGCGGCGGCGGCGCGCTACTGGATCTACCGCGAACGCGACGCCGAACACGCGCGCTGGTTCCTGCACGGGCTGTACGCTTAAGGCCGGCCCATGCAAGACGATCCCTACGACCCGTCCGACCCGGCCGACCCCGCCGACCCCGCTGCGTTAGCCACCCTGCCCGGCTACGCCGAGCTGCAATGCCAGTCGAATTTTTCCTTCCTGCAAGGCGCCTCGCACCCGGAGGAACTGGTCGCGCGCGCGGCGGAACTCGGCTACGCCGCGCTGGCGCTGACCGACGAATGCTCGCTGGCCGGCGTGGTTCGCGCCCACATGGAGGCCAAGACCCAGAAGCTGCCGCTGATCATCGGCGCCACGTTCCAGCTGCGCGCCGCGCCCGACGCCGCCCCGCTGGGCCTGACCCTGCTGGCGCAAACCCGCGAAGGCTACGGCAACCTGTCCGAACTCATCACGCTGGCCCGCACCCGCGCCCCCAAGGGCGAATACCGGCTGGCCCCCGAAGACCTGACCCACCCGCCCAAGGGCTACGAACACCTGCGCCAGTTACCGGAATGCCTGGCCATCCTGACGCCCGCCTACGGTACCGACGCCGACCGCCTGGCCGAGCAGGCGCGCTGGCTGGCACGCGTGTTTGCCAACCGCGCCTGGGTCGGCTTGAACCTGCTGTACCGGTCGCGCGACGACCAGCACCGCGCCGCCGTCGAACACGCCGCCCGCCAGGCCGAGCTGCCCGTCGTAGCGGTGGGCCAGGTGCAGATGCATGTGCGGTCGCGCAAGCCCCTGCACGACACGCTGGCCGGCATCCGCACCCGCCAGACCGTCGCCCAGTGCGGCTACGAATTGTCCGAAAATGCCGAGCAGCATCTGCGCACCCGCATGCGCCTGGCCAACCTGTATCCGCCCGACGCGCTGGCGCAGACCTTGGTGGTGGCGCGCCGCTGCGCGTTTTCGCTGGACGAACTGCGCTACGAATACCCCGACGAGGTCGTGCCGCCCGGCCACACGCCCGCCTCTTATCTGCGCCAGGAAACCCTGGCCGGCGCCGCCCGCCGCTTTCCTGCCGGCGTCCCGGAAAACGTCGAAGCCCAGATCGAAAAAGAACTCAACCTGATCGGCGAGCTGCACTACGAAGCGTATTTCCTGACCGTCTACGACATCGTCCAGTACGCGCGCAGCCAGGGCATCCTGTGCCAGGGCCGGGGGTCCGCCGCCAACTCCGCCGTCTGTTATTGCCTGGGCATCACCGCCGTCGATCCGGCCCGAGGCAACAACCTGTTTGAACGTTTCATCAGCAAGGAACGCAACGAACCCCCCGACATCGACGTGGACTTCGAACACCAGCGCCGCGAAGAAGTCATCCAATACATCTACGACAAATACGGACGCGACCGCGCCGCCCTGACCGCCGTGGTCATTTCGTACCGGCCGCGCAGTGTGCTGCGCGACACCGGCAGCGCACTGGGCGTGGACCTGGGCGTCATCGACGCGGTGGCGCGCGCCCATCAATGGTGGGACGGCAAAAAGGAAATGCTGCGCACGCTGGGCACCTGCGGGCTGGACCCGGAATCGCGCGTGGCGCGGCAATGGGCGTCGCTGGCGCAAACCATGATGGGCTTTCCACGCCACCTGTCGCAGCACCCCGGCGGCTTTGTGATTTCACGCGGCAAGCTGTCGCGGCTGGTGCCCATTGAAAACGCCGCCATGCAGGACCGCAGCGTCGTGCAATGGGACAAAGACGACCTGGACGCGCTGAAACTGCTGAAAGTGGACGTGCTGGCGCTGGGCATGCTGTCCGCCCTGCGCCGCACGCTGGAACTGGCCGGCCAGCGCCGGGGCCGGCCGCTGGCGCTGCAAGACATACCCGAAGGCGACGAAGCCACCTACGACATGATCTGCGAGGCCGACACGGTGGGCGTGTTCCAGATCGAATCACGCGCGCAGATGACGATGCTGCCCCGCCTGCGCCCGCGCAAATACTACGACCTGGTCGTGCAGGTGGCCATCGTGCGCCCCGGCCCGATCCAGGGCGGCATGGTCCACCCCTACCTGCGCCGCCGCCAGGGCAAGGAAGCCGAAACCTATCCCAGCGAGAAGGTCCGAGGCGTGCTCAGCCGCACCATGGGCGTGCCCATCTTCCAGGAACAGGTGATGCAGATTGCCGTGGTGGCCGCCGGCTTCACCCCTGGCGAGGCCGACCAGTTGCGCCGCTCCATGGCCGCCTGGAAACGCAAGGGCGGCGTGGACAAATTCCGCATCAAGCTGGTGGGTGGCCTGCTGGCGCACGGCTACAAGCTGGAATTCGCCGAAGCGCTGTTCCGGCAGGTCGAGGGGTTTGGCGAATACGGGTTCCCGGAAAGCCATGCCGCCAGCTTCGCCCTGCTGGCGTACTTCAGTTCCTGGCTCAAGCGCCACGAACCCGAGGCCTTCCTGGCCGCCCTGCTCAATTCCCAACCCATGGGGTTCTACGCCCCCGCCCAACTGGTGCAGGACGCCCGCCGCCACGGCGTCTGTGTGCTGCCCGCCGACGTCACCGTCAGCGGCTGGGAATCCGCGCTGGAAACCCTGCCCGCCGACCACCCCGGCGCCCAGCGCCGCCCCCGCCCGCATTCGCCGCCTGCCGACCAGGCGCGCCCGGCCGTGCGGCTGGGGCTGAACCTGCTGCAAGGCATGCGCGAAGACGCCGCCCGGCGCATCGAACAGGCGCGCGCACAGGCGCCCTTTACCGACACCGGCGACCTGGCCCGCCGCGCCACCCTGAACCGCCACGACCTGAACGTGCTGGCCGCCGGCGACGCGCTGCGCACGTTGGCCGGCCACCGCCGCCAAGCCAGCTGGGAAGCCGCCGCCAGCGTACAAAGCCGCGACCTGCTGCGCGACGCCGCCATCGTCGAAACGCAGGCCCCCCAGCTGTCGGCCCCGTCCGAAAGCCAGACCGTGGCCGCCGATTACCGCAGCCTGGGCCTGACGCTGCACAGCCACCCGGTCGCGCTGCTACGCCCCCAACTGGCCGCCCGCAACTTCCAACCCGCCGAGGTCCTGAACGGCTACCCCGACAAACGCGTCGCCCGCGCCTGCGGCATCGTCACCGTGCGCCAACGGCCACAAACCTCCAAGGGCGTCATCTTCGTAACCCTGGAAGACGAAACCGGCCCCGTCAACGTCGTCGTCCGCCCCGACCTGATCGAACGCCAACGCCGCGAACTACTCGGGGCCAAACTGCTGGGCGTCTACGGCACCTGGCAAAGCGTCGACGGCATCCGCCACCTGATCGCCCAACGCCTGGTGGACCTGTCCGACCTGCTGGGCGGCCTGGCGGCGCATAGCCGGAATTTTCATTGACGTCACGCGCTTGTCAAGTTCCCGAACCGGCATGCCCACGGGGCAAACCAACGCCAAAACCGATCGGATTTCAGGTGCTCGCTGATCCCTGATTACAGCGCGCCAAGGCTGGTCTATCATGGCTTTTTCGTCGTCGAGTAGTTGTAAGGAGCTTTACATGATCCGCAAGCTGATCCCTTTCCTTCTGATTGCCAGCCTGACCGCATGCGCCAATACCGGGACGTCTTCGTCCGGCGCGTCGTCGGCATCCAGCTCCTCCAGCGCGTCTTCCTCTTCCGGCGCATCCAGCGCGTCCGGTGGCTCTACTTTCGGCGGCTCATCCTATGGCGGGTCGGCAGGCGGCTCGGCCATGCCGGGCTACGGCACCAAGACTTGCGATGCGGCCGCGCTGCAATCGCAGATCGGCCAAAAGGCCACGACCTCTACCATGGAAGACCTGCGTACCCGCAGCGGCAGCAGCACGGCGCGCATTTTGCGCCCCGGTCAACTCGTGACCATGGAGTACAACGCCACCCGCTTGAACCTGATCGTGGATGACAAAGACGTCATGACCGCGATTCGCTGCGGCTGATCCGGCGGCATCCAAGGCAAGACGGCGCCGGCCGTCGCGCCCATCCCCGTCCCATTCCTCGCCATCCCCGCCCCTGCGGGCCGCCTCAGGCCGCGGGCGGCGTGGGTGGCACGTGGGGCAGAAATGCCCCCGCCACTTCGAACGCGCATTCCTCGCGCGCAATGTCGATCACCCGCGACACAATCGGGTTGACGATGTTTTTTTTGTGCACCGCGTAGTAATTGATCGTGGGCAGATCGGGCTGCACATTCAACTGGCACAGCGCGCCGCGCTCGACCAGCGGCGCAAAGTAGGCGCCAGGCAGATAGCTGATGCCCAGCCCCAGCATCGTCAACTGCGCCATCATCCCCAGGCTGTTGCAGGTCAACACCCGCTTGACGGGCAAACCCTGTTCCGCGAACCAGGCGTCATACAGATGCGACAGCGCGGAATTGGTCGGCTGCGAAATCACCGGATACGGCGCCAGGTCCTGGGGTGACAAGCGCGCCTGGAAATCAATGTCCAGCGCGGGGCTGGCCATCCAGACGTTGGTGACGGCGCCCAGGTGCGTGCAGTCGTATTGGTAGCTCCAGAAAGGCCCCGGCATGATGGCCAGGTCCAACTGGTCTTGTTCCAGCCGTTCGTACAGCGTGATGCCACCGTCGATCTCGGGCATCAGCTGCACGCGCGGATAGCGCTGGCTGATCTGGTTGATCAGCCGCGCCAGCCACGTCATGCCGACCAGTTCGGTCACGCCCAGCCGCACCACGCCTTCGAAACTGGCGGGGTCGGCCATGTTCTGCACGATGCGGCTGTTCAGGTCCAGCATCTCGCGCGCCAGTTCGAACAGCTTGCGGCCTTGCGGCGTCATCACCAGTTTCTTGGCGCGCCGCTCGAACAAGGGCGAGCCCGCAAACGCTTCGAGTTCGCCCACCCGCTTGGCCACCGCCGATTGGGTCGTGTGCAGTTTTCGGGAAGATGCGCTGAAGCTGCCAAGTTCGGAGCTCCAGTAAAAAGCCTCTAGCTGTTTAAGGGTGTACATCGCGGCGGTCGAGGCGAAACGCATGGAAACCCTCACATTACCATCGCGGCAGGCGGCGCTAGCCGCGCGGATGCAGGATGTCGGCCAGGAAGCGCTGCGCGCGCGGATGCGACGGCGCGCTGAAAAAGCGCTCGGGCGTGTCAACCTCCAGGATCTCGCCGCCATCCATGAAAACGACGCGGTCACAGACGTCGCGCGCGAAACCCATTTCGTGTGTCACGCAGACCATCGTCATGCCGTCCTTGGCCAAGCCCTTCATCACCTGCAACACCTCGCCCACCATTTCCGGGTCCAGCGCGCTGGTCGGCTCGTCGAACAACATCACCGGCGGCTGCAACGCCAACGCACGGGCAATCGCCACGCGTTGCTGCTGACCGCCCGACAGCGAACCCGGATAGGCATCGATCTTGTTCAACAGCCCGACCCGTTCCAGCAAGGCACGCGCCAATTCCACCGCCTGCTTGCGCGGCTGCTTGCGGATGTTGACCGGCGCGAAGATCACGTTTTCCAGCACACTCATGTGCGGAAACAGGTTGAACTGCTGAAACACGAAACCGATCTTCTGGCGCAGCGCATTCAGGTTGGCGCCCTTTTGGTAGATGTCGGCCCCATCGATCAGGATGCGGCCTTTTTCGATGGGTTCCAGCCGGTTCACCGTGCGGATCATCGTCGACTTGCCCGAACCCGACGGCCCGCACACCACCAGCACTTCACCACGCGCCACCGACAGGTCGACATCCTTGAGCACGTGATGGTCGCCATACCACTTGTTCACTTTTTCAAGCTTGATCATGATTCTTTCCGTTAAGCCATGGCGCGCGAGCGGCGGATATGCAGGTCCAGCCAGCTCAAGCCGCGGCTCAGGCTGAAGCACACCAGGAAATAGATGATGGCCAGGATGCCGAACACTTGCAGCGGCTGCGTCAGCACCAGGTTGTTGATCTGGTTGGCGGCAAACGTCAGTTCATTGACGCTGATGACGTAGCCCAGCGACGTTTCCTTGATCGTGGACACGAACTGGCTGGTCATGCTGGGCAACACGTTAAACAGCGCCTGCGGCAGCACCACCTTGCGCATCGTGGTCCAGTAACCCACGCCCAGCGACCGGGACGCCTCGATCTGGCCGCGCGGCACCGCCTCGATGCCCGACCGGATCACCTCCGACAGATAGGCGCTTTCGTAGACGACCAGCGCAAAAAACAGCGTCCAGAAACCGCTGACCACCTGCCCCGTCAGCTTGGGCACCACGAAGTACGCCCAGAAGATCAGCATCAGCAGCGGCATGCCGCGCACCATGTTGACCAGCGCCTTGCTGGCAACGCGCAGCGCGCCGAACGGGCTGACGCGGGCCAGCGCAATCAGCAGCGCCAGCGGCAAGGACATCAGCAGCCCCAGCGCCGCCAGGATCAGCGTCAGCGCCAGACCGCCCAGGGGCCCGTTGGGGTATTGGCCGACCAGCAGCGTCGGCCAGTATTGCGACAGCAGATCAAGCACCGTGGCCTCCGCGATTCAAACGATAACGGGCGTAGATGCGCGACCCCACCGCCATGATCAGGAACGATCCCAGCAGGTACATGATCGTTGCCGCGCCGAAGGTGGCGAAGGTGCGATAGGTTTCGTTTTCGATCTCGCGCGCCTGGTAGGTCAGTTCCATCACGCCGATCGCCATCGCGACGCTGGTGTTCTTGAACAGCAGCAACGCGCGGCCGACCAAGGGCGGAATGGAAATGCGCAGCGCCTGCGGCACGATCACGAAGCGCATGCATTGCAGGTAGCTCGCGCCCAGCGCGCGCGCCGCCTCGAACTGGGTCCACGGTATGGCGCGCAGGCCGCTGCGGATGTCCTCGGCGATGTAGGCGGCCGAGCCCAGCGCCAGCGCAATCGCCGCCAGCGACATCTCGGCGTTGTGATCGTAGAGCCACATTCGCAGCCCTTCGGGCAGCAGCTCGGGCATGCCGAAATACCAGAACAACACCTGCACCAACAGCGGCACGTTGCGGTGGTATTCGACATACGCGTCCACCACCCAGCGGCACGGCGCCAGGTTGGTGGCGCGCACCACCACCAGCGTCACCGCGATGGCGAAGGCCATGACCCACGCAACGAAGAACAGTTGCACGGTGACCACCATGCCGCTGAACAGCAGCTGGTATTGGGAAGCGTCTAGCAGGCTCATAAAGCGTCGGCCCCTGGCGGTTGCGCGGGCATCAGCCGGCGATGGGGCCGATCTTGAAACCGCGCTCCAGCTTGTAGGGGGTGGTCGGGCCGAACCACTTGTCGAACAGCTTGGCGGCCGCGCCCGAGCTTTCGGCGTCGTCCAGGGCCTGGTTCACCGTTTGCAGCATGCGCGGCTCGGACTTGCGCACGCCCAGGCCCCAGGGTTCGTCGAACACCGACTTGGCAATCACGCTGACGGGCGCCGTGGGCGGGCTTTGCAGCACCAGCCGCACCAGCACCAGTTCAGAGGCAAACTGCGCGTCCACCTTCTTTTGCTGCAAAGCCAGATAGGTGGCCGAACTGTCGCCATAACCAATCACCTGCGACTTGTTCAGGATGCGCTTGATCTCGCGTTCCGAGCTGGAACCCTTGGTGGCGCCGATGCGGCGGCCGTTCAGCGCGTCAATCGAATCAAAGCCCGAATCCTTGCGCACCAGCAGCTTTTGCGGGCTGACGTAGTAGGCGTGGCTGAACGCGATCTGTTCGGCGCGATCCGGCGAATAACCCAGGTTGGCGGCCAGGATGTCCACGCGCCCTTCGTTCAGTTCCGGCACGCGCGCCGCCACCGACAGCAGCTTGTAGCTGATCTTCACGCCCAGCTTGTCGGCAACCAGTTTGCACACGTCCACGTCATAGCCCACCAACTGGCGCGTGGCGCCGTCCTGGAAGCTGAACGGCTGCGACGTGCCCAGCGTGCCGCAAACCAGTTCGCCGCGCGCCTTGATGTCGTCGACCTGATCTGCTTGCGCGGCAGCGCCGACGGCCAACGTGGCCAGGCCCAGGCAAGCTGCAAAAAAAGTATGACGTTTCATGGATGATTCCCCTTGTATGTTGTGTTGGTCAAACGGCATTCACGACAGCTTGGCGCAGGCCTCGCGGATCGCGGAACATCCTTGCTTGATATCGTCCATCGATGCCGCGAACGACAAACGGAACGTGCCCGGCGCGCCATAGGCGTTGCCGTCGATCACGGCCACGCCCGCTTCGCGCAGCAGGTAATGCGTCAAGTCGGTGTCGCTGGCGATCACCTCGCCCGAGGGCGTCTTCTTGCCCAGCAGGCCCGAGCAATCCGGGAACACATAGAACGCGCCTTGCGGCACCACGATGGTCAGCCCCGGCGCGCCGGCCAACTCGGCCACGGCCAGGTCGCGGCGTTGCTGGAAGATCCGCGCAAATTCCGCCACGCAGTCCTGCGGACCGGACAGCGCTTCCAGCGCCGCCGCCTGGCTGACGGACGACGCGCCGGACGTGCTTTGCGATTGCAGTATCGCCATCGCCTTGATCAATTCGTCGGGCCCGGCGCCATAGCCGATGCGCCAGCCCGTCATGGCGTACGCCTTGGACACGCCGTTGACCACCAGCGTGCGGTCAGCCAGCTCGGGCGCCACCTGCAACGGATGCACCGTCGGTTCACCCGTGAAATTCAGGCGGGCGTAGATGTCGTCCGTCATCAACCACACGTGCGGATGGCGCTTGAGCACATCGGTCAGCCCGCGCAATTCCTCGGCGGTATAGACCGACCCCGTGGGGTTGCTGGGCGCGTTCATCATCAGCCACTTGGTGCGCGGCGTGATGGCGGCTTCCAGCGCCTGCGGCGTGACCTTGTAGTCCGATGCGGGAGACGTCGTCACCGCCACCGGCACGCCGCCATTGACCAGCACCATATCCGGGTACGACACCCAGAACGGGGCGGGAATCAGAACCTCGTCGCCGTCATTGAGCGTGGCGGCCAGGCCGTTGAAAATCACTTGCTTGGCGCCGGTACTGACGATGATCTGCCCCACCGGATAGTCCACGCCGGTCGCATCCAGCAACTGCGCGCGCGCGGCCCGGCGCAACGCCACGGTGCCCTGCGCCGGCGGGTACTTGGTTTCGCCCCGGTTCATCGCGGCGGTGGCCGCCTGCCGGATATGTTCGGGCGTTGAAAAATCAGGCTCGCCTATGGTCAGGTCGATAATGCGACGGCCCTGTTCGCGCAGCTGCGCAATGATGGCGCGCGCGGCAACGCTGGGCGACAGCTTGATGCGCTTGATGCGGTCGGCAATGATGCTCATTGTGCACCCCCGGTTTTTTCAAGAATGGTCTTGGCCAACCAGGGTTTGGTGTACGTGCCCGCGCGCAGCTTTTCCTTGGCGACGGCTTCGTCGGCTTCTTTCTTTTGCGCCAATGCCAGCACGGCGGCCGCGTGTTCGGCGGGAATCACCACCACGCCATCGGCATCGCCCACGACGACATCCCCGGCGTGGACCACCTGCCCGCCGACCGATACCGCCACATTGATTTCGCCCGGGCCGTCCTTGTAGGGGCCTTTGTGCGCAATGCCGCGCGCGAAGCAGCCAAATTCTCCCTGGCCGAAGACGTCCACATCGCGCACCGCGCCGTCGATGACAAAGCCCGCGATGCCGCGCGACTGCGCATCCATCATCATCAGTTCGCCGACCAGCGCGTTGCTGGTGTCGCCGGCGCCATCGACCACGATGACGTCGCCTGCCCCGCCCATGGAAATTGCCTGATGGATCATCAGGTTATCGCCGGGCCGCGTCTTCACGGTCAGCGCCAGGCCGACCATGCGGCGCGTGCCGCCGTGCATCGGACGCAAGTCCGCCACGCCGTAAAGGCGGTTCATGCAGTCGCTGATCTGGGCCGAGCCGATATCGGCAAAGCCGGCCAGTACGTCGGCGGCCACGGCCGGGGCCGACCGGGAAAGAATGCGAAATCCGATGGGAGTCATAAGAAAGTCGATGGGGGTGGATGCGTCTAGCGGTTAAGCGAATACGCATTACAAGGCCCCGGCCGCCTTTCCTCAAAACGATATAAATTCCCAGCCGACCACGAATTTTTTTCTTATATCCGGACGTTAAGGGTTATCCCTTCCCCTGATCAACCCGGGGCAATCCCCGTCAATCATCCCCGCCATTGCTGGCGCCCCGCGCCTCGGACAGCGCAATCGTCAGATGCATGACCTTCTTTTTCAGCTGATCGCGTTCTTCGGTCACGCGCGCCAACACCCCGCGCAAGCGGGCCACCTCGGCAGGCAGATCCGCGATGTGCTCGATGGGGACTTCGGGCGGGGCTTCGCGCGGCGGCGGGGCCTTGGCCAGACGCACTTCGCGGGCGGCCTGTTGCAGCTCTTTCTTGCCGCCGGCCACCGCTGCCGCCTGACGCTCGGGCGGCAACGAGGCCACCGCCGCCGCCGCGTTGATCGAAATGGCGCCCTCTTTCACGGCGCGCACCAGTTCGGGCGCAGCGTCCTTCTGGATTTTTTCGATCTGGCCCAGCGTATTGCTGCTGATGCGCGCGGCGCGCGCCAACGCCTGGCGGCTGGGCACGGGTGGCGTCCACGAGATATTGGGCGGCAGGCGCGGCGCGCCATCCACGCTGGGCGGCGCATCGGAGTCGTCCCAAGGCGGGGACCCGTCCTCCGCTTCGCCTTCCGGCGGCGTCGCGGCTTCCGGCGGCGTGCGCGCCAGCAGGATTTCTTTTTTGCGCAGCGCCAGCACGCCGCGCTGGAAGTCCGACACGCTGCGTCGGCCCAGGTGGTTTTCAATCATCCACAGGTGCACGTCTTCCATCGACTTGAACGTGGTGTTCTGACGCGTCTGAAATTCGATGCCGTGCTTCTTGCACAAGGCATAACGGTTGTGGCCGTCCACCAGCAGGTCGCCCCACAGCACCAGCGCATCGCGGCAGCCCTCGGCAAGCAGGCTGCGCTCCAGTGCCTCGTGCTCGTCTTCGGTCAAAGGGTCTATATAGGCGCGCAGGCCCTCGTCAATCCTGATTTCCATGGTGTCCAATTGGTTTATCTTGCCAAGCAGTGCTACGTCAGCCCCTGGCCACGCAGCAGATCCTGAACCGCCGCCAGCCGTGCCACCGGGTCCGCAAGGCCCAGCAGCCGGGCCTTGTCGTCCGGCGGCAAGGGCAGCAGTTCGCACCAGCGATCCGCCACCCAGCCGCTGTCGTCCAGCCGGAACGGCGGCGCAAGCGGCATCCTGTCTGGCGGCACGCCCTCTTGCTGCCATTGCGCCACCAGCCGGCCCAAGGCATCGGCGCTGGGCTGCATGGACGCCGGCACGGGCGTGGGCGGGTCGTCGGCGATGGGCTCGGTCTGGCCCATCCACAGGCCGTATTTTGCCACCTTGCTGGACAACAGCCGGAACCGGCTGCCGCCAATACAGCGCACTTGCAGCAACGCGGGCATGGGCGCGTCCCACGCCACCACGCGCGCCAGCGTGCCGACCGGCGCCAGGGTCTCAACGCCCTCTGGCGAACGCACTTCGCTACCAGCCAGCAAACCCACCACGCCAAACTCGCTGCCCTCCGCGATGCAGCGGCGGATCATATCCAGATAGCGCACCTCGAAGATGCGCAGGTGCAGCACGCCGGCGGGAAACAGCGCGTTGGATAAGGGAAACAGCGGAATCAGCGCCATGGCCGGCTCCTATTTGATGTCGAAGGCGGCGTCCACCGGCACCTGCATGGCCGTCACCATGGCGTTGGTCTGCGCCGCCATGCCGATCACCGCCAGCAATTCGGCGTGCTGGCCGGGGGTCATTCCCTTGGCCTTGGCGGACGCCGTATGCGAATGCACGCAGTAAGAGCAGCCGTTGGCCGTGGACACGGCAATGTAGATCATCTCGCGCACGAGCGGCGGCAATTCGCCCTCGGCGACCATGACCTGTTTAAGTTGCGACCACACGCGCTGCAATTGCGCCGGGTCGTTGGCCAGCGCGCGCCAGAAGTTGTTCACGAAGTCCGACTTGCGCGTGGATCGGATGTCTTCAAACACCGCCCACGCTTCGGGGCTTTTGCGGACCTCGTCGTCCGTCAGCAGTTTTACCGTGCTCATGTCGCCATTCCTTTATGAAGCGGCCCCGCATCCGCCCCAACCGGCTACAGTGCGTAGGTTGCCGGGCCGTGCGGTATTGCGGGTCGGGCCTTCCATCATAGTGCGACGGCGTTTCTTGCAGCTGTCCGCCGTAGAACCAGGAACCATCATGCCCCAGCTATCCGCCTATCTCAGCTTTGACGGCAACTGCGCCGACGCCATGCGCTTTTACGAGCGTGTGCTGGGCGGACGCCTTGACGCCCTGATCCGCTACGCCGACGCGCCCGCCGATGCCGCCATGCCCGCCCTGTCCCCCGAGGACGCCGACCGCATCATGGTCGCCCGGCTGGCGCTGGACGAGCAGACGCTGCTGGGCAGCGACGCCACCAGCGGCCACCCGTACACAGGCAAGAAAGGCATGGCGCTGGCGCTGCTGTACCCGACAGTGTCGGATGCCCAGCGGGTATTTGACCAACTGGCCGAAGGCGGCAACGTAACCATGCCGCTGCAAAAAACGTTCTGGGCCGAGGCATACGGCGCGCTGGTGGACCGCTACGGTACGCGCTGGATGGTCAGCGGCGGCAAGATGACGCACTGATCCGCAAAGGCGCGCGGGCGGACGCACCGGCGCACGGACGCGCGAAGGCACCCGTACGCCGGCACCGACACCATGATCCTGGCCGCAGGACCGCCGGGTCGCCGGGCCGCCGGGCCGCCGAGCCGCCGGCCGGGGCCGCCTTTGATAAGTTTTGCAATTGCCCCCCGGGCCTTGCAGTACTCTGGCAGCGCGCCTTTTTACAGGAAGCGCCCGCCATGACTTTTCTAGCCAGCGCCACGCTGCTTCGCCGCCGAGACGGCCATGAAGCCCGCGTCACCTTTGTCGAGCTGTTCTTTGACCTGGTCTACGTCTTTGCCGTCACCCAGCTCTCGCACAGCCTGCTGCATGACCTGACCTTGATGGGCGCCGTGCACGCGCTGGTGCTGTGGTTCGCCGTCTGGCTGGGATGGCAGTACACGTGCTGGGTCACCAACTGGTTCGACCCCGACGCCATCCCCATGCGCGTCATGCTGTTCGCGGTGATGCTGGTCGGCCTGATCGCCGCCGCCGTGCTGCCGGACGCGTTCGGCGAAAACGGGCTGATCTTCGCCATCTGCTATGCCTTGATCCAGGTCGGGCGCACGGTGTTCATCGTGCTGCACCTGGGGCGCAACCATCCGCTGGCCGACAACTTCCGCCGCATGCTGGGCTGGCTGTGCATCTCGGCTGTGTTGTGGATCGCGGGCGGCCTGGCCTCCGGCGAAGCGCGCCTGGTGCTGTGGATAGTGGCCGTGGCCTGCGAATATATTTCGCCCATGTTCGGGTTCCGCCTGCCCGGCCTGGGGCGCTCTTACACCAGCGACTGGACCATCGAGGGCGGCCATATTGCCGAACGCTGCCAGCTGTTCGTCATCGTGGCGCTGGGCGAAACGTTGTTGATCACGGGCGCCACGCTGGGCGACCGTGGCCATTGGGACATCCCCACGCTGATCGCGCTGCTGGCCGCCTTCCTGGGAACGGCCGCCATGTGGTGGGTGTATTTCGACACCAGCAGCAAGGACGGCAGCCACGCCATCGTGCATTCCAGCGACCCGGGCCGCATGGGCGCCATCTTTCACTATGTGCACGTGATTTTGATCGCGGGCGTGATCGTGTCGGCGGTGGCCAACGAATTGGTCATCCTGCACCCCGATGGCCGCATCACCACGCCAGCGGCCGCCGCATTGCTGGGCGGGCCGGCGCTGTACCTGCTGGGCAACGGCATCTACAAGACGGTGGTGTACGCGCGCTTTCCGTTATCGCACCTGGCCGGGCTGGTATTGCTGGCGGTGCTGGCGCCGGTGTCTACCGTTACCGACAACCTGATGGTGGGCGGGCTGACCACGCTGATCATGGTGTTGGTGGCCGTGTGGGAGAGCGTGTCGCGGCGCCGGGCGGCCTCGCCCGTCACCGTGTAGCCGTCCAGCGCGCAAGCATCGAAGGGCCTTGCGACGGGGCTGTCGCCGCACAGACCCGCGCGTCCACCGATGCCGCAATGCAGCGTCACACGCCCGGGCGATGCAGCGCCAGCACCTCGTGCAGCGACTGCGCCGCGCGTTGCAGCACCGGCACGGCGCGCAGCAAGTCATCCAGCATCACGCGCGCCGTGGGCGCGTGGCAGGCCACCGCCGCCACCACGCGGTCCTCGGCGTCTCTTATCGGCACCGCCACCGCGCTCATGCCCCGCACGAATTCCTCGTTATCGATGCCGATGCCGCGCGCGGCCAGGCGCTCCAGTTCCTCGTCCAGCTTCGTCGGGTCCGTGAAGGTGCGCGGCGTGTTGCGCGTCAGCGGCAGCCGCGCCAGCACCCGGCCTCGTTCCAGCCGGCTCATTGACGCCAGAAACAGCTTGCCGCTGGCGGTGCAGTGCATCGGCACATGGCTGCCCACCGCGAAGAACAGCCGCAGGGGCTCCGACGTTTCCACGCGTTCCATATAGACCACGCGGTCGCCGTCAGGCGCGGTCAAGTTGCAGGTCTCGCCAAGCGTGCCCACCAGCTGGGCCAGCACGGCACGGCAGGCACGGGTGAACGCCGAGGCGCTCAGCGTGGCCAGCGCCAGCGATGTGGCTTGCGGCCCCGGCACATAGCCCTGCTCGGTCGGCGTGGCCGCCACGAAGCCGGCGCGCTGCATCGCCGCCAGCAAGCGCATCAAGGTGGTCTTGGGCATGTCCAGCCGCTGTGCCAGCTGCGCCAACGTGGGCGGATGCTGGGCGCGCGCAAGATGGTCCAGCACCAGCAACGCCCGTAACGAGCGTGCTGCCTCTTGCTGTTGATGTTGGTGCTGCTGTTGCTGGTGCCCGGACGCCGGCTGCCCGGACGCCGGATGCCCGGACGCCGACGGCTCCGGCGCCGATGCTGCACTGCGATTTTGAAACCGAAGTTGCATGTTCCGTTCCATTTGTCCGCCCCCACGCGTGTTGTGCTTTGTTGTACGCGCCCGCTTCCTAGAATCGCCACAGATGCCAGCCGGGTGCGCAACGCAAGCCGGCCGGATCAAACCAGTATATAAGTGCGTCCCGCCGCGACAAGCAGGGAAAACGCGCCGTCACCATCGCTTGCGAACACGGTGACGTCAGTCGCGACGGCGATGCGACGACAGGGAGACAAGGCGATATGTCCGATACCGTGGATGTCATCGTGGTGGGCGCCGGCTCGGCCGGATGTGTGATGGCCAATCGGCTTAGCGCCAATGGCGCGCACGCCGTCTGCCTGCTGGAAGCGGGCCCCCGGGATACCTACCCGTGGATCCACATCCCCATCGGCTACGGCAAGACCATGTTCCACAAAGTGGTGAACTGGGGCTACTACACCGACCCCGATCCCAACATGCTGGGCCGGCGCATCTACTGGCCGCGCGGCCGCACGCTTGGCGGCTCCAGCGCCATCAACGGCCTGATCTACATTCGTGGCCAGCGCGCCGACTACGACGCCTGGGAACGCGCGGGCAACCCCGGCTGGGGCTGGGACGACTGCCTGCCCTACTTTCGCAAACTGGAAGACAACGACCTGGGCGCGGGGCCGACCCGGGGCGTGAACGGCCCCTTGAGCGCCACGTCCATCAATACGCCCCACCCGCTGGTCGAAGCGATGATCGCCGCCGCGCGGACCATGGGCGTGCCCCCCGTGCAGGACTTCAACACGGGCGAGCAAGAAGGCGTGGGCTACTACCAGCTGACCACGCGGCGCGGCCGCCGCTGCTCCACCGCCGTGGCCTATCTGCGGCCCGCGCGGGACCGGCCCAATCTGCGCGTGGAAACCGATGCGCATGCCACGGCCATCCTGTTCGAAGGCGGACGCGCCTGCGGGGTGCGATACCGGCAAGGCGGGCAAGTGCGCACGCTGCGCGCGAGGCGCGAAGTGGTGCTGTGCGCGGGCGCGCTGCAATCGCCCCAGCTGCTGCAACTGTCCGGCGTGGGCCCGGCCGCGCTGCTGCGCCAGTTCGGCATCCGCGTCGTGCGCGACCTGCCCGGCGTGGGCGAAAATCTGCAAGACCATCTTCAGATCCGCCTGATCTACGAAACCACCCGGCCCATCACCACCAACGACCAGCTGCGCAGCCTGCACGGGCGCGTGGGCATGGGCTTGCAATGGCTGCTGTTCCGAAGCGGCCCGCTGGCGGTCGGCATCAATCAGGGCGGACTGTTCTGCCGGGTCGACCCCGCCAGCCGCACGCCGGACACGCAATACCACTTCGCCACCTTGTCCGCCGACATGGCAGGCGGCAAGGTGCACCCCTTTTCCGGATGCACGTATTCGGTCTGCCAGTTGCGCCCGTCATCGCGCGGTTACGTGCGGCTGCGCGCGGCCGACCCGTTCGAACCGCCCTCGATGCAACCCAACTACCTGTCCACGGAATTGGACCGCCGCATGACCGTGGCCGCCGTCAAGCATGCGCGGCTATTGGCGGCAACCGAACCGCTGGCGTCGCTGATGAAGCGCGAATTCCGGCCCGGCCCCAACGTACGCACCGACGACGAGATCCTGCATTTCTGCCGCGAATACGGCGCCACCATCTTTCACCCATCGGGCACCGCCAAGATGGGTCCGCGCAGCGACCCGCTGGCGGTGGTTGACGAACGTTTGCGCGTGCACGGCGTGCAGGGCCTGCGGGTGGTGGACTGTTCGGTGATGCCCACGCTGGTATCGGGCAACACCAACGCGCCCGTGGTGATGCTGGCCGAACGCGCGGCGGATTTCATGCTGGAGGATTTCAAGCTGGCGCGGCGGCGGGCGGATCTGGTCGCTGCTTGATGTACTGGCGGCTTGCTGTACTGGCGGCTGATTTTGTGGCCGCGCGTTTTAAGCAATCAACAAGGATGTGAACGACGAACCTGAAGTCAGACCGGCACGCGGGCGACAACAGAAGCGCCCCCGCCTTCACCAAAGGAGACTGCAATGTCCAAGCAAAACGAAGCCGCGGTACGCAAGGTCGTCACCGCATCGTTGATCGGCGCCACCATCGAGTGGTACGACTTCTTTCTTTACGGTGTCGTGGCGGGCATCGTGTTCAACAAGCTGTACTTCCCCACGGGCGACCCGCTGGTATCCACCATGCTGGCCTACACCACCTTCGCGGTGGGCTTTGTGACGCGGCCGCTGGGCGGGCTGATCTTCGGCCACTTTGGCGACCGCATCGGGCGCAAGAGCATGCTGGTGATGACGCTGATGATCATGGGCGTGTCCACCTTCCTGATCGGCCTGGTGCCCACCTACGAAACCATCGGGCTATGGGCGCCCATCCTGTTGCTGCTGCTGCGCGTGTTCCAGGGCATCGGCCTGGGCGGCGAATGGGGCGGCGCGGTGTTGATGGCCTATGAATACGCGCCACCGGGCAAAAAGGGCTTTTACGCCTCGCTGCCGCAGATCGGCCTGGCGATCGGCCTGTGCCTGGCCTCGGGCACCGTGGCGCTCTTGTCCACCTTGCTGACCGACGAACAGTTCATGGCCTGGGGCTGGCGCGTTGCCTTCCTGGCGTCCGCCGCCATGGTGATGGTGGGCATGTACATCCGGCTGAACATCAAGGAAACGCCCGAGTTCACGGCGGTAAAGGCCAACAATGCCGAAAGCCGCATTCCGTTTTTCGACATGCTCAAGCGTTACCCGGGCAACGTCTTCAAAGGCATGGGCGCGCGGTATATCGACGGCGTGTTCTTTAACGTGTTTGGCGTATTTTCGATTTCGTACCTGACGCAAACCGTGCAGATCACGCGCACCGAGGCGCTGACGGGTGTGATGGCCGCCGCGCTGGTGATGTGCTTTTTCATTCCGTTCTTCGGCCGCCTGTCCGACCGCATCGGTCGCACCCGCGTGTACTTCTGGGGCTCGCTGATTACCGCGCTGGCGTCCTTCCCCGGCTTCTGGCTGATGCTGAACAGCCAGGGCAGCGTCATGCTGATCTGGCTGGCCATCATCATCCCGTTCGGCATCTTCTACGCCGCCGTGTACGGCCCCGAGGCAGCGCTGTTCTGCGAGCTGTTCGACGCCAAGGTCCGCTACACCGGGATTTCGTTCGTCTATCAGTTCTCCGGCATCTTCGCGTCCGGCATCACGCCCATCATCGCCACCGCGCTGCTCAAGACGGGCGGCGGGCAGCCGTGGCTGATCTGCCTGTACGTGCTGTTCGCCGGCGCGGTCTCGGCATGGTGCGCCTGGCTGATCGGACGCGGCAAGCCGGTGACCGAAGCCACCGGCAACACGGCGCCGCCGATTCCCGGCGCGGGATGGCGCAAGGCGTGAGGACAGGCCGCCTGGGATACGGTCGACCCAGGCGGCCTGATTGCGTTGCCTACCGCACAGCGGGGTCGGCGCTGGTGGCCGCCGCCCCGCCGGCGCCGGCATGCGGCGCCTGCACGCCGGGCCAGCCGCCGCCCAGCGCCTTGAACAAGGTCGCCAGCGCAATCTGCCGCTGCGTGCTGATGTCGATGTACGTCAACTGGTCGGTGAAGGCGCTGCGCTGCGCATCCAGATAGCGCAGATGGCTGTCGACGCCGCCGCGATACCGCGCTTCAGACAAGCGCATCGCTTCCTGGCTGGACTCGGCCAAGGCGCGGCGCGACGCGGCCTCGCGTTGCAGGGTGTCGGTGGCGGCCAGGGCATCGGCCACTTCCTTGAATGCCGTCTGGATGGTGGCTTCGTACTTGGCCACCGCGATGTCCTTGCGCACCGTCGCCAGGTCCAGGTTGGCCACATTGCGCCCGCCCGAGAAGATCGGCAAGGTGATCTGCGGCATGAACGACCACGCGCGCTGCCCGCCGTCGAACAAATTGGACAGGTCCGCGCTGGACGAGCCGTACAGGCCGGTCAGCGTGATGCTGGGAAAGAACGCCGCGCGCGCCGCGCCGATGCTGGCATTGCGCGAACGCAGCTCGTGTTCGGCGGCCAGAATGTCCGGCCGGCGCTCCAGCAATTCGGACGGCGCGCCCGCCGCGATGTCCTGCACCAGCACGTTGGACGTGGCCAACTGCGCGGGCAGATACGGGCGCAGGTCGTTCACGCCCACCAACAGGCCCAGCGCATTGCCTGCCTGGCGCACTTCGCGTTCCATGCGCTCGCGTTCGGCGCGCGCCTGCTCGGTCAGGCCCAGCGCTTCCTGATAATCCAGCGCCGTGGCGGTGCCGGCTTCGCGCCGCTTGACGATCAGGTTGAGCGACGCCTCGCGGCTGGCCAGCGTTTGTTCGGTGAGCTGCATCTTGCGCATCGCGCTGTCACGCGTCAGATACGCCTGGATCACCTCGGCCACCAAGCTGATGCGCGTGGCGTGCGCGGTTTCCTCGGTGGCCAGATACGTTTGCAGCGCCGCATCCGACAGGCTGCGCACACGGCCAAACAGGTCGATCTCGAACGAGGTCAGCCCGATGCCGGCCTGATAGCTGCTCTGCACGGCGGAACTGCCCGTGCTGTTCAGGTCGCCCGGCACCCGCTGGCGCGTGCCCGACCCTTGCGCGTTGATACCCGGCAGCCGGTCGGCGCGCTCGATGCGGTACTGCGCCCGGGCCGCTTCGATATTCAGCACCGCCTGGCGCAGGTCACGGTTGTTGTCCAATGCCAGGGCCAGCAGCTGACGCAACGCATCGTCGGTGACGAAAGTCTGCCAATCCAGCGTGCCGGCGGCGGAGGGGGCGGCATTGGCCGAAGCCCCGCCCGATGCCTGGCCAGCCGGGTTCCCGTCAGCCGGGAACTGGGTCGGAATCGGCGCGTCCGGCCGTTGGTAGACCGGCGCCATCGAGCACCCGGCCAGCGCCGCCGTCAACAGCAGCGCGCCCAGGCTGCGGGGATAAAAAGTTTGCATCATCACGTTCACTCCTGGGTCGCGCGCTGGGCGGGCAAGGCGTCCGGGGCGGGCTGCCCACCTTTCTTGCGCAGCAGCGACAGCACCCAGACAAAGAAAATGGGCACGAAAATCACACCCAGCAAGGTGGCGGTCAGCATGCCGCCGATCACGCCCACGCCCAGGGCGCGTTGGCTGGCCGCGCCCGCACCGCTGGCCAGCGCCAGCGGCACCACGCCCAGGATGAACGCCAGCGACGTCATCACGATGGGGCGAAAACGCAGCTTGGCGGCCTGGATGGCGGCGTCCGCCAGCGAGTGACCTTGTTCAAGCAGGCTCTTGGCAAACTCCACGATCAGGATCGCGTTCTTGGCCGCCAGACCGATGATGGTGATCAGGCCCACCTTGAAGTACACGTCGTTGGACATGCCCAGCACCGTCACCGCCAACACCGAACCCAGCGCGCCGATCGGCACGATCAGCATCACGGACGCCGGAATGGCCCAGCTTTCGTACAGCGCGACCATCAGCAGGAACACCACCAGGAACGCCAGCGCAAACAACATGGGGGCCTGCGCCCCGGCAAACTTTTCCTGATAGGACAAGCCCGTCCATTCGTAGCCGATGCCATTGGGCAATTCGGAAACGATCTTTTCAATGACGGCCATGGCCTCGCCCGTGCTGTGCCCCGGCATCGCGTCACCCGCGATCTTGAACGCCGGGTAGCCGTTGTAGCGGGAAATCTGCACCGGGCCATTTTCCCAATCGGTCTTGACGAAGGCCGACAAGGGCACCATGCCGCCCGACTTGTTCGGCACGTTCAGCATCAGGATGCTTTCGGGCGTCATGCGGTCGCGCACGTCGGCCTGCACCACCACGCGCTGCAAGCGCCCGGCGTTGGCAAAGTCGTTGACGGTGGCCGAGCCATAAGCGGACGAAATCGCGGTGCTGATCGTGTCAAAGCCCACGCCCAGCGCCTCGGCCTTCTGGCGGTCGATGTCCAGGCGCAACTGCGGCGCGTCGGCCAGGCCTTCCATCATGGCGTACGCGATAACAGGCGAACTGTTGGCCTTGGCCAGCAGCTGGTTGCGCGCATCGGTCAGCGCCTGGCGTCCCAGCCCGCCCCGGTCTTGCAGGCGCAGCGCAAAGCCGCCCGAATTGCCCAGGCCGTCGATGGGCGGCGGGTTCACCGCCATGATCGAGCCGTCATCAATCGCCGCGAAGCGCTGGTTCACGCTTGCGGCCACATCGGACGCGGCTTGGCCCTTGCCGCGCTCGGACCAGTCCTTCAGCGTGGGAAAGGCAATGCCCGCGTTCTGGCCGGTGCCCGAAAAGCTGAAGCCCATCACGGTGAAGGCGTCGCCCATTGCGTCCAGCGACATCAGGTGCTGCTCCACGTCCGCCACGACCTTGTCGGTGCGCTTGTAGGTGGCGCCCGGGGGCAACTGCACGTCCACGATGACGTAGCCCTGGTCTTCGGCCGGCACGAAGGATTCCGGCACGCGCACATACAGCACGGCCAGCACCGCCACGATGGCGACGTAGATCACCATATAGCGGCCGGTGCGCTTGACCAGGCGCGAGTTCAAGGCTTCGAAGCGGCCGGTCAGGCGGTTGAACATGCGGTTGAAGCCGCCAAAGAAGCCCTTCTTTTCTTCGTGGTGCCCCTTGGGGATGGGCTTGAGGAACGTGGCGCACAGGGCGGGCGTAAAGGTCAGCGCCAAGAAGCCCGAGAACAGGATCGACACCGCCAACGACAGCGAAAACTGTTGGTAGATCACGCCGACCGAACCGCTCATGAAGGCCAGCGGCAGGAACACGGCGGACAACACCAACGTGATACCGACGATGGCGCCCGACACCTGCTCCATCGCCTTGATGGTGGCCTCACGCGGCGGCAGGCCCTCTTCGGCCATGATGCGTTCCACGTTTTCGACCACCACGATGGCGTCGTCCACCAGGATACCGATGGCCAGCACCATGCCGAACATCGTCATCATGTTGACCGAGAAGCCCAGCACCGACATCACCGCGAACGTGCCCAGCAGGCACACCGGTACGACGATGGTGGGAATCAGCGTGTAGCGGAAATTCTGCAAGAACAGGAACATCACCAGGAACACCAGCACCATGGCTTCCAGCAAGGTGTGCACCACCTTGGTGATGGCCACGCTGACGAACTGCGACGTATCGAACGGCACCGAGAATTCAACGTCCTCGGGGAACGAGGCGGACAATTCCTGCAAGCGCGCCTTCACGGCCTTGACCGTGTCGATGGCGTTGGCGCCCGGGGCCAGCTGCACCGCCGCGCCCACCGACTTCTTGCCGTTCAAGCGGGTTTCAAAGTCGTAGCTCTGGCGACCGACTTCCAGCCGCGCCACGTCCGACAGATGCACCACCGAGCCGTCCGCGTTCGCGCGCAGCACAATGTTGCCGAACTCTTCCGGCGAATCCAGCATGCCCTTCACCGCCAGCGTGGCCGTCAGCTCTTGCTCGGGCGACCCCGGGCGGCTGCCAAAGCTGCCGGCCGGCACCTGCACGTTTTGCGCCGCGATGGCCGCATTGACGTCCGCCACCGACAGGCCCACGCCCAGCAGCTTCTGCGGGTCGATCCACACGCGCATGGCCGCTTCGGCGCCAAAGAACTGCACCTTGCCCACGCCTTTGACACGGCGAATTTCGTTGTTGATGTGGCGCGCGGCGTAGTCGGACAAGCCCACCACGTCCTTGTGCGCGTCTTCGCCCTTGTACGTCAGGGCGTAGATCATCAGGAAGTTCGAGCTGGCCTGCTCCACCTGCAAGCCCTGCTGCGTCACGGCCGACGGCAGGCGCGCTTCGGCCTTCTTGATGCGGTTCTGCACGTCCACCTGCGCCAGGTCCGGGTCCATGCCCGGTTCGAAGGTCACGGTGATTTCAGCGCTGCCGCTGGAACTGCTGGACGACTCGTAATACAGCATGTTCTTGGCGCCGTTCAGCTCTTCTTCGATGACGCTGGTCACCGAATCGACCAGCACCGAAGCCGACGCGCCGGGATAGGTGGCGGCAATCGTCACCTGGGGTGGCGCCACCACCGGAAACTGCGAGACCGGCAGCGACGGAATCGCCAACAGGCCCGCCAGCGAAATGAAGATGGCCACCACCCATGCAAAATTGGGGCGGCCAATAAAAAACTTGGACATGATTTACCTTTGGGTATGCACGCGGGGCACGGGCAGCTGCTTAGTTCGCGGCCGGGGCGGAAGCCGGGTCTGTAGCCGGCTTTGCCGCCGCGACACGTTCTTGTTCGGCCGCCGGCGCCACGCTGACTTTCTGGCCCGGCACGGCGGCTGACACGCCGCCCACGATGACGCGGTCACCCGCCGCCAGACCGTCGACGATGTGCCAGTCCGAGCCGCGCATCGTGCCAGTCTGCACGGGGCGCGATTCCACCACATCGTCCTTGCCCACCAACATCACCTGCGGCTTGCCGTCGGTGCTGCGCGTGACCGCGCGCTGCGGCACCAGGATGGCGTTGGGGTCCACGCCCTGCTGTGTTTCCACCCGCACATACATGCCGGGCAACAGCAACACATCGGGGTTGGCGAACTCGCCGCGCACCGACACCTGGCCGGTTGTTCGGTCCACTGCGATATCCGAGAACAGCAGCTTGCCGCTGCGTTTCTGGTCCGTACCGTCGACAGTGATCGAGATGCTTGCGCCCTCGCCCTGCCCCAGGCTGCCGTTCTGCAACGCCGCGCGCATGCGCAGCATGTCGGCCACGGGCTGGTTGAAGTCGACGTAGATGGGGTCCAGCTGCTGGATCTTTGCCATGACGGTGGCTTCGTTCTGGCCGACCAGCGCGCCTTCAGTCACCTGCGCCCGGCCGATGCGGCCGGAAATCGGCGCCTTGACGGTGGCGTAATCCAGGTTCAGCTGGGCGGTTTCGACATCGGCCTGCGCGGACCGGCGCGCGGCCTGCGCGCTTTTCAGCGTGGTGGTGGCGGTGTCGAAGTCCTGCTGGCTGACGGCTTCGATCTTCACCAGCGGCGTATAGCGTTTCAGGATGGCTTGCGCGTCGGCCACGGCGGCATCGGCCTTGGCCAGTTCGCCCTGGGCGCGCGACAGCGCGGCCTTGAACGGCGCCGGGTCAATGCGGAACAGCACGTCGCCCGCCTTCACATCCGCGCCTTCCTCGAAGTTGCGCGACAGCACAATGCCGGCCACGCGGGCACGCACTTCGGCCACGCGCACCGGCTCCACGCGACCCGGCAAGGTGCTGGACAGCGCGTAGCGCTGCGGTTGCACCTGCACCACCTGCACCGCGCGTGGCGTGTCGGCCTGGGCTTGGCTGGGGTTTTCACCGCCGCAACCGGCCAGGCCCAAGGCCATCGCCAACACCGAACCCAATACCGTCAAGGGCAAGCGCCGCTTCAATTGATTCTTCATTTTTTACCTTGCGCCCCGCGGCACTGTTTTTTCACCAAGCTGCGGATGCTACCTGAACGATTGATTTGAATCAATAAAGATTCATTTGATTATCAAAAGATCATTAAGAACGTTTTAAAAGGCCTGACTTGTCAAAATCGCAAAAGTTTGCACAAGCTGAATCTCGCATGCTCCAATACGCGGCAATGGGGATTGGACACACAGACAGGGGCGAACAATGGCGGACGAAGCTGGGCAAGGGCACGAGCGGTTTTTAGTGGCGTTGGCATTGGCGATGGTGGACCAGCCGCGCGCCACGTTGCAGGAACTGGCCAAGGCCGTGGGCGTCAGCAAGGCGACGCTATACCGCTTCTGTCAGACGCGGGACCAACTGGTCCTGCGGCTTACCACGCATTGCGCGCACGTCATGAAGAAGGCGTTGGCGGATTCGCATCTGGATACCGCGCCGCCGCGCGAGGCGTTGCACACGCTGATCCACCAGAACATGGCGCACAAGGAACTGACTGCGTTCCTGATGTACAACTGGAAGCCCGACAACGAGCAGCAGCCCGACATCATGAACAGCTGGTCGGGCTACCAGGAATCGCTGGATGCGTTCTTTTTGCGCGGGCAGCGCGAAGGCGCCTTCCGCGTGGACATCACGGCGGCGGCGCTGACGGAAATGTTCATTGGCGTGCTGACCAGCATGGTGGACGCCGAACGACGCGGGCGCGTCGCGCGGCTGGGCATTGCGTCCGTGGTCGAGCAGATGATGCTGCACGGCATCGCCGGCGAACCGGTGCGCGCACCGGTTGCGGCAGCGCCGGCCTGATCAGGCGCCGGCGACGGGGCGACCGAAGAACGGGTAGTTCGGGTCGTTGTAGCCGTGGCTGGACGCGTGGCCCGGAATGACCCAGCCGTCTACGACAGCTTCGTCTTCGGGCGTGATGGTGACGTCCAGCGCGGCGTAATAGTCTTCCATTTGCGCCAACGTGCGCGGGCCGGCGATCACGCCGGTGATGATCGGATTCGCCAACACCCAGGCGGTGGCGAAATGGCCCGGCTGCACGCCGCGCGTGGCGCTGTGTTGCACCAGCTGCTGGGCGATCTGTAGCGACTCTTCACGAAATTCCGTGGCCAGCATGCGGCGGTCGCCACGCCCGGCGCGGGTATCGGCGGCAGGCGCCTGGCCCGGCAGATACTTGCCCGTGAGCACGCCGCGCGCGATGGGGCTGTAGGGCACGACGCCCAGCCCGTAGTGCTTGCACGCGGGCAAGATTTCAACTTCCGGGCCGCGGTTCAGCATGTTGTAGTACGGCTGGCACACCACCGGCTGCGGCACGCCCATCTTTTCGCATAGCCGCATCACCTCGGCAATGCGCCATCCCCGGAAGTTCGACAGGCCAAAACTGCGCAGCTTGCCCGCGCGGATCAGGTCGCCCAGCGCCCACAGCGCTTCTTCCAGGTTTTCTTCGTGAAAGTCGCGGTGCAGGTACAGGATGTCCATGAAATCCGTGCCCATGCGCGTCAGGCTTTGCTCAACGCCGCGCATCAGCCACTGACGCGAATAATGCGAGTGGTTCGGGCCCTTGCCCACCACGTTGCCGATCTTGCTGGCCAGCACCCAGTCGTGGCGCTGCCCTTGCAGCAGCTTGCCCACCACCTGTTCCGAGCGGCCTTCGTTGTAGACGTCGGCCGTATCGATGAAGTTCACCCCATGGTCACGCGCCGACGCAACGATGCGCGCGGCCTCGTCGTCCGGCGTTTGTTCGCCGAACATCATGGTGCCCAGGCACAGGGGCGAAACGCGCAGGTTGCTGGAACCCAGACGGCGGTATTTCATGGGGCGATTCCTTTCTGATCAATGAAGTCGACGCGGATGAAGTCGACGCGGCGCGAACCCGGTGGCGGCGGTTCGCGCGGCGTTAATCCTACACCTGCGTTTCCTTGTCCGCATCCACCGCCGCCAGGATTTTGCCGAACAGTGCATCCGCGTGGGCCGAATTAAGCCAGCGCACAATCACCACCATCTTGCGTTCCGGTTCCACCCACGTGAACGAGCTGCCCGCGCCCACGCCGAAGAAGCTTGTGGCCGGCACGCTGGGAAACACGCGGCCTTGATCGTTCAGCCAGATCAGGTAGCCGTAATACGGCGCGATGGCGCATGGCGTACGCATCGCCTGGATCCATTCGCGCGACAAGATCTGCTTGCCGTTGGCCTGGCCGTCGTTCAGCAGCATCTGGCCGATCAGCGCCTGGTCGCGCGCGCTGATGGACATGCCGCCGCCCCAATGCGAACCGCCCGGCACGGACGGCATGCGCTGGCCGTCGATCTCGACCCAGGCGGTGTCGTAGCCCACCCATTGCCAATCTTCACTGGCGCCAATGGGGCGCGTGACGGCTTCGCGGAACACGTCGGGCAAGGGCTTGCGGAACAGGTGCAGCAGCGCGTACGACAACTGGTTGATGCGCACGTCGTTGTATTCCCAATACGTGCCGGGGCGCTGCAAGGGGCGCGCATCGCCCTTCTTGCCATCGGGCGGCACGCCGAAGGTCACGGCGCGATAACGATCGGCCTGGTCGGACACGCCGAAGCGTTCGCCTTCCCATTCGCTGGTCTGTTGCAGCAGGTGGCGCCAGGTGATGTCAGCGTTCTGGCCTTCATCGAAGCCGATGCCCGGCACGCGCTTGCCCACGGGTTCGTCCACGTCGGGCAACAGGCCACGGTCATGCGCCACGCCCGCCAGGATCGCCAGGTACAGCTTGGCCACGCTGAAGGTCAGGTCGGCGCGTTCGGGCTCGCCCCATTCGGCCACCGTCTTGCCGTCCACCACCACCACGCCCGACACCGGGCCACGGTCATGGATGGGGCCAAGCAGGCGGTTCCAGGGCGGCGGGTCGTTCAGGTGCACGCCAAAGTTGCCCTTGACGCTGCGGTCCCAGGTGGATTCGTGTTCATTGGCGAATTGGATCGCCTGCTGCATCAGCGTGTTCATGGTTTCCCTCGTCGTTGTGTTTGTCTTGGTCTTAAGCCGCCACGCCATCCGGGGCGCGCGCCAGGAATTCCATCGCGGCCCGCACGCCGCCCGCCTGGTGCGGTACTCCGGCGGCGGCCAGCCCCATTTCAACGCCGGCCAGCGTGCCGCACAGCGTCAAGTCATTGAAGTGGCCCAGATGCCCGATGCGGAAGATGCGGTCGGACAGCTTGCCCAGGCCCTGGCCCAGCGACATATCGAAGCGTTCAAGAATGACCTTGCGCAACGCGTCGGCGCCATGGCCTTCGGGCATCATCACGGCCGTCAGCGCGGGGCTGTGGGCAGCCGGGTCCAGGCTTAACAGTTCCAGCCCCCACGCGGCCACCGCCAGACGCGTCGCGCGGGCATGGCGTTCGTGGCGCGCGAACACACGCGGCAAGCCCTCGGCCTGCAACATGGCCAGCGCTTCGTGCAGGCCATACAGCAGATTGGTCGACGGCGTGTAGGGGAAATAGCCCTTGGCATTGGCCGTCAGCATTTCGCGCCAATCCCAATACGAACGGGGCAGCCGGGCGGTATCGGCGGCGGCCAGCGCGCGCGCGCTGACGGCGTTGAACGCCAGGCCGGGCGGCAGCATCAAGCCCTTTTGCGAGCCGGCCACGGTAACGTCCACG
Source organism: Achromobacter sp. ES-001 (assembly GCF_019448355.1). NCBI lineage: Bacteria > Pseudomonadati > Pseudomonadota > Betaproteobacteria > Burkholderiales > Alcaligenaceae > Achromobacter > Achromobacter sp. ES-001. The sequence goes on along the minus strand of NZ_CP079940.1, from coordinate 2,800,163 downwards.
CCCCATTCATCGTGGCGGTAATCGATGGAGCCCAAGGACGATATCGTGTCCACCATCAGCAACGCGGGATGCGCGGCGCGGTCGATCGCGGCGCGCACGGCGGCAATGTTGCTGGTGACGCCGGTGGACGTTTCGTTATGCACCACGCACACCGCCTTGATGCGGTGCTGCGTGTCTTCGGACAGCCGCGCGCCGATCACGTCGGGGTCCACGGGGTGGCGCCAGTCGCTTTCGATGTAGTCCACGTCCAGGCCCAGCCGGCCCGCCAGCTTCTTCCACAGGCTGGCGAAGTGGCCGGTTTCCACCATCAACACGCGGTCGCCCGGCGACAGCGTGTTGACCAGCGCGGCTTCCCAGGCGCCGGTACCCGACGACGGAAAAATCACCACGGGCGACTGCGTCTGGAAAACGGCTTTGGACCCTTCCAACACGGCGCGGCCCAGCTCGCCAAACTCGGGGCCACGATGGTCGATGGTGGGTTGGTCTATGGCGCGCAAGACGCGGTCGGGCACGTTGGTCGGCCCCGGAATCTGCAAGAAGTGCCGGCCGGACAAATGGGAATTCAGGGAAAGCATGCGTAGCCCCACAGTGGAATTATTTGTATACCAACGAAAGATGCGCGGCGATTCAAACGGCTTTTGACACAGCCCTGGCCGAGCAGGCGGACTTGCGGCATGCGCCACTCTATCCCATTGTTTTTGCACCGATAACCTAGGGTATACACCCATGATTGAAGTCGCTGCGCGGGGTTTATAGTCTAAAAAAATTCGGGGAAAAGTTGGTATACCAATGAGCAGCAATCCTAGCCTGTTGCCGGATCTGGCCGGGTCGGCACACGCCGATTCCGCCCTGCCCGACGCGCCGCCGCAAGGGGCCGTGTCGCCGGCGCCGCGCGTTGCCGGCAACGGCCGCACGCTGCCTGGGGCCGTCGCCGGAGCGCTGCGCGAACGCATCATCCAAGGGGAATTTCCCCCCGGCTCCCGCCTGAACGAACGGGCGCTGTGCGACCTGTTGGGCGTGTCCCGCACACCGATGCGCGAAGCGTTTCGCGTGCTGGCGGCCGAGGGCCTGGTGCAGATCGAACCGAACCGTGGCGCGCAGGTGGTGGCGCTGTCGGAAGCCAATATCCGTGAAGCGTTTGAAGTGATCGGCGGGCTCGAAGCCATGTCGTGCCGGCTGGCGTGCGAACGCGCCACCGATCTTGAAATTGCCGAGATCCGCGCGCTGACCTACGAAATGATGGCCAGCCACGCGCGCCATGACCTGCCCACGTACTTTCGCACCAACCGCGAAATTCACGAACGCATCAGCCTGGCCTCGCACAACAGCCTGCTCAAGCAGCTGTACGACGCGCAGAACGCGCGCATCCAGAACCTGCGGTTCGTGTCGAACGAGAACCGCCAGAAATGGGATCTGGCCATGCGCGAACACATCGACATGGCCGAGGCCCTGGACGCGCGCGACGCCGACCGGCTGGCCGGCATCATGCGGCAGCACTTGCAGCGCAAGTGCGAGGCCGCGCTGAAAAGCATCAACGCCGATGCAAGCATCAACGCCAATGCGGCACCCAAGACCGCGCCGTCGTCCGACTCTGGTTGAGCCTGCCCTCCCAGCGCAAGGACGATAACGATAAAACCAGGGTGGCGCGGCCCGGAGCGAGATGATGGATACGCAGTACATGTAGTGCCTTCCACAGGAGCCTTCACCATGGCTGATAGTCGCTTCACACCTGCCTCACCCGCCCGACCCCGCACCCACCGCGTCACCGCCGCCGCCCCACTACGCGCCGCCGTCGCCGCCGCCCTCTTCGCCTGCGCCGGCCTTGCCGCCCAGCCCGCGCTGGCGGGCAAGAAAGACGACACCTTGCGCATGGCGTACGACCAGGCGCCTGAAAGCGTCGACCCGTACTTCAACAACGTGCGTATCGGCGTCATCATCGCCGCCAACGTCTGGGACACGCTGCTGTACCGCGACCCCGTCACCAACGAGTACAAGGGGCAGCTGGCCAAAAGCTGGAAGCAGATCGACGACAAGACCATGGAATTCGAATTGCGCGAAGGCGTGAAATTCCATAACGGCGAAGAGTTCGATGCCGACTCGGTGGTGTACACGCTGAACTACGTGGCAGACCCGAAGAACAAAGCGGTCACGCAGCAGAACGTGTCGTGGATCGACAAGGTTGAAAAAATCGACAAATACAAGGTGCGCCTGACCACCAAGGAGCCCTTCCCTGGCGCCAAGGAATACCTGTCCACCACCGCCGCCATCCACCCCGCCAAGTACTACCAGGAAGTCGGCCCCAAGGGCATGAACGCCAAGCCGGTGGGCTCCGGCCCGTACAAGGTGGTGGACTATCAGCCCGGCAAATCCATCACGCTGGAACGCAACACCGACTACTTCAAGGACTCGCCCAAGGCGCAGCCGAAGATCGGCAAGGTGGTCATCCGCTTCATCCCCGACCGCCAGACGCAGATGGCCGAAGTCATCTCGGGCGGCGAAGACCTGATCATGAGCGTGCCCAAGGACCAGGCCGAACAGCTGGGCCAGATGCCCAACCTGCAAATGGTCACCGGCAACACCATGCGCATCGTGTTCATGCAGATGAACATCCAGGACGGCACCCCCGCGCCGCAACTGAAAGACGAGCGCGTGCGCAAGGCCATCATCCACGCCATCGACCGCGAATCCATGTTGAAAAACATCGTGGGTGAAGGCGGTGGGCTGATCAACACCATCTGCACGCCCTCGCAAGTGGGTTGCACGCAAGATGGCGCGCCCACCTACAAGTACGACCCGGCGCTGGCCAAGAAGCTGCTGGCCGATGCGGGCTACGCCAATGGCTTCGACATCGACATCGTGGCCTACCGCGAGCGCAACCAGACCGAAGCCATCATCAACTACCTGCAAGCCGTGGGCATCCGCGCCAAGCTCAACTTCTTGCAGTACGCCGCCATGCGCGACATGATCCGCGCCAACAAGGCGTCTCTGACACACCAGACCTGGGGTTCCAACCTGGTCAACGACGTGTCGGCGTCCACGCCGGTGTACTTCGCCTTCGGCAATGACGACATCACGCGCGACCCCAAGGTGCGCGACCTGCTCAACAAGGGCGACCACACCATCGACAGCGAGCCGCGCAAGGCCGCCTACAAAGAAGCGCTGGACCTGATCGCGCAAAAGGCCTACGCGGTGCCCCTGTGGACGCTGCCCGCCTACTACGTCGCCACCAAGGACGTGAACTTCAAGCCGTATTCCGACGAACTGGTCCGCTTCTGGGACATGAGCTGGAAGTAGCCACGCGGGAAGTCACGCGCGGGGTAACGCCGGGCGGGCGCCACGCCCGTCCGGCGGGCTGAAACGTTAGAGGAAGTCCTATGCTTTATTTCACGATCAGGCGCCTGGGCCTGGCGGCGCTGGTGGCGCTGACCGTATCGATCCTGGCGTTCCTGCTGCTGCATCTGTCGGGCGACCCGGCGCTGGCGCTGGCCGGCGAAGGCGCGCGTCAGGCCGATATCGACATGATCCGCAAGACCTACGGGCTGGACCGGCCGCTGGTGGTGCAATACGCCGACTGGCTGTGGCACATCATGCAAGGCGATTTCGGCACGTCGGTGTACTTCAAGACCGAGGCCGGGCCGTTGATTCTGTCCAAGCTCAAAACCACCTTGCTGCTGGGCATGGGCGCGCTGGGCTTTGCGCTGCTGGTGTCGATTCCGCTGGGCGTGCTGGCCGCCATTTACAAGGGCAGCGTGATCGACCGCGTGTGCCTGGCGATTGCCGTGCTGGGCCAGGCGCTGCCAAACTTTTTCTTTGCGCTGATTTTGATCATGCTGTTTTCGATATCGCTGCGCATCCTGCCGGTGTCGGGCAGCGGCACCTGGCAGCATTTCGTGATGCCCGCGATTGCGCTGGGCTACTACGTGGCGCCGGCCTTCATGCGACTGATACGCGCCGGCATGATCGAAGTGCTGGGCGCGGACTACATCCGCACCGCCCGCGCCAAGGGGCTGCCCGCGCGCAAGATCATCTTCAAGCACGCACTGCGCAACGCCATCGTGCCGGTTGTGGCGCTGGCCGCCGTGCAGCTGGGCTACCTGCTGGGCGGCTCGGTCGTCATCGAAACCATCTTCGCGCTGGACGGCCTGGGCTATCTGGCCTACCAGAGCATTACGTACAAGGACTATCCGGTGATGCAGCTGATTGTGCTGCTGCTGTCCGTGCTGTACGTGCTGCTGACGCTAGCCGCCGATATCGCCAACGCGTGGCTCGATCCGCGCATCCGGGTGTCCTGACATGACCACGCCTATCCTCACCCCCTCCGTTCCCGGCGCGCCCGCCCCCGCCGCGATGGAACTGTCCGCATCCACCTTGCGCTGGCGCAGGCTGCGCCGCAACAAGGCGCTGCTGGCCGGTGGCGGCATCCTGCTCATCATCGTGCTGATCGCGCTGCTGGCGCCGTGGATTTCCCCGCACGACCCCTACTTCCAGGACCTGGCCTACCGCACCGCGCCGCCCGTCTGGTACGCCAAGGGCACGTGGCTGCATCCGCTGGGCACCGATCAGCTGGGCCGCGACTATCTGTCTCGCCTGTTCTACGGCGCGCGCATTTCGCTGTTGATCGGCGTCAGCGTGGCGTTGATATCCGGAATCATCGGCACCGCCATGGGCATGGCCGCCGGCTACTTCGGCGGCAAGGTCGACATGACCGTGTCGTTCCTGATCACGACCCGTTTGTCCATGCCCGTGATCCTGGTGGCGCTGGCCACGGTGGCCATCGTCGGTGGTTCGCTGTGGGTGGTGATCCTGGTGCTGGGCTTTTTGAAATGGGACCGCTACGCCGTGGTCATGCGCAGCGCCACGCAGCAGGTGCGGTCGCTGGAATACGTGGCGGCGGCGCAGGCGGCTGGCGCGTCCACGTGGCGCATCGTGTGGGGCGAAGTGCTGCCCAACGTGGTGCCGCAGCTGATCGTGATTGCCACGCTGGAAGCGGCCAGCGCCATCTTGCTGGAAGCCTCGCTGTCGTTCCTGGGCCTGGGCGTGCAGCCGCCGCTGCCGTCCTGGGGGCTGATGATTTCCGAAGCCAAGGCGTACATGTTCTTTTCGTTCTGGCTGATCGCGATTCCGGGTTCGGCGCTGGCCTTGTTGATCTTTGCGATCAACCTGGCCGGCGATGGGCTGCATCAACTGCTGACGCCTGAAGAGAGGGCCTGACCATGGCCGACAAAGAAATTGTGCTGGACGTGCAAGGGCTGACGGTCGACATCGCCACGCCGCGCGGGCCGCTGCACGCCGTGCGCGACGTGTCGTTCCAGGTCAAGCGCGGCGAAACGCTGTGCCTGGTGGGCGAATCGGGCTGCGGCAAATCGATGACGTCGCTGGCCATCATGGGCCTGTTGCCCAAGGCGGCCAAGCGCACGACACGCCGGCTGGCGGTGCTGGGCGAAGACCTGTCCACCGCGCGCAGCCGGCGTATCAATGCGCTGCGCGGCAGCAAGATGGCGATGATTTTTCAGGAACCGATGACGGCGCTGAACCCCGCCTACGCCATCGGCGAGCAACTGACCGAACACTACATCCACCACCGCCATGCCAGCCAGCAACAGGCGCGCGACCGCGCGGTGGAACTGCTGGAAAAGGTGGGCATCGCCTCGGCCGGACAACGCCTGACGCAATATCCGCACCAGCTTTCCGGCGGCCTGCGCCAGCGCGTGATGATAGCCATGGCGCTGATGTGCGGCCCGGAACTGCTGATTGCCGATGAGCCCAGCACGGCGCTGGACGTCACCATCCAGGCGCAGATCCTGCGCTTGCTGGCGGACTTGCAGGCCGAGCTTGGCATTGCCATGGTGTTGATCACCCACGACCTGGGCGTGGTGGCGCGCATTGCACAGCAGGTGGCGGTGATGTATGCGGGGCAGATCGTCGAGGAAGGCCCGGTCAAGGACATCTTCGCCACGCCGCGCCATCCCTATACAGAGGGCTTGCTGGGCTGTATCCCCGTGCCCGGCCGCACCCCGCCCGGCGAATCGCTGGGCACGATACCCGGCGTGGTGCCGTCATTGGTGGGCGAGCTGCGCGGCTGCGCCTTTGCCGACCGTTGCCGCTACGTGCAGCCGCAATGCCGCGACACCGTGCCCGTGCACGGCCAGCCGCCGCATCAACAATGGCGCTGCATCCGCGTTGAAGAAGGAGTCCTGGCATGAGCGCGCTGTTGCAAGCCGAAGCCGTCAGCCGGCAATTTTCGATCCGTTCGGGCATGTTCCGGCCGCGCAGCACGCTGCACGCCGTCAACGGCGTGGACCTGGCCGTGGAACGCGGCGCGGTGCTGGGCATCGTGGGCGAATCGGGCTGCGGAAAATCCACACTGGCCCGCATGCTGCTGGGCCTGACGCCGCCCAGCGACGGCGCCATCAAGCTGGACGGCCAAGACATCCGGCAGATGGACCGCCGCGCGCTGGCGCGCCGGGTGCAGCCGATTTTCCAGGACCCGTATTCGTCCTTGAACCCGCGCCGGTCCATCGCGTCCATCGTGTCGCTGCCGCTGGAGGTGCACGGCATCGCCAACCCCAAGATGCACAAGGCCATCGAGATGCTGGAACGCGTGGGCCTGCCGCCCCGGCTGGCGCACAACACGCCGGGGCAGCTGTCCGGCGGCCAGCGCCAGCGCGTGGCGATTGCGCGCGCGCTGGTCATGAACCCGGAAATCGTCATCTGCGACGAGCCGACATCCGCGCTGGACGTATCCGTGCAAGCGCAGATCATGAACCTGCTGATGGAACTGCGGCGCGAGTTCAACCTGACGTATGTGTTCATCAGCCATAACCTGGCGGTGGTGGAACACATCGCCACGCATGTGGCGGTGATGTACCTGGGGCGTGTGGTGGAATCGGCGCCCACGGCCAAGTTGTTCCACGACCCGCACCATCCCTATACGCAGGCCTTGCTGGCGTCGGTGCTGACGCCCGAACCGGGCCTGGGCATTCCGGACATGGGCTTGGGCCTGTCGTTCCCCGACCCCTTGCATCCGCCGCCCGGTTGCCCGTTTCACCCGCGTTGCCAACATGCCATGCCGCAATGCAAGGTGGAGCGGCCCGCGCTGACGCTGCGTGACGGGTCCGTGGTGGCTTGCCATCTGTATCCTGAATCCGGCGCTGCATCGACCGCGGCATCTGCTTCCATTTCTAGTGCTGCTTCCCTTTCCTCTTCAATTCCCAACTCCACCGGAGCCCGCTCATGACCCGCGAGCAAGCCATCGCCCAAGCAGAACAGTGTTTTGATTCGGGCGCCTTCCGCGCCCTGCTGGCGCGGCGCCTGGCGCTGCCCACCGAAAGCCAGAACCCCGAGCGCGCCGCCGTGCTGGCCGACTACCTGGAATCCGAGATCCGCCCGGCCTTCGAAGCGCTGGGATTCACCTGCCGCACCCTGACGCATCCCAAGGCGCTGGCGCCCTTCCTGTACGCCGAGCGCATCGAAGACGCCGCCCTGCCCACCGTGCTGGGCTATGGCCACGGCGACGTCATCCGTGGGCTGGAAAAGGAATGGAAGGAAGGCTTGACGCCCTGGGCGCTGACCGAAGCCGAAGGCCGCTGGTATGGCCGGGGCATTGCCGACAACAAGGGGCAGCACACCGTCAACATGGAAGCGCTGCGGCTGGTGCTGGAAGCGCGCGGCAAGCTGGGCTTCAACGCCAAGTATCTGATTGAAATGGGCGAAGAGACGGGCTCGATGGGCTTGCGCGAACTGTGCGCCGAACATCGCGACATGCTGGCGGCCGACTTGCTGATTGCATCCGACGGCCCGCGTCTTGCCCCCCAGCGCCCCACCATCTTCCTGGGCGCGCGCGGCAGCCTGAACGTTGATCTGTCTATCGAGGCACGGGCCGGCGGCCACCATTCGGGCAACTGGGGTGGGCTGATTTCCAACCCCGGCATTCAGCTGGCGCACGCCATATCGACCATCGTGTCGCCCACCGGGCAGATCCGTATTCCGGAATGGGTGCCGACCGAACTACCCGCCGCCGTGCGCCGCGCCTTGGCGGACTGCCAGGTGGACGGCGGCGCGGACGGCCCCGAGATCGAACCGGACTGGGGCGAGCCCGGCCTGTCGCCCGCCGAGCGCGTCTTCGGCTGGTGCTCGTTTGAAGTGTTGGCCTACAAGACCGGCAACCCGGAAACGCCCGTCAACGCCATCCCGCCACGCGCCTGGGCACGTTGCCAGCTGCGCTTTGTGGTGGGCGTGGACCCGGACGACCTGATCCCGGCCCTGCGCCGGCATCTGGACAGCCACGGCTTTTCGATGGTCAAGATTGCGCTGACGCGCGAATCCATGTTCCGCGCCACGCGCATCGATCCGGACGATGCCTGGGTGCAATGGGCGGTGGATTCGCTGGAACGCACGTCGGGCCAGAAGACGGCGCTGCTGCCCAACCTGGGCGGTTCGTTGCCCAACGACATCTTCACGGATGTGCTGGGCCTGCGCACGATCTGGGTGCCGCATTCCTACCCCGGTTGCTCGCAGCACGCGCCCAACGAACACCTGCCGCCCGAACTGCTGCGCCAGGCGCTGGGATTGATGACGGGCCTGTACTGGGACCTGGGCGCGGGCGACACGCCACCGCTGTCGCGCTGAGGTTTTCCGAGGCTGGGCGCGGGGCGGGCTTGAAGCGGGCTTGGGGTTGGGCTTCGGGTGGGCCGCGCGTTACTTCCCCGTTCGCAGGAAATCGATGAACCGCCGCACCTTGGCGCTGACGTGGCGGGTGTCGGGATAGACGGCGTGCACCGGCTGGCGCGGCAACGTGTACGACGGCATCACCCGCTGCAACGTGCCACGCGCCAACGGCTCTTCCAGCAACCAATCCGGCAAGGCGGCCACGCCGCAGCCGGCCTCGGCAAAGGCCAGCAACGCCGACGCCGTGTCCGCATGCGCCACAGGCGCCACGCGCAACGCGTGGTCGCGCCCCTTGCTGTCCGTCAGCCGCCAATGGTCGATGCGACCCGGCCGGTTGGCCAGCCAAGGCAAGGCGGCCAACGCCTGGAGCGAGCGCGGCGCGCCATGTTCGGCCAGCAGCGCCGGGCTGGCCACCAACAGCAGCCTGAATTCGCCGATGCGCGTGGCGCGGTAGCTGGAGTCCGCCAGCGCCCCCACGCGGATCGCCACGTCCAGGCGTTCGCCGATCAGATCCGCTTGCGTGGAGCTGGCCTGGTAACCCACCCGAAGCGCCGGGTGCAAACGCGCGAACGCTGCCAGCGCGGGCACGACGACACGGTTGCCGTAGTCCACCGAGGCCGTCACGCGCAAGCTGCCCGATAAAGCCGCCTGGCCGGATCTTGCCTGGTCCACGGCCGCGTCCGCGTCTTGCAGCAGGCGCACACAGTCAGCATGAAAGCCCTCGCCTGCCTGCGTCAGCGCCAACCGGCGCGTGCTGCGCGTCAAGAGCGCCACGCCCAATTCCTGTTCCAGCTGCTTGACGTTGAAACTGACGACGGCCTTGGTCGTGCCCAACGCATCGGCCGCCGCCGTGAACGAGCCGGCATCGACCACGGCGACGAACATCGACAGACGATTCAGATTGATCATGGCCCGCTTCATTGTCAAAAAAACACGAACAGTATATCGGCCCACAGGCGATGTTTCCGCGACATCGAAATTTCTAGAATGGCGTTCTTTGTTGATTACACGGCGTTATTCATGACCGACCTGTCTACCCCTAGCCTGCGCCTGGCGCTGGACGCCCACGCCCGCATCGAGCAATGGATCGGCAACGCCGATACCCCGCCGCGGGTGCTGGCCGCCCTGCTGGACGCCTTTGCGCCCGAGTTCAGCATGATTACCGCAGACGGGCAGCGGCTGCCACCCGGCGCCCTGCCCGCCTTGTTCGCCGGACTGCGCGGCTTGCGCCCCGGCTTGAAGATCCAGATCGATGAGCTGGCCGTGCGCCATGCGGACGCCGGCGCGGCGCTGTTGACGTATCGCGAACGCCACGCCTGGAACGGCGGCGCCACACAGCGGCGCGCCAGCGCGCTGTTCATGGCGGGCGCCGATGGGCAGCCGCAATGGGCGCATCTGCATGAGACCTGGGCCTGACGGGGGGCTATATCCCCGGCGCCTATTCCTCGGCGCCTATTCCCTCGGAGGCTATATCCCCGGCAGCTATAAACAAGCGGCAAATAAATCGTTGGCGGGCGCCACGCGATTCTTTAGAGTCCAACGCCTTCGCCCGCCTCAACACGGGGTGCGGGCCTATCCCAACGAGCCGCTGTCATGCCTACCCGATTCCAAGCCGTACGCCGCACCACCCTGACTACCTTGGCCCTGTCCCTGGCGCTGGCCGGCGCCGGCGCCGCGCACGCCGAACAGCGCGTTGTCCGCATCGTCGTGCCCTACGGCACGGGCGCCGTGCAGGACACCATTGCACGCGCCATCGGCGACGAACTGGGTCAGGCGTTGGGCGCGTCCATCGTGGTGGAAAACCGCGCGGGCGCCGGCGGCACGGTGGGCACCTCGCAGGTGGCGCGCGCCACCCCCGACGGCAACACCCTGGTGCTGGCCGCCGCCAGCCACAACATTGCCGGCTATCTGTACAAGAACCTGAGCTACGACCCCTACAAAGACTTCACCGGCGTGGCGTACCTGGGCAACACCGGCTACATCATCCTGGCGTCCTCCAGCCTGAACGCGAAGACCACCGCCGACTTCATCCAGGCCATCAAGGCCAAACCCGGCGCGTACGACTATGCCTCGGCCGGCAACGGCAGCGCGTCGCACCTGGGCATGGCGTCGTTCCTGGCCGCCTCGGGCGCGCAGATGCAGCACATTCCCATGAAGTCCACCGGCGACGCCGTCACCGAACTGCTGGCCGGCCGCGTCCAGGCCGTCACCGCCGCCACCATCGGCGTAACCGCCTATCGCAACGACCCGCGCGTGACGTTCCTGGCCTACTCGGGCAAGACCCGCTCGCGCTTCGCGCCCGACCTGCCCACCGTCGCCGAAAGCGGCCTGCCCGGCTACGCCTTCGATTCCTGGCTGGGACTGCTGGCGCCCGCCGGCCTGCCCGCCGCCGAACGCGACAAGATCAACGCGGCGGTGAACAAGGTATTGGCGGACCCGAAGGTGCAGGCGCGCCTGGCCTCGTTGGGGGTGGAGGCCGACGCCAAGACGCCCGCGCAGTTTCAGGATCTGCTGAAGGCGGATTGGGAAGCGGCGGGCAAGCTGGTCGCGGCCTCGGGCGCTCGGGTGGAATGACGCTGGGCGCGGTGGCGGCGCAGTGCCCGGCGCCGCCACCGCGAATGCCATGACTATCCCCTTGCACGCGCACAGAGCCAGGTGTGACTGTGGCCCCCAAAAAAAAAGGGGCCGATAAAAACGGGGGACAAAAAAAAGCCCCCGTCAGGAGGCTGGTCGTTGATGCCGGATGCCATCGAGCAGCAGCCGGGTAATGAATTCCGCTATCGCATGCTGCTGGGGCGCATCCGGCATCTGGCGCGTGAAGCGTTCGATGATGCCCATCAAGGACTGCGCCAACCAGTCGGGGGATATTTCGGGCCGGAACAGGCCGGCCTGCTGCTCGGCGCGGACGTTGTCGGCAATCATCGTCACCAGCTCATCCTTGAGCGCTTCCGCCTCGGCCACCTGGAAGAAACCGATGCGTGTCAGGTTGGAGTCTTCCTGCAAGATGCCCAGCAAACGCAGCACGCCGCCCTGGATGCGCTCGGCCAATTCGGCGCCTTCCAGTCCGGCGGGCAAGCGCGCTTCGGTAATCGCCTGGCGCAAGCGCTGCGCGAACATGCCCACCAGTTCATCGTAGGCCGCTTGCTTGCTGGAAAAGTACTGGTAGAACACCGGCTGCGTCACGCTGGCGCGAGCCACGATGTCGCTGATACGCGTGTGCTGGAAACCGCGCTCCGCGAACTCGGCTGCGGCAACTTCAAGTAGCTGTAGGCGGGTGCGTTCGCCTTTGGTAAGACGCTTGTCTTGCGGTGCAGAAAGGGGTCGTGCCGTCATCATCGCGAGAAAGTACACCGCTTCCCCGCTTTTCGCCACTGAATCGTTTTGAAGTCAGTTGAAATCCCCGTAGCTTTTGCAACAACTTTTGGTGCCCGCGCAGCAGTAAAGTAACGCTATCGCCGCGTGCATATTGACCGTAATCCCGCGCGCGGCGGACAGGAGCAAGATCATGAAACGGTTTACAGGCCGGATGCGCGTCGTAGCGTTGGCGCTTGCCGTGGCAAGTGCGCCCGTGATGGCGGGCGGACACGGCGGCGGCTGGGGTGGCGGCGGTGGTGGATACCACGGCGGGGGCTATCACGGCGGTTACTACGGTGGTAATAATTACCACCACCACGGCGGTGGCGGCAGCAGCTCGGCCGGATGGTGGGTCGGCGGCGCCTTTGCGCTGGCTGCGGTGGGCCTGTTGCTGGCGGCCGATTCCGGCCCGACCTACGCACAAACCAGCGTCTACGCGTCGCCCGGCGTGGCCTACACCAGCCCGGTGTACGGCGCGCCGGTCTACGCGGCGCCACCGGTGTATTCGGCCCCGCTGACGTCCGCGCCGCTGTACGCCGAACCGCCCGTTGCCTATGCGCAACCCGAGCCGCAATACAAGCCGGTGCAGTACGAAGCAGCACCCAAGGTCAGTTCGGCGCAGGCCAATGCCACGGCCGAATGCCAGCGCTGGGCCATGAATCAAAGCGGGTACGACCCGGCCACCATCACGCAATGGACCACGCAAGTCATGGTGGACACCTACAACCATTCGCTGGATTCGTGCATGAGCAGCCGGGGCTACCGCGCCAACTGATGCCGCTTTCCGGGTAATCCCGATTGTCGCCGCGCGCCGGCCTGCACACACTGCATGCCGGCGCGTTGCTTTACCGCGCCGTCGACATCCGCGGCGACGCAGCCGCGACACCAAGGGGAAGCCATGTTGAATTTCAAGCGGCTTGCGGGGCTTTGCGCATTCAGCGCGGCCTGCGCCGTCTCATCCACCGCCCTGGCCCAGGCCGACGCCAAGCCACAGGCGCTGACCATCGTCGTGCCTTACGGGGCGGGCGGCATCGTGGACAACACCGCGCGCGCGTTTGCCCAGAAGCTGGCCACGGAACTGGCGCGGCCGGTCGTCGTTGAAAACCGGGGCGGCGCGGGCGGCATGATCGGCATGAATACCGTTGCCCGCGCCCACGACGAGAACACGCTGGGCTTTACCGCCGTCAGCCCGGTTACGCTGTCGCCGCACGTGATGAAGACGCTGTATGACCCCTTGAAGGACCTGGCGCCGGTGGCCGCCGTGATGTATTCGCCGGTGTACCTGGTGGGCGGGCCGAAGTTCACGGGCAAGAATTTCAAGGACATGGTGGACCAGGCCAAGGCGGACCCGGACGGTTTGTCGCTGGCGACGGCGGGTGTGGGGTCGCTGGGGCATTTGATGCTGGAACAGATCAACGGGCAGGCCAAGGTGCGCATCACGCACGTGCCCTACAAGGGCATGGCGCAGATGGTGCCCGATGCGCTGGGCGGGCAATTCACGCTGATGCTGGTCAACGCGTCGGCCCCCGTCAATACGCTGATCCAGGAAGGCAAGCTGAAGCTGCTGGCCGTGGGATCGCCCAAGCGGTTGCCGGGCTGGCCCGAGACGCCGACCTTCGCCGAACTGGGCTACCCGATGGCGAACATGACGTCCACCTTCGGCTTTTTTGCGCCGGCGTCCACCAGCGCGGAGTTTCGGCAGCGCATGAACGCGGTGATCAACAAGGTGGCGGCCATGCCCGACATCAGCAAGCCGCTGACGGATGCGCTGAACATCATGTCGCCGGGCAGCGTCGAGCAATTCGCGTCGTAGGTGCAACGCGAATACGTGGACAACGGCAAGATCGTGAAGGCGGCGAACATCCGCGCGGAATAGGCGGGGAAAGAACGCGGAAAAAATCCCGAACGTATGCCGAACGCATGCCATGGAATTGCGGCATACGCGCCGCAACGGCGGCCACCTCGCGCATGCGAGGCGGACCGCTCAGCGCCGCCAACCGCGCCAGATGAAGGCCATGCCGGCGGCCAGCAGCAAAGTCGCCGGCAGTATCCAGACAAAGCCGGACGACGTGTAGACCACCTGCTCGACCGGATCGTAGTAGCGGCCCAGCTCATTGAAGTCCCACTTCCAGTAGAACGCGTACCAGGCGTAAAAGAAGAATGCGGACAGGGCCAGGCACAGCACGGCGGCAAGGCGCAGCAGTTGACGTGACGATCGTGATGAACGTGACGATCCTGATGAATGTAAGGGCTGCGAAGAGCGCGACGAATTCGACCAAAGCGACGCATTCGACCAAAGCGACGAATTCGACCAAAGCGACGAATTCGACCAAAGCGACCGACGCCCAGCGGCGGATTGCGTTGCGCTGGAATCGCTGCCGGCTTGCGTTCCGAGCCGTTTGCGGGATGCGCGGACAGCTGACGCCGCCACCACCCCCACCAACACCACCAACGCCAGGCCCCCCAGCAGCAGCAGAACGCCAACGCTAGCCCACATTCTGGGCCTCCAGCTGTGCCAGCCACGCCTGGGCGTCCGCCCATTGCTTTTCGCTGAAGACGCGCACGCCGGCGCGGGTCAGCAATTCAGCTGCGACGCCCACGCCGGGTAGGCGCCGGCCGGCAAAATGACCGTCGTAGACATAGCCGCTGCCGCAAGACGGGCTGCCTTCCTTCAAGACGGCAATGCGAATGCCGTGTTGCCGGGCAAGCGCCAGCGCGGCATGGGCGCCCTGCACGAAAGGCACCGTGACATCCTGCCCCGTTACCGCGATGACGCGCGCGCCGCTGGCCAACACGTCAGCGGCGCGCTTGCCCGCTTCGATTTCAGCGGGCGGGCGCGGCACGGGCATGCCGCCCGCCACCTCCGGGCAGACGGGCACGACCCGGCCTTCGTCGCGCCAGCGCGCCAGCACCGCGTCACCGTGAGGCACCCCGCGCCCGTCGTAGCGCACGGGGTTGCCCAACAGGCACGAACTGACGAGCACATATTGCATGGGCAAGCCCCCAGGCCGACGATGACGCCCTGACGAATCAGGACGCCGAGTCGTCCGACTTGCGCGTGCGGCGCGTACGGCTGGCCGACTTGGCGGGCGCGGCATCCGCGTCGGCCGGCGCGGCGTTATCGGCCGACTGCGCCGCGCGCTTGCCGGCGGGCTTGGCTGCCGTTTTTGCTGCGGTTTTGGAGGCCGACTTCGTTGCGGTCTTGGCTGCGGTCTTAGTTGCGGTCTTAGTTGCGGTCCCGGTTGCGGTCCCGGTTGCGGTTTTGGACGGCGTCTTCGTTGCCGTCTTGGCCGCGGACTTGGCTGCCGTGTCGCTTGCCGTATCGCTTGCCGTGTCGCTTGCCGTGTGGCTTGCCTTACCGGCGGTCTTGTCCGACGCCGTCTCAGCCGTCGTATCGGCCGCTGACTTACCCGCCGACTTGGCCGGCGTCTTCGCTGCCGACTTGGCGGCAGGCTTGGCTTGCGGCTTGGACGATTCCGATGCGGAAGCGGACGTGGGCGCAGCCGGTTCGGTGATCCGGCGCAGCACGGCGCCCTCGAACGGGTCGGTGACCTTGGCCGGCGCCTTGTTGCCCGGCTCGCGGCGCGCCTCGGCGGGCGCTTCAACAAACGTCCACTCGGCAATGTTCACGGCCGGCAGCGGTTGGCGTGCTTGCGGCAACGGCGTCGGCATGGGCGGCAGGCGCGACGGCTGCACAGGCTTGGACGCCTGGGCACGGGCCAGCGCATCGGCGCGCATGGCGTCAACCTTGGCGGCTTCACGAGCGGCGGCTTGCGCGGCTTGCTCGGCGGCGGCGGCGGTTGCGGCGGTAGCCGCTGCCGCGGTGGCCGCAGCAGCGGCGGCGTCGGCGGCCTTGGCAGTATTGGCCTGGACGTCGTCCGACGGGTTCCCCGGCGACGATTCGCCCACCGAAGACTCACTGGCCAGGGCGTTTACGTGCGTGCCGTGACGGGCGCGATCGCGCCCACGGTCTCGGCCACGATCGCGTCCGCGATCTCGCCCGCCTTCGCGTCCGCCACGGCCCCGATCGCGCTCACCGTGGCGTTCACCCTCGCGCTCACCCTCACGCGTGGCGACGGGGGCTTGCTCGGTAGTGGACGCATCATCCTCTGTGGACACACCCGCCACCGGCGAAGCCTGCGGCGCGGCAAACGTTTCATCGGCGTCGGCGGCAACGGGCG
Organism: Achromobacter sp. ES-001; assembly: GCF_019448355.1. Lineage (NCBI taxonomy): Bacteria > Pseudomonadati > Pseudomonadota > Betaproteobacteria > Burkholderiales > Alcaligenaceae > Achromobacter > Achromobacter sp. ES-001. The sequence goes on along the minus strand of NZ_CP079940.1, from coordinate 2,783,961 downwards.
AGGCCGAATCGGCGTCAAACGAAGCAGACTCGTCCTGCGCCAGCGTCTCACCGCCGGCATCGTTGGCGCCCTGCTCGGCCGAATAGCCGGTGCCACGGCCCGACCGGCGGCCCCCGCGCGATTTGCGCGATGACCGGGATTGGGACTGAGATTCTTCCTGGGCGGCGTCGCCTTGCGCGTCGTCGGTATCCGCCACGGCAGCCTGGCGCGATGGCGCGTTGCGCGCACCGTTGCCATTGGCCGCGCGGTTCACCGGCGGCGCGGCGTCGATGCTGTCGCGATACACGTACGTGCCCGATTTTTCTTCGCGGCCCACGTCCAGCAAGCCGCGCGACTGCGCTTCATCCAGCAGGTTGCCGAAGGCGCGAAAGCCGTAGTACGACTCGTTGAAATCCGGCTTGCGGCGCTTCAGCGCATCTTTCAGCGCCGACGCCCAGATCTTGCCGCTGTCGCCGCGTTCAGCCATCAGCGCTTCGAAGGTCTCGACGACCATGTCGACGGCCTGGGTCTTGCGGGTTTCCAGTTCTTCCTTGCGGCGAATCTCTTCGTCAGGCGTGCGGCGCTGCGCGGTGCCGGCGGCGCCGCCGCGATTGTCGCGGCGGGCGTCGGCGGTGCGCTGGCCTTCGCGCGCCAGGTCGTCATAGAAAATGAATTCGTCGCAGTTGGCGATCAGCAGGTCCGACGTGGATTGCTTGACGCCCACGCCGATCACCTTCTTGTTGTTCTCGCGCAGCTTGGACACCAGCGGCGAAAAGTCGGAATCGCCGCTGATGATCACGAAGGTGTTGACGTGCGATTTGGTGTAGCAGAAGTCCAGCGCGTCCACGACCAGCCGGATATCGGCCGAATTCTTGCCCGATTGGCGCACGTGCGGAATTTCGATCAGCTCGAAGTTCGCCTCGTGCATGGGGGCCTTGAATTCCTTGTAGCGTTCCCAGTCGCAATAGGCCTTTTTAACCACGATGCTGCCCTTGAGCAGCAACCGTTCCAGCACAGGCCGGATGTCGAACTTCTGGTATTTGGTGTCCCGCACACCCAGCGCCACGTTCTCGAAGTCGCAGAAAAGCGCCATGCTGACGTTTTCGTTGGGGGTAGTCATTTTCTTCTCCAAAGCCGCGGCGGCCACGTGCTTCGGGCCGCCAGATAGCGCTCATGATATACATATCCGGCTTCACCCCCCCGCCTTGGCGCAATTTTCCCCACGCGCCGCCTCGACCCGGCCCTATTTTCAACGCGGCCAGTCGGGTTCCTGACAGCATCCCTTAAGCCGGCGCTTACCGGCCCTTTCCCCCCGCTTTCCGGTGGATTGACTCGGCCGCGCGCTGGCTAGAATTCCCGACAATCCGGCATTCCGGCTCGGCGTGCCATTCCCTTCGGGCAAGATCCATGAATCCGTCTACCCTCATCGGCGCCGCCGTCGGCCTGCTAACCCTTGTCATCGTCGTGGCGCTGTCCGCCACCGACGCCAGCATGTACCTGAACCTGCCCGGCCTGGCCATCGTGCTGGGCGGCACCTGCGCGGCGCTCTTCATCGCCTATCCGCTGCCGGAAGTGCTGCGCATCTTCAAGCTGGTGCGCACCGTGTTCCGCAACGACCAGCACGACCAGCAACGCGACATCGAAGAGCTGGTGTCCATGGCGCAACTGTGGATGAACACGGATGTGCACAAGGTCGAGCAGGAACTGAAGAAGGTGTCGAACCCGTTTCTGCGCACGGGCGTGCAGCTGATTATCGACAACACCCCCGAAGACCAGATCATTGAAGTGCTGCAATGGCGCGTGGCGCGGTTGCGCGCCCGCGAGCAGGCCGAAGCGCAGATGTTCCGCGTCTTGGCCACGTTCGCGCCCGCCTTCGGCATGCTGGGCACGCTAGTGGCGCTGATCAATCTGATGGCCGTGCTGGGCGACGGCAGCATGACGATGATCGGCCAGCATCTGGCCGTGGGGCTGATGACGACGTTCTACGGCATCTTGCTGGCCAACCTGATCTGCAAGCCCATCGCGCTGAAGCTGGAACGCCGCACCGCGCGCCGCGTCGAATCCATGAACATGGTGCTGCAAGGCATCTCGATGATGTGCGAGAAGCGCGGCCCGGCCATGGTGCGCGAAACGCTCAATTCGTTCGTGCTGCACGTCGAAGACGAAATCTATGACGGCGGCCAGGGCGCAGCCAAGGCCAAGGCCAAGACGGAAGGCCAGGTCAAGCCGGTCCCCGGGTCCACCCAAGCCGCCGCGCAGCCCGTGTCCATCACCCGTCCGGCCGCCGTGCGTCAATGAGCCTGATTTCACCTTCCCTGGCGCAGCGGATCGAACAGGCCCGCCAGGCCCAACTGCGCGCCCAGAAAGCGGCGGACAACAGCGGCTGGCGCCCCAGCAAAAGCGACCGCAAGGACCGCTACGCGCGCTGGCACGTGGACGAAACGCCCGAGCAAGACGCCGAGAACTGGCTGCTGAGCTATCTGGACTTGATCACCCTGCTGCTGGCGATGCTGGTGGTGATGCTGGCCGTCTCGCGCCTGCATGGCCAGCCGACGGAAGCATCGGGCAAGCCGATTGAATTGGTGGGCACGCTGGCCACGGCCGGGCTGCCCAAGTACGACGGCGAATACGCCGAGTTCGACGCCGTCGCCATTCCGGCCAGCTGGGCCGAGCCGCCCGCCCCTGCCGCCCCTGCCGCCACGGCTGACGCCGCCCCCGCCGAGGACGGCGAGAAAGTGGCCGATGCCGCGCCGCCGCTGAAGGCGCCGTCCAAGGAATCGTTGGGCCTGGGCGACCTGGCCAAGTCGGTGGACGTGATCATCAACGAGCAGTCCGTCAGCTTCCGCATCAGCAATGAATTGCTGTTCCCGTCCGGCCAGGCCACGCTGAGCCCGTCCGGTCTGGACGTGATCAAGCGCCTGGCCACCATCCTGAACAAGAACGCGTACCAGGTGTCGGTGGAAGGCCATAGCGACCCGGTGCCGATCCAGACGCGCCAGTTCGCCTCGAACTGGGAACTGTCCAGCAGTCGCGCCACCAGCGTGCTGCGCGAGCTGGTGCGCGACGGCGTGGCCGCCGACCGCCTGCGCGCGGTGGGCTATGCCGAAACGCGGCCCATCGAATCGAACGACACGCCGGCCGGCCGCGCCGCCAACCGCCGCGTCGAGCTGATCATGGACATTGCGCCCAAGCAGATCGCCGCCAAGGCCGCGCCGTCTTCGGCGCCGGCGACCGGGGAAAAGGCGGCAACGGCTGCGACGGTGCCCGCTGCCAAAGCGGCCGCGCCTCAGCCGGCCGCACCTATGCCGGCAGCACCCAAGCCGGCCGCCACGGCGGACAGCGCAGCCGCGCGATCCTGAGCGTGGCTTGTCAAAGAAAAACCGGCCCAGCCGGTTTTTTTTTGCCACGGATTCCCCGGCGCAAAGGCTGACAAAAGCCTCACGCCTGGGGTGGCGTGGCGCCGCGCGGCGGCGTTAAGCTCGCCCCATCGGCCTGTCGGCCAGAACCGGGAAAAACCATGTCCTATATGTTGCTGATCGTCGAACCCGTGGGCCAACGCGCCCAGCGCACGCCCGACGAAGGCCGCGAGGCCTACGCGCAAATGGTGCGCTACGCCGAAGACCTGAAAGGCCGGGGCCTGCTGGTCAGCGCCGAATCGCTGAAGTCAGAATCCGAAAGCGTCCGGCTACAGGTCCGCAACGGCGAGCGTTCCTTGATGGACGGCCCGTTTGCCGAAGCCAAAGAAATGATCGGCGGCTTCTTCCTGCTGACCGTGGACACGCGCGAAGAAGCGTTGGCCCTGGCGGCCGAGTGCCCGGCGGCCGAATGGGCCACGGTGGAAGTCCGGGAGCTTGGGCCGTGTTTCATGTGAACACGCAGTGTCGTCATTACGACACCCCCACCATTTGCACGAATGACTGCACTTACATAAACTGCATGCATCGAATGCATATGGACGTAACGCATCATGCCTATGTTGACTGTCAGGAATATCTCCGACGAAGTGCACCGCGCGCTGCGCGTGCGGGCGGCCCAGCATGGCCGCAGCACGGAAGCCGAGGTGCGCGCCATTCTGGAAGATGCCGTCAAGCCCGAAGGTCGGGTCAAGCTGGGTTCGTTGCTTGCGCGTATCGGCAACCAAGCCAAACTGACCGATCAGGAAGCCGCCCTGTTCGACCAACGCGACAAAACGCCTGCCGCGCCGCCGAGGTTCGAATGATTCTGCTGGATACCAACGTCATCTCCGAGCCGCTGCGCCAGGCGCCATCCGATGCCGTCATTGCCTGGATCGACAGGCAGCCGCTGGAAACCCTGTTTCTATCGGCGGTCACGGTTGCCGAATTGCGCTTTGGCGTGGCCTGCATGGCTGCCGGCAAACGCCGCAACGTCTTGCAAGACAGTTTGGAACAACAAGTGCTGGCGTTATTTGCCGGGCGCGTGCTGTCTTTCGACACCGCCGCAAGCCAGCAATATGCGGCTTTAATGGCGCGTGCGCGAGCCTCGGGTCAGGCAATTGCCGCGGCGGATGGATACATCGCCGCCACCGCCGCTGCGCACGGCATGAGCGTCGCCACGCGGGACGTGGCGCCTTTTACGGCGGCGGGCGTTTCAGTGATCGATCCCTGGCAGTCGTAGCGCGTCAGCAGTTGCCTTTCTTGGCTTGCCCCGGCGGACAGAAGCCGCCCCGGCCGCCCCCGTCATGCGGATCAACCACCACGGACCCACTGGGGGTGTAAACGGCGCAGCCGGACAGCAGCGAAACCAGCAAGGCAAAACTACAGAGCATTCTCATGTCGATATTCAGGGCAAGGGGTTTGAAACGCTGGCAGTGTATGGGGACAGGCTGCAACCAGGGCTGCACCTTGGTAACAAGCTGTTGATCCTGGTAGTTACCCGAATATTTGCGGATTGATGTCGATCGATGTCGATTTGAAGGAACGCCGTTCGTCGTCTTGATACCCACCCCATCAAGGAGAGACCCATGCGTTTCATGATCCTCGTCCGGGCAACGCCCGACAGCGAAACCGGCATGATGCCCGACGAAAGCCTGCTGGCCTCGATGCTGGCGTACCACGAAGCCTTGGCCAAGGCCGGCGTGCTGCTCGATGCCAACGGCCTGCACCCCACGTCCAAAGGTTGGCGCGTACAGTACTCGGACGGCCAGCGCCAGGTCATCGACGGGCCGTTTGCGGAAACCAAGGAATTGATTGCCGGCTACACCCTGATTCAAGTGCGCTCGCGCGAGGAAGCGATGCAATGGGCGCTGCGCTTTCCGCAGCCCTTTCCCGGCCAGCCCTGCGAGATTGAAGTGCGCCAACTTTTTGAGCTGGAGGAATTCGAACCCAGCAAGGAAGTGGAACGCTTTCGTGACTTGACCGGCCCCACCCGCTGACCCCGCCTTTGATCCCACCGCCCCTTCCCGGAGACCCCCCATGCCCAAGAAGATATTCGTCAACCTCGCCATCGGCGACATGCAGAAATCGCAAGCCTTTTTCAAGCAACTGGGCTTTAGCTTCAATCCGCAGTTCACCAACGACCAGGGCGCCTGCATGGTCATCAGCGACGACATCTACGCCATGTTGCTGACGCGCGATTTCTTCAAGGGCTTCACCAGCAAGCCGTTGGTGGACGCCACCCAGTCAACGGAAGTGCTGCTCTGCCTGTCTTGCGACAGCCGCGCCGAAGTTGATGACCTGGTGGCCCGCGCCGTGGCGGCTGGTGGCACCGCGCCGCGCGAACCGCAGGACCACGGCTTCATGTACGGGCACGGCTTCGAGGACCTGGACGGCCATATCTGGGAGCTGGTCTACATGGAGCCCGGCCACGTCGAGCAAACCGGCCAAACCGACAAAGCCGACAAACCCGATCAGACCGGACAGGCATGACACAAGCGGCCACGCATCGCGCTATCGAGGCGGTCTGGCGGATCGAGGCCGCCAGCGTCATCGCCGGCGTCGCTCGGCTGGTGCGCGACGTCGGGGTGGCCGAAGAACTGGCGCAGGATGCGCTGGTGGCCGCCCTGGAACGCTGGCCCGACACCGGCGTGCCGGACAACCCGGGAGCCTGGCTGATGACGACCGCAAAAAACCGCGCCCGCGACCGCTTGCGGCTGGACGCGCTGCACACCCGCAAGCACGAGCAGATCGGCCACGAACTTGAAGCCTTGCAGGCGGACGTGGAGCCCGACTTTGTCGATGCGCTGGACGCCGCGCGCCAGGACGATATCGGCGACGACCTGCTGCGCCTGCTGTTCACCGCCTGCCACCCGGTGCTGTCCACCGACGCGCGCGTGGCATTGACGTTGCGGCTGTTGGGCGGGCTGTCCACCGCCGAGATCGCCCGCGCGTTCCTGGCGTCGGAATCCACCATTGCGCAGCGCATCGTGCGCGCCAAGCGCAACCTGACCGCGGCCAACGTGCCGTTTGAAGTCCCCGCCGCGCAAGACCGCGGGGCGCGCCTGGCCTCTGTGCTGGAAGTCATATACCTGATCTTCAATGAAGGCTATTCGGCCACGTCCGGCGACCACTGGATGCGCCCGGCGCTGTGCGACGAGGCGCTGCGATTGGGGCGCATCCTGGCCGAACTGAGCCCGGACGAGGCCGAGGTGCACGGGTTGGCGGCGTTGATGGAACTGCAAGCCTCGCGCCTGCACGCGCGCACGGACGCCCAGGGCCGGCCCGTCCTGCTGATGGACCAGGACCGCGCCCGCTGGGACCCCTTGCTGATCCGGCGCGGGCTGGCCGCCCTGGCCCGCGCCGCCGCGCTGGGCGGGCCGCCCGGCCCTTATGTCCTGCAAGCCGAACTTGCCGCCTGCCACGCGCGCGCGGCAACGCCCGGCGACACCGACTGGCCGCGCATCGTTGCGCTGTACGACGCGCTGGTGCAGTTGGTGCCCTCGCCCGTGGTCGCGCTGAACCGCGCCGTGGCCGTGGGCATGGCGTTCGGGCCACAAGCGGCGCTGGATTTGGTCGACGCGCTGGCCGACGAGCCCGCGCTGGCCAACTACCACTGGCTGCCCAGCGTGCGCGGCGACCTGCTGGCCAAATTAGGCCGCATCGCCGAAGCGCACGAACAATTCGAGCGCGCGGCCGGTATGACGCGCAACGCTCGCGAACGCGAACTGTTGCAGGGGCGAGCGAAAGCGATGCGGGAATAGCCGCTTTGTCTTCGACTTTGGCTCGGGCTTCGGCTTCGGCTTCGGCTTCGGCTTCGGCTTCGACTTTGGCTTCGGCTCCGGCTTCGACTTTGGCTTCGACTTTGGCTTCGGCTCCGGCTCCGGCTCCGGCTCCGGCTTCGACTTTGGCTTCGACTTCGGCTACGGCTACGGCTACGGCTTCGACTTTGGCTCCGGCTTCGACTACGGCTACAGCTTCGACTTCGACTTCGACTTCGGCTACAGCTTCGACTTCGGCTACGGCTCTGGCTCCGGCTCCGGCTCCGACTTCCCCTTGGCCCGGGGCCTGCATTGGCTCCATACACGCCGACGCATCCACCGATTCCGGACCGTGCTTAAATCCGAACCATGGCTTCCCCGCTCGCCGCCTCCCCGTCTTCCCCCACCCCCGACGCCCCCGCGCTGACGGGCGTGCCGGCGGCGTTCGATCATCCCAATGACCGCGCCGAATTCCGCCGCGCCGCGCATCAGCCCGGCGTGGAGCTGTACCGCGCGCACATCATCCGCCACGCCTTCGAACCCCACACGCACGAAGCCTATGGACTGGGCGCCATCGAATCCGGCGTCGAACGCTTCCGGTATCGCGGTGCGGACCACCTGGCGCCTTCGGGCTCGGTCGTGCTGATGAACCCCGACGAACTGCACACCGGCCGCGCCGAAACGGTGGGCGGCTGGCGCTACCGCATGGCGTACATCGACCCCGACGTGGTGGCGCGGGTATCTGGCGAAAGCGGCTGGTGGTTCAACACGGCCGTCGGCCATGACGCGGCCAGCGCGCAGCGCGTCACCGCCCTGCTCGACCGCTTATGGCTGGCACATGAACCGCTGGCTTTCGACAGCGCGCTGTATACGCTGGTCCATGAATTCCGCCGTCACGCCCGGGTGCCGAATAACGCACCGACCGAGGGCGCGCCCCGTTTCACGCCCGTCATCGACTATCTGCGGGCAAACCTGTCGCGCCGCTTGACGCTGGACGAGCTGGCGGCGGTGGCCGGACTCAGCCCCTTTCATTTCCTGCGACGCTTTCAGTCGCACTATCACGCCACGCCGCAGCAAATGCTGATGGCACTGCGGCTGTTCGAAGCCAAGCGCCTGTTGGCCCACGGCATTGCGCCGGCGCAGGTGGCGCTGGCAGCGGGTCTGACCGACCAGGCGCATTTGACACGGTCATTTTCACGCCGCTACGGCGTGACGCCCGCCCGCTATCAGAAGCAGGTGCGCCGATAGGCAGGCGCGCGCCCACGTTCGAAACCCCAACAGGATAAGGGCCCACCGCAAGCGCCAAGCGCCCAGCGGCTGTGCGCACGCGCCGGCCGCACCGCAATCTGGTACAAGATTTGCCGGCCCGCCCTGGCTAGACTGCCCCATCGATACGCAGGAGAGCTAGGCATGTGGGCAGGAACCCTTTACGCGCTGGCCGCGGGCTTGATGTGGGGGCTGGTATTCGTGGGGCCATTGTTGCTGCCGGAATATCCGGCCGCGCTGCAATCGGTGGCGCGCTACCTGGCCTTTGGCCTGATTGCGCTGCCGCTGGCATGGCTGGACCACAACCGGCTGCGGCAACTGCGCCGTGCCGACTGGATGGAGGCGCTGAAACTGGCCGCCATCGGCAACCTGCTGTACTACCTGTGCCTGGCCAGCGCCATCCAACGCGCGGGCGGCCCCGTGCCCACGATGATCATCGGCACGCTGCCGGTCGTGATTGCCGTGTGCGCCAACCTGCGTAACGCGCGCCGCGACGGCAAACTGCCGTGGAAGCGGCTGGCCCCCTCGCTGGCCTTGATCGCGTTCGGCATCGGCTGCGTCAACCAGGTAGAGCTGCAAGCGTTGCGCCAGGACGCGGATGCCGACTTGTCGCGCTACGCAGTGGGCGCCCTGTTGGCGCTGGTGGCCGTCGCCTGCTGGACCTGGTATCCGCTGCGCAATGCCGACTGGCTGCGGGCGCACCCAGACCGCAGCCCCAGCACCTGGGCCACCGCGCAAGGGCTGGCGACGTTGCCGCTGGCGCTGGCGGGCTACGGGCTGCTGTGGATCGGCATGGCCGCCGCCGATAGCGGCTTTGACATGCCGCTGGGTCCCAACCCGGAACGCTTCCTGGGCTTGATGATTGCCATCGGGCTGTTCGCCTCCTGGCTGGGCACGCTGTGCTGGAACGAAGCCAGCCAGCGCTTGCCCACCGCGCTGGCCGGCCAGCTCATCGTCTTCGAAACGCTGGCCGCGCTGGCGTACGCCTTCATCCTGCGCGGCACGATGCCGCAGCCGCTGACAATGGTGGGCATCGCGTGCCTGATCGTGGGCGTGTTGCGCGCGGTGCGCGTCAAGCCGGTGCCGGTCCCCGTGGCGCTATAGCGGGTTCTGCACGCGCACAAGTCGCTCAGCATCAGCTTCAGCATGCAAAACGTAGCCTGCACGGGATGGCCTTTGATAGGCCCCTACAAGCGTGCCGCACGCACGCGCCGCAACACGGCCGCGATCAACACGCCGCCCAGGCCCGCCGCCAGCACGATGGTCGACGCCGCGCTCCATCCGTAGCGGTCGATCACGCCGCCCACGGTGACCGGCCCGATCACCTGCCCCAGGTTGCTTCCCTGCATCACCAGCCCGACCGACGCCGCCGTCAACGCCGGACGCGGCGCGACCAGCGGCGCGGTGCCCAGCAAGGTGGCGGGGATCAGGCCACCGACTGCCGAGAACAGTACGCACAGCAGAAAGGTCGGCATGGCCGGCAGCACGGAACGGAAAATCAATAGCGCCACCACGCCCATCGTCACGCTGGCGCAGGCAATCAAGGTGGATCGCCGCCAGCCGCGCGCCAGCAGCACGCCCGCGCCCAGGTTGCCGACGATGTTGGCGGCGCTGGCGATGGCGCTGTACAGGCCTGCCTGGGCCAGCGTCAGGCCAAGCTGATCCATCAGCAGCACCGGCAGGAAGGTGAACAGTGCGAAGAACATCAGGCTGTAGAGCGTGAACGACAAGGCCAGCAGCACCGGCCCGGCCGCGCTCAGCGTATCAACGGTATCCTGCCGCATGCCGCGCCAGGACAAGGGCGCGGGGGCGGCAGCTTGCCCAGCCGGCAGCAGCGCGGCCACGCTGGCCAGCGACACGATCACTGCCGCGCCCGCGCACCACCAAACTGCCTGCCAGTGCTCGAACGCCTGCGAGGCCAGCATGGCAATGGCCATGCCGGTGGGCATGTAGCAGCTCCAGAGAGCAAAGGCAAAATCCCGACCGGACGCCGACACCAGGCGCTGCAAGGCGGCCGGGCCGGCCACGGTAATCATCAGAAAACCCAGGCCTTCGACCACGCGGGACGCCAGCAATAGCGCGTAGCTGGGCGCGATGGCGCCCATGGCCGTGCCCAGCGCCGTGGCCAACAAGCCCAGCAGCAGCATGCGGCGCGCGCCGAAACGCGCGATCACGCCGCCGGCGGCGATGCCTCCCACGACGCCTAATAGGGAAAACACGGCGGTCAGCGTGCCGATCGACGCCAGATCCAGGCCCATGTCCTGGCGCAACAGCGGCGCGGCAATGATGACCTTGCCCACCTGTAGCGACGCCACCACGCCCGCGCCCACAATGGCCCCCACGCCGGCCCAACGGGTTTCAACCTGGCTCATGCCTGCCTCATTACCCATGCGAAGGCGCCAGCATGCCCGCCCCGCACGATCTTGAGAAGTGATTATTTTTCGATGAGAATGATCGACCGAATAGATCAAGCTGCCCGATTTAACCGGACTGAAGCGAACCGAACCGAACCGGCCACCGGCCCGCCCGATGATAGATGCCCTGACCCTGGACCAATTGCGTGTGTTCGTCGCCGTGGCCGATGCCGGCAGCTTTCGCGCGGCCGCGCGCAGCCTGTCCCGCGTGCAGTCGGCGGTCAGCCACGCCATTGCGAATATGGAACAGCAATTGGGCGTGACGTTGTTCGACCGCGCCGGCCATCGCCCCGTGATGACGCCCCAAGGCCAGGCGCTGCTGGCCAACGCGCGCGACATCCTGCTGCGGGTGGACGCCATGCGCGCTCGTGCTCAGGGTATGGGCACGGGGGTCGAACTGGAACTGTCACTGGTCGTGGACACCTTGTTTCCCATTGCCGACGTGGGCGCGGCGCTGAAGGCCATGCGCGCCACCTATCCCACAGTGGCCACGCGCGTGGCGGTCTTGCCGCTGGGTGGTCCCATCGACGCGCTGCTGTCGGGCAACCATACGCTTGGGATCATTGCGGGCGAGCACTTCCGCCATCCACGGATCGCCGTGCAGGCCTTGTCGTCGGTGCAGATGGTGGCGGTGGTCGGCGCCGGCCATCCTTTGGCGCGCAAAGTGGTGGGCTACCGGATGGGCAACGCGATGGGCAACGCGGCGGGCGACGCAGCCGGCGACGCAGCCGGCGACTTGGCTAGCAACCTGGCTAGCAACCCGAGCGGCAACCCGGCTAGCAACCCGGCGGGCAACGCCATGCTGGGCGCCCCGGAATTGGCCGACCACTTGCAGATCGTGCAATCCGACTCGTCCGGCTTAAGTGAAGGACGCGACTTTGCCGTGCTGTCGCCGCAGACCTGCCGCGTCAGCGGCCAGGACACCAAACACGCACTGATCTTGTCGGGCCTGGGCTGGGGCCGTCTGCCGCTGTGGCAGGTAGAGCGCGACCTGGCCGAAGGCCGGCTGGTGCGCCTGCCCACGCACAGCCTGGGACGCGGCAGCCAGGTTGAAACCGAGACGTACCTGGCGCACCGCATCGACATGCCGTTGGGGCCCGCCGCCCGCGCCTTTGCCGATGCGCTGCACCACCCCCTCTAAGCGCCGCGCGCGGGCGGCTGTGCGTAGCTGACGCCCATGCCGGCCCGCACGTCGTTCTGGATGCCATACGGCGCAATCGGATAGCGCAAGCCGTTGGCGGCCAGTGCCTTCATGCCTTCGATGGCAATGGGCAGGTAGCGCGGCGGCAGCGCCATCAGCATCTCTTCGTCGGGCACGCCGCCGTAGCGGCGTTCCGCAAAACAGGGCAAGGACAAGCTGGGTTCACCCGTGGCCAGCGCCCGGCCCCAGGAGTCGGCACAGGCGGTCTCGCCCACCACGCTCCAGTCAAAGCGCCGGTAGTTCTTCCACTGCAAGCCGTTGATAAGAATGATCATCTGCCCTGGCGTGGCGTAGATCAGGCAGATGTCGGGCGGGTTGAGCCGGCCCGACGCCAGTGGCGACACCACCAGCCCGCGATACTTGCCCGCCGGCACACAGGACAAGGCTTCCTGGCGTGCCCGCGCATCGGCTTCGGTGGCGTGCCACACGCCCACGTAATCCTTGCCGCTTTTCCAGTCTTCGTCTTGTGGCCCCAGCCCGATCACGGCGCGGCATTGCGCGCCGACCAGATCGTTGCCGGTGATGCCCACCGTCCACCCCAGCCGCGCGGCCATGCCCACGATTTGATCCGTGGTGTGCGTGGCTTGCGGCCGGCGCAATCCCTTGATACCGGCCATGTCGGCCTCTTCTTCGAACAGCTTCATGCCGATGACGGTGGTCTTCAAGCGCAGCAGCTTGTTCAGGTCGTCCACCAGTTGCGGCCAGTTCATGGCCGCGTTTGTTGTTGTCTCTTCCATATCCGTCCTTGGGACTGTTGTGTTTGGTGCATCGAGTTTGGCGCATTGACGTTGGTGGCGATCCGCTTATCCGTCGGAGCTTAAAGGCAAACACGCATCGGCGCGCCGTATACATGTGGCAAATTCGGCACGCATGACGACCACGATCATCAGGAAAAGGCCTCAGGGCAAAGGCGTGGGCACAGGCGCGAGTAAAGGCGCGGACAAAGGCGCAGGCGCGCGCCGGTCCTCCTGTTGGGATCGCAACATTGCAAACAAGGCCTGAACCGGCGCGCTGTCGGCCGCTTGCGCCGATGCCGCCAGCCCGAACGACCGGTACAAGGGCTGCGCCAGCCGCAGCACGCGCAGGCCGCGACGGTTTTCAGGCAAGGTCAGCGCGGGCACCAGCGCCACGCCCACGCCTTCACGCACCAGCGCAAAGGCGCTGCTCCAGTCGCGCACCGTGGCGCGCACGTCATCGATGGCAAGCCCGGCGTCCTGCGCCACGCTCTGCGCGTGCACGCTGCATCCACCCGTGGCCAACACGAAAGGCTGCGCCGCCAGCGCCGCCAGGTCGACGGCGTTACCCGCGCGGGCCAACGGATGCGCGGCGGGCAGCACCGCCATCCATTCGTCTTGGCCAAGCGGACACACGTGCCGCCCGGGCGCGGCGTTCAGCACCACGCCCGCATCCACGGTGCCCGCTGCCAGCAGGGCTTCGACTTCGTCATCCGAGGCTTCAAGCGACACCACGTCGATGCCCGGATGCTGCTGCCGAAAACGCCGCAGCACCGGCGGCAGGATGGTGGAAAACACCATCGGAAAACTGGCCAGGCGCAAGGTGCCGCGCGCCGTGCCGCACGCGTCTTGCGCCATATTTTGAATGCGCCCCAGCGCATCCAGCATGGTCCGCGCCTCGTCCGCCACCCGCAGGCCCAATGCCGTGGGCAGCGTCTGCCGACGGTTGCGCGTGAACAGCGGCGCACCCAGCATGTCTTCCAAGTTGGCGATGGCCTGGCTGGCGCCGGACTGGGTCATGCCCACGTCGGCCGCCGCGTGCGTGATGTTGCCGGCGTCCACCACGGCCAACACCAGCCGCCAGTGCATCAGGTTCATCATGGCATCAGCTCTGCTTATTCCACATTTTTGAAGAAGTAATTTTACGCATGCCTGGCGCGGCCTCATGCTTGCCCTTCTTGCTGAACCGAAGGACCGACCGATGAAGCTGTACTACGCCCCCGACACCTGCTCGCTGTCGCCGCACATCGTGCTGCGCGAGCTGGATCTGCCCTTTACCCTGGTGCGGGTGAACAACCAAACCAAGCGCACCGAGTACGGCGACGACTTCCTGGCGATCAACCCGAAGGGCTACGTTGCCGCGCTGCAACGGGACGACGGGCAAGTGCTGACCGAAGGACCCGCCATCGTGCAATATCTGGCCGACCTGAACCCGCAAGCCGGGCTGGCGCCGCCCAACGGCACCTGGGACCGCAGCCGCTTGCAGGAATGGCTTAACTTCATCAGCACCGAGATCCATGGCGGCTTTGGCCCGCTGTTCAACCGGGCCCTGCCCGCCGAGGCGCGCCAGTGGTGGCAGGCCCGGGTGGAAAAGCGGCTGGATTATCTGGCGGGCGTTTTGCAATCTGTGCCCTTCCTGCTTGGCGACCGCTTTGGCGTGGCCGACGCTTACCTGTATGCCGTGCTGCGATGGGCCCGGTTTTTTGACATCGATCTGGCGGGCCGACCCGCGCTGGCTGACTATATGGCGCGCATTGAAATGCGGCCGAGTGTGCAGGCGGCGCTGGCGGCCGAAGGCATCGCCCGCGCAGTTTGACGGACGATGTGGCGCGCCGTGTCATGCCAGCGCGATGTGCCTTGTGATGTGCCTTGTGATGTGCCTTGTGATGTGCCGGATTAACAGGCCAGGACTCGCACATCAGCGAAACGCATCCACGCCCCGCATCAGCGCCGCCGCCATGGTGGGCTGGCGCAGTTGCTCCAGCCACCATTTCAACGCGCGGCCCTCGTGACCGCCGCGCCATGCCAGGTACAGCATGTTCGGTTCACGCGGTGTCTCGGTGGCCATTTCCAATAATTCCCCACGCGCCAGCAACGACGCCACACGGTGGCGCGGCACCCAGCCTATGCCCAGGCCGTCGCGCTGCGCCAGGATTTTTGCGCGCATGCTGGGCACGGCCAGCACCGGCTGACCCCTGACCCGGCCATAGCCGCGCGCCGCCGCCCCGCGCGACGTGTCCGCCACCACCACCGCGCGGTACTGCTGAATCTGGTCTTGCCGCAAGGGCGTTTTCAGCTTGGCCAGGGGATGGCGCGGCGCCACCGCGAACAACCATTCCATTGCCCCCAATTGCGCCCACTGAAGATTCGGCATAGCTTGGGGCTCGTTCGTCGCTCCCACAATCAGGTCGGCCCGGCCTTCACGCAGCGCCTCCCACGTGCCGCCCAGCACCTCATGCGTCAAGCGCAGGCTCACCCCGGAATCCAGGCGATCAAACGCATGTATCAACGGCGACATCAATTCAAATTCCAGGATCTCGTCGCTGACGATATGCAGCCGATCTTCCCAACCGCTGGCTACCTGCTTGACGCGTTGCGTCAGCCGGGACACGTCCAGCATCAGCCGCGCGGCTTCGTCCGCCAGCAGCTGCCCGGCGGGCGTCAGTTGCAGCCGGTAGCGGCGGCGGTCGAACAGCAGCGCGTCAAAGCGTTCTTCCAGTTGGCGGGCCGCGTGCGACACGGACGATGGCGCTCGGCCAAGCTTTACCGCCGCGCGAGACAGGCTGCCGCTGTCCCGGATGGCTTCCAGCAGCGCCAGTTCGTGAGCCGTCAACATGTGCAATTCCTTCGAACGTGTTCGTTCGAAAGATGGTACGACAAAGCGCCGCCCCAGGCGCACCATGGCTACACCTTATCGAACGACTCCCAAGGAGATCACCATGAACCGTTTTGAACACAAGACCGTATTGGTCACCGGCGGCACCAGCGGCATCGGCCTGGCGGCAGCGCAAGCGTTTGCAGCCGAAGGCGCCCGCGTCATCGTCACGGGCCGCGACGAAACCGCGCTGCAAACCGCGCGGGCCACGCTGGGCGGCAACACGCTGGCCATCCGCAATGTGGCCGGCGCGCCGGGCGCCTCGGCTGCGCTGGCCCAGGCACTGAAAGACGCGGACGTGCGGCTGGACGCCGTTTTCGTCAATGCGGGCATCGCCAAGTTTGCGACCTTGGCCGAGGCCACCGAAGACCTGTGGGACCAAACTTTCAACACCAACATCAAGGGCGTGTTCTTTCAGCTACAGGCCTTGGACCCGCTGTTGAACCCGGGCGCGTCCATCGTGCTGAACGGCTCGATCAACGCCCACATCGGCATGCCGGCCTCCAGTATCTACGCCGCCAGCAAGGCCGCGCTGATCTCGCTGGCCAAGACGCTGTCGGCCGAGCTGCTGCCCCGAGGCATCCGCGTGAACGTGGTCAGCCCCGGCCCGATCGCGACCCCCATCTACGGCAAGCTGGGCCTGGACGCAGCCACCCTGGAAAAAACGGCCGCCGGCATCCAGGCGCAGATCCCGCTGGGCCGCTTCGGCACACCGCAGGAACTGGCTTCGACCGTATTGCATCTGGCGGCGCCGGAATCCGCGTTTATCGTGGGCACCGAAATCATCGTGGATGGCGGCATGAGCCAGCTTTGAACGCAGCCGCTACGGCCCGACCGACCGCAGTGCGCGCTTGCACAGGCGTTCGGTCGCGGCGGTCGGCGTGCCCGCCAGCCGCCGTGCGCATACCTCGCGCACCCAGGCGGGCCGGTTTTTGCTGGCGTCACACCGATTGGCAAGTGACGATATTGACACTGCCGGTGATCCGGACTGAACGGGGCCGCTATCATCCCGTTGTCATCCGTCTTCCACACTGCGCCATGTCCCCTATCCCGCTTGTCCGTCTGATGCTTGCCGCACTGGCGCTGATCGCATCGCCCCTCTACGTTGAGGCGGCCGGTGCCGCGGCGGCCGGTGCCGTGGCGGCCGCACCCGCCGAAACCCGCTTACGCACCGTCTACGTCGGCACGCTTGAAGGCGCGGGTGAGGTGGTGATGGAATTGGAGGGTCAAGGGTCGGACGGCAGCCCCGTGACGGGCCGGTATTTCTATCCGAAGCACGGCGTCGACATCCCCTTGCAAGGCACGCCCGAAGCCCTGGCGGAACCCCGGCTGTTTTATGAACTACAGGAAGCGGGCATCGCCCCGGACGCCAAGGCCGCCGCAGCCGCCACCTGGCAAGGGCACCGCGACGCTGACGGGTATCGCGGCCACTGGGTCGATGCCCGCACGGGCAAACAACGCGCCTTCGCGCTGCGCCGCGTGGCGCGGTACGACCCTCGCGCGCTGGCGCCGGGCAGCGGGCAGGCCGTTACCGATGCCATCAGCGGCGGCATGGGCAGCGGCATCGATCACGGCGTAAGCATCAACGCCAACAACGCCCCCTACGAGACCTTGAAGCTGGCCGGCCACGCCGTGCCGGTCGGCGCTGACAGCGGCACCGGCGCCGTCGCCTACCGCATGTGGCGCGACCCCCGCACACAGTTCAGCTACCCGCGCCTGAGCCGCCACCCCGATCCTCGGGTGATGGCCCGCGTCAACGCGCTGCTTGAACAGCGCCACTGGCAGATGAGCCTGGCGGCGCTGGCTTGCAAGGCGTCTGCCTACACCAACGACAATCCGGCCGCCGGCACGCTGGGCAGCTATGACGAGGAAGCCATCACCGTGCAATGGCTATCCACCGCGCTGATGACCGTGACCGAATCCGGCAGCCTGTACTGCGGCGGCGCGCACCCCAACAACCATTTCGAGCCCTACACGTTCGACCTGCTTCAAGGCAAATACCTGGATTGGAACCGCGTGCTGGATGCGTACGTGCCGGGCGAAAACGGATGGCGCGAAGCCAGCCCCGCGCTGCTTGCGTTAATCGACAAGGCCCGCGCCCCGCAAGCCGACATGAAGATCGAGGGCGGTGACGATGATTCGCTGAAGGAATGCTCGGACCTCTGGCCCAGCTACCTGGCCTTGGGAACCGAGGCACCGGGCGTGCTGACCTTGTCGGTATCCGGCGTGGGCCACGCGATGGGCGTGTGCCTGGGCACGCACGCCACGGTGCCGTTCAAGGACCTGACGCCGTATCTGGCGCCGGGTGGGCAGGCGTATCTGGTGCGCGAGTAAGCGCGGGCAAAGGGTCGGCAAGGCATGGGCATGGCAATGCACGGCAAAGCATGGGCATGGCAATGCACGGCAAAGCACCGGCAAAGCGCCGGCACAGCACCGGCAATGCGTCGACACAGCGCCGAAACAGCGCCGAAACAGCGCCGAGACAGCGTCGGCACATTCCGCCACCGCACGGATCGTCCGGCCTAGCGATACAACACCGTGGGCAGCCACATGCCGATGCCCGGGAATACGTACAACAGGAAAATCGCCACTACCTGGATCCCCATGAACGGCATCATGCCCAGGAAGATCTGGTTCAACGTCACGTGCGGCGGCGAGACGCCCTTTAGATAGAAGGCAGACATGGCCACGGGCGGCGACAGAAAGGCGGTTTGCAGGTTCAGCGCCACCAGCAGGCCGAAGAACAGCGGGTCGATACCAAAGGCATTCAACAGAGGCACGAAGATGGGCATGAAGATGACGATGATCTCGGTCCACTCCAGCGGCCAGCCCAGCAGAAAGATGATGACCTGCGCCAGCAGCAGGAACTGAATCGGCGTCAAGCCCAGCGACAGCACCCATTCTTCGATGATGCGCTGGCCGCCCAGCAGCGCGAACGCGGCGGAAAAGATCGACGAGCCCACGAACAGCCAGCACACCATCGCGGTCGTCTTGGCGGTGAGGAATACGGATTCGCGCAGCACGGGCAGGTTCAGCCGGCGGTAGGCCAAGGCGAGCAAGGCGCCGCCCATGGCCCCCATGGCGGCCGCTTCGCTGGGGGTGGCAAGGCCGAACGCGATCGAGCCCAGCACGGCGGCAATCATCACTGCCAAAGGAAAGAACGAGCCCATCAGCATCTTGAAGATTTCCAGCCGCACCCACGTCAGGGCGGCATAGAACACGGCCAGCACCACCGCGCAGACGGCGACGAATATCCAAAACCCGGTGGGTGCGGGGCGGGACGCAGAGGCGGACGAGTCCGCGGCGCCGGGCGATGGCGGTTCCGCCAATTGACCAGCGGAAGGCGCCGCCGACCCGCCGACGGGTGGCTCCGCCAGTCCCCCGATGGGTGGCTCCACCAGCCCCCCGATGGGTGGCTCCGCCAGTCCCCCGACGGGTGGCTCCGCCAGTCCCCCGACGGGTGGCTCTGCCAGTCCCCCGACGGGTGGCTCCGCCAGTCCCCCGACGGGTGGCTCCACCAGTCCCCCGACGGGTGGCTCCGCCAGTCCCCCGATGGGTGGCTCCGCCAACCCCCCGCCCGGCGGCTCTGCCAAGCCGTCCGCCCCGGGCTCGCTCAGGCCGGAATCAAACCCGCCCGATCCCAACTGCAATTCCGCCGGAATGTCGTATTCCACGATCGGACGCGTCACGCCGTGATGCACCACGGCCACCAGCAATACCGTCAGCGCCAGCGGCGCCAGCACCGTGACCAGGTTGCGCAGCATGAAGCCGAACGGCACCCCGTGATTGCGCCGGCCCTTGAACAGCGTCGCCACCATGCCCGACAACGCGCGCGTGTAGCCGGCGGCGGCCAGCGTCTTGGCTTCGGGCGACAGCGGCACGCCGCGTTCGCTGACGGGCAGCGGCGGCGCCATGTCGGGGCGCAGCTTGGCCACCAGGATCACATACAGCATGTACAGGCCGGCCAGCATGATGCCGGGAAACAGCGCGCCCGCGTACAGCTGCACCACCGACACGCCGGTGGTCGCGCCGTAGACGATGAGCATCACCGACGGCGGCAGCAAGATGCCCAGGCAGCCGCCCGCCGTGATCGACCCCGCCGTCAGGCGCACGCTGTAGCCCGCCTTCAACATGGCGGGCATGGCCAGCAGCCCCATCAGTGTCACCACCGCGCCGACGATGCCGGTGGCCGTGGCGAAGATCGCGCACGTGGCCAGCGTGGCAACCGCCAGCGCGCCCGGCAGGCGCGCCAGCGCCAGATGCATGGACCGGAACAACTTTTCGATCAGGTTGGCGCGTTCGACCAGGTACCCCATGAACACGAACAGCGGAATCGAAATCAGCGAATCGTTGGTCATCGTGGCGTACGTGCGCTGCACCATCAGGTCCAGCGTCTGCCCCACCGACCGACCCGCGTCGGCGCTTTGCATGTAGTACGCCAGGAACGTGAACAGCACGCCCATGCCCATCAGCGTGAACGCCGTGGGAAAGCCCAGCATGATCGCCACCACGATCAGCGCCAGCATCAACAGCCCGATGTGCCCCGTGGTCAGTTCGCCCCACGGCGTCAGGAACGCGATCATCAGCAGCACGATTCCGATGCACGACAAGCCGAACCACAAGGCCTTGTGGATTTTCATCGGCGCGGCTCCCCGGGCGGGGTCACGTAGCGGTCAAGCTGGACGATGTCTTCGTCTTTGACGTGCACCATTTTCTTGAGCTTGTCCACGTCCACTTCCTCGACATCTTCCTCGCGCGATGGCCACGCCCCGCGTTGCAGGCACAGCACGCAGCGCAGCACCTCGGCCACGCCTTGCAGCAGCAACACCGCGCCCGCCACGGGGATGAACGCCTTGAACGGATAGATGGGCGGCCCGTTGGCCATCAGCGAGGAATGCTCGCCGATGGCGATGGAGTAGCCGGCGTAATACCAGCCCGCCCAGACCAGCGCGATGGCGCCGGGAAAGAAGAACACCAGGTACAGCAGCACGTCCAACCCCGCCTGCACGCGCGGCGGCAGAAAGCCGTAGAGAATGTCGCCGCGCACGTGGCCGTTCTTGGCCAGCGTGTAGGCGCCGGCCATCATGAAGAGCACGCCGTAATACATCATCTGCATGTCGAACGCCCACGCGCTGGGTTGGTTCAGCAGATACCGCGCCGCCACCTCCCAGCACACGTGCAGGGTCAGCACAACGATCAGCCAGGCAAAGGTCTTGCCGACGAAGGTGGAGACGCGGTCGATCAGGCGGATAAGACGAAGCATCGATGGGCCTGGGATAAGGTCAGGCCGGCTTGCTGGTGCGCGAAAAATAATGGTTGTAGGCCATCCGGTAATTGACCGAGGTATCCCCGTGCCAACGCCCCACCCGCTCAGCAAATGCGCGCTGCGAATCCAGCACTTTCTTGAACAGCGGATTCTCGGCGGAACGCTTGGCGATCATCTCGTCCCAGATCTTCAACTGTTGCTGCAAGATGGCGTCCGGCGTCTTGTAGAACTTGACGTTGTGTTCCTTCTGCAGCTTGATGTAGTCCTGCGAATAGCGGTTTGCCGCCTTCCACGACATATCGGCGCTGCTGGCCTGCGCCGCGTAGCTAAGCACGTGCTTCAAGTGCGGCGGCAGCGAGTCGTACTTGGCCTTGTTGAACAGCACTTCAAACTGCTCCGCGCTTTGGTGAAAGCTTTGCAGCATGCAGATCTTGGACACGTCTTGAAAGCCCAGCGCCAGGTCGGACGACGCGTTGTTGAACTCGGCGCCATCGAGCAGCCCGCGATCCAGCGCCGGCACGATTTCGCCGCCGGGCAAGGCGTTCACCGCCGCGCCCATGGCCGTGTACATGTCGATGGCCAGGCCCACCGTGCGGAACTTCACGCCCTTGACGTCTTCCACCTTGGTGACCGGGCGCTTGAACCATCCAAACGGCTGCGTCGGCATCGGGCCGTACATCAACGACACCACGTTCACGCCCATGGCCTTCTGGATTTCGGTCAGCAATTCCTTGCCGCCGCCGTATTCATGCCAGGCCAGCAACATGTTGGCATCCATGCCGAATGACGGCCCCGAGCCCCACAGCGCCACGGCCGTGTTCTTACCGTACCAATAGGCCACGACGCCGTGCCCGCCGTCCAGCGTGCCGGCCGATACCGCGTCCAGCAGGTCGAACGCCTTGACCACCGCGCCGGCCGGCAAGACTTCGATCTTCAACTGGCCGACGGCCATGTCGTTGACCTTTTGCGCATAGTCGCGCGCGAACTCGTGAAAGATGTCGTTGGCGGGCCAGGTGCTTTGGAACCGCAATGACACCGGCGCATTCTGCGCCCGTGTCACGGCAGGGAAACCCAGTGCGGCGGCGCCGGCGACGGCAGCGCCCGAGATGAACTTGCGGCGGGGCTTTGTGACGTGTTGCATGGCTACTTGTCTCCTTGGTGGACTACATGGACCAGCGTGTAGTAACTGCACCTGCGGGGGACGCGGGGAAACGCCTGCTGCGAGCTTCCCGGTGTCGGGGCTACGACTGCGTTGCAACTTTGTGCTGATTAAACCTTCCTGACTAACAGCTGACAATCAGCTGTTTGTCAGGACTTACCCTAGCCGAATGACCTAGCGCGTTTGGTTGCAATAAAGCAAGCGCGCCGCCATGTGCGGACATGGCGGCGCGCGGGCAAGAACGCCGTTCGGCGTGCGGGTGAATCAGGTCGGGCGGCGCACGGCGCGCACCTTGCCCGCGTTGCCGCCGCCGCAGAAAAAGCGGTCGGCGCCGTCGGATTCCAAACCCGATACGCCCACGCCTTCGGGCATGTCGATGCTTTCCAGCACGGCGCCCGTGTCGGGCTCAAGACGCCGCAATTCGCGCGCGTTTTCTTCCCAGGTGCCGTGCCACAGCTGGCCGTCCACCCACGTGACGCCGGTCACGTAGCGGTTCGAATCGATGGTGCGCAGGACGCGGCCCGTCTCCGGGTCCACCTGGTGGATCTTGCGTTGTTGGTACTGCCCGACCCACAACGAGCCGTCGGCCCAGGCCATGCCCGAGTCATCGCCGCCGCCCGGCGCGGGAATGCTTGCCAGCACCTTGCCGCTGACCGGGTCCAGCTTCTGTATTTTTCCTTCGGCGATCTGATAGAGATGCTTGCCGTCGAAGGCCGTGCCGGCGTTGGCCACGACGTCCAGCGTGCGCAGGGTTTCGCCGGACTCAGGGTCCAGCGCGATCAGCTTTTCGCCCAGCGCGACCCACACATGGCGACCGTCGTAGCTGACGCCATGCACGGCGTCGGCACCGGGGAACGGGCCGTATTCACGGACGATTTCAGCTTGGCTTCGTTTCATGGTTGCTTCCTTGAAAGAGGGGAAACTTCATCCTACTGACCGGGCATGAGAGTGGGGAGTAACAAGCTTGTCGTGAACGCCGGCACGCTGGGCGTCGTCCAGCGGCGCGCCCTGCCGTGGCCCAGCGGCAGCACCTGGCCCGACGCGGCCAGCGCATCCAACGCCCGCTGCACGGTGCGCTGACTGGCGCCCAGCGCCAGCGCCAGGGCCGAGCTGGACCAGGCCTGGCCATCAACCAGGCAAGCCAGCACTGCGGCATGATCCCGATCGGCCACGTCGACCGGACGCGCCAGCACGATGACGCCCAGATCGGCGTGGGGTTGCAGCGCAAAGCCGTCACGCGTGGCGGTCACCGCCGCCAATGGCCGCAACGCGGTCCGCAAGCGTCCGATTTCCACACGCAGGCGGGCGCGATGCGAATCGTCTTGAAAGCCGGTGCGAAAAGCGCGGGCAATCAGGAATTCGCGGCTGACATCGTGTGGCCAGCCCTGGGCAAGCAACCGCGCCAAGGCAAACAGAATCGGGCGGCTGGCCAAAGGCACGATCAGTTCGCCTTGCCGCACGGCATTGCGGCACGCGTCGATGATCAGCGCCGGGGACGCCAGCAGCGCCTCGGCGTCAGCCAGCGTCAGGTCGCGCGTGCCGTCCGGCGTGACGTGACGGGCGGCCACCGCATGCAGCGCCTGCACGGCGTGGTCCACTTCGGCCACCAAGGCGGGCACGCCGGCCTGGCGCGCGGCGTGCTCGGCACGGGCCAGCGCCGCTGCGGCGTCGTGCGCGCGCACCCGGCGCAACGCGATGCCGCCCGCGATCAATTCGTGGATCGCGCGGGACGCGGCAGGCATGGCCGGGGCGTCCACGCCGGCCAGGGCCTGGTCGGCTTCGTCCAGGCGACCCAGCAGCAATAGCCGCCGCGCCTGCAAGTAGGCGGCGTGCGCCGCGTTGACGGGGTCGCCGTGGACGGACAAGGCGGTGCGAGCGGCGGCCAGCGACTTTTCGGGCCACGCCAGATCGCGCGACGCCAAGGCGACTTCGGCTTCGGCCACGATGCAACGGGCGCGCGCGGCCGGGTTCGCTGGCCCGAAGGCACGCGCGGCCTTGCGCAACAGCGCGTTGGCCCGGGCGAAGTCGCCCAGTTGCGCCATGGCGATGCCGCGCAAGGCCAGCGCCGGGGCATCGTCACGCAGCGACACCTGGTTCAGCGCCGTCAATGGGTCGCCGGCGGCCAAGGCACGCGCCGCGCGGGTGATCGGCAAATCGATGGAGTGCTCAGGCAACTGAAGTTTCCCTGTATGGGCTTGGGCTTGGGCTTGGGGCTTGGGCCTTGGCATTGGCTTCAGCTTTGGCTTGGCTTCGGCTTTGGCTTGGCTTTGGCTTGGCTTTGGCTTGGCTTTGGCTTTGGCTTCGGCTTTGGCTTGGCTTCAGCTTTGGCTTCGGCTTTGGCTTGGCTTCAGCTTTGGCTTCGGCTTTGGCATTGGCCTCGGTCTCGCCGGGGTCCGGGCTTCGGCCTTGGCTTCGGCCGCGCATCAATCTACCACCGCTGGCCGTGGCCTGATCTCCTGTTCCGCCAGCCCCGGCCCTGCCCCTGCCGCCCGCCACCAGCCGCCCTGGCGGCCCGCGCCTTCGGCTCAGGCGCAACGCTCGTGGCAAGCACGACGCGTGCGTGGGGGCAAGGGATGCGACCCCATTTACATAGTCACCATGGTTCCCCCACCCTTGGGCGGCCCGCCAGCGTGTAAACTCCCCCCTTTTTGACTCTGGTGGTATGTTGCAAGCCCCACAGCGCACAGGTTTAAGCGGCCCGACGCTCATTCGCTTGCTGACTCGCCTGACGGATGTCGACGTTCCGGAATCCAGGCAATCGTTGTCCGACCATTTGAGCCAGTGGCTTGGTTGGACGGACGCGATCGCACTGTCCGCGGCCCTGAACACGAGCCCGCCGGTGATCGCCCCCGGCGCGCGCATGTTCAGCAGCGCCGAAGAGCGGGAATGCGCGCGCGTGCGCACGACGCTGGCAGACGCCATCGCCAGCGACACGGCAGCCACAAGCGCCAAGCGGATCGTGCCGGGACAGGCGCCGGCCAAGAAGTCGGCGGCCGTCGAGCAGGCCGAGGCCGATTACTCGAATTTTCGTCAGCGCTACCTGTCGTTGCAGCACACGATGGAGACCAGCGTGGGCAACTTGCGCAGCCGTCTGCGCGGAATGGTCGCGGCCAAAAATGGCGAGATGACCCGTCTGGCCGTGGTGGACGCCATCATGGACCGGGCGCTGCTGCCCAAGGAACGCGCGCTGTTCGGCGCGATCCCCAAGCTTTTGCAGGGGCATTTCGAGCGCTTGCGGCTGGCCGAGGCGGCGGCGTTGGCGCCCGTGGATGCTCCCGTGGATGCGTCTGTGGATGCGCCCGTGGACGCACCCGCTGCCGAAGCCGACGCTGCACCGCCCACCGATGGCGCCGCCAAGCTGGATAACGGCAACGGCAACGGCAACGGCAAGGCGCCCGCGCCGGCAACCGCACCACCGCCTGTCACCCCCGGCGCCTGGCTGGACGTTTTCCGCAAGGATATGCGCAGCGTCCTGCTTGCCGAATTGGATGTTCGACTACAACCGGTCGAAGGGCTGCTTGCCGCCCTTCGCGCCAGCTAACCAGGACACCATGTCCAAGACTCTGATCAATTTCGTTGTATTTGTGGCCGGCTTGGCCGTTGTGGGCTGGATTGGCGCGGGCTATGCGGGGACGAACCCGCTGGCGCTGGCCGTGACGCTGCTGATCGGCATCTGCTATCTGGCGGGCGCTTGGGAACTGCTGCGGTATCAGCAGGCCACCAGCGGACTGGCGCGCGCCAGCACGTCACTGAACGAACCGCCGGCCAGCCTGGCCTCGTGGCTGGACCAATTACCGGCCAGCCTGCGCAACGCCGTCCGGCTGCGCGTGGAAGGCGAACGGGTGGGTTTGCCCGGCCCGGCGCTGGCCCCTTATCTGGTCGGCCTGCTGGTTTTGCTGGGCATGCTGGGCACCTTTTTAGGCATGGTTGTGACGCTGCGCGGCACCGGCATGGCCTTGGAAAGCGCCACTGACCTGGGCGCCATCCGCGCCTCGCTCGCCGCGCCGGTCAAGGGCCTGGGCTTTGCGTTCGGCACCTCGATTGCCGGCGTGGCGACATCCGCCATGCTGGGCCTGCTGGCCGCGCTGTGCCGCCGCGAACGCGTCCAGGCCGCGCAGCTGCTTGACGCCAAGATCGCCACCACGCTGCGCGTGTACTCGCAAAGCTATCAGCGCGAAGAATCGTTCAAGCTGCTGCAACGCCAAGCCGAAGTCATGCAGCGTCAGGCCGAAGCCATGCCCACGCTGGTTGACCGCCTGCAAGCCATGATGCAGGGCATGGAACAGCAGACGCGTTCCCTGAACGAACGCCAGTTGGCCAGCCAGGACGCGTTCCAGGGCAAAGCCGAGGCGGCGTACGCCCGCCTGGCTGCCGTCATGGAGCAGTCCATGAAAGAAGGCGTGGCCGAAAGCGCGCGCTCTGCCGGCGTGGCCTTGCAGCCAGTGGTGCAAGCCACGATGGAAAGCCTGTCGCGCGAAACCGCCAGCCTGCAAGACACCGTGGCCCAGGCCGTGCAGCAGCAACTGAGCAGCCTGACCTCGGGCTTCCAGGCATCCACCAGCAATGTGGCCGACATCTGGAACCAGGCGCTGGCCGGCCAGCAACGCGCCAGCGAGACGCTGGCGCAAGACCTGCGCGCCTCGCTGGACCGCTTTGCCGAAACCTTTGAACAGCGCTCGGCTGCCTTGCTGGACGGTGTGTCGGCGCGGCTGGAAGCGTCGTCGGGCAACCTGTCCGAGGCCTGGACGGCGGCGTTGTCGCGCCAGGAACACGTCAGCGAAAAGCTGGCGGGCGACAATCTGCAAGCGCTGACGGCTGCCGCCGCCAGCTTCGAAAAGCACTCGGCATCGCTGTTGCGCACACTGAACGATTCGCACAGTTTGCTGCAATCGGAACTGGCCTCGCGCGACCAACAACGCCTGGCCGCCTGGACCGAAACGCTGGGCGCCATGGGCGCCACGCTGCGCCAAGAATGGGAACAGGCCGGCACGCAAGCCGCCACCCGGCAACAGGCCATCAGCGACACACTGGCGCAGACCGTGCGCGACATCAACGCCCAGGCCGCCGCGCAAGCCAGCGTGCTGGAAGCGGTGTCGGCCCGCATGGAAGCCGCCGCCAATAACGTGTCTGACCGCTGGAACACTGCCCTGGATCGCCAGAGCGAAGTGGCCGAAAAGCTGGCTGCCGACAACCAACAAGCCCTGACCACCGCCGCCGCCGCCTTCGAGCAGCATTCTGCATCGCTGCTGCGCACGCTGGACCAGTCGCATGCGGACCTGCAAGCGGCGTTGGCGTCCAAGGACGAAGCGCGTCTGGCCGCCTGGACCGAATCGCTTGCCGCTGCGGCTGCCACCCTGCGCGCTGAATGGGAACAGGCCGGTGCGCAGACCGCGACTCGGCAGGAAGCCATCAGCGCCGCGCTGGCCGGCACCGCGCGCGACATCGGCGCGCAAGCCCAAGCGCAGGCGCAGCTGCTGCAAAACGTATCGACCCGCCTGGAATCCGCCGCCAACAGCGTGTCGGACCGCTGGAACACCGCGCTGGATCGCCAGAGCGAAGTGGCCGAAAAGCTGGCCGCCGACAACCAACAAGCCTTGACGACCGCCGCCGCTGCGTTCGAGCAGCATTCGGCATCGCTGCTGCAAAAGCTGGACCAGTCGCACGCCGATCTGCAAACGGCGCTGGCCGCCAAGGACCACGAACGCCTGGCTGCCTGGACCGGCACGCTGACCGCCATGGCGGCCACGTTGGGGCAGGAGTGGAAGGCCGCGGGCGACCATACCGTGGCGCGCCAGCAGGAGATCAGCGACGCACTGGCGCTAACGGCGCTGGACGTCACCGGCCAGACCGAAGCGCAGGCGCGCCTGCTGGAAAGCGTGTCTGCCCGCCTGGAAACCGCCGCCAGCAGCGTGACGCAGGCGTGGACCGAGGCGCAGGCGCGCCAGGAACAGGTCAGCGCCAAGCTGGCCGCCGACAACCAGCAAGCCCTGACGACCGCCGCCGCCACGTTCGAGCAGCACGGCGCATCGCTGCTGCAAAAGCTGGATCAATCGCAGGCCGATCTGCAAGCCGCGCTGGCGTCCAAGGACGAAGCGCGCCTGGCTGCCTGGACCGGCAAGCTGGCCGCGCTGGCCGATGCGCTGGGCCAGGAATGGGAATTGGCGGGCGCGCAGGCCGCCACCCGCCAGCAGGAATTGACGCAGGCGCTGGCGCACACCACGCAAACAATCACGGCGCAGGCCGAGGCGCAGGCAAGCGTGCTGGAAACCGCGTCCACCCGCCTGGAGACGGCGGCAAGCCAGGTCACCCAGGCCTGGACCGACGCCCAGGCGCGCCAGGAGCAGGTCAACCAGCAACTGGCCGACGGCAACCAGCAGGCGCTGGAGGCCGCCGCCGCCACGTTCGAACAGCATTCGGCATCGTTGCTGCAAACGCTTGACCAATCCCACGCCGATCTGCAAGCAGCACTGGCCGCCAAGGACGAAGAACGCTTGGCCGCGTGGACCGGCAAGCTGGCCGCCGTTGCCGACACGCTGGCGCAAACCGCCAACGACATCACCGCGCAAACGCAGGCGCATGCCAGCGAAACCATCACCGAAATCGGCCGATTGGTGCAAGCCGCGTCGGAAGCGCCCAAGGCCGCCGCCGACGTCATCGGCGAACTGCGCCAGAAGCTGTCCGACAGCATGGTGCGCGACAACGACATGCTGCAAGAGCGCAACCGCCTCTTGGAAACGCTGGACACCTTGCTTAACGCCGTCAACCACACCGCCGCCGAACAGCGCACGGCCGTGGACGCGCTGGTGGCCTCGTCGGCCGAGCTGCTGGAACGCGTGGGCACGCAGTTCACCGACCGCGTCCAAGCCGAGACCGGCAAGCTGACCGATGTGGCTGCGGCAGTGACCAGCAGCGCCGTGGAAGTGGCCAGCCTGGGCGAATCGTTCGGCGCGGCGGTGCAGCTGTTCGGCGAGTCCAACGACAAGCTGGTGGCGCACCTGCAACGCATCGAAGCGGCGCTGGACAAGTCCATCGCGCGCGGCGACGAGCAACTGTCGTACTACGTGGCGCAAGCGCGCGAAGTGGTGGACCTGAGCCTGATGTCGCAAAAGCAGATCATTGAAAACCTGCAACAGCTGGCCACCCAGCGCGCCACCGCCGGAGAGCAGATCGCATGAGCGAGGACATCGACGGCGGCGTCGAAGCCGCCGCACCGGCCTGGGCCGTCTTCGGCGACTTGATGTCGGTGCTGCTGGGCGCTTTCGTGCTGATTCTGGTCAGCGTGATCGGCGTGCAGCTGCAACTGTCGACGCAGCTGGAAGAAGAGGTCAAGCAACGCCAGGAAGAAACGCAGCGGCGCGAAACGCTGGAGCAGGCGCTGGCGGGGCCGCTGGCCGCCGGCCGCGTGACCTTGATCAACGGCCGCATCGGCATCAGCGGCAGCGTGCTGTTCGCCTTGAACTCGGACCAGTTGCAGCCCGAAGGGCGCGAGGTCTTGAAGACACTGATCGAACCGCTGGCCGCGTACCTGAAGACGCACGACGAAATCCTGATGGTCAGCGGCTACACCGACGACCAGCAGGTGCGCGAAGGCAACCGCCGCTTTGCGGACAACTGGGACTTGTCGGCGCAGCGCGCGCTGACGGTCACGCGCGCGTTGATCGACGAAGGCGTGCCGTCCGCCACCGTGTTCGCCGCCGCCTTTGGGTCCGAGCAGCCGGTGGCGTCGAACGCCGACGAAGCCGGCCGCGCCAAGAACCGCCGCGTGGAAATCACGCCTATCCCGAAGCCGTCCAATGAGCCGGGAAAGCCGCGTGAACAGTAACGACGATATCGGCGGCGCGGTGGATGCCGTGAATGGCGTGGACGGCGTGAACGCGGCGGATGCCGTGGACCCGATCGATGCCGTCCAGGCCGCCCACGCCGTGGATACCGCGGGCGCCGCCGACGCGGCGGACGCAGCGGGCGTTGACGTGCCCACCCTGGCGGCACAAGCCACCCTGGACGCCTGGGGCGACAGCGGCGCCGACCGCCTCGACCCGGTGCGCTTTCGCTTTCTTCAAGCCATGGCGCGGCGCACCGCCCCCCTGCAAGGCCTTGCCCGCCAACAGCTGGAGGACAAGTTGGACACGCATCTGCGCGCTTATGCGCAGCTGCTGGAGGCAGTGGAGCCGGACGCTTTGACGATGGATTCGGCCGAGGCATCGCCTGCCGCCCCTGCCACCCCCCAATCCGCCCCCGCCGCGCTGACCCAGCTGCTGGCCTACCTGACGTACCCCGACGCCCCGGACAACGACCCGACCTGGGACCGCGATGCGCTTGGCCTGCGCGAGGCATATCCCGACGTGCAGATGCTGGAGTATTTTCGCGGCGTCTGGTCGCGCGTCAGCGCCGACCGACAGGTGCGCCAGTCGCAAGAGCAGGTGCACAAGAACGCCGGTCCGCTCAATTCCAACCAGCTGGTGCACCGTGCGCTGTCGCTCATGCGCGAGTTGTCGCCCGGTTACCTGCAACAGTTTCTGTCGTACACGGACGCGTTGATGTGGATGGAGCAGATCCACGCGGCCACGGCGCCCGCGCCCAAGGAAAGCACGCGCTCGGGCGCCGCGAAAAAGACCTCGCGGGCGAAGGCGCGGCAAGGCTAGCCGCTGCGGCCGGGTTGCCGGCCCTGCCTATAATTAAGCCCATCCGTATCCGGCCACCCCGTCGGCCACCCATCGCCCCCACCCGCTTTGACGGCCCCGTCGCCGTACCTCATGTCCACCTTGCCTATCCGTGTGCTGTCGATCATCCCCCCGATGACCCAGCTCAATACGCCCTACCCCTCCACCGCCTATCTGACCGGCTTTTTGCGGTCGCGGGGGGTCACTGCCTATCAGGAAGACCTGGCGCTTGCGCTGGTGTTGCGCCTGTTGTCGGGCGACGGCCTGCGCGCCGTGGCGGACCGGATCGCCACGTTGCCGCTTGAAAAGCACACGCCCGCCATCCAGGCGTTCGTGGCGATGCAGCCGCGCTACCTGGCCACCATCGGCCCGACCATCGCGTTTTTGCAAGGCCGCGATTCCACGCTGGCGCACCGCATCGTGGGCCGTAACTTTCTGCCGGAAGGCCCGCGTTTCAGCACCTTGGACGTCTATATGGACGAAGACGGTGGCGACCCGCTGGGCTGGGCGTTCGGCGCCCTGGGGCTGCAAGATCGGGCCAAGCACCTGGCCACGCTGTACCTGAATGACCTGGCGGATGTGCTGCGCGACGCGGTGGACTCGCGCTTTGAATTCGTGCGCTACGCCGAATCGCTGGCCGGCAGCCAACCCACGTTCGACCCTTTGGCCAACGCCCTGGCCGGCGCGCCCACGCTGGTGGACGACACGTTGCACGGCCTGACGATCGACGCCCTGGCCCGCCATCAGCCAACGATGGTGCTGCTGTCGGTGCCGTTTCCGGGCGCGGTATACGCGGCATTCCGCATTGCGCAAACCATCAAGGCGCAGGACCCGGCCATCATCACCGTGCTGGGCGGCGGCTTCGTCAACACCGAACTGCGCGAACTGAAAGACCCGCGCGTGTTCGACTACTTTGACTTCGTCAGCCTGGACGCCGGCGAACGCCCGCTGCTGGCGCTGTTGGAACACGTGCAAGGCAAGCGGTCGCGCCAGCGCCTGGTGCGCACGTTTCTGCGCGACAAGGACAGCGGCGCCGTCCAATACGTGAACCTGGTCGAACCGGACGTGGCCTTTGCCGAAGTCGGCACGCCCACGTGGGACGGCCTGCCGCTGGACCGCTACCTGTCGCTGCTGGACATGCTGAACCCCATGCACCGCCTCTGGAGCGACGGGCGCTGGAACAAGCTGACCGTGGCGCATGGCTGCTACTGGAAAAAATGCAGCTTCTGCGACGTCAGCCTGGACTACATCGGCCGTTACGAGGGCGCATCCGCCTCGGTGCTGGCCGACCGCATCGAAGCCATCGTGCAAGAAACCGGGCAAACCGGTTTCCATTTCGTGGACGAAGCCGCGCCGCCCAAATCGCTGAAGGCGCTGGCCACCGAACTCATCGACCGCAACGCGGGCATTTCGTGGTGGGGCAATATCCGCTTTGAAAAAACGTTCAGCCCGGAATTGTGCGAACTGCTGGCGGACAGCGGTTGCATTGCGGTGTCGGGCGGCCTGGAAGTGGCGTCCGACCGCTTGTTGAACCTGATGAAGAAAGGCGTGTCGGTGGATCAGGTGGCGCGCGTCACGCGGGCGTTTTCCGACGCCGGCATCCTGGTGCACGCCTACCTGATGTACGGCTTTCCCACGCAAACGGTGCAAGACACCGTGGACGCGCTGGAATACGTGCGCCAGCTGTTCGCCAACGACTGCATCCAAAGCGGCTTCTTCCACCGCTTTGCCTGTACGGTGCATTCGCCGGTGGGCAAGAACCCCGAGGAATACGGCGTCACGCTGCAACCCCTGCCGCCCGTCACGTTCGCCAAGAACGACATCGGCTTTCATGACCCCACGGGCGTGGACCACGACGCGCTGGGCCGCGCGCTAAAAAAGGCCATCTACAACTTCATGCATGGCATCGGCCTGGACGAAGACGTGCGTACGTGGTTCCCGTTCAAGGTGCCCAAGACCACCGTGTCGAAAAACCGCATCGCCCGCGCTCTCAGCCAGCAAGGCTGAAGCCGGGGCGCACGCCGGCCGGGGCTGGCTCCGGGTGGCTCCGGTTTGCTCCGATTTGCCCGGATTGCCCCGGTTGCCCCGTCTGCCCCGTTTGCCCCGTTTGCCGCGTTTGCACGCTATCGTCGCGCGCAGTACTATACGATCCATATACAAACCATATACGGATCATTCCTTCATGGGCCTCGTCAAAATTTCCGAGCAGATGCATGAGAATCTGCGTGTCGCCAGCAGCGCGCTCAGCCGCTCGATCAATTCCCAAGCTGAACATTGGATGCGCATCGGCATGCTGTCCGAGCTTTACCCCGAGATGTGCCACGCGGACATCTGCCAGTTGCTGATCCGCATCGAACAAAGCGAAGGCTTCACGATTGCATCGCTGTCCCGGCGCACGCCGGACGCCGCCCAGGAGGTTGCGTAAATGGCGCGCAAGGTTTCCATCAAATCCGCCGCTGATATCGCCATGGCCCGCAAGGCAGGCGCCATGGCGGCCGAAGTGCTGCACATGATCGGCGAACACGTGCGGCCCGGCGTCACCACCGACGAGCTGGACCGCATCTGCAACGAATACATCGTCAACGTGTTGAAGGCCATTCCGGCCAACGTCGGTTACCACGGCTTTCCGAAAACGATCTGCGCGTCGGTCAACCACGTCATCTGCCACGGCATCCCGTCGGCCAAGGTGCTGAAAAACGGCGACATCCTGAACATCGACGTGGCCGTCATCAAGGATGGCTGGTTTGGCGACACCAGCCGCATGTACTACGTGGGCCAGCCCAGCCCCTTGGCGCGCCGCCTGGTCAACACCACGTACGAAGCCACGCGCGCCGGCATCATGGCCGTCAAGCCCGGCGCCACGCTGGGCGACATCGGCCACGCCATCCAGACGGTGGCGCATCGCGAACACTTCAGCATCGTGCGTGAATATTGCGGCCACGGCATCGGCCAGATCTATCACGACGAGCCGCAAGTGCTGCACTACGGCCGCCCCGGCGAAGGGCTGGTATTGCAACCCGGCATGATGTTCACGATCGAACCGATGATCAACGCCGGCAAGCCGGCCACCAAGCAGTTGCCGGACGGCTGGACGGTGGTCACCAAAGACCGCTCGCTGTCGGCGCAATGGGAACACATGGTGGTTGTGACCGACACCGGCTACGAGGTACTGACGCCCTGGCCCGACGGCTACGGCGACTATCCGCCGATACCCTGACGGGAAGTGTGACCGTTGCGGCGGGCCGCGCGGCCTGTCGCCCCAACGTCGCGGGGTCCATGGCAAGGACCGGAGTGCAGGCCATCAAGGGCACGATCATGATCGTGCCCTTGCCGTTTCCGGCGCGATTGCAGCCCCCTGCCCCATTCCTTCATGCCCGTCCCGCCCGTCCTGTCTTCCCTGCCCGCCGCCTTTCGCCGCTTGGCCGCGTCCAACCTGGCCGCCCAGTTTTCCGAACAGATGGCATTGGCCGCCGCCCCGTTGGTGGCGGTGTTGACGCTGGGCGCCACGGCCGCGCAGACCGGCGCGCTGCAAGCGGCGCAGACCTTGCCGTTTCTGCTGCTGTCCCTGCCGGCGGGCGTCCTGGCCGACCGAATGTCGCGCAAGGCGCTGATGACGGGGGCCGAATGCGTGCGCGCGGCCAGCCTGTTGGTCTTGCTGGCGCTGCTTTGGATGGGCGCGCTGAACCTGACGTGGCTGGCGGCGCTGGGTTTCCTGGGTGCAGTGGGCACCGTGGCGTACAACGTATCGGCCCCGGCGCTGGTGCCGCGCCTGGTGCGGGCCGGCGACCTGGCCAACGCCAACCGCTGGCTGGAGTTGGCGCGCAGCTGCGCGTTCTCGGCCGGGCCGGCTGCGGGCGGCGCGCTGGTGGGCTGGATGGGCGCGCCCATCGCCTATGTGCTGGCCACCACCTTGTCGCTGCTGGCGGCGGTGTGCCTGGCGGGCTTACCGCAAGAGGCGGGGTCTGATGCAGGAGCGCCTGCGCGGGATGCGCCTCCCGTTGCCGCCCCCCTGCGCCCCGGCATCGTGGCGCAATTGCGCGAAGGCGCTGCGTTTGTCACGGCACATGCATTGCTGCGTCCCGTGCTGATCACCGCCGTGTTCTTCAACACCGCCTGGTTCATCCTGCAAGCGGTGTACGTGGCGTACGCCATCGACCGGCTGGGCCTGAGCGCCACGGGCGTGGGCATCACGCTGGGCGTGTATGGCGCCGGCATGCTGGCCGGTGCGTTGGCGGCGCCGTGGCTGGCGCGCCGGCTGAGCTTCGGCGCGATGATCGCGGCCGGGCCGTTGACGGCGTTGGTGGCAAGCGGCATCTTGCTGTCCACCCTGGCCTACCCGTCCGGCGTGTGGGCGGCCCTGGGGTTCTTTCTGTTCGGCGCGGGCCCGATTCTGTGGACGATCACCACCACCACGCTGCGCCAGGCCGTCACGCCCAATGCGCTGTTGGGCCGCGTGTCGGCGGTGATCCTGACCGCCACGTTCGGCGCCCGCCCGGTCGGCGCGCTGATCGGCGCGGGTCTGGCGGCGCGCGTGGGGGTCGAAGCGTGCCTGTGGGCGTCCACGGCGGGGTTCGTGGTTCAGTTCCTGGTGCTGTTCGCGTCGCCGGTGTTGCGGCTGCGCAGTCAGCCGGAAAGCGTCGGCGCGGGCGCATAGCGCGGCGTTGCCATCAGGCGGGCTGGATGGATGGCTGGCTGGTGGCTGGTGGCTGGTGGCTGGTGGCTGGCTGGCCGGACGTTACGACGAATGCCACGCGGGCTGTTGCGGTCGTCGGTGGGCGTTTCTGTATCTGGCGGGGCACGACACGGCCCGTTAGACTCGCCCCTGTCCGCGCGCCGGTAAGCCGATGGCGTACCCCCTTAGCTGCCTCTCACTTCATTTGCCCTCACTTCATCTGCGCCCACTTCATTTGCGCCCACTTCATTTGCGCTCCCCCCACAATACGCCGCCCCCGCATGATGCTGAAAATTCTAGGTAAAGCTTCGTCCATCAACGTGCGCAAAGTGCTTTGGACCTGTGCTGAATTGAACCTGCCTTTCATCCGCGAAGACTGGGGCGCGGGCTTTCGGCCCACCAGCGACCCGGAATTTCTGGCGCTGAACCCGAACGCCATGGTGCCCGTCATTGAAGACGGCGACTTCGTGCTGTGGGAGTCCAACAGCATCATCCGCTACCTGGTGGCGCAATATGGCGGCGATGCGCTCTACCCCGCCAATCCCAAGACACGCGCCCGCGTGGACCAATGGATGGACTGGCAGGCCACTGACCTGAACCGGTCATGGAGCTACGCTTTCATGGCGCTGGCGCGGCATTCCCCGGCACACCAGGACGCGGCAAGCATCGACGCCTCGCGCCGGGCATGGGCGTTCTATATGGGGATACTGGACGCGCGACTGGCGGCGACCAAGGCCTACGTCGCGGGCGACGCATTCACGCTGGCAGACATCGCCATCGGCCTATCCGTCAACCGCTGGTTCGCCACGCCCTTCGCTTTGCCGACCTTGGCGCCGAACGCCGCAGCGCCCGCTGCTACGAACGCTGCACCGTCCGCCGCACCGACCGCCGCACCGACCGCCACACCGACCACGACGCCGCCCGCCTCGCTATCCGCCGCGGCGTCATTGCCTGCCTTCGACAAGCCCGCGCTGCCCGCGGTGCAGGCCTACTACGATCGCCTGACCGAGCGCGACGGCTATCGGCTGTACGGCCGCAACGGCGTGGCCTGACCCTGGCAGGCGGGCGACGCCGCGCCCGCATGCCCTGTCCGCACGCCCCGCCCTGACGCCCTGTCCGCGCTACTTCACCACGCCGCAAACCAGTCGGCCGCCTCCGCCGCCCAAGGGCGCCGGGGTGTCGCTGTAGTTGTCGCCGCCCACGTGCACCATCACCGCATGCTTTTTCACGTCGGCCAGCTTCAGATGCGGCGCCACCACGGCTTTTTTGGCGGTGCCATCGGCGGCCACCACGATGAAAGGCAGATCGCCTTGATGGCCGTCGGTGGCCATGGGGCCCTTGTGCGCCTTGGTGCCCTTGGGGTCCAGGTGCCCGCCCGCCGCGCCGCCGGGCGCCATCTTGTCGTTCACCATGCCTGGCATGCACGAGCCTTTTTCATGCACATGAAACCCATGCTCGCCGGGCGGCAGGCCTTTCAGGTGGGGCGTGATCTGCAAGCCGCCCTTGGTGTCCTTCAGGGAAATCGTGCCGGCGCTTTTGCCCAGGCCCTCGGCAGTCAGAAACGACATCGTGACGTCTTCGGCCAAGGCCGCGCTGGATGCGCCCGCCAACGTCAGGCCCGCAACCAGCATCGAGATTTTCTTCATGAAGTGCCTCCTGGAATCATGCACGCAAGGTGCGGATGCCCAGCCACGGCGACCGTGCCGCCTGGCCGATGGCGCAGAAAACAATAGCACCGGCGCGCCAACGCGCGCCAGCACTCTTCCTTCCTGATACAAGCCATCAGGCTTGTTAACGATTCAGCAGCAGCACCAACGCGTGCAACGCCACGCCGATCAAGCCGCCCACCAGCGTGCCGTTGAAACGGATGTATTGCAGATCGCGGCCCACGCTCAGTTCCAGTTCATCGACCAGATGGCGTTCGTCCCAGTTCTTGACCGTGCGCGAGATGTGCTCCGTCACGCCGATGCGCAGCCGCCCGGTCAGCCGCCGCGCGCTGCCCAGCACGTGGCTGTTGATGGCTTCGCGCAGGCCGGGGTCTTCGCCCAGCTTGCGGCCCAGTGCCAGCAACGCGCTTTCAAGGTGAGCCGCCAGCGCCGAGCCTTCGTCGGACAGATCGCGCCGCAGCGCCGCGTGGATGTCGTCCCACAGCCCTTGCACGTATTCCTGCACCTTGGGGTGGTCAATGGCGCGCTGCTTCAGTTCTTCAACCTGGGCGGACAAGGCCGGGTCGGCCTTCAGGCGTTCGATGTAGTTCAACACCCACGCCTCGTAGTCGCGGCGCACGGGATGGTCGGGTTCGGACAGCACGTCGCGCAGCTCGTCCATCAACGCCATCGCCAGCCGGTCCGCCAGGTTGTCGGCGATGCCGTCCACCGACTTCACCGCGTTCACGGCCGCGATGATGCGCGGCCATTCCTTGCGCGCGAATTTCACCAACAGCGTCGACGCGCGGTCCTTGACCTCGTCCTGGCCCAGGTAGCCGCCCAGCCGTTCCATGGCGGCATCCAGCAATTCCTGATGGCGGCCGTCGCGCGTCAGCAGGCCCAGCACTTCGCCCACCGTGCCCGCCGCGTCCCAACGGCGCAGGTTCTTCACGACGAATTCCTGGATCACGCCGCGCACGGCGTGGTCGTCCAGCATGTCCAGCGTTTGCAGCGCCACGCGGCGCGCGCCGTCGCTCAAGGCCTGCGCCTGCCTGGGCCGCACCAGCCAGCGTGACAGCCGCGCGGCGGGATCAAAGACGCGCAGCTTTTCCATCAAGGTATCCGGGTCCAGGAAGTGGTCGCGCACGAACACCGCCAGGTTGTCGCCGATGCGGTCTTTGTTGCTGGGGATGATGGCGGTGTGCGGGATGGGCAGGCCCAGCGGGCGGCGAAACAGCGCCACCACCGCGAACCAGTCGGCCAGCGCGCCCACGGTGGCGGCTTCACAGAACGCCCGCACCCAGGCCCACGCGCCTTGTCCGCCCATGACGTGGCTGGTGATGAAGCCGCACACCATGGCCACCAGCAACGCCAGCGCGGCGATTTTCATGCGCCGCAATTGCGTGCGGCGCACATCGGAAGCCAGGGACGAATGCGTGGCGAACGCGGCGGCGGGCGAGGAAGTTTCGGGCATGGCGGTTCCGGCGTGGCGAGGCGTCAGCATACCAACAGCGCTATTCGCCCAGGAACTCCGACACGGCCTCCAGCCCTTCGATATGGTCGGCCACCACCTTCGCGATAAAGGCGATGGGCACGGACAGCAGCGTGCCCCAGATGCCCCACAACCAGGTGAACAGCAGCAGCATCATAAACACCGCCACCGAGTTCATCCGGGCAATGCGGCCCGACATCCACGTGGTGACCAGCACGCCGATCAGCAAGGCGATCACAACCGAACTGCCCGCCACCTGAAGCGCCGGCCCGATCTCGCCGAACTGAATCAAGGCGGCCACCCCCGTGCCCACCGCCGTCAGCAGCGGGCCAAAGTACGGGACGATGTGCAGCGCGCCCGCCACCACGGCCCAGGTAGCGGCGTTTTCCAGGCCCAGCAGCCGAAACGCCCCCCACGACAGCACGCCCAGCGCCACATTGGTCACCAGCATCATCGCCATATACATGTGGATAGAGCTGTTGATCTGGTCCAGCATGTGCACGCTGATCTTTTTCTGCGACAAGGTCTTGCCCGCCACCTTGACGAACTTGCGCTTGAACGCGTTGCCCGACAGCAGCAGGAAGAACACCAGGAATACGCTCATCGTCGCCTGGCCCAGGAAGGTGGCCAGGCCCTTGGAGCCCCACAGCAGGAATTCGCTGAATCCCGCGTCCGACTTCGTCACCACAACCTGGCGGCCGGGCGGGATGCCGCCGGTTTCCTGCAGCACGCTGGCCGCGCCCTTGATGCGTTCGATGATGGAGCCGTCGCCGCTGGCAAAGCCGCCCAGCGTGCGCGAGATCTTGCCCGAGATCTCGGGCAAGGCGTCCACGATGGAAGTGACCTGGCTTTGCGTGGCATACACCAGCCCGGCCAGGCCGAAGGCGATCACGGCCATCAGGATGACGATGCCGATGGGACGCGGCACGCGGACGCGCTCCATTAGCGCGACGGCCGGGTCCAGCGCATACGAGACCACGATGGCCATGACCACCGGCACGATGAATTCCTGCGCCATCTTCAGTGAGAACAGCACGGCCAGCACGGTCAGCGTGGTCAGACAGGCGCCGCGGGCCCAGACGTGCGTGACGTCAGGCGCGGGCTCGGGGACGATGCCGGCGTCCTGGACCGTGGCTTTTTCGTCCGAGGCACGATCATCCGGCCCCGACTTTTCCGCCGCGCGTTCTTCGGGTGATTTTGGCTCGGCCGCGCCGGCCGCAACCGCCACGGCCTTCGCCTGGGCGGCGTCCGCTGCGGGGCCTGCCGTGTCAGGCACTGTGGTGTCGCGCGTGCGGTCCCGCGCGCTGTCCTGCGTGCCGTCCCGCGTGCCGTCCCGCGTGCCATCCCGCGTGCCATCCCGCGTGCCATCCCGCGTGTCATCCCGCGTGTTGTCACGCGTGTTGTCCGGCGTCTTGTTCGCCGGTGTCGCGCTATCCATCCCGCCCCCACTTTCCGTTTTTTGGTTGAGGTGGTCAGCAAGTATCGTGCCCGGCGCTTGTCAGCCCTTCACCGCCAGCAGGCCGGCCTGCCCTTCGTGACTGCGCTGCGCGCGTTCCAGGATGAATTCGATCAGCATCGAAATCGCGCGCGGATGGTGTCGGTTGGGCATGTACAGCATATACATGCCGCGTCCAAAAATGCTTAAACGCCATGGTGTCAGCACCGGCAGCAGTTCGCCCCGCGCAATGTCGTCGTGCACCACGTAATCGGGCACCACGCCCACGCCCAGCCCGGCCCGGATGGCATCGCGCAGAAATGCGTAGTTGCGGGAAATCACCGTCGGTTCCAGCACCACGTGCTGGCGCGGCTGGCCGTCGTAATACGCCGATAGCCGCAGCGGCCTGCCGATCACGGCGGCGCTGATGACCGGCAGTTGCGCCAGGTCTTCCGGGCGTTCGGGCAAGCCCCGGGCGTCGGCATAGGTCTGGGACGCGCATGCCACGTAGCGCACCAGGCCCAATTCGCGCGCCACCAGGTTTTGCGGAGGCTCGGACATGATGCGCACCGCGATGTCGACCTCGTCGCGCAGCAGATCGTCCACGCTGTTCTCGAACAGCACGTCCAGCACGATGTCGGGATAGGCCGCCTTGAATTCCAGCAGCCAGGGCGTCATCACGAATTGCCCGTAGCCGCTGGGCACGCTCAGCCGCACCTTGCCCTGCGGCGTCTTGCCCAGCGTATCGACGGCTTCGCGCGCCGCCACCAGCTCGTCCTGAATGCTGCGGCCATGTTGATACAGCTTCAGGCCGATCTCGGTGGCCTCAACGTGCCGGGTCGTGCGCCGCACCAGCTGCATGCCCACCGACCGTTCCAGCTGGTTCAGGTGATAGCTGACGTTGGCGCGCGTCATCTTGAGCCTGCGCGCCGCTTCGCTCAGGTTGCCGGCGTCCAGGATATCGACCAGCAAGGTCAGGGATTTGGTGTCCATGGTGTCTCCTTGCGCGGCATTGTCAAATTTTATTATCCGTAGTGTCAATTCCAGATGTCATTGTCAAGACATCTTTACTGCGAAAGAATAAAGAAATAAGAGATCAGCGATACGCGACAAGCGATCAGCGATAAGCCGTTACCGGCTTGCCCAGGCGCCGCCCCGGCGGACGCCTTACCGGAGACAAGGACCCCATGACGGACAGCAGCCCTGCCGGCGCCGCCCACGCGCGCCGCGACGAAGACATCCTGGTCATCACCCTGGACCATCCTCCCGTGAACGCCCTGAGCGCCGATGTGCGCCGCGACCTGGCCGACGCCATCCAGGCAGGCCAGGCCGATACATCCGTGCGCGCCATTCTGTTGGTGGGCGCGGGCAAGAACTTCATCGCGGGCGCCGACATCCGCGAATTCGGCAAACCGCCCAAGCCGCCCGCGCTGCCCGACGTGTGCAACCACATTGAGGCCAGCACCAAGCCCGTCGTCGCCGTGCTGCATGGCGCGGCGTTGGGCGGCGGCCTGGAAGTCGCGTTGGCCGCGCACTACCGCGTGGCGCTGGCCAGCGCCAAGCTGGGCTTGCCCGAAGTGAACCTGGGCCTGTTGCCCGGCGCCGGCGGCACGCAGCGCACGCCCCGCCTGATTGGCGCGGCGGCGGCGCTGGACCTGATGCTGTCCGGCAAGCACCTGTCAGCCGACGCCGCTTTGCGTGCGGGCTTGGTGGATACGCTGGCCGACGGCGACGACGCCTTGGCGGCCGGGCTGGCCTACACCCGCCAGCTGTTGGCACAGGGCGCCGGCCCGCGCCGCAGCCGCGACGCCACCGCCGCGCTGGCCGACAAGGCCGCCGCGCTGGCCGAAGCCGCCGCCGCCGGCGAACGCGTCGCCCAGACCCTGCGCGGTTTGTATTCCCCCGCGAAGATCGTCGAAGCCGTGCGCGCCGCCATCGAACAACCGTTTGACGAGGGCCTGCGTACCGAACGCGCCTTGTTTCTGCAATGCCTGGACAGCCCGCAACGCGCCGGCCTAGTGCACGCCTTTTTTGCCGAACGCGAAACCACCAAAATCCCCGAACTGAAGGAAGCCAAGCCGCGCCGCCTGGACAAGATCGGCGTGGTGGGCGGCGGCACGATGGGCGCCGGCATTGCCGTGTCGGTGCTGGACGCGGGCCTGCCGGTGGTCATGGTGGAACAGGACGACGCCGCGCTGGAACGGGGTCGCGCCCGCGTGGCGCAGGTCTACGACCGACTGGTGAAAAACGGCCGCATCAGTGCGCAGGAACGCGATGCGCGGCTGGCGCGCCTGACCGGCGCCACCACCTACGATGCGCTGGACGATGCAGACCTGATCATCGAGGCGGTGTTCGAGGACATGGACGTCAAGCTGGCCGTCTTCGCGCAGCTGGACCGCGTGGCCAAGCCCGGCGCGGTGCTGGCCACGAACACGTCTTACCTGG
Source organism: Achromobacter sp. ES-001 (assembly GCF_019448355.1). Lineage (NCBI taxonomy): Bacteria > Pseudomonadati > Pseudomonadota > Betaproteobacteria > Burkholderiales > Alcaligenaceae > Achromobacter > Achromobacter sp. ES-001. The sequence goes on along the minus strand of NZ_CP079940.1, from coordinate 2,741,564 downwards.
ATATCAACCGCATCGCCTCGGCCACGCGCGGCCCGGCCGACGTGCTGGGCCTGCACTTCTTTTCACCGGCCAACATCATGAAGCTGCTGGAAATCGTGGTGGGCGAACATACCGCCCCCGACACGGTGGCCACCGGCTTCGAATTGGCGCGCCGCCTGCGCAAGACGCCGGTGCGCGCCGGCGTGTGCGACGGCTTCATTGGCAACCGCATCCTGGCCGTCTACCGCCAGGCCGCCGACATGATGATGGAAGACGGCGCGTCGCCCTATGACATCGACGCCGCCGCGCGCGAATTCGGCTACCCGATGGGCCCGTATCAAATGGCGGACCTGGCGGGCGGCGACATCGGCTGGGCCACGCGCAAGCGCCGCGCCGCCACCCGCGACCCGGCGCTGCGCTATGTGCAGATCCCGGACCGGTTGTGCGAACGCGGCTGGTTCGGCCAGAAAACGGGCCGGGGCTTCTACCAATATCCCGACGGCGCGCGCGTGGGCACGCCGGACCCCGAGGTGCTGGCCATCATCGACGAAGAACGCCGCCGCGCCGGCGTTACGCCACGCGCCTTTACCCACGAGGACATCCTGCGCCGGTATCTGGCCGCCATGGTCAACGAGGCCGCCAACGTGCTGCACGAAGGCATCGCGCTGCGGCCGTCGGACGTGGACGTGGTGTTTCTGTCCGGCTACGGCTTTCCGCGCCATCGCGGCGGCCCGATGCACTACGCCGACAGCGTGGGCGCGGCGCAGGTGCTGGCCGACATCCGCGCCTTTGCCAAAGAAGACCCGGCGTTCTGGAAGCCGTCGCCCTTGCTGGTGCGCCTGGCCGAATCCGGCGGCACCTTCGCCAGCTTGAACCAAGGCGCTTGAACGCGGGGCAATCCATGCAAGCCCCGATCGCCACCCAGGATCGCCGCGCCGGGCCGCTGCACCGGATCGCAGCCACTTAGCACGGCTGCCTGATCCCTGCCCCTTACTTTTTACTGGAACTCTTATGCGCGAAGCCGTCATCGTCTCTACCGCCCGCACCCCCATCACCAAGGCGGGGCGCGGCGAATTTAACCAGATCGCCGGGCCCACGCTGGCCGCGCACGCGGTGCGCGCCGCCGTTGATCGCGCCGGCATCGACCCCGCGCTGATCGAAGACGCCTTCATCGGCTGCGGCTACCCGGAAGGCGCCACCGGCCGCAACATCGGCCGCCAGGCCGTCATCCGCGCCGGCCTGCCCGTCAGCGTGGGCGGCGCCACCATCAACCGTTATTGCGCGTCGGGCCTGCAAGCCATTGCGTCGGCCGCCGGCCGCATCGTGATGGACGGCGCGCCGGCCGTGATCGCGGGCGGCGTGGAATTGGTGTCCCAGATTCGCACTCGCGATGACGGCGTCAGCGGCATGGACCCGTGGATCCTGGCCAACAAGCCCGAGCTTTACCTGCCCATGATCGAAACGGCCGACATCGTGGCCGCGCGCTACGGCATCAGCCGCGAAGCGCAAGACCGCTTTGCCGCGCAAAGCCAGGCACGCACCGAAGCCGCGCAGGCCGCCGGCCGCTATCGCGAAGAAATCATTCCGGTCACCACCACCATGTCCGTCACCGACCGCGCCACCGGCGTGGTCAGCGAACGCGAAGTCACCGTGGACCAGGACACCTGCAACCGCCCCGGCACCACCTACGAAGCCCTGGCGGGCCTTGCACCCGTGCGTGGCGAAGGCCAGTTCGTCACGGCCGGCAACGCGTCGCAGCTGTCCGACGGCGCCGCCGCCTGCGTGCTGATGGAAGCGGCCGAGGCGCAGCGCGCCGGCATCCGCCCGCTGGGCGCGTTCCGGGGCCTGGCCATTGCCGGCTGCGAGCCCGACGAAATGGGCATCGGCCCCGTCTACGCCGTGCCCAAGCTGCTGGCGCGCCACGGCTTGAAGGTCCAGGACATCGACCTGTGGGAACTGAACGAGGCGTTTGCGTCGCAAGCGCTGTATTGCCAGGAAAAACTCGGCATCCCCATGGACCGCCTGAACGTGGACGGCGGCTCCATCGCGCTGGGCCACCCGTTTGGCGTCACCGGCGCGCGCCTGGCCGGCCATGTACTGATCGAAGGCCGCCGCCGTGGCGCCCGCTACGCCGTGGTCACCATGTGCATCGGCGGCGGCATGGGCGCGGCCGGCCTGTTTGAAATCTATGCTTGATATCGCCTGAGGATCGTCATGGACCTGGAATTCACCCCCGAAGAAAATGCCTTTCGCGACGAAGTACGCGCGTTCCTGGCGGCCAAGCTGCCGCGCCGCCTGTCCGACAAGGTCAACCTGGGCAAGCTGCTGACCAAGGACGACATGGTCCAGTGGCACGCCATCCTGAATGAACAAGGCTGGCTGGCCACGCACTGGCCCGTGCAATACGGCGGCACCGGCTGGAGCGCCACGCAGAAGTACATCTTTGACAACGAATGCGCGCTGGCCGCCGCGCCGCGCATCGTGCCCTTCGGCCTGAGCATGCTGGGGCCGGTGCTGATCAAGTACGGCAACGACGCGCAGCGCCAGTACTGGCTGCCCCGCATCCTGGACGGCAGCGACTGGTGGTGCCAGGGCTATTCGGAACCGGGCGCGGGGTCCGACCTGGCCTCGGTCAAGACCACGGCGGTGCGCGATGGCGATCACTACATCGTCAATGGGCAGAAGACGTGGACCACGCTGGGCCAGTACGCCAACATGATCTTCTGCCTGGTACGCACGTCGCAGGAAGGCCGGCGCCAGGAAGGCATCAGCTTTTTGCTGATCGACATGAACAGCCCCGGCATTGAAGTGCGCCCCATCATCACGCTGGACGGCGAACACGAAGTCAACGAGGTGTTCTTCTCGGACGTGCGCGTGCCGGTGGCCAACCTGGTGGGCGAAGAAAACCGTGGCTGGACCTGCGCCAAGTACCTGCTTACCTACGAACGCACCAACATTGCCGGCGTGGGCCAGTCCACCGCCGCGCTGGAACGCTTGAAGGCCGTGGCCGCCAAGCAAAAAAAGAACGGCCGCCCCCTGGCCGAAGACCCGGACTTTGCCGCCCGACTGGCGCGCGTGGAAATTGAATTGGCCAACATGCGCACCACCAACCTGCGCGTGGTGGCGGCGGTGGCAGGCGGCGGTGCACCGGGCGCTGAAAGCTCGATGCTGAAGATACGCGGCACGCAGATCCGCCAGGAAATCACGGCGTTGAACCGCCGCGCAATGGGCCCGTACGCGCGCCCCTTCGTGCCCGAAGCGCTGCATGACGGCTATGACGCCGCCCCCATCGGCCCGGAAGGCGCCGACAGCGCCGCCGCGCAGTACTTCAACAACCGCAAGCTGTCGATCTTCGGCGGCTCCAACGAAATTCAAAAGAACATCATTTCCAAGATGATCCTGGGACTGTAAGGGCCGGCCATGAACTTTGAACATACCGAAGACCGGCGCATGCTTTCCGACATGCTGCGCCGCTTTGTCACCGAGCAGTACGACTTTGCGACCCGCGAACGCAATGCCCAATCGCCCCAAGGCTATAGCGAGGAGTTCTGGCGCCGTTATGCCGAGCTGGGCGCGATCGGCGCCCTGTTTACCGAAGCCGACGGCGGCTTGGGCGGCGCGGGCTTCGATATCTCCGTCGTCTTCGAGGCCTTGGGGCGCGGCTTGGTTGTTGAACCCTTTTTGGACGCCTTGATGGTGGGCAGCGCGATTGCCGCCGCCGGCACGCCCGCCCAGCGCGAAGCGCTGGACGGCCTGATCGCGGGCAGCATCACGGCCGCGCTGGCGCAGGCCGAACCGGACTCGGGCTACGAACTGTCGCGCGTCAGCACGCGCGCCGAACGGTCAGGCGAGGGCTGGGTGCTGAACGGCGCCAAGGCCGTTGTCACGGCGGGTGAACATGCCGACCTGTTCCTGGTGTCGGCGCGCACATCAGGCGCGCAAGACGACGAAGCGGGCATCAGCCTGTTCCTGGTCAGCGCGGGCACGGCCGGGCTGGGCGTGCGCGGCTATGGCTTGATCGACGGCGGGCGCGCGGCCGAAGTCGCGCTGGACAACGTCAAGCTGGGCCCCGAGGCGCTGCTGGGCGATGTGGATGCGGGCCATGCGGTGCTGGAACGCGCCGTGGGGCGCGGCATCCTGGCGCTGTGCGCCGAAGCCGTGGGCGCGATGGACTGCGCCCGCGACGCCACCTTGGAATACTTGCGCACGCGGCGCCAGTTCGGCACGCCTATCGGCAGCTTCCAGGCCTTGCAGCACCGCATGGCGGATGTCTTGCTGGAAATTGAACAGGCGCGCTCGGCCGTCATCAACGCCGCCGCCGCGCTGGACCACCCGGACCGCGCCACCCGAGAACGCGCGCTGTCCGCCGCCAAGTTCACCATCGGCCGCATCGGCACGCTGGTGGCCGAAGAAAGCATCCAGCTGCATGGCGGCATCGGCATGACCTGGGAATTGCCGCTGGCCCACTACGCCAAGCGCCTGGTCATGATCGACCACCAACTGGGCGACGAAGACCACCACCTGCGCCGCTACATCGCGCTGGCACAGGCGTGAACGGAGGCCGGCACACCATGACGCAGGCCCACGCCGCCCCGCCCCTGTCGCCCCCATTCTCGGCGCCGTTCCCCGTGCGCAGCGCCGCCGACGTGCAGCGCCTGCAAGCGCGGCCGCTGGCGGAAACGCTGACGGTGCAAAGCACCTACGAGATCTTCCGCAACTCGGCCGCGGCCTTCGGCGACAAGACCGCGCTGACCTTCCTGCGATCCGCCGACCCGGACGACGAGGCCATCCGCTGGAGCTACCGCGACTTGCTGGCCGGCATCCACCAAACGGCCAACCTGCTGCACGACCTGGGCGTGCGCGCGGATGACGCCGTGGCGGTCATGCTGCCCGGCTGCCTGGAATACCACCTGGCGCTGTGGGGCGGCGAGGCGGCCGGCATCGTCCAGCCGCTGAACCCGATGCTGACCGAAGACAAGCTCGCGTCTCTGATGACGGCGGCGCGCGCCAAGGTGCTGATCGCCTACGGTGCCGAGGCCGAATGCGAGATGTGGACCAAGGCCCTGCGCCTGCGCGACCGCGTACCGACCTTGCAGACGATCCTGCGCGTGGCGCCCCACACCGAAGCGCTGTCCGACCGGCCCGCCCTGCCCGATTACGCGCTGGACTTCAACGCCAACCAGTCCGCGCAGCCCGCCAGCCGCCTGCTTAGCGAACGCGTTATTCGCGCCAGCGACGTGGCGGCGTATTTCCACACGGGCGGCACCACCGGTGCACCCAAGCTGGCCATCCACACCCACGCCAACCAGGTCTTTACGGCCTGGGCCGCCGTGCAGTTGCAGAACGCCGGACCGACGGACGTGGTCATCAACGGCTATCCGCTTTTTCACGTGGCGGGCGTATTGCCGGCGTCGCTGGCGGCCTTGTCGGCGGGCGTGGAAACCGTCATCCCCACGCCCATGTTGCTGCGCAACCGCGAGGTGCTGCGCAACTACTGGCGGCTGGTGGAAAAGCACCGCGCAACCTCGCTGCAAGGCGTGCCGACGATTTTGGCGGCCCTGGCCGACATACCGTTGGCCGGCGCCGATATCTCATCGCTACGCTATTGCCGCACGGGCGCGGCGCCCTTGCCCGCTGAACTGGCCGCGCGCTTCAAGCGGCTGTTCGGATTGCAGGTAAACGAAAGCCTGGGCATGACGGAAATGGCGGGCATATCGTCCATCACCCCGCCCGGCTCGGTATTCCCGGTCAATTGCGTGGGTTACCCGCTGCCTTATGTGCAGGTACGCATCGTGGGGCTGGATGTGCCCTCGGGCCAGGCCGCGCGCGACTTGCCGCCCGGCACGCCGGGCATGGTGCTGTTCAAGGCACCCAATGTGATCCCCGGCTTTCTGGACCCGGAAGACACCGCCCGCGCCTTCACGGAAGACGGCTGGCTGATCAGCGGCGACGTCGGCTTCATGGACGACGAAGGCCGGCTGCACCTGCAAGGCCGCGCCAAGGACCTGATCATCCGGGGCGGCCACAACATCGATCCCAAGACCATCGAAGACGCCCTGGCCACGCACCCCGGCGTGCACCTGTGCGCGGCGGTCGGCGCGCCGGACGCCTACGCCGGCGAGCTGCCCGTGGCCTTCGTCACGCTGATGGAGGGCGTGCAGGTCACGGAGGCCGAACTGGTTGCCTACGCCGCCGCCCATGTGGACGAAGGCCCGGCGCGGCCCAAGCGCGTAATCGTGCTGGACGCCATGCCCATGACCAATGTGGGCAAGATCTACAAACCCGATTTGCGCCGCCTGGCCACTGCCGTCTCGGTAGAGGCCGTGGTGGCGCGCACCCTGCAAGCGGCCGGCCTGACGGAAGACAGCAAGATCTTCCGCGTGCTGGCCGATGCACAACCGGATGTCGCCGTCCAGGCGGACGCCGACGCGCCCACGCCGCTGAAGGAGCAGCTGCGCGAGGCGTTGGCGCGATTGCCGGTCAAGGTGGCCTTGCGCGACTGAACCGACGCCGCCCCCCCCGCCCTTTCAGCGACAACCGACGACCGACCACAACACACCACAACAACACCACAGGAGACAACCCATGCTGAAGATGCCTTTGCGCCGCGCCTGCCTGGGCGCATTGCTGCTTGCCGCCGTTGGCGCCGCCGTGCCGCTGGCCGCCAGCGCGCAAGCCGCTTTTCCCACCAAGCCCATCACCCTGATCGTGCCGTTCCCGGCTGGCGGCTCGACCGACCGCCACCTGCGCATCGTGGCGCAGGACGCCTCTAAGTACCTGGGGCAACCGGTCATCGTGGAAAACCGTCCCGGCGCGGGCGGCACGCTGGGCACGGCCACCATGGCGCGCACCGCCAAGCCCGACGGCTACACGATCGCGCTCTACACGCTGGCTATGCTGCGCATGCCCTACATGCAGAAAAGCAGCTGGGACCCGATCAACGATTTCAGCTTCATCATCGGGCTGTCGGGCTATACGTTCGGCTTCACCGTGCGCTCGGATTCGCCCTACAAGACGTTTAACGAATACATCGAGGCGGCTCGCAAGGCGCCGGGCACCATCGACTACGGCTCCACGGGCATCGGCTCGTCGCCGCATCTGTTGATTGAAGAAATCGCCATCAACGCCAAGGTCAAGCTGAACCACGTGCCGTTCAAGGGCAACGCCGACATGCAGCAGGCGCTGCTGGGCGGCCACGTCATGGCGCAAAGCGACGCCACGGGCTGGGACCAGTTCGTGGACTCGGGCAAGATGCGGCTGCTGGTGACCTTTGGCGAAAAGCGCACCACGCGCTGGCCCGACGTGCCCACGGCGCAAGAGCTGGGCTACAAGGTCGTGTCCACGTCCCCGTATGGGTTGGCCGGCCCCAAGGGCATGGACCCTGCCGTGGTCAAGACCTTGCACGATGCGTTCAAGAAAGCGCTGTTCGACCAGGCCAGCATGGACGTGATGAAGCAGCTGAACCAGGAGCCGGCCTATCGCAACAGCGAAGACTACAAGGCGTGGGCGCAGGCGACCTATGTGAAGGAAAAGGGCTTGATCGAATACCTGGGTCTGATGGCCAAGGACTGACGCCGGGGGGTGCGCGCGGGCGATAAGGCTGCGCGCACCGCGGTATGACGGCCTGGGGGGCAAAGCGTATGCAAGCACAACGCGCGCCCGGACGCGGTTTTGCATCCGCGCTTTGTATGCAAAAAATGTTTGTCTTTCCTGTCCGGCTTTTTGATAGACTGGCTGCCCGAAGATTTTGCCCTGCGGCCGCCGCAGCCGCGTCCCATGACCCAGGAAGTTTCCACAGACCCCAGCGCCGACGATATTGCCCGCGAAGTTTCCGCCGCCATCGTGGCGCACAAGCTTCCGCCCGGCACCCGGCTGCGCGAAGAGGCGCTGGCGCGGGTCTACAAGGTCAGCCGCACCAAGATCCGCGCCGCCCTGCTGATGCTGTCCAAGGACAAGCTGATCAATATCGTTCCGGACAAGGGCGCGTTCGTCAGCAAGCCCGACGCGAACGAAGCGCGCGAGGTCTACGCCGTGCGCCGCATCCTGGAAGCCGCGCTGGCCAAGGAATTCGTGGCGCGCGCCACGGCTGCCGATTACCGCCGCATTGACGCCCATCTGGCAGAAGAACGCGCGGCGCTTGAAGCCGGCGACGTGCAAAAGCGCAACCAGCTGCTGGGCCATTTCCACATCCTGCTGGCCGAAGCCGTGGGCAATTCGGTGCTGACCGGCATGCTGCGCGAACTGTCGGCGCGCAGTGCCGTGATTACCGTGCTGTACCAAAGTTCGCACGACGCCAGTTGCTCGTCGCAAGAGCACCACGCCTTCATCGAGGCGGCCCGCGCGGGCAACACCGAACGCGCCTGCGCGCTGATGGATGAGCATCTGGAACACGTGCAGACAGCGCTGAACTTCACCGACGACAGCCAGGGCGGCAGCGATCTGGTGACGGCGTTGCTTAGCTAGCCGAGCTCGCATCACCCCAACAATTGCCCCATCCGTTCCTGCAACCAAATCTCGGTCGCGCTTAACGTTGCCCCTTGGAGCCACAGCGCGCGCACCGACAGCATCGGCAAGGACAGGCCCGCGCACGGCACGCGCGCCAGCGTGCGGCGAAAGCTTTCGTATTCCGCGATGTTCAGCGGCAGGATCGCCCAGCCCAGCTCGTCCGCCACCATGCCGGCGATGCTGTAGAAGCTGTCCGTGCGCCACACCGTCGGGCTCAGCACCACCTCTTCCACGCCTTCCATCTGCATCACCAGTTGCCGATAGCGGGCCAGATCGCTGCGCGTGACCTCTGCCAGATCGGTCAGCGGATGCCCCGACGCCACGAACACCGCCTGCGCCACATTGCCCAGGTAACGGTGCGCGAACGCGCTGCCCGGGTCGCCCCGGTCAAAGTGGAACGCGAGACTGGCGCGGCCTTGCTGCACGTAGTCGGCCACCTCGGTGGCGGTGCCGTTCAGCTGCGTCAATTCCAGGGCGGGAAAGCGGTCGGCCACTTCGACCACCAGCGCGCCCAGCACCTGATACGGCAGTGCTTCGTCCAGCGCGATCGACAGGCGCGCATCCTGCCCGGCGGCAAACGACAGCGCCCGCTGGTCCAGCCCGCCGGCCTGCCGCAGCAGTTCGCGCGCTTCTTGCAGCATGACTTCGCCGGCGGGCGTCAGGGTGGCGTTGCGGCGCGACCGGTCGAACAGTTCCACACCCAGATCCGCCTCCAGCAGGCCCACCGAGGTGCTGATGGCGGACTGTGCCCGCCCCAGCCCGCGCGCCGCCGCCGAGAAAGAGCCGGCGTCGGCCGCCGCGACGAAATGCCGAAGTTGGTCCAGGGTCCATTGCATGAGCGCCTCCTTAATTCATCTATTTTATAGATGGAATCAAACTTTTTAAGGCAAATAAACAGATAGATAATGCGTGCCTTGCGCTTGGCAGCCGCCCTTGCGGCGCAACAACCCAAGCGTGGATTCAAAGGGAGTAGAACTATGCAGCGGACTCATTCGAACGCTGTCGCCACGGCCGATCCGCGCCGTTGGCTGGTGCTGGGCATTGTGTCCATCGCCTTGTTATTGATCGTGGTGGACATGACGGTGCTGTACACCGCCCTGCCCCGGCTTACGCACGAGCTGGGCGTCACCGCGTCGGAAAAATTGTGGATCGTGAACGTGTATGGCCTGGTGGTGTCGGGCCTGCTGCTGGGCATGGGCACGCTGGGCGACCGGCTGGGCCACAAGCGTCTGTTCATGATGGGGCTGGTGGTGTTTGGCGTGGCCTCGCTGGCAGCGGCGTATTCGCCGGCGGCCGCCCCGCTGATCGCGGCGCGTGTGCTGCTGGCCGTGGGCGCCGCCATGATGATGCCCGCCACGCTGTCCATCATCCGGCTGACTTTCGCGCAAGAGCGCGAGCGCGCCGTGGCGATCGGCATCTGGGCCTCGGTGGCCTCGGGCGGCGCGGCGCTGGGGCCGGTGGTGGGCGGGGTGCTGCTGGAGCATTTCTGGTGGGGATCGGTGTTCCTGATCAATGTGCCGATTGTGCTGCTGGCGCTGCCGCTGGCCTGGCGGCTGATTCCGGCCAGCCGCCCCGCCACCGCGCGGCCGTGGGACCTGACCGGGTCGCTGCAAGTCATGGCCGGCTTGATCCTGTGCGCCTATGCGCTAAAGGAACTGGGCCGCGCGTCCACGTCGTGGCTGCATGCGGGCCTGGCCTGCGTGGCCGGGGTCGCCATGCTGACGGTGTTCGTGCGCCGCCAGCGCCGCCGGCCTTATCCGCTGATCGACTTTGCCATCTTCCGCAACGCCACCTTCAGCTCGGGCGTCGCCGCCGCGCTGTTCGCCGGCGCCGCGCTGCTGGGCCTGGAACTGGTCTTCAGCCAGCGCTTGCAGCTGGTGCTGGGCATGTCGCCCATCCAGGCCGCGCTGTTCATCCTGCCGCTGCCGCTGGCCGCTTTCGTGGCCGGCCCCGTGGCGGGATGGCTGCTGGCCTACGTGCGCGGACCTCGGCTGATGTTCCTGTCGCTGGCCGTCTCGGCGGCGGGCATGGGCGCGTACCTGCTGTGCTATGACGGCGCCGTGCTGCCGCAGATGGTCAGCCTGAGCGTGCTGGGGCTGGGCATCGGTGCAACGATGACGGCGGCATCCAGCTCCATCATGCAAAGCGCCACGCCGGAACGCGCGGGCATGGCGGCATCGATTGAGGAAGTGTCGTACGAGCTGGGCGGTGCGCTGGGCGTGACGTTGATGGGGTCCATCCTGTCGGGCGTGTACGCCAACACGCTGGACGTGCCGCCGGCGTTGGCGGCGGCCCCCGCGCTGCGCGACAGCCTGGACGAAGCGTTGATCGTGGCCGAAGGCCTGCCCACCGACCTGGCAGCCACGCTGACCGAGTTGGCCCGGACGGCGTTCGACACGGGCTACGCGGCCGTCATCGCCACCGCCACGGTCATGCTGGTGGCCACCGCCGCGTTCGTGCTGCTGAACCGGTCGCGGCGGCAGGCGGTGGCTGCGTAAGGTGGCTGCGTAAGGTGGCTACGTACGGTGGCTGCGTATGTGGCTACGTATGTGGCTACGTATGTGGCTGCGCATGGTGGCGCAACCCGTCCCCTGCCCCCTAAGCATCCAAGCGCTCAGCGCGTGCGAAACGCGTTGTCCATGTCCGCGATCAGGTCTTCTTCGTGCTCCAGCCCGATCGAAATGCGGATCAGCCCTTCCGACACGCCCGCCGCCTCGCGTTCGGCGGCCGGCACGCCGGAATGGGTGGTGGACGCGGGATGGCACACCAGCGATTCCGTGCCGCCCAGGCTCACGGCCGACTTGAACAGATGCAGCGCGTTGATGAAGCGGAAGGCGCGTTCGCGGCCACCGTCCAGCACGAACGCAAACGTCGAGCCAGGCCCCGTGCACTGCCGCTTGTAGACTTCCTGATAGGCGCGATCCGCAATCATCTCGGGATGAAAAAGCGTGACCTTTTCGTAGGGGTTGCCGGCCAGCCATTGCGCCACCTTGGTCGCCGTGCGCGCGGCCTGCTTCATGCGCAGCACCACGGTTTCCATCGACCGCGTAATCATCCAGCACGAATGCGGGTCCAGCTGCGAACCGAACGCGCTGCGTATCGCGCGCACCTTCTTGATCAGGTCCTTGCTGCCCGTCACAGCGCCCGCCACCAAGTCGCTGTGACCGCCCACGTATTTCGTCAGCGAATACACGCACAGGTCGACGCCATGCTCGGCCGGCTTTTGGAAGATGGGCCCCAGCAGCGTGTTGTCGCACACCGAGACCGGGCGATAGCCGTGCCGCGTTTCGAAGGCGTCCAGCTCGTTCTTCATGCCTTCGAAATCGATCAGCGCGTTGGTGGGGTTGGCGGGCGTTTCCACGTAGAAGACGCGCACCGGCCCCTTGGCCGCCGCCGCTTCCAGCGCCGCGCGCATGTGCTTGGGCGACAGCCCGTCCTGAATGGGGTGCGAGCCAATACCCCATTCCGGGAAAATCTTGGCGATCAGGGTTTCCGTGCCGCCGTATAGCGGCAGCGATTGCACCAATTGGTCGCCCGGGCGCAAAAAGGCCATCAGCACGGCGCTGATCGCGGCCATGCCACTGGCCGTCACGGCCGCCGCCTCGGACCCGTCCAGCAGGGCCAGCCGGTCTTCCACGATTTCCAGGTTGGGATGGTTGAAGCGGCTATAGACCAGCCCGGCGGATTCGCCCTGGGGCAAGGGTTTGCGGCCCGACACCAGGTCGAAAAACGCCGCGCCGTCCTCGGCGGACCGGAAGGCAAAGGTGGACGTCAGGAATACCGGCGGCTTGACCGCCCCTTCGGACAGGAAGGGGTCGTAGCCGTACGACATCATCTGCGTTTCCGCATGCAGCGGACGGCCAAAGATATCTTTCTTGTGATAAGTCGAATACGTCATGGTGTGCCTCTTTCTTCGGGGTTCCAGCCGACCGGGCAGGCGCGTGTCGCATGCTGCGACGATAGCGCCAGCCGCCTCGGGATGTCTTGCAGTATTGATGAGAAATATTGATGCGAAATATTGATGAGAAACTTTGTTTCCCATTCGCACTTGTCCCTGAAAGACACTGCCTTGTTACATCAACTGGACGCGATCGATTGGAAAACCATGAAAATCCGTCCGGAAGATGGCCGGCTCAGCAAGGCCGAGCTGGCCGAGCGCGTGTCGCTATCGGCCCTCGCCCTGCTGGAAACGGTTACCGCGCCTGGAGCGCCTTGCGCGCATGAAGCAAAGTCGTCAACCCCGCTTCACCTGTCGCGGCGCCTAGGCAGGCGCTTGCATCTGCCCGGGAACGACGCGGTTGCGGCCGTCGCGCTTGGCTTGGTAAAGGCCGCGATCGGCCACCTGGATCAGGTCGGTGCAGGGTTGGTCGGCCACCGGAATGGCCGTGGCCGTCCCGATGCTGACGGTCAGCCAAGGGCCTGAGCCCGTGTCCTTTTGCGGAATCTGCATGGCCTCGACGGCGCGCCGCAGTTTCTCGGCCGCCAGCCTGGCGCTGCCCGCCGGCGAGCCCGGCAGCACCAGCGCAAATTCCTCGCCGCCAAAACGGGCGGCCAGGTCGGTGGACCGGTCGCAGCTGGCGAAGATGGTGTTGGCTACGCGCTTCAAAGCCTCGTCGCCCGCGATGTGGCCATAGGTGTCGTTGTAGGCCTTGAAGTGGTCCACATCGATCATCAACATGCTGATTTCGCGTTGGTCGCGACGCGCGCGTTGCCATTCGGCATTCAGGTATTCGTCGAAATACCGGCGGTTGCCCAGGCCCGTCAGCCCGTCCGAATTGGTCAGGCGGCGCAACTCCATATTGCTTTCCAGCAGCTGCTGCTGGCTTTGGCGCAGCGCCTGGTAGGCCTCGTCGCGCTGCACCAGCGCCAGGTACGAACGCGAGTGATAGCGGATGCGCGCCACCAGTTCGATGGCGTCCGGCAGCTTGACCAGATAGTCATTGGCGCCGGCGGAAAACGCGGCGCTTTTGATGGCTGCGTCTTCCTTGGTGGACAGCACGATGATGGGAATGTCGCGCGTCACCGGATGGCTGCGGTATTCCTTGACCAGGCTCAGCCCGTCCACGCCCGGCAGCACCAGGTCTTGCAGGATCACGGTGGGCCGCGTCTGGATCGCCACCGTCAGCGCTTTGTACGGGTCCGAGCAATAGTGGAAATCGATGTTCCCTTCCGTGGCCAGCGCCCTCCGGATCGCTTCGCCGACCATCACCTGATCGTCAACCAGCAGCACCATGGCTGCGTGCGCGTTCAGGTCGGCCGAGGCTGCGCTGTCGAAAGGTGGGTGCATGGTAAGTCCTTGATGTCGAACGGGATCGAGCGCTTAGGCCAAGGCCTGAATCAAGCGCGGCGCGATCTGGTCCAATGGTTTGATTTCCACCGCGGCCTGCATGGCGGCGGCCGCCTTGGGCATGCCGTAGACAGCACTGGTGGCTTGGTCTTGCGCGATGGTCAGGCAGCCCCGCTCGCGCATGGCCTTCAAGCCACGCGCGCCGTCCTGGCCCATGCCGGTCAGCAGCACGCCAACCGCCGTGCCGCGCCAATGCTGCGCCACGCTGTGAAAGAACACGTCAATGGAAGGCCGATACAGGCTTTCTTTTGGGTCTTGCGTGTAGCGCAGCGTGCCGTCGGGCAGCAGATGCAGATGGTCGTCCGTGCCCGCCAGCAAGATCTGGCCGGGCATCGGCCGTTCGCCCTCGCGCACCAGCCTGACGGGCAGCTGCACCTGGTCGTTCAGCCAGTCCGCCATGCCTGCCGCGAACGAGGCATCCACGTGCTGCACCAGTACGATGCCGGCGGGAAAATCCAGCGGCAGGTCGCCTAGCAACTGGGCCAACGTGGCCGGGCCGCCCGCCGACGCGCCGATCACCAGCAGGCGTTGTGCGTCGGCACGCGCCGCTGATTTGGGCACGGGCGTCAGCGTGGGCCGGTTGCCATAGCGCCCGATCAGCCAGCCGATGTTGCGAATCTTGCGCAGCAAGGGCGCGGCGGCGGCACGCATGTCGCCGCCGCTGACCACCGGCGTGTCCACCGCGTCCAGCGCGCCGTGGCCCATGGCGTCGAACACCCGCGCCGTATGGCGGGCGACGTCCACCGTCACCACCACGATGGCGCACGGCGTTTCCGCCATGATGCGGCGGGTGGCCTCTACCCCGTCCATGACGGGCATGATGAGGTCCATCAAGACCACGTCGGGCCGGTCGCGCGCGCATTGCGCCACGGCTTCTTCGCCGTTTGACGCCACCCACGCCACTTCCAGCCCCGGTTCCAGCGCGATGGCGCGGCGCAGGGTTTCAACCGCCATCTGCATATCGTTGACGATGCCGATTCTCACGTCAGTGCCTTCCCGATCAAGTCCTCGACAGCGTCCAACAGCGCGTCATCGTGGAAGCTGCCCTTGGCCAGATAGTAATCAGCGCCGGCGTCCAGCCCGCGCCGCCTGTCTTCTTCGCGATCCTTATACGACACCACCATCACCGGCAAGCCCTGCAGCTTGGGGTCGGCCTTGATGCGCGACACCAGTTCGATGCCGTCCATGCGTGGCATGTCCACATCGGTCACGACCAGGTCGAAATCCTCCCCGCGCAGCATGTTCCAGCCATCCATGCCGTCCACCGCCACGGCCACGTCGAAGCCCCGGTTCACCAGCAGCTTGCGTTCCAGCTCGCGCACGGTCAGGGAATCGTCCACCACCAGCACGCGCTTGCGGCGCCGCTCCTGGGCGATGGGGCCACCGCCGTCCACCCGCGCCAGCCGCCCGCCTTCGATCAGCTTTTGTACCGACAGCAGCATGTCTTCCACGTCCAGGATCAATAGCGGCGTGCCGTCGTCCATCAAGGCGCCCGCCATCACGTCCTGCACTTTGCCCAGCCGGGGGTCCAGCGCTTGCACCACCAGCGTGCGCTCGCCGACGTAGCGGTCAACGGCGATGCCGTACCGCTTGTCGTGGTCGCCCACGACCACCACGGCCATGGACTCGGTCGAGGGCGCGGGCTCGCCGCCCCGCAGGATCTGCCGCGCGGACACCAGGCCCACCTGCCGGCCCATGAAGCGAAAGTGCTGGTGCCCTTCCAGCTGCTCGATCTCTTGCGAGCGCACCTGCAAGGCATGGCTGACATAGGCCAGCGGAAACGCGTAGATGTCGCCTTGCACCTCGACCAGCAGGCTGCGCACCACCGATAGGGACAGCGGCATTTCCAGCACGAAACGCGTGCCCTGCCCGGTCGTCTGGTGCACACGCACGGCGCCGCGCAGCTGGCGCACCATGGTCTGGACCACGTCCAGCCCCACGCCGCGTCCTGAAATTTCAGTGACTTCACCGCGCGTGCTGAAGCCGGACAGAAACAGAAATTCCAGCAGCTCGGCTTCGCTTAGACGGGCGGCCGTTTCCGCCGTGGTCAGCTTGCGCTGCACGACTTCAACGCGTAGCCGATCCAGCGAAATGCCGGAGCCGTCATCGCTCAGTTCAATCACCAGCATGCCGGCCGAATGGCGCGCCGACAGCCGGATCAAGCCTTCGGGCGGTTTGCCGACGTCCATGCGGTCCATCGGCATTTCAATGCCATGATCCACGGCGTTGCGCAGCAGGTGCATCAGCGGCGCGTCCAGTTTTTCCAGGATGTCTCGGTCCACCTGCGTGGCGTCGCCGTCTATTTCCAGCCGCACCTGCTTGCCCAGCGATCGGCCCAGGTCACGCACCATGCGCGCCATGCCGCCCACGCCGTCGGCAAACGGGCGCATGCGGCACGTCAGCGCGGTGTCGTACAAGCGCTGCGCCAGATGGCTCATGCGCCAGCCAAATTCATCCACTTCATTGGTGCGTTCAATCAGTTCCTGCTGGCATTGGTCCACGATGCGCTGCGCGTCGTCCAGCGCCGCCTGGGCGCGCGCGTCCAGCTGCTGTCCGGCCAGGGCGCCGCGCACGCCGTCCAGCGCTTGCGCGGCGCCCGCCTGCATGCGCCGCAGCCGCAACATGGACGCGCCAAACGGCCCGACCCAATGCGATTCCACCAGCGTTTCGCTGGACAGGCCCAGCAATTTGTTCAGCGTGTCGGCCGTGACGCGCAGCACGCGTTCGCCTTCGGAGAGCCCCTGGTCGGAACTGCGGCGCACCGGCGCCGGGGTGGGCGATGCGGGTGAAACCGGCACGCCCAAGGGCATCGGATCGGGCGACCTCGGCGGCGTTGCCGTCAGCGGCTCGTCCTCAACGCGCTTGATGGGCGGCAGGAAATCCGACGGCCGGGGCGCGCGCGGCGGCACGGCCGGCGGCGCGTTGGGCGCGCTGCTCAGGCGCACTACCACCTCGTCGATTTCACCGCCCAGCTCCGCGCCCGGCGTAGCGACCCGCTGCAACAAATCGGTGCCCAGCAGCAAGGCGTCGATATCGTCTGCCTGCAAGCGCAGCCGCCCTTCCTGCGCGGCCACCAGGCAATCTTCCATGGCGTGCGCGATGCGGACGGCCGGGTGCAGGTCCACGATGCGCGCGGCCCCTTTCAGCGAATGCGCCGCCCGCATGCAGGCTTCCAGCTGCGCCGCCGAGGTGGGGTCGTGTTCCAGCGCCAACAGGCCGTTGTTCAACACCTGCACCTGGGTGCGGGTCTCAAGCTGAAACAGCTCAAGCAGCGAGGCGTCGCGCATTTCGTCCGGGTTCACGCCAGACTCCGTTCCAAAGCTTGCATCAACTGGGTTTCGTCCAGCACGCCCACGCTGCGGCTGCCGCAGCGCTGCACCCCGCGCGAATATTTCAGGCCCGCGCCCTGCACCGTCGACGGCAGCGGTTCCAGCCGGTCCAGGTCGACGGCGTGTATCCCTTCCACCTCGTCCACCGGCAACACCACGGCCCGGCCCGCGCCGCCGAAGATCAACATGCGCGCGGCGCCCGAGCGTTCGCGCACATCCAGCGGGGCCGGCGTCATGTCCAGCCCCAACAAACGCGCCAGCGACACGCAGACGGTCAAGGTGCCGCGCACATTGGTCACGCCCAACACTGCCGGGTCGCGGCGATGGGGCAGCGCCAGAATGCCGCGCGTGCCGGCCACTTCGTCCAGCGCGCGCGTCGGCAGGCCCAGCCATTCGCGGCCCAGCCGGAAGACCAGCAGCGAAGACATCTGAACGTCTTCATGGGGTTTGTCGTGGTCGGCGTCTGGCGAATCACCATCCAACGCGTCCATCTGCGGCGGCAGGCGGTCCAGGATGCGTTTGGCGGCGGCGGCGTAGACGGGGCAGTTGCGGCAATGCACGTGCTCGGGCAATTGCGGGCAGGTTTTGTCGCCCCGGATGCCGATGCGGTTCCAGCAGTCGTCCACGTCGGACAGCAGCGCGATGGGTTCAACCACGTCTGGCCTCCTGTCGCGCCGCGCGCGCTTGCAGGCGGCGCGCGCCTTCGATGTCACCCGCCGACGCGATGAGCGCGGCCAGGTGCAGCAGCGCCTCGCGGTGGGTGGGGTCCAGGTACAGCGCCTTGCGGTAGGACGCCTGCGCCTCGCGCGAGTCGCCCGCCGCATCCTGCAACAGGCCAAGCAGATGCAGCCCGTCGGCGCTGACGCCGTGGATGTCGATATGCGCGCGGCACTGCGCCAGCGCGTCTTGCACGCGGCCCCGGTCGGCCAGCGCGGCGATCTGGCGCAGGGAAGCGTCGGCGCTGGGGGATGCGCCGGGGGATGTGCTGGATGTACTGGTCGATGCGCTGGTCGCCGCGCTGGGCGATGCCTGCCAGCTAGCGGCGTTTGTCGCCCCCGACGTCGACCCGGACGTCGACCCGGACGTCGCGGTCGGGCCGGCCACGGATGAGCGCATCGGCGACGCCCCCGAAGCGGGCGGAATCGCCGCATGCGGCACCGGCAGGTGTCCGGTTGGGACCTGCGCCACCGGCCGTCGGGGCGGCGTCCACGCGTGCACGATCGGCCGGGACGCCGCGGGCAAATCGGCTTGGGGCGGCATGGCTTGATTACGGAAGGCGAACGAGCGCGCCATTGCCACCGACGGCAGGCGGCGCGCGGTCAGCAAGCTGGTTTCAGCCGGACCCACGAAGATGACGCCGTCGGCGCGCGTGAAGCGCCGCAGCACCTGCACCGCGCGCTCCTGAGTCGGCCCGTCGAAATAGATCAGCAGGTTGCGGCAGAACACGAAGTCATACGGCGACGTGCCCAGCAGCAACTGGCTGTCGAACACGTTGCCCTGCCGAAAGCACACGCGTTCCCGCACCTGCGCGGATAGTTGATGGCCGTCGGCCGTCTCGGCAAAGTGGCGGTCGCGGTACGCCAGGTCGTCGCCACGAAACGAGTTGCGCCCATACACGGCGCGTTGCGCAAACTGGACCATGCGTTCGCTGATGTCCACGGCATCGATCTGGAAACGCGCAGCGGGCACCCCGGCGTCCAGCAAGGCCATGGCAATGGAATACGGTTCTTCGCCGCTGGAACACGGCATGCTCAACACGCGCAGCACGCGGTCATCGGGCGCGCCCGCCGCGAACAGGCGTTCACGCGCCAGCGCGGCCATCGCCGTCTGCGATTCCGGATACCGAAAGAACCAGGTCTCGGGCACGATCACGGCTTCGATCAGCTGCTGCATCTCGGCCGGCGTAGTGTGCAGGCGCGTCAGGTAATCGTGTTCGTCGGCCGCGCCCGCCGCGCCCATCCGGTGGCGCACGGCGCGTTCAACGGCGGCCTTGCCGATGGAGCCGCTATCCAGCCCCATCTTGCGTTTGAGCAAGGCGCTGAATTCGTCGACCAGCATCATGGCGTGATCTCCCGGTCCGCCGGGTACAGCATCGCGCGCACGGGCGGCGGCAGCAGTTCGTTCACGCCCACCGCCTGCACCATGCCCTGCCCGTCGTTCAGCACGGGCCCCAGGTAGCGCGCATTGGCGTTATCCAGCGCAAACGGCTGGAACGCGGCGGGGTCGTAATGCACGGTTTCGGTGGCCTGTTCCAGGATCAGGCCCAGCACATGCTCGGCCGCCGCCCCGCCTGCCCGATAGCGCACCAGCGCCAGGCGGGTGCTGGTCACGCGCGCCGCGTCGGCGTGGCCGGCCAGCGCGCTCATGTCGATGGCGGGCACCGCCGCGCCGCGCCATTGCAACAAGCCCGCCACCCACGACGGGGCGCCCGGCACTTGCTTGAAGACGCGCAGGCCCAGCACCTCGATCACATCTCCCGCGTCCAGCGCATAGCGGTCGCCGCCGATGCGGAACAGCAGATACAGCCGCCTGGCCGCCGCGTTGGCGGCGACGCTGGGCTTGGGCAAGGACGCAGTTTCCACCATGGAAGAATCAGATCTTGAAGCGCGACACGCCGCTGCGCAGGTCGTTGGCCACCAGCGTCAGTTCTTCGATGGCCAGGCTGGACTGTCGCAGCGATTCCACCGTTTGCTGGGCCGCATCGCTCAATTGCTGCAAGGCCTGGTTGATCTGCTCGGCGCCCGTGGCCTGCGCCTGCATGCCTTCGTTGACCATCTGCACGCGCGGCGCCAGCGTCTGCACCTGCTGGATGATCTGCGACAGCTGATCGCCCACCTGTTGCATGTCGGCCATGCCCCGGCGCACTTCTTCCGAGAACTTGTCCATGCCCATCACACCGGCCGACACCGACGACTGGATCTCGCGCACCATCTGTTCGATATCGTAGGTGGCCACGGCGGTCTGGTCGGCCAGACGGCGGATCTCGGTGGCCACCACCACAAAGCCTCGGCCGTATTCGCCGGCCTTCTCGGCTTCAATCGCCGCGTTCAGGGACAGCAGATTCGTCTGGTCCGCCACTTTCGTGATCGTCGTGACCACCTGCGTGATATTGCCGGCCTTCTCGTTCAGGATGGCCAGCTTGGCGTTGACCGAACCCGCGGCGCCCACCACGTTGCGCATCGTGTCTTCCATGCGCGCCAGGCCCACCTGCCCGCTGCCCGCCAGCGACGCCGTCTGCTCGGCCGCGCTGGACACTTCCGTCATGGTGCGCACCAATTCGCGCGAGGTCGCCGAGATTTCGCGCGAGGTTGCGCCGATCTCGGTCGTGGTGGCCGCCACTTCGGATGCCGTGGCTTGCTGCTGCTTGGAGGTGGCGGCGATTTCCGTGACCGAGGTCGCGACCTGCACGGCCGAGCGCTGCGTCTTGCCCACCAGGCCGGTCAGCTCATCAACCATGCCGTTGAAGCCGGTTTCGATGGCGTTGAATTCATCTTTGCGGGCCAGCGACAAGCGGCGGGTCAGGTCACCCCCGCCGGTCGCTTCCAGCGTCTTGACGATGTCGCGCATGGGGTTGGCGATGGCGCGCATCAGCAAGAAGCCGCACACCAGCGCCGCCGCGATGGCGAACGCCAGCGACACCAGCATGCCGACTTCGGCCGAATCCACGGCGGACTTGATGCTGACGGCGGCATCATCGGCCTGCTTCTTGTTTTCGGCCACCATCTTGGCCAGGATGTCGCGCCCTTTGTAGAAGGCGGGCCGCAGTTCGTTCTTGACCCGCATGCGCGATACAAGCGGATCGGCCGTCGCCGCCAGGATGTCGGCGCGAATGCGTTTGTATTCCTGCAAGTCTTTTTCGAACTCCGCGAACATCGCGCGGTCGTCGTCGCGCGCAATTGTGCGGCGGTAGAAATCGACGTTTTCTTGCAGCTGCTGATCGTTCTTGGGCAGCGTTTCCAGCGTGGCGCGGCGCTCTTGCTCGGTGTCGCTGTTAAAGGCGTCTTGCACCACGACAAAGCCCGCGAACCACGACGCCCGGATCGACGTGCTGTAGTAAATGCCCGGCACGGCATCGGTGTTGATCATCACCACTTCGTCTTCGATGTGCAGCAGGCGCCGGTAATCCACCACCACCATCAAGGCCATGATGGCCAGGATCACCATGAAGCTGGCCAAGATGCGCTGGCGAAGAGTCAGATTATTCATACTGGAAGACCTTTGTGGTGGTGCCACACGACAACGCCCGACCCTGAACCCATGACAGGATGTGGGGAATTTGGCTGATTATTGCAAAGCCCGGTCCACCCAGCCATGAAAAACTAGGGAAATCCCCGCAAAAATGGGCTATTCGTCAGAAAAAAGCAAAGATCGCTTACAAAGCTTGTCTTTTCTGGATGACGGTGCGTAGCGCGGTTGGGGCGCGGCGTGGGGCCGGTCAGGCCCCTATGGCCGCACGGGGGCACGGGGGCACGGGGGCCGGCGCCGGGGCCGACCGGCAGTTCCCGCGCCTACGTCGACGCGGACCACAGCGCAGCAGGCGGATACGCGGCAACCCAATCGCAGGCCTGGTCGTACGCCTGGGCCAGGCGCAACACGTCCAGGTCCGCTTGCGGCGGCCCGATCAACTGCATGCCCATCGGCAGGCCGTCAGGGCTGAAGCCCACCGGCACGCTGATGACCGGGCAGCCGGCCAGCGTCCACGGCGTGACGGTTTCCATCCAGCGGTGATAGGTGTCCATGGGGCGCCCGTCGATGTGCTTGGGCCAATCCAGCGTGGCGTCAAAGGGAAACACCTGCGCGGACGGCACCGCCAGAAAGTCCACGTCTTCGAACATGCGCAGCACCGTCTGGTACCACGCGCTGCGTTCCTGCGTGGCCTGATAGACATCCAGCGCCGTCATGCCGTCCAGGCCTTCCACTTCCCAGATCAGCGCCGGCTTGACCAGCTTGCGCGTGGCTGGGTCCTGCACCAACGCCTGGAACTGCCCGCCCACCATCAGGTGGCGATGCGTCAACCACATGCGCCACAGCCGGTCGCCGGCGAACGGCACGTCGTAATCGACCACGTCGCAGCCCACGGTGTCCAGCGTGGCCAGGCCCTGCGCGCACACGTCAAGAATGCCCGGCTCCATTGGCAGATAGCCCTTCCAGTCACTCAACCACCCCACGCGCTTGCCTCGCATATCCGCATCCAGCGCGGCAGTGAACTGCGCCGGGTCGTCACGCAAGGACAAGGGCGAACGCTTGTCATAGCCAGCCAGAACGGACAGCAGCATTGCAACGTCGCGCGGGGTGCGCCCCATGGGGCCTTCGTAGGACAGCTGTTTCAAGAACACTTCGGGCGACGGCCCAAACGGCACGCGCCCCGCCGACGGCCGCATGCCGTACACGTTGCAGAACGCCGCGGGGTTGCGCAGCGAGCCGCCAAAGTCGCTGCCGTCGGCCACCGGCAGCATGCGCGCGGCCAGCGCTGCCGCCGCGCCGCCGCTGCTGCCGCCGGCCGTCTTGGTGGGGTTGTAGGGGTTGCCCGTGGTGCCATAGACCGGGTTGTACGTATGCGAGCCCAGCCCGAATTCCGGCACGTTGGTGCGGCCGATGAAGATGGCGCCCGCCGCCCGCATGCGTTCGACGATGATCGAATCGTGCTGCGTAACCTGGTCTTTGTAGACCAGCGAGCCCATCGACGTGACCATGCCGCGCACGGCGGTCAGGTCCTTGGGCGCCTGGGGCATGCCGTGCATCCAGCCCAGCCACTGGCCGGCATCCAGCTGCGCATCGCGTTCAGCGGCCTCGCGCAGCAGTTCATCGGCATCGCGGCGCGCGACGATGGCATTGACCTTGGGATTGACCTTGTCGATATGCGCCAGATAGGCGCGCATGACCTCGACACAGGAGAGCTCGCGGCGCCGGATCGCGTCCGACAAGGCATGCGCCGACATGGCGACGATGGGGTTCAGGCTGGCGGCGTCGGCCGGCGTGGCGAGAGGCATGCGAGAGGCTCCGGAGGATCGTGATGGTTGTCACACTGGCGGGCAGTGCCAGTGCGCCCAGGCGACATACTACGCAACCTGGGCGGGCGCAGGCCAGCGCCACTACGGAAACAAATGCTGCGCCAGGTGGTCGATGAACACGCGCAGCTTGGGCGACGCCTGACGGCTGGCGGGCCACAACGCCCACATCGTGCCGCCGCCGCGCGTGCGGTCTTCCATCACCACGTGCAACTGCCCCGCCGCCAGCTCGCGGCGGATCGTAAAGTCCGGCAGGCAGGCAATGCCCTGCCCGCCCACGGCAAGCGCAATCCGCATTTCCACGCTGTTGCACACCAGCGTCAACGGCAGCTCGGGCGCCTGCGCGTCCTGCCCCAGTTTGAACGGCCATTTTTCCAGGCGGCCCGTGGCGGGATAGCGGTAATGCAGGCAGGCGTGGCCCAGCAGATCGGCGGCGCGTTTGGGCGTGCCGTGCTGACGCAGATAGTCGGGCGAAGCCGCCAGCACCCGGCGGAACGGGCCCAGGCGGCGGCGCTTCAGGCCGGAGTCTTCCATGTCGCCAGTGCGGACCACGGCGTCGTAGCCCTCGCCTATGACATCGACCATGCGGTCGGTGAAGTCCAGGTCCAGCTTCACAAGCGGGTATTGCCGCATGAAGCTGGCCACGGCGGCGTCAAACAGGCCGCTGTAGCGAGGCAGGCTCACGCGCAGCTTGCCCTGCGGCGCGTCCGAGGCGGCGGAAAGTTCCAGCTCTGCCGCTTCGACCTCGGCCAGGATGCGGCGGCAGCGATCCAGAAATTTCTCGCCTTCCGGCGTCAGCGCCAGTTGGCGTGTGCTGCGATGAAACAGTCGCACCTTAAGGCGCGCTTCCATTCGCGCGATGCTCTTGCCCACCGCCGACGGCGACACCCCAAGCGCGCGCCCTGCCTCGGCAAAGCTGCCCGCCTGCGCCACCAGCACAAACACCCCTATGCCGCTAAGGCTATCCATTTGACGCACTCCAATACGGACATAGGTGTCCGGAATGTCGGGAATCCTAGCCTATTTTTCTTTTATGCATCGCGCCCTAAGCTGGCCGTCCTTTCGTTTTCCCTGGCGCGTTCCATGCCTACCCACGACCATTTACCCCCTTACCGCCGCTGGCTGCAATTGCTGTCGGCCTGCCTGACCGCATTGTTGATTCCGCTGTGCTTTACCGGCCCCGCCGTGGTGCTGCCGTCCATCAGTCACGACCTGGGCGGCACGCCCGTACAACTGAATTGGATCTTGAACGGCTACATCCTGGCGTACGGCAGCGTCATCATGGTGTCGGGCAGCCTGACCGACCTGTACGGGCCGCGACGCGTATGGCTGCTGGGCCTGGTGGGCTTTTGCGTCACGACCTTCGCCATTGCCTTCGTGCCGACAACGGGCTGGATCAACTTGCTGCGCCTGTTGCAGGGCGTGGGTGGCGCGGCCGCTTTCGCCGCCGCCATGTCGTCGCTGGCGCCGCTTTTCCACGGCGTGGCGCGCACCCGCGCGTTCAGCCTGCTGGGCACCACGTTTGGCGTGGGCCTGTCGTTCGGGCCGCTGGCCGCCGGCTGGATGGTGGACGCCGCCGGTTGGCAGTGGGTGTTCCTGGCTACCGGTGCAGTGGGCGTGTTGGGCGCCGCCATGGTCGCCGTCAGCGTGCGCCCCACGGCGCGCGCCGTGCAAGGCCGGCTCGACTGGCCGGGCGCCATCAGTTTTACCGGCGCACTGGGGCTGTTCACCTACGGCATCCTGCTGGCGCCCGAAGCGGGCTGGACGGACACGCACGTCCTGGCCGCGCTGCTGGCGTCCGTGCTGCTGGCCGTGGCCTTCGTGCGGATTGAACGGCGGGTAGCTCGGCCCATGCTGGACTTGCGCCTGTTCCGCAGCCCGCGCTTTGTCGGCGTGCAGGTGCTGGCGGCATCCCCCGCGTTCCTGTTCATTGTGCTGGTCGCGCTGCTGCCCGGCCGCTTTATCGGCATCGACGGCCATAGCGCGCTGCAAGCAGGGCAACTGATGATCGGCCTGGCCGCGCCTTTGCTGGTCGTGCCTTTCGTGGCCGCGTTGCTGACACGCTGGTTCCGGCCGGGCGTGCTGTCTGCGCTGGGTTTGTTGGCGGTGGCGGCGGGTTTGGTGTGGCTGGCCGGCATCCTGGACACCGGCACGTCGGCGCTCTGGATGCCGATGCTGTTGATCGGGTGTGGCATCGGTTTGCCGTGGGGGTTGATGGACGCAATGGCGGTCAGCGTGGTCGACGCCCGCAACGTCGGCATGGCGACCGGCATTTTCAATACGGTGCGCGTGTCGGCGGACGGCGTGGCCATCGCCGTGGTCGGCGCGCTGCTGGCGTTGCTGATCCAGACGCAGTTGACGGTGGCGATGCCCGAGGCGCAGGCCTTGGCCGCAGCCGCCAACCGCGCGGCGCTGGGGCAGTTGGACGACGCGGCGGCGCGGCTGCCGGCATCCCTGACCGATGCGCTGCCGCTGCTGCATCACGCCTACGACAACGCTTTTCGCCACGTCTTGCATGCCTTGGCCGTCATCGCGGTGCTGACCGCGCTGGCGATAACGCTGCTGCTGGGCCGTCGTGATCCGGTTGCCGCGCCGCTCAGTCCACCCGCCACCAGCTAGGCAGCAGGCCGCGCACCTTCGCGCGGCGGTAACGGTCGTCGATCAGGTGGACCGTGCCCACATCGTTTTCGGTGCGGATAACGCGGCCGGCCGCCTGCACCACCTTTTGCATGCCGGGATACAGGTAGGTGTAGTCGTAGCCGTTTTCCTCGCCGTAGCGCTGGTCCATTGCCCGCTTCATGTTTTCGTTCACGGGGTTGACCTGGGGCAAGCCCAGCGTGGCGATGAACGCGCCGATCAGCCGCTTGCCCGGCAGGTCCACCCCTTCCGAGAACGCGCCGCCCAGCACCGCAAAACCCACGCCCTGCCCCGTTTCGGTGAAGCGCGCCAGGAAGGCCGCCCGGCCCCCTTCGTCCATGCCGGGCGTCTGCAACCAGATCGGCACGGCAGGATGGCGCTCGCGCATCAGGTCGGACACCTGCCGCAAGTAGTCAAAACTGCTGAGAAAGCCCAGGTAATTGCCCGGTCGTTCGGCGTACTGTGTGGCGATCAGGTCGACGATGGGCGCCAGCGAGCGCTCGCGGTCGCGATAGCGGGTGGACACGTTGCCCACCACCCGCACCGCCAACTGTTCGGCCTGGAACGGCGCGGCCACGTCGATCCAGGGCGTGTCGCGCGGCAAGCCCAGCGTGTCGCGATAGAACTGCTGCGGGCTTAACGTGCCGGAAAACAGCACCGTGGCATGCGCCGCGGCGTAGCGCGCCGCCAGATACGGGGCGGGTATCACGTTGCGCACGCACAGGGTCGACGGCCCGGTCTTGGCGCTGGCCACGCCCACGTCAGACAGCGTCACGTCGAACAAAGCGTGCGAACCGAATTGTTCCGCCAGTCGCATGAATTGCAGCGCCTGGAAGTAGAAGGTCAACACCGGGTCGTCTTGCGGCAAGGGGGTTTGGCCCATGTATTCCATGATGGCGCCCACCGCTTTCTGCACGGCCGACAGCACACCGGCCGCCACCGCGTCGTAAGCCTGATAGCGTTCCGCCTGCTTCTTGTTCAGCGCATTCCAGGACCGCTGCAAGCCATCCAGCGGCTTTTTCAATTCCTTGGGCGCGGCATAACGCGCCGCCGACAGCGACGCCTGATCCAGCTCGCCCGTGTACATGCGACGTGCCCGGTCGACCAGGTTGTGCGCCTCGTCCACCAGCACCGCCACTTTCCATTGATAGGCCTGCGTCATGGCGTACAACATGGCCGACGCGTCGTAGTAATAGTTGTAGTCGCCCACCACCACATCGCTCCAGCGGATCAACTCTTGCGACAGGTAATACGGACAAACGTGGTGATCCCGGGCAACGGCTCGCACCGTGGGCGCATCCAGCCGTGCGTGCTGCACCGCCGCCTCGCGCGCTTGGGGCAGGCGGTCATAGAAGCCTTGCGCCAAGGGACAGGAATCCCCGTGGCACGCCAAATCCGGATGCTCGCAGGTCTTGTCGCGCGCTTGCAGATCCAGCACGCGCAGGCCGGGCGCGGCGGGTTGCGCGTTGACGGTGTCCAGCGCTTGAACGGCCAGCGCCCTGCCCGAGCCCTTGGCCGCCAGGAAGAAAATCTTGTCCAGACCGGTGCCGGGGCTGGCTTTGAGCAACGGGAAAATCGTGCCCAGCGTCTTGCCGATACCGGTGGGCGCCTGCGCCATCAGGCAACGGCCGTCGCGCGCGGTGCGGTACACGGCCACGGCCAGGTCGCGCTGCCCGGCACGGAATTCGCCATGGGGAAACGCCAGTTTCTCCAGCGCCGCGTCGCGGGCCTGCCGATGCGCCAGTTCGGTCTTGGCCCACGCCAGGAAACGGTTGCACTGTTCCTGGAAGAACGCGCGCAACGCGGCGGCGTCATGCGTTTCGGTCAGCACCGTTTCTTCTTCGGTAACCACGTTGAAGTACACCAGCGCCACGCGCACCTGCTCCAGCCCGCGCGATTCACACAGCAGATGCCCATAGACCCGCGCCTGCGCCCAATGCACCGCGCGGTGGTTGTCGCGCACGCTGTCCAACTGGCCGCGATACGTCTTGACCTCTTCAAGCTGGTTCAAGACCGGGTCAAAACCATCGGCGCGCCCGCGCACCAGCAGGCCCTCGTGCTCGCCGGACAAAGACACTTCGGTCTCGTACTGCGGGCCGCGCCGCCCCGTCACCACCGAGTGCCCGGCCATACCCTCCAGGCCGGTCGGCGCGGGGGTAAAGCGCAAGTCCAGGTCGCCGGCCCGCGCCGTGAATTCGCACAGCGCGCGCACCGCCACGGCATAGCTCATGCCGCGCCCTCCTGCCAGCTGACGTGGCACACGCGCACCGGCATGCCGTGCGACACGCAGTATTGCAACCACCGAATCTGGTTGTCTTGCAGCTTGTCGCCCGGGCCTTTTACTTCGATGAGTTCATAGCGGCGCTGCGCCGGCCAAAAGCGGATCAGGTCCGGCAAGCCGGATCGGTTGGTCTTGACGTCGCGCAGCAGGCGCGTGAAAACCAGCTTCAGGTGCGCGGGGGGCAGGCAATCCAGCGCCAGCGTCAGCAAGGTTTCGGACAAGGCGCCCCAGAACACAAACGGCGATTGCACGCCGGCTTTATCGGCGTAGCGCTGCAAGATCACGTCGCGATACTCGGGCGTGTCCAGTTGCGCCAGGCAGTCGGCGAACAGGTCTTGGCGGCGCTGGTAAAAATCAGGCGCGTCCAGGTCGGCCGGGCCGCGTTGGAACGGATGAAAGAACGCGCCCGGCAACGGCGCGAACACGGCGGGCCAGCACAGCAGGCCGAACAGGGAATTAAGCAGCGCGTTTTCCACGTAGTGCACGGGCGCGTCGTCTTGATGCAGGTGGTCGCGCGTGATGAATTCAACCGAAGCCGGCGTCGCCGGCCGTTGCAGCGTCAGATCGGTGCGCGGCACGGCAGGGACGGGTGGGCGGGCCGGCCCGCCCTGCCCCACCGCCCGATACAGGCGCGGCAACATGCGCGCCACGCGCTGGCTTTCTTCTTCGCTTTCCGGTGCGTCGCGCGCTTGCAGCGCCAGGGTCAGCGCCTGGTCATACCGCGCCATGCGCTCGTGCACGCGGATGCGGCGATGGCGCGCGCCGGGGTACGCGCATTGCTCATAGGCGGCTTGCGCCGTGGGCCAGTCGCGGGCGCGTTCACATGCCTGCCCGATGCGCAGCAGCACCTTGGCGCGGCGCTTTTCCAGCCAGGGGTTCTGGCTGACACAGCCGTGTACTCGGGCCAGCAGGGCAGGCATGTTCGCGCCTTCTTCCAAGGCCGTCCGGCAGGCGTGCAACGCCAGATAAGCGTCTACGTCCGCCCGCGTCTGGAACGCGCGGGACGAGGCATCAAACGGTACGGTTTCATACTGGAAGACGCCCAGGTCAGCCAACACGAATTCCGACCAGTCCTGGTGCAGATTGCCGAAGAACATCAGGCGCAAGCGTTCGCACAAGTCGCCGACCATGACGCGCCAGACGGGTTCTTGCGCAACGGGGTTCCATTCGGAGTAAGGCCGGGGCGCGGCGTGCACGGCACGCAGCGCGATCAGCAGATCGGCTTTGCGCGCGGTGGGTCTGAGGCTGGCGAAGTGATGCGGGCCTGTGCTTGGGCCGCAATTTGATTCCGAATTTGAGCCCGAATTTGAGCCCGGATTCGATTCCGGATTTGATCCCGGATTTGATCCCGGATTTGATCCCGGATTTGCGCCCGAGTTTGCGCCCGAACTTGCGCCCGACTTTGAGCCCGAACTTGCGCCGAAAAACAGCCGGCAAAGCTCGGGCTTGGTATGCAGGTCAAACAATTCATCCAGCGTCATCGGCGCTGCGGCATCCAGCCAGCCCAGCGCGGCAAGCGGCCCGGCGGCGTCGACCGCGTTGCCGATTTCCTCGTATACCAGCCGGCTGGCCCGAAACCACGGCCCACGGCGCATCAGCATGCGGGCCATCAACGCCTGCGAGGCTTGCGGCAAGGCCTGGAAGTTTGCCAGGAAACGGCGTTCGTCGGCGTCCAGCACGTCGGCGTAGCGGTCGCCGACCCACGCCAGGGCGCAGAGGAAATTGTGCAGATAGTAGTAGCGGTGCGGGGGAAACATCGGCCGGGCCGGATAGCTGGGGTTTTATCCAGTAATCATAGCAGGCGGCCCGGCGTTGCACCGGGACATTCTTGCGTCGCTTCTCAGCCTTGCGCGTGCGTCACGATGGTCAGCCCTTCCTGCGGACCGGGCTCGACAAAATAGGCGGTGATGGCGTCGTACTGCGCATCCGATGTAGAAAATGCATGCGTACCGGACGCGTTGCGCGCGCGCAACCGCGCTTTGCACAGCGCATCCGACGCCCGCAAGTAGTGCAACTGGTGCGGGCAACCCGCTTGCCGCGCCACGTCCAGCAGCCATTGCCGGCCCGCCAGCGTATTGGCCGGAAAGTCCAGCACCACGGACACCCCTGCCCCCACCAATGCCGCCACGTGGCTGCCCATGGCGTTGCGCAGCCTATCCGCGCAGCGGGCGTAATCCGCGATGCCCAGGATCTCGCCGGGATACAAAGCCGCCAGCCACGCATCTTCGCTGATCAGCACCGTATGGGGTTGCGCGGCAAGCTGCGCGGCCAGGGTGGACTTGCCGGCGGCAATCTTGCCGCACAGAAAATGCAGGGTGGCAGGCGTGAAGGACGGGCTTCGGGCCTGAGCTTCAGTTTGAGCTGCGGCTTCGGCCTGGGGTTGGGCAGGGGTTTGGGCGGGGGTTTGGGCGGAGGTTTGGGTCGGGGACGGCGGCGTCATGCAAGGCTCTCCTGGGAAATCCATGCCTGGCGAGCCAACAAACAACCCGCCGGTTGGCGGGTTTATGTGGCGATGTACCGATGCGCGCTAACCCACCTTGGTGACAAGGCGGCTAATAATCACGGCGAACGCGTTCAGGGTTTGGCGCATGGGCACAACAGTGCGCCTGGCGCGCTTTGTTGTCAATGGCCGCTCCGAAAAGCGGCCACTTCCCACACTGCCTTAGCGCGCCGGCTGCGCCGCCGCGCCGACGTCCTTGCGGACCTTGGCTACGTCGGCCGCGCTGACCGCCGCGCCCTTGTTGCCCCAGCTGGAGCGCACAAAGGTCACCACGTCGGCTACTTCCTTGTCGGTCATGCGCCAGTCAAAGCCCGGCATGGCGTAGGCGGTCGGGGCCGCCGTCGTGCCCGGCATCTGCGCGCCCTTGAGCACGATGTGGATCAGCGACGTGGGGTCCGCCGAATTCACCGTCGAGCTCAGCGCCAACTGCGGGAACGTTTCCGTGTAGCCCTTGCCGGTGCTGCGATGGCAGGCCGCGCAGTTGTTCAGGAAGGCCATGGCGCCGTCGCCCTTGTCCTTGCCGGTACGCAGCGCTTGCGCCACGGTCTCGTCATAGGCCAGGGGCTTGGTGGCGGCGTCCTTGTTCACCGGCGGCAAGCTCTTCAGATACACGGCGATGGCGTTCAGGTCGTCATCGGTCAGGTGCTGCGTGCTGTCCTGCACCACCTGTGCCATGCCGCCGAACGCGGCCGAATGGCCGTTGCGCCCGGACTTCAGGAAGACGGCGATGTCTTCCTTGGTCCAGCTGCCCAGGCCGTCGACCATGTCGCCACGCAGGTTCTTGGCCAGCCAGCCTTCGACCACGCCGCCCGACAGGAAGGCCGAGCCGTCCGCGTCGCTCAGCGCCTTTTCCTGCAAGGCAAAACCGCGCGGGGTGTGGCAGGTGCTGCAATGGCCCAGGCCTTCAACCAGGTACTGGCCGCGCAGCAGTGCCGCGCGGTCCGCGCCCTTCAGGTCGCTGGCGGCCGGGCCGTTCACGACATCCGGCGCGAACATCCAGCGCCACACCGTCAGCGGCCAACGCATCGACATGGGCCACGAAATATCCGTGTCCTTGTTTTCCTGCTTGACCGGCTCGACCCCGTGCATGAAGTACGCGTACAGCGCCTTGACGTCCTCGGGCGTGACCTTGGCGTAGGCGGTGTAAGGCATGGCCGGATACAGCGAATGGCCGTCCTTGGCCTTGCCGTGGCGCACGGCCTGGTCGAAGTCCTCGTACGTGTAGTTGCCGATGCCGGTTTCTTTGTCGGGCGTGATGTTGGTCGAATAGATCGTGCCAAGCGGCGATTCAATGCCCAGGCCGCCGGCAAAGGGCTTGCCGCCCCCAGCCGTGTGGCAGGCAATGCAATCGCCGGCGCGCGACAGGTATTCGCCCTGCTTGATCATCTGCGCGTCGTTCGAGGCCGGCGTGCCGTCCGCCGCGAAAGCGGCGCTGGCGACCAGGGCCGAGAAGGCCGCAACAATGGTTTGCTTGAACATTGTTCCGTCTCCTTATGCCTGGACCAGCGGGCCGGGGTTCTTCAAGTACTGATCGCGGATCGCCTGCGCGGCCCAATAGGCCAAGGCGCCCACCAGCCCGGTCGGGTTGTAGCCCATGTTCTGCGGGAACACGCAGGCACCCATCACGAACACGTTCGGCACATCCCAGCTTTGCAGGTACTTGTTGACCACGCTTTCCTTGGGGTTCGAGCCCATGATCGCGCCGCCCGTGTTGTGCGTGCTTTGGTAGACGCGCGTGTCATAGCGCGCGCCCTTCTTGCGCACCGCCACGAAGTGCTTTTCCGGATTCATGGCCTTGGCCACGGTTTCCATGCGCTTGCCCATGTAGCCCAGCATGTCGAATTCGTTGTCGTGCCAGTCGAACGTCATGCGCAGCAGCGGTTGGCCGAAGGCATCCTTGTACGTCGGGTCCAGCGACAGATAGGCGTCGCGGTACGACATCACCGAGCCCGAGATGCCGATCGTCATGAAGCGCTGGTACGCGTCTTGCACCCCGGCCTTCCAGGCCGTGCCCCACGACGGCGTGCCCGGCGTGGTGGGCGTCTGCTTGATCGGACGACCGCCGTAACGCACGTGGCGGATGCTGGCGCCGCCCACGAAACCCAGCGGGCCGTGATCGAATTGGTCGCCGTTCAGGTCGTCCATGCCGACGCCGCCCGCGCCCGTGCCCACGAAGGGGTTCAGTTGCGTGCCCTTGGGCAGCAGCACGTTGACCGCGCCGTTCATCTGGTAGGCGTAGTTCTTGCCGACCACGCCTTCGTTCGTCTTGGGGTCATACGGCTTGCCGATACCCGACAGCAGCAGCAAACGCACGTTGTGCATTTGATACGCCGACAGGATCACCAGGTCGGCCGGCTGGTCGATCTCTTGGCCCTGGGCGTCGATATACGTCACGCCGATGGCCTTCTTGCCGGTCGAATCCAGATTGACCTTGATGACTTGCGAATGCGTGCGCAGTTCGAAGTTGGTCTTCTTCAGCAGCACCGGCAGAATCGTCGTCTGCGGCGATGCCTTGGAATACATGTAGCAGCCGTAGTTTTCGCAGAAGCCGCAAAAATTACAGGGGCCCAGGCGCACGCCGTACGGGTTGGTGTACGGGCCGGACGCGTTCGCGGCAGGCGCGGGATACGGGTTGAAGCCCACTTCGCGCGCGGCCTTTTCAAACAACTGCGCGCCGTAGGTGGTGGTCAGCGGGGGCAGCGGAAATTCCTTGCTGCGCTTGCCTTCCAGCGGATTGCCGCCTTCCACGATCTTGCCGTTCAGGTTGCCGGCCTTGCCCGACGTGCCGCACACGTATTCGAACTTGGAGAAGTATGGTTCCAGTTCGTCGTAGGTCACGCCGAAGTCCTGGATGGTCATGCCTTCCGGGATGAAGTTCTTGCCATAGCGCGTTTCGTAGCGGGTGCGCAGTTCCAGTTCTTCGGGCAGCACGCGGTAGTGCATGCCGTTCCAGTGGAAGCCCGCGCCGCCCACGCCAGTGCCCAGCAGGAACGAACCATTTTGCCGATACGGCACGGCCACATCGTCCACGCCGTGGCGGATGGTCACGGTTTCTTTCGACAGGTCCTGGAACAGCTTGCCACGCACCGAATAGGCCAGCTCGTCGATCACCTTGGGGTATTCGGCGTCCTTGGGGGTGTCCTGCATGCCGCCGCGTTCCAGCGCCAGCACGTGCAGGCCGGCTTCGGTCAGCTCTTGGCCCAGGATCGCGCCGGTCCAGCCGAACCCGACCAGGACCGCATCAACTTTGTCTTTCTTGATTGCCATGATTGATTAACCCTTTTCCCCAGAGATCGACACGGGGCCATAGGGGTACTTGACGTTGGGCTGGTCGGCCCAGTCCATGTAGTCGGCGCGCGCGCCGGGAAAGCCCACCATCTTCCAGCCCACCATGTTCTTGTTGCCGCCGTAGATCGGGTCGGCAAAGAAGCCTTCTTTGGTGTTGGAAAGCAGAAAGCTGAAGAAGGTCGACGCGGGAACGGTTTCCAGCTTGATCTTGTTGCCTTGCAGGTCTTTCAGGATCTGTTCCTGCAAGGCCTTGTCCAGCTCGGCATACACCTTGCCGTGCGTTTTCACGCACCAGGCATTGCAGGCTTCGATGCCGTGGCGATAGACCTCGCGCGGGTTTTGGTTCAGCTGATAGCCCAGTTCAGGCACCTGGTCGGTGTGGAACGGGCCCTGCATGTACCAGAGCTTGCCGTGGCCGAACGGCGTTTCCATTTGACGGTCGATGAATTCGGGCACACCCGCTTCAATCGCGCCAGGACCGTATTGGTCGGCGGGGATCAGGTGATCCACCGCGGCAACGATGAAGTCCCATTCGGGCTTGGTGAAATAGGTGGGCTCGTAGGGCTTGGCGGGCGCGGCGGTCTTGGTGTCCGCAGCGTTGGTACAGCCGGTGGTCAGTGCACCTACCGCCAATGTCGACGCCGGCACGATAGCCAACGCCTGAAGAAACCGACGACGCGGCTTTGCATCATCTGTCATAGACATCTCCGTGAATTTTCCAAGTTGTCCTAGCGCGCTACCGAACATGAACCCTGGAAACACGAACTGCCGAGCTAGTGACAACACGCTCTGTACTTACAGAAACAAGCTGAACCTTCTCTTCATTGGGGACGCAAGAGAAGGTGCTGCATTATGCGCCTATTCAGGCATCTGATCTGCTCATTGGAGCGGATCAGATCGAAATTCTTGACATGGAAAAGTCTTTTGCTTTAAGGACAAAGTAAGAAGTCCGAAAATGCGGGCTTTTCTGACAACTGGGTGAACGGATTCTGTATATTCCGCGCATGGAACACCACGGATGGCAGGCATGAACGACAAGACCAAGATCTGGAAAAGTTCGACGACAACGCGCAGCTGGAGTTCCACAACGAACTTGACGCCCGAGCAGCAGGCAAGCATCGAAGAACTGTTGGGCGGCGCGCCGGTCAGCGTCAGCGTTCAAGAAAAATGGAGCTACGCCGGCACGGAAAACGGCGAAGCCTTCAAGGTCGATATCGACAACGGCGCGGTCACCGTCAACGGCCGGCACTACGACAGCCTGGACGAAGTCCCGCGCGCCACCCGCGAACGCATCGAGGCGCTACGCGACGGCGAAGGCATGAAAGGCCTGTGGGACATGCTGAAAAATGCCGGGGTGCAGATTGAGGATATGCCTGGTGATCACGTTGCGCGCACTGGCAAACCTGCGTTCACGATTGAGACGGACGGTGATGGAGCGGGTGCGATAGCGGCAACGTCTGCGCCGGTGGCTGACGCGCCGCACGCCGCTGACACCGGCAGGCCCCCAAGCACTGCCGCCGCGCAGGGCGCGCGCGTCGAGATGGACCCCGCCGCGTCCCCCGGCGCCGTGCCCAAAAGCGGCGGCCTGCGGCGCGCGCTTTTAATCGGCATCGCCGTGGGCTTGGCGCTTTGGGTGGCGCGGGCGTTGAATGTGTTTTAGGACGATTGCCGTCGTGCCACACGACACGAGTGCTTTGCGTCCGCCAATGCATCACGCACGGACTATTTGATCAGACGCATGCCGGTGGCTTTTGCCGCCTTCACGTCAAACGTCGCCGTGTATTCACACAGCGCCTCGTGCCCCGTGCGCTCGATCAGACAATCGGCAAAATCCGCTGTGGAGGCGGCGTACAAACGCACTGCCTTCCATACCGTCTCGCATTGGTATCCAGGCCGATCATCGCGCTGACTTGCCCTGCTCGGCGATCGCGTCGTTCATCTCTTGAATCGTGACGGGTTTGCGTGGTTTCGCGATGATGCCTTTGAGCGCCGTAACCGAGTACGTTGCCGGCACCATTTCGTAACGGCCGCTTGCCTCGTTTAGAACAAACTCGATTCTGTCGCCAGTCGACAAGCCCAGATGGTTCCGTACATCGACCGGAATGGTGATCTGGCCCTTGGAAGTCAAGGTGGCGGAAGGCATTGGCTAGCTCCTTGGAAGTGTGCCTTACCAAAATGTAAGGCACGCGCTTGCGCAAGGCCGCGCCATCGGATTGCAGCAACCCTATGCGCCCTGTCATCCGCGCCGCGCGTAGCACCCCAGGAACATCTCCACCGCCGAATCCGCCACGCGCTTACGCTCGGTGGCGCTCAATGGCGGTTGCCCCAGCGTGACTTGCGGCCAGAACGCAAAGCTTTTGACCAGCCCCTGCAACTGGTGGCCGGCGAACTCGGGGTCCACGTCCATTAGCCGCCCGTCCTGGATCGCCGCGCGTATCCACGCCGTTTCGCCGCCCTCTTTTTCACCCATGCGGCACACGATGGCCCGGGCGCGTTCGGGGGAATGGATGATTTCGGCCATGGCCACGCGCGCCAGGTCGATGAAGTTGGGGTCCGCCAGCAGGTCCAGCTTTTGCATCAGCAACTGCCGCAACTGCTGATCCAGCGCCACGTCGGGCTGATAGGCCAGCGAAACGCTGTCCGCACTGGTGGCCCAGAGCTCTTCAAGAATCAGCGAGAACAGCGTTTCCTTGCTGGGGAAATGGTTGTAGACGGTGCGCTTGGAAACCCCCGCCGCCGCCGCGATGCGATCCATGCTGGTGGCCTCAAACCCGGCCGACCGAAACTCTTCCACCGCCGCGCGCACGATGGCTTGGCGTTTGCGATCAGTGAGGCGGGTCGGGGGGCTGGACATGAACAGGCTCGGCTTTTTGGAAGGTGGAATACGCGCGCGGAATGCGCGGATGGAATGCGCGGATGGGAGTGCGAAAAATTTTACACTGATCGGTGTACTTTTCAGAAAAACAAAACTACACTGCGCAGTGTAATTTTTTGCCCCCTGGAACCCGCCGTGACCGCCCTCACCTCCTGCCCCACTGCCCAGCCCCGCTATCCGCAGTCGCCCCAACACCACGAGGGCCGTTTTAGAAACCCCTTGCCGCGCCCCTCGCTGGGCTTCTGGCAAGGCGTGAAGCTGGCGTGGACGTTCTTCTTTGCCAAGCCGCGCGGCACGGTGCCCGAGCAAGCCATTCCCGTGCGCCCCCTCACCCTGGCCGACCTGCAAGCCGCGCCCGACCGCAGCCTGTACCGCCTGGGCCACTCCACCATCCTCTTGAAACTGCGCGGCCGCTTCTGGCTGACCGACCCGGTGTTCTCCAAGCGCGCCTCGCCCGTGCAATGGGCCGGCCCCGCGCGCTTTCACGCCCCGCCCATTTCCATCGAAGACCTGCCGCCCATTGCCGGCGTGATACTGTCGCACAACCACTACGACCACCTGGACCGCGCCGCCATCGACAAGCTGGCCGCCAAGACCGCCCGCTTCATCACCCCCTTGGGCGTGGGCGACCAGCTGATCGCCTGGGGCGTGGACCCGGCGCGCGTCGAACAACTGGACTGGTGGCAATCCACCGACGTCGACGGCCTTCGGCTAACCGCCACGCCGGCCCAGCACTTTTCGGGACGCGGCCTGACCGACTCAGACCGCAGCCTGTGGGCCTCGTGGGTCATCCAGGACGCCGACCTGCGCGTCTTCTTCAGCGGCGACAGCGGCTACTTCGACGGCTTCAAAACCATCGGCGACACCTACGGCCCCTTCGACCTGACGCTGATGGAAACCGGCGCCTATGACAAGCGCTGGGCCTTCGTACACATGCAGCCCGAAGAAACCCTGCAAGCCCACCTGGACCTGCGCGGCCGCTGGTTGCTGCCCATTCATAACGGCACATTCGATCTGGCGCTGCACGCATGGGAAGACCCGTTTGAACGCATTGCCGCGCTGGCAGCGGCCAAAGGCGTCGCGCTGACGACGCCGGTCATGGGGGAACGGGTGGCGATAGAGACCCCGGAGGTGGGTTCCCCCTGGTGGCGAATCGGCGACGCCGCCGCCTGATCGCTCCAGTACAATCCCGCGTTTGGCGACGTTGTGATCGCCCACCTTCTGGACCCGAAGCATGTTGCGACTGACCGAAATCAAGCTGCCGTTGAACCACACGCCCGAGGAATTGCCCGCCGCGATTCTCAAGAAACTGGGCATACCGGCCAGCGACCTGCATGGCTTCACCATTTTTTTGCGCAGTTACGACGCGCGCAAAAAGCACAATATCCTGCTGACCTACACGCTGGATATCGACGTGGAAAACGAGGCCGCGCTGCTTGCGCGCTTTCATGACGACCGCCACGTCAAGCCTACGCCCGACACCGAATACAAATTCGTCGCCCAGGCGCCCGCCACGCTGACCAAGCGCCCCATCGTCATCGGCACCGGCCCCTGTGGCCTGTTCGCCGGCCTGGTGCTGGCGCAGATGGGGTTCAAGCCCATCATTCTGGAACGCGGCAAGGCGGTGCGGGAGCGCACCAAGGACACCTGGGGCCTGTGGCGCAAGCGCATCTTGAACCCCGAGTCCAACGTGCAGTTCGGCGAAGGCGGCGCGGGCACGTTTTCGGACGGCAAGCTGTACAGCCAGATCAAAGACCCCAAGCACTACGGCGAAAAAGTCCTGAAGGAATTCGTGCTGGCCGGCGCACCGGAAGAAATCCTGTACGTCAGCAAGCCGCACATCGGCACGTTCCGGCTGGTGGGCATGGTGGAAGTCATGCGCGACACCATCACCAGGCTGGGCGGCGAAGTGCGCTTTTCCAGCAAGGTGGAAACGCTGCATCGCGAAAACGGCCAGGTCACCGGCGTCACGCTGGCCAGTGGCGACCACATCGAAGCCGACCACGTGGTGCTGGCCATCGGCCACAGCGCGCGCGACACGTTCCAGATGCTGCACGAGCAAGGCGTGTTCATGGAAGCCAAGCCTTTCTCGATCGGCTTCCGTATCGAACACCCGCAGTCGCTGATCGACAAGGCGCGCTTTGGCCCCAGCGCCGGCCACCCCATCCTGGGCGCGGCCGATTACAAGCTGGTGCATCACGCCAGCAACGGGCGGTCGGTCTATAGCTTTTGCATGTGCCCGGGCGGCACGGTGGTGGCCGCCACGTCGGAGCCGAACCGCGTCGTCACCAACGGCATGAGCCAGTATTCGCGCAACGAACGCAATGCCAACGCCGGCATCGTGGTCGGGATTTCGCCCGAAGAAGACTACCCGGAACACGTGCTGGCCGGCGTGGACTTCCAGCGCAAGTGGGAATCGCAGGCCTTTGTGCTGGGCGGCGAAACGTACAGCGCGCCCGGCCAGTTGGTGGGCGACTTCATCGCGGGCAAGGCGTCCACGGAATTCGGGTCCGTGCTGCCGTCGTACACGCCCGGCGTGCACCTGACCGACCTGGCCACCGCGCTACCCGACTTTGCGATCACGGCCATCCGCGAAGCGCTGCCCGCGTTCGACAAGACCATCAAGGGCTTCGGCATGCACGACGCCGTGCTGACCGGCGTGGAAACGCGCACGTCGTCGCCCGTGCGCATCAAGCGCGACAACGACACGCTGCAAAGCCTGAATACCCGGGGATTGTTCCCGGCCGGCGAAGGCGCCGGTTATGCGGGCGGAATCTTGTCGGCGGGCGTGGACGGCATCAAGATTGCCGAAGCCGTCGCGCTGAGCATCATGGGCCGCCAAGGCTGAGAACGAATAGCCAAGGCTGAGGCCGAATAGCCAAAGCTAAGGCCGGATAGCTAAGCCCCCCGAGCCAAAGGCCCCCCGCACGACAAAGCCCCCACGACAAAGGGCGCCAGACGGCAAGGTTGACCTTGCTGCCCGGCGCCCTTTTTTCGCACTGAATCGGGGTGGGCACCCCGATCCCCCTTAGAACGACATCTCAGGCGTGGGCGCGGCGGGTGCCTTGGACTCCTCCGGCAGTTGCGCCACGGTGGCGTCGGTGGTCAGGATCAGGCCCGCGATAGACGCCGCGTTCTGCAACGCGGTGCGCGTCACCTTGGTCGGGTCGACCACGCCCAGGTCCACCAGGTCGCCATAGTTGCCGGTGGCGGCGTCATAGCCGTAGTTGCCCTTGCCTTCCAGCACCTTGGCCACAATCACCGAGGGCTCGTCGCCGGCGTTCGTGACGATGGCCCGCAACGGCGCCTCCAGCGCGCGCAACACGATCCGGATGCCGGCGTCCTGATCGGCGTTGGCGCCCTTCAAGCCGTGAATGGCCGTGCGCGCCCGCAGCAACGCCACGCCGCCCCCGGGCACAATGCCCTCTTCGACCGCCGCGCGCGTGGCGTGCAGCGCGTCGTCCACGCGGTCCTTCTTCTCTTTCATCTCGACCTCGGTCGCGGCGCCCACCTTGATGACCGCCACCCCGCCCGCCAGCTTCGCCACGCGCTCCTGGAGCTTTTCGCGGTCGTAGTCGCTGGTGGCCTCGTCCGCCTGTTTGCGCAGGACCGCCACGCGCGCCTGGATGTCGGCCTGCTTGCCCGCGCCGCCGATGATGACCGACTCTTCTTTGCGGACCTCGACGCGCTGCGCGTTGCCCAGCTGTTCCAGCGTGGTCTTTTCCAGCTGCATGCCGGTCTCGTCCGAGATCACCGTGGCGCCCGTCAGGATGGCGATATCTTCCAGCATCGCGCGGCGGCGGTCGCCAAAACCGGGGGCCTTGACCGCCACCACCTTCAGCACGCCGCGAATCGAGTTCACGACCAAGGTGGCCAGCGCTTCACCGTCCACATCCTCGGCCACAATCATCAACGGCTTGCCCGCCTTGGCGGCAATTTCCAGCACCGGCAGCAGATCGCGAATGTTCGAGATCTTTTTGTCATGCAGCAGCACCAGCGGCTCATCCAGCTGCGCCACCTGCTTCTCGGGGTCGGTCACGAAATACGGGCTGAGGTAGCCACGGTCAAACTGCATGCCCTCGACCACATCCAGTTCGTTGTCCAGCGACTTGCCGTCTTCCACCGTGATGACGCCCTCGCGGCCCACCTTGTCCATGGCCTTGGCGATGATCTGGCCGATGGTCTCGTCGGAATTGGCCGACAAGGACGCGACCTGCGCAATTTCCTTGCTGGTCGAGATGGGTTTGGAAAGATCCTTCAGCTTGTCCACCACCGCCTGCACCGCCTGGTCCACGCCCCGCTTCAGGTCCATGGGGTTCATGCCCGAGGCCACATACTTCATGCCCTCTTGCACGATGGCCTGCGCCAGCACGGTGGCGGTGGTGGTGCCGTCGCCCGCCACGTCGGCCGTCTTCGAGGCCACTTGCTTGACGATCTGCGCACCCATGTTTTCGAACTTGTCCTTCAGCTCGATTTCCTTGGCGACAGACACGCCGTCCTTCGTGATGGTGGGCGCGCCGAAGCTGCGTTCCAGCAGTACGTTGCGGCCCTTCGGACCCAGCGTGACCTTGACGGCGTCGGCCAGAATGTTGACGCCCTTCACCACGCGGGCGCGCGCATTATCGTGAAATTGAATGTCCTTGGCACTCATTTCTAAGGCTCCTGCTATTTCTTGGGTAGATTCCTGATAGCGGCTCGGGCCACCGCGTTATGCCGCTTTCTTGAACGTGTCGCGCGTGGGTTCCAGCACCGCCAGCACGTCGTCTTCGCGCATGACCAAGAGTTCCTGGCCGTCGACCTTGACGGTCTGCCCGGCGTATTTCCCGAACAGGACGTGGTCACCCACTTTAAGTTGCAACTTCTGCACGGCGCCGTCGCGACCGACCTTGCCGGTACCGACCGCCACGACTTCGCCCTGCTCGGGCTTTTCCGCCGCGGAATCGGGAATCACGATGCCGGATGCGGTCTTGCGTTCCTGTTCGATGCGCTTGACGATTACCCGGTCATAGAGGGGACGGATCTTCATGACTCAATCTCCTGAACAATTCAGATCACCAAACACTGCGCCTTCGCGGGCGCGCATCAGGATTTATGGGCGGGGCCGCGCAAGTTCAAGACCCGCAAATTGAATCAAATTGCATCAGAGACGTGCATCACCGACGTGCATCACCGACGTACATCACCGCAGACCCAGATGCCGACCGCCTTTCCCAGACGAAAGGTCACGCGCTTTTGCAGCTGGGCGGCAGGCGCGGCATGCACGGGACAGGGTTGCGTACGGCCGCCCTCGGCGTCCACCGTGGCGTCATCCGCGTCCGTCTGATTCCAGATGCCGTTCTTGCGCGGCCGGAACATCCAGCGCAGATATCCCTTGCGCGCGGCCAGCTCCATCAGCGCCGAATGATCCGGCGCCTCAAGCGCAACGCGTTCCTGCCCGCCGGGCAGATCGGAATAGTCGGCAAACGCCCGACGGCAAGCCACGGCTTCTTCCAGCGGCGCATTCAGGCGGCACCAACCGGGATGCGCCACGCGTTCCACATCCCATGCGCCCAAGCGCCATCCGGCTTCGAGCACCGCTTCATCGATTTCGGCGTAGTGGCTCCAGCGCTGATTCAACTGCAAGGCCGACGCCGCCACCGAACGCAGCGGCTGTGCAATCGCCGTCCGGTCAGGCTTGAAGCCATGCCAGTGCAGCGTCAACAAAATGGGGGTGTCTGCCTTTTGCACCGCGCTGGCGCTGACCGCATACAGCGGCAGGCCCAGCGCGGCGATGTGCGTGTGGATAGTCGTGAATATGTCCATGGGATCTCCGTTAGCCAAAAGCGGATTTCGCGTGGGGTCATGCCCATCGAACCAACGTGTCGAATGAATTTATCGCGTCTTCACAGGGCGCTCAACCGGCGGGGAAAGGCGCATCGTGCCACGGCCGTTCAACGCCGCCCGCGGGCCCCCACCCGCGCTAAAAATCCGCAATTTTTCCCGCCGCCTCGATTGAAGAATTCAATCGCCCCCTCTCTTGAAACCCGCAAACCCGATGCCACATTTGCGCTATGGCGGGGCAGCGCAGCGTAGACACCCCATGCCGCCAAGCCCTACGCCCGTCTGAACCAGACCTTATCGGGAGACGAACATGGCAACTTATCCATTTTTCGATAGCGGCATCAGTTCCGCCCTGGACACCCTGCAACAGCTGGACAAAATCCTGCGATCCTCGACCGCGCCTTCCAACCTGCGGTCCACG
The DNA here is from genome assembly GCF_019448355.1 of Achromobacter sp. ES-001. NCBI lineage: Bacteria > Pseudomonadati > Pseudomonadota > Betaproteobacteria > Burkholderiales > Alcaligenaceae > Achromobacter > Achromobacter sp. ES-001. Next base: position 2,698,574 of record NZ_CP079940.1, on the reverse strand, counting down.
GCGCGCGGTGACTTTCCGCCCGTGAACGTAGGCGCGTGCGCCGACTCGATTGAAGTCGTGGCGTTTGTGCCCGGCGTAGACCCGGACGCGCTTGAAGTCACCATGGAAAAAGGCCTGCTGACCATTTCGGGTGAACGCCGCGAAGAAGAACCTTCCGGGCAAACCACCCTGTATGCACGCGAACGCGCGCGCGGCCGATTCAGCCGCGTGGTGGAACTGCCTGCCGACGCCGATCCAGAGAACATCCAGGCGCGCTACACCGACGGCTGCCTTTGCATTTCGATCGGCAAACGCGAGTCCGCCAAGCCGCGTTTGATTTCCATCCAATGAACACTGGCGACGACACAGGAGGATCATCATGGAAGAACGCAACCAACTAGCCGCCACGCGCGGCTCGGAATCCCTGGCCAAGGTCGCTGACGACACCAACCGCCCCGCCACCCTGCCCGCCGTGGACATCTACGAGAACGCCACGGGCATTACGCTCTTGGCCGACCTGCCCGGTGTGTCCAAGGACAGGCTGTCGATCAAGGTGCAGTCGAACGAATTGCTGATCGAAGGCGAAGCCGCGGTGCAGGTGCCGGCCGAGGTGCGGCTGGTGCATAACGAACTGCGCGAACCGCTGTTCCGCCGCAGCTTCACGCTGGGCCACGATCTGGACAAGGACAACATCACCGCCAACTTGAAGCACGGCGTGCTGACCTTGCAGATTCCGCGACTGCGCGAGGCGCAGCCCCGCAAGATCTCTGTCACCGTGACTTGATCGGCAGGCTTGAAACGTTGCGCCCGGTGTATGCCGGGCGCGTTCGCGTTTTAGCCACCATGTGGGGGAGGCCTTATGGAGCATTCCGTCATCACGCAGTATCGCGGCTACGTCCTTAGCGTACGTGCCATCCCGTTGCGCGCGCTGGAAAAACCAGGCTCTTTGCCGGCCGGTTTCATTTCGCTGGTGCAGGTGGTGCGATGCACCGACATCCTGGTTGACTGGTGCATGCCGTGCCCGCACACGCCCTGGGAAACCCCCGCCGAGGCGTTGCGCGAAGGCACGCAGTATCTGCAACGGCTGATCAACACGGGCGCGATCGGACTGGGCGCGCCGATGCTTCAATAGCCTTGGCTGGGGCACCAAGACGTGGCTTGCGCACCCACGACCGCAAAGATGGGCGGGCATGTCGGCACCGACGCCCGCCCATCGTCGCCTCAGGCTGCCTGATAGCGCGCGGCCGCGCTGGCCATCTTGATGTCGCCCAACAGCGCTTGGCGCGCCCCGTCCAGGGCATCCCAGCGCGACGCCTCATGCAGCGGCGGGATCGTCACCGTCTCGCGGCGGTCGAATCCGATCAGCGCCGCATCCACCAATTCACCCACGTCCATCACTTCGGGCAGCGCATTGATATCGATGCCCGCGCGTTGCCAGATCTCGGTGCGCGTGGCGGCGGGCAGCACCGCCTGCACATAGACGCCGGCGGGCGCCAGCTCTTCATGCAAGGCCTGCGACAAGAACAACATATAGGCCTTGGTGGCGCCATACACCGCCATGCCGAACTGCGGCATGAAGCCCACCACCGACCCCACATTCACGATGGCGCCGGTGCCGGCCCGCACCAGGCGCGGCGCGATGGCGCTGGCCAGCCGCGTGGGCGCGGTCGTGTTCAGCGCCACCAATTGGCCGGCCGCCTGGGGCGTCTGCGCCACAAAGTTGCCGGTCTGCGCAGCGCCCGCGTTGTTGATCAGGATCTGGATGCGGGCATCATCGCGCAGCCGGGCCTCGACGGCTTCAATGTCGTCATTGCGCGTCAGGTCGGCCGCCAGCACGTCAACCGCCACGCCATGGTCCTGCCGCAGGCGCGCAGCCAGCGTCTCCAGCCGGGTCAGGTCGCGCGCCACCAGCACCAGATCGTGGCCGCGCCGCGTAAAGCGCTCGGCATAGGTTGCGCCTATGCCCGACGACGCGCCGGTAATCAAAACAGTAGAGGAATTCATTTTGCAGTTCTCGTTGTAAGTCCGGGGATGGCACGCCGCGAAAACGGCGATAGCCCGCCAATCAGCGCGCGTCGGCCAGCGCCGGGTAGTCGATATAGCCTTGCGCGCCGCCGCCATACAGCGTGGCGGGGTCCAGCTGCGCCAGCGCAGCGCCCGTCTTCAGGCGCTGCACCAGATCGGGGTTGGCGATGAACGGGCGGCCGAATGCAAACAGGTCGGCATGGCCCTGGGCAAGCTGGGTGGCGGCCAGGTCCAGCGAATACCCGTTGTTGGCGATATAGGTGTTCGTAAAGCGCCTGCGCAGCGAACCGTAGTCGAACGGCGCCACATCACGCGGCCCGCCCGTCGCGCCCTCCACCACGTGCAGGTAGATCACGCCCAACGCATTGAGCTGGTCAGCGATGTAGTCGTACTGCGCCTGCGGGTCGCTGCAAGTAATGCCGTTGGCCGGCGACACCGGCGAAATGCGCACGCCGGTACGGTCGGCGCCCACCTCGTTGGCCACCGCCTGCGTCACCTCCAGCAACAGCCGCGCACGGTTCTGCACCGAACCGCCGTACGCGTCGTCGCGATGGTTCGCGCCGTCCTTGGCGAATTGCTCAAGCAGATAGCCGTTGGCGCCGTGGATTTCCACGCCATCGAAACCCGCCGCAATGGCGTTCGCGGCTGCCTGACGAAAGTCGTCGACGATGCCGGGCAGCTCGTCCAGCGCCAAGGCGCGCGGCATCGACACCGGCTCAAAGCCATTGTTGACAAACGTCTTGGTCTCGGCGCGGATGGCGGACGGCGCGACGGGCGCGGCGCCGTTCTCTTGCAGGTCCACGTGCGACACGCGGCCCACATGCCACAGCTGAAGGAATATCTTGCCGCCCTTGGCATGCACGGCCTGCGTCACTTGCTGCCAGCCTTCGACCTGCGCTGCCGTGTAAATACCCGGCGTGTCCTGATACCCCTGCCCCTGCTGCGAGATCTGCGTCGCCTCGGCAATCAACAAACCCGCCGAAGCGCGCTGGCCGTAGTACGTCGCGGCATGGCGGCTGGGCACAAAGCCCGCTTCGGCGCGATTGCGCGTCAGCGGCGCCATCACGATGCGGTTGGAAAGCGTCAGGGTTCCTAAGGTGTAGGGCTGGAACAAAGCGTTGTCGGTCATGGTCGGGTTCCATAAATAGGGGTTGATTGCGGTGCGCAAGGCGGTGGCCTTGGGCTGATCGCGGCACAGCCAAGTCCGGAATACGGTCCGGGCCGGGCGGCCAACGGCGTTAATGATGATGATCAACATCTAAATCGTCAAGCACTTTGATGATGATCGACATCAATGTATATTTGTCACCTGCACATGGCATTAACAAACTGGCACGCGCGGGCGTGTCATCCAACGAGGTTGCAAAAATGAGGGTCACCAAGGCGCAGGCGCAGGCAAACCGGGCGCACATTGTCGAGACCGCATCGACCCTGTTTCGAGAACGCGGGTACGACGGCGTGGGCGTGGCCGAACTGATGGCCGCCGCCGGCTTTACCCACGGCGGGTTCTACAAGCACTTCCGCTCCAAGGCCGACTTGATGGCCGAAACGGCCGCGTCGGGGTTGTCGCAATCCCTGGCGATGACGGGCGACATGGACCCCGCCAAGTTCGTCAACATCTACTTGTCCCGCGCCCATCGCGACGGCCGCAGCGCGGGCTGCACCATGGCCGCCCTGTGCGGCGACGCCGCGCGCCAGTCCGACGACGTCAAGACCACCTTTGCCGCAGGCATCGAGAACATGCTGGCGGCGTTGGCCAAGGACGACGTTGCGCCGCAAGATTCGGGCCTGAACGCGGACCCGGATTCGGGCGCGCATTCGGGTGCGCATTCGGGTGCGAATTCAAACCCCGATTCAAACCCGAACATAGACCCGTCTTTATCCGCCAAGCGCGCGCGCGCCAAGCGCATCGATTTGCTGGCCCACGTGATCGGCGCCGTCGCGCTGTCGCGGGCCTGCCCTGATGACTCGCCGCTGGCCGACGAAATCCTCGAAGCCTGTCGCAGCGAATTGCTGGCGTCCCTGGCTTCGGAATCCCCCCGCTGATTTTTCCTTATTCACGCCTGCCACGCCCACCGACGGAGCAAACCAACATGGCCGTGCACTACCTGGAAGACCTGACCCCCGGACAACGCTTCATCGGCACCGCCCGCGTGCGCGTCACGCGCGAACGCATCAAGGCCTTCGCCAAGGAATTCGACCCGCAGCCGTTCCATCTTGATGAAGACGCGGCCAACGTCACGCTGTTCAAAGGCCTGGCCGCCAGCGGCTGGCACACCGCCGCGCTGACCATGCAACTGCTGGTCGCCAGCGACTTCAAACCCGCCGGCGGCATCATCGGCGCGGGCGTGGAAGAAATGCGCTGGCCGCTGCCGGTGCGTCCGGACGACGAGCTGCGGATAGAAAGCGAGGTGCTGGAAGTGCGGCCATCGAAAACCCGGCCGGAACAGGGCTTGGTGAAAGCGCGCACCACCACCTTGAATCAGAAAGATGAAGTGGTGCAGGTGTTTGTGAGCAATTTGGTGGTGAAGAGTCGCGGGGGGTGATGACCGGCGTTTGCGCGGGGCGGGCTGGCAGCGTCTTTCCCCCGCTCACCCCTGCTCCACCGCCAACGCAAAGTACGCCGCGGCCCCCGCGTCCGTGCCGCGTGTCAACACCGCCCGCACGTTCACTGCAAGCCAGCGGCCATCCTTGCCGCGCATTTTTGCGCCAAACGCGGCGGTGGGCCTGCCGTGCAGCATCTTCTTCAGGCGCGCGCCGCCATCGGCCAGCAGCCTGGCCAGGCCATCGCCCAGCAGCGTTTTTGCATCGACCCCCAGCATCCTCGCCAGCGCCCCATTGACGGATTCGCAGCGCAGGTTGGCGTCCAGCAGCGCCATGCCTTGCGACGTCAGCTCAAACACCGCTTCAAAGCGCGCCTGCTGATCGCGCAGGGATTGCTCGGCCAGCTTGCGGGCGGTGTTGTCCATGCTGATGCCGACCACCTTGACGATGCGTCCGTCAAAGTCGCGCACGGGCGTGGCGCGGGAGGAAATCCAGCGCAGGGCGCCATCCGGCTGGATCACGCGAAAGTCGAATTCGTGCGCGTTGCCCGTGCGCAGGGATTCGTCGTAGACGGCCTGCATCATGGCAACGTCGTCGGGGTGCACGTGCAACCAGAAGCTGTCGTTGCTGACAATGCGCCAACCGTATACGGCTTGGACGTTGGGCGAGTAGCTGACGTCGTCCGTGATCAGGTTCCATTCCCACGTAACGATGCGCGCGCCCTCTTGCGCCAGCTTCATCCGCGCTTCGCTTTCCATGATGTCGGCCATGTAGCGGCGGCGCGTATCCGTCATGGGGATGTCCACGGCGCTTGCTGCACCGGCCTCTTCCCGCGCTTGCTCGCCGTATCGCAGCCAGATCCAGTTCACCCCCAGAAACGCCGCCAGCTTGCGCAGCTTTTCGTAGTCGATCTCGCCGCCCTTCGTCCATTTATGGACGGCGGGGCGCGAGACGTTCAGCGCGCCGGCCACGGCTTGCAGGGTCAGTTGCTTGTGTTCAAGCAGCTCTTTCAAGCGGAACGCAAAGCTGTCTTCTTTCATGACGACCGTGTCCAGCCGACACAGCGAAAACAAAAACCACCCGTTACAAACGCGCCGTTTTCCGATTGAAGCTTGTGCATGGGCAAGGTTCTTCCTACAGTCCGGGTCAATCATTGGGTTAATCAATGGTTAATGTAAACCGCTGGTTAACACACGACAAGATACCGTGCGCAACGACGCAAGGAAGGAGACAACGTGAAAATAGCCGCGCCACGCCGCGACGGGTTCCTGACGCTTTGCACACTTACCGCCGTGCTGCTCACCGTCATCGCCATGGTCCTGTGGCCCATGCAAGCCGCCGCCACCGCGGCCGATCTATTCGACTGGACCACGCGTTCATTCGGCTCGCTGATCCAGGTGTTTGTCTTCGGCTGCGTCATCGCCTGCATTGGCCTGGCGTTCAGCAAATACGGCAACGTGCGCCTCGGTGACAGCAAGCCCGAATACTCGACGCTGTCCTGGATCTTCATGTTCATCTGTGCCGGCATGGGCTCGTCGACGCTGTATTGGGGCGTGATGGAGTGGGCCTATTACTACCAAACGCCCGGGCTCAACGTCGCGTCCGGCACGCGCGAGGCCCTGGAAACCAGCATCAGCTATTCGTTTTTCCACTGGGGGTTAAGCGCGTGGGCGGTATACGCCCTGCCCTCGCTGGCCATGGCCTACCACTTTCATGTGCGCAAGAAGGCGGGGTTGAACCTGGCATCTATCCTCCAGGCGATAACGGGGTTTCGTGCGACGGGTCCCGTCGGCCGTCTGGCGGACCTGATCTTCCTGCTGACGATGTTCGGCGCGCTGACAGTGTCCATCGCGCTGACGGCATCCACCTTCACGCGCGGCCTGGCCAGCCTGGTCGGCACGCCCGACACCTTCGCCATGCAGGTGATCGTGATCGTCGGCGTGTCCGCGCTGTTTTCGGCCAGCGCCTATATCGGCATCGCCAGCGGCATGAAGCGCCTGAGCCATCTGGTCTGTTGGGGCGCGCTGCTGCTGGCTGCCGTCGTGCTGGTCGTGGGCCCCACGCAGTTTTCCGGCAACAACATCGTCAATGGCCTGGGCCTGATGCTGCAAAACTACGTCCGCATGAGCCTCTTCACCGACCCCGCCGGCGACGGGGCCTTCAACCGCGGTTGGACGGTGTTCTATTGGCTGTGGTGGGTGTCGTATTCGCCGGGCGTGGCCATGTTTGTGGCGCGCGTTTCCAAGGGCCGCAAGATCAAGGAAGTGATCTATGCGCTGCTGCTTGGCGGCAGCGCCGGATGCTGGTTCTTCTTCGGCGCGCTGGAGAGCTATTCAATGCACCAGTTCATGACGGGCGCCATCGACGTGCCCCGCGTCTTGCAGGAACAAGGCGGCGAAACGGCAGTGGAAATGCTGCTAAGCGCGCTGCCGGCCGGCAAGCTGTTTTTGGCGCTCTACCTGGCAACCATGCTGGTCTTTCTGGCCGCCCACGTCGACGCCGTGGCCTACGCCGTCGCCGCCACCACCACGCGCAACCTGTCGGAAGGCGAAGACCCCACGCCCGCCAGCCGCGTCTTCTGGTGCATTGCACTGACGCTGGTCCCGCTGGCAATGCTGTTCACCAAGGCGTCTTTGGAAACGATGAAAACGGCCGTGGTGCTGACCGCCATCCCCTTTGTCTTCATTCTGGGCATCAAGCTGTTCGGCCTGTTCCGCTGGTTGATGCAGGACTACGGAGATATCCCGGCGCATCAGATTGAATCGCCCACCCAACCGGCCTTTGTTCCCAGGAGAGCATCATGAACCGCATCCCCAAGCTGCCCGCCGACTTCAACGCCGACGAAGAAAACGCCTGGACGCTGCCCGCCCCGTATTACACCCAGGACGCCGTCTTCCAGTACGAGCAGGAAAAGATCTTTGCCCACAGCTGGATCTGCGTGGCCCACCGTAGCGAATTAGCCGAGCCCAACGACTACGTAACGCGCGACATCATCGGTGAAAGCATCATTGTGCTGCGCGACCGCGACGGCATCCTGCGCGCGTTCTACAACGTGTGCCCGCATCGCGGCCACCAACTGTTGCAAGGCAGCGGCAAAGCCAAAAACGTCATCACCTGTCCGTACCACGCCTGGACGTTCAAGCTGGATGGCGAGCTGGCCTTCGCCCGCAACTGCGACAACGTGCCCAACTTTGACCGGGACAAGGCCACGCTGGTCCCGATCAAGGTCGAAGAAGCCGCGGGCTTTGTCTTCATCAACCTGAACCCGCGCGCGGGGTCGGTAGAAGACCAACTCCCCGGCTTCGAAGCCCGCCTGCGCGCCGCCTGCCCGGTGGTGGACACCCTGCAACTGGCCGCGCGCTTCGTCACCGAAACCCCCGCCAATTGGAAGTCCATCGTCGACAACTACCTGGAGTGCTATCACTGCGGCCCGGTGCACCCCAGCTTTGCGGACTCTGTCCAGGTCGACAAATACACCCACACGATGCACGGCAACTGGACGTTGCAATTCGGCCTGGCGAAATCGTCCGAAAAATCCTTCAAGGTCGATGCCTCGGTGAAGGACCCCAGCTTTGCAGGCTTCTGGGCCTGGCCCTGCACGATGTTCAACGTGCCACCGGGCGCCGACTTCATGACCGTCATCTACGAATTTCCCGCCAGCGCGGGCGTCACGTTGCAGCACTACGACATTTACTTTCTGAACAAGGAATTGACCGAGGAACAGCAGAAGCTGGTGGACTGGTATCGCGACGTTTTTCGGCCTGAAGACCTGCGACTGGTAGAAAGCGTGCAGAAGGGATTGAAGTCGCGCGGCTATCGCGGGCAAGGCCGCATCATGGTCGACCGCCAGCGCAGTGGAATCAGCGAGCACGGCATCGTGCATTTTCATCGCAAGCTGGCCACGGAATACCAGGAAGCCTTGTCTGCCGACACTTCCCCGCCCGCGCTCCATCGCGCCACGGCGCGAGCATGAGGACCGTGAGCAACATGAGCAACCTGAGCAGCCTGAGCACCGCCAGCACGGAGAGCACCGCCAGCACCACCAGCACCGCCGGCACCCTTGGCACCCAAGCGGCCCTGCTCGTGCGCGTCGCGCGCATCGAGCACGTCACCCCGCTGGTCAAGCGCTACACGCTGGAAGCCATGGACGGCGGCGCGTTGCCGCCCTTCACGGGCGGCAGCCACATCATCGTGCAGCTGCGCGACGGCAGTCGCCATTACAACAACGCTTACTCGCTGATGAGTTCGCCCAACGCCCTTGGCAACTACCAGATCGGCGTGCGGCGCGAAACGCCGTCCAAAGGCGGGTCTGCCTTTATGCATGACAAGGTGGCCGAAGGCGACGCACTCTACATCACCGCGCCCAACAACCTATTCGCCCTGGACGAGGCCGCCCGCCACCACGTCCTGATCGCCGGCGGCATCGGCATCACCCCATTCATGTCGCAGTTGCATGACCTGCACCGGCGCGGTGGTTCGTACGAACTGCACTACGCCTATCGCGCTGACGAACACGGCGCCTTTCGGGACGAGCTTGCCCGGCTTTGCGGGAATGGCGTCCGTTTCTATGTCGACAGCAAAGGCCAGCGCATGGATCTGGAGGCCCTGCTGGGCGGCATGGAACCCGGTGCGCACGCCTACGTGTGCGGCCCCACCCCACTGATCGATGCCGTGCGCGGCGCCGCGCAAGCGGTCGGGATCGAGTCAGCGCGCGTGCACGTCGAACAATTCGCCGCGCCCAAGCAAACCGGCGGCGCTTTCACCGTGGTGCTGGCCAAGTCCGGCAAGACCGTAGAGGTGGCCGCCGGCGAGTCCATCCTGAACGCCATCGAGCGCGACAGCACCGTGCCGGTGGATTGCTTGTGCCGCGAGGGCGTGTGCGGCACCTGTGAGACCCGCATTCTGGAAGGCGAAGCCGAACACGCCGACCAATATCTCAGCAACGCGGAAAAGGCCACGCAAAAGACGATGCTGATTTGCGTGTCCAGCGCCAAGGGCAGCAGGCTCGTGCTGGATTTATAAGGCAGCGCCGCCCGGACAGCCTCAACACGTCACCGCCCGCGCGGCCAGCTTTCGTAGAAAAATTCCAGGCCATCGCCCGATGCCGGGTTTATTGCGGGGAGCCCACCGCTTTGTCCGGCTTTGCCATCAACGCGGGCGGGCGTCATCAAGCAAGGCCAGCGCGGGCCGAACCAGACCATGCAGCAACTCCGGTTCCGGCCGCGAGCGCGCCAGCACGCGCAGGCCCATCAGCAAGCCGAGCAGCATGCGCGCAAGGTCATCCGCCGGCTGCGTGGCGTTGATCGTGCCGGCTTGCTGGCCCGCCTGCACGCAGCGCAGGAAGAAAGCCTCCATATCCCGCAGCACAAGCGTCAGCGCCTCTTGGAACTCGGCATCGTGCGCAGACAACTCCAGCGCCGAATTCACGATCATGCAGCCCTTGCGCTGCTCGTCCGCCAACGATAGTTCGATGATCTCGTCAAAGAACGCGCCGATGGCCTCGCGAGGCGTCATTTGCGATTCAAAACGCCTGACCCGTTCGCAAAAGCCGCGCTCGACGTAATGCGCGAGCGCCCGGTGGTACAGCCGGCGCTTGTCGCCAAACGTGTTGTACAAGCTGGGGCCCACGATGCCCATGGCAGCGGCCAGATCACGCACCGACGTGGCTTCATAGCCGCGCGACCAGAAGCATTCGATAGCGACATCAAGCGCCGCCGCTTCGTCAAACTCTTTGGGGCGCGCCATGTGCAACCCTACGCGGCTGTGTCGTGCAACAAGCAGACGATGGTGACGTCGTTCTATTACGCTCGTTCTGCATCTTCATTTCAAATCGCTTGCGACGACGCAGGCGCGAAATTTGAGGGGAACAAGGCCCGCTTGGTCTCGTCGTCGTTGACGGTTTTCCATTGGTGGCTTTTGCTGAGCGCCCGGGCGCGCGCAACCGCCGGGCGTGCATCCACGCCGGCGAACCAGCGCTTCAATTCCGGAAATGGCGCCAGCGGATCTTCCGCGCCCTTGCGCACGCGCGACGCCCGATCAAGCCAGCCCCACGCCGAAATATCCGCGATGGTGTAGCAGTTACCCACGATGAATTCGCGCCCCTTCAGATGCTCGTCCAGCACCTGATAGTGCCGGTCGGCTTCGCGGCGGTAACGGTTGACGGCGTAGTCCAGACCATCCGGCGCGGCAAACTGAAAGTGCACCGCCTGACCGGAAAACGGACCCAGGCCGGACGCAATGAACAGCAGCCACGACAGCAGCTCAGGCCGATCTTCGGGCGTGCCCGTAAGCTGGCCGGTCTTGTCGGCCAGATAGATCAGGATGGCCGTCGAGTCGAACACGCGCGCTTCCTTGCCGCCAGGGCCGTCAGTGTCAACAATGGCCGGCACCTTGCCGTTCGGGTTGATGGCACGAAACGCCGGCGTGTGCTGCTCGCCTTTGCTGGTGTCGACCGGCACGGCTTCGTACTCCAGCCCGGTCTCTTCCAGGAAAAGCGCGATCTTTGCGGGGTTAGGCGTCGGATGAAAGTAAAAACGGATCATGGCTGTTGTCTCGCTGTCGTGGTGGTCGATGGGGCTGCTGCCGGGCGCTTGGGACGGGCCGCCAGCAGCACGCCGCCAACCACGGCAAGAAGGGCAATGCCCTCTTCCCACGACGGCAGCTCGCCCAGGACGGGAATGGCGGTCAGCGCGGCAACCGCCGGGATCAAGGCAATGATGGCCGTGGCGGCGGTCGGCCCCAGCAGCGCAACGGATCTGTTGAAGGACACGATGGCCACGCCGCTCATCAAGACGCCCTGGTAAAACGCCTGCAAAGCAATTTCGCCGGGCGACGCCAAAGCAAGGCGGCTGAGGTCGGCAATCAGGTAGATCGGCAGAAACAGCACGGCCGACCAGAAGCAGATCAACGCCGCGGCCTGCACCGGCGTCAGCGCGCTGCGCCGAAACAGCAGCGTATAGACGGCCCACATCGCGGCGGCAGTAATCAGCGCCAGGATCCCCACGGGGTTCGCCACCCCGTGCGCCGAGGCGCCGCCCGCAATCATGCAGGCCAATCCGATGACGATGGCCAGATACCCCAGCCAGCGGCCCAAGCCCTGCTTTTCTTTCAGGAAGACCCAGGCAAAAAGCCCGACAAAAACGGGCATCAATGTCGGCGCGACTGCCGCCGCCCGCCCGGCTGACGTGAGCTGTAGCCCCAGAGCCACCGCCAGGACAAAAGGCATGCCCCACAGACAGGCGTACAACAGTCCTTCACCCCATTGTTTGCCGGATATGCGCCCGGAACCCCGCAGCAGCACCGGAAAAAGAATTACAGCGCCGATACCGAACCGCAGCGCGGTGACATCCCACAAGCGCAGTTCGCGCGTCACGCTAAAGCGCGTCACCACAAACCAGCCGGCAAAGATCAACACGCTGATGCCCGCCCAGCAAAGCCCGTGGAGGGTTTTGCGGGAGGGTCGCGGAAGATGGGGGACGGGAACGGGTCCGACGGGGGCATCCTGGACGGGGTCGGCAGGTTGCGTCATGCGTGGCCTTCCGTGGGGCAAGCGGGTTGACGAAGGCACGTGCGTGGCAGGTACCCGAGAACGTCCGGGGATTTTATATCGATCGCCATAAAACATGCCAGCGTTGATATTTGCGCTGGGCACATGAACGGCTAGGGCTGCGTCGCGGCGTCAGCAAAGGCGGACAGATCGCGGTTGAAACGCTCGGCCTCCTCCAGAAAGGGAGCGTGCCCCGAGTCTGCGTAGAACTTGCCGATGGCGCCGGCGTTCAAGGCCTTGGCGCGATTGAAGGACGGTTGGGCCTGCACCAACGCATCACGCGCGCCATAAATCAACAACAGCGGCTTGTGCATGGCCCCCAAACCCTTGGGCGCATTCAGCGACATACCATGCACGGCGTTCTGCATGCTCTGGGAAGCCATGGCGGCATTGGCCAGCAAACGCTGGAACGTCCGCGCGTCAGGCTGGGTGGCAAAGCACAGGGCCACAAATTCGCGTTCAGCATCGAGATGCGTCTTGAGATCTGGCGACGCCATTCCTTTGTAAGCATGCGGCTGCGACACGATTTGTTCCGGTGTCAGCTCGATGACCCCTCCCACGTACACAGCACCGGCGATTTTCTCGTCACCATAGGCAGCCAGATAATTCGTGGTAACTGCCGCGCCTAGCGACCATCCCACCAAGACGGGCTGCCGGGCGCCTGACCCCGCAATCACCGCAGCCAGATCATCCGCCCAACGGCGTCCATCACGGTAGGCATCGGCACGCTCAGGTTGCCCGGACAGGCCATGCCCCCGCATATCGAAAGTGATCAGGCGGTACCGCTGCAACTGAGGGCTGTTGACCTGCTTTTCCCAGCTAAGGTGGCTGCCAAGCAAACCGTGAATAAAGATGATGGGCTGACCGTTCGGGTCGCCGGCCTCTTGCACCGCGATGCGCACGCCATCAGGCGCCGTCACTGTGTATGGATCTACTGCGGCCCGCGCCAGCGTGGATAGAACCATCAGGGCCATTGCGGCAAACCCCTTGCGCCAATGGGTGAAAGCGGTGAAAGACATCATGTTGAAGCTCCTTCGAATGGAAAGAGCCCAGGCTAAAGCCTGACATTAGTGTCACAGTCAAGCACTAGGTGATAAGGTTCGATCCATGAATAAAACTGAGTCCACCACCCTGCTGAAGATCGGCGCGCTGGCGCAAGCAACCGGCGTCAGCGTACGTTCGATTCGTCACTACGATCAGCACGGCTTGCTTGCGTCAACGCGTGCCCAGAATGGCTACCGCGCCTTTTACGCAGTGGCCGTCACTCAGGTCAAGCAGATTCAGCGATTGATCGCCACCGGCTTCAGTTTGGAAGAAATTCGCAGCTTTCCGGGTTGCATGTTGCTGATTGAAGGGGCGAAGGCATGCGCGGATATGAAGGATGCGAAGCGCAAACGGCTGGCGATCTTGGAGAAGCAGATAGCGGCGCTGGAAAGACAGCGCCAGCGGTTGCGAGGCATGCTGATCGAGGGGGGCAGGCACGAGTGAGCGTTCGGCTTTCGTTTATTGCGACATCCAGATCTTCGATGCCTGCGTACTCTACCCCGCGCCGCTGCGTGACTTTCTAATGTAGCTGGGACTGTCAGGACGATTCCGTGCCCGCTGGAGTCGCGACATTCACTGTAGCGCTACCGTGATTGTCCATTGGCTTCTTGCGCCACAGCGGTCGGCGCGTCGGTGCCCGGGTGGCGGGCCAGTTCAATGAATGCCCGCACGTAATCAATGGCGCTGTCCGCCTCGCGCGCGCCAAGAAAAATCTGCTTGGCGATGCCGCGCGCGCCCAGCCGTACCGGCACCACCTCCATCCGGGCCGCGTATTCCTCGACCAGCCAGCGCGGCAGCGCGGCCACGCCGCGTCCGCTGGCTACCATCTGCACCATGATGTCGGTGGTTTCGATGGCTTTGTGGCGCTTGGGCGTGACGCCTGCCGGCAGCAGGAACTGGTTGTAGATGTCCAGGCGCTCGATGTCCACGGGGTAGCTGATCAACACTTCCTGCGTCAGCTGCTGCGGTTTCACGTACGCAGCCGTTGCCAGGCGGTGGCCCTTGGGCACGACCAGCACCTGCTCGTAGTCGAACACGGGCTCGAACTTCAGGCCCGGCTTAAACAGCGGGTCGGGCGTAACCAGCAGGTCGATCTCGTAGCCGAACAGCGCGCCGATCCCGCCAAACTGGAACTTCTGCTTGACGTCCACATCCACGTCGGGCCACGCCGCCAGATAGGGTGAAACCACCTTCAGCAACCATTGATAGCAAGGGTGGCATTCCATGCCGATGCGCAGCGCGCCGCGTTCGCCCTGCGCGAACTGGCCCAGTCGCTCTTCGGCCAGGTCCAGTTGCGGCAACACGCGGTTCGCCACCGCCAGCAGGTATTGGCCGGCCTGGGTGAGGCGCAGGCTTCGACCTTCGCGCAGCCAGACGTCGGTGCCCAGCTGCACTTCCAGCTTCTTCATGCTGTGGCTCAGGGCCGACTGGGTCAGGTTCAACACGCCCGCAGCGGCCGTCAAGGACCCTTGCTTTTCGACCTGCTGGACGATGCTGAGGTGTATGCGTTCAAGCATTCAGATGATTCCTGCTCATGGATAGGTGAAATAAAACCATTTTACTTCATCGTTACCCTCCTCTAGCATGCGGTTCCAGCTTGATGCTGCAACTGCACAAAGACAGATGCCGCGCCGGGCAGCTCTATTCATGTGAAGCAAAGATGACACGTCCACTCCGTCTAGTCGCAGTTTCCGGCGGACTGCAACGCCCCTCGAAGTCAGCGGCCCTGGCAGAACACCTGCTGGACCTGATCGCCGACCATATTCCGTGCGAACAACACCTGGTTGAACTGGGTGAGCTCGCCCCGCAACTGGCCGGCGCCGTCTGGCGCTCTCAATTGCCCGACACGGTGGAGCGCGAGCTTGGCGCGGTCGAACAAGCGGACGTCCTGGTGGTGACCACCCCGGTCTACCGAGGCTCGTACACGGGGCTGTTCAAGCACTTCTTCGACTTCATTCATCAAGACGCCCTGATCGACAAGCCCGTCTTGTTGGCGGCCACCGGCGGCAGCGAACGCCATGCCCTGATCATCGATCACCAGTTGCGGCCCTTGTTCAGCTTCTTCCAGGCGCGCACCTTGCCGCTGGGCGTCTACGCGACCGACAAGGATTTTGCCGACTACCGCCTGCACGACATGGCCCTGATCGAACGGGCCAGACTGGCGGTCCAGCGCGCGTTGCCCTTAATCGAATTGATGCGCCATCCAAGCACCGCCGCCACAGAAGAACCGGTAGCAGCCTGAAGCAAAGCCCATTCAACGCCGCCCGCAGCGGCCATAGCGTCCGTCGCCTGGCGGCAGCCGGCTCCGTATTCCATTCGCCAAAATCAGCACACCATCACCATGAGCAACGCGTTCACTTTCAACATCAAGAGCATTCCTTTTGATGAAAATTATCAGCCGTCCGACAACACGCGCATCACGACCAACTTCGCCAATCTGGCGCGGGGCGCGAGTCGCCAGCAGAACCTTCGCAACACGCTGAAGATGATCGACAGGCGCTTCAATAGTCTGGCGCATTGGGACAACCCCAAGGCAGATCGCTACACGGTCGAACTTGAAATCATCTCGGTTGAAATGAACATTGCCGCCAACGGCGGCAGTGATGCGTTTCCGCTGATCGAAATCTTGAAGACCAATATCGTCGACCGCCACAACAACGAACGCATCGATGGGATCGTCGGCAATAACTTCTCTTCGTACGTGCGCGACTACGACTTCAGCGTGCTTTTGCAAGAGCACAACAAGAACAAATCCAGCTTTAGCTCGCCTGACGGTTTCGGCGATCTGCACGGCAAGCTGTTCAAGCACTTTGTCAGTTCCAGCGCCTACAAAGAACAGTTCAGCAAGCCGCCGGTTATTTGCATCAGCGCCTCGAGCAGCAAGACGTACCTGCGTACTGAAAATCAGCACCCCATCCTGGGCGTTGAATATCAGCAAAGCGAATTCTCGCCAACGGACCAGTACTTCGAAAAAATGGGCTTGCAGGTCCGTTACTTCATGCCCCCGGGCAGCGCCGCGCCGTTGGCCTTTTATTTTCAGGGCGACCTGCTTGGCCATTACACGAACCTTGAGCTGATCAGCATCATCAGCACAATGGAAACGTTCCAGAAGATCTACCGCCCCGAGATCTACAACGCCAATTCCGCCGCGGGCAAGGTCTATCAACCGAGCCTGAAGAATCAGGATTACTCGCTGACGCAGATCGTCTATGACCGCGATGAGCGCAGCCAGCTTGCCGTGAAGCAGGGAAAGTTCACGGAAGAGCACTTCATCAAACCCTACAAGCACGTGCTGGAAAGCTGGGCCGCCAACTACGCGCACTAATCACTCAGATAACACACGAGACCAACTGATCATGAAAAAACTACTGCCCACCTCCACCGCCGGCAGCCTGCCCAAGCCCTCGTGGCTTGCACAGCCTGAAAAACTTTGGTCGCCTTGGAAACTGCAAGACGAAGAGCTGGTCGAGGGCAAACAAGACGCCTTGCGCCTGGCGCTGCAAGAACAACAGCATGCGGGCATTGATATCGTCAGCGACGGCGAGCAAACCCGTCAGCACTTTGTCACGACGTTCATCGAGCATCTCGACGGCGTCGATTTCGAAAAGCGCGAAACCGTTCGAATCCGTGATCGCTATGACGCCAGCGTGCCGACCGTGGTGGGCGCCGTCAGCCGTCAAAAGCCGGTGTTTGTTGAAGACGCCAAGTTCCTGCGCCAGCAAACCAAGCAACCCATCAAATGGGCGCTGCCAGGCCCCATGACGATGATCGACACGCTGTACGACGCCCACTACAAGAGCCGTGAAAAACTGGCCTGGGAATTCGCCAAGATCCTGAACCAGGAAGCCCGCGAATTGGAAGCCGCGGGCGTGGACATCATCCAATTCGATGAGCCGGCATTCAACGTGTTCTTCGACGAAGTCAACGACTGGGGCATCGCCACGCTGGAACGCGCCATCGAAGGCCTGAAGTGCGAAACCGCCGTGCACATCTGCTACGGCTACGGCATCAAGGCCAACACCGACTGGAAGAAAACGCTGGGGTCCGAGTGGCGTCAGTACGAGGAATCGTTCCCCAAGCTGCAACAATCCAATATCGACATCATCTCGCTGGAATGCCACAACTCGCACGTGCCGATCGATCTGCTTGAACTGGTTCGCGGCAAGAAGGTGATGGTCGGCGCCATCGACGTGGCAAGCGATAAGGTGGAAACGCCCGAAGAAGTGGCCAATACGCTGAGAAAGGCGCTGAAGTTTGTGGATGCCGACAAGCTGTATCCGTGCACGAACTGCGGCATGGCGCCGTTGTCGCGGGCTATTGCGAAGGGCAAGCTGCTGGCTTTGAGCGAAGGCGCGGAAATCGTTCGCAAGGAACTGTTGGGCTGATGCACCATGGAGTCAGACTGCAATTTTTCGCTGGCATCGGCGAAATTGCACCATGGAGTCAGACTGCATTTTTGCGCTGGCATCGGCGAAATTGCAGTCTGACTCCTTATTTCTTATTTCTCTACTGTTCCTTCAGCCCCAATGACTTCATCAATGGGGCGAACAATTTCTTTTCGTCCTGCACGCGCGCGGTGTAGTCCGCCACGCTCAGCGGTAGCGCCTCGGCGCCGGCGTCCAGGAATCGCGCCTTGATCTCCGGCCGTGCCAGCACCTTGTTGATTTCGCCGTTCATGCGATCGACCACATCATCGCGGGTGCCGGCGGCGGCATACACGCCGAACAGGCTGTCCGCGAAAACGCCGTCAATGCCCGCCTCAGAAAAGGTCCGTATGTCCGGCGCCACGGCGGCCCGTTGCCGGCTCGCCACCGCCAGCACCTTCAGCTTGCCCGCTTGCACCATGGGAAAAACCGTGGCCGGTCCAAACGCAAAGTCGATCTGGCCCGCGGCCAGGTCTTGTATCGCCGGCGCCACGCCGCGATATGGCGCATGGGTGGCCTGCATGCCGGTAGCCTGCTTGAGCAGCTCGCCAGCCAGATGCGGCGTCGTGCCGTTGCCGGCCGACCCGTAGTTAAGCGGATTGGGCTGCTTGCGCGCGTATTCGACGAACGCTTCAAGCGTATCGACGCCCAGCGAGGACCGGACAAACAGGAACAACTGGCTGTTGGCCAACAAGGCAACCGGCCGCAGGTCACGCTGCGGATCGAACGGCATGCTGGTGAACATCAGCGGGTTGACCGATTCGGTCGTCGATGGATTGAGCAAGAAGGTATGGTTGTCTCCGCCGTTACGCACGACCTCGGCGCCCGCCACGTTGCCGCCCGCCCCGCCCCGATTCTCCACGATAACGGTCTGCTTCAAGGCCTCGGCCAAATGCGGCTGAACCGTGCGCGCCAGCACGTCGACCAGCCCGCCAGGGGCCAATCCCACAACCAGACGCACCGGCTTGGTCGGCCAGGCCTGAGGCGCCGTTTGCGCCTGGCTGCCCGTCGCCCAGCCAGTCAGCGCCAGCATCATCACGGCCAGGCAATGTCTACGCAACAGCATCCGATTCTCCTTCTGGGCCGCCACCGCGCGATCCTGCGTACGGTGCGTCAGGTGCCGCACCCCGGTGAACCACCTTGATGCCTCATCGCGGCGGAGCCCTGCATCTGGCGCTTATTCTTCACAAAAGTTTAAGCATGAAGAATCCCGGATAACCCTAGTTTGCGGGCGACGAGCGAGCGGCGGTTAGCATGATCGCTTTGGTCCGAATAAAAAACGGGAGGACTTTAATTTGAAGCTCCCATTCTTATTGAGCTGCGAGCCACCTCCCCCAATTAAAGCCACTGACAACCACGGCAGAAACAAAAAGAGCGCCGAAGCGCTCTTTTCTCTTACCTCAACCCTTAAGCAGGATCACTCCCACTCAATCGTCGCCGGCGGCTTGCTCGACACGTCATACACCACGCGATTAATCCCGCGCACTTCATTAATGATCCGCGAAGAAACGCGAGCCAGCAGCGGGTGCGGCAGCGGCGCCCAGTCAGCGGTCATGAAGTCAAACGTCTGGACCGCACGCAGCGCCACAACGTACTCATAAGTCCGCCCATCGCCCATCACGCCCACCGACTTCACCGGCAGGAACACGGCAAACGCTTGCGAGGTCAGCTCGTACCAAGTCAGACCACTAGCCTCATCCTTGGTGTTCCGCAATTCTTCAATGAAGATCGCATCGGCGCGGCGCAGCAGTTCAGCATATTCATGCTTCACTTCGCCCAGAATCCGAACACCCAAACCCGGACCCGGGAACGGGTGGCGGTAGACCATTTGCGGCGGTAAACCCAACGCAACACCCAGCTCGCGGACTTCGTCCTTGAACAGTTCGCGCAGGGGTTCCAGCAGTTGCAGGTTCAGCGTGTCCGGCAGGCCGCCCACGTTGTGGTGCGACTTGATGGACGTGGCCTTGCCCGTTTTGGCGCCGGCGGATTCGATGACGTCGGGGTAGATCGTGCCCTGGGCCAGCCACTTGGCGCTTTGCTGCTTGCCGGCTTGTTCCTGGAACACTTCGACGAATTCGCGGCCGATGATCTTGCGCTTGGCTTCGGGGTCCGCAACGCCAGACAGCTTGCCCATGAATTGGGCGGTGGCGTCGACGTGAATGATCTTCACGCCCATGTTTTCGGCGAAGGTCTGCATGACCTGCTTGCCTTCGTCCAGGCGCAACAGGCCGTGGTCGACGAACACGCAGGTGAGCTGGTCGCCGATGGCCTTGTGGATCAGGGCAGCGGCTACCGAGGAATCCACGCCGCCGGACAGGCCCAGGATGACTTCGTCGGTGCCGACTTGCTCGCGGATGCGGGCGACGGCTTCGGCGACGTAGTCGGGCATGTTCCAGTCGCCCTGGCATTCGCAGATCTCGTTCACAAAGCGGGCCAGCATGGCCTTGCCTTGGACGGTGTGCGTGACTTCGGGGTGGAACTGAACGGCGTAGAAGCGGCGGTCTTCGTCGGCCATGCCGGCGATGGGGCACGACGGCGTGGACGCCATCAGCTTGAAGCCCGGGGGCAGCTCGGTGACCTTGTCTCCGTGGCTCATCCAGACCTTCAGCATGCCGTGGCCTTCGGGCGTGGTGAAGTCGTCCAGGCCTTCCAGCAGCTTGGTGTGGCCGTGCGCGCGCACTTCGGCGTAGCCGAATTCGCGGTGGTCCGAGAAGCTGACCACGCCGCCCAGTTGCTGCGCCATGGACTGCATGCCGTAGCAGATGCCCAGCACCGGCACGCCCAGTTCGAACACGGCGTGCGGCACGCGCATCGAGCCTTCTTCGTACGCGGATGCGTGGCTGCCGGACAGAATGATGCCCTTCAAGCCCTGCGCCATTTGGTCGCGCACGAAGGCGTCGTCGACGTCGCCCGGGTGCACTTCGGAATAGACGCCGGCTTCGCGGACGCGGCGGGCAATCAGTTGGGTGACTTGCGAACCGTAATCAAGAATGAGGATGCGCTGGTGCATTGAGCTCTACCGATTAAATAAAACCGCACCGGCAGAACCGCGATTGTTAATGCGATTCTGCCGGTGCGTGATGCATGACATTGTAGTTGACTGTGCGGATCAGTCGGCGCGGTAGTTAGGCGCTTCCTTGGTGATCTGCACGTCGTGTACGTGGGACTCGCGCACGCCGGCGGAGGTGATCTCCACGAATTCGGCCTTGGTGCGCATGTCGTCAATGGTGGCGGCGCCGCAGTAGCCCATCGAGGCGCGGATGCCGCCGACCAATTGGTAAATGATGGCCAGCACGCTGCCCTTGTAGGGGACGCGGCCTTCGATGCCTTCGGGGACGAGCTTATCGGCGTTGTTGGCCGGGTCCTGGAAGTAGCGGTCGGCCGAGCCGTCCGTCATGGCGCCCAGGCTGCCCATGCCGCGGTACGACTTGTACGAGCGGCCTTGGAACAACACGACTTCGCCCGGGGCTTCTTCCGTGCCGGCGAACATGCCGCCCATCATGCACGAGAACGCGCCGGCGGCCAGCGCCTTGGCGACGTCGCCCGAGTAGCGGATGCCGCCGTCGGCGATCAGCGGAACGCCCGTGCCTTCCAGCGCCTTGGCCACTTCGGAAATGGCATGGATTTGCGGCACGCCCACACCGGCGACGATACGCGTGGTGCAGATGGAGCCGGGGCCGATACCGACCTTGACGCCGTCGGCGCCGTACTCGACCAGCGCGCGCGCGGCGGCGGCGGTGGCGATGTTGCCGCCAATGACTTCAACCTTGGGGTAGTTCTGCTTGACCCAGCGCACGCCTTCCAGCACGCCCTTGGAGTGGCCGTGCGCGGTGTCGACGATCAGGACGTCAACGCCGGCGGCAACCAGCTTTTCCACGCGTTCTTCAGTGCCCGCGCCCACGCCAACCGCTGCGCCAACGCGCAACTGGCCTTGGCCGTCTTTGCTGGCCATCGGATGTTCGGTGTTCTTGACGATGTCTTTGACGGTGGCCAGGCCACGCAGCTCAAAGCCGTCGTTCACGATCAGCACGCGTTCCAGACGGTGCTTGTGCATCAGCGCCTGGGCCTCGTCCAGCGTGGCGCCTTCCTTCATGGTGACCAGGCGTTCCTGCGGCGTCATGATGTTGCGCAGGGGTTGATCCAGGTTTTCTTCAAAACGCAGATCGCGATTGGTCACGATGCCGACCAGCTTGCGGCCTTCAACGACCGGCAGACCCGAAATGCCATGCTGGCGCTGCAACGCAATGGCGTCGCGCACTTTCATTTGGGGGGTGACGGTGACCGGATCGATCACGATGCCGAATTCGTGGCGCTTGACGCGAGCCACTTCACGGGCTTGCTGATCGGCGGTCAAATTCTTGTGAATGATGCCGATGCCACCTTCTTGGGCCATGGCGATAGCCAGGCGCGACTCGGTGACGGTGTCCATGGCGGCGGACACAAGCGGAATATTCAGGCTGATATTGCGGGTCAGGCGGGTGGCCAGGGAGGTGTCGCGCGGCAACACCTCGGAATACGCAGGCACCAACAACACATCGTCGAAGGTGAGCGCTTTTTGAACGAGACGCATGGGTAACTCCGGGCGCAAAGCAAGATTATACGCCGCCCGCTGATTTTTTCTAGGTGTCTACCCTAGGTTTATGCAGGGTTTTTTACAGGGTACGGCGCAGCCAGGCCGGCACGCATGGGCGCCGGAATCAGTGCCCGGGTTATAGCCTCGACACATGAATCCCACAACTATTTTTACCCGGACGTTATTGACAGGTTATTTTTACCCGGGTCATAATTGCACGACGTTTCCGCCGCCGTTTCACAAAAGGCGTTGGACGCATCCAAGCCGATATTGGCCACCGGAACCCCTACGCCATGACTGTCTCTGATCACTCGCCCGCCCCCACCTACACCGCCTTTGAAGGCTACCGAATACTTGCCGCCGGGCCGCTGGCCGACGTGGCGCTTGCCGTCAAGCGCGCCATGGACGCCGATGCGGCGCAAGCGCTGCTTGTCTATCAAGACGGCAGTGGCACGCAGACGGACCTGAACCTGTCCGGGTCCGACGCGCAGGTTGCCGACCGCTACCGTTCGCCCGATGGCGCGGCGCCCGTTGGCGCGGCGCCCGTTGGCGCGGCGCCCGTCGGCGCGGCGCCCGCTGGCGCGCCCCCCGAATCGAGCGAGATTTCCGACAGCGCCGCCCTGGCGCCGCGCGGGCGCGGCCGGCCCAAGCTGGGCGTGGTGGCGCGCGAAGTCACGCTGTTGCCCAGGCATTGGGAATGGCTGGGCGCGCAGCCGGGCGGCGCGTCGGTGGCGTTGCGCAAGCTGGTGGAACAGGCTCGCCGTGACAACGACGCGCAAGGTCGGCAACGTCAGCGCCAGGAAGCCGCGTACCGGTTCATGTCCGGCATGGCCGGCAACCTGCCCGGCTTTGAAGAAGCCACCCGCGCGCTGTACGCCGATGACCGCGACCGCTACGCGCAATGTGTCGCCGCGTGGCCGGAAGACGTGCGCGGCTACGCGATGGGCCTGGCGTGGGATGCGCCGACGACGCCCCGGCCGCAGCCCTAGTCGCCGCCCCAGCAGCAGCCATAAAGGTAAAAAAAGCCATCAAGTTTCTGTACGATTCGGTTTTCGTCCTTCGCCCTTCTTGAACCGGAAAACACAGGCATGCCACAACTTGTATTGCTGCTCTTGGGAGTCCCCTATCTGCGCAAGCGTTGGAAGGGCCTGTTCGCGGCCGGGTTGTTTTTCTTGGTCGCGGGCATCTTCGTTTTCATCGACGCGCTGGACAACGCGCTGTACTTTCCGCTGAACGCCTTCGCGATCCTCTTCATCATCGAAGGGCTGGCCACGCTGATGATCGCGTCCAGCGGCGTGGGCGGGCAGCGTGTGCTGCGCTATGTGAAAGGGCTGTTCGTGCTGCTGGCCGGCAGCTTGATATTGGCGGGCCACCACCACGGGCACTTTGCCCTGTCGATGATTTTTGGCGCCTTGTTCCTGACCGACGGCGTATTGCAGTGCCTGGCCGCGTATGTGGTGCGCTACCAGCGTTGGCGCTACGCCTTTGCGGGGGGCATTGCAGAAATCCTGCTGGCCATTTTCTTCTTCCAGCCCTACCCCACCAACTATGTCGGCACGCTGCCGTATTGCGTAGGACTGTTCCTGGGCATCGCGGGCCTGAAGTTGCTGTGGCTGGCGCGGCGGGTCAGGCACCTGGCATCGAACCCGGCGTTCGCCTCCAACCCGTCGCCGGACTTCATGCCGTCGGAGCCCGCTTCTGCGGCGGCTTCACAGGCAGGGTCGACACTGGCGCCCCGCCCCCTTGGCCCCACCATGTGGGATGGCCCGCCCGCCGACTCCGAGCCCGCGCTGACGGTACACGTGTGGACGCCGTCCGGCTCGGCCAAGGCGCAAACACGCAACCTTCCGCTGGTGGACCGCTACATTGCGGCCGTGGACGTCAACGGCGTCATCTCGACCGGGCACGCCGCCCTGGAATCGCCAGAAGGCATCTACATCAGCCTGTACCCGCGCGACGAAATCGACCGCTCGCCCGATGAATTCGGCAACCTGCTGCGCGCCACCGCCGAAAACGATATCCCCGGCGTGTATCAACCCGACTACCCCACGGAATCCAAGGCCTGGTGCCCGTCTACCGTGCGCGTGCGGTTTCGCAATTACGACGCGCAGAAGCTGGCCGATTTCTGGCAGCAGTATCGCCAGGACAGCACCTACAACCTGACTCACCGCAACTGCTCAAGCTCGGTCGCCCGGGCGCTGGATGCCGCGCTGGACGGCGTGGTGGGACGGCTGCATGGCAGCCAGGCCGGCTGGCGCGTATTGCTGCGTCTGCTGTTGACGCCGGAACTGTGGGTGGCCTCGCAGATTCGTAAACGTGCCCTGACGATGGCCTGGACGCCCGGGCTGACGCTGGACTACGCGCGCGCCATGAGCATGCTGGCCGACCCCCGGCCGTTCGGCTGGTGGAAAATGTCGCAAGCGGCGCTGCGCCAGATCGGACAGCTGCGCGCGCGCTGGCGCGACCAGGATCGCGACGCCGCCACGCGCCGCCCGCCCGCGCAAGGGTGAAGGCCGGGAGCTGGCAGAACGCCCCGCGCACAGCGGCACGCATTGCGCTTTAATGGACCTGTGTTTTCAACCCAAGGTGCATCATGTCCATCTCCAAGAACTTCCTGTTGTACGACGGAGACTGCCCCTTCTGCTCGAACTACGTGCGGATGCTGCAATTGCAGAAAGCGGTGGGGCCGATCGACCTGCTGAACATGCGCGACCACCCCGACCTGGCCGTGGCCTACAAGGCGCAAGGCTACGACTTGAACCAGGGCATGCTGCTGCACCTGGATGGGCAAGACTACTGGGGCGCCGATTGCATCAACCGGCTGGCCTTGATCAGCACCAGCAACGACCTGTTCAACAGCGTGAACGCCGCCGTATTCCGCAACCCCTGCCTGTCCACGGCGTTGTACCCTTTCATGCGTACCGGCCGTAGTTTGGCGTTGACGCTGCTGGGCAAGCGCAAGATGCAGCTGTAGGCACGGCGGCCTACGGCGCGCGGCGCCCCGCGCCATCCACCCCCACCACGCGTTCCAGAAACGCGTCCAGCGCGGGATTGTCATGCTGGGCATGCCACGCCAAATACATATCCGCGTAAAGGTCGCGCTGGCCGATCGGACGAAACTCCACGCCTTCAAAGCGCAGTTCACGCGCGGAATCCGGCACGATGCCCACGCCCAGCCCCGCCCGCACCAGCGCCAGCAAGGTATGGGTTTGCCCCGCGCGCTGCACATAGTTCGGCTGCACATCGGCCAGCCCAAACGCGCCCACGATACGGTCGTAAAAATACTT
Organism: Achromobacter sp. ES-001; assembly: GCF_019448355.1. Lineage (NCBI taxonomy): Bacteria > Pseudomonadati > Pseudomonadota > Betaproteobacteria > Burkholderiales > Alcaligenaceae > Achromobacter > Achromobacter sp. ES-001. The sequence goes on along the minus strand of NZ_CP079940.1, from coordinate 2,673,152 downwards.
GCCGTCACGCGGCGAATACAGCACGAAGGGCTGCCCTTGCAACAAGCGCAGCGGCACGGTCTCGTGTTCGCATAACGGCGATCCGACGGGCAAGGCCAGCACCAGCGGCTCGCGCTCGACCAAGCGCGATTCGATGCCCGCCTGCTGCGGCACACTGCGCGCCAGAATCGCGTCAAGTTCGCGCGCCACCAGCAAGCGCGCCAGATCGGTGCTAACCGTTTCGCGCAGCTGGATTTCAACATCGGCCAGCAGCTTGCGCGCCCGCATGATCATCGACGGCATCAAGCGGTAGGACGCCACGGCGGTAAAGCCAAGGGTGATATGCCCGGCCTCGCCGCCCGAGGTGCGCCGCGCCGTGGCGGCGGCACGTGCCGAGAACTCCAGCAAATGACGCGCATCGCGCAGAAAGCGGCGTCCGGCGGCACTTAGCAACACCTGCCGGCTGTTGCGCTCGAACAGCGTCACGCCCAGGTCCTGCTCCAGCAACTGGATCTGGCGCGACAGCGGCGGCTGCGTCATGCATAGCCGTTCGGCCGCGCGGCCGAAGTGCAATTCCTCGGCTACCGCAATGAAACACTCTAGCTGACGAAACTCCATCGATTCAATCCTTGAATTGATCAATGCTATTTATAGCTCGAACGGCTATCCATCGAAAGCCGTTTCTATACTCGCAAAAAATGGCCGCACGACGGCATCAGGGATCCAAAGGAGCATCACCGCAGCACGGTAATTTTTCGCGGCGCAAGCCGTTTCCCACCCCAAAAAGAGAAAAGATATGGAGACAACCCCCATCGCACGCCACCGCGTCCGGCTCATCGCCGCGGCGCTGGCCCTGACCGCCACCGCCGCATTGCCGTTCAGCGCGCAGGCCGCCGGTTACCCCGAGCGCCCGATCAACCTGATCGTGCCTTTTTCACCGGGCGGCGGCACCGACATCTCGGCGCGCCTGTTGGCGGCGGCGTTGGGCGACAAGCTGGCGTCGTCCGTGGTGGTGGACAACCGCCCCGGCGCGGGCGGCCAGATCGCCGCCGACCTGGTGGCGCGTTCGCCCGCCGACGGCTACACCCTGCTGTTCGCCAATTCGGGCATGCTGGCGATCAACCCGTGGATCTACAAACTGCATTCGGACCCGGCCACCGCCTTCGCCCCCGTGTCGCTCTTTTCGGACCTGCCCTTCGTGCTGGTCGTGCCCACCACCCTGCCCGCCAAGAATGTGGGCGAGCTGGTCAAGCTGGCCAAGGCGGAACCTGGCAAGCACACGTTCGCCAGCTCGGGCACGGGCGGCGCGCCGCACCTGTCCGGCGAAATCTTCCAACAGGCAACGGGTGTGGACCTGATGCACGTGCCGTACAAAGGCGGCGGCCCCGCCATGACCGACCTGATGGCCGGCCGCGTCGACATGCTGTTTGCGTCCGTACTGGAAACCATGCCCTACGTCACCGGCGGCAAGCTGCGCGCGCTGGCCGTCACGGGCGCCACGCGTTCGCCCGCCATGCCCGACGTGCCCACGATCGATGAGGCGGGCGTGAAGAACGCGCAATCCGGCTCGTGGACCGCCGTGCTGGCGCCGGCCGGCACGCCGCCCGCCGTGATCGAAAAGCTGTCGCAAGCCATTCGCGACGTGGCCAACGATCCGGTCATGAAGACCAAGCTGGAATCGCAAGGCGCCGTCGCGCACGGCTCCACCCCGCAGCAGTTGCAAGAGCTGGCCGCCAGCGAACGCGCGCGCTATGGGCAGATCATCAAGACCCGTAATATCCAGACCAATTGATCGTTGACCGGCCCAATGTTCGGGCCGGTCGCTTTCATTTAGCCATTTTCTTTCAGCCTTTCCAATAAGCCGCATCCATGACAGATTCCACGCCCTCCTCCGCCCCGCACCTGTTGATGGTCGGCCCATTGCTGCCCGACCTGGTCGCCGACCTGGAATCGCGCTATCACGTGCATCGCCTGTGGGAAGCCGCCGACGCCGATGCGCTGCTGCGTGAACACGGCGCCAACATACGCGGCATCGCCACCAGCGGACGCTTTGGCGCTACCGCCGACCTGATCAACGCGCTGCCCGCGCTGGAAGGCATTTTCAGTTTTGGCGTGGGATACGACACGATAGACCTGGCGGCAGCCCGCGAACGCGGCGTGGTCGTCACCAACACCCCCGGCGTGCTGGACGCCTGCGTCGCCGACACGGCGTTGGCCTTGATGCTGGCCGCCCCGCGCCGCATCGCCCAAGCCGATCGCTTCGTGCGCGCCGGCCGTTGGCCCAACGAAGGCTTTCCGCTGGGCACCCGCATGAGCGGCAAGCGCTGCGGCATCGTGGGGCTGGGCAATATCGGTTTGCAGATCGCCCGCCGCGCCGCCGCCTTCGACATGCAAATTCTGTACACCAACCGCAAGCCGCGCGCGGATGCGCCGGCGGACTACCGTTACGTGCCGGACATCGAAACGCTGGCCGCGCAGTGCGACTTCCTGGTGCTGGCCGTGCCCGGTGGTGGCGCCACGCAGCACATGGTGAACGCGCGTGTCTTGGAAGCGCTGGGCCCCGATGGGTGGCTCATCAATATCGCGCGCGGCACGGTCGTGGACGAGGCCGCGCTGGTCAGCGCCCTGGAAGGCAAGCGGATTGCGGGCGCCGGGCTGGACGTGTTCGAACATGAACCCAAGACCCCGGCCGCCCTGCACGCCATGGACAACGTGGTGCTGTTGCCCCACATCGCCAGCGGCACGCACGAAACCCGCCGCGCCATGGCCGAGTTGATGGTGGCCAATCTGGACGGCTGGTTCCGGGAAGAAAAGGTGCTGACGCGGGTGGTGTAAAGCCCGCCCTACTCGCTAACCCATTGCAGGTCGGGTGACGGCGCGCCTTCCTGGTGGAAATGCAGCAGCGCCGCCCTCGCCATGTCGCGGTCCACGCATTGGTATTGCTGGTAGCTGCCCGCCTGCCCGCCCACCACCACTTCCTGGTCGTGGTCTTCGGACCGCGACGGGTCGACCAGCGTATAGATGCGCGCGTCGTCATCCAGCGTGATGGACACGACAAACGCGCCATCGCCGCCCCCGATCGCCATGACGGTGTTGTCTTCCGTCACGAAGGCGACGGAACTGTATTGCGCGCCGTCCAGCTGGTCCAGCGCGGCCAGCGTATCGGCGTGGGTCGGGTCGTCGCGTTCGCTGACGGCGACGCGTTCGCCCAGACGGCGTTCTTCAATCAGTTTTTTTATTTTCACAGCGTTGATGCCCCCTTGATATTGGCGCCTGGCCACCCGCATGGGCCGGCGCCGGTTCGTTGCCCCATTAAAAACGGGACGCGAAAGCAAGCAGTCTACCGGCATTAACGCGTGCCGGCGCAAGCTTGGGTTTATGCCAGAATGGCGCCATGAAATTGATCATCACCGCCGCCATTTTGCTATTGGCCACCGTGGCATCCGTGGTTTATCGGGTGACCCGACGCAGCCCGGATGACACCGGCCACCGCATACGCAGCGATATTTTCGCGGGCGGCTTGATGTTTGCGTTCATCGCGCCCGCCATTGGCGGCATCGCCGTTACGCTGGTTCTCAGCGTGCTGTCGCAAACGCCCCAAAACCTGATGATCATGGTCTTTGGCCTGCCCTGGTTTTATCTGTTTGGTGTCATCCCCGCGCTGCTGTGCGGCATCGTGGCCGGCGCGCTACGGCCGGTGCGATCCAACTGGAAAGCCTTGGGCAAGGTAGCGCTGGTCGGCCTGATCTTTGGCATGGGTGCATTCCTGCCGTTCTCCGGCCGCGACGCCGCCGTGCGCGACATGGTGTTTCCGTTATTCGTGGGTGGCCTGCCGGGCATGCTTGCCGGTTTTCTTTGTGCCTACTGGTATTACGGCAAACCCGGCAGTGTGCGTCCGGCTAACGCAGAGGCGTCGGAAACGGCGTGACGTAAAGGGAGTGACCTAAACGGGGTGACCTAAACGGGGTAACGCAAACGGGGTAACGCAAACGACGTCGCGCCCCCGGGTGCAATGACCCAGCGGGGCGCGACTGAAACCGGCCGCTGATCAGCGGTCTTCCCGCTGCTCCTGCTCTTCCGCCGCCGCCACATCCTCCAGCTTTACCGTCTGCGTACAGCCATTGGCTGCCGCGCATTGACCGGGCTGCTGCGAGCTTTTCACGCATTCGGCAAATGCCAGCGCGGCGTCCACCGTGGCGAAATGGTACGAATGGCCGTCCGCGAATGCCACCTTTCCTTCTACCGAACAGTCCATGACGTCTCCAGCTGATTGGATTCGTCCCCATAGCCGAAAGGCCAGCGACGCTTATTTGGTTCGGGTGTCGGCTTCTCGTTATTCATGATGGACTCCTAGTTTCGAATATCTAAATCCTATCGTTGGAGTCGTAACACCGATGTAAGGGATCGAAAACAAGCCCTTCAATAGGGGGGAACCCTCGCTCAGCTGGCGAGCTATCGGCGGGCAGCGCCGCGTCTGGCTTCAGTGATTTTCCTTCGCATGGTTGACCGTGTACTTGGGGATGTCGACCGTCACGTCCTCATCGCCGACGATGGCCTGGCAGCTTAGACGTGACTGCGGCTCGACTCCCCAGGCGCGGTCCAGCAGGTCTTCTTCGCCCTCTTCCACTTCATTCAGCGCATCGAAACCGCTGCGCACGATGCAGTGGCATGTCGTGCAGGCGCGGCTTTGTTCGCACGCGTGTTCAATGGCTATTCCGTGGTCCAGCAGCGCGTCGCAAAGCGACGTTCCCGCGGGAACGTCCAGCTCTGCGCCGGCGGGAGCAAGATCGGGATGGGGAAGAACGGTGATTTTTGGCATAAGGCCCGCCTTAGTGGGTGGTCTTGGAACATTCAAACCAGGACGCCCAGCCTAAAGATTCCCACGCTGGCAAGGTCAAGCGCCGGCCAGCCAAAACAATTGTTAAGTCCACACGGGTTACCGCGTCAGAACACAGTTATCGCCGCACAATGATTGCGCACGAATTCTCTGGACATTTGTCCTTTGGGAGAAACCTATGTGCGACTGTGCTGATTGCCTGACTGCTTCCACGCTGGACAACCCCCGCCGCCGCCTGCTGTTGGGCGCGGCGGGTCTGGCGGCTTTTGGCGCGACGGGCTGGGCGGAAACCGCCTATGCCGAAGTCCCGTCGAATGATATTGGTGGCGAAGAGGCGTTGAAACGACTGCTGGCCGGCAACGCCCGGTATGCGGCCAACAAACCCAATATGCGGGACTTTTCAGCGGGCCGGGCGGCTCGCGTCAAAACGCAGAAACCGATTGCCGCGATACTCAGTTGTTCGGATTCCCGGGTGGCGCCGGAATTGGCCTTTGACCAGAACCCGGGCGATGTATTTATCGTTCGCGTGGCGGGAAACTTCGTCAATGACGATGGCTTGGCCAGTTTTGAATATGCCGCCAAGTTTCTGAACGTGCCGCTGATCGTGGTGCTGGGCCATAACAATTGCGGCGCGGTGGATGCCACGGTAAAGGTGCTGAAAGAAAAAGCCGAGCTGCCCGGCCATCTGCCCGAACTGGTCAACGCCATCAAGCCCGCCGTGGAACGCGCCAGCAAGGGCGAACCGAAAAACCTGCTGGCCGCCGCCATCGCTGAAAACGTCCGCTTGGCCGTCCAGCGATTACAGAGCGCGCAGCCGGTGTTGAAAAGCATGGTCGAGCAAAAGAAGCTGATGGTGGCGGGCGGCGTGTACGACTTGGCCACTGGGAAGGTGACGCTGGTTTGATCGCGCGGGGCTGATGGTTCAGCCTCATCCGTGTGGGCACGGTCGCGGCCTTCCTCGGTTGGAAGGCCGCGACCGGATAGCAAGGAATGACGAAGAAAGGAATGACGACCCCCAGTGCATGAGCCCTTATTCCCTTACTGCTTCGTCGCCAACGGATGCTCGAAGAAAAACCGCAGCATCTCTTGCGTGGCATCCGGGCCAGAAGCATCCGTGTACGAGCCCTTGGGCGACCCGCCTGCCCAGGCATGGCCCGCGCCGTGCACCACCCAATATTCCGCCACCACCTTGCCCGATGCGTCCATATATACGCGCTTAGTGCTGTCGCGCCCCCGGTTAGCACCCGCCACACGCTGGCTTTGGACCTGGGCATTCGCCCCGGCGCTGGCGGCCACGACCGCATCGCCATTGCTCGGATGCACGGTGGCGTCGCGGTCGCCGTGAAAGACAATCGTCGGCACCGGCGTGCCGGACGCCGCGCCGGGGCGCACGCCGATCCCCTTCATGGCGGACAAGGCCGACGGCAGATCCGTGGCCGCGCCCGCCGCCAGGCCGGAATGCACGCCGGCGGCTGCATACAGCTGCGGATAAGTATTGGCCAAAATCGCGGCCATCGCGCCGCCTGCTGACAAACCCGCCACGTACACACGGTGGGGGTCGATGCCATATTCGGCGATGACGTGGCGCGTCATGTCGGCCAAGATCGACGGCTCGCCTTTGCCAGCCTGCTGGTGATTGTGCTTGAACCAGTTCCAGCACTTTTGCGGATTGGTCTCGCGCGGCTGCACCGGATACAGCACATAGAAACCTTGCTTGCGCGCGGCCTCATTCATCGCGGTGCCTGCGGCAAAGTCGTCGGCATCCTGCGTGCAGCCGTGCAGCATCACAACCAGCGGCCGAGCTTGCCCGTTTGCACCGGGCGGCACATACAACTTGTAGGCCCGCTGGCCGGCGCTATTGCGAAACGAGCCGGCCGTGAAGTAATCACCCGGCGTGGCCGAAGATTCGCCGGGCGCCCGGGGCGTGGCGGGGGTGTGGGGGCTTTGCCCGACGTCGTCGTCCCGAGCCCGGGACGGCGCGGGGGTGGAATGGGAGCCGGAGTCAGACGACGCGGCAGCGCTTACCGTCGACGCAGGAACCTCGCGCGCCTCGACATCAATGACATCGGCCTCGTCATAGCGCGGTGCGGCGGATGCCGCCGTGGGCGACGCGCCCATCAAGGCGGCCTGGATGGCGGCGGTGGCCGCGGCCAGGTTGCCGGACCGGGTAAGGCGCGTGGCCTGGCTCATCAACTGCTGAAAATCTGGATGCATGGGGTGACCTTTAAAGCGGCAATAACGTGTCAGCGGATGCGCTGACGCAGGGCGGCCTTGACTGCGGGGCTGGCGTGCAACGCGCCCAGCACCGTCACGGATTCAATCGTGGCAAGCGCCAATTCGGGCGTGACGTCGGGCGCGATGGTCGCCAGCCCCAGGATTCGGATCTGCAACATCTGCCCGGCAGCCTGCACCGCCAGCAAGTCGTCGGCCGTGTAGTGCTGAATGCCCAGCACCAAGGTTTTTCGGCTGACCGCCTGCCGCACCGCGTCGCCATGGGCGGCAAGCTGGTTGCGGATTGCGGTGCGGATCAAGTCGGTACGGTTGGCGTAGAAGCCTTCCTGGACCAGAAGATCGATCTGCCCCAGGTCGACATAACCGAGGTTGATCGTGATCTTTTCGTCCGAAGGCTTAGGGGCGGAAGCGAGGCTTGGAGGGCGAGGAGGCATGGACGGAATCTTAAAACCATCCAAGTGGATGGCCTATGGATGTTTCAATTTGACGGACTTTCCCGCCACACCCGCGCATTCGCTCCGTCCCTAAGCCCTTGAAATAACGCGTAGTTATGAAAAAGCATAAGGAAATCCCCTATTAGGGAATTTGCTTATGCCTTTTAACTATTTGCTGCGCGCATACTTGCCGGGCAAGAATTCGCCCTGAGCATAAAGCAACACAGATGGAACTTCGCCAACTCGAGGCCTTCGCGGCCGTCATGTCCACAGGTAGCGTCACCGCTGCCGGGCGCCTGCTTGGGCGCTCGCAGCCGGCCATCAGCCGCCTGTTGCAAGAGCTGGAAGCTGAGATAGGCTATGCCCTGTTCAACCGCAGCGGACCGCGCGTCACGCCTACCGAACAGGGCTTTCTGCTGTATGACGACGTAGAACGCGCGCTGGCCGGCTTGCAGCAGATTCGCAGCCGCGCCGAAGAAATTGCGCGGGGCCAAGCCAAGCCGTTGCTGCTGGCGGCAACGTCGGCGCTGGCCGCAGGCCTGCTGCCCGACGCGCTCAAGCGCATCGAATCCCAAACCGGCGCCACGCGCGTGCAAGTGCGCAGCGCCTCGCCCGAACGCGTGGTGCACGCGGTGCTGACCGGCGCCGCGCAACTGGGCGCCACAAGTTTGCCGCTGGAGCATCGCGGCTTGACGGTGCATTGGATTGCCCAAGCCCCCTGCGTCGTGGCACTGCGCGACGACGATCCGCTGGCCGCGCACGACGTGGTGCCCGTTCATCTTCTAGCCGGCCGCCGCCTGATCACCATGGCCAACCCGTACCGGCTGCGTCGCCGCCTGGACGCCGCGCTGGCGCCTGATGGCAATGCGCCGGGCACCATCGAAACCAATTCGTCCGTCAACGCCCTGGCCGCCGTGCGCGCCGGGCTGGGCGTGTCGGTGCTGGAACCGATCACCGCTTACGGCGTCCCGATGCCGGGCGTGGCGATCCGCCCCATCGACCTGGACATTCCTTTTTTCTTCGGGGTCATCACCCCGCAATCGCAACCGCAATCGCAACCGTTGACGCCCGCCTGCCAGGCCATGGCCGACGCCCTGGCCGAAGCCGCCGCCGCCCTGCTGCCCGGTTTTGTGCTGCACGACGCCTGCGAACACGCGGCGCTGTTGCAGTCGATCTACGGTGATGACGCCCCTGTTTTGGACACCCCCACACTATGAATCTGCCCATTGCCACCCCGCCGCAAGGCCTGGATGCGCTGGAAGCGCGTCTGCGGCAAGACCTGTCCTGGCTGGAAATTCCCGCCAAGAACTGGGTTGCGCCCCGTCTGGTTGATGGACAACAGGTACTGGACGTTGTCGTCATCGGCGGCGGCATGGCCGGCCTGGCCGCGGCCGCGTCGTTGACGCACCTGGGCATCACCGCGCCCATCTTCGACCAGGCGCCCGAAGGCTACGAAGGCCCGTGGGCCACCACCGCCCGCATGGAAACGCTGCGTAGTCCCAAGCAGCTGACCGGCCCCGCGCTGGGCTTGCCCGCGCTGACGTTCCGCGCCTGGTTCGAAGCGCAATTCGGCACCGCCGAATGGGACGCGCTGGACAAGATTCCGCGCCTGCAATGGATGGACTACCTGCGCTGGTATCGCCGCGTGCTGAACCTGGACGTGCGCAACAAGCATCGCGTGCTGTCCGTGCAACCCCGCGCCGACCGCCTGGTGCAACTGGACATCGAATCGCCCGCCGGACGCAGCACCGTGCTGGCCCGCCGCGTGGTGCTGGCCACCGGCCGCGACGGCCTGGGCGGCGCCTATGTGCCTGACTTTGCCAAGAAACTGCCGCGTGACCGCTGGGCGCATTCGTCCGACGTGATGGACTACGCCACACTGGCCGGCAAGCGCGTCGGCGTCGTGGGCGCGGGCGCGTCCGCCATGGACAGCGCAGGCACGGCGCTGGAAGCCGGCGCCGCCAGCGTCGACCTGCTGATCCGCCGCAACGACATCCCGCGCGTGAACAAGGGCAAAGGCGCAGGCAACCCCGGCCTGACCCACGGCCACCTGACCCTGCCCGACGAATGGAAGTGGAAGATCCGCCACTACATCAACGCCGCGCAAGTGCCGCCCCCGCGCGGCAGCACCTTGCGCGTGTCGCGCTTCCCCAACGCCCGCTTCAACCTGGGCTGTGGCGTGCAAGACCTGGCAATGGTGGGCGACGACATCCACGTCACCACGCCCAAAGGCGTGTTCGTGCTGGACTTCCTGATCTTCTCCACGGGCTTTCGTATCGACTGGACCGTGCGCCCGGAATTCGCCCCGCTGGCGCCTCACGTGCGCAACTGGGGCGACCGGTTCACCCCGCCCCCCGGCGAAGAAGACCAGGAACTGCATGATTCGCCCGACCTGGGCGCCGTCTTTGAACTGCAAGAAAAAGTGCCCGGCGCCTGCCCGGGCCTGGACCGCGTGCACTGCTTTTCCTACCCCGCCGCGCTGACCCAAGGCACGATCTCGGGCGACATCCCCGCCATCAGCGACGGCGCCAAGCGCCTGGCGCAAGGCATCGCCGGCCTGTTCTACCGCGAAGACGTCGAAACGTACTACGCAAATATGGAAGCGTTTTCCGAACCGGAAGTGTTCGGCGATGAATGGACGCCGGCCCCGCCGCCCGCGGCAATTGCCACCCCGGCCTCGCAAGCGGAGACCACGCAATGACCGGTTGGTTGATACGCCGTGTCGCGCAAGCGGCGGTGGTGGTGTTGCTGATGACGCTGATCGTCTTCGTGGGCCTGCACGCCATCGGCAACCCCGTGGACATCCTGATCGGCCAGGACGTAGACCAGGTGGACCGCGCCCGCATCATCGCGGAACTGGGCCTGGACAAGCCGCTGTGGCAGCAATACCTGGGCTTTCTGAACGGGGCGCTGCACGGCAACCTGGGCAACAGCTTCGTCTACAACATCCCCGCGATTGAACTGGTGATCCAGCGCCTGCCCGCCACGCTGGAACTGGCGATCAGCGCGCTGCTGCTGGCCGTCATCATCGGCCTGCCGCTGGGCTTGATTGCCGGCCTGTACCCCGACAGCCGCTTTTCCAAAATGATCATGGCCGGCAGCATCGTCGGCTTCTCGCTGCCCACGTTCTGGGTGGCGCTGATGCTCATCATGACGTTCAGCGTGTCACTCGGCTGGCTGCCCGCCAGCGGGCGTGGGCAGACGGTGGAATTCCTGGGCTTTCAGTGGTCGTGGTTGACCGCCGACGGCTGGCGCCATTTGATCTTGCCCGCGCTGAACCTGTCGCTGTTCAAGATTTCGCTTGTCATCCGCCTAACCCGCGCCGGCGTGCGCGACGTGATTCCGCTGGACTTCGTGAAGTTCGCGCGTGCCAAGGGCTTGTCGCCGTTTCGCGTGGTCTGTGTACACGTGCTGCGCAACACGATGATCCCGCTGGTAACCGTGCTGGGCCTGGAACTGGGTTCGACCATTGCGTTCGCCGTCATCACGGAAAGCATTTTCTCGTGGCCCGGCGCCGGCAAGCTGATCCTGGACAGCCTGAACGCGCTGGACCGCCCCGTCATCGTCGCCTACCTGATCGTGGTCGTGTGCCTGTTCGTCACGCTGAACCTGATCGTCGACATTCTTTATAAAGTGCTGGACCCCCGGGTACGGCTGGAGGGCTCGGCATGAGCACCACTGCAACCCCTGACAAGATTCCCGCCCTGCGCCGCGAATCGCCCTGGCGCCGCAACCTGACCGAATTCCTGTCGTCCAAGACGGCGGTATTCGGCCTTGCCGTGGCCACCCTGCTGATTTTGGCGGCCATCTTCGCGCCGTGGATCTCGCCGCAGAACCCGTATGACCTGCTGCAAATCGACGTGCTGGATTCCCGCATGCCGCCGGGCTCCATGAACGGCCTGGACACCTTCCACTACTGGCTGGGCACCGACGGCCAGGGCCGCGATCTGCTGTCCGGCATTCTGTACGGCCTGCGCATCAGCTTGATGGTGGGCGTGGGCTCGGCCGTTATCGCCGGCATCGTCGGAACGCTGCTGGGCCTGCTGGCCGCCTACGCGGGCGGCAAGGTCGACGCCTTCATCATGCGTTTGGTCGACCTGATTCTGTCGTTCCCGTCCATCCTGGTGGCCATGATGATCCTGGCCTACCTGGGCAAGGGCGTGGGCAACGTGGTGCTGACGCTGGTGATTCTGGAATGGGCCTATTACGCCCGCACCGCGCGCGGCCAGGCCCTGGTGGAACGCCGCCGTGAATACGTCGAAGCCGCCCGCTGCCTGGACATTCCCAACTGGCGGATCATGTTGAAGCACATCCTGCCCAACTGCCTGCCGCCGCTGATCGTCATCGGCACCTTGCAGATTGCGCGCGCCATCACGCTGGAAGCCACGTTGAGCTTTCTGGGCCTGGGCGTGCCGGTGACCGAACCGTCGCTGGGCCTGCTGATTTCCAATGGCTTTCAATACATGCTGTCCGGCGAATACTGGATCAGCTTCTACCCCGGCATCGCGCTGCTGATCACCATCGTCGCCATCAATCTGGTGGGCGACCGCCTGCGCGACGTGCTGAACCCAAGGACTCACAAATGACCGACCGCACCGCTTTCGCTGGCGCGCCGGCCACGCTTGAAGTGCGCAACCTGCGCACGCACTTTCATACCCGCGCGGGCGTGCTGCCCGCCGTGGACGACGTGTCGTTCACGCTGGAGCGCGGCAAGATCCTGGGCCTGGTCGGAGAATCCGGCTCGGGCAAATCCGTGACGGGCTTTTCCATCATGGGCTTGGTTGACGCCCCCGGCCGCATCGTCGGCGGCGAAATCCTGTTCCAGGGCCGCGACCTGACCAAGCTGGCACCGCGTGAACTGCGCAAGTTGCAAGGCAACCGCATCGCCATGATCTTTCAAGATCCGATGATGACGCTGAACCCCGTCTTGCGGGTGGATGTGCAGATGATCGAAACCGTGCGCGCGCATAACAAAATGAGCAAGGCACAAGCCCGCACGCTGGCCCGCGACACGCTGGGCATGATGGGCATTCCCAGCCCGGAAGAACGCTTGCTGGCCTACCCGCATCAGCTGTCCGGCGGCATGCGCCAGCGCGTGGCCATTGCCATCGCCATGCTGCACCGCCCTGACCTGATCATTGCCGACGAACCCACCACGGCGCTGGACGTCACCATTCAGGCGCAGATTCTGTCTGAAGTCCAAAAGCTGGCGCAGCAGCACGGCACCAGCCTGATCTGGATTACGCATGATCTGTCCGTGGTGGCGGGCCTTGCTGATGACGTGGCCGTGATGTACGCCGGCCGCATCGTTGAACACGGCAAGGTCGACGACGTGCTTGACCGCCCGCAGCACCCCTACACCGTTGGCCTGATCGACAGCCTGCCCAGCAACAACCAACGCGGCCAGCGCCTGCGCCAGATTCCCGGCATGACGCCCAACCTGCTGCACCTGCCCGCCGGCTGCGCGTTTTCCGCGCGTTGCTCGCGCGCCACCGCTGCCTGTGGCCAGCAACCCGGCATCACTCAAGCCCTGCCCGAACACGACGTGCGCTGCTTCCATCCGACTATCCTGATCCACAACGAGGTGACGGCATGACTGTATCCGCCGCCCCCACGCCGCTGATTGACCTTTCTCAAGTCAGCAAGCGCTTTGGCGAAAAAAAGGTCGGCGCAGCCGGCCGCGCCATGCAAAAGCTGGGCTTGTCCAAGCCGCCCGCCATCACGCGCGCGGTCGACAACGTGGACCTGATCGTGAACCCCGGCGAAGTCGTCGGCCTGGTGGGGGAATCCGGCTGCGGCAAATCCACGCTGGGCCGCATCGCCGCCGGCTTGTTGACGCCGTCCGGCGGTGAGGTCCGCATCAACGGCGTGCGCCCGTCCGACATGAACTCGGCCGCCGCCCACGCCGCGCGCCTGACCGTGCAGATGATTTTCCAGGACCCCTACGCCAGCCTCAACCCACGCCTGCGCGTGGACGAGATCGTGGGCGAAGCAGCCCGCATCCATGGCCTGGTCGGCAATGGCGACTTTGACGACTACGTCAGCGCCCAACTGGAACGCGCGGGGCTCGACCCCGCCCTGCGCCAACGCTATCCGCACCAATTCAGCGGCGGCCAGCGCCAGCGCATCGGCATCGCCCGCGCGCTAGCCGTGCAGCCGTCCATGCTGGTGTGCGACGAAGCCGTGGCCGCGCTGGACGTGTCCATTCAAGCCCAGATCCTGAACCTGTTCATGGACCTGCGCGAAGAACTGAACCTGACGTATCTCTTCATCAGCCATGACCTGGGCGTGGTGGAACACCTGTCTGACCGCGTCGTCATCATGTACCTGGGCCGCGTCGTGGAAACGGCCACGGTGGACGAAGTGTTCCAGCGCCCCAACCACCCGTACACGCAAGCGCTGCTGGCGGAAATTCCCAGCCTGAAGTCCCGCCACAAGATCTTTACCGCGATCAAAGGCGAGATTCCCAGCCCGCTGAACCCGCCCGGCGGCTGCCATTTTCATCCGCGATGTCCGCATGCGATGCCGCGCTGCAAGACCGAAGTTCCCACATTGAAGGGAATCGCCATCAACCATTTAAGCGCCTGTCATTTGAACGACATGGCCTGAACCTAATTGGCGGCGTTGTCCTGAATTCCTTCAGTGGCGCTAATGACAACGCAGCCTTCGGAACACTTAACTCGTTCCCCCCCTACCAAGGACCCCGAACATGAAACGCTTGATTCTTTCGACCCTGACCGCTGCCATCCTGGGCGCCTCTGCCGCCGCGTCCGCCGACAACCTGTCGATCGGCTTTGCCGACCCGCTGTCGTCTCTGGACCCGCAACTAAACAACCACGCCGGCGACCGCTCGGTGGCCCTGCACTTCTGGGACCTGCTGATTGAGAACAAGTGGAACAAGCTGCAACCCGGCCTGGCCGTCAGCTGGAAACCGCTGGACCCCACCACCTGGGAATTCAAGCTGCGTGAAGGCGTCAAGTGGCAAGACGGCACGCCGTTTACCGCCGACGACCTGATCTATTCCTACACCCGCGCGCGCGCCGTGCCGGGCAGCGTGGCAACGTACGCCGGCTACTTGCGCACCATCGACACGATGACCGCCAAGGACCCGCTGACCCTTATCGTCAAGACCAAAGCGCCCAACCCCGACCTGCCGCTGAACCTGGCATCCGTACACGTCGTCAGCAAGCACGTCGGTGAAAAGTCCACCACCGAAGACTACAACTCGGGCAAGGCCATGGTTGGCACCGGCCCGTACAAGTTCGTGTCCTACACCCCCGGCGACCGCGTCATCATGGAACGCAACGACGGCTACTGGGGCGACAAGGCCACCTGGGACAAGGTCAACTACCGCTACATCAACAACGCCGCCTCGCGCACCGCCGCCCTGTTGGCCGGTGACGTGGACGTGATCGACAAGGTGTCGGTGTCGGACCTGGCCAAGCTGCAAAAGGCCCCGAACATCGCGGTGTACCCGTACGACGGCCTGCGCGTGATGATCCTGCAACCCAGCTTCAACCCCGCGCCCAACCAGTACATCACCGACAACAACGGCAAGCCGCTGGACAAGAACCCGCTGCTGGACCTGCGCGTGCGTCAGGCGCTGAACCTGGCCATCAACCGCAAGGCCATTTCGGACCGCATCCTGCAAGGCGCGGCCACTGAAGCCAACCAGTGGATGCCCAAGGGCACCTTCGGCTACAACCCCGACGTCAAAGACATCCCCAACGACGTCGCGCAAGCCAAGAAGCTGCTGGCCGAAGCAGGCTTTCCCGACGGCTTCAAGCTGACCATGCACGTGCCGAACGACCGCTACCCGCAAGGCCCGGAAACGGCCCAAGCCGTGGCGCAGTTCTGGACCCGCGTCGGCGTCAAGACCCAAGTGGAAGTCGTGCCATGGGCCGTGTACTCGGGCCGCGCCAACAAGAACGAATTCGCCGTCAGCATGCTGGCGTGGGGCAACGGCACGGGTGAAGCCAGCTACGCGTTGGTCAACATCCTGGCTACTGTCGACGCCAAGAAGGGCCTGGGCGCGTCCAACTGGGGCCACTACACCAACCCCAAGGTGGACGCCGCGCTGGAACAGTCCACGTCGGAATTCGATGTGGCCAAGCGTGAAGCCATCCTGCGCGACTCGGTCAAGCTGGTGTCCGACGACGTCGGCATCATCCCGCTGTTCCACTACAAGAACATCTGGGCCACCAAGAAGGGCTTGAAGGTGACGCCGATGACCAGCGACCGCACGGCCGCCATGATGGTCACCAAAGAACCCGCCGCCGCGGCCGGTAAATAAGCCATGGCGCCGACCCTGACCATCACCCCCGCGGACGCCTTGATCGACGTGCCGCGCCAGATCCGGGTGGAAAACGTGGCACCCGGCCAAACGGTGCATATCACCGCGCGCACCCGCCGCAACGGCGTGCTGTGGCAAGCCCAGGCCGCCTACACGGCGGGCGAAGACGGCGTGGTCGACCTGACCCGTGACGCGCCCGTCTCGGGCGACTACACCGGTTTGTCGCCGATGGGCCTGATCTGGTCGCAAGCTCCGGTGGACTCGCCCAGCCGCGAACACTTCAACCACCCGGTGACCGATGCTTTGGTTACCGATGTGGTTGCGCGTGTGGGCGCGGTTGAAGGCGGTGCGGAAGCCAGCGCTGATGCCGGCGTTGTAGCCGACATGCAGGCGCAAGCCACCTTCACGCAACGCTTGGCGTTGGACGGCGTCACGCGCCACGAGGTCCGCGAAGAAGGCTTGGTCGGCACGCTGTACCTGCCGGCAGGCAGCAAGCCCGGTTCGCACCCCGCCGTCATGATCCTGAACGGCTCGGGCGGCGGCATCAACGAACCCCGCGCGGCGCTATACGCATCGCGCGGCTACGCCGCCTTTGCGCTGGCGTACTTCAAGGCACCGGGCCTGTCCGACTACATCTCGAACACCCCGCTGGAATACTTCCAGACCGGCCTGCGCTGGCTGCGCAAAAAGGTTCAGCCCAAGCACAACTTCGTCGCCATCAGCGGCCAATCGCGCGGCGGTGAACTCGTGCTGCTGCTGGGCGCGACCTTTCCCAAGGAAGTGTCCGCCGTCGTCGCCTACGTACCCGGCGCCGTCGTCCACAGCGGCCAGAACGCCTGCGACCCCAAGATCGGCCGCGAAGGCCCGACCTGGCTGCTGGGCGGCAAGCCCATCCCCCACGTCTGGGAAAACAACCGCACCGCCACGTGGGCGCCGTTTGACGAAGGCCCGTCGCCGCATCGTCACGAAAAAGCCATCTTGACCGCGCTGCAAGACCCCGACGCCGTCGCCCGCGCCCGCATTCGCGTGGAAGACATCGAAGGCCCGGTCATGCTGCTGTCGGCCACCGACGATGGCTCGTGGCCGTCCAGCCTGTACTCGAAGATGGTGCAGGACAAGCTCGTTGAAGTGAAACACCCCTACCCCGTCGAATGGCTCGACTACGAAAACGGCGGCCACTCGATCCTGTTCCCGTACGTGCCCACCACCCAGCTCGTCTACGCCCACCCCGTGTCGGGCAAGATCAGCACCAGCGGCGGGAATCCAAAAGACAACGCACGCGCCGACCAGGAATCGTGGGAAGGCGTGAAGAAGTTTTTGGACGCGGCGGTGAAGGCGCGGGCGGCTGCACATTCGGCAAGCACTTCCGGCAACGCCGGCTGATCAGACACCAAGGAGAACATCCCCATGGCACAACAACCCATCGTCTATGACGCCGTCAATGATCTGGTCGACAAGCTCGTCGGCCTGACACCCGGCAGCAAAACCTATGAGGTCCGCCACCAACGCGAAAAAGTCGCCGCCGCCACGCAAGGCAGCTACGACGCCCTGTTCGACCCGGCCCTGCCCGGCTTGTCGCTGGCCGAACGTTTGCTGGTCGCGCTGTACGCCACCCGCATCAGCCCGTCGCCGCTGCTGGCCTCGCACTACCGCGCCCGCTTGGCGGAAACGGACGCAGCCCCCGCCGACATCGCCGTCGCAGAATCCGGCAAGCCGTCCGACGCCTCCACCCCGCGCCTGGCTGCCGTGCTGGAATTCACGCGCAAGCTGATCGAAAACCCCGTCGAAGGCGACGAAGCCGCGCTGAAGACCCTGCCCGCAGCAGGCGTCTCCACGCCTGCGGTGGTCACCCTGTCGCAACTGATCGCCTTCCTGTCGTACCAGACCCGTCTGGTCGCGGGCTTGATCGCGATGAAAGACCTGGAAGGCCAAGCCCCCCGCGCCGCCGCCGTCCCGCCCGCGCCCTTCGAACCCAACACCGCCGCCACCGAACCCGGCGCCGTCATCAAGGCCCACGGCTTCACCAACGAAGTGCTGGAATGGAAGGCATGGCTCGACGTCGTCAACGTCGACACCGCCACCCCGGAACAAGTCGCCGTCCTGGAAGAAAGCCACCCCAAGGCCAAGGTCTCGGACTACTACCTGTTCCTGGTCCACCAACCGGAAATCCTGCGCCAGCGCTCCACCGCCTTCAACGCCATCATGTACGCCCCAGGCGGCCTGTCGCGCGCCGAACGCGAGCTGGGCTCCACGGTCGTCTCGCGTGTGAACGGCTGCGTGTACTGCGCATCCGTCCACGCGCAGCGCTTCGAACAACTGGCCAAGCGCAATGAAGTGATCGCGCAAGTGTTCGAAGACCCCTACACCGCCGGCACCACGGCACGTGAACTGGCGATTGCCCAGTTCTCGATCCAGATCACCGAAGCCCAGGCCGACGTCAACGCCAACAGCATCCAGGCATTAAAGGATGCGGGCTTGAGCGAAGGCGAAGTGCTGGACCTGCTGCACTCGGACGCGATCTTCGCCTGGGCAAATCGTTTGATGCTGAACCTGGGCGAACCGGTTTTTGCCACCGTAGGTTAAGACCCGCTTTTTGTACTGCCCTGCGGGCGCATCAGCGTTTTCGTTAAACTGACACTTTCCGCGCCACTACGCGCCCCGCCCCGTGCGGGGCGCTTTGCCTTCCCCCATGTCAGAAAAAACCCACGACATCCGCCCCGGCCAGTCCGTCGAACTGCTAAAAGCCCTGCACATCCTGACCCGCGACGGCAAGATGAACCAGGACAGCCGCCGTAAGCTGAAACAGGTCTATCACCTGTTTCAGTTCATCGAGCCGCTGCTGAAAGACGTCCAACAAGAACGCGGCGCCGTCACGCTCGCGGATCACGGGGCTGGAAAGTCGTATCTGGGGTTCATTCTGTATGACCTGTTCTTCAAGGAACAGAAAGACGCCGTCGGGAATGGGTCCCATATTTATGGGATCGAGACTCGCGAAGAACTGGTGAAGTCGTCGGAAGAACTGGCTAAGCGGCTGGGGTTTGGCGGGATGTCGTTTTTGAATCTGTCGGTGGCGGAGTCGATTACGTCGGATAAATTGCCGGCGACGATTGATGTGGTGACTGCGTTGCACGCTTGTAATACGGCAACGGATGACGCGATTCACTTTGCGTTGGAGAAGAAGGCTAAGTACATCGTGGTCGTGCCTTGCTGCCAGGCGGAGGTGGCTTCGGTGCTAAGGAAGAATAAGGGCAAGGCGCTGGCTGATCCCTTGGCGGAGATTTGGCGGCATCCGTTGCATACGCGAGAGTTTGGTAGCCAGATTACGAATGTGCTGCGGTGTTTACAGCTGGAAGCGCATGGGTATCAGGTTAGCGTGACGGAGCTGGTCGGGTGGGAGCATTCGATGAAGAATGAGCTGATCGTGGCGCAGTTTAAGGATTTGCCGACCAGGAAGCCTGCGGAGAGGTTGACTGAGATGTTGGAGAGGATTGGGTTGCAAGAGTTGAAGGATCGGTTTTTTGTGCCGGTGGCTGCATGAATATGACGAAGGGCTCTGCGGAGCCCTTTGTGCTTTTTGACCGTCGTTTGGGGCGAGACAAAAACGTCACGCGCATCGTTGCGGCTTACATAGCGTTCCGCCGTATACTCGCCCTGCGGTCACACCAATGACCGTCCGGTTTGACAGCTGGAAATGACAAAAGGCGGACTGCCGCTGCAATAGCGGCATTTTTACGTCCGTAGGCCGACGCACGTCCCTGCTATGGGCGGGCCTTGGCTGGGGCACGCTCGCGTGCGCCGGTTTCTTTTGTCACCGGTCTGTCAACCCGGCCTTGCGCCCGCCCACCCCGATTGACAGCGGGGAGCGGGTCTAACGACGAAAGAGGCTGCTATGAATGATCACCCTTATACCTATGACCGTTGGGCCACGCCGGATGATCCGGAGTTTGCGCTTGTGCGGGTGGATGATTTAAGGAAGATGGAGCGGGCTTGCCAAGGGATTTGGGCGATTGCTCGGATTGTGGGGAATGGTGTGAATGAGCCTGGCGCCAGTGGAGCGCAGCCGTTTGAGCCGTGGGTGGTGTCGGATCTGATGGGTAGCGTCGAGGGCCTTTGCGCTCACCTTACCGAACTCGTAGCAGTAGCCGTAGCGATCGATGAACCATTGGTGTCTCCTCTTGGTCCCGAAGCCAACGCGCAACTTTCCAAGAGCATCTCGAACGACAGCTAGGAAGATCGAAGCGGGCCACGCGCCGGAGCTTCGGACCGCCCACAAGCACGTTTGGTCGCTACCGTAGCCACTTCGAGAGTGGCTAGCCCAATTTCGAAGGTTGAAGTGCCTTTTCATTTAAACTCACGCACTAACCGAGCAAGCCCGGCCGAGTTGGAGGGCCTCAAAGACGGTAAATGTCGCGTGTTAACAGCACACGGTGGCCCCAGCAGTGCCGCCTTGACGCTTTTTTTTTTGCGCGTCTATGAATTTCAAAGAAAACGAAACAGAAGACAAACTCCGGGGGGGGTACTACACCCCCCCTGACATCGCCCGATTCCTCTCCCGGTGGGTGCTGTGCGGGCGGCCTAGAAACCTGCTCGAGCCAAGTTGCGGAGACGGAGCGTTCATCCGCGCTCTCGAAGGCTTGGCTATCTCCGCCCTTGAAATCACCGGGGTTGAAAGACTAGCAGGCGAGGCTGCGAAGGCGCGGAGGGCCGCAACCCGCCTGGATGCACGAGCTGCCCGTATCGTGACGGCGGATTTCTTGCAATGGGCTCAGAAGCAACTTGACGCTGGCACGTCTTTTGACTCCGTGACAGGAAACCCCCCATACATCCGCTATCAATACTTAGATGAAGAGGATCAGCAGCTCTCTGAGCAGCTGTTCGACCGTTTCTCTTTGGCGTTCACAAAACATACCAACGCCTGGGTGCCGTTCGTGATTGCTTGCGTGGCCTTGCTCTCGCCCGGCGGTCGACTAGCGATGGTTATTCCCTCCGAACTGATGCATGTGCTGCACGCGGGCTCTCTGCGGGCATTTCTTCTCCAGCAGGCGAAGCGAGTGCTCATGGTTGATCCGAACGAGCTGCTCTTCGAATCCGCGCTCCAAGGAACTGTGCTTCTATTGGTTGAAAAGAAGGTCGATCCAATGGAAACATCAGAAGGCGTTGCTGTCCATGCAGCCCCAGACAATTCATTTCTGAACGGAGACCCGGAGCAGCTTTTTCAAGCCGCCAAGTTCGTCAGCGGTGACGTGCTGAATGGAAAATGGATGAAGGTCTTGCTGGAACCAGCCGAACTTGCCGTGTTCGAGAAGGCCAGGAGCCTCCCGTTGGTTAAGCGATTCCAGGACATCGCTAAGGTAGACGTCGGCATCGTCACCGGCGCCAACAAGTTTTTCCTGATCGACGACGACACGGTCGTCAAGTTTGGACTCGAGAAGTTCGTGAAGCCCATGTTCGGCCGCAGTGAACATTGCCCAGGCGTCGTCTACGATGAAGCCGTACATGAAGCCAATCGGCGCCGTGGGCTGCCGACCAATTTTCTCCGCATAGAAAAAAGCGGGAGTGTTTCCCGCCTGCCACGGAGTGTTCTCGAATACATCAAGCTTGGAGAGTCGCAACAGTTGCACACCCGCTACAAATGCCGCGTACGGTCTCCGTGGTTCAGCGTACCGTCGGTGTACTCCACACCAATCGGTTTGCTAAAGAGGTCGCACAACTTTCCCCGCCTGATTTTCAACTCCTTGGGCGCATTCACAACGGATACTGCATACCGCATCACACCGCTGCCCGATGGACCGGATGCGGAGGTCTTGGTTTACTGTTTTGTAAACAGCCTCACCGCCCTGACCGCTGAGCTCGAAGGTAGACACTACGGCGGCGGAGTCCTCGAGCTTGTCCCCAGCGAAATCGAGAAGCTGCTGGTACCGCTTCCCCCCCTACTCCCCGACCTAAAACAGCTGGATGATGCTGTTCGTGCAGGAACCTGCCCAATGGAACTATTGAAAGCGCAGGACGAGAAAGTCCTTACGGCCGTAGGACTCAGTGAGGACGAGAGCGTGCTCCTACGCCAAGCACTCATCCGTATTCGAAGCCGCCGTCATCGCCTCCTTGGCGAGACCTTGAAGGAGAAGGTTGAATGACTGCGCCAGCGCGCCTCTTAGACCTCGTTGCGCGTTTCGCTGCAGACGAGACGAAGCTCGGCATATCGGCCTCCGGTTACCAAGAGACTGAGGTCCGCGTAGAGTACATCGACCCGTTCTTCGAACTCTTGGGTTGGGACATGTCCAATGCCCATGGTCTTCCAAACAAACTGAAGGATGTACTGCGCGAGGAGTCGCAAGAAGGATACAGCGGGCGTCCTGACTACACATTCCGCATTGCCTCTGCCAAAAAATTCTTCGTTGAAGCTAAGAAGCCATCCGTCGACATCACGAACAACAAGGCCGCCGCATTTCAGGTGCGAAGTTACGGACACACTGTCGGCCTACCCATATCCATCCTGACGAACTTTCGTACGCTACGCATCTACAACACGATGCTCGAGCCCCGGTCACAAGATGATGCCGACGTCGGACTCCTGGAAACGATTCATTACACCGATCTGCCGCGCCAATTCACGAATATCCTGAACCGCTTCGGACGCGCAAACGTTGCGCGTGGATCCATCGACGATTTCTATGGCAGTACGACTGCAGGCACATTAGCAGTCAGTGAGAAATTTCTAGCGCGCATCAATGACTGGCGCGTTCGGTTGGCAAACGAGCTGCACCAACAGTACCCGGCGCTGTCAGTCGTGGAGCTAAGTGACCTAGCGCAAAAGGTGGTGAATCGCATCATCTTCCTGCGTATGTGCGAGGATCGTGGAATTGAGGCTCGCGAGACTTTGCGGAAGGTCGCTGGAAAACAGAACAGCGTTGAACTGCTGACGCTGTTTAGAAGACTCAACGACCGCTACAACACAGGCCTATTCGATGTCACGCAGGACCACTTCCATGACCGCTACGACCTTAACGCCGCGCTATTCCACGAGTTCGTCGAAGAGGTCTACTCGCCAGCATCGCCTTACAGCTTCGCCGTATTGGACGCCGACTTTTTAGGGCAGGTCTACGAACATTTTCTCGCAAAACGTCTTGAGCTGTTCGACAACGGCAGCATCGGTCTAGTCCAAAAGCCCGCTTATGAGGATCGAGAAATTGTCACCACACCACAGCCCCTAGTCGAGGAGGTGGTCCAACGCGCGTTCGACGCGCGGCTCAACGCAGCGCCAGTACGTACTTTTGAAGAACTTAAAGCGATACGAGTGCTCGACGTCGCAGTGGGATCGGGTAGGTTTTTGGTTCACGCACTCGACAAACTTGTGGATACCTCGATTGATATCCTGAGGAGCAGCCCAAGCGACCCTAGAATATATAAAGTCTCGAGTAATGAAATTAGGTTGCGTTTCGAGGCTAAGCGCGAACTTCTTGAGCATTGCTTGTTCGCGATAGACCTTGATTTCAATGCTGTTGAGGTCACTCGATTCGGCTTGATTGTAAAGCTCTTGGAAGACGAGACTGCGCACACACTTCCGACGGCCAGAAGAATACTTCCAAACCTTCACGCTAATGTCGTATGGGGCAATACCGTAGTCGACATCGATTTTGAAGCCTCTCAAGATGTGGTGGACGAGACCGTACCTATCGATTGGGTTGCCGAGGGCCTACCTCATAAATTTGACGTTGTCATCGGGAATCCGCCGTACATGACAACAGACGATATGCGACAGGCCAATAGGGCCGAGTTCGAATATTACAAGGCGAAGTACAGTAGTTGTCACAAGCAGTTTGACAAATACTTTGTGTTCATTGAGCGCGCACTGCGCTCGCTTGTGCCCGCCGGCGCCGTAGGCCTGCTTGTTCCAAACAAGTGGCTCACCATCGAGTCTGGAAGCAAGCTTCGGCAGCTTTTGTCGGACCAAGCCGCTATTCGAGAGGTGTTAGATTTTGGAAACGAGACGCTCTTTGCCGGCAAATCGGCTTATGTGTGCATTCTGATTTTGCAGCCTGGTGCAGCCCAGTTCAGTTACCGCAACATTCACATGCAAGCGGAGTTTGAGGTGGATCCCGCAGGCAAGGGATACACCCAGCCTGCGACGGTATTGACCGCATTGGATGGGGGGGCGTGGGTTCTTCCAGGGACTATCCAAGAACATGCAGTGCTTACGATGCTGTACGCCAACAGCCGGAAGCTCGGCGACATCGTGGACATCAAGAATGGTGTGCAGACGAGCAAAAACACCGTGTTTGTCATCTCCAACTATACAGACGCCGGTACCACGGTCACTTTCAAGAAACAGGGTGTCCAGTGGGAAGTGGAGAAGGCGCTGACGAGGCCGTACGTAGCTGATTCGGGTCAGGTGAGATCGTTCTGCGAGCTTGCGGCAGACGCCCTAGTCATCTTTCCGTACCAAGCTGGTCCCAACGGCGCACCGAGGATTCTCAGCCAAGCGGAACTTAAAAACAACTATCCGCTGGGTTGGGCCTATCTCCGCCACTTCAAAACCGTTTTAGAAAACCGAGATGTTTCGCCGCCCCCTCCCGCTGGTATTTTCTATGCATTTGGTAGGCATCAGGCGCTTGAAACAGTCTTCACTCGGCCAAAGATCATCTATTCAGTAAATCAGACCGGAAATAAATACGCGTTCGATACCCTTGGAGTGGCGGTCGCGTCAGGTGGGACTGCGGGCGAGGCCATGATTTTAAACCCCCGTGATGGCTACTCTCTCGAGTTTGTGATGGGCCTACTTAATCAACGTGCCATTGAGTACTTTGTCCGCAAGCGGGGAAGTCCGTTCCGAGGTGGCTACTATAGCCGCGGGAGTGCAGTGCTGGCGGATGTTCCGGTCCCAACTCTTGACTTGGTCGGCAACCCAGCTCACATTGATGCACACGACGCAATTGTATTGAACGTCAGAGAAATCATGGATATAAAGTCCAAGCTTTCCGTGGCAACTGGCCGCGCCGTTACTGTGTTGCAGCGGCAACTACAGACTGCCGAAGTGAACCTTGAACGGCATTTCGACGGCCTTTGGGGTTTCACCGGGCAACTCAAGCTAATTAGCCTTCCGGGTGAATGACCGGCAATCCACCGGGGCGGTACATGCCCCGGCTAACTCACGCTCCGAATCTCTATCGGTTGTTGTGTACTTGAAGGGGAGCTTACGCAGCCTTTCTTGTCTCCCGGAGAATTTAAAATAATCGAGTTATGATTGCCTGAATTTCGGCAGCATTGAACGCAGTTGACCCGGACCCTTCTGAAGTCACTAGCATTCCTTTTGCCCCCCTCCGGCGCTTTCGGGAAACACGCCATTTTTGATGTACCAAGCGAGTTTCTTCTGCCACTTTGCGCTATAGCTCTTCTCCCCGAGCATTCCAAGGTGCTCCCAATAAATCATTCGGCCGCTAATTTCATCTTCGATCGTAAAGTCTGGGTAATAAATAAATGTGTCTGACTACATTTCAGACGACGAGTCAGTGCAAAAGTGCAGTCTGAAACCTATGCTCCAAACGTCCACCAAAAATAAAGGTGTCAGACTGAAATTTCGCATAATCTAGATAGCAAAATTGTGATTTGACATTAATCGTTGCACTCATATTCTTGGGCGTGGGCGGCTTGGCTTGCTGCTCCTTTCCTCATGTTCTGCCGGCGATACAAAACGGTGGAAAACATCGGCCGAGGCCCCCATTAGGTTTTGCAGAAGAAGTCTTTGTCTGGATGAAAGGTGCGCATTATTTCTTAGCACATTGACCGTCCGGATGATGTCGTCCGGCGTCAATGCTGCAAGCGTCTGCTCAGGAACTGCATAGAGCAAGACCAAAATTCCGTTGCGCAGGTCATCAACTGCAGTGACAGCTCCATGAACTCGCCCGAAGGGATCCGCAGCATTCGTTCCATGTGGACCATTTAACCAATCCAGAAGAGATTCGTGATCATTCGCACTTGGCACACGCCCCGGTAACGGCGTTGGCGTTGACCTCTTCACCAACGCTAACGTAGACCTTGCCCACGCCGGAGGCTGCGGACGTTGATGATATGGCAGAGTCTCAACCGCGTTATAGGCATACGCTAGAGGTACTCCAAGGCTCTCAAATCGCATCGCAATGTCATGCTGGCTATCATCGAATGCGGGAAAGATGCCTTGGGCAACATCAAGTTCCTTTATTTCCAGAGCGATGAGATCAGCATTGTCTAATAAGCCAAAAAGATCTCCGCAGTACTTCCGCAGATTCTCACCCTGCTGATTTGCGTAAGGTGGGAACAGCTGCAAACTTCGGTCTTGACAATAAACCTGAAGTGCACCTGCAATTGCCGATTGGATTTTGTTTTCTTTACCTTTACCCATGAGCGATCCGAATATTAGTCATGCCACGCTGTGATTAACCGAGTTTTGCATCATACGTCTTGGCAAGATTTGTCAGACTACATTCTCACCCTCAAAATTGCGGTCTGCAAAATATGGGTGTAAGACTGCAACATCGCTGATCACCAATTGCAAAATCGCGGTCTGACACCATTTTTTCATCAATCCTCTGTGTTATCTCTATCGATTAGCTGATACAGCTCAGATGCTGACATGCCCTTTAGGCGAATGGTCACCCCATTGGCTGGCTCCAAATTGACGCCACCAGTCACCGGATCAAACAAAATAATATACTTATCCGTAGAAGCAACGTGTCGACCCTCTCCTATTAGCACTCCATCCTTCCACAAGGATAAGCATGGCGTTAATCTTGCGTCCTCAGAAGGCTTACGCCGAGACGCCACATCGCTAGCTTTTATTCTCAACCTCTCTTCGCGGCTACTTACGGGAGCGCAATATTCTGCATCCACAATCCAACCGTGAAGGTAGTCATTTGCAATGCCATACCCAATAGCAGGTATTCCGGCGAACAAAATAAGCACGAACCCCATGAAATAAATACACAACCAGGGGATTGCACTGATAATTAGCCATGGAATTAGGCACCATTTTTCCTTGAACAGCCATCGCCCAAAGCGCACCACGGCAATTGCACCGGGAATCCTTCGATTCGGTCGATAGCTTCTGTCGTCATTTTGCTTTCTTCCGTGCACAGCGACTGCCCGGTAGAGCAACCAGAGCGCGGTAATTGCGGCTCCCGCACCGCAAGCAAGTAGTGCAATCTGCGTAAAGTTCTTCGACTTCGACCAGCCGTCCAAAGATTCCAGTCCTCCCGCGATAACGTGACCACCCAAATTAAGCAGATCTAACGGCGTGTTGTAGGTCATTTCCCTTGGCACACCGAAGATGCTCTCAATGGCGAATGCGGCTCCAAATCCGAGCAAAGAGAGGATGACGGCGCCAACCAGTACAAGCACTGGCGGCGCCATGATCAGGAACCTAAAAAGGATCTTTATTAATTTCATTTTCCGAGTACGCACGTCGCAACTGACGACTCCAAAGTTGGATTGGAAAGACCCGACCTAGCTTTAGGCTGCACTAGGAAGTTCAATCAACGTCTTCACGTCCAAAACATAATCGCCGCCTGGACTGGCGGCGACTACCGTTGCGACATCATCTTTAGCTGCTACGCCAGACGCGTTCACAGCCGTGGTGTTCTTCAAGCTGGCTAGCTTGCTTTGCAGCCCGGCAGAGATCGCAATCGCTGGATCTTCAATGCCGTTCTCTTTCACGATGGTATTGCCCTCCGTGACCATGGCGGCAGCGCCAAGCATCGCGAATGCCGCCTTGCCAGCGGTGAAGGCGGTGAAGTCCGGCTGGCCGTAGCGGGAGGAAACGATGGATTTTCGTTCCAGCTTGCTCAGGGAATCTTGGGAGATCGGTGCGTGCTTGACGGTCGTGCAAGCGCCGAGGGAGAGGACAACTGCTGCTGCGATAGGGATACGGAACATCAACATCTCGTTCTAAGGTTGCAGGATAGAAACTCTCTATCTCGGAAAGCGCTTATGCGCGTTACTCCGAGCCCTGACCGATGATGCGGATTGTGCTGTCCCGTGCTTGGGCTGCTCTTGCGGTGTAATGCCCGCCGACCTTGCCAAAGCTGATGCACAAGCAAACCGCAAATGACAACTTGGCTTAACGAATCGATGCTGATTACGTTGCCCCGAAGCCAGACTTCAGGGGCCAAGGTCGGCCAAAGATTCCAAATGTTACCTTAGTTACTAACTTTGATCTACGGCAGGTCAAAAGCCGCATGCAAGCGGCCATAGATAAGCAGATACCGATCTGTTGTCTGCGCTCGCTCTTTCCTTAATGCGAATTTCCGTACGCGAGGGCCTAAATGCCCCGCCGAGCTTTCCTCTCACTTCCCCTCCACCCGCCCCCACCTCCCCCCAATCCCCCCCGCCGCCGCCTTCATCCTCTCCACCACCATCCCAAACCTCTCCACCCCCAACCTCTCCGCCATCGCCGTCACCGTAATCGCCCCCAGCGCCACCCCTCCCTCCGTCAACACCGGCACCGCCACCGCACTAGTCCCCGGCATCAGCCCGGCCGGCGCATGCGCAATCCCCTCCCTCCGAGCCACCTCAACCCGCGCAATCACATCCTCCACCCGCTCCCCCATCACCTCCAGCCTGGCCGCATTCCCCTGCACCAACTCCACACTCTCCTCCCTCCCCAAACTCGCCAACAACGCCACCCCCGACACCCCCACGCCCAGCGGCCGTCTAACCCCCACCTCAATCGACAGCACCTGTATCGGATGCCTGCCCGTCCGCCTTCCAATACATATCGAATCGTGCCCATGTCGAATACTCAAAAACACCGTATCCCCCACCTGATCGGCCAGCTCGCTCATATACGGGTCCGCCAGTGTCAGCAGCGGAAAGCGTCGCGTCCTGGCAAGCCCCAGCAAACTGATCTCTTGCCCGATCAAATACCGTCGCGTTTCTGAATCCTGTTCAACCGCGCCCTCTTGCACCAGCGTCTTCAGCAGGCGATGCACGGTGGGCCGATTCAGGCCGGACATGCGTTCCAGATCCACCAGCCGCACGCCGCGTTCTTGTCCGCAGGCAATCAGCCGCAGCAGCGCCAAGGCCCTGCGTACGGTCTGTGCGCCGGACGCGCTTTTATCTTCTGATTCGCTCACGTGGCCTCCGGTTTGATAATGGATTTTGGCGTTTGCTGAATACCGCGCTTGGTGACGATGGGGCCTAGCGATGCGTAGTTGGGGCCGCCGATGCGGCAGATGGGGCGTAGTAATGCCGTATCGATCTTGCCGTCTTGCAGCAGGCCATCCCGAATATGAAACATCACCACTTCGCCCACGAAGAGCTCCGCGCCGGTGTCACCAAACGGGGTGACGCTATGAAAGCGGCATTCCAGGCTGATGGGCGCGGCGGCAAGTCTGGGGGTGTCGATAACGGCGCCGGGCAGCACGCTTAAACCCAGCACGTCGACTTCGCTGATTTCGGGCGGGTGTTCTTGGGCGCTGTCGTGCAGGGGATCAAGCAGGGTTTCGTCGCCGACGTTGACGACGAAGTGGCGGTTGGCCAGGATGTTTTCGGCGGTGTCTTTGCGTTTACCGGCTTTGCGGCCGATGTTGACGCCGATCATGGGCGGTTTGTTTGAGACGAAGGTGTAGCAGCTGAACGGCGCCAGGTTGACGCCGCCGTGGGCGTTGACGCTGCTGATCCAGGCGATGGGCCGGGGCACGACGATGCCGCTCATCAGGCGGTAGGTTTGTTCGGGGTTCAGGTCGCTGGCGGGAAAGTGCATGATGGGTCTGGCTCCGTAGTCCGGATATTGAACATTCAACAATGAATAAAACCGCGTGCGCAATAGGCGCCCAGGGTAATTCTGCGGCGAAACGCGGTCATGCCAGAAGCTGCCCGCAAAGCAACCTGCCAAAAGAGTCCAACATCCGGAACTTTTCTTGAAATTCGGATTGTTCAGCGGCGCGGGAATTTCTAGAGTGTCGTCAAACACAACAAACAAAACGTGATGACACGACCAGGAGACAACCCATGACTCGCAATACCCTTCGCGCCTGCGCCACGGTGGCGCTGACCGTTCTGACTTCCATGGCGCACGCCGCGTGGCCCGAGAAGCCCGTGAAGATCGTGGTGCCCTATCCGCCGGGCGGCAATGTGGATGTGGCCGCGCGGCTGATTGCGCCAGGCTTGCAGGCGGCGTTTGGGCAGCCGTTTATTGTCGAGAACAAGCCGGGTGCGGGCGGGATGATTGCGGGTGAGCAGGTGGCGCGGTCCGAGCCCGATGGCTACACCTTGTTCATGGCGGCGAACGGGCCGCTGCTGTTTTCGCCGCTGATTTTTAAGCGGGATGCGTACAAGTGGGATCGGGACTTTGCGCCGATCAGTTCGGTGTCGTACACGCCGCTGGTGTTGCAGGTGAAGCCGAGCGTGCCGGCGAAGACGCTGGCTGAATTGCTGGCGCTGGCGAAGAAAGAGCCGGGCAAGCTGAACATGGCGTCACCCGGCGCGGGGACCACGAATCATCTGGTCAGCGAGCTGTTGCAGTCGTTGACGGGCGCGCGCTGGACGACGGCGCAGTACAAGGGCA
Source organism: Achromobacter sp. ES-001 (assembly GCF_019448355.1). Classification (NCBI taxonomy): domain Bacteria; kingdom Pseudomonadati; phylum Pseudomonadota; class Betaproteobacteria; order Burkholderiales; family Alcaligenaceae; genus Achromobacter; species Achromobacter sp. ES-001. The sequence continues at coordinate 2,642,841 of NZ_CP079940.1, read as the reverse complement.
ACGCGCCGGCCACGACCGATCTGTTGGGCGGGCAGGTGGATTTCAACTTTGATCAGATTTCAGTGGCGCTGCCGTATGTGAAGGAAGGCCGCTTGCGCGCCTTGGCGGTGACGACGGCCAAGCGCGTGCCGTCGATGCCGGACGTGCCGACGTTTGCGGAAGCGGGTGTGCAGGGCATGGAGGCTGCCACGTTTACCGGGCTGCTGGCGCCGAAGGGCACGCCGCCGGATGTGCTGAAACAGTTGAGCGAGGCGCTGACCAAGATTCTGGCGCAGCCGACGATCATTCAGCGTTTTGATGAGCTGGGCGCCGAGGCGCGCGGTAGTACGCCCGAGGAATTCACGCGCTATCTGGCAGCGGAAGACGCGCGCTGGACGCCGATCATCAAGCGGGCGGGCATCACGGCGAACTAAGGCCCGACCACCACCGCTGGACCACAGCCTGGCCTGACCCGCCAGCAGCCACGCCCTGAAAACCGAACGCATCGCGGCCTTGCCTGGTCATGGCCGCGATGCCGTCCCACCCTCTTCTTTCCAGACGGAACCCGCCATGAGCAGACGCAGCATTTACGCCGAAGGCTTCAGCCACAAGAACCCCATTCCGGCCGCGTGCCGGATTGGGCCCATGCTGTATTCGGGCAGCATCCAGGGCACCGATCCGGCCACCGGCGCCTACGGTGCGTCGCTAGAACGCCAGTGCGAGCTGATGTTCGACCACGTGCGCCGCATTGTGGAAGCGGGCGGCGGCACGCTGGATCACGTCGCCAAGATGACGGTGTGGATGCGCGACCGCAGCCAGCGCGCGGCGCTGAATGCGGTGTGGTTGCAAGCGTTTCCGGATGCGGAGAACCGTCCCGCGCGCCACACGATGCAGGCCGATCTGGATGGCGACAAGCTGATCGAATGCGATTTCGTGGCCGTGATCGGGTAAGGGAGACAGACCATGACTCAGAGCCAAATGGATCAGAGCCAAACGACTCAAAGCCAAAGTTCGCAGAATCAAGCTGCGCAGAATTCAGCGTCGCAGAAGCAAGCGCCGCAACATTCCCCCTCGCAGTACCAACCCTTCAATCCCCGCCCCACTGCGCCCGCCACTCGCCTGCCGCCTAAGGCCTGCGACAGCCAGGTTCACGTATTCGGCTCCGCAGACCGTTACCCCGTGCGCCCCGGCGCGGCGTACGAAATGCCCAGCGCCACCATCGAGACCGCGCTGGGCCTGCACCGCCTGCTGGGCATCGAACGCGGCGTGATCGTGCAGGCCACGACCTACGGGGCGGATCATCAGGTGGTGCTGGACGGCCTGGCCGCCGCCGGCCCGTCGTATCGCGGTTGCGCGAATGCGGTGGTGCTGGCCGAGCGTGACGATGCCTACATTCAGAAGCTGCACGACGCGGGCGTGCGCGGGGCGCGGTTCACGCGGCAGGGCTTGGGCATCAGCATGGCGCCCGCCGTGTTTGACCGCGCCATTGCGCGCATTCGTGAACTGGGCTGGTACGCCAAGTTTCAGCCGGAGCCCGACGGCATGATGGCGCAGGCGGCGCAATTTGAACGGCTGGATATTCCGGTGCTGCTGGATCACATGGGGCGTGCCGATCCCACTGCGGGCGCGGCAGATCCGACTCGGCAGTTGTTGGAGTCCTTGCTACGTCGCGGCAACTTCTGGGTGATGTTGTCGCTGACGGAAAAGATCTCACGCAGCGGCCCGCCTTGGGACGACGTGACGCCGCTTGCGCAAGCGCTGATCGCCGCCAACCCCGACCGCGTGGTGTGGGGCAGCGACTGGCCGCATCCCGTCTCCACCAAGCCCACGCCCGACGAGGGCCAGTTGGTGGACCAGTTGGCGCGTTATGCGGGCGACGCCGCGACGCTTAAGAAAATCCTGGTGGACAACCCCGCTCGCTTGTTCGGATTCGACGAATGAAACTGCTGACTTATACGCATGAAGGCCGCACGCACTTTGGCGCACTGCGCGGTCAGGACCAGATCGTGGCCTTGGATGGACATGGTTATGACAGCCTGCGCGACGCGCTGGAAGCCAACGCCATGCCCGCGCTGGCCAAATTGGCGGACACGCTTCCCGCCACGCACAAGCTGAATGAGGTGCGGCTATTGCCGCCCATACCCTCGCCCGAAAAGATCATCTGCGTCGGCGTGAACTACGGCAAGCGCAACGAGGAATATAAAGACGGCAGCGCGCCGCCCGCCTACCCCAGCGTGTTCCCGCGCTTTCCCGGTTCGTTCGTGGGCCATGGCGAACCCTTGCTGCGCCCACCGGAATCCGAGCAACTGGATTACGAAGGCGAGATCGCCATCATCATCGGCAAGGCCGGCCGCCGCATCGCTGCCGAGGACGCCTGGAGCCACGTCGCGGGCCTGACCTGCCTGAACGAAGGCACGGTGCGCGACTGGATCAAGCACGGCAAGTTCAACGTGACGCAGGGCAAGAACTTTGACGCCAGCGGTTCGATGGGGCCGTGGATGGTGACGGCCGATGAGTTCGATCCGGCCGCGCCGTTGACGGTGACGACGCGTGTCAACGGTGAACTGCGCCAGCAAGACGCCACCGACAACCTGATGTTCCCGTTCGCGGAACTGATCCGCTACATCTCCATCTGGACCACGCTGAAGCCCGGCGACGTGATTTCCACCGGCACCCCCATCGGCGCGGGCGTGCGCTTTACGCCGCCGCGTTTCTTGAAGCCGGGCGACGTGGTCGAGGTGGAAGTCGCCGGCATCGGCGTGTTGTCCAACCCCGTGGCCGACGAAGTCGCCGCGCACTGATCAGGAGCCTTCCATGCTTAACGACGAAGACCGCGCCCGCGCGGCCAGCCTGCTGCTTGAAGCCGAGCGCAGCGGCGTGCCCACCACGCAGTTGGACCAGGCGTTTCCCGGTATTGAGATTGCGGATGCGTATGCCATCCAGCAACGCAATATCGACCAGAAGATTGCCGATGGCGCCAAGCTGCGCGGCCATAAGATCGGCCTGACGTCCAAGGCGATGCAAAGCACCGTCGGTATCGACGAGCCGGACTACGGCCATTTGCTGGACACGATGTTCTTTCAAGATGGGCAGACCATTCCCACCGACAAGCTGATCGTGCCGCGCGTGGAAGTCGAGCTGGCGTTTGTGCTGGGCAAGCCCTTACGCGGCCCGGATGTGAGCCTGTTCGACGTGCTGGATGCCACGAATTACGTGGTGCCCGCGCTGGAACTGATCGACGGCCGCAGCAAATATCCGCGCCGCATCGTGGACAACATTGCCGATAACGCGGCGTGTGCCGGCATCGTGCTGGGCGGCCGGCCGGTGCGGCCGATGGATATTGATCTGCGCTGGGTCGCGGCCTTGCTGTTGAAGAATGGCGTGATCGAAGAATCGGGCGTGTCGGCAGCAGTGCTGGGGCATCCCGCGCTGGGCATTGCGTGGCTGGCGAACAAGCTTGCGCAGCACGACGCCGGGTTGGAAGCCGGGCATATTGTGCTGGCGGGGTCCTTCACCCGCACCGTTGCGGTAAAGCGCGGCGATACGCTGCATGCGGACTACGGCAAGCTGGGCAGCATCTCGGTGCACTTCTCATAAGGCGGCGCGCATGGAACTCCCCATCAATACGTTTAAACGCGCGCTGCGTGAACAGCGCCATCAAACCGGGCTGTGGGTCACGCTTGGGGCTGCGAACAGTACCGAACTGGTCGCGGCCAGCGGCTTTGATTGGCTGCTGCTGGATACCGAGCACACGCCCGTGGTGCTGCCGACGGTAATGGCGCAGTTGCAGGCGGCTGGCGCGTATAAGAGCCATCCGGTGGTGCGCCCGTCTTGGAATGACAAGGTGCAGATCAAACAGTATCTGGATATCGGCGCGCAGACCTTGTTGCTGCCGTATGTGCAGAACGCGGACGAGGCGCAAAGCGCGGTGGCGGGTATGCGTTATGCGCCGCGCGGCGTGCGGGGCGTTAGCGGCACGATGCGCGCAACGCGGTATGGGCGTGTGGCGGACTATATGCGCCGGTGCGAAGAGGAATTGTGTTTGCTAGTGCAGGCCGAGACGGGCGAAGCGCTAGAGAACCTGGACGCGATGATTGCGGTGGATGGCGTCGATGGGGTGTTTATCGGCCCCGCGGATCTGGCTGCCAGCTTGGGATATCCCGGCGAGCCGCAGCATCCGAAGGTGGTGGCCGAAGTGGAAAGCGCCATCCGGCGGGTACGCGCGGCAGGCAAGGCGCCGGGGGTGTTGACGGGCGATGAGGCGCTGGCGCGGCGCTATATCGAGGCAGGGAGTTTGTTTACGGCGGTCGGCGTGGACGCGGCGATCTTGGTGCGGCATTGCGATGCGTTGGCGGAGCGCTTCGCGGGCATCTAAGGCGGGTGTTTATCGGCACGGCGATCTTGTCTGCCTCGTTCTGGGCGGAGCAAACCCGCTGGGCCACATTTGGCCCGATCAAGCCAAATTTGACCCGCTATAACTCCTTGATAAAGCGCTGCTTATTTTTTAACGGGCCAAATATGGCCCGTTTTGCGTTGGAAATCCCGGCAATTCCGGGTGATTGGCGCAACGCAGCGCGGGCAGCGTCGGGAAAATAGTCCATAAGTCATTGATAGCGTTGACGGTTTTACTTTTCCCTGCCGGCATGGCACGGATATTGCATTAGTCCTCACAGCACTTCGTTTTGAAAGCGCCGGGTCGATTCATTTGCGACGCTGGGCGCTAGTGAATGGCGTGACGTGCTTTACACGCCGAATTGATCGCGGAGTTGATGATGAGTTCGCATGCAAGCTCTTTCGCCCACCAAGCTCGGCTGGCGGTGTTGGAAACGATGGCGGTGCCAGCAGGTACTTGCCGCGCTTGCGAGCGCAGCGGAATGCCGATCTTGTTGCTGCGCGATGCGCCATTGCCGCCGAGATCCTCGCCGTCTTGGACATCTTCGTCAACGTCGTTGCCGTTCGACCCTGAACAAGACCGCGTACGCATCGATATGCAGCCGGGCAACTATCGCCTACTGCGCGAAGGGTTTGTGTATGTGCTGCTGGATCAGGAAATCTGGCACGCGTATCAAGTCACCGCCGACGGGCACATGCGCCAATATGATCCGTACCGAATGCCGGAGGGCACTCCCCGCCCCTTGTCCCAGGCTTGCACGGGTGTAGGGCACGACGTGCGCGCTTCGTTCATACACGTCGACACCGCGGTCTACAAGGAAGCGTGGATCGCGTTCTCGCAAGATCGGTGGCCTGAGCCGGTGTTGGATGCCTACAAGGCGCAGACGGCGCCATCCGCGCGGTTCTTGAAAGTGGATCTGACGACGTTGCGAGAAACGCCCCAAACGGTATTGCACGGGTTGAAATTCGCGGATGGGTTTCTGACCGATCACGTGTGGGAATACCGTTACGACGGCGAGGATTTCGGCAGCCGGCATGCGGTGCGTACACGTACCCCCAGGTTTGTGCCGATAAATGATTACGTCGACGACATCGCAAAGACGCAAGGCCTGCCGCAAGGTGTGCCGGTATTGGCGTTGCCCGATCCGGTCGGCGCGGTGTTGGAATTCAATCAACAACGCCATTTGTTGATTAACGACCGGCTCGCATGGGCGGGCAATGCCGAACGGCAGTATCTGCTTTTTACATCGGCGGCGCTGGTGCAGATCAGAGAGTTGGAGAAGACCTGGGCACACACCCAAGCGGTACAGGAAGTCGAAAAACAGATCGAATACCGCCGACAACATAATGACCATCCGGTGCTGGGCACGCGTTCCCATTTGCCGCCGGTGGATGTCCCCCGCGAAACGGAAATCGCAGCCAAGCGCATCACGGCTGAGTATCACGAACGCCTGGAACAACGCTACAGCGAGCCGCGTCGCAAGCAGTTTCAGGACATGCACGATAAGGAATCGCAGCGCAGGCAAGGACTGATAGATACGATGGCCGCCCGCTATGTCGCATGGCTGCAATCTCTGGCTTGGCTCCGCATCGCGCGATACGACTACTCGGCTACCGATCCGCACTCGGCAGCGGCGTACACCAAGATGGTGGCGGCCTGCCTGGACGGCGGCCCCAGCGAAGCGCCCCCGGTTGATGGCGCGGATCTTGGTCCCACGCAGCAGCTGTGGAAGGCCTTGCTAGAAAACCCCGACAGCATTCTGTACCAGGCGCTACTGGCCAAGAACGCCCGCCTGCTTGAAGGCCTGCGCCCGACCTTTACCGAAGGCTTCAAGGCCAATGATTCCGGCAAGCTGTATGCCGCGATCAAAGACGTGATGGCCTCGCAAGAAGGCGATATGTACCTACGCAGCAGCGTGAGAGACGCGGTGGGCCAACTGCAAGGCGCGATGATCAACGCGATGTTGACGATGGACGCACGGGCGCAAGAACAGCTTCTACCCGTGGCCGCCACGGTGCATCAAGCCGCCCTGCTGCTATGCGAGCGCGTCCAAATGCTGCGCGTTCAGATCGAACTGACGCTGGGCGAGTATCAGGAATTACTCACCCAACAGATGCGCCAGGAATACGACAAGGCCGCAAAGGAGACCGGCAAGAAGGCTCGCGCGCTGATATTCAGCGGCATGCTGACCCTGCCGGGTCCGGCACAGAACCACATATTCAAAGCCACGTTCTGGGTGGCGGATACCGCTGAAGGACTGAAAAATAAGCTAACTGCAATGTCCAACGCCACGGCGGAGACCCTGGAAGGCGGTTGGCGCAGCGTGGTGGTGGGCATTGGCGGCCTGGAACCGAAGGCACATGCCATAGCCGGGCAACTACGAACGACGGCTGCGGATGCAAAGCTACGGGCGCATACCGCCTTTGTTGGAATACGCGGGATGGCGAACTTGGACTTAGCGTTGTCCATGGGCGCGTTGTTCTTTCAGCAAGATGGGCTGGCAAGAAGCCTGCAAGACCTGGAGCGCGTGATGGGAGACAAATACCCAGAAGCCGTCGCGGGCGTGGCGGCAAGCGCGGTGGGGGTGGTGGGCGTCAGCATTGAAGCGACGGGGTTGGGAATAAGAAGCGTGGCCCGGGCGATGGAGAAAGCCGCTGTCGCCGAAGTACGCGCGGTGAATGCGTTGACGCTGGGCAAAGGGATGATTCGCTTTGGCGGCGTGACAAGTGCTCTGTCGGGTGTGGTTGAGGGGGTGCAGTTTGGAACTGCCGCAGTACGAGCAATGCGGTCTGGCGATGGCGAAGCACGAGACAGCTATATCTATGCTGGCATCCTGTCGGCCGCCTCCGGCTTGGCAGCAACATACGCGGCTTGGGCGAGCGCCTCCTCATTGCTAGGACCGCTTGGATGGGCTATCGCCCTGGGTATGCTGGCCTACGCAGTTTCCATTTCTGCTAAGGGCAGCGAGTCAACGGCAATCGAACAATGGGCACGCCGCTGCTACTTTGGAAACCATGACGAAACGCCTTCCATCTGGTGGAACTCGGCCAAATCGGTCCCCAGCATCCCGAGGTACGCGAGCGAAGACCTAGAAACTCAGAAAACTACCGCGGCCAATATTGACAAGGATATAGCCATTAGCGCGCTGAATGCTGCGTTGATCGGGATGCAGACAGATCTCGAATTTCGTTTTGCACCGCGATTATCTACGTTGCCAGCCATCGGCGCAGGAATGCAATGGGGAACCACGCTCACTTATCACGTCAAGCTTCCCATGTGGGATCCGAATAAGTCGGGATACGCCATGACTTTGGCATTGAAGCGCTACTCGCCTGAGCAAATCGTAATTGCAGAGCATCACAACTCACCCAGGATTGGCGAAATATCTGACCACCCCAAGCGCCCCGGATATCGAATAGACGACCAAGCAACGCGTCGACCTACCAGAGACGCGGGTGTACTGGGCGGCTCGCTTTTGCTTGATATCGGCGAGGCTGATATCGAATTTGCAACGCTTCGAATCAAGTACTGGCCAGATATCGCTGATCAAGGAGGACACGCCGAAGTAACGGTGATCTCTACTCGGTAAGCATATTGAGCGCTGCAAAAATTGCACAAGATTCAATCCAGGAAATTAATGTCGACCAAGAATCTCCCCACTCGCAACGGACCTACGTTAGCTGCCCCACATCCAGGTTGGGTCTGCGACCTCACCTTGCCCGGAGAATCCGCACCTCGGCTAGACGGCCCGCATCCCCCGCCCCCCATCAATTCGATGAACAACATTCACTTGGAAATCAGCCGCAGAGGGCAAAAATTGCGCGGGCTTATGCTCATCCTCTCCTTGGTCGGCATTGCGTGGCTCGTATTCGCAGTGCCGAAAATCATCATAGGCAGGACAGGGTTTTCTCACTTTATAAAAGCTATACCGATTACGGTCGGAATGCTTTGGTGGACCATTTTTATGATTCGGGTCGATACCGCCATTCCCCGTGACGAACCCATCCGCTTCAATCGCTTGCGCCGCAAGGTCTACGTCTACAGCTTCCACTACATATGGTGGAACCCCTTCGCCCGCTGGTACGTCACAACCCGCACCTACAACTGGGACGATCTTCGCGCCGAAGTCTGGCGCCAACGCGGCGCCACCGCGCAAGGCGGTCTGATCTTCACGTGGGGCGTATCCATCGCCGTCGTCAAACCCGGCACGAACCAGGTCATTGATCGCTTCCCCCTAAGCGTGGGCCAGGATGAGGGCAGCTCGTGGGATTACGTCCGTGCCTACATGCAGCACGGACCCGACGCATTGCCCCCCGTTGAGACGTTCAACGACCCGGACGAAGTGCCGCCCTACAACCTTGCGCTGCGTCTTGCGCCTAAAGTCAGGTGGCCGGCTCAAATGGATGCGGAGTCGCGTAGTGGATCTAGCTAGAACGATGAAAATCCCGATATCAATGCCCGCGCCCGTCGCGGCGCCCAAATTTGCCTTGCTCGTAGCGGTCCAGTCACAGAATTAACGCGACGTTTGTTCGTAATCGCAGAGAGGATCAACTGGCTTGCACAATCGCGAACCCTTTTCCGAGAGAGACGAAGTGACATCGCAGCAAAGAAGCTCTAATCACAGCACTCCTGCTCTGGACAAGCCATATCGCGGGTGGGTGCGCGATCTGCAATTGCCGGATGATTCAGCAGCGTCGCCCAAGCGGAACACTCCGATACCGGTCGTTAACTCAATGAACGGAATCTACCTCGAATTGAGCCGGCGCAATACCATGCGCGGACTTTTGCTTTTCCTGGCCATCTTCCCATTCATCTGGATGTTCTTCGCGATACCCTTTCTGCTGATAAGAAAACCGGATCTGTCATATTTTCTTATGGATATCCCGTGTTTTCTAATGGCGCTTTGGATAACGGCATTGACTGTTCGCATAGACATATCCACGCCGAGCGACGAGCCGATTCGGTTTAATCGCCTTCGTCGAAATGTTTACGTAAATAGCTTCCACCATATTTGGTGGAAACCTTGGTCGCGATGGCACGTCACCACAAAGGTCTACCCCTGGCCGCATCTGCGCGCCGAAGCCTGGAGCCAACGCGGCGCCACCGGGCAAGGCGGCTTGATCTTCACGTGGGGTGTATCCATCGCCGTCGTCAAGCCCGGCACGAACCAAGTCATTGATCGTTTTCCGTTAAGCGTCGGGCAAGACGAGGGCAGCTCCTGGGATTTCGTCCGTGCCTACATGCAGCACGGGCCCGACGCATTGCCTCCCGTCGACACGTTCAACGATCCAGACGAAGTGCCGCCCTACAACCTTGCGCTGCGTCTGGCGCCTAAAGTCCGGTGGCCGGCGCAAATCGACGCGGAGTCGCGTAGTGCGCCTGGCTAGAAAGATGGAAACTTTGATACCGGTCCCCCGCCAGTGACCGCGCCCCAATTCGCACCTAGCTTGGCGTCCAAGTCACCTCACTTGCACAACCGCTAAAGCTGTCTGAATAACGCGGTCCGACACTTTTTTAGCTGGACATTTGTAAGCTGTCTAGCTGCCTTGTTTCCGTCGCCTCGTGCTAAAAAATACAGTCCCGTCCGGAACCTGATATCGATGACGCCACTACCGAAGCGGTATGCCGCGGTGAAACTGCCCGCCTTGTGGAGCCCGCGCCCATGAGCACCCTAGACACCCTCGTGCCCGCCCGCAGCGCGTTGTTGGTCATGCATTATCAGACCGACATCATCAACCTGTTCCCTTCTGTCGCGCCCACCTTGCTAGCGAATACGCGCGCGCTTTGCGACGCGGCACGGCGGCAAGGGATCAAAATCTATTTCGCCCAGATTCGGTTCAGTCCGGGCTATCCCGAAGTCAGTCCGCTAAACAAGAACGGGCAAGGCATCAAGCAACTTGGCCTTTTCACCGGCGACCAGATTTCCCCTGAATTGGGCCGGCAGCCCGACGAGCCGATCATCATCGCGCATCGCGCCAGCGTGTTTTTTGGTACGGACCTTGAATTGCGGCTATCGGCACAAGGCATCGATACGCTGCTGATGGTGGGCATTGCGTCCACTGGCGTGATGCTGTCGTCGATTGCGCATGCCAGCGACGCAGACTACCGATTGTTTACCGTCAAAGACTGCTGCTACGACCCGGATTCGATTGTGCACGAGCACCTGTTTTCCACCGCGTTCGCGTCGCGCACCACCGTGCTGTCGCTGGTTGACGCGTTGGCGTTGCTGACGTAGCGCGCAGGCCCGCGAACGGCGGCACCCCATGGACGCCGCGCGACGACATTGCGGTGTAAATCACTTGGCCGGCGCAAATATCACTTTGACCGGGTTGTCCGCCTTATACGAAGCGGAACGCGGCCCGGACTTTGGATCAAATCCGGGATGCCATGCCCGAAGCTCCGCCTCCGACAACCATTCCAGTTGCAGTTGATCGTCGGGCGCATACGACTGGAACTGCGCCAACGCATTCACCGCAGACTGGCAGTTTTCTGATACGCCGGACTTCAGGACCGAGACCTGGGTTTGCGAAGTCGATGACATGGCGCCGGGCTCAGCGCATTTGCGAACTTCTACGTGGTATTGGCCCTGTGGCGAAGGCAGATCCACAATGATTTTGTTTGGACCGCATCCCGCCAAGAGCGCGGTCGATAAAGCAAAGAGTGCAGAACTTTTTATCATTAAGCTACCTTGAACTTTTCAATGGATTCAGACGGCAAATAACACTTCCGGAAATGCTGCCTGACACCTTTGTCCGCCTTTATCACAAGATGGGCCTGACTCCAGGGCCATGCAAAGCACCGTGGGTATGGACGAGGCCGACCACAGCCGGTTGCTCGACACGATGCTCTATCGGTGATCGGGAAGATCATTTAGCGTAAACCGAGGGCGCCCTTGGCCAACGTGAACGACCGCTAACGTTATGTGAACGCTGCGCTTAAGCCAGTGACGGAGGATCACGCCGGGATCTTCAATGGAAGCTCCTATCCTGCCTTTGATCAAACCGTCTGCCGTCTGAAATTCAAACGTACGCGAATTGGGAAGGATGCCCACAAACTCACCCGCGTAGGATTCCGCCGCTTCTTGTATGTTCTCTTCGCCAAGCCGGCTGGCAGAACGTGTCAGCTGGTCGAAGCCGTCGTATCTGAATATCCGATCCTTGAACTCCAGGCCGCACCAGGCCTGGTACTGAGATAACACCGATAGGAACTCAGAGATTTTCTTCACCGCACGGGGGTGGATTGCATCTACTAACTCCGCCACGTCGTCATCGCTGCCCGTGGCGGAGGCCTCTAGCAAAGACTGCATCTTCCGCAGTGCTTCTTCTGTATTCTCTTGCTCGGGGAAAAGGCCGCCAGCGGGAAGCTCGAATTCGAACCCAAACGAACCCACGGCCGTACCAGTGATCAAAAGCTGGTTTTTTTCGCGATCAGGAATTGGCCCCATCAGTTGAAGGTTGTCGTTGAGCCCGGCAACGACTGCCGCGAAGGCATCAGCAAATGCGATGGTTGCCTTTCCCCCAAAGTCAGCCGCGATTCCGTGGCTACCGATCGTCGGACGTCCTCGGAAGGTAAGCTTCACGCGTGGGGGTACTGACGACGCCAGCTCCCGCTTGAGCGAAGCACGAACCCTGTTTAAACGATTTTCAATCGATATGCGTTGTATCGCTGCTGACGCGGGAATATCCTCCAGCATTCGCTCCAGCTGTCGGATTTCGGAGATGAGGAATTCATCACGATTAATCATGTCTCGACTCCAAGCTCTGCTTTGGCTTGAGCTAGCACTTGAACGGCGACGAGATCTTCGGACGGCTCCAACTGCACTTGGACAAATCCCTTCCACACGCCGTCTCTTCGGTGGGACCACATGCTGTACCAGTAGGACACTGATTGAACCGACTCGGCTTTCAGCGGGCGCCCTAAAACTTCCCAATAGGCATCGACGTGATAGGTGTCCTTCACATACGTTTGATCGAAAAGACGAGGATTCCGGGCTACGAGCGCTGCCTGGTCCAGCCCATTGGGAAGATGCAAGAACGTCACGACATCCACATCACGCGGATCTCTGGCTTCAACGATCTCCACGTGTTCTGAAAAACTGCCGTTCAACCATTGAAACCCTGTGTCGATCCCAATTCCGTGAATCGCGGCGCGGAATTTCAGAAGCCCTTCAAGAATGTTCAATCGCGCGCGAGAGATCCCCATCGCGTCAACCAGCGACTGAAGAGATGATCGGTAAGGTGAACGATCCGGGTCGTGACCATGCGCACCTGGGCGTACCGGCGGAATTACGCCTTGAAGGTTCCAGGCAGGGATCATAATTTTTACCTTTGGGCCAAATCAAATATGGTCGAAATCACTATTCGATGCGACGAACCATCATAGACTCCCGGGGCCCACATATTTGCGAACAAACGGCCCGTGAATGGGGTGAATGGGTCCTACTTATGTAGCGTTACGGTAGCCCGCGCAAAATCGACACTGCTTTCCTAGGATTAGCTGCCGTTCCCAGGCGGCGTGCAAATCCAGGATGAACGGCGCGCGTGATCGGCATAAACTTGCCATCATGCCTACATCGTCAGACCTCTTTGCCCCGCCCAAAAAGCAGCTTGCTGCGCGCCAGAATTCGCTGCTGTGGGTGCTAGAGCCTCTGGAGCGCGACGCCAATTATCAACGACGGAAGATGTTCGGCTGCGATGCCGCGTATCTGGATGGCGCGCTGTATTTGGTGGTGGCCGACCGTGATGAGCCTTGGAATGGCGTCATGGTATGCACTTCGCGCGAGCGTCATGCGGCGCTGTGCGAAGAGATGCCGAGCCTGTTGCCGCACCCCGTGCTGGGCAAGTGGCTGTATCTGCCCCAGTGGGATGACGCGTTCGAGGCGCTGGCCTCACGTCTGGCGGCGCTGTCACTGGCGCGCGACCCGCGTTTAGGGGTGCTGCCCAAACCGCGCAAGTCGCGCCGGAAGTCTTGGCGGTCGGACGAATAGGCGGCGCGGTAGGCGCACGGGCGCTGGAACTGTCCTGACCGGGGATGCGCGCCGGGCCAGTCTTGCCGAGCAGCGGCGCCCCGCGCGTTTGGGCTTAAGCGATACCTGTCGGGCCATATTTGGCTCGATCGAGCCAAATATGGCCCGCCGTAAGTCGTTGATAAGGCGGCGCTTAGTTTTTATCGGGCCAGAACTGGCTCGGTTCTCGTTTAAAACCCGGTCAATTTCAATTCGCAGGCATTGCACCACGCTGGCTGCCACACACGATACGTTCGTAAGCCATTGATAGCGTTGAGGGTTTTGTGCCAGCGCCGCGCATGGCATGGATATTGCATTAGCCCTGGCAGCACTTCTTTTTGAAAGGCGCCCTGCCCTTGTGGCCGCGCCGCGCAACCAGGACAACGCTATGCCTACGCACGCACTTTGCCGCTGTCCGGCTTCTTGCCGGATGCCGCCACGATGACATCGTTTGCGGCTTTGCTTGCCCGGTCCCGAAACGCCGACCAGGGCTTTTATCTGTTGATCGATCCCCAGGCTGATCGCGCCGACGATAGCCCCTTGCATCCCGACAAGCTGCTGGCGCGGTTTGCAGCGGAGGCTATCGCGCCCGTTTTGCGCGCGGACCTGGCACACGACACGTCCGCCTGTCCCAAGCTGATCACGTTGGCTGAAGCGGGCCAGCGGTTCGATCGGGACGTGCTGCGCCTGACGGTCAACACCGCGCTGGCCGAGCCCATCGGCGGCAAGCGCATGGTGTGCGGTTGGCTGAACAGCCCTTCGCCTTTGGCTGTATTGGCTAAGGACCTGGCGCAGCGCTGCCTGGTGCCCGATCAGGATGCGCAGCGCGTCCTACCCCTATTCGAACCGTTGCGGCTGGAGTTGTTGGCCGTTAGTTTGCGCGAGCGCATGGGCTCGTGGTTGAACCCCATCACGCAGTGGATCGTGCCGAACAGCGCGGGCCGCTTGTTGCAGCTGCGCAGCCACAACAACACGCCGACGCCGATTTTCGACACGGCGGACATGAACGCGCAGCACCTGGCGCCGCTGGTTGGCAACGTGTTGACCGCGTGGAAGCGGCTGGCCGATCAGCCGATGCCAGCCGACGCGCGCGTGCTGGCGCCCTTAATGCAGGACAAGCCCGGCCCCGCCACGCACGCGGCTGCCAAGGTCTTGTCGCATCTGCGGCGCACCCATGTGCTGGGGCTGCGCAACGCCTCGGACCGCGTGACCTTTGCCTTGAAGCATCTGACGGTGCACCCGCATCTGGAAACGCACCCACGTATTCAGCAGTGCATTCAAGAGGCGGTGGCCGGCAAGGCTCGGCTACTGGATTCTTTTGCGGCGCTGGATACCGCGGAATGGCGCGACGTGCTTTACACCCTGAACAGAGTGCGGAGTTAACGATGAGTTCGAATGCCGATTCTTTCGCCTATCAGGCGCGGCTGGCGGTGTACCTAGGTGGTAATTCGCGCCCAGGTTCGGTTCGTTGAATGACCCCGCAGCTTGTCGGGCATCCCCTGCCTTCCACCGCCACCCCAAAATAAACAAGCCCCACACGGGGGCTTGTTTTCTGTTTTCACTCAACCTCAGCAGCAGCCGATTCGCTTCTTGCCGCCGTATCGCGCGTCCTGGCGTTCGCGGAAGAAGGCTTCGTAGGTCATCGGCTCCTGGTCCGGGTGGGTGCGACGCATGTGCTCGACATAGGTTTCGTAGTCGGGCACGCCGACCATCAACCGTAGCGTTTGGCCCAGGTAGCGGCCGGCGGCGCCGGCTGCCGAGGTCATGTTGCTGAACAGCATGCGGCGTCTCCGTTGGGGGTCAGTCGGCGCCGGCGGCGGCCGGCAGCGCTTCGTACGGCGTCTCGCGGGACGTCGGCTTGTTCTCGGCGCGGGCGCGCTGCACCGACTTCACACCGAAGACCACGATGCTGATCACCACGAACATGAAGATCGCGCACAGGCCGGCGTTGATGTAGTCGTTGACCACGACCCGCGACATTTCCTTGAGCGAATGCGCGGGCGCCAGCACATTGCCTTGCGCGATGGCGGCGTTGTACTTGTTGGCGTGGGCCAGGAAGCTGACGCGCGGATCGGCATGGAACAGCTTCTGCCAGCCAGCGGTCAGCGTGCACGCCAGCAACCACAGCGTGGGCAGGATCGTGACCCAGGCATAGCGGTCGCGCTTCATCTTGAACAGCACCACGGTGCCCAGCGTCAGCGCAATGGCGGCCAGCATCTGGTTGGCGATGCCGAACAGCGGCCACAAGGTGTTGATGCCGCCCAGCGGATCGACCACGCCCTGGTACAGGAAGTAGCCCCAGGCCGCCACGCACAAGCCGGTGGCGATCAGGTTGGCGGGCAGCGAATCGGTGCGCTTGAGCGAAGGCGCGAAAGTGCCCAGCAAGTCTTGCAGCATGAAGCGGCCGGCGCGCGTGCCCGCGTCGACAGCGGTCAGGATGAACAGCGCTTCGAACAGGATGGCAAAGTGGTACCAGAACGCCATCATGCCCGGGCCACCAATGGCCTGATGCAGAATGTGCGCCATGCCGACGGCCAGCGTGGGCGCCCCGCCCGCGCGCGAAATGATGGTGCTTTCGCCGACGTCCTTGGCGGTCTGGATGAGGTCTTGCGGCGTGACCACGAAGCCCCAGCTGGAGACCACTTGTGCAACCTGGTCCGGCGTGGTGCCGATGACGGCGGCCGGACTGTTCATGGCGTAGTAGATGCCCGGCTCGATCACGCAAGCCGCAACCAGCGCCATGATGGCCACGAAGGATTCCATCAACATGCCGCCGTAGCCGATGTAGCGGGCCTGCATTTCGTTTTCGATGAGCTTGGGCGTGGTGCCCGAGGCGATCAGCGCATGAAAGCCCGACACCGCGCCGCAGGCGATGGTGATGAACAGGAACGGGAACAGGTTGCCCGACCAGACCGGGCCGGTGCCGTCCACGAACTGCGTCAGCGCGGGCATCTTCAGTTCCGGCGCCACGACCACGATGCCGATCGCCAGGCCAAGAATCGTGCCGATCTTCAGGAAGGTGGACAGGTAGTCGCGCGGGGCCAGCAGCAGCCACACGGGCAGCACGGCGGCGATGAAGCCGTAGACGATCAGGATCCAAGTCAGGCCCTTGCCGTCGAAATCGAACATGGGGCCGATCACCGGGTGGGCGGCCACGTCCTGACCGAAGGTGATGGCGGCCATCAGACCGACGAAGCCGATGATGGAGACCTCGCCGATCTTGCCCGGGCGGATGTAGCGCAGGTACACGCCCATGAACAGCGCGATGGGGATGGTGGCGGCTACCGTGAAGGTGCCCCACGGCGAATGCGTCAACGCCTTCACCACAATCAGCGCCAGCACGGCCAGGATGATGACCATGATCATGAATGCGCCAAACAGCGCGATCACGCCGGGGATCTTGCCCAGCTCGGACTTGACCAGGTCGCCCAGTGAACGGCCGTCGCGGCGGGTCGAGATGAACAGGATGGTGAAGTCCTGCACGGCGCCGGCGAACACCACGCCCGCCAGAATCCACAGCATGCCCGGCAGATAACCCATCTGCGCGGCCAGCACCGGGCCCACCAAGGGGCCGGCGCCGGCAATGGCGGCAAAGTGGTGGCCGAACAGCACGTGCTTATTAGTAGGCACGTAGTCCAGGCCATCGTTGTGCTTCCAGGCCGGCGTCATGCGCGAGGCATCCAGTTGGAACACGTTCTTTGCGATGAAGCGGCTGTAGTAGCGGTATGCGATCAGGTAGACGCAGACGGCGGCAATTACCACCCAAAGCGCGTTGATGGTCTCTCCTCTGGCCAGCGCCACGGTGCCCAGCGCAAACGCGCCCAGTACCGCAACCGCCAGCCAGACCAGGTGCTGACCCAGTCCCTTACTGCTGGTTTGCATAAGTGCTCCTCTTGCCTCCCGCCATGCTTGTGGCGTGAAACGCTTTTTTCGTCTCGCGGAAGGCAGACTCATTGTTGTGGGGTGGCGGGTGCGCAAGCGCCCGCGCTGCGTCCTGCTGGACGCGGGCGTTAGTATTTCGTTTTGCCCCCCCGCCAACAAGCGCGGAACTACGCAATCCGGGTACGTATTACTACGCAATGCGCCGCAACATAAAATGGCGGAATCCGGTGAATCCTCGCTGTTAATCAACATCCTCCGTCAGGCCGCCCCAATGCGGCGGCGCACCAATCACCCCTTAGACAGAATTCCCATGAAGCTGCGCTTGAAGATCCTGCTGCTGGCAGCGGTGCCGTTGCTGGTGGCCTTGGCCGCCATCACCGTGGCCGTCTACGTGCAGGGCTTGCAGCTGGCACAGCGCGAAAAGCAGGTGGTGGAAAGCGCCTGGCTGGCCAGCAAGGAAAGCGAGTTGCGCCACTATGTCAGCCTGGCCTACAGCGCCGTGGCGCCGTTGCAGGCCACGGGCGACGACGAAGCCACGCGCCAGAAAGCGCTGGAACTGCTGGCGCAGATGGAGTTCGGCCACGATGGCTATTTCTTCGTCTACGACCTGCAAGGCAAGAACCTGATGCACCCGCGCCAGCCCGAGCTGGTGGGGCAAGACCTCTGGAACCTGCGCGACACGCGCGGGCAAGCCGTCATCCAGAACCTGTTGGCGGCCGCGCGCCAGGGCGGGCAGCAAGGCGAAGTGGTGCATTACCTATGGGAAAAGCCGTCCACGCACCAGACCGTGGAGAAGCTGGGCTATGTAGTCGTGCTGGACCGGTGGGGCTGGATGCTGGGCACCGGCATCTATCTGGATGACGTGGAGCAGGCCCTGGTGCGTATCGATGCCGCCGCGCAGGCCAACATCCGCAGCATGTTCGCCTGGGTGGCGGGCATTGCCGTGGTGTCGATCCTGTTTGTGGCGGCCTGTGGGCTGGCGCTGAACATCAGCGACCACCGGCAGTCCGACGCCAAGCTGCGCCTGATGGCCCAACAGGTGGTGCGGTCGCAGGAGGACGAGCGCGCGCGCCTGTCGCGCGAGCTGCATGACGGCATCAGCCAGGTGCTCGTGTCCATCAAGCTATCGGTGGAAGCCGCCCGGGAAAGATTACGGCAGGCGCCGCCGGCCGAACCCCAGGCCCATGCCCATATCGACAAGCCGCTGGGCGGCGCGCTGGACCGGCTGAACACGGCGGTGGGCGAGGTGCGGCGCATTTCGCATAATCTGCGCCCCACCCTGCTGGACGACTTGGGCCTGCCCGCCGCGCTGGAACATCTGGGCAGGGAATTCGCCATTCCCAGCACGGACGGCGCGCCGCCGCTGGCCGTGCGCCTGTCCACCACCGGCCAGCCTGTGAAGCTGCCGGACGCCTACGCCACCGCGCTGTTCCGCGTGACGCAGGAAGCGCTGACCAACGTGATCCGCCATGCCCACGCCACGCGCGCCGACATGACGCTGGCCTACTCGGCGCACGATCTGCGCCTGACCATCACCGACGATGGACGCGGTTTTGACTATGCACAGGTGCAGGAAGACCCGCGACGCGGCATCGGGCTGCGCAACATGCGCGAACGCCTGAACGCGCTGTCAGGCAACCTGAGTTTTCATTCCAGCCAGCAAGGCACCACCTTGCAGGCCTGGCTGCCGCTGCCCCCGGCCGCCCTTCCCCCGACCGCCCTTCCCCCGACCGCCCCTCCCCCTTCAACGAGCCCCGCATGAATTCCACGCCCGACGCCATTCGACTGTTGCTGGTTGACGACCACCCGCTGGTACGCGACGGCCTGCGCTTGCGGCTGGAAACCGTGCCCCGTCTTCAGGTCGTGGGCGAAGCCGGCAACGCCGCCGCCGCGCTGGCATTCCTGGCCGCGTGCCAAGCCGAAGCCCCGCTTGGCGACACCCTGCCCCACTTGGCGCTGATGGACCTGAACATGCCAGGCGGCGGCGGGCTGGAACTGACGGCGCAGCTGCACGAACGCTATCCGCAGATTGCCGTCCTGGTGCTGACCATGCACGACAACCCGGAATACATGGTGCAGGCGGTCAAGGCCGGGGCGCGCGGCTATCTGCTCAAGGATGAGCCGGCCGAGGAAATCGTGACGGCGATCAGCGCCGTGATGGAAGGCCGCAGCTATTTCAGCGCGTCCGTCGCGGTGCGTTTGTCGCAGGCCAGCGCACCGGCCACCTTGCTGACGCAACGGGAACGCGACGTGCTTCGCCACATCGCCACCGGCCAGGCCAACAAGCAGATCGCGCACGCGCTGGGCCTGTCGGTGCGCACCGTGGAAACGCACCGCTTGAACATCAAGCGCAAGCTGGGTATCGACGGGCAGGCCGAACTGATCAAGTACGCGGTGGAAAACCGGGGGGTTTGACGAGCGTACCGAAGGCTGGACCGGGCGGCGCATGAATGCGGCTTTTACCCTGCCCTGACCCACCTATGAACCGCCCATGGCGTGGGGTTACCCATGATTGCAAGCGCGCGCTGCGGTAGACTTGCCTGCATTCCCGCGTCGCCGACGCGGCACGCGACAATGCCACGATGAACGTGTTGCCCCTGGAGTCCCCCATGTCATTGGAAAAGAACTACACCGCCATTCTCGAAGCGCTAGGGGAAGACCCAAGCCGCGAAGGGCTGGCCGATACGCCCGCCCGCGCGGCCAAGGCCATGCGCCACCTGTGCCGGGGCTACGCGCAGAACCTGGACGAAATCGTGAACGGCGCGCTGTTCACGTCCGATACGCGCGAAATTGTTCTGGTCAAGAACATCGAACTGTATTCGCTGTGTGAACACCACATGCTGCCCTTCATCGGCAAGGCGCACGTGGCGTATCTGCCGGCGGGCAAGGTGCTGGGCCTGTCCAAGGTGGCCCGCATCGTTGAAATGTACGCGCGCCGCTTGCAGATCCAGGAAAACCTCAGCCGCCAGGTGGCCGAGGCCGTGCAGAAGGTGACCGGCGCGGCCGGCGTGGCCGTGGTGATCGAAGCGCAGCACATGTGCATGATGATGCGCGGCGTTGAAAAGCAGAATTCGTCGATGGTCACGTCCGTGATGCTGGGCGAATTTCATGACAACCCGTCCACCCGCGCCGAATTCCTCAGCCTGATCCGCTGATCGTTCCAGCACGCCACAACGGGCGGTGCGGCCAAGCTGGCTGCACCGCCCGTTTCACTTGGCATTGAATCCGCGGAGATAGCACCCGCCGACGTCCTTGCTCGGTGGATTGCGCGATGGCATTTCGCGCCCATCGCCTCGTTTTGCAGCGTCTGCGCGCACCCGCCCGGATATCCGCCTGAATTCGCGGAATCGACCGGCTTATCACGGGCAATTGAAACGCCCCAAATCCCCACCGCAAGCCTCCGTTTTCAAGCGAACGGAGGGCGCCGACGCGCTCTACATTGAAGTCATTCGCAGCCCCCTCACAATCATTACGCTGCGAACCGCGGCCTAGCAATCGGAGCCGCCACAGCCTCCGAAAGCGAACGTCGTGAGATGTCTAGTTGTTGTTTGAAGTTGCAGTCGTCGCAGCAAAAACGGTGTCGTCGCCTTCCCCCCCCCGATCTGACACACCGTTCGCAGCAGCTTTACCCCGACCGGCCTGCCGGTCGGGGCATTTTTAAGACTCTTCCAATTCACAAGAGCGTTATTAGCCGTCAGCATGACGGGTCGCCTGGCGTGCACGCTTCATCGCTGCAATCGTTGCGCCAGTCCGTTTGCACAAGACCGCCAATTTGCAGGTTCGCGCCTTGGCGCGGCCCCGCAAGCCAGCGGCGTCCATTCGATGCAGCAACCCATGAAAGTCCTCGTAATCGACAATGACAAGACCTCGGCGGAAGCACTGAGCCATACGCTTGCCGAGCAAGGCCAGATCGTCCACATTGCCACCGATGGAGTAAGCGGCCTACGCATTGCAAAAACATTTCCCTATGACCTGATCCTGCTTGATGTGCAGCTACCCGTGATGGACGGTTTCACCGTGCTGCGGGAACTGCGCAAGGAAAGCAATGTGCCGGTGCTGATCGTCTCGGCGCGCGACGAACTGCAAGCCCGCGTGCAAGGCTTGAGCGAAGGCGCGGACGACTACCTGGCCAAGCCCTATGCCACCTGCGAGCTGGTCGCTCGCATGAAGGCGATCAACCGGCGATCCTCACCGGCCGACGAGCCCAGCACGCAACACGTCTTGCGCGTGGGCGATCTTGAACTGCAACTGCTAAGCCGCAAGGCCTTGCGCGAAGGCCAACGCATCCGGCTGACCGCGATTGAATTCGCGCTGCTTGAACGGCTGATGCGCAAGCATGGCGAAGTGCAGTCGCGCATGAACCTGGCGGCGCACGTGTGGGGCATCAACTTTGACCGTGGCACCAACGCCATCGACGTGGCCGTGCGCAGGCTGCGCATGAAAATGGACGACCCCTTCAGTTCGCGCCTGCTGCACACCGTCTGGGGCCTGGGCTACGTCCTGGAACAACGCGACCCGCCCTACTGATTAATGCGCGCCGCGCTCACGCCCGGCGCGCATCGGCTCATGCGTCACATCATCATCGCGCCACGCTCCTCACGGACCGTGGCGCGCGGCCGCAGGTAACGGCCCTTGCCCGGTTCGCCTTGCACCTGGCTGCCGTCATACACCAGTTCGCCACGGCGCCACGTGCCAAACACATGCACGGTGTAGGGCCGGCCGAACGCCTGCTCAGGCTGCGCCGCCGACCGCCCGGGCGCCAGCACGACGAAGTCCGCGTCCTTGCCGATATCGAACGAGCCCTTGCGGTCGTCCAGCAGGAAATGTTCGGCGGGCTTTTGCGACAGCAGTCGTACCACCAGCGTGGGCGACAGGCCGCGCGACTCGCAGCCGGACCACAGCGCTGGCAAAAGCAGGTCGGGCCCGTAGTCCACCGTGGGGGCCGAGTCATCACCGGCGTCGTCGCCGCGCGCCTGGTATCCGCTGGACACGAAGGTGCACATGTCGGTGGCCAGACGCCGCCACAGGGCGTCGACCTCGACACTGGGACGCAGCAAGGGGTAGTCGTCGGCTGATCCGCCAAACTGCTGCATCGCGTCTTCGGTGCTCATGACAAGGCTGCGCAGGCTGGTCTCGATGGTGACCCAGTGCCCGGCCTGGCGGTAGCGGGCGCACATGGCATAGCCTTCTTCGGACCACACATCCGCCGCCTGCATGCGCACCCCGGCCGCCGCGCCGACGCGACACAGCAGGCGCGTGGTCAAGCCTTCGATCAGGGGCAGGTTGGCGCGGGCCAGCACTTCCCTGCCCGCCCGGCCGGCATCCAGCAAGCGCCGCGCGTTACGGCTGGCCGTCAGCCGCGCGTGGTTGTGCATGCTGCACGCCAGGCCGAAGCGCGCAATGCCCTGAAAAGCCTGCAATAAATCGCTTTCGTGATGGGCAAAGCGGTTGCGCTCGTGCTCGAACGTGGGAATGGAAAAGGCGCACACGCCGCCGCTGGCCAGAGCGTCAGCGGCATCCAGGCCGTGCTGGGTGTTGACGGTGCCCGCCACCGCCACGTCCACATGCGCCTCACGCCCGATGCGCGAGACCATCGCATCCAGCTGCGCGCGGCTGGCGACCACCTCGGCGTGTTCGTAAGGCATGTCCACCAGCGTGGTCACACCGCCCGCGGCTGCCGCCCGGGAGGCGCGGCGGATGCCGCAGCCATCGGCCCAGCCGCCGATATACGTACGGCTGTCGACGGCGCCCGGTAGCACCCACAAGCCGCGCGCGTCCACCAGATCCCGCGCGGCGGGCGGGCTGTGGCTGCCCATTGCCGCGATCTTGCCGTCCATGATCCCCAACCAGCCGTCTTCCAGAATGCTATCGGCGTTGACCAGCGAACCGCGTATCACCATGTCGAAATCGCTCATTGTTTTCTTCTTGTCGTGAGGGCACGCGGCCGACCGGCTGCCCGGCTTTGCGCACGTGCGTAGCGTTGATCGACCGCTGGCCTATCCCCACGGAACCGGCCAGCGGATACTACCGGGCGGGCGCCAGATCCTCCTTCCGGCGCCGCTTCGTCAGAACACCTGCCAATCGTCCTGCACGGCCGCACCCAGGCCCGCCGGCGCGGGCGCCGCTGCCGGGCGCTGCAACGCCACGCGCTTGCGCGGCGCCCCCGCCCGGGCCGGGTTCGTCTGGTTTGCCGTGGATGCATTCGACACACGCGCATCGGGCATGTCGATGACCACGCGCGGCGATACGGTGAAGACGGCGACGGTTTGCGCCAGACCTTCGGCCTGGTCGCGCAGCGCGCGCGCCGATGCGGCGGCCTGCTCGACCAGCGCCGCGTTCTGTTGCGTGGCCTCGTCCATGCTGGACACGGCCAGGTTCACCTGGTCGATGCCTTGGGCCTGCTCGCTGGATGCCGCGGCAATTTCACCCATGATGTCGGTCACCCGGTGCACGGCGCTTTCGATTTCGCGCATCGTTTCGCCGGCCAGCGCCACCTGCTGCGCGCCCGCCTGCACCCGGCCGGCCGAGTCGGCGATCAGCTGCTTGATCTCGCGCGCGGCCAGCGCGCTGCGTTGCGCCAGCGCCCGCACTTCACCGGCCACCACGGCAAACCCCTTGCCCTGGTCCCCCGCGCGCGCCGCTTCCACGGCCGCGTTCAGCGCCAGGATGTTGGTTTGAAACGCAATGCCGTCGATGACCGACACGATGTGCGTGATCTTGGCCGAACTGGCGCTGATGTCCTGCATGGTGCCGACCACGTCGGCCACCACCGCCGCGCCCCGCCCCGCCACCTGCGACGCGCCTTCGGCCAGCTGGTTGGCGCGCAGCGCGTTGTCGGCGTTTTCCTTGACGGTTACCGCCAGCCGGCCCATCGACAGCGCCGTTTCTTCCAAGGTAGCGGCTTGCTGTTCGGTACGCGACGACAGCAGCACATTGCCTTCGGCGATGTCGCGCGTTCCGTGGCTGATCTGGTGCACGCTTTGGCGGACGGCGGCGACCGTCTTGGCCAGGCTGGCCTGCATGCGTTGCAGGCCAAGAAAAAGTTGACCCATTTCATTGTGCGATTTGATCTCGATCGGGTTGGTCAGATTGCCGTCGGCGATGCTTTGAAAATGCGCGCCGGCGCGCAGCAAGGGGCGTAACACCGAGCGGCTGACAAACAGCGCCGCGCCGATACTGAGCAACACGGCCACGGCAAGCAGCGCCGCGATCAGCGTATTGGCGCGCACGTGCTGGGTGGCGGCGGCTTCGACAAAGCCGTTGGTCTGGGCGTCTACATAGCGCAGATAGCCGGCCACTTCGTGGTCGAACGCCAGGTGGGCGCCCTGCACCGCGTCCATCTGCAAGGCGAACGCCCGGGCGTCCTGGCCGCGCATGGATTCGAACTGTTCGGCGGCCAACGAGTCGTAAAGCTTGAACGCGGCCGCCACCGGGGCCGCTTTTTCCTGCAACGCGGGCGCGCGCACCTCGCTGGCGAACGCATCGAACCGCTCGCGCGAGCGTCGCCACAGGTCTTCGGCACGCGCGGCGTCGGCATCGCTTTCCGTGATGCGGCCGACCTGCCGGTTGATCATCGCGGCGTCCATCGCCAGGCGTGCGCGCAGCATCAGGGTGTAGGCCTCGTAGACGGGCACGACGCGCATTGAATAGGCTTCGTTGACCTGGCCCAGCTTGGCGTTGCTGGAGCGTGTGTCCAGCCAGGCCGCGCCGTTGGCGACCAGCATGCCGGTGAAGAACAGCGCAAGCAAAATGCCCAGACAGCTGCGGACTTTCAAGTGAGTGAACATACGACCTCGAAGGAATTCATGACCCCGGGGCAGCAACGCGCGCCAGCGGGGACTGAGGGCCTGGGGTGTCCACCGCGCCCGCTGGGTCGGACGAAACGAATGTATCCCAGCGCCTCCGACAAATCGTTAACAAATGAATGACATTTCCGTCACCGCGAAAGCGATGCTTTGGTGCTATCGACGAGCGCTGGCGCGGGCCTCGGGCATTTGGCCGATAGCCGCTGGACGATGCCGGGAACCACCATGGGCACATCCCGCCCGCGCGCGGCTCGGGTCGCCGCTTTGGCACCTACTGAACCGCCCATCTGGACCTAGCGTTCTGGCCCTATCCGGGCAAACTGGCACCAGGCCGCACCGGCACAAAGCCGGTCGCGTCGGGGCGCGGCCCACTCTCTTTCGGAGATCACCATGAACGCGATTTACCGCCTCATCCGCCGCTGCACCCTGGCCGGCCTTGCCGCTGCGCTGGTGGCCGCGCCCGCTTACGCCCAGACCAAGCTGGTAGTGGGCTATCAACAGATCGTGGGCCCGTTTTTGTCGTCCATTGCCGATGGCAGTTTCGATGCCGCATTAAAAGAAGCCGGGTACCAGGTCGACTGGCGGCAGTTCACGTCCGGTGGGGATATTTCGACGGCGCTGGCCTCGGGCAATGTGCCGGTGGGGGTGCTGGGGTCGACCGGCATCACATCGGCCGCCACGCGCGGCGTGGACCTGCAACTGTTCTGGATTCTGGACAACATCGGCAAGTCCGAAGCACTGGTGGCGCGTAACGGCTCGGGCATCAACAGCACGGCTGATTTGAAGGGCAAGCGGGTGGCGACGCCGTTTGTATCGACGTCACACTTTCACCTATTGGTGGGCCTGGACCAGGTATGGAAGATCAACCCGCGCGACGTGCGAATCCTGAACATGCAGCCGCCGCAGATCGTGGCCGCCTGGCAGCGCGGCGACATCGACGCCGCCTACGTCTGGCCGCCCGCGCTGACTGAAATTGAAAAGACCGGCAAAGTGATTGCCGATTCCGAAGCCATCGGCCGCGCCAGCGTGCCCACGTTCGACGGCATCGTCGTGGACCGCGCCTGGGCCGCGAAGAACCCGAAGTTCATGGCCGCCTTCACCGGCGTGCTGGCCAAGTCCTATGCCGACTACCAGGCCAACGGTGCCAAGTGGACGGCGGAATCGCCCCAGGTCAAAGGCATCGTGCGGCTGATCGGCGGCAAGCCGGACGACATCATCGGCGCGCTCAAGCTGCTGGTGTTCCCGACCGCGCAAGAGCAGGCGTCGCCGACATGGCTGGGTGGCGGCAAGGAATCCGGCGCGGTGCGCGCGCTGGACGCCAGCGCCAAGTTCCTGAAGGACCAGAAGCAGATCGACCGGGCGCTGACTGACTACAGCCCGCACGTGACCGACCAGTACGCGAAGGCGGCGGCCAAGTAGGTAGCCCGGCTGTCTTCGGAAAGGACGCCCGCCTAGACGCGGGCGTCCCGTTACAAGGGGAAACCGCATGAACCACCCGACCCTGCCCGCCGCCCAGGCGCTGCGCGCGGACCATGTCAGCGTCACTTATCCCGGCTTGCACGACAGCGGGCCGGTCATCGCGCTGCAAGACGTCAACCTGACCATCGAGCCCGGCGAGTTCGTCGTCGCGCTGGGCGCGTCGGGCTGCGGCAAGACCACCTTGCTTAGCCTGCTTGCCGGCTTTCTGTCGCCCACCGAAGGGCAGATCACGCTAGGCGGGCGGCCCATCATTGGCCCGGGCGCCGACCGGGGCGTGGTGTTCCAGAAGCACGCCCTGCTGCCTTGGCTGAACGTGCTGGAGAACACGGAATTCGGCTTGAAGCTGCAAGGCGTGGACAAGGAAACGCGGCGCGCCCGCGCGCGCCGCAACCTGGAACTGGTGGGCTTGCAGGACTTTCACCGTCACATGATCTACCAGCTGTCCGGCGGCATGCAGCAACGCGTGGGCATTGCGCGCGCGCTGACCTGCGACCCCGCCATGCTGCTGATGGACGAACCCATGGCGGCGCTGGACGCGCTGACGCGTGAAACCATCCAGGAACTGCTGCTGGATATCTGGCGCCAGACCAACAAGATGTTCTTCTTCATTACCCATAGCGTGGAAGAGGCGCTGTTCCTGGGATCGCGGCTGATCGTCATGTCGCCGCGCCCGGGGCGCATCACGCACACCTTCACGCCGGACTTCAACCGGCGCTACCTGGAGACCCGCGATGGCCGCCGCATCAAATCCAGCCCCGACTTCATCGCCATGCGCGAGCAAGTCCTTGGCATCATCTACGGCGACGAGCTTGCCGCCCACGAGTCCGCCCGCGAGCCGGCCCATGCGTGAACCGCGCGGGGGCCGCAAGCCGGCCGCCCCCGGCAAGGTCTATGGCGCCCCCGGCGCGGGCTACAGCGGCCACATCAGCCTGATCACCAGCATTGCGCTGGTGGCGCTGTGGTTCCTGGTGACCAGCACCGGCTGGGTCAAGCCGCTGTTCCTGCCGTCGCCCTTTGCCGTGTACGACAAGTTCGTGTCGGCCATGACCGACGGCGTGGCCAATTCCACCTTGGCCGAACACGCCATGGCCAGCCTGACACGTGTGTTCTCGGCATTTTTCCTGGCCTGCATCACGGCGGTGCCGGTCGGCATCCTGATGGGCGTCAACCGCTACGCGCGCGGCATCTTCGACCCGCCCATCGAGTTCTACCGCCCCCTGCCGCCGTTGGCGTACCTGCCGCTGATCATCATCTGGTTCGGCATCGGGGAATTTCCGAAGATCCTGCTGATTTATCTGGCGATCTTTGCACCCATGGCCATCGCGGCGCGCGCCGGGGTGCGGTCGGTATCCATCGAACAGATCCATGCGGCCTACGCCATGGGCGGCACGCCGATGCAGATCGTCTGGCACGTGATCCTGAAGGCGGCCATGCCCGAGATTTTCACGGGCCTGCGCATCGGCATCGGCGTGGGGTGGACCACGCTGGTGGCCGCTGAAATGGTGGCAGCGGACCGGGGTCTGGGCTTCATGGTGCTGAACGCCGCGCAGTTCCTGGCCAGCGACATCGTCATCATGGGCATCATCGTGATCGGCATATTCGCCTTCGCCTTCGATCTGCTGGTGCGGTATGTGGAGAAATTTGCCATCCCCTGGAAGGGACGCATCTAGCCGCGCGGGCTGATGGGGCGGGCTGATGGCGCGGCCCCGATTGACCTGCCCGGCCGCTGCACGCGCCCGGCAGGGCAATCCCCCATTCCGCCCCAAAGGGGCGTCCTCTATCCTACCTACCGGATCGCGCGGCGGCCCTTGCCTTGAGGCCCCGCGCCGCCATCACAAGGAGCCGTCATGTCCAGCCAGGCCGCGATGCAAAAGCCTGTGATGTGGGAACGCCTGTTCGAACGGGAAAGCGCGCCCAACCTCAGCCTGCAAGGCCGCGTGCGCCAGATGCTGGTGTCGGCCATTCTTAGCGGGCACCTGCCGCCCGGCATGCCGGTGCCGTCCAGCCGCCAGTTGGCCGACCAGCTTTGCATTGCGCGCAACACGGTGGTTTTTGCGTACCAGCAACTGGTCAGCGAAGGGTATCTGGTGTCGCGCGAACGTAGCGGCCATTTCGTTTGCGATTCAGTGATGCAGGGGCATTCGGGGTCGGTGCCCGACCCGACCGCCGCCATGCTGGACGTTGAGGCCCCGCAACGCGTGCGCTGGGACGAGCGCTTGCGCTTTCGGCCATCGCAACAGCGCAATATCACCAAGCCGCAAGACTGGCAGAAGCAGCCCTACCCATTTGTGTACGGCCAGTTCGACGCAGACCTGTTTCCCACCGCCGAATGGCGCGAATGCTGCATCAAGGCGCTGTCGGTACTGGACATCCGCAGTTGGGCGCCCGACCTGATCACGCACGACGACCCCGCGCTGATCGAACAGATCCGCACGCAGGTATTGCCGCGCCGGGGCGTGTGGGCGGATGCCGAAGAAATCGTGATCACCGTGGGTGCGCAGCACGCGCTATATCTGCTGGCGGACCTGTTGGTCAACGAAGACACCGTGGTCGGCATGGAAGACCCCGGCTACCCCGACGCCCGCAACATCTTTGCCAGCCATACGCGCCACTTGCTGCCGATGCCGGTGGACGAAGGCGGCCTGTGCACGGGCACGCATCTGCTGGGCTGCGACTATGTGTTTGTGACGCCGGGGCATCAATGCCCCACCACCGTCACGCTGTCGATGGAACGCCGCGAAACCCTGCTGGCCTTGGCGCGACAGGCCGACAGCATGATTATCGAAGACGACTTCGAAAGCGAAAGCCGCTGGGGCGAAGGCGCGATTCCGGCGCTGAAAAGCCAGGACCGTGACGGGCGGGTGATCTATGTCGGCAGCCTGGCGAAGTCGTTCGCGCCGGGCCTGCGCATCGGCTATATCGTTGCCCCGCGCGAGCTGACCCGCGAACTGCGCGCGCTGCGCCGGCTGATGCTGCGGCACCCGTCCGCGTACATCCAGCGCGCGTTTTCGCTGTTTATTTCGCTGGGCCATCACCATTCACTGCTGCGCAAGCAATCGCAGGCGTATCAGCGGCGCGGCGCGGAACTGGCGCACGCGCTGGCCCGCCACTTGCCCGACTTCACGCCCACGCCCATCACGGGGTCGTCGTCGTGCTGGCTGCAAGGCCCACCCTGGCTGAACGCGGCGCAGCTGTCCGAGGCGGCGCTGGCCGAGGGCGTGGTGGTGGAACCGGGCGACGTCTTTTTCATGAACGGGGCCGACGCGCCCCGCAACTTCCTCCGCGTGGGATTCACGTCGATTCGGCCCGAACTGATCGAACCGGGCATCGCAAAACTGGCGCAGGTGGTGCGCCGGTATCGGCTGCGGGCGGCGGCGTAGGCGCGGGCCGCGTTCGGCACGCGGTTCAGGTGGCACGCTACGGAGGCCTGCCACCGATGCACGACACCTGTGCACGCTACAGATGCTCGTCCCGCAGGTGATACCAGCGATACAGCAGCCCCTGCCCCAGCCGCCTGAACGGGGCGAACAGGTGCCCGGGCAGCGGTGAATCGTAGATGGGCAGGTTCCAGGGCGCGCCGTCCTGGCCCATCATCCGCTGGGCCAGCCGCTTGCCGGCCTGGGCCGAGAACGCCACCCCGTTGCCGCCGTAGCCAAAGGCGTAGTACACGGGCTGGGACGGGTCGGGCTGCGTTACGCGCGGCATCATGTCGTGGCTGACGTCGACCCAGCCCCACCACGAATACGCCACCTCGACATCACGCAGCGACGGAAACTTGCGCGCCAGCCCCTCGCGCAGCAAGGCCAGGTGGCGCGGGTGCTGGGCGTCGGCGCCGCGCAAGGCGCTACGGCTGCCGATCTGCATGCGGCCGTCGGGAAGCAGGCGGTAATAGAAACGCAAGGTGCGGGTGTCGGTGATGAACACGGTGCTTTTCAGGCCGGCGGCCTCGCGCTCGGCGTCGGAGAGCACACGCGTCACCATGGAATTGGACAGCACCGGCATGATGCGATTGTCCAGCAGCGGGTTGACGCCCTGCGCCGTGTAGCCGCCGGTGGCAAACGCCACGCGGCGCGCACGCACTACACCCGCCGGGGTTTGCAGGGCGATGGCGCCATTGTCGCGGCGCCAGCCCAGCACCGGGCTGGACGGATGCACGCGCACGCCCAGCGCGCGCGCCTGGCGTAAATAGCCATACGCCAGCTTCAAGGGATGCACGCCCACGCCGTCGGGCTCGTGCATGGCCCCGACGGCCTCGTGATCGTGCACATAGCGTTCACGCAACTCGCCCTGGCTGAGCATGCGAGCGTCGTAGCCAAACACCTCGCGCATGACGCGCGCCTCGTTCGCCAGGAACGCCATCTTCTTCTGCCGATGCGCGGTGTACAGATGCCCGCCGGGCTGCGCGTCGCAATCGACCTGGGCCACGAGGCTTTTCCAGTATTCGAACCCTTCGCGTATTTCGGCGTCCAGGCGCTTGGCGGTATCCATGCCCCAGCGGCCGATCCATTGCGACCGGTACAGACGCCCGGAGGCATTCTGCCCCTGCCCGCCATTGCGGCTGGTGCAGCCCCACACCGCGCGGTTGGCGTCCAGCACCAGCGCGCGCACGCCGAAGTCGCGCGCCAGCGTCAGCGCGGCGGACAGGCCCGTGAAGCCCGAACCCACAATCACCACATCGGCATCCACGTCGCCCTGGATGGGGCCATCGTCTTCGGGCGGTGCGCCCGCGGTGGCGACCCAGTAGGTTGGCGCGTAGTCCTGCCCCTGGCCGGGTGGCGACACCAGCGGATCGTACGTGGGGTTGTAGGCGTTCACGCGTGCGGCGGCGGCCGGGGCCGGGCGCGTAGTGTCGAAGGACATTTGGGTATCCATGCGCGTCTCACGCCCGGGCGGGCAAGGCGGGCCGCTGCTTGCGGAACGCGTTCTTCACGCGGATCTTGCCGTCTTGAAAGGTGAAGATATCGACCATGTCGGCCTCGACGCGCGTGCCGTCGGCCGCCGTCCCCGTGAACATGCATTCCGACACGCCACGATCGCCCGCCACCCAATGCCGGCCGTTGTTCCATTGCGCATCCGGGAAGTTCTTCCAGGCCGCCGCGAAGGCCGTGCGGACGGCTTCCGACCCCGTGTGCCGGCTGCCGCAGGCGTCCGGTCCGCCGACGGTCTCGAACACGCAGTCTTGCGTCATGAAGCGCATCAGCGCGTCGATATCGTGGCGGTTCCAGGCTGCCGCGAATTCGGCCAGCATGTCGGCGGTGACGGTGTTTGGCATTGCCTGCTCCCTGTGTCGAAATACCCGTCGCAAAGCGCGCGCGGGCGTCTGGACTCAAGGTACGTGGCGGGGGTGGCAGGGTCTAGAACCAGACGCGGCAAATCGCTTGCACCAGAATTTTCCGGGTTCAAGCGTCGCGTGCTGCCAGCAAGGCACGGGCGTGCAGCACCGCGATGGCGCAGCTGTTGACGCGCGCCTGCACGGAGTCGGACCGGCTGGTCAGCAGCACCGGCACGCGCGTGCCCAGTACCAGCCCGGCGGTGTCCGCGCCGGCCAGCCAGGTCAGCTCCTTGTAGAGCATGTTGCCCGCTTCGATGTCGGGCGCCAGCAGGATGTCGGCGTCGCCCGCCACGCGCGACACAATGCCCTTTTCGTGCGCCGCCTGTCGCGAAATGGCGTTGTCGAACGCCAGCGGGCCATCGATGTCGCCGCCACGTATCTGCTGGCGGTCGGCCATCTTGGACAGGGCCGCCGCGTCCAGCGTGGCGGGCATGGCGGGGTTGACGGATTCCGTGGCGCACAACACCGCCACCTTGGGCCGGTCGATGCCCAGCGCTTGCGCCAGGTCGATGGCGTTTTGCGCGATGTCGGCCTTTTCCATCAGCGTAGGCGCGATGTTGACCGCCGCGTCCGTCAGGATGAACAGCTTGGCGTAGGCGGCAACGCCCATCACAAAGGCATGGCTGACGCGCCGGCTCGTGCGCAAACCGGATTCGCGCGACACCACGGCGGCCATGAAGTGTTCGGTATGCAGGCTGCCCTTCATCAACATCTGCACGGCGCCGTCGCGCGCCAGCCCCGCCGCCGTCTGCGCGGCCAGGCATTCGTCATCGGGCGTGTCGACGATGTCGAAGTCGCCCGGCCGCAAGCCCGCCTGTGCCAAGCGGTCAAGCAGCTTACGCGCCGGCCCCACCAGCACGGGCTCGATATGGCCGGCGCGCTGCGCCTGCACGGCGGCATCCAGACTGGAGGCCGACATGGGGTACGCCACCGCCGTGCGCAAACGGCCCGCCGACAGCGCGGCATCGCGCAGCGGCGCGAACAATTGATCGCTAGCCATACGGCGGGCTCCTGGTCTCTGGCGGCGGCTGGCCCTAACGCCCAACCGGATCGATCGGCAACGGCACCTCGCCCGCCTGGAACGGCTGGTTGACGTAGCGCTTGTACTTGTCCAGAAAGCGCACGGGCTGCTTCAGCGCGTCGCGCCGGAACGGATCGCCCAGCTCTTGGCTGACCATCATTTCCAGCACCGTGGTCTTGCCTTCGGACTGCGCCTGGCACGCCGCCTGCAACGCCGCGCCCACCTGGTCCGCGTGTTCGACGCGGATGCCCTCGGCGCCCATGGCGCGCGCCAGCTCGGAAAAATTCGGGTTCAGCAGATTGCTGCCCACGAAGCGGCGGCCATAGAAGTCCACCTGGTTTTTCTTTTCCGCGCCCCACTGGCCGTTATGGAACACCACGGCCGTGACCGGGATCTTTTCGCGCACGCAGGTCAGCAATTCCTGAAAGCTCATGCACCACGCGCCGTCGCCCACATAGGCCACCGCCGGGCGGTCCGGGCGGCCCAGCTTGGCGCCGATCAACGCGGGCAGCGCGTAGCCGCAGTTGCCGAAGCTCATGGCGGCCAGCATGGAGTTCGGCTCGTCAAAGCGCAGATAGCTGTTGGACACCGAGCAGATGTTGCCGATGTCGGTGGACACCATGACATGCTTGGGCATCGCGCGTTCCAGCTCGCGCAGCATGCGCCGTGGGTGCATGCGGCCGCCGCCTTGTTCGATGATGTCCAGGCTCCAGTCGTCGCGTTCGTGCGACCAGCCATCCAGCTCGGCTTCCCAGGCAGCCTTTTGCGAGGCGATGTCGTCACCGCGCGCGGCCTTGGTGCGCACGCAAGCGACGTCACGCGACTTCAGCTTTTCGGTCAGCGCGGCGGCGGCGGGCCTGGCGTCGCCGCAGATGCCGACCGATACGGGCCGCACCAGCCCCAGCATGCGGTGGTCGGCATCCACTTGAATGATGCGCGCGCCCTGCGGCCAGTAGTCCAGGCCGTGCTGCGGCAAGGTGCCGAACGGCCCCAGCCGCGTGCCCAGCGCCAGCACGACGTCGGCTTGCGACAGCAGCTTCATGCCGGCCTTGGCCCCTTGATAGCCCAGCGGGCCGCACCACAGCGGGTGGCTCGCGGGAAAGGCGTCGTTGTGCAGATAGCTGGTAACGACCGGCGCGCCCAGCAGTTCGGCCAAGGCCACGCATTCCGCCTGGCCCTCGGAAAACAGCACGCCGCCGCCCGCCACGATGACCGGGAATTTGGCCTCGGCCAGCAGCCGCGCCGCCGCTTCCAGGTCTTCTTCGGCGCCCGGCCCCCGGCGCACGCGGCGCGGTTCGGGGATGGCCACATCGATCTCGCCGTAGAAATAATCGCGCGGGATGTTCAGCTGCGTCGGGCCGCGTTCGGCCATCGCGTTGTCAAAGGCCTTGGCGGTGAATTCCGCCATGCGATCCGGCCGGTTCACGTGCGCCTGGTACTTGGTGATGCGGGAAAAAATGGGCAGCTGCTCGGTTTCCTGAAAACCGCCCAGGCCCATGCCGGCGGTGCCGGTTTCGGGCGTGATCGCCACGACGGGGCTGTGCGCCCAGTACGCCGCCGCCACGCCGGTGACGAAGTTGGTGATGCCCGGCCCGTTCTGAGCGATGCACACGCCGTGGCGGCCGGTCACGCGCGAATAGCCGTCGGCCATGTGGGCGGCGCCCTGCTCGTGCACGGTGGGCACGAAGCGGATGCCGGCGGCGGGGAACAAGTCCAGCGCGTCCATGAAGGCCGAACCCACAATGCCGAATACGTCCTTGACGCCCTGCGCGACCAACGTTTCAACGAACGCTTCACTGGGGGTCATGTGTTGCTTGCTGCTCATGGTGTGTCTCCTGGCAGGCCGGCGCTGTGGGAGGTGGCACGCGGGGCGGTTGCCCGCATCGTGCTTGCATCGTGGCCGGGGTGAATCGATACTGCCGGAGAAATCCCGCGTTTCCCATCCCACTGCGTTCCATTTTCTGCAAAATCCGTACGACGATGGCGCGCTGGCAGCTGAATCTTCAAATATTGAAAGATGAAAGACGAATCCTCTGCCGCGCTACGCGCGCTGACCCTCTTGGAACAGGTAGCCCGGTCCGACGCGCCGGTGTCGCTGGCGGCCCTGACCGACGCGACGGGCCTGCCCAAGCCCTCGGTGCTGCGCATCCTGACGCGGCTGGTCGACGCCGGCATGCTGCTGCGCGAACCCGCCGGCAAAAGCTATGTCAGCGGCCCCCGCCTTAGCGCCCTGGCCCGCGAGACGCTGCTCAATTCCCCCTTGCGCGGTGAACGCCATCGCATCCTGGACAGCCTGGTCGACGAAATCGGCGAAACCTGTAACTGCACCATGCTGGATGGCGACGAAGTCATTTACCTGGACCGCGTGGAAACCGCCTGGCCGCTGCGGGTGAACCTGCAAACGGGTTCGCGCGTGCCGCTGCATTGTTCGGCCAGCGGCAAGCTGTTTCTGGCGCACATGCGGCGCGAGGCGCGCGCGCGCCTGCTGGCCGCCGCGCCCCTGCCGCGTTACACGCCGAACACGTTGTGCGAGGTGGGCGCGCTGGAAAACGAGCTGCGGGCCATCAAGAAGGAAGGCGCCAGCTTTGACCGCGAGGAATTCCTGCTGGGCATCGTCTGCATGGCCGTGCCGATCCTGCGTGGCTCGCGGGTGATCGCCGCCGTGGCGCTGCACGCGCCGGTGGCCCGCTTGTCCATCGACGGGGCGCGCGGCTGGCTGCCCCGCATGCAAGAGGCCGCCCGCGCGCTGGCCGGCACCTACGACGCTGAAGGGTAGCGGCGGGGCTAGCGGCACAGCGGGCGGCTGGGCTGGGGCTGGGGCTGGGCTGGACTGGGCTGTGGGGCTGTGGGGCTGGGGCTGTGGGGCTGGGGCTGTGGCCAGGGCCAGGGCTGCGGGCTAGGGTCCGCCCACTCCAGGGCTTACACTGTCGGTCGACTTCGTTTTTTCGCGGTTTTTGCGAACCGCCCTATTGTGACCAACACGCCCTTTTCTACCCTTCCCCTTCTGCCCGCCCTGCTTGATAACCTGCAAAGCCTGGGGTTTGAGCAAATGACGCCTATTCAGGCGCAAAGCCTGCCGCTGATCCTGGAAGGCCGCGACATCATCGCGCAAGCCAAGACCGGCAGCGGCAAGACCGCGGCGTTTGGCCTGGGCGTGCTGCAAAAGCTGGACCCCACCCGCCTGGCGCCGCAAGCGTTGCTGGTGTGCCCCACCCGCGAATTGGCCGACCAGGTTGCACAGGAACTGCGCCGCCTGGCGCGCCTGATTCCCAACGTGAAGATCTTGACGCTGTGCGGCGGCGCGCCTGCCCGCCCCCAAGCCGAATCGCTGGCGCGCGGCGCGCATCTGGTGGTGGGCACGCCGGGCCGTATCCAGGACCATCTGGAACGCGGCAGCCTGGACCTGGCCGGCCTGACCACGCTGGTGCTGGACGAAGCCGACCGCATGGTCGACATGGGCTTCTACGACGACATCGTGGCCATTGCCTCGCACTGCCCCACCAAGCGCCAGACGCTGCTGTTCTCGGCCACCTACCCCGACAACATCCGCAAGCTCAGCGCGCGGTTTCTGCGCAACCCCGCCGAGGTCAAGGTCGAGGCGCAGCACGACGCCAGCCGCATCGAACAGATCTTCTTTGAAATCGACGAAAAAGACCGCCTGGACGCCGTGGCCCGCCTGTTGGCGCATTACCGCCCCGTGTCCACGCTGGCGTTCTGCAACACCAAGGTCCGCAGCCACGACCTGGTGGAACGCCTGCAAGCCGACGGCATCAGCGCACAGGCGCTCAATGGCGACCTGGAACAGCGCGAACGCGACGAGATCCTGATCCAGTTCGCCAACCAGAGCTGCGCCGTGCTGGTGGCGACCGACGTGGCGGCCCGTGGCCTGGACATCCAGAATCTGGGCGCCGTCATCAACGTGGACGTCACCAAGGACACCGAAGTGCACGTGCACCGCATCGGCCGCAGCGGCCGGGGCGATCAGAAGGGTTTGGCGCTAAGCCTGTGTTCGCCCGACGAGATGCGCTGGGCCAACCTGGTTGAGCAATACCAGGGCTCGCCCTTGAAGTGGGGCGACATCAAATCGCTGAAACCCAAGGCCGACCGCCCCTTGCGCGCGCCCATGGTCACGCTGTGCATCCAGGGCGGCAAGAAAGACAAGCTGCGCCCGGGCGACCTGCTGGGCGCCCTGACGGGCGACGGCGGGCTGACGTTTGAACAGGTGGGCAAGATCAACATCACGGAATTCAACGCCTACGTGGCGCTGGACCGCCAGATTGCCAAGCAGGCGTTTTCGCGCGTGTCCAACAGCAACATCAAGGGCCGGCGCTTCCGTATGCGCTTTCTTGAGGAATTCTGATTTTTGGCAGGGTTCGATACGCCCGGCGGTACCGCCAGCAATTACCGCCAGGACGTGACGAAAGCTTGATGATTTTGCAGGGCATTTGCCATAATGGCGCCGCTTGACGCAGCCGCCCCGTCGGATGCGCGGCGGTGTGGGCTTGGAACCAATGGTTCGCGGTGGGTTCCAACGTAGCCTTGTCCTCCTTTAACCATCACAAGAGAAATTCACCATGATCAAGTCCGACGATACCGGCAAGCTGATCCTGCGCCTGGCTTTGGGCATCCTGATTCTGCTGCACGGCTTGTCCAAACTGATGGGCAATGGCGTTACCGGCATCAGCGGCATGCTGTCTTCGCACGGCCTGCCGGGCTTTCTGGCCTATGGCGTCTACGTGGGCGAGATCATCGCGCCCGTTCTGCTCATCGTTGGCGTGTACACGCGCCTGGGTGGCCTGATCATCGCCATCAATATGGTGGTTGCCATCTTGCTGGCGCACACCGGGCAGCTCAGCAGCATGACCAACAATGGCGGCTGGGCACTGGAACTGCAAGGCATGTTCCTGTTCACCGCGCTGGCGCTGGCCTTCATGGGCGCCGGCCGTTTCAGCCTGGCCGGCAACGGCGGACGCTGGAACTGATCGCCTCCACTGCCGCCATCGCCGTTACGCGGCGTGACGCGGCGTGACGCAAAACGGGGTCGCCATGGCGGCCCCGTTCTTTTTTCCGCAACGTTTGATACCAACGACATGCGCCGTCACGCAGGCGCAAACATCGGTCACGCGAAAGCTGTTTCGGATCGATTACAAGAGGCGAACGACTGCCATCCGGTATGGCCTAATCCTTACCAGCGCACCAAGGGCGTATGACACGCCTGGCGCAGGTAGGGAGTCAAGAACATGAAGAAGCGCCTTTTGTTGATGATGGTGATAGCCAGCACGCTGACCGGATGCGTCGTGGTGCCGGCCCGCCCGGCGTACTATCGCCCCGCGCCGGTGTATTACACGCCGCACTATTACTACCCGGCGTATCCCGCGCCGCATTACTACTACCGCGGTTATTGACCGTCGCCGTCGACGCGTCCTGAAGGAACTGCCATGACGCCCCTAGCCCGGATTTCCCGCCTGCGGCCTGCCGCCGCCCATATCGCTCTTGCCGTGTCCTTGCTGGCGACGGGCAGCGCCGCCGTGGCGCAAACCTACGACGCGCCGCCGCCCCCACCGGGCGCGCCCGCCGCCCCTGACTACGATGGCGGCGACCCGGCATCCGCGAATCTTGCGCTGGTGGACCGCAGCCCGGAACCGCCGCCGCCCTTGCCCCAGTATGTGCAGCCGCCTGCCCCGGCCGACGGCTATCTGTGGGTGCCAGGCTACTGGAGCCGCAACCGCTACGGATTTTTCTGGGTGCCCGGCGCCTGGGTGCTGGCGCCCTATAACGGCGCCTTGTGGACGCCCGGATACTGGGGGTTCTCCAATGGGCTGTACGTATGGAGCCCCGGTTACTGGGGCCCCCACGTGGGATTCTATGGCGGCATCAACTATGGCTTCGGCTATGTCGGGATGGGCTATGTGGGCGGTTACTGGAAGCGCGACCGCTTCTACTACAACCGCTCGGTGACGAACGTAAACGTCACGCGGGTCACCAACGTCTACAACCACACCGTGGTCGTCAACAACATCGACAACCGCCGCGTCAGCTATCACGGCGGGCCGAACGGCATCCGGCGCGCGGCGGACCCGCGCGAACTGGCCGCCCGCAACGACCGCCATGCGCCGCCGACCGACATACAGCGCAACTACGTGCGCGAAGCGGGCAATAACCGCGCGCAGTTCTACGACCACAACAAGGGCCGCCCGCCGCAGGCGTTTGTGGATCACCCCGATAACGGTCGCGGGCCACAGGGTGGGCGACCGGGCGCCGACAACAACCGCCCCGACCCGAATCGCGGGAATCCGAATCGGCCGGACCAAGGCCGAGGCCCGGGCCAGACCGTGGTCGGGACGCAGGCGCAACGGGATGTGCAGCAGCGGGATGTAGAGCGGGTTCAGCAGCAGATTCAACAGCGCGATCAGCAGCAGCGGAATCAGCAGCAGCGCGATCAACAGCAGCGCCAGCAGCAGCAAGATCGCGAACAACAACAAGTGCGCCAGCAACAGGCGCGCGAACAGCAGCAGCAACAGCAACAACAGGCCCGCCAGCAGCAGGCCCGCGACCAACAGCAGCAACAAGCCCGCCAGCAGCAGGCCCGTGAGCAGCAGCAAGGCCGTCAGCAGCAGGCGCGTGAACAACAGGCACGGGAACAGCAGCAACAAGCTCGCCAACAACAAGGCCGCGAACAGCAGCAGGCGCGGCAACAGCAGGCGCGTGAACAGCCGCAGCGGCAGCCGGGCGGTGGCGGCGATGGCGGTGGCCGAGGCGGTGGCCCTAACCGTGACTGAACTGGACCCTGGGCCGCGCGCGGACTACAGTAGGCCACTTGCCGCCCACCGCCGCGCGCCCAACGATTGATTATTGGAGACTTCCATGAAGCGCCTTGTTTCTAGCC
Source organism: Achromobacter sp. ES-001 (assembly GCF_019448355.1). Taxonomy (NCBI): domain Bacteria; kingdom Pseudomonadati; phylum Pseudomonadota; class Betaproteobacteria; order Burkholderiales; family Alcaligenaceae; genus Achromobacter; species Achromobacter sp. ES-001. The sequence goes on along the minus strand of NZ_CP079940.1, from coordinate 2,603,060 downwards.
TGATGCTCTGCGGCCTGCTGGCCGCCGCATCCGCCCACGCCGCCTTGAACGTCGGGGCGCCCGCGCCCGACTTCAGCACCGACGCCTCGCTGGGCGGCAAGGTCTTCACGTTCAAGTTGAACGACGCGCTACAGCAAGGCCCGGTCGTCCTGTATTTCTTTCCCGCCGCCTTCACGCAGGGCTGCACCATCGAAGCGCACAACTTTGCCGAGGCCACCGACGAATACAAGTCGCTGGGCGCCACCGTCATTGGCGTATCGACGGACAACATCGACACGCTGAACAAATTCTCGGTCAGTGAATGCCGTGGCAAGTTCGCCGTGGCGGCGGATGCCGATGGCAAGATCATGAAGTCGTATGACGCCGTGCACGACAAGCGCCCGGAATACGCACAGCGGATTTCCTACGTGATTTCGCCGCAGGGCAAAATCCTGTACGAATTCACCGACATGAACCCCGAGTCGCACGTGACGAACACCATGCGCGCGCTGCGCGACTGGAAGGCCAAGCAGGAAAAGGCCAAATAAGAAGCGACTTCCGCAAGCAAGAAAAAAGGCGCCGAACGGCGCCTTCGTTATTTTCCGGCCACGAGCGCGGAACGTCCTACGTGTTAAACGGCCACACGGTCGGATGCGTGCCCGGCGGGCTGGACGGGCGGGTCCAACGGGCCGGCGTTTCCGAAAAGCGCGCGCCATGACGCAGGGCTACCAGCTCGCCAAAGCCCGACGCCTCCGTTTCCAGCAAACCGTCAAAGTCCGGCATGCGGCAGTCCAGCCCGCCTTCCACCCTGCCCATCCCGCGCAACCAATGCGCCGTCTGCGCCAGCGACACGCGCACGTGCCAACTGCCGCCTTCCGTTGCTTGCCGCGCCAACGCCACCTGCGCGCCAAACGCCATCAGGTAGCCCGAGGCATGGTCAAGAATCTGCATCGGCAGGGGCTTGGGCGCTTCCTGGCCAGCTGCCTGCGCCTCGGCGTGGTTAAAGCCCGTGGCGGTCTGCACCAGCGAATCGAAACCCCGGCGGTTGGCCCACGGGCCCACGTTGCCATAGGCCGATAGCGACACATACACGATGCCCGGGCGGATGCGTGCGGCGTCTTCCGGCCCGAAGCCCAGCGCCGCCATCCCGCCCGGCCGATAGCCCTGTACAAACACGTGGGCGCTGCGCAGCAGGTTGCCCAGCGCGATGCGGCCGTCGGCCGTGTCCAGGTCAGCCAGCACCGAGAGCTTGCCCCGGCTGGTGTCGATGATGTTGTCGATGTTGGGCAACTGCGGCGAGTTCACCAGCATCACGTCGGCGCCATAAGCCGCCAGCGCCCGGCCACACACGGGGCCGGCGATGATGCGCGTCAGGTCCAGCACGCGAATGTCTTTCAGCGGCCGGGCGTCGTGCCCATACTTGGGCAAGGGACGCGGGTCGGCATCGCCGAGGCGCTCAATGGTCATCAAGGGTTGCGCCGCCACGGCCTGGCCCTGCGGATGGCGGTCCCATTCGTCAAAGCTGCGCATCGCGGCAACCACCAGGCCCGCGTCGGCGGCCACCTGTTCAAAGTCCAGCGCTTTCCAGCGGCTCAACGCCGCCTGGACCGCGTCGCGCGTAGTGCCCTCTCCGACGGGACAGCCCAACAGGGCCAACGCGCCGTCTCGATGGTGCGCAAAGTTGGCATGGATGCGCACCCAGCCCCCGTCACCGCACTGGTAGACGCCGCTGATCGGGTCCCAGATATTGGGCGTGACGCCGTTGATGGTGAAGTGGCTGCGGCATTCCTGCGCCGCGTGCAGCATGTCTACGCTGACCTGCTGGCGCGAGCCGCCTCGCAGATACCAGAGTTCAGCCGCTGCGAGCGCTGCGGCGGCCATGCTGGTTTGCGCGGCCGTCCCCACAGCGAACGAAGACGGCAACACCGGTTCGGCGCCCGTCAGCATCACGTGGTCGAGGGATTCGTCGGGTAAATCGAAAGAACGCCACAACCTTTGCAGGACGTCGCGCGATGTCGTGGCGGCGGATGTGCGTCCCCGTAGAAAGGACGGGCGAAGGTCCATCAGATTTCCCATAGCGTTCAACTTTTTTTCAGTCGTTGAATCGATTACATGGCGGCGGCCCAGGCGCGTCAATACAAACCTCGCGCCAGCGTGTTTCATGGTTTGACCGGTATAGGCCATGCCGCCAGGCTCGCAACATGCTGCGCGACGTCATTCGCGTCCCCACGCTACCCAGGAGAGGCGCGGGTTCCGGGCGTCACGCGAGCGGGCGCTCGGCAAGCGCCGATTCCGCGACTCCGCGCCGTCACATCTACTCGTAGTTTTTACATCGTCTTCCAAGCGCCGGGCCAATATAGAATGCCAGCCTCGACGAACGGCAGTGCCGTCCGCCCACATTCTGCCTGGATCGCCCTCCATGAATACGCTGCTCTGGCTGCGCACCGACCTGCGCATGCACGACAACCCCGCGCTGGCGGCTGCCCGTGAAAACGGCACGGTGACCGCGCTGTTCCTGGCCGCGCCCGAACAGTGGCGCCAGCATGGCGACGCGCCGGCCAAGGTGGATTTCTGGTTGCGCAACCTGCGTGAACTGTCGCGCGATCTGGGCGAACGCGGCATTCCGCTGAAGCTGCTGACGGTGTCGGACTGGAGCAACGCGCCCCAGGCGATTGCTGATTTCTGCCAGGCGCACGGCATTTCCCAAGTGCACGCCAACACCGAATGGGCGATCAACGAACGTCGCCGCGACGCCGCCGTGGCCGCCGCGCTGGACGGCATCGGCGTGGATTGGACGCTGCATCACGGCGCGACCCTGCTGCGGCCCGGCACGGTTACCACGGGCAAGGGCGACTGTTATCGCGTGTACACGCCCTATGCGCGCACCTGCCGCGAACGGCTGCGCACGGCGCCGGTGGTAGCGGTGCCCGCCCCCCGCCCGCAAACCCCGCCCAATTGGGCGGCCGACCCGCTGCCGGACGCCTTCGACGGCTTCGCCGCGCCCGGCGACGCGGTCCGCACACTATGGCCCGCCGGCGAAACTGCCGCGGGAGACCGGCTGGACGCCTTCACCGACGGCATCATCGACGCCTATAAGGACGAACGCGATTTTCCGTCCTTGCCCGCCACCAGTTGCTTGTCGCCCTATCTGGCGGCAGGCGTACTGTCGCCCGGCCAGGCGCTGCGCGCGGCGCTGGCGTCCAATCACGGCGAGATCGATAGCGGCAAGGCGGGCGCGGCCACATGGATCAACGAACTGCTGTGGCGCGAGTTCTATCAGCATCTGCTGGCCGCCTACCCCTCGCTGTCCATGCATCAGCCGATGAAGCCGGAAACCGCCGCCGTGCCGTGGCGCGACGCGCCGGATGACCTGCACGCGTGGCAGCAAGGCCGGACCGGTATTCCGATCGTGGACGCGGCCATGCGCCAATTGCTGGCGCTGGGCTGGATGCACAACCGGCTGCGCATGGTCACCGCCATGTTCCTGTCGAAAAACCTGTTGATCGATTGGCGGCTGGGCGAAGCGTGGTTCATGGCGCAGCTGGTGGATGGCGACCTGGCCGCCAACAACGGCGGCTGGCAATGGAGCGCGTCAACGGGCGCCGACGCCGTGCCGTACTTCCGCGTCTTCAACCCGCTATCGCAATCGCGCCGCTTCGATCCGCGCGGCGTGTTCCTGCGCGAATGGCTGCCCGAACTGGCCGACCTGGACGACAAGGCCATCCACGACCCCAGCCCGATGGAGCGTGCGGCGGCGGGCTACCCGATGCCGATCGTCGACCTGGCGCAAAGCCGCTTGCGTGCGTTGGAAGCGTTTGGGAATTTGCCGGCGGTGGGGTGAATGCGATCAAGCGCGGCGCGCGGCGGATCACGAACCCGCCGCCGCCTGCTTGTCCAGGCGCTTGATGAAGACCTGCAATTCCTTTTCGACCTGCTTGTCGCCGCGCGCCTGGGCGGCCGCCACGCCCCGGTCCCACGCTGCGCGCGCCTGTTCTACGTCGCCCCGCCCCAGGCAAGCCTTGCCCAGCCATTTCCAAGCGACGGAATACGCGGGGTCGAACTCCAACGCCGCGCGCAAATGGGTTTCGGCTTTTTCAAAGCTGTCTTGCTCGGCATAGGCCTTGCCCAGCGAAAATCGCAGCAACATATTGTCGGTGCCCTTGGCCAACATCGCCTCCAGGCGTTCGATCATTCCTTCCATCGGCGTGCTCCTGCTTTCGTCTTGTGCATCGTCTTGTGCAGCGTTATTGCCTGCAAGCGGCCATGATAGGACGACGTGCCGCCAAGCGCCGCAATGGCCCCAGCCCGCGCCGGGTCGGCAGCGAACTGAAAATTGCGGTTTCCGCGCGTTTCAGGACCGCCCGGCGCGGGAATGTTCGGAGGATTATCCTGTCACACCGCTTATTGCCCTTTCAGGGTCTTGCTTCATGATGCGATCACGAATGCTGCTGACCAACGTCGTGCCAATGCTGTGCCTGGCGCTGGCGAGCGTGGCAGCGGCGGCTGCTCCCCCTGCCGCGGCCACTGCCCCGCAAGAAGACACCCGCGCGTATGAAGCCGCCCTGGTCAACCGCATCACCTGGGGCGCCACGCCCGCCGAGCTGGCTCGCATCCGCGAGATAGGCGCGCAGCGCTACCTGCATGCGCAGTTGCACCCGGACGCGCACGCGCGGTTACCCGCCGAGGTGCAGTCGGCCATCGATGCACTGCCCATCAACCAGGAAACCGAACAGGACGCCCAGGCGCGGCAGCGCAAGCTGCGACAAGACGCGCGCGATCTGGATCCCCAAGCCAAGCTGCAAGCGCAGCGCGAAGCACGTGCGATATCGCGGCAGCGCGCCCAGGACGCCGCCAGCCGCGCCGTGTGGCGCGCGCTGTATTCGCCCGCCCCCTTGCAGGAACAGATGACGTGGTTCTGGATGAACCACTTCAATGTGTTCGCGGGCAAAGGCGACGTGGGCACGTATCTGCCGCAATACGAAGAGCGCGCCATTCGCCCGCACGCGCTGGGCAAATTCCGCGACATGCTGCGCGCCACCGTCAGGTCGCCCGCCATGCTGGTGTACCTGGACAACACGCGCAATGTGGCGGGGCACATCAACGAGAACTATGCGCGCGAAATCATGGAGCTGCACACGCTGGGCGTGGGTGGCGGCTATACGCAAAAAGACGTGCAGGAACTGGCGCGCATCCTGACCGGCCTGGGCGTGCATAACAGCGACAAGCCGCCCAAGGTCAAACCCGAATTGCGCGCCGGGCTGGTCCAACAGGGGCTGTTTTTGTTCAACCCCGCGCGCCACGATAGCGGCGACAAGGTGTTCCTGGGCCACACCATTCGCGGCGGCGGCCTGGACGAAGTCGATCAAGCCATCGACCTGCTAGCGCGCCACCCGTCCACCGCGCGCTTTGTCAGTACCAAACTGGCCGCGTACTTCGTGGGGGAATCGCCGCCGCCCGCGTTGGTGGCGCGCATGGCCAAAACCTTTCAGGCCCAAGATGGCGACATCGCGGCCACGCTGCAAACGATGATCGCCTCGCCGGAGTTCGCCAAGTCCTTGAAGACCGGCGTGTTCAAGGACCCGGTGCATTACGTGTTTTCTGCTTTGCGATTGACCTATGCCGACATGCCGCCCATCCGCAATCCCAAGGCGGTGTTGTCGATGCTGCAACAGATGGGCCAGGGCATGTACCAACGCCCCACGCCCGACGGCTATCCGATGTCGCAATCTGACTGGGCGGGTTCGGGGCAGATGACACAACGGTTTGAAATTGCGCGCGCCATTGCCGCCGCACCGCAGCCGTTTTATCGCACGACAGAGGCCCCGGAGCCGGTCGCGCTGCCCAAGGCGACGCCGCTGCTGGATGCCAACCCGGATCTGTTGCGCGTCCTGTCGTCCGCAACGCGCCAGGCCATGGGCCAGGCCCGAAAACCCGTGGATGCCAATACCTACCTGCTGGCCTCGCCAGAATTCATGCGCCGCTAGGAGAACGCGATGGACCGCCGCCGCTTGCTTCAAATGATGGCCACCGCCCCCCTGCTGCTGGGCGGCAGCCGCTTGTATGCGGCGCCCGCCGCGTCGGGCAACCGCCTGCTGGTCGTCTTCATGCGCGGCGCGTACGACGCCGCCAGCCTGCTGGTGCCCACGTCCAGCGACTTCTATTACGAGTCGCGCCCCAGCATTGCCATCGCCCGACCCGGGTCGGGCGATGGCGCCGCCCTGCCGCTGGCCGATGGCTGGGGCCTGCACCCGGCGCTGGCTGATAGCCTGCTGCCGTTCTACCGCAACAAGCAGCTGGCTTTTGTCCCGTTTGCCGGCACCGAGGACCTGACCCGCAGCCACTTCGAAACGCAGAACAGCATCGAGCTGGGCCAAGGCGCCCGCAAGGATGGCAACTACCGATCCGGGTTTCTGAACCGGTTGACGTTGGCCCTGGGCGCCAACGGTTCGCACCCCGCCGCGTTTACCTCCGATGTGCCGCAAATTTTGCGTGGCGATGCCCGCGTGCCCAACGTGGACCTGGGCGGAGCGAACAGAAAATCCCGCTTGAGCGACGCCGACAACCGCGCCATTGCCGCGATGTACCGCGACACGGACCTGCACGCGGCCGTGGACGAAGGCCAGCGCGTCATGGGCGCCACCCGGCAGGAACTGGACGCCGAAATGCAGGCCGCGAACGGCAACGCGGTGTCGACCGACAAGCTGGAAAAGGAAATCCGCCGCATCGCCCGCTTCATGACCGACCGCTACAACGTCGGGTTTGTGGATGTGGGCGGCTGGGACACGCACGTCGGCCAGGGCGCCGCCACGGGTGCCTTGGCCGGCCGGCTGGGACAGTTGGGGCGCGCGCTGGCGGCCTATGCCGACGCGATGGGGCCGGCCTGGGGCCAGACCACCGTCGTGGTCATCAGCGAGTTTGGCCGCACGTTTCGCGAAAACGGCAACAAGGGCACGGACCACGGTCACGGCACCGTCTATTGGGTGATGGGCGGCAACGTGCGCGGTGGCCGGATTGCCGGACGCCAGGTCCCTGTCCGCCACGACACCCTGTTCCAGGACCGCGACTACCCTGTTCTGAACGAATACCGCGCCGTTTTCGCGGGCCTGTTCGCGCGCTTATACGGGCTGGACAAAGCCCGCCTGGCGCAGGTATTCCCGGGTGTGGCCCCTGTGGATATCGGATTGGTCTGATACCCCGGCGTGCGCACGCGGCGCTACACTCCACGAGCCAATTGGCGCACCGACGCGCCCGCGTCGCAACGCCCGACACAGGAGCCCGCATGAGCACGATTTTCGATTTCACCGCCCGCGATATTCACGGGGTGGATCAATCCCTGGACACGTATCGCGGCCGCGTGCTGCTGGTCGTCAATGTGGCGTCCAAGTGCGGCTTCACGCCGCAATACGCGGGGCTGGAAGAGCTGTACCGTTCGTTCCGTGACGACGGCTTCACGGTGTTGGGCTTTCCGTGCGACCAATTCGGCCACCAGGAACCGGGCGACGAAGCCGAGATCCGTAATTTCTGCGCCACGCAGTACGACATCAGCTTTCCGCTGTTTGCCAAGATCGACGTCAATGGGGCCGACGCCCATCCGCTGTACCGCTGGCTCAAGGGCGAAAAGCCCGGCGTCTTCGGCACCGAAGGCATCAAGTGGAATTTCACCAAATTCCTGGTGGGCCGCGATGGCCAGGTCATCAAGCGCTACGCGCCCACCGACACGCCGGCGGGTTTGAAGGACGACGTGGCGCGGGCGTTGTCGGCCCCGGTGTAAGGGCTTGGGACTACGGGGCTGGGACGACGCGGCCGGGACTTCGCCCTTAGCGCAACGGCGGCAGGCGGCGGCGCACCGTATGCGCCTTGACGATGGCGGTGTTGGTTTCGGCGAACTCCGTCACGCGTTCCAGGATGCCGTCCAGATGCGAGATCGACCGCAGCACCACACGGGCGATAAAGCAGTCGTCGCCCGTGACCTTGTCGCACTCGACGAATTCCGGGATTTCCTCGATCAAGCCTTCGACGTGACGCAGCTGGCCCGGCAGCGGCCGGATGCGCACGATGGCTTCCAGCGTGTAGCCCAGCGCCACCGGGTCCACATCCAGCGTGTAGGCGCGGATGACGCCGGATTCCTCCAGGCGCCGCAGCCGGTCCGCCACGCTAGGCGCCGACATGCCTACCTGCCGAGCCAGGTCGGCCGTGGTGGTCCGCGCGTTGGCCGCCAGGGTCTGCACCAGGCGGCGATCAATACCATCCAGTACCGGGTTTTCGTTTTTTAGGTCGTTCTGCATAAATTTCACCTAAATGAAGGTTGACGAATGAAAGCGCCACGCATTCATCATATAACCGCGCCGATGCGCCTGGGATAATTTCTCCATCAAGAACGTGGCCAGACGGCCGATGGAGACCCCCTCATGACCCCCGCATCAGAACGCCTTGGCCTGGCGCAAATGGCCGCCGCCATGACCTTATCCGGCACCCTGGGCGTGTTTGTCCTGGAATCCGGTCAAAGCGCCTGGAACGTCGTTTTCTTTCGCTGCCTGTTCGGGGCCATGGCGCTGTTTATCTATTGCTGGTCGCGCGGCCTGCTCAAGCCCGGCCTGTTCACGCGCAAGACGCTGTTCTTGGCGCTGGTGGCCGGCGCCGCGCTGGTCATGAATTGGGTCTTGCTGTTCTCGGCCTACCGGCTGGCGTCCATTTCCCTGGCCACCGCGGTCTACAACGTGCAGCCCTTCTTTTTGATCGGGCTGGGCGTGCTGTTCCTGGGCGAACGCCCGTCACGCGGCAAGCTGGCGTGGTCCGTGGTGGCGTTTGCCGGCCTGCTGCTGGTGCTGCGCCTGACGGACACGCACGCCGGCGGCCAGGCCTATCTGTCGGGCCTGCTGCTGGGCCTGGGCGCGGCCGCGCTGTATGGCGTGACGGCGGTCATCGTCAAGCGCTTGAAGGGCGTGCCGCCGCAGGTGCTGGCGCTGGTTCAGGTGACGCTAGGCGCCGTGATGCTGCTGCCGATGGCGGATTTCAGCGCCGTCCCGACCGCGCCGCTGCAATGGGGCTATCTGGTGGCGCTGGGGTTGGTGCATACGTGCCTGATGTACATCCTGATGTATTCGGCCATCCAGAAGCTGCCGACCACGTCCACCGCCGCGCTCAGCTTCATCTACCCCGCCGTGGCCATCCTGCTGGACCTGGTCGTCTACGGCCAGCGCATGGAACCCATGCAGGTGGTGGGCGTGGCGATGATCTTCGTGGCCGCCGCCGGCGTCAGCCTGAACTGGACGTGGCGGCTGCCGGGCGGGTCCCACCGGGTGGTGTAAGGCGCGGGGTTTGGGGGCCGCCAAGAAACCCGCCCCCGGCCCCGGTTATTCGGGGCCGGCAACAATGCCTGCCGCTATCATGGCCTTCCACCCGCCGGCACGGCCGGCGGCGCCTTGATTCCCAGGACGCACCCCATGATCGATCTCTATTACTGGACCACCCCCAACGGCCACAAGATCACGCTGTTCCTTGAAGAAACCGGCCTGCCCTACAAGATCCACCCGGTGAACATCAGCCGCGGCGATCAGTTCAAACCCGAATTTTTGGCCATCGCGCCCAACAACCGCATCCCTGCCATCGTCGACCAGCAACCGGCCGACGGCGGCGCGCCCTTGTCGCTGTTCGAGTCGGGCGCCATCCTGCTGTATCTGGCCGAAAAGACCGGGCAGTTCCTGCCGGCCGACCTGCGCGGCCGCGCGGAAGTGTCGCAATGGCTGTTCTGGCAAATGGGCGGCCTTGGCCCCATGGCTGGCCAGAATCATCACTTCTCGGGCTACGCGCAAGAGCGCATCCCCTACGCCATCGACCGCTACGTCAAGGAAACCAACCGCTTATACGGCGTGCTGAACAAGCGTCTGGCCGACCGCGAATTCGTGGCGGGCGACTACTCCATCGCCGATATGGCGGCCTACCCGTGGATCGTGCCGCATGCCAAGCAGGGTCAGGACCTGAACGACTTCCCGCATCTGCAACGCTGGTTCAACGCCATCGCGCAACGCCCCGCCACGCAGCGCGCGTACGCGTTGGCCGACAGCGTCAACACCACGCCCTCCATCAGCGATGAGGAATCGCGCCGCATTCTGTTCGGCCAGACCGCGCAGAACCTTGCCCGCTAGCCAGGAGCACTGCGATGTCCGATCCGCAATTGGTCTTTCGCCGCGCGCGCCAGGAAGACCTGCCGCACATCGTGGCCCTGTTGGCCGACGATGAGCTGGGCGCCAAGCGCGAAGACGCCTCGGTGCCGCTGAACCCGCGCTACACGGCTGCCTTCGCCGCCATCGCGCAGGATTCCAACCAGTTCCTTGCCGTGGTTGAGCAAGGTCCACACCTGGTCGGCTGTTTGCAGTTATCGTTCATACCCGGCTTGTCGCGGTTGGGCCTGTGGCGCGGCCAGGTCGAAAGCGTGCGCATCGCCTCGTCGGCGCGCGGCCAGGGTCTGGGTCGGGCCATGTTCGAATGGGCCATCGACCAGTGCCGCGCCCAGGGCTGCGGCCTGGTCCAGCTGACGACCGACCGCGCGCGCCCCGATGCGCGCCGGTTCTACGAAAGCCTGGGCTTTACGGCCAGCCACGACGGCATGAAGCTGAACCTGTAGTTTTTGTTCATTGATTTCGCAAGGAGCGCCCATGCATGGCGAATACAAAGTCCCCGGCGGCAAATTGGTTGTCGCGGATCTGGAAGTGCGCGACGGCCGCCTGGCCAACGTACGCATCAGCGGCGACTTCTTTCTAGAGCCGCCCGAAGCGCTGGAAGCCATCAACAGCGGCTTGAACGGCATGCCGGCCGATGCCGGCGAACTGGAATTGGCGGTGGCGGTGCAATCCGCCCTGCCCGCCGATGCCGAACTGTTCGGCTTTTCGGCCGAAGCCGTGGCCGTGGTGCTGCGGAGGGCGCTCGCATGACGCGCACCGACTGGAACGATTACGACTGGCAATTGATCCACGAAGGCCCGCAGGCGCCGTCGCTGCACATGGCGCTGGACGCCGTCATTACCGATGAAGTGGGCGCGGGCCAGCGCCCGCCCACGCTGCGCATCTGGGAATGGGCGGCGCCCGCCGTCGTTATCGGCCGTTTCCAATCCCTGAAAAACGAAGTGGACCCCGACGGCGCCAAGCGCCACGGCATTGAAGTCGTGCGCCGCGTCAGCGGTGGCGGTGCGATGTTCATCGAACCGGGCAACTCCATTACCTATTCGCTAAGCGCGCCGCAAGCCCTGGTGCACGGCATGAGCTTCCAGGAATCCTACGCATTCCTGGACGCCTGGGTTTTGACGGCGTTGCAGGGCCTGGGCATCAAGGCCTGGTATCAACCCCTGAACGACATCGCGTCCGACATCGGCAAGATTGGCGGCGCGGCGCAAGCCCGACGTGCGGGCGCGGTGCTGCACCACGTGACCATGTCGTACGACATCGACGCCGATAAAATGGTCGAGGTTTTGCGCATTGGCCGCGAGAAACTGTCCGACAAAGGCACCACCAGCGCGAAGAAACGCGTGGACCCGCTGCGCACGCAGACCGGTCTGGCGCGCGAAGTCATCATCGAGCGCATGCTGGAAACTTTTGCCGGCCTGCATCGTCTGACTCCGGGGCAAATCGGCAGCGACACGCTGGCGCGCGCCCAGCAGCAAGCCGATGAAAAGTTCTCGACGCCCGAGTGGACGGGCGTGGTGCCTTGACGGCAAGATCTTGATTTTGTGGAGGTAGTTCAATGCGTCGCACATTCACGCCGCCAGGCGGGATAAGCGGTCTGATCCTGGGCGCGGCCTTGTTGGCGCTGGCCGGCTGCGGCAGTACGCCGCCTGCCAACATCACCCTGGCCGCGCCCGCTTCGACCACCCCGGAAAAAGTGGGCGACCTGTCCACCGAGCGGATCAAATGGGCGTCGAACAAACCGGGCTGCGAAGGCGACTGCCCGCGCATTGAAATCGACAGCGTGGCGTTTCCGGGCATACCCAAATTGACGGCGTTGGTGGACCACGTGCTGGCCTACATGACCGGCACCGATGCCAATCGGCGTGGCCCCTACAACACGCTGTCGGAATACACCCAATACTTCTGGTCGACCGCGCGCGCCCGCGACGCCACGTATTTCAAGGCGTCGGTGAAAGACACGGTGGGCGACATCGTGGCGATTGAATTGCACACCGAGCAATTTTTGACGGGCGCCGCGCACGGCATTCCGGCCACGCAGTATTTGAACTGGGAGCGTTCGCGCGGCCGCGTCATGAGTCTGGATGAAGCGTTGATCCCAGGCCGGCGCGCGGAATACGTTGCGGCCTTGCAGCGCGCGCATGCCAAATGGCTGACGGGCAACCCCGACGCCAAGCGCGATCCCGCCGCCTACAACAAGATGTGGCCCTTCCAGGAAAGCGACAACTTTGCGTTGACGCGCGACGGCATCGTCGTCAAATACGACGCCTATTCGATTGCGCCCTACTCGCACGGCGAACCGGAACTAAGCATCCCTTATGCCGACCTGCGCGGCATCCTGAAGCCGGAACTGCTGCCCACGTCATAGGCCAATGCCAAGACCGGCAACGGGCGCATGGCCCAATGCCGGTCAAGGATGCGTGCTCAGCGCGGCGCAAGGCCTTGTGCAGGCCGAGGTTCGGGTGAGCGGACTGAGAGTGGAGCTAGGGAGGTGGCCGCTTTTTTCGCGTCTGTGGCCGGGTAAGACGCCCAGTCCGCTCAATACAACCGCGGCAAGAACGGGCCGGCGGCGCGCGCCACGCGCGCGCGTCGCCGGCCTGCCGCGATGGCTTAGAAGCGGTGGCGCACGCCCACGATGCCGACGGTGCTCTTGACGCCGTCAACAAACGCGAAGTCGGTCGCGTACGAACCCAGCGCGTACAGGTTGGTGCGCTTGGACAGGTTGTACGTGTAGCCGATGCTGTAGACGTTCATCGTCGAATCGTTGCCGGCGGTCAGCGGGTTGCCGTTCGGGTCGGCACGCTGCCACGACGCCAGGATGCTGCTGGCGCCCAACGGCACGGTCAGGCCGACCAGGTACGAATTGGCCTTGAAGCCGGACACGGCAACGTTGGTGCCGAAGCTGCTGGCCGTGGGGCTGCCGCTGCCGAACGAGTTGATGCTTTGGCCGGTGAACCAGCCGTCGCGCGTCTGGCCAAAGCCCAAGGCCAGCTTGACGACTTCGAAGTCGTAGGCGGCGGCGATGGACCAGGACTTGGGCGTGGCATCCGTGCCCAGCTGGTTGGCCGGGTTCAGTTGGTCGTACGTGGCGGCGACGTTCAGCGGGCCGTTCACGTAACGCAGGCCGGTCGTGATGGCGCGCGTGTTGTCAGCAGTCTTGAAGCCGGTTTGCGCGGCGGTCGTGTCGGACGCGTTGAACGAGTAGCCCACGCCAAACTGGAAGCCGCTGAACGACGGGGTCGAATACTGGACCATGTTGTCGTAGCGGACGGTGTTGGCGGCGCTGAAGGCCACGCCCACGTTGGCTTGGCCATAGCTGCCCGAGAACGGGTCGATCGAGGCCAGGTACTTGGATGCGATGTTGGTCTGGCGGCCGAATTCCAGCAGGCCCCACGAATCGGCCTTCAGGCCGACAGTGGCTTGGCGGCCGAACAGGCGACCGCTTTGGCCGGATTGGCCGTTGCCCGAATTGAAGCCGCTTTCCAGCGTGAACACGGCAGACAGGCCATCGCCCAGGTCTTCGGCGCCACGCAGGCCCCAACGCGAGCCGCTCGACACGCCGTTAACCATGCCGACCTTGGATTCGTGATAACCGTCGCCCTTGATGCGCTGGTAGCCGATACCGGTGTCGATCAGGCCATACAGCGTTACCGAGGTTTCCGCTTGGGCCACGCCGGTGACGGCGGCCAGGAGCGCGGTTGCGAGCAGAGTCTTTTTCATTACATATTCCCTTTGATTGAACATACCCAGGCCGCGTGCCGACTTGCTGGGCAAGCGGCGCATGGCGCATGGCAGGAACGAATTCTAGGGACGCTATGTGTCAGAAAATGATGCGGTACGGCTAGTGGCCCCGATTCGCGAAAAAAAAGCCCCACTGTGGTCAGCGCTCCACAACCGGAAAGAATGCCGGTGCGGCCACGAGCACGTCACCAGAGCATGTTATGAAGGCCGCACTGGCAATGCAATCACGGCATCACCGAGCGTGGTTCGGCGCGGGTTGGAGTGTTGTTTCGGCGCAGTTTCGACCCGGGTTTGGGCGTCGGCCCAAGCGTCGCTTCGTCCCTTAACGCGGACCTTTCAGCGGCAGCAGGCGGCGGTAGCCGGGCGGCAGTGGCTCGGCCGCGTGTTCGCTTACGGCGCGGGCCAGGCGTTGTTCCAACTCGGGCGGGAATGGCGTGGCGCGACGCGTGTTCAGGTCCACATGCAAGGACAGCTGCTCCATGGTGGCGGCCAGGTAGCCGTCGCGGGTCTGGGTCAGTTCCATCAGGCAGAGCACCCGCTTGTTATCCGATTCCAGCAAGCGCACGCGCAGCATCAGCGGGTCACCGGCCAGCACTTCGCGCAGATAGGCCACGTGCACGTTCATGGTGTAGATGCCGCAGCGCGTGGCCTCGGTGTAGTCCAGCCCCACGCCCACCTGCCCCAGCAGCTCAAAGCCCACACGATCGAAGATGCCGACATAGTGCGCGGCGTTCAAATGGCCATACGCGTCGATCCAGGCGGGGTCCACGGTAAGTGTCGTGGACGGCAGGGCTTGAGTCATGAAGGTCTCCGGGTGGCGATAGGGGGGAAGTGTCGATGGGCGCCGGCGGCTGCGACCGGCCTGGCGATGGGCTCAGCTTGGGTATAGGCCTGGACCTTGGCCTGGACCATGGTCTGGGTCGGGGCTCGGCTTTGAGCTTGGGCTCCAGCTCCGGCACATTCTATTCAGATTGCGCCGGCCATGCCCCAATGGAAATCGCCCCTTGCGGGGCGATTTCTCTTTTTGTCTGCCTCGGCCTCCTCGGCGCCGCGTCAATGACGCCACGCCGATTCAGTCATCACGGATACAGGCCGCGCACCTGGCGCGCTTGCAGGATGCGCGTGCAAGCCACGATGAACGCGGCGGTGCGCAGCGTTACCTTGTGTTCCTTGGCCACCTGCGACACCGCGCTGTAGGCTTCGCGCATGATGCGTTCCAGGCGCTGGTTGATCTCTTCTTCGCTCCAGAAGAAGCTGGAGAAGTCCTGCACCCATTCAAAGTACGACACCGTCACGCCGCCGGCGTTGGCCAGCACGTCCGGCACCACATACACGCCGTGTTCGAACAGGATGTCGTCCGCTTCCGGGGTGGTGGGGCCGTTGGCGCCTTCCACCACGACCTTGGCGCGCACCTTGGCGGCGTTGTCGGCGGTGATCTGGCTTTCCAATGCGGCCGGGATCAGGAATTCGGTTTCCAGCGTCCAGAACTCGTCCTTGTCCAGCGCCTGACCACCCGAGAAGCCGCCCACGCCGCCATGTTGCGACACGTGCGACAGCAGCTTGTGGACGTCCAGACCGGCGGGGTTGTGCACGGTACCGGTGTGATCCTGGGCGGCAATGACCTTGGCGCCGGCTTCATGGAACAGACGGGCAGCGGTGCCGCCCACGTTGCCAAAGCCCTGCACGACCACGCGCGCCTTGGACACGTCGATGTTCAGGTCGCGAGCGGCTTCGCACGCCACCACGAACACACCACGGCCGGTGGCTTCGACACGGCCCAGGCTGCCGCCCAGCGCGATCGGCTTGCCGGTGACCACGCCCGTGGCGGTGGCGCCTTCGTTCATGGAATAGGTGTCCATCATCCAGGCCATGGCCTGGGCGTTGGTGCCGACGTCGGGGGCGGGGATGTCTTTGGACGGCCCGATGATGACGCCGATTTCGCTGGTGTAGCGGCGCGTCATGCGTTCCAGTTCGGATTGCGACAACGTGCGCGGATCAACGCGGATGCCACCCTTGGCGCCGCCATAAGGCAGGTTCACGGCGGCGTTCTTGACCGACATCCATGCGGCCAATGCCATCACTTCGGAGAGCGTCACGTCTTGGTGGAAACGCACACCGCCCTTGCCCGGGCCGCGCGACACGTTGTGCTGCACGCGATAGCCTTCAAAGTGCGCGATGGTGCCGTTATCGAGTTCGATCGGCACATCGACGATCAAGGCGCGCTTGGGACGCTTCAGCGTCTCGACCCACCGACCCAAGGTGCCGAGGTACGGGGTGACCCGGTCGACTTGTTGCAGGTAATTACCCCAGGGGCCGAGGTCATCGGCATTCAGATAAGACGGCAAGGCATGGGTGGGAGTGTGAGACATGAGCATGATCTCCTGACAAAGTTGCGCCATTTTATCCACGAAAACTATAGCGTCCCTATTTAAAACCTAAATATTTTTAATAGGGACGCATAGCTGTGGCGGATACCGTACGGGTCACGAGCCCGGCTCGAAAACTGACCTATCCTAAGCCGCGAACGCGCACGCGTCTAGCCTCGGTCAACCGCAAGCCGCGCCGGCCGGGCGTTACCGGAACAGCGATGAAAAAAGGGGCAGCCCCGTTCAGGACTGCCCCCCTTTCACCGCGCACCACTTCACGGCGCCATCAGCTGCCAAGCCAATCGCGCCGCCGCGCGCGCGCCATGGCCGTCCACGTCAAAGCGCGGGCTGTACTCAGCCATGTCGGCCACCCGCAGCTTGCCGCTGGCCTTCACGCGCAGCACGATTTCCTCAACAACGGCCATCGGCACCCCGTAGGGCGCGGGCGCGGACACGCCGGGCATCACCGCCGCCGGCAACACGTCCAGGTCGATGGTCAGGTACACGTGGCGCGCGCGCGCCAGCAACGCGTCCACGTTGGCCAGCCGAGCTTCCAGATGGCGCTCCTGCATGTCGCGGTCTTCTACCCACACGGCGCCCACCTCGGCGGCGCGGGCGTACAACGCCGGCGTGTTCGCCAGCCGCGAGACGCCCAGGCAGGCATATTGCAGCGCCCGCCCCTCGGCTTCGCAGTAGCGCGCGATCTGGTCAAAGGGCGTGCCGGAACTTCCCGGGCGGCCGGTACGCAGGTCGAAGTGCGCGTCCAGGTTCAGGACCAGCACGGGTTCGGTGTCGCCGCGGGCTTGCAGCCAACGCGCCAACCCCTGGAAAGTGCCCCAGGCAATTTCATGCCCGCCGCCCAACACCAACGGGCGGGCGCCCTGCCCCAGCAGTTCCGCCACGCGCAGGCCCAGGCGTTCTTGCGCGTCTTCCAGCGCATCGCCCTGGCACACCACATCGCCGCCGTCCAGCAGCCGGGCTAGCCCATGCGCCGGCAAGCCGGCCAGGAATTTGCGGATGCCCGCCGGCCCTTCGGCCGCGCCGACACGCCCCTGGTTACGCGCCACGCCCGCGTCGCAAGCAAACCCCAGCAGGACGGGTTCGCCCTTGTTTGCCTGGCCAGCTTCCGCCTGAACGATATGCGCCAAGCGGCGCGTGTCGCCCTGTTCGGCGCTGTCGTCGCGCGCCTTCCACACGTTCTGATCCCGCTGTGCCGCGCTCATGCCGCCGTCCCCTGACTCAATACCGCTTGCAGGAATTCACGGGTGCGAGCCTCGCGCGGTTCAGTAAAGATCACTTCGGGCGGGCCGGATTCCAGGATCACCCCGCCGTCCATCACCGCCACCACGTCGGCCACATCGCGCGCGAAACCCATTTCGTGCGTGACGACCATCATGGTCATGCCTTCACGCGCCAGCAGTTTCATCACCTGCAGCACTTCGCCCACCAGTTCGGGGTCCAGCGCCGAGGTCGGCTCGTCGAACAACATGACCTTAGGCTGCATGGCCAGCGCGCGCGCAATGGCCACGCGCTGCTTCTGCCCGCCCGACAGGCTGGCCGGCATGGCCGCCATTTTCTGCACCAGCCCCACCTTTTTCAGCAGGTCTTCGGCCAGCGCATTGGCCTGGTCGCGCCCCATGCCCCGCAGCGTGCGCGGGCCCACCGTAACGTTATCCAGCACGGACAGGTGCGGAAACAGGTTGAAGCTCTGGAACACCATGCCCACCTGCATGCGCAGCTGGTTCAGCGCGGCCTCGGGCAGCAGCGTGCCGTGGTCCAGCAAGGTCTGGCCGCAGATGTCCACGGTGCCCGCCTCGGCCACTTCCAGGCCGTTGCAGCAACGCAGCAGCGTGCTTTTGCCCGACCCGCTAGGGCCGATCACCACAACTACCTGCGACGGCAGCACGTCAAAGTCGATACCCTTGAGCACGGCATGCTCGCCGTAGGATTTTTCCAGGCCGCGGATGCGGATCATTTCCTGCGGATTGCCTAGCGGGTTCATTGCACCATCCCTCCGGCGCGCAGGTGCTTTTCAACCCTGCGCAAAATCAACATGGCGGCGGTGGTCAGCACCAGGTAGATCAAGGCCACCACCAGATAGGTCTCCAGCGACCGATACGACACGCTGATGATCTTCTGCCCTTCGTGCATCAGGTCGTGAATGGTCAGCAGCGACACCAGCGCCGAATTCTTGATCAGCGCGATGAACTCGTTGCCCAGCGGCGGAATCATGCGCACGACCGCCTGCGGCAGGATGATGATGCGCATGGCCTGGCCGGACGACATACCCAGCGAACGCGCGGCTTCAGTCTGGCCACGGTCCACCGACTGAATGGCGCCGCGCACGATTTCCGACACGTAGGCGCCCGAATACATGCCCAGGCCCAGCACGCCGCAAGCGAACGCGGGCAAGGTCACGCCAAACTGCGGCAGACCAAAGAACCAGATAAACAGCTGCACCAGCAACGGCGTACCGCGAAAGAACAGCAGATAAACGCTGCACAGGTTGTAGATGACGTAGCGCTTGGGGTTGAGCCGGCCGACGCCGACCAACAGGCCCATGACACAGCCCAGCAGCAAGGCGCCGGCGGTTACCTCCACGGTAACCACCGCGCCCCGCATCAGGCTGTCGAAGTCGGCAAAGACGGGGGCGAATTCCAGGTTCATTTCTTGGGCGCCTCGAACCACTTGTTCACGATGGCCTGGTAGCTGCCGTCCGCCTTCAGCTTTTTCAGGGCGGCGTTCAAATCACGGGTCAGCTCGGGCTTGCTCTTGGGCACGGCGATGCCGTAGTCCTCGGTCGTCACCTGGTCGTCCAGCACGGTCAGGCCGGTGGTGCTTTGTGCGAACAGCTTGGCGGCGGGCTTGCCCGTCACGGCGGCGTCGGCGCGGCCGATCTGCACCAGGTTGAACATTTCCTGGTTCTTCTCGACTTCCACGCGCTGCACGGCCGGCAGGTGTTCTTTCAGGTAGTTGACCGACTTCGTGCCCACCTGCACCGACACCTTGCGGCCGTCCAGGTCCTTGAGCGTCTTGATGGGGCTATCGGTCTTGGTCAGCACGACCAGGCCGCCGGCGTAGTACGGGTCGGTGAAGTCCACCACCTTGCTGCGCTCGGGCGTGATGTAGATGGCGGACACGGCGATGTCGGCACGGCCGGCTTGCAAGGCGGGGATCAGGCCCTTGAAATCGATGTCGATCCACTCGACCTTCTTGCCCATGGCGCCGGCCAGCGCTTCGACCAGCTCGATGTCAAAGCCGGTGCGCTTGCCGTCCTTGACGAACTCCATCGGCGGGAACGTGGCGTCGGTAACGGCGCGGATGGTTTCCTGGGCATGCGCCGCGCCGGCGCTCCAGGCAAGGCCCAGCGTCAGGGCGGCGGTCAACAATGTGCGGCGAGTGGTCATGGTGAGTCCTATGCGAATGGGTACGGCGGTGAGTACGGCTAGAGGGATGCGGCGGAACAGGCGGCCAAAAGGGCCGGCCCGCGGATGCGGCGGAACAGGCGGCCAAGGGGACGGCTAAACGAAACGGCTGGGGCGACAGTGCAACGACATATTCGATTGGGATCGGGCGGCAGCGCCCGGTCAGAGGCTCTTTAGTGGACCTTCAGGCGGTCGGAAATGCGGCGCGCCGCGGCCACGGTCATGGCGATCAGCGCGTCGGGCCGTTGCGCCGCGCGCGTGGACGGCGCCATCAGCGTGATCGAGGCCACGGCCTGATTGGGCCGCTGGAATATCGGGACGCTTACGCCCCACACGCCGGCATCCACTTCGCTATCGGTGACGGCATAGCCCTGCCCGCGTATCCGTTCCAGCTCGTCCTCCAGGCGGGACGGGTCCACCCCGGCTTCGTCGGCCAGATAGGCCAAGGCGGCTTGCAGACGGCCCAGCGGCATGAAGGCCAACAATGACTTGGCGGATGCGCCGCGCGCCAATGGCAGGCCGCGTCCCTTGGTGAACGAACAGCGCAGCGGGTGCTGGCTTTCGATCATGTCCAGGCACACGGCCTGATCCTTGACGGCGACCAGCAAACCGATGGTCTCGCCGGATGCGGCAGCCAGCGTCGCCATGTCGGGCTGCGCTTCGTGTATCAAAAAGGACGACTGGTCAAAGCCCCACGCCAGTTGAACGCAGAGCGGCCCCGGGCCGTATTCGCCCTCGTGCTCGGCCACAAAGCCCCAGCGCTTGAGCAAGGCAACCTGGCGATACAGCGTGCTTTGGGCCAGCCCGGTTTTTTCCGCCAGGGCGGCGATCGTCAACGGCCCATCGTGCCGGGCCAGCGTGGCCAACACGTACAGGACACGATCCGCGCCCGCCCCTACCGATGGTTCCGACATCAACTCTGCTCCCGCCAATAAGGAGCCGAGATTATCAATTCATGGTGGTTCTTCTTTAATTTTTTCCCGAAGGATGAGAATGAGCAGGGAAAACCCCAGATAAGTACGAAAAAAAAGACCGCAATGCGGTCTCTTTGATGTGTCCCTATCAGGGGGAAAAGGGGCAACAGCGCGTTGCGATGGCTGGGCGCTCTGCGTCCTGCCTGTTTACGGTGCGGCAGGGGTGTCGTAGTTGTTCAGCTTGACGCCGGATACCCCGCCCACGCTAGGTGCGGCGGCCGGGGCCGAGGCACTGCCAGCGGGTGCCGGAGCCCCGGCCGCCGGCGCGGCGCCCGGCGCAACGCCCACCGACGCGCCAGACGTTTCCCCAGCCGGCTGCGCGGCACCTTGCGCGCTGCCCTGCGCGGCGGCATCCGCGCCCGTCGCGGCATCGGCTTCTACCGGCGCGGGGCTGGCCGCGCGGCGCGCGCGCTTGGCCTCGTCCGCCTGGGCCACCTTCGTGGTCAGGTACGTCGCCACCGCCTCCGACTTGCCGTTGCGCGCCCAGTCAGCAGCGCTTTGGCTCTTCAGGTCGCGCGTGGTGACGTCCGCCCCCGCCTTGATCAGCAGATCGACCATTTCTAGGTTGCCGCCCAACGCCGCCATCATCAGGGGCGTTTCACCGCCCGGCGCTGGCGCGTTCACCATGGCTTTCTTGCCCAGCAGCATGCGCGCCATTTCCATCTGCCCCTTGGACGCGGCGTAGTGCAGCGGCGTCCAGCCCAGCCGATTGACCTGGGCGCCCCGGGCGATCAGCTTTTTGGCGCGTTCGGTCTGGCCGGCAATGGCCAGGTACATCAGCGGCGTTTCGCCGGCCGGATTCTCGGCGTTGACGTCCGTGCGCTTGTCGGCCGCAATCACGTCAAACACCTTCCAGGCGCCGTCGACCACCGCGCGCATCAGGGCGGGCTGCCCGTTTTGGTAGCGCACATTGGGGTCGGCCCC
The DNA here is from genome assembly GCF_019448355.1 of Achromobacter sp. ES-001. Classification (NCBI taxonomy): domain Bacteria; kingdom Pseudomonadati; phylum Pseudomonadota; class Betaproteobacteria; order Burkholderiales; family Alcaligenaceae; genus Achromobacter; species Achromobacter sp. ES-001. Next base: position 2,581,473 of record NZ_CP079940.1, on the reverse strand, counting down.
CTGCGCCAGCAGGTCCTTGACGTCGTCCGGGTAATCGTTGGCCACGTACACCCACCAATCGCCCGGGTTGGCGGCGTGGGCCACGGGGGCCGCGCAGGCACAGAAGGCGATGGCCAGCGCCAACAGCGCGCCTCGGCATTGCGACAGGACTGGGCGGAAAGTCGGTGTGCGGGCGGTCATGGCTATCCTGGATGGAAAGGAACGAGGGTTAGGTGGGCGGCGGCCTGAAGGCCGGGTTTCTGGCCTGGCCGATGGCGTGCATTCAAACCGTATGTCTTTGAACGGTATGTCTTTGAACGGTATGTCTTTGAACGGTATGTCTTTGCGCACCGCGCTTACTGCTTACTGCTTACTGCTTACTTCTTACTTCTTACTTCTTACTTCTTGATCTTGCCGAACAGCTTGAAGAAGTTCTCCGTGGACGCCCGCGCCACGTCGGCCACCGGGATGCCTCGCAGGTCCGCAATCTTTTCGGCCACGTGGATCACCTTGGACGGGTCATTCAGCTTGCCGCGATACGGCACCGGCGCCAGGTACGGGGAATCGGTTTCGATCAGCAGGCGGTCCAGCGGCACCTTGCTGGCCACTTCGTGCACGATCTGCGCGTTTTTGAACGTGACGATGCCCGACAACGAAATGTAGAAATTCTGGTCCAGCGCGGCCTGGGCCACTTCCCAGGTTTCGGTGAAACAGTGCATCACGCCGCCCACCTCGGCTGCCTTTTCTTCCTTGAGCATGCGCACCGTGTCTTCGGCGGATGAACGCGTGTGCACGATCAGCGGCAAGCCGGTGTCGCGCGCGGCGCGGATATGCCGGCGAAAGCGTTCGCGCTGCCAATCCAGCGGTTCGGACAAACGGTAGTAATCCAGCCCGGTTTCGCCAATGGCCACCACCTTGGGGTGTTGCGACAAGCGCGCCAGCTCTTCGGGCGACGGATCGGGCGTGTCTTCGTAATCGGGGTGCACGCCCACCGAGGCCCACAGGTTGGGCTGGGGCTCCACCAGCGACATCAGGCCGGGCCATTCGGGCATGTTGACGCTGACGACCAGCGCGTGGCTGACCTGGTTGGCGGCCATGCGCTCAAGAATGGCTGGCAGATCGGCAGCCAGTTCAGGAAAATTCAAATGACAGTGCGAATCGACGTACATGATGTGACTACATAAAGTGATCGCGGCGCGGCCGCTGCGAAAGGAAATCGCAACAGGCAAAGCGCCGCTGAATCAGGGACTTACGCCTGGCAGGATAGCACCACGCGTTGCAGGGTGGCGTGCGCGAAAAGCTTGGCGTTCAGCGGGTGGGTGGCCAGCGCGCGCTGCCGCGTCAGCCAGCGCGCCGCCTCGGCCACGCGGGCCGTGTTCATGCGCGCGGCCACCTTGGCCACGCCCGCGCCCAACGCCGGAAAGTACCGCACGGGCGCGCCGGCGCTGGCCAGCATCAGATCCGTATACAGGCGCTGCAAGGCGTCGATCCATTCCGTGGCCGGCACCTTTTCCAGCGTTTCGGCCATCGTGCCGACATCAGGTGCCTGCCCCTGCGCCAAGGGGTTGATCAGTTGCGACAGCCACGGCGGGCAAGGCGTATCGCCCGCCTGCGCCAGCCGCAACGCAGCCAGCGGCGCGCCGCCCGCGGCCGCCAGCCATTCCCGCGCCGGCTCTACGTTCTGCGCGCGCAGCCATTGCAGCGCGGTATCGGGGTCGGGCGCCGGCAAGGGCAAGCGCCGGCAGCGCGATACCAGCGTGGGCAGCAGGCGGTCAGGCGCGTCGGCAACCAGCAGGAAAACGGTATGGGGAGGCGGTTCTTCCAGCACCTTGAGCAAGGCGTTGGAAGACACCACGTTCAGCGCGTGCGCCGGGTACAGCAGCGCCACGCGCCATCCGCCCCGGTGCGTGGCGGTGTTGAACCAGGACTCCAGCGACCGGATCTGGTCGATGCGAATTTCCTTGGACGGGGCTCGCTTGGCCGCGCCCGAGGTCGGTTCGGCGTCCTCGGCAGGCTCGGCGGCGTCCGCGCCCTCTTCCACGGCCACGGCCTCGGGGCGGATGCGGCGCAGATCAGGGTGGTTGCCGCTGGCAAACCAGGCACAGGCGGCGCAGTGGCCGCAGGCCAGGCCGTTATCGGGGGTTTCGCACAGCAGGCTGGCAGCGGCGGCAATCGCGAAATCCAGCTTGCCGATGCCGGCCAGGCCGTGCACCAGCCAGGCGTGCGCAAAGCGGTCGCGGTTGCCCAGCCAGGCACGCGCCGTCTCCATTTGCCACGGCAGGAACTGGGGCGCGCTCATGTCGTCGCGGCCAGCAACGCCCGCAGCCCGGCTTCCAGTTCCGTGCGGATCTGGGCGATGGACTGGGTGGAGTCGATGATGTGGATGCGGTCGGGGTTAGCCTGGGCGCGGGCGTGATACGCCTGCCGGGTGCGCTCGAAGAAGGCAGCGCCTTCGCGTTCGAAGCGGTCGGGCTCGCGCGCATCGGCCAGCCGGGCGCGCGCCACTTCCAGGGGAACGTCGAACAGCCAGGTGCGATCGGGTTGGCCCGCGTGCATCCATTGTTCCAGCACGGCCACCCGCTCGGCGCCCAACTCGCGGCCGCCGCCCTGGTAGGCGTAAGTGGCGTCGGTATAGCGGTCGCACACCACCCAGGCGCCACGCGCCAGGGCCGGTTCGATGACTTGCCGCACATGTTCGCAGCGCGCCGCGAACATCAGCAGGGTTTCGGTATCCAGGCCCATCTGATCGGTCAGTACCAGCGCGCGCAGCTTTTCGCCCAGGGGCGTGCCGCCCGGCTCGCGCGTGGAGACCACGTCCAGCCCCTGGCTGCGCAGGAAGTCCGCGATCCAGTCGGTATGCGTGCTTTTGCCGGCGCCGTCCACGCCCTCCAGCGTAATGAAGCGTCCGCGAGAGGTCATTGGTCTTGTCCTTCAGGTGTGTCGGTTTCGGAGTCCGTCGCCGCGCCGGGGCCGTCCGGCACGGTGACGGGCGCGGTGGCCGGGGGGGTCGCGGGCGTCAACGCGGGGCTCGGCGTAGGCGTCGGGGTCGGGGTCGGGCGGGCGCCCTGGCCCAGGATGTAGCGCGACACGTTGCGATTGTGGCCGGACAGGTTCTCGGCGAATTCGCTGGTGCCATTGCCGCGCGACACGAAGAACAGATACTTGTGTTGCTCGGGCTGCACCGCCGCCAGCAGCGCCGCCCTGCCCGCCGCCGCGATGGGCGTGGGCGGCAGGCCGGGTCGCGTGTAGGTATTCCACGGCGTATCGGTCTGCAAATCACGCTTGCGGATACGGCCCTGGTAGGCGTCGCCCATGCCGTAGATCACAGTGGGGTCGGTTTGCAACAGCATGCCGATCTTCAGGCGGTTGGTGAACACGCCGGACACACGGCGGCGGTCCGGCCCGTGCCCCGTTTCCTTTTCGATGATGGACGCCAGCACCAGGGCCTCGTAAGGCGTGGCCACGGGCAGGTCCGCCTGCCGCTTGGCCCAGGTGTCCTGCAAAATGCGCTGGCCTTCCTGATAAGCGCGGCGCAGCAGGTCGTAGTCGGTGCTGCCCGGGGTAAAGATGTAGGTGTCGGGAAAGAACAGCCCTTCGGGATGCTTGATGTCGGAACCCAGGCGCGTCATCAACTCTTCGTCGCTGACTTCGCCCAGCGTCTGCTTGACGTCGGGGTGCTCGCGCAGCGCCTGGCGGATCTGGCGGAACGTCCAGCCCTCAAGAAAGGTGATCTGGCGCTGGGTCATGTCGCCCCGCGCCATGCGTTCCAGCAGTTGCCAGGGCGAGTCGCCATTGATGGCCTGATAGCCGCCGGCCTTCAGCAGTTTGTCCTGCTCGGACAGGCGCGCCATCCAGACAAAACCGGGCTCCCAGATGGGCACGCCCACGGCGTTCAGCGCGCGCGCGACCGTGCGCGGGCTACTGCCCGGGTCCACCACAAAGTCGATTCTGTCGGCGGGTAGATGCATGGGGCGATGCATCCAGCTCCAGGCGGCGCCAACCGCTGCGGCGGCGGCGATCACGATCAGCAGGAATGACCACAAGACGTAAAAACGGAGTCGCTTCTTCATAAGTCCCAGAAGTTTAATGGATCGCGCGGACCTGTCGTGGCAAAACCGGGGCCAGACGTTACGGGGCGGCCCTTTGCGCGGCGTGGGCAAGGGGCCAATGACGCGGTGAAGGCGGCTATCATCTGCACTTTGATGACGTGATCACACCGCCGCCATGCACGCTTTCTATTCTTCGATTCCTGCCAGCGCCGAAGGTTGCGCGACGGGTGCCCCGTCCGCTCCGTGCGCGCCGCTGGATGATTTTCTGGTCTTCAGCGCGTCCGGCGCCGACGCACTTCCTTTCCTGCACGGCCAACTGACGCAAGACGTTACCGGCCTGCCGCTGGACACCGCCCGCCTGGCGGGCTACTGCACGGCCAAGGGCCGCCTTCTGGCCACCCTGGTCATGTGGCGCGCCGCCCCCGGCGCCGACGACGCCCCGCAACTGTATGGGCTGGTCCGCCGCGACCTTTCCGAAACGTTGCTCAAGCGCCTGTCCATGTTCGTGCTGCGCGCCAAGGTCAAGCTGGCCGCAACCGCCTTGAACGTGGCGGGTGTGCAGGCCACCACCGAACAAGCTGCCGCCCTGGAATCCGTAACTGGCGCGCTGCCGCGAGCGCCGTGGCAGCGCGTGGACCTGCCGTCGGGCACCTGGATCGCCGCCCCGTCGGCCGATACCCGCCTGCGCTGGTGGTGGATTGCTTCGGACGAACAACTGGCCCAGTCTTCGGCATTGGCCGGCGCGCTAAGCCTGGCGCCCGCTACGCATTGGCAGGTGGCTGATCTTGCCGCGGGCATTCCGTGGATTGCCTCGGCGACGCAGGACGTATTCATCCCGCAGACCGTCAACCTGGAGCTGGTTCAGGGCGTGAGCTTCACCAAGGGCTGTTACCCGGGCCAGGAAGTGGTGGCGCGCAGCCATTACCGTGGCACCGTGAAGCGGCGCATGGCGTACGGCACCATTGATCAGGCCGGCGAGCAAGCGGGCGGGCAAAGCGCGGCGCTGGCCGGCGTGGACGTGTTCGACGCCACCCAGCCGGGCGAGCCCATCGGCCGCGTCGTGGATGCCGCCAGCGAAGCCGGCGTGGCTTCAGTGCTGTTCGAAACCACGCTTGCCGCGCTGCCCCAGGGGGACCTGCGCCTGGGCGCCCAGGACGGCCCGCGCATCAACGTTGGGCCGCTGCCGTATTCCATTACGCCTTGAGTTAAGGCGGACGCGGACGCGCGCCAGGGCCGGCGGCGCGTTGCGGCAATACGCGGTGGCAAGCGGACGCGGGCGCGCTTTGCGCCGTGGCAAGCGGACGCGGGCGCGCTATGCGCCACGGCAACCGGACGCGGGCGTGCTTTGCGCCACGGCAACCGGACGCGGGCGTGCTTTGCGCCGCCGCGTGTCCCACATAACGTCAGACCGCCGTCCCACATAACGTCAGACCGCCACCCCAAACAGCGCGCCGACGCCTGCCGTTGCCGCCATTGCAAAAGCGCCCAACAGCGTCACGCGTAGCGCGGCGGGCCCCTTGGGCGCCCCGCCCGCCTGCGCGGCCAGCGTGCCCAAGCCGGCCAGACAGAGCACCGACGCGCCGATTACCCAGCCGATCAGTTGCGGGACCGGCGCCACCACGGCCACGACCAAAGGCAGCGCCGCGCCGCCCGCGAACGACGCGGCGGACGCCACGGCCGCCTGCACGGGCCGCGCGCGGTTATGAACGGAAATGCCTAGTTCATCGCGCGCATGCGCGTCCAGCGCGTCATGGCGGGTCAGTTGCCGCGCCACCTGCGTCGCCAGCTGCCGGGTCAAGCCCCGGTCCACATAGATATCGATCAGTTCGGCAAGCTCTTCTTCCGAGTTGCCCTTCAGCGAGCGCTGTTCCATCCGCAGGTCGGCCGCTTCGGTGTCGGCCTGTGACCGGACGGACACGTATTCGCCGGCCGCCATCGATAAGGCGCCGGCCACCAGCCCCGCCAGGCCCGACGTCAGGATTGCGCCATGCGAGGCCTGCGCGGCGGCCACCCCGGTGATCAGGCTGGCGGTAGACACGATGCCGTCATTGGCGCCCAGCACGGCGGCGCGCAGCCAGTTGCTGCGGAAAATTCGGTGATGTTCTTTGGCTGGCATTACCCGGTACCCATGCAACGCGTGACAAGCGCGACACGCACCTGCCCCATGAAAGGGCCAGGCGCGTGGCGCGCCGGAGTCATCGCGGTGTCACGCGCACCGCGGTGAGCAAGCCTATCACGCAAAGCGTGGCTTGCTCACCTTCGTAGGCATGTACTTCCACCTGGCAGATCGACAGACGTTTGCCCGGCTTGACCACGCGGCCGCTGGCCACGTAGCGGTCGCCCTTGGCCGGCGCCAGGAAGTTCATCTTGAACTCCGAGGTCAGTACGTCTTCACCCGGGCCAAACAGCGTGTAGGCAGCGTAACCGCCCGCGCTGTCCGCAATCGTGGTGGAAATGCCGGCGTGCAGAAAGCCGTTTTGCTGGCAAAGGTCGGCCCGGTAAGGCAGCCCGATGTCCACCCTGCCCGGCTCCACCACATCCAACCGCGCGCCCAGCAGCCGCATGACGGTCTGCTGGTCGAAGCTGGCCTTGACCCGCGCGGCGGGATCAGCCGACGCTTGCGGCGCGGCCATGTCAGTCTTGCTCGCGCTTGACCAGGTTGACGATGCTGGAGAAATCCAGCTTGCCCGAGCCGCCCGCGCTATGCAGCGAATACAGGTTGCGGGCCAGTTCGCCCAGCGGGATTGAGGCGCGCGTGGACAGCGCGGCCTCGGCGGCCAGGCCCAGGTCCTTCAGCATCAGGTCCACGCCGAAACCGCCGGCGTAGCCCTTGGACGCGGGCGCATGGTCCATCACGCCCGGCCACGGGTTGTAGAGTTCGGTCGCCCAGTTGCGGCCCGAGCTCTTGGCGATGATGTCCGACAGCACCTTGGGGTCCAGCCCGTTGGCCACGCCCAGCGCCAGGGCCTCGGACGTACCAGCCATCAGGATGCCGAGCAGCATGTTGTTGCAGATCTTGGCCACCTGGCCCGCGCCGCCTGGGCCGGCATGAAAGATGTTCTTGCCCATTTTTTCCAGCACGGGCCGGGCGCGTTCCAGCGCGGCTGCGGGGCCGCCCACAATGAACGTCAACGTGCCCGCCGCCGCGCCCGCCGTGCCGCCGGAGACCGGCGCGTCGATCATGGCAATGCCACGCGCCTCGGCGGCCTGCGCCACCTTGCGCGCCGTGTCCGGCGCGATGGTGCTGCAATCGATGACCAGCGCGCTGGCCGAAATCTTGCCCAGCAGGTCGTGGTCCAGGTACAGCCCTTCGACGTGCTTGCTGGCGGGCAGCATGGTCACGACAACGTCCGCGCCCTTGACCGCTTCCGCCGCCGATGCCGCGGCGCTGGCGCCGGCATCGGTCAGCAGCTTCACCGCTGCCGGCACCAGGTCAAAGACCGTCAGGCTATGTCCGGCCTTGATCAGATTCAATGCCATGGGCGCGCCCATGTTGCCCAAACCGATAAACGCGATACTGCTCATGATGTTTTGTCTCCTGGTGCTATGGCTATGGCTATGGCTATGGCTTGCTATTGCTATTGCTATTGCTGTTGTTCTTGCTTTAGGTATGGATTCATCGTGACCTGCATGACGGGCGCGGCTCGTCTATCGGGATACGCGGGTACGCGAGGCTACGCGGAGGTTCCTCGGCGGGGTATGCGCGGCACGCCGACCCGCGCGTACGGGCCGGCCGAGGCAATCAGCGCCCTTCCTGTCCCAGGTCGGCCAAGGGATGCGGCTCGCCCTCGCGCCAGGGTTCCTCGAAAAACTTTTGCACCCAGGCGTCGGTTGCGACGTCGATCACCGCGGGGTTCCAGCGCGGCTTCTTGTCCTTGTCGATCAGCAAGGCGCGGATGCCCTCGGCAAAATCACCATGGGCCGTGCACGCCAGCGCCGCGATGTATTCGGCGCGGAACACGTCGTCCAGCGAGCGCAGGCGCATGCGCTGCTGCAAGGCGAAGGCCAGGCGCACCGAACCGGGGGAACCGGCCAGCATGGTCGTCGCGGCGCGCGCCAGCCAGGGGTCTTCATGGTCTTTCAGCAGCGCCAGTTCTTCGTAGATCTCGTCCAGCCGGTTGCCCGTGCACAGGTTGTTGATCAGGAACGAATGCTGGCGCAGGTGGCCGGGTTCCAGCGGCGTTTGCGGTTCCAGCGCGGTGAGCGCGCGGCGCAGCAGGCCGTCGTTGATGGAGCGCGGCGCCATGGCCTCGTCCGAGGCGCCGGCCGGCTTGCCCGCCCACGGCTGTTCTTCCAGCGACGCCAGCAGGCGCGGCCAGTCGGCGTGGTTCAGGCGGAAGTCCGCCAGGCCCGCAAAGAACGCGTCCGCCGTGTTCATCTGCGCGCCGGTCAGCGCCAGGAACAGGCCGATGCGGCCCGGCATGCGGTTCAGCAGCCAGCTGCCGCCCACGTCCGGGAACAGGCCGATCGAGACTTCCGGCATCGCCAGGCGCGAACTTTCGCTGACAACGCGATGGCTGGCGCCCATCATCAGGCCGATGCCGCCGCCCATGACGATGCCGTGGCCCCAGCACAGCACGGGTTTCGGATACGTGTGAATGCGGTAGTCCAGCCGATATTCGTGCTCGAAGAAGCGGCGCGCGTAGGCGTTGCTCCAGCCGCTTTTACCCGCGTTTTCGGTCATGCTGCGGTACAGGCCGTGCAGGTCGCCGCCCGCGCAGAAAGCCTTTTCGCCCGCGCCTTGCAAGACCACCAGGGCCACGCCCGGATCGCGCGCCCATTGGTCCAGGCGCTCTGCCAGCAAGTCCACCATTTCCAGCGACAGGCCGTTCAGGGTTTGCGGCGCGTTCAGCGTCGCAATCCCGAACCGCATGCCGTTCGCCGCGCTTCTTTCTTCGAACAACACCGGTGCATTCATCTTATGTCGGCTCCTTTTTCCAACAATTGGCGGGCAATGATCACGCGCATGATCTCGTTGGTGCCCTCCAGAATCTGATGAACGCGAGTATCGCGCACCAGACGCTCCAAGGGATAGTCCTTCAAGTATCCGTAACCGCCATGAATCTGTTGCGCGTCCAGGCAGATCTGGAAGCCCATGTCGGTAGCGAAGCGCTTGGCCATGGCGCAATAGGTGGCCGCGTCCGGCGCGCCGCCGTCCAGCTTGCAGGCCGCCAGCCGCACCATCTGGCGTGCCGCCACCAGGTGGGTGGCCATGTCCGCCAGCTTGAATTGCAGCGCCTGGAATTCCGCCAGGCGGCGGTTGAACTGCCGGCGTTCGTCCATGTAGCGGCGGGCCGCGTCCAGCGCGCCCTGGGCCGCGCCCACCGAGCAAGTGCCGATATTGATGCGCCCGCCGTCCAGGCCCTTCATGGCGATCTTGAAGCCTTCGCCTTCCTGGCCCAGCAGGTTGGCGGCCGGCACGCGGACGTTTTCAAAAGTGATGGGGCGGGTGGACTGGCTGTTCCAGCCCATTTTTTCTTCTTTGCGGCCGTAGCTGATGCCCGGGCTGTCGGCGGGCACGGCAAACGCGCTGATACCGCCCGCCCCATCGCCGCCCGTGCGTGCCATGACGACCAGCAGGTCCGTGTCGCCCCCGCCCGAAATGAACGCCTTGGCGCCGTTCAGCACGTAGTCATCACCCTGGCGCTGCGCGCGCGTGGACAGGGACGCGGCGTCCGACCCGGCGCCCGGTTCGGTCAGGCAGTAAGAAGCCAGTTTCTGGCCGCTGGCCAAGAGCGGGCCCCAAGCCTCCCGCAGGGCGGGCTGGCCCCATTTTCCGACCATCCAGGTGGCCATGTTGTGTATCGTCAGGAACGCAGTCGTGGACGGGTCCACGGCGGCCATTTCCTCGAACACCAGGGTGGCGTCCAGGCGCGGCAGGCCCAGGCCGCCGATTTCTTCGCTGGCGTAGATGGCGCAAAAGCCCATTTCGCCCGCCCGGGCGAAGGCCTCGCGCGGAAAAATGCCTTCAGCGTCCCAGCGCGCGGCGTGAGGGGCCAGTTCGCCCTCGGCGTAGTCGCGGGCGGCTTGCGCAAACGCGCGCTGCTCGTCGGTCAGTTCCAAGTCCACAGCCTGTCTCCTGTTGGTGTCGGTATTGTCTGTTGGCGTTGCGGGTCGTCTCGTGAACGCCCGCCCATCGCCGTGGCAAGATGGATTCTGGCATGACGTTAACGTAAACGTAAATATGAAACCGCGTTTATGTTACGCCGGATGCCGGGGCGGTATTTGTCTTGTTGGTGACAATGTCCGGCGGCGCCGGCCCGGCCCGGAGAGCAGCCTGCGGAAGGTGGCCTGCACAAGGCGGCCTGCACAAGGGGCCTACAGAAGGGGTCTACAGAAAGCGGCCTACAGCAAGCCCGCGGGCCGAACCCGGCCGTTCTTGGCCGTCTTGGTCCGACGGTGTTCGGCGCGGCGGCGGCGCGATTCCTTGGGGTCGAAGCTCAGGCCCCGGTAGATTTCGACGCGGTCGCCCTCGGCCAGCCGGGATTGCGGTTCGGCGGCGCGGCCAAACACGCCCACCCCGCGTTCCCAGGGCTGCACCACCGGAAACGCCTGCGCAAACCCGCTGGCCGCCAGCGCGTCCGCTACCGTGGCACCGTCAGGCAGGCGCAGTTCGCGCAGCCACACGTGGCCGGGCAAGGCATAGCAAACGCTGACGTTCAGCAACGCCGCGTCAGAGGGCTCATTCGCCATATTTGGCCTGCGCCCGCTTGGTGAAGGAATCAATAAAGCTGGTGGCAATGCGGTTGAACACCGGCCCCACCACCATTTCCAGCGCGCGGTTCGAAAACGCGTATTCCATGGTGAACAGGACTTTGCAGGCATCTTCGGCCAGCGCCTGGAATTCCCAGTGCCCGACCAGGCTGGAGAACGGGCCATCCACCAGTTCCAGGTCGATCCGGTCGGGATAGACGTGGGTATTGCGCGTGGTGAAGCGCTGCTTCATGCCCGCGAAACTGATCAGGATAGAGGCCTGCATGCCATGTTCGTCGCGGCTTTGCACCTCGGCCCCGCCGCACCACGGCATGAACTCGGGGTACTTCTCCACGTCGGCAACCAGGTCGAACATCTGGGCGGCGCTGTAAGGCACCAGGACGGATCGTTGTACTTTGTGCATCGACTATCGCAAATGGCTAGAATGGCAAGATTTTACCGGCACCGCGCAACATGAGCCTAATGTGGCGCTTTGCAGCCCGCAAATTGCCGTTATGAGCAAAAAAGGCGTTATGCGCAAAAAGGCGTTATGAGCATTATCGACAACCGCAAGGCCACGCACGACTATTTCATCGAAGACCGCTATGAAGCCGGCCTTGTCCTGCAAGGCTGGGAAGTCAAAGCGATTCGCGACGGCCGCGTGCAGCTCAAGGAAAGCTACGTCATCGTACGCGATGGTGAACTGTACCTGCTGGGCATGCACGTCAGCCCGCTGCCCACGGCGTCCACCCACATCCACCCCGATGCCATGCGCACGCGCAAGCTGCTGCTCAAGGCCGAAGAAATCAGCAAGCTGATCGGCAAGGTCGAGCAGCGCGGCTACACGCTGGTGCCGCTGAACCTGCACTACAAGAATGGCCGCATCAAGCTGGACTTCGCGCTGGGCCGGGGCAAGAAGCTGTTCGACAAGCGCGACACCGCCCGCGAAAAAGACTGGCAGCGCGAGAAAGAACGCATCATGAAGCACGACACGCGCGCACCCCGCAAAGACAAAGACGATTGATTCAGGCCGCGGCCGGCATGACCAGGCGCTCTGCCTGCTCGGCCGGCCCCACGATGCGGTTGCGCCCCGCCGCCTTGGCGGCATAGAGCTTGCGGTCGGCGCGTTCGAAAAACACTTGCAGGTTTTCGCCGGGCACCCATTCGGCCACGCCCGCGCTGAACGTGTACGAAATGGTGCTGCCGCCATGCGCGCAAGGCGTGCGCCGCACGGAATCGAGCAGGCGCGCCGCCACATCCAGCACGGCGTCGCCGCGCATATCCGGAAACAACACCCCGAACTCCTCACCGCCCACGCGCCCGACATGGTCGCCCGTGCGCAAGGTGGCGGTGGCCAGCAGGCCGAAATGGCGCAGCACGGCATCGCCCGCCACATGGCCATGCGTGTCGTTGATGCGCTTGAAATGGTCGATATCCAATAGCAGCAGGGTCAGCGGACGCCGCGTGCGCAGCGCCTGCGCGCAATAGCGTTCGGCCTGCAACCACCACGCCTTGCGCGACATCAGGCCCGTCAGGAAATCGGTGTTGGCCTCTTGCTCGCGGTCGGCCAGCATGCGGTCGTGGATGATCATGATGGTGCCCAGCGTCAGGCACGGCATGATCAGCACGCCCAGCGTCAGGAAGGCGATGTTCCAGACGTTTGGTTCCATCAAGGATTCGGGCAGCGCCAGGTCCAGCGCGTAGATCGCGGCCCGCAACGCACAGACGGCGGCCGAGATCAGCGCCACGGCCCACACGAAGCGATAGCTGTAGCGCGAACGATGCACCGGCATATTGCGCTGGACGGTGACCGCCACCGCAATCAGAAAGCCCATTTGCAGCAGCGACATCGCCACGATGCGAGGGTTGATGCGCCAGTCCACATACGTATAGGCCAGCAACACCACCAGCGCCACCAGGCATGCCAGCGTCATCAGGTGCTTGGGCACGCTAAGCCCCAGCAAGCGCCGCACGCCCGAGTAATAGGAAAACAGCGCCAGGCCCACGGCCGCGTTGGGCACCACAACCGACACCAGCCAGGGCGCCGATGTGTTCTGAAGCGCAAACGTAAAAAACGCCAACAGCGTAAGCAAGTTGGCGCGTATGGTTTCGCGGATGCCGGCCATGCCGCTGCGAGCCAGCGACCCCAGCACGCAGAGCGATAGCACCCCCGCCAGTGCTGCTATCAGAAGCAAATTAACGGGAGCGATCATGGGCGGCGCGCCGCTAGGCGCGGTATCAGGTGTTGCGCGTGGACTTCACGATGGTCATGGCCGAGGCGATCATGCCGCCCACGTCGGACATGTTGGCCGGCAGGATCAGCGTGTTGCCTTCCTTGGCCACGTTGGCGAACGCCTCGACGTAGCGCTCGGCCACCTTCAGGTTCACCGCTTCCATACCGCCCGGCTGACGCACGGCATCGGCCACTTGGGTAATGGCCTTGGCGGTGGCTTCGGCAATGGCCAGCACCGCGGCGGCCTCGCCCTGCGCCTGGTTGATCTGTGCCTGCTTCTCGCCTTCGGAGCGGGCAATGGCGGCTTCACGTTCGCCGGTGGCGATATTGATCTGTTCCTGGCGGCGGCCTTCCGAGGCCGCGATCAGCGCGCGCTTTTCACGTTCGGCGGTGATCTGCGCCTGCATCGAACGCAGGATTTCGTTGGGCGGCGTCAAATCCTTGATCTCGTAGCGCAGCACCTTCACGCCCCAGTTCAGTGCGGCTTCGTCCAGCGACGACACGATGTTGCTGTTGATCGAATCGCGTTCTTCGAACGTGCGGTCCAGTTCCATCTTGCCGATGACCGAGCGCAAGGTGGTCTGCGCCAGCTGCGTGATGGCCGAAATGTAGTTCGACGAACCATACGATGCGCGCATCGGGTCGGTCACCTGGAAATACAGCACGCCGTCCACTTGCAGCTGCGTGTTGTCACGCGTGATGCAGACCTGGCTGGGCACGTCCAGCGGGATTTCCTTTAGCGAATGCTTGTAGGACACGCGTTCGATGAAGGGGATGACAAAACCGGCACCCGGCGACAAGACACGGTCGAACTTGCCCAGGCGTTCGACCACCCAGGCGTGCTGTTGCGGCACGATGGCGATCGACTTGATGACGATCAGGATCGCCAGCGCGACGACGACGAGCAGGACGATAGTGGATGTATCGATCATGATTGAAACCTCTTCTGAGTTAATGCGATGGCGTCGGACAACAAGCCCCCGACGCCTGCTGCGGGCCGCGCGAGGCGCGAGCCGGTCTTACCTGGTTGAACCCGGCGCCCCCGTGGGCTTGAGCACCAGGGTCGAGCCACGCAGTTCGGTAATGGTGTGTTCTCCGGCGTGGGGCGCGTGCCCCGGGGCCAGCTCGGCCTGCCAGTGGGCGCCGCGATACCAGACACGCGCCGTGCGCTGTTCGGACCACGATTCCACGGAAACCGTCTGGCCGATGTCCAGGTTCACGTCGGCGTTGCGCGCCGAATTGACCTCGCGCTTTTTCAGCACGCGCGTCTTGCGCAGCGCCAGCAGACCCAGCATCAAGACCACGCCGCACGCCACCAATTGCCATTCAAGCCCGGTGCCAAGCCACGCGGCAGCACCGGCCGCCGCCAGCCCCAAGGCCACCAGCAGCAAATAGAAAGTACCCGTCGCCAACTCCCCGATAAGGGCCAGCGCGGCCAGTCCCAGCCAGATCCACATAGTCTTAACGTCGCCTGAAAGGATGATTCGTGAGCGGATTGTACGTATTTCCGGGACGTAACGGGAAAGCCCGTTGGCCTCGGTCCCGGCGGCGCTGGATTATGATGTGCGCCTGACGCGACGATCCCACCCGGATGGCCCGCGTCCGCCTTTTCAAGCACATCGATCCATGACCGCTGCAACACCTTCCGCCCTACCCGTCCTGATCCTGCATACCGGCGATCCGGACGACACGCTTAAAAGCCAGTTCGGCGGCTATGCCGAACAACTGACCCAGGCCGCCGGCCTGACGGCCGACGCGGTTGAGATCGTTGCCGTGCACGAAGGCCAGCGCCCACAATCGCCGGCGCACTATCGCGCCGCCCTCATCACCGGATCGCCCGCCATGGTTACCGATAAGGAACCCTGGAGCGAAGACACGGCCGCCTGGCTGCGCGAGGCCGCCGCCGCCGAGCTGCCCATGTTCGGCGTGTGCTACGGCCACCAGTTGCTGGCTTATGCGCTGGGCGGCAAGGTGGGCTACAACCCGGCGGGCCGCGAAGTCGGCACGCAAACCGTCGAGCTGCTGCCGCCGGCCTCGGGCGACAAGTTGCTGGCCGGCCTGCCCGGCACGTTTCCCGCCCAGATGCTGCATGCCCAGACCGTGTTGCAGCCGCCGCCCGGCTCGGCCGTGCTGGCGCGCTCGGACCTGGACGAACACCAGATGATCCGCATCGGCCGCAACGTGTTCTCGACCCAATTCCATCCCGAATTTGGCCCCGACTTCATTCGCGCCCACCTGGATCGCTATGGCCGTCGTTACGCGGCGGAAAACCTGGACCTTCCCGACCTGACCGCGAACGTGCGCGCCACGCCCGTGGCCGGGGGGCTGCTGCGCCGCTTCCTGGACGCTTACGCGCCGGCCTGAACGGCGGCGCGCAACATCCGGAGTGCGAGGCTAGTCGGCAACTGAGACCATGAACCTAAAGCGCAATCCATTACGCGCATGTCAGGAGTCTTCGATGAGCCCCATCGCCGCCGCAAGCAAGCAGCCGTCCGCCGCAGCCGCAGCCGCAGCCGCAGCCGGTTTAAGCAAACAGCTAGTAAGCAAACAGCTTGTAAGCAAAGAGCTGTTAAACAAACAGCATGCCGCCGTCGTCGAACGCGCCTGCCGCGCCCTTGAGGCGGAGCAGCCGCCCGACCTGTCCACGCTGGCCGAACAAGCCGGCATGAGCCGCTTTCACTTTCACCGCGTATTCAAGGCAGCCACCGGCATCACGCCCAAGGCCTACGCCAACGCGCTGCGCGCCGCCCGCGCGCGCCAGCAACTGGAAAGCAGCGCCAGCGTCACCGACGCGATGTACGACGCCGGCTTCAATTCCAGCGGCCGGTTCTACGAAGCCGCCCCCGCCATCCTGGGCATGACGCCCACCGCCTTTCGCAAGAACGGCGAAGGCCTCGACATCCGCTTCGCCGTGGCGCAGTGCTCGCTGGGCGCCTTGCTGGTGGCGGCCACCGGCACGGGCATCTGCGACATTTCGCTGGACGCCGACCCGGAACACCTGGTCCGCAACCTCCAAGACCGCTTCAAGGCCGCCCACCTGATCGGGGCGGATGCCGAGTTTGAGACCTGGGTGGCCGCCGTGGTGAGCTTCGTCGAAGACCCGTCGCGCGGGCTGGACCTGCCGCTGGACGTGCGCGGCACCGCTTTTCAGCGCCGGGTATGGGAAGCACTGCGCGACATTCCGGTGGGCACCACGGTCACCTACACGCAAGTGGCCGAACGCATCGGTGCGCCCAGCGCCGTGCGGGCGGTGGCGCGCGCCTGCGCCACCAACTCCATTGCGCTGGCCATCCCGTGCCACCGCGTGGTGCGCACGGACGGGTCCATGGCGGGTTACCGCTGGGGCATCGATCGCAAGCGGGAATTGATCGCGCGCGAATTGAAAGCGGCGTAGCACTCCCGCCCCCCGCATCGTGCGCCAAAGAAAAAACCCCGCATCCTGATCGGACGCGGGGTTTTTTATTGGAACGGGCCAGGCGCTTATTGCTTGGCCAGACGCTGCCAGGTGTCGACTACCGTATCCGGGTTGAGCGACATCGACAGAATGCCTTCGTCCTTGAGCCATTGCGCGAAGTCGGGGTGGTCGCTGGGGCCTTGGCCGCAGATGCCCACGTACTTGTTGGCGGCCAGGCAAGCCTTGATCGCGCGGCGCAGCATGAACTTCACGGCTTCGTCGCGTTCGTCGAAGTCGGCAGCCAGGAGCTCCATGCCGGAGTCGCGGTCCAGGCCCAACGTGAGCTGGGTCATGTCGTTGGAACCGATCGAGAAGCCGTCGAAGAATTGCAGGAATTCGTCGGCCAAGATGGCGTTGGACGGCACTTCGCACATCATGATCAGCTTCAGGCCGTTTTCACCGCGAGCCAGGCCATGCTTGGCCAGCAGGTTCACGACCTTTTCGGCCT
Source organism: Achromobacter sp. ES-001 (assembly GCF_019448355.1). Taxonomy (NCBI): domain Bacteria; kingdom Pseudomonadati; phylum Pseudomonadota; class Betaproteobacteria; order Burkholderiales; family Alcaligenaceae; genus Achromobacter; species Achromobacter sp. ES-001. The sequence goes on along the minus strand of NZ_CP079940.1, from coordinate 2,564,617 downwards.
GACCCAGCGTGCGCACGAACGGCACCATGATTTCAACGTTGGTCAGGCCCATGTCGTCGCGAACCTTCTTGAGCGCTTCGCATTCCATGCGGAAGCACTCGGCGAAGTCCTCGGCGATGTAGCGCGAAGCGCCACGGAAGCCCAGCATGGGGTTCTCTTCCTCGGGCTCGTAGCGCGAACCGCCCACCAGCTTGCGGTATTCGTTGGACTTGAAGTCCGACATGCGCACGATGACCGGCTTCGGGTAGAACGCGGCAGCAATCGTGGCCACGCCTTCGGCCATCTTTTCAACGAAGAACGCGCGCGGGCTGGCGTGCCCACGGGCAGCCGATTCAACGGCCTTCTTCAGTTCGCCGTCCACGTTCGGGTAGTCCAGGACTGCCTTCGGGTGGATGCCGATGTTGTTGTTGATGATGAATTCCAGACGCGCCAGGCCGACGCCGCCGTTGGGAATTTGCGCAAAGTCGAACGCCAGCTGGGGGTTGCCCACGTTCATCATGATCTTCAGATCGATGGCGGGCATTTCGCCACGGCGCACTTCTTCGACTTCGGTTTCGATCAGGCCGTCATAGATGCGGCCTTCGTCGCCTTCCGCGCAAGACACGGTCACGGCCTGGCCTTCCTTGAGCAGGTCGGTGGCGTTGCCGCAACCCACCACAGCCGGAATGCCCAGTTCGCGCGCGATGATCGCCGCGTGGCAGGTACGGCCGCCACGGTTCGTGACGATGGCCGAGGCGCGCTTCATCACGGGTTCCCAGTTGGGATCGGTCATGTCGGTGACCAGCACATCGCCCGGCTGGACCTTGTCCATGTCGGAGATGTCGCCCACCACGCGCACGGGGCCGGCGCCGATCTTCTGGCCGATCGCGCGGCCGGTAATCAGGACCTGGCCGGTGGCCTTCAGGCGGTAACGCTGCTGCACGTCGTTCACGCCCTGCTGCGACTTCACCGTTTCCGGGCGCGCTTGCAGGATGTAGATCTTGCCGTCAACGCCGTCACGGCCCCATTCGATGTCCATCGGGCGCTTGTAGTGTTGCTCGATGATGACGGCGTAGCGGGCCAGTTCGTTGACTTCGTCGTCGGTCAGCGAATAGCGGTTGCGCTCGGACACGGGCACGTCAACGGTACGCACCGCGCGGCCTTCCGGACGCTCGGGGTCGAATTCCATCTTGATCAGCTTGGAACCGATGCGGCGGCCGACGATGGGGAACTTGCCTTGGGCCAGCGTGGGCTTGAAGACGTAGAACTCGTCGGGGTTGACGGCGCCTTGCACGACGGTTTCGCCCAGGCCGTAGGACGACGTGATGAACACCACGTCTTCAAAGCCCGATTCGGTGTCGATGGTGAACATGACGCCGGCACTGCCCTTGTCGGAACGCACCATGCGCTGGATGCCGGCCGACAGCGCCACATCGGCGTGGGCGTAGCCCTTGTGCACGCGGTACGAAATGGCGCGGTCGTTGTACAGCGAGGCGAACACGTGGCGGATCTTGTCCAGCACGTCGTCGATGCCCACAACGTTCAGGAAGGTTTCCTGCTGGCCGGCGAAGGACGCATCGGGCAGGTCTTCCGCCGTGGCGGACGAGCGCACGGCAAACGAGCCCTTGCCGTCAGCGTCGAGCTTGGCAAAGGCTGCACGGATTTGTGCTTCGAATTCGGCCGAGAACGGCGCTTCGACGATCCATTGGCGGATCTGCGCGCCGGCGGTGGCCAGCTCGCGCACGTCTTCGGGGTTCAGCGTGGTCAGGCGTTCAGCGATGCGCTTGTCCAGGCCCGAGGCCTTCAGAAAATCACGGAAGGCGTCGGCGGTCGTGGCAAAGCCGCCCGGCACGCGGACGCCCGCGCCAGACAGCTGGCTGATCATTTCGCCTAGTGATGCGTTCTTGCCTCCTACCGAGTCCACGTCCGTCATGCGGAGCTGCTCGAACAAAACAACATACGACATTGAAGTCACCTTTTACAATGGAATGAAAGCGAGTTAGGTCAAAGCACGAAACAAGCACAAAAACTGCTTTTTTCAGACGCTGACCAAACTGGCCTTGGACCGCCCTTGGGGTGACTTATAGGGGCCTGATTGTACTCGGTGGAGTACCCTGGGCTATCTGACTGGTTGGAATTTTTTACACATGACATCTACCCCGATCGCACGCACGGTATACATCGTTTCCGACAGTACCGGCATCACCGCCGAGACCTTCAGCCAGTCGGTGCTGTCCCAGTTCGAAGAGGTGGAATTCAAGCCGATTCGGCTGCCGTTCGTCGACACCCTGGAAAAGGCCGCCGAGGTCGCCATGCGCATCGACCGCAGCGCCCTGGAAGCCGGTGTGCCCCCGATTGTGTTCAGCACCTTGGTCAACCCCGAGATCCTGGCGCGTGTTCGCCAGGCGAACGGCATCTTCATGGACCTGTTCGGCACCTTCGTCAGCCATATCGAGCAAGCGCTGGGCCTGAAGTCCAGCCATTCGATCGGTCGGTCGCACATGCAGGCCAATTCCGAGAAGTACCGCAACCGTATCGACGCCATCAACTTCAGCCTGGCCCACGACGACGGCCAGTTCGTCAACCAGCTAGACCAGGCGGATGTCATCCTGGTGGGCGTGTCGCGCTGCGGCAAGACCCCCACCAGCCTGTACCTGGCGATGCAGTACGCCATCAAGGCCGCCAACTTCCCGCTGACGCCGGACGATTTCGAACGCGGCACCCTGCCCTCGACCATCGCCCCGCACCGCGCCAAGCTGTTCGGCCTGTCGATCCAGCCCGAGCGCCTGGCGGAAGTTCGCAACGAACGCCGCCCCAACAGCCGCTATTCCCAGCTGGAACAATGCCGCTACGAAGTGGCGGAAGCCGAACGGATGATGCGCCGTGAAGGCATTTCGTGGCTGTCCAGCACCACCAAATCGATTGAAGAAATCGCGACGACGGTGTTGCAGGAAGTGGGCCTGGATCGGGGCTGAAAAAACTTGGGCGCACCAATGGTGCGCCCAAGCTTGGCCTATTCAAAAGATGGGCGTGGGTCAGAAGCCCGGCATCCGCTCGGGACTTGCCGCGCCCCAATACCGCAGGCCACGCATCTCGTTTTCGGCGAGTTCTGGCGGGTCGACCAGTTGCATCGACAACTTGCCCACGGCGCCGGTGGCGCCGTACACCTCGGCCATGACGCGCACATAACGCGTCTGCCCCGGGTCCAGCATGAAGCTCACGCCGTCGCCCGTCCAATGCAGGTTGGTGACCACATAGCTGCCGGCGGGTCGGTCAACAAAGAAAAAGCTGCCCGGCTTGTTGCGGCCGACCACAACATCATTGACGCGCAGTTTCTGCTGCGCCGCCGCCAGGTTGGTGGGCTGCGGCTGATAGAAATAGATCCGCCCATTGCCTTCGGCGATCGGGGGCAAGCGCCCATGCAATGCATCAAACTTCGGGCCCGCGCATCCGGCCAGCAACACGGCGACGGCAACTGCCGCCACACCCTTGATCCACGACTTCATTGACGCATCTCCACAGGCAAAGTGACGGGACGAGACAGCGCCATATAAGCGCTTTCGCCCGGCAGGTAAAAACCCAGCAGCTTGCCGGATGACGCCACCAGATAAGCCTCACCCTGCCGTCGGGTCTGAATGGTGAACAAGCCGCCCATCGAACGGTAGACGTCGCCTTGCGGCAACGCCCCGACGCGGCGCCACTGCGACGCCGCGGGCAAGGTCACGCTGCTGTCGTTCGGCAAGGCCGCGATGACGACGCGCGACAGCTGGATGGTGTGGACCGGGTCGGCAGAGGCCACGGGCGTCATGCCGACTTTCTGCGTGCTGACCGACATGCACGCGTTCAGTGCAAGCGCGCAGGTGGAAGCCAATAGCAGCGCCCGGCCGACGTGTGCCACACGTGTCACACCCGCCCGCGCCATCCATGCCTTCAGTTTCGGAACCGGCGATGCCGCCATAGCCATCTCGCAGAAATTTAAAGCGTGAAGTATATGAGTGCGACCGGATTTTACAAAACGTGCGGCTTCAAAAACGCACGGACTGGCGGTCGTGCCGGCCTGCGGTCCAATAGCGCAGGCGACTTGAAATCACCTTCATGTTTGGGCCTGTTTGTTCGTCCGCTGGATTCTCCGCTGGATCGTCCGCGTGCCGTGGGTGCGACGTATGTGCGCCAGGTCCGCGTCTTAAGCAATGCGCGAGTATAAGCGGGGCCGGATCAACGAATCGGCTCAAAAAAAGGACGAAAAATGACGGCTTCGTCAGTATTCCGCGCGGGCAAGCGCTTGGCGCCGCTGCTCGAACAGGCAGATCGCGGCAGCCGCGCCGACGTTCAGGGACTCGACGGCGGCCATGTCGTGGGGGATGCAGACCTTGAGCCGGGCGGCGGCCAGCAAAGCGGGATCCACGCCTTGACCCTCGTGCCCGAAGACCCAGGCGCACCGGGCCGGCAACGCGCCTTCGTACAGGTTCTGTGCGCCGTCCAGGGCGGTCGCTACCAGCGGCACGCGCAGGCTGGGCAACAAGGCGGGCAGGTCAACGTGTTCGTGGATGGCCAGCGCGAAGTGCGCGCCTTGGCCGCTGCGCAAGACCTTGGGCGACCACGCGGCGGCGGTACCCGTTGCCAGGAACACACGTTTCACGCCCGCCGCCGCGCAGGTGCGCAGCAGCGTGCCGACGTTGCCGGGATCTTGGATACGGTCGAACAGCACGCAGTTTTCGTCGATGTCGGCCGGCAATTCCAACGGCGTGGGAGTGACCAGAAAGGCCACGCCCTGCCCGCTTTCCACGCTGGCCAGCGACTGCATCAGGCGTGCGTCCAGGGCCAGGCAGCGGGCGTCGGGAGCCGCGGCTGCCAGCGCGGCGATATCGGGTTGTGCCAGGCGGTCCACATCGAAGATGGCCTGGTCCGGCGCACCGTGGTGCTGCAACCAGGCCTGGCACAGGTGCACGCCGTCCAGCAATACGGGCGCGCCGCGCTTGCCGGCCGTGCCGGCCAGTTTGGCCAAGGCCTTGACCGCCGGATTGTCGCGGGAACTGATGTGCTTCATGACGCCAGGCCAAACGCCTTGATCGGAGCGAAGCTGCGGCGGTGTTCCGCGCAAGGGCCGTGTTCGCGCAGCATTTGCAGGTGCAGCGCGGTGCCGTAGCCCTTGTGCTGGTCAAAGGCGTATTGCGGATACAGGCTGTGCAGGCGCACCAGATCGGCATCGCGCGCGGTCTTGGCCAGGATGGAGGCAGCGGAAATTGCCGGCACCAGCGCATCGCCCTTGATGACCGTCTGCACGGTGCAACCGAGCTTGGGCGCCTGGTTGCCGTCCACCAAAGCCAGTTGCGCGGGTAAGGACAAGCCCTGCACCGCCCGTTGCATGGCCAGCATCGTGGCCCGCAGGATGTTCAGGGTATCGATTTCCTGCACGCTGGCACTGGCAACGCACCAGGCCAGGGCGTATTCCTGGATCTCAAGCGCCAGCGCCTCGCGGGTGGCGGCTTTAAGCACCTTGGAATCGGCCAGCCCATCGATGGGCCGCGCCGGGTTCAGGATCACCGCCGCGGCATAGACCGCGCCGGCAAGCGGGCCACGGCCCGCCTCGTCCACGCCCGCCGTAACCATGGTGGGTTGCACGGGGGCCGCGAACAATTCAGGCTGCTCCACCCGCCACCTCCAGAATCGCCTGGGCTGCCAGGGCCGGCGTGTCGCGCAGCAATTCCTGGTGCATGGCGGTAAAGCGGGCCTCGACGCGGGCGATCAGCGCATCGTCGGTCAAGGACGCCCAGGTCGCCTCGGCCAGCTTTTCGGGCGTTGCGTCGTCTTGCAGCAATTCAGGCACCGCGAAATCGCGCAACAGCACATTGGGCAGGCCCACCCACGGCAAGTAAGGCCGCTGCTGCCCCGACTTCCACGTCATGATGCGGCGCATCCAGGGCGACAACACGTACGAAATCACCATGGGGCGCTTGTACAGCGCCGTTTCCAACGTGGCCGTGCCGCTGGCCACCAACACCGCGTTGGCCGCTTCCATCACGGACCAGGCCACGGGCGCCTTGCGATCGCCGCCGGCGCCATGCAGGTCGTCGGCGGTGATGCAGCGCAGGCCGGGCACCGGGTGCTGAGCCAGAATCGCCTGGAATTCGGCGCGGCGCTGGTCGTTAACCATCGGCACGACGCACTGCAGGGCGGGATCTTTCTTCATCAACAGCTGGGCAGCCTGCAAAAAGCGCGGCGCCAACAGGCGGATTTCGGACGAACGGCTACCGGGCAAAATCGCCAGCACGCGCGCGTTCGGGTCGATGCCCAGGCTTGCGCGCGCGGCGGCGCGGTCCGGCTGCATCGGGATGGCGCCGGCAAGCGGGTGGCCCACGTAGGTGACCGGAATGTTTTCCTTGCGGTAGATCTCTTCCTCGAACGGGAAAAGCACCAGCATGTGCGACACGGATTCACGGATCTTATGAATGCGTTCGTAGCGCCACGCCCAGATGGACGGGCCGACGAAATGTACCGTGGGGGTACCGGCCAGGCGTAGCTGGTGTTCCAGCCGCAGGTTGAAGTCGGGGGCATCGATGCCCACGAAGACCTTGGGCGGCTCGGCCAGCCAGCGGCGCTTGACGTCGCGATAGGTGCTCAGCAAGCTGGGCAGGCGCTTGAGCGCATCGACGTAGCCGAACACGGTCAGCGCGTGCATGGGATGCCAGGCGTCAAATTCGCGGGCCTGCATTTGCGGGCCGCCGATGCCTTCGCACCGCACGCTGGCATCGCGGGCTTGCAGACCGGCAATGATCCGACCGGCCAGCAAGTCGCCCGAGGGCTCGCCGGCCACCATGCCGATCCGAGTGTTCATGGGCGAATGATGCCGCGCGAGGCGACGTCCAGGAAATCCAGCAGCGTTTGCAGATGCTCGGCCGCTTCGGGAATTTCTTGTTGGCGCTTGTGCAATTCAGCGCGCGCGGCGTCCAGCGGCAAACCACGGCGGTAGATGATCTTGTAGGCTTCGCGCAAGGCCGAAATCATCACGGGGGTAAAACCGCGACGCTTCAGGCCTTCGACGTTGATGCCCACCGGCCGGCACGGGTTGCCCGCCGCCAGCACGAACGGCGGCGTATCCTGCATCAACGAGCTGTTGCCGCCCGTCATGGTGTGCGCGCCCACGCGTGCAAACTGGTGCACGCCGGTCAGGCCGCCGATGATGGCCCAGTCGCCCACATGCACGTGGCCGCCCAGTTGCACCGAGTTGGCCAGAATGGTGTGGCTGCCAACGTGGCAGTCATGCGCCACGTGCACATACGCCATGATCCAGTTGTCACTGCCCAGCGTCGTTTCGCCGCCATCTTGGACGGTGCCCGTGTTCAGCGTGACAAATTCGCGCACGGTATTGCGGTCGCCGATCGTCAGGCGCGTCTTTTCACCGGCGTACTTCTTGTCTTGCGGCATGCCGCCGATCGAGCAGTAGCGGTAAAAACGGTTGTCGCGCCCGATGGTCGTGACGCCGTCAACCATGCAGTAGGGGCCGATTTCGGTCCCTGCTCCGATGGTGACGTCTGGCCCCACCATTGCGAACGGGCCGATTACGGCGCTCGGGTCAATTTTTGCCGCCGGATCAACGACTGCGGTGGGATGGATGTTTCCTGCCATTTACTCTTCCAGGCTGCGAATCGCGCACATCAGCTTGGCGGACGCCACTTCTTGTCCGTCGACCGTCGCGCGCGCGGCGTACTTACAGATGCTGCGGCTCAGACGTTCGGCTTCGACTTCGATGCGCAGTTGATCACCCGGCACGACGGGGCGGCGGAAGCGCGCGCCGTCGACGCCGACCAGATAGTAGGCCGTCTTGGAGCTATCGCATTTGAGGCCGCCGTTTTCGTCCGTGAACGAGAACAGTGCCGAAGCTTGCGCCATGGCTTCCACGATGAGCACGCCCGGCATCACCGGATGGTGGGGGAAGTGACCGTTGAAAAACGGTTCATTGATCGAGACATTCTTGATGGCGACAATAGACTTGCCGGGCACCATTTCGACGACGCGATCAATCAGCAGCATCGGATAACGATGCGGCAGCCTCTCCATGATCCCCTTGATGTCGAGTTCCATTTTTCTATGCTTTCCTGCGAGATGAAATAATTTTGGCGCGTGCACGCCCAGGCGGCAATTGCGCGCTCTAGTCTTTTTCCAGCGTGCGCACGCGGCGGCGCAGTTGCGCCAACTGTTGTATCACGGCGGCGTTGCGCTGCCAGTCGCCATGCTCGGCATACGGGAACACCCCGGTATAGCGGCCTGGCTTGGTGATGCTGGAGGTGACCGCCGTGCCACCCGAGATGTGCACGTCGTCGCCCAGGGTCAAATGGCCCGACAGCATCGCGGCGCCGCCGATGGTGCAGCGTTCGCCAATGGTGGTGGAGCCGGCGATGCCGACGCACGCCGCCACGGCGGTATGCGCGCCGATGCGCACGTTGTGCGCCACCATGATCTGGTTGTCCAGCTTGACGCCGTCCGACACCACGGTGTCGTCCAAGGCGCCGCGGTCGACGGTGGTGTTGGCCCCGATTTCGACATCGTTGCCCACGGACACGCCGCCCAGCTGGGGAATCTTGCCCCAGGCGCCGTGCCCCAGCGTCGGGTCCGGCGCAAAGCCGAAACCGTCGGCGCCCAGCACGGCGCCGCTGTGAATGATGGCCCGCTCGCCCACTTTCACGCCTTCGTAAAGGGTGACATGTGCGTGCAGGCGGCTGCCCGCGCCAATGGACGAGCCCGCTCCGACCACGCAGCCCGGTCCCAGGACCGTGTCGCGACCGATGCGGGCGCCCGCCTCGACCACGCAATTGGGGCCGATACGCACGCCCTCTTCAAGGACGGCGTCGGGCGCAACAACGGCGGACGGATGCGTGGAACCCGGCAACGCAGGACGACGCGCCGCGTCGAACCATTGGGCCACACGGGCATACAGCAGATAGGGATGTTTGCAGACGACCAGCGCAAAGGGCGGCCGATCGGCGCCCTGGGCTTCCAGCGCCTCGGCCACGTCGGCCGAGACGATGACCGCCCCGGCTTGCGTGGTGGTCAGTTGGCTCTGGTAGCGGGGGTTGGCCAGGAACGTGATTTCCTGGCTACCCGCCGAAGACAGCGTCCCGATACCGCAGACCTTGAAAGGTTCTGCGCCCTGGGGCGCGCTGATGCGCCAGTCCATACCCTGGGTATTGGCGGCGCTCAACAGTGCTTCAAGAGTCGGCGCGCGAGCAAGATCCAGTAAAACCGGCATGGTGTGACGGGTGCTGCTTACTTGCCCAGGCTCTGAATCACCTTGTCGGTGATGTCGATGCGCGGGTTGACCGTCACGGCGTCCTGGATGATCAGGTCGTAGCTTTCTTGCTCGGCGATGCGCTTGATGGCCTCGTTGGCCTTCGTGACGATGCCCGAGAACTCTTCATTGCGGCGGCGGTTGAAGTCTTCCTGGAATTCACGACGCTTGCGTTGCAGGTCGGTATCCAGGTTGGACAGTTCGCGCTGGCGCTTGACGCGGTCGGATTCCGACAGAACCGGAGCGTCCTTGTCGAACTTCTCGGCTTGCGAACGCAGGCTGTTGTTCAGGCGCTGGAGCTCGTCGTCGCGCTTCTTGAATTCGGCTTCGATCTTGCTTTGCGCCGTCTTGGCCGGGCCCGATTCACGCAGGATCCGCTCGGTGTTGACGAAGCCGATCTTGGTGTTTTGAGCCTGCGCGGGAATCGCAGCAGCCGAACCGAGAATGAGAGCACCCACCAGGGCAATGGAGCCGCCCAGCTTGCCACGGCGCTTGGCGCGCGGCGTATTCGATGATTTAAGTGCGAAATCAGACATCATGAAAATCTCACCTTCCAGTAAGGCAAAGCCAAAGTGTGTATTGTGCCACTAAACAGCAAGGGAGCCGGGCCATGGGGCCCCTCCCTTGTTTTCAAGCGTAACGGCGCGCTTAGAAACCGGTACCGATCTGGAACTGGAAGCTTTGCTTGTCGTCACCCTGCTTGGAGTTCAGCGGACGCGCGTAAGACAGCTGCAACGGTCCCATCGGCGACTGCCACGACAGGCCGACACCCGCCGAGAAACGCCAGCCGCAAGGATCCTCGACCTCGGTGTTGTTGCGGCCACGGGTGCAGCTCAGACCACTGCCGGCAGCGACCTGGCCTGCATCGCTGAAGATGAACCAACGCAGCGTGCGGTCCTTGGTGGCGCCCGGGAACGGCAGATACAACTGCGCGTTGGCCACGACACGACGCGTACCGCCCAGGTAATCGCCGGTCAGCGTATCGCGCGGACCCAGCGACGACCCTTCATACCCGCGAACGGTGCCGATACCGCCGGCATACACGTTCTTGATGACGGGGTAATTCTTGCTGCCGTAGCTGTTGCCCCAATCGACCATGCCGTTCAAGGCCAGCGTGTACGAGCCACCCAGCGGCACGAAGTACTGCTGTTGGCCGGTCAACATCGTGTATTGCAGGTCGACGGTGGATACGTCGGCCTTCAGGCGCGTGTACGAACCCTTGGTCGGCGCCAGCGCGCTGTCACGCGTGTCCTTGGACCAGCCGGTGCTGAAGATGACCGCGTTCGTCGAATCGCCGTACTGACTTACGAAGTCGCGGTAGGCCTGCGGCGAGTTCGTGAACAGGTCGATCTGGTTGTGTTCGTAGTTGGCACCCAGGAAGATCCGGTCGTATTCCGAAATCGGAATGCCGAAGTTCATGCCCAGGCCGAGCGCCTTGACGCGGTAGTCGCCGTCGTTGTTGTTCCAGGGCTCGGTCACGCGGTAGTACGCGGACGTCGTGCGGCTGATGCCTTCCTTGGTCCAGTACGGGTCGGTGTGCGACAGCACGACCGCGCGGTTCGTCTTGCTGGTGTTCAATTGCAGCGTCAGGTTGGTGCCGCTGCCGAAAACGTTGTCTTCGCTGATACCGGCCGACAGAATCGCCTTTTCGGACGAGCCGTAGCCCACGCCCAGGTTGATCATGCCGGTGGGCTTTTCTTTCACGTCCACGTTCACATCGACCTGGTCGGGCGAACCGGGGACGGGATCGGTCTTGACGTTGACGTCGCTGAAGTAACCCAGGCGGTCGACGCGGTCGCGGGACGTCTTGATGTCCTTGGCGTCGTACCAGGCAGCTTCCTGCTGGCGCATTTCGCGGCGCACGACTTCGTCGCGCGTGCGGGTGTTGCCACCGATCTGGATGCGGCGCACGTACACACGGCGGCTCGGGTCGACGTAGAACGTCAGGTCGGCTTCGTGCTTGGCGCGGTCCAGTTGCGGGTTCGGGTTAACGTTGGCGAACGCGTAGCCCAATTCGCCCAGGTAGTCGGTAATGGCCTTGGCCGAGTCGTTGGCCTTGGCGGCCGAGAACGTCTCGTTGGGCTTGGTCTGCACCAGGGCGTTGATTTCCTTATCCAGGCCCAGCAGGTTGCCGGCCAGCTTCACGCTGCGCACCTTGTAGGGCTCGCCTTCGTGAACGGTAATCGTAATGCGGATGTCTTTGCGGTCAGGCGAAATGGTGACCTGCGGGGGCTCGACCGTGAACTCCAGGTAACCCTGGTCCAGGTAGAACGAACGCAGGCGCTCAAGGTCGCCTTCCAGCTTTTCGCGGGAATATTTGTCGGTATCGGTGTACCAGGTCAACCAGCCCGGCGTCGTCAGCTTGAACTCGTCAAGCAGGTCGCTTTCCGAGAAGGCCTTGTTGCCGACGAAGCGGATTTCCTGGATGCGGGCAACCGACCCTTCAAACACGTCGAAGCTCACGCCCACGCGGTTGCGCGGCAGCGGGGTCACGGTAGAGGTGACTTCGACGCCGTACTTGCCCTTGGACAGGTATTGCTGCTTCAGTTCGTATTCCGCGCGCTCGAGCATCGAGCGGTCGAAAATGCGGCCTTCGGCGAAACCGACCTGCCCCAGCGACGTGGTGATCGCCTTGGAGTCGAATTCGCGCATGCCGTTGAAGTTGACGGAGGCGATGGTCGGGCGCTCTTGCACGACGACCACCACGACGTTGTTGTCCGTCTGGATTTGCACGTCGGTGAAAAAGCCCGTGCCGTACAGGCGACGGATGGCTTCGGTGGCCTCTTCTTCGGTGAATTTCTCGCCCACCTTGACGGGGAGATAACCGAAGACGGTGCCGGCGTCAGTCCGTTGAATACCCTCTACGCGGATATCCCGCACGACAAAAGGGTCGAAGGCTTGGGCCATGGCCGGCAGCATTAATGCGGCGATGAGACCCGGCAGTACACCCTTTTTGTGATGAAACATCCGGCGAAAAGACATCCTTGAGTATCCTCGGTCGTGCAAATGGCGGGGGATTTTATGCTAAATCGCGTTTACGTGAATAAACGCGTGAAATCGTTGAACAGCGCAAGGCCCATCAGGCCTGCCAATAAACCTATGCCGGCGCGCTGTCCGATATCGATCCACCTCGCTGGCGGCGGGCTACCCCGCACAATTTCGACGAGATAGTACAGCAGATGGCCGCCGTCCAGCATAGGAATGGGCAGCAAATTTAGTACGCCCAGGCTGATACTGATCAAGGCAATATAGGCGATATACGCAACAATGCCGATCCGGGCGGTCTGGCCGGCGTAGTCGGCGATGGTGACCGGGCCGCTGACGTTGCGCCACGAGACATCGCCGGTGACCATGCGGCCCATCATGCGCAGCGAGAACCAGGCGGTATCCCAGGTGCGGACGGCACCGCGCCATACGCTTTCGAACAGGCCATAGCGAACGGTGACCATCGGCACGTCACCGCCCAGCTGCACGCCCAAGCGGCCGATTTCCTGGCCGTTGACCGTTTCAGCGCGCGGCGTCACGTTCAGCGAAATATTGGCGCCATCGCGCAGCAGGGTCAGCGTCAGCGTCTGCCCGGCGCTTTGCTGGATCTGCTTGATGACCGACCCCGTTTCCGGCGTGGGCTGGCCGTTGATGGCCACGATCAGGTCACCGGTACGCATGCCCGCCGCCTGCCCTTCGCCGCCATCGTTCACGGCGCGCACGCCGGGCTTGGGCTGGGCCAGGCGGATACCGGCAGCGGCCAGGGGATCGCCCGAGGACGGGTCCATGGCGTTGGGCGGCAGATTGAGCTCGCGTTGCTGGACGGCGCCAGACGGGGTGCTGACTTCGATCAGCGCGCGGCCGCCGGTGGACATGACGTCCATCAGGCGCCAGCGGGCGTCGGACCACGAAGCAATTTCCTGGCCATCCACGGCCAGGATGCGGTCGCCCGCAAGCAGGCCGGCATTTGCAGCGGGCGTCTCAGCAGCGGGTTGGGCGATGATGGCCTGCGGTTCGTCCGTGCCGGCCATGTTCAGGCCGGCGTACAGGAAGACCGCCAGGATCAGGTTGAAGATGGGGCCCGCGGCAACGATGGCAATGCGCTTGCCCACGGATTTGTTGTTGAAGGCGCTGGCGGCCTCGGCTGGGCTGGCCCCGGCGGGCGCGTCGTCCTGCATTTTGACGTAGCCGCCCAGCGGCAACGCCGAAACGGCCCATTCGGTGCCGTTTTTATCCGTGCGACGCAAGATGACCTTGCCAAAGCCCAGCGAAAACCGCAGCACCTTGACGCCGCAAAGCCGAGCCACCCAATAGTGCCCCAGCTCATGGAAGGTGATCAGGGAGCCAAGCGCTACCGCAAAGGCCAGCAGGGTGAAAAGCATCGGGATCGGGATCTAGGGAATCAGAAGCAAGCGGGGCCAGCCATCAGGCCAGCCCAAGGTTACCGGCGAAGATGCGCGCGTCGGCATCCAGCGCCAGCACTTCGTCAAGACTGTTGAGCGTAACAGATGCCCGGGCGGCTTGCCACTCCAGGGTGGCTTCAATGACGCGCGCGATCCAGGTGTAGGGAAGGCGGCCATCCAGGAATGCCGCCACGGCGACTTCGTTGGCGGCGTTCAGCGCCACGCAGGCGCCCTGCCCGGCCCGCAGCGCGGCAAAAGACAGCCCCAGGCAGGGAAAGCGAGCCAGATCGGGCTTTTCGAAATCCAGCCGGCCCAGACGCGTCAGGTCCAGCGGGCCCACGCCGCTGGCCAGGCGGTCGGGAAAGCCCAGCCCGTAGGCGATGGGCGTGCGCATGTCGGGCTGCCCCAGCTGTGCCAACACCGAACCGTCGTCGTATTCGACCATCGAATGCACGACGCTTTGCGGGTGCACCACGACTTCGATGCGATCGGCCGGCATGGCGAACAGCCAATGCGCCTCGATCACTTCCAGGCCTTTGTTCAGCATGGTGGCCGAGTCCACCGAGATCTTGCGGCCCATGCTCCAGTTGGGATGGGCGCATGCCTGGGCGGGCGTCACATCGTGCAGGTCTTCAAGGTCGCGTCCGCGGAACGGGCCGCCAGAGGCCGTCAGAAGCAGGCGGCGCACGCCCGGGGCGGGTGCATCGGGCGCTTGCGCCCGCCCGCCGTGGGGCAGGCATTGGAAAATGGCGTTGTGCTCGCTGTCGATGGGCAGCAGCTCGGCGCCGTGGTCGCGGATGGCCTGCATGAACAAGGACCCGGCTGCGACCAGGGCTTCCTTGTTGGCCAGCAACACGCGCTTGCCGCTACGGGCAGCCGCCAGCGCGGCGGGCAAACCGGCAGCGCCGACGATGGCGGCCATGACCGAATCGCATTCCGGGTCGGCCGCGGTGTCCGCCAGCGCCTCGGCGCCGACGCGGATTTCGGGCAGCGGCTGCTTGCCTGTCCAGGCGGCGGTGAATTGCCTGCGGGCCGCGTCATCCGGCACCACGACAACAGCGGCGCGGCTGGCCTGGGCCTGTTGCGCCAAGCGTTCCATCCGGCTGTACGCGGACAGCGCATAAACCGCCAGCCGATCGGGGTGGCGGGCAATCACATCCAGCGTGCTTTCACCGATCGACCCGGTCGACCCCAGCACGACGACGCGTTGAAAAGCCGTCAAAACAACACTCCAGACAAAAGTAGCGCAAAGGGGGCCACCGGAAGAATCGCATCGATGCGGTCATAGACCCCGCCGTGGCCGGGCAGCAGCGTGCTGGAATCCTTGCGGCCGGCGCGGCGCTTGAGCAGCGATTCGAACAGGTCGCCAACAATGGACACCACGCCCAGCAAGGCGGCAATGGGCAGCGCCAGCCAGAAGCTCCAGTGTTCAACCAGCGCATGTCCGAACGAGCCGTCCCACAGGCTGGACAAGCCGATCCAGATCACGGCGCCCAACACGCCGGCAACGGCACCCTCGATGGTCTTGCCCGGGCTGACCCGAGGAGCCAGTTTACGCTTGCCGAATGCACGGCCGGCGAAATAAGCGGCAATGTCGGCCACCCAAACCAGCGCCAGCAGCGACACCACGAACCCCGCGCCGCGCGCGATGAACATCTGCGCCAGCACCGCCCAGGCCGCAAACGCGGCGGGCACCGAGAAGACGGACCAGCCCAGGCTGGCAGGCGAAGCGTCGGAACGGCCCTGGATTACGGCCGTGAAGCCGCCCAACAACCAGACGGCCGCCACGGCCGGCACCACATAGCGCAACACCCACGTAGGATCGCGCCAGCCCACGCCGTTGCCCGCCAGCCAGGCCGACGCCAGCGCCAGCATGCCGCAAAACAGCAGCACGGCGACGCCGATGGCAATCAGGGGGGACGGGGGCTGGGGCAGCGTCAAGCGCAGCCATTCCCAGTTGGCGCACGCGGCGGCCAGGGCCAGCAAGGCAACAAACCACCAGGGATTCGCGCTGATCATCGCGGCGGCCAGAATGGCCAACAGGATGACGGCGGTAACGATACGCTGGCCCAACATATGACGGTCTCCTCGTGTGCTGCTCTGGAAAGACACGCTTGTCGCGGTCTGCTTACTGCGCGCCGGTTTCGCTGACTTGCGCGCTGGTGCGGCCGAAGCGGCGTTCGCGGGTGCGATACCAGTCAAACGCCGCCTGCAATTCGGCGGCGCCGAAATCCGGCCAATAGCGATCCGTGAAGTAGAACTCCGCGTAGGCCATCTGCCAGATCAGGAAATTGGAAATGCGCTGCTCGCCGCCGGTGCGGATGAACAGGTCGGGCTCGGGCGCCCAGGACATCGACAGGTGCCGGGCCAGCCGCTCTTCGTCGACGCGCTCGGGGTGGGCGGCCAGTTCGGGCTCGGCCGCGAGCATGGCGCGCGTGGCTTGAAGAATGTCCCAGCGGCCGCCGTAGTTGGCCGCCACCGTCAGGTGCAAGCGGTCGTTGTGGGCGGTGCGCGCCTGCGCGGCCAGGATCAGCTCTTGCAAGCGGGGTTCGAACGCGCTCAGGTCGCCGATGACGTGCAAGCGCACGCCCTGCTCGTCGAGCTTGCCGATTTCGCGTTCAAGCGCCTGCACGAACAGGCGCATCAGCAGCGAGACTTCCTCGGCGGGCCGGCGCCAGTTTTCAGAGCTGAACGCAAACAGCGTCAGATAGCGCACGCCCGCGCGACCGCAAGCTTCAACCACTCGGCGTACCGCCTGCACGCCCTTGGCGTGGCCGGCCGTGCGAGGCAGCAGCCGTCGCGTGGCCCATCGCCCGTTGCCGTCCATGATGATGGCCACGTGTTCTGGGATGTCGCGAGTATCGGGAACCGCCTGGGTCGAACTGGTTGCCATGGATGTGGGACTTAAGCGCGGAAAGCCGGCCAATATCGAAACTACGGGAGAAAAACCTGCGCCGTCGTTCCATTGCTGCGTAAGGGTGCTGCGAAGCAATGGTAAGGACGGCGCATGGGCAAGAAAATCCTGACGCCGGGGCGATACGGCCAAGCCGCTCGCCCCGAAGTAATCACGGATTATACGGTCATGATTTCCGCTTCTTTCTGGACGACCATCTTGTCGATGTCGGCCACGGCGCGATCGGTCAGCTTCTGGACATCGTCCTGCGCACGACGTTCGTCGTCCTCGGAGATTTCCTTGTCCTTGACCAGCTTCTTCAGGGCTTCGTTCGCTTCACGACGCAGGTTGCGCACGGCGATCTTGGCGTCTTCGCCTTCGCTGCGCACAACCTTGGTCAGATCGCGGCGGCGCTCTTCGGTCAGGGCGGGCATCGGCACGCGGATGGTATCGCCCATCGAGATCGGGTTCAGGCCCAGATCCGATTCACGGATGGCCTTTTCGATCGGGCCGGCCATGTGCTTTTCGTAGGGCTGCACGCTGATGGTGCGGGCGTCCACGAGGTTCACGTTGGCGACCTGGCCGACCGGAACCGGCGAGCCGTAGTACTCGACCTGCACGTGGTCCAGGATGCCGGTGTGGGCGCGGCCCGTCCGGATCTTGCCCAGGTTGATCTTGAGCGTATCAAGCGACTTGGCCATCCTGGCTTCGGCGGATTTGCGAATTTCTGCTGCGCTCATGGAATTTCCTTTTCTTTAAACGTGTACCAACGTGCCTTCGTCTTCGCCGCTGACCACTCGCTTGAGCGCGCCGGACTTATTGATCGAAAACACTTTGATCGGCAGTTTCTGGTCACGGCACAGTGCGAAGGCCGTGGCGTCCATGACTTCCAGACGGCGCACGATCGCTTCATCGAAGCTGATCCGCGAATAACGCGTCGCGGTGGGATCCTTGTTGGGATCCGCACTGTAGATGCCGTCCACTTTAGTGGCTTTCAACACGATCTCCGCGCCGATTTCCGCGCCACGCAAGGCGGCGGCGGTGTCGGTCGTGAAGAAGGGGTTGCCCGTGCCCGCGGCGAAGATGACGACCTTGCCCTCTTCGAGGTAGCGCAAAGCCTTCGGGCGGATGTAGGGTTCGACGACCTGATCGATGTTCAGGGCGGATTGTACGCGGGTGTCGATGCCCTTGTGCTTCAGCGCGTCTTGCAGGGCAAGCGCGTTCATGATGGTGGCCATCATGCCCATGTAGTCGGCGGTGGCGCGGTCCATGCCCTGCGCACCCGGGGCGACGCCACGGAAAATGTTACCTCCGCCAATGACGATGGCCAGTTCGACGCCCGTGGCGGCGACTTCGGCGATCTCATCGGTCATGCGGACGATGGTGGAACGATTGATGCCAAAAGCATCCTCGCCCATCAGCGCCTCGCCGGAAAGTTTGAGAAGAACCCGTTTGTATGCTCTGCTGCTCATAGGTGATATCCCGAAGAACAATCCGACGAAAGTGTATGACAAGAATGAGGGTGACCCTCAAAGCCCCAGGGCCGGCTATCTGCCGGGCGCTGCTGCACCCGAACCGGCCCCTCGGCGTAAAAAGGCCGGACTAGAATTTAATCTAGTGCCGGCCTTTAAGCACTACCCCAGAAGGTTAGGCGGCGCCGGCGGCGGCGGCGGCAACCTCAGCGGCGAAGTCGCTGGTCTTCTTCTCAATACCTTCGCCGACAACGAACAGCACGAACTTGCTGATCGAAGCGCCATTGGCCTTCAGATGCTGTTCGACCGTGTGCTTGTCGTTCTTGACGAAAGGTTGCGACAACAAGGTCACTTCCTTCAAGAACTTGGCGACCGAACCTTCAACCATCTTGGCGACGATGTCAGCCGGCTTGCCGGATTCGGCGGCCTTCTGCTCGGCAACCGAACGCTCGGCGGCGATGTCGGCCGGATTCACGCCGTCGGCGTTCAGGGCCTTGGGCTTGGTGGCGGCGATGTGCATCGCCAGGTCCTTGCCCACTTCTTCGGCGCCGGTGTATTCCACCAGCACGCCGATCTTGCCACCGTGCACGTAGCTGGCCAGCGAGTTCGGCGTTTCGATGCGCTCGAAGCGGCGGATCGAGATGTTTTCGCCGATCTTGCCGATCAGGGCGGTACGGGTCGTTTCAACGGTGCCTTCACCGAACGGCAGGGCCGACAGAGCGGCGACGTCGGCCGGGTTCTGCGTGGCAACCAGTTCAGCCAGCTTGTTCACAAAGCCGACGAAGTCGTCGTTCTTGGCAACGAAGTCGGTTTCGCAGTTGATTTCAACCACGGCGCCTTGCTTGGCGTCGGCGGAGATGAACAGACCGATCAGGCCCTCGGCGGTGACGCGGGCAGCGGCCTTGCTGGCCTTGTTGCCCAGCTTGACGCGCAGGATTTCCTCGGCACGAGCCAGGTCGCCTTCGGCTTCCGTCAAGGCCTTCTTGCACTCCATCATGGGCGCGTCGGTCTTCTCGCGCAGTTCCTTGACCAGGGCAGCGGTAATTTCAGCCATGTTTGCTCCAATTTTGCTAAGACACGCCCCGGCTCGCCGGGGCAGTGATTTGATTCGATGGGACGCCCGCCAGTGGCGGGCCAGGAAGATGGGAGCCCACCTTCGCAGTGCCGGCGAGGCGGGAGCGGTTCTGTTTCAAAAGCCGCTCCCGGACACTAACCGCCGGACATGACAACAGGCTTAGGCCTGGTTGTCCTGCACTTCAACGAACTCTTCCTGACCTTCGCCTTGCTCTTCGACCAGACCATTGATGTTCTGTTCGCGGCCTTCCAGCACGGCGTCGGCGATGCCCTTGGCGTACAGCGCGATGGCCTTGGCCGAGTCATCGTTACCGGGGATGACGTAGTCGATACCGTCCGGCGAGTGGTTGGTATCAACCACGGCGACGACGGGGATACCCAGCGTCTTGGCTTCGGCGATGGCGATCTTGTGGTAGCCGACGTCGATGACGAACATGGCGTCAGGCAGACCGTTCATGTCCTTGATGCCGCCGATCGACTTGTTCAGCTTGTCCAGTTCGCGTTGGAACAGCAGGCCTTCCTTCTTGATCATGCGCTCGGCGCCGCCTTCGGCGACGACGACTTCCATGTCCTTCAGGCGCTTGACCGAGGTCTTGACCGTCTTGAAGTTGGTCAGCATGCCGCCGAGCCAGCGGGCGTCGACGAAGGGCATGCCGCAACGAGCGGCTTCAGAGGCGACCAGCTCGCGAGCAGCGCGCTTGGTGCCGACAAACAGGATGTTGCCGCCGCGAGCAGCGATCTGCTTCACGAACTTGGTGGCTTCCTGGTACTTATCAACCGTCTTTTCCAGGTTGATGATGTGAATCTTGTTGCGGTGACCGAAGATGTACGGAGCCATCTTGGGGTTCCAGTAACGGGTCTGGTGACCAAAGTGGACACCCGCTTCCAGCATTTCGCGCATCAAAGACATGTAATTCTCCAAGGGTTGGTTTCTTGCGCCGCACCTGCATCAGCATCTGGCTGACACCCTGGGTGGTGAGACGCGCGATTTCCCGCAACATGCGGGATAGACAAAATTTTAACCGGGCCGACCGATCACTGTCGCAATAAAACTACTGCTTCCGCGATAAACCCAGACGACCGACACGACCAGAGCCTTGCACTACACACTTGTTCCCGCTTGTTCTGCACAAGCAGGCGCTGAGCCAGACCCTCCGGGAAATTCCTGGAAGTTTCCGGGGTTCAGCGCACCCGGACTTGTTTTGTTGGCAGCGAAATCCAGCTCTTCGCAGTCAGGCTCAACGCCATCTTGCGCATCAGACCACCAGGGCATTTCTTAAAAAAACCCGAAGGTTTTCAAGAACTTAATCTGGCGTCCATACCGAACCTGCATCGCCGCTCAAAAACATGACCGGGCGTACAAGCACGCCGTGCCCCGGTTTTGCTGATTTCAAATACCCACACAAATCCTGCGTGGCCCCTTTCGCACCTTGCGCTCTTTCAGTACCTGGCAACCTGCCCGATTTCGCTCCACAACCTTCGCTTGCGGTGAAACTTCAGGGCATGCTGCCGATCTCATGAAAGATCGTTCGGGGCAAAGGGACTGGCAAAACTCATGCGGCGCATCTTCGACCACCGCTGCCAGGATCGGCTCTTGCCGTTACCCAGTTACGGTAACAGTACTGTTACCAGCACTACTACCACTGCTACTACAACTTCTACCGGTATCGCTACCGATGGCTCCCCAAAATTTTAGGGAAGCCTATAATTCTACTATTCTTTCAAGCAGACATTCAAGCGAGAGATCGTCAAGTTACTCCATGGGCACAATTACCAATCCGGCCGACCTGGCCAAGATGCGCGCCGCCTGCCAGGACGCCGCCAAAGTCCTCGACTTCATCACCCCCTACGTCAAGCCGGGGGTCACCACCGGCGAGCTGGATCGCCTCTGCCTGGAATACCTGACTGACGAATTGAAGGTCAAGTCCGCCACGGTGGGCTACGCCCCGCCCGGCTACCCGCCCTTCACCGGCGCCATCTGCACGTCCGTGAACCACCAGGTGTGCCACGGCATCCCGGGCGACAAGGTCCTGAAAAATGGGGACTCTCTCAATATTGACGTCACCATCATCAAAGACGGCTGGTTCGGCGACACCAGCCGCATGTACCCCGTGGGCGAACAGTCCATCTTGTCGCGCCGCCTGACCGAAATCACCTTCGAATGCATGTGGAAGGGAATTCAGCAGGTCAAGAACGGCGCCACCCTGGGCGACGTGGGCAACGCCATTCAGAAGCATGCGGAATCCAACGGCTTTTCGGTGGTGCGTGAATTCTGCGGCCACGGCATCGGCCAGCGCTTCCATGAAGATCCGCAAGTGCTGCATTATGGCAAGCCCGGCACCGGCGTGAAACTGGAAACGGGCATGTTGTTCACCATTGAACCCATGATCAATGCCGGCCGCCGCGAAATCCGCCAGCTCGCCGATGGCTGGACGGTGGTCACGCGCGACCACAGCCTGTCCGCTCAATGGGAACACGCGGTCTGCGTCACGGAAACCGGCTATGAAGTGCTGACGCTGTCGCCCGGCATGCCGCCCCCGCCGGCGTTCATCACCGAGCCCATCGTCATCCCCGCCGTGTAACGCATCGCCGCCCGCCCATGACCGCCGAATTCCTGAGCTCCCTGCGCGAACGCATCCAGCAGTCCCGACGCGCCGCGGTGGCGCAGTTTCGCGAACACGAGCGCCCGGACACCCTGCTGTCTGAATTGCGGCGCATCGTGGACGCCGCGCTGCGAGACCTGGTCAAGCACTATCCGCTGCCGCTGGGTGCCACGCTGGCCGCGGTGGGCGGTTATGGCCGGGGCGAACTGTATCCGCATTCCGACGTCGACCTGCTGATCCTGTTGCCGCACGCCCCCACGCGCGAAGAAGAAACGGCGATTGAACGGCTGGTGGCGTCGCTGTGGGACTTGGGCCTGGAGCCCGGCCACAGCGTGCGCACCATTGAAGACTGCGAGCGCGAGGCCGACGCTGACATCACCGTGGAAACGGCGCTGCTGGAATCGCGCTGGCTGGCGGGCAGCCGCATCCTGATGCGCAAGTTCGACGCGGCCACCAAGTCGCGGCTGGATCCGCGCGCCTTCTTCCGCGCCAAGCGGGTCGAAATGCAGCAGCGCCACGCACGCTACCAAGACACCCCCTATGCGCTGGAACCGAACTGCAAGGAATCCCCCGGCGGCCTGCGCGATCTGCAAGTGATTCTGTGGATGGCGCGCGCGGCGGGTTTTGGCGACAGCTGGCGGTCGGTTGCGCAAGCGGGCCTGTTGACCTCATCCGAGGCGCGCGACCTGCGCAAGGCCGAACAGGCGTTCAAACGCCTGCGCATTGAATTGCATCTGCTGTCGAACCGCCGCGAGGACCGCGTGCTGTTCGACTTGCAGCCGGCGCTGGCCGAGGTCTACGGCATTCATGCCACCGCCACGCGGCGCGGCAGCGAACTGCTGATGCAGCGCTACTACTGGGCAGCGCGCCTGGTAACGCAGCTGAACGGCATCCTGGTGCAGAACATCGAAGAGCGGCTGTTTCCGCGCCCCGATAGCGACGCGCGCGATATCGACGACGATTTCCGCAACCTGCGCGACCGCCTGGACATCATTCGCGACGACGGTTTCGAACGCAACCCCACCCTGCTGCTGCGCGCCTTCCTGGTGATGCAGCAGCACCCCGAACTGACCGGCATGTCGGCGCGCACGCTGCGCGCCATCTGGCATTCGCGCCATCGCATCGACGCGCAGTTCCGACGCAACCCGGTCAACCGCAAGCTGTTCCTGCAAATTCTTCAGCAGCCGCGCGGCATCGTGCACGAGCTGCGGCGCATGACGATGCTGAACATCCTGCCCCGCTACCTGCCGGTGTTTCGCCGCATTGTGGGCCAGATGCAGCACGACCTTTTCCACGCCTACACGGTGGACCAGCACACGCTGGCCGTGGTGCGCAACCTGCGCCGCTTCACCATGCCGGAGCACGCGCAGGAATATCCGCTGGCCAGCCAGCTGATTGCCGGGCTGGACCGGCACTGGCTGCTGTACGTAGCCGCGCTGTTTCACGACATCGCCAAAGGCCGGGGCGGCGACCACTCCGAATTGGGCGCCCGCGAAGTGCGCAAGTTTGCGCAAGACCACGGCATGGACCCGGAAGACGCCAAGCTGGTGGAATTCCTGGTGCGCCAGCACCTGCTGATGTCGGCCGTGGCGCAAAAGCGTGACCTTTCCGACCCGGCGGTGGTGCAGGAATTTGCCAGCACGGTCAAAGACGAACGCCATCTGACGGCGCTCTATCTGCTGACGGTGGCCGACATCCGGGGCACCAGCCCCAAGGTGTGGAACGCCTGGAAGGGCAAGCTGCTGGAAGACCTGTACAAGTTGACGCTGGCCGCATTGGGCGGCGCCCACGCGGACGCGCACACGGTGCTGACCGAACGCAAGGAAGAAGCGGCCCGCCTGACGCGCCGGGCCGGCCTGCGCGACGACGCCCGCGAGGCCTTCTGGAACCAGCTGGACGTGGCCTATTTCCTGCGCCACGACGCTTCCGACATTGCCTGGCACACGCGCCACCTGTATCACCAGGTGGCTCCCGCGCAAGCCGTGGTCAAAGCGCGCCCCACCGAGCAAGGCGAAGGTTTGCAGATCATGGTCTACACGCGCGATGCGCCGGACCTGTTCGTGGCGATCTGCGGGTACTTCGACGCCAAGAGCCTGTCTATTCAGGACGCGCGCATCCACACCACCCGCCATGGCTGGGCGCTGGACAGCTTTATCGTGCTGCTGCCCGAAGGCGCCAGCGACCTGCGCGCGCAAGCCACGCTGGTGGAACACGAACTGGCCGAACGTCTGAAAGACCCGCAGGCGGCCGCGCAAGCGCAGCCCAACCGGGGCGGCTATTACGGCCGCAACCGGCAATCGCGCGTGTCGCGGGTATTTCCCGTCATGCCGCAGGCTGAACTGCAACCGGACGAGCGCAGCACATCGTGGCGCCTGTCCGTCACGGCCACCGACCGCCCTGGCCTGCTGCACGCTTTGGCGCGCGTGTTCGCGCGGCACGAAATCAACCTCTTGATGGCCAAGATCATGACGCTGGGTGACCGCGTGGAAGACGTCTTCATCGTGGACGGATCCACCTTGGCCCGCCCCCGCAGCCAGATGCAGTTTGAACGCGACATCCTGGATGCGCTGGCCGGCGACGAGGCGCAACAGCGGGTCGCTTGATCTGACCGCAGCCGCGGCATCGCCAGACGGCACCCGGACCGCATACAATCCGGGTTTTCGGCCACGCGATGCCCGCTCTCATGCAGCTCAACGACTATCTGCGCGTCTTTGGCAGCAGCTTCTTTTTTGCGCTGGCCACGCTCTTGCCCTTCCTGAACCCGCCCGCCATCGCGCCAATCTTCCTGTCGCTGACCGAAGGCGCCTCGTCAGCCACGCGCGTGGTGCTGGCCAAGCGCGTCGCTATCAACGTGTGCCTGATGCTGGTCGTGGCCATGGTGGCCGGCAACGTGCTGCTCAGTTTCTTCGGCATTTCGTTGTCGATCGTGCGCGTGGGTGGCGGAATGCTGGTGATTGCCAGCGCGTGGCGGCTGGTGAATTCGCCGGATGCCGATACCGAGCGCGTGGCCCGCATGGCCGAATCGTTTACGCCTGAAATGGCCAAGGCGCGCGCGTTCTACCCGTTAACCTTCCCCATCAGCTGCGGCCCGGGCTCGATTGCCGCCGCCATTACCGTGGGCGTGTCGCTGCGCGACCAGAACCATGTGCTGAGCCTGGTACGCCTGGGCGGCTCGATTCCGGGCATCATCGCCGTGTCGCTGACCCTGTATATCTGCCTGCGCTTTGCCGCCCAGATGCTGCACCGGCTGGGCGACAACGGCACGGCCGTGTTCATGCGGCTGTCCGCCTTCATCATGCTGTGCCTGGGCGTACAGATCTTCTGGGAAGGCGCGCGCGACCTGATGCTGGGTTTGTTGACGCAGGTGATGCAACCAATTCCGGTTCCCAAAGCCTAAGCGTTGGCCGGGCCGCGTGCCCGCATCGACCAATCTCAAGACAAGCTAAAAAAAATGACTACCCGCTCTGAACGCCTGCTACGCCTGATTGCCCTGTTTTGCTTCGGCGCCGTTGGCGTGGCCCTGATTTCACAACACGTCTTTGACATGCCGCCCTGCGCCTGGTGCGTGCTGCAACGCCTGATCTATCTGGTGATCGGGGTGGTGGCGCTGGTGGGCGGTTTTGGTGGCGGCCGTGCGCTGACCCGGATTGCCGGCGCGCTGGCGGCGCTGTTGTCGTTGTCCGGCGTGGTGGCGGCCTGGTACCAGTACACCGTGGCGGCCAACATGCTGTCGTGCGACCAGACGTTTGCCGACCGCTTCATGACGGGCATCGGCCTGGAAGGCAACGTGCCCTGGGTGTTCGGCATTTTCGCCACCTGCATGGACGCCAAGGTGCCGGTGCTGGGCATCGAATACGCCCTGTGGAGCCTGGCGCTTTTCGTGATCCTGTTCTTCATGGCGCTGCCGGTGGTCTTCGGGCGCGCGCCTGCTCGCTCGGCGCTGTGACTACCCTGAAATTTCTTACCGGCTATCCGGAACCCCTGCTCGTCCAGGCCCAGACGCTGCTTGAGCGCGGCAAGCTGGGCGACGCCCTGCTTGCGCGCTACCCGGATGGGCCGCACGACATCCGCACCGACCGCGCGCTATACCAGTACGTGACCGACCTGAAGAACACGTATCTGCGCAATGGCGACCAGATCAACAAGGTAACGTACGACAGCAAGATTCATGTGATCCAGCACGCGTTGGGACAGCACACGTACATCTCGCGCGTGCAGGGCGGGAAATTGCGCGCCAAGCACGAGATCCGGGTGGCGACGCTATTCAAGACCGTGCCCGCGCAGTTTCTGAAAATGATCACCGTGCATGAGTTGGCGCACTTGAAAGAGAAGGACCATAACAAGGCCTTCTACAACTTGTGCCTGCGCATGGAACCGCACTACCACCAATACGAATTTGATCTGCGGCTGTATCTGACGCATCTGGAAGCCACCCGCGAAACGCTGTGGGCGCCGGCGGGCTGAAGGTCAGGCAGCGTAGCTTTACAACAAATTGGTCGTACCAGTTCGCTTGGCAATATCGCGAATTAAACGAATCTTCCCGCGAGATTGAGCGGCGATTCTTGGGTATCATTGCCTCCGGCGCCTGATTGGCATGCGCCGCCGCCCGCAAGGGACGGCAAATTGGTCGTACCAATATCCCATGCGTCTGTCAGACCAAGTCGCTGAAAAGCTGTTATCCCTGATCCAGGCCCGCAACATCGCGCCGGGTGGAAGGCTGCCGGCCGAGCGCGGCTTGGCGCAAAGCCTGGGCGTGTCACGCACCGCCTTGCGTGAGGCCATCCAGAAGCTGTCCAGCCACGGCATCCTGATCAGCCGCGTCGGCGCCGGCACGTTTTTGACGGCCGACGCGCATCAATGGCCGCAGGAATCAATGTCGCCGTTGGCCGCGCTGATGCAGCACGATCCGCAGTACCGCTATGACGTGCTGGAAACGCGCTGCGCGCTGGAAACCAGCACCGCCAGCTACGCGGCGCAACGCGCCACCGACGCGGACAAGGCCAAGATCCAGCGCTGCTTCGATCAGATGGTCGACTACCAGCAACGCGGCAATGCCGAGCTCTCGGCCCACGCCGACGCGCAGTTTCACCTGGCCATTGCCGAAGCCTCGCACAACCTGGTGCTGCTGCAAGTCATGCGCGGGCTGTTCGACCTGATGCTGTCCACCGTGGCGCAAAACCGCCGCATCATGGTCATCCAGGACAGCCCGTCCTCGCACGACAAGCTGACCCATCAGCACCAGGCGCTGATGCAAAGCATCCTTGACGGCGACGCCGACCAGGCGCGCGCCGTCATCGGCCAGCACCTGGACTACATCCGCGCCACGCTCGTCAAAATGGACGAAGACGCCGCCCGGCGCGACCGCGCCGCCCGCCTGCCCTCCCCGACCCCGCCCTAGCCCCAACCATGACGCCTGCCTTCGCCCCGGACACCGACACCGGCACCGAATTGCTGACCCAACTGCGCGCCGTGGTCGGCAACGCGCATGTACTGACCGGCGATGCGGCCACGCGCCGCTTTCGTCGCGGCCATCGCACGGGCGAAGGCCGTGTGCTTGCGGTGGTACGCCCCGCCAGCTTGCTGGAGCAATGGCGTGTGCTGCAAGCCGTGGTGCAATCGGGGCGCATCGTCATCATGCAGGCCGCCAACACCGGGCTGACCGGCGGGTCCACGCCCGATGGCGATCAGTACGACCGCGAGATCGTGCTGATCAGCACGCTGCGCATTCCCGGGGTGCAGGTGATCCGCGACGGGCGGCAGGTGGTGTGCCTGCCCGGCGCCACGCTGGACCGGCTGGAGCAGACGCTGGCGCCGCTGGGCCGCGAACCGCATTCGGTGATCGGGTCGTCCTGCATTGGGGCGTCGGTGCTAGGCGGCGTATGCAACAACTCGGGCGGCGCCTTGCTCCGGCGCGGGCCCGCGTATACCGAACTGGCGCTGTACGCGCGGCTGGACCAAGACGGTTCGCTTAACCTGGTCAACCATCTGGGCATCGACCTGGGCCAGACGCCCGAAGAGATCCTGACCCGTTTGCAGGCCGGCGACTATGGTCCCGGCGATATCAGCGATGACGTGGGCGCGGCGTCAGACCCCAACTATGCCGACCATGTGCGCCAGATCGACGCCCCCACGCCGGCGCGCTTCAATGCGGACCCCTCACGCCTGCACGAAGCCTCCGGCTCGGCCGGCCGTGTGTGCCTGTTCGCGGTGCGGCTGGACACGTTCGAGCGCGAACCCAGCACGGTGTTTTATATCGGCAGCAACCGGCCCGATGACCTGACCGCCGTGCGCCGCGAACTGTTGGCCAAGCTTCCACGGCTGCCTATCGCGGGCGAATACATCCATCGCGACGCATTCGATATCGGCGCGCGCTATGGCAAAGACGTGTTTCTGCTGATCGACAAACTGGGCACCGCCCGCGTACCCAAGGCCTTTGCCATAAAGAGCCGGCTGGACGGCATGGCGGAACGGCTGGGCCTGCCAGGCCTGATCGACCGCGCGATACAGGCCGTTGTGGCGCTGCTGCCGAATCATCTGCCGCGCCGCATGCGCGACTACCGCGACCGCTACGAACACCACCTGCTGCTGCGCGTGTCCAACGATACGGTCGAGGCCACGCGCGCGTTTTTGACGAAGCACTTCGCGGGACGCAAGGACGCCGCATTCTTTGAATGCGACGCCGAAGAAGGACGCAAGGCCTTCCTGCACCGCTTTGCCATCGCGGGCGCGGCAATCCGCTATCGCGACACGCATCGCTCAACGGTGCAGGACATCGTGCCGCTGGACATCGCGTTGCGCCGCAATGACCGGGAATGGGTCGAGACCCTGCCGGCCGACATGGAACGCGACATCGTGCACAAGCTGTATTACGGGCACTTCTTCTGCCACGTGTTTCACCAGGACTACATCGTGCGCAAGGGCGTCGACCCGGTCGCGATGGAGCATCGCATGTGGGCGTTGCTGGACGCGCGGCAGGCGGAATATCCGGCCGAGCACAACGTGGGGCACTTGTATGTTGCCAAGCCGGCGCTGGCTGCGTTCTATCGGGAACTGGACCCCACCAACACGTTCAACCCGGGCATCGGGCACACGTCAAAACTGTTGAATTGGGGCGCCTGCTGCGGCCAGCAAGGGTTGCCGGCCGCTTACCGCGGCCAAGAGGATGGCCGCGGCGCGCAGGGGTAGATCAGGCGTCGTTGGCGGCGTAGCCCATGTTGAATTGCAAGCCGCTGGCGCCTTCGTCCTGGCCGGGTTCGGCGCGCGACTGACCCAGGCGGGCCAGGTATTCGGCGGTGATGTCGCCCGTGACATATTCGCCGTCGAAGCACGAAGCCTCAAA
The DNA here is from genome assembly GCF_019448355.1 of Achromobacter sp. ES-001. Classification (NCBI taxonomy): domain Bacteria; kingdom Pseudomonadati; phylum Pseudomonadota; class Betaproteobacteria; order Burkholderiales; family Alcaligenaceae; genus Achromobacter; species Achromobacter sp. ES-001. The sequence continues at coordinate 2,535,583 of NZ_CP079940.1, read as the reverse complement.
GCGCTGCATCTTGGGGTTCAGGTCACGCACCGACTGCTGCATGTCGGACAGATCCTGGTAGATCAACGAATCGGCGCCGATGGCGCGGGCGATTTCTTCGTCGCTGCGGCCGGTGGCGATCAGTTCCGATTGCGTAGGCATGTCGATGCCGTACACGTTCGGGAATCGCACCGGAGGCGCGGCGGACGCGAAGTACACCTTGTTGGCGCCGGCGGCGCGCGCCATGTCGACGATTTCGCGGCTGGTGGTGCCGCGCACGATGGAGTCATCAACCAGCAGCACGTTCTTGCCCTTGAATTCCATGCCGATGGCATTGAGCTTCTGGCGCACGGACTTACGGCGCACGGCCTGGCCCGGCATGATGAACGTGCGGCCCACGTAGCGATTCTTGATGAGCCCTTCGCGGTAGTCCAGGTTCAGGCGCGCGGCCAACTGCATGGCGGCGGGACGCGAGGAATCCGGAATCGGCATGACGACGTCGATGTCGCCCAGGCGCATGTTGCGCGCAACCTTGTCGGCCAGGTACTCGCCCATGCGCAGGCGGGCGTCGTAGACCGACACGCCGTCGATCAGCGAATCCGGACGCGCGAAGTACACGTATTCGAAAATGCAGGGCACCAGTTGCGGGTTCTCGGCGCACTGGCGGCTGACGAAGCGGCCGTCCAGGTCGACGAACACGGCTTCGCCGGGCTCGACGTCGCGCACGAAGACAAAGCCGCTGCCTTCCAGCGCCACGGATTCCGAGGCCACCATCCATTCAACGCCTTCGTCGGTTTCCATGCGGCCGATACACAACGGGCGGATGCCGTTGGGGTCGCGGAAGGCCAGCAGGCCGTAACCGGAAATCTGCGCCACGACGGCGTAGGCGCCACGCACGCGCTTATGCACGGCCGACACCGCACGGAAGATCGCGTCGTCGTCTAGCGACACACCGTTGGCCGAGGATTGCAGCTCGTGCGCAAGCACGTTCAGCAGCACTTCGGAATCGGAATTCGTGTTGATGTGGCGACGGTCGACGCGGTACAGCGATTCACGCAGTTCACGCCAGTTGGTCAGGTTGCCGTTGTGGGCAAACATGATGCCGAACGGGGCGTTGACGTAGAACGGCTGGGCCTCTTCCTCGCTGGCGCTGGAGCCCGCGGTGGGATAGCGAACCTGGCCGACGCCGGACGTACCGGGCAACGAACGCATGTTGCGCGTACGGAAAACGTCGCGCACCAGGCCGTGAGCCTTGTACATATTGAATTGGTTGCCTTGCGACGTCGCGATGCCCGCGGCGTCCTGCCCGCGATGCTGCAACAACAGCAAGCTGTCATAGAGCAGCTGGTTGACCGGCCCGCGCCCGATGACCCCTACGATTCCACACATGGTGAGATTTCCTGGTTGATTTGAAGCTAATCAATACGGCAGCCAAGTCGCCAAAGACGGCGGCAGCCACGTTTTGATATGTTTGATGGCCTCGATGGCCGAATGCGAAAACATGGCGTCCTTCCACCACGGCTCTTGGGGCAGCGGCGTGTAGCCGGCAGCGGCCACCAACGCCAGCACGATCAGCAGACCACGGGCCAGCCCGAACATTCCGCCCAGGCCGTGATCGGCCGGGCTGAGTCCGGTACTGCGGATCAAGGCGGCTAGCGTCATGTTGACCAAACCCACACCGAGCAGCACGAGGATGAACACCACGGCGTATGAGACTCCCATGCGCAGCAGCGTCGTTTCAATATAGGGCTCTAGCCACGTATACACCGTGGGACCCCACCATATCGCGGCCACGAAGGCCAGCAGATAGGCGACCAGCGACAGCACCTCTTTGAGCAGGCCGCGCACCAGGCCCAGCACACCCGAGACCGCCAGGATGGCCAGCACGACGAAGTCGAAACCGGTCACTATTGGGCGGCGATAAAACCATTGTCATAGCCCAAGGTGCGCAAACGCGCCTGGGCCGCCTGTGCCGCTTCGCGAGAGGGGAACGGCCCCACGCGCAAACGGTACTGCTGCTTGCCTCCGATGGAGGCTTGTTCAACAAATGCGTTGGTGACGCCCGCCTGATGCAGCTTGGCGCGACGCGATTGGGCGTCTTCCGACGTGGTGTACGCCGCGATCTGCAACACGAAATTGCCCTTGGCGGCAGGCTTGGGCGCGGCGGCCGGCGCCGAAGCAGCCGGTGCCGCGCGCCCTTCCAGCAGCGCCAAAGCGCGCGCGCCGTCATCGGAACGCGTGTCGGGTTTGGCGGGGGTAGCCGGTTTGGCTTCCGGCTTGGCCTCGGGCTTGGGTTCCGGCTTGGGCTTGGCTTCGGGCTTGGGCGGCACCAGGGGCGGCGTGACCTGCACGGTGGTTCCTTGCGCGCTGGACGCCGTCGCGGCGGGCGGCGTGGAGGTCACGGCAGGCGGCGTGGGCACCGGGGTTTCGGTAGGCGCGGTGCCCGTGGCGGCGCCATTGGCGGCGGCTGCGCCCGACGCGGCAGCACCGGACCCGGCGGCCTGCGGCTCGCTTACCTGCGGTTGGAAGGGTGTGTTGCGGTCCGGCACGCGGATGGGAATGTTGTCGGCAACCGGCACCGGTTGCGAATCAAGCACCATGGGCAGGATGATGACCGCCGCCAGCACCAAGGCGACGGCGCCTGCCAACCTGCGCCGCGCACGGCCGCGCAGCTGCGCAGCCTGAACCTCGCTAGGCACTGCCGCCCGTTTAGAGGACTGCGCCTGGTCGGCAGGATCTTTGCGATTGAAAAAACCCATGGAAGAGAATTCCTTGCGGCGCCTTGCGGCAATATGGCGGCGGGCCGCCATGTCCCGTTTTGCCTATGCCTTGCGACCCAGAGCCTGCAAAACCGAGGCCACGGTGAGAAACGACCCAAACACGACGATTCTATCATTCTCGACCGCCCGTTCGCGCGCCGCCGCGTAGGCTTGCGCGGGATCGTCGAAGGCGGCGATGCTGGGGCTTTCCGCCCCCGCGGGCGATGGCGGCAAGGCGGCGGCCACCTTGTCGGCCAGCGCCTGGCCCGACGTGCCGCGCGGGCCCGGCAGCCCTGCGCAATACCAGTGGTCGACGCGGGAGCCCAGCTTGGCGATGACGCCGGCCAGGTCCTTGTCGTTCAGCATGCCGAACACCGCGTGGGTGTACGGATGAAAGCCCATGTTGTCCAGGTTCTGCGCCAGCACGGCCGCGGCATGCGGGTTGTGCGCCACATCCAGGATCACCGACGGCTGACCGGGCAGAATCTGGAAGCGGCCCGGCAGCGAGGCTTGCAGCAGCCCAAGCCGCACCGCCTGCTGCTGCACCGGCAGCCGGTCGCGCACCGATTCCAGCGCGGCCAGCGCGGCGGACGCGTTCAGCAGCTGGTTGGCCCCGCGCAGCGCCGGGTACGCCAGCGCGCTGCGGCGCTGTTCGCGCCCGCCATAGGCCCATTGCTGGCGGTCGCCGGAATAGTTGTAATCGCGCCCGAACAGCCAGAGATCCGCGCCGATTTTTTCAACGTGGTCCAGCAGCGATTGCGGGGGCACCGGGTCGCTGCAAATGGCCGGACGGCCAGCGCGATAGATGTGGGCCTTTTCGAAGCCGATTTTTTCGCGGGTGTCGCCCAGCCAGTCGGTGTGGTCAAGGTCTACGCTGGTGACGATGGCGCAATCGGCGTCGACGATGTTGACGGCGTCCAGCCGCCCGCCCAGCCCCACTTCCAGCACGATGGCGTCCAGCCGCGTTTGCGAGAACAGCCGCAGGATGGCCAGCGTGGTGAATTCAAAGTAGGTCAGCGAAACCTCGCCCCGCGCCGCTTCGACCGCCTGGAACTGCGCGATCAGCTCGGCGTCCGAGGCGATCTGGCCGTTGACGCGGGCACGTTCGTTGAAGTCGATCAGGTGGGGCGACGTGTACAGCCCGACCTTGTAGCCGGCAGCCAGCAGGATGGCTTCAAGCATGGCACAGGTGGACCCCTTGCCGTTGGTGCCGCCCACCACGAACTTCACGCCCGACAGCTCAAGCCCCATGCGGGTGGCCACGTCGCGCACGCGGTCCAGGCCCATGTCGATCGCGGTGGCGTGTATGGATTCCAGGTACTGGAGCCAGTCGGACAGGGTGGCGGAAGCGTCAGGCGAAGAAACGGGGGACATGTCGGGGCCGAGAGAGGAGATCAGCCCAGGATTTTAGCAGCCGGTGCCCGGTGTTTTCCCTAATCCCCTAGGGCGCGCCACGGTATCGATTCCGAAAAAGCGCTTGCCGATGTTTTTCGCATACGTGAAAATGAATTTACGTATGAAAACTTAGACGGACAAACATGACGCAATCTTCAACCCCCCGCTGGCTGGTTCGCGAAGCCGACATCCCCGGCTATCACCCCGCCAATCACACCGGCACCTTGAACCGCCGGCTGATCAGCCCCGACACGGTCGGCGCGCGCGGCGTGGAAGTGCTGCTGGGCGTGATTGAAAAAGGCCAGGGCGCGCTGCCGCATGCGCATCCGGGCATCGAACAGGTCTGTTATCTGCTGTCCGGCACCGCGCGCGCGCAGGTGGCGGACGAAACGGCCGACATGGTGGCGGGCGACTGCTGCTACTTCCCGCCCGACATCCCCCACGTATTTACCGTGACCAGCGACGAGCCCGCCAGGCTGCTGGTGATCTACACCCCTCCGTACGAAGAATCCCCCGACCGCGTGATCCGGGACTTTCCGGCGCCCTCGCCCGCCGCCTGACGCGGCGCGGCACCAGGCAGCGGACGCAGAGCCGCGCTTGCATTCCTATCTATAAAAACTGGAGACAACCCATGCACCCCTTCCGTCTATTCGGTACCGCCCTGCTCAGCGGCGCGGCATTGTTGGCCGCGCCCCTGGCGCAGGCGGCCGACTACCCCAACAAACCCATTACGTTGATCGTGCCGTTCCCGGCCGGTTCAGGCACCGATGCCGTCGGCCGCATCTTCGGGCAGGAGCTGTCGACCATCCTGGGCCAACAGATCGTCGTCGAGAACAAGCCCGGCGCCAACGCGACCATCGCGGCCAGCTATGTGGCGCGCGCCAAGCCGGACGGCTACACCTTGTTCGTCACCACCAATACGTCGCACTCGGCCGCCCCCTGGCTGATGAAGAACGTGTCCTACGACCCCGTCAAGGATTTCACGCCCATCGCGCGCGGCGGCAACCTGCCCTTCATCCTGGTCGTGAACCCGAAACGGCCGTGGAAGAACGTGGCCGAACTGGTGGCCGACGCGAAGAAAAACCCGGGCCGCATCACCTATGCCAGCGGCAACAGCACGGGCATCGTCGCGGGCGCAACGCTGGCCGACCGCGCCAAGATCGACATCCTGCACGTGCCGTACAAGGGCACGCCGCAGGGGCTGACCGACGTGGTGGGTGGGCAGGTGGATTTCATGTTCACCGACCTGGCTTCCGGCCTGCCGTTCGTGCAGTCCGGTCAACTGCGGGCCCTGGCCGTGTCCACCGCCGAGCGCAGCGCCATCGTGCCGGACCTGCCGTCCATGGCCGAGGCGGGCGTGAAGGACTTTGACCTGAATTCCTGGAACGGCTACTTCGGCCCGGCCGGCCTGCCGCCCGAGGTGGTCGCCAAGTTGAACGCCGCGATCAACAAAGTGGTGACCAATCCCGACGTGAAGAAGCGCCTGGCGGGCCTGGGTTTCGACGCCTTCTCGGGTACGCCGCAGGACTTCGCCACGTTCGTCAGCGAACAGCGCGACCTGTGGGGCAAGCTGATCAAAGACGCGGGGATCCAACAACAATGACGCCGCATTCATCCACTGATGCCGCCGCCGGCGGCCCGCTTGCCGGCGTGCGCATCCTGGACCTGAGCTCGGTCGTGATGGGCCCTTACGCCACCCAGACGCTGGCGGACCTGGGCGCGGACGTTATCAAGGTGGAATCGCCCGCGGGCGACAACATGCGCGCCGTGGGCCCCATGCGCAATCCGGGCATGGGCCACTTGTACCTGCACCTGAACCGCAACAAGCGGTCCATCGTGCTGGACCTGAAGACGCCCGAGGGCCTGGCAGCTTGCTTGAAGCTGGCGGAAAGCTGCGACGCCCTGCTCTACAACATCCGGCCCCAAGCCATGGCGCGGCTGGGCTTGTCGTACGAGGCGGTGGCCGCGCGCAACCCGCGCATCGTTTACCTGGGCGCATACGGGTTTGGCGAGGCCGGTCCCTACGCCGGCCGGCCCGCGTACGACGACCTGATCCAGGGGCAGACGGGCATCGCGGCGCTGTCGGCCCAGCAAAGCGGCGACGTGCCGCGCTATGCGCCGCTGACGCTGGCGGACCGCGCGGTGGGCCTGCACGTAGGCATCGCCCTGGTGTCGGCCGTGCTGCACGCCAAGACCACGGGGCGCGGCCAACAGGTCGAGATCCCGATGTTTGAAGGCATGGCGCATCTGGTGCTGGGCGATCACCTTGGCGGGGCGACCTTTGAACCGCCTCTGGGACCCACCGGCTACGCCCGGCTGCTGGCGCCGCACCGCCGGCCCTACGCCACGGCCGACGGTTATCTGTGCCTGCTGATCTACAACGACAAGCACTGGCGCAACTTCTTCAAGCTGATCGAGCAGCCGGAATTGGCCCAGGACCCGCGCTTTTGCACGCACGGCGCGCGGGCGGCGCACATCAGCGAGGTCTACGCCTTCGTGGCCGACGTGATTCGCACCCGCAGCACGGACTACTGGCTGGCAGCGATGGCGGGGGCCGACATCCCGGCCTCGCAGTTGTACACGGTGGACGACCTGCTGCAAGACGAACACCTGGCCGCCACCGACTTCATCCGCCACATCGACCACCCCAGCGAAGGCCCGCTGCGCACCCCCGCGCCGCTGGGCCATTACCAAGGCACGCCGACATCGCTGCGCCGGCCCGCCCCCCGGCTGGGCGAACACAGCCGCGAGGTGCTGGCGCAGGCCGGCTACGACGACGCCCGGATCGACGACCTGCTCGCCCGTGGCATTACCCAGGACGGAAACGACTGATGGACTTTGCTTTCACCCCCGACCAATTGGCGCTGCGCGACGCCGTTTCGCGCATCTGCGACCGCTACCCCGACGAATACTGGCTGGAACGCGACCGCGAAGGCGGCTTTCCCGAGCCGCTGCATGCCGATCTGGCCCGCGACGGCTGGCTGGGCATCGCCATGCCGCAGGAATACGGTGGCGCCGGCCTGGGCATGACAGAGGCCGCGCTGATGATGCAGACCATCGCCGCGTCCGGCGCGGGTTTTACCGGCGCGTCCGCCGTGCACATGAACATCTTCGGGCTGAATCCGGTGGTGGTCTTCGGCAGTGACGAACAACGCAGCCGCTGGCTGGAACCACTGATCGCCGGCCGCGAGAAAGCCTGCTTCGCCGTGACCGAGCCCGATGCCGGGCTGGACACCACCAAGCTGTCGACCCGGGCGGTGCGCCAGGGCGATGAATACGTGGTGCATGGGCGCAAGATCTGGATATCGACGGCGCAGGTTGCCACCAAAATGCTGCTGCTGGCGCGCACCACGCCGTTGTCCGAGGTCGACAAACCCACCCAGGGCCTGTCGCTGTTCTATACGGACCTGGACCGCGAAAAGATCGAGGTGCGTGAAATCGAGAAAATGGGGCGCAAGGCCGTGGACTCGAACATGCTGTTCATCGACGGCCTGCGCATCCCGGTGGCCGACCGCATTGGCGAAGAAGGCCGAGGCTTTGAATACATCCTGCACGGCTTGAACCCCGAACGCATCCTGATCGCGGCGGAAGCCGTGGGCATTGGCCGCGCGGCGCTGGACCGGGCGGTGAAGTATGCCGGCGAACGCACGGTGTTCGGCCGCCCCATCGGCCAGAACCAGGGTATCCAGCACCCGCTTGCGCAAGCCTGGATGCAGCTGGAGGCCGCCGACCTGATGGTGTTCAAGGCCGCCAGCCTGTACGACGCCGGCCTGCCCTGCGGCCCCTACGCCAACACGGCCAAATACCTGGCGGCCGAAGCCGGCTACAACGCCTGCCAGACGGCGGTGATGACGCTGGGCGGCATGGGCTACGCCAAGGAATACCACGTGGAACGGCTGCTGCGCGAAAGCTTCATTCCGCGCATTGCGCCCGTCAGCCCGCAGCTGATCATGTGCTTTATCGCCGAAAAGGTGCTGGGGCTGCCGAAGTCGTATTAAGGATCAGGGCGGGGCCCGCGCCCCGTCAGGCCTGCTGTTCCAGGGCCGTGCAGGCCGCCCGCAGGATGCGCGCATACGCCTCTTGCTGCGGCTCGATCCGGTAGATCGGGCCGCCCACCGAAATCGCATAGTGCTCGCCCGACAGCGTGACGGGCCACGCAATGGCGCCCACGTCGGCGATCGATTCCCCACTGTTCATGAACCAGCCGCGTTGCCGCGAGCGCTGAAGATCAGCTTCCAGTGCCTCGGCGGTGACCAGCGTGCGTTCGTTGTAGCGCGTCATCGGCGTGCCGGCCAGGACGGCATGGCGCGCGGACTCGTCCATTAGCGACATCAAGGCCTTGCCCAGCGAATTGGCATGTACGTCCTTGAACTCGCCGGCAACGGGCGCGTATCGGATGGTATGTGGCGAATCCAGCACGTCCAGATAGACCACGCGGCCGTCCTGCGTCAGCTTGGCAAAAACAACGGTTTCGCGGGTGGCGTCGCGCAATTCGGCCAGGCTGGGGTAGACGCGATCCAGCACGGGGTCGGCACGCGCGATGCGTTGCGCCATGGCCAGCAGCCGGCCGGTGGGGTAGTACCCCTGACGCCGCCCCGTTTCGTACAGGTAGCCCAGCCCGGTCAAGGTGCGGATCAGCGCCAGGCAGCTGGACACCGGCACATCCAGCAGACGGGCCAGCTCCGACAAGGGCAACGCGCGCTTTTCGCGGGCAAAGGTTTCGATGATTTCGATGACTCGCAGCGCCGTCTTGACACTCATTGCCCGATCCAAACTGATTAGCACGTGAAAGACCCAGCCCCGCCGGGGGCTAAAGTTCCCTGCAAAGGTGCCGTAATCGTAGCTGAGAATTCCCTGAAAACAGCGCGTTCCTCCGAGACGCCCACATCGCCGCTGGAGTGATCATGGCCGTAACCCCCCTAGCCCCCGCTACGTTCGCACCCGTTGCGCCCGTGTTGGCCCCCGTCGCAGCCGAACCGGCTGTGAGCGTGACGCCCGCGGCCGCCGCCACGAACAGCGGCGCCTCCGACAGTGCCACGTCGGACCAATCAGATTCGCAGAAGCTGCCGCTGGACAAGGCGCTGGACGAAATCAACGACCAGATGAAGGCGTGGTCGACTCAGCTTCAGTTCGAGATAGACCCGAACGTGCATCAGGTGGTGGTGTCGGTGGTGGACGCGGAATCGGGCGATGTCATTCGCACGATCCCCAGCGAAACCGTGCTGAAAATCGCCAAAATGATCGTGAACATGCAAGGCAACGGCATCAAGACTTCTGCGTAGGTGACCCTTTAAAACGGTGTTTTCCATGCAAGTTGGCGCCACTTCGTGAGGGAAACCCCGAATTAGGCCCGCCTTATGCCCTTACCCGGCCAATCGCCGGCATCATATTTTTGACAGAATCGCATCGCTAGGAAGGAATTTCACATGGCTTCTATTACCAACCTTGGGTCCGTGTCCGGCTTGCCGCTGGAAAAGATCCTGTCGGACCTGCAAGACGCCGAGACGAAAAAGCTGTCGGTCTACACGACCCGCGCCGAAAGCTACCAAACCCGTATCGACGCTTACTCGCAGCTGCAAAGCGCGTTGGAAGCCCTTCAGTCGTCTGCCGCCGTGCTGGGCAAGACCGAAACGATGGCTGCCATCAAGGGCAGCGTGACCGGCGGTTCCGCCCTGACGGCCACCGTGGCCGCGGAAGGCGCGGTGGCTGGCGAGTACACCATCGAAGTGAAAAACCTGGCGCGTGCCCAAAGCCTGCAATCGTCGGCCATTGCCGACCGCACGGCCCAGAACGGCGCCACCGGCACGTTTGAAATCGAACTGGCCGACGGCACCAAGCGTACCGTCGACCTGAAAGACGACACGTCGCTGAACGGGATCGTCAAAGCCATCAACGCCGATGACAAGACCGGCCTGCGCGCCACGGTCATCAACGACGGCAATGGCAACAACTTCCTGATGCTGACCGCGCGCGACACGGGCGAGAAGGCATCGGTCAAGTCCATTACCGTCAACGGCGACCAGTCGCTGAAAGACATCCTGACCTTCAGCACCGACGCCGGCGGTGTCACCAGCGGCATGACGGCCACCAAGGGCCAGGACGCCGAAGTCATCATCAACGGCATCCCGGTCAAGAGCGGTTCGAACAACATTTCGACCGCCATCGACGGCATCACGCTGAACCTGGCTGAAAAGACGGAAGCCGACAAGCCGATCACGCTGAAGCTGGAGGCCGACACCTCGGTCGCCAGCAAGGCCGTGCAGGACTTCGTCACCAAGTACAAGACGCTGCAAACCACGATCAAGAACCTGACGTCGTTCGACGCCAAGGCCGCCACCAACCAGCCGCTGACCGGCGACGGTACGACGCGTTCGATCCAATCCGCCCTGTCCGGCGCGCTGCAAGGCGTCTTGGGCAACGGCACGCTGAAATCGCTGGCCGACCTGGGCATCACCACGGATGCCACCGCCCGCGAATTGAAGCTGGACACGACCAAGCTGACCAAGGCCCTGACGGAAAACCCGGCAGACGTCACCAAGCTGCTGACCGGCGAAAACGGCCTGGCCAAGAACATCGACGCCGCCCTCAAGGACGTGCTGGGTTCGACGGGTTCGCTCAAGACGCGCCAGGACGGCTTGGCCAAGTCCATCACTGCCGTGGATGCGCAGAAGGCACGCGCCAAGGCGTCCAGCGACGCTGAAATCGAACGGATGCGCTCGCAGTTTGTTGCGCTGGACACCTTCTACATGAAGATGCAAAGCACAGGCGCGTACCTGACCCAGCAGTTTGAGGCAATGAATAAGTCCAACAAGTAACTTATAGAAGATGCATTAAATGACGTATGCCGCCCGACGGCCCTCAGGGTCTTATTCTGTTCGTTCCTACGCCGATATCGGTCTGGAAACGCAAGTCCTGGGCGCAAGCCCGGAGCGGCTGATCACCCTGCTGTATCTGGGTGCGCGGGCGGCCATCGGGCAGGCACGTATCCATTTGAACGAAGGCCGGATCGCCGAGCGCGGCGCCGCCATCTCGAAAGCGATCAAGATCGTCGATGAAGGTCTGAAGACGGGGCTTAATATGGAGGCCGGCGGCGATATCGCCGCCAACCTCGCCCTGCTGTACGACTACATCATCCGCACGCTGCTGACGGCGAACCTGAAGGCGGATGCCGAACAGCTGGATATTGCCGACCGCCTGCTGGCCGACCTGGCCGAGGCCTGGCAGACTTCCATCGACCGGCCTGCCGGCGGCATGGAGCCGTAATGGCCAGAACCATGTCCCTAGCCAGCCTGCGCACGCCCGAGATTTCCATGACGTCCCTTACCCAGTCCCCTCCCTCCATCCTGGAAAACTACCAGGAGATTGCTGACATCACGGGGGAAATGCTTTCCGCCGCCAAGGCCGGCGACTGGGACCTGGCCATGGTGCACGGCCAGCAATACTGCGAACGCGTCGAACGCCTGCGTCAGACCGAACAAAAGGCGCCGCTGGACGAAGCCACGCGGGCCATGAAGTACGACCTGCTGGTGCGCATCCTGGAAAACGACGCGCTGACGCGTGATCTGGCCATTCCTCAACTGGCCCGCCTGGGCGAACTGCTGGGGCGCATGAAGCGCCAGCAGACGCTGCTGTCGGCCTACGGATACCAGCAGGCGCCTGAAGAATGAGCGTCGGTCCCGCCGCACTCGGTAACGTCCTGGTGCAGCGGTTGGACGCCGTGCTTGGCACGACGATGTCCGCCGCGAATGCCAACCAGGTTTCAGGCGCCCGGCCGGACGCCGTCAGCCAGCCTGGCGGCCCGGAAAAGCCCGGGTCGTCGGACGGGTCCACCCGCGATCCCCGGCAAGGCATACAGACTGGCGGCGCCCGAGGCGACCGCCAGAATACCGTTGTCGACGCCAAGACCGCCGCCGCGCTGGCGCTGGCCGCGCGCGGGCTGGTCACCAGTAGCGACACCACCGCGTCCGCGCCGACCACGCTGGGCACCACCGCCCGCACGATTCTTGCCTTGCTGGCGCAGTTTCCTGAAGCCGCGCCCGCCGTCCAGGGACGCGCACCGCTGTGGAACGCCAATGGCGGCGCGGCTGAGCAAGCGCCCGCCCAAGCCGGATCCCAACCCGCGCCCGCGAACGGCCCGGCCGCCCAGCCCGGACAAGCCGCGCAGACGTTGCCGGGCGCCCCGCAGACGGGCGCTGCCGCGAACGCAGCCGCCCCCTCCGCCCCCCCTTCCGCCGCGACGGCCGGCGCCGATGCGACCGCCGGCACCAAGGCCAGCCGCCCCGCCGGCCACGCCGACACGGCTGCCACGCGCGGCGCCGACGCGGCCCATGCCGCGCTTGCCGCCGGGGGCCCGTCGGCACGCCTGCTGGGACAGGCGCTGCGCCAGGCCTTGCAGACCAGCGGACTGTTCTACGAATCGCACCTGACCGACATGGTGTTCGGCCGCACCAACCCGGACGCGCTGCAAAAAGAGCCCCAGGCCAGCCTGACCAAAGACCCCGCCCAGCAGAACGCGACGCTGGCGCGCAACCGCGCCGATGCGCCCGCCGCCAACCGCGCGGCCGGCGGCGGCGATGCGGCAACAGGCACCGGAACCTCGACCAGTCCGGCACCCGGCACGCCCGTAGCCGGCATCCACCAGGATCTAACCGTGCTGGTGCGCCAACAGCTGGACGTGCTGGCCAACCAATCGCTGACCTGGCAAGGCGAAGCCTGGCCCGGCACGCCGATGGAATGGGAAGTAGAACGCGACCCCTACGGCGGCGATCCCGATTCGGCCACGCCCACCTGGGCCACGCGCTTGAAGCTGGACCTGCCGCGCCTTGGGCTGGTGGACGCCCGCCTGAACCTGGCAGGCGACCAGATCGTCCTGCAACTGGTCGCGCCGCTGGCCGCCGGTGAAATCAACGATGCGTCCGACCAGCTGCGCTCGCGCCTGTTGGCCGCCGGCCTGACGCTGAGCAACCTGGCGGTCAGCGTGACGGACCCGCGCCCCGTCATCCCGACCGACTTCTGATGAGCAACATCTCCTATTCCGAGGACGGCGGCCAAAATGGTGGCCCCAATGCCGGCCCCCATGCCGGCCCCAATGCCAACCGCAATGCCGCCGTCGCCATTTCCTACGACGACAAGGACGGCGCGCCCCGCGTGGTGGCCAAGGGCTACGGCCAGCTTGCCGACACCATCGTGCGCGCCGCCGAGGAAAACGGCCTGTATGTGCATGAGTCCCGGGAATTGGTCGGCTTGCTCATGCAAGTGGATCTGGACGCACATATTCCTCCCCAACTGTACGTAGCGGTGGCAGAATTGCTGGCCTGGCTGTATCGCCTGGAATCGCGCGAGCTTCCCCAAGCGGCGCCGCCCGCCTGACCCCACTTTCTAAGGACCACCATCGTGTTGGAAGCCAGCGACCCGGAATTCCTGCTGACCCGGCCGGAAGACATGCGTTCCGCCCTGTTCGAGCTGACGCACCCCGACAGCCACATCCTGGTGCGCGACGCCGCCGACCGCGAGATGGCGGTGCTGGTGCTGGGCGCCGACAAGCAGACGCGCCAGTTCTTCTGGCGGCCCCGGGACTACGCCGGCGCCGACTTCGAACAGTCGGACAGCATGGGGTTGTTAAGCGGCACGACGTTCCACTTCCACGCCACCGCCTATGGCGGCGTGCAGATCCGCTTTCGCGTGCAGCGCCCCGAGGTTATTCATTTCGATGACGGCAGCGCGGCGTTGATGTCACCGTTTCCCGATCGCCTGGCCCGCATCCAGCGACGCAAGATGTTCCGCGCCTCGCTGGTTACCGGCGCGGGGCAATGCCAGGCCACGTGGCAGCCCGAACCCAAGGCCCGCCCCTTCAGCTTCACCGTGCGCGATATTTCCGTTGACGGCGTGGGGCTGCGCGCCGGGCTGGCCGTGCCCGCCCTGCCCGAGCGCGGCACCGTCATGGAAGACGTTCAGCTGGACTTCGGCGATCTGGGCAAGCTCAGCGCCAACCTGGAAGTGCGCAACGTCTACCCGATTTCCGGCCAGCCGATGGTCCAGCCCGACAGCCCGGACGAAGCGCCGCGGCATTTGTCGCTGACCGGCGAACCGCCGATGAGCCACGTGGGCGCGGTGTTCCTGAATCTGGACGCGCGCCAGGAAAACTGGCTGCAAAAAGTGGTGTGGCGCCTGGAGAAAGGCGCGCAGCGCAACTGACGCGGCAGCCCCGCGCCAAAAAGCAAAAAGGCCTTTCCAGTGGAAAGGCCTTTTCAAATCGACGCCGCCGTTAGACGACTTACCCGGCTTACCCGGCTTACCCGCCTTACACGGCCATCGACGAGATTTCCTTGTAGGCCGCAACCAGCTTGTTGCGCACCTGTACCGCCGTCTGAAAGCCAAGGCTGGCTTTCTGCATGTCGATGATCACATCGTTGAGCGAAATATCGGGCGCGCCCATTTCGAAGGCCTTCGCCTGCGCCGACGAGGCATTCTGCGCCGACGTCACGCGGCGGATCGAGCGCTGCAACTCGGCGGCAAAACCGTCGGGCTGGCCGACCGATTCTCCGGCGGCCAGATTGCCGGTTTCCGCCTTGCTCACGACGGTGCGCATCTGCTGGAGCATGCTTTCGATGCCGTTCAAGCCTGATACAGCCATTACCTGATTCCTTGCTGGTGGGGCGATTCGCCAATGTTGCCGCAAAGCGTACCGCCGATCGCGCGCACCCATAGCGATTAAAAACCGCCAAAAACCCCGACATTTCAACGAATGCCCATAGCCGGGGCCGGATCCGCCCATTCGCTATCGACATAGAAGATAAGTAACGCCAAAAACCGGCTGTTTTCATCGATTGGGATTGTCGACCCAACGGCAATAATCCAGGCTCTCCCCAGACCAGAAGCACGTTGCATGTGTAATCTGCCCTACCCAGACATGAAGTCCTTTTCCTTGCGCCGCGCAGCCAGCGGGAGCCGTCGATGAATCAGCAGGCCACTCTGAGTTCGTCGCTGCTGGCGAAGTTCCCTGTGCTGGAAAAGGTCCGCGCACTGCCCAAGCCCGTCTTGCTTGGCGCGGCGGCCGCCGTCGTCGCGCTGATCATCGCCGCGGTGATGTGGAGCAGCGAGCCCAAGTACAAGGTCCTGTTCTCGAACCTGGACGACCGCGACGGCGGTGCCATCGTTACGGCCCTGGGCACCATGAACGTGCCCTACCGCTACAACGAGACGGGCACCGCGCTGCTGGTGCCGGCCGACCGCGTCTACGACGCCCGGCTGCAACTGGCGTCGCAAGGCTTGCCGCGCGGCGGTTCCGTCGGCTTCGAGCTGATGGACAACGCCCGCTTCGGCGCCAGCCAGTTCGCGGAACAGATCAACTACCAGCGCGGTCTGGAAGGCGAGCTGGCCCGTTCGATCGAAGCCATGAATACCGTGCAGCACGCCCGCGTGCACCTGGCCATGCCGCGCCAGTCGCTGTTCGTGCGTGAACGCCAGGCGCCCACCGCGTCCGTGCTGCTGAATGTCTACCCGGGCCGCAGCCTGAGCGACGCGCAGGTCTCGGCGATTTCGTGGCTGGTGGCCTCCAGCGTGCCCGAGCTGACCGCCGAAAACGTCTCCATCGTCGATCAGAACGGCCGCCTGCTGTCCGCGCCGCTGGGCGAAGGACGCGGCATGGACGCCGACCAGATGCGCTTCGTGCGCGAAATGGAACAGCGCACCGTCGAACGCATCCTGACGATCCTGAACCCCTTGGTCGGCCCCGGCAACGTGCACGCGCAAGCCAGCGCCGACGTGGACTTCGCCCGCCGCGAAGAAACCTCCGAGGTCTACCGCCCGAACCAGGAACCTGGCCAGGCCGCCGTGCGCAGCCAGCAAACCAGCGATTCCACCCAGCGCGGCGTCAGCCCCGCTCAGGGCGTGCCGGGTGCATTGTCGAACCAGGCGCCTCCCAACGCGCAAGCGCCGCTGGCCAACCCGCCCGCGCAGCAGCCGCCGCGCCCGGGCCAGCCGCCCGCCGCGGCCGGCGCCCAGCAACAGCAGCAACAACAACAGCAGACCGGCACCCAGGCGGCCACGGCCAACCTGAACGAGCGCCGCGACGCCACCACCAACTATGAAGTGGACCGCACCATCAGCCACATCAAGCAGCCGGTGGGCAACCTGAAGCGCCTGTCGGTGGCTGTGGTGGTGAACTACATCCGCGACAAGGACGGCGAGCCGCAAGCCCTGCCGCCCGAAGAACTGAACAAGCTGACCAACCTGGTTCGTGAAGCCATGGGCTATTCCGAAACGCGTGGCGACTCGCTGAACCTGGTCAACAGCCAGTTCAACGATGGCCCGCCGCCGCTGCCGATGTGGCGCGATCCGGAAATGATTGCCCTGTTCAAGACGATCCTGGCGTGGCTGGTGGGTCTGGTGGTTGCGTTCTGGCTGTATCGCAAGATTCGCCGCTCGGTCACCGAGTACCTGTACCCGCCGGTGGATCCGGAAATGGCTGAAGCCGAGCGTCAGGAAGCCGCTCGCGAGGCCCAGGACGCCGCCCGCAGCAAGGAACTTAGCCGTTACGAAGACAACCTGGAACGCGCCCGCACGATGGCCAACAAGGATCCGCGCGCCGTCGCGATGGTTCTGCGCACCTGGATGAGCAAAGATGAAAAATGATTCCACTCCGATGGACGGCATGACGCGCAGCGCCGTCCTGATGATGTCGCTGGGCGAAGACGCCGCAGCCGAGGTCTTCAAGTACCTGAGCGCGCGTGAAGTGCAGCAGGTGGGCGGCGCGATGGCCAGCCTGAAGCAGGTCACGCGCAACGACGTGGCCGTGGTGCTGGAAGAATTCCGCCAGGAAGCCGACCAGTTCATGGCCGTCACCCTGGGCTCGGACGACTACATCCGCAGCGTGCTGACCAAGGCGCTGGGCAGCGACCGCGCGGCCGGCCTGATCGAAGACATTCTGGAAGCCGGCGACGGCGGCAGCGGCATCGACGCGCTGAACTGGCTGGACCCGAACACCGTGGCCGAACTGATCGGCGACGAGCACCCGCAGATCATCGCAACGATCCTGGTGCACCTGGAGCGCGACCGCGCGGCCGGCGTGCTGGCCTTGTTGACCGACCGCCTGCGCAACGACGTCATGCTGCGCATCGCCACGTTTGGCGGCGTGCAGCCGGCTGCCCTGTCCGAACTGACCGAAGTGCTCAATTCCGTGCTGGCCGGCCAAGGCGCCAAGCGCAGCAAGATGGGCGGCGTGCGCACCGCGGCCGAGATCCTGAACATGATGAATTCCTCGGACGAGGAAACCGTCGTGGCCAGCCTGCGCGAACGCGACAACGACCTGGCACAGAAGATCATCGACGAGATGTTCGTGTTCGACAACCTGCTGGACGTCGAAGACCGCGCCATCCAGCTCATCCTCAAGGAAATCGACAACGACACGCTCATGGTCGCGCTCAAGGGTGCCCAGGAAGAGCTGCGTGCGAAGTTCCTGCGCAACATGTCCAGCCGTGCCGCCGAAATGCTGCGCGAGGACCTGGAAGCGCAAGGCCCCATCCGCATGTCGAAGGTGGAAGGCGAGCAGAAGAAGATCCTGCAAATCGCCCGCCGCCTGGCCGAGAGCGGCCAGATCGTGCTGGGCAATTCCGGAGACGACGCGTATGTCTGAAGCGGACAACGGCGCGACGACGCTCATCTCGCGCAGTGCCGCCTGGCGGCGCTGGCAGATGCTGTCGTTCGACGAGCCGGCGACCGTCGAAGCGGAGCCCGAACCGGAACCCGATCCCGGTCCGGACCCCGCGGTAGTGATGGCGCAGCTGCGCGCCCAGGCCATGGCCGAAGGTCGCGAGGAAGGCTACGCGCAGGGCCATGCGGCCGGCGTTGAAGCCGGCCAGCAGGCGGGCCACGAAGCAGGGTACGCCGCGGGCCGCGAAGCCGGTTACGCCGAAGGGCTGGCCCAGGCGCGCCAGCAAGGCGCGGAGGAAGCGCAGCGCTTGAACGCGCTGGTGCAAGCCTGCGCCGCGTCCGTGGGCGCGCTGGAAGAAAAGATGGGCCAGAGCCTGCTGACGCTGGCGCTGGACATTGCGCAGCAGGTCGTGCGCACCACCCTGTCCGAACAACCCGACACCGTGATTGCCGCCGTGCGCGATGTGCTGCACATCAACCCGTCGGCCGGCGGCCAGATGCGTTTGTGGGCCAACCCCGAAGACATCGAGCTGATCCGCCTGCACCTGGCGGACGAACTGAAAGAAGGCCATTGGCGCGTGCTGGCCGATGAGTCCATCGCGCGCGGCGGCTGCCGTGCCGAAACGCCTTTTGGCGATATCGACGCCACCTTGCAAACCCGCTGGCGCCGCGTGGCGGCCTCGCTGGGCCGCAACGTGTCGTGGGAGGACCCGGCGTGAACGGCGATCAGGCTTCGGCGCAGACCGCCCAACCCACCCTGCCCGCCGCGTCCGCGAGCACGGTGCCGGTGCTGGACCGCTGGAAGACGCAGCTTGAGATCGGTTCGATCCGCGCGGCGTCCACCGACCCCTGGCTGGTCAGCGGCAAAATCACCCGCGCCACCGGTCTGGTGCTGCATGCCACCGGCCTGCGCCTGCCCGTGGGCGCGGCCGCCCGCATTGAAATAGCGCGCGGCCACGATCACTGGGCCGATGCCGAAGTGGTGGGCTTTGATGGCCACACCTTGTATCTGATGCCGCAAGCCGATATTTCCGGCCTGCCGCCCGGCGCGCGCGTCGTGCCCGGCGAGCCGCCCGTGCAACGCGCAATTCCGCTGCCGCGCAAGGCCGAATTGAATGGCAATGCCAAGCCGCAGCTGGGCCGCCACCTGCCCGTGGGCAACGCGCTGCTGGGCCGCGTGCTGGACGGCGCGGGCCGCCCGCTGGACGGGCTGGGCCCGCTGACCGGCGCCGAACTCGCGCCCTTGTCCGCGCTGCCCATCAACCCCTTGTCGCGCGCGCCGATCGACACCGTGCTGGACACGGGCGTGCGCGCCATCAACGGTTTGTTGACGGTGGGACGCGGCCAGCGCATGGGCCTGTTCGCCGGTTCGGGCGTGGGTAAATCCGTGTTGCTGGGCATGATGGCCCGCTACACCAAGGCCGACGTCATCGTCGTGGGCCTGATCGGCGAACGCGGCCGCGAAGTCAAGGAATTCATCGAACACAACCTGGGCCCCGAGGGCCTGGCGCGCTCGGTCGTCGTGGCCGCGCCCGCCGACGTGTCCGCGCTGCTGCGCCTGCAAGGCGCGGCCTATGCCACGCGCCTGGCCGAGCACTTTCGCGATCAGGGGCTGGACGTCTTGCTGATCATGGATTCGCTGACGCGCTACGCCATGGCCCAACGCGAAATCGCGCTGGCCATCGGCGAGCCGCCCGCGACCAAGGGCTACCCGCCGTCGGTGTTCGCCAAGCTGCCGATGCTGGTCGAACGCGCCGGCATGGGTGCACCGGGGCCGTCCGGCAAGGCCGGTTCCATCACCGCGTTCTACACGGTGTTGGCCGAAGGCGACGACCAGCAAGACCCCATCGCCGATTCGGCCCGCGCCATCCTGGACGGCCACGTAGTGCTGTCGCGCCATCTGGCCGAAGCCGGCCACTACCCCGCCATCGATATCGAGGCGTCGATCTCGCGAGCCATGACGTCGCTGATCACGCCGCAGCAATTCGCCGTGGTGCGTCGCTTCAAGCAGAACCTGTCGCGCTACCAGCGCAACCGCGACCTGATCGCGGTGGGCGCCTACGCGGCGGGCAACGATCCGCAGCTGGACGAAGCCATCGCCCGCTATCCGCGCCTGGAAGCCTTCTTGCAGCAAGACATCGGCGAGAACATCGGCTACGACGAAGCCGTCAACCAGTTGCGCGCCAGTTTCGAGTTAAGGGACACCTATGCCTAGCCAATTGCCCTTGGACATGTTGATCAACCTGGCCAAGGAAAGCACGGACGAAGCCGCGCGCCTGTTGGGCCGCCTCAGCGCCGAACGCACCAACGCCGAGCGCCAGCTGGGTATGTTGAGCGACTATCGCCAGGACTACCTGGAACGTCTGCAACAGGCCATGACGACCGGCATGTCGGCCAGCGATTGCCACAACTACCAGCGCTTTATCGGCACCCTGGACGACGCCATCGGCCAGCAGCAGGCGGTGTTGCGCCAGGCCGATGACAACCTGGCCAAGGGCCGCCAGTACTGGCAACAGGAAAAGCGCAAGCTCAGCTCGTACGACGCCCTGGCGCAGCGCGAACTGCGCGCGCAGGCCGTCGTGGAATCGCGCCGCGAACAACGCGCCAATGATGAATATTCCGCCCGCCTGGTCCAGCGCCAGGCCGGGATGCATTAAGCAATACCTAACAGGAAGCCCCAGATGACCGCTCCCCTGCCCTTGCCCACCGTCGCGCCTTTTGCGCCCACGTCCATCGCCGACGCGCTGGGTGCCAAGTCCGCACCCGCGAACAAGAAAGGCCCGAGCTTTTCCGACGTGCTGGCCCAGCAGCGCCCGAAGCCGTCCGCCGATTCGCGCCCCGCAAACAACGGCGCCAAAACGCCCGCCAAGAATGCAAACGCCGGTGACGCCGGCAACGACGCCGCCGGCAAGGCCGAATCGGCCGCCTCGGGCGCGATCGATGAAGCCGTAAAGACCGCCACGTCGGCCGAAGCCGGCGCGCTGGCCGTGGCCGCCGCGCAGCAGCCGGTTGCCGCGCTGCCGCAGCAAACGCTGGAACTGGCGGCGCAGGCCGCCGAACAGGTGCAGCTGGCACGCGGCACCGCCGAGTCCGCCGCCACCGCGATGAGCAACGGCGCAGCCATCCTGACCGCCGCGCTGACCGCCGCCGATGCACCCGCCACCCCGCGCACGCCGGTTGCCGCCACCGCCGTCCAGGCCGAAGCTGCCCTAGCCGCCGCCGCGCGCGACGCCCAGGCCGCGCAACCCATCCTGACCAGCGCCGTCAAACCGGGCAGCGCCGTGCCCCCGGCAGCGGACGCCGCGCCGGCCGCCAAGCCCGCCGCGCCCACCACGGCCAAGGCCGATGCGCCGCGTCTGGCGCCCGAGATCCCCTTGCCGCGCGTGGCGCGCGACACGCACGCCGCTGCCGCCGAGCACACGACGACGTTGCCCGCCCACACCGAAGAGGAATTGACGGCCGCCCTGAATAGCACCGCGCAGCAATTCCAGGCGCCGCAACATGGCGCCACGCCGCAGGACAACCTGGCCCAGGCGCTTGCCGCCGCCAGCCAGCGCCAGGCCGCGCCGGTCGTGAACCAGGCCGCCATCGCCCCGCCGGCCGTACCGCTGGTGATGCAGGTCGCCACGCCCGTTGGCGGCACGCATTGGGGCACCGAGCTGGGCCAGCAGGTCGTCATGATGAGCACCAACGCACGCCAGGGCATGCAGACCGCCGAGTTGCGCCTGGACCCGCCCGACCTGGGCCCCTTGCGCGTCAGCCTGAACCTGTCGGATGGCGTGGCCAGCGCGTCGTTCGTGTCGGCGCATGCCTCCGTGCGCCAGGCCATCGAAACCGCGATCCCGCAACTGCAACAGGCGCTGGCGCAAGCCGGTATCTCGCTGGGCCAGACCAGCGTGGGCGAGCAGGCCGCGCAGCAGGAATTCGCACAGCAACAAGGCAACGGCGGATCGCATCGGCAGTCGGGCAATGGATCGGCGGTTGCCGATGCATCGGCCGATATCGCCGCGCCCACCGTGACGGTGTCGCGCAACGCCAACGCACTGGTCGACACCTTTGCCTGATAAACACGCGGCCCGCGACCGGCAACGGAAGCGGGCGGTGCAGCAATAGCTTGAGATACGCGGCTTTCGCCCTGTTTTTCGCCTCCAAGGCGAGACGCACTTTGGGGCAGAATGCTTTCATCCACTAAGAATCCGTTTTCACCAGCGGCTTAATACGCATCGAAACCGAGATGGCGACTACCAAACCTATTACCGCGCCGTCGGGCGCCAAGAAATCCGGCGGCATCGGCGTCCTTCGCCTGCTGCTGGGCCTTCTGGTCCTGCTCATCGTTGCAGGCGCCAGCGCCGGCGCAACCTGGTTCATCACGCAGCGCATGCAGCAACCGCCCGCCGGCGCTGCCGTGCAATTGGGCGTGGGCCAGGTGCCCGGCGGCCAGCCCGGCCAACCCGGTCAGCCGGGTCAGCCCGGCCAGGGCCCGCAAGCCACCCCGACCACGTTTGTTGCGCCGCCCGCCGGCCCCATCGCCGTGCCCGCGCCGATCTTCGTGCCCATCGAAGCATTCACCGTCACGCTGCAAAACGCCGACACCGAACGCATCATGCACGTGGGCCTGACCCTGCGCGTCAGCGACGAGCAGACCCGCACGCGCCTGGAAAAGTACATGCCTGAAGTGCGCAGCCGCATCCTGATGGTGCTGTCGTCGCAATCGCCCACCGGCGTGCAGACCCAGCAAGGCAAGACCGACATGGCCAACGCGATCAAGGTCGCGGTCAACCGTCCGTTCTCGCCGTTGCCCGACGGCCAGTATGTCACCGACGTACTGTTCACGGCGTTCGTGGTGCAATAAGCATGGCCTACGAGGCATTTCTTTCGCAGGACGAAGTCGATGCGCTGCTTGCCGGCGTTACCGGCGAGAGCGATAGCAAGTCGGCGGCCGCGAACTCCAATGATGGCGCGCGTGCCTACGACCTGAGCTCGCCCGAGCGCGTCGTGCGCCGCCGCATGCAAACGCTGGAGCTCATCAACGAACGCTTTGCGCGGCATATGCGCAACGTGCTGTTGAACTTCATGCGCCGCAGCGCCGACATTACCGTCGGCTCGATCAAGATCCAGAAGTACGCGGACTTTGAACGCAACCTGCCCGTGCCCAGCAATCTGAACATGATTCAGATGAAGCCGCTGCGTGGCACGGCACTGTTCACGTATGACCCGAACCTGGTGTTCCTGGTTATCGACAGCCTGTTCGGTGGCGATGGCCGCTACCACACGCGCGTCGAAGGCCGGGACTTCACCACGACCGAGCAGCGCATCATCCGGCGCCTGCTCAACCTGACCCTGGAAAGCTACGGCAAGTCCTGGGACCCCGTCTATCCGATCGAATTCGAGTACGTGCGCTCGGAGATGCACACCAAGTTCGCCAGCATCACCGGCAACAATGAAGTGGTGGTCGTCACCTCGTTCCATATCGAATTCGGCGCGACCGGCGGCGACCTGAACATCTGCCTGCCCTATTCCATGATCGAGCCGGTGCGCGATCTGCTGACGCGGCCGCTGCAGGAAACCACGTTGGAAGAAGTTGACCAGCGCTGGTCGCAGCAGCTGTCGCGCCAGGTGCGCAGCGCCGATATCGACGTGGTGGCGGAATTTGCGCGCATCCCGTCCTCGATCCGCGAACTGATGAATTTGAAGGTGGGCGACGTCCTTCCCGTGGACGTGCCCGAGACCATCATTGCCAATGTGGATGGCGTGCCGCTGATGGAATGCGGCTACGGCGTCTTCAACGGCCAGTACGCGCTACGCGTACAGAACATGTTTACCTACGATACCGATTCAAACGAGGCCCCCGACCATGACTGACAAGAACGAGCCTGGCTCCGGCTCGTCCCCGGCCGACGACTGGGCCGACGCGCTCGCCGAACAATCCCGCGCCAACCCGCCCACGCAAGCCGACGGCTTAAAGCCGCAGGACGACTGGGCGGCCGCGATGGCTGAACAAACCGCCTCGGCGCCCGCTGCTGCGGCACCGGCGCCCGCGCCGGCACCGGCTGCTCCCGCACCGGCCGCTGCCCCCGCTGCCCCCGCCGCGCAATCGGCAGCGCAGTCGGTGTTCAAGCCGCTGGCCGGCGCCACAAGCGGCACCGGTACCGACATCGACCTGATCATGGACGTTCCCGTCCAGTTGACGGTTGAACTGGGACGCACCCGCCTGACCATCAAGAACCTGCTCCAGCTGGGCCAGGGTTCCGTGGTCGAGCTGGACGGCCTGGCTGGCGAGCCGATGGACATCTTCGTGAACGGCTACCTCATCGCCCAAGGCGAAGTCGTGGTTGTGGAAGACAAGTACGGCATCCGCCTGACCGACATCATCACCCCGTCCGAGCGGATCAACCGCTTGAACAACCGCCGCTAGCAGTCCGGCGCCATGACTGAATCCGCCCTGCTGCGCGTCATCATCGGCCTGGTGCTGGTGGTGGCCGCCATCCTGGTATCGGCCTGGCTGGCGCGGCGGGCCGGATTGACCCAGCGCGGCGGCGGCAACCTGCTCAAGCAAGTGGCCAGTCTGCCCGTTGGGGCGCGCCAAAGCATCGTCGTCGTTGAAATCGACAACACCTGGCTGGTGGTGGGCGTAGGCCCGAACCAGCTCACCACGCTGCATACCCTGCCCGCCGGCCAGATGCCGGAGGGTTCGCCCTTGCCCGCCGCGGCCTTCGCGGCCAAGCTGGGCCAGGCGCTCAAGCGCCGCTAGCGCGACACGCGCATCTTTGCGACACCCATGAGCTTTCTCTCTCGCACGACACTCCTGCCTGCTCGCCCGCGCGCGCTGCCCCTGCTGGCCGCCGCCGCGGTGCTGGGCCTGGCCTTCTTTCCCGCCGGAGTCGTCGCCCAGGCCACCCTGCCCGCCCTGACGGCCACCCCCGGCCCCAACGGCTCGGAGACGTATTCGCTCAGCATGCAGACGATGCTGCTGATGACGTCCTTGTCGTTCCTGCCGGCCGCCTTGCTGATGATGACGGGCTTCACCCGCATCATCATCGTGCTGGGCCTGTTGCGTAGCGCGATGGGCACGGCGATGTCGCCGCCCAACCACGTGCTGATCGGGCTGGCGCTGTTCCTGACCTTCTATACGATGTCGCCGGTGTTCGACAAGATCTACGCCGACGCCTACAAGCCCTTGTCCGAAGGGTCGATCCAGTTCGAGACCGCCGTGGAACGCGCCGCCGGTCCGCTGCGTACGTTCATGCTGCACCAGACCCGCGAGAACGATCTGTCGCTGTTCGCCAACCTGGCCAAGCAGCCCGCGCTGGAAGACCCGTCGCAGGTGCCCTTGCGCATCCTGGTGCCCGCCTTCATCACCAGCGAATTGAAGACGGCGTTCCAGATCGGCTTCACGATCTTCATCCCGTTCCTGATCATCGACCTGGTGGTGGCCAGCGTGCTGATGGCGCTGGGCATGATGATGGTGCCGCCCGTGACCGTGGCGCTGCCGTTCAAGCTGATGCTGTTCGTGCTGGCCGATGGCTGGAACCTGCTGATGGGCTCTCTGGCCCAGAGCTTCTACCAATAACGCCGGAGCAATCGCCATGACCGCGGAAACCGTCATGACCATGGCCTACCAGGCGATGAAGATCGTCCTGGCGATGGCCGGCCCGCTGCTGCTGGTGGTGCTGGTGGTGGGCCTGGTCATCAGCATCTTCCAGGCCGCCACGCAGATCAACGAAATGACGCTGTCGTTCATTCCGAAGCTGCTGGCCATGTGCGGCGTGCTGGTGCTGCTGGGCCCGTGGCTCATCGGCGTCATGGTCGACTACATCCGGCAGCTGATCGGCCAGATTCCCATGCTGGTGTCCTGAGCGGCCCGCGCCGCCCGGCCCCGGACGTCTCCCCATGATCGCCTTCACGCTCGAACAGCTCAACGGCTGGATCGGCCAGTTTCTCTGGCCCTTCGTGCGTATCCTGGCGCTGATCGGCACCGCGCCGCTGTTCTCGGAATCCGCCGTTCCCGTCAAGGTGAAGGTCGGCCTGTCTTTCGTGCTGGCCGTGGCGGTAAGCCCCGCGCTGGACCCCATGCCGCCGATCTCACCGGGCTCGTATGCCGGGCTGTGGATGGTGATGCAGCAGGTGCTGATCGGCATCGCCATGGGCTTCACGATGCGCATCGTGTTCGCCGCCGTGCAGACGGCCGGCGAATTCGTCGGCCTGCAAATGGGCTTGTCGTTCGCCTCGTTCTTCGACCCCAGCGCCGGCGCCAACACCGCTGTGCTGTCGCGCCTGTTCAACATGGTGGCCATGCTGACCTTCCTGGCCCTGGACGGCCACCTGCTGGTGCTGGCCGCCCTGGTGCGATCCTTCGACACGCTGCCGGTCGCGGCGATCCAGCTGCACCAGAACGGCTGGGGCGTCGTGGTGGAATGGGGCAAGACCGTCTTCGTCTCCGGCCTGCTGCTGGCACTGCCGCTGATTTGCGCGCTGCTGACCATCAACCTGGCGATGGGCATCCTGAACCGCGCCGCCCAGCAACTGTCCGTGTTCTCGGTCGGCTTTCCGGTCACGCTCATCATCGGCGTCACCGTGCTGACGGTGGTGCTACCCCACGCGGGACCGTTCCTGGAAACGCTATTCGAATCCGGGTTGGGCGCAATGAGCCGCGTGGTGGATGCGTTGGCGGGCCGGTAGGGCCTTGCCCCTGTGATGCTGGCGGGTTGGTAGGACTGCGCCGCGCCGTCGCACTTCCAGATGCCAGGCCAGGTACAAGGCGTACCGGACGCCGCCGTCACCCCGTGCTCGCATTGCCCTGGCTTGACGAGGCGCCCGCCGCGCCGGGACGCAAGCGAATCGATTCGACGATCGCGTCCCATAACGCCACGGCCTCCGCGTCCGATGCAAACGCGGGCGGCGGCGGGTTGCCTTGGTTGTCGCGGTTGCGCTCCAGGACACCCAACTGCGCGGCTAGATTGGGCTCGGTGATCGAGTCATCCTTGCCTTGCGATTTCCAGGTAAAAGAGTAAAGCCGCTGTCCTTCCTGGCTGCCCGCCGTGGCGTATTCCTCGGCCTGGATCGGGCCGATGTTGCGCTCGCCTTTGCGCAAGGTGGTCATGCCCGCGACCAGCTTGGCAACGCCCATCAGGAAGCCGCCCATTCTTTCCAGCAAGCGGTTTTCTTCGGCGCCGGTGCTGGAGCGGAATAGAAATTGCGCCCCGGGATGGTTGGGAAAGGTCACGCCCACCTCGAAGTCTTCGACTTGGAATGCGCTGCCGGCGATGAAGGCGCCGTCGATGCAGAAGCCAGGGTCGGTCGGGATTTCCAGCGGTTGGCGTGAACGCAGGTTGCTGGTCCAGGTCTTTGCGCGTTGCATCGCGCGCTCTTCGCGGTCATAGGATATTTCTGGTCGCGAGCGATACACCTGATGGGAAGGCTCAGCAATCGCATAAGCCTCTAGGCGATAGACCTCCGAGTTAACTCTGCTGGACCAGGAGTAAATGCCCCTAGCCCCTGGGCCAAACTCGATGCGTCGCACAAACATACTGCCACCGGTCTTGCTATGGGGCTGCGCCTTCAGTTCACGCTCTCGGGCATCGAGAATTCCCGCGATCGCAGAGGCCGGATCTTGCAGTTTTTCCAGGCTTACGCCCCATAGACGATAGCTCGGTCTGACCACGGCATTTGGTGGCAGGTCGATGGCGAAGCGACCAAAGCAGTGAGTGATCCATCCTTCTTTGTTCACGGTGGAGCTCCGAGATGGACTCGGGAAAGCGGTGCAACCGGACAGCGCCAGGGAAGCCGCCACGCCAGCAGCAATCAATGCTCGAAACACAAGATTCATATCGCTGCCTATCAGAACGCTTTGACCAGCCGCCACGGCACTACACGCCCGTCGACCAGCGGCAAAATCTGGCCATGCATGAAGGTCTGCTCAGGTTCCTGCGCCGCGCCGTCGCACTTCCAGATGCCAGGCCAGGGACAAGGCGTACCGGACGCCGCCGTCACCCCGTGCTCGCATTGCCCTGGCTTGACGACGCGCCCGCCGCGCCGGGACGCAGGCGAATGGATTCGACGATCGCGTCCCATAACGCCACGGCCTCCGCGTCCGATGCAAACGCGGGCGGCGGCGGGTTGCCTTGGTTGTCGCGGTTGCGCTCCAGGACACCCAATTGCGCGGCTAGATTGGGCTCGGTGATCGAGTCATCCTTGCCTTGCGATTCCCAGGTAAAGGAGTAAAGCCGCTGCCCTTCCTGGCTGCCCGCCGTGGCGTATTCCTCGGCCTGGATCGGGCCAATGTTGCGCTCGCCTTTGCGCAAGGTGGTCATGCCCGCGACTAGCTTGGCGACGCCCATCAGGAAGCCGCCCATCCTTTCCAGCAAGCGATTTTCTTCGGCGCCGGTGCTGGAGCGGAATAGAAATTGCGCGCCGGGATGGTTGGGAAAGGTCACGCCCACCTCGAAGTCTTCGACTTGGAATGCGCTGCCGGCGATGAAGGCGCCGTCGATGCAGAAGCCGGGGTCGGTCGGGATTTCCAGCGGTTCGCGTGAACGCAGGTTGCTGGTCCAGGTCTTTGCGCGTTGCATCGCGCGCTCTTCGCGGTCATGGGATATTTTTGGTCGCCAGCGATATACCTGACCAGAGGGTTCCGCAATGGCATAAGCCTCTAGGCGATAGATCACCGAGCTAAATTCGCTGGACCAGGAGTAAATGCCCCGCGCCCCTGGGCCAAGCTCGATGCGTCGCACAAACATACTGCCACCGTTCATGCTATGAGGCTGTGCCTTCAGTTCACGCTCTCGGGCATCGAGAATCCCCGCGATCGCAGAGGCCGGATCTTGCAGCTTTTCCAGGCTTATGCCCCACAAACGATAGCTCGGTCTGACCACGGCATTCGGCGGCAGGTCGATGGCGAAACGGCCAAAGCAATGCGTGATCCATTCATCTTTATTCACGTTGGAACTCCGAGATCGGGTTGAAAAGGAAGTACACCCGGAAAGGGCAAGGGAAGCCGCCACGCCAGCGGCAATCAACGCTCGAAACACGGCATTCACGTCTTTCTCCTATCGGAAGGATGCCAATCTGCAAGTTGCGCGATCTTGATCACGCTAAATATCGCTGCCCATTGCGCGCGTTCGTCGACATAGCTATCCGCATGCTCGTAGCCTTTTTCTTTGTTGTATTCGCCATAGCCTTTACTGCCATGCCGGAAACTGGCCGTGATGCCACTCCTCCCGGGAATTCGACCGGAGTCGGTTGAAACGGTGCCATCGCCGCCGCTTCCATGCGTGTCCTGACCCTGCTCGGTCCACGCCGACGTGGTCGGCACCAATCTGGGAAGACTGCGTGCGAATAAACCTTGGTAACTGCCGTTACCGTCATCGCAGGGTTTGGCACCAAACATCTCCAGTGCAGTGGGATCGCCTTGCCAAATAACTTCGCGCCAGCTATGCAAGCCATCATCGGCGCCGTAGTGGGCATAGGTGTGCGCGTGATATCCCCTGGCAGCTAAAGCGCTTTGAAACCCCATCGCATCGATCACCAGTTGCTGAAAATCTTCTCTAGCGTCTGCGGTGGTCACCGATCCCTCCGATTTCTCCAACATATTCAAATACTTCGTGTTCTGCTCCGGCACCAAGCCATACCACGCTTCGGTTTTATAAATTTCTTCGTACGGATTCCCGCGTTGCGGATAGGCGCGGGGAACACCGGCTGCGTCTTTCAACACCTGCCCCTTGGCATCGCGCAGGAACAGCCATGGCATGCCGCCTCGGTGCTGCGTCGTGGGTAGCAATTCCAGGCCGCCCGGTGAACGCCCCACGACTGCGGTGACCTCGCCGGCGTTGGATCCCAGGATGATCTGAACCGCGCCTTCGTAACCGCAGCGCATGTGGTGATAGGCCGCTGGTGCGCCGCTGGCGGGCTGCACGCCGTGGACTACGCCTAGCACGCGGTCGTACCCCTGCAACTGAGTCAGCGCGCGGCTGACGATGCCGCCCATCGAGTGCGTGACCAGGATCACCTTCATGCTGTCGGCCTGTTCGGCGCTGATCCCGCCTTCTTCGCGGTAGTGGGCGAGCACCGTGTTTTCGATGTAGTCGCGGATGTCTGCTGCGGAATCCGCATTGGATTGCAGCCAGTTGTAGCCGCCGCACCAGACGTCGAACTGGTATTTGCCGGCGCGGATCAGTTCATCTTCTGTCAGCGCGGTGACCTGGCCCCGTTCCTCGCCGTATTCCGCGGGGTCGCGCAGGCTTTCTTCGTTCCACCATTCCTGAATTTTTCGAGCGCGATAGATGTTGTCCAGCCGTTGTTCCAGGCGGGCCAGGAACGGGTGGTAGTACATCTTGTGAGCGCTGCCCCACCCCCGTCGTCGTGCCGCGTCGGCGTTTAGCCCAGAATCGCCCAGACTGATCGGGCCGCTGCCGTCCACCTCGACGGCCGCCGGATCCAGCAGCTTCTGACGCACCTTTGGACCCCGGCTCCACCAGGTAAAGATCGCGGCAATCAGCCCAAAGATATCGGCGATTGAAAAGCTGGTATTTGGCGGTTGCCATACCGACGCCTTGGTCGCTTTATTGCGCAAATTCGTACCCATGATCCCGGGCAGAAACACCACCGGTATCGGCGCCGGCACGGAGCAAAGCAGCACCTTGTCGCGCTTGTCTTCTGTCGGCGTCAGGCGTGTTGAATACACTCGCCGGCCCAGGTCGTCGCGTGTACACGGAATCAGCACCTCGTCATCGGGCAGCATCGGCTTCATGCGTTTTCCTTGCGATTGTCTTGTGCGTCGGAATCAGCCGACACGGTGCGCATGCTGACCAGGTCCATCAACAGATCCTGCTGCATGGGCAGGCGGCCCTGAGCGTCGGTGACCACCTGAAAGATGGCGCCGTCACCCCGGCGCAATTCCACCTTGGTGTGCGCCAGCGGCTCTAGGCTGGCGGCGTCTCGTACGACGTAGGCGTCGTCGAACGGGGTTGCGTCCCAGGTGTTGAATTCCATTGACGCGCTGCTTGGCCCCGAAAAAACGTGCTGCGCTGCCTTCACCGTAAACGTGCCCGGCATGCCCAGTTCGATGTTGCCGTCGGCAATCTTGATCGTCGCCCCGCCGCACAACAGCGTGATGTGTTTGTCGGCGGCGACCAGCACGTGTTGTTGGCTGGACGTGATTTCCGCGCTTTGATCGGCCTGGATGCGAATGGCGTTGTGCTGCGCCTGTAGCAGCATTTCGCCTTGATGTGCGATCTGGCGCAGCGCGCCGCTTTGCGAGAACAGGCCTACATCGCCGCCCGCGTTCAGCACGATCTTGTCGCCCGCGCTGACCTGCTGATGCTGTTGCGCGACGCTGTCCACATTGCCCCCGGCCGACATCACGATGCCTGCCGGCGTGGCGGCGGCGATGCCGGCTGGGGCGCTTAGGCCGATGGCGCCAACGTCGCCTAGGCCGTTACCGTCCGACTGGTTATTGGCGCCGTGGCCCAGGTCGCGCACCGCATCCGACAGGGATTGCTGCGGCTGGGCGTCGTGGGCGACGCCTTCGTGCTTCTCGGCGTAATCCCCCAGGTTGCGGGCAAGTTCCAGCGCCGCTTGCAAAGCCGCGACGATATCGGACCGGTCCAGCTGCCCGCCCTTGGCGTGCAGTTGCGCCTCGGCCGTCAGCAACAATCCCTTCGCCGCCCGCAGCGCTCCATGTTCATCCGTGCGCAGTTCGAACCCTTCACCGCGAGCTTGCCCACCGCTTGGACGCGGATGGGTCAGATACCCCAGATGCAGCTGCGTGTCGCCGTGTTCGCTCATCAACGCCGCGCTGATCTGCGCGGACGTGTCATCCAAGCGCAATTCGTTGGCGCGATTGCCCCTGAATTCCTTGCTCTTGATGGTGTTCAGGACGTTGTGCCGTGGCAATTCATAGGGCGGCAGATTGGTCGCTCGGAAAGTTCTGCCGATTATCAGCGGCTGGTCCGGGTCGCCGTTCGCGAATTGCACGATGACCTCTTGCCCGATGCGAGGTATCGCCATGTGACCCCACTGCGCACCGGCCCAGTTTTGCGATACGCGAATCCAGCACGAGCTATGTTCGTTGTGCTCGCCTACGCGATCCCACGGGAATTGGACTTTGACGCGGCCCCAGTCGTCGCAATAGATTTCTTCATTGGGCGGGCCAACCACCGTGGCCATCTGGTGGCCGTCGATGCGGGGATTGGGTAAGGGCTCGGGCTTCCAATCGACCTTGTCGGGCACCAGTTCAGCGGTGTAGCGGTATTGTGTCCCCCCCTGCGATCCCGATCCTTCTTCTTCCTGGCTCGACGGCTGCACGCCCCGATGTTGCATCCGCACGGGTCGCCAACCGTGGTTCCAGTCTTCGCGAGGATGACCGACAAGATCGAACGCCACGCCAGGAATCAAGCGCGCGTCATCCCCTTCGACCAGTGCAACGCGCGCATCGCGGCGGTGTCCCAGCAAACGGGCCAGGGTAAACGGCTGGCCCGCCTCGTCGCGCTTGTAGCGGCCGGGGTAGTCGTAACGTTCGTAGCGGGCATCCTGATGAGAAAGATCCGATGCAACCGGCGAATGTTCCTGGCTGTAGCGCGGATGCGTGTAGGTGTAGTCGCGCTGAGTCTGCACGGCGGTGCGCACGCGCTCGGCATAAGAAAACCGATGCAACGCCGGTTCTGCCTGATCGCCTCCCGGCATCGGGTTGTAAACCACCGGCCCGCCCGCGATCTCGCCGTGGATATAAATCCGGTCGCCATGAATCAGGCGGTGCCCATGCTCCGAATGCGCATAGCGATAGAAATAGCCTTCCTCGGCCGCCAGCCTGTCGATAAACGCCAAGTCCGTGTCGCCTGCCTGCACGCAATATTCGCGCGGCAGGTGTTCCTGCGTCGTCACCTGTTCGTAGTCGGAAATCCCCTGCCGTTTGATGACGTCGGCCAGGATCTCGGGCGCGGACAGATGCTGGTAGATGCGCCAATCGGAACACAGCGCGGCGCGCGCCAATGACGGTTCCAGCACCAGCCGGTACCGCGTGCGCCGAAAGCCCGTGTCGCCTTGAACAAATTCGGTGACGACGCCGTGCACGTGCCGCATAGCCACCGCCCCGCGCCATATCGTGAACAGCGCGGGCTGATCCAGCAAGGCGCCGAAATCCACCGCGGGATCAAAGCTGGACAACTCCACGCATAGCCGATACGTCTCGGACAGCGCCTCGTCCAGCGTGAATTCAATGACGTCGAATGCCGCGCCACTGGCGGGCGTGAACGTAAAACGATAAATGTGCGCCTGCAAAGACACTGGCCCCTCCAGGACGAATCCAATGAGAGGGGCCAGTGTGCGCAGCGTAGGCGCCGCGCGTCTATAGGAGGCTTACGAAAAAGGCTACGGCTGCCCTGTCAGGCGGAAGACGCGAATCGTCTCGCGCAGCGCGCCGGACTGCGTGCCCAGCTGCATCACCGCACCGCCCAGTTCCTGCACCAGCGCCGTGTTCTGCACGGTCATTACGTCCATCTGCGACACGGCGGTATCGACCTGCTCGATGCCGCTGGACTGCTCTTGGGACGCTTGCGAGATCTCGCCGATGATGTCGGTGACCCGATTGACGGCGGCCACGATTTCTTCCATCGTCGCGCCCGCCTGCTCGGCCTGCGCCGAACCTTCCGACACGCGGTCCACGGAATCCTCGATCAACCCCTTGATCTCCTTGGCCGCCTGCGCGCTCTTTTGCGCCAGGCTGCGCACTTCGCCCGCCACCACCGCGAAACCCTTGCCGGTTTCGCCGGCGCGGGCCGCTTCCACGGCAGCGTTCAACGCCAGGATGTTGGTCTGGAACGCAATGCCTTCGATGATGCTGACGATGTCGGCGATCTTGCGCGAGCTGGCCGAAATGCCGTGCATGGTGTCCACCACCTGGCCCACCGCCACGCCACCGCGCCGCGCCACGTCCATGCTGCTGGCCGCCAATTGGTTGGCTTGACGTGCGTTGTCCGCGTTCTGGCGCACGGTGGACGTCAGCTGCTCCATGCTGGCGGCCGTCTGCTGCAAGGAAGACGCCTGCCCTTCCGTGCGGCCGGCCAGTTCCTGGTTGCCGCGCGCGATGTGCACGGCCGCATGCGTCGTGCCCTCAATGCCGCGATAGACGTCCTGCGCGATGCCGATCAGGCTCTTGCGCATGACTTCCAGCGAGAACTTCAAGCTGCCGACTTCGTCATCCGAGTCCGCGATGATCTGCGTGGTGAGATTGCCGGCGGCCACCTGGCGCGCCATGTTGGCGGCATCCTGCATCGGGTCCAGCAGCGACCGCGACAAGCTCCAGCCCATGCCGAAAATGGCCATCACGCCCAACGCGATCACCCCGCAACCCAGGCCGGCGCCCCACACGCCCAAGCTGTCCCAATTGGCGTGCAGGCCATAGGCGCCCGCGCCCGCCACGATGCCCGCGGACACCAGGGCATGACGGAACATACGGCTGCGCACGCTGCGCCGGAACGGAAACGCGATCACGTCCAGGCCACGCCGCCAACCAGCGCGCACCGGCCGTCCGCGCTTGATGCGGACGCCGCGTGCCGTGCCCTCGCGGATGCGGGCGTAGAGATCTTCTGCCATCTCGATCTGTTCGTCGGACGGGCGCACGCGCACGGACGAATACGCCACCACTTCGTCGTTCTCGACGATGGGCGTGGCGTTGGCCAGCACCCAGTAGTAGCCACCGTCCTTGCGACGATTCTTGACAAGGCCCAACCACGACTCGCCGGCTTCCAGCGTTTCCCACAGATCTGCGTAGGCTTCGGGC
This sequence comes from Achromobacter sp. ES-001, assembly GCF_019448355.1. Taxonomy (NCBI): domain Bacteria; kingdom Pseudomonadati; phylum Pseudomonadota; class Betaproteobacteria; order Burkholderiales; family Alcaligenaceae; genus Achromobacter; species Achromobacter sp. ES-001. The sequence continues at coordinate 2,501,026 of NZ_CP079940.1, read as the reverse complement.
GGCATGTCGGGATGGCGCACGATGTTGTGCGGCTTGCCGATCAGTTCTTCGCGGGTAAATCCGCTGACTTCGACAAAAGCCGGGTTCGCGTAAACGATGCGGCCCTTGGTGTCGGTGCGCGAGATCAGGTACTGATCCTCGCGCAGCTTGGTTTCCACATCGTTGATGGGTAGGTTTACGCGCACAGCTAGTCTCCAGTGACATCTATAGAGCAGCGAATGATTAGCAGCGAGCAAACCGGCCGTAACGCCCCGGATAAACCTGTCCCCGCCCGGTTTGTCCGATGGACGCGCCGCGAGCGCCGCCCTATCGTCAAACACTGTTCACCGCCCTTCCCCAGGCGTTATTGTTATTAACGGACTTATTTTCGAAAACTTAACGTGCGTATTAATTCGCCGCTTGGGCGCGGGCACGTCAGAGCATTGCGACGTCACAGCATGGCGACGTCACAGCATTGCAACGTCACGACATTGCATCGTGACGCCGTCCAGCATGAAGTTCCCGCCGAGGCGTGCCCCGGCGGGAAGTCGGTGGCGATCAGCCCTGCGTCAACGTCGGCGACGCGTAGCCGCTGAGTTGATGCGCGGGCACTTCAATGACTTCGCCCGCGTTGATCTTGAACACGGCCACGGCTTCGGCCAGGCGATGCGCCTGATCTTGCAGCGAACCGGCGGCAGCCGCCGCTTCTTCCACCAGCGCCGCGTTCTGCTGCGTCACTTCATCCATCTGCGAGACGGCGCGGTTAACCTGGTCGATGCCGCTGGACTGCTCTTCCGATGCGGCCGAGATCTCGCCCATGATGTCCGTCACGCGCTTCACCGAGGCCACGATTTCCTGCATCGTTGCACCGGCGCGTTCCACCTGCTGCGAACCCGCGCCAACCTTGTGCACCGAGTCTTCGATCAAGCCCTTGATTTCTTTGGCGGCCTGCGCGCTGCGCTGGGCCAACGAGCGCACTTCGCCCGCCACCACCGCAAAGCCCTTGCCTTGCTCGCCGGCACGCGCCGCTTCCACGGCGGCGTTCAGCGCCAGGATGTTGGTCTGGAATGCAATGCCATCGATGACGGACACGATTTCCGAGATCTTGCGCGAGCTGGCGGAAATGCCCTGCATCGTGCTGACCACTTCCGACACCGCCGAACCACCGCGCTCGGCCACGTCCGACGCGCTGGCGGCCAATTGATTGGCCTGGCGCGCGTTGTCGGCGTTCTGCTTCACGGTAGATGCCAGTTCTTCCATCGACGCGGCGGTTTCTTCCAGCGATGCCGCCTGCTCTTCCGTGCGGCTGGACAAGTCGGTGTTGCCGGCCGCGATCTCGCGCGAACCTACGGTGATCTCGTCCACGCCACGGCGCACCGTCGCCACCGTACGCGACAGGCTTTCCTGCATGCGCTTGACGGCAGCCATCAGCTGGCCGATTTCATTATGCGATTTGACTTCCACGCGGCTGGTCAGGTCGCCGGCGGCGATCTTGTCGAAGTGCTGGCCGGCTTCCACCAAGGGGCGCACCACCAGGCGGCCGAACAGGATGCGGCAGAACACCATCAACAGCAGGGCCAGGCCCACGGCGACGCCCACGGCAACCATGGCGCGGTTGAAGTTGGCTTCGGCCTGGTCGATCGTGGCTTGCTGCTGGTCGCCGATGTACTTGCTGAAGTCGCTGATCGCCTCGATGAAGGCGGCGCTGCGCGGCGTGCCGTATTCGTTGTTCACCATGTAGAACGTTGAATAGTCTTCGCTGCGCAGGGCTTCGACCATCGTGTCGACGCCGTCGTCAATGTACGAGCGATAGCGGCGCACCAGGTTCATCGACAGCTGGCGGCCGGTGTCGTCCTGAAGCATGTTTTTCTGGAAGTCCGAGAAGCGGCTGCGCACGCCCGTCAGCAGGTCCGTGGCGCCCTTGAGCGCGGCGGCTGCATCGCGTGCCGAGTTCTCGCCGCTGCCCCAGCCCGATTCCTGCAAGTGGCGCGCGGCCACCATCAGGCTGACGCGGGCGCGCAGCATGTCGCTGTTAATGACCTCGACCTGCTTGGCACGTTCGGTCAGCGCGTTGACTTCGCGGATGGACTCGTAATTGTGCTGCAAGAAGAATGCCGCCAGACCGCCGACGGCCGCGATCAAGATCGCGAAGAACGCCATGACCCACAGCAGCATCGTGCCGACGCGGGCGTCGCGCAGCCGTAGCTTGCGTTTCACCTTGGGTGCGCGCGCGGCCTTTTTCTTGCCGCCTTTGCCGGCCTTTGCGCCGGATTCGAGACTCGCTTCCATATTATTTCCCCATCCCTCAGGAACTGCTCTGACCAAATGAAAAACCACCTTGTGGACACGCCCTGTTACACGGCGGGTACATTCAAGGCGACGTACATTGCGGCGTGAGCCGCAATGCTCTCTACCGGATTTCCAGCGCTACTTGCCTTTCGGCGCCAACACGGCCGGTTCGCCCGGACCAGGTATGTAGATGGTTTGGACCTCGGGTTCGGCCACGGGCTGCGCCCAGTCCTGACGCACGTCGGGCATGGGCGCGGGGCCCAGCAACTTCTGGCGTTCCCAAGGTTCCAGCAGAATATTGGTGCTGTCGACCAGCCGCATCAAGCGACCATCCGGGCCGAACTGCAACAGCGCTTCCTTGCGGCTGTACAGCCCATCGGCGACAAACGTGATCTTGAAGGACCAGAGGGCAAGCTGCGTGCCGTCGGTCTGTCTGTATAGCTTGTCAGGCGGCGCGGTGAGCGCGCGCGAGGCTTCTTCCAGCGTCGTCTGGCCCGGGGTCAGGGTGCCCAGCTTGCCCGGATCAAAGTTATGACCCGTGGCCGCGCAGCCGCCCAGCAACAACGCGATGGCGGCGGCCGCCAGAAGATGTCTATAGCCTCGCATACCTTACCTGTTCGCCGGCTGCGCCGGCATCAAAAAGATTCCCAGTCGTCGTCGGACGGCGCGGTGCGGCGGCTCGGCGCGGGGGCCGGTTTGGCCTCACCTGCCGGGGCGGCGGCGCGCGGTGCCGGACGACGCACCGGACGTGTCGCGGTGGCGCCTTCAGCGGCGGCGGCCGGCTTGGCTCGCGTGGCATGCGTCAGGCGCACGGCCGGCGCGGCGCGCGCGGGTGCCGGCGCTTCGGCGGGCGCCTCGGGCGCGGCAGCCGGCGCGGCCACGCGCGGCGCGCGACGCTGCGGTTGCTGCTGCGCCAGCTGGCGAGCCGGCACTTCGATGACTTCACCCGCATTGATCTTGAACACGGCCACGGCCTGGACCAGGCGCTCGGCCTGCTCTTGCAGCGAACCGGCCGCCGCGGCGGCTTCTTCCACCAGCGCCGCGTTCTGCTGCGTCACTTCGTCCATCTGCGACACGGCGCGGTTGACCTGGTCGATGCCGCTGGACTGCTCGTCCGAGGCCGCCGAGATCTCACCCATGATGTCCGTCACGCGTTTCACCGACGCGACGATTTCCTGCATGGTCGCGCCTGCGCGTTCGACCTGCTGCGAACCCGCGCCAACCTTGTTGACGGAGTCTTCGATCAAGCCCTTGATTTCCTTGGCGGCCTGCGCGCTGCGCTGCGCCAGCGAGCGCACTTCGCCCGCCACCACGGCAAAGCCCTTGCCCTGCTCGCCCGCGCGCGCCGCTTCCACGGCGGCGTTCAGCGCCAGGATGTTGGTCTGGAAGGCGATGCCATCAATAACGGAAACGATTTCCGAGATCTTGCGCGAGCTGGCCGAAATGTCGTGCATGGTGTTGACCACTTCCGACACCGCCGAACCGCCTCGCTCCGCCACGTCCGACGCGCTGGCGGCCAACTGGTTGGCCTGGCGCGCGTTGTCGGCGTTTTGCTTCACCGTGGACGCCAGCTGTTCCATCGACGCGGCGGTTTCCTGCAAGGAAGCGGCTTGCTGCTCGGTGCGGCTGGACAGGTCCGTGTTGCCGGCGGAGATTTCACGCGAGCCCACGTTGATTTCGTCCACGCCACGGCGCACGGCCGACACGGTGCGCGTCAGGCTTTCCTGCATGCGCTTGACCGCCGCCATCAAATGGCCAATTTCATTGGACGAGGTGGCTTCCACGCGCACGGTCAGGTCGCCGCCCGCGATCTTGTCAAAGCTCTCGCTGACGGCGCGCAAGGGGCGCAGGATGACGCGGTTCATGAACAGGAAGGCGCCCAGCGACACAGCCAGGATCAACGCGGCCAGGCCCAGGTACACAAACGTCATCGTGGACGCCTGCGAGCGCGCGGCCTGCACTTCTTGTTCGCTGAAGGTATTGATGTTGCCGGCGAAATCGCTCAGCTGCTTGAAGAACGCACCGCTGGCGGCGCCCGCCTTGGTGTTCTTCAGCGTCAGGTACGTCGCGGCGTCGCCCTTGTCCAGCGCGCCCATCATGGCCTGCAAGGCCCCCGAGAAGGCGTTGAACGTCGCAATCAGCTCGCCTTCCGCCGTCTTGCCCATGGTCGTGAGCTTGGGCACGGCCTTGAACGCTTCCATCTTCTTGTTCGCATCGCCGATCAGTTGCTGCACGGTGCGCGAGTTGTCGGCGGCGCCGTTCGCGTCGCCCGCCGCACGTTGCGCAGCGGCGATATCCGCACGGATCGTGGCGCGCAACATCTGCGTGTACGCGTCCTTGATCAAATTGCTTTGCTGCACGCTCAGCGAATCCAGCGCGTTGATCGTGACAGCACTGGCCTGCATGCTGTTCCAGCCCAAACCAATTGCAACCAGTGCGGCCAGGGCAACTGCCAACTGAGCGAGCATCAAGCCCGTGCGCACCTTCAGATTGCTAAACATGTTCCAAGAGTTCCGGTAGTCGTCCCGGCGGCACGCTGTGGCCGCCGGTCCGTAAAGGGGGGGTACTGTTCGTAATCGACTGCCTGTTCAATGCACTGACGTGGGTTGCGTCAGAAGGACTCCCAATCATCATCCGCGGGCGGCGGACGGCGGCTGGCGGCGGGCGCGGAGGGCGACGTTGCCGCTCCGCCCGCGCCGGCGCCATCAGCGCGCGTCGCCGGGCGGCGCAACGGGCGCACCACCGTGGCGGCGGTAGCCGCCGGCTTGGGGCGCGCCACCTGGGTCTTGCGCGGCGCAGGCGCAGGCGCGGCCGCCGGGGCGGGTGCGGGCTGCGTCGGCGCTTCGTATTCGTCGTCCGACTCTTGCGTTGCCGGTTCGGCAGCGGCCGGCATCGGCTTGGCCAGGCGCGCGGCAGAGGCGCGAGGGGCAGTCGATGACGGGGTCGATGCGCGGGCGTGGGTGGAAGCTTGCGGCGGCGATTGCGGCGACGACACGCGCGGCGCGCTTTGCTGCGCGGCAAGTTGACGCGCCGGCACTTCGATGACTTCGCCCGCATTGATCTTGAACACCGCCACGGCTTCCGCCAGGCGTTGGGCCTGCTCTTGCAGCGAGCCCGCCGCAGCGGCCGCTTCTTCCACCAGCGCCGCGTTCTGCTGCGTCACTTCGTCCATCTGCGAGACGGCGCGGTTGACCTGGTCGATGCCGCTGGATTGTTCTTCCGACGCGGCCGAGATCTCGCCCATGATGTCCGTCACGCGCTTCACGGAGGCCACGATTTCCTGCATCGTCGCGCCTGCGCGTTCGACCTGCTGCGAACCCGCGCCAACCTTGTTGACGGAGTCTTCGATCAAGCCCTTGATTTCCTTGGCGGCCTGCGCGCTGCGCTGCGCCAGCGAGCGCACTTCGCCCGCCACCACCGCAAAGCCCTTGCCCTGCTCACCCGCGCGCGCCGCTTCCACGGCGGCGTTCAGCGCCAGGATGTTGGTCTGGAACGCGATGCCATCAATGACGGAAACGATTTCCGAGATCTTGCGCGAGCTGGCGGAAATGCCCTGCATCGTGCTGACCACTTCCGACACCGCCGAACCACCGCGCTCGGCCACGTCCGACGCGCTGGCAGCCAGCTGATTGGCCTGGCGAGCGTTGTCGGCGTTCTGCTTGACGGTGGACGCCAGTTGCTCCATCGACGCAGCGGTTTCTTCCAGCGAGGCGGCCTGTTGTTCCGTACGGCTGGACAGGTCGGTGTTGCCGGCGGAAATTTCCCGCGCGCCCACGTTGATCTCGTCCACGCCACGGCGCACCGTGGCCACCGTGCGCGTCAGGCTTTCCTGCATGCGCTTGATGGCGGCAAACAGCTGGCCGATTTCATTGGTGCTGCGCACGTCGATACGGCCCGTGAAGTCGCCACCGGAAATCTTGTCGAAGTGCTCGCCCGCCTGATGCAGCGGACGCAGCACGGTGCGGTTAATGAACAGCCAGCAGCCCAGCGCCAACAGCAGCGAAATGGCCAGCAGTGCAATGGTGACCGTGCGCGAGATGCGGTGGTCGACCTCGGCCTGCACCACCAATTCGTCGGTGCGCGCATCGACAAACTGCAAGACGCCATACACGCCTTCGCGGAACGCCGTGTTGGCGGCACCTCCGGCATCGTTCAGGTCCAGATAATCTTGAATGGCCAGGTTCGCCAGCGCGGCGGCCTGACGCTTGTAGACGTCTTCGAACTGCTTGTAGCCGGCTTCCAGCTTTTGAACCACGGCGTCCGAGCCCGGCATGCGGGGGTTTTTGCGGAAGGCGTCCAGCTGTTGGTTGCCTTCCTGCATCAGCGCGTCGGCGCGCTTGGCCTGCGAGGTGGCCTGCTCGGTCTTGCCCTGCTGCATGTCCATCAGCGAATTGGCCAGCAGCAAGCGGCCACGCAGGAATGCGGCGTACGCGCGATTGAGCTGGGTCGCCTGATTGGAATAGGCGTCATTGACCTGTTCCAGCTTGGCGTTGCTGGAATTGAGCCCCATCCACGCCACGCCGTTCGACGCGAACATGGCGGCCGTGAAGAGCAACAGCACCAGGACGATACAGGTGCGGACTTTCAAATTGACAAGCATGAAATACCCGAGCGTTAAGCAACGTGAAACGACACAACCTACCCTGAACGCAACCACGGACGCCCCGGCCCTTGACCGGAAGCGTCCGAGAGTGGCGCACTAGGCTCAAGCCCTATCCTGGCCCGGCCTGGAAAACCTGCCGCTTATTTGCGGCTGAAAAGGCTGGATCCCTGGATGGTCAGGAACGCGCCGGACGCGGCTTGCAGCGCCACCTGGCGCAAGGCAAGCTGGCTGGTGCCGGCGTAGTAATCCAGATCTTCCAGGTCCGACAACGTCTTGGAATACGTCAGGCCCTTCTTCGTGCCGGTTGCGTCCAGCGCTTCCAGCTCGTTCATGCGGGCGCCGACCGAAGCCGCCACGGTCAGGACGTTGTCGTAGTTGTTCGACAACTTCTTGTTGGCCGTGGCCAGTTCGTTGTTCAGCTTGGCCAGGGCAACTTCATCACCGGCGATCGGCGAATCCAGAACCTTGATCAGGCTGTCCAGCGTGTTGAACATATCCAGGTCCGCCGACTGCACGGACTCGACATTGATGACATCGCCGTTGGCCGGCGTGCCCTTGATCACAACCGACACGCCACCGAAGTCGATGGCCGCGCCATCGGTATAGGGCGTGGCGGTGGCGGGCGGCGCGGGCGTGACGACGGGCGGCACGGGCGGGTTGGCATTCGGGTCCGTCGTGGTGACGCGGTAGCCCATGCTGCCCGTGGTGGGGTCCGCTTCGAACTGGACCTGGAAATTCTTGCCGATGTTGGCCGAACCCGGCGTGACCGACACCGTGCTGAACTGCGCCGTGCCGGTGTTGCCGTTGGCTGCGGTGCTGACGTAAGCCTGCGAACCGGGGTTGGCGCGGCCGAACACATCGCTGCCCAGATCGCTGGTGGACAACTGGCGCGATTGGTCTACCTGCACCGTGCGTTCGCCGGTGGCGCCGCTGTAGACGATCTTGCCCGTGGTGTCCTGCGAGTAAGGCACCACGCCGCCCTGATAGCCCGAGAACACGTACTGGCCGTTGCCGTCCGTGCTGTTCGCCAGGCCCAGCAGTGCGTCGCGGGCGCTTTTCAGCGCGGTCGACAAGGCTTGGCGGTCGCTGTCGGCAAACGTGCCGTTACCGGCCTGGATGACGCGGGTGCGCACGTCCTGCAACGCGGTGGTGATGGACTCCAGGACGTTGCTTTCCTGCCCCAGGTTCGTCATGGCCGTGTCACGGTTCATGCCGTACGTGCTGTTCATGCTCTTGGTCTGCGCCACGCCGATGGACAGCGAGGCCGACAGGGGATCGTCCGCGGGCGTCAGAAACTTGCGACCGCTGCCGACCTGTTCAACCAGGCGGTTCATGTCGGATTCCTGAGCCATAATGCCGCTCAGGCCGTTCGCGTACATCATCGAGGTGCTCAAGCGCATGGTCCAACTCCGAATTGCTTTTTAGTCATCACAGTAAAGATCGCCTTAGCCGCGCAGGCCCAACAGCGTGTCGAACACGGTGCTGGCCACATCGATGATGCGGGCGCTGGCTTGGTACTGCTCTTGATAGATCGACAGGCTGACGTATTCTTCGTTCAGGTTCACGCCCGACACCGCCTGCTGGGCAGCCGTCGTCTGCTTGATCAGGTTGGCCTGCGCCGTGGCGGCCGTCTTCACCTGAGCGGTCTGCACGCCCACCGTGTTCACCACCAGGGCGAACATGTCCGTCGTGCTCATCGTGCCGTGGCCCAACACCTTGGCGCTTTGCAGTTGCGCCAGCTTCAGGGCGTTCTTGCCGTTGGCGTCGCCGCCATCGGCGTCGGCCGCGGCCACTTTTTCCGGGTCGGTGATCAGCACGTTGATGTCACGCGCGGCATCGCGGGTGGGCGACAGCGACCACTTGTCGCCGGCTTGCGGCGGCGCGTCGATCGTCAGCGTCACGCCCATCTCGGCGTCCAGGTTCAGCGTGGCGTTCGGCGGCGTGCCGGTCGCGGGGCCGTTGTACACGCGCGCGCCTTCCGGCATGCGCAGCACCTGGTAGTTGGTGCCGTCGAACGAGATCTCGTAGTCCTTGGCGTTGATGTTGTTCAACGTGGTGAACTGGCCGGTCAGCTGCGCGTTGCTCTTGTTCGCGGTGTTGGGCACGCCCGTGGGCGAGCCGATACTGAAAAAGTCGGTGCCCGGGTTGCCGTTCTGGTCCAGGCCCTGCTTGTGTTGCTCGTTGAACGACAGTGCCAGGCCAACGGCCATCTGGCCCAGCTGGTTCTGCATCGTGTCCAGCGACGTCGCGCGAAACTGCAACAGGCCGCCCAGGCTGCCGCCCGTGACGTCGCTGTCGTTCATTTCAACGGCGACGGTCTTGCCCGAACCGGCCGGCAGCGTGTAGGCCACGACCGTGCGGCTGGCGTCCTTGGACGAGGCCACCGCTTGCAGCGGATACAGCGTCGTGCCCGACAGCAGCGACTGGCCGCCCTTGGTCAACGAAATATTGATCTTGTTGCCCTGCTCGTAGGTGGTGATGCCCACGATCTGGTTCAGTTCCAACACCGCCTGGTCGCGCTGGTCGAGCAAGTCGTTGGGGGGGCTGCCATTGGCCTTGCCCGCCGCCAGAGAAATCTGCGTGTTCAGGTCGTCGATGCGGCTCAGGTAGCTGTTGACCTGATCGACCGTCGTGGTGATCTGCGTGTTCAGCCCTTCACGCTGGTTCTGCATCTCGGAATAGGCCGAGCGGATCTGCGTGGTCAAGCTGTTGGCCTTGCCCAGCAGGTCGGCGCGGGCCGCCGGGTCGGCAGGCTTGCTGGCAACCGTGTTCATGCTGGTGAAGAAATCGGTCAGGCCCGGGGCGATGCCCACGGTGCGGTCGGCGAACAGATTGTTGATCTGCGATACCTGTGCAAACTGCGTCTGCAATTGCGCACCGCTGCCTTGCGCGCCGACCAGCTGCTTGTACAGGAAGCTGTCGTAGCTGCGCTCAACCGTGTCCACTTGCACGCCGCGGCCGATGTAACCGTTGGCGGTGGCTTGGGCGCCGGCGGTCGAGGTCAGGACGCGCTGGCGGTTGTAGCCGACCGTGGTGGCATTGTTGATGTTGTGGCTGGTGGTTGCCAGGCCGGCCTGGGCGGCGTTCAGCCCGCCCAGCGCTGTTTTGTACAAGTTCATGCTGACAATGCCCCGTATGTAACCGCAGCTGATATTTCTGGATACTCCAATAACGGCAGGAGATCGTCCAAATTTAGAGTCCTTCCAACATCTGGCGAGAAATTTCCACGTTGGAGGCCGCGCCGCGCAATTGGCCCATGATGCCGATCAGTTTTTGTGCATAACGCGGGTCGGTTGCGTAGCCCGCGTCCTGGATCTTGCGCGCCGCGTCGATCTCGTTGCGCGCCTGGGTAACGGCCTCGTAGCGCGGGCTGTTGCCAATCAGGCGGGCGTAGTCCGAGAACGATTCCTCGTAAGAGGAATAGGCACGGAACGGCTGCGTCACCTTTTTGGCAACGCCGCCTTCGTATTCGGTGGTCAGCACGTTGACGACCTTGCCGTTCCAGCTTGCGCCTGCCTTGATACCGAACAGGTTGTAGCTGGTGCTGCCGTCCGGGTGCTTGATTTCGCGCTTGCCCCAGCCCGATTCCAACGCCGCCTGACCCATGATCAGGCGAGCCGGCACGCCGCTTTGCTGCGACGCCAGGTTGGCCGCGCGCGACATCTTCGACACGAAGTCCACCACGTGCTCGGGCGCGCCTTCGGCGGCGGCCAGCGCGCGGTCGCTGGGACGGTTGTTTCGCATCACGTTCAGCAGCGCCGACACTTCGCGCGAACCGCCCGTGCGGAAGTCCAGGTCGCCGCCCTGCCCGATCGCGCGCACCGCCTCGTCGGACATGTCCGCCGGCTTGCCTTGCTGCATCTGCGACAGGATGGATTGCGTCAGGCCGATGCCGGGCGAAGCCAGGTGCAGCGCCAATTGCTCGTCGGCCATGGACTGCATCATTTGCGTCTGCTGCGAATCGAACAGGCCTTCCTTGGGCGTGGCCTCGCGCATGCGCTTGACCATCATTTGCAGGAACAGGGCTTCGAACTGCTTGGCGACCTGCTTTTGCTGCTCGGTGCCGGCGGGGTCTTTCTTGACGTCGCGCTTCAGGTCCGACAAGCGGCCCATGTCAAAGACCGATTCCTGGCGGCCCGCGCCGCTTGCCGCATCTTGAGTAATCGCCATGGCCGTCAGATGATTTCCAGTTCGGCGCGCAAAGCGCCCGCGCTTTTCATGGCCTGCAAGATGGCCAGCAGGTCCTGCGGCGTGGCGCCCAGGGCATTCAGGCCCTTGACCACATCAGCCAGGTTGGCGCTGGTGCTTACGCGCTGCAACGAGCCGTTGTCCTGGCGCACTTCGATCTGCGTGTTGGGCACCACCACGGTCTGCCCTTCCGTGAACGGGGTGTCCGGTTGCGACACCTGGTTCTGGCGGTTGATGATGACCGACAGGTTGCCGTGGGCCACGGCCGCCTCTTCAATCATGACCGTGCGGTTCATCACGACGGAACCGGTGCGGGCGTTGATGATGACCTTGGCCACCGTGGGCGCGCGCGCCACCTGCAAGTCTTCCACTTGCGACAGGAAGCGCGCCTGCGAGGACTGCTCCATGGGCGTGCGCACCTGCACCACGCGGCCGTCCAGCGCGGTGGCCGTGCCTTGGCCGAACTTGCGGTTCAGGGCCTGCGCCACGTTCTGCGCGGTGCCGAAGTCGGTGTTGTTCAATTCGACGTGGATGTAGCCGTCGCGCGAGAACGTGGTGGGCACGCCGCGTTCGACGATGGCGCCCGCGCTGATGCGGCCGCCGTTCAATTGGTTGATCTGCACGCTGGAGCCGCCGGCCGATGCGCCCGCGCCGCCGACCAGGATGTTGCCCTGGGCGATGGCGTAGACCTGGCTGTCCGCGCCCTTGAGCGGGGTCATCAGCAAGGTGCCGCCGCGCAGGCTCTTGGCGTTACCCATGGACGACACCACCACGTCCAGCGTCTGGCCGGGCCGCGCGAACGCGGGCAAGGTGGTGGTGACCATGACGGCCGCCACGTTCTTCAATTGCATGTTGCTGCCGGCGGGCACGGTGATGCCCAGCTGCGACAGCATGTTGGTCAGGCTTTGCTGCGTGAAAGGCGTCTGGCGAACCTGGTCGCCGCTGCCGTCCAGGCCCACGACCAGGCCGTAGCCGATCAGCTGGTTGCCCCGCACGCCCTGGATCGAGGCCAGGTCCTTGAGCCGCTCGGCGTGCGCCGCGCCGGCGCCGGCCACCAGCCCTACCGCCACGCACACACGGGCGAACAGGGACAGCATGGCGGATATGGAGGTGGGTTTTGTCATGGTCAGAACGGCGAAGCAAGCAGGAAGAAACGTTGCAGCCAGCCCATGGTCTGAACTTCGTCCATGACGCCCTTGCTGCGATATTCGATGCGGGCGTCGGCCACCTGCGTGGACGACACGGTGTTCGTGCCGGTGATGGAGCGCGGGTCGACCACCCCGGCAAAGCGTACGTATTCGCTGCCGCGGTTGATCGCGATCTGCTTCTCGCCAGCTACCTGCAAATTGCCGTTCGACATCACGCCCACGACCGTCGTGGTGATGGTGCCGGTAAAGGCATTGTTGGCGGTGCTGTCGCCCTTGCCCTGCGCCACGTTGCCGCCCTTGGCGTCGGTGTTCAGGTTGGCGCCCGCCCAGCTGTCCATGAAGGACGGCGCGGCGGCGATACCCAGCGTGGCCGATCCGGTGCGGTTCGTATTCGTCGCCACGTTCTTGGACGCATTGGTGCGTTCGTTCAGCACGATGGTGACGATGTCGCCCACGTTGCGCGGACGACGATCCTCGAACAACGGATAGTTGCCGTACGTGGTGGGCTGATAGATCGAGCCCGTCGGCTGCGCCATCGGCATGGGCGGCGGCGGCGGCGCGGCCGTGGTCGGCCCGGTCACGATGGGCTCGGGCGGGATCATGGCGCAACCGGCCGCCAGCATAGCCAGCGCCGCAGCGAATACCAGACGCAGGACAGACATGGGCATCACAGTTGGGTCAGGCGGGCCAGCATCTCGTCAGAGGTCTTGACGGCCTTGCTGTTCATTTCGTAGGCGCGCTGGGTCGTGATCATGTTGACCAGTTCTTCAGCCACGTTCACGTTGGACGTTTCAACGTAGTTCTGCATGATCGAACCCGCGCCGTCCACGCCGGGTTGCAGCAGGTTTGCGGGGCCCGATGCATCCGTTTCCAGATACAGGTTTTCGCCGATGCTTTGCAGGCCGGTGGGGTTGATGAAGGTGGCGATCTGCAACTGGCCGATCTGCACGTTCACGCCGGCGGCGCCGGGCTGGGTCACCGAGACGATGCCATCCTTGCCGATGGAGATGGACAAGGCGTTGTCCGGCACGTTCATGGGCGGCTGGATGACGTAACCGCTGACGGTGGTCAGCTGGCCGTTCTGGTCGCGTTGCAGGGCGCCGTCACGGGTGTAGCCCTGGGTGCCGTCGGGCAGTTCGACTTGCAGGAAGCCACGGCCGTTGATGGCGATGTCCATTTCGCCGCCCGTGTTGTTCAGGTTGCCAGCGGTGTGGATGCGCTCGGTGGCGGCCACGCGGGCGCCCGTGCCCAATTGCAGGCCGGACGGCAGTTGCGTGGCGTCGCCCACTTGTGCACCGGGCTGGCGCAGCGTTTGGTACATCAAGTCCTGGAACACGGCGCGGCCGCGCTTGAACCCGTTGGTGGAAACGTTGGCCAAGTTGTTCGAGATCACGTCCATGGAGGTCTGTTGACCTTCCAGGCCCGTTTTGGCAATCCACAACGAACGCATCATGATGAAGTACTCCTGGTGCCGCGGCAGCGCCGCGCGCGAAATTTGGTTGAATCAGCGGCCGAGTCAGCTGACGGACAAGATGCCGTTGGCGCGTTCGGCGTTACGGTCCGACTGCTGGATCACCTGCATCTGCTGCTCGAAGCGGCGGGCGTTTTCAATCATGCCCACCATCGCTTTCATCGGATTGGTGTTGCTGCCTTCCAGCACGCCGGACAGCAGGCGCAGGCTGGGGTCCGCCGGCGCGGGCGGCGCGGGCTGGCCATTGACCGGCGCCAGGCGGAACACGCCGTCGTCGCCATGCACCAGTTGCGCGTTGTTCGGGTTGGCCAGCTTCAGGCGACCGAGGTTCAGAATATTGTTCGGGCCGTCGCCGGCGCCGATGGCCGTGATGGTGCCGTCGGACGTGATCGTCAGCGAGGCCTGGTCGGGCACATCGATGGGGCCGCCCTGGTCGGACAGCACCGGCTGGCCCAGCGAGGTCTGCAACAGGCCGTTGATGCCCACTTGCAGGCTGCCGCCGCGCGTATAGGCTTCGCCTTGCGGCGTCTGCACGGCGATCCAGCCGTTCTCACTGGCCAGTGCCACGTCCAGGTCGCGGCCCGTGGTCTGCATGTTGCCCATTTCAAAGCTGTTGCCCGGGGTCGAGGCCACCGTCGAAACACGCGTGGGCAGGCTCACTCCGTCCGTCACGGGAACCGAGCGGTACAGCGCGATCTGCTCGCGAAAGCCCGTCGTGTTCACGTTGGCCATGTTGTTCGAAATCGCGGCCTGCTGCTCAGTGATACGTGCCGCGCCATTCATGGCGGTGTAGATGATTCTGTCCATTGCCTATTCCGTCGGTGTCGTCGCGAGCCAGCTTTACTTCAGGTTCATCAGGACTTGCATGATTTCGTCCTGAGTCTTGATGGTTTGCGAGTTGGCCTGGTAGGTGCGCTGGGCAATGATCATGTTGACCAGTTCCTTGCTCATGTCGACGTTGGACGCTTCCGTCGCCTGACCCACCACCTTGGACATGCCGTTGGTGCCGGGCTGACCCAGGATCGGCTGGCCCGAGGCGGACGTTTCCGTCCACGCGTTGTTGCCCACCGGTTGCAGGCCTTGCAGGTTGGCGAAGTCGGCCAGCACGATGTTGCCGACCACTTGCGTTTCACCGTTGGTGTAGCTGGCCACCAGGCTGCCGTCGCCGCCGATGTTGATGCCGCTGAATTCGCCGGAGGTGTAGCCGTCGGGCTTGGCAACCAGCTTGTAGTTGCTGCCGTACTGCGTGGTGCCGGTGTAGTTCATGGCGATGCTGATGGGGTCGGCGGGCGTGGTGGCGCCGCCGGGCTGGGCAAAGCTCAAGGTCACGACCGGGGCGCTGGTCAGCGCGCCGGCCTTGTTGAACGTGAACTGCTGGGGGGTGCCCCAGACGCCGCCCGCTTCGGTCGTGGGCGCCATGGCCTGGCCGTCCATCGTGTAGTAGACGTCGTACACGCTGTTGCCGGCGGCATCCGCCGGGCGCTTGACGAAATACTGCATTACCTGGTGCGAGTTACCCAGCGAATCGAACACCGTCATGGGCGACGCGTTGGTGTAGCTGTTGGACACCGCGGGGTCGAACGGACGGCCGATTTCGGTGACGGCGGCGGTGTAGTTGACATAGCCGGGGATCTGGCTGATGTCGCCGGCCGTGATGGCGCCCGTGGCATCGATGGTGACCGTGTTCGGCGCGGTGCCGTAGGTGTTGGCCGGCGGCGTGGCGCCCGACCAGACCAGTGCACCCAGCGGATCGCGGGTGAACGTATATGCCGTGCCGCCCAGGGACACGCTGCCGTCGACGGCCGGGGCCGTGACGGTATCAACCGGGTAAACCACCTTGGCGTTGGCGTCCAGGTTGGCCACGGTCGTGCCGGTGGTGGTGGCGCGCGGCGCCACGTTGGCCGTTGGCAGTTGCAGTTCGACCGGGTTCGCGCCAATGGCGCCGGCGGGGTAGCCCGTCAGGCGGTAGCCCTGCGCGTTGACGATGAAGTTGTTCTTGTCGACCAGGAATTCGCCATTGCGCGAATACATCACCGCGCCGCTGGTGTCCGTCAGGCGGAACATGCCCTTGGCGCCGTCGATGGCGATGTCGTATTCGCCACCACCGCCCTGCACCGTACCGACGGTGAAGCGTTGATTGATGGCGGCGACCTTGACGCCCAGGCCCACGCGCGAGCTGGCGTACACGTCAGCAAACGAGGCCGTGGCCGACTTGAAGCCGACGGTGCCGGAGTTGGCAATGTTGTTGCCGATCACGTCCAGGTTCTGCGCAGCGGCGTTCAAGCCGCTTAGTCCTTGTCCGAAGCCCATGTTTTCTCTCGCTAATTAATGATGTGGAGCCGTCGCCCGTGCGCCGGCATCGATTCAAATCCGCCCGGTTCAGGCGCCGATAACCTTGCGCACGTCCAA
Source organism: Achromobacter sp. ES-001 (assembly GCF_019448355.1). Taxonomy (NCBI): domain Bacteria; kingdom Pseudomonadati; phylum Pseudomonadota; class Betaproteobacteria; order Burkholderiales; family Alcaligenaceae; genus Achromobacter; species Achromobacter sp. ES-001. The sequence goes on along the minus strand of NZ_CP079940.1, from coordinate 2,484,939 downwards.
CATGCTGGTCTGGCCTTCCAGGCCCAGGTCCAGACGCAGTCCGTTCGTCGAGTAAGCCACGCTCTTGACCTGGCCGTAGCTCAGGACTTCCGCGTTCACCTTCTTGCCGTCGCCGTCGGTTGCCAGCACGGACACGGTGTACGCGCCCGGCTCCAATGCCACGCCGCCGTCGTTCTTGCCATCCCAGTTCAGGGTGTAGACGCCGGTCTTCTGTTCGCCCATTTCAATGGTGCGCACCACGGCGCCGTTCGCGTCGGCGATACGAACCTGGACCTTCTGCGCATCGCTTTGCAGATCCAGGCCGTAGGGGGTGACGACGCGCTCGGCGGCGTTGTCGCCGTCCACGCCGACCTTGACCTTGGAACCCGGGATCAACACGCCCTTGCCGATCATCGACACGGCGTTCATCGACTGGGACACATCGATCTGGCCGCTGATGGCCAGGATGGTGCTCTTCAGGTTGGTGATGCCTTCCACCGTTGCGATTTGCGCCATCTGCGAGGTCAGCTCGGCGTTTTGCATCGGGTTCAGCGGATCCTGGTTCTGCAGCTGCGTCATCAGCAGCTTCAGGAACTGGTCTTGCAGGCCCTGCGACGTAATGGAGCTGCCGGCGCCCGCCTGGGCCAGGCCCAAGCCGGTGGTGCTGGTGTTTTGATCGACGGTGGTCATGGATTCACTCTGAGCGGAAATTAGGATTGACCGATGGTCAACGTCTTTTGCATCAAGGACTTGGCGGTGTTCAGCACTTCGACGTTCGCCTGGTACGAGCGCGACGCCGCGATCATGTTGACCGTTTCGGCCACGGGATCGACGTTGGGCATGCTGACGTAGCCCTGGGCGTCGGCCAGCGGATGCTTGGGGTCATAGATCTGCTTGAGCGGCGACGGGTCCTGGATGACGCCGGCAACGCGCACGCCGCCGATCTCCTGCCCCATGGCCTGGCCGGCGGCCGGGTTGACCTGGAATACAACCTGGCGCGCGCGATACGGCTGGCCGTCCGGGCCCACCACGCTGTCGGCGTTGGCCAGGTTGCTGGCCGTGACGTTCATGCGCTGCGACTGCGCGCTGAGCGCCGAACCGGCGATATCGAAAATGCTCAACAAGGACATTGCCTGTTGCTCCCTTTATGGATCAATCCTGAATGGCGGTCTGCATGGTCCGGATGCGGCCGGAGATCATTTGCATCGTGCTCTGGTAGTGCAAGGTGTTGTCGGCGAACTGCACGCGTTCGATGTCCATGTCCACCGTGTTGCCGTCCATGCTGGGCTGGTAAGGCAAACGGAACAGCAGGTCCGTCGGGCCCTGCGACACGGCCTTGGCCGGAATGTGGCGCGCGGAGGTCAGCGTCAACGACGTATCGGCCAGGCGCTTGGAATCTTCCATCGCGTTCTGCATCGCCGTCTTGAAGTCGAAATCGCGGGCCTTGTAGTTCGGCGTGTCGGCGTTGGCGATGTTGGACGACAACACTTCCTGGCGCTGCGCGCGCAGTCCCAAAGCCTGCTGGTAGAACCGGAAATCTTCGTTAAGCCTGTCTAGCATCGTGGCGCCTTCGTGCGTTGCAATACGGATAGAGCACGGGACTTCGGACGCACCGTTATCCCATTGGATGACGGAATCATAGGGGCCGACGGTGAAACACAATCAGCCAAATAACCCGCCATTTCTCATCCAATTCACGTATTGCCAAGCGGCTCGGACTCTTACAATTCAGTCATCATGAAAATCTCCGCACGACTTCTCCTCGCGCGCGCAAGCGGCCTTCTTGTCCTGGCTTTGGCAGGCAACGAAGCCGCGCTGGCGCAAGACGCCGCCAGCCAGCCGCCCGAGGCCATCGTGAACGCGGCGCAAGACTATCTGCTTGAACAATTGGCCGGCCTGCCCGGGCAGCCCTCGGTGGCGATCGACCCGCCCAGGGTGGACCGCCTGGCGCCCTGCGACGCCATGTCCCCGTTTATGCCGTCGGGCATGAAGCTGCGGTCGCGCATGACGGTGGGTGTGCGATGCAACGCGCCCAAGCCCTGGACGACGTATGTGCAGGCCACTGTCAGCGTGCCCGGGTACTATTACGTCGCTTCGCGCATGATCGCGGCGGGCCAGGCGCTGACGCCGGACGACCTCTCCCCCCGGGACGGCGACCTGGTGTCGCTGCCGCCGGGTGCCATCACCGACCCGCAAACGGTCGTGGGCATGTCGGCCGCTTACCGCATCAACGCCGGCCAGCCGGTGCGTGGCTCGTCGCTGCGCAACGCGCAGTCGGTCATGCGGGGCGCCAACGTTCGGATCAACGCGCGCGGCAACGGATTCGTGGTCAGTAGCGAGGGGCAGGCACTGGACAATGCAGCGCCGGGCGCCACGGTACAGGTGCGCACCGCCAGCGGCCAGGTGGTCAGCGGTGTGGTGCGTAACGCGGGTCTGGTGGAAATACAACTGTAGGGTCTGTTACAAATCGCGCGACACCATTGGGCAAGCTGCCCTAAAGTTCCTTCCGGCCCTGTCGTTACAGAGACAATAGTAGGCGTATCCGTCGCAAACCGACCCAGGACGCCCTGCGGAGAAAACCTTGAAAATCAATTCGACCACCAACCGGCCCCTCTCGGCCGACGCCGTGAGCCAGCGCCCGGATTCCGCGGTTGCGCAAGCCTATGGCGCAAGCACCCCCTCGGGCTCCAGCAGCTCGCAAGTGGCGTTGAGTTCGGCGTCGCGCAAGATGCTGGCCCTGCAAGACGGTTCGAACGACATCAACGTCGAGCGCGTGGCTGCCATCCGTGCGGCCATTGCCTCGGGCCAGTTGAAGATCGATACCGGCCGCATTGCCGACAGCCTGATCGCCAGTGCGCGCGATCTGCTGAAGTAATCCCGTCCACCGCCCTATCCTCCTTCGAAGCATGACCATGAACCCCGTCGACTCCCTCCAGGCCTGCATGCGTCAGGAAGACGCGCTGATTACCGAGTTTTCAGCCATTCTGGAAGAAGAGACCGAGGTTCTGGTCGGCCCGGGCAACGTCGGCGCGCTGCAAGCCATTACCGAACGCAAGTCGCGCGTGGCACAGCAGCTGGTTGACCTGAGCGGCACGCGCGACGGCCTGTTGGCCGAAATCGGCCTGCCCATCGGCCACGCCGGCACCGAGCAGGCTGCCGTGCTGCATCCGCAGTTGTCGGGGATCTGGCAGGCGCTGTTGACCAAGTCGGCATCGGCCAACGAGATCAACCTGCGCAATGGGGCGTTGATCGATGTGCATCTGCGCTACACGCAGCAGTCGCTGGACGCGCTGCGCGACGTGAACGGCGCAGGCAGCAAGAATGCGACCTATGACGCGTACGGCCGAGGTGCGCGCGGCGCGCCTAATCGCAAACCGATCGTCGCCGGCTGATCCGGCGTATAGTCCCTGGCGCGGCATGCGCGCCAAAATACGCGAATTCTTGTGAAAAGCGCGCGGGATCCCTGACGGGATACCGCGCGCTTTTTGCTGGACAGGAGTGCCGGGGCTTCGGCTGGGCTTGAGCCTGGCGCTGGGGCGCTGGGGCTTTGGGGCTTTGGAGCTTTGGGGCTTTGGGGCTTTGGAGCTTTGGGGCTTTGGAGCTTGGGAGCTTTGGGGCTTTGGAGTTTTGGAGCTCTGGGGCCTTGCCTTGGCTTCGGCCCTGGACTTCAGCCGCCCGCGGCCATCTCCAGCATGGCGAACATTTTCAGGATCGCCACGGGCAGCAGGCGGCCCGACAGCTTGCGTTCCGAGCCCATGATGCCGGACAGCGGGCCGCGCACGACGGCGGCGGACGGCGAATGCGCCATCTGCCAGCAGGCCGCGCCCAGTTGGCCGGCCATCAATGACTGGCGCGCCAGCGTGTGGGCGCCGTCGACGGCGGGCAGCGCCTGCCACGCGTTGGCCATGTAGCGGAAGCCGGCCTTGGCTTCGTCCTGCAATACCAGCCAGCGTGCGACGGTGGCGGCGTCGGCCTGGGACGCGGGCAAGTTGGTCAGCCCGAACAGCTGTGCGGCAATTTCGCCACTGACCGTATCGATCAGTCGCGCGCAGACCAGGCGGATCGGCGCGGTTTCGGAGCGGCCCGGCAGGCTGATTTCGGTGCCCGAGGCCCACAGCGCCAGCGGCACGGTCTGGCCGCCCTGCTCGCGCGTCAAACCGGGCATGTCGCCGGGCTGGCCCACGGGCAGATAGCCCACGCTTTTGCCGACCGCGTTCAGATTGGTCGGGCATTCGTCCTGCACCACGCGCATGCCGCCCGGGCAGCGCGCCACCCACGAGGCGCCCTGCTCGCTCAACGACTGCCACAAGGCCGACGTGCCGGCCTCCAGCAGATGCACCATCGGCAGGCGCGGCAGCTGTTCGCCCAGCCAGCGCACGCGCGCTTGCAGCGCCGGGCCGGCATCCGCCAGACCCGCCGCGCCGGGCGCGAACGAGGTCAACATGCCGTGGGCCAACGCCAGCTGCTGCGCGGGCGCGGCCAGGGCCACGCCACGGTCGCTCATCAGCAGCGACCCCATCAACACACCACCCGGCAAACCTTCGCCCTTCATGCTGGTCTTGCCATGCATGGCCAGCAGATGGCGGTTGCAGGTGGCCGAAAATTCACGTCGCACCATGGCCAGCGGGTCGTCGCCCAACGCCGCCAGACTGGCGCCCGCGCCGTCGCCGACATACTCGCGCCACGACGCCCGGGCTTGTACGCAGGCCGGGTCGCTGTCCAGCATGGCAATCGTGTCGTCCAGATGTTGCGCGGCGGCGATCGACGCCGATCCGCCTTGCGGGCGCAGGATGGCCGAGGCCAGCAATTGGCGGCGGCGGGCAGGATCAACGGCGTCGGCCTCGCGCGCGGCCGGCACCAGCGACGCCAGGTCCGCCTCGCTGGGCGTGTACAGGGCGCGCGCGCGCTCGACCATGGCAAAGGCCCGGTCGATCAGCACGTCGGCGCGCGCCAGTTCCATATGTTCCGGCACCTTCTGCCCCACCGACATGTAATGGATGGGCAGGCGGTGGCGGATGGCCGTGTCCAGCGCCGCGCCCAGGCGGGTGGCTTCGTCCAGCTTGGTGATGATGCAGCCGGCCACGTCTTCGCCCACGCCGTTGCGGTAGGCGTGCGCCACTTCGTCCAGCGTGTCGCCCTGGCTGGCGGCGTTCAGCACCAGCAGGCGGCGCACGGGCTTGCCGGCGCTGGTCAACATCGCGGCCTGCTCGGCCACCAGGCGGTCGCGCTGGCTGATGCCGGTGGTGTCGATCAGCACGATCTTGCGGTTGCCCAGTTCGGCAAGAATGCGGCGCAGTTCGCCGGCGTCGCGCACGGAATGCGCGGGCACGCCCATCAGGCGGCCGTAGATCTGTAATTGTTCCAATGCGCCGATCCGGAACAGGTCGGTCGTCAACATCGCGACCTGGTCGCGGCCTTCGCGGGCTACGCAACGGGCGGCCAGCTTGGCCAGCGTGGTGGTCTTGCCGACGCCCGTCGGGCCGACCAGCGCGTACACGCCGCCGGCCAGAAATTCGTCTTCGGAGGCCACCACGGGCAGGTGGGTAACCAGTTCATTACGCGCCCACGCCTGCGCGGCGTCGGACGACAGCCCTTGCGGCAGGCGGTCCACCAGCGTGCGCACCAGCTTTGTGCTGAACCCGGCATCCAGCAGGCTGCGGAACAGCGCGGCGGCGGCGGCTTCACGAGTCGCGCCGGGGCGACCACCCCAAAGCAGTCCGTCCATCCGCGTTTCCAGCGCGCCGCGCAAGGCGCTGATGGCATCCTGCAAACCGGCCGTGGTGTCCGGAGGCAACGACGGCGGTGCCTGACGCAACGGCGCATCCGGCATGCGCGCCATGGACGGCGCGGGCGCGGACGCAGCGGCTGCGGTGACCGCGGCGCGCGCGGTGGTCGAAGACGCGGCGGGCGCGGCGGCCGGGGATGCGGCGGGCGCATAAGCAGCAGGTGCAGCGGCCGGGGATGCGGCGGGCGCATAAGCGGCGGGTGCGGTGGCCGGGGATGCAGCGGGCGCGTAAGCAGCGGGCGCGGCGGCCGGGGATGCGGCGGGCTCATATGCGGCGGGTGCGGCGGCCGAGGACGCGGCGGGCGCATAAGCGACGGGTGCATTGGCCGACGATGCAGCATGCGCGGGGGCCGACGATGCGGGCGAATACGCGGCGGGTATCGCGGCGGAAGTCGCAGCGAGCGGCGACGCGGCAGCCATCGGCGCGGCGTGCGTCGGCGCGCCTGGACGGGCGGGCGCCAAGGCCGGCAGCTCGACGCGGGTCGCGGCGCCTACCAGCGGAGTGACCGGCGTGGAAACCGGTTGCGAAGCAACAGGTTGCGCGGCCGACGATTGCGCAGTCGCAGGTTGCAGCGGCGTGGGATACGACGCCGCCAACGGCATCGCTGCCGCACTTGCCTCAGCGGGCGAGCCTTCTTCTTCCGGCTGGGCCGACGATGCAAATGCCGATTGATACGCGGCAATCGAACGCGACGGGGTCGTGTAGCCGGGTTGCGGCATGGCGGGCGGCGCCGCCGTGTAGGGGCGCGCTTCTTGCCGCTCGGGCGCGGCGCCATAAGCTGCGGGGGGCTGCGCGCCATAAGGTGCAGCGGGCTGCGCGCCATAAGCTGCGGGGGACTGCGCGCCATAAGGTGCAGCGGGCGGCGCGCCGTAAGGTGCAGTGGGCTGCGCGCCGTAGGGTGAGACCGCCGGCCCCTGCGGACGCGATTCCGAAGGCGCGGCAGCCGCGGCCCCGGACGCCCCGGCGTGCGACGACATATCGCGTTGCGGCGTGTCCGACGCAGAATCCTCGAACGCGCCGTCCAACGTGGCCAGCACTTCCACCCCGCCGTCCACGCTGCGGTTCGATACGATCAGCGCGTCCGGCCCCAGGGCCAGGCGCACCTGGCGCATCACGTCACGGCTGTTGGCACCTACAAAGCGGCTTATCTTCATTACCCATTACTCCCGCCGATCAGCGCGGTCACGCGGACCATGCGCTCATCCGGTATTTCCGTATTCGACAACACACCCAGCTGCGGCAAATGGTGGCGCAGGAAGCGCGACAACGGCGCGCGCAAGACTGGCGACACCAGCAGCACCGGCGCATTGCCCTGCGCTTCCTGGCGCTCGACCGCCGCCTGCGTTTCGCGCAGCAGCGTGTCGGCCAGGCCGGGCTCCAGGCCACCGCTGGTCGTCATTGCCTGCGACAGCACGCGTTCCAGCTTCACGTCCAGCCCAATGACCCGCAACTCGCCTTCGCCCGGGAACCACTGCTGCGTAATCGCGCGGCCGAGCGAGCGGCGCGTCAGCATGATCAATTCGTTGATGTCGGGTTGACCGCCCGTGGCCGCCGCCTGCGCCGCCAGGCGCGGGCCGTGCTCGGACAGCGTATCGATAATGGTGCGCATGTCGCGGATCGGCACTTCTTCCGACAGCAAGCCTTGCAGCACCTTCTGCAACGCCGTCAGCGACAGCGTCTTGGGCACCAGGTCTTCCACCAGCTTGGGCGCGTCGCGGCCGATGCGGTCCAGCAACTGCTGCACTTCCTGGCGGCCCAGCAGGTTCGAACCGTGGCGGTGCATCAGGTGATTCAAGTGCGTGGCCACCACCGTGCCCGCGTCCACCACCGTGTAACCGGCCACCTGCGCCTGATCGCGCAAGCCCCCGTCGATCCACAGCGCCGGCAAGCCGAACGCCGGATCGGTGGTGGGCGTGCCCTTGATCTGGATGGTGACGCCGCCCGGGTCGATGGCCAGCCACTGGCCCGGCATCGCCACGCCATGGCCCACTTCCACACCGGACAGCAAGATGCGGTAATCGTTGGGCTTCAGCTCCAGGTTGTCGCGAATGTGCACGACAGGCGGCAAGAAGCCCACGTCCTGCGCAAACTTCTTGCGCAGGCTGCGGATGCGATGCAGCAGCTCGCCGTTCTGCGCGTGGTCCACCAGCGGGATCAGGCGATAGCCCACTTCCAGCCCCAGTTGGTCCACCATGGAAACGTCGTCCCAACTGGCTTCGGCGGCTGCCGCCTGCGCCTGTGTGATCGCGGCCGGCGGCACCACTTCGGCGGCTTGCGCGGCCGCCAGGCGCCGCTTGTGCAAGGCCCAGCCACCGTAGCCCAGCGCGCCAGCCAGCGTCAGAAACGCCACGTGCGGCATGTTCGGGATCAGGCCCATGATGCCGATGATGCCGGCCGTCAGGAACAGCACGGCCGGGTTCGAGAACAGCTGGCTCATGATCTGCTGGCCAACGTCCTGGTCGGTCGACACGCGCGACACCACCACACCGGCCGCCGTCGAAATCACCAGCGCCGGAATCTGCGCGACCAGGCCGTCACCGATGGTCAACAGCGTGTAGACGCGGCCCGACTCGGCCATCGACATATCGTGCTGGGCCACGCCCACGATCAGGCCGCCGATCACGTTGATCACCATGATCAGCAGGCCCGCAATCGCGTCACCGCGCACGAACTTGCTGGCGCCGTCCATCGAGCCGAAGAAGTCGGATTCCTGGGACACTTCGGCGCGGCGCTTGCGCGCTTCGTCTTCGCCGATCAGGCCCGCGTTCAGGTCGGCGTCGATGGCCATCTGCTTGCCGGGCATCGCATCCAGGGTAAAGCGCGCGCCCACTTCGGCAATCCGGCCCGCACCCTTGGTGATAACGATGAAGTTGATGATGGTCAGGATCACGAACACGATGATCCCGACCGCAAAGTTGCCGCCCACCAGGAAGTGGCCAAACGCCTCGATCACCTTGCCCGCCGCGTCGGGGCCGGTGTGGCCGTGCAGCAGCACGACGCGGGTGGACGCCACGTTCAGCGACAGGCGCAGCAACGTTGCAAACAGCAGCACGGCCGGAAAGGCGGCAAAGTCCAGCGGCTTGCGCGTGAACATGGCCACCAGCAGGATCATTACCGACAGCGCAATGTTGAAGGTGAACAGCAGGTCGAGCAGGAACGTGGGCAGGGGCAGCACCATCATGCCCAGCACCATCACGATCAGGATCGGGCCTGCCAGAAGCCGCGCATGGCCGGCCCCGCTACTCTTCAACATGGTGAGCAAAGCGCTCATACCTTAGACTCCTTGTGCTGCGGTTTTTGCTTGCGGGTCCAGCTCGGCGGGCACGGCCAGGCGGGTCGGGGCCGTCGGTTGGACGCCCCATCCCGACCGCCACGAACGCAGCTGGAAGACCCACGCCAGCACTTCCGCCACCGCGGTATATAGCTCGGCCGGGATTTCCTTACCCAGGTCGACGTGTTGATGCAATGCGCGCGCCAACGGCGGCGCTTCCAATGTGGGAATGCGGTTTTCAGCAGCCAGTTCGCGGATCTTGGCCGCGATCAGGCCGGTGCCCTTGGCGATCACGCGCGGGGCGCCGCTTTTGTCCTCGTCGTACTTGAGCGCCACGGCGTAGTGGGTCGGGTTGGTCACGACCACATCCGCCTTGGGCACTTCCGACATCATCCGGCGCCGCGCGGCCTGGCGCTGCTGCTGCCGGATACGCGCCTTCACGTGCGGATCGCCTTCGCTTTCCTTGTGTTCCTGGCGCACATCCTCTTTGGACATGCGCAGCTTTTTCAAATGGCTCCAGATCTGCCATGGCACATCCAGCAGCACAATCACCAGCAGCGAGGACACGATCAACGCGCAGCAGATCGCCACCAGCGACAGCGCCTTGATCAGCGCGGCCGACGGGGCCACGTGCATCAGGCCCAGCATGTCGTCGTGGTAGCGCCAGATGACCCAGACGGCCACACCACCCACCAGCAACGCCTTGGCCAGCGCCTTGATCAGTTCCACCACCGTCTGCGACGAGAACATCCGCTTCAGGCCGGCGAACAGGCTCAGCTTCGAAAAATTGGCTTGCAGCGGCTTGCCGGAAATCACGATGCCGCCCAGCAACACGCTGGACAGCACGGCCACCACTGCCAGCACGCCGAATACGGGCAGCAAGGCGGTCAGGGCGTGGCCGAAGCCGATCACGGCCTGCTCCACCATCACGCCCGGGTCCGTCACGATGCGCTGGTCGAAGGCCAGGCCGTTGTGCAGCACGCCGCTCATGCCCTGGTACAGCGAACCGCCCAGCGCCCAGATCACCCCGACACCGGCGGCCAGCATCATGAACGTTCCCAGTTCGCGGGAACGCGCAATCTGCCCCTCCTCGCGCGCCTTTTCCAGGCGCCTGGGAGAGGCTGCTTCTGATTTCTCGAGGTCGCTTTCTTCAGCCATGCTCTGCGGTGTCGTTGCGGCTCGCGGATTTTCGGATTACGAGCCGCCCGCCGAGATTCTAGGATCGCCCGGGGTTGGGCGATAAGCCAAGAAGCGGGAAGAAAGCGGCGCTATTCGCCGTTGCGCCCGATGGCGGGCGCGCGGCCCCCGTCCAGCGCTGCCTGGAAGCGCACGTAGTCCAGCCCGATACGGACGGCGCCCCAGTGTTCCGACCCCAGATAAAGCGGAATGGAAATGTCGTTAACGATCTCGCCCGTATCCCGAGAATAGGTCTGGAACAGCATCGCGCCGGTATTGGCCGCCAGCCGCGCGCCCACCGGATCGTCAAAGATGCGCTTGTGCCGCGACCGCGCGATGTCCTGCTGCGGGTCGCCCGTGGGCGGATGCGAAAAGCGCCCGTTGTGGGCCGGCGCATAGCCGCGCGCATCCACCACCAGCGTGTAGATGCCGCCTGGCACGGCGTCCAGCACCTCGTCCAGCAACTGCGTCAGGGCGTCGTCGATGGCCCGGTCGTAACGCGTGTGGTAGCGCGGCGGCTCGCTGCCCGCGATGCGCTGGTAATGGCGGTCGAACACATCCACGCCCCGGCGCCGGGCGTCGTCCAGCAAGCGCGTGGCCGCATCGCGGAAACTCTCGACCGCCTCGCACAACTGGTCAAAGGCAGTGCGGCCGGTGCGCACGTCCGCCAGCACTTCCTGCACGCTTTCGGTCTGGCGGCGGATGCGGTCGATCTCGTCCGACATGCTGCCCACCCGGCCCAGCACATCGGCGCTCAAGGCGGCGATGCGGCTCACTTCGTGGCTCATGCCGTGGTTGGTGGCGTCGACGTCGCCGATGGCCTGCACAACTTCGTTCACTTGCAGGTTCATGCTGCCGAAATCGCGCACGAAGCGTTCGAAGTCGGTGCAGGTGCGGTCCAGCACCGCGCCGGACGCGTCCACATCTTCGCGCAGCGTGCCGGTTTGGCGCTGGGTGGTGTCGACCAGGTCCAGCATTTCAACCGTATGCCGGCCGATATCGTTGGTCGCGGCGTTCACGCGCTCGGCCAGCCGCCCCACTTCGCTGGCCACCACCGCAAAGCCCCGCCCCGCGTCCCCTGCCCTGGCCGCTTCCACGCCCGCATTCAAGGCCAGCAGCTGCGTTTGCAGGGCAATGTCCTCGATGAGCTTGCTGATGTCCGCGACCGAACGCGCGCGCAGGGTCAGCTGACCCACTACTTCGGTAAATGCGGCCATCTCGCGCGTCATGCGGTCGACCCGGGATTTGACGTCGGACAGCTCGGACAGCGCCGTTTCGGCCGCATGCAGGTTCTTGCCGGATACGTCGGCAATCTGGCGCGCATGTTCGGATGTGGATGCGGACAACGCGGCGATCTGCGCGCCGCTGTCCGCCAGCGCACCCGCCGCCCGCGCCTGCTCTTGCGCCAAGACCGAACAGCGCCCCGCCTGGTATTGCGTGCGGGCCGCGTTCAGCGCGATTTCAATGCTGGATTGCCTGACGGTGACCACGCGCCCGCGCATGCGCGACAGGAAACGATGCAGGGGAAATACCGCGGGACTTAAGGAAAAGGTGCGTTCCGACAGCGTGCCGTCGCCCCGGTTCAAGCGGCGTAACAGTGCCCACATGCCGCCGAGGCGGAATACGGATCTGGCCATGATGGACCTCCTTGTGCTGGCCCGGACCGCCTTCTGTGGGCGTCCGTTGCCTGGCGCGCGGCGCGCGCCTTGTCTCGTACTGCAAGGCCCCCCTGCTTATTCTTCTATGCACGCGCCGCCGGCGGCCAGGCCGGGCGGCGCGATGGGTCGATCAGAACCCCAGGCTGGCCAGCAGGTCGTCGACCTGGTCCTGGCTGGTCACCACATCGGTCTTGCCCTGCGGACTGATCTGCGGACCGTTCAACAGGCTGTTGGCCTCGTCGCGGCGTTCCTGCGGCACGTTGTCCAGCAGCACCTGCAACAGCTCGCGCTCAATCGCGCCGACCACGTCCATCATGCGCATGATGACCTGGCCCGTCAGGTCCTGGAAATCCTGCGCCATGATGATTTCCATCAGCTTGGACTGGGTCTGCTGCGTCTGCTTGGGCACATCCGCCAGGAAGGCGCGCGTGTCCTTGACCAGTTCACGCGCTTCGGGCATTTCCAGCGGCTGGTCGTACCATTGCTGCCAGCGGCTATCCAGCGCCTGCGCCGAACGCGACATGCCGTCCTGGATGGGGCCGGCCTGCTCGGTGGCGTTCAGCACGCGGTTGGCGGCCTGCTCGGTCATCTGCGCCACGTAGCGCAAACGATCGCGCGCATCGGGGATGGCGTTGGCGGCGTCTTTGATGGCCTGATCCAGCCCAAGCTCGCGCATGCTGTCGCGCAACATACGCGTCAACGAGGCGATCCGATGAATCAGGTCAGGATTTTCCCCAGCGGGTTCTACATGTTCCGTTGTGCTCATTGCACACCTCAGCCCGCAATTTTCTCGAAGATCTTGGTGAGCTTTTCTTCCAGCGTTGCCGCGGTGAAAGGCTTGACCACGTAACCGTTGGCGCCGGCCTGGGCCGCCGCGACGATGTTTTCCTTTTTGGCTTCAGCCGTCACCATCAGCACCGGCAACGAAGCCAGCGATGCGTCGGCGCGGATCTGCTTGAGCATTTCCAGGCCGTCCAGGTTGGGCATGTTCCAGTCGGACACGACGAATTGGAAGCCGCCGTTACGCAGCTTTTCCAGACCGATCGCGCCGTCTTCGGCCTCGTCGACGTTCTCGAAACCCAGCTCTTTGAGCAGGTTGCGGATGATTCGTCGCATGGTGGGGAAGTCATCCACCACCAGAATCTTGATGCCCTTGTCTACCATCTTTCACTCCAGAAGAAATTTGCTTGAGATCGATCGGGGTGCAGTCGCGTCACACGCGGTGCCCACGGTCGCCCAGGCGAGTCAGAATGCGTTCGCTAATCGCCGACAGCGTCACCACTTCGTCGGCTGCGCCAATGGCAATGGCCTCGCGCGGCATGCCGAACACCACGCAGCTGGCTTCGTCTTGCGCGATGGTGTGCGCGCCCGCGCGGTGCATGGCCAGCATGCCCGCCGCGCCGTCCTTGCCCATGCCGGTCAGGATGACGCCGATGGCGTTCTTGCCCGCGGCCACGGCAGCGGAATTGAACAACACGTCCACCGACGGGCGGTGGCGGTTGACCGGTTCGCTGGCTTCCAGTTCGATCACATAGTTGGCGCCGCTACGGCCCAGGCGCATGTGCGTGTCGCCGCCCGGCGCCAGATACACGTGGCCCGGCAGCACGCGGTCGCCATGGACGGCTTCGCGCACCGTGACGGCGCACAGCGCATCCAGCCGCTGCGCGAACGAGCGCGTGAAGCCGGCGGGCATGTGCTGCGTAATAAGAATGGCGGGGCTGTCCGGCGGCAAGGGTTGCAGCACTTCGCGGATGGCCTCGGTGCCGCCCGTGGAGGCGCCCACAATCACCAGCTTTTCCGAGCTGGCCAGCGGCCGGCGCAACATCGGCGCGGGCGCTGCCGGCGCGGCGTGCGGCGTGGGCGCGCGCAGCTTGGCGCGCGAGGCGGCACGGATCTTGTCGGCGATGATCTCGGTGTATTCCAGCAGGCCGTCGCGAATGCCCAGCTTGGGCTTGGTCACGAAGTCGATGGCGCCCAGTTCCAGCGCGCGCAGCGTGATTTCACCGCCGCGCTCGGTCAGCGACGACACCATCACCACCGGCATCGGCCGCAGGCGCATCAGCTTTTCCAGGAAATCCAGCCCGTCCATGCGAGGCATTTCCACGTCCAGCGTCAGCACGTCGGGGTTGTGGCGCTTGATCAGGTCGCGCGCCACCAACGGGTCGGGCGCGGTCGCAACCACTTCCATGTCCGGCTGGCTGTTGATGATTTCGGTCATCAGCCCGCGCACCAGCGCGGAGTCGTCTACACACAAAACGCTTATTTTTTTCATTGTTTGCTGCCTCGACCCGTTCAGGCCTTACTCGCACATTCGTAGACGGTCTGCCCGCGCAGACGAAAATCACGGCTGATGTAGGTGAAGTTCTCGGAGTGCCCCGCAAACAGCAGGCCGCCCGGCTTGAGCAGCGGCGCAAAGCGCTCCAGGATCTTCGCCTGTGTCGGCTTGTCGAAATAAATCATGACGTTGCGGCAGAAAATCACGTCGAACTTTTCGTTGATCGGCCAGCTGGGCGCCAACAGGTTCAACGTTTCGTACCGCACCATGTCGGCAATCTCGGGGCGCACGCGGACCTGGCCGGCGTTGGCGCCACGGCCCTTCAAAAAGAAGCGGCGCAGGCGCTCGTCTTCCATCTTGGCCACGCGTTCGGCCGGATACACGGCGGCGCGCGCGCGGTTCAGCACGTTGGTGTCGATGTCGGTGGCCAGCACCGTGGACGAGGCCGCGCGCGGGCCCAGGGCCTCGACCAGCGTCATCGCAATCGAATAAGGTTCTTCGCCCGTGGACGCCGCACAGCACCACACCGACACCGGGCCGCCGCGCTTTTGGGCGAAGTCGGCCAGAATGGGAAAGTGATGCGACTCGCGGAAAAACGCCGTCAGGTTGGTCGTCAGGGCATTGACGAATTCTTCCCACTCGTGGGCGTCGGGCTCGTTCTCCAGCTGGTCCAGATAGCTGCCGAAGTCGTGGCGGCCCAGCGCGCGCAAGCGTCGGGCCAGGCGGCTGTAGACCATTTCACGCTTGTGCGTGCCCAGCGAGATGCCCGCGCGCGCGTGAATCATCTTGCGGACGCGGGAAAAGTCCGCGTCACGGAAATCGAATTGGCGGTCCACCGAGATGGACGGCGCCTGGGTTGCCGCAGTTGCCACGCGATTCCTCAGTGCCCAAGCGCAAACGCGTCAGGCGCTTGCAAACGAGAGTCTTCATCGGACGGGCGCGCCGAAGACAGGCGATGCGCCGGTACTTCGATGACTTCGCCCGCATTGATCTTGAACACCGCCACGGCTTCCGCCAGGCGTTGGGCCTGCTCTTGCAGCGAGCCCGCCGCAGCGGCCGCTTCTTCTACCAGCGCCGCGTTCTGCTGCGTCACTTCGTCCATCTGCGATACCGCGCGGTTGACCTGGTCGATGCCGCTGGATTGTTCTTCCGACGCGGCCGAGATCTCGCCCATGATGTCCGTCACGCGCTTTACCGACGCGACGATTTCCTGCATGGTCGCGCCCGCGCGTTCCACCTGCTGCGAACCGGCGCCAACCTTGCTGACCGAGTCTTCGATCAGGCCCTTGATTTCCTTGGCGGCCTGCGCGCTGCGCTGGGCCAACGAGCGCACTTCGCCCGCCACCACTGCAAAGCCCTTGCCCTGCTCGCCCGCGCGCGCCGCTTCCACGGCGGCGTTCAGCGCCAGGATGTTGGTCTGGAAGGCGATGCCGTCGATCACGGAAACGATTTCGGAAATCTTGCGCGAGCTGGCCGAGATGTCGTGCATGGTGTTCACCACTTCCGACACCGCCGAACCGCCCCGCTCGGCAACGTCCGACGCACTGGCGGCAAGCTGATTGGCCTGGCGCGCGTTGTCGGCGTTTTGCTTCACCGTGGACGCCAGCTGCTCCATGGACGCGGCGGTTTCTTCCAGGGACGCCGCCTGCTGTTCGGTACGGCTGGACAGGTCGGTATTGCCGGCCGCGATTTCATGCGAGCCCACGTTGATTTCGTCCACGCCCCGACGCACGGTCGACACCGTGCGCGTCAGGCTTTCCTGCATGCGCTTCAAGGCGGCAAACAGCTGGCCGATTTCATTGGTGTTGCGCACGTCCACGCGCGCGGTCAGGTCGCCGCCCGCGATGCGGTCAAAGTGATGACCGGCCTCTTTCAGCGGCAGCAGCACGCGGCGGCGCAGGAAGATATAGGTGGCGAACACCAGCAGCGCGGCGATCACGCCACCCGCGGCCACGGCGATCAACACAAATTGGTAACGCACCTGCGCCACTTCGTGCGCGTCCAGCATCTTGCTGGCGCGCCAGAAATCAAAGCCTTCGACGGCGCGGGCAAAGCGCCCTTCCAGCGCGTCCTGCACCGTCTGCACCTGCTTCTGGTAGGCCGGCATGTCGGCCTTTTCCAGCGCGGCGACCAGCGGGGTCAAGCCCTGCTGCACCAGCGCGGCGTACGACGCTTCGATTTCTTTCAGCGATTCGGCGGCTTCCGCTGGTTGCGGCAGGCTCTTGTAATACTCGTATTCGGCCTGGCCCTTGTTCATGGACGCCTTGGCGCGTTCCAGCAAACCGGTGGCTTCCGCCGACAAACCCTGCGTCAGCAAGGTGGCCTGGCCCACGCTGCCCACGATGTCCGCATAATTTGCGGTCGCGGCGCGGCCCAGGCCGTTCATCGTGTCCTTGTAGCTGGATACGACGCGGCCCACCGCGTCGTCCAGTTCCTGCGACTGCTTGATCTGGGCAAGGGTGCCATTGCTGATGCGCAGGGACAACACGCCCAGCGCCGCCCCGATCACCAACATGAAGGAGAAGAACGCCAGCACCCACAACAGGCTGCTGCGTATCGTCATGTTCGCGAAAAACTTGCGCATCTCAAGAACCACCCTTTGACTGCAATCGTTAAAGGAAAGCGCCACATCGGATTGAATATGGCGCCTCTACCCCGCGTTCCGGCCGGATTCCGATCAGGAAGCGACCTTCTCCACCAGCGCCATTTCATCGCTGGTCATCATCTTTTCGATGTCAACCAGGATCAGCATGCGTTCGTCCACCGTGCCCAGACCGGTCAGGTATTCGGTGGACAAGGTGGCGCCGAATTCCGGTGCCGGACGAATCTGGCCGGCGTTCAACATCAGCACGTCGGACACGCCGTCAACCACGATGCCGACAACGCGGCGATCCAGGTTGAGGATGATGACGACGGTCTGCTCGTTGTAGTCGACGCGACCCAGGTTGAACTTGATGCGCAGGTCCACGATCGGGACGATGATGCCGCGCAGGTTCGTCACGCCCTTGATGAACGTGGGAACGTTGGCGATACGGGTCACCGTGTCGGCGTCGTAGCCGCGGATTTCCTGCACCTTCAGGATGTCGATGCCGTACTCTTCGTCGCCCAGCGTGAAGACGAGGAATTCGCTGCCGACATCTTCGTTGCGCGCGGATTGCGCTTGCGGTTTGGCTGCCATGATTTTTTATTGCTCCATCAATTCAGAATGGCTTCGGGCTGCGACCAACGCTCACGGTTGGCGCGCGCAAGCGCAAATACGTCGACAATCAGGGCCACGCTGCCATCACCCAGGATGGTGGCGGCCGAGATGCCAGGCACCTTGCGGTAGTTGGATTCCAGGTTCTTGACCACCACCTGGTGCTGGCCGATCAGGTGATCCACCAGCAGCGCAAAACGGCGGTCTTCGGCCTGCATGATGACCGCGATGGCTTGCGTGGGATCGGTCTGCGCCTGCGCAACCGAGAACACGCGGTGCATCTCGACCAGCGGCAGGTATTCGCCGCGCACATGCATCACGCGTTCGTTGCCCGCCACCGAGTAGATCTGGTCGTTGGTCGGTTGCAGCGATTCGGTAACGTGGTTCAGCGGCAGGATGAAGGTTTCTTCGCCCACCCGAACCGACATGCCGTCCAGAATGGCCAGCGTCAGCGGCAGCACGATGCGCGTGGTGGTGCCGTTGCCCGGCTCGCACGACAGCTGCACGTGGCCGCCCATGTCCTGGATGTTGCGGCGCACGACGTCCATGCCGACGCCGCGACCGGAAATATCCGTGACCTTTTCAGCCGTGGAGAAACCCGGCGCGAAGATCAGCTGCCAGATTTCATCGTCAGGCGAATTTTCGTTGACGGCCAAACCTTGCGCCATCGCCTTCTTCAGGATCTTTTCGCGGCTCAGGCCACCGCCGTCATCGCTGACTTCGATGACGATGTTGCCGCCGTTGTGTTGCGCGGACAGCACCAGCTGGCCAACCGGGTCCTTGCCGGCGGCGATACGCTTTTCGGGCGTTTCGATGCCATGGTCCAGGCTGTTGCGCACCAAGTGCGTCAGCGGGTCGATGATGCGTTCGATCAGGCTCTTGTCCAGCTCGGTCGCGCGGCCGTAGGTCTGCAATTCGATCTGCTTGCCCATCTTGCCGGCGATATCGCGCACCAGGCGCGGGAAGCGGCTGAACACGTAGTCCATCGGCATCATGCGGATCGACATCACCGCTTCCTGCAAGTCGCGGGCGTTGCGTTCCAGCTGTTCCATGCCGTTGAGCAGGCGGTCGTGAAGCACCGGGTCCAGCGTGGACGCGGTCTGCGCCAGCATGGCTTGCGTGATGACCAGCTCGCCCACCAGGTTGATGACCTGGTCGACTTTTTCAACGCCCACCCGAATCGACGTGGATTCCTTGTCGGCATGCGCGGGCGCAGCCGGACGCGAGGCGCGGGCGGCGGCTTGCGTGATGGCTTCGGCCGCGGCGGCGGTGTCGGCGACCGACGGCACGGGCTCGGCGGCGACGGGCGCCGGGGCGGCTGCCGGTGCCGCTGCCACGGGTTCAGCCACGGGCGTGGCGGCCTGGGCGGCGGGCGCGGCTTCGCGGGTGATGGACAACTGGTCGCCGTCAACGATGAAGCAGCACACCGCTTCGATATCGTCCGGCGTGCACGTGCTGTCCATCCACACGGTCAAGGCGCCGTTGGCACGTTCGCTGGCGCGCACGTTGCCCAGGTTGCCCATTTCTTCGAGCAGCGACGCGGCGTCCTTGTCGGACACCTTGGTGATCCTGACCTTGAGCGGCAAGTCGCCGGCGTCAGCCGCCGGCGTCTGTACGGGTTCGGGCGCGGGGGCCGGCGCAGCGGCGACAGGCGCGGGCGCAGGGGCCACGACGGGCGCGGGGGCCGCCGGCGCGGCCACGGCCGCAGCGGGGTCCTTATGCTCCAGCGCCAGCTGCCTCAATACGGCGCAGATACGCTCAAACACGGCTTCATCGGGCTCTTCGGAGGCCCGGTAGGCATCCAGTTGGCTTTTGAGCACGTCTTTCGTTTCCAAGAAGATATCAATCATGTCCGTGCGCAGCGCCATTTCGCCGCGACGGATTGCGTCAAGAAGGTTTTCAAGCAGGTGGGTGGTGCCCGCCAGCTGCGTAAAACAGCCGAATGTCGCCGCGCCGCCCTTGATCGAGTGCGCCGCGCGGAAGATGGCATTGAGCTGTTCAATGTCGGGAGACCCTACGTCGAGCTCCAGCAGCAGCTGCTCCATCTGCGCGAGCAGCTCATCCGCCTCGTCGAAAAAGGTCTCGTAAAACTGACTGAGGTCCAAACCAGAACTCATGACCCGTACGCCTTCATAAATGAACCTGCTTTACGCGCCGGCCTGCTCATCGAGCAGCTCGGTCGCCAATTCCACCAGCACATCGGGGTCGACCGGCTTGGACAGCCAGCCACAAACGCCCAGATCCCGAGCGGCCATCTTGCTACCCACATCGTCTTCGGTGGTCAGCACCAGCACCGGCACATCCAGGTACTGGTCCAGCTCACGCAGGCCTTGAATCAATTCAAGCCCACCCTTGACGGGCATATTCCAGTCGCTGACCACGAGGTCCACCGGATGGCTCTTGGCCACCTCCAGCGCTTCCTGACCGTTGCCGGCCGTCAACACTTTCCACCCCGCGCCCGTCAACGTCGCCTGGACGATCATCCGCATCGTCGCCGAGTCGTCCGCCACCAGAATCGTTGCCGCCATTGCTATCGAACCCCCTGAACCGGCGGCGCGTTCGCCGCTTCGCCTTGATTGGTTGCCGTCGCGGCCTGGGCGGCGGCTTGCACCGCCTCCACGGCCGTCCCCACCTCGCGAGCATCTTTGGCGCTTACGTCCGCGGCTGCGGCGTTCTCGTTTTCGATGCGCTTCTGGGTGTTCATATTGAGCACCACGAGGCTGATACGTCTATTAACGGCTGCATACGGATCATCTTTAACCAGACTCATGCTGGAAGACAGACCCTGGATGCGCATGACCTTGCTTTCGCTCATGCCGCCGGCCACCAATTCCTGACGCGAGGCATTGGCGCGGTCGGCCGACAATTCCCAGTTGCTATAGGCGCGCTCACCGCGTGCGTACTGCGAGGCGTCGGTGTGGCCCGAGATACTGACGCGGTTGGGCAGCTCGTTCAGCACCGGCCCCAATTCGCGCAGGATGTCGCGCATGTACGGCTGCACTTCGGCGCGGCCGGTGGCGAACATCGGGCGGTTCTGGTTGTCGATGATCTGGATGCGCAGGCCCTCGGTCGTCAGGTCGATCAGCAGCTGCGGCCTGAAGCTTTTCAGGACGGGGCTGGTCTCGATGACGTTTTCAAGGCGGCGCTTCAGGTTTTCCAGGCGGTGCTGTTCGCGCCGTTCGGCGTCGCCCATGGGCTGGGATTCGACCCGGTTGCCCTGCCCTTTGCGCACATCGCCCTCGCTGCGCAAGGGGTCGCGGCCGCCGCCGGGCACGGCGCTGGTCTCGGCCGAGCTGCTGGGCCCGCCCGTGATCG
This sequence comes from Achromobacter sp. ES-001, assembly GCF_019448355.1. Taxonomy (NCBI): domain Bacteria; kingdom Pseudomonadati; phylum Pseudomonadota; class Betaproteobacteria; order Burkholderiales; family Alcaligenaceae; genus Achromobacter; species Achromobacter sp. ES-001. The sequence goes on along the minus strand of NZ_CP079940.1, from coordinate 2,464,283 downwards.
CCACGCGCAGCGGCATGCGGAAGTATTCCGCGATGCCCTTGAGCTCTTCGCGCGGCACGATGCTGATCAGCCACATCACCAGGAAGAACGCCATCATCGCCGTGATGAAGTCGGCGTAGGCGATTTTCCAGCTGCCGCCATGGTGCCCGCCGCCCTTGACCTTCTTGCGGCGGATCACCACACGGTGGTTGTTTACGGTGCTCATCGCCCGCTCCGTCAGGCCTTGCCGGTCGACTTGGTTTGCCGGACGTGCTCTTCCAGCTCACCAAAGGTCGGACGCACGGACGAGAACAGCACCTTGCGGCCAAATTCCACCGCCAGCTGCGGCGGGTAGCCGTTCATGCTGGCCAGCAGCGTGGTCTTGATGCATTCCAGCACTTTCATGGCCTCGTCATTGCGGCGCTCGACCCGCGAAGCCAGCGGCCCCACGAAACCGTACGCCAGCAAGATGCCCAGGAACGTGCCCACCATGGCCTTGGAGATCAGGTCGCCCAGGATGGCGGGCGGCTGGTCCACGGCGGCCAGCGCCTTGATCACGCCCAGCACCGCGGCCACGATACCGAAGGCCGGCAGGCCGTCAGCCATCTGTTGCAGCGCGTGCGCGGGCACTTCGCGTTCATGGCGATAGGTCTCGATTTCCTCGTCCATGAGCGTCTCGATTTCAAACGAGCTCATGTTGCCGCTGATCATGATGCGCAGGTAGTCCGTAATGAACTCCATGAGCTTCGCGTCTTTGGCAATGCGCGGATATTCGCTGAAGATCGGGCTGGAAGCCGGGTCCTCTATATGCGATTCGATGGCCATCAGGCCTTCACGGCGCGCTTTATTCAACAACACGTACAGCAGAGCCATCAGCTCCATGTACACGTCCTTGCTGTAGCGCGAGCTTTTAAGCGCGTCGGGCAGCGCCTTCTTGACCAGCATCAGCGATTTTTTGCTGTTGCCGGCAAGAAAAGCCCCAAAGGCCGCACCAAAAATCAGTGTCAGCTCGAAGGGCTGGTAAAGCGCGCCCAAATGGCCGCCCAGCGCTATAAAGCTGCCGACGACCGACACGATCACCACGAGAAAACCGATAACAATCAACACATCAGGCCCCTGCCAACGAAGTCTAAAACTGGCGTCAATGATCCCCTGTTCCCCCCGACCCAAAAAGGCGGGTTACGGGGAGTTTTCCAGGGCTTTTGATGTATTTGGACGCGCGCCTTGCGCGTCCGGGTCACGGACGGGCAGCGCCGAGCGCGGGCACCGGACGGGTGCCGGCACGGGCTTTGGCGGCCGCGCGCGTCTTGCCGGCGCGAGGAGGCGGGCGGCAGATCGCGCACACGAAATCCGAGTGCGGATCGTGGGCATGGGCGATGAAATGGCCGCCACATTGGCGGCAGGCGGACAGCTGGAGCATGCCGCTGTCAAAGAAGCGCACAAGCATCCAGGCACGGGTGAAGCTCAACACCGGTTCCGAGCTTTCGGCCGTGTCCAGGCCGGCGTTTTCCAGATAAAGGCGGTAGGCGTCGATGATGGCGCGAATGCCTTTGCTGCTGGTGCGCGCGTTCAAGAACGAATAAACGTTGTAGAACAGCGACGAGTGAATATTCGGCAGCCAGGTCATGAACCAGTCCACCGAGAACGGCAGCATGCCCTTGGGTGGCGAGCAGCCGCGGATTTCGCGGTACAAGCGTGCCAGGCGGTCGTGGCTGAGGCTGGTTTCAGCCTCCAGGACCTGAAGCCGCGCTCCCAGGGTAATCATGGAGCTGGCAAGCAGGATGTCGTCCGCTTCCTGAGATACGCTTTTGGAGGCCATTACACGAGTCCGAGTGGGTGTTGGAGCGGCCGTCAGGCCAGTTCTTCTACAGGTTGCTTGGCCAGCAAGATTGTTGCGTGAGCTTGTTGCAGCGCGCCGCCCAGAACATCATGGGTCAGGGCCGACAGCAGGCTGTAGTCATCAAAGCGGAAACGGCACAGCAGCGAGCTCGAGCTGGCCAGCTTGACCAGTTGCGCCGGCGACAGGCGCATCAGAATGTCAGCGACTTCGTTGCTGAATCCCAAACGAAACATGGATGCTGCAAAGTCATCACGCAACATACGTTGCGCAAGTAACAGGTATGACAGATTCACTTCGCGAATGTCTGCCAGCAAAGAATTTTCGACTTGTTGCACGCCCTACTCCCTATCCCAATCCCACCCACGGGGGCTCGATAACCAAAAGCACCGGTGTCTTAGTGACACCTGATTGCTGCTGCATCCTGTTTTAATGCGAAATGTATCATTTGTTCGCAATTTAAGTAAAATTTACCACAGGTGATGTCATTTTCTATGACTTATATGACAAATCTTTGTTGATATTGCGCAACCTGTGAGTTTCGATACACATTGACATAGAAACTCGTGACGAATTTACGTCAATTTGGCAAATAAGCATTCAAAACGTTGCGTACTTCCAGGAATGAAATGTTGTGCAGTGCCGACAATGTCACCTTGCCGATCACTAAATCCTGGTCGCTTTAGCGCAGCCGCGCGTTTGTCGACAATGTCGCAAATTGACAACGTCTGACGATGCGTCACGATGGACACCGCCTGACATTCCCGCAATGCCCCACGCAGATGACAGCTTGGTCGAATATGCCCCGCTAGTGCGGAAGCTGGCCCTGCAATTGCTCGCACGGCTACCCGCTAGTGTGGAGCTCGACGACCTGATACAGGCCGGCATGATCGGCCTGCTTGACGCCGTAAGGCGCTATCAGGAAACGGCAGACGCCCAATTCGAGACCTACGCCACGACCCGTATTCGTGGCGCGATGCTGGACGAGCTTCGCGGCCAGGACTGGCTGCCCCGCAGCGTCCGCACCAAGGCGCGCAAGATCGAGCAAGCTATCCAGCAGCTCGAGCAGCGCCTGATGCGCGCGCCTTCCGAAGCCGAGATCGCCGCCCAGCTTGAAATGCCGATCGGCGAATATCAATCGCTGCTGCACGACGCGCAAGGCGTGCAGATCGTGCATTACGAAGACTTCACCACCGAACCCGATTCCGCCTCCGGCCAATCCGACTGGACCGCCACGCTGAACCACGGCTCGGCCGGTGGAAATCCGCTGGATGCGTTACTGGCTGGTGATTTCCGTCAGGCGCTGGTGCAGGCGATTGATGCCCTGCCTGATCGGGAGAAGTTGTTGCTGTCGCTGTGTTACGAGCAGGGGCTGAACTTGAAAGAGATCGGCGCGATCATGAATGTGACCGAGGCACGGGTGTGCCAGTTACGGTCGCAGGCCACGGCGCGGATCCGGGCGAAGCTGAAAGAGATGGCCTGGCAGGACCTGCCGCTGGAAGGGCAGATCGCGCAGATTATTTGATGCCTATATAGGAAGAGGCTGCGATAGCGCGGCTGCTCCCAGCACAAGACAAGAACGGGCGCTCAGTGACGAACTGGCGCCCGTTCCCGTTCATCGAGACCTACAGCCAGCGCATGCCAAGCCACGTCGCATCCATCGTTCAACGGATACAACAATAAATTCGACTTTCGAGAAATAGGGCTAAAGATTGATTTGCGACTGCCGTAATCCTGACAACGGAGAAATTCGAAGACGCAAGAAAGCGAATTCTCCCGTTAACACGATGGGCGGCCCCGCTGCCCGGTTTGAAGAAGCCTTTCTCTCTTGGGAGCCTAAACATGGCTGCAGTTATCAATACCAACTACTTGTCGCTCGTTGCTCAGAACAACCTGAACAAGTCGCAATCTTCCCTGGGCACCGCCATCGAACGCCTGTCGTCGGGCCTGCGCATCAACAGCGCCAAGGACGACGCCGCCGGTATGGCCATTGCCAACCGCTTCACCGCGAACGTCAAGGGCCTGACCCAAGCCGCTCGTAACGCCAACGACGGTATCTCGCTGGCTCAGACGACGGAAGGCGCCGCCTCCGAAGTCAACACCCACCTGCAACGCGTTCGCGAACTGTCGGTGCAAGCTTCGAACGGCAGCTACTCGCAAGAACAGCTGAACTCGATGCAAGACGAAATCAACCAACGTCTGTCGGACATCGATCGCATCTCGCAACAAACCGACTTCAACGGCGTGAAGGTTCTGTCGGACTCGGCCAAGCCCCTGACGCTGCAAGTTGGCGCCAACGACGGCGAAACGATCACCCTGAACCTGTCGGAAATCAGCGTCAAGACGCTGGGTCTGGACGGCTTTAACGTCAACGGCTCGGGCGTGACCCAGAACCGTTCGGCTACGGTGTCGGATCTGCAAGCTGCTGGTGGTACCACCACGGCCGCCAACGAATGGAAGGTCACGACGGCGCACGAAGCCGTGACCGCCGAGCAAGCTTTCGGCAAGCTGGAAAACGGCAACAAGGTTACCGTCTTGAACGGTTCGGCCGCTGACGTTACCTACACCTACGACGCGGCGAACAAGAACTTCACGTTCACGAACTCGGCTGTGGGCACCGCTGCCGTCGGCACGCTGGCTACCTCACTGCAGCCGGCCACCGGCACCGTGAAGGGTACGTACAACAACGTCGGCTCCAACTCGACCTCGTTCGAAGTTGACGCTACGGGCAAGGTCACCATTGGTGGCCAAGACGCATACCTGGATTCGGCTGGCAACTTGACGACCAACAACGCCGGCTCGGGCACGTCCGCCGCCACGTTGGACGGCGTGATGAAGGCCGCTGCTGCTGTGTCGACCGCTGGCGACGCTAGCGTTTCGATCGGTGGCAAGACCTACACGAGCACCGCCACCGCCAACAACCTGGAATTCACCGACACGATCAGCAGCGATGCTCTGCTCGCCAACGTGAAGGCGAACGGTACGGCCAATGACGTTACCGTCACCCTGGGTCAAGGCATCACCACCGCCACGCTGCAGTTCACGTCCGGCAAATCTACCGACACGTACGTTGACGACAAGGGCACCTTCAACACGACCGCCAGCTACGACACCACCTACCTGGTTGACCCCAACACCGGCAAGGTGACGGTCAAGAGCGGCACTGGCACTGGCGACTACGAAGCCAAGGCTGGCGCTGAAGCCAAGGTCAACAGCTCGGGCAATCTGACGACTGAAGACACCAGCAAGGGCACCAAGACCACCGACCCGATGAAGACGTTGGACGCCGCATTCACGAAGCTGGACAAGCTGACCGGCGAACTGGGCGCGGTGCAGAACCGCCTGGAGTCGACGATCTCGAACCTGAACAACGTGGTCAACAACCTGTCCAACGCTCGTTCGCGTATTCAAGACGCCGACTACGCCACGGAAGTGTCGAACATGTCCAAGGCTCAGATCCTGCAACAGGCTGGTACCTCGGTTCTGGCGCAAGCCAACCAAGTGCCGCAAACCGTTCTGTCGCTGCTGCGTTAATTCTCAGCAAAGGCTTCGGTCGCCTGGGGAAGCTTCGGTTTCCCTTGGCAGGCTGCTAGGAACGGCCCTTCGCGCCAGACCCGGCAACTATGAAAACCCGCCACGGCGGGTTTTTTTTTTTCTGCGCCGCGCCCCGCCGTGTCTCCCAAACTGGCGGCGATTTCAGACGCTGATTCCCCGAATGGAGGGAGATAGGACTTCCTAGAATTCCGAAATCCCAATTCAGGCTTACGCGAAACCGAATCCACCATGTCTAACCCGGCCTATATTCAACAGCAAACCCAAGCGGACACGGGCCGCTTGACGCCAAGCCACTCTCCGCTGCACCTGCGCGCGACTGCCCATCTTTATGGTGTGGCCACTGTACCGCTGCACAATGCACGAGTGCTGGTGTTGGGTTGCGGGGCCGCCGAAGGACTACTACCGTTCGCCATGGCGTATCCACAGGCATATGTCGTCGGTGTCGATGCTGATGACGAAAAGGTGCAGCGCGGCCAGGCCATATCCAAACAGCTAAAGCTGGATAACGTCCAGCTGTATTGCAAGGATTACGCCAGTTTAAGCACTGACTTGGGCGAATTCGACTACATCATCGCCAGTGGCCTCTATAGTTACCTGCCCGGCGAAGCCGCCCAAGCCTTGCTGGAGACCTGCGCACAGCGCCTATCGCCACTAGGCTTGCTGTATGTGGACTACCACGTCTACCCCGGAGCAAAAGCTCAGGAGGTCATTCGCGACGCGATTCTTCTGCATGCCCACGCTGCGCAGACAAATGAAGAAGTCATCGCCAGCGCGCGATCGGCCATGACACTGTTCAAGGAAGGGTTGGCATCCGTGAATCCGATGGGGGTCGCCCTGTCGGCGACGCTGCGGCAGTTCGAATCCCAGTTTTCCAACGCCCCACCTCCGGACGGACGGAATCTGCTCGCCACGAACCCGTGCTATTTCATCGAATTCGCGGGCCGCGCCGCCGAGGCGGGCTTGGACTACGTTGGCGATAGCCTGGCATTGTCTGAAGTGCCGCTGAACTATGGCCAGGGAGTATCTCTGTCCAATAGCCTACTCACCATCGGTCAGCCCCCCACCGTCAAACAACAGTATCTCGACTTCGCCACGAGCCGGGGCTTCCGGCAGAGTTTGTGGATGTCGGCGGCGCGCGGCGTTGCGCAACAGCCCAGACTCGACCTGATGAGGATGCAAGGCTTGCGTTGGGCCTGCGGTCTGCAACGCTTGGCGGGATCTTCGCCGGAAAAAGGTATCACTTACGTCAATCACCTGGGCCAAGCCCTGAGTACCAGGGATGTCGCGGTGGAAATCATTGTCGACACGCTCGGCCACGTCTGGCCTGCGTCCACCCCATATGGGACGCTCCTGGCAGTACTCATGCATCGCTTGAAAAATGACGACTCTTCCGCAAGGAAACTTCTCGACGACGCGCTAAAGATACTACTTGAGAATAACGTCGCCCACTATTGCCTGGGCCTCGGTCCTTATGACACACCCGAGCCGGCGGATAACCGGGCATCCATCAAGGTGCTGTTCGCTTCCTGCCCCAATTTCAATCTTTGGAATGAGCCCGTCAAACTTCAACTGACGCCCACGCAGCAGGCCATGGGTCGCGCGTTGTCGGAAGGATTGAGCCTGGCGGCGTTGGCGCATATCGCTGCTCAAGACCAGCCAATAAATGCGCAAGGCCTTCAATTGGGCTCGTCGGAGGTATCAGAGCTTCTCTACCTCTTGCGCCGCTATGCCTTGGTCCAGGCCTCCGCTGGTGCTTGGAGCAAACTGCTGGAGGCCGGTCTGAAGTCCAGTGAAGGTTCGGCACCCTTGTGCGGGCTATACACCAGTGCGCTCGCCCGAATCAGCCTGGAAATCGGAGTTTTGTGCAGTAACGACGCCGAGTCCAAGCCCGCGCCTGCGCTGGTTGCGCAAGCGAACAAGATGCAAGAGCTGATTCGCCAGAACGCCTATCAGCAGGCAGAACCAATCGCCAGAAAACTGACAAACATCGCCCCAGGATTCGCAGATGCATGGGAAGTTCTGACGGCCTGTCTGTTCAATACCAATCAGGTGCACGAAGCGCTGATTGCTGCACTGAAAATGCTGCAGGCGGCCCCCGCCGATTTTCGATCCTACGTGCTGCTAGGTATCACCCTGGCTCGGCTTGACCGCTCCTCCGAAGCTATCAACGCCTGCCGCCGGGCGGTGGAACTTGCACCACATAACGCCCATACCCACTCCGGTTTGGGCGATGCGCTGAATGTGGAGCGCCGATACGCCGAAGCGCGCACCGCTTACGAGGAAGCGCTGAAGTGGGATCCCAAACACCGCAAGTCGCTGTTGAACCTTTGCAAGGTGCTTATCGATGGCGGGGATATCGTCGCGGCAGAGCAAGCGGCGCAAATCGCGGTCTCCGCATACCCAGACGCCGCAAGCGCGCACAGCAACCTGCTATTTGCGATCAATTATTCCCCTGACAAATCCGCCAGTGACGTTTATCTAGCTTATCAAAACAGCGATCGTCTGTTGTTTCAGCCATTGCGAGACAAATGGCGTCCCCATACCAATTCACGCCACCCAGCCCGTCGACTGAAGATCGGCTATGTTTCTCCTGATTTTAAGAAGCACTCGGGCAACAACTTTGTCGAGCCTCTACTCACCCATCACGACAGGCAGGCATTTGAGATTACCGCCTACGCGGAGCTTGCCGCTGAAGACGACGTCACCGCTCGATTCAAGACTTACTTCGACAAATGGGTACCAACTTCCCGGCTGAGCGATGCAGATCTAGCGGAGAAGATCCGGAGCGATGGCATCGACATCTTGATTGACCTGGCCGGACACACCCAAGGGAACAGGCTTGCCGTATTCGCCCGGAAGCCGGCCCCCATCTCCCTGACATGGATGGGATATGGTTACACGACGGGCCTGTCCGCAATCGACTACATCGTGCTGGATGAGGCAATGGCACCTTCCGGTAGCGAACCCCTGTTCTCGGAGAAGGTCCTGCGTTTGAGCACGGCGTGCGCCTACCGCCCGGCTACGGGCATGGGTGACGTTAGTGAGCTTCCCGCACTGCTTAACAGCGGAATCACCTTCGGCACACTGTCACGCGCCATTCGTATCAATCACCGCACCATTCGCACGTGGGCGGCAATCCTGCGCCAACTGCCCAACTCTACGCTGGTTGTGAATAGCGGCAGCTATCGAGATGCCGCCATGTGTGATGGCTTGGCCGCCCGTTTTGAAGCGTTGGGCGTCAACCGCCAAAGACTGTCCATCGGCTTTAACAGCCCGCCGTGGGATCTATTGCGCAGTATCGATATTGGCTTGGACTGCTTTCCCCACAACTCGGGCACGACCCTCATGGAATTCATCCATATGGGAATTCCGTACATCACCTTGGCGGATCGACCCAGCGTCGGCCGCTTGGGCAGTTCCATTCTTAAATCAGTCGGCTACGCCGACCTGATCTGCTCAACCGAGACGGAGTACATCGAGAAAGCGGTCGCGCTGGCCAGTGATGTGCCCGCGCTGTCCAACATTCGGATGAACCTGCGCAAGAAACTGCAAGCCAGCGTACTCATGAACGAAGTCGGCTTCGCCGGCGAGTTCGAAACCGAAATCAAGAGAATCTTCCTTCAATGGTGTGAGAGTCAAGCATGAAAGCCATCATCCTCGCTGGCGGTCTGGGTACCCGAATTTCGGAAGAAACTCAGGCGCGTCCCAAGCCCATGATCGAAATTGGCGGCCGTCCAATTTTGTGGCACATCATGAAAACCTATTCCACGCATGGCGTGAATGACTTTGTCATCTGCTGCGGATACAAGGGCTACATGATCAAGGAGTACTTCGCGAACTATTTCCTGCACATGTCCGATGTGACGTTCGACATGGCGGACAATCGCATGGAAGTACACCAACGAAAGGCTGAACCGTGGCGGGTGACGCTGGTCGACACGGGGGAAACAACCATGACTGGCGGCCGCCTGAAGCGCGTGGCGGATTACGTGAAGGAAGAAGAAGCGTTCTGTTTTACCTATGGTGATGGCGTATCTGATGTCAACATCAGCGCCTTGATCGCCTTTCACCGCGAGCACGGAAAGGCCGCCACGGTAACGGCCGTGCAGCCTCCAGGCCGTTACGGCGCCCTGCGCCGCGAAGGCAACCTAGTGACCGGCTTCACCGAAAAGCCCCGCGGCGACGGCGGCTTAATCAACGGCGGATTCTTTGTGCTATCGCCCAGCGTGCTTTCCTTGATCGAGAGCGATGACATGCCTTGGGAAGGCGTACCGTTGGAAACTCTCAGCCGCCAGGGCCAACTTCAGGCCTTTGAGCACCTGGGCTTTTGGCAGCCTATGGATACCCTACGCGACAAGAATCAGCTCGAACACCTGTGGGCCCAAGGAAATCCGCCGTGGAAAACATGGGCATAACGCAATTCGGAGGCACCTACGCAGGAGTTCCCGTCCTGGTCACCGGGCACACCGGCTTCAAAGGCAGCTGGTTGACGGCGTGGTTGGAGGTCTTGGGCGCGCGTGTCACCGGCTTCTCTTTGCCGCCCTCCTCTGAACCCAATCATTGGCGCCTCCTCACTCAAGACATACACGAGTTGCACGGCGATGTACGCAACTCCGCACAGGTCTCAGACGCCATGACACGGGCTCAGCCAGAAATCGTTTTCCATCTGGCAGCGCAGACTCTGGTGCGGGAGTCCTATGCCGACCCCCTAAAAAGCTGGTCCACCAACGTCATGGGAACAGCAAATGTTCTGCAAGCATGTCAGAACACCCCAAGCGTTCGCGCAGTTGTCATCGTGACCACGGACAAGGTTTACGCCAATCGCGAATGGCATTGGGGGTACCGCGAGAACGACGTATTGGGTGGACACGACCCGTACAGCGCGTCAAAGGCCGCTTGCGAAATCCTACTTGAAAGCTACCGAAAATCGTTCTGGAGCCGAAACCACTCCGTTCTTGTAGCGTCGGCTCGAGCTGGCAATGTGATCGGCGGGGGGGACTGGGCCGTGGATAGGTTAGTGCCGGATCTGGTCAGAGCGGTGTGTGAACAACGGAAGCTGGAGATACGTTCGCCAGCCTCCACGCGGCCGTGGCAACATGTTTTGGACTGCCTTTCCGGTTACCTAATGCTTGGCCAAAAATTGCTGGCCGGCGAAGCGGCGTACGCGGACAGTTGGAACTTTGGCCCACCCGCTGAAGACAATCGCAGCGTGGCAGAGTTTCTGGACATGTTGCAGCGCCATTGGCCAGGTCTGGCCTGGAGTACGACGTCATCCACGGGTCCACACGAAGCCGGATTGCTGCTACTGGATTGCTCCAAGGCGCGCAATATCTTGGGATGGCGCCCCGCGTTGCAGCTGGATGATGCGCTGGCAATGACCGCAAACTGGTATCGCCATCACCAACAAACCGGATATGCGATTTCTGGCGAACAATTACGCCACTATGTTGAGAAGGCCGCCGATGCTGGCTGCCAGTGGGCGGGAACATGAACGTAATCGAAACGCCTATCCCGGGCGCGTACGTGGTCCACACGCGCAAACTTGGGGACGAGCGCGGCACGTTTACGCGCCTCTTCTGCGCGCAAAGCCTTGCCGACATCATCGGACCACGGCAAATCATGCAGATCAACCAATCGCAAACATTGCGGACAGGCACTGTGCGTGGACTGCATTATCAAAACCCTCCCCACGCCGAGATGAAGCTCATACGTTGCATTCGGGGACGCGTGTGGGATCTGGTGGTTGATCTGCGCGCGGCATCGCCCACTTTCCTACGCTGGCACGCGCAGGAGCTTGATCCCAGGTCTGCAACGATGCTGGTGATTCCAGAGGGCTGCGCTCATGGTTTCCAGGCGATGGAACCGGACAGCGAACTGATCTATCTGCACACCGCGTTCTACACACCGGCATCGGAAGCGGGATTGCGCCACGACGACCCAAAACTGGCGATTCGCTGGCCCTTGCCCCCCGTCGAACTATCCCCGCGGGACAAGAGCCACCCCTTGATTCCCGATGATTTCGCAGGAATTCACCTATGAGATGCCGCCATTGCGCTACGCCTCTTTTGCAATCGCTGGTCGACTTGGGCGCAGCGCCGCCATCGAATGCGTATTTGACTGCCGCCGAAATGACGCAGCCCGAGACCTACTATCCGCTGAAGGTGCGAGTTTGCCACAACTGCTGGCTGGCGCAGACCGAAGACTACGCTTTGGCCGACGCGTTATTCACGAAAGACTACGCCTACTTTTCGTCGACATCCGCAAGCTGGCTGGCCCACGCCGCCCGCTATAGCGAGATGGCAATAGAGCGGTTTTCGCTGAATGAACAAAGTCTCGTTATTGAATTGGCCTCCAACGATGGCTACTTACTGAAGAACTTTGCCGCCGCGGACATTCCCTGCCTGGGCGTCGAACCCACAGCAAGCACGGCCGATGTGGCGCAGGCGCTGGGCATACCTGTTCTACGCGAATTCTTCGGCGAGGAGTTGGGTAAACGGCTTCAGAACAGCGGTCAACAGGCGGATCTGATTGTTGGCAACAACGTTTACGCGCATGTGCCGGACATCAACGATTTCACTCTCGGACTTAAGGCTGCCTTGAGGCCCGGAGGCACGATCACGCTGGAGTTTCCGCACCTACTTCGTCTGCTTTCGCATACACAGTTCGACACGATCTACCACGAGCACTACTCCTACCTGTCGCTCTACACGGTGGCGCGCATCTTCGCCACGTGCGGACTCCGCGTGACCGACGTGGAAGAATTGTCGACCCACGGCGGTAGCTTGCGCGTGTACGGCTGCCATGTTGACGATGGCCGGGCCGACAGTTCAGCCGTTGCCAACGTCCTGCAAATCGAAAGGCAGGCGGGCATGCAAGATCCCGGCGCTTACCTGACGTTCCAGACACGCGTGGACCAGATCAAAGACAATTTTGTCGAGTTTCTGATTCAGCAAAAACGATTGGGGAAGACGGTGGCTGCCTACGGCGCCGCGGCCAAGGGCAATACGCTGCTGAACTACGCAGGAATCAAATCGGACCTGTTGCCTTTCGTTTGCGATGCCGCCGCCTACAAGCAGGGAAAGTTCCTGCCTGGAAGCAGAATTCCGATTTTCCCGCCGGCAAAGTTGAAAGAGCTTCAACCCGACTATGTCGTGGTATTCCCATGGAACATCGTTGAAGAAGTCATTGGCCAGAATGAAAATATTCGTAGCTGGGGCGGCAAGTTCGTGACGGCGGTTCCTACCCTGGAAATCCGATGAGCGCGCGCATCCATTACACCAAGCCCTCGATTACCGAACTTGAGGTGGAATATGCCACCGACGCCGCCCGCCATGGCTGGGGCGAACGCTGCTACGAATACCTGGGCCGCTTCGAACGCCAATTCAAAGCACACGTGGCCACGGAATTCGCCATCGCCACGTCTAGCTGCACGGGCGCGCTACATATCGGCATGGCAGCTTTGGGAATTGGACCAGGCGATGAAGTCATCATGGCCGACACCAACTGGATCGCGAGCGCCGCACCCATTGTCCATCTTGGCGCCAAACCGGTGTTCGTAGATATTCTCCCCGATTCCTGGTGCCTCGATCCAGCGCGAGTACAGGCTGCCATTACGCCCCGCACCAAAGCGATCCTCGCCGTGCATCTCTATGGAAACCTCTGCGAGATGGACCGGCTATTGGCCATCGGTGAGCAATATGGCATACCGGTGATCGAGGATGCTGCCGAAGCGATTGGCTCGTCGTACCACGGCAACCGGGCGGGCAGCATGGGAATATTCGGAACGTTTTCCTTCCATGGAACGAAAACGGTTACGACAGGCGAAGGCGGCATGTTTGTCACTAACAACCCATCTCTCTATGAAGCCGCTATCACGCTGTCAAATCACGGCCGCCATGCCAGTCAGCCAAAGCAGTTCTGGCCTGATCTGCTCGGTTTCAAATACAAAATGTCGAACATCCAGGCTGCAATCGGCTGCGCGCAGCTTGAACGTATCGACGAACTCATTGAGGGCAAACGGCGCGTGTTCGCGACATATCAAGCAGGGCTGAAGGATCTGCCCGGTGTGACATTGAATCCCGAGCCCGGCGGCACGCAGAATGGATTCTGGATGCCGACCGCAGTTTTTCATACTCAGTTGGGGATTAAGCGTAAAGACCTGCAAGCCGCTTTGAACCCGGAAGGCATTGATGCCCGGGTTTTTTTCCACCCCCTATCCAGTCTGCCGATGTTTGACGCTTGCCCGAAGAATACCAATGCCTATGACATTCCGGAACGCGCCATCAATCTCCCCAGCTACCACGATATGACACAAGCGGATTTGGATCGCGTCATTGCGGTGGTTAGGAAACTGTACGGAGCGGCCACTCGTGAACCGTGATCTGACCGACTGTCAACCCTGCGTGGTGGTTTCCCAGCCCATGTACTTCCCGTGGGTTGGCATGCTTGAACAAATCAAGCATGCGGATGTTTTTGTCCACTACGACGACGTGCAGTTTGCACGCGGCTTTTTTAATCGTGTGCAGATCAAGACGCGCACGGGAATCAGCTGGTTGACTGTACCCTTGGCAGGCCAAAGGCGCGGGCAGTTGATCAACGAAGTCCAGATTGATTACCGCACGGACTGGAGGCGCAGCCATCTCAGCCAGTTGAGCCAGGCCTACGAAGACTCGCCATTCAAAGCTGACATGCTTGCGCTGATTGACTCTGTACTGTCAGCTAGGCACCAGAGCCTGGCTTGCCTCGCCCGGGCCTCGATGGACGCGCTGGTAGCGTACTTCCCTGTGATCGGCGCCGAGACAACTTTCATGACGGCATCGAAGATGAACGTCCCGGGAACCAGTACACAACGGCTCATAGACTTGTGCCTTGCGCTGAAAGCCGCCACCTACCTGACCGGCCATGGCGCTCGCAACTACCTGGACCATGAAGCCTTTGAAGCCCACGGCATTGACGTGAGCTATATGAACTATGGCTGCGCAGCGTATGCGCAATTGCATGGCACCTTTACCCCTTACGTCAGCGCGTTGGATTTGATTGCCAACCTTGGACCGGATGGCGTTGCCAAAATCAGGGGGCAAGCCGTGCCATGGCGCAGCTTCCTGGCTCGATCCACCGAATAAGAGCTTAGTCTATGAAAAAAGATCTAAATGCCGTGTCATCCGAGTATCGCCCCAATGGAGCGACCGAAATCGAAAACAACTTGATGTTGAACTGGTATCCGCATCGGATCATCGATCGATTCAACCATGCCGGCGCCTTGCTGGAACTCGGACTGGGTCACGGCTATACCTCCCGCATATTCGCGCAGGCTTGCGAGCGACATGTGATTATCGACGGCGCCAGCGAAGTCATTGATCAATTCGTCCAGAACACCCCAGACTTTAAAGGTGAGATCGTTGAAGCCTACTTTGAAGACTACACGCCGATAGAGCAGTTCGACGTCATCGTAATGGGCTTTATTCTGGAACATGTCGATGATCCAGATCTAATTTTGAAACGCTATCGCCAATTCCTGAAACCTGGCGGAAAGCTGTATGTGGCGGTGCCCAACGGGAAATCGATGAACCGTCGCCTGGGCCTCGAATTAGGAGTGATCGACGACATATACAGCTTGAATGCCAATGACATTGCGCTGGGACATCAGCGACAATACTGCCGGCAAACGCTTACCGAGGCGGTTCAGCGAACAGGCTATCGCGTCACTTACGAAGAAGGCATCTACTTGAAGCCTTTGCCGCTAGCCGTGCTTAAAACACTCGACGATTTCGATGCGAACCTTCAGGCTATGCTGCGAGTCGGCATTGACTTCCCGGATCTTTGCGTCGCATTGCTAATGGAACTGGACGCACAATGACCAAGCATGCTTGGCAGGCTGGAGCTCAAAGCGCGGAAATACCGATCGCGGTCACCGGGGTGGGCGCAATCATTGGCCAGGGAATTATCAAGAGCCTGCGCCAAAGCGGACATCGCGTCCGCGTTATCGGCGTGGACCGGAACGACAATTCCCCGGGCCCTCATCTTTGCGATGCCTTCGAGAAGAAGCCCGAAGCGCCCGAAGACAGCCAAGCGTATCTGGACTATTGGGAGAGGATCGTCCGGAAGCACGGCATCACCTTGATTCTGCCAGGTCTGGAAATCGACATGGCGTTCCTCAACCGCCACCGCGAGTTCTTTGCCGCGCTTGGAGTCAGGCTTGCGTTGAACTCAACTCGACTCATCAGCGTCACAGCCGACAAATGGAATTTCGGTCTGGCTCTCGATGCCATGGGCTACCCGGCTATCCCATCAGCGCGCCCGGAGTCATGGGCGGATGCTACCCAGGCGCTCGGCTCAGCGCCGCTAATACTCAAGCCCCTTCATGGCAATGGCTCTCGCGGAATTGTTGTGCTCAAAGACGAGGACGACTTCAACTATTGGCGAGCCAAGTCTGTAACGCCGTGGATGCTCCAACGCATCGTAGGCGAAGCAAATGAAGAATATACCGTCGGCGTATTCGGCCTTGGGGATGGACGGCACGTTGGGCCGTTGACTTTCCGGCGCCTACTGTCAAGCGCAGGTAACACTTTGGCTGCGGAAGTCGTGCAAGATCACGACGTCATCAACGATGCGACTGAGGTTCTTTGCCAATATTTCCAACCCTTGGGACCCACGAATTTCCAGTTCCGGGTGGAAGGTAAACACGCCTATCTTCTGGAAATCAACCCGCGCTTTTCAAGCAGTAATTCACTGCGCACCGCGTTCGGCTTTAACGAGGCCGAAATGGCAATTCAGTTTTATCTTTTTGACGTCGAGCCAGCCGAGCCCCGCATAACGGCAGGCAAAGCTTGGCGTTACACCGAAGACTACGTCATCCATGCTAGCCATTCTCTCTGATATACACGGTAATTTTCCGGCGCTCCAGGCGGTCGTGGCGGATGCCAAGGCACGCGGCTGCACGCGCTTCATCTCATTGGGTGACGTAGCCGGCTATTACGCACAGCCCGGAGAATGCATCGACCTGCTGCGGGAGCTTGATGCGCCCAACGTATTGGGCAACCACGATAGCTACATAACGATGGATCAGAACTGCCCCCGTTCGCGCGTCGTAACCCAGATTATCGATTATCAGAAGACCATTCTGAGCGCAGATCAGGTGGAGTGGCTAAGGGCGTCGCAAGATTTCATCCGCGAACCCGGACGCCTGTTTTTACATGGGGGGCCACAAGATCCGCGCGACCAGTATCTATACAAAATATCCAAAGACGTGATCCCCGCCGATGTACAACTGCTGTGCTCCGGTCATACGCATGTGCAAGTACTGGCCACCTTTGGTCAGCAACGCTACTGCAATCCCGGTTCCGTCGGGCAGCCTCGCGATGGCGATTGCCGCGCCGCCTACGCGACCTTGGACGGCGACAGAATTCAGTTGCACCGCGTGCCGTACGACATTGCCCGCACTACTGAAAGGATGAAAGCCGCGGGCTTCGAACCATTTTGCTATGAAAATCTTTACAAGGGCGCGCAGATCGGCGGAAGAGTCGATAGCGTCACGTTAATCGAGACATCCGAGAATTAAGACTATGGACGCAATCAATCAATTCAATATTGAAGTGCAGGAAAATATAAAACGCCTGGGAGAGGACCGGACGCTGGCGGCAGACACGCTCGCCTGGATGATACGAGCAGGTACTACCGGCGCCTACACCTACAATTTCCAATGGTTAGGCCGCCCTATCATCCAGTATCCGCAAGACATTCACGCGATGCAGGAACTTATCTGGAAAACTCGCCCAGACGTGATCGTCGAAACCGGCATCGCCCACGGCGGTTCGCTTGTCATGAGCGCGTCAATGCTTGCCATGTTGGACTACTGCGATGCGCAATTGAACCGGATGCCGTTGATGCCGGGGGTTTCAAGCCGTCACGTCATCGGCGTGGATATCGATATCCGGTCGCACAACCGGCAAGCCATTGAAGCTCATCCCATGAGCCACTTGATCAGGATGGTCGAGGGCTCAAGTATCGCTCAAGACATTGTCCAGCAAGTGCGGGATCTGGTGGGCGATGCGAAACGCGTGCTGGTCTGCCTGGATTCGAACCACACCCATGACCACGTGCTTGCGGAATTGGAAGCGTATGCCCCGATGGTGACGCCTGGAAGCTATTGCGTTGTGTTCGATACGGTCATCGAAGATATGCCGCCCGAGCTTTGTGTGCATCGTCCCTGGGGCCAGGGCAATAGCCCGAAATCAGCGGTTCGCTCCTGGTTGCCCCAACATCCTGAGTTTCAACAGGATCTGAGCATTCAACACAAACTTCAGATCACCGTGGCCGAAGATGGCTTCCTCAGGCGCGTCTCCTGATCAGCCTGCCCTTATGCGAAGCGAACGCTTCGGTGAGTCCGCCGGAACGGGTCGACAGCGCTGTGTTCTACGATTCGCGGCTAAAAGTCGCTGAACCAGGAATGCGACCTGATCGGCCACCCATTCGCACTGAATCACCAGCGACACAATCTACGTTGCCCCATGTCTCAGGTGCGCGTCGAATTCGCGCCAAACCACCCTTTTCTCCTTCTATTCGCCTTTTGAGGAGCCCACTGCTTACGCCATAATTGCCGCCGCCCGCTTTTGTATCTATATTTTTCAGACCATGACCGCCACGCCCCCCGATCCACTCGCTACGCAGCACGACAGCAATACGGATCTCGAAGATCAGGCGCCGGTCGATGCGCAGACATTGCGTCTGCGCGAAGAGAACCGCGCACTGCGCGATTTGTTGGCGGCCCAAGTCCACGCCGCCCTGCCCCAGCCAGCCCGGGAAGCCGGCGGGTCGCGGCGCTTGTGCTGGTGGCTGATTTCGGCCCCGGGCGCGGCGCTGGTAGGCTGGCGACGCTTGCTGAGCCGTGATGATGCGCTGCCCATCACGGGGCGGCGCGTGGGGTCGGCGACGTTGACCGTGCTCTACACCTTGGCCATCTACGGTGCGCTGGTGCTATTGATTGTGTCGTGGAATGCCCCGAACAACGGGATTACCGGCGCCACTGCGGCCAGCCCTGTCCGCGTGCCGCTGATGCCCCCGACCGCATTGCCGGCCGATGAGCCGCCCAGCGAATGGGAGCCCGATGCGTTGGCGTCCCCTGCTCTGACTGCACCCGAGGCGCCGCCGAAACCGGACCCAGCGTCCGGAGCGAAACTCGAAACGAAAGCCGAAGCAAAGCCCGAAGCGGCTACGCCGGCCGCGGATGAATCGGCCACAACGGCGGTTGCCCTCCCCGCGTCGCGTCCGGAATCCAGGACGGCCGCCGACACCACTCCGGCGCCTGCCATAAGCGGCCCGCATTCGACCTTGCGTGTCATCGAAATCCCGGCGCGGGATCCCCTTGCGTGGGTCAAGGGGTTGCAGACAGAGTTATCCCGATGCGCCGAGTTGGGGTTCTTTGACCGCCCCGATTGCGCCTGGGCGGCTCGCAACCAGTTCTGTGAAGCGAACCATGGCTGGGGCATTGTGAACGAATGCCCGGCGCGGCCCTAGGCCATCGCTTGGGTGCGATGCGCACGATGTCAAACGCCCGCCACGTACGAGCACGACAATCCTGTGCATCAAACTGAAAATGTACGCAATAATGCAAACACTTTCGGCCTACACTTCTCTCTTTTTAGGATACTGTGACCATGGATTCCATCAACAACACCGTCAACACGCGCTGGCTTTGAAGGACGCGAATGTGGTCCAGGAAGTGCAGGCCACCGTGCTCAAGAAGGCGCTGAACGCGCAAGCCGATACGGTCGCAACGTTGATGCAATCCGTGGCGCCGATGGCGATTGATAGCACGCTGGGTTCGCGCATCAATACCCAGGCCTGACGCGCACGCGTTCAGTCCCACGGCGCCGCCCACCTACGCGGCCAGCCGATAAAAAAAGCGCCGGACCCTGAACAGGGTCGGCGCTTTTTGTTTGCCGTTGCGTAACGTGAGGCGGCCAAGCCGCCCCACCGGCAATTACTTCTTCTTCATCGGCGGCAAGTCCGTGCAGACGCCTTCCGCCACTTCCGCCGCCATGCCCACCGATTCACCCAGCGTCGGGTGCGGGTGGATGGTCTTGGCGATGTCGACGACGTCGGCGCCCATTTCCACCGCCAGGGCCAGTTCGCTGATCAGGTCGCCGGCGTGGGTGCCCACGATGCTGCCGCCCAGGATGCGATGCGTTTCCGCGTCGAAAATCAGCTTGGTGAAGCCTTCGTCGCGGCCGTTGGCGATGGCGCGGCCGGAGGCGGCCCACGGGAACACGCCCTTCTCGATCTTGATGCCTTGCTTCTTGGCTTCGTCTTCGGTCAGGCCCACCCATGCCACTTCCGGATCGGTGTAGGCCACCGACGGAATGACGCGCGCGTCAAAGAACGACTTCTGGCCGGCGGCGGCTTCCGCTGCCACGTGGCCTTCGTGCACGGCCTTGTGCGCCAGCATCGGCTGGCCGACGATGTCGCCAATGGCGTAGATGTGCGGCACGTTGGTGCGCATCTGGCGATCGACCTCGATGAAACCGCGGTCGGTCACGGCGATGCCGGCCTTGTCGGCGCCGATCTTCTTGCCGTTGGGGCTGCGGCCCACGGCTTGCAGAACCAGGTCGTAGCGTTGCGGTTCCTTGGGCGCGCCCTCGCCTTCGAAGGTGACGTAGATGCCGTCTTTCTTGGCTTCGGCGCCCACGGTCTTGGTCTTCAACATGATGTTGTCGAAGCGATAGGCGTTTTTCTTCTGCCAGACCTTGACGAGGTCGCGGTCAGCGCCTTGCATCAGGCCGTCCAGCATTTCGACGACGTCCAGGCGTGCGCCCAGCGTGGAGTACACCGTGCCCATTTCCAGGCCGATGATGCCGCCGCCCACGATCAGCATCTTCTTGGGTACTTCACGCAGCAGCAATGCGCCGGTGGAGTCGACGACGCGGTCGTCCTTGGGCATGAAGGGCAGCTTCACCGACTGGCTGCCGGCCGCGATGATGGCTTGCTTGAAGCGCAGCGTCTGGCTCTTGCCGTCGGCCGACGTCACGGTCAGGTGGTTGGCATCGGCGAATTCGCCCACGCCCGTCACCACGGTGACCTTGCGGGCCTTGGCCATGCCGGCCAGGCCGCCGGTCAGCTTGGCGACCACGCTGTCCTTGTAGCCGCGCAGCTTGTCCAGGTCGATCTTGGGCTCGCCAAAGCTGATGCCGTGGGCAGCCAGCTCGCGGGCTTCGTCGATGACGGCGGCGTTGTGCAACAGCGCCTTGGACGGGATGCAGCCCACGTTCAGGCAGACACCGCCCAGCGTGGCGTAGCGTTCGACCAGGACCACGGACAGGCCCAGGTCGGCGGCGCGGAAGGCGGCGGAATAGCCGCCGGGGCCCGCGCCCAGCACCAGCATGTCGTATTCACCGTCGGCTGAACCCTTGAAGGTTGCCGCCGCCGGGGCAGGCGTCGCGGCCTTCGGGGCAGGCGCCGCAGCAGCCGCAGCTTGCTTGGGTGCCTCGGCGGCCTTGGGTGCGTCCTTGGCGGCCGGCGCAGCGGCGGCGTCCGCCGCCTCCACTTCCAGCACGACCGCGCCTTCGGCAACCTTGTCGCCCACCTTGACCGCAATGGATTTCACCACGCCGCCTTGCGACGCGGGGATTTCCATCGACGCCTTGTCCGACTCAACGGTGATCAGGCTTTGTTCGGCCTTGATCGTGTCGCCCACGGCGACCAGCACTTCGATGACTTCCACTTCCTTGAAGTCGCCGATGTCCGGCACTTTGATTTGAACGGTATTGCTCATAGGGCTCCCCGTTTACAGCGCGATGCGGCGGAAGTCGGCCAGCAAGGCGCCCAGATAGGCGTTGAAGCGGGCAGCGGAGGCGCCGTCGATGACGCGGTGGTCGTACGACAGCGACAGCGGCACCATCAGGCGCGGCACGAACTGCTTGCCGTCCCAGACGGGCTTGTGCGCGGAACGCGACACACCCAGGATGGCCACTTCGGGCGCGTTGATGATCGGCGTGAACGACGTGCCGCCGATACCGCCCAAGGACGAAATCGAGAAGCAGCCGCCCTGCATTTCAGCGGGCGAGATCTTGCCGTCGCGCGCCTTCTTGGACAGGTCCGTCATTTCTTGCGCGATCTGCAAGATGCCCTTCTTGTCGGCGTCGCGAATCACCGGCACGACCAGCCCGTTGGGCGTGTCGGCAGCGAAACCGATGTGGTAGTACTGCTTGAGCACCAGGTTGTCGCCGTCCAGCGACGCGTTGAACTCGGGGAATTTCTTCAAGGCGGCGACCACGGCCTTGATCAGGAAGGCCAGCATCGTGACCTTGACGCCCGACTTCTCGTTTTCCTTGTTCAGCGTGACGCGCAGCGCTTCCAGGTCGGTGATGTCCGCTTCGTCGTTGTTGGTGACGTGCGGGATCATGACCCAGTTGCGGTGCAGGTTCGCGCCGGAAATCTTCTTGATGCGCGACAGCGGCTTGGCTTCGATCGGGCCGAACTTGGTGAAGTCGACCTTCGGCCACGGCAACAGGCCCAGCGCGGCGCCATCGGCCGAACCACCGGCAGCGGCGGTTGCGGGGCCGGCGGCCAGCGCCTGCTTGACGAAACCGCGCACGTCGTCGGCGGTGATGCGTTCCTTGGGACCCGAACCCTTGACCTTGCTGAGGTTTACGCCCAGCTCGCGCGCGAACTTGCGCACGGACGGCGACGCGTGGGGCAGTTGGCCCGGCTTCAGGTTGGGGTCTTCCAGCGCGGCGGCGGGTGCCGGACGCGACGCAGGGGCGGCGGCGGGTGCGTCAGCCTTGGACTCTGCTTTCGCTTCGGTCTTGGCTTCGGCCTTGGCTTCCGGCTGGGCTTCAGCCTTGGCAGCAGGGGCAGCGCCGGCGTCGCCTTCAACGACGACCACCACCGAACCCTTGGCAACCTTGTCGCCAACCTTGACCTTCACTTCCTTGACCACGCCGCCTTGCGAGGCCGGGATCTCCATCGAGGCCTTGTCGGACTCCACGGTGATCAGGCTTTGCTCGGCCTTGATGGTGTCGCCCACGGCGACCATTACTTCGATGACTTCCACTTCCTTGAAGTCGCCGATGTCGGGCACTTCGATATTGACCGGGCCGCTGCTGGCAGCGGGCGCGGCGGCTTGCGCCTTGGCGGCGGGAGCTGCGGCAGCAGCCTGCTTCGGCGCTTCCTTGGCAGCGGCCTTGGGGGCCTCTTCCTTGGCGGCCGGGGCGGCGCCCGAGCCTTCGGCTTCGGCTTCCACTTCCAGCACGACCGCGCCTTCGGCAACCTTGTCGCCCACCTTTACAGAGATGGACTTCACCACGCCGCCTTGCGACGCGGGAATTTCCATCGACGCCTTGTCGGACTCGACGGTGATCAGGCTTTGTTCGGCCTTGATCGTGTCGCCCACTGCCACCAACACCTCAATGACTTCCACTTCCTTGAAGTCGCCGATATCGGGAACCTTGATTTGCACGATGTTGCTCATGTCTCTTTACCCTCAGGCGTATTGCGGGTTGGCTTTGTTCGGATTGATGCCGTACTTCTTGATGGCTTCCGCCACCTTGGCCATCGGAACCTTGCCTTCGTCTGCCAGTGCGCGCAGCGCGGCGACCACGACAAAGTGGCGATCCACTTCGAAGTGCTCACGCAGCTTGGCGCGGAAGTCCGAGCGGCCGAAACCGTCGGTGCCCAGCACCTTGTATTCGCGGCCCTTGGGCACGAACGGACGGATCTGGTCGGCAAAGAGCTTCATGTAGTCGGTCGACGCGATGATCGGGCCTTCCGTCTTGGCCAGCTGTTCCGTGACGTAAGCCACTTGCGGCTTTTTCTCGTCAGGGTGCAGCATGTTGTGGCGCTCGGCGTCCAGGCCGTTGCGGCGCAGTTCGGTGAAGCTGGTGACGCTCCACAGATCCGATGCCACGCCCCAGTCGGCGTCCAGCAGTTCTTGCGCCGCCATGACTTCGCGCAGGATCGTGCCCGAGCCCATCAGCTGCACGCGGTTCTTGCCCTTGCCGTGCGTCTTCAGCTTGTACATGCCCTTGATGATGCCTTCCTCGTCGCCCTGGGTCAGACCGGGCTGCGGGTAGTTTTCGTTCATCACCGTCAGGTAGTAATAGACGTTTTCCTGGTCTTCCACCATGCGCTTCAAGCCATGCTGGATGATCACGGCCAGCTCATGGCCGAACGTCGGGTCGTACGACACGCAGTTCGGGATGGTGGACGCCAGGATGTGGCTGTGGCCGTCTTCGTGCTGCAAGCCTTCGCCGTTCAGCGTCGTACGGCCGGCAGTGCCGCCCAACAGGAAGCCGCGCGCCTGCATGTCGCCCGCCGCCCAGGCCAGATCGCCAATGCGCTGGAACCCGAACATCGAGTAGTAGATGAAGAACGGAATCATGATGCGGTTGTTCGAGGAATACGACGTGGCCGCCGCGATCCACGAGCTCATTGCGCCCGCTTCGTTGATGCCTTCCTGCAGCAGCTGGCCGTCGGCCGACTCCTTGTAGTACATGACCTGGTCCTTATCGACCGGGATGTACTTCTGGCCTTCCGGCGCATAGATGCCGATCTGGCGGAACAGGCCTTCCATACCGAAGGTACGCGATTCGTCGGCCAGGATCGGCACCACGCGCGGACCCAATTCCTTGTCGCGCAGCACTTGGTTCAGGATGCGAACGAAGGCTTGCGTGGTGGAAATTTCACGGCCTTCGGCAGTGGGTTCCAGCACGGCCTTGAAGGCGTCCAGCGCGGGGGCCTTGAGCTGCTCGTCGGCCTTGGCGCGACGGCGCGGCAGATAGCCGCCCAGCGCGGCGCGGCGCTCGTGCAGGTACTTCATTTCGGGCGAATCTTCGGCCGGCTTGAAGTACGGCAGGTCTTCCAGCTTGTCGTCCGGAATCGGGATCCCGAAGCGATCGCGGAATTCGCGGATGGATTCCAGTTCCAGCTTCTTTTGCTGGTGGGTCGGGTTCTTGGCCTGGCCCACGTGGCCCATGCCGTAGCCCTTGATGGTCTTGGCCAGGATGACGGTGGGTTGCCCGGTGTGGCTGGTGGCGGCGTCGAACGCGGCGTACACCTTGTGGGGGTCGTGGCCGCCACGGTTCAGGCGCCAGATGTCTTCGTCGCTCATGCGCGAGACGGCTTCCAGCAGCTTGGGGTGCTTGCCAAAGAAATGTTCACGGACGAACTTGCCGTCGTTGGCCTTGTACGCCTGGTACTCGCCGTCCACGGTTTCTTCCATGATCTGGCGCAGGATGCCTTCCTTGTCGTGCGCAAGCAGCGGATCCCAGTAACCGCCCCAGATCAGCTTGATGACGTTCCAGCCCGAACCGCGGAAGTCGCCTTCCAGTTCCTGGATGATCTTGCCGTTGCCGCGCACCGGGCCGTCTAGGCGTTGCAGGTTGCAGTTCACCACGAAGATCAGGTTGTCGAGCTTTTCGCGCGCGGCCAGGGCGATGGCGCCCAGCGATTCCGGTTCGTCCATTTCGCCGTCGCCGCAGAATACCCAGACCTTGCGGTTGCTGGTGTCGGCAATGCCGCGGGCGTGCAGGTACTTCAGGAAGCGGGCTTGATAGATGGCCATCAGCGGGCCCAGGCCCATCGACACCGTCGGGAATTGCCAGAAATCCGGCATCAGCTTCGGGTGGGGATAGGACGACAGGCCCTTGCCGTCCACTTCCTGGCGGAAGTGGTTCAGCTGTTCTTCGGTCAGGCGGCCTTCAAGGTAGGCGCGGCCGTACATGCCGGGCGACGTGTGGCCCTGGAAGTAGACCAGGTCACCGCCGTGGTTTTCGTCTTCGGCGTGCCAGAAGTGGTTCTGGCCGCAGCCGATCATGGTGGCCAGCGAGGCAAACGATGCGATGTGGCCGCCCAGGTCGCCGCCGTCCGGCGGGTTGTGCTTGTTGGCCTTGACGACCATGGCCATGGCGTTCCAGCGCACATACGAGCGGATACGCGTTTCCAGTTCCAGGTTGCCCGGATGCGCGGGCTCCAGGCCCGGCGGAATCGTGTTGACGTAAGCGGTATTCGGCGAGAACGGGATGTGGGCACCCGAACGACGCGCTTCGTCGATCAGGCGTTCCAGCAGGTAGTGCGCGCGCTGCGGCCCTTCGCGATCAAGGACTGCCGCCAGGGCTTCGAGCCACTCCTGGGTTTCAAGGGTGTCTTCGTCGTTGGCAGCCTGCGGGGCGCCAGCCTGGGCGAAAGAGGACATCGTGTGTCTCCTGTTGGGGTTCGTCGTGACCACACCCGCTTGATGGTTCAACTCGCGGACTCTGCATGGTAGCCGGGATCATCCGGGCTACCATGTCAGGCATGGGTCGGGGTGTTTTTCTAGAGACCTGCTTTGGGTCGGTTCCCTATCAGCCGGCATTCTAAGAAAGAAGATTAACCGGTCGCAAGGAAAATTTCATGTTGCGGTACGGCATTTCATAATGCGAAATGTTGACCATCCGCTGAACGGCCTCTGACGCGTCTTTTTATGGCCTAGGCCAAAAGCAGGGCTTGATTCCCGGCAATTCCCGCCCAACACGCACTAAAATGCGCGGTCTATCTGGCCCGAATTCCATGTCCAGCGCGCCCAAGTCCAATATTCCTACGCCGTTCCACGATCACGCCCGCACTCGCCGCCGCGGCGTGTATTGGGTCACGCCTGCCATGGTGCTGATCCTGTACATCTGTGTGATGGGGGTGTTCTTCTGGCTGCAACGCATTCATGACGATAGCGTCATGTTTGTGACGATCGACCAGGAAATGCGCCAGCAGCGCCTGATATGGGTGGTGCTGGCATTGTCCTGCGTGATCGTCATCAGCCTGTTGATGCTGTGGCGCTATACCCGCTTTCGATCCACCGCCGAAGCCGCGCTCATCGCCGAGACCGGCTTTCGCCGCGCCATGGAAAATTCCATGTCCACCGGCATGCGCGTGCTGGATATGGAAGGCCGCATCGCCTACGTGAACCCGGCGTTCTGCCGCATGATCGGCTGGAACGAAGCCGACCTGATCGGCCGCAGCCCGCCCTTTCCTTATTGGGTGCCCGGCCGCCATGAACAACACCAGCACACGCTGGACGTGCTGATGTCGGGCAAGACGCCCAGCAGCGGCCTGGAAGTGGAAGCGCAACGCCGCGACGGCTCGCGCTTCACCGCGCGCATGTATGTGTCGCCGCTCTTGGACCCGAACGGCAACCAGATCGGCTGGATGACGTCGATGACCGACATCACCGAACCCAAGCGCATCCGCGAAGCCCTGACGGCCGCGCACGAACGCTTCATGACCGTGCTGGAAGGCCTGGACGACGCCATCTCGGTCACGGCGGACACCCACGACGGCCTGGAACTGCTGTTTGCCAACCGCACCTATCGCCGCGTATTCGGCGCGCAGACGGGCGGCCACGACGAATTGCTGGCCGGCCGCCGTGGCCGCTTCACCGATGAATCCGTGGAAGTGTTCGCGCCGTCGGTGCAGCGCTGGTTTGAAGTGCACCACCGCATGCTGGCCTGGACGGACGGCCGCCGCGTGCGCATGCAGGTGGCGCGCGACATCACCGAGCGCCGTGGCCACGAAGAAGCGTCCCGCGTGCAGCAGGAAAAGATTCAGCTGACCAGCCGCCTGACGACGATGGGCGAAATGGCCTCGTCGCTGGCGCACGAACTGAACCAGCCGCTGACCGCCATCGCCAACTACAGCATGGGCGCGGTGGCCTTGGTCAAGGCCGGCCACACCAGCCCCAACATGCTGCTACCCGCGCTGGAAAAAGCCGCGTCGCAGGCCGAACGCGCGGGCAAGATCATCAGCCGCATCCGCGAATTCGTGAAGCGCAGCGAGCCGCGCCGCCAACGCGTGGCTATCGGCCGCATTGTCGACAACGCCATCGGCTTTGCCGAAATCGACGCCCGCAAGCGCCGCATCCGCATCGACAGCTTCGTGCCGTCGAATGCGCCCGACGTGCTGGCCGACCCCATCCTGATCGAACAGGTGCTGTTGAACCTGCTCAAGAACGGGCTGGAAGCCATGGAAAACAGCGAATCGGACGAATTGAAAGTCGCCGTGATCCTGCACGAGCAACATATAGAAGTGGCCGTGGTGGACCGCGGCCATGGCCTGGCCGAGCCCGAACGCCTGTTCGAACCGTTCTTCAGCACCAAGACCCAGGGCCTGGGCATGGGGCTGAACATCTGCCGTACCATTATTGAATCGCACCATGGCCGCCTGTGGGCGGACCCCAACCCCGCTGGCGGTACTATTTTCCGCTTTACCCTGCCCTGCGCTGCTTCCCAGCCGCAGGCCCAGAATGATCAGTCCGAGGAGTTGCACGCATGAACACGCCCCACCTGTCGAGCACGGTATTCATAGTTGACGACGACGAAGCGGTCCGCGATTCGCTGCGCTGGCTGTTGGAAGCCAATGGCTATCGCGTTCGCGCCTATGCCAGCGGCGAATCCTTCCTGGAAGACTACGACGCCAGCCAGATCGGCGTGCTGATCGCCGACGTGCGCATGCCCGGCATGAGCGGCCTGGAACTCCAGGAGCAGCTTATCGCCCGCAACGCGCCGCTGCCCATCGTCTTCATCACTGGCCACGGCGACGTGCCCATGGCCGTTTCCACGATGAAGAAAGGCGCCGTCGACTTCCTGGAAAAGCCCTTCAACGAATCGGACCTGCGCGAGATCGTTGCGCGCATGCTTGAGCAAGCCACGCAGCGCGTGTCCAAGCACCAGGCCCAAAAGGACCACGAAGCCATGCTGGCACGCCTGACCGCGCGCGAGCAGCAGGTGCTGGAGCGCATCGTCGCCGGCCGCTTGAACAAGCAGATTGCCGACGACCTGGGCATCAGCATCAAGACCGTCGAGGCGCACCGCGCCAACATTATGGAAAAACTGGAAGTGACTACCGTTGCTGATTTGATGAAAGTGGCCTTGGCCAAACCCGAGGCGCATGCATGACCGCCAGGATTATTGACGGCGCGGCCCTGTCGCTGCGCATTCGTGAAGAAGTCGCCCAGCGCGTCGCCACCCTGGCGGCCAAGGGCACGCGCCCGGGTTTGGCCGTGGTGCTGGTGGGCGCGGACCCCGCGTCCCAGGTTTACGTGCGCAACAAGGTTGCCGCCTGCGAAAAAGCCGGCCTGCATTCCGTCAAGGAACAGTACCCGGCCGAGATGACCGAGGCCGAATTGCTGGCCCGCATCGCCGTGTTGAACCAGGACCCCACCATCCACGGCATCCTGGTGCAGTTGCCGCTGCCCAAGCACATGGATGCCCACAAGGTCATCGAAGCCATTTCGGCCGAGAAGGACGTGGACGGCTTTCACATCAGCAACGCCGGCCTGCTCATGACCGGCCAGCCGCTGTTCCGCCCCTGCACGCCCTACGGCGTGATGAAGATGCTGGAATCGGAAGGCGTGACGCTGCGCGGCGCGGAAGCCGTGATCGTCGGCGCCAGCAACATCGTCGGCAAGCCGATGGCCATGTTGCTGCTTGCCGCCGGCGCCACCATCACCATCTGCAATTCCAAGACGCGCGACCTGGCGGCCCAGACCCGCCGCGCCGACGTCCTGGTGGTGGCCACCGGCAAGCCCGGCATGATCGACGGTTCGATGATCAAGCCCGGCGCCGTGGTCATCGACGTGGGCATCAACCGTGGCGAAGACGGCAAGCTGTGCGGCGACGTGGACTTCGTGTCCGCCAAGGAAGTTGCCGGCGCCATCACGCCCGTGCCGGGTGGCGTGGGCCCCATGACCATCGCCATGCTGCTGGTCAACACGGTCGAGGCCGCCGAACGCGCGGCGGGCTGACACGTTCCAGACCCATCACAAGGGCAATGCGCAGGCCGCCAACGGCTGCGCGTTGCCCTTGCCGCATGTGGGCTTGACTGCCCTTGCTTTCGGGCGGATCGTCCCTATCTGATCCTTATGTCTTTGCGGCCCCGCGTGCCTTCGTTGGGCACCGTGCTGGGTCCGCCCCGCCTTTTCACATCCCGATCCCGGTAACACCATGACCCAGAACCCCTTGCTTGCCCCCGTTTCCGATCTGGTCGACTACGCGGCCGTCAAGCCCGAGCACATCGTGCCGGCCGTGGAAGAACTGCTGGGCATCGCCCGCAAGGCCGTGGACCACGCCGCCGATGCCGCGCTGGCGCCCACCTGGGACGCCGTGGTGGAACCGCTGGACACCGCCTCTGAACGCCTGTGGCGCGCCTGGTCGGTGGCCGGCCACTTGAACGCTGTCGTCAACACGCCCGAACTGCGCGAAGCCTATAACGCCGCGCTGCCGCTGATCACCGAATTTTCAACCTGGGTCGGGCTGCACGAAGGCCTGTACCAGCAATACCAGCGTCTGGCCGCCGCGCCCGACTTTGCATCGTGGTCGCCCGTGCGCCGCCGCATCGTCGACATGGCGCTGCGCGACTTCCGCTTGAGCGGCGTGGAATTGCAAGGCGCCGACCGCGAACGCTACGCGCAGATCTCCGACCGCGAAGCGCAGGCGTCGCAGAAGTTTTCCGAGAACGTGCTGGACGCCATCGACGCCTGGTCGCTGCTGGTGGACGATGAATCGCGCCTGGCCGGCATCCCGGCCGATGTGCTGTCCGCCGCCCGCGCCGCCGCCGAAGAAGACGGCAAGACGGGCTGGAAGCTGACCCTGAAAATGCCCTGCTACCTGCCCGTGATGCAGTACGCGCAAGACCGCACGCTGCGCGAAGCGCTGTATCGGGGCTACGGCACCGTGGCATCCGAACAAGGCGATGCCAAGTTCGACAATTCCCCCCTGATCGAAGAGCTGCTGTCGCTGCGCGCCGAAGAATCCGGCCTGCTGGGCCTGGGCACCTACGCCTCGCTGCGCTTGCAGACCCGCATGGCGCGCGACGCCGGCGAAGTCACCGTCTTTTTGCGTGACCTGGCCGCCCGCGCCAAACCGTTTGCGCAACGCGACCTGGCTGAACTTAAGGCCTACGCCACGGGCGAACTGGGCCTGGACGAGCTGCAACCCTGGGACGTGGCCTTTGCTTCGGAACGCCTGCGCGAATCGCGCTATGCGTATTCCGAAGACGAAGTGAAGCAGTACTTCACCGAACCGCGTGTGCTGGCCGGCCTGTTCGACGTCATCGAAAAACTGTTCGACGTGCGCCTGACCGAAACGCCCGTCTCCACCTGGCACAGCGACGCGCGCGGCGTGCGCGTCGAGCGCGCGGATGGCGGCTTGATCGGCTATCTGTACCTGGACCTGTATGCCCGCTCGGGCAAGCAAAGCGGCGCCTGGGTCGACAGCGAACGCGCCCGCCGCGTCGTCGCCGGCCACGTGCAAACGCCCGTGGTCTACCTGACCTGCAACTTCTCGCGCCCCAACGGCGACCGCGCCGCCGTGCTTACGCACGACGACGTCATCACGCTGTTCCACGAAACCGGCCATGCGCTGCACGCGCTGCTGTCCGAGGTGGACGAACCCGGCGCGGCGGCCTTCGCCAGCGTTGAATGGGATGCCATCGAACTGCCGTCGCAGTTCATGGAGAACTTCTGCTGGGAATGGGCCGTGGTGCAAAAGCTGTCGGCGCACGTGGACACCGGTGAGCCGCTGCCGCGCGCGCTTTACGACCGCCTGGTCGCCGCGCGCAATTTCCAAAGCGGCATGCAGGCGGTGCGCCAGATCGAATTTGCCCTGTTCGACATGTTGATGCACGACCGCCCCAACGGCGCCACCATTACGGAAGTGCTGGCGCTGTTGCAGGAAGTGCGCCAGGAAGTGGCCGTGCTGTTCCCGCCGTCCTGGCATCGTCTGCCGCACGCGTTTTCGCACCTGTTCGCCGGCGGCTACGGCGCGGGCTACTACAGCTACAAGTGGGCGGAAGTGCTGTCGGCCGACGCGTACGAGGCCTTCGAGGAAGCCGCGGCCAAGCAGCCGGGCAACCCCTTGGGCACGCTGGACCCGGAAACCGGCGCGCGCTTCCGGCGCGAAGTGCTGGCCGTGGGCGGCTCGCGCCCGGCGGCCGAATCGTTCGCCGCGTTCCGCGGCCGCGCGCCTCGCATCGACGCCCTGCTGCGCCACAGTGGAATGAGCGGCAGCTGATCGCCCTGCCCCGCGCAGAAAAGCCCGCAGCGGTTGCAATCCGCTGCGGGCTTTTTTTCGCCTGCGCCTGCGCCTGCGCCTAGGGCTACGGCTACGGCTAGGGCTACGGCTACGGCTAGGGCTTCGACTTCGACTTCGGCTTCGACTTCGACTTCGGCTTCGACTTCGACTTCGACTTCGACTTCGACTTCGGCTTCGACTTCGCTTCGCCTTTCCCCGTCGCCTACGCCTGCGTCTGCGCAAACATCGGCTCGTCCGGACGACGCGCCGACACCACCAGCCAGCGTCCATACACCGACTGATCCGACCCGGCCTGCTTCCAGAAGCGACGCACGTCTTCGTTCTCGGCCCCCTTCACCCGGCCTCGGTAATACAGGCGCGACGGCACGGCCAGCAGACGCTCGATCATGCGCTTGGGCTTGGGCTCGTTGACTTCATGCAGCGTAATGTCCGTGTAGCCGTAATGCGTCAGCAGCAGGTGCAGTTGCGGAAAGCTGAACGGAAAATACGCGATGTAATCCACGCCGCGCTGCTTGCCCACCATGGGGCGAAAGCCGGAATGAAACCCGCGCATCAGAAATTGCCACCGGGACCGCAGATACCACGTATTCGGGGTGGTGACGATCAAGGTACCGCCCGGCCGCAGCGCCTGGTACAGGCTCTGCGCCAGCACGCCCGGGTTGGTCATCAGGTGGATCGCCTCGCAGCACACCACCGCGTCGTAGGCGGTGTCCACCTTCAGGGGCGTGTCCAGATCGTGCTCGGTGACTGACTGATAGCCGGCGTCGGCGGGCGGAAATTCCCACAGGCCTACGCCGTCCACGGCAATTTGCCGGCTGCCCTGGGCCGAGAGCATATCGCCCAGCCAGCCTGTTCCGCAGGGCGCGTCCAGCACGCGGCCGGCGTTGCGGTTATGCAGGATGTCGATTACTGCGGGGTAATACGGGAACAACGGATAACGAATTGCCGTGCCGGATGCCATATCCACGTTCAGGACCTTCCTGTAGCTGCGTTACTGACGAGGCTCTGAATATAGACCGCGCGCATCGTCGATGGAATGACTTTGCGACATCTCAAACACACTCCCCACAAAGCTTCACAAATCGGCCCGGGGCCCCAGGCCGAAGCGGATGTTTGCGCCAGGACAAGAACCGGGCGCGCCCAACGCCCCGTGCCCCTGGCCGGCCGCCGGCCCGCCGCATCCATGCAGGTAGAATCAACGGGTTTGACCGGCTTGATCCGGGACGGATTGCTCCTACAACTCTTTCGGCCTTTCCTGAGACTCATGCGACACCTCATTACCGGCCGCGCCTGGCGTGGTCTGCTGTTGGCCCTTTGCGTGTTTCTTGCCGCCTGCGGCGATCGGAACGTGGACTGGACGCTGTACAACGTCAAGGGGCATCTGCCCGACCTGAAATTCTCGCTGCCCGGCGCGGGGGGCAAGACCATCAGCAGCGACGACCTGAAGGGCAAGACGGTCATGCTGTTCTTCGGCTACGCCAGTTGCCCGGACATCTGCCCCACCACCATGGCGCAGTTGACGGCCGTGCTGCAAAACCTGGGCGACAAGGCCAAGAACGTGCGCATCGTGTTCGTCAGCGTCGACCCGCACCGCGACACGCCCGACATCCTGCAAGCCTACGTCAACGCCTTCAACAACAACGCCATCGGCGTGACGGGCGACGAAAAACAGATCGCCGACCTGGCTCGGCGCTACCGCGTGGCCTACCAGATTGAAAAGCCGCGCCCGGGCGACGACGCCGACATGTACGAGGTCACGCACAGCCGTGGCGTGTACATTTTCGACAAGGACGGCCACGCGCGGCTGCTGGCGTCTGACACCGACAGCGTCTCGGCGCTGACCAAGGACGTCGCCCAACTGATCGACATTACCTCCTGATCCGGACACCATCCAGGCCCGATTGCCCGACTTGTTGCATGGCCGCGCCACATACCAGTTGTTACAGCCGCCCCCCAAAAAGCGTGAGTATCATCAGTGCACATCGCCCCCTTTTTATTAAAGCAAGGAGTATGCGCATGAGCATTATCATCATGATCATCGTCGGGTTCATCGTGGGCTTGATCGCCCGCGCCATCATGCCCGGAGACCAGAACATGGGGATCATCATGACCACCATCCTGGGTATCGTCGGCGCCGTGGTTGCCGGTTTCCTGGGTCAGACGATGGGTTGGTACGCAGAGGGCGAACCGGCTGGCTGGATCGCCTCGGTTGTGGGCGCCATCATCGTGCTGTTCGTGGTTGGCCTTGTCGCCCGCAAGCGCACCTGACGCCCTGCCAGGCAAGCATCAATAAAAAACGGGCCGATCTTTCGATCGGCCCGTTTTGTTTTTGGCGAGTCCGTTGCGGTTACGAACCCGAGCCTGCGCTCGCGCCCGCGCCCGACCCCTGCGCGGTCGTAGCCGTGACCGTGCGCTCGGTCCAACCGCCGCCCAGCACCTTGTACAAGGTAACCAAGTTGGACAGCCGGGCCAGCCGCGTATCCACCAGCGCTTGCTGCGATGTGTACAGCGAACGCTGCGAATCCAGCACGCTCAGGTAGTCGTCGATGCCCTGGCGGAAACGCTGGTCCGACACGTCGTAGGCGCGCTGGTTGGCGTCCACCAGCAAGCGCTGCGCCTGGATCTGGTCGTCCAGCGTGCCGCGCCCGGCCAGGGCGTCGGCCACTTCACGAAACCCCGTCTGAATGGACCTTTCGTACTGCGCCACCTGGATGTTCTTCTGCACCTTGGCCAAATCCAGATTCGCTTGCAGCGAACCGCCGGCGAAGATCGGCACGGTGATCTGCGGCACGAAGCTCCACGCGCCCGACCCGCCTTCGAACAAGCCGCCCAGGCTGGCGCTGGCGGTGCCCGCCTGGCCGGTCAGGCTGATGGTGGGAAAGAACGCCGCGCGCGCCGCGCCGATGTTGGCGTTGGCGCCCTTGAGCTGATGTTCGGCCGCGCGGATGTCCGGGCGGCGCGCCAACAGATCCGACGGCAAGCCGGCCGGCAAGGTCGTGGGCAACATGCCGTCATCCAGCTTTACGGCCTGGTCCAGCGCCGCCACCATTTCCGGCGACATCGGCTGGCCCACCAGCAGCGTCAACGCATTGCGGTCCTGCGCGGCCTGACGCGTGTATTGCGACAGGTTGCGCTGGGCCGTGCGCAGCGACACTTCCGCCTGGCTCAGGTCCAGCGCCGTGGACAGCCCCTGGTCGTAGCTTTGCTGCGTGAGCTTGAACGAATCTTCCTGGCTCTTTAGCGTGTCACGCGTCAGGCCCAGCAATTCCTGGTCGGCGCGCAAGGTCAGGTAGGCATTGGCCACTTCGGCAATCAGCGTCAGCTGCGTGGCCGTGCGCGTTTCGTCCAGCGCCAGATAAGACTCCAGCGCCTTGTCGCTCAGGCTGCGGATGCGGCCGAACAGGTCCAGTTCCCAGGCCGACAGTGCGGCGCCCACCTGGTAGTTGTGGCTGGTGGTGGCGCTGCCGCTGGGCGACAGGTCGGCCGGCGTGCGCTGCGCGGTTTCCTTGCCGGCCACGCCCACGCTGGGCAGCAGGTCGGCACGCTGAATACGGTACTGTGCACGCGCCGCTTCCACGTTCAACGCGGCCACGCGCAGGTCGCGGTTGTTGGCCAGCGACAGTTCGATCAGCTGTTGCAGCAGCGGGTCGCTGAAGAAGTCGCGCCAGCCGACGTCGGCGGTGGACATGCCCTGCGCCAGCTGCGAGCCATCGGCCTTGTAGGCATCGCCCGTGGGATAGTTGGCGCTGACGGGCGCGTCAGGCCGTTCGTAGGTCGGGGCCAGCGAGCAGCCCGCCAGGGCCGCCGCCAGGGAAACAGACAACAAGGTTCTCATCTGAAGTTTCATTACGGTTGTCCTTCGGCGGACACTTCCTGCGAGCCGTTGGCGCTGGTGTCGTGCTTGTCTTGGTTTTCGCTCATGCGCTTGACCTTGAACACGCGCAGCATGATGACGAAGAAAGCCGGAACAAAGAAGATGGCCAGGAACGTGCCGGTCAGCATGCCGCCGATCACGCCCGTGCCGATGGCGTTCTGGCTGCCCGAACCGGCGCCCGACGAAATCGCCAGCGGCGTCACGCCCAGGATGAACGCCAGCGACGTCATCAGGATGGGGCGCAAGCGTTGGCGGGCGGCGTGGATGGCTGACTCCGTCAGGCTTGCGCCTGCCTCGAAGTGTTCCTTGGCAAATTCCACGATCAGAATCGCGTTCTTGGCCGCCAGCCCCACCGTGGTCAACAGCCCCACCTGGAAGTACACGTCGTTGGACAGGCCGCGTGCCAGCGTCGCCAGCAGCACGCCGATAATGCCCAGCGGCACCACCAGCATCACCGCCGTCGGGATGGACCAGCTTTCATACAACGCGGCCAGGCACAGGAACACCACGATCAACGAAATGGCGTACAGCGCCGGTGCCTGCGAACCGGACAGGCGTTCTTCGAACGACAGCCCCGTCCATTCAAAGCCCACGCCCACCGGCAGCTTGGCCGCCAGCTTTTCCATTTCTTCCATGGCCGCGCCCGAGCTATAACCCGGCGCCGCCTGGCCCTGGATGTTGTAGGACGGCACGCCGTTATAGCGGTTCAGCTTTTGCGGGCCGAAGCTCCACGTGGCTTTCGAGAACGCCGAGAACGGCACCATGTCGCCCGCGTTGTTACGCACGTACCATTTGTTCAGGTCTTCCGGCAGCATGCGCGAGGATGCCTCGCCCTGCGCGAACACCTTCTTCACGCGGCCCCGGTCGATGAAGTCGTTGACGTACGACGACCCCCACGCGGTGGCCAGCGTGCTGTTGATGTCCGACACGGCCACGCCCAGCGCACGCGCTTTTTCGCGGTCGATATCCAGTTGGTACTGCGGCGCGTCTTCGATGCCGTTGGGACGCACGCCCACCAGCACCGGGCTCTTGGCGGCTTCGCCCAGCAGCTGGTTGCGCGCGGCAAGCAGCTTTTCATGGCCCACACCGGCGCGGTCCATCAGCTGGAAGTCAAAGCCGGTGACGTTGCCCAATTCCATCACGGACGGCGGCGGCACCACGAACAGTTGCGCGCGGCGCTCGGTCTTGCCGAAGTGCGCGTTGGCGCGCGCCGCCACGGCGCCGGCCTTGAGCCTGGCGTCGCCGCGTTCTTCCCAGTCGCGCAGCTTGATGAACAGGATGGACGCGTTCTGGCCACGGCCGCCGAAGTTAAAGCCGTTGACGGCGAACACCGATGTCACGGCGTCCTTTTCCTCGGTCAGCAGGTACTTGGTCGCGTCGTCGATGACGGCCTTGGTGGCTTCGGCGGTGGCGCCGGCGGGCGTCTGGATCTGGGCGAACAAGATGCCCTGGTCCTCGGCCGGCAGGAACGCCGTGGGAATACGCGTGAACAGCCAGCCCATGGCAATGACCAACGCCAGGTACACGATCATCAGCCGCTTGGTGCGGTTCAGCCCGCGCGCGACCGTATTGGCATAGCCGTTGCTGCTGCGCTCGAACGAGCGGTTGAACCAGCCGAAGAAACCCTTCTTCGTACCGTGATGGCCCTTGGGGATCGGCTTGAGCAAGGTGGCGCACAAGGCCGGCGTGAAGACGATGGCAACCAGCACCGACAACACCATCGAGGACACGATCGTGATCGAGAACTGGCGGTAGATCACGCCGGTGGAGCCGCCGAAGAACGCCATCGGGATGAACACGGCGGCCAGCACCATCGCAATACCGATCAGCGCGCCCGTGATCTGGCCCATGGATTTGCGCGTGGCCTGCTTGGGCGTCAAGCCCTCTTCGGCCATCACCCGCTCCACGTTTTCCACCACCACGATCGCATCGTCCACCAACAGACCAATGGCCAGCACCATGCCGAACATCGTCAAGGTGTTGATGGAATAACCGAACGCGGCCAGCACGCCGAACGTACCCAGCAACACCACCGGCACGGCCAGCGTGGGGATGATGGTGGCGCGGAAGTTCTGCAAGAACAGGTACATCACCAGGAAGACCAGGATGATGGCTTCGACCAGCGTCTTGAACACTTCATGGATCGACAGGCTGACGAACGGCGTCGTGTCGTACGGATAGACGACGTCCATGCCCGGCGGGAAGTACGGCTTCAGGTTGTTGATGGTGTCGCGCACCGCCTGCGCCGTGTCCAGCGCGTTGGCGCCCGGGGCCAGCTTGATCGCCAGGCCCGAGGCGGGCTTGCCGTTGTAGAAGCTGTCGATGGCGTAGGTCTGCCCACCCAGTTCAATGCGCGAAACATCGCCCAGACGCACTTGCGAGCCATCGGCATTGACCTTGAGCAGGATGCGGCCGAAGTCTTCCGGCTTCTCCAGGCGCGACGGCCCGATGATGGTGGCGTTCAATTGCTGCCCGCGCACGGACGGCAAGCCGCCCAGCTGGCCGGACGACACCTGCACGTTCTGTTCCTTGATCGCCGTCACCACGTCCACCGTGGTCAGCCCGTAGTTCACGAGCTTGGCCGGGTCCAGCCAGATCCGCATCGCGTACTGCGAGCCGAACAGCTGGAAGTCACCCACGCCTTGCGTGCGGCTGATGGGATCCTGCACGTACGAGGCCACGTAGTCGGCCAGGTCGTCCTTGGTCATCGTGCCGTCGGTGGACACGAAGCCCGCCACGATCAGGAAGTTCTTCGTGGCCTTGGTGACGCGAATGCCCTGCTGCTGCACTTCCTGCGGCAACAAAGGCTGCGCCAGCGCCAGCTTGTTCTGCACCTGCACCTGCGCCGTGTCCGGGTTGGTGCCCTGCTTGAACGTCAGCGTGATGGACATGCTGCCGTCGGAATTGCTTTCCGACGAGATGTACTGCAAGCCGTCCAGCCCGTTCATCTGCTGTTCGATGACCTGCACCACGGTGTCCTGCACGGTTTGCGCGGACGCACCCGGGTAGGTCACCGCGATGCCGATCGCCGGCGGGGCGATGTTGGGGTACTGCGAGACCGGCAATTGCAGGATGGACAGCGCACCGGCCATCATCAGCACGATCGCGATCACCCACGCGAATACCGGCCTATCGATAAAAAACTTTGCCATGCAAGGCTCCCTGATTACTGCTTGGCCGGGGCGGCATTGGCCGCCTGCGGCTGCTGTGCGTTGGCGCCAGCCTCGGTGGCGACGACTTCGACGCCCGGACGCACCATTTGCAAGCCTTCCACGATCACCTTGTCGCCGGCGGCCAGGCCGTCGGTAACCAGCCACTTGTCGCCAATGGCGCGGTCGGTCGTCAGTTGGCGCAGCTCGACCTGGTTCTTGTCATTGACGACAAGCGCCGTCGGCAGGCCACGCTGGTTGCGCGTCACGCCGCGTTGCGGCACCAGCAGCCCGTCGGCGGCCACGCCGTCAGCCAGCCGCGCGCGCACGAACATGCCGGGCAACAGGCGCCGGTCGGGGTTCGGGAACACCGCGCGCAACGTGATGGAACCCGTACCCTGGTCCACCGTGACTTCCGAGAATTGCAGCTTGCCGGTCTGCTTGTATTGCGAGCCGTCTTCCAGGGTCAGCGACACCAGCGCGGCTTGTTCGCCATCGGCCTTCTTCAGCTGGCCGCTGGCCAGCGCGTCCTGCAAGCGCAGCAGCTGCACGCTGGACTGCGTCACGTCGACGTAGATCGGGTCAATCTGCTGCACCGACGCCAGGGCGGCGGTCTGGTTGGCCGTGACCAGCGCGCCTTCGGTCACCGCGGAACGGCCGATGATGCCGTCGATGGGCGACAGCACCTTGGTGTAGACGAGGTTGATGCGCGCCGTATCCAGCGCGGCCTTGGCCGACAGCACATCGGCCGCCGCCTGGTCGCGCGACGCCACGGCGTTGTCGTAGGTCTGTTGGCTGACGGCGCGCGTGGCCACCAGCGGCTTGTAGCGTTCGGCCAGCAAGGCTGCCGTCTTCTGCTGCGCCTGGGCGCGGGCCAGCGCAGCCTTCTGGCTGTCGAGGCTGGCTTGGTACAGCGCCGGGTCGATCTGATAGAGCTGCTGGCCGGCCTTGACCTCGCCGCCTTCGGTGAACAGGCGCTTTTGCACGATGCCGTTCACCTGGGGCCGCACTTCGGCCACGCGGAACGCGGACGTGCGGCCCGGCAGTTCGGTGGTCAGGGAAACGGGTTGCGTGGTCAGGGTCACCACGGTCACTTGCGGTTTGCCCGCCTGCGGTGCGTCTTGTTTCTTGCCGCAAGCGGCCAGGGTGAGAGCCGATGCCGTCAGCGTGAGCACTGCCGCGCTGCGCCACATAGCGCTTTTCTTATTCATAGATATTCCCGATTTCCGACAAAAAAGGAGCCCGCCTCCGCCCACGATAAGGGGGAGGTCTTGTGCATCGAATGGGTGGATTGGCATTGAAAACGCAAGAGGGCTTTATTGCATTGCTGCATTGCAGAACCCGCATTCTGAGTTATCCCGCCCCAGAAACAAAGGGGCGGATAAAGAAAACATCATTCCATTTATGGGACAATTTCCCACACCAAGTCTGTGAAAGAATCTCGACATGAAACGCTTACAAGGCATGGAACTCTTCGTCGAAGTGGCCAAGACACGTAGTTTTAGCCGCGCTGCAGCAACGCTGGGCGTGCCTAAATCGACCTTGTCTCGCCAGGTGGCCGAATTGGAAAAATCGGTGGGCCTGCGCTTGTTGAGCCGCACCACCCGCAAGGTAGAGCTGACCGATGCCGGGCGGCTGTACTTCGAACGCTGCCAGCGCATCGTGGCCGAAGCGCAGATCGCCCATGAAGAACTGCAAAAGCTGGTCGACACGCCGGCCGGGCCGCTGCGGGTCAACATGCCCGCGGATTTCGGCACCGACTTCCTGGCTGAATCGTTCATGGAGTTCTCCCGCCGCTATCCCGACGTCACGTTCTTCCTGGACCTGGCAAACCCGGACCACGCCTCGCGCGTGTTCCAGACCTGCGATATCTCAATCGAAATCGGCGACCTGCCCGACTCGACGCAAATCGCCCGGCTGCTGGGCATGCTGCCCGCCCACCTGTATGCCTCGCACGACTACCTGGAAAAGCACGGAGAACCCAAACATCCCAGTGACTTGACTCGCCATGAGTGCATTGAGTTCCGCGCGGAAGGCGCGGGCCGCGTCACGCGATGGCCGCTCAGCAACGGCGATCAACACATTGAGTTCACGCCGGGCAACCGGTTTTCGGTCAACGGCGTCGCCATGGCGCGGCGGCTGGCCATGCTGGGCGCGGGCATCGCGGTCCTGGTGGGCGGCCAGACGGCTGAACAGCAATCAGGGCAGTTGCGGCGCGTATTGCCAGACTGGCAACTGGGCCCCTTCCCTGTCTATGCCGTGACCGAGACGCGGCTGCTGCCGGCCAAGACCCGGATCTTCATCGAATTCCTGATGGAGCGCCTGGGCAGCAACGGGCAAGCGAAGGATACGCCCGCCTTCATGAAATAACGGCAGGTTCGAAACAGACTGAAAAATCTGCTGACGCCCGAATTCACTTGTCGGCCAGAAAGAACAGCCCGGGCGGGCCCAGGCTGACTAGATGCTGAACGATAGTGGGATTAAAAGCCCTCGTCGTCGCGCAGATACCGCCACTGCCCCAGCGGCAGGTCGCCCAGCGACACGCGGCCGATGCGCACG
This sequence comes from Achromobacter sp. ES-001, assembly GCF_019448355.1. Classification (NCBI taxonomy): domain Bacteria; kingdom Pseudomonadati; phylum Pseudomonadota; class Betaproteobacteria; order Burkholderiales; family Alcaligenaceae; genus Achromobacter; species Achromobacter sp. ES-001. Next base: position 2,423,279 of record NZ_CP079940.1, on the reverse strand, counting down.
CGCTTCAGGCCCACGACTTTCAGCCCGACCAGTTCGCACATGCGGCGGATCTGGCGTTTTTTGCCTTCGCGCAGCACGAAGCGCAGCTGGTCGTGGTTTTGCCAGCGCACATGGGCGGGCTTCAGCGCCTTGCCGTCCAGCGACAGGCCGTGATTCAGCAGTTCCAGGCCACGGTCGGGCAAATCGCCCTGCACCCGCACCAGGTATTCCTTGTCCACGCTGGAGTCTTCGCCGATCAGGTGCTTGGCGATGCGACCGTCTTGCGTCAGCACCAGCAAGCCTTGCGAATCGATGTCCAGCCGCCCCGCCACCGCCAGGCCGTCCAGGTGCGCGCGTTCAAAGCGCTGCGGATGGCGGTCGCCGGCAAAGCGCGAGCGCGAGTCGATCAACGCCACGGCGGGCGTATAGCCTTTTTCGGCCTGGCCGGACACATAACCCACCGGCTTGTTGATCAGGATGGTCACGCGCGAGGTCTGGCGCGCCTGCGCGGCGCGCTCTAGCGTGATGACCTGATCCGGAAACGCCTTGGCGCCCAGTTCGGACACCACTTCGCCGTCCACGCGGACCCAGCCGCGTTCGATATAGCTGTCGGCCTCGCGGCGCGAGCAAAGTCCGCGCTCGGACATGAGCTTGGAGATTCGTACTTTTTCCATGGCCGGTATTGTATGCGTTGGCGAGCCGCCCTTCGGGCTTGGCATAATACGCAGCCATGATGAAACCCGCCGCCCATCTCCCCCCGCTTGCTCCCGGCTGGCTGGCCGTCGCGCCACCCGTCCTGCCCCCCGCCATGCGCCACTGGCTGTTTCGCCCCGGCGCCCTGACCGCCGGCCTGCGCCAGGTAGGCCAGGTGCGCCTGCGCGTGCTGGCCGAATACGCCGACGGCGCGCCGCCCGACGAAGCCCGCGCCATGGGCATCGCGCCCGGCTCGCCGGTCTGGATCCGCGAAGTGCTGATGTCGGTGAACGGCGTGGACAGCGTGCCCGCCCGCAGCCTGACGCCGCTACGCGCGTCGCATGGTGCGTGGCAAGGCATGCGCCGCCTGCTGACGCGGCCGCTGGCCGACATGCTGTATCACGACAGCACCGTCATCCGTTCCCGCTTTGCCTGCCGCCGCCTGGCCTCGCCCGTGCCGTTCTACGCCACGGCGCGCGACGTGCTGCCCACCGACGGCCACTCGCAAGACGCCCACCGCGTGTGGGCAAGACGGTCCGTCTTCTGGCGCCAGGGCCAGCCGCTGCTGGTGGCCGAGTGCTTCCTGCCCGGCTTCTGGGATGTGATAGCCGGCCAGCCCACGCCCCCGCTGGTGCCGCATCAGCGCACGGCGCGATAACCGTAGCCGCCAGCCACGCCGGAACCGCCTGGCGCTATTGCTCGCAACCGTCGGCGCCGGTTTTGCCCAGATAAAGCTCCACGGCGCTTTCCACCGTTGGATGGAAATGATCGTCGCCAAAAATTTCCGCCAGCTCAAAGCGCTTGAGCTTGTCCCGTACCGGATCCTTCATCTCGGCAAAATGCAGTGCCGCGCCTTCCTTGGACAGATGTTGGGCAAGTTCGCGCAACATGTCCGCCGCGGTCACGTCAACGCTGGTGACGGGTTCGGCCGCCACCACGACCCGGCGCACCGGCGTGGGCGAGGCATCGACGGCTTCCAACAGCCGTTGCTGAAACAGCTCGGCATTGGCGAAGAATAGCGGCGCGTCCCAGCGAAACAGCACCAGGCCGTCGATCAGTGCGGCATCTGGATAGCGCTTCAAGTCGTGATAGCCGCGCAAGTTGGGCACACGCCCCAACACCGCGAAATGCGGCCGCCAGCCATCCCACAGAAACTCGATGATGGCGATGACGACCGCCAGGCCGATGCCGGGTATCGCCCCAAACGCCGCCACGCCGGCAAAGCACAACATCGACAGCCAGAACTCCCATTGCTGGATGCGGTAGATACGGCGCAGGTCCTTGATTTCGAACAGGCCGATGGCCGCGGCGATCACCACGGCGGCCAACGCGCTGTTGGGCAGGTAGCGCAGCAGGTCAGGCGCCAACAACAGCAAAAGCGCCACGGCCGCCGCCCCGACCACGCCCGTCAGCTGCGTGCGCGCACCCGCCGCTTCAGCCACTGGCGTGCGTGATGCGCTGCTGCTGATCGGAAACCCCTGGAAGAATCCCGCCGCCAGGTTGGCCACGCCCAAGCCCACCATTTCCTGATTTGGATCGACATGGGAGTGCGTGCGCGCGGCGTAGGTTCGCGACAGCACGCTTGTATCCGCGAAGGAAATCATCGCCACCGCGCCGCCCCCGACGATGATGGTGAGCCAGTCCGCGTTGTCCAGCCATGGCCAGGTGAATGTCGGCAAGCCCTGCGGGATCTCGCCCAGCACTTTCACGCCGTGAACATCCAGCCGAAAAATGCTGACCGCCAATGTGGCCAGGACAACGCCGACCAAGATGCCGGGCACGCGCTTAAAACGCTTAAGCAGCAAGATCGTCACCAAACTGGCCGCCCCTACCGCGAAGGCATAGCCGTTGGTTTTGCCATCGGCCACTGCCCGCCCCAATTGCCACAGCTCGCGCAAGGGGCCGCCGCCTTCGATCGGAATGGCGAACAATTTCGGCAGCTGGCTGACAAGCACGGTGAGCGCAATGCCGTTCATGTAGCCATAGCGTATGGGCTTGGACAACAGTTCGGTGATGAACCCCAGGCGCAACAAGCCCAGAACAATGCAGACCAGCCCGGCGATAACGGCCATCAGGCTGGCCGCGGCCACCGCTCGCACGGGGTCGCCCCCGGACACGCTCAGCACCACCGCAAGAATGGGCGCGGCCAGCGCCGAATCCGGCCCCAGCACCAGGATGCGGCTCGGTCCAAAAATGGCATAGGCCAGCAGCGGCACGATGGTGGCGTAAAGCCCGTAGATGCCCGGCACGCCCGACGCCTCGGCATAGGCGATGCCCACCGGTACCAGCATCGCGGCCAATGCCAGGCCCGCCGCCAGGTCGTTGGGTAGCCAAGCCGCTTGATATGACCGTAGTACAGACAGCCCGGGCATCCAGCGCGTAACCGCCGAGTCGACGGGGGCAGGCGTGGGCGAGGATGCGGGCATGGTGGGCAACCGTCCGTCGCGGGGTCGATCAGTAAAGCAGCCAGACGATCACCGTTCCCCACGTCGTGATCAAAATGTGTCCGAACGCCACCGTGCCGGAATACCCGATGACCGCGACCGGGCTCTGTGATTTTTCCTGCACCGCGGCAAGCCCGGCCGTCATCGTTTGCGCGCCGGCCAGCGCGCCCAGCAGCAACAGGGGCTCAAGCCCCAGCACGTAGCGCCCGAACAGCAAGCCGACAAACTGCGGAACCATCGTCACCACGATGCCCGCCAGGAAAATCGTCAGCCCGACTTCTTGAAGCGCTTGCACGAATACCGGCCCCGCCTTCAGCCCGATCATCGCGACAAAACCCGCCAACCCGATGGACTTCATGAATTCAAGGGCGCCGTGGGAGATGCGCCCAAACAACGGCCTTGCGGAATTTCGCCAGCCCACCAGCAGCCCAAGAATCAGTGTCCCGACACTGCTGCCAATGGCGATATGCATGCTGCCGATGGGCAGCACCAGCGACGTCCCCACCACCGCGCCGACGAAAATGCCGAATCCCAGCGCAACAAAGTCCGTGGCGTTCAATTCCCGCACGATGCTGCCCATGCGCTCGGCCACGCGTTCAACCGCGGGCTCAAGCCCGACGATACTGAGCACGTCGCCGCGCAACAGCACCGTTTTGGAACCCACCGGTATCTGCACGCCGTTGCGCCGGATGTCGCGCAGGAACACACCGCGCACTTCCTGTGCCTGCTCCGCAATCTGAGCCACTGTCTTGCCGACAAGCGCAGGGTTGGACAACACGACGTCGTACATCGCGCTTGGAATATCCAGCAGTTCGCGGTCTGCCTGCTCGACGGCGTGGCCGTCCAGCCATTTCAGTATCACTTCGCTTTTGCCTGAGACCGCCACCACGTCACCCGCGCGCAGGACCGTCGTGGGCTCAACGGCAAGCAAGCTGCCGTCACGCCGGATGCGTTCCACGAACATCCGGTCCGGGGCATATCGCGATTCGACCAGCGCAACGCTATGGCCCACGGCGGGGTGGTCGGGCTGAAGAAGATAGGCGCGCAAGTCGAATTTGCGCCACGCCGAAGCCACGCCGGCTTTCTGACGCTGTATGCCGTACGCCTGCTCAAGCCGCGCGCCCTCCGCCTTCAGGTCCACGCGCAATAGCTTCGGCCCCAGGCTGGAGCAGAACCAGATGATTCCGAACGTCCCGAAGATGTAGCAGAGCGCATCGGCAACGGCGATCTGGCTGATCAGGCGATCCTTCTCGGCAGCGCCGATGGGAAGATTGCGGATGGCTTCACTACCCGTGCCGATAGCGGGCGACTCGGTCAAGCCGCCCGAGATCAAGCCCACGGCATAACCGAGTTCCAGCTTCAGCAAGAGCGCCAGCGCCCAGGCCGTGAGCAGCCCCGCAACGGGTATGACGACGCCCAGCACCGCCCACCGCCAGCCGCCATCCTTCATGCCTCGAAAGAAACTTGGCCCCACCGAGTAGCCGATTCCGAACATAAACAGCAGGAAGAGCACCTGCTTGGCGGTGTCGGATACCGGTATGAGAAAGAAATAGCCGATCAGCAACCCCGCCAGCAAGGAGCCTGTCACCGGCCCAAAGCCGACCCCGCGAATCTTGAATCCGCCGACCCAATAGCCCAGGCCGATCGCCAGGAAAACGGCAAGCTCGGGGTAGCGCTGCAGCAAGTTGCCTAAGAAGTCCATGGCGTTCGGCCCTCGAAAGACGACGTTCTGGACCCCCGACCTACCACCTCCGGGGAAGCCCCCTCAAGTGCGAAACCTGCATGGCATTGTTGCTACCGACGGATCGCAAAGTCCATGCTATATCCGGCAAAATTCCGTCAGACCGGGAATCGGCCGCGTCGGTGGGTGTGCGCGCCGCCCAGGCTGGCCAATCACGGGTTTGACGCCGAACCGATCAGCGGTCCGCGCGATCATCCGATACTGCCGACACCGCTGGCGCCGTATACCATTGCGTCGGCGCCACCACCTTGGGCTGGTCCGGGTCCCCTTCGTAGGCCGGCGTCATGATCTGCACGCCGTATTCGTTGAAGACGTCAAGAATGTGGCGGTGCAGTTCGGCATAGGTCTTGGCGATTCTTTGCGTATCGCGGGTGTAGGCGTTCAGCTCGTAGGTAACCGCAAAGTCTCCCAGCTTGGTCAGCAGCACGAAGGGGCCGGGCTCGGCCAGCACCACCGCGCACCGCGCGGCCGCGGCGTGCAGCATGGCTTCAACCTGCCGCCACGGGACTTCGTAGCCGATGCCGACACTGGTGTGAAGAATCAAGCCTTGGGAGGCGGCCAGCGAGCTGTAGTTGGTGACGTCGCTGTTCAGGATCTGGGAGTTCGGAATCGTGATTTCTTCATTCTTGTTCGTCCGGACATGGGTCACCTGTAGGCGCACCGACACCACTTCCCCCACCACGTCACCCACCTTCACCCTGTCCCCCACCTTGAACACCCGTCGATAGGTCATCAGATAGCCGGCGATAAAGTTGGAGATTGCCGTGGAAGATCCCAGCGACACCACCAGGCCGATGAAGATCGAAATGCCCTTGAACGCGGCAGTCTCGGAACCGGGGATATACGGGTATGCAACGATCAGCGCAAACGCCAGGATCAATATCCGCGCAAGCTTGTAGGTGGGGATGGCCCATTCCGGCTCGAATTGGGCAAAGCTCACGCGCCGGTGTTCGACCGCATCGAAGAAAGTGCGGACCCGTCGCAGCGCGAAGCGGGCCACGTAATAGATAAGGACAAGGATAAGAATGTCGGGGATCACTGCGGCCGCGGATTTTCCCAGCCTTTCGGCGGTACCGGTGGCCAGGTCGAACAGGTCGTTGGAAAGCGAGCGCGTCCAGGGAAACAGCGCAAGCACGTATTGCAGGTACGCATACACCGATATGACGATGGTGGCGGCGCCCACCGCCAGCACCAGCGCGTGCAACGCCTTCCAGATAGTGTCCGATCGCAATAGCTCGAATGACTGGATATCCACCGCGCGGACGCGGCTTTTCAAAAGCCGGGACACCGCCCTGTCCAGCCAGCGGTTAAGCAACAGCAAAACGGCGATACCCAGGGCCAGCAATACCGTTGCGCCGGCACTGTAAAGGCCGGACCTGAGCAGGGCTTCGGTGCCGCGCGCCCGCCGGAAGTCGTCTATGGCTTGCCGGATTCGCAGCAGATGCAACGCCGCGAGATTGTCGCGGGTAGTTTGTTCAAGCTGGGCGTCGGCGTCGCTGACGATGATCAGCGCGGTTGCCCCCGCCATGATGACGGTGCCATTATCAACGGGCTCGGACCGAAGGCCGGCGCTTGAAAACGAGGTATCCGCCGCGACCTTCGTGATTCTTTCCCGGATGGCCTCGGCGCGCCGCTCGGCGGGAAATGAGGACAGCCCTCGGACCCGGAAGAGCACCTGGCCGTCCACCTCGACCGGGGCGGTCTCAAGCGCCAGCTCAAGGGGAGAGGGTTCCGGACGCGCGTCCTCTGCCCCAGCGGACAGTGCAGGCGTCAGGATCAGCAGCAACACAGCAAGAATGGAGACTCGGATGATTCCAGTCATGATTCCCTCTCGCGCCGATGCCGCCGTCTTCGTCTTGCGATGACGGCGATTGCCTGGCCAGCACGATAGTTGGCCCGGCGGTTGCAGCGAATCCATCTTAGCGCTATTGATCCGCGAAATGCGATGCGCTTTGGGGAATTTATGATCGGGCCGCGCGCGTGGCCTACCCTTGCCCTACCCCTCGTACTGTCGCCCCTGCTCCAGCAGTTCAGGCGTACCGATCACCGCGTTCAAGCCGTCAAAATCCAGCATCCGGTCCTGCCATGGCGCAGTCGTGCCGTGCTGGCGCAGGCTGCCGTAGTAAGCCTGCAAGGTGTGCGCCACGGCGCGCGCCGTGCCGCCGGGAAAGATGACGATGCGAAAGCCCAGGGCGGTCAGCGCGTTCGCGCTTTGCACCGGCGTCTTGCCGCCTTCCACCATATTGGCCAACAGCGGCACGCGCGCGGCAAAGCGGGCGCAGGCCGCCCGCATCTGTTCTGGCGTGCGCAAGGCTTCAATGAACAGCGCGTCGGCGCCGGCTTCAAGATAGCGCTCGGCGCGGTCCAGCGCGGCCTCCAGCCCTTCAACCGCCACCGCGTCGGTGCGCGCCAGTATCAGCGTGGACGCTGACACCCGCGCGTCCACGGCGGCGCGCAGCTTGCCGCACATCTCGGTCGCGGGTATCACCGCCTTGCCATCCAGATGCCCGCAGCGTTTGGGAAACGTCTGGTCTTCCAACTGGATCATGGCAGCGCCCGCGCGTTCGAAGCCGCGCACGGTGCGCTGCGTGTTCAACGCGTTGCCAAAGCCCGTGTCGGCATCCACGATCACCGGCGTGGCGACGCGTTCGGTGATCCGGGCCAGCGTGTCCTCGACCTCGGAATACGTGGTCAGGCCGATGTCTGAACGGCCCAAGCGGGTGTAGGCGATGGAAGCGCCCGACAGGTACAGCGCGGCAAACCCGGCCTGCTCGGCGATCAGCGCCGACAGGGGGTCGTAGATGCCGGGGGCCAGCACGGCGCCCGCTGCCAATTGCGTTTTCAGGGTTTGCTTCATGAGGGTTCCTGTACAAGTTCGTGCCCCAGCAGCGATGCGGCGGTCGCGGCGGCGATATAGCCGCCCGCCACCGCACTGAGCAATCCGTTGCCGGACAGATAGCCCGACACGTCGTTGCCCGACACGCCGCGCGCGGCGCCACCGGCAGCCAGCAAATTCGGCAGCGGCTGCCCATCGCGGGTCAACACGCGGCATTGCGCATCGATATCCAGGCCACCTTGCGTATGAAACAGCGCGCCCGTGACCTTGACGGCGTGGTACGGCGCTTGCAGCGTGCGTTCAAAGCGGCGCCCATGGGGGTCCGCCCCATCCGGGCCGACGGCTTGCAAGGTCTGTTGCAACACGCCGGCATCGCAGCCGATCAGCGTGGCCAGGGCGGGCAGATCCGCACAGGCTTTCACTGCTTGGCCCGCTTCGGCCGCCACAAAATCCGGAAAGCCGCGTGCCAATGCCAGCGTGCGATCGTCGAACACGTTCCAGGCCACGCCGCCCGGCTGCGACAACACATGCACGGCGGCTTCCGAATAGCCCTGCGTTTCGTCATGAAAGCGCCGCCCATCGCGATTGATCTGCACCCCGCCGTCCATCATGACGGCCCAGGAGATCAACGCGCCTTGCGGTGTCGCCCAGGACCCGTGCCCCTGGTAGGCGCCCAGATCGGCCAGGCGTGCGCCCAAGGCCTTGCCCCATTCGATGGCGCTGCCGTCGTTGCCGACGTGGCCGCCGTAGACGGCCTCGCGCATGGCGGGCAAATGTTCGGCCACCATGGCCGCGTTGCCGCCAAATCCGTTGCAGGCCAGGATCAGCACCTGGCAGCCGATCACGTCCACGGACCCGTCCGGCCGTTCGCAGCCCACGGCGGTGATGCGGCTGCCGGCGTCCACGCCGCCACGGTCGCCCTCGCCCGCTTCCACCCAGATGTCACGGGCCAGCGCGCGCGTCAACAGATGCGCGCCCGCCGCCGTGGCGGCGCGTTCCAGCGCGGTCACCAAGGCCACGCCCGTGCGTTCCGGCAAGGCATGCATGCGGCGCGCGCGGTGTCCCGGATACAGAAAACCGTCCAGGACCTCGAACGCCAGGCCATGTCGCGCCAACATATCCATGGCCGGGGCCGCCGCGCCCGTGTAGGCGGCAACCAGATGCGGCGCGGCCGTGCCGTGGGCCTTGGCCTGGATGTCGGCGGCGAAACGCGCCGCGTCGTCATCGATGCCGGCGGCGCGCTGCACCGCCGACCCCGCTGCCGGAATAAACCCCGAGGACAACGCCGACGAGCCACTGGGCGCGGCGTCGCGTTCGATCAACACGGTTTCAATGCCCGCCTGCGCCAGCCGCAGCGCGGCGGTCAGCCCGCAAGCGCCCGCGCCGATGATCAGCACCGGCACCTGCATCATGTCGGCGTCCGAAGGGCCGCCGGGCTTTCCGCGTTTGACGACAGCCGCGCTCACGACGCCAGCCTGCCGATGAAATCCTTGCACGTGATCACGTCCGCCACCGTGCGCAGGTCCGCCAGCGCGGCATCGTGCATGGCGGGCGTGGGCGCGGCGCAGCCGTCGGCCAGCACGGTCACGTGATAGTCGCGCATGTGCGCATCGCGGGCGGTGCTGGCCACGCCGCCGTTGGTGACGATGCCCGCAATCACCACGCTGGAGATGCCCGCGCGGCGCAACACCCAATCCAGCTGCGTGTTGAAGAAGGCCGAATACGCCACCTTCCACACCGCCACGTCCACCAACCCGTCCAGCTCGGCCACATTGGCCTGCCCCGTGGAGCCTGCCGCGAAATCGCCTTTTGCCAGGAACGGACGCAGTTGCTTCAAATGCGGCGAGATCATGGGCTCGCCGTGCGCGTCGGGCCACAGCGTGAACTGGCTGGCCGCCACAAAGCCGCCTTGCGACTTCAACGCGCGGGCCACGGGCGCCACGCGGGCCGGCAAGGCCCGCGCCTGTGGGCTGACCGCGCCGCCGCGATCATAGGCGCCGCCGGGCGCCAGGAAATCGTTTTGCAGATCGATCACCAGCAAGGCGGTGGTACGAGGGTCCAGAACCTGCATGCTTGTCTCCTAGGCGTCCTGCCGGGTAATCAGCAAATTGCCCAACGCGTCGACGCGGCCGGCAAAGCCCGGTTCGATCCAGATGGTGGTGTCGGGCTGTTCAAGAATCGCCGGGCCGGCCACCTCGGCGCCTACCGGCAGGTCCAGCCGCGCATAGCGCACGGCGTCGCGCCACTGGCCCGCGTGAAACACGCGCTGCGTGCCCAGCGCGGCCGGCATGTCGCGGCAGGTGGGCGCCAGCAGCGACAAATCGAATTTGGGGCGTTGGCCGATCCGCGCATAGCGCAGGTTCAGGATGCGCACGGCGATGCCGCTCAAGCTGCGGCCGAATGCGGCGCGGTAGGCGCGGTCGAAGGCCGCTGCAATGCCTGTCCGGGTCAATGCATCGCGCGTGACTTCCACGCAGACGGTGTGGCTTTGGCCCACATAAAGCATGTCCAGTTCGATGCTTTCACGCACGCCTTCGAATGCCACGCCCGCCGAATCCAGGCGTTCCTGGCAGGCCGCGGCCAGGGCATCGATACGCGCCAACAGGTCGTCGGTGTCCAGCGCGTCCAGCGCGGTGTTCAAGGTCTGCACGCCGTCGTGCCGCATGTCGGCCATGACGCAGCCCAGCGCGGACGTCACGCCCGGGTAGCGCGGCACGATGCCGTGCGCGGCGTCCACTTCATTCATCATGGCGCACACATGCAAGGCGCCACCGCCGCCGAAGGGCATGTACGCGAACTTGCGCGGATCGTGGCCGCGTTCGATGGACACCACGCGTATCGCGCCGGCCATCTTGGCGTTGGCCACCGTCAGGATCGCCTCGGCGGCCGCGTGCACCTCCAGGCCCAGCGGTTTGGCCACATGTTCTTCGATGGCCGCGCGCGCCAGCTCCACGTTCATGGTGGCCAGCAGGCCGCCGCCCAACGGCCGCTCGGCCGAGATGCGGCCCAGCAGCACATTGGCGTCGGTAACGGTGGGCCGGGTATTGCCGCGCCCATAGCAGGCCGGGCCCGGAACGCTGCCCGCGGATTCCGGCCCCACCTGCAACAGGCCGCCCGCGTCCACGCTGGCGATCGACCCGCCGCCCGCGCCGATGGTCTCGATCTGGATCATCGGCGCGCGCACCACCATGCCGAAGTCGATCACGGTCTGCGCCGACAGCGAGGCCTCGCCGCCCGCCACCAGCGACACATCGAACGAGGTGCCGCCCATGTCGCCGGTAACGACGTTGGGAAAGCCGGAAGCGCGCGCAATCGCCGCGCATGCAATCACGCCCGCCGCCGGGCCCGACAGCGCGGTGCGCACCGGCACGTCGCACGCCGTCTGCCGCGACATCACGCCGCCATTGCTCTGCACGACCAGCAGCTCGCCGTCAAAGCCGTGCTCGCGCAAATCGGATTCCAATCGCGTCAGATAACTGCCCACCACCGGCTGCAACGCGGCATTGAGCACCGCCGTCGAGCAGCGTTCGAATTCGCGGATCTCGGGCAGCACTTCGGTGGCCGCCGTGACATTGGCGTTGGGCCAAATCGCGCGCACGCGCGCCACCGCCTGCGCCTCGTTCACCGGGTTCGCATACGCGTTGACGAAGAACACGCACACGGCCTCGCAGCCCTGCTCCAGCAGCGCGCGCGCCGCGGCCTCGACCTGGCCCAGGTCCACCGGCGTATGCACGGTGCCGTCGGCCAGCACGCGTTCGCTGACTTCCAGGCGCAGGTCGCGCGAGACGACCGGCTCGTAATTGCCGCGCAGGCCCCAGGTCTGAGGCCGGTCGCGGCGGCGCATCTCCAGCACATCGCGGAATCCCGCCGTGGTGATGATGCCGGTGCGCGCCACCTTGCGTTCCAGCAGCGCGTTGGTGCCCACGGTGGTGCCATGGACGATGGTGTTGATGGCGCCCGCGCCGTCGGCCACGCGCGCAATGCCGTTCATGAAGCCACGCGCTTCTTCGCCGCGCGTGGACGGTACCTTGACCACGCGCGCCGTACCGCCTGCCTCGTCCAGCACGAACAGGTCCGTGAACGTGCCGCCCACGTCCACGCCCACCACAAGCCCCCGCGACGCGTTGTTGCCTGGGACGAAACCCCGATCTGCCGTGCTCATGCCAACTGCTCCTTCTTGTTGCCGGCGATATCGCCCACATAGCCCATCTTGCGGTCGTGTTCACGCGCGGCCGTCGTGCGGCCGGCAGGATCGCCGTAGCCGCCACCGCCCGGCGTTTCCAGCCGCACGCGGTCGCCGCGCTGTAGCTGAATGCCCAGCATCTTCGAACTCATCGGCGGGGATGCCCATTGCCCGTCCTGCTGATACCGGAACACGTTCAGTGCGGCCTGGCCGCCGCCCGCGATGCCCTTGGGCGCGCTGCGCCCGCGTTCCCCGAAGATGAACGCTTCGGCGCTGTCTTCCAGCAATTCGATTTCATAGATGGCGCCCAGCCCGCCGCGATGCTTGCCGTCGCCCGCCGAATCCGGGCGCAGCGCCCACTGCGTGAAGCGGACGGGATAGGCGGCTTCCAGGATCTCCAGCGGTGGAATGGTGGCGGTGGAAATCGGCGCATTGCCGTGGCTCAGCCCGTCGCCATCGGCGTGCCCGCCGTGCCCGCCACCGAAAAAGCTGAACATCACCCAGCGCTGCCCTTTGCGCGCGGCGTCGCTGCGATAGCCCGCGATGGACAGCGCATTGATCGTGCCGTAGGCCTGCGCCATCGCGCGCTCTGGGGCGGCTTGCGCCATCGCGCAGAAGATCACGTCGATCATGCGCAGGATGGTTTCGGTATAGCCGCCCACCGGGCGCGGCCGGTCGGCCGAGATGACCAGGCCATCGGGCAACACCACGTCCACCGCGTCCAGCACGCCCGCGTTGGCCGGCACGTCGGGAAACAGGTGCTTCAGCGCCACGTAGCACGCGGCGATGGCAGTGGCGCGGGAGATATTGACGGGCCCCGCGCAGGCGGGCGACGTGCCGTTGAAGTCCAGCGTCAGCCGGTCACCATTGATCGACAGCTTCAGCGCGATGCGCAGCGCCACGTCGCGCACACCGTCGTTGTCCAGCATGTCTTCGAACGCGTAGTCGCCGTCGGGCAGGCGCGCGATGTGGTCGCGCATCAAACGACGCGCGCGCTGGCGCAAGGTGTCCAGCGACTCCAGCACGGTGGCGTCGCCATATTCGTCCAGCAGCCCGTCCAGACGCCCCGCGCCCAATTCCAGCGCGGCCAATTGCCCGTTCAGGTCGCCCCACAAGCTGTCCGGCAAGCGGGTGTTGGCCTTCAGGATGGCCAGCACGTCCGAGTCCAGCACGCCCGCGCGCACGATGCGCACCGGCGGGATCTGCACCGCCTCTTGCCAGCATTCGGTGGCGGCCGGGTTGTAATTGCCGGGCACCGCGCCGCCTACGTCGTGCCAATGCGCGGCCGACGCCAGAAAGCAGAACAGCTTCTGGTCGCGGAACACCGGGCGCACCAGCTTGAAGTCGTTGGCGTGCGTGCCGCCTTCGTACGGGTCATTGAACAGCCAGACGTCGCCGTCCACCATGCCGCCACGTTCGGCCGCCACCTTGGCCGCCGCCTTCACGGCAAACGCCATCGCGCCCACGAAGACCGGCAGGCCGGACTTGCCCTGGATCAGCGTGGCGCCCGTGGCCGCGTCGTACATGCCGTGGCAAGCATCGTGGGCCTCGGCAATGATGGGGTTGAACGCGCTGCGGTACAGCGTCGCGTCCATCTCATCGGCAATCTGTTCCAGACGGCCCTTCAGGACCGCCAGGGTGACGGGATCTAGCATCGTGTTCTTCCTAGGAGGTTTGGCGCTGTTTCAGCAGATTCAGCAGCCCGCCGGCCCGCACCATGTCCATCAGGAAGTCAGGTACGGGCTCGCAAGGCAATGCAGCGGGGTCGGCGGCTCGGGCGCGGCCGATATGCCCGGCTATGGGGTCGAACGTGATGCGTTCGCCTTCGGCCAGCGCATCCGCCTGGGCGCAGGTCAACAGCAACAGGCCGACATTGAAGGCGTTGCGAAAATACAGGCCGTTGAAAGACGGGGCGATGACGGCGGCCACGCCCAGGCGCACCAGCGCCGATGCGGCTTGCTCGCGCGAGGAGCCGATGCCGAAGTTGTGCCCGGCCACCAACACGTCGCCCGGCTGCACCTGCGCCGCGAATTCCGGGCGGACGCGTTGCAGGCAGTGGCGCGCGATTTCGTCGATGCCGAACTTCATGTAGGCGCCTGGGGCCAGCGCGTCGGTGTCGATATCGGCCCCCACGCGCCAGACGCGATGGGTCGATGTGGCGGGCGTCGACGTGGTCCGCGCCGCGCCGGCTTCGACGGCGATGGGAGTTGTTGCAGCGCGGTCGGTCATGCCATCACCTCGCGCGGGTCTGCAATGCGGCCGGCAACGGCCGAGGCCGCCACGGTGTAGGGCGACGCCAGGTAAACCCGCGCCGTCTCGGAGCCCATGCGGCCCTTGAAATTACGCGCGGTGGTGGAGATGACGCTGGCCCCGTCGGGAATGGACCCGCCATAGCCCGCACAGGCCCCGCATGACGTGGCCAGCACCTCTGCGCCGGCGTCTTGCAGCACTTGCATCACGCCTTCCTGTTCGGCCTGTTGCTGGTCCAGGCGGCTGGCCGGCGCCACCATCAGGCTCATGCCCGGCGCCAGGCGGCGACCGCGCAAGACGCTGGCCGCGGCGCGCAGATCCTCAAGCTTGGCGCCCGTGCACGCGCCGATATAGGCCACTTGCACCGGCACATCGCGGTACTGGTCCACGTCGCGCGCGTTCGCCGGGCTGTGCGGCGCGGCCACCTGCGGCGCCAGCAAGGCCGCGTCAAAGTCGTGCCATTCGGCGTCGGCGTCCGCGTCGCTTTGCCAGCGCGCCAAGTCCAGGCTGTCGGTCACCCCCGCCTTGCGCAAGTAGGCGGCCGTGGTCTCGTCCGGCGCGATCAGGCCCACCTGCGAGCCCAGCTCGGCGCTCATGTTGGACAGGGTCATGCGTTCCTGCATGGGCAGCGCGCGCACGGCCTCGCCGCAGAACTCCACGGCTTGGTAGCGCCCGCCGTTCATGCCGTAGCGGCCAATCATGTGCAGCATCATGTCCTTGGCGGTCACGCCGGCGGCCAGCCGCCCGTTCCAGCGCATCATCAACGTTTGCGGCACCTTGACCCAGATCTTGCCGGTGACGGCCACGCCCAGCATTTCGGTGCTGCCGATGCCGAACATATACGCGCCGAACGCACCGCCCGTGGGCGAATGCGAATCCCCGCCCACGCAGAACATGCCGGGGCGGATGTGGCCATGCTGCGGCACGACCACATGGCAGATGCCAACCGAGTCATACACGTTGGGCAGTTGCTGCCCCGCCGCCCAGTCGCGCGCAATGCGCACGATGCGGCGCGATTCGTCGTCGGATTCGGGCACGTAGTGGTCGATGACCAGCACGATCTTCTTCGGGTCCCACAGCGACGCGCCCAACTCTTGCAGCATCGGCTGCAAGCGGCGCGGCCCGCTGGAGTCATGGAACATCGCCAGGTCCACGGCGCAGGTCACGATTTCGCCCTGCTGGACCGAGGCACGTCCGCAGGCGGCGGCGATCAACTTCTGGGCCAGGGTCTGCGGTGAGCGCTGCGGTGAATCCTGGGGCCGGAGGGCTTGATCAACAACAGGCATCGCTACATCCCCAGATAGGCCCGGCGCACGTCGTCGCTGGCCATCAGTTGCGCACACGATCCGCTATAGCGCACCGCCCCGTTTTCCATCACATAGGCACGCTGCCCGGTTTCCAGCGATTGCCCCACGTTCTGCTCGACCAGCAGAATTGCCAACCCATCGGTGTGCAGGCGCTGGATCAGGCCGAACAGTTCTTCAACCATCAAGGGCGACAGGCCCAGCGAGGGTTCGTCCAGAATCAACAGGCGCGGTTCGGCCATCAGCCCGCGTCCGATCGCCAGCATCTGCTGCTCACCACCCGACATGGTGCCGGCCAGCTGCGCCAGCCGTTCGCGCAGGCGCGGAAAAATATCCAGCACCTTGTCCAGGTTGGCCGTGCGATGCTCGCGCGCCCGGGTGAACGAACCCAGTTCCAGGTTTTCGCGCACGCTAAGGTTGGGAAAAATGCGGCGGCCTTCAGGGACCTGGATCAGCCCGGCGCGCACCACGTCACGGTAGTGCCTGCCGGTCAGGTCGTGACCGTCAAAACGCACCGACCCGCCCCAGGGCTTGCACAGCCCGCAGACGGTGTTGTTCAACGTGGATTTGCCGGCGCCGTTGCTGCCCAGCAGGACGACGATTTCCCCTTCGCCCACCGCCAGGTCCACGCCGCGCAGCACTTCCATGCGCCCGTAGCCCGCCCGCAAGCCGGTCACTTCAAGCAGCGCGCTCATGCCGGCGCCCCTTGTGCGGCCAGCCGCGCGGCCGCGCCATGCCCCAGGTAGGCCTCGACCACCGTCGGGTCGCGGGTGACTTCGCCCGGCGTACCGGACGCAATCAAACGCCCCTGCGCCAGCACCCACACGTGTTCGGCCAGGCTCATCACCGCGCGCATCACGTGTTCGATCATCAAGACGGTAACGCCATCGTCCACCAGCTTTTTCACCACCGGAATCATCTCGTCGATCTCGCTTGGATTCAGGCCGGCCAGCACTTCGTCCAGCAGCAGCAGGCGCGGGCGCGTGGCCAGCGCGCGGGCCAGTTCCAGCCGCTTGCGCCCGGCCACGGTCAAGTCGGCGGCGGGCTTGTCCAGCACCTTGTGCAGGTTCACGCGCGCGGCCACGTCTTCGGCGGCGGCCAGGGCAGCGCGCCGATCGCGCAGGCGCAGATGCGCGCCCACGGCAATGTTCTGGCGCACCGTCTGCGCACCGAACGGCTGCACGATCTGAAAAGTGCGGGTCAGGCCCAGCTGCGCGGATTCATGCGGTGCGCGTCCGGTGATGTCTTGCCCGGCAAAGCGCACCGACCCGGCGCCCGGTTTCAAAAAGCCGGACAGCAGCGCAAACAGCGTGGTCTTGCCTGCGCCGTTGGGGCCGACCAGCGCGGTCAACGAGCCCTCGGGCACGGCCAGGTTCACGTCCTGCACGGCCTTCAGGCCGCCGAACGAAATGGAGAGATTGCTGGCTTGCAAAAGGATGTCAGGCACGGGCGCGCTCCTTGCCGAACAGCCGGCCCAACGATTGGCCGCTGCCACTGATGCCGCGCGGCAGGAACATCACGATCAAAATCAGCACCACGCCGTAGATCACCATGCTGATGCCGGGCAATTCACCAAACAGATTGCGTGTCAGGTCGGCCAGCCCATGCAGGGCGACGGCGCCCAGCACCGGCCCCCACAACGTGCCCATGCCGCCCACGATGGCCCCCACCAGCGCTTCCACCGATACGGCGGAACCGAAGGCGATGCCCGGGTCGATGTACTGGAACACCTGCACATAGAACGCGCCCGCCGCGCTCATGAACGCCGCCGACAGTGCAATGCCGCCCAGCTTCACCCGCAAGGGGTTCACGCCGATGGCCCGCGCGGCGTCTTCGTTGTCGCGCACCGCTTGCAAGTACGCGCCAAAGCGCGAGTGCCGCAGCCACGCCGTCACCAGCAACGCCAGCACCACAAACGCCAGCAGCAGATAGATGTAGCCCCGGCGCGACGCAAACTGCATGTTTGCCGCGCCCTCTTGCAACGGCACCATCAGCCCCACCCCGCCGCCCGTGAAGGACGCCGACAAGGCCAGGATGCGAAACACTTCGGCAAACGCCAGCGTCACCAGGGCAAAGTAAGACCCCTTCAGGCCGTAGCGAAACGTCAGCCCGCCCACCGCCAGGCCGACCAGCGCGCCCAGCGCAATCGCCACCGGCAACGCCAGCCACGGATTGATGCCGAAGTTCAATTGCCCCAGCGCTTGCGCATAAGCGCCCACGCCGAAGAACAGCGCATGGCCGAACGACAGCTGCCCGCCATACCCGCCCAGAATGTTCCAGGCCTGCGACAGCAGCGCGGCGTACAGCGACATCATCACGAACGTCAGCAGCACGCCCGACTGCGCAAACGTTGCCAAGGCGGCCAACGCAAGGCCGAACAGCGCGATGGCGCAAAGATCCCTATTCATGTTCAGCCCCTCGCCCCGAACAGCCCCTGCGGGCGAAACAGCAGCACCGCGATAAAGATCGCGAAGATGCCCATCTGGCCTAACGAATCGCCCAGGAAGAGGCCGCCGATGGATTCCACCACGCCGATCAATAGCCCGCCCACCAGCGCCCCCACGAAGCTGCCCATGCCGCCCAACACCACGATCGTGAAGGCCACCAGCACGAAGCCGCTGCCCACCTGCGGGTTCACGTAATAGGCCGGCAGCAGGAAACAGGCCGCCGCGCCCAGGCAGGCCATGCCGATGCCGAACGACAGCGCATAGACTTTTTCCACGTCGATGCCCATCAGCTTGGCGCCCTGCTTTTCGCGCGCCACCGCGCGGATGGCGCGGCCCAGGTCGGTGCCGCGGATGATCCAGAACAGCACCACCGCCACCGCCAGCGCGCCGAAGAACGCAATGACCTTGGGCAGCGCGATCATGGCCGGGCCGATTTCAAGCGTGGACAGGGTGTAGGCGGTGTCGATGCTGCGCGTGTCGGACTTGAACCACACCAGCGCCAGGTTCTCCAGCACAATGGCCAGGCCCAGCGTCACCAGCAGGATGTTCTCGTCCTTGCCATGGCTGGCCCGGTTGATGACGAAGCGCTGTAGCGCATAGCCCAGCCCGAACATGCCCGCCACCACCAGGGGCAGCGCGGCATACGGGTCGATGCCCAGCCGGTCCTTCAGCAGATAGACGGCGTACAGCGCCACCATCAGCGCGGCGCCGTGGGCGAAATTGATGATGTGCAGCACCCCGTAGATCAGGGTCAGCCCCAGGGCGATCAGCGCGTACACCGCGCCGGTCGTCAGGCCGTTCAGCACCGACGAGAAAAGGATGGCCGGGTCCAGCATGCTTGCGCTCAGCCCTTTAACGGAAAAATCGCGTCGGCCTGGCGATACTCCGCCGGGATGATCACCTTGATGTCGCCGCCGATCACCTGCGTCAGCAGCGGCTGCGCGCCCGTGTTCTGGCCGTTGACGAACTTGGTCGGGCCGTAGGGCATCAGGTTGTCGTGAAAGGTGCTGGCCGCCAGGGCGTCGATGATGGCGGCGCGGTCGGCGGACTTGGCGCGTTCGATGGCATCCGCCAGCAATTGCACCGCCACGTAGGTCATGAACACTTCGTAGCTGAAGTACGCGCCCTTTTCCTCGACGCGCGCCTTCAACGGCGCAACACGCGGGTCTTTCGGATTGAACCAGTGGTTGCAGTCGATGATGCCGTTGGCGATATCCGGAAATTCCTTCAAGAACTTGTAGCTGGACGCCGCGCCCCCCAGCACCGAATAAATCGCCTTGGGCTGCACCTTTTGCTGCTTCATGGCGCGCAGCAACAGCGCGTATTCGTTGTAGTAATTGGCGGGGATGACGATGTCCGGATTCACGGACTTCATGCGCAGCACGATGTTGTTGAAGTCGCGCGTGGGGTTCGGGTGCTTGACCACTTCCTTGACCTCAAAGCCCTGCTGCGGCAACGACTTGGACAACAGCGCCGCCGTGCCGGTGCCAAACAGCGAATCCTCGTGCACGATCATCACGGTCTTGGCCGGCTTGCCGGCAGCGTCGTTCAGCGCCACCAGGTCGGTAATGGCGCGCTCGCTGCAAGCCCGGTAGCCCGGCCCGAAGCGGAAGGTGTTCTTGAGCCCGCGCTCGACAATCTGATCCGCCACGCCCACGTCCACCACATGCGGCAGGTTGTACTTGGCCGCCGTCTGCGTGGTGGCCAGGCAGATCGCGGACGCATACGCGCCGACGATGGCCGACACGCCCGCCTCATTCATCTTTTCCACCTCGGCGGAACCGGCCTCGGGGCGCGACTGCGCATCGCCCAGCACGGCGGACAACGGCGCGCCCCCCAGGGACTTGATGCCGCCGGCCTTGTTGATGTCTTCAATGGCCAGCAGCGCGCCCAAGCGGCATTGCTGGCCCGAATACGCCAAGGCGCCCGTCACCGGATGCAGCACGCCGATCTTCACCGGCGCGGCGCCTTGCGCGCGCGCCACCCAGGGCGCGGACAACAGCGCCGTGGCGGCGGCGGAACGATAGAGGAAGGTGCGGCGCGAATTCATGGGTGATCTCCGAAGGGTTCAATGAAATTGGGCCGACAGCTCTTCGCTGACCCAGACCTTGGCGTCGATGCTGCCGACGCGCGACAGCTGCAATTGGTATTGGTATCGGTCGGGCCGGTACAGGCCCTGCAACAGCTGGACGGGGCGATCATTCACGTCGCGCACGACTCGCGTCACGGCCAGCAGCGCCGAACCCACCGACACATCCAGATGGCGCGCCACCTGCGCATCGGCCAGACGCGCCGAGATGGTCTGCGTGGCGCCGCCAAATTCCACGCCGGCCGCTTCCAGCAGCATCAGCAAGGGCTCGCGTTCCAGGTCTTGCCGTGTGAAGTCGGCCACCGCTTGCGGCACGTAGGTGGTGATGTGCGATAGCGGCCCGGCCTCGGTGCTGCGCACGCGCAGGCTTTTGTGAACCGGCGCACCCGCGGGAATGCGCAACGACTCGGCCACCGTTGGCGGCGCGGACACGAGCGTGCTGTCCAGTACCTGCACCGAGGTGCGCAGGCCCATGTTGACGATGTTCTCAAGCAGCCCGGTCAGGTGCGCCTTTTGCGACGCATTGGCGGCGGGCACGGCCTGCGCGGCGGTGGACGCGCGCAACGGCCAGGTGCCCAACCCTGGGCGGCGAGACACCAGCCCATCGGACACCAGCATCTCCATCGCCTTGCGGATGGTGATGCGGGCCACGTCGAACTGCGCCGCCAGCGCGTGCTCGCCCGGCAGCCCGTCCTGATCGAAACGACCTTCTTGCAATTGCTCGCGCAACACAAGGTAGATCTGGTGGTACTTCGGCAGAGGCAGTGTGGTTCCCATGCCGGAAACTCTAGGGGTGTCCTAATGTACCGTCAATGGAACAAATGGTCGGATGGGTTGTTCTATCGGGAAAACACCGAGGTCGGGTTCGAGCGACCCCGCCTCGATCCCGCCTCGGTCCCGGCTCAATACCGCCTCAATACCGCCAGCGCACGTTCAACGACCCTGCATGTTCCCGGTTGCCGCCGCCGTACTGGCCGCTGTAGTTCAAGCCCAGCGACGCATTACGCGACACGGCCACTTCCCCGCCCAGTTCGGCGATGGCGGCGTTGCGGGCGATGGGCGCGCCCGACACCGTGAACGCTTGCCCGCCATCGAACGCCATGGTGGACCGCGGCAGTACATCGCCGAAGGCATGGCGCCAACCCAGCGTGGCTTGCAAGCGCGCTTCGGCGCCCGCCAACGAGACGTTCGTTTGCGTGCGCACGCCCAGCGTGCTGCTGGTCTGCTTGTTGCTGCTGCTTTGGCCGCTAAGCGCCGCCGAGCCGCCCGACTCGCTGAAGCTGCGGCTGCGCAAGTCGCTCCAGGCCACGCCCGCGAAGGGTTCCAGGGTGGTGCGGTCGGACAAAGGCAGCGCATAGCCCAGCTCGGTAAAAAGCTGCGCCGTGCTGGCGCCGTAGTCGGCGGTCAGCTTTTGCGACGCGCCGGCTACCGAGGCGTAGCGCTCGCTGGCGACGTCGTGCCAGGTGTAGGACGTGCCGACCAGCAGGTTCAGCTTGCCCGAGCCGGCGTCAAACGATTTGCCGCCATAGACAGCGGCGCTGTAGCCGGACACGTCCGCCTTCGAGGCGCGGTCGTCGACGCGGATCTTGCTGTCCGTGTAGCCCAGGGCCGCACCCAGCCGCCATCCGCTACCCACGGCATGGTCGGCGCCCACAAACAACCCGCCGGTGTGCTGACGCACTTGCGCCGTGTTGTCGGTGGCGTTCTGCGTTTGCCAATTGCCAACCAGCTCGGCCCAGGCGGGCTGCGCGTTTGACGACGGCAAGGCAGAGGCGGACAGCGTGCCGCCCGCCTGCGCCGTGGGAGACCCCGGGCGCATGCCGGCGTTCAGGTTTGCGCGCAGGTGCGACAGCGGCAGCGTGCGCGTCGTGCCGGCCGAACCCATCAGGCTGGACGCGACGCTGGCGTGCGCTTCGCCGGACAGGCTGTTGAACGCGGCGGGCGGAGCGCCGTCGGGCAAGGTCAGGATGTACTCGTGCAGCGCATTGCCGGCTGGCAGGCTGTCCAGCGCGTTGGCGACGGCGCGCTGGTTGCCGGTGCGCGCGGCGTCGGCAAAGGCAATCGGACGGCTGGGCGGGGTGGGCGCAGCCGGCTCGGTGGGTGGGGTTGGCGTGATCGGCGTGGTGGGGTCCACCGGCACCTGCTTGCGTCCCAGTTGCAACGTGACGTCCTGCGCGCCGTAGCGCAGCGTCGGGGCCAGGAAAGCGTAGTTCGACGACACGGCGTTGAACTGGCCGTTGACCGAGCCGGCCGTCAGGATCGTGTATTGGCGCGTACTTTCAAAACCGCTTTCCGGCCCGACGTGCACCAGCGAACCGGCAAGATTTGCCGCGCCGCTGACCGCCACCCGAGAGCTTGCCGACGAGGCCGGGTCGGCGCTCACCTGGTAGACCGAGCCCGGCATGAACGTCAGGTCGCCCGCCACCTTCAGCGTGCTGTTGGCGTTACCCGGGGCCAGCACCGCGCCGTTTTGCAGCGTGGTCGTGCCGACCTGGCCCGTGCCTTGCAACAGCGTGCCGTTGGCCATGGTCAACGTGCCGCCAAGCTTGCCGGCGGACGCCATGTTCAGCACACCGGCCTGCACCAGCAGGTTGCCGGCATACGCGCTGCCGTCCCCGGCAATGTTGAGCACGCCCGCGCCCGTCTTGCTCATGTCACCGCTGCCGGTGATCGTGCCGGACAAGCCCAGCGTTGTGGCCGATGCCACGTTGATGCCGCTTGCCTGCCCCGGCGTCAGCGTGACGGCGCGATTCGTGTTGAAACTGGCCGTGGTCGCCAGCACACCGCCGCTCAGCGTCAAACCGCCGGTGGCGGCCCCCAGGTTGGCGTCGTTCGACACCGACACGGTGCCCAGGCGCACATCGGTGCCACCGGTATAGGTGTTGTCGCCCGCCAGAATAAGGGTGCCGTAATCCGTCTTGGCCAGCGTGCTGGCGCCGGTCAGACGCGAGGCGATGGTCCCCGTCATGCCAGCCCCGGCAGCCAGGCCCGACCCCACTCGGATGACGCTTTCACCGCCTGCGCCTTGCAGAGCGATGTCGTCACCTTCAATGCGGTAGCCGTCGGTTGCGATCTGCATGCCGGTGACGCCGATGGCGCCGGCCGACGTGTCGACCGTGACCGTGCCGGCTTGCCCCTGGAACACGGCAAAGGTGGGGTTGGGCTGAAACACGCCGTTCAGCGTGCCGTCCAGATTGGTCCAGTTGCGGCCGTCGGCGCGCCACGCGCCCGTGCCACCGTTGATGATGCCGTTGTCGTGGCCGGCGCTATTGCCGCCGTCCCAGAAACCCAGCGTCGCGCCGCTGGTGGATGCCAGGTTCACCTGGCCGCCCACGGCGGTCTGAATGCGCAGGTCGCCGGGCAATACGCCTGTCGGCGCGGAGCCCAGGGCCAGCGTGTTCGAGGTCAGCGCACCGCCATAGTTGAACAGGCGATAGATGCCGGGGCCAAATCCGCCTTGGTCGCTGACGTTCAGCGTGCCGGCCAAAGCCAGGTTGCCCCCCACGTCAAACAACGCGTTCGATGACGGGGCGCTACCCAGCGCCACATTGACCCGGCTGGCGTTGTCCAGCGCAAGGTCGCCGTTGATCGTCAGCGTGCCACCTTGCGCGCCTTGCAGCGTGCCGCCCGTCACGCTGACGTTCTGGCCGATCGTGCCACTGCCCGATAGGAAACCAAGGCTGCCGATGGTGGCGCCGCCAAGCAGCGTTCCCGTGACGTTCAGCCGAGCGCCGATCACGTCGGCGCTGCCGCCAAGCTGGTTGGCCACCGTCAGCACACCACCGCGCACGCGCGTCGAGCCGGCAAATGCGCTGCTGTCGGCCGTCAGGCTCAGCACGCCCATGCCTCGCTTTTCGAATGCGCCGCTGCCGGTGAACACGCCCGACGCGCTGCCGTCCACGCTCTGGTTGAAGATGGCAGTACCGTTGTTAAGCAGATTGCCCCGGATCGACGCACTGTCGCCGATCAAGCTGCCCGCCAGCACTTGTGTGCTGGCGTGGGTATTGGCACCCGACAACGTCAGCGTGCCGGCGCCATCCTTTACAAGCGCGCCGGCGCCGGAGACCGTGCCGGCCAAGCCCAGTTCGATACCGGCCGCCACATTGAAGATGCCGTTCTGGACCAGGGAAACGTTGCGCGCCGAGTCAAAGCTGGCCGTCGTGGTCAGCGTGCCGCCGGCCATCGCCAGCCCGCCACCGGCCGCCCCCAGGTTGGCGTCCGACGCAACCGATAGCGTGCCGCTCTGGATTTCGGTGCCGCCCGAATACGTATTGACGCCCGCAAGGGTCAACGTGCCCCCGCCTGTTTTCGTCAGCCGCCCGGTGCCGCCCAGCCCCGTCGAAATGCCCACGTCGAAGCCGTCGGAATCCAGGTACATGCCGTTGGCACCCAGCGTGACGTCGCCCGCGCTGAATCCCTGGAAGAGATCCGCTTGCGCGGTAGTCGCGCGCAAGATGCCGCCATCGAAATCGACAGTGCCGGTTGCCGTGCCGGCATGCCGGATGATGGGTCCCGTTTCCAGAACGCCCCGCAACGCCGGGTCCAGGCCATAGACAAACAGCGACCCGCCTTGCCCCCCGATCTCGACCCGGGGTGCACTAGCCGTGGCGCCCTTTTCGATAACCAGGCTGCCCGTCGTCCCTGGCAGATTGCCCAAGAGGATTCCGGTTGCAGTGTCCAGGCGCGAGTTCGCGCCGGAGACCAGGGCCGTGCCGTTGGAATACAAACCGACGAAGACTCGCGCGACGGACAATTGGCCGCCGTCCAGCAATCGCAGTTCGCCCAGGCCGCCGGCGCCTACATTGAAGTAAAAGGCAGTCCATTTGGAATCTGCACCGGTGACGATGGCAGTGCCGGTACCGTTTGAACCGATTTGAATATCATGGGAATTCAATTGCGCGCCGGCGCTTACGGTCAAGGTCGCGTCGGCCATGGATCCGACGATGATTTCCGAAGTCCCGCTGCCCTGCCGCGCCGTGGCGCCCGTGAGCTCGACGGTGCCGCGATTCACGTAGACGTCGCCTGTTCCCGTACTCGCGCCCAACAGGCGCAGCATGCCCGTACCGTTGTTGGCAAGGTTGCCGCTGCCGCTCATGGCGCCTGCATAGTCAACGGTGTCGGACCGGCTGAACACCACCGACGCGTTATTGACAATATTGCCGGCGATCGAACCCGTGGTGGCGCCGGCGCCGATTTGCAACGTCCCCGCGGATACCGTCGTTCCGCCGGTGTAGGTGTTATTGCCCGTCAGGACCGTCGTGCCGCTGCTGTTGACCGCCACGGAACCGGACCCGGCGATGGCCGGTGTCAACACATAAGAGCCGGCATCGGACTGGTTGAAATTGATGAGCCCGTTGTTGACCAACGAGGTCAGGTTGACGATCGTGCCGCCCGTTGCAACGCCCGGCGAAGCGCCACCGATATTGAGCGTGCCGTTGCCGTCGATGGTGAACGCGCCGCCCCCGGCGAAGTTGGCCGTGCCCGGGCCCAGGTTGAACACACCGGTCCCGCCACCCGTGCCGCCGCCAAGCTGGACGCGCGCGCCGCTTCCGATCGCCACGGTGGAATTACCGCCAACAGTCAGCGTACCGTTGCCGCCCTGCCCGCCTGTGTACGAGGCATCGGCACTGCCCCCGCCCGCGCCGCCGATCAGAAGGGTGCCCGCGACGGAAAGCGACGACCCCATCAGCGTCAATGCGCCATCCCCGCCGCGTCCGCCGATGCCCACGATGCTGCTGCCTCCGCCAGACCCGCCCAGCAACAGCGAGCGGTTCACCGTCAGCGTCGCATTGTTGACGGTCAGGTCGCCTGCCGTGCCGGCGCCACCCGCAACGATCTTTCCGGCCCCGCCGCCGCCGCCGCCGATGCCGACATAGTCGTAGGTGGCCGGCAAGGTAATGACGCCCGAGGAAGCCGCTTGGGCGCCCTGGCCTGCCGTGCCTGCAAAAGACGTTCCGTCAATGTCGACAATGGCCCCGCCGTCGCCGCCGGCCCCACCGTTGCCCTGGCCGCCTCCTGCACCCAGTGCACCGCCGCCGCTGCCACCGCCTCCGGTGGCGCCGCTGGGGCCGCCGGCGCCACCGCCGCCGCCCAGGCCACCTGCGCCTCCCAAGGTTCCGGATGCGCCGCCCGCGCCGCCGTCGATACCAGTGTTGCTGCCACCGGCCGGCCCGCTGGTTCCCGAAGGCCCGTCGCCCCCACGCACCAGGCCGCCCCCCGCGCCGCCGCTGAAGCCGCTTCCGCCACCCCCGCCGCCCCCGCCAATACCGCCGCCGCCGCCACTGCCCGCTGCGAAAGCGTCACCCGCGGACTGGCCACCGTTACCCCCGCTGCCCACCAGCAGGTTGGCCGCGAAAGTCGGCGTCACTACCAAGGGTATGCAGGTCGCGGCGGCAAGAGCCAGGTATCCGGGCGTGCGTTTCAGTTTGCGTGCGGTATGGGCGGGAATACGCATGGATACGGTCTCAGGTCGAAGAGGGTTTGTTGCCGTCGGCAAGCTCCGGCCAGCCCTGCGAAACCGCGGGCCGACTACCCCTGTTATCGACAGGTGCGCGCAAAAATTTAGGGATCGCGGCCAGGTTTTTATCGAGGGTCGCCTGCCAGACCTGTCGCCAAGAAACCGCCGCCCCCGCCGAACTCGGCGGTATCATCGCTTTCCTATGCGCACCCGTCCCCCCTTCCCCCTTTCCGCCCCCCGCCCCTGGCTTTGGCGCATCGGCATGTTCGCCTTGGTCGCATGGTTCGCGCTGGTTGCGGGCGTGGTCCGGGCCGAGTCGTTTGACCGCCAGCTTGAGAACCTGCGCTACCAGCAATGGCTGACCGACTTCCGGCAAGACCTGCAAACCTTGCGGCAGTCGCCTGACCCGGCCAACGCCGACATCGACAAGATGTTTGCCAAGACGCTGGTGCCAGGCTCGCGCGCCACGCAGCTGGTCAAGTCATTGGCGAAGGCGCCGGGCGGCAGCACGCACGGGGAAATTCACTTCGTGGGGATCCAGCGGGTGTTCATGGGCGCCTTGGCCCAATCGGTGGTGGCCGGCGATGGCGGCGTGTACCCCGAGACGCACGACACGTACAAATTGCAGACCTTGCGCGTGCGCTACATGCACGTGGACGGCGGCGGAAGGCTAGAGCGGTATTTCAATAACCCGGAAATCTTCACGCCCTACCGGCTGCCGGACAACGGCGTGTATGCGCGTAATGCTTACCCGTTCCTGTTGTTCGAAGATAGCCAGGGCGGGCTGCGCCTGGGCGGGGTGTCGAAGGAATTCTGGGATCTGGTGAAGTTCATGGACTCGCTGCAATATGCATAAGCCGCCCAATAGCCTGCCTATGCCGCACAGTTTTCACACCCCGCGTACTTCGCACCCCCTGCATATTTCGCGCAGCCGGCCTATTCCGCGCACCGCGCACGCCAGCCCCATCCCGCGTTTGTTGTTGCTGTTATGCGCGGCCGCGCCGATGTTCTTCGCCGCCCCGGCCCACGCCGCCTGCGGCCCGACCGAGACCGACTTCTCGGAGCCGTCCCCCCTGCCCGCCGTGCCGGTCACCCTGGCGCTGGACGATGAGCGCGTGCTGCTCGGCAAGCGCGGAGAACGGGTGCCGACCAACGGCAGGCTGGCCTGGATAGACGACAGCGGCGACCTGATGCCGCACACCTGGGCGGACAAGGTCGACTGGTCCGCTTACCGCGCCGGCAACAAGGTGGCGGGCTCCGCGCCCACGCGGCTGTACTTCGACGCCGACGGGCGCCTTTGCCGCATAGAGCGCTATCGGCCAATACGCGGCAAGGCCGTGCTGGACGGCGGCTTTACGCTGGCGTACGACGCCACCGGCGCATTGAAGGCTTATACCGAATACGGCGAGGCCGGCGCATCCGGCGATCAACCCTACCAGCCAACGCGTCGCGCGTGCGTGCAGCGCGACGCCCAAGGCCGGCTGACGGCGTTTATCGACGACGGTTGTAGCCTCGGCAGTGCCGGCAGCACTGCCAGCGCCACGACCGGCACCACCACCGGCGCCAGCCGTCACTATGTGCGCGATACGTCCGGCGGCTTGCTGCGCGTGATCGATCTGGCGTCACCGGGGCAGCCCGTGGCCGTTCAGACCGTGGATGCGCAGGGCAAGCCCGGGCCGCGTTACGTTCTTCAGACCCTTGGCGACTTCGCGCCGGGCGGCGATACGCTGGCCGCCTATGCCGCGCCGCCCGGCAAACCGTCTGATCGATTGTTCCCCGTGCATCGCGATGCGCTGGCGGCGCTGCCCGTCGACGTGCCGGACAACCCGTGGCGCGTTGTCCGCATCAAGGACGACGTGCCGCCGGACGACGACATGCTGTCCTGGGACCCCGACGCGCAGACCGTGCTGGCCGAAGGCGCGCAAAGCACGCCCGGTGGCGCGATCCTGACGCCGGCTCAACAGCAAGCGGTATGGCAAGCGATGGGGGAACACCCATGGCGCGTGTACTTCTACCGGGACCCGGCAAGCCGCGTCATGCTGCTGCCCGCCATGCCACCGGAAAAGTGGAAGGCATGCAGCGACCCGGCCAACCCGGCCCCCGACGCCTGCGCAAGCTGAGGATCGGCCCGCCCGGCCGGTCAGCCCTTGCCCGGCCGCGTATCGACTGCCAAACACAGCAACGCCGTCACCAAGGCCAGCGCCACATGCCCCACATACAGCGGTGAAAACGCCGCATGGTTCACCGCGCCGTGCCCCAGCAACAGCACCGTGATCGCCACCCCCATCACGCCGCCGATCTGCCGCGTGGCCTGGTTCACGGCGCTGCCCACCGCGTAGTGCTGCGCCGGTAAACGGCTGACCGCCGCCGCCGACAAGGAC
Source organism: Achromobacter sp. ES-001 (assembly GCF_019448355.1). Taxonomy (NCBI): domain Bacteria; kingdom Pseudomonadati; phylum Pseudomonadota; class Betaproteobacteria; order Burkholderiales; family Alcaligenaceae; genus Achromobacter; species Achromobacter sp. ES-001. The sequence goes on along the minus strand of NZ_CP079940.1, from coordinate 2,394,475 downwards.
GGCAGCACCATGCCCACGCCGATGCCGCTAAGCAACAGGCCCGGCAACCATTGCGTCAGATAAGCCGGCTGCTCGCCCGGCACCAGCAAGAACCACAGGCCGCTCGCCGCGTAGATCAGCGCCCCCGTCACCAGGAACGGCCGATGGCCCAGACGCGCGGCCAGCCGCCCCGTCAGGATCGCCGTGGGCACCACCAGCAAAGGCCCCGGCGTTACCGCCAACCCGGCACGCGGCAGGCTGTACTGCCACACCCCGGTCATGTAGAAAAAGAACGCAAAGAACATCATCGCGAACGCGATGCCGAAGCTCAACGTCGCCAGGTTCACGTAGCGATACGTGCGATGCGAAAACAGCGACAGGTCCACCAGCGGATGCGGCGTCGCCCGCGCCCACGCCACGAACGCGCCCAACGACACCACGCCCACCGCCGCCACCACCCCCAATTCCAGCCGGCTCCATGAAGGCGATTCCGACTGCACCGTCGCCAACGCCAGCGCACCCACCGCCAACATCAACAATGTCATGCCCACGCCATCCACCCGGCGGCGCGCGTCCGGCTTGACCGATTCACGCAGCAGCCCCGCCCCAAACCACAGCGACAGCGCGCCCAACGGCAAGTTGATATAAAACGCCCACGGCCAACCCGCCGCGTCCACCACGAACGCCCCCAGGCTGGGGCCGACCGCCGCCGCCAGACCACCCACCGCGCCCCACAGGCTGACCGCCACCGCGCGCTTGGACACCGGAAACGCCGCCAGCACAATCGACAGTGACGCCGGCGTCAACAACGCCGCGCCTATCGCCTGCAACACGCGCGCGGCAATCAGCCAGCCCACGCTGCCCGCCAAGCCACACGCCGCCGACGCGGCCAGGAACAACACCACCCCCATCATGAACATGCGCTTGCGCCCATGCGTGTCCGCCAACCCGCCCGACGGAATCAACATCGCGGCGTACACCACCGTGTAGGCGTTCAGCACCCACGACATATCCGCGGCGGACGCCTCGGGAAAGCCCGCCCGCAACGCGCCGAACGCCGCATACAACATCGTGCCGTCCAGCGACACCAGAAACACCGCAATGCTGGCCACCCAGAACACCGGCCACGGCGAAGCCGCCACCGGTTCGGCCGCGGGCGACGTAGAAGAATGAGTCGTAGCGTGCATGACAGCCTTAGCCCCGCGCCTGCAAGTACACCGCCGGGTTGGCGGACAAGCCCTGCTTGACCTGACGCGCCACCGCATCGGCCAGCACTTCCTCGGCGCCCTTTTCCAAGCCGTCAAACGCTTGCACCACGATGTCTTGCGGCGTGGACTTCGGCGCGTCGATGCCCTTGGTGAAATCGGTATCGACAAAGCCCATGTGCAGCCCCAAGACCTGCGTCCCTTGCCCACGCAGATCATGGCGCAGCCCGTTCGTCATCGCCCACGCGGCTGACTTGCTCATCGCATACAAACCCAGCGGCTGCCCATTGACCCAGCTGGCCACCGACAGCACATTCAGCAACGCCCCGCCGCCATTGGCGCCCAGCACCGGGGCAAAGGCCTGCGCCACACGCAATGACCCGTACAGGTTGACCTCCAGATGACGTTGGGCCGATTCGATTGCATCCGCATCCAGAAAACCACCCAGCGCCGCGATGCCCGCATTGTTGATCACCAAGGTCACGTCCGTGGCCAGCGCCGCTGCCGCCGCCACATCGGCCGCGTTCGTCACGTCCAGCTTGATGGCCTGAACGCCCGGCAACGTCACCATGGACGGGTCCCGCGCCCCGGCGTAGACCTTGCGCGCCCCCCGCGCCAAGGCTTCGCGCGCAAACGCCAGGCCAAGCCCACGATTGGCGCCGGTAATCAAAACGACTGCATTCTTTAAATCCATGATGATTTCTCGATAAGGCCTGCACACCGCTGGTGACAGAAGGCACAAATATGACGATCATCATATTTGTGTCGGATAAAAGGGCCGCGCATGGCGGCCCTTGGAAATGTGGGATTCAGTGCGCCGGGCCGACTGCCTTGCGCTCGTACTGATCCAGAATCGATTGGCGCGCCGACGCCAACACCGCCCGCCCGTCATCGTTATCGCCCAACGCACGCGCCAGCTGCAAGGCGCCCACCATCGTGCTGGTCACCGCCACCGCCGCATGCTCGCCCGCCTCCGCCGGCAACACCGCCCGCACCGCTTGTATCAGGCGCTGCACACGCACCGCCGACACCTCGCGCACTTCGGTCGACTGACGCGGCATCTCGGACGCCAGCGCCGCTACCGGGCAGCCGCTTTCGCAGCCTTTCAGATGCGCATCGCCCAGATACGCTTCCACCCACGCACGCAGCGTGCTGGCCCCCTCGGCCTCGCGCCGGGCCACGCTTTGCTTCATCCGCGCCGCGCCGTCGCTGCCCGCCCGCTCCATCGCAGCGGCCAGCAACGCATCACGCGATGGGAAGTGCGCATAGAACCCGCCATGCGTCAGCCCCGCTTCCTTCATGATGTCCGCCACGCCCACCCCGGCGTACCCCTCTCGCCGGATCGCGCGCGCGGCGGCGTCAACGATCCGTTCGTGGGAAAGCGCTTTGCGGTTGGATGGGCCAGGCATGATCGGGCTTCTGAAATATGATGATCGTCATATTAGTCCCGCAAAAAAGCGGCGAGCAAGAAAAATCGCCGGAAAATGTGTAACGCCGGGTTCAGGCGCAGCGCTTAGCGCCACACCTCGGGCTCGATGCTGACCTCGCCCTTGTCGGCCGAGAAATACACGATGCCATCAGAAATGTTTGCATTCAGCTGCATGGTGCGTTCCGCCAGCTTCGCCAGCGCCCGGCTCTGCTCCGAAGGCAGATTCACCACCTTCAGGTTGCGCGTGCGTTCCAGCTTGTTGCGTACGCCGTCCCACCAGATCTTGCTGGCAGACCCGCCGTAGCAATAAACGATGACCTCGTCCGCCCGCCCACAAGCGCGCAAGATGCGCCGCTCTTCCGGCTGCCCGACCTCGATCCACAGCTTGACCGCCCCCGTCAGATCCTTGACCCACAGGTCGGGCTCATCGGTATCGCTCAGCCCTTTGGTAAACGCCAGGTCTTCCTGCGCATGCAACGCAAACGCCACCAGCCGTACCATCATCCGTTCATCGGTCTCGGAGGGATGACGCGCCACCGTCAGCGCGTGGCTGCCGTAGTAGTGGCGGTCGGTATCGGCAACGTTAAGTTCGGCCTTGTAGATAGTGGCGCGCAGGGCCATGGCAAAAATCCGTATAAGAAAGGGCAAATAGCGTGAAGCCCGCCATGATACCGCCTGCGCACATTCGTCAATAAACCCCGACCGAATGCCGGGCCACAAAATGCCCCTCTCCGACGGCCACCAACGGCTCCACCAGCGGATCGTCCCCCAGCTTTCTCATCGGGCTGGGAATCTCATCCACCAGCAACGACCTCTCGCGATGCCGCCTTTGCGGATCCGCGATCGGCACCGCCGCCATCAGCTTTTTCGTATAGGGATGCTGCGGATTTTCGAAGATGGCCCGGCGCGGTCCGATCTCGACGATCTGCCCCAGATACATCACCGCCACCCGATGGCTCACGCGTTCCACCACCGCCATGTCATGCGAGATAAACAGGAACGACACCCCCAATTCCCGTTGCAGATCCAGCAGCAAATTCACGATCTGCGCCTGAATCGACACATCCAGCGCCGACACCGACTCGTCGGCAATCACCACCTTCGGGTTCAGCGCCAATGCCCGCGCAATGCAGATCCGTTGACGCTGCCCGCCGGAGAACTCATGCGGATAGCGGTCGATCATTTCAGGCAGCAAGCCGCACTTATCCATCAGCCAGCGCACCCGTTCTTGCGCCGCCTTGCCCTTGGCCACGTTATGAATCAGCAGCGGTTCCATAATGGAATAGCCCACCGTCATGCGCGGATCCAGCGACGCAAAGGGGTCCTGGAAAATGAACTGAATGTGCTGGCGCAGCGTCTGCATCGCGCTACCGCGCAACGCCCCGATATTCTTGCCGTCGAATTCAATCGTGCCGCTCTTGCTCTTGACCAGCTGCAACAGCGACCGACCCGTCGTCGTCTTCCCGCAACCCGACTCACCCACCAGCGACAAGGTCTCGCCCGGGTACAGATCAAAGCTGACCTTCTCCACCGCATGCACGCGCTTCTGCACGCGTCCCAGAATGCCGCCCGTGATGTCGAAACTGGTCGTCAGATCCCGCACCTTGAGCACCGGGCCATTCTCGCGACGCACCGTTGACGGCGCCGCCACCGGCGCATCCACCAGCGCCGCCGGGTTTGCCACATGCGCCGCCTCTTCCACCTTCAACAGCGGAAACGGCGCCGGCTCGTCCGTGCCATGCATCGCGCCCAAGCGCGGCACGGCCGACAACAACGCCCGCGTATACGCATGCCGCGGCCGCGCAAAAATCTCGTCCGAGCCGCCCTCTTCCACCTTGTCGCCGCGATACATCACCAGCACACGGTCGGCCACTTCCGCCACCACGCCCATATCGTGCGTGATGAAAATCACCCCCATGTCCATCTCTTCTTGCAGCTGGCGTATCAGTTGCAGAATCTGGGCCTGAATCGTCACGTCCAACGCCGTCGTCGGCTCATCCGCAATCAGCAATTGCGGCTTGCACGACAACGCCATCGCAATCATCACCCGCTGCCGCATGCCCCCGGACAACTGGTGCGGATAACGGTCAAGAATCGCGCGCGCCTCGGGAATTCGTACCCGTTCCAGCATCCGCAACGTTTCCGCCCGCGCCGCCGCCGCGTCCAGCCCCTGGTGCAACTGCAACGCCTCGGCAATCTGGTTGCCCGCCGTAAAGCTGGGGTTAAGCGACGTCATCGGCTCCTGAAAAATCATCGCCACGTCCGCGCCACGCACTCGTTGCAGCGTCGTGTCGGGCGCATGCGCCAGGTCCAGCACCTCGCCGTTGCGGCGGCGCAGGAACATATCGCCATTGACGATCTTGCCACCGCCGTATTCCACCAGCCGCATCAGCGCCAGCGACGTCACCGACTTGCCCGAACCGGACTCGCCCACAATCGCCAGCGTCTCGCCGCGATCAACGTGGAACGACACATTGCGCACCGCTTCCACCGTGCGTTCGGGCGTCTTGAAGCGCACCGTCAGGCCGCTGACATCAACGACGCGTTTGGGATCCATTGTTGCCATAGTCATTACTTTTCCTGACGCGGATCGAGCGCGTCGCGCAACCCGTCGCCCAGCAGATTGAAGCCCAGCACCACCAGGAAAATGGCCGACCCGGGGAAGATCGACATCCAGGGCGCCTGGGTCATGAAGTTCTTGGCCGTGTTCAGCATCGAGCCCCACGACGGCGTCGGCGGTTGCAGGCCCAGCCCCAGGAACGACAGGCTGGCCTCGGCAATGATCGCCGTGGCGATGGTGATCGTGGCCTGCACGATCAGCGGCGGCATCACGTTCGGGAACACGTGCCGGCCAATGATGCGCAAGTCCGACGCGCCCAACGCCCGCGCGCTTTGCACATAGTCTTCGTTCTTGACGGCCAGCACCTGCCCGCGCGTCAAGCGCACAAACTTCGGCGCGGCCGACACCCCGATGGCGATCATCGCGTTTGTCAGGCTGGGCCCGAGGAAGGCGGCCAGCGCGATGGCCAGGATCAGGAACGGAATCGCCAGCAACGCCTCCGTGGCGCGCGAAATGATGCTGTCCGTCCAGCCACCGAAGTAGCCGGCGGCCAAGCCAAACGGCACCCCGACCACCAAGGCGATCAACACCGACACCAGGCCCGCCATCAACGACGCCCGGGCGCCATAGACCATGCGGCTGAAAATGTCGCGACCCAGCTCGTCCGTGCCCAGCCAGTACGACGCCGACGGCGCCTTGCGGATGGTGGTGAAGCTGGTCTGCAAGGGGTCGTGGTTGGCGATGAACGGCGCCAGCACGGCCAACAGCACAAAGAACGCGACGATGGCCAGGCCCAGCATCGCGATGTGATTACGTTTGAATTTTCCCCAGGCGCGGTTGCGGCTGCGGGGCGGCGTGACGGCAGCGGCCGTTGCAGTATTTGCGCTCATGAGTGCCTCAGGCGGGGGTTGACCAGGATGTAGAGAATGTCGGCCAGCAGGTTCATCAGAATGAAGCCCACCGCCACGCAGAGCACCACGCCCTGCACCACCGCGTAATCACGCGTGAACACCGCGTCCACCACCAGCTTGCCGAACCCCGGAATCGTGAAGACCTGTTCCGTCAGCACCGCACCGGCCAGCAATTCGCCGAACAGCAGCGTCACCAGCGTCACGATCGGCATCAACGCATTGCGCAGCGCGTGGCGCAACACTACCTGGCGCGGCGACACGCCCTTGGCGCGCGCCGTGCGTACGTAGTCAGCCGACAAGGCTTCCAGCATCGACGAACGCGTATGCCGCATCAGGTACGCCGCGATGGCCGTGGACAGCACCAGCGACGGCATCAGCATGGTCTTGATCGACAACCAGAAATCTTCGGCGGGCGACACATAGCCCGATGCCGGCAGCAGCTTCCATTGCACCGACACCACCATGATCAGGATGATGCCCAGCCAGAAGTTGGGTATCGACATGCCGGAGAGCGCCGCGATGTTCGCCCCCATTTCAATCGGCTTGCCCTTGCGCACCGCGGCGACGATCCCCATGGGAATGCCGACCAACAGCGCAAAGAACATCGCCATGGCGGCCAGTTGCAAGGTCACCGGCAGCTTTTGCGCGATCAGCGTCGTGACCGGCACGTCGGTGCGCAGCGACTTGCCCAGGTCGCCTTGCAGCACCTGCCCGGCCCACGCCGCGTACTGCATCGGCAAGGGGTCGTTCAGGCGGTATTTGTCGCGCAGATAATCCAGGACGGCCGGGTCGCGCTCTTCGCCGGCCAGCGTCAGCACCGGGTCGCCCGGCAGGATTTTCTGCAGCATGAAGACGATCATCGACACCAGTATCAGTGTCGGTATCGCGACGATCACGCGGCGCAAGATGAGTTTAAGCATGTGGGAAAAACCGTATAACAGGAACGGCGGACGGCATCAGGCCTGCATCACCTGGCGCGCGTCCGCCGCAAAAAGCCAAAGGACGCGTTGCCGCGTCCAACGCGCGCGGCAGCCCTGGGGCCGCCGCGCCTCGTTCTTACTTCTGGGCGAACGTCACGCCCTTCAGGCGGATCATGCCATCCGGGTACGGCGTGAAGCCCTTGACCTTCTTGCCCATCGCGAAAGGCCACGGCTGGTAGTAGTTATACACGCCGGGCAGTTCGTCCTGGATGATGGTCATCGCCTGCTCGTAGATGGCCTTGCGGCGCGTCTCGTCAGGAACGGTGCGCGCTTCGTTCAGCAGCTTGTCCACTTCCGGGTTGCAGTAGTGGCCGTCGTTCAGCGCGCCCTTGCACGTCACGAAGGCGTAGATATTGCCGTCCGGGTCCACCCGGCCCGACCAACCCAGCATGACGATCTGGAAGTTGCCGCCCGACGCTTCCTTTTGCAGCGCCGCGTACTCCGTGGGGCGCAGCGACAGGTCAAAGCCCGCCTCGGACGCCATCGCCTGCACAATCTCGGCAATCGACGAGGTGGTCGTGTTGTTGCCGAACACCAGTTCCGCCTTCACGCGATCCATGCCGGCCTGCTTGAGCAGCGCCTTGGACTTCGCCACGTCGCGCTGGGTGACGGGGAATTTGTCGCTGTGATAGGGGCTTGCGGGCGGGAACGGCTGCTGCGCGGGTTCAAAGATGCCGCCGCCGGCCACTTCGTTGATGGCGTTGCGGTCGATGGCGTACTGGAACGCCTGACGCACCAGCTTGTTCTTGAACGGGTTGTCTTCGGCGCGCTTGCCGTTGCCCACGTTGAACATGAACTGCTGGAAGCCCAGGCCGGCCACCGGCGCGAACGTCAGGCTGGCGTCGGTCTTGACTTGCGGCGCGTCGGACGGGTTCAGGCGTTCAAGCATGTCCAGGTCGCCCGCGCGCAGGTTCGACAGGCGCACCGTCGTGTCGGGGATCGGCAGGAAGGTGACGCGCTTGAACGCGTAATCCTTGGCGTCGTAGTACTGGTCGAATTTTTCCAGCACGATGCGGTCGTTCTGGATGCGTTCAACGAACTTGTACGGACCCGAGCACACGGGCTTGCGGCCCACGGCGGCCACGTCGGCGTCGGTGAAGGTCTTGGGCGACAGCATCATGCCGGCGCGGTCGGACAGTTGCGCCAGCAAGGTGGCGTCCGGCTTCTTCAAGGTCAGCACCAGCGTCGTGGCATCAGGCGCGTCCACTTTTTCAACCGAGCCCAGTTCGCCCTTGCGCAGGCTGTCCGGCAGCGTCATCGCGCGTTCCAGGTTGGCCTTGGCGGCGGCGGCGTCGAACTTCGAGCCGTCATGGAACAGCGCGTCGTCGCGCAGCTTGAAGGTCAGCACCTTGTTGTCCGGGCTGAACGACCACGAGGTGGCCAGTTGCGGCACAAAGTGCAGCTTGGGGTCGATGTCCACCAGCTTGTCGCACAGCGACGTGAACACGATGCGGCCCACGTAGGTGCGGGCGCGGTGCGGGTCCAGCACGTCCGGATCTTCCTGCAGGCCGATGCGGATGTTCTGCGCGCACGCGGCGCCGGCGGCAAGCGCCAGCAGGCTGGCGCCGAAGGTCAAGGTCAAGCGTTTCATTGTGAGTTTTCCCCTTGTAGCTTGCGAGCGGTTTGGTCTTAGAAGCCGACCGCCTGGCCGTCGCGACGGCTGTCGCTGGCGGCGACGTAACCCAGTTCGTTGTCGTTTTCCGACATGCGCCAGATGAATTGGCCGGCGCCGAAGTCCATGTACGGATCGTCAACGGACTTCAGAGCATGCCCCAGGTCTTTCAGGCCCGCAATGGTGGAAGCCTTCATATTGGTCTCGATGTCCAGCGTGAAGTCGCGGTTGACCTTCCAGCGCGGCGCGCAGCACGCGGCCTGCGGGTTCTGGTGGTAGTCGATCATGCGCACAACCGTCTGCATATGGCCTTGCGGCTGCATGTCGCCACCCATCACGCCAAAGCTCATCACCGGCTTGCCGCCGCGCGTGAGGAAGCCCGGGATGATGGTGTGGAACGGGCGCTTGCCGCCTTCCACCACGTTGGCCGACTTGGGATCCATCGAGAAACCCACGCCCCGATTCTGCATGCTGATGCCCGTGCCCGGCACGACCACGCCCGATCCGAAGCCCATGTAGTTGGACTGGATGAACGAAATCATCATGCCGTTTTCGTCGGCGGCGGTCAGGTAGATCGTGCCGCCTGCATGCGGGCGGCCCGCTTCGAAATGGGTGGCCTGGTCCAGGCGGATCAGCTTGGCGCGGCTGTCCAGGTAGGCGTCCGACAGCATCTGTTCGGGCGTCACCTGCATGGCGCGCGGGTCGGCCACGTACTTGTACAGGTCGGCAAACGCCAGCTTCATGGCTTCGATCTGGATGTGCTGCGACTGCACGGAATCCACGGGGATGTCCGACATATCGAAGCGTTCCACGATGCCCAGCGCGATCAGCGCGGCAATGCCCTGGCCGTTCGGCGGGATCTCGTGCAGCTCGTAGCCACGGTACGACTTGGAAATGGGCTTGACCCAGTCCGGGCGGTAGTTGCGCAGGTCTTCCAGCGTCATCGCGCCGCCGCATTCCTTGCTGAAGGCGGCGATACGTTCGGCCAGTTCGCCTTCGTAGAAGTCGCGGCCCTTGGATTCGGCGATGCGGCGCAGCGTGTTGGCGGCATCCGGAAAGCGGAAGTGTTCGCCGACCTTGGGCGCGCGGCCCTCGGGCATGAAGGCGGCGGCGTAGCCGGGTTGCGACTTCAATTCGTCAGCGGCGGCGGCCCATTTGTGCGCCACCACCGGCGGCACGGCATAGCCGCGCTCGGCAATTTCGATGGCGGGTTCGAACAGTTGTTCAAACGGCAGCTTGCCCAGCTTTTCGTGCAGCGCGGCCCAGCCGGCCACCACGCCCGGCACCGTCACGGCGTCCCAGCCGCGCTTGGGCTGGATGGCCAGGCCATCCGGGCCCGTGCCGTACTTGGCCTTGAAGTATTCGGTATTCCAGGCTGCCGGGGCCACGCCCGACGAATTCAGGCCATGCAATTCCTTGCCGTCCCAGACGATGGCAAAGCAGTCGCCGCCCAGGCCGCAAGACACCGGTTCCACCAGCACGATGGTGGCGGCGGCGGCAATGGCCGCATCAACGGCGTTGCCGCCCTTGAGCAGCATGCGCAAGCCCGCCTGGGCCGCCAGCGGGTGCGACGTGGACACCACGTTGCGCGCGAACAGCGGAATGCGTACGGAAGGATACGGATTGACCCAGTCGAAGGTTTTCATGGCTTGTCTCTAAACGGTCTGAACGGTTAAGCAGGCGAAGGTACTCTCGTGATCTAATTAAATCAATTTGATTTTTTGTTCCGTCATAAAAGAAATTTTTATGGATCACGGCGATGAGCACCATCCGGTTTTTACGCACTTTCCTGGCCGTCGCGCACCATGGCTCTTTTTCCGAAGCGGCCGAGCAGGTGGCGCTGACCCAGGCCGCCGTCAGCTTCCAGATGCGTTCGCTGGAAGCCGAACTGGGCCGGGAACTGTTCGACCGTAGCGGTCGACTTGCCATTCTTAACGCAGCTGGCCGCGAATTGCTACCCGAAATCAAGCATTTGCTGGATTTATACGACCGGATGCGGCTGCCCCGAACCGTGCCGGGCGAACTGGCCGGGTCGGTGTCGGTGGGCAGCATCGTGTCCTGCATGGGCACCTTGTCCAAGGTCGTGTCCGGGCTGAAAAAAGCGCACCCCAAGCTGGACGTGCGCATTTTGTCGGGCAAGGCCAGCGAACTGGCCGGCAAGGTCGAAGACGGCGAGCTGGACGCGGCCTTTCTGGTGGAAGCCGGCCGCAAGATGGCCAGCACGCGCTGGACCCCGCTATATGAAGAACAGCTGGTGGTGATTGCGCCGGCGTCAGCCACCGGCAAGGACGCCCGCCAGGTGCTGGCCAACAACCCCTTTCTGCGCTTTGACCGCACGCAGCGCACCGGCTTGCAGATTGACCGGCTGCTGCGCCGCCTGGCGGTGCCGATCAATGAATTCCTGGAACTGAACGCCATCGAAACGCTGGTGGAACTGGTGCGCCAGGAAGTCGGCGTCACCCTGCTGCCGCTGATCAACGGGTCCAACTGGCAGCACAGCCCCGAACTGCGCATCCTGACGCTGCCGCAAGATTTAGGCCCGCTGTCGCGGGCCATCGGGATGCTGGAACGGCGCGAACACGCGCGCCAGAGCATTACGGCGGCGATCTGCGAAGCCTGCGCCACGGCCTTCCGGGCGCGCGAACCGCAAACCGCCGCGTAAGGCTACTTACATGCCCATCGCCGGATCGGTGACGGACGGCTTGCCCGTTTCGACGCGGCCGGCGAAGCGGCGCAAGTAGGACGGGTCTTGCGCCAGGCGGGCCGTGAAGTCGTACCAGTGGCCGCTGCCTTCCAGCGCCCAATGTTGTTCGACCTTGCTGCCGGCCGGCACGGTCAGCGTCCAGCGCTCGTTATTGCTGTAGTAGGCGTTGGGCGTGACTTCGAACGTGCAGGCGTCCTTGCCGCTGTTGATGAAGCTGACATAGACGTCGCCATTGGCGATGTCATAGCAGACTCGGATTTCCGGGTCCAGCTGCGACGTGCGGGCCAGCGCCAGGTCGCCCGCGAAATGCCGGTGATAGCCGTTGGGGCCCAACACCCACAAGTCGTACTTGCCGCCGTCGGCCGCCGTGTCCCAGCTGCCTTCCAGCTGCTTGCCCGGTTCCACGGTATAGCGGCGCGGCAGGCGGTCCAGGTGCAGGCGGTCATACACATGGAAAACCGCCGCCTGCTTGCCCGTGTTGGAAAACAGCAGCCACATGTTGCCGGTGGTGGGCTGGCTGCGGCCGCTGGTGTGCAGCTCGTAGGGCAAGGCGCGCGAATAACGCACGCCCTGCTCCTGCACCGGCTTGGCCTGCGTCGTCGTGTCGGGCAAGGGCACGGCGGTCAGCGCCTGCTGGTCGGCGCGCAACTGGTCGGCGCCGGACCGGGTCAGGATATTCAGGTCGGGCAGCTTTTCATCGTTGGGCGTGGCGAAGTTGAAGGCGGACGTCAGGTCGCCCAGCACGGCGCGGCGCCACGGGCTGATGTTGTCTTCCGGCACCCCAAAGCGCGCTTCCAGGAAGCGCAGCACCGAGGTGTGGTCGAACGCCTGGGAATTGACCCAGCCGCCACGGCTCCACGGCGACACCACGTACATCGGCACGCGCGGGCCGGGGCCATAGACGCGGTTGTCGGCCGCGTCTTGCGCCGAGGCGTGCGTGTGGCGATCCAGGTCGGTGTTGACGGTGGACGCGCCGGCCATCGAGCCGTCGGGGTTCAGCGACGGCGCGGCGGGCGACGGCACGTGGTCGAAGTAGCCGTCGTTCTCGTCGAAGTTGATCAACAGGACGGTCTTGCTCCAGACGTCGGGGTTGGCCGTCAGCGCGTCCAGCGTTTCCTGGATGTACCACGCGCCCTGCACCGGGCTGGACGGGCCGGGGTGTTCGGAATACGTGGCGGGCGCCACGATCCACGACACCTGCGGCAAGGTGCCGTTGTTGACGTCATCGCGCAGCGATTGCAGGAAGCCGCCGTCGGGCATGGTGTTGGCCGTGCCCTTGTACAAGGGGTTGGCGCCGTCCATGCTGGGCGTCCAGGCTGGGTACGGCGAACCGTCGGCGGCGTTGCCCGCCTGTTCGTTGGCGCGGCGGTATTGCTGGAAACCGGCCAGCGAGTTGTCGCCGAAGTTCTCGGGCAGGTTCTGGTAGACCTTCCAGCTGACGCCCGCCTTTTGCAGGCGTTCGGGATACGTCATCCAGGTCCAGCCGGTGGTGGACGCGCCCAGGCTGTCCCACTGGTTGCGGGTCGACGGGCCATTGCCTTGGGCCAGCGGGTCGTTGGTGCCGGTCCACAGGAACAGGCGGTTGGTGTTGGTGCCGCCGTGGGTGGAACAGTGGTAGGCGTCGCACAGCGTAAAGGCTTCGGCCAGCGAAAACTGGAATTCCACCTCTTTCTGGCGGTAATAGCCCATGGACTGGTTCTGCTTGTAGCGCGGCCACTGATCCATGCGGCCGCCGTCCCAGGCCATCTGCGCGTCCATATAGTCGTGCGGCGTGCCGGACACGCGCTGGGCATTGCCCTGCGTGCTGTCCAGGTGATACGGCATCACCACGCGAGTGCCGTTGGTCTGTTCCCACACCGAACGGTTCTGCGGCAGCGGGATCGTCATGCGGTCGCCAAAACCGCGCACGCCCTTGTACGTGCCGAAGTACATGTCGAACGAGCGGTTCTCCTGCATCAGGATCACCACGTGTTCGACGTCGTTGATCGTGCCGGTGCGGTTGTTGGCGGGAATGGCCAGCGCGCGGCGGATGGCGGGCGGGAACATCGACAGCGCGGTCAGGCCGGCAGTGGATGCGGCGGCATTGCGCAGGAAGCGGCGCTTGCCGGCGTGGATCGGGTCTTTTTCGGACTTCACGGATGCTATTCCTAGTGATCGATAAGAAGCGCGGCTCAGGGCGCGCAACGCAGTTCGGGCTTGGCCGGGGTCGGCGGCGTCACCGGCGTTTCGGTGCCGCCGTTGCCGGGCGTGCCGGCGCCGTTATCCGGCTTGCTGTCATCGCCGTCGTCGCCGCCACACGCGGCCAGGGCCGCGGTCAACATCAGCACCGCGCCGGCGCGCACGAAACCGCGCAATATCAGGGACTTGCTCATGGTTTTTCTATCCTTGCCACATCAGGGAAACAGGTCGGAAACGGACTTGCCGGACAGCGCCAGGGACTTCACTTCCGTCTCGGTCAGGGCGCGCGACCAGAAGGCCAGGTCGTCAAAATTCATCGTGTACGGGCCCTTGGTGCCGGCGCAGCAGATGCCGTAGGTGCCCTTGCCGTCTTCGTTCAGGCCGATGTGCGGGCCGAACAGGCCGGCCACTTGCGCCAGGTTCACCGAGCCCGTGGTCACGTTGCGCCGCAGGAAGCCGATTTCGCTGTCGTACACGTACGCCGTCATCATCTTGGCGGGCTTGTCGATGGTCATGGCGATGTACACGGGCTTGTTCGGCGTGAACTTGATGCCGTTGATATCGGCGCGCACGCCGCCACCGGCCACGTTGAAGCGCAGCTCGGGGCCGGCCCACTGGGCGATGGTGATACCGGGGTTGCCGCCCGAGTTGTAGTCCTTGTTGCCCAGGATCGAGCGGTCGTTCGCCGTGCCGTCCGACTGATACCAGAAGCCGATGGTGAACACGGACACGCTGTCCAGCATGCCTGCCGGGTAATCCAGCTTGAACGCGCCCAGGGCGGCCGAGCCACGCTCGTTCTGGAACATCTTGCCGAACACGCCGCCGTCCGCGAACGCGGGCGCCTGTACGCCGTCATACGGGGTGATCGCGCCGCCGCCTGCTGCAACGTCGGTCAGATTGCCTTCAAACGGAAACAGCATCGTCAGCCCCGTGCGCAGTGACGCCAACAGCGGCACCGGCTTGGCATACACCACCGACGCATGCGTGGCGCTGCTGGCGCGGCCCGCCGACACGGTGTAGTTCAGCGTGTGCACGCCTTCCGTGTCGAACGTGAAACCGCTGTCGGTATAGGTGGCGTCGGTGCCGGGCAAGCGCGCAACTTCCACGCCGTCGCGGCTGACCACGATCTGGCCGTCGGGTTCGCCCACGCGCACCCAGGACAGCGTCACGCTCTTGTTGTCCATGGACGTGCGGGCCGACAGGCGGCGCAGCGCCAGGGCTTCGGACAAGGGCGTGCCCGCCATGTCGTACTGGCCGGCGGCGGGCAAGGCGCCCAGGTGCGCCAGCATCGTGGGGGCCACGTCGGCGGCGCTGGGCAGCGCGTACCAATTGCTGTCCCACGCGCCGTCGAACGAGGCGTCATCCGCGCTGCCGCCCAACATTGTCGGCTGGTTGCTGGCCAGGAAGATGGTCTTGTTCGGGGACAGGGGCAGGCCATCGGCCACGCCGGTCTTGCCCAGGCCGTGGCTGGAGGCCACCACCATCAGCCAGTTCTCGTTCGGATGCGCCGCGCGACGCTCGGCGATCTGCTTGGCCAGCACGCCGATGGCCGCGTCCGTCTGGCGGATAACCGCATCGTAGTTGCCGGTAAAGCCGTTGTCCGAGGCCGCGCGTTCGGGTGCGCCGAACTGCGCAACCACCACGTCGTAGCCTTCGGTGATGCGGTCGCGCGCTTGCGAAGCCACGCAATCGTCCACGCCCGCGCAGTCGGTCAGGGTTTGCAGGTAGCCCGCGTCGCGATCGCCGCCGACCAGGCCGGCCAGCAACGGCGAATTGAATGCGCCGGCCGTGCGCGCCTCGGGGTGCGCCAGCTTGACGCGCTGGAACAGGCTGGCCGCCTTCATCCCCTGCCCGGCCGCGTTGGAGCGCACGCCGTGTACGTCCGCCCACTGGCCTGTCAACAAGGTGGCCCAGCCGGGCGCGGACAGCGTCGGCTGCTGCGTCACGTCGCCGGTCACGCCGCCCGTCCAGGCGCGGGTTGCGGTCAACTGGCCGATGTTGGCCAGGGACTTGTCGGCCACGCCACGGCGCATGGCGTCATAGGTCAGGCCGTCCACGCCGATGAACAGCACCTTGTCGGCGCGCGGCGCGGCGGGTTCGCTGACCGGCGGTTGCGTGGGCGGCGGCGGCGCGGTCGTGCCGTCATCGTCGTCATCACTGCCCCCACAGCCGACCAATGCGCTGGTGGCCAGCAACATGGCGCACCATTTTCTCCAATCCATTGTTCTCATGCTTCTCTTCTCGTTTCATGAACACGGTTTACGCTGCGCACAGTGTGGCGAGCGAACGTGAAAGGCCCATGAAACAAAGAGCAGAAAGCTTGATCGACGGATCAGGAATTTTTGCAAGGCGGCGGGCGGCGCCGCCTTGCCACGGACTCAGGCGTTGATCTTCACCGCCGTCAGATATCCGACCGAGGCGCCCCGGCCGTTGCGGTACTTGGCCTTGACCAGCGGCTCCAGCACCGGGCGCACCACATCATGCACGTCGTTCCAGTCCGCCGTGTGCTGAAAATTGCTGGTGATGTAGGTCCAGCCATTGATGTCGTCCACCGCGTGCAGCCCCGTGGATTCCGCCGCCACCGGGCAGGACAACAGGCGCGACAGCACCCGCGTATCGACGTTGAACGCCCACAGGAAACTGTTGACGCGGCCCATGCTGTCTTCGCCCACGAACAGCGTGCGCAGTTTCTCCGAGAACTTCAGGTTGTCGGGGTTGGATATCCGGTCGCTGCGGTGGCGGTTGCCCAAGGCGTCGGGCGCGGCCAGCATCGCGCCCACCAACTCGGGCACCGCGCCCATGTCCACCGGCACCCACTCGCTGTCGATGCGCTGCCCGTCCGTATCCACTTGCCCGGCTTGCAGCCGCAGTTGATAGACCGCGCCCGCGTCCGGGCCTTCTACGTGCAGGTGCGGCGAGGTGCCGTCCACCATGGACGTTTCGATGTGCGCCATCGCGGTGTACGCGATCTTGTCCTGGGCGTTTACCGTGGTGCCCTCCATCTTGGTGAAGGCCAGCGTGCCGCCCACCAGTGCCGCGTAGCGGTGCGTTTCCAGGAATGCCGCGGCTTGGCGGCGGCCGGGCTTCAGACGCACCCAGTTGTTCTTGCCGTCAAACCGAATGCGGGTGTAGGCGGCATTCTTGGGGTCCGCCGTGCGCACGTCCATGATGTCGGCGGCGACCAGGTCGTCGGCCAGTTCCTTGACCTCGGCGCTGGTGGCATGGCCCAGCCGGATCCAGGTCAGCGTCCCGGCGCCGGGCCCCGTGCCTGATGTCTGCGTCCAGCGGGCCACGTACAGCGTGCCCGAGGACAGATCCGCGCGGCGGTCCGCCACGAACATGAACAGCCCGCCGTTGGTGGCGTCGTCGCCCATCAAGGCGGTGCGCTGGTCGGGCATGATCTGCACCAGTTCATGCGAGATGCGGCCCATGCAGTAGTGTTTTTTGATGCTGCCGGTGCCGTCCGGCTGCACGGTGATTTCGGGCAGGTGGCCGTAGTGATAGGGGTTGGCGCGGCGGGCGTCGCCATACAGGTGGCGGCTGAACGCGCGGAACGACGCCGAGGTGCGCGCCGTGGTGGCGTCGGGCTCGTATTCTTCGCTGGATAGATGCGTGTTCCACGGCGACAGGCTGGCGCCACAGGTGACCCACAGGCCATGCACCGGCGCGGTGTCCACGTTGCTGTAGCGCACCAGGGTCAATTGGCCGGTTTGCAGGTTTTGCGACAGCGTCAGCACCGCGATGGGCGATGGCAGCCGCGCCCACATGTCCTGGCCGGCCCGATCGCGCGACAGATATTCGAACTGCACGACGGCGTAGACGGTGGCGGTTGCCGGTTTGGTGACGGTGGGCGGACCCGTTGCGCCGTCGGCCTCGCCAAGCGGGCCGGCCAGCGTCAGCAGCGACATGCCATCCGGGCAGTCCGAAAAGAACGGGCGCGCGCGGCCGGGCACGGACGTATCCATGATGGGCGCGCCATGGATGTCCAGATAGCCGCCCGCCAGCACCATGCCGCCCTTGCCGTCCGGCACGCGGTCGCCGGTCATGAAGAAAGCCTCGTAGCCCAGTTGCACGCGGCGCCGCGAGCCATCGGCAAACACCAGGTCCATCGCGGATTCCACCGTCGTGCGCGCCATGCCTTCCGGCTCGGACAGGCCGGGCGCGGGCATGGAGATGAATTCGGCGGATACGAACGGCGCGGCGCCCGGCGTGGCGACGGATGGCCGGGCGATGGGTTTGGTGCTTGGCAACGCGGGGGTGCCGTCCTCAGAGGCTCGCGCGGGGTGGCCGGCCAACAAGCTTGCCGCGCCCAGCGGCAGCATGGGCGCGCCGGCCAGCATCTTCAATAGTCGGCGACGCTCTGTGTGATCAGGATTTTTCATGTGAACGCTCCCAGGTTCAAAGCCGAACAACGAACCGGCAATGCGCGGACAGACGCTGGCGAAGGCGCGGGTGCAGGTGCAGGTGCGGGTGCAAGTGCAAGTGCGGGTGCGGGTGCGGGTGCGGGTGCGGGTGCGGGTGCGGGTGCGGGTGCGGGTGCGGGTGCGGGTGCAAGCCTAATTGCAAGCCCGACCGCAACGCCACCGCAACGCCACCGCAAACGCAATCACGCCTGGCAGCGCATGCCGGAAGACGCATCAACTGCATCAGGCAAGCCTGACGCCGCCGAGTGTAGGAGCGAGCCGACGCGGACATGGCCGGCGTTACACCTGTGAAATGATTGCCGATGCCCACAATGCATAAGGGACCGGCTAGCCGGTCCCTTATGTCTTCCCTTACGCCGCGCGGCATCCCGATGGGCGATGCCGCGCCCCGGCGTGCGGGCTATTGGCGGTTGCGTTGCGCCTGGCGCTTACGCGCCGATCTTCACGCCGGTCAGGTAGCCCACCGCCGCGCCAAAGCCGTCCTTGTAGTTGGCCTTGACCAGCGGCTCCAGCGTCGGGCGCACCACCGCGTGCACGCTGCCCCAGTCGGCCGCGTGCTGGAAGTTGCTGGTGATGTAGGTCCAGCCGTTGATCTCGTCCACCGCCTGCAAACCGGTGGATTCCGCCGCGACCGGGCACGACAGCAACCGCGACAAGGCCTTGGTGTCGATGTTGTAGGCCCACATGAAGTTGTTGACGTGGCCGCCGCTGTCCTCGCCCACGAACAGCGTGCGCAGCTTTTCCGAAAACTTCAGGTTATCGGGGTTCGAGATGAAGTCGGCGTTGTGCGTGTTGCCCAGCGCGTCGGGCGTGGCCAGCGGCTTGCCGATCAGTTCCGGCACGGCCGCCATGTCCACCGGCACCCATTCGCTGTCGATGGCGCCGCCGTCGGTATCGGCCTGACCCGCTTGCAGATGCAGCTGGTACACCGCGCCGGCCGAGTTCGCTTCCACCTTCAAGCCCGGCACCTTGCCGTCGATCATCGACGATTCAATGCGCGACATCGCGCTGTACGCGGTCTTGTCCTTGGCGTTGACGGTGGTGCCTTCCATCTTCGTGAAGGCCAGCGTGCCGCCCACCAGCGCCGCATAGCGGTGCGTTTCCAGGAACGCGGCGGCCTGGCGGCGGCCGGGTTGCAGCTTGACCCAGTTGTCCTTGCCGCTGTAGCGGATCTTGGTGAACGAGGCGTCGGCCGGGTCCGTCGTGCGCACGTCCATGATGTCGGCGGCCGTGAGCTGGTCGGCCAGTTCCTTGACCTCGGCGCTGGTCGCATGACCCAGCTTGATCCACTTCAACGTGCCGGCGCCCGGGCCCGTGCCCGACGTCTGCGTCCATTGCGCCACGTACAACGTACCGGCCGACAGATCCGCCGCGCGGTCGGCCACGAACATGAACAGGCCGCCGTTGGTGGCGTCGTCGCCCATCAGCGCGGTGCGCTGGTCCGGCATCATCTGCACCAGCTCGTGCGAGATGCGGCCCATGCAGTAGTGCTTCTTGATCGTGCCGGTGCCATCCGGGTGCACCGTTACTTCCGGCAGGTGGCCGTAGTGGTACGGGTTGGCCTTGTTGGGGTCGCCATACACGTTGTTGCTGTAGGCCTGGAACGAGGCCGTCGTGCGTGCCGTGGTCGCGTCAGGCTCGTATTCTTCGCTGGACAGATGCGTGCCCCACGGCGACAGGCTGGCGCCGCAGGTGATCCACAGGCCATGCACCGACGAGGTGTCCACGTTGCTGTACTTCACCAGGCTGAGCTTGCCCGTATTCGGGTCTTGCGACAGCGTCAGCACGGCGATGGGCGACGGCAGCAAGCCGTACATGTCGTTGCCGGCCTGGTCCATCGACTGGTATTCAAACTGCACCACCGCGTACACGGCGTTGCCCGCCACGCCCGGCACCGTGGTGGGCGCGGACAAGGCCAGCAGCGAGGTGCCGTCGGGGCAGTTCGAGAAAAACTGGCGCGCGCGGGCGGGCACCGAGTTGTCCATGATGGGCGCACCGGCCAGGTTGAAATAGCCACCGGCGACGGCGGTGCCGCCCTTGCCGTCGGGCACCGTGTCGCCGGTAATGAAGAACGGTTCGTAGCCCAGCTGCACGGTCCGCTTGGAGCCATCGCTGAACGTCAGCGCCATGGCGGAGCTGACGGTCGTGCGCGCCATCAGTTCGGGGTTGGCCAGCGTGGGCGCGGCCATCGGGGTGAACGATGCCGACGTGAACGTCACCGGTGCGGGCTGCTGCGTGCCGGGGCCGGGATTGGGCTGCGGATTGCCCGTGGCGTCATCGTCATCATCGTCGCTGGAATTACAGCCGGCCAGCAACGCAGCCATGCTGACGCCGCCAATCGGCAGCATCGGCGCGCCTCCCAGCATCTTCAGGAGTCGGCGGCGATTGGCTTGATTCGTGTCTTGCATGCGGGTTCCCATTGGATCGGATGAATGCCCGGCCATTGAGGCCGAGCGGTGCCCGCATGCTAGATAGGCGGCGTGTAATCACAATGACAGAAAGCTGTACGCAAGCTGAATCGACACGGCCGGTATGCATCGCGGGATTGTCACGAAGCGCCGCTATAGTCAGGCGCGTTGCTTCACGATTCGCCGCATCGCCGCTTCACCGCATCACCGCATTGCCGCATTACCGCATTACCGTTTCACCCCATCACCGCATTGCCGCATTACCGCATCGCCGCATCACCGCTGCACCGCTGCACCGCTACCCCGCTTCACCGCTTCACCGCTTCACCGCTTCACCGCTTCACCGTTCCAACGCTTATCCGTTCCACCGCCTAACCGCCCAACCGTTTCCTGTTCGCCATGCCTCTGTCGTTTCGCCCCACCCTGCCCTCCGCCCCCGCCACGCTGCGCGTGATTGCCGTGCTGGCATTGGCCGCCGGCTTGGGGGTGTGGGCGTCAATCTTGCTGGCCCCGCGTCCGGGCGCGCTGCCGCCCGCCGTGTCCGCGGCCCCGCCGCGCGCGGCCGACAACACGCCGGTGGCGCTATGGTTTGGCAAAGATGAAGTGATGCGCACGCAGATCAGCGTGCTGGGCCTGATCGCGGCCGGCCCGGATGGGGCGGCGGTGCTTAGTGTGGATGGTGGCCCGCCACTGGCGTGGCGCGCCGGCGCCGAAGTGGCGCCAGGCATCGTGCTGCGCGATATCGCAGTAGACGCCGTGACGGTCGAGCAAGGGGGAAGATTGAATCGCCTGGCAACGCCCGCCGCGTTGGCGGCGCCAGCGGGCATTACGCAGGGAAAAGAATGATGCGGGGTTGCAGACCCGCTGGCGCGTCCTTACCGCGCCCGCCGATCAGCGCTTACGGCCTGCGGGACGCCCCATCTGCTTGCGTCCCGCCATGTTCGACAGGGAAGATCCCGTCGGCTTTTGCGTGGCGGCAGCCAGCTTCTTCTGTTGAAGCGCCTTTTCAACCAACGCTGCCAAACCAGTCGAAGACTTCTCTTTTGTAGCCATTACCGCTCCTTGTAGAAGGGCCATGGTAGCAGGCGGGAGGCTTGCACCGATTCCCGCCGCTGATGGCGATGACACTATCGGGCCCATTCACGGGCTTCGATCAATATTCCGGTGTGTGCCCAACCGCCGCAGAATCGCCACGGAACCGTCCATTTCAAATGTGATTTGCCAGGACTTGTTGGCCAGCACGTCTATTTTCAGGATGCGCGGGTCAAAGCAGCCGGTGATCGAGTGCATTCTCAGCTTGCTAGGTTGCGGGCAACGCATCAAATCGCGAATGGCGTTCTTTGCGGCATTCTGGATTTCAACAGGAGCCCGGCGAAAGTCACGGTCGAAAGTCTCTTTTCTGGACAGCGCCCTGATCAGTATGGCCGCCAAATCTATTGACCCAAGGACTTGAGGAACGCCTCGACGTCGTCCTGGGGCCCGCCCGTGACCACCGCCGCCGCGTCGGCGTCATTTTCCATCACGGCCCATTTCAAGTCGTGCAAATGGGAAAAGGCATCCTTGACCTGAATGATTGCCTTGACGAATGACTCCACCACCCCATCGCTGTCACGAAGTTGACGATCCAGCGAGGCGGCCAGGCGCTTTTCCTCCAGTGTGCGGCCTAGCTCCGCCACCACATCCAGCGTTTCGTCAAACGCAGCCTGGAATGCGCCATCAGGATCCAGGGGCTGCCGTTCGTTTGCGGGCGCACGGCAGATGGCGTAGGCAACATCGGCGGCGTTTCTTGAAATGGCTTCAAAGGTATTGGCCAGCACTTCGTTGCTGGCCACGGTGTCTTCGATAGCGCGCAGCAAGTGCAGCGAACGGTTGCTGTCGGCCCTGGCGCCCTCGACAATGAAGGCGACCAAGCCGCTATGAGAAATGATGGACCGCATGAGCGCTTCCCTTTTATCGGCGTCTTGCGACCCGAAGCAAGACATTCGGAAAGTATAGACACAAAGCCGAAGCCGCCACCAGTTGTGGGAAGCCGCAATGCCCGGGGTTTTTGCCGCCGCCACGCCAACGCAAGCATTACTGTCATATTTCATATCCACAATCCCGGGCTTCTACTAGAAGACCGGAGTCGTAAAGTGCGTCAGTTACCGCGCGGGCTTGCCCGTCAGCAAGGTTTCACCCTGATCGAGATCATGGTGGTGATTGTGATCATGGGAATCTTGGCGGCCCTGATTGTGCCGCGTGTGCTGGATCGCCCGGACCAGGCGCGCCAGGTGGCGGCGCGGCAGGATATTGCGGGCATCATGCAGGCGTTGAAGCTGTACCGGCTGGACAACGGCCGCTATCCGAGCACCGCGCAGGGCCTGCGCGCGCTGGCTGAAAAACCGGATGGCGCGTCGAACTGGCGCGGCTATCTGGACAAGCTGCCCAATGACCCTTGGGGCCATCCGTATCAATACCTGAGCCCGGGCGTCAAGGGCGACATCGACGTGTTCTCGTTTGGCGCCGACAACAAGCCCGGCGGGGAAAGCGGCGATGCCGACATTGGTTCCTGGGAACTCTGAACGCGGCTTCACGCTGGTCGAGGTGCTGGTGGTGCTGGTGATCGTGGCCATCGCGGCCAGCATGGTCAGCTTGTCGATTGGCAAGCGCGACAACGGCCTGCGCACCGATGCGCAGCGGCTGGCGGACGCGTTCACCGTGGCGCAGAGCGAGGCGCGCAGCGATGGCCGGTCCATCCGCTGGTTGGCCGGCAACACCGGCTGGTCGTTTGAACGCGCGGGCCGCCCACCCGGCCCCAGCGCCCAGGAAAACGTGGTCGTGCCAGTGGATCGCCTGGAAGGCGACGACATGCTGCGCCCGCAAACCTGGCGCGCGGGTGCCGTGCAACTGCGGCTGACGCCCGATCGCCCGTTGGTGTTCAACACCGAATGGGTCGCGGATCCGATCACCCTGACCCTGCACGCGGGCGATGCCACGGTCACCCTGCAACGCGACGCCGCCGGCCGTTATGAAATCCACTAGATTTTCCTGCCGCGCGGGCGAACGATGCGACGTGGTCGTTCCCACGGACGGGGACGCCGTGCCAGATACGGGCGGCTCGCCAGAGGCCGCCGCCCGCCTCGATATGCCCCGCGCCATCCCCGCCCGCGCGCGCCGTGAACGCGGCTTTACGCTGATCGAGGTCTTGGTGGCGCTGGCCATCATCGCCGTGGCGATGGCCGCCGCGCTGCGCGCCACGGGCGTCATGACGGCCAACAACCGCGCCTTGCAGGACAAAACGCTGGCGCTGCTGGCCGCGCAGAATGCCTTGACCCAATTGCGCCTGGAACAAAGCCTGCCGCGCGCCGGCTCGCAAACCGTGCCCTGCCCGCAAGGCGGGCGCGCGTTGCAGTGCGAGCTGGTCTTTACCAATTCCATGAACCGCAGCTTCCGCCAAGTGTCGGTCAACGTCCACGATGCCGGCTCCGCCCGCCCGGACGCCGTGCTGCTGCAATTGGACGGCCTGCTGTCCAGCCTGCGATGACGATGCAACGCCCCGTTTCGCGCGCCGCCCGCCAGGCGGGCTTTACGCTGATCGAAGTGCTGGTCGCGTTGGCGCTGATGGCGCTGGTCAGCCTGATGGCCTGGCGCGGGCTGGCCAGCGTGTCCAGCGCGCGCGACTGGATCGAGCAGCAAGCCGAAGACACCGACGCCATCGTCCGCACGCTGGGGCAGATGTCGCGCGATGTGGAACTGTCTTATTCCGGCCCCGGCTTTGACGCAGCAGGCAAGGACGCCGTCACGCTGACCAGCGGCGTGCGCCTGCTGCGCCAAAACCAGGGCGGCCAGACGCTGGAACTGCTGCGCCCCGACCCGGACGGCAACGGCCTGTGGCAACGCGTGCAGTGGCAGGTGCGCACCGACGGCTTGTGGCGCGTCAGCGGCCCGCCCACGCCGCGCAGCCCGCTACCCGCGGCCGTCAATGGCGTGCTGCTGCTGCCTGGCGTCAAGACATTGAGCCTGCGCGCCTGGGTACCCGGCGTGGGCTGGGCCAACGCCAACGCCAGCTTCGGCGCGCCGCCCACCGGCATCGAAATCGCGCTGGAACGCGGCGCGCCCGGCCAGCCGCAACGCTACACGCGCATCCTGGAGCTGCCATGATGCGCCGCCGCCACACGCAGCAAGTTGCCCGCCCACGCGGCCCGCGCACGCAGCAACAGGGCGCCGCGGTGATCAGCGCGCTGATCATCGTTGCCATTGTTGCCGCCTTGACCACCAGCCTGTTCCAGCGCCAGACGGCCAGCACGCGGCGCGTGGAAAACGAAATGGCGCGCGTGCAGGCGCGCGTCATGCTGGCGGGCGGCATCGATTGGGCGCGCCTGGTCATCCGCGATCACGGCAAGCGCGAAGCCACGACGCGCGGCGACCAGATCTGGGCCACGCCGATCCTGGACACGCGCATCGAGCGCCCGGGAGACGATCGCGTCGCCGTGTTCTCGGGGCGCGTGCAAGATGAACAGGGCAAGTACAACCTGAGCAACCTGGCGCGCAATGGCGTGCCGCAACCCGAGCAGGAAAAGGTGTTGCGCCGGCTGCTGGCCGCGCAGCAACTGCCCGATACGCTGGCGCCGCGCATCATCGACATCATTGCCATGGCGCAGCCGCCCGCCCTGCCGGCCGATGCGCCGTCCGCTCCCAACGGCCAACCCGCCACCGCGCCGGACGCGCGCGCGCCGCTGCCGCGTGGCGTGGATGACATCGCCGCGCAGCTGGGCCTGGAACCGACGGTGCGCGACGAGATGCGCCGCACCATGACCGTGCTGCCCATCGCCACCAGCGTCAATGTCAATACCGCGCCCGCCGAGGTCATCGCGGCGTTGGTGCCCGGCCTTTCGCTGGGGCAGGCGCGCGCGCTGGCGGGCGAGCGGGATCGCGGCAACTGGTTCAACAACGCGGGCGACTTTGGCAACCGTCTTGCCGGCACCGGCGTGGACGCGCCCGCCCCCACCGTCACCACGGCCAGCGGCTGGTTCCTGGCCAGCGGCACCGTCGTTTACGAACGCGCCCGAGTCGCCATGCAAGCCTTGGTGCGCAGCGCCCCGCCCGCTGCGCCCGATACGATATGGACAAGAGAAACCCCTTGAAAAACGCCTTGCGCATTGCGCTTGCCCCTCTGGACGAATTCAGCGCGGATTCGCCGCTGCCCTATGCCTGGTTCGACCGGCGCGGGCGCTGCGCGCAGCAGGGCGAACTGCCCTTGCACGCGCTGGGCAACGCCTATCCCAACGCGGTGTGCGAAGCCGTGCTGCACCCGCGCGACGTCATCGCCACCACCATCCGCATTCCGGCCGTGCCGCGCGCGCGCTTTGCCGCCGCCGTGCACGGCGCGCTGGAACCCCTGGTGCTTAGCGACCTGGAGGCGCTGGCCATCGGCTTCAGCCCGCGCGCCGCGGATGGCAGCGTGGCATTGGCGTGGTCGCCGCGCGAACCGGTACGACGCGCCTGGGCGTTGTTGAGCACGCACGGCCTGCGTGTCGACGCGCTGATTGCACCGCAGACGCTGGGTACGACAGTGGCCGGTCCGTCCTCGGAGCCGTCCGCCCCGCTTTCCTCGACCCAGTCCTCGACCCTGTCCTCCCCCGCTTCTTCCGCCTTCGACGCCGATCTATCCGCCACGCCCTTGCGCGATCCGGCCGACCCGCGTTGGCTCGCGCCGTCGCCCTCGTGGTCGTTGGCCATGCCACGCCTGGCGCCGGTGCGCGCGTCGCGCTGGCGGCCCGTGTGGCGCTGGGGCGCGGCCGCGGCGGTGGTCTGGATTGCGGGATTGAATCTTTACGCCTCGCGGCTCAGCGCGGAAGCCGACGCGCTGACGGCGGGCATGCGTCAACAGGTGCTGGCCGCCTTTCCGGACCTGCCCGTCGTGCTGGACCCGGCGCGGCAGGCGCAGCAAGGCCTGGACGCGCTGCAAGCCAATCGCGGCGCGGCCAGCGCGGGGGACTTTCTGCCCCTGGCACGCGCCGCCGCCCAAACGCTGCCCTTTGCCGCCGACAAAGTCGCGCGGCTGACGTACGCCGATCAAGCGCTGACCCTGCAACTGGCCGACGCCGGTGCCGACGCGCAGCGCGTCTCCGAAACGCCCGCGCTGATCCAGCAAGCCGCGGCCCTGGGCCTGAAGCTGGAACGCGGCGACACCGATAACACCTGGCGCATCACGCGCAAACAACCATGACCGCCATTGAACGCCTGCATCGCCATTGGCAAACCGCCGCCGGGACGTTGCGCAAAACCGTCGACCCCACGCTGACCCGCGCGCGCCAGCGCTACCAGGCGCTGGCGCCGCGCGAGCGACGGCTGGTCACTGTCGCGGGCGCGCTCGTCGGCGTCGCCGTGATCTTCGTCACGCTGATCGAACCGCCCCTGAAAACCGTGCGCAAGCTGCAAGCCGAGCTGCCCGCGCTGCGCGGCCAGGCCGCCACCGTGGCCGACTTGACGATGCAAGCCCGCGCCCTGCGGCAACGCTCGGCCACGCCGGTCGCCGTTGCCCCCACGCCCGCCGAAATAAGCGCCAGCCTGGAAGGCGCGGCGCTGCCGGCGGCGATGTGGTCGCTAGGCCAGCCCGAATCCGGCAAGGGCGTGCGCTTGACGTTGAACCAGGCGCCCTCGTCCGCGCTGCTGCGCTGGCTGGATGGTGCCGCGCGCGATTGGGGCCTGCAAACACAGCAAGTGGAATTGACGCGTGCGACCAATCCCAATGGCCGTCCACTACCAGGCCTGGTCAATGGCCACATCACGTTAACCACCGCCGATGCGGGGGCAAGCCACTGATGCCGATCCTTTCATTTGCCATGCCGGGTGCCCGCTGATGGCGCGCATCCCTTTCAACAAGCGGACTGCCGGCCTGTGGCTGGCCGGCAGCGTGTGTTTCCTGGCGGCCGCCGCAAGCGTGCTGCCGGCACGTTGGCTGTTGGCGATGCAGCCGGATGACTCCCTGGTTTCGCTCGCGGATGCCAGCGGTACGTTGTGGCAAGGCAGCGCGTGGGTGGCGCTGGGGCCACCGGGGTCGCAGCGCGTGTTGCCGCAACCCGTGCAATGGCAGTGGCGCTGGGATGCGATGGCCCTGGACATCACGCACCCGTGGTTGCAAGGCCCGCTGCGCGCGCGCGTCGGCTGGGCCGGCGTGTCGTTGCCCGCGCAATCCCTGCGTGTGCCGGCCACGGTGTTACCCGCGCTGGGTGCGCCCTGGAACACGCTGGCGCCCGACGGCATGCTGGAGATCAATTGGCAAGCGCTGCGCCTGGGCGGGGATTTGCCCGCGGGCAATATCGCGGACCTGCGCTGGCGCAACGCCGGCACCGCGCTGACCTCCATCACCCCCGTGGGCACCTACCTGTTGCGTCTGCAAGGCGCGGGAAAGTCTGGCGCTACATTGGCGCTGACGACCGAGAGCGGGCTATTGACGGTAACGGGCCAAGGCACGGCCGGCCCACGCGGGGTGCGCTTCGATGGCAAGGCGACGTACGCGCCCGGGGCCACCGACGCTCAGCGCGCCGCGCTGGACGGCCTGATGTCCACCCTGGGCCGCCGTTCTGGCGATACGGTCGTCTTCAGCAAGGGTAAATAGCAAAAAAAAAAGCAAAAAGCAAAAGGCGCCATCAAGCGTCGCGCGTCACCCGCACAATTTCCTCGGGCGACGTCTGCCCGCTGTCGACCCAACGCTGGCCGTCTTGCCGCATCGTCCGCATGCCCGCGGCCATGGCGGCCTGGCGCAATTCGCGTTCGTCGCGGCCTTCGTGGATCAAACGGCGCGCGTCATCGTCCACCGTGAACAGTTCGTGGATGCCGGAACGGCCGCTGTAACCCGTGTGATTGCACGTCGGGCAACCCACAGGGTGAAACACGCGCACGCCATCCTGCATCGACGGCTTCTTGCATTCCGGACACAGCTTGCGCACCAGCCGCTGCGCCAGCACCCCCAGCAGCGACGAAGCCAGCAGAAAGGGTTCCACGCCCATGTCCGTCAGCCGCGTCACGGCCGAGACCGCGTCGTTGGTGTGCAGCGTCGCCAACACCAGGTGACCGGTCAGCGACGCCTGCACCGCGATCTGCGCGGTTTCCAGGTCGCGGATTTCGCCGATCATGATCACGTCCGGGTCCTGCCGCAAGATGGCGCGCAGCGCCAGCGCGAAGCTCATGTCGATCTTGGCGTTCACCTGCGTCTGGCTGATGCCCGACAAGTCGTATTCGATGGGGTCTTCCACCGTCAGGATATTGCTGGTGGCAGAATCCAGGCGGCTCAATGCCGCATACAGCGTGGTGGTCTTGCCGCTGCCCGTCGGCCCCGTCACCAGCACGATGCCGTGCGGCTGCCGGATCAAGCGGTCCAGCTGCGTCAGCACATCGGGGCACATGCCCAGGCGTTCCAGCTGCAAGCGCCCCGCCTCTTTGTCCAACAGGCGCAGCACCGCGCGTTCGCCGTGGCCCGTGGGCAAGGTCGACACCCGCACGTCAATCGGCCGGCCGCCCACGCGCAGCGCGATGCGCCCGTCTTGCGGCAAGCGCTTTTCGGCAATATCCAGGTGCGCCATGATCTTGATGCGCGATATCAACGCCGCGTGCAGCGCCTTGCGCGGTGACACCACGTCGCGCAACGTGCCGTCCACGCGATAGCGCACCACCGAGTGCGTCTCAAAAGGTTCGATGTGGATATCGCTGGCGCCATCGCGCGCGGCCTGGGCGAACAGCGCGTTGATCATGCGGATCACCGGCGCATCGTCCTGCGCTTCCAGCAGGTCCGCCACTTCGGGCATGTCCTGCAACAGGCGGTCCAGGTCGATCTCGTTTTCGGCCACGCCCATGACGGACGCGGCATCCTCCGAATGGCTGTAAGCCGCCGTCAACAACGTTTCCAGCGCCTCGTCATCCACCTGCGCCAGCGCCACCTCGCCATGGCAACGGCGTATCTCGCGCACCGCCCATTCCGGCGTGCGCGGGCTGACGGTCAGCTGCGCCTGCCCCGCGCGCAGCGACAGCACGGCGCGCTGCGCCCGTGCCCAGGCATAGGGCAAGGGGTGCGCGCTCATAGCAGCGACTCGGGGTCCACCGCCACGCTGTGCATCAGCGCGCCGGACACGCGGATCGGGCGCGCGGCATCGCGCGTGGGGTTCGCGCCGGGATACTGCCGCACGGCAAACGACTGCACCGTGGTGGGCGGCGGGCGGCGCAGCGTGTCGGCCTGCTGGTCGGGGCGCAGGTCATAGGCGTTGTTGGACACCGACGGCGCCGAGCCCGGCGGCGGCAACATCGGCGCCTGCATATCGGGCAGCGCCCAATGCTGGCCCGGTTGCGCGGAGCCCTGCGCGCGGCGCATGTAGTCGTAGCGGTCCATCGTGACGCTGGCGCTGCGGTTGGCGTCGCGCACCACGTAGGGGCGCAGGAACACCATCAGGTTGGTCTTGGTGCGCTTGCGCGTGTCGTAACGGAACAGCGAACCGATCACCGGCAGCGAGCCCAGGCCGGGCACGCTGTTGGACGTCAACGTCACGTTGTCTTCCAGCAAGCCGCCCAGCACGATGATCTGGCCATCGTCGATCAGCACGCTGGTGTCGATGGCGCGCTTGTTGGTCACGATGCCCGTCGTGGCGTTCGAGCGGCTTTCGTCGATGCTGCTGACTTCCTGGTAGATGTCCAGCTTGACCGCGCCGCCTTCCGAAATCTGCGGGCGGATGTTCAGCTTCAAACCCACGTCTTCGCGTTCGATGGTCTGGAACGGATTCGAACTGCCGTTGCTGCCCGACGTGACATATTGGCCGGTCACGAACGGCACGGTCTTGCCCACCAGGATGCTGGCCGACTGGTTGTCCAGCGTCAGCAGGTTCGGCGTGGACAGGATGTTGGCTTCGCCCGTGTTCTGCATGGCGCGAGCCAGCACGCCCAGGTTGATGACCTGGTTGCCCAACACGTCCACCGTGCCCTTGACCACCCCCAGGCTCAGGCCGCTGCCCAGGGCGTCGATCGACGTGGGCCCGGTGCCCGTGATGCCGCTGCCGCCCAGGTTGGTGCCGCCGATAAAGCTGGTGCCGTTGCTGTTGATGTTGCCCGCGCCCGTCATCCACTGGATGCCGAATTCAGCGGCCTTTTGTTCGCTGACTTCAACGATCAGGCTTTCCACCAGCACTTGCGCGCGACGTTGGTCCAGCTGGTCGATGACTTCACGCAGGCTGCGGTACAGCGGTTCCGGCGCGGAGATGATCAGCGAATTGGTGGCCGGGTCGGCCTGGATGGTGGCGCCGCCGGCCGAATACGACACCGCTTGCGAGTTGTTGTCTTCCCGCGCGATGCGCTCTTGCTCGCCCGACAAGCCACCCTTGGACGAGCCCGACATTGCCCCCATGCCCTGCCCCGCCGGCGCGTTGCCGGCAGACGTGTTTTGCGCCCGGGCGCCGTTCTGCGCGCCGCCCGTGTTGCTGCTTGCCGCGCCGCCCGAGGCGCCGGGCGCCGCGTTGGCCTGTCCGGTCAGCAAGCCGCCCAACACTTCGGCGATGCGCGTGGCCTGCGCGTTGCGCATGTAGACCACGTGCAGATTGCCGGCGCGGTTTTGCTGCGCGTCCAGCTTCAGGATCAGGTCGCGCGCCAGCCGCGTGCGCGCCGGGCTGCCCGAGCGCACCAGCACGCTGTTGCTGCGCGGGTCGGCCACCACGGCGATGCGTTGCGTGGGGTCGCTGCTTTGCGTGTCCAGCAATTGCGAGGCCAGGATGGCGATGTCGGTGGCAATGCCGGACTGCACCGGCACCACATCGGTGTCGATGGAGCTGGGCACGTCGATGCGCGCGATGACTTGCGCGATGCGTTCCAGGTTGTCGGCGTAGTCGGTGACTACCAGGGTGTTGTTGCCCGGGTACGCGTTGATCGGGTTATTCGGCGGCACCATGGGGCGCAGCACCGGCACCAGGTTGGCGGCGTTTTCGTACTTCAGCGGGAACACGCGCGTCAGCATCTCGCCGCTGCTGCTCGAGCCCTTGGCGAACGCGGACACGGGCACCGGGCCACGCGCGGCGTTGCCGGCCGGCGCGCCTGCTGCCGCCTGTGCGGGACGCGCCTGAGCTTGCCGCGCCTGGGTCGGCGGCGTGTTGCCCACCACCGCGCTGCCTTGCAGCTTGGCGTCGGCTTCGGGCACCACGCGCGTCACGCCGTCCACATCCACAATTGCAAAGCCTTGCAGTCGTAGCGCACCGGTCAGCATGGCCAGCGCCTGTCCGCTATCCACGGGTCGGTCCGACACCAGCGTCAGTTTGCCCTTGACGCGAGGGTCCACCAGAAAGTTGCGCTGGGTGAACAACGACAGCGCGCGCAACACGGCGGGGATGTCGGTGTCGACGAAATTCAAGCTGACACGGTTGTCCGTTTGTTGAGCATGGGCCGTGCTGATCGCCGGTCCGATTTGGCTTGCGATGAGCAAGGCGGCAAGGCTGAATTGCGCGATGTGACGCATGACGAGATAGGTGCCTTCAGACGTGAATGCAAGTGTGAAAAAACGTGAAATCGCGTCGGAGTATACGGGGTGACAGTGCAACACTACGGTCATATTTGACATGCAACATACGGGCTGCAAACCCTTTAAATTCGGGGCTTTTGCGCGTTTTTGATTTGCGCGCCGCCCCCTGCTTTCGCCATGCCTTCCTATCGATACGAAGCCACCGACGCGCTGGGCAAAATCGTGCGCGGCACGATCGATGCCGACACCGAGCGCGGTGCCCGCAACCAGCTGCGCGGCCGGGGCTTGCTGCCCTTGTCCACCGCATCGGCGGCGCGCGCGCAAGGGCTGGGTGCCAGCTTGCGCACGCGTTTGTCGGATGCGGACCTGGCCTGGTTGACGCGCCAGTTGGCCAGCCTGCTGGCCGCGCGCCTGCCGCTGGACGCCGCGCTGTCGGCCACGCTTGAACAAGCCGAGAAAAAACACATCGCGGCCACGCTGGGCGCGGTGCGCGACGACGTGCGCGCCGGCCATCGCTTGTCTACCGCGCTGGCCGCGCGGCCGCGCGACTTTCCCGAGATCTATCGCGCGCTGATCGGCGCCGGTGAAGAATCCGGCGACCTGGCGCAAGTGATGGAAAAGCTGGCGGACTACATCGAGGAACGCAACACGCTGCGCAGCAAGGTGATGACGGCGTTCATCTACCCGGCCGTGGTCGCCAGCGTATCGGTCATCATCGTGATCTTTCTGCTGGGCTATGTCGTGCCGCAAGTGGTGTCGGCGTTCAACCATGCCAAGCAGCAGCTGCCGATGCTGACGCGCGTGATGCTCGCGCTGTCGGACTACGTGCGTGAATGGGGTGCGGTGACGGGCGCGGTGCTGGTGGCCGCCATCGTGCTGTGGCGCTACACGCTGCGCGCGCCGGCCGCGCGTCGCGCCTGGCATGCCCGCGTGTTGCGGCTGCCGCTGGCGGGCCGCTTTGTGCTGGGCGTGAACGCCGCGCGCTTTGCGTCGACGTTGGCCATTCTGTGCGGCAGCGGCGTGGCCTTGTTGACGGCGCTGGAAGCCGCGCGCCGCACCTTGGGCAACGATGTGCTGCGGCTGGCGGTGGATGAGGCGTCGGCCCGCGTGCGCGAAGGCGCGGCGCTATCGGCCTCGTTGGGCGCGCAGAAGGTGTTCCCGTCGCTGCTGGTGCACCTGATCGCCAGCGGCGAGAAAACCGGCCGCTTGCCGGAATTGCTGGATCGCGGCGCGCAGAACCTCTCGCGCGACCTGGAACGCCGCGCCATGGCGATGACGGCGTTGCTTGAACCGGCGCTGATCCTGCTGATGGGCGGGTTCGTGCTGCTGATCGTGCTGGCGGTGATGATGCCGATCCTGGAAATGAACCAGCTGATCCGTTAAAAAAACAGAGGGCTAAAAAGACCAAGGCGCCCGCCCCGGTGATGGGGCGGGCGCCTTGGACGTTCAGCCGTTGGCGGTCAACCGGCGGCGCGGATCACAATGCCTCTTCGTCGGCTTCGCCGGTACGGATGCGGATGGCTTGCTCGACGGGCGACACGAAGATCTTGCCGTCGCCGATCTTGCCGGTGCGCGCGGCCTTGACCACGGCTTCGATGGCGGCTTCGACCTGGTCGTCGGGCAGCACGACTTCAACACGGATCTTGGGCAGGAAGTCCACCACGTATTCCGCGCCCCGGTACAGTTCGGTATGGCCCTTCTGGCGGCCGAAACCCTTGACTTCGGTGACGGTCAGGCCGCTGACGCCGACTTCGGCCAGCGCCTCGCGGACTTCGTCGAGCTTGAAGGGTTTGATGATGGCGGTGACTTGTTTCACGTTGGGCGTCCTGGGTTTTTGATGTGTTGCGGCGCCCTGCCCACCGCTTGCGAGGCAGCCAGGGCGCGATGAATAAGAGAATACCACCGGGGCCCGCCGTGCAAACGGGCGGCCGGCGTCATTGCGGGAGAACCCCGATCAGGCGTCGGGCGCGGCATCCGGGATGCGTTCGGCGTCGCGCATCCACACCACCGATTCCGAATCGCTGGGCGCGCGCCAGTCGCCGCGCGGCGACAACGAGCCGCCCGAACCGACCTTGGGCGCATTGGGCACGCAGGTGCGCTTGAACTGGGTTGTACGGAAAAACCGGTCCAGGAAAATCTTCAGGTTGCGCTTGATGGCGGCCAGGTCGTACTGGTTGCGCGCCACGTGGCCGGCGTCCGGCCAGGCGCCCGCTTCGCGGTCACGCCAGGCGGCCAGCGACAGGAAGGCCACCTTGGTGGGCGCAAACCCATAGCGCAGCGTGTAGTACAGGTTGAAGTCCTGAAGCTCGTACGGGCCGATGGAG
This sequence comes from Achromobacter sp. ES-001, assembly GCF_019448355.1. Taxonomy (NCBI): domain Bacteria; kingdom Pseudomonadati; phylum Pseudomonadota; class Betaproteobacteria; order Burkholderiales; family Alcaligenaceae; genus Achromobacter; species Achromobacter sp. ES-001. The sequence continues at coordinate 2,360,291 of NZ_CP079940.1, read as the reverse complement.
TCTTCGCTTTTCTGCACGGGCTTGTCGTCGGCGCCACCCGGCACCAATTCCGGGCTGACGTCGGTGCCCAGCACGTCCAGCAGCACGCCGGCGCCGTCATCGCCCAGCCGGCCGGATTCCGCCACCCAGCGCACCAGGTGCGTGATCAGGGTCTTGGGCACGCTGGCGTTGACGCTGTAGTGCGACATGTGATCGCCCACGCCGTACGTGCACCAACCCAGTGCAAGTTCGCTGAGGTCCCCGGTGCCGATGACGATGGCGTTGCTGAAGTTGGCGATGCGGAACAGGTGATTGGTGCGTTCGCCGGCCTGCACGTTTTCAAAGGTGATGTCGTAGACCGGCTTGCCTTCCGCGTACGGGTGGCCCAGGTCTTTGAGCATTTGCAGGCAGCTGGGGCGGATGTCGACTTCGGACGCCGTGCAGCCCACCACCGCCATCAGGCGGCGCGCCTGTTGCAGCGTGCGGGTGCTGGTGGCAAAGCCGGGCATCGTCACGGCCAGGATGTTGGACCGGGGCAGGCCCAGCGTGTCCATGGCCTGCGCGCACACCAGCAGCGCGTGGGTGGAATCCAGCCCGCCGGAAATGCCGATGACCACCTTGGACATCTTGCTGGCCGACAGGCGCTGGGCCAGGGCCTGCACCTGGATGCTATAGACCTCTTTGCAGCGGGCGTCGCGCTGTTGCGGATCGGCCGGCACATACGGAAAGCGCGCCACGCGGCGCTCAAGCGGCAGTTCGGCATCGTCCAGCGGCGGGTTTACCGGCACCGGCACCGAACGGAACTTGCGCACTTCGTCCTGATGGCGGCGCACGGACTGGCCGAACGTGGTCTGGCGCATGCGTTCGCGCGACAGGCGGTCCAGGTCCACATCGGAAAACAGCAGGTGCGAATGGTTCAGGAAGCGTTCGGATTCGCCCAGCAGTTCGCCGTTTTCATAGATGATTGCCTGGCCGTCCCAGGCCAGGTCGGTGGACGATTCGCCCCGGCCGGCCGACGTGTACATATAGGCCGACAGGCAGCGCGCGGACTGCTGCGCCACCAGCTGATGGCGGTATTGCGATTTGCCGACGACGATATTGGACGCCGACAGATTCACCAGCACGGTGGCGCCGGCCAGCGCGGCGAACGAGGATGGCGGGATTGGCACCCAGACGTCTTCGCAGATTTCGACGTGGAACTGGAACAGCGGCAGCTTTTCCATCTGGAACAGCAGCTCGGGCCCGAAGGGCACGGTCTGACCCAGCAAGACGATGTCGGTGACGGCCGCGCAGTCGGCGGCGCTGAACTGGCGGGCTTCGTAAAACTCGCCGTAGTTGGGCAGGTAGCTCTTGGGCACCACGCCCAGCACGCGCCCGCCCGCGGCCACCACGGCGCAGTTGAACAGCTGGTGGGACACGCGCAGCGGCGCGCCCACGATCACGGCGATATCCAGTTCGGCCGTGGCCGCCACCACCCGCGCCAACGCCTCTTCGCATTCATCCAGCAAGGCTTTCTGGTGGAACAGGTCGTCGCAGGTGTAGGCCGACAGGCCCAGCTCGGGAAACGCCACCAGCACCGCGCCGCCCTGGGCGGCCTGCTGGGCCAGTTCTATGGTTTGCGTGGCGTTGAAGGCCGGATCGGCGATGCGGCATTCGGGCACGCCGACCGCCACCCGGGCGAAGCCGTGGGAATACAGGTTGAAGAACGGGTTCGACATCGGGGGTTCGCCTGGGGTCAATGAAGACTAAATTCCAACGCGCGGATTATCTCATGGCGACCGGGCCGGCTACGGCTGGCCGGGCACCTTGCCGTCGCTGGGGCCACGCTGCGCCGACGCCGCGCCGTGCCCGTCGGGCAAGACCAGCCCGGGGCGCTCGCGTTCGGCCGCCAGCGCGGCCTGGATCGCGCTTTCGCGCAGCTGGCTGCCCATGGCGCCAAAGTCCGCGCCCGACGGCTGCTGGTACAGGCGCAGGCCCAGTTCGGGCAGGATGGCCAGCAGATGGTCGAAGATATCGCCCTGGATGCGCTCGTATTCCACCCAGGCGGTCACGGCGGTAAAGCAATAGACCTCGACGGGAATGCCATCGGACGCCGGTTCCATCATGCGCACCATCATGGCCATGTCCTGGCGCACTTCGGGGTTCTGTTTCAGATAGGCCAGGCCGTAGGCGCGGAACGTACCGATGTTGGTCAGCCGACGGCGGTTGGCCGGCACGCTGGCCAGTTCGCCCATGGTCTGGTTGGCTTGGGCGATGTCCAGCGTCTTGGCTTGCAGATAGTCGTGCAACAGGCGAAACCGCATCAGTTGCCGGGCTTCTTCGTCGGTCAGAAAGCGCACGCTGGCCGCATCGATGCGCAGCGTGCGCTTGATGCGACGGCCGCCCGATTCAAACATGTGACGGTAGTTGCGATAGCTTTCCGAGAACAGTTTGTAGGTCGGCACCGTGGTGACCGTGTTGTCCCAGTTCTGAACCTTGACGGTATGCAGCGCAATGTCCTTGACGAAGCCGTCCGCGTTGGACTGCGGCATTTCGATCCAGTCGCCGATACGCAGCATGTCGTTGCTGGTCAACTGCGTGCTGGCCACCAGGGACAGCAGCGTGTCCTTGAATACCAGCAACAGCACGGCCGACAGCGCACCCAGGCCCGAAATCATCCACAGCGGCGAGCGGTCGATCAGGATGGAAAGCACCAGCACGGTGCACACGGCCATCAGGACCAGCTTGCCGATCTGGATATAGCCCTTGATGGACCGCGTCTGCGCCCGGGTGGTCGCCGAATACGTGTCCTGCCAGGCGCTCAACACGCCCGAGAACGCCACGAACACGCAGATCCACGCGCCCGCATGCGCCAGCCGGCCCACCACCGACACCGCCCGCTCGGCATGCGGCACCAGGCCGATGCCCATCGACACCACGGCAAACGGCACGGCGTACCACAGGTTTTGATAGGCGCGGCGGCGTTGCAGGGCCTTGTCCCAGTCGCCCCGGCCGCTCAGGACCAGCACCCGGTGCGCCAGCAGCAGCACCACGCGCGCCACCACCCACTGCACGAACAGCGCCGTCAGAACCAGCACGCCGGCGCCGACCAGCGTCTGCGCCCACGCTTCGTGCGGCATGTGGGCGTCCAGCTGGGTCACCAGTTCTTCCCATTCCATGGGCATATGTCTTGTACTCGCTCTACGTTCTTGAAACCAACGGGGGATTATCCGACAAGTGGCGTGCGACGCGCGTTCCCGTCCCCAAAAATCGCGGCCCCGCCGCCCACGCGTGCGCCGGCTTGTCGGCAGGCCCTATAATTCCGCCCATCATGGCAAACACTCCCTCCCCCGATCAAAACCAGTTCGCCAACAAGGCGCAGGCTTGGTCCGCCCGGTTCTCGGAACCGGTATCCGAACTCGTCAAACGCTATACGGCGTCCGTGGATTTCGACAAGCGCCTGGCGCGACACGACATCCAGGGCTCGCTCGCGCATGCGGACATGCTGGCCGCCCAGGGCATTATCGGCGCCCAGGACCTGGCCGACATCCAGCGCGGCATGACGCAGATCCTGTCTGAAATCGACGCCGGCAGCTTCCAATGGCTGCTGGATCTGGAAGACGTGCATCTGAATATTGAAAAGCGCCTGGTGGAACTGGTGGGCGATGCGGGCAAGCGCCTGCACACCGGCCGGTCACGCAACGACCAGGTCGCCACCGACATCCGCTTGTGGCTGCGCGACGAAATCGACAACCTGCAAGACCTGCTGCGCCAGCTGCGTCATGCGCTGGCCGCCGTCGCGCTGGATAACGCCGGCACCATCATGCCCGGCTTCACCCACCTGCAAGTTGCCCAGCCGGTCACCTTCGGCCACCACCTGCTGGCCTACGCCGAAATGTTTGGCCGCGACGCCGAGCGCCTGGCCGACTGCCGCCGCCGGGTGAACCGCCTGCCGCTGGGCGCCGCCGCGCTGGCTGGCACGTCGTTCCCCATCGACCGCGAACGTGTCGCCAAGACGCTGGGCTTTGACGGCGTGTGCCGCAATTCGCTGGACGCCGTGTCCGACCGCGACTTCGCCATCGAATTCTGCGCCGCCGGCGCGCTGATCATGACGCACGTGTCGCGCCTGTCCGAAGAGCTGGTGCTGTGGATGAGCCCGCGCGTGGGCTTCATCGACCTGGCCGACCGTTTCTGCACCGGCAGCTCGATCATGCCGCAAAAGAAAAACCCCGACGTGCCCGAGCTGGCCCGGGGCAAGACCGGCCGCGTCAACGGCAACCTGGTCGCCCTGCTGACCCTGATGAAGGGCCAACCCCTGGCCTACAACAAGGACAACCAGGAAGACAAGGAAGGTCTGTTCGACACCGTGGACACCGTGCGCGACACGCTGACCATCTTCGCGGACATGGCTGCCGGCATCAAGGTCAAGGCCGACAACATGCGCGCCGCCGCCCTGCAAGGCTTTGCCACCGCCACCGACCTGGCCGACTACCTGGTCAAGCGCGGCGTGCCGTTCCGCGACGCCCACGAAGTGGTTGCCCACGCCGTGCGCGACTGCGAACAACGCAATTGCGACCTGGCCGACCTGTCCACCGACGAGCTCAAGGCGTATCACGCCCAGATCGGCGACGACGTCCACCACGTGCTGACGCTGGAAGGCTCGGTTGCCGCCCGCAAGCACATCGGCGGTACCGCCCCCGAACGCGTCGCCGAAGAAGCCCGCCGCGTGCTGGCGGAAACGGCCCGAGGCTGATTCCACCGCCCAGCGGGTTGCGGTAAAGACAAGGCCCCCGGTTGGGGGCCTTGTTGCGTTCAAGGCATGCAGGCGTATCGGCTACGCGATGGACACGTCCAGCCTGCGGCCCAGGGTCTCCAGCGCCGCTTCGACCTGTTCGATGCGCGACGAATGCCGCAGATTCAACAGGCGATCAACCTGGGGCGTATGAACGCCCAGACGTCGAGCCATCTCGGCTTTGCGAACCCCTTGGCGAATCATTTCGTTGGACAGGAACACTTTGCTGGTAACCACGGCGGGCAAGGTGACAGAGTGCTGCCCGTTCATCGGTTGCGACACTGGCAGCCTCGGGAAAATCGGGAAAGAGCACCAACAACGTACCGTTCGTGTCGGGAGTCAGCGTGGGACCGATTCACCCCCCGGCTCACACGCTTGGCCACACCTGGAAACATCCCACTACGGGCCGGCCTGGCGGCTCCGATATGATCGCAACCTCTTGCGACCCGCCTCCTTTTTTGATGCGCCCCAATCCTTGATGCGCCCCACTGCCGCCTTACGTCGTCCCGGCCCCCCGCGCCGGCCGAAACTGCTTGTGCTTGCCCTGGCCGGGCTGCTGGCCGTCGGCTGGGGGCTGGCTGCCCAGGCGCAGACGGCGCGCAAGCCGTCGCCCTACGAAAACCAGCGCCCGTTGCGCCCGGATGAACGCGAAGCCAGGCTGGCGGAAAGCGCCAAGCGTGGCGGGCCAGGGTTTCTGGGCCAGATCCGCACAGAGGCCGAATTCCAGCAGTTGGCGCGCGTCTACAACGCCGGGACGCCGCTGGAGATTCCCCATGTGTTGTTCGTGATTGATCGGCAGCGCGGCGACCGCATCTACTACCTGGACACGCCGCGCTACACCTTGCACGAGAACTTTGCGCGTGAACGCCAGCTGCTGCCCGGCATGGACAAGGCCACGTTGATTGCGCAGTACAAGGACCCCGACCGGCGCCTGCTGTTCGGCACGCTGAGCTGGCAGCGGGACCTGCCGGGCTACACCTATGAATTTTGGGAAGGCGACCGGGTCACGCCCACGCTGCTGCGCCTGACCCAGGACAAGCTGCACAGCACCTTTTACGAGCCGGTGCGCTTCAAGGCGAATTCCACGATGCATGAGCAGACGGCGCAATCGGCCGGGCTGGCTTTCGTGACGCAAGAGGCGCTGCTGCGCGAGCAGACCTTTCTGCCGCTCAATACCGGCCGCGCACAGGGGCGTCTGCGTATTGTGAAGTCGGTGGAGGATACGCCCGACCTGGCGCCGACCGACATCGTGGTGCTGGACGAAGTGCCGGTTGCGCTGCCGCCTGTCGCCGGGCTGGTCACGCAACGCCCGTCCACCTTGTTGTCGCACGTGAATCTGCTGGCCAAGGGGTGGCGCATTCCCAATGCGTATGTGCGCGACGCCGTGGCCGTGCTGCGCGAGCATGATGGCCAATGGGTGCAATTGACGGTGAACAGCAACGGCTATCACGTCGAGCGCATTGCGCGTCCGGACGCGGGCTCGTTGCCCCCGCCGCCGCGCGCCGCCGTGGCGCTGCCCAAGCCCGACCTGTCGGTGCGCGCCATCAAGCCGCTGACCGGCATGGCCACGCGCGACAGCCGGCATTGCGGCGTCAAGGCCGCAAACCTGGGCGCGCTGAAAGCCGCCCTGCCGCCGCTGGCCAGCGTGCCGGACGGCTTTTGCATACCCTTCGCGCAGTACGCCGGGTTCATGGATCGACTGGGCGTACCCGAACGCATCGCGGCGCTGGAACAGCGGCCCGACTTTATCGGCGACGCCAATGTGCGCCGCGCCGAACTGGCCGCGTTGCGCCAGGACATCGTCAACGCCCCGCCCGACACCGCGCTTGCCGACGCCTGGCGGGAACGCTGGAGAACGCAGTTGAAGGGGCGCGGCGTCTTCGTGCGTAGTTCGTCCAATTCCGAGGATTTACCGGGGTTCAGCGGCGCGGGCCTGTACACCACGGTGCCGAACGTGACGCAGCCGGATGCCTTGGCGAAAGCGGTGCAGACGGTGTGGGCGTCGGTCTACAACTTCGAGGCCTACGAAGCGCGGCGCGCGGCCGGCATCGGCCAGGGTGGCGTGGTGATGGCGGTGCTGGTGCAGTCGGCGGCGGCCTCGGACAGTTCCGGCGTGATGATCACGCGCGACCCCTTCGATGCCTCGCGCCGCTACGTGACGTACATCTCGGCCAAGCGCGGCCTGGGCATCAAGGTGGTGGAAGGCAAGCGCCAGGCTGAACAGCTGATGTATTCGACGTGGTCCAAGGCGGTGCAGGTGCTGAGCCGGTCGGCCGAGGATACGCAGCTGGTCGCGGACGCAGCCGGTGGCGTGCGTGAAGTACCCATCGAAGGGTCTAGGCAGGTGTTGAACGATGCGCTGGTCGCGCGGCTGGCGGCCGTGGGCAACCAGATCAAGCTGCGCTTGGGCAACGTGGACCAGGATATCGAATGGGCCGTGCAAGGCGACAACATCATCGTGCTGCAAGCCCGGCCGTATATCGACGGCGGCCGTTGAATTGATTACGGCGGGCAGCGGCCGGTAAAGACAATGACGCCCGGCAACGGCCGTTAAGGACGACTACGGCCGGCAGCGGCGTTTGCCCCTACCGGCCGTGCATCTATCCGCGCACCAGGCCGCGTCAGATGTGCAGCGCGTGGCCCAGCGCTTTTAACGCGGCTTCCTGAACGGCTTCGCCCAGCGTCGGATGCGCGTGGATGGTGCCCGCCACGTCTTCCAGGGTGGCGCCCATTTCCAGCGACTGGCCGAACGCCGTCGACAATTCCGACACGCCGCGTCCCACCGCCTGCCAGCCCACAATCAGATGGTTGTCGCGCCGGGCCAGCACGCGGACAAAGCCGTCGGTGGACTCCAGCGTCATGGCGCGGCCATTGGCGGCAAACGGGAAGGACGCGGCCAGGCAGTCCAGCCCCGCGGCCTGGGCATCATCGGGCGACAAGCCCGCCACCACGACTTCCGGGTCGGTGAAGCACACGGCGGGAATGGAGGCCGGCTGAAAGTGGCGGCGCTTGCCCGCCACCAGTTCCGCCACCATCTCGCCCTGCGCCATCGCGCGGTGCGCCAGCATCGGTTCACCGGCGATATCGCCAATGGCCCAGACGTCGCGCATCGACGTGCGGCATTGGTCATCGATACGCAGCGCATTGCCCTGGCGGTCCAGTTGCAGGCTTTCCAGGCCCCAACCCTGCGTGCGCGGCCGGCGGCCCACGGCGATCAGCACGCGGTCGGCCGGCAACAGGGTTTCGGCGCCTGACGCATCCTGGATGCGCACCGCATCGCCCGCGCCGTTCAGGCCCAGCACCTTGCGGCTCAGATGCAGCGACACACCCATCTTGGTCAGCGCGGCGGCGACGGGCTTGGTCAGTTCGGCGTCGTAGGTGGGCAGGATGCGGTCCTGCGCTTCCACCACGGCAACTTGCGCGCCCAGTTTGCGGTACACGGTGCCCAGTTCCAGGCCGATATAGCCGCCGCCCACCACCACCAACTGCTTGGGGATGGACGTGGGCGACAAGGCCTCGGTGGACGACACCACCATGCCGCCAAACGGCATCGACACCAGCGGCGTGGGTTCGGACCCGGCCGCCAGCAGCAGGTGTTCGCACTGGATGCGCAAGGTGCCGCCGTCGGCGGTGGCCACTTCGGCCGTCTTGCCGTCCAGCAGGCTGGCCCAGCCCTGCACCACCTGCACGCCGTTTTTCTTCAGCAGCGCGCCCACGCCGCCCGTCAGCTTGCCCACGATGCCGTCCTTCCAGGACACCGTGCGCGCAATGTCGATGGCGGGCTGGGATACCGAGATACCCAGGGCAGACTCGCCTGCGTAGTGACGTGCCTTGTCGAATTCCTCGGCCGCGTGGATCAGCGCCTTGGACGGGATGCAGCCGATGTTCAGGCAGGTGCCGCCCAGCTGCGCGCCTTCGACCAGGATGGTCGGCACGCCCAGCTGGCCGGCGCGGATGGCGGCCACGTACCCGCCGGGGCCGCCGCCGATCACCAGCAAGGTCGTTGTCTTTGTGATCTGGCTCATGCTTACTCCACGAAAAGCAGCGCGGGTTGTTCCAGCAGCGCGCGCACCGCCTGGATGAAGCGCGCCGCGTCCATGCCGTCCACCACGCGGTGGTCGAACGACGACGACAGGTTCATCAGCTTGCGCGCCACCACGGCGCCGTTGCGGAAGGCGGGCCGTTCAACGATCCGGTTCACGCCGACGATGCCGACCTCGGGGTGGTTGATGACCGGCGTCGTGACGATGCCGCCCAAGGGCCCCAGGCTGGTGATGGTGATGGTGGACCCGGTCAGCTCGTCGCGCCCGGCCGTGCCGCTGCGCACCGCTTGCGCCAGGCGTCCGATCTCGGCGGCCATGGACCACAGGTCGCGCGCTTCGGCGTGTCGCATCACGGGCACCATCAGGCCGCCATCGCTTTGCGTCGCGATGCCGATATGCACGGCGCCGTAACGCGTCACCACGCCACCTTCGTCGTCATAGCGCGCATTGATCTGCGGAAAATCACGCAACGCCACGACCATGGCGCGCGCCAACAACGGCAGCAAGGTCAGCTTGCCGCGCGACTCGCCCCATTTTTGGTTGAGCTGCACGCGCAGGTCTTCCAGTTCGGTCACGTCGATTTCCTCGACGTAGCTGAAGTGCGGAATGCGGCGCTTGGACTCGGCCATCTTCTGCGCGATCTTGCGGCGCAATCCGATGACGGGCACCACGTCCTGGTCATGGCGTTCCACGTACGCCGACCCGCCGCGCACCGCGTTGCCTGTGCCCTGCGATTGCAGATAGGCGTCCAGGTCTTCGTGCATGACCCGGCCGGCCGGGCCGCTGCCGGCAACAAAGCGCAGTTCGATACCCAAGTCCCAGGCGCGCTTGCGCACGGCGGGCGAGGCCAAGGGTTTATCGCCCGGCTGGCGCGGCACGGCGGGCGCGGCGGAAGAAGCGGATGCGGATCGCGCGGCTTGTTGCCCGGGTTGATGCCCCGCTTGTCGAGAAGATTGCGCACTGGCTTGTTGATTGCCTTTGGGCTGGGCCGGTGCGGCAGCCGAGGCAGACGCCGGCGCCATGGACGCGGCGATCTGGCCCGCGATGCCGCCAGCTTTCGCGCCGGCAGCCCCGCCAGCATTCCCGCCAGCTTCAGCCTGCGCGGACGTGGACGCCGACGCGTCGCCGCCTGCCGGCTTGGCCGGTGCCGATGCGCCCTGCCCCGGCGCGCCCGAGCCCGGTCGCACATTGCCCTCGCCTTCCACTTCCAGGCGAATCAATTCCCCGCCCACGGCCATCACCTGGCCCACGTCGCCACCCAGCGCGATCACTTTGCCGACGACCGGCGACGGGATTTCCACCGTGGCCTTGTCGGTCATCACATCGGCCAGCGGCTGGTCTTCGGCTACCGTGTCGCCCACCTGGACGTGCCAGCCCACCAGCTCGACCTCGGCAATGCCTTCGCCGATGTCGGGCATCTTGATGATATGAATGCCCATGTCACACCTCCATCGCGCGTTTGAACGCTTCGCCAACCCGGCGCGGGCCGGGGAAGTACGCCCATTCCTGCGCGTGCGGGTAGGGAGTATCCCAACCGGTCACGCGCTCGACGGGCGCCTCCAGGTGATGGAAGCAATGCTCTTGGACCAGCGCAATCAATTCCGCGCCGTACCCGCAGGTACGCGTGGCTTCGTGCACCACGACGCAGCGGCCGGTCTTCTTCACGGAATTGACGATGGTCTCCAGATCCAGCGGCCACAGGCTGCGCAGGTCGATGACCTCGGCGTCGATGCCGGTTTCTTCGGCGGCGGTCAGAGACACATAGACCGTGGTGCCGTAGGTCAGCACCGTCAGCGCGTTGCCGGGCCGCACGATGGCGGCGGTGTCCAGCGGCACGGTGTAGTAACCGGTGGGCACCACGCTGCCGGGGCGGCCGGTCCACGGCGTCACGGGGCGATCATGGTGGCCGTCGAAGGGGCCGTTATACAGCCGCTTGGGTTCCAGGAAGATCACCGGGTCATCGTTTTCGATGGACGCAATCAACAGGCCCTTGGCGTCATAGGGGTTGGACGGCATTACCGTGCGCAGGCCGCAGACCTGCGTGAACATGGCTTCGGGGCTTTGGCTGTGGGTCTGGCCGCCGTAGATGCCGCCGCCGCAGGGCATGCGGATCGTCATCGGGGCGATGAATTCCCCCACCGAGCGATAGCGCAGGCGCGCGGCCTCGGACACGATCTGGTCCGAGGCGGGGTAGAAATAATCCGCGAACTGGATTTCGCAAACGGGCCGCAAGCCGTAGGCGCCCATGCCGACGGCCACGCCCACGATGCCGCCTTCGGAAATGGGCGTGTCGAACACGCGCGAGCTGCCGTACTTGGTTTGCAGGCCTTCGGTGCACCGGAACACGCCGCCGAAATAGCCGACGTCTTGTCCGAACACCACCACGTTGTTGTCACGCTCCAGCATCACATCCATGGCCGAGCGCAAAGCCTGGATCATGGTCATCGGCGCCGAGGCCGGACCAGCGTTGTTATCGATTGCCATGGTCAGACTCCGAGCTGCTGGCGCTGCCGGCGCAGATGCTCCGGCATGTCCTTGTAGACGTCTTCAAAGATGCTGGCGGCGCTGGGGACGTGGCCGTCCACCAGGGTGCCGTAGCTTTCCGCTTCCTTTTGGGCCGCCACGATCTCGGCGTCGAGCTCGGCGCGCACGGCGTCGTGTTCTGCGTCGGACCAGATGCCAAGCCCGATCAGGTGCTTCTTGAAGCGTTCGATCGGGTCGCCCAGCGGAAAGTGCGCCCAGTCATCGCCAGGCCGGTATTTGGAAGGGTCGTCGGAAGTCGAGTGCGGGCCGGCGCGGTAGGTCACCCATTCGATCAGGGTTGGGCCCAAGTTGCGGCGGGCGCGTTCGGCGGCCCAGCGCGAGGCGGAATACACCGCCAGGAAATCGTTGCCATCCACGCGCAGCGACGCAATGCCGCAGCCCACGCCGCGCCCGGCGAAGGTGGCGCCTTCGCCGCCGGCAATCGCCTGGAACGTCGAAATGGCCCACTGGTTGTTCACCACGTTCAGGATGACCGGCGCGCGATACACGTGCGCGAAGGTCAGCGCGGTATGGAAGTCGGCTTCGGCGGTGGCGCCGTCGCCGATCCAGGCCGAGGCGATGCGGGTGTCGCCCTTGATGGCCGACGCCATCGCCCAGCCCACCGCCTGGATGAACTGCGTGGCCAGGTTGCCGGAAATCGTGAAAAAGCCGTTGGGTCGGTCGGAATACATGACCGGCAGCTGGCGACCCTTGAGCGGATCGCGCTCGTTGGACATCAGCTGGCACATCATCGTCACCAGCGACACATCGCGCGACAGCAGGATGCTTTGCTGGCGATAGGTGGGAAAACACATGTCGCCCTGTTCCAGGGCCAGCGCGTGAGCGGAGCCGATGGCTTCCTCGCCCAGGCTTTGCATGTAGAACGAAATTTTCTTCTTGCGCTGGGCCGTCAGCATGCGCCCGTCGAAGATGCGCGTCTTCAGCATGGCCCGCATGCCGGCGCGCATCAGATCGTTGCTGATCTCGGGCGCCCATGGCCCGACCGCGCGGCCGTCGTCGTCGATTACTCGCACCAGGCTGTACGCCAGCGCGCCGGTATCGACCGGGGCAACATCAATGGGGGGTTTGGGCACCTCGCCGGGCGGCGATAGATGCAGATAGGAAAAGTCGGTCTTGCAACCCGGACGCCCTGTAGGCTCGGGGACGTGCAACTTCAACGGCCCATACTGGCTCATATATTGTCTCCACGCTTGATCGTGTCACGCGTTTTCTTCCTACCAAGGCATTGCCAAGGGCGTGTGACCCCAAGCGCAGCCATCGTCGGCACGCGCATAGGGATAAATATGCGTGGCCGTCGACGAGATTAGCACAGGGGACAGGGTCGTTGAGCGGGCCTGAGCGGCATGCCGGCCCGCGTTGCGCTAGGGGTTTTCCACGGTTTACCAGCGATAGCTCAGGGTGGCATACAGCGTGCGCGGCTCACCATAACGGCACCCTGTCGTGCCGGCGCACGCCAGGTACCCCCGGTTGAAAAGGTTGCGCGCGTTCACCGTCAACGACAACCCTGACATGGACGGATCCAGGGCGCCGAAGTCGTAAGCCGTCATCGCGTCGACCAGGAATTGCCCCGGCACGTTGGCGGGATAGCCGGGCAGGTTCGTCGAACTGGCGTAGCGCACGCCCGCGCCGACGGTCAGACCGGTCACGCCGATGGCGCTCAGGTTGTAATCGGCCCAGACCGAAGCGCTGTGCAGCGGCACCAGCGCGATACGCTGATCCACCAGCGAGGGCACGGTGCTGCGCGTGGTGCGCGCATCGGTGTAAGCGTAGCTGGCGGTGAGGTTCATGGCGCCCAGGCGCGCCTTGGCCTCCAGTTCCAGGCCGCGTGATCGGGCCCGCCCGCTTTGCACGGAATACGTGGCGTCGGTCGGATCGCTGGTCAGCGCATTCGTCTGCGTCAGGTCGTAGACGGCGGCGCTGTAAAGCATGTTGCCGCCCGGCGGTTCATAGCGCAGGCCCAGTTCGAATTGCGTGCCTTTGGTGGGCTTGAAGGCGTTGCCCGCCCGGTCCACACCCACGGTGGGCGCGAACGACTGGCTGGCGCTTGCGTATGGCGCCAAGCCGTTGTCGGCCACATAGACCAAGCCGACGCGACCCGTCGTGGCGGTATCTCGCAAGCGCGTGGTGGCGCCGGTGGTGTAGCTCTTTTGGTCGGTATTGGCCCAATCCTGGCGGCCGCCCAGCACCAGCACCCATTTGTCCTGGATCTTGATCTGGTCTTGCAAGTACAGGCCCAGCGAATCGCCGCGCGTATTGATCCCGTAATCGGCAGCGGTGTTGATGATGGGAACCGCGCCGTAGACGGGGTTGTATATGTTCGCCAACGGGGCCACCGTTCCCGCATGACGGTGCGAATCGTAGCCGCTGCGGTAGTAGTCCAGGCCAGCCAGGACCGTGTGTTGGAGGGTTCCTCCGTCCAGCTTCAGTTCCAGCGACGTATCGGTCGCAACGCCGTAAGAATGTTCGTCGCGGCTGACGACGCCGCGGCGCAAGGTCTGGCCGTTGGCCTGCAACGCGCCAAAACTCAGGTAGTCCCACTTGCCGTCCGCCGTGAAGTAGCGGGCGCTTTGACGCAGTTTTACGCGATCGTTGAAGGCGTGTTCGAACAGATAGCCGACCGTGTAGGTGTCGGTGTCGTAGCGGTCGAAATCGGGCTCGCCGATGAACAGGTCGCGCGGCACCTGGCCGTTCAAGGTATTGGCCGCGGGCATCGGCGCGGCAAAGCGCGTGCGGATGCGCTGATAGCTGGCCAGCAGGGTCAGCGAGGTGGCCGCCGAAGGCTGCCATGTCAGCGCGGGCGCCAGATACGTGCGATCGTCGGGCACATGATCCACCCAGTTGTCGGCATTGCGGGCAAGGCCGGTCAAACGGTAGGTCCATGCACCGTCTTCAGACAGCTCGCCGGCGAAGTCGCCCGACACCTGGCGGCGGCCGTAGCTGCCGGCCTCTACGTTCAGTTCGCGCAGCGTGTCGGCCGTTGGCCGCTTGCTGACCGTGTTGACCACGCCACCCGGGCTCAACTGCCCATACAGCACGGACGATGCGCCGCGCAGCACTTCAACACGTTCAAGCCCATAGGGCTCTTGACCGCCATCGTAGACGCTGGATTGCAGCTTCAGGCCGTCGCGCAGCTGCCCCGAGTTGCCGGCGGCCACGTTGAAGCCGCGCAGCATCAGGTCGTCCACCATGCGGCTGAACGCGGGCGATTGCGCCGACACGCCCGGCGTGTAGCCCAAGGCGTCCGCCACCGAAGCCGCCTTGATGATGCGGATCTGGTCGCTGGTAACGACCGACACCGATTGCGGTGTTTCGATCAGCGCCGTGTCCGTCTTGGTGCCGGACATGGCGCGCTGCGCCACGTAACCGTCAACGTGACCGGTGGGAGATTCCAGCGACCCGGTGACCCGCACGGGCTCAAGCACCGTGGTGCCTTCGACTACGCGGCGGGCACTCAGGGTGCCGTTGGCCGTTACGGCCAACTCCAACCCGCTGCCGGCTAGCACGCGCCGCACGGCGTCTTCCGCCGTGTAATCGCCCACGATAGCCGGCGCATTGCGGCCGGCTACCAAGGCAGGGTCGACGGACACCGCGCGGCCGCTGTGGCGCGCGATGCGGGTCAGCGTGTCGCCCAGCGCGGCCGCCGGCAAATCAAAATGCAGGACGGCCCGGGCCGACGCGGCGGCCGGCGTTGTCTGGGCATACGCCGTGGGAAGGGTCAGGGCAATGAACAGCGCGGCGGCCAGCGGCCGCAGCGGGGGACGATGAAACATGGATTCTCCTGCAACAGTGTGGTGTTTCAGGAGGGATGTCCCACGACGGGGGCAAAAGTGTTCATTTATTTTCAGGACGCGCGACGCACCACGTCGATACTGACGAACCAGCCGCCCAGCGAACTGACACTGATGGGCAAGGTCTGCCGCAACGATTCCAGCGAGCGGTCGGTGTCGTCCAGCGGAAACGCGCCCAGTACCCGCAGCCGCGCGGCCGCCGGCGTTATCCGGATGATGCCGCGTCGGTACGGCCGCAGCGCATCGACCACTTCGCCCAAGGACCGGTCATGAACGACCAGCATGCCTGCGTGCCACGCGGCGGCGTCCCGCAGGGCGGGGTCCGGGGAGCCCAGGCCACGCGAATCAAAGCGCAGGCCCTGCCCCGCTTGCAGGATCCTGCGCTGGCCCGCCGCGCGCACCTCGACGCTGTGTTCGATCACGCTGGCGACGCATGCCTCAGCCTCGCGCGCCACGCTGAAGACGGTGCCCAGCGCCTGCACTTCGCCATCGCGGGTGGCAACGATGAAGGGGCGCGCCGCATCTGGCGCCACCCGCGCATAGACCGCGCCCGCCGCCAAGCGCACCAGACGCACGCCCGCGCTGAAATCCACGTCCACGGCCGACCGCGCGTTCAACGTCAGCTCACTGCCGTCCGGCAAGGTATAGGTACGGCGTTCGCGGGTGCCCGTGCGTAAGTCGGCGGTCAGCGTGCGCAGGGGAATCTGGCGGTCAACCAGCGCCGCCATACCGCCCGCGGCCAGCGCCACGGCCAACGCATTACGCAACGCCCGGCGCCGGCCCGGCGCGGTAAGCAAGGCCGCGCCGGCAGCTTGCCGCTGCTCAACGTCGGCCAGCGTGGCAAAGGGGTCTTTGACGGCGGCGTTGACAGTTTCCCAGGCCGCCTCGTGCCGGGGATCGGACGTCTTCCATTGTTCGAAACGCGCCCGGTCGGCGCGCGGCACGCTACCGGAGGACAGCAGCACCATCCAGTCCACGGCCGATTGCAGGTCGGCGGGCAACTGCTGCATGGGGGACGTCATGCAGACAGACGCACCGTCACGCACAGCGTGATGGCCTGCTTCATGTAGCGGCGCACCGTCATCACCGACGTGCCGATGCGCGCTGCGATCTCGCTATAGCTCAGTTCATCAAGCTGGCTGTACAGAAAGGCCTGGCGCGCCTTGGGCGGCAGGCGTTGCAATGCGCGGTCGATGTGCATCAACGCGTCGATCACCTGGGCGCGGGATTCTTCGCTGGGTGCGCTGGTTTGCGGCATGGCGCTCAGGCTATCCAGATACGCGCGTTCCAGTTCGCGGCGACGCCAAAAACTGAACAGCGTGCGCTGGGCCAGCGTGGTCAGGAAGGCGCGAGGTTCGCGGATGGTGTCGGTATGCCGGCCA
Organism: Achromobacter sp. ES-001; assembly: GCF_019448355.1. Taxonomy (NCBI): domain Bacteria; kingdom Pseudomonadati; phylum Pseudomonadota; class Betaproteobacteria; order Burkholderiales; family Alcaligenaceae; genus Achromobacter; species Achromobacter sp. ES-001. The sequence goes on along the minus strand of NZ_CP079940.1, from coordinate 2,343,784 downwards.
GCCAACACTCGCACGAAAGTATCGTGCGCCAGATCGGCGGCATCATGGCGGCATCCCAGCCTGCGCCGAAGCCACTCTTGCAGCCAGGAGTGATGCGCTTGATACAACTCGGTAGGAGAATGCTCCGAGGGCCGCGCGGTGGAGGACATGGAAAAACGCCAGGCAATAAATAACAATAAGAATTATTGTTATTTATTGCCTGGCGCGCAAGCGCCCCGTGGGGCGCCCGGCCAAACAACCCGCCCTTAGACGGGCCCGGTCCACTCCGAGACGAACTCGCGGAAGTTCGGGCGATTGGCCGGCGGCACGGCGCAACCCGGCGTGCCGATGGCCAGGTAACCCAGGAAGCGGTAGTCCAGCGAATCCAGGCCCAAGGCGTTCTGCACGTCTTCAACGTAGGTGCCCACACCGGTGCTCCAGAACGCGGCGTAGCCCAGCATGTGCGTGGCGTTCAGGATGTTCATGACCGCGCAGCCGGTGGCCAGCAGCTGTTCGTGTTCGGGAATCTTGGTGTTGCCGTGGGCGATTTTCTGCGCCACGCCGATAAACAGCGGCACGCTGGCCATCCATTCGCGCACCGACTTTTCTTTCTCGGGCGTCATGCGCGGGTCGCCGCTGCGCTTGACGGCATCCAGCGCCACGTCCGCCAGCTTGCCGATGGCCTCGCCTTGAATCACGACAAAGCGCCACGGGCGCAAGGCACCGTGATCGGGCGCCGACATGGCGGCTTGCAGGATCTGTTCCAGCTCGTCCGGCTTGGGAGCCGGCGCGCGCAGGAACTTGAAGGAACGGCGCGAGGTCAGCGCGCGCAGCGGGATGGCGGTGGGGGTGGTGGCAGTCATTGAGTCGGGCGCTTTTGTAAAAAAGACAGATTCTCATATTAAGCGATGCCGTCCGGCCGATAGGGGTATCCCCTGACCGGCGGCAAGGGCATCGCCGTGAATGGGTGGCGGTCAGGCCGGGGATTCACCCGAGATGCGTATGCCGTTCCTGGCGCTCTTCCACCTGCATTTCGGACAAGCCGTGCAGGATGCCGCAATCGTCCGTATCCGGGCGCGCGGACAGGCAGCGCTGGCGCAATTCGGTCAGTTGGGCTTTCAGTTGCAGAAGCTCGGCGATGCGTTCATCCACATGCGAGATGTGTTCGTCGAACAGCTCATTAATAGGGCCACAACCCTTCTGGTGGTTGTCGGCCAGGGACAGGATCGCGCGGATTTCGTCCTGCGTCATGTCCAGCGCCCGGCAATTGCGGATCAGGCGCAGACGTTCCAAATGGGCCTGGCCGTAACTGCGGTAATTATTAAGCCCGCGGTCGGGCGCGGGCAGCAGGCCTTCTTTTTCGTAATAACGCACGGTTTCGACCGTAGTGCCGGCCGCCGTCGCCAATTCGCCGATTCGCATCACGCCTCCTGGAACGCATTCCGAGTGAAATTTTGGGCTTGACCCTATAGTAACTCCAAGGTGTGCAATGGCGTCATCCGTTTCAACAAGGCGCAGAAGATGGCTTTTCCTCCGACCAAATCGCACGATCACCGCGCTGCCGGGCAGGCCGACGCCTGCTGCAGCGGGCATGACCACGCCCACGGGGACCACGAGCACGACCACGCCGCGCATGACCACGCCGCCCACGACCACGGTCAGGGCGGCCATGACCATAGCCATGGCACGGGCGGGCACGATCACAGCCAGCGCCATAGCCATGGCTCGGACAAGCACGGGCACGATCACGATCACCGCCACGGCCATGAGCACAATCACGCCCCCGCCCCCACCGCCTGCTGCGGCCATGACCATGGCGGGCAGGCATTTACGGCGTCGGCCAGCGGCGCGGCGACGCTTACGGCCGGCCCCGGCCAGGCGCTGGCGCGGTTGCGCATCGGGCAGATGGACTGCCCCACCGAAGAAACCCTGATCCGCAAAAAGCTCGACGGCCTGGACGTCGTGCACGCGCTGGACTTCAACCTGATGCAACGGGTGCTGACGGTGGTGCACGCCGAGGGCGCGCTGGACCGGGTCATCGCGGCCATCAAGTCGCTGGACATGACGCCGGAACCCCTGGCGGACGGCGCCGCGGGCACCCCCGCCGCCGCCAGCCGCGTGAACTGGTGGCTGATCGGCGGGGCCGGCGTGCTGGCCGCGCTGTCCGAGTTTTCGCATTTCGCGGGCTGGCATTGGGGCGTCACGGCAGCGCTGGCCGTGGCAGCCATCCTGGCTTGCGGCGTCACCACCTACCGCAAGGGCTGGATCGCCGTGCGCAACGGCAACCTGAACATCAACGCGCTGATGAGCATCGCCGTGACCGGCGCGGTGCTGATCGGCCAGTGGCCCGAAGCCGCCATGGTGATGTTCCTGTTCAACGTGGCCGAGCTGATCGAAGCCCGTTCGCTGGACCGCGCCCGCAACGCCGTGCGCGGCCTGCTGGACCTGGCGCCCGAAACCGCCACCGTGCGTCAGGCCGATGGCGGCTGGCTTGAGGTGCCGGCCGCGCAACTGGGCGTGGGCGATGTGGTGCGCGTACGCCCCGGCGAACGCATTGCGGCCGACGGCGTCATCGTCAGCGGCCGTTCCACCGTGGACCAATCGCCGATCACCGGCGAAAGCCTGCCCGTGGAAAAGGCGCAGGAGGACCCCGTCTACGCAGCCACCGTGAACGCCGCGGGCTCGTTCGAATACCGCGTCACCGCCGCAGCCGGCAACACCACGCTGGCCCGCATCATCCATGCCGTCGAGCAGGCGCAAGGCGCTCGCGCCCCCACGCAACGCTTCATCGACCGCTTCTCGCGCATCTACACGCCCGCGGTGGTGGCGGTGGCGCTGCTGGTGGCAACCGTGCCCCCGCTGCTGTGGAGCCAACCCTGGTTTGACGCGATCTACCGCGCATTGGCGCTGCTGATCATTGCCTGCCCCTGCGCCTTGGTGATTTCGACGCCGGTCAGCATCGTCAGCGGCCTGACGGCGGCCTCGCGCCGGGGCATCCTGATCAAGGGCGGCGTGTATCTGGAAGAAGGCCGCAACCTGAAGTGGCTGGCGCTGGACAAGACCGGCACGCTGACCCACGGCAAACCGGTGCAGACCGACCTGCAAGACTGGGACGTGTCCGACGCCACCCGCCACCCCGCCACGTTGATCGCGGCCAGCCTGGCGGCGCGCTCGGACCACCCCGTGTCGCTGGCCGTGGCGAACGCCGCGCGCGAGGCCGGCAAGACGCTGCTGGACGTGGACGCCTTCACCGCCCTGCCCGGCCGTGGCGTCAGCGCGCGGATCGATGGCGTGACCTTCCAATTGGGCAACCGCCGCCTGATGCGCGACGCGGGCGTGTCCAGCCCCAAGCTGGAAGCTCGCATGGACGAATTGGAACGCCAGGGCAAAAGCGCCATCGCATTGACCGACGGGCAGCGCGTGCTGGCGTTGGCCGCTGTGGCCGACACGGTCAAACCCAGCAGCGCCGAGGCCATCGCGGACCTGCACGCGCTGGGGGTGCGCACGCTGATGCTGACCGGCGACAACACGCCCACCGCGCAAGCCATCGCGCAGCAGGTGGGCATAGACGAAGCGCGGGGGGATCAGTTGCCGGAAGACAAGCTGACCGCCATCGAAAGCAAGCTGGCGGCCAACGAGGCAAGCGCCGGCAAGGTGGGCATGGTGGGCGACGGCATCAACGATGCCCCCGCACTGGCGCGCGCCGACATCGGTTTTGCGATGGGCGCGGCCGGCACGGGAACGGCAATTGAAACGGCGGACGTCGCCCTGATGGACGACGACCTGCGCAAGATCGGAACATTTTTGCGCTTGTCACGCGCCACCCACCGCGTGCTGATCCAGAACATCGTGCTGGCGCTGGGTATCAAGGTGGTGTTCCTGGCGCTGGCCATGACGGGCAACGCCACGCTGTGGATGGCCGTGTTCGCCGATGTGGGCGCCAGCCTGCTGGTGGTGGCCAACGGCCTGCGTCTGCTGCTCGCGGCGCAGTGATGCGGGCGCAGCAGTGATGTAGTGATGTAGTGATGTAGTGACGCAGTGACGCAGTGATGCAGTGACGCGTTGGCGGGACGGGCTTGCTTAGCCCGTCTGCTCTTCCTGCGGCCAGTCGCGCAGCACCGGTGCATCGGGTGCACCGGGGCCGACGTCGCGCAGGTGTTCGTGTTGCAGCAGCGCCATGCGGTAGGCGTCGCGATAGGCGCCGTTCGAAAAGAACTCTTCCTTCATCAGCCCTTCGATCTGGAAGCCGCAGCGTTCGTAGACGTGCACGGCGGCGGTATTGTCCTTGTCGACCACCAGATAAACCTTGTGCATGTTCAGCACGCGAAACGCATAGCCCACGGCGATGCGAGTGGCCGCCTTGGCGTAACCCCGGCCCTGGTAGCTGGGCGCAATGATGATCTGGAATTCGGCACGGCGGTGGATGTAGTCGATTTCAACCAGTTCGACCAGACCGGCGGGCTGCCCGGTATCGTGCTCGATGATGAAGCGCCGTTCGTTTTGATCGTGCAGGTGGCGGTCATAGAGTGCGACCAGTTCGTCATAGGCCTCGTAGGGCTCTTCGAACCAGTACCGCATGATGACGTCGTTGTTGTTGATCTTGTGCACAAAGTGCAGATCGCCGCGCTCTAGGGGGCGAATTTTGATATCGGATATGACCGACATAAGAACCTCCGAAAGTGTCGCTATTGTATTCCGATTCGCCTCGAAACGACCGTCTTATGGGAATTTCAGAAATTTCTTGAACGTTCATGCGGCTTTCCAGCCATTTTTGCCTGGAAAGCATTGTCGTTACTGCCTTTGAATATCAAGACTTTCTAAAAACACCTTGCACGCCGGTCTGGCCCGGCGGCCAGCCCCCCCGGGCGGCGCGGCCCGGTTTTGCGCTATTGCCAAACCCTGGTACGTCTCCAATAATCGTCCCGTCGGCAACGGCTACGCCGCAAGACCACGACACACATTCAAAAATCCAAGAGGAAAAAACATGCACATCCTGGTGGCTGGATTCCAGCACGAGACCAATACCTTTGCGCCATCCAAGGCCGGGTATGACAACTTTGTCCGCGGCGAAGGCTTTCCCGCGATGGTTCGCGGCCAGGACATGCTGGCGCTGCGTTCGGTCAACATTCCCGCCGGCGGCTTCATCAACGCCATCCAGGCGGCCGGGCACACCGTGCATCCGGTGATCTGGGCCGGCGCCAGCCCATCCGCGCACGTGACGCGTGACGCCTTCGAACGCATCGCCGGCGAAATCCTGGACGCCGCGCGCGCCCGCCCCTACGACGCCGTCTACCTGGACTTGCACGGCGCGATGGTGACCGAACACCTGGACGACGGCGAAGGCGAACTGCTGGCGCGCCTGCGCCAGATTGTCGGCCCCGCCGTGCCCGTGGTCGCCAGCCTGGACCTGCACGCCAACGTCACCGCGCAGATGCTGCAACAGGCCGATGCGCTGGTCGCCTTTCGCACCTATCCGCACGTGGACATGGCCGACACGGGCGAACACGCGGCCCGCCTCTTGCTGGCGCGCATTGCGGCGGGCGACCACTGGACGATGCACGTGCGCCGCCTGCCCTTCCTGATCCCGATCAACGGCATGTGCACCATGCTGCAACCGTCCAAAGGCGTGTACGACGCGCTGGCGCACCTGGAGCAAACGGCGGGCGTCACATCGATATCGTTCGCGCCGGGTTTTCCGGCAGCGGACTTTCCGGAATGCGGCCCCGTGGTGTGGGCGTACGGCACCGACGCGGCGGCCGTGGAACACGTCACTGAAACGCTATACCGGCAGGTGCTTGAGCTGGAACCGCAATGGTCGCCCGACTTCCTGGAACCGGCCGATGCCGTGCGGCGCGCCCAGGATCTGGCCGCGGGCGCGTCTCGCCCCATCGTGATCGCGGATACGCAGGACAACCCCGGCGCGGGCGGCGACGCCAATACCACCGGCATGCTGCGCGCGCTGGTCGAGGCGGACGCGCAGAATGCCGCGCTGGGCCTGCTGTACGACCCGGACGCCGTGCGCGCCGCCACCGCCGCCGGCATCGGCCAGACCGTCACGTTAAGCCTGGGCGGGCAGTCCGGCGTTGCGGGCGATTCCCCGTTTACGGGGGACTTCGTCGTGGAAACGCTGTCGCCCGGCAAGCTTCGTTTTGATGGCCCGATGATGCACGGCATGGACGTGGACCTGGGCGCCGTGGCGGGCTTGCGTATCGGCGGCGTGCGGGTGGTGGTCAGCGCCAGCAAGGCGCAGATGCTGGACCGCAACCTGTTCCGCGTGGGCGGTGTGCAGCCTGAGGAAATGGGGATATTGGTCGTGAAAAGCTCGGTGCACTTTCGCGCCGACTTCCAGCCGATTGCGCACGAAGTGCTGGTGGCCAAGGCGCCCGGCCCGATGCAGGCCGACCCGGCGGACCTGCCTTGGACGCGCTTGCAGCCGGGTATGCGCGTACGCCCCGAGGGACGGCCCTTCGGGCAATAAAGCTGGGGGATAAACCGTCCGGGGTACGCGCCCCGGGCGCGTTATTTCAGCTTGCCCCGCGGGCTGACAAAGTCTTCCAGTGTCAGCCCCTTTTCCTTCAGGATGGCTTCCAGCAGCGGTTGCAGCTTGCCCAGGCTTTCCTGCACCGTTTCGCGCACGGTATCGACCATGACCTGCGTGCCGCGCTCGATTTCAATGTTGACGAAGTCGCCCACCTGCTTGTCTTCGAACACCGTCATGCGGCGCGTTTCGGGAATCAGCCACACTTCAAACCAACCTTCGGCGCGGTTCACTTCCGACACAGTCAGGCTGGCGCCGTTGATGGCGATATAGCCCTTGGCGAACACGTATTTGCGGAAAGCTTCGGGAATGCTGAAACGCATCAGGCGATTGGTGTCGGACGACTTCACCATGATGACTTCAGACGTGAAATCGACGTGACCCGACAGCGGATGCCCGCCGATCTCGGCCCCGTCCTTGGCAGCGCGCTCGACGTTGGCGCGGTCGCCTTCGGCGTAGCTGCCCAGCGTGGTGATGGCCAGGCTTTGCAGCATCACGTCGAACGTGGCCTGGTTGTCGGACAGCAGTTCAGTGACGGTCAGGCAGACGCCGTCCGTCGATACGCTGGCGCCGATGGCCAGGTCTACACAGAAACCAGGGGGAAAATCCAGCGTGAAGGTGCGCAGGCCTTCGCGGTCCGCGATCTTTGCGATCGTCGCGGTGCCTTGAACAATACCGGTGAACATACAGATCCTGAATACGGGGCGGCGGGCCCCAGAAGCAAAACATCAACGTTAACCGATATTTTGCTCCGGACCGCCGCACCGCATGCGGGTAACTGGCGTCACCCGCCAGCCATCAATGACGGATGGCGATGGTCTTGAGCGTGGTGAAGCCGTAAAGCGCTTCAAAGCCCTTTTCGCGGCCATAGCCCGACTGGCGCGAGCCGCCAAACGGCAGTTCCACGCCGCCGCCGGCGCCATAGTTATTGATGAAGACCTGGCCGGCGCGCAGTTGGCGGGCCAGACGCATCTGGCGGGCCCCGTCGCGCGTCCACACGCCCGCCACCAGGCCGTACAACGTGCCATTGGCGATTTCCAACGCTTGCTGCTCGGTGTCGAACACCATGGCGGCCAGCACCGGGCCAAACACTTCTTCCTGCGCCAGGCGGCTGTTGGGCGGCACGTCGCGGAACAGCACGGGCGGCTGGTAGTAGCCCGACTCGGGCGCACCGTCCTGAAGCTGGCCGCGCGCGGCAACCTTCAAGCCTTCCGCTTCCGCTTCGGCCAGAAAACCGCGCACGCGATCGTGCTGGCGGCCGCTGATCAGCGGACCCACGTCCAGGTCCTTTGCGGCCGGGCCGGTAACGGTTGCGGCGAAGGCGTCCGACAGGCGCTTGAGCACCGTTTCGTACACGCCGCGCTGAATCAATACGCGGCTGCCCGCCGAGCACGTCTGGCCGGCGTTCTGGATGATGGCTGCCAGCAGCACCGGCATGGCGGCGTCCAGGTCGGCGTCATCGAACACGATCTGGGGCGACTTGCCGCCCAGTTCCAGCGTCACCGGCACGTGGTTATCGGCGGCGGCATGGGCCACCATCTTGCCGGTCTGCGGCGAACCCGTGAACGAGATATGGTCGATGCCGGGATGCGCCGACAGCGCCGCGCCCGCTTCATGGCCGTAGCCGGTGACGATGTTCAGCGCGCCCGCGGGCAGCCCGACCTCAGCGGCAATCTCGGCCAGCTTCAGCAGCGACAGGCACGCGTCCTCGGCGGGCTTGACCACGCAGGCGTTGCCGGCGGCCAGCGCCGCGCCAACGCTGCGGCCAAAGATCTGTAGCGGGTAGTTCCAGGGCACGATGTGGCCCGTCACGCCATGCGCTTCGCGCACGGTCAGCACGGTGAAGCCCGGGGTGTAGGGAATGGTCTCGCCATGCAGCTTGTCGACGGCGCCGGCATAGAACTCGAAATAACGCGCCACGGCGGCGGCGTCGGCGCGCGCCTGCTTGATGGGCTTGCCGGTATCGGCGGATTCCAGTTGAGCCAGCTCTTCCTGGCGGTCCAGCAGGGCAAACGCAATCTTCATCAGAAGGCGGCTGCGCACGGCGGGCGCCATCTGGCCCCACTCGCCTTCAAACGCCTGGCGCGCGGCTTGCACGGCGCGGTCTACGTCCGCCTCGCCGGATCGGGCAATCGCCTCGAAGGGCTTGCCATCGGACGGGTTCACGACGGCAATGGTTTCACCGGTGGCAGAGGCCACCCATTGATTGGCGATAAAGTTCTTCTGAGTCACGGTGTGCGGAGTAAAGTAGCGGCCGAACGGCCAGTTGCGGAAAAGGCGCCGACGCGCGCGCAACGTTCCCGGCACGATAAAAAGTGCAAGGTAGCGGTAGGTGTGCGGCAGCCCATATTGGCGGTGGTCGTGTTGTCTCGGATGCAGCCCGGCGGTCATTCCGGGTTTGCCGGTTTTTGCCGATGGCTGGGCGCAACGGGAAAGCCCGTGTCGCCGTCCGCGCGTCAGCGGCGCGGGCGATGTCGTTTGTGGCAAATTACGGGAGGCCGGCATAACTTGTCAATTGAATTGACAGCTTTCTATCCAAGGCTCGGAATTTTTGACTGAGGATTCGGGTAATCCCTTATCTATCAGACGGTTACTGATCTGTGCCTGCCCTGGAATTTTTCCCGGATACCGCGATGTTGTCATGGCGACTGACAAACTTCCGCTTTCTTCACGCTATTCACTTTCAGGAACGCGCCAATGAGCAACGAGCGTGACCCGCGGCTGGACGCATTACTGGAATCCGCTTCCCGTCCCCGCCCCGAATTGGACGTGTTGGCGGACGTGGCCTCTGGCCTGGGCTATGTCCGCGCCGAGCGCTTTGCCGAACGCGTCTACGAAAGCCTGTTCTACGCCATCGCCACCGGCAAGATCGCGCCGGGCAACAAGCTGCCCACCGAATTGGAATTGGCCGCGCTGTTCGAGGTGTCGCGCCCGGTGGTCCGACAAGCGCTGGACCGCCTGCGCGAAGACCGGTTGGTGGACTCCATCCGAGGCTCCGGCACCTACGTGCGCGCCAAGCCCGACCTGATGGGCGGCATGCCCGCCGTTGACCCGGCGCGCCGCGTCGGCCACATCCTGGAGGGCCTGGAACTACGCATGGTGATCGAACCCGAATGCGCCTACCTGGCCGCCCTGCGCCGCAGCAGCGACGACTTGCACGACATGGACCGCATGCTGACGGGCTACGAAGAAGCCGACGCGTCCGGCGCCATCGCGCATCACTACGACTACGGCTTTCACCAAGCCATCGCCGCCGCCACCAGCAACCAGCGCTTCGTGCAAGTGCTCAAGTCACTGGAATACGACGTCAGCCACGCCGTCAACGTCATGCGCCACCTGGTCCACAGCGAACCCTGGAAACGCACCCGCGCCGCCATCGACGAACACCGCCACCTGTACCGCTTGATCCAGGCCCAAGACGCCGACGGCGCCCGCAACGTCATGCGCTCCCATATCGAAAAGGCCAAGAGCCGGATGCTCAATAGCGGGTCTGAGCATTGATACGAGCGCAGGCAAGCCAGCCACCGCGAGTCGCGCCTGCATCCGAAGCTTCGCCGTCGCCACGGTATCATCTGCCCCTATTCCTGGCGCCCGCCGACGCCCCTACCGGAGAACTGGCCAGACAGTTGCTGAGCCGGCCTCGGCAGGGCGACCTCGCCAAGACTCGCATGAATAAATAAAGGCCCTACCAGACACATGAAATTAGCCACCTGGAACGTGAACTCCCTGAATGTACGCCTGCAGCAGGTGCTGGATTGGCTGGCTGCCAATCCTGTCGATGTGCTGTGCATTCAGGAACTGAAGCTGACCGACGACAAGTTTCCCGAGGCGGCGTTCAAGGAAGCCGGTTACCACGCGGTTTGGGCGGGGCAGAAAACGTATAACGGCGTGGCGATTGTGTCGCGCGTGCCGGGTACGTCGATGGTGCGCAATATTCCCGGCTACGACGATCCGCAGCAACGCGTGCTGGCGCTGACGTTTCCCAGCCCCGAAGGCGACGTGCGCGTTGTTTGTGCGTACTGCCCCAATGGTCAGGCGGTGGATTCGGACAAGTATTTGTACAAGCTGGCCTGGTTTGACGCCATGCGCAACTGGCTGGCCGAGGAAATCAAGCAGTATCCGCGCTTGGCGGTGCTGGGTGACTACAACGTCGCCCCGGCCGATGAAGACGTGCACAACCCCGAGAAATGGGAAGGCCAGGTGCTGGTGTCTGAACCGGAACGCGCGGCCTTGCGCAGCCTGATGGAGCTGGGCCTGACCGATTCGTTCCGCCTGTTCGAGCAGCCCGAAAAGTCGTTTTCGTGGTGGGATTACCGGCAATTCGCCTTCCGCCGCAATGCCGGCCTGCGGATCGACCACGTGTTGTTGTCTGCCCCGCTGGTCAAGCGCTGCGTGGCCTGCGTCATCGACAAAGAGCCGCGCCGCAACGAGCAGCCGTCGGACCACGCGCCGGTAGTGGCCACCCTGGAATTCGTCTGAAAATAATTGCGCCGCGCCGTATTGCGCGGCGCTTTATTGTTCAGGTATAGTTTTGCTCTTGCTTCATTGGGGCGGTAGCTCAGCTGGGAGAGCGTCGCGTTCGCAATGCGAAGGTCGGGAGTTCGATCCTCCTCCGCTCCACCAATATTCCAGACAAGAAAGCCTTGGACACCGCAACGTGTTCCAAGGCTTTTTTGTTTTGGCTGGCGGCGCGGGATCGGGCCGAAATTCAGGCCGGAATTCAGGCCGGAATTCCGGCCATATTCCAAGCCACCATCAGGCCGGGTCCTTGTCCAAACGGCGCACCGCCGCGCTCAGTGTCGACAGATCAAACTCCTTGACGCCGCGACGCATCCCGCGCATCAACACGGTGACCAGCACCGGGACAAAGGCGGCCAGCAGGAACGATTCGAGCAGAAACGTAGGCTTGTCGCCCGGCGCCGGAAAGAAGAACAGCCCGGCCGCCAGCCCCGCGACCGTCGCGGTCGTTGCGGTGACGCCATCGTGCTTGCGGCTGAACAGACCATAGAACACCGGAAACGCGGCGGCCGAGCACAGCAGGTCGGCCAGTAGGAACAGGTACAGCACGCTATAGCCCTGCGAGGCCACGATCATCACCGGAATCGCCAGCAGCAACACCGCCCAGCGCGCCAGACGCTTCATGTCCATGCCGGTGGCGCGCGGCATCAGGCGGCGCATATCCACCGCCACGATGCTGGACACGGCGCTGATGGCGGTGTCGGCCGTGCTCATGACCAACGACAAGCCCAACGGGATCAGCGCGATCACGAACCAGGCGGGCGCGTGCGGCATGATGACGCTGAACAGCGCGATGGAACTATCGCCCTGCGGTGCCAGCCCGACAAACGCCAGGCCGAACAAACCCATCAGGAAGATGAACGGCGCGGCCAGGATACCCCCCAGCAAAAAGCCATTGCGCATCGACCGCGTGTCTTTGGCGGCATAGATGCGCTGCCAATTGCCCTGGTGGAAGATGCCGGTCAGCAAAATCGCCACGAAGAAGGTCAGGCCGGCTTTGACGCCCACGGGATCGGTCAGATCCAGCAGCTGTGGCGCCTTGGCGCGTAAAGCCTCGATCGTCGGCAAGGCCCCGCCCGCCGCCTGCCAGCCCACCACGCAAAGAATCACCAGCAGCGGCACGATGACCATCATCTGCACCTGATCGGTGAAGATCGATGATCGCAAGCCACCATACGTGGTGTAGAGCAGCGTCGTGCCCATCACGATGGCGGCCGTGGCCCACAGCGGCACCGGCGCCAGCATGGTGACCAGCTTGGCAATGGCCGTGACCTCGGCCGACAGCGCGATGAACAGGTAGAACAGCATGATGAACAGCGCCAGCCCGTACATAGGCCGCCCGTACCGCGCCATCAGGAATTCCGTCAGCGTGTGACCGTGCGGGATCAGTTCGCGCATGCGCCGGCCCAACGGAATCATGACCAGACGCGGCGACATGGACCCCAGCGCGTAGCCGATAACCGCCGCCAAGCCGCCCCAGGTGGCGGCCTGCGCCGGCGAAAACAGAATCCAGGCGCCCAGCGTGGACGCCATCAGCGTCAGGATGGTGCCAAAAGCGCCCTGGCTGTTGCGCGCCACGATATAGTCTTCCAGCGTGCCGCGCTTGCGTCGCGTATACAGCACGCTGGCGGCGGCAAAGCCACCCGAAAAGAGCAGCAGCCACATCAAGGCGGTGGTTTGGGTCAGCATGGAAAGCGGTCCTCCCTGGCCCGGCAAACGGCCGGACGCGCGTTGCGGCACCGTCCGCAAGGCGGGCCGCTGATGAATCAAAGCACTAGGGAGGGCGCGCGAATGGCGCGATGTCCTTCCCTTCGCCGGCATTACCCGGATCAGGTTCAAAGGGTTACCGCGACAACGCGGAATCTCAGCCAAACAGGCTCCCCCAGGAATTGCCGCAAGATTAGGGTCGCGGCAAGCCAATGTCAACGCATCGATTTATGCTAAGTTCGCCCGCTTGCGGCACCTGATTGCACGCGTGCCGGTGAACCGACGAGCCCACCATGCCCATTGCCCACCCCGCCCCCGCCTTGAATGAACAACTGGTAATCGTGACGGGAGGCGCCCGCGGATTGGGTGCGCACATCACGCGGGCCTTTTTGCGGGAAGGCGCAAAGGTGGTGATCAATTACCTGAACAGCGCCCAGGCCGCGCAGGCGCTGGCCGCCACCGCGCCGCAACGGACGCTGGCGGTTCAGGCCGACGTGCGCGACGCAACCGCCGTCGCCGCCATGATCGCCCAGGCGCAAAGCCACTTCGGCATGCCCGTCACCACGGTGGTCAACAACGCCCTGCCCGCCTTTGCCTTCAACGGCGACGCGCGCCCACATGCCGACACGCTGACCTGGGACCACTTGAATCAGCAGATCGAAGGCAGCGTGCGCGGCGCGCTGAACACGACGCAAGCCGCCCTGCCCGGCATGCGCCAGGCTGGGGTGGGCCGCATCATCAACATCGGCACCAACCTGGTCCAGAACCCGGTGGTGCCGTATCACGACTACACCGCCGCCAAGGCCGCGCTGCTGTCGTTCACGCGGACGCTGTCGCAGGACCTGGGGCCCGACGGCATCACGGTCAACATGGTGTCCGGCGGCCTCTTGCGCACCACTGACGCGTCGGCCGCCACGCCAGAAGCCGTGTTCGACCTGATCGCCGCCAGCACGCCGCTGCGCGCCGTCACCACGCCGGAACAGTTCGCCGATGCCGTGCTGTTCTTTGCCAGCCCCTGGTCGCGCAGCGTCACCGGCCAGAACCTGGTCGTGGACGGCGGCCTCGTGAAGAACTGATCGCCATGTTGCACCTGAACCTGTTCATCTTCGGCTGCGGCCACCACCGCGCCGCCTGGCGGCATCCGGACTCGGCTGCTGAACGCCTGGGCGATATCCGCTATTACGAATCGCTGGCGCGCACGGCGGAACGCGGCAAGCTGGACGCCATTTTTTTCGCCGACGGCCAGTCCACCGACAACATCGGCGACGGCCCGCGCTGGTACCTGGAGCCGCTGACGACCATGGCCGCCATCGCGCGCGCCACCACGCACATCGGCTTGATCAGCACCGTGTCCAGCACCTTTTTCACGCCGTTCCACGCGGCGCGCATGGTGGCGTCGCTGGATCACATATCGGGCGGACGCATGGGCTGGAACGTCGTCACGTCGATGTTCGACGCCGAAGCCCGCAACCACGGCTTTGAAGCCATGCCGGGGCACGACTGGCGCTACGCGCGCGCCGAAGAATTCGTGGACGTAGCGTTGCGCTTGTTCGATTCATGGAAGGACGATGCCCTGGCCATCGACCGCAACGGCGTCTATGGCGTGCCCGAGCGCGTGCGCCCGATCCACCATCACGGCGACCACTTCCTGGTGGACGGCCCGCTGACCGTGCCACGCCCGCCGCAAGGCCACCCGGTGCTGTTCCAGGCCGGTGCATCCGACCAGGGCCGCGACCTGGCCGCCCGGCGAGCCGAGGCGATCTACGCCGTGGCGTATGACCTGCCGGCCGCGCAATCGTATTACCGCGACATCAAGCAACGCGTACGCGACGCAGGGCGCACCGCCTTCGTGCCCATCATGCCGGGGCTGGTTACGTACGTGGGGTCAACCGAAGCCGAAGCCCGCGCCAAGCAGCGCGAGCTGGACGTGTTGCTGCCCAGCGACGCATCGCTACGGCAGTTGGGCACCTTCGTGCTGCAAGATTGCAGCACCTGGGAGCTGGACGCCCCCGTGCCCGCGCTGGTGCCGCTGCATGAATTCAAGGGCCCCAAGGGCCGCTACGCCACCATTTTGCGCATCATTGAAACCGAGCAACCCACCGTGCGACAACTGCTGGGCCGCCTGGCGGCGGGTGGCGGCCACTGCACGATGGTGGGCACCCCCGAGCAAATCGCAGACCGGATGGAACACTGGTTCCGTAACGAAGGCGCCGACGGCTTCAACCTGATGCCGCCGTCGTTGCCGGGCGGCATCGATGACTTCGTGGACCAGGTGGTACCGGTGTTGCAGCGGCGTGGCTTGTTTCGTACGGAATACGAACACACTACGCTGCGGGGGCATCTGGGGCTGGAGCGGCCGGCGGGATAGACCCTGCGTTACCGCGCCGCCAAATATTCCTTCAACGTCCCCACCAACGCCGCCGCCGCTGGCGACAAACTGCGGTTGCGTGACGTGACCAGGCCAATCGATCTTTCCGCCACCGGCCCGATCAGCGGGCGTTGCACGATCCCCGTCTGCGATACCGCGCCGGCGGCGATCTCGGGCAGGGCCGCCACGCCGAAACCGCATTCCACCATCGCCACGATGGTCGTCAGGTGTTCGGCTTCGAACGCGGGCGTGAAGCGGATGCGGTTTTGCAGGAAGGCCCATTCCGTGTATTGCCGCACGCTGCTGGGCTGCACCATCGATACGTGCGCGGCGGTGGCGGTGTCGGCCCAGCGCAGCGGGCCACTTGATCTTGCCAAGGCGTGCGACTCGGGAATCAGCAGCAAAAAGCTGTCGGACATCAGCGGCACGTAGTGCAGGTCGGCGTGCTGGGGGTCGGCGGCGGTCAGCGCGAAGTCCACCTCGCCTGCGCGCACAAGGTCGAACGCGGGGCCGGACAAGGTGTCGCGCACCTTCAGGGCGACGTTGGGGTGTTCCTGTCGATACGCCATCAGCACGCGCGGCAGCAGACGCGCGGCCAGCGACGGCAAGGCGGCGACCGACACCTGGCCCTGCTCGGCGCTGGTGACGCCGCTGACGGCGGCGATGGCGTCGCGGAACGCAACCTGCAAGGTGGCGGCCTGCTGCATGAAGACCTCGCCCGCGGCTGTCAGCCGCACCGTGCGCGTCGTGCGGTCGAACAGCCTTACGCCCAGCGCTTCTTCAATGCGTTGTATCTGCGTGGACAGCGCCGACTGCGACAGATGCAGTTGCGCCGCCGCCTGCCGGAAGTTCAGCGTGCGGCCCAGCACTAGCGTGGTATCGATGTCGCGCATCGAAAGATTGATCTGCATGTCCCCAAAACCTCGGTTTGTATTGATCTGGTTTGTCGATCATTCTATCCAAAAAATCTGATTCATCTATCAAACCGGCTTCTCTACACTCGCCCCCAACGACGATGCAATAACAGGAGCAAACCATGCAGACGGACGCAACTGCGCTGCCCAACCCGGGCGCGGCGCATGCAGTGGTGGTGGGTGGCGGCACGATGGGCGCGGACGTGGCGGTGGTGCTGACGCGCGCCGCCTGCCGCACCACCGTGATCGAATCGAACGCCGAACGCGCGGCGGGCCTGCCCGCGCGCGTGGCCGAAAACCTGAAGACGATCGGGCGCGAGGCCAACGCCCCGCTGCTGGCCACGGCTGCCAGCCTGGATGAGGTGGACTGGTCCACCGTGGACCTGGTGATCGAGTGCATACCCGAACGGCTGGACATCAAGCAGGCGCTGTTTGCCGACCTGGCGCGGCGCGCGCGCCCGGACGCCATCCTGGCCAGCAACAGCTCCAGCTTTCCGATCAGCGCCATCAGCCAAGGCCTGGACACGCGTGGCCGCATGTTGGGCCTGCATTTCTTCATGCCCGCGCACCTGGTGCCGCTGGTGGAAGTGGTGCTGGGCGAGGCCAGCGATAACGCCTGCGCCGATTCGTTGATTGGGTTCATGCGCCGTTGCGGCAGCGTGCCGGTCAAGGTCAAGCAAGACCTGCCCGGCTTTCTGGCCAACCGCTTGCAGCACGCGCTGTCGCGCGAGGCGTTTGACCTGATCGACCGCGGCATCGCGTCGCCGGAAGACGTGGACGCCGCCGTGCGCTTCGGTTTCGGCTTTCGCTTCCTGGCGGCCGGCCCCGTCATGCAGCGCGATCACGCCGGCATCGACGTACACGCAGCCGCCGGCGCCACGATGTACCCCACGTTCTGCAACGCCGACCACCCCGCGCGCTGCCTGACCGAACGCGCCGCCGATGGCCGCCACGGCATGAAGGCGGGCGAAGGCTTCTACGCCTGGACGCCCGAAACCATTGCCGCCGAGCGTGCCCGCTACGACCGTTTGCTGCGCGCCGGCCTCGACCTTATCAACCCGGAACTGCCGGAGATCCAGCCTTGAACGCCCCTGCCTTGCCGCGCGCCGCGCTGGCCGAATCCCCCGTCATCATCACCGTGGCGCCCAACGGCGCCTACAAGAAAGCCGCCGACCATCCGGCCGTGCCGCTGACCGCCGACGACCTGGCGCGCGAAGCACGCGCCTGCCTGGATGCCGGCGCGGGCATGATGCACATGCACGTCCGCAAGCCGGACGGCAGCCATCTGCTGGACGCCACCGCCTATCGCGACGCCCTGACCGCCGTGGAACGCGCGGTGGGTCGCGAGTTGCTGGTGCAGGTCACCAGTGAAGCCGCCGGCGTGTACAAGGCGGCCGAGCAGATTGCGTTGGTGCGCGAACTGCAACCCGAAGCCGTATCGATCGGGCTGCGCGAAATCGCCGTGCCGGACATTCCCGAAGCCGAGCTTGCGGCGTTTCTGGCGTGGCTGGCCGAGCGCCGCATCATGACGCAGATCATCCTGTACGACGAAGGCGACGTGCGGCGCTGGTTGTCGTTGCGCGCGCGCGGGCTGGTGCCGCCCGGCGCGTGGTCGGTGCTGTTTGTGCTGGGCCGCTACAGCGCCGGGCAGACGTCGTCGGCGTATGACCTGCTGCCATTCCTGGGCGCGTACGATCAGTCCTTGCCCTGGGCGGTGTGCGCGTTTGGCCCCGAGGAAAACGCCTGCGTCACGACGGCGGCGGCGTTTGGCGGCCACATGCGCGTGGGCTTTGAAAATAATTTGAAGCTGCGCGACGGCGGCATCGCGCCGGACAACGCCGCGCTGGTGCGTCAGGCAGCGGACGGCGCACGCGCACTGGGCCGCCCGATCGCCACCGCCGCCGACGCGCGCCGCATCTACGGGGCCATTGCCTGAACCCGTAGACGTATCCCCGCCGCTGCCGGATTGTGGATGGCGGATCGCGTGCCTGATGCCTCGCCGGATCAATCCGGCCAGCGCGTCCGGCACGCTTTTTTTATCGCCCGGCAATCGCGCGTGCGTCGCCGCGCCATTGCCGCGTTCTCGCCTGCCCCCGCCGCGATAGCGCCGCGCCGGGCTTGCTTATTGCAGCGCCGCAAAAGTGTTTCGCCGTCATGCAACATTGACGCAATGTAAAAGCACTGCTAAAAACTTCGACATCCGCACGTTCAATGCAATACCCCGACTTTTCAAGTGAGGTGGTGTGTGCAAAACGAGTCTGATGGGTACACCAAGCCTCAGGAGCTGCGAAGTTTTCTGTTCCTGACGGCTGTCATGGCCCCCGTCCTTACGGTCATCATCGTGGCGGGCTACGGGTTCATCGTCTGGTTCTATCAGCTGATCGCCGGCCCCCCGGGCAGCTGATGCCACGCGACGGAAACCCCTCCATGTCCGCGTTCCCCCCCAATGCGCCGCCCCCGGCGCCGCCCGAGCTGCACATCGCCAGTCTGGTTGTGCATGCCCTGCCCCACCGCTTGCCCGACGTGCGCGCCGCCATCCTGGCGATAGCGGGCTCGGACATCCACGGCGCGTCCGACACCGGCAAGCTGGTCGTCACGCTGGAAGCGCCCACCACCGACGACATGATGGCGCGGATCTCCGAGATCCAGCGCCTGGATGGCGTACTGGCTTCGGCGCTGGTCTACCAGCATGCCGACACGCTGGCCGCGATGAACGAGGAGATTGGCGATGTCCATGGCTCGTAGAGATTTCATCAAGCAATCCGCCGCCGCAGCCGCGGCCACCGTGGCGGGCATTCCCATCGTCGGCATGACGCAAAACATCGTGACCGAATCCGAAGCGGCCAAGCTGAAATGGTCGAAGGCGCCCTGTAGGTTCTGCGGGACCGGCTGCGGCGTGAACGTCGCGGTCAAGGACAACCAGGTCGTGGCCACGCACGGCGATTTCAATGCCGAGGTGAACAAGGGGCTGAATTGCGTCAAGGGCTATTTTCTGTCGAAGATCATGTACGGCAACGACCGGCTGACCACGCCGCTGTTGCGCATGAAAGACGGCAAGTACGCCAAGGACGGCGAGTTTGCCCCCGTGTCCTGGGACCAGGCCTTTGACGTGATGGCCGAACAGTTCAAGCGCGTCCTGAAAGACAAGGGACCGACTGCGGTTGGCATGTTCGGCTCGGGCCAATGGACCATCTGGGAAGGCTACGCGGCACTCAAGCTCATGAAGGCGGGGTTCCGGTCCAACAACCTGGACCCGAACGCGCGCCACTGCATGGCGTCGGCGGCGGTGGGTTTCATGCGCACCTTCGGCGCCGACGAACCCATGGGCTGTTATGACGACATCGAGAACGCCGACGCCTTCGTGCTGTGGGGCTCGAACATGGCCGAGATGCACCCCATCTTGTGGACCCGCGTGACCGACCGCCGGCTGTCCGCGCCCAAGACGCGCGTGGTGGTGCTATCCACCTTCGAGCATCGCTCGTACGAACTGGCCGACCTGACGCTGACCTTCACGCCGCAGACCGACCTGGCCATCCTGAATTACATCGCCAACTACATCATCCAGACCAAGCGGGTGAACCGCGAGTTCGTCGACAAGCACACCGTATTTCACGAAGGCAATACCGACATCGGCTATGGCCTGCGCCCCGACCATCCCTTGCAAAAGGCGGCCAAGAACGCGGACAAGGCGGGGGGATCCAAGCCCATCACCTTCGATGAATTCGCCAAGTTCGTCTCGAAATACGACTTGGAATATACGTCCAAGCTGACCGGCGTCCCGCAAAAGCAATTGCAGGATCTGGCCGAACTGTACGCCGACCCGAAAATCCGCGTGACCTCGTTCTGGACGATGGGCTTCAACCAGCACACGCGCGGCGTCTGGGCCAACAACATGGCCTACAACATCCACCTGTTGACGGGCAAGATCTCGACGCCCGGCAACAGCCCGTTCTCGCTGACGGGCCAGCCGTCGGCCTGTGGCACGGCGCGCGAAGTGGGCACGTTTTCGCATCGGCTGCCGGCCGACCTGGTGGTGACCAACCCCAAGCATCGCGCCCACGCGGAAGAAATCTGGCAGTTGCCGGACGGCACCATCCCCGACAAGGTCGGCGCGCACGCGGTGTTGCAGAACCGCATGCTGAAGGACGGCACCATCAACGCCTACTGGGTGATGGTGAACAACAACATGCAGGCCGCCGCCAACCTGATGAACGAAGGGCTGCCCGGCTACCGCAACCCGGCCAACTTCATCGTGGTGTCGGACGCCTACCCCACGGTCACGACCATTTCGGCCGACCTGATCCTGCCCACCGCCATGTGGGTGGAAAAAGAAGGCGCCTACGGCAACGCCGAACGGCGCACGCAGTTCTGGCATCAACTGGTGAACGCGCCCGGCGATGCGCGTTCCGACCTGTGGCAGCTGATGGAGTTTTCCAAGCGCTTCAAGGTGGAAGAAGTCTGGCCGGCTGACCTGCTGGCCAAGAAGCCGGAGTATCGCGGCAAGACGCTGTTTGACGTGCTGTACGCCAACGGCAAAGTCAACAAATTTCCCAATAGCGAATTGAATGCGGAATATGAAAACCAGGAAGCCCGGGCATTCGGCTTCTATACGCAAAAGGGCTTGTTCGAGGAATATGCCGAGTTCGGCCGTGGCCATGGCCACGACCTGGCACCCTTCGACACCTACCACGAGGTGCGCGGTTTGCGCTGGCCGGTGGTCAACGGCAAAGAGACGCTGTGGCGCTACCGCGAAGGCAGCGACCCCTACGTGAAGGCGGGCGCGGGCTTTGAGTTCTACGGCCACCCGGACGGCCGCGCCATCATCTATGCCCTGCCTTACGAGCCGCCGCCTGAATCGCCGGACAAGGAATACCCGTTCTGGCTGTCTACCGGCCGCATCCTGGAACACTGGCATTCGGGGTCCATGACGCGGCGCGTGCCCGAGCTGTACCGTGCCTTTCCAAACGCGGTCTGTTTCATGCACCCGGACGACGCGCAGGCCATGGGATTACGGCGGGGCGTGGAAGTCGAAATCGAATCGCGCCGCGGCAAGATGCGCACCCGGCTGGAAACGCGCGGACGCAACAAGCCGCCGCGCGGCCTGGTGTTCGTGCCCTGGTTCGACGCCGGCCAGCTGATCAACAAGGTGACGCTGGACGCCACCGACCCGATCTCGTTCCAGACCGACTTCAAGAAGTGCGCGGTCCGGATCGTCAAGGTTTGACGGCCACGGGGAGACAGCCATGAACCACCGCGCCGCCGCCATCGCCATCGCCCTAGTTGCGGGTGTGCTGTTGACTTGCGCCGCCCGCGCTGCCCCGCCGCTGGAGGTCGAAGACCCCATGCGGGGCCCCACGCCCATTGCAGACGAGACCGACCCGCCCTTGATCAGCCCCATCGAGAACAAGGACATCAAGCGGATGCGGACGTATTCGATGCAGCCGCCCACCATTCCGCACAAGATCGATGGCTATCAGATCGACAAAAACTACAACCGCTGCCTGTCCTGCCATGCTCGCGTGAACACCGAGGAAACCCAGGCGCCGCCGCTTAGCGTCACGCATTACATGGACCGCGACAGCAACGTGCTGGCCGAGGTGTCGCCGCGCCGGTATTTCTGTGTGCAATGCCATGTGCCGCAGGCCGAGGCCAAGCCGCTGGTGTCCAACACCTATGAGGACATCGACGTGATCCTCAAGCGCCTGACCGCCCCCGCCACAGGCAAGAAGTAACGGACAGGATGCCGCCATGGTCAAGCTTCTGAAGCGCTACTGGAACATCATCCGCCGCCCCAGCGTGCATTTCAGCCTGGGCTTTCTGACGATAGGCGGTTTCATCGGCGGCATCCTGTTCTGGGGCGCCTTCAACACCGCGATGGAGCTGACCAACACCGAAAAATTCTGCACCGGCTGCCATGAAATGCGCGACAACGTCTACGCGGAATTGAAGGGCACCATCCACTTCACCAACCGCTCCGGCGTGCGCGCGCTGTGTTCCGATTGCCACGTGCCGCACAACTGGACGGACAAGATCGCGCGCAAGATGCAGGCGTCCAAGGAAGTGTGGGGCAAGATCTTCGGCACCATCGACACGCGCGAAAAATTCGTGGACAAGCGGCTGGAACTGGCGCAGCACGAATGGGCACGCTTCAAGGCGAACGATTCGCTGGAATGCCGCAACTGCCACAACTACGAATACATGGACTTCACGCGCCAGAGCGTACGTGCGCAGAATATGCATTCCACGTATCTGGCGGACAAGTCCAAGACCTGTATCGACTGCCACAAGGGCATCGCGCACACGTTGCCGCATATCCCGCCGGCACAAACATCGAACGCAGCGCCGGCGGCCGGCGCAACGAAGGAAATCGCCAAGGCTGGGCCAGCCAAGGTGGAGCCCGCCAATGCGGCCCGCTGACGCGCCCGCGCCCCTGCTGGCCGCCAACGGCCTATGCTGCCCGCGCGGCGGTGTGCCGGGGCAAGGCGTGGGCCCGTTGCACGTTGATGTGCATGCCGGGCAGTTACTGCATCTGCGCGGCGCCAACGGCAGCGGCAAAAGCAGCGTGCTGCGCATGCTGGCCGGTTTGCTGCGGCCCATGGCCGGCTCGTTGCAGGCGCTGGGGCGGGATGTGTTCCGCGACCCGTCGTCGTACCACGCGCGCGTGGCGTATCTGGGCCACGCCAACGCGCTGTGCGGCGACCTGACCGCACTGGAAAATCTGCGCTACTGCCTGCATGTGGCGGGCGTGCCGCAAAGCGATGACGCCATCGCGGCAGGGCTGACGGCCTGGCGCCTGAACGCCTGCCTGCACACACTGGCGGCCCGTTTGTCGCAAGGCCAGGCGCGCCGGGTGGCGCTGGCCGGCGTCATGCTGGGCGGCAAGCCGTTGTGGCTGCTGGACGAGCCCGATGCGGGGCTGGACGCGGCCAGCCTCGAACAACTGTGGACCGAACTGAATGCGCACCTGGACGATGGCGGCGCGGCGGTGGTGGCCTGCCATCGGCAGCCCGCCACCGCTTCCAATCGCTTGCAAACCCTGAACATGGATGACTACGCGGATGCTGGCTACGCTGTCTCAGTTGGTGTTGCGTGACATCCAGCTGGACTGGCGGCGACCCGCCGACACGCTGGGCGCGACGTTGTTTTTCGTGGTCGCCGGGTCGCTGTTTCCGCTGGCGGTCGGCCCCGACCCGGCGCTGCTGCGCGCCATCGGGCCGGGGGTGCTGTGGGTGTGCGCGCTGCTAGGCATCCTGCTAAGCCTGCATCGCCCGTTTTCGCAAGACCACGACACCGGCGCGCTGGAGCAGCTGCTGGTCTCGCCGCATCCGTTGCCGCTGCTGGTGGGCGTGAAGCTGGCGGCGCACTGGTTTAGCGGCTGCGTGCCGTTGATACTGGCCAGCCCCATCCTGGCATTGCAATTCGATCTGCCGCCGCAAGCCATCGGCGTGCTGGTGTTGTCCCTGCTGCTGGGCACGCCCACGCTGGCGTTGGTGGGCGGCCTGGGCGCGGCGCTGACGCTGGGCCTGCGCGGCGCTGCGCTGTTGCCCCTGCTGGTGTTGCCGCTGTATGTGCCGGTGCTGATATTCGGCGCGGGCGCGGTGTCTGCCACGCATGCCGGGTTGGGCGCGGGGCCGCAGCTATCGCTGCTGGGCGCATGCCTGTGCCTGGCGATTCTGCTTTGCCCCTGGAGCGCGTCCGCCGCGCTTCGCGTGGCGTTGGAATGAGGGACCCCATGCAGAAGCGACCTGTCTTCGATTCCGGTTCCATTGCAAGGGCGGACGCAAGCGCCGGCTATGGCTGGATGCGCTATGCCTCTGCCGCGCTGTTCTACCCGCTTGCCGGTCGGCTGATTCCCTGGCTGGCGTTGGCGGCCGCGCTGTTTGGTGCAGCGGGCTTGGTCGTGGGCCTGGTCGTCGCGCCGCCGGACAGCCAGCAGGGCGAGGTCTACCGCATTCTGTTCATACACGTGGCGGCCGCCTGGATGTCGATGTTCCTGTACCTGGTGATGGCGGCATATGCCACGCTGGGCCTGGTCTACAACACGCGCCTGTCCTTCATGATGATGCGCGCGCTGGCGCCCACCGGCGCGCTGTTCACGTTCCTGACCTTGTGGACCGGCGCGCTCTGGGGCAAGCCCACCTGGGGCGCGTGGTGGGTCTGGGACGCGCGGCTGACCTCCGAGCTGATTCTGCTATTTCTGTACCTGGGCTTCATCGCGCTGCAAGCGGCCACCGACGATGTGCGCCGGGCCGACCGCGGCGGCGCCATCCTGCTGCTGGCCGGCGTGGTCAACGTGCCGATCATCTATTTTTCGGTGCAATGGTGGAGCACCTTGCATCAGGGCGCATCTATCGGCCTGACCACCGCGCCCAGCATGGCGCGCATCATGGTGGCCGCCATGCTGCTGATGGTGGCGGCGTTCTGGCTGTACAGCGCGGCGGTGGCGCTGGCACGCGTGCGTGGCCTGATCGCGCAACGCGAACCGGGCGCCGTGCGCCCCAGCCGACCGGAGGCGCCATGAGCTGGGACGCGTTGTTCTCGCTGCAAGGCCATGGCCCTTACCTGCTGGGCGCCTACGGCGTGACGGCGGCGTTGATGGCGCTGGAGGTATTTTCGCTATGGCGCCGCGCGCGCAAGCGGTCCGGCATGCGCAGGCCGCGCCAGCAGTTCAGCCCGCCCCCATCGCGCGGTTTGTCCGACCCGCCCGCTTCGTCGGGGCGCCCATGAGTCCGTCGAGGCCCCGGTCCATGAGTCCCGCACATGCGCCCGTCCATGAGGCCGTGCATGAGGCCCGTCCATGAGGCCAGTCCATGACCCCGCGTAAGCGCCGCGCATGGGCCATCGCGGGCGGCCTGGCGTTGTTGGCGATGGCCACGGCGCTAGTGTTGAACGCGCTGCAATCGAACCTGGTGTTCTTCTTCAGCCCCAGCCAGGTCGTGGCGAACGAGGCGCCACGCAGCGGCAGCTTTCGCGTGGGGGGTTTAGTCGAACAAGGCTCGGTGCGGCGCGAACCGGACGGCGTCACCTTACGCTTCATCGTGACCGACACCGAGCACACCGTGCCCGTCACCTACCAGGGCCTGCTGCCCGACCTGTTCCGCGAAGGCAAAGGCGTGGTGGTTGCCGGCAAGCTGGATGCCGACGGCGTGTTCCGCGCCACGCAGGTACTGGCCAAGCACGACGAAAACTACATGCCGCCGGAGGCCGCCGACGCGCTCAAGCGCGCGCGCAACGCCCCCAGTGGCGTCGATGGCGCCGATGGCAAGGCCGGCGGCACGCAGGGCAGCGGGCCCAACAACCTTGCCGCTGCCGGCCCCTTGCGCCCGGAGGCCCGATGATTCCCGAGATCGGCCTGTTCAGCCTGATCCTTGCCCTGCTGGTGGCGTTGGCGCAGGCGACGCTGCCACTGATCGGCGCGGCCACCGGCTGGCAGGCAGGGTTGCGCGTGGCACGCCCCGCCGCCGTAGGCCAGTTCTGCCTGACAACGCTGGCCTTCGGCTGCCTGGCGTGGTCGTTCGTCGATAACGATTTTTCGGTGTTGTATGTGGCGGGCAATTCGCATGCCGACCTGCCCGCGGCCTATCGCTTTGCCGCCGTGTGGGGCGGGCACGAGGGCTCGCTCCTGCTGTGGCTGTATCTGTTGTCTGCCTGGACGCTGGCGGTTGCCGTCTTCAGCCACCGCCTGCCCCTGCCCTTTACCGGCCGCGTGCTGGCGGTCATGGGCTGGGTCAGCGTGGGCTTTCTGCTGTTCATGCTGTTCCTGTCCAACCCGTTCGAACGGTTGATGCCGCCCGCCATGGCCGGCCGCGACCTGAACCCGCTGCTGCAAGACCCCGGCATGATCGTGCACCCGCCGATGCTGTACATGGGCTACGTGGGTTTTTCCGTGGCCTTCGCCTTTGCCATCGCGGCGCTATTGTCCGGTGAGTTGGACGCGCTGTGGGCGCGCTGGGTGCGGCCATGGACCTTGGCCGCGTGGACGTTCCTGACCGTGGGCATCCTGCTGGGCAGCGCATGGGCCTACTACGTGCTGGGCTGGGGCGGCTGGTGGTTCTGGGACCCCGTCGAAAACGCGTCGTTCATGCCCTGGCTGGCTGGCACTGCGCTGATCCATTCGCTGATCGTCACCGAGCGCCGGGGCGCATTTCGCAGCTGGACGGTGCTGCTGGCCATCTGCACGTTTTCACTCAGCATCCTGGGCACGTTCCTGGTCCGGTCGGGCGTGCTGACATCCGTGCATGCGTTTGCCGTGGACCCGGGACGCGGCCTGTACATCCTGGCCTTCATGACGGTGATCGTCGGCGGCTCGCTGGCGCTGTACGCGTGGCGCGCGCCGTCGGTGGGCCTGGGCGGCGGGTTTTCGTTGCTCTCGCGCGAATCCCTGTTGCTGTCCAACAATGTGGTGCTGACGGTGGCGGCGGGCGCGGTGCTGTTGGGCACGCTGTACCCCGTGGTGCTGGACGTATTGGACTGGGGCAAGATATCCATCGGCCCGCCCTACTTCGAAGCGGTGTTCGTGCCGCTGATGACGCCGGCGATCTTCTTGATGGGCGTGGGCCCGGTCGCGCGCTGGAAACAGGCCGAAGTGCCCGACCTGGCGCGCCGCCTGCGAGCGGCCTTCGCCGTCAGCGTCGCAACCGCCGTGGTTCTGCCGCTGGCCATGCCCGGGCCGGCGCGGCTGGGCTCGCCGCTGGTCATGCTTGGGCTGTGGCTGGCCGCCTGGTCAGTAGCCTCCTGCGGCGCGCACGCGTGGCAACGCTTGAACGACGGCGCCCACGGACAATGGCTGCGCCGCCTGGCTCGGCAGCCGCGATCCTGGTACGGCATGCTGCTGGCGCACGCGGGCATCGGCGTCTTCATCGCGGGCGTCACGTTGGCCAACGGCTATGAAGTCAAACACGAGATCCGCATGGACGTCGGCGCCACCCAGGAAGCGGGCGGCTACGCATTCAAGTTTGCCGGCATCGCGCCCGCCACCGGCCCCAACTACACCGCCCAGCGCGCCGAATTCATCGTCACGCGCGATGGCAAACCCGTGGTGACGCTGTATCCCGAAAAACGCCTGTACACCGTGCAGGACATGGCGCTAAGCCAGGCCGACATCGACACCGGCCCCACGCGCGACCTGTTCGTGGCGCTGGGCGAACCGGTGGACGATGCCGGCGGTAACACGGCCTGGACGGTGCGCATCCAGGTCAAGCCCTTCATGACGTGGATCTGGGCCGGGTGCCTGTTGATGGCGCTGGGCGGCTTGCTGGCGGCGGGCGACAAGCGCTATCGCCGGCAGCAGGAAGCCGTCGCACGCCAGAACCCGCCCGCCGTGGCACCGGCCCGGCGTCAAGCCCGGGAGGGCTATTGATGCGCTACGCGCTGCCGCTGGCTGTCTTCATGGCAATCGCCGTGTTCCTGGCGATGGGGCTGTCGCGAGACCCGCGCGCCGTGCCATCGGCCATGATCGACAAGCCCGCCCCCGCCATCAACCTGCCCGTGCTGCAATCGCCCGGCGAACGGCTGGACGTGCAAGCGCTGCGCGGGCAGGTGTGGCTGCTGAACGTGTGGGCATCCTGGTGCGCGCCGTGCCAGGAAGAAGTGCCCGTGCTGCGCGAGGCCGCCCGGCAATATGCCATTCCGCTGTACGGGCTGAACTACAAAGATCAGCCGGACGACGCCGCCGCCTGGCTGGCACGCAACGGCAACCCGTACGTCGCGTCGGCCAGCGACACGGACGGGCGCGTGGGCATTGAATATGGCGTGTACGGCGTGCCGGAGACCTTCGTGATCGACGGCGCGGGCCGCATCCGCCACAAGCATCTGGGCTTGATCACACCCGACATCTTTCGGTCGCGGATATTGCCGATCATCGAGGCGCTGAAATGAGACGGCGGCATAAACCCGGGATAGCAGGATTGACGGAGCTAAGGCCAACGCTGCCGTCGGAACCGGCGCGAACATCGACGGCCGTCTTGGCCTTCTTGCCGCCGTTCTTGCCGCCGTTCTTGGTGTCGTTCGTGATGCCACTCGTGATGTCACTCGTGATGCCAGTCTTGATGTCGCTCGTGATGTCATTCGCGTTGTCATTCGGCGCATCAGCTGTGCAGGCCGCTTCGCCGCCCGCCCCTGCCGCCCTGCCCGCGCTATCGCCCGCCGACCAGCAACGCGCCGACAAGCTGGCGCACGGGTTGCGCTGCCTGGTCTGCCAGAACCAGAGCCTGGCTGACTCCAACGCGCCGCTGGCGCATGACATGCGCAAGCTGATCCACGCGCAACTGGCCGACGGCCGCAGCGACGCGCAAATCATGCGTTTCTTTGAAGACCGCTATGGCGACTTCGTGCGCTACGACCCGCCCTTCAAACCCATAACGTGGTTGCTGTGGCTGGGGCCGTTCGCCCTGCTGGCGTTGGGCTTCTGGGTGTTGCTGCGCACCCTGAAGCGGCGCGCCGTGGCGCGCGCGCCGCTGACGGCCGACGAGCGCGCACGCGCCGCGAACTTTCTGGACACCGGCCCATGACCACGCTCTGGATCGTCGTCGTGCTGCTGTTGCTGGCGACCTTGCTATGCCTCATCCCACCTCTGCTGCGCCGCGCGCCGTCCACCGCGCCCGCCGCTGACGAAAGCCTGCGCGCTTTCTATCTGGCGCAGCGCGAGCAATTGCAGCGCGACGTGCGCAGCGGCAGCCTGACGCCCCAGGCCAGGCTGCGCGCGGAAGAAGAATTGCAGCGAGAACTGCTGCAAGACCTGGCGGCCAGGCAGCCCCGCGTGGGACCGGCGGGCGGCCAGCGCGCCGCCTTGGCCGCCGCCTGCCTGTTGAGCGTGCTGGTGCCCGTGGCTGCCGTGTTGCTATACGGCAAGCTGGGCAATCCGCGCGCGGTGGCGGACATGACGGCCACGCGCGCAGCGCCCGCGCATGCCAACATGGCGCGCGGCAACGCGGCGAACGGTGTACAGAACGGTGTGGGGATCGACCCGTCGATTGGTTTGCAGAACGGTGCTGCGAGCGACCCGGCAATCGGTGCGGCGCCGAATAATCCGGCAGCCAATGACAACGACAGTGACAGCGCCAACGACATGGCCATGGCCATCAACGCCTTGGCCCGGCGGCTGCGCGCCGCCCCGGACGATGCCGACGGCTGGTACATGCTGGCGCGGTCCTACGAAACGCTGGGGCGCTATACGGACGCCGTGGCCGCGTATCGGCAGGTGTTGCGCCTGGTGCCGGGCCAACCCGTCGTCTTGGCGGACCTGGCCGACGCGTTGTTGTCCGCCAACCAGGGCAAGCCCGACGCCAACGCCATCGCGGCGGTGGCCGAGGCGCTGGCCAATGACCCGGACCAGCCCAAGGCGCTGGCGCTGGCCGGCATGATGGCGTTGCGTCGGGGCGACGCCGCCGAGGCGAAGGGCCATTGGCAGCGGCTGCAAGCGTTGCTGCCGGCGAACTCCGACGCCGCGCGCCAGATCCAGTCGAACATCGCGCAGGCACGCGCCATGGCGGCCGGCGCATCGGTCTTGCCGACGACTGGCGTCAAAGACGGAGCACCGGTCATGCCGGCAACTGACGCCAAAGACAACGAACCGAGCATGCCGACCCGTGGCGCCCCAGGCGGCGAACCCGTCATGCCGGCCAGCGGCCTTCAGGCCGGCGCACCGTCGGCCAACAACGCAAGCGCTAATGGCAACGCCACGGCTGCCCCCGCCCGTCTATCCGGCACGGCGCGCATCGCCGACGCCCTTCGCGATCAGGTGCAGCCCGGCGATACCGTCTTCATCCTGGCACGGCCGGTCACGGGCTCGCGCATGCCGCTGGCCATCACGCAGTGGCGCGTCTCTGACCTGCCGCGCGCGTTTGTGCTGGATGACGGCAGCGCCATGTCGCCGGACGCAACGCTGTCCAAGGCCAGCCGCGTCCGCGTCGAGATCCGCATCAGCCGCTCGGGCAAGGCGGCGGCCGAACCCGGCGACCTGTCGGGCGTGCTGCCCGACGTGGACATCCGGGCCAGCGACCTGGAGCTGGTGGCAGACACCGTGGTGCGCTGACGCGCGCCTCAGACCCGCTCGATCCGCGCCGGCAAGCCCTGGCGCACGGCGGCGCCGGAGACCCAGTCGATCCACACGTTGGCGTGCACGCCACGCGTGGCGTCGCCAAAGCCCAGGTCATTCAGGTTGACCCCCGCCGCCAGCGACGCGTCGTGCGCCATGGCCTTGCCGTCGATGACGTGCGCGCGCGCGCCCAGTTCAGTGTGGCCGTATCCGTGTTCGATGCCGACCGCGCCCGGCTGGATGCCATCACACAACAGCGCCAGCCCGCTCACCGCGCCGCCCGGCGTCACGATGCGCACCGCGTCGCCGTTGCGGATGCCCAGCCGTTCGCCGTCCTGGCGGTTGATCGACACGGGGTTATGCGGATGCACCTGCCGAAGCCGGTTCACCCCGATCGACATCGAACTCATCAGGTTCGACTTGAACGAAGTCAGCAAGAACGGCCAATCCTGCGCGGGATACTCGGCGCGCACGTCGCGGCCATCCGCCAGGCGCGGCGGATACCACGTGGGACAGCCGCTATAACGCTCGCCGGTCATGGCGTGGCGGAACCCGGCAAGGTCCTCGCTCCATACGTGCAGCGGCTTGGTGTACGCGGCGCGCGTCTGCCGGCCCGAACCGCTTTGCACCCAGGCGTCGTCCATCTTGTCGAAACGCCCGCCCCGGCTCATCAGCATCGCCACCTGCCGCCACTCGCCCGGTTTCAGCTTGCGTTGCAGCAGGTCGCGATAGCGTTCCACCCCGGTCAAGGCCATGTCTTCGTCGGTGGCCTCGGGCACGGCGCGTCCGCCCGCGAACGCGATATTGGCCATGCCGCGCAAAAAGAAGTCCTCGGGCGTGTCCAGCGCGTGCTTGCCACCGTCCTTGTCCGTGATGGCGTTGGCGCCAAAGCCCGGCATGCCCAGGCGTTTGGCGCAGGCGATCAGGAACGTTTCCAGGCAGACCGGTTCATCGGTGGCGGTGCGCGCCACCAACGGCTCCACGGCCGGCCAGCGCACGGTGGACGCCTTGGCGACCACGTCGGCCCACGGCGCCGACACGCCCCAGCTTTCATAGGTAACGGTGTCGGGCACGATGTAGTCGGCCAGCGCGTTGGTCTCGTTGATGAACGGGTTGATCGACACCGACAGCGGCAGAATGCGCGGGTCCTTCATCTTGTCGGCCAGCAGGGACTTGAAGCCCGCGATGCCGTAGACCGGGTTGCTCATGTGGTTGAACCACACCTTGGCGCGATACGGGTACCCCGCCAGCGCGGAGGCCAGCATCTCGGAACTTAGCCCGCCGGTGGCCGGATACCACGGCGCCGATGCCGGATAGGCAGGCTGGCCCGCCGCCTTCTTGCGCGAGAATTCGCTGGATTTCTCGTAGGGAAAACGGTTGCGCGACAAGGCCACGCCCTTGGGCGTGGCGCGGTTGGCAAAGCCGGCGATGTTGTAGCGCGGCCCCGGGCCGTAAGGCGGGAACGGGCCGGCGTCCAGCACCAGGCCACCGTCCACGTTCAGGTTGCCCACCAGCGTGTTGAGCATGGCGATGGCGTAGGCGGTGTAGAAGCCTGCGCCGCTCATCGTGCCGCCATGCGCGTCGGCCACGGCGCGCTTGCCGTAGCTGGTGAAGCGCTGCGCCAGCTGGGCGATCTTTTCCGCCGGCACGCCGCACAGGTCGGCGTATTCATCCAGCGATTTGCGCTGCGATTCCTCGCGCAGCAGGGTCAGCGACGAACAGACGCGCAGCGCATCGGGCGCGCCCGCCAGGCCCGGTGCAGCGATGCGTTCGTCCACGAACAGCGTCGCGGGCGATGCGTCCGTGTGCGGGGCCAGCGTGCCATCATCACGACGCACCACGTACACGTCTTCCCACTTGTCGCCGGCGTCCGTGGGGCGCGGCCAGCCCATGTCCGCGCCTCGCAAAAAAGTGCCCAGGCGCGGGTGGCCGGGTTCGGCCACGACCAGATGCGTGGCGTTGGTCCAGGCGGCCTCGCCCGCCGCCTTCATGGCCTGCGGCCCGGGCTGCGCCAGCGCCTTGGCGTCAAAGCGTTCGTTGTCCAGAATCCAGCGGATCAGGCCCATGGCCAACGCCAGGTCGCTGGCGGGATTCACGGGCACCCATTCATTGCCGGAACCGGCCGACAGGCTGGACGAGGCCGGCAATACCGGCGACACGACCACGTAGGTGAAGCTGTCGGCCTGCGGACGCACGCGCGCCTCGGCCAACTGCCGGGCCTGGCGCTGGAACGGATTGCCGGCCTGCGCGGGCGCCGCCCCGATGAAGAGGCCGAAACGCGCGTTGTCCCAATCCGGCTTGCCATGCGGCATGCCCTTCAGGTCGCCCAATGCGGCGCCCGCGCCCACCCGAAAGCTCTGTCCGCAATACGACCCGTGATTACTGAAATTGACGGTGCCGAAAGACTGCGCGGCAAAGCGCTGGATCAGCGGCGTGCGGCCTTCGTTGGACGCATCCGTGAACAGGAATTGGTTGACGCGCGCGCCGTACTCGGGGTTTTCCGGGTCCAGCAGCGTGTCGCGGTCATAGATGGCGCGCAGCCCGTCAACATGGCCTTCGCCGAACAGGTCGCCGCCTTCGCACACTTCCTGCACCAGCTGCTCGAACGAAATGCTTTGCCACTGGCCTTCCCCGCGCGCACCCACGCGCTTTAGCGGTTGCAGCACGCGGTACGGGCTGTGCATCTGTTCAAGCATGGCCGAGCCGCGCGCGCAGGATGTGGCGCGCCCTTCCAGCCCGTTGTCGCCGCCCAGCTGCGCGTAGACCTCGCGCACGGGCGCTTCCATGGCCGCCGGCCGCGTCGTGGCCAAGGGGTGGTATGGGTTGCCGGCCACACGCAGAATGCGGTTTTGCGCGGTGTCCACGCGCAGGCGCACGCCGCACTGCGTCCAGCAGCCCAGGCAGCTGGACGGGCTGACTGTCTGGCCCGGCTGGGCGCTTAAGACGCCGGTCAGCGGGTCGATGCGAAATTCGGGCGTCAACGAGTTGCCGCGCACCGCGTGCGCGGTCGGCACGCCGGCCGTGCCCTGGGCCAGGCCCTTGACGGCCCGCGCCACCGTTTCGCCGTAGCCGGCCGCAAAGGCGGCCATGCCACCGGCGACCATGCCGCCGCGCACCATCAGCTTGCGCCGGGCGGCGTCATCCGGCGTATCCACGCCGGGCTTGTCGTCTTCGTGTTGCTTGTTCATTGCTTCGTGTTCCATTGCGGTCAGCCCGCCAAGCCGCGCTTGCGCGCCGGGTAGCTTTCCAAGGCCCAGGTCACCGCCGTGATCAGCGCCACGCACAGCCCCAGCACCCCAACCATGCCCAGCAGCCCATCGCTGCCCCACGGCATGTCATACAGATACAGGCCCGCGCCATACTTGGGCACGCCCTGCACGCTCATGAAGACCACCCAGCGGAAGATCCAGGCGGCGCCCAGCATCATCAGCGCCAACGTGGCCGAGGGCAGCGGTGCGGCAAGCGCTTGGGCCGGCCGTTGCAACAACGCAATCATGCAAAGGCCCGTGATGACCGCGCCCGCCAGGCTGATGCGCCAGATGGGAAAGTCGGCGAACAACCGCAACGCCGCGTCAAACGACGGGTCGGCGCCCAACAGGCCCAAGCCCGCCCAGGCGCCCGCGCCCACCGCCATCAAAATCACGGCGGACAAGCTCAGCCCGCGCAACGTCTCCACCGGCAAGGCCTTCATGCCGCCGGGCAACCAGCGGCCCACCAGGAACATGGCGCCCAACGCGCCCAGCCAGGCCGTCAACGCGAAGTTCACGGGCAGGAACGCCGTGTGCCACAGGGGCCGCGACCGCAGCACCATGACTTCGGCGCCGGTGTAGACCAGGATGGACGCGGCAGACAGCGCCAGCCCGACCGCCAACACGCGCAGCCAACCGATGCGCCCCCACCACCACGCCGCGCAAAACAGCACCGACAGGCCGACGAATACAGGCAGCAACAAGGCGCCCAGCCACATCCACGACCAGGGCGTCAGGTGCGCATAGAAGTGCCAGAATCGGCCGGGCTGATGCAAGTCGGCCAGTAGAGAAACAGGCGCCGCGATGGCGCTGACCAGCAGCACGGCCACCGCAGCCGGCAACAAACGGCGCAACGGCGACCCCGCCGGGCCGAACGCGGCGAAGGCGGCGGTCAGCGCCGTGGTGGCCGCGATGCCGATTAGAAAGAAATACTGCACGGCCCAAGGCAGCCAGGCGGCGTCGTAAACCGGCGTGAGCAATTCCGAGATCTGCATGAAAGTCCCCTTTGATGGCTCAATGCCCGCCGGCCAGGCGCACGCCGGCCTGGCCGTCGACCTGGTGGACGAACGCATCGGGCAAGCCGATGTAGTAGACGTGGGGGTCGGTCTTCATTTCAGGTTTCAGCACCTTGATGTCGGCCTTGTGCTCCACCAGCAGCTTCGAGATGGCGCTGTCCGGATCGTTCATGTCACCGATGACGCGCGCGCCGCCCACGCAGCTTTCCACGCAGGCCGGCAGCAGCCCGGCTTCCAGCCGGTGCTCGCAGAACGTGCACTTGTCGGCCGTTTGCGTGTCGTGGTTGATGAAGCGGGCGTCGTACGGACAAGCTTGCACGCAATAGGCGCAGCCCACGCAGCGTTCGTTGTCGACCAGCACGATGCCGTCTTCGCGCTGAAACGTGGCCTGCACCGGGCAGACCGGCACACAGGGCGGGTTGTCGCAGTGGTTGCACAGACGCGGCAGCATCACCATGGCGCACGGGCCGCCATCGTCGGGAGTCACTTCGTATTGCAGGACGGTGGTGCGGAACTGGCCGATGGGCGGCAGATTTTCCAGTGAACAGCTGACCGTGCAGGACTGGCAGCCAATGCACTTGCGCATGTCGACGACCATGCCGTAGCGCTTGCCCGCCATGCCGGGGCGGCGCGGCGGCTGGCCGTTCAGGCCCGTGGCTTCGGCGTGGATCGGGATGACGGTGGCGGCGGCGCCAAGGCCGAGCAGCCCTTTGAGGAAGCCGCGTTTACCCCGCAAAGGGGGGTCGGAAGAGACGGGGGATGGGGGCATTGCGGATAACTCCGGACAGGTAACTTCTTGTTGTTATTACCTTATCACCGGAAGTTATATAGACCGTTGATCTGAATCAAATCGGGGACAGAGATCCGTGCGCCCTTCCCCCGTTGGCGATGGCCGGGATTACAAAGTCAGCGCGGCGCGCCAGGCTGCCAGCTTCGTGTCGAACGAGGCGGCGGCATGGGCCGGGCTGGTCGATGGCAGGTCCACGTAGTCCAGCGCGCGTGCCTGCGGCGGCAACGTCGGCAGCACGTACCGGCGATACAGCGCCCCGGCCTTGGCCCCGTTGAAACACACGCGCGCGACGGCCGGGTGGGCGTTGAAAAAGGCCGCGAAATCATTGGGCACCAAGGTGTCGTGGCGGATGTCGGCATCCAGGCTGCCCGGCCGCTCGCAGGCATCCAGCACGTCCCACAGCGCGACGCCCGCGGCGCGCAGCGCTTGCAGCCGCTGCGGGTATTCCAGCGCCGCATCAAAGCCCAGCACCTGGGCCGCAATGGGCCAGAACGCGTTGCGTGGGTGGCCGTAATAGCGCGCCTGGCGTAACGAAGCCACCCCCGGCATGGACCCCAGCACCAACACCCGCGCATCGGGCGCGGCAACCGGCGCAAAGCCCCGGACATGGTCGGTGGGGCCGTCGGGCGCGAGAGTCTCGTCAGGTTTCATGGCGGCAGGATACGCCAGCTGGCCGAAGCGGCGATACGCCGGTCGGATGAAAGCGGGATACCGCCGGCTGACTCAAGGCGGGATACCGCCGGCTGACTCAAGGCGGGATACCGCCGGCGGGCGCAATGCCGGGTCAGGACAGCGCCTGCCACAGCATCCAGATCTTGCCGGCCAGCAGCCCCACGGCCAGGGCGACGGCGGCCACGGACAGGTGCGCGGCGTGGGAACGGAGGCGGGAAAGCAAAGTGGTAGTCATGGATCTGGGCGTCAGGTATTGGGTGTCGGATATCGGGTGGCAAGAAGAAAAGCCGGGCCGGGCAACGTCGTGCGTCCGGCGGCAAGGGCTTCACGATAGGGAGACAAGCCCGTCCTAAAAATCGGATTATTCTTAAAAAATGGCGCCTCGTTCTTCTGGCCGATAGCCCTAAGAATGAGCCGCCGTTCTTCAGGATCCGCGCAAGACAAGGCCGGGGGTCGTCCGATTCATGGAACAGTCCTTATCAAAATCCGAACTACTGAAAGCCCTGTTCCGCCCTAACCTTTATCCCCATGACGAACGGCTCCAAAGGGGCCGCGCAATAGGAATAGACGCCATGAAAAAGATCCTCGGCCTGCACGCCGCCCCCCGCCCCCACTGGGTCGGCGACGGGTTCCCCGTGCGCTCGATGTTCTCGTACAACGACAAGGGCAAGAATGTCAGCCCCTTCTTGCTGCTGGATTACGCCGGCCCGGCGAAGTTCGAGCCGGCCGACCACCCGCGCGGCGTGGGCCAGCATCCCCATCGCGGTTTTGAAACCGTCACCATCGTCTACAGCGGCGAGGTCGAGCATCGGGACTCCACCGGCAACGGCGGCGTCATCGGCCCGGGCGACGTGCAATGGATGACGGCCGCCTCGGGCATCCTGCATGAGGAATTCCATTCCCCGGCGTTCACGCGCACCGGCGGCGAGCTGGAAATGGTGCAGCTGTGGGTCAACCTGCCGGCCAAGGACAAGGGCGCGGCGGCGGGCTATCAAGGCATCTTGAACGCGGACATTCCGGTGGCGGCATTGCCGGACGAGGCAGGCAGCGTCCGCGTCATCGCGGGCAACTTCGACGGCCACGCCGGCCCGGCCCGCACCTTCACGCCGATGGACGTGTGGGACGTGCGCCTGAAGGCGGGCAAGTCCGCGACCTTCCCGGTCGCCGCGGGCCGCAACAGCATGCTGGTGGTGCTGCGCGGCACGCTGCTCATCAACGGCGAATCCGTGGCGCGCGACGCGCAGCTGGCGTTGTTTTCACAAGACGGCGAAGACATCACCGTTGAAGCCAACAACGACGCGGTGTTCCTGGTCTTGAGCGGCGAGCCCATCGATGAACCCGTGGTGGGCTATGGCCCCTTCGTGATGAACACGCAAGCACAGATCGTCGAAGCCATCCAGGACTTCAACGCCGGCCGCTACGGGCAGATGCATTGATACAGAAGGGGTGCCGCTAAAGCAGCATGGGGTCGCGGCTGGTCACCACGATCAGCCCCACCCCTTCTTTTTTTCCTACGGAAACCAGCTTGTGCGGCATTGATGAATTGAACTGGACGCAATCGCCCACATCCAGGATTTCCTTTCTGTCGCCCACCGTCAGTTCCAGCTTGCCCGCCAGCACGTACAGGATCTCCTCGCCGTCGTGATGGCTCAGAATCCGCTTTTTGGCCCGCCCGCCGTTGAACTGGCCAGGCCGGATGACAAAGGCACGCATCAGCCGGTTGCCGTTGGCACCGGCCACCAGCGACAGGTATTCGCTGGCTTCGTCGGGTCCGGCATCCTTGGCGCGCACGATGGAAAATTCGTCGCGCTGTTCCGACTTGCCGAACAAGCGATCCACGTTCACGCCCAATGCATGGGCGAGCTTGAACGCGGTTTCGATCGACGGCGTGGAAATTCCCCGCTCGACTTTGGATATGTAGCTACGCGTCAGCCCACAGGACTGTGCCAACTGCTCCAAGGTCAGGCCTGCCTGCACGCGAAGAAGCTTCAGTTTTAGCGCCACGTAGAAATCCTTCAGGATGGGTATCGGCACCGCGCGGTGGGCGGCCGGGTTGATATCCTGGGGATTGTATGCAGATTCGTGCGGCCGATCGCGCCCGCCTGCGTTCATGCGTTCAGGCGCTCATTCGTTCCAGGCGAACGGCCGCCGGCTTCCTCAAAGGGCGCTGTGTTGCATCACGCGCCCGCCGGCTCCATAGTGCCGTCTTCGCGGATAACCCCAAGGCGGCAGCCAAACTGAAGCGGCGCCTCAGTCATGGCTTGCAGTGCCTCCGGCGTCAGCCCTTGCCGTACCGCCTCGACGCGCAGGCCATCTGGCTCCACGGCCATGACGCAATAGTTGGTGAATACGCGCTTGACCACGCCCACCGCCGTCAATGGCAAGGTGCAGCGCCTTACCAGGCGGGGCACGTTGTCCTTGGTCACGTGATCCATCATGACCCAGATCTGCTTGGCGCCCACGGCCAGGTCAACGGCGCCGCCGATCGCGGGCGGCGCGCCGTCAACATTCCCGATATTCCAATTGGCCAGGTCGCCAGATGCGGACACCTGAAAGGCACCCAGCACCGCCACGTCGATGTGCCCGCCCCGCATCATCGCGAATGCCATGCTGGAGTCAAAGAAGGCTCCGCCGGTCTTGATCGTGACGGGGCTTTTTCCCGCATTGATCAGGTCGAAGTCTTCCTCACCCGGGGCCGGTTTGGGGCCCAGGTTGAGCATGCCGTTCTCGCTATGCAGAATCACACCCCGTTCGTCGGGCAGATGATCGGCAATCAGGGTCGGCGCGCCGATGCCCAGATTCACAAAGGCATTGCGCGGCAGGCTGTGCGCGACCATTCTGGCCATGCTGTCTCGGGTCAAGGGGTTCATGCGCGCTCCGCTAGAAAAACCCTGTCTACAAAGATGCAGGGCGTGATGATGGCTTCGGGGTCCAGGTTGCCGGGAGCCAAAATTTCAGCCACCTCCACCACGACGGTGTCGGCAGCGGTGGCCATGACCGCCTGGTGATTGCGGCCCGTCTTGTTGTAGACCACATTGCCCATGGTGTCGGCGGCGCGGCCTCGCAGCAGCGCAAAATCCGCTTTCAGCGGCAGCTCCAGCAAGTAGGTCTTGCCGCCGACTTCCAGCTGTTGCTTGCCATGCTCGAACAGCGTACCCACGCCGACGGGGCTCAGGAATCCGCCCAGCCCGGCCCCGGCCGCGCGAATCCGCTCAACCAGCGTGCCTTGCGGCACCAACTCCAGTTCAACCGTGCCTGCTCGATACTGCTCAGCAAACGCCGCGGCGCTTCTGGGGTAAGAGCAGATGATCTTGCGAACGATCTTCGCCTCGAACCACGCCGATAGGTCGCCCGCGCCGGAGCCGGCATTGTTTGAAATCACCGTCAGGTCGCGCACGCCAGCGGCCAAGACGGCTTCGATCAGGCGCCGGGGCAGGCCCGCCCCGCCAAAGCCGCCCACCATCACGGTGTGTCCGTCCTGCAATCCAGATAGGGCCGCGCCGGCCCCGTCCACAACGATGTTTCTCACGTCTATTCCCCTTCCGTCGTCACGCAATAATCTTTGGCCAGGTTCTTTCCGACCCGGTCCAGCAACAGCTGGCCAGTGCCGTCCGTGTAGGCGGCAAAGCGCAGTTCCGCCTGATGCATCGACAAGCGCAACGCGGGCGTGGTGCCGATCGCGCCCACGCAGCGCAGGCACTGGTCCACTCCCCAGATGGCGGTATCCACGGCAAACTTCTTGGCCTGGGCCGCCACCGTCACGGCGTCGTTGCCGTCGTTGAGATGGCGGGCCGCCTGCACCATTAGCGCGTTGGCCGCTTCCAGACGCGTGGCGACCTCGGCCAATTCCCAGCGCAAGCCCTGGTGGCCGATCAGCGGCTGGCCGAAGGTGGTTCGGTCGGCGCAATAGGCAACGGTTTCGGCCAGCGCCGAGTACAGCGTTGCGGTGCACATCGCCGCCACATGAACGCGCGCGGCGTTGATCGTGGCCATCGACGCCTTGAACGCATCGCCAGGCGCGCCCAGCATGGCCCAGTCGGGCACGGGGTGTTCCCGCAGTTCGATCTCCGCAAGCCGAAACGACGCTCCGCCCACCGTGCTGATTTCCCGGCGCGACCACGTCGGCGCGGGCGCGCCAAGGTCCACGAGGAAGCTTGCGATCGGCCCCTCGTCCTGCCCAGGCGGCACTGCTTTGGCCATCACCAGCGGCAGGTTCACGATCTGCCCATTGGTCACCCAACGCTTGGTGCCCGACAGCAGCCAACGCTGGCCAGAGGGCTCGGCGCGCATCGACAAGGCGGAAAGATCGCTGCCCGCCTGGGGTTCGGACAAGGCCGGCGCGCCCAGCAACTGCCCGCTTGCCAGCCCGGCAAGGTAAGCCTGCTGTTGCCTGGCGCTGCCCCCGCGCGCGACCCGCGTGACGGAGCCCTGAAGGTTGTTCAGCGAAAAGGCCGTGGCAAAGCTGTGTCGCGCGACCTCTTGGGCCAAGCGGACCTTGCACAGAAACGACGCGCCGAGCCCCCCCGCCGATTCGGGCGCCTGCAAGGCCAGAAAGCGTTGTGCGGCCCAGTCATGCAGGATCGTGATCGGATACGGCTCGCCCAATGTAAAGGCGGCATGGGCGGCTGCGGCTACGTGCTGGTGGCAAAAGGCCCGGGCTTGTTGAATGGCACGTTGTTCGGCGTCATTGAGCAATGCGTCCAATGGGGCAAAGAACCCTAATTTTCCGGCCAGACTGGCGCCGGTCGAGGAAGAGGCAGTCATCATCGTGCTCGTTCAGGGTGCTCAGTTGACGGGAATGTTGGCGTCGACCACGAAGGTCTTCCAGTACGCGATTTCCTGGTTCACGTCTTTCTGGAATGCCTGCGGTGTTGAGCCCGGGATCGGCACCGCGCCGATCGTTGCCAGTTGCGCCTGAAAGGTCGGGCTGCGCACCAGCGTCGACACGGCCTGGCTCAAGCGCTGAACCACGCCCGCGTCCATGCCGGCCGGGCCGGTCAGGCCGAACCAGGGCGACAGTTCCATGGGGCGGGCGCCCGCCTCGGCCAACGTGGGCACGTCCGGGAAATCCGGCGACCGCTCGGGCGCCGCGATGGCCAACGCCTTCAGCCTTCCCGACTTCACGTGCGCGGCAATCGTGGCTTCGGTGAAGAAACCCACCTGCACGACGCCCGCAATCAGGTCAGTGATTGGCTGCGCGCCCCCGGGATAGCTCACGAAGGTCATCTTTACGCCGTTGTCCATATCGAACAAGGCGCCGCCAATGTGCGACGTTGCGCCGTAGGTTCCGCTGTAATTCAGCTCGCCGGGGTGTTTCCTGGCGTACGCGATCAAGCCCTTGACATCGGGTATCGGCAGCTTAGGATCGATGACGACGAGGTTGCGCTGTTTGGCTATTTTTCCGATGTAAGTGAAGTCCTTGGCGGCGTCGTACGGCAACGTCTTGTTCAACGCTACCCCACGCGTCTGCGACGATTCCACGCTGACCAGCAAGGTGTAGCCATCAGGCGCGGCCGCGGCCACTGCCCGTGCAGCGATCACCCCACCGGCCCCGCCGCGATTCTCGACCACGACGGGCTGGCCCAGTTGTTCCGACAGGCCCTTGCCGATCAACCGCGCGATGATGTCCGTCGGCCCGCCGGGCGGAAAACCGACAAGCAGGCGAATGGGCTTGCCGGGATACGCGTCGGCCAACACATGGGAACTGGAGCCCATCGCCACCACACAAAAGCTCGCCGCCAACAGTCGTGACAATCCAAATTTCATGAACTTCCCCTTTTGTTGGCCTTGGCGTCAACGCACCGACCGTGGGGAAAGCATCGACTTATGTACACTTTGTGTCATTAGGGAAACTACCGGGGCGTCGAAAATATTTGGTCCAAAGGCCGCCACAGACCGTGGTAACGATAACGAAAAAATTCCTATATTCCCCGATAAAACAGGGGTTTATTCGAATTTTCAGGACCCCAAGCAAGGAGTCATAGCGCGGCAAACGGCGCACTTGAAATAAGAAACGATCGGTCTATACTGCGCCAATGAACACGACACCCCCTGCACGAACCGGCCGCAGAACGCGTGCCCAGGCGTCCTTGGCGCTGGTCGAAACCCGCGACCTGCTAATCCGGGTCGGCATGCAGTTGTTGACCGAACGGGGATTCACCTCCACGGGACTGGACGCCATCCTCAAGCGCGCCACCGTCCCGAAAGGCTCCTTCTATCACTACTTCAAGAACAAGGAAGACTTCGGCCTTCAAGTGATGCAGGCTTACGACGACTACTTCGGCAGGAAGCTTGACCGCTGGCTGCTTGACGCATCCACCCCGCCCTTGCAACGCCTGCGTAATTTCGTTGACGACGCCAAGCAAGGGATGGCGCGGCATGACTACGCTCGCGGCTGCCTGATTGGAAACTTCGGCCAGGAAGTGGGCGCGCTGCCGGAGCCGTACCGCCAGGCCATGAACGGGATTCTTCAGGAGTGGGAAGCGCGCGTGGCGGCCTGCCTGATAGCCGCCCAAGAACAAGGCGCCCTCGGCGCGCAAGCGGATTGCGAGTCGCTTGCCCGGTTCTTCTGGATTGGCTGGGAAGGCGCGGTTCTGCGCGCCAAGATGATGCGCAGCGCCGCGCCCATGGACATCTTTCTTGATGGTTTTCTTGCGGGTCTGCCAGGCTGATCCCGCTTACGCCGGCCGACCGGCCCGGCCCCTCTTACGGAGCTTCCATGTTTAATGGCATCTTGATCGAGAAAGACGACAGCGGTTACCGCGCGTCGATTCAACAGATGGAACAAAGCCGCCTGCCGCAGGCGGACGTGCTGGTCAAAGTGGACTACAGCACCTTGAACTACAAGGACGCGCTGGCCATCACGGGACAGGGCCCGATCGTACGCAGCTTCCCGATGGTGCCGGGCATCGACTTGGCCGGGGTGGTTGAACACAGCGACCACGCGGATTTCAAACCCGGACAACGCGTCATCCTGAATGGTTGGGGCGTGGGAGAGCAGCACTGGGGCGGCCTGGCCCAGTTCGCGCGGGTGGATGCGCAGTGGCTGATACCCGCGCCCGACAGCATATCGAGCCTGCAGGCAATGGCCATCGGCACCGCCGGTTATACGGCGATGCTGTGCGTCATCGCGCTGGAAAAGGCCGGCATCCGGCCGGACGCCGGCGACATCCTCGTGACCGGCGCCAATGGCGGTGTCGGCGGCTACGCCATTGCCATCCTGCACAAGCTGGGATACCGCGTCGTGGCCGCTACCGGCCGACCCAATGAACGCGACTACCTGACCGCTTTGGGCGCGGCGGACATCATCGACCGGTCGACCCTTTCCGCGCCCGGCAAGCCGCTGCAAAAAGAGCGTTGGGCCGCCGGGGTCGATTCCGTCGGCAGCCACACACTGGCCAACTTGTGCGCCAGCGTAAAGGCAGACGGCGCCGTGGCTGCCTGCGGCATGGCGCAAGGCCTGGACTTTCCGGCGTCGGTCGCACCGTTCATTCTTCGCGGCGTCAGCCTGTTAGGGGTCAATAGCGTGACGCGCCCGCGCGCCGAACGCATCCAGGCATGGAGCCGGCTTGCCACGGACTTGCCCGCCGACATCATCGACCGCATCAGCCGCGACATCCCCCTGCGCGAAGCCGTCGCCACCGCGCACGACCTGATGGCAGGCAAGGTGCAGGGGCGCGTCGTAGTGGACGTCAACGCCTGACGCGTAGGCGTTTGAACTGGGCCAGTTTGCGCGAATTCTTCCGTACCAGAATGCGCCCGACAATTACCGGGACGCGCGGCCGCTATCGCTTTTCATAGGAGCAAAGCGGCTGTTCCCGCGCCCGGGAATAGCCCCGGATTCGGCAGCGGAGGAACCGCTAGCGTATACCCGCATGGACACTTTGAGTCATAAACGACACATTACAAGCGTCCTGCGAAGCGCCGATCAGACGTCTCGCCTACCCCTCCGGGAGCCCTGCCGTGAGAATCCTGCCGATCCTTAGCGCCTTGAGCCTTGCCGCGCTCTGCACGCAAGCCGCCCACGCCGGCGCCACGTTCGAGAACATCAAGAAGCGCGGCTTTGTCCAATGTGGCGTCACGACGGATCTGCCCGGCTTCGCCTACACCGACAGCCGCGGCGTGTGGCAAGGCATCGATGTGGACACCTGCCGCGCGATTGCAGCGGCAATGTTTGCCGACCCAGGAAAATCCAAGATCGTTCCGTTGACCACACAAGCCCGCTTTACCGCGTTGCAGTCGGGCGAGGTTGATGTGCTGACCCGCAACACGACGCAGACCATGACGCGAGACACGTCGTTGGGGCTAATTGGCGCCGGGGTCAATTACTACGACAGCCAGGGGCTGATGGCCAAGACCGCGATCGGCATCAAGAGCGCGAAAGCGCTGGATGGCGCGACGATCTGCGTTCTGCCCGGCACGACAACCGAGCTGAACCTGGCCGACTGGTTCCGAGGCAATGCCATTACCTTCAAACCGGTGGTGCTGGACAAGTTCGATGAGATCCTGCGGGCCTTCTCGGCAGGCCGATGTGATGCGATCACTGCCGACAAATCCATGCTTGCCGCCACGCGCCGCAACTTGGGCAGCGATGCCGAGTACATCATCTTTCCGGAATCGCTGTCCAAGGAACCGCTTGGGCCGATGGTGCGCCAAGGCGACGAGCAGTGGTTCAACACGGTGCGCTGGACGTTGAACGCCTTGCTGGAAGCAGAGGAATACGGCATCACGCAGGCCAATGTGGACGACATGCTGAAAAGCGCAAACCCCAACGTGCAACGAATCCTTGGCGTCGTTCCCGGCATGGGCAAGAACCTGGGACTGGAGGACAAATGGGCCTACAACATCGTCAAACGGGTCGGCAACTACGGCGAGATCTACGAGCGTACGCTGGGAATGACAAGCGCCCTGAAACTGGAGCGTGGCATGAACGCGCTCTACAGCAAGGGCGGAATCATGTATGGCTGGCCGATCCGGTAGGCCTGGCGGCTCCCGAATCCAATCGAATCGAACCAAACCACCGAACCGACAGGACATCTCCCAGGACGCAATGATGAAAGACCACGCCAAAGACACTCGCCCGCCGGGCTTTGCCACC
Organism: Achromobacter sp. ES-001; assembly: GCF_019448355.1. NCBI lineage: Bacteria > Pseudomonadati > Pseudomonadota > Betaproteobacteria > Burkholderiales > Alcaligenaceae > Achromobacter > Achromobacter sp. ES-001. The sequence goes on along the minus strand of NZ_CP079940.1, from coordinate 2,298,902 downwards.
AAGGCGATCCACCACGGCTACGACCCTGTGGCCTTTGAAGGCGCCGTGTCGCCCCCCATCTTCCTGACATCGACCTACGCATTTGAATCCACCGAGCAATTTCAGGCGGTGTTCTCGGGCGACAGCGACCGCTGCGTATACGGTCGCCAACAAAATCCCACGCAAAAGCTGCTGGAAGATCGGCTGGCGGCGCTGGAGGGCGCCGAAGCCGCCATTGTGACGGCCTCGGGCATGGGTGCCATTGCCTCCACGTTGCTGACCTTGCTTGCGGCCGGTGATGAAATCGTCGTGCACCACACCATCTACAACACCGCCGGCGCCTTGATGGATGAGGGGCTGCCCAAGTTCGGCGTAAAAGTGGTGCGCGCCGATCTGAGCACAGCGGCCGGCACCCAGGCAGCGATCACGCCGGCCACCAAGCTGGTCTATTTCGAGACGCCCATCAATCCGTCTTGCGAAGTGCTGGACATCCAGCGTATTGCTCAGGCGGCAAAGCGCGTTGGCGCCATGGTGATCGTGGATTCAACGTTTGCATCGCCCGCGCTTCAACGCCCCATCGAACACGGGGCCGACTTGGTTATCCATTCCTTGACCAAGTACCTCAACGGGCATGGCGATATTCTGGGCGGGGTGGCGATCGGCCGTCGCGACACCATTGAGGCCATACGCGCGGCCGGGGCCAAGTATCTGACCGGCGCCACGCCGTCACCGATGTCCTGCTTTCTGGTGCTGCGCGGGCTGAAGACGCTGGATATCCGCATGGAGCGCCATAGCAAAAACGCCTTGGCGGTGGCCCAGATGCTGTCCGCGCACCCGGCCGTGGCCCGCGTTATCTACCCCTTCCTGCCCGACTTTGCCGACCGCGATATCGCCCGCCGGCAGATGTCGGCCGGCAGCGGCATGGTGTCGTTCGAACTGAAAGCCGGCTTTGACGGCGTGGCGCCGATGATTGACAAGCTCAACATCATTGCGCGCGGCATCAGCCTGGGCGACACGGATTCGCTGATCTATCACACGGCGGGCATGGTCGACGCGCGCAAGAAGATCAATCCGAGTCTGCGCCTGAGCCCGGGCGTGAGCCCTGGGCTGGTTCGGCTGTCGGTTGGCCTGGAAGACATCGACGATCTGCTGGACGATCTGAGACAAGCGCTGGCTTGATCCTTCGCCAGCAACGCGCCGGGGCCGCGGGCGGCCCCCGGCGGCCTGCCGGGCGACCGCCCCGGTGTCGGGGTCAGCCCGCGCGTTCAAGCGTGATCGCGCGGTCCAGCATATCCAGGCGATCCTGCCCCCAGAAGACCTCACCGTCATAGACATAACTGGGCGACCCGAACACGCCCGCCGCGACCGCGTCGTCGGTGTTCTTTCTATAACGGGCTTCGATGTCCGGCTGCGCCGCCCGGTCAAAGATCGCCTGCGCCGCGTATCCCTGCTCGGCCAGAATGCGGCGCAACACCGTGGGGTCGGAAATGTCCTCGTCGTCACACCACTCGGCTTGCAGTATCCGCGTGTACAGCGGTGTGATGGGCTGGGGCACTTCCAGGGCCGCGATCACCAGTCGCGACGCCAGGTCCCCGTTGGGACACATGAACGCCGGCTGCGGGTTGACCGGCGTCTCCAACAGCCGGCACCAGCGCTTCAGTTCGGCAATGCGATAGGCCTGCCGCTCGGGCGACCGCTGGCCGAGTAGCACGCCGCCGGTACGTCGATAGACGTCGGGCAGATCGACAAGCCGATAGTTGATGCCGACGCCATGCCGCGCGGCCAGCGCGTCCAGCCGCTGCGCGCCTAGATAGGCCCAGTCGGAGTTGATCCAGAAGTAATAGTCGATGTTCTTGTCCATGGCTTAGCGCGTCGTGATGGGTTGACGGGCGTTGAACCGTTCGGGTCCGTGCATGAACAGCGCGCTGGCCGCTGCGATAACGCCAAGAATGCTCAGGTACCAGACGATGTACTTGGGATTGCCGTCGGCGTAAGCCAACAGCGACGTAGCGATCAACGGCGCCAGGCCGCCGCCGATGGCGCCCGACACCTGCACGGCAAGCGATATTCCGCTGTAGCGCACTTCCGGCGGGAACTGCGATGAAAACAAGCTGCCCTGCGGCCCATACAAGCAACCATAGATCAAGCCCACCGCAATGATCATCGCCCAATTGATGCTGCTAGGCTGGCCGGTCTGCAACAGCGTGAAAAAGGTGGGCGCATAGAAGATGATGGCCAGTGACCCCAGGATGAACACCGAGCGATAGCCGACGCGGTCGCCAAGAATGCCGAACAACGGCATGGTGAACAGCGCCGCTGCCGCGCCCCAGATGGTCGCGTCCAGCATCACGGCACGGGGCACGCCCAGGCTTCCCGTCGCATACGCCAAGGCAAAGGTCACCACCGTATAGAACCAGGTCACTTCGGCCAGGCGCCCGCCGATAACGGCCAACACTTCACGGGGATACTTCTTCAGCACGACCTTGGCGGGCACATCGACTTTTTCTCCCTTGTTTTCCATGTTCTGAAAGTCTGGCGATTCCGCCACCTTGACCCGGATGAACCAGCCGACCAACAACAGCACGACGCTGGCCACGAAGGGCACGCGCCATCCCCAGGACAACATGTCTTCTTCGGGCAGCTGCGCTACCGCCGCCATCGCCAGCGACGACAGGATCAGTCCCGGCGCCACACCCACTTGCGGCAAGCTGCCAAAGAACCCTTTCTTGCCTTCGGGCGCATGTTCCACGGCCATCAACACGGCCCCACCCCATTCGCCGCCCACGGCAATGCCCTGCAAAAATCGCATGCAGACCAGCAACACGGCCGCCCAATAGCCGATGCTGTCGTAAGACGGGATCAGCCCGATGAGGATGGTCGGTATGCCCATCAAAAACAGCGTAATCAACAGCATGGACTTGCGACCGACCCGGTCGCCGAAATGCCCGAAGATGACGCCGCCCAGTGGCCGGGCAAAAAAGCCCACCGAATAGGTGGCGAAGGCGGCCAGCGTCCCGGTGATGGGATCGAAAGCGGGAAAGAAAATCTTGTTGAAAATCAGCGCCGCGGCGGTGCCGTACAGAAAGTAGTCATACCACTCGATCGTGGTGCCCATGAAGCTGGCAATGCCCGCCGTAACGTGCTGGCGCGACTTCCCCTTGCCACCCTGATTGGATTGGGTGTTCTTGTCGTTCATTTGGTGTTCCTTGCGGAGGTAGGCGCGGCTTATTTCGGGCCGGCAAGCCGGTCCGTCTGACGGGACCAGTAATTGAAAGTGGCTTGGACAATGGAGCGCTTGAGCAGGTAGTCGTGCGCTTCCTTCGCCAGCCTCGCGTCCACCGGCGTCAATGGGCCGAACGCCTGGGCGCGCACCTGCAAGCGCGCAGCGCGTTCCAGGTAAACGGACAGATAGGTGGCTTCCTCGACCGAAACGCCGGCGGTCAGATAGCCGTGATGGGCCAACAAAATAGACTTCTTTTGGCCCAATGCCGCCGAAATGATCACGCCCTCTTCGTCTGCAATCGGCACGCCCGGCCATTCGCCAAGAAAGGCGCAATCGTCGAACAGCGGCGCCATGTCCATCTGCGCCACAACCAAAGGCTGGCGCGCGGTGGCCAGCGTGGTCGCCCAAGGCGAATGCGTGTGGATGATCGATTGGACGTCGGGCCGATTGCGGTACACCCACAGGTGAAAACGGGTGGCCGGGTTGGCCATGCCGGTGCCGGAAATCGTATTCAGGTCCTGGTCGACCTCGATAAAGTCGTCAGGCGTGGCTTCGTCAAAGCCCAGGCCGAAGCGTAGTGTCCAATAGGCATTTGGCGTGTCCGATCGCGCGCTGATCTGCCCCGCCAAGCCCGCTTCTTGCCCCGTCATCGCCAGGATGCGACAGGCGTAGGCCAGGGTTTCATTCAAGGACCGATCCTGGCCTTTGAGGTGTTGCGCCATCTCTTGCGTGGCGCGCTCGTCGAAATACGCTTTGCTGCGGAGCTCGTCGCTCATCTCTTACCCCTTGTGAAGTCGACACGGAGTCGGTGGGCCGAGTATGAGAAGTGCGCAAAGCGACGTCGATGCGTCTGAGGCTATATCAGCTATTCAGTCATTCAGTCATTCAGTTATTCGGTCATACGCTTGCAAAGACGCTGCGCGATCTGCAACGTCAGCGCCGCCAGCGGAAACAGTGCGTAGCCGTCGCGGTGGATCGCCACTACCTTACGCGCCAGCCGTCCCCCGGTGATGGTAATTTTCTTCAGCCGGTGGTCCTGCAACAGGCGGTCGGGCATGCGGGTCGGCAACAGGCAGTTGCCGATGCCCGCCGACACGAGTTCCAGCGCAGAATCCACCGTGTCGGTCTCGGCCGACACCACATAGTTCAGCCGCGAATGGTGCAGCATTTTTCGCAGTGCGTAGTGCTCGGGAAAGGCCACCAGCCGCAACGGCCGCGACCAGATATCGGTCGTCTCGTCGTAGGCGTCATCGTCGATCCGGGCGATCAGGCACATCTGGTCTTCAAACAATGGGACGGACACCAGGCCGGGGCTGGCGACGGCCGAGTCGTACACGAAACCCAATTCCGCCTTGCCCGAGGCCACCAGGTCGACCACTTCCGGCGAACTGCGCGCCATCAAGTGCAGATTGGCATCACCCCCTTCGTGAGCCACCGCCGACACCAGATCGCCCAGGAAGTAATAAGTCAGCGTGTGCACCGCCGCGATGCGCAGCGACGAAGAACCGGCCGAACTGGAATCCCGCGTCTTGGCAACGGTGTCATCGATCAATTGAAACGCGGGTGCCACCGCGCGGTGCAACGTTCGCCCAACGTCGCTAAGCACCATGCCCCGCCCGTTGCGATCAAAAACCGGGCGGCCCAAATAGGCTTCCAAGGCGGATATCTGCCGGCTAAGACTGGGTTGCGAAATGCCCAGTTCGTCGGCGGCGCGGGACATGGACCCGCACGCGGCAATCGTCAGAAAATACCGCAGCCGGCGATCGGAATCGCCGGTGCCCTTGTCAACGTCGGCATCGACAGGCGGAAGGTTCAATTTAGGCACGGCGCGTTTCCGAGGAGTCGATGCTGATGCCGGCAGCGGTGCTGCCCGCGCGTAATGTCTGGATGGCGCGAGCCAGCCGCAGCACGCCCTCGTCAATGGCCGCGGGCGCCAGACTGGCGTAGCCCAGAACAAGGCCGGCGCAGCAATGCGAGCGGTGCGCCTCGCCCTTGAAATACAGGGGTGAGATGGGTCGAACGCCCACGCCGTGCTGCCGGGCCAGGCTGACCAGCTCAGGCTCGTCAGCCTCTGCCACCCCGGGCACCCACACCACCACGTGCAAGCCGGAGGCCGAACCCGCCACCTGGACGGCGTCGGGCAGGTGGCGTTCCAGGGCGCGCAGCAGGGCGACGCGGCGCGCTTCGTTTTGCCGCCGGCAACGTCGCACGTGGCGTTCATACGACCCGTCTTCAATTAACGAAGCCAGCGCCGCCTGTTCCAGCCGGGGTGCGTGCCGGTCCATCAGCCGCTTGGCCTCTCGAAACACGCTGACCAGGCTGGGTGGCAGCACCAGATAGCCCATTCGCATCTGCGGGGACAGGGCTTTGGAAAACGTGCCGACATAGATGACGGCGCCTGAATCGTCGATGGATTGCAGCGTATCGACGGGACGCATTCCATAGCGGAATTCACCGTCGTAGTCGTCTTCGACGATCCATGCCCGCTGCCTGGCCGCCCACGCCAGCAGCGCCCTGCGGCGGGCGATGGGCATCACGCCGCCCAAGGGAAACTGGTGCGACGGCGTCACGTAGACCAGGCGCGTGCGTTCTTCGGGCAGGGCCTCGGACAGCAGCCCTTGTTCGTCCACAGGCACTTCGCGCACATCCGCCCCCACGGCCTCGAACAGGCGGCGGGCCATCACGTAGCAAGGGTCTTCGACCAGCACCGTATCGTCAGCGTCCACCAGTACGCGCGCGCATAGATCGATTGCCTGTTGCGAGCCATGCACGATAAGGATCTGGTCGGCGTGACAGGCCAGCCCCCGTGCCCGGCGCAAATAGCCTTGCAGCGCCACACGCAGCGCAAGTTCACCCTGGGGAGCCTGGTAATAAAGACTAGGCTGGCGTTGTACCAAGGCTCGGTTATAGGCTTTGCGCCACGCCAGCACCGGGAAGTCGTCAAAGGCCAAGGCGCCATATAGAAAATCAATAACGCGCGGATCGGCGCCAAAAACCTGCGGCCCATCTTTGTCGAGAAAGCCGCGCACTTTCTTGCCGTACGCCGACAAGCGCAGCACCGCATCCGGCGCTGCCATGGCCGGCCGTGGATTCACATCGGCGTGGGCGGCGCCGGCCGCCACGCGCGCGCGGCGGCCCAGGCTGGTCTCAACGTAGCCTTCGGCGGCCAGCTGTTCGTAGACCGTCGTGATCGTGGTGCGGGACACCGCCAGGTCCAGCGCCATCGCCCGCGTCGAAGGCAAGGGCATGCCCGCGCGCAAGGTGCCATCAAGGATCTGCGCCCTGATGCGTTCATAGATGCGGCGGCTGGTGTCGGCTGGGGGCTTGGCCGGGGACGTAGGCATGAGCGGCTTAACTGGCTTGAAAAAAATCAATCGGACTGGACGTTTTCATTGTGCCAGAGGTGCGTCATAGTCTCGTTTTTTCTTATCCGTGTTCGCGCGGCTTTGCGCTTGATTTCCGCTTGGCTTCTGCTTGGTTTTTTCCCCTGCCTTTTTCCTTTATGTACACCGCAACCTTCACATTCATGCCCGGCGAGTACGACAGCGCCTTCCACGAAATGGACAACGCCATCGCGGCCATCGCGCGGTCCATTCCCGGCTATCTGGGCGAGGAAGCCTGGGAAAATCCGGCGACGGGCCTGGTATCCAACGTGTATTACTGGAGCAACCGCGAAGCCCTGCAGCAGCTGATCGACCACAAGGACCACCTCAAGGCCAAACGGCAGCAGGCCAAGTGGCTACGCGGTTATCAGGTGGTCATTGCCGAAGTCATCACAAGCTATGGCGACGGAGGCATCGCGCATCCGTTGAACCGCCCCGTCCAGTAACCGCGCAAGGCCGTGGAACCGGCTTTGGGCGACCGGCGGCGGGCGACCGGCGGCGGGAGATCGACTTCGGGCGACCAGCTTCGGGCGACCGGCGCCAGGAAGCCTGGCAGTTGAACCCCGCGCCCTACCCCGGACGCCGCCACACCGTCGCCAGCCAGGGCTGCTGGTCGCGCGGCAGGCCGTCGGGGCGGTAATAGTGTTCAAGTTCTTCGAAGCCGGCAGCCTCCATCAGCGCGCGCCAGCCTTCCAGGTCGTGGTACGCGCCGTAGCGCCCACGGTTCCAGCCTTCCTGGTTGCCGCCACGAGGGTTTGAGCAGAACAGCACGCCGCCGGGCCGCAGCGCGGACCATAGCTCGCGCAGCACGCGCGGCAATTCCTGGCCGGGCACGTGGAACAACACGGCGTTGGCGAAGATGCCGTCAAAACGTTCGGCGGGCAGCGACAGTTGCAGGAAGTCCTGGTGCCAGACCTCGCAGCCGGACGCGGCGCGCGCCATCTTGACGAAGCTTTGCGTGCCATCCAGCCCCACCGGCCGATGGCCCAGCGCGGCGAACGCCATCAGGTCGCGGCCAGGGCCGCAGCCCAGATCCAGGATGTCGTACGGCGGCTCGACACGGATGTGGCGCAGCAGCGCGGCAATGTTCTGCGTGACATCGTGTCCACGCGTGTTGGCCGCGAACGCCTCGGCGTTCTCTTCGTAGTTCGCCAAGGTCAGCGCGGTAATCTTGGCCAGGTCTTCCGGATCGAGTTTCATGACGGCATTGTGCTCGATTGCGACGCGCGTTGCTCAAGTCGCGCCCGGGCGCGCCGCGCCGCCTGCTGCAAGCGCTGCGCCAGCACCGCGCGGGGCGGCAGGTCGGTGGGATATTGCGCCGCTTCCACGCCGGACGGCGTCAGCGCAAGCAGCTGGATGTATTCGGTTTGCGTGCCGGCGCACAGGATCATGCCCAGCGGCGTCGCTTCTTCGGCCCGGCGGTCGGATTTGTCCAGCCAGCGCAGGCAAGATTCCATCTGCCTCTCGCTGATGACGCAGGACTCGTCCAGCGTCATGACAAGGGCCACCAGCCGGCGAAGCTTGCGGTGAAAGAACAGCAAGTCCAGGGTGTGGTCGTCGTTGTCGATGCGCAGGCGCTTTTGCCTGGCCACGAACGCGAGGCCGACATCGAGCTGCATCAGGAAGGATTCCATATCCGCCACGATGGCCATGTGCAGCGCACGCGCCGGTGCTGCATCGGCGGGCATTGCGCGGCCTGCCCGACTGCCGGATTCGCCCAGATTCCACTTCGTCACGACGACTACTCCTTAGATTCCCAACGAAGCATCCATCATGAAATAGAAAAGCCCGCGCGCCTACCGGGCACGCGGGCTTCTAGGACCAAGTCAGACTCAGGCGGCCAGACGGCCTTCGATCTTGGTCTTGGTGGCGGGCAGGTCTTCCGGCAAGCCTTGGGACAATTGGCCGAACAGTTCGTGGTGCAGCGCCAGTTCGTCGCGCCAGGCGTCGGCGTCCACCGACATGACCTGCTCGAACTTGTCGGGCGTGAACTCCAGGCCGGTCCAGTCGATGTCCTGGTAGCTCGGCGATACGCCGAACACCTGGTCCACGCCCTTGGATTCGCCGTCGATACGGCCCAGCATCCAGCGCAGCACGCGCATGTTTTCGCCAAAGCCCGGCCAGACGAACTTGCCGTCGGGACCCTTGCGGAACCAGTTGACGCAGTAAATGCGCGGCAAGGTGGCGCCGGTGGCTTCCAGTTGCTTGCCCAGCTTGAGCCAGTGGTTGAAGTAGTCGCTCATGTTGTAGCCGCAGAACGGCAGCATGGCGAAGGGGTCGCGGCGCACCACGCCCTGCTGCCCGACGGCGGCGGCGGTGGTTTCCGAGCCCATGGTCGCGGCCATGTACACGCCTTCCACCCAGCTGCGGGCCTCGGTCACCAGCGGCACGGTGGTCGAGCGGCGGCCGCCGAAGATGAACGCGTCGATGACCACGCCCTTCGGGTTTTGCCATTCGGGGTCGATGGACGGGCATTGCGCGGCCGGCGCGGTAAAGCGCGCGTTCGGGTGCGCGGCCTTGCGGCCGGTCTCGCGGGCGATGGCGGGCGTCCAGTCCTGGCCTTGCCAGTCGATCAGGTGCGCGGGCGGCGTGTCGGTCATGCCTTCCCACCAGACGTCGCCATCATCGGTCAGCGCCACGTTGGTGAAGATGACGTTGGCCTTGAGCGTGGCCATCGCGTTGAAGTTGGTCTGTTCGCTGGTGCCCGGGGCTACGCCGAAATAGCCGGCTTCCGGGTTGATGGCGTGCAGGCGGCCGTCGGGGCCGGGCTTGATCCAGGCGATGTCGTCGCCGATGGTGGTGACCTTCCAGCCGTCCATGCCCTGCGGCGGGATCAGCATGGCGAAGTTGGTCTTGCCGCAGGCCGACGGGAATGCCGCGGCCACGTGATACTTGCGGCCCTTGGGCGAGGTAACGCCCAGGATCAGCATGTGTTCGGCCAGCCAGCCCTGGTCGCGGCCCATGGTGGACGCGATGCGCAACGCGAAGCACTTCTTGCCCAGCAGCGCGTTGCCGCCATAGCCCGAGCCGAAGCTCCAGATTTCGCGGCTCTTGGGGAAATGCACGATGTACTTGGTGGGGTTGCACGGCCACGGCACGTCGGCTTCGCCGGCGGCAAGCGGCTTGCCCACGGAATGCACGCACGGCACGAAGTCGCCGTCGGTGCCCAGCACGTCGTACACGGCCTTGCCCATGCGGGTCATGATGCGCATGTTCACGACCACATACGGGCTGTCGGACAGTTCGACGCCGATGTGGGCGATGTCCGAGCCCAACGGGCCCATCGAGAACGGCACGACGTACAGCGTGCGGCCGCGCATGGCGCCGTCGAACAGGCCGTTCAACGTGTCGCGCATTTCAGCCGGATCGGCCCAGTTGTTGGTGGGGCCGGCGTCTTCGGCGCGGTCGGAACAGATGAAGGTGCGGTCTTCCACGCGCGCCACGTCGGACGGGTCCGAGCACGCCAGGAAGGAATTGGGCCGCTTGGCGGGGTTGAGCCGGCGCATCGTGCCGGCCTGGACCATCTGTTCACACAGGCGGTCGTATTCTTCCTGCGAACCGTCGCACCAGACCACGCGGTCGGGCTTGGCCAGTGCTACAAAACTGGCTACCCAGTCGATCAGGCCGCGATGCTTGACGTAGGCGGGCACGTTCAACGCAGCCAACCCCCCATCCAATGGCTTATTCATTGGGGCTATCTCCATGCTTAGACGAATGGTGATACGGCCCCAATTGCGTGGGGCCGTATGTAATTTGCGCCATCATACTTGCAGCGCGGGGCAACCCGTCAACCCATCCTCATGGACGAGATTGTCACGGGTTGAGACGAGCTCAACGGTAGTTACCGTCGCGCAACTCCCGGCGGATGATCTTGCCGGTAGCCGTGGTTGGCAAACTGGTTACAAACCGGATGGCGCGCGGGTATTCATGGGCGGCCAGGCGGGTGCGTACATGCGCCTGCAAGTCGCGCACCAGGGCGTCGTCGCCGGTGACGCCGTCATTCAACACGACATAGGCCATGACGATCTCGGTGCGCTGCTCATCGGGCACGCCCACCACCGCCGCCATGCGCACGGCGGGGTGGCCGATCAGGCAGTCTTCGATGGGCGCGGGGCCGATGCGGTAGCCCGCGCTGGTGATGACGTCGTCGTTGCGGCCGACAAAGCGGATAAAGCCGCGCGCATCGCGCACGCCCAGGTCGCCGGTCAGCAGGTAGTCACCCACGAACTTTTCGGCGGTGGCCTCGGGGTTATTCCAGTAGCCCAGGAACATGACGGGGTCCGGCCGCAATACGCCGATGTTGCCCTCCTGTCCATCGGCCACTTCAACGCCCTGGTCATCCACAATAGCCGCCCGGTGACCGGGCGCGGCGCGGCCGATCGAACCGATTTCCGGGTCGAACAGCGACGAACACGACGACACCAGCATGTTGCATTCGGTCTGGCCGTAGAACTCGTTGATGGTCACGCCCAGCACGCGGCGGCCCCAGTCGATGAGCTCGGCGCCCAACGACTCCCCGCCGCTGGCCACCGAGCGCAGCGCCAGCGGGCCGGCGCCATCCGGGTAGGCGGACCCGCGCATCATCTTCAGCGCGGTGGGCGGCAGGAATGTGTGGGTGACGCCGTGGCGCGCCATGAGCGCCAGCGCGGCGCTGCCGTCGAACTTCTCGAAGCGGCGGGCCAGGACCGGCACGCCGTGATGCCAGGACGGAAGCAGCACGTCCAGCAGCCCGCCGATCCAGGCCCAGTCGGCCGGCGTCCACATCAGGGCGGCGTTTTCGGGGAAGAATTCGTGCGACATTTCCACGCCGGGCAAGTGGCCCAGCAGGACGCGATGCGCGTGCAGCGCGCCCTTGGGCTTGCCGGTGGTGCCGGACGTGTAGATGATCACGGCGGGGTCGTCGGCGCGCGTGGCGACCGGTTCAAAATCGTCCGATTCCGTGGCCAGTGCGGGGTGGAACGGCACGGCGGCGCCGTCGTTGTCGCCAGCGTCATCGCCGTCGCCATCCCCATCGATGCAATAAATGACCTTCAGGCCGGGCAGGCTGGCGCGTATCTCGCGCAGCTTGCGGCAGCCCTCGGTGTCGGTCACCAGCGCCACGGCGCCGCTATTGGCCAGCCGGTACTGGATGGCGTCCACGCCGAACAGCGTGAACAGCGGCACCGCCACCGCGCCCATTTTGTAGACGGCGATGTGGGTTACCGCCGTTTCGGGCGCCTGGGGCAGGTACACGGCCACGCGGTCGCCGCGCCGCACGCCATGGCGGATCAGGCTGTGCGCCAGGCGGTTCGATTGCGCCTTGATATCGTCGAACGAGTAGCGGGTTTGCGCGCCGTCGCTTTTTTCGAAGATCAGCGCCAGGCGGCCGCTGCCGTCCGCCCATTTGTCGCAGGCGTCCACGCCAATGTTGTAGGTGTCCGGCACCTGCCATTGGAATTCGGACACAAGCTGCTTGTAGGATGCCTTTCGGGACAGCATGGTTTTGTCTCTGATGTTGTTATGGAAATCGCCCAGGGCTTGCTGAACTTGCTTGACCCTGGCTCAATAATAAGCCTCGCCCCACCGCCCTTTTGCCGTTCGCATGGAAAAAACTCCCGTCGTTCCGATCCGCCGCCCGCCCGCCAGCGCCAAGTCCGAACAGCGCATACGGGACATCCTGCACATGGCCCGGCAGGTGTTTTCCGAGGCCGGCTTCCAGGCCGCCACCACCACCGAGATCGCCCAGCGCCTGGGCGTGTCCGAAGCCACGATCTTCACGTACTTCGGCGGCAAGCGGGAATTGTGCGTGCGGGTGATCGGCGACTGGTATGACGAAATCATCGCCAAGGTGGAAGACAACCTGCCGCACGTGCACGGGGCGCGGGCGCAGCTGCATTACCTTGTGCATACCCATTTGCGGCATCTGCTGGCCGAGGGGCCGGGGCTGTGCGCCTTCATCCTGTCCGAAGGGCGCGCGCGCAACGACGATTTCGGCGAGGTCTACGCGGCCCTGCAACGGCGCTATACCGCCCCGCTGATGCGCATCCTGGCGCAGGGGCAGGCCGATGGCGACATCCGGCAAGACATGCCCCTGCGGTTGCTGCGGTCCACGGTTTACGGCCCGATGGAGCACGTGCTGTGGGACGCAATGTTGCGCGGCGCGCGGGTAGACGTGGCCACCACCGCCGACCAGCTGGTCGGGTTCTTGTGGCAAGCCCTGCAACCGCCACACCGCGACGCGCTGGCGCTGGCGCAGTTCCGGGGCGAGGTGCGCGACGCCCTGCACCGGCTTCACGCGTCGGAAGAATCGGCCGAGGGTTTCGCTTCGGCTGCGCGCGCGGCATCGGTCGCGCCCGCCGCTTCGGCTGCATCTTCCGCACCGCCCCCCTCCCCCGCATCGGCAAACAAGGACGGCGGCACGTACTGAGGAAAGCCGTTGTAGACCTCGCCCCGTTCGGCCGGCTGCAAGGTCCAGGAATGGCGTGCGTTCGGCACGCCGCCATCCACGCGGATGACCGTGCCATTGATGAAGGCGGCCGCCGGCGACAACAGGAACACCACGGCCGCGGCCAGTTCGGCCTCGGTGCCAAAGCGTTGCAACGGCACCTTGGTTTTCAGGTCGCGCAGCACCGCGCGGTAGTGGTCGTCGTAGCTGTCCATGCCGCTGGAGGCAATCCAGCCCGGCGCCACCGCATTGACGCGCACGCCGGCATGCGCCCATTCGCACGCGGCGGTTTCGGTCAGGTTCCAGACCCCGGCGCGGGCCGCGCCCGAATGCCCCATGCCGGGCATGCCGCCCCAGATATCGGCCAGCATGTTGACGATGGCCCCGCCGTGCCGGCGCATGTGCTGGGTGTAGACCTCGCGCGCCATCAGGAAGGTGCCGTGCAAATTGTTCTGCACGACCGCGTTCCAGCCGTTCAGGCTGATGCGGTCCAGCGGCGCGGGGAACTGCCCGCCCGCGCAATTGAACAAGCCGTCGATGGCGCCGTGCCGGGCCAGCACGTCCGCCACCGCGCCGCGCACGCCGGCTTCATCACGAATGTCGCAGGCGTGCAGGCTGACGCGGCCGGCGGCTTCGGGGTAGACGCGGGCGATTTCCGCGCCCACCGCTTCCAGCTTTTCCAGCTTGCGGCCCACCAGCGCCAGGTTCGCGCCCAGCGATGCCAGCTCGTGCGCCGTGCAACGGCCCAGACCGCTGCCGCCGCCTGTCACGACAACAGTCTTGCCATCGAAAAGCCCCGGTCTGAACACCGACGCATAGCGCGACATGGCGGCTTGGCCGCCCGCTGTCGGGTCTGCTGTAAAGCCCGAGGCGGTGCCCAAGGCGGGGTTGGCCTGCACATTCGATTCTGGGTTCATGCCTCGCTCCGTTATTTTTTTGAGGATAACTCAATATTTATATCGAACCCATCCCTGCAATCCCGATTCCGTCCTAGAATCTTTCGGTTGCTGCCCCCCCACTTCTTGAGCACAAATCAATAAACCAGGAGACCCGCATGACTTCGACAGCCCCGCTGAATGTCTCGCGCGATGGCGCCATCGTTCGCCTGACCCTGAACCGGCCGGACATGCGCAACGCCTTCGACGAAACGCTGATCGCCGCGCTGACCGACGCCGTGCGTGACGCCGCGCGCGACCCCGACGTGCGAGTGTTATTGCTGACGGGTGCGGGCAAGGCGTTCTGCGCGGGCGGCGATCTGAACTGGATGCGCAAAATGGCCACGCATACCGATGCGGACAACCGCCAGGATGCGACCCGACTGGCCGACATGCTGCACACGATCTGGACGTGCCCGAAACCCGTGGTGGCCTGCGTGAACGGCGACGCCTACGCGGGCGGGATGGGGCTGCTGTCGGCGTGCGACATCGCTATCGCGGCGGACGGCGCGCATTTCTGCCTGTCTGAAACGCGCTTGGGGCTGCTGCCTGCCACCATCAGCCCGTACGTGATCCGCGCCATGGGCGAGCGCGCCGCCAACCGGTATTTCCTGACAGCCGAACGCTTCGACGCCGCCACCGCGCTGCGGCTGGGGCTGGTGCACGATGTTGTGCCGGCCGACGCCCTGCCCGACGCGGCCGACGCCCTCTGCCGCGCGCTGTGCGCCAACGGGCCGGACGCCGTCAAGGCCAGCAAGCGGCTGGTGCGCGATTTTGCGGGTCGGGCCATCGACGCCGAATTGATCGCCGACACGGTCGAGCGCATCGCCGCGTGCCGCGCCACCGACGAAGCGCGCGAAGGCGTGGCGGCCTTCCTGGAAAAGCGCGAGCCGTCCTGGCGGCAGCGCTCCTGACACCATGACAGGGTGGCAGACTCGGGAGGCCCAACACGCCATGACATAATCCCTGGCGCATCTTCAGGAATTTTCATGCCGCATCCGACTTCCCCTTCCCCCGCTTTCCCGCCCCTCAATGCCGACCGCCTGTGGTCCCGCGTTGAAGCCTTGTCCCGGTTTACCTTGCCCGATGTCCCCTGGACGCGACGCGCCTTTTCGCCATTGTTCGACGACGCCCGCGCCTGGCTGCGTGGCCAGTTCGAAGCGGCCGGCCTGGCGACTCGCATGGATGCGGGCGGCAACCTGGTCGGCACGCGCGCCGGCCGCGACCCGTCGCGCAAGCCCATCGCCACCGGCTCGCACTGCGACACCGTGATGGAAGGCGGACGGTTCGACGGCATCATCGGCGTGCTGGCCGGCATCGAAGTCGCGCATACGCTGAACGAGCACGGCATCGAACTTGACCACCCCTTTGAAGTCATCGACTTCCTGTCCGAAGAGCCCAGCGACTACGGCATCTCATGCGTGGGCAGCCGTGCCCTTAGCGGCCAGCTGTCGGCGGACATGCTGGCCGCCTGCAACCCCGCCGGCGAATCGCTGGCCCAGGGCATCGCCCGCATCGGCGGCGACCCCGCCGCGTTGAGCGCACCGCTGCGTGGCGCGGGCGGCACCGCGGCCTTCGTCGAACTGCACATCGAACAGGGCCCCGTACTGGAAAGCCGTGGCCTGCCGATCGGCGTGGTCACCAACATCGTTGGCATCCGCCGCGTGCAGATCGTGGTGCAAGGCCAACCCGACCACGCCGGCACCACGCCCATGGACATCCGCCGCGACGCCCTGGTGGGCGCGGCACGCATCATCGACGCGGCCAGCCGCCAGGCCAGCGCCGCCAGCGGCAACCCGCATTACGTGGTGGCCACCGTGGGCCGGCTGTCGATGACGCCCAACGCCGCCAACGCCGTGCCAGGCCGCGTCGAGATGACGCTGGAAATGCGCAGCGACAGCAACGCCGTGCTGGACAGCTTCCCCGAAACATTGATGGCCGGCGTCGCCGACGACCTGAAGGCGTGGCGCCTGACGGCCGGCTTCACCCAACTAAGCCGCGCCCAGCCCACCGACTGCTCAACCCTGGTGATGGACGCCGTGAAAGCGGCGGCGGACCAGCTGGGTTACGCGTCCATGAGCCTGCCCAGCGGTGCCGGCCACGACGCCGTCTACATGGCGCCCACCGGCCCCATCGGCATGATCTTCATCCCCTGCCTGAACGGCCGCAGCCACTGCCCGGAAGAATGGATCGAACCGTCGCAGCTGCTGGACGGCACGCGCGTGCTGTATCAGTCCGTGCTGCAACTGGACCGCGTGCTGCGCGGCGCCTGACGCGCCACACCCATTCCGCCCCCACGGTTATCGCCGGCCACGGGGCGGCGCGCTGCCATAATGGCTGCCTTGCCCCGGATGAATCCCCATGGAACAGATAGAACTGAACGACAGCACCGCCGACCGCTTCCTGCTGGACGTGCCCGGCTTGTCGCTGCTGGTCTTCCATAGCCGCACCTGCGGCACCTGCCGCATTGCGCGCGAACAGCTGCCCGCGCTGGAACTGCCGGTGGAACGGGTCTGTTGGGTGGACGCCGGGGACAACCGTGGCCTGGTTGAGCGCTACGAAGTCTTTCACCTGCCCGCCATGTTTGTGACACGCGACGGCGCCTTTTTCGGGCCGGTGCAATCGACGCTGGCCGAATGGGACTTGCGCCAACAGATCGGCCTGGCGCTGGACAGCTACCCCGCCGAACTGCCGTGACGGCGCCCGCGTCCAAACCGCTGCGCTTGCCGCTGGACACGCTGGCCACCACTGGCATGCTGGCCCTGTGTGTGTGCTGGGGCTTTCAGCAAATTGCCATCAAGCTGGTGGCCGCCGACATCGCGCCCATCATGCAGATTGCGCTGCGATCCAGCTTTGCCGCGCTGGTGCTGGCGGTGGTGGTGTGGCGCGCCGAAGGCCTGGGCGCCGTGCGCGACGGCACGGCGCTGCCAGGCCTGCTTGTCGGCTTGCTGTTCGGCGCGGAATTCCTGTTTGTGGCGCAGGGGCTGCTGTACACCACGGCCTCGCACATGTCGGTGTTTCTGTACACCGCGCCCATATTTGCCGCGCTGGGGCTGCATTGGCTGCTGCCCGAAGAACGCATGCAGCCGCTGCAATGGCTGGGGGTCGCGATTGCTTTCGGCGGTATTGCGGTGGCGTTCCTGTTTAAGGGCGGCGCACCGCGCGAAGCCGCCGGCGCCGCCAACATGCTGCTGGGCGACGCCATGGGATTGGCGGCGGGCTTGCTGTGGGGCGCCACCACGGTCGCCATCCGCGCAACGTCGTTGTCCGAGGCGGCCCCGTCCAAGACCTTGCTGTATCAGATGGCGGTGGCGGCGGTGGGCCTCTTGGCCTATGCCGTGGTCACCGGCCAGCACACCATCCGCCCCACGACGGCGGCCTTGACCAGCGTGGCGTTCCAGGCGGTGGTCGTGGCCTTGTCCAGTTACCTGGCGTGGTTCTGGCTGTTGCGCCGCTACCTGGCGTCGCGCCTGTCGATCCTGTCGTTCATGACGCCGCTGTTCGGGGTGAGCTTCGGCGTGCTGATCCTGGATGAACCGCTGGACGCGGGCTTCGCCATCGGCGCGGTGCTGGTGCTGTCGGGCATCACCCTGGTCAGCGGCGGCGAAGTCGTCAGGCAGTGGCTGCGCAGGCGGCAGGACTGAGCTGGCAATCCGGGCAAGGGCTGCTTTATCCTGCTGCCCTATCCTGCTGCCCTATCCTGCTGCCCCTATCTCGGCGCCCTATCTCGGCACCCCATGCTGTGCTCTCTCGGCGCCCTGGCCCTGCCTACCCCCGGCTCCGGCCCAGGTTCAGCACGATCAGCGCGGCGCCTGCCAGCACAAAGGCAAAGCCCCACCAATCGGCGGCGGCGGGCCGGTCGCCCACCAGGGCCATCGCGCCCAGCACGCCCACCACCGGCACCATCAACGTGGTCAACGCCGCCACCGTGGCGCTGACGCGTTCGCTCAGCACGAACCACAGCCAGTAGGCCACCGCCGTGCCCAGGATGATGTGAAACGACAGCGCCGCCACGATGCGGCCGTTCCAGCCATGGGTAGGAAATGACTCGCCAGCGATCAACACGCCCGTCAGCGCACAGGCGGCGCCCACGGCCAACTGCCATGCGGTGACGACGATACGGTGGCCATCCACCGGCCAGCGCTTCAGATACACCGTGCCCGCCGCCCACCCAAACGCGGCCATCAGCGGAAACACCAGGCCACGGGTGGCGGCCAGGTCGTGCTGCCCGAACACCGCGCGCAACACCGGCCAGGCCAGGATGGCCACCCCGATGGCGCCCAGCATCAGCGCCAGCGCGCGCCGTCGGTCCAGCCGTTCGCCCAGCACCAGCCAGGCCAGCAGCGCCGACATCATGGGCATCGTGAAGGTCAGCACCGCCGCGCGCGACGTGCTGGTGCTGAGCTGCGCCCACGCCACCGCCAGGTTAAAGACCGCCACGGCCAGCACGCCGCCCACGACGATGCCCGGCCACGCATCGCGCGGCGGCAACAGGGGCAGCCGCTTGGCGCGCGCCAGCAGCAACAGCAGGACCGCGCCGCTGCCCAGCCCCAGCACGCGCAGCGTAAACGGCGGGAAGATGGCGAGGATGATTTTCACCGCCGGCCAGTTCAACCCCCAGAACAGGGCCAACGCCACCGGAATCAGGCGCACGCGGCTTTTTCCCGGGCGGTCAGTTCAGACAGGCTTTGGCGTTGATTGCCTTCGGCGTCGAAGTTGGCGGGGTCCAGCCAGCGCTCGTAGGCGGCGCGCAGCGCGGGCCATTCGCTGTCGATGATCGAGAACCAGGCGGTGTCGCGGCTGCGGCCCTTGTAGACCGTGGCCTGGCGGAAGATGCCTTCAAACTGAAAGCCCAGCCGCGCGGCGGCCTGGCGCGACGGCGCATTCAGGCTGTCGCACTTCCATTCATAACGGCGGTAGCCCAGCTCGTCGAACGCGCGGCGCATCAGCAGGAATTGCGCTTCGGTGGCGATCCGGGTGCGCTTGAGCCTGCGCGAGAACGACACGAAGCCGACTTCGATGACGCCATTGGCCGGGTCGATACGCATCAAGGCCAGCGTGCCGATGGCCCGGCCCGTTTCCAGGTCGATGATGGCGTGATGCAGCGGGTCGTTGCCCGCCTGCGCGGCTTCGGCGAAGGCGCGGTAGGCGTCCGCGTCGGCAAACGGGCCAACGCCCATGTAGGTCCAGTCGCTATCGTCCGGCGCCTGGCTGAAGGCCTGGTACAGATCCGCGGCATGGCGCTCGGCGGACAAGGGTTCCAGGCGGCAATAACGGCCGATGGCCGGCGTCAGCGGCGGGCGCGGGCGTGCCGTCCAGCCGGGTACGTCGGGGCCGATGGGTTGTTGGAATGCATTGACGCGGGCTTGCATTGGGCGGGGCCTCATCCGGTTAAGCGCGCGCCGCCGGCCGTGGCGGACGCAACACGCAGGGCCTCACAATATCGGAATCGTGGCATCATAAAAAGCACCACGGATCCCGAATTTAATAGGGCCACGCCTCAAGCGGCCCGCGATCATCGCGCCATGCAAACGCCCAGCCGAAGCCTACCCGCCCACACCGCCCTGCTGTCCAGTCCGCTTGCGCGCGGCCCCGGCGCGCCGCCGCGCCAACGCCAGCTTATTCAACGCCTGAAGCAGGCCATCCTGGCCGGCCAATTGCCGGCCGGCGGCAAGCTGCCGTCGTCACGCGCGCTGTCCGAAGAGCTTGAAATCTCGCGCAATACGGTGCTGATCGCCTACGAGCAGTTGACCGCCGAAGGCTATGTCATCGCGGACCGCCAGGGCACCCGGGTGGCGCCGCTGTCAGCCGCCCCGTGGGCATTGGCGGCCCGCGCCACGGCCAGCGCAACCGCAGCGGCAACCGCGACCGCCGATGCAACGACGGCCCCCACCGCCACCGCCACGCGCTTGTCGCGCATCGTTGCCACCCGTGGCGCGACCGACAGTTCTTTGCCCATGACCCCCGGCACGCCGGCCCTGACGCAGTTCCCCATGAACGCCTGGCGCCGCGCGCAAGACCGTGCGCTGCAAGCCGCCCCCGCCACCACGCTGGGCTACGGCCATCCGACGGGTGAGCCGGCGCTGCGCGAAGCCATCGCGCAATATCTGCGGGTGTCGCGCGGCGTGCATTGCGACGCCTCGCGCATCATCATCACCGAAGGCGCGCAGGGCGCGCTGGCCCTATGCGTGCAACTGCTGACCAATCCCGGCGACACCGCCTGGCTCGAAGAGCCCGGCTATCGCGGCGCCAAGTCGGCCTTTCATGGTGGCGACCTGAACGTGGTGGCCATGCGCGTGGACGCGGACGGCATCGTCATACCCGACGACGCCTGGCGCACGCATCCGCCGCGCCTGATCCAGACCACGCCCACGCATCAATACCCCACGGGCGCCGTGCTGTCGGTGGCGCGGCGGCTGGACTTGCTGGAACGGGCCGGGCGCGCGGGCGCCTGGATCATCGAAGACGACTACGACAGTGAGTTCCGGCATCAGGGCGACCCCATCGCGGCCATGCAGGGGCTGTTGCCCAACGCGCCCGTGCTGTACGTGGGCACGTTCAGCAAGACGCTTTTTCCGGCGTTGCGCCTGGGCTTTTTGGTGCTGCCCGAGGCCCTGGCCCAGACCGCCTTGCCGTCCATTATCGAGATGCTGCGCGGCGGCCACCGGCTGGAACAGCTGACGCTGGCCGCCTTCATCGACAACGGCCAATTCTCGCGTCACTTGGGCCGCATGCGGCGCCTGTACCGCGAACGGCAGTCGGCCTTGCGCGATGCGCTGGCCACGCATTTCAAGGGGGATCACGAGGTCCTGGGCGGACACAGCGGCCTGCACCTGACGGTGCGCCTGCCACCGGATTGCCCGGATCAGGCCATTGTGGCGCTGGCGCGGCAGGTGGGCATGAACCCCAGCGCGCTATCGACTTTCGCCATGGCGCCGCGCGCCGAAGACAACGGGCTGGTGATCGGCTATGGCAACACCAGCGCCGACCGCTTTCCCGCGCTGGTCAAGCGCCTGGGGGAACTGGCGCGGCAAGCCCGGCGCTAATTGACCAGGCCACCCAGCACCAGCACCGCCAGCACCGCCCAGAACAGAAACCCAAGGATAGAGCGGCGCAGCAAGGCCTTGATGGCGGCCCACAGGAACATCAGGCCCAGCACCAGCAAGACAAAATTGAAGATGGACGGGCTCATGCCCATTGCCTTGGACAGCCCGCCGTAGAAGTCGCCCAGCGCACCGCCCAAGCCGCCCAGCAGCCATTTGATGCCGCCCACCACCGCGCGCAGCGCTTCGCCGAGCATGACGCCCAGCGAGCCGAAAAATCCGTCGTCCTGCGGCATCAGCGTCGCGCGTCCATCAACATGCGCACGGCCAGGCCAGCCAGCACGGTACCCATCAACCAGCGCTGGATCACCAGCCACAACGGCCGGCCCGCCAGGAAGCCCGCGATGGAGCCGGCGGTAATGGCGATGACGGCATTGACCGACAGGCTGATGACCACCTGCGTCATGCCCAGCGCCAGCGACTGCGTGAACACGCTGCCATGGTCGGGCTGGATGAACTGGGGCAACAGCGACACATACATCACCGCGATCTTGGGGTTGAGCAGGTTGGTCACCAGCCCCATCGTGAACAGCGTGCGCGGGCTGCTGCGGGGCAGTTCGCGCACCTGGAACGGCGATCGCCCGCCGGGGCGGATGGCCTGCCACGCCATGTACAGCAGGTACATGGCGCCGCCGATGCGCAAAGCGTCATAGGCGTAGGGCACCGTCAGCAGCAAGGCCGTAATGCCGAAGGCCGCGCAGCACACATAGAAGATGAACCCGACCGCCACGCCGCCCAGGGAGATCAGGCCGGCGCGCGCGCCTTGCGAGATGGAACGGGACACCAGGTAAATCATGTTGGGGCCGGGCGTCAGCACCATGCCCAGGGCCACCAGGGCGAATGTCAGAAGATGAGTCAGGTCGGGCATGATGAGCCGGCGCGAGCCGGACGATGTCGAACAGGGATGCGCACACGTTATCGCAAAACTGTATCGGAACAGGAAACTTTTTGAACGCGGCACGGCCGCCCGGCAAACGTATCGCCCATGCCACACCGGCCCGAACCCGCGCCGTGATTGGCATCCGCAACTTTACGACCCCGGGCGCGTGGCGATACAGTGAACCGATTCGTTGCACTGCATGGAGCACCGGAAGATGCCGAAACGTCATCCGTCCGTGGTGGAAAGCCCGCCCGTCATTCGCGTCGGCATCGGCGGCTGGACGTACGCGCCGTGGCGCGGCACCTTTTATCCCGAGGACCTGCCCCATGCGCGCGAGCTGGAATACGCCAGCCGGCAGTTCACCGCGATTGAAATCAACGGCACCTACTACAGCACCCAGAAGCCCGCCACTTTCGCCAAATGGCGCGACGAAACGCCAGACGGCTTCGTCTTTTCGCTAAAGGCGTCGCGCTACGCCACCAACCGGCGCGAGCTTGCCGGCGCCGGCGATTCCATCCAGCGCTTCGTCCATAGCGGCATTGCCGAATTAGGACCCAAGCTGGGGCCGGTGGTGTGGCAATTCGCGCCCACCAAGACCTTCAACGCGGAGGACTTCGGCGAATTCCTGGCGCTGTTGCCCGACAAGGTCGATGGCTTGCCGCTGCGCCACGTGCTGGACGTGCGCCACCCCAGCTTCGCCTGCGAGGAATACCTGGAACTGGCCCGCCGCCACCGCGCCGCCACCGTCTATACCGATAGCGAGAACTTTCCGGCCATTGCCGACCGCACCGCCGATTTCGTCTACGCCCGGTTGATGCGCGCCAGCACCACGTTCAAGGCCGGCTATGCGCCCAAGGTGCTGGACGCCTGGGCGGACAGGCTGCACACCTGGTCGCGTGGCGACGATCCGGCGGACCTGCCTCGGATCGGTTCCGCGCCATCCGGGCCACCGCGCGCGCAGGACGTCTACGCCTTCTTTATCAATGGCGCAAAAGAACGCGCGCCGTTTGCGGCGCGCGCCATGATCGAACGCTTGTAGTGCAGGCCGGCGCGCGGCGCGTTTTTTGGCGCCCTTATTGCGCGACCGGCGTGCGCAGGGTGACGAATTCTTCCGCCGCCGTCGGGTGGATGCCGATGGTGTCGTCGAACACCTGCTTGGTAGCACCGGCCTTGAGCGCCACCGCGATGCCCTGCACGATTTCGCCCGCATCGGGGCCGACCATGTGCACGCCCAGCACGCGGTCCGTCTTGGCGTCCACGATCAGCTTCATCAAGGTCTTTTCCTGCGATTCCGTCAGCGTCAGCTTCATCGGACGGAAACGGCTTTCGAAAAGCTTGATCTCGTAGCCCGCTTCGCGCGCTTCTTCCGTGGTCATGCCCACCGTGCCGATGTTCGGCAGGCTGAACACGGCGGTCGGAATCAGCTTGTAGTCGACCTTGCGGTACTCCTCGGGGCGGAACAGGCGGCGCGCCACGGCCATGCCTTCGGCCAGCGCCACCGGCGTCAGCGGCACCCGGCCGATGACGTCGCCAATCGCCAGGATGGAAGGTTCGGCGGTGCGGTATTCGTCGTCCACGTCGATGAAGCCGTCTTCGCGCAGCTTGACGCCGGTGTTCTCCAGGCCCAGGTTGTCCAGCATCGGACGGCGGCCGGTGGCGTAGAAGACGCAATCGGTTTCGATGACCGCGCCGTCTTTCAACGTGGCCAGCAGCGAGCCGTCGGGCTGCTTGTCGATGCGCGCCAGGTCGGTGAAAAAGCGCAGGTCGACGCCCTTTTTGGTGAGCTCGTCGCGCAGGTGTTCACGCACGCCCTGGTCAAAACCGCGCAGGAACAGCGGGCCGCGATAGGCCTGCACGGTGTGCGCGCCCATGCCATTGAAGATCGATGCGAATTCCACGGCGATATAACCGCCGCCCACCACCAGCACGCGGCGCGGCAACCGCGGCAGGAAGAACGCCTCGTTCGAGGTAATGGCGTGTTCCTTGCCGGGAATGTCGGGCACGCGCGGCCAGCCGCCCGTTGCCACCAGGATGTTGGCGGCGGTGTGGCGTTGGCCGTTGATTTCGACGGTGTGCGGGTCGACGATGCGGGCGTGGCCTTCCAGCAGCGTCACGCCGCTATTGACCAGCAAGTTGCGGTAAATGCCGTTAAGGCGTTCGATTTCGCGGTTTTTGTTGGCGATCAGGGTGGGCCAGTCGAAGGACGGCTTGCCTACATTCCAGCCAAAGCCGTGGGCCTGCTCGAAGTCTTCGCTGTAATGGGCGCCGTAGACCAGCAGCTTCTTGGGCACGCAGCCCACGTTGACGCAGGTGCCGCCCAGGTAGCGGCTTTCCGCCACGGCCACGCGCGCGCCAAAGCCTGCTGCAAAACGGGCCGCGCGCACGCCGCCAGAACCCGCGCCGATCACAAACAGATCAAAATCGAATGCCATGTTGTTTCCTTCGCTAAAGCCCGGGGGCCCGCGTTCACTGTCCGGGAAAACCGTATTTAACACTACCGGCGCGCGCCCGGGTTCGCGCGGGCGGCATGGGCGCGGCGCGGACGCGCCCATGCCGACGGCGACACGCCCCTGTGCCTAGGGCAAGGCCGCCGACACGGCCTCGGCGTCGATGCCGTATCGGACGATGGCCTGGGCGGCCTGGGCCGGGTCCACCTGCCCGTCATCGGCCAGCGCCTTGAGCGCCGCCAAGGCGATGTGATGGCGGTCCACGCCGAAGAACGAGCGCAACGCCGGGCGCGTATCCGAGCGGCCGAATCCGTCGGTGCCCAGGGTGACGTAGCGCCGGCCCGCCAGGAACGGCCGGATCTGCTCGGGCACCGTCTTCATATAGTCGGTGGCGGCCACCACCGGCCCCACGCTGGCGGCCAGCGCGGTTTCGGCATGACCGCGCCGCGCCTCGGCCTGCGGATGCAGGCGGTTCCAGCGTTCGACCTCGTGGCCGTCGCGCATCAGTTCGGAATAGCTGGTCACGCTCCAGACGTCCGCCGACACGCCGAAATCCTGTTGCAGGAGATCAGCGGCGGCCAGCGTCTCGGCCAGAATCGCGCCGCTACCCAGCAGCTGCACGCGCAAGGCGCCCGGTTCGCCCTGGCGCAAGCGATACATGCCTTGCAGGATGCCGGCCTGGGCGCCTTCGGGCATGGGCGGATGCGCGGTCTTCTCGTTGACCAGCGTCAGGTAATAGAAAACGTCTTCGCCGTCCGTGTACATCCGGCGCAGCCCGTCCTGCACGATCACCGCGATTTCATAGGCGTAGGCAGGGTCATAGGCGCGGCAGGACGGGATGACCGAGGCCAGCACGTGGCTATGGCCGTCATCGTGTTGCAGCCCCTCGCCTTCCAGTGTGGTGCGCCCCGACGTGGCGCCAAGCAAAAAGCCGCGCGCGCGGATGTCGCCCGCCGCCCACGCCAGATCGCCCACGCGTTGAAAGCCGAACATGGAATAGAAAATATAGAAGGGAATGGTGGCCAGCCCATGCGTGCTGTGGGCGGTGCCCGCCGCGATCCACGACGACATCGCGCCGGATTCGTTGATGCCTTCCTGCAAGATCTGGCCCTTGCGGTCCTCGCGGTAGACGCTGAGCTGGTCCGCGTCCTGGGGCGTGTAAAGCTGGCCGACGTGCGAATAGATGCCCACTTGGCGGAACATGCCGTCCATGCCGAACGTGCGCGACTCGTCGGGCACGATGGGTACGACGCGCGGGCCGATATCCGGGTCTTTGAGCAGCTGCGCCAATACCCGCACGAAGGCCATCGTGCTTGAAAATTCGCGGCCGTCGCTGCCCTTCAAATGGGCGGCGAACGCCGTCAGCGGCGGCGTGGACAACGGCCCTGGGCCCCCCGAACGGTGCGGCAGATGACCGCCGGCGCGTGCGACGGCGGCCTGGAAATAGTGGTGCTCCGCGCTGCCGGGCGCGGGCTTGATATACGGAATCTCTTCAAGCTGATCGTCCGGCACGGCAATGGCGAAGCGGTCGCGGAAGGCGCGCACGGCCGGGTCGGCCATTTTCTTTTGCTGGTGGTTGGTGTTGGCCGCCTCGCCCGCCGCGCCCATGCCGTACCCCTTGACGGTCTTGGCCAGGATGACGGTGGGCTGGCCCCGGTGCGCCATGGCCGCCGCATAGGCGGCATGCACCTTGGCGGGGTCGTGGCCGCCCCGGTTCAGTGCGCCGATCTCGTTGTCCGACAGATGGGCCACGCGGTCCAGCAACACCGGGTCCGCCCCAAAGAAATGCTCGCGCACGTAGGCGCCGCCTCGCGCCTTGAACACCTGGTATTCGCCATCCACGCACTGCATCATGCGGCGGCGCAGGCGGCCGTCGTGGTCCTGCGCCAGCAGCGCGTCCCAACCGGCGCCCCAGATCACCTTGATGACATTCCAGCCGGCGCCGCGATAGACGCTTTCCAGTTCCTGGATGATCTTGGCGTTGCCGCGTACCGGCCCATCCAGCCGTTGCAGGTTGCAATTGACCACGAAGATCAGGTTGTCCAGCTTTTCGCGCCCGGCCATTGCCACGGCGGCCAGCGTTTCGGGCTGGTCCTGTTCCCCGTCACCCAGAAAGCCCCATACCTTGCGGCCCTGCGCGGCAATCAGCTCGCGGTCTTCCAGGTAACGCATGTAGCGGGCCTGATAGGCAGCCATCAGCGGGCCCAGGCCCATCGACACCGTGGGAAATTGCCAAAAGCCCGGCATGGTGCGCGGGTGCGGATAGGACGCCAGCCCGCCGCCGCCGATTTCGCGGCGAAAGCCGTCAAGCTGGTCTTCGGAAATTCGGCCTTCCAGGTAGGCGCGCGCATAAATGCCGGGCGCGGAATGGCCCTGAATGTAGAGCAGGTCGCCCAGGAAATCGGGCGTGGCGGCGCGAAAGAAATGGCGGTAGCCCGTTTCGTACAGCGTCGTGGCCGACGCGTAGGTGGCGATGTGGCCGCCCACGCCCGAAGTCTTGCCGGCGCGCAGCACCATGGCCATGGCATTCCAGCGCAGGTAGGCGTCCAGTCGCTGCTCGATGCCGATATCACCCGGAAACGCGGGCTGGCTCGCAACATTGATGGTGTTGACGTAGGGGGTGACGCCCGGCGCCGTATAGCGCCCATTGGCCGCGCGGTCCTGCTGGATCAATTGATCCAGCAAGTAGTGCGTGCGCGGCCGGCCTTCGTGGGCCAACACGGCCTGCATGGCTTCCAGCCATTCCTGGGTTTCCTGCGGGTCGGCGTCGGTGGAATCGATCGGGGTGTCCATGGGAGTTCCTTTGGTGATGGGGCTGCGCCACGCAGCAAGGCGTCGGCGTTCCACGCATTTCACATCGTGAATTGCAATTGCATCATGTGCAATTGCAATCGTATGGCCGCGCCTGCACAATTGCAAGTGCAACTATCTTTGCCAACCGCTGTTCACGTTTTCCACTTCGATCGCGCGATCCCGCAACGCCGCTCTTACAATCGCGGCTGCATTCCCGATATCAAAAAAGGAACGACCGCATGGCCACGGGCAAGCCCGACGCATGGAGCCTCTTCCTGACCGCGCACGCGCTGGTGGTAGAGGAGATTGAAAAACGGCTGTCGGCAGCCGACCTGCCGCCGCTGGCGTGGTACGACGCGCTATGGGCGCTGGAACGCGCTCCCGACGGCACGGCGCGCATGTTCGAAATGGCCGAACGCATGGTGATCGCGCGCTATAACCTGACGCGCTTGATGGACCGGATCGAGGCGGCCGGCCTGGTCGAGCGCTTTCGTTCCGACGAGGACAGGCGCGCCACCTATGCCCGCCTGACGCCCAAGGGCCGCGCGCTGCGGCGCGAGATGTGGAAGGTGTACGGCCCGGCCATCGACGAACTGTTCCTGTCGCGATTGCCCGCCGCGCAACAAGCCGCCATGGCCAAGAGTTTTGTCGACATTGCCCGCCACGTGCGGGCGTTGAACCAGGACCCTGCCTCATGAACAGTGCGCCGATGACCACCAACCCCACGACCGCCGACCCGGTCGCCACCGCCGCCCTGCACATCGGCATCGTTGCCTGTTCGGCCGAAGGCGCCGCGCTGTGCTATCGCACGTTGTGCGCCGAAGGTTCGCAGCGCATGGGGCCGCACGCGCACCCCGAAATTTCGCTGCATACCCATTCGCTGGCGGACTACGTGGTGTGCCTGAACAACCAGGACCTGGCCGGTGTGGGCGCGTTGATGCTGTCATCGGCCAACAAGCTGGCGCGCGTCGGGGCTGACTTGCTGATCTGCCCGGACAACACCATCCATCAGGCGTGGGGCCATGTGCTGCCGCGTTCGCCGCTGCCCTGGCTGCATATCGCCGAGGAAGTTGCCTTGCAGGCCGCCGCGCGAGGCTTTCGACGCATCGGCATCCTGGGCACGCGGTGGCTGGTCGATAGCGAGGTGTATCCGGACAAGCTGGGCGCGCAAGGGCTGCAATGGGTGCGCCCCATCGAAGAAGACCGGCTCACGCTGGGCCGCATCATCATGGACGAACTGGTTTACGGCGTATTCCAGCCCGGGTCGGTCGCGCGCCTGCGAGGCATTGTGGAACGCTTGCGCGATGCCGGTTGCGACGCCGTGGTGCTGGGCTGCACCGAACTGCCGCTGGTGCTGAACGACGGCAACTGCGCCTTGCCCACGCTGGATTCCACACGCATCCTGGCGCGCGCCGCGCTGTCACGCGCGCTGTCCGGTGCCCTGTCACCCGCGCCCTGGCCCGCCCCGGCGCCGCGCTGACGTGGCCCGATTGGCGTTAGATCTGCTCCAGCCCGAACTGCCGCAGCCGGTTCAAATCCAGCACCTTGATCTGGTGATACGCCAGCGCCAGGATCTGCGCGTCCGCCAGGGTCTGCAACGCCTGGTTCACCCGCTGGCGCGACAGGCCGGTCAGATAGCCTAGTTCTTCCTGGGAAATCGCCAGCGTCAGGTCGGTAGACGGATACAGCTGCGGGTTGAACAGCTGGGCCAGCGACTGCGCCACCCGCGCATCGGCGTCCATCAAACGATGGTTCTGGATCGATGCAATGAATTCCCCCATGCGGTCGTTCAGCTGGCCGATGACGAAATGCGAAAACGGCAGGCTGGCGGCCAGCAGCGCATGGAACGTGGCGGCCGGCACCAACATCACCAGCGACGGCTGGATCGCCACCACATCGTATTTGCGCAGCTCGCGCTTGATGACGCTGCCTTCGCCAAACCAGCCGCCACGCGGCACGCCGGAAAACGTGCAGCTGCGGCCCGATTCGTTATAGATGGCCAGCTTGAGCAAGCCCGTGTGCACGCCCAGCCAATAGTCCGATGGCGCGTTGCGCCGCGCGATCCAGGCGCCATTGGCCACGTGTTCCGCGCGCGCCGTCGCCAGCACCAGTTCCTGGTGGCCGGCCTCCAGTGCGGCGAACCACGAACAGGCGCCAAAGAGCTCGGCCAGCGCGGCGGCGGAAACAACGTTTGAAACATCGGACATGGGCGGAACCGTGTAAAACTGGCAGTTTGCGAGGTCGGCTGGCAGGTCTGTCATGCAGGCGACAGACAGTATTTTCGGCTCGCCCCTACGCTCACGCAAGCGACGGAAATCAAGCTTTCCGCGATCAGCAAACCTCGAACTAGACAGGGGCCGCCCACGCGCCCCACTCGGAGACGACGCATGAGCAGCATGTTCGACCACGGCCTGGCGCGCCGCGACGCCAACTACACGCCCTTGACCCCGGTGGACTTCATTGCCCGCGCGGCCGAGGTGTACGGCCAGCGGCTTGCCGTGGTGTACGGCAAGGTTCGCCGCACCTGGGCCCAGACCTACGAACGCGCGCAACGCCTGGCCAACGCGCTGGAACGGGCCGGCATCCAGCGCGGCGACACCGTCGCCGTGATGCTGCCCAACATTCCCGCCATGGTCGAAGCCCACTTCGGCGTGCCGATGGTCGGTGCGGTGCTCAACACGCTGAACACCCGCCTGGACGCGCCCAGCGTGCTGTTCATGCTGGGCCACGGCGAAGCGCGCGCCCTGATTATCGACACCGAATATGCCGACATCGCGCAGCGCGCCCGCGCCGAATACCCGCACTTGAAGATCGTCTCGGTCCACGACCTGGACGGCGCCCCCGCCACCTCGGCAGCCGCCCGGCATAGGGACGCCCCTGAGCCGGGCGCCCCTGTGCCGGGCGCCCCTATGCCGGGCGCCCCTATACCGGGCGCTACCGACTACGAAGCCTTCCTGGCCGACGCGCCCGCCCATTACGACTGGCAGCCGCCGGCCGACGAATGGGACGCCATCGCGCTGAACTACACCTCGGGCACCACCGGGGATCCGAAGGGCGTGGTCTACCACTACCGCGGCGCGTACCTGAACGCCGTCAGCAACATTCTTGAATGGGACATGCCCAAGCACGCGGTCTATCTGTGGACGCTGCCCATGTTTCATTGCAACGGCTGGTGCTTTCCGTGGACGGTGGCCGCGCGCGCCGGGGTGAACGTGTGCCTGCGCAAGTTCGACCCCCAGACCGTGTTCGACCTGATCCGCGCCGAAGGCGTCACGCATTACTGCGGCGCGCCCATCGTGCAAAGCGCGCTGGCCAACGCGCCGGCCGAGATGCGCGCGGGCATCACACATACCGTGCGCACCATGGTCGCGGGCGCCGCGCCCGCGCCCGCCGTCATCGCCAAGATGCGCGACATCGGCTTTGAACTGACCCACGTCTATGGGCTGACCGAAGTCTACGGGCCGGCCGCCGTCTGCGCCCGCCAGGAATCCTGGGACGCGCTGGACGACGAACGCCGTGCGCAGCTGACCGCGCGCCAGGGCGTGCGCTACCACTTGCAGGCCGGCGTATCGGTGCGCAACCCCGACACCATGCAGGAAGTGCCCGCCGACGAACAGACCGTGGGCGAAATCATGTTTCGCGGCAACATCTGCATGAAGGGCTACCTGAAGAACGAACGCGCCACCGACGACGCCTTCGCGGGCGGCTGGTTTCACACCGGCGACCTGGGCGTGATGACGGCGGACGGGTACGTGCGCATCAAGGACCGCAGCAAGGACATCATTATTTCCGGCGGCGAGAACATCTCCAGCATTGAAGTGGAAGACGCGCTGTACCGGCACCCCGCCGTTGCGGCCGTGGCCGTCGTGGCCATGCCCGACCCGAAGTGGGGCGAAACGCCTTGCGCGTTTGTCGAACTGAAACCGGGTTGCAGCGCCACCGCCGAAGAGATCATCGCGCACTGCAAACTGCTGTTGCCCGGCTTCAAGGTGCCGCGCGCGGTGCGCTTCGGAGAACTGCCCAAGACATCCACCGGCAAGATCCAGAAATTTGAGCTGCGCGCCGCCGTGGGCTCAACGCAGGCCATTGATGTGGCCGACCCCAACAAAGCCGCCTGAACGCCGGCAGCCCGGCACCTTCATCAAAGGAGTTTTTCGGCCATGACGTACCAAGCCCCCGTGAAAGACATGCTGTTTGTGTTGAACCACCTGGCCGGCCTGCGGCAAGTTGCCGCCCTGCCCGGTTTCGAGGAGGCCACGCCCGACACCGCACAGGCCGTGCTTGAAGAATCCGCGCATTTCGCGGCCGAAGTGCTGGCCCCGCTGAACCACCCGGCCGACCGTGAGCCCAGCACCTGGCGCGACGGCGCCGTCACGACGTCGCCCGGCTTCAAGCAGGCGTTTCGCCAATACACCGAAGCGGGCTGGCAGGGCATGTCGCATCCAGTGCAATACGGTGGCCAGGGCTTGCCCGGCCTGATCGGGTCGCCCTGCTCTGAAATGCTGAACGCCGCCAATCTGTCGTTCGCGCTGTGCCCCTTGTTGACCAACGGCGCCATCGAAGCCTTGCTGACCGTCGGCTCGGCGGAAATGAAAACGCGCTTCATCGGGCCCATGATCTCGGGCCAGTGGACCGGCACCATGAACCTGACCGAACCGCAAGCCGGCTCGGACCTGGCCATGATCCGCACGCGCGCGCAACCGGTGGGCGACGGCACGTACCGGCTATCCGGCACCAAGATCTTCATCACCTACGGCGACCACGACCTGACCGAGAACATCCTGCACCTGGTGCTGGCCCGGTTGCCCGACGCACCCGAAGGCGTCAAGGGCATTTCGCTGTTCCTGGTGCCCAAGTTCCTGGTCAACGAAGACGGCTCACTGGGCGCGCGCAACGACGTCACCTGCGTGTCCATCGAACACAAGCTGGGCATCAAGGCCAGCCCCACCGCCACCTTGCAATTCGGCGATGCGGGCGGCGCGCTGGGCTATCTGGTGGGCCAGGAAAACCGCGGGCTGGACGCCATGTTCATCATGATGAACGCGGCGCGCTATGCGGTGGGCGTGCAGGGCATCGCCATTGCCGACCGTGCCTACCAGCACGCGCTGGCCTATGCCAACGACCGCGTGCAAAGCCGCCCGGTGGACGGGTCGTCGCGCGATGCCGTCACCATCATCCACCACCCCGATGTGCGCCGCATGCTGGGCACCATGCGCGCGCTGACCGAAGCGGGCCGCGTGCTGGCCTACGTGACGGCCGGCCACGCCGACCTGGCCCACGCCAGCCCCGACGCCGACGAGCGCAAGCGTCATCTGGCCATCCAGGAATTCCTGGTGCCCATCGTGAAGGGCTGGTGCACCGAGATGTCGCTGGACGTGACCAGTCTGGGCGTGCAGGTGCACGGCGGCATGGGCTTCATTGAGGAAACCGGCGCGGCGCAGTATTACCGCGACGCCCGCATCCTGACCATATACGAAGGCACCACCGCCATCCAGGCCAACGACCTGGTCGGCCGCAAGACCTTGCGCGACGGCGGCGCGGTGGCGCATGCGCTGCTGGAGGCCATCCGCCAGACTGAAACCGAGCTGGAATCGCGCAGCGAGCCGGCCGCCAACCTGGTGCTCAAGCCACTGCGGCAGGCGCGGCTGGCCCTGGCCAATGTCGTGGACTTTGTGCTGGCCAACGCCGCGGGCGCGCCCAACGCCGTCTTCGGGTCGGCCGTGCCGTATCTGCTGCTGGCCGGCACGACGCTGGCCGGATGGCAGATGGCCCGTGCGCTGCTGGCCAGCCTGGACCACCAGCAGGAAGACCCCGACTTCCATCAGGCCAAGATCGCCACCGCACAGACCTATGCGCTGCACAAGCTGACCCAGGCGCCGGGACTGGCGGCCGTGGTGCTGGGGTCCAAGGACTACGCGGTACAACCCTGACGCGACGGCGGCGGCGATGCCTTGCGGGGCAACGTCGCCGCCCAGAACAACAAGGCCGTCACGCTGATGGCCGCGCCCAGCGCGCACACACCCAGCCAGCCGGCGCGCGCGTAGACCGCCGTGGACGCAATGCCGCCCAGCCCGCTACCCACCGCGTAGAACATCATGTAGCTGCCCACCAGGCGGCTATGCGACTGGGCGCTGATGCTGAAGATCATCGTTTGATTCGTCACGTGCAGCGCTTGCAGCGCCACGTCCAGCACCAGCACGCCCAGCGCCAGGGCCCACAGGCTGTGATCCAGCAAGGCAATGGGCGCCCACGCCAGGCACAGCAGCACCAAGCCCGCGCCCGTGGTGCGCTGCCCCAGCCCGCGATCCGCCCAGCGGCCGGCCCGCGCGGCCATCAACACGCCCAATACGCCCACCAGGCCGAAGCCGCCCACCGCCGCGTGCGACAAGGAATGGGGCGGCGCGCTCAAGGGCAGCACCAGCGCCGTCCAGAACACGCTGATGGCGGCGAACATCAGCAAGGCAATCATGCCCCGCACGCGCAGCACGGGTTCCGTGGCCAGCAGCGTCGCCATGGACCGCAGCAACTCCCAGTAGGACAGCGTTGCCG
Source organism: Achromobacter sp. ES-001 (assembly GCF_019448355.1). NCBI lineage: Bacteria > Pseudomonadati > Pseudomonadota > Betaproteobacteria > Burkholderiales > Alcaligenaceae > Achromobacter > Achromobacter sp. ES-001. Next base: position 2,265,186 of record NZ_CP079940.1, on the reverse strand, counting down.
TAGGCAGCCGGCGCCGAGGCAAGCGGCGCAGCAGCACCCACGCCAGCAACGCCGCCATCGCGGCGGACACCACGTACACGGCGCGCCAGCCCCAGGCGTCGGCCACCACGCCGGCCACCGTGCGCGCCAGCAACAAACCGATCACCACCCCGCCCTGCGCGGCGCCCACCACCCTGCCCCGTTCGCCGGGCGCGGCCAGCGCGGCGGACAGCGCCAGCAGGCCTTGCGTCATCGCGGTACCCAACAGGCCCAGCGCCACCATGCCCGCCAGCAGCCACGGCGTATTGGCCGACATGGCCACCGCGCCCAGCGCCAGCACCAGCAGGCCTAGTTGCGCCAGCATCAGGCGGCGCCGGTCCAGCAGGTCGCCAAGCGGCACCACGAACAGCAGCGCCACCGCGCAGCCCAATTGCGTTGCGCTGACGACGACGCCCACGGCGCCTTCGTCCAGCAGGAACTCGCGGCCGATGGCGTCCAGCAAGGGCTGCGCGTAATACACGTTGGCCACGCTTAGCGCACAGGCTACGGCCAGCAGCATCACCAGCGATGTAGGCAGGGGCGGCGATGCGTCGGCGGCTTCGTTGGCGTCGGCGGCGTCGTTGGCGTCGGCAGCTTCGTTGGCGTCGTTGTCGGCCGGATTGCGCCCCGCATCGGCCGGGGTGCCGCGGGCGGCAGCCGCCGCGGGTTGCGCGCAGGCAGCGCTCAAGGTGTTGGCGCCGGGCGGTGGAGCATCGGGCATGGTACGTCCTTCTGGTTTTATTACGAAACCAGAATGCTAGACCCGAAGGTTTTATAATGCAACCATTGCATCCCCATCCTAGGGTCAGACATGGTCAAACGCACCAGCCTTGAAGGCGCCGCCTGCCCGGTGGCGCGCTCGTTAGACGCCATCGGCGACTGGTGGTCGCTGTTGATCGTGCGGGACGCGTTCGACGGCGTGCGCCGCTTTGGCGAATTCCAGAAAAGCCTGGGCGTGGCCAAGAACATCCTTAGCGACCGGCTGCGCACCCTGGTTGCCCACGGCATCCTGGCCGTGGCCCCTGCCTCGGACGGCAGCGCCTATCAGGAATACGTGCTGACGGACAAAGGCCGCGCGCTGTTTCCGGTCATCGTCGGCTTGCGGCAGTGGGGCGAAGACCATTACTACGGCCCTGCCGAAGCGCACTCCACGCTGATCGACCGCAAGCGCGGCCAAGCCGTGCGCCGCCTGGAAATCCGCGCCCAGGACGGGCGCCTGCTGGAGCCCGACGACACCGTCGTGCAGAAAACCACGCCCTCGCCCGGCTAGCCCGGCTGCCCCGGCCACTGCCCCGTGCCCAGCGCGGTGGGCGAATACGCGCCGAATTGCCAGCGCAGCGCCAAGGCGCCGGGCCGCCGCAGCACACGGCGCACGTGCACGCGCCACAGCCGTTCAGCGCCCGCAAAGCTTTGGATTTCGGGGCTGTCCAGCACCACCTCGGCGCGGCCCGATACCTGAAGCAGGTCGCCCCGTTCAAAATCCACAAAGACCAACCCCGCGCGCGGGTTCGCCATCAGGTTGCCCAAGGTATTGAAAAAGCGGTTGCCGGAAAAATCGGGAATGGTCAGCACATTGCCGTCCACCCGCACAAAACCGGGTTTGCCGCCGCGATGCGACACGTCAACCGCGCGGCCACCCCGCGCATCATCGTCCAGGTAAGAGGCCACGAAAAAGGTGTCGGCCGATTGGATCAACGCGCGCGCGGCATCGTCCAGTTGATCGGTTTCCGGCAACGCGGCTGCAAACCGCATGGCGGGCGAACGCGAGAAATGAAAATCGCGCGCCTGGATGTACTGCGGGCAATTGCCGAAGGACTGCGCCACGGCTACATCGAAGCGCTTGCCGTCCCATGCCGCGATGCGACCGTTCATGCGATTTCGCCGCCGCGTGTGCAGCTCGATGCCCAGCAGCCCCACCGCCTGCCCGGGGCCCAGGCCCGCGCGCACCGGGTCATCGGCATCCGGCATGACGGTCACCCGCAAGGTGTGCGGGTCGGGCGACGTGGCAAAGCCGGGCTGGCCCTCCAGCACGCCGGCCCACGGGTCGCCCTGGGGGTCCACCGTGCCTATTACCAGGAATGGCAACTGCGCGAAAAAAGCGCGGTGCTGGTCGGGCATGTGGTCGCGCACGATCTTCGGGCCGATCTGCGCCATGCGTTCAGCCACGCCGGCGCGCGCTTGCAACAGGCGTTCGCCCGCATGCCACGGCAAGTCGTCGTCAAGAGGGGTATCAGTGGGGATCATGGTGCGCTCCGGGCCGTTGCGGTGATGGCGGTGTCAGGCGGCCTGCAGGCCGGCGGGCGTGCGGGCCATGGGCACGAAGCCCGGCAGGCTTTCGATGCGGTCGAGCCACGCACGCACATGGGGGTAGTCGGCCAGCGACACATTGCCTTCGGGCGCGTGCGACACGTAGGCGTAGCAGGCCACGTCCGCGATCGTCGGGCGGGAACCGGCCAGGAAGGCACGGGTGCCAAGCTCGGCATTCATGACGCCCAGCAAGGCATGCGCGCGCGCCAAGGTGGTTTCCACGTCGTAGGGCGCGCCAAATACCGTGATCAATCGGGCCGTTGCCGGGCCGCTGGCCAGGGGCCCGGCCGCCACCGACAACCAGCGCTGCACCGCCGCCGCGCCGGCCGGATCGGCGGGCAGCCAGGCCTGGCCGTCGTAGCGGGTGGCCAGATAGACCAGGATGGCATTGGAATCCGCCACCACCGTGCCGTTGTCGTCGATGACCGGCACCTGGCCGAACGCGTTCAGCGCCAGGAATTCCGGGCGCTTGTGCTCGCCGCCGCGCAGGTCCACGTCGATGCGCTGGTGCGGAACGTTCAGCAGCGACAGCATCAGCGCGACGCGATGCGCGTGGCCGGACAGGGGAAAGCTATAGAAGGTCAACGGGGCAGCGGACATGGGAATTTCCAAGGTGGATGAACATGGCTCCATCTTGGTCCGATGCGCGCCCCGCGTGAACGGCCAGCCGCGACAAGACACTATTGTCGGATTTGAAAGGACGGATGGAAGGCAGCGGTGGCAGGCACGGCCGAAGGCTCACGGTCAAAGGCACGGGGAAGGCACCGGCCGAAGGCTCCTCATCCCCCGGCGGCGCTGCCCGAGCTCCGGCCCGTCAGAGCGGCAATTCGGCCAGATCGCGCCGCAGGGCTTGCACGCAGAACTCGACAAAGCTGCGCACTTTGGCGGAACTGCGGCGGCCTTCTGGGTACACCACATGCACCGGCATGGGCGGCAATTCGAAATCGCGCAGCACCACCTGCAAGGCACCGCTTTTGAGGTGCCGCGCCACCTGGTACGACACCACCTGCGTCAAGCCCCACCCTTCGCACGCGGCCAATACGGCGGCCTGAAACGACGTGACGGCCAGCTGCGATTCCACGTTCAGCCGGCGCGGCTCGCCGGCTTGCTGGAAGCGCCATTGCGCGCCCCGCCCTTCCATCGCGGCCGTGATGGTGCAGAAGCGGTGCAGCGCATCGGGGTCCTGGGGTTCGCCGTGTTGGCGCAGGAATTCAGGCGTGGCGCACACCACGCGACGCACGTGGCCCACCGGCACCGCCGTCAACGTGGAATCGGGCAACGCGCCGATGCGCACGGCAACATCCACGCCTTCGTCCAGCAGGTTGACCACCCGGTCCACCAGCAAGGTGCGCACCGACACGGCACGATGCGCGCGCAGATAGGCCAGCACCACCGGCATGACGTGCAGTTCGCCAAAGAACGCGGGCGCGGTGACGTGCAGCGCGCCACGTGGTACAGCCATCGCACCGGCGGCGGCATCGTCGGCTTGTTCGACGTCTTCAAGAATGCGGCGGCAGTCGGCCGCGTAGCGCTGGCCCGCCTCGGTCAGGCGCAGGCTGCGCGTGGTGCGTACCAGCAGCAAGGCACCCAGCCGCCGTTCCAGCGCCGCAACGCTGCGCGTGACCGACGGCGCGGACATTTCCAGGCGGCGTGCGGCGGCGGCAAAGCTCTGGGCTTCGGCCACGGCCAGGAACACCGACATTTCTTGGAATCGATTCATGCTGGGACCGTGGCGGGCAAGGTAGTGGACAGGGCGGATGGCGTCGCCCAGGCGGCGCTGCTGTCCCGGACACACTGCCGCACGATATCGGCCAGCGCGGCGGCCACCGGGTCCGGCTGCGCCTGGGCACGATACAGCGACAGCGTGATCGACGGCAAAGGGGGCAAGCCCTGCTCGCCCGCCGCCAGCGCGCGCACGCCGGCGGGCAGGCCCAACGGCGTGCGCACGGCCAGGCCCAGCCCCGCCGACACGGCCGCCCACAAGCCGGCCAGGCTGGGGCTGGTGAATGCCGCGCGCCAGTTCACACCGGCGCGGTCCAACGCGTCGGTGGCACAGGTGCGAAACAGGCAAGGCGCCTCGAAGGCCACCAGCGGCAGTTCGCCTCCGCCGCCGCCGTCGCCGCGCGGCGGATCGGCAAGCTGGCTGGGGCCGATCCAGCGCATGGGCAGGTCCAGCAGGCGTTCGGCATGCGGCAGGCGCGCATCAAAGTCCCAGGCCAGCGCCAGGTCCAACTGCCCCAGCGCCATGCGTTCCAGCAGTTCGCCGTTGCGCGCCACCCGTGCTTCGATCCGCACATGGGGATGCGCGCGGGCGAATTGGCCCAGCACGCGGGGCAACAGCATTTCGCCGAAGTCTTCCTGCATGCCCAGGCGCACGCGGCCGGACAGCTCGGCGCCTTGCACGGCGCGGGCTGCCTGGTCGTTCAGCTCCAACAGGCGGCGGCCGTAGGCCAGCATGGTCTGGCCCGCGTCGGTGAGCGCAAGGCCGCGCCCGGCCTTGCGCAGCAGCGGCACGCCGGCCTGCTCTTCCAGCTTTTTCATTTGCGCGCTGATCGCCGACGTGGATCGGCCCAGGCGGTCGGCCGCCCGGCCGAAGCTACCCAAATCGACGCCCGCAACGAAGCTGCGCAGGATGTCCAGGTCAAAGGTTACGGGTCGCATGGGTCGCCTTGCTGGGCCTTAATAGTCCAGTTTTTCAAAACTATCGAATCAATATTTCCTGATTTTCAGAACGATAGCAGACGCGCAAACTGGCCGGGTCCTTTTTTAAAAGCTCTGGAGTTTCGCATGTCCGACATCCCCGCCCCTGCGATTTTGCCGTCCGCCCCGGCCGCGCCCGCCGCGCGCCGCTGGAAAATGCTGGCGGTCGGCGTGGCCGCCAACGCGGCCTTTTCCGCCGCCGCCGCCGGCCTGCCGACCACGGCGGTGTTCATGCGTGCCGGTTATCGGCTGGACAACGATCAGCTTGGGCTGGCGCTGGGCTTGATGGGCCTGGGCGTGGCCTTGTTCGAATTGCCCTGGGGCCTGCTGACCGACCGCTGGGGCGACCGCCCCGTCCTGTTGACCGGCCTGAGCGCCACGGCAGCCGCGCTGGCCTGGCTAAGCGTGTTCGCCTCGCCCACGGCCGGTGTGGTGCCCAGCTTGTGGCTCTTGGCGGCGGGTCTGGTGCTGGTGGGCGTATTGGGCGGCAGCGTCAACGGCGCCAGCGGCCGGGCCGTGATGGCCTGGTTCGGCGATAGCGAACGCGGGCTTGCCATGAGCATCCGCCAGACCGCCGTACCGCTGGGCGGAGGTCTGGGCGCCCTGCTGCTGCCTTGGCTGGCGGCACGGTCCGGCTTTGCCGCCGTCTTCGGCGCACTGGCCGCGATGTGCGCAGCGGCGGCGGTGCTGGCGGTGTGCTGGCTGCGCGATCCGGACGGATTGCGCGGTCCGGGCGAATTGCGCGATCCGAGCGGCCCGTTGCGCGATGCGCGCGTCTGGCGCGCGGCGGCGGCGATCGGCTTGATGTGCTGCCCGCAGTTCGCGGTGCTGACCTTCGCCACGGTGTTCCTGCACGACTTCAGCCAGGCGGGCATCGGCACGCTGACTGCCGTGATGGTGGCGGTGCAGTTGGGCGCGATGGTGGCGCGCATCGCCAGCGGCCGGTGGACCGATCGGCACGGCAACCGACGCGCCTTTTTGCGCCGCTGCGCGCAACTGAGCGCGCTGATGTTCGCGGCGTTGGGCGCGGTCGCCTGGCTGGTCAGTGGCGGCCCCACCACGCCGGGCGCGGTGCTTGCCACGGCCGCCCTGCTGACGGCGGCGGGCGTGTGCGCGTCGGCGTGGCACGGCGTGGCATATACCGAACTGGCGACGCTGGCCGGCGTGAACCGGGCCGGCACGGCGTTGGGCATGGCGAACAGCTGCGTCTACCTGGGCCTGTTCCTGACTCCCGTTGCGCTGCCGCACGTGGTGGCGGCCAGCTCGTGGCCCGCCGCCTGGGTGCTGGCGGGCGTGGCGATGCTGGCCGCCCTGCCGCTGTTGCCGCGCGCGTCATGGCGGGCGAGCTGACCACGCGCAGGTCACGGCAGGCGACCGCTACGCCTGGAATTCCCGCGTCAGCCACGCCAAAAAAGCCCTGACCGGCGGATGGCGTTCGCGCCCTGGCGCGCACAGCGCCGTGTAGGCCGCGCCGGGCACGCGCACCCGCGGCCGGTACGCGGCCAGGGTGCCGGCGCGCACGCTGTCGGACACCATGACCGAACTGGCCAGCACCAGCCCCTGCCCCGCGATGGCGGCTTGCAGCGCGTAGTGTTCTTCTGCGTAGGCGTGCACGGCCGCGGGTTGGCGCCAAGCGGGCATGCGCGCCGCCTGGCACCACGCCAGCCAGCCTTGTTCGTACAGATCCGAATCGCGCCAGCGCACCGTCACCAAGGCAGGCGCCGCTTTGGCCGCGCGCGTCTTCGCCATTTGCGCGATGAGCCCGGGCGCGCCGTAGACGCCAAACCACTCGGGCAGCGTCGCGGCGGTGTGCAGGGCAGGATAGGCGCGTCGGCTATAGCGCACCGCCACGTCCACGCTGGCGTCTTGCAGCAGATCCACGGGGTCCGCGCCAGTTTGCAGGTTCAGCTGGTATTGCGGAAAGGCTTGATGAAAGCGCCCCAGTCGCGGCACCAGCCACAGGGCCGCGAAGGAATGCGTGGTCGATAGCGTCAAGGCGCCGGAGGCCGGTTCGGGGCGCAAGGCGTCCAACGTTTGCGCAATGTCCAGCAGCGCGCCGTGCACGCTGATGAAAAGGCGCGCGCCTTTGTCCGTCAGTTTTACGCTGCGTGGCGCGCGGTCGAACAGCGCAAATCCCACCTGCCGTTCCAGCGACTTGATCTGGTGCGACACCGCCGTGGGCGTCACCGCCAATTCAGCGGCGGCCAGCTTGAAACTGCGCAGCCGCGCGGCGGCCTCGAACGCGCGCAGGGCGGTCACCGGCAAGGTCGAAAACATGAGGACTGGACAGCCTTATGGATGAAATGAATTCATCTTAATCAAGGATTCATCATTTGTCGTGGACAAGCCGGATTTCTATATTGAAGGCACGAACTCATTCGGAGCCATCATGAATCAAAATCATCCATCCCAGCGCCTGCTGATCCTGGTCGGCAGCCCCCGCCGCGACGGCAACAGCGCCGCATTAGGCGCCGCCGCGCAACGTGGCGCAAACGCCGCCGGCATATCCACCAACCTGCTTTTCCTGGACGATTACCTCCACGGGTTCCTGTCCGACCTGCGCCACCAACCCGCGCCCGATGACCGCTATTCGGAACTGTTTCTTGAACACTTCCTGCCTGCCGATGGCGTGCTGATCTGCACGCCCATTTATTGGTACGGCATGTCGGCGCAGACCAAGGCTTTCTTTGAACGTTCGTTCAGCCACTATGCCGGCAGCGGCCCCGAGCCGGAACGCGTCAAGGCAGGCATGACGGGCAAGCGCCTGGGCTTGGCGGTGGCGTCCGAGGAAACCTACCCCGGGGCGGCGCTGGGCATCGTGCATCAGGTGCAGGAATACGCGCGCTATTCGCATTCCGAATTCGTGGGCTATGTGCACGGCGCGGGCAACCTGCGCGGAGAAATCGCGGCCGATCCTCGCCAGCCCTTATTGGCTGCCGAGCAGCTGGGCGCGTCGTTCTTTACCCGGAAATATTCCGATTACCGCATCGAAACGCCCCGCCCTCACAACGTCTGGGAACCCGCGCGCAGCAGCACGCCGGGCGTACTGCCGTAGACCTGCTTGAACACGCGCGTCAGGTGCGCCTGGTCGGCAAACCCCACGGCCTGGGCCGCTTGCGCCAGCGGCACGCCGCCACGCAACAACACCCGTGCGCGCGCCACGCGCCAATTGCGCAGCCAGGCTTGCGGCGGAAGCCCGTAGCGGCGGGCAAACTGCTTGACCAGCGTGGTGCGGTGACGGTCCTGCGCGCGGGCCAGCGCGTCAAGGTCCGGCGCGCAGGCGGGATCGGCCGCCATGCGTTCGCGCAGCAACGCGCAGACGTCGGACGCGTCGCTGTCCGCAGGCGCGGTCGCGTCGCCGTGCGCGCCAAGCAGGCCGAGCAGCGCGGCCGAGATTCGTTCGCGGCGTTCGCCGTCTTCCATGGCGCCGGGCGCCAGCGCGTCCAGCCATTGTGCGCACAACGCGGGCGCGCGGATCACGGGGCCCGATATGCGCGCGGCGCCTCCCAGCATGGCGCGCGCGTGGTCATCGAACCAGGCCGGGTCGATGTACGCCATGCGATAGGCCAGCGGCGCGTCCGACGTGCCGCCCGTGTGCACCTGGCCGGGTGCGATCACCACCAGGTCGCCGGTGGCGGCAACGTGGGTGTGGCCCTGTACGGTAAAAGAGCACCGGCCGCGTTCGATGGCGCCAATCGACCAGGCATCATGAAAGTGCGGCGCGTAGCGATACGCCCGCAGGTCCGCGATCAAGACGTCGCCGGGCAGGCCCGCGCCGCAGTGCCAGATATGTTCAGATGCAGCCATCAAATAGCCAGAAGTGGATAGCCAGAAGTCCTTGCGCGACTGCCGCCAGCCCGGACGGCAACGGCGTGGCGTGGCCCATAGCCCGCCGGCCTGTCGCCCCGCCGTCTTATCGCATTCCTCCGCTACGCTAGCCGAAGTACCGTCCATCCGCGGTCAGCGAACGCGCCAACAGCCACGCATTGGACGGATTTTCGCCGACGCGGCGGATGGCGTAAGACCACCAGTCGGCGCCGAATGGCAGGTAGACCCGGACGTTATAGCCCAGGCCGCGCAGCGCCATTTGCCAGTCGGGGCGCACACCATAAAGCATTTCAAATTCGAACGCGTCGGGCGACCATCCCCGCTCGCGTGCCAGCGTCATGATGGCGCCGGCCAGCCTGTCGTCATGCGTGCCGAACACCGGATAAAACCCCGCTTTGCGCGCGTCGTGCGACAGCATGATGGCGGCCGCGTCCAGATAGGCCAGGTCGATCCGGGCGCGGCCCGCATGGTCCAGCGCGCGCTCGGGAAACGCGCCTTTCACCAGCCGCAACGACGTGTGCCGGCGCACGGCCCAGGCCAGGTCTTCGGGCGTGCGCCGCCGCCGCGCCTGCAAGGTCAGGCCGACGGGCAAGCCGTCTTCCAGCAAGGCACGATGTAGCGCGCAGGTGCGATCGCGGATGGTGGAATCTTCCATATCCAACATCATGCAGTTGCGGCGGGCGATGGCGGCGCGGGGGCTTGCGATGGCGTCGGCGATACGGCGCGCGTTGGCGGCGCCCAGCGCGTCGCTGGCCATGTAGCCGATGGCGGTGGGGTCCACGGATACGTGCACGTCCAGCCCGGCCGCGCCCAGCGCGCGACAGGCGTCGAGGGCTTGCGACACGTTGTGTTCGATGGCGGCGGGGTCGGCCACGTATTCGCCCAGGTAGAACAACGATGACCGGATGCCATGGGCCTGCCACAGCCTCAACGCGGTGCGAACGGCGGCGTGCACATCCGTGCCGCCGACAAAGCGCTGCGCCAGCGACGAGCGCGCCGCCACCGCCCGCATTGCGCGCCCCATGACGGGGCTGCGCGCCAGCGCGATGGTGGTTCTTTGGAAAATGCTCATGAGTGCTCCCGCTAGAGAGCCGCACTATGGCGTGGCCGAACGCGCTTGTATTGAACGCCCGTGAACGCGGGGAATGGCGCCTGGGGGACGCGGGCTCAAGGCCGAAACGGCGCCGGGTCCAAGGGCAGTTCCAGCCCGGCCATCTGCGCCGTCAGCAACGCGGCGCTGCCACAGGCCAGCGTGAAACCCAGCGCGCCCTGGCCGATGTTCAGCCACAGGTTGTCGGCCGCCGGACTCTGCCCGATCAACGGTTTGCCGGTAGGCGTGGCCGGGCGCAAGCCGGCCCAGGGGATGGCTTGCGTCAGGTCCAGCGCGGGAAACGCCTCGCGCACCTGGCGCTTGAGCAGCTCCACGCGCGCCGGATCGATATCGGCGTTGGCGCTGCCGATATCGACCATGGCGGCAATGCGCAGCACCTTGCCCACGCGCGCATAGACGATGCGGCGCTCGTAATCCGTCACGCTGATACGCGGGGCAACCGTGTCGTCGTCCGCCAAGGGCACGCTCAGGCTGTACCCCTTTAGCGGATACAAGGGCACGTCATGCCCCAGCGGCTTGAGCAGCGCACGGGTGCCGATGCCGGTGGCCAGCACGATGGCGTCGGCGCCGATATCGCCATGGCGCGTGTTCACCGCGACGATGCGGCGGCCTTCGCGCTGCAAACCCGTCACGGGGTTGGACATGGCGCACTCCACATTGCCCAGCGCTTGCAGGCGGTCGAACAGGCCTTCGGTGAACTGACGGCAATCACCCGCCTCTTCGCTGGGCGTGTAGATCGCGCCCGCCAGATTGCGGCCCATGGCGGCCAGCGCGGGCTCCATTGCCAGGGTTTGCGCCGCATCCAGCACCTGCTGCTGCGCGCCGTGCCCCGCCTGGTAGGCCACCAGCGCGCGCGCCTTGTCCAGCAAGGCGGCGCTGCGGTAGGCGATCAGCTTGCCGTTTTTCAGATGGCCAAAATCCAGGTTTTCCTGTTGCAGCAGCGTGTGCATGACGTCGCGGCTAAGGTAGGACAAGCCCAGCAACTGCGCGGTGGACGCCTTGGCCACCGACGCGCGGCAGGCCAGGGCAAATTGCACGCACCAACGCCATTGGTGGGGGTCCAGCCGGGGCCGGAAGCGCAGCGGGGAATCCTGGCGCAACAGCCAGCCCGGCACGCTGGGCAAGACGCCCGGACCGGCCAGCGGCGCGACGTAGCTGTAGCTGAGCTGGCCGCCGTTGGCGTAGCTGGACACTTCCGCCGGCCGCGCCTGGCTGTCCACCAGCACCACATCGTGGCCCTGGCGCGCCAGGAAATACGCAGACGTCACGCCGACAACGCCCGCACCGATTACGCAAACGCGCATGCCTTCATCCAATCAAACAGGGAATCTCCCATTTTGTAACGGCCATGGGCAGCGCGGCAAATGCCAAACGCCGCAGCATCCATAACAAAACATCATGGGATTGAGGGGGGCAAGCGGGCCGGGTCAAGACAGCCGGGCCAAGGCTGACGGGTCAGGCGGCGCGGTGCAGCTTGATGATGGCAGCGGCGGTCGGGTCGCGCACCAGATCGGCCAGCGTGCAGCCGTTAAGCGCGTCGTAGAAGGCGTTCAGGGTCTGGGCCAGCACGCCCGCCAGCCGGCAGGCGCCGTCCAGCGCACAGGGCGGTTCGCGACAATCGATCAGCGGACCCTGCTGTTCCAGCTCGCGGATCAGGTCGCCGACGGGATAGCTGCACGCGTCGCGCGCCAGCCGCAAACCGCCGCCCTTGCCCCGCACGGTACTGATCCAGCCGCGTTGCGACATGAAGTGCACCACTTTGACCAGGTGATTGCGCGACACGTCGAAACGCTCGGCGATCTCCGGGATGGTCACGGCGCTGGGCCGGTCTCGGCACTGCGTCAGATACATCAAGACGCGCAGGCCGAAATCGGTGAATCGGGTCAGTTGCATGGCGAGGTTCGGGTGGCCGGGCGGCCCGAAAAGTTCAGGCCGCCAGGATACACCGCTCAGGCTGGAGCGCCGCCGGTGCCAAAGGCCTCGGCGTGGATGCGCGCGGGTTCCACGCCCAGCTCCAGCAAGGCAGAGCGTTGCGCGGCCATGAACGGCGCCGGACCGCACAGGTAATAATCGGCGCCCGGCACGATGGCCTCGTCCGCGATGGCGCGCAGGTTCACGCGGCCACGGTGGTCGTAGTCTTCGCCGGCCTTGTCGGCGTGGCCGACTTCTTCATAGAAGACCGCCTTGCGTACATTGCCGCGCTCTGCCGCGATGCGGTTCACGTGGTCGCGCATGGCATGCACCGCGCGGTTGCGACAGCCGTGCACGAACCGGATCTGGCGCTTGTCGTCGGTGCGCACCAGGTGGTTCAGCATCGACACCATCGGCGTCAGCCCGACTCCGCCACTGAGCAGCACCACGGGCGCGTCGCTATTTTCTTGAAGATAGAAATCGCCTTGCGGCGGCGCCACATCCAGCACGTCGCCCTCTTGCAGCCGGTCGTGCAAAGTGTTGGACACCCGGCCTGCCGGCGTCTGGGCGCCCGCGGCCTCGCGCTTGACCGAAATACGCAGGCGATCTTGCCCGGGCGCGTCCGACAAACTGTATTGGCGCGGCTGCATCAGGCCCAGCTCGGGAATGTAGACACGCACGGACAGGTACTGGCCGGGGCGATAGGCGGGCACCTTGCCGCCATCGGACGGCGCCAGATAGAAGGACGTGATTTCAGCGCTTTCCGGCTGCTTACCCACGATGCGAAAGGCGCGCCACCCCGTCCAACCGCCCGGCTTGGCCGCCGATTCGGCATACAGGCGCGATTCTTCGGCGATCAGCAAGTCCGCCAATTGGCCATAAGCTGCGGCCCAGGCATCCACCAGTTCGTCGGTGGCGGCCTCGCCCAGCACTTCACGGATGGACGCCAGCAAATGCTTGCCCACAGTAGCGTAGTGCTCGGCCCGGATACCCAGGCTGACGTGCTTGTGCACGATGCGCGTCACCACGGGAGCCAGCACGGAAGGGTCGTCGATGTGTTCCGCGTAGGCGGTCACGGCGCCGGCCAACGCATGCTGCTGCTGGCCGCCGGCCTGATGGCCCTGGTTGAACACGTGCTTGAGCTCGGGGTTGTGCTCGAACATGCGCGCGTAGAAATGACGCGTCAGCGCCACGCCATGGGTTTTGAGGACGGGGGCCGTGGCTTTGACCAGCGCGCGGACTTCGGGGCTCAACATCTTGCTGCTCCTTGAATTGCGATCGGGCTCGCTTTAAACATATATTTATAATACATCTTTAAGAACGAAGGGTCATCTTCAATAGCCAAGGACACATCCCGGCGCACCCCTTAATCGATGTCGCGTCGCCATTCGCCAACAAGTGTTAGCGCCGGCAAGGCGCAGCCGGCGCCCCCGCGCCAAATTGGATACCTTGTGGCCGGGTCCGGGCCCTGCCACACCACGGAGGCCATCCATGCGTCCCCCACCATCCAGCTGGCCGCCTGCCACGGGCCGGGCGGCGCGCGTAGCCGCCATGTGCCGTCGCCATCCCTGGCGAGGCCAACCGTGGCCATATCCGCTGGAAAAGCCAATTTTGCTGCCTTGATCAAGGCTTCTTTCAAGGTCCATAGCAGGTAAAAACGATGGCATTGGGCCGGCCCCTCCAAGGCGGCCAGCGCCACGGCCTCTTCCTTTGAGCACACCCAAGCGGCCAGCGCGGCAAAATCCCGTGTGCGCAGGCGCTCAAGGTCGGCGCCCACTGCCCAGCCGTCCGGGGCGCGGGCGCAGACGGCGTGCCCGCCGCTGTGGCTTAGCGACGTCACGCCGCCCGCAGGGGTGGACCGGCGCACGTCATGCAGCAAGGCGCGGCTGACCCGCCAGTCTTCGCGGGCCTTGGGGCCGGATCGGGCGGGCGCCAGCAAGGCGTCGTTTTCGGACAGGTCCTGCACCCGATAAAGATCGGCGGCGCCTTTGTCCGCCCAATACATGAATAGTTCCTGAATTTCCACGGCAATAAGTAACCAATTACATTTCGAAGACGCGAAACCCCTTGCTGTGGCGTCGACACAAAGTTACTACTGAAAACAAATTCCATGAGCGATGACATAGTAGAATCGCGCGCTATGTTGACGTTTTCAATCGCGCAATGGCAAGGTTGGACGCAAGGAATGGAGTCGCCCGAAGACTGGTTTCATTGGGCGCAACACCCTTACTGTCCTCTTGATGACGCACGCGCGCCCCGCCTGGACTTTCTGCCCCCGATGCAACGCCGCCGGCTCAGCCCGCTTGCCCGCGCGGTGTTCGAATGCGCGTGGCCGCTAGCCGCCGGGCGCCCGGCGATGCCATTCGTGTTTGCCTCGCGGCACGGCGAAACCACCCGCAATTTCGGCCTGCTGCAAGCGCTGGCGGCAAACGAACCGCTGTCTCCCACCGCGTTCGGCCTGTCGGTGCACAACGCCATTGCCGCGCAGTGGTCGATCATACGCGGTGAAACCACCGAATCCGTCGCGCTGTCGGTGGACGACGACGGCCTGGAGCACGCGTTTGTCGAAGCCGCCATGCTGCTCGACCAGGGCCATGACGACGTCCTGGTGGTGCTGGCCGAAGAACGCCCGCCCGCGCCCTATGCCACCTGGATCGATGACGTGCCCTACACCTACGCCGCCGCGTTTCGTTTGCGCGCCGGCTCGGACTGGTCACTGGCCCTGTCCTCTGGCGCCGGCGGCCACCGCCCGCCACCCACGTCGTCCTTCGACTTGACGGCAGCAGAGCACGTTTGGCCCAACCCCTTGAACCTGCTGCGCCACCTGACGCTGCGCACCCCCACTTGGGGGCACGCCAATCGCGCCCGACGCTGGACCTGGACCCGCACCGCATGACTAGCACCACCCAACCCCGCCAGGACTTCTGGCTTTGGCGCCTGCTGGCCACCGGCATGGCCTTCACGATGTTTGGCGTGGGCGGCGTGCTGTTGCGCGTGCTGGTCTTCCCGCCGCAGCGCCTGCTGCCGGGCGGCCGGATCGAACGCCAGCGGCGCGCGCGCTGGGCGCTGAACCGCACGTTTCGCCTGTTCATCCGATTCATGGTTCGGGTGGGCATCCTGACCGTTGAATTCAAGGGTGCCGACCGCCTGGGCAAGCCCGGCCAGATGATCCTGGCCAACCACCCGTCGTTGCTCGATGTGGTGTTTCTGGTGGGACACGTCAAGAACGCCAACTGCATCGTCAAGCATGGGCTGGCCACCAACCCGTTCACGCGCGGCCCCGTTGCCAACGCGGGCTACATCACCAACGACGAGAGCTTCGACATGTTTGACCGCGCCGCTGATGTGCTGCGCAACGGCGAAACGCTGATCGTCTTCCCCGAAGGCACGCGCACGCCGCCTGACGCATTGCCGCAGTTTCACCGTGGCGCCTGCGCCATTGCGCTGCGCGGTGCGCGCATCGTCACGCCCGTGGTCATCCAGATGAACCCGCGCAGCCTGACCAAGGGCGAACCCTGGTACCGGATTCCCGCGCGCCGCATGCGCTATGTCATCCAGGTGGGCGAGGACATCGACCCGACCGTCTGGAGCAGCGCGCACCCCCTGCCCGCCGCGGGCCGCAAGATGAATGCCTGGCTGCATGCCTATTTCGAAGCCGAGCTGGCGCGCACCGCGCCGGCCGGCGCTGTCATGAACGAACACGCCACCCGGGACGGTGGCAACGGAGTCAAAGCGGGATGAACCAATTGGAACTTGAGCTCAAGACGCTCGTCATCGAATCGCTGGGTCTGGAAGACATCACCCCCGACGACATCGCGTCCGACGCCCCGCTGTTTGGCGAGGGATTGGGGCTGGATTCGGTCGATGCCCTTGAGCTGGGCCTGGCGCTGCAAAAGCGCTACAGCATCGCCATCGATCCCGAAACGCGCAACATGCGCGAGCATTTCACCAGCATCAGCAGCCTGGCGGACTTTGTCGCCGCGCAGCGCCGCGCTTAACGCAGATGGAGTCCACGATGCATACCCGTGAGGACATCTTCAATACGTTGCGCGACGCGCTGGTCGAGCTGTTCGAGATCGAACCCGAACGCGTTACGCCGCAAGCCAATCTATATACCGATCTGGAAATCGACAGCATCGACGCCATCGACCTGATCGACCACGTGCGCCGCCAGACCGGCCGCAAGTTGGACGCAAACGACTTTCGCACGGTGCGCACCGTCGAGGACGTGGTCCAGGCCATGTGGCAAAAGCAGGCTCCCGACGCATGAGGCGCGGCGTTGCGGCCGGCTTGGCCGTGGCCGGCGTCGCGTATCCCTTTGTGGTGCACGCGACGCTGGGGCGCGTCAGTCCCGCCTGGCTGGCCTTGCCGCTGGCGCTGCTGTGGTTGCTGCGTGGCTTGACCGCGCGCGCCGGGCAACCCGGCGCGCGCTTGCTGCCGGCCGTGGCCGTGACGTTCTGCGTCGTGTTGGCGCTTTGCAATTCCGAAGCATGGCTGCGCTGGTACCCCGTGATGGTCAACGCGATGATGCTTGCCATCTTCGGCGCAAGCCTGCGCGTCGGCCGTCCCGTGATTGAACAAATCGCCCGCCTGCGTCATCCGAACCTGCCGCCCGAGGGCGTG
Source organism: Achromobacter sp. ES-001 (assembly GCF_019448355.1). NCBI lineage: Bacteria > Pseudomonadati > Pseudomonadota > Betaproteobacteria > Burkholderiales > Alcaligenaceae > Achromobacter > Achromobacter sp. ES-001. The sequence continues at coordinate 2,248,688 of NZ_CP079940.1, read as the reverse complement.
CGCTACACGCGTAACGTCACGCGTGCATGGTGCCTGTTTTTTGCGGGTAACGGCGCGGCAGCCGCGGCCCTGGCCGCCTGGGCGCCCTGGAGCTGGTGGGTCGCCTACAACGGCGCCATCAGCTATGGCTTGATGGGCCTGCTGATGGCAGGCGAATGGCTGCTGCGCCCGGCAGCCGCGAAGGCGGTTTGAGCCATGCGCTGGACACCGCTAGAACACCTGCTGCTGCCAGACGCAGCCGCCCACGACGTCCTGCTGGCCGACGAGCCGCCATTGACTCGCGCCGCTTTCGCGCAGGCCAGCCTGCGCGCGGCCGGCGCCTTGCAGGCACGCGCGCCACGCCGCGTGGCGCTGTGGTTCGACGACGCCGTGGCGCTGGCCATTGCGCTGTTCGCCTGCTGGCGCGCCAACGTCATCGCCGTCTTGCCCGGCGATGCGCAGCCCGCCACCTGCGCCACGCTGGACGCGGATGTCGACGCCTGGCTGACCGATACCGCCCTGCCCGTGCCGCCGTCGCGCCAATGGCGGCTGCACGGCTTGCAAGACCATGCGCCGCTTGCGCCCGCCAGCCTGGACCCCGCACGCACTCTGGTGCTGTGCACGTCGGGCTCCAGCGGCGCGCCCAAGCCGCTGCACAAGCAATGGCGCCAGCTGTCGGCCGAGGTCCACGCCTTGCAGCGACAATGGCCGGAACCGAACGCGCCCGTGCTGGGCAGCGTATCGGCACAACATATGTACGGCCTGCCGTTTCGCGTGCTGTGGCCGCTGTGCGCGGGCCGCTTGATCGACCGCCTTCAGCGCCACTATCCCGAGGAATTGCAGCAAGCCAGCCTGCGCTATCCGTCCTTCACCTGGATAGCCAGCCCGGCCATGTTGCGGCGGCTGGGTCAACGGCTGGACTGGGTGCAACTACGCGGCCGACTGCTGCGTATTCATTCGTCGGGCGGTGCGCTGCCGGTGCAGGTATCCGACGACATTGAACGCGAACTTGGCCTGCGTCCCACCGAAATCTATGGCAGTTCGGAAACCGGTGCCGTTGCGTGGCGCACCGGGGCATCTGACTGGCAAGCCTTGCCCGGCGTTGCGCTCAGCACAGGCGCCGACGGCGCGTTGCGCGTGCAATCGCCCTGGGTCAACGCCGCCGACGAACACACCTCGGATGGCGCCCGGCTGACCGGCAGCGGCTTTGAATTGCTGGGCCGCCTGGACCGCATCGTCAAGATCGAAGAAAAACGGATCTCGTTGCCAATGCTGGAACAGGCGCTGATGCGCCACGGCTATGTGGCCGATGCGCGCGCGGGCATCGCAAGCGGCGCCACGCGCCTGACCGGGCTGGTCGCGCTGTCGAGCGCGGGACTGCATGTGCTGCGCAACCATGGCCGCAAGACGCTGGTGGACGCGCTACGCACGCATCTGGGCACGGGCTTTGAGTCGCTGGCCATCCCGCGATCGTGGCGGCTTTTCAGGCATTTGCCCACCAATGCGCAGGGCAAGTTGCCGCAGGTATTGTTCGACGCGGCGGCGGGTCCGCGCCCGGTGGACCCCCATGTGGTCGAACTGCCCGGCCAACCCGGCAACGAACGCCGCTACACGCTGGATATTCCCTACGACCTGGCGTTTTTCAGCGGGCATTTCCCGACGGTGCCCGTGGTGCCGGGCGTCGCGCAAATCAGTTGGGCGCTGTCGCTGGCGCAGCGCGGTCTGTGCCCCGGCCTGCAATTTGGCGGCATGGAGGCCCTGAAATTCCAGCGCTTGCTGCGCCCCGGGGATCGGGCCGTGATGGCTTTGCGCTGGGACGAGGCGAAACAAAAGCTGTATTTCACCTTGACGGTGGACGACGCGCCCTGCTCGTCGGGCCGCATGATTCAAAGGGATGGCCATGCCGCAATCCCATAAGCTGTGCGCGGTCATCCCGGTTTACAACCATGGCGCCACGGTAGCCGCCGTGCATACGCAGATGGCGGCGCAGGGCTTGCCCTGCGTGCTGGTGGACGATGGTTCCGAGCCGGGATGCGCGGCCGTGCTGGACACGCTGGCCGCCCAGCCGCGCACGCACCTGGTGCGCCGCGCCGTCAATGGCGGCAAGGGCGCGGCGGTACAGGACGGCCTGCGCGCCGCCGCCGCCTTCGGCTATACCCACGCCTTGCAGGTGGACGCCGATGGCCAGCACGCCTTGCACGACGCCATCGCCATGGCCGAGGCGTCGCGCGCCCACCCGCAAGCCGTGATCTGCGGCGCGCCCGTCTACGGCGACGATGTCCCGCGCAGCCGCCTTTACGGGCGCTGGCTGACCCGCGTCTGGGTCTGGATCAATACGCTGTCGCTGGACATCCCCGACGCCATGTGCGGCTTTCGTATTTATCCATTGGCGTCCGTGCTGCCCGTCATTGACCGCGCCGGCGTGGGCCGCCGCATGGATTTCGACATCGCCATCCTGGTGCGCCTGCATTGGCGCGGTGTGCCAATGGCGTGGCGCCCTACCCGCGTGACCTACCCGGCAGGCGGGGTGTCGCATTTCAAGGGCCTGCGTGACAACGTGCTGATCAGCCGCATGCACGCGCGGCTGTTCTTCGGGATGCTGGGCCGCGCGCCGGCGTTGCTGTGGCGCCGCCTGGCACGCAGGGCGCACCGCCTGGCAGGAAGGGCGCCATCTTGAGCGCCGCCGATTCCCATTGGGCCCACCAGCGCGAGCGCGGCAGCCCCCTATTGATGCGCCTGACGGCCTGGGCCGCGCGTCGGCTGGGCCGCCGCGTGGTCGCGCCCGTGGTGTGGATCGTGGTGCTGTACTTCTACGCATTCGGTGGCCGCGCGCGCCGCGCCATCGCGCAGTACCAGCAGCGGCTATCCGGCACGACAACGCCCGACATGCCCGACATGGCCAACATGCCGCCCTTGCCGCACGTGCCGCTGCCGCGCACCCTGCCCGTCTACCGCCAATACCTGGCCTTCGCCGACGCCATGCTGGACAAGCTGGACGTGTGGCAAGGCAAGATCACGCTGTCGCACCTGGACATCGCCGACCCCGACGGCCTGCATGCGCAAATGGGCACCGGCCGTGGCCAGATCCTGGTGGGCTCGCATCTGGGCAACATCGAAGTGTGCCGCGCGCTGGCCGAACAGTCGGGCGCGCTGCGCCTGAACGTGCTGGTGCACAGCAAGCACGCCGTGCATTTCAACCGCCTGCTGGATGAGGCCGGCGGTGGTTTGCGCATGATCCAGGTCAGCGAACTGGACGCCGCCACCATGCTGGACCTGGCGCAGCGCCTGGATCGCGGGGAATGGCTGGCCATTGCCGGCGACCGCGTGCCGTTGCAGGGCGACCGCACCACGCGGGTCAACTTCCTGGGTGCGCCGGCCGCGCTGCCGCAAGGGCCCTGGCTGCTGGCGGGGCTGCTGCGCTGCCCGGTCAATGTGCTGTTCTGCACGCGCCATGGCGGCCGCTACCGCGTCGCCATGCAACGCCTGTGCGACGGCATCGAATGGACGCGCGCCACGCGCCAGGAACGCATCGCCTACTGGGCGCAACGCTATGCCGACCAACTTGCCGCGCACTGCCGACTGGCGCCGCTGCAATGGTTCAACTTCTACCCTTACTGGAAAGACGATGCGTAAACGAGGCCTTATCGGCGCACAGGTCGACATCCAGGTCCCCTTCTTCGACGTCGACTCGCTCAATGTCGTGTGGCACGGCCACTACGTGAAGTACCTGGAGCAGGCGCGTTGCGAACTGCTGGACCAACTGGGCCACAACTACGACGCCATGCGCGCCAGCGGCTACGCCTGGCCGGTCATCGATCTGCATTTGCGCTATGCCCAGCCGGCCGAGTTCGGCCAGCGCCTGACGGTCCGCGCCGAGCTGGTGGAATGGGAAAGCCGCTTGAAGATCAATTACCTGATCCTGGATACGGCAAGCGGCAAGCGGCTGACGCGCGGCACGTCGGAACAGGTGGCCGTCTGCATCGCAACCCGTGAAATGCAGCTGACCTCGCCACCCGCGTTCGTGGACGCCGTGCGGCGCAAGCTGCATGCCCTGGAGGCGTCGGCATGAAGGCGCCTGCCACCAAGTCGTTTGCACTGGGGCTGAAACACGGCTTGAAACGTGGCCTGACACTCGCACGACATGCGGCGCTGCGGCAGTTGCAGTGGCTCTTGCTGTTGCTGATCGCGCTGCCGTGGACCGCGCACGCTTTCAGCCTGGACGACTTGCAAGCCCAGCTGCGTGCCACGCCGGTCGTGCGTGGCCATTTCATCCAGCAAAAATTCCTGCGCTCGCTGCCGCAGCCCCTGACCAGCCGTGGCGACTTCACGCTGGCAGCCGGCAAAGGGCTGTTGTGGCTGCTGCGCACGCCCATCGCCCAGGACCTGCGCATCGACGCTGGCGGCATATCGCGGCGTGATGAATCCGGGGCCTGGCAGGCGTTGCCGCAACAGACCGGGTCGGGCCGCGAGAACCGGCTGTTCCTGTCGGTGCTGGCCGGCGACACCAAAGACCTGCAAGACAACTTCGACCTTGCCCTGACGGGCGACGCCGCGGCATGGCAGCTGATGCTGACGCCGCGGTCCGCTTTGCTGCGCCAGATTTTCGACAACATCCAGATCAACGGCGGCAAGCTGGTCGACCGCATCGAATTGCGCGAATCCCAAGGCGACCGCAGCGTCCTGCAAATGACGGACGCGGTTGCCGCCGACGCCCTGACTTCAGAAGAACAACGTGCGTTTTCCCATTGAGCGCTGGCTGCCCCGGCTGTTCAAGCTGGGTCTGCTACTTGTTCTGTGCGTGGGCGCGTGGCAATGCCGCCATGGCTGGCCGGTGTCGGCCAACCTGATGGAGCTGGTGCCGCACACCCAGGCCGACGCCACGCGGCAATTGGCCGAAGCACGCATCCAGGAACCGCTGTCTCGCCAGTTGCTGGCGCTGGTGGCGGCGCGGCCGGGCGCGGACCCGGTGGCGCCCGCGCGCGCCTTGGTCGACCGCCTGCGCGACAGCGGCCTGTTCGCCTCGGTGCAGCTGGAATTGAATGTGGACGTGGCCGCGCTGCGCGCGCAGCTGCTGGCCGGACGCCTGGCCATGCTGCCCCCTGCCGACCGCGACCAACTGGCCGGCGACCCCGCCGCCTACGCCCAACGCCGCGCGCGCGAATTGTCCGACCCGTTTTCGTCGTCGGGACTGGTGCCCGTGGACCAGGACTGGCTGGGGCTGACCCGGCGCGCCGAACAAGCGTTGCGGCCCGGCGGCGCGGTGCAATACGACATGGGCACCGGCACGTTGCAAGCGGAACATGCCGGCCGGCGCTGGGTGCTGGTGCGCGCCGAAACGCGCGCTGACGCGTTCGACACCGACGCGCCGCAGGGCCTGGCGTCCCGCATCGATGAAGCCCGCCAGGCGCTACAGGCCGACGGCGCGGAACTATTGGTCGCCGGCGGCCCGCTGTACGCGGCGGCCGGGCGGGCGCAGGCCGTGGCCGAAAGCTCCTGGATCGGGTCCATCGCCATGGCCGGCATCGTCCTGGTGCTGTTGCTGGCCTTGCGCCGCGCGCGTGCGTTGCTGGCGTTCATCCCGGTGGCGGTGGGCCTGTTGACCGGCGCCGTAGCCTGCGTGGCGGTGTTTGGCTCGATCCATGTGCTGACGCTGGTGATCGGCGCCAGCCTGATCGGCGTGGCGGTGGACTTTCCCATGCACTGGCTGGGCAAAAGCTACGGCATGGCCGACTGGCAGGCATGGCCCGCGCTGCGCCGCGTGTTGCCCGGCCTGACCATCAGCCTGGCGGCCAGCCTGGTCGGCTACGTGGCGCTGGCCTTTACACCGTTTCCTGCCCTGACGCAGACGGCCGTCTTTTCAGCCGCCGGCCTATTGGGCGCCTACGCGTGCACGGTGTGCCAGCTTCCGGCATGGATGAACGGCTGGCATCCGCGCCCATGGCCGCCGCTGTTGCACGCCGCCGAAGCGGCTATGCGCCTGCGCGAACGCGTGGCGGGCCGACGCCTGCTGCTGGCGGCGGGCGCGCTGGCGCTGGTGGCCGCTACCGTGGGTGGCGTCAGCCGGCTGGTCATCCAGGACGACCTGCGCCAATGGTTGAGCCTGCCCGCGCCGCTATTGCAACAAGCGCGCCAGATCGGCGAGATCACCGGCTTCACGCCGACCAGCCAGTTCTTTCTTGTGCGCGCGCCGGATGCGGACGAGCTGCTGCGCCGACAAGCGCGGGTGGCCCGCAAGCTGGACGCGCTGGTCCAGCGTGGCGACCTTGCCGGTTACAGCGCGCTTAGCCAACTGGTGTCGCCCGTGCAAGACCAGCTGGCGCTAGGCCGGCAACTGACGGCGCAGGCCGCGCGGCCCGACCCCTGGAAGCCCCTGACCGACCTGGGCATACCGTTTGAGGCCTTGCAGCGCGAACTGAATGCCTTCGCCACCTTGCCTGCGTTGACCATCGACGCCGCGCTGCAAGGCCCGCTTGCCGAACGCTGGCGCGGCCAATGGCTGGGCGTGCACGACGGCCAGGCAGCCGGCATGGTCACGCTGCTGGGCCTGCGCAGCGCCGCCGCGCTGAACGGCATCGCGGGCGATTTGCCGGGCGTCGAACTGGTGGACCGCAGCGGCGACTTGAACCGCATGTTCGCCTCAACCCGTATCGAAGCCGCCGAACTCAAGCTGCTGTCCTATGGGGTGGCGGCCGTCTTGCTGCTGCTGACGCTGGGTCGCGCCGCCACCTGGCGCATCCTGGCGGTGCCGCTTGCCGCCACCGCCTGCGCCTTGGCCGCGTTGGGCTATCTGGGCCAGCCCCTGACCCTGTTCAGCCTGTTCGGCCTGCTGTTGGTGTCCGCCATCGGCGTGGACTACGCCATTTTCATGTACGAACGCGTGGCGGGCGCCGCCGCCAGCCTGGTCGGCGTCCTGCTGGGCGCCGTCACCACCTTGCTGTCCTTCGGTCTGCTTGCCGTCAGCCAGACGCCTGCCATTGCGAACTTCGGCATGGCCGTCGCGCTGGGCGTTGCCTTTTCTTTGCTGTGGTCTCCCTGGGTGCGTCCGCCCCAGCGCGGCCGCTCCCATTAGCCCCCCTACATGGAATCACCCCACATGGAACATCGTGAAGTCGTCGTCATCGGAGCAGGTCCCGCCGGTGCGGTTGCGGCGGCCCTGCTCAAGCGGCAAGGCCATGATGTGCTGATGCTGGAACGCCAGCAATTTCCGCGCTTTTCAATTGGCGAAAGCCTGCTGGCGCACTGCCTGGAATTCGTTGAAGAATCCGGCATGATGCCTGCCGTCAACGCGGCGGGCTTTCAGGTGAAAAACGGCGCCGCCTTTGCGCGGGGCGACGACTACACCTACTTTGATTTTCGCGACAAGTTCACCGCCGGCCCTGGCACCACCTTCCAGGTGCAGCGCGCGCAGTTCGACAAAGTGCTGGCCGACGATGCCGCGCGCCAGGGCGTGGACGTGCGCTACCTGCAAGAAGTCACGGCCGCGGATTTCAGCGGCGACCAACCGCTGCTGGACGTGCGCGGCGCCGACGGCGCCGGCTACCAGGTCAAGAGCCGCTTCGTGCTGGACGCCAGCGGCTATGGCCGCGTGCTGGCGCGCTTGCTGGATTTGGAACGCCCGTCCTCGATGCCGCCGCGCAAGGCCATCTTCACGCACATCGAAGACCGCATCGACGACCCCGGCTTTGACCGCGAGAAAATCCTGATCAGCGTGCACCCCGAGCAGCCGGGCATCTGGTACTGGCTGATTCCGTTTTCGAACGGCCGCTGCTCGTTCGGCGTGGTTGGGGGGCAGGATCTGTTCGGTGGCCCCGACCAGGACCTGATGTCGACCCTGCGTGAGATGGCCGCTGCCGCGCCGAACCTCAAGCGCGTGCTGGCCAATGCCGTGTGGGACACGCCGGCCAATACCATCGGCGGATATTCCGCCAGCGTCACCCGGCTGTACGGGCCCGGCTACGCGCTGCTGGGCAACGCGGCCGAATTCCTGGACCCGGTGTTTTCATCCGGCGTGACCATCGCGCTACGCTCGTCCAAGTTGGCCACCGACGCCCTGCACCGCCAGCTGGGCGGCGAAGTGGTGGACTGGCAGGCCGATTTTGCCGACCCCTTGATGCTGGGCGTAGAGACCTTCCGCGCCTATGTGCAAGGCTGGTACAGCGGCGAATTCCAGGACGTGGTGTTCCACAAGAACCCGCAGCCCGAAATCCGCCGGATGATCAGCTCGATTCTGGCCGGCTACGCGTGGGACACCGCCAACCCCTTTGTCGCCAGCCCGCAACGCCGCCTGCGCATGCTAAGCGAGCTTTGCCGTGGCGCCGCCACGCAAGCCGAACCCGCCTGAGACCGATGATGCAAGCCGCTTCGCCACGCCCGCCCGTATCCGTGCACACACATGGCGTTTTTGCACGCCTGCCCCTGCCCGTACCCCGCCTTGGCGTGGTGCAGCGCTTGCCCTTGCCCGTGCGCAAGTCGGCCCGGCGCGCGCTGGCCACGGCGGCGTTGCTGGCCGTGCTGATCGGGCTGGCCGGCTGCGCCGGCGCGCCACCCTTGCCCGCCCGCGACGCCGGGTTTGCCGTGCCGCGCCAGCTGCACGTCGTGCAGGTGGCCGCCGACCAGCCCAGCGTGGACACGATGCTGGTGGTGCAGCGCGAAGGGGCGGCGCTGCGCTGGTCGCTGTTCGACCCGATGGGCGTGCCGCAAGCGCGGCAGATGCTCGAGGGCGGCCACTGGCGCAACGACGGATTCATGCGGCCCAACGCCCAGGCGCGCGATCTGTTTGCCGCACTGATATTCGCGTGGACGCCGCAGGCCCAGCTGGACGCCGCTTATGGCGCGGGCGCATGGCGCGCGCGGCAGCAAGATGACGGCACGGCGGTACGCAGCCTGCTGGATCGCGGCGAGGTGCGCTGGACGGTGCGTTGGGCGCAACCCTCGCAGCCCGACGTTTTTTCGATTACCGGCGCCGATGGCGTCACCTGGCGCGTCGCGCCGCTCAAGGAACTGCCGTGAACACTTGGCTAGGCACCCCCGGCATCGTCTGCGCGTTGGGCGCAGGAGTGAACGCCGTCGCCCAAGCCGCCTTCGATGGCGACACGCGCGGCATGCGCGCACAGGCCGGCTGGGTCCACGACCGCAGCCTGACGCTGGGCGCTTATGTCGGCCCCTTGCCGGCGTTTCCTGGCACCGCCGCCGACACTCGCGCCCCCACCGCCGCCAACACAGCTGGCGACATCCCACCTGGCACCTCGGCCGCCGCCCCGCGCGACATGCTTGCCAAGGCCACCGCTGGCTCCTCAGACGCCCCGCCCGGCGACATCCTGGCCATGGCCGCGGCCCCCCCCTTGCCCGACCATCTGCACAGCCGCAACAACCGCTTGCTGCTGGCCTGCGCCGAACAGATCGCCCCGCAATTGCGGCGCGCCATCGCCCGCCACGGACCCGGCCGCATCGCGGTGGTGCTGGGCACCAGCACGTCAGGCGTCAACGACAACGCGCCCGCCTTCCGCACCTTGGCGGCGCAAGGCGCCTGGCCCGCCGACTACGACTATCGCCGTCAGGCCCTGTCCTCGCCCGCTGCGTTCCTGGCGGCGCATCTGTGCCTGACCGGGCCGGCTTACACGCTGTCGACCGCCTGCACTTCCAGCGCCCGCGCGCTGCTGTCCGCGCGCCGACTGCTGAGCCTGGGCCTTTGCGACGCGGTGGTGTGCGGCGGCGCGGACACGCTTTGCCGCCTGACGATCAATGGCTTCGCCACGCTGGAAGCGGTGGACGACGCGCTTTGCCAGCCGTTCTCGGTCAACCGCCGTGGCATCAATATCGGCGAAGCCGGCGTGCTGTTCGTGATGCAGCGCGACGCCGATGACGCCAACGCCGTGGCGCTGCTGGGCGGCGGTGCCAGCTCGGACGCCTGGCATATGTCGGCGCCCGAGCCGTCGGGCGCGGGCGCGCGCCAGGCCATGCTGGCCGCCTTGCAGGCCGCGCGGCTGGCGCCTGCCGACATCGGCTGGGTCAACCTGCACGGCACCGGCACCCCGCACAACGACGCGATGGAAAGCCACGCCATGCATGCCGTGTTCCCCGAAGGCGTGCCCTGCGCGTCCACCAAGGCGTTGACCGGCCACACGCTGGGCGCGGCCGGCGCCATGGAAGCCGCGCTGGCCTGGATCACGCTGTCCGCCATGAATCCCGACGGCCGGCTCATGCCCCACACCTGGGATGGCCAGGCCGACCCGGCGCTGCCCGCGCTGAATTTCAGCAACGGCCAGCATCGCTATGCGTCGGGCCGCCCCCGTATCGCAATGAGCAATTCCTTTGCGTTCGGCGGCAACAACGCCAGCCTGATCCTGGGAGCCCGCCCATGAAAGCCTGCCCGTGGCCCGTTGCCGCCCTATTGCCGCATGCCGGCAACATGATCCTGATCGACGCGGTGCAAGGCTATGACGCCGACAGTCTCACCGCCCGCACCGTCATCAAACCCGGCCCGTACTCGCTGCCGGACGGCTCGTTGCCGCCCTGGCTAGGCATGGAGCTGATGGCGCAAGCGGTGGGCGCCTGGGCCGGTTGCCAGGCGCGCGAAGCCGACGCCCCGGTCAAGCTGGGATTCCTGCTTGGCACCCGGCGCTATGACTGCCACGCGGACACCCTGCCCGCCGGCGCGGCCCTGACCATCCATGTCCAACGCGGCTTGATCGATGCCAGCGGCATGAGCGTCTTCGAATGCGAGCTGCGCGACGAATCCCGCCTGCTGGCCCACGCCCGGCTGAACGTCTATCAGCCCAAGGACCCCGACGAATTTACCCAGGAAGCTTCCCTGACATGAACGCAGCCCCCATTCTTGTAACCGGATCAAGCCGTGGCATCGGCCGCGCCATTGCCTTGGCACTGGCCGACGCCGGCCACGATCTTGTCCTGCACTGCCGCCAGCAACGCGAACAGGCCGAGGCCGTGCAGGCAGAGGTCATCGCGCGCGGCCGCCAGGCGCGCGTGCTGCAATTCGACGTGTCCGACCGTGCACAGTGCGCGGCCGTGCTGCAAGCGGACGTAGAAGCGCACGGCGCGTATTACGGCGTGGTGCTCAACGCCGGACTGACACGCGACGGCGCCTTCCCGGCCTTGACGGCCGACGACTGGGACCAGGTGATGCGCACCAACCTGGACGGCTTCTACAACGTGCTGAGCCCGCTGGCCATGCCCATGATCCGGCGCCGCGCGCCGGGCCGCGTGGTCTGCATGGCGTCGGTGTCCGGGCTGGTGGGCAACCGTGGCCAGGTCAACTACAGCGCGTCCAAGGCGGGGCTGATCGGGGCGGCCAAAGCGCTGGCCGTTGAACTGGCCAAGCGCCAGATCACCGTGAACTGCGTGGCGCCGGGCCTGATCGATACCGACATGATCGACGAGCACGTGCCCGTGGAAGAAATTCTGAAAGCGGTGCCGGCCCAGCGCATGGGCAAGCCCGAAGAGGTGGCCGCCACGGTGGCCTTCCTGATGTCGCCGGGCGCCGCCTACATCACGCGCCAGGTCATCGCGGTCAACGGAGGGTTGTGCTGATGAAACGGGTTGTGGTCACCGGCATGGCCGGCATCAGCGCGCTGGGTTCGGACTGGGCCAGCGTGCAACAAGCATTCGAATCGGGCCGCAGCGCCATCCGCGCCATGCCGGATTGGGCGCGCTTTGCCGAACTGAACACGCGGCTGGCCGGGCCCGTGGAAGACTTCAAGGTGCCCTCGCACTGGACGCGCAAGCAATTGCGCAGCATGGGCCGCGTGTCGCAACTGGCCGTGCGCGCCGCCGAGCTGGCGCTGGCCGATGCGTCGTTGCTGGGCGAGCCCAGCATCACCGATGGCCGCATGGGCGTGGCGTGCGGGTCGTCGGTGGGCAGCACCGCCGAGATCCGCGCGTTCGGCAACATGCTGCTGAACGGCGTCACCGACGACCTGAACGCCAATTCCTATGTGCGCATGATGCCGCACACCACGGCGGCCAACGTGGGCATCTTCTTCGAGCTGAAGGGCCGCATCATTCCGACCTCCAGCGCCTGCACCTCGGGCAGCCAGGGCATCGGCTACGCCTACGAGGCCATCCGCTATGGCCGCCAGGACATGATGCTGGCCGGCGGCGCGGAAGAACTGTGCGCCAGCGAAGCGCTGGTGTTTGACGCGCTGTATGCCACCAGCCAGCAGAACGACACGCCGGAACTGACGCCGCGCCCTTACGACCGCGACCGCGACGGCCTGGTCATCGGCGAAGGCAGCGGCATGCTGGTGCTGGAATCGCTGGACCATGCACTGGCGCGCGGGGCGCACATCCATGCGGAAGTGGTGGGATTCGGCAGCAACTCGGACGGCACGCACATCACGCGGCCCGAGGCGGCCACCATGCGCGTCGCCATGCAGATGGCGCTGGCGGACGCCGGCCTGCCGCCGGAAGCCATCGGCTACGTGAACGGCCACGGCACCGCGACCGAACAAGGCGATATCGCCGAAACGCAGGCCACGCACGCGCTGTTTGGCGCGCGCATGCCGATCAGCACGCAGAAAAGCTATCTGGGCCACACGCTGGGCGCCTGCGGCGTGCTGGAGTCGTGGTTCAGCATCGAGATGTTGAACCGCGACTGGTACGCGCCCACGCTGAATCTACGCAACATCGATCCGCGTTGCGGCGACCTGGACTATCTGCAAGGCGAAGGCCGCCGCATGAGCAATGAATACGTCATGAACAATAACTTCGCGTTCGGCGGCATCAACACCTCACTGATTTTCCGGCGCTGGTCCTGAGCCGCGTCGGGCGTTGCCGGCCTGGCCTTGCCGGGTCGGCATTGACCTGTTCCATCCATTCGCCTTTTTTCACCGACTTTTCACCTTCTTTTCGCCTTCTTTCTGCCTTCTTCCCAACTTTCATTCTCGGAAAACGCACTTCATGAAGATCACCCACAAGCTCTTTGGCGCTCTGTCCCTGTCGCTGGCCTGCTCGACCCAGGTACTGGCCGCCGACCGCACCGTCTTCCTGCCCCTGCAACCGGCCATCGACGCCGCCCTGGCCGCCGGCAAGATCGACGGCAGCGTCAAGTTCTACCTGGCGGGCACGGGTCCGAAGGGCCAGGTGCTGGAAGCCAACGTGGTCACCAACCGCAAGACCAACGCGTTTGCCAAGAAAGACCCGGAAGCGTGCCTGTGGGCGGCGCAATCGGCGGTGATCTCGCTGCATGAAGCCGCCAAGAAGGCCGGCGCGAATGCCGTGACGAACATCGTCAGCTACTATCGCAAAAACGAAACCAGCAGCAAGACCGACTACGAATGCCACGCGGGCGCCGTGGTGGCCGGCGTGGCGCTGCGCGGGGATCTGGCCCGCGTGAAGTAAGCCGGGCCGAAGCCGGCCCGACGCCGGCTAGATGCTGGCCCGATCCGGGTCCGCCCGATTTACACTTGCGAATTGCCGCAACACCACCCAAAAGGTTCACATATGAGCACTGCTACGCTCAAGACCCGCCTGTCCGATGCCGTCAAGGACGCCATGCGCGCCAAGGCTTCCGAACGCCTGACGACCCTGCGTTTCCTGCTGGCCGCCGTCAAGCAAAAGGAAGTGGACGAACGCCGCGACCTGAACGACGCCGAAATCACCGCCATCATCGAAAAGCAGGTCAAGCAGCGGCGCGAATCCATCGCCGCCTTCGAACAAGCCGGGCGCACGGAAACCGCTGAACAGGAAAAGGCCGAATTGCTGGTGCTGCAAGAGTTCTTGCCGCAGGCCGCAAGCCCTGAAGAAGTGGCCGCCGCCATCGACGCCGCGCTGGCCGAAGTGGCCGCGCAAGGCGTGACGGGCGCGCCCGCCATGGGCAAGGTCATGGCGCTGCTCAAGCAGGCGCTGGCCGGCCGCGCCGACATGACGGCGTTGTCGCAACAGGTCAAGGCCCGGCTGGCCTGACCCGGCGCCGGGCAGTTAAAACGTGCCGCCGAACAAATCGGGCTGGCGCGACTGCTCGGCGGGATCGGCAAAATTGCTCATCCCGACGCCTGCCAGCCGGTACAACGTTTCCGGCGGCAGTTCCACCCGTTCGCACAACAGCCTGGCCAACGCCGCCAGTTCGGCCGCCGACCCCGGCGGATTCAGGCTGGTCTGACTGCGCGTCAGGATGCGAAACCGGTCGGTCTTCAACTTCAGGACCACCGTGCGCCCCAGCGCGCCTTTCTTTAACGCCTGGTCCCACACCTTGCCCGCCATGCGGTCGATGGCATCGCCCAACGCGTCCAGCCGGATATCTTCCGAAAACGTGGTCTCGGCCGACACCTGCTGCAAGGGCTGGTCGGTTTGCACTTCGCGATCGTCGATACCGCGCGCCAGCTCGTACAGGCGGCGCCCGTAGCGCCCGAAATAGTGGGCCAGTTCTTCCAGGCTGTGCGTGGCCAGGTCGCCCACCGTGTGGATGCCCAACTGCTCCAGCCGCGCCTGCGTCACCTTGCCCACTCCCGGCACTTTGCGCACCGGCAGCGGTTGCAGAAATTCCAGCACCTTCGTGGGCCGGATGACGAACTGCCCGTCGGGCTTGTTCCAGTCAGAGGCAATCTTGGCCAGGAATTTGTTGGGCGCGATGCCGGCCGACGCGGTCAGGCCGGTTTCTTCGCGGATTTGATGGCGGATGACCTGAGCCACTTCGGTCGCCGAGGGCAGCCCGCCTTTGTTATGCGTCACGTCCAGGTAGGCTTCGTCCAGCGACAGCGGTTCGATCAAGTCGGTATGGCGGCCGAATATCTGCCGGATCTGGCGCGACACCTCGCGATAGCGGTTGAAGTCCGGCGGCACATAGATGGCTTGCGGGCACAGGCGTTCGGCACGGATGGCGGACATGGCCGAATGAATGCCAAAGCGCCGCGCCTCGTAGGACGCCGCGCAGACAACCGAGCGCGGCCCGGTCCAGGCCACCACCACGGGCTTGCCGCGCAGGTCGGGATTGTCGCGCTGCTCCACGGACGCGTAGAACGCGTCCATGTCCACATGCACGATCTTGCGCAAGAGTTCAGACATTCCAGTGAAGACGATGCGCCCGTCGCCGTTGCACGCTGGCGGGCACTGCAAAAAAATATATTATGACCGGCTCTATCCGCTTACCCATCTTGCCTACGCTCATGACCGCCTCTGCCTCTGCATCCACTGACTATTTCGGCCTGACGATACCCTTCATGCACTTCATCGGGCTGGTGCCCGAGAGCGTTGCACCGGGATTCGCCCGCACCACCCTGCCGTGGCGCCAGGACCTGACCAACAGCCGGGGCGACGTGCACGGCGGCACGCTGATGAGCGTGCTGGACTTTACCCTCAGCGCGGCGGCACGCGGGTCCGCCGATGCCACCGAAGGCATGGCCACCATCGACATGAACACCACGTTCCTGTCTCCCGGCACGGGCGACCTGGTCATTGAAGCGCGCTGCCTGCGCCGGGGCGCGTCCATCGCCTTCTGTGAAGGCGACATCCGACGCGCCGACGGCGAACTGGTGGCGCGCGCCACGGCAACCTTCAAGATCATCCGCCGCCGCCCGGGCGGCGATTGAACGGCGCCGCCCTTGGGATGTGACGCGCGCCGCAAGTTGCACAGGTCGCGCGCGGCGCAAGTTGCATAGGTCGCGCGCGGCGCTTAGTTGCACAGGTCGCGCGCGCTGAGTCGGGCAGGTCGCGCGACGGCGCTCAGTTGGGCAGGTCGCGCGACGGCTTGACGGGCGGGCGCGGGTCCAGCGGCATGTAGGTGCTGCACGACGTGATGCTGTAGTAGATGGCGTCCTGCATGGCACGCATCGCGGCGGCGTCCCAGGTGCCCTTGCCCCACATCACGATCTTCACGTCGGTGCTTGCCGGGCCATTGGCCTTGAGGTCCACGCGTGACATTTCGTTGTCGGTATACGGGGCCAGCACGCGCACCACGCCCGACTGCGCCGCCTCGTTCAGGTCGGACACCACGCGATAGGCGTTGTCGGTGCTGCGCAGGCAGTTGTTCGACTGCCGGATCACGGTGGCGTAGGCGTCCTTGAACGCGACCGGCGCCTTGAATTCGCTGTGCGGGGATGCGCTGTCCTGCGAGATGCCCAGCGAGCAACCCGCCAGGCCCAGCGCCAGCGCCGATGCCGCGACCAGATTCCTGTACATGTAATTCTCCAGATGAATTGCCGCGATTATCCCGCAAACGGCACGGCGGCATAAGTGGGGTCGGTTCGACACCGCCCGCGCGACTATGGCATTATCGACCGCATTGAAATCGCGGAGGTCCTGCCTTGTTTTCCTTCATGACGCGCACCATTCTGGCCGCCAGTATCGTCGGCACCACGCTGGGCGCCTGCGCCACCCAGCCCCCGCCCCGCGCCTATCCCCTGAAGGACTTTTTCCGCAACCCGGAACGCGGCTTCTTCCGCCTGGCCGACGACGGCCGCACCCTGGCCTTCATGCAGCCCACCAGCGTGGACGGCAACCCGGCCCGCATGAACATTTACGTGCAGCCGCTGCAAGGCAGCCAGCTGGTGGGCGAACCCCGCCAACTGACCAGCGAAACCGCGCGCGATATCTCCAACTACTTCTGGAAGGGCGCCGACGTGGTGCTCTATCAGAAGGACTTTGGCGGCGACGAGAACTTCCACGTACTGGCCGTCAACGCCAAGACGGGCAAGATCACCGACCTGACGCCCTATGAAGGCGCGCGCGCCAGCATCGAAGACGATCTTGAAGACGACCCCGACCACGTCCTGATCAGCCACAACCAACGCAACCCCGAGGTCTTTGACGTGTACCGCGTCAACGTCCACACTGGCGCCGCCGTGCTGGTAGCGCAGAACCCGGGCAACATCGTGGGCTGGCAGACCGACCATGCGGGCAAGGTGCGCGCCGCCGTCACCAGCGACGGCCTGAACACCACCCTGCTCTACCGCGACAACGAAGCGTCCGACTTCCGCCCGCTGATCACCACCGATTACCGCACCAACGTCAGCCCGTCGTTCTTCACGTTCGACGACAAGAAGATCTACGCCCTGAGCAACCGTGGCCGCGACAAGCTGTCGCTGGTGGTCATCGACCCGGCGCAACCGGATGTCGAAGAAGAAATCTTCACGCCCGACACCGTCGACCTGGACGGCGCGGGCTACTCGCGCAAGCGCCGCGTGCTGACGCTGGCCGCCTACCAGACCGACAAGCCGCAATACAAGTTCTTCGACGCGCAGTCCGAAGCGCTGTTCAAGAAACTGTCCGACAAGCTCAAGGGCTATGACATCGCCCTGCAAGGGTCCAACAGCGACGAAACCGTGTTCATCGTGGCGGCCTACAACGACCGCACGCCGGGCTCGCGCTACTTGTACGACGCCAACACCGACACGCTGACCAAGCTGGCCGACATCAACCCGGCCATTCCGGAAGCCGACATGTCGCAAGTGCGGCCCATCAGCTACCAAAGCCGCGACGGCCTGACCATCCACGGCTACCTGACGCTGCCCGCGGGCCGCGATCCCAAGAACCTGCCTTGCATCGTCAACCCGCACGGCGGGCCGTGGGCACGCGACGGCTGGGGCTACAACCCCGAAACCCAATTCCTGGCCAACCGCGGTTTCTGCGTGCTGCAAATGAACTTCCGTGGCTCGACGGGTTATGGCCGCGCGTTCTGGGAAGCCGGCTTCGGGCAATGGGGCCTGAAAATGCAGGACGACATCACCGATGGCGTTCAGTGGCTGGTCAAGCAAGGCATCGCCGACCCCAAGCGCATCGGCATCTATGGCGCCAGCTACGGCGGCTACGCCACGCTGGCTGGCGTGACGTTCACGCCAGACCTGTACGCGGCGGCCGTGGACTACGTGGGCGTGTCCAATCTGTTCACGTTCATGAAGTCCATTCCGCCGTACTGGAAGCCCATGCTGGACAAGATGCAGGACATGGTCGGCCACCCCGAACGCGATAAGGACCGGCTGGCCGCGACCTCGCCCGCGCTGCACGCGGACAAGATCAAGACGCCGCTGTTCGTTGCACAAGGCGCCAAGGACCCGCGCGTGGCCAAAGACGAAAGCGACCAGATGGTGGCGGCGTTGAAGGCGCGCGGGGTTGAAGTGGAATACATGGTCAAGGACAACGAAGGCCACGGTTTCCACAACGACGAGAACAAGTTCGAGTTCTACGAAGCGATGGAAAAGTTCCTGACGGAACACCTCAAGCCTTAGTTCCCCGCGCCTTCATGAGTCACCAGCGGCGCGTTTGCCGCTGGCGCCATGCCGGCCAGCCCGCCCACGTGCACGCGGCCCGCGCCGCGCGCGCCAAACGCCATTTCCACCCGGTCGCGCCCTTGCTCCTTGGCGCGGTATAGCGCCACGTCGGCGCGCGCCAGGATCACATCGGCGCTATCGCCGGGCTGGTACGTGGCCAGACCACCGCTGGCGGTCATGGGCACTTCCACCCCTTGCAGGTAAAGCGGCGTATCGCGCAGTGCATCGCAGACGCGCTGCGCGTGCACCAGCGCCCGCGCCGGGTCGCAGTCCACCATCAACAGCACGAACTCCTCGCCGCCCAGGCGGCCGAAGCGGTCGGCGCCGCGCACGGCGTGCTGCGCGACCTTGGCGAAATGGCGCAGCGCGGTGTCGCCCGCCGCATGGCCGTAGCGGTCGTTGATGGATTTGAAATGGTCGATGTCCAGCACCAGCACGGCCAGCGGACCGCCGGAGCGGCTACAGCGCTGCAACTCGCGTTCCAGTTCATCCAGGATGCTGCGGCGGGAATAGGCGTGCGTCAGGCTGTCGAACGTCAGGGCCGCCTGCATCTGCTCGGATAGCCACGTCTGCACCAGCAGCAGCAACGCCAGGAACAGCGCCGGCACCGTCACCGAACCGCACACAATGAAGAACAGCCCCCAGGATGACGGTTCAAGCAAGGACACGGGCTTCACGAAACCGAACCCATAGACCACCACCCGCGTTGCGTGCAGCGCCGCCAGCCCGAATATGGCCAGCATCAGATACAGCATCACGCCGGGGGTGCGGATCTTTGCGCGCTGCTGGTAGATGACCCGCCCGGTCAGCAGCGCGCTGATGCAGGTAAAGCCGGAATTGAGCAGCATGCGTTCTGGCAGGTGGTCCGCGCCATACAGCAGCAGCGCAAAGGCCAGCACACCCGCCGCCGTGACGCCGGAGGTGCGCGCGATATGCGGCCGCAGCCCGAAGAACTGGCGCACGCCCACATACACCAGGCTGATTGCGCATACCCAAGCCGCGTTCGACGCCATGATGTAGGCGCCCGGCGGCACAAGCTTGGCGGCGGCGAAGGCCAGCAGCGCCAGCACGGCCAGCGTGTTGGCGGCGATGAACGCACGCACGCCCTTGACCCCGCGCGACTGGAACGGCAGCAACAGCGGTAGCGCCAAGGCCGTGGCCAGCGCCCACATCAGGAAGAACAAAGAAGTCGTCATGGTTTTTTGCCGGCCGCGCCTTGGGAACAAATGCCGTCGGTTCAGACCTGCCGTTGCACTGGGTTCATGGATGGATACGCGTTACACGTCAGCATGCTTGATGCTTTTTGTTACCAGAAGGACGAAAAGCCGCCGCCCCGCGTGACGGCGATCCGCCGAAGCGAGGGCGCGACGTTGTCCTGAACCTTTACCTCCCGCGCCAAGACGATAGCGCGGCATGTCCAGAAGAATACGCCAAGCCAGGAGCGCCCGGTTCACCCGTTTGCAGTATTTGACAGTTAAACCTTTCAGGTAACTGACAATCGAAAGGAACGAAGGGCAAACCCTAGATTAATTATTGTGGTTCGTCCCCGCCAGTCGGCCAAAAGCACTACCCCTTCGTCCGAAGATCCGTGCTGGTTTGGCGTAGGGAATCAACGCGGGACTGCATCAGCGCGGCTTTTCCACGTTAGGCAGCAAGATTGCCACCACGCCCAACAGCGGCAGATACGCGCACACCTGGTACACATAGCCAATGCTGGTGGCGTCGGCCAGCTTGCCCAGCGCGGCCGCCCCCACCCCGCCCATGCCGAAGGCAAAGCCGAAGAACAGCCCGGCAATCATGCCCACCTTGCCCGGCACCAATTCCTGCGCGTAGACGACGATGGCCGAAAACGCCGACGCCAGCACCATGCCGATCACCACCACCAGCGCCGCCGTCCAGAACAGATTGGCGTGGGGCAGCAGCAAGGTGAAGGGCGCTACGCCCAGGATCGACACCCAGATGACGATCTTGCGGCCGATGCGGTCGCCCACCGGCCCGCCCACCACCGTGCCCACCGCGACTGCGGCCAGGAACAGGAACAGGTACAGCTGCGCCTCGCGCACCGACAAACCGAACTTGTCGATCAGGTAGAAAGTGAAATAGCTGTTCAGGCTGGCCAGATAGAAGTACTTGGAAAATATCAGCACGCCCAGCACCGCCAGCGCACCGATCACCCGATTGCGCGACAGCCCATTGCCGGCGCCCGCCGTGCGCGCGCGCGGCTTCAACATGACGCGGTTGGCGCTGTACCAACGGCCGATACCGATCAGCACCACGATGCCGAATAGTGCCGCGAAGGCAAACCAGGCCACGCTGCGCTGGCCGTGCGGAATGATGAACAGCGCCGCCAGCAGCGGCCCCAGCGCCGACCCCACGTTGCCCCCCACCTGGAACAGCGACTGCGCCAAGCCGTGCCGGCCGCCCGAGGCCATGCGCGCCACCCGCGACGATTCCGGGTGGAACACCGACGACCCCGTGCCGACCAGCACGGCGGCCACCAGCAGCCAGCCGAACGACGGCGCCACCGACAGCAGCAATAGCCCAGCCAGCGTGAAGCTCATTCCCACGGGCAGCGAATAGGGCTTGGGATGGCGGTCGGTGTACAGGCCGATGAAGGGTTGCAGCAGCGAGGCCGCCAACTGATAGACCAAGGTGATCAGCCCGATCTGTGCGAAGGACAGGCTGAACGAATCCTTCAACATGGGGTAGATGGCCAACAGGATCGACTGGATCATGTCGTTCATCAAATGTGCCACGCTGATCGCGCCCAGCACTTTATAGGCGGTGGATGGGGGGGTGGATGGGGTGGTGGACGGGGCGGCGGACGTGGCGGCGGTCGCCTGCGCAGCGGGCGCGGGCACCATGGCGTCCGACATGCCGGCAACGGGATTTTGGGCGGGGGTCATGGGCGGCTTTTGCGATGGGGTTGTGTTTGGCTGACAGCCAAACCAGCCATCAGTGTAGAAACCGGCCGCTGCGAAGATCTGCCAATTTTCATCGGGCAAGTGACAAAATAGCGGCATCCTGCCCGCCGTCGCGGCCTCATCCTTTGGTTGGAAGTGACATCATGGCCACCCGTCTTGCCCCGCCCGACCCCGCCCGCAGCATCAACGCGCAGGACTACCAGGACCGCCCGCGCGTCGTCACCGCGCTGGCCAAGGAATTTCGCGCGGGCGCGCAAACGGGCGCGCACTCGCATCCCCGCGCGCAGCTGATCTACGCGGCCGAAGGCGTGATGCGCGTCACCACACCCAGCGGCTTCTGGGCGCTGCCGCCGCTGCGCGCCTTGTGGGTGCCGGCCGGCGTGCCTCATGGGGTGGACATGGTGGGCGCCGTGTCGATGCGCTCGCTTTACATCCAGGCCGATGCCGCCGCCGGCTACTGGCGGCAACCCCAGGTGGTGGAAGTGAGCGGCCTGCTGCGCGAACTGATCCTGGCACTGACGGCCGAGCCCATCGACTACCCGCTGGGAGGCCGGGCCGAGCAGATCGCCGCGTTGATCCTGTCTGAACTAGCGGCCGCGCGCGTGCTGCCCATACAAATCCCCTGGCCGCGAGACCGCCGCTTGCAGACCATCTGCGCGGCCATCCTGGACCAGCCCGGCCTGCAACGCGGCATGGAAGCCTGGGGCAACGAGGTCGGCGCCAGCGCGCGCACGCTGATCCGGCTGTTCCAGGCCGAACTGGGCCTGAATTACCGGCAATGGGTACAACAGGTGCGCCTGGCCGACGCGGTCTGCCGCTTGTCGGAAGGCGTGCCCGTTGCCCGCATCGCGGCCGACCTGGGATACCGCAGCACCAGCGCGTTCAGCGCCATGTTCCACCGCGCGTTGGGCGCGCCGCCGCAGCGGTATCAACAGGGCTCCTGGCGCCTTACCGAAAGCTGAATCACAACAGGCGCATGCAACCGGCCTTGCTGTTTGTCACGGCGCGCAATACATTTCACAGCGCAATTCCCGTCGCTCGCGCACGCAAGCCGCGTCGCGCGTATGCTAGACCCCGTCCCTATATCTACCGCGGCACACGCCCCCCACTTGGCTTCGGCAAGTTTGGTTACTGAAACCTTATGACGCCATGGCTGGTCTATAGCGTTCTGTCCTAGAATCGCCTGCAATGAGCACCCCCCAGCAATCCTCCGCCAACCCGGGCGGCAAATCGGGCCTTCCCTGGAAACGCATCCTGGTCAAGACGGGCATCGTCGCGGCCGGCGTCGGCGCGTGCGGGGCCGTCGTGCTTGGGCTGGCATTGGCCCTGGCCTGGCCCAGCCTGCCCGATCTGCACGCCATGACCGACTACCGGCCGCGCGTGCCGCTGCGCATCTACACGGCCGACAAGGTGCTAATCGGCGAATACGGCGAAGAACACCGCAACGTGCTGCGGTTTGATGAAATCCCGCCGGTGATGCGCCAGGCCGTGCTGGCGGCCGAGGACGACCGCTTCTACAGCCACGGCGGTGTCGACTGGATGGGCGTGGCGCGCGCGGTACTGACCAACGTGGTCAAGGGCTCGAAGTCGCAAGGCGGCAGCACGATCACGATGCAGGTGGCGCGCAATTTCTATCTGTCTTCCGAAAAGACCTATTCGCGCAAGCTGTACGAGCTGCTGCTCACGTTCAAGATCGAAAACGAGCTGACCAAGGACCAGATCCTTGAGCTCTACATGAACCAGATCTACCTGGGGCACCGCGCCTATGGCTTCGCGGCCGCGTCGCGCGCTTACTTTGGCAAGCCGCTGTCGGAAGTGACCCCGGCGGAAGCCGCCATGCTGGCCGGCATCCCCAAGGCTCCGTCGCGCTTCAACCCCATCACCAATTTCCCGCGTGCCGAAATTCGCCAGCACTACGTGCTGGGCCGCATGAAGGCGCTGGGCTACCTGACGCCCGAGCAGGCCGACGAAGCGCTCAAGCAACGCCTGACGATCCGGGGGGCTGACGGCACCAGCGCGCGCGGCTTCGCCGTGCATGGCGATTACCCGTCGGAACTGGCACGCCAGTTGATGTACGGCGTGTTCCAGGAAGAAACGTATTCCAAGGGCATCGACGTCTACACCACCATCGATTCCAAGGCCCAGGAAGCCGCTTACCGCGCGGTGCGCGATGGCGTCATGGACTACACGCGCCGCGCCGTATATCCCGGCCCGGAAGATCAGATCGACCTGCCTGACGGCGTCGAAAGCGATGCCCAGGCGCTGGACGAGATTCTGGACGGCGTGCAAGACAAGACGCCGGACAGCGAGGACCTGCTGGCGGCGGTCGTCCTGTCGGCCAGCCCTGCCGAAGTGAAGGTGGCCCGCAGCGCGCGCGACATCATCACCATTTCGGACAAGAAGGCGCTGGCCGTGGTGGCGCGCGCCTTGAACCCCAAGGCCAGCGACAGCCAGCGCATCCGTCGCGGTTCGGTCGTGTACATCCACAAAACGGGTGGCAAGGACAGCGACACCTGGGAAATCATCAACATGCCGGCGCTGCAAGCGGCGTTGGTGTCGATGGCGCCGCAAGATGGCGCGATCCGCGCCATGATCGGCGGCTTTGACTACAACCGGGGCAACTTCAACCGCGTGACGCAGGCCTGGCGCCAGCCCGGTTCCAACATCAAGCCGTTCGTCTACGCCGCGGCGCTGGAACGCGGCTTTACCCCCGCCACGCAGATCTCCGACCAGCCGTTCATGCTGACGGCCGCGCAAACGGGCTCCAAGGACTGGCAGCCCAAGAACGACGGCAACAAGTACGAACCCATGCTGACGTTGCGCCAGGGCTTGTACCGGTCCAAGAACATGGTGTCGATCCGCATCCTGCAAGCGATTTCGCCGCAGTACGCCCAGGACTACCTGACCCGTTTCGGCTTTGACAAATCGCGCTGGCCGGCGGTGCTGCCGCTGGCGCTGGGCGCGGGTGGCGCCACGCCGTTGCAAGTGGTCAATGGCTATGGCGTCTTCGCCAACGGCGGCTATCGCGTGACGCCGTACCTGGTGGACCACGTCACCGACCGTTCGGGCAAAGTGCTGATGCAGGCGCAGCCCGTCAAGGCGGGCGACGAAGCGGCGCGCGCTATCGACCCGCGCACCGCCTGGGTCATGGACGACATCCTGCGCGGGGTTACGACTAGCGGCACGGCCGCGCGCGCGCACCAGGTGCTGAAGCGCAACGACGTCGGCGGCAAGACGGGCACCACCAACGACGCGGTGGACGTCTGGTTCTCGGGCTTCACGCCCGATCTGGCCACGACCGTCTGGATGGGCTTTGACCAGCCCAAGTCGCTGGGCACCAACGAATTCGGCAGCGGCCTGGCGTTGTCCACGTGGCTGGACTACATGCAGCCGGTCTTGAAGGGCATGCCCGAAGCCAAGCAGTCGCCGCGTCCGGACGGGTTGCTGGTGGAAAACGGCGAATACTATTTCGCGGAATTCCCGCCCGGGCAGGCGGTGGCGTCGCTGGATTTGTCGTCGGGCGATGCGCTGACCGATTTCCTGAACAACAACCGCAGCACGGATGGCGTGGACACGTCCGTCAAGCCGCTGCCGAGCCCGGGTGGCGCCGCGCTGCCGCAAAATTCGAACAACAGCGCCGTGCAGCCGCCGTTGCAGCCCATTCCGGTACCCAGCGCCGCGAATGTTGCGCCGGGGGTCATGGCGGGCGTCGCGACGTCTGGACTACCGGCGGCGGGCATACCGGCTGCTGGCGTACCGGCTTCGGGCGTACCGGCGGCGGGAGCTGCGGCGGCCACCCTGCCTGCTGCCGGCAGCGCGGAAGATGCCGCTGCGCGCGCCAGCGCGGTAACTACGTCCAGCTCGGTCATCGCCCGGCCGCTGTAACCGACCAACGCTGTAACCGACCAACGCTGAAAAACGACACGGGCGCCCTTTGCGGCGCCCGTGTCGTTTCCCTGCTTTCTCGTTCCACGGTGACCGTTAAACGGCCCCCTCCCTCGTCCCCAGCGCCCGACGGCCTATTCCTCTACCGCCAGCTCGGTCACGACCTCGCGCGGCCAGGCCGTCAGCGATTCCAGGTCCAGGAACGTGAAGTAGCCGGATCGCCAGCCTTCGGTATCGATGTGATAGACGTTGCCCAGGACCAGCGGCGCGGCCACGGGCGTGTGCCCGGCCACCACCGCCCGCACGCCCTGGATGCCGGTGCGGTTCATCTGCCGCAAGCGGTCGCGCGACCACTGGCACGTCGCGCTGGTGCGCTTGTAGCGATCTTGCAGCGCGAACTCCAGGCGCGGCCAGAACAGCACCGGGCAATCCGCATGCAGCAGGCCCACCGCGCCCTCGCGGGTTTCGACTTCGATCGCGATGGGAAGCTGGGCAAACGCGTCGGCAAACACTTGCTGCTGGTCGACGGGCAGGTCCAGGAACCAGCCGCCGCCGTAACCGCGCCAATTGGTCACGTCCACCTTGCCGGTGCGCACATGACGAATCGCATAGTCTTCGTGGTTGCCCTGGACCGCGTAAAACCAGGGCTGGGCCAGCCATTGC
Organism: Achromobacter sp. ES-001; assembly: GCF_019448355.1. NCBI lineage: Bacteria > Pseudomonadati > Pseudomonadota > Betaproteobacteria > Burkholderiales > Alcaligenaceae > Achromobacter > Achromobacter sp. ES-001. The sequence goes on along the minus strand of NZ_CP079940.1, from coordinate 2,223,019 downwards.
AGCGCGGCTTCGCTTTCAGGTCCGCGATCAACCAGATCGCCCACGGAAAAGAGCCGGTCGCGGGCCGGGTCGAAACCCAGCCGGTCCAGGCTTTCCTGCAAACGCGAAAAATGACCGTGCACGTCGCCGACCGCGAAATCGCGGCCATGCTCGTTACGCGGGACTTTTAAAAATCGCTGCTCCATGATGCTTCTCGACTGCCGGTTGCGGGGCGAGCAAGACCCGTCCCTTGAAACAAACCGTGGCGGCTTGCGCCCGGTATCTCCCGACCTGTCTTTTTAACCCGCTTTAGTTGACGCCGGCCTTGCACCGCTGACCATCCGGGGGTCAAATATTCCGTTACGAGAATCGCTATTATTCGTGATAATGTTCCGCCTTCCTCACAAACAGCTTAAAGAGGGCCGCGCGCGCCGCCGCCCCCTTCCGCCGCCATGACAGCCGCGTCCACCATCAAAACCTGGTACTGGATCCACAAGTGGACCAGCCTGGTTTGCACCATCTTCCTGCTCATCATCTGCCTGACGGGCTTGCCGCTGGTTTTTCACCATGAAATCGAGCACTGGCTGGATGACGCCAAGCCGCTGTCCAACGTGCCGGCCAACACGCCGCCCGCCAATCTGGACAAACTGGTCGCCAGCGCCCTGACCATGTATCCGGGCGAAGTGGTTGATTACCTGTTCTTCGACCCCGACGAGCCCCAGGTGTATGTCGGCATGGCCAAGAAGCCAGGTGATGGCCAGGCGTCCGGGCACGCGGTCCGCATGGACGGCCGCACCGGCGACGTGCTGCTGGAAGGCCCGCTGTATACCGAAGACAAGTTCTCGTTCATGGGCATCATGCTGGCCCTGCATGTGGATTTGTTTGCCGGCTTGCCGGGCGAGCTGTTCCTGGGCTTCATGGGGCTGCTGTTCTGCGTGGCTATCGTATCGGGCGTGGTGTTGTACGGCCCGTTCATGAAAAAGCTGGAATTCGGCACCGTCCGCGCCGCCCGGTCCACGCGCCTGAAATGGCTGGACCTGCACAACCTGCTGGGCATCGTGACGCTGGTATGGGCCTTCGTGGTGGGCTTTACCGGCGTCATCAACGAACTGTCGACCCCGTTGTTCCGCCTGTGGCAGTCCACCGAATTGGTCCGCATTCTGGAACCCTACAAGGGCCAGACCGTGCCCACCCAGCTGGCCTCGGCGCAACTGGCGGCCGACACGGCCAAGAAAGCCATGCCGGGCAACGAGGTGTCATTCATCGCCTTTCCGGGCAACGCTTTCGGCAGCCCGCACCACTACATCGCCTGGATGCGTGGCGACACGCCGCTGACCTCGAAGCTGAACACGCCCGTGCTGGTCGATGGCAGAACCGGCGAACTGACTACCGTGGCCAAAATGCCGTGGTACCTGACCGCGCTGGAAGTGTCGCGCCCGCTGCACTTTGGCGATTACGCGGGCCTGCCGCTGAAGATCATCTGGGCCTTGCTTGATCTCATCACCATCGTGGTGCTGGTCAGCGGCCTGTACCTGTGGATTGCGCGGCGCCGCGCCACCGAGGCGCGCATCAACGAGCTGGTGAAAAAGCACCAGGCCGCCGCCGCCCCGCAAAGGAATCCGGCATGAGCGCCCGCCACACCAAAGGCCGCACAGGTCGCGGCTTCATGTTCGTATGGGGCGCGCCCATCCTGCTGGGCGTGCTCAGCGTCTTTGGCCTGTTGGCCGCGCTGTTGGGCACGGGCGCCTGGCACTGGGCGTCGTGGATCACGTTGACCATCCTGCTGGGGGTCATCGTCCGGTACTGGGTGTTCCCGCTGAAACACTAGGCGGTTCATGGGGCCCCGCTGCCCCATCCGACGCCCTAGTCCCGCGCCCCAGTCTCGCGCCCTGTCCTGGGCCGGTCCTGGACCCGATCCCGGGGCGTTGTCCCGGCCCTTGAGTCCAGACCTTGAGCCCGGCCATTGAACCCGCCTTCCCCAGCCGGCTATCGGCCGAATTGTTCCGGGTCCGGCCCCAGCCGCGCGCCGTTCTTGATGCCGTCAATCGCGGCCATCTCATCCGCCGACAGGTCAAAATCAAAAATGTCGATGTTCTCGCGGATGCGGGCGGGCGTGACCGACTTCGGGATCACGATAAGGCCGCTTTGCACGTGCCAGCGCAGCGTGACCTGCGCCGGAGACTTGCCGTGCTTGGCGGCCAGGTCCACGATGACTTTTTCTTTCGTCACGCCGCCCTGTGCCAAGGGGCTCCAGGATTCGGTGGCGATGCCGTGCTTGGCGTGGAAGGCCCGTAGCTCGTGCTGGGCGAAGCCCGGATGCAGCTCGATCTGATTGACCGCCGGCGTGACGCCAGACGTCTCGATCAACTGTTGCAGGTTGGCCTGCGTGAAGTTGGACACCCCGATCGAACGCGCGCGGCCGTCTTCCTTCATTTCGACCATCGCGCGCCAGGCATCCAGGAACTGGGTGCTGCCCGCCACCGGCCAGTGGATCAGGTACAGGTCCACATAGGCCAGGCCCAGCTTTTCCAGGCTTTCATCCATGGCCTTGTGGGCGTCGTCATAGCCGTGCTTGTCGTTCCACAGCTTGGTGGTGATGAACAGGTCCTTGCGCGCCACGCCCGATGCGCGCAAGCCCGCGCCCACACCTGCCTCGTTGCCGTAGATGGCCGCCGTGTCCACCGACCGGTAGCCGGCCGCCAAGGCTTCCTTGACGCTGGCGGCCGCCTGGTCATCGGGCACCTGCCAAACGCCCAGCCCCAGTTGCGGGATGTTGCTGCCGTCGTTCAATTTCACTGCGGGTACCTTCGCCATAAGCCCTCCGAAACATGCAACGCAACGCTCGCACGGCGAATACGCGCCAGGTCGCGCAATCCAGGGGCACAGCCCGGCCAACCCCGGATTGAAGAGATAAAAAAGCGGGCTTGCCGAGCTGCGCCCACATTGCGATACCGGTCCGACATCCCCAGGCAATGGTCCGCAAATACCAGGGGTTATCACCCAAATAATAGCGCCCGTGCCGGATAATGCCCTTCACACCGCTCCACCCCCCGCTTTCGCCCCCCAAGGCCAGCCATGAATTCCCCTGACGCGCCCCCGAAGAATCGCGGCGGTTTTTCTACCTTGCGCACCCTGTTCCCGTACTTGTGGCCGCCCGGCAAGACCGGGCTCAAGGTGCGCGTCGTGGCCGCATTGCTGTGCCTGTTCGCGGCCAAGGCGGCCACCGTTTATGTGCCACTGATCTACAAGCACGCCATCGACGAACTGGGCAAGGGTGCGCCCGGCGCGGTGACGGTGCCGCTGGGCCTGATCCTGGCCTATGGCACCGCGCGCGTGCTGTCGCTGCTGTTCTCGGAATTGCGCGACGCCATCTTTGCCCGCGTCGGCCAGCACGCCATCCGCGCGGTGGGCTTGCAGATCTTTCGCCACCTGCACGCGTTGGCGCTGCGTTTTCACCTGTCGCGCCAGACCGGCGGGCTGACACGGGCCATTGAACGCGGCACCAAGGGCATCCAGACGCTGCTGTCGTTTTTGCTGTTCAACATCCTGCCCACGTTCTTTGAAATCGGGCTGGTGTGTATTGTGCTGTGGAAGATGTTCGACATCTGGCTGGCCGCGGCCACCGGCGCGACAGTCATCCTGTACATGGCCTATACCCTTGCCGTCACGGAATGGCGCGCCAAGTTCCGGCGCCAGATGAACGAAACCGATTCAGAAGCCAACACCAAGGCCATCGAAAGCCTGCTGAACTACGAGACGGTCAAGTACTTTGGCAACGAAGAGCACGAGGCGCGCCGCTACGACGCCTCGCTGACGCGCTACGAGCGCGCCGCCGTGCGCAGCCAGGTCAGCTTGTCGATTCTGAACGTGGGCCAGGCCGCCATCATTTCAGTGGGCTTGACGCTGGTGATGTGGATGGCCGCCACCGGCATCGCCCAGGGCCGCTACACGCTGGGCGATTTTGTCCTGGTCAACACCTACCTGTTGCAGCTGTACCAGCCCCTGAGCTTCTTCGGCTTCATCTACCGCGAAATCAAGCAGGCCATGATCGACATGGAACGCATGTTCGAACTCTTGGGGCAGGACCGCGAAGTGGCCGACCGCCCCGACGCCCTGCCGCTGCGCGTGGCGGGTGGCCAGGTGGAATTTCGCGACGTGTATTTTGGCTATGACGCGCGCCGCCCCATCTTGAAGGGCGTGAGTTTCACCATTGCGGCGGGCAAGACCGTTGCGGTGGTCGGCACGTCGGGCGCGGGCAAATCCACCATCGCCCGCCTGCTGTTCCGCTTCTACGACGCGGACAGCGGCGCCATCCTGGTCGACGGCCAGGACGTGCGCAACGTCACCCAGGCCAGCCTGCGCGCCGCGATCGGCGTGGTGCCGCAAGACACCGTGCTGTTCAACGACACCATTCACTACAACATCGGCTACGGCCGGCCCGGCGCGACCGAGGCCGAGATCCAGGCGGCCGCGCGCTTGGCGCACATTCACGACCTGATCATGACCATGCCGGACGGCTACCAGACCATGGTAGGCGAGCGCGGCCTGAAACTATCTGGCGGCGAAAAGCAGCGCGTAGCCATCGCCCGCACCATCCTGAAGAACCCCGCCATTTTCCTGTTCGACGAAGCCACCAGCGCGCTGGACACCCACACCGAACGCGAGATCCAGGCGAACCTGCGCGAAGTCAGCCAGGGCCGCAGCACGCTGATCATCGCGCACCGCCTATCCACTGTGGCCGACGCCGACGAGATCATCGTGCTGTCCGAAGGCCGCATCATCGAACGCGGCCGCCATCCGCAGCTGCTGGCGCAACGCGGCGTCTACGCCGGAATGTGGGCGCGCCAGCAGGACGGCGCGGCGTCCAACGAAGACGCCGACGTTAGCGACGCCCCGGCCAGCAATCCGGTGCACAACCCAGCCAACAGCCCGGCGAATTGACAAGCCCCATCGCCCTGACCGAACATCGCACCCTTTCGTAAAAAGGCCCGCCATGCAGGAACCCTCGCTTGCCCCCGAAGTCCGCGTCTGCGCGGCATCCGACCTGGCCAACGGCGGCCTGGGCGTCAAAGTGCCGGTGTCCGACGGCTCGGGTCAGACCACTGCCTTTTTCGTCCGCTACCAGGACCGCGTGCATGGATACCTGAACCGCTGCGCCCACGTGGGCGTGGAACTGGATTGGGAAGGCAGCTTCTTCACCCGCGCGGGCGACCTCATCATGTGCGCGCGCCACGGCGCGACCTATCAGCCGGACACCGGCTTGTGCGTCGGCGGGCCTTGCAAGAACGGGCGCCTGACCGCGCTGACGGTGTCGGAACGTGATGGCGCCGTGTACTGGCACCCCACCGGCAAGATCGTTCCGCGCGACGGCGGCTGACAGCTGGCCGACGTTGGCGTTTGGCGTTTCCGACTTGACGTAACCATCGTCGCGGACGCTACGCCCCCGCCACGGCTGCCTGCGCCGGCGGCTGCCGTTCCGCATAGCGCCGCGCCAACACGGCGCACACCATCAGCTGCATCTGGTGAAAGATCATCAAGGGCAGCACCACCACGCCCATCTGCGACGTGCCGAACAGCACGGTGGCCAGCGGAATGCCGGACGCCAGCGACTTCTTCGACCCGCAGAACACCAGCGTGATTTCGTTCTCTTTGGACAAGCCCAGCTTGCGGCTGCCCCAGGTTGTAATCACCAGCACCGAGCCCAGCAGCAACGCATTCACCAGCACCATCGTGGCCAGGTCGATTGCCGGAAACGCGTGCCAGATGCCCTGCGCCACGGCTTCACTGAAGGCCGTGTAGACCGCCAGCAAAATCGAACTGCGATCCACCTTGGACAACGTGCGGCTGTTGCGCTGCGCCCAGGCGCCGATCCACGGCCGCAACAGGCTGCCCACCGCAAACGGCAACAGCAGCTGCGCCAGGATGCGGCCCGCGTCGGCCAGCCCGTGTCCGCCGCCCTGCCGATGCAGCAACACCGCCACCAGCAACGGCGTCAACACGGTGCCCAGCAAGTTGGACGCGGTCGCCGCGCAAATGGCGCCCGGCACGTTGCCCCGCGCCATCGACGTAAAGGCAATGGACGACTGCACGGTTGAAGACAGCGTGCACACGAACAGCACGCCCAGCCACAGCGAAGGCGTCAGCAGACCGGGGAACAGGGCCCGCAAGCCCAGCCCCAACGCGGGAAACAGAATGAAAGTGCAGGCCAGGATCAACGCATGCAGGCGCACGTCCTTCACGCCGGCCACGATGGCATCGGTGGAAAGGCGCGCGCCGTGCAGAAAGAACAGCAACGATATCGCCACGTTGCTGGCCACCATCATGAACGTGGCGCCCTTGCCCACGGCGGGGAAAAAGCTGGCAAACGCCACGGTGGCGATCAGGATCAGCGTGAATTGGTCAGGTAAAAAGCGGCGCATGGCTTGGTTTCCAGGAAATTACGGAAAACTATAGGCGCGCCCCTTGCCATCGTGAAGGCCATTGATTACTTTGACTGTCATCGAAAAGTTCTATGACCCTATTGGCTTGCCATGCTTAACCCCTTGTGGCTCAAGACCTTCACGGTGGCCGCCGGCGCCCCCAGCTTTACCGAAGCCGCCCGCCGCCTGGGTCTGACCCAGCCCACTGTCAGTGAGCACATCCGACAACTGGAACAGTCCGTGAACCGGCGCCTGTTCCTGCGCGACACGCATTCGCTGGCGCTGACCAGCGACGGGCGCAGTTTGCTGGTGCATGCCGAGATCATTCTGGACGCGCACGAACGCGCCGCGCGGCTGTTCGATGCGCCGCGCCTGCGCGGTCGCGTACGGCTGGGCACGTCGGACGATCTGGCGATGGGGCCGCTGCCGGATGTGCTGGCCGCGTTTCGGCTGGCGCATCCCGAAGTGGAACTGGACCTGACCATCGGCGTCACCAGCGAGCTCTACAAACTGCTGGACGACAACGAGCTGGACGTGATGATCGGCAAGCGGCGGCGCGGCGATCGCCGGGGCCAGACGCTGCACAAGGAAGCGCTACTGTGGCGCGCCAAGGAAGGCCTGCGATTTGCGCCGGATGCGCCGCTGCCATTGATATTGCTGCGCGAGCCGAGCGTGACGCGCACGCTGACGCTGGACGCCTTGGCGCGCGCCGGCCGCAGCTGGCAGATCGTTTGCACAAGCACCAGCTACGCGGGCTGCCAGGCGGCCGCGCGCGCGGGGTTGGGCATTACCGTGCAGCCTTCGCACCTGTCCACGGCGGGGCTGGCCGCGCCCGGTGGCGCGACGCAACTGCCCGCTTTACCGCAAGTGGAATTCATCGTCATCTCGGCTCCGGCCCCCAACAAGCCCACGCGGGCGCTGACCGACATCCTGATGCGCAGCACCTTGACATGACCTTGCCACAAGGTGCGGGTGCGGCGGCGGGCCGTCAATACACGCCCGCCCGGCCTCACGCTTATTCCGGCAGCGGATCCGGCACGCCGTCTTCGTCCACGCTGGTCACGCGGTCCAGCGCATTGCGCGCGGCGGACATCGCTTCGATGGCGCTGCGAAAGCGGCGGCTGACAAAAATTTCGAACGGCTGGCCTTCGGGCGGCGCGGCGGCCGGCTCGGCGCCATCCGGGTCCGCCGCCTGCTGTGCACCGGCCTCGCCTTCCTTGACCTTGGCCACCAGGCGCCGCGTCTCCAAGAACGCCCGGGGCGGCGTGCGCCCTTCGGGTTGCGTCGCGTACGCCACCACCGAAAATCCGTTGATCTTCTTCTCTAGCATTACGGTTCCCTTGCGCCGCGGCCACAGTCGGCGCAGCTTGTTCCTAGCGACAACGGCGCGGCAAACGGAAACTTAAGCGGCATGCAAAAAGCCGGCGTTGATCTGCATCAACGCCGGCTTTTTGCCTGGGTACAGCCACACAAACGACTCTATTTTGTCGACTGTTATGTTGTCGACCGCTACTTGGTCGCCGCAACCGCGTCCATGCGCACACGCACGTAATCGGCCACCTGGGCAAGCACGGTCGTCAAATGCCCGCGCAACAAGTCGAATCCGGCGTTGCGCTCGCGCGTGGCTTCGTCCATATACAAGGGGCGCCGAATCTCGACCTGCAAGCTGTGCCGGTTCAACGCCGGCTGGCCGATCTGCGCAATCAATTGCACGCCCTTGTAGGGGTCGTTGCGCGCCACGGTATAGCCCAGGTCGCGCAGCGCTTTTTCGATCAGCGCGATGAATTCAGGCTCGCAAGTTGTACCGTCCCGGTCGCCCAGCACGAAGTCCGCCAGCGGATGTTCGCTTTGCCGGCCCAGGCGTTCGTACGCGTCGTTGGGCATGGAATGCAGGTTCAGGTGCCACACCGCGCCGAAGCGTTGTTCGGCGCTGCTGATGGCCTGCGACAACGCCGCGTGATAGGGCTCGTAGTAAGCCTGGATGCGATGCCGCACCTCGGCCAGGCTCAGCTTGCGATCGTAGATGGGCGTGGCCTTGTCCATGCGGCGCCAGATCAGCCCCTTGCCCAAGCGGGTCTTCTCGCCCGGCGACAGCGGCTGCGGCCACGGTTCAGCCAACAGGTCGGGGTCCAGGTCCTGCAAGGTGCGGTTCGGGTCGATGTACACGCGCGGAAAGTGGGCGGCAATCAGCGTTGCACCCAGCGTGGGCGCCGCCGACCACAACGCGTCCACGTGCGTGTCTTCGCCCTGGCGCAATTGCGCTTGCGTTGCCACCGCCCCGAAATCGTCGGGATAGCGTTCACCGCTATGCGGCGAATCACAGACCAGCGGCAAGGCCGGCCCCTGAGGTTCATGCACGGAAACCACGTTGAAATCGGCAAGCGTCATCGTCAGTCAGCCTGAATGTTGGCGGCTTTGGCCACCTTGGCGTAGCGGGCCAGGGCCTGTTCGATCTGGACCTGGAACTCTTGGGGCGTCGTGGGCATCAGCGTACCACCCACGTCTTCGGCCTTCTTGCGGAACTCGGGGTCTTGCATCGCCGCGCGCACCGCCTGGTTCAGGCGGTCGACCACGGCCGTCGGCGTACCGGCCGGGGCCACCAATCCGAACCAGCCGCCCGTGCCCATGTCGGGATAACCCAGTTCGATATAGGTCGGCACGTCCGGCAGCAGCGGCGAACGCTCGGCGCCCAGCACGGCCAACGCACGCAGCTTGCCGCCCTGCACCTGCGGCAGCGTGGACGACAGGTTGTCGGTGATGGCGTCGACCTGCCCGCCCATCACGTCGTTCAACGCAGGACCCGCCCCACGGTAAGGCACGTGCAGCAGCTTGATGCCGGACAGCATCATGAAATTCTCGATGTTCACATGCCCCAGCGATCCCACGCCGGGCGAGGCGAAGCTGTAGCGGTCAGCCGGCGCCTTCTTGGCCAGCGCCACGAATTCCGCCATGTTCTTGGCCGGGATATTCGGGTTGATGGCAAGGATGCTTGGCACCGCCAGCACGTTCGCCACAGGCGCGAAGTCCTTGATCGGGTCGTAATTCATCTTGCGATACACGGCCGGGTTCGAGCCGTGCGTGCTCATCGTCGCCATGCCGATCGTGTAGCCGTCGGGCGTGGATCGCGCCACCTGTTCCATGCCCATCGAGCCGCCTGCGCCCGCCTTGTTTTCAACCACGATGGTTTGCTTGAGGTCGCGACCGGCATATTCCGCGACCAGGCGGGCAACGATGTCGGTCGAACCGCCCGCGGCGAACGGCACCACCAGCTTGATGGGACGCGAGGGGTAGTCGGCGGCTTGGGCAATGGCGGCAAAGGACAGCGTGGCGAACATGCCGGCAAGCGCAAAGCGCGCGGACCGGCCAAGCAGGCGGCGAGACATGGATCGACTCCGAAAGGGAAACGTTGAAGTAAGGGTCAGAACTGGTTGTCAGACAGAGACAGGCCGCCAGTGTCCAAACTTTACGATCCCCTTTCAAACGACTATATTGCACTCCTTCATTACCAAAGGTCATGCTAAATGCGGCTGCATTCGCCGTCCATGTCCGAGCTGCACGCCTTTATCGCGGCGGCACGCTTGGGAAGCTTCACCCTGGCGGCCCAGACGCTGTGCGTCACCCAAGGTGCCATCAGCCGTGCCATTGCCCGCCTGGAGGCCCACTTCGGGCAGCCGCTGATGCATCGCAATGCGCATGGTCTGACGCTGACCGAGATGGGCCAGAAGCTGTATGACGGCGCGCACACGCCGCTACAAGCCATCGAAAAGCTCAGTGCCGACCTGCGGGCGGATGACCGCCGGTTGCGCTTGACGCTATCCACGGTGCCCACCTTGGCCAGCGCCTGGCTGGTGCCGCACTTGCCGGACTTTCATCGGCGCCATCCCGATATCCAGCTTAATTTCGCAGCCTATCGGCGCAATGAGGACTTCTCTAGCACCACGCCAGACGCCAGCATCTTGTCCGGCACTCCGGAACAATGGCCCGGATGCCAGGCCGATTACGTCATCGGCCGGGAGGTGGTCGTTATTTGCCACCCCGACCGCTTGGCCGCCCGCCAGGTGCAAGGGCTATGGAGCACCCCGCACGGCCTGCTGGGCGAACCCCTGCTCTTTCACACCAACGGCCAGGACAACTGGGCGCAGTGGTTCAACGCAGCCGGCGTGCCACGCCATGCCGTTACGCTGTCCAAGGGGTTTGATCAGGTGTCCATCTTGATCCGCGCGGTCATGGCGGATATGGGGGTCGCGGTATTGCAACGCTGCCTGGTGCGCGACGAACTTCAATCCGGCCAGGTGGCCGCGCCCTTCCCTGATCTGCCCATTCGTCTGAGCCGGGGATACCACCTGTGCGCGCCAGCGCAGCGCCGCGACCATTACGCGCTGGAATGCTTCCGGCAATGGTTGCTGGACACGGCGCAAGCCGACCCCGACGTTATCGCGGCCAGATCGGCGTCGTGAAAACGGCGAAAGGCCGTGAAGTGCGGGACGTCTCCATCGACACTTCTGGTTTCACCGCGCGCGGTATACTTGAAACCAAATAAAACGGGCCTCTTCACAGAGGCCCGACTTTAAGTGCGGCGATAAAACGATCAAGGTGCCAGCTTGAATCCCAGGTCCACGCCCCACTTATCGGTTTCACGCAACCATTTCGCCCCGCAGCTCAGGCACCGGAAGTGATCTTCGCGACTCTCTTCGCGCCCTTTCTGCGTGGGATTGGTGAAACCTTGATGTCCCAGGTGCGAATGCGGCGCGACGCCGGCAAGGCCCGGGTTAATGCGTTGGCAAGCCAAACACATAACGCTCATTGATGCTTCCCCACAAACAGTGTTAGCAAATTGTAAGGGATTTCACCAATGTTTTTCTATCGATTTATAACAATTGAACGACAATAATTGTTAACAAGGGCGTTTAAACAACGTTAGGCATCGCCGCCAGGCAAGTGGCCAAATGGTACGGCGATGTCGACGGCATGTCGGCACGCACCACCTCGCCCTGCCCGTTCAGGCATTCGTGCCAACCGCCGTCATGGACGAAATGGGTACGAAAACTGGCCAGCCCCGACTCCAGCGTCGGCCAATCGCCCAGCACCGCCAGCGCCCTCAGGTATTCCGTCTGCGCCCAAATCCGCCGCGTACCGTCCACCACCGCCCCCGACTCATCCAAGGACGCCAGCACGCCCGGGCCTTGTACGTCCACCCCGTGCGCGCGTGCCCATTGCACCGCGCGCGGCAAGGTTTCCACCAGCTCCAGCCCTTCAAACACCTGCGCCGCGCCGTGCACCAGCGACAGCCATTCAAACTGGTGACCCGGTTCAAGCCGGTTGCCCGCCGTGCCTTGCAACGCTTCGGAAATGCACTGCGTGGGACCGTGCACGAAGAACTGGCTGACACCTTGCGCCAGCGTGCGCAGATGCTGGGCAAACAGCGCGGGCTCGGCAACCTGGGCGGCCGCCAGATACGCTTCCGTAAGGTGCATCATGGGATTTTGCGCGGGCGGGCGCAGCGGCGTCAGCCAATCGGCGCTAAGCGCCGCATGGTAGAGCCCATCATTTGTCTTGAAGCGCGCCTCAATTGCCGACGCCGTCGCCAGCATGAGTTTGCGCGCATCCGCATTACGGCTGCGCTGAAAATACGCCGAACACGCCAGCACCACGAAGGCGTGGGTATATAAGTCCTGGGTGTCGTCCAACGGGCGCGCCTCGGCGTCCACGCTGTACAGCCAGCCGCCATGTTCATTGCGAAACACGCGGCACAAGGACGCAAACAAGCGGTCCGCATGCTGGCCCGCGGCAGCACCAGACGCTTCTGAGAAAACATAGAGTTGACGCGCGCATGCCATGGCCCGATATCGGCTGGGCGGCAGCGGCTTGCCCGTTGCGGCATCCAGCGATTCGTAGGGCAGACCCAATACGCCGTTGAAACCCTGCCCCATCCAGAGCGGCAGGATAACGGAGTCGAAATGTGCGCGTAACGCGCGGACATGCTCCGTCAGAATAGGAGTGGTCTGTGCGGCAATCATCTTGGAACGACCCATACCCGAAAAGGGCCCCAGGTTTTGGAGCAGCAACGATAACCGAAAATTTCGTCGCAAATTTTGGAGTATTTTCCGCAGCCTCATGCACACACAGACCGGTACCACCGATCAGCTCCGTCCAGGGCGGATAAGCCCTATCGGAAGATGTTTTCCTCGACCCAGTTCTGCGCGAATACTTCCGCGCGATCTCGTGCTTCGTCTAATGAAGCGCAGTTGCCCAAGTGGGAAAACGCGGCATCCACTTCGGTGCCGCCCTCGGCCGTTACCGTCAGCAAGACGCCATATCCGCCGGTATCCATGGCCGCTGTGGAAACGTCGATCAGTACTTCCTGGTCACGATGCTGCATGTGCTACCTCCCAGTCGGTTACCTAAACGCGTGAACCACGCGTGACGTGGCGGGACGAAATCCCGCGTAATTGAATAGACCTGAAAGCGTCACGCAAGTTCATCTTACTGGCGAGATAACAAGCGCGATACGTCCGGAAGATGCCAAATCACACATTCCGTCTCAGGAGATTCCCGAACTGCCCTATAAATACCCCCTGCCTTGCGACATAACGCGAAATCATTCGCAAACTATGCGGCAATTGGGCGCAACTTGCTTCAAACCGCAGCAAGCCAAAACGCATAAGGGGGATCGATATGTGCTGCAAGAAAGCCGGCGAGCGTGCCGGCGGGCAGCGTTCAGCGCACGTGGATGGCGCTGGGCTCTTCCATGCGAAGGGCGAGCTTGCCCTTTTCGGTGATCAGCCAGCGGCCATCTTCGCCGGGCTGAATGCAGCGCAAAGTTTGAAGTGCCTGCGAAATTTCGACAGGCACTTGTGCTTGCGCGGCGCCGGGTTCGCTGTTGTCAGCCACGATGCGCAGCCAATGACCCAGTTCGCCTTTCTGAAAACGATGCAATGCCATGCTGATTCTCTCTTCAATGGCGTTAACGATAGCATGCTCGTCAAGCCCGCCCGGCTATGCAAAAAGCTTGGGCACCGACGACACCAGCAAGGCAATGCCGGACAACGTCAAGAGGCCCAGCACCACGCGCCGAAACGTCACGTCGCTGATGCCGACATACACCCGCGCGCCCAGTAATGTCGGCACCAGCATGGCCGGCACGATGATGGCAAACAGCGGCAGCATGTCTGTCGTTACCACCCCGGTGACGATGTAGCTTGCCATCGTCACCGCCAGCATCGACAAGTTGAAATTCTGAATGACCGAGCGCTGCACGTCGCGCTCGAAGCCGCGCAAGGTGCACCACAACGTCGGGATGACGCCGGTGAAGCCGCCGATGCCGCCCATGATGCCGCCCATCGCCCCCACGACTCCATCCGCCACCTTGCCGCCCGCCGTAATACGCGGCAAACGCGTGGCGAACAACATGATCGGACACCAGACGGCCAGCAAGCCGCCGATGAAGGTCTTGAATATCAAGGGGTCAAGATGCGGCAAGACCTTTACCCCGATGGGGATGCCCACCAATCCGCCTAGAACAAACGGCAACAGGTTCGACCAGGAAAAGCCCCGGCGCACGGTGAATGCCGCCAGCAGCTGGCCGGTCAGTGCGCCGAAGACCGTCATCGCGGCAGCCAGGCGTGGGTCGATGGTCCACGCCCAGAACGACATTGCCACCATCCCGAAGCCGAACCCAGACAATCCCTGAACGAAGCCGGCAGCCACCGCGCCCAACACGACCAGCACATATAGCGAATCCATTTCTGCCCCATTTGCCGCATTTCTGCCGCGCATCCCCACGCGTTGCCAGGCCCCTCCCGGCGCGACATTCTAGTGCGTTCTACGAAGGCCGCAGTGCAAGCGGGCGCTTCACGCGCGCGGCGACCGCCGAGGCGGCGACGCTGATGCCGATCAACGTCAGGCCCAGCGCCAGGTCGGCCGACAGGCGTTCATGAAAGACGACGGACGACACGACAAGGCCGATCACCGGCACGCACAGCATCGCAATGGACGTAGCCACGGGCGGCATTTTTTGCGTCATGCCCAACACCACGATGAACGTCAGTGCCGTCGCAAGCGGACCGGTGTACAGGATGATCGGCCACGCATCGGGCACCGTCAAAAAGCCGGGCGCGCCATCGCGCATCCAGGCCAACGCCGCCAACGGAATCGTGGCAAGCGCGGTTTGCCAGGGAATCATGTCGGCGCCCAGGCGCACGTGACGATTGCCGCGCAGCTGGATGATGTTGCACGCCCACGCGAACGAGGCGCCCAGCAGCATGACCAGGCCCACTACGGTATGCGCCTGCCAAGGGCTGAATGCCGGCGCCACGATCACACCGATGCCCGCATAGCTGAGCGCCGTCGCCACCCATTGGCCGGCGTTCAGGCGTTCTTTCAGAATCAGTGCCGACAAGGGGATGACCCAAATCGACGTCGCGTAGGCGACCACGGACGCTCGTCCCGGCGCCACGTACTGCAAGGCCCACAACGCCAGCGCGGTAAACGCGCCCATCTGCAACAGCGCCACGCCGGCCACCAGCGGCCATTCCTGGCGTGTGGGAAACCGCAGTCGACCCAGCGCCGCCAACACCAGCACGCTGACCACCGCAGCGGATCCAAACCGGCTGGCGGCAAGCCACAACGGGCTCATGTGTGCCAACCCCATCTTCATGACGGGCCAGTTTCCACCCCAGACCATGACCGCGCCCACCAGCGGCAAAAACTTGCGCAACGTGCTTTGCTGACTTATCACCACAGGATCTACCGCTTGAATATTCCGCACTTCGGCCCATTTGCCGAAGAAAGAAATAGTCTATAGGGTTAACCCCAGCATATTTCACCTCAATTTGCTCCGATACACTGCTTGCCCAGCACGAACGAATTGCCAAGCAACGACAACTAGGTGACTTATGCCGGAAATCAACCTGGATGCGACCGACATCCGAATCCTGAACGAACTTCAACGCGATGCGCGACTGACCAACGTCGAACTTGCCGCCCGCGTGAATCTGTCCGCTTCGCCTTGCCTGGCGCGCGTGCGGCGGCTGGAAACCGACGGACTGATCGACCGCCGCGTCACCCTGCTCAATGCGCGCAAGCTGGGCCTGAAGGTCAACGTCTTCATCCAGATCTCGCTGGACAAGCAGCGCAAAGCCGCGCTGGACGTGTTCGAACGCGAAATCGCCGTGCTGCCGGAAATCATGGAGTGCTATCTGATGTCGGGCGACGCCGACTATCTGATTCGCGCCTTGGTGCCCGACGTGGACGCGCTTGAACGACTGATCGTCGAGCACATCACGCGCATCCCCGGCGTGGCCAGCATCCGTTCAAGCTTCGCGCTCAAGCAGGTGCTGTACACCACCGCCGTTCCGCTTGCCTGACGGATACCAGGCGACGCGTTCCGAAACTTGCGGGATCAGTCGGCCGCACGCACAATGATTCGTCGGCGCGGCATGCGCGCCGGCTTCCCTCCCATCGCTTAGCAAGGAGCAACCATGCCCGAAACAGAATGGTCACCCGGCAGCGCGCTACCCGATCGTCAGGGTTACTTCGAAGTGGAATTCGACACAGGCGAAACTGAAATCACCCGATACGGCATGCTGGGTTGGGAACCCGAGGCCGAACGCGGCCGCATACTGCGGTGGCGCGGCCTGGATCCAGCTATTGAAGAAGCCGAAATCCAGCGCGAAAGCGCCGTGCGCAATAACGGCGACACGTTGCTCGGCTAACCCATAGCCCCCGCAAAAAAAACGCCGCGGAGTTGAATCCGCGGCGTTTTTCTTGGCCAAAGGTTTTCAGCCGTCAGGCTTACCAGTCAAGCTTCGAGATCTTGGTGCCGGCCAGCGAAACGCCCGCCATCAAGCCACCGTTGTTCATCACGAAACCCACGATCGGCTGCTGCGCCGTATTGGTATCGATGCGGCCGTTGGCTCCGATGTTCACCACGGCAACCGTGGCGTCCGCGCCGACGGTCCAACCACTGCTGTTGCGGAACTTGTTCAAGGCGTCATCCGTCATGAACAACAACACCATGGCCTTGGACTGCGCGCCGGCCTGGAAGCCGATCGAGCCCGCCGTGGTGCTGTAGTAACCGGCATTAGAGCCGCCCACCCGCAACACGCCGTTGCCATGCTCGGCGCCCACGATGAAGCTGCCGCTCAACACGTCGGGGAACACCAGCACACCCTTGGCGCGCGCCACCAATTCCTTCGATTGCGGCGAAGCCTCGTACAGCTTGGTTAATGTGGCGTTGGCCGCGCTATTCATGGAATCGCGCTTTTCGGTTGAGGTCGCCGAGGACTTCGGGGTGGTCGTGGTGCAACCGGCAAACAGCACACCAGCTACCCCGATCGTCGCGGCAATACCTACACGACGCAGAACAGGAAAAGTGTCAAGCATGGAACGCTCCTTTATTGTTGTCAGCCAGTACCACTGTACCGGTCAAACCCGCTGAAGCAAGGCACACGATTGTGTAAAACGAAACAAAACCTACCCGCCTTCATCTCGTGCGCAATGCCCCGGATCCAACAGCCATGGGCCTGTGCGGGCCGAATCTCTTGCCTTGCTGCTGCAACATTTAGTAGAGGCTGCCCCGACAGGACCTCATGCCCGGCGTTGCCGCGCGCCTACAGAATGCCGTACCTCGGTTCGCCGGTGGACGCATCCACAGACACGATTCCAGACAGCACCAATTCCGCATGACGCCGCGCCACGTCGGCATCCGCGAACGTGACAAAGCGGGGCAAAGACCAGCGTTGCTGCTGCGCCCCTCCGTTGCCTGGGCGGCTCACGATGACCTCGATAGCCATCACGCCAGCATCCAGACTCACGATCTCACAACCCACTTGAAAACCATCGATATGGCGTTGCGGTCCCGCCCCCATTCCGCACTCCTGAAATCAAACACTCCGCGCGCAATATGCCAAAAAAAAATGGTACTGAAAAGCAGTGCTTTTAGCGGGTCATGAAGCACTAGTACACCTAGTACTCCAGCATCTTGCACACGCCCGCATGACATCGAAATTTCGTCTTTTGAAGCCGATGCGGTCTTTTTTTCATTCATGCGATCACAGCGGGCGATTTGCTCGGCGCGGTCGGGGGGTATATTGCAACGTTCACCAAGAGGCCTTTCGTTCCATGCAAACATTACCTTTTGAACCCGACACAGCCCCCCTCGAAGTCCTGCCCCGCGACCTGTCTGCATACCGCGAAGGCAACACCGGCATCCCGTACGTGCATCGCTTTGAATCCGGCGTCCCGGGTCCTCACGTGCTGATCAACGCCATCACGCATGGCAACGAAATCTGTGGCATGGTCGCCGCCACGCATCTGCTGGACACCGGTGTGCGGCCCAAGATCGGCACGTTGACCGTCAGCTTTGCCCATGTCGAAGCGTATGAAGCCTTCGACATCGAGAACCCGTACGAGAACCGGCAGCTGGTGCATAACCTGAATCGCATCTGGTCGGCGGCCATGTTGGACGGAACAGAAGATAGCCCCGAACTGCGCCGCGCCCGCCAACTGCGACCGGTGCTGGACGCCGCCGATTTTGTGCTGGATATCCACTCGACCCGCGCCCCCGTGCAACCGTTCTGGGTCTACAACGAGATGGACCGCAATACCGCCCTGGCGGCCGCCGTTGGCGCGCCCGCGGTGCACCTGGTGATGCCGCAGCATAAATTTCCCGGCACGGGCGTCATGGGCTACGGCCATCATGGGGACCCGCTGTCCGACAGCCAGGGAGCCCTGGTTGTCGAATGCGGTCAGCACTTCGCGCGCTCGGCCGCCGAATTGGCCACCGACGTGACGATGCGCTTTTTGGCCCACACCGGCCTCATCGATGCGCCCCTGAACGCCCCGCCGCCGCCCATTCCGCAACGCTTTCGTTTGCTGGAAGTGCACATGGTCAAGTCCGAAGACTTCCATTTCACTCGCCATGTCATCGGCTTTGAAACCTTCGACAAGGGCGAACTCATCGCGATGAACGGCGACGAGGAAATCCGATCCCCTTGCGACCGCTGCACGATCTTCATGCCCACGCGCATGCCGATCGTCGGCAGGGAAGCGGTCTACCTTACCGAAGCCATCTAAGCCACCTGGCGCACGATGCGCCAGGCGGCAACGCGGCCTACCTGTCAGGGATGAGGCGCTTGCCCATGCTGATCACTTCATCCAGCTCAAAGCCCAAGCTTTTGTAGAAGCTCTGCACGGCGACGTTGCCGAACCGGATCAGCAGATTGATCTTCGGGCAGCCCATCTGAAGCAGCTTGGCTTCGACAGCGCGCATCAGCTCGGTGGCATAGCCCCGCCGCTGGTGCGCGGGCGCCACCGCCAGATAATTGATCCAGGCGCGGTGCCCGTCATAGCCACCCATCAGCGTGGCGACGATCACGCCGCGGATCTCACCAACCAGAAACAACTCCGGCTGCACGGTCAGCTTGCGGGCAATATCCTTGGCGGGGTCGTTCCAGGGACGCGTCAGGCCGCAGTCGCGCCATAGCTGGATCAGCGCCGCTTCGTCAGCGGGTTGGTAGGGCCGGATGGCCAGGGTTTCGCAGGTCATGCTTCGTTCCTTCAATCAGGGAAACGAAGGCTCGGCGATACGCCTCGGAAGCTACAGGGCGGCAAAGGACTTACCGCAAAAACAAAAAGGCCACGAGAGGTATCGTGGCCTTCAGGGAAAGCGCCGAAGGGTCGGCGCCTGTACGTGACTAGCCACTCAACGTAAACGTCGAGCGGCTCGTCGGTTGTCTGCCAAGCATGCGGCAGGAAAATCATGGGGATTCATGCGGGCAAGCTTACACGAGCGCCTGCCCTGGGATCAATACCGGCTTACTGTGAATACCGGCTTACTGTGAGTGCCGACTTACTGTGAATACCGGCTTACTGTGCGCCGGGCGCCGGCAACGTGCCTTCCATCACCACCACGGCATGGCCCGCCACCCCGGCCCACACGCCGTCGGTGCGCGGCTCGGCATGGGCCAGCAGCAGGCTTGGCCGCCCCATGTCGACGCCCTGCCCCACGCGCAACGTCAGTTTGCCCTGGTCCCGCAACGCCGCGCGCAGCGCCGTGACAGCGGCCGTCGCGCTACCGGTGGCGGGGTCTTCCGTCATGCGGCCGGTGAACATGCGCGCCTGGATATCGGTGGGCGCATCAATCGTGTCGCTTGAGGTATCGGTGGTGTAGACGTAAATGGACTTTGCGCCATCCAGCGGCAGCAACGCGGCGTAGCCCTGCGAATCCGGCGAGGCGCGGCGCAAGGCATCGCGGCTGGCCAACTGCGCCACCAGAAAAATCAAACCCACCGACACGACTTGCGGCGCATGCTCGGACGTGTCCACGTCCTCGGGGTTCAATTTCAATGCACGCGCCAGATCCGCAGCCGACACTTCGCTAGCGCGCGACAGCGGTTGCGGCGCCAGAAGCTCGACGCTTTCCACACCCTTGGCGCCCGCGCGCAACGTAATGCGCACCAAGCCTGCTTCTTCTTCGAAGACAAACGCGTCCGGCATCGGGCGCCCCGCCGCGACCATCTCGCGCGCCAGCACCACGGCGGTGCCTACGTTGGGGTGCCCCGCGAACGGCACCTCGCGATCAGGCGTGAATATCCGAACCCAGGCCGTATTACCGGGGTCCTTGGGCGGCAGCACGAAGCTGGTTTCCGAATAATTGAACTCTCGCGCAATGCGCTGCATCTGCGCGCCATCCAGCCCCTGCGCGTCCAACACGACAGCCAATGGGTTGCCACAATAGGTTTGGCCGGTAAACACATCGGCAGTGACATAGCGGTAGCGCATGCGGTCTTCTCTTTGGCGGTGGTAAGGCGACGAGTATGCGCGCGGTCAGCCACGTTGCAACAGGCACAGAAGACGGGGATTTTCGCCATAACAGCAGGGGCGGAGTCGAGTACCCTGTGGTGCTGGATCGCAATCGCGCGCAGCGGCACTCACGCCAAGCCGCCATTGCGTTCGCGCACTACCGCGCCGGGCCGCAATCGCGCACCCGAACGCGTTTACTTTTGCAAGGAATGCATCATGGAAAACCCCTTTGGCGACGCCGAAGAACCCGCAGTCGGCCACCGGCAATACCTGGTCCTGATCGCGGCATCAAAAGACAACGCGTCACTCGCGCAAAAGCAGCTGGAAAACCTGAAGAAGTTTGTCGACGATCGGGCAGCGCCGCTATGGATCGACGCCAAAGGCATCGGCGTGCTGTTGACCACCGATATGGTCGCCTCGGAAATCTGGCGCGTCATGTTGCCAAAGGACGCCCCGGACCTTGGAGACACCCGCAACATGCTTGTCCTGGAAATTGGCAAAGACTGGGCCGCCCGCCGCGACGACAAGATCGAACACTGGCTGGCCTCACACGTCGGCTCCCCGCTACCGCCCATGCCGCGTGGCGCGGGTAAGAAGCGTTAAGCCGATTAAACGTCCGCGCGCCGGTGCATCGTCAATCTCTCAAGCCGGAGCGTGCACGGCACGCGCCAGGCGGACGATCAGGTAGCGCTCGCGATAAACGCGGCCAGGCGCGCGTTCAATTCCGCAGGCCGATCCAGGCTGGGCAAATGCGCCGTGCAGGGCAATTCCGTGCCAATGCCATAAGGGAGCAACGCGGCAACTTGTCTGCTACGCGCCTGGATATGTGGAAAGTCGCAAGCGCCCCACAATACAAGCGTCGGCACTTCGATTTCGCCCAGGCGCTGGTACGCAGCCACGTTATCGATGCTTGAGCCGCGATACGGCGCGCTTAATATGGCGCCGTTCATTTCCAGAAACAGCGTGCGCGCGGCGCCCGACACCCGCCCTTCCTGCTCGAACGGGCCATCCAGGAACAGGCGCGCCTTCAAGGCATTGATACGTTCCTGATCACCCGCCGCGCCGGCCCGCTTCAGTTCTTCCATCAGTTCGTGCACCGCTGGCGAATGCACCGGGTCGGCCGCGCCGGCAACGGTCGGCGAAATCAACACCAAACCGCGCACTCGCGACGGGTGCAACAGCGCCGCGTCCAGTGCAACGCGGGCGCCTTGCGAACAACCCACCACAATTGCCGGCTTGCCTTCTGCCAACGTATCCAGCACTGCCACCAGATCGGCAACCGCTGAATAATCTTCCACTTCGGCACGCGTCCGCCCGTGGCCGCGACGATCATAGGCAATAGCGGTATTCGTTTTCGCGACTTGACCCATCTGCGCCTCCCACATACGGCTGTCGCAGATGGCGGCATGCAGGAATAGCACCGGGTCGCCACGTCCCGCCGTCTCGGCAAAAAGCGACGCCCGGCCACTCGTTATGTGATGTTGGCTTCGCATCAATCAAACCACCACGGCAGCGCCGCCGATCTTCTCCGCGCTGCCGCGTGAGGATTCGCGATAGGCGACCGCGGCCATCACCGCCGCTATGACCATCATGGCCGTGCAGATCAGCATGCCGAGCAGGCCATAAGCGATGCCGGACAAGGTAACGCGGCGCGCAACGTCGACGACCAAGGTCTTCGTGACGCCCGCCGACACGACAAGGCCAAACAACACAATGGCCAACGGCCAGCGCCGAAAGACCATGGTTTGGCGCACCTCCTTGAATCCGTATTCGCCTGATGACGCGGCGCGCGGCAGGCTCGGCACATAGACCGCGCCGGCGTATATCGTTGGCACCCAGATCAGACCAAGCAGGCTGAACAACGCGACAAAGAACTTTGCGTCGCCACCGCTATTCAGCGCGAAGTAGAGCCACAGCGGAATGTCGGCGGACGCACGCAACACCGCGCCCGCCACGACGACGAATAGAACCAGCAGCGCCAAGTGCTTTGCCTCGGCATTGGCCGGCCGCTTTGGCTGTTCGATCACGACGTCCCTACTGGCGACGACATCCATCCATGCGAACGTCATCCGTGCCAATGCCAGCAAATTAATCAGCGCCAGCAGCAGGAACACAAATTGGATCGCGCCCACAGACTTGGACGCCAGCAATGCAAAAGGAAGCGATAGAAAAAACACGCACAAGGACCATGGCGCCGCAGCCACCATGTTCCTGCCGTATTGACCAATGGCATTGAAGGTCAACGCGATAAGACGCCTACCAGCGAGTTTACGAGCCACGGGAACCCTTTGCGAACGAAGTCGGGACGCTAGTTATACCAGCACATTGATGAAGGCAATGTGGTGTTGCTGCGCCCGTATCCTCCCGCTGGCATGCTGTTCGCTAAGGTGTCTCGGCTAAGGTTTCACAATCTGTCGCGGAGGGCGTGGGCTGCCGATAGCGATAGCGATCGGGGGATGGGCGATGCGCGGATGTCGGCGCGATAGGTGCAGATATCGATGCAACGAACCTGATTCGGAAATGAGAAAGGCCGTTAGTGATTTCTCACTAACGGCCTTGGAACTTCTGGTCGGGACGGCGGGATTCGAACTCGCGACCCCTTGCACCCCATGCAAGTGCGCTACCAGGCTGCGCTACGCCCCGAAAGAAAAAGAGTATAGCAGAACAAAAATAAGTTTGCACGCATTGGTGCAAAAAAAGTGCTGAATACTCAAAAAAATTTGCGCTTCATGTTCGTCGTCTGCACTAGCTATCTATCAGACGGCGCATGAAGCGCAATGCACTGCTTGTTGCCGCGCGCGAAGCGGATCAGCGACGCGCGTTGCGGATAACGCTTTCTATCAAATGCGGGTTGGCGCGGATGAGGCCAACCGGCTTATGCCACCGTGCTGACGGTGCCGCTGCTTGCGCTGGCGGCCACGTTGGTCACGTTAGCGGGCAGGCCCAAGGCGTCTGCCAACATCGTAGAGACGCTGGCAAGCTCGTTGCGCAGGCCTTGCATTTCGGCGCCCGACAAACGAACGGCGGCGTCTTGATCGTGCGGCATATCGCGCGCATCGCCCAGGCGATTGCGCGCACCGCTGATCGTGAAGCCTTGTTCATACAGCAAGGAACGGATGCGGCGAATCAGCAGCACTTCGTGATGCTGATAGTAGCGGCGATTGCCGCGCCGCTTGACCGGCTTGAGCTGGGTGAATTCCTGTTCCCAGTACCGCAAGACGTGAGGCTTGACGCCACACAGCTCGCTGACTTCACCAATGGTGAAGTAACGCTTGGCGGGAATGGGCGGCAGGGTAACGGTGGATTCAGTACGTGTCATAAGCGAATTTTATGCCGCGAGTAAGCTGGGTGCCGATAACAATTACCGACAAAGCGTATCACTCCGCGGCGTCGGGTGCAGCAGGGGTCGCCTGCTCTACCACGCTCTTGAGTTTCTGACTCGCGTGGAACGTGACCACGCGGCGTGCGGCGATGGGAATGGTCTCGCCGGTTTTGGGATTGCGGCCAGGTCGTGGCGGCTTGTCGCGCACCTGGAAATTGCCGAAACCCGAAAGCTTCACGGAATCACCGCGAGCCAAGGCGTCACGGATTTCTTCGAAGAAGGTATCGACGATGTCCTTGGCCTCGCGCTTGTTCAAGCCGACCCGCTCGAAGAGCAGTTCGGCAAGCTCAGCCTTGGTCAGGGTGCGTGGCTCGGCAGCAAGCATACTGTTCCCCATGGTTCATGTACGCTGGCGCGCGCCGTGGGCGCCAACCAATGCATCCTTGATGCGGGACAGGCAATCCGCCACACGGGCTTCGTCCAGGGTGACCTCAGTGTCCTGTAGCCAGAAACGGAAAGCAAGGCTTTTCTCCGTGACGGGCTCGCTGCCATGGGCCTTCTCGCGCCACACGTCAAACACGCGCGCGTCCTGCACAACTGCCAGTTGCGCATCCGCCTTGACCGCGGCAAACACCGTGTCCAGCATCGATTGCGTAGACACCGAAGCGTCCACCCACAGCGCCAGGTCGCGCACGACCACGGGCTGGCGCGAGAGCTCGCGCACTTGAGGCAACTCGCCTTCGGACAAGGCTTGAACGTCAAGTTCGAACACGACGGGCGCGTGCGCCAAGTCTGCCTGCTGCGCCCAACGCGGGTGCAGTTCGCCGACCCAGCCCACTTGCTTGCCATCGAGCTCGATGCGGGCGCTGCGGCCCGGATGCAGCGCGGGATGCGACGCAGCTTCGAATCGCAGACGACGACCGCGGGCGCCAAACAACGCCTCGACGTCCATCTTCACGTCAAAGAAATCGACTTGGCGCGTGGCCACGCCCCACTGCTCTTCAACGGCCGGGCCCCAGGCAGCGCCCGACAAGCGCATCGGTTGGCGCACGCCCGCAACTTCCAGCGGACCGTCTTGCGCACTGGCGTCGCGCATGAAGACGCGACCCAGTTCGAACACGCGAACGCGCGACTGCTTACGGTTGGCGTTGTGGCGGATGTTGGCGACCAAGCCACCAATCAGGCTGGAACGCATGACCGACAAATGGCTGGCAATAGGATTCACCAGGCGAACCGGCGTGTCGTTGCCGGCGTAGTCGCGTTCCCAATCGGCTTCAACGAAGCTGTAGTTCACGACTTCCTGGTAATCCTGGGCGGCCGTCAGGCGACGCAGCGCATGCGCGCCACGATGCACTTCGGGCTGCGAGAACATCTTGGCGCGCGCCATCGGCGGCACATCGGGAATGCTCTCGAAGCCGTAGATGCGAGCCACTTCCTCGATCAGGTCTTCTTCGATTTCAAGGTCGAAGCGGTACGACGGCGGGCTGACGATGAAGTCATCGCCTTCGACCGTGAACTCCAGACCCAGGCTGGCGAAAATCTTGGCGACCTGCTCTTGCGTGACGGGCACGCCAAGCACGCGATGGCAGCGCGCCAGGCGCATGCGGACAGGCGCGCGCGTAGGCAGGTTGACGATCTGGTCATCCAGCGGGCCGACCTGGCCGCCGCAGATGTCGACGATCAAGCGCGTAATGAATTCGATGTGTTCGGGAATGCTGGCGTAGTCCACGCCGCGCTCGAAGCGATGGCTGGCTTCCGAGCTGAACTTGTAGCGGCGCGCGCGACCCGCAATGGCCTGCGGCCACCAGAACGCGGCTTCCAGATAGACGTTCTGCGTGTCCAGCGTTACGGACGTGGCTTCACCACCCATGATGCCGGCCAGGCTTTCCACCTGGTCGCCGGCCACCACCACGCCGACCTTCGGATCCAGCGTGATGGTCTGGCCGTTCAGCAGTTCCAGCGTCTCGCCTTCGCGCGCCCAGCGCACGGAGATATCGCCACCGATCTTGTCCAGATCGAACACGTGCGACGGGCGGCCCAACTCAAGCATGACGTAGTTCGAGATGTCGACCAATGCCGACAACGAACGCTGGCCGGCGCGCTCAAGGCGCGTCTTCATCCAGTCTGGCGTTGCGGCGCGAGCATTCACGCCACGAATAACGCGGCCGGCAAAACGGCCGCACAGGTCGGGAGCTTCGATCTTGACGGGCAGACGATCTTCAAGCTGCACGGGCACGGCAACGGCCGTGGGCACCGACAACGGTGCGCCCGTCAGCGCAGCCACTTCGCGCGCCACGCCAAGTATCGACAGGCAGTCGGCGCGGTTGGGCGTGAGCTTGAGCGTGAAGAGCGTGTCGTCCAGGTCCAGCGCTTCGCGGATGGACTGACCGGGCACCATGTCGGCGGGCAGTTCCAACAAGCCTGCGTGGTCTTGCGACAAGCCCAGTTCGCGGGCCGAGCACAACATGCCCGACGATTGGACGCCGCGCATTTTTGCTACGCCGATCTTCATGCCGCCAGGCAGTTCAGCGCCCACGCGTGCCAATGGCACCTTCAGGCCGGCAGCCGCGTTCGGCGCGCCGCACACGATTTGCAGGCGTTCGCCGGAGCCATCGTCCACTTGGCACACGCGCAGCTTGTCGGCGTCGGGATGCGGAGCGATATCGACGATGTGACCCACGACCACGCCGGTAAAGGCCGGGGCGGCAGGCGCCGTCTCTTCGACTTCCAGGCCGGCCATGGTGAGGCGGTGCGCGAGTTCGTCGGTTGCGATGGGAGGGTTGACCAGCGTACGCAGCCAGGATTCGGGAAATTGCATGATCAGCCGTCTGTTATTCGTTGAACTGGCGCAAGAAGCGCAAATCGCCTTCGTAGAACTGGCGCAGGTCGTTGACGCCGTAGCGCAACATCGTCAGGCGCTCAAGGCCGGAACCAAAGGCAAAGCCGATGTAGCGCTCGGGATCAAGGCCGAAGTTGCGCACCACTTCGGGGTGCACCTGGCCCGAGCCGGAAATTTCCAGCCAGCGACCACGGTTGGGACCCGAGGTGAACATCATGTCGATTTCGGCGGACGGCTCCGTGAACGGGAAGAACGACGGGCGGAAGCGCACGACAAGATCATCGCTTTCAAAGAAGCAACGCAGGAAATCGGTGTACACGCCCTTCAGGTCGGCAAACGAGATGTCCTCGGCGATCCAGAGCCCTTCCACTTGGTGGAACATGGGCGAGTGCGTGGCGTCGCTGTCGACGCGATAGGTGCGCCCGGGTGCAATCACCTTGATGGGCGGCTTGTGCATGCGGGCATAACGCACCTGCATGGGGCTGGTGTGCGTGCGCAGCAGCAGCGGCAGGCCGTCGGCGTCGTTCATGTCGACGTAGAACGTGTCCTGCATGGAACGCGCCGGATGGTCCAGCGGGTTGTTCAATGCGGTGAAATTGGTCCAGTCGTTTTCCACTTCGGGGCCGTCGGCCACGTCGAAGCCAATGGAACGGAAGATAGCTTCCACACGTTCCCAGGTCCGGATCACCGGATGGATGCCCCCCGGCGCGCGACCGCGGCCCGGCAGGGTGACGTCAATGGTTTCAGAAGCCAGTCGGGCGTCCAGTTCCGCCTGCGCCAATGCAGCGCGGCGCGAATTCAGGAGCTCTTCGACTTGTTGCTTGGCCTGATTGATACGGGCGCCCATCTCGCGCTTCTGCTCGGGATCGAGCTTGCCCAGACCCTTGAGCAGCACCGTCAGTGCGCCTTCCTTACCCAGGAATCGAGCCTTTGCGTTCTCGAGCGCGGCGGCATCCGTAGCCGCGGCGAACCGTTCTTGCGCCTGGGAGACCAGGTCGTCAACCAATAGAGTCATGAAATCCAGCCTTCAAAACGCAAACGGGGCTATTACAGCCCCGTTTGCAGCGATGCGCGATGAGTTAAAGCGCGCGATCAGGCAGCCAAGGCAGCCTTGGCTTGCTGCACGATGGCGGCAAAGCCGGCCTTGTCGCGCACGGCCAGATCGGCCAGGACCTTACGATCCAGTTCAATCGAAGCCTTCTTCAGACCAGCGATGAACACGCTGTAGCTGACGCCATGTTCGCGGACAGCAGCGTTGATACGCGTGATCCACAGAGCACGGAACGTGCGCTTCTTGTTACGACGGTCGCGGTAGGCGTATTGGCCAGCGCGCATGACTGCTTGCTTGGCAATACGGAACACATTACCGCGGCGGCCACGGTAACCCTTGGCGGCGGCAATGACTTTTTTGTGACGTGCGCGGGCAGTTACGCCGCGTTTGACGCGAGGCATATTAAGTCTCCCTTATCAAGCGAAAGGCATCATGGCCTTGACGGAGGCCACGTTGGATTCATGAACGGCCGTCGAGCCGCGCAATTGACGCTTGGCCTTCGTGGTCTTCTTGGTCAGAATGTGGCGCTTGAACGCCTGACCGCGCTTGATGGAGCCGCTGCCGCGAACCTTAAAGCGCTTGGAGGCGCTTTTCTTGGTTTTCATCTTGGGCATGATGATTCCCTAAACTTAAACTCGTTGTTGATTTGACATGACGCGAGGTGCTTGGGCGCTGGTGGCTGGCAGCCCGAAGGCTGGTACCGACACAACGGCAAAACTTGTAAACCTGTTGCCACTTCTTGGGGGGTACTGCTGGGTACTGCTGCCGAGACATTGCTGTACTGCTACCGGCAAACGCCTATTAATTTTCAGCGCGGCCAGCTTGGCTTATCTCTTTGCTGCTACTTCTTTGCTGCTACTTCTTTCCTGGAACGTCTGCCGCTAAAAAGCACGCCAGATCCGGGAAAGCCTTTGATTATATGGTGATTTCCTGGGTGTTGTCGAGCCGGAATGCGGAAAAACCCCAGGTGGACGCACAGCCGGCTTCCAAGGAACCCTACAAACCCGGCCGGCGGTACTGAACCGCCTGGGCAACATGACTGGCAGCCAGCGCGTCGGCCCCTTCAAGATCGGCGATCGTGCGGGCAACGCGCAGCGCCCGGTGCAGCGCCCGCCCGGAACCCGACAAACGCCGCATGGCCTGAAAGAGTAGCGCCTGCGCATCCGCCTGCATCACACAGTGCTGATCCAGCTCGGCGCCGCTCAACGCGGCGTTCAGCTTGCCCTGACGGTCGTGCTGCCGCTGTCGGCAGCGCGTGACCCGTTCAAGCACGTGCCCGGAGGCTTCGCCAGGCGGGCCCGCCATTGATTCGGGGTCAGAGGGTGGCAGTGCCACGTGCAGGTCGATCCGATCCAGTAGTGGCCCCGATATCTTGCCCACATAGCGCGCAATCTGGTCCGGTTTGCATACACAGGCCCGCACCGGGTGCCCGCGCCATCCGCACGGGCAGGGATTCATTGCCGCGATCAATTGAAAACGCGCCGGAAATTGCGCCGCGTGTAACGCCCGGGCGATAACCACCCTGCCCGCCTCCAAGGGCTCGCGCAAGGCTTCCAGCGTGCGCCGACTGTACTCGGGCAGTTCGTCCAGGAACAGCACGCCATTGTGCGCCAGGCTGATCTCGCCTGGGCGCGGCCGGCTGCCCCCGCCCACCAAGGCGGCGACCGAGGCGGAATGGTGGGGTGCGCGAAACGGCGGCTGGCCCATCAACGTTTGCGGCAAGCCCGCCAAGGCGGAGACGGCGGCCGCTTCCAACGCCTGGGATCGATCCAGCAGCGGCAGCAAGCCCGGCAAACGCGACGCCAGCATGCTTTTACCGGCGCCTGGCGGACCCACCATCAGCAGGCTATGGCCGCCCGCCGCCGCCACTTCCAGCGCCCGCCTTGCACCCGCCTGCCCCCGGACATCCGACAGGCACGGCCCGGGTGGCGCCTGTGGCCATGCCTTGGGGACGGCATCGGCAAGGCGATGCGAGCCGGCCGCATGCGCGGCGACATCGGCCAGGCTGCGCGCGGACAAAACGCGCAGGTCCGGCACCCATGCGGCCTCTTCAGCGCTGCCCGCCGGCAGTATCAGCGTGGCGCCGGGTGCATCCCGCGCCACGCTCAAGGCAATAACCAACGGTGCGGCAACGGGCACCAGCGCGCCGGTCAGGGATAGTTCGCCGGCGAACACCAGATCAACCAAAGAGGGATCAGGCCCCCTTGGCTGCCCCTCCCCTTGGCCCGCAACGGGCGCGGATAGCTGACCGGAAGCCAGCAGCAGGCCCAACGCGATAGGCAGATCAAAGCGACCTGATTCCTTGGGGATGTCGGCCGGCGACAAATTGACAGTGATGCGGCCGGGCGGGAAATCAAACCCGCTGTTCAATATCGCGGCACGCACGCGTTCACGGCTTTCGCGCACTTCGGTGTCCGCAAGCCCCACGACGTTGAAGCTGGGCAGGCCGGGGCCCAAATGGGTCTCGACCCGAACAGCGTGCGCGTGCATGCCGCTGAGCGCGCGGCTGGCAAGTACGGCAAGCGTCAAGACAGTCTCCGTGAATACAAGACCGTCAGTATCGGCAATTCCGTCCGGCGCGATGGGCCGAGCGGGACAATGATGTCCCTTGTTCCTTGCCCCCCGTTCCTTGTCCCCCGCTCCTGTTCCCCGTTCCTGTTCCCCGTTCCTGTTCCCCCCTCCTCTGACCCCGCCCCTGCCCCCGATCGCCCGGCCCCGATCACTTCTCCGAGATCGCTTGCGCGTGCCCCTCCTTCCCCGTTCCCCAAAAGCAAAACGACCGCACGGTGCGGTCGTTTTGATTTGCTTTGTGACGGGGACTGCCGAGCGGCTCACGGTGAGCGGCTCACGGCGAGCGGCTAGCTGCTAACGGTTAGCTCCTGACGGCACATCACTTGTCGAGGGCGGACAAGCGCGATTCCATCTGTTGTACCTGTGCGGCAAGCTGGTCCACGCGGGCGCGCGTACGCGCCAGCAAATCGGCTTGCACGTCGAATTCTTCGCGCGTGACCAAGTCCAGCTTCGAGAACGCCTGCGTCATCATCGCGCGCACATTGCGCTCCACATCCGCAGCCGGGCTGCGGGCAATCAGGTCAGAAATATTTTTCTGGATGTCTTCCATCCACTGGGTGCGATTATTCATAACGGCCTCTCTGGTTCTTGATGCCTCAAGTGTAGTGCCTTGCCGAGCCGACGCAGCCACGCCTCGCCAGCGCGCGCCAAAAAAAAGGGCGGGCCGCATGCGGTGACCGCCCATCAAAGCACAGGAGAAAACCGGGCTGCCATGGCGGCAACCCCCTACCAACATCGTTACAGGCAACCCATCCGGCTTGCCGATCGCGCATATAAATCCGACGACTGCTTGCATTGCGCCGTTAGCTGCGTCGTGCCAGCAACGGCAGCCCACTGCGATTTGGCCGCCTAGAGGCTGCTTGACGCTTACTGGTTGACGCTTGCCTGGGCCGGAGCTGTCTTGATTCTTCTTCACCCGTCCCCCGGCAACAAGCCGACGCCTGTAATCCCTGGTATCAAGGGAATCCTCCATTTGGCGGATTGAATGGCCGCCCGATTACCGAACGCGGCGGCCTTGAAACGCAGGGCACCGTTGCGCTGCAACGCTCCGCGGCCGGTTCATACCGACCGGGCAGACCGGGCACCGAAGAAAACGGCAATACAAACCGCAACGGCCACGGCATCAACTGGCTACAAATGCCGCTTTTGAAACATATTTCGTTGCATGCACCCAATGGCGCGCATCACGCACCATATTGAGGCCGCTCCGTGGTGCATAACGCCCCAGATTGGTGCGCACAGGCACAACATGCGCGCGTGCAGCCCGCATTCCACGCGCCAGGAAACATGGCATGGATATTGCTTGATAGTCGGAGCCAACGTGCAACCATGAGAGGAAATGCCATGAAACTCATCATCGCCATCATCAAGCCCTTCAAGCTCGACGAAGTGCGGGTGGCTCTATCCGGGATCGGCGTCCAGGGCCTGACTGTTACCGAAGTAAAGGGTTTTGGCCGTCAAAAGGGCCATACCGAGCTGTATCGCGGCGCGGAATACGCCGTGGACTTTCTGCCCAAGCTGCGTGTCGAAGCCGCCGTGCCCGATCACCTTGTGGACCAGGTCATCGAGGCGATCGAGCAAGCCGCTCGTACCGGCAAGATCGGTGACGGCAAGATCTTTGCCGCCCCGCTGGAACAGGTGATCCGTATCCGCACAGGTGAAGCTGGCGAAGCTGCGCTGTAAATAAATAAAGAAAGACTCATTGGAGCCTGAAAATGGATAAAGCAGATATCTCCTGGTTGCTCGTCTCTACCCTGCTCGTATTGATGATGGCCGTACCCGGTCTGGCGATGTTCTATGGCGGCCTGGTACGCAGCAAGAACGTGCTGTCTGTGTTGCTGCAAGTGTTGTGCACGTTCGTGTTGGGCCTGGTTCTCTGGTTCATCTACGGTTATTCGCTTGCCTTCACCGAAGGCAATGCATTCTTCGGCGGCCTGTCGCGCGCCTTCTTCTCTGGCATGTTCACACCGGCTGACGGCAAGTACGCCATGTCGAACACCCTGACCGAGCTGCTGTTCGCCTCGTTCCAGGCCACGTTCGCCGGCATCACTTGCGCGCTGATCGTGGGCAGCTTTGCCGAGCGCGCCCGCTTTTCGGCCGTGCTGGTGTTCACGGTGATCTGGTTCACGTTTGCCTACGTGCCGATCGCCCACATGGTGTGGTTCGCGTCCGAAACGGCGCCTGGCCTGCTGAACGCCAAGGGCGCACTGGACTTTGCCGGCGGGACGGTGGTGCACATCAACGCCGGTGTGGCCGGCCTGGTGGGTGCTTATGTGGTGGGTAAGCGCGTGGGCTACGGCCGCGAAGCGATGCAACCGCACAACCTGCCGATGACCTTCGTGGGCGCCGCCCTGCTGTGGGTGGGCTGGTTCGGCTTTAACGCGGGTTCGGCGCTGGCCGCCAACGAGAACGCCACGCTGGCCTTCTTCAACACGATGATCGCAACTGCCGGTGCCGTCCTGGCCTGGTTGTTCACGGAATGGGCCGTCAAGGGCAAGCCGTCGATGCTGGGCGCTGCGTCCGGCGCGATCGCGGGTCTGGTGGGCATCACGCCGGCAGCCGGCTTGGTCGGCCCGGTGGGCGCACTGATCATCGGCGTGATCGCCGGCATCGTCTGCGTCTGGGGCGTGAATGGCCTGAAGCGTTTGCTGCGTGCCGATGACGCGCTGGATGTGTTCGGCGTGCACGGTGTGGGCGGTATCGTCGGCGCCTTGCTGACCGGCGTGTTCAATGCCCAGGTCCTCGGTGGCCCCGGCCTGGCCGAACCCGGCATGATCGCCCACCAACTGTGGGTGCAGCTGGAAGGCGTGCTGCTGACCATCGTCTGGTCCGGTGTGGTGGCGTGGATTGCCTACAAGATCGCCAACGCCCTGTGCGGCCTGCGTGTGCCGGAAGATCAGGAACGCGAAGGTCTGGACGTCACCAGCCACGGCGAATCGGCTTATCACAGCTAAAGCGGTTTGCAGGCCTGCGGCTTGACTGCCGCAGGGCTTGCCAGAAACGGCGTCGGGGGCTGCCCCCGACGCCGTTTTTCATTGGTGACCCCGGATGCAAAGGCAAAGAAAAACGCCCCGTTCAGGGGCGTTCAGCGTCTGGCAGGTTCGGAATGGCCAATACAGGCCAATACAGGCAAATTCGGCCAACCCCGGTCGATTCAGGCCGGGTCCAGCGCGTCCAGGTCGACAGGCAAAGCGCGGTTGAGCGCGGTGGCCACTTTGATCCGCAAGGCGTTCGAATGCGCGCGCCGAACCTCGCGCTTGACGTCCAGCAACTGCTGCGGGTGCATGGAAAATTCCGTCAGGCCCAGGCCCAGCAACAGGCGTGTCATGCGTGAATCGCCCGCCATTTCACCGCACACCGCCACCGGCTTGCCGGCGCGCTCGCCCGCGTTGATGGTGTTGGCCACCAGGCGCAGCACGGCGGGATGCAGCGGGTCGTACAGCGCGGCAACATCATGGTCGCCGCGGTCAATGGCCAACGTGTACTGGATCAGGTCGTTGGTGCCGATAGACAGGAAATCCAGCGCCTGCGCGAAGGGCTCGATGGCGATTGCGATGGCGGGCACTTCTACCATTGCGCCCACTTCCATGTGCGGCGCATACGCCTGCCCACGCGCATCGAGCTCGCGGCGCGCCGCCTCGATGGCAGCCTTGGTGGCCACCACTTCGTGCATGTGCGCAATCATGGGGATCAGCAATCGAACCGGGCCGTGCGCCGATGCCCGCAAGATGGCGCGCAGCTGCGTGGCGAACATTTCCGGACGCGCCAGGCAGTAGCGGATTGCGCGCTGGCCCAGCGCGGGATTGGTAGCCACGGTGGCTTCGCCGTCCAGCGTCTTGTCCGACCCGATGTCCAGCGTGCGGATCGTGACGGGCCTGCCGGCCATGACCTTGACCACTGATGAATAGGCTTCGTATTGCTCTTCTTCGCCGGGCAGGTCCGGCCGGCCCATGAACAGGAATTCGCTGCGGAACAGGCCGATGCCGTGCGCGCCGGACGCCAGCGCCAGCGCGGCCTCTTCCGGCAGTTCGATATTGGCGTGCAGGACGATGTCGATGCCATCCAGCGTCACGGAAGGCTCGTCGCGCAACAGGCCCAGCTCTGCGCGTTCATCGGCGTACACGGCCTGGCGGCGGCGGTATTCCTGAAGAATGCGGTCAGACGGATTGACCACCACCGCGCCGGCCGCGCCGTCGATGATGAGCATGTCGCCATCGCGTACCAGCTCGCGTACGTTGCCCATGGCAACCACGGCCGGCACGCCCATGCTGCGCGCCACGATGGCGGTATGCGACGTGGGGCCGCCCAGATCAGTCACGAAAGCGGCGAAGCGGCCGCCGCGCAAGCGCAGCATGTCCGCCGGAGAAATGTCGTGAGCCACGACCACCAGCGCATCGTCGCCGCCCATGTGGGACATGTCGGGCAGGATGGCGGACGTGCCGGCAAGCACATGCAGCACGCGCTCGATGACCTGGCGTACGTCGGCCCCACGCTCGCGCAGGTACTCGTCTTCCATGGCGTCGAACTGCTGGCCCAGCATCTGGCCTTGCGTGGTCAGCGCCCATTCGGCGTTGTAGTGGCGTTCGGCGATCAGGCCCAGCGTTTGCTCGGCCAGCAAGGGGTCACCCAAGAGCAGGCTGTGCACGTTGAGCATGGCGCCCAGCTCGCGCGGCGCGTCGGCGGGCAAGGTGTCGGCCAATAGCCGAAGCTCTTGTTGCGCCGATGCCAGGGCCTCGGTCAGGCGGCTGCTTTCGGCGGGCACATCCTCGGGTGATATCCGGTAGTGCGCCACTTCCAGCGCCGCGGCGCCCATGACGACCGCGCGGCCGATGGCATATCCCTTGGCAACGCCTTTGCCATAAAGACAAACGACGGGGCTGGCGCGGCCAGCCCCGTCGTGGGCGATGTTCAGGGTCGTAGACGGGCCGGCCTCGGCAACGCCAGGGCCGGCGGATTCAGGGGGTGTTCTATTCCTGCTCACCGAATTTGCTGTCGAACAGAGTTTCGATTTCGGAAAGGGCTTGATCGGCGTCATTGCCGGAAGCCTCCAGTTTGACCGTCACGCCAAGCCCGGCCGCCAGCATCATGACGCCCATGATGCTTTTGGCGTTCACGCGTTGCGCGCCACGCGAGATGAAGATCTCGCTGGAGAACTTGCTGGCCAGTTGCGTCAGCTTGGCGGCGGCCCGCGCATGCAAACCCAATTTATTGCTGATGACGATGTCTTTAGTAGGCATAGGAAATATTATGACCGCGGATTAACGCCGCAGTGTTGATCGCAGCAAAGAGGCAAACCGTCAACCGCATTTCGACCGGAAATACCAGCCGACATAATAGGGCAAATTCCTGCCCGTCAGTCTACACGCAAGACACCCTGCACGCCGCCGGCCAAGGCCTTTTCGCGCGTATCGGCAAGCGGCAGATTGCGATAGGTCAAGGCGCGCAGCAGCATGGGGGTATTCAGGCCGGCCAGGACACAGCACTGAATGCCCTGCGCCTGGGCATCGGCCACGGCGCGCTTGGAGATATTGGCGGGGGTGGCGCCGATCAGGTCCGTCAGCACCAGCACACCGGCGCCGTGATCCTGTTCAAGAATATCTTTCAGGACGGCCGGTGCCTGCTCATCGGGCCGGTCCTCGGGCAGGATGTCGTGAATGGCCAGCATGCCGTCAAGGTCGCCCATGACGTGGCTGGCGCATTCGCGCATCGCCGCGCCCAAAGGCGCGTGCACGACGATAACAATACCCGTGGTCATGACGGATTCCAGAAAGATCAGGCTGCCGGGGCAGTATTCGCCACGGCTTTTTCAAGCGCCTGGACGAACATGCCCGCGACATCGAAGCCAGTCTGTTCGGCAATCTCGACGAAACAGGTGGGGCTGGTGACGTTGACTTCGGTGACGTAATCGCCAATGACGTCCAAGCCGACCAGCAGCAGGCCGCGAGCGGCAAGCTTGGGGGCGACGGCTTCGGCGATTTCGCGATCGCGCGGGGACAATTCCTGCGCCACGCCACGGCCGCCGGCGGCCAGGTTGCCGCGCGTTTCACCGGCCAGCGGAATGCGCGCCAGCGAATACGGCACCGGCTCACCGCCGATGAGCAGGATGCGCTTGTCACCCTTGACGATGTCAGGGATGTAGCGCTGAGCCATGATGGTGCGCGCGCCGTTGTCGGTCAGCGTTTCCAGGATGGCGTTCAGGTTTGGGTCTTTGGGTTGCAGGCGGAACACGCCCGTGCCACCCATGCCGTCAAGCGGTTTGACGATCACGTCGTGGTGCGTATCGTGAAACGCCTTCAGGCGAGCCATGTTGCGCGTCACCAGCGTCGGGGCGGTGAACTCGCTGATTTCGGTGATGGCCAGCTTTTCGGGATGGTTGCGAATGGCCGCGCCGCTGTTGAACACGCGGGCGCCCTGCGCTTCGGCGTATTCGAGCAGATGCGTCGAATACACGTATTCCATGTCGAAAGGAGGGTCTTTGCGCATCACGACGGCGCCAAAATCGGCCAGCGGCAGATCTTTTGCGGGGGACTCGGTCCACCAGTCGTGGCCGTGCAAGTCGGCATCCGCGACCAGCGCGATCGGCGTGGTAACGGCCTTGACCGTGCCGGCCTCGATGTAGAGATCGCCCTGCATGGCCACGCTAAGCGTGTGGCCGCGCGCCACGAGGGCACGCATCATGGCAACCGAACTGTCCTTGTACGCCTTGAGAAGCGGCAAGGGATCCAAAACGAACAAAACATGCATCGCGACACCCTGAACGTACGCCGCCTTCCCTGGCGGGAAGGCGGCTTTATGACATCGTAGCGCAGAGCCGCCCAATAAGCGAACCCGCCGGTCACGTGACGGACGGCGGGTCGGATGGGAAGCGGCCAAGCCTTCTTGCGAAGGCTATGGCTGGAACTTACGCGGCAGATTCAGGCTTGCCCGCAGCGGGCACGGCCTTCTTCTTGGGCGCCAGCACCATGACCATCTGACGGCCTTCGAGCTTCGGCATGGCTTCGACCTGGGCAAGTTCCAGCAGATCGTCACGCACACGTTCAAGCACACGCATACCCAGTTCCTGGTGAGCCATTTCGCGGCCACGGAAGCGCAGGGTCACCTTGGCCTTGTCGCCCTCTTCGAGGAAGCGGCGCAGGTTGCGCAGCTTGACTTGGTAGTCGCCCTCGTCGGTGGCCGGACGGAATTTGACTTCCTTGACCTGGATGACCTTCTGCTTGGAACGAGCTTCAGCTTGGCGCTTCTGCTCTTGGTACTTGAACTTACCGTAGTCCATCAAACGGCAGACCGGCGGCTCGGCGTTCGGCGCGATTTCCACCAGATCCACGTCGCTTTGCTCGGAAAGACGGAACGCGTCGGCGATCTTGACGATGCCCAGCTGTTCTCCGTCCAGACCTATCAGGCGCACCTCGGGGACGCGGATTTCACCGTTGATGCGATTGGCTTTTTCAGTGGCGATGTTGAAAGCTCCTAGAAATGTTAAGCAGCACTGCTATCAGGTTGATTGACGTCGCGACGGGCAGAAACATCCTCGGACAATCGCGCGACGAATTCGTCGTATGCGATGGCGCCAAGGTCCAATCCACCCAGACCGCGGACGGCTACGGTGCCGTTTTGTTTTTCCTTGTCGCCGACGACAAGAATGTACGGCACCTTTTGCAGGCTGTGCTCCCGGATTTTACGAGTGATTTTTTCACCACGCAAATCGGACTCTACTCTAAAGCCTTGTTTTTTCAGGCTTTGTGTTATTTCAGCCGCATAATCGGCCGAAGGTTCAGAAATGCAGCATACAACGGCTTGCACCGGGGCCAGCCAGGGCGGCATCGCGCCGGCATGGTTTTCGATCAGCATGCCGATGAAACGCTCGAGCGAACCCAGGATGGCACGGTGCAGCATGACCGGCGGACGACGCTGGTCGTTTTGGTCGACATACTCGGCGCCAAGGCGCACGGGCATGGAGAAGTCGACCTGAATGGTACCGCATTGCCAGTGGCGCCCGATGGCGTCTTTCAGGGTGTATTCCACCTTGGGACCGTAAAACGCGCCTTCCCCCGGGGAAATCTCGAATTCGCAACCCGTGCGGCGCAGACTTTCCATCAACGCCTGCTCGGCCGTATCCCAGACTTCGTCAGAGCCGATGCGCTTTTCAGGACGCGTGGCGACCTTGTACAGCACTTCGGTAAAGCCGAAATCGCGATAGACCTTCTGTAGCAGGGCCGTGAAGTCGGCGCATTCGTCTTGCAGCTGATCTTCGGTACAGAAGATGTGGCCGTCATCCTGCGTGAACCCGCGCACGCGCATCATGCCGTGCAGCGAACCCGAGGGTTCGTTGCGGTGGCACTGGCCGAATTCGCCATAGCGCAGCGGCAGTTCGCGATAGGAATGCAGGCCGGCGTTGAAGATCTGCACGTGGCCCGGGCAGTTCATCGGCTTCAGGCCATAGACGCGGTTCTCGGACTCGGTCGTGAACATGTTTTCACGATAGTTGTCCCAGTGGCCCGTCTTCTTCCACAGCGAAATATCAAGGATCTGCGGCGCCTTGACTTCCTGGTAGCCGTTGTTGTTGTAGACGGCACGCATGTATTGCTCGACCTGCTGCCACAACGCCCAGCCCTTGGGATGCCAGAAAATCAGGCCCGGCGCTTCATCCTGGAAGTGGAACAGGTCAAGTTCGCGGCCGATCTTGCGGTGATCGCGGCGCTCGGCCTCTTCCAGCATGTGCAGGTAGGCTTCCTGTTCTTCCTTGGTGGCCCAGGCCGTGCCATAGATGCGCTGAAGCATTTCGTTCTTGCTGTCGCCGCGCCAATAGGCGCCGGCCACCTTCATCAGCTTGAACACCTTCAGCTTGCCGGTGGACGGCACGTGGGGGCCGCGGCACAGGTCGATGAAATCGCCTTCGCGATACAGGCTCAGGGGCTCGTTGGACGGGATCGACGCGATGATCTCGGCCTTGTACTTTTCGCCGATACCCTTGAAGAATTCAACGGCATCATCGCGCGACCATTCTTCACGCGTCACAACCTCGTCTTTCTTGGCAAGCTCGGCCATCTTCTTTTCGATGGCGACCAAGTCTTCGGGCGTGAACGGGCGCTTGTACGAGAAGTCGTAGTAGAAGCCGTTGTCGATCACGGGACCGATGGTGACCTGAGCGTCCGGAAACAGCTCCTTCACGGCATAGGCCAGCAAGTGGGCCGTCGAGTGCCGGATCAGATCCAGGCCATCGGCGTCCTTGGCGGTCACGATTGCCAGGCGCGCATCGCCTTCGATGCGATAGCTTGTGTCGACCAGCTTGGACGACTCGCCTTCAAACGTCACGCGGCCGCCCAAGGCGGCCTTGGCCAGGCCCGTACCGATCGACTGAGCCACTTCGGCGACCGTGACCGGCCCCGGATATTGGCGTTGCGAACCATCGGGCAATGTGATCTGTACCATCGGGAGTGCTTCCTGGGGTTCTTGGAACGAGAAAAAAATCAATGAACGAAAACGAAAAACGCGGCCTGATAGCCGCGTTTTCTGGTTGTCTTGCTGAGTCTTACCGCTGACCTGACACGGTGAAACCCGACGCACGAAAAACTAACGCGACATAGGGCGAAAGTTCCGGGTCGTAGTTCGTGCCAGCAGGAAAAACATGATTCTGAGCCTGTTCAAACGCGCCAGCACGGCGCGTTGCAAGGTTGCGCGATCGATACCAACCAAGACCGGGCCGGGGGCACCCCAGCAACCAACGGATCGACCGAAATTAATGTGTCGATTGTAGCACCCTTTGCGCCTTTTCCGGGCGCCAGTCAAGCGAATATGCCCAGTCTTGCGGCTGATTGAATGCTCGTTTCAGGGTGCAAAGGTCCGATATTCGGGTGATTCCCGTCCGGACAGGCTTTCGAAAACGTAACCTTCCATCGCAAATTTATGACCAGGCGCGGAGCGTGCTCCGGACTTCAACTCTGGCCGAGAAAAGCGCGACGCGGTTCGCGCTACCGGCTTGTGGAGCATCGATGAAAGCTGTCCCAATACGTGTGACCAAAGCAGCCTCTATTTCCAACCCGCCACGCTGCGGCGAAGGCGTGCGCTCGAGCGGACGCAGGCATATGCTGCTGTCGCGGCTGCCGTCGGTTATCAAGGTGGCGATACTGGACGATCACCCCGTCGTCGCCCTAGGCGTGGGGGCATATCTTGAAAGCCGCCCCGGCTTCCGGGTGCTGCACCGAGAGACATCGGCGCGCGAAATGCTTGAGAAGCTGCGTCATACGCCCTGTGATGTAGCGCTGGTGGATTTTTATCTGCCCCAGGAACCCTGGGACGGCGTCAATTTCCTGCGGCGGCTGCGGCGGCACTACCCTGCCCTGGCGCTCATCACGTTTTCGGCGGGCAACCGGCAGGAAACGCAATACGCCGCGTATCGCGCCGGCGCCAACGGCTATTTGGCCAAGCAATGGGGAATGGTGTTGCTGCCCGAAATCATTCGCGCCGTACTCAACAACAAGAAGACCTTTCTGTCCGTGCAGGACGGCAAGGTTCGCCCCGTGCTGCCCGACCACCCCCACGCGATGCTGACCACATCCGAAATCGAGATCCTGCGCCATATCAGCCAGGGCCTGTCCGTCACGCAGATTGCCGCGCGCCTGTCGCGCAGCAAAAAGACGATCAGCACCCATAAGCGGCGGGCGATGCAAAAGCTGCAACTGGCCGACGATCTATCGCTGGCTCTATACCTGCGCGAGAAATTCGCGGAATGAAGCCGCCCCGCGCACGCGCCGCGTCAGATGATGCGGGAATAGCTGGCGCCGCTGCCGGCGCTGCCCAGGTAGCCGTCAAACGCCATGGCGACCGCGCGCACGAAGTACCAGCCCAGCCCGGTAACCTCTACTTCGCCCGCGCGCAGATTGACCAGGCCCAATTCGGCCAGGTTCGCCATTTGCACCAGTTCGCGGCTGAAGTAGTCGCCAAAGCGCAGGCCGTGGCGGGCCTCGACGGCGGCAAAGTCCACGCGGCCCTGGCACATGATGTCCATGATGACTTCCCGCCGCACCAGGTCGTCGCTGGACAGGCTGAGCCCGCGTTCCACCGCGAAATGGCCGGATTCGACCGCGCCGTAATAGGCGTCCAGCACTTTTGCGTTCTGGCTGTACGTGTTGCCGATGCGGCCGATGGCGGATACGCCCAGGGCGACCAGATCGCGGTCGGGCTGGGTGCTATAGCCCTGGAAATTCCGGTGCAGCTGGCCACGCTGCTTGGCGATGGCCAACGCGTCGGTGTTCAGCGCGAAATGGTCCATGCCGATGTACGTGTAGCCCTGCTGCAGAAAGCCGTCGATGGCCGCGCCAAGCAAGCCCACCCGGGTCTCGCGGTTGGGCAGGTCCGCTTCGTGGATGCGGCGTTGGGGCTTGAAGCGCTCGGGCAGGTGCGCGTAGGCGTACAGCGCAATGCGGTCGGGTCGCAACGCCACCACCTGTTTGATCGTGCGCGCGAACGATTCCGTGGTCTGCAACGGCAGCCCGTAGATCAGGTCCATGTTGACCGAGTCGTAGCCCAGGGCGCGCGCGCTTTGCATCAGCGCCCGCACGTCGTCAAAAGACTGCACCCGATGCACCGCCTTTTGCACCTGCTCGTCAAAATCCTGCACGCCGAAGCTCAGGCGGTTAAAGCCCAACTGCCGAAGGTGCGCCAGGCGCTGGGGCGTAGCCGTGCGAGGATCGACTTCGATGGAAATTTCGGCATCGTTCTCGAACCGGAATGCCGATCTCAGGTCCTGCATCAAACGAGTCAGCTCCGCATCGGACAGAAACGTAGGCGTTCCGCCACCAAAGTGCAGTTGCGACACCGGCACGCCCGCGCCAAGCTCCTTCACGTGCAAGGCGATCTCTTGCGCCAGCGCTTCCAGGTAGCGCACCGCACGGTCGTGATGACGCGTGACCACCTTGTTGCACGCGCAGTAATAGCAGACCGAATCGCAGAACGGGATGTGCACATATAGCGACAGCGGCTCGGTCGCGGCGTTGGCGCGACGCTGCCGCAGCGCGCTGCGATAGTCCTGCTCGCCGAAATTGCCGTGATAGCGGTCGGCGGTGGGATACGAGGTGTAGCGTGGCCCGTTCTTGTCCAGCCTCGCCAACAATCGAGGGGGAAAGAACGGTTCGGCGGCGGCAGGCGCGGGCGATGAAACGACGGGGCTTAGGGCGGCTTGCATAGCCTGGATTATTCGCCCTTGCGGGTCACCGCAACTTGATCTGGCGCAAACCCGGCGGCGTCTTGGGCGGGCGCCGGGTCACGCCCGTAAAATGCGGCTTTTACGTTGCACAACAAGGACACCTCATGGGCACTGAACTGGACGGCCGCCTGTTGGCCATGCGCCAGGCGGTGGCAATTGCCATCGCCCTATCCACCCGCAGCAGCCCGCAAGCTACCGACATGGCGCTGGAACTGCTTAACGACCTGAAGGCCGGCATGGACAACGCCCCGTCCGACAGCCCCTTTGAAAAGCCCCAATGGGTAGAGGGCGCCCAGGACGAACTGGACGGCATCGCGCGCCTGGTCCGCGCGTTCACGAACGAGCCCTGAACCGGGCATGCAAGCAAGCGGCGCTGGCGCAACGCCAACGCCCGCTTCAGGCCAGACACTAACGTCGCCTAACTGGCCTGACCACCGGATAGGAAGCCGTAGATTCCCTCTGATCGTTTTCCCTGAAAACGTAAATTTCCCCTTCTATTTCAAAGGCGGCGTGCCTATATTGGTGGCCTGACCACCAGGCCATGACAACTCCACGCCACGATGAGCACCTTTCAGGCCGTCGCCGCCACCCGCTTGTATCGCATGATTGCCGACCAGATCGCCGGCCGCATCCGAGCGGGTGATTTCCTGCGCGGCGCGCGCCTGCCTTCCGAGCGCGAGCTGGCCGAACAACTGCAAGTGAGTCGGGCCTCGATCCGCGAAGCACTGATTGCCCTGGAAATCGAAGGCTACGTCGAAGTTCGCGTCGGCACCGGGGTGTTCGTCACGACCTCGCCGGACGGCGCCGCGTTTCCCGCAACGGCCGCCATGGGCGCGCCGGCCTTGGCCGAACAGGACGACATCGGGCCATTCGACCTTCTTGAAGCCCGCATGCTGATCGAACCGGAATGCGCGGCGCTGGCCGCGCACCAGGCCACGCCCGCACAGATTGCCGGCATCCGCGATGCCCATGCCGCCATGTCGCTGACCGACTCGCCCGGCCGCCATGACCGCGCGTTCCACAGCGCCATCGGCGCGGCCTGCGGCAACGCGGCGCTGGCGTCGGCCGTGGCGCACCTGTGGAATCTAAGCCAGTCCAGTTCGCTGTATAGCCGCATGCAGGACTATTTCGTCACGACGCAAGCGTGGGTCGCCGCC
The DNA here is from genome assembly GCF_019448355.1 of Achromobacter sp. ES-001. Taxonomy (NCBI): domain Bacteria; kingdom Pseudomonadati; phylum Pseudomonadota; class Betaproteobacteria; order Burkholderiales; family Alcaligenaceae; genus Achromobacter; species Achromobacter sp. ES-001. Next base: position 2,179,676 of record NZ_CP079940.1, on the reverse strand, counting down.
CATGCCGAGCATCAACGCATCCTGAACGCCATCACGGCGCGAGACCCGATTCGCGCGCGCCACGCCATGCACACGCACCTGCTTGGCATCCTGGCGCGCCTGCGCGAAGACTTCGATCCCCTTACCGATCATCGAGGCAACCCATGACTACGTCTTCCCTGTCCATCAACGGCCAACGCCTGTGGCAGTCGCTGATGGACCTTGCGCGCATCGGCGCCACGCCAAAAGGCGGCAACTGTCGATTGGCGCTGACCGCGCTGGACGGCCAGGGCCGCGACCTTGTCACTGGCTGGATGCGCGATGCCGGCATGACGGTGCGGGTGGACCAGGTGGGCAACATCTTTGCGCGCCGCGCCGGCCGCAATAACGACCTGCCGCCCGTCATGACCGGCAGCCACATCGATACCCAGCCCACGGGCGGCAAGTTCGACGGCTGCTACGGCGTGCTGGCCGGCCTGGAGGTCATGCGCACGTTGAACGACGCCGGCGTCCAGACGGAAGCGCCGCTGGAAGTGGCGATCTGGACCAACGAGGAAGGCTCGCGCTTTGTGCCCGTGATGATGGGGTCCGGCGTATTCGCCGGCAAGTTCCCATTGGAAACCGCGCTGTCGGCCCGCGACGCGCAAGGCATCTCGGTAGGCGATGAGCTGGCCGCGATCGGATACGCGGGCACCGACCCGGTAGGCGGGCGCCCGGTGGACGCCTACTTCGAGGCCCATATCGAACAGGGCCCGATTCTTGAACACGAGGAAAAGACCATCGGCGTCGTGACCGGGTCGCTGGGCCTGCGCTGGTACGACATCACGGTGACCGGCATGGAAATGCACGCGGGCCCCACGCCGATGGCGATTCGCCGCGACGCGCTCTTTGCCGCCAGTTTTCTGGTGCAGACCGTCATCAACATCGCCAACGGGCACCAGCCGCACGGGCGTGGCACCGTGGGCGAGATCCACGCGCATCCGGGATCGCGCAACGTCATTCCCGGCCAGGTGCGCTTTACCGCCGACCTGCGCCACGAAGACGAAGCCACGTTGACGCGCATGGACCAGCAATGGCGCCGGGCTTGCGATGACATCGCCGTGGCCCATGGCGTGCAGGTGGACTTGAAAGACGTGCAGTATTTCCGCCCCACGCCCTTTGATACCGACCTGGTGGACAAGGTCCGGCAAGGCGCCGCCAGTCGCGGCCTGCCGGCGATGAACATCGTGACGGGCGCGGGGCACGACGCCGTCTACATGGCCGCGGTGGCGCCCACCGCCATGATCTTCGTGCCCTGCAAAGACGGCATCAGCCACAACGAAATTGAGGACGCGCAACCCGAGCATCTGGAAGCCGGCTGCAACGTCCTGCTTGACGCCATGGTGGCGCGGGCCAACGCCGCAAGATAGCGGCAACTGTTTCCTCGCGGATCGCCGCGCGGCCGATGCCGACGTCACCACGTCTTTCGGCACGCCGCGCGTGCACCGCCGATTTCGCCGCATTGGTGCGCGGCCTGCCTTACCCAGCACCTGTACGAAGCATGGCGGTAGCGGCTTTACCTGTAGTACCCCTGATAAACCCAGGTGGCACAAGGTTTGCTTGTCAAAGCACGGCATCCGCCGCGCAGCGGCGGTCACCTGTCAGTCCCTTTCCAGCCCGGAGGCTCGCAGTGAAATCGAAGAAATGGTTCTCCCTAAGCATCGGCGCATTGGTCCTTGCGGCCGCGCTACCCGCCACGCAAGCCTTGGCGCAGACCAAAGGCGGCACGCTGAACATGATCGTGCAGCCCGAGCCGCCCGTGATCGTCACGGCCATCAACCAGCAAGGCCCCACGCAATTTGTCGCGGGCAAGATCTACGAAAGCCTGCTGACCTATTCCACCGACCTGAAGCCGCAGCCCGGCCTGGCCAAATCGTGGGAAGCGGCGGCCGACGGGCTGACCTACACGTTCCACCTGCAAGACAACGTCAAGTGGCATGACGGCAAGCCGTTCACGTCGGAAGACGTGGTGTTCTCGCTTTCCGAGATGCTGCCCAAGACGCATGCGCGCGCCCGCGTCATCTTGAACAAGTTTGTCGATTCGGTGACTGCCCCGGACGCGAAAACGGTGGTAATCAAGCTGAAGACGCCCTTCCCCGCTTTCATGCTGATGTTCGAACCTGGCTTTGCGCCCATGATGCCCAAGCATCTGTACGCCGGCACGGACTTCATGACCAACCCGGCCAACCAGAAGCCCGTGGGCACCGGCCCGTTCATGTTCAAGGAATGGAAGCGCGGCGAATACATCAAGCTGACGCGCAACCCCGATTATTGGAAGCCGGGCAAGCCTTATCTGGATGAACTGGTGTTCAACGTGATTCCCGACGCGGCCTCGCGCGCGGTCGCGTTCGAACGCGGCAGCGTGGACGTGCTGCGTGGCGGTGACGTGGACAACGTCGACATCAAGCGCCTGCGCGCCCTGCCCAAGGTGGAATACACCACTGCCGGCTGGGAAATGTTCTCGCCGCAGGCTTACCTGATCTTCAACATGCGCAAGCCCCCGTTCGACAACCTGAAGGTGCGTCAGGCCATCATGGCCGCGATGAACCGCAACATGGTGGTCAACAATATTTTCTTCGGCCTGGGCAAAGTGTCGACCAGCCCCTTCGTGACGACCGAGATGTTCTACGACAAGAACATGCCGGCGATGCCGTTCGACATGAAGAAGGCGCGCGCGCTGATCAAGGAATCGGGCATCAAGCCCGAGGACTACACGATTCGCCAATTGAGCTTTCCGTACGGTTCCACCTGGGATCGCCTGGGCGAATACACCAAGCAGGCGCTGGAACAGCTGGGCTTCAAGGTCAATGTGGAATCCACCGACGCGGGCGGCTGGGCCAGCCGCACGGGCAATTGGGACTTCGACCTGACCACCACGTTCACCTACCAGTACGGCGACCCCGCGCTGGGCGTGCAGCGGCTGTATATCTCGTCGAACATCGTCAAGGGTTCGCCGTTTGCCAACGTGCAGGGCTACAGCAACCCCGAGACCGACAAGCTATGGGAAGCCGCCGCCTCTGAAGTTGATCCGGCCAAGCGCCAGGAGATCTACACCAAGCTGCAAACCACGCTGGTCAATGACGTGGCCAACGGCTACCTGGTGGATATGGAATTCCCGACCCTGTACCGCGCCAACGTGAAGAACCTGGTCAAGACCGCGATCGGGTTGAACGAATCGTTCGACGACGTCTACATCGAAAAGTAAGCGCAGCAAGACGCCGCCGCAAAGCCCTTGCGGCGGCGGATCCCGGCAGCGCATGGGCACGCCCCCGGCCGCCCGCGTTCAGCCCGAGAGGACATCCCAAGCATGAAATTCCTTTCCTTTTTCTTGTCCCGCGTCGGCAAGGCCCTGGTGGTCGTGCTGGGCGTGGTCATCATCAATTTCTTTCTGATCCGGCTGGCGCCCGGCGACCCGGCTGCCGTGCTGGCGGGCCAGGCCGGCGCGGGCGATGCCGCCTATGTCGACCAGCTACGTGTGGCCTTTGGCCTGGACAAACCCATCCTGACGCAGCTGATGCTGTACCTGAAAGGCGTAGTCCAGCTGGACCTGGGCTTCTCGTACCGCAACCACGTCCCCGTGCTGGACTTGATCGTCGAGCGCCTGCCCGCCACGTTCCTGCTGATGTCCTGCGCCTTTTTGTTTTCCATCGTGCTGGGTGTCTTCCTTGGCGTGGTCGCGGCCAAGGCGCGTTACCGCAACAAGCGCCGCTGGATCGACAGTTCGGTGATGACCGGCGCGCTGCTGCTGTACGCCACGCCGCTGTTCTGGCTGTCGCTGATGGGCATTTTGCTGTTCTCCGTCGTGCTGGGCTGGCTGCCCGCATTCGGCATGGAAACCGTGGGCTCGGGCCTGACCGGCTGGGCGCGCGCCTCGGACATCGCCCAACACCTGATCCTGCCCACCGTCACCCTGGGTTGCTTCTTCATGGCCGTGTACGTGCGGCTGACGCGGGCGTCGATGCTGGAAGTGATCGGCATGGACTTCGTGAAAACGGCGCGCGCCAAGGGCGTGAGCCCCAGCCGCGTGATCCGCGTGCACGTGCTGCGCAACGCACTGCTGCCCGTCATTACGTTCGCCGGCATTCAACTGGGCCAGATGGCGGGCGGCGCGGTGCTGACCGAAACCGTGTTTGCCTGGCCGGGCATCGGGCGCCTGATGTTCGACGCCCTGCTTCAGCGCGACTATCAGCTGCTGCTGGGCATCTTCCTGGTCACCTCCATCATGGTGGTGGTGTTTAACCTGCTGACCGATGTGTTGTACCGCCTGATTGATCCGCGTATCGCCGCGGGCGCGCAGCAAGGAGCCGCCGCATGAAAGCTTTTGCCCAACGTTATATGCGCAACTACGGCGCGGTGGCCGGTCTTGCCATCATGCTGGTCGTCGTCATTGTGGCGCTGGCCGCGCCGCTGCTGTATCAAGAATCCCCCTGGATGATGGTGGCCGACCCGCTGATTCCGCCGTTCACCAACGCCGACTTCCCGTTCGGCACCGACATGCTGGGCCGCGACATCACCGCCGGCCTGGTGTGGGGCGCGCGGGTGTCCCTGATGGTGGGCCTGCTGTCGACGGCGGTGGCGCTGCTGTTCGGCATCCTGGTCGGCTCGGTGGCCGGCTACTGCGGTGGCCGCGTGGACGACGCGCTGATGCGCTTCACCGAGTTCTTCCAGACCATTCCGCAGTTGGCCATGGCCGTGGTGCTGGTCGCCATCCTGAGCCCATCGGTCTATTCCATCATGGGTGCGATCGCCGTCGTATCCTGGCCGCCCGCCGCGCGGCTGGTGCGCTCTGAATTCATGACGCTCAAGCAGCGCGAATTCGTCCAGGCGGCCATCGTCATTGGCCAGACGCCGGCGCGCATCGTCAGCACGCAGATCCTGCCCAACGCCATGTCGCCCATCATCGTGTCGGCCTCGTTCATGGTGGCCACCGCCATCCTGACAGAATCGTCCTTGTCATTCCTGGGCCTGGGCGACCGCAACCTGATGAGCTGGGGCTTCATGATCGGCGCGGCGCGCACGATGATCCGCGAAGCGTGGTGGATGAGTGTGTGGCCCGGCGTGGCCATCCTGTTGACGGTGCTGGCCATCAACCTGATCGGCGAAGGCTTGAACGACGCCCTGAACCCCCAACTGCGCAAGCGCGGCGAATAGGAGGCCAACATGACGACCGAAGCCACGCCCTTGCTGTCCATCCAGAACCTGAGTATCGCGCTGCCTCGCGGCGGCGACCGGCCCTTTGCCGTGCAAGACGTTTCCTACGACATCCGCGCCGGCGAAATCCTGTGCATCGTGGGCGAATCCGGATCGGGCAAGTCCATGAGCGCCAACGCCATCATGGGCCTGCTGCCGGACTACCTGACGCCGCAGCAGGGCCGCATTCTCTTTCGCGGCAAAGACCTGCTGCAGCAGGACGAAGCCACGTTGCAAGCCATGCGCGGTAAAGACATGGCGATGATTTTCCAGGAACCCCTGTCGGCGCTGAACCCGCTGATGACCGTGGGGGAGCAGATCAGCGAAGTCATGCGCGTACACGATGCCTACCCGGGCGCCGAGCGTATGAAGCGCACGCTTGAATTGCTGGATTTTGTGGGCTTGCCGGACCCGGCAACGCTGTATCACGTGTATCCGTTCCGGCTGTCGGGCGGCCAGCGCCAACGCGTGATGATCGCCATGGCGCTGGCGCTGGAGCCAGCCCTGCTGATCGCGGACGAGCCCACCACGGCGCTGGACGTCACCACGCAAGCGCAGATCCTGGCGCTGATTGCGCGCATCCAGAAAGAGAAAGGCATGGGCGTGATGTTCGTCACGCACGATTTCGGCGTGGTGGCCGAAATTGCCCACCGTGTCGCCGTCATGGAAAAAGGCGTGTTGGTGGAGCAAGGCCCCGCCGAAGACGTACTGAACCGTCCGCGCCATCCGTACACGCAACGGCTGATCGCGGCAGTGCCGCATCGGCGTGGCGAGGAACGCGTGGCCACCGCCAATGACGCGCCCGTGCTGGAAGTGAAAGACCTGAAGAAGACGTACGTCATCGGCCACGGCTGGCTCGGCAGCAAACGCGAGGTGCATGCCGTTGACGGCGTCAGCTTCAGCGTACGACGTGGCGAAACACTGGGCATCGTCGGCGAATCCGGGTCGGGCAAATCGACGATCGGCAAATGCCTGCTGAAGCTGGTGGGCATCAACGGCGGGCAACTGATCTTCAATGGCCAGGATATCGCCGCGATGTCGGAATCGCGTTTCCGCCCGCTGCGCCACGATATCCAGATGATCTTCCAGGACCCTTTTGCCTCGCTCAACCCGCGCCACACCGTGGGCCGCATCATCAGCGATGGCCCCGTGGCCAACGGCGTGCCGCGCGCCAAGGCCGAGGCGCGCGTGCGCGAACTGCTGTCGCTGGTGGGGCTGGACCCGTCCGCCTTTGATCGCTACCCCAACCAGTTCTCGGGCGGGCAACGCCAGCGCATCGGCATCGCGCGGGCGCTGGCGCTGGAACCCAAGGTGCTGGTGGCCGATGAATCCGTGTCGGCGCTGGACGTCTCGGTGCAGGCGCAGGTGCTGCAACTGCTGCACGACTTGCAACAGCGCTTGCAGATTGCGCTGGTATTCATCACCCACGATTTGCGGGTCGCGGCGCAGATCTGCAATTCCGTGCTGGTAATGCACCGTGGCAAGGTTGTGGAATACGGATCGCCGACCCAGATTTTCGACAAGCCGCAACACGCGTACACGCGCCAGTTGATTGCCGCCGTGCCCGGTCAGCACTGGGACCCCACGCAAGCGACAATGGCCTGATCGCCCCCTACACCCACACCGACACCGACGCCACGACGCCATGACAACTTCAGGAGCATCCCCCGTGCAACGCCCCGCCGCCATTCCCACCGTGCAGATCGACAACGACCGCGTCACCGTCACCGAATGGCGCTTTCCGCCCGGCGGTGAAACCGGCTGGCATCGCCACGGCATGAACTACGTCGTGGTCCCGCAAACGACCGGCCCGCTGTTGCTGGAAACGCCCGACGGCGAGGTCACCAGCCAACTCACCACCGGCATCGCCTACTATCGACCGGTTGGCGTTGAGCACAACGTCATCAACCCCAGCGACACCGAATTCGTTTTTGTCGAAATCGAAATCAAACAGGCTTGACGCGTCAGCGAGGACCACCATGAAGGCGTTTTTCTCGGAAGAACAATTGCTGCACACCCCGCAGCAGTTCATGCGCTTGGGGCGGATCAGCGCGCCTACCGACCTGCCGTCCCGAGCGGAAAGCCTGCAAGGCGCTTTGACAGCGCGCGGCATCCAGGTCCAGGCGCCTTCGGACTATGGCCGCAAACCGCTGGAAAGCATCCACAGCGCCGACTACCTGAACTTCCTGGAAACCGCCTACACGCGCTGGCAATCGTTGAAGGCGCCCGGCGTGGACCCGGGCCCGGAAGTGTTGCCCAACCTATCGCCTTACTACAACGGCCGCGTGGAGCAGGCGGGGCGCGGGCCCTGCCCGTCTCCGTCCATCGTGGCGCAAGCGGGGTACTACCTAAGCGACCTGTCTTGCCCCATCGGGCCGCAGACCTGGCGTTCGGCGCTGCGCTCCACGCACAGCGCGGTGGCGGCCGCCGATCACGTTGCCGGCACGTCGGGCATGGCGTACGCGCTGTGCCGGCCGTCTGGCCACCACGCACACCGGGATCGCGCCGGTGGCTTCTGCTATCTGAACAGCAGCGCGGCGGCGGCCAGCCGCCTGCTACAGACCTGGTCCAAAGTGGCGGTGCTGGATGTGGACGCCCACCATGGCGACGGCACGCAGAACATCTTCTACCAGCGCGCGGACGTCATGACGGTGTCGCTGCACGCCGACCCCGGCGCCTACTACCCCTTCTACACCGGCTACGCCGAGGAACGTGGCCATGGCGCGGGCGAAGGCTGCAACCTGAACCTGCCGCTGGCGCACGGTTCAGGCAACGACCCGTTCCTGGCCGCGCTGGACACCGCGCTGACGGCACTGTCTGGGTACGCCCCGCAAGCGCTGGTGCTGGCGTTGGGCTTTGACACCTACAAGGACGACCCTATCAGCGTGCTGAAGCTGGACATCGACGCGTACCGCGACATTGGCGCGCGCGTGGCCAGCTTGCGCCTGCCCACCGTCGTCGTGCAGGAAGGTGGCTATATGGTGCAGGCGATCGGGCCCGCGCTGGACGCGTTCCTGCAAGGCCTGGGCCACGCCGGCGCCTGACGCGCGGCAAGCACCATGGCCTCTGTTCCCGCCGCCGTCCTGCCTACCCCTGCCGCCTCGCGCAATGCGGGCATCCTGTTGTTCTTCGCCGCGCTGGTGGCCTTTGCCACGTTCGACGCGGGGTCCAAGTACATGCTGGAACGCTACCCCGCGCCGTTCTTGAATGTGATGCGGTATCTGGCGGTGATTGTTCTGGCCATCACCATGCTATGGCGTCACGGTAGCGGGATGCGCCTGCGCGATGCCCCCGAAAAACCCCTGTTGATCCTGCGCGGCGTCACGCTGGCCACCGTGGCCACGTGCTTCATGACCGCGCTGATCTGGATGCCTTTGTCGGAAGCCACCGCCATCTACTTCACGTCGCCGCTCATCATGGTGGCGCTGTCGCCTTGGCTGCTGGGCGAGCGCGTGCGCCCCGTGCAATGGCTGGCGGTGGCCGTCGGCTTTGCCGGCATGCTGCTGATTGTGCGGCCCGGCGGCGACTTGCCGCTGTTGGGCACGCTGTTGATGGCGGTGTCGGCAATCTGCTACGCGATCTTCCAGGTGCTCACGCGCAAGCTGTCGGGCAAGGTGCCCGGGCCGGTGCAGTATGCGTATACGGCAATCATCTGCCTGATCGTCACGGCCCTGCCAGCGCCCTTCTTCCTGCCCGACCCCTGGCCCACGCCTGCCGACGCCGCGATCATCATCGCGCTGGGCGCATGCAGCGGGTTGGCGCAGGTGTTGCTGATTGCCGCATTCCAACGCGTCTCGGCAGCCACCCTGGCGCCGTTGAATTATTTTCAACTGCTGCTGGCCGTGCTGTTCAGCACCTTCTGGTTCCAACGCCCGCCCGACAGCCTGGCGCTGGCGGGCATGGCCTTGATCATGGCGTCGGGTGTTTTCCTGGCCATGCGTCGTGCAGGCTAAGTCCGCCGTTCAGCTGGTTTCGCGCTGCACCAGCGTGAAACCCAGGTCCACGTGCCGCTGGGCGATAGGCTCACCCGCCAGATGCTGCATCAGCAAGCCGGCTGCGGACACCCCGATCTGGTAACGCGGCGTGGCAATTGTGGACAACGGCGGGGTCGTCCAGGCCGTGCCGGCCAGGTCATGAAAGCCGACCAGGGCCATCTGCTCGGGTACGCGCACGCCCAGCCTGCCGCACTGAAACACGGCGCCTTGCGCCAAGTCATCGTTGCAGAAAAAGACCGCGTCGCAATCCGGATGCTGCTGGCGCAAGGATTCCAGCAAGGACGCCCCCAGACTGATCGACGACTTCTCCGGCGTCATGATTTCAAGCGTGGCGTCGTAGCAACCCGCATCACGCAGCGCCTGCCGCGCCCCTTCGCAGCGGCGCAAGGAACGCGGGTCCAACTGCGCGCCGATGATGCCGATGCGTCGACGGCCGCGTTCCACCAGATGGCGGCAGGCGGCATAGCCGGAGTCAAATTGCGAAAAGCCGACGCTCATGTCCTCGGCGCCCGCCAATGTTTCGATGGTGTGCACCGTGGCCATGCGCTGCGTGCGCAGCAAGGCCCATGTGCCGGGGTTGTGGTCGATACCGGTCAGGATCAAGCCGTCCGGCGAATGCTGTAGATACTTGCGCAGCAAGGCTTCCTCGGCATCCGGCGAATAACCCGTCACCCCGATCAGCATGTGATAGCCATGCTGGTCCAACACTTCCTTGATGCCGGAAATAATGTCCACGAACACCACGTTGCTGAGCGACGGGATCAGCACAACGATGGTCTGCGAGCGCGCCGAAGCCAGCGCGCTGGCGGCATGGTTGGGCACGTACCCCAGCTCCTGGCAGACGCGCGCGATGCGCAGGCGCAGCGCCTCGGCCACTTTGTCCGGTGTGCGCAACGCACGCGACACGGTGATGGCGCTGACGCCGGCGCGGCGCGCCACCTCTTGCATGGTGACGCGGCCAGCGTGCGAACTGCGGGGTTTACGGATGGACATTGGCCTTCGTGGTCGGGTGGGAAGCGCGTAGTCTGACGCAAAAAACAGGGGCTTGCCAAAAGCGAAATGTTAGCGCTAACATCCGCCAAAGCATAAGCGAAAAAAGCCCAGAAAAACCGGGCAGGAGACAAACATGCAAGCCTTCCCTTCCGGGCAGCGCGGCGGTTCGCCGCTGGCCCGTGCCGCCGATTGGTGTTTTGCGTTACAGACCTGGCTGATGGTCGCCTGTCTGGTCGTCATGGTCGTGCTGCTGTTCGGCAACGTGGCGCTGCGCTATCTGTTCAATTCCGGCATCAACGCGTCCGACGAGGTATCCCGCCTGGCGTTTGTGTGGCTGATCTTCCTGGGCGCCGTCATTGCATTGCGCGACCACCAGCACATCGGCGTCACCATGCTGGTTGAACGCTTCGGCCCCGCCGCGCGTCGTGTCTCGCACATCTTCTGCCAGTTGTTGGTGTTGTGGGTGCTGTGGCTGATGGCACGCGGCAGCTGGGTGCAGACCGTGATCGGCATGGACACGGTGCTGCCCGTCACCGGCATGCGCCTGGCGGTGTTCAACACGGCGGCGCTGTACGCGTCCGTGGCCATGGGCCTGTTGACCGTCATCGACATCATCCGTGTGCTGGCCGGCGACCCCCTGCCGGCGGAATCCAGTCCCGAAGACCCCTCGGTCTGAGTCGGGCTCCGCCCGTCCCCAACGCGCCCGCCCCCACCCCGCCCGGACCTTTGCAATGATTCTGACCCTCTTCCTGCTCGTACTGCTGGGGCTGATCGCCCTGGGCATGCCGATTGCCTTCGCGCTGCTGCTCAGCGCGCTGGCCATGATGTTCCAGCTGGACTTCTTCGATACCCAGATCCTCGCGCAGAACATGCTGACGGGCGCCAACAGCTTCACGCTGATGGCCGTCCCGCTATTCATGCTGGCGGGCGAACTCATGAATGCCGGCGGCATATCCAGACGTATCGTGCGCCTGGCCAGCATGTTTGTCGGGCACGTCCAGGGCGGCCTGGGCTACGTGGCGATTTTTGCCAGCGTGCTGCTGGCCGCCTTGTCCGGCTCGGCGGTGGCCGACGCCGCCGCGCTGGGCTCCTTGCTGATCCCCATGCTGCGCGAAAAGGGGTACGACGCCGGCCAGGCGTCCGGGCTGATCGCGGCGGGCGGCATTGTTGCCCCCATCATCCCGCCGTCCATCTCGTTCATCATCTTCGGGGTGGCTACCAACGTATCGATCACCAAGCTGTTCTTCGCGGGCATCGCCCCCGGGCTGATGATGGGCTTGACGCTGGTGGCGGTATGGACATGGGTGGCGCGCAAGCACGGCAGCATCAAGCCGTCGCCGCGTGAACCGTGGCGCAACCGCCTGAAGGCCCTGCGCGAATCGATATGGGCGCTGATGCTGCCCGTCATCATCATCGGCGGGCTGCGCGGCGGGGTGTTCACGCCGACGGAAGCCGCCGTGGTGGCCGCCGTGTACGCGCTGGGCGTCAGTCTGTTCGTCTACCGCGAGATCGGGCTGCGCGACCTGCTGCCGTTGTTCGTGAACGCCGCGCGCACCACCGCCGTCGTCATGTTCCTGGTGGCCGCCGCGATGGTCTCGTCCTACATGATCACGCTGGCCGACATGCCGCAAGACCTGATTGCGCTGCTCGAACCGGTCATGGACCAGCCCAAGCTGCTGATGTTCGCCCTGCTGGTGCTGCTGACATTGGTGGGAACGGTCATGGACCTGACGCCCACCATCCTGATCCTGGCGCCGGTGCTGATGCCCGTGGTAACCAAAGCCGGCATCGACCCCGTCTACTTCGGCGTCATGTTCGTGATGGTGGGCTGCGTGGGCTTGTTGACCCCGCCCGTGGGCACCGTGCTGAACGTGGTGTGCGGCGTGGCCCGCATCAATATGGAAACCATCTGCAGGGGCGTGTGGCGCTACGTCGTGGCCTACACGGGCCTGCTGGTCCTGCTGGTGATCTTCCCCGAGCTGATCACCGTACCCGCACGCTGGATGCACTAGCGGCAAAAAAACCCCAAGGAGGAGCACCATGACCTATCGATTCAAAACCCGTTTACTCGTGCTGGCCACCGCGCTGTCCTGCGCCGTTGCCGGCGTGGCCGCCGCGGCCGACGTCAAGCCGCGCCTGATCCGTTTCGGCTACGGCCTGAACGAAGAGAGCGTCCAGGGCCGCGCCGCGCGCTTCCTGGCGCAAGAGCTTGAAAAAGTCAGCGGCGGCAAGTTGAAGATGAAGACCTTCGGCTCGGCCAACCTGGGTTCCGACGAACAGATGCAAGGCGCGCTGGCGGGCGGCGCCCAGGAAATGATGGTCGGGTCCACCGCGCCGTTGGCCGGGATGGTCAAGGAATTCGGCGTGTTCGACCTGCCCTTCCTGTTCAACAGCGAAAAGGAAGCCGATGCGGTTCTGGATGGGCAACTGGGCCAGGACCTGTTGAAGAAGCTGGAAGCCAAGGGGCTGGTCGGCCTGGTCTATTGGGAAAACGGCTTTCGCAACATGACCAACTCCAAGCGCCCGATCGCGCGCGCGGAAGACCTGGAAGGCATCAAGCTGCGCGTGATGCAGAACCAGATCGCGCTGGGCGTTTTCAATACGCTGGGTGCCAATGCCGTTCCCATGCCGTTCTCGGAGCTGTTCACCGCCCTGGAAACGCGCACGGTCGACGGGCAGGAAAACCCCATCACGACGATTCAAAGCAGCAAGTTCTACGAAGTGCAGCCTTTCCTGACCATCACGCGCCACGTCTATACGCCGTGGGTCGTGCTGGCGTCCAAGAAGTGGTGGGACACGTTGTCGCCCGACGAACAGAAACTGGTGCGCCAGGCGGCCGAGGCATCGCGCGAATTTGAACGCAAGGACAGCCGCGCGGATTCCACCAAGGCCATGACCACCCTTGAAAAGGCCGGCATGAAGATCAACACCGTCAGCCCCGAGGAAGTCGCGCGCATGCGCCAGAAGGTCCAGCCGGTGGTCGACAAATACACGCAGGAACTGGGCCCCGACCTCATCAAGCAGTTGAATGATGAGATCCAGAAGGCGCGCAACTGACGCCTTTTTACTGATCGCCCACGCGAAGCAAGCGAGCTCCATATGTCACAGATACCCCGCAAATTGCGCAGCCAGAAATGGTTCGACGATCCCGCGCACGCCGACATGACGGCCATTTACGTCGAACGCTACCTTAACTACGGCCTGACGCGGCAGGAACTGCAATCCGGGCGGCCGATCATCGGCATCGCCCAGACCGGCAGCGACCTGGCGCCCTGCAACCGGCATCACCTGGCGCTGGCCGAGCGCATCAAGGCGGGTATCCGCGACGCGGGCGGCATCCCCATGGAGTTCCCGGTGCATCCGCTGGCCGAACAGGGCCGGCGGCCCACCGCCGCGCTGGATCGGAACCTGGCTTATCTGGGCCTGGTCGAGATCCTGCATGGTTATCCGCTGGACGGCGTGGTCCTGACCACCGGTTGCGACAAGACCACGCCCGCCTGCCTGATGGCCGCCGCCACCGTCGACCTGCCCGCCATCGTGCTGTCGGGCGGACCGATGCTGGACGGCTGGCACGACGGCCAGCGGGTGGGTTCCGGCACGGTCATCTGGCATGCACGCAATTTGATGGCGGCGGGCAAGCTGGACTACGAGGGTTTCATGACGCTGGCGACAGCGTCATCGCCATCGGTCGGGCACTGCAACACCATGGGCACGGCGCTGTCGATGAACTCGCTGGCCGAAGCGCTGGGCATGTCCTTGCCCACGTGTGCCAGCATTCCCGCCCCCTACCGCGAGCGCGCGCAGATGGCCTACGCCACCGGCATGCGCATCTGCGACATGGTGCGGGAAGACTTGCGCCCGTCGCACATCCTGACGCGCGAGGCCTTTGAGAATGCCATCGTCGTGGCCTCGGCGCTGGGCGCCTCCAGCAACTGTCCGCCCCACCTGATCGCCATGGCCCGCCACGCCGGCATCGACCTCAGCCTGGACGATTGGCAACGGCTGGGCGAAGACGTGCCCCTGCTGGTGAACTGCGTGCCGGCCGGCGAACACCTGGGCGAAGGCTTTCACCGTGCGGGCGGCGTGCCCGCCGTCATGCACGAATTGCTGGCGGCCGGCCGCCTGCACGCCGATTGCCCCACCGTATCGGGCCGCAGCATCGGCGACATCGCCGCGGCGTCCAAGACGCGGGACCCGGATGTCATCCGCACCTGCGAGGCGCCGCTCAAGCATCGCGCCGGATTCATCGTGCTGTCGGGCAACTTCTTCGACAGCGCCATTATCAAGATGTCGGTGGTGGGCGAGGCATTTCGCCGCACGTATCTAGCGGAACCCGGTTCGGAAAACGCCTTCGAGGCACGCGCCATTGTTTTTGAAGGCCCGGAGGACTATCACGCCCGCATCGAAGACCCGTCGCTGAACATCGACGAACACTGCATTCTGGTGATACGGGGCGCGGGCACCGTGGGGTACCCCGGCAGCGCCGAAGTGGTCAACATGGCGCCGCCGTCGCATCTGCTCAAGCGCGGTATCGATTCACTGCCCTGCCTGGGCGATGGCCGGCAGAGCGGCACGTCGGCCAGCCCGTCGATTTTGAATATGTCGCCCGAAGCCGCCGTGGGCGGTGGCCTGGCGCTGCTGCGCACGGGCGACAAGATCCGCGTCGACCTGAACCAGCGTAGCGTGACCGCGCTGGTGGACGACGCCGAGATGGAACGGCGCAAGCAGGAACCGCCGTATCAGCCGCCGGCTTCGCAAACGCCGTGGCAGGAAATCTATCGGCAAATGGTGGGTCAATTGTCGACCGGGGGCTGCCTGGAACCGGCAACGCTTTATCTGAAAGTGATCGAGACGCGGGGCGATCCCCGACATTCGCACTGAACGGTCAGGCGATAAGCAGCACGGCCCGGCAAGGGCCGGCGCAACGATACGCGCCATCCAGCGCTATCGTTGCAACGGCCGGCCACCGGCATCGGACACCTTGGGCGCCGGCCGGCTCAATACATAGGCTGCGCTGGCAACGAAGAACAGGCCTACACCCACGGCCAACGGCCAGGAAGGGCGCGCGCTCCACCAAAACAAAGCGTATCCCACGGCCATTCCCAGGCAGGCGTACGTCTTGCCTTTACGCGACACCGCCTTCTGGTCGCGCCAGATGCGTAGCGGCGGTCCGTAAGTCGGACTGTCCAACAGCCATTTTTCCAGGCGCGGGGACGACCGCGAAAAGCAGCCCACCGCCAATATCAGGAAAATCGTCGTCGGCATGACCGGCAAAAACGCGCCGATGACGCCCAATGCCAGCATCACGCAGCCCAACGCCAACCATAGAGCTTTGATCATGATGGTCAGCAGAATATCGCAATTGCCGCATTGCCGCCGAAGCTGCGCCGATCACTCAGGCAGCCGCGGGGCTAACCGCGAGGCTCCGGCATTTGGGCGCGTAGCATTTCCATGAATTTCGGGCTGGGCGATCCGCCCGCCGCGCGCGCCTTGACCACCATTGCCCACGCCTGATCGTATTGCCCGCGCCAGTAGTACGCCGTGGCCCAGGACGAATACAGATACCCCTTGTCGGGCTCGACGGCTTCGCCTTTGCGATACCACTCGTCGGACCGCGCGGTAGCCGCCACTCGCGCCTCTGGCGGCAGCGTCTTATCTTCCGCTGCGCAACGGGCGGCAATGCGGCCCGCGTCGGCGTAAATGCCCTGAAAGGTAGGGGGATCATGGCTGATCGCCAGATCCATCATGCTCATCGCCTGGCAAAACTTGCCCTGGTCGTGCAGCACCGCGGCAAAGCCGGTATAGGCCTCGGGGTTGTCCGGGTTCAACAGCCAAGCCTGATTGAACCGCCGCATCGCCATGCCCAATTGGTCCGCCTGGTAAAACCGGTATCCCTGCGACACCCAGGCCTGCGACGCCTTGGCGGCTGAACCAAATGCCCGGACGGCGTCCTCGGCCAGCTTCTTGTCGCTGGCCTGCAACTCGGCTGCGGCAGACCGGTCCATGCCCCCATACATCGGCAATTCGTCAACGCGCGGCTGCGCTTGCGTTGCCGCCGGCGGTTTGATGGCGCAAGCGGCAAGCCAAACGCAGGGAGCCAGCAGTAGTGCTTTGGTGAATGTGTGCATGGTGTAAGCAGGCGGAAGATACGCCGGACCTTATCAGATAAGCCCTACCTTCGCGAAACGGTGTTCGCTTCCCTGGGGGCAGCGCGTGGCATGTCACTTGCTGAAGAGAAGCGGCTTCTTTTTTTGGGGGAACTGCGATGCAAACCGATGACGTAGTGGAAATGGAACCCGTGGGTCGCGATGACCCATCGCTGACGCGGCAACTGAAAGACATAGACGACCGACGCCCCGACTTCCCGGGCGAGCACCTCATCGTATTTGGACTAGGCGCGCTATTGATCGTGGCCGGCATGAAAGGCCGCACGCCATTCAAACGCGCCATGCTGACCGCGGCCGGCACGGCGTTGATGGGACGCGCCGCAAGCGGCACCGGCGGCATCGCCAAACTGGCCCGCGTCGTCAAGAAACTGGGCTGATCGCTCACGCCGCAACGGAGGACCCGGCTTACATCATGGACGCGCTATGGAATTTTCTTCAATGGCCCGCGATGGTGACATCGCTGGCCGCCGCATGGCTGGTGGCATCGCAAGGCAAAGCCAAACGCAAATGGGGATTTTGGGTATTTCTATTAAGCAATGCGTTGTGGATTGCGTGGGGATTGCACGACGGAGCCTATGCGTTGATTGCGCTTCAGCTGGGATTGGCGGCGTTGAATATTCGGGGGGTACGGAAAAATCAACACGACGAATCCGCGCGGGGTGAGGCGGCGTAGAAAGCTGAAATGAAAAAAGCCGCTAAGTCAGTGACTTAGCGGCTTTTCGTATCGGCTTTTGCCGTGCTTTTCAGCACTTGCAGGAATCTGGTAGGCGGTATTGGGTTCGAACCAACGACCTCCACGATGTCAACGTGGCGCTCTAACCAACTGAGCTAACCGCCTGCAAAGAAGAAGAATTATATAGTGCTTTTTTGAACCGTGCAAATCGTCTTTAATGATTTTTTGCAGTATTCATTGCGTGCTTTGGTTGGGGCTATTGCCTTGGCAATTTGCTTCCGCTTGCCCAACTGAATACCAATTTGAATGGCTTTCAGTAACCGATTCGTTCAGTTCGATTTATTAAGCATGTCATGCTTCAAAACCGCTTTATGACCGCTTCCAAATCGCTTCGGCTACCGGCAGCTACCGCCAATTTTTACTGGCCAGCAACTGCACACCAACGCAACTACAGCACTACTTTTTTCCCTTCATTTTCGCGTCTGCGGCGTGTGCCGCATCAACGAAGAACGAGATTCTATCAGAACTTTTTATTCCTTGCTCAAGCTCTACGCCGCTGCTCACATCGACGGCCCAGGGCCTGACTTGCTCGATCGCCTGGCCGATGTTGTCGCCGTTCAAACCACCCGACAAAATCAGGGGACGCGACACGGGATCAGCGCGCACGTCGTCCAGCAACGCGTAGTCAAAGCCGTGGCCGCTGCCACCGTATCCCGAGCTGTAGCTGTCGAACAACCACCCCGCCGCTTCGCCGAATGCGCGGCAGTACGACGCCAGGTTTTCAGCGGTTTCCAAACCCGGTGCCCCCGCGCGGAATGCGCGCAGGAAGCGTTGGCCGTAGCGGGCGCAATCCTGCGGGGATTCGTCACCGTGAAATTGCAGCAGTTCAGGATGCACTTCGTCCAGCACGGCCTGCACGTCGGAAGGCGCCGGGTTCACGAACAGCGCAACGACGTCCACAAATGCGGGCACCGCGCGGCGCAATTGCGCCGCGCGCCTCGGTGTCAGGCAACGCTTGCTCTTGGGGTAGAAGACAAAGCCGATGGCATCGACGCCGGCCGAAACGGCGGCTTCAATGTCTTGTTCGCGGGTCAATCCGCAGATTTTGATGCGTGTACGCATGGCATTAACGATCAGTGGCCCGATGAAAAATCGGTGTATCAGTATATCGCGCAACGTTTGGGCGGCGATCACCCGGCCGGCTGGCCCAGTGTGGCGATCATCGAGTCAAAGCCGCCCTCGGCGACACGGAACCAGGGCACTTCCTTATCTCGGAAAGCGACCATGCTGTCGTAGAGCTTTTTGAACATCGGATCCTTGGCGCCCAGCTCTTTATAAGCCGCCAACGAGGCGTCATAGCAGGCTTGCAGCACCGGTTTGGGAAACGCCTTGAGCTGCGCGCCGCGCGAGACCAGGCGACGCAACGCGTCCGGATTGCCAGCGTCGTACTTCGCGATCATGTTGGCGGTTGCCATGCGGCACGCCAACGCCAGGGCCGACTGATACGGCTTGGGCAGTTCGTCGTAGGCGTCCTGGTTCACGTACAGCGACAACTGCAAGGTGCCGGCCCACCAACCCGGGAAGTAATAATTGCGCGCCACCTTATACAGCGCAAGGCTTTCATCGTCGTAAGGGCCAACCCAGGCCACCGCGTCCACGACGCCCTGCTCCAATGCGGCGTACGTGTCGGCCACCGGCACATCGACAGGCGTGGCGCCCAACCGCGCCAGCACGTGCCGGGCAAATCCGCTGGCCTTGATCTTCAAGCCGCGCAAGTCGTCCACGGTCTTGACCTCGCCCCGGAACCACCCGCCCATCTGCGCACCGGTGTAGCCACAAGGGAAGTTCACGATGTTGTACTTGTCGAACAGCACACGCGTCAGCGCCAAGCCTTCGCCCTGAAGCATCCAGGCGTTCATCTGCCGGGTGTTCAGCCCGAACGGAACGCCGGCGTCAAAACTCAGCGCAGGGTCTGTATCGAAGTAGCGCGTCGATGCGGTGTGCCCGCAGTCCACGACACGATGCTGCACGGCTTCAAGCACTTGGCCAGGCTGGACCAAATCGCCTGCCGGGAAAATCTGGATCGTGAAACGACCGTCGGTCACTTCGGACACATACCGCGCAACATCTTCCGCGCCCGCGAACAAGGTGGGCGATTCGCTTGGAAAGCTGGACGCAAGCCGCCATGCGACCGTTGGCGCCTGCTCTGTGCTGGGCGATGTCTGTTGTGCGACGGGTGGTGTATGTTGTGCGACGGGTGGTGTATGTTGTGCGACGGGTGGTGTATGTTGTGCGACGGCCGGCGTCTGCTGTGCGAGGACTGGCTCCTGTTGTCCGATGGCCGTCGCCTGTTGTGCGATGGCCGGAGCGGCCAACGCGGCGCTGCCTGCCGCGCCGAGGGCGGCTTGTTTCAAAAACGCGCGGCGTTGCATGGCAATGGTTCCTTTAAGCGCATGGAAGGCGCGATGGCGACGGCGGCTTCCTGGTAATTCCTAATAAGACTGCGTAAACGGCGACAACAACGTCGAGCCGCCATCCAGCTCTTCCAAGCCGAACTCGGCGGGGTAATCAATAGCCGCCAAGTACAGGCCGTCGGGCGCGAAGGTGGGCGCTCCGCGCGTACGGTCACGCCAGGACAGCAGTTGCGCCATCCAGTCCACCGATTCCCTGCCCTGCCCCACTTGCAGCAGCGCACCCATGATGTTGCGAACCATGTGATGCAAAAACGCGTTCGCCTTCAAGGTGAAAACCAGGAACGGCCCGCGTTCCGCGATTTCCAGCCGGTGCATCTGGCGCACCGGATGCTTGGCCTGACATTGCGAAGAACGGAAGCTTGAAAAATCGTGTTCGCCAACCAGGGCCTGCGCGGCGGCACGCATGGCTTGCACATCCAGCGGTTGAAAGCACCAACCGGCGCGCCCGGCCCACAGAGCCGGCCGCACCCGGCCGCGCCACAGCAGGTACACATAGGTGCGGGCGCGCGCGGAAAAACGCGCATGAAATTCGTCGGACACTTGTTGCGCCCATTGCACCGACACGCTGGACGGCAGAAACGCATTCACACCGCGTACCCAGGACTCCATGCGCCGGTCCAACTCGGTGTCCAGGTGTACCACCTGCATCGCGCCGTGCACCCCGGTATCGGTGCGGCCCGCGCATATCGTGGGCACTACGCCCTGCACGCCGGAGAATTTTGCCAAGGCAGACTCCAGTGTGTCCTGCACCGTTTGCCGGTGCGGCTGCGTCTGCCAACCCTGCCAAGCGGAGCCGTCATACGCCAGCCCCAATGCAACTCTAGACATCGTTCAAACCCGTGGACCGCTGACTCGGCGCGGTTCGTCCGTGGGCGGTTCGTCCAGGTCGAGATTGATCGTATCGAGCTTGCGGTTCAGCGCTGCCGTGTCCAGCACCGGCTCGTTAAAGGCGTAGGTATCCTCGTCATCGTCGTCGCGACGCGCGCCGGCGCGACGCAGCAGCCAGGCGATCGCGAAGGCGATCAACGCCAACAAGGCGGTAACGATGACGAGCAGATTGTCCGCCAGCCAGCTGGGCATGCTGCTGGAGAGGTCTTTGGCGTTGTCGGGCGGCGTGCCCGCACGGGCGCTGTCCGAGGAGGATGCACCGGGAGCGCCGGCGACACCCGGCGCGCCGGGTGATCCGGTGGCGCCTGGAGAGCCGGCGGCGCCTGGAGAGCCTGCGGCGCCGGTTGCGCCCGCTGCCCCTGGGGTTGCGGCGCTACCGGCCCCGCCCGGTGTGCCGGCCGGACCCGCCGCGCCCGCGGGCGCCGTGGCGCCTGCAACGCCGGACGCGGCCGGGCTACCGGACGTACCGGTCACGCCCGCCGCACCGGCCGCGCCGGTATTATTCGTCGAACCCGCACCGCCTGGGGTGCCCGCTGCGCCGGGCGTACCTGCGGCGCCGGGAGTGCCCGCAGCTCCCGGAGTACCGGCTGCGCCGGAACTGCCCGCTGCACCTGGGGTACCGGCCGCGCCCGAAGCGCCCGCTGCACCTGGGGTACCAGCCACGCCAGAAGCGCCCGCTGCACCCGGGGTACCGGCCGCGCCGGAAGCGCCCGCTGCACCTGGGGTACCAGCCGCGCCGGAAGCGCCCGTTGCACCCGGGGTACCGGCCGCGCCGGAAGCGCCCGCTGCACCTGGGGTACCAGCCGCGCCAGAAGCGCCCGTTACACCTGGGGTACCGGCCGCGCCGGAACTGCCCGTCGCGCCGGGAGCGCCCGCCGTGCCCGGAGCACCAGTTGCGCCCGGAGTACCGGCTGCACCCGGACCGCCCGCTGCGCCCGCTGCGCCCGAACCGCCTGCCGCACCGGAACCGCCCGTCGCGCCCGTGCCCCCTGCGCTTCCTGAGGCTCCCGCACCGCCAGCCGCACCGGAACCACCCGCGCCCGAGGTTCCCGAACCGCCCTGCTGCGCCACGGCCTTGTTCAACTCGTCCACATTGCTTTGCAGCTGATTCACGCGGCCTTCAACGTCTTTCAGTGCGCGCTCGTTCGATGTCTTCGCGTCGGCCTGCGCATCCGCCTGCGCGACCGCGCCTCCTGCCGCCAGCCCGGTCGACAAGCGCACACGGTCCTGGGTTGGAGCGGGCGTGGCCACGCCCGTGTCACCCGGTTGCGCCACGGAGCCGGATGCCGCGTCCTGCCCCTTCACCACCGACGGATTGGCGCCTGCCGCCGCGCCGACCCTGGCGCGGTACTTGGCAAACGCTTCGGCATGTTCGTTAAAGATGCGGCGCGCTTCGGCCGGATCAATCGCACGAACCGTGGCCGCATCCGGAATCTTCAGCTTTTGCCCGGCGCGGACCAGGTTCATGTTGTTCTGAATAAAGGCGTCTGGATTCGCGCGCCACAACGCCACCAGCATCTGATACACCGAGGCGTTGGGCACCGCGTTGCGCTGCGCAATGGCAAAAAGATTGTCGCCCTGCTTCACATTGACCGTCGCGGTACTGCCCCCCGCGCGCGCCGCGCCGCCCACCGAGGCCGGCGTCACGTCCGCGCCGGTGCCGCGCAGGGGCACCAATACGCTGACCTGCACCTGGCGCTGGCCGGAACTTGAAGTGATGTCCAAGAGCAGGTCGACCGCGCCGCTGGCCGGCGGCTGCGTGCCGCGCACGCGCAGGTTCTTGCGCGTGGCGTCGATGCCGTCTTCAATGCGGACCACCATGCTGGCCAACGGCACCGGCGGCTTCAGGCCGGCGCGCTGCCAGGCGGCTTCATCCGCCACCGACACCTTCAACGACGACACCTCATCGGGCGTCAATTCCTGCAAACCAACCACCGCCTGCAACGGCGCGCCCGGTGCCGACACCACGCGGGAATGCCCGACCCGCATGGCCAGCGCCGAACTGCACATGCTCGACCCAATCGCCAACGCGATCGCCCATTGAAGGGTTTTCAAACGGCGGGCATGCTTCACATGGCGCGAACGCTGGGTCATAAGCTGGAATTCCGTTCTTGTAGTCGAATTACGGGCTGGCCGGGTCGCGCGACATATTAGCGAAACAGGCCTCAATTCACGGGAAAAGTGTAATGGATGATGCCGGTTTCACAAACCTGAAAGGCGCTTCGGCGTTGGCTCTCGGGCACATCCGCCGCTTCCCTTTTACGATTGTCCAAACGTCAAGGGCACCCGAAGGTGCCCTTGCTTGTCTACACGGCCGATCAAACCACTTTTATCGACCGTCCACACCTGCGCGTCAGGCTTCGGCCAGCGCGATGCGCAGCATGCGGCGCAGCGGTTCGGCAGCGCCCCACAGCAGTTGGTCGCCCACCGTGAAGGCGCCCAGGTATTGCGAGCCCATCGACAGCTTGCGCAGGCGGCCAACCGGGATGTCCAGCGTGCCGGTCACGGCAACCGGGGTCAGCGCCGAAACCGTCGCTTCCTTGGTGTTGGGAACCACCTTGGCCCATTGCGTGCCTTGCGCGATCAGCGCTTCGATCTCATCCAGCGGCACATCGCGCTTGAGCTTGATGGTCAGGGCCTGGCTATGGCAGCGCATGGCGCCGATGCGCACGCACAGGCCGTCGATCGGGGTGGCGGGCGTGCCGAAGGCGGCGCCGCGGCCCAGGATCTTGTTGGTCTCGACTTCGGCCTTCCATTCTTCCTTGGACATGCCGTCGCCCAGATCCTTGTCGATCCAGGGAATCAGGTTGCCGCCCAGCGGAACGCCAAAGTGTTCGTGCGGCAACGACGCATCTTTCTGCTTGGCCAGCACGCCACGATCGATAGCCAGAATGGCCGACGCCGGATCGTCCAGCAAGGGCTTGACGGCCTGGTTGATCTCGCCGAATTGGGTCAGCAGTTCGCGCATGTGCTGCGCGCCGCCGCCGGACGCCGCCTGGTAGGTCATGGACGTCATCCATTCCACCAGGTCGTTGTTGAACAGGCCGGCCAGGCCCATCAACATGCAGCTGACCGTGCAGTTGCCGCCGATGAAATTGCGCACGCCGCGCTTGAGCGCCGCGTCGATGACCGGGCGGTTGACCGGGTCCAGGACGATGATGGCGTCTTCTGCCATGCGCAAGGTGCTGGCCGCATCAATCCAGATGCCGTTCCAGCCCGCGCCGCGCAGCTTGGGATAAACCTCGGACGTGTAGTCGCCGCCTTGAGCCGTCAGAATAATCGGCAGTTTTTTCAGAGCATCAATGTCGTAGGCATTTTGCAACGGGCCCGCGCCTTCGGCCCACGTGGGCGCGGCGCCGCCAGCATTGCTGGTGGAAAAGAACACCGGTTCGATCAGTGCGAAGTCGTTCTCGTCGCGCATGCGTTGCATGAGCACCGAGCCGACCATTCCGCGCCAGCCGACAAGGCCTACTGCTTGATTCATTTCAATCGCTCTATAAAGGTGGAGACAAGGTCCGGGTAGAAAAAGTCGTGCAATTCAACAATTTATCAGAATGCACGCGCGTATGTTGCGGCGCAGCTATAAAAAATTGGGGCCGGAAGACCGCCCAATGGCTTTCGCGGCGCCGCCACAACACGGGCGAAAAAAGGGCCGCTACCTGCAGCGGCCCCTTCCAAAATGGGGCGGCGCCGCAAGGGCGCGCCCCTTGCCTGGCGATCAGGCCAAGGCTTTGAGCACGGCGTCGCCCATGGCGGCCGTGGTGACCTTCGTGGTGCCCGCTTCAAAGATGTCGGCGGTACGCAGGCCGTCGGCCAGCACGCGGCGCACGGCGGCTTCGATGCGGTCGGCTTGCGGTGCAAGGTTCAGCGAATAGCGCAGCAACATGGCGGCGGACAAGATGGTTGCCAACGGGTTGGCGATGCCCTTGCCCGCGATGTCCGGGGCCGAACCGTGGCTGGGTTCGTACAGTCCCTGGCCGCCGGCGTTCAAAGAGGCCGACGGCAACATGCCGATCGAACCCGTCAGCATCGCCGCTTCGTCCGACAGGATGTCGCCGAACAGGTTGCCCGTAACGATCACGTCGAACTGGCGCGGGTTGCGCACCAGTTGCATCGCGGCGTTGTCGACGTACATGTGCGACAACTCTACGTCCGGATATTCGCGCGCCACTTCAATGACGATATCGCGCCAGAACTGCGAGGTTTCAAGCACGTTGGCCTTGTCCACGCTGCACAGCTTCTTGTTGCGCTTTTGCGCCGACTCGAAGCCGATGCGCGCAATGCGGCGCACTTCAGATTCCGCGTAGCGCATGGTGTCGTAGCCTTCGCGCTCGCCCGCAAACGAGCCGTCGGGCGACGAACGGACGCCGCGCGGCGTGCCGAAATAGATGTCGCCCGTCAGTTCACGAATGATCAGGATGTCCAGGCCGGACACGATCTCGGGCTTGAGCGACGATGCGCTGGCCAGCTCGGGGTACAGGATGGCCGGACGCAGGTTGGCAAACAGGCCCAGCGCCTTGCGCAGGCCCAGAATGGCTTGTTCCGGACGAAACTCGCGCGGCAGGCTGTCGTACTTCCAGTCGCCAACGGCGCCGAACAGCACGGCGTCGGATTCCTTGGCCAGCTTGAGCGTGGCCGGGGGCAGCGGGTGTTCGAACTGGTCGAACGCGGCGCCACCAACGGGCGCCTGCTTGATGTCGAACGGCACGTCCAGCGCTTGAAGCACGCGCACGGCCTGTTCGACGATTTCCGGTCCGATGCCGTCACCCGGCAAGACTGCAATGTTGTGGGTCATTTGAAAGCGATCCTGTGATCAGAATGGGTTCAGGCGATGGGACGGCTTTCCAGCCAGGGGTGGCGGGCCAGGCGTTCGGCCTCAAAGGCGCGGATCTTGTCGGAATGGCGCAGCGTCAGGCCGATATCGTCGAAGCCGTTCAGCAGGCAGTACTTGCGGAACGGTTCGATATCGAAGCCCATCGCGCGGCCGTCCGCGGCGATCACGACCTGGCGGTCCAGGTCGATTTGCAGCTTGTAATTCGGGAACGCCTTGACTTCGTCGAACAGGCGGGCCACTTCCAATTCAGACAGCACGATCGGCAGCAAGCCGTTCTTGAAGCTGTTGTTGAAAAAGATGTCGGCATACGACGGCGCGATGATCGCGCGAAAGCCGTACTGCGTCAGCGCCCAGGGCGCGTGCTCGCGACTGGAGCCGCAGCCGAAGTTCTTGCGCGCCAACAGAATCGAGGCGCCTTGGTAGCGGGGCTGGTTCAGCACAAAATCCGGGTTCAGAGGACGCTTGCTGTTGTCCATGCCGGGCTCGCCGTGATCCAGGTAGCGAAGCTCGTCGAACAGGTTGGGGCCGAAACCGGTGCGCTGGATCGACTTGAGGAACTGCTTGGGAATGATGAGGTCCGTGTCGACGTTTTCACGGTCGAGCGGAGCCACCAGGCCTTCGTGAGTGGTAAATGCTTGCATGATGTCGGTACTCGGTGCGTGATCGCTTAACGGAACGTGCGGACGTCGACGAAGTGGCCGGCCACTGCGGCGGCGGCGGCCATCGCGGGACTGACCAGATGCGTGCGGCCACCCTGACCTTGCCGGCCTTCGAAATTACGGTTCGACGTCGACGCGCAACGTTCACCCGGTTCAAGGCGATCGGCGTTCATGGCCAGGCACATCGAACAGCCCGGTTCGCGCCATTCGAAACCGGCTTCGATGAAAATCTTGTCCAGCCCTTCGCGTTCGGCTTGTTGCTTGACCAGGCCAGAGCCCGGCACAACCATGGCTTGACGCACATTGGAAGCCACGCGCTTGCCGCGCGCCACGGCGGCAGCCGCGCGCAGGTCTTCGATGCGTGAGTTCGTGCACGAGCCAATGAACACGCGGTCCACGCGGATGTCGGTCAGGGGCGTGTTGGGCTTCAAGCCCATGTATTGCAACGCGCGTTCCATGCCGCTGCGGCGCACATCGTCTTTTTCGCGGTCGGGATCCGGCACGCGGGAATCCACCGGCAGCACCATTTCGGGCGACGTGCCCCAGGTGACCTGCGGCTTGATGTCGCGCGCGTTCACTTCCACCACCGTGTCGAACTTGGCGCCTTCGTCGGTGTGCAGCGTGCGCCAGTACTTGACGGCCTGGTCCCACACCACGCCCGTGGGCGCGAAGGGGCGGCCACGGAAATATTCAACGGTCTTGTCGTCGACCGCCACCATGCCCGAGCGCGCGCCGGCTTCAATCGCCATGTTGCACACGGTCATGCGGCCTTCCACGGACAGGGCGCGGATGGTGCTGCCCGCGAATTCAATGGCGTGGCCCGTGCCACCGGCCGTGCCGATGATGCCGATGATGTGCAGCACCACGTCTTTGGCCGTACAGCCAAAAGGCAAGTCGCCGTCGACCTTGATGAGCATGCTTTTGGCTTTCTTCATCAGCAGCGTCTGCGTGGCCAGCACGTGCTCGACCTCGGACGTGCCGATACCGAATGCCAGTGCGCCCAGCGCGCCGTGGGTGCTGGTGTGCGAATCGCCACAGACCACGGTCATGCCCGGCAACGTGGCGCCCTGCTCGGGGCCGATGACGTGCACGATGCCTTGGCGCAAGTCGTTCATGCGGAATTCGGTAATGCCGTATTTCTCGCAGTTGGCATCCAGCGTGTCCACTTGCAGCCGCGAGATCGGGTCGTCAATGCCCTGTGCGCGGTTCAGCGTCGGCACGTTGTGGTCGGCCACCGCCAGGTTGGCGCCGGTGCGCCAGGGCTTGCGGCCGGCAATCGCCAGACCTTCGAAGGCTTGCGGGCTGGTGACTTCGTGCACCAGATGGCGATCGATATAGAGCAGACAGGTGCCGTCTGATTCCTGGTGGACGATGTGGGCGTCCCAGAGTTTGTCGTAAAGGGTTTGGGCCATGGATGCGCTCTGCAAATAGACAGTCCGGCTTGAGCCTCGCACGGTTGATCAGCAAATCGCTTCCGTGCCGGCCACTGCGGCATGCGGGAATTATGCACAGGCTCTGAACCTAGTACAACCACACCATACATACTAGTACCACCACTACCATGTTGGTTACGGAATCTGTCCCTTCCAGCGCGGCAAACAGTGCGAGAACACTGTGGAAAATTAATCACAAATTACAAATTCGATAAGAGAAATCAGATACAGAATTATCAAACCGATATAATCCTGTTTCACTACAGACACGTCACTTTCGAAATAATACGAAATAAACCGTATTAATAAAGTTGGCACTTTTCACGGTCTGTGAAGTTCGTGCAAATTCAGTCAAATTAGGTGATGTTGCGCGAAGAAACGTTGTGGCGAGTCATTTTGCCTTCTGCAAGACTTAACAAATCTTGACTAGGGAATTATGACATTTACATACAATATGGCCGCCATTCAATCCCACTCCGACACGCGAATAATCACTATGGCTTCGTTTTTGATCAAACGCACGACTTCGCTTCTCGCCTTGGCTTTTGTTCCCGCCGCTTTTGCCCAGCCCACCCCGCCCGCCGCTCAAGGCGCGCCGGCCGCCACCGTATCCACGGTGACGCTGAATCAGGTTGTTGAGCAGACGCTGTTGAGCAACCCGGAAATCCAGGCCAAGTATCACGACTTCCAGGCGTCGCTGGAAGGTCAGTCGGTTGCACGCGCCGCCTTCTTCCCGCAAATCAATGCGCAGGGCTATGTAGGCCGCGAATATCGCAGCAACGTGCCGGACGTGGGATCGCAACGCTGGAGCCGCCCGGGCTACAACGTTGAGCTGCGCCAGTTGATTTTTGACGGCTTCCGCACCAGCAACGACGTCAAACAGGCCGGCTTTGACAAGCTGGCGCGCTTCTATGACGTATTGGCTACCAGCGACAGCACCGCGTTCGCCGCCGTGCAGGCGTATATCGACCTGCAACGCTACCGCGACATGGAACTGTTGGCCCGCCAGAACTATTCGCTGCATGAAGAAACGCTGAAGCAGATCGGCGAACGCACCGAATCCGGCGTGGGCCGCCGCGTTGACCTGGAACAGGCAGGCGGCCGCCTGTCGCTGGCCCAGACCAACCTGATGACCGAAACCGCCAACCTGCTTGACGTGCAGCAGCGCTTTCAGCGCGTGACCGGCGCTTTCCCGCCCGAAGCCATGCAGCCGCCGCCCGACATCGCCGCCAAGCTGCCCGTCAAGCCGGGCGACTTCAACGAGTCGCTGCGCCGCAACCCCAGCTTCCTGTCCAAGCAAGCCGGGTTGCAAGCCGCGCAAGCCGGCGTGGCCTCGTCCAAGGGCGCTTTCTCGCCCAAGTTTGAATTCGTGGCGTCCTCGGGCCGTGACCAGAACGACCCCACGCCGGAAACGCGCGACATCCAAAGCTCCAGCGTGCAAGTTGTGATGAGCTACAACCTGTACCGCGGCGGCGCGGATTCGGCCCGCGTGCGTCAAACCGCCGCGCAGTCGTACGCCGCGCGCGACATCCGCGACTACACCTGCCGCAACGTGCAGCAGGACCTGGCCGTGGCCTGGAACAACATCACCAGCCTGAGCCAGAAGCTGCCGTTCCTGCGCGACCACGAAGTGGCCACGACCAAGGTACGTGACGCATATCGACAACAGTTCCAGATTGGCCAGCGCTCGCTGCTGGACTTGCTTGACACTGAAAACGAACTGTTCGAGTCGCGCCGCGCATTGACCAACGGCTTGTATGACCTCAAGCTTGCGCAGTACCGCTGGCTGGCGCTGTCACATGCGCTGTTGCCCGCGCTGTCGCTGCAACCCGCGCGCAACGAGATGCCCGAGGAAAACGGCAAACTGGAGGTAACCGACGAAGTGATCAAGCTTTGCAATTCGACGGTCCCCGACTCTGCCCGCCTGGCTCCCGTGCGCGTTCAATACAACGAAGGCACGCTGCCGCCCACGCTCGTGCCGCTGAACGCACCCACCGCCAAGCCTTGAAGGCGGCGGGCGCAAGGAGGCCATATGACGCCCCAGGGCAACGAATTTTCGCAGTTGGACGCGGACTTTGTCCGCGTTCTTGAAGACCTGATCGACGCCTTGATCGCCAATGGCACCTTGCGCATGACAGACCTGCCTATCCAGGCACAGCAAAAGCTTTCCCAGCGCAAGCAGCAACGCGCGCGCCTCTCGGAACACCTAGACCTCTTGGATGACGAAGATGGACAAGTTATCTGAAAAGGCGGCGCGTGAATGGCGCGCCGACGCCCGAGCGGCGCATGACGACCCCTTGCTGGACTGCCTGGTTGAAATTACGCGCCTGCATGGCGTGACCGCCACGGCGCAGGCGCTGTCCGCCGGCCTGCCCCTGGAAGAACACCGCCTGACCCCTGCCCTGCTGCCGCGCGCCGCGGCGCGGGCCCAACTTTCCGCGCGCGTGGTCAAGCGCACGCTGGACAGCATTTCCCCCGACCTTCTGCCCGCCATCTTGCTGTTGCAAGGCGAACGCGCCTGCCTGCTGCTGAAAAAAGAAGACGGCAAATATGTGGTCAGCCATCCCGAGCTTGGCGGCAGTTCCGTCGAGATGACGCCCGAAGCCCTGGCCGCGCAATACACCGGCCTGGTCTGCTTCGTGCGTCCGCAATTCCGGTTCGACGCCCGCGCGCCCGAAGTGGCCAAAGTGCGCGAACGCCATTGGTTCTGGGCGGCCATCATGGAAAACCGGCGCCTGTACCGCGATGCGCTGGTCGCCGCGCTGCTGATCAATATCTTCGCCATGGCCATGCCCTTGTTCACCATGAACGTGTATGACCGCGTGGTGCCCAACAACGCCGTTGAAACGCTGTGGGTGCTGGCTATCGGGATCACGCTGGTGGTGATTTTCAACATGGTGCTGTCGACCGCCCGTTCTCATGTGGTGGACAGTGCAAGCAAGCGCGTCGACGTGCGCCTGTCCGCGCAGATCATGGAACGCGTGCTGGACCTGCGGCTGGAAGGCCGCCCCGTGTCCGTCGGATCGTTCGCGGCCAACCTGCGGTCGTTCGAATCCATCCGTGACTTCATCGCGTCGGCCACCATCACCACGCTGGTCGACCTGCCCTTCATCCTGCTGTTCCTGGCCGCGCTGGCCTGGATATCGCCGTGGATGATCCTGCCGCCGCTGGTTGCCATCGTGCTGATTTTGCTGGTGTCGCTAGCCGCACAGGCACGCATGGAAGCGCTGACGATGGCCAGCTTCCAGGCCAGTTCGCAGCGCAACGCGACACTGGTCGAAGCGCTGACCGGCCTGGAGGCCGTCAAGACGCTGAACGCGCAAGGCTCGGTGCAACGCAACTGGGAACGCGCCACGGAATTCATCGCGCAGACAGGCGGCAAGCTCAAGCTGATTTCGTCGTCCACCGTCGGCTTTGTGCAAGCGATCCAGCAAATGGTGTCGATCGCCGTGGTGATCATCGGCGTGTACCAGGCGCAGGAATCGGCCATGTCCATGGGCGGCATCATCGCCGCGTCCATGATCGCCAGCCGCTGCCTGGCGCCGCTGGGCCAGGTTGCCGGGCTGTTGATGCAATACCAGAACGCCCGCACCTCGCTGGGTTCCATCGACAACTATATGAAGCTGCCGATTGAACGCCCGGCCGAAGCCGAATTCCTGCACCGCCCCGTGTTCCATGGCGGCCTGGAATTTCGCGACGTCACCTTCGCCTACCCCGGCAGCACGCAGCCGGTGCTGAAGAAGGTGTCGTTCAAGCTCAAGCCCGGTGAAAAGGTCGGCATCATCGGCCGCATCGGCTCGGGCAAGACCACGCTGGAGAAGCTGGCGCTGGCGCTGTATCAGCCCACCGAAGGCGCTGTGCTGCTGGACGGTGTGGACGTGCGCCAGATCGACCCGGCCGACGTGCGCCGCGCCATCGGCCATGTGCCGCAAGACCCCACGCTGTTCTACGGCAGCCTGAAACACAACCTGGCCATGGGCGCGCCCTACGCCGACGACGCCAGCATCCTGGCCGCCGCCAACCTGGCCGGCGTGACGGACTTTGCCAACCTGCATCCCAACGGCTTCGACATGGTCATCGGCGAACGCGGCGAATCGCTGTCGGGCGGCCAACGCCAGTCCGTCGCCGTCGCCCGCGCGCTGATCAACGACCCGCCGATCCTGCTGCTGGATGAACCCAGCAGCAACATGGACCACCAGAGCGAAGCGCAGTTACGCAAGCGGCTGGGCGAGGCCAGCGCCACCAAGACGATCCTGCTGGTCACGCACCGCACCGCGCTGCTGGACCTGGTGGACCGCCTGATCGTGATCGATAACGGTCACATCGTTGCGGACGGCCCCAAGGAGCAAGTTGTCGAAGCACTGCGTCAAGGACGCGTTGGACGCGGGAGTTAAGGGCGCCATGCTGAAAAATCCTGGAGAGACCCGGCACGGCCTGCTGGGCACCCTGTGGCGCAAATTGCGCAACGTCTTCGTATTCTTCTTTGACCGGTTGCTGGACGGCACCGAAAAAGGCAAGCGGGAAAAGCGCTCGGACTATGTCGGCAATGCCGAATGGGTGATCCAGGAGTCGCAGGCCCGCAGCTCGCGCGTGCTGCTGTGGGTGGCGCTGCTGGCGACCTTCGTGCTGATCGTCTGGGCCGCCACCGGCAGCATCGACGAAGTGGTTCGCGGCGAAGGCAAGGTTGTGCCGTCGCGCCAAGTGCAGATCATCCAAAGCCTGGACGGCGGCATCGTCGAGGAAATCCTGGTCCGCCCGGGCCAGGAAGTCCAGGCCGGCCAGACCCTGCTGAAAATCGATTCCACGCGCTTTGCCTCTTCCCTGGGCGAAAACAACGCGGAATACCTGTCGCTGCTGGCCAAGTCCGCCCGCTTGCAGGCCTTGGCCACCGGCGAACCTTTCGTGGCGCCGGAAGAAGTGCTGAAGCAGGCGCCCGGCCTGGCTGAAATGGAACGCAACGCCTGGCAAGCGCGCAACACCGAGCTGAACGCCACCATCAACGTGGCGCGCGAACAGCTCAAGCAACGCCAGGAAGACCTGCGCGAAACCATCGCCAAGCGCGATCAAGCCTCGGCCAGTTGCGCACTGACATCGCGTGAATTGCAGGTGACCCGGCCGTTGCTCAAGAGCGGCGCCGTGTCCGAAGTGGACCTGCTGCGCCTGCAACGCGACGTGGCGCGGTATTGCGGCGAGCAAAAAGGCGCCGAGGCGCAGATTGACCGATTCCAGGCGTCGATCAAGGAAGCGCAAAGCAAGCTGGAAGAGTCCGAGCTCAATATTCGCAACCAGGCCCGCAGCGAACTGTCCGAGACCAACACCAAGCTGTCGACCCTGCGCCAGGGCAAGCTGGCCCTGGCCGACCGCGTGAAGCTGGCCGAAGTGCGCGCGCCGCTGGCCGGCACCATCAAGACGCTGTTCAACAACACCGTCGGCGGCGTGGTGCAGCCGGGCAAGGACATTATCGAGATCGTGCCCAAGGACGACACGCTGCTGCTGGAAGTGCGCATCCAGCCGCGCGACATCGGTTTCCTGCATGCCGACCAGAAGGCGGAAGTGAAGTTCACCGCTTACGACTTCTCCATCTACGGCGGCCTGGAAGGCAAGGTCGAACAGATCGGCGCCGACACGGTCACCGACGAAAAAGGCAATTCCTATTACGTGGTGCGGGTCCGCACGGACCGCAGCACCGTGGGCGACAAACTATTGCCCATCATCCCCGGGATGGTGGCCGAGGTTCATATCCTGACGGGTAAACGCACCGTGTTGCAGTACCTGCTCAAACCGATTCTGCGTGCCAAGGCAAACGCCTTCACCGAACGTTAAAGGAGAGCTGCAAGGCTTTATGAAACCCGTTCCCGTCTTGTTGATTACGCACGACGACCTGCTCTGGCAACACTGGCGCGCGTTGGATTCCACGCGCTGGCTGGCTGCCCGCGGGCGCGGCCTGGCCGACCTGCAACGCTGGCGAGAGCAAGGCCGCACGCTGGCCGTGCTGGATACCGACGTGCCGCGCTTGCCATCGTGGCAGGATCCCAGCTGGGGCCCTGCCCTGGCCGGCCTGCATCTGGTGGCCGCCAGCCCCAGCCCCAATGACGAGCAAGGCACGCAAGCGCTGGGCGCGGGCGCCCATGGCTATTGCCACAGCTACGCGCCCGCCGCCGCGCTGTCGCAAGCGCTGGAAGTGGTCTTGTCCGGTGGGATATGGATGGGCCGCTCTTTGGTGGCGCGTTTGCTAAAGCTGGTCACCGAGCGCGCCCAGGATTCGCATTCCTGGGACAACGGCCTGCTGACCGAGCGCGAGATCACCGTGGCGCGCTACGCCGCCAGCGGTCAGGCGAACGCGCAGATCGCCGAGGCCCTGGGCATCACCGAACGCACGGTCAAGGCACATCTATCCGCCGTCTTTGAAAAGCTGGGCGTGTCCGATCGCCTTCAACTTGCCCTGCTGGTGCACGGCATTTCGGCGCCGGCCGACACACGCAGCAAAATTACTTCCTGAAACTGTCCTTAAGGACAATATCGCGCCCGCCCGGCGCTCTTTAGTATCTGGCCATCTTGGATAACTCCCTGAAACGGAACCCACATGGCCAACACTACTCCCGCAGTCGTCAATGAAATCTCCGGTCGCGCGTGGATACGCAACAGCGACGGCTCGCTGACCGAACTGCATCAAGGCAGCAAAGTCCCCGCCGGCAGCGACATCGTTACGGCCTCGGGCGCCACGGTTTCCCTTCAGGTTGAAAACGGCATGCCGATCGTGATCGGCGAAAGCCGTGAAGTCGCCGTCAACGGCGACATCACGGGCCCCTTGGCCGACCCCAGCGAAGCCGCGCTGACGCCGCCCACCGGCACGGATTCCGACCGCCTGCTGGCCGCGTTGCAAGCCGGCCGCGACCCGTTTGACGAACTGGACCCCACCGCCGCCATCGTGGCCGGCGGCGGCGATGCCGGCGGCAGCAGCTTCGTGCGTCTGGCCCGCATCCTGGAAACCACCACGCCGCTGGACCTGGCCTACGCCAACCCCGGCCGCGGTGACGACACCCTGCCCCGCGCCGGCGCCGCCGGCGCCACGGGCGACAACAACGGCGATGCCGCTGTCCCGGCAGCGACCAACAGCGCCCCGTCCGCACTGAACGATGCCAGCACGGGCGACCAGAACGCGGTCCAGCGCGGCAACCTGCTCAGCAACGACAGCGATCCCGACGGCGATCCCCTGGCCATCGTGTCGGTCAGCGGCCGGCCCATGACCGCGGGCGGCGTCACCGTCAACGGCTCCAACGGCGGCACCTTTACCGTTCTGCCCGACGGCAGCTACGTCTTCACGCCCGGCACGGGCTTTCAGAACCTGCCCGCCGGCCAGACCGCCACCAGCACGATCTCGTACACGGTCACCGATCCCAGCGGCGCAACGTCCACCGCCACCGTCGAAGTGACGATTGTCGGCGTGAACGACCCGGCCCAGATCACCCCGGCCAACGCCGGCGACGATGCCGGCACGGTCAAGGAAGACACCACCTTCACCGCGAACGGCAAGCTGAACGTCACCGACGTGGACGACGGCGAAGCGCGCTTTGTCGTGCAATCCGGCCAGGCCGGCCAGCACGGCACGTTCTCGATCGACGCCAGCGGCGCGTGGGTCTACAACCTGAACAACAACGACACCCGCGTGCAAGCGCTGGCCGTTGGCGAGACCCTGACCGAGACCTTCACGGTCACCACGGCTGACGGCACGACCGGCACGGTCACCGTCACCATCCAGGGCACCAACGACGTCCCCACGATCAGCGGCCAAGCCGCCGGCGCGGTCACCGAAGATACGGCGCTGGTCGCCACCGGCAAGCTGAACGTGGCTGACGTCGACACGTCCGACACGCACACGTGGTCCGTCAACGACAATGGCGCCGGCCAATACGGCGCGCTGACGATTGCGGCCGACGGCACGTGGACCTACAACCTGGCTAACGCCAACCCCGCCGTCCAGGCACTGATCGCCGGCCAGACCTTGACCGAGACGTTCACCGTCACGGTCAACGACGGCAACGGCGGCGTGACGACGCAAGTGGTCACCGTCACGATCAACGGCACGGATGACGGCGCGATCATTACCCCGGGGGCACCGGGTGCTGACGCGGGCCAGGTCGTCGAAGACGAGAAGCTGTCGGTCGGCGGCAAGTTGGAAGTCACCGACCCGGACGCGGGTCAAGCGGTGTTCCAGGTTCAGACGAACGCGCCTGGCCAACACGGCACGTTCTCCGTCGACGCAAACGGCGCATGGACGTATAACCTGACCAACAATGACCCGGCCGTTCAAGGCCTGGGCGCTGGCAAGACGCTGACCGAAACGTTCACCGTCACCACCGCTGACGGTACGACCGGTCAAGTCGTGGTCACCATCGTCGGCACCAACGACATCCCGGTCCTGACCGGCAAGGCTGATGGTGCCGTTACCGAAGACGGCAGCCTGGTTGCAACCGGCAAGCTGGATGTCGCGGACGTTGATACGACCGATACCCACACCTGGTCCGTTAACAACGAGGGCAAGGGTACGTACGGTTCGTTCTCGGTCGACTCGTCGGGCAACTGGACGTACAACCTGGACAACGCCAACAAGGATGTCCAAGGTCTGAAGACCGGTCAGTCGATCACCGAAACGTTCACCGTCACCGTCGATGACGGCAACGGCGGCGTGGTCACTAAGGATGTGACGGTCACGATCAACGGCACGGACGACGGCGCGATCATTACGCCCGCTACGCCTGACAGCGACAAGGGCCAAGTCATTGAAGACGAGACGCTTTCCGTCGGCGGCAAGCTCGACGTCACAGATCCGGACGCTGGTCAAGCGGTGTTCCAGGCTCAAACCAACACCGCCGGCCAACACGGCACGTTCTCTGTCGACGCCAACGGCATGGACCTACAACCTGACCAACAACGACCCGGCCGTCCAAGGCCTGGGTGCTGGCAAGACGCTGACTGAAACGTTTACCGTCACCACCGCTGACGGTACGACCGGTCAAGTCGTGGTCACCATCGTCGGTACCAACGACATCCCGGTCCTGACCGGCAAGGCCGATGGCGCCGTCACCGAAGACGGTTCGCTGGTTGCCACCGGCAAGCTGGATGTGGCCGACGTTGACACGACCGATACCCACACCTGGACCGTCAACAACGATGGCAAGGGCACGTACGGTTCGTTCTCCGTTGATGGCAACGGCAACTGGACCTACAACCTGGACAACGCCAATAAGGACGTCCAAGGTCTGAAGACCGGTCAGTCGATCACCGAGACGTTTACGGTTACGGTCGATGACGGCAATGGCGGTGTGGTCACCAAGGATGTGACCGTCACGATCAACGGCACGGACGACGGCGCGATCATTACGCCCGCTACGCCTGACAGCGACAAGGGCCAAGTCATCGAAGACGAGACGCTCTCCGTGGGTGGCAAGCTCGACGTCACCGATCCGGACGCTGGTCAAGCCGTGTTCCAGGTTCAAACGAATGCTCCTGGCCAACACGGCACGTTCTCTGTCGACGCGAACGGCGCGTGGACGTACAACCTGACCAACAACGACCCGGCCGTCCAAGGCCTGGGCGCTGGCAAGACCCTTACCGAGACCTTCACGGTTACGACCGCTGACGGTACGACGGGTCAGGTCGTCGTCACCATCGTCGGCACCAACGACATCCCGGTTCTGACCGGCAAGGCTGATGGTGCAGTAACCGAAGACGGCACGCTGGTTGCCACCGGCAAGCTGGATGTCGCCGACGTTGATACGACCGATACCCACACCTGGACCGTCAACAATGACGGCAAGGGTACGTACGGCTCCTTCTCCGTTGATGGCAACGGCAACTGGACCTACAACCTGGACAACGCCAACAAGGATGTCCAAGGTCTGAAGACGGGCCAATCGATCACCGAAACGTTCACCGTCACCGTCGATGACGGCAACGGCGGCGTGGTTACCAAGGATGTGACGGTCACGATTAACGGCACGGACGACGGCGCGATCATCACGCCCGCTACCCCTGACAGCGACAAGGGCGAAGTCGTCGAAGACAAGACGCTCTCCGTGGGTGGCAAGCTCGACGTCACCGACCCGGACGCCGGCCAAGCCGTGTTCCAAGTTCAAACCAACACGGCCGGCCAACACGGCACGTTCTCCGTCGACGCCAACGGCGCGTGGACGTACAACTTGACCAACAACGACCCGACTGTCCAAGGCCTGGGCGCTGGCAAGACGCTGACCGAAACGTTCACCGTCACCACCGCTGACGGCACGACCGGTCAAGTCGTGGTCACCATCGTCGGTACCAACGACATCCCGGTTCTGACCGGCAAGGCTGATGGTGCAGTTACCGAAGACGGCAGCCTGGTTGCCACCGGCAAGCTGGATGTCGCGGACGTTGATACGACCGATACCCACACCTGGTCCGTCAACAATGATGGCAAGGGCACGTACGGTTCGTTCTCCGTTGATGGCAACGGCAACTGGACCTACAACCTGGACAACGCCAACAAGGACGTCCAAGGTCTGAAGACGGGCCAATCCATCACCGAAACGTTCACCGTCACCGTCGATGACGGCAACGGCGGCGTGGTTACCAAGGATGTGACGGTCACGATTAACGGCACGGACGACGGCGCGATCATCACGCCCGCTACCCCTGACAGCGACAAGGGCGAAGTCGTCGAAGACAAGACGCTCTCCGTGGGTGGCAAGCTCGACGTCACCGACCCGGACGCCGGCCAAGCCGTGTTCCAAGTTCAGACGAATGCGCCCGGCCAACACGGCACGTTCTCCGTCGACGCCAACGGCGCGTGGACGTACAACTTGACCAACAACGACCCGGCTGTCCAAGGCCTGGGCGCTGGCAAGACGCTGACCGAAACGTTCACGGTTACGACCGCTGACGGCACGACGGGTCAGGTCGTGGTCACCATCGTCGGTACCAACGACATCCCGGTCCTGACCGGCAAGGCCGACGGCAACGTCACGGAAGACGGCACGCAGGTCGCCACCGGCAAGCTGGATGTCGCCGACGTTGATACGACCGATACCCACACCTGGTCCGTTAACAACGACGGCAAGGGTACGTATGGCTCCTTCTCCGTTGATGGCAACGGCAACTGGACGTACAACCTGGACAACGCCAATAAGGACGTCCAAGGTCTGAAGTCCGGTCAGTCCATTACCGAGACGTTCACCGTCACGGTGGACGACGGCAACGGCGGCGTGGTCACCAAGGATGTGACGGTCACGATCAACGGTACCGATGACGGCGCGATCATTACGCCTTCTACCCCTGACAGCGACAAGGGCGAAGTCATCGAAGACAAGACGCTCTCCGTGGGTGGCAAGCTTGACGTCACGGACCCGGACGCTGGTCAAGCCGTGTTCCAAGTTCAAACGAACGCGCCTGGCCAACACGGCACGTTCTCCGTCGACGCCAACGGCGCATGGA
Organism: Achromobacter sp. ES-001; assembly: GCF_019448355.1. Taxonomy (NCBI): domain Bacteria; kingdom Pseudomonadati; phylum Pseudomonadota; class Betaproteobacteria; order Burkholderiales; family Alcaligenaceae; genus Achromobacter; species Achromobacter sp. ES-001. Next base: position 2,140,883 of record NZ_CP079940.1, on the reverse strand, counting down.
CCTACAACCTGACCAACAATGACCCGGCTGTCCAAGGTTTGGGTGCTGGCAAGACCCTGACCGAAACCTTCACGGTCACCACCGCTGACGGCACGACCGGTCAAGTCGTGGTCACCATCGTCGGTACCAACGACATCCCGGTGCTGACCGGCAAGGCTGATGGTGCAGTTACCGAAGATGGCAGCCTGGTCGCCACCGGCAAGCTGGATGTGGCCGACGTTGACACGACCGATACCCACACCTGGACCGTCAACAACGATGGCAAGGGTACGTACGGTTCGTTCTCGGTCGACTCGTCGGGCAACTGGACCTACAACCTGGACAACGCCAACAAGGATGTTCAAGGTCTGAAGACGGGCCAATCGATCACCGAGACGTTCACCGTCACGGTTGATGACGGCAATGGCGGTGTGGTCACCAAGGACGTTACGGTCACGATCAACGGTACCGATGACGGCGCGATCATTACGCCCGCTACGCCTGACAGCGACAAGGGCCAAGTCATCGAAGACGAGACGCTCTCCGTGGGTGGCAAGCTCGACGTCACCGATCCGGACGCTGGTCAAGCGGTGTTCCAGGCTCAAACCAACACCGCCGGCCAACACGGCACGTTCTCTGTCGACGCCAACGGCGCGTGGACGTACAACCTGACCAACAGCGACCCGGCTGTCCAAGGCTTGGGTGCTGGCAAGACCCTGACCGAAACCTTCACGGTTACGACCGCTGACGGTACGACGGGTCAAGTCGTTGTCACCATCGTCGGTACCAACGACATCCCGGTGCTGACCGGCAAGGCTGATGGTGCAGTTACCGAAGATGGCAGCCTGGTCGCCACCGGCAAGCTGGATGTGGCCGACGTTGACACGACCGATACCCACACCTGGACCGTCAACAACGATGGCAAGGGTACGTACGGTTCGTTCTCGGTCGACTCGTCGGGCAACTGGACCTACAACCTGGACAACGCCAACAAGGATGTTCAAGGTCTGAAGACGGGCCAATCGATCACCGAGACGTTCACCGTCACGGTTGATGACGGCAATGGCGGTGTGGTCACCAAGGATGTGACCGTCACGATCAACGGCACGGACGACGGCGCGATCATCACGCCTTCTACCCCTGACAGCGACAAGGGCGAAGTCATCGAAGACAAGACGCTCTCCGTGGGTGGCAAGCTTGACGTCACGGACCCGGACGCCGGCCAAGCCGTGTTCCAAGTTCAGACGAACGCGCCTGGCCAACACGGCACGTTCTCCGTCGACGCCAACGGCAACTGGACGTACAACCTGACCAACAACGACCCGGCCGTCCAAGGCCTGGGCGCTGGCAAAACCCTGACCGAAACGTTCACCGTCACCACCGCTGACGGCACGACCGGTCAAGTCGTGGTCACCATCGTCGGCACCAACGACATCCCGGTCCTGACCGGCAAGGCTGATGGTGCCGTCACGGAAGACGGTTCGCTGGTTGCCACCGGCAAGCTGGATGTCGCCGACGTTGACACGACCGACACGCACACCTGGACCGTTAACAACGAGGGCAAGGGCACGTACGGTTCGTTCTCGGTCGACTCGTCGGGCAACTGGACCTACAACCTGGACAACGCCAATAAGGATGTCCAAGGTCTGAAGTCCGGTCAGTCCATTACCGAGACGTTCACCGTCACGGTGGACGACGGCAACGGCGGCGTGGTCACCAAGGACGTTACGGTCACGATCAACGGTACCGATGACGGCGCGATCATCACGCCCGCTACGCCTGACAGCGACAAGGGCCAAGTCATTGAAGACGAGACGCTCTCCGTCGGTGGCAAGCTCGACGTCACGGACCCGGACGCTGGTCAAGCGGTGTTCCAGGCTCAAACCAACACCGCCGGCCAACATGGCACGTTCTCCGTCGACGCCAACGGCGCGTGGACCTACAACCTGACCAACAACGACCCGGCTGTCCAAGGCCTGGGCGCTGGCAAGACGCTGATCGAAACGTTCACCGTCACCACCGCTGACGGCACGACCGGTCAAGTCGTCGTCACCATCGTCGGTACCAACGACATCCCGGTTCTGACCGGCAAGGCTGATGGTGCCGTCACGGAAGACGGTTCGCTGGTTGCCACCGGCAAGCTCGATGTGGCCGACGTCGACACGACCGATACCCACACCTGGTCCGTCAACAATGACGGCAAGGGTACGTACGGCTCCTTCTCCGTTGATGGCAACGGCAACTGGACCTACAACCTGGACAACGCCAATAAGGATGTCCAAGGTCTGAAGTCCGGTCAATCTATTACCGAGACGTTCACCGTCACCGTCGATGACGGCAATGGCGGCGTGGTCACCAAGGATGTGACCGTCACGATCAATGGTACCGATGACGGCGCGATCATCACGCCTTCTACCCCTGACAGCGACAAGGGCGAAGTCGTCGAAGACAAGACGCTCTCCGTGGGTGGCAAGCTTGACGTCACGGACCCGGACGCCGGCCAAGCCGTGTTCCAAGTTCAGACGAACGCGCCTGGCCAACACGGCACGTTCTCCGTCGATGCCAACGGCGCATGGACGTACAACCTGACCAACAACGACCCGGCTGTCCAAGGCCTGGGCGCTGGCAAGACGCTGATCGAAACGTTCACCGTCACCACCGCTGACGGCACGACCGGTCAAGTCGTCGTCACCATCGTCGGTACCAACGACATCCCGGTTCTGACCGGCAAAGCCGATGGCACCGTCACCGAAGACGGCACGCAGGTGGCCACCGGCAAGCTGGATGTGGCCGACGTCGACACGACCGACACCCACACGTGGTCCGTTAACAACGACGGCAAGGGCGCCTACGGCTCCTTCTCCGTTGATGGCAACGGCAACTGGACCTACAACCTGAACAACTCCAGCGCCAAGGTGCAAGCCCTGGCTGCCGGCCAGCAAGTGACGGACACCATCACCGTGACCGTTAACGACGGCCATGGTGGTACGGCGCAGCAGCAAGTGACCGTTACGATCACGGGCTCCAACGACGCCCCGACGATCTCGGGCACGGCCGTCGGCACCGTCAAGGAAGATACTGCGCCCAGCAGCATCTCTGGCCAGTTGTCCAAGTCCGACGTTGACGCGACGGACACCCACACGTGGTCGGTCAACAACGCCGGCAAGGGCACGTACGGCACGTTCTCGGTTGATGCGACCGGCAAGTGGACCTACAACCTGGACAACGCCAGCGCCAAGGTGCAAGCCCTGGCTGCCGGCCAACAAGTGACAGACACCATCACCGTGACCGTTGACGACGGCCATGGCGGTACGGCGCAGCAGCAAGTGGTCGTGACGATCACTGGCACCAACGACGCCCCGACTATCGGTGGCGTGGCCAACGGCGCCGTCAAGGAAGACGGCACGCAAGTGGTCACCGGCCAGCTGACCAAGGCCGACGTTGACGCTACCGACACGCACACCTGGTCGGTCGGCAACAACGGCAAGGGTACGTACGGCACGCTGACAGTGGACAACACCGGCAAGTGGACGTACACGCTGGACAACGCCAACGCCAAGGTGCAAGCCCTGGCCGAGGGCCAGCAAGTGACCGACACCGTTACCGTGACCATCGACGACGGCCATGGCGGCACCGCGCAGCAAACCATCACGATCACCGTTACCGGCACGAACGACGCCCCGACCATGGGCGGCGTCATTACCGGCGGCGTGACCGAAGATGGCACACAAGTGGTCAGCGGCCAGTTGACCAAGGCTGACATCGACACGACGGACACCCACACCTGGACGCTGAACAACGCCGGCAAGGGCACGTACGGCGCCTTTGTGGTGGATGCGAACGGCAAGTGGACCTACACGCTGGACAACGCCAGCGCCAAGGTGCAAGCCTTGGCCGACGAGCAGAAGGTGACTGACACCATCACCGTGACCGTCAACGATGGCCATGGCGGTACCGCCACGCAGTTGATCACCGTGACGGTGACGGGCACGAACGACGCCCCGACCATCGCGGGCAACGCCACGGGCGCCGTGAAGGAAGACGGCACGCTGACCGCCAATGGCCAACTGACCAAGTCGGACATCGACCTCACCGACACGCACACCTGGTCCGTCAGCAACAACGGCGCGGGCACGTATGGCACGTTCGTGGTCGATTCCAGCGGCAAGTGGACCTACACGCTGAATAACACCAGCGCGAACGTCCAGGGCCTGAAGGAAGGCCAGCAGGTCACCGACACCATCACCGTGACCGTCAACGACGGCCACGGCGGTACGGCGCAATTGCCGGTCACGGTCACCATTACCGGCACGAACGACGCCCCGGTCATCACCGGCCAGACCTCTGGCACGGTGACCGAGGACTACAGCCTGTCCACCACCGGCAAGCTGACTGTGGTGGACGCGGACGTCGGCCAAAGCGGCGTCATGGCGCAGACCAACGTGGTCGGCAAGTACGGCACGTTCTCGATCGATGCCAACGGCAACTGGACCTACACGCTGAACAACAGCCTGGCTGTGGTGCAGAACCTGCCGGCAGGCGCCCTGCTGTCCGAGACGTTCAATGTGACGACGGGCGACGGCACGACGGTGCAACCGATCTCGGTGTCGATCGTCGGCACGAACGACGCACCGGTCGCCGCGGACAACTCGGCCAATGTGGAGATCGGCGACAGCCACGTCTTCACCCTGTCCGAATTCAACTTCAGCGACGGCGCCGAAGGCAATGCGCTGCAAAGCGTGATCATCTCGCGCTTGCCGACCGACGGCACGCTGACGTTGAACGGCAACCCCGTGGGCCTGAACACCGCTGTCTCGGCAGCGGACATTGCCGCCGGCAAGCTGATCTTCACGCCTTCGGCCAACGGCCTGGATACCTCGATCGGCTTCCAGGTGCGTGACAACGGCGGTACGGACCACGGTGGCCAGAACACGTCGGGCACGTACAACTTCGTGTTGAACACCAACAACATGGTGACGGGCGAAAACGTCGGCAGCGGCACGGGCACGACGCCGGTGCTGAACGGCGGTTCGGGCGACGACATCATCCTGGGCGACAAGGGCGGTACGGTCGTGACCGTGGAGCCGGGCAAGAACTACAACATTGCCCTGGTCGTGGATACGTCGGGCAGCATGGCGTACAAGCTGGACGGATCGACCAGCGGTTCGGGTCAGTCGCGCATTGCGCTGGTCAAGGCTGCGTTGTTGAACCTTGCCAGCCAGCTGGTGGGCCACGACGGCATCGTCAACGTCACGCTGATCGGGTTCGAGAAGTCGGCCGACACACCGGTTACGTTGCAGAACCTGACGTCTTCGAACGTGCAGACGCTGCTGAACGCCATCAACAATCTGTCGGCCAGTGGCGGCACCAACTACGAAGCCGCATTCAACAGCGCGGTGACGTGGTTCAACGGCCAGACCGCGGCGGGCAAGACGGCAGCGGCCGGTTACGAGAACGTCACATTCTTCCTGACCGACGGTGATCCGACGTACTACATCAAGAGCAATGGTTCGACCGGTGGCGACGGCAGCACCACGGACCAGACCACCGTGCAGGAATCCGTCAACGCCTTCGCGCCGCTGTCCAATCTCAGCACCGTGCACGGCATCGGCATCGGCAACGGCGTGAACGAAGACTTCCTGCGCCTGTTCGACAACACGGGCAGTTCGGGTGGCTCGGTGCAGACGTACGCCAGCTTCGGTAGCGGTTCGTCCACAACGACTCTGGCAGATTTTGAGTCGGGCAGCGGATGGAGCAATGCCAACGGCTGGACTATTTCGGGCACCGGCAATGGAAGCTCCGCCGGCCGCGTGGATAACTCCGGCTGGCGCAATGACTACTGGAAAATGGTGGACACGAATGGCGGCAGCAGCACCAACGCCATCACGCCGACGTTCACCTATTCCGGTTACGCGAAGATGAGCTTCAACGTCACCACCGAAAACTTCAGCAACGGCGACGTGTTCACTTGGGCATTGCAGGTGCAGAAGTCTGACGGCAGCTGGATGACGATTGACAAGGGCTCCGTCACCAGCGCCTTGTCGAACTGGGCAACGATCACCACCAACACGTATGGCGGCGGCACGTACCGCTTCGTGTTCGATGTGGCCGACAACACCGCTGGCAGCAGCAACGCCAGCGTGTGGATCGACGACATCAGCCGCACGAACTTCTCGGCGAGCAACGTCATTGCCGCCCCCGGCGGCGACGTGGATATCGTGATGAAGGCCGAGGACCTGGCTGCCGCCCTGCAAGGCGGCAGCTCCAGCACCGATCCGGCCGTGGTGGGTAATGACGTCATCAACGGCGGTGCCGGCAACGACATCATCTTTGGCGACACGATCAATACCGATCATCTTGCCTGGGGCAATGTGGCCGCCGGTTCGCACGATGGCCAGGGCCTGAAGGCGCTGCAAGACTTCCTGGCTTACCAGAATGGTCATGCGGCAACCAGCGCCGAGGTCTATGACTACCTGAAGGCCAACCACGCGCAGTTCAACATTGCGGATGATCCGCGCGGCGGCAACGATACGGTGCACGGCGGCACGGGCGATGACATCATCTACGGCCAGGGCGGCGACGACTCCCTGTACGGCGATGACGGCAACGACATCCTGTACGGCGGCGCCGGCAACGATCTGCTGCATGGCGGCGCGGGCAACGACACGCTGGACGGCGGCGCTGGCAATGACACCCTGATCGGTGGCAAGGGCAACGACACGTTGTACGGCGGCCTGGGCAGCGACACGTTCAAGTGGGAGTTGAACGACCAGGGCTCGGTTGGCGCCCCGGCCGTCGACACCATCAAGGACTTCTCGGCGGACACCCTGGCCAATGGCGGCGACGTCCTGGACCTGAAGGACCTGCTGATCGGTGAGAAGGACGGCACGCTGACCCAGTTCCTGAACATCCATAAGGAAGGCAACAACACGGTCATCGACATCAACACCAAGGGCCAGATCGCCCAAGGCGTCGACCAGAAGATCGTGCTGGAAAACGTGGACCTGACGGGCAACGGCACCATGAGCAACCAGGCCATCATCAATGACCTGCTGCAGAAGGGTAAGCTGAACGTCGACCACAGCTAAGCCGTAGTCGCGTAAGCACCGGGGGGACGACGGGCAACCGCCATCCCCCCGATATTTTTTTCAGGCGAGCCTTATACGCGCTGGAAAAATGTGAAAATCCGTTTCATGTCCTCGACTCACCGTTTCCGCAGCCTGCAGGGCCTATGCCGGTTGGTGTTGCTGTGCCTGGCTTGCGTCTGGGGCGGAAGTTTCGCCCTGGAGGTCAGCTCGGACCGGCTGCAAAGCCTGGCCGCCAGCCGCTACGGTCCGAAAGGCGCGAAGGCGGTGGGCAACTGGCTACAGCTGTTGCGCAACCCGCCCCCGCGCGAAGAGCGGGACAAGCTGACGACCGCGAACGATTTCTGGAATCAGTCCCTGCTGTCCGGCGAAGACATCACCCTTTGGAAGCAGGCAGACTACTGGGCCACGCCGCTGGAATCCCTGGGCAGGGGCGCCGGCGATTGCGAAGACTACGTCATCGGCAAGTACTTCACGCTGCTTGCGATGGGCGTGCCCGCCAACAAGCTGCGTTTCATTTACGTCCGCGCGCGCGTGGGCGGACCGGCCAGCAGCAGCCAGGTCGCCCACATGGTGCTGGGCTATTACGACACCCCCAACGCGGTCCCGCTGGTGCTGGACAGCTTGATTTCAACCATCCTGCCGGCTACGCAGCGACGCGACCTGACGCCGGTGTTCAGCTTTAACGCGGACGGCGTCTACGTGGACGGCAAGCCCGCCGCGCCGGTTGACCGCCTGAGCCGCTGGCGTGATCTACTTCAACGCATGGAACGGGAAGGCATCCGCCCCTGATGTCCGGAAATAAGACTATGTCCATACTTCGACAGTTACTGCTCAGCGTTACCTTGGCAATCGGCGTCATTTTGCTGGGCACGCTGGCGCTTAGCGTGAATTCGGCGCGGGAATACCTGTCCGGCCAGTTGCAGGTGCAGAGCACCGACGCGGCCGTGTCGCTGGCGCTGTCCTTGTCGCAGCCCGCGAACAACGACCCGGTGTTGCAGGAATTGCTGGTGTCGGCGCTGTATGACGGCGGACATTTCTCGTTGGTGCGGCTGGCGGATCCGGACGGCAAGGTGCTGATCGAACGTCGCTCCACCGCCACGCCGAAGTCGGTGCCGGCATGGTTTCAAAAGCTGGCGCCGCTGGACACGCAACCGGCCAGCCACGCGGTCAGCGACGGCTGGCGTCAGGTGGGTGAAGTGACCCTGATCGCCAACGATTCTTACGCTTGGGAAGCGCTGTGGCGCAGCAGCTTGAAGATGATCGCGCTGGTGATCGGCGCGGGCGTGCTGTGGGCGGTGTTTGCGTTCGTGCTGGTGGGCTGGATCAAGAACCGCCTGCTGCGCGAAATCAGCGACCACGTGCGCAGCATCGGGCGCGACACGCCGCCCGAACAGGTAGAGGCACGCGTACCCGAGTTGTCGGGCGTGGTGCAGGCATTGAACCAGACCCGCGAACGCGTCTACGCCAGCGTTGAAGAACAGAACGCCAAGATCGAATCGCTGGAACTGGAACTGAACCAGGACCCCGTCACGCGCCTGCCGAACCGCAAGTATTTCGTGAATGAATTCCGCCGCGCGCTGGAAGCGCCTGGCGTGACGGGCGGCCATGTGCTGGTGTTCCGTCAGCGCGATCTGGCCGACCTGAACCGCCACATGCCGCGCGAATTCATCGACCAGTGGCTGCGCGCCGCTTGCGAACGCATCCAGGGTGCCTTGAAGGCGCTGAACGTGTCGGCCCCGTTGCTGGCGCGCTTGAATGGTTCGGACTTTGCATTGCTGCTGCCCGGTTGCGCGGCGCCCCAGGCGATGATGGTTGCCGAACGGCTGCGCACCGATCTGCATGCCACCCGCATTCCCGTTGGTGAAGGGCATTTGTGCCGCTGGGCTCTGGCCATGACGGACTATGGCCAAGGCAGCCAGGCTGGCCCCGTGCTGGCAAGGCTGGACTTTGGATTGATGCGAGCCGAAAGCGCCAATAGCGATCAAGTGGTGATTGCGGGTGCGACCGACATGCAGTCTCCGTCGGAATCGGGTGAACGGGCGTGGAAGGACGCGATTCTGACCGCGCTGGAAGACCACCATTTCGAGCTGGCGACCGAGCATCTGTTGGCTGCCGACGGCACCGCGCTGCGCACCGAAGCGATGCTGATGCTACGCACGGCGCCCGACCAGGTCGCCATTCCCGCCACGCTGTTCATACCGCCGGCGGTGCGCCTGGACCTGGTGGCCGACTGCGATCTGGAATCGGTGCGCCTTGGCCTGGACTGGCTGGCGGACAACCCGGGTGAACTGGCGGTGCGCGTGGCGCTGCCGTCGCTACGGGGCCAGAAGTTCTTCCGTCAATTGGCGCTGTTGCTGACCGAGAGCCGCCCGCTGGCGCACCGCCTGTATCTTGAAATCGACGCGCACGGCTTGGTGGAATGCCACGAACAGATCGCCACGCTGGCGCGCGTGACCTCCGAGTTTGGCGCGCATATCGGCGTGCGCCGCCTGGCGCAGCAGTTTGGCGCCGTGGCGCAGCTGCACACCCTGCCCCTGTCCTATGTAAAACTGGGCGGCGGTTTTGTGGGCGGGATGTCGCAAAGTCCGGGCAGCCAGCAGTTGACCGCGTCGGTGCTGGAGACGGCTCGCTCGCTGAACATCGACGTCTACGCCGAGGACGTGCCCGACGCCGAAACGCAGCGCATCCTGGCCGGCCTGGGCATTGCCGTGATGCGCGGACCGGGCGTCAAACCCGCGGCCGGCGCGGCATCGGCATAGGCGCGGGCATAGACGTAGCCGGCACCTGCATCAACAAATACGCCGCCTGGATCTCCAGGCGGCGTATTTTTTATTCCCCGCGATCGCAGGACGATGCGGCTATTTCTTTGCTTGCTGATACAGCGGCAGGACTTGCTGGGCGGCAGCTTGCAGGTCGGTGATGCGGGACTCTGCCGACGGGTGCGTCGACAGGATTTCCGGCGGTGCGTTGCCGCTGCTGGCCGCGCCCATCTTCTGCCACAACGTCACGGCGGCGCGCGGATCGAAACCGGCGCGGGCAGCGAGTTCGACGCCCATGCGGTCGGCCTCGGTTTCGTGGGTGCGGCTATTGGGCAGCGAGAACATCACGTCGGTCAGTTGGCCGCCCAGGTCAGACGCGGCGCTGGAGCCCGTGGCGATGGACAGTACCGACAAACCCAGGTTCGTGGCCATTTGCTGCGAGACGCGCTCGCGCGCATGTTCGCGCAGCGCGTGGGCGATCTCGTGGCCCAGCACCGCCGCAAGCTCGTCGTCGGTGGGCTTGATCTTGGTGAGCAAGCCGGTATAGACGGCGATCTTGCCGCCGGGCATGCACCACGCGTTGATTTCATCGCTGGAAATCACGTGTTCTTCCCATTTCCAGCCCACCGCGTCTGGCCGGAATACGCCAGCCTGCGCGATCAGCCGCTGCGAAATGGCGCGCACGCGCGACAGCTGTTGCGCGTCGCGGTCCAACAGGCCCTTGGCCTGCGCCTGCTTGAGGATGTCGGCGTATTGCTGACTGGCTTCCTGCTCCAGCGCCTGGGACGGCACCAGGCTGGACATGTATTGCGTACGGTTCACGCCGATGGCACCGGATTGCGTGGTGTTCATGCCCGTGCAACCGCCCAGCAGTGCCAAGGCAAGCACGGCGCCGGCGCCGCGCAACAGATGACGATTACGTTTCAAGTCGGCCTCCTGAAGTCGATGGCAAGAGTGTCGGGGATCAGAGCGGATCGCCGCACTGGCCGCGATGACGCAGCGCGTGGTCGATCAGTACCAACGCCAGCATGGCTTCGGCGATGGGCGTGGCGCGGATGCCAACGCAAGGATCGTGACGGCCCAGCGTCTGCACCATGACGGGCTCGTTCGCACGATTGACCGAGCGGCGTTCAACGCGAATGCTGGACGTGGGCTTGATGGCCAGCGACACCGTGATCGGCTGGCCCGTTGAAATACCGCCCAGCACGCCGCCCGCATGGTTGGTCAGGAAACCATCGGGCGTGATCTCGTCGCCGTGCTCGGAACCGCGCTGGGCGATGCAATCAAAACCCGCGCCGATGGAAACGCCCTTCACGGCGTTCAGGCCCATCATCACGTGCGCGATGTCGGCATCCAGACGGTCGTAGATGGGTTCGCCCCAGCCAGCGGGCAGGTTTTCCGCGACGACTTCAATGCGGGCGCCGACGGAATCGCCATCGCGGCGCAACTGGTCCATATAGGCTTCAAGTTCCGGCACGATCTGCGCGTTGGGTGCGTAGAACGGATTGTTGGGCACCTCGTCCCAGGACTCGAACGGGATGGCGACGGGGCCCAACTGGCTCATGTAGCCGCGCACCTTCACGCCATATTGTTCGGCCAGCCATTTCTTGGCGATGGCGCCGGCCGCCACCGTGGGCGCCGTCAGCCGGGCCGACGAACGGCCGCCGCCGCGCGGATCGCGCACGCCGAATTTGCGCCAGTAGGCGTAATCGGCATGGCCCGGCCGGAACGTGTCGGCAATGTTTGAGTAGTCCTTGCTGCGGGCGTCCGTGTTGCGGATCAGCAGACCGATGGGGGTCCCGGTGGTGACGCCTTCGTAGACGCCCGACAGGATTTCGACCTGGTCGGCTTCCTGGCGCTGCGTAACGTGACGCGACGTGCCAGGGCGGCGGCGATCCAGTTCAAGCTGGATATCGGCGGCGTCCAGGCTTAGCCCCGGGGGACAGCCATCCACGACGCAACCGATGGCCGGCCCGTGGGATTCGCCGAAATTCGTGACGGTAAAAAGGGTACCTAGGGTATTGCCGGGCATAGGGAGTCAACAGGTCGGATTTGCAAGCAACCCCGATTATGACACCGCCGAAGCCAAAGCCTGGATTTCCGAGGCGGGAGCCGGCCGGCCCAACAGGAAGCCCTGCATCACCCGACAACCCAGCGACTTCAGAATTTCACGCTGCCCTTCGGTTTCAACGCCTTCGGCCACAACAGGCAGACGCATCGCCTGGCACAAACCGAAAAGAGCGGATACCACTTCGCGGCTGCCGGCATCGGACTCCAGCGCGGAAATGAAGCTGCGGTCGATCTTGACCCAGTCGATGGGCAGATGACGCAGGTGGTTCAGGCTGGAATAGCCGCAGCCAAAATCGTCCAGCGCAATGCCGATGCCCTGCGCGCGCAGCGTGTTCAACATCTTCACGTGGCGCTCGTAGTGCAGGATGAAAATCGACTCGGTAATTTCCAATACCAGTTTGCGAGGCGACAGCTGCGTGGCCTTCAGCACGTCGGCAATCAGCTGCACCAGGCCGTCTTCATTCATTTGCTTGACGGACAGATTCACATGCACGCGCCACGCCGGGGGCCACAGGGCGGCCTGCGAGCATGCACGCTCCAGGATCCAGGCGCCCAACGGCACGATCAGGCCGCTGCGCTCGGCCAGCTCGATGGTAACGGCGGGCGACACGCTGCCCAGCGTGGGGTGATGCCAGCGCAGCAAGGCCTCGCAGCCCTGCACGACGCCGGAGCCGCTATCGCAAACGGGCTGGTAGAACAATTCGAACTGCTCCATGGCCGGCGTGGTCAGGGCCAGGCGCAGATCATTTTCCAGGCCCTGCTCATCGCGATGCCGCGCCAGCAGACGGAAGTCAAAGAGATTCCATCCCGGTCCACCGCGCTCTTTGAGCGGCACCATGGCCACCTGCACGCAGCGTTGCAGCTCTTCGACCGTGCGGCCATGCTCGGGATAAAGCGCCGCCCCCACCCTGAATACCGCAATCAAGGTGCGCCCGCCAAGCGCGTAGGGTTCGCTAAGGTCTTCCAGCAGCTTGGCCGATACCTGGGCGGCGCCCACTTCGTCCACTTCGGGCACGCAAATAGTGAATGAATCCGTACCGCTTCGGGCCACCATGCCGCCCAGCGTCCGGGTGATCAGGCTTAGGCGATCGGCAACCAGCACCAGCAATGCCTGGTCTTCGCCGGCGCGCAGCATGGCGCTGATCTCGGCGTATTGTTCAAAGCTGACCAGAAAAAAAGCGCCTCGGCGCGCGGGCCCCTCTTTTTGCGTCAGCCAGGCACGGGCACGACGATGCAATTCCTGCTGACTCAAAACGCCGGTCAACTCATCGCGCATCAAGCGACGACGCAGGGCGCGTTCCCTGCGGACAAAAAACAGACTAATCGCCGCCAAAGCGCCTGCGAGCGTCAGACACAGTGCGAGCAGGTAACTCTCACGCACGGAGCCCCCTATCTGGAAACCCTTGGCGTTGCGGTCCAGAAGGAAACCCAAGGGCTGTAACATTTTTTAAATTATGCATTATTTTCGCAAAAAAACGCCACACTTCGAAGGCAACGCGCCTCTTTTCCTTGTATTTCGAAGGTTCTTAGGATGCTCGAGGGTGGTCATGTCGGTCCTTGGATAGCGTTAGCCGGCCGGTCCGCAGACCCATGCCCTACCCTTACTACGACAGGCAAAGCCCAAAAATTAATACGTGGTGTCTCAATAGTTCTCAATGGGACGATTATCACGATCGAAATAATTGCACAGCTTGTCTGACGTGGCGCCTAATTTCGTAATATTCTGTACGTTCTGTGACATGCCGAATTACAGTGTAAGCGGCGCTGCTGAGGTATTAGTAACGTGTGTCACGTTTCTTATCCAGCTTTTTTCGCGTTGGGCACGTTCTTTGCCCGGCGCCCCCTTTACCCGGGCGGCCCAGTAATCTTGGCTTGCTTGCTGCCCGCGAAGGGAATTGACCGACATGTCGACATTACGCCGATTACTTTTCTGCACTGCTCTGCTGGTCGGCTTCATCCTGCTCGGCGCACAGGCGCTGGGGATGGTCGCTGCCCATCGCTATCTGAATACGCAACTTGCCCAACAGAGCGAAGGCGGCGCAAGCGCCTTGTCGTGGGCGTTGGCGCACGCCTCGTCCCGCCCCGATGAGCGGGCGGCGTTGGCGGATGACCTGTTCGGACAGGGCCTGTATTCCATGGTGCGTATCGCCGATGAAGGCGGCGCCACGGTGCTGGAACGGCACAAGGCCGCAACGGCCGGGCGGGACAGCGACTGGCGTACGGCCTGGCTGAACGTGCAGGCCCCCGCCGTGTCGCGCCCCTACGTGTCAATGGATGGCGGCGCGCGCGGCACCGTCACCGTGCAGGCGGATGGGCGCTTGGCTCGCGACACGCTCTGGCAAGGCGGGGTGCGCGTTCTGGGACTGGTGCTGGCAGCCGGCGTGTTCTGGTCGCTGTTTGCCTTCAATCTGGTGCGCTGGATCGAGACGCGCACCTCGCGCGACATCTGTGATCGCGTGCGTGCGTTGGCGCCGGGCAGCAGCGCGCCGCCCGTCGGGTCTTGCGAGCTGGCCGGGGTGGATCAGGCGTTCGTCGACGCCCAGCGTCGGGTGGCCGCGACCGTCGAGGAGCAGAACGCAAAGATCGAGTCGCTGCAAAGCGAGATTTACCGCGACCCCATCACCCGCCTGTCCAACCGCAAGCACTTCATCGACCTTTTCCGCGCGGCGCTGGCGGACAAGTCCACCGATGCGGGCGGCCACATCCTGATGTTCCGCCAGCGAGACCTGGCCCAGATCAACCGCCATCTGTCGCGGGCGTTCACCGATCAATGGCTGCGGTCCTCGTCCGACCGTTTGCGCAAACTGGTGGCGGAATTTGGCGGGCCCTCGGCGCAGCTGGCCCGGATCAGCGGGTCGGATTTTGCGTTGTTGCTGCCGTGCACCTCGGCGCCGCAGGCAAGCGTCCTGGCCGAACGCGTACGCCATGAACTGCGCGCGCTGCGCGTGCCCATGGACAAATATGGATGGTGCCGGTGGGCGCTGGCGATGGCCGCTTTCGCGCCCGGCGACAACATGAGCGATACGCTGGCCCGGCTGGATCACGCGCTGATGTGCGCGGAAAGCGCCGACGACGACCAGATCACCCCAGCCAGCCAAGCCGCCGACAGCACGCGCATCGGCGAGTACAGCTGGCACGATGCCCTGGTCACCGCACTGGAGCAACACCGCTTTTCGTTGTCGGTGCTGCCGCTCTACGCCGTGACGGGCGAATTACTGCATCACGAGGCCAGCCTGACGCTGCATGACACCACAGACGGCGACCCGGTCCCCGCCTCGATCTTCATGCCACCGGCGGTGCGGCTTGGCCTGTCGGCGGAGTGTGACATCCAGGCGATCCGGCTGGGGCTGGACTGGCTGTTCACCCGTTCTGCCGCGCTGACGGTGCCGGTATCCCTGGCCTCTTTGACCCAGACTTCTTTCCTGTCGCGGCTTGAACGCATGTTGGCGGATCGCCCGGCGTTGACCGGACGGCTGTTCATCGAAGTGGACGCCGATGGTTTGATCGAACAAGCCGGTGACCTGCGTCAGCTGTGCCGCATCGTGACCGCGGCGGGCGCCCGCGTCGGCCTGTCCAGGCTGTCGCAGCAATTCGGCGCGATGGAACGGCTGCACGAATTTCCGGTTTCCTATTTGAAATTGTGCGGCAGCTTCATTACGGGTTTGCGCCATAGCCCGGGCAGCCAGCACCTGGCCGCCACGGTCATGGCCACGGCGGCAACGCTGGACATGGCCGTATACGCCGAAGACGTTCCCGATTCCGCCACCCAGCTCATTCTGGAAGACCTGGGCGTCCGCGCGATACGTGGGGCTGTCGTAAACTTCGCCCATACGCGCGAGCTGGCGCCGGATCACCAATGGGTTACTAGTTGAAGGAAGGATTGTTTCTTCGCATCCACGGCCTTTTCGGCGCACGAGGCGAACGCCGCGCCGCGACAGGATCGCAAGCCCTGTTGTCGCCACTGGGGCTATTGCTGGTGTGTGCATTCTTCTTGCCGGCGGTCGCGCGGGCCTACGGTGTCTCTCCCCCAATTGCAGGACTACAGCTTGGCCTGACGGCGGGCGTCGCCATTGCGTGCGGCCTGACGTGCGCGCTGGTGTGGGCGTGCGCCCGCGCGTCGATTTACGGCGCCGGCCTGGCCTTCGTGACACTGGAAGGCGTGTTTCGCACCTTGCCCACATTGCTGCCGCCAGGCGCCCTGCAAGCCGGCTCTTATGCCGCGTTGCTGGCCGTGACGGCGCCGCTGGTGGCGGGTGCCGGCGTGGCCCGGTCCGCCACCATCGCGTCCGCATGCCGTGCCTTGAGCATGGCGCTGGCCGGCGTGGCCGCATTGGCGCTGATATTCGTCTACGAGACCGAAGATGGGCTGATTCCAACCCTGATCGCGGGACTGGGAGCCGGCATCAGCGCGGGCCTGGCCGTCTGGTTCGCCGTCCAGACCGCAACGCAAAAAATCGGCCGCCCGCTGGCGCTGACCTTGGCGTGTATTCATGCCACGACTGCGTGGATGCTGGGCGGCGAGGCCTGGCTATCGAACGGCGCAGACACGTCCGGTTCGCTGATTGAAGTGGCGCGGCTGTTGCTGGTGACCGGCGCCCTGCTCGGCTTGGCGCTGATCGGCCAACGTCATGGAAGCGCCGGCGACCGCCGGGCGGGTCAGGACCACGCGGATGCCGAACATGTTGCCCAGGGCGAACTGCGCGTGGCGGAACTGGCCGGCGCGCTGGACACGCAACGCCAGATGAACGCGTTGATTTCGCACGAGCTGCGCGCGCCGTTGGCCACCATCAGCGCGGCCGCGCAATCGCTGGACATGATCCTGTCCGACGGCGGTGAGGCGGTCGACACGCGCCTGGCTCGTATTCATCGGTCCGTTTCGCGGATGACGGAATTGATGGACCAGCTGCTGAACCAGGACCGCCTGGGCGATCAGGCCTGGACGCCCAGGGGCGAGCACACGGATCTGGCGGAGTTGGCACGCGATGTGGTGACGGCGATGCGGCCGGACACCGCGCACGCGCTGCTGCTGGACGCCGACGACCGCTTGCCGGTGTTCTGCGACCGCCCGCTGACCAGCGTGGTCGTGCGCAACCTGATTCACAATGCGATCAAGTATTCACCGGCCAACGAGCCGGTCCGGATTGAAGTGGGTCAGATACGTGAAGGGGATGCGCCGATGGCGTGGCTGGCGGTGGTGGATCGCGGGCCGGGCATCGAAGATCAGGACCAGCCGCGCGTGTTCGAACCGCATTTTCGGCGTTCCGCGCATCGGGAAACGCAAGGCATGGGCATCGGGCTATATCTGGCCCGGCGTATTTGTCAGAACCAGGGGGGCTCGTTGACCCTGCACAGCAAGGTGGGCGTGGGGACGCGCTTTGTAATCACCCTGCCCGTCAATGCCCCCGGAGAACCGGGCGCGGATCAGGCGGCGAAAACGTAACCCTGACCGCGCACCGACAACACCGGCAACTTCAGGCCCGCGCTTTGCGCCTTGGCGCGCAGGCGGCTGACCAATACGTCAATACGGCGCAATTCGAAACCGCCCGGGCTTTCAGGCAAAAACAGTTCTGCCAGCACCTGACGGCTGACGGCATTACCTGCCGCGTCCATCAGCGCCATCAAAAACGTCCGTTCTTGGGCGCTAAGGTGCAACGAGGCGCCGTCCGGGGCCACCAGGATCCAGCCCCCGTCTTGCAAGGACCAGGTGCTGTCGGCCGAGGCGCGGGTTTCAGCATCGGCGGGACGCGGGGCCTTGGCCAGCCGCATCCGGCGCGCCAGGCTGCGAATCACGGAACTGAGTTCCAGCAGGTCGACGGGCTTGGTCATGTAGACGTCGGCGCCGCCTTCCAGCCCGCGCACGCGGTCTTCAAGCGCGCTGCGGCCGGTCAGCATGACAATGCCCACGGGGCTCAAGGCTCGTAGACGGGTCGCAACCGAAAAGCCGTCCTCGCCAGGAAGATGCGCGTCCAGGATGACAATGTCGCACGGCTGTTCCTGCAATCGGCGATAGAACGCCGCAGCATTGTCACAAGCAAACGCTACCCGAAAACCATAGCCGCCCAAGCCTAACGCCAATTCCTCGCGGAAGTCAGCGTCATCCTCGAGCAGACCGATACATAGCAAACCATCTGCGCCAGGCATATTCAGAGTGCTTTATATTGAAAATTGTCGACAAATGCCCCATGGATGCGGTATGCGATCCTGAGCGTCCCGCAGGCGACAATCTTACGAGATTTACAATGGAAACGAATGATTGCAGAGAAAAAAAGCGTGATATTTCGCTCTCTATCATCGCTTTTTCGCGTAAATCGCAGGAAAACGCCCCCGCCACCGCCCACCTTTGCGCGATTCGGGATAATCCGCGCGTCAAGACGAGCAGCTGACTTCCAAACTTCCGGCCCAATCCGGGGGCAACCCGGCGTAGCGTTCGTACCCGGCCTGCGCCGTGTACGGGTCGCGCAGCAGCCTCATCAATGTGTCGATTTCGCTGGCGTCGCCCGTCTTGGCAGCCCGGATCGCCTCTTCAGCCAGATGATTTCGCAAAACATATAGCGGGTTCGCGCGGTTCATGCCGTCGGCCACTTCTTGCGCGGGGCGGCCCTCTTGTGCGTGGCGCGCCAACAGACGGTCCAGCCATGCGCCGGCAGCGGGACGGTCGATGAACAGGTCTTCGAACCCGCTGCGCTGTCCCAGCACCGCATCCGCCAATCGGCGCCACGACAAAGTGAAGTCCGCTTGATTCGCGTCCATCAGTTTAAGCAGGTCGTCCAGCAGCGGCTCATCGGCCGGCTGCCAAGCGGCCAGCCCCAGTTTGGCGCCCATGCGGTCGTGGAAAGCGCGCGTGAACACCGCCTCGAATTCGTCCAGCACCGCCCGTAGCGGCTCGACGTCTTGCACCAGCGCGTGCAGGCTTCCGCCCAAGCGATACAGGTTCCACAGGGCCACCGACGGCTGACGATTCCACGAATAACGCCCTTCCGAGTCGGAATGGTTGCAGACGTGCCCCAGCCGGAAACCGTCCATGAACCCATAGGGGCCGTAATCCAGGGTCAAACCCAGAATGGACATGTTGTCGGTGTTCATCACGCCATGGCAAAAGCCCACGGCCTGCCAATCCGCCATCAGCCGCGCGGTGCGGTGCGTGACGGCACGCAGCAGATTCAGATACGGGGCAATCCGGGCCTGGGCCGGATCGGCCGGCGCTTCGCGGCATTCTGGGTAAAAGCGGTCGATCACATAATCGGCCAGCGTCTTGAGCAGTTCGGGCTGGCGGCGTGACGACCAATGTTCAAACGAACCGAATCGCACGAAGCTGGGGGACATCCGGGTCACGATCGCGGCCGTCTCGACGGTTTCCCGCATGACCGGGTCGTCAGATGTCACCAACGCCAGGGCCCGCGTGGTGGGGATGCCCAAGCCGTGCATGGCTTCGCTGGCCAGGTATTCGCGTACCGAGGATCGCAACACGGCGCGGCCGTCGCCCATGCGCGAGTACGGCGTCATCCCGGCGCCTTTCAACTGCAATTCCCAGCCGCCATCCGGCCCTTGGACTTCGCCCAGCAAATGGGCACGGCCATCGCCCAGTTGGCCGGCCCACACGCCAAACTGATGGCCGCTGTAGACCGCCGCCAAGGTGTCGCCGCCCGGCAAGGGTGCGCGGCCGGAAAACACTTCGAGGAATTCCGGCGTATCCAACGCGGCCGGGTCCAGGCCGATCAACGCCGCAGCGTCCGCATTGGCGTGCAACAGGCGCGGATTATTCAGGCCTTGCGGCGCCAGCCGGGTGTAGAAAGCAGCGGGCAACGCGGCAAAGCTGTTGACCGCTTGAAGTTCGGAAAGAGATCTGGCATTCATGCGCGTTGGCTCCTGGCGGCGCGCTTGGCGGGCCGCACATAGAAAATGGCGCTAAGGAAAAAGATAGCCGAAAGAACGATTTCGCCCCAGGCCATCAGGACGGAAAGCGGCGCCGGATCCGACATCGCCCGCACCACGCCTTCCATCAGATATAGCAGCGACAACATGGACGCCCACTGATAGGTATAGAGGTTGCCGCGCAAAATGCCGCGCAACGGAAAGGCCAGCGGCAACGCCTTCAGCAGCATCCAGGACCCGCCCGGCCGCAGCGGCGCCACCACCGTTTCCCAGGTAATGCACAAGACGATCAAAGCGAACAATGACGCCGAGGCCAGCCGGCGTAGACGGGGGTTGAGTTCGGGATTCATGCTGCTATTATCGCCTGATGAATCGCCCCGCCGAGCCCGGCGCCGCTACGCCGGTGGCCCCCGAACCCTCGACCGCGCGCTCTTCATGGGTAGCAAGGGCCGGACGCGTCATCCGGTTCACGTTGCAACGCGCCGGCGAAGAAAAGCTGCTGCAGGTTGCCTCCAGCCTCACCTTCACGACGGTGCTGGCCATCGTGCCCATGCTGGCAGTGGTGCTTTCCCTGTTCACCGCCTTTCCGGTGTTCCAGGAGTTCCGTGTCGCCCTGGAAGACTTCCTGACCAACAGCTTGATGCCCCCGTCCGTCTCGGACAACATCATGGAATACCTGAACCAGTTCGCACGCCAGGCGTCCCGCCTGACGGCGATCGGCGGCGCATTCCTGCTGGTGACTTCCCTGCTGTTGATCATGACGATCGACCAGGCTTTTAACGACATCTGGCATGTGTCCCGCCAGCGGCCCTTGCCGCAGCGGGCGCTGGTGTATTGGGCCATCATCACGCTGGGCCCCGTGCTGGCAGGTGCCAGCCTGTGGGCGACCTCGTTCGTGGCGCGCGAATCGCTGGGGCTGGTCCGGGACGTGCCGGAAGTCGTCAGCGTCATCGTTTCTTTTATCCCGCTTGTCCTGACCGGGCTGGGCTTCGCGGCGCTATTTGTCGTCGTGCCGAACCGCGACGTGCTGTGGCGGGACGCGTTGGTGGGCGGCGGGGTGACGGCGGTTGCGCTGGAAATCATGAAGTCGGGTTTTGCCTACTACCTGACGCGGTTCCCCACCTACACGGTCATTTACGGCGCGTTCGCGACGCTGCCCATCTTCCTGTTGTGGATTTACCTGTCGTGGCTGGCCGTCTTGCTGGGCGCCACCCTGGCCTCAAGCGCCCCGCTGATCCGGCTGGGCCGCTGGGAAATCAACCGCTACCCGGGCGCGCAATTCGTCGACGCCCTGGATGCGCTGCGCGCGTTGCGCCGTGTGCAATCCGCCAACCCGCCCGGCCTGCCCGCCAATGTGCTGGCGTCCCAGTTGCGGCTGCATCAGGACGAACTGAACGAGGTGCTGGAAACGCTGAGCGCAATGGGCCTGGCCACCCGCAGCCCCGACGACCACTGGGTATTGACCTGCGATGCCCGCGAAACGTCGATGGCGCCCGTGGTCGATAATTTCCTGCTGGACCGCAGCCAGCCCAGGGTCCGTAACGACCCGGAAATTCTGCGAGTCGCTTCGGCCGTTATTTCACAGCAAAATACACCCACGCTGGAAGAACTGTGCGGAGAAGCGCAGAATACCGAAAATGGAATCGCTCCCTTACTGCAATTGGAAGCGAACAAGAAATAGCAAAGCATCAGGGCGTAGTCCGCCCGGGAGGAACCGATGTTGAAGGTCAGTGAGATTTTGCGCGTCAAGGGCGATACGCTCTATACGGCGTCGCCCGACATGCCTGTGTCCCAGGCTGTGCAAACCATGAGCGAGCAGGATATTGGCTCGCTTGTCATCATGGAATTCGGCACCCTGACCGGCATGCTCACGTTCCGCGAGATCATCCGCCACATGCACGCGCACGGCGGGGCCGGCGAAACCACGATTCGGTCGATCATGGACGACGCGCCGGTCAGCGTTTCGCCCAATACCAGCGCCGATGAAGTCCAGCGCCTGATGCTGGAAAAGCATGCGCGGTACATCCCGGTCATGGACGGCCCGACCCTGATGGGCGTGATTTCGTTCTATGACATGGCGCAGGCGATCGTCGCGGCGCAGCAGTTCGAAAACAACATGCTGAAGGCCTATATCCGCGACTGGCCGGCTGAAACTGCCGAACCGGCAAAGTCCTGATTGTTCTGATTAGTTCGGTCAGGCCGGGGTTCAGGCAGCGCTAGCCGCCACCCCGACGCCACGCTACACCCCTGCCGGCGCCGCTTCCAATGCGGCGCCGCGCACGCCAGGCGCCTGCCGCTGGCTGCGCCATGCGTCGTAGATCAGTTCCGGGTTGTTAGCCGAAAGCAGGGCCGGGTCCGACAGCATCCGGCGCCAGCGACGCGCGCCGGACTGGCCGTTCACCAAGCCCAGCATCGGCCGGGTCATCACCCGCAATGGCACGCCCTGGGCCACCTGGCGGGCGGCGTATTCCGTCATGGCGTCGACGACTTGCGCGTCACTGGGCAAGCGTACCGACGGCCACAAGCGCAGCGACACCTCGGACAGCACGCGCGGCGTGTGCCAGGCCGCGCGGCCCAGCATCACGCCATCGAATTCGCCCGCCGCCTGCACCGACTGGTCCGCATCCGCCAAGCCACCATTCAACACGAAGGTGCAATCGGGAAAATCCTGCTTCAGCTGCTTGACGACGTCGTAGCGCAGAGGCGGGATTTCGCGGTTGTCCTTGGGCGTCAGGCCCTTCAACACGGCATTGCGGGCGTGTGCGATGAAAACGCGACAGCCGGTGTCGTAAATCTTGCCGACGAAATCTCGGACAAAGTCGTAGGAATTTTCGTAATCCAGACCCAGGCGGTGTTTAACGGTGACAGGAATGTCGACCGCGTCCTGCATGGCTTTGATGCAATCGGCGACCAGGTCGGGTTCCGCCATCAGGCAAGCCCCAAAAGCGCCTTTCTGCACGCGCTCCGATGGACAGCCGCAATTGAGATTGATCTCGTCGTACCCCCATTGACGGCCCAGCTTGGCCGATTGGGCCAGTGCATCGGGCTCGCTGCCGCCCAGCTGCAACGCAACGGGATGCTCGGCTTCGTCAAAGTCCAGGTGGCGCGGGATGTTGCCGTGCTGCAGCGCGCCCGTGGTGATCATTTCCGTATACAAGCGCGCGCGGGGGGCCAACAGCCGGTGGAAGAAACGGCAATGGCGGTCGGTCACGTCAATCATCGGGGCGACGCATAGCCGCCAGTCGTTAGAAATCAAGCACTTACCTTAAAATTCAAGGACATACGTAGAATTGTCGTTCCCATTGCTTCCCGCCAATCACCTGTTTTACACTCCGATTCCTGCCCTCAGTGCTACGAGATCGCTACGGAATGGCTTCGATAATTCAGATAAACGGTAAGTGGCGTGCTCAAGTCCGGAAGAAGGGTCACCCGACCCAGACCAAGACGTTCACCACCAAGGCGCTGGCCACCAGATGGGCCACCGCCATAGAGGCGGAGATCGAGCGGGGAGACTTCAAGGATACCAAACCTCTGGGCGTCACGACCGTGGGCGACCTGCTGGACCGCTACGAGCGCGAGGTTCACCGGATGGGGACGGCCAAGAAAGAGTCGTTCAAGGTGCTACGGGCTGAACTAGGGGCCGTCACCCTGTCGGGGCTCACTGGCGCAAGAATAATCGAATACACCAAGAAGCGGGGAGTTGCGCCTCCGACCTGGTCCATGGAGCTGTCCTACCTGAACACAGTGCTACGCGTAGCACGTAGCCTTTGGGACCTCTCATTCCTGGGCGACCCGATCCGGGATGCCAGAGAGGCATTCAAGATGCTTGGGGTTGTGACCACGCCCCGCGAGCGCACCAGGCGCCCCACCACCGACGAATTGACAGCGCTGAAGGCGCACTTCAATACCTCGGGGCGCTATCAGCTGCCCATGGCGGACATCGTGGATTTCGCCATTGCTACGGCTATGCGAGCCGGGGAAATCTTCTCCATCACGTGGGAAGACGTGGACACCAAGAAGAAGACGGTGATCATCCGCGACCGCAAAGACCCCAAACGCAAGGCCGGCAACCACCAGGTTGTCCCGTTGCTACCGGCTGCCTGGGAAATCATCCAACGCCAGCCGAAACCGCATAAAGGCCGAATCTTCCCCTACATTGCGGCGACCATATCCTCCACCTTCCCACGGGCCTGCACCCACCTGGGCATCAAAGACCTGAGATTCCACGACCTACGCCACGAAGGCACCAGCCGCCTATTCGAGATGGGTTATGGAATCCAGGAAGTCGCCATCTTCACCGGGCACCGTAGCTGGAACCAGTTGCGCCGCTATACACAGATCAAGCCGGAATCCCTGCACAGATAGCTGTATATTTGTCCAGGATATGTCCTACTTCATCCCCGAATCCCACAAGGCCGGCGGCTGCTGGACCTGCTCCCACTGGCACGTCCCGCCAAGCTAATCTAAGCTCTCGGGATGAATCAGCTAAATGACTCACAATTCGAGATTCTTCGAGAGATGGCCCTAAGGAACCTCAAGTTCCTTGTGGTCGGAGGGTGGGCAGTCAACCTTCATGGGGCGCATCGACCGACGAAGGACTTGGACATTTGGGTGTCTGAGTCCCGAACCGACATGAACGCCCTCGAAGAATCTCTCACGTTCAGTGGCATAGCATGGGATGCTGCGGCACTTTGCTGTCAAGAACTCCATGGCCCTAAGAACATCGCCAGAATCGGGCCGCCGGTCGACGTGGACATCGTGAGTCAGCTGAACGGATTGGTCTTCGAAGATTCTCTGGACCGTCTAGAGTGGTTCATCGTCGATGGGCTAAGGCTACCAGTGATCTGCAAAAATCATCTGATCATCACGAAGTCGAAATCCGAAGGACAAAAGCACCTCGACGACGTGCATGCACTGAGGTCTTGACCAGCATGTGCAGCCACTACCAAACGCTAAAGGACGCCGAGCTGCTGCTTAAGAAATTCGGCGTGACCAGGCCGGGCGTGCTCGGCAAGTACGACATGTGGCCGCGCTATCAGGGCGTCTTTGTGCGCCGGCCGGTGGAGCATGACGCGGGCGACGAGGCAGTGCCGGAACGTGAGGCGGTGGTGGGCCGCTGGGGCCTGATCAGCGCGATGACGAAGGCAGACGGCCTGGACAAGGCGGGCAAGCTGTCGACGTTCAACGCACGCAGCGAGACCGCGCCCAAATCCTTCACCTTCGGCAACGCTTGGCGCCGGGCGCAGCACTGCATCATCCCGGCCGACGCCATCTTCGAACCCGACTGGCGATCTGGCTCCGCAGTGGCTACGCGTTTCACGCGGTCCGACGGCGCACCGCTTGGCATCGCGGGCTTATGGGATCGCTGGCGCGACGCCGCTGGCCAGCTCCAAGAGAGCTACACCATGCTGACCATCAACGCGGACGATGATCCCCTCTTCCGCGACTACCACCAGGCGGGCAAGGAAAAGCGGATGGTCGTCATCCTGCCGGAAGGCGCATACGGCGACTGGCTGACCGCGCCGGCGGACGCAACTCGGGACTTCCTCGTCCCGTTCCCCTCCGAAAAGCTCGTCGCCACGCCGATGAAGTGACCCCGATTTCAGTGAATTAAACTGGATATCCAACCAGTGAACTTCACCATGACCGACAACGGAATCCTAGAGCAAGTGGGCGGCCCCTACGTGGGCGAGGCAATGAAGACCTTGCCGCCTGCCGCGACCGCCGAGGACCGCGAGTACCCCGTGGAGATCGATGCTGGCCACGTTGGTCGGGTGTGCATTTTCTTCCGCAAGCAGAGAGCCAAGAGCGGCAAGTTCAGTCATTGGTTTTGGCTAGCTAAGCGAGCGGAGAAGGCTTAGGAATTGGTTCTGCCGCATTAGGACTTCTTCTGGCTGCCGTAATAGAGCAAAGGTGGAAGCCCTAATCTCAAGTCAGTGAAATGATCGTTCTACAGTTCCAGCTGGCGACTCGTGGCGAGCGCGCGCGTAAGACACTCGTGTCTTCGGCCATGCCCATTTGGGGGAATACATGACCGGCAGGGGCTGCATACCCGACAGGAGCGGCATTCCCATGACCTAGTGCGAACGCTATGGGGATATCCGACTCTACGACCATCCTGGCCACCTCGGACCCGCCGCGCAACAGTTGAATATTTCGGCCCTCTCGAATTGGCTCTATCCCAGGCGCTAACTGCCACAACAGGTTCATTGTGCGTGGTTGGTCCGCATGAATGGTGTCCACGATTTGCAGTTGTCGCTGCGCACGGTTGAGCGTGACTGACCGCCGATGTTCCAACCCAGGATATCGCCGGTTCATCGCATCAACGGTCGTGGCATCTTCACTTTCGCTCGAACCAACTATACCGACCAGGCCCGGCTCCATGCTCGGCGCCAGCTCGTCTATTTCGAGCGTGCTGTGCGCCGACGATGAGTATCCATGCTTGGACATCGGGTGCGCGTAATCGTATCCGTAGGGGCCGCTCTCGCAAATTATCCAACCATCGGCGTAAAGCAGCACCGACAGATCATCCTGGTGTTTGTGATAGTCCCCGTGATGACTTGCGCAAAGAACTACGTACGTCTGCCGCTCAAGTTTAGTAGGATCATCGCGCAGGACCGCGTAGCCGCCGTCTGGAAAGATCGCGGAGCGTTCGGGCAACCTTTGCTCCATCCCGAAAGCCTGAAAATAATCGTTAGGAATCGCTTTCGGTTGAGTATCGCCGATCGGAGGATACTTTCCATCCGGCGTAACGATGCTAGTTCCATAACGGCCCATGCTCGTCGCGAGCGCAGCAAGATCTTCTGCCGATTTCGGATCTAGGCGCTTGACTAGAGATACGTGCCGCGTCATGTTGTCGGCGATCAGATAGTGATACGCGGGGGAGTGTTCTTTATGCACACCGTCCGCTGACACAGCGGCTGAAAAATAGTCCAGCAGCCTACCGAGCGCTTTGCGCTGCATATCCGTCGCGTCCGGGGTGCAGCAACAGAAATACAGGATGGCCAAGTCCTGGAACATGCCGTGGTTGTTCCGACCGGCGTAAAAATCATCCTGACATAGCACCGAAAACAGCGCGTCTATTTTTCCCCACAATTTGCCCGCCGCGCTGTCGTTTTCACCTCGGAGTGCGATGTACAACCTGAGCCAATACCCCAAGCGTCGCGCAGTGGTTTCGTCATGGAATGCCATCGTGGAGGCATCCCGCGGGTATTGGTATCTGTCGCACCAGTCCTCAATCAGCGACATCGCTGCGGCCAAATACTCTGGATTGATTTTTGGCCACTCGGCGGCAAGCAAGTCGCCGATGAAGCAATGCATATGCAGCGATCGTTGTTGGGTCCGGGTAAGCGCCTCCGCACCTTTCCAATGCGGCTGGATATGGAACTCGAAACCACCGTGCAGTGTCACCACTCGGTTGCCCACAATATTCCTGGCCGAACTCTCCGGGTCTGTGCTTACGCGGCCTGGCAAATGCCGTAGCACTACGTCCACGGCTGCCTGACCCAAGTCAGGAAAAGGACTTCTCATCTATCTGCGGCTCATATTCTGATCATTCCGCCGGCCCGTCCGCTGCGGAAAACAGCCGAAATCTTATCTGAAATTCAGATTCCGGGATGCCCAGAGGCTCCTATGCGGAATTGACCAAAACTTGATGATCGAAATATGGGGTTAAGGCGCGTGCGCAGCACTTTAGCCGGAAACTCGATTGCGAGCCCCACCGGCATTACGGCTTCTTCCACGCACTCACCAGTGCCTCATGCCGAGCGGCGCATTCCGCGTATTGAAATGCGAGCTCGAGGTGGGCGCGGGCCAGAACGTCCCAGGATGCAGAATCAACGTGAGGGACTGGAGGACACGGCGCGCTTAGATTGACGGGCAGCGTTGGCCGCGTCGATCCCGTCGTTGGTTGAGCGCACCCGGCCAGGGTCGCGCATACAGTCAGCAGGCAAAGGGCTTTGAACTTCGACACGGGTATACCTCTCGATGACTTGTGGTTCGGCATTCGCAAGCTTGTCGGCAGTGTCGGCTAGGCTCTGCGACAGACCCGTCAGGCGTTCGGCTTCGCTCTTGAATTCTTCGAGGCCGGCGACACGGTGCGCTTCCTGGCATTCCACGCGGCCCGCCTCGCGCTGAGACGTGCCATACCCAAGGACAGAAGCAGCCGCACCTGCCACCACAATCACCCCAGCCAACGCCGCCGCGGCATACCCCTTCCATCCCGCCAGGCTGACCACGCTGGACAGCGCGCTCATGGAGCCACCTCAGCCACGGCCTGGGCGTGCAGGTCCGACCAGGTCTGCTGGTGTGGCTTGCCAGGGCGCCAAGTGCGGGCGTACAGATCCCACCCGCCTTTCGAGTCTCCCACGGCTGGCAGACGACCCGGATCGGTCCAAAGCAGCAACCGCGCAAATGCCGCCGCCAGTACGTCATCGCTTTCGAGCTGGGCATATACCGCAGGGGCCGTCGGCGTCACGCCGCGCGCTTCGCAAACCTGGCGCGCCAACGCTGCGCTCGCAGAGTGGGTGAGCACGCCGACCACGCCGCCGCCGCGCTCGAATTGCCAGAAACCGCGAGCCGGGCCGTTGATCTGGCGCCGGTGGATGAACCGGCTTTCCTGGAGGCCGATCGCCAGCAGCATCACGCGCGCCGCTGGCGTGTCCATCTTGGCTGGCAACAGCGCCAGCGCGGGCTCGATACCTGTCTTGATGATCTCGGATAGGTTCATGGCTTCGGTGTCCTGACGTGCTTGGCCGTAACTGCGGCCACGTAGAAAGCAGCTGAAGCTGCCAGCGCTGCATCGCCCGCGCTTGCCCAGCCCGCCACGAATACCCGACACGCCGCGCCGGTAGCCGTCAAGCAGACGGCAGCCAGGCCGATACGCTCGAAGGTGGTGTCCTTGATGGCGCGCGAGAACACGGCCAGCACCGCGCCGCCGGCGACGATGAGCCAGCTCACGAAAGCCAATACGGCCCACAGCGTGAGGTAAATGGTGCTGTCCATGTCACGCCCCTTTGCCGCGCACGCGGTCGATGACGGCCTGCCAGAGTGCAGGGATAGGCACAGCCTGAACTGCTTCCCAAGCGCGCGAGACGATGGCCATGCCGAACATTCCGACCAGGAAGCCCATCAGCCCCTCTGGAATTCCTAGCAGCCCAGACAAATAGGGTGACGCGTAATAGGCCCCCAGCGAACCACTGGCGGCCATACTTATCCGCGCCATCCATGAACCTTGTAGGTATCGCATAGAGACCGCAGCCCCCAGCACACCTGCGAACTTTGCGGCAAAAGCGTCAAAATCTTGGATGTTCAATATCGGCTCCGATAGTTTGAAAGGCCGATTAGCCCAGCTGCGTGACAGTGAATGACTGGGAATTTCCGCTACGATTTTCCAGATACATAAGTCCGCCAGAAGCTCCCAGCGTTACGTTGCCATCGGTTCCGGTCGTACCGCTAAGGGCGGATGCAAGGGTAGCGAAGGCGGCTCCGCCGGAGACCTTTACGGCATTCGGCGTCGGTGTCTGACGCACCCACGCCTGCCCGTACTGGCTGTTCGAAGCGAGCGATACAAATACATGCTGGTGTGCCCTTGGCGGTGTCCAGGAAATCGCGGTGTCGTCGGCGATAGTCATAGTGAATGACAGCGTGGGCGACTGCCACTTTCCGAATTCTTTGGTGTAGACACGGCTGCCCTGAGCTTGAAAAGTTGACCCATCGCGCGCCGGCGTGGTGTCCGTAAATGCGTTGGCGATGATGTTCATCAGGAGCGATCCAGTACCCTCCGTGATTGCGCCTCCAACGCCATTGAAGTAGCTGAACTCTGCGAAGCAGTCCGTCAATGCACCTGCTCCCGCTAGGGCCGTTGCTTCTACCGCTCTGTTCCCACGACGCAGCGTAGTTCCCCGCACGCCGCACCGGACGAAGGCTTGATCTATCGGCCCCGAATCCCCCTCGAATTTCACGACCGGCGAATTTGAGGTCGTATCGAGCAATCCACCGTTGATCACGACATCATTCAGACCGTCAGGCAATCCTGCGGAAACCCCCGTATAGAGCCGTGCGCCATAACGGCCGGCATTAATGACTGTTGGGTTATTGACTTGAACGTTCTGACAAGAAAGAAATGACAGTCCGTCGAAGGTGGAAACAGGGTTGTTGCGATTGCGAATGATCACATTGTTGATATGGCCACCGCTCACCAGAACATAATGAACGCCGCAAAAATTTCCGCCTCCTGGATTTCCGTCTTCTACGATTAGGTCGTCTACAAAAATGTTGTAGTGGTAGCTATCGCTGGAAGATCCTTGCACTTTGAAACCACTCCCTCCGTGACCGACTGAGCCATAGCCCGGTCGCAGAATGTGGCATCGTGCAGCCCAGAAGCCGCGAATAGGCAATAGCCCGCCAAGACGGATACCGTGCTCCATCGGATCTTCGATGTACCAATTGCCGATTGCGATATCAACGGTTCCGCCAGCAATTGTTGACTCGACGAGCAGACCATTGTCCCCTGGCGAGCCGTCCGCCGTAGGCGAAATTCCAGTGATCGATGCATCGCCAAAGTCGCAGTTCTGGCAATTCTGCACGTAGACGCCGCGCCGATAGTTGAAGATCTGGATGAATCCGATCTCGGCATGCCGCATGTTGCGAAAGACAATTGGTCGGCAGAACTGGCTTATGAATATCGAGCCAATCTTGTCCCGCGCCACCGCTCCGCTGGCCGGCCCGATAAGCAGTCCGTTGACCGTCGAATCAGAAACACCGCTGTTCGGTGCAAGCGACTCGACCCGGATTTCCCCGATGTCCATCGAGCCGCCCGACAAATTGATACCCGTGTCAGTAGGACCTCCAACGGTGATTAGCCAAAGACGATCAGCATTAAGGCGAAGTCCGCCCGTAATAGCGTAGGTCTCAGACTCAGCCAGTTTCTTGAACCGCGACCCATTGCTGAAGAGGGTCAAATTGTCCGGGATACTGATAGAGGTGATGCCGTATACGCGGTTCTCCGCCAGAACCAGAACTTTGCCCGCCGACGCATCTAGCGCCTTCTGAATTAGGACTGTCTCGTCTGGGACGACAGATTCAGATATAGGGACCCCAAGGGCACCAAAGTCCTTTACGCTGACGATGTCTCGCATCTTGTCTTGGGAACTACGCAGGACGGCGCTATCGCCCTCCTGCAAAAAGCCGACTAGCGCGGCGCCGCTTGAGTCGGAAGCTACCGCTAGTTCTTGACGAAGCGCTGCATCCCCGACTGATAAAAAATAAGCCCCGTCTTCATCCCAATCGCCAGAAGTCGTGTACGGCAGATCAAGAGCCGCCCCAGCGCGATACAGTTCTCCATCTTTCCGAAAGATCTGGTTCCGCGATGTGATCTGAATACCAGCGGAATAGTCGCCTAGATCCTGGTAGCCGGACGACAGGAGAAACTGCTGGAACGCCTCGTCCGACGATTCCATAAAGCCACGAAACTCACCGTCCGCTGTCGACATGAATCCGTCAAACTGACGTTCCATACCGCTCCAGGTCTGTCGCACCTTTCCCAGGCGATCGACCCAACTATCGGCTACCGGATCGTTCAGCGCAGCGTCGAAATTCTCCGCATTGTCATAGAGATCCTTGACCGCGACGCTACCAAGCGGGTTACCAGTGTTGTAGGTAGTCATTCATTTGCCCAATAAAAAGGCCCCTCGGAAGGGGCCTGGGTTGATGCTGGAAATCGTTACGTTGGCGGGGAATAGTTGTCGAACGCGTATACACGAGAGTCGTAATTCACCGCCGTCACTGAGACCTCAAAATCGCCGCGTGGCGATACGCCAGAAATAAGCGCAGGAAAGCAAAACGACGACAGCGGCCCAAAATACAAGTGCGGGGGCTCATGGCTAAGGGAAATTGAAGGCCAAGGCTGGGGAACCGTGGCACGTATGTGGTACTCGTCGTCTCCTTCTGATGCGGCGAACGGCCCTGCAAATGACCCGTCTAGACGCCGATACGCGACCACATGCGGGCCGTCCAAAGCATCCCAGGTGACCGGCTCACTGCTTTCCAGGATCGCACCGCCGACGCCATCAGAAGTAATGCCAACGAGCAACCCAGTGCGGCCATATCCAAACAGCCCCACATAGCCCATGTACTCGCTGTTGAGGGCATCCAACTCCGTCGTAAAGCTGTATTCACTTTTGCGGTAGTAGAGGGCCGCCCGACGACGCATACCAATGCGCCATGCGCGAGTGCGATCCGTTACACCGTCCAGAGTCATCTTTTGAACTATGGCCCCCAAGTCGCCCGGCAGGCGGCACTGGACCGTCTCCCGTACCCACGTTTCGGCATTCACGTACTCAACATCGACGCCGTCGTAATCCGTGATTTCGGAATGCGTGGAGCGATTGCGACGCAGGGGCGCTTTCATATTGAAGGGGCCGTACGACTGCTCGAACTGGTTAACCGGCTTCACGTCCTCTCGCACTGGACGCACTAGGCCATCTCCGCACGTGAACTCAGCCATGCCGGCGCCGAAGGCTGTATCTAGCGCTTCCTTTACCGTGGTGGTATCGAATACGAAGTCCAGTGTGTCGCCGCGCGCTTTCCAGATCGCGTCAAGGCGTAGCCACTCTTCAATGTCAAGAGCCTCGTCACCCACGCCTGCCGATTGGAGGATGTAGCGCGCAAAAGCCGTGATGTCCCGCGTGGGTGTGGGCGATGACCATGTGCCGTCCGCCAGTAGCGTCGGGAGCACACGAACGGGGATGACGTTGATTTGGTTCTCACTTTGTGCCGCCAGCTTGCCGCCGCTGCGCAGCATCACGCTTATGGTCGTCCAGTCTGGGTACACCCAATAGTCAGGCATCCGCGCCTTGAGGCCGTACCACTGGCATTTGTCTTGGGCCTGGGTGCTCGTAGACTGCGCTCCCACGCGGCGCATGCGAACTGCTGGCACCATCGGCGCGATGGAGAATTGTTCGGTGAATCCGATCTGGTCAACAGTGGCGTCGGAAAATGTACGTGCCACCGTCACCCTCGGCCCGCCGGCCACGTTACGGTATTGGTATTCAACGCTGACCGAGCGAGACTCCACATCACCGCCATCTGACAAATAGCACAGCCCATTGGGGAAAAAAACGTCAAGCTCCAACGTGCTGGTGACTGCGCCGTCAGGGGTAGCAATAAACTCATTTGTCCACTCCCCATACACGGCCCCGCCAGCAAACCTCAGCCGCACGGACGCCGATCCCGTCTCGAACCCACCGGGAGACACATTGATGCTGGCCGGATCAAAACCAGTGATGGTGCGTTCAATATCAGCTCCGAAGGTATAAGAGACCCCCGTGGCAGGCGCGACGTGAATGGGCGTAAAGAACTCGGTGTCTTCTTCAAACTCAAGCGTGAAGATGCCTGCGCCAGGCGAAGACACAACCGTCTTCACGCGCCACTTCACATTTGAACCAAACGCCCCGACTTGAAATACCGCCCCGACAGCGACGGTGGGCATATGGCCAAAGTAGCCGGTGAAGCGACTAATCACATAGCCCGGTGCAGATTCGGTGGGGTCTACAAAGTGATCGACAATGTTGTACGGACGGACGTATTCAATCGCCACGATGGTGCTGACGCCCCACCCGCTTGGATACTCTCCATCGCCACGCGTGATAGTTGCGCCGCTAAAGGAATACGACGCCGGATCGGTGTTATCTCGATTGGCAAGATCCGTTGTGAGCTCCAGGCCCGCCGACCCCGATGACGTGCCGCCCACCTCGGTAACCGTGTGCCAGATCTGCGCCGCGACTTGCCCGGACAGATTCGTGCCAGGTGGGTACACGCCGTAGATTGCGTCATCGCCCAGTGCGCTAAATGGCGTAGACCCGACGCGCACATCCGAATCAGCGATCTGGTAATTCCCTGGGCCGACGTTGGCAAGGAAGACCAACCATTGCTCTCGCTTGTTCACGAAATAGCGGCGCGGCGGTGTGAGATAGTCCACGAAGCGGCGATACCGCCCGGCAGGCTCGGCCACCACGCTGCCGAGTTTTGCGGTGTTGGCTTTCCCATCTGCCGCTTCCAAGTTTCGCGATTCCGGCGTTTCGCGATTCGTCACAGGACGTTTGCCGCGGAACACGTTCAGCAGCTTTGACAAGACCGGATCGATGATCTTGAACAGGCCGCCCATCGGGATCGTGTTCAATCGCACTAGCGCGTCCTGCGCCAGCGACTCGCCCCACCGATCTTGCGGCCACTTGACGCCATCAAGGTACGCAGCGAAGCGCTGCACTTCCATGTTGCGCCAGGCCGGGATTGTGGCGTCTAAGTATTGCTCAAACGTGCCGGCCCAATCGATGGACTCCAGCCGCGTTTCCAACTCGGGGGCAGAGTAGATGTCAATCCGCATAGTAAACAACCCTTGAATATCGTTGTTCGAAGTGACGCACGCGAGTAAGGCACGGCCCGGTGGGCTCGTCGGTCTCCAAAATCTTGAGAACGCCTTCTTGATCTCGGATCACCAGCCCAACATGAACGCATACACGGCCATGCCAAGCGGTGGCCACATGGCCCGGTTCGGGTTGCTCGGTGGTCCTCATGGAGTACTGCTGGGCCACCCGTGACACCTCGCGCGTTATGACAGGAATCAAGCCGGGTTTGGCGTCTGCGCACTCTGGCAATTTGACGCCTCCGAAGAATTCGAATTTCGCGTCGCGAGTGATTCCCCAGCAGTCGTATTCGACAGGGCCTCGTCCGCCGGCAACGTACCGTGTGGCGAGGTAACTTTGCAGGCTCATAGATACTTGATACCTGGCGCATTGCTCGCCGTGTACAGCTGGCGGGACCACCGCAAATTCAAGAGGTCAAAGAATGCAGCGCTCAAGGTTGCCTCATCACTCTCGATTGTGCCGCCCAGAAGTTCCATAACATAAGGCTTTCTGGCCGGCTGACTTTTATCGCTTTCGAGGTACTCGCGGTAGATAACCTGCACAGGCTGCCCAGACTCTTGGGCGAGATCGAAGTACCTGTCAACGATGGCCGATACGCCGGCGACACCGAAGTTCAACGTCTGACGCCCCGAGTTGTTCTTCGCTGGAAGAGATACAGAAAGAGAACCCGCCACGAACAGGACGAATGAGCCCGACACGCCTAAGAGTTGGTTTTCAAACCCATCGCAGATTCGAATCGGAGTCTGACCGGCCACATTAATTTCGAGTGTGGAGATGATCAACTCGCCAGCGGGCGCGCTTGCGTACACTTCGGCAAGAGTGCTCATGCTTTCGGCCACTCCCGGTTCATCGCCAGGTCAAAGATTTCCGGATTCGCCACGAAGCTCGGCAGGATTGCCCACTCGTCAGGAAGCAGCGGGCGCTCCCACACTTCCAAGGTGGCAGAGAACTGCCAGCGATCTGCCCCCCAAGCGATCGGACCGTTGTAGACGCCGGAAATACGGCACACCCGCACTGCATAGCCGATGGGATGCCGTAGATAGATATTGAACCACTCGGTGCCGTCTTTGAGAGTGGCCTTGTACCAGAGTTCAAACAGCCGGGCTTGTGCGCTCGTCATAACCCATGTGGCAGAGCGCATCACCGGTACAGAGCTGAATTTCCGACGTTGCCGAGCGCGGCCGGAATCCATGGCCGTGCGCTGGTTGGGGGACGTAACAGCATACTGATTCGGAGCCCACAGGGGTGCGGGAAGCTGAGACGGATAGTCGATCGAGGTTTCCATTTTTACCGACCTTGGCGCTTAAGGCCGTATGTGGATTCCAGAGTTTGAGACATCTCACCCCCGCCTTGTATATCGGCAACGAACAGGTCCGCCGTCAAATTGCCATCACCATCCCGGCTTCGAGAGACTTGGCCGGCGCGATCCCGATTCTCGATCAAATTGATCGTCACGCTCGGGATAGAGCCGCTACCCCCTGTAGCGTCCTTGTTGCTAACGACCTCACCACGCCGGTTCGGCAGCATGAATTGCTGGCCGTTGGCAGCATTGAAGACTTCTGGAGCCCCGTTCTCGTTGATGCGATACATCTTCGCAGCGTCCACTCCCCCACCGTACTGCCGGCCACCGCCACCGACCAGGGCCAAGCCCTCGGCAAGGCCCACCGTAGCGCCGATACCCGCCATAGCAGGCGCTGAGTTGGCGCCAAAAGACGCGAGCGATGCGAATGCGGCGGGGATGGCCCAAGCGGTAGCCAGAGTGGCCGCCGCCGCTGTGCCGGCCGCCGTTGCCGCTGCGGTGGCGGCCTGGCCCATGATCAGATTTTTGACGTACTGCAAACCCATCTGCACAAGCGCGTTCACGCCTTGCTTCAGAATGGCTCCTGCGAGTGCCTTGACCGCGTCTTCACCGGAGCTAGCACCTGTGGCAATTCCTACGAGCGTATCCGCAGCGGTCGCGCCCAACTGGTCTAGGCTAGACATGAGAAGCTCATTCCAGCCCGACTGACGGCGGAAATTCTCCTCCTGCAAAACACGCATCTTCTCGTCGTGAGCCGTCTCAGCTTGGGCCTTGAGATCCAAGTAGCGCTGGTCTTCAAGTATCTTCGCTTCGTGCAGCTTGCGTTGATTCTCTAGTTCGGCTTGGAATCGCAGTTGTTCGGCGGCGATAGGATCTACCTGGCCAAGCAGTTTCTGATTCTGCTCTGCTTCGTTGACCTTGCCGATCGCGCGCGCCAAAGCTTCAACCTGCGCCACTTGCTCGGGAGTGGCGAAGGGGTTCAAAGCCGCCTTCGCCTTCACCACCTCGAGCTCGGTGCCGGCCAATCCTGCTTCATAGAGGGCGGTCGCCAGCCCGTCTATCACCTTCTCGTTCTCTTTCGCTGCCTCAGCGGACTTTTTTGAGCCAGATTCTCCGGCCTTCTGGGCCTGCTCTAGCTTGTAGATCTCCGAGGCTAGTCGTTCTGCTTCCTCTCGATCCTCTTTCGTAGCGTTGGCACCCAGTTTCTGGATCGCCGCCAGGCGAGCCCGAGCGTCTCCAGTAAGCTTGGCGAGCGCCAGTTCATCGCGCATTCCTTGTAGGCGCTTCGCTACCTCCGGGTCTGCGTCTGCCGGCTTGCTGGGCCCCCCGCTCGTCCGCTCGCGCGGCTTCTGGTTGGCAAGCTTTTCCTGGAGCTCGTACAGCTTTTGGAGGCGACCGTTCACTTCATCAAGATTCGCCTTCTCTTCGACAAGCGACTTGTTGGCATTCGACAGACCATCGGCGCCCAAGTTTGCGCCTCGCTGCTGGGCCTTTTGCAGCTCAATGATGTCCTTGGTGATGGTGGACACGCTTCGAGCAGCATCGCGCGCCTCTTTCTCGATCTGCTGGATCGCATCGCCTACCTGCACACGCCGGAGTTCTAGTTGCGCCTGGGTCAGGTTGTCTACGGCGGTCGCCAGCTCTTCGACGTTGGGCGCCGCCTTCCGAGAATTGTCGCCAAATAAATACACGCCGGCTGCGGCAGTGGCCAGCAATCCGATAATTCCTGCCGGCCCGCCCAGCATCGCGACCAGCCCGGTCCCCGCAGCAGTCGTCGTGCGTTGCGCTGCGGCTAGGGCGGTCTGAGCTGCGCGATGGGCATTTGCAGCAGCGGTGGAGGCAGCGAGCGACCCGCCCAGACGGACTTGCGCTGCGGCCTGCCCTGCGGCTGCGGCCGCAGCCTTCTCGTTGGCAATGGCTTGCTCAAGGGCCGCCGCCGCTTGGGCCTTGGCGCCCAGCGCCGCACGGGCGTTGGCGAGCGTAGACGCGGTAATGCCTGCGAGGTACTTCGCCATCGCCCCGGCGCCGATCGCCAGCAACGCGGTCACGAGCGTTTGCAGGTTCTCGGCAAGCGTCAACACCGCCTTTGACAGCACACCTGTCGCGCCCGTGGACCTATTTGCCTCGCCTACCATCGCGGAAAGGTTGTTCCGAAGCGCGGTGAACGCGTCTTTGATGGTCGTGGCCATCCCATCAGCGGCCTTCTTGTTCTCGTCCAGCGACGTGCGCAAACCTTCTGACAACTGGCGCGCGGTCAGTTGGCCATTCACGCCCAACCTGCGCACCTCTTCCGCAGTCTTCCCAGTAGCCGTGGCCACGTCCGCCACAACGGTGGGGATCGCGGCCAGGATGGTTTCCCAAGCGTCCGCTTCGACACGGCCCTTGTTGAGAACCTTACTAAAGGCATCCGTGGCGCTCTTCGCGCGATCCACGCTAGTCGCATTTTTGACGAACGAGTACGAAAGCGAGTCCGTGACGTCCAGCGCCGATTCCGTGTCATAACCCATCGACTTAAGGGCGGCAGATGTGCGGATATAGACTTCCTGGGCCTCGGACAAAGACCGGTAAGTCTTGTTCGCGGTCTCAAGCAGACGAGCCTGCACGGTGTTGTACTCGGCGGCGTTCGCGGTGGCCATCTGCACACGCTCGGCCATTTCGTTGTACGCCTCGGCCATCTGGATCAGGCCGGAAACACCTTGAAGCGAGATGATCCCCGCCAGCACACCTGAAAACCCTTTTAGCGCAGACGACGAAACAGCCGCCTCGCGGCCCAACCCCTTTACGGCCGCAGCCGTCTGCGTCATTTGAAACTGCGCTTGGTTGGCCGCCTTATCCGTTTGGCCAAAGCGCTTGTTCATCTTGTCCAACGTCGAATCGACGCTGGTGGAGCTGTTGACGAGCTTCGACGTGTCGGCCTCGACCTCGTAGTAGATCGACCCGACATTCATTCCGCCTGCCATCACTGAACCCCTTTAGCTGCCTTTCGCTTTGCTTCGATCTTGTCGAACCACGCCATAGTCGCGTCATGCTGTTCTTTGGTTGGTGCCTTGGCGCCAGGTGCGTTACTTTCGGCCGGCGGGAACTTGGCGCGCAATGCGCCGACCATCCCGGTCATCGTCAGATCCCAAGCGTCTCGCTCCGAAACGCCTAGATGAGCCATGGCCATAGCCACATGGTCCCGGGCCACGAACTCCTTCACATACACCGGCTCATCATCACCCGGCCGCCTCGGCAACGGGGGCAGTGCGCCAGTGACGCCATGCTTCAGCAGGCAGCGCGCAAGCGGGACCACATGCTCCGCCGGCGCAGCCCCTGGCACGTATTCCAGCGACCCGGAGGTGGTCTCGTACGTGCCAAACAATGACGAAGGGTCGACGTCTTCGCTAGCGCATGCGTAGATGACGCCCAAAGCGGCCTGGAACAACCGGCGCGCCTGCGCGTCATCCTCTGCCCCACCCATGACCGTGGCGAATGTTTCGACAATCTCGACGGGATCTCCCAATCTAGACATTGCATACAGAGAGGGACGTAGGCGCACAACCTGGTCCCCCGCGTACACACCGACTTCGCCAATTTCGGTCAGGATCATGAGTTATGCCGGCGTGACAGTCACCGGCACAGTGACGCTCACAGCCGGACGAGCCGCGCTGGTGATCTTGACGCTGGTGTTGCCTTCGGCGACACCGGTAATCAAGCCCACGTTGCTAACGGTGGCCACAGCGGGCGATGCGCTTTCGTACACTAGGCCCGGAGCCGCGCCAGCCGGCGAGACAGAAGCCGTCAATGCCTGCGTCGCGCCCTCTTCCACCGATACCGCGGTGGGAGAGACGGAAATGCCTTGGACCAAGGGGACCACCGTCAGAGCGATCGTGTCGGTAACACTCGGGGCAACGCTGGACGCCGCCGTGATCGTCACAGATCCGGCGGCGATGGCCGTAATCTGCCCTGTAACTTGGTTCACCGTCGCCATGGCCGGATTGGACGACGTCCAGCGCAGCGATTGCGAGGCACCAACGGGCATCACGACCGCCTCCGCATCGAACGACTGACCTACCGCCAAGCTCAGCGTCGACGGGATCACCTCAACGCTGGTCGGATCGGCTGCGTCTGGGTCGGGAGTGTCTTCGACGATCAAGCCGTAATCGCTGCCGGTGGCGCTAGCTTCCAGGCTGAACGTCACGACATCATCGAACGGAGCGCTACGGCTCATGTTCGACACGAGCATGAAGGCCGTGAACGTCAGGTCCGGAAACGTCATACGCATCCATGCGACAGGCTGGCCGCCAGTAGCGTCGGGACGCGCAACGTGCTTGGTGATCTCGATCAGGTTTTCAGAGCCGGCGCCGGAGGCCTTGGCAGTGCCGTCTCCCGAGATGCTGAGGGTCTGGAACGTGGCGATATTCTCGCGCAGCGCGCCCACCGAGTCGTCAGCGGTCGCGTCGGCCGTTTCCCATTCGAGGGTGAATTCCTTCGTTCGGAGGGCGGCGAAGCGCTTCCAATCCGTTTCGGCGGGGAGTTGATCGCCGCAGCCGATGTGGTATTCCAGGACCACGTCACGGCCAACATACTTCTGGTTCTTGCAAGTAGCCATTAGTGGCCTCCAGTTATAAAAGCACTTCAAAATCAAGCGAGTACCAAGGGCGGTTCTCGCTCGTGTAGCCGGGGCCGACGGCTTCGCCGACCGCGCGCACGGACGCAGAGCCGCAGGGCGATGAATCGCCTAATGCGGCCTGGGCCAGTGATTCCATGGTTTGTTCGACAGCGACGACATGCTTGCGCCCGTCACGCGGGCCTAGCAGGATCACCTTGAAGCGGATGACGCGGTCTTCAACATTGGGCGCCGGTCCACCCATCTGCTCCACAGATGCGATGAATGCTCCGTTGACCGACGGGCTATCAATCCACATGCCGCGGCTGTACTGGTATCCGTCGCCAACAACCGCTTTTAGCCAATCAGTGAAGGCGTCAAACACCGTAAATCCTTTTGAGAATGGCCGGCACCGCGCCCTTTATCTGATCAAAGCCCTTGGTAAGGAATTCGGGCTCCGCATTGGGGTCCCAATAGTTGCCGTTGCCTGTGCCACCGCCGAAACCCACGCCGGCGCGCGTCCTGCCGAAGTCGGCCCGAGGCTTCCCTTTGAGCTTGCCTGACGCTTCGTGTACAGCCGCCGCATAGGAGGCCGTGTACCCGACCGAGCCGGACACCTTGCCTTCCTTCACGTCGATCTGTGGCGCGTACTGGCTGTTGACCAGGTTGCTGGAGTCAATCGGCGTCATCTGGGCAGCCATAGCCGATCCCTGCGACAGAGTCTCGTAGACGGCGCGCTCGGTCTTACCTTCGCCGATTTCCTTTACCGCAATCCGAAACCCGCGCTTGACGCGCTCGATGCCCTTTACTGGCATGTCAGGTCACCAGCTTCAGGTCCGGCTCTTCGCCGAAGAACGACATATCCCAGTTCGTCACCGAGCGAATCTCTTCCCAGCCGTCCGAACCGTCAAAGCGGATCTGATCGAGGTACTTGGGGCGCTTGTCTTCGGTGAAGATGATGTGCTGCGACAGGAATTCCGCCCCGCGCGCCCCGCTCTGCCCTCCCGATTCGCGCTCCATCTTGCTTTCTGCCGTCCATGTGCAGGCGATATCGAACTCCGGGCCGTAGACGGTTTCGCCGGTCATCATGTCGATCGTCAGGAAGGGTCGGACAGTCGCGATATTCGTATAGCTCCAGTTGGCGGTGGCGCTCATTCTTGGCACCCGCCCTTAGCGATCCACATGCCCGCAAACGCCTTCTTGGTCGGATCAGGAGGGATTAACTCAGAAGCACACCCGTACTTGTCCAGGCCGCGCAGCAGCGACAGAGCGCCGCTCCATCGGTCGGCGAACCCTTGATACCGGAACGATCGCGACGCGCCGCTGGGCGCCGTCTGGCTGCTGATGTAGCGATCGCCCTGCCCCATCCCCATCAGGCTCAACAGGTACAACTGGATCAGCAGCGCCGTTTCCGGGGTGTAATGCACATCCAGACATTCCTGGATGCTGTTTGCCTGGGCGACCAGCGCCGTCAGGACGAAATCCGGCAGGACGATCCCCTGGCCCTCCAGATACTGCTTGGCTTGGTCGATCGTCACCATATCCAGACCTCAAAATAGAAATGGCCCCACCATCAGGCGGGGCCAAAAGAAAACCGCCCGTAGGCGGTTACTTGGCGGCAGGCTTCAGCGGGTCGCCGTCGGGCAGCAGGGAAACCAGTTCTTCAGCGCTCTTCCGACCGTCGTACTTGATACCCAGCTCTTTCAGGCGGTTCTTGACGTCGCCCTTTTCTTGATCGGCGCCATCCGAACCCGCACCGGGCGTGGCCGGCACCAGCGCCACACCGTCATCGGCCTTACGCACTCGGGTGCGATACAGCGGATGGGCGGCCTGGTCGGGCGTGAGCTCGATCACCGCGCCGGCCAGCATCACTTCGGCGCCGATGATCTTGCGCAGGAGGATGTACTTGGATTTCGCCATGATTCCCCCTTTATGCCGCGCTGGCATACAGCACGCCGCTACGGCCCTGCGCATCGGCCTTGACCTGCAAGCCCGAGGCGCCCCACACCAGAACATGCCAATCGTCCATCGGCGTGACGCGCGGGATCGGCGTCGTGGTGACGGGCATGCCGACGACCGGGCGGATGTACTCGCTGGACAAGATGATGGCTAGGAATTCATTGCCGGTTACGGTGTCGGTGCGCTTGAAGCCAGCCACACCGGGGATGCGTTGCAGGCCCTGGAGGATGGTTTCGACGTTGCTGGTGCCGGGGTTGGCGATGCGCAGAAGGTTGAACCAGATCGCGTCCGAGATGTAGAACGTGACGTTGCCGACGGCGTTGTTGCCCTGGCCTTGCAGCGCTTGCAGTGCTGCGACGAAGGCGCCCCATGCCTGCGCAAAGGTCAGCGTCGGGCTGGTCAGATCCACGTTCAGGCCGGCGGCGCCCAAGTCCAACGCGATGGTGTTCGGGTTGTTCTTGATACCGAAGGCTTGGTAGTTCTTGTAGGTCAGGTCGGGCGTGCCATCGACAAAGTTGTCAACGGTGCGCTTGCGGACAAAGCGAGTAGCCGCGGCCTGGTCATCCAGCAGAGCGTCGTAGCCTTCCGAGCGCATGCCTTCCAGCTCGCGCCAGATGCGGCCGACTTGCGTGGAGTGAACCAGAACGATGGCGCCGTCATAGTCGAAGCTGACGTGGTTCAGGGGCTTGCGGTGCTGGCCGTCGATGCTGGACCGGACTTCCAGCTCATCCGCGCCGTAGCGGCGGTATTCGCTGACGATCTTGCCGATGTGGACGTTGCGCGCCAGGGGCATCAGGTCGTTCAGCAGGACACCGCCCTCATCGGACAGCATCAGTGTCTTGGTCTGCGTGTCGAAGTCACGCCACACTTCACCAGGGATGCGCGCCTCGTTCACTTCCAGGCCGGCGGCCTTCATCAGGCCGGTTTCGTGGTCCCAGTTCGCGGTACGTGAGTTCACGATGAACTGGTGCTGCTTCTTCAGGCCGGAATTCGCTTCCAGGCCCTTTTTGTCTACGTAAAAAGCCATTTTCGGCCTCCTTAGCGGATCTTGATCGGGACCAACTGGTCCAGCGTCGACGTGGTCGGGGTCGTGCCGGGGAAGGCATTGGCCGGATCGTCGATGTATGCATGGATCGGGTCGTCAGTGACGGCCAAAGCGAATCGGCCATCGGCGTTGATCGTTAGGGGCACGTCGTCGGCGATCGCGACGCCGGCCACCAAGCGGCCAGCCATCAGGTCTGCCGAACGCGGGGTGTACAGACGCATGGACGAACCGCCGCCAACCTGGTTGTCGTCGACGGAGCCGTGCAACTGCTCGCCAATCAGGTACCAGAAGTCACGCACGCCCGTGATCCCCTTCTGGACGGTCATGTCGCCTGCGGCGGAGGTGATGGTGACCGCCGTGCCAGGCAGAAAGGTGCCCGTGGTCGGCGCGTTCACTTCGCGCGTTTCGGGCGTGGTGCGATGAACGCCGCCACGGTAAATCTTGTTCCATTTCACAGCCATGATCTGGGCTCCTTAGTCCGGGACTTCGTCAAAGCGCGGCTTGCCGGAATCGGCAACCTGGCCGTTGGTGATCGGCGCCGCGGTGCCCAGCACCTTGAACATCGCGTCCAAGGACTCGCCGGACAGCGCATTGGCGACGATGTCACCATGCACGGCGGCCACGGCCTTGCGCTTGTCAGCTTCCTCGGCCTTGGCGTTGGCAGTCAGTGCGTCAGACAAAGCCTTGTGATTGGTCTCCAAGCCCTCAACCTTGGCGGTCAGCGGCTTGAGTTGTTCCGCCACGTTGGCGGCGACGGCTTTGCTGATATCGGTGGTCAGCTCGGCCTTTTCTTCAGCGGTCAGAGGCATATTGCCCTCCAGAGTGTTATCAGGCCGAGCCTGATGGTTGAAAATTCGTTTGACGCTGTTCACCACGGCGGTGACCCAGGATTCCTTCCTGACGACTAGAGATCCGACATCATCGAAGACGATCGTTCCGCCTTCGGTGGCATAGCCATAGACTTCGGCCACGTCGCCGTTACGCACCAGTACCGCCTGTGTGTCGGTGAAATCGGCTACCCAGACGTACTCCTCTGCGCCAGGGGCAAAGCGGGCCTTGGCGGCCGCCTGGATGCGGTTCTCGCGCTCGCGGAAGGACTCACCCACCAGCGCGCCTGCATTCGCTTGGACCGGCACAGCCTGGTCAGCGTTGACCATCAGGCCCACGCCCTGCTCGGGTGTGGCGGCGCCTGGCTCGTCAAGCAGGATGGCGTCGTGGTCAATACCGTGGATCTTGGCGGTCCATTCATAGCCGTCGGCGTTGACGGCCGGCTCACGCTCCAGGAAGACGGCGACGCTGGTATGCACCGGCTCACCCTCCCCTTTCTCAAGCTGCTCTACGCGCTCAATCACGCGCCGGCCGCCCTCCGTGTTCTGCGCGACCTCCACGTCAATCCACTTTTCGGTGTAGACGCGGTTGCCGACCAGCTTCGTATTGCGGTTCCAGGCACCGATATGCCCCAGGTTGATGCCCTCGGG
This sequence comes from Achromobacter sp. ES-001, assembly GCF_019448355.1. Lineage (NCBI taxonomy): Bacteria > Pseudomonadati > Pseudomonadota > Betaproteobacteria > Burkholderiales > Alcaligenaceae > Achromobacter > Achromobacter sp. ES-001. Next base: position 2,096,322 of record NZ_CP079940.1, on the reverse strand, counting down.
AGAGAAGGCGGACACAAACGCGCCGTTCACGGTGGGGTGACCCAGCGGGGCCAACGTGCCTTCGAGCTTCTTGTAATTCGCAACGATCTGATCTTTCGGGTACAGGCCGCCGTTCATGACCACGTCAAACGGCATCGTGTAGCTCGGGATTACGATGTGCTCGCGGCCGTTGTGCTGTTCGCGGCGGATGGACTTGCTGTTGACCTGCGTGCGGATGTTTACCTGCATCGGCATGGCTATTCCTTGTCATCGGCCCAGGGGCCGTTGCCTTTGTCTTTCATCACTTGGTAGTTCTTACGCGCCCGGTCGACGATGGCCGGCACGAGCGGCTCGCCCTTCTCGTCCACCAGGACCGATACTTGGCTGCACTTGCAGTTGATGGCGTTGGCATCGCGCGCGTACCAATCGCGGGTTTCTTCGCTCGTGAAGAGCTTCGCGTGACGGCGGGCATGAGTCAGGCGAGTAGTCGGGCTAAGCGCGGACATGTGCATCAGCTTCGCCTGGGTGCCGTAGTCTTCCTGGGCCTGGTCTTGCTCGTCCCAGCGCGCACGGCGTAGGGCCATGGGCACTTCAGTACGTGCGATGCGGTGGCCCCGGCGGGCTTCTATGCCCGTCTGCTCGGTCAAATTCCTGGCGATGTCGCGCGGGTTCAAGCCCCGGCCGATACCGTCTGACAGGATGCGGGACATGTCCGCCTTGACCTGACCGGAGAGACCTTTCATTTCCTCAAACTGGCGCGCTCGTACCAGGGACAGACGCGCCTGATATGGCTCGGATCTGAGCAACGCTGGCAGAGAGTCACGCCCCGCCTTGTAGGCCGGCGACTGCTGGCCAAGGTTGGCGAACTCCTGCGCTGTGCCGCGCTGGTAAGCCACCCCCACATACGACTCAAACAGCCATAGATTGCGTTCCCCGCCTTCCAGCAGGATCTGGTCAACTAGGCGGTCTGTGTCAGCGAAGATCGACGACAACAGCGCCTGATCCAGCCTGAACGTATAGCGCTTGTTCACAACCGGCTCGGCCGGAATGCGGGCCAGCGCCTCAACGTATCCATTCCGAATCCGCCGCATCCGCCGGTCAAAATCCTTCATGGCGCCCCGCTCCAGCCGATCTACCCCTGTCGGGTCTGCCTGATTACTCGGCAGGATTGGTGATCGGGCCATCGTCGTCCTCATCTGGCAATGGCTCGTCGTCCAGAGCGTCGTAGCCGGCGGCCTCGCGGATCTCGTCCGTCGTGAAAACCTCGGCGCCGGATGCCTGGGCAGTCTGGTTGATCTCGCTCATCGCCTTGGCGTTACCCAGCTTGTCGGCCTGGGTCGCTTCGGTCAGGTCGTCCCACATCACCGTACATTCGGATATGGACTTGACCAATCCAATGCGCGTCAGGTGCTCCACCAGGTCGTGGATTTCCATCCCCAGGTCGGCACGCCGCGACTGGCACCGGGCATTGAAGTATTTCTGGTCTTCCGAACTGGCGCGCTCGCCGGTCTGCATACCGACCAGTATCTTGCTGGGGATATCGAGTGCGGCGCCGGCCGTTTGCAGGTTTACGTTGTACGTCGGGCCGGGGTCGGCAACGGCGGTAACCAGCGGGTTGACCGTGGCGCCCTGCGTGACCAGCAGAGCGTCGTTGCCTCGATTGACCTCACGGGCCGCCTCATTGAAGCGGGCCTGCAATTGGTCCAGCGACACACCATAGGCCTGGGCGATGCTGCCCAGGTCTACGTCCTTGTCATAGTTGACCGAAAGCTGGCGCGAGGCGTTCTTCAGGAAGGATTCACCCGATCCGCCTTCAACCTTTTCCAGGCTGACGAAGGCGTTGTAAGCGGGTTCCAGGAAGCCGATGGCGTCGCATGAGGCGTCGCCCAAGATGAAAACGCGGTCGGGGTGGATATCCACCTTGCGCCCAGCATTCCCTTCCATTCCGTACTCGGTGTACTGCCACTTGGTGACAGCCCCGTATCCCTCATCCTGGGCGTTGGTGTTGAATCCGGCCGGCTTGAGGCTACCCGCCCAAGTCGGGATCATCTTGACCAGCTGCGAGCCCTTGCGCTTGATGGGCTCATCCCAGCGGCCGCTGTCGCGCACTTGCAGCAGCAGGCCCGAGTATCGACCTACGAGACGGCGCTTGTCCGCCTCGGCCACAGAGCGCCAGAACTTCGGCGTAAAGACTTGCTTGTTTCCACGTTCCCAAGCCGTCTCGCCGGTCGCGTTGTCCTGGTCGTCGCCCTCGATCACCCAGGGGTTCGTCTTCCAGCATGCGGACGTAATCTTTCCAATGGCGCCGTGCGCAATACCGCCGCGGCGATACAGCGCGTAGAAGTCGGAAAACCCGATCTCTTCGGGGAAGCCGTACTCACACCAAGCCTGGGGCCGCTTGTTGTCGACCCCCGAGCCGCCCAGCAATCCCATGCGGGCGCGCGCGATCTGCGCTTGGCTCAGTGCGGCATTCACCGCCAACTGAAGCTGCGCGCTGTTGTTCGTGTCTGACATGCTCATTCCGATTTGAGAATCAGGCCGGGCCTGTCGTCGTGACGCACCAGCTCAACACTCGATTGATCCGGATCGCGCCAGACGGCAGTACCCTCGGGCCCGGCATTCTCGACAGCCACCGTGCGCGCGCACGAGACGCACTTCGCCCGCACGATCATGGACTTGCCACTCTCGCGCTGCGTGACCTTGAAAATTGCCATTTACCGTCCTGGGAGAAGCATGCCGATAGGCTTAGCGCCACCGAGCTCTGTGAGTGCGTAGACCATTGCGTCCAGCCTGTCGGGGGATTTCTTCGCCGTGGCCGGGACGTATTCCATAAGTTGGTTCTCAAGTAGGTAGAGGCTGCCTTGATGGGCAACCCTCCCCTGCTCGTACAGCGCCGATATGGGCTCGGCCCGGGCGTACTTGCCTTTGCTGGCATGCACGCGAACGATGCGACCTTTGAAACCCGCATTGCGCAAAGTCTCTTCGGCCATGTCGCCGCCCTGGTTCGTCTCTATGACGATGGCGTCGGCGCGGTGCTGCTCGTAGGCGCCCATGGCTTTGGTTGCCCAGCCGTTAGGGGAGAACTTGCCGCTGTAGTCGCCGTCGACCGAGTATTGCTTGGCATCACCAGCACCGTAGGAGCTGGCAACCACAATGCCGGTTTCGTCGCTCTCGTCGCTGTTCGTTGCCTGCGGGTCGATTGCCACCACAGTGCGATTCCGATCATGCCGAATCTGGAGCGCGTGCGCCGCGGCGATCAACGCCTCAGTCCACAAAGCGCCCTCGGCATTGAACCGGCGGGGCCGCTGCATGTACTGCGCTTCGGCAGTCCGCCGGTGGGCAAAGAGCGCCGTCCGGTGGGTTTCGTTGTGCTTGTAGGGCCATAGCCACCCGTCAGGCAGGCCGTGCGCAATCGGTATACCGTGCGTGTTCTCGCTCGGGTAAGGATCGCTGTTGTTGATGATCACCGGGAGATTCAGGTGGTGCCACTTTTCGCCTGACCCGCCCCGCAGGAGGTATCCGCTGAGATCCTGATAGTGGATGCGCTGCATGATGACGATCATCGGCGTCGTCTCGATCGCCAAGCGGGACTTGATCGTCTCGTTGAAGCGGTCGTTGATGCCGCCCCGCACCGTATCGCTATATGCGTCGTCCGGCTTGACCGGATCGTCGATGATCAGCGCGCCTTGCCAGCCCGGCTCCATGTGGCCGGCCCGGAAGCCCGTGACCTGGCCAGCAGCCGACGAGGCGTACACGCCGCCGCCATGCTCCGTCCACCACATGGCCTTACTGTCGGCGTCGTCCTTCAGCGCCATCGGCCACATTGCCTGGTAGGCCTGCGACTTGATGACACCGCGCGCCGTGCTGGAGTTCAGCAGCGCCAGGTTGTGCGAGTACGACAGATGCATGAACCGAGCGCGATTGTTCAGCGCCAGACCGCGCCCGATCAAGTTGATCGTCGCAAGCTCTGTCTTGGTGTACCCGGGCGGGATATTGATGATCAGCCGCTTTATTTCGCCGCTTACCACCCGGTCCAGCGTGTCCTGGATAACCTTATGGTGCGGGGCAACGATCATCTTGTTGCCCATGCGCTGCTTGAAGAAGTACCGGGCGAAGTACAGCCCATCTTCCTCACACTCTAGGCGTCGGGCATAGTCACGCTGGTCAGCAGTCGTCATTCGCCAGCATCTCGCGGCGGGCCTGGCGGTATTCCTCTTTGGACAGTGTGGCAAATTCCATCGGCCCGCCGTTCTTGCCCATGTGTTCCACCTGATCGCGGAACGCCCTTACGCCCACATGGCGCCCAAGCAGCTCAAGGTTCTTCACCTTGTCCGGCCACTTGATCTTCTTCAAGATGCCGATCATTCCCCGCTCTTCGCCGCGGCCCTCGAACATCTCGCCGAGGTCAAAGCCGGATAGATACCGGCGCCACACCAGGGGCCACTCAGACACCGGCTTGAGCGACATGTCCTCGCGCATGATGTCCAGGACGTCCATCTGGTCGATCTCTACCAAGCGGCGAAGGACGTAATCGGCGTCCACCTGGACTCGGCTCGACCGTTTCGCCTGCGAATCTTGGACGGCCTGGGAAACCTCAACATTCCTCAACAGGCGTTCGCCCTGGGATGAGGCAGTCTTCGCGCTATACCCCGCCCTTATCGCCGCTTGCGTGGCGTTGAGGTCAACGAGGTACTCATCCACGAAGCAGCGCTGTTTGTTTGTCAGCGCCATATCAAATATATTCCACGCGTTACATTAAATTACGAGGCAAGTATGAGCGTCGCAGAATCCCGACTCGATCAAGAAGCAGAAGAGCGAAAGAAGGCTTGGTTAGCCGCTAGAAAGAAGGCTATGCGTTGGATGAAGATTTGCGTAAGCGTGCCGGCTATAGTCGCCGCAATTGCTTACTTCACTTATAGATCCAAGTTTGACGGCGCCCTGTCAGCAAAGCACGATGATTGGGGCCAGCTCGGCGATTTCTTTGGTGGCCTGCTCAACCCAGTCGTCGGTGTTGTGACGTTGATACTGCTGCTTAGAACATTGATGTCGCAGCAGGATGCGATATGGATGCAAAGTGAAGAACTGGCTCTCCAAAGGCGCGAACTGAAGCTACAACGCGAGGAAACCACCAAATCTACTGCCGCCCTCGACGCGCAGCATAAGGCGATTGTTCAGCAGAACATGGAGCAATCGCTGTTTACTTGGCTCAATAGCTACAAGGCTCTAGTTAGAGAATTCTCGGCACCAAAAAAAACAGAGCGGGGCACCGCACTCTTGGAGAAAATCGTCGAAACATTCTCGGACACGATTGCTTTCGATCAAAATTTCACACGGGGTTTTAACTGGCCTTGGCTTCTCAACCCAGGCCCCGGAGCGATTCAATTAGTCCACAAAGGCGACGTCAAGACTATAAAGAACTTCATCGAAGCTTTGCGCAGGGCGAAGTTGATCTATCAAGATGAGTTCCGGCAACATGAAAGCGAACTAGGCGCGATGTTGCGAACCTTGTACCGACTGCTGTCATGGATTGACAAAGCAGAATTGGACGACGAGGCTGTCCGCTGGGATTACATGGCAATCGTTCGAGCCCAACTATCGCAATCCGAGCTGATCCTTATCGCCTATAACGGCATTTTTCACGAGCGACTTGCCGCACTAGCCAACAAATACGCACTTTTTGATAACCTAAATGTGTCAGACGACAACCTTCTCTGGTCGTTCAAAAATGCGTTCGGCACTGAAAAGTTTAATCAGGAGGACACAGGCCAGGTGTTGGAAAACTGGCCTTACCTGCCGGAAGCGTTCGATTCGGACAAAGCAAAGCCCAAACTTGTACCGAAAATTTGACCAAATTCGTGTCATAACGAGCAGAACTTTAAGGCGCAAGTTCCCGCACGTATTGTGATGGTTTCTGAAATGCTTTTCCAGAAGCTGATGTTATGGTTTCCCACCAATATTCGACATGGACGCGGCTTTCTGCTTCATCGCGGGTGCTGGCTATCTGCCCGGATTCCTCCAGCGCAACCAGGACGCGCCACACGCCGGTACGCACCACGGCGCGCTGGCGCTGATCGGCTCTAGGCGCCACGTGGTTGATGATCTGCCTCATCTTGAACCGGCGCCCGGGGAAAGCGCCCAGCAGATCGATAACTTCGTGTGCGTACTTCATTCGAACATCCTCCAAACCTTCTGCTTGAAACTGCCCAGCGCCACCTTGTAGTAAGGCAGGGCGATTCCGATCACGCGGCACGCCTTGTCCTGGCGAAGGTGCGCGGGCAAGTCGCCATACTCATTGCGGCGCGTGTATTCCGCCTGGATCACGCGCTGTTCCGCCAGAGGCAACGCCTCATAGAGGCGGTTCACCTTGCGCGCGCGGTCATGGTTCACGGGAATGCGCGGGGGCTCGTCGTCATCCTCGTGGCCTGGCTCCGCGGGGAAGGCGCATACGGCCGGCTCGTCATGCACCGGTCGACCGGGACCGGGCCACTCCCCCTCCCATTGCGAGCGCGCCCAGTTATGGATCTCGTCCTCAACCCACCGCGGCAAGCTGCTATCCATTGACCACCTCGTACCGGCTGCACTTCTTGCCGTAGGGCTTGCCCTTCAAGCAACGCGTGATTGTGTCGCCGATGAAAGGAGTTTCGATGGTCTTGGCATGCGCGCAGCCCTCGCACGATCGTTTCAGGGCGGCCTGCTGGCGGCTCATCACCACCAGCATCGGATCGCGCAACTCCCACCGTTGGAGATCCGCCGTCATTCCAGCCACCCACGGCGATGGACCCATGCCATATACGCCGACTCGAATGTCGCGCGTGGGCTGGGCCCAACCGCAGCGCACCAGACCAACCACATGCCGCCTTCTAAGCGGGCGCGGGGTTTCTCGATGATCGTCATAGCGTCACCTGTTCGATAGTTACGCGGACCATGCCGCCCTTGGCCTTTCCCCGAATCTCGGCCGGCGCGAAATGGAAGCCTCGGTCATTCATGCCGATAGCGTCCGCGATGCCGTCAGTCGCGGCTTTCATCCGCGCTGCCAAGTTGTCGCGGTCATAAGCACGCGCATCTGGCGGGAAGAACTCGTACGCGAGACGGACTGCCAGGAATTGACTGAATCCGTCTGCTTTGGAAAGCGCTGAGCGGGCGAGCAACCGCGCAGCGGTTCTATAGCGCTTCTTCGCTTGGGAAACCGGCGCCCAGTGGCCCCTATGATTCGGGCTCAGTTCCTTGGGGGGCCAGGGTAAGTCGACAACTATCATTGCCCCTCCCCCGCGTTCAACCCAATCCCGAGCGCACGCTTGGCCATGGACAAGACGGTCATCGAGTAGCGGCGGCCTCCTGGCCGCTCGTTCTCGCGTAAGATCCTCAAGGCCCAGCGCCGTTCGTTCGGCACCGAAGAAAAATCAGGCAACTCAATCATGCTTGCCTCCGATAGCTGGGCCAGTCGAATACCACCATTCGGCCACCACCTTCACGCAGGCGATCAATAACTCGTTCGCCCAAGTACTCGGTCAGTGGCTCCTTCGCCAAATTGCTAATGACAATCGTTGGCTTCAGAGCCTGATAGCGGCCGTTGATCACTTCGAACAGGTACATCTTTTCGGTTTCGCTGCCGAACTGCACACCGACCTCGTCCAAGACCAAAAGGTCGGGCTCGACCAAGTTTTGGATTGCTTCCGCCTCGGTGAACTCCGAACCTTTCCGATAGGTGTCCTTGATCGATCGAACGGCGCCGATGACCGACGTGAACACTGCGACACGGTCCTGTTTAATGACTGCGTGGCACACCCCGACAGCCAAATGAGTTTTGCCAGCTCCCACCCCGCCGCAGAAGACAATGCTCTGGCCGGTCTTTAGGCATTCATCGAAGCCGTCTGCGAAGCTCTTTGCCACAGCCAGAGCCTTCTTCGGCCCTTCCGCGTGCGGCACAAAGTTATCCAACGTCCTGTCGGCGAACCGCGGCGGGATTGCAGCGCGACCCAGCAACTCGTTGGCGCGGCGTTGGCGCAACTCCAACATCCATTTGGCATGCGCCTCGCTGGCCTCGCGCTCTTGCTGCTGCTTAATACAAGCGGGGCAGCCGGACGTATGACCCATGTATGTTATGGCCGTGTATTCCCCGTGCTGCTCGCAGCGCTGGGCGGACTGCTCGGTTTTAAAACGTGCCATCGGCTGCGACCCCGGCGTGATAGTCCTGCTGGCTGAAGTTTCCATGCGCTGTCGCTCCGTTCGGTTTCGTTCGGGTTTGAGTTCGGGGCGGGAACAGCCCCTGATATCCGCTTGCAATGCTGTTGGCGATTACGGTGCTGGGCGGGTGCCCTTCCGCGCGCAGGTCGGCAAGCTGTTTAATCTGGAGCTTTGCGGCCTCTTGCGTCACCGGCTTCTTGCGGGCTTTTCGGTCAGCAACCCAGCCTTGCCAGGCTTCGCGGTCAAGCCATTCCGGCAGATCGATCGCAGACGCGTCGAACCCGTTCCCCCGCTTGCGGGGGTTAGGGGGTGTTTGTTTTTCTTCTTTATCTTTATCTTCTTCTTTATCTTTATCTGTCGTGACTTCGCGTGACTCTGCGTGACTCGTGCGTGACTCGTCCCCGGAGGCTGCTTGCCGTTCCCGTTCGCGCTGGTCGCGCTTCCGCTCAGCGGCAGACTTGGCGCGGGTTTCAGGGTTGCCAACGTCTTCCTTCTTGGGCTGGCGCTTTTCCCATCCCGTAAGCCGTTCACCGTCCATAACGCGGCCCTGCATCGCATCAAGGACAGCTTTAATATCAGCCTCAGTCACGTCCAATGCGCTCGCAATGTCTTCCGCCGTGACATCCGCGTGACCTCGCGTGACGTTGCGTGACGCATCAGTCATGACATGCAAGGCCACGGACAAGACAAGCGAAATTGACTGGCCGGAAGCCCGCGCGATCGTTCTCCACTTGGGATCGTTCGGCATGTCGTGCCAGAGTCGGAACCATTCATTCGCCATTACGCAACCTCCAACATCCCTGCGGCGCGCAATGCGCCGTCAGGAACATCTAACCCTTGTGCCTGTAGCTGCTCAATGCACCAGACCAATAAATCGGACTGACGGCCATACCGCGCTTCAAATCGGGCTTTCCACGGGTGAACGGCAATGCGGCCACGCGCGCCGGTCCCGTCTTGGTGGTTCCCCGCGGACAGCGGCAGCACCAGCCAATGCGCGTTGGGCTTCGTGCGCCCGTCGATGTGATGAATGGAGCAATGGCCGTCAAAGAAACCGTCCATACGGGACGCCACGCAGCCAATGTTTGTGACCAGCAGATCCCAGAATCGCTTCTGTTCCGCCGTGGGGTTACGGCCTTTCATTCGCCGAATCCTTGCAAGACAAGTTCCAGCATTTCGCTGGCGCGCGCGGCCGGCAGATGCGGCCACATAGTTTTCTGTGCGTGGGCAGTTCTCAGGAAGGCAATAGCGTCGTCGTGGAACTGCTCCATGTCGGCCTGCTCCAGCTTTGCGTAGCTGATAGAGCGCGGCACGGGAATCACGCCGCCCTTCGGGCCCGGGTACCAGTCCACGAAGCCGCTACCGACCTTCAGCCAGTCCCTGAATGCCTTGAAGTCTTCGAAGCGGTCCTGTACTTCGAACAGAACAGTCTCCATCTTCATGTGCTTGCGGTGGTACCAGCCGAGACGTTCCTTGTGCGTCGTGATGGACATCATTTCGCCCGGCTGCAGCCTCACGATCTGATTCCACAGCCGGCGCCATTGCTTGCGGCCGCGCTCACCCAGGCCATCGACCATGCCGAAGATAATTCGGCGCGCGGCTTCCTTTTCCTGTTCGGAGGCTTGGGCGGGTTGCTGACGAACCAAAGTGATATCGGCCATGATCAACGTCCACCCTTGGTCACGGCGCGGAGTACGTTGCGCTCCATTCGGTGCAAGATCACACGGCCTGCGCGGAACAGCGGTACGAGCATGTCGGCATCGTTCTGGCACAAAACTCCATCAGCTATCGCATCTCGGAGCTCCGCGGCGATCTTGCCGACCTTCGCCATGACTTCCATGAGTTTTTCTTGGAGCGCCGCCAACTCGTCCGGGTGACCGCTGGCCGGCGGCGGTGGAACGAAGTCAACAAACAGCCCTTCCTGCGCGCAAAGCGACAGCAACCAATCGCGAGACTTGTCAGACGTGGTGACGTCTCTTTCCAGCCACTCGGTCAGCAGGACCGCAACGTCAACGTCCAGTTGCTCGTCGCCCTTCAGCTTACGGCGCAGAGACTCCGGATGAATGGACGTGTCACGTCGCTCAGTGAGGAAGGTCGCAGCCGCTGAAACGCCACCATCAGCCTTGCGCACTGTGTTGTAGAGCGTGTCGCGCCACTGGGTGTTTGTGTAGTGAGCGGTCATAGGGCTGATTCCTTCAAAATTTCAACGTTTCGGTTTTTCTGCGCCGTCGATAAAGTTCGGCACATGGACAACAACAACGAATCCAAACCAGTGACCCGAGCGCACCTCTTCGCGCGCATCGATGCCACCCGACTAAGTCAGGCGCCCATACAGCGCCCCGACAAGGAGTCGGTAGCAGAACCTGTAGAGGAAGGCGCCTTAAAGGGCGAAGAAGACAAATGAGCGAAACTGAAAAACTGTTGAACAATGCGCAGGACTTGGCCCGCCGAGCGTTTGAAGCACCCAGCGAGAAGGCCGTCATGGATTTGTTTCAGGAGCTGTGCGCCGAGCGTGACCGCATGGCGTGGGCGACCGACGGCCGCGAATCGGCGACGGTGCATTGATGTCATGCCGCCCTCGCCTCTTCGGAGGGCGCACGCTTTGCAGCCCAGGTTCGAAAGACTTTCGGCTTTGCAAGGCGCAAAACTTCCTTCCAGGCCTTCGGAATGCCGTTGGTCCGCCATTGAGAGACAGCCCCGGTTGTTAGCCCACACAGGGCCGCTACCTTGCTGGTTCCGCCGTAGGCGTCGATGAGATCGGAATCGTTAATGTGGTCGCTCATAGCCCAATCTTAGTTGGCTAAGACTTTAAAAGCAAGCCATCTAAGAACATTTTTGTTTAGCATCCTAAGATGACCTTTCAGGAAAGAATTAAGCAGGCCTTCGAGGAAGAAGCGGCCCGTCGTGCGGACGCGGGCGAGCCACGCCTAACGAAAACAGACATTTGGAAGGCTGCGGACGCTTCATCCGGGGCTGCAACCCATTGGTTTAATGGGTCAAATGGCATGGATATGGCGACCTGCATGAAGGTCGCCCCACTATTGCGCGTCAATCCGCAGTGGCTGTACGACGGAGTGGGACCAAAGCGCAAGGGCCCAGACGGGGCACCCCAAGTTGCAGCTAGCCCGCCGCCCGCGCCGTGGCCCTTCCCCGACATTTCCGAACAGGACGTGCGCGCGCTTCCGGCGGCTCAATTGAACGCGCTGCAAGGAGCTCTCGCGCTGGCCATTGCCCAGCTAAAGCTTGGTGTCAATGTTGCACCCACGGCCGCCCCATTGCGAAACCCGACTGGCGCGGCTCTGCGCTTGCACAAACCCGGCGGCCTGGTCGACATGGACCACGCCGACGACGCCTTCCCCATGAGGATCCCCGGGTTGCCAGCTCCATGGGAAGGCGGACGCACGACGCATCAAGCAGAGCGCGAGCCCAAGCTTCGGATCAGCACCCAGGAAGGCGTGGTGGCTAATGTAGGACCAGGCGAACCGCACGCCGCAAACGACAAGTTCGAGAAGGTTCCGGAACTATCGGATGTTCGCTTGGCGGCGGGCGATGGAATCGAGAACGACGACGAGACTCAAACCGGCGTGATCCAGTTCCGTAGATCGTTCCTACGGTCGGTGGGCGCCGACGCCGGAAAGGCCCGCGTGGTGTATGCAAAAGGCGACAGTATGGAACCGGTCATCAAGGACGGCGCCGCCCTGCTCGTTGTCCCAAACGAAGACCTGACGCTGCGCGACTTGGCCGGCGGCGGCGTCTATGCCATCAACTATGACGGCAAGATGATCGTGAAGACCGTGGCCAAGGACAAACTTACTGGCCGCTGGGTCGCTCGTTCGTTCAACCCAGCATACCCCGATATCCCTCTCGAGAATGGACACCCGGCCCGTGTTCTGGGCCAGGTTGTGTGGGTTGGCGCCCGACTACGGGATGACGAGGCTGGGCAGTGGGTGCGAGGCTAAAGCCGAAGAGGTCAGCGATTCGGTGAACGAGAGGCAAATGGAACATAAACGTCGCGCGGAGAACACGTTTGTACATTTTCTACATGGATGACTCGGGCGAGAACGGCCTCCATATATTTAGCGCGTTGGGGGTGGAAGATAAGAACTGGCGAGAGGTCTCCAATGCGATCCGGAACTATCGCAGGGCTCTTCGACGCCATACCGGGATCTTCATGAACAAGGAACTGCACGCCACGAAATTCATGTCGGGCCGTGGCAGACCGTCCGATCGTCATCTAGATGCTCATCTTCGCCGACGCGTGTTTCAGTACACCCTTAAATGCTTAGCAAAGCTTGGTCCAGAAAAACTTATTCTCTTCAATGTTGCTGTGAGAAATCAGCAGTGGGCCTACGAAAGAATGTTGAACCGTATCAACCGGACGATGGAAGCCCGGGATAGCTACGCCATCATCATTAGCGATGAAGGTAAAGAGGCGGAGTACACAAAGCTCGTTCGCAAGATGGGCGCCTACAATCCAATCCCGAGCAAATTCGGGACTTGGGATGGTGGAGCTACCGGGGGGAAGAACATCCCCATAAGCCGAGTCCTTGAGGATCCAGTGTTTCGAAATTCTGAATCGTCGTACCTCATCCAGGCTGTCGACTTTTGTGCATATGCCCTGCTGCGAAAAGAAAAACCCCTGGAGAGAATTCCAGAGGTTTCTGAGGACTTTGCACTGTTGGAGCCGATTTGCTTCAAGTCTGCGAATCGAAACGATCCGTACGGCATAGTGCGCTAGAGAGCGCACAAAAGAAAAGGCAGAACCTACCCCGGCCTTCACCGGATCAGTCCCGCAAGTAAAGTTTAGCTCGACAGGTCTCTTGAGCCAAGCTGTTTCTAATCCGCCTCCTGGTGGCTTTTATTGGAGTGGCTTCCAGCGAGGATCGGTACCGCCCTTCCGGCACGCGTCATAGACCGCCTGATAGACAGCCATGGGCTGGCCGATCTCACTTGCCGCGCCGAAGTACACGTTGTTCACGATGCCCTTGAGTTCGGTGTCGGAAAACCTGAAGGACTTGTCCGCCTTCATCTGAGCAAGTGCCCGGTCCGGGTATAGCCTTGCATTCCTAGAACCGGCCACGATCTGGTGCGCCGCCGCCATGTCGATGCACTGCTTGTCCTGAGCCGCCGCCTCGCCGGCCGCCACGCCAACCAGTGGCCCAGCACATCCCAAACCCACAGCAATACTCGCAAGTGCGCGCTTCATAGAAAGCTCCTGTTGACGCGCCATCGTACCAACACGCCGTCGTCACGCTGCCAAAACTTAGCTGGCTAAGTTTTACTTGACACCATAAATCTTAGTCGTCTAAGATTCATTCATGCGCTGCAAAAACGGCGCCGCAACAAGCCCTCGGCCTCGTATCCCAGCGAGAGGACGTTACCGCCACAAAGTCGGGTGGGCATTGGAAGCAGGACAAGTAGGACCGCAGCACCGCTCTTTAACAACCAGCAAAGCGATAGAACAGGCCGATGACCGCAAGGTGGCTAGGCCCAGGGCGCAATCCTCTTCCCCTGATCAAAGACGACGATGCAAGCACTCAAAAGGTGCCGCTGCATGAGGCTATCTATCCCTTGGCTGGCAGTTGGACTGCTGGCCCTGCGGTGGATTGAAGAAGCAGCGCGTGGCTTGGAGCCGATGACCAGTTGTCCGGAATTTCCGGATAGCTGCGAGGGAACAGCCAGGTAGCGCGCTGCTCCGGAATTCATCCGCCAGCCCGTTCCTAGAGCGGGCTTACGAATGAACAAGGAGAGAGATATGCACGACTGGCAGCCAATAGAAACGGCGCCCCGAGACGGAACCGAAGTCCTGCTGACCTGGATGGAGGCAGACGGCCAGCCGCAGGACATTGCACGTTTGGCGTGGGACACCAAGAAAGAGAACGGCTTGTTCCCCGGCATCGTTGGCATGTGGTCCGCCAAAGACGGCAATTACACGTGGTGCGATGCCCACGGCTACGGCCCGACGCATTGGGCACCGGTCCCGAAGTTGCACTGATAGCGCAGCCACATGAGTCCTGAAAGAAGCGGCGGCGTGGAAGGACACGCTATACGTGAGCGACCCACGTAGGACCGTGCGGACCTGAAATCCGCAAGCAATCCTCGCCAGCGTGGGAAGCCGGTATCAAGCCCGGCCCGCTTCTTTCAGGATTCATACCGATTAACAAGGAGAACGAGATGTTCGCGCTTGGACTATTTCTGACGGGGTTGGCGGTCGGATACAACGGGTTTCGGTCGCCCATGTTCTACATCGGCTTGGTTGGGATTGCGCTAGTCAGCTACGCCCACGCCGTCTGAAGTTTCTCCCCCCTGGTGCTGCATAGCAGCCGTAGCCGCACGAAACGCGGCGCTATCAAGAGAACCCGTTGCACCCGCAAGGGACGGCTAGAAGTGCGCGCACCGGGCGAGGCAGTCTTACTCCGCTGTAGCGGGTTCTCTTGATGGCAGCAGTACCGTGCTAGCCGGGCCGGGCCAAACCCGGCTGCCATCAGCAATCGTCCGGTGTAGTTGCCGGAGCTGGAACCGTAACCAGCACTTCCCCCAGACGTCACTGCGGTAGCGCCTTAGCCGCGCTGCACAACTCAACTTTCAACACGCGAAAACGGGTACGACAAACCGGTGCTATATCCGGGGCGCAGTGACGTCTGGAAGAAGTGAATCTACGACTTACCGCAGTCTTCCCCCACCCTTCAAGCCCTCCACACCATACCGCCGCGTGCGCACAAAGCGTGGTGTGTGGTTGGCCGTGAGGATCTGGCCGGAAGACTGCACCCCTACATAGGAACCACCATGAAGAGCAAAGCGCTGTACCTGCTTGGCGCGTTGGTTATGCCGGTCTTTCTCCCGCTTTGGCTGCTGTGGTGCTTCCTGGCTGACTTGGGTTCGTCTCTGAAGATAGCCATGCGGAACACCTACTACAGCACCCGCCATCAGGCCAAGCAGGACTGGCGGACGCTGGTCTCTTACTACGCCGACGGGTTCCCGAAGGCTGCGGACAAGGAATAGCCATGCTAACCGTCTCATATGACCGATACGGCATCCATGTGGGTGTCGAACCGAAGGCGCAGTACGAAAGCCGCCCGTCGTCGCCTGGGCACCAACAGCAGGTTCAGCGCGTGGAAGATGCGCCCATAAGTCAGGACGAAGTGGTCTTGGCAGTCGTCTTGGCAACAGTGCGCGGCGGCGATGCATACGGATATGCGGGCTTCGAGTATGGCGAAGAAATCATAGACAAACTGGCCTGGAATTCCAGCGGGCAAGAAGACTTGCTGCTGGCCCTTATGGCGCCCAAATCAGACCGTGGCGCGGCATTCATCCAGCGCGCCAAGGACTTGATTGAGGCGACCGCTAAGGCTTCGCGATGACCCTCCCCACCCTATCCCACCTAATCGGCCTGGTCGCCGCCCTGTACCTGGTTGCGCTCATCGGTGATGAGGTGGCGGCCATTCTGAGGAAATCAGCATGACGACGAATCACAAGCCAACTCTTGCGACTTGCCCGGTGTGTGGCCGAGCGCCTGACCGCTTCGTCGTCGGGCAGCAGCGCATTGATGTCATCGCATGCCCGAACGGATGCAAATCCCATGTATTCGCTTGTGTCGTTCACATCACATCGGAACAGGTCAAGGACTACGGGTGGAGTGACCTGAGCGACGTGTGGAACACGATCCGATTAGAGACTGGAGACGATGGCTTGCCGCGTATCTGTTTCGACCGCTACCCGCCCGGGCAAGAACCCATTGCACCTGAAGGCCCCTACCTGCCTTGGTCTCCGGCCAAGTCTGTCGAATGGAAGCGGCACAACGCCGCCATCACCGAAGCCCGAGGTTCCCAATGATCCGCCTCCTGCGCAAGCTACTCCAAACCGATGCCTACGAGAAAGTAGGCATTTTTTCTGCCTGCCTGCTGTTCGTCGGTGTCGCTGTACTGGCCTACGGGAAGATTCAGCAATCCGATCAAGCCTCTAACGAGCAATGGGCGCACGACGGCGCGACGAAGTACGCCGCTAAGGAATAGATATGAGCCGCATCCCCCATGGCGGGCCGGGAGACATCCCTCCCGTTGATGAGCGCGTCCCTGCCGACGCTTTCGAGAACGTCATCCGGAAGTTTGGCGTGGTCGCTGCTTGCGAGTGGTTCGGCCACGCCTCGGACAGCGAATTCACTGCCAGCACCGTCCGCGAATTGCGTATTCGGTCTGGCGTTCCGGAGTCGGAAGCATGAAAGCCGAAGACTTTTACGCCCCGGGCATCCCCGATCAATACCTACGCGCCCAGCGCGGACGAGCAATAGCAGTAATCAAACAGCCCGAATCGCCCGAATCACAGGAGTTCAACCATGTCCATCGCCGTAATGATCATCGGCCCGTCTGGGAGCGGAAAATCTTCCAGCCTTCGGAATCTGGAACCGGATCAGGTAACGCTGATTCAGCCGATCAAGAAGCCCCTTCCCTTCAAATCCCCTGGCTGGCGTGTTCGCACGGCTGAGGACAAGAAGGGAGCGATATTCCGCAGCGACGTCGCGGCCGACATTGAAACCGCCATGCGCAGCACCCCGCGCAAGATCGTCGTGATTGATGACTATCAGGCAGTTCTCACTAACGAGTTGATGCGCCGTAGCACGGAGAGCGGCTTCCAGAAATTCTCAGATATCGGACGCGGCGCCTGGAACATCTTCCAGGCAGCTGGTGACGCCGCCGACGACAAGCGTATCTACATCATGGGCCACACCCAAACCGACGAATTCGGCAACGTCCGGATGAAGACGGTCGGCAAGATGGTTGATGAAAAGATCGTCCCTGAGGGCTATTTCACCATCGTCCTGCGCGCGGAATTGATCAACGGCCAACACGTCTTCGCCACGCAAACGAACGGCCAAGACTGCTGCAAATCCCCCCCTGGCATGTTTGACGGCATGCACATACCCAATGACCTCGCAGCCGTCGATGCTGCTATCTGCGAGTTCTACGGACTTACCCAACCTGCCTGAGAAACGACATGCGAAATTACGAATTCAACGAAGAATCCGCCCGCCAAGCTGGCGCCAGCAATTTCATCGACGCCACTGGCAAGTACAAAGGTGTCTTCACCCTGGCTAAGCAGGTGATCAGCAAGAAGGGGACGGAAGGCATTGAATTCAGCTTTGAAGCTGAAGATGGCCGCGCTGCAAACTATCTGCAATTGTGGACGTTCGACAAGGACGGCAAGCCGCTGTACGGCAAGAAGGTTCTGGATGCGCTGATGTGCTGCGCTCGCGTAAAGGGTTTGACCGCCAAGGAAGCAACTATCCAGGGCCGCCAGGGATCGGAGCAAGTAATCTCCTTCCCGGGGTTGCAAGGCAAGAAGATCGGCCTATTGCTCCAGCGTGAGGAATACGTCAAGAACGACAACAGCATCGGCTACAAGTTCAACATCTACGCCCCGTTCCACGCGGACACGGAACTCATGGCGGTTGAGCTTCTGGACGGGAAGACCGCTCCGGAAATGCTGCCTAAGGTGCTGGAAGGCCTCGCGGACAAGCCGGTGCAGACGCGCACGACCACCACGCAGACGACCGCCCGCAGCGAGAACCCTGCTGACGATTGGGGTGAGTAATGGCCACACTCTACGAAATCGCCCCGCAGCACCGTGCCCTGGCTGACCGGCTGCGCGAAATGGGCCTGGACGAAGATGCAGTAGCTGACACTCTGGAAGCAGAGAGCGATCTCCCCGGGAAGGTGGAAATCTACTGCATCGTCCTGCGCGAAAAAGAGGCTGAGATTGAGGCCTACAAGCGCGAGAAGGAACGCTTTGAAGACCTGATCAAGTCAGCAGACAGCGCCGTCAAACGCATGAAGTCAATGCTGCTGGACGGTTTGCAGGCTGCTGGCGAGAAGCGCGTCCAGGCTGGCACCTTCACGGTGTCCGTTCTGGGCGCGAAGGGCTCAGTCGTAATCAAGCACCCTGAATTGCTGCCGCGCGAATACCTGACCAGCCCTCTGCCGCCAGAACCCCAGCCGGACAAGAACCTTATCTACAAGGCGATCACCGAGGGCCACAAGGTCCCCGGGTGTGAAGTCGTCCCCGGCGTTCGTCTGGGCATCAAGTAACTCCCCCCCCCGCAGCCCCGTACCCCGCCGTCTGTCCGGGGCTGCCCTTCTATTGCCTGGAGATCCACGTGGAATCCAAAGACTCCCCTCAGTACGACGAAGACCCGGTAGTCAATTTGGTGATGTCCGTGGGTCTGCCGGGCTTCGTTTTCGGGTTCAGCGTCGTGATCTTCACCATCCTATTCATCTGCCGCCGCGCGGTGGAATTCTTCTTCCCCGGAGCCTGAGAGCATGAACACAGAATGGAAGCCTATCGCCAGCGCGCCGAAGGATGGCAGTTCCATCCTTGGCTGGGGGCCGCAACAAGATCGCGTTGTCATCGCGTGGAACGAATGGGCGCGACCCGAGCCGGGCTGGGAAGCCGTCGGCCTTGAGGTCAATGGATTTGAATGCCCGAAGATCGTGCTGCGCGGTGAACCGACGCTCTGGCAGTCGCTACCGGTCGAACCGTGCATGACCTGCGGCGGCCACGGAATGATCGGTGGCTTGACCCAACATTCCGGATACGACGCCGAGCCGTGCCCGGATTGTTCTCCCCCCGCCCCTACCTCGCACCCTATACCCACCGGAGCGACGGGGGATCGTGACTGGGAACTGCCGTGCGACGAGTGCAACGCCTCCGGCCATGTGTTCGTCAAGCACCAGGTCGCCGAGCGCAAGACCGACGTGCAGGAGTTCAAGGAGGAATGCGAGGCCTGCGAGGGTCGCGGCTTCAACATCGCCTTCGAGGACATTCCGGGCATCGCGGAGTACGTGAAGTCGTGCCGGGCCGCCCCTTCAGGCCCCGTGGATACGCAGGACGACGATTCCGACATCCCCGAATTGCGTAGCGAGGCAGAGATCGCCTTTGAGGAATGGTTGACTCGTGAGATGCCGGGAGGAACCATCATTTCAAACCCGGCATGGTGGGCGCCGCGAATTTTGCTCGTGGCTAAGTGGATTCTCCGCGCCAAGGGCGATCTGGCATCTGCTCCCGCTGCTGGCGATGCGCTGGATGCCAAGCGGTATCGCTGGCTGCGTGACCCAAAAGCCGACCCTGCCCTAGTGCTGGATAAGCGCACGGGCTTCGTGCCAGAAGATGAAAGCGTCCCTGGTGTTGGCGGATATCACACCTATGAATATCGCGCTGGCGAAGAACTTGATGCCGCCATCGACGCCGCCATCGCAGCCCAGGTCCCGCACAAAGGAGGTGCAGCATGAGGTTCTACGCGCGGGTTTGGCCGCAATCTGGCCCGGAGCGCCGCCGCACTTTGGCCCCGGAATTTGTCCAACGCTCGTCTGTCGATGATATCGACGAGGAGGAAGCCGAGGCATGCGCCGAAGACTACTTCCGCAACCACGACGGCTTTGAGGCCAATTGGCCGCTGACGTTCGCCATATTCGACGGCTTTACCGGCCCCGAGATTGGGCGCTGGGAAGTAGCCCTTGAATACGAGCCGACGTTTACCGCCGCCATTGCCCAGCAGAAGGGAGAGGCGTGATGCGAATAGAGCACATTGGCAGAGCAACGCTTTATCTGGGCGACTGCACCGACCATCTGCCAGCACTGCAAGCCGCTGCGGGCGTTCTGACAGACCCCCCATTCGGCATCAGCTACCGAAGCGGCTTTGCGACCGACGCCCTATGGAGTGAAGAGGGCATCAAGGGCGACAACTCCCCGGCGATGCGGGACTACGTGCTGGCCAGACTGCATGGCAAACCCATGCTCGTTTTTGGCAGCTGGAAAGCGCCGCGCCCGCATGGAACTCGCGCCGTCCTGATATGGGACAAGGGACCGGCCCTAGGCATGGGTGCCTTGGATATTCCATGGAAGCCCAGCACCGAAGAAATCTATGTGATCGGGAAAGGGTTCGTGGGGTCCAGGGACGAGGGGGCTGTGCTGATGTGCCCGCCCGTCCAAAGCATGGCCAAGAACGGTCGTAGCCATCCAAACGAAAAGCCGGTCGCTCTCCTGCAGCGGCTACTCCGAAAGCTGCCCGACGGGCTCATTGCTGACCCATTTATGGGGAGCGGGAGCACGGGCGTGGCTTGTGTCACGGCCGGCCGACCCTTCATCGGGTGCGAACTGGACGAGCGGTACTTCGACATTGCCTGCCGTCGCATTGAAGACGCCCAGCGCCAGGGGAGGCTTGTCGCATGACCACCCACCACCAAGGAAAGGAAATGACTGAGAACAACGCCGCCCAGGCGGCAGAGCAAGACCCGCTGAGCGACGAGTACGTCAACGCGGTGATACGCCAGCACGGCTACGACAGCCCGGAAACAGTCATAGCCCGGCTGTGGCAGTGGATCGGCCTGAACGGCGGCGAGAACAGCGTGACCCTGCTCATGTACGAAGCGCACAAGGCGCTGTCCAAGCTGCGCGCGGAGGGCGTGCAGGCGGGCGATGAGGAACCGCCGCCGATTATCCCGGACGATGAGGAAATCGCGGGAGCCTGCATCAACGCCAGCGATATCGACGGCATCGCATACGACGGTCCGTCGTTTGAACGCGGCTATCGTGCCGCCCTGGCAAGCGCCCCTGTAGCCGATACGCTGCCTCTGGAAAAGGCGCTGTACGAACTGGTGGACAAGATCGCCCCGGGACTGGATACCGGCAATCTTGTGCAGGATGCGCGGCAAGCCTCCACACTGTTGGGCGTCATCATGGCGAGCGCCCCTGTAGCCGGGGAGGCGCAGCCGGTGGCATATCGGGCGTGGTTTGACCAGGACAACGGCGCTCGATGGCTGTTCACGCTCTGGCCTGAAGAAGAACGCCTCGACGTGCAATGGCAACCGCTCTATGCCGCTCCCCAGGCCAGCGAGGCGGTGCGTCTGGATGCTCCGGCCCAGGTTGGCGGCGTGCGGTTCGGCAAGGGCATTCACTGGTCCACAGTGATCTCGGCCGCCCAGCGCCACCACGCTTTCATGAACACGCCTGAGAAGGAAGCGGAACGCATCGCGCGGGCGAAAGAGTTTGTCGAATCGATCCAGGCTGACAAGGACGGCGCCCAATCGCCCGCCAATCGACCGGAAAGCCGCGCCAGCATTGAATCTAAGGGTGGCGCCCTGGACGGCGGGGAGCAGCTATCCGGAATTTCCGGAGAGCTGGATTGCGCGAAGGGTGCGGGGGATGTGCAGCAGAAGTACTGGCTGTGCTGCGGATCGAAAGATCCCAACCATCCGAATCGACGCGCGCCCGACTGTTTCAACGCCGACAGGGCTAAGTGGGGAACCGCTGGCCAGCATTCGGCCGCGCAGAAGCAAGGGGATAGCGATGCGTGAACGTCCTATTCTGTTCAGCGCGCCGATGGTGCGCGCGCTGCTGGCTGGCACGAAGACGCAGACGCGGCGCGTGGTCAAGGGAATCGACCCCGCCAACCTGGATTCCACGATGACCAAGGCGCAATGGCGACAGGTCAACCGCGACAGACCCGTATCCTTTGGCCCGACATACTTCTGCCCCTACGGCCAGCCCGGCGACCGCCTGTGGGTGCGCGAAACTTGGGCGCAAAACTGGGATCAGCTCAGTGACACCAGAATGGATCGCAGCTACGTGTATCGGGCCGACGGCGAAGCTCGTGCGCTGGACAACGGGGTTGAATTGCCATGGCGCCCCAGCATCCACATGCCGCGCTCCGCGTGCCGGCTGGTGCTGGAGATCACCGGCGTGCGCGTGGAGCGGCTGCATAAGATTAGCGAGGCCGATGCAGTTGCCGAGGGCATTCCCGAGGAATCCGAACCCTGCGAGCAATGCGGCGACTGCGGCTGGCTATTCATAGGTGGTGACCCTCAGCAATGCAATGCGCCGGGCTGCGGCGATGGTGCCATTGATGGATATCGCGCGCTTTGGGAGCAGATCAACGGCGCCGGTTCCTGGAAGGCAAACCCCTGGGTCTGGGTCGTGGAGTTCCGCGTCCTGGCCACCACCGACAACAAGGAGCAGCCATGACCCAAGACGAAATCGAATCCATAGCGCAGCGGCCTACGTACTGCAAGGCAGATGGCGAAGCGGTCACCCTGTCGCGAGCCGAGCGGGATGCGCTGGTGGGAATCTGCCGCGTTGTCGTGGAGAAGTTCTCTAGCGGCAATTCTGTCCCCGTCGAACGCATATCGATTCGAGCCGATGAACTCGACAAGGAATCCCCATGACCATGCTCCCCGACATCGACCCTGAAAGCGACGACTGGTCCAAGCGTGACCCCGCCATCGCATTCCACCTGATCGACCGATACGCTGATAACTGGTCGCATGCGGGCGTACTGATGGAGCGCTGGGCCAGGGCTTGGGTGAAGGCTAATCCGGAGAAGGAAGATGACAGATCGTGAATTGCTGGAACTGGCGGCGAAGGCTGCGGGCCACACCACGCGCTCAGACCGCCTAGACGTCTGGATCGTAGAAGACGACGGCAGTCCGGTGGAGCGCTGGAACCCGCTTCAGGATGACGGGCAGGTGCTGCGGCTGGCGGTGAGTCTCGGGATTGACATGTATTTTTGGGTCAGCGGCGTAGAAGCCCAGCATAGCGATATCCCTCAACAGCCCATTCAACATTACAAAGGCGACCGCGCCGCCGCCACGCGTCGAGCCGTCACCCTGGTAGCAGCAGAAATTGGAAAGACCCGCAGTGACTGACGTTATTGAGCAGATGCTCAGAACCACCCGCAAGAATTGGATGAAACAGCCCGCCTAGCGCGGGCTTCGTTTTGGAGAAACCAGATGGGATTTCGAACCGTTGTGATGCTCTACAACGATCAAGCCGGGAATTGGGAGAACGACCCGAACCTGGGCAAGAACATAGCGCGATCGATGAACTTCGCCATGGGCTTTGGCGAGAAGGACCGACAGACGGATCTAGGTTATGGGCACGTCGTGCTGTGTGAGCATGCCGACGCCCAGACCATCGGCGTGTTCGACAGCTACCGCTTTGTGCCGATTGCGGCTGGCGCGTGGCGTCGAGACGAGCCGACCAGTGCGATGTCGGTCCGGATGGTCAAGGAAGCGGCTGACCGCCTAGGTTACCGCCTGGTTAAGAAGCGCTCGGCTTAATGCTGGGCTTCGTTTTGGAGGCGATATGAAGATCCGGAAACGTCGGCTTCGGCCAAAGCGCATGGGTACATTTTCGAACGCTTTGCACCCGGCAACCAAGATGCGAATGATCTTCGCGCCGCTCAAAGGACGGCCGGGACTCTACGGCCTCAACCTCTGGCGATCTAAATAGGAGCTGATATGAACAGCGAATTCCTGCTGCTCGCAAAGTACCAGAAGCCCCGGCTTAGTCTGGCCGAGTTGGCCGACTTCATGGGGGTCAGCCTTCACCGGGCGCAGAACATGAAGTCTGCCGGTGAACTGCCGGTCCCTGTCTATAAAGAAGGTCGAAACGTCTACGCCGACCTGCGGGACGTGGCCGCATACCTTGACGCTATGCGCGAGTCCGCCAAGCTCGAATACGAGGCAACCCGTGTTTAGCAGTGCTACGGCAGTGCTACGCGGTTTGCTACGGCCCAGGCTTTATGCGGCTCTCCGACCGATGAACTTACCATCAATCATCGGGGCGACGCACAGCCGCCAGTCGGGGGAGTCCAAGAATCACTCTACAAAACAAGGGGATGCGGTATTTTACGGGCTTCGCGGCATTATGTCCGGGACGCCCTGCCAGACAGTGCCCGGCGCTTCCGAACGGCCGGACGCTATGTGGTCTAAAATTGCGCCGCCGCCGCCGCACGGGCTTGTCCCAGCGTCCGTTAACCCTATTCCCTGCATATCAATGGCCGTATTTACTCCCGTATCCGACGACGACGCGCGCGCCCTGCTGGCGCAATTCGATCTGGGCGAGTTCGTCTCGCTTCGAGGGATTACGGCGGGTATCGAGAACACCAACTACTTCTTGTATACGACCCGCGGCGAATATGTGCTGACGTTGTTCGAAGTGTTGACGCACGCCCAACTGCCGTTCTATATCGAATTGATGTATCACTTGGCGGAACGCGGCATCCCGGTGCCTCGGCCGCAGAACCTGCGCGACGGCACCCGCCTGACGACGCTGCACGGCAAGCCCTGCGCCATCGTGTCGCGCCTGCCCGGCGGGTACGAGCCGGCTCCCGGCGCCGCGCACTGCGCCCTTGCCGGCGCGACCCTGGCGCGCGCCCATCTGGCGGCGCAGGACTTTCCCATACACCAACCCAACTTGCGCGGCTTGAACTGGTGGCTGGATACGGCCCCCAAGGTGATGCCGTTCCTGGCGCCCGCGCAAGCCGAACTGCTGACCGCCGAATTGGCTGCCCAGCAGGCCGCGGTGGCCACGCCCGCCTGGCAAGCCCTGCAAACCGGCCCGGCCCATTGCGACCTTTTCCGCGACAACGTCCTGTTCGCGGGCACCTTCGAAGATCCGCTTATGGGCGGCATCATCGATTTCTATTTCGCTGGCTGCGATACCTGGCTGTTCGACGTGGCCGTCAGCGTCAACGATTGGTGTATCGAACGTGACACGGGCGAGTTCGTGCCCGAACTGGTGCAAGCCTGGCTGTCGGCCTATGCCGCCGTGCGCCCTTTCACCGACGCCGAACGCCAGGTATGGCCGCTGATGCTGCGCGCCGCCGCGTTGCGGTTCTGGCTGTCGCGCCTGTACGACTTTTATCTGCCCCGCCCGGCCCAAACGCTTAAGCCGCATGACCCCCGACACTTTGAAAGAGTGTTGCAGGCGCGCCACCGCCCGGGCTTGCCAATATTGCCGTAACCGTAACGCCCCCCATAATGGGGCTAGCGCGTCCCTTTTTGAGAGCTATCCCTCCTTTAGAGAGCCATGCAAGCAGCATTCCTACCCGCGACATCCGGCTGGCAATGGGTTCGAGACGGCTTCCGCCTGTTCCGCAAGCAACCCCTGGCCATGTTCACCTGGGCCATGTTCATCAGCCTGCTGGTCGTTTTCGCCAGCGCGACACCGCCCGTCGGCCCCATCCTGGTCGTGGCGTTCATGCCCATCATCACCCTCATGACGTTGTCCGCGTGCAAGCACGTCGAAGCCGACCGCGTCATGCTGCCGTCGATGTGGGGCAAGCCGCTGAAGCAACCGGGCGTGTTCAGAAAGCTTTTCGTCATGGGCCTGCTGTACGCCGGTTTGAGCATGGCGGCCGGTTTGCTGACGTTTATGCCGTTCATGGATTCGATGGCGGAAGCTTATCGGATTGCATCGGTCGAACGTTCCCTGGACCCGATCCTGATGGCCATGCGCGTGCCGCTGACCATCTTCGCCATCATTTATGTGGTGATTGCCGCGTTGTTCTGGCATGCACCCGTTCTGGTCGCCTGGCACGGCCTGCGGCTGGTGCAAGCCCTGTTCTTCTCTGGCATCGCGTGCTGGCGTAATAAGTGGCCCTTTCTGGTTTATGGCGCCACGTGGGCCTTGGTGTTTCTTTTCATCGACCTGTGCGCGGGCTTGTTGGTCTACATGGGGTTGTCGCCGCAGTTTGCCGGCACGTTGCAGATTCCGTTCAACATCGCCGCAGGCGGCGCGTTGTATTGCAGCTTCTATCCTGCCTATACCTCCGTGTTTGGCATCAATAACGCCAGCACGCATCTCGACAACGGCAATAGCGCCCAGGCATAGGGCGATGCGGCATGGCGGCAGCGCCCGGCGCACCGCTATCACGCTTAAATCGCGCGACACAAACGCCACATCGATGGCGTAGCGCATGCCAAAGGTATGCACAGCGGCACAAGGCATCAGCATCACACCGGACCGACTGCCGGGCGGTCGACGCCCGAGCAGTCCGCGCATCCGCCCTTTCCAGTCAAGCACACGCAAGAATCGCAGCCGGGGCACCGGCAAGGGGCTTTGGTTTTGGCTGTTCCCGTTCCGGTTCATGGAATGCTCTGAAGCAGCTGAACCGCGATCGGAAAGGCCAGCACAATGAAGGTGCACGGGAAGATGCAGCCAATCAAGGGCAACAGCATTTTTACCGGCGCCTGCATCGCTTGCTGTTCGGCACGCACATGCCGGTCACCACGGCACTGCGCCGCCTGCGCACGCAGGACGGGGCCGAGGCTGATGCCCAGCGTCTCAGCTTGAGCCAGCGCCGCAGCCCACGTCCGGGCGATCGGGCTATTGCTGCGGTCAGCCAGCGCTTTGATCGCCACGGTGCGCGTCACGCCCGCCCGCATTTCCGACAGTGCTTCTGACAGGGCATCGCGCAACGCACCCTTCGGCCCGCTTTGCGCCGCAACTTGCAGCGCCCCCTGCACGCTAAGGCCCGCTTCCACGCATAGCGTCATCATGTCGAACACAAAGGGCAAGTCGCGTTCAATGCTGCGGCGCCGCGCTTCGCTCAGGCCATGCAACCACAGGCGTGGCGCCACGCCGGCCACCATGGCCGCCGCTATCGACCACAGCCACCCGCTTTGAAAGAAGGCGTCAAAGGCCGTCGCCAGGGCTGCGCACACACCGCCTGCAAGCAACGCCGCACTGACGCCCAACGCCGCGACGTGCGCGTAGCCAACCTCGGCAGTCAGCCCGGCCAGTTCGACTGCACGGGCCAGGCGGGCACGCAGACGCCACGAACAAAGCGGCCCCACAAGGGGCGCCACGGCCGACACCCACGGCCAAGCCACCCGCCACCACCATGGCAGCCCGGCCAATACCAATCGGTTGCCGCCCAGCAACGGACGCAATGCGGACCAAGTCAACCAGCCCACGGCCGCTGCGGCCATCATCATGCTCAAAGTCAGCAACATGGTTCCCCCCTGTCAGAGTTCGATTCGGACGATGCGCCGGATCAACAGCACCCCGGCCGTTTCCAGCACGGTCAATATCGCGAGGACGCCCCAACCCATCGGCGTATGCCACAGCACGGCCATCACATCGGGCTCCAGGCGGTCCAGCAGAGCCAGCAACAGCACGGGCAACGCGCCGACGATCCACGCCTGCAAGCGCCCTTGAGAGGTCAAGGCGAGCAATTTCGCCTGTAGCTGCAGGCGAGCCCGCAGGGTTTGCGCGATGCTGTCCAATGCTTCTGCCAGGTTCCCGCCAGTTTGCGCAGCGATACGCATTGCCGCCACCACCAATGCAGTGGAATCCCCCGGCATCCGCGCTTGCAGGTTTTCCAGCGCGACGTCCCAGGGCACGCCCAGGCGCTGTTCCCGCAGCATCAACCCGAATTCCTGCGCCAGGGGCGCGCCGCTTTGCTCGACGACATGGCGCAACGCCGTCGTCAACGCGACGCCCGCGCGCAGTGCCGCCGCCAGCATCAACAAAGCCATGGGCAACTGCTGTTCGAAACGTCGTGCCCGTCTTCGCCGCAACAGGCCAACTGTCATGCGGGGAGCCCTGGAGGCCACGCCCGCGAACAAGGCAGCCAAAATGCCGCTGCCGGTCAATGAAAAGACCAGCGCCGCGGACATTGCCGCAAACGCCATGGCGGCGGCCCATAACTGCGCCGGGTCAATGAACAGAAAGACCTCGCTCAAGCGCACGCCGGCGTCCTGTGTATAAAGCGCCCGATAGCGGCGCAACGCCGGCGCAAACCAGGCCTGCGCATGCCAAGCCAGCATCGCTGCGCAGCACATCGCCGCCCCAGCCGCCAACCAGATCATGATGCCCCCCATACGCCATGGGCATCCACCGGCGCGGGTATGGAGGCGGCCTCGGAGAACCACGCCGGTTCCAGCGACACACCCTCGTCGGCCCAATCCTGCATGAAGCCGGGCAAGGCTCCGCATCCGCTGAAGCCGGCTGCACGATCAAACCGAAATAGCTGCTGGATCTGTATGCGACCGCTTTCCATGCCCGCGACTTCAACAATGGATGTCACCACTCGCCGGCCGTTTGCCATTCTTGCCTGCTGCACAATCACGTCCACACTGGCGGCTATCTGTTCGCGCACCACCGACAGAGGCAAATCCAGGCCAGCCATCAAGATCATCGATTCCAGCCGCGCCAGTGCATCCCGGGGGGAGTTGGCGTGCAGCGTGGTCAAAGAGCCCTCATGCCCGGTGTTCATGGCCGTCAGCATGTCGAACGCCTCGGCCCCTCGGCATTCGCCTACGACGATTCTGTCGGGCCGCATGCGCAGCGCGTTGCGAACCAATTCGCGAATCGCGATATGCCCCCTGCCCTCTTGGTTGGCGGGACGCGCTTCCAGCGCAACCAGATGATCGTGATTCAGCCGCAGTTCGGCCGCGTCTTCAATGGTGACGACACGCTCTCCTTCAGAGATTTCGTCGGACAGGATGTTCAGCAATGTCGTTTTTCCGGACCCCGTTCCGCCGGACACGACGACGTTCTTGCGCATCCTGACGCATAGCGCAAGGAACCCGGCCATGGGACCGCTTAATGACGCCGCCGCAATCAAATCCGCCATCTGAGGCCGACGCTGCGGAAACTTGCGGATGGTCAGGCTTGCGCCCTTCATCGCGACGGGCGGGATGATGGCGTGCACGCGCGAGCCATCCGGCAAGCGTGCATCCACCATCGGTGAGCTTTCGTCGATGCGGCGGCCCAGCGGCGTGACAATACGTTCGATCACCCAACGGACCGACTGTTCGCTGGTGAACGCGGCCGGATGCCGCCATAGACGGCCCGCGCGTTCAACATAGATTTCGTCATAGCGGTTGACCATGATCTCGGTGATATCGGGCGCGGCCAGCAGCGGTTCCAGGGGACCTAGGCCCACAGCCTCGTCCAGCACCTCGGCGCACAGGGCCTGCCTGTCGGCGTCCGGCGGCAGATCGGTGTCCGACGCCACGATCCGCGTCAGCAGGCGCTCGGCCTCGGCGCGCAACGTGCCATCGCTCATGCCTGCCACATCGCGCCTGCGCAGGTCCAGCGCGTCCAACAGCGCCGCATGCAGGCGGCGGCGCGCCTGCACCTGCTGTGGCTGAAGTTGAGGTTGAAGTCGAGGTGGGGGCGTTGGCTCCTGTTGCGTTGCCGTGGTCGCTCGGGTTGATGCGTTTGATGCGTTTGATGCGGTCAATGGAGCGGGCGACGGCAGGCTCGATGGCAATGGCGATGGGGATGGGGACGGGGTTAACCGGGAGATGGCGGCCGGCGGCAAATGGGCGGTTGCATCACCGCCGGGCGGGGCGTGGCAATGCGCCGAGGCACTGGCGGACGGATCCGGCAGCGCGGCTGCGTCAGGGGTTGCCAAGCGCACCCTGAGGCGGCACGGTCCAATCAGGATGGCGTCGTCCGGCAGCACCGGCGCATGCCGCACGACGCGAGCGCCATTGACGATGGTGCCGGCAAGCGTACCCAGATCCTCCAGGACGATATGGCCGTCCTCGCGCAGCAGCCGGGCATGCTGCCGCCCCACTCGCCAATTGACGATACGAAGGCCGCACTGGGCACCTCGCCCGATCAGTACCGGCGCGGTGGTGGCCAGGCGGCGAACGCCGGCATCTTCATAGGTCATTTCGATGTCTAGCATGGCTTCAGGGCTGATCTGGCGGCTGCGCAGGTTCATCATTCACGGCCCACTGGGAGCCCGCGCCGGAATAGGGATCCCATCCCTGGCTAGCGACCGGGGCCGCCGTTCCCAGGCGGGGCGGGTCCGGGAACGCGGCGTCAATAACGCCCCGCCCCCGCTGCACGCGGTCCATCAGGGCCGGCTCGCTTTGCGACACGATTTTTGGCGTCACGAATATGGCCAGTTCCGTTTCGCGCTGCTGGAATCGTCGGGACGAAAACAGCGCCCCCAGAATGGGAATGTTCTTCAACCACGGCAGTCCGGTGGACTCTTGCCCCTGCTCGCGCGACAAGAAGCCGCCAATAACCAGCGTGTTGCCCGACCTGACATTGAATTCGGTAGACGCCCGCCGCGTGCGCAACGCTGGTCCTCCTGCGACGCTTATCGAGCTGTCCACGGAACTTGCCTCGACTTCAATCAATGAACGGATCACGCCGTTGCGGTCGATGCGGGGCGTGATGTTCAGGGACACCCCATACGGTTTGAACAAGGTGGTAGGGTTGCCACGCGAGTCCGTCGATGTGTAGGGGACCTCGCCACCAGCCAGGAAAGTGGCGCTGGCGCCGCTGCGCGCCAGCAATTGCGGCTGAGCCAACATGACGGCCTCGCCGCTTTGGGCCAGCGCGGCGATACGCGCGGACAGCAAGGCGTTGACCCCGAAGTATCCGGCCGCGGTCGACATGGGCCCCGGCGTCTCGATCACAGGTTCGCCCGGACGCGTCATGCGTCCTCTGGAGCCGGCGTCCCAGGCGACGCCGGCATTCACGCCCCCCTGCGAAACACCGTCCCAGCGCACACCGAACTCTCGCATCCGCGAGGTGGGGATTTCCACGACTTGAACATCAAGAAGCACCATGCGGTCCCATCCCACCTGTCCGGTGAAATCCAGGATGGCGGGATAGCGTTCAGCCAGGGCGGCAATGCGCGCTCGGTCGTCGTCAGACAAGTCATCCCCTTCGATCACGATACGGCCACCCACGTGCGTGCTGCGCGCCCCGGGAATGCGAGAAAGCAGCGAGTCGACCTCCGCGCGCAAGCGTGGCGCCCCCGCAGGCACCACGCGCAGCTCGTACGCAGCCGCGCGGCCGGCGGCAGTCCAGACGTGCACCGACGACATTCCTTCCGCGCGCGCGAAGATCACCACGTCGCGGCCCTCGGCGGCAATGGCGCTTAGTACCTGCCCGTTGCCGATCGCCACGCGCTTCACACCGGGGTGGGAAAGAACACGGGTTTCGCCGACCTGTAGCTCCAGCACTTCCGAGTTCGCCAGGGCGGCCGCTGCGCAGGGAGTCAGAAGCGCAGTGACAGCCGCCACGCAGAGAGTCCGCAGAATCACCATGACTTGTCTCATGGCCGCCTCGCGGAATAGTCCGGCGCGTCAACGGCTTCCGGTGGGAACATCACCGACTGCTTGTCCATACGATCTCCATACAAAATGGTCACGTCCGGCGCGCGCTTGGGCTCGGGGTCAAGCCCGATAAGGGACGCCAGGTCCGTTTGAGTCGAACCAGCCACGGTGGCCACATCGTCGCGATGCCGCAGCATGGCGGTTAGCGCGCCTGCCTGCCTGGCAGCAACAAACTTCATTGCTTGATCGGGATCGGCGGCAAGCGTGATGCTGCCGGCCGAGCCGACGAGGCCGTCTTCGTCCGCCCCGGCGCCTACTGTCAGCACTCGCATCCCTTGCAGCAAGGGCACAGTGACCTCTCGTTGGTGATGGACGAAGGTCACGTAAAGGTCGATCAGGTCGTCGGCGCGCAAGCTTTCGGCCAAGCCGCCAAGGTCCGCGGCGCTGACGGTCAGCGCCCGTTGGCCCGATCGCAATCGGGTGGCCAACGCGGGCGCCGGCGCCGTGAACGTCACCTGCGACTTCAGCAGGGGTTCACCCTGGGCGACATCCACGACCAGCGTGCCGCCAAGAAGATGGTTCACGGCCTGCGGCTCCAAACTGGCGGCAGACGCCCACTTCACCGGGATCTCTCGCACGGCCAGGTCGATTTCTTCAAGCTGCGTCCCCGCCGCCAAGTCATACGCCGCCACCAGGCGCTCGACGACAGGCGCCCGAGCTTCGGCTTCCAGCGCTTCCACTCGCTGCTGCACATGCTCGCGCACGGCCCACGCGGACACCAGCCCGGCCGCCAATGCCAACCCATAAACGCCAACGCGCCGCAACCGCAGAACGCCGTGCATCAGTGCGGCCTTCATGGCGTCCACCTTCTGACGTGGAGCCCGCTGCCCCCGTCCAACGCAGTCAACGATATCTGCAGGCGCTCGCCAGCCTGTGCCCACGACTGCTCTGCACCACTTTCGGTTTCGGTTTCAAATACCCATCCTTCGCGGCGCAACGCGCCGTGCAGCAACGGCCCAAGCCGGGCGGGCGGCAGGGCCAGTTGCCAGATGCGATCGGACACTTTGCCTCCCTTTTCCTGCACCGCAAGATCCAGCCTCGGTATTGCGCCCTGCGGCAGCCAGGCCGGTGTCGCAAGGCCTGGAACGGAATTCATGCGCAGCGTAGAAACCGTGCCGACCGTGCGGCTCGGGCCCGCAGCTTGCAGCTGCACCGCCCATTGCATGTCGTCGACCCAGCCAGACAAAATGATTTGATCGGGAAGCACATTCAAGTCGACCAAGGCCGGCTGCTGAGTCGACAAGTCGCGGATCAGATCGGGCACTGCTACAGGCGAGTCGAACACAAGCACCTGGGCAGGAAGCCCATGCAGCCATATACGATCCGCCAACATGTCATGCCGGCTTCCTTCGGGAAAACGTAGTCGGTTCAACGTAACGCCAGGCGATACCGCCGAACGCCCGGACGGCCACGCGACGGAAGATACGGCCATACAGCCAAGCAGCACGCCGGCCGTCAGCGGACGAAGGCCGGCGCTGACAGCGCGCCTTCTTTGTCTCTGAGTAGTGTTCGTAGCCGTGGTCATCGGGATCGTTCCTTTTGTTGGCCCAATCGGTCCGGCGGGACGACGTCGTCCCACGCCGACAACCAATCAGTGTGGATCGCCGCCCTGCCCCATGCGCGGTCCATACGCTGGACGTACGGCGCCATCCGACGCGCCTCGGCAAGAGACGCTTGTTCGACGTGACGCCATGCCGTGGGCGCGTTGGCGATGCGTCGGCGTGCATCGGCGTCTCCGTGTGCGTGTCCCGTGCCGACCGCCACGTGCGTATGACGCGTGATCAAAGGCGCCGGCGGTCCGTCTCGCCCTGAAGGCGCCGACCGGGCGTACACCGCAAGCAAATGGAGCCCGGCTCCAAACCACTCGTGCTGCAAGCGAGACAGGTTTGGCGCTGCGATGTCAGCAAGGCCGAATACCCGGCGAGTTTGCGCGGCGGCTGCGAAAGAGTGTCGTGGCGTCACCGGTTCGCCCAACGCGCCGGCCATGGCCGCCTTGCGGCTGGCATGCGCCAACTGTTGCGCCGAAAACTGCAACCCTCCGATCCAGGTGACACCCCACACTAGCGCCGCCATCAATGGCAGCATCAGCAGCGCTTCAATCATTGCCTGCCCTTGCTGGGCGGCCGGAAAGCCCGCGCGAGTCGACATCGAGCTCATCGTGCCTCCCTGATTCGCAGCGCTTCGTCGCGAGTGATTGCGGATAGACGTGCCTGCCAATAGGGTCGAAACAATGTCGGCAATTCACTTTTTTTGTCGGCTCTAGGGTCCGGCCGCAGAAAGTACGTTTCGGCGGCGCTGGCGACGGTGATGGCGCCCGACTGGCCCAAGCCGTCATAGCGAAAGTGACCACGAGGTTGCGCCAGTGCGCTATCCGCATCCGTCGTCTTGAGCCGGGCGCCTGACCATGCCACGCGCACGGCAAAACGCAGCGGGTCGCGCATACGCTCAGTG
Source organism: Achromobacter sp. ES-001 (assembly GCF_019448355.1). NCBI lineage: Bacteria > Pseudomonadati > Pseudomonadota > Betaproteobacteria > Burkholderiales > Alcaligenaceae > Achromobacter > Achromobacter sp. ES-001. The sequence continues at coordinate 2,062,786 of NZ_CP079940.1, read as the reverse complement.
GGTATTTCCAGATAAGACGGCAAGCCACCGGCGGGCCAACGCTGCGCTGATGCCAGCGCATAGGAGTTGGCCATGGGATTGGTCGCGCCGCTGAAAATGTCCCACCCGGTGGACTGCTGCACCCATCGCCAAAAATCCTCTTGGGAGAAATCCGCGGGCGGTTCATCCACGTAATCGATGCCGTCAGGCGTCTGGGACTTTTTTCCTTGGGCCGTGCCCCAACCCATGGCGTACTCACGGAAGTAGCACCCAATCCAGCGATTGGAACGCAGCGCATGGAACGATTGCGTATCCAACGCGCCCCATCGCCCGTCCGGGCCAAGCCAGGTCATTCCACGACGGCGCAATTCATGCCGCTTCAACGGACATCGGCGGCTGACCGGCCAGGCATTGCGACGCGTTGCATCGCGGCTATTCAGAAAGCGATAACGTTCGGTGGCCTGCTCCACGGCCGGACGCAGGCCCGCGTTTCGGGTAGCTGCGCTGCGCCCAATAAAGCCGGGCCAGTTGTCGGACAGCAGATCCAGCGCCAAGCCCGACGAACGTGCGCCTACGCCGGAATCGGAACCGGACCCCGAGCCGGACTCGAAGTCGACCATGTTGGCTTCAAGCACCTTGCGCATGATGCGATCGCGAGTAGCGACAAGCCCCGCCCTGGCCGATTCCGCACCCGCCTTCAATACGCGATGTACCGCCCGATCATGTTGAGCAAACGCGCCGGCCAGCCGCGACTGTGCGTCCGATGGGGCTTGCCCGGCCCGATAGGCCAGGCCCATATCCGCGCCGAACAGCATGGCTATCAGGCCCGCCGGCGGATTGCGGCGAGTGTGCTGCGTGTGCAAGGCGCCGCCGTACTGCGCGGCCGCTGCCAGCGTGACCAGATGCGCCATGGCGACCTGGTGGGCAATGTGGGTGCGATTGACGTAGGTGATCGCGTTGAGCGTGCGCGCTTGTTCCAGTGCGCCGCTGTACGCCGCCGCATCCGCGGCATGCGTCAGCCGCACGCGGCCCTCGACGGTCTGGCCCAGGTTGTAAAGCACGACCAGGGACGCCACAGCCACTGACACAACGACCATGCCGAGCACCAGGGCCTGGCCATGTTGAAGGGACTCTGGCGTACGAGTAAACATCTTCACTTCGCTTCCGTCGCATTGCCGGTGAAAGACTTCAACGAGCGGGCCTTTGCCTGCGCGCCCGCCTTCTGAGCCGCTTGCTGCGCCGCACGCGTCTGCGTCCCGCCGTCTTCTCCGGCCAGCTCGCGCGCCATCGCGGCGGTTTGCGAGCGAACCACTTGTCCGAAGTATTGATAGACGGCGATCGCCGCGACCGCCACAAGCGCTACGACGACGATGTATTCGGTCATGCCCTGACCAAGCTGACGTTTTCGACTGCTCCACATTTCTGCTCTCCGCTGCATTGAAAGTAGGCGTCAGTGTCGACGTCGCGCTCAGGCGCCACAATTCGCACAAGCCGAGGTGGGCAAATGTGTCCCCGGGCCTTGACGCGTTGGAAGAGCGCCCCAGCGGGCAGAAAATTCGTTAACGCTGGACGCGTCATAAAGAGCGTTCAGAGCGGAATGAGCTGCGTAAGACCGAGATCTTGTAACCCGCTAATTCTTTTGGGGTTTTCCCTATTGCCGGCCGTTTTTTCCAGCAGTAGATTTGAGTTGCCGGGCTGTCTGACACCCATCGCGTGCGAAGCCGGGCAGGAGCGCCTCAGACTCATCTCGAGCTGGGGCGCTCTTCCGTTTTCGCGTCGACTTTTCAGCCATCGAGGCACGCATGTGTTCCCACTATCAGACGCTGAAAGACGCAGAACTGCTGCTGCAGAAATTCGGCGTTCGCGCCCCTTCCGTCAGCACGAAGTACGACATGTGGCCCCGTTACGAAGGCTTGTTTGTCCGCCGGCCGATAGAGTGGGATTCAGGTGATGAAGCGGTGCCGGAACGAGAGGCTGTCATCGGCCGATGGGGCCTGATCTCGGCGGCGACGCGCCCGGATGCGGTGGATAAAGCCGCCAAATTGTCCACCTTCAACGCTCGTAGCGAAACCGCGGCAAAGTCATACACGTTCGGCAACGCTTGGCGCCGCGCGCAACGCTGCATCATCCCCGCCCAAGCCATCTTCGAACCCGACTGGCGATCAGGCGCGGCCGTTCCGACTCGGATCAGCCGTGCCGACGGCATGCCGCTAGGCATCGCCGGGCTTTGGGACAGGTGGCGCGACGCCGCGGGCCACCTGTACGAAAGCTACACAATGCTGACCATCAACGCCGACGACGATCCGCTGTTCAGTCGATACCACCGGCCAAACGAGGAAAAGCGGATGGTGGTGATCCTGTCGGAAGGTTCGTACCAAGACTGGCTGCGCGCGCCTTCGGAAGAGACGCGTGACCTTCTCGGCGCCTATCCGGCCCTGAAACTAATTGCCGACGCCGTGAAATGACCCCGTTTCTGGTGGAATATACTGGATATATAAACAGTGTCTTTCGCCATGACGTTCAAAGCCCCCCTCACCCTAGACGACCTCCGGACGATCCGCGAGCGTCAACCCTGGAACTCCGACGTGATCTCGCTGCTTTGGGAGGTCAAGCGCCTAAGGTCGGTGATCCTGCGCGCCTATCAACTATCGGGAGACTTCAAGCGGCCCGCCGGCGTGACGGGCGAACTGTACGATGATTTCGTCAAAAGTCTGTGCGACGAGCCCTGTGTGCAAGAGCGCGACAGCCTGGCGGCCTCGCTGCTAGAGGCTCCTGACAAGCTTCGCAAGGGAATGGCCCCGCGCTGAAAAGGCAAGGCCACAAGCCCCGGAGCGCCGCGCATAGACCCGTCAATCAGTCCTAGTTCCGGGCTTCAGACGATACAGAAGCGAATCCCGTTGCTAGAGTGTCTGAATGAACACATGGCCCTATCCCGATTTCCCGCCCGCCGAATTCCGGGCGCTCTCCGAAGCCGACAAAGAGCTTTGCATAACGATGATCCGAGCGTTCTGCGCAGAGATAGCGTTGCAAGAAGCGAGAGGCATGCGCCCGGATCCGAATGAATAGGCAGGCGACGCCCGCAGGCATTAGATAAGCCCACGGAAACCCACCATACGGATGTGCCTTCAGCAGTTACCGACCTTGAAAAGGCAAGGGGGCGTTCCACACGCTCCCGAACGAGGGGGTAAAGGCGATATCCGTATGACTTTTGCACAATGAAGACTGCGAACGCCCCGGCCAAAGCCCATAGCTTTTGTCGGGGCCGCCGCATACCTTTCCGCATACCCGCCTTGGCTGCACAAAGAATCAGCCAAGATTCACACGATCTGGTCTGTTGGCCCTGTTGTTAGCCCCGTGTTAGCCCAAGAGCGAACGCTAGACCGGCCTCACAAACAAAAAGGCCGAATCCATTGTTCCAATGGATTCGGCCCCGCAGCTTGCTACCAACTTGCCCGCCTGACAGCGGGCAAACAGGTTATTAAATCGCTTTGATCATGGTCGCCTGAGGACCTTTCTGTCCTTGGCCGGCGACGAAAGAAACGCGCTGGTTCTCTTCAAGAGATTTGTGCCCGTCACCCTGAATTTCCGAGTAATGCGCAAAGAGGTCTTTACCACCCAGTTCCGGCGAAATAAAGCCGTAGCCCTTGTCGTTGTTGAACCACTTCACGATACCAGTTTCTATCTTCAATGTATGTCCTAGATGTACAGGGAAAAAATATTCCCGCAGCCACTATGGGCGCTTAACGGCAACAAAGATATCGCTGTTTCTCAATGACACATATTCTGCACACACTGAAGGCCCCTCTTCGCTCCAAAAACGAAACAGCCGCCATTGCTGGCGGCTGTACGTACCTGATTACTCAGGATTTTCTTGGTAGGCCCCCCGAGAGTCGAACTCGGCACCAACGGATTATGAGTCCGCTGCTCTAACCAGGCATGAGCTAGAGGCCCAGGAAACGATTACTGCCCTTCGAGGAAGCTTTTCAGCTTATCGGCGCGGCTGGGGTGACGCAGCTTGCGCAGCGCTTTAGCCTCTATTTGGCGGATGCGCTCGCGAGTCACGTCGAACTGCTTACCCACTTCTTCCAGGGTCTGGTCGGTGCTCATTTCGATACCGAAACGCATACGCAGAACCTTGGCTTCACGCGGGGTCAGAGAGTCTAGCACTTCCTTGACCACATCACGCATGGAACCATGCAAAGCCGCGTCCGAAGGCGCCAGCGTCGAGGTGTCTTCGATGAAGTCGCCCAAGTGCGAATCATCGTCGTCGCCGATCGGCGTTTCCATCGAGATCGGTTCTTTAGCGATCTTGAGGATCTTGCGGATCTTGTCCTCGGGCATGTCCATCTTTTGCGCCAGGGTCGCGGGATCCGGCTCAGCACCGGTTTCCTGCAGAATCTGACGGCTGATCCGATTCATCTTGTTGATCGTTTCGATCATGTGAACCGGAATACGGATGGTGCGCGCCTGGTCAGCGATGGAACGCGTGATGGCTTGACGAATCCACCACGTGGCGTACGTCGAAAACTTGTAGCCGCGACGGTACTCGAACTTGTCCACGGCCTTCATCAAGCCGATGTTGCCTTCCTGAATCAGATCCAGGAATTGCAGGCCACGGTTCGTGTACTTCTTGGCAATCGAGATCACCAGACGCAGGTTGGCCTCGGTCATTTCGCGCTTGGCCTTGCGAGCCTTGGCTTCGCCCGTGGCCATGCGCTTGTTGACGTCTTTCAGGTCCTTCAGCGGCAGCACGACACGCGTTTGCAGGTCGATCAGCTTTTGCTGCAGTTCCTGCACCGCGGGAATCTGACGTTCCAGCGTTTCGGCGTAAGGGTGGCCGGCGCTGACTTCGTCAACGACCCATTGCAGGTTGGTTTCATTGCCCGGGAAGACCTTGATGAAGTGCGTGCGCGGCATGCCGGCACGGTCCACACACGTGTGCAGGACGGCGCGTTCAAGCTGGCGTACTTCTTCCACTTGGTTGCGCAACGTGTCAGCCAGCTTCTCGACCATCTTCGCGGTGAAGCGGATGCCCATCAGTTCGTTCTGGATGGATTCCTGCGCGCGCACGTAGATGTCCGACTTGTAGCCGTCTTTCTCGTACGACAGGCGCATCTTGTCGAACTGCTTGCCCACTTCGTCGAACTTGGCCAACGCCTTCACGCGCAGGTCTTCCAGCTGCTTGCTGGACATCCCGCCCGCGGGGCCGTCATCGCTTTCGTCTTCGTCAGCGGTCACACCGGCGCCGGCGTATTCTTCGCCGTCTTCCGGATCAACCAGGCCGTCGACAACTTCGTCGATCTGCGCCTGGCCTTCCCGCACGCGCAGGATGTGGGCCAGGATTTCGTTGATCGTGGTCGGGCAGGCCGAAATGGCCATGACCATGTGCTTCAAGCCGTCTTCGATACGCTTGGCGATTTCGATTTCGCCTTCGCGCGTCAGCAGTTCAACCGAGCCCATTTCGCGCATGTACATACGCACGGGATCGGTGGTCCGGCCAAAGTCGGAATCCACGGTGGTGAGCGCGGCTTCGGCTTCGTCTTCGACATCGTCGTCGTTGGACGCAACCGGGGCGTTCTCGCTCATCAACAGCGTTTCGGCGTCGGGGGCCTGGTCGTAGACCGCGATACCCATGTCGCTGAACGTGCTGATGATGCCGTCAATGGCTTCGGCGTCGACCAGGTCGTCAGGCAGATGGTCGTTGATTTCGCCGTATGTCAGGTAGCCGCGGTCTTTGCCCAGCTTGATGAGCTGCTTCAGACGGTTGCGGCGAGCTTCGTATTCTTCAGGCGTGACAGGGCCGCGCGCGATCAGATCCTTGGGATCTGCCTTGCCGCGCTTGCCGCCGCGCTTGGGCGGCTTCAGGTCAGGCAGCACTTCGCCTTCGCCGTCCATCGTGTCGTCGAAACCATCGCCGTCGTTATTGGCGTTCTTGGCGGGGCGGCCCGGGCGGCGGCCGCTGGGTACCGGACCCGAACGAGGCGCGCTGCCGCCGACCAAGTCGGCGAGTTTGTCCTCAGCCTTCTTGGCGCGAGCCTTGGTCACTTTTTCGGGCTTGTCAGCCGCGGCCGTCTTGGTTGCCTTTTTGGCAGCCGTCTTGGCGGCAGGCTTGGCGACCTTCACCGCCGTCTTGGCGGGCGCTTTTTCCGCCGCCATGCTTACGGCACGCTTGGCCGCGGGGGCCTGAGTTTCAGCCGCATCAATTGCAGAGGAGGATTTGCCGGTGGATTTGGTCATAGTCGCTTCCGTGGTCGTCGCAACCCGTTTGGGCATGTTGCACCGCGCTGGTTCACCCTGGACGGTGGCCCAGCGCGACGCAGATACGGGTAAAACAGATAAACCGGCCAAGATCACGCGGCTGCGTTGTTCGCAGCGCCAGCTCTTGCGAGCCCGCTTGGCGCCTTGCCGGTGCAATACCGTTCGGGCGCTTAGCGTGCATAACCTCATCCTGCGGCGGATTCCGGGCGTCGGGGGGGCTGCCTGCCTATAAATAGGCTTTGCTTGCTTATGGGGACGGTTGCCCCTAGCAGCTATGTAGACACAGCACCCAGACCACTAACGCTACGCAAAAATGCTCACCGCTGAACTGCCTGATTCACCGCTCAGCCTTCGGCTCCAGCCGTCGGCCATAAAATCACTTAAAACAAGTACCTTTGCTGTACTTCGGTCTTTCTCAATACTGCTTTCGCATCAATCTTCATCACTACGATTCATCACTACGTCTTGCACTGCACATTCATGCACGCTTGCGATGCCGTCGTGCCTGCACCGTCCTGCCGGCCTTACTTCCTGCCAAACCGCTTCAAGCAAAGACGGCGAAAATCTATTAGATTCATCTAGCCGAAATTGATTCCGCCGGCTTGGACGCATCCTTCAGCACGAGCGCTCTCGGGCCAAGTCGTCTTAGGATTCAGAAATATTTCAGGAATCTTTGCGCTGCAAACATCGATGCATAAAATGCAAGGCTACGGTCGGAAGGCTATGCTTCAAGGCTATATGCTCCAAGGCTATAGTCTCCAAGACTATGCTCGATGGTCGCACCACTCTCGGAACTACACAGCTTCGCATGGCCCTTGCCAGCGGACAACCTTCGATTTTAGCGCATTTACCGTATCCCAGCACCTTTCAACACCGCCAATCGGCTGGACAGCTCCAGATAGCGCTTCCGAGCTTCCTCGGTAGACAGACCCGTCGCCGCCAGTTTGGCCATTTCAAGCTTCGCTGAATCAAATTCAATGCGCCGCAAGGCGTCATCCCACTCGGTTTGCGGATCCGGCAAATCTTCCTGAGACAGGATGTCCGCGCGCAGCCCCTTTAGGACCGTTGCCAGGTCCGAATCGGGCTCGGCTGCCTCCAACAGGGCGCCGACATGGCGCGCGCCGCTGGACTGAGCCAGCATGATCAAGTCCCGTACCAAACCTAGATGGGGGCCATGATCGATGACTTCAAGCTGCTGATCGCCCATCGAGTCGACAAGTTCGGGGTGAGCCAGCAAAAGCCCCAGCAGACGCTTGGCCAGGGACGGCATGGTGCGGCGCCCCTCAAAGCCGCCGACATCATTGTCCCGGCGCCCTTTCCAGTTGCCCTTGCCGCCCTTCCAGTCGCTTTTGCCTTTCCAATCGCCTTTGCTCTTCCATTCGGGCTTCCCGCCGGATCGTTGGCCGGAGCCCGCCGCCGCATCCCCACCCGCCGACGGAAAATGCCCGTAATCGGCAAAATCGGGCTCTTCGGCGGGAATATCGTGGAAATCATGGCCGGCAAAGTCATACCCCATATCGGAGTGACCGCCGTCCTGATCCGAACCCGAATGTCCTGACGGTGCACCGGCCTCGCCTGCGCTGGCTTTCGCCGCGCCAGGCGGGGCAAAAGGTTTGGCCGGCTGCTGCGCCAGGATCTGCGACATTTCCTCGGGCGTCAGTTGCACAAGCTTGGCCATTTCGCGCTCGATCTGGACGCGCAACGCGCATTCCGGAATCGCTGCCAGCAAAGGCTTGGCCTCGTGCAGGCAACTGGCGCGGCCTTCCGCTTCATTCATGTTGTGGCGCGAGGCCAATTCGTCCAGCAAAAATCGGGACAGGGCAACAGCGTCGCCCAGGCATGCGCGGAATGCTTCAGCGCCCAGCTCCCGCACGTACGAATCCGGATCGTGCTCGGACGGCAAGAACAGGAAACGGATCGCGATATCGTCGCGCAGAACGGGCAGACAGGCTTGCAGCGCGCGCCATGCGGCACGCCGACCGGCGCCGTCACCGTCAAAACTGAATATCACCTTGTCGCTGGCGCGCAGCAGCTTCTTGACGTGGTCCGGCGTCGTTGCCGTGCCTAACGTCGCGACCGCGTTGGCGATCCCTTGCTGCGCCAGCCCGACCACGTCCATGTAACCTTCGACCACGATCACCTGGCCTTCCTGGCGGATGGCTTGGCGCGCCTCCCACAGGCCGTACAACTCATGGCCCTTCGAGAAAAGCGGCGTCTCGGGAGAATTCAGGTACTTGGGTTCGCCTTTGCCGATGATGCGACCGCCAAACCCGATCAGACTGCCTCGCGCGTTGCGAATCGGAAACATGACGCGCTCGCGAAAGCGGTCATAACGGCGCCCATCTTCGGATTCGATGACAAGCCCCGACTCCACGAGCGTGGGGTCGTCGTAATTGGGAAAGACCTGCGCAAGGCCGTGCCGGTCGGTTCCCGACCACCCCAAGCCGAAATGCGCGGCAATTTCGCCCGTCAGGCCACGCTGCTTCAGGTAGCGGATGGCGGCCGGAGAGGCACGCAACTGTTTCAGGTAGTGCGCCTGGGCGGCATCCAGCACCTGCGTATGGCGGGACTCCTCGGCCTTGCGGCGCGCGGTTTCCTGCTGCTGACGTGGACTGCGATTTTCTTCCGGGACCGTCATTCCCGCCGAAGCCGCGAGCGTGCGCACGGCTTCGGGGAAACTGGTACCCGTATGTTCCATCAGGAATGTGATGGCGCTGCCATGGGCTCCACAGCCGAAGCAGTGATAAAACTGCTTGGTGGGGCTGACAGTGAAAGACGGACTTTTTTCGTTATGAAAGGGGCACAGGCCAAGCAAGTTGGCCCCACCCTTTCGCAACTGCACATATCGCCCGACTACGTCGACGACGTCGACTCGGGCGAGTAGATCCTGGATGAATGATTCTGGAATCAATAGATTCGGGAATCAAAAATCAATACAGGCGCGGGGGCAGTTGTTGGCTACGAATGCGCTTGTAGTGGCGCTTCACGGCGGCGGCGTGCTTGCGCTTGCGCTCGGCCGTGGGCTTCTCATAGAACTCGCGCGAACGCAGCTCGGTGAGCAAACCGGTCTTTTCGATGGTGCGCTTGAAGCGGCGCAGAGCGGCTTCAAACGGTTCGTTTTCCTTCAGTCGAACGATAGGCATAAAGTGATTGGCCTGCTTGTAGGGTAACAAAAGTTGATGACAAACCTGGCTTGCTTACCAGCAACGCTGCGCGGGTCCAGGTCCGCGGTAACCAATAACCGCGGAACGAGGAACCTTGAAAGCGCAACCCAAGTTCTCGAAAAACGACGTAGCGGGAAAACATGCAGCGCTGCTTTAGCAGTACTGATGCGTACCCACTCTTGCCCGTTTTTTTACGTATTTCTCGGATTTCCGCTGGCTGTTTCCGTTACCCAAAGACTACCCAAAGAGTAACAAGCCAAGTTCGGTTTAGCGATAACCAGCGATTCTAGCATGGTCATGCCCGCTTTGACTACTAGGAGGGACGCTTGACGCATACATGCATCCCTCCTTTCCTGCCTTGGACTTCAGACCGACCGAGCTCAGCTCTTGTAACCCTTGCGGATCCACGCTTCCAGCTGATGTGGTCGCAGGCTGTCGTAATCCTCGAACGGCTGGTGAATCCAGGGGTTCGTCGGCAGCTTCTCGACGTAATAGTCGGGCGTGGCCTGGGAATGCCCTTTCCACCAGAGGACGGCGCTGCGCAATTCCGTGATGTCGGCGAATTGGCTCTTCAGATGGTCGTAGACCTTGCTGAACGTCTTGCCGGTGTCGACCATGTCGTCCACCAGCAACACCCGCCCGGACAATGTGCCGCGCGTGATGGTGATGAACTGCGCGATGTCCATGTCGCCCTGCTTGGTGCCGGCGGCTTCGCGATAGCTGCTGGTGGCCAGAATGCCCAGCGGGACATCAAAAATACGGGACATAACGTCGCCCACGCGCATACCGCCGCGCGCCAGGCAAAGAATCTTGTCGAACTTCCATCCCGACTGGTGCACCTGCAAGGTCAGGCGCTCGATCAGCCGGTTGTAATCGTCCCACGTCACCCACAGATGGCTCTCATCATTGGTCGGTGCGCTCATAGGTAAGCATCTCCTGCTTAAAAATACGAAAAGGCCGCCGCCGGTATGAGACCGGCGGCGGCCTTTGGAATATTAACCCGATCAGCCCTTCAGGGGATGACGCAGGACAATGGTTTCATTGCGATCCGGACCGGTCGACACGAGGTCGATCGGCACGCCGCAAACTTCGGCAACGCGCTCCAGGTAGCGACGGGCCGCGGCGGGCAGCTTGTCGTACTCGGTGATGCCAACGGTGGACTCGGACCAGCCCGGCAATTCTTCCAGCACCGGCTGCGCTTGCGCAACGGCGTGCGCGCCGTAAGGCAGCACATCACGGAATTCACCGTTGACGCGGTAGCCGACGCCCAGTTGGATCGTTTCCAGGCCATCCAGCACGTCCAGCTTGGTGATGCACAGGCCGGAAATGCCATTCAGGCGAACCGAGCGCTTCAGCGCAGCACCGTCGAACCAGCCGCAACGACGCGGACGGCCGGTGACCGATCCGAATTCCTTGCCGATGGTTGCCAGACGCGTGCCGATTTCGTCGACCAGTTCCGTGGGGAACGGGCCCGAACCCACACGGGTGGTGTAGGCCTTGGTGATGCCCAACACGTAATCCAGCTGCTGCGGACCCACACCCGCACCCGCCGACGCCGCGCCAGCCACGCAATTGCTGCTGGTGACGAAGGGGTACGTACCGTGGTCGACGTCCAGCAACGCGCCTTGCGCGCCCTCGAACAGGATGCGCTTGCCTTCCTGCTGCATGGCATACAGGTTGCTGGACACGTCCTTGACCATGGGAGCAATGGCCGGAGCCAGGGCCATGGCCTGATCGCGCACTTCATCAGCGGAAACCGCTTCGGCGCCCAGGTACTTGGTCAACACGAAGTTGTGGTAATCCAGGACTTCGGCCAGCTTCTCGTCAAACAGCGACGGGTTGAACAGATCCTGCACGCGCAGCGCGCGGCGGGCAACCTTGTCCTCGTACGCCGGACCGATGCCACGACCGGTCGTACCGATCTTGCCTTCGCCCTTGCGCGCTTCGCGCGCCTTGTCGATGGCCACGTGATAAGGAAGGATCAGCGGGCAGATTTCGGAAATCTGCAGGCGCGAGCGCACATCCAGACCGGCGGCTTCCAGCTCTTCGATTTCCTTGAGCAGGGCTTCCGGGGACAGCACGACGCCATTGCCGATAAAGCAGGTGACACCGGGATGCATGATGCCCGACGGGATCAGGCGAAGAATCGTCTTCTTGCCGTTGATCCACAGCGTATGGCCGGCGTTGTGACCGCCTTGGAAGCGGACCACGCCTTGGACGGATTCCGCCAGCCAATCGACGATCTTGCCTTTGCCCTCGTCACCCCATTGGGTGCCGATTACGACTACGTTCTTGCTCATGTTACGAATCAATATCGAGTTTCTCGGGAAATCCGGAAATCTCCCCGCGGCCCTCTCGTTTCCAAGAGGGAGTTAGTCACAGCGTTCTGACCGTCCAGGCACCATCTTGCAGCGCCAGCTCGCGATCGCAAACGAATTCGTCCTGATCCTGCTCGTGACCGGGCAATACCTGAACGACAATTTCCCCTGACCGGCGCAGACGGCGAACCGCCTCGGTCAAGGCGGGGGCCTGCCCCCAGGGCGCGCGAACCGCACGCGCCCGCTCTGCTGGCGGCAAACCCGCCGCCAGTTTGCGTAAATCCAGACTGAAGCCCGTGGCGGGACGGGCGCGGCCGAATGCTCGGCTGACATCGTCATAGCGTCCGCCGCTGACCAGCGCGTCGTGCCACCCTTCGGCGTACAGCGCGAACTTGACGCCGGAGTGGTAGCCATAGCCGCCCACATCAGCCAGGTCGACGCCGAATGCCACGTTGGGCATCGCATCCACCAGAGCCTGCAGCGCATCCAACGCCGCCGCCACGCCAGGCAACAAAGGCAAGTCACGACGTGCGTTCTTCAGCACTTCGGGGCCACCATACAAATTTGGCAGCAACTTCAGCGCATTCAGCGTTTCTTCGCGCATGCCGGGCGCCTTTTCGGCCAGTTCACCCAGCCCTGGCACGTCTTTCTCGCGCAGCAGACGGATGACATCTTCGGCCAAAGCGACGGCGGCAGGATCGGATTCGACGATGGCGCGCACCACACCCGGATGGCACAAGTCCAGACGGGGATTGCGCACGCCGGCGATTGCCACCGTTTCCAACACGAGCTGGATAATTTCCAGATCGGCTTCAAACCCAGCATGGCCGTAAATCTCGGCGCCGATCTGCAGAAGCTCGCGGCTGGACAGAAGGTCCGCCGGGCGAGCGTGCAGCACGTTGCCGCAATAGCACAGGCGCGTCACGCCGGCACGGTTCAACAAGTGCGCATCAATGCGCGTGACCTGAGGAGTCATGTCGGCCCGTACACCCAGCGTGCGACCCGTCAGCTGGTCAACCAGCTTGCACGTGCGCAGATCCAGATCGCTACCGGTGCCGGACAGCAATGAATCGATGTATTCGACCAGGGGCGGCGCGACCAGCTCGAAGCCGTATGTACGGTACAAATCGAGAAGTTCGCGGCGCAATTCCTCGATGCGCCGGGCCTCTGCCGGAAGTACGTCGGCAAGGCTCTCGGGCAGCAACCAGTTACCCATGAATGTTTACCTGAATAACGCCAAGTGATGCGTGGGCGTCGCCCAAACGAAAAAGCGGCTGAGGGGGCGTAAGCCCGCTCAGCCGCTGCGGAATGTTTTCTAGCTTACGCGGTATTGTACATGAGTCGGCCGGCAGCGCCAGCCGGGATTATCAGGGCCGAAAGAGCCGTCCCCGCTTGTTCGAACAAGCGCCGCAGCCCAGCCCTCAAGGTCTCTTGCAGCAATAAAAAACCCCTTGGACTTCCAAGGGGTTTTCAGTGTGCAAGGCGCGTGGCGACTTACTTGGCGGGCACGGTGACCGGCGCCAATGCTTCGCCCGCCGGGTCCTTCATGAACTGGAAGAAGCTGGAGCTGGGGTCGACCACCAGCACGTCGCCCGGCTTCGAGAACGAAGCGCGGTAAGCCTCCAAGCTCTTGTAGTACGTGTAGAACTGCGGATTCTTGCCGTAAGCCTGGGCATAGATCGAAGCGGCGGCAGCGTCGCCTTCACCCATGATGCCCTGCGCCGTGGCGTAAGCCTGAGCCACAATCACTTCGCGCTGGCGATCCGCTTCGGCGCGGATCTTCTCGCCCTCGGCGGCACCAATGGAACGCAGCTCGTTGGCGACGCGCGTACGCTCCGCTTCCATGCGGCGGTACACCGATTCCGAAATCTCGGGCGCGAATTCAATGCGGCGCAGACGCACGTCGACGATTTGCACGCCCAGGGGCTCGGCGCGCTTAGCCACGTTGGTCAGGATCTCGGCCATGATCTTGTCGCGTTCGGTCGAAACCACGTCACGCACGGTACGCACGTTGACCGAAGCGTTCAAGGCGTCGCGGATCAGCGCTTGCAGGCGCTCTTGTGCGACGCGCTCGTTGCCACCCGTCGAAACGTAGTATTGGCGGGGGTCCGCAATACGCCATTTCACGTAGGAATCGATCAGCAGGTTCTTCTTTTCAGAAGTCTGGATGCGTTCGGCTTCGTTGGTTTCGATGGTCAGAATGCGCTTGTCCAGCGTCACCACGTTCTGGAACGGCGGCGGCGCCTTGAAGTACAGGCCGGGTTCATTAATGGTCTTGCGCACTTCACCCAGTGAGAACACCAGGGCGTAGTCGCGCTCGCGCACGACGAAGACGCATGACGACAGGGCAGCCAGCACGATAAGCAGGCCGACCAGGATGGGCATAAAACGTTGCATGATCAGAAATCCTCCGGGTTAGCGCGACGTGCGGTCGCGGGGCAGCGTGTTGCTATTGCTGCTGCCGGAAGACTGGGGCGCCGGCGCCGCGTTGCTACGCAACGGCGGTTGGACTGGCGGGCTGATCAACGCAGGCGAACCCGGGTTGCCGACGCTGGACTTGCTGGCGTCCTGGGCAGCCAGATGCATGATTTTGTCCAAAGGCAAATACAACATGTTGTTGTTGCTCTTGGTGTCGACCATAACCTTGCTGGCGCGCGTGAAGATGTCTTGCATGCTTTCCAGGTACATACGCTGGCGCATGACTTGCGGCGCCTTTTCGTATTCGCCCAGGATGCTGGTGAAGCGCGAGCTATTACCCTGCGCATCGCCCACCACCTTGGCCTTGTAGCCCTCAGCCTGCTCGGTCATGCGCGATGCCTGGCCGCTGGCCAATGGCACGACCTGGTTGGCGTAGGCCTGGCCTTCGTTGATCTGGCGTTCGCGGTCTTGACCAGCCTTGACGGCGTCGTCGAAGGCGGCTTGCACCTGTTCGGGCGGCTGCACGTTCTGGATGGCAACGGTGCTGACCTGCACACCGCTTTGATAGCGATCCAGGATTTGCTGCATCAAGGCCTGCACTTGCGTGGCGACAGCGGTACGGCCTTCGTACAGGACGAAGTCCATCGACTGCTTGCCCACGACTTCGCGCATCGCCGTTTCAGAGGCCTGGCGGACGGATTCGTCCGGGTCGCGCGTCTTGAAGAGATAGTCAGGGCCACCGTCGGCACGCAGGCGGTATTGCACGACGAACTGCATATCGACGATGTTCTCGTCCGTCGTGAGCATCAGCGCTTCAGGCAGGACCTTATTGCGCGAACCGCCACGGAAACCGACTTCGAACGTGCGCAGTTGCGACACGTTGACGATTTCCTGGCTTTGAATGGGGTACGGCAAGCGCCACTGGAAGCCAGCTTGCGACGTGCTCTTGTACTTGCCGAACTGGGTCACAACCGCGACCTGGCCTTCTTGCACGATGTAGAAGCCACTGGCCAGCCAGATACCCGCCGCGACCAGGGCGATGACGCCCAGGCCGATGCGCGTACCGCGCGGCGATGGCGGCGTCATGCCGCCTCGGTTACCGGGGCGGTTGTTGCCACCGCCACCGCCCTTGCGACCGAACAAGGAGCCGATGCGATTATTGAAATCGCGCCAGACTTCGTCCAGGTCAGGTGGGCCGTCTCCATTGCCTTGAGGCCGCTTCGGCGGCGGCTCGGAGCCATTGTTGTTCCCACGACCCCAACCGGGGTCATTCAGATTGAAGAGTTTGATAATTCGCGGCATTGTTTCCCACAATCTGTCCGGTCTCCGCAATTGCCCCGCGCAACGCATCCAGACCGGCGCGCTCGGTGGCGCTTACAAATACTCGCGCAATCGTACCATGTGCATCGCGCTCCACCCGGGGTTCCAAACCCGCCCGGTCAATCTTGTTGTATACCAGAATGGTCGGAATTGCGGAGGCTCCGATTTCGGCAAGAACCTTGTTGACTTCAAATATCTGTTCGTCGCGCTGCGGGCTGGCGGCGTCGACCACATGCAGCAGCAGATCGGCGTGAACAGTCTCTTCGAGTGTTGCGCGGAACGCGGCGATCAGGCCGTGAGGCAGGTCGCGGATGAACCCGACGGTGTCTGACACCACCACCGAGCCGGCTCCATCGATCCAGATACGACGCGTGGTCGTGTCCAGCGTGGCGAACAGCTGGTCGGCGGCGTAGCTGTCAGCACGCGTCAGCGCATTGAACAGCGTGGACTTGCCGGCGTTGGTGTACCCCACCAGCGACACCGACAGCGCACCGCCCCTGGCCCGGGCGCGCCGTTGCGTCACCCGCTGGCGCTCGACACGATCGAGCCGCTCGCGCAGCGTCTTGACCTTGGCGCCGATCATGCGGCGATCCATTTCAAGCTGCGATTCGCCCGGACCGCGCATCCCGATACCGCCGCGTTGACGCTCCAGGTGGCTCCACATGCGGGTCAACCGCGTGGCCAGATGCTGCAACTGCGCCAACTCGACCTGCAATTTGCCTTCGTGGCTTTTTGCGCGCAGCGCGAAAATGTCCAGAATGAGGGCCACGCGATCCACCACACGCAGATTGAAAGCGCGTTCAAGGTTGCGTTGCTGAGCTGGCGACAAAGGTTGGTCGAAAAGAACGATATCAGCCAGCAAGGCTTGCGCCATCGCCACGGCTTCGTCCGCTTTGCCCGAGCCGATGAAGAACTTGGCGTCGGGGCGATCGCGCCGAGCAGTCAGCGTACCGACGACTTCCGCGCCCGCACCCTTGGCCAGCATGGTGAATTCTTCGGCGTGGGCAGCGTGGTCCGGGTCACCCAGATCCACGCTGATAATCAGAGCGCGCATACATGCACCATATTGGAGCCAAAGCGAAAATGCCCGCCGACGTCAACCGTCAGGCGGGCAAAAAAAGGTACAGCTGGAGCGAGATTATTCAGCAGGGACTTCCACCTGAAAGTTGACGGCGCGCGCGGGAACGACGGTGGAAATGGCATGCTTGTAAACCATTTGCGTAACCGTATTGCGCAGCAGCACCACGTACTGATCAAAAGATTCGATTTGCCCTTGAAGCTTGATGCCGTTTACCAAGTAGATCGACACGGGCACATGATCCTTGCGCAGCGTGTTCAGAAACGGATCTTGCAGAGTTTGCCCTTTATTGCTCATTGGCCAGGCTCCATTTGTTTGTTATTGAGTGATGATGTGCTTTCTTGTGCTGGTGGAGCACACCGAAACATGTACTCTACAGGGTTTTCCCGGCCCGTGCTACTTGGCCAGGAAGCAAAAGTGACACCAGAAATTTCAAGCTGAAATGCCCCTGAAGATCACGCTTTCAGGACCTCTTCAAGCGCCTTCAAAAGCAGGTTGACCTGCTCGTCAGTGCCCACAGTGATGCGCAAAAACTGATCGATGCGAGCATGACGAAAATGACGCACGATGATGCTGCGCTCGCGCAAGGCGGCGGCCAGGCCCGCAGCGTCTTTTGAAGAATGCCGCGCGAACACGAAATTCGCGGCCGACGGCAAAACGTCAAAGTCCAACGCCTGCAAGCCCGCCGTCATCCGCGACCGGGTTTCGATCACGGCTTGGCGAGTCTTGTCAAAGTACTCTGTATCCTCCAATGCCGCTACTGCGCCGGCCGACGCCAGGCGATCTATCGGGTAGGAGTTGAAACTGTTCTTTACGCGCTCAAGGCCATCGATGAGTTCGGCGCTGCCCACGGCAAAACCAACGCGCAACCCTGCCAGCGAGCGCGACTTGGACAGCGTCTGCACGACCAGCAGGTTGTCATAGCGGGCCACCAGGCCCACCGCGGATTCCCCGCCGAAGTCCACATAGGCCTCGTCCACCACCACAACCGACTCCGGGTTGCCGGCCACGATGCGTTCAACATCGGCTAGGCCCAGCGCCCGGCCGGTCGGCGCATTGGGATTGGGGAAGATGATGGCGCCTGCCTGCCCGTTTGCACCCGGCAGGTAGTCGTCGACATTGATGGAAAAGTCCGCCGCCAGCGGCACCGTTTCGTACTCGATACCGTACAAGCCGCAGTAGACCGGATAGAAGCTGTAGGTGATGTCGGGAAAGCGCAGCGGCTTGTCGTGCTTGAGCAGCGCAAGAAATGCGTGCGCCAGCACCTCGTCGGATCCATTGCCGACGAAGACCTGGTCGGCTTGCACGCCGACGGTGGTCGCGATTGCCTGGCGCAGCCGGTCCGAAGCCGGATCCGGATACAGCTTTAGCGTGTCGTCGGCGGCCGCGCGGATGGCCTCGAGCACCTTGGGCGACGGCCCGTACGGGTGCTCGTTGGTATTCAGCTTGACCAGGTTCTGAAGCTTGGGCTGCTCGCCCGGGACATACGGACTGAGCGTCCCGACCACGGGACTCCAGAAACGGCTCATGGATCAGCTTTCCTGCGCGTAGGGGTTGTGCGACGACTTGAATTCGATGCGCAGCGGCGTGCCGGCCAGATCGAACGCATTGCGGAAACGCGTTTCCAGATAGCGGCGATACGAATCGGGGATGGCATCCAGCGCGTTGCCGTGAATGACGACCAGCGGCGGGTTCTGCCCCCCTTGGTGCGCGTAGCGCATCTTGGGGCGGAAGATACCCTTGCGCGGCGGCTGTTGCTGTTCGATAGCGGCCTGAAGCTCACGCGTCAGCTTCGGCGTGGACAGCTTGGCGAACGCCGCGGCGTGCGCCGAGTTGATGGACTTGAGCAACGGCTTGATGCCCTGGCCACGCAGCGCCGAGATGGTATGCATGCGCGCGAACGACAGGAACCGCAGCTTGCGTTGAAACTCGCGTTCGATGCGTTCCTTTTCCTCGCCGTCCAGGCCGTCCCATTTATTGATGGCGACCACCACGGCACGACCCGTTTCCAGCACGAAGCCCGCAATGTGGGCGTCCTGCTCGGAAATTTCGGTGTGCGCGTCCAGCATCAGCAACACGACGTTGCTGGCCTCGATGGCCTGCAACGTCTTGATGACCGAGAACTTCTCGACAGCCTCAAAGACCTTGCCGCGCTTGCGCAGGCCGGCCGTGTCGATCAGCGTGTAGCGGCGGCCATCGCGATCGAAGTCGATCTCGATGGCGTCGCGCGTCGTACCGGGCAAGTCGAACGCAATGACGCGCTCTTCGCCCATCAGCGTATTGATAAGCGTCGACTTGCCCACGTTGGGACGACCGACGATGGCCAGCTTGATGCGGTGATCGTGCTCGCCCTCGCCTTCTTCGAACGCCTCGTCTTCGGCCGGCGGTTCGGCCAGGTCCTTCAGGGCCAGTTCGATCAGGTCGACGATGCCGTCACCGTGCGCTGCCGAAATCGGAAAGGGTTGGCCCAAGCCAAGTTCGTGGAATTCGGCAATGGCGGGGCCCAAGCCCATGCCTTCGGCCTTGTTCACCGCCAGCAGCACGCGCTGCTGGCCAGACTTGCGCAGCAGTTGGGCGATCTGGTGGTCGTGGGCGTTCAGGCCGGCGCGAGCGTCCACCAGGAACACCACGACGTCAGCCTCGGCGATGGCCTGCCGGGTCTGGCGCGCCATCTCCAGCAGGATCCCGTCCTTGGCGACGGGTTCGAAACCACCGGTATCGATAGCGATGAACGGGATCTCGCCTACCCTGCCCTCACCGTAATGGCGGTCGCGGGTCAGGCCGGAAAAATCGGCCACCAGCGCGGCGCGCGATCGCGTCAGGCGGTTGAAAAGGGTCGACTTCCCCACATTGGGGCGACCGACCAGGGCAACGACAGGCTTGAAAGACACGGTGTAAGGCTTTGTTCTATAGGTTTTTAGTTGGCGCCGATCATGACGAGATTGCCATTGCCCGTCTGGACCAGCACACCTTGGGGGGTGGTTTGCGGCGGCGAAACGACGGCGCCTCCACCCACGGACAGCCGGGCCATCAGGCTGCCATCACTACGCGACAGAAAGTGCAGATAACCTTCCAGGTCGCCCACGGCAAGCGCGCCGCCCAGCATGGCCGGGGCGGTCAGCTGGCGATTCTTCAGCGCCGCTTGCTTCCACACATTGCCGCCATTATCCAGCGCAAACGCGTTGACAACGCTATTTTGATCTGCCGAATAGGCAAAACGGTCATCCAGCGTCATGCCGCTGACGCTGGAGAAATCCTTGGCCCACAACGGACGGCCGCCGGCGGTCACGTCAAAGCAGACGATACGCCCTTGGTAGGCGACTGCGCAAAGCAGGTTGCCCGTGATACGCGGCGTGCCGACGACGTCGGTCAGGCGTTCAAGGTCGCTGGCGCCGCGCGGCGTAGCCACGGTGCCTTCCCATTGCACGTTGCCGCTGTCGGACGCGATTGCCATCAGCTTGCCGCCAGGCAGGCCAGTGATCACCAGGCCTTCGGCCAGGACCATTTGCGACACGCTGCGCAAGGCAAGCGACGGACCGGGGCGTTGCACGTTCCAGACGCGTTCGCCGCTATTGGCGTCGAACGCCTGAATGCGGTAGTCGCCGCTGCGCACGACGACAATGCCATAGCCCACCACCGGCGGGATCGTGACGTCGCTGGTCGCGCGGACCTTCCACTTGACCTTGCCGGTGTCGTCGAACGCGATCACGTCGCCATCGGGCGAGGCGACCGCGGTCGTGGTGCCGTCGCTGCCGGCACCGGCGGACAGCTTGCCTTCGGTCTTGGCCTTCCACAACGGGCGGCCACTTTGCAGGTCGAACTTGCCGACCGAGCCATCCGGCGTGGCGGCGTAGACGGCCGTGCCCAGCACCGTGGGCGCAAAGCCAAGGCCCGAGCCGCTACCGATCGACGTGGACCAGATCTGGCGCACGGACATGCCGGCCTTGTATTCGGTCAGCGGGGCGGGATCGTATCGGCCGTCATCGTGGGAGAACAAACCGCAGCCGCCCAGGGCAAGCAAGCTTGCCAGGCAGACCGCGCCACGCCACGTACGACCAGGTGCAAATTTACGCATTACAGTTACGCTCCGCTCAGGGCATCCAGTTTCAATTGCACAACCTGGGTCAGCGGATTCGCCGTGCCCAAGCCATCAATGGCGCTTTGCCAGGCCGCACGCGCTTCATCGCGCTTGCCTTGCGCCGCGAGGATATCGCCACGACGGTCAGCAAACAAGGCGGCAAAGGCAGCCGGCGGATTGTTCAATTGCGCAAGCGCTGCATCAAACTGCTTTTGATCCAGCAGCATGCCGGCCAGACGCAGACGGGCCACGGCCTGCATTGACGGATTCTTGCCTTGCGCCGCCAGCCATTCCAGCTGCTCACGCGCGCCGGCTTCGTCCTTCTGGGCTTGCAGGGCCTGAGCCGCCACCAGGGCGCCGCGCGCGGCATAGCCGGTGGCTGGGTACTGCTCGCGCAGCGTGGCGGCCGCCGTCTTGATGCGCACCGCCGAATCGGCGCCGCCCAGGCGTGCCGCATCTTCCAGCGCTTCGAAGTAGCCCATGGCCTGGTTGGCACGGTGCGATTCATAGGCCTTCCAGCCCCACCAACCGCCCCAGGCCAGCGCCACCACCGCAAACAGCGTCACGACCAGCGTGCCGTATCGAGCCCACCACGCCTTGATGGCGTCCAGCTTTTCCTGTTCTTCGAGATCGTATGCCATGCCTTAACCCTTGTTGTTCAGTACCGCAGCCAGATCCGCAAGCGGGACCTGCTGCTGCGCCGCGTCGCCTTGGGCATCCGCACGCAAATATTTGACGCTGGCGGTCTGCGATGCGACTTCGTCGGCGCCAAGAATAACCGCAACGCGGGCGCCACTGGCATCAGCGCGCTTGAATTGCGACTTGAAGCCGGCCGAACCGGCATGCACGATCACGGACAGGCCGGCATCGCGCAGCGACTCCCCCACACGGGCCGCCAGGCGCTGCGCGTCTTCGCCCTGATGCACCACGTACACGTCGCATTCGGCAGGGGCGTCCAACTGAACGCTCTGTTCCCAGAGGTCCAGCAGGCGTTCCATGCCGATGGCAAAGCCGACTGCGGGAGCGGGCTTGCCGCCCAGCAGTTCAATCAAACCGTCGTAACGACCACCGCCGCACACCGTGCCCTGGGAGCCGAGGCGATCGGTGACCCACTCGAACACGGTCAGGTTGTAGTAGTCCAGCCCGCGCACCAGGCGCGGATTCAGGCTGTATTCAATGCCGGCTTCCGTCAAGCGCTGGCAAACGCCTTCGAAGTGCGCGCGCGATTCGTCGCCCAGGAAATCGAACAGGCGCGGCGCGCTGTTGGCCATTTCCTGCATGGTCGGATTCTTCGTATCCAGCACGCGCAGCGGGTTCGTGTACAAGCGGCGCTGGCCGTCTTCGTCCAGAATGTCGCGGTGCTTTTCCAGGTGCTCGATCAGCGCGGCGCGGTGCGCGGCGCGTTCGGCGGGCTGACCCAGCGAATTGAGTTCAAGGCGCACGTCCTTCAGACCCAGCAGCTTCCACAGGCGGGCCAGCATGACGATAAGTTCGGCATCCACGTCGGGGCCGACAAAGCCCAGGGCTTCGACGTCGATCTGGTGGAACTGGCGGTAACGGCCGCGCTGCGGGCGTTCGTGGCGGAAAACCGGGCCGATCGAATAAACGCGTTGCGGGCGGTCATAGAGCAGGTTGTGCTCGATGGAGGCGCGCACGATGCCGGCCGTCATTTCAGGGCGCATCGTCAGCGACTCGCCATTCAGCGCATCGGTGAACGTGTACATCTCTTTTTCGACGATGTCGGTCACTTCGCCGATGCCGCGCGTGAACAGGCGCGTATGCTCAAGCACGGGCGTACGCACGTTGCGATAGCCGTAGCCGCGCAGCCAGCCGCGCACGATTTCCTCGAATTGTTCCCAGCGGGCGCTCGGCCCGGGCAACACGTCATTCATGCCGCGTATGGCGGCGACTTTCTGGAAAGCTTGAGTCATCTTGATCATGCCGCATCACGCGCCTGCCGGCGCGTTTGCGGCTACACCCTTTCTTTTAATGAGAGGCGAGCACGCCGTAACGGCGCGCCACGTAGTCTTCGACGATGGCCTGAAACTCTTCGGCGATATGGTCGCCTTTGAGGGTGACCGTGCGTTCGCCATCCACGAATACCGGCGCCGCGGGCACTTCGCCCGTTCCCGGCAGACTGATACCGATATCGGCATGGCGGCTTTCGCCCGGCCCATTGACCACACAGCCCATGACCGCGACGTTCATGCTTTCGACGCCCGGATATTGCGACTTCCAGACCGGCATCTGACGACGCAGGTAGGACTGGATGCTGTCGGCAAGTTCCTGGAAGAACGTGCTGCTGGTGCGGCCACAGCCGGGGCATGCGACCACCATGGGGGTGAACGCGCGCAGGCCCATGGTCTGCAGGATTTCTTGCGCCACGATGGCTTCGCGGCTGCGGTCGCCGCCGGGTTCCGGCGTCAACGAAATGCGGATGGTGTCGCCAATGCCTTGCTGCAGCAGCACGGCCAGCGCGGCGGTGGAGGCCACGATGCCCTTGCTGCCCATGCCGGCTTCGGTCAGGCCCAGGTGCAGCGGATAATCGCAGCGGGCGGACAGGTCGCGGTAAACGGCAATCAAGTCCTGGACATGGCTGACCTTGCACGACAGGATGATCGCATCGCGGCGCAAGCCCAATTCCTCGGCACGCTGGGCATTGCTGATGGCCGACACGACCAGCGCGTCACGCATCACGGCCTGGGCCTCCCAGGGTTGCGCGCGACGGCTGTTTTCGTCCATCTTGCGCGCCATCAGTTCGTGATCCAGGCTGCCCCAGTTCACGCCGATGCGCACCGGCTTGTCGTAACGGCAAGCCACTTCGATCATCTGCGCGAAGTTGTCGTCGCGTCGCTTGCCGCCACCCATGTTGCCGGGGTTGATCCGGTACTTGGACAGCGCTTGCGCGCATTCCGGGAACTGCGTCAGCAGCTTGTGGCCGTTGTAATGGAAGTCGCCGACCAGCGGCACGTTCACGCCCATGCGGTCCAGCTGTTCGCGGATGGCGACCACTTCGCGGGCCGCCTCGGGCGTGTTGACGGTGATACGCACCAGCTCGGAACCGGCCTGCGCCAGTTCCTTGACCTGGATCGCCGTGGCGATGGCGTCGGCGGTATCGGTGTTGGTCATGGACTGCACCACGACCGGGGCATCGCCGCCAACCATGACGACGCGATCACCCCACTTCACCGCCACCGAACGGGTGGCGCGGCGCATGGCGGCCCCCACAGAGGGAGGCGGCGCATCGTGGCAAGGCAGAGAGGAATCTTGCATCGGTGGAACCGGTTTACTTGGTGGGCTTGGGCAGCCAGTCGAACGGCAGCCACTGCTGCGGCAACCAGCCTTGCCAGAAGGCGTACGCCACGCCGGCGGCCAGCACCAGCACAATGGCGATCAACCAGCCCCAGGACGTGGACGACGAACGCTCGTCGTCAGCACTGGATTGGGGAATGGAATGCGCCGAATGCAGGGCGCCCGGGCTCAGCTTGACGGGGCCGGTAACGCGGGCCTTCGGGTCAAGCGAGTCGACGATGGCCTGGGAATCGGCACCCAGCAAACGCGCATAGTTGCGGACCAGCCCGCGCAGGGAAACGCCGGTAGGCAAGTCTGCCCACGCTTCGTTTTCAAGGGCTTCGATCTGCTTCGTGGAGAACTTGATCCGGCTGGACACCTCGTCCAGGGACCAACCCTTGGACTGTCGCAGCGCGCGCAATGCCGAGCCGATATTGCCCGCGGAACCGGCGGGCGTTTCAGAAACTGCAGAAGCGAATTCCTGCGTCATGCATGCACCTGTTTAATTGGTATGGTCTGGCGCTGTGCGGCGTTGCGCTCGGTAATCCGAGTGCGATCGCGCACTTCTCCGGCCAATTGACCACAAGCTGCATCGATGTCGTCGCCCCGGGTCTTGCGCACGGTCGTGATGATGCCGGCGTCCATCAGCCGCTGCGCAAATACCTTCACGCGGGCGGAGTTGGAACGCTTCAGGCCCGACTCGGGGAAGGGGTTGAACGGAATCAGATTGAGCTTGCAGCGCAGCTGGCGTGCAATTTGGATCAGTTCCTTGGCGTGCTGGTCGGTATCGTTGATGCCGTCCAGCATGCAGTATTCAAAGGTGATGAAGTCACGGGGCGCAAACGCCAGATAGCGCTCGCAAGCCGCCAGCAACTCTTTCAGCGGGTACTTCTTGTTCAGCGGCACCAGTTCGTCGCGCAGCGCATCGTTGGGCGCGTGCAGCGACACCGCCAGCGCCACCGGACAGTCTTGCGACAGGCGGTCCATCATGGGGACCACGCCCGAGGAGGAAACCGTGACGCGGCGACGCGACAGGCCGTAGGCGTTGTCGTCCAGCATCAGGCGCAGCGCCGGCAGGACCTGGTCGTAATTAAGCAAGGGTTCGCCCATGCCCATCATGACCACGTTGCTGATGACGCGCGTATCTTCGGTAGCCTTGGCGCTTTCCAGGCGGGCGGTGCCGATATCGGCTTCCAGCACACGCTTGGCCCACCACAGCTGGCCGATGATTTCGCTGGTTTTCAGGTTGCGGTTAAAGCCCTGATGCCCGGTCGAGCAAAAGCGGCAATTGACCACGCAGCCGGCCTGGCTGGAAATACATAGGGTGCCGCGATCGTCTTCGGGGATGAAGACGGTTTCGATGGCATTGCCCTGCCCCACGTCGAACAGCCACTTGCGCGTGCCGTCGGTCGAGCGTTGCTCGATATTGACGGGCAAGGCCTCGATACGGCAGTTGGACGCGAGCTGGCTGCGGAATTCGCGAGCCAGGTCGGTCATGGCGTCGAACGAATCGGCGCCGCGCTGGTGCATCCAGCGCTGCAGCTGGCGGGCGCGAAACGGCTTGCCGCCCCACTGCCCGACAAGTTCGGACAGGGCGGAGCCATCCAGCCCCAGCAGATTGATTCGTTCGACGGATTCCATGACCTGGGTAACGCTAAAAAACTAATTCAGTGCTTACGCGAAAATCAACGGCTGTGGATGTTGATTTCGGGGAAGAAGAAAGCGACTTCAACGGCAGCCGTTTCCGGAGCGTCGGAGCCGTGCACGGCGTTGGCGTCGATGCTGTCGGCGAAGTCGGCGCGGATGGTGCCGGCTTCAGCCTTCTTCGGGTCCGTGGCGCCCATCAGGTCGCGGTTCTTCTGGATGGCATCTTCACCTTCCAGCACTTGCACGAACACGGGGCCCGAGATCATGAAATCGACCAGGTCCTTGAAGAAGGGGCGTTCCTTGTGCACGGCGTAGAAACGCTCGGCATCGGCGCGCGACAGTTGCGCCAGGCGGGCAGCGATGACCTTCAGGCCGGCTTGCTCGAAGCGGCCGACGATCTGGCCGATGACGTTCTTGGCGACGGCGTCGGGCTTGATGATCGAGAGGGTGCGTTGGATGGACATTAGGAACTCCGAAAGCTGATTTCTGACTGGTTTCTGATGAATTGCCTGGCGTGGCTCTGCACTTGTCGGTGTCACCCTTGAAGTGTCATCGCGCGATGGGCGCGCGGGCGGTCCGGCGTGTTTGAACGATGTCGTTGAACATTCCGGGCCGGCCCGAACCGCTTGCCAAGGCAGGGATTCGACACTGGCCACCGATCGGACGTGCCGTGGATTCTTACCGAGGATACCGAAACGGGAGCTTTTAAGCGCACATTTCTGAAGGAATCCTCAATGAATTCAGGGACTTCTAAAAGGTTTACAGTAACCCGGTATTCTAACACGCTGAGAAGACCGCATTACATCTTAAAATGAGCGGTTTGCTGCCCGTATCCCTACGCCGGGCGCCCTGTCTGCCGGAACCCTGTAATGACTCAAGCTGCTCCCCCCACCGCCGCGAACCCCGCGAGCGACGCCCCGGAACTCTCCAAGAGCTTCGAACCTTCTGAACTGGAATCGCGCTGGTACGCCGAATGGGAAAAGCGCGGATATTTCACGGCGGGTCAGCACGTAAAAACGGGGACAGAAAGCCAGCCCTATGTCATCCAGTTCCCGCCGCCCAACGTCACGGGCACGCTGCACATGGGCCATGCGTTCAACCAGACCATCATGGACGGGCTGGTGCGGTATCGCCGCATGTCCGGCGACGACACGGTGTTCATTCCCGGCACCGACCACGCCGGCATCGCCACGCAGATCGTTGTTGAAAGACAGCTGGATGCCCAGAAGATTTCGCGCCATGACCTCGGCCGCGAAAAATTCGTGGAAAAAGTCTGGGAATGGAAGGAAAAGTCGGGCAACGCCATTACCGAACAGGTGCGTCGCCTGGGCGCCTCGGCTGACTGGCCGCGCGAGTATTTCACCATGGACGACCGCATGTCGCGAGGCGTGGTCGAGACCTTCGTGCGCCTGCATAAACAGGGCCTGATCTACCGGGGCAAGCGCCTGGTCAACTGGGACCCGAAACTGCTGACCGCCGTGTCCGACCTGGAAGTGCAGTCCGAAGAGACCGAGGGCCACATGTGGCACATCCTCTATCCCTTCGTGGACGGCCCGCAAACCATCGTCGACAAAGACGGCCAGACCGTCACGCTGCGCGGCATGACCATCGCCACGACCCGCCCGGAAACGATGCTGGCCGACGGCGCGCTGTGCGTGCACCCGGACGACCCGCGCTACCAGCACCTGGTCGGCAAGGAAGTCGAGCTGCCGCTGTGCGACCGCAACATCCCGATCATCGCCGACGATTTCGTTGACCCGGAATTCGGCACGGGCTGCGTGAAGATCACCGGCGCGCACGACTTCAACGACTATGCCTGCGCGATGCGCCACGATCTTCCCTTGATCGTGATCTTCACGCTGGACGCGCACATCAACGAAAACGGCCCCAAGCAGTTCCAGGGCCTGGAACGCTACGAAGCCCGCAAGGCAGTCGTTGCGCAGCTGGATGCCGAAGGTTATCTGGTCAAGGTCGAACCGCACAAAATGATGCAGCCCAAGGGCGACCGCACCGGCGTCGTCCTGGAACCCATGCTGACCGACCAATGGTTCGTGGCCATGAGCAAGCCCGCGCCCGAAGGCACGCTGAACCCGGGCAAGAGCATCACCGAAGTGGCCCTTGAAGTGGTGGCCGATGGCCGCATCAAGTTCTACCCGGACAACTGGACCACCATCTACAACCAGTGGCTGAACAACATCCAGGACTGGTGCATCTCGCGCCAGCTGTGGTGGGGCCACCAGATTCCGGCGTGGTATTCGGAAGACGGCCAGATCTTCGTTGCACACGACGAAGCCGGCGCCATCGAGCAGGCACGCGCCGCAGGCGTCACAGGCGATCTCAAGCGCGATCCTGACGTGCTGGACACCTGGTTCTCGTCGGGCCTGGTGCCCTTCACGACGCTGGGCTGGCCTGAAAAAACGCCCGACCTGGAACGCTACCTGCCGTCCAGCGTGCTGGTTACCGGCTTCGACATCATTTTCTTCTGGGTCGCGCGCATGGTCATGCTGACCACGCACATGACGGGCCAGATTCCGTTCAAGCACGTCTATGTGCACGGCCTGATCCGCGATGCCGACGGCCAGAAGATGAGCAAGTCCAAGGGCAACACGCTGGACCCGGTCGACCTGATCGACGGCATCGACCTGGACGGTCTGGTCACCAAGCGTACCTACGGCCTGATGAACCCCAAGCAGGCCGGCGCCATCGAAAAGGCAACGCGCCGCCAGTACCCGGACGGCATTCCGGCGTTCGGCACCGACGCGCTGCGCTTCACGATGGCCGCCTACGCCACGCTGGGCCGCAACATCAATTTCGACCTGAAGCGTTGCGAGGGGTATCGCAACTTCTGCAACAAGCTGTGGAACGCCACGCGCTTCGTGCTGATGAACACCGAAGGCCATGACCTGACGGGTTCCGACGCGGGCGAAACCTCGTTTGTCGACCGCTGGATCATCAGCCAGATGCAAACGCTGGAAGCCGACGTGGCGCGCGGCTTTGCCGACTACCGCTTCGACAATATCGCCAACTCGCTGTACCGCTTTGTCTGGGACGAATACTGCGACTGGTACCTGGAACTGGCCAAGGTCCAGATCCAGACCGGCACGCCGGCCCAGCAACTGGGTACGCGCCGCACGCTGATCCGTGTGCTGGAATGCGTGTTGCGCCTGGCCCATCCGATCATTCCGTTCATCACCGAAGAGCTGTGGCAGAAGGTGTCGGTGGTGGCGGGCAAGCGCAAGGAAGGCGTTGCCGACAGCGTCAGCGTGCAGCCGTATCCGCAAGCCAATCTGGCTGCCGTGGACGCCGCGGCCGAAGCCGACGTGGCCGAGCTGAAGGCGCAGGTCGAGGCCGTGCGCGCATTGCGCGGCGAAATGAACCTGTCGCCCGCCCAGAAGGTGCCGCTGTGCGCCCAGGGCGATGCGCCCGTGCTCAAGCGCAACGCGCCTTACCTTGCCGCGCTGGCCAAGCTGAGCCAGGTGGACGTGCTGGACACCCTGCCCGACGCCGGCGCACCGGTCCAGGTGGTGGGTGCCAGCCGCCTGATGCTGCACGTTGAGATCGACGTGGCCGCCGAACGCATCCGTCTGGACAAGGAAATCGCGCGTCTGGAAGGCGAGATCGCCAAGGCCAACGGCAAGTTGTCCAACGCCAGCTTTGTCGAACGCGCACCCGCAGCCGTTGTCGAGCAGGAAAAGGCGCGCATGGCGCAGTTTGGCGAAACCCTGCAAAAGGTGCGCGAACAGCGTGCCAAGCTGGCGGACTGAACCTGATCGGTTCTGGCCAAAACGCCCGCCAAACAAAAACCCCGGAACGCGTTCCGGGGTTTTTTTCTGCTTGGCCGGTGGCCTACGCTTACACGCCCCCGTCCGTCATGCGATACCACGTGACCACCGCGTTCACGTACAGTCGGCGCAAACCGTAGAGCGGAAACGGCACCACCGGTGACAAAGGCACCGGCAGCGCGGTTGCGTCGCCCGTGGCCACGTACTGCGCCATCGCGCGCCCCATGCTGGTTTGCAGACCCACCCCGCGCCCCTGGCAGCCGATATCCACGAGCAGGCCAGGCTGCGGCTCGTGCAAATGCGGCAGGTAATCGCGCGTGATGGCCACGCGCCCGCACCAGCGGTATTCAAACGGCGTGCCGGCCACCTGCGGGAACATCTTGAACATCACGCGTTCCAGGTGCGCCCAATCCTGCGGCCCCTTGGGTTCACGAAACGGCCCGCGTCCGCCCATCAACAGGCGGCCCTGATGGTCCAGACGGAAGTACAGCAGCAGGTTGCGCGTATCGGACGTGACATGGCCTTCGGGAAAGATGCCCGCGCGCACCGATTCCGGTAGCGGCGCCGTCGCCACCTGGAAGGTGTTGGCATCGATGATGGACGTCTTCAGGCCGGGCAGCAGGTCGCCACCGTAAGCGTTCGTGCACATGACGACGCGATCCGCCATCACGCTTGCACCGCGTGCCGTCGTGGCTGTCCACTTGCCGCCGTCGCGCTTCAAGCCCGTGACCGGCGTTTCCGTGTGGATCAGCGCGCCCGCGTTCAACGCGGCGCGTGCCAGGCCACGCACATAGCTCAAGGGCTGCACCGCCCCCGCCCGGTTATCGACCCAGCCGCCCAGGTAGCGGTCCGTGCCCAGCAGGCGTGCGACCTGATCCTGATCGAGCGGCTGGGCGTCCACGCCGTGGCGGGCCCATTGCGCCGCGCGGCCATGCGCTATGCGCAAGGCCTCGGCGGTGTGCGCGCCCTGGATCCACCCCTTGCGCACATGCGGCACGTCCATCGCATGACGGTCGATCAGGTTGAAGACTGAATCGGCCGTCGCACCGGCAAACCGCAACAGCCGCTCGCCCTTGTCGTGTCCGAACATTGAGATCAAATCGTCCGGGTCGTATTTCAGTCCGGGAATCACCTGACCGCCATTACGCCCGGACCCGCCGAAGCCGATCTCGCGAGCCTCCAGCACGATGGTCTTCACGCCCCGCTCGGCCAGGTGCAAGGCCGTGCTTAACCCGGCGTAGCCACCGCCTATCACCAACACGTCGGCTTGCGTCGACGCGGTCAACGGCTCGGTCGGAGGCGGCGGCGCCGCAGTGGCGGCCCATAAGGACGGAGAGAGGGGAAACGGCGCTTGCGGCATGACGGTTCCTTACATGGGATGCAGCACGCGGTGCAGGAAGTCCTGCGTCCGGGGATGCTGCGGATGATTCAGCACTTCGCGGGCGGCGCCCTGCTCTACCATGACGCCGCCATCGAAGAACATGACGCGGTCCGCGACCTCGCGGGCAAAGCTCATTTCATGCGTGACGACCACCATCGTCATGCCCGCTTCCGCCAGCTTGCGCATCACGCCCAACACATCGCCGACCAGTTCAGGGTCCAAGGCGGACGTGGGCTCATCGAACAGAATGGCCTTGGGCTGCATCGCCAACGCCCGCGCGATGGCCACGCGCTGCTGCTGGCCGCCGGACAGTTGATTGGGATGTGCGTCGGCCTTGTCCGCCAGGCCTACGCTGGCCAGCAATTCGCGCCCGCGTTCCATCACCTGAGCGCGGGGCTCCTTTTTGACGAAGATGGGCCCTTCAATCACGTTTTCCAGCGCGGTGCGATGCGGGAATAAGTTGAAGCGTTGAAACACCATCGCCACCTGCGTGCGAATCGACACGATGGACGCCGCGTCGGCATCGACGAGTTCACCATCCACGGTGATGCGGCCGGCGTTATAGCGCTCCAGCCCGTTGATGCAGCGCAGGATCGTGGACTTACCCGAACCGGACGGGCCGATTACGCAGACCACTTCGCCCTTGCGGACTTCGGCGTCGATACCCTTCAACACCTCAAGCGAGCCAAAGCTCTTGCGCACTCCTTGCAGTTCGATCATTTGGTGGCGCTCCTTTTTTCCAGGTGACGCACCAGCAGGATCAACGGCACGCACATCACCAGGTACATCAGCGCCACCAGCGAAAAGACGGTCGCGTTCTTGAAGGTGGAGACCGCAATCAGCTTGCCTTGCAGCGCAAGCTCGGCCACCGTGATCGTCGACGCCTGTGACGAATCTTTCAACATCATGATCATGATGTTGCCGTACGGCGGCAGCACGATCTTGACGGCCTGCGGCAAGACCACGCGCCGCATCGTCATGCTCCAGCTCATGCCCATCGCCATCGCCGCTTCGATCTGACCGCGGTCGATGGCCTGGATACCGGCGCGGAAATTCTCGGCCTGATACGCGGAATACGCGACGCCCA
Source organism: Achromobacter sp. ES-001 (assembly GCF_019448355.1). NCBI lineage: Bacteria > Pseudomonadati > Pseudomonadota > Betaproteobacteria > Burkholderiales > Alcaligenaceae > Achromobacter > Achromobacter sp. ES-001. The sequence continues at coordinate 2,030,985 of NZ_CP079940.1, read as the reverse complement.
GACCAATGATGGCCGCCTGCACGGCGGTCAACGAGACCCCCATGTCCGGCATCACGAAATAGATGTAGAACAGCAGCACGATAATCGGGATACCGCGCAGCAGGTTGATCACCCCGCCGCTGATCTTGGACAGGATTTTATTGCCCGAGACGCGCATCAGCGCCCACACCAGGCCCAGCACCGTGGACAGCGCCAGCGAACCGAGCGTGACCAGGATCGTCAGCTTGGCGCCTTGCAGCAATATCGGCAGGTACTCCGCCGCGTCGTTGAAGAATTCCGTCATGACCTCATCCACCCAGGCTCGACCGCCAGCAGGGACGCGGGATGCGTCCCGCCCGCCGACGCGCACGCACGCGCGTCAGCTTGGCAGTTGCTAAAACGTTGGTTGCCTGCAAGCAGCCGGCGTTATGCGCCGGACAGCCCCCACTTTTTCAAGATGGCGTCGATGGCGCCGTCGGCCTTGAGCTTGGCCAGCGCTTTATTGATGCGTTCCAACAGCGCGGTATCTTCCTTGCGCGTGGCCAGGCCCAGGCTACCCATCACGGTAGGTTGATAGGCTTGTGCCATCTTCAGATTGGGGTAGTTGCCTTGCGTCAGGATGTAGGCGGCGATCGGGTAGTCCATGAACCCGCCCTGGATGCGGCCGGCGTTGGCGTCGCGCATCATGTCCGGCGGATTGTCGTACAGCTTCACTTCCTTGAACACACCGCTCTTCTGGATGGGTTCGACAAACGCCGTCCCCACCTGCACGCCAACGGTCATGCCCTTCATGTCCGCGAACGACTTGTATTCCTTGTTGTCGGTCTTAAGCACCATCAGTCCTTCGCCATAGCGATAGACCGGTTCGGAAAAGCTCACGACTTGTTGGCGCTGCGGAGTGATGAACATTGCGGCCGACACGATATCGATGCGCTTGGATGTCAGTGACCCAATCAATGCGGAAAACGCCATGGGTTCGATCTGAACCTCGAAGCCGGCCTCTTTGCCCACAGCCTTCACGATGTCCACCATCACGCCTTCGATGCTATTGGCTTTGGTGTCCAGAAACGTAAAAGGACTGCCGGTGGGCGTGGACCCCACCTTCAACACCGTTTGGGCTTGCGCGCCCGCGACCATGGACAATGCTGCAAATACAGAGACAACAAGAGTCTTGAATTTCATGACATTTCCTCATCGTGGCAAAGAAGTCCGGGCAACGCCCTGCGTGTCCGGTGGCGCGACAATCCCCAGTGTCGTCGCGCGGATGTGGCTGCTGCGCGCTTATGGCGCCTGTTGCGTGTCGTCCCCCGCGGCTGGTGTGATGTTGGAAATGGCCCAGATGACCTCGGTCGTCTGCGAGCCGGGATTGCGCCAGCGTCGCGGCGTGCTGCTGGCATAACAAAAGCTGTCGCCCTCATTGAGCAGGACCACGCGATCGCCCACCCACAATTCCAGTGACCCCTTCAGCACAACACCGATCTGCTCGCCCTGCCCCGTCACGAACAGCTCGTTGCCGGTGGAGCCGCCGGGCTCGATGCTGGCGCGGCAAAGGTCCATGCTGCGGCAGGCCGGCGGCGTGTACATCTCTTTGCTGATGCCTTTTTCACTAAGGTCAATGAAGCGGTGCGTGCCGGCTCGCGCCACCCGGCCCCCATCTTCGCCCTGCGTCGGCTCGGCATTGCGCAGCAGCGAATTGACCGAGACATGAAATTCACGCGCCAGCAGGTGCAGCACCTTGACGGAAGCGGAACTCAGGCCGCGTTCGATCTGACTGAGCAAGCCCAAGGACATGCCGCAGGCACGCGCCACTTCAGCCAGTGAACGGCCTTGCTCTTTACGCAGCTGCCGCAGCTGTTGGCCCAGCCATAAGTCCACGGCGGACTCGGGCCGATCGGCCGGCAAGGCCTTCGACGCAGGCGACGACTCGGGATGGCTATCAAGGGCGGTCCGCGTCGAACGCGAGCCGCCAGGCTCGGATCTGCTCATGTGAAAATTTCACGGTGGTGTAATTTTCAATACTAAGGAGCACGCCAAAAGCTCACAACCTAGGAACATCCCTAGCGGTTGTGGACGGGTGCCGGACAGCGGATAGGAGCAGCCGAAGATGGCGGCAACACGCCGGGACGCGGAAGCGAAATGCTCAGGACGCGTCGGGCGCTTCGGATTTTTTGGAGGGAGATGCGGCGGACCTGCGCCGGCGCTTGGGTGCATCGGCTGTGGGGTCGTACGTGCCGGCCAACTCGGCCAGGTAGCGCTCGTCCGCCTTGTTAAGCCAGCCCTTGGCGCGCGCGGATTCAACCAGCTCCGGGCGGCGCGAGGCCGTCAATGCCAGCGAACGCTCTCGCCGCCAGCGGGCGATGTTCGCGTGATGGCCGCTTAGTAGCGGCGCGGGCACGGATTCGCCCTCGTAGACTTCCGGGCGCGTGTAATGGGGGCTGTCCAGCAGACCGGACAAGGTGTCGTTGAACGAGTCCTGCAATGCGGAATCGCCGTCGTTCAGCACACCAGGCAACAGCCGCACAGCGGCGTCGATGACGGCAAGCGCGGCTATTTCGCCGCCGGACAGAACAAAGTCGCCCAGCGAAATCTCGTGCGTAACGCAACGTTCAATGAAGCGCTGGTCAACGCCTTCGTAGCGGCCGCAAATCAAGATGATGCCGTCGCTGGCAGCCAGGGTTTCGGCGCCCGCCTGGTTATAGCGCTGGCCGACCGGAGCCAGTAGCGCCACGGGGGCACGGCCCAGACCTTGCGCGGCGCGCGCCTCCTGGGCGGCGTTGACGGCAGCTTCCAGTGGCGCTGCCATCATCACCATTCCGGGGCCGCCGCCGTAGGGGCGGTCGTCCACCGTGCGATGGACGTCCTGCGTGAAATCGCGAGGATTCCACGCATGAAGGGACCACCGGCCCTGGGCATGCGCCCGGCCGGTGACACCTAAATCGCGCACCACCCCGAACATTTCGGGAAAGAGCGTAATGACGTCGAATCGCATCAAAGATCCGCCGGCCAGTCGCTGTCAATGCGGCGAGCAGCCAAATCGACGGCGTGGATGTGCGCACGTACGAACGGAACGAGCATTTCGGCGGGTCGGCCCTTGGCGTTCAGAATAGGTTCGGGCCCTTCGGCTCCAACCTTCTGGCACAAGACCTTCAAAACGGCATGAGCGCCGTTATCAAGGACTTCGTCCACCACACCAATCAGCGTGGGTTCACCGTCGGCGCTGGTATACAGCGCGCAGCCGATGAGGTCGACCCAGTAGTATTCGTCTTCTTTGGGCGCGGGAAAAGAACCGCGCGGCGCCTGGACGGAATATCCGCGCAAGGCTTCGGCCTGATCGCGGTCCGCAATACCCGCCAGCTGGGCCACCACTGTGGCGCCCTGTGAACGGGATTGCAATACCTTGATTGCGACAGGCGCAGACGCGACAGCGCCCCGCGCCAATTCAGGCACAGGGCGAGTCAACCACCATTGAGATGCTGAGAGCAGCACTTCGGCATTGGCCGAATGAGGCTGCACCTTAACCCAGCCTTTCACACCGTAGGCTGCAGTGATGCGGCCCAGCTCGATCAAATCCGTAGGCGCCGCGTTAGAGGTTGCGGCATCAGACATGTATCGTGCTCTTGGTAATTATGAAACAGCTAAGAATGGTAGCTTTACAGCTGAACTAACGGTTCGGTTGTACGACGCAGGCAATTAAGCTGCGGCGGAAACCTTAGCCGAGTAGTCCTTGACCAGACGCTCGACGGCGGGCGACAGTTGGGCGCCATTGCCGGTCCAGTACTGCACGCGATCCAGCGCAATGCGCAGGTTTTCCGTGCCTTCGCTAGCTACGGGGTTGTAGAAACCCACGCGCTCGATGAAGCGGCCGTCGCGACGGTTACGCGAATCGGTGGCCACCAGGTTGTAAAACGGACGCTTCTTGGACCCACCGCGGGCCAGGCGAATCACCACCATAGGTAATCCCTTGAATTAGTTGTGAAAAACGGGAAATTCTAGCACTTAAACAAGCCAGCTGGCAAATGCAGGTGCTGAATCAGTCGGGGCGGCGCAATTTGTATCGTAAAACACCGCATCCGGGTATTCTACAAAACGGGCCGAAGCCCGCCGCAGGCCAAAGTGTAGCCGCCTGGCCGCGCTTTCGCCCGTATTTCCTGCGAATCACCTTAGTGCGTTTGAAGAAATAACCGGTTGGAGAGATCGGATTTATGTCGTCCTACGCCAGACCCCCCGTTTGCCTGCCTTTCGCTGTGCCCCTTCGGCGCGGCATTTCCCCTGTTTTCCAATCTTCATCCTGACGACGGATTTACTCCTTCCGGCATCGTTACGCCTGTTCGTTCGTGTTTTTTCCCCCACACTTCCTCTCTCGGAGGGTGCCACACCATGAAGAACCCGACATCCGTCTTCAAACCCGTCGCTCGCCTGGCCTTGACCGGCCTATTGCTAGGCACGCTGGCGATGCCCATCGCCGCTTCTGCCCGCATCGTCGGCGCGGCGATGACCACCGCTACGGGCAAGGTCACCGCCGTGGACCCGGCCACGCGCGCCATTACCTTGCAAGGCAACAACGGCAATACGGTCGAGGTCGTCGCCGGCCCCGAGGTCCGCAACTTCCAGCAGATCAAACCGGGCGACATGCTGACCTTGGACTACTACGAATCCGTGGGGGTGGATGTGCGCCCAGCGGGTTCGGGCGCCCCCGAAGTCAAGACTGAAACGGCGGCGACACGCAGCGCCGACGGCGCCAAGCCGGGCGGCGCAGTGGGCCGCCAAACCACCATCACCGCCGAGATCTGGCACATCAACAAAAGCGCCAACCTGGTCACGCTGAAGGGGCCGCAGGGCGGCATGCGCACGATCCAGGTCAAAGACCCCGCCTTGCAAGCGCGCCTGCAACAGCTCAAGGAAGGCGACTTGGTGGATTTCACGATTACCCAAGCCGTGGCCGCGGCCATCCACAAATAAACCGAGCACCGGCAAAGAAAAGGCCCGCTTGATGCAAGCGGGCCTTTTCTTTGCCGGTGCGTGCCGGATAGCGGGTAGCGTAGCGAGTGGCGGACAGAGGACTCAATTGCCGCTTGCGTGCGGCGCAATCTCCGAATAAACGCCTGCGCCGGCTATCGGCGGCGCAGGTAATGCACGCCGCGCCCCTCGGCCTCGTGCTGCGCGACCAGCGTATTGCCGGTTTGACGGGCAAACGCCTGAAAGTCGCGGATTGCATTGCGGTCGGTGGTGACAACGCGCAGAACTTCGCCGCTGGCCATCTGCGCCAACGCCTTCTTGGCGCGCAGGATGGGCAGCGGGCACGTCAGGCCGCTGGCATCGATCTCGTGTTCGAAAGCCGGCGCTTGCGCGCCGGCGTCGACACCGGTATCCGCGCTGCTCATCAGAGACGCTCGTCCACCCACTTTTGCACGCCGGCGATGGCGGCCGGCAAGGCGGCCAGGTCGGTGCCGCCCCCCATGGCCATGTCCGGACGTCCGCCGCCCTTGCCCCCCACCTGGCTGGCAACGAAGCCAACCAGGTCGCCCGCCTTGATGCGGTCGGTCAGGTCGGCGGTGACGCCGCCCACCACGCTGATCTTGCCGTCGGCCGAGCCGGTGGCAAGCAGCACGACAGCCGGCTTCAGGCGGTCTTTCAGGTTGTCGACCATGCCACGCAGGGCCTTCGGGTCCACGTCGCCAATGCTGGCGGCCAGGACCTTGATGCCCTTGACGTCGACAGCGGCGCTGGTCGCCAGGTCGTTGCCGGCACTGGCCGCCAGCTTGTTGCGGGACTGCTCAAGGTCTTTCTCAAGCGCCTTGATCTGATCCTGCACCTGCGCGATACGCGCCGGCACGTCGGCCGGCGTGCTGCGCAGCATGCCGGCGATCTGGGTCAGCAAGGCGTTCTGGTTCTGCACCCAGGCCAGCGCGTTGTCGCCGGTAATGGCTTCGATACGGCGCACACCCGCCGCCACGCCCCCTTCGGACACGATCTTGAACAGACCGATGTCGCCGGTGCGGCTGACGTGCGTGCCACCGCAAAGCTCGCGCGAGAAGCCGATATCCAGCACGCGCACCGTATCGCCGTATTTCTCGCCGAACAGCGCCATGGCGCCGCCCTTGACGGCGTCATCGTATGCCATGACCTGGGCAACGGTGGGATGGTTGGCCAACACTTCAGCGTTGACGATGGCTTCGACGCGCGCGATCTGCTCGGCGGTCATCGGCGCATCTTGTGCGAAGTCGAAGCGGGTCTTGTCGGCATCGACCAGCGAACCGCGCTGCTGCACGTGCGCGCCCAGCACCTGGCGCAAGGCCTTGTGCATCAAGTGGGTGGCCGAGTGGTTGCGCACGGTACGCGCGCGGCGCACGGCGTCCACGCGCGCCAGCAGCGTCGTGCCTACCGACAACGAACCCGCTTCCAGCACTCCGTGGTGACCGAACACACCGTTTTGAATCTTCAGGGTGTCGGCGACGGCAAATCGTACGCCGTCGGCTTCCAGCAAGCCGGTATCGCCGACCTGGCCGCCGGATTCAGCGTAAAACGGCGTGGCGTCCAGCACCACGACGGCATTCTGGCCAGCCTGCACCTGCTGGACCTGCGTGCCGTCCACGTACAGGGCCGTGACCTTGACGTTGTCGAGCTCCAGCTTTTCGTAGCCTTCGAAGCGCGTTTCGGCGCCTTCGTAGCTCAGGCCTTCGGCCATCTTGAACTTGCCGGCGGCGCGCGCCTGATCCCGCTGGCGTTCCATCGACACTTCAAAACCCGCCATGTCGACTTCGACTTCGCGTTCGCGGCAGATGTCGGCGGTCAGGTCGACGGGAAAGCCGTAGGTGTCGTACAGGGTGAACAGCGTCGTGCCGTCCAGCACGCCACCCTTGGGCACATTGGCCAAGGCCGTGTCCAGGATGCGCATACCGTGTTCCAGCGTTTCGCCGAAACGCTCTTCTTCCTGCTTGAGCACCTGCGCCACGCGGTCGGCCATGTTGGCCAATTCCGGATAGGCTTCACCCATTTCGGCGACCAGATCGGGCACCAGGCGGTGGAAGAACGGCTTGGTCTGGCCCAGCTTGTAGCCGTGGCGCAAGGCGCGACGCACGATGCGGCGCAGCACGTAGCCCCGACCTTCGTTGCTGGGGATCACGCCGTCGACGATCAGGAACGAGCAGGCACGGATGTGGTCCGCGATGACCTTCAGCGAGTTGTTCTCGAGGTCCTGCACGCCCGTTTCGCGCGCGGCGGCGTGGATCAGCTTTTGGAACAGGTCGATTTCATAGTTGGAATGCACGCCTTGCAAAACGGCGGCGATGCGCTCCAGCCCCATGCCGGTATCGACACAGGGGCGCGGCAGACGCGGCATATTGCCTTCGGCGTCGCGCTCGAACTGCATGAAAACCAGGTTCCAGATTTCGATGTAGCGGTCGCCGTCTTCTTCGGGCGATCCCGGAGGGCCACCCCAGACGTCCGGGCCGTGGTCGAAGAAGATCTCCGAGCAAGGGCCGCAGGGGCCGGTGTCGGCCATCTGCCAGAAGTTGTCCGACGCGTAGCGCGCGCCCTTGTTGTCGCCGATGCGCACGATGCGCTCGGGCGGCACGCCCACTTCATTGGCCCAGATGTCGTAGGCCTCGTCGTCTTCCTGATAGACGGTGACCCAGAGCTTTTCGGCCGGCAGCTTGTAGACCTGCGTCAGCAGCTCCCAGGCGTACTGGATGGCGTCGCGCTTGAAGTAGTCGCCAAAGCTGAAGTTACCCAGCATTTCGAAGAACGTATGGTGCCGGGCGGTGTAGCCCACGTTCTCCAGATCGTTATGCTTGCCGCCCGCGCGCACGCTGCGCTGCGAGGACGTGGCCCGCGTGTACGACCGCGATTCCTTGCCCGTGAACACGTCCTTGAACTGGACCATGCCCGAATTGGTGAAAAGCAGGGTCGGATCGTTGCCGGGAACGAGCGAGGACGACGGGACAATGGTGTGCCCCTTCGACTTGAAGAATTGCAGAAACTGGCGGCGAATCTCGGAGGATTTCATCGTGGATGACGCAGATTTAGGCGAATCTTTGATTATAGAGGGTTAGCGCGAAAGCGCGGAAAAGGCCGGTCCGGCTGCCCTATCTGACACACACATATCCCGTCGTCCACCCTTCCGTTTCCGTCCATTTTCCGCCCGCGGACACGATGACCCCGGCAAAGCCCGGGGGACAGGAACACTGCCCTGTCACGGGATTGGCCGTCGACACGCCGGTGTAATGCCTGCACCCACGCGGATGATTGAGGCTGTAGGCGCCGCCAAAACCGCTTGATGCACGCTGCCAAACCCCGGACTGGCACGTCAACAATTCACTTTCGTGGGATGACGCCACGGTGCCAACCCCAACGTTGCAGGCGTGGCCGGCCGTGGCGCGGGCGCCCACGGAAAGATACCCGCCTGCGATGATCGAGGATGCCGCGGTGAGCGACCCCGCCAAGCTGGGGTCCCGCGCATCCCCAATCTTTACGTACGGCGTCAGGTCCGGCATGACGGGCTGGACGCTGGTCTCGGCTTGTCCGCCGATGCCCGCCCAGAGCGCCACCGTGCCCGCCGCATAGGGCGGGGCGTTGGCCAAGGGGTTGGGAAAACTGAAGGCCGGCCCCCGCACCCGCCCGGGCGCCTCGGGCCACACTGCGCCCGCATACCCTTGCGCGGCGTCGATGATCGTGGAGATGCCGACCAGGTCCGGCGCATGCGTTCCCTTTTTCAGCACGGGCGTGTCGCTGTAGACCAGGGCATCAAGCCGGCAGCGCGGGCCGGGGCACGCGTCGTGTCTCACGATATGAACCCGCACGCCGAATCCCATCGCCGTGCGCGCCGGAAAATCAGCGGGCAAATATGCCTGCGTGCGCAATTCCGCCACGGTGGGTGCAAACGGGTCCGCGAACAACGGGGCTCCGCCCTCGCCCACCAAAGGGCCGCCCTTGGACAAGGCGTCGAAATGGCGCTGAAGCGTTTGCGCCATCGCCTGTCTGACCTGCATCAGCCACACGCCCGTGGAGCGCGCCGCCGCGTCTTCGATCCGCTGGACGAGCTGGTTTGACGCCCAGATCGCAATCATGGACGTCAATGCCAGCGCCACCGCTAGACCGACCAGCGAGAACCCGCCTTGGGGCTGGCATGCGCGCGGCGACCCGCGCGCGCCCTTGCCAAAGAGCGGCGGCGTCATCTTGCGGTGAAAGTGAAGGTGTTGACTTCACCCTGGCTGCATTGCGCCTGCGCCAAGGCGGCGCGATACGGCACGTCGGGAACGGCCAGCGCGTCTTTCACGACTTTTGCTCCCGTGCCGCCGCCTATGGAGATAGCCTCCGAGACCCGTTGCAACACCGAGGCCAGCGCTGGGCACGCAGCATGGCTGACGTTAGTCAGGGTGACGACGAATGCCGACCCCAGCCCGCCCCCGCCGGACGCGGCGGCCGCCACCTCGACCACACCGTTGCGGCCCGTTCCGCTGCCGCCCAGACCGTGCACCACCCGTGCCGACGCCCCACTGCCCACGACAGCCAGCACGCTGGAGTCGCGCAGCGCATTCGCCAGCGCGCCGGTGTCCAGCCCCTCGTACGGCGTCACGCCGCCACCCTGGGCATTGATTTTCATGCTGGCAATGAAACGCTGAATTTCTTCCCCGACCTTGGGCACCTTGTTTTCGATGACATAGGCGCCTATCGCCGGAATCCCGACGATGGCGATCAACAACACGATGGCGGTCACGATGGACACCTCCATCAAGGAAAAGCCCCGCTGCCGCGTTATGCGGCATCGACGCCGGTTTTTACTGTTCATGGGTATTCGCTGCATCGCTGCCTCCGTGGATAGATGAAATGTGCGCGAGTGGTGGTTCGGTACAGTCCTGCCCCGCGCTACTGACTTGCATAAAAATTCGTAAGGGCGCGCCGCAACTCGTCAATGACGCCGTAGTGCCAAAGCGTGATGCCCAATACCGTTGCCAGCGAGGCGACAAGCAGCGACCAACGCAATGCGGTCGCCTGTCTGCGCACGCGCGCCAGCAGGCGAGCTTCGACCCGCTGGCGTACTCGCGCCAAGCCCGCTTCAAGCCCCAACGCATCCATCATGTCGGCCATGTACCACCAGGTTTCCTGGTCCAGCATGCCGGTGGCGAAGATGTCCGGCCCGCTATCGCCCGCATCAATGTGGTCCAACATGGCTTGCAGATGCGTGTGCAGCCAAGGCGACGCGCCCCCCGCCTGCACCGACAGCGCACGACGAAGCCGGGTGTCCGCGGACCCGCGTTGCCGGATCAGCACAGACAACAGGCACAGAAAGCGAATCGCCTGAAAGTCGCGATACAAGCGCCATAACAACCATCGGTCCAAAGCGGCTCTGGCGCCGCCGGTCAGATTTGGCAAGGACCAGAGGCTTAGCAAGGCGATGCCCAGGCTCAACACCAGCCATAGCAACAGCCACTGATCCAGCGCGCCCGCCAGCCCGAACAGGTTGCGCGTCAAGCGGCCGTAGTCTTCCGGCGGCACCAGCTGGAAGACCGATTGCAGGCGCGGCACGGTGAAGTAAGGAATGGCGCATAGCAACGCAAAGGCGACCGTGGCCGCGACCACTCCCGCGGCAGCGGCAGAGGCGACAGCCAGCCACGCTTGCCCCGCCAAGCGGACGGCCCCGGCAAGATCGCGCAACGCAGCGGCAAGGTCACCGCCCTCTTCCTGCACACAACTGACAAGACGACATTCGTCCAGCGGCAAGGTGCCAGACCATGCAACACCAAGGTCGCCGCCTTCCTCCTGATAGGAAGACGCCCAATGTCGGGACAGGCGGCCACGCACCGTTCCCGGGCCATAGCGGCGCGCATCGTCCTCGAAGATGTCGCGCAGGCTTTTACGCCCCTGCGTGCCCTCGATAAGATCGGCCAGATACGCGTAATAATCCGCGCGATGAGGCCGAAACCTTAGTGCGTCGAACCATGGCGACATGCCTTGCCCTGTGATTCGCGGCCACCCGCGAGCAAGTGTTTGCGGTCGGTTCATGAGGCGCCTCGCGGGGTTTGACGCACAGCCGCCGCCGGCGCCCCCATGGGGACATCGAAACGCCGCAACAGCGCGCGCGGGTCTACCTCGCCAGTGCTGACCTTAAGCAGAGCACAATGCAGCGCGCGTGCCCCTCGCGTGGCGGATTCCCGCCAGTCTTGCCCAGCCGCCTCCGGCTCCGTGCCCGACTGAAAACCCGCCTCGCGTACCAGCTTGTCCAGCCCGGCGTTATCACGGGCGCGCACGCGGTCCAGAAATCCGTCCAGGCGCTCGGGCTCGATCATTTCGGCCGCTACACAGCGACCCGACGTGCCGTTCAGCTGCGACAACTGTGGGCGTCGGCACGCCGGACATCCGTCTGCGTTCCTGACCCGTAACTGGCCGGCATCCAACTGATAGGTGCCCTGAAGTGCGTGCACCCACGCCCGCCAACCCGCCGCGTCGTACGCCGCGTAGGCGCCTTCGACGCCCCCAACGGCATCAGTTGCCCGCCAGAGCCTGTCCACCGGCAACGCGCACGCGGGACACAAACGCGGCAACAGCGTCTGATAGACCAGTAGTTTCAAAATGCCTGGCGTGGCCAGGAAATCTCGCGACACGCCGATGGCATCCGAAGCAAGGCGTTCGGGAATCATGGCGGCCGCGCCCGCATGGGTCGTGGCGTAAAGGCTGATGCCCGAACTGGCAAGGTCCATGAACGCGCGGCCCGTATTGACGTCACGGATTTCACCGATCAGCAGATCATTCATGGCCGAGCGCTTGATGGTCTTCAACTTGGCATCGAATGACGCCCAGGCGGATTCCGCCAACGCGCCACCCAAGGTGTTTTGCAACGCATTGGCGATGATGTACTCCACCGGGTCTTCCAACGTTATGACCTTGCGCGTGGGGTCAATTCCGCGCATCAAGGTCGCGATGGTCGTGGACTTGCCCGACCCGACCACGCCGGCCAGCACAATGGCGCCGCCCTCGCGGTCACGGGCGCGTAGCAAGGTGGCGATTTGCCCGGGCGGGTAGCCCAGGGTCTGGAGGTTGCCGTCGGCCGTGGCGTCCAGGCGCAGGATGCGCAAGCACACCGACGGCCCGGCATCGGCGGCCAGAGAGGCCCATCGCAACACGATCGGAATGCCATCGACCACAAAGGCCAACCGCCCTTGCTGTTCAAGCGCGGGGTCGAAGACGGCGCCATTGCCGCCGCGCACGTCCATCCAGGCCACCGCCAGCACCTCCAGCAGCGTGTCGTTCGACAACCCGGCGAACCGGTCCGTGGAAACGTAGTCGCCGTTGATCGTGTAGCGGATGTCGCAGGTCTCGCGCCGTCGATTGACGTTGATATGCACATCGCTGGCGCCCTGCAAGACGCCCCAGCGAACAATGTCCAGGAACAGCGCGGCCAGGGCAGATGCGCGATCCGCCTGAGGACCGGCGCCCGATCCGCCCACGCCGGACGCTGTCAATTGGCCCCGCGCAATCATCAGGAGCAATGGCGCGGGCAACTGGTAACGCAGGGGCACGGCCAGGGAGTAGCCGGCCGCCGCCACCATGCGCTGCAACTCGTCGATGGCATCGCCGTGGACATATTCCTTGACCGCGAAGATGGCCACCTCGCCACTGTCCAGCAACACCGGGCACAGCCTGCCGGCCAACGAGGCCAGGTCAAACTCGCGGGCCAGCGCCCGCACAAGCGCAGGGGTCAGCCGCGCGATGTCATCGAGGGTGCCCAACAATGGAGGCGGCTGCGAGGGGCTTGGAATAATGCGCGGGATCATGGCGTTGCCGCTCCGATATCGACGCAAGCGGTGTGGTCAAGATCGTCGCGGCGCAAATGCACGCAGGCGCCTTCGACGGCCAGCAGTCGATAAGCGCGCGCAGAGTAGGCGCCGGCGACCGGGGCTTGGTGGCCGGCCCGATAGCGCAGTAGCGCGCCGTTGATAACGACGTCGACGTTAAGGCGGCGGGTAGATCCGTAAATGGCCGCCACGCGGATGGCGTCTACCTGCCGGGCGGTGGGCTCGTCGGGCTGTGCCGTCGCGCGGCCCGACGGGCAGATGCCGGGCACACGGCAATCGGCCAGCGCGGCAGCCGCGTCGGCACGCAACAAGGTCTGCACCGTTTCAACCTCTGGCCAGGGCCGGGCGTCTTCAAGCGGCAGCGTTGTTGCATGTGAGGCCCCGCCGCCGCATAGCGCCACAAACGCAATGGCGACAAGTCCCGGTTTAGTCTTGTTCATAGAGATCTCCTTGCAGTTCGGCAACCAGCGTGCTGGCCACCAAGGTAGGCTTGGCCTGTGCTTGGACGTCCACCACAAGACGAGACCAACGCGCGGGCGTAAGCGCGGGGGCAAGCGCGGCGGGGATAAGGCCGATCGACCGCAACGGACCTTGCAGACGCAGCGCGCGCCGTCGCAATACCGGGAGGGTCTGCGACGGGGAGACTTGGGCGCCAACGACCGATGCGTTCGACAACGACAGCGGCAATGCCACCGCCGACGCCAGCGACACTGACGCGAATGCAGGCTGCAAGCGCTGCAATGCGGCCACCAGTTCGGTGTCGACATGCAAGCCGCTAGGCAGCGCCAAGGCAGTCAGAGGAATAGGTTCGGATGCCACGCGCCACGCTAACGTGGCCTCGTCCAAGGGCTTGAATGACACCTGCCAGCCAGCGGGCAGCCGCGCGTACAAGCGTTGATTCGTCGCGAAACGGTGCGCGCGCGCATAGACCGCCGCACAACGCCAAACGCCCTCGCCGGCATCGCACTGCGCGCGGCGTAGCGCCCAGCCCTGAACCTGGATGGGCAACAGTCCCACACTGCGTAGCAGCCGCGCGACATCGTTCGGCCCATGCGCGGTCAGGGCGCCCAACATAGCCTGATGGGCGCTTCGCGGATCGGGTGGCGCGGAATCCTCAGCAGGCGCTGCCGCCCAATGGGACAGAACATAAGGGACAACAGACCGCCAAACCGGCGGTGCAAGGGCCGCCATGGCGACGCACAGCAGGAACAGACGCAGTGCAAACGGCACGCCCGCCCAGCGCGATGGCAAAGGCGCGAGGCGGGCGCCCGAATCCACCGCGCTGATGAGGCAAGCCCAGATGGAGTCGGGATCGTGCGCCGGTAAGCCAGGGCGTTGTTCTTGCAACCGCGCTTGCGCCTGCAACGCGTCATCGTGAGACACAAACACACGATCCGCCTGGGACAGCACCACACCGTCCTGAGCCGCGACCAGCCAGTACCGACCATCAGGAAGCGCGATGACGCAGTGTCCGCCGGACGGAAACCGCAGCGCGTAAAGCTGCGCGGCAGCCAGGACGAAGGGCCTTGCAGGACGGCGGGCCGCGCGACCAGGCGCGGCGTCCGCTGCCCGATTGCCTACGTGGCCGTCTACGTGTTTGGCTACGCGATTGCGCCACCATTCACCAGCGCGTGCACGCCGCATTCCGCGCAGGCGCCCGTACCCCGCCATCGTTGCAGGCGAACCGCCTACGACGACGTGCGTGGCGCGCAACCGGCGCCCACGCGCGCGCGCAAGGGCCTGCGTGTCGGAGCCGATCAATACCAGCCATCGCAGGCCGAACGCCAGGCGATGGCCGGCGCCGGGGCAGTCAAGCAACAACGGGTCGGGGGCTCGTTTCATGGCGGCTTAGTACCCCTCTTCTACTTGGGCGGTGACGAGCATCAACGTCGTCTCGCGCGCCTGCTCGGCGCTGTCGTGCCCGCCGGTGATCAGCGGTAGCCCCGGGGCCAGGCGCTGGCCTGCATGCTGGTCGGTACTGCGGTCGAAGCCGGACAAAATCACGGGTTGCCCCGGCCGCAGCTCTATTTGCTGAACCGTGCCATTGCCGTCAATCGTGATCTGCTGCACCTGGACCTGATTGCCGCGCTCGCCAAAGGTGATGGTCTTCAGTGGTTGCGCCACCGCGTTGTCATACGCCACGGACAGCAAGATCTGGCCGTCATGCTGGATATCAGGAACCAGGGTCAGGAACGAGCCCACCGTTTCTTCTTTTTGCGTGATGGACACGGCCGGCAACGTGCCGTTGGCGCCCCCCGCCGTGGTGCCCGGCACCGCGGTGCTTTGTACGCGATCGATGTAGGAAAACGTGGTGCGAATGGCATGAGTGACCGGGCGCCGGTTAAGCGTCAAGACAGGAACCTTGTTGTGCCGGACGATCGCGCCCATTGTGCTCAGCGCAGACACCAGCGCTTGCGACCCTTGCCAGGCGCCCCGCCCCGCCGACAGGTCAAGCGTGCTTGCGCCCGCAGCCGCCACGGCCGGCATGGCGTAGCGCGCGGAAGCCCCCGCCGCCGCGTATAGCGCGTTCCAGTCCAGGCCACCCGAGGCCGATTGCTTGACGATGACGGTGATTTCTTCGAAGACAAGGCGTACGCGACGCGTCATGGCTTTGTTTTCGCGTTCGAGGAAGACCGCGATGCGCTCCAACGCGTCGGGAGTGTCAGTGACGACGAGGGACGATGCGCCGTCCACCGCATCGGCAATCAGGCCCGACCGCGTCAGGAACGGCGCGATGCTGGCCCGCAGCACGGCCAGCGCGTTGTGTTCCTTGGCCGCCAACGTGGTGCTGGAGGTGCTTTCGAAGCCCTCGCCGTCTGCGTTGCCGGACCTGCCCAGGCGCACGTCGACCGCGCTTGCCAACGACAGCGCGCGCACGTCGAACACGCGCGTCTCGGTGCGGTAGAACTCCAGCGCGTTGCGCACGTATCGCCAATGCACCGAAAAGCGCGCGGCCAACGCGTCCAGCAAGTCGGCAAGCGGCAAGGGGCCGTCCCGGACTTCCATGCGGTACGGCGCCGGCACGGACAGGCCGCCCGTTACGGCCAGACGCGGCAGAAATTGCTCCAGCGGCAGCAACGCTTCGGGTTGCACCCGCACCGGGATGCCGGTGGCAGCGCCCAGGCGTTGCGCCAATCCGAAAAGATCGGCGTCGTCCGCAAGCATCAACGTGGTGGGCACGTTCTCGCGCAAAGCGGGCGGCAGCGACACGTCGCGCGCCAAGGGTTGCGGCGTGCCGGCCACCCACGGCGCCGCCACGTCCTGCGCGGCGATGCGCGCCTGGCGGTCGGACAAGCCCTGGGCGAACGCGCGGTGATGGCCGGAGACAACATCAAGCCGTTCGTTTGCCGCCCGATTCAAGTGCGCCACCTGCTCCGTTGCCGCGCAGCCAGCTAGCGCGCAAGTCGCAGCCACGCCAAACCATTGAAGCCGGTTCATGCCCCACCCCCTTGCGCAGGCGCGGCCCGCGAACACGGTTGGGCCAACGGCACCACACGCAGGACCTGATTGCCGTAGAAGCAAGGCTGCAAGGGCTTGTCGGCCAGCTCGGTGGCGCTCAGCAATTCGCGGACAGCGGATTTGAAATCGCCGGAAAAATCGGCCGAGGCGGACAGGGGAATGTCGACGTCGACAGCCCAGTGTTGCGGGCGAAAGGTCCAGCCCGAATCACCGGCCCAGCGCGCCAGCACGGCGCGCAGCGTAGTGTCCGGGGGTGCTGCCCGATACCTGCTGACGGCGGCAGCCGCGTTTGGGCTTGGAATGGCGGATAGGGATACGCCCGAAATTGAAGTGTCTGACGTTGAAGCGGCTCCGCTTGAAACAGCTGCCGTTAAAGCGCCCGCCGTTGAAATGTCTGCCTTGGAATCGCCGGGCAAAGAAGCCGCCAGCACAGGCGCATCGCGCGTGCCCAATGGCCCTTTACCCGCCAGTTGCCCTACGCCCGCAAGCGGGACGGCGACGGCGGCTTCTGCCGACATCGAAACCGGTGCGCCTGGCGCGGCCGCAACATCGGCTGCGCGTTCGGTGTCGCGTTGGGTGTCGCGTCGGGCTTCGCGTTCAGCGCGCGCCATCAAGCGCCCGCCGCGAAACCGCAGCGCGTCCCACGCCCCCGCCACCACCGCATAAGGGTCGCGCCGCGTATAGGGCAGCGCGTGTTCAACATTTGCTCGCACACCGAAGATAGCGGGCAAAGGTTGCCCCGGCGCGAATTGCAGCCAGACGTCCTTGCCGTCGTCGAACACCTGCATGGGCGCAACCGCCGGGTCGCCGGACAAGCGCCAATCAAAACGAAACGCGTGCGCAGCGGACCCGGCAGCCTGCCACGCCACACCGGCGCCATCATTGGCGGGCCAGCCAGTGCAAGCCCCCAGGCAGGACACGCCTGCCACCAGGAAAATGATTCGAACCATGCCTCACCGCAAGCTGAAGGCGCACCGGAATCGGTACGCATGAACGGCATGGTGGACGAGGGCAAAGCGGGCCGCCAGACTGGCATGTACGCATGGATGGATTGATCCACCCTGCCGGACAGGCGTGCCGAAGACGAAAAAAAACCCGGTCTGAAAGACCGGGTTTTTGCGGTGGCGGCAGGCAGCTACACGCTGCCCAGGCCTAGCGCATGGATTAACGCTGGGCGGCGATGCTGCGCGCCTGCGAGGCCGCATTGTTCAATGCCGACACGGGCGGAACCTTGCCGTCGAAGGCGTCGTTCAGTTGCTGATTCAGAACGGGTTCGATGCGCGCGTAGTTGGCCATGCGGAAGCCGCGGCTGTTGCTGGCCGGACGGTTGCTCATCGACGCGATCACGGCCTGTGCGCCCGGGATGCTCTTGTAGAACGACACGTCAGACGCGCGGAACGCGGCTTCGGTCAGGGGCAGGAAGCCCGTGCGCTGATGCCATTCGGCGGCCACGACCGGCTTGGACAGCCAGGCCAGGAACTGTGCCGTTGCCTTTTCTTCGGATTGCGGGCGGCCTTCCAGCGCCCACAAAGCCGAGCCGCTGACAAACGGTTGGCCGGCAGCCTTGGTGGCCTGGTCGTAGTACGGCACCGGCGCCACGCCGAACGACAGCGACTTGGTGTTCAGGAACGTGCCGAATGCGCCGGAATTGGCGGTCAGCACCGCGCATTCACCCTTGGCGAACAACTTGTCGGCCGACGCGTCGCCCGTGTGCGCCATGAACAGCAACGAACGCTTCCAGCTGACCATCAGGGAGATGTGGCGCATGTAGAGCGTGTCGAACTGCATCGCGGGCGCGGCGCTTTTCTTCGTGATCGCGTCCAGGCCGTTGTTGTTGCTGGTGAATTGCTGACCGTTGATCGGGGCCAGGTTCTCCAGGTGCACGGTGACCTGGTCGCTGGACGCGTAGGGGCAATCGATGTCGGCCACGTCGCGCAGCTTCAGCAGTTCGGCTTGCAGGCCGTTCCAGGTGCGCGCGGGGTTGTTGGGATCCAAGCCGGCCTTCTTGTAGGCGGCGGTGTTGTAGAACATCACCGGCACTTCGGCCATCCACGGGAACGCCAGCAGGCGGCCCTTGCTGTCGCGCGTGAAGCTGCTGGTGGCCGGCACGAACCAGTTCAGGTCCTTGATCGGGTACTTGGCCAGCAGTTCGTACATCGGCATGATGGCTTTGTGCTGCGCCACGACTTCCGGTGAATGGTTATCCGTCAGCTGGACCAGGTTGGGCGCCTTCTTGGCCTTGGCGGCCGATGCGGCTTCCTGTTCCAGCGCCTCTTGCGAGGCGAAACCACGCAGCTTGACGCTGACCTGGTCCTGCTCTTTGTTGTACTGCTTGGCCAGTTTTTCGAACTCGGCCTTGTTGGCGTCCGACAGTGTGTGCCAGACCTGGATTTCCACGGGTGCGGCGTTAGCCACCCCCGCCAGCGCCATCGCGGCGCCGAAGACCCATGCACGCCGGCTGGCGAACATCGCGCGGGCAACGCCCGCCAATTGCAGATTCTTCATAGGTTCACAGACCAAGAAAAGGAAATTCCGGTTCCGGCCGCCGTCCGCTGAGCAGATCGGCCAAAGCCCGGCCCGAGCCAACGCCCATCGTCCAGCCGAGCGTCCCGTGACCCGTGTTGATATACAGGTTGGGGATGCGGCTACGGCCGATGATGGGCACGTTCGAGGGAGTGGACGGGCGCAGGCCCGACCAATAACTGACGCGTTCGAAATCGAGCGCGTCGGGAAAAAGTTCTTGCGCCAGGCGCGTCATGGCTTCGCAACGGCCGGTGTTCAGACTGCGCGAATATCCCGAAAGCTCGGCGGTGCCGGCCATGCGAAGACGGTCGCCCAGGCGCGAAAACACAATTTTATGGCTGCTGTCGGTCAGGCTGACCGTAGGCGTGGCTTCCGGCTTGAGCACCGGGAAGGTCGCCGAGTAGCCCTTGGCGGGATACACGTTGCACGGGATGCCCAAGGGACGCAGCAGATTGGGGCTGAAGCTGCCCATCGCCACGACATACGCGTCTGCCGAGAGGGTGCCGTAGCGGCCATCGGGTTCAATGATTTCCATGCCCTGCACGGCGCCGCCTTGCGTCAGCAAACGTGTGACTCGCGTGTTGTAGCGAAATTCGACGCCGGCGCGGGCGCAGCGTTCGGCCAGCGCGACCGAGAACAAGTGGACGTCGCCGCTTTCGTCTTCAGGCGTGTAATCACCGCCCACGATGGTCTGGCGGTGCGGGGCCAGGGCCGGTTCGATGGCGATGACCTCGTCTGCCGTGACCACGCGGCGCTCGACGCCGAAATCGCGCATCAGGCCGGCGGCCCGTTGCGAGTTTTCGAATTCGTGGGGATCGCGGTAGAAGTTCAGGATGCCGCGTTCAAGGTGGTCGTATTCGATGCCCAGTTCCGCGCGCATGCTGCGCAGCGTGGCGCGGCTGTACTCGGCCATGCGCACCATGGCCCGAATATTCGGAGCCAGCCGGCCGGGCAGGCACTCACGCAGAAAGGCCAGGCCCCACATCCATTGACGCCAGTCCAGCTGCGGCCGGAACAGCAAGGGCGCGTTGTCCTGGAACATCCATTTGAGCAGCTTGAGCGGCGCCTGCGGATTGGCCCAGGGTTCGGCATAGGAAACCGAAATCTGCGCGCCATTGGCAAGGCTGGTTTCCTGGGCGGGACCGGTGCAGCGATCAATGACCACAACGTCGTGGCCGGCCTGGTTCAGCCACCAGGCGCTGGAGATTCCGATAATGCCGCTACCCAATACCGCTACTTTCATGCCCGCATTGCTCCTTGCATGCCAAGTCGGTTACGGACCCGATGTCCGCCCCTTTGGCAAGCCGCTGCGAAGGCAGTTTACCCCGCCGATTTGCCTTCGCCTACGTATAAAAAAGGGGCTGAAGTCACGAAGCTTTTCAGCCTGTGAATTCCCCCCCGATGATTCCCGTGGTCCGATTTACGACGCGGCTTTCGCCAGGTCGGCCTCGGACGTGAAGGCATCCGCGTAGAACTCTTCCGGCGGCAGCCCGTTCTGCACGCTGAATTCGCGACGCGCGGCATCCACCATCAGCGGCGTGCCGCAGGCATAGACTTGATGGCCGGACAGGTCCGCGATGTCTTGCATGACGGCTTCATGGACGAAGCCGGTGCGCCCCGACCAGCCGTCTTCGGGCAGCGCATTGGACACCACCGGTACGTACTTGAAGTTCGGCAGCAGGCCAGACCAGGACTGCGCCAGTGCGTCCATGTACAAGTCCTGGGGACGGCGGCCGCCCCAGTACAGCGTGACCGGGCGCGCAATGCTCTTGTGGATCATGTGCTCGACGATGGCCTTCACAGGCGCAAAGCCCGTGCCGCTAGCCAGCAGCACGATGGGCTTGTTGCTGTCTTCGCGCAGGAAGAAAGAGCCGAACGGCCCTTCCAGCCGCAGGATCTCGCGTTCCTTCATCTGCGTGGTGCCGGCGCCGAATACATGGTCCGTGAAAAGCCCGCCCGGCATGTGCCGGATGTGCAGTTCAAGCGGGCTGCCGGTATGCGGCGCACCGGCCATCGAATAGCTGCGACGACGCCCGTCTTTCAGGATGACTTCGATGTACTGCCCGGCGTAATAGCGGAACTGCTCGGAAGCAGGCAGTTGCAACTTAAGCACGGTGACATCGGGCGCCACGCGTTCCAGCGTCTGCACGCGCGACGGCAGCTTGCGAATCTGGATGTCGCTGGCCAGCCGGACTTCGGTGGATTCAACCACCATGTCGGACGCGGGCCTGGCCTGGCAAAACAGCGTGTAGCCGTTGGCCAGTTCTTCCGGCGACAGGATCTGGGCGGGATATTGCCCGGCGTCGAACTCCCCGGACACCACTTTGCCCTTGCAGGTGGAGCACGCGCCATTGCGACAGCTGTAGGGCAGCACGATGCCGGCGGCCAAGGCGCCGTCGAGCACGGTCTGGCCGGGCTCAACCGGGAATTGATGCTTGCTGGGTTGGATGATGACCTGGAAGCTCATGATGAAATGGTTCAGGGTTGACGAAAGCGCCCTCCGGCCAGGCCGAAATGGCGCGTTGCCCGGCCCGGCCTCAGGCCGGGAACTTGCGAATTTCCTTGACGCGATTCGCGTCGTCCACCAGCACGACCTGCGGCTTGTGCTTGGCGGAGTCTTCTTCGGACATCGGCCCGTAGGTGCAGATGATCAACAGATCGCCCACCTGGGCCCGGCGCGCGGCCGCGCCGTTCAGCGAGATGGCGCCGCTGCCGCGGGCCGCCTTGATGATGTAGGTGTCGAAGCGTTCGCCATTGGTGACGTTGTAGAGTTCGATGCGTTCGAACTCGCGCATGCCGGCAGCGTCCAGCAGGTCTTCGTCGATGCCGCATGAGCCTTCGTAGTGAAGGTCGGCTTCGGTGACCGTGACGCGGTGTAGCTTTGCCCGCAGCATGATGCGTTGCATGATGGAAATTCCTGGTTCGCGGTCCGGTCCGCGACGTGTTGCTTAAGTGATGCCCGGCATCCGGTTTTGCCGTTGGAAGCCGGTATTCTATAATTTTTGCCGCAGCGGGACGGCCCGTTGCTGCGCACGGTCAAACGACCGGTGTTTTTTTTATCCGGGGACGACCCCTTATTGCCGGCGCAACGCCGGCAGCGCAACAGAAGGAGTCGTCAATGACCTGGATCATCCTGGTGCTAGCGGGCCTGTTTGAAATCGTCTGGGCCGTAGGCCTGAAATACACCCATGGCTTCACCCGCCTCTGGCCGTCCCTGATTACCGCGGGCGGCATGGCCATCAGCGTGTGGCTGCTGGCTGTCGCCATGAAAACGCTGCCGCTGGGCACCGCCTACGCCGTGTGGGTGGGCATCGGCACCGTGGGCGCCTTCGTGGCCGGTATCGTGCTGTTCGGCGAGTCCACGAGCTGGATGCGCATCGTCAGCGTGGCCCTGATTGTGCTGGGTCTGATCGGCCTGAAGTTGTCTTCGGCGTAATCCGCACAGGTGTCTTCGGCGTGACCGAAGACACCCCCGGCCCGACGACCGGTCAGAAATCCAGTTCGATCTCGACCGCGTCGCCGACTTTCAAGCGCGCGCCGGCCGGCGTGTCCAGAATGGCGTTCTGGCCAAACACCACCCCGATATCCAGATTGCGATAGCCCGCCAGCGTACGGCCGGGCTCGTCGTGCTGCTGGGCGGTGCGCTGGTCGATGTCGGGAATCGAGCAACGAGTGCACGGCTTGACGAACGCCATCCGAACGCCCGCTGCCGTGATCATGGCGGTATGGTCTTCTTCGAAGGGTTCCCATTCGCCCTCGACCACGATGTTGGGCCGGAAACGGTCCATGGGCACCGGCGCCACGCCCTTGGCTTGCAGGCGCGCGTTCAAGTCATCCAGCGAGGCCTGGTTGGCGATCAGCAGCGGGAACCCATCGGCAAAGCCGAAGTGGTGGTCGCCCACGAAGGCGTCCGCCAGATCGGGGTGCGCATCCACCCAGCGCGATACCCAGTCGGGCTTGGCGTTGCGCGCGGCAGCGCTGTCCACCTTCAGCAAGCGGCACGGCGTTTTCAGGAATTCAGAAAACCATTGGCCCGTGGCGGCGCTTTCGTGGCGCGCCGATATCGCGTCGGCCCAGACCGCCACGGTTTGCGCGCCGGGCTCGATGCCGGATTCATCCAGGGGCACGTCCAGATCGGGCATGCCGGGCGCGCTGACGCGAAGGGCGTCGGCGGTCAGCGCCGTGCGGATCAGGGCCATCGCCGGCCATTGGCGCTGCGTCATGAACTGCCCATCGGCGCCGATCAGCATCCAGCGACGGTCGTAAGCCAGGCCGGCCCGGACGATGGGCGACTCCGCCAGATCGATGCCGGCGCAGGATTTGATCGGGTAAATGTGCAAGCTCAGGATACGGGCGGACATGGCGGCATCGCTTTGGCGTGAGGGGAATCCGCGCAAGAATAGCAGAGAGCGGACGCCGGCATCGGTCGAATTTCAGGCGCCGCACCGCGCATGAAAAAACCCGGGCAAGGCCCGGGTTTCGGTGTGGGAGGTACAACCCGCCAAGGTCCGACGCGGCGGGCTGAACGCGGTGGATCAGCCGCCCACCAGCTTCAGCGTATCCAGCGGCGTCACCGCCTTGAAGCCCTTGCGCGTCGCGATATGTTCGGGGCGCGGCGTCAGGCCGTACTTGGGCGGGTTCAAGGTGTTCTCCATGCTGTTGTAGACCATGAAGACATTGGCGCGCGGCCACGGCGAGATATTGCTGTTCGAACCGTGCATGGTGTTGCAGTCGAAAAACACCACCGAACCCGCCTTGGCGGTCATCGAGCGGATGCCGCCCTGCTCTACCAGCAATTGCAGGCTGACCGGGTCCGGCACCCCGTATTCCTGCTTTTTCAGCGATTGCTTGTAGTGCTCGTTCGGGGTTTCGCCCACGCACGAGATGAACTGGCGGTGCGAGCCGGGCACCAGCATCAGCGGGCCGTTGCACTCGTTGTTGTCGGTCAGCAGCACCGAGCAGCTCAGCGCGCGCATCGACGGCATGCCGTCTTCCACGTGCCACGTCTCGAAGTCCGAGTGCCAGTAGAACTCTTTGCCCTTGAAGCCGGGCTTCATGTTGGCGCGCGACTGGTGAATGTATACCTCGGAGCCCAGGATCTGCCGCGCCACGTTGACCAGGCGCGGGTCGCGCACCAGGCGCGACAGCACGGGGTTCAACACATGCACCATGAAGATGGAGCGCACGGCGTTGCTGCCGGGTTCAGTGATGGATTCCTCGCGCCGGATGATCGACGGGTCGCGCGTCATGCGCTCGACCTCGGCGGACAGCGCGCGGATCTCTTCTTCGGAAAACAGGTTTTCCAACAAGAGAAAGCCGTCGCGCTCATATTGCCCGACCTGTTCGCCGGACAAGGCGTTGGCGTACTTGCCGTCGCCATAGACCACCGGGTCCTGGCGGGCAATGATGGCGGAGCCCCGGTCCGTACGGGAGGCGTACGGATCCTTTGCAGGTGAGATCATGCGAACCTCCTTGTATCAAGCCGCTTTGGCTTCGGCTTCAGGCAAGGCGTAGACGCCTTCTTTGTCGTGCACTTCCTGGCCGGTCAGCGGGGGGTTGAAGACGCAGATGACGCGCAGCGGCTCTTTGCCGCCGCACAGCCAGTGCTCGTCGTGTTCGTTCAGCGCGTAGACCACGCCGGGGCCCAGGTCATACTTCTTGCCGTCGGCGATGGTCTCGATGGAACCGTCGCCTTCAATGCACCACACCGCTTCAAGATGGTTCTTGTAGTGGATGTGCGTGCGGCCGCCGGGAAAGATGGTGGTCTCGTGGAAGGAAAAGCCCATGCCGTCCTTCTTGAGCAGCACGCGGCGGCTGACCCAGGTGTCGGTACGGACTTCGTCGGCGGTGCCGATCACATCTTTGACATTGCGTACGATCATTGACGTTTTCCTCCAAATTTAAGAATGCGGGCGGACTGGCCTTCTTCTGCCAGCGCGTCGGCCACGCTGGCCTCGATGATGTCCAGGCCCTTGCTCAACAAATCTTCTTCAATCGTCAGCGCCGGCAGCAGCTTGAGCACTTCGTCATGCGCGCCCGAGGTCTCGATGACGACGCCCTTCTTGAATGCCTGCTGCGCGATGCGGTTGGCCAGCGCGGGCGTGGTGTTGCATACCAGGCCCTGGATCAGGCCACGGCCGCGCACCGACAGGCCCGCGTTGGGATAGCTGTGGACCAGGTTTTCCAGCCAGTCACGCACCGTGCGTTCCTTGCGCTGGATGTCGGCCGTGAAGGCGGTGTTGGCCCAATAGGTTTCCAAGGCCTGCGTGGCGGTGACGAACGCCAGGTTGTTGCCGCGGAACGTGCCGCTGTGGGCGCCCGGCTTCCAGATATCCAGCTCGGGCTTCATCAGCACCAAGGACATCGGCAGGCCGAAACCAGACAGCGACTTGGACAGCGTGATGATGTCCGGGCGGATGCCGGCGGCTTCAAAGCTGAAGAAGGTGCCGGTACGGCCGCAGCCCACCTGGATGTCGTCCACGATCAGCAGCATGTCGTGGCGCTTGCACAGCTTTTCCAGCTCTTTCAGCCAGCGTAGCGTGGCAACGTTGACGCCGCCTTCGCCCTGCACGGTTTCAACGATGACGGCGGCGGGCTTGTCCATGCCGCTGCTGGGATCTTCCAGCATGCGTTCCAGGTAGGCCATCGTGTCCACGTCGGGGCCGAAGTAGCCGTCATAGGGCATGAACGTGGTGTTGCCCAGCGCATAGCCGGACGCTTCGCGGAACTTCATGTTGGCCGTCACGGCCAGCGAACCGCCGCTGACGCCGTGAAAGCCATGCGTGAACGAAATCACATTCGAACGGCCCTTGACCTGGCGCGCGATCTTCAGCGCGGCTTCCACGGCATTGGTGCCGGTGGGGCCGGTGAATTGCAGCGTGTATTGCCAGTTGCGCGGCTTGAGCAGCACGCGATCCACCGTCTCCAGGAAACGCTTCTTCGCGCTGGTCGCCATGTCCAGGCCGTGGACGACGCCGTCCGCCTGCACATACTCCAGCAGTTTTTCCTTGAGAACAGGATTGTTGTGGCCGTAGTTCAGCGTGCCTGCGCCGCTGAAGAAATCGATGTACTCGGTGCCGTCTTCGTCGATCAGCGTCGAGCCGCGGGCCTGGCTGAATATCACGGGGAACGACCGAATGTAGCCCCGCACTTCGGATTCCATCCGGTCAAAGATTTTCAAGTCCATATGATCAATCCTCCCTTTTCATCTCATAAGTTGAATAGACGGCACGATCCCTCCGGATGCGGTGAACGCATTCGGACAGGCATTGCCATCCCGGTAATTTCGATAAGTCCGCTGGGGTTGCGCTGCCCTACGGGGCAGGCAATGCGAACGGGCCTATCCTCAACAACATCTCGTCGTCATGGTCCGCGCCACCAAACAATTGCCGGTCGAAGAACGGCTGTTCGGAAACGTGGGCGCCAAGCTCGCCGGCCAGGCCGGTAAAGCTGCGGCGCGATGCCTGGTTGTCAGGCCCCACCGTGGTTTCAAGATATCGAACATGCTCGAGCCCCTTGCGTTGCAAGAGTTCGCGAAGCATGGCGCGGCCCAACCGATGGCCGCGTGCGCGGGTGTGCACCGCAACCTGCCAGACGAACAACACGTCGGGGCGGGTCGGGATCACATAAGCGGAGATAAAACCGTCGATACGTCCGCCGGCACTTTCGGCGATGACGCAGGTGTCGCTGAAATGCTCACCAAGGAGCAAGTAGGCGTAGAGGGAATTCAGGTCGAGCGGCGGGCACTCGGAAATGAGCTGGTGAATGGCGGCGCCGTCTTTGCGGGTGGGCAGACGCATCGTATGGGTCTGCGCGCGAACCGCCGGCGCCACGGCACTTGAGAGATGGGGGGTGTCCAGTTCGTTTTTCTTCATGCAACGATTCCCGATTCTGGGGGTGCCCCGCCCGTGGGCACTTCAAGGATGGGCGACGATACATCGCCGTGCGGTTCCGCTGCGACTGCCTGCCCTTCCTGCTCCATCAGCGCCACGATGCGTTCCAGCGATAGCGTGA
The DNA here is from genome assembly GCF_019448355.1 of Achromobacter sp. ES-001. NCBI lineage: Bacteria > Pseudomonadati > Pseudomonadota > Betaproteobacteria > Burkholderiales > Alcaligenaceae > Achromobacter > Achromobacter sp. ES-001. The sequence continues at coordinate 2,004,220 of NZ_CP079940.1, read as the reverse complement.
TGGTGGCTTGCTCAAGCTCGGGCAACGCGTTCAATGCGTCGGCCAGATGCTTTTGCAGGGGAGACGGGGCGCCTTGGGCCAATTCGCGGCCGGCGTCCGTGGCAGTAACGAAAACAATGCGGCGATCTTCGCGGCCGCGTTCACGGCGGATCAAACCCTTGTCTTCCAGGCGGTCCAGGATGCCCACCACCGTGCTGGGGCTGACATGCATTTCACGGCTGATGGCCGTGGCCGTCATCGGGCCATTGGCCATTACCGTGCGCAGACACATCAACTGCGGAGCAGTGATATGGCTGACCGCGGACAACTGTCGCGAGTGCAATGCGATCGAACGCGTGATGCGGCGCAGGGCTCGCAAAATGCGCAGGTCGTACTGCTGGGAGGGATCAGTGTTCGCGGGGCTGGTCATGGAAGAGAAAGGTTCGGTCAAATTCATTTCTACACGAATGATATGCGCCCGATGTATTCGCGTCAAACAAAAAACCCGCGCACGATGTAAATAAATGAACACGGATTTGCAGAAGATATAAGCAAATTTCCCGGACTTGCGAGAGGAGCAAGTGGCGTGCTCAAGGCGCGGCCGCGTGGGCTAGAACGCGCATCGCCGCACGGGAAATGCCGAACAACAAAACAATTGTTTTATTTAAATCCGCGGATATATCATTTGTTTTTAATCGGTAAATCTGGGCCTTACCTACATGTCATTGCCCCCTGACCTCATCCCGACCTTGCAGCAAAAAATGGAAGGACTGCCACCGGAGCTGCAACGCGCGGCGCATTGGGTGGCGGCGCATCCGGCGCAAGTGGGGTTGTGGTCGATGCGGCGTCAAGCCCAGGCGCTGGGCGTGGCGCCGGCCACCATGCTGCGGCTGGCGCGGGCGCTGGGCTACTCCAGCTACGAAGCATTTAGACAGCCTTTCCAACAAGCGCTTGCCGGCAATAGCGGGCAAGCCCAGCCGGGCCTGCGTGATCGCGCCGCCGCGCTGCAAGCGGCGGCCGGCGATGCCGCCACGCCGGGCCACGACGCCTTGACCGACTACCAGGTCCAGGCGGTGACGTCAGTGTGCGCCCTGAACCAGGCGTCCGCATTCGACGCTGCCGTCCAGACTTTGCTGAACGCCCGGCAGGTGGGTTTTCTGGGTACGCGTTCCGCTTTCGGCATCGCGTTCCAGATGCGCTACGCCTATCAGTTGGTGCGCCGTAACAGCGTGCTGATCGACGGCCTGGGCGGGGCGCCAGCCGAACAGGCCGACGGCCTGGACGCTGGCGACGCGCTCATCGTGATCTCGCAAGCGCCCTACCCCACCGCCACCGTGCAACTGGCACGCCAAGCGGCGCAGCGGGGCGTGGCGCTGATCGCCCTGACCGACGACCCCTTGTCGCCGCTGGCCGTGGACGCACGCCACACGCTGCGCTTCGCCCCGCCCGACCGCGACGGCGTGCAGGCGAACCCGGCCCGCCGAGGCCCCGGCTCGTTCTTTCACACCACCGCCGGCTTGCTCGGCTTGGCCGAACATCTGATCGCCAGGTTGACGGCTCGCGGCGGCGCGGACGTCCTGAACCGCCTGACCGAAGTGGAACAGCGCCTGCGCGCCGACAACGTCTATTGGACCGCCCCGACTTCCCGCCGTCCCGGCTGACTTCAACCTTCACCTTTGCCAAACGGATTGCCATGAGCCACTCCCACGTTCTGCATCGTTCCCTACGCCAGACGCCCGCTGTCGCCGTCAGCGGCCAAGGCGTGTGGATCCACGACAGCGCCGGCCGCGCGTACCTGGACGGTTCCGGCGGCGCCGCCGTGTCGTGCCTGGGGCATAACCATCCCGACGTCCAGGCCGCCATGCACGCCCAGATCGACGCGCTGGCCTATGCCCACACCAGCTTCTTCACGACCGACGTCGCCGAACAGCTGGCCGCGCGGTTGGTGGCGGACGCGCCGCAGGGCATTTCGCACGCGTACTTCGTGTCGGGCGGGTCCGAGGCGGTCGAGGCCGCGCTGAAGATGGCGCGGCAGTACTTTGTGGAAATCGGCCAACCGCAACGGCGCCATATCGTGGCGCGCCGCCAGAGCTACCACGGCAACACGCTGGGCGCGCTGGCGGTAGGCGGCAACGCGTGGCGCCGTGCGCAATTCGCGCCGCTGCTGATAGACGTGGAGCACGTGTCGCCCTGCTACGCGTATCGCGACCAGCAAAGCGGCGAAAGCGCCGAGCAGTACGGCGAACGCCTGGCGCGGGAACTGGAACAGACCTTTGAGAAGCTGGGCCCCGACACCGTAATGGCGTTCGTGGCCGAGCCGGTGGTGGGTGCGACCAGCGGCGCCGTCACCGCCGTGCCCGGCTACTTCAAGCGCGTGCGCGAAGTCTGCGACCGCCACGGCGTGCTGCTGATTGCCGACGAAGTGATGTGCGGCATGGGCCGCACGGGCACGCTGTACGCGGTGGAACAGGAAGGCATCGTGCCCGACCTCATCACCATCGCCAAGGGCCTGGGTGGCGGCTATCAGCCCATTGGCGCCGTGATGGTCCAGCAGCGCATCGTGGACGCCATGCAGCAAGGCAGCGGCTTCTTCCAACACGGGCACACTTATCTGGGCCACGCCATCGCCTGCGCGGCCTCGCTTGCCGTACAAGACGTGATCCGCCGCGACAACCTGCTGCAACGCGTGCGCGAACAAGGCGCGGGTCTGCGACAGCGGCTGGAGCAGGCGCTGGGCCGGCATCCGCACGTGGGCGACATCCGCGGCCGAGGCCTGTTCATGGGGATTGAGCTGGTGCAAGACCGCGCCACCAAGCAGACCTTCGACCCCGCGTTGGCGCTACACGCGCGCATCAAGCGCGAAGCCATGGCGCAGGGGCTGATGGTGTACCCGATGGGCGGCACCATCGACGGGCGCCAGGGCGACCACGTGTTGCTGGCCCCGCCGTTCATCATTTCCGATGACGAGCTGGACCAGCTGACCGAACGACTGGTTGGCGCCATCGACACGGCGCTGAACGCGGTCCGCCGCGACGTGTGATCCGGTATGCCGATCAGCCCGCTCGCGCGCGCCGCCAAGGCGGCAACGCCCCGATGGTCAGCGCGCGCAAAAACCACTCTACGGGGCCGTATGCGTGATGCTTTAACCACCATGCGGACCACGGCAGCTGCGCGGCGAATATGGCGACCGCGATGCCCACGGTTGCCAGCGGCGACACCGACGCAAACAGGCGCAGCCCCCAGCCGGTGAACAGGAACGCGCAAATGACCGACTGCATCAGGTAGTTGCTTAACGCCATCCGCCCTGCTGGCGCCAGCCACGCCGCCAAACCGCCCAACGCGCGGCTACGGAACGCCAGCAAAAACGCGGCGGCGTACGACATGCTTAACAGCGGCGCCGTCAGCAAGTCCACCGCCAGCCCGGGCAATTCCCAGGCGGCACCGGCAAACGGCAGGGACGAGGTGGCATACAACGCCGACCCCGCCAGGCCGGGCAGCAAGCCGAACGCGCACAGCAGCCACAGCACGCGTGGTTGCCGCCACGGGTCGGCCAGCGCTTGGCGCCGGCCCAGCGCGCAACCGGCGAGGAACATCGCGAAGACGAACGGCCCTTGCACGAACAACACCATGAACCACACCGAGGTCGTCAATTCCTTGATGTGCTGCGAGATGGTTGTGCCAATCGTGCCGCGATACGCCTCGATGGACGCCAGCGCGTCGGCCCAGTACTGCGCCTCGTAGCCGGCGGGCACGGGGTCCAGGAAACTGAGCAGGCCCAGCACCCCCCACGCCGTTGCGGCCAGCACGATCAGCCACAGCGCGCTGTGCAGCGCATGCCGGGGTGCGATCCGGCGGCACGCCAGCAAGCCCAGGCCTAACAAGGCGTAGGTCAGCAGGATGTCGCCTTGGTAGAACAGCACGGCGTGCAGTGCGCCCAGCACGGCCAGTCCTGCCAGTCGACGCACAAAGCGCGGGGCGAAGGCCGCCTGGCTGCGTTCAGCCGCCGCCATCTGCAACGTGAAGCTGTAGCCGAACAGAAAGGAAAACAGCAGGTAGAACTTGGTTTCGAACAGGCAGGCAATCAGCCAGCGCACCACCAAGTCCAGCGTGCGGGAGTAGGTCGGATCGGCCATGCCCGCGCCGTAGAACGGCGACGAGAAAACGCCGATGTTCACGACCAGGATGCCGAAAAGCGCAAAGCCGCGCAGCGCATCCACGTGCGCCAGGCGGCTGGCGGGCATGGCATGCGCGGCGGCGTGAGTCATGGGCGCGCGCCCGGGCATGGCCTGTGGCCTTACCCCAGCACGGGCGACAAGACCGGCTGCTTGGGACGCACGTCCAGCTGACGGCCCTTGCGCGCGCGCTTGCCCACATACGGCGCCAGCGCGTCACCCACCAGGATGTCTTCGGTCAGCTTGTTGCGATAAATGCCCGTGGCGCGCAGGCCGCGAGCGCCAATCGGCACCGTCTGGTCCAGCTTGTCGGACGCGTCCAGGCCCATCAGGATGGTGCCACGGCCGCCGCCCGACAAGGACTTGCATTCGTCCAGCCCAAACACCAGGAACTTGCCCTTGGCCGACAGCAGCGCCAGTTGCGTGGCGCCGTCGAACAAGGGCACCGGGCGCAGCATTTCATCGCCGGTTTCCAGCGTGATGAACTGCTTGCCGGCGCGCTGGCGGCTGACCATGTCGGACAGCTTGGCCGCAAAGCCATAGCCGCCGCGCGTAGCCAACAGCCAACGCGATTCAGGCGCGGCCGCGATCGTGTGCACGATGCGCGTGCCGGATTCCAGATCGATCATCGTCGTGACCGGCTGGCCGTCACCCCGCGCCGAGGGCAAGCCCGCGACCGGCACCGAATACACCCGACCGTTGTCGCCCATGGCGATCAGCGTGTCGGTGGTGCGGCATTCGAAGGCGCCGTACAGGTCGTCGCCCTGCTTGAAGGTGAACTGCGCGGCATCGTGGCCGTGGCCCTGACGTGCACGCAGCCAACCCTTTTGCGACACGATCACCGTCACCGGTTCGTCCAGCACCTTGGTTTCGAGCACGGCGCGCTCGGCCGTTTCGATCAGCGTGCGGCGGTCGTCGCCATACTGCTTGGCGTCGGCCTCGATTTCCTTGATCAGCAGGCGCTTGAGCGTCGTCGGATTGTCCAGCAGTTCCTGCAACGAAATCTGGTCCTTGCGCTTGTCGGCCAGTTCCTGCTCGATCTTGAAGCCTTCAAGGCGAGCCAGCTGGCGCAAGCGCATTTCCAGAATGTCTTCGGCCTGGCGCTCGGACAGCTTGAAGCGTTCCATCAGCGCCGCGCGTGGCTCGTCGGATTCGCGGATCGTCTGGATGACTTCGTCCACGTTCAAGTAGACCAGCATGCGGCCTTCCAGCACGTGGATGCGGTCGGTGACCTTGTCCAGGCGGAAACGCGTGCGGCGCACCACGGTGTTGGTGCGGAACGCCACCCATTCGACCAGGATGTCGCGCAGGCCCTTCTGGCGCGGCCGGCCGTCCGTGCCGATACACACCAGGTTGATCGACGAGCTGCTTTCCATGCTGGTCTGCGCCAGCAGCGTGTTGACGAATTCGTCACGGTCCACGCGCGAGGTCTTGGGTTCGAAGACCAGGCGCACCGCCGCATCCTTGCCGGACTCGTCACGCACGGCGTCCAGCAGGTTCAGCATCACGGCCTTGGCCTGGGTCTGCTCGGGCGTCAGGCTCTTCTTGCCGGACTTGACCTTGGGATTGGTGATTTCCTCGATCTCTTCCAGCACCTTCTGGCCCGAGGTGCCCGGGGGCAATTCGGTGATGACCAGTTGCCATTGGCCGCGCGCCATTTCTTCGAACTGCCAGCGCGCACGCACCTTCAGGGACCCCCGGCCCGCGCCGTAGATCTGCGCGATATCGGCGGCCGGCGTGATGATCTGGCCGCCCCCGGCAAAGTCGGGGCCGGGAATCATGGCGTGCAATTCGGCGTCCGGCAATTGCGGATGCTTGATCAGCGCCACGCAGGCCTGCGCCACCTCGCGCAGGTTGTGCGGCGGCACCTCGGTGGCCATGCCCACGGCAATGCCGGATGCGCCGTTCAGCAGCATCATGGGCAGCCGCGCGGGCAGCATTTGCGGTTCTTGCTGGCTGCCGTCGTAGTTGGGCGCGAAGTCGACCGTGCCTTCATCCAGCTCATCAAGCAGCAGCTTGGCGATCGGCGTCAGGCGCGCCTCGGTGTATCGCATGGCGGCGGCGTTGTCGCCGTCGCGCGAACCGAAGTTGCCCTGGCCGTCGATCAGCGGATATCGCAGCGAGAAGTCCTGCGCCATGCGCACCATGGCGTCATAGGCCGCCTGGTCGCCGTGCGGGTGGTACTTGCCCAGCACGTCGCCCACCACGCGCGCGGACTTCACCGGCTTGGCGCCGGCGGCCAGCCCCATCGCCTGCATGGCGAACAGGATGCGGCGTTGCACGGGCTTTTGCCCGTCGCCCACGTCGGGCAAGGCGCGGCCGCGCACCACGGACACCGCGTAGTCCAGATAAGCCTGCTCCGCGTAGCGCGCCAGTGTGATGGCGGCATTGGCATCGCCGTCGCCATCGGGCGGGGTGGGGTCGAACAGGCCGGGTTGATTGCTGTCGGTCATGGTTATTCAGGTAGACAATTTCATCGAAACGGCGTCAATGCGCCCTTACGCGGAGGGGGCCAGCTGGGTGTCGGCGACATGCGCGCGCAGTTGGGCGCGCACCGCTGCCAGCGTGGCGGCGTCCTGGCCGCGCTTGGGAATGATCACGCCTTGCAAGGTGCCCAGAATGACGTACAGGTGCTGCGGCGTTTCCTCGACGCGGCGGATATCCGACCATTCCATCCGGCCGGAAGCGCTGCCGGTGGTATCCAGAATGCCGTCGGGGCCAAAGTCCAGCTGGTGACGTCCCAGGAAAAGGTCGTCGGGCTGCTTCTTGAGCATGCGGCGGGTGTTCATCCGGACCAGCGGCGGCAGGACGAATTCATACGCCAGCGCCAACAGCACCAGAATGCCCAGGCCGACCGCCAGCCCTTCGAAATACACGGGCAGCATCCGCGACCAGTTGGGCCCCTTGCCGTCCCAGGTCTGCCAGACCAGGTAGGCAAAGAGCGCCACGATCATCAGCACGCCAAAGCGCAGGTGCGAACGATACCGACGCCGGCGCAGTTCGGGCCGCCGGTATACATAGGCGGCGAACTCGGCGTAGTCGTCAGCCGTCATGTCGACGGTCATGCGGGCGGAATCGGAAGCGGGGTCGGGCAAGGTGGACGTCATCAGATGTCCAGCTCTGCCAGGTTGCCCTTTTCCTCGATCCAGGCGCGGCGCTGCGAGGATTCACCCTTGCCCATCAGCATGTCGAACATGCGGGTGGTGTCTTCGGGGGTTTGATCGCCGTAGCCCACGGGCAGCAGGCGGCGCGTGTCCGGATTCATGGTGGTTTCCCACAGTTGTTCCGGGTTCATTTCGCCCAGGCCTTTGAAGCGGCTGACGGACCAGGCGCCTTCGCGCACGCCTTCCTTGCGCAGCTTGTCTTGCGCGGCTTCAAGCTCGCCTTCGTCCAGACAGTAGATCTTGCGGGCGGGGCGCTTGCCCTGCGCCGGCACATCCAGCCGGAACAGAGGCGGCTTGGCCACGAACACGTTGCCGGCTTCGACCAGCTTCGGAAAGTGCTTGTAGAAAAGCGTCAGCAGCAAGACCTGGATATGCGAGCCGTCGACGTCTGCGTCCGACAGGATGCAGATGCGGCCATAACGCAGGCCGGACAGGTCCGGCGTGTCGTTGGGGCCGTGGGGGTCTACGCCGATCGCCACCGAAATGTCGTGGATTTCGTTATTGGCAAAAAGCCGGTCGCGGTCCACTTCCCAGGAATTGAGCACCTTGCCGCGCAGCGGCAGGATGGCCTGGAATTCCTTGTCGCGCCCCATCTTGGCGGACCCGCCCGCGGAGTCGCCCTCGACCAGGAACACTTCGGTGCGGCTGGCATCGCTGGATTCGCAATCGGTCAGCTTGCCGGGTAGCACGGCCACACCGGAGCTCTTGCGCTTTTCGACCTTTTGGGCCGAGCGCTGGCGCGCCTGCGCCTGGCGAATTGCCAGTTCGGCCAGCTTCTTGCCGTATTCGACGTTGCTGTGCAGCCAGAGATCCAGCGCGCTCTTGGCAAAGCCGCCCACCAGACGCACAGCATCGCGGCTATTCAGCCGTTCCTTGATCTGGCCCTGGAACTGCGGGTCCAGCACTTTGGCCGACAAGACAAAGCTGGCGCGGGCGAACACGTCTTCGGGCAGCAGCTTCACGCCCTTGGGCAACAGGCTGTGCAATTCGGCAAAGCCCTTCACGGCGCCGAACAGGCCTTCGCGAAGACCGGATTCGTGCGTGCCGCCGGCCGGCGTCGGGATCAGGTTGACGTAGGACTCGCGCACGGCGTTGCCGTCTTCGGTCCAGGCCACGACCCATTGGGCGCCCTCGCCTTCGGCGAAGTTCTCGTGGTCGGCCCCGGCGTACTGCTGGCCTTCGAAGAACGGCACCATCAGTTCGGCGCCGGTCAGCGCTTCGGCCAGGTAGCCGCGCAGGCCATCCTGGTATTGCCACGTCTTGGTGTCGCCGCTTTTCTCGTTGACCAGCGTGACTTTCACGCCAGGTAGCAGCACGGCCTTGCTGCGCAGCAGGTGCGTCAGTTCGCCCAGCGGAATATTGGGGCTGTCGAAGTATTTGGCGTCGGGCCAGACGCGCACGCGGGTGCCCGACTTCTTGCGGCCGCCCTGGTCGTACGGCGCCAGGGGTTCGGCAACGTCGCCGCCCTTGAAGACCAGGCGGTTGACCGCGCCGTCGCGCCAGACCACGACTTCAAGCCGGGTCGCCAGCGCGTTGGTGACGGAAACGCCCACCCCGTGCAGGCCGCCCGAAAAGGCATAGGCGCCGCCGCCCGCCTTGTCGAACTTGCCGCCCGCGTGCAGGCGGGTGAAGACCAATTCGACGACGGGCGCGCCTTCTTCGGGATGCAGGCCGACGGGGATGCCCCGGCCGTCATCCTCGACGGACACGCTGCCATCACTGTGCAGCGTGACCTGTATCTGTTTGCCGTAGCCGGCCAAGGCCTCGTCTGCGGCGTTATCTATGACCTCCTGCACAACGTGCAGGGGGTTTTCGGTGCGGGTGTACATGCCCGGGCGCTGGCGCACGGGCTCCAGCCCCTTCAGGACGCGAATGGACGCCTCGGTGTAACGTGGAGTGGCCAAGTTATCCCCAACATCTGTGGAAAAAAACCGACATTTTACGGATAAGCCTAGATTCTGCGCGGCTCCCGGTGGGTTGCGCACGACCTGACCAACTCCGAATTCGGTAGGATGATGACAGTCACAGCCGGCGCGTCAGGGCTTGATGGCCCGGATCGCAAACGACTGCGCCGCAACATCCTACACAAAACCAGCAAACCCTGTTGTTATTAACAGTGGTATGCCTGTTGTTATTGACAGTGGTATGCTTTAGCCCATTCCACATACAAGAACAACGGCAAGGCGCGTCCCTTTTTACGCGCCTTTTGCTGCCGAACCGAGAATCACCATCATGAGCGACCAAATCAAGAACGTCAGTGACGCAAGCTTCGATGCCGATGTGTTGAAATCCGGCCAGCCGGTGCTGGTGGACTACTGGGCTGCCTGGTGTGGCCCCTGCAAGATGATTGCCCCGATCCTGGAAGAAGTCGCCACCGAGTACGCAGGTCGCCTGACGATCGCGAAGCTGAACGTGGACGAAAACCAGGGCACCGCCACCAAGTACGGCATCCGTGGCATCCCCACCCTTATGCTCTTTAAAGACGGCCAAGCCGCCGCCACCAAAGTTGGCGCGCTGTCGAAGTCGCAACTCACCGCATTCCTGGACGGCGCGTTGTAAACCGCGTGCTGTGAACGAAGGCGCCGCCCTGGAGGCGGCGCTCATTCAATACCGCGCGAGCCCGTCCGTGGCGCGCCGCCAGAACCCTCCTTTACTTTTCCCCCACATTCACCGCGATGCACCTCAACGAACTGAAGGCGCTGCACGTTTCGCAGCTGCTCGAAATGGCCGCTGGCCTGGAAATCGAGAACGCCAACCGCCTGCGCAAGCAGGAATTGATGTTCGCCATCATGAAACGGCGCGCCAAGCAAGGCGAGCAGATCTTCGGCGACGGCGTTCTGGAAGTCCTGCCTGACGGCTTCGGTTTCCTGCGCTCGCCCGAGACCTCGTATCTGGCCAGCACGGACGACATCTACATCTCGCCCTCGCAGATCCGCCGTTTCAACCTGCACACCGGCGATTCCATCGAAGGTGAAGTGCGCACGCCGAAAGACGGCGAACGCTACTTTGCGCTGGTCAAGGTGGACAAGGTCAACGGCGTGGCGCCCGAAGCGATCAAGCATCGCATCATGTTCGAGAACCTGACGCCGCTGCACCCGAACCGCACGATGCGCCTGGAACGGGACATCAAGAGCGAAGAAAACCTGACGGGCCGCATCCTGGATGTGTTCGCCCCGATCGGCATGGGCCAGCGCGGTTTGATCGTCGCCAGCCCCAAGTCGGGCAAGACGGTGATGATGCAGCACATCGCGCATGCCATCACCACCAACTACCCCGACGCCGTCATGATCGTCCTGCTGGTGGACGAGCGCCCGGAAGAAGTGACCGAAATGCAGCGCACAGTGCGCGGCGAAGTGGTGGCGTCGACCTTCGACGAACCCGCCACGCGCCACGTGCAAGTGGCTGAAATGGTCATCGAAAAGGCCAAGCGCCTGGTCGAAATGAAGAAAGACGTCGTGATCCTGCTGGACTCGATCACCCGTCTGGCCCGCGCCTACAACACCGTTGTGCCGGCCTCCGGCAAGGTGCTGACCGGCGGTGTGGACGCCAACGCCCTGCAACGCCCCAAGCGCTTCTTCGGCGCGGCCCGTAACCTGGAAGAAGGCGGTTCGCTGACCATCCTGGGTACGGCGCTGATCGAAACCGGCAGCCGCATGGACGAAGTCATCTACGAAGAATTCAAGGGCACGGGTAACTCCGAAGTCCACCTTGAACGTCGTCTGGCTGAAAAGCGCGTCTACCCGTCCATCAACCTGAACAAGTCGGGCACGCGCCGCGAAGAACTGCTGATTGCCCCCGACCTGCTGCAAAAGGTGTGGGTGCTGCGCAAGTTCATCCACGACATGGACGAAGTGCAATCCATGGAGTTCATCCTGGACAAGATGCGCGCCACCAAGACCAACGCCGAATTCTTCGACATGATGAAGAAGAAGTAAGCCCACGTTCGGTAAGCCGACGTTCGGTAAGCCGACGCCTCGCATCAAAGAAAAACCGCCTGCATTGCATACAGGCGGTTTTTTTATGGGCCTGGTTACCTGGCCCGGCTCTAATGCTCAATGAATTCCGGCATGGCGCCACGCGCGGGAGCCGTGAATGGACGCGGCGTCTGCTTGTCTGCCGGCTTGTCTGCCGGCTTATCGCCCGACTTTTCGCCCGACTTTTCGCCCGACTTGCCCGACGCCTCGATGGGCTCGATCTGCGGATCGTCCCAATTACCCGTCACGGAATATTCCATCGTCATCGCGCGCGCCAGGGGTTGCTTCAGCAGCCATTGCGTGACAAAAGCGCCCAGGCCAATCAGTGGGTTCACAGCGAGCGCCGTCACCATGGCGGCCCCGCTGGCGTCCAGATTGGGGATGACCACCGCCTTCAAGTCCCAGCGTTCGCTGATGATGTTGACGCCGCCCGCCAGGACAATTGCCGCCACGGGCCCGTTGATCTTGTAGCCTTCGGTGGACATTTTCCCATCGGCCATCTTCACGCGGCCCCGGATGGTATCGAACGGAAATCCGTCGCGCAGCAGGTTGCTCGGGTTGACGTCCAACCGCGCCAGCCGTTGCAGCGATTGCAGCGATAACAGCTCCAACAGCCGCGCCGTACGGGAGTTCACATGCATGAATCGGCCCTTGTCCAGGCTGATATCGACCTCGCCCGACACGTCCGCCACGTTGTGCGTCCACGGCAGATTGCGCCAGGTTGCCTTGCCTTGCGCCGTGCCCGAGCCAGCGGAGACGACGTTCTCGAAGCCGATGCGGTTCATGAACTTGCCCAGGTCCACGAAGTTGGCGTTGGCGTCCACGCTCAAGCCGCGATCCGGCCCTTCCAGCCGCCACGTGCCGGTGGCGTTCAGATTGGCGGCATCGTTGGTGATCGTCAGTTTGTCCAGCCGCCACTGGCGCCCGCGTTCCAGGTTCGTGCCCACCACCTGAAGCTCGCCCACGTTCTTGCCATATAGAAAGAACTCCTTGGCTTGCAGGTCGATGGCGGGAATATCGGATAAATCGTTGCCTGACGCCAGGGCCTTATCGGCTTCGTTGGAGTCGCCCTCGCCCCCGAACGCCAGGTGCTTCATCCGCGCCTTGATCTGGCCCGCAATCGCGCCCGAGGCCTCCTGCCATTCCAATGACCCGGTGGCCTGGCGCGACTGGATGTCCACCCGCCATTGAGACGGCCCGGGACGCATGGCATACAGCGTCAGGTCATTAAGCGTGTAGCCGCTGGCGCGCAACATGCCGGTGGCAAGGCTGATGCGTTCGGGCGGCGGAAAGACCGGCTTCGCAGCGGCTTTTTTGCCGCCGCTTTTGCCCGACGGCGTATCGAAGCCGTTCACTACGGCTTCCCAGCCGTCCATGTCCAGTTCGGGCAGGCTGGCGTTCAGGCTCATTCCGCGGTCCGGCAGGCTGGCGGGCCGGCCGATGCCCAACGCGCCGCGGGCAAAATAAGACGGAGACGCGTCGGCCGGGTCACGCTCGAACAGCGCGTTGACGTTTTCGCCCAGGCTGGCCGTCAGCCAGCGGCGGTCTTTCGTGCCGCGGTCCTGGGCCGCGCCCCACTGCAATTTCAGTAATTGCGATGACGAAGCCGCTTTGCCCACCGGCGCCGGCATGTCGATGGCCATGCCCGAGAGATTCGATTCCATCGAGATCTCGACCGACCCGCCCTTCTGGTAGCCCAGCCGCCCCTTGTAGGCCGTCTTGCCCGAAAAGCGCGACATCGAGGGCATATTGCCCAGTTGCGTCAATCCGCCCGCCGTCAGTGTCCCTTCAAACTGAAGTGCGTCCGAGTTCTGCGCCAGGGTGCCGAAAATCTTTACGGGCCCGCCCAGGAACTGCGCGCGCAGCTCTTTGGTCTGCACCCCTTTTTCAGAGAATTCCAGATCGCCGTGCATCTCCTTGAGCAAGGGCATTTCCGGCATAAAGGTAAAGCTGTTGTCCGAGAACAGGATGTGACCCTGCACCTGCGTGTCGTCGGTGTTCAACAACGGCACCTTAAGTTTCAGCGGCACCCGCCAGTCGCCGGTGCCGCGCGCCTCGTCCAGCGCCCCGTCGAGCAACCCGCCAAGCGGGGAATTGGCCGCCATCGCCAGATAGGCCGACACCGGACCGTACGTCTCGCCGTTGAGCAACAATTCCGCGCCCTGGTCCATGTTGGGGATCGTGGCTGTCACCGCCCCCATATTCAGCGTCTGCCCCGGCCCGGTGCTCGCAGTGGCGCCCCCGGCGCTATCCAGCGTCAGGCTGACCTTGTCGATACGGAAATTGCCGGACAGGTTCTCCAACATGGGCCAGCCCTTGCGTCGCTGGCCGGGCGGCGCGTAATCGACCTTGGCGCCGGCGTACGCGCCGGCGATGACGAATTCGCCCACGGCGTTCGGCGCGGCGAATGGAAAATCGTCCAGATCGCCCTTGAGCAAGATGGAGGCCGACCGCATTTCGCCTGCGGGCAAGCCCCCCGCCAGCCATTCGCGGGCGTCGGCGTTGACTTCTAGCGGCAGGTAGCGATGGATGGCTGACATGGCGCCACGCACCATCGTGCCGCGCATGTCGACGCTGCCCGCCGCCGTCTTGCCTTCGCGCTTCCACTGGCCCTGCAAGCGCACGTCCAGATCGTCGTTCACCACGTGCAATCGGGCCACATCGACAAACCAGTTCTTGGCATCCGGCCCTTTCACCTGCGCATCCACGGCCAATTCACGCGCGATCAGGGTCGGCTCCTGGAACACGCCCGGAAGCGTCACTTGCAGGTGCTGCGCCGCGCCCTTCAGCGATACATCGGCTGCCCCCGGGCTACGCGCCAACGGCACCCCTTCTACTTGGAAAAAGTCCCCGGGCAGCCCCTGCAAACGAAATTGCGCCGATGCGCCGCGTACCGCCGTACCGTCCGTGGCGGCCACCCAGTCCACGCCGCGTACCGCCACGTCGGTCGTCAGGTCAGTGAACTTGCCGCGTTCCAGTTGCAGCCACGCACGGGCGGCGATGCGTCCCGAGATGACGGGGGCCGGTACCCACGGCGCCCACGCTTGCGGTTCGACGTCATCAAGCTCTGTATAAAGCTGGCCGCTCCAGTTGGCGGGATTGGCCGAATTCGCCGCGAACAGGCTGCGATTGAATTCGCCACGCAGTTCGACCTTGCGCGCCAATGCATCACCGGCCGAGGCGCGCAGCACGAAGCGATGCGACAGGCTGCCGTTGCGCATGACGAAGTCAACGCCGGTCAACGGCAGCGCGGGCGCGCGGCGTAAATCGTCTTGCCAGATGATGGTCGCGTCGTTGATGGCCAACTCGCGCTGGCGCACCAGCCAGCGCAATGCGGGGTGGTCCAGGTCGGACCGATGATCGCTGGCATTCAGATCGATGTTCTGGCCAGCCACCCACAGATGATTATCGGGATCGCGGCGCAGGGTCAATTCAGGCTTGCGCACCTGCAAGCGCACCAGGCGGGGCGACAAAGTCAGCACGCTGCGCCACGCCAGCACGGCGGATACGGAAGGCAGGGACAGAACTGGCGTGGCGCTGTCGTCCACGACTTGAACCGAGGTCAGGTCCAGCCGGGGGTTCAGGCCCTGCCACTCGGCCTTGATGTCCCCGATGGTGACGCGCGCACCCAGTGCTTCGCTGGCGTACGCTTCGATCTGTGGACGCCATTCGCCCACACGGGGCAATACCCAATAGCGCACGCTCAGAAAGCCGACCGCCACCACGCCATAGATGATCAGCGCGGCCCAGAACAGGCAGCAGAGCACGCTACGCGTGCGCGGCACGGGGGCTTTTTTTGAAACAGACACGGATCGGTGGGCAGGAGAATATGTCTTGCGGTATCGTCCCCACTTATACCTGAAACGCGTCCATTCGTCTGCCGCCTCCACGCCATGTCCTCGCCCTCTTCGCTTGCCCCCGCCCTTGCCTGGTCCGGCCATTTGCGCCGCCGACTGGACGCCCATCCCGACTTGGCCGCCTGGCTCGCAGAGGCCGTGCAGCAACCGGTTACCGCCGCTCGCATGGCGCAATGGCAGGCCGAACTGGCGGGCCCCGGCGCGCCGGACATCCTGCCCGTGGACACCTGCCGCATGGTGCTGCGCAAATTACGCGAACGCGTATTCAGCGTATTGATCGTGCGGGACTTGTCCGGCCAGGCCGATCTGGAAGAAGTGGTCGGCGCAATGACCACGCTGGCGGACATCGCGGTGGCGCAAGCCTACCGCAGTGTGGCCACCGACTTGGCGGCCGTGCACGGTGTGCCGCGCGACCCGGCCACCGGCAAGCCCCAGGAAATGCTGATCGTCGGCATGGGCAAGCTGGGCGGGTGCGAGCTGAACGTGTCCTCGGACATCGACCTGATCATGCTGTATGGCGAAGAAGGCGAAACCGACGGCCCGCGCCGCATCAGCCACCACGAGTTCTACGGTAGGCTCACCCGGCGCATGATGCCGGTGATTTCGGAAGTGGATGCGAACGGCCAGGTATTTCGCACGGACCTGCGCCTGCGACCCGACGGCGACGCCGGCCCGCTGGCCTGGAGTCTGGACGCGCTGGAGCACTACCTGATCGGCCAGGGCCGCGAATGGGAGCGTTATGCCTGGCTGAAGGCGCGCCTCATGCCCGCCCAGGCGTTTGAAGGCAGCGACAGCGCCGCCCAGGCCCGCCAGCTGGAAAGCCTGCGGGTGCCGTTCGTCTATCGCAAGTATTTTGACTTTGATGCGCTGGCCGCGTTGCGCGCGCTGCGCGAACGTATCCGCCAAGACTGGCAACGTCGCGCCATGGCGCGCAACGGCATCGACAGCGCCAACAATATCAAGCTGGGCGACGGCGGCATCCGCGAGATCGAATTCGTGGTGCAACTGGCCCAACTGATACGCGGCGGTCGCATGCCCGCCCTGCAAAAACGCGGCCTCCTGGAAGCGCTGCACGCCGAGCGCGTGGCCGGGCTGGTGCCGGAGGACGACGCGCGCCGCCTTGAAGAGGCCTATCGCTACCTGCGCCGCACCGAACACGCCTTGCAGTACCGCGAAGACGAACAGACTCATCTGTTGCCCGGCGACGCCGAACAGCGAGCCGCGCTGGCCGCCGCGCTGGGCATGAGCCATGACGATTTTGAAAGCACGCTGGCCGCGCACCGCAAATTCGTCTCGCAAACGTTCCGCAACGTGTTCCGCATGGTGGGCATGGGCGATGCCGAGGACACCGGCACGTCGGGCGAGGCTGCTGACGACGCCGAAGAGCCTGACAACGAATGCGAATTGGCCGAGCAGATCCGCCAGGCTTTCGGCGACGAGGCCCAAGACCTGTTGCGGCGTACCGAGACCCTGTTGGGCAGCCATCGCGTACGCAGCCTGCCCGAAAGCAGCCGCCGCCGCATGGAAGCCCTGCTGCCCGCCGCGCTGCGCGCCGCGCGGCAGACTCCGGCGCCCTTGAACGCCGCTGTCCGCCTGTTTGACCTGATCGAGAAAATTGCCCAACGCAGCGCCTACCTGGCGCTGTTGGCCGAATACCCCGACACCCTGGCGCGCGTGGCGCGCATGGTGGCGGCCAGCCCGTGGGCCGCGCAGTATCTGACGCAGCACCCCTTGCTGCTAGACAGCCTGATCGACTGGCGCACCTTATTCCAACCGCTGGACTTCGCGCAGATCGCGCGGCAGTTGACCGCCGACCTGGATGCTTGCCGACTGCCAGATGGCTCGCCGGACATCGAGCGTCAGATGAACCTGATGCGCGACGTACAGCGCCAGGCCAGCTTCCAGCTGCTGGCGCAGGATCTGGAAGGCGAACTCACGGTTGAAAAGCTGGCCGACCAATTGTCGGCGCTGGCCGACCTGCTGCTGACCGAGACCATTCGCCGCGCCTGGCCGCTGGTGAACAAGCTGGAAGGCGAGCCGCCCCGATTCGCCGTCATCGCGTACGGCAAGCTGGGCGGCAAGGAACTGGGCTACGCGTCCGACCTGGACCTGGTGTTTCTGTTCGACGATGCGCGCGAGGACGCCGCCGAGGTCTACGCCAAGCTAGGCCGTCGCATGACATCGTGGCTGTCGACGATGACTTCGTCGGGCCGGCTGTATGAAGTGGACCTGCGCTTGCGGCCCGATGGCGACGCCGGGCTGCTGGCCGTATCCGTGGAAGCGTTCGAGCAATACCAGCACAAGCATGCCTGGGCCTGGGAACACCAGGCGTTGACCCGCGCGCGCTTTGCGGCTGGGGATACCAACGTGGGCGCCCGTTTCGAAGCCATCCGCGAGGCGATCCTGGTGCAGCCGCGCGACCCCGCCGCCCTGCGCAACGAAGTGCTGGCCATGCGCGAAAAGATCAACGCCGGCCATCCCAACACCAGCCAGCAGTTTGATTTGAAACACGACCGCGGCGGGATGGTCGACGTGGAATTCGTGACGCAGTACCTGGTGCTTTGCTATGCGGGCACGCACCCCGTGTTTGTGAAGAACCTGGGCAACATCACGCTGTTGCGCCTGGCCGGCGAAGCCGGGCTGATCGCACCCGAGCTCGCGGCACGCGCCGCCGACGCCTACCGCACCTTGCGCCGCGTGCAGCATCAGCTGCGCATGCAGGGCGTGGAAAAGGCGCGGGTGGGGCCGGATCAGCTGGTGGACGAACGCACGGCGGTGCGCGAGCTGTGGGATTCGGTGATGGGGCCGCAGCCGGGGTCACAGCTTGGGGCACAGCTTGGGTGACACGTGACCTTGGGCCGAGTGGTGGCCCGGGTCATCGCCCAAGCGCCGGCCCGGGCGCGGCAACTCGCGGTAAAATAAGGCGTTTTTCGTCTTTTTCCCTTGCACGCCATGTCCGAACTCGTCCGCCCCAAGCTTGACCTTCCCGCCGGCCGGAGCAAAGTGCTGATGCACTCGTGCTGCGCGCCCTGTTCTGGCGAGGTCATGGAAGCCATGACGGCTTCCGGCATCGACTACGCGATCTACTTCTATAACCCGAACATTCATCCGGTAAAAGAGTACGAGATCCGCAAGCAGGAAAACATCCGCTTTGCCGAGCAGCACGGCATCGAATTCATCGACGCCGACTACGACATGGACAACTGGTTCGACCGCGTCAAGGGCATGGAAGACGCCCCCGAGCGCGGCGAACGCTGCACCGCCTGCTTCGACATGCGCTTTGAACGCACTGCCCTGTACGCGCACGAGCACGGCTTTGACACCATCACCAGCTCGTTGGGCATTTCGCGCTGGAAAGACATGAACCAGATCAACGGCTGCGGCGAACGCGCTGCCGCCCGCTACGACGATCTGATCTACTGGACCTACAACTGGCGCAAAGGCGGCGGTTCGGCCCGCATGATCGAAATCAGCAAGCGCGAAAACTTCTATCAGCAGGAATATTGCGGCTGCGTGTATTCGCTGCGCGACACCAACCGCCATCGCCGCGCGCAAGGTCGCGACCGCATTCACATCGGCGTGAAGTTCTACGGCAAAGAAGACCTGATCAACGAAGAGCAGCTGTAAATACCGGCCGACACTTGCGCTGTCGGCCCCTGCCTTCTACCGTCGGCTCAGCCCGTCAACGCCCTTGCCGCCGATATTCCGACGGCGACGCGCCGAAGCGCTTGCGGAAAGCGTGACTGAAGCGCGCCGCATCTGAAAATCCAAAGCGATACGCGATATCACCGATCTGCCGCGCCGACTGCGTGGCATCGCGCAGCACGTCGCGGCTGCGTTGCAGCCGGGTGCCAAGAATGAATTCGGCCGGCGTCGTCGATGCCAGCGCAAACAGGTTGTACAGATAGCGGCGCGACATCCGAAACACCGCCGCGGTCGAGGCCGGCGACAGATTCGGATCGTGCAGATTTTCCATGATGTGCTGCTGCACGCGCCGCAATTGCGCCTGCTTGACCCCGATCTGGTCTTGTTCGAGCTGCCCTCCCGTCCGCTCGCTGATATCCAACCCCATCATTTGCAGCACCGCGTTGGCGGCGTCGCGCGCGGCGCTTTCTGACAGATGGGCGTGCTCGTTCAGCGCCACCCGCAGCAGATCCATCGCCATGCGGCCGCAGCCTTGCCGTGCGCTGAAGCTGCGCGCCACCGCGTTGTGCATGTGCGGCTGCCAGGTCTCGGCATGCTTGCCCGGCACCTGCATCACCAGGAAATGCGCACCCTCGTCAACGTCAACCTCGTAGGGACGCGTCGTGTCGTAGATGCTCCATTCGCCCGGCGTCAGCAAGGCGCTGCGACTGGATTGGCGAATTTCGCTGCGGCCCGACAGTTGCAGCGTGACTTTGTAGCCCGCCTGCTCGGACTGGCCCGCCAGCAGCTTGCTGCGGCGCACGCGCTGCGCGCTGCTGCGCAATTCGCTAACGTGCATCCAACCCAGCGAATCCACCGCCACGCTATTGCGAAAGCGCGCGGAAGATACCGCCGATACTTCCAACGGTACGAAGGTGCTGCTGATGCTTTCCTGCCAGCTGGCGCAATCCAGAAAATGGCTGGGCGTGCTGCGCAACAAGGACGATGACATGGCGACTCCGGCGTCTGGAAACGGCGTGCCTTTTGTGCCTGGATCGGCTAGCCCCGTGGCACAGCTACAGCGTTCGGTGGATGGATGCTGCCTCTTTCTAGCACCACGCCTGGCGGGCGAGTATCGGTGACAACCCCTAAAAATTGTCCGGACTAGGGCTTTCTGTCATTACCGTAAGAATAATCAGACAAGGTGAAGCCCATTGCCGCCAACGCCTTGGCCAATTCATGCCGAACGGGCACCACATCGTCATAACGGCGCGGCCGGGCCGCGGCCACTTCCGCTTCGTCATAGGGAACAAAATCCGCCGGCAACTGGGCCGGGCTGAATTCGGTCAGCACCCAATTCAGCACGTCGGCAAGCTCGGCATGACTCAGCTGCGAATGCGCGGCGCCCGGCACCCGGACCAGATATTCGCGTCCGGCGGGCAAGTGCACGAACGCTCCCACCGACTGCCGAAAATCGGGAACGCCGTGCGGGTTGCTGCCGCGACCATCCCCGCGATGGCAACCCGCGCATTGCAGGACGTAGTCGGCCCTGGCGGCCTGCCGCAGGCGGTCGGTCGGGGCGGTATCGCCCTGGGCCGCCGCCCGCCCCGCCAAGAGCAGGACGAGGGCTGTTGCCAAGCACCGCCGTCGCATGCGCGCGTTGCCGCCCTGCCTCATGGTTTGGCCGGCGCCTTCGGCTGCGGTTTGGCCATGCCCACGATCACCGACGTTGTGCAGTGAAAGATCGAGGACTCGTTCGACATGCACCAGTTCACGTCGTTGTGCAGGAACATCTGATAGCCCGGGCGCTCGCGCTCGGCGGCCGCGCACATGCACTTGCCGCAAGCCGTCTTGCCGCAGCAGTCGTTGTAGCTGATGAGATAGTCCTTGCCGTCCAGCGGGTTATGGCAGGTGCCCACCCACGACACGGCGGACGGCGAGGTGCCGGGCGGGCACGATGTCATGCTGCCGCCGCAGCACGAACATAAAAACCCGTCCACCGCGCAATAGCGCCAGTAGTCGCAAGCCGTGTCGTCGGTTTGCGGCTTCTTCGCGGCGGCAGGCGCCGAGCGGGCCACCGGCAGCACCGGCACCAGAAACGCGGTGCCGACCAGCAGCTTGCCGATGCGATTCAACACGCTGCGCCGCGACGTGGCGTGCGCTACCGAGCGCGTGGCGCGCTCTCCCAATTTATCCAGCCAGTGCATTGCGGCTCTCCTTGCGGGAAATCTGGGTTTCGTCCAGCGTGCCCGCGGCCAGGAATTCCTGTACCGACGCCACGCCAAGTTCCTTGGCCGTGAACAGGCTTTCAAGTTGCTCGCGGGAGTTGATCAGCCCCTTGGCGCGCAGGGTGCCGGTTTCATCCAGCAGCACCGCGTAAGGCAGCTTGCTGATCTGGAACTTCATGCCCAGTTCGGTCGACAGCACGTAGGGGAATCTTTCCAGGCCAGCCTGCTTGTAGAACGCAAGATGCTCGGGCATCTCGCCATCGCTGGCCAGCACGATGCGCAACCACGCGTTTTCCGTGGCGGCCACCGATTTCAGGATGGGCAACAGCTTCTTGCACACCGGGCAGGTGGGCGACAGAAAGAACAGCAGCTGGCTGTGTTGGCCGCGTTCACCGATGGTGATGCGGCGGCCCAGCAGATCGGGCAAGGCAAAGTGCGGCGCGGGCTCGCCCACGGCGGGGCCCTTGTCCATCGTCAGCGCCCCCATCGGCGCCACGCGTTCATACAGCACGCCGATCTGACGCGACAGGGCCAGGATGACCAGCACCAGGCACAGCACCACGCCCCACAACAGGAAATTGGAAATGATCAAGGCATCCATATGAAACTCCTTCAAAGGTTCCGTAGCTTGAGATGCGAGGCCAATAGGTGATTGGCGGTGAAGTACAGGCCCACGGCGGTCATCGCCAGGCCGAACACGGCAGCGGCGTCCGCCCATTGCAGGCCGCGCGCATGGCCCGACAGCGATGCCAGCGCCGGCAGCGTCCATAGCGCCAGCGCGCCGTTGCGCAGCACCAGCCACCCTGTCAGGCCGCCATGCGGCGCACCCGGCGCCTTGGCAACCGGCCCCGAACATCCGCAATCGATATCCCGGTGCCCGCGCGCCAGGTTGATCGCCAGCGCCAGGGTTGCCACGGCCAGCACGCCCAAGGCCAGCGCGGCGCCAAGCGGCTGGCGCCCCGGGATCAGCAGCAATGCGCCCGCCGCGATCTCGGCAAGCACGTAGCCTCGTGCAAACACGCCCACAAGGCCGGCCGGCAGCAGGTCGTAACCGGATACGGCCGCTGTGAACGCCGTCAGGTCCTTGATCTTTTCAAGCGCGCCCAACAGCAGCACGCATGCCAGCGCGGCGCTGGCGCCGTAGAACAGCACGGGGTCATTCATGGCGTGCTCCGGACGGGTTGCGGCTCGACCTGCACCGCGGTTTCGCCCGCGGCCTGAATGGTGGTCTTGAACACCGGCGCCGTCGGCACGGCGTCGAACACGCTGACGTTGCTGCCGTCGATGGTGAACAGGCGGGGCTGGTCGTCCTGCGAAACGGACATCGACACGGCGCCCTTGCCCGGCACGCGCGCGATGCGCTTGCGGGATTCCAGGTCGTAGACCCAGATCTCGGCAGCGGGATTCTTGTGCGTGCCTTCCGCTCCGTTGGGATGCATGCCCACGTACAGCCGCTTCAACGCGCGGTTGACGGCCAGCAGGTTGTAGCCGCCGGGCCGCCAGCCGCGATCTTTGCCGGTGGCATCCAGCAAAGACCATGGCGCGCCAAATTGCACATCCTTGCCGCTGAAATCGGCGGTGTAGACGTTGCCGTTGAAAGACACGAAGTAGAAGGTGTCGCCCAGGTTCTCGGTGTGCGTGAAGACGGGGTCTTTTTCCACGTCGAACATCGGCTTGCTGCGCTGCTGGGCGGCGGGCTTGCCCGCGGCGTCCAGGTCGATGGTTAGCAGCGCGCCATCACCGCAGAGGGTGGTGAAGCTGCGCGGGCGGGACGGCAACGGGATGACGCTCCAGCACCCCGCCGTCGCCGTGATTTCGTCGGTGAACTGACGCGTTTTCAGATCGACCACGGTGACTGACGTGGCCGGCGTGGCGTTCTGCGCCAACAGCAGTTCACCGTCCGTGGTCTGGCGCAGATAATTGCGATAGTTCAGCGCTTGCGCCCGCTTGTTCGGAATCGGCACTTCGTACTTCGGCGTCAACGTTTCGGCGTCCCACGCTTCGATGACGTCGGTGCGCTTGCCGCGATTGAGCCGCTCGTAATAGGACGTCATGACGTAGATGTCCTGGCCGTTGGCCGATACCGTCATGTGGCCGTTGAGCGATGTGGGCACCAGGCCGAGGAATTTGCCGGTGTCACCGTCGTAGACGTGGATCCGGCTGTCGACCATATGGTTGAAGGCCACGTCCACGACGTAAAGCCGGTGCGCGTTGGCCGGGGGCAAGCGGGTGCCGCCCTTCAGCTCTTCTATGGGCAGGTCGGCCCAGGCTAGGCCCGTGGCGCTGACCAAGGCGGCGCACAGCGCCCATCGGCCTACCCGCAACGCCCGTGATCTGGCTTGCAGCGCAATCATCGATATTCTCCTGGTGTCATGATCCGATTCCCTGGAAGGCGTAGACGTAGCGCAGCTGCACGCCGCGCATCCCAGGCCCGTTCTCGACCTTGAGGTCGTGGATGTACTGCCTTTGAATCTGGTTGGCGTCGTTGACCGGGTGGGTAAGCTCAAGCGCCAGTGGGTGGCTGCGCGCGATCGCCACGGTTTCGTCGGGCGAAGCGTCCCGCATCCTGCGTTCTAGTACGCGATGCAAACCGACTTCTTCTCCAGATACATCTCAATCACCGCCCTGCCATGTTCGCGGCCGACGCCCGATTGCTTGAACCCGCCAAACGGCATGTTGGGGTCCAGCATGTTGTGCGTGTTGACCCACACCGTGCCCGCATCGATTTGCGGGATCAGGCGCTGCACGCGCGTCAGGTCGTTGCTCCAGATGCTGGCGCCCAGTCCGAACGCGCTGTCGTTGGCCAGACGCACCGCGTCATCCAGCGTGTCGAACGATTGCGCCACGACGACGGGCCCGAAGACTTCTTCCTGGGTGATGCGCGCTTGTTGCGGTACGTCGGCGAACACGGTGGGACGCACGAAGTAGCCATCGCCATCGCCTGCCACGCCCCCGGCCAGTACCCGCCCGCCTTCGGCGCGGCCGATACCGATGTAGTCCATGACACGCTGCTTGTGGCGCGCCGAAATCAGCGGCCCGATCTGCGTGGCGGGATCAAAGCCCGACCCCAGCGTCATGCCGGCGGCCACGGCGGCCAGCCCCGGCACCACCTTGTCATACAGGCCACGTTGCACGTACAGGCGCGAACCCGCCGTGCATACCTGACCCTGGTTGAAGAAGATGGCGGCGGCGGCGCCTTGCACGGCGCGGTCCACGTCGCAGTCATCCAGCACGATGACGGGGGATTTGCCGCCCAGTTCCAGCGACACGCGCTTCATGTCGTCCATGGCGGCCCGGCCGATCAGCTTGCCGACCTCGGTAGAGCCGGTGAAGGCAATTTTGTTGATCCCCGGATGCGCGACCAGCGCCGCGCCGGTGGTCTCGCCACGGCCAGTGATGACATTGACGACGCCCGGTGGAAAGCCAGCCTGAAGCACCAATTCGGCCAGCCGCAACGCGGTCAGCGGGGTTTCTTCGGCGGGCTTGAGGACAACGGTGCAGCCGGTGGCCAGCGCGGGCGCGATCTTCCACACCGCCATCAACAAGGGAAAATTCCACGGAATGATGGCGCCGACCACCCCGACCGGCTGCGCCCGCGTGTAGGCGCTGTACTGCACGCCGGAGGGAAACGGAATCGACAGCGACAGTGTGTCGCCCGTGATCTTGGTGGCCCATCCGGCCATGTAGCGCAGCCACTGTGCCCCCGCGCCCACTTCCAGCCCCTGCGCAATGCCCAGCAGCTTGCCGTTGTTCAACGTTTCCAGACGGGCCAGTTCCGTACCGTGCTGTTCAAGCAGGTCGGCCAGCTTCGGCAGCAGCCGTTCGCGGCCGGCGGGCAGCATGTCGCGCCACGGGCCCGAGGTAAAGGCGCGCCGCGCCGCTTGTACCGCCAGATCCACCTGGGCGGGCCCGGCATCGGGCTGGTGGGCGATGACGCGGCCGGTGGCTGGGTCGTACACGGGGATCGGCTGGCCCTGCCCTTCGTGTACCGGCTGCCCGTCTATCAGCATGAATTCCCGGATGGCGGCCAGTTCCGGGCGGTCGCTGGCGGCGGTGTCGGCGGCGCTGCTGCGTGCTGAAGACATCTGAACGCTCCAACAAAAAGTGTGGAGCCAGAATAGCAACGGCATTGCGCGCAGGCTTGTCGGGCCGTGCATGGGGATTTGTCATTCTGCGCACGGCGCGCGGCAGCAAAAAGGGCCGGGCAAGCCGCGCATTGCGCGTCTTGCCCGGCCCTGGTTCAGCCGGCTACGGCATGATCCGGCCCGAGGGCCGGCAGCCGATTCTGGCGGATCAGTCCAGCATCAGCACGGTGGCGCCGGTGGTCTTGCGCGAGGCCAGCGCGGTCTGCGCTTCGCCCGCTTGCTCCAGCGAATAGCGCTGGTCGATGCGCACCTTGATCTTCTTCTTCAAGACCAGGTCGAACACTTCTTCCGAGGCAGCTTGCAGCTTTTCCAGCGTGTTCACATGCACGCCCAGCGACGGACGCGTCACGTACAGGCTGCCCTTCTGGTTCAGCACGGCCAGGTTGACGCCGGCGACCGGACCGGACGCGTTGCCGAAGCTGACCATCAGGCCGCGCGGCTCGATGCAGTCCAACGAGGTTTCCCAGGTGTCCTTGCCCACGCCGTCGTACACAACCGGCACTTTCTTGCCCTTGGTCAATTCCAGCACGCGCTCGGCGACGTTTTCGCGCGAGTAGTCGATGGTTTCCCAGGCGCCGTTGGCGCGGGCCAGTTCGGCCTTTTCCGGGCTGGACACGGTGCCGATCAGCTTCACGCCCAGGGCCTTGGCCCATTGGCAGGCGATCAGGCCCACGCCACCAGCAGCCGCGTGGAACAGAATGGTTTCACCGCCTTGCAGGCGATAGGTCTGGCGGAACAGGTATTGCACCGTCAAGCCCTTGAGCATCAGCGCGGCGGCCTCGTCAAAGCCGATGCCCTTGGGCACCTTCACGACCTGGTTGGCGGGCACATTGCGCGCCTGCGCATACGCGCCGATGGGGCTTTGGCCGTACGCGACGCGGTCGCCCTTTTTCAGGTGCTTGACGTCGGCGCCCACGGCAGTGACCACGCCGGCGGCTTCAAAGCCCAGGCCATGCGGCAACGGATGGGGGTACAGGCCCGTGCGGAAATAAATGTCGATGAAGTTCAGGCCAGCGGCGTGCTGTTCGATCGTGACTTCATTGGCGGCCGGCGCCGGCACTTCCACGTCAACCAGCTTCAGGACTTCGGGACCACCGTGTTGCTCGATACGAATTGCCTTGACGAGATTGCTGGCCATGCTGGCCTCCTTTAAATGAAAGTGATGCGAATAAACCAAGAAAACCAGATTTCAACGCGGCGGCAGCGGGGCCTCGCGCGGGGCGAC
The DNA here is from genome assembly GCF_019448355.1 of Achromobacter sp. ES-001. Classification (NCBI taxonomy): domain Bacteria; kingdom Pseudomonadati; phylum Pseudomonadota; class Betaproteobacteria; order Burkholderiales; family Alcaligenaceae; genus Achromobacter; species Achromobacter sp. ES-001. Next base: position 1,977,852 of record NZ_CP079940.1, on the reverse strand, counting down.
CGGTGCCGCTTTGCCGGCGCCGCCGCCCATCAATGCGAATACGCCGGTCAACACCAAGGCCGTGCCCGCCATCTGCCATACCGTGATGGGCTCGTCCAGGAACCACGACGCCAGGAACAGCACCGACACCGGCCCCATCATGCCCAGCAACGAGGCCGTCGGCGCGCCGATCAGCGATACCGCCCACATCAGCATGAACACCGGCACCACCGTGTTCAAGGTGGCGTGAATAACGGAATATCCATACACACCCGCCGGCTGGATCAACATTGACGGCGGGTGGATCACAAAAAACTGGATGATGCAGGCGATGCACGACACCAGCATGGCGTAGGCCACCAGGCGCGTCGGCCCGACCCGCTTGATCAGTTCGCCCGAACAAATCAGGTACACAGAATAGCTTGCCGCCGAGCCAAAAACGAACAAAGACCCTAACAGCACCTCGTTGCCGGCACCGAAGGACAGGTCGTGGGCAAACACCAGCACCACGCCCGTATAAGACAGCACCATGGCCAGCCACTGCCGGCGCTCGATGGGCCGCTTGAACCAGAACGCGGACAGCAGCACCACCAGCGATGGGGACAGAAACAGGATCAAGCGTTCAAGGCTGGCGGTGATATAGCGCAGCCCCAGAAAATCCAGGAAACTGGACAGGTAATAGCCCAGCAGCCCCAGCACGATGACCTGCACGCGCTCCTTCGGAGTCATGACGACGATCTCGCCCCGCGCCGCGCGGCGCGACTGGTACCAGGCCACCGCCGCGAAGAACGGCATCGCGAACAGCATGCGAAAGGCGATCAACGTAACGGCGTCAATCCCATAGCGATAGGTGAACTTGACGACAATCGCCTTCGCGGAAAACAGCACCGCGCCAAGCATCGCCATGAGGATTCCGGCCACGCGACCGGACGGGCTATAGAGCGGCAAAAGCTTGGCAATACGATTCATGCGATGATTTTAGATTCAGTGCAAGCCGATTTGCACGCCCCAACATCGCTTTTTGGCATCGACACCCCAGGCATGACCCGACAACGCGCTCTAACGAATATCCATATTGCCGCCGTGCTTTTCGGCCTGACCGGCGTTTTCGGGGAGTTGATACAAGCCAGCGCCGCCGTCATCACGCTGGGCCGCGCCCTCTTCGCGGTGATGTCGCTGGGGGTCTTTGCCCGGCTGCGCGGCAAGCCGCTGCTAGGTGTGCTGACGCCCGCGCAACTGTTCGTGCTGGTGCTGGCCGGCGCGCTGCTGGCCGCGCACTGGGTCACGTTCTTCATTTCGGTCAAGGTCGGGGGCATCGCCATTGCCACGCTGGGCTTCGCCAGCTTCCCGGCCTTCATCACGCTATTCGAAGGCCTGCTTTTTCGCGAACGCATCCGCGCCGGCGAATGGATGTTGCTGGGTCTGGTCACGGCCGGGCTCATCCTGGTCACCCCGTCTTTCGACCTGGCGGACCAGGGCACCATCGGCCTGGCCTGGGGCTTGTTGTCCGGCCTGACGTTTGCACTGCTTGCCCTGAGCAACCGCCGCTCTGCGTCCGGCATGGACCCGATGCAGGTGGCCTGCTGGCAAAACGTCGTCGTGGCGTTGGTGATGGTGCCGTTTGCGGTGGGCCAGCTGCCGGCGCTGCCGGCGGTGGACTGGTTCTGGCTGGCCTTGCTGGGCGTGTTCTGCACGGGGCTGTCGCACTACCTGTTTGTCTCCAGCCTGACGCGGCTTAACGCACGCACGGCCGGGCTGGTGATTGCGCTGGAACCGGTCTATGCCATTGCCTTTGCATGGGCGCTGTTCAGCCAGGAACCCACGCCGCGCATGATGGCGGGCGCGGCCCTGATCGTCGCCGCAATCGTCTGGTCGGGCCTGCGCAAGGGCGCGCCCGAGGCCCATAACGCGCCGAATTCGCAGCCTTGACAATAACTGACTAGGCAGTAAAATTCGGCCCATGAATGCCGAAACTGCCCCGCCCGCCGCCGATTCCCCCGTCCATTACCGCAGCGATCACCGCTGCATGGGGGAAGAGAACGCCGGCTACCTCATCAAGCTGGTCTATCACTCGCTGACCCGAATGCTGGACCAGGAAATGGCCCCGCTTGACCTGACCGCGATGCAATGGCGTCCGCTGGCCATGGTCTTTCTGGGGCGCGCCGACACCCCGGCCGAACTGGCCCGCCTGAACGACATGGACACCGGCGCCATGACCCGCGCGCTTGACCGCTTAGAGGCAAAAGGCCTGCTGCGGCGCAACCGCAGCCAGCAGGACCGCCGTGTCGTGAAGATTGAATTGACGGAACTGGGCGAAGCCAAGGCCCGCGAAATCGCGCCCAACATCGCCCGTTCGCTCAATCATCACCTGCGCGGTTTTTCGGCCGATGAAGTAACGCAGCTGATGCATTTCCTGCGTCGCATGATCGCCAACGGCTCGGCCTCGGGCACGGCGCCGGAACGGTGACGCCGCCAGTCCCCCAATGCTTGCCCCCGGAACCGGGGTTTTTATTTGGCATAATGTTTGCCTAGGCAAATACAGATTAATCAATTACTTTCAGCAAACAGTCAGGATGAAACGCCTTCTTTCTACCGTATTGGTGCTGGCACTTAGCGGCTGCGCACTGATGGAACCCGGGCCCGAACCCGTCGTAGCGCTGGATGCGGCCAAACTGGGGCTGACGGCTCACGACACGGCCTGGCCCAACACGCAATGGTGGCAACGCTATGGCGACAGCCAGCTCAACGCCCTGATGGACGAAGCGCTGGCCAACAGCCCCTCAATGAGCGCTGCCCAAGCGCGACTGGCCAAGGCCAACGCCGCCGTCAGCTCTGCCCGCGCCCCGCTGATGCCCCGCGTGGACGCCAACTACTCCCTGAATCGCGAACACCTGTCGGCCGACTACATCTACCCGGCCCCGCTGGGCGGCACCGTCGTCAGCGACAACCGGCTGGCGCTCGATTTCAGTTATGAACTGGATTTCTGGGGCAAGAACCGTTCGCGCCTGAAGTCGGCCGTGTCCGAGCGCGAAGCCGCCACCGCCGACGCCCAGGCCGCGCGCAACATGCTCGCGAGCGCCACCGTACGCGCCTACCTGAACCTGCAAAACGCCTTTGCCCAACGCGACGTGCTCAAGCGCGTGATCGCGCAGCGCGCTGACGTCTTGTCCCTGACCCAGGGCCGTTATAGCGCCGGGCTGGACACGCAGGTGGAAGTGAAGCAGGCTGAGTCCTCGTTGGCAGCCGGCAAGGTTGAACTGACCCAGACGGAAACCACGCTGGCGCAGCTGCGCAACCAGGTTGCGGCGCTGGCCGGCGCGGGCCCGCAGCGCGGGCAGTCGCTGGTTGCGGTGGACCTGACCGCCCCCGCGGGCGTCGTGCCCACGGCCATCCCCCTGGACCTGCTGGGCCACCGGCCCGACGTCGTGGCCTCGCGCTGGCGCGCCGAAGCCGCGCGCAGCGCCATCGATACCGCCAAGGCCGAGTTCTATCCCAACGTCAACTTGACGGCATTCGCCGGCTTCCAGGCATTGGGCACGGGCAACCTGCTTGGCGCTGCCGCCCGCACTGCCGGCTTCGGCCCGGCCGTCACGTTGCCGATCTTCCACGGTGGCGAATTGAACGCCAACCTGGCCGGCCGCCGCGCCGACGCGGACCTTGCCGTGTCTGACTACAACCAGGCCGTGCTGGACGCCGTGCATCAAGTGGCCGACGCGCTGGACGGGCTGCGCCTGTTGGAACAGGAACGCACCCAACAGCGCCAGGCCCGCGAGGCCATCGAAGCCGCGTACGACCTGGCCGTTAACCGCTACAAGGCGGGGCTGGGCAACTACATCACCGTGCTGATCGCGCAAACCGGCGTGCTGACGCAGGCGCGCATGGATACCGATCTGCGTATCCGCGCCTACCAGCTTGACGCCAATCTTGCCAACGCGCTGGGCGGCGGCTACACCCCGCCCGCCCCCACGGACACCGCGCAAGCCGCGCAGGCCGCCCCGGCCACGAACCCCATTCATTGAACGATCCTCGGATTCAGACGTCATGAACGCTGCCACCCCCACCGCCAATCCCGCCCGCAAACGCCTCTTGCTGCTGGCCTCCGGCGTCTTCATTCTTATCGCCATCGCCTACGCCATCTGGTGGTTCCTGTTTGGCTCCCACTTTGAAAGTACCGACGACGCCTACGTGCACGGCAACCTGGTGCAGATTACGCCGCAAGTGCCCGGCACCGTGATCGCCATCGAGGCCGACGATACCGAAACCGTCGCCGCCGGCCAGCCGCTGGTGCGCCTGGACCCGGCCGACACCGACGTGGCCCTGCAACAGGCGCAGGCCAAGCTGGCGCAGATGGTGCGTCAGGTTCGCACCTACTACGTGCAGAACGATGCGCTGGCCGCCGACGTCGATCTGCGCAATGCCGACATCCTGCGCGCCCAGGCCGAGCTGACCCGCGCGCAAAGCGACGTCACCCGCCGCCAGCAACTGGCCAAGTCGGGCGGCGTCAGCGGTGAAGAAATCCTGCACGCCGAAGCCGCGCTGAAGTCGGCGCAGTCCGGTCTGGCACAGGCCCGCGCCGCGCTAGCCGCCTCGCGCGCCAAGCTGGCCACCAACCAGGCGCTGACGCAAGGCACGACCGTTGCCAATCACCCCGACGTGCTGCAAGCCGCCGCGGGCTTGCGCAACGCGTGGCTGGCCCAGTCGCGTACGGTGCTGCCCGCGCCGGTGGGTGGCGTCATTGCCCGCCGCAGCGCGCAAGTGGGCCAGCGCGTGGCCCCGGGCACCGCGCTGATGACCGTGGTGCCGCTGGACCAGGTCTGGGTGGAAGCCAACTTCAAGGAAGGCCAGCTGCGCAAGATGCGCATCGGCCAGCCGGTCAAGATGGTGGCCGACCTTTACGGCAGCTCGGTCGTTTATCACGGCAAGGTAGCCGGCCTGGATGCCGGCACCGGCAGCGCCTTCGCGCTCTTGCCCGCGCAGAACGCCACGGGCAACTGGATCAAGGTCGTGCAGCGCGTGCCCGTGCGCATCCTGCTCGACCCCGAAGACCTGAAGACGCACCCGTTGCGCGTCGGCCTGTCAATGGACGTGGAAGTGGACGTCGGCCAACAAGACGGCGAAGCGCTGACGCAAGCCGTGCGCAATGAGCCCGCCTGGTCCACGCGCGCCTTCGAACCCGCGCACGACGACGTCGACGCCATGATCAAGAAAATCATCGACGACAACCTCGCATCATGAGCACGACCGCCCAGCCCGCGGGCGCTGGCGCGCCCCCCGTCGAACCCGCCCGCCCGCCGGGCACCCACCCGCCCCTGGAAGGCGCGGCCCGCATCATCGGGTCCATCGCGCTGTCCACGGCGGTGTTCATGAACGTGCTGGACACGTCGATTGCGAACGTGTCCATCCCCACGATTTCCGGCGACCTGGGCGTGAGCACCAGCCAGGGCACCTGGGTCATTACGTCGTTCGCCGTTGCCAACGCCATCACGGTGCCCTTGACCGGGTGGCTGACTCAGCGTTTCGGGCAGGTGCGCCTGTTCCTGATCTCGACGTTGCTGTTCGTGCTGGCCTCGTGGCTGTGCGGCTTTGCGCCGTCGCTGGAAGCGCTGATCGCGTTTCGGGTGTTGCAGGGCGCGGTGGCCGGGCCGATGATTCCGCTGTCGCAAACGCTGATGCTGGCCAGCTTCCCCAAGTCCAAGGCGGGCATGGCGCTGGCGGTGTGGTCCATGACCACGCTGGTCGCGCCCGTGGCAGGGCCGCTGCTGGGGGGCTGGATTTCCGACAACTACACCTGGCCGTGGATCTTCTACATCAACGTCCCGGTGGGCTTGCTGGCCGCCTGGATCAGCTGGCGCATCTACGGCAACCGCGAATCGGTCACGCGCAAGCTGCCCATCGACAAGCTGGGCCTGGTGTTGCTGGTGGTCTGGGTGGGCGCGCTGCAAATCATGCTGGACAAGGGCAAGGAACTGGATTGGTTCGCCAGCCCGACCATCATCGCGCTGGCCGCGACGGCCTTTGTGGCGTTCGTATTCTTCCTGATCTGGGAATTGACCGACGCCCACCCGGTGGTGGACTTGCGCCTGTTCAAGGTCCGCAACTTCACCGTGGGCGCACTGACCTTGGCCGTGGCTTACGGCGTGTTCTTCGGCAACGTGGTGCTGCTGCCGCTGTGGCTGCAAAGCAATATGGGCTACACCGCCACCTACGCCGGCCTGGTGACCGCGCCGGTGGGGCTGCTGGCCATCTTGTTGACCCCGATCGTCGGCAAGATGCTGGCCACGCGCGACCCGCGCCAGATCGTGACCGTGGCGTTCCTGATCTTCGCGCTGGTGTGCTTCATGCGGTCCGGGTTCAACACGCAGACCGACGTGCGCACGTTGATGCTGCCCACCATCATCCAGGGCGCGGCAATGGCGGCGTTCTTCGTGCCGCTGACGTCCATCACGCTGTCCAGCATCGAACCCTGGCGCATACCCGCTGCGTCGGGCCTGTCAAACTTCCTGCGGCTGACGGCGGGCGCGTTCGGCACGTCGATCGCCACCACGCTGTGGGAAAACCGCGCCACCATGCACCACTCGCAGCTGACCGAAATTGCCAAGCCCGGCCAGCAGGCTTTCGACCAGACGGTCAACACGTTGCAAAACGGCCTGGGCGTGTCGCATCAGCAGGCCCTGAGCATGGTTGACGGCCTGATCAACGCGCAGGCGTTCACGATGTCGGCGGTGGACGTGTTCTATGCGTCGGCCGTCATCTTCTTGATGCTGACGGGCCTGGTCTGGTTTGCGCGCCCCCGTTCGTCCAAGGCAGGGGACGGCGGTGCAGCGGAAGCGGCGGCAGGCGCGCACTGACGCCGCGCCGGGCCGCGGTGAAATAAAAAGGGCGCCAGCGATTTCGCTGGCGCCCTTTTTTTTACCCGGCGGTTGGCCGTGCGCGACTATGGCATGTTCAGCGCGTCCGGTTTCAAGAACGCCTGCCAATCGCGCCGTTCGATGATGTCGGCCGACAAGGCGCTGACGGGCGACAGGTTGAATACCGACACGCCGCGCGCTCGCCACTGCGCGGCGGCAAACCGGAACGACGGTTCAATCAGGTGCGCGAAATTGCGCGCCAGTCGGCTGGTCTGGGGACGGCCGCCCTCGTCATAAAAGCGCAGCCCATTTTGCACGGTAAGGTCCAGCCCGTGCACGAACACCTGCCGCGCCCCGCCTGAGACCAGCACCTGCAAGGCCGCGTAGGCCACGGTGTCGGCGTCGAACACGCCTAGCGATGCGTCAAAGCTGTAGCCCAGCCCCTGCTTGGCGTCCAGCAATTGCACGTCCGGCGTGGCGGCGGCAATCCGCTTGAGCACGGCGGGCGCCGCGCTGCGCTGGTAGGCGCGTTCGGAGATCATTTCAATAATGCAGATGCGGCAGCGGATCTGGTCCTGCGGGATGCCCTGCATGATGTAGCGCAGCACTTCCGGGAAGACGTACAGCGTCAGGTCGCGGGAGACGATTTCGCGCACCAGTTCAATGCGTTCCCGCACGAAATTCTGGTCGATGATGCAGTAGTACTTGAACGGCAGATCAAACTTGCGGGCCAGCGCGATGGCGCCATTCACGCCCATCGCCACGCGTATGTCCAGCTGGTCGTACGGAATCTGGGCGACCGACGGGCCGCTCAGGATCAAGTGCACCGTTTCGTCGGCGCGGTCGTACCCTTGCGACAAGGGCGTCAAGGGCAACGACCGGCCAAAGGCACGGAAGCCGCAAATGGCGCCCGTGCGGTCACGCCAGATCCGCACGAAGGGCCACAGATGCTGGTTATGCCGTTGCGTGCGCGAACGCAGCAAACGGAAAAGCTTGCGCACGAAGCGGTCGGCACGGCCACCGCCCACGTGGGCGGCGGAAGTGGGAGAGATTAATTGTTCCATCAACTAGCCTGATTGGCCGTACCCGCTTAATGCGTTCAACCGGCAGAAATCAGCGACGCAATGGCGTTGCCGACGTCGACGGTCGACGCGGTGCCCTTCATGTCCCGTGTGCGCGGACCCTCCGCCAACACGGTTTCGATTGCCTTCACCACCGCTTCCGATGCCTGCGGGTAACCCAGGAAATCAAGCATCAGCGCGCCGCTCCAGATTTGCCCAATCGGGTTGGCGACGCCCTTGCCGTAGATGTCCGGGGCCGATCCATGAACCGGCTCGAACAAGGACGGGAACTTGCGCTCGGGGTTCAGGTTCGCGGACGGTGCGATACCGATCGTGCCCGTGCAAGCCGGCCCAAGGTCGGAAAGAATGTCGCCAAACAAATTCGAAGCCACCACCACGTCGAACCAATCCGGGTGCTGCACGAAGTGCGCGCACAGGATATCGATGTGGTATTTGTCCCAACGCACGTCCGGATAGTTCCCGGCGATGTCGGCAACGCGCTCGTCCCACCACGGCATGGAAATCGAAATGCCATTGGATTTGGTGGCAGCGGTCAGGTGCTTGCCGCGCTTTTGGGCAAGCTCGAATGCAAACTTCAGCACGCGGTCCGCACCGATACGCGTGAACACGCTTTCTTGAATGACGACTTCGCGCTCGGTGCCCTCGAACAGACGGCCACCGCTATTGGAGTATTCGCCTTCGGTGTTTTCGCGGACGATGAAGAAATCGATGTCGCCGGGCTTGCGATCCGCCAGCGGCGAGGGCACGCCGGGCATCAGGCGCACTGGTCGCAAATTGATGTATTGATCAAATTCGCGACGGAATTTGAACAGCGAGCCCCACAGCGCCTCGTGGTCGGGCACGGTGGCGGGCCAGCCGATCGAACCGAAGAAAATGGCCTCGTGTTGGCCGATTTGCGCCTTCCAGTCGTCCGGCATCATCTTGCCGTGCTGGGCGTAATAGTCGCAGCTCCAGTCGAAATGATCCCACTGGAATTCGATGCCGAAGCGCTTGGCCACGGCATCCAGCACCTTCAAGCCTTCCGGCACGACCTCCTTGCCAATCCCGTCTCCTGGAATCACCGCAATCTTGTGTTTCTTAGCCACCACGTTTCCTTAAGTTTTCCTTTGATAGACCGCCCAGAATCATAGGCATAAACGCCCACGGCGCAACACCCCCCGTTACAAAACGGTGGTGCCGCGCAGCCTGTAACGTCGAGGATGCCCCGGGCGATTCAGCGCCGGGTCTTTGAGCCCAGCAGCGACCCGAGGATGCCACGTGTCAGTTCACGCGCGATGGACCGGGCCGTACTTTTGGCCATGGTCTGGACAACGCCGTCGCGCTTGCCGCCCCGTGGGCCGGTAGAGCCGAACAGCACGTCGTTCAGACGGCCCATCAAACCGCCGCCCGCCTCGTCGGTCGGGGCCGGCGCATCGGGTTCAGCGCGCGTATTGCGGCCGGCCGTGGCCGGCGGGTCCGCGGGGACGGCGGCGCGCCCGGCAAGGACCTCATAGGCGGATTCCCGATCGATGGCCTTTTCATACTTGGCGGCCATGGGGCTGCCCTGGCGCAACGCCTGGCGTTCGGCGTCGGTGGCCGGGCCGATGCGGCTGGCAGGCGGCACGATGTAGGCGCGCTCGGTGGGCAAGGGGCGCCCCTTGGCATCCAGCAACGACACCAGCGCTTCGCCTACGCCCAATTCGGTAATGGCGGCTTCGATGTCCAGCCCCGGGTTGGGGCGCATGGTTTGCGCGGCAGTCTTGACGGCCTTCTGATCGCGCGGCGTGAAAGCCCGCAGCGCGTGCTGCACGCGATTGCCCAGCTGCCCCAGCACGGTATCGGGAATATCCAGCGGATTTTGCGTCACGAAGTAGACGCCCACCCCCTTGGAGCGCACCAGCCGCACCACTTGTTCGATCTTGTTCAGCAACGCGGCAGGCGCATCGTTGAACAGCAGGTGCGCTTCATCAAAAAAGAACACCAGCTTGGGCTGATCCATGTCGCCCACTTCGGGCAACTTTTCGTACAAGTCGGCCAACAACCACAGCAGGAAGATGGCGTACAGGCGCGGGGCCTGCATCAGCTTGTCGGCGGCCAGCACGTTGACCATGCCGCGGCCTTGCGCGTCCGTACGCATCAGGTCGGCGACGTCCAGCATGGGCTCGCCAAAGAACTTTTCAGCGCCCTGCGATTCCAGCGCCAGCAGGCCGCGCTGGATGGCGCCGACGCTGGCCGACGACACGTTGCCGTAGCGGGTCTTGAGCTCGGCCGAGCGGTCCGCCACGTTTTGCAGCATGGCGCGCAGGTCTTTCAGGTCCAACAACAATTGGCCTTCGTCGTCAGCCACCTTGAACACCAGCGTCAGCACCCCTTCCTGCGTGTCGTTCAGTTCCAGGATGCGCGACAGCAGCAGCGGCCCCATATCGGTAATGGTGGCTCGCACCGGCTGGCCTTGCTCGCCAAAGACGTCCCAGAGCGTGACGGGGCTGGCTCCCCAGACGGGCTCGTCCAGCCCCAGGCTTTTCAGGCGTTCGGCCAGCTTGGGGCTGGCCGCCCCCGCCTGCGAAATACCGGTCAGGTCACCCTTGACGTCGGCCATGAACACCGGCGTGCCGATACGGGAAAAGGATTCGGCCAGCACTTGCAGGGTGACGGTTTTGCCCGTGCCGGTGGCCCCGGTAATGCAACCGTGCCGGTTGGCCAGGGCGGGCAGCAGCGCGAGCTCGGTCTGGGCGTTTTTGGCGATGACGATGGGGTTGGGCATGGGGCAGCGCTCCGGACCGGGAAGCTAAAGGATGCCCAAGTGTAGAGCCTGCCGCGCGGCTTGTGCGCGTGGCAATATCGACACAGGCAGCCCTGCCCCGGGCGCTAGGCCCGTCGGCACGGTAAAATGCCTTTTTTGCAGCCAATTTATCCTGGGAAGCCATGGCCGGACACAGCAAATGGGCCAATATTCAGCACCGCAAAGGGCGCCAAGACGCCAAGCGCGGAAAGCTCTGGACCAAGATCATTCGTGAAATTACCGTGGCCGCGCGCGCCGGCGGCGCCGACCCGGACAGCAACCCGCGTCTGCGCATGGCGTGGGACAAGGCGACCGACGCCAACATGCCCAAGGACAACATCCAGCGCGCCATCCAGCGTGGCGCCGGCGGTGCCGACGGCGACGCCTACGAGGAAGTCCGCTACGAAGGCTACGGCATCGGCGGCGCGGCGGTCATCGTCGACTGCATGACCGACAACCGCACCCGCACCGTGGCTGAAGTTCGCCACGCGTTTGCCAAGAACGGCGGCAACCTGGGCCAGGAAGGCTCGGTGGCGTTCATGTTCAAGCACTGCGGCCAGTTCGTATTCGCTCCGGGCACGCCCGAAGACAAAGTCATGGAAGCCGCATTGGATGCGGGCGCCGAAGACGTCACGACCGACGAAGAAGGCGTGATCGAAGTCGTTTGCGCGCCGGCCGACTACGCTGCCGTACGCAAGGCGTTTGACGACGCGGGCCTGAAGGCGGAAGTGGACGGCATCGTCATGAAGGCGCTGAACGAAACCGAGCTGGCCGGCGAAGACGCCATCAAGATGCAAAAACTGCTCGACGCCCTGGAAGGCCTGGACGACGTGCAGGAAGTCTATACCACCGTCATTTTCGACGAAGCGCAGTAAATCGCACGGTTTCAGCACGTCGACGGCCCCGGCCGCCGCCGCGCTGGAATGTGAAACGGCCCCGGGTGGTCCCGGGTCCGTCGCCTTCTCCACGGGCTAGAGTGGCAACCTTCAGAATCACGCAACATGAAACTCCTGGTAATTGGCTCGGGCGGCCGCGAACATGCCCTCGCCTGGCGGCTGGCCCGCTCCCCGCGCGTACACAAGGTGTTCGTCGCGCCGGGTAACGGCGGCACGCAACGGGCCGAGCAGATGGAAAACATCCCGCTGACCAATGCCGAGGAGCTGGCCGATTTCGTCCAGCGCGAAGGAATCGCCCTGACGGTCGTCGGCCCGGAAGCGCCGCTGGCCTCGGGCGTCGTGGACGTGTTCCGTGCGCGTGGCCTGAAGATCTTCGGCCCCACCAAGGCCGCCGCGCAGCTGGAAAGCTCGAAGGACTACGCCAAGGCCTTCATGGTCCGGCACAACATCCCGACCGCGCGCTATGCCACCTTTACCGACCCGGTCCAGGCACACGCCTATATCGACCAGGAAGGCGCCCCCATCGTCATCAAGGCTGACGGCCTGGCGGCCGGCAAGGGCGTTGTGGTCGCGGCCACACTGGAAGAGGCCCACGCCGCCGTTGACGCCATGCTGGGCGACGGCTCGATGGGCGCCGCGGGCGCTCGTGTCGTCATCGAAGAATGCCTGGTGGGCGAAGAAGCCAGCTTCATCGTCATGTGCGACGGCCGCAACGTGCTGGCGCTGGCCACCAGCCAGGACCACAAGCGCCTGCAAGACGGCGACCAGGGCCCGAACACCGGCGGCATGGGCGCGTATTCGCCCGCGCCGATCGTTACGCCCGAACTGCACCACCGCATCATGCGCGAAATCATCCTGCCGACCGTGCAGGGCATGACGCGCGACGGCATTCCGTATACCGGGTTCCTGTACGCCGGCCTGATGATCGCCCCGGGCGATGATCCCGACCGCGAGATCAAGACGCTGGAATTCAACTGCCGCATGGGCGACCCGGAAACGCAGCCCATCATGATGCGCGTCAAGAGCGATCTGCTGGACGCGCTTGAGCACGCCGTGGACGGCACGCTGAACCAGGCCGATATCGTCTGGGACCGCCGCACCGCGCTGGGCGTGGTGCTGGCCTCGCACAATTACCCGAATACTCCGCGCACCGGCGACGTCATCCGCGGCCTGCCCGCGGATGCCGAGGACTGCATGGTGTTCCACGCCGCCACCGAACTGACCGGCGAAGAAACCAAGACCACCGGCGGTCGCGTGCTGTGCGTTACGGCACTGGGCGATTCGGTCAAGATGGCGCGCGACCGCGTGTACGAAGCCATCGACGGTATCCATTTCGATGGCCGCCAATACCGTAGCGATATCGGCTGGCGCGCCCTGAAGCCGTCGCAACAGAAACCGAAGTCCAACGCGTAAGCGGAAAGCCGATGAACGCCTTGCCCGTCGCCACTGTCCGCGATTACCTCACCGGCCTTCAGGCCCGTATCGTCCAGGCGCTGGAAGCCGCGGAAGGCGGCCCGTTCCGTGCTGACGAATGGGTCCGGCCCGAGGGCGGCGGCGGGCTGTCGCGGCTGCTGGAAGGCGGCGAGCTGTTCGAACGCGCGGGCGTGCTGTTCAGCCACGTCAAGGGCACCAAGCTGCCCCCGTCGGCCAGCGCCCACCGCCCCGAGCTTGCCGGCCGCGCCTGGGAAGCGATGGGCGTGTCGATGGTGCTGCACCCCCGCAACCCGTACGTGCCCACCACCCACATGAACGTGCGCATGTTCGTGGCGGCGGCCCGGCCCGGGCATGACGAAGCCGACATCTTCTGGTTCGGCGGCGGCATTGACCTGACCCCGTATTACCCGTTTGAAGAAGACGCGCGCCATTTCCATACGGTGTGCCGCGACGCACTGGCCAGCCACGGCCCGGACTACTATCCGCGCTACAAGCGCTGGTGCGACGAATACTTCTACCTGAAGCATCGCAACGAAACGCGGGGCATCGGCGGCATTTTCTTTGACGACCTGAACGCGCCGGGCTTTGACGCCTCGTTCGCCTTGACGCGGTCGGTAGGCGACGCGTTCCTGCACAGCTATCTGCCCATCGTCGAACGTCGGCGCGGCATGGCCTACACAGAGCGCGAGCGCGATTTCCAGGCGTACCGCCGTGGCCGCTACGTGGAATTCAACCTGGTGTTCGATCGCGGCACGCTGTTTGGCCTGCAATCGGGCGGCCGTACCGAATCCATCCTGCTGTCCATGCCGCCCATGGCGCAATGGCGCTACGACTGGCACCCGGAACCGGGCTCGCCCGAAGCCGAGCTCGCGCCCTACCTGACGCCGCGGGATTGGGTTTGAAGCGCATCGGCCTCCTGGGCGGCAGCTTCGACCCCGTCCACGTCGCCCACGTCGCGCTGGCGCAAAACGCCCTGTCCACGCTGGATCTGGCCGCCGTGGAACTGATCCCGGCGGGCAATCCCTGGCAGCGCGCCGCCCTGCATGCCACCGGCGAACAACGCCGCGACATGCTTGAACTGGCCATTGCCGGCCATAACGGGCTGGTCGTCAACCCAATCGAAATCGAACGCAGCGGCCCCACTTACACGATCGACACATTGCGCGCCCTGCCCTCGGGCGCGCGCTATGTCTGGCTGCTGGGTGCCGACCAGCTCGCCAATTTCTGCACTTGGCGCAGCTGGCGCGACATTGCCAGCCTGGTGGACCTGGCCGTGGCCACCCGCCCCGGCACGGCGTTGACGCCGCCGGCGGAACTGATCGCCTGGCTGCAAGAACAAGGCCACTGCCTGGAAGAACTGCCCTTTGCCCCGATGGCGGTGTCCGCATCCGACATCCGCCGCCGGCTGGCCGCGGGCGAGTCCACGGACGGCCTGCTGGCCCCTTCGGTCGCCGCCTATATTGCGGCGCACCAACTTTACCGATAAACCCACACCCGCCGGGCGCTGAAAACGCCACGGAGCCGGCATCCGCCGTCCGTCCGCGGGTTATATTTGCAGCTATGGATATAACGAAACTCCAACGCGCCGTCATCGATGCCCTCGAAGACGTCAAGGCGCAAGACATCAAGGTCTACAACACCACGCATCTGACAAGCTTGTTCGATCGCGTCGTGATTGCCAGCGCCACCTCCAACCGCCAAACCCGGGCCCTGGCTTCAAGCGTGGCCGACCGTGGCCGCGCACTTGAACTGACCGGCATCACCATCGAAGGTGAAGACACCGGTGAATGGGTCGTCGTCGACCTGGGCGACATGGTCGTGCACATCATGCAGCCCGCGATTCGCCAGTACTACAACCTGGAAGAAATCTGGGGTGGCAAGCCGGTCCGAGTGAAGCTGCTGCCGGAGTCGACCCGCGTAGCGCCGAACCCCACCGACAGCGGCTACGACGACGCCGAAGCCTGAGTTCCAGCCGTGAAATTGATTGTTGCGGCGGTGGGAACGCGTATGCCGGATTGGGTCGAGACGGCCTGGGCCGACTACGCCAAGCGCCTGCCCGCCGATTGCGCGCTGGAACTGCGCGAGATCAAACCCGAACCGCGCACCACCGGCAAAACGCCCGCCCAGATGATGGCTGCCGAAGCCAAACGCATCGAAGCCGCGCTGCCGCCAGGCGCGCTACGCCTGGCCCTGGACGAGCGCGGCCGCGATCTGACCACGATGGCCCTGTCGCAAAAGCTGGAACAATGGCGAGCCGGTGGCCAGGACGTCGCCTTCCTCGTCGGCGGGCCCGATGGCCTGGACGCCGACCTGAAGGCCTCGTGCAGCGGTCAGCTACGCTTGTCGTCGTTGACCTTGCCCCATCCGATGGTCCGCGTGGTGTTGGCCGAACAGCTCTATCGCGCCTGGGCCATCATGACCAATCACCCCTACCACCGCGCCTGACCGCCGGCCGGGCAGCGCCCCATTTTTTACGCGTTCACGCATGTCTCACACCGCCGACACCGACGCTTCCCCCGCCCGCCTTTACCTGGCATCGGCCAGCCCCAGGCGGCGCGAACTGCTAACGCAGATCGGTCTTGCGCACAAAGTCTTGCTTGTGCCTGCCCCCCCGGGCGAAGACGAACCCCAACACGAAGGTGAAAGCGCCGCCGACTACGTCCAGCGCACCGCCCGTGACAAGGCGCTGCGCGGCCGCGACTGGATGCACGACCACGCACTGCCCGAACTGCCGCTACTGGCCGCCGACACCACTGTCATTCTGAATGGCGCCGTGCTGGGCAAGCCCGCCGATCGTGAAGACGCCTTCCGGATTCTGCGTGCCTTGTCCGGTTCGGTACACGAGGTGCACACGGCGGTGGCGGTATGCGCGGGCGGGCAGTTGCTTGAAGCCGTGTCCATCACCCAGGTTCAGATGCGCGAACTGGGCGACGACGAAATCGGCCGCTACTGCGACAGCGGCGAGCCCTACGGCAAGGCGGGCGCGTACGGCATTCAGGGGCTGGCCGGCGCCTTTATCTCGCACATCTCCGGCAGCTATACGGGTGTGATGGGTTTGCCACTATTCGAAACGGCAAACCTGCTGCGAACAGCGGGCATTCACGTGCCCTGAACCGGCATCGCATTGTCGATTGGCTAGGCCCGTCCCGCAGCGCCTAAAAAAATCCCCCGCATGTCGCAACCGACGCGGGGGATTTTTCATAGCGAGACGTGCTTTAGCTAAGGCCTCAGGCCTCAGGCCGTGTGGCTGATCGCCGCATGCGTTTCCGGCGCAGGCATGTCGCCGGCCGGTCCACCGGCCATAGGCTGGCCGTCCAACGCGGCGTGCAATTGCTCTTGATCCAGCTCGCCCTCCCAGCGGGCCACCACGACGGCGGCGGTAGCGTTACCCACCAGGTTGGTCAATGCGCGGCATTCGGACATGAAGCGGTCCACGCCCAGGATCAGCGTCATCCCGGCGATCGGCACCGACGGCACCACCGACAAGGTGGCAGCCAAGGTAATGAAGCCGGCGCCGGTCACGCCCGCCGCCCCTTTGGAGCTGAGCATGGCAACCGCCAGCAGCAAGATCTGGTCGCCCAATGACAGCGGAATGTCGCAGGCCTGGGCGATGAACAGCGCGGCCATCGTCATGTAGATGTTGGTGCCGTCCAGATTGAACGAGTATCCCGTGGGCACTACCAGCCCGACCACCGACTTGGAACAGCCGGCGCGTTCCATCTTCTGCATCAGCGTGGGCAGCGCGGCTTCCGATGAACTCGTGCCCAGCACCAACAGCAGTTCTTCGCGGATGTAGCGCACCAGCTTCAGAATCGAAAAGCCGTTGTAGCGGGCAACCAGGCCCAGCACCACGACGACGAACAGGACCGAGGTCGCGTAGAACGTGCCGACCAGCATGGCCAGGTTCACGACCGACTTGATGCCGTACTTTCCGATGGTGAACGCCATCGCGCCGAATGCACCGATGGGCGCGGCCTTCATCAAAATGGCGACCAGCTTGAAAATCGGCTGGGCCAATGCGGTCATGAAGTTCAGGATCGGCTTGCCGCGCTCGCCCACCATGGCCAGCGAAATGCCGAACAGCACCGCCACGAACAACACCTGAAGAATGTCCCCGCCCACGAATGGGCTGAAGATCGTCGTCGGGATGATGTTCATCAGGAAGCCGGTGATGGTCGAATCATGGGCCTTGGCCACGAAATTCGCCACGGCCTTCTGGTCCAGGGTGCTGGGGTCGATATGCATGCCCGCGCCCGGCTGGACGATATGGCTGACCACCATGCCGATGATCAGCGCAAGCGTCGAGAAAATCAGAAAGTACAGCATGGCCTTGCCGGCCACGCGTCCGACCTTCTTCAGGTCGCTCATCGCCGCGATGCCCGAGGCCACGGTCAGGAAGATGACCGGTGCGATGATCATCTTGACCAGCTTGATGAAGGCGTCGCCCAGGGGCTGCATCTGTTGGCCGAGTTCAGGCTTGAACGCGCCCAGCAGCACCCCGATCACGATGGCGAAAATTACCTGCACGTACAGGATTTGATAGAACTTGAGCTTGCGCGCAGGCGCGCCTTGATCTATTTCGATCATCGGGATTTGTCCCCACCAATGCCCCTTGCCGCAACGGGCGACGGGGCGTTTTCTGTTTTATGGCAATGCGCAGTGGCCGCACGCCGATTTCACCGGGCGCGCGGAAAGCGGCTCGGCTTATGGCTACATACGCAAGACCCGTGCCAGGTCGTGGGCGGGCTATACATGGACGGCAAGCCATTGATAGTTAAAGGATTTATCCGATTTTCGTTTCGTATTGGGCGAACCAAATGGCGGATAACCACACAGAATCAAGTTAGAATGTGCGGAAACCCGCACATCATGTCCAAAGCTCCTTCCTCTCGCGCCGCTCGCCCCGCACCCTCTGCCGGTTCCGCGCATTCAAACTTGGCCTGGTCCCCCACCCGCCCAGCGCCCCGGCCTTGGCGCGCGCGCGTGCTTGCCATGCTGGTCGTCATCGGCGTGGTGGCCGGGGTGTTGCAGGCGGCCACCGAGTGGGCGCGCGAGAACGCGATCAAAAGCGCCACGCTTCAAGCGCGTAGCGCGGGGCAGATCAACGCGGCCTTGCTGCGCAACAACCTCGACAAATTCCGCGCGCTGCCCTTTGTCTTGACCCGGGACGTGGACGTGCGCGCGGTGCTGCAAGGCGCCTCGGCCGCTCAGGTGGAATCGCTGGATGACAAGCTCGACACACTGACGCGTGGCGTCGGCGCGTCGGCGATCTACCTGCTGGACAAGACGGGCTTGGCAATTGCAGCCAGCAAT
Organism: Achromobacter sp. ES-001; assembly: GCF_019448355.1. Lineage (NCBI taxonomy): Bacteria > Pseudomonadati > Pseudomonadota > Betaproteobacteria > Burkholderiales > Alcaligenaceae > Achromobacter > Achromobacter sp. ES-001. The sequence goes on along the minus strand of NZ_CP079940.1, from coordinate 1,959,539 downwards.
TGGCGAGAACCCGCCACGTTTGTCGGAGTGGATTATCAGTTTCGGCCGTACTTTCAAGGCGCGGTTGCCCGAGGCTCGGCAGAACATTTCGCGTTGGGAACGATCAGCCACGAAGCCGGGCTGTACCTGTCCCGTCGGGTGGACGACGCGCAAGGCGCCATGTTGGGTGTGATCGTCTTGAAGGTGGACTTTCGCGACCTGGAATCCGACTGGCGCCAATCCATCGCGCCCATCTTCGTCACGGACGAACATGGCGTGGTGCTGCTGGGCAGCGTGTCGGATTGGCGGTTCGACGTGTTAGCGCCCCTGTCTCCCGATTTGGCACAGACGTTGCGCACCAGTCTCCAGTTCGGTGATGCCCGCTTTCAAACCTTGCCGCTGACGCCACCGCTGTCGTCCGTGGGCAATGGTCAGTTGGTACACACTGACGACGCCTTGCCGCAGATTCCAAAAGGCGCTCCGCTGCTGCACACAACGCTGCCGATCACCGAGTCTCCGGGTTGGACGCTGCACCTTTTGTCGCCAGTCCAGGCCGCCATGAACCAGGCCACCGCCAACGCCCAAATGGCGGCACTGCTTGCGCTAAGCCTCTTGGCCGCGGCGCTGGGCATCGTGCTTTACCGGCGCCAGCGCAATCGCGAGCAAGCCCAGCAGCAAGCGGCCACGCAGGCTCAGCTGGCTGCACTGGTCGGCGAACGTACCGCGCAGCTTAGCGAACTCAATGAGCAGTTAATGGACGAGATGGACGAGCGGCAGCGGGCCGAAGCCCGCTTGCACACCATGCAGGACGAGCTGGTCCAGGCCAGTAAGCTGGCGCTGCTCGGCCAGGTGGCGGCGGGGGTGGCGCACGAGATCAATCAGCCCGTTGCGGCAATCCGCGCCTACGCCGACAACGCCACCGAATTCGTGCGCCGCGACGACATGGCTGCCGTCAATGAAAACCTGGGCACCATCGCCGCGTTGACAGAACGCATCGGCCACATCACCGGCGAACTCCGCGCATTCTCGCGCAAGGCGGGCACCTCAGTGGGGCCGACAAGCCTGAAGGACGCCATGGAAGGCGCACTGCTGCTGATCGGGCCGCGTACACGCAGGCAAGGGGTCACCCTGGTACGGCCGCCCGACGACCAGGATGTGCTGGTCCGTGCCGACCGCATTCGCCTCGAACAGGTGTTGGTGAATTTGCTGCAGAACGCAATGGAAGCGCTGGAAGGCGTTGCCGACGGCCGCGTGCTCGTCGCGCTGCAAGACCTGGGCGAAACAGTGCGACTCTCGGTCAGCGACAACGGCCCCGGCCTTGCCGCCGGCACGCGCACACGCCTTTTCACGCCCTTCTACACGACAAAAGCGGAAGGCTTGGGACTGGGGCTGGTGATATGCCGCGACATCGTCGCCGAATTCGGCGGCGACTTGTTGGCCGTGGACCCGAACGACCCCGCGTTTCCGCCTCTGCCCGGCGCCTTGGGCGGCGCCACTTTCATACTCACATTACGCAAGGCGCCCACCGCGCATTACCGGCCAGCCATTTCGCCATGAACCATCCTTCCGACACCTCCCCCTACGCGGTCGCGCCGCTTGACGACGGTCAGCCCGGCCCGCCGCATGTCGTCTTCATCGACGACGATGAAGACTTGCGCCACGCCAACGTTCAGACATTGAAGTTGCATGGCATGACGGTAGACGCGCACAACTCGGCGCGCTCGGCACTTCCGACGCTGCATCGCGGGTTTGATGGCGTGGTGGTCACCGACATCCGCATGCCCGACATCGACGGGCTGCAATTATTCCGTCGCTTGCGCGACATCGATCCGGAGCTTCCCGTCATCTTGATCACTGGCCATGGCGATATCGCTACGGCGGTGCAGTGCATGCGCGATGGCGCCTATGACTTTTTGGCCAAGCCGTATGCGCCTGACCGGCTGACGACCGCCATCCTTCACGCTTCGGAAAAACGTCGCCTGGTGCTGGAGAATCGACGCCTGCGGGAGGCGGCGTTTGCCGTCGAGGCAGACGAGGTCCCGTTTATAGGCTCGACGCCGGCGATGCAACGTATCAAGGAAACGCTGCGCCACATCGCCGACGCAAATGTCGACGTACTGGTAGAGGGAGAGACGGGCACCGGCAAAGAAGTCGTCGCGACTGCGCTTCACCGCTTGAGCCGGCGCCGTCATCGTTCGCTGGTTGCGATCAATTGCGGCGCATTGCCGGAAAGCGTCATAGAAAGCGAGTTATTCGGTCACGAAGCCGGCGCCTTCACTGGCGCGCAGAAGAAACGCATTGGGCGCATCGAACACGCCAGCGGCGGGACTCTTTTCCTGGACGAGATCGAAAGCATGCCGTTGGCAGTACAGGTGAAGCTGCTGCGCGTGCTCGAATCACGCCAGATCACCCCGCTGGGCAGCAATGAGGTTCGCAACCTGGACCTGCGTGTGGTGGCAGCCACCAAGGAAGACTTGGGCGATCCCTCCATACGCGGCAAATTCCGGGAAGACCTTTTCTACCGGCTGAACGTCGTCACCATCCGCATTCCGCCCCTGCGCGAGCGCCGTGAGGACATTCCTCTGCTGTTCGCGCATTACCTTGGTCACGCGTCACGCCGCTTCCAGCGAGACATCCCGGACATACCAAGCTCAATCACCCAGCATGTGATGACACACGCGTGGCCCGGCAACGTGCGCGAGCTTGCCCACTTCGCGGAACGCCTGGTCCTGGGCGTCCCGGACACAGTGAAATCCAGCCCCGTACCAGCGCCCGACAATAAGCAAACCCTGCCCGAGCGTATGGAGCAATTTGAAGCTCAGCTGATACGCGATGCGCTTCAAATCCATCAAGGCGACATCAAAGCCACGCTTGAATCGCTAGGTATTCCGCGCAAGACGTTCTACGACAAACTTCAGCGTCATGGCATAGACCGTCAGCAGTACTTGTCCGCGTCGTAATCAAACTTGTGGTCCAACTAGCGGCGATAAACAGAAAAGCCCCGCTGCAAGCAGCGGGGCTTTTCTCATGAATTCTCAAACTAAAACTTAAACCAAAAACCGAAAAACAAAAAAACAAAACCCCACAGGATCACCTGTGGGGTTTTGCGCAATAAAAGCCTGACGATGACCTACTTTCACAGACGTCCGTCCACTATCATCGGCGCGAAGGCGTTTCACTGTCCTGTTCGGGATGGGAAGGAGTGGTACCACCTTGCTATGGTCGTCAGGCGTAACTGGTTGAGCGGTTGCGGGTTAACGCAACGGCTCCAATCTTGGAAGAAACACAACGTGTGGATGATCAGAGGCTAGCTCGATGATCATGCACAGGGGGGTCGTAATTGGTGTTGGCTGGCTGCTGACGGTGCAGCCAGATTTTGTATTGAACGACACTTGGAACGCTATATCACCAGGTCAATAACCATCAGTGTTATAGGATCAAGCCTCACGAGCAATTAGTATCGGTTAGCTTAACGCATTACTGCGCTTCCACACCCGACCTATCAACGTCCTGGTCTCGAACGACTCTTTAGGGGGATCAAGTCCCCGGGATACCTAATCTTCAGACGAGTTTCCCGCTTAGATGCCTTCAGCGGTTATCTCTTCCGTACTTAGCTACCCGGCAATGCCATTGGCATGACAACCGGTACACCAGAGGTACGTCCACTCCGGTCCTCTCGTACTAGGAGCAGGCTCCGTCAAGTATCCAACGCCCACGGCAGATAGGGACCAAACTGTCTCACGACGTTTTAAACCCAGCTCACGTACCTCTTTAAATGGCGAACAGCCATACCCTTGGGACCGGCTACAGCCCCAGGATGAGATGAGCCGACATCGAGGTGCCAAACACCGCCGTCGATATGAACTCTTGGGCGGTATCAGCCTGTTATCCCCAGAGTACCTTTTATCCGTTGAGCGATGGCCCTTCCATTCAGAACCACCGGATCACTATGTCCTGCTTTCGCACCTGTTCGACTTGTCAGTCTCACAGTCAAGCACGCTTATGCCATTGCACTATCAGCACGATTTCCGACCGTACCTAGCGTACCTTCGAACTCCTCCGTTACACTTTGGGAGGAGACCGCCCCAGTCAAACTGCCCACCATGCACTGTCCCCGATCCGGATAACGGACCAAGGTTAGAACCGCAAACAAACCAGGGTGGTATTTCAAGGATGGCTCCACGTGATCTAGCGACCACGCTTCAAAGCCTCCCACCTATCCTACACAGGCCGGTTCACAGATCAATGCAAAGCTACAGTAAAGGTTCATGGGGTCTTTCCGTCTAGCCGCGGGTAGATTGCATCATCACAAACACTTCAACTTCGCTGAGTCTCAGGAGGAGACAGTGTGGCCATCGTTACGCCATTCGTGCAGGTCGGAACTTACCCGACAAGGAATTTCGCTACCTTAGGACCGTTATAGTTACGGCCGCCGTTTACCGGGGCTTCGATCAAGAGCTTGCACCCCATCACTTAACCTTCCGGCACCGGGCAGGCGTCACACCCTATACGTCGACTTTCGTCTTTGCAGAGTGCTGTGTTTTTAATAAACAGTCGCAGCCACCGATTCTCTGCGACCCCATCATGCTAAGCGCGCAGGCGCTTCACACTACCGGGGTATACCTTCTCCCGAAGTTACGGTATCAATTTGCCGAGTTCCTTCTCCTGAGTTCTCTCAAGCGCCTTGGAATATTCATCCCGTCCACCTGTGTCGGTTTGCGGTACGGTCTCGTACAGCTGAAGCTTAGAGGCTTTTCTTGGAACCACTTCCAATCACTTCGCAAGCAATGCTCGCTCGTGCCATACCCTTGATTTACGCGCCCGGATTTGCCTAAGCGCCATCTTCGATACAGCAACAGGGACATCCAACACCCTGATGATCTTCCGCGATCCGTCCCCCCATCGCACTGTACGACGGTACTGGAATATTAACCAGTTTCCCATCAGCTACGCATCTCTGCCTCGCCTTAGGGGCCGACTCACCCTGCGCCGATGAACGTTGCGCAGGAAACCTTGGACTTACGGCGAGGGGGCTTTTCACCCCCTTTATCGCTACTCATGTCAGCATTCGCACTTCTGATACCTCCAGCAGCCTTTACAAGCCACCTTCGCAGGCTTACAGAACGCTCTCCTACCGCGTGCACTAAAAGTGCACACCCGCAGCTTCGGTTTATCGCTTAGCCCCGTTACATCTTCCGCGCAGGACGACTCGATCAGTGAGCTATTACGCTTTCTTTAAAGGATGGCTGCTTCTAAGCCAACCTCCTGACTGTCTATGCCTTCCCACTTCGTTTCCCACTTAGCGATAATTCGGGACCTTAGCTGGCGGTCTGGGTTGTTTCCCTCTTGAGTCCGGACGTTAGCACCCGGTGCTCTGTCTCCCAAGCTGTACTTGCGGGTATTCGGAGTTTGCCATAGTTTGGTAAGTCGCCATGACCCCCTAGCTATAACAGTGCTCTACCCCCCGCAGTAATACTTGAGGCACTACCTAAATAGTTTTCGGAGAGAACCAGCTATTTCCAGATTTGTTTAGCCTTTCACCCCTATCCACAGCTCATCCCCTAATTTTTCAACATTAGTGGGTTCGGTCCTCCAGCACGTGTTACCGTGCCTTCAACCTGGCCATGGATAGATCATCTGGTTTCGGGTCTACACCCAGCGACTGAATCGCCCTATTCGGACTCGCTTTCGCTACGGCTTCCCTATTCGGTTAACCTTGCCACTGAATGTAAGTCGCTGACCCATTATACAAAAGGTACGCAGTCACCCCACAAGGAGGCTCCTACTGTTTGTATGCATACGGTTTCAGGATCTATTTCACTCCCCTTCCGGGGTTCTTTTCGCCTTTCCCTCACGGTACTGGTTCACTATCGGTCGATCACGAGTATTTAGCCTTGGAGGATGGTCCCCCCATCTTCAAACAGGATTTCACGTGTCCCGCCCTACTTGTCTTACGCTTAGTTCCACACACAAGATTTCATCTACAGGGCTATCACCTGCTACGGCCGGACTTTCCATTCCGTTCGACTATCTTGCATGCTAAAACGTAAAGGCTCTTCCGATTTCGCTCGCCACTACTTTCGGAATCTCGGTTGATTTCTTTTCCTCGAGCTACTGAGATGTTTCAGTTCACCCGGTTCGCTTCCACTAGCCTATGTATTCAGCTAGGGATACTGCATTGCTGCAGTGGGTTTCCCCATTCGGACATCTACGGATCAAAGCTTGTTTGCCAGCTCCCCGTAGCTTTTCGCAGGCTACTACGTCCTTCATCGCCTGTGATCGCCAAGGCATCCACCATATGCACTTAGTCGCTTGATCCTATAACGCTGTAGGCTATAGGACCTGAGTATTAGCGTTTGTGCCGTTCATAAGTTTCAAAGCAGTCTGAGGTTATTCACCCCAGTCTTGAGAACTTGGAACAAAATAATGCAATCACAACCCGTACTTATTTTCTTCGACTTGCGCCGAGTACTTAATAAGTACATTTCGTTGTGCTTCTTCCAGATTGTTAAAGAACGAATATAGCTGTTAGGTAAAACCTAACTCATAACGCTGACAACAGCGCTATGAGTTAGCCTCTACATCACCACCGGGGCGATTATGAGAATCAATGGTGGAGGTGAACGGGATCGAACCGATGACATCCTGCTTGCAAAGCAGGCGCTCTCCCAGCTGAGCTACACCCCCATATCCTGCATGGCAGAATACTTGGTGGGTCTGGTTGGATTCGAACCAACGACCCCCGCCTTATCAAGACGGTGCTCTAACCAACTGAGCTACAGACCCAAAACCTTCTCGGATCAGTAGTCAGGTAGCTGAAGACCCAGGGAAGATTCCCTCGACCCAAGCCTACAACTGATCCCAGCTATATCAAACAACCGATAAGAGTGGACGCTTAACACGAGCACTTAAGCTCTGAAAGGAGGTGATCCAGCCGCACCTTCCGATACGGCTACCTTGTTACGACTTCACCCCAGTCATGAATCCTACCGTGGTAATCGCCCCCCTTACGGTTAGGCTAACTACTTCTGGTAAAACCCACTCCCATGGTGTGACGGGCGGTGTGTACAAGACCCGGGAACGTATTCACCGCGACATGCTGATCCGCGATTACTAGCGATTCCGACTTCACGCAGTCGAGTTGCAGACTGCGATCCGGACTACGATCGGGTTTCTGGGATTGGCTCCCCCTCGCGGGTTGGCGACCCTCTGTCCCGACCATTGTATGACGTGTGAAGCCCTACCCATAAGGGCCATGAGGACTTGACGTCATCCCCACCTTCCTCCGGTTTGTCACCGGCAGTCTCATTAGAGTGCCCTTTCGTAGCAACTAATGACAAGGGTTGCGCTCGTTGCGGGACTTAACCCAACATCTCACGACACGAGCTGACGACAGCCATGCAGCACCTGTGTTCCGGTTCTCTTGCGAGCACTTCCAAATCTCTTCGGAATTCCAGACATGTCAAGGGTAGGTAAGGTTTTTCGCGTTGCATCGAATTAATCCACATCATCCACCGCTTGTGCGGGTCCCCGTCAATTCCTTTGAGTTTTAATCTTGCGACCGTACTCCCCAGGCGGTCAACTTCACGCGTTAGCTGCGCTACCAAGGCCCGAAGGCCCCAACAGCTAGTTGACATCGTTTAGGGCGTGGACTACCAGGGTATCTAATCCTGTTTGCTCCCCACGCTTTCGTGCATGAGCGTCAGTGTTATCCCAGGAGGCTGCCTTCGCCATCGGTGTTCCTCCGCATATCTACGCATTTCACTGCTACACGCGGAATTCCACCTCCCTCTGACACACTCTAGCTCGGTAGTTAAAAATGCAGTTCCAAAGTTAAGCTCTGGGATTTCACATCTTTCTTTCCGAACCGCCTGCGCACGCTTTACGCCCAGTAATTCCGATTAACGCTTGCACCCTACGTATTACCGCGGCTGCTGGCACGTAGTTAGCCGGTGCTTATTCTGCAGGTACCGTCAGTTTCACGGGGTATTAGCCCATGACGTTTCTTTCCTGCCAAAAGTGCTTTACAACCCGAAGGCCTTCATCGCACACGCGGGATGGCTGGATCAGGGTTTCCCCCATTGTCCAAAATTCCCCACTGCTGCCTCCCGTAGGAGTCTGGGCCGTGTCTCAGTCCCAGTGTGGCTGGTCGTCCTCTCAAACCAGCTACGGATCGTCGCCTTGGTGAGCCGTTACCCCACCAACTAGCTAATCCGATATCGGCCGCTCTAATAGTGCAAGGTCTTGCGATCCCCTGCTTTCCCCCGTAGGGCGTATGCGGTATTAGCTACGCTTTCGCGTAGTTATCCCCCGCTACTAGGCACGTTCCGATACATTACTCACCCGTTCGCCACTCGCCACCAGACCGAAGTCCGTGCTGCCGTTCGACTTGCATGTGTAAGGCATCCCGCTAGCGTTCAATCTGAGCCAGGATCAAACTCTTCAGTTTAATCTCTGTATTTGTTTCGTATTCTTGGTCCGAATAAATCCGAACCAGGTCATACGTCGCTACTCAAAGGAAGTGAGGTATGTTCTTAAACTTGACGTCTAAGGTACTTCACTTCTAGTGAGCACTTGATTTCATTGTGCTTGTGAAGCAAGCCAAGGTTTAACCCCAGACTTAAATCACAGTGCATCGCATCAAGCGCCCACACTTATCGGTTGTTTAATTGTTAAAGAGCGGTACTGCAAATTCGGTACTACAAACTACTTACTGCTACCTGCTGATCCTGCCAGCGCTGCGCGGCTTCCGCCTTGCGTCGCTTGCTGTTTTCAGCAGCAGAGAGGCGAGATTATGAAGAAGTTTTTATCGCTTGTCAAGTCAGCTTCGTTCGCTTTCGCGCCACCGCTTTCTTGCCTGCGACCTCTTCAGGTCTGCTCTCTTTAGCAGCTATCGAAACATCAGAACCACCCATTCGGGTAAACCCTAAGTTTTCGGCAACTGCCAAGCCTGAAACTATAACACGACTTTTGCAGATTATGCAACTGGCTCTTGCCTAATTTGCATCCTATCTTGCAACCCCGCCACCGGCTTTCGCTAGGGCGACTCTGGAACCATACGTCGGTTACTACTCAGGTGGCTTGCGATTTCGATCCGGGTAAACCCTTACTCGTCATCACCAGCCAAGCCCAAGACTATAGCACGATTTTTGCAGATTGTGCAACTGGCTTTTGCCTGATTTGCACCATTCCTTGCAATCCCACCTGACTGCCATCGCTGGCTACTTGGCGGCAGGCCGGAGCCCGTCGTACTGCTTGGCTTCGCGGTTCAAAAATGTCTGAACTGCGAAGGAGCGAGACTATAGCACAGGTTTTTGGGCGGGCCGCCCGGGCTGGCAAGAAAGTTGTGTAAATCTAAATACGCATGAAGTGGGCATCGCAACCGGTGATGCCGCCCTCTATATAGATAGTTGGCGCCCGGGCTTGCCTAGGCGTAGGGTACGTTTACTATTCGCTGTACGCCGCACCTACTTGGAGACGAGCACGCTATGCCCCCCGCCATCGCCCAGCGCGAAGATATTCTGATCAATGTGACCCCGTTTGAAACCCGCGTTGCGCTGGTGGAACAAGGGTCAGTGCAGGAACTGCATGTGGAACGCAGCATCCAGCGTGGCCATGTCGGCAATATCTACCTTGGGCGTGTGGTTCGTGTGTTGCCGGGCATGCAAAGCGCGTTTATCGATATTGGCCTGGAGCGCGCCGCCTTTATTCATATTGCCGACCTACGTGAGAACCGCGGCGAACGTAGCCAGGGTTTGACGCCCACGCCCATCGAAAAGCTGCTCTTTGAGGGACAGACCATCATGGTTCAGGTGGTCAAGGACCCGCTGGGGACCAAGGGCGCGCGTCTGTCGACCCAGATCAGCATGGCGGGACGGATGCTGGTTTATCTGCCCCATGATCCCCATATCGGGATTTCGCAGAAGATCGATGCCGAATCCGAGCGCATTCAGCTGCGTGAGCGGTTGCAGGCGCTGATGCCGGCGGATGAGAAAGGCGGCTTTATCGTGCGGACGCAGGCCGAAGGCGCTAATGATGAAGAACTAACCGCCGACCTGGAATATTTGCGCAAGCTCTGGAGCAGCGTCCAGGCTGCCGCTAGAACCCAGCCCGCCCCCGCGCTTTTGCATCAAGACCTGACGCTGGCGCAACGCGTATTGCGAGACATGGTGGGGCCGACGATTGGCGCCATTCTGGTGGATTCGCGCACGACCAGCGCGGCGATGCTGGAATGGGCACGGGTCTACACCCCGTCGGTTGTCGACCGCATTCAACATTACAGCGGCGACCGCCCCTTGTTCGATACCGCCAACGTCGACGACGAGATCACGCGTGCGCTGTCTCGCAGGGTGGATCTGAAATCGGGCGGGTATTTGATCATCGACCAGACCGAAGCACTGACGACGGTGGACGTGAATACCGGCGGGTTCGTAGGCGGCCGCAACTTTGACGACACCATATTCAAGACCAACCTGGAGGCGGCCCAGGCAATCGCGCGCCAACTGCGGCTGCGTAACCTGGGCGGCATTGTCATCCTGGACTTCATCGACATGGAAGAGCAGGAACACCGCGACACGGTGCTGGCCGAACTCAAAAAAGCCTTGTCGCGCGACCGCACGCGCATGACGGTTAATGGCTTCACGCAACTGGGGCTGGTGGAAATGACGCGAAAGCGCACGCGGGATTCGCTCGCGCATCAGCTTTGCGAGCCCTGCCCCATGTGCGAATCGCGCGGCAATGTCCGCACGCCGCGTACCGTCTGCTACGAGATTCTGCGTGAAATCCTGCGCGAGGCCCGGCAGTTCAATCCCAAGGAGTTTCGGATCTTGGCGTCGCAAGACGTCGTGGATTTGTTTTTGGAAGAAGAAAGCCAGCATCTGGCGATGCTCGGCGATTTCGTCGGCAAACGGGTATCCCTGGAAGTCGAGAGCACCTATACGCAGGAAAAATACGACATCATTCTCGTTTAATCTCGCCTGACACGCGCGTATAGCAAAAACCCATCTGACTTTCACATCAATCTTCGCAAATTATGTGACGTAACGATTCGATTGAAATGAAGTTTGAAACGGATGGCGGCGGGTAGCTTCAGCCGATAAGCTCGCGGGCGCTTTGACAGGGTTTACCCTGCCAAGCGCCCTTTTTCATGCTTTCGGAGGTTATTCAATGAAGTCCCTATTCCGTCCGTTCTTGCTGCTGGTTGCGGCACTGCCGCTGGTGCTGGCCGCTTGCGGCGACAAGGAGCCCGAGCAGCGTGCCGCGTTCATTCAGTACCTGCAAACTCGCATCGTGGACAAGCCCGGCGTGCGCGTGCCCAAGCTGACGGATGAGGAACAGAAGTCGTTCGGCGACTACGCTGCCCATTACGCCGTGATCACCGATTTCAACGCCGGCATGGACGCGTCCGTAAAGCCGTTGTCGGGAATCATCCAAAAAGGCGCCCTGCGTTCGTTGAACGATATCGTGACGCGCCGCGAGGATATGAAAGCCGCGCAACAGTCCTTGAGCGATATGGGCGTTGCACTGAAAGATCAGCAGACCAAGGCGGACGCGGCGCACGCGCAACTTAAACAGCCGGCGGACTTGAAGACGGTTTACGACAAGGCCTATGAAAAGACCGTGAGCCTGCCCGCCGACACGTTCCGCGACGTGCTGCCGCAATTGAATGCCACCTTCGACAGCGGCTTGAAAATCGCCGACTACGTCGAGGCGCACAAAGCGCAGATCGAGATCTCCGGTCCGATCGTCAAGGTGAACGACCCGGCGGTGCAAACCGAGTTGAACCAGCTGCTGCAAAACCTGAATGAACAGGCCAAGAACCTGCAACAGGCGCATACCCGCATGCAGGCGTTGATGCTGGGCCGATAAGTCAGGGACCATCAAGCCGAGGCGATTCGATTGCGCCCGGCTTTTTTTGCGCGATACACGGCGGCGTCGGCGGCCTCAAGCAACGTCGATGCGGGCTCTGCATCGGTAGGTCTGGCAGTTGCCACACCGATGCTGACCGTGACGATGCCGCCCACATTGTCTTCATGCGGAATACCAAATTCCGCAATCGCTCCCCGTATGGATTCGGCAATGGCCGTCGCGTCGCCGCGATCGGTATCGGGCAGCAGCAGCACGAACTCTTCGCCACCATAGCGCGCCGCCAGGTCGCGAGGCCGCCGGGCTTTACTCTCGAGGGCCAGCGCCAGCCGTTTCAACAGCTCGTCGCCCTCTTGATGGCCGTAGCGATCGTTGTAGCGCTTGAAGTGATCCGCATCCAGAAAAAGCAGCGAGATCGGCGTGCCATTGCGGCGGGCCGATGCCCACTCGCGTTCAAGCGTTTCGTCAAACGTGCGCCGGTTGGCGATGCCGGTCAGGCCATCCGTCTGTGCGCGCTCTCGCAATTGCTGTTCGAATGCCTGACGCCACCGCATTTCACGACGGAACAACACAATCTGGGCCATCACCGAGAAAAACAATGCCAGGGTAACGGGCACGATCAACGCCGCGCGCCGTTCCCAACGCGCCAGGATGTCGTCCACGGATAGCGCCACGTCGATCACCAGCGGCGTCTTGTCGATGGTGTCGAAGGTGTAAAGACGGTTCACGCCATCAGGCGCCCAGTCGCCCACGAAAGTGCTTTCACGCCGGATCAGGAATTGCTGGAATGCCAGCAGCCCGACCCCGCTACCCGCAACGTCCGCAACGGAATAAGGATTACGCACCAGCACCACGCCGTCGTTGCGAAATATCGTGATGGCGTCGTTGTGGCCGATGGATAGCTCTGCGAATCGATCGCGGAAATACGCCATCCGCAATGAACCGGCAACGACTCCGGCGAAACTGCCATCCGCGTTCACCAGGCGACGGCTGATCGCGATGCTTTCATCGCCCTGTCGCAGGCGGCTGATATAAGGGCGGCTGACGTACAAGCCCACATCGTGCGCATCGCGGTGCACGCGAAAGTAGTCGCGGTCGGCAAAATTCAACGGCGGGGGATTAATCGAGGTGGAGTCATAACGGATGTTTCCGTCGCGATCCAGCACCACGATGGCGCCCAGGTATTCGGCGGTGGACGACCGGTCAAACAGAAAGCGCTGTAGCGTAGGACGGCTGACGTCCCTGATACCGGGCTCGCCCAGCCGTTCTACGACGCCTTGCAGGGATAAATCGTAGATTTGAAGCGTGCGGCCAATATCAGCGGCAAGCACCCCGGTGATGTTACGTGCCGACTTGTGCGCGGTAGCCCAGGTGGCCTGACGGTCGATCCACAGCAACGCCACTGCCGCCATGCAGATGCCGATGGCCACCAGTCCGGCCAACGCGTACAAGGCGCGGTGCACAAAACTGCGAGACTTCAAACCGGCGCTCCTTGGCGATGCGTGCGGGTGTCGTGGCTGACGTCCTTGTGATATTCAGCAGGATAATGCCGCCGCCTGGCGCGGCGCGCAAGGCGGCAAACCCGAGCAACGCTCCGGGCGCCGTACGCCCGGCCTTAGCCGTCAAGAAACCGCCGCCGCGCCGATTCGGAACGGAAACGCGCCCGCGCCCCGGACCCGGTCCGTCTCGCGGTGTGCGCTGATCGCCCACGCAGGCGCAGCGCTGCCCCCTGGCGTGAGCAGCCGACGCATCGCGTCAGCCGAAAATCCGCATTGCAACGCCAAAGCCTGGCGTCGGGCAAGCTCAACCCCTACAGCGTGCGGTGTCAAAAAACCCCGGTCCGAATGCAGCATGGCAGCCCCCTGGCAAATGCTCTTCGTAAGTGAAGAGTCAGTGCTGATAAATCTACCGCAGCCGGGCACCGCCGCGCGTGAAATGAACCGAAAAGTTGTGCAACGATGGCGATATACAGCGTTACGCCAGGGGATTGGTAGCCGCCTCGGCGGCTTCTCGGTCCGGCTTGTCGTTTCGCCCGTCGGCAGGCCCGGTCATATTGCCGTACAGCAACGACCGGCCCGCGAACAGGCCGCCCGCCACTTCCAGGTCGAAGCGTTCGGTATCGCGCCGGCGCACGTCCTGCACCACCTCGGCGGCCTCGTCCGCCGGCACCCCGATGGCGCGCAATGCGGCTTCGCCGAATACCAGCGCCGATTCCAGCGTTTCGCGCACCTGGTAGTCGACCCCTTCCTTGGCGAGGGCCAGGGAATGAATGCGGTCATACGCCCGGACCACCACGCGCACCAAGGGGAATTCGGACTTGATCAGCTTGACCATGTGATTCACGGCCTGCGGGTTGTCGATACAAATCAGGATCGCGCAGGCGTTTTCAGCGCCAGCCGTACGCAACATGTCGATGCGGGTACCGTCGCCGTAGTACACCTTCACGCCCCACTTCGCTGCCGCGCGGATGGCGTCGGTGTCCGTATCCAGAATCGACACTTTCAGGTCGCGCGCCAGCATCGCCTGGGTGACGATCTGGCCGAAACGGCCAAAACCCACGATCAGTGCGCAGCCGTCCAGGTCTTGCGCAACATCCACTCCGTCCATCGAAGGAACCGGCGCGGGCAGCAGCCACCGCAACGACAGCACACATAATGGGGTCAGAGCCATGGAAATAATGACGACTGCGGTCAGCACCGCACCGGTATGCGCGTCGAAAATGCCGGCAGCCGCAGCCGCCCCATAAAGCACGAACGCGAATTCGCCACCCTGCGCCAGCAACGCCGCCCGCGTCACCGCCTCTGCGTGCGAGGCGCGCAGTAAGCGGGCCACCACGTAGACGCCCAGCGATTTCACGACCATGAACGCGACGACAGCCGCCAGGATCAGCGGCCATTCGCGCACCACGGCCGACAGGTCCAGCGACATGCCGACGCCCAGAAAGAAGAGGCCCAGCAATATGCCCCGGAAGGGTTCGACTTCGGCCTCCAGCTGGTGTCGAAACGTGGATTCGGACAACAGAACCCCGGCAAGGAACGCGCCCATCGCCATCGACAAGCCGCCAAGTTCCATCAGCAAGGCGGCGCCCAGCACGACGAGCAGGGCCGCGGCGGTCATGACTTCGCGGGCGTGGGCGGCGGCCAACAGCCGGAACAACGGGTTCAGCAACCAGCGCCCGGCCGCCAGCAGCGCCAGGATGCAACCCAGGGCTATCGCGGTCTGCGTCCAGGGGTTGCCGTGATCCGCTGTCGCGCCGCTGGGCGCCAGCAAGGCCACCAAGGCCAGCAGGGGCACGATGGCCAGATCCTCCAGCAGCAAAATGGAGACGATGCGCTGGCCCTGCGCGCTGGTGCTTTCGTCGCGCTCGCCCAAGATCTGCATCACGATTGCCGTGGACGACAGCACGAACCCCATCGCGGCCATGAAGGCGGCCGCGCCCGACAGGCCCGCCAGCAAGCCCACCACCGTCAGCAGCCCGCCGCAGGCCAGGACCTGGGCCACGCCCAGCCCGAAGATTTCACCCCGCAGCTTCCACAGGCGCGAAGGCTGCATTTCCAGCCCGATGATGAACAGGAACATGACAACGCCCAGTTCCGCCACGTGCAGGATGGACTTGGGGTCGGAAAAGAAACCGATGCCGAAGGGACCGATTGCCAAGCCGGCCGCCAGGTAGCCCAACACGGAACCCAGCCCCAGGCGCTTGAAGATCGGTACGGCGACGACCGCCGCGCCCAGCAGGACGACGACGTTCACAAGTTGATTGCCTTCGATAGGCGAAGCCATAAGGCGCTCCTGGTTATACGATGGGCCCGCCATGCAAGGCAGGGCCCGGCCACAGCAGAGGGGCTTGCGCCATTTTCCGGCTATCCGTCGGATTGGCAATCAGAAACTACGGGGCTTGGGCGGTGGACGGGGCGGCGCCAAGAAGCGCCCACGCCGTGCCCCGGGCGGCACAAAAAAAACCGCCGCGCTGGTTGCGCGGCGGCTCGGGCCGATAAGGGTCGCGTTCAGTCGTCGCGAAATTGCATCTTGTACAGCGACGCGTACAGGCCATTGGCGGCCAGCAGCTCGGCGTGGGGACCCTCTTCGACAATTTTTCCGGCATCCAGCACGATGATTCGGTCGGCGTTCTGAACCGTGGACAGCCGATGCGCAATGACCAGCGTGGTGCGGCCCTTCATCAGGCGTTCCAGCGAGGCCTGCACCTGGCGTTCGGATTCGTTGTCCAGCGCCGAGGTGGCTTCGTCCAGGATCAAAATGGGCGCGTTCTTGATCAGCGCACGCGCAATGGCCAGGCGTTGGCGCTGGCCTCCGGACAGGCGGGCGGCATTCTCGCCGACCTGCGTGTTGATGCCCTGCGGCAGCCCTTCCACGAATTCCAGCAGGTTGGCGGCCGCCAGGGCGTCGCGCACTTTTTGCTCGCTGGACTTGCCCAGCGCGCCGTAACCGACGTTGGCCGCGATGGTGTCGTCAAACAGCACGACATCCTGGCTGACCAGCGACAGATGCGAACGCAGGCTGCGCAGCGTCAGCTCGTTGATGGGGGTGTCATCCACCAAAATCGACCCGGAGTCGGCCAGCACAAAGCGCGGCAGCATGTTGACCAGCGTGGTCTTGCCGCTGCCCGAACGGCCCACCAGCGCGACCGTCTGGCCCGGTTCCACCACGAAGGAAATGTCGTGGACCGTATCGCGGTCGGCATCGGGAAAGCGATGTTTGACATGGCGAAATTCCACCTTGCCGCGCACCGGTTCGGGCAGTTCCTTGGTGCCGGTGTCGATCTCGGGCGTCTGGTCGATCAGCGTGAACACGCTTTCGGCGGACACCAGCATTTTTTGCATGCGGGCGGCCACGTTGGTCAGGCGCTTGATGGGGTCGAAGATCTGCGCCAGCGCCGCCATGAACGACGCAAAACTGCCCACCGTCAGCGAGCCGCTGTTGGCCTGGCTGAGCGCCACGGCAATGACCGCGCCCACCGAAATCGAAATGCAGACCTGGGTCAGGGGCGTCAGCGCGGCGTCCGCCGTGGCGGTGCGCATGGCAAATCGGCGCAGGCGGCGGCTGACGAAATCGAAGCGACCGCGTTCGACTTCATAGCCATCGAACAGCTTGATGACGCGCTGGCCGTCGATGCCTTCACCGACCACCCGGGTCAGTTCGGCGTTCATGTTGACCGTATCGCGGTTGATGCGGCGCAGGCGCTTGATGAAAAAGCGCGAGATCAGCACCGACACCGGCAACATGATCAGGATGATCAGCGTCAGCACCCACGACATGTACAGCAGGACGCAGATCAGCGCGATGACCACCAGCGTTTCGCGCACCAGCACCGTGATGACATCGGTGGCATAGCCGGTGACGTTGCCCGCGTCGATGGTGAAGCGGTTCAGCAGGCGCCCGGTGTCGCCGCGCTTGAAGTCGGCGTCGGGCAGGCCCAGCAGGCGCTCGAACATGTCGCGGCGCATGCCCAGCAGCACGTTGTTGGCCACCCAGGCCAGCAGGTAGTCGCTGAAGAAGTTGCAGATGCCGCGCAGCAGGATCAGGCCCACCACCGCCAACGGCAGTGCCCAGACATAATAGGGTTTGTTGCCGGAAAAGCCGCCGTCCAGCAAGGGCTTCATAATGACGGCCAGAACCGGTTGGGTCGCGGCCGCGCCGGCCATCAGCAGGACGGCCAGCAACAAGCCCTTCCAGTAGGAACCCACCCGGCTGTAGATCCGGCTCCAGAGTTCAGCCTTGACGGGGGTGGAGTCCGCGGGTGTGTTGCGTGCGGGAGAATTCAAAGGGAACACTCGCTTTTATACAATTGTGCCCAGGATTGTACTGGCTACGCGCCGCCGCGCTGAGCGGCCCTACCCCTAATAAGACTAATTTGCCTTCCCACCCATCCATGTCCGATATCAGCTGTTTATACGTGCGCCTGCCAAATTGGGTGGGCGACGTCTGCATGAGCCTGCCCAGCTTGCGCGCGTTGCAGGCCAGTGGCCTGCCCCTGGTGATCTGCGCGCGGCCATGGGCCCGCGACCTGCTCGATGGCGTGCCGAAGAAGGATTTTGTTCCCATGCGCGGCAAGGTCGGCCCGGACCGGGCCGCCGTCAGCGCCCACCGCCGCTCGCTGGGCGCCATGGGCCGCCGCGCGCGGGGCCTGCTGCTGCCCGATTCGCTATCCAGCGCCCTGGTGTTCCGGCTGGCCGGCCTGCCGTGCGCCGGCTACCGCGACGATGGCCGCAGCTTTCTGCTGCGTTGGCCGGTGAACAAGCCGGATGAATCTTTGCACGCGGTGCAATCCTGGCACCACCTGACCCGCCAGGCCTTGTCGCTGTGGGGCCTGCCCAGCGGCCCGGCGCAGCCCGGCCCCACGCTGGACCTGCCGCTGACCCCGTCGCACCAGCAGGCCGCCGACCAGGCCATGCAGGCTGCGGGGCTGAGCGCGCAGCGTTTTGTCCTGATTGCTCCCACTGCCACCGGCCTGCACAAGGGCAAGATCAAGGTCTGGCCGGGATTCGATACACTGACGCGCGCCTTACAGGCGCAAGGCCATACCGTGGTAATGTGCCCCCCTCCGGCCGAAACGGACGAGGCACGGCGCAACGCCCCAACGGCGCAATTGCTGCCCGCCTTGCCGCTGGGCGCGTTCGCCGCGTTGACGGCGCGCGCGGCGCTGGTGATCTGCAACGACTCCGGGGTCTCCCACGTTGCCGCCGCCGCGTCCGCCCGGGAACTTGCGCTGTTTGGCGTGACCCGGCCGGGCCGAACCGGTCCGTGGTCGCCTCGGGCGGTATGCGTCGGGTCGGAGCATGCATGGCCGACCGTCGACGAAGTAGAACAGCAGGCAATGTCCCTGCTGGGCGGGACGATGTAATCAGGATTGTTTTGACATGACCTTTTCCAGCTACCTTACGAATCTGATCATTCCCTACAACTTGTGCGTGACGCTGGTCATCATCGGTCTGGCGCTGGGATGGTTCCGGCTGCGCAAGACCGGCGCGGCCATCATCGCCGCGGGCTTGCTGTGGGCGCTGGCCTGGTCCCTGCCCGCGACCTCGCTGTGGCTGGGCGGCGCGCTTGAAAACCGATATCCGCACTTGCCCCCGGCGGACTCCCCCACCGCCGACGCCATCGTCGTGCTGGGCGGCAATACCGCCAATGGACGCGCCAACTGGTTCCTGCCCTATGACAAAGACACCGCCGTCGTGCGCGTGGACACGGCCGCCCAGCTGTATCTGGCCGGACGCGCGCCCAAGGTCGTATTGTCCGGTGGCGCGCTGGAAGGCGACGTCAGCGAAGCGCGCGGCATGGCGCATGCCATCCGTCAGCAAGGGGTACCGGAATCGGCGTTGATCCTGGAAAACAGCAGCCGCACCACCTACGAAAATGCGGCCTTGACCGAAGACGCGCTGAAATCGCGCGGCATCGCCAAGGTGCTGCTGGTGACGTCCGCGCTGCACATGCCGCGCGCCATGGCGGCGTTTTCCAAGCAAGGCGTGGAAGCCATCGCCGCGCCCGCGCCGCCGCAAATCGTGGCTCCGGCCGACGGTTCGCTGTCGCCGTGGCTGCCCGACCAGCGCACTTTCGACGCCAGCCGTTCCATCATCAAGGAATACGCCGGCCTGTTCGTCTATTGGCTGCGCGGATGGGTATGAGCCTGACGGCTTCCAACCTGGATTGCCGGGCGGGCTGCGGCGCATGCTGCATCGCCCCGTCTATCACTCGGCCGATTCCCGGCATGCCCCAGGGCAAGCCGGCCGGCGTGCCCTGTATTCAGTTGCTGCCGGACATGCGCTGCGCGATTTTCGGCCAGCCATCCCGCCCCGATTTCTGTGGTGGGCTGCAACCCCAGCAAGAGATGTGCGGCCCGGACCGCGAGCACGCGGTGCGATGGCTGGCGGACCTGGAACGCGCCACCGCGCCCGGCCATTGACCGTCAACGGCCAGCGGTCAATCGCCGGCCGTCAATCGCCGGCCGTCAATCGCCAACTATCGAACGCATCCCCTGCTTCAAGCCTGTTGCCGCGCTTCAAGCACCTTTTCATATAGCGCCTCGTAGCGCGCAGCCACGGTTTCCCAGCTTTGGTCACGCGCGATCGCCAGGCCGCGCTCGGTCAACGCCGCACGCAGATCCGGTTCCGAACCCAGCCGTTCCAGCGCCTGGGCAAGCTGTGCGCCGTCGCGCGGGTCTTGCAGGATCAGCGCGTCTTTACCCGCGGACAGGTATTGCGCAAACCCGCAGTAAGCCGGCGAGCTCACCACCACGGGCAAACCGTGCGACATGGCTTCCAACGGCGCCATGCCGTAGCTGTCGTTCAGGGTGGGATGCGCATAGATGTCCGCCGCGCTGAAATACTGCGCGACTTCTGGCGTGGGGTCGATCAACGTTACGCGGTGGGCAATGCCGCCCGCTGCGCGCACGCGGTCGCGGGTCGCGTCATCGGCGCCCACCACCAGCAGCTTGTATTGCGCCGGCAGTTGCGCCAGCGCGTCCAGCAGCGCCGGCAGGCCCTTGCGTAGCGGGTTTCTTGCCACCAGCAGGCAGCCGATGGTGTCGGCATCCCAGCCCAGACGGGCGCGGGTCGCTTCACGGCGAAACGCCAGATCAGGCGATGGCAGCTTGACGCCCGGCGCGATGATGTCCACCTTCAGCTGTGGGCCATAACTGCGGTGCAGCTGGTCCATGATCAGCCCGGACACGGCCACCACATGACGCGTGGGCGACTGGCGCACGCGCAGCTTCTCCAGCAGCAGATAGGTGGCCAGGCGCGGGCTGAGCCACGCGCGGAACCCCTGCACCGGGTTGACTCGCGCCACGCGGTTATAACGCACCGGCGTCACGTGCATGACCTGGATTTCGCCTGCCCAGCCGTTCATGTGTGAATGCACGATGTCGAACCGGCCGCGCGTCAGCCGATCGGCGCGCCAGGCAAAATACAGCACCCGCATCCAACTGGGCAGCCACCCGGGAAACCGCACGGGCAGAAACTCGAACGGCAGATCGCTATCAAAATCGCGCGCAACGACGGACACGTCGTGACGCTCGCCCAGCACCCGCATCAGCTCCACGCCGTAAGCCTCGGCGCCACCGAAGCGGTTACCGAAACGGTCCACCAGCAGCGCGATGCGAAGCCGCCGCTCAACGGCGCCGGCGGGTGTCTTCATACCGGGTCAGGCACTTCTGCAGGAAACGGATGATGTTGGTGGAACGCGCCACCGTCACACGCGGCAAGCCGAAGGGATCATCCGAGGCCGCGGCCAGGCCGCGTTGGGTCAGCGTGGCGTTGTCGTAGCCGGCCTCGCGGGCCATGGCGCGATGCTCGGGGCCGTGGTCGCCATAGGGGTAGCAAAACGCGGTAACCGGCGCGCCCAGCGCTTGTTCCAGTTCATCCTTGGATTCCACGATCTGGCGGCGCGCCTCGTCGGGCGCAAGCTCGGGCAGATGCACATGGTCCAGCGTGTGCGAGCCCACTTCGTTGCCGGCCTGCGCCCATTCGCGCATTTCGTTCACGGTCATCAGGGCCGAAAAAGGAATGCCTTTTTGCAAGTCCCAGACGTTGCCGCCGTCGAATTGGCGCGCAACAAAATAGTTGGTGGCGGTAAAGCCCAGCTCGCTCAAGATCGGCATCGCGTTGTGATGCACGTTGCGGTAGCCGTCGTCGAAGGTAATGCCGAATACCTTGCCTTGCCGTTCACCGCGCACATAGGGCATCACGTCGCGCATCGACAAGCCGCGATAACCCAGCCGACGCATCCAGCGCATCTGGCGGGCGAAGCTGTCGGGGTGCACCGTGAGCCCACGAAACGGCGTGCCCTTGGGATTGGGCTCGCCGATCTGGTGGTACATGAGAATGGGAATAGACATAGGACCGGATTATAGAGCCCGACGTCCATCCAGCGTACGCTGGTAGACGTCCACTGTGGCCGCCGCGAAACGTTGCAGATTGAAGTCGCGCAAGCTGGTTTCGCGCGCCCGCGCGCCCATCTCGCGCACCGTGTCCGGATGGTCCAGCATGAAACGCAGTTTGGCAGTCATGGCGGGCACGTCGCGCACCGGCACGATCCAGCCGTCGACGCCGTCAGTCACGTTTTCCGGCAGGCCACCGGCATCGCTCACCAGCGCGGGCAGGCCCAGCGCCATGATTTCGCGGCAGGCGAAAGACAGGGCTTCGCGATACGACAAGACAAAGCCAGCGTGGCAAGACGCCAGCGACGCGCGCACGTCGTCCAGCAGGCCCGGAAAGCGCACTTGATCGATCATGCCCAGCTCGCGCACCCGAGCCAGCTTGGCCTCGTTGGGCGGGTCGCCCGCCACCATCAGCAGCACGCGCGCTTTGTCTTCGGGCGGCAACGCGGCCACGGCGGCCACCAGGTCCAGCCAGCCCTTATCGTAGTCAGTGCCGCCGGCGCTACCCAGCAGCAGCTTGCCCTGCCAGTCTTCCCCGAAGATCAGCGCACGCAGCTTGTCCAGGCTTTCGGGCGGTGGCGGCGCGAAGAAGTCAGTGTCAACGCCGTGGCGTATCGTGGTGATGGGGCGCTTGCTGTAGGGCGAGCGCTGCATCAGTCCATGCACGTAATCGCTGACGGCGATGCCGTGGTCCGTGGCCAGCGCCACGCGCAACTTGTGGCCAAAGCTGGAAAGCGGGTGGTCATTGTGCTTGGTAAACACGATGCGAGGCCGGCGTGCCATGCCCAGCGTCGCCAGCATGACCTGCTTGTGATCGGCCGAACCGTTGGCGTGAATGATGTCGAAACGCCCGGTCTTGATCAGGCGGCGCAACTTTGCGCGGTCCTTGAACCAGGACGACGGGCGCGTCGTGTACAGCATGTCCACCACCGTCACGCCGGGAATCGCGCGGGCGTAGCGATACAGCCGGCTGGTGGGCGGCGCCGCCACGGTGATGTCGTGGTCGCGCGCCAACGCCTTCGCCAGATTGATGATGTAGGTGACGTGCCCCCCGCCGTTGTTCGCGTGGAAGTTCGTGTACAGGATCTTCACTTTTGCTTCTCGGCCAGGAACATCAGCTTGGAATAGCGAAAGAAGCTGCCCGCCGCGGCCGTCACCGCCAGCACCAGGCCGTGCCGGCCATCCAGGAAACCGCGCCGGATCAGGTAGATGCGCACGAACGTCCAGAAGCCGTGGCCCAGCGCGCCGAACACCGACGTGCGGCGCCCCTTGGCGTACATCATGGCGGCGGCATCCGACGAATAGCGATTGACCTTGTTGATCAGCGCGTCCAGGTTGTCGTAGGGATAGTGGTTGAAATAGCCCTGCAATTTCAAGGGTTGGCCATTGGCCGGCACCACCCGTTCGTGCACGGCGGCATCGGTGAAGCGCGCCGTGCCGCGTTTGAACAGGCGCAGCACGTAATCCGGCCACCAGCCGCTATGTCGAATGTCCTTGCCGCAAAAATTGGACAGACGGGCAATCTCGTACGCATCGGCGCGCGGGTTGGCCAGCACGTCCTGAATCTCGCGGGCCAGTTCGGGCGTCACGCGTTCATCGGCGTCGATCGATAAGACCCAGTCACCCGTGGCCAGGTCCAGCGCGCGGTTTTTCTGCGGGCCGAAGCCGGGCCAATCCGCCGTGACTTCGACGCGCGCGCCCAGCGCCTGCGCCAGCTCGACGGTGCCGTCGGTGCTGCCCGAGTCCACCACGATGAATTCGTCGGCAAAGGACACGGACTTCAGGCAGGCGGCGATGTTGGCCGCTTCGTTCTTGGTGATGATGATGACTGATAGCTTCATCCGCGATTCCTAAGACGCTTTTTCCAGGCCTTCCAGGCGTGGTAACGCGGGCCCCAAAAAGGGTCGCGCGACAACCAGATGCGCCGGTTTAGCCAGCTTCCGCCCTGATTGCGCACGGCGAAGCGATAGATGTGTTCGGGGTCCGCGCCGGGCGTGTTCTGCCCGAAAGGGTCGGTGGTGTACAGGTGCGCAAAACCCGCCTGGCGCGCGGCGGCGACGTAGTCGGCGTCAAAATAGCCTTGCGGCCAGCACAAGTGGCTGCTGACCGAGCCCAGACGCTGCACCAGCGTCTGGCGGGAATCGTGCAGCTCGCGGGCGATGTGCTCGCGCTTGGCGTCCACATCGTTGCCGCAGACCTTGTCCCAGCGCGTGTGCGTATGCGTGTGCGAATGGAATTCGAACGTGCCCGCCGCTTGCATCGCTTCTATTTCGCTCCAGCGCAGCATGGCGTCGTCCGTCTGCCCGGCCGCCACCCATTGCTTGCAGGTGTCGTGGTCGGGCGTGGCCGGCAGCACGCCGCCCTGACCGGCGTGCGCGCGCACAGGGCCGTCGCCGATCCAACCCGTGATGGTGAACAGCACGGCGCGCATGCCGTGGCGCGCCAGAACCGGATGCGCGTGTACCCAGTTGTTCAGATAGCCGTCGTCGAAGGTGATCAGCACCGAGCGCTCAGGCGCCGGCTGCCCCGCCAGGTAGGCGGCAAACTGCGCGGCCGTCAGCGATTGATAACCCGCGCGCGCCAGGCGCGACACCTGCGCTTCAAACACGTCGGGCGTCGCCGCGATCATGCCGCCCGCGGGGGTGACATGGTGGTACATCAGCACGGGGACGTTGGGCGCGTTCATGCGGCGCGTTCCGCCAACCATTTCAGGTAGACGGCTTCGGTGGTTTCGGCCAGGCGCACGGGCGAAAACACGGCTTCTTCCCAGACCATCTTGCGGCCGGCGTCGCCCATCTGGCGGCGCAGGGCCGGGTCATCGATCAGGCGCTGCAAGGCGTCGACCAGGGCTTGCGGGTTCTTGGGCGGGACCAGGATGCCGGTTTCGCCATTGCGGAACATTTCGGATACGCCGCCTACATCGGTGCCCACCACCGGCAGGCCGCTGGCCTGGGCTTCGACGTAGACGGTGCCCGAGGCCTCTTGCTGCGTAGCCAGCGCGAACACGTCGAACCCGGCCAGCAGATTGGGCACGTCGCGCCGCATGCCCATCAGGTGGATGCGGTGTTGCAAGCCCAGCTTGGCGACGTATTCCTGCGTTTGCTCAAACACCGGCGAGCCGCCCCCCACAAACACCAGGTGCAGCTTGGGCCGGCTTTGCATCAGCGGCGCCATCGCGTCGATGAGGTCCTTGTGGCCCTTGGTGGCGCGCATGACCGCCACGCAGCCCACGATCACGTCGTCATCGGACAAGCCCAGTTCGTCACGCAACGTGGACCGTTCGACAGGGGCCGGCAGCACGATGGGCGAATAGACGGTGGCGATCTTGTTGGCGGGCACGCCGCGCTGAATCAGGTATTTGCGCACGTGGTCGCTCACGGTCGTCACGCGATGCGGCAGCCACGTGTAGGACCACATCGAACCGACCTTGTTCGACAGGTGCCGCGTGCGCACGATCAGCGGCGTACCGACCAGCCGGCCGGCCATTGCCGCAATGACGGTATCGCGCCGGCTGTGCGTATTGAGCACGTCGAACCGCCCCTCGCGCAGGATACGGCGCACGGCCGCCACGCCCTTGAAGTAATTCACCGGCCCGTCCATATCGACTTTATGCACGGTAAAACCGGCATCCGTCAGACGTTCGACCAGCATTGCCCGCGATTGGACGATGGCTTCAACATGGTGACCACGCGCGCGCATGGCCGTCATTTCTTTGAAGATTCGCCCTTCCTGGCCACCGAAACTGGTAGCCGCTTCCGAATGCACGATACGCAGGCTTCGCATCAATAGGTCACCTCAACTCCATCGGGTTTGGTCCAGGCGTTCAGGTTTTCAAGTAGCGTGTCGGCCATGCGGACGCGCCATTCTTCGCCCAGCCGCACTGTGCATAGAAAATTGTTCTTGGTATAGACGATATCGACGGGCACGCCCGGGATACCGTTTTCCGGTT
Organism: Achromobacter sp. ES-001; assembly: GCF_019448355.1. Taxonomy (NCBI): domain Bacteria; kingdom Pseudomonadati; phylum Pseudomonadota; class Betaproteobacteria; order Burkholderiales; family Alcaligenaceae; genus Achromobacter; species Achromobacter sp. ES-001. The sequence goes on along the minus strand of NZ_CP079940.1, from coordinate 1,933,851 downwards.
CGGCGCGGAACGGGTTCAGCATCTGGCGCAAACGCGCCGCGTCCGCCGTACCGTTCAGCTTGACCCGCAGCGATTTGGCGCGTGCTTCGCGGGCCAGTTGCAAGTCGTACAGTTGTTCGGCAACGATGCGCATGCCGCCTGAGTAATCGTCGTTGCTGACCTTGCCTTGCACGATGACCAACTGGTCTTCGCGCAAGCGGTTGCGATGCTTCTCGTAGAGCTCGTTGAACACCGAGATCTCGACCTGCGCGGTGCCGTCATCCAGCACGGCAAACACCATCTTGCCGCGCCGCGTCATCATGACCCGCACGCTGGCCAGCACGCCGCACATCCATTGCAGGTCGCGCTGCGGTTCCACCCGCGCCAGCTGCATCGGCACGATGCGGCGCACTTCGTCGCGCCAGGCGTCAAACAGGTGGCCGCTGTAGTAGTAGCCCAGCGCGGATTTTTCTTCCGTCAGCTTCTTGTGCAGGTCCCACGGCGCGACCTTGGCCAGTTCGCCCGCGACCACGTCGCTGCTGTCGTCGCCGAACAGCGATGCCTGGTTGGCGCTGCGGGCGGCCTGTTCGGCCGCTTCCATCGCCGTAGGCACCGAGGCCAGCATCGCCGCGCGGTTCGGTTCGATGGTGTCGAACGCGCCGGCCTTGATCAGCGCTTCGATAGTGCGGCGGTTGACGGCCTGCTTGCCCACACGGCGGCAGAAATCGAACAGGTTCAGGAACGGGCCGCCTTCCTTGCGCGCGCGCAGGATGTCTTCGACGGCGCCCTGCCCCGTGCCCTTGACGGCGCCCAGGCCGTAGCGCATGGTGCGCGGCGGCTTGCCTTTTTCGGTGTACTTGTCCTTGACGGGTTCGAAGCGGTAGCCCGAAAAATTGACATCGGGCGGCAGCACTTCAACGCCGTTGTCCTGGGCGTCGCGGCAGAAAATCTGGACCTTGTCCGTGTCGTCCATATCGGACGACATGGTGGCGGCCAAAAACTCCGTCGGGTGATAAGCCTTGAGCCACGCGGTCTGGTACGAGATCAGTGCATAGGCTGCCGAGTGCGACTTGTTAAAGCCGTATCCCGCAAACTTTTCCATCAGGTCGAACAGCTTGACGGCCAGGTCCGGGTCGTGGCCCTTTTCCTTGGCGCCTTGCTCGAACAATTCGCGGTGCTTGGCCATTTCCTCGGGCTTTTTCTTGCCCATGGCGCGGCGCAGCAGGTCGGCGCCGCCCAGCGAATAGCCGCCGATGATCTGCGAGATCAGCATCACCTGTTCTTGGTAGACGATGACCCCGTAGGTGCTTTTCAGCGTGCCTTCCAGATCGTTGTGGAAGTAGTCCACCGCGGCACGGCCGTGCTTGCGGTTGACGAAGTCGTCCACCATGCCCGATTCCAGCGGCCCCGGACGATACAGGGCCAGCATGGCGATGATGTCTTCGAACGTGTTCGGCCGCAGCTTCTTCAGCAGCTCTTTCATGCCGCGCGATTCCAGCTGGAACACGGCGGTGGTGTTGGCGTCGCACAGGATCTTGTAGGCGGCCGGGTCGTCCAGTTCCAGCGCCATGACGTCGAAGTCGCGCTTGTCCTCGTTGAACTGGCGCACGTAGCGCACCGCCCAATCCAGGATGGTCAGGTTGCGCAGGCCCAGAAAGTCGAACTTGACCAGGCCGGCGGCTTCGACGTCGTCTTTATCGAACTGCGAGACGGCACTGTTTTCCTGCCCCGGCTGGCAATACAGCGGGCAGAAATCCGTGAGCTTGCCCGGCGCGATCAACACGCCGCCCGCGTGCATGCCGATGTTGCGGGTCAGGCCTTCCAGCGGCTTGGCCAGATCGACCAGCGCGCGCACTTCCTCTTCCTGTTCGTAGCGGTCCTTGAAGGCCGGTTCGTCCTTCAGGGTGCGTTCCAGGGACCACGGATCCATCGGGTTGAACGGGATCAGTTTGGACAGCCCGTCGCAGAACATATAGGGCATGTCCAGCACGCGGCCGGCGTCGCGCACCACGGCCTTGGCGCCCAGCGTACCGAACGTGGCGATCTGGCTGACGGCGGCGCGGCCGTATTTTTCCTTGACGTAGTCAATGACGCGTTCGCGGTTGTCCTGGCAGAAGTCGATATCAAAGTCGGGCATGGAGACCCGCTCGGGATTCAGGAAGCGCTCGAACAGCAAGTCATAGCGAATGGGGTCCAGGTCGGTGATGCCCAGCGCGTAGGCCACCAACGAACCCGCGCCCGAGCCCCGGCCGGGTCCGACGGGCACGCCGTTGTTCTTGCCCCAGTTGATGAAGTCTTGAACGATCAGGAAGTAGCCCGGAAACCCCATCTGGATGATGGTCTTGCATTCCCAGCGCAGGCGCTCGTAGTACTGCTCGCGCTTGGCTTCGCGTTCGGCTTCGTCGGGAAACAGGAACGCCATGCGCTTTTCCAGGCCCTCTTCCGACAACTGGACCAGGTAGTCGTCCAGCGTCACGCCGTCGGGCGTGGGGAAGTTGGGCAGGCGCGGCTTGCCCAGCACCAGGCTCAGGTTGCAGCGCTTGGCGATTTCAACCGTGTTGGCCAGCGCCGAGGGCACGTCGGCAAAGCGCCGCGCCATTTCTTCCGAACTGAGCAAATATTGCTCTTTGGTGAACCGGCGCACGCGGCGCGGGTTGGCCAGGATTTCGCCTTCGGCGATGCAGACGCGGGCCTCGTGCGCCTGGAATTCATATTCGTCCAGGAATTGCACCGGGTGGGTGGCCACCACGGGCAGCCCGGCTTCGCCCGCCAGGCGCATGGCGGCCTGCGTGTAGGCTTCGTCGCCGTCCATGCCCGCGCGCTGCAATTCAATGTAGTAGCTGCCCGGAAACAGGTGCGCCCACTGGCGCGCCAGCGCCAGCGCCGACACGGCGTTGCCGGCGTCCAGCGCCTGGCCCACGTCGCCCATGCGGCCGCCCGACAGCGCGATCAGGCCCTGCTGGCCTTGCAGCCATTCGCGGCGGATTTCGGCACGCCCCTTGCCCTGGTTCGTCAGAAACGCCTTGGACAGCAGCTCGCAAAGATTCAGGTAACCCTGATGGTTGCGCACCAGCAACAACAGCCGGAATGGCTTGCCCGGGTCATCGTCATTGCTTAACCAGACGTCACAGCCGGCGATGGGTTTGACCCCCGCGCCGCGCGCGCCTTTATAGAACTTGATCAGGCCAAAAAGGTTGGACAGATCGGTCAGCGCCACGGCGGGCTGGCCCAGCTTGGCCACGCGCTTGATCAGGTCGGGGATGCGCACAATACCGTCCACCACCGAGAACTCGGAGTGGACGCGCAGGTGCACAAAAGGGGTCGGGTTTGTTACGGCTTCGGACATAGCGGGAATTGTACCCAGGGATCACGGTCCAAGCCCTTGCGTCCGGAATTTTGAGCGTGGCGCCGCATGGAAACTGAAGGGACCCGTCAGGCGAACCTCAGGAAGCTTGTGTAACAATACGAGGTCGATCTGACCTATCTGCCGCAGGACGACGTTCAAGTATGAAATGGTTAATCCCCGGGATCTGGCTCGCCGCCATCCTGTTCGCCCACTTCCGAGGCCGAGTCAAACTGCCGCTGGGCCGGCAGTTGCTTGACCACTCGGTGCTGCTCGCCCCCGTCAATGCCTTCATGGTGCTGGCCTCGCGCGTGCCTCCCACCCCGTACCTCACGACCAGCGAAATTGCCGAGCTGAAGGTGCTGGACGACAACTGGGAGACGATACGCGACGAAGCCGTGCAAATGGCGGAAATGCAGCGCATCCGGGCCGCGGACGCCCATAACGACATCGGCTTCAATTCTTTCTTCAAATACGGCTGGAAGCGGTTCTACCTGAAGTGGTATGACGCCCGCCACCCGTCCGCCGAAGAGCTCTGCCCCAAAACCGTTGCCATCCTGAAAACGCTGCCCAAGGTCAAGGCCGCCATGTTCGCCGAGCTGCCCCCGGGCGGCCAGTTGAACCCGCATCGCGATCCGTTCGCCGGCTCGCTGCGCTATCACCTGGGCCTGGTCACCCCGAACGATGACCGCTGCCACATCATCGTCGACGGCGAATCCTATAGCTGGCGCGACGGCGAAAGCGTCGTGTTCGACGAAACCTACGTGCACGAAGCCTACAACCACTCGGAACAAAACCGCATCATTCTGTTCTGCGACGTCGAACGGCCGCTGAAATGGCGCTGGGCCGAAGCATTCAACCGCTGGTTCGGGCGCGTGGTGATGTCGGCGGCCAGCTCGCCCAACGACGGCGGCGACCAAACCGGCGCCATCAACCGGCTGACGCATGCGCACTGGGTCATCGACCAAAAGCGCAAGGCGTTCAAGAACTGGAACCGCACGGTCTACAAGGCCACCAAGTACGGCTTGATTGCGCTGGTGATCGTGGGCTTTATCGCCCTGTAAGGCCAGACGCTATCGGCGGGTGGCCCGCGCCACCCGCCCCCCTCAAGCCCCCCCAAGCCAGCCTCAGCGCTTGAGCGATTCCCAGCTTTTCATCAGCCGCTTTACCGAAACCGGCATCGGCGTGCGCAGCTCTTGGGCAAACAACGCCACCCGCAATTCCTCAAGCAACCACCGGAACTCGTCCAGGCGCGGGTCCGGCGCCCCCTTCAGCGCCGACCGTGCCCGCTGATATTGCGTCAGCAGCGGCGCCATTTCGGCCACCAGCTTGGCGTCGCGCGCCGGGTCGGCACGCAGCTTGTCGATACGCGCCACGGCGGCCTTCAGGTAACGCGGGTAGTGCGACAACTGGGCATAAGGCGTGTCGCGGATGAACCACTTGGGCATCAGCGCGCTTAATTGCTGTTGCAGGTCGGCGTAGGCGGACGCGTGCGGCTTGGCTTGCGGCAGCTTGCGCTGCACGGCGGCGTACTCGGTCAGCACCGCGCCGGCCAGCCGCGCAACCTCCTGGGCCAACAGCCCCAGCCTGCCCTTGCCTTCCGCGCGGCGTGCATCGAACTGCTGCTCGTTCACCGGCCACGGTTCGGCCAGGCAGGCCTGGCCCAGTGCGCAGTCGATGATCTGGTCGCGCAATTCTTCCTGCGTGCCCAGCGTCATGTACAGCATGCTGATCTTGGTCAGGTCAGCCAGGTTCTTTTCCAGGAACTTGACCTGCTCGCGCAGGCCCAGACGGAACAGCCGCAGCAGGCCGGCGCGGTGATGCTTGCGCGCCTCGTCAGGGTCGTCGAAAACGTCCAGGTCGCAATGCGTGCCGCGATCCACCAGCGCGGGATAGCCGATCACCGACTGGCCACGCCGCTTGATCTCCATGATTTCCGGCAAGGGGCCGAACGACCACGTCGTCAGGTTTTCGTGCGCCAGCGCCTGGGCCACCTGCGTATCGCTGGCGGCCAGTTGCTGGAACGTGGCCTGCGCCTGCTTGCCGAATTCAGCCCGCAACTGCGCCAGGTTGCGCCCGGCCGCCAGCATGCGACCGTGTTCGTCCACCACGCGAAAGTTCATGAACAAGTGCGCGGGCAAGGTTTCCAGCTTGAAGTCGCCCACGGCCGGACGCACCTGCACCTGGTCCCACATGTCGGCAATGATGGCCTCGACCAAGCCTTGCTGCGGATCGGCCTGGCGTTCAAACCAGCGGTCGTAAAAGCCGGCCGCGTAGTCAGGCAACGGCACGCAATGGCGACGCAGCTTTTGCGGCAACGACTTCAACAGCAAGTGGACCTTTTCCTTAAGCATGCCGGGCACGAGCCATTCGCAGCGCGCCGGGTCGATCTGGTTCAACGCAAACAAGGGCACCGACAGGGTCACGCCGTCGCGCGGGGAACCGGGCTCGAAGTGATAGTCCAGCGCCATCGTCACGCCCTGCCATTCCACCTTTTTGGGGAAGACATCGGTGGTGACGCCCGCGGCTTCGTGGCGCATGAGCTCGTCGCGCGTCAGCATCAGCTTGGCGGCGGCGGCCTTGTCCAGGCTGGACACCCACTTTTCCAGCGTGGCCGTCTGCGAGATATCCGCCGGCAGTTGGCGGTCGTAGAAGGCGAAGATCAGTTCGTCGTCCACCAGAATGTCGGGGCGACGCGTCTGATGTTCCAGCTTTTCGATGCCGGCGATCAGCTTGCGGTTGTGCGCCACGAACGGCAGGCGCGTGTCGATCTCGCCGGGCACCAGCGCCTGGCGGATAAAGAGCTCGCGCGCCTGCGTCGGGTTGACGCGCCCGTATTGAATGCGTCGGCCCGTGTAGATCGTCAGGCCGTACAGCGTGGCGCGCTCGTTGGCCACCACCTGCCCGGCCTTCTTTTCCCAGCGCGGGTCCGACCAATTCCTGCGGATCAGGTGGGCACCCACCTTTTCCAGCCACACGGGGTCGATCCGCGCCACGCAGCGCGCATACAGGCGCGTGGTCTCGACCAATTCAGCCGCCATGATCCAGCGGCCGGCCTTCTTGACCAGGCGCGAGCCCGGATGGATGTGGAAGCGGATTTCGCGCGCGCCCTGATAGTGGCCGCCTTCATCGCTTTTGAAGCCGATATTGCCCAACAGGCCGGACAGCAGCGCCAGATGCAGCTGTTCGTAGGTGGCTTCCGTCTGGTTCACGCGCCAGCCCTGCTCGCCCACCAGCGCGGCCAGCTGCGTGTGCACGTCGTGCCATTCGCGCAGCCGGATCGGCGACAGGAAGTTCTGCCGCAACAAGCCCACCAGCTTGCGCTGGGACGCCTTGTGCTGCACCTGTTCGCCATACCAGCGCCACAACTTCAGGAAAGAAATGAACTCCGATTTGTCATCGGCGAACTTGGCGTGCGCGGCCTCGGCGGCTTCGCGCTCTTGCATGGGGCGGTCGCGCGCGTCCTGCACCGACAGGGCCGACGCGATGATAAGCATTTCGGCCAGACATTGGTGTTCGCGCGCGGCCAGGATCATGCGGCCGATGCGCGGGTCGACCGGCAGCTTGGCCAGTTCATGGCCGGTTTCAGTCAGCACGAACGACGCGCCGGTGCGGGTCGCCTCGCCTTCGCCTTCGTCGTCGGATGCGGAGGCCAGTTCGATGGCGCCCAGCTCTTGCAGCAGATGGTAGCCGTCGGCCACCGCGCGGCCTGGCGGCGCCTCGACGAACGGAAACTGCTCGATATCGTCCAGCTTCAGCGACTTCATCCGCAGGATGACGGACGCCAGCGACGAGCGCAGCACTTCCGGGTCGGTGAACGGCGCCCGGTTATTGAAGTCCAGCTCGTCGTAGAGTCGGATGCACAGGCCCGGCCCCACGCGGCCGCAGCGGCCGGCGCGCTGGTTGGCCGACGCGCGGCTGATGGGCTCGATGCGCAGCTGTTCAACCTTGTTGCGCCACGAATAGCGCTTGATGCGCGCCAGCCCGCTATCGACCACGAAGCGGATGCCGGGCACCGTCAGCGAGGTCTCGGCCACGTTGGTGGCCAGCACGATGCGCCGCGCATTCGTGCGCGGGTGGAAGATCTGTTCCTGCTCGGCCTGCGATAGCCGCGCGTACAGCGGCAGCACTTCGGTGCCGGCCGGATGGCGCTTGCGCAGCGCTTCGGCCGATTCGCGGATCTCGCGCTCGCCGGGCAAGAACACCAGCACGTCGCCCGGGCCGTGCCGTGCGCACTCGTCCACGGCGTCGACTATGGCGTCGATCAGGTCGCGTTCTTCGTCGCCCGACATGCGTTCGCGGTCGCGGCCCGGCTTGGCGGCCGGCGCGGCGGCGTCTTCGGCCGGTTCTTCCCGCACGGGGCGATAGCGCACTTTCACCGGGTACAGCCGGCCCGACACCTCGATGACCGGGGCGGGCTTGTCTTCCGAGGCGGCAAAGTGCTTGGCGAAGCGGTCGGCATCGATGGTGGCCGACGTGATGATCAGTTTCAGGTCCGGGCGGCGCGGCAGCAGCTGCTTCAGATAGCCCAGCAGGAAATCGATGTTCAGGCTACGTTCGTGCGCCTCGTCGATGATGATGGTGTCGTAGCGGCGCAAAAGCGGATCGCGCTGCGACTCGGCCAGCAAGATGCCGTCGGTCATCAGCTTGATGGACGCGTTGGGGCCGGTGCGGTCGTTAAAGCGCACCTGGTAGCCCACCACTTCGCCCAGGGGCGTGTTCAGCTCTTCGGCAATGCGCTTGGCGACCGAGGTGGCGGCCAGGCGTCGGGGCTGGGTATGGCCGATCATCTTCTGACGGCCCCGGCCCAGTTCCAGGCAGATCTTGGGCAACTGCGTGGTCTTGCCCGAGCCGGTTTCCCCGCTGACGATCACCACCTGATGGCCCGCGATCGCGCGCGCGATCTCCTGCCGCCGCGCACTGACGGGCAGGTCTTCGGGGTAGGTCACGGCAGGAATCGGCCGCTCGGGGCGATCCGCGCGTGCAGGCCGCTCGGGACGCTCGGGACGTTCGGGACGTTCGGGACGCTCTACGCGCGCCGGGCGTTCAGGACGTTCGGCGGACGCTGGCCTTGCGGGCCGGCGGGGCGCGCGGGCGGCCTCGGCCGGGGCGGCAGGCGCGTCGGGGGCCCCCGGGGAAGCCGCTTTGGGCGCCCGCGGGCGAGATGAATCAGGCATGTACGATAGTCCGGTTAGCCCGGCATTATAAATTTCTCTGGCGCCCCTGCCGGCGACCCCTTGGGAACGCATCGAAATCCGGCACTAAATTAGCCTTGATTTTCCGCCTGCGCCCCATCCCGTGGGCCATATAATTTCGCCACGCCGTCATGCGACGGCGCTATGACGCGGCAAGGCGCCGCGTTTTTACCGACTCTCAGGAATCCCTCCGCCCATCATGCCCGACCTGGAACCAGACACCGTCTCCGCCCTTGAAGCCCCGGAATTCGCACCCGCCCAATTCGTCCGATGGTTTCGAGACGTGGCGCCCTATGTGCATGCTTTCCGAGGCAAGACGTTCGTGGTGGCGTTTGGCGGCGAACTGGTTCAGGCCGGCGCGCTCAATGCGCTGGTGCAGGACTTGTCGCTGCTGTCGTCCCTGGGCATCCGGCTGGTGCTAGTGCACGGGTCCCGGCCCCAGGTCAATGAACAGCTGCGCCTGAAGGGCTACACCCAGCAGTTCGACCGTGGCCTGGCCCCCACCGACGCGGCCGCGCTGGAATGCGCCAAGGAAGCCGCGGGCGAAATCCGCCTGGACATCGAAGCCGCGTTCAGCCAGGGCCTGCCCAACACGCCGATGTCGCATGCGCACATCCGCGTCATTTCCGGCAACTTCGTCACCGCCCGCCCCACCGGCGTGCTCGAAGGGGTGGACTACAAGCACACCGGCCAGGTCCGCAAGATCGACGTCGAGGCATTGAAGTTCGCCATCGAAAAAGGCTCGTCCGTGGTGCTGCTGTCGCCCCTGGGCTTCTCGCCGACGGGCGACGCGTTCAACCTGGCCATGGAAGACCTGGCCACCAGCGTCGCCGTGGCCCTGCGCGCTGAAAAGCTGATCTTCCTGTCGACCTCGCAAGGCGTGCTGAACGATGACGGCACGCTGGACACCGAACTGGCGCGCGTGGATGCCGACGCGTTGCTGGCCGGCGGCGAACTTGACGAGGAAACGCACGCTTTCCTGCAATACGCGTCGCTGGCGGTCAAGCGCGGCGTGGCGCGCGCCCACTTGCTGCCCTTTGCGCTGGACGGCAGCGTGCTGCTTGAAATCTTCACCCACGACGGCGTGGGCACCATGGTGGTCGAAGACACGCTGGACGATTTGCGCGCCGCCACGATCGACGACGTGGGCGCCATCCTCAGCCTGATCGAACCGCTGGAAGCGGACGGCACGCTGGTGCCGCGCCCGCGCAGCGTGATCGAGCGCGACGTAGAAAACTTCACCGTGCTGGAGCACGACGGCGTCATCTACGGCTGCGCGGCGCTGCACACCTTTGCCGACGAGCAGATGGCCGAGATGGCCTGCCTGATCGTGCACCCGGAATGGCAAGGCTCGGGCGAAGGCGAAATCCTGCTGCGCCATATGGAGTCCCGCGCACGCGCTTCCGGCGCCAAGCGCTTGTTCGTGCTGACCACGCGTACGTCGCACTGGTTCATGAAGCGCGGCTTCGTGCAGGGCGGCATTGCCGACCTGCCCCGTGAAAAGCAGAACAACTACAACCGGTCGCGCAACAGCCTCGTCTTCATCAAGAAGCTGTGACGCTGCCGGCGGACCGTTCCCGCCGTACCGTCCCCAGCGTTCGAAGGGGCTTGGCGCCCTAGCCGCGCCAAGCCCGCTAAAATACGGCGTTATTCCTTATTCGGCAGCGAACCATGTCCCGTATCGTCAACTGTGTGAAATTGAAGCGTGAAGCCGAAGGGCTGGATTTCCCCCCCTACCCCGGTGAACTCGGCACGAAGATCTGGCAGAGCATTTCCAAGGAAGCCTGGGAAGAATGGAAAGCCATCCAGACGCGCCTGGTCAATGAAAACCGCCTGAACCTGGCTGACGCCCGCGCCCGCAAGTACCTGAAAGAACAGATGGAGCGCTTCCTGTTCGAAGACGGCACCGTCGAAGCCCACGGCTACGTTCCGCCGTCGGCCTGATCCGGCACTCCGCGGCCCATCACGAAGCCCCTCGTTCGCGAGGGGCTTTGCATTTTGGCTCGCTGCCGCGTGATCACGGACACGCAAGCTGAAGCTGCCCTTAAGATCGAAGTTTGCCGGCCGTATTAATGCTGTCATGAAAGAAGAATCGCGCTTGCCTCTCCCCGCCGATCCGCCGTCGTCCATCCAGCGCGCCATGCAGATCGAACCCGATCGCCAGACGGGTACGCTGCGCGATGTCCGGCACGTTGTCATCCTGATGCAGGAAAACCGGTCGTTCGATCATTATTTCGGCACACTGCCTGGCGTGCGAGGCTTTGCCGATCCGCATCCCGTGCCCACCATCGCCGGCAACGTGCTGACGCAGACTGACGGCGCGGCCACCTGCCGGCCTTATTCGCTGCGCGCCGAACATGCCAGCGACACGCCCGTCGGCTATATCACGCCGCACACCTGGATGGATGCGCAAGACGCCTGGAACGACGGCCGCATGGACCACTGGCTGCCGGCCAAGGGCCGCCTGGGGCTGGGCGCCTACACCAGCCAGGACGTGCCGTTCCAGACCGCCCTGGCCAACGCATTCACGGTGTGCGACGCCTACCACTGTTCATTGCACGCGGGCACCAATCCCAACCGCCTGTTCCTGTGGACGGGCACGAATGACCCCACCGGCACCGCCGGCGGCCCGGCGCTGGTGAACACCTACGACCGGCTGGGGCCAGCCACAGAAGGCTATGGCTGGACCACCTACCCCGAACGCCTGCAAGACGCCGGCGTGGACTGGCGCATCTACCAGGACATGGCCGACAATTTTCACGACAATCCGCTGGCAGGCTTCCGGCAGTATCGCCAAGCCTACGCCAACAGCGCCGAATCGGCGCCGCTGCGCGACCGCGCCTTGTCCACCCACACGCTGGATGACCTGGCGCGCGACGTGGCCACCGGCCAGTTGCCGGCCGTGTCGTGGATCATCGCGCCCACGGCCGATTCGGAACATCCCGAAGTGTCGTCGCCCAGGCAGGGCGGCGCCTACACCGAGCGCGTGCTGGACATCCTGACCGGCAACCCCGACACCTGGAGCCGCTGCGTTTTCCTCGTTACCTATGACGAAAACGATTGCTTCTTCGACCACGCACCGCCGCCGGCGCCCCCCGCGCGCCACGACGATGGCTATTCGGGCGGCCTGTCCACGGTGGAACTGGACGGCGAATACCACGATGCCCGATGCGGACCCAGCGCCGCGCCGGAAGATCCTGCCGCCCTGCACGGCCGCGCTTTCGGGCTGGGGCCGCGCGTGCCGATGCTGGTGGTTTCGCCCTGGAGCCGAGGCGGCTGGGTCAATTCGCAGGTGTTCGATCACACCTCGGTGATCCGCTTTCTGGAAGCGCGCTTTGGCGTGGCCGAACCCAACATCAGCGCATGGCGGCGGGCCGTGGCGGGCGACCTGACATCCGCTTTCGACTTCAGCGGCGACCGGGGCCCGCATCATCCCGACAGCAACCGCCACGCCTGCGCCCTGCCGTACGCGCTGGAAGCCGTGGGCCGCATGACCGCCGATGCCGAGCACTATCGGCTGACCCTGCGCAACCCCGGCAGCGCGGCGGCTGTGCTGCACGTCTACGATCGCCACGACCTGGCGCGCGCGCCCCGCCGCTACACCATCGGCCCCGGCGCCCGGCTGGACGATGGTTGGCGTCTGGGCACGGGCGGCGCCTACGATCTATGGCTGCTGGGTCCGGACGGCTTCCATCGCCAATTCAAGGGCGATGCGCAAGATGCCGGCATGCTGGAAGCGCAGCTGGTGCCGGTAACTTCCGGCCTGCGCATCCGGCTGGTCAACCACAGCGATACGCCGCAGCCGGTCAAGCTGGAATCGAACATGGGCGACGGTTGGCGCACGATGGCGCACGTGCAGGCGGGCGGCGCATTGGAGCTGAAGTATGTGGGCTGCGAAGGCTGGTACGACGTGCAGGTCAGTGCGCCTGCCCTGCCGGCTTTCGGGCGCAGGCTTGCGGGGCGTATCGACGCCGGCAAGCCCGGCGTGCCCGACCCCCGGCTATGCCAGGGCGCCGTGCTGCCGCTGTAGCGCGGTGCGCCGCAGTGCGATGCGGGCCATAAAAAAACCCGGCGCGATGTGCCGGGTTTTGTCTATTCGCCTGCGTGGCCGCAAGCCGTTGGTTTACGCGTCCTCTTCCGACTCTTCTTCACCGCGCGCCAGGCGCTCGGTGTTCTTGACGCCCGTGTGACGCACGTCCGCGCCCTTGACCATGTAGATCACGCGTTCGGACATGTTCTTGGCATGGTCGCCAATGCGTTCCAGCGCACGCGCAATGAAGATCATGTCGATGGCGCGCGAAATGGTGCGCGGGTCTTCGATCATGTAGGTGATGAGGTGGCGCAGCGCGCCCTTCCATTCCTTGTCCACTTCCTTGTCGCTGCGCACGACGGCGGCGGCCTGGATCGGGTCAAGGCGCGCAAACGCGTCCAGCGCCTGATGCAGCATGGTGCGCACCGCGGCGGCCATGTGGCGCAGCTCAATCACCGGGATGTGGCGCAGTTCGGCTTCGTGGATGCGACGCGCCACGGTGGCAACTTTCTCGGCCTCGTCGCCCGAGCGTTCCATGTCGGTCAGCATCTTGGACACGGCCATCAGCATGCGCAGGTCGATCGCGGTGGGCTGGTGGCGAGCAAGGATGCGGCTGATGCTCTCGTCGATCTCGACTTCGTGGCGGTTGACTTCTTTTTCCCGCTCGCGGACTTTTTCCACCAGCGACAGGTCGCCGGTGGCCAGCGCGTCGATCGCTTCCTGGATCATGGCTTCCACCAAGCCGCCCATTTGCAAGAACTGCGAACGGACGCTTTCCAGATCGGCGTCGAACTGCTTGTTTGTATGCTCCGTCATCCGGGCTCCCTGCGTGGTTGATCTCATTGCATTGCCCCGAAATAAGAGAGTTACGAGATGGGCCTGCACAACCGGCAAGGTTATGACCCAAGTGTGACAGGATTATGAATCAAGGCCGGGCAGCCCGCCAACGTTACGCCGCGCGGTCCAGGCGGCGGATGCCCGATTGCGTGGCCAGCAGCGCCACGTCGGCGCCGGCCAGGGCGAATAAACCGCAGGTGACCACGCCGGGCAGGTTGTTGACCCGCGCCTCGAACGCGCGCGCATCCGAGATAGCCAGGCCCGACACATCCAGGATGATGTTGCCGTTGTCGGTGACGAATCCCTCGCGCAGGCGCGGCTGCCCGCCCAGGACCGTCAGGGCGCGGGCAACGGATTCGCGCGCCATCGGAATCACTTCCAGCGGCAGCGGAAACTTGCCCAGCGTCTGGACCAGCTTGGATTCGTCGGCGATGCAGATGAAACGTTCAGCCACCGAGGCCACGATTTTCTCGCGCGTCAGCGCGCCGCCGCCGCCCTTGATCATGGACAGGTCCGCGTCGATTTCGTCGGCGCCGTCCACGTAGATGGGCATGGTCGACACATCGTTCAGGTCCAGCACCTTCAGGCCGTGACCCGCGAGGCGGGCCGCGCTGCGCTCCGAGCTGGCGACGGTGCCGCCGATGCGGCCCTTGAAACGCGCCAGGCCGTCGATGAACAGATCGGCCGTAGAGCCCGTGCCCACGCCGATGATGACGTCCGGGCCAGCGACCTGTTCTACGAATTGCAGGGCGGCGTCGGCGGCTTGTTGCTTGAGTTCTTGCTGGGAGAGCATGGCGGGAAGAATGCGGGAAGGTTGTTCAAGCCAGGAAATTTAGCATGCGGCGGCGGGTGGCCAGGCACGCGCCAGGATCGCGGCTGTATCGGTGTCCGGCCCCAGTTCGCCGAACACCCCGCCGCCCGCTTGCAGCCGGCTGGCCACAAAGGCCTCTGCAACGGCCGCGGGCGCATGCTGGATCAGCAATGCGGCCTGCCACAACCGCGCCAGGCCGCAGGCGATACGGCGTGCCTGGAATTCGGCCTGTGCGGGGTCGGCCAGCAGCGCGCGCCACGCCGACAGAGCGCGCGCAAAGGCCGCATGGCCGGCGGCCGGCGCGAATTCGCGATCCAACGCGGGCATCGCGTCGGGCTCGCGTTGCAAGGCGCGCAGCACATCCAGCGCCATGACATTGCCCGAGCCTTCCCAGATGGAATTGACGGGCGCCTCGCGGTACAGGCGCGGCATCGGCCCTTCTTCCACATAGCCGTTGCCGCCCCACACTTCCATGCATTCCGCGATGGCGTTGATGGCGCGCTTGCACACCCACAGCTTGGCGGCGGGCGTGCCCACCCGCACCAACGCGCGGGCCTGCGCGTCAGCGCGTTCGTCCACCGCGCGGGCCAGCCGCAGCGCCAGCACCATCGCCGCCTCGCTTTCCAGCGCCAGGTCGGCCAGCACATTGCGCATCAGCGGCTGCGCAATCAGCGATTTGCCGAAGGCATGCCGATACTGCGCATGATGCAGCGACTGCACTACCGCCTGACGCAGCAACGCCGCGCTGCCCAGCACGCAGTCCAGCCGCGTGGTGGCCGCCATTTCCAGCAGCACCGCCAGGCCGCGCCCCGGCTCGCCCACCATCACGCCCCAGGCATTTTCAAATTCGACTTCGGCGCTGGCGTTGCTGCGATTACCCAGCTTGTCTTTCAAGCGGCGTACCCGAATGGCGTTGCGCGGCCCGTCCGGTATCCAGCGGGGTACGAAAAAGCAGCTGAGCCCTTCGTCCGTCTGCGCCAACACCAGATGGGCGTCCGCTTGCGGCACCGAAAAGAACCACTTATGGCCCACGAGCTGATACGCATTGCCCCGGCCCGGCGTGCCCAGGGGCGCCGCGCGGGTGGTTGCGGCGCGCAGGTCGGAGCCGCCCTGCTTTTCGGTCAGGCCCATGCCGATCAACGCGCTGCGCTTGGCGGCCAAGGGCGCGTCCGCCGGATCGAAGTCGCGCGAATACAGCGCGGGCAACCATTGCCCGGCGAATTCCACCGCGCCGGCGGGCTCACGTTGCAGCAGCGGCACGGCGGCGAACGTCATCGTGGTGGGGCATAGCGTGCCGGCTTCAACCTGCCCTTGCATCAGATAGGCGGCGGCGCGCGCCACCTGTGCGCCGGGCGTCGGTTGCGCCCAGGCGCGGCTGTGCAAGCCGCGCGCCAGGATGCCGCTCATGAGCAGGTTCCAGGCCGGGTGAAATTCCACGTGATCGATGCGGTGCCCGCCACGGTCATAGGCAATCAGCCGGGGCGGGCAGCGGTTGGCTTCGTGCCCGGCCTCCAGGGTTTGCGCGCGCCCCAGCCACGCACCGTGCGCGGCCAGGTCACCGTGCCAGGCCTGCGCGCCTTCGCGCCGCACCGCTTCCTGCAAGGCGGGGTCGGTGTCGTACAGCGAATAGTCTTCCAGCACGGGAACCTGGTTCTGCACGGTGTGCGTGGAAAACGTGGCGGACGAGGCAGACGCGGCCGACGTAACCCGCGTGGCAAAGGAAGACATGGCGGCTCCTGAATAAAAGGCTATCTGGCCATGGGCGCCACCTGTGCCCATGGCCGCAAGGCTTCAACCTGCGCCGCCAATTCCAGCAGCAACGCTTCGCTGCCCAAGGGGCCCATTACCTGGATGCCGATGGGCAGGCCGTCGGACGACATGCCGAACGGAATCGAGATGGCGGGCATGCCGGTCAGGTTGGCCAAGGGCGCGAACGGCGAATAGCCGATCACGCCCTTCTTGCCCAGACGGTAGGCCAGGTAGTCGGCGTTGTCCATGGCGTAACGGCCCAGTGGCGCCGGCGGCTGTGCCAACACCGGGCTGAGGAAAAGATCATGCCCCTGGGCGCCATCGCGATGCAGGAAGCGGCCGATGCGGCGAGTGATTTCGTGGCAGGTGTCCACGCACGCCACGTACTGCGCGCCCGAAATGGCCCGGGCGTATTCCCGCGCGCCCAAGGTGGTGGGTTGCAGTTCGTCGGCGGCCAGCCGGCGCCCGCGCGCGGCCACAAAGCCGTCGATGGCGTTGGCGGCGGCGCTGGCAATAAGCGGAAGCATGGGTGAAAGCACCTCTTCCGAGCCCACGGGCGGCAACGCCGGCACCAGCTCGTGCCCCAGCGACGCAAAAAAGCGCGCGGCTTCATCCACGGTGGCGGCAACCTCGGGGTGGATGGCCCCGCCTTCATAGGTGGTGTTGATGAAGGCGATGCGGCGGCGCGGCGCGTTGTGCGGGTCGGCGGCAACGCGGGCAACGACCGCCCGGTACGACGGGGTGGCCAGCGCGGGCGCGGCGTAGGGCGCGCCCACGTCGGCTCCTGCGCTGATGTCCAGCGACGCGGCGCAATCACGCACCGAAATCGTCATCATGTGTTCGGTGGCCAGGCCGCCCCACCCTTCGCCCTTCAACGGCCCCAAGGGCATCAGCCCGCGCGACGGCTTCAAGCCCAGCACGCCGCAGCAAGAAGCGGGGATGCGGATGGAGCCACCGCCGTCGCTGCCGTGCGCGATTCGCACCATGCCGCTGGCCAGCGCCGCGCCCGCGCCGCCGCTGGAACCGCCCGCGCTATGGCCGGCCTTCCAGGGGTTTTGGGTGGCCGGCCCGTAGACGGGAGATTCGGTGGTGGGGCTCAGGCCCAATTCGGCGCTGGTCGTGCGGCCGAACGGAATCAGCCCGGCGCGGCGGTAACGCTTGACGATTTCGGCATCCACGTCCCATTGCACGTGCCCGTACAGCACCGACCCCATGGCGCTGGGCAAGCCCAGCGCCGCCGTGCCCAGATCCTTGAGCAAAGTCGGCACGCCCAGGAAGGGCCGGGTGTCCAACTGCGCCCGCCGTTGTTCCGGGGACAAGGCGGCAAGCTCTTCGTCCAGCGCCTGGGCCAGCCGCAAGCCGGTCTCGGCCTGGACGCCGCAGGCGGCGTTGATGGAGGGATTGCGCGCCGCCACCCGCTCCACGGCCTGCCGCATTGCAGCAAGCGCGGTAGTGACCCCCTGGGCGATATCGGCGCCCAGCGCCGTCGCGTCGAGGGATGAGGAATCATGGCGGTCAGCGGTGCTCATGCTTGCGATGCTCCAGGGGTTCGACGGCGACATGCCGCACACGCCAGGATATCGACAGTCCGGCTCAGCAACAAGCCGGCGCCGCAAGCGGGGCCGGCGCCATGTCGGCCGACTACGGCTGGCTGGCGTTGGAAGACGGCCGTTGGGCGGCATCGTCGGTGCCGTCGAAGTCAGCGTCGTCGCCGCCGTCCCCGTTGTCTGCCCCATCCGCGCCATCCGCCAACAAGCGCAACGCATCCGCTTCAGGCAGCGCTTCAACGTTCCGCAGGTTTTTCAGCATGGCGCGGGTACGCACTTCCGTCTGGCCGATCTTGTTGCTGGCCGTGTCCAGCGTCTTCTTCACGCTGGCCAGCGCGTCGCCGAACTTGCCGAATTCGGTTTTGACGGCGCGCAGCACCTGCCACACCTCGGACGAGCGCTGCTCGATCGCCAACGTGCGAAAGCCCATCTGCAAGCTGTTCAGCAGCGCCGCCAGGTTGCTGGGACCGGCGACGTTGATGCGCAGGTCGTGCAGCTTGTCCAGCAAGCCGGGGCGGCGCAGCACCTCGGCGTACAGGCTTTCCGTGGGCAGGAACATGATGGCGAAGTCCGTCGTATGCGGCGGCGACACGTATTTACCGGCAATCAGCCGCCCTTGCAGTTCCACGGCGCGGCCCAACGCGGCGCCCGCGGCCTTCACGCCTTCCGCGTCGGCCGCGTCCTGCGCATCCATCAGGCGTTCGTATTCTTCCTTGGGAAATTTGGCGTCGATCGGCAACCAGACGGGCTCGCCGCCATCGCCACGACCCGGCAATCGGATGGCGAATTCGACCACCGCGTCGCTGCCCGGCACCGGCTTGATGTTGCTGGCGTATTGGTCGGGCGTCATGTTGTCTTCGATCAGCCGGGCCAACTGCACTTCACCCCAGGTGCCGCGCGACTTCACGTTGGTCAGCACGCGTTTCAGATCGCCCACGCCGGCGGCCAGGGCCTGCATTTCGCCCAGCCCCTTATGCACGGCTTCCAGGCGGTCGGACACCAGCTTGAAGGATTCGCCCAAGCGCTGCTCCAGCGTGGCGTGCAGTTTTTCGTCCACGGTGCGACGCATCTCGTCCAGCTTGGCGCTGTTGTCGGTTTGCAGGGATTGCAGGCGCTGGTCGACGGTGGCGCGCACCTCCATCAGGCGGCGTTCGTTGATCTGGATCAGCCCTTGCAACTGCTCGCCAAAGCCGGCCGCGAAACGGGCCAGCGACTCGGCCGATTCGGCGCGCGCGGCCTGCGCGTCGCGCGCCAGGCCGGCGCGCAGTTCGCCCTGCGACTGCCCCAGCTCCACTCGCAACGCGCGGGTCGACTCCGAAAATTCGCTGCGCAGGCCACGCTGGCCTTCCGCGATATCCGCGCGCAGCGCGCGTTCGGTTCTTTCCAGGCCTTCCAGCAGCGCATCCAGCCGCGCATGATCGGCCGACGGCCGCAGCCACGCCAACAAGGCCGCCACACAAGCCAGCACCGCGCCACCCGCGGCGACCCAAAGCAGAATGTCATTCAAAACAGGCATCTCCAAAGGCGCAAATTGTAGGCCGCATCATCGTCGCGTTGTAACCAAACGACAAGCGGTGTCGCATGCCGCCCAACGCCGCCGTCCCAACGGGATTAAACTTCCCGAACCCTGAACACAACGTTCGACCCAATTTGAATTCCGCCAACCCCTTCTCCGCTCAGTCCGGTTCAAGCTTCCAATCCGTATTCGGCCCCCTGGACCTGGATACGCAAAAGCCGCTGGTCACCGGCGGTGATCGCCACATTTTCCAGCACCCGAACTTTCCCGCCTTGCTGGTCAAGGTCATGGACATGCAGGCCCGAGCGGTCTACCTGGAAACGCGGCCGTTCAAGCGTTGGTACAAGCAGTACCAGCGGGAAAGCGCCTACCGCGTCTACCTGAACGAGATTGCCGAATACGTCACCACCACGACGCGCCCATCGGGCGTCTGGCAGGTGCCGATGGCGCGCATTCTGGGCGTGGCGCAGACCTCGCTGGGCCTGGGGCTGGTCGTCGAGAAAATCACGGACGCCGACGGCAACATGGCCCCCACCGTGGCGGACCTGGCCAGGCAAGGCCGCGTGGACGCCAAGTTCTTCGAACAGCTGGACGAATTCTTCGACGACCTGGCCGACGCGCACGTCGTGCTGCACGACATATCGGCCAGCAATATCGCCTGTGGCCTGAACGCCGATGGCAAACCGGGCATGTATCTGGTGGACGGCTTCGGCGTGTTGCCGCTGGTGCCGGTCTACGCGTGGAGCAAAAGCCTTAACCGCAAGCGCATCGCCCGCAAGTACGGAAGAATGCGCAAGTCGTTGCAGGCGCGCATCGAGGCGGCAAACAAAGCCCGGGCCGCCTCCGGCACCCCGAGCGCCTAGCGCACTTCGGGCATTCCGGGCATTCCGGGCGCTTCGGGCAGCACGACGCCCTGGCGATCCACCCACACATAGTCATGGCCGGCGCGCTGGCCCCGCCGCAAGGGGTTGCGCGTGCAGAACGCGGCGTACGCCGGGTCCACAAAACGGTAATGCAGATGTTCGTCGCGCCCCGGCGGAATGCCCAGGCGCGTGGTGCAGATCAGCGCGTCGGGCGAATCGCCCACGTCTTGCACATACAACGCATCGGGATCAAATCGGCGCGCATCCCATTGCGGCACCTTCAGCCCCAACGACCGGCACAACAGCGTCTGCCCGGCGCACAGCCGCGATGGCGGGCGAGGCTGGCCTTGCGCATCGGGGTTCAACGCCTGCATCCGGGCCAGCGCGTCCGGGCCGGATAGGGCGTCCGTCCAGGGATACCCGGACTTGATCAACACGGCGTTGCCCGGCCCCCCGGCGCTGAAATTGAGCGAATCGCCCCCCCGCGCGTAATACATATAGATGACGCCGCCGTCCATGAAGAGCGCGCGGCGTTTGTGGGTGTAGCCCAGGGACGCGTGGCTGCCCTTTTCTTCAAGGTAATAAGCCTCGGTTTCAATGATGCGCACCGACAGCCACAGCCCGTCAACCCGATGGCGGATGACCTTGCCCAACAGCTCGCGCGCCAGCGTGCAGGCATCGCGGTCAAAAAACGCATCGGGCAGCGCCTGGCCGGCGCCGCGCGATACCGAGCTGGGGGAAGCCGACTTTGCAGCCGTCATCGCAACCCGCCTGGCGTCAGGCGAAGCGCTCGCCGTAACGCTTTTCGCTGAAGCCCACGGTGACTTCGCCGTCGGGTGTCACGGTGACGGGGCGGCGCACCAGCGCCGGGTATTCGGCGATCAGGTCGCTCCACTGCTTGTCGGTATGGGCCGACTTGCGGTCTTCCGGCAAGTTGCGCCACGTCATCGACGAACGGTTGACCAGCTTTTCCCAGCCGCCGACCTGGTCGGACCACGATTTCAGCGTGGCCGCATCCACGGGGTTGTCCCGGTAGTCCACAAAGGCATGGTCAACGCCATGTTCGGACAGCCAGTCGCGCGCCTTGACGCAGGTGCTGCACTTGGTCAGGCCATACAGGGTGGTTTGCTTCATTTGGATTCAGACTCCTTGCGCCATTGCAGGCGGTTGGCCAGGATCACGCACGTGCCCACGGCCAGGATGAACAAGGTGGCCAGCGCGTTGATCTCGGGCTTGAGCCCCAGCCGCACCCGCGAAAATACTTCCATCGGCAGCGTGCTGGAGCTGGGGCCGGACAGGAACGAGGCCAGCACCACGTCGTCCAGCGACAGCGTGAAAGACAGCAGCCAGGCCGACGCCAACGCCGGTGCAATCAGGGGCAGCGTGATCTTGAAAAACACGGTGATGGGGGTGGCGCCAAGATCCAGCGCGGCCTCTTCCAACGAACGGTCCAGGTCACGAATACGGGTCTGGATAACCACGGCCACGAACGCCATGCACAGCGTCACATGTCCGACCCAGATGGTGAACACGCCGTTTTCCGACGGCCATCCCAGGCTGCCGCGCAGCTCCACGAACATCAGCAGCAGCGAAATGCCCAGCACGACTTCGGGTATGACAAGCGGCGCGCTCAACATGCCCACGTACAGCGCAAAGCCGCGAAACCGCCCCATGCGGCCCAGCACGTAGCCGGCCCACGTGCCGATGATGACGGCGGCGGTGGCCGTCATCGCGGCGATGCGAAACGACAGCCACGCCGCGCGCAGCAGCGCATCGTCATTGGCCAGCGCGTGATACCAGCGGAAAGAAAAGCCCGCCCACGACGTGACGGTGGGCGACTCGTTGAACGAGAACACCATCAGGCTGATGATGGGCACGTACAGGAAGAAATATCCCAGCCCCAGCACCACGGCGCGCAACGTTTTGTTGGGCCCCTTCATTTGCGGCCTCCGTTGGCCAGTTCCTGCTGCTTGACCTGGTTGTACTGGAAGACGACCAGCGGCACGAGCAAGAGCAACACCATCACGCAGGTCACCGCGGACGCCATCGGCCAATCGGCGTTGTTGAAGAATTCGTTCCACATGACGCGGCCCATCATCAGCGTATTGGCGCCACCCAGCATTTCAGGAATGACGTATTCGCCCACCGCCGGAATGAACACCAGCATGGCCCCGGCGATCACACCCTGGCGCGACAGCGGCACGGTGATTTGCCAGAACGCCTGCCACGGCTTGGCGCCCAGGTCGTAAGCGGCTTCGAGCAGGCGCAGGTCCATCTTCACCAGCGTGGCGTACAGCGGCAGGATGAAGAACGGCAGATACGCATAGACCATGCCGATATACACCGCCACATCGGTTCGATAGATTTCCAGCGGGCTGGAAATGATGCCCAGGCTTTGCAGCAGGTTGTTCAACAGCCCGTCGTTGCGCAGGATGCCGACCCAGGCGTAAACGCGCAGCAGCAGCGACGTCCAGAACGGCAGGATCACGCCCAGCAGCAGCAGGTTGCGCACGCGCGGCGAAGAGCGCGCGATGTAATAGGCGATGGGGTAGCCGATCAGCACGCAGATCAGCGTGGTGATGCCGGCGATCTTCACCGAGCTGAGGTAGGTCTTGAAATACAGGCTGTCGGTGAACAACAGGATGTAGCCGCGCAGGTGCAGGCTGAACTGCACGGCTTCATCCTGGAATTCAGCCAGCGACGTATACGGCGGAATACCGAATTTGACTTCGGCAAAGCTGATCTTCAATACCAGCAGGAAGGGCAGCAGCAGGAACAGCACCAGCCAGGCAAACGGCGGCACCACCGCCAGCGCCCGGCCCGACGGCAACCAGTCGCGGGGCGAAAAACGAATCATGACGCCAGCACCGTCGCGCTGTCGGCGCCCCAGCTGACGAAGATTTCTTCGTCGATGCCCGGGGCGTCCATCTGTGCCAGCAGCAGGCTGGGCACGCTGGCCTCAACCGTCTTGCCGGAATCCAGCCGGATCTGATACAGCGCGTAGCTGCCCATCCAGGCCATGTGGCTGACCATGCCGTGGGCCCAGTTGTATTCGCCGTCGGGTTGGTCGCGCGAGACCAGCAGGCGCTCGGGCCGGATGGACACGTGCACATCCATGCCCAGCGGTTCGCTGACGCCGTGGTTCACGAAGAGTGGCCGCGTCAGCTCGGCGCATTCGATGGCGACGTGGTCCGGTTCGTCCACCACGATGGTGCCGGTGAACATATTGGTCGACCCGATGAAGCTGGCCACGAAACGCGAATTCGGAAAGGCGTAGACATCCTGCGGCGTGCCGCACTGGACGATCTGGCCTTCGGTCATGACGGCCAGGCGGTGCGCCATGGTCATGGCTTCTTCCTGGTCGTGCGTGACCATGATGCAGGTCACGCCCACCTGCTCAAGGATCTTTACCAGTTCAATCTGCGTCTTCTGACGAATCTGCTTGTCCAGCGCGGACATCGGTTCGTCCAGCAACAACAGCTTAGGGCGCTTGACCAGACTGCGCGCCAGCGCCACGCGCTGCTGCTGGCCGCCGGACAGCTGGTGCGGCTTGCGGCGCGAATAGCCGGCCATCTGGACCAGGTCCAGCGCTTCGAAGACGCGGTCGTGGATTTCGGCGCGGTCCACGCCTTCCTGCTTCAGTCCGAACGCCACGTTGGCCTCGACCGTCATGTGCGGGAACAACGCGTACGACTGGAACATCATGTTCACGGGCCGGCGGTAAGGCGGCACGCTGGTGATGTCCTCGCCGTCCAGCAGGATCTGACCCGAGGTGGCGTCCTCGAAACCGGCCAGCATGCGCAGCAAGGTCGACTTGCCGCTGCCGGAGCTTCCCAGCAGCGCGAAGATCTCGTTGCGCTTGACGGACAGGTTGACGGAACGCACGGCGACCACATCGCCAAAAATCTTGACCACATCGGACACCCGGACGAATTCGTCCGGGTCCACCGTATGCGGCGCCGAGTAACGGCTATCGCTCATGACTTATCTTCCAGACTTCAGCTCGGACCACATCCGGTTTTGCAGGCGTTGAATGTTCAAGGGCAGCGCCTTGATCACATACAAGGTCTTGGAGACCTCGGCCGGCGGATAGATCATGGGGTTGTCGGCCACGTCTTTCACCACGTACTGCCGCGCCTCTTTATTGGCGTTGGGGTAGAACATGGTGTTGGTGATGGCGGCGTGCACCTTCGGCGTTTCGATGTAGTTGATGAACGCCAGGGCTTCTTCGGGATGCGGCGCATCCTTGGGGATGACCATCAGGTCGAACCACGCGGGCGCGCCGCCCTTGGGGATGAAGTAGTTCACTTCATACGACTTCTTGGCTTCTTGCGCGCGCTTGCGGGAAATCATCACGTCGCCCGAAAACCCGTAGACCATGCACAGGTCGCCCACGGCAAGTTCGTCGATATAGCCCGACGAACTGAACTGGCGGATGTACGGGCGGATCTGCTTGAGCACGTCCAGCGCGGCCTTGTAGTCGTCCGCGTTGGTGCTGTTGGGGTCTTTGCCCAGGTACTTGAGCACGGCGGGGAACACCTGCGCTGCTTCGTCCAGCATCGAGATGCCGCACTCTTTCAGCTTGGCGGCGTTCTCGGGCTTGAAGATCATGTCCCAGTTGGCCAGGTCGACGTTGTCGCCCATGATCTGCTTGACCTTGGTGACGTTGTAGCCCAGGCCATTGGTGCCGTAGCCCCACGGAATGGCGTACTGGTTGCCGGGATCGACGGAGGCGACCAGCGCCATCACTTCGGGGTCCAGGTATTTCCAGTTGGGGATCTTGGACTTGTCCAGCTTCTGGAACAGCCCGGCCTCGATCTGGCGCGAGGCGTAATGGGTGGACGGTACAACGACGTCGTAACCGGACTTGCCGGCAAGCAGCTTGGCTTGCAGCGTGTCGTTGCTGTCGTAGACGTCATAGCGGACCTTGATGCCGGTTTCTTTTTCGAAACCCGGAATCGTGTCCGGCGCCGTGTACTCGGCCCAGTTGTAGACGTTGACGACCTTGTTCTGCGCGACCGCCGACGATGCCGATGCCGCGACCAACACCGCCCCAAGCGCCCAGCGCATTCCCGCCCTTAGTTCCATTACATGCCCCTTGCCGTATGCCGTGTATGTCAGGACTACCAAAAGGCGAAATGATAAAGCTTTTTAGCGATGACCTGCCCAACTTTACCGGCGAGTTCGCGCAATTAGCGGCCGACCGAGGGCGGGGCCAAGCCCCGGGTCAGGGCTGCACGCCCACGCCCCAGGCGGTCCAGTAGCTGTCGCGCAATTTCATCCAGTAGCGGTCGCCCTCTTCGCCGGCCACCTTGACCAGTGATCGGCGCAGGCGATTGAGGTTGCCCTGGCGCTGGCGCTCGGACAGGGCGCCCTGCGTGCCACGGTCGAAGTCGATCAGCCAGACCTGGTTGTCGGCGCCGATCAGGATGTTGAACGCATTGAGGTCCGCGTGCCAGACGCCCGCGCGATGCATGCGCACGATGGCCTGCCCGACGGCGCCCCACAGCGGCTCGGCCAGCGCATGGGCCAGGGGCCGCACGCCGGGGATGCGTTCCACGATGATGGCCGCGCGGTAGATGGGGCCCTGGCGCCAGTAGGCGGCGGCAAGCGGCGCGGGCACGGCCAGGCCCTGCGCGCGCATCGCGGCCAGCAGGCGGAATTCGCGGAAGCTGCGGGTGCGGTCTTCGCCGTTCCAGAGGTAGGCGTCGCGGCTGATGCGGGCGATCATGCCGCCGCGTCGGTAGCGCCGCAACACGCCCTGCCAGCCCTGCCCTTGCACGAACCAGGCCGCCTGGCGGCCGCCCGCGTCCACGGGCCGAGCGCGGTCGCCATAGTGGCCGGGGTTGAAGATGTCGGGGCCGGTGTTGCCCAGGCGCGCGTCGCTCAGCATGGCGCCGGCCAGCGGCGCTGGCCAGGCCTGGCGCACCGCGCCCGAGCGTGCGTCCTCAGCCTTCACGATTGCGCATCCAGTCAGCCACGCCGTAGAACGATTCCAGCAGCCGCTCCACCAGCGCCGGGTCGATGCCCTGGTCTTCCATGGCGCGCCCGATGCACGTCACCCACTGGTCGCGTTCGACCTGGCCGATGGAAAACGGCAGGTGGCGCGCGCGCAGGCGCGGGTGGCCGAAGCGTTCGATGTAATGGTCGGGGCCACCGAAATAGCCGCAGAGGAACCAGAACAGCTTGTTGCGGGCCTCGTCCAGGCTGGGGCCGTGCGCGGCGCGTAGTTCTTTCAGGTCGGGCTCCATGTCCATCAGGTCATAGAAGCGGTAGACCAGCGCGCGCACACCGGGTTCGCCACCCAGAAGGTCAAAGATACTGCGGGAATTTTCCACGGGTTCGCTAATGGTATGGACTCGGGTTGTCATCAGGTTTCTCGAAGGGTGACCAGCGGCGGTGTGCGCAACACGCCGCGCAGGGCCAGGGCGCCGCCGGCCCAGGCGCCCAGCATGCCTGCCCCGATGCCGGCCAGCCACGGCCACAGGCTCAGGGTAATGGTGAAGTCAAACACCTGGGTCGACAGCGCCCAGGCAATGGCGGTGGCGCCAGCGGCCGCCAACAGCCCCGCCAAACCGCCCACGGCCCACAGCTCGATACGCTGCGACCGGGCCAGTTGCGAGCGCGTGGCGCCCAGCGCGCGCAGCACCGCCGCTTCCCGCATGCGCTCGTCGCGCGTGGCCGTCAGCGCGGCCGACAGCACCAGCACGCCCGCGGCCAGCGTGAACAGGAACAGCAGTTGCACGGCCTTGCCCACTTCGTTCAGCACGGATTGCAGCTGTTGCAGGATAGCGCCCACGTCGAACACGGTCAGGTTGGGAAACTGGCGCACCAGCGCGGGCAGCACGGCCGCTTTGTCGGGCGGCAGGTAAAAAGAGGTGATCCAGCTTTGGGGCATGTCGGCCAGCGCCGAGGGGGTCAGGATGGCGAAAAAGTTGACGCGCATCGTATCCCAATCCACGCGCCGGGTGCTGGTGACGGCGGCTTGGACCTGCTGGCCGGCCACGTCAAAGGTCATCTTGTCGCCCAGTTTCAGGCCCAGCGACTTGGCCAGGCCGGATTCCAGCGAGACCTCGGAAGCGCCGGGCTTCAGCCAGCGGCCTTGCTCGATCTTGTTGGACGACGGCATCTGGTCGCCGTACGACAGGTTGAATTCGCGGTCCACCAGGCGCTTGGCGCGCGGTTCTTCGTAGTCGTCCGGGCCGACCGGCTTGCCGTTGATGGCGATCAGCCGCCCGCGCACCATCGGTGACAGCGTGATGCCGCCCAGCCCTTCGCGGGTCAACGCGTCGGTGACGGGCTGGCGCTGGTCGGGCTGCACGTTGATCAGGAAACGATTGGGCGCATCCGCCGGCATCGTGCGCTGCCAGCCCTGGATCAGGTCGGTGCGCGTCATGGTCAAGAGCAGCAGCGCCATCAGGCCCACCGCCAGCGCGCACACCTGCGTGATCGTCGCGGCGCGACGGCGCACCACGCCCGCCAGCGCAAAGCGCAGCGCGGGCAGGCCCGAGGCCAATCCGCGCACACGCGCCAGGCCCAGGATGCACAGCCAGGCCACCAGCGCGAACACGGCAAAGGCGCCCAGGAAGCCCCCGGCCACCACGGCGCCCAGCTTTGCATCGCCCGCGAACCACCAGATCAGCAAGGCGAAGCCGACCGCGCCCACCGCGTAGCCGACCGCGCTGCGGGCGCTGAGCGTGTCCGCGTCGCGGCGCAGCACCCGGGCGGGCGGCACATGGCGCAGCTGCGCCAGCGCGGGCAAGGCGAAGCCCAGCAACAGCAACAGGCCGGTCAGCACCCCTTGCAATGCGGGTATCGCGGACGGCGCGGGCAGGCGCGTGTCGATCAATGAGCCCAGCAGCATCACCAGCACCTGATGCACGGCAAAGCCCAGCAGGCAACCCGCCGCCGACGCAAACAGGCCCACCAGCGCAAATTCCAGCGTCAGCATGCGCGAGACCTGCGATTGCACCGCCCCCAGGCAGCGCATGACGGCGATGCCGTCGCGGTGCCGCGTCATGTAGCGGCCGGCCGCCAGCGCGACCGCCACGGCCGAAATCAGCACCGCCAGCAGGGCGACCAGCGACAGAAAGCGCTGCGCGCGGTCCAGCGTGCGGCGCACTTCAGGCCGGCCCGATTCCAGCGTGGCCACTTTCTGGCCGCGCTTGATGTTCTGGTTCAGCCAGGTGGCATAACCGGCCACGGCGTCCGGCTGGCCGGCCACCAGCATGGTGTAGCCGATGCGGCTGCCGGGCGCGATCAGGCCCGTGGCGGGCAGGTCGCTGGCGCGCAGCAGCACGCGCGGGGCCACGTTGACGAACTGCATGCCACGATCCGGCTCGTACGTGATGACGCGGTCCACGCGCAGATGGGCGTCGCCCACGTTCAGCGTGTCGCCCACTTTCAGGTTCAACAGGGCCAGCAACTGGGCATCGACCCACACCGCGCCCTGGGGCGGGATGTCGCGGGTGGGCGCGTCCGGCGCGAACGGGGCGTTGGCCACGCGCAACGCGCCGCGCAGCGGGTAGCCAGGTTCCACGGCCTTGAGCGCGGCCAGCTGGGCGCCGTCGCCCGCCCCCACCATGGACGGAAACTGCCAGGTGCTGGACAGCGTCAGGCCTCGTTCGCGCGCCTGGTCCAGAAACGCGGCAGGCACGGGCTCGTCGGCGTCCAGCACCAGGTCGGCGCCCAGCATCTGGCCCGCATCGCGTTCCAGCGCCCGCCCGACGCGGTCGGCCAGAAAGCCCACGCTGGTCACGGCGGCCACGGCCACCACCAAGGCCAGCACCAACAAGCGCAGTTCGCCCGCCCGGGCGTCGCGCATCATCATCCTGGCGCCCAGGCGCAGGGTGGACCAGAAACCGGGGCGCTTGGCCTGTGACATATCAGGGAAATCCATCATTCATCAATGTTAAAAACCGCTTATTGGCCGTCCGAATCCCGATATCATCCCGGGGCGGGCGGCAACGCCGCCCATAAAGATACCTAATACCGGAGAAGACAATGCGTAAATCCTGGCTTGCGGCCACGATTCTGGCCGCCTGCGCGGCCGCCACCTCCCTGCCCTCGGCAGCCCAGACCACCCTGAAGATGGCCTACGCCCTGTCGACCTCGTCGCACTACGGCGCGGGCGCCGACGCCATGGCCAAGTCCATCGAGGCCTCGTCGAACGGCAAATACAAAGTACAGCAATTCGCCAACAGCGCGCTGGGCGGCGAACGCGAAGTGATCGAAGGCTTGCAGATCGGCACGATCGACCTGGCCATCGTTTCGACAGGGGCCACCCTGAACTTTGTTCCCGAGACGGGGGTTTTCGATATCCCCTTCCTGCTGCGCGACCTGCAACACGCGCGCGCCGTGCTGGACAGCAAGATCGGCCAGGACATGCTGGCCAAGTTTCCCAGCCGCGGCATCATTGCCCTGGCCTGGGGCGAGCAGGGCTTTCGTCATCTGACCAACAACGTGCGCCCGGTCAAGACCCCGGCCGACGCCAAGGGCCTGAAGATCCGCACCACGGAAAACCCGATCCACATCACGGCTTTCCGCCAGATCGGCATCCTGCCCACGCCCATGGCCTGGCCCGAAGTGGCCACCGCCTTGCAGCAAGGCACCATCGACGGCCAGGAAAACCCGTTGTCGGTCATCACGTCGGCCAAGCTGTCGCAAATGCAGAAGTACCTGTCGCTGACCGGCCACGTGTACGGCCCGGCGCTGGTGCTGATGTCGGCCAACGTCTATGACGGCCTGTCGGCCGCCGACAAGGCCAACTTCGACAAGGCCGGCAAGGAATCCGCCATGGCCATGCGCGCCTACGTGGACAACATCGAGAAAACCGGCGTTGAACAGCTGAAGAAAGAAGGCATGCAAGTGTCCGAAGTGGACCGCGCCGCCTTTGCCGCCGCCGTCGAGCCCGCCTACCCCGAGTACTACAAGAAGTTCGACAAGAAGCTGATCGACGCGATCCGCGACACCAAGTAAGCGGCGCGCGCCCCGTGCGGGCGCGGCGCCATCAGGCGGCGGGATGCTGATCCCGCCGCCTGCCGTTTTCCACCCTGTGCGTATCACGCCATCGGGATTCATCATGCGTTTGCTCTGCGCTTTCGACCGCGGCCTGTTCAAGCTGGTCTCGGTTCTTGCCCAACTTCTGCTGGTAGCCGCCGCGGCTGCCGCCTTCTACCAGGTCATTGCCCGCTTCGTCCTGCATTCGCCCGCCGACTGGAGCGAGGTGCTGACCCGCGCCCTGCTGATCTGGACCGTGCTGTTGGGCGTGGCGCTGGCCTTTCGCCATGGCGCGATGATCAGCGTTGAACTGCTGCGCAACCTGCTGGGCGGCGCCAAGCGCCGCGTGCTGGAAACCGTGATCGGCCTGATCTGCGCAAGCTTCCTGGGCTTTTTGGCCTGGATCGGCGGCAACATGACCTATCGCGTGCGCTTCCAGACGGTGCCCAGCCTGGACATCTCGATTTCCTGGATCTACCTGGCGATCCCCGTGGGCGCCACGCTGGCCGCCATCGCCGTGCTGGCCCGCTGGTGCGCCGGCGAAGAAGACGACGTGCCCGTGCGCAACGACGCACAAGGCTAAGCCGCCCCCATCGAACCTACGCAGCAGATATCGCCATGTCCCAATTAATGATTGTCTCGATGCTGATCTTCTTCGGGCTGTCCGTACCGGTCGCCGTGTCGATCGGCCTGGCCAGCCTGGCGGGCGTCGGCAGCTCCGGCCTGCCCTGGGTGGTGGTTGCCCAGCAGCTGTACGCCGCGCTGGACAAGTACCCGCTGGTCGCCATTCCCTTCTTCATCCTGGCCGGCAACCTGATGGAAGCCGGCGGCATTTCCGAGCGCATGGTGGAATTTGCCAAGAGCGTGGTGGGCGGCATCCAGGGCGGCCTGGCCTGCACCTGCGTGCTGACCTGCATGATCTTCGCGGCGGTGGCCGGCTCCAGCGTGGCGACCACGTTCGCCGTGGGCGCCATCCTGATCCCCGCCATGGTCCGGCACGGCTACCCGGCGCCGTTTGCCGCGTCGCTACAAGCCAGCGCGGCCGAATTAGGCGTGATCATTCCGCCGTCGATCCCGATGATTCTGTACGCCGTGTCCACCGACACATCCACCGGCGAACTGTTCATTGCCGGCGTGATGCCCGGCATCCTGATCGGCCTGGCGCTGATGTTCTACGTGTGGTTCTACGCCAAGCGCAACAACCTGGGCAAGCGCGACGGCGAAGGCCGCCTGCCGCTGTGGCCCGCGTTCAAGAGCGCCTGGCTGGCGCTGATGATGCCCGTCATCATCCTGGGCGGCATCTACGGCGGCGTGTTCACGCCGACCGAAGCGTCGGTGGTGGCCGTGATGTATGCGGTGGTGGTCGGCAAGTTCATTTACCGCCGCCTGAGCTTCAAGCAGCTGTCCGTTACGCTGCACAAGTCGGTGGTGTCCACGGCCGTGATCATGTTCGTGATCGCCAACGCGGGCGTGTTCAGCTTCCTGCTCAATCGCGCCGGCATTCCGGATGCACTGGGCACGTGGCTGTCGCAGATCTTCGAAACCAAGTTCTCGTTCCTGATGGGCGTGAATGCCGCGCTGTTCCTGATCGGGATGTTCATCGAAACGTCGGCGTCCATCGTCGTGCTGGCCCCGTTGCTGCTGCCCGTGGCGCTGAAGTTTGGCGTGGAACCGGTGCACTTCGGCATCATCATGGTGGTCAACCTGGCGCTGGGCATGATCACCCCGCCCTTCGGCGTGAACCTGTTCGCCGCCTGCGCGGTGGCCAAGCTGCCGCTGGAGCGGATAGTCAAACCGCTGATTCCGTTCGTGGGCGTGGTGATCGTCTGCTTGCTGGTGATTACGTATTGGCCGGGCCTGTCGCTGAGTCTGCGCGACCTGGTCTACGCGAAGTAAAAAAAGGCGGGGTTACCGCCATCACCGCCCATCACCGCCCATCACCGCAGCGTGCGTGATGGGCGGGTCCTTCAGGCCGCCACCGCGCGTTCCCAGCGCACCGCGTGGCAGCGCAATTGCCGGCCACCGGTTTGCCGGCCACCGGTTTGCGTGACCTGCGGCGCTTCGCTGCGGCATTCATCGCGCGCCTCCGGGCATCGCGGATGAAACGTACAGCCCGACGGCGGCCGGATCGGGTTGGGCACCTCGCCACCCATGGGCTCACGGTCGCGGCGGGGGGCGTCCAGGTCGGGAATCGTGTCCAGCAGCATCCGCGTGTAGGGATGCCGCGGCGATTCGAACAATTGATCGGCCGGCGCCTGCTCAACGATTCTGCCCAGGTACATCACCGCCACGCTGTCGGACACGTGCCGCACCACCGACAGGTTGTGGCTGATGAACACATACGTCAGGCCGAATTCCTTTTGCAGGTCACCCATCAGGTTCAGGATTTGCGCCTGCACCGACACGTCCAGCGCCGAGGTCGGCTCATCGCACACCAGGAATTCCGCCTGGGTCGCCAGCGCCCGTGCAATCGAAATGCGCTGGCGCTGCCCGCCCGAGAACTCGTGCGGAAAGCGGCTGGCGTCACTGGCGGACAGGCCCACCAGCTCCAGCAGTTCGTCCACGCGGCGCCGCGTGTCGGCGGGCGTGCGGCGCAGGCCCAGGGTGATGATGGGTTCAGCCACGATGTTGCCGACGCGCCAGCGCGGGTTCAGGCTGGCGTAGGGATCCTGAAAAATCATTTGTGGATACAGCACGCCGCCCGCCCGGTTGCGCCCGTATTGCAGCGTGCCGCGCGTGGGCGCGACCAAGCCGACCAGCAGCTTGGCCAACGTAGACTTGCCGCAGCCCGATTCCCCAACGATGCTCAGGGTCGTGCCGCGCGGCACCGCCAGCGACACGCCATCCACCGCCTTCAACGTCTGCATGGGCTGGCGCGACAGCGTGCGTTCCAGCCAGGGTGGCGACACGTCGAACCAGCAGGCCAGGTCGTCGGCCCGCAACAGCACATCATCGTTACGCGGCATGGGCCACTCCTTCCTGGTGCAGCCAGCAGGCGCTGACGGTAGCGCCCGAAGGCGAAGCGGCCAGGGGCGGCCGGGTGTGGGCACAGCGCGGCCCGGCAGACGCGCAACGCGGGTGAAACGCACAGCCATCGGGCATGGCGTGCAGGCGCGGCATGGCGCCGTCGATCTGGTTCAAGCGGGCGGCTCGATGGCGCAGGCCCGGAATGGCGTTCATCAAGCCTTGCGTATAGGGGTGCCCGGGCCGACGCAGCACGTCCAGCACCGGCCCGATCTCGACGATGCGGCCGGCATACATCACCGCCACGCGGTCGGCGGTTTCCGCGATCACGCCCATGTCGTGCGTAACCAGCAGCACAGCCGTGCCGTGCTCGCGGCACAGCCGGCGCAGCAGCGCCGTGATCTGCGCCTGCACCGACACGTCAAGCGCGGTGGTGGGTTCGTCCGCGATGATGAGCTTGGGCCGCGCGGCCAGGGCCAGCGCGATCACCACGCGCTGGCGCATGCCGCCCGAGAACTGGTGAGAATAGTGGTCGATGCGCTTGTCGGCCGCCGGAATGCCCACCGCCAGCAGCAGCTCCAGCGCGCGGGCGCGGGCGGCCGGGGCGGACACCTTGTCGTGATGGCGGATGGTTTCGATCAGTTGGTCACCCACCGTGAACAGTGGGTGCAGGCTGGTCAGCGGGTCTTGAAAAATCGCGCCGATTTCTTTGCCACGCAAACGTTGCCGCGCCTTGGCCGGCAGGTTGTCGATGCGCTTGCCCGCCAGCAGGATTTCTCCGGCGCCCAGGCGGCCGGGCGGCTCCAGCAGGCCGATCACCGCCATGCCGGTCAAGGACTTGCCCGCGCCGGACTCGCCCACCATGCCGAGGATTTCGCCGGGCTGAATGTCAAAGCTGATGTCGCGCGTGGCCACCAGCGTGCCGTGGCGCGTGGGAAATTCCACCGACAGGCCGCGCACCGACAAGGTCGGCACGCCGGCCGGCGCGGCGTTAAGGTCGATTGCCATCATGACGGGCTCCTGCTCCTTGTGGGACGCGGATAGCTGGAAGAAAAAATCTGCTGCACCGGGGGATGGCCCCAGGTGCGGTCGGGGTAGCGCGCAACCAGGCCGTCGAATTGCCGCTGCGCCTGGTCTTGCGCCAGGCGCGCGTCAAAGCCGGGAATGCGCCCGTCCACCATGACGAAACGCCCGTCGATGATCACTTGCGACACATCGCGGCCGCTGCCGCTGATCATCAGCGTCTGGATCGGGTCGATCATCTGGCCGTTGCGGTCATGCGAAAAATCGAAGACGACGATGTCCGCCTTGGCACCCACGGCCAGGCGGCCCAGGTCCGGCCGACCCAAGGCATCCGCGCCGCCGACGGTGGCCGCGTCGTAGTAGTCTTCGGCGCGCACGGCTTCGGTGGACCCTTCGGCCACGCGGCACAGCATCATGCCCACCTGCATGTTCTGCACCATGTCCGGCGGCCACGTGTCGGTGCCCATGCCGATGTTGACGCCCAGCTTGCGATAACGCGCAAACGAGTCCAGCGTGGCGCCGTGTCGCGCCGACACCAGCGGACAGTGCACGATGCTGGCGCCCGCATCGCGGATGATGTCCAGGTCATTCCCGGGGCGAGCGATGTGACGCGAACCCGAGACATAGGTGCCATGCGGCAGCAAGGCGCGCGGCGACAGGAAGCCCAGGCTTTGCAACCATTCCGGCGGACTCATGCCGTGCTGTTCCAGCACCAGGTCGTATTCCAGGCGCGACTGGCAGCAATGCAGCCGGATGGGAATATCGCGTTCTTGCGCGGCTTGCGCCGATGCGCGCAGCAGGTCCGGCGTGCAGGTTTCGATACGGTCCGGCGCCAGCATGGCGCACACCCGGCCGTTGTGACGTCCGTCGATCTCATCGCAGAACGCAACGGCGTCGGCCAGCCCCGCCATGCCGCGCGCCTCGTCGTAATGGCAGCGGATATTGCCGTCGGCATCCACATAGGTGTGGCCGCTGCGGTAGGCCGGCCCCAGGTACACGCGCAGGCCGAGTTCGCCCGCCGCGTTGGCGGCCGACAGGAATTCGTCGCGGGTTTCGCCCCACACGCGGTAGAACAGCGACGCAATCGGCAAGGCGGTGGTGATGCCGTTGCGGATCAGCTGCGCAAACGCGTAGCGTTTCTGAAAGGCCAGTTCGGCGGGCGTGTACATCTCGTACGGCCCCTTTTCCATGTACGTCTCGGGCCAGATGCGGCCCTTGCGCCAGGCGGGTGAATTGTCGAAACCCAGGATGGTCGTGTCCAGGTCCGACAAGGCATCCAGGTCCACGAAGCCGGGGCCGATCACCGCGCGGCCGTAGTCATGGCGGCGCGCAACGCTGCCCGGATAGCGATGGCCCACGTACACGATGCGGTCGCCGTCGAACACGACTTCGCCGTTCTCGTAGAGGCAATGGCGGCCGTTTTCATGGCCGACCACCCAGCGCGCGGTCAAGAGGATGGGGCCATCCCTGTTGGGCATCATCGCGGACATCACGGCGCGCTCGCCAAGGCGCGTCCGTCGCGCGCCACCACGTGGCCGCGCTTGACGACCAGCTTGCGTACGGGCCGGGCCACGATGGCC
This sequence comes from Achromobacter sp. ES-001, assembly GCF_019448355.1. NCBI lineage: Bacteria > Pseudomonadati > Pseudomonadota > Betaproteobacteria > Burkholderiales > Alcaligenaceae > Achromobacter > Achromobacter sp. ES-001. Next base: position 1,898,415 of record NZ_CP079940.1, on the reverse strand, counting down.
TCGGCCACGGTCTCGGCATCGACCAGCACAAAGTCGGCATGGCAGCCCGGCGCCAGGCCATAGTCCTGCAACTGCATCACGCGCGCATTGCCATAGGTGGCTACGTCCAGCGCCATCGTCAGTTCGTCGTCGCGCCGGAAGTTGTTGCGCAGGCCCACCAGCATGGTGCGCTCCAGCATGTCGGGCTTGCCGTACGGGCCCCAGGTATCGCGCATGCCGTCGTTGCCGGTGCAGACGGTGACGCCGGCCTGGCGCAGCCGCGCCACATTGGGCACCGGCCGCGACGCGGACCCGGTGGTCATGATGTGGATGCCGGCGGCCAGCAGCCCGTCCGTCAGCGCTTGCACCGCCTGCGTGTCCGGCATTCCCAGGCAGAACGAATGCGACAAGGTGACCTTGCCCTGCATGCCCAGCGCCAACACGCGGTCGATCGTCATCTGCATCGAAAACGCCCCCAGCTCGCCGGCCTCGTGCAGATGGATGTCGATTGGCTTGCCATGCTTGTCGGCCAGCCCGAAGATGGCATCCAGATGCCCCTTGGGATCGCGGTCCATGCCCGCCGGGTCCAGCCCGCCCACCACCTCGGCGCCCATGCGCAGCGCCTCGTCCATCAGCGCCAGCGTGCCGGGACGGATCAGCAGTCCGCTTTGCGGAAAGGCCACCAGTTCCACGTCGATCTGGTCGCGGTACTGCTCGCGCGCGCGCATCACGCCTTCGATCGCGCCCAGGCCGATCTCGGTGTCCACGTCCACATGGCTGCGGATGTGGCTGGTGCCGTCGGCAATCGACATCACCAGCTGCCGCGCCGATTGCCGATACGGGTCGATGCCCAGGCGCTTCTTTTCAGCACGCTCGTTCTCGATCTTGTCGATCAGGCGCGGGCCGACCTCGTTGCGATACCAGGGCATGCCGTACATCGTCTTGTCCAGGTGCGCGTGGGCGTCGATCAGCCCCGGCAGCATCAGCGCACCGCCCCCGTCCACCACCGGCACGCCTGAGGGCGCCTCGCCCCCCAACGCGTGGATGCGGCCGTCCTTGACCAGCACCGTGGTGATCTCGCCACCCGCCGGGCGGACGTGGGTGTACAGCGTTGCGTTTTCCATGCTTGACCTCTATTGAAGATTGCGCCGTCAGCGCAGACGGGGATTGAGCGCGTCGCGCAGCCAATCGCCCAGCAGGTTCACCACCAGCACGATCAGGCTCAGATACAGCGCGGGGAACACCACCACCCACCACTGCCCCGAAAACAGGAACTGGTTGCCCAGCCGGATCAGCGTGCCCAGCGACGGTTCGGTAGGCGGCATGCCCACGCCCAGGAAGCTGAGCGTGGCCTCGATCAGCACGGCCAGCCCCAGGTTCAGCGTGGCCGTCACCATGACGGGGGTCAGCGTGTTGGGCAGGATGTGCGTCAGCATGATGCGCAGCGAACTGACCCGGATCAGCCGCGCCGCCTGCACATATTCCTTGCCACGCTCGACCAGCGCCGACGCCCGCACCGTGCGCGCGTACTGCACCCAGTTGGTCATGGAGATGGCCAGGATGAGGATCACGGCGGACAAGGTTTCGCGCAGGCCCGGCGGCAGCAGTTGCCGGAACACCGCGGTCACCAGAATGGCGACCAGAATGGTGGGGATACTGAGCAGCGTGTCGCCCACGCGCATCAAGGCGTTGTCGACCCAACCGCCGAAATAGCCCGCCGCCAGGCCCACCAGCAAGCCGATGGCCAGCGACAGCACCACCGTGGCCAGCCCGATCGCCAGCGACATGCGCGAGCCATACAGAATGGCCGACCACACATCGCGGCCCTGCGTGTCGGTGCCCAACAGGAACTGCGGGTCGGCGCCTTCCACCCAGAACGGCGGCAGCTCGGCGTTCAACAGATCCAGCTGCGCCAGGTCATAAGGATTTTGCGGCGCGATCCACGGCGCGAACACCGCCAGCAACACCACCACCAACAACACGATGCCCGCGCCCATTGCCACATAATCGTGCCGCAGGCTCCACCACAAATCGCTTTGCAAGAAGCGCGACAGCCGGCTGCGCGCGCCGCCCGAATACGGCGTAGAGAAAGGTTTAGTGGCCACTGGCGCCTCCTTTGACGTGCTGGCTGCGCAGGCGCGGATCGACCACGCCGTACATCATGTCCACCAACGTGTTCAGCGCCACGAAGATGAAGGACACGATCACCAGATAGGCGGCCATGACGGGAATGTCGACGAACATGACCGATTGGATGAACAGCAAGCCCATGCCCGGCCACTGGAACACGGTTTCGGTAATCAACGCGAAGGCGATCAGGTTGCCGATCTGCATGCCCGTCACGGTAATGACCGGCATCAGGCAATTGCGCAGCGCCAGCCGAAAATGCACGATGCGATCCGGCAGCCCGCGAGCGCGCGCGAACTTGATGAATTCCGTGCGCAGCGTCTCCAGCATTTCGGCCCGCACCAGCCGCATGATCAGCGTGATCTGGAACAGCGCCAGGGTGATCGACGGCAGCACCAGCGCGGCGCGGCCGGACGGCGTCAACAAGCCCGTTGACCACCCGCCGATCTTCACCGTGTCGCCCCGCCCGAAGCCCGGCAGCCAGCCCAGCTGTACCGAAAAAATCAGGATCAGCATGATGCCGACGACGAAGCTGGGCAACGAGATACCCAGGATGGACACGAACTGCAAGGCCTGCGCCATGCGTGACTTGCGATAGATGGCCGTCAGCACGCCCAGCGGCACGCCGATCGCAAGCGACAGCAGCGTGGCCATCATCACCAGTTCGAACGTGGCCGGGAAACGTTCGGCCACCAGCGCGAACACGTCTTGCTGGTTACGGTAAGAAATGCCGAATTCGCCCTGCGCGGCGTTGGTGACGAAGTGCACGAACTGCATGCCCACCGACGCGTTCAAGCCCAGGCGTTCGCGCAGCTCGTCGCGCTGGGTTTGCGAAGCCTGCTCATTAAGCATCATGTCGACGGGATCGCCGACAAAACGAAATATCACGAAGGCCAGCAACGCCACCGCCAGCATCACGCCGACTGCGTTAAAGACCCGTCTAACAATGAATGCCAGCATGTGCGGCCTCCTTCAGACCCGATGTCGGACTGTTGCAACCGCCGCCCCCGACCGGGGCGCGGCGGTCGCATGAACCGCGCGTGCTACTGCATGCGCACCGTCCACAGCCGCGCCTTGTTGTCCGGCATTTGCAGCACGTCGCCCACCTTGTCGCCCACGGCCCAGGCCATGGGCTGCTGGTGCAGCGGCAGGAAGCGCACATCGTCATGCAGCGTCTGCAACACTTCGGCCATCATCTTGATGCGCTTGTCGCGGTCCATCTCGGCGGCGGCCGCGTCGATCTTCGCGTCCAATGCCGGGTCGCCCCACTGCCCCCAGTTGAAGACGCCCGCCGGGCCGGTGCGGCTATGCATCACTTGCAGCAGGATCGACAGCGCATCGATCTGCGGCTCGTTGGCCCAGCCGTGGATGGTGATGTCGAACTCGCCACGCGAGCGCTTGGGGTTCTGCAACGACCGCGGCCCGCTGGCCAGCGACGCCTTGACGCCAATACGCGCCCACATCGACGCGGCGGCCTGACACAGTTCTTCTTCGTTCACGAACATGTCGTTCGAACACAGCAGCGACAAGGTGAAGCCGTCGGGGTAGCCGGCATCGGCCAACAACTTCTTGGCCTTGGCCGCATCGAACGGCAGGCGCTCTTCCTGCTTGATGTCGTAGCCGGGAATGGACGGGGCCACCAGCGCGCCGGTGGTGCGCGACAGGCCGCGCATGACGCGCTTTTGCAGCAGATCGGGCGACAGCGCCATGTACAGCGCCTGGCGCACGCGCAGGTCTTTCAGCGGGTTCTTGTCGGTGATGTTCGAGCCGACCAGCTTGTCGCCCAGGTTCATGCCGAAGTACAGCGTGCGCAATTCCGTCGCCGCCAGCACCTTCACGTTGGACGCGGCGCGCAGGCGGTCCAGGTCTTGCAGCGGCGCGTTTTCGGTGAAGTTGATGTCGCCGGAAAGCAGCGCGGCCACGCGCGTGGGCGCCGACGCAATGGGCGTGAATTCGATGCGGTCCAGATTGTGGCGGGGCTTGTCCCACCAGTCTTTGTTCACGACCAGCACGGTGCGGGTATCGGGCCGGTATGACTCCACCTTGAAGGGGCCGGTGCCGTTGGCGTTGTGCGTGGCATAGCCTTCGATCTTCTTGGCGGCGTCGGTCGGACGCGTGCTGTTGTTATCGACCAGCCATTGGCGGTTGAAGATGAAGATATTGGTCAGGTCGTTGAGCATCAACGGGTACGGATGCGTCATTTCGATGTCGACGGTCAGGTCGTCAACACGGCGCACGGCCTTGAACGCCGGCAGGTTGCCCTTTAGCGGCGAGGCCTCGTCCGACACGCGCGTCATCGACGCCACGACGTCGTCCGCCGAAAAGGGCGCGCCGTTGTGGAACTTGACACCCGGGCGCAGCTTGAAGCGCAGCACCGTGGGCGACACGGATTCCCAGGATTCGGCCAGCGCGGGCGTGATGTTGAACTTGTCGTCGTAGCGGATCAACGCTTCGTACACATGGTTCAGGAAAGCCAGGTTGAAGGTGCTGCCGTAGGAATACGGGTCCAGCGAATCCAGGTCGCGCGCGGCGCCCCACTTAAGCGTGTTGGCGGCCGAAGCCCCCGTGATGGCCGACAGCGCGATCACCGCGCCGGCGGTCCATTTAAGCAACGTCTTCATGGCTGCAACTCTCCCTTGTCTATCGGGTTGATACCCGGTTTGATGTCGCCGGGTCGGGCCCGGCGCGGTAGGCATGGCGATCGGACCCGGCGGGGTCAGTTCAACGCGCACAAGCGCTGCGCGCGGTCCAGTGAGGCCAGGGCCAGCATTTGGGCCAGCGCGGCGCGATAGGAATCGATGATCGGAACGAGGGGCCGGCGCGGCAGCACCGGCAGGTAACCGGCCAGGGCGGCGCCAGCCACGATGACCACGTCAGCGCCCTGCGCCACGGCGGCGTCCAGCGCCAGGCTGACTTGCGCGGCTGATTCGGCCGAGCGCGTCACGTAATCCAGCGCGTTGCCGGGCAAGGCGATGATGGCGGCGCAGCGGGCTTCCAGGCCTAGTTGGCGGATCTGTTCGCGCAACATGCCGGGCCAGCGCTGCCCAACGGTGACGATGGCGTAGCGGTCGCCGCGCTGCATGGCGGCCATGATCGACGCTTCGGCCATGCCCACCACGGGCACGTTCAGGCATTCGCGCACGGCGCCGATGCCGGGTTCGCCGAAACAGGCCAACAGGCAGGCATCGAACGGCGCTTCGGCCCGGGCCACTTCCTGCTCCACGGTTTCCAGCACGGCATGCGCGGCCACGGCGGCCTCGACGCGGCTGGCGATATAGGCGGGTCCGAATACGGCGGTGACGGCGTGTATGTGGCCCGCGCCATCGAAAAACGTGCGCGCCTGGGCGGCCAGGCTGCGGGTCAAGTCGGCCGTGGTGTTGCCGTTGACCACCAGCAGGCGGTATGGCGTGAAGGCGGGCCGGTCGACGGTGACGGCGTGGGGCATGGCGGGCATTGCTGGCATCAAACAACCTCGGCGGTTTGTATACAAACAATCTGAACGGACTCGTTCAGCGAATTCCATTTCGTATAAATGTTTGTATACGATTTATGCCGACAATGTACGCGCTTGAAGTCTGGCTTCAAGCTATCGCTAACCCTTAGCGGGCGTTGTAGTATGCTTGCCCACACCCGCAGTGCGCAGCGGCGGCCGGTGCCGCGGCCTATCCCATTACAATGAAAACGCGCACGTCCAGGAGCCAAAGAAGACGATGAAACCTCTCGCGCCGCCGGCCAACGAGCCCGCCAAGAAAGACGTAAACCGCAGCGAAATCGTATACATAAATTTACGCCGCGCCATTATCGAACAGGCCTTGCTGCCGGGCGACAAGCTGCCCGAAGACATCATTGGCGAGCGTTTCGGGGTCAGCCGCACGATTGTGCGCGGCGTGTTGACGCGGCTGTTCAGCGAAGGGCTGGTGGATTTGCGCCCCAATCGCGGCGCGGCGGTGGCGCGGCCCAGCCTGGAAGAAGCGCACGATATCTTCGAGGCCCGGCGCTGCCTGGAACGCGACGTCGCCCGCCGGCTGCTGCAACACATCACCGAAGCCGGGCTGACGCGACTGGCGCGTCACGTCGAAGAAGAGGAAGCGGCCCGCAAGCGCAACAGCACGAACGAATCCATCCGACTGTCGGGCGAATTCCACATCCTGATGGCCGAGCTATCCGGCAACGCGGTCTATGCCCGCTACGTGAACGAAATCGTGTCGCGCTGCTCGCTGATCCTGGCGCTTTACGGACGGCCGCATTCCAGCGAATGCGCGGTCAGCGAACACATGGACATAGTGGAAGGCCTGCGCGCGCGCGACGAAAAGCACGTGCTGCATCTGCTGGAACATCATCTGGAATCCGTGACGGCGCGCGCGCTGCTCAGCACCGACGGGTCGGGCGTGCGCGACATCCGCAAGATTCTTGACCGCTACGGCAGCTGAGCCGCGCGGCTGACCTCGCCGCGCGCAGGCGCGGCGTAGGCGCCGGCCCGCCCGTTCGGGCGTGCCGGTCCGGCACGAATGAGAAAAGCGCCCGGTCGGGGCGCTTTTTCGTTCGGGCACTTAGATTTCGCGTTCTTCCGTCTTGAGGTTGTTGTCGCGAGCGAAATCCACCACGAACTTGTACGCCAGCGGTTCCAGGTCGCGCAAACGCAGGTCGACCACGATTCCGCGCACGCCGTCGATCACGACAGGCAGCACATAGGGCGAATAAGTGAGGTGGTTACCAGCACAGCCGGCGGGCCGGAACTGTGCCATTACGCCAGCGAGCCGCTCCGCCCAATCGCTGGGGCGGAATCGGCTACCGCTTTCGGTAACGCCATGAATTACGAATTGTCTGACGCGAGTTGCCATGAGTTCTTCACTACAGCGCGCCTTTCACGAAAGCCGGATCTTCGGCGTGATCAAACATGCGCCCTGCGCCGCGAATTGTATATGATTGATCCTTTGCCCTCTTCCAAAAGCCGATTCCGCCCCGCTTTCGCCCGGGGTCCATCGAATTGAAGGCGGCTTTTTGAAGGCGGCTTTTTGGTAATCCCCCAGGAGGATCCGCAATGACCTCGCCTCTGGCCAATATCTATGCCCGCCTGCCGGTTGCGTTCACGCACGGCCACGGCGCATGGTTGTGGGATGCCCAAGGGCGCAAATACCTGGACGCACTGGCCGGCATCGGCGTGTCGTGCCTGGGACACGCCCATCCGAAACTGGTGGCGGCCATCAGCGAACAGGCCGCGCGCGTCATCCACACGTCGAACATCTACGAAATTCCCCAGCAGGCCGCGCTTGCCGCCCGCCTGAGCGCTTTGTCGGGCATGCAGGAAGCGCTGTTTTGCAACAGCGGCTCGGAAGCGAACGAGGCGGCCATCAAGCTGGCCCGCTACTACGCCTACCAGCGCGGCAACAAGCACGCCCACATCATCACCATGGATTCGTCCTGGCATGGCCGCACGCTGGCCACGCTGGCGGCCACGGGCAGCGACAAGGCCCGCAAGGGCTTCGAACCGCTGCCCAGCGGCTTCATCCAGGTGCCCTATAACGACCTGGACGCCGTGCGCGCGGCGGGCGACGCCGAGCCGCGCACCACCGCCGTGTTGCTTGAAGTGCTGCAAGGCGAAGGCGGCATACGCCCATCCGACATCTCGTACCTGCAAGCGGTGCGCGCGCTGTGCACCGAGCGCGGCTGGCTACTGATGATCGACGAAGTGCAGTCCGGCATCGGCCGCACCGGCAAGTGGTTCGCGCATCAATGGGCCGACATCAAGCCTGACGTGATGACGCTGGCCAAGGGGCTGGCGGGCGGCGTGCCGATTGGCGCCATGCTGGCCGCAGGGCCTGCCGCCGGGGTCTTCACGCCCGGCAGCCATGGCACCACGTTCGGCGGCGGGCCGCTGGTCTGCGCCGCCGGCCTGGCCGTGCTGGACACGCTGGAAGACGACAAGCTGCTGGACAACGCCCACACGGTGGGCACCTACCTGAAGGACGCCCTGGCGCAAGCCTTGGCAGACACGGCGGGCGTTACCGAAGTGCGCGGGCGGGGCTTGATGCTGGGCATAGAACTGGCGCGCCCCTGCGGCGTGCTGGTGCTGCACGCCCTTGAAGCCGGCCTGCTCATCAACGTCACGCGCGACCGCGTCATCCGCATGCTGCCGCCCCTGATCCTTACCCAACAAGAGGCGGACCAGATCGTCGCCACCCTGGTCCCGCTCATCCAACGCTTCCTGTCCGAAAAACCATAATCAACGTACCGACCGGGCCACCAGCCTGGCCGGGCTCAATGACCTGCGACAACACCATGACTCCTCCCACGACTCAAAACGGCCCGTTGCGGCATTTTCTCCAGTTCAAGGATTTCTCTTCCGCTGAAATCGCCTACGTGCTGGACCGCGCGCGCCTGATCAAGGAAAAGTTCAAGCGCTACGAACCCCATATGCCGCTGCACGACCGCACGCTGGCGATGGTGTTTGAAAAGGCCAGCACCCGCACCCGCGTCTCGTTCGAGGCCGGCATGTACCAGATGGGCGGCTCGGTCATCAACCTGACCTCCAACGATTCGCAGCTGGGCCGCTCCGAGCCCATCGAAGACACGGCGCGCGTCATCTCGCGCATGGTCGACATCGTCATGATCCGTACGTTCGAGCAGACCCGCATCGAGCGCTTTGCGTCGCATTCGCGCGTGCCGGTCATCAACGGCCTGACCAACGAATTCCACCCCTGCCAGATCCTGGCCGATATCTTCACCTACATCGAACATCGCGGCCCCATCGCGGGCAAGACGGTGGCCTGGGTGGGCGATGCCAACAACATGGCATACACCTGGCTGCACGCAGCCGAGATGCTGGGTTTCACGCTGCACGTGTCCACGCCCGCGGGCTACGAACTTGAAGCCTCGCGCATCGGCTCGCCGTCGGACAAGGTGCTGCGCCAGTTCAAGGACCCCATGCAGGCGTGCCAGGGCGCGCACCTGGTCACGACCGACGTGTGGACCAGCATGGGCTACGAAGCCGAAAACGAAGAGCGCCGCGCGGCGTTTGCCGACTGGTGCGTTGACGCTGAAATGATGGCGGCCGCCGACCCCGAAGCCGTGTTCATGCACTGCCTGCCCGCCCACCGTGGCGAAGAAGTTACCGGCGAAGTCATCGACGGGCCACAAAGCGTGGTCTGGGACGAAGCCGAAAACCGCCTGCACGTGCAAAAGGCATTGATGGAATTCCTGCTGCTGGGCCAGATCAACTAAGCCTGCCGGGAAGCGCAAAGGGCCTGGATATCTTCGGATATCCAGGCCTTTTCATTTGGGCTGCTTTGGCGGCAATGCGACGGCTGGGGTTGCGTGGCCGGCCCGCGCCGCATTCAATACACCGCAATCAACGCAGCGTACGTTCCCACGCCGCAATGGCGTCCACCACCGCCTGGGGCTTTTCGGGCACCAACGCGTGGCCCGCGCCGGGAACCACGACAACGGACACGCGGTCACCGAACTCATCGCGGATTTCGTTGCGCGTAGCCGGCGGCTTGAACAGATCCAGCTCCGCTTGCAGGTCCAGCAACGGCTTGACCCCGCCCGACCACCAATCGGACTGGCGCGTGGCCTTGCCGGCCAGGCGCTGGCTCTCGCTGACGTCCGGGTACCAGCCGTTCAACCAGACGCGCGCGTCGTTGCCGGGCGCAAAGAACGCGTACTGGATCGACTTCAGGCGTTCGGCGTCGGGCAACGACAGTTCGGCGCTGCGATCCACGTGTTCGCTCAGACCCTTGGGATATTGCTTGGCCGCCGCCGCCACGATCACCACGCCACGCACCAGCTCGGGGTGGTCGACGCCCGTGGCGCGCGCCACCCAGTTGCCAAAGGCATGGCCCACCATCACCACCGGTTGGCGCGCCACGGTGCGAATCACGGCGGCCTGGTCGTCCGCCAAATCATGCAGGGTGATGCCCGACATCGGCCCGGTACTGCCGCCGATGCCGCGCGGCTGCGGACGCAACACGCGATAGCCGGCTTGCACGAAGCGTTCGGCCAGTTCGTCGAAATCCTGCGCGCCGCGTCCCCGTGACGGCAGCAGCACCAGCGCGGGCCCCTGCCCCTGGTCCAGCACCTCAATCGACGCGCCGTTGCCGACCAGCACATTGACGCGTTTGGGCGCATCCGCCAGCACCGGCGTCGACGCCACGACCGCGCAGCCGATCGTCAGCCCCGTCAGCAGCTGTTTCATTTTCATCATGCCTCCTTGCCGGCCCATCGCCGGCCCGCCGTCACAGGATTTTCTTGAACATCGTGCGGCGCGTGTTGCGAAACGAAGGCCGCACGCGGCTGCTCCAGTCGGTGGCGCGCACGGCCAGCCACGGCGGGCTGCCGAAGGTTTCGCGGGTGTGCAGGTCGTAGCACGCCAGGTATCGCGGTGATTCATCGCGACATTCAAAGCGCATCGCGCGCACCGTGCCGGGCACGGACGCCAGCCCCGGCAGATGTTCCTGGTCATACCAGGCGTTCAAGTCCTGCTCGGCCTCGGGCAGCACATCGGTTTCAACGATGTAGTGCCACGGCGCGTCCTGGCCTGCCGACGCCCCCGGCAGGTCCAGCGTTTGATGCAACACGCGGGCGCGAGCGCCAGGGAAGCTTTCGGCCAGACGCGCCTGGATTTCGGCCAGCGCATGGCTTGCGCCGCGCAGGTACACATACGTGTCCGCCTCTTCAACCGCGGCAAACGCGCTGATCTCAACCCTGTCCAGCCCGGCCGTCAGACGCTCTGCCATGTCGGCCGCGCGGGTCTTGTCAAAGCGTTCGCCCAGCGATACCAGCAATACGGATTCCTGCACTGTCATCTCCTTCAATGTCCGACGCGTAGCGCCACCAGGAAGCGCGACACCATGTTGTACGCGCCCACGGTCGCGGCCAGCTCGACCAGTTGCGCGTCATCGTAGCGTGCTCGCACGGGCGCGAACACCGCGTCGGGTACCTCGATGTCGCGCGTCATGGCGTCGGTCAACGCCAGCACCTCGGCTTCGCCGGGGGCCAGCCCTTGCACATCTTGCGGCGCCGGGTTGGAGCGCAAGGCGTCGATCACTTCCTGCGGCATGCCGCCCGCCAAGGCGTGCGGCACATGCGCGTCAAATTCGTAGGGCGCGTTGTTCAGGGTCGCTACGCGCAAGATGATCAGTTCACGCAGACGCGGCGACAGCGACGTCTTCTGGCGGATGGCGGTCAGCATGGCTTCCCAGCCATCCACGACGGCGGGGCTGTTCAGCAGCACCTGGTATAGCGGCGAGATCCGGCCGCGCGCGGCGCTGATACGCGCCTCGATCGCAGCCAGTTCCTGGCGGGTGCCCGGGACAACGGGGTTGACTCGGCTGGCGCTCATGCTTACTCCGGACGGATGTTCTTGCGCTGGATCAGCGCGGTCCACTTGTCGCGGTCGGACGCGATCAGCGCGGCCAGTTCCTGCGGCGAGCTGGGCGCTGCCTGGGCACCAAACTTCTCCAGCTTGGCGCGCACGGCTTCATTGCCTAAGGCGGCGCGCACCGCCTGATTCAGCTTGTCGACAGTGGCGGCGGGCGTGGAGGCAGGCGCGACGATGCCGTACCAGTTATTCGATTCCACGCCAGCAATGCCCTGTTCGGCCAAGGTCTTCACATCCGGCAGCAGCGGGTGGCGCGTGGGCGCGGCGATACCCAGGGCCTTGAGCTTGCCGCCCTGGATATGGCCGATCAGGCCGGGCACGTCGCCGAAGAAGCCCGACACCTGGTTGCCCATCACATCGTTGATGACCGGCGCGGCCCCCTTGTACGGCACATGCAGCACGTTGGCCTTGCTGGCGTCGGCGAACATTTCCATCGTCAGGTGCGGAATGCTGCCAATGCCCGACGAGCCGATCGCCACGGATTGCGACGCCGCCTGCGACTTCTTCACGAAGTCCGCCGCGTCGCTAGCCGGGTTGGACGGGTTCACCACGAACACCGTGGCGTTGTTGACCACCTTGGACACCGGCGCAAAGTCGCGCACGGGGTCGTACGGCAGGTCTTTGTACAGCGCCGGGCTGATCGCCACCGCCCCCACGCTGGTCAGGAACAGCACCGAGCCATCGCCCGGCGCCTTGGCCACATAGGCGGCCGCGATGTTGCCATTGGCGCCCGCCTTGTTTTCGACAATAACGTTTTGCTTGAGCTCTTTGCCCAGCTGTTCGGCCAGCACGCGACCGACCAGGTCCACCGGCCCGCCGGGCGGGAACGCAATGATCAGGCGCACCGGGCCGTCGGCATGGGCCGCGCCGAAAGCGGACAGACTCAGCACGGTGGCCGAAAGCAATTTCTTGAACATGGTGTCTCCTCGTTGAATCGAATTTTTTTAAGCGACGCGCAACGTCGGGTGTCTACGCGAATCCGTACAGCTTTGCGGGGTTGTCCACCAGCACCCGCTGGCGTACGGCGGCATCGGGGCAGGCCTGAAAGAAGGTATCCACCAGCTCGCCGTCATCGGGCATATCGCCCGCCACGTTGGGATGTGGCCAGTCGGTGCCCCACAGGCAACGATCGGGCATGGCCTGCACCAACGCGCTCACAAAGGGTATGCCTTCGGCAAACGGGCGCTTGCCCGACGCGATGCGGTCGATGCCCGACACCTTGACCCAGGCCTGCGGCACATCGGCCAACGACAGCAATGCGCGCATCGCGGGTGAATCCAGGCCGTCGGCCGCCTTCAATCGGCCCATGTGATCCACCACGAAAGGCACGGGCAATGCCAACAGGCGGGGCAGCAGTTCGGGCAGCATCGCGCCGTCCACATGCAGGCACAGATGCCAGCCCAGCGGCGCAATCAGCGCCACCGCGTGGTCGAACACGGCCGGGTCCGGCGCGCCGCCCAGGTGCGGCACGAAGTTGAAGCGCGCGGCGCGCACGCCGCCGTCGTGCAGTTGCCGGACACGCGCCGCCGTGGCATCCGCGCCCAGCAACGCCACGCCGCGATAGCGGCCACCGCTTTGCGCCAGGGCATCCAGCAGCGCGCTATGGTCCGAGCCGTGGCAGTTGGCCTGCACCACCACCGCGCGCTCGATGCCCAAGTGCGCATGCAGCGCGGCCATGGCGGCATAGGGCGCATCGGGCGGCGTGTAGGAACGGCCCTCGGCATAGGGAAACACGTTGCCGGGCCCGAAGACATGGCAATGCGCGTCGCAGGCGCCGGGCGGCATGGCGTGGCGCGGACGGGTCGGGGACGCAAGCGGTTGGCGGCAATCAGGCACAGTCGGTTCCTGCTGGGAAAACGACATCCTCGCGGATTGCGAGTCGACTAACAATGCTATATCTTTGATTTCAGATATAGAACATATACATAACAGCGCGGGCGCATCGTGGATTTAAAGCAGATCGAATATTTCGTCAGCGTCGCCGAGCGGCGCAGCTTTTCGCGCGCGGCCGAGCTGCTGGACGTGGCCCAGCCCACCCTCAGCCGGCAGGTACGGCTGCTGGAGCTGGAGCTGGGCCAGCATCTGCTCTACCGCAACGGCCGCGGCGCCGAACCCACCGAGGCCGGACTGCGCTTTCTGGAACATGCGCGCGCGCTGCTGACGCTGGCCGAACGCGCCAAGGAAGACCTGCAAACGCTGCGCGCCACGCCAACCGGCAAGGTGGTGGTGGGCCTGCCCCCGCGCATTGCGCGCGTGTTGACGCCACCCTTGGTGCAGGCGTTTCGGCGGGGCTTTCCAGAGGCGTCCATTGCAGTGGCCGAAGGCCTTAGCGCTCAGGTGCGGGAATGGCTCTTGGCCGGCCGGGTCGATCTGGCCCTGCTTTACGATCCCGCGCCCTCGCCCCAGCTTGCGTATGAATCGCTGTTCCGTGAAGACCTGGTGCTGGCCGCTGCCGCCGGCCATCAACCGCCCCTGCCCGCCCACGTTGCCGTGGCGCAGCTGGGCGACTACCCGCTGGTGCTGCCCAGCCTGCCCAACGCGATCCGGACCCTGGTGGAAAGCGTGTGCCGCGCGCAAGGCGTGCGCCTGAAGGTGGCGGCCGAAGTCGACGCCGTGCAGACCATCGTGGAACTGGCGGCGCAAGGCGACGCGTACGCCATCCTGCCGCGCTCGGCCGCGCGCGGACCTGCCGCCGAGCACGCCCTGTCCCTTTCGGATATCGGCTCGCCCCGCATCACCAACAACCTGGTGCTGGCCAGCGCCCGCCACCGCCCCGCCACGCGCCTGGCCACCGCCACCGCGCAACTGATCCGGCAACTGAAGCTTTCCGAACTGTTTGCCCCGGCCACGTGATGCGCCCGGCGGCCAAAAAGGCGCCGCGTCTGGCCGCACAAGGCAAAAGAGTTAAAATGCCGGCTACCTTTCTTGTTTGGCGGCTCGTTGCTGTCAAAGTCCTGTTGGCGTCTCACCTCAAACAATGACCACTATCCTCCCGAACCTTCCTACCGGCCAGAAGGTCGGCATCGCCTTTTCCGGCGGTCTCGACACCAGCGCAGCCCTGCTGTGGATGCGCAATAACGGCGCCATCCCCTACGCCTACACGGCAAACCTGGGCCAGCCGGACGAGTCCGACTACGATGAGATCCCGCGCAAGGCCTTGGCCTACGGCGCCGAAAATGCCCGCCTGATCGACTGCCGCGCGCAGTTGGTGGCTGAAGGCATCGCGGCCCTGCAATCGGGCGCGTTCCATATTTCGACCGCCGGCATCACGTACTTCAACACGACGCCCATCGGCCGCGCCGTCACCGGCACCATGCTGGTGGCCGCCATGAAGGAAGACGACGTCAACATCTGGGGCGACGGCAGCACGTTCAAGGGCAACGACATCGAGCGTTTCTACCGCTACGGCCTGTTGACCAACCCCGACCTGAAGATCTACAAGCCCTGGCTGGACCAGCGCTTCATCGACGAGCTGGGCGGCCGTTCGGAAATGTCCGAATACATGCGCCAAGCCGGCTTCGACTACAAGATGTCGGCCGAAAAAGCCTACTCGACGGACTCCAACCTGCTGGGCGCCACTCACGAAGCCAAGGACCTGGAACAGCTGAACTCCGGCATCCGCATCGTCAAGCCGATCATGGGCGTGGCGTTCTGGCGCGACGACGTGGCCGTCAAGGCCGAAGAAGTCACCGTGCGCTTCGAGGAAGGCCAGCCGGTCGCCCTGAACGGTGTGGAATACAGCGACCCGGTTGAACTGCTGCTGGAAGCGAACCGCATCGGCGGCCGCCACGGCCTGGGCATGAGCGACCAGATCGAAAACCGCATCATCGAAGCCAAGAGCCGCGGCATCTACGAAGCCCCGGGTCTGGCGCTGCTGTTCATCGCCTACGAACGCCTGGTCACCGGCATTCACAACGAAGACACCATCGAGCAGTACCGCGAAAACGGCCGCAAGCTGGGCCGCCTGCTGTATCAGGGCCGCTGGTTCGACCCGCAAGCCATCATGCTGCGCGAAACCGCCCAGCGCTGGGTGGCCCGCGCCATCACCGGCGAAGTCACCATCGAACTGCGTCGCGGCAATGACTATTCGCTGCTGAACACGGAATCGGCCAACCTGACGTACGCGCCCGAGCGCCTGTCGATGGAAAAGGTCGAGAACGCGCCGTTCACCCCGGCGGACCGTATCGGCCAGCTGACCATGCGCAACCTGGACATCGTCGACACGCGCGAAAAGCTGTTCACCTACGTGAAGACGGGCCTGCTGGCTTCCAGCGGCACGTCGCTGCCGCAGCTGAAAGACGCCGCGAAGAAGAAGTAAGCATTCTTGCAGGCAAGGCAACAAAAAACCCCTCGGTCATCACACCGAGGGGTTTTTTTTATGGCGCCGCGCCGGGGCCTAGAGCTCGACCTGCATCCCCATTTCCACCACGCGGTTGGCCGGGATCTTGAAGAACTTGGTGCTGCGCGTGGAGTTCCGGGCCATGAACGAAAACACCGCCCGGCGCCAACGCCATAGCGCCGGCTTGCGCGCCGCCACCACGGTCTGGCGCGACAGGAAGTACGACGTGCGCATCGGCTCCAGGTCCAGCTCCGGATACGCTTCGGCCACCAGGCGCAAGGCCTCGGGCACGTCCGGATCTTCCTTGAAGCCGTAGTTCACGGTGGCGGTCCAGCTGGAGGCCGACAGCTTCTTCACCACGAAGCGTTCTTCAGGCGAAATGTAGGGCACGTCCGCCACCAGGATGGTCAGGAACAGCACGTGGTCGTGCAGCACCTTGTTGTGCTTCAGGTTATGCAGCAACGCGGGGGGCACGTTGCCGGAATTCATCGTCATGAAGATGGCGGTGCCCGGCACGCGCGACGGCGGATATTGTTCCAGCTGCTCCATGAATTCCTTGAGCGGCTGGCGGTCGCGCTGCTGCATGTCGGACAACAGGCGACGGCCACGGCGCCACGTCATCATCAGCGTGAACACAACGATGGCGACCAGCAGCGGCAGCCAGCCACCCTCGTGGATCTTGAACACGTTGGCCGAAAACAGCAGCACGTCGAACAGCAACAGAAAGCCCAGCACACCAAACCACAGCATGCGCTTCAGGCCCGTGGACCCGCGCGGCAAGACGGCAAACGCCAGCACCGAGGTGGTCAACATCGTGCCCGTCACCGCGAACCCATAGGCGGCGGCCAGGTTGTCGGAATTGCGGAACAGCAGCACCAGCACCAGCACGGCGCACAGCAGCAGCGCGTTGACCTGCGGCAGATAGATCTGGCCCTTTTCCACCGCCGAGGTATGCAGGATCTGCATGCGCGGCCAGAAGCCCAGCTGCACCGCCTGGCGCGTGACCGAGTACGCGCCCGAGATCACGGCTTGCGATGCGACGATGGTGGCAATGGTGGCCAACGCCACCAGCGGCACCAGGCCCCAGTCGGGTGCCATCAGGAAGAACGGATTGCGGATGGCCTCGGGGTCGCGCAGCAGCAGCGCGCCCTGGCCGAAGTAGCACAGCGTCAACGCCGGCAGCACCATGCTGAACCACGCGCTGCGAATCGCGGGGCGGCCAAAGTGGCCCATGTCGGCGTACAGCGCCTCGGCGCCCGTCAATGCCAACACCACGGCGCCCAGCAGCACGAAACTGATCAAGGGAAATTCAACGACGAACCGCAGGCCCCACATCGGGTTCAACGCCGCCAGGACTTCGGGCGTCTGCCAGATCTGCCAGCCGCCCAGCGCCGCCAGCGTGCCGAACCACATCAGCATCACGGGGCCAAAGAGCTTGCCCATCAGGCCGGTGCCATGCGACTGGATGGCGAACAGCCCCACCAGCACGACCAGCGCAATGGGCACGACCCACGCGTCCAGGGTGTGGGACACGATGCCGATGCCTTCCAGCGCGGACAGCACCGAGATGGCGGGCGTAATCATGCTGTCGCCGTAGAACAGCGCCGCCCCGAAGATGCCCAGCACGATCAGCACCCACCGCATCTTGCCGTCGCGGTTGCGCACCGCCAGTTCCAACAGCGCCAGCGTGCCGCCTTCGCCCCGGTTATCGGCGCGCAGGACCAGCGTGACGTACTTCAAGGACACCACCACCATCAGCATCCAGAAAAGGATGGACAGCACGCCCAGCAAGTGCGCGGGCTCCAGGTCGGTGTGCACGCTAAGGCCCGTGAGGCAGGCGCGCAGCGTATACAGCGGGCTGGTGCCGATGTCGCCGTACACCACGCCCAACGCGCCCAGGATCAACGCGGCGCGCGACGACGGCGCATGCACGCCCCCCGCGTGGGGGCCGGTGGGAAGCGGGGCACCCGCCGTGGCTTGGCTCATGATGTGGGTTCTTGACGAGTTAGTTGCGCCCCTTTGCGGGGGCCGGGGAACACGACGGAAAGCCGGGTTCCGGAGAAGTCGGGGCGACTGGTCAGCTTCCACCAGGCGCCATGCGCGTGCGCGATCTCGCGCACGATGGCCAGGCCCAATCCCGAGCCGCCCGCCGTGGCGGTGGGCGATCGGTAAAAGGCTTCAAAGACGCGGTCGCGTTCTTCGGAGGGAATGCCGGGCCCGTCGTCCTCGACCGTCAGGGACGGCGGGTTGGCGCCCACAATCAACGTGATGCGGCCGGTCTCGTTGCCGTAGCGCAGCGCGTTGTCGATCAGGTTGCCCAGCAGTTCGGCCAGCAGCAAGGGGTCTGCATCGATCCAGATGGGCGCATCGGGCGCCACCAGGTCCAGCTCGTAGCGCGCCTCGCGCACCCGGGGAAACCATTCGGCGCCGTGCACGCGCACCCATTCACACAGGTCGATGCGCACAAAGCTGTCTTGCGGGCGGGCATTGGGGTCGGCGCGCGCCAGCACCAGCAACTGCTGACCCAGGCGGATCATCCGGTCGCTCACGGCCTTGATGCGTTCGGCCCGCGCCCGCACGTCGTCCGGCAGTGGGCGGGCCAACATCAATTCGGATTCCAGCCGCAGGCCGGACAAGGGGGTGCGCAGCTGGTGCGCCGCGTGGCCGATGAATCGGCGCTGGGCCGCCAGCGAGGCGTCCAGGCGCAGCAGCAGGTCGTTGGTGTGCGTGACCAGCGGTTCGATTTCGACCGGCACGCCCGCCACTTCCAGCGGCTGCATGTCGTCGATGGAACGCTGCCGGATCTCTTCGGACAGATGGTTCACGGACCGCAATCCGGATCGCACGCCCTGCACGACCACCCAGGTGAACAGCGCAATCAGCGCCACCTGCCCCACCACCATGAGCCAGAAGAAGTCTTCCAGCATCCACAGCGACATATCGATCTTGTGCGTGATCACCCAGGTTGCCGCCAGGTCCAGCAGGACAAGCAGCAGAATGGGCGGCATCAAGCGGATGACCAGATGCCGGGCAAGCGAGCGGGAGGGGAGCAAGGGGCGGGACGCCGTAGGAGCGGAAGGAGTGCGATCGTGCATCATGACGCGATACCCTCGCTTGGGTGCATGCAGAAGCGCAGCCGGCGCATACCGGCGGCGCCCGGGCCGTCAGGCCGTTTCCACATCCAGCATGTAGCCGAAGCCGCGCACCGTCTGGATGCTGGCGCCCGTACCTTCCAGGCGCTTGCGCAGGCGGTACACATAGACTTCGACGGCGTTTTCGCTGAAATCGGCATCCCAGGCGGACAGCGAATTCACGATTTGCCGCTTGGTGACGACGCGGCCCACGCGGGCCATCAACATTTCCAGCACGGAAAGTTCGCGCACCGACAGCGACAGGCGCTGGCCATTGGCGCGGACTTCGCGGCCGACCGTGTCGAACACCAGGGGGCCGACTTCGATCAGCGGCTGTGCCTGCCCCGCGCGCCGGCGGCCGAAGGCACGCACGCGCGCCGCCAGCTCGGGCAGTTCAAAGGGTTTGGTGACGTAATCGTCGGCGCCGGCATCCAGGCCCGCAACGCGGTCTTCGATGCCGTCGCGCGCGGTAAGGATCAGGACCGGAACCTGATTGCCGTCTTGGCGCAATTGCCGCAGCACATCAAGCCCGCTCATGCCGGGAAGGTTCAGGTCGAGCAGCATCAGGTCATACGGCTGGCCAGCCAGGGCGCCCAGAACTCGGTCGCCTTCCGTCAGCCAGTCGACCGCATAACCCTGGTCGGCCAGGAATTCCTGGAGCGCATGGCCCAGGGTGGTGTCGTCTTCGATTACCAGAACTCGCATGCCGCGATTCTAGCGCGATCCGAAAAAAAAGGGGCGCGAAATGCGCCCCCTTCCGTGGGATTCGTTCACCGGCCGGACGGCGCCCCGGCGGGAGCCGGGGTTGCGGCGCCCGCGGCGGGTGCCTGGCCGCCCGCTGCGGCGCCCCCCGAAGGCGGCGTCGTGACAAAGCCGATGCGCGACATGCCCGAACGGCGCGCCGAGGCCATGACCTTGGCCAGGGTTTCGTAGCGCGTGTTCTGATCGGCGCGAATGCGGATCTCGGGTTGCGGCTTGGTGCCGGCGATCGACTTGAAGCGGTTGGGCAGGTCATCGATATTGACCGGCTTTTCGTCCCAGAACAATGCGCCGCTGGCGTCAATTGCCAGGTCGACCGTCTTGGGTTCTTCTTCGATCTGCTCGGCTGCCACCTGGGGCATGTTGATCTTGATCGAGTGCGCCAGCAGCGGCGCCGTGATGATGAAGATCACCAACAGCACCAGCATGACGTCGATCAGGGGCACCATGTTGATCTCGGAAACCGTATGGCTGCCGGATCCTTTTCCCTCGAAGCTGCCAAAGGCCATTATTCGCTCCCGCGTTGAACCGCGGCGCCGTTACCGTTCTGGCGGCGCAAGGCGCGAACCTTGCCGTCGGACAGCGCAACCTGCTGGCCGGTGGTCAGGAACGCGAACAGGTCGTGCGCAAAGGCGTCCAGGCGCGACAGGAACACGCGGTTGTTGCGCACAAACGTGTTGTACGCCAGCACGGCGGGAATGGCCACGGCCAGACCCAGGCCCGTCATGATCAGCGCTTCGCCCACGGGGCCGGCGATGCGGTTGATGGTCACGCCGTCGGACAAGCCGATGCCGACCAGCGCGTGGTACACGCCCCACACCGTACCGAACAGGCCGACGAACGGCGCCGTGGAACCCACCGAGGCCAACACCGTCAGGCCGTTTTCCAGCTTGGCGGTTTCTTCGTCGATCACCTTGCGCATCGTGCGCGTGACGAAATCGGAATTGCTGCCGGACTCTTCCAGCTTGGTCGCGCCGAACTTGTTGTGGTGCGCCTGCGCGTGCATGGCGTGGCTGGCCAGGTGCGAGAACGGATCGCGCGCGCCGTGCGTGCTGATCTCGTGCTCGACCTGCTCCAGCGAGCTGGCGTTCCAGAACTTGTTCAGGAAATCGGCCGAACGCCTGCGCATGCTGACGTTGCTGGCGGCCTTGACCAGGATCAGGTACCAGGTCACCAGCGACATCAGGATCAGGATGATGAACAGGCTCTTGCCCACGAAGTCGCTCTGCGCGACAAAGTGCAGAAAGCCCATGTCGGGGGTCGCGATGGGCGCGGTCGGCGGCAGCGCGGCGGCGGCGCTTTGCAGCGCGTCAGCCGATTGCTGGACGACACTGGCACCGGTCGTGGCGGCTTGTTGGGCTGCGGGCGCAGCGGCGGCGGCAGCCGGAGCAGCCGGGCTGGTAGTCGCCTGCGCCACCAGGGTGGCGCCATGCAGTGCGTTGGACATCTCAGTTCCTCATTACGAAATCGAACGGAATTTTGGCTTTGGCGGGATAGGCCACGCCGTTACGGGTATAGGGCTTGAACTTGGCCTTGCGAGCCGCGGTCAACGCGGATTCGTCCAGCCTCGGAAAGCCCGAGGACGTGTCGATCGTTGCGCGGTCCACCAGACCCTGCGTGTTGATCTCCACCAGCACCAGCACCCGCCCTTCTTCCCGCATGCGGCGCGAGGCCATCGGGTAGCTGGGCATGGGGCGCGCGCCCTGGAATTCAATGCTGGACACCAAAACGGGCTGATCGGGCGGCGGGCCTTGTTGCGGGCTTTGCGTCGCCTGCGCGCCATCCACGGCGCCGGCGGGCGGCGTCTGCACGGGCGGCGTCTCGGGTTTGACTTCCTGCTTGGGCTGCGGTTTGGGTTGGGGCTTGGGTTTGGGCTTCGGCTTGGGCTTGGGGGCCGGCATCGGCGGCTTTTCAACCACGGGTTCCGGTTCCGGTTCAGGCTCGGGCTTCATTTCCGGTTGGGGCTCGGGGTCCGGCTCGACCACGGGTTCGGGCTCGGGCGGCGGCGGTTCCACGACGGGTTGCGGCGGCTCGGGCGTGGGCTCGGCCTTGGCCACCTGGGGAACGGGCGCGTCGATGAGGCTGACCATGACAGCCTCGGGCTCCTCAAGCTCAGGACGATTCGCGGGTGCCATGAAAATGGCCCCGATTACCGCCGCGTGTAGGGCGACAACCGCCAGACCGGCGCCAGCGCGTATACCAAATGAAGACGGCGAAGAAGAAGTCCAACCGCGTTGAAAACTAGGCATGAATCAGCCAGGGTGCATTGACTTATCCGGCCAGCTTGACGAAAACGCGCGCCAAAAAAAAGCGGCGTGAGCCAGCCGGTACAAGCCGATCATAATATCTTAAATGCGAATGATTCGCACGTCCTATTTCGTCTGGAATAGCGTAACACTGCCCTACCGGGCTCAACCAGAAAGCACAAGACGGCATCAAGAAAGCTTGCGCCAGCGCAAGGGCGCAGCCCGTGGAGCAGGCGCAGGAACACGCCCAGGCATCACGCCCATGCGCCACACACAGAGAACGCCAAAACAAAAAACCCGCCACGGTAAGGTGTGCGGGTTTTGCGGGTGATCTGCAAGAAGTACGTTCAAATTCGCGAACGCAACGCATGCGCTTTTGGTGGGTGCTACAGGGGTCGAACCTGTGACCTACGCCTTGTAAGGGCGCCGCTCTACCAACTGAGCTAAGCACCCGATCCTGACACTTTCAGCGCCGCCTCAATGCGATGATTCGCTTGAAGCAGTGACTAACTCGCAGCCAACTCGGGGTACTCAAAAGCAATACGCGGGCCGGAGTATACCGGACCGCGTCATTGTCGGCAAATCGCTTCGGGCCGATGCCCCGCGATCGCCGTGCCGTCCATTAGTTGACGGCGTCCTTCAGGGCCTTGCCCGGACGGAACTTCGGCACCTTGGCCTTCTTGATCTTGATCGTTTCGCCCGTACGCGGGTTGCGGCCAGTGCGAGCTGCGCGAGCCGACACGGCAAACGTGCCAAAGCCAACCAGCGTTACCGTACCGCCCTTCTTCAGCGTGGTCTTGACGGCACCGATCAGGGCGTCGAGCGAACGGCCGGCGGCAGCCTTGGAGATATCGGCCTTGCTGGCGATGTGATCGATGAGTTCGGTTTTGTTCATTCAGGAGTACCCCTCACAAGGTATTGAGTCTGGCGAGGCCGTGCGGTTCATGGCTGTCATGCAGGGACGCCACCAACAAAACGCAAGGCCCGGCAAACGACGAACAGACAGTGGATGGACTTTTTTCTTGCGCTGCAAAGCACAACTTTTAAACTGCTGCGCCGCTTAGGATTCGATGGCATAAATGCCTTCAAACCGTCAGCGACGCAGACGTGTATTAGGCCTTGGCGTAGAGCGGCTGTCAAGCAAAAACCTCACTACAACCCGCGCCAATACTAGCTTTTAGCCATTTTCGCAATAAACAAAAACGCGCATTTCGGGGTTTGCGCGACACCGAAAAAAATCACTTCAAGCCTGAATCAAACATCGGCCCAGCGGCGCAGCAAATTGTGATAAATGCCGGTCAGTTGCACGATCGACGCATGTCCCGCCACGTCCTGATTCAAACGCTGGATGGCCACGTCCATGTCAAGCAACAATGCGCGCTGGCTGTCTTCGCGCACCAGGCTCTGCATCCAGAAAAACGAACTGACCCGCGCACCACGTGTCACCGGATTCACCTTGTGCAGGCTGGTGCCGGGATACAGCACCATGTGCCCCGCGGGCAGCTTCACGGCGCGCGGCCCATAGGTGTCATCGATGACAAGCTCGCCGCCATCGTAGGAATCAGGGTCCGAGAAGAACAGCGTGGCCGACAAGTCAGTGCGCACGCGCTCGGCCGTGCCGGTGATGCCGCGCACCGCGTTGTCGACGTGATAGCCAAAGGCTTCGCCGCCTTCATAGCGATTGAACAGCGGCGGGAATATCTTGCGCGGCAAGGCGGCCGACATGAACAGGTTGTTGGCGGCCAGCCGTTGCAGGATCAGGTTGCCCAGCTCTTGCGCCAACGGATGCTGCTCGGGCAACTGGCGGTTGCGCTTGACCTCGGCGGACTGGTAGCCCGCCGTGATCTTGCCATCCACCCAATCCGAGGCGTCCAGCCGCTGGCGGATATCCGCCGCCTCTTGCGGCGTGAATACATCTGCGATCTGTATAAGCATGTGCCTGATCCTTTGCCGGATTATCCCTTCAGGCAACCATTAAGCGCCTGATCGAAATCAAACAGCAGGTCGGCTTCGTCTTCGATGCCGACGGACACGCGGATCAGGCTGTCCGCGATGCCCATTTGTTTGCGGCGCTCGGCGCCCATCTCGTAATAGATGGTGTGCGCGGCGGGCAATGCCAGGCTGCGCGTGTCGCCCAGGTGCGTAGCCATCAGCACGATGCGCAGGCGGTTCAGGAAATCGAAGCAGTCCACGCCTTCGGCAAGCTCCACACCCAACAGGCCGCCGAAGCGCGAGCCAAAAAGCGCCGCGGCGCGTGCATGCTGCGCGTGACCGGCCAGGCCGGGGTAATGAACCTTGGCCACACCAGGATGCTCATCCAGAAAGCGCGCCAGCGCCAGCGCGTTGGCGCAGTGCTTGGCCATGCGCAGCGCCAGCGTTTCAGCGCCCACGGCGATGCGGTGCGCGGGCTCGGCGGCCAACGTGCCGCCCATGTCGCGCAAGCCCTTCTTCTTGATCTGGGTCAGACCCCAACTGGTGGACGCCCCCTTGCGGTAGGCGTCGTAGATGTTGGAATAGTTGGCCCAGTCGTACAGGCCCGTATCCGTGACGGCGCCGCCCAGCGCGTTGCCGTGGCCGCCGATGTACTTCGACAGCGAATTCATCACCAGCGATGCATGCACGGTGGACGGGCGGAACATCCACGGCGACGTCAAGGTGTTATCGACGACGTAGACCAGGTTTTTCTCGCGGCAGATTTCACCGATGACCGCCAGGTCGGCCACTTGCGTGCCCGGGTTGGCAATCGTTTCAGTGAAGACCATGCGCGTGTTGGGCTGGATCGCGGCGCGCACTTGCTCGGCGTCTGTTGCATCGACGAAGGTGATTTCGACACCCAGCTCCAGCAGCGTGCCAAGCAGGCTGTTGGTGTTGCCGAACACAAACTGGCTGGACACCAGATGATCGCCCCGACGCAGCAAAGTCGTGAAAATGGCGGACAACGCCGCCATGCCGGTGGCGAAGCTGACGGTGCCCTTGCCGCCTTCCATGTGGTTGATCTTGGCTTCCAGCGCCGTGGTCGTGGGCGTGCCCTGGCGCGCATAGGTAAAGCCCGCCTTGCCCTGGAATACCGCCGCCAGCTCGCGCGCGTCGTCGTAGGCGAATTCCGACGAGGGATGCATCGGCTTGTGCACCGCTCCGTGCTCGACGGATTGTTGGCGGTCGGAATGGAGGATCGTGGTGGTAAAGCCGTTCTGGTGCATGATGGGCAGACGCGTAAAGGGAAGAGCTACAAGGTAGTCGGGTCGGACAAGGTCAGGCTTGACGCTGGCGCACCGTTTCGTACAGGCACACGGCGCTGGCCACGCTGACGTTCAGGCTTTCAACCGAACCCAACATGGGAATATTGACGAGCTGGTCGCAGGTTTCGCGGGTCAGGCGTCGCATGCCCTCGCCTTCGGCGCCCATGACCCACGCCATCGGCTGGCGGGCGTCAATCTTGTGCATGCTGTCGGTGGCCTGGTCATCGGTACCCACCAGCCACACGCCACGGTCTTTCAGGCTGCGCATGGTGCGCGCCAGATTCGTGACCATCAGATAAGGCACGGTATCGGCCGCGCCGCACGCCACGCGCTGCACGGTGGCGTTCAAGCCGACGGCGCGGTCGCGCGGGGCAATCACGGCATGCACGCCCGCCGCATCGGCGGTGCGCAGGCAGGCGCCCAGATTGTGGGGGTCGGTCACGCCGTCCAGGATCAGCAGCAGCGGCGGGCCCTCGATAACGTCGAGCACTTCGTCCACATCCACCGCCAGTTGGCGCTCGTCGGCCAAGGCGACCACGCCCTGGTGCCGCGTTCCGCGCGACAGACCGTCCAGGCGTTCCATCGGCACGGGATGCACGCGGCGGCCCGCCTTTTCGGCCTGCTCGATGAACGTCTGCATGCGCTTGTCGCGGCGCGAGGCCTCGACATAGATTTCCTTGATTGAGTCGGGCGCGTGGCGCAGCCGCGCGACAACCGCGTGAAACCCGGCTAGAACTTGGGTCGACGCCATAGATGCAATACCTTTAGATAAACGAATACCCGCCCCAGAGGGGGCGGGCCACCGGACCAAGCCGGCCATCTGCGCAATGTTACCCCTTATGGCCGCGCCGCCCTACAGCGGGCGGGCCATAAAGGCGTCACAAAGCGCGTGTCAATGACGCTTGTGCGTCGCCTTTTTGGCGGGCGATGCGCGCTTGGACGCACGGGGCGGCTTGCCGGCCTTCTTGGCGTCGGCGCGGCGTTCCTTGGCGGTCTGGCCCTTCAGCGCGGCCGGCTTCGGGGCTGCCGCCTTCTTCACGCGGCGCACGGGCTCGTCGGGCCCACGGGCAGCCGCCTTGCGCAAGGCGTCGAAGCTGGTGCCCTGCACCAGGCGGAACTCAATGCGGCGCGCTTCGAGGTCGACGCGCGCCACCTGCACCTGGACCTTGTCGGTCAGGCGGTAGCGCATGCCGGTGCGCTCACCGCGCAATTCATGCAGACCATCATTGAACTGGAAGTATTCGCCGCCAAGTTCAGACACGTGCACCAGCCCTTCGACGTGCAAGGTATCCAGCGTGACGAAGATACCGAAGCTGGCCACGCCGGTGACGGTGCCGCTGAAGTCTTCGCCCACGCGTTCCTTGACGAACCAGCACTTGAGCCAGGCCTCGACGTCGCGCGATGCTTCGTCGGCGCGGCGCTCGGTGGCCGACAACACCAGACCCATCTTTTCCCAGATGGCGTGCTCGTGTTCTTTCTGCGTGCGACCGATGACGACCGCGTGGTCATCCAGGCTGGGCACATAGCGCTGGCCGGCCAGCAAGGCCTTGATGACGCGATGGGTCAACAGATCGGGGTAGCGGCGAATGGGCGACGTGAAGTGGCTGTAGCCGGGGTAGGCCAAACCGAAGTGGCCCATGTTGTCAGGGCTGTAGACGGCCTGCTGCATGGAGCGCAGGCACATCGACTGCAACAGCTGGTAGTCGGGACGGCCGCGCACGGTGTCAAGGAAGTCACCGTAGTCCTTGGCCGTGGGCGTGTCGCCCCCGCCCAGCGACAAGCCCATCGTGCGCAGGAATTCGCGCAGCGATTGCAGGCGTTCCGGCGTGGGCCCTTCGTGGATGCGGTACAGGCCGGGATGCTTGCTGCGCGTCATGAAGTCGGCCGCGCAAGTGTTGGCGGCCAGCATGCACTCTTCGATGAGCTTGTGGGCGTCGTTGCGCACGGATGGCACGATCTGTTCGATACGGCCCAGTTCGTTGCAGACGATCTTGGTTTCGACGGTGTCGAAATCAATGGCGCCGCGCTTCTTGCGGCCTTGCACCAGCAGCTGGAACAGTTCGTACAGATGCTGCACATGCGGCATCACGTTGCGCATGGCCGCGGCGGCTGGGCCGCCCGGCTGCTGCAAGGCGGCCCAGATATTCGTGTACGTGGTGCGGGCATGCGAATGCATCACCGCGTTATAGAACTGGTAGGCGGTGACCGTGCCGGCCTTGGCGCCCGTGGCCGGAATGACCATGTCGCAGACCAGCACCAGGCGGTCGACGTCGGGGTTCAGCGAGCACAGGCCGTTGGACAGCGATTCGGGCAGCATCGGGATGACGCGGCGCGGGAAGTACACGCTGGTGCCGCGCTCGATGGCGTCGTCGTCCAGGGCGTCGCCGGGACGCACGTAATGGCTGACGTCGGCAATGGCGACCAACAGGCGCCAGCCTGGACGCTTGCGCTGGCCGGTGCCCAGTTCGACGGGCTCGCAATACACCGCATCGTCGAAGTCGCGCGCATCTTCGCCGTCGATGGTGATCAGCGGCACGTCGCGCAGGTCGACGCGGTCTTTCAAGTCGGTTTTGCGGACGGTATCGGGGATGCGCGCGGCTTGCTTGCGAGCGGCTTCCGAGAATTCGACGGGCACGTCGAACTTGCGCACGGCGATCTCGATTTCCATGCCGGGGTCGTCGATTTCGCCCAGCACCTCGGCCACGCGGCCCAGGGGCTGCGTATGGCGCGTGGGCTGTTCCATGATTTCAACCGCAACCACCTGCCCATGCTGGGCGCCGTTGGTGTCGCTGGGCGGAATCAGGATGTCGTGCTTGATGCGTTGATCTTCGGGCACGACGATGGACAGGCCATGCTCGTGCAGAAAACGCCCCACCAGCTTATTGGTGCGGCGTTCAATGACTTCAACGATGGTGCCTTCGGGCTTGCCACGGTATTCGCCCGTGGGCTTGACCAGCACGCGGTCGCCATGCAAGACCTTGAGCATTTCGCGCGGCGACAGGAACAGGTCGGGGCCGCCGTCATCACGCAGCAGGAAACCGAACCCGTCACGGTGACCCAGCACCTTGCCGGCGACAAAATCCAATTTGGTCGCCAGCAACAAAACGCCCTTGCGATTGGGCATCAACTGGCCGTCGCGTTCCATGGCGCCCAGGCGGCGCTCGAAACCCACCATCGTCGCGGCTCGCTCAACGCCCATGCGTTCGGCCAGTTCCACCGGAGACAACGGCGAGCCCGCGGCTCGCAGTGCGGTCAGGATGGCTTCACGGGACGGGACATCGGGATCGAAGTCCGGCGGCGCTTCGGGCAAGGGTGTTGATCTGTTGTTTTTCGATTCGTTATTCGATCGTTTTGCCAAAGCTGAAAGTTCCGTATATAATGCGCAGCTTCTGTGGTTCGCCCAAGGCTGAACACTGAAGCAGAAATGGTCAGAAGGGGTTGAAAACCAAAGCGGTTGCTAACCCCAGGTCGAAAGACCCATTGTAAAACCAAGTGCGCTCAGGACGCATGTTTTAGTTAAGTTTTGGTTAAGTCAGTATGTTGAAAACAACGTACGCGCTTAATAGAACAGAGCTAAAACAATGCAACTAGAGCGGCAGCGTATCACAGTGTTCTGACAAGCATGTCTCAGTGCCCAGGTGGCGGAATTGGTAGACGCGCACGGTTCAGGTCCGTGTGCCGCAAGGTGTGGAGGTTCGAGTCCTCTCCTGGGCACCACGGAATTTAAATCGAACTTGCTTGCCGACTACGGTCGCGAACAAGTTGGATAGTAAAAATGCAGTAAAGACTGCCAAAGCAGTATCAGCAGTCCTTGCAGTAAACCTGCTAGAGCTCATGGCTCTTACAGTGCCCAGGTGGCGGAATTGGTAGACGCGCACGGTTCAGGTCCGTGTGCCGAAAGGTGTGGAGGTTCGAGTCCTCTCCTGGGCACCACCCGCATAGATGACGAAGCCGCGTTGCGCGGATTCGATAGCAAGACAGAAAGCCCCGAACATCGGAAGATATTCGGGGCTTTTGCTTTGTTGTCGGTGTTTTTACTTGTCGCCGATTTAACTGCACGCCGGGCTATTTCATTTTTGTTTCGGCTTTATGTTTCCGGTCGTCGACGTGGCCGGCTTATCTTGTTAATCACCACGCCGATATGCCGGCTTCGCGGTATTAATCCCCTACCCTTTTTCATACCGCGCCCGCTTAGCGCCACGGCACCTTGCGCTGCAAGTGATGGCGGGCGTACAGATCTTGGCCCATGCCCTCGATCTGTCCGTCGATCAGCGCCTCGAAGGGACGCAACAAGGCATCGACGTTCATGGGCGCTTCAATGGCGTTCAGGGCATGCGTGACCGCTTCGATTGTCGACAGTGCACCGGGGATATCGGCATGACGAACGCGATAGCGGGTCACCAAGCCGGCTGGCAACATCACGCGCGGCAGCGCAGCCAGTTCGGGGTTGATATGCAGCAGCTTGCGCGCGTGGCCCCACGTGCCGTCCGGCACGATCAGTTGAATCGGCAGGTCCAGGTCACGCCCATAACCGGGAGTCAGGACGTCGGCGGCCGGCCCCGGAAACAATAGACGCGGCGTGTAGCCGGGCTCAGCCCAATCGCTGGTCGTAAAACGTTCGCCCACCACGCGGCGCGCGCCGACCAAGCCCAGCACGGCCAGCCGGGCCGTGTTCAAGGCGTGGCGCGCTTCGCTTGGATGTTGAAGCACCACGACGCGGGTGCGGCATGACAAGGAAGGAATCAGCGCGCACAGGCAATGGGATTCCGGACGCAGGCAGCGCGTGCAAAGGGTACGTGACATGGGGCGACACTATAGCGAAAGCCGCCAACGCCAGGCGCGCGAAAAAGTGAAAAAAAGGCAGGACACCGGCTTGCACACGCAAAAGAAAGTGTGCATAATCTCGCTTCTCTGCTGCTGAACAAGAAACGACGCGCAAGCGACGCAACACGTGAAGCATCAGCGCCCAGGTGGCGGAATTGGTAGACGCGCACGGTTCAGGTCCGTGTGCCGCAAGGTGTGGAGGTTCGAGTCCTCTCCTGGGCACCAATTATTACATCACGAGGTACCTGTCGTGATGCGCCAAGAAAAACCCCGATCGTGAAAACGACCGGGGTTTTTTCTTTTGCATGCGGCCGGCGTCGAGACAATACGCACGGCAATACTCGCGGCAATACGCACGGCATTATGCGCCGCACTACTTCAGCTCGCGCGTCATCACGACGTGCGGAATTCCAGCTTCCACGAATTCCTCGCCTTCGACGACAAAGCCGTGCGCCTGATAGAAGCCGGCGGCATGCGTCTGCGCATGCAACACCAGCATGCGGTGGCCATCGCCATGGCCCTGCTCGATCAGGGCATCCAGCAACAGCCCGCCCACGCCCATGCCGCGCGCCCGCTTCTGCACGGCCATGCGGCCGATGTGCCCGTCGGGCAGCAAGCGCCCCGTACCCATTGGCGTGCCGTCCGGCCCGTACGCCACGGCGTGCACCGATAGCGCGTCGTCGTCATCCAGTTCGACCTCGGGCGGCACCTTTTGCTCGACGACGAATACCTCGTAGCGAACCGCACTGGCGTCTTCGCGCAGCCGGTCCCAGGTGCCCAATGCAATACGCACCGCTGATTTTTTTGGGGTCGACATCTTCATTTCCCTCGCGAGCGGCAATCAACAATAAATATCCTACGCCGCATTCTCAAGCGGGAATGATACCGGCACGAAAAGGGGTACGATCGCGGCTTGCCCCCGTTGCCCGCATCCAACATGACACCCGCCGCTCCGCCCTGGTTGAAAGCCGCTCCCGCGCTTTTCCTGTTGCTGTGGTCCAGCGGTTTCGTCGTGTTGAAAATCGGTCTGGCCTATGCCGACCCGCTGACGTTCCTGGCCGTGCGCTACGCCTGCGTGGTGCTGATCCTGGCGCCGTTCATGCTGGTGCTGCGTCCCGCCCTGCCCCGTGGCGCGCGCGCCTGGGGGCATCTGGCGATGGTGGGCCTGCTGCTGCAAGCCGGCTATTTCTGCTGCACCTATCTATCGCTGAAACTGGGCATGTCAGCCGGCGGGCTGGCCCTGATCGCGTCATTGCAACCCATCCTGATCGGCCTGCTGGCGCCATTGATCGCTCACGAGCGCGTCGACGCGCGGCGCTGGGCCGGGCTGGGGCTGGGCGTGGCGGGCGCTGTGCTGGTGATCGTGGCCAAGGCATCCATCGACGTGCTGGCGCCACTGGGGCTGCTGTTCGCCGTTGGCGCGCTGCTTTGCATCACCAGCGGCACGCTTTACGAAAAGCGTTTTGGGGTGGCCACGCATCCGGTCACGTCCAACCTGCTGCAATACGCCGTCGGCCTGACAGTGACCGCGCCGCTGGCATTCTGGCTGGAACCCATGCGCATCGAATGGACCGGTCCGCTGCTTGCCGCGTTGGCTTATCTCGTAGTGGGCAATTCGCTGGTGGCCATCACCTTGTTGTTGACCATGATCCGCCACGGTGAAGCGTCCCGCGTGTCCGCCCTTTTCTTCATGGTGCCGCCTTGCACCGCCGTGTTTGCGTTGATGGCCCTGGGCGAACCGATACCCATGTTGGCGTGGCCCGGCATGGCGCTGGCCGCCCTTGGCATCCTGCTGGTCACCCGCAACCCGCGCCCGCGCCAAGTAGAATGAGCGCCTTCCCGCGCCCACGCCCCCATCACCACCGATGAACGCCGTCATTACCGCCGCCCTGCCGGTCTTTGCGCTGATCCTGACCGGCTGGCTGGCCGCCCGCGGCAAGGTGCTGGGACCCGGCGCCACCGACGCGCTGAACCGCTATGTCGTCTACCTGTCGCTGCCGGCGCTGCTGTTTCGGGCAATGACGCAGGTGGACCTGACGCACATGGCGCATTGGGGTTTTGTCGCCGCCTTCGCGGGCGGCATCGCCGTGACCTTCCTGGTGTCTTTCCTGCCCGGCCGTGGCGGGCGCCGCGCACTGACCGACCGCAGCATCGAAGGCCTGGCCGCGTCGTATGCCAATGCCGGCTACATGGGCATTCCGCTGTGCGTGGCGCTGTTCGGCGCGGAAAGCCTGGCGCCGGCCGCCTTCACCACCCTGCTGACCGCCAGCGTGCTGTTCGGCTTTGCCATCGCGCTGATCGAATTCGACCGGCAACAAGCCCCGAACCCCGCCGCCACGCTATTGAAGGTAGGCCGCGCCTTGATGCGCAACCCCTTGCTGGCCGCGCCGGTCCTCGGGCTGGCATGGGCCGCCACCGGGCTGACCCTGCCCGAAGGCATAGACCGCTACGTCGCGCTGCTGGGCGCGTCCGCCAGCCCCTGCGCGCTGGTCACCATCGGCCTGTTCCTGGCGCAGACTGAAACCGCCACCGCCGGCCCCGGCGTGCTGCGCCTGGTGACCGGGAAGTTGTTGCTGCAACCGGCCGTCACCGCGGTGCTGGCCTTTTATGTTTTTTCGATGCCACCGCTGTGGGCATGGACGGCCGTGCTGATGAGCGCGCTGCCCATCGGCACCGGCCCCTTCATGCTGGCCAAGATGTACGGGCGCGATGCCCGCCTGACTTCGCGCGCCATCCTGGTTTCCACCGTCGCCTCCGTGTTGACCGTCAGCCTGCTGGTCGCGTGGATCAGTGCCCACCCCATTTCTTGATTGATCGTCATGCTGCTTGCCGCCGCCATCTTCATTCTTACCATCACGCTGGTCATCTGGCAGCCGAGAGGCTTGTCCATAGGCTGGAGCGCCGTCATCGGCGCTGGCCTGGCGCTGGCCACGGGCGTGGTGCACCTGGCCGACATCGCGGACGTCTGGCGCATTGTCTGGAACGCCACCGCCACCTTTATCGCCATCATCGTCACCAGCCTGATCCTGGACGAAGCCGGCTTCTTTGAATGGTCGGCCTTGCACGTCGCGCGTTGGGGCGGCGGGCGCGGACGGCTGCTGTTCGTGTTGATCGTGCTGCTGGGCGCGGCGGTGTCGGCGCTGTTCGCCAATGACGGCGCAGCGCTGATCCTGACGCCTATCGTCATGGAAATGCTGCTTGCGCTGGGCTTCGGGCCGGGCGCGTCATTGGCCTTTGTGATGGCGGCGGGGTTTATTGCCGACACGGGCAGCATCGCGCTCATTGTCTCGAATCTGGTGAACATCGTGTCGGCCGATTTCTTCGGCATCGGCTTTGGCGAATATGCGTCGGTGATGCTGCCCGTCAACCTGATGGCCGTGGGCGCCACGCTGGTGGTGCTGCTGCTGTTTTTCCGCAAGAGCATTCCGCCGCGCTACGACGTCAGCCAATTGCCGAGCCCGGCGTCCGCCATTCGCGACCCCATCACCTTTCGTGCCGGCTGGATCGTGCTGGCCTTGCTGCTTGCCGGCTTCTTCGTGCTGGAGCCCATGGGCATTCCGGTCAGCGCCATTGCCGCGGCCGGTGCGCTGGGCCTGCTGGTCATCGCCGGCCGCCAGCACATCGTGGGCACGCGCAAGATCATGCGCGAGGCGCCCTGGCACATCGTGATTTTTTCCTTGGGCATGTACCTGGTCGTCTACGGCCTGCGCAACGCCGGCCTGACCGCGCACCTGGCGCAGGTGCTGGACCGCTGCGCCGAATACGGCCTGTGGGGCGCGGCGATGGGCACGGGCCTGATCACCGCGTTCCTGTCGTCCGTCATGAACAACCTGCCCACGGTGCTGGTGGGCGCGCTGTCCATTGCGGACACCAGCGCCACCGGTCCGCTGAAAGACGCCATGATCTACGCCAACATCATCGGCAGCGATCTGGGGCCGAAAATCACCCCGATCGGCAGCCTGGCGACGCTGCTCTGGCTGCATGTGCTGGCGCGCAAAGGGCTGCGGATCACGTGGGGCTATTACTTCAAGGTGGGCATTGTGCTGACGTTGCCGGTACTGCTGCTGACGCTGGCCGCGCTGGTGTGGCGGCTGCAATAGCGCAGCGACTGTCCCCCTGCCTTTAATAACTTTTAGTTATTACGCAAGCACAAATAGATGGTTTGAGCCATTAAACCGCCGCCGTAAACTTCCAAGCATCTCCACGGGCGCCCCTACACGCGCCCGTTTGCTTTGAACCAATTCAATCCCCCCGGGATGCCCCATGAGTTCCAACGCCTCGACCTTGCCCCTGCCCTCGGCCCTGCCGCCACTGCACATCAACCGCAAGCCCTTGTGGATTGCGCTGCTGCTGTTGCTGGCCGGCGCGCTCTATCTGCTTCAAACCGTCAGCTGGCGCCAAGGTGCGCTGTGGGTGATTGGCGCTCTGCTGGGCGTCACGCTGTATCACGCATCTTTCGGCTTTACGCAGGCTTGGCGCGTGTTCGTGTCCGACCGCCGCGGCGCGGGCCTGCGCGCGCAGATGCTGATGTTGGGCGTGGGCGTGCTGCTGTTCTTCCCGTTCCTGGCCGCCGGCACGCTGTTCGGCCAACCCGTCACCGGCTTCGTATCGCCCCCGGGCGTGTCCGTGGTGCTGGGCGCGTTCCTGTTCGGCATCGGCATGCAACTGGGCGGCGGTTGCGCGTCGGGCACGCTGTTCGCCGTGGGCGGCGGCAATACGCGCATGCTGGTCACGCTGCTGTTCTTCATTGTGGGCTCGGTCGTTGCCACGGCCAATTTCAGCTGGTGGTCGACGCTGCCCGCATTGGCGCCCACCTCGTTGATCAAGACCTGGGGCCTGGCGCCCGCGTTGATTGCCAACCTGGTGATTTTTGCCTTGATCGCCTGGGGTACCACCGCGCTTGAAAAGCGTCGCCACGGCCACGTGATTTCCTTTGCCTCGCGCACCTCGCGCCCCGTTTCCCTGCTGCAAGGCCCGTGGCCGCTGATCTGGGGCGGCGTTGCGCTGGTCGTGTTGAACTTCGCCACGCTGGCGCTGGCCGGCCGCCCGTGGGGCATCACATCCGCCTTTGCCTTGTGGGGCGCCAAAGCCTTGAACGCTGTCAGCGGCGATGTGGCCAGCTGGACGTACTGGAGCAAGCAGCCTTCGCTGGGCGCGCCGTTGCGCCAGGACGTCACCACCGTCATGGACATCGGCCTGATGCTGGGCGCCCTGGCCGCCGCCAGCGCCGCCGGTAAGTTCGCCCCCGTCTGGAAGGTGCCCGCACGCTCGCTGGCCGGCGCCGTCATCGGCGGCCTGTTGCTGGGATATGGCGCTCGCTTGGCCTTCGGCTGTAACATCGGCGCGTACTTCAGCGGCATCCTGTCGGGCAGCCTGCATGCCTGGCTGTGGCTGCCGGCCGCCTTCGCGGGCAGCGCGCTGGGCGTGCGCTTGCGCCCCGCCTTCGGCCTGGCCGTCGAGAAAACGCCCCCGGCTTCCAGCTGCTGACGGCCCGCTGCTGAAAAACTGTGTTCCACGCATCGCCCCCTTTTCAGGGGGCTTTTCTTTTTTCGGCCGCGCCGGCTGGTGTATGGTGGCGTCACTTGCGCACCCCGGAGAGAACATGAGCTGGATGCTTGGCCGTTACACGGCCTTTTTATTGACCCTTGCCGGCGCTGCCGTCACCGCTTTCCTGGCGGCTACCGATTCACTGTGGTGGCTATGGGCCGCCGTTCCGCTGGCGATGCTGGGCGCGCTTGGCGTCTACGACCTGATCCAGACGCGCCACGCCATCCGGCGCAACTATCCCGTCATCGGCAACCTGCGCTTTCTGTTCGAGTTCATCCGACCCGAGATCCGCCAGTATTTCCTGGAAGACGACACGCAGGCCGCGCCCTTCTCGCGCGCGCAACGTTCCATTGTTTATCAGCGCGCCAAGCGCGAAATCGACAAGCGCCCCTTCGGCACGCAGGAAGACGTGTACGGCGACCGCTACGAATGGATCAACCATTCCATGTCGCCCTCGCACATCAATGACACAGACTTTCGTGTCACGGTGGGCGGCCCGGACTGCACGCAGCCCTATTCGATGTCTACCTTCAACGTGTCGGCCATGAGCTTTGGCGCCCTGTCGGCCAACGCCGTGCTGGCATTGAACGAAGGCGCGCGCCAAGGGGATTTTGCGCACGACACCGGCGAAGGCGGCATTAGCCGCTATCACCGCCAGCCGGGTGGCAGCCTGGTGTGGAACATCGGGTCGGGTTACTTCGGATGCCGCGACGAACAGGGAGCATTCTCCGAAGAAGCCTTCATCAAAAACGCCTGTACGCCGCAGGTGAAGATGATTGAAATCAAGCTGTCGCAGGGCGCCAAGCCCGGCCATGGCGGTATCTTGCCCGCCGGCAAGGTCACCCCGGAAATCGCCGAGGCACGCGGCGTGGCCGCGTGGCAGGATTGCAATTCCCCAGCCAGCCATTCGGCTTTCGACACGCCTATCGGCTTGATGAAATTCGTGGCGCGGCTACGAGAACTGTCGGGCGGCAAACCGGTAGGATTCAAATTCTGCGTGGGCCACCCCTGGGAATGGTTCGCCATCGTCAAGGCCATGCTGGAAACCGGCATCACGCCGGATTTCATCGTGGTGGACGGCGCGGAAGGCGGCACGGGCGCGGCGCCGGTTGAATTCGTGGACCACGTAGGCACGCCGCTGCGCGAAGCGCTGCGCCTGGTGCACAACACCTTGATCGGCGTGAACCTGCGCGACCGCATCAAGATCGGCGCATCCGGAAAAATCATTACGGCCTTCGACATGGCGCGCGTCATGGCGATGGGCGCCGACTGGTGCAATGCGGCTCGCGGTTTCATGTTCGCCATCGGTTGCATCCAGGCTCAGGCCTGCCATACCGGCAAATGCCCCACCGGTGTCACCACACAAGACCCGCTGCGCCAGCGCGCGCTGGTGGTGCCCGACAAGGCCCAGCGCGTGGCCAACTTTCATCGCAATACGCTGCATGCGCTGGCCGAGCTTCTGGCGGCGGCGGGCCTGACGCACCCGGGCCAACTGCGCCCGCATCACATCGCACGCCGCATCTCGTCCAGCGAAATCCGTTTGTTGTCGGCGCTGTTTCCGGAGTTGGCGCCAGGTGAACTGCTGCGAGGCGAATTCCGGCATCAGGTGTTTCGCGTGGGCTGGGCCATGGCCCAGGCGCAATCGTTCCAACCCACGCAAGACATCACCACGGCGCTGGCCGAGCACCGCGCCTAGCCACGCAGCGCTGACCGCTTGAGACAGCTTGGGCGGATGGTCGGACGCGGGCGCTACAGCCAGCGTTCGAACATCCGCGAAAAGAACTCCATGAACCGATCGTCCACCCCCCGCTGCCGCCAGGTTTCCGGGGTGATGGGCACGGAATCGGCAACGTCGCGCTGGAACAGCGCTTCCATTTCGCCGGCGAATTCCGGGCCCAGCACGACCGCGTTGATCTCGTAGTTCAGCGCGAAACTGCGCCAGTCCATATTGCTGGACCCCACCGTGGACCAGACGCCGTCCACCACCGCCGTCTTGGCATGCAACAAGGCATCGCGGCGCTCGTAGAGCTTGACGCCGGCTTCCAGCAGATCGGTGTAATGCGAGCGGCCGGCGTTAAAGACCAGCGACGAATCGCTGAACCCCGGCAACACCAACACCACATCGACACCGCGCCGCGCGGCCGCCGACAGCACGTCGATAAAGGCCGGATCGGGCACGAAGTACGCCATGGTGATGTGGATGGATTTCTGCGCGCTTTCAAATGCCGACATCAGCGTCAGATAGACGGTATAGCCGTCGCTGCGATCGGGTTGATTCGCCAGGATGCGCACGGTGGTCGACCCCGTCGGCGGCGCGACATGCGTGCCGCCGCCCTTGATCGGTTCATCCGATTGCGACGCCCACCCCGCCTGAATCACCTGTTCCAGCTGCGCCACGGCCGGCCCTTCGATGCGCAAGTGCGTATCGCGCCATGGCGCGGCCTTGGCATCGCCCTTGGCCTTCGGGCCGTCTTGTTTTTCATCGTCCGGCTTGGCATCAGCCTCTTTGCCCGCGCCGCTGCCCGAGCCGCCACTGGATTTACCACCCGACCCGGGGGTCGAGCCCGAGGCCGACCCCGGCGACGACTCATAAACGCTGCTGACATTGATGCCGCCCAGGTAGCCGACCTTGCCATCAACCACCAGCACCTTGCGGTGATTACGCTGGTTCGGTGACCATCCCGCGCGCGCGGCAACCGGGTTGACGGGGTTGAACACCGCCACCTGAACGCCTGCGTCGCGCAAGCGTTGAAACAAGGCGTCGGGCGTCTTGATGGTGCCCACCGCGTCGACCATCAAAGACACTTCGGCGCCGCGATTGCGCGCGGCGATAAGCGCCTCGGCAAAGCGCGCTCCTTCGGCATCGTCTTCAAAAATATAGGTCTCCATGTGCACATAGCGGCGCGCCTGTGCAATGGATTTCAGCATCGCTTGATAGGTCGTGGGCCCGTCGGCCAGCAACTTGACCTGATTGCCGGGCGACAGAGGCGCGCCGCTGACGGCTTGCTCGACCGCCAGGTGACGCGCCAGGAAATCATCCTTCGGCGTGTTGGGGTCGGCAACAATGCCTTGGCCGCGCCGGTAGCTTTCGCGTGCGGCCTCGGCGGACAGCCCGGCCTGTTCTTTACGGGCCTGGCGTTCATCGGCGTCCGGCACCCGGGCGCAGGCCGCCAGCAGCGTGGCCGCGCACGCCAGCACCAATGCGTGCGCCCAACGACGCGCGCCGGACAGCCACGAAGGCGCGCCCGGCGCGCGTACTACCCGGCCCAAGGCCGGTGGTGGTCTCATGGCGACTTCGGCTTAACGCCGGCCGCTGGCCACCAGGCAGCCCAGCAAGGCGCCTACCAATGCCGCCACGCCCACCGACTTCCAGGCATGCTCGTGCACGTATTCATCGGCGTAGGCCTTGGCGCGATAAGCACGTTCGCGTGCCGCGCCTTCCCAATCACCCGCATGGTGGCGCGCTTCGGCAAGTTGCGACTTCAGCCGAGCACGGGCGGATTCAATCTCGGAGCCCGTATAAGAAGCCGTCGAACGCAAGAGGTCTTCGGTTCCAGAGAGCAGATCGCGGAAGCTGTCGTTGACCCGGTCACGGTGCAGAGCCATCTCGGCGCGTTGGTGCTTTCGATTCATAGTCGCTCCTTTGAAGATTGGGGTCGCAAGGGGGGAGAGCCACGCCGCGTTGCCGCAACGTCAACGACGCCACCCCGTTGACCATGTCCCCATTGTGCCGATCATTTGGCGGCGCCGCTCCAGCTTTCGCAACCAGCCGTAATCCGATATTTCAGCGGCCCGAAACTTGCTGTAGGGCTACCGCGAAGCGCTGGGCGGGCGGCATCCCTGTTTCGGCCCGCTGCTTCAATTTCGTAAAAGTCCATTGCATTCAGCGGCTTAGCGCTTGACACCGCAGCCCCCCTGGCCGCCACAATAACCCCCTTGCAATGCGCTTCAACTGCCTCAAAAAAGGAATGAACGCATGGTTTCCCCTTCCGCAATGCTTGCCCCCGCAGCGCCGTCTTTCGTGGCGCACGAGGCCCAGGCCCCCCGTCCCGAACAGGCAGAGCTGCGCGACGGCTTGCTGGATGATCCGGCGCATATCGACCCCAAGTTTCTGTACGACGCGCTGGGTTCGTCGCTGTTCACAGCCATTACCCAACTGCCGGAGTACTACCCGACGCGCTGCGAAGCCGAGATTTTTCAGAATCACGCCCACGACATCGCACGCCACATCGGGCCGGTGCAGTCGATGATCGATCTGGGCGCGGGCGATTGCGTCAAGGCCGAGCGCCTGTTCGCGCGCTTACGCCCCCAGCACTACATCCCCATCGATATCTCGGCCGATTATCTTCAAGCCGCCGTGGAACGCCTGCGCTTGTCGTACCCCGACCTGAAAGTGACTCCGGTGGGCCAGGATTTCTCACAAATTCTTGCGTTGCCGGCGGGCGTTCCGCCAGCGCAGCGCCTGTTCTTCTACCCCGGTTCCAGCATTGGCAACCTGAATCCGGACAGTGCGCTTGCCATGCTCAAGCGCATCCGCGCGCAATGCGCCGGTGGCGGACTGCTGGTGGGGGTAGACCGGGTCAAGCCCAAGCAGGTGCTTGAGCCTGCCTATGACGATGCACTACACCTGACCGCGGCGTTCAATCTGAACTTGCTGCGGCACGTGAACAACGTGCTGGACAGCGATTTCGACGTGGCCGACTGGCGCCACGTCGCCTTGTTCAACAGCGCCCGGTCGCGCGTGGAAATGCATCTTGAAGCGCTACGCGCGGTGCGTGTGTCGTGGCCCGGGGGCCAGCGCGAATTTCGCGAAGGCGAACGCATCCATACCGAAAATTCCTACAAATTCACGCCGCAAGCGTTCTCGGACCTGCTGCAACGCGCGGGCTTTGGCGACATTGCCCACTGGTCGGATTCGCGCGGCTGGTTCTCGGTTTTCAGCGCCCGTGCATGACGCGGGCAGTTCATCAACGCCACTGGAGGATCGCCATGGAACCTGCCTGCCTGCTGACTCACCCCGCCACCGGACCCTACGCAAGCGGGCAGGCCGGCCAGCATGACCGCTACGACGCGGTGCGGTCCACCAGCACCGCGCTTGCAGCGCCGCTCAGTCCTGAAGATTGCCAGGTGCAGTCCATGCCGGACTGTAGCCCCGTCAAGTGGCACCTGGCGCACACCACCTGGTTTTTCGAGACCTTCCTGCTGACGCATTTCCACCCGGCCTACAGCGTGTTTCACCCGCAGTACCGGATGCTGTTCAATTCCTACTACAACGCCATCGGCGCCAAGCATCCGCGACCGCAGCGTGGGCTGTTGTCGCGCCCTGCCCTGTCCGAGGTCCAGCAATATCGGCAGCATGTCGACGCGGCCATGCACGACCTGATTTCGCGGCTGGGCGGCAATGATCCTGCGTTTGATGCCCTGCTTGAACTGGGCTTGAACCATGAACAGCAACATCAGGAATTGATCCTGACCGACCTTAAGCACATGCTGTCCTTCAATCCCCTCAAGCCCGCGTACGTGGCGCCGGGCTCGCCCGCACTGCCGCCGGCCACGCCGCCCGGGTGGACGCGCTATGGCGGCGGCATTACGCGCATCGGCCACGACGGCCGAGGTTTTGGTTTTGACAATGAAGGCCCGGCGCATGAGGTGCTGCTGGGGCCTTACTACCTGGCCGACCGCCTGGTCACCCAACACGAGTTCCTGGAATTCATCCGCGACGGCGGCTATAAGCGGCCCGAACTGTGGCTGTCGGCAGGTTGGGACCGCGTGTGCGCCGAGGGCTGGCGCGCGCCGCTTTATTGGCAAGGCCAACGCGACGACTGGCAGGTCTTCACGCTACGCGGCCTGCGGGAAGTGGAATTGCAGGCGCCCGTCACGCACGTCAGCTACTACGAAGCCGATGCCTATGCGCGCTGGGCCCGGGTGCGCTTGCCGCGCGAAGCGGAATGGGAACACGCCGCGCGCCAGCAGACCGACCCCGTGTTTCCCGGCCGCGCCAACATGCTGGAAAACGGCCACCTGGACCCGCGTCCCGCGCCCGCGCGCAATGCGTCCGGCGGACCGGTCCAGCTGTTTGGCGACGCCTGGGAATGGACGGCAAGTTCGTACGACGCCTATCCCGGCTACAAGCCCGACGCAGGCGCGGTGGGCGAATACAACGGCAAGTTCATGTGCAACCAATACGTGTTGCGCGGCGGCTCGTGCGTGACGCCGCGCGACCATGTCCGGGCCAGCTACCGCAACTTTTTTCCACCGGAAGCGCGCTGGCAATTTTCGGGCATTCGGCTGGCCAGGGATGCGTGAAAAGGCACGCTGATTTTTCGCTTGCCGCCCGCTTGCACGCGAAAAAAGTTTTATGCTAGAATTTCGTTCTTCGTTGATCAGCGACACGAATTTGGAAACAAACCGGGCACTGAAAAGCGGAGAAAGCAGGAAAAAGAAAAGTAAGAAAAAGCACGACAAGTTGGCGCATTAGCTCAGCCGGTTAGAGCGACGGAATCATAATCCGCAGGTCCCCTGTTCGAATCAGGGATGCGCCACCAAGAATTTAAAAAGGCCCTCACTTCGGTGAGGGCCTTTTGCATTGCAGGGGCTGGGGCGGAGGGCTGGAGCACTGCCCCTGCGCAAAATTAGCGCAAAGCGCCCGGGGCGCTGCTGCCTGCGTCTGCCCCATCCGCCTGCTTCTGCTTTACAGCTTGCGAAGCGTATCGCGACGCTTGCCGCCCCAGGTTGCGGCCAGGCTGGCGACGAAGGCGCCAATCAGCATCGATGCGAAGCCCCACAGCGCGAACGCGGCGGCTGCCTTGCGCGCCTTGTCGGCCGCTTCCTTGGCCTTTTGCTTGGCGTCTTCGGCGGCCTTCTTGGCGTTGGCGATGGTCTGCTCGACACGGCGCTGCGCCACGGCCGGTTCCTGACCGGTTTGCGCGGCCACGACCTTTGCCACGTAGTCGCGGTCTTCGGGCGTCATGTCACCACGCGCCAGGCTCATGGCCACGATGCGGCCGACTTCCGTGCGGGCGGCGTTACGGTCGCCAGCCGCTTCGGGCCGGTCCGAACGCAGCAACGTATCGGTGAAGTACTCCGTTGCGCGATCCATGCCACCGCCGCTGGCGCCGGCCGCGGCCGTGGCCGTCACCGCCGTGCCTGCACCGGCAGCCACCGACGCGCCCGCCTTGGCCGCGCCGGACGCCAACGTGGCAATGGCCGAACCCAGCAAGGCCGCGCTGACAACCGCGCTCAGTGCCCACACCAGAAAGCCGTGCGCCGTGTCGCGAAAATAGATCTCGTCGGAATGCACGTCCACCCACTTGGTGCGCAGGCGCCCGGCGACGTAGCCGCCGATACCGTACGACACGATCTGCGTGAACAGCATCCACGCAATGATGCTGATGCCCACGGCGGGCGCCGACATGCCCTCATCGCCCCAGGGCGACACAGACAGGAAGCCCAGGCCGGTACCGCCGGCAAACAAGGCCAATGACAGCGCCGCGGCGATCACGGCACCCGCGAATACCGCGGCCCAGGACACCGCCGATATCGCCGACTCGCGTGGCGGCACGGCGCCGTAGGGTTGGCTCAAAGATGATGCGTTTTCCATGGTGATTCCTTGTTCATTGTTATTTCACGCCGGCTGCGTGCAACGCCGCACCGACGCCGATGCACGAGACGGCCAACCGGCATCAATGCCAGAAAAGCGCCAGCAAAATGATGATGGGAATAGGCACGCCAAGCAGCCAAAGCAAAATGGAACGCATGACAGACTCCTTCTCAGGGTTATCGAAAAAAGTGGACGTGGCGCTCAGGCCAGGTCGATCGCGCCCGGCATGCGGGGGTCCGGCGCAGGCGGTGTAGGGTCCTGCAACGGCGGATCATCCGGGGGCTGATTCGGGTCCGACAGGGGATCGTCGGGCGGCAGGTTGCCGGGCAACGACGGGTCATCCGGCGGCAGATCGTCCGGCAAGCCGGGCTCTCGATGCGGGGACTGGGGCATGATCGGTTCTCCTCTGCGGCGCAAAGTGCACCGCCCTGCCCTTCAGCAAGCGGCGTTCCCGGCACCGGCAACGTCCCGCCACCCCGTCCCCGCCGTACCCGCCCTACGCGTCCTCCGCTCCCATTAGCCATTACCAGCGCGCGCAAAAAAGCCCTCTTGCGAGGGCTTTCGGTCATTCAACAGCGAGGGGGCTTCACGGCTTGGGTTTGCCGTCCCGGCTTATCGCCACGGCATTATTTCCGTCTTTACCCAGGATTTTCATGATTGCGGCCTTACCGGCAACCGAAGCTTCATCCTGGCTGCCATATCGCTTTTCAGAATAATTGGTGCTGTGCACATTGCCGGTTTCGGGATCCAGCAACGTGATGATCCAGGCGAATTCGCCCGGCAGCAGTTGCCTGACTTGAAGCGTGGCACGCGTGCCAGGGCGCAATCTGTTCGGCATGTTGCCGCCTTTTCCAGGATGGGACGCCGCCATCGTAGCGCAAACCGTGGATGCATGAAGCCCTTGGCGTACACCGTTTGAATTGCTGCAACCGCACACGAATTCATGCTGCGGACCGCGCGGCAAAAACGCCACACCGAGATCCCCGCGCCAGGAAAACCCTAGGGCCAAGTCCGCAAATACAGGCGCACAATCAGTTCACACATACAGACCGTACAACGCGGCGCCGAATCCCTTTAATCAGGCGAGGACGGAGACAACATGACTTACGTAGCAGTGGTAATGAGCTGTTTGATGGTTATGGGTATCGTCGGATTAGTGGTTCAAAC
Organism: Achromobacter sp. ES-001; assembly: GCF_019448355.1. NCBI lineage: Bacteria > Pseudomonadati > Pseudomonadota > Betaproteobacteria > Burkholderiales > Alcaligenaceae > Achromobacter > Achromobacter sp. ES-001. The sequence continues at coordinate 1,854,078 of NZ_CP079940.1, read as the reverse complement.
GATTCGAAGCGCGGGCCCCGAGCCCTGGCTGAAGATATCGGCGGCGATTGTCAGTTCAACTTTTGCGTCGTTGTTGCTTATCCCGTTGGGATACGCGGTGGCGCAGTCCATGCTGATCGACTGATTGCTTTCAACCTTCGGTAATCGCCGCCCCGGGCTACACGCCCCGAGCGGCTTTGCTTTTCGTTGCTGCCCAACACAACAAAGAGCCCGCTGTGACCATCGCCACTCCTTGCCAGAATGACGCGGTCAAGCGGGTAGACAGCCATACGGCTGCGAAAAAGGTGGACAGCACCGGAGTGAAATAGGACGCCGTCGCCAACAAGGTCAAGTTGCCGTTCAGTATGCCCACGTTCCACAGCGCGTAACCGGCAGCCATTGCACCGCCGGTAATAACGAGTTCAAGCGTGGCGGGCACGGTAAACGCCAACGGCGGTTCGGCGCTGAATCCGTACTTGGCCCACAAGGCTGCCGCCGTCAGCATGAAAAACAAGGTCACGCCGTTTTTACCGTCGGCATATCGTTTGGTCACGTTGCAATACACGGCCCAGATAATGGCGCCGCCCAATGCCAATCCATAACTCAGGGGGTTGCTGGAAATGTTTGCCAGTGTGCGTTCCCAAGACAGGCTTGATCCGCCCACGACCCATACGATGCCGCATACCGACAGCAATATGCCGGGCACCACCCAGGCATTGGCGCGCTGCCCGTTCATGGCAATGGCGAACAGCACAGTCAGGCAAGGCCAAAGATAATTGACGATGCCCAGTTCGATAGCTTGGGCGCGGTCCAGCGCAAACCCCAGGGATAGCGACAGGCAGATCTCATACGCAACGAACAGCATGCTGCCCACCCAGAGATAAGGCCGCGGAAAACTCCGTAACGTCGGAAACCCAAGCAGACACACAAGGAAGGCTGAACCTACCGTATAAATAAGCGCGGCGCCCCCGACGGCGCCGAAATTCTCACTGACGCCGCGAATCAGGCCGACGACCGTGCCCCAAAGCAAGATCGCCAGCAGACCGAAAAATGTGGCCGTATTCCGGCCGGGAGAGAATCGCATTACCGTTTCCGCTAATTTGCTTGATGCCCCTCGTTTGGCACCCGAGCGGCGGCAGGCGGGCAGTGTAGCGAAAACCAATCGTTATCGTAGTGACCGACCGGGGCGGCCAGTACCGCGCCGGGATACGCGACAGACCCACTGAAACATCAAACAAGAGGGAGTATCAGCGGCATGGCCATTTCCATACGCAGATTGAGCGATGTGCTAGCCAGCACGGAGTCGGGCCGGCTTTACCGGATCGAAGTCTTCTTGCAAGCGGATACGCCCGGTGCGTCCGGCCCGCCCCTGCTTGCGACGTCCCGGTACATCCTCAGAACGTCTGAGGGAGAAGGCGTGATCGCCCTGGGTGAGCGACGATATCAGTTGAATTCCGGCGAGGTCCTGACGGCGCTGGCGCCCCAGCAACCGCCGCGGCCTGACGCGTAAACCGCCTGGCGCCCCGCGCTAGCGATCCCACGCCACCCGCCGCTTACCTTCGCCTTTGGCCTTGTAGAGCGCCACATCGGCGCGCTCAAGCAGCTGCAACATCGTAATACCGGAGTCGGGATAGACGGCAATACCCACGCTGGCCGACACGCCCACGCTGATGCCCGGATAGGGCAAAGACAAGCTATCGACCAGCGCCTCGGCCACGGACTGCGCCTGTTCCTGGCCCACGCCCAGCAGCAGCACCGCGAATTCGTCGCCGCCCAGCCGGGCTGCCACATCGGACACGCGGATCGCGCGCGCCATGCGGTCCGCGGCCTCTTTCAGCACGGTGTCGCCAGCGGCATGGCCATGCAGGTCGTTGACCGCCTTGAAGCCGTCAAGATCGATGGCCAGGATGGCGAAGGATTCGCCGCTGCGCTGCGCCACGGCTAATTCGCGCAGCACGAGCTCACCGAACAGCACCCGGTTGCACAGGCCGGTCAAGGGGTCGTAGTGTGCCAGGTGCTGCGCGTGCGCCAGCATGCGGGACGCCTGCAACAACGCCGTGCCGACTTCCTCTGCCTCTTTGACGCTTGTGCCCGCCAGCTCGACGGTGCGCCCCTCGCCCAACGCCAACGCCGGCCCGACCAACCCCTGCACCGCGGACGTCAAGCGGCTGGCAAGGCGCAACGCCAGCCACAGCCCCAGGCCGAACGCGAACAAGGTGCCCAGGGCAATCCAGGCAATCGACCGGTACAGATCCGTGGTGACCAGACTCATGGGGGCACCCGCCACAACCGTCCACTCCGACAACATCGAACGGCTGAACGCCGTGTAGACCGGCGTGCCTTCCTTGGTGATGGATTCGAACGCCCCTTCGCCTTCCTGCTGCACGGCCTGCGCCAGCGCCGGCACGGCCTTCTGGCCGACGAACTTCGCGCCGTCGCGGGTGCGGGCGATGATTGTTCCCGAGCCATCCAGCACCGCGGCCACCCAGCCTTCGGGCAAGGCGCGCCGGGCCAGCGCGTGGCCGATACGGTCGGGTGACAAGCCCACGTTCAGGCTGTAAATCACATTGTCGGCCCGCACCACCGGTACACCCATCGCAATCGTCGGCTTCTTGCTGACGCCGCCGATGAACAGGCTGGTCAGCACCGGCGCCCGCGTAGCGAATACCCGTCGCAGGTCATCGGGCGCACCGCTCAGAGGCAATGGCGCGCCAAAGGGCGCCAGGGTATTGATCAGCTGGCGCCCGTCGTGGTCGGTCAGGACATAACTGTCCACGATCTGAAAACGCAACGAATCCCGCGCGCGCTGATGAAAACTGGCAAGGTCGCCGCTAAGCAGGTCTGGCGAGGTGGCCAGCATCTGCAAGCCGGCTTGAACGCCGGTCAGCTCGCGATCAAGGATGGCGGCAAGGTTGCGAGCCAGGAAAATCGTGTCTCGCAGGATCCGGTCTTTTTGGACGACGTAACTTTCGTACACCGCCACCGACGCCACGACCAGGGCCGGCAAAATACAGGCAAAGACGAGTGTCAGCAGACCGGTGCGCATTGAATACCGGTGTTGAGGGCGCGTCCGCACGCCAGGCAGGCTTTCGCCATCAGCCATCGTCTTCCCCCTTGGAACCATGCGCCTCCCGATACGTCCTGTACGGATCGCCGTCCGGTCAGGATGAAATTCAGAAATTATTGCAGAAGCCGCAACCGCACACTCCGCGCACAGACGCCTTTTCGGGGCGTTATCACGCCTTTGGCGCGCCACATCGCGTCCCCAATTTACTCCGAAAAATCCGCGCCCGCGACGATTTGATGGGGGCGAAACGCGTCTTGTCCGGGCGCGACAGCCAAGCTGTTGCTACTATCGCCGCCATGAATAATCCGTCCCTGAAAAAGACCGTCGGCGCCCGCCTGGACGCGGCGGATATCACCGTGCTGATCCATGGCGCCATCGCCGCGCTGCTGGGCGCGGGCATGCAGCAGTTAATGGCCCATCGGGCCTGGCCCTGGGGCCACCCCTTCGCCTTGTATTTCCTGCTGCAATGGCTGGCGCTGATGCCGCTTGCCGCAGCGTTGCTGTCGGGAATGAAAAGCCGCCGACGGTGGCTGACGGCGCTGGGCATCTTCGGCGTGTTGCTGCCGCTGGTCACTGCTTACGGCATGACCGCCGCCTTTGGATCCATGCCTGATGAACGAGGCGGCTGGGCGGGCCGTGGCGAGACGGCAATGGCGCTGTTGTTGGCGGGCATGGTCGGCTTTGTGCTGCTGGCCTTGGTGCAGGCGCTGGACGTTCACAGGCCTCGCTGGAACTACCCCGCCATTTTCCGCGCTGCATGGCGCAACTCGGTCCACCTGGGCTTGAGCCTTGGCCTGGCGCTTTGTGTTTGCCTGCTGATGGCGGCGGCCGGGGCGATGTTCGACATGATCGGAATCCGCATCGTGCGCAGCCTGGTCGAGGACGCGACGTTCCGCTTTGCCGTGTGGCCGATGGTCCTGGCCGCCTGCCTGGTCGGCGTGCGCCGCCGGCCGGCGCTGACGAACATCCTGCAACGCGCCTGGCTGACGCTCAATGCGTGGCTGCTGCCGCTGGTGACGGCAGTGGGCCTGGCCTTTACCGTCGCGCTGGCGGCAAGGCTGGCGCTGGGGCTTCAGGCCGTGCAATTATCCGCCGGCGCGCTGATCGCCTTTTTACTGGTCTGGATCAAGCTGATCAACGCGGCCTGGCAAGACGGTCCGCAAGCAGACCCGTTTGGGCCTGGGCTGCGCCGGCTGTTGCGCTGGGCGATGGTGTGTCTGTTGCCGTTGGCGGCCGTCGCCCTGACCGGCGCGGTAGTTCGCGTCGAGCAATACGGCTGGACGGTGCTGCGCGCCTGGGGCGTGGGTGCCGCTGCGATCCTGGTGCTGTACGGGGTCGGGTATGCATGGGCGGCGATACGTGGCAAACACCATCATGCGGCGCTTGCAGCCACCAATCTGGTCGCGGCATTGGCCACGGTGGCGCTGCTGCTGGCGCTTGCCACGCCGCTGGCCAACCCGCTGCGCCTGAGCGCCGAAAGCCAGTTTCAGCGGCTGGTGGACGGGCGCAAGGATCCGGAGGATTTCAGCTTTCATGCCATGGGCAGAGACTACGGCGTGTGGGGGCACGATGCCTTGCGCCGGCTGGCGGACGGCGCTGCCAATGCGCGCGACCCTCGTATTGCCGAAGCCGCCAAAGAGACGCTGCAAGGCGGATATTTCCGCTGGGACGCGCCCTTGGATCCCGCGCGGGACCAAGCCCCCGACCTTGCTGTAACGCTGGCCGTGACACCGGCCGGGCGCGACGTCCCGGTGGCGTGGTGGCGCACTCTGCGACGCGAACATCCCGCGTTGGCACGCGCGTGCGTGCCTGGTGCCCAGGCCCAGGCCCAGCCCCAGGCCCGTGCCGAAGCGTCGGCCGCCGCTGCGTCGGGCGCCGAAGCGTCGGGCGCCGATGCGTCGGGCGCCGCTGCGTCTACCGCCGAGGCACCGCCTGTGTCGCGCTGCCGTGTCATCTTCGCCGACCTGACGGGTGACGGCGCGGACGAACTGGTTTTGTACGTGGCGCCTCAATCCGACACAGACTACCCGGGGCCGGACCGCTTCAGCGCGTTTACGCTGGATGCGGCCGACCAATGGCGTTATCTAGGCGACCTGCACGCCGCCAGCTTTGAACAACCCATGGAAGACGTCACCGGCGTGGACGATGTGGCGCAGGCGTTAAAGCAGGGGCTGGTGCGCACCCGCCCCCGAGCCGATCGCGACCTGCTCATTGGCGACCAGTTGCTACGTCTGCGTTGATGCAATGGCCAGCCGCCAGGCGCTAGTCGGCCAGCGCCGAATCGTTATTTCGGCGGCGCCACCGGCAGCTTGTCTTGCTGCTCAAGCGTGTTGTCGGTGGGCGAAAAAAGATCCCAGCACGCCATGAACAGCGCGGCGATCAGCGGCCCGATCACAAAACCATTCAGCCCGAACAGGGCCATGCCGCCCAACGTGGAAATCAGCACCACGTAGTCGGGCATCTTCGTGTCCTTGCCCACCAGGATGGGTCGCAGCACGTTGTCGACCATGCCGATGACCAGCACCCCGAATGCGATCAGCACCGCACCCTTGACCACGGCGCCGGTCAGCAGGAAGTAGATCGCGACGGGCGCCCAGATCAGGCCTGCCCCGATGGCCGGCAGCAGCGACAAAAACCCCATGATCACGCCCCACAGCAGCGCGCCCTGGATCGACAGAATCGAAAAGATGATGCCGCCCAGCGCGCCCTGCGCGGCCGCCACCGCGATGTTGCCCTTGACGGTGGCGCGCACCACGGTCGTGAACTTGCGGAACAGATGTTGCTTGTGCGCGTCGCTAAGCGGCATGGCGCGCTTGATGCGCGCCGACAGCTCAGGCCCGTCCCGCAGCAGGAAGAACAGCAGGTACAGCATGATGCCGAAGCTGATGACGAACTGGAACGTGTCCTGCCCGATGCTCAGCGCCTGGGTCGCAAGGAACTGGCTGGCCTGCATCGCGCCGGCGCTGAGCTTTTCTTGCAAGCTGGGAATATCGGCCAGATCGAAACGCGCCAGCACGTCATGCACGGAAGGCGGCAACGCCGCCATGGCTTGCTGGAAATAGGCGCCGAAATTCAGTTCGCCGGACTTGATGCTCTGGTACAGGTTGGCGCCTTCGCGAACCAGGGACCCGGTAATCGCCACCAACGGCAGAATGACCAACAGCAACACGCCCAGCAATGTGATCAGCGCGGACAGATTGCGCCGCCCGCCCATGCGCTTGACCAGACGGCGCTGCAAGGGTCCAAAGATGATGGCAAGAATGGCACCCCAGAAAACGGCGCCGTAGAAAGGCCACAACAGCCAGCCGAACGCGATGGAGACCACCACGAGCAGGAGCAGAAAGGTTCTGTAGTGCAAGCTGGGTGATTGGCTCATGTTCCATTCCAGGCACGGCGATCGCCGCGAGACCCGCATTGTACAAAGCCCATGCACCAGCGCCCTGTCACTCGCCGCGCCGCGCGGCCAACAGGATCGTCCGGCGAGCCTGGGTCAAGGCGTCCGACTGTGCGTTCAGGCCTTGCAGGCGCAGGTTCAGTTCCTGTTGCAGAGTGGGCGTCGCCACGCGCGCCTGGTCGTCCACCAGCTGGATGTCGGCGGCATTGGCGGCCACAAAGGCCCCAACGCCCAGCGCATCGCGCGCCACCGAATCCATTTTGGAAGCCGACCGCATGAGCTCGGTGGCGGGCCCGGTCACGGCCTCGTCGTACACGCCGTCATACACCGGCGCCAGATCCGCCGGCAATTCCAATTTGGCGCGCGCGCTGTCCGCCTTCGCGCGGGCGTCCTCCAGCCGGCCGGCGCTGTCGGCAAGCGTCTTGCGCGCGGCCTCGAAACCGCTTTGACGCTGGACGATTTCACCGACGGATCGAATCGTTTCCAACTCAAGCACTGCGTGCATGTCCTGGGCCGACTTGGCCATTTTCTGCTGGAAATCGGTGATGACTTCGTAGGCGTCGGCGTAATCGCCCACCGCTTCCTTTTCCGCCTTGCTCAGGGCGGGCAGGGGCAGCAGCGCATCGTTATTGACCCGCGCTTGCAGCAGCTGGATGAACGCCGCGCGCTCCTGGGGCTCTTTGTTGACGCACGCCGTTGCGAACAACAGCGACGCCGTTGCCAGAACCATCAGGCCGGCTCGCCACAGTGACATGCGTGTCCTCCTCGCCATAGCGGGTTGATTTACAGACCGATCAAGACCGCGCCGCCTTCGAAACGGAAGTCGACGCATGAGGCCAGATTATCCTGAAGCCCTTGCCGCGCGCCGCCCACGGGTGGAATTTGTTGCGATCGAAGCGAGTTGACACAGGGGCCGGCAAACGGACGCCGTGGCTCACGGCTGGACGGGCCGTTGCGCCAAGGGATAAGCCATCGCACAGCGGCGCGCGGAGTCAAAGCCCGCGGCGGCTTCTGCTTGCAAGCGCGCCTGCAAGCCGGACGAATACGACGGCGCCACTACGTCAAAGCCCAGCCGTCGATAAAACGGCGCGTTCCAGGGCAGATGCAGGTCGGTGGTCAGCACCACGGCGCGGTAGCGGTCCGCCTGCCGTGCGTGGTCCAGCACCGCCCGCATCAACGCGCGCCCAAGACCGCGCCCCTGCTCGGGCATGGCCACGGACATTTCAGCCAGGTAGAGGTCGCCATCCAGCGGCATGGCCAGCGCAAAACCACACAGCCGCTCGCCGTCCACGGCAACCCACAGCAGGCCAGCGGCCAGGGCCTGACGCAACGTGTCCAATGGCAAGGTGTCGCCGTCGACGGCCCACGCCATGTCCGTGCCAAGAAAGCGTTGGGCGGCGGAGCGTTCGATGTCGGCCAGGCGGGTCAGGTCGCAAGAATGGGCAAGTCGAATCATGATGGCCCGGAAGTATGCATCAAAGGGAAGCACGAGAAGATAGGCACGAGAAGATAGGCACGAGAAGAGAGGCACCGAAGGGAACCCGCCCCGGCGGCGCACCCTGGTCGATGCTTCCGAGGGAAGCCGCCTTGAAGGGGCCGTAAAATGCGAAATCCCGGCCAGCCGGCCTTCGTTACGTGGTACCGCACTTCATGACTCAACCCGCCTCTTCCGCCCCTTGGGGATTCACCCTGCCCGACTGCCGCGGTGCGGCCGCGCTGCTGTATTTCATGAACGACCTGGCTCGCGTGGTGAATCAGTACCTTGGGCAGGGCCAGTTGTCGGAAGACGCCCTGGCGGCCGCCCAAAAGGCCGTGGACGCGCTGGTCCTGCGCTATGCAGACCTTGACGCGGCGCCCGAGGCGTTCAACGACGAAAGCATCGTTTTGGCCCTTGAAACCGAACGCCAGCCCGACGGATCGATGGGCGCGCAAGTGGCGCTGCGGATGTCTCCCCGCCTTGAAGAGCTGATCATCGAGGCCCAGCGCCAGGCCCGACAGGCCGAGCACTGAGCCCGCCCCGGGGGCCTGGCCTGGCCCCCTTAAAAAACACTTGCACGGCAATAAAAGTCGCGATAATATCGACGACTAATGCATTTTCGCGCCCCATATTTCCCAGAATAAATTGGCCGAAAACATTAGACCAGGGGCTTGAACCCGGGTACCCGCCGCGAAAACCGCGCGCCACCCAGCCTCCCGGCATTGCAGTCTGATTTGCAAAAACTCCAGGTTTCCCAAAACCAATCACGAGAAAAAACGCGCAAATCGCCAGCATCCGTCCGGATACATGGCACTACCCCGCCACATCTTCACCAATCCGCCAGTCCGGCTTGGAAAGAAGCAACAAGACACGTTGCAACCAGGATCGTGATTACCCATCACATTCCAGGTCGCACAGCACCCGCCAGAGTCAACCCGCTCTGTGCGATCCCTTGAGCCCGCAGGCGCATGCACCGACATGGCAGCCCTCTAGCTCGAACCAATGTCGTCCAGGACTGACCGATGGCATTGGGCCGCAGCACCCCCGCAGTACCCCGTTACGCGCGCACGCAAAAAACATGAGAATGCGCAAACTGACGGCAACACTTATGCGTTAGTGTCATGCCTGCCCTGTCAAAACAAAACCCGGTGACAAGGCAACCGCGAGGACGCGAGGCGCTTTTGGTACGTCCGCCCTTCGCAGCATGCGCCAGACGCAGCTTTTCTAATAACTAGAACCTAAGAGAACACACACCATGAATACTCGTTTCACTACCTCGGACCTGATCCGCCGCCCGGCTCACACGACGCTGGACAACACCCCGATCCATATCGGCGACATCGTTCATCTGCAACCGGCCAATGGCCCGGCCATTCGCGCAACCGTCATCTTCAACGCGCCGATCAACGGCACGACGACTTACACGACGGAAGTCGTGGCTTGCGGCAATACCACGCAGAAGGCCCCTGGCCAGCGGATCCGTTTCCGCCACGAACACGTGCATCGCATCGAATCGGTGCGCAACGCTTCGTATTGAACCCATCGGCGCCACGCGCCGATATCGCTGACAGCTTCGCCGCGCCTGGTGCGCGGCGATTTCATTGTTGCGTGATAAAGTCGCTCGCAACGCAGCCCTGGCACGCTTACCATGCAGAACAATCGACTCGCGGTACGGATCTGGGACCTTCCCACCCGCCTCTTTCACTGGGCGCTAGTCGTCTGTATTGTCGGCGCGTTCGTCAGCGTCAAGCTGGGCGGCCTGTATATGGACTGGCACGTGCGCTTTGGCTGTACGGCGCTGGGCCTGATTATCTTCCGCCTGTTATGGGGCATCGTCGGCCCGCGCTACGCGCGCTTTGCCACGTTCGTGCGCGGCCCCGGCGCGGTGGCCAAATACCTCAAGGGCGCCGCCGCGCCCGCCGGACATAATCCGCTGGGCGCCCTGTCGGTACTGGCGCTGCTGCTGGTCATCGGCTTTCAAGCCGTCAGCGGCTTGTTCACCACCGACGACATCATGATGCAAGGGCCTTTGTTCGGTTACGTCAGCGCCGACACCGCCAGCACCCTGACGTCGTGGCACAAGCTGAACGAGTGGGTAATCATCGGCCTGATCGCGCTGCACCTGGTGGCGGTTGCCTGGTACGCGCTGGTGCGCCGCAAGCGCCTGGTGCGATCCATCATCACGGGCGATGTCGACGCCAAGGACCTGCCCGCCGGGACGCCGCCCGCACAGGACGGTTTCGCCGTGTGGTTGCGCGCACTGCTGCTGGGCGCCTGCGTGACGGGCCTGGTGCTGTGGATACGGTCACTGGAAATCGTGGCCGACATGTCGTTTTCGTAATCCGCCACGCACGAACCCAGCGCGCGGAAAAACAAAAAGCCCCTCAATGCATCGAAGGGCTTTTTGCTTGGAAAGTATCGATGCCGTCGCCAGACGGCAGCGCCTTACTTCTTCTTGCGGTACGAGTCGTGGCAAGCCTTGCAGCTGGCGCCCACATCGCCGAAGGCCGCACGCAGCTTGTCCAGGTCGCCGGAATCAGCAGCTGCCGATAACTTGACGATATTGTCCTGGAAGGCTTGTTGCTTTTGCTTGAAGCCGGCAGCGTCGCTCCAGATTTCGGGACGAGCATCACCGCCTTCCGTTCCCGGCCCGAAAGCCGTCCACGGCAACGCCGACAAGGTCTTGAGCACTTCGACGTTGGCCTTGATCTGCGCGGCGTCGTAAGGCGCCTGACCCTTGACCACCGGCGTCATGCGACCAAAGTGCGAGGCCATCAGCGTCAACGCCGATTGGCGGTACTTGACCGCGTCTTCGGGCTTGGCGAACTGTGCCGAGGCGGTCGTCGCGAGCAACGGCGCCACGGTCATACAGGCCAACGCGACTAGCGTGGACAACTTTTGCATTGCAATCTCCCGTAAGAACAACAAGAATGCCGCGCGCATGACGCGCGCGGCATGGCGACTATACCGCCCGGGCCAGCTCGGCGGCCAGTCCGATGTACGAACGGGGGGTCATTGCCAACAGGCGGGCCTTGGGTTCTTCCGGCAACGCCAGGCCCTGGATGAATTCGCGCAGCGCTTCTTCGGTAATGCCCTTGCCGCGCGTCAATGCCTTGAGTTGTTCGTAAGGCTGCGGCAGACCGTAGCGGCGCATCACCGTTTGCACCGGCTCGGCCAGCACTTCCCAGCAAGCATCGATATCGGCGTCGATGGCGGCCGTGTTCACTTCCAGCTTGCCCAGGCCGCGCATGCAGGCGTCCCACGCCACCAGGCAATAGCCCAGGCCCACGCCCAGGTTGCGCAGCACGGTGGAGTCGGTCAGGTCGCGCTGCCAGCGCGAGATTGGCAGCTTGTCGGCCAGGTGGCGCAGCACGGCATTGGCCAGGCCCAGGTTGCCTTCGGAGTTTTCGAAGTCGATGGGGTTGACCTTGTGCGGCATGGTCGACGAACCGACCTCGCCTTCCTTCAGGCGCTGCTTGAAGTAGCCCAACGCCACATAGCCCCAGACGTCACGGTCCAGATCCAGCACGATGATGTTGGCGCGGGTGATGGCGTCGAACAGGGCCGACATCCAGTCGTGCGGTTCGATCTGGATGGTATGGCGGTTCTGGGTCAGGCCCAGGCCGGCCAGCACGCGCTGGCTGAAGGCGGGCCAATCGATTTCCGGGTAGGCCGACAGGTGGGCGTTGTAGTTGCCGGTGGCGCCGTTCAGCTTGGCCAGCGGTTCAACGGCTTCGACAGCGACAATGGCGCGATTCAGGCGCGCGGCCACGTTGGCAAACTCCTTGCCCAGCGTGGTGGGGCTGGCCGGCTGGCCGTGCGTACGCGACAGCATCGGCTGGTCGGCTTGCGCCACGGCCATGTCGTTCAGCTTGGCGGCCAGTTCGCGCAGGCGCGGCACCACCACCTGATCGCGGGCGCGCGACAGCATCAACGCGTGCGAGGTGTTGTTGATATCTTCCGAGGTGCAGGCGAAGTGGATGAATTCGGCGGCGCGCGCCAACTCGGCGTCGTCGGCCACTTTTTCCTTCAGCCAGTACTCAACGGCCTTCACGTCATGGTTGGTGACGCGTTCGATGTCCTTGATGCGGCCGGCATCGGCTTCCGAAAAATCCTGCACCAGCTGTTGCAGGCGCTGGCGGGCGGCCTGCGAAAAGGCGGGCAGCTCGGGCAGGCCGGCGTCGGACAGGGCGACCAGCCAGGCCACCTCGACTTCGACGCGATGCGCCATGAAGCCGGCTTCGGACAGCAGGCCGCGCAGCGCGTCGCTCCGGGAAGCGTAACGGCCATCCAATGGCGAAAGGGCATTAAGTTGGCTCAACTGGTCGGCGATTTGCATGGTCTGAAGAAGAAATGGCTACGGATGGGAAAACCCGGCGATTTTATCATCCAGGGGCGTGCAACATTGTGGCAAACTGGCGAAGATTCCGGCCAACGGACGGCTTGACCGTCATACGGCCTGCTATACTTCGGCCGCTTTTCGACTCCGCTTGTGACTCCATGAAACTGATCGGCTCGCTTACCAGTCCATACGTACGCAAAGTGCGTATCGTCATGGCCGAGAAAAAGCTGGACTACCGGCTTGAACTCGAAAACGTCTGGTCCGCCGACACGCAGATCCAAACGTACAACCCGCTGGGCAAGGTGCCCTGCCTGGTCATGGAAGATGGCGGCGCGCTGTTTGATTCGCGCGTCATCGTCGAGTACGTGGACACCTTGTCGCCCGTTGCCCGCCTGATTCCGCAACAGGGGCGTGACCGTGCCGCCGTCAAGTGCTGGGAGGCCATCGCCGATGGCGTCCTGGACGCCTGTGTCGCCATCGTCAAGGAAAACCAGCGCCCCGAGGCCCAGCGCAGCCCGGAATGGATCGAACGCCAATACGGCAAGATCCACGCCAGCCTGGACGCCATGAACAAAAGCCTGGGTGACAACGCCCACTGCATGGGCATCAACTACAGCCTGGCCGACATCGCCGTCGGCTGCGCGCTGGGCTACCTGGACTTGCGCTTTGCGGCGCTGGACTGGCGCGCCAACCACCTGAACCTGGCGCGCCTGCACGACAAGCTGGCGCAGCGGCAATCGTTTATCGACACCGCGCCCAAGACCGCCTGAGCGGTTCCCCGCCTGCCCGTTTTACACGGGTGCTTGATGACCGGCCACCTTGTGTGGCCGGTTTGCATTGCGCGGGCGCCAGACTTGCCGGCGCGGCGGCCAGGGCCGCCGCCGAACTGCCTTATTGCGCCGCGAACGTCTGCCAGGCCTTGAACAGCATGTACGCCGCCAAGGCGAAAAGCAGGCATGCGAACACGCGCTTCAAGGTCTGCACCGGCAGGCGGTGCGCCATCCGCGCGCCCAGCGGCGCGGTCAATACGCTGGTGCACACCAGCGCCAGCAAGGCGGGCCAATAGATGTAGCCCAGCATGCCGGGGCGCGTCGCCCCTTCATTCAGGCCCGACACCACGTAACCCACGCTGTTGGCCAGCGCAATGGGAAAACCCAGCGCGGCCGACGTGGACACGGCGTTGTGCAAGGCCACGTTGCACCAGACCATGAACGGGACCGACAGAAATCCGCCGCCCGCGCCGACCAGCCCGGACAGGAACCCGATGCCCGCCCCCGCCGCGCTGGTGCCCACCACGCCTGGCATCTGCCGAGCCGGTTTGGGCTTCTTGTTGCGCAGCATGCTCCAGCCGGAATAACCGACGAACAGCGCAAAGAACAGCGACAGCCACAGCGTGTTCAGGGCCGCGAACACCGCTCCGCCCGATATCAGCCCGCCGATGATGATGCCCGGCGCCATCGCCCACACGATGTTCCATTTGATCGTGCCGCGCTGCTGGTGCGCCCGCACGCTGGAGATCGACGTGAACAGGATGGACGTCATTGACGTTGCGATGGCGGCGTGCACCACCAGTTCGGGCGGCATGCCCTGCCAAGAGAACAACATGGTCAGCAGCGGCACCAGCAGCATCCCGCCACCGATTCCCAGCAGCCCCGCCGCAAAGCCGGCCACCGCGCCCAGCACCAGCAGGCAAATCACCATCGAAACATCCACAACCCTCTCCTCTCGTTTTGAATTCTCAGGTTCATGAACAAGGCCCCGCGGGCGACGCGCCCACGGGGCCTTGCTTGATCGCGCATGTGCCGGTGCGGCGTGTGCGCTACAGAATAATGCCACCGCCCAGGCAAACCTCGCCATCGTAAAGCACGGCCGACTGGCCCGGCGTGACGGCCCATTGCGGGTCGGTGAAGTCCAGCGCAAACGTATCGCCTTCAGCCCGATCCAGACGGCAGGCTGCATCCGCCTGGCGGTAACGCGTTTTGGAGCCGTAGCCGGCAAGCGCGGGCGGATGGCCCGCCACCCAGCTGGCGTCCTGGGCCTGCAACTGGCCGGACAGCAGCCAGGGATGGTCATGCCCCTGCACCACGTACAGGATGTTGCGTTCCAGGTCCTTGCGCGCCACGTACCAGGCCTCGGCCGTGCCGTCCTCGCGCTGCCGGCCCTTCACGCCGCCCACGCCCAGACCCTTGCGCTGGCCCAACGTGTAGAAGGACAGCCCCTCGTGGCGGCCCACCTGCTGGCCTTCGGGCGTCAGGATCGGGCCGGGCTCGGTCGGCAGGTAGCGGTTCAGGAATTCGCGAAACGGGCGCTCGCCAATGAAGCAGATGCCGGTGGAATCCTTCTTGGCGGCATTGTGCAGCCCGATCTCGTGGGCGATGCGGCGCACTTCGGTCTTGTGGATTTCGCCCAGGGGGAACAGCGTGCGCGACAGCTGCGCCTGGTTCAGCCGATGCAGGAAGTAGCTTTGATCCTTGGACGCATCCAGAGCCTTGAGCAACTGGAACTGCGTGCCGCCCCCCTCGGCCGGCACTTCGCGCACCCGGGCGTAGTGACCCGTGGCGATGTGCTCGGCGCCCAGCGCCATGGCGTGGTCGAGAAATGCCTTGAACTTGATTTCGGCATTGCACAGCACGTCGGGGTTGGGGGTGCGGCCGGCGGAATATTCGCGCAGGAATTCGGCGAACACGCGGTCTTTGTATTCGGCGGCGAAGTTGACGAACTCGAAGTCCACGCCAACCAGGTCCGCGACGCTGGCGGCGTCCAGCAAGTCCTGGCGGGTGGAGCAGTATTCGGAATCGTCGTCGTCTTCCCAGTTCTTCATGAACAGGCCGACGACTTCATAGCCTTGTTGCTTGAGCAACCATGCGGTGACCGAAGAATCGACCCCGCCCGACATGCCCACGACAACGCGGCCTTTCTTGGTGGATATTTGACTCATGATGCGGCTATTTTAGTTCGGACGCGGCTTCGGGCGCCGGCTCGGCGTTGGGCTGCGGCTCTGCTGCCCGGGACACTTCCATCAGCCAGGCGCGAAACGCCTGCAAGGTCGGCAGGTTGGCCTTCTGCTCGGGGTAACACAGGTAATAGCCCATGCGCGCGCGGATCGGCAGTTTGATGGCCACGGCCAGCTTGCCGTCGCGCAACTCGTCTTCGATCAGGCAACGCGGAATCAGCGCCACGCCGAAACCGGCGGCGGCGGCCTGCGACAACAGCGCGTACTGGTCAAAGCGCGCGCCTTCCAGGCTGCGACGGCTATCGCAGCCGGCTTGCTCGAACCAATCGCGCCAACCCTCCAGCGCCGACGTATGGTGCAGCAGCGGATACGCCAGCAGAGCCTCGGGCGATGGACAGCCGCCCGGAATCAAGCGCGGGCTGCACACGGGCACGATGTCGCGGCCCACGATGTAGTCGGCGCCACTGCCCGGCCAGATGCCTTCGCCGAATCGCACGGCGGCATCGAGTTCAGGCGTGGAAAAATCGTAGCCCTGGCGGTGCGGCAGGAATTCAACGTGGATGTCGGGGCGCAAGCGCATGAAAGCCGTCAGGCGCGGGATCAACCAGCGCGCGCCAAACGTGGGCATACAGGTCAGGTTCAACGTGCCGCCCTGCCCTTGATGCGCAATCAGCTCGACGGTGGCCGCTTCGATCTGGCCCAAGCCCGCCTGAACCTTGGTCAGATAACTGCGGCCGGCCTCGGTCAGCACCAGGCCTTGCCTGATGCGCAGGAATAGTTCAACGCCTACGAACTCTTCCAGATGTTTCACCTGTTTACTGACCGCGCCTTGCGTGACGCACAATTCCTGAGCCGCCCGCGTAAAGCTGCTGTGCCGCGCGGCAACTTCAAATGCTTGAAGATCCGTTAAAGAGGGACAGAAACGTCGCATGATTCGCCCCCACGTCGCGTGGGGCTCCCGCCCCGGCGGGGCTTGATCGGGGATGTTTCCCCGGCCTCGATCGCGTGTGCCAAGTGCGGAAAAGTTACACAAAAGTAACGCCCGAATCGTGTCGGCAAACGGGAGGCATGAAAAAAAGTCATAGCTTACGGAGAAACTTTCGTTTGCGCAAACCGCCCCGCCAGGAAAGAATCGTTGCGTTTGCGACTGCCTTTGCGCATTCGCTTTCCATTTATTAGGGGAATCCATGCAACGCCGTAACGTAGTACTGGGCCTGTGTGTCGCCGCCGCGACACTGGCCATGCCGCTGACCTCAGGTATCGCGCACGCTGAAGACGCGTATCCCAGCAAGCCCATCCGCCTGATCGTTCCCTTCCCGCCCGGAGGCACCACCGACATCGTCGGCCGCCTGTTCGCGGACAAGCTGGGCAAGGAACTGGGCCAGACCGTCGTGGTGGAAAACCGCGGTGGCGCGGGCGGCTCGATCGGCAGCGCATTCGTTGCCAGCAGCGCACCGGACGGCTACGTCCTGGGCATCGCCACGGTCAGCACGCACGGCATCAACCCGGCCATCTACCCGAACCTGCCGTTCGATGGCGAGAAGGACTTCACGCCCATCTCGAACCTGGCCGCCGTGCCGAACATCATGACGATCAACCCCAAGGTTGACGCCAAGAACATCGCCGACTTCATCAAGCTGGCCAAGAGCCAGCCGGGCAAGCTGACGTACGCGTCGGCCGGCAACGGTTCGGTTTCGCACATGATGGGCGAACTGTTCAAGATGGCTTCGGGCACCGACCTGATGCACGTTCCGTACCGTGGCGTGGGCCCGGCGCTGAACGACGCGCTGGCCGGCCAGGTCGACGTCATGTATGACAACCTGCCGTCCACCCTGCCGCACGTGCAGTCCGGCCGCCTGATCGCCATGGCCGTGGCCTCGCCCAAGCGCGTGGCCAGCCTGCCCAACGTGCCCACGTTCGCCGAAGCCGGCCTGCCGGCTGTGAACGACGCGTCGTGGTTTGGCCTGGTTGCCCCGGCCAAGCTGCCGGAACCCATCCTGGCCAAGCTGAACGCCGCCGTGCAGAAAGTTAGCGCCGACGCCGACGTGAAGTCGCGCCTGGAAGCCCTGGGCGCCGAACCCGCCGCCAACAGCTCGGCCGACTTCGGCAAGCAGATCGCCGCTGAAATCGCCAAGAACAAGCGCATCGCCAAAGAAGCCAACGTGAAGATCGACTAAGCGATCTTCGGCCCGCGCCGCGCCATCACGGGCAGCGCGGGCCTTTCGAATCACGAACGCAACACCTCTATATGCGAATTACCCAACCCCTGTCTTACCGGCTCGACCTTCCGCAGCAATATCCCGATTCGGAGCCCTCGGCCCCGCTCGTGCTGGACTCTCCGCACAGCGGCACCGCCTACCCTCCCGACTTCGCCGCCGCGGTGGACTTTGGCGCGCTGCGCACTGCCGAGGACACCTGGGTTGACGACCTGTGGGGCGACGCGCTCGACATGGGCGTGCCGATGGTAGCCGCCGCGTTTCCGCGCGCCTACATCGACGCCAACCGCGCGGCCGACGAGATCGATGAATTGCTGCTGGACCAAGCCTGGCCGGATGCCGTCAACGCATCGCCCAAGGTCAAGCTGGGCAAGGGCCTGATCTGGCGCATGCTGGACGACGGCACGCCGCTGTACAACCGCAAGCTGACGGTCGAGGAAGTGCGCCACCGCATCGACGCCTGCTGGAAGCCGTACCACGCCGCCCTTGGCCAAGTGCTGGATTCGGCACACAAGAAGTTCGGCAAGGTCTGGCACATCAACTGCCACTCCATGCCCAGCGTGGCCGGCGCCTTCGCCACCGACCGCCCCGGCCTGGTTCACCCGGACTTCGTCTTGGGCGACCGCGACGGCAGCACCAGCGACCCGGCGTTCCGCGAGTTCATCGCGGCGTGGCTGCGCGAGCGTGGCTATAACGTCACGGTCAACGACCCGTACAAGGGTGTCGAACTGGTGCGCGCTTTTGGCCGCCCCCAGGAAGGCCGCCACAGCTTGCAGATCGAAATCAACCGCAAGCTGTACATGGACGAAGTCACGCTGCGTCCGACCGAAAACTATGGCCGCCTGAAGGCCGATCTGCGCGACCTGACCGCTGCGCTGATCAACTGGACTCGCGCGCAAACGGCCTGACGCCGGACGTTTACGCGCAAGTGCCGGCCAGCGGCGTGGTAAGACTGGCCGGAGCAAGTGGGTTGCAAAACCCGGAGCCCCATGGTTCGCCATGGGGCTTTTTTTCGTCCGGCAAATGCCGTAGCCCAAAGAACCTGCCCACCCCCAAGGCGGGCCAGCCCCCTTGGGGGCAGCAAGCGAATGCAATGAGCGCACCGTAGGGGCAACGGCCCGCCGCCGGGCCGCCCCAAGGCGGGCCAGCCCCCTCGGGGGGCAGCAAGCGAATGCAATGAGCGCAGCGTGGGGGCAACGGCCCGCCGCCGGGCCGCCCCAAGGCGGGCCAGCCCCCTTGGGGGGCAGCGCGCGAATGCAATGAGCGCGCGTGGGGGCAACATTAACGTGTATAACTACGGCGAACCTTCTGAGGAGAGGCGTCGATGCACATCGGGATACCCAAAGAGACCCGAGACGGGGAAACCCGTGTCGCAGCAACACCGGAGACCGTCAAGAAGTACGTAGGCGGCAAACACACCGTTGTCGTGGAGCGCGGGGCCGGCGTCGCCGCCCGTTATCTTGACGACGCCTACGAGGCCGCGGGAGCCACGCTAGGCTCTGCCCAGGATGCCCTGGGCGCGGACCTGGTCATGAAGGTTCGCGCCCCCTCCGCCGATGAAGTGCCCCACATGAAGCGCGGGGCCGTCGTCATCGGCATGCTGGACCCGTTCGACGCCGAAGGCATCGAACAGATGGCCGGCGCCGGCCTGACCGGCTTTGCCCTGGAAGCCGCGCCCCGCATCACCCGCGCGCAAAGCCTGGATGTGCTGTCTTCCCAAGCCAACCTGGCCGGCTACAAAGCCGTGCTGCTGGCCGCCCACCACTACGGCCGGCTGATCCCCATGATGATGACCGCCGCCGGCACCCTCAAGGCCGCGCGCGCCGTGGTGCTGGGCACCGGCGTGGCCGGCCTTCAGGCCATTGCCACCGCCAAGCGCCTGGGCGCGGTCGTCGAGGCGTCCGACGTGCGCCCCGCCGCAAGGGAACAGGTCGAATCCCTGGGCGCCAAGTTCATCGACGTGCCTTTCGAAACCGACGAAGAACGCGAAATCGCCGAAGGCAAAGGCGGCTACGCGCGCGCCATGCCACCCGGATGGATGGCGCGGCAGGCGGCGTTGGTGTCCGAACGCTGCAAGCAGGCCGACATCGTCATCACCACCGCGCTGATCCCCGGCCGCCCCGCCCCCACGCTGGTGTCGGCCGACACTGTCGCGGCCATGCGACCCGGCTCCGTGTTGGTGGACCTGGCGGTCGAACGCGGTGGCAACTGCCCCCTGTCCGAACGCGGCAAGATCGTGGAAAAACACGGCGTGACGATCGTCGGCCTGACCAACCTGCCCGGCCTGGTCGCCACCGACGCGTCCGCGCTCTATGCGCGCAACGTCATGGACTTCCTGAAGCTCATCATCAATGCGGACGGCGCGCTGGCGATCCAGCGCGACGATGAAATCGTGGCGGCCTGCCTGGTGTGCGAAGGCGGCAATGTGATGCAAAGGACCTGAACATGGAAGCGATCAACCCCACCCTGATGAATCTCATCATCTTCGTGCTGGCCATCTATGTCGGCTACCACGTTGTCTGGAACGTCACGCCCGCCTTGCACACGCCGTTGATGGCGGTGACCAACGCCATCTCCGCCATCATCATCGTAGGCGCCATGCTGGCGGCCGCGCTGACCGAAGGTGGCCTGGCGCGCGGCATGGGCGTGTTCGCCGTGGCGCTGGCGGCCGTGAACGTGTTTGGTGGCTTTCTTGTCACGCGGCGCATGCTGGAAATGTTCAAGAAAAAGGATCGCAAGCCTGGCCCGGGCAAGGAGGAAGCGAAATGATCTCGCTTAACCTCGTCACCCTGCTCTACCTGATTGCCTCGGTCTGCTTCATCCAGGCGCTCAAGGGGCTGTCGCATCCGACCACGTCCCGGCTGGGCAACGCCTTCGGCATGGCCGGCATGGCCATCGCCGTGCTGACCACGGCAGCGCTCATCATCGGGCTGGCGCGCGAAGGCACCGCCACCATCGGCCTGGGCTGGGTCCTGCTGGGCCTGCTGGTGGGCGGTTCCATCGGCACCTTGATGGCCCGCCGCGTCGAGATGACGAAGATGCCCGAACTGGTCGCCTTCATGCACAGCATGATCGGCCTGGCGGCGGTCGCCATTGCGGTTGCCGTCGTCGCCGAGCCGCACGCCTTCGGCATCGTGCCGGCCGGCATGCTGATTCCCACGGGCAACCGCTTCGAGCTGTTCATCGGCACCTTCGTGGGCGCCATCACGTTCTCGGGCTCGGTCATCGCGTTCGGCAAGCTGTCGGGCAAGTACAAGTTCCGGCTGTTCCAAGGCGCGCCCGTCGTGTTCCCCGGCCAGCACATGCTGAATCTGGCGCTGGCGTTGGTGATGCTGGGCTGCGGCCTGTGGTTCATGCTGACGCAGGAATGGACGCCCTTCATCATCATGACGCTGGTGGCCTTCGTGCTGGGCGTGCTGATCATCATCCCGATCGGCGGCGCGGACATGCCGGTGGTGGTGTCGATGCTGAACAGCTATTCCGGTTGGGCGGCGGCGGGCATCGGCTTTTCGCTGAACAACCCGATGCTGATCATCGCCGGCTCGCTGGTCGGCTCGTCCGGCGCCATCCTGTCATACATCATGTGCAAGGCGATGAACCGGTCGTTCTTCAACGTGATTCTGGGCGGGTTCGGCGGGCAGGCGGGCAGCGCGGCGGATGCGGGCGCGGCGCAGCAGCGCAGCGTCAAGTCGGGCAGCGCCGACGATGCGGCATTCCTGATGACCAACGCCGAAAGCGTGACGATCGTGCCGGGCTACGGCCTGGCGGTGGCGCGCGCGCAGCATGCGCTGAAAGAACTGGCCACCAAGCTCACGGAACGCGGCGTGACGGTCAAGTACGCCATCCACCCGGTGGCGGGCCGCATGCCGGGCCACATGAACGTGCTGTTGGCCGAAGCCGAAGTGCCCTACGACCAGGTCTTCGAAATGGACGACATCAACAGCGAGTTCGCGCAGACCGACGTCGTGCTGGTGCTGGGCGCGAACGACGTGGTCAACCCCGCCGCCAAGAACGATCCGAAGTCGCCCATTGCCGGCATGCCGATCCTGGAAGCCTACAAGGCGCGCACCGTGATCGTGAACAAGCGTTCGATGGCATCCGGCTACGCCGGGCTGGACAACGAGTTGTTCTACATGGACCGCACGATGATGGTCTTCGGCGATGCCAAGAAGGTGCTTGAGGATATGGTGAAGGCGGTCGAATAAACCGCGCCATGCAACGAACGCCTGGCGACAGGCGTTCGTTGCGCGCCTTCATCCGAGCTTCGGACCGGCGCCTTTCTGTACCTACGCCGCCGCCGTCTGGCGCAGCTGTTCGTCCACCACTTCCACCCAATGCCGCACCGGCGTGTCGGTGCCGCTTTGCAGATGGCCAATGCAGCCGATGTTGGCCGACAGGATCACGTCGGGCCCGCCTGCGGCAATGGCCGTCAGTTTGCGGTCGCGCAGCTGCAACGCGATATCCGGATGCAGCACCGAGTACGCACCCGCCGAGCCGCAGCACAGGTGTTTGTCGGCAAACGGCTGCAAATCGAAACCCAGATCCACCAGCAACTGCTCGGACAGCGGCCGCAGGCCCTGCCAATGCTGCAGGGTGCAGGGCGGGTGATACGCGGCCCGCGCGCCGCCGGGCAAACGCGCACGCAGCTGGGCTGCATGCGGGGCGACAATTTCGGCCACGTCCTTGACGCGCGCAACGATATCCGCGGCCTTCTGCGCGTAGGCAGGATCATGCTTCAAATGATGCGCATATTCCTTGACCATCGCGCCGCAGCCGGAAGCGTTCATGACGATGGCCTCCACCGCCCCACCCTGTATCAGCGGCCACCACGCGTCCACATTGGCGCGCATCTGCGCCAACGCGGCGTCTTGCGCATCCAGATGAAAACTGACCGCGCCACAACACCCCGCACCTGGGGCCAGCCGCGCGCCGATACCCACGGCATCCAGCACGCGGATGGTGGCGGCGTCGATGGTGGGCATCATGGCCGGCTGCACGCAGCCGGTCAGCATCAGCACCTGGCGAGCATGCCCTGACACAACGGGCAAGGCGCCCGCATCACGGCGCTCGGGCACCTTGCGCTTGAGCGCCTCGGGCAGCATGGCGCGCATCGCCTGCCCCGCTTTCATCGCGGGCGCGAACATGGGCGACAACATCGCACGACGCAACAGGTTGCGCTTGGTCTTGTCGGCCCATGAACGCGGCACGCGTTCGTCCACGATCTTGCGCCCGATGTCGATCAGGTGCCCGTACTGAACGCCCGACGGGCACGTGGTTTCGCAATTGCGGCAGGTCAGGCAACGGTCCAGGTGTTGTTGCGTGGACTGCGTGGGCTCGGCGCCTTCCAGCACCTGCTTGATCAGATAGATACGCCCGCGCGGGCTGTCCAGCTCGTCGCCCAGCACTTGATACGTGGGACAGGTGGCAGTGCAGAAACCGCAATGCACGCAGCGCCGCAAGATGGCGTCGGCTTCGTTGCCCAAGTCGGTATCGCGGGCCCAGGATGCCAGGTTGGTTTGCATGCGCTATAGCTCCAGAACCAGGCGGCCGGGGTTGAACAGGCTGGCCGGGTCAAGCTCCTGCTTGAGCCGGCGCGTGATCGCCGCGACGCCGGGCGCCAGCGGATGAAATACCCCGTCGACCGGTGGCTTGCTGTTGCCGGGGCGGAACAAGGTGGCGTGCCCGCCCAGCCGCGCGGCGATTTCGCGAAGCTCAGCGGCGTCACGTTGGCCGGACAACCAACGCTGGCCGCCCCCCCACTCGATCAATGTGGGCCCCAGGCCCAACGCAGCGGCGGTGGGCGGCAGCGCAAGGCGCCACAAAGGCCGGCCGGGGTGAAAAAACGGGTGCGTCTGCTCGCGCAACGAGCGCCACCACACCAGTGCGGCATCCGGGAACAGCGCGTCCCCGCCGACGACGTGGCGCGCGCTGGCCAACGCAGGCGGCGCGCCTGACAGCCGCACGTGCATAAGCCCTTCGCCCCCGTCATCGTCACCCGTCCAGCTGGTGGCGGAAATGGGCAACGGCTTGCCGCGCCACAACGCAAAGCTTGCCAACGCCTGCGCCTGCGTGGCGGGCAGTACCAACGTCAGTTCTTCCATGGGGCGCGGCACCACCTTCATCGACACATCAAGAATCGCGCCGAAGATGCCGTGCGACCCCGCCAACAAGCGCGACACGTCGTACCCCGCCACGTTCTTCATGACTTCGCCGCCGAACGACAGCATGCGCCCTTCCGAGTCCAGCAGCCGGGTGCCCAGGACGAAGTCGCGCAATGCGCCCGCGCTCATGCGGCGCGGCCCGGACAGCCCCGCCGCCACGCAGCCGCCCACGGTTGCCGATGCCGCGAAGTGCGGCGGTTCAAACGCCAGCATCTGCCCGTTCTCGGCCAACACCGCTTCAAGCTCGGCCAACGGCGTACCGGCGCGTACGGTCACCACCAGCTCGGACGGGTGATAGCTGACGATGCCGCGATACGGCGTCATGTCCAGCAGGCAATGGCCGTCTTGCGGCGTGACCGGGCGATAGTTGCCGTAGAACGCCTTGCTGCCGCCGCCCATGACAAACAACGGCTTGTGGCCGGCACGAGCCGTCATGACCTGGTCGCACAATTCCGACAGGACAAAATCCATAGGGGATGCGTCCTAGAAACGGGCGAGATCGGGGAACCGCAACTCGCCCGCATGGACGTGCATCTTGCCGTATTCGGCGCAGCGGGCCAGCGTGGGAATGACTTTTTCAGGATTCAGCAGGCACGGCGGGTCGAACGCCCGCTTGACCGCCAGGAACGCGTCGAGTTCTTCGCGAGAGAATTGCACGCACATTTGATTGATTTTCTCCATACCCACACCGTGCTCTCCGGTCACGGTGCCTCCTACCTGCACGCACAGCTCAAGAATCGCGGCGCCAAATTTCTCGGCGCGCTCGACCTCGTCCGGCTTGTTCGAATCGAACAGAATCAGCGGATGCAGGTTGCCGTCTCCTGCATGGAAAACGTTGGCGCATCGCAAGCCGAATTCGTCTTCCATTTGCTCGATGGCGCCCAACACCCGCGCCAGGTGGCGACGCGGAATCGTGCCGTCCATGCAGTAATAATCAGGCGACACGCGGCCGGCCGCCGGAAACGCGTTCTTGCGTCCCGCCCAGAACTTCAGGCGCTCGGCTTCCGACGTGGACACTTGGCAACGCGTTGCACCGGCATCGCGAAACACCGCTTCCATCCGAGCGATTTCGTGAGCGACCTCGTCAGGGGTGCCGTCCGATTCGCACAGCAGGATGGCTTGCGCATCCAGATCGTAGCCGGCGCACACAAAGGGTTCGACCATATGCGTGGCGCGGCGATCCATCATCTCGAGCCCAGCAGGAATCATGCCCGCGGCGATGACCTGCGTGACGGCATTGCCGGCCGCCTCGACGCTGGAAAAGCTAGCCATCACCACCTGCGCGCAAGCGGGCTTGGGAATGAGCTTTACCGTCACTTCGGTGACCACGCCCAACATGCCTTCTGATCCGATGAAGACGGACAGCAGATCCAGCCCGGGTGCATCGGGCGCCTCGGAGCCCAGCTCGACGATGTCGCCGTCAATGGTGACGACCCGCACGCGCAACACGTTGTGCACGGTCAGGCCGTACTTCAGGCAATGCACGCCACCGGAATTCTCGGCCACGTTGCCGCCGATGGAACAGGCGATCTGGCTGGACGGATCGGGCGCGTAATAAAGGCCATAGGGCGAGGCCGCTTCGGAAATGGCCAGGTTGCGCACGCCGGGCTGCACGATGGCGGTGGCGCTGGCCAGGTCGATATGCTTGATGCGATTGAATTTGGACAAGCCAAGCAGCACGCCCTGGCTATGCGGCATGGCGCCGCCAGACAAGCCCGTGCCCGCGCCGCGCGCCACCAGCGGCGCATTCAACCGCTTGCAGATCCGCATGACGGCTTGCACTTGTTCTTCGGTTTCAGGCAGGGCCACCACGGCCGGCAGCGCGCGATACAACGACAGGCCGTCGCACTCGTAGGGACGGGTATCTTCTTCGCGGAACAATACGCAGTGCGCGGGCAACGCGGCCGACAACGCCTCGATGAGCTGCTGCAAAGAATAAGGCGCCTGCACTTGTGCCAGGCCGGTTTCGACCAGTGAATTCATGAGCGCAACAATAGCGCGAGCGCACTATGAAAACAGGCCGGGATTTACCCGCATCCATGGGACAAATGCCGTGCCCGACTCGTAACCAGCAGTAATTGCGCGCGGTGCACGCGTAAAAAAGCCGACGGCAATACCGTCGGCTTCAGCAAGGCGCGCGGCCCGCTTGATGTCTTACCAGGACACGATCTTGCCGGGATTCAGAATGTTGTTCGGATCAAACGCGTGCTTCAGGCTACGCATCAGATCCAGCGCATCGTCGCCATGCTCTTCCGCCATGAATTGCATTTTGTGCAAGCCCACGCCATGTTCGCCGGTGCAGGTGCCGTCCGCCGCAATCGCACGGCGAACCAGGTTGTGGTTGATCGTTTCCGACTCTTCCCATTCCTTCGGATTGTCGGCGTCCAGCAGCATCAATACGTGGAAATTGCCGTCGCCCACGTGGCCGACGATGGTGTACGGGAAACTGGCGCGTTCCAGTTCCTCGACGGTGTCGCGCACGCAATCGGCCAGGCGCGAAATCGGCACGCACACGTCGGTGGTGCTGGCGCGGCAGCCGGGACGCAATTGCAGGCCCGCGAAATAGGCATTATGGCGCGCCGTCCACAGGCGGCTGCGGTCTTCGGGGCGCTCGGCCCATTCGAAGTCCATGCCGCCATGTTCGGCGGTAATCGCCTGCACGGTTTCGGCCTGTTCCTGCACGCCGGCCGGGCTGCCATGGAATTCAAACACCAGCAGCGGCGTTTCGCGCAGGCTCAGCTTGCTGTATTGGTTGACCGACCGCACGCTGGCGGCGTCCATGAATTCCACGCGCGCGATCGGCACGCCCATCTGGATGATTTCAATCACGCTTTGCACGGCGGCGTCCAGCGTGGGGAAGTTGCAGACGGCCGCCGACACGGCTTCGGGCTGCGGGTACAACCGCACGGTGACTTCGGTGATGATGCCCAGCGTGCCTTCGCTACCGACGAAGATGCGCGTCAGGTCGTAGCCCGCCGACGATTTGCGCGCTCGGCCGGCCGTGCGGATGATGCGGCCATCGGCCGTCACGACGGTCAACGACATGACGTTTTCGCGCATGGTGCCGTAGCGCACGGCGTTGGTGCCGGAGGCGCGCGTGGCGGCCATGCCGCCCAGGCTGGCGTCGGCGCCCGGGTCGATCGGGAAGAACAAGCCGGTGCTGCGGATCTCTTCGTTCAACTGCTTGCGCAGGACGCCGGCCTGTACGGTGGCGGTCAGGTCTTCGGCGTTGATCGCCAACACCTTGTTCATCTGCGACAGGTCCAGGCTGATGCCGCCCTGGATCGCCAGGATGTGGCCTTCCAGCGACGAGCCGGCGCCATAGGGAATCAACGGAACACGGTGTTCGTTGCACAGCTTGGCCACCGCGGCCACGTCTTCCGTGCTGTGCGCGAAGACCACGGCGTCGGGCAGCATGGCGGGATACGGGGACTCGTCGCGGCCGTGATGCTCGCACACGGCCGAGGATTCAGACAGGCGGTCGCCAAAGCGCGCGCGCAAGGCGTCCAGACAGGCGGCCGGCACCGGACGGCGCAACGTTTCAGCGTGCAAGGGAGCATTCATGATCAGCGTGTTCTCGGGGAATTCGCGGCGAGCGCGGGTTCGTTAATCCGAATATTCTACGCCGCCACGCATGCTGCGCCGCAAACCGCCCCAGGAAGACGGCGTGCGGCGCGCCGGCGTGACCGGCCGCTTACTTGCCCGAGGTCAGCGCAACGCGGCGGCGTTCGCGCACCGCGTGCGCCAGGCGCTCCAGCACGGCAACCGACGCGTCCCAGTCGATGCAGCCGTCGGTAATGCTCTGGCCGTACACCAGCGGCTTGCCCGGCACCATGTCCTGGCGCCCGCCCAACAGGTGGCTTTCCACCATGACGCCGATCAGCCGCGCGTCGCCCGCTTCCATCTGGCGCGCCACGTCGTCGATGACGCGGGGTTGGTTTTCGGGGTCTTTGCTGCTGTTGGCGTGGCTGGCGTCCACCATGATGCGCTGGGCCAAGCCGGCCTTGGACACGTCCTGGCAGGCGGCGTCAACGCTGGCCGCGTCGTAGTTCGGCGTCTTGCCGCCGCGCAGGATGACGTGGCAGTCCTCGTTGCCGGCGGTGGACACAATCGCGGAATGCCCGCCCTTGGTTACCGACAGGAAGTGGTGCGGCTGCGACGCAGCCTTGATCGCGTCGACCGCGATTTTCACATTGCCGTCCGTGCCGTTCTTGAACCCCACCGGACACGACAAGCCGGACGCCAGTTCGCGGTGCACCTGGCTTTCCGTCGTGCGTGCCCCGATCGCCCCCCAGGAGACCAGATCCGCGATGTACTGCGGCGTAATCATGTCCAGGAACTCGCAGCCGGCCGGCAACCCCAGGCTGTTGATATCCAGCAGCAGTTCACGAGCCACGCGCACGCCCTTGTTGATGTCGAAGCTGCCGTCCAGATCCGGATCGTTGATCAGGCCCTTCCAGCCCACCGTGGTGCGCGGCTTTTCGAAATACACGCGCATCACGATTTCCAGATCGGCGCTCAGGCGGTCACGCACCGGCTTCAGACGCTTCGCGTATTCAATGGCGGCTCGCGTGTCGTGAATCGAGCAGGGGCCGATCACGACGATCATGCGGTCGTCCATGCCGTGCAGGATGCGGTGCATGCCCTGGCGGGCAGCGAACACGGTGTCGCCCGCCTCCTTGGTGCACGCAAACTCGCGCATCACGTGCGCGGGCGGATTCAGTTCCTTGATTTCTCGGATGCGAAGGTCGTCGGTATTGTGTGACACGGTACTGCTCCTGGGTTGCCCGCCAACGGGTCCATCTCCGATCGGTGGTTTCCGATCCCGGCGGCACAAAAAAAGCCGCCAGTTCGCTGGCGGCTTTTTTGGGGGGATTCTTTCCAAACTTCAGATTGAGTGCGTCCCTTCCTCCGCCAGCGGCTTCAGAAAACCATAAAAATAAAAGGTAAAGGCGGGGGACGCGAATTTCATGGGAAACGACTCTAGCACAAAACATTCGGGCCGTCACATCGTTTTTTGGCGACGGTGGCGGCCCGATCTGACGTTCAGGCGGTACCGCCCACGGTCAGCCCTTCCATGCGCACGGTCGGCATGCCCACGCCCACCGGCACGCTCTGGCCGTCCTTGCCGCAAGTACCCACGCCGGAATCCAGCTGAAGATCGTTGCCGATCATGGTGACGCGGGTCATGGCGTCAGGGCCGTTGCCGATCAGCGTGGCGCCCTTGACCGGGTAGGTCACCTTGCCGTCTTCGATCATGTAGGCCTCGGATGCCGAGAACACGAACTTGCCGCTGGTGATGTCGACCTGGCCCCCGCCGAAATTGACGGCGTACAGGCCGCGCTTGACCGACGACACGATTTCTTCGGCAGGCTTGTCGCCGGCCAGCATGTACGTGTTGGTCATGCGCGGCATCGGCAGGTGCGCAAACGATTCGCGGCGGCCGTTGCCGGTGGCGGCGGTTTTCATCAGACGCGCGTTCAGCGTGTCTTGCATGTAGCCGCGCAGGATGCCGTCTTCGATCAGCACGTTGCGCTGGGTGGCATTGCCTTCATCGTCGATGTTGAGCGAACCGCGGCGATCGGGCAGCGTGCCGTCGTCGACCACGGTGACGCCCTTGGATGCCACGCGTTCGCCGATGCGGCCGGAAAACACGCTGGAGCCCTTGCGGTTGAAGTCGCCTTCCAGCCCGTGGCCCACCGCTTCGTGCAGCAGGATGCCGGGCCAGCCGGACCCCAGCACCACCGTCATCTCGCCGGCGGGCGCCGGGCGCGCTTCCAGGTTGACCATGGCTTCATGCACGGCACGTTCGACATAGCCTTGCAGCATTTCGTCCGTGAAGTAGGCAAGCCCCAAGCGTCCACCGCCCCCGGCATGGCCCATTTCGCGGCGGCCGTTGCGTTCGGCGATCACGGTCAGCGACAGGCGCACCAGCGGGCGCACGTCGGCGGCCAGACGGCCATCGCTGCCGGCCACCAGCACGACGTCATATTCGGCACCCAGACCGGCCATCACCTGGATGACATGCGGGTCGCGTGCACGCGCCATGCGCTCGATGCGTTCCAGCAGCGCCACCTTTTCCGGCGCGCTCAGCGTGGCGACGGGGTCGATGTCGGCGTACAGGCTGCGGCCCATTTCGGCTTCGACCTGGGCGGCCACCTTGACCTTGCCGGCGCCGCGCCGGGCAATGCCGCGCACGGCGTGGGCAGACGACAGCAGCGCGTCGGCCGACAGGGAATCGGAATAGGCAAAGGCGGTTTTCTCGCCGCTGACGGCACGCACGCCTACGCCCTGGCTGATGGAAAAGCTGCCGGTCTTGACGATGCCCTCTTCCAGACTCCATCCCTCGCTGCGCGTGTACTGAAAGTACAGGTCGGCGTAATCGACCTTGTGGGTGAAGATCTCACCCAGGGCACGCGCCATATCCGCTTCGGTCAGGCCCCAGGGGTCAAGCAAAAGCGATTTGGCAGTGGCAAGGGAAGCAATAGCGGGATCAGTGATTTTCATAGGCTCTATTCAGGGGGCATCGGCGCGGCACGGGCGCACGCGTTGCGTGGATGCACAAGACCGTATCGTACCGCTGACCGGCCCCCTCGTCCCGACTTTGGCAAGGCGGCCACTGCCGAGGGGTGAAAGATTATTCACGCGTGAATAAATATGGGGACATCGAATGAAGTATCAAGTTAAGCAAAACAACTAAATATTGTTTCACCACATAACAGTTGGGGAGCCGCTCCCGAACGCGGTTGAACGACTCCTAGGCTCTTGGCATACAAGAGTGAGAAATACCCAGGATTGGTCTGACAAGCGCTGATCAAAATGCGGAAACTCGGCCCGGAAGACACCCTAATTCACCATATCAATCCGCTGAGCGGGCAATGCCAAAATGCATGGCGGCCGCATCGAGGCAACGAAAGTGTCAATTCGGTCACCTTGCTTGGCTCATAAATCGGGGCTGGCATGGCCCGGCTTTAAATCGTCCACGACCAACAACATAAACCCGGCGGAGGCTGTCACAAAACGCGATTCTTTCGCTGATTGAAACAAATGACGCCGGGAACAGCCCCTGTTTGCGGGATTCGTCCGCCTTGTGAACCAAATTCGCGTCTGTTTCAAATCGTCCTAAATTTGGGAATATCCTTCCCAAAACTTGTTCCTGCCCGAGGCCCGCATACCGTCAGACCTTGCGGCTCTTTTGATACAAAGTAATTAGCTCGAAAATAGAGAAGTCAAGCCGCAACTTATGTATTATGCGAAGCACAACAATTAAACATTACTTCGCCGGCGATTAAAGCAGTTCCATAATCAGGAATAAACCATGGCCCGAGAAACATACGCAGCTCTGCAAGCAAAGATCGAGAAGGAGATCAACAAGCTTCAAAAGAAGGCGGAAGTCCTCCAAACGAAGCGTCGCAAGCCCGTGATCACCTCCATCATCACGTCCATGCGCGAATACGACATCACCCCGGAAGAAATCATTGCGGCATACGGTTCGGGCAAGCCCGCGCGCGTGGCCCCCGGTGGCCGACGCAAGGCTGGCGCGGCTGCACGCCCCGCCACCGCCGCCAAGCGTGCCGTTGCCCCGAAGTATCGTCACCCGCAAACGGGCGAAACCTGGAGCGGCCGTGGCAAAGCCCCGCGCTGGCTCGCGGCTGAAGAAGCCGGTGGCGCGACACGCGACAGCTTTCTTATCAAAGAATAAAACCTATTCTGTAGTAAGAAATAAATCGGCGCACCAATCTGGTGCGCCGATTTATTTTGGAATTCAGCGTCGAAGCGCCGTCAGGGCTTACTGAACGGGGAACTGAATTTCGCGTTCCGCCCCATTATTCCCGGGGAAATTGTCGAATATCGCGCGTACCAGATAGGGCATCGTGCGCATGAAATCATCGCCCTGACTAAGTATGAAGGCCGTGGAACGGTAAACCTCGGCACCCCCACGTTGGGTGTCCCGAATCTTCAAGCTCAGTGTGTTGCGCTGCACCGCCATGGGCACATCGACCCATTCCGGCCCCCAGTACCCATAGGCGCCGCCCCAGGGGCGAGGCCCGTAGAAACC
The DNA here is from genome assembly GCF_019448355.1 of Achromobacter sp. ES-001. Lineage (NCBI taxonomy): Bacteria > Pseudomonadati > Pseudomonadota > Betaproteobacteria > Burkholderiales > Alcaligenaceae > Achromobacter > Achromobacter sp. ES-001. Next base: position 1,822,430 of record NZ_CP079940.1, on the reverse strand, counting down.
GCCATATCCGCCATAGCCGTAGCCGCCGTAGAAATAGGGATCGTAGGCGCGGCGCACCATTACCTGGGTCTGGCTGGTGCCATAGGTAAACGACACGTCAAAACGCCCCTTGGCGCCGGGCTGGGCTTCGACCAAACCCGTTGCACCGATGCCGGCGCGCACCATGTCCTGATAGGACTGGTATTCCAGATTATTCAGTTGATTCGGATCCGCGGCCACAAATTGGTAAGTCTGCCCTTCAACGCCGGTAGGCCATTGCTGGAATGAAGTCACCCGCGCGGAAACGGACGGCGCGGCGCAACCGGTCAGTGCCAGCGTTGCCGCCACAGCCGTTAATCCTGCCCAACGGCCCACACTGAACAACGACTTTCGGAACATTTTGCGACTCCTGTTGCGCGCGACGGCGCCATCATACTGAGCTTTGACTAGGCCCACGGCAAAAAGTTTGCCGTAGCCCGCACGCCCCAGAGTGCGCGCCGCGCCCACCTACTACAATAGACCCCTCGTTCAAACCAGGACTGCAACTCCATGCGCACCGACACGCCCATTACCGTTTATCGCAAGGATTACCAGCCCTACCCCTACGACATTCCCGAAGTCGCTTTGGCCTTCGATCTGGCGCCGGACGCCACCGAAGTGCGCTGCACGATGCACGTGCAACGCAAGCCCGGCGCCAGCGCCGACGCGGCCTTGATCCTGGATGGAGAAGACCTGGAACTCGTGTCGGTAGCGGTCAACGGCGCCACCCTGGACGCCGACGCCTATCACCTGTCCGAGCACAGCCTGGCCATATACGGCCTGCCCGCCGACGCCACGGTCGACGTGGTCAGCCGCTGCAATCCGTCCGCCAACTCCACGCTGATGGGCTTGTATGTGTCCGGCGGCAACTTCTTCACGCAATGCGAGGCCGAGGGCTTTCGCCGCATCACCTGGTTTGCCGACCGCCCCGACGTGATGTCGCGCTACCGCGTGACGCTGCGGGCGCAGCCGCAATACCCCGTGCTGCTGTCCAACGGCAACCTGATGGCATCGCGCCAATTGCCTGACGGCCGCAACGAAGTCGAATGGGAAGACCCGTTCCCCAAGCCTTGCTATCTGTTTGCGTTGGTGGCCGGCAACCTGACGCACCGTGAAACCACCGTCAAGACGGCCAGCGGCCGCGACGTGCTGCTACAGGTCTACAGCGACCCCGGCTCTGAAACCAAGACCGAATGGGCGCTTGATTCGTTGGTGCGCGCCCTGCGCTGGGATGAAACCCGCTTCGGCCTGGAATTGGATCTGGACCGCTTCATGATCGTCGCCGTCCATGACTTCAACATGGGCGCGATGGAAAACAAGGGCTTGAATATCTTCAACGCCGCCTACGTGCTGGCCGACGCCGACAGCGCCACCGACGCCAACTACGAAGGCATCGAATCCGTCATCGGCCATGAATACTTTCACAACTGGACCGGCAACCGCGTCACCTGCCGCGATTGGTTCCAGCTGAGCCTGAAAGAAGGGCTGACCGTTTTCCGCGACCAGGAATTCAGCGCCGACATGATGGCGCACGACATGGATGCCGCCGCCGCCACCAGCGCGCGCGCCGTCAAGCGTATCGATGACGTGGTGGCCCTGCGCGCCGCGCAGTTTCCGGAAGATGCCGGCCCCATGGCCCACCCCATCCGCCCCGAGAGCTACCAGGAAATCGGCAACTTCTATACGGCAACCGTGTACGAGAAAGGCGCCGAAGTCATCCGCATGCAGCACACGCTGCTGGGCGAGGAAGGCTTCCGCGCCGGCATGGACGAGTACTTTCGCCGCCACGACGGCCAGGCCGTCACCTGCGACGACTTTGTCGACGCCATGGAATCGGTCTATGTGCCCCAGCACCCGGGCCGCGACCTGTCGGTGTTCCGCCGCTGGTACCGCCAGGCCGGCACGCCGCGCGTGGCCGTCACGCTTGAACACGACGCCGCCACCCGCCGCTGCACGGTCACGCTGACCCAGCAATGCCAGCCGGTGGGCGTCGAGAAAAAAGCCGGCGCTGACTACGTCAAGGCGCCGTACCACATCCCGTTTGCGATCGGCCTTCTGGACCAGGACGGCCGCGCGCTGCCGCTGCGTCACGACGGCGCCACCCGCGACACCGCCCTGCTGGAACTGACCACGCCCAGCCAACAATGGGTGTTCGAAGATATCGCCGAGCGGCCCGTGCCCTCGTTGCTGCGCGATTTCTCGGCCCCGGTCATCGTCGACTATGACTGGACCGACGAAGAATTGGCGCTGCTGTCCGCGCATGACACCAACCCCTTCGCCCGCTGGGAAGCCGGCCAGGAACTGGCCACGCGCCAGATCCTGGCCTTGGCCGAAGCCCGCCAGGCCGGGCGCACGCTACACGCGGACGCGGCGTTCATCAATGCCTGGCGCGCACTGCTGACCGACCCGGCCCTGGATGCCGCCTATCGCGCCCGCGCGCTGGCCCTGCCGTCCGAGAAGACGCTGGCCGAGCGCATGCAGGCGGTGGACCCGCCCGCGCTGGCTGTGGCCCGCGACTTCCTGCGCGCCGAACTCGGCCGGCAGCTGGCCACGGAATTGCGCCAGGCGTTCGAACAGAACCAGACGCCGGGCGAATACAGCCCCGCGCCGGTGCCCGCCGGCAAGCGCGCCCTGAAGAACCTGGCCTTGAGCCATCTGCTGGCGGCCGGCGAACACGACGCCCAGCGTCTGGCCGAGCATCAGTACGAGCACGCCGGCAACATGACCGACAGCATGGCCGCGCTGTCTGCCCTGATCAATTACGGCCAGGGCGACTTCCCCCAGGAAGCGCTGGCAGCGTTCTATGACAAGTGGCGCGACAACCCGCTGGTGGTGGACAAGTGGTTTGCCTTGCAGGCGGCCGCGCGTTCGACCACGGTGCATACCGCCCGCGAACTCATGACGCACCCCGCCTTCACGTTGCGCAACCCCAACCGCGCCCGCGCGCTGATCTTCCAGTTCTGCCTGAACAATGCGCGCGGCATGCACCACCCGGACGGTTCGGGTTATGCCTTCTGGGCCGAGCAGGTGTTGGCGCTGGACGCCCTGAACCCCGAAGTCGCGGCTCGGCTGGCGCGTGCGCTGGACAACTGGTCGCGCTTCGTGCCGGCCCTGCGCACGCCCATGCAGGCCGCGCTGCAACAGGTGCGCGCCCATGCGGGCTTGTCGCGCAACGTGCAGGAAATCGTATCCAAGGCTTTAGAATTCGCAGCATAGGGAGACCCTCTTGAAACGTAAAACACTTACTCAATACCTGGTGGAGCAACAACGCTCTGCCCAAGCCCTGGCGCCGGAAGTCCGGCTGCTGATCGAAGTGGTCGCGCGCGCCTGCAAGGCGATTAGCCACGCCGTCAGCAAGGGCGCGCTGGGCGGCGTCCTGGGCAGCCTGGAAAGCGAAAACGTCCAAGGCGAAGTGCAGAAGAAGCTGGACGTCCTGTCCAACGAAATCCTGCTTGAAGCCAACGAATGGGGCGGCCACCTGGCGGCCATGGCCTCGGAAGAAATGGAAACCATCCATTTGATTCCGAACCGCTACCCCAAGGGCGAATACCTGCTGTTGTTCGACCCCCTGGATGGCTCGTCCAACATCGACGTCAACGTCTCCATCGGCACCATCTTCTCGGTGCTGCAGGCCCCGCACAACGTGTCGGGCGCTCCGGTCTGCGAAGACGATTTCCTGCAACCCGGCAACAAGCAGGTCGTGGCCGGCTATGCCGTCTATGGCCCGCAGACCATGCTGGTGTTGACCATCGGCAATGGCGTGGTCGGCTTCACGCTGGACCGCGAAATGGGCTCGTGGGTGCTCACGCACGAGAACATCCGCGTGCCGGAAGACACCAAGGAATTCGCCATCAACATGTCGAATAGCCGCCACTGGGCACCGCCCGTGAAGCGCTACGTCGACGACTGCCTGGCCGGCGCCACGGGCCCCCTGGGCAAGGACTACAACATGCGCTGGATCGCCTCGATGGTGGCGGACGTGCATCGCATCCTGACCCGTGGCGGCATCTTCATGTACCCCTGGGATGCGCGCGAACCCGGCAAGGCCGGCAAGCTGCGCCTGATGTATGAAGCCAACCCGATGAGCTTCCTGGTCGAACAGGCCGGCGGTGCCGCGATCAACGGCGTCCAGCGCATCATGGACATCCAGCCGGACAAGCTGCACCAGCGCGTCAGCGTGATCCTGGGCTCGAAGAACGAAGTCGAGCGCGTGGGCCGCTATCACGCCGAGGAAGCGGCGAAGTAATCCCGCGCTGAAAAGCAAAACGCTCAAAAGCAAAAAGCCCCTTGATTGCTCAAGGGGCTTTTTTTATTGCGCGCGCGGCGCAACGGCGGTCACTTGACCTCTTCGATGGACTTTACGTCGTCCTTGTTGATCTGGACTTTCTTGCCGTCCTTGTCGTATTCATACATGCCGGACTTTTTGTCATAAGACGGCGAATCGGGCGTCACGGTCGAGCTACCGTCCCGTTGCTGAATGACCGAGGGCGACGAGCATCCGGCCAGCACCCCAACTCCGGTCACCACCAGGGCCAACGTCATGGTCTTCAGGTTCATGGGCGTGTTCTCCAAGTGTGAATAGGTGATTCCACTGTATCGGGAACCTGGCCCCGATATGGTGTCGGGTTGTCGGCAAATTGAGAAAAAACGTAAACCCCGCAACCCACATCGTAAAAAAACCCCTCACGGGCAAGCCTGTGAGGGGTTTTACGCTTACATAAACCGCAAGCCGTTACAGGTCAGCGCAAGGGCTCAGACCTTGGCGTTGGCCTCGATGAAGCGGCGCACCTCGGCCATCGTGCAGTCCATGACCTGTACGCGCTGCGGCAGCGACTCCAGGTTGGCCAGGTTGCCCGGCGGCGTGGCCGGACGGCCCAGCGCTTCTTCGATGGTTTCGGAAAACTTTGCCGGCAAGGCCGTCTCCAGCACCAGCATCGGCACCCCGGGCTCAACGAAGTCGCGCGCCACTTTCACCCCATCGGCGGTGTGCGGATCGACCAGCACGCCGGTCTCGTCGTACAGCGAACGGATGGTGGCCAGGCGCGCCTCGTGCGAGCTTTGGCCGGACACGAAGCCGTAGCGGGATTCGAACTGCGGCTTCAGGTCGGACAGGTCGAACGAGCCCTCTTGCGCCAAGGTGGTCCACAGCGCCTTCACGCGGGAGGCGTCGCGGCCCACCAGATCGAAGACGAAGCGTTCGAAGTTGGACGCGCGCGAGATATCCATCGACGGGCTGGACGTGGCGTACGTCTGCTCGGCCGGACGCGGACGGTAGATGCCCGTGCGGAAAAACTCTTCCAGCACGTTGTTCTCGTTCGTGGCCAGTACCAGGCGGCGCACCGGCAAGCCCATGCTGCGCGCGATGTGACCCGACAGGATGTTGCCGAAGTTGCCCGACGGCACCGCGAACGAGACCTGCTGGCCCGGCTTGTCGGTGGCGCGCAACCAGCCGTGGAAGTAATACACGACCTGGGCGGCGATGCGCGCCCAGTTGATCGAGTTAACGGCGCCCAGACGGTACTTGGTCTTGAAAGCCAGGTCGCTGGCCAGCGCCTTGACGATGTCCTGCGCTTCGTCGAACACGCCGCGCACGGCGATGTTGTGGATGTTTTCGTCTTGCAGCGAATACATCTGTGCGCGCTGGAAGGCGCTCATGCGGCCATGCGGCGACAGCATGAACACGGCCACGCCCTGCTTGCCGCGCAACGCGTATTCGGCCGCCGAGCCCGTGTCGCCCGAGGTCGCGCCCAGGATGTTCAAGGTGGTGCCGCGCTTGGCCAGCGTGTATTCGAAGACCTGGCCCAGGAACTGCATGGCCATGTCCTTGAACGCCAACGTCGGGCCTTCGGACAAGCCCAGCAGCGACAAGCCGCCATCCAGCGGGCGCAGCGGCACGATGTCTTCGCTGTTGAAGATCTCTTGCGTGTACGCCGCGCGCGTCAGGCGGCGCAGGTCGTCGGCCGGAATGTCGGTGGCAAACAGCGACAGCACTTCAAACGCCAGGTCGGCGTAGGACAAGCCGCGCCACGATTCCAGCGTTTGCTCGGAGACCTGGGGCAGTTGTTCCGGCACGGCCAGGCCGCCGTCGGGCGCCAGGCCTTCCAGCAGGATGTCGGAAAAGGGCTGGGCGGCCATGCCGCCTCGGGTCGAGACGTATTTCATGTCAGGTTCTCCACGCGCAAACGGGTGACCTTGGACCGCACGAACGGCATCGCCTCGATGCGCTCGATGGCCTGATTGATGTTGCCTTCGACGGCTTCATGCGTCAGGAAGATAATGTCGGCGCCGCCGATGTGCGAGGGCTGCTGGATCATCGAACCGATCGAGATCGAGCGGTCGGCCAGGATGCGGGCGATGTCCGCCAACACGCCCGGCTGGTCGTCCACGCGCAGGCGCAGGTAGTACGACGTGCTGACGAGTTCGATCGGCAGGATCGGCGTGTCGGACATGGCATCGGGCTGGAACGCCAGGTGCGGCACGCGGTTGCCCGGATCGGCGGTGTGCAGGCGCGTCACGTCGACCAGGTCGGCCACCACGGCGGATGCGGTGGGCTCTTCGCCCGCGCCCTGACCGTAATACAGCGTAGGGCCAACGGCATCGCCCTTGACCAGCACGGCGTTCATCGCGCCTTCGACATTGGCCAGCAGGCGCTCGGACGGCACCAGCGCGGGATGCACGCGCAGTTCAATGCCGTCGGGGCGACGCTTGGTCACGCCCAGCAGCTTGATGCGGTAGCCCAGGCGCTCGGCATGTTCGATGTCTTCGGCGGCCAGCTGCGAGATGCCTTCGATGTAGGCGCGGTCAAACTGCACCGGCACGCCAAAGGCCAGCGAGGCCAGCAGCGTCAGCTTGTGCGCGGCGTCCACGCCTTCCACGTCGAAGGTGGGATCGGCTTCGGCGTAGCCCAGGCGCTGGGCTTCGGCCAGCACGTCGGCGAACGGCAGCCCGCGCGAGCGCATTTCCGACAGGATGAAGTTGGTGGTGCCGTTGATGATGCCGGCCACCCACTGGATGCGGTTGGCCGTCAGGCCCTCGCGGATCGCCTTGATGATGGGGATGCCGCCGGCCACCGCGGCTTCGAACGTGACCATGACGCCGCGCTCGTAGGCGGCGGCGAAGATCTCGTTGCCGTGCTTGGCCAGCAGCGCCTTGTTGGCGGTGACGACATGCTTGCCGTTGGCGATGGCTTCCATCACCAGTTCCAGCGCCAGCGTGTCGCCGCCGATCAGTTCAACAACGATGTCGATTTCCGGGTCGCGCACCAGCGCGTGCACATCGGTATCGACCAGGATCGAGTCGCCCACGCGGGCGCGCGCCTTGGCCACGTCGCGCACGGCGGCGCGGGTGACTTCGATGCGGCGGCCGGCGCGGCGGGCGATTTCTTCCGCGTTGCGCGACAGCACGGTCCACGTGCCTCCGCCAACAACGCCAAGACCAAGCAGGCCCACCTTCATGGGACGCATCGCGCCGCCCTCGGGGGCTTGCGCGGCGGGTGAGCGTTCAGGGATATTCATTTCAGCAATCCGTCCTTGCGGAACATATCTTTGATGCCGCGCACCGCTTGGCGGGTGCGCTGCTCGTTTTCGATAAGAGCGAAGCGTACGTAGTCGTCGCCATACTCGCCGAAGCCGATCCCGGGGGACACGGCCACTTTCGCATCCGACAGGACACGCTTGGCAAATTCCAAAGAGCCCATCGCCCGGTAGGGCTCGGGGATCTGCGCCCAGATATACATGGACGCCTTGGGAATTTCCACATTCCAACCTGCTTCGTGCAGGCCGCGCACGAGCACGTCGCGGCGGCTTTGGTATTGGGCCACGATCTCGCTCACGCAATCCTGCGGGCCGTCCAGGGCGGCAATCGACGCCACCTGGATCGGCGTGAACGTGCCGTAGTCGTGATAGCTCTTGATGCGCGCCAGCGCGTTGACCAGACCGGTTGCCCACCATGTAGCCGATGCGCCAGCCCGCCATGTTGTAGCTTTTGCTCATCGTGAAGAACTCGACGGCGACATCGCGCGCGCCGGGCACCTGCATGATGGACGGCGCGACATAGCCGTCAAAGGTGATGTCGGCGTAGGCCAGATCATGCACCACCAGGATGTCGTGTTCCTTGGCCAGCGCCACCACGCGTTCGAAGAACGACAGGTCCACGCACTGCGCGGTCGGGTTGCTGGGAAAACCCAGCACCATCATCTTGGGCTTCGGGATGGACTCGCGCACCGCGCGTTCCAGCTCTTCGAAGAAATCGACGCCGGGCGTCATGCGCACCGAACGGATGTTGGCGCCGGCAATCACCGCGCCGTAGATGTGGATCGGGTAGCTGGGGTTGGGCACCAGCACCGTGTCGCCGCGATCCAGCGTGGCTAGCATCAAGTGGGCCAGGCCTTCTTTGGAGCCGATGGTGACGATGGCTTCGGAATCCGGATCGAACTCGACCGCGTAGCGGCGCTGATACCAATCACAAATCGCCTTGCGCAGACGCGGAATGCCCTTGGACACGGAATAGCCGTGAGTGGTGGGGCGCGAGGTGGCCTCCACCATCTTGTCGACGATGTGCTTGGGTGTGGCACCGTCCGGGTTGCCCATGGACATGTCGATGATGTCCTCGCCCCGCCGCCGCGCCGCCATCTTGAGCTCGCCAGTAATGTTGAAAACGTACGGGGGCAAACGCTCGATGCGAGAGAACTTCCTCATGATGGGAATCCTTAGGGGCGGAAAGGGCGAAAAAACCAGGGCGCGGTCGCGCGAAGGGGAAAGGGGCTTAAAGCCGCGCCAGCACACGATTGCAGCGCAGCAAAACCCTGTAATCTAGCGCAACGACGGCCATGCGGCAAATGGGGCAAAAACGGGTCCGTTTCCCCATTGAAAAGACAGGCTTTTTTTAACCTGTCCACACGCGCCAAAAACCACGTTGTTGCAAGGCAGGGAATCCGCTTATACCGTCAAGCAACGAAGCCCCCAACACTGCAACCCATGGCGAGTTTGATGCGCTATCATCAAGCCCATAAAGCCGGAGTTTTTATTGAAGCTGCATACTGATCCTGCGACGGCCGCCCTGAACACCGTAACTGCTTACGGTGAGGGGTATATCGAGGTCAACCAAGTTCGTTTTTCCTCGTCGGTCGCATTTGGCCCCGAAGGCGAAGTTACCGAATGGCCTGTTGACTCGCCGGCCGACATCACCTCTACCCTGTTGCACCAGGCGGCCGGTTTGACCGAGCCCGTCCGCGACCCGATGGCTTTTCTGGATGAACCGGAAGCCAGCCCCAGCCGCCCGGCCAATGCGCCCGAGGTATTGCTGGTAGGCACGGGCGCCCGGCAACAGTTCCTGCGTCCCGAAGTGTTGCGTCCCCTGTTGGCCATGGGAATCGGCGTCGAGATCATGGACACGCACGCCGCCTCTCGCACCTACAACATCCTGATGGCAGAGGGCCGGCGCGTGGTCGTCGCCCTCATCCCCCCCAATGGAGATCCACAGAAATGACGCCCAGCATCGGCAAGCCCGCCCCGCAATTCACCGCGGAAAGCACGATTGGTCCGATCAGCCTGGAACAGTGCCAGGGCCGTGCCGTGATCCTGTATTTCTACCCCAAGGACAACACGCCCGGCTGCACCACCGAAAGCCAGGACTTCCGCGACCTGCACGCCGACTTCCTGGCGGCCAGCGCGGTGGTCATCGGAATCTCGCGCGACTCGCTCAAGTCGCATGAGAACTTCAAGGCCAAGTACGAACTTCCTTTCCCGCTCATCTCCGACGCCGACGAAACCGTGTGCAATCTGTTCGGCGTCATCAAGCAGAAGAATATGTATGGCAAGCAGGTGCGAGGCATCGAGCGCAGCACCTTTTTGATCGACGCCTATGGCGTGCTGGTGCAGGAGTGGCGCGGGGTGAAGGTCCCGGGCCACGCCAAGGAAGTCCTGCAGGCCGCGAAAAGTATCGGTTAGCCGTACAGGAATACCCGTCAGGCGCTATTGCCGGCCCACCCTGGAGAGTGACGCATATGCCGCTTCCGAAGTTGCCCACCCGCCCCGCAGCCATCCTGACCTTCCCCTCGGGCGAATCCGCCCGGGCGCAGGCCCGCACTACCAAGACTGCCGCTGCGCAGTCCAGCACCCACGCCGCGCTTGCCGACGACGATGACGAGCTGCTTGTGCAGCCCGAACTTGACGGCATGGCCGAGCCGGCACGCAAGGCGCAGATTCCCGCGCCCGCCCGCCAGGTTCCTCCGCCCGCCCCCGCCGCCCCGGCGGCAACCCGCGCCGAAACGCGCGCGGCCAAGACGGCGCCCGCCCCGGCCAAGCGCGGCAAGCCGCGCGCCCAGAACGAGCCGCGCAAGTTGTTCGTGCTGGACACCAACGTACTGCTGCACGACCCCAGTTCGCTGTTCCGCTTTGAAGAGCACGACATCTTCCTGCCGATGATGACGCTGGAAGAGCTGGACCATCAAAAGAAAGGCATGTCGGAAGTGGCGCGCAACGCGCGTCAGGTCAGCCGATCGCTGGACGCGCTGGTGCAAGACGCCACGCAGCTGGACGAAGGGCTTGAGCTGGCCAAGCTGGGCAACAAGGATGCCACCGGCCGCCTGATGTTCCAGACGACCGCCATCCACAGCACGCTGCCGTCCGACCTGCCCATGGGCAAGGCCGACAATCAGATCCTGGGCGTGGTGCGTGCCCTGCAAGAAAAATTCCCGCAGCGCGAGGTCGTGCTGGTGTCCAAGGACATCAACATGCGCCTGAAGGCGCGCGCGCTGGGCATGGCCGCCGAAGACTACTTCAACGACCACGTCCTGGAAGATTCGGACCTGATGTACACGGGCGTGATGCAACTGCCCGAGGACTTCTGGAACAAGCACGGCAAGGACGTGGAATCCTGGCAGCAAGGCGGCACCACGTTCTACCGTATCCATGGTCCGTTGTGCTCGCAGTTCGTCGTCAACCAGTTCGTCTACTTCGAAGGCCAGATGCCGCTGTACGCGCAGGTGCGCGAAGTCAGCGGCAAGATGGCGGTGCTGGCCACCCTGCGCGACTACACCCACGGCAAGAACAACGTCTGGGGCATCACGGCGCGCAACCGCGAACAGAACTTCGCCATGAACCTGCTGATGAACCCGGAGTGCGATTTCGTATCGCTGCTGGGTCAGGCGGGCACGGGCAAGACGCTGCTGGCGCTGGCGGCCGGTATCACGCAGGTGCTTGAGACCAAGCGCTACACCGAAATCATCATGACGCGCGTCACGGTGCCGGTCGGTGAAGACATCGGTTTCCTGCCCGGCACGGAAGAAGAAAAGATGTTGCCCTGGATGGGCGCGCTGGAAGACAACCTTGACGTCCTGAACATGGGCGACGGCGAAGGCAACGGCGATTGGGGCCGCGCCGCCACCATGGACCTGATCCGCTCACGCATCAAGGTCAAGTCCCTGAACTTCATGCGCGGCCGCACGTTCCTGAACAAGTACCTGATCATCGACGAGGCCCAGAACCTGACGCCCAAGCAGATGAAAACGCTGGTGACCCGCGCGGGCCCCGGCACCAAGGTGATCTGCCTGGGCAACGTTGCCCAGATCGATACGCCGTACCTGACCGAAGGCAGCTCAGGCCTGACGTTCGTCGTAGACCGCTTCAAGGGCTGGCCGCATTCCGGGCACGTCACCTTGCAGCGCGGCGAACGTTCGCGCCTGGCCGACTACGCGGGGGATGTGCTGTAAGGTCTGAACGATCCCTGCACGCTCCGCATAAAAAAGCCCCTTGAAGAAACTTCAAGGGGCTTTTTCTTGCCTGGACCAATCAACCGACGGTGCTTATTTGTCGGCCGCGTTGGTGATGGCATTGCCGGCCCGGGACATATCGCGGCCCATGCCCGCTACGGTATTGCAACCGGCGAGCACGAATCCGAATACGACAAAGGCGGTCAGCACGATCTTGCCGCGCATGCTGTCAACTCCTGAACAAAAAAATCGATGCAAGTGTGTGGGGGGGTGAAGGTCAAACGATCTGCACGCGCAGTTCGCCCAGGCCTTCCACGCCACCGGTGATGACATCGCCCTGCACCACGGCGCCCACACCCTCGGGCGTGCCGGTGAAAATGATGTCGCCCGGCTGCAATTCGAACAGGCCCGACAGGTACGAAATGCTTTCCGGGATGTTCCACAGCATCTGCGAGATGTCGCTGGATTGCTTGCGCTGGCCGTTCACGTCCAGCCAGATCGCGCCCTTGTCCAGCGTGCCCACGACGCTGCGCGGGTGGATCGGGCCGATCGGGGCGGACTCGTCGAACGCCTTGCCGATTTCCCAGGGGCGGCCCTGCTTCTTCATTTCGCCTTGCAGGTCGCGGCGGGTCATGTCCAGGCCCAGCGCATAGCCCCACACGCATTCGTTGGCCTGCTCAACCGGAATGTCTCGGCCCCCCTTGCCCAGCACCACGACAAGTTCCATCTCGTAGTGCAGGTTCGAGGTCTTGGGCGGATACGACATTTTGCCGGTTTCACCGTCGGCAACGGGGCGGACGGCGTCCGCGGGCTTGCAGAAGAAGAACGGGTCTTCACGGCCGGTGAAGCCCATTTCCTTGGCGTGTTCGGCGTAGTTGCGACCCACGCAATAGACGCGGCGCACCGGAAACAACGCGGCGCTGCCGTCCACGGGGACCGCGACGGGCGGCTGGGGAGGTAATACGTAGTCCATGAGCGATCAACCTATGACAAATACGTGACTGAAAACCGGCCAAATATCTTACCTCCGCGCACGAGGCGCGGCGCGTAAGGTAAAAATCATCCGCGAGTTTATCCCTTTCCCGGCGCCACGGGCGGCCGGGTTTCGTTCAGGAAAACGTAGGGATTTCACCATCGAAAACCACCAGGCGCTCGATGAAGCCGGCCATATAGGTTTTCATTTCCTGGTGCGCGGGCGACACCTGGTAGCGGTCATGGGCCGCCTCGTCAGCGAAGGCGGCCACCACCGCGTGCGTCAGGCCGTCGGCGCGGCTGGCCTGGTTGGGTCGAAAGGCATAGCCCGCCACCCCATCGCATTCCGCCAGCACCCGATCGCAATACACCTGGACGCGTTCGTGAAAGCGGGCATCGGCGGCGGACGACAGTTGCAACATCACCACATGCAGAAACATCAGGACTCCTTCTTCGAACGCGTCGCTGCCAGCCAGGCGCGCGCAACCAATCCCATGATGCCGTCTCGCAACAGCAACACGCACAAGACAAAGATGGCCCCTTGCACGATCAGCACCCACGAGCCCAGCGGCGCCAGGTAGTTTTGCAGGGACACAAACGTGAAGGCCCCGGCCAGCGGACCGAACACGGTGCCGATACCGCCCAGCAGCGCCATCAGCACAACTTCACCGTTGGCGTGCCAATGCACATCCGTCAACGAGGCCACGCCGAACACCAACACCTTCAAGCCGCCCGCCAGCCCGGCCACCGAGGCCGACAGCGTGAAGGCCAGCAGCTTGTAGCGCGACGTGGAATAGCCTAATGAGCGGGCGCGCTGCTCGTTGTCGCGCACCGATCGGATCACTTCGCCAAAGGGGGAATTGAGCACGCGCAGCACGAAGGCGTAGCCCAGCGCGAACACGGCCAGCGTGAAGTAATACATGGGCATCACGTTTTGCAGGTCGAAAATTCCGAAGAGCTTGCCGCGCGGCACGCTTTGCAGTCCATCCTCGCCTCCCGTGAAGCCTGCCTGCACCGCAATGAAGTAGACCAGCTGCGACAGCGCCAACGTAATCATCGCGAAGTAGATGCCCTGGCGCCGGATGGCGATGGCGCCGAACAGCAGCCCCAGCAACCCGCCCGTGACCACGCCCGCCAACAACCCGAGTTCGGGCGTGGCGCCCAGCACCTTCATGACGATGCCGGTTGCATAGGCCGCCGCGCCGAAGAAGGCCGCGTGACCGAAGGACAGCAGGCCCACATAGCCCACCAGCAGGTTGAACGCCGCCGCGAACAGCGCAAAGCACAGCACCTTCATCAGGAATGTGGGATAGACAAACCACGGCGCCGCCAGCGCCACCACGGCCAGCACCGCCATGGATATCCGCATCGCGCGCCGGCTCAGTTGCACGGGCTGGCGCGTCGCTTCGGCCGCCAGCACGTTCTGAACCTGCAAGGGCTTGCCGAACAGCCCGGCCGGCTTGCACAGCAGCACCAGCACCATGATGATGAAGATCGCCAGGTTGGCGGCCTCGGGGTAGAACACTTTGGTCAGCCCTTCGATGATGCCCAGCCCGAAACCGCTGATGATGGCGCCCATGATGGACCCCATGCCACCAATCACCACCACCGCGAACACCACGACGACCAGGTTCGATCCCATCATCGGGCTGACCTGATAGATGGGCGCGGCGATCACGCCCGCCACCGATGCCAGCGCCACGCCCAGCGCGTACGTCAGCGTGATCAACAACGGCACGTTGATGCCGAAGGAACGCACGATGGTCGGGTTCTCGGTTGCGGCGCGCAGCATGGCGCCCACGCGCGTTTTCTCGATCAGTACCCAGACCGCCAGGCACAGCACCAGCGACACGGCCACCGCCCAACCGCGATACCACGGCAGGAACATGAAGCCCAGGTTCACACCGCCGGACAAGGCCTTTGGGATGGTGTACGGCAGCCCCGACACGCCATAGGCCTGGCGCAGCCCGCCTTCGATCAGCAGCGCGATGCCGAACGTGAGCAGCAGCCCGTACAGGTGGTCCATGCGATAGGTGCGGGATATCAGCAGGCGCTCGACCGCCACGGCAAACACCGCCATGATGAGCGGCACCAGCACCAGCGCGGCCCAGTAGTTCACGCCCAGGTAATTGAGCAGCATCCAGGCCAGGAACGCACCGGCCGTGTACTGCGCGCCATGGGCAAAGTTGATGATGTTCAACAGGCCGAAAATCACCGCCAGCCCGATCGAGAGCAAGGCGTAGAAAGACCCGTTGATCAGGCCCAGCAACAGCTGGCCGAACAGCGCCGTGGACGGCACACCGAAAATTTCGAACACAGGGATTCTCCTTTCAGACGCCCAGGCGGCGTGCGATCCGGGCAGGATCGCGGCGCGCCTCGTCCGCCGACAACTGATCGACCACGCAACCGTGCTCCATGACGTAGTGGCGGTCGGCCACCTTGGTCGCAAAGCGGAAGTTCTGCTCGACCAGCACGATGGTGAAGCCGCGTTCTTTCAGCGTGCGGATGGCGTGTCCGATCTGCTGCACGATGACGGGCGCCAGGCCTTCGGTGGGCTCGTCCAGCAGGATCAGCTGCGCACCGGTGCGCAAGATGCGCGCGATGGCCAGCATCTGCTGCTCGCCGCCCGACAGGTTGCCGCCGGAACTGGCGCTGCGTTCGCGCAGGTTGGGAAACAGCGTGTAGATTTCGTCCAGCGACATGCCGCCGTCGGCCAGGCGCGGCGGCAGCAGCAGGTTTTCGGTGACGCTCAAGCTGCGGAACACCGCCCGCTCTTCGGGGCAATACACCACGCCCAGGCGCGGGATGCGGTGCGGCGCCATGCTCACCGTTTCCTGCCCGTTCAAGCGGATGGAACCGCGCCGCTTGTCCAGAATGCCCATGATGGCGCGCAGCGTCGTGGTCTTGCCCGCGCCGTTGCGGCCCAGGATGGTGACAAGTTCGCCACGCTGAACGTCGATGTTCACGCCGTGCAGCACGTGGGATTCCCCGTACCAGGCGTTAAGGTCGTTGATGGCCAGCATGTCAGTGCGCCTCCTCGTCCGAGCCCATGTACGCGGTGATGACGCGTTCATCGCGCGACACGGCGGCGTAATCGCCTTGCGCCAGCACCGCGCCGCGTGCCAGCACGGTGATGGTGTCGGACAGGTCCGCCACCACGGACAGGTTGTGTTCGACCATCAGGATGCTGCGGTTCACCGCCACGCGCCGGATCAATGCGGCGATGCGGGCCACGTCTTCCTGGCCCAGCCCCGCCATGGGTTCGTCCAGCAACATGATGTCGGGGTCCAGCGCCAGCGTCATCGCGATTTCCAGCGCGCGCTTGCGGCCATAGGGCAGCATGGCCGCAGTCGTGTCCGCCAGATTGGCCAGGCCCACCGCGTCCAGCAGCTCCATGGCGCGTTCGTTCAGGCGGTCAACGCTACGGCGGCTGCGCCAGAAGCGCATGCCGTCGCCATGCTGGCGCATCAAGGCCACACGCATGTTCTGCAACACGGTCAGGCCCAGGAACACGGCCGAAATCTGGAACGACCGCACGATGCCCAGCCGGGCAATCTGCTCGGGTGCCAGCGCCGTGATGTCGCGCCCACGGTAATGGATGACGCCCGCGTCGGGCGTCAAAAACTTGGTCAGCAGATTGAAGCAGGTGGTCTTGCCGGCGCCATTGGGCCCGATCAAGGCGTGGATGGAGCCTTCGTGCAGGGCAAGGGTCACGCCATCGACGGCATTGAAGCCGCCGAAGCGCTTGACCAGCCCCTGTGCGGACAGAACCGCCGGGGTGCTTGGCGTCGTCATGGTGGGCCTCTTACATGCGGGCCAACAGGCCGCCGTCGATCGCCAGGACATGCCCGTTGACGAACGAGGCGGCCTTCGAGGCCAGGTACACCACGGCAGGCGCAACGTCTTGCGGCGTGGCCCAGCGGCCCACCGGCACCGAGGCCGACAGGAAGGTTTGGAAGTCGGGGTTGTCTTGCAGGCCCTGCGTGAAATCGGTGCGCACAAAGCCAGGGGCCAGCGCATTGCACGTGACGCCGCTGGCGCCGTATTCCACCGCCAGCGCGCGCGTGAAGGCGGCGATGGCGCCCTTGGCGGTGGCGTAGGCGGCAATGTTGGGCATGGTCGCCTGCCCCGCCACCGATGACATCAGCACGATGCGGCCGAAGCCGCGCTTGCCCATGCCCGGCAGCACGGCGCGCGCGCAATGAAACGCGCCGTTCACGTGCACGTTCTGTAAGGCCTGCCACTCGGCCGGCGTCATCTCGACAACGGGCTTGCGATTCTGGTTGCCGGCATTGCTGACCAATACGTCGATGGACAGGCCCGCGTCATCCAGACGCGCCACGGCGTCGGTCACGGCGCTCGCGTCGGCCACGTCAAAGGCCACGCCATGAGCGTCGATTCCCAGCGCGGCCAGCTTGGCGGCCGCGGCGTCGCAGGCGGCTTGCGACAGGTCGTTGACCACCACCCGCGCCCCCGCGCGGCCCAGCGCTTCAGCGATGGCGTAGCCCAGGCCCCTTGCCGCGCCCGTCACCAGCGCGACGCGCCCCGCCAGACCGAACGTCTGGTCCAGATAGTCGTGTTTCAAGCTTGTCTCCTTGTTTTATAGGCATCGGATCTCTAGGTCCGGCCTGTGTCGCCCCTGCTTCTTCGTACAAAACACGGTTGACATGAATCTCAATATACGCGACTATTTTTGAACACTCAATAACAAGATTTTTGCTTTATCTTCGATAACGAGTTCTGGCTAGGAGACAATCATGGCCCTCGAAACCCCCGGCTGCCCCGCCGCGAATGCGCTGCCGCCCCTGGCGTCGCGCTTTTTGAAAGTGGCCGACCTGCCCTGGAAACCCACGCAAGTGGAAGGCATCGACATGAAGGTGTTGATGCAGGACAAGGAAACCGGCTTGCTGACCGCCCTGTTCCGCTGGCAGCCCGGCACCGAACTGCCGCTGCACGAACACGTGGAAGTCGAACAGACCTATGTGCTGGAAGGTTCCATCGTGGACGCCGAAGGCGAGGTCTGCGCGGGTGACTACGTGTGGCGGCCACGCGGCAACCAGCACATTGCGCGCGCCCCTAACGGCGCGCTCGTCCTCAGCTTTTTCTTAAAGCCCAATCTGTTCATCGACGCCTACGCCGGCCAGACGCTGGAGTAAGCCCCGGCTTTTTCAACCCGCACGACCCCGCATGACCGCCCGGCACAGGGCGGCGCGCAAAAGAACAAGCCCCCAAGGAGACACCCCATGAAGACCCGTATCAAGAACAGCCTTGCCGCCTGCGTGCTGGGCGCCCTTTCCATTCCCGCCATGGCGCAGGTATCGGACGACGTCGTGAAGATCGGCGTGCTGGGCGATCAGTCCGGCATGATGGCGGACCTGTCCGGCAAGTTCGGCGTGGAAGCCGTAAAGATGGCCGTCGAGGATTTCGGCGGCAACGTGCTGGGCAAGCCCATCGAAGTGATTTCGGCCGACCACCAGAACAAGGTGGACATCGGGGTGTCGGTGGCGCGCCGCTGGTACGAGAACGACAAGGTGGACCTGATCCTGGACGTGCCCAACTCGGCCATCGCGCTGGCCGTGCAGGACCTGACCCGCCAAATGAAGCGCGTGGTCATCTTCACCAGCGCGGGGTCGGCGGACCTGACGGGCAAGGCGTGTTCGCCCAACGGCATGCACTGGACCTACGACACCTACGCCTACGCCACCGGCGTGGCCAACGGCGTGATCGAGGACGGCGGCAAAAGCTGGTTTTTCATTACTTCCGACTACGCGTTCGGCCACTCGCTGGAACGCGACGCCATGGCGGTCGTCAAGGCCAAGGGCGGCCAGGTGGTGGGCAGCGTGCGCCATCCCATCGCCAGCTCGGACTTTTCGTCTTTCCTGTTGCAAGCGCAAGCGTCAAAGGCGCAGGTCATCGGCCTGGCCAACGGCAGCGGCGACACCATCAACAGCATCAAGCAGGCCTTTGAATTCGGCATCATGGGCAGCAAGCAGCGAGTGGCCGCACTGTTCATGAGCATCGTCGATGTGCGCAGCGTGGGGCTGGAATACGCGCAAGGGCTGAACCTGGTCGAACCGTTCTATTGGGACCAGGATGACAAGGCGCGCCAATGGTCCGAACGCTATTTCAAGCGCACGGGCCGCATGCCGTCGATGGTGCAAGCCAGCAACTACAGCGCCACGATGCACTACCTGAATGCCGTCAAGGCCGCCGGCACAGACGCATCCGAACCCGTGCTGAAAAAGATGCACGAGACGCCCATCAACGACTTCATGACGGAAAACGGCCGCATCCGCGAGGACGGCCGCGTCATGCGCGACCTGTATCTGTTCCAGGTCAAGAAACCGTCGGAGTCCAAGCGCGATTGGGACTACTACAACCTGGTGCGCAAGATTCCGGCCGAACAGGCGTTCCGCCCGCTCAAGGACGGCGG
This sequence comes from Achromobacter sp. ES-001, assembly GCF_019448355.1. Taxonomy (NCBI): domain Bacteria; kingdom Pseudomonadati; phylum Pseudomonadota; class Betaproteobacteria; order Burkholderiales; family Alcaligenaceae; genus Achromobacter; species Achromobacter sp. ES-001. Next base: position 1,803,297 of record NZ_CP079940.1, on the reverse strand, counting down.
CTGCTCGCTGGTGAAGTCGTGATGGACGGCGCGCAGTCGCTGTTGGCCGGCAAGCGCGCCGTGATCACGGGGGGCGCCAACCCCCGTGGCATCGGCGCGGCCGTTGTCGAGCTCTTCCTGGCGCAGGGCGCCAGCGTCGCGGTGCTGGACCACGCCTATCCCGAAGACGGCCCGGGCGCCCTGGTGGACGGCCGCGTCAACCTGCATTGCGACGTGTCGCGCGGCGCCTCGTGCGAGGCCGCGCTGGCGCGCGCCGTACAGGCGCTGGGCGGCCTCGACGTGCTGGTCAACAACGCCGGCATCGTGGCCGCCACGCGAATCTGGGATCTGCCCGAAGACGAATTCCGGCGCATGGTCGACGTCAACCTGACGGGCACCTACAACGTCACGCACGCCGCCCTGCCCGCGTTGCTGGAAAGCACGCGGCAACCGGCCATCGTCAACTTGGGGTCCACCGCCGCCCTGCGCGGCGGCGGCCTGCTGGGCGGCTCGCATTACGCGGCGTCCAAAGGCGGCGTCATCAGTTTCACCAAGGCGCTGGCGCGCGAACTGGGCCCACGCGGCGTACGCGCCAATTGCGTGGCCCCCGGCATTATCGAAACGGACATGACGCTGGGAAAATTCGGCGAAAATTGGGAACAAGAACTCAAACAGGGCATTCCGCTGCAACGTTTCGGCTCGCCCGCCGAGGTTGCCCAAGCCATTCTGTTCCTGGCCTCGGACCTGTCCTCTTATTCAACCGGCATCGTGGTCGACGTCAACGGCGGCTTCCACATTCACTAGGCACGTCCCCACGCAATGAGCACTCCCGACCGCATGCTGTCCATCCTTGACCTTTTTCGCGACGACACCACCGCCGCGTTCCAGGAGGACGTCATGGCCCATCTGGATTGCTCGCGCGCCACCGCGTATCGCTACCTGAAATCGCTGACGGAAAGCGGGCTGCTGGCGCCCACCGCGGGCGGGGCGTACGTGCTGGGCTCGCGCATCATCGAACTGGACCGCCATCTGCGCCAGCACGACCCGCTGATGCGCGCGGCGCGCGACGTCATGCGCGCCACGGGCGACGAACTGCACGCCAACCTGATGTTGTGCAGCTACTACGGCGACAAGGTCATGTGCGTGGACCGCTACTGGACCGACAACTCGATCGAATCGAGCTATGCGCGCGGCAGGCCGTTCCCGATGTTCCGGGGCGCGACGGCCAAGCCCATCCTGGCGAACCTGCCGCCCTACCAGTTGCGCAACCTGATGCTGTGGCACGCGGCCGAAATCCGCGAGGCGGGCCTGGGTGAAGACTGGGACGAATTTCGCGCCAACCTGAAACGGCTGCGCACGGCGGGCGTATGCGTGTCGCATGGCGAGGTCGACCCCGGCTTGATGGGGATCGGCGCGGCGATCTTCAGCCCCGAGCAAAAGGTGGTGGGCAGCCTGGTCTTCATTGCCGCCCAGGCAAACACGTCGGCATCGCGCCTTGAGGTCTTGCAGGCGCGCATCCAAGTGGCGGCGGCCGAAGTGTCCCAGAACCTGCAAGCCCCACAAAGCAACGGCGCGGCGGCGATCGGCATCATGCCGTCGCGGCCGCGCCGCATCAAGGCCCCCGCCGGTGCAACACCGGCGCGGACCAAAGCCTGATCAGGCCTTGTTGTAGCGTTCGACGCTGTTCACGATTTCTTCGTGAGCGGCGTCCACACCCTTCCAACCCTTGACCTTGACCCACTTGCCCTTTTCGAGATCTTTGTAGTGCTCGAAAAAGTGCTGGATGCGCGCGACGTCTTCGGTCGGCAGGTCTTCGTACGACTTGATGTTGCGGTACGGGGGGTACAGCTTTTCAATCGGCACGGCCAACAGCTTGGCGTCGCCGCCCGACTCGTCGTCCATTTCCAGCACGCCGATGGCGCGGCAGCGCACGACGGCGCCGATCTGGATCGGGAACGGGGTCAGGACCAGCACGTCGGCGGGGTCGCCGTCGTCCGACAGGGTTTGCGGGATGTAGCCGTAGTTGCACGGGTAGTGCATGGCGGTCAGCATGAAGCGGTCAACGAAAATCGCGCCCGTGTCCTTGTCGACCTCGTACTTGACCGGGTCGGCGTTCATGGGGATTTCGATGATGACGTTGAAGTCTTCCGGCAGCTTCTTGCCAGGGGAGACGCGATCAAGACTCATGATTCAACCTTGTTGTTTGTCTGAAGAAATGTTCAAAGCGAGCCGTCGTCCTTGAACGGCGGCTTGGTCGTCGGCACCGGCGCCGACGCCGGCGCGGGCGTGGGCTTGGCGGGGGCGGCGGGCGCCGGCGAATACGTAGGCACGGGTTCATCGAAAGCCGCCGCCGGAATCGGGGCGCTGTCGAAGTACTCGTCGATATCCGACGTGCCGCCGGCCAGCGGCGCGTCTTCGGGCGCCAGCGCGCGGTCGCGCTGGTCACGGCTGACGCGGGCGTCCGGGTCCAGCACGTAGTCAGAGGCCGAGGCCGCTACCGCGGGTGGCAACGACGGGTAGTCGCCGCCCACATCGGCATCGCCGTCCGTGTCCGACAAGCCCACCGCATAGCCGCCTTCGGCATCCACGCGGTACGGGTCCGATCCGGTGTCCGCCGCGGGCAAGGCCGCGTCGGCCGCCAGCACCGGCAGCGCCATGCTGGCCGCCGTGGCCAGGCGCCAGTGGCGCACGGCATCGGCGGGCCTATCCAGTCGGTCGTAAAGGCTGCCCAGCAACGCATGTGTTTGCGCATCGCTGCGGCGGCTGAGGCTGCGCAACAGGTATCGCTCGGCCTGGCCCCACAACTGGCCGTTCAGGCACAGCATGCCCAGCGCGGTCAGCAGATCGGGATCGGTCGGGCGTTGCTGCAACCAGGTCTCCGCCTTGGCCAGACGGCGCGACACCTGTTCGGCGTCGCAGCGGGCGTAGGCGGCCACCAGTGCGGGGTTGAACTTCACGGCGATGGCCGCTTCCAGCACGCGCGCCGCTTCGTTGGGCTCGCCGGCCGCGTCGAAGGCGGCGGCGCCAGCCAGCGCGATATCGGGCAGCAGGCGCTCTTCGGCCTTCAGATCTTTCCAGATGGCGCGCCACGCGTCGCTGTGGGCGGCCGCGCGCAGGCGTGCGGCGCCGGACGTATCGATCAACACGTCGGCCTCGGCACGGGCCAGGGCATTACGACGCACCAGCCCACGCGCAAGCGTGAAAACCTGCTCCTGGTGATGCAACGCGGTGTGCGCGCGCAGCAGCAGGCGCATCGTGTGCAGATGGCGCGCGCCGCCGTCAGCCAACGGCGCCAGTACCGCCAGCGCGCGCTCGGGGCGGCCCTGGTCCAGCAGCATGTCGGCCGACACGGTTGCCGTGGCTTCCGTCAGCCCAGGGTCGGTGCCGGCCTGTTCTTGCGCGGTGGCAAGCAGGCGGTCGCGCCGGTCGAATTCGCCCAGGCCATGCGCGGCGCGCGCCGCGGACAAGGCCGCCAGCACCCGGCGCGTTTGCACCTTGGTTTGGTCCAGCAGCTTGGTCAGGTCCTTCTCGGCGACTGCGTAGCGGCCCTCAAGCAGGCCGATCCAGCCGCGTTCCAGCAATTCGTGGTCACGCGCCTGTGCGCGCTTGCCGCGCCACACGCGAACGCGATCCGGAATGGCAAGCAGCCATGCCAGCAAACGCAAACCCACATAAAGCACGATGAAGGCGGCCACGATCAGCAGCACGGCCAACGTCAGCGACATCCCAATGCGCCACGGCCAGACCAGCAACAGCACGTTGCCGGAATGCGAGCGCAGCACCACCGCCAGGGCGACGGCGATGACGGCGAGCAGCAGTGTCCAGAACCAGGTACGCATAAGGCTCAATCCTGCCCGCTGTTCTTGAAGCCCGCGGCGCGCAAGGCGGCCACGGCATTCAGGCTGTCGGCCACGTCCGGCATGCGCACGGCGATGTCCGTCTGGGCCAGTTCACGCGCCAACGTTTGCGCGGCGACCGTATCGGGCGAACGGGAATCGAAGTACTTGGACAGGGTGACGCCGACGTTGTCGAGCTCGCTCTTCCAGACGGCGGGCTGACGCATCAGCATGGCCAACTGCACGGTCAACAGGCGCTGGCGCAGCGTGCCGCGCACCTGGTCGGCTTGCTCGGGCGACAGCAGCAAGGCGGCGGGTTCGTCAACGCGCTGAATGGTGATCAGGCCGCCAAGCTCGTGCGCCAGGGCCGAACCTGCACGGCCGGGCCACGACGCGACTTCGGCTCGCCAACGCTGCCACCAGGGCGCGTCGGCGGGCAAGCCGGCCTGCGGATCGATCGTCGGCGCGGGCGCGGCGGCGGGTTGGGCATCGCCCGTGGCAACCATGCCCGGCGCGGCGGAATCGGGCACCAGCAGCGGCGCCTTGTTGACCAGCGCCACCAGGCGTTCGATGCGCGCCGATTGCGCGGGAATGTCCACGGTGGAGACGGCGCGCAGGCGATCCAGGTCGCCGTTGATGGCTTGCTGAAGGCTTGAGAAGCGCGGACGGTCGGCGCGTGCCAGACGGGCCTGCGCGGTTTCCAGCGCAACGATGGCGTTGGACACGTTGCCGGCCAGGCGCAACTGCTGGTTGCCGATGGTCAACAGGCGTTCGACGTCGTTGGCCAGCAGTTCGTCGCTGGCGCTGTCGTTGAAGTTTTGCCAGGCCTGTTGCAGCGCGTTGTACTGGCTTTGGGTTTCGCGGACGGTGTCTTCAAGCTCGCCCACGCGGCCGGCTTGCGCTTGCGCCAGCGCCAGGGCCTCGCGCGTGTCCTTGCGCGCCTGCGCCACGTCGGCGGTCAGCGTGTCGATGCGCGTGGCAACCTCGCGGCCGGCGGACACAAATTGGGTGCGTTGCTTCCACAACGCGTAACCCAAGCCCACGGCAAGCAGGATGACGATTATCAGGGCGGTGACCAAGGGGCCGTTGCCGCGCTTGGCCGGACGGGCCTTGACGGGATCGGCCGGGGCCGATGCGGGCGCGCTTGCGCCCGGGGCGGCCGTGTGAACGACCGGATCGGTAGCGGGAGTCTTGTCTGTCATGACGCGATTGTATTCGGTGTCAGTCCGATGCAACGAATCAAGCAGCAACAAAAGCCTGGAATATCGACTCGTCGTTGGGCAAGCAGATTTTTACCATTGCTGGCCCGTCGGCGCCATGACAGGCCGGCGGCACGCGCCGCGTCAGCGTTGGATGCGTCAACACAAACTGGCACTGCCGCCACCACGCGGCCAGGCCCGCGGCGTCCAGATTTGCGCGCACGGCGTCGGCCCCTTCGCCGCTGGTGATAAGCCAGGTAGCCGATACGCCCGCCTCGGCCAAGCCGCGCAATCGCGCCAGCGCCGAGGCGTCCCAGACGGCGGGCCGCCGCAGATAGGCGGCGTAGCGCGTCACGGCTGCACCATGGGCCTGCAACTTGTCGCCCAGCCAGTCCCTGCCCTGCGTGCCACGCACGAGCAGCACGCGCGCCGGCAAGGCAGGCAAGCCGCATAACACGGCCCACAAGGCTTCGGAATCGTGGCTGGCAGCCTCGTCGCCAGGGTGCAGAACTGTTGTATTCGCGCCAAACGCGGGGGACTCGCGCAGCGCTTGGGCGCTGGCCGGGCCCACCGTGGCGGCAATCACCCCGGCGGGCCAGGGGCGCGGACCGTGCGCGGCAGCAAGTTGGCGCAAGTACTGCTTGGCCGCGTTGCCGCTGACGAACACGACCATGTCGAAGTCGTCCGGACGCGGCAATTGCGCGGCCGGGACATCAAGCGGGTGGATTTCCAGTGCTGGCAGAATGCAGGCGGACCAGCCGGCGTCGGTCAGACGGCCGGCCAGCGCCTCGTTGCGCCCTTCGGGCCGCGTCAGGACGGCGACTCGGGCGGGGGTGGACATCAGTCCGGCCGGGGCTCGGCTTGCAGCAGTTCCTGGAGGATAGCGGCGGCGCCGGCATCCAGCAGCTCTTGTGCGGCGGCTTCACCCAGGGCTTCGGCATCGGCCACCGGGCCGCTGCGGGTGGTGTGGACCATGCGTACGCCATCCGGCGAGGCCACCAAGGCGCGCAATGACAAGGTGTCGCCAGAGATTTGGGCAAACGCTGCCAGCGGCACCTGGCAGGAACCGCCCAGCCTGCGGGACACCGCACGCTCGGCCTGCACGCATGACGTGGTGGCCGCGCTGATCAACGGCGCGAGCCACGCGCGCATGTCGTCGCGGTCGTTACGGATTTCGATGCCCAAGGCGCCCTGCCCGGCGGCCGGCAGGCTGTCGGCCGGGTCCAGCAGGCTGCGGATGCGCGCCTGAAGACCCAGGCGTTCCAACCCCGCGGCGGCCAGCACGATGGCGTCGTACTCGCCCTTGTCCAGCTTGCCCAGACGCGTGTCGAGGTTGCCGCGCAGCGGTTTGACCACCAGTTCAGGAAAGCGCGCACGAATCTGCGATTCGCGCCGCAAGCTTGACGTACCCACGACCGCGCCCGCCGGCAGATCTGCCAGACAGGCGTAGCGATTCGATACGAAGGCATCGCGCGGGTCCGCGCGATCAAGAATGGCGCAAAGCTCGAACGGGGCTTGCAGATCCACCGGCACGTCTTTCAACGAGTGCACGGCAAGATCGGCGCGCCCGTCGAGCAACGCGTTTTCAAGTTCCTTGACGAAAAGACCCTTGCCACCGACCTTGGACAGGGTACGGTCCAGGATCTGGTCGCCTCGGGTTGTCAGGGTAAGAAGCTCAACCGCGCACGCCGGGTACAGCGTGCGCAGCCGGTCGCGCACATGCTCGGCTTGCCACAGGGCAAGCCGGCTGGCGCGGGTCGCGATGACCAGGCGTTGCGGAAGAGACACGTGCGGTCATCAAACGAAATTGGAGACGATGACCGTCGCGACTACCCCGAGGATGGCCAGCACGAAAAGGCCCTGAAGGAGGCTCAGGCCCGATTCGGATTGCTGGGGATCGACGGATCTACGCAGACTCATGTGCTGATTCCTTGGAAGCGGTTTTGCGGCTTGCCAGCCACCGTCCAAGGACAACAACGAGCAAGGCGCCGATAATTTCTGCAGCGATTTTAACCGTAGTCGGCTGAACACCGAATTGACGTTCGACAACCACATCGGTAATCAGCATGCCACCGGCGATCCAGCCCAGGAGCGCGGCGCCAAACGTAACCACCAAGGGATACTTGTCGATCAGCTTCAGGACCAGGGTGCTGCCCCAGATGATGATCGGCACGCTGACGATCAGGCCGAAGGCGACCAGGCCGATCTGGTGGTCGGCGTGGGCGTTCTGGGCCGCGCCGGCGATGGCGATCACGTTGTCCAGGCTCATCACGAAGTCGGCAATGATGATGGTCTTGATGGCGGCGGCGATGGACGTTCCGCCCTTCACGTTGCCATGGGCATCGTCTTCAGGGATCAAGAGCTTGACGCCGATCCAGACCAGCAGCAGACCGCCAACGACCTTCAGGAAAGGAATCGACAGAAGCGTCAATGCGAAAGCAATCAGCACGACACGCAGGATGATGGCGCCCGCGGTGCCCCAAAGAATGCCCTGCATGCGCTGCTTGGGCGCAAGGTTGCGGCACGCCAGCGCGATAACCACCGCGTTGTCGCCGCCGAGCAGGATGTCGATGAGGATGATCTGGAATACCGCTGCCCAACTCAGCGTCTGGAAAAACTCAAGCACTATGAACCCCCGAAGGCATTTATGAAAAGAAAGGCCGGTCCCGAGCCGGCCACCTCGCCGCGCGCTGCGCGGCGAGATCATTCAAACAACTAATTATTGTAATTCAGCTTTCATTCAGCTTTCTGGCGCATCAGCAAAACTTTACCAATTGCCAGCACCAGAATCGCGCCCAATGCACCCGTCATCAGTTCGAAACTGTGATGCGATACGCCCAGGGCCGCGTCGATACGCGCCACCGGCTCTTGCAAGGCGGGATCACCCACCAACAATTCGCCGGCGATAAAGCCCAGCAACGCCGCACCCACCCAGACGATGATCGGGAAGCGCTCGATAACCTTCAAAAGCAACGTGCTGCCGAAGATGACCAAGGGGATGCTGATGGCCAGGCCCAACACCAGCAAGGTCGTGTCGCCCATCGCCGCGGCAGCGACGGCCACCACGTTGTCCAGGCTCATGACCAAGTCGGCAATCATGATCGTGCGGATGGCGGTCAGCAGATTACCTTGCGTCTTGCCCGCGCCGTCGTCTTCGCCTTCCGGCAACAACAGCGTCACGCCGATGTAGACCAGCAGCAACGCGCCGATCAGCTTCAGGTACGGCAACAACAGCAACTTGGCCGCCACCAGGGTCAGCACGATACGCATGATGATCGCGGCGGCCGAGCCGATCGTGATCGCTTTCTTTTGCTGCGCCGGAGGCAGCGAGCGCGCCGCCAGCGCAATAACCACGGCGTTGTCGCCCGATAGCAGAATATTGACCCAAATGATCTGGAGCAGCGCTATCCAGAATGCCGCTGAACTGAGTTCCATGCCTCTCTTTCCTAGGTGTTGATCCCCCTAGGACGAACCAAATTAATGGATGAAAAAAACCAAAAGCCGTACTGACCGTCTTGGTGCGAGCCCGACGGCATTCTTGCTGGGTACGTGCGAAATTTCTTTCATTATAGTTTCGTTCAGCTTTCCGTATGTTTGGACGAACGCAGTTTGGACACGGGATTACCCTAGTAAAACCACAGAAATTTCGATCCGGACACGTGCCGAACGGACAAAAAAAAGCCCGCCGAAGCGGGCTTTCTTAAACGCAATGCTGTAAGACTTACAGCACCGACTTGAGCAGCTTGCCCATTTCGGAGGGGTTGCGCGTGGTGCGGATGCCGCAGGCTTCCATGACTTCCAGCTTGGCGTCGGCCGTGTCGGCGCCACCGGAGATCAGGGCACCAGCGTGGCCCATGCGCTTTCCAGGAGGAGCGGTGACACCAGCGATGAAGCCGACGACCGGCTTCTTCATGTTGTCCTTCGCCCATTCAGCGGCGTTGACTTCGTCCGGACCGCCGATTTCGCCGATCATGATGACGGCGTCGGTGTCGGGATCGTCATTGAACATCTTCAGGACGTCGACGTGCTTCAGGCCGTTGATGGGGTCGCCACCGATACCGACGGCGCTGGATTGGCCCAGGCCCAGTTCGGTGACTTGCGCCACGGCTTCGTACGTCAAGGTGCCCGAACGGCTGACGATGCCGATGCGACCCTTGCGGTGGATGTGACCGGGCATGATGCCGATCTTGATTTCGTCCGGCGTGATCAGGCCGGGGCAGTTCGGGCCCAGCAGCAGCGTCTTGCTGCCCTTGGCCTTCATGCGGTTCTTGACTTCCAGCATGTCACGGACCGGGATGCCTTCGGTGATGCAGATCACCAGATCCAGTTCAGCTTCGACGGCTTCCCAGATGGCGGCAGCGGCGCCGGCGGGCGGCACGTAGATGACGGACACGGTTGCGCCGGTGTCGGCCTTGGCTTCCTTGACGGAAGCGAAGATCGGCACGCCTTCAAAGTCTTCACCCGCTTTCTTGGGGTTCACGCCGGCCACGAAGGCGGCTTTGCCATTGGCATACTCACGGCACATACGGGTGTGGAACTGGCCCGTCTTGCCCGTGATGCCCTGGGTGATGACTTTGGTGTCCTTGTTAATCAGAATCGACATTTGTGAATCCTTGGCAATTTCTTTTACCGCCGGGCCGTCCCAAGGTGGAAAGCTCCCCCATGGGGGGCAGCAAGCCACGAAGGGGCGCGGCGAGGGGGCATATTTACTTGACGGCGGCTACGACGCGGGTGGCCGCTTCGGCCATCGTGTCGGCGCTGATGATCGGCAGGCCGGAGTCGGCCAGCATCTTCTTGCCGAGTTCTTCGTTGGTGCCCTTCATGCGCACGACCAGCGGCACGTTCAGGTTGACGGCCTTGCAAGCCGCGATCACGCCTTCGGCGATGACGTCGCAGCGCATGATGCCGCCAAAGATGTTGACCAGAATGGCCTTCACGCTCTTGTTCGCGAGCATGATCTTGAACGCTTCGGTGACCTTCTCGGCCGTTGCGCCGCCGCCGACGTCCAGGAAGTTGGCCGGCTCGCCGCCGAACAGCTTGATGGTGTCCATCGTGGCCATGGCCAGACCGGCGCCGTTCACCAGGCAGCCGATGTTGCCGTCGAGCTGGATGTAGGCCAGGTCGAACTTGCTGGCTTCGATTTCAGCGGGGTCTTCTTCGTCCAGGTCGCGGTAGGCGACGATTTCCGGGTGGCGGAACAGGGCGTTGGAGTCGAAGTTGAACTTGGCGTCCAGGGCGATGATGTTGCCCTTGCCGTCGCGGTTCAGCGGGTTGATTTCAACCAGCGACGCGTCGGTTTCCATGTAGCACTGATACAGCTTCTGGAACACGTCCACGGCTTGGGCGGTGGAGTCGGCGGGCAGGCCGATCGCGTTGGCGATCTTGGTGGCTTGCTCGGCCGACAGGCCGGTCAGCGGGTCGATGTATTCGGTGATGATCTTCTCGGGAGTGGAATGAGCCACTTCCTCGATGTCCATGCCGCCTTCGCTGGAAGCGATGAAGGCAACCTTTTGCGTGGCGCGGTCAGTGACCAGCGACACGTAGTATTCCTTTTGAATGTCGGCGCCGTCTTCGATGTACAGGCGACGGACCTTCTGGCCTTCCGGGCCGGTCTGGTGCGTGATCAGCTGCATGCCCAGGATTTCCGAGGCCAGCTTGCGCACGTCTTCCAGCGAGCGCGCCAGCTTGACGCCACCGCCCTTGCCGCGGCCGCCCGCGTGGATTTGCGCCTTGACGACCCAGACCGGTCCACCCAGCTTTTCAGCGGCAGCCACGGCCTCGTCGACGGAAAGAGCGGGGATCCCGCGCGGCACCGGGATGCCAAATTGCTTCAGCAGTTCCTTGCCTTGATACTCGTGGATTTTCATGTGTTACCTGTCAGGACGTATGAGAAAGAGAAGGTGAATCGGAGGACGAATCGGCCGATGCCTCAGCGCTACCCCCCGTGTACCACTTGGGATAGTGCTCAGCCACCACCGGGCCGCCAGTGCTTAGCGCATGACAGCCGTCCAGTTGGAATGGACGCCGGTTCGGGTTGGTTTCCTGCCGCCGGCGGTTGGCCATGGTCTGGACCGCCGCGGTGGGAAGCACCTGCGACAGCTCGGTCATGTGCGTACAGCCCGCCACGTGCCCGAACCGCTCCTTGACCTGGCGGCGGAATCCCTTAAGCAGATTCATGCCGATCAAATCAGTGTAAGCCGCCTCGATGGCCATGCAATGACCGCCATAAGGGGCCGCATCATAGACAGCCTGCGCGTCCACGATCGAGTATTCCTCGTCGATGGTGATGCGCAGGTGCATATGGTGGATGGGCTGCCCGGCCTTGAACATCTTGCCGTCGCTTTTGGGGAAATCGTACGCCTTGACGTCGATCAGCTCGGCTTCCAGGTCCCAATTGCCGTCCTCGCGCGCATACGACTGCACGCGTATGGAACGCGTGTGCAGCGGTTGGCGAGGGTAATCGGGCGGTGGCAAGGGCATGCTGGGGGCCTGCGGGGCGAAGATGGCCTGCGCATGGTGCGCGGCAACAAAACCTTGAAAGTATAGCGCAGGCGGCCTGGTAGCAAATGGCCGGTTTGCGGGGGCGGGCCATGCCGGCGCTCCCGCGCGCCACCCGGCTCACCCCGCCGCCCGCCCTGCCCGGCGCCCTCAGACTGTCCACGGTGTGGCCGGACTGCCCATCCACGCCTGCCCCGCCGGAATCGTCTCGCCCTTAAGCACCAGCGTCAGTGGCCCCAGGCGGGCGCCCGCTTCCACGTGGGTGCCGTACAGGATGGTGCTGCGGGGGCCGACGTTCACGTCCGGGCCGATATCGACCGGCCCGATTTTCATGACCCGGTCTTCGAACAGATGGGTCTGCGGCCCCGACCCGGCGTGCAGCACCGCATCGTCGCCGATCGACACGCAGTCGTACTCGGTGACGTCGGTCGTATCCATGAACACCCGCTTGCCGATGCGCGCCCCCAGGCAGCGCAGCGCCAGCGGCAACCACGGGGTGGCGCGCAGGAAATTGAAGAAGTTCGGCACCGCGATGGATTCATACAGGCTCGTCACCGCCTCGCTTTTCCACACAAACGGCGTCCACATCGGCTCGGCGCGCGGCCGGTAGCGGCCCATCAGCGCCCATTTGAGCAACACCACGAAAAGGAAGGTGCCCACGCCGTACAGCACGCCGGCCAGCATCAATTCGTCGAACGCGCCGATAAACCCGTCGACCGCCGCGATGGGAATGACGCGCATGACGGTCAGATAGCCCACCGCGATCACCACCGCCAGCGGCAGGATCATGCGCATGCCTTCGACCGCGCCGCGCGCCACCTTGCGGCCGGTGCTGGGCCGGAAGGTCAAGTGGGCGGGAAAGCCGGCCGTCTGCTCGCGCGCGGGCAGCGCCAGCGGCGGGTTGCCCAGCCATGTCTGACCGCTGGCCATCGCGGCATTGGCCGGCGCGCGGCTTTGCACGCCGATCAGGACGTCATCGGGCAACACCGATCCATCCGGCACGTACGCCCCGTTGCCCACAAAGCTGCGGTTGCCGATGACGGTCGGGCGCAAGCGCATCCAGCCCTGGTCGATTTCCTCGTCGCCCAGCATCACGCCGTCGGCAATGAAGCTGTCGCGCCCCAAGGTCAGCATGTCTGGCACGATGCCCATCGCGGTGGAAATCTCGGTGCCGCGCCCTACTTTCGCGCCCAGCAGTCGGTACCACGACCCGGCATAGATGGACGCATACAGGCCGTGCAGCACGCTGAGGCTGGCCTCCTGGATCTGATTGGTCAACCAACGGCGCAGATAGATCTGACCATATACCGGCCAGCGGCCGGCCGACAGTCTGGGCAGCAGAGACCAGCGCAGCACCGCGCACGCCAGCACGGTCAACAGCAAGAGCAAGGCGCTGGCCGGCAGCGCCAGCAGCAGATAGCACAGGAATGCGACGGGCCACGACGCGCGCGAGCCCATCAGGTCGAGCCAGCGCGCGTCGATCCAATCGATCAACACGAAGCTGGGAAAGACCGGCATGAAGAACAGCGCGGCGATCAGCGTGCCGCCCGCCGCGTAGGCCAGCACGTCCAGCCGGCGCCAGCGCCCTTCGCGCACGGGCCGGGGCGGCAGATCGGACGGCTGCGCGCGGGGGTCATGTCGCGCCGGCGCGCCCGTCCAGGTTTGCCCCGCGGGCACGCGCGTACCGCCGACCAGCGATGACAGCCCTTCCAGCCGCGCGCCTTCGCCCATCTCGACATCGCCTTGCAGCACCGAATACGAACCGACATAGGCGTTGTTGGCAAGCGTGATCGGGCCGACTTCCCAGATGCCGCCGCGCACGGCGAAGTTTTCAAGATTGACGGCGGCGCCGATGCTGACGCCATCGCCCACCGTCAGCAGGTCTGGCGCACGCACCGACACCCGACTGATGGCAGCGTCGCGGCCGATGCGCGCGCCCAGTGCCCGCAGATACCAGACTTGAAGCGGCGAGCCCGCCAGCAGGTGCGCGGGCGGAATATCCAGAATGCGGTCGACCAGCCACCAACGATAAAAGCGCCAGCCATACAACGGATAGCGGCCCGGCTTCTGGCGGCCGACAATCGCCCATTTACAGGCGACGGCCACGGCAAAGCTCAGCAGGTTGCAGGCCAGGTAGCTGGCGATGGACCAGGCAACGGCACGCCAGACCGAATCGCCATCGTCACCGGTCAGGTAGTGATAGGTGAAAAACGGCGTCAGCCAGATCAGCATGCGCACGCCGATCAACAATGGCAGCGCGGCCAATTGCGCCAGGCCGCACGTCCAGCGGCGCCATTCCGGCGCGCGGGCGGGCGAGGCGTCTTGCGCGGCGTGCACGGCGGTGGTTGCCGTAACAGTGGACGCAGAGGCCGCGGTTGCGGTTGCGGTTGCGGTTGCGGTTGCGGTTGCGGTTGCCGTTGCCATCAACGCATCCAGGCGCGCGGCCAACGCGCCCACGCCAGCATGCTGATATAGCTCGTGCATGCTCAGCGCTGACAAATTCGGATGCTTGCGCAGCGACGAAACCAGCCGCGCGGCCAGCAGGGAATGGCCGCCCAGATCTCGGAAGAAGTCGCTGGCCAGATGCAGCGGCTGCCCCGGAAACAACGGACGCAGCGCATCGAACAACGCGCGCTCGCCCGCCGTGACGGGCTCGTCGTCTTCCGTGGACGGTTGCTGCGCGTTGCCCAGCTCGCGCGACCGCAGCGTCTTGCGGTCGATCTTGCCCGATGTCAGCCGCGGCACCTCGGCCACGAATTCAAAGCGGGCCGGAATCATGTACGCCGGCAGCTCTTGTGACAAGGCGGCGCGCAAGGCGTGCGGATCCAGGCGCGCGTCGCTTTCCGGCATTACGAACGCCACCAATTGGTCGATACCGGCAAGATCGCGCAACACCACGGCGGCGGCGCCCACGCCGGGTTGGCGATACAGCGCCGCCTCGATCTCGCCAAGCTCGACGCGAAAGCCGCGCACCTTGACCTGATCGTCGCTGCGCCCAAGGCAATGGATCTGCCCGTGCTCGTCGATGCGCGCCAGATCGCCGCTGCGATACATGCGCGTGTCATGACTGCCGCTGGGCCGAGGATTGGCCAGGAATTTTTCCGCCGTGAGCGCCGGCCGACCCAGGTAGCCGTCGGCCACGCCGGGGCCCGTGATGCACAGCTCGCCGACCTGCCCCGCTGGCAGCACCGCGCCGTCATCACCGCGCACCAGCATGCCGTAATTGGGCAGCGGCACACCGATCGTCACCGCTTGCCCCGGCATGAGCTCGGCCACGCTGGCGGACACGGTGGTTTCAGTCGGCCCGTACGTGTTGAACAAGCGACGGCCGGGCGTGGCCCAGCGCGGCACAAGAAAGTCGGGGCACACTTCGCCGCCCAGGTTCACGATGCGCAAGCCGGGCACGTCGCGCGCGAACAAAGCCAATAGCGTAGGCACCGCATGCAGCACCGTGACGCCTTCGCGCACCAGCGCGTCGGGCAGCCCTTCGGGGTCGGTCGTCAACATCTTGGGCGCCACCCACAGGCTGGCACCCACCAGGTAGCTGATCCAGATTTCCTCGAACGACATGTCGAACGCCACCGAGAAGCCCTGATAGACCTTGTCGTCCTGGCGCACGCCCAACACTTCGTTTTCGCTGCGCAGGAAATGGCAGATGCTGGCATGCGTGATCGGTACGCCCTTGGGCTTGCCGGTTGAGCCAGAGGTGTAGATCACATAAGCGGGGTGTTCAGGCCGCAGCCCTGCGCGCCGGTTCAGTGCGCCCTGGACGGGAACGGCCAGCGCCCACGGCGTCCAGGTGACCATGCCATCCAGACGCACGTCCGCGCTGGCGATCAGGCCATTCGCGCCAGCGTCCTGCAAACACACCAGCATGCGGTCCGGCGGCGTGTCGGCTTCAAAGGGCAGCCAGGCCGCGCCGGCCAACGCGATGGCCGCCTGCATCACCAGCAGGTCGGCGCCGCGCGGCAAGCACAAGCCGACGATATGCCCGGGCCGCACGCCCGCCTGAATCAGATGGTGCGCGGCAAGCGATGCGCGTTGGCCCAGCGTGTCGTAGCTTAGTGTTTGATCCTGCCAGTGGATGGCGATGGCGGCGGGGTGCCGCAGGATCGTGGCTTCCAAAATATCGGGCAGCGTTTCCGCAAGAAGCAGATCCGGCCGATAAGGGCCTTGGAGAATCATAGGGACGGCGACAATCCGGCAGCAAAGAATAGGAGGCAACTAACGCAGCAGCCATGGCATGGGCGGCTGCCGATGCCAGGGTGGCTTAATGGACCAGCGCCGCGAAAATTCGTTCACGCCCGCGCATTAAAAAAACCCCTTGCGCAATGCCGGCGGCATCACGCAAGGGGTTGTTGGCGCCGCCCCGTTTGAAGCCAGGCGGGCCGGTGACGGTTTGGCGTCAGGCCGATTGGCGCAGCGCGCGCGCCGCCTGCACCATGCCGATCAGCGCGGCTTCGGTTTCAGGCCAGGCACGCGTCTTCAGGCCGCAGTCAGGATTCACCCACAGGCGTTCCTTGGGCAGGCGGGTCGCCGCCTTTTCCATCAAGCCAACCATCCAATCGACGTCCGGCACGTTGGGCGAATGAATGTCGTAGACGCCGGGGCCGATGTCGTTCGGATAATCAAAATCTTCAAACGCCTTCAGCAATTCCATGTTCGACCGCGACGTTTCTATCGTGATCACATCGGCGTCCATGGCGGCGATGGATTCGATGATGTCGTTGAATTCGGAATAGCACATGTGAGTGTGGATCTGCGTTTCATCGCGCACGCCCGCCGTCGCCAAGCGGAAGCAATCCACCGCCCAATCCAGGTACGCCTTCCAGTCGGCGCGACGCAGCGGCAGGCCTTCGCGGATGGCAGGCTCGTCGATCTGGATAACGCTGATGCCCGCGGTTTCCAGGTCCACCACTTCGTCGCGCAGCGCCAGTGCCAACTGGCGGCAGGTTTGCTCACGCGGCTGGTCGTCGCGCACGAACGACCATTGCAAGATGGTGACCGGGCCGGTCAGCATGCCCTTGACCGGCTTGTCCGTCAGCGATTGCGCGTACGACGACCAACCCACCGTCATCGGGGCGGGCCGGGCCACGTCGCCAAAAATGATCGGCGGCTTGACGCAACGCGACCCATAGCTTTGCACCCAACCGTTCCTGGTGAACGCAAAGCCGGCCAGCAGTTCGCCAAAATACTCCACCATGTCGTTGCGCTCGGGTTCACCGTGCACCAAGACATCCAGGCCCACCTTTTCCTGGAAGCGGATGACTTCTTCGATTTCCTTGCGGATGGCGTTCTCGTAGCCCGAATCCGTCAGCGCGCCGGCTTTCCAGTCGCGACGCAACGCGCGAATTTCGGCGGTCTGCGGGAACGATCCGATCGTGGTGGTCGGGTACGCGGGCAGGCCCAGCTGTTCTTGCTGGCGCGCAATGCGGCCGGCAAACGGTGCGCGGTCTCGCGACACGGCGGTCGCGCCGGCCATGCGCTGGCTCACGAGCGGGTTGTGAATGCGCGGCGACGAACGGCGAGCAGCCAGCGCGGCGCGTTGCTTGATCAGCCCATCCTGCACAGAGGTGTCGGTGGCGTTGTTCAACGCGCGACCCAACAAGTTCAGCTCTTGCAGTTTTTGCGCCGCAAACGACAGCCAGCTCTTGAGTTCGGCATCCAGCTCCGTTTCATTAGCCAGGTCTACCGGCACATGCAGCAGCGAGCACGACGGGGCCAACCACAGACGGTCGCCCAGTTGTTGCCTGATGGGTGCCAGCGTGGCGATAGCCGCGTCCAGGTCCGTGCGCCAGATATTGCGGCCGTTGATGACGCCGGCCGACAGCACCTGGCCGGCGCGCAAACCGGCCACGACGTCATGCAATTGTTCGGGTGCGCGGACCAAGTCCACGTGCAGGCCCGCCACGGGCAGCGCTTGCGCGGTGGCCAGGTTGTCTTTCAGGCCGTCAAAGTAGGTAGCGATCAGCAGCTTGACCGGGCTGGCCGCCAACGTGGCGTATACCGATTCGCAGGCATCGCGCCAGGCTTGGGGCAGGTCCAGCACCAGGATGGGCTCGTCGATCTGCACCCATTGCACGCCCTGCTTGGCAAAACGCGCCAACACTTGCTGATACACCGGCAGCAACGCAGCCAGCAGTTGCAGCTTGCCTTCGTCAGCGGCGCCACCGGCGAACGCGTCGCCCTTGCCCTGGTACAGCCACGTCAGCGGGCCGGGGATCACGGGCTTGACCTCGTGGCCCAGCGCCTGCGCTTCCTGGACTTGTTCGAACAGCGATTCGCGGGCGATGCGGAACGTCTGGCCGGGCACCAGTTCCGGCACGATGTAGTGATAGTTGGTGTCGAACCACTTGGTCATCTCGCAGGCGGCGGCGGGTTTGCCCGACGGCGCGCGGCCACGGCCCATGCGAAACAGCGTGTCCAGCGACACTGCCTCGTTGTCCTTCTGGCCAAAGCGCGCGGGCACGGCGCCCAGCAGCGTGGTCCATTCCAGGATCTGGTCGTACCAGGCAAAGTCTCCCACCGGCACAAACTTCAAGCCGGCGGCGGCTTGCAGCTTCCAGTGCCGGGCCCGCAACTCGCGGCCCGTCTCTTCCAGCGCTTGCGCGGTTTGCTTGCCAGCCCAATAGGCCTCGACCGCGCGCTTCAATTCGCGCTGGGCGCCGATTCGGGGGAACCCCAGATTATGAATAGTAGTCATGAGAACACCGCCGTTAGACAAAGTTTGTTCAAGTGATGACCATTGTGCAGGCAAACATACATGAAGCAAAATCAATCTCTACATGGATAAGATGAGTATTTCTCATATACTAGGGCGATCATTCCGCGTCGGCCCGTCCTTCCCATGCTAGAAATCCGCCATCTTGAAACGCTTACCGCCATCCGCGAGGGCGGCAGTCTGCAAGAAGCCGCCGAAAGGCTGCACTTGACGCAGTCGGCCCTGTCGCATCAATTGCGCGACCTGGAAACCCGGCTGGGCACGCCGCTGCTGAACCGCCGCACCCGCCCCGCCCGCCTGACCACGGCCGGCTTGCGCGTGCTGGCGCTGGCGGATGAAGTCCTGCCCCGCATTCGCGCAACCGAACGCGACCTGCAACGGCTGGCGGCCGGCCGCGGCGGCAGACTGCATCTGGCAATTGACTGCCATTCCTGCTTTCAGTGGTTGATGCCGGCGCTGGACGCATTCCGGGTGCAGTGGCCCGACGTCGCGCTGGACCTGTCGGCGGCGTTTTCCTTCGCCCCCCTGCCCGCCCTGGTGCGCGGCGATTTGGACTTGGTGATCACGTCGGACCCGCAACCGCTGGACGCCGTGGAATACCTGCCCTTGTTCAAGTACGAACTGGTGTTGGCGGTGTCGGAAGCGAACCCGTTGGCCGGCAACAAATTCATCATGCCGGACCAGCTGGCGGACCAGACGCTGATTACGTATCCGGTGGACAAACAACGCCTGGACGTCTTCACCGCGTTTCTGGACCCCGCCGACGTCGAGCCCGCCGCCATTCGCAAGGCCGAACTGACCCCGATCATTGCGCAGCTGGTCGCCAGCAACCGTGGCGTGGCGGCCTTGCCGAACTGGGCGCTGACGGAATACATGAACCAGGGCTGGTTGCGGCTGTGCCGGCTGGGACCGCAAGGCGTTTGGCGCACGCTGTATGCGACCGTGCGCAGCGAAGATACGGACGCGTCCTACATCGACGAATTCCTGACCATTACGCGCGACGTATGCTTCAAGACGCTGTCGGGCATCAAGTCGGCAAAGACGTGAAAACGCCGCCCGGGGGGGCGGCGTCCATGGGGCGGCAGCGACGGGCCATCTTCGCGGGGCCGCGCAAGATCCGGTCAATCGCCGTCGCCGTCGCCTTCGCCTTCGCCCAAGATTCGACGGATGACGTCATGCGCGAAGCCCCGGCTGGCCAGAAAGCGCGCCTGCTTGGCGTATGCCGCGCGGTCTGGCGGCTTGGCGTCGAAGCGTTTTTTCCAGACCTCCAGCGCGCGGTCGTATTCGGTGGCGCGCAGTTGTTCGCGCAATTCGGCCACCTGCGTATCGTCCACGCCGTGCTGGCGTAGTTCCTGCACGATGCGCGCCGCGCCTTGGCGCGACGCACGCCGATGCACCAGGCTTTGTGCGAACCGTTCGGTGGACAGCCAGCCTTCTTTTTCCAGCGCATCCAGCACGCTTTCGATTTCATTGGCGTCTTCGGCGTAGGCGACCAGTTTGCGCGCCAGTTCCTCGCGGGCGTGCTCGCGGCGCGACAGATATCCCACCGCGCGCATTTTCAGCGACGGGCCCTTGCGGGCAGGCTTGGCCGCATCACCGGCGTTGTCACCTGTTGGCGACGTGTCAGAGGTGTCCGGCGTATCCGAGGTGTCGGAAGTGTCCTGGGGACGCGATGTCCGCGATGTACGCGAAGTACCCGACATACCCGACATACCCGACGTACGTGACGTGCGGGAAGTGCGGGGCTTCAGCGCGCGCTGCTCGGAACTGCGCTGCCAGACATCTTTGTCGGCGGCGGGCTCGGCCGCTTCCTGTTCGCGCCGCGCGTCCGAACTGCGTCGCAAGCCTTGCGGCTTGGCGACGGTTTCAAACTCGTCATCCAACTTGGCGCGTAGGCGGTCGGCTGACGCGGGGGTCGATTTCCAGCTCATGCGCTTTCTGCCTTGGTCAAGGACGGACGCCGGATCGATAAAGACGCGGCGAACCCTGTCCGACGAATAATGCAAAACGGCAGGCCCGTCATGGCGCCTGCCGTATCTGACTGTGCGGCATCACCGCCCAGCCCCGCTGCGATAAGCCTGTCCGCCGCCCCTGGCGACACTGCGCCCGCGGCAGGCGGAAGGCTTATTCGGCGGTGTCTTCCGCCGTGGGCACGAATTCAGCGGCGCGGCTGACGATGCCCTGGTTCTCGCGAACTCGGTTTTCGATTTCGATCGCCATGTCGCGGTGCTCTTTCAGGTATTCGCGGACGTTGTCCTTGCCCTGGCCGATGCGGTTGCCGTTGTAGCTGTACCACGCACCCGACTTGTCCACCACATTGGCGGCCACGCCCAGGTCGATGATTTCGCCTTCGCGCGAAATACCGGCGCCGTACATGATGTCGAATTCCGCTTGCTTGAACGGCGGCGCCACCTTGTTCTTGACGACCTTGACGCGGGTTTCGTTGCCGACGACCTCGTCACCCTTCTTGATGGAGCCGATGCGGCGGATGTCCAGGCGCACCGACGCGTAGAACTTCAGCGCGTTGCCGCCCGTGGTGGTTTCGGGGTTGCCGAACATGACGCCGATCTTCATGCGGATCTGGTTGATGAAGATGACCATGCAGTTGGTGCGCTTGATCGTGGCGGTCAGCTTGCGCAGCGCCTGGCTCATCAGACGGGCTTGCAGGCCCGGCAGGGAATCGCCCATTTCGCCTTCGATTTCAGCCTTGGGCACCAGCGCGGCCACCGAGTCGATGACGATCAGGTCAACCGAACCCGAACGCACCAGCGCATCGGTGATTTCCAGCGCTTGCTCGCCCGTGTCGGGCTGCGAGATCAACAGGTCCGTCAGGTTCACGCCCAGCTTGTTGGCGTATTGGACGTCCAGCGCGTGCTCGGCGTCGACAAAGGCGCAGGTGCCACCGATTTTTTGCATTTCGGCGATGACTTGCAGCGTCAGCGTGGTCTTGCCCGACGATTCCGGGCCGTAGATTTCGACCACACGGCCGCGCGGCAGGCCGCCGACGCCCAAGGCGATGTCCAGACCCAACGACCCCGTGGAAACCACCTGGATATCGTGCGAGACCTCGTTATCGCCGTAACGCATGATCGAGCCCTTGCCGAACTGCTTTTCGATCTGCGAAAGCGCGGCGGCAAGCGCCTTGGCCTTTTCCGATGCGGCGGCCTTGGTGGTTTTGTCGTCCATGTAAAGTCCTGTCTGTGACGTATCTGGTGGTTGCGGCATGAAGGAGCACCCTTGGACCGCAGCGTTGCTGTTTTGAATCAGGTTCAGATTATTGCATCGGATTGTACTGTACAAAAAACCAGTGTGCCAGAGTTTTGCACGTATTCCCTGAGTGGGCAAGCCTGGCGCCGTATGACAGAATCGAAGCCGACCCCGGCGTTTCGTCCCTATTCCACCGCCGGGCCGCCCACAAGGCGATAGCCCCCTACCCCGGGGCAGCCGGCACGCAAAGCGCCGGCGCCACAGGGACCTTTTTGCAGCTTCCGTGCCGCCCCCATGCGCATCCTGATCGCCGAAGACGACAGCATTCTGGCCGATGGCCTATCCCGGTCATTGCGGCATAACGGTTACGCGGTAGATGCCGTGCGTGACGGGCTTGCCGCCGACTCCGCGCTGGCGGCCCAGGCGTTTGACCTGCTCATTCTGGATCTGGGCCTGCCGCAATTGGCCGGGCTGGAAGTGCTGCGCAGGTTACGCGCCCGCAACTCCGCCCTGCCCGTTCTGATCCTGACCGCCGCCGACAGCATCGAACAGCGCGTGAAAGGCCTGGACCTGGGCGCTGACGACTACATGGCCAAGCCTTTTGCGCTGTCCGAACTGGAAGCGCGCGTGCGGGCGCTGACGCGACGCGGCGCGGGCGGCGGCGCCACCATGCTCAAGCATGGCCGGTTGCTGTTCGACCAGACGGGCCGCGTCGCCATCGTCGACGACCAGACGCTGGACCTCTCGGCGCGCGAAGTCAGCTTGTTGGAAATCCTGCTGACGCGCAGCGGCCGCATGGTCAGCAAAACGCAGTTGGTGGACCACCTGTGCGAATGGGGCGAAGAAGTCAGCACCAACGCCATCGAGGTCTACGTGCATCGGCTGCGCAAGAAGCTCGAACCCAGCGGCGTGAAGATCGTCACCGTGCGTGGCCTGGGCTACTGTCTGGAGCGGGACCAGGGTGCCGCGTACCTCGCCAGCTGACCCCCGGCCCGAGCCGCTGAATCAGGAAGCGCTGGATATCATGCAAGCCGGGTCCAAGGGCCCGAGCTTTGCGCCGCCGCAGCGTTCGCTGCTGGGCGAAATCCTGGACTGGATGCTGGCGCCGCTGTTCCTGCTGTGGCCCATGAGCGTCGCGATCACGTACGTGGTCGCCCAGAACATCGCCAACGTGCCGTACGACCGGGCGCTGGCCAACAACCTGCATGTGTTGACGCGGCAGGTTCATGCGCAGGACGGCCGGGCCGTGCTGAAGATGACCGACGCCGCGCGCGACGTGTTGCGCGCCGACGAAACCGACAGCGTCTTCTGGCTGGTACTGGGCAGCCGGGGCGAATACCTGGGCGGCGATCGCGCGCTGCCGCTACCGGCCACCGTGGGCCAGCCGCGCCCGGGCGAAGTCCAATACGAAGACGACACCATGCGCGGTTTCGGCATCCGCCTGGCGTTCACGTGGGTGGACCTGAACCTGCCCAACACGCAGCCCGCGCTGCTGATCGTGGCCGAGACCGTGGAAAAGCGCACGCAACTGGCCAACGACATCATCAAGGGCGTGATCATTCCGCAGTTCGTAGTGCTGCCGATCGCGGTGCTGCTGGTGTGGTTCGGCCTGTCGCGCGGCGTGGCGCCGCTGAACGCGCTACAGCAGCGCCTGCGCGCGCGTCGGCCCGACGACCTGTCGCCCATCGACGAACGCGCGGCCCCTTCAGAAATCGCGCCGCTGGTCGCCGCCATGAACGACCTGCTGGATCGGCTGTCGGCCAACGTACAGGCGCAGCGCCGTTTCGTGGCGGACGCCGCCCACCAACTGAAGACGCCGCTTGCCGGGCTGCGCACACAGGCTGAACTGGCGCTGCGCGATGCCAGCCCCGAAGAAATGCAATCCAGCCTGCGTCAGCTGGTGACGGGGTCCGAACGCGCCACACGGCTGGTGAATCAGTTGCTGCTGCTGGCGCGCGCCGAAAACCCCAGTGCGATCGGCCTGACGCGCACCGATCTGAACGCCATCGCCTACGAGCAGGCCATGCACTGGGTGCCGCAAGCGTTGTCGCTGAGCACCGACCTGGGCTTCGAGGGCTCTGACGATCCGGTCGAGATCAACGGCAACCCGCTCCTGCTGGCCGAACTGCTCAACAACCTGGTCGACAACGCCCTGCGCTATACACCGCGCGGCGGCCACATTACCGTGCGCGTGCAGCGTCGCGGCAACCAGGCCGTGCTGGAAGTGGAAGATTCCGGCCCGGGCATTGCGCCCGACGAGCGCGAGCGCGTCTTCGACCGCTTCTATCGGGTGCTGGGCACCGCGTCCGACGGCAGCGGCCTGGGTCTGGCCATCGTGCGCGAAATCGCGCAAAAGCATCAGGCGACGGTGCTGATCGACGACCATCCCACCCCCCACTCGGACCTGCCAGGCACCCGCATCAGCGTCGTGTTCCCGCAGTACGCCGACCCGTCGGATCGGCACGAAAGCTAGCGCGGCACGTGTTGGGCAGCCCGGCCGACAGCTAAGGACTATCCCTAGCTCCCTGCGGAATAGTTACTTTTAGTTTCAATTTTAAGATTCGGGTAAGGGTTCCGTCAGAACCTCGTCAGGGTCGCGGCTCAATGTTGCGCATAGCTCGATGTCGGCTTGACCGGCAAAGGGCCAAGCACGGCGGAAAACCGCCGGCCAAAAAACGAGGAGACATCATGAGCACAACAACCATGGCAGGCCGCGGTCCTTCCGCGGAACCGCGCCCGATGACCAAGGATGAACGCCGCGTCATCTTCGCATCGTCGCTGGGCACGGTTTTTGAGTGGTACGACTTTTATCTATACGGCTCGCTTGCAGCCATCATCGCGCAACACTTTTTCTCTGGCGTGAACCCCACCGCGGGCTTCATTTTCGCGTTGCTGGCGTTCGCCGCCGGGTTTGCCGTGCGCCCGTTCGGCGCGCTGGTGTTTGGCCGCCTGGGTGACCTGGTAGGGCGTAAATACACCTTCCTGGTCACGATCGTGATCATGGGCTTGTCTACCTTCCTGGTGGGCGTGCTGCCCAGCTACGCCAGCATCGGCCTGGCGGCTCCGGCCATCCTGATCCTGCTGCGCCTGCTGCAAGGCCTGGCGCTGGGCGGTGAATACGGTGGCGCGGCGACCTACGTTGCCGAACACGCCCCGCATGGCCGCCGCGGCTTCTACACGTCGTGGATCCAGACCACCGCAACGCTGGGCCTGTTCCTGTCGCTGCTGGTCATCCTGGGCATCCGCACGGTCATGGGCGAAGACGACTTCAAAGCCTGGGGCTGGCGCATTCCGTTCCTGATTTCGGTCGTGCTGCTGGGCATCTCGGTGTGGATCCGCCTGCAACTGAGCGAATCGCCCACCTTCAAGCGCATGAAGGAAGAAGGCAAGGGTTCGAAGGCGCCGATCGCTGAATCGTTCGGCCAGTGGAAGAACCTGAAGGTCGTGATCCTGGCGCTGCTGGGCCTGACCGCCGGCCAGGCCGTGGTCTGGTACACGGGTCAGTTCTACGCGCTGTTCTTCCTGACGCAAACGCTGAAGGTCGACGCCAACACGGCCAACATCATGATTGCGGTCGCGCTCTTGATCGGCACGCCCTTCTTCGTGGTGTTCGGCGCGCTGTCGGACAAGATCGGTCGCAAGCCCATCATCATGGCGGGCTGCCTGATCGCCGCGGCAACGTACTTCCCGATCTTCCAGGGCATTACGCACTTTGCCAACCCGGCGCTGGAAAAGGCCCAGGCCACCGCCCCGGTCACCGTCATTGCCGACCCCGGCACGTGCTCGTTCCAGTTCAACCCGGTGGGCACGTCCGCGTTCACCAGCTCTTGCGACGTCGTGAAGTCCTTCATGGCCCGCAACTCGGTGAACTACAAGAACGAAGCCGCACCGGCCGGCTCGGTCGCGAAGGTCAAGATCGGCAACGACGAATTCACCTCGTTCGACGGCAAGTCCATGGCCCCGGCCGACTTCAAGGCCAAGGCCGCTGAACTGGACAAGGCGCTGACCACCGCGATCCGCAGCCACGGCTACCCGGCCAAGGCGGACCCGGCGCAAAGCAACAATGTCATGGTGGTGGTGTTGCTGGCGATCCTGGTGCTGTACGTGACCATGGTCTACGGCCCCATCGCGGCCATGCTGGTGGAAATGTTCCCGACCCGCATCCGGTACACCTCGATGAGCTTGCCGTACCACATCGGCAACGGCTGGTTCGGCGGCTTCCTGCCCCCGGTGGCCTTCGCGGTGGTGGCAGCCACGGGCAACATCTACGACGGCCTGTGGTACCCGATCATCATCGCCGTCATGACCCTGGTCATCGGCACGCTGTTCGTGCGCGAATCCAAGGACAACGACATCAACGCGTAAAGACCATCCCCCGCCGGGCGGGACTGCTGCGCCTGCCCGGCCTTGAAAGCTCCTTATGGAGCTTTTTTTTTGCCCGAAACTTCTGCGCATTTTCAGGACGATGTCAGACCCTGGCGCTTAGACTGGCGCCTCAGATTGCGGCCTTGCTTCAGATCGAATGACGATTGATCCCCCTGTCAGACGATTGCAGGGCCAGTGCTCTGACACCGATACCGCGTTCCCCGCGAGCCTTTTATGACGCGGTATTGTGTGCTCCCGTACCGGCCCGGCCTTTATTGAGCCGGGCCGCTTTTTTTTCCGCGCGAAAAAGTCAGCGCGAGAAAGTCAGCGCCCAAAAAAAATGATGGCCGCCAGGCGGCCATCATTGTGCGGATGCGGGGCCTGCTTAACGGCGCATGCCCACACCGATAACCAGCACGCCCGCCACGATGGCGGCAATGCCGGCCCACATCGGGATCGGCACCGACTTCTCGGTTTCGGCCGTGGCCTTGACCGAGCCGATCTGCAAAACGGTCTCTTCGGACTTGTAGTTGAAGCCCTTGTAGGCCAAAGCCACAATGCCCAGGACGATCAGGATGGCGCCAATGATTTTCATGTTTTTCCTCTCCGATTCCATGTCGGTGCGCGCAAGTTAACGCAACGCCCGCCCTATGTCAGTGACAGAACGTGTCGCCTGTCGCAACCGTATTGCAGCACTTCGGCAAACCGGCCGCGTCGTATAGAATCAACCCTTTTGGCCGACGCTCATGTGGTTCAAAAACCTCAAGATTTACCGCCTCTCCTCGCCGTGGACTCTCGTTGGCGATCAGCTTGAAGAAACGCTTGCGCGGCACGCCTACCAAGCGGGCAACAACCTTGAAATGCAAAGCCTGGGCTGGGTCCCGCCGCGCGAAAACGGCGGGCTTGCCCACGTCGTGAACGGGCAGATCCTGCTTAGCCTACGCGCGGAAAAGAAGCTTCTGCCGGGCACCGTCGTGAACCAGGTCGCCAAGGCGCGCGCCCAGGAAATCGAAGAGCAGCAAGGCTACAAGCCGGGCCGCAAGCAGATGAAGGAAATCAAGGAACGCGTCACTGACGAACTGCTGCCGCGCGCCTTCAGCGTCTATCGCGACACGCGCGTCTGGATCGATCCGCAAAACCACTGGCTGGTCATTGACGCCGCCGCTTCCGCGAAAGCCGACGAAGTCATCGGCCTGCTGGCCAAGTGCGTGGACCCCTTCCCGCTTGAAAACCTGTACGTGGCGCAATCGCCCGCGTCCGCCATGACGGGCTGGCTGGCCGAAGACGAGGCTCCCTCGAACTTCAGCATCGACCAGGACACCGAACTGCGTTCGTCGGGTGAAAGCGGCGCGGCCATCCGCTACGTGAAGCACTCGATCGACGCCGACGACGTGCGCCGCCACATCCAGTCGGGCAAGCAGTGCACGCGCCTGGCCATGACGTGGGCCGACCGCATTTCGTTCGTGCTGACCGAAGGCCTGGACGTCAAGCGCGTGTCGCCGCTGGACGTACTGAAGGAAGGCAACGAAGGCGTTGCCGCCAACGACGATGAAAAGTTCGATTCCGACATGATGCTCATGACCGGCGAACTGGCCAAGATGATGGCCGAATTGGTCGAAGCGCTGGGCGGCGAAAAGAAGATCTGATCGCTTACGCGGATCACGCCCCAAGCAAAGACCGCCCATGAATGGGCGGTCTTTTTTTGCGGCTATTTTGCGAGCGCACGAAACCGCCGCGCCCTCTTACGCCGCCACGCTGCGGTCGCGTCCGGCCAGCTTGGCCTGGTACAGCGCCTTGTCGGCCCGGTCGATCAGGTAGGCGTAGTCCGGGTGGCCGTCAAAGGTGGCCACCCCGATGCTGGCCGTGATGCGTTGCGCCCCCGCCTCGGGGATGGTGAACGCGTGGCGGCGGATCTCGGCGCCCAGCTTCTGCGCCGCCGCCAGCGCGGCTTCCCGGCCGGTGTCCACCAACACCACCAGAAATTCCTCACCGCCATAACGGAACACAAAATCGCTGGACCGGCACGACTGGTGAACCACTTCGGCAAACTGGCGCAGGATATGGTCGCCGCCCGAATGCCCGTGCGCGTCGTTGATGGCCTTGAAGTGGTCGATGTCCAGCAGCAGCACCGAAAAAAGGCTGCTCTGACGGCTGGAAATGGCAATCTCGCGCCCAATGACCGACGGTAAAAAGCGCCGGTTCAGCACGTTGGTCAGCGGGTCGCTGCCGCTTTCAATCTCGGCCACCATATCGAACAGCCCATTGAGCAGATGCTTGATGCGCGCCACCAGCTCCTGCAATTGCCGCACCTGGTCGGGCATCGACAACTGGCGCTCGCCGTCGTCCATCAGCAGCCGGGGCAGCACCACGTCGTCCAGCTCGGCAACCGCGTCGGTGATCTGGCGCAATGCAGGGGCGCTTTCAAACAGCACACCGCCCTTGTGCTGCAACCACAGGCCGAATTCCGAAGCCGCCAGGCGCGGCAGCGCCTGTTCCGGCGCGCGGTAATGCAGGCCGATCAGCACGGCCTGGCTCCACTCCAGCAGTGCGGCGCGCTGGCGCTCGCGCTCGGTGGAAATGTTCTGCCCCAACGCGAACAGCCGGTAGGCCTCGTCGTTGCGCGCGCCACGGTTGATGTCGCGCATGAAGGCACGGCTCATCTGCTCGATGGCCAGGTCAAACAGATTGCAAACGTATTGCGTGGCGATGGACGCGGCCATGCCGTCCAGATCGCTGGCACGCAGCCTTTCGGCAATCTCGTTTTTCAGCACGCGCGCGCCCGCCATCACCAGATGGATCGGGATATGGACGCGGGCATGCACTTCGCCCACCTTTTTCTGCGTGGCCATCAACGCCACGATATCGCCCTGGTCGCGCACGCAAAGTAGCCCCAGCAGCCAGTGTTTCATGCCTTTGTGCAGCCGCGTCGAGACGATCTCGTGGGACAGGCGCGGGCCGGCTTCAACGTCGGCCAGCAAGGTCGAATAGAACGCGTCCACCAGTTCCTTGGCGCTGTCCGCGACCACGGCGGCCACCTGGCCGCGCGTGTAGGCGTCCACTGACTGGTAGACCGCTTCCCACGCTTGCGCGTTGGATGCGCTGAGGTAGCACGCTTGATCAGCGCCGCTTGTCCAAACCGGCAACGCCGTCTTGCTCGAAGACATAAATCATCCGCCCCAAAAACTTCGCGCGTGCCAAAAGCGACACGCGACGAAAAACCAGCGCGGATTATGCGCTAAAAGAAAGTGGGCCCCTAGAGGGGCCCACGCGCGGCGGCGGTATCGCGGCTTATGACGCCGCTTATTCCAGGCCGTGGAAGACCGAATCGTCCGGGCCCACGTGCGACGGATGCTGCCACGTGACGTCGCGCAGCGAATGCTGCACCAGCCCTTCAACGCCCAGCAGCACCGCGAAGATCGCCATGCGGATCGGAATGCCGTTGTCCGTCTGGCGGAAGATGGCCAGGCGCGGATCATGATTCAGGTCCACGCTCAGGTCGTTGGCGCCCGGTCGGCTGTCGCGCGGCAGCGGGTGCATGACGATGGTTTCCGGGCTGCAATACGCATCGATGATGGCGCGGTTGATCTGGAAATCGGGCGTGTAGCCTTCGTTTTCCTCGTTGGCGAAGCGCTCTTTCTGCACGCGCGTCGCGTAGATCACATCCGCGCCCGCCAGGCCTTCAGCCAGCGACGTCTTCTGCTCGATGATGTTGCCGTTGCGGCTGGCCTGCTCAATGATGTAGCTGGGCATCTCCAGCCCCTTGGGCGACACCAGCGAAAACTTCACGTTCTTGTACAGCGCCATCAGCTTGATCAGCGAATGCACGGTACGGCCGTACTTCAAGTCGCCGACCATGGCGATGTGCGCGCCATCCAGCAACTTACCCAGGCGCGAAAATTCCGTCAGGATCGTGTACAGGTCCAGCAGGGCCTGGCTGGGGTGTTCGCCCGGGCCGTCGCCGCCGTTCACCACCGGAATGTTGGTGGCGCGCGCGAATTCCGCAACCGAACCTTGCTCGGGGTGGCGGATCACCATGGCGTCTACATAGCCGCTCATGACGCGGCTGGTGTCATAGATCGACTCACCCTTGGCCATCGACGAAAACGTGAAGCCCGTGGTGTCGCACACCGAACCGCCCAAGCGGCAGAATGCCGAGCCGAAGCTGACGCGGGTGCGGGTGCTGGCTTCGAAAAACAGGTTGCCCAGCACGGCGCCTTCCAGCACGCGCGACACTTTCTGGCGGCGCGCGATGGGCTGCATCATGTCGGCCACTCGGAACAGGTCTTCAACCGATTCGCGGGTGAACTGGTCCACTGACAGCAACTGGTTCTTGCCTTCCACGGCGATCCTTTCACGCAGGGGGCCGTCTTGTACGCTTTGCGTATATTTTTCCAGCAGCACGCCGTTTTGGACGATCTCGCTGACAAAGCGCTGCACCACTTCCGGCATGGCGCGAAATTCTTGCGACCCCTCGGGCAGCAACCACGTGTCCAGCGCCCGGCGTTTGACACCGATGCGCGTCGCGAACACGTCGCGCGTAAGGTTCAGGCGTCGCATGGCGTCGCGCAGGAAGGCTTGCTGGGAGATGGTCATGACGGGCCCCGAGAAAGAGGATTTATATACGCAGCGCGCATATTATTCCCAACACAAGTGCAAGTCCAATATTTTTGCGTACAAGGGTTTACCCTTGTTATTTCCGCGCCACGGCCGTCCGGGCAGCACGCCTTGGCAGCGGCCGATGGGGACGCGGCCCCACGGTCTACCGGCTGGCGTAGGACGTGTTCTGCTGCGCCCCCGGCGCCACCTGACCCAGCGAAAACCAGCAGCCCGCGCAGAACGCCAATGCGCCCAACAGATAGCAGATCATCGCCAGCAGCTGCGCCGGCCAGTGGCCCCGTGTGACGTGGCCGATGTCGCCCTGCCGCAACAAGCTGACCTGCGCCAGGTAGCCGAACAACAGGCCCATGCAAGAGGTCAACAAGCCGGCCAGGAACAGTGCCAACGGCAATTGCAGATCGGGCGCCGCGATGTCGCCGCCCACGATGCCCAGCGAGAACGCGACCAGCGCCAGCGCGGATGCACCGTTGAGCCAGCCCAAGAATCGGAAGCCGCCCGCGAGCAACGCAAAAGACATCCCCGAGGATCGACGTTGCGGGTTGCGGGCGTCCATGAATCAGCCGCCGTTGCCGGCGCGGCAGGCCGGCGTGGCGCTTTGAATCGAGGCGCGCGCGGCGGCGATTTCGGCCGCGTCCCAGCGGCCCTGTCCCAGCACGGTGACCGTGACCTTGGACTTGGCGGGGCCGTCGGCCTCGGCGGAGATCAGTTCCAGCACCTTGGCGGGTTCGCCCACCTTGTAGACCTGGATTTCATCGGGCGCGCCCTTCTCGCCCAGGGTGTGGCGCCACGCGTACGCCACCCCATACGGATGCTGCACATTCACGTGGCAGGTGCGCACATATTCGCCGCCCCGGCGGAAGGCGGCCTGGTAGTTGGTGTCGACGCTAAAGGTCTCTTTTTGCACGGCGTCGGATTCGTAAACCCCCTTGCTCGCGCAGCCGGCCAACAGCACTGCCAGCGTTACACCCACCCATACAGACTTGCGCATGATTCTTCCCGCATTGAAATTCTGACTTTTGCGATTATGCCAGCGGCCGCAAAAAGGCCACGCGGGAAATGCCTGGGCATTTCGCGCGTGGCCTTGGGCTGACTCATCAGCAACTCGGCGTTGCGGTCTTACTTCGCAGCGCCTTCGATCTTCTCACCGCCTCGTTGAATATCCTTGCCGGCGCCCGCAACAGTATTGCAGCCCGCCGAAAGCGCGGCGATCGAAAGCAGCATGACGAGAACAACTTTGTTTTTCATAAACATCTCCTGTCTGGGCGTGGAAACCGAAGCCAGCATACCGCAAAGGGACAGAGTTGCGCACCACCAGGACGCCCTGACAGCCAGCTTGCAGCACGTGTCGCATCGGGCCTACAAATTCGCGCCTACAATTCGGCCGCCAGCCAGGCTGCGGGCCGTTGGCCGCACTTTGTAACCCGGCCGGACCAAACCCCGTAACCGCCCTTACGCTGCCGTGACAACCCCGTCACGGCGCGATGTCGCGTATTTGCCTGCAATGGATTAGGATTCGCAAATGAACAAAAAACCCGTATCGCAGAACGCTGGCGCCGGCCCACAGGGCTGGGGCTGGGAACAGCCGCAGTGCCGCGGACAAGCGGCTTTGGCGCTGTTTATCGACGATCTGCACCGTATTCTGCAGGCGCACGCGGCGGGCAAGCTTGCCGACAGCAGCACCCTTGCCGACGCACAAAGCCATGTCAATGAACTGCTTGCCCGCTACAACGACATCAACGCCGCGCCCGAGATTTTCCTGGGGCAGTCCGTTGAACTGAAAGAAGGCGTCGACCGCAATGGCGTGTCGCACACGGTGCCGATCTTTTCGGCGCGCCTGAAGAAATCGCTAGTGTCGATGCTGGGACAAAGCCCCGGCTGACAGGAGACCCACAATGAATTCAGACAACGTCGTAGAGTTTCTCCGCTTGCTGTCCCTGGACGTCACGCTGGGCTCGGCCGCCCAGCATGCCGCTAGCCAGGCGGATGCACCTCTGGCCTTGGCGCGATTGGCCACGGCACACGGCTTGCCTTGCAGCGCATCGGACTGGTCCTTCTTTGCGCGCAGCTGCCTGGATTCTTCCATCGAAACCATGACGGACGCCGGCCCCGCCGACGCCACCGTCTGGCAGTTGGTGCAAGATCCGGCGCACGGCACCGGCATTCCCGCCAGCGCCATCACACGCGTGATCGGCATCATTACGCAGCCCGAAGAAGGCGCGCCCCCGGTGGTCGGCCATGTGGTCGGCGACCTGGCTCCGCGCGCGCCGGTGGGCATGTCTCCCTACCCGTCGGGGTCTTGAAGGCAGCGCCAAGAGCGGGCGGCCAGCCTTAGCGCTGGCTAGCCAGGTATGCGCGCACGCCCAGTGCGGCGACCACGCCACTGGCCATGCAGGCGGTCAGCAGATAGCCTCCCGTCGGCGCTTCCCAGTCCAGCATTTCGCCCGCGCAGAACACGCCGGGCGCCGATTCCAGCATCAGACCCGCCGACACCGCATCAAACGCCACGCCGCCCGCCGTGCTGATGGCTTCGTCCATGGGACGCGGCCGCAACAGCATCACCGGCAGTGCCTTGATGCGCATGGCTAACCGAGCCGGGTCCTTGAAGTCTTCCGCCGTCGCGCATTCGCGCAGCAGGCCCGCCTTCACGCCGGTCAAACCCATGCGGCTTTGCAGGTGGCTGGACATGGAGCGCGCACCGCGTGGATGTATGACGGCTGCGTTGACTTTGTCCTGCGTCCAGTCGGGCGCCAGGTCCAGCATCGCGACCGCGCGGCCGGATCGGTCGATTTCATCGCGCAACGCCGCGGACAGCGCATACACCAGGCTGCCTTCGATACCGCTTGCGGACACCACGAATTCGCCTTGCCGCGTCGGCATCGCGGCGCACGACATGGACACCGACTTGACGGGCTGGCCCGCGTAACGCTCAACAAAGTGCGCGGACCACGCCACGTCGAAGCCACAGTTGGCCGGGCGCAGTGGCGCAACAGGCACGCCGTGCGCCTGCAATCCCGGCACCCAGGCGCCATCCGATCCCAGCTTGGCCCAGCTTCCGCCGCCCACCGCCAACACGAGCGCATCCGCCGCCCACGTCCGGACCCCGTCGGGCGTCTCGAAGCGCAGCGTTTGCGGGGACATCGCCTGATCTTCCGGCCAGCCCAGCCAACGGTGCCGCATGTGGAAACGCACGCCGCCGGCACGCAACCGCGCCAACCACGCGCGCAACAGCGGCGCGGCCTTCATCTCTTGCGGGAATACGCGGCCCGACGAGCCCACAAACGTTTCGATGCCAAGTGCGTGGGCCCACTCGCGCAGCGCCGTCGCGTCCATGGCTTGCAGCCAGGGCGCGACGTAATCCGCGCGCGCGCCATAGCGCGCCAGGAATGCACTCGGGCCTTCGCTATGCGTCAGATTCAGCCCGCCGCGTCCAGCCATCAGGAACTTGCGTCCGACAGAGGGCATGGCGTCAAACACATCGACCTGCAAGCCGTGTGCGGCCAGGCCTTCCGCCGCCATCAGCCCCGCCGGTCCACCGCCAATGACCGCGACGCGCGGCGCGGTGGAGGACGCCTCCTGGTGCAGGTTCGTCATGGCAGCCGGCCCATCATGGCGGGCGGAAGGGAAGATAGAAGACAGTGCATGGGAAATTAGGAACGAGTCGCAGACGACAAAACGCGGGAAGGATTGTCGCATGGCGCTTGGCGCCAGACCGGCTTGCGAGTGCGCGCGGAGTCAGCGCGACGCCGCTATCGGGCAAAGAAAAAGGCCTGGCACCGGCCACTTATTGACCGCAGGCGCCAAGCCTTTGTTATCACTGGACAATTCGGACATGCGCAAAGGCTATCCCAAGGCTTGTCCACAGTCGCTGTGGGTAACTTCCGCCCTCAGGCGTTACCCGCGGCTTGCATGGGCCCCGACCAGGGCTCGGCGTCCATCTCGAAACGTAGCTCCTGATATTCGCCGTCCACGGCCACGGTTCGCAGCAAGCCCGCGCCCATGGCTTGGCCCAGCGCGCGGCGGCACAGGGTTTCGGGATCATCGGGCAAGGACTGGAAGACGCCATCCGGGATGCGCAGGCGCAACAGCGCTTGGGGATCACCGCGTTCCGCAGGCCGGCCAATGTGGATGTGGGCGGGATAACCGTGCGGGCACCAGATGCCGACGTGGTACTTGCCTTCAGCGCCTGTGTCGGCGACAAATCCGGGATGATCGTATTTTGCTGTACCCATGGACCCTCCTCTTGTGCGGCAACCTAGCGCGCGTGACCCATGGTAGCTCAGGGTTGAGGCGCTGTGCGGGCGGGCACATCCGGGAAACTCCGGACTGGAACAAAGGATTGACCCAGGGCAAGTGAACGTGAAAAGAACAGACAAGCGGCGCGGACGAAAAGCGCAGACGAAAAGTGCAGACGAAAAGCGCAGACGAAAAGCGCAGACGAAAAAAAGCCGCGATATGCATCGCGGCTTTTTCTTGAAACTGGTTGCGGGGGCAGGATTTGAACCTACGACCTTCGGGTTATGAGCCCGACGAGCTGCCAGACTGCTCCACCCCGCGTCTGATGTGATGAATCATACACCATTATGAAATCTTGTGCAGCGCACCCAGCCGATTATTCGCGGATTTGGCCGTTTTACGGCGAAATATTTTTGTCATAGCGTTCAAAAAGCGAGCAATTGGACCGGGCAGGTCGACGCAGATCACATCCGCGGCCTGAATCGCCGTCACGCGTACCACCCCGCCTTCGGCCATGCCATGCGCTTCACCGGCATTGACGCGCACCGAACGCGGCAGATGCAGGCAGCCCGCGGCTTCCGCGCCCGCCGCCACTTGTTCGACCCGTACGCTGCCAGACACGCAGACCAGCGTTGCCCCCGCCTTCAGGACGAATGCGCGGCTGGCGCCCGAGGCGATTTCGACACGGCGAGAGGGGGCTTGGGAGGGGGTGGGGGAAGCAAGGTCGGGGTGCATGATGTTCTCCAATCGGACAATGACAGGCTACGCCCGCCCTGCTTCGCGCAACAGCCACACAGCGCCGCTTTCTGTACCGATGCAGATGCTCGATTTCGCCGCTGTTATGGTGTACTTTTCTCGAATCTGTGCCTTCCTTCAGTCCAACCACCCGGAGCATGATCGGCACATGGATGCACAACCGCTGTACCTACGCTTGGCGAACCACTACCGGCGCGCCATCCAGACGGGCGTCCTGGCGCCCGAGCAGCGCATGCCCTCCGTGCGCACGCTGGTGCGCACGCACCATGTCAGCTTGTCTACCGCCTTGCAGGCCTGCCGCCGGTTGGAAGACGACGGCTTGATCGAAGCCCGGCCCCGCTCGGGCTATTTCGTCTTGCAGGCGCGCCGCAACAGCATTCCCCCCGTTAGCGAGCCCGACATCCGCCAAGCGCTGGGCGCCGCGCAATATGTCGGCATCCACGATCGCGTCTCGGACTTCATCGCCAAATGCGAGGCCCATCCCGTCAGCGCCAACTTTGCGCTGGCGGCGGCGGTGCCCGAGGCGTATCCGATGGATGCCTTGAAGCAGGCAATGACGCGCGCGCTGCGCGTGTCGCCCCATGTGCTGGTCAGCCCGGTGCCCCCGCAAGGCCATCCCGATTTGCGCACGGTGCTGGCGCGCCGCGCCCTGGCCAACGGCATCAATGCCACGCCGGATGACGTCATCGTCACGCACGGCTGCATTGAAGCGTTGAACCTGGCGCTGCGCGCGGTGGCCCGACCCGGCGACACCATCGCCGTCGAATCGCCCACCTATTTCGGCCTGCTGCAAATCCTGGAAAGCCTGGGCATGCGGGCGCTGGAAATCCCCACCAGCCCGCAACATGGCCTGTCCATCGAGGCCCTGGACCTGGCGTTTCAGACGCACGGCAATATTCGCGCGGTGGTGGTGGTGCCCAATTTCCAGAACCCCTTGGGCTGCGTCATGCCCGACGCGGAAAAGGCGCGTCTGGTCGCGCTGTGCGAGCGCCAGCAGGTGCCGCTGATCGAAGACGACACCTACGGCGCCTTGACCGATGACGACGCGCCGCTGGCGGCCGCCAAGTCTTGGGACGCCACCGGCAACGTCATCTATTGTTCGTCGATGCACAAAACCTTGGCGCCGGGCATGCGGCTGGGCTGGTTGCTGGGCGGACGCTGGAAGGCGCGCATCGCCATGCTCAAGTACGCACAAAGCCGGCCGAATGAACCGCTGGCGCAGATCGCCGTTGCCGAATACCTGGGGTCGCGCGCCTATGACCGCCACCTGGCACGGTTGCGGCGACATTTAAAAACGCAGCGCGACCAGACAGCCGAAGCCATTGCCGCGCACTTTCCGCGCGGTACGCGGCTAAGCGTGCCGCAAGGCGGGATGCTGCTGTGGGTGGAAATGCCAGACGGCCGGTCCGGCATGGATGTGTTCGAAGCCGCGTTGCGCCAAGGCATCCGGGTCGCGCCCGGCGCCATGTTTTCCAACAGCACGCGCTACAACCACTTCCTGCGGATCAGCTGCGGCCAGCGCACCACGCCCGACATCTCGCGCGCCTTGCTGACCCTGGCGCGCATTGTCGGTGAAGGCGCCACATGAATGCGTCCCTGCACCAGTTCATTGTCGATTACGGGCTGTGGGCCGTGCTGGCCGGCACGTTCCTGGAAGGCGAGAGCGTCGTGGTATTCGCCGGCTTTCTGGCGCACCAGCATCTGATGCACCTGCCGTACGTGATGCTGTGCGCGTTTGCCGGGTCGTTCATCGCGGACCAGTTATTGTTTTTCCTGGGCCGCCGCTATCGCGATCACCGCTACGTGCGGCGCATCCGCGAAAAACCCGCCTTTGAAAGGGCGCTTGCCGCCATCGACCGCTACCCGCACGGATTCATCCTCAGCCTGCGATTTCTGTATGGCTTGCGTACCGTCGGCCCGGTGGCGCTGGGCATGTCCCGCGTGCCGCCGCTGCGCTTTCTGGTGCTCAATGCCATTGCCGCCGTCATCTGGGCGGTCTGCTTCAGCCTGGTGGGCTATGCGTTCGGCCAGACGATTGAATCGCTGCTGGGGCGCCTGCATGGCGTAGAGACCAAGCTGGCCGTGGCCCTGGCGATCGGGGTGGTGATCGGCCTGGCCTATCACCTGCTGGCGCGGCGCCGTCGTTGACCGCCGTCGTCAGCTGAATAACCTGCCGCTGGCGCGCAGCACGTGACGGCGGCGGGCCTTGCGGTACCAGCCGCCGATGAAGGGCAGCAGCGCCAGGCGGCGCAGGATGGGATGGCGTTGGTCGAAGTCGTGCCACGCCTTAAAGCCATGGCCCATGCGCTCCCAGCTCTCGCGCGCTTCGGGTGAGAGTTTGCCGGGGTCGAACGCCGCCAGCTTTGCCGCTTCCGAGACACGCGCCAACATGGCGCTGCCCGGATGTTCCAATCGATACTGATTCCGCATGGGGCCGCATATTACCCGGCTTGGCGGCCGTGTGGACACCACACAATCGCGCGCTTGAAACGCGCAAATGGAGCCACCTTTGACCGCCCTGTCCAAGCCTTTGTATTTAAAGGCAAATGCGAATCTATGCCCGGACTATCCCAAGGCTTGTCCACAGAAGCTGTGGGTAACTTTCCGGTCGATGCGACGCAGAACAGCCCTTGCCAAGACAGACCCTGGCGCCCGCCCCCAGGCGCTTATTTCAACGCGGCAATGATCATGTCGCGCACGCTTTCGAAGCCCGCCACATACTGGGGGTTTTCGGAACGAGCCAGCAGGCTGGAGTAGTTCTGTTCCAGTTGCGCCTCGATGGCCTCGCGCAGGCCCGGCGATGCCTTGGCCAGATGCAGCATCGACAGCAGCGTCGAATTCAACGCGTCAATGCGGCCGCCCTGGTGCGAAATGGTGTGGACGATAACGGCGATTTGTTCTTGAGTATCCATGGCTGAAGCCTCCTGGCAGTAATGATCGGCGCAAATCCTAGCATGCCCCCCACCGCCCCCGTACGCCTGGGCCGCGCTAGGCAAGCGCCAGGGCCCGCGCTAGCATAAAGCGTAGCCGCTCAAGCACCGCGGCGCACGCCGCCGGGCGCCATCCA
Source organism: Achromobacter sp. ES-001 (assembly GCF_019448355.1). Lineage (NCBI taxonomy): Bacteria > Pseudomonadati > Pseudomonadota > Betaproteobacteria > Burkholderiales > Alcaligenaceae > Achromobacter > Achromobacter sp. ES-001. The sequence goes on along the minus strand of NZ_CP079940.1, from coordinate 1,764,819 downwards.
CGGCGCACGGGGCCACCGGAGCGCGCGTATGAAGACGATCCAGAACTATGCACCGCCAGATGCCCAATCCTTGCAGCGCTTGCAGGACAGGCTGGGATTCAGTGACGCGCGCATGGCCGAGTTGGCCGGGCTGGATGCCGCAACGCCGTGGCCAAGTTTCCTGGGCGGCCCCGAGCCGCGCACGCTAGGCCGGCAACGCCTGTTCTTCATGATGGCGCGCCTGTCGCTGGATGAAGCGCAATGGCAACGCGTGCTGGACGCCATGCACGACGCCGGCGCCCGCTTCGACTATGACGAAGCCTTGTCAGCCAGCACGCCCCCCGCGCCGGAGCCAGTGCCCGACGAGGAACGCAAATTCGGCATGTTGCTGGTCAGCCGCAACGGCGCCTTCCACGAAATGGAGCAGCTGCGCGAATTCGCGCACTTTGCGCATGAAGCCGACGTCAGCCGCTACGTCAATTCGGTGTTCTATGACAGCGACATCGACCTTTGCCGCTTCCGCTTCGCCGACCACGACGGCCTGACCGACGCCAGCCGCGATCGCATTTTCGACGCGGCCCACAAGAACATCACCCGATTCGAATTCGATGGCCGCATCTACCACGGCGGCATTCCCCCGGAATCGGACGGCTAGCAACGCGTCATCGCATTGACGCGGGCGGGCCCGCGCCTGTACCGTCGGCTCTTCGCTATTTGCCGCACGCCTTTTGCATGAACGAACGACTCGACGACATCGACCGGCAATTGCTCAGCCTGCTCTCGGCCAATGCGCGCGAACCCGCCGCAATCCTGGCGCGCAAGCTGGGTTTGGCGCGCACCACCGTGGTCGCCCGCATCGCGCGGCTGGAACGCGAGCACATCGTGTCGGGCTACGGCGTGCGCCTGGGTCGCCGGCTGGAAGAAGCCGCCGTGCGCGCCTATTGCTTCATCAGCGTGCTGCCCAAGACACCGGCCGCCGTGATCCGCGAACTGGAACGGATGCCGGAAGTGGAAGAGGTTTCGTCCGTCAGCGGGCCCTATGACTACCTGATTTTCCTGCGCTGTGAAACCCACGAGCAGCTGGACGAGCTGCTGGACCGCATAGGCCTGATCGACGGCGTCAAACAAACGCAGACGTCCATCGTCCTTAGCCGCAAGGTCGACCGCCGGAGCGCCGTGGCCGCCCCCTGAACGTGCCCGCGGGCGTCTGCTGCCCCGCCCGGACCGGTCGGCCGTCTTTTCTCGCGGACCGACATGGTGTTGTAATGGCGGATATCGCGTTTTCTGGATGCCCCATGCTTGCACGCCTTGCCCCCGCCGCCGCCCTGCTGACCTTGCTAGCCGCCTGCTCCAGCATGAGCGAGGTCACCTCCGTCGGCAAAGACACTTACAGCGTTACCTATAGTTCGGGCACGCAGTTGCTGACGTGGGTAGAACTGAAGAACCAGACGCTGCAACGCGCCGATCAGTATTGCCAGGACATCGGCCGCAAGCTGCAAAAGCCGAAGGTGACGTCAAACCACGCCACGGGCCTGGGCTCCAAGCGCGCCACGGTCACGTTCGAATGCGGCGTGGTCGAGCCGCCCAAGGACAAGGCATCGTGAACGCCGCATTGCCCGTGGGCATCACCATGGGCGATGCCGCCGGCATCGGCCCTGAAATCGTCGTCAAGGCGATCGCGCAAGGCCTGAGCGCCCCCTGTGTGGTGTACGGCGATGCGGGCGCGCTGCGCCGCGCGGTTGCCCAGCTGGGCGCACGCCTGGACGTTGTCGAAGTTCGCGATGTCAGCCAGGCCGGACCCGATGCGGCGCGCATCCATGTCATCGCCTGTAGTCCGGCCCTGCCTGACGATCTGCCACTGGGGCAGATCAGCGCAGCGGCGGGACGCGGCGCCTACGACTACGTCTGCGCCGCGATCGACGACGCGCAGGCCGGGCGCATCCGCGCAATCGTCACCGCGCCGCTGAACAAAAAGTCCATGCACGAGGCCGGCATCGACTACCCCGGCCACACCGAAATCCTGGCCGACCGCTCGGCCACGCAGGACTTCGCCATGATGCTGGCCAACGACGAGCTGCGCGTCCTGCTGGTGACCATACATGTGGCGCTGGCCGACGTCATCGCGCGCATCACGCCCGACGCCGAGCTGACCGCCATGCGGCTGGCCGACCGCGCGTGCCGCCAGATGGGCATCGCCGCGCCGCGCGTGGCGGTGGCGGGCCTGAACCCGCACGCCGGCGAAGGCGGCAAGTTTGGCCGCGAGGACGTCGACATCATTGAACCGGCAATCGCCCGCGCGCGCGCCGAAGGCATCGACGCCAGCGGCCCCTGGCCAGGCGACACCATCTTCATGCGCGCCCGCCGGGGCGAATTCGACATCGTGGTCGCGCAGTACCACGACCAGGGCCTGATCCCGGTCAAGTACCTGGGGCTGGACCACGGCGTGAATGTCACGGTGGGCTTGCCCTTCGTGCGCACCAGTGTCGACCACGGCACCGCCTTCGACATTGCCGGCCGGGGTGTGGCCGACCACGCCTCGCTGGTCGCCGCGTTCGACCTGGCGCTGGCAATGACACCCTGAGGCGCACGACGGCGACGGGGACTACAATACGCCCCGTTTCCGACGCATCCCATGCGCCGCCGACTGCCCAGGCTTGATTCGCCGCGGGGTTTTCGCTTGGCTTGCCGTTTGGCTTGCCGTTTGGCTTGCCGCTTGGCTTGCCGCTTGCCTTGCCGCCTGGTTCGCAGCGCGTTGTTCCCGCTTTCGTCTGCTCCTCTCTATCCATCCATGTCACGCCTAGTCCGCCTTCTGCCCGACCGCTTCACCCTCTACCTGATCTGCACCGTCATCATCGCCAGCATCGTGCCCGCGCACGGTCAAGGCGTGGTGATATTTGGCTGGATCACAAACATCGCGGTCGGCCTGCTGTTCTTCCTGCACGGCGCGCGCCTGTCGCGCGAGGCCATCATCGCCGGCCTGACGCATTGGAAGCTGCACCTGACGATTTTCTCTGCCACGTTCCTGATGTTTCCCTTGCTGGGCCTGGCGCTCAAGCCGGTGCTGGAACCCTTGGTCACGCCCGAGCTGTATCTGGGCATCCTGTTCTTGTGCTGCCTGCCCGCCACGGTGCAATCGGCCATCGCCTTCACGTCGATGGCGCGCGGCAACGTGCCCGCGGCGGTGTGCAGCGCGTCGGCCTCCAGCCTGCTGGGCATCTTCCTGACGCCGCTGCTCGTGGGCACGGTCGTGGCCAATGCCGGCAGCGCGCCGATTTCGTTCGACGCGGTCGGCAAGATCATGCTGCAACTGTTGCTGCCCTTCGTGCTGGGCCAGTTCGCGCGGCGCTGGATCGGCGCCTGGGTGCACAAGCGCAAGGCCATGCTGAAGTTCGTCGACCAGGGTTCGATCCTGCTGGTGGTGTATACCGCCTTTTCCGAGGCCATCAACGAAGGCCTGTGGAGCACCACGCCCATCCCGGCACTTGCCGGCCTGGTGGTGTGCTGCGCGGTCATCCTGGCGCTTGCCCTGGGCCTGTCGGCGCTGGCCGGCAAGATGTTCGGCTTCAATGTGGAAGACCGCATCACCCTGCTCTTCTGCGGTTCGAAAAAGAGCCTGGCCAGCGGCATTCCGATGGCGCAGGTGCTGTTCGCCGGCCACGCCGTGGGCGCCATCGTGCTGCCCTTGATGCTGTTCCACCAGATCCAGCTGATGGTGTGCGGCGTGTTGGCCGCGCGCTATGGCAAGCGTCCTGAAATCGAAGGCTGATCGCCGCGATTGCTATTGCGCTCAGGGTTAAAAAAACCGCGCCCCATGAAACGGGGCGCGGTTTTTTTTGGGCCGCGACCAAGGCAGTCTTGATGGCGGTCAGTACAGGATCAGTACCCGGTCAGTACATGTCTCGCGGCTGCGCGCCCGAGAAGTTCAAAAAGCGCGTGCTCGAACCCTGGAATGTCAGTCGCACCGTGCCGATGGGGCCGTTACGCTGCTTGCCGATGATGATTTCGGCCGTGCCCTTGTCGGGCGAATCCGGGTTGTAGACTTCGTCGCGATAGATGAACAGGATCACGTCGGCATCCTGTTCGATAGCGCCCGATTCGCGCAGATCGCTCATCACGGGGCGTTTGTTGGGGCGTTGTTCCAGGCTTCGGTTCAGCTGCGACAGCGCAATCAGCGGGCAGTTCAGTTCCTTGGCCAGGCCCTTGAGCGAGCGGCTGATTTCCGACACTTCGGTGGCACGGTTTTCGCCCGAGCCGTTACCCGACATCAGTTGCAGGTAGTCGATGATGATGAGCCCAAGCTGGCCGCATTGGCGCGCCAGGCGGCGCGTACGCGCGCGCACTTCCATGGGGCTGAGCGCGGGCGTTTCGTCGATGTACACCTGCGCATCCTGCATCAGCTGCACCGCGTGCGTCACACGCGGCCAGTCGTCGGCGATCAGCTTGCCGGTACGCATCCGATGCTGGTCCAGCAGGCCGACCGAACCCAACATACGCATCGCCAGCTGCACGGCGCCCATTTCCATGGAAAACACCGCCACGGGCAGGCCCTGCTCAATCGCGACGTGTTCGCCAATGTTCATCGAGAACGAGGTCTTGCCCATGGACGGGCGGCCGGCCACGATGATGAGGTCGCCGCCCTGCATGCCGGACGTCATCTTGTCCAGGTCGGTAAAGCCGGTGGGCACGCCGGTCACGTCCGAGCTGCCTTCGCGATGGTAGAGCTCGTCGATGCGTTCCACTACCTGGGTCAGCAGCGGCTGGATTTCCTGGAAGCCGGCGGCGCCGCGCGAGCCTTCCTGGGCGATCTTGAACACCTTGGATTCGGCTTCGTCCAGCAGCTGGCGCGCTTCCTTGCCCTGAGGGTTCAGGGCGGCCGACGAGATCTCGTCGGCGATGGACACCAGCTTGCGAAGCATGGCGCGCTCGCGCACGATTTCGGCGTAGCGGCGGATGTTGGCGGCCGACGGCGTGTTGTGCGCCAGCGCGTTCAGGTAGGCCAGGCCGCCCGAGTCCTCGGCCTTGCCGGCACTGATCAGCGATTCATTGACGGTGATGACGTCGGCGGGACGCGCCAGGCCGATCAGCCGGGCGATGTGGTGCCAGATCAGCCGGTGGTCGTGGCGGTAGAAGTCTTCTTCGACCAGCACGTCGGCGATGCGGTCCCACGCGGTGTTGTCCAGCAGCAGGCCGCCCAGAACCGACTGCTCCGCCTCGATGGAATGGGGGGGAACGCGCAGGTATTCAAGCTGGGGATCGGCAGGTGTATTCATGACTTCAATAGTAACGGCTGCAGGATGTCCGCAACGCGAAAAAACCCTTGCACATCGCGCGACGGAAGCCGCCGCAACAAGGGACGCAAAGGCGCCGCGACACTGCAAAGAATGCGGGCCAGACGGGTCAGGCGCGCTTTGACGGCGGCATCGGGATTGCTGTCCAGATACACGTCGAGCGCCAGTGTACCCAGCGTGACGGCAACGTCATCGGGCAATTTACGCAAAGACACCAGCGAGGACAACATCTGGAAAAGGTCGTACGCCTGGGCCAGCGGACGCGACAGCGTCGACCCGATGTTCTCTTCGAAGTCGATGCGCCACAGCTCGCCGTCCTGCAGGGTGACGTTACGAATCTGCGCGCCGCCGTGCCACATGCCACGCGCGTGGAAGGCCGCCAGATCGGCGGCCGCCGCGCGGGTCAGCCACAGCTGCGAGGTCGCGTCTTCGTTGCGAATCAGATCAGCCAGGTCGTCGCCCACGTATTCCAGCACCAACAGCCCCTGTTCCTGCCACCACACTTCGGGCACACGGCAACCGGCCTCCAGCAGCATCGACAGACGCTGGGCTTCATGCGTCAGGCCATTGCGCAGCAACACGCCGGGGCGCGGAAATTCACCCAGGAACAGCTTGCAGCCCACGCCCAGCAGAAAGGCGCGCACATAGCGCAGCGCATAGCTGACGCCACGCCCAAAACTGGGCCGCCGGCGCTTGACGATGCAGCGCACGCCATCGATCGTCACGTCGCGCACCGAAGGTTCGCGCAAGGCGTCGACGCTGTCGAGCCAAGCGCGCAGGCCGGGCGGCGCGTTGTGATGGACGGGCGGGTGGGTCAAGAGGTCCTCTGAGCTGGGCAAGATGGCGCGCGATGCGTAATGCCGACAAGGCGGAACGCAACGACGGCCGGTCAAAAAGAAAAAAAGCCGGCGCGCGGGCCGGCTTCTTTTTACCGCGGGTACGGCTTAGGACAGTTCGCCTTCCACCAGAACCGTGACGTCGACGACAACGTCGGCGTGCAGGGCGACCTGGATCGGGAACTCGCCAACCGACTTCAGCTGGCCGTTGGGCAGACGCACTTGCGCCTTTTCAACGCCTTCGAAACCGGCCTTCTTCAGGGCTTCGGCGATGTCGGCATTGGTGACCGAGCCGAACAGACGGCCGTCAACACCAGCCTTCTGGGCAATCTTCAGCTGGTAGCCGGAGATGCGCTCGCCCAGAGCTTGGGCGGCGGCCAGCTTTTCAGCCTGGGCCTTTTCGAGTTCGGCGCGGCGAGCTTCGAATTCCTTCAGGGCGGCATCGGTAGCACGACGGGCCTTGCGCTGGGGGATCAGGAAGTTGCGGGCGTAACCGTCACGCACACGAACGACTTCACCCAGGTTGCCCAGGTTGACGACTTTTTCGAGCAGAATAACTTGCATTTTCAGTGCCCCGGATTAGTTGTGGTTGTCGGTGTAAGGCAACAGAGCCAGGAAGCGCGCGCGCTTGATGGCCGTGTCCAGCTGGCGCTGGTAGATTGCCTTGGTGCCGGTCAGGCGAGCCGGGATGATCTTGCCGTTTTCTTGCACGAAGTCGCGCAGGGTGTCCAGATCCTTGTAGTCGATCTCTTCGACGCCGGCTGCGGTAAAGCGGCAGAACTTACGACGCTTGAAAAGCGGGTTCTGCTGCGTGAATTTGCGTTTTTCTTTGCGTTTTCCGAAGAAAGCCATGATATGTGCCTCTATGTTTGAGGGGGCGGGTTTTACCCGGGGTTTTTAGAAACCGGGCCCAGCTCCCCATAACCTATCCGTATTCAGAAGGCGCTCTCGCACCCTTTGCTCAACCTGTTCAAGCCACCTGCGGATCGCGTCCTGCGCTACCGCTGATCTTGCGTGCCTGCTGCAAATGCAGCTTGATCTTCACCGAGTCCTTGCGGGCGGGAGCCAAAAACCCCTGCACCAGCAATTCAGACCCTAACGCGGTGTTCTTCAACAGCAACGCCAGATCGCCCAGTGCCACGGCCGTAATCGTCAATTCAACACGGCGCGGATGGCCGGCTTCGATAACTTCGGACTCGTGTGCCAGCACCATTTCCAGTGCGGGCAGGCCGGCGGGAGTGTGGCGCAAAGGCTCGCATTCAAGAACGCGCGCGCTAAGTTCCAGCTGATTCATCCTGCCAGGCACCAAGGGGACTTCATAAGTTGAGCTCTGCGTGAGCCCTGCTTATTCGGGCTGAACCGCGACAGCCTCAGCCGAAGCCTTACGGGCTTCTTCACGCTCAACCGACTTCATCATGATCGAGGGCGTGGTCTGGGCCTTCTTGGTCTTGATGACCAGGTGGCGCAGAACGGCGTCGTTGTAGCGGAACGAGTGTTCCAGCTCATCCAGCGTGGCTTGGCCGCACTCGATGTTCAGGCAGACGTAGTGAGCCTTGACGAGCTTCTGGATCGGGTAGGCCAGTTGGCGGCGACCCCAGTCTTCCAGGCGATGAACCGAGCCGCCTTGGCCCGTAACCAGCGCTTGGTAGCGTTCGACCATGGCGGGCACTTGCTCGCTTTGGTCGGGGTGAACGATAAACACTACTTCGTAGTGACGCATGAGTAAAACTCCTTGAGGATGTCCTGCCGGCCTGGCGTCTTGCACCCGCGCTTTCCATCATGGGTGGTTGTGTAGTGGTTCACAGAAGACTGTGGTGGTACACAGAAGACATCAGCCCGGCAAGGGGCAGCCCGCTACCCAAAAACCATGGGCGGTCGAGCAAGAAAGCCCTCGATTATTACCGATTGAGCATCGGTTCGCAAGCGACTGGGGCGTCAGGAAATCAGGGACGGGGCGTTTTCGCCGCCCTGCCCCGCCGCTTGCGGCAGATCGGCAACAGCGACTTCCCTGGGCCGATTAACCACGCTGACCATCACGTAGCTGATGATCATCAACAGGAACCACGACCCCAGCTTGGCGATGGACACCCATTGCCACGCGTGGGACTGGTTTGGATAGCGCCAGGCATTGGCGAACGTACCGATGTTTTCGGCAAACCAGATGAACAAGGCCACCAGCACGAACCCCAGCAGCAACGGCATGCGGCGATAGACGCGCCAGATGCGGAAATACACCCAGGTGCGGGCAAACAGCACGGCGGTCAGCGCAAACAGCAACCACCGGAAATCCATGACGAAATGGTGCGAGAAGAAGTTCACATAGATCAGCGCTGACAAAGCCACGGTGGCCACCAGCGGGGGATGCGCGCGAAAACGGAAATCGAACAGGCGCCAGACGCGCGCCAGATAACTGCCCACTGCGGCATACATGAAGCCCGTGAACAGCGGCACGCCGCCGATGCGCAGCACGCTGGCCTCGGGGTAGATCCAGGACCCGGCCGCCGTCTTGAAGATTTCCATGCCGGTGCCCACTACGTGGAACATCAGGATCACGCGGGCTTCGCTCCAGGTTTCCATGCGCAGCGCCAACAAGACGGCCTGGATACCCAGCGCCGCAAGCGTCAGGAAATCGTAGCGCGCCAGCAGCGCATCCTTGGGGTACCACCAGTGCGTGCCCAGCAACAGCGCGCACATCAACCCGCCGAACAGGCAGGCCCAGGCTTGCTTGACCCCGAAGCGGAAAAACTCGTAGAACGCCACGCCCAAACGGCCGCGGCCAGCCAGGTTATTGGCCAGCCGCGATTCCCAGGCTTGCAGCCTTGCGATAAGCGGCCAATCGGTGGCCGCCGGATGATGCACGGTGGGCTCAGCCTTCCACGACGGCGTAGGCCGAGTGGTTGTGTATCGATTCGAAGTTCTCGGCTTCAACGCGATACCGCGCGATGCCCGGGTGCGCCGTCAAGCGCGCGGCCACGTCACGCACCAGGTCTTCGACGAACTTGGGATTGTCGTAAGCGCGTTCGGTCACGTACTTCTCGTCAGGCCGCTTGAGCAGGCCCCACAGTTCGCACGAGCCTTCTTCTTCGATCAGGCGGATCACGCCGTCCATGCTGATGTCGTCGCTAAGAATGGCCGACACAGTCACATGCGAACGCTGGTTATGCGCGCCGTACTCCGAGATGGCCTTCGAGCACGGGCACAGGCTGGTCACCGGCACCTGGACGACCAGCTCGAATTCGACCGCATTACCCTTGGCGCGCGCGATCCACTGAACTTCGTAGTCCAACAGGCTTTGCACGCCCGAAATGGGGGCGGATTTGTTGATGAAATACGGAAACGCGGCGGTGATGTCACCGCTTTCGGCGTGCAGCAACGGCAGCATGTCGGCCGCCATGGCGCGGAACCGGGCCGGCGTCATGGGCGTGCTGCGGTACTTTTCCAGCAGCGCCACGAAACGGGACATGTGCGTCCCTTTTTCTTCGGGCGGCAGCGCAACGGTCAGCGTCCAGTTGGCGACGGTGCCCTGGGGCGCCCCATCACCGCCTTCCACCAGCATGGGATGGCGCACGCCACGAATGCCCACGCGCTGAATCGGGATGTGCCGGGTGTCCGCCGAACTTTGGACATCGGGCATTACCAGGGCGGGGTCGATCGGAGAATTCATGTCAGCGTACCTGTCTAGGCGATCGATCGCTTGCGGACGCGCCTAGGAAACTTGAAGAGGGGGCCATTATCGCCCAAAGCCTTGCCTACGCCTGGGAAAACCCTTCTATGGGTAGGTCGGTGACGGCGGAACAGACTGTTCCAGATTCCGGGCAATGGCGGCGAGGTCATGGCCGGAAAGTACGGCTGGGTCGACCACCGGCTGGATCAAGCGCCAAGTGGGTCGACCGCCGAGTGGGACGATCACGGCCAGTTGCACTTGGCCGGCCAAGTGAAACCGGCTAAGTGCCACCGCCTTAGTCTTTCGCCAGCAACTCGGCGTAGCGGTTACGGATCGACTGCTCGATACCGGCGGCATCCAAACCGATGCCGGCCAGCAGGGCCGACTGTTCGCCATGGTCAATAAAGACATCCGGCAAGCCCAGTTGCAGGACCGGAATCTGCACGCCAGCAGCGCTCAACACTTCCAGCACCGCGCTGCCCGCGCCGCCCATGATGGACGCGTCCTCGATCGTGACGAACGCATCGTGGCGGCCGGCCAGGTCAAGAATCAGGGCTTTGTCGATCGGCTTGACGAAGCGCATGTCCGCCACCGTGGCGTCCAGCTTGCCGGCTGCGGCCAACGCCGCTTGCACCAGCGTGCCGAAACCCAGGATGGCGATTTTCTTGCCCTCGCGCCGCACCACGCCCCGGCCCAGCTCCACCGTATCCAGGCCAGGGGCCTCGACCGCGCCGCAACCCGCGCCGCGCGGATAGCGCACGGACGCCGGGCCGGGATGTTGATAACAGGTCGACAGCAGCAAGCGGGTTTCGCTTTCGTCGGACGGCGTGGCCACCACCATGTTGGGCACGCAACGCAGAAAAGCGGTGTCGTAATTGCCGGCATGGGTGGCGCCATCCGCGCCGACGATACCGGCGCGGTCCAAGGCGAACGTCACGTCCAGGTTTTGCAGCGCCACGTCGTGGATGAACTGGTCGTAGCCACGCTGCATGAAGGTCGAGTAGATGGCCACGACGGGCTTTTGCCCTTCACAGGCCACGCCCGCCGCGAACGTCACGGCGTGCTGCTCGGCGATGCCGACGTCGAAATAGCGCAGCGGAAACCGCTTTTCAAATTCGACCAGCCCGCTGCCTTCGCGCATGGCGGGGGTGATGGCGACCAGGCGCGTATCCTGCTCGGCCGTGTCGCACAACCACTGCCCGAAGACCTGCGTGAACGTGCGCTTGCCCGGCGCCTTCGATTGCAGGATACCGACGGCGGGATCGAACTTGCCCGGGCCGTGATAGAGCACCGGGTCCGCCTCGGCCAGTTTGTAGCCCTGCCCTTTCTTGGTGACCACGTGCAGGAATTGCAGGCCTTGCAGCGCCTTCAGGTTCTGCAAGGTGGGCACCAGCGCGTCCAGGTCATGGCCGTCGATGGGGCCGACGTAATTGAAGCCGAATTCCTCGAACAGCGTGGCCGGCGTGACCATGCCCTTGGCGTGCTCTTCAAAGCGGCGCGCCAGTTCAAGCACGGGCGGCACGTGCTGCAAGACGGCGCGGCCCACGTTCTTGGCGGTGGCGTAGAAGCGGCCCGACATCAGGCGCGCCAGGTAGCGGTTCAGCGCCCCCACCGGCGGCGAGATCGACATGTCGTTGTCGTTCAGGATCACCAGCAGGTTGATGTTGGGCGTGACGCCCGCGTTGTTCATGGCTTCGAAAGCCATGCCCGCCGACATCGCGCCGTCGCCAATGATGGCGATGTGCTGGCGCTGCACGCCCGCATTGCGCGAGGCCACCGCCATGCCCAGCGCCGCCGAGATCGACGTGGACGAGTGCGCCGTGCCGAAGGCGTCGTATTCGGATTCGCTGCGCTTGGGAAAGCCCGAAATTCCGCCTTGTTGCCGCAACTGCGCCATGCCGGCGCGGCGGCCGGTCAGGATCTTGTGCGGGTAGGACTGGTGGCCCACGTCCCAGACGATGCGGTCATGCGGCGTGTCGAACACCTGGTGCAGGGCCAGCGTGAGCTCGACCGTGCCCAGGTTGGACGACAGGTGCCCGCCCGTTTTGGATACCGACTCCAGCACGAAGCCGCGCAGTTCGTCGGCAAGCTTTTTCAGCTCGCGACGATCCAGGCGCTTGAGGTCTGCCGGGGATTGAATGCGGTCCAATAAATCAGTCGTCATGCTTTTTTGGGGTTCGTTGACCCGACCTGGACTCAGGCCGGGCTTGTCACGGATCAGCGGTCTCGAAGGACGATGAAATCGGCCAGTTGCGCCAGGCGCAACCCGGCATCGCCCAGGGGCTCCAGCGCCGCCAGCGCGGCCACACGCAATTGCTCGGCGAACTCGCGCGCCTCGGACAGGCCCAGGAGCGAGACGTACGTCGGCTTGTTTTCCGCCGCGTCCTTGCCGGGCGTCTTGCCCAGGCTGGCCGTGTCGGCGGTAACGTCCAGAATATCGTCCACCACCTGGAACGCCAAGCCCATGGCCTGCGCGTACGCGTCCAGCGCCTGGCGCGAGGCCGAGCTGGCGCCCGCCACGATGCCGCCCAGCGCCACGCTGCACGCAAGCATGGCGCCGGTCTTCATGCTGTGCATGGTCTGAAGTTCATCGCGCGACAACGAATGGCCGACGCTGAGCAGGTCGATGGCCTGGCCGCCCGCCATGCCCTGGCTGCCAGCGGCGCGCGCCAGCGACTGCGTCGCCTGCACGATCAGCGCGGGCGCGATGGGCATGGATGCCAGCATGTCGAACGCCAGCGGCTGCAAGGCGTCGCCCGCCAGCATGGCGGTGGCTTCGTCGAACTGCACATGGGTGGTGGGCCGGCCACGGCGCAAGGTGTCGTCGTCCATGCACGGCAGGTCGTCATGCACCAGCGAATAAGCGTGGATCAATTCGACAGCGGCGGCCGCGCGGTCCAGCGAGGCCTCGATGGCCAGCACACTGCCGCTTACCGGGCAGGCCTGCCCGGCGGCGTAGACCATGGCGGCGCGTACGCGCTTGCCACCGCCCAGCACGGCGTAGCGCATCGCTTCGTGCAACCGGACGGGTAGCACATCCGCGGGCGGCATCAGGTCGTCCAGCACGTCTTCAACGTGCCGCACGCGCCCCTGCAACCACTCCGCGAAGGGGAGTTGAGTGGTCTTCATCGGTTTCTTATTCGTCATCCAGCGCCGCCGGGTCCAGCGGGCGCAGCAAGTCGCCTTCCAATACCTTGACCTGCTGTTCCGCCTGCGCCAAGCGTTCCTGGCAGACCCGCGTCAGCGCCACGCCGCGCCGGTAAGCGGCCAGCGACTGCTCAAGCGGCAACGAGCCGTCTTCCATGGCCGCAACCAACGATTCCAATTCGGCCAGGGCCGTTTCAAAATCCTGGGGCAAGGGACGGTCATCGATCTGCGGATCGGCTTGTGTGGGGTTGGCCAAACGGGTCTCCGAGGGCGCTAGGGGTGGATCAATTTGTGAATTGTACGAGATAGCCAACGCGAACCCGGATGCGCCGCAAGGATCAGGCCGACGCCCCCGCCAGTCCTGCAATCGCGGCCCGTAACGCGGGGCCGACGCGGGACCGCAGCTCGGGTTCGGGCAAGAGGCTCAATGGCCCGCCGCAGCTCATCACGAAGACGCCTTCGCCGGTGATCGAGGTAAACGGCACGGCGACGGCGTTGATGCCGGATTGCCATTCGCCCAGCGCGAAACAGCAGCCGAATTCCTGCAATTCAGCGCGGGCGCGATCGATGGCGGCCACGGGCGGGGCCACCGGACCCAAGCGCGCCATCACTTCCCGACAAGCGGTGTCGGGCAAGCTGGCCAGGTAGGCCCGGCCCATGGCGCTGTCCAGGCTGGCGCGATAGCCAACCGGCAACCGCAGGTACAGCGCTGAGGATCCATGGATGGCTTCGACGTAGGTCATCGCGTCGCCGTCGAACGCGCCCAAGGCCACGGCGCCGCCGGTGTCGCGCGCCAGTTCCGTCATGGACGCCTTGGCCAGTTCGCGCACTTCCAGCCCGGCCAGCAAGCCGAAGCCCAGCGCCAGCACGCCATAGCCGGGCGAATACTTGCCGGTGTCGGGGTGATAGCGCAGGTAGCCCAGTTCGGTCAGCGTGTAGGTGATACGGCTGATGGTGGGCTTGGGCAGGCCGGTCAAGCGCGCCAGGTCCAGGTTCCCCAGCGCCGTCACGCCATGGCGAAAGCACCGCAAGACGTCCAGGCCGCGCGCCAGGGCGGTAATGAAGTCCGGCGAATTGGCGCCCTCGCCCACGCCGGCCGTGCGTTTGCGGCGTGCCGGCTGGCTCAGTTCCAGCGTTTCGTCCGGTTTGACGGCGGCGTGCACCACGCGCTTGGAGTCAGAAAAAGATTGCATTTCTATTCGCTTCGTTTTTATAGTTTATTTCGAACGACAAAACTAAATTCCAATATACGGAATTTAAAACATCCAAGGAGACCTGGCAAGCCACCGCGCGGCGTGACGCGACGCGGCAGCCAAGCCAGGCCCGGCGATCCACTCATGCACGCGATTTCAAGGGGAAAACATGATTCGCACGAGCCTCAAACTGCTGGCCACCGTCTTGCTCAGCGCCGCCGCGCTGGGCGCCCAGGCCGAGACCTATCCGACCCGCCCGATCAAGGTCATCTCGCCCTTCCCGGCCGGTGGCGCCACCGACGTGCTGACCCGCATCCTGGCCGAGCGCATGGCCAAGACGCTGGGCCAGCCGATGATCGTGGAAAACAAGGCGGGCGCCGGCACGTCCATCGGCGCGGCCTACGTGTCGCGCGAGCAGCCGGACGGCTACACCATCCTGATGGCCACCAATTCGACGCTGGTCACCAACCGCTATCTGTATAAGGAACTGCCCTACGACCCGGACGGTTTTGCCCGCATCGGCATGGTGGGCGTGGGCCCCCTGGTGCTGCTGTCCAGCCCCAAGCGCCCGTTCAACAGCACGCAAGACGTCGTGGCTTATGCCAAGCAGAACCCCGGCAAGCTGACGTTCGCCACGTTCGGCCCCGGCACCTCGTCCCATCTGGCGGGTGAACTGTTCAAGGAACGCGCCGGCATTGACATCCTGCACGTGCCGTTCAAGGGCGCGACCCAGGCGCTGCCCGCCCTGATCAGCGGCGACGTGGACTTGTTCTTCGACATGGTCGCCACCGGCATGCCGCAGGCGGACGCGGGCAAGGTCAAGGTGTTTGCCATCACCAGCCCGTCGCGCCTGGCCACGCTGCCCAAGCTGCAAACGCTGGCCGAAGAAGGCTACCCCGCTTTCGACATGACGGCCTGGTTCAGCTTCGTGGCGCCCAAGGGCACCCCCGCACCGGTGCTTGAAAAGCTGCAAGCCGCGCTGACTGAAACCCTGAAGGACGAAGCCGTCAAGAAGCGCATGCTGGACATGGGCATCGACCCGCGTTCCGGCACGGCCGCCGAGCTGGACAAGCAGATCAAGACCGAACAGCCCATCGTGTCGCAGTTGATCAAGCAAGCCAACATCGTCTTGCAGTAAGGCGGCAATGCCCTGATGCGGCCGCCCCGCCGCCCACGGTTTCGTGACAAATCGTTGGCGCGTGGGCCAAGCCGCCGGACCTTGCCGGGCCCCCGGGCCTACCCCCCTTTGCACCGACAGCGCCCGCCCGGGTCCTGTCGGTTTTTCATGCCTTGCCTAACCGCTGGATACAGAAGCGCACCCGGGCTCACTGCTAAGGTGAGGATGCGAAAACACCAGCGGGAGCCCGATGCACCCCCCCGAAGACCGTTATGCCCGACTGGACGCCGCCCGCTGGCTGGCGGCCGTAGCCGTCGTCCTGCTGCACAGCGCGGCCTTGATTGTCAGTGACCCTGCCGCGTATGGCGGCGGCGCGTGGCTGGCCGCCAATCTGTACGACTCGGCGGCGCGCTGGTGCGTGCCTGTTTTCGTCATGGTCAGCGGCGCCTTGCTGCTGGACCCGAACAAACCCCACGACGCCCGCAAGTTCTACAGCCGCCGCATGGCGCGCATCTGTGCGCCCCTGCTGTTCTGGACCTTGTTCTATCTGGCCTGGCGCACCGGGCTGGATTGGTGGGACGACGGCCGGGTGGACTTTTCGTTCTGGCCCCGCAAGGTGGCGCAGGGCGAACCCTATTACCACCTGTGGTACCTGTACATGATCGTGGGGCTGTACCTGTTTGCCCCGCTGGCCCGCCTGCTGTACGCACGCAGCACGCCGCGCGGCCGGTCGCTATGGGTGGTGGGTATTCTGGGCGTGGCCATTCTTGACGCGCTGTACCGCCGCGCGCTGGGCGCCCCGCACGGGTTCTTCCTGACCTGGTTCCTGCCGTATCTGGGTTATTTCGTGGCGGGCCGGTTGATTTTTGATGGCGACTTGCGCATCCCCCGGCCGGGCCTGGTCCTTGCGGGCAGCGTTGCGGCCACGGCGTTTGGCGTCACCGTGATGTCCGACGGCCACGCGCTGGATACGTACTTTTATGATTACTTCAGCCTGACAGTGCCGTTCATGTCGCTGGCCGCCTTCCAGTGGATCGTGTCTTCGCCCTGGCTGCCGCGCCTGTCCGCGCTGGCGCCCTTGACGTTCGGCGTGTACCTGATCCACCCCGTGTTCCTGGACGTGGCGCGGCGCGCGGGCGCCATCTCGGGCAACCCGCGCGACGCCTGGGCCGTGCCCTTGCTGACCGTTGCCGTGTTTGCGCTGTCGGCGGCCAGCAGCTGGCTGTTAAGGCGTCATCCGGCCACGCGCAAGCTCGTCTGAAAGACCTACGCCTTGAAGGGTTAATCGGACGATGGAACGGGGCCGGCAGGCCCCGCCAACGCTGGATTTAGCCCCGTCCATCTTCCCGGGCGGCAGGGAGGCCCTTGGGGTACAATTCACGGCTTATTTGATCGGCCAGACACCGATTTTTCTTCGCGCCAGCACGTACGTAGCCAAGCTCACGGTTGAGCTCCAAGCAGTTTTCAGACCGTTTTTCGACGCAATTTTCGGATCCGGTCATTAAAACTGCTGGGCTTGAACAAAAGCGCTTGGCAGAGCTCAAACCGTCCTGGCTTTTTTATCCGAGCGGAGGGAATCATGACCGACATCGGTCGGATGGCACATGTCGTGCCAGCTCGCACCCAGCTACCCGTCAGTGCATATTTTGACGAAGCCCTCTTTGCCCGCGAGCAAGAACTCATTTTCAAGCAATCCTCGCAATATGTCGGCCATCAGAAATTGGTGCCTGAAATCGGGGATTGGCGGTCGTTGGTACAGGAAAGCGGGGGACGCGTGCTGGTTCGCAACCAGCAAGGCGTTGAACTCATCTCAAATGTCTGCCGCCACCGTCAGGCTTTGATGCTGGGCGGCGAAGCCGGCAATGTGGCCGGCAACTGCAATACGCACGGAAACCTGAAGGCAACCGGTGGCAACATCGTTTGCCCCCTGCACCGTTGGACGTACAACAACCAAGGCGAGTTGTTGGGCGCGCCTCAGTTCGAGACCACGCCCTGCATGAACTTGCAGAAGTTTCGCCTGCGCGATTGCCACGGCTTGCTCTTCGAAGGCCCGCGCGATCCGGCTTCCGACATGGCGCCGCTGTTCTCGCGCCCGGAATTCAACTTCGGCGACTACGTGCTGGACCATGTCGAGGTGCATCAGTGCAACTACAACTGGAAGACCTTCATCGAGGTCTACCTTGAGGACTACCACGTTGGCCCGTTTCACCCGGGCCTGGGCCGCTTCGTCACCTGCGACGATCTGACCTGGGAATTCAACGACTGGTACAGCCTTCAAAAAGTGGGCGTGCACAACGCGTTGGCGCAACCGGGTTCGGATGTGTACAAGCAATGGCACGACCGACTGTTGTCGTTCCGCGAAGGCGACGCTCCGGATTTCGGCGCGGTCTGGGTCACGTACTTCCCGACCCACATGATCGAGCTCTATCCGCACGTGCTGGTGCTGTCCACGCTGTACCCGAAAAGCCCGCAGGAAACGGTGAACGTCGTCGAGTTCTACTACCCCGAGGAAATCTCGGCGTTCGAACGCGAATTCGTCGAGGCCCAGCGCGCCGCCTACATGGAAACGGCCATTGAAGACGACGAGATCGCCGAGCGCATGGACGCGGGCCGCAAGGCCTTGATGTTGCGCGGCGTGAACGAAGCCGGCCCCTACCAATCGCCCATGGAAGACGGCATGCAGCACTTCCACGAGTGGTATCGCCGGATCATGCAGGACTTGTAGGCACCCTGGCCTTCTTCCATACAGGCCATACCCGCCATACCCGCCATACCCGCCATACAAAAAGGGCTTTGCGTCACACAACGCAAAGCCCTTTTTCTTTTGCCGCAAGGGCAATCGGATCAGGGTCGACGACTGCCCGACCGTGATCCGATCAGCGCCGTTAACGTCCCATCACCTGGGCCACCGTGCGTTCGCCGATGGCCAGGCCCACCGTCATGCCCACACCCGAATGCATGACCGCGACGGTGGTGGCCACGTCCACCGGCATCACGGAAAATGGCGCCGGCCCGTGCGCGCCGTAAACCCCCTGCCAGCGCTCCAGCACACGCAAGCGCGCACCGAGCGCCTGCGAGGCCAGGTCCAGCATCGTGTTGTCGACCGCTTCGTCGTTGAACGGGAACGCGTCCGTCCCATAACGATGCGAATCGCCAATGATGAGTTCGCCGTTGGGCGTAGGGCTGATCAACAGGTGTATGCCATTTTCCAGCAGCATCGGCGTACGTTCCTGGATGACCTGGCGCAGCGCATGCGCCGTGGGCAAGTCCGAGAACGCGCCGTAGTGCACGCAGGACAAACCCGTCAACACCGGGAGGTCCAGGGCGATGGGGTTCGTCTCGAACGCCGCGCGCAGCATTTGCAAGCGCGTGACTTCCAGGTTCATCGGCGCAAAGCGTTCGGGCAGCAGCGTCAGGTAATCATGACCGGGGCACACGAACGCATGCTTGCCCTGAAAATCGCCGGCGGTGGTGCCCACCAACCCGTTCTCGACCGCGCGCGCCAGGGTGCCGGTGATAAACGTCACGCCCAGCGACTCGGCCAGGTATCGCGTGATGGCCGGTAGCGCATCGCGCGAATAGATTTGCAGGTCGTCATGCCCGCGCAGCGCCAGGCAGTGATGCGCCAGCTGACCGCCATACAGGCCAGCCACCTGACGCGCCGACAGCAGCTCGGCACGGTAGCCTTCCTGCATCAAACGCGTGTCCGCGAATTCCTGCAACACGCTGGCCTCGTCGATATTTCGCGCCAGCACCAGCGCGCCGTTGGCCCGCACATGAAAGCCCGCCTTGGCGGCCAGATCCAGCCACAGCTCGCGCGCCTGCTGGGCATGCGACAGCATCATGCCGGGCGCCTGGCCGGTCACAATGACCTGGCCGAAGTTGCGGATGGTGGCGCCATGCGCCTGGCGGCTGCGTTCGATCACCGCCACCGACAGGCCGCGCTTGGCGGCCGCCCAGGCGTGGGCGATGCCAAGCATGCCCGCGCCCACCACGATTACGTCGTATGTTTTCATTGCGGGCCGTGCCTTACTTCTTCTTGGGTTCCGACTTGCCGTCGTAGCGGCGCGTCCACTCGGCGATGATGCGTTCGCGGTTGGTCGCGGCCCACACAAAGTCGTTCTTGATCATGCGCTTGGTCAGGTCGGCCGGCAGGTTCGGGTTGACCGTGGCGATGGACGGAATCGCCAGCACCGCGAAGTTGGCCTTGTACAGTTCGTTGGCTTCGCGGCTGGCCGAGAAGTCAGCCAGCTTGCGGGCCGCGTCCAGGTTCTTGGTGCCCTTCATGATGGCGGTGGCTTCGACTTCCCAACCCAGGCCTTCCGACGGGAACACGGCCTCAACCGGCGCGCCGTCGGCCTTGAGCTTGGCCGCGCGATAGTCGAACGACACGCCGATGGGGAATTCGCCGGCGGCCGCCATGTTGCAAGGCTTCGAGCCCGAGTGCGTGTACGATCCGATGTTCTTGTGCAGGGCATCCATGTAGGCCCAGCCCTTGTCTTCGCCAAAGATCTGCAACCAGGCGCTGACATCCAGGAAGCCCGTGCCCGAGGACGCCGGGTTCGGCATGACGATCTTGCCCGCGTACACCGGCTTGGTCAGGTCTTGCCACGACGTGGGCTTGGGCAGCTTCTGTTTTTCGGCTTCGATGGTGTTAAAGCAGATCGCGGCCGCGTAGCCGTCCATGCCCACCCACGACGGCTCGGCCTTGGCGTCGCGCATGTTGGCGGCGATCTGGTCCAGGCCCTTCGGGGCGTACGGCTGCAACATGCCTTCCTTGTCCATCAGGCCCAGCGCCGTCCCGGCCAGGCCCCAGATCACGTCGGCTTTGGGGTTGCTTTTTTCGGCCAGCAGCTTGGCCGCGATGATGCCGGTGGAATCGCGCACCCACTGGATCTTGATGTCGGGGTTGGCCTTCTCAAACGCGGCCTGGTAGACCTTGATCTGATCGGCTTCCAGCGCGGTATAGACCGTCAGCGTGGTCTCGGCGGACGCGGCGCCCATCACGCCCGTCAGGGCGGCGGCCAGTGCAAGCAGCTTGTAGCGATTCATGAAGAACTCCGTGAATATGCGGAAAAACGCGCAAAAAAGGTGAACGTCGCCCCCACTGCCGGCAGATGCCGGCTGCGGTACAAAGGCGCACACAAAGGGAATGCAGGGCCGGCAGTGCCGGTAAGGGGAAGCTAATTCAGGGGCGTTGGCCTCGTGCCAGACGGGCTTCGATGTCGATGATGACGGCCGGCAGATCCGCCACCGTATCGATCAGGTAATGCGGCGCGGCGGTGGCAAGCTCGCGGCTGGCGTCGGCGCGGGCCAGGTCGCGGCCCGCCTCGTCCAGGCTCAGGTATTCGTCCAGGGTCAGGCCGGCGGCGTTGCCGGACAGCAGCAGGCCCACCGACCACATGCCGGCGCGGCGCCCTTCCTCGATGCCTGGCGCGGTGTCGTCGACCTTGACGCACGCGGCCACGTCCGACAGGCCCAGTTCCACCACGTTCTTCAACGCCATGGCCGGCGCCGGACGCGCGCGCGGCACGTCGTCGCTGGCCACGATGCAATCGGGCTCCAGCCCTTCGGACGCGGCGCGTTCGACCACGCGGCGCATCACGCTGTCCGGGTAGCCCGAGCAAGAGCCGATCTTCAGGCCTTTACGGCGCAGCGCGCGCAACAGCTCGGCCGCGCCGGGGATGGCCGCCGAATACTGGGCCACCTTTTCCATCTGCATCGGCAGGAAGCGTTCATAGATGGCCGTCACATCGTCGTCGCTGGGCACGCGGCCGAACTGGGCCTGATACTGGGCGGCGATGGCCGGCTGGTTGCACAGCGCGCGGATGTGGTCCCACTTGCCCATGCCCATGGGGCCGCGCGCCTCTTTCAGCGACACGTCCATGCCGAACTGCGAGAACGCATCGACGAACACCTTGGTGGGGGCAAATGATCCGAAGTCGACCAGCGTGCCGGCCCAGTCGAAGATTACGGCTTCCAGCTGCACGGGTAAGGAAGAAACAGTCATAAGGGTCATCCTGGGATCAATCGTTCAAAGGGCCACGGGGCGGCGCCAGGCCTGGCTGCGCGACACCAGCGCGCGGCTGGCCAGATGCAGCAGCAGGGCCGCGACGGCGGAGCTGGCCATGATTACCGTGCACATGGCGGCGGCCGGGCCGATGAAGCCGGCGTCGTCCATGTTAAGGACGGCAACGGCGGCCAGCACCGTGGACGGGCTGTACAGAAACACCACGGCCGACACCGTCGTCATGGCGGATACAAACAAATAGCGGGCGACGTCCAGCGCGGCAGGCAAGCACATCGGCAGGGTGACGCGCAGGAACGTCGTCATGCGCGGCACCTTCAGCGACGCGGACGCGGCTTCGAATTCCGGGTCCAGCGCGTTCAGTGCGGTGGCGGCCGTGAGGTGCGCGCTGGTGTAGAAGTGGACGACCGTGCACAGAATCAGCAGCGGCATGGTGCCGTACAGCAGGTTCAGCGGATTCATCAGGCTATTGAAAAAGAAGATGTAGCCCAGGCCCAGCACCAGGCCGGGCACGGCCATCGGCATCAGCGCCAGCATGCTGACCGCCCCCCGCAGGCCGCGCCCCAGTTGGCCGCGCGCCGGTACTTTTTCCATCATCCAGGCGCCCACGAAGACCACGGCCGTGCCGATCACGGCGGTGAAGAACGCCAGCTGCAAGCTGTTGCGCCACGCCAGCCAGCCACCGCCGTCCATGTTGTCGAAGTCGTAGGACCGCAGCGACATGGACAGGTTGTAGGGCCACATCTTCACGAACGACGCCCACACCGCCACGCCGATGATCAGCAGCAGGAACGCGGCCATCACGCCGGCCAGCGCCAGGAAAGCAGCATCACGGCGGCGGTTCGGATTTGCCGCATAGGCCTGCGCGCGGCCGCTCATCTGCGCGCCCTGGCGGGCCCGCAGGCGCCGGTCCAGCACGAAGGTCAGCAAGGCGGGCAGCAACAGCAGGATGCCGATGGCCGCGCCCTTCGGAAAGTTCTGCTGGCCGACCACCGCCTTGTAGGCTTCCATCGCCAGCACGTTGTAGTCGCCGCCCACCACCTTGGGTACGCCAAAATCGGTGACAGTCAGCGTGAACACCACGCAGCAGGCCGAGAACACGGCGTAGCGCGTGCCGGGCAGGGTCACGGTCAGGAAGGTGCGCCACGGGCCGGCGCCCATGGCGCGCGCCGCGTCATACAGGCGCCCGTCGGCCAGCGTCAGGCCGGTCAACAAAATCATCAGCGCATGCGGGAAGGTGTAGAACGCCTCGCCGACGACGATGCCCCAGAAGCCGTAGATGGTGGCGCCGCCGGTCAGGCCCTTGAGCAGACCCTGATTGCCCAGCAGGTAGACCAGGGCGATACCGGGCAGCAGCGAGGGCGCCAGCAGCGGCAGCAAGGCGATGGTGCGCAACAGGCCCTTGCCGGGCAGGCGGGTACGCGTCAGTCCATAGGCAAATCCGTAGGCGCACGGCACCACCAGCAACATCGTCACCAGGCCCACCGTCAGGCTGCGGCCGACCATCGCCAGAAAGCCGTCTGCGCCGATGATGCCGGTAAGCACCGACAGGCCAGCCCAGGCGCCGTCGTTGTCCGTCACGGACTTGGCCAGGATGGCCGCCAGCGGCAACGCCAGGAACAGCACGAGGAACAGCAGCAACGCGCCCTGCCCGACGGTCAGGCCCAACGAGCCGATCCAGGCGGGCATGGGGCGGCGGCCCAAGGCCACGGGCGAAGCCGAAGCCGACGGCGTTTCCGCCACGGAGGGAGAACCGGTCATGGGGGAATCAAGCGTAGGCGCGAATCGCATGGCGCGGCAGCTCCACCCAGCAGCGGCTGGCAGCATGAGGACCCAACAGGGCGTCTCCGATTTCGGGGGACACGATGGAATGCACGGTGGACCCGGGCACGCCTTCCAGCCGCAACGCCAGGCGGTAACCACGGCCCAGGAACACGCCGTCCAGCACGTCGGCCAGCATCGAATTGGGCTCTTCCGGGCGCGCCATGCTGACGCGCACCGCCTCGGGCCGGACGAACAGCTTGCCGAATCGGCCATCCAGCGTGTCGTCCACCGCCAGTTCCTGGCGGCCGACGCGGGCGCGGTGCGCATCCACGCGTTCGAACGGCAGCCAGTTCGCCTCGCCCACGAAATCGGCGATGAAGGCGGATCCCGGCTGGCGGTACAGCTCGCGCGGCGTGCCGTACTGTTCGATCACGCCGCCGTTCATGACGGCGATACGGTCGGCCATCACCATGGCCTCTTCCTGGTCGTGTGTGACCATCAGCGTCGTAATGGACAGGCGCTTTTGCAAGGCGCGCAACTCAATACGCAGATGCTCGCGCACGCGGGCGTCCAGCGCGGACATCGGTTCGTCCAACAGCAACAGGGACGGCGACGGGGCCAACGCGCGCGCCAACGCCACGCGCTGCTGCTGCCCGCCCGAGATCTGCCCCGGATACTTGTCGGCGGCGCCGGCCAGCCCCACCAGCGTCAGCATTTCCTCGACACGGTGGGCCACGTGCTTGCGATGCGCGCGCTTGCCGCTCAGGCCGTACGCCACGTTCTGGGCGACCGTGAGGTTGGGAAACAGCGCATAGGATTGGAACAGGATGCCGTAGTCGCGCTCTTGCGGTTCGGCATGGGAAATATCGCGGCCCGACAGCACGATGGTGCCGCTGTCCTGGCGCTCCAGTCCGGCAATCGCGCGCAGCAGCGTCGTTTTGCCGCAACCGGAGGGGCCTAGCAGGCACACCAGTTCTCCGGCACGGATATCCAGCGAAACGTCGGCCAGCGCCTTGTGGCTGCCAAACGTCTTGACCAGGTTTCGCACGGTCAGAAAGCCGCCACGCTTTGCCCCTTGCTGGGGCTCTTTGCCCGCAATGGGGTCCAGCCCGCCTTGGGGCGGCCCGGCGGGGAAAAGGTCGTTATCGGCTTGGGGCATGCTGCCTCCGGTCTGGGAACGAAGGCAGTATGGAAGCCGCGTATTGAGCGTTTATGACACTTCGCGCAAATGCAGTAATAAAAACATCAAATTATTTTGGTGTACTGGCGGTCTTGCGCATTGCGTCCCTTTCCCGCCCCCCGTCATCGTGCTTGTCGCCGAACTCAAATCTTTCTACGCCGTGGCCCGCTGCGGCACCGTCACCAAGGCCGCCGCCCAGTTGGGCGTCAGCCAACCCACCGTGACGGGGCAGCTGCGTCAGCTGGAATCTCGCTACGGCATCGAACTGTTCCATCGCCAAGGGCGCGGCATGCGCCTGTCGGATGCCGGACAGAATCTGATGCCCATGGTGGAAAAGCTGGTCCAGCAGGAAACCGAGATCGACTTCCGGCTGCGCGACGCCAGCGACCTGCGCGAAGGCAACCTGCGTGTCGGCGCCACCGGCCCGTTCTACATCATGGACACGGTGCGCCGATACAACCAGCGCTACCCCGGCATTGATCTGACGGTCACGATCGGCAATTCGCAGTCGATGCTGCAAGCGCTGCACGATTACCGCATCGAGATTGCCACGTCGTCTTTTCTGATGGATGACAAGCACCTGTATCGGCGGATGATCGCGGCCGACCCGATCCGCGTGGTCACCCACCGCGACCATCCGCTGGCCCGCCGCGGCCGAGTGCGGCTGGCCGACCTTGCCGAGCACGCGCTGCTGGTGCGCGAGCCCGGTTCGATGACGCGCCAACTGACCGAAGACGCCCTGCAAGCCGCGGGCGTCACGGTGCGGCGCACGCTGGAGATCGGCAGCCGGGAATCGATCCGGCAAGCCATCCTGTGCGGCCTGGGGATCAGCCTGATCCCGTCGCGCGAGATTCCGTCCCATCCCGATCTGGCCGCCCTGGACATCGACGGCGCCGACATCGTGATGAATGAATACCTGTACTGCCTGCGCGAGCGCCAACCGGTGCAGCTGATCGCGCGCTTCCTGGAGATGGCGCCGGCAGCCGGCTGACCCGACTGGGTCACTGCCCGCCCCCTCCCCCTTGCGGCCAATCAGGAGACAACCATGGCCTTGACCTTGCAAGACATCGAGCAGATTTTTCTGGAACGCGGACACCGGTCATATCACGGTGAATCCGTCAGCCATTTGCGCCACGCGCTGCAAACGGCATCGCTGGCCGAGCGCCACGGCGCCAGCGCACACCTGATCACCGCCAGCCTGCTGCACGACCTGGGGCACCTGATCGCAGACCGGCCGGGCACCCCGACCCTGCGCGGTATCGACGACAAACACCAGTATTTCGTGCTGCCGTTCCTGCGCGGGCTGTTCAGTTCGGCGGTGCTGGATCCGATCCGGCTGCACGTCGAAGCCAAGCGTTACCTGTGCTACGTGGAGCCGCAATATGAAGCGTCGCTCTCCGAGGATTCCAAGCGCAGCCTGGCATTACAGGGCGGCAGTTTTGATGCGAGCCAGGCGGTGGATTTCGCCAGCATGCCGGGCGCGCCGGACGCGATTCGGCTAAGACGCTGGGACGACATGGCCAAGGTTCCCGGCCTGGCCACCCCGCCGCTGGATCACTTTCTGGAAATCGCGGAAAGCGTATCGGGCCGCGTAAAGCTGGCCGCGATCTGGTAGCGAACCGGGGCGCAGCGCCGGCCCGCACGCAACAAGGGCGCCGCAACCCGCGCTTCCGAGTGCGCGGGCCAGGCGCCTGAGGCTTCAGGCGCCCTTCGCCACCGGGCGTGACGGGTCGCTGCACCATTCGCTCCATGAACCCGGGTACAGCCGCGAGCCGGACAGGCCGGCGATTTCCATCGACAACAGGTTATGGCACGCGGTGATGCCCGAGCCGCACTGATGCACCACGGCCTTGGGGTCGCGGTCACCCAGCAGGTCGGCGAATTCGGCGCGCAGCTGCTCGGGTGACTTGAAGCGGCCATCGGCTTGCAGGTTTTCGCCGTTGGGACGGTTCAGCGCGCCCGGGATGTGGCCGGCCACCGGGTCCATGGGCTCGACTTCGCCGCGATAGCGGTTGGCCGCGCGCGCGTCGATCACGGTAAAGGCCGGCTGGGCGATGTTGTCCAGCACGGCTTGGGCGTTGACCGACCCGGCCAGCGATTGCCCGGGCTCTACCGGCTGGCCGGCTTTGACCTCGGGCGCGGCGTCGGTCGTGGTCGGCAAACCGGCCGCCACCCACGCCTGCCAACCGCCGTCCAGCACGGCCACGCGTTCATGGCCCAACCAGCGCAACATCCACCACAGGTGCGCGGCGTACATGCCGCCGCTGGCGTCGTACGCCACGACCAGCGTTTGCGGCGTCACGCCATGAGCCGCCATCAGGCCGCCGAATTCGGCGCGCGACGGCAACGGATGCCGGCCGTTCTTGCCGGTGCGCGGTGCCGCCAGCTCGGTTTCGTGGTCCAGGTGACGGGCGCCCGGGATGTGTCCGGCGTCGTAGGCCTGGCGGCCGGCGGCGTGGTTGGTCAGGTCATGTCGCACATCGAATACGCGCACGTCGGGCGAATCGAGGCGCGCGGCCAGGTCGGCGGCAGAAATCAGTGTGGTCGTCATTCGGGGTGCTCCTGATCGAAGGGGGCGGGTCAGGTCGGCTTCGGGTCGCGCATGGTGCGCCACACCGACAGCAGGCCCGCGGAAATGATCAAGCCCATGCCGGCCCAGGCCAGGGCGTCCAGATGGTCGCCCCAGAAGCCCATGCCCAGCAAGGCCGCGAAAATAATGGTGCTGTATTGCAGCGCCGCCGTCAGCAGCGCCGACCCCATGCCAAAGGCCCGGGTCATGGCAAGCTGGCCGAACATGCCGGCCACGCCCACGCCGAACAGCGACGCGTAGCCCTGCCAGTCGGCGTGGCCCCAGCCTTCGAACCACAAGCCGGCGATGCTGGACACGCAGACCGCCACGGAGAAAAACAGCACGGTGCGCCATTCGGGTTCGCCGATGCGGCCCAGCTGGCGGATCTGCATCATCGCGATGGCCGACATGGCGCCCGCGCCCATGCCCATGACGGCGGCCAGCCACTGGTCTTCGTTGATACTGGGCCGCAGCACGGCGATCACGCCCAGAAAGCCCAACGCCACCGCCAGGATGCGGACCGGGTCGCGCTGCGCGCCGCCCCACCCCAGCATCCAACAGGCGATGAACAGCGGCGCGGTGTAGTTCAGGCTGGTCGCGGTGGCCAGCGGCAGATGCGAGATGGCGAAGAAACCCAGCCACATCGACGTGACGCCGGACAGGTTGCGCCACAGGTGCAACTTCCAGCTGGTCGGAACGATGGATTGCCGCCCAGCGCGCGCCCACAGCAGCAAAAGTAGGACGGAAGGCAGCCCGCGAAAAAGCACGATCTGCGGCAGCGACGCGCCGTGTTCCGTGCCGAACTTCACGAACGACCCCATGATGGCGAACATGGCGGACGCCAACAACATCCAGAGAGCCTGCATTGGGGGTCTACGCTAAGGGAAAAGTGAGGGGAAATAGGGGAAAGCGATACTATACTCTTGCCCACCGGGAGCGGTGCCGGCGAGTCGGGGAACTGGCGGGCCGCCGCCATGTCGAACCCGGGTATTTCCCGCTCGCAGAGGAACACAAAAAACATGAAACGCATTGTCTTGTTCGTCATCACCAACCTGGCCGTCATGCTCGTGCTGTCGGCCACGCTGCGCATCCTGGGCGTAGACCGCTACATCACCGCCAACGGCCTGAACCTGAACGCCCTGCTGATCTTCTCGGTGGTCGTGGGCTTTACCGGCGCGATCATCTCGCTGCTGATCAGCAAGCCGATGGCCAAATGGAGCACCGGGGCCCAAGTGCTGGACCCGAACGCCCCCCGCAATCAACGCGAAGCCTGGCTGGTCGACACCGTTCACCAACTGGCCGACCGCGCGGGTATCGGCCGCCCCGAAGTGGCCATCTATGAAGGCGCGCCGAACGCCTTCGCCACCGGCGCGTTCAAGAACGACTCGCTGGTCGCCGTGTCGACGGGCTTGCTGGAAAGCATGAGCGAAGAAGAAGTGGCGGCCGTGCTGGCGCACGAAGTGGCCCACATCGCCAACGGCGACATGGTCACGCTGACGCTCATCCAGGGCGTCGTGAACACCTTCGTGGTGTTTCTGGCCCGCGTCGTGGGTTACTTCATCGACCGCGTCGTGTTCAAGAACGAACGCGGCATCGGCCCGGGCTACTACATCACCGTGCTGGTCTGTGAAATCATCTTCGGCGTGCTGGCCTCGATCATCGTGGCCTGGTTCTCGCGCCAGCGCGAATACCGCGCCGACGCCGGCTCTGCCCACCTGATGGGCGCGCGCGAACCTATGATCCGCGCGCTGGCTCGGCTGGGCGGCCTGGAACCGGGCGACCTGCCCAAGTCGTTCGAGGCCTCGGGCATCACCGGCCGCGGCGGCCTGGCGGCCATGTTCGCCTCGCACCCGCCCATCCCGTCGCGCATCGCCGCCTTGCAGAACGCCCGCGTGGTCTGATCGCCCGCCCGGTTCAAGCAGGCAGCAAAAAGCCCCTGGGGTCAGCAACCCCAGGGGCTTTTTCTATTGAGGCTTCAGCGCTCGGGCATCAGCACTCGACGATGTTCACCGCCAAGCCGCCGCGCGCCGTTTCCTTGTACTTCGTCTTCATGTCGGCGCCGGTTTCGCGCATGGTCTTGATGACGGAATCCAGCGACACGTAGTGCTGGCCGTCGCCGCGCAAGGCCATGCGCGCGGCGTTGACGGCCTTGATGGACGCCATGGCGTTGCGTTCGATGCAGGGAATCTGCACCAGCCCGCCAACGGGGTCGCACGTCAGGCCCAGGTTGTGTTCCATGCCGATCTCGGCGGCGTTCTCAACCTGTTCCACCGTGCCGCCCTGCGCCGCGGCCAAGCCGCCGGCGGCCATCGAACAGGCCACACCGACTTCGCCCTGGCAGCCCACTTCGGCCCCCGACAGCGATGCGTTGTACTTGTACAGCAGGCCGATCGCCGCGGCGGTCAAGAGGAACTCGCGTACGCCCTCGCGGCTGGCGCCGGGCACGAAGCGATCGTAATAGTGCAGCACGGCGGGGATGATGCCGGCCGCGCCATTGGTGGGCGCCGTGACGACACGGCCGCCCGCCGCGTTCTCTTCGTTGACCGCCATGGCATACAGGTTGACCCAATCCATGACCGACAGCGGGTCGGACAAGGTGCGCTCTGCGCGCTGGGTCAGATTGCGGTAAAGCTCCGGCGCGCGGCGACGCACGCGCAAGGGGCCGGGCAATTCGCCGTCGGCTTCCGGGTAGTCGATGCCGCAACCGCGCGCCACGCAGTCCTGCATGACCTGCCAGATGCGGTCCAGGCCGCTGTCCGTCTCGGCGGCCTCGCGCCAGGTCAGCTCGTTCTTCATCATCAGCTGCGCCACGGTGAGGCCGCTTTCGCGGCACATCGTCAGCAGTTCGCGGCCCGAGCGGAACGGGTACGGCAGCTGATTGTGCGCGGCGATCACCTGGCTGTTCGAGGCGCCGGCGGTCACGACGAAGCCACCGCCCACCGACAGGTACCGCGATTCGCGCAGCGACTCGCCATTGGCGTCGACGGCGTGGAATTTCATGCCGTTGGGGTGCTCGGCCATGGCTTCGCGACGATAGAACACCATGTGTTCTTTCTCGATGAAGGCGACCGGGTAACGGCCCAGCAGCGGCAACTGGCGGCTGGCGCGCACCGAGGCGATCATGCCGGCAATGGCGGCGGGGTCGACCGTGTCGGGCGCTTCGCCCATCAGACCCAGCAGCACGCCCTTGTCGGTACCGTGCCCCTTGCCGGTCGCGCCCAGCGACCCGTAGAGCTCGGCGCGGACATACGCCACGCGCGACATCAGGCCATCGCGTTCCAGGCCTTGCGCGAACAGCAAGGCGGCCCGCATCGGACCCACCGTATGGGAACTAGACGGGCCTATGCCTATCTTGAACAGATCGAATACGGAAACGGCCACGCGATACTCCAATACATCAAAGAATAGTCAGGCAATGATACGCGTTGCCACCCCCGCGCGCAGGAATGGACGGCGGGGCGTATGCTGTATCGCCGCCACCGGTTCCGTCACCCGGTCAGGCATGCGATCATTACAGAATTATTACTTGTCATAAAAAGAACGGGAACACCCCTGGATGTCTGGACTTATTACCCTGCTTGACTTCGCCGGCTACGTCGCCCTGCTGCTTTGGGGCGTGCACATGGTCCAAACGGGCGTCCAGCGCGCGTTCGGCGCGGCCTTGGGCGCCGCGCTGGGCCGGGCCCTGGGCACGCGCCTGCGCGCCTTTGCCGCCGGCCTGGGCATTACCGCCGCCCTGCAAAGCAGCACCGCGACGGGGCTGATGATCACGGGGTTCGCAGCGGGCGGCGTGGTGGGCCTGGTGCCCGCGCTGGCCGCCATGCTGGGGGCCAACGTCGGCACGACGCTGATCGTGCAGTTGCTGTCATTCGACCTGACCTCGCTGGCGCCTATCCTTATCCTGGCGGGCGTCTGGATGTTCCGCCGATATCCCCCCGGCCGCACGCGCGACCTGGGCCGGGTGTTCATCGGCCTGGGCCTGCTGCTGCTTTCCCTGCATCAGCTGGTTGAATTGTTCGAGCCGTTCCAGACGGCGCCCATGCTGGGCATGATTCTGGACGCCTTGTCGACCCAGCCCGTTGCCGCCGTCTTGCTGTCGGCCGCGTTCACCTGGGCCGCGCACTCCAGCGTGGCCGTCGTGGTGCTGGTGATGTCGCTGGCAAGCCATCACATGGTGGCGCCGCACGTGGCCTTTGCGCTGGTGCTGGGCGCCAACCTGGGCACGGCCATCAACCCGATGATCGAAGGCGTCACGGGCGACGATCCCGCCGCGCGCCGCCTGCCGCTGGGCAACCTGCTGACCCGCGTGCTGGGCGTGCTGGCCGGCCTGATCCTGCTGCCCGTGCTGCAACCCCTGATGAGCGACATGGCCAGCGACCCGGCCCGCGCCGTGGCCAATTTCCACACGCTGTTCAACGCGGTCATCGCCATCCTGTTCCTGCCGTTGCTGTCGCCCTACGCGGCCCTGCTGACACGCTGGCTGCCCAAGCGCGCCGACCCCAACGACCCTTCCCGGCCGCAATATCTGGATGAATGGGCGCATGACGTGCCCGCCGTGGCGCTGGGCAACGCCGCCCGCGAAGCGCTGCGCATGGCCGACATGGTGCAGACGCTGCTGCTGTATGCGCGCGCCGGCTTCAAGCGCGACAACCGCCACCGCATGGTGCAGGCACGGCAGCTGGATGCCGCGCTGGACAAGCTGGAAAACGCCATCACGACCTACCTGGCCACGCTGGACCAGGAAAACATGACGCGTGACGACATCCAACGCATGGACGATATCCTGGCCTTTGCCAGCAACATCGGCCACGCGGGCGATATCGCCCACCACGGGCTCTTGAGCCACGTGGCCAAGCTGCGCAAACAGGGCTGGACGTTCTCGCCCGAACAGCGCGCCAGCCTGGATGACACGCTGGGCCAGTTGATCGCAAACCAGCGGCAGGCCGCTGCCCTGTTCGTCAACGACGATCTGCGCCAGGCGCGGGCGCTGGCCGGCGAAAAGGCGCGTTTCCGCACCATCGAAACGCAGGCCGCCGACACGCACCTGCAAAAGATCAAGTCAGGCCAGGTGGACGCGGCCGAAGTCGGCGCGCTGTACCTGGACATCCTGCGGGATATGAAGGGAATCAACTCTCACTTGGTGGGCGCCGCGGCGTATCCGCTGCTGGCCCGCCACGGCGAGCTTCTGCCCAGCCGTTTGCGCGAAGCGGGCAACTAAGCGAAAGCGGGGTCCGGGAAAGCGGCAACCGCGCGCGCAAGCGCGCATTAGACGGAAGCCCACCGACCCAGGTGTGTTGCAGCGGACGGCGGGCGGTTCCCCCGCCCGGCCCCGCGCTTTAGTCAGGACAGCGCAAACTGACCCTGCCCCCGGCGCACATTACAGATAGCGCTGGAACCACGCCAGCATCCGGCTCCAGCCGTCCTTGGCCGCTTCAGGCTGGTAGCTGGCTCGGTAGTCCGCCAGGAACGCGTGGTCCGCGTCCGGGTACACCACGAATTCCGACTGCCTGGCCGCCGCGTTACCGGCCGCCAGCTTGGTCTTCATGGTCTCGATATCGGCCAGCGGGATGCTGGCGTCCTTGCCGCCGTACAGGCCCAGCACCGGCGCATGCAGCTCGTTGACCACATCGAACGCCACGCGCTTGATCAGCGGGCCGTGGCCCACGCTGAGCTTGCCGTACCAGGCCACGGCGGCCTTCACGTCCGGGTTGTGAGCCGCGTACATCCACGTCAGGCGACCGCCCCAGCAAAAGCCCGTGATGGCCACGCGCTTGGGGTCGCCGCCGTTCTCCGCCGCCCAGGCCACGCTGGCGTCCAGGTCGGAAAACACCTGTTCATCCGGCACCTTGCTGACCAGTTCAGCAATCAGTTTCGGAATGTCGGTGTAGACGGAGGCGTCGCCCTGGCGTTCATACAGGTTCGCGGCCACGGCCAGGTAACCGGCCTTGGCGATGCGTCGGCAAAGATCTTTGATGTGCTCGTGCACGCCGAAGATTTCCTGCACCACCAGGACGATGGGCAGGTCCTGGCGGCCTTCGGGCGCGGCGTAATAGGCGGCGATGGACCCGTCTGCCACGGGCAGCTTGAAGTCAGCGTGAACCAGGCCTTCGGTGTCAGTGTGGATGACGGTGGGGGCAACGTTGCCGGCGGCGGCGGAAAAGCTCATGGGGGACGCTCCTGTGGGGGATTGATCGACGGATCGACAAGCAGGCATCCCGTCCGCGCGCGCCCTAATGCGTGTGGGCGTGCTCCGCATGGGGCGCGCCAGTGCCGGCGTCGGCCTCGTGCTCGTGCCCATGGTGCATCAGCGTGGTCACGCTGTAGATCAGCGCGACACCCAGGCCCACCAGCAACAACTGCGGGACGGCATCCGAAAGGGACACCCGTTCATGCATCTGCGGCATCAGGTCGGCCACCGAGATATACAGGAAGCTGCTTGCGGCAACCACCAAGATATACGGCACCCAGTCCTGCGCCTGCTGCAGCACAAAGTACCCTATTATGCCGCCCACGGCTGAACACAAGCTGGTGAACAGGATCAACGAAAACGCACGGCGACGCGGCAACCCGGCATTGAGCAGCACGACAAAATCGCTAAGCTTGTGCGGCACTTCGTGCACGATGATCGACGCCGCCGTCAGCACGCCCAGCAGCGGGTCCGTCAGGAACGCCGCCGCCACCAGCACCCCGTCGCACAGATTGTGCAGCGAACTTCCAATCAGGATCAGCACGCCGCCGCGCCCCGCTTCGTGGTGGTCGTGGCCTTTGTGGTGGTGATGCCCGTCGCCCTCGTGGTGATGGCTATGACGCAGCAGCGCAATCTTTTCCAACACGAAAAAGCCGATCAGCGACGCCAGCATCAGGCCGAACAAGGCATGGGCGTTGCCGACCGCGCCCTCGAAGGCCTCGGGCAGCAGATGCAATAGCGCCACCGACAGCAGCACGCCCACCGACAGGCTCACCATGTGATGCAGGTATTGGGCGAACACCTTGTAGGCCAGCCAGCTGGCGACAAAGACGGCAATAAGCCCGCCGGTTATGGTGGCAAGCAGGACCCAGAGCAGCAACATTTGGGGGACGCAGTATAGGCGGGGAGGAAGCGCAACATTATATTGTTGCAATCCCAAAATCGGAAATGGGCCGTCCAAGGACGGCCCATCGGAATATCCGTGCAGAACCCGCAGCGCTTAGTGCGCCTGTTCCCAGTTCTTGCCCATGCCCACTTCCGCGACCAGCGGCACGCGCAGTTCGGCCACCGAGCACATCAGGCGAGGCAGCGCTTCCTTGACCACATCGATCTCGGCATCCGGCGCTTCCAGAACCAGTTCATCGTGTACCTGCATGATCATGCGGGTTTGCAGTTTTTCGGCTTCCAGCCAATCTTGCACAGCCACCATGGCCAGCTTGATGAGGTCGGCCGCCGTGCCCTGCATGGGCGCGTTGATGGCGGCCCGCTCGGCGCCTTGCCGACGCGGCCCCGAGGCGCCACGGATCTCGGGCAGTTGCAGGCGTCGACCGAAAACCGTTTCGACGTAGCCCTGTTCGCGCGCCAGCCTGCGGGTATTTTCCATGTACATCGCCACGCCGGGATAGCGGGCGAAATAGCGGTCGATGTAGGCTTGCGCGGCGTCCCGGGTGATGCCCAGGTTGGACGCCAGGCCGAACACCCCCATGCCGTAGATCAGGCCAAAGTTGATGGCTTTGGCCGCGCGACGCTGGTCGGTCGACACGTCCGCCAAGGCCACGCCGAACACTTCGGCCGCCGTGGCGCGGTGAATGTCTTCGCCGGCGGCGAACGCGCTTTGCAGATTGGCGTCATCGGACACGTGCGCCATGATGCGCAGTTCAATCTGCGAATAGTCGGCCGACAGCAGCACGCCCTGCTCGGCAATGAAGGCTTCGCGCACGCGGCGGCCCGCCTCGGTGCGCACGGGAATATTCTGCAAGTTGGGATCGGACGACGCCAAGCGGCCCGTGATGACCGCCGCCTGCGAATAACGCGTGTGCACGCGGCCCGTGGCCGGGTTGATCATGCGCGGCAGCTTGTCCGTGTAGGTGGACTTCAGCTTGGACAGGCCCCGGTATTCCAGCAGCACCTGGGGCAGCGGGTAGTCCAGCGCCAGCTTGGTCAGCACGTCTTCGTCGGTTGACGGTGCACCGCTGGCGGTCTTGCGCACCACCGGCAACTGCATGCGTTCAAAGAGGATTTCGCCCAACTGCTTGGGCGAATTCAAATTGAAGGGCTGGCCGGCCAGTTCATAGGCTTTTTGCTCCAGGCGCAGCATTTCCTGGCCCAGCTTGTGGCTTTGGCGGCCCAGCTCTTCGGCGTCCACCTTCACGCCGTTGCGTTCGATCGTGGTCAGCACCGCCGACACCTTGATCTCAAGCTGGTAGATGCGGTCCAGCCCCTGGTCAGCCGCCACCATCGGCCGCAGCACACGGTGCAATTGCAAGGTGAAGTCGGCGTCTTCGGCGGCGTAATGCCCCGCCTTGTCGACAGCCACCTCGTCAAAGCCGATCTGCTTGGCGCCCTTGCCGCACAGGTCTTCGTACGACACGCCGCTGCGGCCCAGATAGCGCTGTGCCAGGTCGTTCAGCCCCACGCCGCGATGCGATTCCAGCACATACGCTTGCAGCATCGTGTCGTCGGTGATGCCGGCCAGCGCAATGCCCTCGTTGGCGAACACATGCGCGTCGTACTTGGCGTGATGCAGCAGTTTGGCGCGCGACGCATCTTCCAGCCACGGCTTCAGGCGCGCCAGCACCTCGGCCTTGGGCAACTGCGTGGCGCCGTCCGGCCCGCGATGCGCCACGGGGATGTAGCAGGCAACGCCCGGCTCTACCGCCAAGGACAAGCCCACCAGCCGTGCCTGCATCTGGTCCAGCGACGTGGTTTCAGTGTCCAGCGCCACCAGGGACGCGTGTTGCAGCCGCTCGAACCAGGCGTCGAATTCGGCCCAGTCGGAAATGATGCGGTAGTCCAGCTCGACGGGCGCCTCCGGCACATCCACCGCGATGCGCGCATCGCCCGCGGGCACGCGCTCGGCATCCCCGGTCAGGTCGCGCAGCCAGGTACGGAAGCCGTAGCGCTCGTACAGCTCGGTCAACGTGGCGTCGTCGCGCTCGCGCGGCTTCAGGTCGTCCACGCTTTCGACATGGCCGGTCAGGTCGCAGTCGTACTTCACCGTCAGCAATTGGCGGGTCAGGGGAAAGTTGGGGATGGCCTCGCGCAGGTTGTTGCCGGCCACGCCCTTGATGCTGTCGGCGCCTTCGATCAGCTTGTCGATCGAGCCGAATTCGGACAACCACTTCACGGCCGTCTTTGGGCCGACCTTGGTCACGCCCGGCACGTTGTCGACGGTATCGCCCACCAGCATCAGGTAGTCGACGATGCGGTCGGGCGGCACGCCAAACTTGTTGACCACACCGGGTTCGTCCAGCACTTCGCCGGTCATGGTGTTGACCAGGGTGACGTGGCTGTTGACCAGCTGCGCCAGGTCCTTGTCGCCCGTCGAGACGATGGTGTGCACATCGTGTTCGGCGGCGCGCTTGGCCAGCGTGCCGATCACGTCGTCGGCTTCTACCCCTTCGATGGCCAGCACCGGCCAGCCCAGCGCGCGCACCGCGCGGTGGATGGGTTCGATCTGCGCGGCCAGGTCTTCCGGCATGGGCGGGCGATGCGACTTGTATTCGGGATACAGATCGTCTCGGAAAGTCTTGCCGCGAGCATCGAAAATACATGCGGCATACTCTGCCTTATGATCAGATACAAGCTTGCGCAGCATATTGACCACGCCGTACAGCGCACCCGTGGGTTCGCCTTGCGCGTTGCGCAAATCAGGCATAGCGTGGAAAGCGCGGTACAAGTAGCTTGAACCGTCGACCAGTAATAAGGTTTTTTTCATGGTTACAAAGGCAGATATGGAAACACCCGCCGGCAAACAAATTCCGCTGATTATGTCAGAGATACGGACGGCGGCAGATAAGCTCGCGAACATCGGGCCCGCAGTCAGTGTCTTCGGCAGCGCACGCGTCAGCCGCAACTCCCCCCACTATGAAACCACCGTTGCCATTTCGGCCGCCTTGGCCGGCGCCGGGTTCGCGGTCATTGCAGGGGGCGGCCCCGGCATCATGGAGGCCGCCAACAAGGGAGCCTTCGAAGCAGGCGGCACCAGCATCGGGCTGAATATCAGCCTGCCGCACGAAGCGCACAACAACGAATACCAAACCATCAGCCTGTCATTCGAGTATTTCTTCTCGCGCAAGGCCACGTTCTTCATGCACAGCTTCGCCTACGTGGCGATGCCGGGCGGCTTTGGCACGCTGGACGAGCTCTTCGAAGCGCTGACGCTGATCCAGACAGGCAAAGTGCCGCCCGCGCCCATCGTGCTGGTGGGCAGCGAATACTGGTCGGGCATGGTCGAGTGGCTGGGCGATCAGGTGCTGGGTAACGGCATGATCGGCGCGCACGACCTTGACCTTTTCATCATCGAGGACGACCCCGTCAAAGTGGTGCGCCGCGTCGTGGAATTCCATGACAAAGTCACTTCCGAAGCACAATACGCGCCGTCCCTGCCCGCCTGAGCCTGAGGCTTGGCCTGAGCTCCGGCCTGAGCCCTGGGCTCGACTTCAAGCATGATGCGGCGGCCGCCCCAGGCCGCCGTTTCAAGCGCATGGCTTCACGCCAGCATCTCGGGTCGTCATCTCAGCCCATCGCCTCACGCCATGGCTTTGACGATGGCTTCGCGCGCCAGGCCGATGAACTCGCTCTCTCCGGGGCGGGCGGGCAATAGCCGAAATTCCACCGACGGCAGCGTCGGCAGGCCGGGCGCGTGCAACCGCGCGATGCCGGGCGCCAGCGCCGACTCGTTCAGGCAGGCCACCCCCAGGCCCGCCGAAATAGCCAGCTGCAAGCCCGCCACGCCGGATGCCACATGCGCCACCGCGTAGGGCACGGCGCGCCGCGTCAACTGACGCTCTACGTACTGGCGCAATGCGCATGTCTCGGGCAAGACCAGCAGCGGCAAGGGCTCGCCAGCGGGCGCCGCGGCGCCTTCCGCCGCCATCCATAGCAGCGGCTCGCGGCGCAGCAATGCACCCTGGGCCCTGGCCCGTGGCGCGCCGCGTTCCTGGATCGACATCGATATGCCCACGTCGATTTCACCTCGTTCGTAGGCAGCCTCGATCGCGCCGCTTTTCATGATCGTCACGTGCAAGCGCACCTGCGGATACTGTTCGTTCAAGCGCCGCAGCATGCGCGCCACATCGCCGGGGCGAAAGTAATCCGTGATGAACAGCCGCAATTCGCCGCGCAGCGCCACGCCGCGTAAATCGCGATAGGCCTCGTCACTAAGCGCAAGAATGGCGCGGGCGTGACGCAGCAGCCGCTCGCCCGCCGGCGTGGCCGTCACGCCGGTTTTGGCGCGTATCAGCAGCGCCTGGCCGGCGCGCTCTTCCAGCTTGCGCATCTGTTCGCTGACCGATGACTGCGACAGAAAAACCTTGGGCGCCGCCGCCGTCAGGCTGCCGGCATCAAGCACGGCGACCAGCGTGCGCAACTGGTCAAGGTCAAATCCAGACATAGCGTATCCAACGGATAAGTCGATGGGTGGGATCGTAATTTCCCGCTTTTCCGATGTCAAACGCTTCCCTACACTGGCCTTGTACCCTTACACACAGGAGCCAGTCATGCCCCATATCGTCATACACATTTCCGGTCAATCGGACCCCGCCATCAATCGTCGCGTGGTCGACTCGGTGGCCGGGCTGACACAGTCCGTGCTGGGCAAGAAGCTGCCTGTCATCGCCATTACGTTGCAGCACATTCCGCACGATCTCTGGTTCATCGGCGGCAAGCCGCTATCGGAACTGGGCAAGAACGCCTTCCACCTGGACATCAGCGTCACGGACGAAACCAACACCAAGGCCGAAAAGGCGCGCTATATCAAAGAGATCTATGCGTCCTTCCAGCAGATATTGGGCGAGCTGCACGAATGCTCGTACGTACACGTGATCGACGCGCGGGCAGCAGCCTATGGATACGGCGGCGCCACGCAGGAATACCGGCATCAGCAAAGCGGGGTGTAGTCCTCCGGCGGCGGCCCCGCAGCGGGCCGACGCACGCATGAAAAAAAGCCGCGCACCAACAGGTGCGCGGCTTTTTGCTGCCGAACCGCCAGGGAGGAATATCCCCGGGGGCTCGCCTTAGACGGAGGCTTCGCGCGCGGCGCGCTTGCGTTCGTTTTCCAGCAGATGGCGCTTGCGCAGACGGATCGACTTCGGCGTGATTTCAACGAGCTCGTCGTCGTCGATGAATTCCACGGCGTATTCCAGCGACATCTGAATCGGCGGCACCAGGCGCACGGCTTCGTCGGTACCCGAGGCGCGCACGTTGGTCAGCTGCTTGCCCTTGATCGGGTTCACGACCAGGTCGTTGTCACGGCTGTGAATGCCGATGATCATGCCTTCATACAGCGCATCACCCGGGCTCACGAACATGCGGCCGCGATCCTGCAGCTTCCACAGCGCGTAGGCCACGGCATCGCCTTGGTCCTGGCTGATCAGCACGCCGTTGCGACGCTCGCCGATCGAACCTTCCTTGACCGGGGCGTATTCGTGGAAGATGTGGCTCATCAAACCCGTGCCGCGCGTCAGCGTCAGGAATTCGTTCTGGAAGCCGATCAGGCCACGGGCCGGGATCAGGTATTCCAGACGCGTACGGCCACGGCCGTCCGGCTGCATGTCTTGCAGGTCGCCCTTGCGGCGGCCCAGCTCTTCCATGACGCCACCCTGGTGGGCATCTTCAACGTCGATGGTCAACGATTCGAACGGCTCGCACTTCACGCCGTCGATGTCCTTGAACACCACGCGCGGACGCGACACGGCCAGCTCGTAGCCTTCGCGACGCATCGTTTCCAGCAGAATCGTCAGGTGCAGTTCGCCACGGCCCGACACTTCAAACACCGTGTCGTCGCCCGTGTCGCGCACACGCAGCGCCACGTTGGACTTCAGTTCGCGGTCCAGGCGGTCGCGCACTTGGCGGCTGGTCACGAACTTGCCTTCGCGGCCGGCCAGCGGCGACGTATTAACCATGAAGTTCATGGTCAGCGTCGGCTCGTCGATGCGCAGCATCGGCAGGGCTTCCTGCGTGATCACGTCGGTCACGGTGCAACCAATGCCCAGTTCTTCGATGCCGTTGATCAGCACGATGTCGCCGGCTTCGGCTTCTTCAACCACAACGCGCTCCAGGCCATGGAACTTCTGGACCTGGTTGATGCGGCCCTTGCCGCCTTGGCCGTCGGGGCCAAACTTGTAAGCCACTTCCATGCCGGGGCGCATGCGACCACGGTTGATGCGGCCCACGCCGATCTTGCCGACGTAGCTGTTGTAGTCCAGCGAGATGATTTGCATCTGCAGCGGGCCGTTGGGATCGTCGTCACGCTGCGGCACGTGCTGCAGAATGGCTTCGAACAACGGGCGCATGTTGCCTTCGCGCACGTCCGGGGTCAGGCCGGCGTAGCCGGACAAGCCCGAGGCGTACACCACCGGGAAGTCCAGCTGTTCTTCCGTCGCGCCCAGCTTGTCGAACAGGTCGAACGTGGCGTTGATGACGAAGTCGGTACGGGCGCCCGGGCGGTCAACTTTGTTGACGACCACGATCGGCTTCAGGCCCAGGGCCAGCGCCTTGCGGGTCACGAAAATGGTCTGCGGCATCGGGCCTTCAACGGCGTCAACCAGCAGCAGCACGCCGTCAACCATGGACAGCACGCGTTCGACTTCGCCACCGAAGTCAGCGTGGCCCGGGGTGTCGACGATGTTGATGTGCGTGCCTTCGTATTCAACGGCACAGTTCTTGGCCAGAATCGTGATGCCGCGTTCTTTTTCCAGGTCGTTCGAGTCCATGACCCGTTCGGTCAGCGCCTGGTTTTCGCGGAAGGTGCCGGATTGGCGCAGCAGCTGGTCGACCAGGGTTGTTTTACCGTGGTCCACGTGGGCGATGATGGCGACGTTGCGCAAGGCGCGAGTCATAGCGAGTCCTTTAAGGTCAGGGTGGAGGGCAGCAAGCCCTCCGGCAATTCGTTCAGTGCAAGCAATGCCTGCTTGGGGTCTGGCATGGCCTGCAAGGCTTCCAGCTCAACGGCGCGTTCCAGAGAAAATGGCCCGACATGCGTGCGCCGCAGCGCCGTCAGGTGGGCGAAACAGCCCAGCACGCGCCCGATGTCCTGGGCCAGTGTTCGGATGTATGTGCCTTTACTGCAAGCCACATCGATCTCTGCCTGCGTTCCCGAAAGGGACAACAGCTCGATGCGGTGAATCGTGATCTGGCGCGGGGCCCGTTCCAGCTCGATGCCGGCGCGCGCGTACTCGTACAGCGGTTTGCCATCGCGCTTGAGCGCGGAGTACATCGGCGGAATCTGCTCGATCGTGCCCGAGAAACGTGACAGCGCGTCGCGCAGCGCCTGTTCGTCAACGGTAAAGCCCGGTTCGGCGGTGGACACGACATTGCCGGTCAGGTCGCCAGAATCGGTTTCGCTGCCAAATTGCAGCGTAGCGCGATACGCCTTGTCAGCGTTAAGCATCGCGCCGGAAATCTTGGTTGCGCGTCCCATGCAGCACACCAGCAAGCCGGTGGCGAAGGGATCCAGCGTGCCCGTATGACCGGCTTTCGCCGCGTCCATGGAACGCTTGGCGCGTTGCAAGGCGTGGTTGCTCGACAAACCTACGGGTTTGTCGAGCAACAGCACACCGTCGAGCAAAAGCCCGCGTCGTTTAGCCATCGTCGGAATCCGGTTGAA
The DNA here is from genome assembly GCF_019448355.1 of Achromobacter sp. ES-001. Taxonomy (NCBI): domain Bacteria; kingdom Pseudomonadati; phylum Pseudomonadota; class Betaproteobacteria; order Burkholderiales; family Alcaligenaceae; genus Achromobacter; species Achromobacter sp. ES-001. The sequence continues at coordinate 1,723,259 of NZ_CP079940.1, read as the reverse complement.
AAGCAGTGACGACAGCCCGATCAGGACTGGTCTTCAGGTTCGTCAGGCACGCCCGAGTGCGGGCCGGGCCGATTTGCGCGGTCGATGAGGATCGACATTTCGATGCCACGGGCAATCTGCTCGTCGTGGAAGAAGCGCAAAGTGGGGACAGTGTGAATGTGCAGCAGCTTGTAAAGCTGGGAATGCAGCCAACCGGCTTTTTCGTTCAGCAAGGCGGTGGCGGCTTCGGGCTCGGCGCCCAAAACCGTGAACCACACCTTGGCATGCGCGTAGTCGGTCGACAATTCCACACCAGAGAGCGTGATCAGCCCGGCGCGAGACATATCGATCTCGCGCTGGATGATCTCGGCCAGATCCTTCTGGATCTGGTCGGCCAGCCGCAAATTGCGGCCGGGGATGGCTTTGGACTTGTGACGGCTCATTAGCAATAATGCCTCGCGACGCTTTACAGCGTACGCGCGATTTCCTTGATTTCAAAGACTTCCAGCTGGTCACCCACCTGGATGTCGTTGTTGCCGCGCAGCGTAAGACCGCAATCGAAGCCCGACTTGACTTCCTTGACGTCGTCCTTGAAGCGGCGCAGCGATTCAAGATGCCCCGTCCAGTGAACCACGTTGTTGCGCAGCAGGCGTACCTGGGAATCGCGGCGGACGATGCCGTCAAGCACCATACAACCAGCGATGTTGCCAAGGCGCGAGATGCTGTAGACCTCACGGATCTCGACCAGGCCGATGATTTCTTCCTTCTTCTCGGGCGCCAACATGCCCGACATGGCCGCCTTAACTTCATCCACGGCGTCATAGATGATGTTGTAGTAGCGCACGTCGATGCCGTTGTTCTCGGCCAGCTTCTTGGCGCTTGCTTCCGCACGCACGTTAAAGCCGATCACGACCGCGTTCGAGGCAATAGCCAGGTTGATGTCGGTTTCCGAGATGCCGCCCACGGCCGCGTGCACCACTTGCACACGGACTTCGTCGGTCGACAGCTTGACCAGCGACTGAACCAACGCTTCCTGCGAACCCTGCACGTCGGTCTTGACGATAAGGGTAAGCGTTTGCGTGCCCTCGCCCAGGTTGTCGAACATCGATTCCAGCTTGGCGGCCTGTTGGCGTGCCAGCTTGACGTCGCGGAACTTGCCTTGGCGGAACAGCGCGATTTCGCGCGCCTTGCGTTCGTCGGACAGCGCCATCAGTTCGTCGCCGGCGGCGGGAACTTCGGTCAGACCCTGAATTTCCACCGGGATGGACGGGCCCGCCGATTGGATCGGCTTGCCGTTTTCGTCCAGCATGGCGCGCACGCGGCCAAAGCTTGCACCGGCCAGCACGACGTCGCCGCGCTTGAGCGTGCCGCTTTGCACCAGGATCGTCGCGACCGGGCCACGGCCCTTGTCCAGACGGGCTTCGATGACCAGACCCTTGGCGGGTGCGTCTTCCGGAGCCTTCAATTCCAGCACTTCGGCTTGCAACAGCAGGTTTTCCAGCAGATCGTCAATGCCTTCGCCGGTCTTGGCCGACACGCCCACGAAGGGCACGTCACCACCGTATTCTTCCGGCACGACCTGTTCGGCAACCAGTTCCTGCTTGACGCGTTCCGGGTTGGCCGACGGCTTGTCGATCTTGGTCACGGCCACAACCATGGGCACGCCCGCGGCCTTGGCGTGGTGGATGGCTTCACGCGTTTGCGGCATCACGCCGTCGTCGGCGGCAACCACCAGAATCACGATGTCGGTCGCCTTGGCGCCGCGGGCACGCATGGCGGTGAACGCCTCGTGGCCCGGGGTGTCAAGGAAGGTCACCATGCCGCGTTCGGTTTGAACGTGGTAGGCGCCAATGTGTTGCGTAATGCCGCCGGCTTCGCCCGCGGCAACCTTGGCGCGGCGGATGTAATCCAGCAGCGAGGTCTTGCCGTGGTCGACGTGGCCCATGACGGTCACGACCGGAGCGCGCGGCAGTTGTTCGGCTTCGGACACCGTGGCGGATTCGTCCAGGAATGCTTCCGGATCGTCCAGCTTGGCGGCGATGGCCACGTGGCCCAGTTCCTCGACCACGATCATGGCCGTTTCCTGGTCCAGCACCTGGTTGATGGTGACCATCTGGCCCAGCTTCATCAGATGCTTGATGACTTCGGCGGCCTTCACGGACATCTTGTGAGCCAGGTCGGCCACGCTGATGGTTTCCGGCACGTGAACTTCGCGTGCAATGAATTCCTGCGGTGCGGGCTCGTTGCGGCGGTCGTTCTGCTGGTTGCGGCCACCACGGCCGCCGCCCTTGCCACCACCCTTGCCACCTGCACGCCAGCCATCACGGCTGGCCGGGGCGGCCGGCTTGTCGGCGGGCTTCTTGCGCGAGGCGTCATCCGACCAGGTCGAAGCAACTTCGGCGGTCTTGATGGTCTTTTTCGCGCCAGGAGCGGCGGGCTTGGCGTCCTTCTTGGCGCCAGGCGTGGCACCCGGCTTGCCGGCCGGCTTGTGCAGCGTGCCGGAAATCGGCGCGGCAGCGGCGGCAGCGGGGGCCTCCGGTTCGGGAGCACGCAGCACCTTGCGCGGACGATTCAGCATCTCGCGCAGCGCGGCGGCTTCGGCCTCGGCGGCACGGCGCGCCTCATCGCGGCCACCCGACGTAGCGGACGCAGCAAGGGGCGGGCCGGCGCGGCGGTTGTCGGCACGGTTGCCCACCTTGACGGGGGGCGCGGCCGGCGCGGGCGCGGCGGTTTTCACGGGTTCGGACTTCGCGGCAGGCTGCGCCTGGGCGATCGGCGCAGTGGCCTCGGGGGAAGGTGTATCGGACTTATTGGCTAGCACAACGGGTTCCGGCTTGGCTTCTTCAGCCTTGGGCTCGGTGGATTCAGTCTTAACTTCGGGCTTGGCCTCTTCGGCCACGGGCTCGGCAGGAGCAGGCGCCGGCGTCGGTTCGGGTTCAGGCTGGGCCTGGACTTCGGCGGCTTGCGCCTCGACGGGGGCGGGCACTTCGGCCGCGACGGGTTCAACAGGCGCGGGCGCTTCAACCGGCGCGGGCGCTTCTACAGCAACGGGCTCTTGTGCCGCGGCAGGGGCCGAAGCCTCGGCCTTGTCGGCAGTGGTCTCGCGGGGCTCGACCACAGCAGGAGCCTCGGGTGCAGCCGGCGCGGACACCTGCTGCTCTTCTTCGATCGCAACTTCATCTTCGGCACGCGAGGACGCGGCTTGCTCAAGGGCGATTTCGGAGGGATCACGCTTGACGAACACGCGCTTCTTGCGCACTTCAACCTGGATCGTGCGCGAGCGGCCGGTGGCATCAGCCTGCCGGATCTCGGACGTCTGGCGGCGCGTCAAGGTGATCTTCTTGCCTTCGGTCGCGCCATGGGCGCGACGCAGCGATTCGAGCAATTTCGCCTTGTCGCTGTCGGTGACGGAATCGTCAACCGATTTGAGGTCAACACCAGCCGAGCGCAGCTGATCCAGCAGCACATTGGCAGGCATTTTCAGCTCGGTAGCGAACTGGGCGACGGTGTTACTCGACATTAGGCTCTCTCTTCCCTATATGCAGCTATTACAAACAACGTGAACTTGCGGTGGATGAATCCAGCACTACCCACCGCAGACCCGTGTCCTTTTGGTTATTCTTCGTCGAACCAATGGGCACGGGCACGCATGATGAGGTCGCTGGCTTCCTGCTCGGTCAAGCCGGCGATTTCCGCCAGTTCGTCCGTTGCCAATTCGGCCAGATCATCACGCGTATGCACTTGACGCTCGGCCAGCTTTGCAGCCAGTTCTTGCGTCATGCCTTCGAGTTCAAGCAAATCCTGTGCGGTCTCAAGACGCTCTTCCTGGGCAATTGCCTCAGTCAGCAGCGCATTGCGGGCACGGGCGCGCAATTCATTGATGGTGTCTTCGTCAAACGCTTCGATTTCCAGCAGTTCCTGCATGGGTACGTAAGCGATTTCCTCGATACCGGTAAAACCTTCGTCGATCAGGATGTCGGCGACTTCCTCATCAACGTCCAACTTGCTCATGAACGTGGTGCGCAGACCCGAACGCTCGACTTCCTGGCGATTCAGGCTTTCTTCCGGCGTCATGATGTTGATCTGCCAGCCCGTCAGCTCGGACGCCAGGCGCACGTTCTGACCCTTGGCGCCGATGGCCTTGGGCAGGTTTTCTTCGTCAACCACGACGTCCATCGCATGCTTGTCTTCGTCAACGACGATCGATTCGACGTTGGCCGGCGCCAAGGCGCCAATGACAAACTGCGCGGGGTCTTCAGACCACAACACGATGTCGACCTGTTCACCACCCAGCTCGTTACGAACCGCGGTGACGCGCGAACCGCGCATGCCGACGCAGGTGCCGATCGGGTCGATACGCTTATCGTATGCCACCACGGCGATCTTGGCACGCACACCCGCGTCGCGAGCGGCAGCCTTGATCTCGAGCAGACCCTGTTCGATTTCGGGCACTTCGTTCTCGAACAGCTGGCGAATGAACTCGGGCGAGGTGCGCGACAGGATCACCTGTTGACCACGCGCGGCGTGGTCAACACGCAACACGTAGGCGCGGACACGGTCGGCAACCCGGAGGTTTTCCTTCGGGATCATTTCGGAACGCGGCAGGCGCGCTTCGATCTTGCCGGTTTCGACAATGGCGTCGCCCTTGTCCATGCGCTTGATCGTGCCGGACACGATGGTTTCGCCACGGTCCAGGAAGTCGTTCAGCACCTGTTCGCGTTCAGCGTCCCGGATCTTTTGCAAGATGGCCTGCTTGGCCGCCTGCGCGCCGATACGGCCGAATTCGATGGGCTCAAGCGGCTCTTCGATGTATTCGCCTTCCTGAATATCAGGAACGATTTCTTGCGCGTCCGACAGCATTTCCTGCTTGTCGGGCTCTTGCAGGCCCGCTTCGTCGGGCACCACCAGCCAGCGGCGGAAGCCCTCGTGATCGCCGGTTTCCCTATCGATGGCGACACGAATGTCCGCATCATCCTTGAAGCGCTTTTTCATGGCCGAGGCCAGCGCGCTTTCCAGCGCACCGAACACGACGTCACGCGTGACGTTCTTTTCACGCGCCAAGGCATCGACCAACAGAAGAATTTCGCGACTCATCGCTTTTTGCCCTTGAAATCCAGAACGGGATCCAGTTTTGCACGTTCGATATCTTCGACCGTGAAATTCAACACCTGGATTTCGTTCTTTTTTGCCTCAAATTCGAGACCGAAGACGGTCTTGTGCATCCCAGCGTCGGCTTCCGAGGCGGCGGCGTCGTCTTCGGGCACGGTCAACGTGCCGGAGAAAACCTTACGTCCGTCTAATGCCTCACGCAGCTTGATTTCGATGCGCTCGCCTGCAAACCGGCGGAATTCGGCTTCGTTGCGCAACGGGCGGTCAATGCCCGGCGAACCGACTTCCAGTCGTTTGTAGTCGACGTTTTCGACTTCGAACACCCGCGACAACTGGCGGGAAACCTGTTCACAGTCTTCGATGCGCACACCGCCGACCCGATCGATCGTTACGCGCAAAAGGCCCAGGGCGGCACGCTCGACGTCCACGAGTTCGACGTCCATGCCGGCCAGAGCCTCTTCGGTCAATGCGAATAAATCAGCCATATACTCAAAAAAAATGGGCTGCACGCCCAGCCCACCGATATTGCGCAGAGCCCAGCCGCTTCCCTACTGCACGTAAGGAGCAATGCTGGGCAGCGCCCTATATTGCGACCTAAATTGATGCACCACGGGTCATTCCGACCCTGCCTGCCCCACAACCCGATATTGAAACCTCGGGTCCGGCGGCACTTGGCGCATATCCGATGCCAAACTGCTATTGAACAACTTCGTATTCAACAACCGCTGAGAACCGCAGCTATTGCAAACCCGCTGCGCTTCAATTGCTAATGCAAACTGCTGTCGGCTGCCGGCTATAACACCTGGCAGTCATACCAGCATTCGAACCGGTACTCATACCCGCATTCATACCAGCCGCGACCCCGGCTTTGACCCCAGCATTGGCAACAACCAAGCCTGCCAAAGCGGCATCTCGACCCCATCGCCCGGCAAAGGGCAATGACGCGAAGCCATGAAAACCATTGATTTTACCAGATAAACTGGAAAAACGCCTGATTCGTCACGGGCTTACGCTTATACGGGACATATCGGGGTCGGCGGCGCGCCAAACGCGCCGCCAGCAAGCGGATCAGCGGCCCTGACGGCCTCGTCCGCCCATCACACCCAACCGCGATTCATGCGCCGAGGCGCCTCGCGGCTGCCAATCGTCGCCGCGCGGGCCCGACGAGGCAGAGGAAGCACTGCGTGGAGCGCGCGGCTTGCCGCCCGCCCCCGGACCCTTGTTCGCAGCCGAGCCGCCGGCATTGCGCGAACCTTCCGCCTTATTGCCGCCACGGCCGCCGGCGCCGGCAGGCTTGCCGTTACCGCTACGACCACCATTGGCGCCACGCGCACCCGCCGGCTTGCCACCGGGCTTGCCGCCCGAAGGTTTGCGGCCACCGCCCACGGGCGCTTCGGCCACGTTGCCGGCCCCGACATCAGCCGAAGCCACGTTGCCGCGTTGACCATCTGCCGCCGCCGCGCGCGGACCGCGCGGGCCTCGCGGCTTGCCGCCCGGTTTTCCGCCCGGCTTGCCGCCTTGCTTGCCACCAGGACGGCCGCCACCAGCTGCGGCCGAACGCTCACCGCCGGGTTTGCCGCCCTTGCGGTTGCCGCCCGGCCCTTCCGAGGCCAGCGGATGACCGTTGGCATAGCCACCGGCAATCATCAATCCGGTGCCAAAGGGATCGGACGGACATGCGGCGGTTTGACCCGCGCTACCCAGCCGGCCGCCTTGCAGTTTGCCGCGACGACCGATTCGGGCGCCGTTCATGCCATTGCGATCCATCGTGCCGAAGCCGGGAGGCAGCGCGCTGTCATGCGACACGGGCTGCTTCGAACGGCGACGGTTGCCGCCGGACTCGTCGTCATCGCGCAACAAGCCCAGTTGAACCATCAGCGCGGTAACCAGCGAACCATCCAATTCTTCCCAGCGACCACGACGCAACGTGCGCGGCAGGACCACGTCACCGAAGCGAGTGCGGATCAGGCGGCTGACCGTCACACCTACCGCTTCGAACATGCGGCGCACTTCGCGGTTGCGCCCTTCCTGCAAGGTCACGCGATACCAGCGGTTGCTGCCGTCGCCACCCAGGTAATCCAGCGCGCCGAACGCGGCCACGCCATCTTCAAGTTCGATGCCGTCCACCAGCGACTGGCGCTGCGCTTCGTCCATCTCGCCCAGCACGCGGACCGCGTACTCGCGTTCCGTGCCATAGCGCGGATGCATGATGCGGTTGGCCATGTCGCCCGACGTCGTGAAGATCAGCAGACCTTCCGTGTTCAGGTCAAGACGCCCCACCGACAGCCACTTACCCGTGCGCAGCTTCGGCAAGCGTGCAAACACGCTGGCGCGACCGGCCGGATCGTCATGGCTGACGATTTCGCCAGCCGGCTTGTGATACAGAATTACGCGCGGCGGCTTTTTCGTATTCGTGCGCATGATCGGCTTGCCGTTCACACGGACCTGATCGTTGGGCGCAACGCGTTGGCCGATATGGGCCGGCTCGCCATTGACGGACACGCGACCGGCAACGATCAACTCTTCCATCTCGCGGCGCGAGCCGATGCCGGCGTCCGCCAGCACCTTGTGCAGCTTGGGCATGACCGAATCGCTGTTCAGGTACTTGCCCAGGCGCTGTTCCATGCGATCGGTGTTGTCGAGATACGACAACGCTTGCTCCGCTTCCTGCTCACCACCCCGGGAGTCAGCCGACTCAACCGGTGCCGCGGCCGCAACGGACTGGCCCTCAGCGGGTGCCTGCTCTGCGGCGGCGTCGCCACGGCGACGGCGGAACGGCGTCCTCAGCTTGCGACCGCGCCCACGCGCGCCGGCATCGCCTTCAGCAGAGGGTTCGCGCGCGGCGGAGGCGTCCGGCTGACCGTTGGAAACGGCGTCATCCGAACGGGGATTGTCGTCCTGCATTGCTGTATTCGTTGTCACTGGGACAGCTCCGAATTTCAAACTTGGGTAGGCCTGCCAGGGGCGGGCTCGTCATCATCAGGGGACGCCGAATCGCGACCGGCGCCAGGTTGCGCCGGATCCGCTTCGTCCGAGGCCGTGGAAACGGCATCGGGTTCGGGCCGAACAGGATCATCAAGGCCGAAAGCGGGCTCATGCCCGGCGGCGCCAGGCGCTGCGTGATCGGTCTCGTCAATCGGGTCGGTCGGTTCCGCGTGTTTTGCGTTCGCGACACTTTCCTTTGCAGCACCGGCCGTAGAGGGGTCGGCGGCCATATCGGAAATGTCGTTACCGAACCTGTCGTCGGGAAAACCGGACGGGGTCGGCATATTGGACAAGCCTGCGGCTTGCTCCCGGACGGTGGGTTCGTCGTCGGGATTCGCGCCTTCTTCTGTGCGCGAAACGACGGATTCTACGCTATCGACCGGGTCTATGGGTGCATCCTGTTCCGAAACTGACAATTCCGCAACTGGAACAGGGTCATTTTCTTCGGGGTCGGCCATATTTTCTACGGCAAGCTCGCCTTGGGCATGTTCACCGCCCTCGCCCGCCTCGGCAATGCTGACTTGCCCGTCGGCAGCGGCGTCCGCACCCCCAACTGCCGCTGCCCCTTCCGCCGCCCCTTCTGCCGGCGCCTCAGCGCCCTCGCCCGTCAGTTGCTGGACTTCACCCAGGTCCAGCCCCGCGAGCGCGGCGGCCGCGTGGGCAGATTCCAGAGGCGGCAACTCGTCCAGCGCGCGCAGCCCCAGATCATCCAGGAACTGTCGCGTGGTGCCAAACAGCGCAGGACGACCCGGCGCATCGCGATGCCCGATCACCTCGATCCAGCCACGATCTTCCAAGGCCTTCACAATTTGCGAAGACACCGTCACGCCACGTATATCTTCGATATCGCCGCGCGTAACGGGCTGGCGCCAGGCAACAATCGCCAACGTTTCCATGACCGCGCGCGAATACTTGGGCGGCTTTTCAGGACTCAGGCGCTCAAGGTACCGCTGCATATGCGGGCGACTCTGGAATCGCCAGCCGCTTGCCAGCTGCACCAGTTCGAGGCCGCCATCGGCCCAATTGGCTTGCAGCGTCTCCAACAGCCCGCGTAGCTTGCTGTTATCGAATTGTTCATCGTCCCCGAATAGCTTGCGCATATCGGACAGTTGCATCGGCTGCACCGCGCATAACAACGCGGTTTCCAGCACGAGTATTGCCTCGCTATCGTTCATCGACATTCAAATTCACAAAGGGCTAACTTGCGCTAGGTTGAAAATAAGGTTAATATTCTTTTCTCAGACGCGGGGTGGAGCAGTCTGGCAGCTCGTCGGGCTCATAACCCGAAGGTCGTAGGTTCAAATCCTGCCCCCGCAACCAAATTTGATAAAGGCCTGGCGAATGCGCCGGGCCTTTTTCATTTGTGCTTCACGGATATAGCTAAAACCAGCTTGTGCGGACACGGCTTGCACGGAAGCGAACGGCACCGCGCCGGCTTTCTCGGCACGCCGAGCCGCCATCAAGACGGGGCTGCAATCGACGGCGTTGATCGGCGTATTGTTCACAAGATTCCTGGGTTGACTGCCAATGACAGGCTGGCGCCACGAAAGGCGAGCGGGTCAAGATAAAGGCGTAGTGTCTGCGCATCGGATATCGCGGCAGACGCTTTAAGCAAATTCTGGAAAAGCCGGCATCAACGGCCAGCAAGCCCGAGGGAAGCGCCGGAACCCGACGCCTGCATTTCACGGCGGTCAGTATCAATGGCCCGAATCCGCGGCCAATGATCTTGGCAATATGGCGACCGGCCACACGCCCGACAATCAATCACCCCTGCGCAAGCGAAGACCTGCTTCGTCGCGCCCTGGCCGGACGCTGGCCAGCCTTACGATTCTTGGATATTTTGAAGGTACATGCCAGCGGACACCGATTTGCCAGGACTGACATCAACGCCCATAGCCAGCCGTCCGCGCAATTGGCGAATTATACCGCCATAACGTTGTGCCTCAAGCCTGAAACGCGTGCGCGGGTGGCCTGGATCAGGCACCTGGCTTGTCCCAAGGAGCCGAACCCAAGCGCTCAACCAGAAAGTCCAACATGGAACGCAGTATCAAGGGCATTTGCCTGCGCGACGCATAAACGCCATAAATACCCAATTCCTGGGGTTTGCATTGAGGCAAGATCGCTTTCAAACGCCCCGCCGCAATATATTCATTGGCGTAGTAAGTGGGCAACATCGCAATACCCGCCCCCTCCAACGCGGCATGCAGCAGCACGGACACTTCGTTGGCGCTGATATTGCCGCTGACCGGCACATCCACGGGCAAGCCTTCCCGCTCGAAACGCCACAGGCTTTTGCCGAAATAAGAATGCGTCAGGCAGTTTCGCAGTGACAGGTCTTCGATTCGAGCCGGCACCCCCTCTCGGGCCAAATATTCGGGGGATGCACACACCACCGACCGGCAAACCGCCAGCTTGCGAGCGATCAGGTTCGGATCCAGGTCATTGGTGATGCGCACCGCGAGGTCGACCCGCTCTTCCACGAGGTTGACGGCGCGCTCGACCAACATCAAGTCGACCGACGTGCCCGGGTGCAGCTTCACGTAATCCGTCACAGCGCTGGCCAGATGCCTTGAACCGAACGACATGCTGGTGGTGATTCGCAACAACCCCCTAGGGGTATCTTCAGGCGTGGATACCGCGCTTCGCAGGTCACCCACCATATCAAGCATCTGGCGGCAACGGGGTAGCGTCTCGGCGCCCGCGGGGGTCAGGCTCAGGCGGCGCGTCGTACGGTGCAGCAAGCGCACCCCGACCCACTGCTCCATTTCAGCCAGATAGCGCGAAACCATGGCGCGCGACATGTCGAGATGAACCGCCGCCGCCGACAGGCTTCCCCGGTCAGCAACCTCTACAAACACCTGCATCGCCTTCAAACGATCCATGATTGTCTCGATTCTTGCATCAGACCGTACCGGTTATACCGTATTTCAGTGCAACATCTGCGCCTAAATGGCGACATTTTGAGCACTCACGCCAGCACGGCAGGCTCAAGCCGGCGACTGCAACAACGCCTCGGCAACGGCCGCGCGAACCTCGGCAACATCCAGGCCACGCACGATATAGACCAGGTGCGATGCGCGGTCGTCGGTTGGCCATTGCGCCAGTGCGCGCAAGGGGTACAGCTCGCCATGAACTCCATGCACCTCGCAAGGCAGCGCCCCCCCTTCGAAGCACACCAGCCCCTTCATCCGCAAAATTCCCGGCCCATAGCGTTCTTGAATGCGGGACACGCCAGCAAGGAACGCGGCACGCCCGAGGGGCGACGACAAGAACAAAGAAAAGCTCGCGACCTGGCCATGCCGGTCGGCGGGCGGCCGGATAAACGCCTGAAGCCAATTCGACAAGGCAGCACCATCGCGGCGCGCTGCCACATCGGGCCCTTCGCGCAAGATGCCGGCCAGCGGCGCATCCTGGCGCTGCACACAGCGCCGTGCCCCCGGATTAATGGCAATGACTGCCTGCTCCGCGCGCCGCAACTGCGCCGCGTCGGCCAAGTCGGACTTGCTGAGCACGACGGTGTCTGCCAAGGCCAACTGCCGCGCGGCTTCGGGCTGGTTGGCCAATTGCGATTCACCATGACGCACATCCACCAACACGATTGCGCCGCGATACGCGTAGCGCTCCGCCAGGAACCGGTCGTGCTTGAGCATGAACAGCGTCGAAGCGGGATCGACCAACCCGCTGGTTTCGATAATCACCCGGCGAAACGGCTTGATCCGCCGACTGACCGCCAACATGAAAAGCTCACGCAGCGTATCGACCACCGCCCCGCTGACGACGCAACACAGGCAGCCGCCCTCGATCAGGACGACATTGGCAGGCGCCAAGCGGACCAGATGGTGATCGACCCCGATATCGCCGTATTCATTGACCACGACCACGGTGTCGGCATAGGCGGGCTCGTGAAGCAGGCGGTTCAGCAGCGTGGTCTTGCCGCTGCCCAGGAAGCCTGAAATCACGGTTACGCCAATGCGCTTGTCGTCTTCAATCTGCCCTGCCATCGCAGCTGGTCCCGCTCGGTTGTATTGGATCTGGCGAAGCGTACAACAACCCGCACAACAACCGTATCCGCGCGGGAGCCGGGTGCACGGCAAAAACTAAAAGGGCCACTCGCTTTCGCGAGTGGCCCTTCAGTTCGGCTTGGGTCCCGTGCCATTGCCATGCTTGCGCGTAGCGGCTTGTGACCTTGAATTCTTTTGGCTCCCCGAGCTGGGCTCGAACCAGCGACCTGCGGATTAACAGTCCGTCGCTCTACCGACTGAGCTATCGGGGATCTGCCAAGAACGCAATTATGAACTAAATTTTTGGCGCGCGCAAATTGCGATTTTTTTAGTTCTTTTTGGGCCGACCGTTTCCCATCCCCAAAAAACTCTGATATGATTTCGGTCTTTCCAGATCAGGCCCCATAAACAGGGCGGCGAACTGGAAAGAACAAAGATGTTTTGCTGATCTTTTGTTCGTTGCTCCGCAACCCGGAAAGGCGATCAAATCCCAAGCAAATGGTCTTGCCGGCATAGCTCAGTTGGTAGAGCAGCGCATTCGTAATGCGAAGGTCGTAGGTTCGACTCCTATTGCCGGCACCAAATTCTAAAAGCAGCCCTCTCGGGCTGCTTTTTTCATTTCCGCGCCCCGCCACGTCGGCAAGCCGCTTCCCCCAACGGGAACTCCACCCGCCCGCCGCGCGTCCAACTTGCTGGATTTTCATTCAGCCAAGCGAAGACCACCATGCGCATCCTCCTTGTCGAAGACGACATCATGATTGGTGAAAGCGTGCTGGATTGCCTGCGCGCCGAACACTACGCCGTGGACTGGGTCCGGGACGGCAGCGCTGCCGAATCGGCACTGCGTACCGACCCCTACGACCTCATCCTGCTGGACCTGGGCCTGCCCAAGCGCGACGGCTTGGCCTTGCTGCGCGAGCTACGCGCCCGCAAGGACCGCACGCCTGTCCTTATCGCCACCGCCCGCGACGCCGTCAGCGACCGCATTGCCGGCCTGGACGCAGGCGCGGACGACTACATCGTCAAGCCATACGACGTGGACGAACTGCTGGCGCGCATGCGGGCATTGATACGCCGCAGTGCCGGCCGCGCCGAACCGGTGTTTGAACATGAGGGCATCACGATCGACCCGCAATCGCACGCCGCCATGGTGGACGGCACGCCGGTGGCGCTGACCGCCCGCGAATGGGCCGTTCTGGAACCGCTGATCGCCCGCCCTGGCATGATCTTTTCGCGCGCTCAACTAGAAGAAAAACTCTACAGCTGGAAAGACAGCGTCAGCAGCAACGCGGTTGAGGTTTATATTCATGGCCTGCGCAAGAAACTGGGTCCGAACCTGATCCAGAATGTCAGAGGCGTCGGCTATGTCATCCCCAAAACATGAGCATCAGGCTTAGCTACTCACTGAGAGCCCGCCTGCTGTTTTTTCTGCTGGCCGCCATCGTAGTCGGCGCGTTGGCGCAAGGCGTTATCGCGTATCGCAGCACGCTGGCCCAGGCCGACGACATCTTTGATTCGCTGCTGCAACGCACTGCGCTGTCGCTGGGCACGGGCGATGGGCTGCTCAGCACCGGCCCCACGCAAAGCCTGGGCGCCGCAACGCCCATGGCAGACGATCTGATCATTCAAATCTGGACACCCGACGGCCTGCGCGTTTTCAATTCCCGTTCGCGCCGCCCCCTGCCGGATCAGATCGTCCTGGGTTTTTCCGATGCCAAAATGGAAGGCACCACGTACCGCGTGTATGCGCTGGCCACCCCGTTTCAGGTGATACAGGTGGCGCAGGACATGAACGTGCGCAAGCACATGGCGCGCGAGCTGGCGCTGCGAACCATCGCACCCATCGCGGCGGCGGCGCCCCTGTTGATGCTGGTGGTGTGGTGCGTCGTCAGTTGGTCGCTGCGACCCGTCAAGCGTGCCCGCGCCCAGGTGGCGGCGCGGCAGCCCGAAGATCTGTCGCCCGTCAACGTGCAAGGCTTGCCCGACGAGATCCGCCCGTTGATTCTTGAATTGAACCTGCTGCTGGAACGCATGCGAACCGCCTTCGCCCAGCAAAAACAATTCGTTGGCGACGCGGCGCACGAGCTGCGCTCGCCACTGGCCGCACTGCGCTTGCAGCTACAGGCTCTGCAACGGGCCGGCGACGCCGACAGCCGCAAAATCGCGGAACAGCGCCTGGCCTCGGGCATTGACCGCGCCACCCGGCTGGTGGAGCAGATGTTGTCCATGGCACGCCACGAAAGCGCGTCGGAGCCCACGCCCGCGGCCCCCGTGGACTTGGCCGACGTGCTGCGCCAGGCGCTGTCCGAGACGCTGGCACAGGCCAATGCCAAGGCGATCGCCATCGACATGGAAGGGGTCAGCGAAGCGCGCGTACAAGGCCATCGGGACGCCCTCACCTTGCTGGCTCGCAACCTGCTGGACAACGCCATCAAGCACAGCCCGGAAGGCGGCCGCATCCGGCTACATCTGCAATCCGAAGCGGACCAGGCGTCTTTCACCATCGACGACGAGGGCCCCGGCATACCCCCCGCCGAACGCGAGCGCGTCTTCGACCGCTTCTATCGCGCCGAAGGCAACACGCAGCACGGCAGCGGACTGGGCCTGTCAATCGCGCGAGCCATCGCGGATCGCCATGGCGCCGACATCATTCTTGAGGACGCGCCCGGTGGCCAAGGGCTGCGCGCGCGCGTGCGATTTCCCATTTTGCGTTGATTACGCCGATTTAAGATTCGCCTAAGTGTCAGGCCCGAAGATAGCGCCATGTCCTCAAACATGAACGCAGGAGCCGACATGAAGACCTCGCAAATGAAACCCTCGCGCCTTGTGCTGGCGCTGCTGGCCGCTGGCGCCATTGGCGGCGCCGGCGCAACCGCCGTGACGGGCGGCGTGTCGATGGCGGCAAACGCCCCGACCGCCATCGCCGCAACGCCATCCATCAACGCTTCCAGCCCGCCCAACTTCGCGCAGATCACGCGCGACTTTGGCCCGGCCGTCGTCAACATCAGCGTCAGCGGCACGCGCAAGGTATCCGCCGACGACGATGACCCCTTTGCCCAATTTTTCGGCCAGATACCGGGCTCGCGCGGTCGCATGCCGTCGCGTGAAGTTCCGATGCGCGGCGAAGGTTCGGGCTTCATCATCAGCGCCGACGGCATCATCCTGACCAACGCACACGTCGTGCAGGATGCCAAGGAAGTCACCGTCAAACTGACCGACCGCCGCGAGTACAAGGCGAAAGTGCTGGGCGCGGACCCGCAGACCGATGTGGCCGTGCTCAAGATCGACGCCAAGAACCTGCCGGTGGTCAAGGTGGGTGACGTGAACCAGCTGCAAGTGGGCGAATGGGTGCTGGCCATCGGCTCGCCCTACGGTCTGGAAAATACGGCCACGGCCGGCATCGTCAGCGCCAAGGGCCGCTCGCTGCCCGATGACACGTCGGTGCCTTTCATCCAGACGGACGTGGCGGTCAACCCGGGAAATTCGGGTGGCCCGCTGTTCAATGATCGCGGCGAAGTCGTGGGCATCAACTCGCAGATCTACAGCCGCACCGGCGGTTTCCAGGGCCTGTCGTTCTCGATTCCCATCGACGTGGCCTATAAGATCAAGGACCAGATCCTGGAACACGGCAAGGTGCAGCATGCGCGCCTGGGCGTGACGGTGCAGGAAGTGAATCAGGACCTGGCCAATTCGTTCAAGTTGGATTCGCCGTCCGGCGCGCTGGTGTCCAGCGTCGAAAAGGGCAGTGCCGCCGACAAGGCGGGCTTGCAACCGGGTGACGTGGTGCGCCAGATCAATGGCAAGACCATCGTGTCGTCGGGCGACCTGGCGTCGATGATTACCCTGGCTTCGCCCGGCGAAAAGATCAAGCTGGACGTCTGGCGCGCCGGTGCTCCGAAGGAACTGGTCGCTACCTTGGGCGGCGTTCCGAAGGACAAGACGCAGTCGGCGTCCGGCGATCAAGACGTGCAGCGCGGTCAACTGGGCCTTGCCCTGCGCCCCCTGAGCCCGCAGGAGCAGCAGGCCTCGGGCACCGAAGGGTTGCTGATCGAGCGCTCTGCCGGCCCGGCCGCCAAGGCTGGCATCGAACCGGGCGACGTGCTGCTGTCGCTGAACGGCGTGCCGGTGCACAATATCGGCCAGGTCAAGGAAGCGCTGTCCAAGGCCGGCAAGACCGTGGCCCTGCTGGTTCAGCGCGGCGAAGACAAGATCTTCGTGCCGGTGCAGATCGGCTGACGGCCTGCCGGCCATCCGGCCGGCCGGCTACCCTTATTCCGCGTCGGGCTGCTTGCCCGGCGCGGCGTTTGCGAAAGCCGGCAACTCGCGGCAGGCGGCATCGATGCGCGTCACGTTGGGCATCGCGGAAAGGTCACACTCGAAGCGCTGCGCATTGGCCACCTGCGGCACCAGGCACAGGTCCGCGATGGTGGGCGTGTCGCCATGACAAAAACGGCCCGTGGCGCTTGAGCGTGCCAGCTGGGCTTCCAGCGCTTCCAGGCCTTGATGCACCCAATGCTTGTACCAAGCGGTTTTTGCCGCTTCGTCCACGCCCAGCGTGTGCTTCAGGTATTTCAGCACGCGCAGGTTGTTCAGCGGATGCGTGTCGCAGGCAATACCCAGTGCCAGATCGCGCACGCGCGCGCGTCCAATCGGATCGGCCGGCAACAGCGGCGACTGCGGATGCGTTTCTTCCAGGTATTCGATGATGGCCAGGGACTGGCCGATCACCGCATCGCCATCAATCAAGGTCGGCACCAGCGCCGTCGGGTTCAGCTTGCGATAGCCGTCCGACAGTTGCTGGCCGCCGTCCTTCAGCAGGTGTACGGGCAAATATTCGTAAGTCAGGCCCTTCAGATTCAGGGCGATACGCACGCGATACGCGGCCGAGCTGCGGAAGTAGCTGTACAACTGCATGAAGTCTTCTCCTTGTTTTTTTGGGCGCTGTGCCGCCGTGCGGGCGGCGCTTGCTTATTCCAGCGATTCCGTCTGCGCGGACTTGCGCGACAAGCCCTTGGGCAACGGAAAGGCCACATTTTCTTCCAGGCCCGGCATGGTGCGCACAGACACGGCGCCCAATTCCTTGACGCGGTCGATGACCTGCTGCACCAGGATTTCAGGCGCCGAAGCTCCCGCCGTCACGCCGATGCGCTTGCGGTCAACCAACCAGGCCGGGTCAATGGATTGCGCGCCGTCGATCAGGTAGGACGCCACGCCCTTGCGTTCGGCCACTTCGCGCAGCCGGTTGGAATTGGAACTATTCGGGCTGCCCACGACCAGCACCAGGTCGCACTCGGGCGCCAGCACCTTGACCGCATCCTGGCGGTTCTGGGTGGCGTAGCAGATGTCGCTTTTCTTGGGCTCGACAATGCTGGGAAAACGCGCCTTCAGCGCTTGCGACACCGCCGCCGCGTCATCCACGGACAGCGTCGTCTGCGTCACGAAAGCCAGGTTTTCCGGGTCGCTGACTTGCAGGCCCGCCACGTCTTCCACGGTTTCGACCAGGTACATGCCGCCTTGCGCCTGGCCCAGGGTGCCTTCGACTTCAGGATGCCCCTTGTGGCCGATCATGATGATCTCGCGGCCGGCCGCGCGCATGCGGGCCACTTCAATGTGCACCTTGGTGACCAGCGGGCAGGTGGCGTCAAACACCTGCAAGCCGCGAGCCTCGGCTTCGGCCCGCACCGCCTTGGACACGCCATGGGCCGAGAACACGACGATGGCGCCCGGGGGCGCATCGTCCAGTTCGTCGATGAAGACGGCGCCCTTGGCGCGCAGGTCTTCCACGACATAGCGGTTGTGGACGATTTCATGGCGCACGTAGATCGGTGCGCCATGCAGTTCAATCGCGCGTTCGACGATGTCGATGGCGCGGTCCACACCGGCACAGAAGCCTCGCGGCTGCGCCAGCAGGACTTCGGCGTCGGAGGCGGTAACGGCCTTGCTCATCAGAGAACTCCCAGCAGCGCCACGTCCAGTTGCAAGCGGACGCCCGCAAGCGGATGGTTGAAGTCGAACAGCGCCGACTCATCGTTGATTTCTTTCAGCACGCCCGAGTAGCGGCCGCCGTTGGGGGCGGTGAACTCGACCAGGTCGCCCGGCTCGAACGTGGCGTCGGCGCCCGCGTGCTCGGCAAGCATCGCCCGCGTGACGCGTTGGATCAGTTCGGGGTTGCGGTCGCCGTAGGCGTCGGCGGGTTCCAGGGTGACGCTGAATTTCTCGCCTTCGGCATGGCCGATCAGCGCGGCTTCCAGGCCAGGCGCCCACTGGCCGCTGCCCATTTGCAGCGTGCCGGGACGGCCGTCGAAAGTATTCGTGAACACAGAGTCCTTGCCAGGACCGGACGCAAGCGTGATTCGGTAATGCAGCGTCAGGTAGGAATCCGGACGGACAAAAACGTTCACTTCGTTAGAGGCGATGCTCAAGATCTGCCACCGTATGGATATTGGATAAACCCTGATTTTAGAGCCTTATATGAAATTGTCTGTCCGGCTGGCAAAACACGAGCGTCCCCGAGAGCGGCTGCTACGCCACGGCGCAGCAGCGCTCCAGGACGCTGAGCTGCTGGCGCTGGGGCTGCGCACGGGGATTCCGGGCACCAATGTGGTGGATCTGTCCAACCGGCTGCTTGAGCGTTTTTCCGGCCTGCGCGGCCTTTTGGGGGCCACACCCGAGGAACTCATGGCCGTTCCGGGGCTGGGCGCCGCCAAGGCCTGCACCCTGGCCGCCCTGCTGGAGCTGGCGCGCCGCGCCGTCGAAGAAGACCTGACCCGGCCCCATTCCGTGCGCCATCCCGCCCAGGTAAAGCAGTATTGCCTGACGGCGCTGGGCCATCGGCGGGTGGAACACTGCATTGCCCTCTACCTGGACAACCAGCTACGGGTGATCGCCACGGGCGAACTGGCGCGCGGAACGCTGTCGCAGGCATCGGTTTACCCCCGCGAGGTCGTGCGCGAGGCCCTGCGCCACCACGCGGCGGCCCTGATCGTGGCGCATAACCACCCTTCGGGCATGGCCGAGCCCAGCGCGGCGGATCGGGGCTTCACGCAACAGCTGAAACAGGCGCTGGCGCTCGTGGACGTTAAACTGGTCGACCACCTGATCGTGGCCGGCGCGTCGGTCATATCCATGGCGGAACTGGGCGGGCTGTAGCGGGCGGCAGGGTGCTTGTCGGCACGCCCCAAGCCGCCGGATTTCGTTAGACTGCCGGGCGGAATTGCTTTAGGCTTTAACCTATTCGCGCTGGAACATTTGCTGGAACATTTGCTGGACCATTCGCTAGAACATCCGCTGGACCATTCGCCGGAACATTCCGGCCGACACGAAAACGCTTCTGATGAAACGCTTGTGGGACATTTCCCCGCCCGTCTCCACGGCGTCACCGGTTTTCCCCGGCGACACGCCGTACCGCCAGCAATGGAAGTGGTCGCTGACGCCCGGCTGTCCGGTCAACGTCAGTGAAATCACGCTGTCGCCGCACATCGGCGCCCATGCCGACGCCCCCCTGCACTATCAGAACGGCGCTGCCGCCATCGGCGCGGTCTCGCTGGAACCATTTCTGGGTCCTTGCCGCGTCATCCACGCCATTGATTGCGGCCCGTTGATCACCACGGACCACCTGGCGCACGCAGCGCTGAACCTGCCGCCGCGCGTGCTCGTGCGCACTGCCAAGCATGCGGCGCAAGATTGGTGGACGGACGATTTTTCGGCCTATGCCCCCCAAACCATCGAATGGCTGGCCGAACGCGGCGTCATGCTGATCGGGTTGGACACCGCCAGCATCGACCCCGCGTCCAGCAAGACCCTGGACAGCCACCATACGATCTTGCGGCACGACATGCGGGTACTGGAAAACCTGGTTCTCGATGATGTGCCCGAAGGCGATTACGAATTGATCGCCCTGCCGTTGGCGCTGGTCCAGGCCGATGCCAGCCCGGTACGCGCCGTATTGCGCGAACTGTAGGCTGGTCCGCTGGCTTTCGGGCGGCCACCTTATACGGGCCGCCCGCCTTGAAAGACGCACGACCATGAACCTTTCCCCAGATCACGCCGTCGCGCTTGCGCGCGCCCGTTCCTGCGCGCCGGGCTGGCGCGCATTGCCCGCCTCGGCCCGCCGCGCTGCCCCGCCCTGCCACGGAGGCCAAGCATGAGCTGCCCGCACCGCCCCGAAGACATCGTCCACCAGGAAAAAGCGCAGCTGGATTTCACGCGCGACATGACCTACGGCGACTACCTGCATCTGGATCAGGTGCTGGGCGCGCAGCATCCGCTGTCGCCCGAGCACAACGAGATGCTCTTTATCATCCAGCACCAAACCAGCGAACTCTGGATGAAGCTGATGCTGCATGAGTTGCGCGCAGCCATCGCCAACGTGGCGGCCGACCGGCTGCAACCGGCCTTCAAGATGCTGGCGCGAGTCAGCAAGATCATGGAGCAGCTGGTTCATGCCTGGGATGTGCTGGCCACGATGACGCCGCCCGAATATTCGGCGCTACGGCCGTACCTGGCGCGTTCCAGCGGATTCCAGAGCTACCAGTACCGCCAGATCGAATTCCTGCTGGGCAACAAGAATGCGGCCATGCTGAAACCGCATGCGCACCGCGAAGACCTGCTGGCCCAGGTGCGCAGCGCGTACGACGCGCCCTCGCTGTATGACGAGTCCCTGCGGCTCTTGGCGCGCCATGGCATCGCCGTGCCGGCGGACCGCCTGGAACGTGACTGGACCCAGCCCTATGAATCGTCGGAAGGCGTGGAAGCCGCATGGTTGACGGTGTACCGCGACACCGATCGCTATTGGGACCTGTATCAGCTGGGCGAAAAACTGACCGATCTGGAAGACGCGTTCCGACTGTGGCGATTCCGCCACGTCACAACCGTTGAGCGCGTCATCGGCTTCAAGCGCGGCACCGGCGGCACGTCGGGCGTGGATTACCTGCGGCGGATGCTGGATGTCGTCCTGTTCCCCGAGATCTGGAAACTGCGCACGGAACTGTAAGGGCCCGTCCCCTTTTGCGCCCGGTGGAGGGCTGCCGATTCTGGCCTGCCCGCCCTGGTCTACCGGGAAAAACCCGTGCTAGAATTTGGGGTTACTTTTTGGATACGTGGCTGGAATCCTTGCGTGGGCGTTCTACTGTGAACGGCATAACGCGTCCTGGCTGGCGACCCTACAACTTGAAAGACCCCTTGGCGGGTCCTAGGATAAGCACCATGAAAGAAGGCATTCACCCCGAATACCGCGAAGTCGTCTTCGCCGACCTGCAAACGGGTAACAAGTTCATCACCCGTTCGACCGTGCACACGCGCGAAACCGTCGAAATCGACGGCAAGACGTACCCGCTCTTCAAGTGCGACGTGACCTCCGAATCGCACCCGTTCTATACGGGCGCCCAAACGCGTATCGTCGAAACCGGCCGTGTGGAAAAGTTCCGCGCCCGCTTCGCCCGTACCGCCGGCACGGTCAAGTCCGCTTCCTGATCCTGTTGCTCCTACGGGAGTCACAGCAAAAAGGCAGCCTCCGGGCTGCTTTTTTTTCCTCCCTTGCCTGCTTTTTGCAAGCCAGGGGCTGGCGCAACCTGATCCCTCGGTTACATTAACGCCCGTGTCCCCACTTTCTTTTTCCACTCCTGCCCGGCTCACGTCCGTGGCAACCGCGAAGCTTCCCAGGTTGATCCTGCTGGGCCTGGCGCTGGCCTATATCGTGGCCGGCCTGTTCATGCGCGACCCGTGGAAAACGGACGATGCGGTTGGCTTGGCGACGATGATCACCGCCATCCGGGAAGGCGGCATCACGTGGCTGCTGCCCCAGGTCGGGCTGCTGGCCCATGCCGAAGAAGGCCCGCTGATTACCTGGGTGGGCGCCATCTGCATCTGGCTGTTCGGCCCGTTTATCGGCGACATCACCGCCGGCCGCCTGCCGAACCTGCTGTGGTTCGGCATCACGGCCGCCAGTGTCTGGTACGGCACCTACCTGCTGGGCCGCCGTAGCGAAGCACAACCCCTGGCGCTGCCCTTTGGCGGCGAACCCGAACCGCGCGACTACGGACGCATGCTGGCCGACGCCGCGCTGCTGCTGCTGCTGGCCACTGTGGGCATCCTTCAGCGCACGCACGAAACCACTGTCGTACCCGCCATCATGGCCTGCCAGGCGCTGGCCTTTTATTCGTTGGCGCGCAGCGTCGACCGGCCGGTTACCGGCACCACCACGCTGGGCATCGCGCTGGCCGCAAGCTTCCTTACGCGCGGTTGGGTGGGCGCGATTCCCATCATGATCGGCGCACTGCTGGCGTTCTATCCGCGCAGCCAATTGTGGAAGTGCAAGCGCTGGCTGCCGTGGGCGGTGCTGGTGACGGTAGCGCTGATCCTGGCGTGGTGGATCCCGGCCAGCGAAAGCAGCCAGTATTGGATCCGCAACTGGAAGACCTGGAACCTGACGTCATTCGCCTTGCCGACCTGGCATGACATGGGCCGCACGCTGCGCGACTTGCCCTGGTACTTGTGGCCGACATGGCCGCTGGCCTTGCTGGCGGTCTGGCGCTGGCGCGAATGGATCTACGCCCCGCACATCTGGCTGCCGTTGATGCTGCTGGTCTGCGCGGCACTGGTGCTGTTCGTACTGGAAGAGGCGTCCGACTCCGAATACGTGATGCTGGCCGTACCCTGCGCCGTGCTGGGCGCGTTCTCGTTACCCACGCTGCGCCGTGGCGTGGTCAATACGCTGGACTGGTTTGCCGTCATGTGTTTTTCGCTGACGGCCGCCACCGCGTGGCTCGGCTGGGTGGCCCTGCACTTCAATTGGCCGGCGCAGATTTCCCGCAACATTGCCCGCCAGACCACCGGCTACGAGCCCGTCATTTCGTGGGGCGCCTTCACGCTGGCGGTGATCTTTACCGTGGCCTGGATTGCGCTGGTGGTGTGGCGCCTGCGCGTACGCCCGCAAGCGCTGTGGCGCGGCACGGTGCTGTCCGCCGGCGGCCTGACCGTAACGTGGATTCTGCTTGTGCTGCTGTGGCAACCCGCCGTGGACTACGCGCGCAGCTATCGCACGGTATCGGGCCAACTGGCGCAGGCACTGGCGCAACATGCGCGGCCCGGCGAATGTGTACGTGGCCTGAGCCTGGGCAGCGGCCAGCGCGCATCGTTCCTGATCTTCGACAATCTGACCTTCACGTTCGACGCGAAGTGCACGCTGATCCTGCAACAGACCAACAACCAGAGCCTGCGCGACAACACTGCCGCTTATAGCGACGGGGCCGACGTGTTGTGGCAGGGCGGCCGCCGCGCCGATCGCCAGGAAGTGTTCCGACTGCTGCGAGTCGGCCCGAACCGATGACTTCCGTCAACGCGGCGCCGATATCCTTCGGCGCCACTGTGCGCGGCATCGCCAAACAAGCATGGCCGGTGCTGATCAGCCAGTGGGCCGGCATTTCGTTCGGCGTGCTGGACACCGCCATGACAGGCCACTCCAGCGCCAGCGACCTGGCCGCGATGGCCTTGTCCGCCTCTATCTACATCACCGTTTTCGTTGGCCTCATGGGCGTGGTACATGCGCTCATCCCCATCCTTGCGCAGCATTTCGGCGCCGGCAACAACGACGAAGTCGGCCGCAGCTGGGGCCAAGGCGTCTGGCTGGCGCTGGGCTTGTCCGTGGTGGGCGCGGTGCTGATGCTGTTCCCGGACGTGTGGTTGTCGATGTCGGGCGACGTCGCGCCGGGCGTGCGCGAACGGATCGGGTCCTACTTGCAGGCTTTGG
Source organism: Achromobacter sp. ES-001 (assembly GCF_019448355.1). Lineage (NCBI taxonomy): Bacteria > Pseudomonadati > Pseudomonadota > Betaproteobacteria > Burkholderiales > Alcaligenaceae > Achromobacter > Achromobacter sp. ES-001. The sequence goes on along the minus strand of NZ_CP079940.1, from coordinate 1,699,439 downwards.
TGCTGGCCCTGCCGGCCGCGCTGGTGTTTCGTACCATCTACGCGCTGGGCACCTCGGTGTCACGGCCAAAGCTGGTCATGGCAATCAACCTGTCCGCCATTGCATTCAAGGCGTTTTTCAACTGGCTGTTCATCTACGGCAACCTGGGCCTGCCCGCCATGGGCGCCACCGGCGCGGGGCTGGCAACCGCCGTGGTGTCGTGGATGAGCCTGGGCCTGGGCCTCTGGGTCATCACGCACGATCGCTTCTATCGCCGCTTCAATCTACGCGTGGGCAAGCCCGACTGGAAGACGTTGAAGGAACTGCTGCGCCTGGGCATCCCCATGGGCGGCTCGTACCTGGTCGAGGTGTCGGCCTTTACTTTCATGGCCCTGCTGGTGGCGCGCGAAGGCACGTACGTCACGGGCGGACACCAGATCATGTCGAACCTGGCGGCCCTGTGCTACATGATGCCCATGGCGCTGGGCGTGGCCACCGCGGCGCTGACCGCGCAGGCCATCGGCGCGGGCAATCTTGCGCACGCGCATCGCACCGGCATGGCCGGGCTGGCGCTGGGCCTGATCGGCGCATTGTTGACCGCCGCCGTGCTGTTGGTGGGCCGGCCCCTGATCCTTGCCGCATACACGGACGACATCGGCGTGGCTGCCGTGGCAACGACGCTGCTGGCGGTGTTGCCGCTGTTTCACCTGTTCGATTCCATGCAATGCATCAACTCTTACCTGCTGCGCGCCTACAAGGTTGCGGTGGTGCCGCTGCTGTTGCAGGTGGTGGCGCTGGCGGGCGTGGGGCTGGTCGGCGGCTGGTGGTTCGGCTTTGGCCCCGGCCGGGGTGGCCTGGACGGCGTCCGCAACGCGTTGCTGCCCGGCTCGCCCGAAGGCGCGGGCAGCATGTGGTTGATGGCAATGGTGGGCTTGGCGCTGTCCGCCATCCTGCTGCACATCTGGTACCGCCGCATCGTTCGCACGTTGGCCGTGGGGCGGTAGCCAACGCGGCCCTTGCCTGGCGCCCTCCCCTGGCGCCTTTTCGCGGGGGTTACGGAAATAAAAAAAGCAGCCAGACGGCTGCTTTTTTTGTGATTGACGGCTGAAACCGGAAACAACCGGATCAGACAGCCTCGATCAAACCACCTTCGGTCGCTTGTCGATCACGCGGCGCGCCTTGCCGGTCAGCGTGCGTTCCACATGGCCGGCGTCCGACACCTGGATGCGCGCGCTGACGCCGATGTGCGTCTTCACGGCATGCTGCAATTGCTTGCCCAAGTTATTGCGTTCGGCCTCCGACAGCCCCGAGAACTCGGCGCGCACTTCGGTCAGGATTTCAAGCTCGTCCATATTGCCGGTACGCGACAGGACCAGCTGATAATGCGGCGCCAGCTGGGCGATCTTCAGCACCAGTTCTTCCACTTGCGTCGGGAACATGTTCACGCCCCGCACGATCAACATGTCGTCGCTGCGGCCGGTGATCTTGCCGATGCGGCGCATGCTGCGCGCCGTGGGCGGCAACAGGCGGGTCAGGTCGCGAGTGCGGTAGCGGATGATCGGCATCGCCTCTTTGGTCAGCGACGTGAACACCAATTCGCCGGCCTCGCCATCGGCCACCGGTTCGCCGGTGTCCGGATTGATGATCTCGGCGTAGAAGTGGTCTTCCCAGACGACCGGGCCGTCTTTGGTTTCCACGCACTCGCTGGCCACGCCCGGACCCATCACTTCCGACAAGCCGTAGATATCCACCGCATCGATACCGGCTTCGGCCTCGATATCGGCACGCATCTGGCCCGTCCACGGCTCGGCGCCGAAGATGCCGATACGCAGCGAGCTTTGACGCGGATCAATGCCCTGGCGGCGCTGTTCTTCGAGAATATTGCAGAAATAGGAGGGCGTGACCATGATGATGTCCGGACGGAAATCGTTGATCAACTGCACCTGCTTTTCGGTTTGCCCGCCCGACATCGGGATGACCGTGCAACCCAGGCGCTCGGCGCCGTAATGCGCGCCCAGCCCGCCAGTGAACAGGCCATAGCCATAGGCGATGTGCACCGTGTCACCCGGCTTGCCGCCGGCCGCGCGGATCGAGCGCGCCACCAGGTTCGCCCAGTTGTCCAGGTCGCCCTTGGTGTAGCCCACCACCGTCGGTTTGCCCGTGGTGCCGCTGGACGCGTGAACGCGCGAAATACGCTCGCGCGGCACGGCAAACATGCCGAACGGATAGTTGTCGCGCAGTTCCTTCTTGGTCGTGAAAGGAAACTTCGAAATATCGGACAGCTGCTTCAGGTCGTCGGGATGCACGCCCGCTTCGTCGAACGCTTTCTTGTAATGCGCAACATTGTCGTACGCATGCTTGAGCGACCACTTGAGGCGCTCGAGCTGCAGCGCGCGCAGCTCGTCCTGGCTGGCATGCTCGATGGGGTCCAGCCCCGGCTTGCTCATGGTGTTGGACATGGTTATCTCTCTCCTGAATTTCTCTTTACGCCGGTCCGCTCGGCGCGCGGGTTCTATCTTTGTTGGATGACGAATGTTCTAGTGGCGTTGGACCGTCATCCTCAGCCTTCGGCGGGAACCCCCACGATCTGGCCCTTGATGCGATAGGACCGCCCGCGAAACAGGGCGACATTGCGGCCGTCCTGGTTGGTAACGGTAACGTCGTACACGCCCGTGCGGCCGGCCAGCGAGCGCTCTTGCGCCACTGCCGTCAGCAAGTCGCCTTCGAAACCCGGCGCCAGGTAATCAATGGTGCAGCCCGACGCCACGGTGCTGACATTGCGGGAATTGCACGAGAACGCGAACGCGCTGTCGGCCAGCGCAAAGATAAAGCCGCCGTGGCAGGTCTTGTGGCCGTTCAGCATGTCGCCGCGCACGCGCATCGTCAGCCGCGCATAGCCGGGCGCCATTTCCTCGACCTTCATGTCCAGGCCTTGCGAGGCCGCATCGCCCGCGTACATGACGGTGCCAACGGCCTGCGCCAATTCCTGCGGATCGCTGGGCGCTTCAATGGGGGGAACGTGCACGGTCATCATTGCCCCTTGAATTGCGGTTCGCGCTTGCCCAGGAACGCGGCCACGCCTTCGGCGTAGTCGGCGCTACGGCCCAGTTCGCGCATCATGTCGCGTTCCAGATCCAGCTGCGTCGACAGATCATTGCCCAGGCTGGCCTGCATGGCCCGCTTGGTGTATGCCAGACCCTTGGTAGGTGCCGTGGAAAAGTGCTGCGCCAAGCGTTCCAGGGTGGCGTCGAATTCCTCGTCCGCCACGCACTGCCAGATCAGGCCCCATTCCTCGGCCTGCTTGGCGCTGAGCTTGTCGCCCAGCATCGCCAGGCCCATGGCGCGCGCGCGGCCCACCAGTCGCGGCAGCGCGAACGTGCCGCCGGTGTCGGGGATCAAGCCCAGGCGGCAGAACGACTGAATGAAATTGGCCGACGCCTTGGCGATAACGATGTCGCCCGCGAACGCCAGGTTGGCGCCCGCCCCCGCCGCCACGCCGTTCACGCCGACCACAACCGGCAACGGCAAGGCGTTCAAGCGGCGCACCAGCGGCGCGTAGAACTTGTCGACGGTTTCGCCCAGGTCGGGCGGCGTACCGTCTTCGGCGGGCTTGCGCTCGCTTAAGTCTTGCCCTGCGCAAAAGCCCCGGCCTGCGCCGGTCAGCACCAACACGCGCGCGCCTTCGGTTTCCACGCGCGTCAACGCGTCGGCCACTTCGGCGTGCATGTTCGCGGTGAAGCTGTTCAGCTTGTCCGGGCGGTTCAGCGTCAGTCGGGCGATGCCGCCCGACAAATCAAATTGAATATCCTGATAGCTCATAAGCGTCGCCCTGCTTAGACGTGACGGCGGGTTTGCACCACGCGGAAGCGGTTGGACACGAAGGCGGTGTCGGACAGCGCGGCGTTGGCGGCCGGGTTGGCGCCGGTGCCGTGGAAGTCGCTGAAGGCCGCGGTCTGGTTGACGAACACCGCGCCCGTCAGGTTCAGCGACAGCGACACGCCGGACACTTCGGCCGCGTCCTGCACCTGGTCGGCCACTTGCGGGTCGGTGGTGTAGGCGGACAGCGACAGCGCACCGTGCTGAATGACGCTGTCACGCGCCAGCTCGACGCTGTGGGCGGTGGAATCCGTAGCCACCACGAAGGCGATCGGGCCAAACCATTCCTGGCTGATGGCGGCGTTGCCGGCTTCCGTACGCAGCAGCAGCGGCGTGCGCACGCGGGCATTTTCAAACTGCGGGTGCGTCAGCGCCTTGCTGTCGGCCACCACCGGCAGGCCCAGCGCGCGGGCCTTTTCGATGCGTTCGACGATGCCGTCGTTCTGGATGGCGCCCGTCAATTCCACGGCGCGGGCGGCGTCGGCGCCCAGCTTCTCCAGCGCCACGCCCAGGGCAGCCGCGACGTCGTCAAAACTGACGCGGCCTTCCGGCGTGTTGATGCCGTCGCGCGGCACGTAGATGTTTTGCGGCGCCGTGCACATCTGGCCCGAGTACAACGCCAACGAGAACGCCAGGTTGCGCGCCACGCCCTTCAGGTCGTCGGTGGAATCGATGATGACCTGGTTGACGCCGGCCTTCTCGGTGTAGACCAGCGCCTGGCGGGCGTTGTCTTCCAGCCAGTTGCCGTTGGCGGTGCTGCCGGTAAAGTCCACGATCTTGACGGCCGGGTCCAGCGCCAGCTTCTGCGCCGTGTCGTCGCCGGCTTCGTGCGCGGCCAACAACACCACATCGGGATCAAAGCCGGCTTCTTGCAGCACTTCGCGCGCGACCTTCACGGTGAGGGCCAGCGGCAGGATCGCGCCCGGGTGCGGCTTGACGATAACGGTGTTGCCGGTGGCCAGGCTGGCGAACATGCCGGGGTAGCCGTTCCACGTTGGGAAGGTCGAGCAGCCGATCACCAGCGCCACGCCACGCGGCACCACGGTGAACTGCTTTTCCATGCGGATGGGGTCATTTTTGCCTTGCGGCTTTTCCCACATCGCCACGCCCGGAATGCGCGACATTTCCTGCCAGGCGTAGGTCACGGCTTCAAAGCCGCGGTCTTGCGCGTGCGGGCCGCCGGCCTGAAAGGCCATCATGAAGCCCTGGCCGGTGGTGTGCTGCACGGCGTAGGCAATTTCAAAACTCAGCTTGTTCAAGCGCGCCAGGATTTCCAGCGACACGCCCACCCAGGCTTGCGGACCGGCACGGCGCCAATCTTCCAGCGCGCGCTTGGACGCGCCGATCAGCTTGTCGACCGGCACATGCGGGTACGTAATGCCAAGGTCGAAACCGTAGGGCGATTTCTCGCCGCCCACCGTGCCGTCGGCGTCGTGCAGGTTCAGGGGAAACGGCTTGCCCTTGAGGGCTTCGAAGGCGGCGCGGCCGTCGTCGTTGGCGGTTTCGCCATAGTTGCGCGGGCTGGGCGATTCGGCAAACGGGCTCCAGTAGCCGCGCAGCGCGGCAGCCGCCAGGGATTGTTCCAGCACGGGCTGGTGACGCTCGAAGAATTTTTGGGACACGCTTGTCTCTCCAATGAATTAGGGGTGTCTGACCGGCACGGGCCGCGTCAGGTTTCCTGGTCGAAGTCGATGACCAGGCGGTCGCTGACCGGAAAGCTCTGGCAGCTCAGTACGAAACCGCGCGCCACTTCGTAATCTTCCAGGGCGAAGTTGGCATCCATGTCCACTTCGCCTTCGATGACCTTGCAGCGGCAGGTGGAACACACGCCGCCCTTGCACGAATAGGGCAGCTCGATTCCCTGCGCCAGCGCCGAGTCCAGCACGCTGTCTTTATTCTTATCAATCACGAACATGCGGCTGTGGCCGTCTTGCACCACGGTCACTTCGCACTGGCCCTTGCCTGGCGCCTGCGGGGCGTCGTGGCCGGTACGCAGTGCGCGGGGCCCCTTGGGCGCGCCGAACAGTTCAAACTTGATGTTCGCCTTGGGAATGCCGCGCGCTTGCAGCCGCTCGACCACGCTTTCTGTCATGGTTTGCGGACCACAGACAAAAGCGTAATCGATGTCTTCGGGGCTCATCCAGGCCGACATCAGCTGGTCTACCTTATCGCCGTCCAGGCGGCCGTTGAACAGTTCAATGTCTTGCGTCTCGCGGCTCATGACGTAGACCAGCGAGAAGCGCTCCATGTACAGGTTTTTCAGGTCTTCGATTTCTTCGCGGAACAGCACGGCCGACGACGCACGGTTGCCAAAGAACAGCGTGAACTTGCTGCGCGGCTCGATCGACAGCGCGGTTTTCACCAGCGAGAACACCGGCGTGATGCCGCTGCCCACCGCGAAGGCCACGTAATGGCGCTGGTTCTCGGGCGAGAAATCCACCGTGAAATTGCCGGCGGGCGCCATCACTTCCAGCGTCTGGCCGGGTTGCAGTTCATGGTTGGCCCAGCTGGAGAACGCGCCTTCGTCGACCTTCTTGATGGCCACGCGCAGCAGCTTGTCGTGCGGCGCGGAACAGATCGAGTACGAGCGGCGCAGCTCTTCGCCGTTCAGCTGCGTGCGCAGGGTCAGGTACTGCCCCGGCAGGAAGGCGAACTCGTCGGTCAGCGTGTCGGGCAGGTCAAAGGTCACGACCACGGCATCACGCGTGTTGCGCGCCACCGAGGCCACCTTCAAGGAATGAAATTGGTTGCTCATCTTGAAACCGCTCTCAGTGAGTCTTGAAATAATCGAAGGGTTCGCGGCAAGACACGCAGCGATACAGCGCCTTGCACGACGTGGACCCGAAGTTGCTGACCATCCGCGTATCGCGCGAGCCGCAGCGCGGGCACGCGATGGCGGGCGCGACAGCGCGGCGGCTGATGCCCGAAATGTCGATGGCGCGCTCGGCGGGCGCGGCGATGCCGTAACCCTTGAGCGCTTCGCGGCCCTTTTCGCTCATCCAGTCGGTCGTCCAGGCGGGCGCCAGGCGGGTGTCGACACGGACGTCGGCCACGCCATGGCGGGCCAGCGTCTGTTGGATGTCCTGCGTGATTTCGCGCATGGCCGGGCAGCCGGAATACGTGGGGGTGATGACGACGACACAGGTGTCGCCTTCCCAATTCACCTCACGCACCACGCCCAGGTCCACCACGGACAGCACGGGGATCTCCGGGTCGGGGACCTCGTGCAGCCAGGCATAGACCTGGTCGGCGGAAACGGGCGCCAGCGCGTTCACCAGGTGGCTCCCGGGTAGGCGCGCGGCAGGTACTGCATTTCGGCCAGCACGTAGCCCAGCTCTTCGGTGTGCTTGCCCTGGCGACCGCCCCGGTAGGCCAGATGGTTGGCCGCGGTTTCATCGGGAACAGTCAGCGTGGCTTCTTCCAGCACTTCGCGCACGTGCGCCAGCCACGGTTCGCGCAGCGCGGCCAGTTCGCAGCCGATGCCGCGCGCGGCCACGTCCTGGTCCACGGCGTCGTCGGCGAACAGTTCGCCGGTAAAGCGCCAGGCGTCGTCGATGGCGGCCTGCATCTTGGCGTGGCTTTCGTCGGTGCCGTCGCCCAGGCGCACGACCAGGTCCGACGAGCGGCGCACGTGGTAAGTGACTTCCTTGATGGACTTGGCGGCGATGGCGGCCACGCGTTCGTCGGAAGATTGTTCCAGGCGTTGCAGCAGGAAGTAGTGCCAGACGTCGAACAGGAACTGGCGCGCCATGGTGTCGGCATAGTTGCCATTGGCGCGTTCGACCAGCAACACGTTATGGAACTGGTGAGCGTCGCGGTGATAGGCCAGCGCGTCTTCATCGCGGCCCGCGCCTTCGACTTCACCCGCCAGCGTCAGCCACATGCGCGCCTGCCCCAGCAGGTCCAGCGCGGTATTGGTCAGCGCCAGGTCCTCTTCCAGGATGGGGCCGTGCCCGGTCCACGCGCCCAGCCGCTGCGACAGGATGAGCGACGAATCGCCCAGGCGCAGCAGGTATTCAAACAAAGTCTTGTCCATGTCCGCCTGCCGCCTTACATGTGCTTGATTTCTTCGGGCATCGGGAAAAACGTGGGATGCCGGTAGACCTTGCTGTTGGCCGGCTCGAACAAGGGTTCCTTGTCGCCGGGGCTGCTGGCCGAGATGTCCGAGGCGCGCACGACCCAGATGCTCAGACCTTCGTTGCGGCGCGTGTAGACGTCACGCGCGTGATTGATCGCCATTTCGGCGTCCGGGGCATGCAGGCTGCCGACGTGCTTGTGGGCCAGGCCGTGCTGGCTGCGGATGAACACTTCCCACAAAGGCCAGTCTTTGCTCATGATGGATATCCTTGAAATGCCGGGCGCGCGCGGCGCGCACCGGTATGCAGTGAAGGTTGCGGTATGGGTTGCAGCAAGGGTTGCGGCGCGGGATGCGGACGCGGGTTGCAGGCGCGGGTTGCAGGCGGGCAGGCGTTGCAGACCGCCTCAAGCGGCCTTGCGTTGCGCCTTTTTGTCCGCGTAGGCGACCAGTGCGTCGCGCACCCAGGCGCCGGCTTCGTGTGCCTTGACGCGCGCGGCCAGGCGTTCGCGGTTGCACGGCCCATTGCCCTTGAGCACGGCGTAGAACTCGCTCCAGTCGATCTCGCCGAAGTCGTAGTGGCCGCGTTCCGCGTTCCACTTCAGGTCGGGGTCCGGCACGGTCAGGCCCAGGTATTCGGCCTGCGGCACGGTCTGGTCCACCATCTTCTGGCGCAGCTCGTCATTGGAGAAAAGCTTGATCTTCCAGGCCATCGATTGCGCGCTGTTGGGCGAATCGGCGTCCGACGGGCCGAACATCATCAGCGCCGGCCACCACCAGCGGTTCAGCGAATCCTGCACCATCGCCTTTTGCTCGGGCGTGCCATGCAGGCACATCTGCATCAACAGGTCATAGCCCTGGCGCTGGTGGAAGGACTCTTCCTTACAGACGCGCACCATGGCGCGCGCGTAGGGGCCGTAGGAACAGCGGCACAGCGGAATCTGGTTGATGATGGCCGAGCCATCGACCAGCCAACCGATCATGCCGATGTCCGCCCAGCTAAGGGTCGGGTAATTGAAGATGCTGGAGTACTTGGCGCGGCCCGCGTGCAGGTCATCAATCAGGTCATCGCGCGAGACGCCCAGCGTCTCGGCAGCGCTGTACAGATACAGCCCGTGGCCGGCCTCGTCCTGCACCTTGGCCAGCAGGATCGCCTTGCGCTTGAGCGACGGGGCCCGCGTGATCCAGTTGCCTTCGGGCAGCATGCCGACGATTTCCGAGTGCGCGTGCTGAGAGATCTGGCGCACCAGCGTCTTGCGGTAGGCATCGGGCATCCAGTCCTTGGCCTCGATGCGCACGCCATCGTCTATGCGGCGCTGGAACGTCTGTTCGGGGCCTTCAAGCTGGTCGGCGGTTTTGACCTGCTTGACGCCGGTTTCGACGAGTTGAGCGTACATGTTTGTCTCCTTGAGACGGTTTGCGAAATCGCAAGGCAAACGTTCCGCAGCGCCGTCATGTCATAGGCGGATTATTTAATACAAAAAAACCATTGTCAAACGCAAAGCTGTATCACATTGGATTTATGTATCATATTGCGGATCCTGATATCGGCCGCATGCGGCCCCCCTTATGGCAAACCCTACGTCGCCTTTGGACCGTTTCCTGTCCCGCTTGTTGAAAAGCGACCCGCCTCGCGCCAAATCGCTGTGCGTCAGCTTGCTGGGGGACGCGTTGGCCCCTCACGGCGGCGCCATCTGGCTGGGCGACCTGATCGAATTGCTGGCCCCGCTTGGTATCAATGAACGCCTGTTGCGCACCAGCGTTTTCCGGCTGGTGGCGCAAAACTGGCTGCAATCGGAACGACATGGCCGGCGCAGTCTGTACCTGATTTCGGAACAGGGGCTGCGACATACCGCACATGCCTCGCAGCGCATCTACGAAGGTGCAACGCAGGACTGGAACGGGGAATGGACGCTGGTGGCGCTACCGCGCACGGGCAACGGGCTGGCCGAGCGCGCCGAGTTGCGTCGGGAATTGGTCTGGGAAGGGTTCGGCATGATCGCGCCGGGCCTGTTCGCCCACCCGCACACCGAGGCGCGGGCCGCGCACGACATTCTTGAAAAGCTGGGCATCCCGGATCGGGCGCTGGTGCTGTCCGCCCGGGATCTGGCCGGCGCGGGCGGCCTGCCGATCGCCAGCCTGGCGTCGCAATGCTGGAACCTGGATGACGTGGCCGAGCAGTACCGCCAGTTTTCCCGCAACTTTGGCCCGCTGGAAAAATTGCTGGATGACGCGCCGCCGCCCGCCGACGCGTTCGTCGTGCGGGTCATGCTGCTGCACAATTGGCGCCGGATCGTTCTACACGACCCGCAGCTGCCCGGCCCGATGCTGCCCGACAACTGGCCGGGCCACGCCGCCCGCGCGCTGTGCGGAAGAATCTACTGGAAGGTTTTCGACGCGTCGGAGACGCATCTGAACGCGCGCGCCGGGCAAGATAATGCGCGCTATACGCCGCTGACGGCCGAGGTGGAATCCCGTTTCGGTGGTCGGCCGGCCTGACAGGCGTGGCGGCGGGCGGGTCAAGGACCCTCTGCCCGGTGCAGGCGGCCGGCTGAATGCAGGCCGGCTGAATGCAGGCCGGCTGAATGCAGGCCGGGTGGATGCAGGCCGATGAATGCGCCCCGCTGCATCCCGCCCGATACATGCGCCCCCTGAAAACCGCCCTGCCTACACCTTCAGCAGGTGCTCGCGGTAGTACTTGAGTTCGTCGATGGACTCGTAGATGTCGGCCAGCGCTTCGTGGCGGCTCTTTTTCTCAAAGCCCTTGTACACGGCCGGCGCCCAGCGGCGCGCCAATTCCTTCAGCGTGCTGACATCCAGGTTGCGGTAGTGGAAAAACTGCTCCAGGCGCGGCATGTACGCAAACATGAAGCGGCGATCCTGGCTGATGGTGTTGCCGCACAGCGGCGATTTACCCGCCGGCACATGCTGCGCCAAAAACGCCAAGAGCGTATCCTCTGCCTGCGCTTCGGACACCGTGGACGCGCGCACCTTGTCGATCAGGCCGCTTTTGCCGTGGGTGGATTTATTCCAGTTGTCCATGGCGTCAAGCAGGCTGTCAGGCTGGTGGACGACCAGCACCGGGCCTTCGGCCACGACCGTCAGGTCGGGTTCCGTCACCACGACGGCCACCTCGATGATGCGTTCTTTCTCGGGATCCAGCCCGGTCATTTCCATGTCGAGCCAGACCAGGCGATTTTCGTTCACAGCCATATAATTTGCCTATAAAACACGCGATTTTCGCACATCCCTACTGAGCAAAACGCTTCGCCCATGTTCACACTGCTGTTCGTTGCTTTCCTGCTGGCCGATATTGCCGTGCGCCTGTGGCTGGCCGGTCGCCAGATCCGCCACGTGGCGCGTAACCGCGATCGCGTGCCGGATGAATTTTCGCCTCGCATCGGCCTGACCAGCCATCAGCGCGCGGCCGATTACACCATCGCCCGCGTCAAACTGGGCATGCTTGAACGCACCTACGACGCCATTTTGCTGGTCTGCCTGACGTTGATGGGCGGCTTGCAATTCATCGACCTGATGGTTGGGCAGCTTACCAGCAATGATTTTTTGCGCCAGATGCTTTTGCTGCTCGTAGTGGCGCTGGTGCTTGGCGTGCTGGGCCTGCCTTTCACGCTGTGGCGGCAGTTCAAGCTTGAGGCGCGTTTTGGCTTCAACCGGATGACGCCCGAGCTATTCATTGCCGACACGGCCAAGGGCCTGTTGGTTGCCGCCGTGCTGGGCCTGCCGCTGGCCGCCGCCGTGCTGTGGTTGATGGGCAGCGCGGGCGCCTACTGGTGGGTCTGGGCGTGGGCGCTGTGGACGGTGTTCAACCTGGCGCTGCTGATCGTCTACCCGATGTTCATTGCCCCGCTTTTCAATAAATTCACGCCACTGTCCGACCCGGACCTGGCCGGCCGCATTCAACGGCTGGCGCAGCGCTGCGGCTTCGCGCTGAACGGACTGTTCGTCATGGACGGCTCGCGCCGGTCCGCGCACGGCAATGCCTATTTCACCGGCTTTGGAAGGTCGCGCCGCATCGTGTTTTTCGACACGCTGCTGGCGCGCCTGAACGGCGATGAAATTGAAGCGGTGTTGGCCCACGAACTGGGTCATTTCGCCAAGCGTCATATCATTAAGCGCGTCGCCTTCAGCTTTGGCGCCGCGCTGGCCTTTTTTGCCATCCTGGGCTGGGTATCGCAACAACCCTGGTTCTACATGGACCTGGGTGTGGTGCCCCAACTGGGCGGACGCAACGACGCGATGGCGTTGCTGCTGTTCTTCCTGGTCATTCCCGTTTTTACTTTCATGTTCACGCCGTTGGCCAGCTGGTACTCGCGTCGCGACGAATTCGAAGCGGACCGCTATGCGGCCGAGCAGAGTTCGCCGCAACATCTGGTGTCCGCGCTGGTCAAACTCTACGACGACAACGCCGCTACGCTGACTCCCGACCCTGTGCATTCCGCCTTCTACGATAGCCATCCCCCCGCCGCCGAGCGCATCCGCCACCTGATGGCGCCCACCGCATGAGCGCCCCGCGCAATGCCAGAAACGGCGTCGCAGCGCCCATGACCGACGCCGTGGGCGGCCAGCTGGACGGCCGCATCATCGCCGCGCACGGACGCCACTACACCGTTGAGCTTGCCGACGGATCGCTGCGCAAGTGCTTCCCCCGCGGCAAAAAGGCCGGCGCCGCCGTCGGCGACCGCGTGCGCATTGCCCCGCAAGGCAAGGACGAAGGCGCGATCGACGCGATCCTGCCGCGCACCAACCTGCTGTACCGGTCCGACGAGATGCGGTCCAAGCAGTTCGCCTCCAACGTCGACCAGTTGTTGATCGTGATCGCGGTGCAGCCGACCTTCTCCGACGACCTGACCGGGCGAGCCCTGGCCGGCGCCTGGAGCGCGGGCATCTCGCCGCTGATCGTCTTGAACAAGACCGACCTGACGGAAGAATTGCCCGCCGCCCGCGCCCGCCTGGCGCCGATTGCGGCGTTGGGCGTGCCCGTGGTCGAGCTCAGCGCGCTGGAACCTGAAAAAGTGCACACGCTGCTGGCGCCTCGTCTGGCCGGCCGCACCAATCTGCTGCTGGGTCAAAGCGGCATGGGCAAGTCCACGCTGCTTAACGCATTGATCCCGGACGCGCGCGCGGCCACGCGCGAACACTCCACGGCGTTGGACATGGGCAAGCACACCACGACCAGCACGCGGCTTTATCACCTGCCCGATCCCGGCGGTGACCTGATCGATTCGCCCGGGTTCCAGGCGTTCGGCTTGCAACACCTGACGCGCGACGACATCATCCGCGGCTTCCCTGAATTTGCGCAGCCTATCGAGGAATGCCGCTTCTACAATTGCACGCACCGCCGTGAACCGGGCTGCGGCGTAGTGGCCGCCTTGCAGGCAGGCAAGATCAACCCGCTGCGCTACGCGCTATACGAGCGCATCCTTGAAGAGAATCTGGCGGGTCAGCAGCGCTATTGATTTTGGGGTGCTCGCGAACGCCGCGATGGCCATAAAGGCGACGGCAACAAAAACGGCCCGCAAGGGCCGTTTTCTATTGCACGGATAAATAGCGCGATGGTCTGGCCCGCTTTCGGCCATACCGTCAGCGCGGCTGCAATCCGTGGCGCAGCAGGTGATAGAGGTTGCGCAACATGCCCGCCGTTGCCCCCCAGATGAAATGCTTGCCGTAGGGCATCCCGTAGTAATTGCGCACGCGTCCGTCGTCCAGCCTGGCCTCGTACAGCCGATGATTGGCCGGGTCCATCAGGAACGACAGCGGCACTTCAAACACTTCAGCTACCTCGAACGCGTCGGGCGCCAGTTCAAAACCGGGCCGCACCAACGACACCACCGGAATGATCGAAAAACCCGTCGCCGTCAGGTAGGGCGGCATGCTGCCCAACACTTCCACATGGTCTTCCGGCAGTCCGGTTTCTTCCTGCGCTTCGCGCAAGGCAGCGGCCACGGGCGTGGGGTCGCTGGTTTCGATGCGGCCACCCGGAAAGCTGATCTGCCCCGCGTGGTCATGCAGATGCGCGGCGCGCTGGGTCAGCATGATGTGTACGCCGTCGTCGCGCGTGACCAGCGGAATCAACACGGCTGCGGGCACCGGTGTGCCCTCGCGGCCGGGGTATCGCAGATCGTTGTCGCGCGAAAGCTCCAGCGTCCAGGTGGATGGCTGGTTCAGCGTGCCCCGCAGGCGATCCGGGGTCAACAGGCTGGCAGGTACGGCCGGCAGAGAATCATTGGCCACTACCCACGGTTGCGTTGCCGGATCGAAGCCCGGGCGCACAAGCGGCCGTCGAGGCCGCGCAGAATACGAGGAATCAGACATACGGCTTTGCTAAAAGAAAAAGGCACCCTCGCAGGTGCCTTTTTAACCCGGAAACCTGTGCCGGACGGAAACGCTGAATGGCGCGAACGTCCGACACTGGTAGGGCCGTGTGCCGATAAGCGATCAAGCCGCCGAGGCTTGCTTGCTGACCAGCTTTTCCTTGATACGTGCCGACTTGCCCGAGCGGTTGCGCAGGTAGTACAGCTTGGCGCGGCGCACGTCGCCGCGGCGCTTGACTTCGATGCCGGCGATTTGCGGCGAGTACAGCTGGAACGTACGTTCCACGGCTTCACCCGACGAAATCTTGCGCACGGTGAACGCGGAGTTCAGGCCGCGATTGCGCTTGGCGATAACAACGCCTTCGAAAGCCTGCACGCGCTTGCGGGTGCCTTCAACGACGTTCACGCTCACGATGACGGTGTCACCAGGAGCAAATTCAGGCTTGGCTTGGCCGCCGGTCAGACGGGCAATTTCTTCCTGTTCCAGGATAGCGATAAGGTTCATGAGAACTCCTAGATCATCATGTCTTTGCGGGCTAAAACTTTTGCCGTTCGTTTTTTACCGATGTTGTTACTGGTGCCGCAAGCAGAGGATGAGATTTGGCAAACCAATGATTCTACACCAAAAGTTGGCTAGGCCGTCGGGTAGAATGGCGCCCTTCCGGCAGCTTGCTGTACCCTAGCGGCTTCTGTAACAAACACGTCATTCGGCGCTGTTCCCTCATGTCGTATACGTCCCTGATATTGGTCGTCTTGGCGGCGATGGCCCACGCTACGTGGAACCTGCTTGCCAAGCGCGCGGCCATGGTGGGCGCGCCTTTTGTGTTTGCCTACGGGCTGTGCGCCTCGTTGCTGTACGCCCCCTGGGTCATCTGGGTGCTGATCCACGACGGCATGACGTGGACGTGGCCCGTCGTCGGCGCCATCCTGACATCCAGCCTGTTGCATCTGGGCTACAGCCTTTGCCTGCAACGCGGCTATCAGGTTGCCGACCTGTCCGTGGTGTATCCCATTGCGCGAGGCACCGGCCCGCTGCTTTCCACGACGGGGGCATTCCTGCTGCTGGGCGAACCCGCCACCGGCACCGGCATTGTCGGCATGCTGTGCGTGGTGATCGGCGTGCTGATGATCGCCACCCAAGGGCGTCTGACCATCTTCAAGCAGGCCCAAGCGTGGATCGGCGTGCGCTGGGGCGTGGTGATCGGCCTGTTCATCGCCGCCTACACCGTGGTGGACGCCTATGGCGTGAAGGTCCTGTTGATCAGCCCCGTGCTGTTCGATTGGTTCACATGCGTAACGCGCACCGCCATGATGACGCCCCACATGATGAGCCGGCGCGCGCAAGCCTGGCAGTCCATGCGCGGGCACTGGCACCTGGCGCTGGCCGTGGGCCTGCTGTCTCCGTTGGGGTACATCCTGGTGCTATATGCGCTGCGCAACGGCGCGCCGTTAAGCCTGGTGGCGCCTGCCCGCGAAATGTCGATGATGCTGGGCACCCTGGCCGGCATGTTCCTGCTGCGCGAAAAGGTCGGGCCGGGCCGGTTGGCCGGTTGCGTATCCATTCTGGTGGGCGTGGTGCTGCTGGGCTCCAGCTAAGCCTGCCGTGGCCGTTCAATGTATCGGTCGCGATTGATTCAAAATCGAGCCCGGGCGATTCAGAACCCAGCGGCGGCTCCAAGCCACATCAGGCCGGGGATGATTGCGCCCCACGCCAACACCATCACCACATCCAGCACCATGGCCTTCATGGTGACTTGCGACGTTACGGGTTCAACGGTGGCGTTGCCCAGACTGCGCTCGCGTACCGCCGACACCGCCAAAGCGGGGGCCATGGCAGGTGACACGGCGGGCGCCATCGTGGGGGTGACGGCAGGCACCGGCAACGGTGTCACGCCCGATGGGATCCCGCGCGTTGCCGCGCGCTCGACCAAGCCGCCCTCTTGGGCCGGCGTGGGCGGGAACGGCCAGCGCGCGGGAGACGTGCCCGAGCGGCTGCGCTGGCGCGGTTCGTCACCGGCGGACGCGGTATTCCACGGCATGGCCAGGCCCGCCAGCTTGGCGCAAGCGGCGCGGGCTCGATACGCGCCACGGCGCAGCGGGTTCAACGAGACGATGAGCTCATCTGACAAAACGGAAAAATCAGCGGTGTTCATGAGAACTCCTTGAAGAAACGATTCCACGCCGCCGCAGCGGCCGACACGGCGAGCGGCCGTGATCAATCGAACAGCGACAACTGGCCGGCCGCCAGCGCCTGCAACTGGCGCGCCCCGCGGCCATAGCCGCCGGAAACTGCCGGCAGGCCGTCAGAAAGGGGGACCCCTGAAGACGCTTGCGCGCCAACCGGGGATAGGAAAGCGGTAGAGGAAGGGGTAGCGGGCACAGTCACCGCAGAGCCGGCCGACGACGCCACTGCTGCGGACACAGCCGAAGAGGCCGTGCCCTGCCCTGCAAGCGGGCCCGCCGAAAACAGAGACGGCGTGGCGCCCGCCGCCAGCGGCGGCTGGAAGCGATCGCAGTCCAGCGCGAGCCTGTGGCGGTTCAGCCCCAGCTTGCGGGTCGCGACGGCGAAGCGCTGGCGCAGCAAGTCTGCCCAGATGCCGGTGCCACGCATGCGCGAGCCAAAATTAGGGTCATTGCGGCGACCGTTGCGCAGGTCTTCTATGCGATGCAGCACGCGCTGGGCGCGGTCGGGGTAATGGGCGTTAAGCCAATCCTCGAACAGGGTTTTGACCTCCCAGGGCAGGCGCAAGACGGTGTAGCTGGCGTAATGCGCGCCGGCCGCCTTGGATTCCTGGAGGATGTGTTCCATGGATTCATCATTGATGAACGGGATGACGGGCGCCACCAGCACGCCGACCGGCACGCCGGCATCCGTAAGGCTGCGCACGGCTTCCAGCCGCCGCCACGGCGCTGCGGCACGCGGCTCCAGCGTGCGCGCCATGCCGGCGTCCAGCGTGGTGATGCTGATATAGACGACC
Source organism: Achromobacter sp. ES-001 (assembly GCF_019448355.1). NCBI lineage: Bacteria > Pseudomonadati > Pseudomonadota > Betaproteobacteria > Burkholderiales > Alcaligenaceae > Achromobacter > Achromobacter sp. ES-001. Next base: position 1,682,199 of record NZ_CP079940.1, on the reverse strand, counting down.
ACCAGATTCTGCTCAGCCAGCGCTGCAAGCAGATCGAGATCCCGGGCGACCAGCGCGTTTTTCGTGACGATGGTGACGGGATGCCGGGTTTCCAGCATCAGTTCCAGCATGCCGCGCGTCAGCCGCCAATCGCGTTCGATGGGCTGGTAAGCGTCAGTGGCGGAACCGATATTGATGGGCGACGGCTTGTAGCCGGGGCGCCCCAGTTCGGCGCGCAGCGCATCCACGGCGTTTGCCTTGGCCACCAGGCGGGTTTCGAAGTCCAGCCCGGGCGACATGCCCAAATACGAATGCGTGGGCCGCGCATAGCAGTACACGCAGCCGTGCTCGCAACCGCGATACGGGTTTACCGCAACGTCGAAGGGGATATCGGGCGAGTCATTGCGCGACAGCATCTTGCGCGCTTCTTCGGCCGTGACGGTTGTCTTGGGTGCGGGCGGAGCCAGCCGCGTATCAGGAACGATGGGGATGACCGTGGCGCCAGGGCGCGCGCCAGCCACCGGCGCGTGCGCGGAGCCGGACCCGGCTTCAGAAGAATCGCCCGAAGCGGAATCCGTGAATGTATCGGAAAAGGAGTCGGAGAAAGAGTCGGGGACGGATTCCACGAAATCCGCCGGCAGGCCTGAACCGGACCAACCGTCGTCGACCTGCACACGGTCATCGCGCTGAAAGCGATGCCGAACATTAGTAACCGCACCCCGACCGCGCAAGGCGGCGGGGGCGGCAGCCGGGGACCCAGAACCGGCGGGAAAAGAATGATCGGTGCGTGCCATAAAAACTACTGTACAAAAACACAGTGGTTTTGACAAGCACCAAAAGCCTTTCCGTAAGACAGCCCCACTTTACCGCAAGACGCGAGGCGCGTCTGAACAAATCGATTTCATCAGGCGATATCGCCCGGAAACCCGCACCAGCATTAGGTTTGGAAGAAATACAACATCAAAAAGCGGGCCGAAAGTCCGTTGTTTTCCGGCCCGATTCCACCCTAGCGCAACATGCCCGCCGCAGCCGTCTGATGCGTGGCTTCATCGATCAGAATGAAGGCGCCGGTCGTCGGCACATCAGCGTACCGATCCACCGCCAACGCCTCGCGCGTGGTGAACGTCACGCGACCGATGTCGTTCATCTGCAAGGTGCCTTCGGTGTTCTCGACTTCCTGCAATTCGTGGATGTCGCGATGCGAGAGCACCGCGCGAATCTTTGCCGACGTAAGCCGCGTGCCCGACTTCAACAGATACTTGCGCGCCGGGTTCAATGCTTGCGCATCCAGCCAGCACAGCTCGGCTTCGAACTCGCGGGTGACTTGCGCCGGCGCCGCCGTGTGCACGATGACATCACCGCGCGACACGTCGACATCGCGATCCAGCACCACCGTGACCGAGTCGCCCGCCACCGCCTCGTCCAGCACGCGGTCAAAGACGCGGACTTCGCGCACCACCGCACTGACGCCCGACGGTTGCACGGTGATGGCGTCGCCCGCGCGCAGCACGCCGCTGGCCAACCGGCCGGCATAACCGCGAAAGTCTTCTTTCTGATCACCCCCGTGCCGCGCCACCCACTGCACGGGAAAGCGCAGCGGCAAGGCACGGCCGTCGCTGGCAAGGTCCAACGATTCCAGCAGCGCCAGCAAAGGCTGGCCTTCGTACCAGGGCGTCTTGGGCGACAGCGTCACGACGTTGTCGCCATTCAGCGCCGACAGCGGCAGCGCATCGAAATGTGCGATGCCGAGCTTGGCGGCGAGTTCGGCATACGCATCGCGAATGCGCTCGAACACGGCGCGATCCCAATCGACCAGGTCCATCTTGTTCACGGCCACCACGATGTGGCGGATACCCAGCAGCCGCGCAATGGTGCTGTGCCGCTTGGTCTGCGGCAGCAGCTTGCCGTCGGCCGCGCGCGTGGCGTCGATGAGGATCACGGCCACGTCCGCCGTGGACGCGCCCGTGACCATATTGCGCGTGTATTGCTCGTGGCCGGGCGCATCGGCAATGATGAATTTGCGCGCGGGTGTAGAAAAGTACCGGTAGGCCACGTCAATCGTGATGCCCTGCTCGCGCTCGGCTTCGAGCCCGTCGGTCAAGAGGGAAAAGTCGATGCCGTCGCCCGCCACGCGCTTGTGCTTGGCGCGCGAGATCGCATCCAGCTGGTCGGCGAATACGCCCTTGCTGTCGTACAGCAGGCGGCCGATCAGCGTGGATTTGCCATCGTCGACGGAGCCCGCCGTGATCAAGCGCAGCACGCCCGTGCCGGCGCCGGAAAGGAAAGAATCGTTCAGTGCGTTCATGGTGCGTCCCCTGCCGCCGGCCGCAGCCGGCGTTGTGCATTCAGAAATAGCCTTCCTTCTTGCGGCGCTCCATCGAGGCCTCGGAAGTCTGGTCGTCCATGCGCGTTGCGCCGCGCTCGGTGATGTCGGTCACCGCCGTCTCGGCGATGATGGCGTAGGTGTCGGCGGCGTCGGAAGCCACCGGGCAGGTGCAAGAAATATCGCCCACCGTGCGAAAGCGCACCGGCATCCGCTCGACCTGCTCGCCGTCTTGCGGCGGCGTCAGGCGGGTCACCGGCACCAGCAGGCCCTTGCGCCGGACGACCTCTCGCTGGTGGCTAAAGTAGATCGACGGCAACGCCAGCTTCTCGCGCTGGATGTATTGCCAAACGTCCAGTTCGGTCCAGTTCGAAATCGGGAAGACACGCATGTTCTCGCCGCGATGCACGCGCGTGTTGAACAGGTTCCACAGTTCAGGGCGCTGTGCCTTGGGGTCCCATTGGCCGAATTCATCGCGGAACGAAAAGATGCGCTCCTTGGCGCGGGCCTTTTCCTCGTCGCGGCGCGCCCCGCCGATGCAGGCGTCAAAGCCGAATTCCTCGATGGCTTCCAGCAGCGTCACCGCCTGCGCCGCATTGCGCGAGTCGGTTTCGCGCCGCAGCACCACGCTGCCACGCTTGATGGAGTCCTCGACGCTGCGCACGATCAGGGTCTCGCCCAATTCGGCTGCGCGCTGATCACGAAAGGCGATGACTTCATCGAAGTTGTGGCCCGTGTCGATGTGCATCAGCGGGAAGGGAAAGCGGCCGGGGCGAAACGCCTTTTCCGCCAGGCGCAGCAGCACCACGGAGTCTTTGCCGCCCGAGAACAGCAGCACGGGCTTTTCGCTTTCGGCGGCCACCTCGCGCATGATGAATATCGCTTCCGATTCCAGCCAATCCAGGTGGCTGCGTTGGATCACAGCAGACATAGGTTATTCCCCTAAGACAGAATTTGAATTCATGGACGGCGTCATTCGCCGCGCGTCACGACACTGATGACGCGGTTGCCCGCGTGCAGACCGCATTCCTTGGAATCCGACGATTCCCACCACCATCTTCCAGCTCGCACGTCCTCGCCCGGCCGGATGGCGCGCGTACAGGGCTCGCAGCCGATGGACGGGTAGCCCTGGTCGTGCAGGGGGTTGTAGGGCACATCCAGCGCACGGATCACTGCCCACACGTCGTCCTCGCTCCATTCGGCCAGCGGGTTGAACTTGGTCAGGCCGAACACGGGGTCTTGCTCTTGCAAGGGCAGTTCGCCGCGCGTGGTGGATTGCTGGCGCCGCTGCCCGGTGATCCAGGCGCTGCGCCCGGCCAGCGCGCGTCGCAGCGGCTCGACCTTGCGAATCTGGCAACAGGCTTTGCGCAGATCCACGCTTTCATAGAACGCATAGGCGCCATGCTGGGCAACGTGCTGCTCCACCGCCGCCGCCACGGGCCGGTACACCGTGACATCGCGCCCATAGCGCGCGCGAACGGCGTCCAGCACGCCCAGCGTTTCCGCATGCAAGCGGCCCGTATCCAGGGTGAACACTTCCAGGTCCAGGCCCGAGTCGTAGAGGGCATGCGTCAACAACATGTCTTCAGCGGCCAGCGACGACGCCAGCGCGGCGTCCGGGTGACGCTGCTGAATATCGGCCAGACGCCGCACCAGCGCCTGCCAACGCTGCGCCAGCGCGGCGTCCTGGATGGAAGGAAAATCAACAGAGGTCGTCATGGTCATGGTTGCACCGCAAAGATCCGGGCGCGCCGGGGACGCGCCAACAACGTATCGCCATCGCGCAGGTCCAGTTCCCGATACAGGTGCTCGGGCACTTCCGCTTCGATGATGGCGTCGGAATCCTGGCGCGCCAGTTCCAGATAGGCGCTGGGGCCGGCCAGATAGGCGTGCGACAGGCGCACCGCAATGCCCTGCCCGCCCGCGCGATAACGCTCGATCTCGAACTCGTGCGGACGAACGTAAGCGGTGGCGCGCTGCGCATGGGCTTGCGCCAGGTCAGGCGCCGGCAGCGACAAGCCGGCGCCTTCCCAGACTCCGCCCGTGGCCACGCCTTGCAGCTGGTTCACATCGCCCAGGAAGCCGTACACAAACGGCGTCGCGGGCTGTTCCCAGACTTCACGCGGCGTGCCCACCTGCTCGATACGGCCGGCGTTCATCAGCACCACGCGGTCGGCGACCTCAAGCGCCTCTTCCTGGTCGTGCGTCACAAACACACTGGCCACGTTCAGCTCGTCATGCAGCCGGCGCAACCAACGACGCAGTTCCTTGCGTACCTTGGCGTCCAGCGCGCCAAACGGTTCGTCAAGCAGCAACACGCGCGGCTCCACGGCCAGCGCGCGTGCCAGGGCGATACGCTGACGCTGGCCGCCGGACAGCTGCGCCGGATAACGATCCGCCAGCCAATCCAGCTGCACCAGCGTCAGCAGGTCATGCACCTTGCGCTGGATCTGGTCTTCGGACGGGCGCTGCGACCGGTGCTTCACGCGCAGGCCGAACGCCACGTTCTCGAACACCGTCATGTGCTTGAACAGCGCGTAATGCTGGAATACGAATCCCACCTGGCGCTGGCGCACGTCCACGTCCGTGGCGTCTTCGCCCCCGAACAGGACGCTGCCCGAATCCGGCAATTCCAGCCCGGCGATGATGCGCAACAGCGACGTCTTACCGCAGCCGGACGGCCCCAGCAACGCCACCAGTTCGCCGGTTTCGATATGCAGCGACACGTCGTTCAGCGCTTGGAACTGGCCGAAGCGCTTGGATAGATTACGTACTTCGATACTCATGCCTGTCTCCGTCTGGGCCGTCGCGCGTTACGCGATGGCCGGCTTGATCGTTGCGGCCGCTGCACCGGGATACTCGACCGGCAGGTCGGCGGCGCGCAGCATGCGCGCGTTGCGCCACTCGACCAGGTTTTTCGCCACCAGGGTCACCAGCGCCAGCAGAGCCAGCAACGAGGCCACGGCGAACGCGGCCGAGTACTGGTATTCGTTGTAGAGAATTTCCACGTGCAGGGTCATGGTGTTGGTCAGCCCGCGCACCTGGCCGGACACCACCGACACCGCGCCAAATTCACCCATTGCCCGCGCGTTGCACAAGATGGCGCCGTACAGCAGGCCCCACTTGATATTGGGCAGCGTCACGCGCCAGAAGATCTGCCAGCCGCTGGCGCCCAGCGTCAGCGCCGCCTGTTCTTCTTCGCTGCCTTGCGCCTGCATCAACGGGATCAGCTCACGCGCCACAAACGGAAAGGTCACGAACAGCGTGGCCAGGATGATGCCGGGCACGGCGTAGACGATCTTCCAGTCGTGGTCCTGCAACCAGCCGCCCAGCCATCCTTGCGTGCCGAACAACAGAATGAAAACCAGGCCGGCCACCACGGGCGATACCGAGAACGGCAGGTCGATCAACGTGATCAGGAACTGCTTGCCGCGAAACTGGAACTTGGTGATGGCCCATGCCGCCGCCACGCCAAACACCAGGTTCACCGGCAACGCGATGGCCGCCACCAGCAAGGTCAGCCGGATGGCGGACAGCGCGTCGGGTTCCACGATGGCATCCAGGTACAGCTGCCAGCCTTTCTTGAAGGCCTCGGCGAACACTGCCGCCAGCGGCACCAGCAGGAACAGGGTCAGAAATGCCAGCGCAATAAACAGCAAGACGCCGCGCACCCAGCGCGGTTCGGTCAAATGGGCGGGACGATCCGCTGCGCTCATGCCAGCCTCCCAAGGTTGCGGCGGGCTTGCCAGCCTTGCAGCAGATTGATGACCAACAGCATGACGAAGGACAGCACCAGCATCACGGTCGCGATGGCGGCGGCGCCGGCGTAGTCGAATTGTTCCAACTTGGAAATGATCAGCAGCGGCGTGATCTCGGACACCATCGGCATGTTGCCGGCAATGAAAACCACCGACCCGTACTCGCCGACTGCCCGCGCGAACGCCAGCGCAAAGCCCGTCGTCAACGCCGGCACCACGGTGGGCAGCAGCACGCGGCGGATGGTCTGCCAGCGGCTGGCACCCAGGCTGGCCGCCGCCTCTTCGATTTCGCGTTCTACGTCTTCCAGCACCGGCTGCACCGTGCGCACCACGAAGGGCACGCCGATGAAGATCAGCGCAATCACGATGCCCAGCGGCGTGAACGCCACCTTCCATCCAAACCACTCGGACAGCGGCGCGCCCAGCCAGCCTTTTTGCGAATACAGCGCGGTCAGCGCAATGCCCGCCACCGCTGTGGGCAATGCGAAGGGCAGGTCCACCAGAGCGTCCAGGATCTTCTTGCCGGGAAAGCGATAGCGCACCAGCACCCAGGCCACCACGGACCCGAACACCAGGTTGACCAGGGCAGCGATCAGCGAGGCGCCAAAGGTCAGTTGATACGACGCCATCACGCGCGGCGCCGTCACCGTGTCCCAAAACCCTTGCCACCCGAGTTCGGCGCTTTTGATGGGCAGCGCAGCCAGGGGAATCAGCACAAGCACGCTCAGGTACAGCACGGCGTAGCCCATGGAAATACCGAATCCGGGCAGCACGCCCGGGCTGTTGCGCCGAACGGCAAAAGGCGCTTGCGCGCCGATTGCCGTCGGGGGGGAGGCAGTTGTCATAGCCGTCGTCCGAAGGTCGTGTCGTTATTTCTTTTGCGGCAGGTAGATCTGGTCGAAGGTGCCGCCATCACTGAAGTGATCTTTCTGCGCCTTGCGCCAGCCGCCAAAGATCTTGTCGTCGATGGTGACGAGCTTGACCTTGGGGAACTTGCTTTCGTACTTGGCGGCCACCGTCTTGTCGATGGGCCGGTAATAGTTCTTGGCGATGATTTCCTGCGCGGCGGGCGTGTACAGGAATTCCAGATACGCCTGGGCGGCGGCGCGCGTTCCCTTCTTGTCCACGATCTTGTCCACGACGGCCACCGGTGGTTCGGCCAGGATGGACAGGGACGGCACCACGATGTCGAACTTGTCGGGACCCAGTTCTTCAAGCGCCAGGAAGGCTTCGTTTTCCCAGGCCAGCAGCACGTCGCCCACGCCGCGTTCCACGAACGTGGTCGTGGCGCCGCGTGCACCGGTGTCCAGCACTGGCACGTGCTTGAGCAGGTCGCCGACATAGGCGCGAGCCTTCTCTTCGCTGCCGCCGTTCTTTTCCAACGCGTAGGCCCAGGCAGCCAGATAGTTCCAGCGCGCGCCACCGGAAGTCTTCGGGTTGGGCGTGATGACCTGCACGCCGTCCTTGATCAGGTCGTCCCAGTCCTTGATGCCCTTGGGGTTACCCTTGCGCACCAGGAACACAATGGTGGACGTATAGGGCGAACTGTTCTGCGGCAGGCGAGACTGCCAGTTTTCGGGAATGAGCCCCCGGTCGGCAATGGCGTCGATGTCATAGGCCAGCGCCAGCGTCACCACGTCGGCTTCCAGCCCATCGATGACCGAGCGCGCCTGGCGACCCGATCCGCCGTGCGACTGGCGTATGGTCAGGTCGACGCCGGCCTTGTCCTTGTACTGCTTGATGAAGGCATCGTCGATGGCGCGATACAGCTCGCGCGTGGGGTCATAGGACACGTTCAACAGCGTTTGCTTTTGCTGCGCTTGCGCCGGCGCCACGGCCGTCAGAGATACCGCCACCGCTGCCAGCGCGGCCAACCAACCCGCTTTTCCGAAAGACATCCCTTGCTCCCTGTATTTTCAATATGGAAGCAAGTGTGCTGGCTGCGCATTCTGAACGGAACGAATCATTATTTGATTGCTCATCGCTCGCAGGCATATAGGACCGCCGTCCCAGCCATGAAAAAACCGCCGCGTTCTCCTATGGAGAAGGCGGCGGTTCGGGCGGCTCAACGCCGCGTTTTTTACCGGGAGGCTACCCCCCGGAATTCGAATTTACTTATTCGGTTGGGGCGTGATGCGCAGGTAAGGACGCACGGCCTTGTAGCCTTTGGGGAACTTCTCTTTGATGACGGCCTCGTCCTGCAGGGACGGAACAATGATCACGTCGTCGCCATCTTCCCAGTTGACCGGCGTGGCCACGCTGTGGCTGTCGGTCAATTGCAGCGAGTCAATGACGCGCAGGATTTCATTGAAGTTACGGCCCGTGCTGGCCGGATACGTGATGATCAGCCGCACCTTCTTGTTCGGGTCGATGATGAACACCGAACGCACCGTCAAGGTGGCGTTGGCGTTCGGGTGGATCATGTCGTAAAGCTCGGAGACCTTGCGATCCTTGTCGGCCAGGATCGGAAAGTTGACCTTGGTGGACTGCGTGTCGTTGATGTCTTCGATCCACTTCGAATGCGAATCGGCGCCGTCCACCGACAGGGCCAGCACCTTCACATTGCGCTTGGCGAATTCGTCAGCGAGCTTGGCCGTGTAACCCAGCTCGGTCGTGCACACCGGCGTGAAGTCGGCCGGATGCGAAAAAAGCACCCCCCAGCTATTGCCCAGGTATTCGTGGAAGCGAATGGGACCGGCCGAGGAATCCTGTTCGAAATCGGGGGCGGTATCGCCCAGACGTAGATGACTCATGGTGTCTCCTATTTGAGGATTCAGTGGGGAGGAACTGGCCGCCCGCCTTGCAGGGGGCAGCGCAGGATGGCGTTTCAAAGCCGAGCTTACTGCTTGCGAAACGATTCTTCCATCAAACCTTCGGTCGAGGAAATACGCAAGCCATATAACCTTATGCAATATCCGCGGCCGCCCCGCAGGCGTCCGCGACCACGCCCGCGCGCACCGCCGCCGACAGCGCCAGGGCGCGCGGAAGGATGTGGGCGGCATAGAACAGCCCGGTCGCGATCTTGGTTTTGTAAAACGGGTCTGACGAACCGGCAGCGATATGCCGACGGCACGCCAATACGGCGCGTGCCATCTGCCAGCCGCCATGCACCACGCCGGCCAGCATCAGGTATGGCACGCTGCTGGAAAACACCGCGCGCACGTTGGCGGCGGATTGCTCAAGAATGAAACCCACGCCGGCCTCATAGGCCTGGATGGCGCCATCCAGGTTGTCGCGCAACAGGCGCAGCGCATCGCGTTCCGGCGCTGCCGCGCGCGTGGACTCGGCCTCGACGGCGCGCAAGGTCTCGCGCATGGCGGCGATGGCCGCGTAGGCGGTGGCGCCGCCGTCGCGCTGCGTCTTTCGACCCACCAGGTCGTTGGCCTGGATGGCGGTGGTGCCTTCGTAGATCGGCAGAATGCGGGCATCCCGGTAAAACTGCGCCGCCCCCGTTTCCTCGATGAAGCCCATGCCGCCATGCACCTGGATGCCCAGCGACGCGACCTCAACGGCGATTTCGGTCGAGTAGCCCTTCACCACGGGCACCATGTATTCATAGAACGCGCGGTTGCGCGAGCGCTGTTCGGGGTCGGGGTGATGCGTGCCCTTGTCGTGGGCGGCGGCCGTCACATAGGACACGGCACGCGCCGCCTCGGTCAGGGCCTTCATGGTCAGCAGCATGCGCTGCACGTCTGGATGGCGCACGATGGCCACAGGCCCGGCCGAGCCTTCCACCGCGCGGCCCTGCACGCGTTCACGCGCATAGGCCAGCGCATGCTGGTAGGCACGTTCGGATACGCCGATACCCTGCTGCCCCACCGAATAGCGCGCCGCGTTCATCATGATGAACATGTATTCCAGGCCGCGATTCAATTCGCCGACCTGATAACCGACGGCGCCCTCGCCGACATCGCCCTGGCCCGAGCCATACAACAACACGGCGGTGGGGCTGCCATGGATGCCCAGCTTGTGCTCCAGCGATGCGCACCAGACATCGTTGCGCTTGCCAACGGCGCCGTTGGCGTCGACCAGGAACTTGGGCACGATGAACAGCGAAATACCCTTTACGCCGGCGGGCGCGTCCGGCGTGCGGGCCAGCACCAGGTGGATGATGTTTTCAGCCAGATCATGTTCGCCGAAGGTAATGAAGATCTTCTGGCCGAACAGGCGGAACGTGCCGTCGTCCTGGCGCACGGCGCGTGTGGCGACCTGCGCCAGATCCGAACCCGCTTGCGGCTCGGTCAGGTTCATGGTGCCCGTCCATTTGCCCGCGATCAGGTTCGGCACGTACTCGCGGCGTTGCGCGTCCGAGCCCACGGTCAGCAGCGCTTCGATCACCCCGTCCGTCAGCATGGGGCACAAGGAAAATGCCAGGCTGGCGGCCTGGATGTTTTCGCCCGGCGCGGCGGCGACCAGCTTGGGCAGGCCTTGCCCGCCCCACTCTTGCGGATGCTGCAAGCCCTGCCAGCCGCCGGCGGCGTAGTCCTTGAAGCCCTGCGCATAACCGGGCGTGGTCGTGACATGGCCGTCTTTCCACACAGGCGGCTGCGTGTCACCGGGCACATTCAAGGGCGCGACGGCCTGCTCCACAAACCGGCCGTTCTCTTGCAGAATGGCGTCAACCAGATCGGGCGTGACGTCACCGAAGCCGGGCAATGCAAGGATGTCGTCCAGGCCGGCCAGTTCGTTCAGCGTAAAGCGGAACTCCTGTAGCGGGGTTACGTAGGGCATGATGTCTCCGTGTGCAAAACGACAGCGAGGCGCCAAGCGCCTCGCCTCTGCTGCGTCTTTCAGATACGCGTCTTAACTCAGATGGTACGCCAACGACACAATGATGGGTCCCAGCACCGGCAGCAGCACGTTGGCGATGGCATAGGTCACGGTGTAACCCAGCAGCGGCACGGAACTTCCGCTGGAGTTCAAGATGGCGCTGATGGCGGGCGTGCTGACGTGCTGCCCGGCAATGGCGCCCACCAGCAGCGGGCCTTCAATCTTCAGTATCTTGTGGCCCACCCACAATGACAGGCAGGCCGGCCCCAGCGAAACCAGCAAGCCGATCAATGGCAGCACGGCGCCGTGTTCGCGGATCAGCGATACGGCTTCTGGTCCGGCCGACAAGCCCACGCAGGCCACAAACACCGCCAGCCCCAGGTCCTTCAACAGCTGCACGGCGTGGTCCGGAATGTGGCCCAGCGACGGCCGCTTGGCATTGATCCAGCCACACACCAACCCGCTGACGAGCGCCCCGCCGCCGCTACCCAGCGACACCGGGATGCCCCACATGCGCGCACTGAGGCTGCCGATCATCAAGCCCGCCAGAATGCCGAAGGCCAGGAACACCAGATCGGTGACACCGCTGCGGCGCAGCTCGCTGCCCAGGGCTGCGCCCGCCTGCGCCAGTTCGGGTTCGGCGCCCACCAGCGTGACCAGGTCACCGTATTGCACGATGGTCGCCGGCGTCAGCGGCAAGGCGTGCCCAGACCGCATGATCGACTGCACGAAGACGCCGCGCGCCCGCTTGGCGCCCGGGCGCTTGCCCAGCTCGCCCATGGTGATTCCATTGACGTTCTTTTTGTTGACGATGACCGCAAGCTCGCGCATTTGCAGATCATCGGCGTGCGCTTCCGGCAACTGAATTTCTGGCCCGACCACCGCGCCCGCCCGCAGCGCAAAACGGCGCAAGCCCAGCACTACCACGATGTCGCCCGTGGCAAGCGTGTCCTCGGGAGTAACGTCCAGCGCCGCGCCGTTGCGCAGGATGCGGCTGATCACGGTACGGCCACCCAACTGAGCCTCGACGTCACCCACCTTCATGCCGTCGGCGTCCTTGACCACGTGGGCGCGCCCCACCAGGCGCGGCAAGGTGGGCAGGTTGATGTCTTCGTCTTCACCGGACGCGACGCCCAGCTTGGCCTCCAGCGCCTTGGACGCCTGGCGCAAGTTGATGCGCAACAACGCCGGGGCCAGCTGGCTGGTAAAAAACACAATGCTGATCAAGCCCACCAGGTAGGTCAGCGTGTAGGCCGTGGCGATGTTGGCCTCCATGCGCTGCACCTCTGCATCCGGCAAGCCCAGGTGCTTGAGCGCTTCGGCAGCGGTGCCGACCACCGCCGATTCGGTTGCGGCGCCTGCCGCCAGCCCCGCCGCCGTACCGGCATCCAGGCCAAACAGCGGCACGGCCGACAACACGATGGTCAGCACCAGCAACGCTTCAATGATGGGCAGCGCGATATAGCGCAGGCTGGAACGATTCAGGTTGGCAAAGAACTGCGGGCCGCCCGAATAGCCCATGGCGAAGATGAACAGCGCGAAGGCCACCTCTTTCAGGTCCCCGCGCATCTGGCAGCCCGTCTGGCCGATCAGCAGGGCGACGATCAGCGTGCCGCACACGCCGCCCAGCTGAATCGGCCCGACCTTGAGCTTGCCGATCAGGTATCCCAAACCCACCGTGACGAACAACACCGCGATGGGGACGCTATTGAAAAACCCGATCGAGCACGTCATAGCTCATGTCGCCTGTGGTTGCCTACTTACGGGCGGTCGCCTTCTTGGCGGATTTGGCCGCCGTGTCCGCTTGCTTGACGGCTTTCTTCACCGCCTTCTTGGCGACCTTCTTCGTGGCCGTCTTTGCCGCGCGCTTGGCCGCGCCGGCTTTCACCGTCTGGCCCTTGCCGGCAGTCGGACCCGAACGCACCAGTTCGGACGCCTTCCATGCCTCGACGTACTCGGTCGCGCACTCGACCATGTACTTGCCGATCTTGGCGTAATCGGCATCATCCAGGTTGGCCAGCGAGATACGGATCGACCAGGGCGGCCCGCCGAAGCCGCCGCCATCCATCAGCACAACGCCCGTCTTCTCGGCCAGCCGGAACAGGAAGTCCACGGGCTCGTAGTTCGACGTCATGTACTTGCAGAAGGCATCGCCATACATGACCTTGGCCCAGACCATGAAGTCCAGTTCCACGTAATACCAGGCGCGCATGGGATCTTCCGGGGGCACCGGGATACCCAGCCCGCTCCACAGCGAGTCGCGGCGCGCACGCACGATCTCCATCGTCAGGTGCTTGTAGGCGTCCTTCAGGTCCAGCAAGTGGGACAGCGCAAAAAAGCACATCTGCACCTGCTGCGGCAGGGACAGGCCCGCCGTGTGGTTCAGCGCCACGTTGCGGCTGTCGGCCACCATGCGGTCGATGAACTTGAGCTTTTCCGGCTCCATCGTCATGGCGCCGTAGCGCTTGTTCAGACGCTGCTTCCACGCCGCGGGCAGTTCGGCGATGCGCCGATCCATGGTGTTTTTCTCGTGCGTGGCAATCACGCCCAGGCGCCAACCCGTGCAACCGAAGTTCTTGGAAAAGGAATAGACGCAGATGGTGTTGTGCGGCACTTCGGCCATCAGCGAACGGAAGTTCGGCACGAACGTGCCGTACACATCGTCCGTGACCAGCACCAGATCAGGATTCTTGCGGATCAGGCGCACGATCTGCTTCATTTCGACCGGGCTGAACGCCACCGACGGCGGATTGCTGGGGTTCACCGTCACGGCCAGCTTGATCTTGGGATTTTCCAGCTTGGCGATTTCAGAGGCGGGATAGTGCCAATCGTGCGTGCCGTCGGCCCGCAGGCTGCTGGCGTTGATGGCAACGATCTTGAATTGGAAACGCTCAAGGTGCGCGATTTCGATATAGGGCGTGAAAGTCGGCAGGAACAGCGCGATAGTGTCGCCCTGCTTCAACAGGCCGTTCTGCATCATCGAGTCGAAGATGTAGCACATGGCGGCCGTGCCACCTTCAACCGGGAACAGGTCGAACTTGCCCTTGGGCGGCCGGCCGTCGCACATTTCCTTGATCAGGTAGTCGTGCACGATCTGTTCGGTGTGCACCAGCGCGCGCGGCGGCACGGGGTAGTTGTCCCCGATGATGCTGTCGGTCAGTTCATGGATCCATTCGTCGGGGTCAAAACTCTTGACCTTGACGCCGTATTCGAGCACGCCAACCAGGAAGTCGTAGCCGTCCTCGCCCTTGTGCTTGGACAAGAACTTTCGCAGGCGGTCGGCGCAGCCCTTCTTGGCGGGCATGCCCGCCAAGATGGCGTCGTCACGCACCCGACGCGCCTCTTTCATGGCGAACTGGCCCATCAGGAAGAAGGCGTCGCGCGGCTCGGTGGCGATCCAATTCGGGTTGCCGCGACCGGCGTTCAACATGGTCAAGGCGGCCGTGTGCTGATTCTCCTTGGCCAAGGTAATCAGATAATCCTTCAATTCGAAGGGCGACAGCTGTTCAAGGTCGCGTTGACGCGAGCGGGTTGTGTTCAAGGCGGAAGCCAGACTGACAGTGAGAGGCGCGGTGGAAGCCATTTTTAGGTACTCCTGGTTTGCGTTTTGACAAGCGCTGGCGGAGCGGCGCGGGCGGGTACGCCCGCCGCCACGATGTGCTGCCCGCAAGCCCTGAACAGGCTTGCGGGGCGTCCCACTAAGTCATCAGCATGACAATGACAATGCCCCAGATAATGAGCAGGGTATTGCCGATTGCATAGGGCACCGTGTAGCCCAGGGCGGGCACCTGGCTTTTCGCCGTCTCGGTGATTTGGCCGATCGCCGCCGTCGTGGTGCGGGCGCCAGCGCAGACGCCCAGCACGATGGCGGGATGGAATTTGAAGACATATCGGGCGATGAACACGCCCAGGATCATCGGCACGCTGGTGGCGATGATGCCGGCCACGAAAAGCTTGGCGCCCAATTGTTGGAAGCCCTGCACGAAGCCCGGCCCGGAGGTGATGCCGACCACCGCCACAAACGCCGTCAACCCGACAGACGTCAAGAACCAATGCACCGGTTCCGGCACGCGGCCGAAGGTGGGATGCACGGATCGCAGGTAACCGAAGACCAGGCCCGATATCAGCGCACCGCCGGACGTCGACAAGGTAATGGGAATGCCGCTGACCGTCAGCACCAGCGAGCCGAACAACCCGCCCAGCAAGATGCCGAAGCCGACGAACACCATGTCGGTCTGCTCGGTGGCCCGGTCCACATAGCCCAGCTTGGCCACGACGCGCTCGACGTCACGCTTGGCGCCCAGCACAAACAGGCGATCGCCGCGGTCCAGTTTCAGCCCCCAATTGACCGGCATGTCGTGACCGCCGCGCACAACCTTGCGCAGGAACACGCCCCGGCCCAGCTGACGCACGGTTTCGTTTTCGGCCAATTCCTTAAGCGTCTTGCCGGCCACATTCTTGTTGGTCAGCACGACCTCGACAATCTCGGCGGGCAGGTTGATGACGTCCCTGTCCTCGACTTCGTTGCCGATGATGCCGCCGGCCTGCAACACCAGCGCGTCGTGGCGCCCCGTCACGCCCAGCACATCGCCCGCCTGCAGCACGGTGCTGGAATCGTTATCGATGATCTGGTCGCCGCGGCGGATGCGTTCCACGAACACGCGCGCGTCGACAAAGCGCGCTTCCAGATCGCCCACCGTCTTGCCCACCAGATCGGTGTGACCCAGCTTGTAGGCGCGGGCCGTGAACTTGCGGTAGCCGGACAGTTCCATGGAATCGGCGCCACCGGACATCTTGGCTTCGTATTCCTTGCACTCTTTGACGATGTCCACGCGCATCAGCTTGGGGCCCAGCGAGGCCAGCAACCAGGCGCTGCCGACCGTGCCGAAGATGTAGCAGACGGCGTAGGCCACCGGGATGCTGTCGATCCACTTCTTCTTCGTCGCGGCGTCCACGCCCAGCCCGTTGATCGTGTCCGTGGCCACGCCCATTACCGCCGAAATGGTTTGTGCGCCGGCCAGCAGCCCGGCGCCGGTACCGGCGTCAAAGCCAAATCCGACGGCGGTGGCCCAGGTGACCAGCAAGCAGATGACGCAGATGATGACCGCGAAGATGACCTGGGGAAGGCCATCGCTTTTCATGCCGCGGAAGAATTGTGGCCCGACGCCGTAGCCAAGACCAAAAAGAAAAAGCAGGAAGAACACCTGCTTGAGAATCGGGGCAATGGTGATATCAAGTTGGCCGACCAACACACCTACCAGCAACGTGCCTGTTACCGCGCCCAGATTAAAGCCAAAAAGTTTTTTAGCTCCGATCCAGTAGCCCAAACCAAGGGTTAGAAAGACCGCCAACTCTGGGTACTTCCGCAATGTGTCAAAGAACCATTCCATCCCGAATCTCCTTCGTTCTGTACAGGTCGAGCACGTACGCGAAAAATCCTGCTGCGCGCGGAACACATTATCAGAATCTTTCAGAAATTCAAAAGAAATACTACATAGATATCAAACTATCGCGGATCATCGCAGACCAAAAAAAACCCCGCGGACGATGCGTCCGCGGGGTTTTCATACTGACGACGGCGCTGAGTTTTACAGGGCGCCGGTCAGTTCAGGTACGACCTGGAACAGGTCGCCCACCAAGCCATAATCGGCCACGCCGAAAATCGGGGCTTCGGGATCCTTGTTGATGGCCACGATGACCTTCGAATCCTTCATGCCGGCCAAATGCTGGATGGCGCCGGAAATACCAACGGCCACGTACAGCTGCGGCGCAACGATCTTGCCGGTCTGGCCCACTTGCCAGTCGTTCGGCGCATAGCCGGCGTCGACGGCGGCGCGCGAGGCACCCAGGGCGGCGCCCAGCTTGTCCGCCAACGGGTCCAGGATCTTGAAGTTCTCGGCGCTGCCCAAACCACGGCCGCCCGAAACCACGACGCGAGCGCCGGCCAGTTCGGGGCGATCGCTCTTGGCGACTTCACGGCCCACGAAGGTGGACTTGCCCGAATCCGCCACGGCAGCCACGTCTTCCACAGCGGCCGAACCGCCCTGCGCGGCAACGGCGTCAAAGCCCGTCGTGCGCACGGTGATGACCTTGACGGCGTCGGCCGATTGCACGGTGGCAATGGCGTTACCCGCGTAGATGGGGCGCTGGAACGTGTCGGCCGATTCCACGCCGATGATGTCGGAAATCTGCGCGACGTCGAGCTTGGCAGCCACGCGCGGCGCCACGTTCTTGCCCGACGCGGTGGCCGGGAACAAGATGTGGCTGTAGTTGGAGGCCACGGCCAGCACTTGCGCCGCGACGTTTTCCGCCAGGCCGTCAGCCAGTTGCGGCGCGTCGGCCAACAGGACCTTGGCGACGCCTGCGGCGGCAGCGGCTTGGTCGGCCACCGCACGCGCATTGGCGCCGGCGACCAGCACGTGCACGTCGCCTCCGATCTTGGCGGCGGCGGCGACGGCGTTCAGGGTTGCGCCCTTGAGCTGGGCGTTATCGTGTTCGGCAATAACCAGCGTCGTCATGTTCAGACCACCTTCGCTTCGTTCTTGAGTTTGTCCACCAGGGCCGCAACGTCGGCCACCTTGATGCCGGCCTTGCGGGCGGGCGGCTCGCTGACCTTCAGCGTCTTCAGGCGCGGCGCGGGATCAACACCCAGTTCTTCGGGCGTGACGGTGTCCAACTGCTTCTTCTTGGCCTTCATGATGTTGGGCAGCGTGACGTAACGCGGCTCGTTCAGGCGCAGGTCGGTGGTGACGATGGCCGGCAGCGTCAGCGTCAGCGTTTCCAGCCCGCCGTCCACTTCACGCGTGACCGTGACCTTGCCGTCGGCCAGTTCAACCTTGCTGGCGAACGTAGCTTGCGGCCAGTCCAGCAGCGCGGCCAGCATCTGGCCGGTTTGGTTGGCGTCATCATCGATGGCTTGCTTGCCAAGGATCACCAGTTGCGGCTGCTCTTTATCGACCAAGGCCTTCAACAGCTTGGCGACGGCCAGCGGCTGGAGTTCGGCATCGGTCTGAACCAGCACGCCACGATCGGCGCCAATGGCCATGGCGGTGCGCAGCGTCTCCTGGCATTGCGCAACGCCGCAAGAAACCGCCACGACTTCAGCGACGGCACCCTTCTCTTTGAGCCGGGTCGCTTCTTCGACGGCGATTTCGTCAAAGGGGTTCATGGACATCTTCACATTGGCGATATCCACGCCAGTCTGATCCGACTTGACGCGCACCTTGACGTTGTAGTCAACGACGCGCTTGACAGGTACCAACACCTTCATCCCGCTGCCTCCAAATGGAAATAAATACCCGGCATGCGCCGGGATCGCATTGCACAATTTTTTCCTGATTCTACAGCTTCGCCAGCGCTCGTATATGCGCAACGACACTGCGTCCCAGTGCAGATAAGTTGTAACCACCTTCAAGCGTGCTGACGATCCGGCCCTGACTGTGCCGTTCAGCCACCTCGACCAGCTGCTCGGTGATCCAGGCGTAGTCGGCCTCGACCAGGCCCATCTGGCCCATGTCGTCTTCCCGATGCGCATCGAATCCGGCCGACACCAGAATCAGTTCCGGGCGGAAAGCTTCAAGCCGGGGCAGCCACTGGTCGGTGACGATCGTCCTGACCGCCGGCCCCACGGTATACGCCGGCACGGGCACGTTCAGCATGTTGTCCGCGGGCTGGTCGGCGCCGCTGTTGGGAAAGAGCGGATGCTGAAAAAAGCTGCACATCAGCACGCGCTCGTCGCCCGCGAAGACGTCCTCGGTGCCGTTGCCGTGGTGCACGTCGAAATCAACGATGGCCACGCGCGACAGGCCATGAAAGTCCAACGCATGGCGCGCTGCGATCGCGACGTTGTTCAAAAAGCAGAAACCCATGGCCTGCGAACGGCAGGCGTGATGCCCGGGCGGACGCACCGCGCAGAACGCCGTGCGGGCTTCGCCACCCATGACGGCATCCACCGCCGCGACCCCCGCGCCCGCCGCGTACAGGGCCGCTTCGTAGGTGTGGGGATTCATCAGCGTATCGGGATCGATTGGGTAATACCCTTGGTCCGGCGTATGTTCGCGCAAACTGTCCAGATACTGGACGGTGTGCACGCGCAAAATGTCGTGGCGCGACGCCTGCGGCGCTTGCCGGTCGTCCAGATAGGGCATCAGGCCGCTGGCCAATAGCTGGTCGGAAATGGCATCCAGCCTCTGCGGGCTTTCGGGGTGCCAACTGCCCATTTCATGCAAGCGGCAAGCCGGGTGGGTAAGATACATGGTCTCCATAAGGAAGATTATGTTCATCTGTCGGCGATTACTGCAACTCGGAACGCTTTCCGCCCTGCTGGCGGGCTGCTCCACCACCGCCCCCTCTGCTCCAAATACCCTTTCGGCCCAGCCCGCGGCCGCTTCCGCAAACGCCGCTATCCGCATCGGACCCGCCACGCCGACACCCGGCTCCGAGTTGCCGGATGACGCCCCTGCCACGCTGACCGCCACCGGCGCGCTGCGTCCGGAAGTGCGCAGCTTCGTGCAGGATCTGGCGGCCGAACGCCAATTGCCGCTGGACCCGATGGTCAAGGCGTTGGAAAGCTCGCGCTACAACGCCACGGTATCCAGGCTGATCGCGCCGGCGCCGCCGGGCAAGAAAATCTGGCGCAGCTGGCTGACGTATCGCTCGCGCTTCGTGGAACCCAAGCGCATCGGCTGGGGTGTCGAGTTCTATAACGAAAACCGCGACCTGCTCAATCAGGCCGCCCAGCGCTTTGGCGTGCCGGCCCCCATCATCGCGTCCATCATCGGCGTCGAAACCCTGTACGGCCGCAACATGGGCAACTTCCGGGTGCTGGACGCGCTGGCGACGCTGGCCTTTGACTATCCCGATGCCAACAAGCCCGAGCGCGCCGCGATGTTCCGGGGCCAACTGGCCGACTTCCTGACGCTGGTCATGAAAGACAAGCTGGATCTTGAAACGCAGGGCTCGTACGCGGGCGCAATCGGCATGCCGCAGTTCATGCCCACCAGCATCATGCATTACGCGGTGGACGGCGACGACAACGGCCATATCGACCTGACCAATAACACGCAGGACGCGATCATGTCCGTGGGCAGCTTCCTGGCGCAGCACGGCTGGCAGCGCGGCTTGCCCGTGTTTGCACCGGTGGTGTTGCCGGCGGACCCCACCGCTTTGGTCGACGGCGGTCTTGAACCCAAACAAACCTGGGGCACCCTGTCGGCAGCCGGCGCGCGCTTGCAGCCGGGCGCCAGCAGCAATGGCTGGGGCACCCAACCGCTGGGGGTGGTGGACCTGGTCGAGGAAGCGCGCGGCACGGCGCAATACCGGGTCGGCACGCCCAACTTCTTCGCGCTGACCAAGTACAACCGCAGCTACTTCTACGCGACGTCGGTGGCGGACCTGGCGTACGAGATCGAAGCCCGCGTCACGCGCTGATCTGCCCGTCCGGAAACGAAAATGCCCCGTCGGGATGAACGGGGCATTTTTTTATTGTGGGGCTGCATGCGCCCCGCCACTGCCGTGCGTGATCAGTTGAAAACGCCCGTGGACAGGTAGCGGTCGCCGCGGTCGCAAACGATGAACACGATGGTGGCGTCGTTGACTCTTTCCGCGACACGCAAGGCGGCCACCAGCGCACCAGCGGACGAAATTCCGCCAAAGATGCCTTCTTCGGCAGCCAGCCGGCGCGCCATGGTTTCAGCTTCCGATTGCTCGATGGATTCGTAGGCGTCCACGCGGCTACGGTCGAAAATCTTGGGCAGATAGGCCTCGGGCCACTTGCGGATACCCGGGATCTGCGAGCCCTCGGCCGGCTGTGCGCCGACGATCTGCACGGCGGGGTTGCGGGATTTCAGGTAAGTCGACACCCCCATGATCGTGCCCGTGGTGCCCATGGCGCTGACGAAATGCGTGATGCGCCCTTCGGTTTGCGTCCACAGTTCGGGGCCGGTGGTTTCCACGTGCGCGCGGGGGTTGTCGGGGTTGGCGAACTGGTCCAGTACCACGCCCCGGCCGTCGGCCTGCATTTCGGTGGCCAGATCGCGGGCGTATTCCATGCCGCCCTTGTCTGCGGGCGTCAGGATAAGCTCGGCGCCGTAGGCGGCCATGGCCGCCCTGCGCTCCACGGACAGGTTGTCGGGCATGATCAAGATCATGCGGTACCCCTTCATCGCCGCCGCCATGGCCAGCGCGATGCCGGTATTGCCGCTGGTAGCCTCGATCAGGGTATCGCCTGGCTTGATGTCGCCACGCGCTTCGGCGTGCTGGATCATCGACAAGGCCGGGCGGTCCTTCACGGAACCGGCGGGATTATTGCCTTCCAGCTTGGCCAGGATGACGTTGCCACGCGCGTCGCCCGCGGCACCGGGAATGCGCTGCAAACGCACCAGCGGCGTATTGCCGACGGTCTGCTCGATAGTGGGATAGGTAGTAGTCATGCAAAAGATAATAACTCTGCCTGGCGCCGGGCGCGGGCAAAAGCCGCGCTCTCGCCAGGGGTTAGCCGCCGACCCGCCTCGTCAGGGTCGGGCAGGCGCCGGTGCCGTGCTGGGTGTGCCCTTGGCCGGTTTGGCAGTGGGCGCCGCCCCGCCCTGGCTCTGGCTTTGGCCCGATCCTGCCGCGCCGTCGCCCTCGCCCACCTGCAAGCCCGCCGCCTTCAAGGCTTGCGCTTTTTTCTCGCCAATGCCGCGCACGCGCTCGGCCAGATCTTCGAACGAATCGAAGCGGCCGCCGCGATCGCGTTCATTGATGATGATCTCGGCCGTGCGCGGGCCGATGCCGCGGATGGTCTCCAGCTGTTGCGCGGTGGCCTGGTTGACGTCCACCGCCCGGGCTTCTGGCGCCGTGAAGCCCAGCGCGGCGCTCACCAGCATGACGCCCAGCACGTGTTGCCACAGGCGGCGCCCCTTGTGTGCGCCAGCCGGCGCCTGCGGCAAGCGCGCTTTGCGCCACGGCATGGACACGCCGCGACGGACGATGGCGGGTACAAGAAAAGGGTTCATTAGGGTCTCCGGAAAATAAGGGTGCGGCGAATGCCGAACCACCCCCGGATCATGGACGTTTGCCCTGCCTGCGGGCCGCGCAGTGAACGGATTGATCCACCTCGGAAACTACGGGTGCAAAAAAAGGCCACCCTGAAGGGTGGCCTGGATTTCGCTCGGTGCGCGGCGTAGGGCCGCGCTTGGGTAGCCCGTTTCAGCGGCGTGCGCGCCAGTAGCGCACGTACTCGGCAACACCAGTCTGCACGTCTCGCATCGGCGCATGGAAGCCGGCGGTGCGCAGCTGGGTGACGTCCGCCTGCGTATAGCTTTGGTAGCGGCCCTTCAGGTCTTCCGGGAACGGGATGTAGCGGATCAGATCCAGCTCGACCAACTGCGCCAACGTCAGCTCGGCCTCGCCGCGTTCGGCACGCAACGTGTTCACCACGGCGGCGGCCACGTCATTGAAGGGCTGCGCCCGACCCGTGCCGCAATTGAAGATGCCGGATTGATCGGGATGGTCCAGAAAATGCAGGTTGACCGCCACGACGTCTTCAACCGAGATGAAATCGCGGCTTTGGCCACCGTCCACATAACCGTCCCAGCCCGCGAACAGACGCACATGGCCGTGTTCCAGAAACTGGTTCATGTTGTGGAACGCCACCGAGGCCATGCGGCCCTTGTGCTGTTCGTGCGGGCCATAAACGTTGAAATAACGCAGGCCGACCACCTGCGCGGTCAGGCTGTCCATGCGCTTGCGCAATACCTGATCGAACAACAGCTTGGAGTACCCGTAGACGTTCAGCGGCCCTTCGTTGGCCGGGTCCTCGACGTAGACGGACGAGCCGCCATAGACGGCGGCGGACGAGGCATACAGGAAGGGAATGCGTCGCGTCTGGCAGAACTCGAACAGTTCAAGCGTGACGCGGTAGTTGTTGTCCATCATGTAGCGGCCGTTGCGCTCGGTGGTGTCCGAGCAGGCGCCCTGATGCAACACCGCGCGCACGGCGGGCAGGCTGCCGTCGGCCACGCGGCGGCGGAAGTCGTCCTTGTCCATGTACTCGGCGATCTGGCAGTCGACCAGGTTGACGAACTTGTCGCCTTCGGTCAGGTCGTCGACCGCGATGATGTCATGGATGCCACGGCGGTTAAGCCCGCGCACCAGGTTGCTGCCGATGAAGCCCGCGGCTCCGGTTACGACGATCATGAAATTTCTCCTGCGAGTTCCGCGGCGGTGACGACGGAGGTGCCCAACTTGCCCACGGCGATGCCGCCGGCCTTGTTGGCCCAGCCCATCGATTCGGCCCACGGCAAGCCAATGGCGCGCGACACCGCCAGCGTGGCCAATACCGTATCGCCGGCACCGGACACGTCGAACACTTCGTGCGCCTGCGCATCGATGTGGTCACGTCCCGCATCGGTAAACAATGTCATGCCCTGCTCGGACCGTGTCACCAGCAGGGCTTCAAGATCCAGATCGGAGCGCAGGCGTTGCGCGCGATCGGTAAGTTCAGCTTCGGAATTCCAGCGGCCCACGGCCTGCTGCATTTCGGCCCGGTTGGGCGTGACCAGGGTCGCGCCACGATAGCGCGAATAGTCGTCGCCCTTGGGGTCCACCAGCACCGGTATGCCTGCATGGCGCGCCATGGAGACCAACGTTTCGACGCGGGTCAGCACGCCCTTGGCGTAGTCGGACAACACCAGCACATCGTGGTTGGCCAGATGACGCGCCAGCGCGGCGTCCACGCTGTCCAGGGCGGCTTGCTCGGGATGCTGCTCGAAGTCCACGCGCAGCAATTGCTGCTGACGGCCCAGCACGCGCATCTTCAACGTGGTGTGCAGCGAGGGGTCGGCAATCAGATCGGCACGGATGCCGGCTTCGGCGGACAAGCGGCGGATGCTGTCGCCCGCCTCGTCCTCGCCCAGCACGCCCACCAGCGTCACCTGCCCGCCCAGCGCCGCGACGTTGCGCGCGACGTTGGCGGCGCCGCCCAGGCGGTCTTCACGGCGCGCGACCCGCACCACGGGCACCGGTGCTTCCGGCGAGATGCGTTCGACTTCGCCAAACCAGTAGCGGTCCAGCATCACGTCGCCCACGACAAGGACGCGGCTTTGGGAAATGGCTTCGGCGGGAAAAGGCTTCATTCAAGTTCTTCCAGGCGGCGCGGCGCGTAGGTCTCCCAGGCGTTGCAGCCGGGACATTGCCAGTAAAAACGACGCGCTTGAAATCCGCAACTACGACACGCATAGCGGTCCAGGCGTTGCGTATGCTTGTGAATCAGGCTGCGCAGCAGCGTCAGGTCGGCGCCAGGCACCGGCCCGCCTTCGGCGCCGCTTTCCGGGTTGGCCAGTTCGGCTTCCAGCAGGCGGTCCAGGCCGAGCAAGGACGGATGGCTGCGCAACGCACCGCGCGCGAACGCCCACGCCACGTCCGCCCCCTGCTGCACGCGCAGTTCGCGAAACACCACGTTGAACAGGTCCAGCGACGCGTGCCGTTGATATTGCTTGAGCAGGAAATCAAGCCCCGCCACGACCTGATTGGCGGCGCGATAGTTGGCCAGGAGCGGCTCGGCCACCAGCCCGGCGAATTCCGGCGCGTCGGTCATGACCGATTCCAGATAAAGCCGCTCGCGCTTGGGGTCCTGTTCCAGCGACGCCAGGCGCGCACGCAGCATCGCCGTGCGCACCTTGGCGCCCTTGCCCACCGCCGCATCGGTGGTGGACAAGGCATGGTCGGCGGCGTCCAGCGCTTTGTGCGCCGCGTCCACGTCGGCCGGCTTGGCCGACAGCGCGGTCTGCGCCTGCTCGCAGTAGTAATGCACGATTTGCGGGACAGGTTCATCGACCAGGCCCTGCAAGGTCTTGACCGCTTCGATCGCGCGCGGCCAGTCGTGTTCGGATTCAAAGATACGGATCAAGGAGCGCAGCGCCGGCAAGGCGTAGCGCGTGTCCTTGAGCTGTTCGAAACCGCTTTCGGCGCGGTCCAGCATGCCGGCCTTCAGGAAGTCCTGCGCCAGTTCATGCTGCGCATGTTCACGCTCGGCCTCAGGCAGATCGGAACGGCTGAGCAAGCTTTGATGCACGCGGATGGCGCGTTCCATTTCGCCACGGCGACGGAACAGGCTGCCCAGCGCGAAGTGCAGTTCGGTTGTTTCCGGGTCTAGCTTGGCCACTTCGACGAAGGCGTCGATGGCACGGTCTGGCTCTTCGTTGAGCAGGAAGTTCAGCCCGCGGAAATAGGAATCGGGCAGGCTGCGCGTTTCGCGAAGCATTTGCCGGATGTCAAAACGCGCGGCCAGCCAGCCCAGCGCGAACAACACCGGCACGAAAATCAGCCACCAAGGTTCAAAATCCACGTTTCGGGCTCTTGCTGTTATTCAGTGCGGGATGCGAGTGCGGCACGTACAGTGATCGGCGCGCCATCAAAGCGGCGACATCGGGGCAACGGCTTCGGGGGGCACGACGGGCGTGGTGCCGTTGACAGCGGCCTGGACGCGGTCCAGTTCGCGGCGCAAGCGCATGGCCTCGCGGCGGCGGCGCATGGCGGCGGGCACAGTCAGCAACAGGCCGAACAACGCGCCGGCAACGAACACGACCAGCATCACGACAATCAGCGGCACATCTTGCACGACATAGTCAGCGTAGAACTTCACGGCGACCGGGTCGGTGTTCTTCAAGGCGAACATCAACACCGCAATAAACACGAGCAATCGCAGGGCCCAGACTAGATAGCGCATGACGCATGCTCCAGAGAATTCAAGACTGCCAATTGTAAGCGACGTCTTAAGCGTCCAAGAAAAAAAATCCCCGCAAAAGCGGGACGAATCCCAAGCGGAAAAAACAAAGCCCCTTGATTTCTCAAGGGGCCTGTTCTCGGTCCGATCTGCCCGTAGGCAGCCTTACTAGCCGATTCGTCAGTGCATGGCGTGCAAACTTGCCATTGACGTCATCGGTTCACCCGATCCAGAAGACTGGGCGTCCTCGTCATTGCCGCCGACCAGGTCAACCCGTTCGCGCAATTCCTTGCCTGCCTTGAAGTGCGGTACCTGTTTACCAGGCACCAGCACCTGTTCGCCGGACTTCGGATTGCGGCCGATGCGGGGAGACCGCTGCGACAACGAGAAGCTGCCAAAGCCGCGGATCTCGATGCGCTGACCCGAGGCCAGGGCCTGGGTCATCGCATCCAGCACGGTCTTGACGGCGTAATCGGTGTCGCGGGCGGCCAGCTGAGGATAGCGGGCCGCCAAGGCGGCGATCAGCTCCGACTTGGTCACGAATTAACCGTCGTTGCGCTGTTGGTCCAGCTTGGCCTTCAGCAGCGCGCCGAGGTTGGTGGTGCCGGACGAAGCGCTGGCGTCGGACATGCGCTGGATCGTATCGGCGGTCTCGGCGTTGTCACGGGCCTTGATCGACAGCTGGATCGAACGCGTCTTGCGGTCGATGTTGACGATCATGGCTTCGATGTTGTCGCCGGCGTTCAGCACGGTGGTGGCATCTTCAACGCGACCCGAAGAGATCTCGGAAGCGCGCAGGTAGCCTTCAACGTCCACGGACAGCGTGACAACAGCGCCCTTGGCTTCGACGGACTTGATGGTGCCCGGAACAACCGCGCCCTTGTCAAACGTGGCGACGAAGTTGTTGAAGGGGTCGCCTTCCAGCTGCTTGATGCCCAGCGAGATGCGTTCCTTGTCGGTATCGATGCCCAGAACCACGGCTTCGATCTCGTCGCCCTTCTTGAAGTTGCGCACGGCTTCTTCGCCCGTTTCCGTCCACGACAGATCGGACAGGTGAACCAGGCCGTCGATGCCGCCAGGCAGACCAACGAACACGCCGAAGTCGGTGATCGACTTGATGGCGCCGCGGACCTTGTCGCCGCGCTTGAAGTTCGTGGCGAACTCTTCCCACGGGTTTTGACGGCACTGCTTCATGCCCAGCGAGATACGACGACGGTCTTCGTCGATTTCCAGGACCATGACTTCGACTTCTTCGCCCAGGGTAACAACCTTGCGCGGGTCGACGTTCTTGTTGGTCCAGTCCATTTCGGACACGTGGACCAGGCCTTCGATGCCAGCTTCGACTTCGACGAACGCGCCGTAGTCGGTCAGGTTCGTGACCTTACCGAACAGGCGGGTGCCTTGCGGGTAGCGACGAGCCAGGCCCACCCACGGGTCTTCGCCCAGCTGCTTGACGCCCAGCGAGACGCGGCTCTTTTCCTGGTCGAACTTGAGGACCTTGGCTTCGACTTCTTGACCCACTTGCAGGACTTCGGACGGGTGACGCACACGACGCCATGCCATGTCGGTGATGTGCAGCAGGCCGTCGATGCCGCCCAGGTCAACGAACGCGCCGTAGTCGGTGATGTTCTTGACCACGCCCTTGACCACAGCACCTTCGTGCAGGGTTTCGAGCAGCTTTTGACGCTCTTCGCCCATGCTAGCTTCCAGCACTTGGCGACGCGACAGCACAACGTTGTTGCGCTTGCGGTCGAGCTTGATGACCTTGAATTCGAGGGTCTTGCCTTCGTACGGGGTGGTGTCCTTGACCGGACGCAGATCCACCAGCGAACCGGGCAGGAACGCGCGGATGCCGTTGGTCATGACGGTCAGGCCGCCCTTCACCTTGCCGGTGATGGTGCCGGTAACCAGCTCGCCGTTTTCCAGGGCCTTTTCCAGTTGCAGCCAGGCCGACAGGCGCTTGGCGCGGTCACGCGACAGGATGGTGTCGCCGTAGCCGTTTTCCAGGGAATCGATGGCCACCGAGACGAAATCGCCGGGTTGCACTTCGAGCTCGCCCTGGTCATTCAGGAACTCTTCCAGGGGGATCAGCGCTTCGGACTTCAGGCCGGCGTTGACGACGACGAAATTATGGTCGACGCGCACGACTTCGGCGCTGATGACCTCGCCGGACTTCATGTCCTGGCTCTTGAGGCTTTGTGCGAAAAGGTCGGCGAAACTTTCGCCGCCGGTGGCGGTAGTGGAAACGGAAGACATGGGGTTGAAATCCATTGGGCCGAAATGGCCGTTAAGAACACACCGCAGCGGATTGCCCGCCACAGTGGAGTCAAAATACCTGCCTGCCGGTTTGCCCTGCGGGGTGGCCCGTGGGGGTTGCGCCTGGCGAGGACAGGGCCTAATCAAATAAAACTAGGCCCGGACGTTGTACGTTCGTAATACGTTGTACCGTCCGGGCGATTTTGCAGCGCAGAATCCGACAAATCGGCTAATTGCCTGGGCTATAGCCTCAGCTATCTGCCTTATTGCCGGCCTGCTGCCAAAAATCCAGTATTGCCTGCACCGTTTCTGCAATCGTCAAATCAGAGGAATCCAGTACGTGTGCGTCTGCTGCGGGAGCCAGCGGCGCCGTGGCGCGTTCGGTATCGCGGGCGTCTCGCTCGCGCATGTCTCGCAGAAGGTCGTCTAGATTAGCAGAAATTCCCTTTTCGATCAACTGCTTACGCCGCCTCTCGGCCCGGGCCACCACATCGGCAACCAGGAACACCTTCAGCGACGCGTCCGGGAAGACCACGGTGCCCATGTCGCGGCCGTCGGCGACCAGCCCGGGAGGCCGCCGAAACGCGCGCTGGCGCTCCAGCAGAGCCCGGCGCACGCCCGGAAACGCGGCGATACGAGAAGCGAAATTACCGACTTCCTCGCGCCGGATGTCGTGCCCGACATCGACGCCGGCCAGGTATACGTGCGGGCCGTCAAAGCGGACGTCCAGCGTTTCGGCCACGCGCGCCACACCGGGCTCATCGTCGACGGACACGCCTTGATTCAAGGCTGCCAGGGCGGTCAGGCGGTACAGCGCGCCACTGTCCAGCACGGCCCATCCCAGCGCCTTGGCAACGCGATGAGCCACCGTGCCCTTGCCGGACGCGGTGGGGCCATCGATCGTGATGACGGCGGCAAAAGAGTCAGTCAATGAAGAGGAAGTCATGGTGAAAGTGCGCTAGGCCGACACGAGGCTTGCGTAAACATCAAAATAACCCGGGAACGTCTTGCTGACGCAACCCGGGTCCAAAATTCGAACGGCGGCGGGCCCGAAAGCCGCCAATGAAAAGCACATGGCCATGCGGTGATCGTCCCAGGTGCCGATGTGCGCGTCGCGCCAGGCGTCCTGGGCCGGCGGGATGACCCGCAGCCAATCGGGCCCGGATTCCACCGTTGCCCCCAGCTTTTCAAGCTCGGTCTGCATCGCATGGATGCGGTCCGTTTCCTTGACGCGCCAGCTGCCGATGTTACGCAGCCGGCAAGGGCCGTCGGCATACAAGGCCAGCGCCGCAGCCGTCATGGCCGCGTCCGGAATCAGGTTGAAGTCGGTATCGAAGGCCTTCAGACGCGCCCCGTCCGCCACGCTTACGCCGGCAACCTCGATCCAATCGGGCCCGTAGGTGACCGTGGCGCCCATTTGCGCCAGCGTGTCGGCGAAGGCGACATCGCCCTGAATGCTGTCCGCGCCCACGCCAGTCACGCGCAGCGGGCCGCCGCCGATCGCGCCCAGCGCAAGAAAGTAGGACGCTGTCGAGGCATCGCCTTCGACCGCGATCTGGCCCGGGCTGCGGTAGCCCGCCCCGCCTTCGATTACGAACCGGCTCCAGCCGTCGCGCTGCACCTGCACGCCAAACCGCGCCATCAGGTTCAGCGTGATTTCGATGTAAGGCTTGGAGATCAGCTCGCCCACCACTTCGATGGTCACGGGCTTGCCACTGCTGCCGGCCTGCAACGGCGCGGCCAGCAACAAGGCCGTCAGGAACTGACTGGAAACGGAGCCCTGCACGCGCGTAACCGCCTCGTCGGCGATCTGGCCGCGGCCGATATGCAGCGGCGGATAGCCGGGCTGGCCCAGATAATCGATGCGGGCGCCCAGCGCATTCAGGGCATCCGCCAGATCACCGATGGGCCGTTCATGCATGCGCGGCACGCCCGACAGTCGGTAGTCACCGCCCATCAGCGCCAACGCGGCGGTCAGCGGACGGATCGCAGTGCCCGCATTGCCCATGAAAAGATCCGCGCTTTCCACCGGAAAACGACGCACGCCCTCTACCGTGACGCGACCGGCATCCAGGTCGGACACCTGCACGCCCAATTGGCGCAAGGCCCCAAGCATGACGCGCGTGTCATCGGAATCCAGCAGCCCGGTGATCAGCGTGCTGCCTTCGGCAATGGCCGACAACAGCAACACGCGGTTGGAAATGCTTTTTGAACCGGGCAAGGCCATTACGCCGTGCGCCTGCCGCACGCGCGGCAGGTCCAGATAAGGCAAAGCGCCCATGTCAGTTACTCCTGTTGCCACTTGCGGCGCGCCTGGGCCGCAGTGTCCAGCAAAGCCAGCAAGGCTGCGTCGTCGCCATTGGCAATGGCGCGTTCGGCTCGGTCCAGCACGGCGCGCACCTCGGCAAGCTCGGCCAGCATCGCGTCGCGATTGGATAAAAAGATATCGCGCCACATCTCGGGCGAACCCGCCGCGATGCGCGTGAAATCGCGAAACCCACTACCCGCCAGGTCAAGGCGCGTGCGGGCATCGGCGGCCGTGGCCACCTGCTTCATATAGACGGCGGACAGCAGATGCGGCAGGTGGCTGACCGACGCAAGCACGCGGTCGTGCGCGTCGGCGTCCATGTCGATGACGCTGGCGCCGCAGGCTTGCCACGCACGACGCACCAGCGCGATGGACGCGGCGCTGTTCTGCGGCAACGGCGTCAAGATGACGGTGCGGCCGCGATACAGCGCGGCATCGGCGGCGTCGGGGCCCGTGCGCTCGGCGCCGGCAATCGGGTGCCCCGGCACGAAGCGCCCGATTTGCTCGCCCAACGCTTGGCGCGCCGCATCGACCACTTCGGCCTTGGTGCTGCCCGCATCGGTGACGACGGTGTTGGCGCCCAGATGGGGAAGCATCCGCGACAACACGTTTTTCAGGCCACCGACCGGTGTGGATAGAAGAACCAGATCCGCGTGTGCGGCGGCATCTTCGGCGCTGACCGCTTCGTCGATCAGTCCCAGCTCAACAGCGCGCGCCAGCGATGCGGCGTTACGCCCCACGCCCAGCACGCGCCCCACCTGCCCTGCCTGGCGCAGCGCGGCGGCAAACGAACCACCGATCAAGCCCACACCCACCACGGCCAATACAGGAATCAGGGGGCCAGCGGCCCCCTGATCGGAAGAAGGTAACGCGTCGTTCATGTGGCCAGGATGTCGGTCAGGGCATCAATAAAGCGGGCGTTCTCTTCAGGCAGCCCGATCGACACACGCAACCATTCCGGCAGGCCATCGCCCGCGACGGGACGAACGATTACGCCACGCTTGAGCAATTCCAGATTGATGCGGGGCGCGTCGCCCACGTGCACCAGCACGAAATTGCCGAAGCTGGGCACATAGCGCAGCCCAAGCCGATCGAAGGCGGTGCAAAGCTGCGCCTTGCCCGACTTGTTCGATGCGTAGGCTTCTTCCAGGTAGGCGGCATCGCCCAAGGCGGCGATCGCCGCTGCCTGTGCCAACGTGTTCACGTTGAACGGCTGACGCACGCGATTAAGCAAGTCGGTCAACGGCGGTTGCGACACCGAAAAACCCACCCGCAACCCCGCCAGCCCATAGGCCTTGGAGAACGTGCGAGAAATGATCAGGTTCGGGAAACGGCGTGCCAGCGCGGTGCTGTCGAAGCGATATTCCGGATCCAGGTATTCGTTGTAGGCCTCGTCCAGCACCACGGTGACGCGATCGCCGTGAGCGACGTGCACGCGCTCCAGGAAAGACGCAATCTTGTCGCCAGGCACGAACGTACCGGTGGGATTGTTCGGGTTGGCAATGAACAGCAAGCGCGTGTCGTCGGCAATGGCGTCGAACATGGCGTCAAGGTCATGACCGTAGTCTTTTGCCGGCACCACGATGTGGCGTGCACCGCGCGCTTGCGTGGCAAGCCGATAGACCGCAAACGAATGTTGCGCGTAGACGGCCGACGAACCCGGCTCCAGCAGCGCCAATGCCGCGATTTCCAGGATGTCGTTCGAGCCGTTGCCCAACGTAATCCAGTTCATCGGCACGCCATAGCGTTCGGCCAGCGCGGCCTTCAGATCGAAGCCGTTGGGGTCCGGATAACGCGCCAGGGACTCGGCTGCGGCCAACATCGCGGCGCGCGCCGACTTGGGCATGCCCAAGGGGTTTTCGTTAGAGGCCAGCTTGACGATGCCCGCCGGATCCAACCCGAATTCACGGGCCAGTTCTTCAATGGGCTTGCCCGCCTGATAGGGCGCAATGGCGCTGACGTGCGCCGGGGCAACGAGGGGCTTGGATGCGGTGGTCATGGTGTGGGCTCACGGCGCCGGGTACGAACCCAGCACCTTCAGGTAGGCAACCTGCGCCTGCAACGTGGCAAGCGCGCGCTGAACGTTCGGATCATTACGATGACCGAGGACGTCTACGTAAAAATAAT
The DNA here is from genome assembly GCF_019448355.1 of Achromobacter sp. ES-001. NCBI lineage: Bacteria > Pseudomonadati > Pseudomonadota > Betaproteobacteria > Burkholderiales > Alcaligenaceae > Achromobacter > Achromobacter sp. ES-001. The sequence continues at coordinate 1,649,974 of NZ_CP079940.1, read as the reverse complement.
ATTCCCACTGGCCGGTGCGCGCCGGGCGCGACTCGAAGCGGGTCATCGACACGCCGTTGTCCGCCAGGGGCGCCAGCATTTCGTAGACGGCGCCGGCGCGGTTGGGCACGGCCAGGATCAGGCTGGTCTTGTCCTTGCCGCTGACCAGCGGCTGGATATTGCCGATGGCCAAGAACCGGGTGCGGTTGTGCGGATCGTCCTGGATGCCGGCCGCGATGACTTGAAGATTCCAGGCGGGCGCGGCCACTTCACCGGCAATCGCCGCGATGGTCGGGTCGCCCGCCGAGGCGCGCGCCGCTTCGGAGTTGCTGGACGCGGCAACCCGTTCCACATCGGGATAGTTGCGTGTCAGCCAACCCTGGCACTGCGCCAGCGCTTGCGGATGCGCGGAAATGGTCTTGATGCCGTCCATGGTGCCCGACTGCGACATCAGGCAATGGCGGATCACCAGCGAGCGCTCGCCCAGGATCGTCAGCGGCGTATTGAGCAGCAGATCCAGGCTGCGGTTGACGGCGCCTTCGGTGGAGTTTTCCACCGGCACCATGCCCACATCGGCCTGCCCGCCCTCGACGGCGCGGAACACCTCGTCAAACGACGCGCAAGGCAGCTTCTGAACGGCGTGGCCAAAATGCTCCAGCGCCGCCTGCTCGGAAAACGAACCTTGCGGGCCCAGGTAGGCAACTGTCATGCCACGTTCCAGGCCTCGGCAGGCCGAGATGATTTCGGTCCAGACCGACGCCACGCCCGCATTCGGAAACGGGCCGGGGTTGATCTGCTGCAAGCGGCGGATGACTTCGGCCTCGCGCTCGGGGCGCAGCACCGGGCCATCGGCTTGCGCGGCGTGCTTGGCTTCGCCGACTTCCAGTGCGGCGCGGGCGCGCTGCGACAGCAGGTCGAGGATCTGCGCGTCCAGCGCATCGATGCGTTCGCGCAAGGGGCGCAACTTGCGTTGCAGGTCTTCATCCATAGCGGCGCTCGAATTCCTTCAGGTACTCGACCAACGCTTCAACCCCCGCAAGAGGTACGGCGTTGTAGATGGACGCGCGCATGCCGCCCACGCTCTTGTGACCCTTCAGTTGGGTCAGCCCCGCCGCATCGGCGCCTTGCAGGAAGGTGTCGTTGAGCGATTCGTCGCGCAGCACAAACGGCACGTTCATGCGCGAACGCACGGGCGCGTGAATGGGATTGCGGTAGAACCCACTGCTGTCCAGGTAGCCGTACAGCAGATCGGCCTTGGCCTTGTTGGCGGCTTCCATGCCCGCCACGCCGCCGTTGGCCTTGACCCACTTGAACACCAGGCCGGCGACATAGATCGCGAAGGTAGGCGGCGTGTTGTAGCGCGAATGTTCGGCGGCCACGTTGGCGTAGTCGAACGCCGACGGGCAGATGGGCAAGGCGTGGCCGATCAGGTCGCGGCGGGCGATGACCATGGTCACGCCTGCCGGGCCTGCGTTTTTCTGCGCGCCGGCATACACCATGCCGCAGCGCGTGATGTCCATGGGCCGGGACAGGAAATGCGACGACGCATCCACCACCAGCGGCACATCGGGCGCGCCCAGCGCGGCGGTGTCGGGCCAGCCCATGAACTCGACGCCGCCAATCGTTTCGTTGCTGCAAAGATGCAGGTAGGCCGATTCCTGGCGCACGTTCCAGGTGTCGACCGGCGGCACCCAGGTCAACGGCGCCTGCTCGCGGCCATCCAGCTGGATGGCTTGCTCGCTGCTGGCCGCCACGTGGGTGCTGCCGTAGCGAGCCGCTTCCTTGTACGAACGCTTGGACCAATGGCCCGTCACGACGAAGTCGGCGGCCGGCGTGCCGCGGCGCCCCATGAGATTCATGGGGACGATGGCGTTCTCCCCGGAACCCCCGCCTTGCATGAACATGACCGCGTAATCAGCGGGCAAGCCCAGCAGATCGCGCAAATCGGATTCGGCTTCGTCGCAGATCTGCACGAAGTGCTTGCCGCGATGGGACATTTCCATCACCGACATGCCACTGCCATGCCAATCCAGCATCTCAGCTGCTGCTTGCTGCAATACCACCTCGGGCAAGGCCGAGGGGCCTGCCGAGAAGTTCCAGGGGCGGGCCATTATTGCTCCGTAGGTTCCGTCGAATCCGTCGAGTCCGCTGCGCCGTTGCTATCGTCGCCGCCTTCCGCCTGACCGTCTTCGGCCTGGACGTCGTCGTCCAGTTCGCCGTCGTCGTCCGCGTCGCTTTCCACAACACGACGCACGCCGGACAGCGTGCTGCCGTCGTCAACGTTGATCAGCGTGACGCCCTGCGTAGCGCGGCCCATTTCGCGGATTTCCGCGACACGGGTACGCACCAGCACGCCGCCGGTGGTGATCAACATGATTTCGTCGGTCGGGTTGACCAGCACCGCGCCCACCACCTTGCCGTTACGCGAGGTGGTCTGAATGGCGATCATGCCCTTGGTGCCACGGCCGTGGCGCGTGTATTCGCCGATCGGGGTGCGCTTGCCGTAACCGTTTTCGGTTGCGGTCAACACGGTCTGCGTTTCGTCGCCGGCCACCAGCAGCGCGATGACGGTCTGCGTTTCTTCCAGCATCATGCCGCGCACGCCGCGGGCGTTGCGGCCCATCGGACGGACGTCGTTTTCGTCAAAGCGCACGGCCTTGCCCGAATCCGAGAACAGCATGACGTCGTGCTTGCCGTCCGTGAGGTCGGCGCCGATGAGGTAGTCGCCGTCGTCAAGGTCCACGGCAATGATGCCGGCCTTGCGCGGGTTGGAGAAGTCGGACAGCGGGGTCTTCTTGACCGTACCGCGCGAGGTCGCCATGAAGACGTAGTGATCTTCGCTGAATTCCTTGACCGGCAGCACCACCGTGACCTTCTCGCCATCAGCCAGCGGGAACATGTTGACGATCGGCTTGCCGCGCGAGTTGCGCGTGCCTTGCGGCACTTCCCAGACCTTCAGCCAGTACACACGGCCACGGTTCGAGAAGCACAGGAGGTAATCGTGCGTGTTCGCGATGAACAGCTGGTCGATCCAGTCGTTTTCCTTCATCGCCGTGGCTTGCTTGCCGCGTCCACCGCGCTTTTGCGAACGGTATTCGGACAGCGGCTGGCTCTTGATGTAGCCACCGTGCGACAGGGTCACGACCATGTCGGTCGGCGTGATCAGGTCTTCGGTGTCGAGCTCGGTCGCATTCAGTTCGATTTCCGAACGGCGCGAATCCTTCGTGTTCGTCGAGAATTCGGCCTTGATGGCCTGAAGCTCGTCGCTGATGATGGTCGTGATGCGCTCGGGGCGTGCCAGGATGTCGAGCAGGTCGGCGATGGTGGACATGATGTCCTTGTATTCGCCAACGATCTTGTCCTGCTCAAGCCCGGTCAAGCGTTGCAGGCGCATGTTCAGGATTTCCTGAGCCTGCGTGTCGCTCAGACGGTACAGGCCGTCGCCTTGAAGACCGAACTCGTCGCCCAGGTCATCCGGACGGAAGGCCGCGCGGCCTCCCGGCGTGTCGCCATCGGCGCGCGAGAGCATGTCGCGAACCAGCGACGAATCCCACGATTTGGCCATCAATTCCTGGCGCGCGACGGGAGGCGTCGGCGCGGCCTTGATGATCGTGATGAAGTCGTCGATGTTTGCCAGCGCAACGGCCAGGCCTTCCAGCACGTGGCCGCGTTCGCGAGCCTTGCGCAACTGGAACACCGTGCGGCGCGTGACCACTTCGCGGCGATGCTGCAGGAAGTAGTCGATCATCTGCTTCAGGTTGAGCAGGCGCGGCTGGCCATCGACCAGTGCCACCAGGTTCATCCCGAAGGTGTCTTGCAACTGCGTATTCTTGTACAGGTTGTTCAGCACAACCTCGGGCACTTCACCGCGCTTGAGCTCGATGACCAGGCGCATGCCGTCCTTGTCGGACTCGTCGCGAATATCGGAGATGCCTTCGATCTTCTTGTCGTTGACGAGTTCGGCGATACGTTCCTGCAGCGTCTTCTTGTTGACCTGGTAGGGGATGGCGTCGATGACGATGGCTTGGCGGTTGCCCTTTTCCATGTCTTCGAAGTGCGTCTTGGCGCGCATGATGACGCGACCGCGACCCGTGCGATAACCCTCGCGCACGCCAGACATGCCGTAAATGATGCCGCCCGTGGGGAAGTCCGGCGCCGGGATGATCTCGATGAGTTCATCGACCGTGCAGGCCGGATTGCGCAGGCAGTACAGGCAGCCGTCGACCACTTCCTGCAAGTTGTGCGGCGGGATATTGGTGGCCATGCCCACGGCAATGCCAGAGCTGCCGTTCACCAGCAGGTTGGGCAGGCGCGAAGGCAACAGCAGCGGTTCTTGTTCGCTGCCGTCATAGTTGGGGCCGAAGTCCACCGTCTCCTGGTCGATGTCGGCCAGCAGCTCGTGGGCGATCTTCGCCAGGCGGATTTCGGTGTACCGCATCGCTGCGGCGTTATCGCCGTCGATGGAGCCGAAGTTACCTTGGCCGTCCACAAGCATGTAGCGCATGGAGAAATCCTGCGCCATGCGGACGATGGTGTCGTACACGGATTGGTCACCGTGGGGGTGGTATTTACCGATTACGTCCCCGACGATACGCGCCGACTTCTTGTAAGCGCGGTTCCAATCGTTGTTCAGCTCATGCATCGCGTAGAGCACGCGCCGGTGGACGGGCTTGAGCCCATCCCGCACATCCGGTAGCGCCCGCCCAACGATCACGCTCATTGCGTAATCGAGGTAACTGCGGCGCATCTCTTCTTCCAGCGAAACCGGAAGCGTCTCCTTGGCAAAGGAATCCATATATATAACGACAGAATCGTGTAAGGAGGAACCCGGGCCGGGTAAACAGGAAATTCTATCATTCGATTCCGTTCCCGTTTGCCCGGCTTGCTTGCGGTGTGCCGCAAGGCGTCGGCCCGGGTGGCCGGTCGGACAGGTCCTTGGACCGCCGGGCCACGCCCTCCGCCCCTGTTGTCAAAAACCAACATGGAAAACCGAACGAGCGCCGAAAACGCCGTATCCAGCATTAATGCGCCTCTCCAGGGAAGCCAAAGGTGCCCAAATGCCTTAAGATTGTTTCCAGCACGCAGGAAACCCAGTAGCTAATCCTTTGAACCAGCTCTTGGCGTTGCTATACTGGCCCCGTTTTCCTGATATGCGGCGGGGGTTCGCTGCGAGTCACTTATCCAGCTTCAAGCTCAACGAGGAGAAACATGAACAAACCCTCCAAATTCGCTCTGGCGCTCGCCTTCGCCGCCGTCACGGCCTCTGGTGTAGCTTCCGCGCAAACCGTGGACAACTGGCGCAACCCGTTCGGTAACGTTTGGAAAAACGGTACGAACGAACTGTGCTGGCGCGATGCTTTCTGGACCCCTGCCACCGGTATCCCCGGTTGCGACGGTGTCCCGGTTGCACAACAGAAGGCGAAGCCGGCCCCGATGGCGGCAAAGGTCGTGTTCAATGCTGACACGTTCTTCGACTTCGACAAGTCGACCCTGAAGCCCGAAGGTCGTCAGCTGCTGGATCAAGTCGCCCAGCAAGCTCGCGGTATCGAGCTGGAAACCATCATTGCTGTTGGCCACACCGATTCGATCGGTACTGACGCCTACAACCAGAAGCTGTCCGAGCGCCGCGCCGCTTCGGTCAAGACCTACCTGGTCAGCAAGGGTATCGACCCCAACCGTATCTACACGGAAGGTAAGGGCGAGTCGAACCCGATCGCTTCCAACAAGACGAAAGAGGGCCGCGCCCAAAACCGTCGCGTTGAAATCGAAATCGTGGGTAGCCGCAAGTAATTGCCGGACTAGCTACAATAAGGGGCCTCGCATAGCGAGGCCCTTTTTTTCGCCCGTCATGCACCAGCTTGGTGCCATGGCCTGCGGCTTGCCTCGCCCTTGCGCGTCAGCCGCCCCTCTATATATATAGCGTCGCCTTTCGCTGGACCTTCCCATGACCACGCAAATTCACGACTCCGACCGCCCTGCCGTCAACGCCGACCAAGCCGAACTGGACAAGTTCAGCGCCCTGGCCAGCCGCTGGTGGGATCCCGAAAGCGAGTTCAAGCCGCTGCATGCCATCAACCCGCTACGGCTGGAATGGATTCAGGAATGTGCGGGCAACCTGGCGGGCAAGAAAGTGCTGGACGTCGGTTGCGGCGGAGGCATCCTGGCTGAAGCCATGGCGCGCGGCGGCGCGGAAGTCACGGGTATCGACCTGGCGGACAAGTCCCTTAAAGTGGCTCGCTTGCACGGACTGGAATCGGGCGTAAAGGTGGAATACCGCAATGTGCCGGTTGAAGAGTTGGCTGTCGAACAGCCCGGCCAGTACGACGTGGTCACCTGCATGGAAATGCTGGAACACGTGCCGGACCCGGCGTCCATCGTGCGCGCCTGCTCAACGCTGGTCAAACCGGGCGGCTGGGTGTTCTTTTCGACACTGAATCGCAACGCCAAGGCCTTCCTCTTCGCTATCATTGGCGCCGAATATGTTCTGCGACTGCTGCCGCGCGGCACGCACAGCTACGACCAGTTCATCAAGCCCAGCGAACTGTCCGCCGCCGCCCGCGCCGCCCAGCTTGAGCCGGTCAGCATGCGGGGCATGGAATACAACCCGATTACACAGATCTACTCGCTGTCGTCCGACACCTCGGTCAACTACCTGATGGCTACCCGCAAATGAGCGCCCTGATCCTGTTTGATTTCGACGGCACCCTGGCCGACACCGCCCCCGACCTGGCCGCCGCCGCCAACCAGCAGCGCACGCGTCGCGGCCTGGAGCCCATGCCGTATGAAGCCTTGCGTCCGGTAGCGTCGCAAGGCGCGCGTGGCCTGCTTCGCGTGGCGCTGGACCTGGCGCCCGGCCATCCGGATTACGAGCCGACCCGCCTCCAGTTCCTGGAAGACTACGCAGCCAGCTCCACGGTGCACAGCAAGCTGTTTCCCGGCATCGAGCAATTGCTGGCGAATATTCGCGAACGCGGCCTGTCGTGGGGCATCGTCACCAATAAAGTGACGTATCTGACGCTGCCCATCGTCGAGTTCCTGGATCTGACCCGCGACAGCGCCGTGCTGGTCTGCGGCGACACCACCGCCCACGCCAAGCCGCACCCGCTGCCCCTGCAACATGCGGCTCGTGAAGCCGGGTTTGCCACGGACCGCTGCGTCTACGTGGGCGACGACCTTCGCGATATTCAGGCAGCGCACGCCGCGGGCATGCCCGCCGTGGCAGCCGCGTACGGGTACGTGGGCGAAGACGACGACATCATCAGCTGGCAGGCCGAAACCTGCGCCAATACCCCGGAAGAGCTCTGGGCCGCCATCCAACCGTTGCTGCCCAGCGACGTGCGCTGAAGCGGGCTGGTGGCGGACCCAGGGTCCGCCGCCTTTCACGACCGGCCTCACTCGATCGGCCTGTCCCGATCGGCCTGTCCCAATCGGCCTGTCCCGATCGGCGTCCCCCAATCGGCCTGTCTCGGCCGGCCTGTCCCCATCGGCCTGTCCCCATCGGCCTGTCCACATCGGCCTCTTCCTTCAGCCTCTTCCTTCAGCCTCTCCCTCAGCCTGCCTGATTCATCCCCCTTACGCGCCGCCTCCCGGTCGCCCTGCTCGCGCTGATCATCCCAAGCGTCCTGTCCGGCCCGGGGCTGCGCTGGTAATAGCGCTGGTATTAGCGCTGGTATTAGCGCTGGTATTAGTTGATCGGGGCGAACAATCTTTCCGCGCGTGCCTGCTTTATCCCGATTTCGAACTCCCTTAAAGTGTGAACCATCCCCGGCAATCAGGAACTTCCCGATAACCGACTCGGCCTTTGCCGGCGCAGGACTGCGGTTTTATCCGCCCCGCTTCCTTCACCGCACACGCATCACCGCACACGCTTTACCGCACACGCTTTACCGCACACGCCCTTCCGCAGGCGGACATAGCGCCGCCAGCAGCGCGCCACGCTAATTCCGCGGCGCATACCCGACCTTTTCGACCACAACGCCCTGCCCCCGCGCGCCGCCAGTCGGCATCGCGCTAGAGGAATGCCTATGCTTTTGCCCATCCTGCTACTTTCCGCCGCCGGTTTCACCATCCTGACCACCGAATTCCTGATCGTCGGCCTCTTGCCCGGCCTGGCCCGCGATCTGAATGTGACCGTTTCACAGGCAGGCCTGCTGGTCACGCTGTTTGCTTTCACGGTTGCCGCCACGGGTCCCTTATTGACGGCCTTGATGGCCAACGTAGAGCGCAAACGCCTGTTTATCGGCGTCTTGGCGTTGTTCGGCGTGTCAAACGCCGTAGCCGCCATGGCGCCAAACATCTGGGTCATGGCCGTGGCCCGCTTCGTGCCGGCCTTGGCTTTGCCCGTATTCTGGTCGCTGGCCAGCGCCACCGCCGTTGAACTGGTGGGCCCCGCGCGTGCCGGCCGAGCCATCTCGCTGGTCGCCTTCGGCATCGTGGCGGCCACCGTGTTCGGCATCCCGATCGGCGTGCTGATATCGGACGCTTTCGGTTGGCGTGCCGCGTTCTGGGTGCTGTCCGGCGTGGCGTTCGCCAAAGCCCTGCTGCTGCTGCTGACCTTTCCCAGCACCCGTATCCGCGCCGACAGCGTCAAGCTGGTGACACAGCTACGCATCCTGCGCGACCCGATCGTGCTGGGCCATGTTGTGCTGTCGCTGCTGGTGTTTACCGGCATGTTCACGGCCTACACCTATTTGGCCGATATGCTTGAGCGGCTGGCAGGGTTCAACGGCCAGATCGTGGGCTGGACAATGATGGCGTTTGGCGCCGTGGGCTTGATCGGCAACACGCTGGGCGGCCGCATGGTGGACCGCAGCCCCCTGGCCGCAACGGCGCTGTTTTCTTCCATGATGGCGGCCGGGCTGGTGTTCGTCGCGCCGGTGATGCAATCGCACGGTTTGCTGGCGGTGGCCCTGGGGCTCTGGGGTATCGCCCAGGCGGCGCTGTTCATTGTGTGCCACGTCCGGCTGATGAAGGCGGCTCCGCAGGCGCCGGCCTTTGCCGCGTCGCTGAATATTTCGGGCGCCAATATCGGCATCGGGCTGGGCGCCGTGGTGGGCGGCCATGTCATCGATAACTATGGGCTGGCATCGTTGGGCTGGGCGGCCGCGCTGATCGTGGCGGTTTCCGTGGGTTTGGCGCTGGCGCTGATGGCGGCTTCACGCGGCCGCGCGCCCGCGGAACCTGCGTGCGCAAACGCCGTCTAAGCCGAGTTAGACACGGGCCGAAACCGCTGTCGCCCCCACGCCACGCCTTGTTTGGCGGGCATGCGGACAGTACAGCAGGCTATGGCATTTACCAGTACAATAGAAAGTTCTTGGGGCCGATCCGGATTCGACGTGGGTCGCGAAACAACTCAGGGCATGCCGAGCACCAGTTCGCTCGTTAAACCACTGGAAACACTACAAACGCCAACGACGAGCGTTTCGCTCTCGCCGCTTAAGCGGTGAGCCGCTGCACTGATCTGTCCTTGGGTCAGGCGGAGGAAGGCAACTTCCTAGGGGGGTAACCCTCGAACCGCAGCAGCGACATTCACAAGGAATCGGTCTGCGCTGGGGTCACACGGCTCAGATTTAAATTACGTGAATCGCTTTGGTCCGGCCTGTCGGTTGGCTAAGTCCAAAGTTAAAACTAAATAAATCGACTACGCATGTAGAACTGATTGCAGAGGGCTTGCGGACGGGGGTTCAATTCCCCCCGGCTCCACCAAATACCCTTGATGCCGGTTTTTCTGATTTTCGACATTTTGATTTTCAGGAATAACGTTTTTGCCGAAAGGCACATTACTGACCGGCACTGACCGCTAGACGCAAAAAGCCGCTCGACATATCGTCGAGCGGCTTTTTCTTCTGGGATTTCCGAAACGGTTTGGCCGATCAGCCCGCCGCCTTCGTCGCTAAATGGCGGTCCAGCGCTGCACGGGCCCGCTGCGCATACGCGGGATCCGCGCGTTCATCCAGAATCTGCCCAAGGTGACGAAGCTGGCCCTCGGTAATGCCCACATTCATGCTGATGCGCATGTGCGCCTGTAACTGCGGTTCAGTGCCCGGCAGTGCCGACAGCATTGCCACCGTGGCGAGCTCCCGGCTTTGCCAATCCAGATTGTCGCGTTCAAAAATATCGCCGAACAGATGCGCACGCAGGTATTCGTTGGCGACGGGTGCGAAGTCGAACAGCGGCCCCGCCACCTCCCCGCCCGACAGCTTGGTTTGATTGGCGGTGCCCGCCGCAAGCAAGGCGTCGCCTTTCGGGATGGGACGGCTGGGTTCGGTGCCGGGTGCGTCGTTGATGCCGCGCTGCTTGCGCGCCTGTTGCACTTTCATCAACTCGCCCAGGGCGTTCAGGCTGCGCGGGAATCCGGCGTACGCGTAAAGCTGCACCAGCACTTCCTTGGCGTCGCTAAGCGTCATGCCGGCATCCAAGCCTTGATTTAAAGCGGCGTTCAGCTTGCCCAGGTCGCCGGCGGCTGCAAAAGCCGCAATCGGCACAATCGCTTGTTGACGGATAGAAAGCGTCTGGTCGGTAAGCGAAGACGCGGTTTGTGCGGGGGACATGGGTGGGGACTCCTGTGGATTCGCGGCGGACCGGGCGGTCGGGGTGGGCGGCGCGGTCGGGGTGGGCGGAGCAGCCTGGACGCCCGTGCAAGCCAGGCTCAGGCTCATCGCCAATGCGCGGCCATAACCCCGCGTAGCGGCGGATTTAGCGCGCGTTATATTGTTCATCGCTGACTTTTTCCATCCAGGTCACGTTCTTGCCTTGAGCCGTGCCGGTGACCGCAAGGTGGGTCATCGCGGTGTGGGGCGCCGCGCCGTGCCAGTGCTTGACATTGGGCGGGCACCAGACCACGTCGCCTGGGCGTATCTCCTGCACGGGGCCGCCCCATTCCTGAGTGAGGCCCACGCCCGACACCACGACCAGGCGTTGGCCCGCGGGGTGCGTATGCCAGGCGGAACGCGAACCGGGCTCGAAGGTGACCAAGCCCCCCGACGCGTTGATGTGCGCGTCGGCCGGCCAGACCGGATCCACCCGCACAGGTCCGGTGAAGTAATCCTCGGGTCCGGCCATCGAAGGCTGACTGCCCGCGCGCGTTAGCTGTTGGCTGCCTTTGGCCGGCTTGGATTCGAGCGCTTCGGCGGGGCCCGCGCCGCTCGCAGGGCCCGCGGAACCCGCGGAACCCGTGTGCAGCGCCGCCAGACAGATGGCTGTTTTACAAAGCGTGTTCATGGATGGGTCCTGTTCTGTGTTGGAAAGGCGGCGCAATGCCGTTGCGCCGATCGCTTTTTCACACTGTATGATCCGAACCATTAGCTGAGAAGACTGCAAAATACGCACACACCGGTGTACAAAATTCACCAATGGCGAAAGAAAACCTGAACGACCTGCAAGCTTTCGTGGCCGTGGCTCGCGAACGCAGCTTTACCCGGGCGGCTGCGCAACTGGGCGTGTCGCGCTCTGCGCTCAGCCATGCCATGCTTGCCCTGGAAGCGCGCCTGGGCGTGCGCCTATTGACGCGCACCACCCGCAGCGTTTCCACCACCGAGGCCGGCAAGCGGCTGCTGGACGTGCTGGCGCCCAGGCTTGGCGAGATCGAGCAGGAACTGGCTTCGCTGAGCGCGATGCGTGACAAACCAGCCGGCACGGTGCGCATCACGGCGCACGACCACGCCATCGCCACGGTGCTTTGGCCACGGTTGGCGCCCTTGCTGAAGCAATATCCCGACATCCAGATCGAGTTCAGCGTGGATTACGCGTTCACGGATATTGCCGCGCATCGTTTTGATGCGGGCGTGCGCGTGGGCAACCGGGTGGATAAGGACATGATCGCGGTACGCATCGCGCCCGAACTGCGCATGGCTGTAGCGGGATCTCCGGAGTATCTGGCGGGCAAGCCGCTGCCGACCACACCGCATGAGCTGACCGAGCATCGCTGCGTGAACTTGCGCCTTCCCACCCATGGCGGCCTGTATGCCTGGGATTTTGAAAAGAATGGGCAGGCTTTGAATGTCCGCGTTGATGGCCAGACCGTGTTCAACAACACCTTCCTGATGCTGCAAGCGGCGCTGGACGGTCTGGGCCTGGCGTACGTTCCGTTTGACTTGATGAAGCCGCATATCGACAGCGGCCGCCTGATCCCGGTGCTTGAGGATTGGTGGCCCCAATTTCCCGGCTACCACCTCTACTACGCCAGCCGACGCCAGATCTCGCCTGCGCTGGCGCTCGTGATCGAAGCGCTGCGTTACCGGGCCGACGACGCGCAGCCGTAGCGCCGCCCCGCAGCAAACCCTTCCTCGCCAGCTCACAAAGTTGGCTTTTTTGCGTCTTAAGAACGGGCCATGACACCTCGCGGTCGTCGTCCCCTGCGTCTCGGAATATTGCAGTTACAGACATAATCCGTCACATATTACGAATACTTTCACGACATAATGGACGCCACCACGCTCTGGGGAGGGTCATCTTGTGATGAAAGTCCTATCCATCTTTGGGACCCGTCCCGAAGCGATCAAGATGGCACCGCTGGTCACCGCGCTTGGCAAAGAGCCACAGATACAGAGCGTGGTTTGCGTGACCGGCCAGCACCGCGAGATGTTGGACCAGGTCCTGGCGCTGTTTGACCTGCGCGCCCAGCACGACCTGGACGTCATGGTCCCCAACCAAACGCTCAACGGCCTGTATGCGCGGCTGATCGCAAGCGTGGACAGGGTACTGGACGCGGAGCAGCCCGACTGCGTACTGGTGCACGGCGACACCAGCACTGCGTCGGCGTGTGCGCTGGCATCTTTCCACCGGCGCGTGCGCATCGGCCACGTCGAAGCCGGTTTGCGCACCGGCAATCTGGCGATGCCGTTCCCGGAAGAGATGAACCGGCGCGTCGTCGATGCCGTGGGCGATTGGTTGTTTGCCCCCACGGCGCAATCGCGCGCCAACCTGATGCGCGAAAACCTTGCCGGAAAAATCACCGTAACGGGCAACACCGTGATCGACGCCCTGGCGATGACCTGCGCCAAGCTGGACCCGGCCGGGCCGCTCGCACAAGGTCTGGACGCGCGCTACGACTGGTTGGACCCCAAGCGGCGCCTGCTGCTGGTCACCGGCCATCGACGCGAGAGTTTCGGCGGCGGCTTCAAGAACATTTGCGCGGCGCTGGCGGAACTGGCGCGCCGCAATGATTTGCAGATTGTGTACCCGGTGCATCTGAACCCGCAGGTGCGCAATGTGGTCATGACGGACCTGGCCGGGCTGTCGCATGTCCATCTGATCGATCCCCTGGATTACCTGGATTTCGTGTGGTTCATGCAGCGCGCCCATCTCATCCTGACGGATTCGGGTGGCGTGCAGGAAGAGGCGCCCTATCTGGGCAAGCCGGTCCTGGTGATGCGTGACGTGACCGAGCGCCCCGAGGCCGTGGAAGCCGGCACGGTGGCCCTGGTGGGCACCGACACGCGGCGGATCGTGACCCAGGTCAACCGGCTGCTGGACGACGCCGACCAGCACGCCTCGTTCTCACGGCGCATCAACCCCTACGGCGACGGCCGCGCCAGCCAGCGCATCGTGGACGCGCTATGCGGGCGGGAGGTTTCCGAGTTCGATCCGTACCGGGACGCCAACGCGCCCTTGCCCTGACGTAACGCCCCTGCCCCGATCCATAGCCCCGATCAATAGCCCTGAACAGAAGCCCGATCAGCCATCCCGAGCCGTTGCCTTAATCGGCCCGACCTTATTCGCGACGCATTCCGCCCCGGAGCCCCCAATGCACCCCAGCGCCCTGCCCGTCCCCGTTGCCCGAGTCCTTTGCCATGCCTTGATGATGGCGGGGTTGGCCATGCCGCTAAGCAGCCTGGCCAGCCCGGCCGGCGATGCGTTGCGGCGCTTGCAGGGCGACGGCTGGATCACGCGCGACACCACCTTGCTGGACCTGGGCGTCAAGGACCCCGTCGTGCTGAGCAACAGCGATGCACGCCAGGAGTTCTATCTGCCCGTGCCGCGCGGCGTGCCGATCTCGGACGCCACACTGACGTTTGATGCCAGATATGCCAAGGGCGAGGCCGGCCGGACCACCTTGGTGCTGTGGCTGGACGGCGTGCCGCAAACGGCGGAGCGCATCGCCGATGGCGACGGGTCGGTCACACGCAGCCTGAACGTTGATAACCGCAACCGCGAGTCCGGCTTCTTGCGCCTGGGCGTGGACTGGCAATCTGAGATCGCGCTGCGCCACTGCGAAAGCAACCGCGCCACCGCCAATGCGCTGGTCATTTCACCGCAAACGCACCTGAGCTATCGCTACGACGCCTCGGCCATCGGCAATCTGGACGACGCGTGGGGCACGCTGCCCGGCAAGCCAGTGCTGATGGTGGCGGGCGCCAAGCTGGACCAGCAGGCCTTCGACAGCGCCTGGCGCCTGGGGGTGGCGTTGGAAAGGTCGGGCAAGCGCGTCGCGGTTCGTGCGTTCCCATCGGTAGGCGACGAGGTCGATACGCGGGGCTTGCAAGCACCGGCGGGGCTGGAACAGGTTGCGGCATTTGCCGCCGTTGCCAACAAGCCTGCGCACAAACTGGCCGGCCCGGCGGAAATCGGCGCGCTGCTGGTGTTGGGCGCCCCCGCCGTCAGCGGCGACGTCGTGATTGCCGACGCCGCGCTGCGGGGCCGCTATAACGAAGCGCTGGATGCGCTGGCCGCGCAGCTTGCCGGCGACACCGATGCGGCCGCCGCCTTCAAGACCTGGCGCCAGGCGCGCATGCCGCTGGCAGGCACCGACCTGCCCTCGGGCGATATCCGTTTGCTGCCGCTGGGCCGGCAGGCCGTCATCGCCGTGGCGGCGGATGCCGGCGCGCAAGCGGCGGGCGCGTTCGACAGCGCATGGCGCCGCATCCTGGTCACACGGCAGGTCAACGTCAAAACGGCCACCTCGCCGCAGGCTTCCGACGACGGCGCCGTGCGCCTGACCACGCTGGGCGGATCGGCGACCAGCTTCGACGTCGTGGCGCGTGGCGACTGGACCACCACTTTCCCGCTGGGGACCGTGTCCTCGGACGGCCTGATGCCCGACGAGCTTGTGCTGGACCTGGCGGCGGCCCCCGGCGCATCGTCGACGCGGCCCGTGGCATCGGTGTTCTGGAACGGCATCTTGCTGGCCGCCCGGCAGATGGATGCCGACGGCAAACCCGAGCGCCTGACGGCGCGCGTGCCCGGCTATGCCCTGGGGGTGACCAATGCGCTGCGCGTCCAGTTCCAACGCCAGCCCGTATCGGTCGACTGCAACGAAATTCCCCAGGGCTACCCGGTAAACGTGCTGCCCACCAGCTACGTAAAGCCCGGCAAGCCGCAGCCGGACGGCACCTTTGTGGGGCTGTTGCCGCTGATGGCCGGCAACCCGCAAGTGATCATTCCGGACAGCTACCTGGCCGACGCGCCAGACAACATCAAGCGGGTGATCGGCATCGCTTCGGCAAGCGGCGTGTCGCCCACGCGCGCGGAATTATCGGTGGCGCCGGCAGGCCAGCCGTTCAAGCCGGCCCGCGCCTTCCTGGCCATGGAAGTGCCGGTGGACGGCGCCAAGCCCATGGTCCAGGTCACCGACCGCAAGCAATTGAAGGTGGATGGCCGCAACGCAAGCTGGCTGGACATCTCCGGGCTGGACCACCTGAGCACCGCCGAAGTGGTGCGCGGCAATGGCCAGGACGGTGTGCTTTGGCACACCGTGGGCCAACACCCGGGCATGCTGGACGCGCCTTTCGTGCTGAACCGCGGCAACGTGGCCGTCGTCGGCGTCAACGGACCGATTGCTTGGATAGACAGCGCCAACCCGCAAGCCAGCAACCCCGCGGGCCCCGGAGGCAGCGCGTTCTTCGAATGGCGCCGCTACATCGCCTGGAGCGTGCCGGCGATCAGCGTAGCGCTGCTGGTCCTGATATTGATCCTGATCGTGGCGCGGCGCGTGGGCCGCAAGAAGAACCGCGGCAACCCGTAAGCCGGACACCGCCATGTCTACGCTTTATTGGCCGTATTTCATCGCGGACTATTACCGCGGGCTGGAAGTGGTGACCGCCGTCGTGGGGGTCATCATCCTGCTGTCCAGCCTGGATGATCTGTTCATCGACGCCTGGTTCTGGCTGCGCGAGCTGCGCCGTTCGCTGACCGTCAAGCGACGCTACACCGCGCTGTCCGCCGAGGCGTTGCGCGCCAAGCCCGAACAGCCGCTGGCAATCATGGTGCCTGCCTGGCTGGAGTACGACGTGATCTCGTCGATGCTTGAAACCATGGTGTCCACGCTGGAATACAAGGACTACATGATCTTCGCGGGCACCTACCAGAACGACCAGCGCACCATCGACGAAGTCGAGCGGATGCGGCGGCGTTACCGCAAGCTGATCCGCGTCGAAGTGCCGCACGACGGGCCTACCTGCAAGGCCGATTGCCTGAACTGGATCGTGCAGGCCATCTTCGCGCAGAACGCGAAGCAGCCGGTGCCATTTGCCGGCGTCATCCTGCACGACAGCGAAGACGTGCTGCATCCGCTGGAGCTCAAGTACTACAACTATCTGCTACCGCGCATCGACTTCATCCAGCTGCCGGTCACGTCGCTGGAACGTCACTGGCACGAGCTGGTGGCCGGCACCTACATGGACGAATTCGCCGAATGGCACACCAAGGACCTCGTGGTGCGCGAGAGCTTGTCGAAGATGGTGCCGTCCGCCGGCGTGGGCACCTGCTTCTCGCGACGCGCGCTGGAGGAGCTGGCGGCCGAAACCAACAACCAGCCGTTCAATACCGACACGCTGACGGAGGACTACGACATCGGGGCGCGGTTGGCGCAGCGCGGCATGAAGCAGATCTTCGGCAAGTTCGAAGTGGAATACGTCACGCGCCGCCGCTCGTGGTTCGGCCTGGGGCCAGAAAGAGTTTCCACGATCCGCATGCCGCTGGGCGTGCGTGAGTATTTTCCGAACACGTTTCGCACCGCGTACCGGCAAAAGGCGCGCTGGACATTGGGCATCGGTTTGCAGGGGTGGCAACAGGTGGGCTGGACCGGGTCCCTGGCCAATCGGTACTTGCTGTTTCGGGACCGCAAGGGTCTGGTGACGTCCTTTATCGCCATCCTGGCCTACGTGTTGCTGGCGAACTTCTTCGTGTTCTTCCTGGCCGATAAATTTGGATGGTGGAAGGTGTACTACCCGTCGTATTTCCGGCCCGGAGGATGGTTGGTGATTTTGATGTGGCTCAACGCCGTGGCGCTGCTGCTTCGCGTTGTGCAGCGCGCGTACTTCGTCGGGCGCATGTATGGCTGGGAACACGCGGTGCTGTCGATTCCCCGCATGATCGTGGGCAACTTCATCAACGCCATGGCCGCGGCGCGCGCATGGCGCCTGTTCATCGCACACCTGATTACGGGCAAGCGACTGGCATGGGACAAGACCATGCACGACTTCCCCAGCACGGACCAGTTATCGCAGCAACGCCAGCGGCTTGGCGAATTGTTGTTGTCCTGGCAGGCCATTGACCAGGACACGCTGGCGCGCGCGCTTGAGATCCAGGCGCGCGAAAAAAAGCCGTTGGGACAGATCCTGACCGAGCAAGGCTGGTTGGACGAAGGCACGCTAAGCGAAGCCATCGACTTTCAACAATCAGGACAGGCGACCACACCGCCGCACTCCAAAGACAAACCCGCGCCGACATGACACCGTTGACCCGTTCGCTGATTCTGTCCGCCGCCCTGGCCGGCATGGGGGTTGCGCCGCCAGCCAGCGCGCAAAGCGCCACGCCCGCCACCGCGAAAACGGAAGCGCCGCTGGAAGGCGCCGCGTTTCGGTTCGCCGAAGAGGCTTACAAGAATTTCGATGCCGGCAACTATGAGCTGGCTGCGCGGCAGGCCGCATCGGCCATTGTGCTGCGCCCGGACGTGGAACGCTTGCACCTGCTGCGAATCTACGCGCTGCAAAAACAAGGCAAGCTGAAAGAAGCCGACCAGGCCGCCGCCGACGCCATCAAGGAAGGCATCGATACGCCAGCGTTACGGCAGGCCCGCGCCAATCTGCGCGCGGCACCGCCAGCCGCCTCGGCTTCCACGCCCGCCCCGGCGACCGTGCCTGGGCCAGGGCCGGGGCCCGGTACTGCTGCCGCCACCGCGCCCGGCTCCGCATCGGCCGCTGCATCGGCCTCTGCATCGCCTGCCGCATCCCCCGCCGCCTCGGCCTACCGTCGCGGCTATCCCATCGCCACACGCGCCTACGCCGACTACAAGCGCGGCGACTATGCCGCTGCCGCAAGCGGCGCCGAGCGCGCATTTCGCATCGACCCCAAGCAAGGCGCCTGGGCCATGCTGTGGCTGGACGCGTTGGAAGCGCAGAACCAATACGCCCAGGCCGACGCCGCCATCGACCGCGCAATTGCGCTGGGCGCTCCGAACAAAAAGGATCTGGCTGCTCGGCGCCAGACGATGGCAGCGCGCATGGCCGCCAAACAGGCCGACGCCGCCTACCAGGCATTAAGCAACAACCGTGTGGATGATGCCGTGCCGTTGGCGCGCCAGGCCGTGGCGGCGTCACCCAACACCGCCAGCTATCGCATGCTGCTGATAACGGCGCTGATGCAAAGCGACCGCCTGGCCGAAGCCGAAGCGGCCGCCACCGACGCCATCAACGCCACCGCAGGCGCCGAAGCCCCCGGCGTCACTGGCGTCACCGGTGTCACCAACGCCACCGGGGTCACCAACGCCACCGTCGGCGCCGAAGCCACCCCCGCCCCCCGCGCGCGCAGCGGCAACACCACGGCACTGGTCATGCGCGGCTACCTGCGCCAGCGCCAAGGCAAGACCGATCTGGCGAACGCGGACTTTGACGCGGCGCTCAAGCAAGGACAATTAACCGAAGCCCAGCGCCGCAACGTCCGGCTGCTGGCCGCCGATGCCGCATTGGCCGGCGGCGAAAATGCCCGCGCGCTGGCTTTGATGACGCCATTGGGCAACCAGGACAACGCCGCCGATGCGCGGATAAAACGTGCGCGTTCCCGGCCCGCCGTGCCCGCCACGCTGACGCTGGCCAATTACCCCGCGCCTGTCCAGGACTGCCGCAACACATCGCCCGGCGCCTACTGCGAACTGCTGCCGTCCGACGCGGTCGGCAGCGGCGGCCCCGCCGCGCGGGCCTATGCCGCCTATGCGCGCGAAGATTATGCCGAAGCCATCGCTCAGGCCCGCCTGGCCGTCGAGCAAGACCCGGCCAACCCGGAATACCAGCGGCTGTTGACCACCACGCTTGCGGCCGGCAAAGGCGCACAGCTGGCCGAGGCCCATCAACGCATGACCGACGCGCTGGTGGCGCAACCCAACGACCCCACGCTGCTGATGCAGCGCGGCTACTTGCGCCAACGTATGAAGCAGCCGGCCCTGGCATTGCAAGACTTCCAGGCCGCGCGCGCCACCGGCAAGGCGCCGCCCACGGTGATCCTGGACGAAGGTTATGCGCGCGCCGGCGCGGGCGACAAGCGCGGCGCGGTGGCGGATTTAAAGCACGCTATCGATGAAGCCGATGCCGGCAAACTGGAACTGACACCGCAGCAGCGCTTCGACACGCGCAGCGGCGTTGCCGAGTTGTCGCGCGAATGGGGCGGCTATGTGTCCGCCGGCTATCGCGGCGCACGGCCGGCGTCCTCCGGGCTGGGCGGCGCGGCAATCACGGTGCCTGGCGACGCCGTCTTCAGCACGGCCGAGATCTTCTGGCGCCCGGCTGACTTCCTGAATTCGGCCACACAGACCTTCGAGTTGTATGGCCGCTTTTCCAACACTTTGTATGACAAAGGCGGCAAGACTACGGGCCAGACCGTCGCCGACCCATGCGGGGGCAGCATCGATGTCGCAGAGACCCGCAACGAAGGCATCGCGGGCTTGCCCACGACGGTCGGGTCGCTGGGCATGCGCTTCACGCCATCCACCGAGGTGGGCCTGACGTTCGGCATCGAACGGCAGTTCAACCTGGGCACCGCCACGCGCCAGGGCACGTTCAGCCCCGCACCGGCGGCCCTGCGTTGCGCGCTGAATCAGACGAATCAATCGCCCCACTACCAGACCACGGCGGACAACGGCGCGTGGCTGGCCTACATCACCTATGGCTTGTACGAAGGCACGAACCTGCGCATCGACCGCCCCGACTGGTTCACGATGGAAGGCTATTTGCAGGGCGGCTATTCCTGGCAGGACATGCCCGCAAAATTCTGGCTGCGTGACAACGCCACCGGCGAAGACGGCGACAAGGTCTCGGGCCGCATGAAACGCGACCAGGCGTTTGGCGCCGGTGAATTGCGAGTGGGCCGCAGCTATCGGATGGATGCCATCAGCGACCGGCTGGTGTTCTTTCCGTATGCGGTCGTGGGCGCCGACTGGCTGTGGAACAAGAACCGCGCCTCCTTCAACATCCAAGGCGATTCATATTCCATCGACCAACAAGGCAATGGCTCGTCATGGTCACTGGGCGCGGGCCCCGGCTTCAACGTGCGTTACTGGTTCCGTGAAGACCACTACAACGCGCCACGATCCTATCTGGACCTGACCACGCAGTACCGTTTCAACATCGGCGGGGGCGCGGCCGACCGGGCGCGCGGGCTGTTCATCAACCTGACGCTGTCGTACTAGACGCGCGCGTCCAGCCAGGCGCGCATCAGCGCCCGCGCCTCGGGCGTGTTGTCGATGACCCAGGGGTCAATCGCAAACGCCACCACCCGCTTGGCGCCATAGCCACGCGCGACTTCCCACTGTTGCTTGACGCGATCGAAGTCCGCCGAGCGTGCCTTGAAGGTCGAGCCGTCGGTGCTGCCCGAGGGCAGTTCTTCGAACAGTTCCAGGACCAGATCGAACGATGCGCGGCGCGCCAGCAGCATGTCATGCAGCGGCGCAAGCGCCTGGTAGTTGGCCAGGCCGGACACGCCCACGCCATCCTGGATCATGGGATGAATCGCCACCTGGTCCAGGATGGCGCTCCACAGGTTCATCAGCGAACCGTCGGTGGGCAGGCGGGAATGGTAGGTGGAAATACAGGGCGGGCGCCCCCGGCTGGTGTCCTGCGCCGCGCGCGACAAGGCGTCCAGCCACGGCATCAGCAACGCTTGCCGCGCGGCAGAGGCCCAGTTGTATTGTTCCAACTCGTAGGGCAGGTACCACCCACGAAACGACCTGCGCTTGGGCCAGGGCGCGGCCTGCATGTAGGCCACGCCGCGCGTGCGGGTGTGGTCCAGGTAGGCTGCCAATGCCCGCGGGTTGGCGTTGCCCAGCATCTCCCACCAGCGTTGGTCGTAAGGCAGGCCCACATGCACGCCCAGGCCCTGGTGTTCGGCCTCGTCGAAAATCATGCGCAGCGTGGCATCGGACGCCATCCAGTCGTCAGGGCGTCCGCCTTCCAGGCCGACCCATTGCAGGAAGATCTCGCGGCATCCCAGGCGCCGATAGGCGGACAGCCGCACGCGCCAGTCTTCAGGCGTCAAATCCAGATGGCTGCGCCACAGTTGCAGAAACGTGGCGTTCAAGGACAGGGGTGGCGCACAGGCGGCCAAGGGCGCCAGCGCGCCCACGGCCAGCGCCTGCAACAGGCGCCGGCGGGTGGGAGAGGAAAGCGGTTGACGTATCAGGGGTAAGCCCGTCCCGCCGGGTCAGCCCCGATTGCCGAACATGCCGGACAACGAGGCCAGCAGATCGGTCGGGTTGAAATCCTGGCCAGGCTGGACCTCGCCTTGCGGCGTGGCCTTGTCCACCAGTTGCGGCAACAGCGACGACAGCGAGCCCAGCACCGAATCGGTGTCCTGCCCGGTCTTGGCGGCCAGTTCGTTGACGACGCCCGGGTCCAGCACGGCGCCCAGCTGGTCGGGACTGACGGGCAGGTTCTGCCCCGTGCCCACCCAAGACGCCACGATTTCGCTCAAGCCGCCCTTCTGAAAGCTGGCGATCAGGCCAGTAAGACCACCCGGATATTTGTTCAATTGTTCGATCAGCGCCGGCAGCAGCGATGCCGAGCCTCCTTGCTGACCGCCGCCGGCCATCGAGGCCAAGGTATCCAACAAGCTCATCGCGGTGCTCCTGAAAAGTGGGAAAACCAGTATAGGGCCGGGACCGGCGCGCGGCATGTCAAGGCGGTTACCCGAGGCCGGATCTTTGCAAAACTTGTAAATCGGGCCGCTGGGCGGGATCAACGCGGCAGAGTGGGCGCCTGGGATGCCTGTGACGCCCGCAGCGCCCGTAGCGCTTTCTGGCCCGCGCGCCCGTCGGCGGGCAGCCCCAGTTCACGTTGGGCGGCTTGCAAGGCCTGACGCGTGCGGGTGCCCACCATCCCATCGGGTTCGCCCACGTCATAGCCCTTGGCGATCAACAAGCGTTGCAGTTCGCGGCGTTCCGCCCGCGACAGCCCCGGGTCGTCGGTGGGCCAGGCTTGCAGCAGCGGGCCGCCGCCGCGCAAGCGGTCCGACAGATGGGCGATGGCCAGGGCATAGCTTTCGGCCGCGTTGTACGAATACAGCGCATCGAAATTGCGAGTTACGAGAAACGCGGGGCCTTTCCTGCCGGCCGGCAGCAGCAGGCCGACGGGCGTATCGCCCGCGGGCAGCGCTTGCCCGTCCGCGCGGGTCACGCCTTGTTTTGCCCACGCGGACATTGCCCGTTTGTTCTTGCGCCCCGCCCCGGCCGTATCCAGCGCGGCGGGCAGGCGGACTTCATAGCCCCAGACCAATTGCGGATTCCAGCCGGCGCGTTTCAGGAAGTTGGCGGTTGAGGCCAGTGCGTCGGGCACGCTGTCGACCAGGTCGCGGCGGCCGTCGCCATCAAAATCCACGGCCAGCCGCAGATAGGTCGACGGCATGAACTGCGTTTGACCAAATGCGCCGGCCCACGAACCCACCAGGCGCTCCGGCGCGATGTGTTCGTCCTGGATGATTTTCAGCGTCGAAAAAAACTCGCCTCGGAAATACGCTTGCCGCCGGCCAAAGCACGACAGCGTGGACAGGGACGTCAACAAGGGGCGCCCGCCCAGCGTACGGCCGAAGTTGCTCTCCACACCCCAGACCGCCGCGATGGTGGCTGGGTCTACCTGGTAGCGCGACGCCGCACGCGCCAGGTCAGCCTGCCAGCGCGCCATGCCCGCCTGCCCGTCCGCCACGCGCTCGTCATCCACCAGGCCCGCCATGTAGTCCCAGATGGGCGTCTTGAATTCGGGCTGTGCATCCAGCAGATCGATGACCGCCATGTCGGGCGACAAGCCCGCCGTATGGGTGTCGAAGGTGGCGGCGGACACGCCCGCTTTCTGCGCGGGGCCGCGCAGCTGCGACAGGCAGGCGGCGTAAGGGTCGGCCGCCTGGGCGCCGAAAGCAGGCACGGCAAGCGCCGCGCAGCAAAGTGCCCGGGCCAGGGCGGATGTGGTCGGTAAGGACACTTTCATGTTTAACGTTCCTGCGATGTCGGGGCGTCCACATCGCCTTGCAGGCGGCGGGTCCAATCTTCAACCTGCCCGGCCTGGGCGCGCTTTTCGAACAGCGCCCGCCAGTTTGGCGACAGTTCGGGCAGCGCGGCCAAGGCGTGCAGCACATCCGCGTCCAGCACGCGCCGGTTCAGCACGTCTTGCACGCGGGCAAGCGGCCATTGTGCATGCGGGCGTTCGGACAGCGTCAGCGTGTCGCCCGCGCACAGCCAGCCCTCTTGCAGCACGCGGTAATACCAGCCCGTCATGCCGCTGGCCTGCACGCGGGCCGCCATGCCGCGCCGGGCGAATCGGTGATCCAGTTTCCAGCACGGCTGGCGCGCTTGCGACACCTGGACCAAGGCGGTGCCCGCGCGGAACACATCGCCCACGCAAACGTCGGCTTCGGTCATGCCTTGGGTGGATATGTTTTCGCCGAATGCGCCCGGCGCCTGCAATACCGCGCGTTCGCCCAGCTCGGCTTGCCAGGCGGGATAGTGCTCGCGGGCGTAATGATGCAGCGCCTTTTCCGGGCCGCCATGAAAACGGCGGTCGGCTTGTTCGTCGCCGCGCAGCCCTTCGGCCCCCAGCCACAGGCGCTGGGCAACCGGGTGTTTGTCGATACCGCTATCTCGGCCGGAATCGCCCAGCGGACGCACGGTGCCGGTCAGCAAGGCATCAATGGTGATCGGTGTCATCGGGTGTTCGGTTCCGGCTGGTCGGCTTGCAACGCGGCCAGCTCGGCGTCGTCGAATCCCGCCGCGCGGCGCGCTTCCAGGTTGAACGGGCCGCGCAACCGGGGGGCGTCATAACGCCGCGCCAGGTCGGCGTAGCAGGCCACGGGCTCCAGGCCCGATTGGGCGCATAGGTGCTTGAACCAATGGTTGCCGATGGCCACATGGCCGATCTCGTCGCGCAGGATGATGTCGACGATGGCCGCGCTGGGCGCGTCCCCTGCCCCGGCCAGCTTGTTGCGGATCATGGGCGAGGCGTCCAGCCCGCGCGCCTCCAGCGTACGCGGCACCAGCGCCAGGCGCGCAAGCAGGTCGCCCCGCGTGCGCTCGGCCATGTCCCACAAGCCGTTGTGCGCGGGAAAGTCGCCATAGGCGTAGCCCAGCGCCGCCAACCGCTGGCGCAACAGGTCGAAGTGATAGGCCTCTTCGCGCGCCACGCGCAGCCAGTCGTGATAGAAGGCGTCGGGCATGCCGGCAAAACGCCACAGAATATCCAGCGCCAGATTGACCGCGTTGAATTCAATATGGGCCAGCGCGTGCAGCAGCGCGGCGCGGCCTTCGACCGTGGCCATGGACCGATGCCTGACCTGCGCGGGCGGCACCAATTCGGGATGTTCCGGCCGGCCGGGCAAGCCGTGCGGCGCGACGAATTCGCGGGTGCGGTCCAGCGGCGCGCTATCGGCGATATGGTGCACGGCCGCCAGTTTTTCCGGCCACGTCTTGGCGGCAAGCGCGGACAAGGCCTGCCCGCGCAAGCATTCCGCAATCGGCGCGGCATCTGCCGCGGCGATGGTGTTGCTGTCCATGGTGTTTCCAATCCCAGGCGGCCCGTGCCGCCGCAATCCCTGAAAAAGCCCACGGTTTCAAACCCGCGTGCTGGCGAAGACTTTATCATTCACGGATGGATTCCCTGCGCTTGACCATTGAAACCGACCTGTCCCGCATCGACGCCCATGCCTGGGACGCGCTGGCCGGTGATCAACCCTTTCTGCGGCACGCGTTCTTGTGCGCACTGCATGAGACGGGATGCGCCGCGCCGGCCTCGGGCTGGGCGCCGCATTATCTGGCACTGTGGCGTGACGGCGCGCTGGCCGCCGCCACGCCGCTTTACCTGAAGTCGCACTCGCGTGGCGAATACGTGTTCGATTACGCCTGGGCCGACGCCTTCCAGCGCCACGGCATGCGCTATTACCCCAAGCTGCTGTCGGCCATTCCGTTCACGCCCGTCACGGGGCCGCGCCTGTTGGCCACCAACGACGAAGACCGCGCCACGCTGGTGCGCGGACTGGTCGCCTTTGCCGAGGAAATCAAGGTGTCGTCGCTACACCTGCTGTTTCCGGCGGACGAGGACATGCACGTGCTGCGCGAGGCCGGCTTCATGATCCGGGAAAGCGTGCAGTTTCATTGGACCAACCCGGGCTACGCGGATTTTGACGCGTTCCTGGCGCTGATGAGCCACGACAAGCGCAAGAAGATCCGCCAGGACCGCAAGAAGGTCGCCGCCGCCGGCTTGTCTTTCCGCTGGTTGCGCGGTGGCGACATTACCCCCGCCGACCTTGGCTTTTTCTACGACTGTTATTGCCGCACGTATTTCAACCACGGCAATCCGCCCTATTTAAACCGCGATTTCTTTGAACGCGCGCATCGGGAACAGCCGGACGCGTTTGTATTGATCCTGGCCGAACGCGACGGCGTGCGGGTGGCGGCAGCGCTGAATCTGGCGGGCGGCGACGTGCTGTACGGGCGCTATTGGGGCGCCACCGAATACGTGCCGGGCCTGCATTTCGAGACCTGTTATATGCAGTCGATTGCGTACTGCATCGCGCATGGCATCCGCCGTTTTGAAGGCGGCGCGCAAGGCGAACACAAGATGGCGCGCGGCTTGTTGCCGACGCCGACATGGTCGGCGCACTGGGTGGCGCACCCCGGTTTTGCCGAGGCGATCCAGAACTTCCTGGACGAAGAAACCTCGGCGGTCACGGACTATCTGGGCGAACTGGAATCGCACACGCCGTTCAAGGGCAGCGCCTAGCGCGCCAGCGCGGTAATTCCTACAGAAAGCGGTCCAGCAGCTTGCGGCTGTGCTTGTCCAGCGCCAGGATGTCGCGCACCAGATAGAAGATGCCGTGGCTGTCGGCAATCAGCAGCGTCTGCGGGCTGAGCCGGCGGATGTCTTCCTCGCCGCGCAGCGTGAAAGACGTGGGGCCGCGATCCGTTTCAACCTTCCAGGTGCTGGGCGTGGCAAAGGTCGATACGCTGGCCAGCTTGCGGATTTCGGGCATGAATTCACGCCCGGCAAGCTCTTCTTCTATCAACGCCCGTTGCGGCGCCGGCACGTCGGACAGGTGTTCGATCCACAGCAGTTCGTGGCCGTCGCTGGTCACCAGCGACAGGCCGCGTCCCGCTTCGCTGATAGGGAAGGCGCGCACGGGGATGACGCCTTCGTGCGTCTGGCCGTCGGCGGATTGATATTCCAGACGCCCAAAGGCATTGCGGCGTAGCTGAAAGGTCGGCAACGTCATGAAGATAATCCCGGTTCGGCGTCAGGCCACGGCGGCCATGTCTTCGCTGCCCGACGCCTGCGCGTCGGCTTCCGCCTGGCGCGCTTGCGCCTGGTAGAGGCGATAGTAGGCGCCCTCGCGGGCCATCAGTTCTTCGTGCGGCCCTTGCTCGACGATCTGGCCACGGTCCAGGACGACCAGCCGATCCGCCTTGCGCAGCGTGCTCAACCGGTGCGCGATGGCGATGGTGGTGCGGCCACGGACCAGGTTGTCCAACGCCTTCTGGATTTCCTTTTCGGTGGTGGTGTCCACCGACGACGTGGCTTCGTCCAGGATCAGGATGCGCGGGTCGATAAGCAACGCACGCGCAATCGAGATGCGCTGGCGTTCACCGCCGGACAGGGCTTGGCCGCGCTCGCCCACCAGCGAGTCGTAGCCGTGCGGCAGTCGCAGGATGAATTCATGCGCATGGGCGGCACGGGCCGCTGCGACGATTTCATCGCGGGTGGCATCAGGCTTGCCGTAGGCAATGTTCTCGGCAATGGTGCCGAAGAACAGGAAAGGCTCTTGCAGCACCAAGCCGATGTTGCGCCGATAGTCGGTCACGCGCACCGAGCGGATGTCGATGCCGTCCACCAGCACCGCGCCTTCGGATACGTCGTAGAAACGGCAGATCAAATTGATCAACGTGCTCTTGCCCGAGCCGCTGTGACCGACCAGCCCAATCATTTCGCCCGGGGCGATGGTCAGGTTCAGCCCGCGTATCACCTGGCGGTTGCCGTAGCGAAAGCCTACGTCGCGCAATTCGATGCGGCCGTTGATGTGCGGCAGCGTGGCCGGCTTTTGCGGTTCGGGCACGCTGGACACATGGTCCAGCACGTCAAAAATGCGCTTGGCGCCGGCAGCGGCCTTTTGCGTGACCGACACAATGCGGCTCATGGAATCCAGGCGCAGATAAAAGCGCCCGATATACGCCAAAAACGCAGCCAATACGCCGACCGTGATCTGCTTTTGCGACACCTGCCAGATACCGAATATCCACACCACCAGCAGCCCCACTTCCGTCAACAACGTGACGGTGGGCGAAAACAGCGACCACGTGGTGTTGACGCGGTCGTTCACTTCCAGATTGCGATTATTGGCTTCGCGAAAACGCGCGACTTCACGCTTTTCCTGGGCGAATGCCTTGACCACGCGAATGCCGGGAATGGTGTCGGCCAGCACGTTGGTGATTTCGGACCAGATGCGGTCAACCTTTTCAAAGCCGTGGCGCAGGCGGTCACGCACCGCGTGAATCATCCAGATAATGAACGGCAGCGGCACCAGCGTCACCAAGGCCAGCCACGGGTTGATCGACACCAGGATCACCGCCGTCATCAAAATCATCAGGATGTCGGTGGCGAAGTCCAGCAGGTGCAAAGACAGGAACACGCAAATGCGGTCGGTCTCGCTACCGATGCGGGAAATCAGGTCGCCCGTGCGCTTGCCGCCAAAGTACTCCAGCGACAGCTGTTGCAAGTGCTCATAGGTAGTGGTGCGCAAATCGGCGCCGATACGCTCGCTGACCCAGGCCAGGATGTAGGTTCGGGCCCACCCCAGCCCCCAGGCCAGGAAGGCGGACGCCAGCAAGCCGCTGAGATACATGCGCACCTTGCTGTAGTCGATAGGCGCGCCGTTCTGGAACGGAATCAACACGTCGTCCATCAGCGGCATGGTCAGGTAAGGCGGCACCAAGGTCGCGGCCGTACCCAGCAACGTCAGCACGAAACCGACCAGCAAGTGGCCGCGATACGGCCGCGCAAACCGCCAAAGCCGCAACAACGCCCACGTGGACGACGGTGCGGCTTGTTCCTGGTTGCAGGTCGGGCATTCTTCCTCGCCTGCGGGGATAACGTTATTACAGACGGTGCAATTGCGTTCCTGCGGCGGTTCTTCGGCTTTGCCCGAAAGCCGGATCGCCTGCTGCGATTCAAACTGCGCCAGCAGGCGCAGCGCGGCCGGGTTGCGGGCCAGCGTGAAACGCCAGACGGCCAGACGCGCCGTGTCATCGTGCAATTCCAGCACGGCGGCCCCAGCGTGGTCCGTCAGATTAAGTGTTAATTGCGGCCCGTAGGCCCACGAATCCCAACCGTTATCGGCGGAATTTCGGGCTAGAAGGCGCCGGTCAGTCGCGGCGACCAGCCCGGGCTGGAACTTCAGCCGCTGGTCCAGGTCTATTTCAACCCAGGCCAGCAAGGTTTCGCCATCCGCTAATTCAGCGCGGATTTCATCCCGCCAGCGGGCAGGAAAGGCATCGGCAAGGCCGGAAAGCAGGTGTGGTTTTTTCATTGGAACGCATACCGGGCCAGGACTCTGCCCTACTAGGCGGCAACCGGTTTACCACCTATGGCGGCAAACGTGTCCCTTCCTTACAACACAACGAGTTCACGCCTTGAAGGCGTCGTATAGTAGCAGCCGATTTTTCTAATTAGGAATATCTGGGATCCCCCACTCGTTGGCATTATTCTTACAGCGCAACCCCAAAAATTCGCAATAAATTCGCGGTCTTACATAGGGGCGTCCGCGCGTGCCAACCTGCTTCTCAAGTAAATTAAAACATGAAAAAGAAAGACATTGAATTTCTCGATGTCGTGGCTTTGCGCGGCCCGAACATTTGGACGTATCGCCCGGTCCTTGAAGCATGGGTGGATATTGGTGAATTGGAAGACTATCCGTCCAACACCATTCCCGGGTTTTACGAGCGCCTGTCCGAATGGCTGCCGACGCTGATCGAACACCGATGCAGCCCCGGCGTGCGCGGCGGTTTCCTGGCCCGCCTGAAAGAGGGCACCTGGCCCGGCCACATTCTTGAACATGTCACGCTTGAATTGCAGAACCTGGCCGGATTGCGCGGCGGCTTCGGCAAAGCCCGCGAAACGTCGACCCGCGGCGTCTACAAGGTGGTGGTGCGCGCCTGGCAGGAACAGGTCACCCGCACCGCCCTGAACGAAGCGCGCGACCTGGTCATGGCCGCCATTGAAGACCGCCCGTTCGACGTGCCCGCCACCATCGCCAAGCTGCGCAGCCTGGTGGACAAGCACTGCCTGGGCCCCAGCACCGCCTGCATCGTGGATGCCGCCGATGACCGCGACATTCCCTATATCCGCCTGTTTGAAGGCAACCTGGTGCAATTCGGCTACGGCTCGGCCCAGCGCCGCATCTGGACGGCCGAGACCGACCGCACCAGCGCCATCGCCGAAGGCATCTCGCGCGACAAGGACCTGACCAAGGAACTGCTGTCGACCTGCGGCGTGCCGGTTCCCGAAGGCCGCCTGGTGCGCAGCGAGGACGACGCCTGGGAAGCCGCCGAAGACATCGGCCTGCCCGTGGTGGTCAAGCCGTATGACGGCAACCATGGCCGTGGCGTCTTCACCAACCTGACGAGCCGCGAAGACGTGGTGTCCGCCTACCGCGTGGCGGTGGACGAAGGCAGCGGCGTCATCGTCGAACGCTTTGTGCTGGGCAACGAACACCGTTTGCTGGTGGTCGGCAACCGCATGGTGGCCGCCGCCGCCGGCGAACCGGCCTGGGTGACGGGCGACGGCAAGTCCACCATCACCGAATTGATCGACAGCCAGATCAACATCGATCCGCGCCGTGGCCGCACCGAAAACCATCCGCTGAACCTGGTCCGCCTGGATTCAGCCGCCCGGCTGGAAATTGCCCGCCAGGGCATGTCGGAAGACAGCGTGCCGGCCGACGGCCAGCGCGTCTTGGTGCAGCGCAGCGGAAACGTGGCGTTCGACGTAACCGACCGCGTGCATCCCAGCATTGCCGCCACCGTCACGCTGGCCGCCCGCGTGGTGGGCCTGGACATTGCCGGCGTGGATCTGGTGGCTGAAGACATCACGCGCCCGCTGGCGGAACAGCGCGGGGCCATTGTTGAAGTCAAC
Source organism: Achromobacter sp. ES-001 (assembly GCF_019448355.1). Taxonomy (NCBI): domain Bacteria; kingdom Pseudomonadati; phylum Pseudomonadota; class Betaproteobacteria; order Burkholderiales; family Alcaligenaceae; genus Achromobacter; species Achromobacter sp. ES-001. The sequence continues at coordinate 1,619,408 of NZ_CP079940.1, read as the reverse complement.
GCCGGCCCAGGCTTGCTGATGCACCTAAAGCCGGCCGACGGCGCCCCGCGTCCGGTGGGCCGCGCCATTGTCGACCACCTGTTTCCCGACGGCGACGCCGGCCGCATTCCCATCGTGGGCGTCACGGGCACCAACGGCAAGACCGTGGTGGCACGCCTGGTTGCGCGCCTGTTGCACCTGTCCGGCAAGCGCACCGGCCTGGCGTGCAGCGAAGGGCTGTACCTGGACCGCCGCCTGGTGCAAAAGGGCGACCGCGCCGATTTCGCGTCCGGCACCCGGTTGCTGATGAACCGCAACGTGGACGCAGCCGTCATCGAAAACGACAGCGGCGTCATCCTGGGCCAGGGCCTGGCCTATGACCGCTGCCAGGTCGGCGTGGTGACCAATATCGACGACGCCGACCATCTTGGCGACTTCGACATCAACGAAACGGAGCGCATGTTCAATGTGTTCCGCACGCAGGTCGACGTGGTGCTGCCGACGGGCGCCGCCGTGCTCAACGCGCGCGACCCCCGCGTGGTGGAAATGGCCGAGCTGTCCGATGGCGCGGTGATCTTCTTCGGCATCGACCCCGCCCTGCCCGCCATTGCCGCGCATGTGCAGCAAGACGGCCGCGCGGTGTTTGTGCGCGACGGCGGCATCATCCTGGCGCAAGGCACCCGCGAAGAACGGCTGGCCGACGTGGCCGCCATCCCGTTGACGCATGGTGGCCGCGTGGCCTTCCAGGTGGAAAACGTACTGGCCGCCGTGGGCGCCGCCTGGGCGCTGGACATTCCCGTGGAGCTGATCCGCGCCGGTATCGAAACCTTCGATATCGATCAGGCCGACGCGCCCTGGCAGTTCACGCTTTTTGAACGCAACGGCAGCACGGTAGTGGTGGACGACGTGCACAACGCGTCCGCCCTGCGCCCGCTGATTGCCGCCATCGACCAGTTCCCGTCAACGCGACGCGCCGCGGTGTATTCCGCCGGCGCCGACCGCCGCGACGCCGACCTGATCGAACAGGGCCGCCTGCTGGGCGACGCCTTTGACCGCGTCGTGCTCTATGACGACATGACCGTGCAAAGCAAGCGCCCCGAAGGCCAGGCGCGCGCGCTGCTGCGCCAGGGACTGTCGCAAGGCAGCCGCGTGAAAGACATCCAGGACGAGCCGGATCATGGCAAGGCCATCGAAAGCGTGCTGAACGGCATTGCAGCGGGCGACTTCGTCCTGCTGCAATCCGACGAAGCCTTTTCGGGCCCCACCATCGATCTGGTCCGCCGCTGGATTCAACAATACTGACAGGAATACCTGCCATGGAAGTTTCCCGTATCCGTGCCCTGCGCGGCCCCAATCTGTGGAGCAAGAACACCGCGATCGAGGCCATCGTTTCGTGCGCCGACGCCGAGTGCTCCATCGATAACCTGCCCGAGTTCGAAGCCCGCCTGCGCGCGCGCTTGCCGCAAACCGGGCTGATGCGGCCGGAAGGCCATCAAGGCGCGGTGTCGATCGCGCACGTGTTGCAGATCGTCGCGTTGACGATGCAGGCGCACGCCGGTTGCCCCGTCACCTTCGGGCGCACCTCGTCCACCGTCGAGCCCGGCGTGTTCCAGGTGGTGGTCGAATACAGCGAAGAAGAAGTCGGCTTGCTGGCCATGGAGTTGGCGCAGCAACTGGTGCGCGCCGCGCTGGACGACACGCCGTTCGACTTGCCCGATGCGCTGAAGCGTTTGCGCGATCTGGACGAAGACGTGCGCCTGGGACCCAGCACCGGTTCTATCGTGAACGCCGCCGTCGCCCGCAACATTCCCTATCGCCGCCTGACGCAAGGCAGCATGGTGCAGTTCGGCTGGGGCAGCAAGCAGCGCCGCATCCAGGCCGCCGAGACCGACCTGACCAGCGCCATCTCGGAATCGATCGCGCAAGACAAAGACCTGACCAAGATGCTGCTGGACGCGGCCGGCGTGCCGGTGCCCATGGGCCGCTCGGTAACGAGCGCCGAAGAGGCATGGGAAGCCGCGCAAGAGCTGGGCGGCCCCGTGGTCGTCAAGCCGCGCGACGGCAGCCAGGGCCGGGGCGTGGCGGTCAACATCGAAACGCGGGAACGCGTGATCCAGGCATTCGAAGTGGCCGAGGAAGTCAGCTCGGAAGTTATCGTCGAACGCTATATTCCCGGCCACGACTTCCGCCTGCTGGTGGTGGGCGGCGCGCTGGTTGCGGCATCGCGCCGCGACCCGCCGCAAGTGACCGGAGACGGACAGCACACCATCCGCGAACTGGTCGACCAGGTCAACGCGGACCCGTTGCGCGGCGACGGGCACGCTACCTCGCTGACCAAGATCCGCTTTGACGACATCGCGCTGGCCACGTTGCAAAAACAGGGCTTTGACGCGGATTCCGTGCCGCCCCCCGGCACCCTCATCTTCCTGCGCAACAACGCCAACCTGAGCACGGGCGGATCGGCCACCGATGTGACCGACGAAGTGCACCCTGAGATGGCCGCGCGCGCGGTCTCCGCCGCGCGCATGATCGGTCTGGACATCTGCGGCGTGGACGTGGTGGCCGAAAGCGTGCTGTACCCGCTGGAAGAGCAGCATGGCGGCGTGGTCGAAGTCAACGCCGCGCCGGGCCTGCGCATGCACCTGAACCCGTCGTTCGGCAAGGGCCGCGCGGTGGGCGAGGCCATCATCGCCAACATGTACGCGGACGGCGACGACGGGCGTATTCCGGTCGTGGCCGTGGCCGGCACCAACGGCAAAACCACCACGGTGCGCCTGACGGCCCACCTGCTGGGCGCCGCCGGTAACCGCGTCGGCATGACCAATTCCGACGGCGTGTATATCGACAACCTGCGCATCGACACCGGCGATTGCAGCGGCCCGCGCAGCGCGCGCAGCGTGCTGATGCACCCGGACGTGGACGCCGCCGTGTTCGAAACCGCGCGTGGCGGCATCCTGCGCGAGGGCCTGGCGTTCGACCGCTGCAACGTGGCCATCGTGACCAACATCGGCATGGGCGACCATCTGGGCCTGGGCTACATCAGCACCGTAGAAGACCTGGCCGTGGTCAAGCGCGTGATCGTGCAGCACGTGCACCCGTCGGGCACCGCCGTGCTGAACGCCGCTGACCCGATCGTGGCCGAGATGGCCGCCAGCTGCCCCGGTTCAATCACGTACTTTGCGGAAGACCGCAACCACCCCGTCCTGGCCACGCACCGCGCGCAGGGGCTGCGGTCGGTGTACCGCGACGGCAATGCGATCGTGGCGGCGCAAGGCGCCGAAGAAACGCGTTTCCCGCTGGCCGACATTCCGCTGACGCGCAATGGCACGATCACCTTCCAAGTTGAAAACGCCATGGCCTCGATTGCCGCGGCATGGGCGTTGAACCTGGACTGGGACGTTGTACGCCGGGGCCTGGCCACGTTCGTGAACGACGCGCAGACGGCCCCGGGCCGCTTCAATGTGTTCGACTATCGCGGCGCCACAGTCATTGCCGACTACGGCCACAACCCCGACGCCATCCTGGCGCTGGTACGCGCGGTGGACGCCATGCCGGCCAAGCGCCGCTCGGTGGTCATCAGCGGGGCGGGCGACCGCCGTGATGAAGACATCCGCATGCAGACGGAAATCCTGGGCGCCGCCTTTGATGACGTGCTGCTGTACCAGGACCAGTGCCAGCGCGGACGCGCCGACGGCGAGGTGCTGGCGCTGCTGCAAGAAGGCCTGGTGGGGGCGCCGCGCACGACGCACATCGAGGAAATCCATGGCGAATTCCTGGCCATCGATACGGCGCTGGGCCGCCTGAAAGCGGGCGATCTGTGCCTGATCCTGGTTGACCAGGTGGAAGAAGCGCTGGCGCACATCGCGCACCGCATCGCCCAGCCCTGAGGGGCGGCGCGGCGGACACGCCGCAATACGCAAACGGGGCGCAGCGCGCCCCGTTTGCATTTCAATCGCGGCATTTCAATCGCGGCATTTCAAGCGCGGCATTTCAGCCGCCGCATTTCAGTCCCCGCATTTCTGCCGACGCATGCCACTCACCGCATGCCGCCCGCCATGTTCTCGCCCGCCGTGCGCAAGACGAGGGGGGCCTGAGATCCCCTGCGTTCAGGTGCTGGGCGTGGCCGCTTCCAGCGCGGGGCCGGTGGCCTGGTACTTGTCCGTCACGTGCGTGCATCCCACGGCCGCCAGCGCGGCCAGCGTCAGCAAGAGAGCGCTGCAAAGTCGTTGCGTCATGCGTACCTTCCTTTTTCGTTGATGAAAAGCTTGAGGGTTGGGCACGACTATACCGGCCGGGCCTTGCCGCCACCAGCGTGGCGAAGGTGGTTGCCCCACGCGCCGGCGGGGAAATCGACGCATCTTCCGTTACCAGCCCCGCTCAAAAGGGGACAAGACATTGCCGGAATGTAACTCCCGAGAGGCGCTTTCCCCCGGGATTTTTCCCTCGAAAAATCGCGTCCGCCAAGCCATCCGGCGCTGTTACATATACCCACAGCCGCGTTTGACAGCCCCTTTGGCCACTCGTAAGTTAGGGGCTAGCTGATCAGCGTTCAAGTCAACCGCGACAGCAGGAACTTATAGGCCATAAGCCCTGTGTCGCACGAAGATAAGAAGAGAGGTCACCATGAATAACGACATCATCGCCGGCAAGTGGAAGCAAATGACTGGCAAGGCCAAAGCCGCCTGGGGTGAGCTCACCGACGACGAACTGACTCGCACGGAAGGCAACGCCGAACGCCTGGCTGGCCTGATTCAAGAGCGTTATGGCAAGACCAAGGATGAAGCGCAAAAGGAAGTCCGGGATTTCTTCGACCGCAATCCCTGAATCCTCCCACCGCCTTGATCGGTCGAACTCACTGGAGAAGCTGACATGTTGCATTACGCCGTAGTTTTCTTCGTCATCGCGATCATCGCGGCGGTTCTCGGCTTTGGCGGTATTGCCGCTGGGGCCGCGGGTATCGCCAAGATCTTGTTCTTCGTATTCCTGGTGCTGGCGCTCTTGTCCATCTTGAGCGGCGCGCTGCGAAAAAAATAGAACACGCCGATAGCACGCATACCCTACTGAAAATTTGATCCTCTGCCGCGCAGACGCATCACGCGGCAGACCATACTAATAAGGAGCACGACTATGGAATTTCGCAAGCTGATCGCCGCCGCCGCACTGGGAACTGGCGCTGTCTTCACTTCCATGGCTTTCGCGGCGGATGATGGCAAGCCCAAGCAATCCGTGGGCGAATATGCCTCCGACGCAACCGTAACGACCAAGGTCAAGGCCGCTTTCGTTGCCGACAAGCAACTGAGCGCGTTGGACATCGCCGTGGAAACCAACAACGGCGTCGCGACGCTGACCGGTACCGTGGGCACGGCGGCTGAAGCCGACCACGCCGCTACCGTCACCCGTGGCGTTGAAGGGGTGAAGCAGGTGAAGAACAACATCAAGGTCGACCCGGCCAAGAACAAGAAGTAAGGCAGGTTTGTCAGGACGGCCGCGTTCCATACCGGGGCCTAGAGAGAGAGGGCGGCGCCTGTGGAGACACAGGCGCCGTTTTCTATGGGCGAACACAATGCAGCGGACACAATGCAGCGGCCGCAGCGCAGCCGCACGGCGCCGCCACCGCCAAGAACCGGCAACCACGCAGCGCCCGCCTTGCCCCGGGGGGCTGCCCCGGGCGGTACGCCCCGGGCCACACGCCCCCAATCAGATCGTCAGATCGTGACGGTGCCCCGCCCGATTTCCAACGCACGGCCGCCCACCTGGATGCGGCCGTCGGCATGCACGTCCAGCAGCAAGCGGCACGGCCGGCCCATCTGATCGCCCTGCTCGACCAGGATGCTGGCGGGCAAAGGCTGCTGCTTATGGATCAACCAACCGCCCAGGTTGGCGCAGGCCGATCCCGTGCCGGCGTCCTCGTCCACGCCGCCGCCCGCCTTGGCAAAGAAGTAGCGCGCCACGACCACCTGGCGTGCATCGCGCACATTGCCTTCGTCAAACGCGAACAGGTACATCGTCTTGCGGCCCAGGCTGCTGGCTTGCCAGCGGCTTAGCTTGGCGGAGTCGGGCATGGCGCGGCGCACCGCGTCCACGCTGGCCAACGGGACCAGCAATTGGTCCGCCCCGGTATCCACCCAGATGGGATCGCTTGCCAGGTCATCGGCCGACAATCCGACCAGCGACGCGATTGCCGCGCGGTCTTGCTCGGGCGGCGCCGTCTGCACGCCGTTGGGGCACGGCGCGGTGAAGGTCCAGGCGTCACCTTGCGCCTGCACCGGCACCACGCCCGCGGCAAATTCCAGCGTCAACGCATCGCCGGTGCCACGAATGTCGCGCACCACTTGCGACGTGCCGATGGTGGGGTGGCCGGCAAACTTCATTTCGTAGCCCGGCGTGAAGATGCGCACGCGCGCATCGGCCTTATCGGACGGCAGGATGAACGTGGTTTCGGACAGATTGAACTGCGCGGCCAGGTTCAGCATGGTGGCGTCGTCCATACCGCGCGCGTCTTCAAACACGCAAAGCTGGTTGCCGCCGAAGGTGGACGACGCAAAGACGTTAAGCAGGCGAAAGGCGTAGGAGGTCATGAGGGGAATCAAGCAGGGAAAGGGCCGGCGCACCCGGCAAGGCTTCCCACTTTATCGCAGCGCCCCGCCGCGATCCATCGCGCATCGCTTACCAGATTGCAAAGAAAAACACCCATGCCATGCAGAACGGTGCCAAGCCCGCGGCCAGCACCACCCACGCCGCTACCTTGCGCGTGGCGGTGACGGGGCGCGGCGCCAGCAGGCGGGCAAACAGGCGCAAGGTCCACAGCACGGCAAGCGTCAACAGCGTGAAGCGCACCGGGCCGGCCCAGCCCGCTTGCACGCCTTCGTGCTTGAGCAGGTTAACGGTGGTGGCGGACAGGCCCAGGAACACGCCAATGCCGGCTGACGGGATCAGCGCCTGCGCCAGCTTGTGCACGCCGGGGCGGATCCAGCGCGTTGCGGGGGCATCGGCCGAGGCGGCATCGACCGACGGCGCAGCGGGCGCCAGGCGGTCGGCCAGCCACAGCGAAAGGAAGCTCGCGCCGCCCACAATCACGGTGGCGCCGATGACGAACATCAAGATGCCCGCGCCGTCCAGCCACGAAAAGCTGTCGTTGACGTCGGGGTAGTGCGTCAGGATGAACCAGGGCGCGTTGTCCATCAGCGGCCACATGATGTCGTGCTCGACCAGCCACGTCGCGGCCCATTGCTTGGCCGTCACGTACCAGGGGCTGGCGCTCCAGAGGAACGCCCCGATGGCGATGCCCATCAGGCCGAAGCACAGCAAGGCGGTCTGCCAGGCGTCGCCATCCGAAACGTGCACGATTTCTTCTTCGGGCGAACGCGGCGTCAGGGCGATGGCGCCGCGATAATCGCTGCACCGACCGCACATGTGGCAATCGCCCGCGCCCTTCATGTGACGCAGCGGCACCAGCGGCGCGCAGTTGATGGGCTCGATGCGGATGACGGGGTGACGCCACTTTTCTTCATCGACCTTGAAGTGCCACGGCGCCAGCTTGGCCAACAGGTTGAACACGCCGTTGACCGGGCACAGGTATTTGCACCACACGCGCTTGCTGCGGCCATACCGCCAGCCGACGATCATGGCGGCCACGGTCGAACCGCCCAGCACGGCCAGCACCGCCAGCGGGTATTGATACACGCTGACCAGTTGGCCGTACACCGTCGTCAACGCAAACGCCACAAACGGCCAGCCGCCCCAGCGCATCCACTTCGGGATGGCGCGGCCCTGCCCGCGCTCGCTGGCCCATTCGGTCAGCATGCCTTCCGGGCAAAGCCAGCCGCACCACGCGCGGCCCAGGATCGGCATCGAGATCAGCACGAACGGCCACCAGACGCCCCAGAAGGCAAACTGCGCAACGATGGTCAGGTTGTTGAACACCGATGCCGCGTTGTCGGGCAAGGGCATGATTGCGGGCACGATCAGCAGGAACGCGTACAACGCAACAATGCCCCACTGAAGCTTGCGCAACAGCGGGGCATGGTCACGGAGAAAATCGGCGATCCGGGAAGTCACCCTCCCGAGTACAGCAGCCATGGTTAAACCTTCAATATTCAGTCCGGCATCACGTCGGAATCAAGATGCGTTGCGTGCGGGGACCGGCGCGCGGGCCGGCTTGCCGCCCACCCAGCGCAGCAGCGCCCACACCACGATCCAGTAAGCCACCCACAACAACACCGAAATCAGGGCGGGCAGCGCGCGGTAGCCGGCGAAGTCGGCCAGGACCTTGCCCACGCCGGTGCTGTCGCTCAAGAGCCACGAGCTATCCCAGACGGGGTCGATGATGGTGGGCAGCACGTCCAGCGAAATCAGGTGGTCCAGGCCGCCGACCAGCAGCGAACCGGCCAACAGCAGCAGCAGGATTTCGGTCACGCGGAAGAAGCGGCGCCACGTAATCATCTTGCCGCCCAACTGCAACAGCCAGAACGTCAGCAGGGCCACGGCAAAACCGGCCACACCGGCCAGGGCCAGCTTGGCCATGTCGCCGCCGCCCTCGCCCGCCGATACGGTGCCGTACAGAAACACCACCGTCTCGCTGCCCTCGCGCGCCACGGCAATGGCCACCAGCACGAACAGGCCCCACCAGTTGTCATTGGCAACGGAACTGCGCGCACCGCTTTCCAGTTCGCCTTTAAGCGTGCGGCCGTGCTTTTTCATCCACACGACCATCTGCACGACCAGCGCGCAAGCGGCTAGCGACATAATGGCCTGGAACCATTCCTGGCCTTCGTCGCTAAGCCAGGACGACACGCCAAGCAACACCAGGGCCAGCGCCACGGCCAGCGCCAGGCCCGCCGCCACGCCGCCCCACAGGTAGTTCAGCCCGCGCTTGCCTTCCGGCGTCGCGCGCAGCCAGGTGTACAAGATGCCTACCACCAGCAGGGCTTCAACGCTTTCGCGCCAGACGATAAAAAGGACCTGTTCCATGTATGGCTACCGCTTATTCCTTGGGCTTGACGACCAGGGTGCCTTTCACGCTTTGGTGAAAGTCATCAAAGAAGGGGTACTCGCCGGGGCGGGAAATGGTGATGACGACGAAGGATTTAACCCCCGGCCCCAACACTTTTTCCTTGCGCAGCGGAATGCTCTCAAATTCCACCGGCTCGTTGCTTTCGTTGATGAGTTCAATCTTGAAACGGCCGGCGGGCACTTCCAGGGTTGCCGGCTCGAACGTGCCGTCCGGCTTGAACCTGAGCGTGAACGTCGGCAATTCGTCCGCCTGCGCGGGCGCCATGCCGGCAAGGCCGGCCAGGCCGATCAGTGCGGCGGCAACAACGCGAAGCAGGCGGCGCACGATCAATATCCGCCCTTCTTGCCGGTGCCGGCGTAGACGAATTCGTATTCCAGTTCAAAGGGCTCGAACCACGGGCCCACGCCGGTTTCCTTGTCGACGTGGCGGCCGAAGTGAGCCATCTTGTTTTCGGACGGCGGCAGGATCGAGTACTTCAGCTTGTACTTGCCCGGGCCTTCCAGCTTGACGTTGTCGCCATAGTGCGGACCGTCGTTGGCGACCATCGGCATGAAGGTGCCTTTCTGCACGTTCTGGCTGCCGACCTTCTGGATCTCAAAATTCACGACCAGGTAAGGCACCCATTCGCCTTCCGGGAAGCCGGTTTTGTTGCCGGCCGTGGCGTGGATATCGGCCTCAAGGTGCACATCGGAATCCTTGGCGGGGCGCATCATCCCGGGCGGGTCCATTTCAATCGGCTGCAAATACACTGCGCCGATTTCCATGCCGCCCTTCTCAACCGGCTTGCCAATGGGGTATTCGGCCGCGTTGGCGGCCGACACGCTCATTGCAACAATGGCCAGCGCCAAGGCTTTCTTGATCATGTGCATCATCCTGAGAGACTCAAATTGGGTATCGGCTCTAAAAACATAAACAAGAACCGTTTGCATTAATGTAACGAAAAAAACTGACATATCCCTGAACCAAAAGGCCCGGGATGCATCAGTTCGTTGCGTTATCTCAAAGGGAAAAGCGGCCACAAAAAAGCCGGCGGGGACGATGCCACACCGGCTGCTGGCAGGGCAAAAAGCGCGGATGCGCCCTTGCCGCTTGGCGCTATTTGCGGCCCTGGCCCGGCGTGCTGCCCGGCGTGAACGGGAACGTCGAGAACATCGCGCGCGTCTGGTCTTGCATTTGATCCTGCATCTGCACGAACAGGTTTTTGCTCTGGTCGATGTAGTTGTTCATCATGTTTTGCAGCATGGGCGTTTGCACGTTCATGAACTGCGTCCAGGCTTCCGGCCCGAACTGGCTGCCGTACAGCCCCTTGGACTGTTCCGCCATGCGCGTCTGGATTTCCATGAAGGCCTGGATGTTCTTTTCAAGGTAAGAACCCATGATGCCCTGCATGGCGTGCCCGTAGAAACGGATGATCTGCGACAGCATGTTCGACGAGAACATGGGCATGCCGCCGCTTTCCTCTTCCAGAATGATCTGCAAGAGGATGCTGCGGGTCAGGTCTTCGCCGCTCTTGGCGTCGACCACCTGGAATTCTTCATTGGCCAGGACCAGTTGCTTGACATCTGCCAGAGTGATGTAGGTGCTGGTCCGGGTGTCGTATAGGCGACGGTTGGGGTATTTTTTAATCAGGCGCAGGCTGGCGCCGGTTTGTGCTTGCGTCATGTGTGTCCCCGGATCGGGCGATCTCTAAGACTTCGAATAGGGTGGAGTGTAATGCCGGAAGGCCCTCTCCCCGAGGCCTTCCAGCGCCTTGAGCCGCCGGGGGGCGGCCCGCTAGCCTTCATCAGCCCATGTGCAGGCCGCCGTTCAGCGAGAAGTCCGCGCCGGTCGAGAAACCGGATTCGTCCGACGCCAACCACGACGTCATGGAGGCGATTTCCTCGGGCGTGCCCAGGCGTCGCACCGGAATGGTCGCCACGATTTTTTCAAGCACTTCGGGGCGGATGGCGCGAACCATGTCCGTGCCGATGTAGCCCGGCGAAATCGTATTGACGGTGACGCCCTTGCTGGCCACTTCCTGCGCCAGCGCCATGGTGAAACCATGGATGCCGGCCTTGGCCGTGGAGTAGTTGGTCTGGCCGAACTGGCCCTTCTGACCGTTCACCGAGCTGATGTTGATGATGCGGCCCCACTGCCGTTCAACCATGCCCTCGATGACCTGCTTGGTCACGTTGAACAGGCTGTTCAGGTTGGTGTCGATCACCGCGCGCCAATCGTCGGCGCTCATTTTGCGGAACAAACCATCGCGGGTGATGCCCGCGTTATTGACCAGCACGTCGACCCCGCCCAGCTCCGCGGTGACCTTTTCAAAGGCCTTCACCGTGGATTCCCAGTCGGACACGTTGCCCACCGACGCGTAGAACGTGTAGCCCTGCGCAGCCTGCTCATCCAGCCATTGCTGGTAGTTGCGGCTGGGGCCGCAACCTGCCACGACGCGAAAGCCATCCTTGGCCAAGCGCTGGCAAATAGAGGTGCCGATACCGCCCATCCCGCCTGTTACGTAAGCCAGTTTTCCGCTCATTGGACTTCCTCCTGTGTGCGACGGACGCCTCGTTGATTAACTTCTTATTAGCCCGGGGTAAACCGCGTCGTGCGGTTTCAGGCTGCCCGGACCTTCACATACCTGCCAGGCGCCGGCTCGATCGGCTGGTACTTGGCATTGCCTAATTTTGTGCGCGCCTTGATCTGCTTGCCCGAATGGTCAGCCAGCCAGGCCGTCCAGTCGGGCCACCAACTGCCCGCGTGTTCGGTGCTTTGCGCGAACCAGGCGTTCGGGTCGCCCGGCATGTCATGGCCTTTCTTGCCCAGCTTGTCCGCGACCCAATAGCTGCGGCGCTTCTTGGCGGGCGGGTTCACCACGCCCGCGATGTGGCCCGAGGCCCCCAGCACGAAGCGCTGCGGCCCGCGCAGCAATTGCGTGGAGGCATAGGCAGACACCCAGGGCACGATATGGTCTTCGCGCGAGCCAAAAATGTACGCCGGCATCGTCAGGCGCGTCAGGTCCAGCGATGTGCCGGCCGCTTGCGCGCGGCCCGGCACCTTCAGGTTGTTTTCCAGGTAGGTATTGCGGAAGTACCAGGAAAAGAACGGCCCGGGCAGATTGGTGCTGTCGCCATTCCAGAACAGCAGATCAAACGGTGGCGGCTTCTGACCCTTCAGGTAGTTGCCAACCACGTAGTTCCAGACCAGCTCGTTGGGCCGCAGGAACGAGAACGTGGTGGCCAGGTCACGGCCGGGCATCAAGCCGCCGTTGCCCAGTTGTTGATCGCGCAGCAGCGCATGGGCTTCGTCGACAAAGACCTTCAGCACACCCGTGTCGTGAAAATCCAGCAGCGAAGTCAGCAGCGTCAGCGACGCTACCGGCTGTTCACCGCGCGCCTCGGCCAGCGCCAGCGCCGCCGCCAGCATCGTGCCGCCCACGCAGAAACCCAGCGCGTTGACCTTGGGTTGCTTGGTGATGTCGCTGGCCACGCGCAGCGCTTGCAGCACGGCGTCGTCCAGGTAGTCGGTCCAGGTGGCGCGGTCCACGCCGTCGGTGTCGCTGGCCAACGGGTTGCGCCAGGAAATCAGGAATACCGTGTAGCCCTGCCCCACCGCGTGGCGCACAAAGGAATTTTCGGGCTGCAAGTCCAGGATGTAGAACTTGTTGATGTTCGGCGGCACGATGACCAGCGGCCGCTCGTAGACCGTGGCGGTCGAGGGCGCGTACTGGATCAGCTGGAACAGCTTGTTCTCGAACACCACTTCGCCGGGCGATACGGCCACGTTGCGGCCGATCTCGAACTGCGATTCATCGGTTTGGGTGATGCGGCCTTTCTTGACGTCGCCAAGCAGGTTGGCCAGGCCTTCATTCAACGCGCGGCCGGCGCTTTCGACGATGGACTGCTGGGCGTCTGGATTCAATGCCAGGAAGTTGGACGGCGACAGCGCGTCCACCCACTGCATGATGGAAAAACGCAGGCGCTCGCGCATGGGTTCGCTGACCTGGGCGGCGTCGACCATGCGCTGCATGGCGCGCGCGGACAGCAGGTACGTGTGGGCCAGCAGCAGGTGCGAGCCATTGGCGGCCCAGGCGTTGCCGGCAAAGCGGCGGTCAGCGGGAGGCACAAGCGCGCCGCGCCGGGCGTCGTCACAAAGGCGCTGCCACTCGCGAGAGAATTCGGCCTGAATTTCGGCCAGGATTTCCGGTGCCACGCTCACCGGAATGGGTCCTGCGGAGAGATTGGCGTTCACTTCCACACCTTGTTATCGACACTGCTCGATTGATGTTGCATTCCGGGTCCATCACTGTCAATGCGGGTATACAAGGAGTTTCGCCGCACGGGTTTGCGCCCTGTGCAGCGGCCTTGCGCCAGATCAAACCGGGTCGAGCCAAGCCAGCAACGCCATGCGTCCGGTTTCGGTATCGCGGCGGTATGAAAAGAAGCGCTGCGGGTCCGACACCGTGCACATGCCGCTCAGGGCCACTTCTTGTACCCCGGCGCGGCGCAGGCGGAAATCGGCCAGTCCGGCGAGGTCGGCCAGCCACTTTCCCGATAGACCGGGACGCGGCGTGAAGAACCGCAGCGTGGCCGGGTCGTCCGCCGTGAAGGCGTCCAGCACGTCTTGCCCCACTTCGAATTCGGTCGGGCCGATGCCGGGGCCGACCCAGGCGCGCCAGCCGCCGGCGTCGGGCGCCTTGGCTTGCATGGCCGCCAGCGTGTGTTCCAGCACCCCGCCCGCTAGGCCACGCCAGCCGGCATGCGCCGCGCCCAGCACCTGGCCCCGACCGTCGGCGATGACGACGGGCAGGCAGTCGGCCACCATGATGGCCAGCACGCGCCCCGGTTGCGCCGTGACGCTGGCGTCCACCGCGGGTTCGTCGGGCAAGTCAGGCGCATCGGCATCGACTACCTCGCTGCCGTGCACCTGACGCAGCCACAGGGGCTCGCCCGGGACGGCGGCGCGCACGCGGCGTCGGTTTTCGGAGACCGTGTCGGGGTTGTCCCCGGCGCGGCGCCCCAGGTTCAGGGAATCATGCGGCGCCACGCCCACGCCCCCGGCACGGGTCGTGCAGAAGTACGACACGCCGGGCCACGACGGGCCGGTCACAACGGGCAGGCTGGCGATCACGCGGTCCATGCAACGGTTTCCTGAACTAACGCCATGTCGGCCGGAACGTCAGCGGTGAATTGCACGTCGCCGTTGCCGCCGGGGTCATCGAAATGCAGGGCGCGCGCGTGCAGCATCTGGCGCGTGGCCCCGGCAATGTTCTTGCCGCCATAGATGGTATCGGCCAGCAGCGGGTGCCCCAGGCTGGCCATGTGGACGCGGATCTGGTGGGTGCGGCCGGTTTCCAGGCGACACACCACTTCCGTGACGCGACCACCCGGGTCCACCTGCCCGCGCCGGACCGGCGCGTAATTGGTAATGGCGGGTTTCGGGGCAACGGGGCGCTCGACGCTCATGCGCACGGGCACGCGGGCATCGCGCCCGATCGCGCGGTCGACCCGGCCGGCCGCCGCCATCCAGCCATGGGCCAGGGCGACATATTCGCGGCCCATGCTGCGTGCCTGCAACTGGCGCACCAGATGCGTCTGGGCCTTTTCATTGCGGGCCACGACCATGAGCCCCGAGGTGTCTTTGTCCAGCCTGTGTACGATGCCGGCACGCGCCACGGCCGCCAATTCCGGGTAGCGGTACAGCAGGCCGTTGAGCAGCGTGCCGCTCCAGTTGCCGGCGCCCGGATGCGTCACCAGGCCCGCGGGCTTGTTCACGACGATCCAGTCGGGGCTTTCGTCCACAACGGTGAATTCAACGGGTTCGGGGGTGAAGGCGCGCGCGTCAGGGGCGGGCTGGGCCCACACCAGCAGTTCGTCGCCCGGGCCAACGGTCTGGCGAATCTTGCCGGGCGCGCCGTTGACGTGCACGTTGCCGGATTCGATCCAGCCTTGCAGCCGGCTGCGGGAATGGTCGGGCAGCAAGCCGGCCAGCACCTTGTCCAGCCGGTCGGCGCGGGTGCTGGAAGGCACGGTTACACGTTGCGGTTCACCCCGGTTTTCGGCGGGGTTTGCCTCGGTGATTTCGTCGGAGTTTTCGTCAGGAAGGCCCAGGAGTTCGTCGTCGGAAACGAGATCTGTGCCGGCGGCTGTATCGGACATGGAGACAAATCATATAATCAGCCTGCCATGCTAACACCAAGGATACGATTCTCGTGATTCACCACCCCGCAGCTCCCTCGAACCCCGCATCCCGAAGCGGGCCGGTTTTGCGCGTGGTTATCGCGCTATTTGCCGTCATCGTCATCGCCGGTTGCGGCTCGACCAACAGCAAATATGACAAGACCACCAACTGGAGCGCCGAACAGCTCTACGCCGACGCCAAGTCGGAAATGTCCTCCGGAGGCTGGAAAGAAGCGCGCGAGCGCCTGACCGCCATCGAAAGCCGCTACCCCTTCGGCGTGTACGCCCAGCAAGCCCTGCTTGAGCTGGCCTACGTCAACTGGAAAGACGGCGAAAACGAGCAGGCCCTGGCCGCCATCGATCGCTTTCAGCAGCTTTACCCGAACCACCCCGGCACCGACTACGCGCTGTACCTGAAAGGCCTGATCAACTTCACGCCCGCCAGCGCGTTCATGACCAACATCACGGGCCAGGACCCCGCCGAGCGCGACCCCAAGGGCCTGCGCGCGTCCTACGACGCGTTCAACGAACTGATCAAGCGCTACCCGGAAAGCAAGTATTCGGTTGATGCCGAAAAGCGCATCGCCTGGCTGGTCAATACCATCGCCATGAACGAAGTCTATGTGGCGCGCTACTACTACGAACGCGGCGCCTACGTGGCCGCCGCCAACCGCGCGCAAACCGTCATCACCGACTTCGAAGGCGCCCCCGCCACCGAAGAAGCGCTTTACCTGATGGTCGAGTCCTACGACAAGCTGGGCATGACCGACTTGAAGAACGACGCGCAGCGCGTCTACGACAAGAACTTCCCCAACAGCGAATTCAAGACCAAGGGCCTGAAGGCCGACCGCAGCTGGTGGAATCCGTTTGACTGATTGATCAGCGGATTTGCCCGCATGGGAAAAAGCCCCTCGGATCCTTGGATTCGAGGGGCTTTTAATTGGGCCCGAGGGTTGTGCGTTGGCGGCGTTGCCGCAATAAACATTCGCGCCGCAACGTCGGCGGCAACGCCCGTGCCCTACGCCGCCACGTCGTCGTCGCCCTGTTTGCGCCGGTAGAACGCCAGCACCTCTTCCAGTTCGCGCGTGCGAGCAAACGGCGGCAGGCCTCGCCACAGACGCTTGCCGTAGGGCTTTTCGACCAGGCGCGCATCACCCACCATCAACACGCCCCAGTCCGATTCCGTGCGGATCAAACGGCCCGCGCCCTGCTTGAGCGAAATGGCGGCTTCCGGCAACTGGTATTCCGAAAACGGATTGCCCCCGTGTGCCCGACACGCGCGCAGGCGCGCTTCGATGACGGGGTCGTCAGGCGGCGCGAACGGCAGCTTGTCGATGGCTACCAGCGTCAGCACGTCGCCCGGCAGGTCTATGCCTTCCCAGAAGCTGGCGCTACCCACCAGCACCGGGTGCTTGAGCTTGCAGAAGCGGTCCAGAAGATCCCGGCGCGTACCCTCGCCCTGCTTTAACAGCGGCCAGTCATGGCCGGCGTCGTCAAACGCGTCGGCCAGCAACGTAGCCACTTTTTCAACGGCGCGCAGCGTCGTGCACAGCACCAGCGTGCCGCCCGGGCTGGCTTCCAGCAGCGGCATCAGCGTGTCGACAAAGCGATCCAGGAATTGTGGCGACTGCGGCTCGGGCATGCCGCGCGGCACGAATAGCAGCGCCTGTTCGGGATAGTTGAACGGGGATTCCCACTTGCCCGTGCGCGCTTGTTCCAGGCCAAGCTGGCTGGTGAAGTGGGTGAACTCGCCATTCACCGACAGCGTGGCCGACGTCATGATCCAGGCCTGCCCCGGCTTGCGGTATTTGGAAAACGCCTGCGCCACGGACAGCGGCGCGGAATGCAGCCGCACATGATGCAAACCGTGTTCGACCCAGCGCACGGCCGGGCCGGTCCATTGCTGGGCGGCCGCCACGCCTTCCAGGATGGCGGCGGGTGTGGACGGCCCGTCGGCCAGCGCGATGTCGGCGGCGGGCTCGGGCGCCTGGTCATCACGGCCCCAGCCTTCGTCTTCCATGTGGCCACCCGCGCGGCCCGGCGTGGCCCAGCGTTTCAGCCGAATCGATATTTCGGCGCCGCTGCGCGCGGCCGCCATCAGGTCGGGGTGCTTTTCAGCCACCACGCCCAGCGCCTTGGTCGCCGTGTCCACGGCCTCGCGCAAGGCGGCAAGCGCCTCGTCGAATTCCTCGGGGTTGGGGATGGCTTCAAACGTGGCCTTGCGGCCGGGCATCTTGTCCAGCGGCGCACAGGCCAGGCGCAATTCGCGCGCGGCGGTTTCCAGGTGGCGGCTGACGTCGCTCCACTTGGCGGCTTCGCGCGCATACGCCAGCCCGGCCACTTCCAGCGCGCGGCCAAAGTCCATCAATTGGTGCGTGGACACGCTGCTGCCCAGGAAGCGCGTGGCGGTGTCGGGCAGTTGATGGGCTTCGTCGAAGATGACGGTGTCGGCTTCGGGCAGCAGATCGGTAACGCCTTCTTCGCGCAGCACCAGGTCAGCCATGAAAAGCGCGTGGTTGACCACGACGACATCGGCCTCCTGGGCCTGCCGGCGCGCCTTGACGACAAAACAGTCGCGAATGCGCGGGCATTCCTGGCCCAGGCAGTTTTCGCGGGTCGAGGTCACGCGCTGCCAGATGTCGGCGTCCTCGGGCACTTGCGCCAGATCGCTGCGGTCGCCGGTCTTGGTAATGCCCGCGAACACCTGGATCTGGCGCAGCTGCTGGATTTCGGTGCGCGACTTCAAGGCCCGCTCATCGCCCTGCAGGCGTTCAAGGTGGTAGTGGCAGACATAGTTGCCCCGCCCCTTGAGCAGCGCGGCGGTGACGGGCGCGGCCAGCGCGGCGCGTACGCGCGGCAGGTCGCGCGCGAACAACTGGTCTTGCAGCGTGCGCGTGCCTGTGGAAATCAGCACCTTGCCGCCCTGGATGAAGGCGGGTACAAGATAGGCCCAGGTTTTGCCGATGCCGGTGCCCGCTTCGGCCACCAGCGTGGCGCGGTCCTGGATGGCGTCGCCGATGGCCTGCGACAGCTCCACTTGCGAAGGGCGAGGCTTGTAGCCGGGCATGGCCGTGGCCAACGGCCCGTCCTCGTCAAAGAATTCGGAAATATCCAGGTCCAGCATTACGGCAGCCTAGTGTCGGTCGGAGTCTATGGTGAACCGGTACCGGTAACGGTTCGGGCGCCAGACACTGATGTGGGAAAGGACCAAATGATACCCCTTGCCACGCCGCCTTTCCGGCTGAGCAAGGGACAGATCGGTCCCCCCTGGCACGTTTTGTAATAGCCGCTTATGGCACAATCCGCCCCTTGTTTTTCCTTTTTGCCGTCGTATAGAGATGTCTGAAACTTCCGCTATCACGTACGTCGCCGCCGGCGTCGACAACGCCCGCATCATCGCGCAGCTTGCCACCGAGCTGGGCGCGCGCACCTCCCAAATCGCTTCGGCCGTGGAACTGCTGGATGACGGCGCCACCGTGCCGTTTATCTCGCGCTATCGCAAGGAAGCCACCGGCGGCCTGGACGATACCGTGCTGCGTAACCTGGAAGTGCGGTTGGGTTACCTGCGCGAGCTCGAAGAGCGCCGTGGCGCCATCCTTGAGTCCATCTCGCAGCAGGGCAAGCTGACGTCCGCGTTGCAGCAAGAAATCGCCACGGCCGACACCAAGCAGCGCCTGGAAGACTTGTACGCACCGTACAAGCCCAAGCGCCGCACGCGCGCCCAGATCGCCCGCGAGGCCGGTCTGGAGCCCCTGGCGGACGCCATCCTGGCCGACACCGCCTGCGACCCCGCCGCGCTGGCCGCGCAATACCTGAACCCCGAGGCGTCCATCAACGATGCCAAGGCGGCGCTGGACGGCGCGCGCGACATCCTGGCCGAACGCTACGCCGAAAATGCGGACCTGCTGGCCGACATGCGCGAGCACCTGTGGTCCACCGGCCTGATCTATTCCAAGATGATCGACGGCAAGGAAACCGAAGGGGCCAACTTCCGCGACTGGTTCGACTTCAACGAGCCGCTGCGTACCCTGCCCTCGCACCGCATCCTGGCGCTGCTGCGCGGCCGTCAGCAAGGCGTGCTGGAATTGCGTCTGGGACTGGAAGCCGAGCTTGAAGCGCAGGTGCCGCACCCGTGCGTCGCGCGCATCGCCAACTTCCTGAAGCTGGGCAACGGCCTGTTCGCGCTGGACGCGACGCCGCGCGCCCGCTGGTTGGGCGAAGTGTGCCGCTGGACCTGGCGTGTGAAGCTGCTGACGGCGTTCGAAAGCGAACTGATCGGCCGCCTGCGCGAAAGCGGTGAAGCCGAAGCCATTCGCGTGTTCGCCGCCAACCTGAAAGACCTGCTGCTGGCCGCGCCGGCCGGCCCCAAGGCCGTGCTGGGCCTGGACCCGGGCATCCGCACGGGCTGCAAGATCGCCGTCATCGACCAGACCGGCAAGGTCGTGGACACGACCACCGTCTACCCGTTTGAACCGCGCCGCGACCGCGACGGCACGATCAACACGCTTGCCGCGCTGGTGGCGCGCCACAACGTGGACCTGATCGCCATCGGCAACGGCACCGCTTCGCGTGAAAGCGAAAAGCTGGTGGGCGACATGATGGAACGCTTCCCCGACCTGAAGGTCACCCGCGTGGTGGTTTCCGAAGCGGGCGCATCCGTGTATTCGGCCTCGGAAATGGCTGCGCTGGAATTCCCGGATCTGGACGTGACGCTGCGCGGCGCCGTGTCCATCGCCCGCCGCTTGCAGGACCCGCTGGCCGAGCTGGTCAAGATTGATCCCAAGGCCATCGGCGTGGGCCAGTACCAGCACGACGTCAACCAGCGCGAGCTGGCCCGTTCGCTGGACGCCGTGGTCGAGGATTGCGTGAACGCCGTGGGCGTGGATGTGAACACGGCGTCGGCCGCGTTGCTGGCACGCGTGTCGGGCTTGAACTCGCTGCTGGCCAAGAACATCGTTTCCTGGCGCGATGAAAACGGCGCGTTCCACACCCGCGAAGTGCTGCGCAAGGTGCCGCGCTTTGGCGAAAAGGCGTTCGAACAGGCTGCGGGCTTTTTGCGCATTCCCAACGGCGAGAACCCGTTGGATGCCTCGTCGGTGCACCCGGAAGCCTATCCCGTTGTCGAACGCATCGTTGCCAAGATCAAGGCCGAGGTCAAACAGATCATCGGCCAGCGCGAGGCCTTGAAGGGCGTATCGCCGTCCGACTTCACGGACGAACGATTCGGCCTGCCGACGGTGCGCGACATCTTCGCCGAACTTGAAAAGCCCGGCCGCGATCCGCGCCCGGAATTCAAGACGGCGCAGTTCAAGGAAGGCGTCGAAACACTGAACGACCTGTACCCCGGCATGGTGCTGGAAGGCGTCGTCACCAACGTGGCCAACTTTGGCGCGTTTGTCGACATCGGCGTGCACCAGGACGGCTTGGTCCACATTTCGGCCTTGGCCGAAAAGTTCGTGAAAGACCCGCGCGATGTCGTGCGTGTTGGCCAGACGGTCAGCGTGAAGGTGCTGGAAGTGGACGCGGCCCGCAAGCGCGTGGCGCTGACCATGCGCCTGAACGACACCGCCGCCCCCGCACGCCGCAGCGGTGACGCCCCCAAGGGCGGCGACCGCCCGCGCCGCCCGCAAGGTGACGGCGGCCGTGGCAACGCGGCAGGCGGTGCCGGCGGCATGAACAGCGCCATGGCGGACGCCTTCGCCAAGCTCAAGCGCTGATCTTTTCGCGCGGCGCTAAAACAAAGCCAGGGCTGATGCCCTGGCTTTTTCTTTTCCCGTTTTCTTTGCCCGCTTCTTTGTCCGCTTCTTTGTCCGCTTCTTTGTCCGCTTCTTTGTCCGCTTCTTTGTCCGCTTTCTTTGCCGATTCCTACCCTAGGACTTTCCCCTAGATTGGGCGTTTTCCTTGCGCGCGCTCAATCAGGAAATCTAAAAATAAGGGAAAATATCGAATTGTGTCCAAATAATAAAAGCCGGTGGCGTTGGGGAACACGGCAGACGCAAACATCCATGATCAGGCGAACTGCGGCGCGAACCGTCTATCAGGCAAGAAGTAAAAGAAAAAGCGCCCCACCCTGATAGCCCCCCCGGAGAGCCATTGAACATGAGTACGACCATTACGCTTGCCGCCAATGAAGCGGCAACGATCACCGAAAAAGAAGTTGGCCACAGCGGCACCTACGCCGAAGTCACGCTGGGCCAATACTCGCACTTGGTCGTTGACGGCGCCGAAGTCGCCTTCAAGCACATCACCCTGGAACGCCTGGGCAGCCGCGTAATTGAATTGCGCAACGGCGCGCAGCTTCAAGTGGGCGCTCTGGGCTTTGCCAGCATGGGCGCCAGCATCGTGTACCGCATCGGCGTGGGCTGCGCGCTGACTTTCGACGCCAGCCAATGGGACCCGGAAGTGGTGGCCAACACAACGTTCGACTTTGCCAGCCAGGGCAGCGGCACGCTGAAGTACTTTCCGTTCATCAACCCGGAATGGCTCGACTGCCCGAACGTGACCGGCTATTCAGAAGGCGATCTGCTGGAAATCGCCGGGCAAGGCAGCGCACAGCGTTTCCAGGTGCGCGATGGGCGCATCGTGGCGGGCGCCCGTACGGCGTAACGGCGCACGAGCGGTAGACGGTGGCGGGCAGCAGGCACTAACGCGCTGCCCGGCCGCTTATTCTTTTGCCAGTGACGCCAGCGCGTCGCGCGTGCGCGTCAGGCGCGACTCTGCATCACCTTGCGCGCCGGCCGGCGCTTCGGCAACCGTCTCGCCGTCAATGACGGCGGTGTAGGTTTCGCCGGACGCTTGCAGCACGGTGTCAGGCGATTCTTCTTGCAGCCGGCGCATTAAGGCGCCCGCCAGCTTCGGGTCCGCGAAGCGTTGCGACAACAGCAGCTCTTCACCATCAGCCGCCAGCAAGCGGAAGCGGAAGCCGCCCGTTTCATCGCGGAAGCTGACAAAGCGCGCGCCCTTGTCCTTGTCTTTCTTGCCCTGCGACTTCGCCGTCGCCGCGCCCGCATTCAGGTTGCGCAAGCCGACGGCCACGCGCAGTTCCTGCATCAACGGCAAGGCTTGCTTGCGCGCCTTGTCGGCGCCCGCCTGAAGAATGTCTTCGATGCGGCCCGGGTTGGCGATCAGGTCCACGTATTTTTCGCGCATCGGCGCCAGCAGGTTTTCCAGGTGCTCGTACAGCGCCTGCTTGGCGTCGCCCCAGCCCATGCCGTCTTCCAGCTGCTTGCGGAACGCCGCCGATTCCGCCTGCGTGGCGAAGGCACGGTACAGCGTGTACAGGTGCGAATTTTCGGCGTCCTTGGCTTCGCCCGGCGCGCGCGAATCGGTCACGATACGCATCACGGACGCGCGCAGCGCCTTGGCGCCGCCTTCGAACAGCGGGATGGTGTTGTTGTAGCTCTTGGACATCTTGCGGCCATCCAGGCCGGGCAAGGTCGCCACGTCTTCTTCAATGGCTACCTCGGGCAGCGTGAAGTAGTCGCGGCCATAAAGATGATTGAAGCGCTGCGCGATATCGCGCGCCATTTCCAGATGCTGGATCTGGTCGCGGCCCACCGGCACGCGGTTGGCGTTGAACATCAGGATGTCGGCGGCCATCAGCACCGGATACGAGAACAAACCCATCGTAATGCCGTCATCCGGGTCCACGCCCTTGGCCACGTTCTGATCCACGGACGCCTTGTAGGCGTGCGCGCGGTTCATCATGCCCTTGGCGGTGACGCAGGTCAGCAGCCAGCTGAGCTCGGGAATTTCGGGAATGTCGGATTGCCGGTAGAACGTCACGCGTTCGTGGTCCAGGCCCACCGCCAGCCAGGTGGCAGCGATTTCAAGGCGGGAACGCGCCACACGCGCCGGATCATCGCACTTGATCAGCGCGTGATAGTCCGCCAGGAAGAAGAACGCGTCCACGCCAGGCTGGGTGCTGGCCTGCACGGCGGGCCGGATAGCTCCCGCGTAATTGCCAAGGTGGGGGGTGCCAGTGGTGGTAATGCCGGTAAGGACGCGGGTATTCATAAGGCGAAGAGGCGTGTGCTAGGGGAAACAAGCAGTGTAACGTGCCGGCGCATCGGCGCCTTGCCCCGTGGCGACGGCGGGTGCCCGCCTGGCGTTGGGCAAATCGCCATCGCGCACGGTGCGCCGGCTTGGCGAGCGCACCGCCTACAGAACCGCAAACACGGGCGCGGCCAGCGCGCAGATTCCGCCCGTGGTCAACGCCGCGCGCGGACGGAACGTCAGGAACCAGATCAGCAGCAAGCCGGCGATGCTGAGGATGCCGATCCATTCCACCGTGCCGTAGCTCCAGCCCCAGACCGTGGCCGATGCGTACAGCGACAGGGCCAGCGCGATCCAGCCGAAGATGCGCAACGGCACGCGGTGGCGGCGTGGGATGGCGCGATCGAACAGATCTTCGTAGTGGCGGTCCATCCCCAGGCACAGCGCGGAAAAACCGGCGTAGGCCAGGCAGAAAGCGGCAAGCGTCATGGCGTATCACCTCGCGGTTCATAAACGACGGCGCCAGGCGCAGCGGGCGCTGGGGACGTTGGGGCCGTTGCGGACTTTCCGGACTTTGCGGTCGTTGTGGCCGTTGCGGTCGCAGGGGCCGACGCATTGGCCCGCCCACGGGCTGGCCCCCTGGCCGGCGCACGACGCGCGCGCGCCGCCTTGCGCGACATCCAGGCGAACAACACGGCGCTGGCCAGGCAGGTCAGATCAAACCCGGCCATGACCCAATCGCCCTGCGGCAACGACACGCCTAGGTGGCGCGACGTGGTCAACGCGTTGACCACCGGCACCAGGGCCAGCGCGGCGGCGGCAATTCCCAGCAGGTCCTGCCACTTGCGGCGCTGGAACAAAAAGGCATAGACCAATGACACGGCCCACGCCGCGAAGAAGCTACGGGACTCCCACAACTGGCGCCCCGGCAGGTCGGCCGGCAGCAGGCGGTTGGCAAGGAAGAACACGGCAACGCCCAGCACCACCCCGGCGATGGTGCCGGCATTCAGGCCGTCCACCAGCCGCAACGAAAACGCTTCACGCGCATCCTGCGGCCGCGCCTTCTGGCGGCGCTTGGCGATCCACAGCACCAAGCCCGTGGCCACCATGCCGGTGCCGGCCAGGCTGACCAGGAAATAGAACCAGCGCAGCAAAGGCTCGGCGAACAAACCCAGGTGCAGCCCGGTGATCGTGCCGGCGGTTCTGGCGGTAGCGCCCAATTCGTCCTGCCCTTCCGTAAGCTTGCCGGTCACCCCGTCAACCCGCATCCACGGCGCCATCAAGCCGTACGACACGCCGTCGGCCGCCGCCTGCGTCAACGTCACGGTGGCCCCGGCGTCGCCCGGGTTGTTGACCGTGACGCGGCCCAGTCGACCTTGCCACTGCTGCTGCGCCTGCTCCACCAGCGGCGCAATCCGCACCAACGGCGCGGGCTGGTTCAGCGGCGGCGTGACCTTGAACGACTTGAAGACATCATCCGTGTACTGGCGCGGATTGTCGTAGACGGCCTTGATGCCGGCCGGCATCAACATCACCATGAACAGCACCAGGCCGCTGAAAGTAATCATCAGATGAAAAGGCAGCCCCAGCACCGACAGGGCATTGTGGCCATCCATCCAGGCGCGTTGCCCGCCCTTTCCAGGACGGAAGGTAAAGAAGTCGGCAAAGATTTTCTTGTGGGTGATGATGCCGCTGATGATCGCCACCAGCATGAACATGCCCGCGATGCTGGCCAGCCAGCGCCCCCACGGGAACGCGGTCTCAAGTTCGAAATGGAAGCGGTAGAAAAAATCGCCGCCGCGTGTTTCGCGCCCCTGGACCGCCTGCCCAGTGGCGGGGTCCAGCTTCACGCGCACAAACCCGCGCTCGCCCGGCTTGGGCTTGGGCAGTTGGTACAGCAACAGGATCAGCGGCTCGCGATCGGACGGCGGCGTGATGAACCAGCGCTTGGCGTCCGGTGCATGTTCGTCCAGATAGCGCTGCGCCATCTCCACCGACTGCACCGCAGGCGCCGGCTGCACCTGGATTTCGGGCTGCATCCAGCGCGTGATCTCGGGCCGGAAGAATGCCAGCGAGCCGGTCAGGAACATCGCGAACAACACCCATCCGAATATCAACCCGGCCCAGGTGTGCAACCACGACATCGATTGGCGCAGGCCTTCTTCGCCCTGCGCTTTGGGCTTGCGTGCCGTCATGCCATCCCCATCCCGCGCCCTGCCAGAAATAGGCCGCCCAACAATGCGGCCGGCAGCAAAATTCCGATCCAGGCGCGCCACGCGCTACGCGTGGCAAACACCCAGATCACGCCGCACGTGTAGACGACGAACGACAACATCAAGGCGGTGGTGACGGCGTCTGCCCGCCCCATCGGCAGCCAGACGGCCAGGCACGCCGCAGCCGCCGAGGCAAGGGCATAGCCGCCCAGAATGGCGGCTGCCGCCCTGGAAAACACGGCCATGCGATAGCGCATCATGCCTGCGCCGGCTGCGGGAGCTTTCACGGATTCACGTTGAAGGTCAGGGTGGAAACGTAGCGGATCTTGGCGTAGGTCTTACCGTCGGCCTCGCCCGCCTTCTCTTGCATGTGCGCCGCTTCCAGCACGTACTGGCCCGGCCACGGCGTCGTGATTTCGATACGACCGTTTTCATCGGTCCAGAAGCGCTTTTCCCACTTCGGCGGACCAAAGACGGTCACTTCGGTCTTGGCCAGCGGCTTGCCTTCAAAGTTCAGGACAAAAGAGTTGGCGCCGGCGGCGGTGGGCACCAGTTCCAGGTCCAGCTTGGCCTGCGTATCGGTGCGGCCGGCCTTGGCGCCGTACTTGACCAGCGTTTCCTTGAACTGCATCGGCTGGGCCAGGCGTACGTCGCCCTTTCCAGACACCGCGTACTCCACAAAGTCCGTGCCCTTGGCCGAGGCCTTCAGCACGGTGCCGTCAGCGGCGGTCACGACAGGCGCCACCAGGACCTTGCCCAGCAAGCCATCCTGCTTTTCGCGCACGTCGTCGGCCCATTCGCCGAAGTACGCCTTGGCCGCGCCTTCGCCGCCCCGTTCCAGCCAAACAAAGTGTGCCTGCGCAGCGCCCGCGCACCCCATGAGGGCGATGGCCGCCAAAGTCCTTGCAAGGTTCATTCTGGTTCCTTTGGTTTTTTAGTCTGATAAAGACAACAGACAAGCCCCGCGGCCGATGCCTGTTTTTTATCGGCCTGAATTATAACCATTCTCACTACCACTTCCATCGAAATTTGGGCCGGAACGCCGGGCGCTGTTAACCCCATTCCTGGTTAACCCCCATTCCTTTAACCTGTGGATTAAATATATTAGCCATATATCTGAAGCCACCCACCGCACGTGAACCCTGGAGTTCCTCATGACGCACCCTCGCTGGACAGGCATCTTTCCCGCCATCACCACCAAGTTCCACGCCGATGAACGGATCGACGCCGAAGGCACCGCCAAACACATCGATTTCCAGATCCGCAACGGCATCCATGGGATGGTCACCTGCGGTTCCCTGGGCGAGGCCAGCACCTTGACGCTGGAAGAAAAGCTTGAGGTCACCAAGATCGCGCTGGAGGCGTCCGGCGGCCGCGTGCCGGTGCTGGCGAACGTATCCGAGACCAGCACGCGCGAGGCGCTGCGATACATCGAAGGCGCCAACAAGCTGGGCGTGGCGGGCTTCATGGTCATGCCGTCGCTGATCTACGTGGCGGACGCCCGCGAGGCCATGCTCAATGTGCGCACCATGGCCGAGGCCGCGCAGCAGCCCATCATGGTCTACAACAACCCGCTGGCCTATCGCGTGGACCTGACACCGGCCCACATGGCCGAGCTGGCCGATTGCAAGTGGATCGCCGCCGTGAAGGACAGCTCGGGCGATACCCGCCGCGTGACCGACCTGCGCAATACCGTGGGCGATCGCTACCAGATCTTTCTGGGCGTGGACGATCTGGCCTACGAAGGTCTGGCGCTGGGTTGCGATGGCCTGCTTGCCGGCGTGGGCTGCGCGTTTCCCCGCGAAACCGTCGCGCTTTACGACCTGATGAAGGCCGGCAAATACGCCGAAGCGTTGTCGCTTTATCAATGGATGACGCCGTTGCTGCATCTGGACGTATCCGCCAAGCTGGTTCAGAACCTGAAGCTGATCGACGCGCTGGTTGGCGTGGGCACCGAGCACGTGCGCCGGCCCCGCTTGCCGGTGATCGGCGAAGAGCGCGCGTTGATCGAACGCGTGGTGGCGCAGGCCTTGGCAACGCGCCCCGCGCAATACCAGTCGGTGCCCTGACCGCCCTTGCCGCCCGGCGATGACTCCGTCCGATGACATCCAGGAATTACCTGCAATGTCATGGCGTTATCGCTGAATCGCCAAGTGAAAAATTGCGTGGCGTTGCGGTCTCTACGACACGACGCCACGCGTTTAATTGCCTAGACTAGCCCGTTCGCTTGTTCGTTCGCTTCTTGTTCGTCCGCCGGCAAGCCACGGCTTGCCGGACCGCTTTCTCGCTGCACGTCCACAACCTCTGCACAAGGCGCGTCAATGAATCAGATCCGTGTCATCGACTCCCACACCGGCGGTGAACCCACCCGGCTGGTCGTCTCCGGTTTTCCCGATCTGGGCGCCGGAGACATGGCGCAAAGGCAACGCCGCCTTGCCGACAAGCACGACGCATGGCGCGCGGCAACCGTCCTTGAACCCCGAGGCAGCGACGTCATGGTGGGCGCCTTGCTGTGCCCCCCACAAAACCCGGTCAATGCCGCCGGCGTGATCTTCTTCAACAACGCCGGGTACCTGGGCATGTGCGGCCACGGCACCATCGGGCTGGTCGCCACCTTGGCCTACCTGCGCCGCATCAAGCCCGGCGCGCACGGTATCGAAACGCCGGTGGGCACGATCCGCGCCACCCTGCACGAAGACGGCTCGGTCAGTGTGCGCAACGTGCCCGCCTACCGGTTGCGCCAAGGCGTATGCGTCGAGGTACCCGAATACGGCAAGGTCATCGGCGACGTTGCCTGGGGCGGTAACTGGTTCTTCCTGGTCAGCCAGCACACGCAGCGCGTTGCGCCAGACAATCTTGATGCCCTCACCGAGTACGCCTGGGCCATCCGCCAGGCGTTGCAGGCGTCGGGCATCACCGGCCGCGATGGCGCGGAAATCGACCACGTTGAACTGTTCGCCCCCGACCCCAACGCCGACAGCCGCAACTTCGTGCTGTGTCCCGGCAAAGCCTATGACCGCTCGCCGTGCGGCACCGGTACCAGCGCCAAGCTGGCCTGCCTGGCCGCGGACGGCAAGCTGGCCCCCGGGCAAATCTGGCGGCAGGCCAGTGTCATCGGCAGTACCTTTCAGGGCAGCTATGAACTGGCGGACGGGCAGATCATTCCCACCATCCGCGGGCGCGCGCACATCTGCGCCGAATCCACGTTGCTGATCCAGCCCGACGACCCCTTCGGTTGGGGCATCCGGCTTTGATCGCCGGCCGTTATTTGCCGGCCGTTATTTGCTGGCCGTTATTTGCTGAACGCTGATCGCCGTTTGCTGATCGTTATCGCTAATCGCTAATCGCTAATCGCCACGGAAGCCTACGCATGCCACACCCCTCGAAGGACGTGCTGATCGTCGGCGCGGGCATTATCGGCGCTGCCTGTGCGCACCACTTGGCGGCCGCCGGCCTGTCGGTGCATGTGCTGGATGCCGGCCTGAAAGGGGCCACGCAGGCCGGCATGGGGCATCTGGTCGTCATGGACAGCGACCCCGCCGAACTGGCGCTGAGCAGCCTGTCGATGGACGCTTGGCGGCAATGGGGCCCGCGCATGAACGCAGCGGACCCCGCCTGCGCCTACACCGAATGCGGCACGCTGTGGGTCGCTGCCACTAGCGACGACATGACCGAAGCCGAACGCAAGCACGCGCGGCTTGGCCACCTGGGGGTAGCCGCCACGCTGCTTACCGCGCGGCAACTGGCCGATGCCGAACCATTCTTGCGCAGCGGCCTGGCCGGCGCGCTGCACGTACCCGGCGACGGCCTGCTGTACGCCCCCAACGCGGCGCGCTGGCTGTTGACGCATGCGCCACCCGGCGTGTCATTCGAGGCCGTCCGCGTCGACATGATCGACGAGCAAGGCGCCATGCTGGCCGATGGCTCGCGGCGCAATGCCAAGGCCGTCGTGCTGGCGGCAGGCATGTTGGCCGCCCACCTTTGCGACGACTTGCCCCTTGCACCCAAAAAAGGCCATCTGGCCATCACGGACCGCTACCCAACCGGCATCCGCCACCAACTGGTCGAGCTTGGCTACATGGCCAGCACCCAGCAGCGCGACGGGGCCGCCGTGGCATTCAATGTGCAGCCCCGTCCCACCGGGCAACTGCTGATCGGCTCTTCACGGCAGATCGGGCAAGCCGATTCCGACATCGATCCCATGGTGCTGGCCCGCATGCTCAAGCGGGCCACCGACTTCCTGCCGGGCCTGTCGGGCATGAACCTTATCCGCACCTGGACAGGCGTGCGTGCCGCCACACCCGACGGCCTGCCGCTGATCGGTCCGCATCCCACCCGCGCCGGGCTCTGGCTGGCCTTGGGCCATGAAGGCCTGGGCGTCACCACCGCGCCCGCCACCGCCGCCTTGCTGACCGCCCTGATGACCAACGCAACGCCGCCGCTGGCTGCCGCGCCCTTTGCACCATCCCGCTCATTTGACGAGGTAACGCCATGACGCATCCGCGAGACTCCGCCCGCCTTCGTATCCTGCTGGACGGCCGGCCGATGCGCGTGGAGCCGGGCAGCAGCGTCGCCGCCGCGTTGGCCGCCAGGTCGCCCGGCAACTCGCGCGTATCGGTGTCAGGCGAAAAACGCGCGGCATTCTGCGGCATGGGCGTCTGTCACGAATGCCGGGTCCTGGTCGATGGCCACCTGCGCCTGGCCTGCCAAGCCCGCTGCCACGAAGGCATGCGCGTGGACACGGTACTGGAGCACGGCACCCCGCCTGACGCCCCCCTTGCACAAGACGATGCCGCTAACGCCTGCGACCTGCTCATCATCGGCGCCGGGCCTGCGGGGATGTCCGCCGCGCTGGCGGCCGCGCCCAGCGGACGCGCCATTGTGCTGGTCGACGACAACGCCGCACCCGGCGGCCAGATCTGGCGTGATGGGCCAGGCGCCTCCGTGCCCGCCCTGGCCCGACGCCTGCGTGAACAACTGGCGCGATATTCGAATATCACGCTGCTTGGCGACACCCGTGTCATCGGCATGGCCGGCTTGCCTGGCCAACGGGCGCTGATGCTGGAGAATGCGCGCCAAGGTTGGGCGCAGCACTATGGCGCGCTGATCCTGTGCACCGGCGCTCGCGAGCTGCTGTTGCCGTTTCCCGGCTGGACCTTGCCTGGCGTGACCGGCGCGGGCGGCCTGCAAGCCTTGATAAAGGCGGGCGTAAGGCTGCGCGGCAAGCGCATCGTCATCGCCGGCACGGGCCCCTTGCTGCTTGCCGCGGCGCATGCCGCCCATCGGGCGGGCGCGCGCGTCGTGCGCATTGCCGAGCAAGCAGACTGGCGCGCCTTGCTGCGCTTTGGCTATCGCTTGCACCGCTGGCCCGCCAAGGCCGCGCAGGCCGCCGCGCTGTTCAACCCGCACTACCGAGCTTCCAGCCACGTGCTGGAAGCCACCGGCGATGGGCGCGTGCAACAGGTGCGGCTGCGCCGAGCCGACGGCGAAGAAACCATCGCCTGCCATCGCTTGGCCTGCGGTTTTGGCCTGGTGCCCAACATCAAGCTGGGCCAGATGCTGGGCTGCGAATTGGACCCGCACGCAGGCCTGCAAGTGGATGACATGCAGCAAACCACCGTCCCAGGCATCTTCGCGGCAGGCGAATGCACGGGCATCGGCGGCAACGAACGCGCCCGGGTACAGGGCGCGCGCGCCGGCCATGCGGCGGTGGGCGAACTTACCCAGGCCGCGCGCCTGTCGAACGATCTTGCACGTTGGCAGGAGTTCGCCGACGCGCTACGCACCCCCTTCGCGCTCCGCGCGCCGCTGTTGTCCCTGGCACGCCCCGACACCCTGATTTGCCGATGCGAAGACGTGCCGCAGTCCGCGCTTGCGGCGCATCAAAACTGGACCGACGCCAAGCTGCACACGCGTTGCGGCATGGGCGCCTGCCAGGGCCGCATCTGCGGCGCCGCCACCCAAGCGCTTTATGGCTGGCAGCCCTTACCGCCGCGGCATCTGCTTGCGCCCGCCCGCATCGACACGCTGGCGGCCATCGCGTCCTCATCCGGCAATTCGCTCGACTAAGGAAACCTTCATGACGAACACCCTGGACGCCCACATCGCGTTCGCGCAAGGCTTGGCTGACGAGGCGCGGAAAATGTACGCGCCATACCTGCGCGACTCAGCCTACGCCGATAGCGGCAATGCCAGTGCCAGTGCCAGTGCCGACGCCAGTGCCAGCGCCGACGCCGCCACACCCCGCCTGCCGCGCACGGAAATCAAACCGGACCGCAGCCTGGTCACCGCCCTGGACCAGGCCATCGAAGCGCACCTGCGCGAGCGCATTGAAGCCGCCTACCCGCAACACGGCATCTACGGAGAAGAAGGTGGCACCGTCCGGCTGGACGCCGAGTATGTCTGGGTGCTTGACCCCATCGACGGCACCGCGCCCTTTCTTGCCGGCGTGCCGGTCTTCGGCACCTTGATCGCGCTTATGCAGCGCGGCACGCCGGTGCTGGGCGTCATGGATTTCCCCGCCACGGGCGACCGCTGGGTCGGCGCTGCCGGACGCCCCACCCTGCATCACGGCGTGCCCTGCCACACGCGCGCCTGCGCCCAACTGGGCGATGCGATGCTCAGCACCAGCAACCCGGACTTCTACGCGCCCGACGAGCTTCCCGCCTTCCAGGCGCTGCGGGAACGTACCCGCTGGCGCATCTACGGCGGATGCTGCCTGGCGTATGGGCTGCTGGCCGCCGGCCGCACCGACATCGCCATCGACGCTCGCCTGGCGCTTTACGACTACGCGCCTTTCATCCCCGTCATCCAGGGCGCCGGGGGCGTCATTACGGACTGGAACGGCCGGCCGCTCGGGCTGGACAACCCGGCGTCGCGCATCCTGGCCGCGGGCGACCCGGAACGCCATCGGCAAGCCCTGCAGCTGGTGCGCCAGGCAATGGCAATGGATTGATTCTTCCACCCCCACACTTGCACGCATCAGGAGCCCCCGGGCATGGACATCCGCATTGAAAAACTCTGCATTTCGTACGGCGATCAGCGCGTCATCGACGGCCTGAGCCTGGATATTCCTCCCGGCGCCTTTTTTACCTTGCTGGGGCCCAGCGGCTGCGGCAAGACCACCCTGCTGCGCGCCATCGCGGGATTCACGCCCATTGCATCCGGCCACCTGCGTTTCGGCGGCAAGGACGTGACCCGCCTGCCCGCGCACCAACGCAACATCGGCATGGTGTTCCAGGACTACGCACTGTTTCCCAACCGCAGCGTGTTCGACAACGCGGCGTACGGGCTGCGCGCAAGAAAGGTGGCGTCCGCCCAGATCCAGCAGCGGGTGACCGCGGCATTGGAACGGGTGGGCCTGGGGCAATACGCGGCAAGACTACCCGCCGAATTGTCCGGCGGACAGCGGCAGCGCGTCGCGCTTGCACGCGCGCTGGTCATCCAGCCGCAGGTGCTGCTGATGGATGAACCGCTTTCCAACCTGGACGCCAAGCTGCGCATCCAGGTACGCCAGACCATCGCCGAGCTCCAGCGCGAGGCCGGCATCACCACCGTCTTTGTCACCCACGACCAGGAAGAAGCGCTGGCGCTATCCGACCAGATCGCCGTCATGCAGCAGGGCCGCGTGGCGCAGTTGGGCACGCCGCGCGACATCTACAGCCAGCCGGCCAGCGGCTACGTGGCGGACTTCATCGGTGCGGCCAACCTGCTGCCCGTGCAATGCCACGTGCATGAGATCGGGCCGGTCCGCTTGCAGGTCGATGGACACCCCGTGGCCGCGCATGCCCCGGTGCCCGTGACGGGCCAGGCCGTTCTGGTGGCGCGCCCCGAAGACATCCTGCTGTCCACCACCGCCGGGGCCGGCGTGCCCGCGCGGATCCTGACGCAGCAGTACCTGGGCATCAAGACAAACTACCGCGTCGAACTGCCCAGCGGCCGCCATATGAACGTGGACGTGCACGGCGACCCGATCGCGGCGCTGGCACGAGGAACCGAGGTGGACCTGGTGTTCAACCCGCAAAAAACCCTGGTCTTGGCATCATGAAGCGCCTGGTCCCCATTCTGCGGTCGCCCTGGACGTGGTTGTCGCTGGCGGTGCTGGCCGTGTTGCTGGTATTCCTGGTGTGGCCCGTGCTGAACATCCTGTCGGCCAGCGTGCTGGCCCGCAACGACGAAGGCCTGTCCGGCTGGCAGATCATGCTGGCGGATCCGCGTTATGTGCGCGCCATCGGCAACACCTTGCTGCTGGGCGCCGGCGTCACGCTGCTGGCCGCCGCCATCGGCGTGCCGCTGGCCTACCTGACCGCGCGACACCGCTATCCCGGCAAGGCCTTGGTGTCGATCCTGCCCTTGATCACGCTCATCATTCCCGAAGTCATCGGGGCGCAAACCTGGCTGATGATCCTGGGCAACAACGGCGTGCTGACGCGCGCGCTGCGCGACGGCCTGGGGCTGGACCCGCCGTCGTTCTACGGCTGGCCGGGCTTGCTGACCGTCATGACGTTCACGTATTACGCGTACATCTACATAGGCACGCTGGCCGCTATCCGTGGCTTTGATGCGCAGCTTGAAGAGGCCGCCCAAAGCCTGGGTACGTCGCCGCCGATATCGCGCCTGAAGGTAATGGCCCCCGTCGTGCTGCCCGCCGTGCTGGCCAGCGCGCTGCTTGTCTTCACCATGGTGGTGGGCAATTTCGCCACGTCGATGATTCTCGGGCATCGGGTCGAACTGCTATCGGTATTGACCTATCAGGCGTCCGTGTCCGAAACCGGCAGCGACCCGGTCATGCAAAGCACGCTGGCCACCACATCGATTGCCCTGGTGATGCTGGCCCTGTTCCTACAACGCTGGATCGTGTCGCGTGGCCGCTATGAAATCACGCAAGGGCGCGCCGCGCCCGAGACGCCGATACGCGGGCCGGGCGGGCTGGCGATGGCGGGGGCGGCGCTGGCTGTGATGACGCTGTCGATGTTGCCGCTGGCCACCCTGGCCGTGGGCGCCTTCACGCGCGCGCACGGCCCGGTCATGCGTTGGGGTGAATGGACGCTTGCGCATCTGGAACGCGTGCTGATCAATGCCCCCGGCCCGGTGCTGAACTCCGTCTTGTTCGCCGGCGCCGCCACGCTGATCGCCATTGCCTTCAGCACGCTGGCCAGCTACCTCATCGTCAAGAAGCGCAATGTGTTGACGCCTTGGCTGGATTACCTCAGCTCGATTCCGTTGGCGCTGTCCGGCACGGTAATCGGCATCGGCCTATTGATGACCTTCGGCCATGGCGCGTTCGATTTGTCCGGCACCGCGTCATTGATCGTGCTGGCCTACATCGTGCGGCGGCTGCCGTTTGGCGTGCGCAACGCGTCGTCCACGCTGTTCAACCTGCCCGATTCCATCGAAGAGGCATCCATCAGCCTGGGAGTGCCGCCGCTGGCGTCCTTCTTGAAGGTGGTGCTGCCATTGATGGCGCCCGCGATCGCCGCGGCCGCCGTCCTGACCTGGACCACCACCGTCTCCGAACTGAGCGCGTCAGTCATTGTGTATTCGCCGGGCCATGAAACGCTGCCCATCCAGATTTTCCGCTTGATCGACAGCGGCCTCATGGCGCAGGCATCGGCCTATGGTCTGGTGCTGATCGCCGTGATTCTGGCGCCGGTGCTGCTGGCGACCCGTGTCTTCAATATCCGGCTCTTTGCCTGAGCCGGGCTCTTACACCCCACCCAACAAGGAACCGCCATGATCCAGCTTCCCTCTTTCAACCGCCGCCAGGTGCTCAAGCTGCTGGCCGTCACCGGAGGCATCGGCGCGCTGCCCGCCCAGGCGCTGGCGCAGCGGGCCGAAAAAGTCGTTCTGTACACCACCTTGAACGCGCAGTCCGTCGAGACCGCCAGCGATCTCGCGCGCGACCTGCTGCCCCATATCAAGCCCAGCACGGTGGCGGGCGGCAGCAGCCAGTTGCTGAAACGAATCGAAGCCGAAGCGGGCCAGCCCAAGGGCGATCTTTTCTGGACATCCAGCGCCAACGTCATGCACGGCTACCGCGCCTTGTTCGAGCCTTACCGCTCACGGCACATCGCCGCGATTCCCGTACCCCTGCATGGCCCGGACGACCTCTGGATGGCCGCCAACCTGCACGTCGTGGTCGGCATGGTCAATGCGCGGCAGCTGTCCGGCCCCGCGCCCACGTCGTGGGCCGACCTGACCGACCGCCGCTTCAAAGGCAAGGTCATCATCGGCGACCCCGGCAACAGTTCCACAGCCTTTACCGCGTTGTGGGGCATCGAGCGTGTCCTCGGTACCGACGGCTTGCGGGCGCTGGCGCGCAACGTCAGCGTCTCCAGCGCGGCCTCGCATGTGGTGCGCAGCGTGGGCCAGGGGGAATACGCCGTGGGCATCACCTTCGAATCGACGGCGTATCCCTATGTGGCGGGCGGCCAGAAGGAAATCGGCATCATGTACCCGTCGGACGGCACCTTCACCGTGGCCGACAACATGGCCATGGTGAAGAACTCGCCCAACCCGCAGGCCGCCGGCCTGATGTACGACCTGCTGCTGTCGCGCGAGATGCAATTGGCATTGCTGCAAAACGCCTATCGCCGCCCCAGCCGCGACGACATCGACGTCAGCAAGCACCTGGACATGCCGCCGCTTGCCGACATCAAGATCGTGCCGGTCGATGAAGCCGAAGCCTCTGCCGGTCGCGAGGCGTTTCTTGCACGCTGGCGCGCGTTTGTCGCAGAGGCGCGCAGCGCCTGAGGCACGGTGCTCGAAACGCGGCCTCCGGGGTGCAGCCCCGGAGGTGCAGCCCTCGAAATGCAGCCCTCGAAATGCAGCCCCTGAAGTGCAGCCCCTGAAGTGCAGCCCCTGAGCGCAGCGGGCGGGCCATCGGTCCGCCCGCTGCGGCGCA
The DNA here is from genome assembly GCF_019448355.1 of Achromobacter sp. ES-001. Taxonomy (NCBI): domain Bacteria; kingdom Pseudomonadati; phylum Pseudomonadota; class Betaproteobacteria; order Burkholderiales; family Alcaligenaceae; genus Achromobacter; species Achromobacter sp. ES-001. The sequence goes on along the minus strand of NZ_CP079940.1, from coordinate 1,583,144 downwards.
ACCTGCCGCGCTTTGTACTCCCGGTTTACCAGCGATAACGCACGCTGGCCTTCACCGAACGCTGGTAACCGTACCAGCACCAGGACTCACCCAGGCACGACGCGACATACTCCTTGTCGAACAGGTTCTGCACGTTCAACGCCACTTGCATGCCCTTCAACGAGGGCGACACGCGGCCAAGGTCATAGTCCAGCATCAAGTCGAACAGCGTGACGGAAGGCACCTTGTAGGTATTGGCTTCGTCAACGAACGACGAGCCGATATAACGGACGCCGCCGCCCACGCCCATGCCCGCCAGCGGCCCCCCTTGCAGCTGGTAGCGTGCCCATGCGGACGCCTGTTGCGACGGTACGCCGGCCGGCGATTTACCTTTGAGGTTCAAGCCCGTCAGGTTCGGATTGGCCTTGGAATATTCGTTGTCCATCAGCGAATACGCCGCCACCAGCGTCAGACCGCGCAGCGGCTCGCTCTTGGCTTCCAGCTCAATCCCCTGCGTGCGCAGCTCGCCCGCCTGGATCGAGCAGCGCCCGCCGGCCGTGCCGCATACGTGGGTGGGATCCGGATCGGTTGTCGTCATGTTCTCGCGTCGGATATCAAAGGCGGCGAAGGTCAGCAACGTTGCGCTGCCCGGCGGCTGGTACTTGATGCCGACTTCGTATTGCTTGCCCTCGATGGGCTTGAACGGCACGTTTTGCCAACCCGTGCCCGACTGCGGCTCGAACGATTCCGAATAGCTGAAGTACGGCGCCACGCCATTATCGAAGTTGTAGATGACGCCCGCGCGGCCCGTGAACTTCTCGGCGGTCAGCGACGACGGGGTGACGCGGCCGCTGGAAATTGCCGTGGTTTCGCCCACGGTGCGGGCCCAGTCATAGCGCCCGCCCAGCAACACCGACAGGCGGTCGATCTTGATCTGGTCCTGGAAGTACAAGCCGGCCTGGTACTGCCTGGACGTGGCATCCGACGAAAATGCCGGAGTGGCGATGTGCTGTCGGTTATCCGGGTTCAACACGTACAGCGGCGGCGCGCTGCCGGATCCCGACAACGTGTCCGTCTTCACGTGCTGGTAGTCAAAGCCCAGCAACGCGGTGTGACCAAAGCTGCCGGTGTTGAAGCGGGCCTGCACATTGTTGTCGATGGTCAGTGCGCCCACATCCACGTCCGTGGCGATCGCCGCGCGCTGCTGGTACAGATAGGTGCGGTCCGTATAGCCGTAGTTGTTCGTCATGGCGCCGTACACGCTGCGGTACTTGGCTTCGGAACGGGTCCAGCGCAGGCTTTGCGTGGCTTTGAACGTGTCGTTGAACCGATGGTCCAGCACGTAGCCCAATGAATAGCTCTTGCGGTCGCTCTTTTCGAAATTGGCGTCGCCATCGTAGTAATCCGCCGGGAGGCGGATGCCGTCCGGCGCGGACAACAGCGTACGCATGGACGACACGCTGCCGTACGAACCCATGTCCGGATCGCGCTGGAAATTGGTCAGCACGGTCAGCGAGGTATCGCCACTGGGCTTCCACGTGAAGGCCGGCGACACAAAATAGCGGCGCTCTTTGGTGTCCTTCACCTGGCCGTCCGACATATAGCCGGCGCCGACCAGGCGATACAAGAACTTGCCGTCTTCATCGACCGGCCCGCCAAAGTCGAAGTTGGCTCGGCCATAGTCGTAGTTGCCAACCTGCACCTCCACTTCGCGCAGCGTCTCTTCCAGCGGTCGCTTGCTGACCTGGTTCACCACGCCGCCCGGGCCTCCCTGGCCGTACATGACCGACGCCGGGCCCTTCAGCACGTCCACCCGTTCGAGGCGATAGGCATCGACTTGCGGCAGCGCATCGCGGCCACCGAATACGCGCAGGCCGTCCAGATAAGACGATGCGGAAAAGCCCCGCACATTGAACTGGTCCAGCCGCGTGGCGGTGGCGCCGCGCGATTCGGTCGCCACGCCGGCGGTGTATCGCAGCACCTGGTTGAGCGTCTGCGCGCCCTGCTCCGTGATCTGTTCGCGCGTAATGACCGACACCGATTGCGGCGTTTCAATCAGCGGTGTGTCGGTCTTGGTCGCGCTGACGCTGGCGCTGGCCACATAGCCCACCGTGGGCGCCAGCGCGCTTTCCGCCATGCCGGACACCGTCACCGGCGCCAGCACATGCGCGTCACCTGACGGCGAGGCAGGCGCGGGCACCAGCGTCCAGGTATTGCCGGATTGCGCACGCGCCTGCAGGCTGCTGCCCGCCAAGATGCGCGCAAAGCCGGCGCCCACGGAATAGCCGCCATTCAAACCGCCGGATCGCTGGCCGCGCACCAAAGCCGGATCGAACGACAGCACCACGCCAGCCGTGCGGGCGAATTGCGTCAGCACATCGGCCAGCGCACCGGCGGGAATCTGGTAGCTGCGCTGCGCGTTGGCGGCGGCGGGCGCGGACTGTGCCCACGCAGCGGGCATGCCGGCGGCAAGCGCGCCCGCGCAAGTGGCGGTCAGCACGGCCTTGCGGCCGGCCGTCAGTGTGGCGCGCAGGCGCGATTGAGATGAAGCAGACACGAAACTCTCCCTGTACGGTGATCTATCCCTGCCTTTCCGTACGGGAAGCAAAAACCTGCAAGACATCCGGCAAAAAAGTTGTAACGCTCAGATTTGCCGAGGATCGACCTGCAACCAATACTGCGTGTGCCGCGTGACCGTGATGGGCAGCGCGGGCTCAAGCGCCTTCAACGCCCGTTCCGCATCGTCCAGCGGGAACACGCCCGACAGCGTCAGGGCGGCCACGGCGGGGTCCACGCGGATCACGCCCACGCGCTGGCGCGCCAGATAGCGCGCAAACGCGTCCAGCCGCCACTCCTTGGCCACCACCATGCCGTCCACCCAGGCCAACCGATCGGGGTCGACGGCGCTGCGCACGAGCTCGTCGGCGCCGGCGTCGGGGTCGGTGTAGGCCAGCCGCTCGCCGGCGTCGGCGTGCGTCCAGGCGCCCTGGCGCAGCAGTCCCACGCTGCCTTCGTACACGCCCAGCCGCAAGCCTGCGTCGGTGCGATGCAGATCGAACCGCGCGCGCTCGGCACGCAGTTCGCCATCGCCCGCGATCACGCGCAGCGCATCCACGCCCGCGCGCGGTTGCGTATTTACCAACATCTCGCCGCGCAGCAGGTCGATGCCGCGCGCGGCGCCCGACAGATGCAGGCGCACGGCGCTATCGCTGTTCAGCGTGATGGTCAGGCCGTCGGCCAGCGCCACGGTACGGCGTTCCCCCACGCGGGTGCTAAGGTCAGCCGCCAGGCGTTGCCAGGGCGTGTGCCGATAGCCTGCCCATCCGATGGCGGCCACGCCCGTCAGGCTCAGCAAGCCGCGCAATGCGTTGCGGCGGCCCGGGGAGCTTGGCGAGCTCAACGCGGCATGGGCCAACGCCGCCGGCACGCGGCGCGTATCGCGGCCGATGGCCTCCAGGCGATCCCAGGCTTGTCGATGGGCAGCATCCGCATCCAGCCACGCGCGACAGGACTCGTGGTCGCGGGCATTCGCCACGCCACTTTGCAAGCGGGTCCACCAGGCGATGGCCTGGCGCACCACGGCATCCGGCGGGGCGCCTCGGGCGGCGTTATTCATAGAATGCGGCATAGCAGGCGGCCATCGCCCGCACCATGTACTGCTGAACGGAACTGAGCGATACGCCCAGACGCTGCGCGATGTCGGGATAGGTCAGCCCATCCAGCTGCGACATCAGAAATGCGGAACGCGCCTTGGGCGGCAAGCCGTCAAGCAGGCGGTCCAGACGCACCAGCGCTTGCAGTTGTTCGGCCTGTGTCTCGGGCGACGGGGCGTAAGCCTGCTCAAGCGTGGCCAGGTAGTTCAGATAGGCATATTCCAGCGCGGCATGGCGCTGATGGTCCACAACCAGCCCCTTCGCGATCGTGGTCAGCAAGGCGCGTGCATCGGTCGCGCGCACCGCCTTGCGGCCCTGAATCAGCCGGACAAAAACGTCCTGTGCCAGATCTTCGGCGCGATGCTCGCAGCCCAGCTTGCGGCGCAACCATCCAAACAGCCATGGCCGGTGCTCGCGATACAGCCCGTCAACAGGCGCGATCGCGGCGTCCGCGCACGTAGCCGGTGGGGAAAACAAAGAGGAAGACACAATTGAGACCGCGGTGCGGAACCTGAAGTGTCAAAATCTTAAGTGATAATGACTTGCATTACCAATGCTATGTACAAGCGGCTCGCCCCAGACGGGCCGCTTGCGGCATTACTACAACGTCGCCGTCAGGCGGCGCTCGGATTCCAGATATTCGCGCGATTGCATTTCAAGAATGCGCGAGACGGTGCGATGGAATTCGTTGGCCAGCGCCCCTTCCGTGTAGATCTCTTCGGGCTCGCACTCAGCCGACATGATGAGCTTGACGCGGTGGTCGTAGAACACGTCGATCAACCAGGTGAAGCGGCGCGCCTCGGATGCCTGGCGCGGGCCCATCCTGGGCACGCCCGACAGGATCACGGCGTGGAATCGGTTGGCCAATTCCAGGTAGTCGTTCTGCGAACGCGGGCCGCCGCAAAGCGTGGCGAAATCAAACCACACCACCGAACCGGCCAGCGCCACGGCGCGGATCTCGCGGTGCTCGATGTGCAGCAAGGGTTCCTGCGGCGGCGTATCGGCAAGGCTGTCGAACGCCTTCTTCAGCGCAGCCTGCGCGTGTTCGTCCAGCGGCGTGTGATAACACTGCACCTGCTCCAGCGAGCGGCGGCGGTAGTCCACGCCCGCGTCCACGTTCATCACGTCCATGCGCGACTGGATCAGCGCAATGGCGGGCAGCACGCGGTCGCGGTGCAGGCCGTCCGTGTACAAGGTGGACGGTTCGTAGTTGGACGTCATGATGAACGACGTGCCGTATTCAAACAGCTTGAGCAGCAGCCGATGCAGGATCATCGCGTCGGCCACGTCCGACACGTGGAACTCGTCAAAGCAGATCAGCCGGTAACGCTTGGCGACGCGCTTGGCCACTTCGTCCAGCGGGTCTTGCATGCCCTTTACTTCTTCCAGCTCGCGATGCACGCCGCGCATGAACTCGTGAAAGTGCAGGCGCGTCTTGCGCACCACGGGCACGGTCGCGTAGAAGGCGTCCATCAGGAAGCTCTTGCCGCGCCCCACCCCACCCCACAGATACACGCCACGCGGCACGTCGGGCCGGTTCAGCAGCTTTTTCAGGGCATTCGAGCGCATCGACTTGAACTTGACCCACTCGTCGTAATAGCGCTGCAAGCGGTCGATGGCCAGCTTTTGCGCGGCATCGGGCTTGTAGCCACGTTCGGCCAGGGCGTGTTCGTAGTATTCGAGGACGTTCATGGGGTTCAGCTCAAGCAACCAAAATGAAAAAAGGGCGGGTCCTTGAACCCGCCCCCTGTCTAGCTCAGGTCAAGGACGCTTAGAAATTCAGCGCGCGCTTGTCCACGGCCAGAGCGGCTTCCTTCACGGCTTCCGACAGCGTCGGGTGCGCGTGGCAGATGCGGGCGATGTCTTCGGCGGCGCCACGGAATTCCATGATGGTCACGGCTTCCGAGATCAGTTCCGAGGCCATCGGGCCCACGATGTGCACGCCCAGGACTTCGTCGGTCTTGGCATCGGCGATCACCTTGGCAAAACCGGTGGTGTCGCCCAGCGCGCGGGCGCGGCCGTTGGCCAGGAACGGGAAGCTGCCGGCCTTGTACTCGCGGCCTTCGGCCTTGAGCTGCTGCTCGGTCTTGCCGACCCAAGCAATTTCCGGCGACGTGTAGATCACCCACGGCACGGTGTCGAAGTTGACGTGGCCATGCTGGCCGGCGATGCGCTCGGCAACCGCCACGCCTTCTTCTTCGGCCTTGTGCGCCAGCATCGGGCCACGCACGACGTCACCCACTGCCCAGACGTTTTGCAGGTTGGTCTTGCAGTCGCCGTCCACGGCCACGAAGCCGCGTTCGTCCAGCTTCAAGCCCACGGCGTCGGCGTTCAGGCCGCCGGTGTAAGGCACGCGGCCGATCGAGACGATCAGCTTGTCGACCACCAGCTTTTGCTCGGCGCCCTTGGCGTCGACATAAGGCACGGTCACCGACTTGGCGGTGGCCTTGATCTCGCCGATCTTCACACCCATCTGGATGTTCAGGCCTTGCTTGGTGAACGCCTTCAGCGCTTCCTTGGCCACCTGGCTGTCAGCGGCGGCCAGGAATTCCGGCATCGCTTCCAGGATGGTGACGTCGGAACCCAGGCGGCGCCACACGCTGCCCATTTCCAGGCCGATCACACCGGCGCCGATCACGCCCAGCGTCTTGGGGACGCCGCCGATGTTCAGCGCGCCGTCGTTGGACAGCACAACCTTTTCGTCGAACGGCAGGCCGGGCAGTTCGCGAGCCGACGAACCGGTCGCCACCACCACGTGCTTGGCCACCAGGTCTTCTTCGGCGGTGCCGGTGACCTTGATGGCCCAGCCGCCTTCCACTTGGCCGCTGAACGCGCCCTTGCCGTGGAAGAAGGTGACCTTGTTCTTCTTGAACAGGTACAGGATGCCGTCGTTGTTCTGCTTGACCACCGTGTTCTTGCGGCCGATCAGCGTATCGAGCTTCAGGCTGACGCCCTTGACTTCGATGCCGTGTTCGGCGAAGTGGTGGTTGGCTTGTTCAAAGTGTTCGGACGATTGCAGCAACGCCTTGGACGGGATGCAGCCAACGTTGGTGCAGGTGCCGCCGGGAGCCGGGCCGCCTTGGCCGTTTTGCCAGGCGTCGATGCAAGCGACCGACATGCCCAGTTGGGCTGCGCGAATAGCGGCGATGTAGCCGCCAGGGCCTGCGCCGATCACGACGACGTCAAATTGTTTGGACATAGTGTTCTCGCGGATGAGTGTGGGGTGGAACACGCCCCGCCCGACGCTGGTGAGCCGGAGGCCGGCGCCAGGCCGGCCGGGGCGCCGCGATCCGGAAGGCCCGGAGCGGCGCCACGCGGGGCGTCGAGATTACAGGTCCAGCAACAGACGCTGCGGATCTTCCAGGGCGTCCTTCATGGCGACCAAGCCCAGCACGGCTTCGCGGCCGTCGATGATGCGGTGGTCATAGGACAGCGCCAGGTAATTCATCGGGCGGATGACGATCTGGCCGTTTTCGACAACAGCGCGATCCTTGGTGGCGTGCACGCCCAGGATGGCCGATTGCGGCGGGTTGATGATCGGAGTCGACAGCATCGAACCGAACACGCCACCGTTGGAGATCGAGAACGTACCGCCGGTCATTTCTTCAATGCCCAGCTTGCCGTCAGCGGCGCGGCGGCCGAAGTCGGCGATGGTCTTTTCGATTTCAGCGATGGACAGCTGGTCGGCGTTGCGCAGGATCGGCACCACCAGGCCACGCGGGCTGCCGACAGCGATACCGATGTCGAAGTAGCCGTGATAGATGATGTCCTTGCCGTCGATCGAGGCATTGATCAGCGGGTACTTCTTCAGGGCAGCCACGGCGGCCTTGACGAAGAACGACATGAAGCCCAGCTTGATGCCGTGTTCCTTTTCGAACTTGTCCTTGTACTTGCTGCGCAGATCGATGACCGCTTGCATGTTCACTTCGTTGAACGTGGTCAGGATTGCGTTTTCTTGCTGCGATTGCAGCAGGCGCTCGGCGATGCGGGCGCGCAGGCGGCTCATCGGCACGCGCTGTTCCGGACGGCCGTCCAGCGACAGCGTGGTCGGGGCGGGAGCAGCCGGCGCCTTGGCCGGAGCGGCCTTGGCGGCAGGAGCGCCGGCGGCCAGGGCGTCGCCCTTGGTCACGCGGCCGTCGCGGCCGGTGCCGGACACGGAAGCGGCGTCAACGCCCTTCTCGGCCAGGATCTTGGCGGCGGCGGGCGATGCCACGCCGGCGGCAGCCGACGAAGCGGGCGCGGCGGCGGGTGCCGGGGCGGCAGCGGCTTGTTCAGCGGCCTTGGGGGCTTCGGCCGGGGCGGTCGCGGCGGCGGCGGCCTTGGCGGCGGTGTCGATGCGGGCCAGCACTTCGCCCGAGGTCACGGTGCTGCCATCGCCCTTGACGATTTCAGCCAGCACGCCCGAGGCGGGAGCCGGCACTTCCAGCACGACCTTGTCGGTTTCGACTTCGATCAGGATTTCGTCCGCTTCAACGGCAGCGCCCGGCTGCTTCTTCCAGGTCAGCAGGGTCGCTTCGGAGACGGATTCGGAAAGTTGGGGGACGACGACGTCGGTAATAGCCATTTTGTTTGTTCCGTAAAGTGTGTGTTCTGGTCACGCGGCGCGGCAAGGTTCGAAAGCAGGTTCCAAAACGCTTGCCGCGCGCAGCGCGTGCATCAAGTCAGGGTTACTTCGTCAACATGACCTTGAACTTGGGCGCGAAAGCCGTCTCGATCAGGGCCTTCTGCTGTTCCTGGTGCTTGGCCAGGTAGCCCACGGCCGGCGATGCCGACGCGGCGCGGCCGGCGTAGCCCAGCTTCTGGCCTTCCACCATGTTCTCGTACACGTGATGCTGAACGTAGAACCAGGCGCCTTGGTTCTGCGGTTCGTCCTGAACCCAGATCACTTCGGTGGCCTTCGGGTACTTGCGCAGTTCCGTTTCGAACGACTTGTGCGCAAACGGGTACAGCTGCTCGACGCGGACGATGGCGACGTTGTCGGCGCCACGCTCGCGGCGGGCGTTGACCAGGTCGTAGTACACCTTGCCCGAGCAAGCCAGAACGCGCTTGACCTTGCTGGCGTCGATGGTGTCGTCGACTTCGCCGATCACCGGCTGGAAGCTGCCGCCTGCCAGATCGGTCAGGGGCGAACCCGCGTCCTTGTTACGCAGCAGCGACTTCGGCGTGAACAGCACCAGCGGCTTGCGGAACGGGCGGATCATCTGGCGACGCAGAACGTGGAAGATCTGCGAGGCAGAGGTCGGCTGGACCACTTGCATGTTGTTGTCGGCGCACAGTTGCAGGAAGCGCTCGATACGGCCCGACGAGTGCTCGGGGCCTTGGCCTTCGTAGCCGTGCGGCAGCATCAGGGTCAGGCCCGACTGGCGGCCCCACTTGGCTTCGCCGGAGCTGATGAATTGGTCGATCACGACCTGGGCGCCGTTGACGAAGTCGCCAAACTGGCCTTCCCAGATGGTCAGCGTGTTCGGTTCAGCGCTGGAGTAACCGTATTCGAAGCCCAGCACCGCCTCTTCGGACAGCACGGAGTCGATGACGGTGAACGGAGCCTGGCCTTCCGAGACATTCTGCAGCGGAATGTAGGTGCCGTCGTTCCAGCGTTCGCGGTTCTGGTCGTGCAACACGGCGTGGCGGTGCGTGAACGTGCCACGGCCCGAGTCCTGGCCGGTGATGCGGATGGCGTAGCCCGAGGAAACCAGGGTTGCGAAGGCGAGGTGTTCGCCCATGCCCCAGTCCAGGTTCATTTCGCCCTTGGCCATCGTGCGGCGGTCGTTCAGCAGCTTGGCGACCAGCGGGTGCACCGTGAAGCCTTCCGGAACCGTCGTGATGCGTTCGCCGATGCGCTTGAGTTCAGCCAGCGGCACGGCCGTGTCGGCCTGGTCCGTCCACTTGGCGCCCAGGAACGGGGACCAGTCGATGGCGTACTTGCTCTTGTAGTCGGTCAGCACGGGTTCAATCGTGCGCTGGCCGTCTTCCATCAGCTGACGGTAGTCCTTGACCAGTTGATCGGCTTCGCCTTCGGCCAGCACGCCTTGCGTGGTCAGCTTGTCGGCGTACAGCTTGCGCGTGCCGGGGTGATGGCCGATGCGCTTGTACATCAGCGGCTGCGTCAGCGACGGGGTGTCTTGTTCGTTGTGACCCAGCTTGCGGAAGCAAACGATGTCCACAACGATGTCATGACGGAATTGCAGGCGGTAGTCCAGGGCCAGCTTGGTGACGAACACCACGGCTTCGGGGTCGTCGCCGTTGACGTGGAACACCGGGGCTTCGATCATCTTGACCACGTCGGTGCAATACAGCGTCGAACGCGAGTCACGCGGGTCGGACGTGGTGAAGCCGATCTGGTTGTTGATGACGATGTGCAGCGTGCCGCCCGTACCGTAGCCGCGTGTCTGGGCCAGGTTCAGCGTTTCCATGACCACGCCTTGGCCGGCAAAAGCCGCGTCGCCGTGCACCAGCACCGGCAGAACGGTCTTGCCTTCGGTGTCACCGCGGCGTTCCTGGCGAGCGCGTGCGCTGCCTTCAACGACGGGGTTCACGATTTCAAGGTGAGACGGGTTGAAGGCCAACGACAGGTGGACCGGACCGCCACGGGTGGACAGGTCGGACGAGAAACCGTTGTGGTACTTCACGTCGCCGTCGGTCAGGCCTTCGGCGTGCTTGCCTTCGAACTCCGCGAACAGGTCGCCAGGCATCTTGCCCATGATGTTCACGAGCAGGTTCAGGCGGCCGCGGTGGGCCATGCCGACCACGATTTCCTGGACGCCGTTTTCGCCGGCGTGGTTCACCACTTCGTCCATCGAGGCGATGAAGCTTTCGCCGCCTTCCAGCGAGAAGCGCTTCTGGCCGACGTACTTGGTGTGCAGGAAGCGCTCAAGCCCTTCGGACTCGGTCAGCTGCTGCAGGATGTGGCGCTTTTCTTCGACCGAGTAGGCGGGCGCACCCAGCGTGGTTTCCAGGCGTTCCTGGATCCAGCGCTTGGCGGCAGGGTCGGAGATGTGCGTGAATTCAGCACCGATGCTGCGGCAATACGTGTCGCGCAGCGCCTTCAGGATGTCGCGCAGCGTCATGGTGCTGGCGGTCGTGAAGTAGGTGTTGGTGGCCGAGTAGGTCTGGTCCAGGTCGGATTCGGTCAGGCCGTAGAAGGCGGGATCGAGTTCCGGGATCTGCGGACGTTCCTGGCGCTTGAGGGGGTCCAGATCGGCCCAGCGCGAACCCAGCGAGCGGTAGGCGGCAATCAGCGATTGCACCGACACTTGCTTGCTGGCGACGCTCAGGTCGGGTTCGGCGGAGCGTTGCACGAAGGCATTGGCCTTGGCGCGCTGGGCGAACGATTCGACGATGGGAGCGTGGGCCTGGTCGCGAGTGGATTCCTGGCCGTCGGTTGCGGGAGCGTGCTGCAACTGGTCGAAATATTCGCGCCAGTTATCAGGAACCGAACCGGGATTGTCGAGGTAGGCTTCGTAAAGCTCCTCAACATATGGCGCGTTACCGCCAAAGAGATAAGACGTGGATAGAGATTCTATTTCCGAAGACATATCGCTTCACCTTTACGAGTGCTTCACTCGACACGATGCAGGAAAAACCTTCCGCGACACGGGCTTCCCGTTTAGCGGATCGCAGGGGGCAGAAGGCGCGTACAAGCCTTGAAAGCCGTATGCCGAGCAGTATAACCCTTTGAGTTTACGGGCGTCTTGAGACATTTTTGTGGCGCAAAAGCCCTTTCGGAATGCCTGCATGCGGCCGTGGAATGTCCGGCCAACCCCTGACATTGCGACGTCTACGCGCCATCAATTTCCGCCATTCCAAAATGCCGCAGTGCGTCATTGCCGAGCACGTCGATGCGTGAGTGTTGTGCATTAGCCGCGTCACACCGGCAAGGCAGTCGTCGACAAGATCTCTTTCAACACAAAAAAGGTGCGAATCTGGCGTACGCCAGGCAGCTTGATGATCTCGCCCGCATGCAGCTTGTTGAAGCGCTCCAGGTCCCGTATGCGCAGCATCAGGAAGTAGTCGAATTCGCCCGCCACCAGGTGGCATTCCAGGCAGCCGCTGATGCCGCGCGCCGCTTCCTCGAAGTCGGTGAAGGAGTCGGGCGTGGAACGGTCCAGCACCACGCCCACGATGACCAGCGTGGCCATGTCGACGTCGGCCGGCTCCAGTAGCGCCACCGTCTTTTTGATGATCCCTTCGGCCTTCAGCTTTTCCACCCGGCGCAAGCAGGCGGCCGGGCTCAGGTGCACGCGCGCACTCAAATCCAGATTGGTGATCTGTGCATCGTCTTGCAAGAGACGAAGGATGTGGCGATCGATACGGTCCAATCCGGCAAGCGCGCTCATTGCATGCGTCCCTAAAAATATTATCTCGTTATTCTTTTTCTTCAGAAAATAATAAATCTAAATTATCTTTCTTTGCTATTTTTAATATCGCGTTCATCCATAAATACGCAATTGACCGCTACCGCCCGCGATTCCTATGATTTTTCCACCCGAGCCTCACTTGCCGGCCGGAATCCCATCACAGGAGCCCGCATGGATCTGCAACGCTTTCCCCGACATCGCCTGACCTTCGGCGACACCCCCATCGAAAAGCTGGACCGCCTGTCCGCGCATCTGGGCGGCAAGGTCGACATCTATGCCAAGCGCGAGGACTGCAACAGCGGTCTGGCGTTCGGCGGCAACAAGCTGCGCAAGCTGGAATACCTGATTCCGCAAGCGCTGGAACAAGGTTGCGACACTCTGGTCACCATCGGCGGCATTCAATCCAACCACACCCGCATGGTGGCCGCGGTGGCCGCCAAGCTGGGGCTGGCTTGCGTGCTGGTGCAGGAAAACTGGGTGGACTATTCCGACGCCGTCTACGACCGCGTCGGCAACATCATGATGAGCCGCCTGATGGGCGCCGACGTGCGCCTGGTGGACCAAGGCTTTGACATCGGCTTTCGCCGCAGTTGGGAAGAGGCGCTGGAAGACGTGCGCAAACGCGGCGGCAAGCCCTACGCCATTCCGGCCGGCGCGTCCGACCACGAACTGGGCGGGCTGGGCTATGTGGGCTTTGCCGAAGAGGTGCGGCGCCAGGAAGCCGACCTGGGATTCAAGTTTGACTACATCGTGGTCTGCGCCGTCACCGGCAGCACGCAGGCGGGCATGGTGGTCGGGTTTGCGGCGGACGGCCGGGCCAACCGCGTCATCGGCATCGACGCATCGGCCACACCGGAACAAACCCGCGCGCAGATCCTGCGCATCGCGCGCCGCACGGCGGATATGGTCGGGCTGGAAGCAGGCATCGCCGACAGCGACGTGGTGCTGGATACGCGCTACGCCTATCCTGCGTATGGCTTGCCGTCAGCCGAAACCAACGACGCCATCCGCACCTGCGCGCGGCTGGAGGGCATGATGACCGACCCCGTGTACGAGGGGAAGTCGATGCAGGGCATGATGGATCTGGTGCGCCGAGGCGAGATTCCGGCTGGGTCGAAGGTTCTGTATGCGCACCTGGGAGGGGTGCCGGCGATCAACGCCTACAGCTTTCTGTACCGCAACGGCTGAAGCCGACGGCCCGCCCGCCGGCTTCGGGGCCATGGGCTGGCCGGCCGGCGACTTGCGCTGACCGGCCCCGCTCCGGCTACCGGGTTTTTGCGCCGGCCTGAAACCACGCGCCAATCAACGCGCGTTCGTCGTCGGTCATGCCGGTGGAATTAGCCATCGGCATGATTTTCGACACCACCACTTGCTGGTATACGGCCTGGGCGTGAACCGCGATCTGCTCAACGGAATCCAGGCGCACGTTCTTCATCTGCACCTGTGCGCCGTGGCATAGCAGGCACCGCTGGTCGAATACATGGCGTACTTCCGCAAACGCCACCTCGGCGGGCGCGGCCACCGCCGCCGAGGCCGCCACGGGCGCGGGCCGCATCCACACGATGGTCAATCCCAGCACCACCACGCCGAGCAGCACATACGGCAGCGGGTTGCGCGCGTTGCCCAGCTTGAAGCGATGGCGCACCACGAAGAACTGCCGGATCGCCGCGCCGCCCAGCATGATCAGCAGCAGAACGATCCAGTTGTACTGATGGGTATAGGTAAAGCTGTAGTGGTTGCTCATCATGGTGAACACCACCGGCAGCGTGAAATACGTGTTGTGCACGCTGCGCTGTTTGCCGCGCTGACCATGGACGGGGTCGACGGGCTTGCCCGCCCGCATCGCGGCCACGTTCTTGCGCTGGCCGGGGATGATCCAGAAGAACACGTTGCCGCTCATGGTGGTGGCCATCATCGCGCCCACCAGCAAGAACGCCGCGCGGCCCGCGAACCAGTGGCAGGCCAGCCAGGACGCCAGGGCGATGAACACCGCCACCAGCACTCCCACGATCGTGTCACCGTGCTTGCCGCGCCCGAACAGGCGGCAGATGCCGTCGTAGACCATCCAGAACACCACAAAGAAGGCCAGCGCGACGGCCACGGCGGTGCCGGGCTGCCAGTCCATTTTTGACCGGTCGATAAGGTAGGTGCTGGCGTTCCACAGGTACGACATGGTGAACAGCGCAAAGCCGGTCAGCCAGGTGCTGTAGCTTTCCCAGAACGACCAATGCAGATGTTCGGGCAGCTTTTTGGGCTGCACCGCGTACTTCTGCATGTTGTAGAAACCGCCGCCGTGCACGGCCCATTGCTCGCCGCCCACGCCCTTGGCGAGCGATTCGGCGTCTTGCGGTTTTTCAAGGCTGTTGTCCAGCATCACGAAATAGAACGACGTGCCGATCCATGCGATGCCGGTAATGATGTGGGCCCAACGCAGCAACAGGTTGACCCAATCCAGGTAGTAACTTTCCATCCACGCCCCCGCAGTGGGCGGGCCTTGATAGGCTCCGCCGCACTGCCTACCACCGCGGGCGCTGTAAGCAGAAGATAGATCGCGCACAAGGCTAAAGGCCCCGCACCGCTGCGATCAGGATGGACGAAATTGTATGCAGGTTTTGTTCACAAGGCTATGCGCGCGCAACCGCTGTGGCATCAGGAATACCCTGATGTGAGGGGCCTTGCCGCTTACGAGCCCCGATACGTGGAATAGCTCCAGGGGCTGACCAACAGCGGCACGTGATAGTGCTGGTCCGCATGCGCCACCCCGAAGTCAAGGCTGACCCGATTCAAGAAGTTGGGCTCGGGCAAGGCAACGCCGCGCGCCTGGAAGTAGGCGGCAACGTCGAACACCAGTCTGTAGGTACCCACTTTCAAGTCCGCGTCGGCAAACAAGGGCTTGGCGCTGCGGCCGTCCTGGTTTAGCGTGAATTGCTGGATCAAGGTGGCGGATTCGCCGCGTGTGGCGTATAGCGCCACGGACATGCCCTGGGCCGGGCAACCGTGCATGGTGTCAAGTACGTGCGTGGTCAGTCCCATGTTGTCTCCTGTGTGCCCCGAAGGCTGCGGGGCGGTCTCATGGTTATCCTTAATGATGTACATAAATTGTATACAGCTAATTGCTTTCCAGCTATTGTTTAGCCCATCATGAAACCGTCCGTTCATCCGCGCTTGGCCCACTGAGTTCTTTCCTTACCGCTGCGCGCGCCTCCAGGCTCCATGCCCGCTCTATTCATGAACACCTACGACTCCACGCTTCCGTACCCCCGCGACCTGATCGGCTACGGCCGCAATCCGCCCCACGCGCAATGGCCCGACCGGGCTCGCATTGCCGTGCAATTCGTTTTGAACTACGAAGAAGGCGGCGAAAACAGCGTGCTGCATGGCGATGCGGGTTCTGAACAATTCCTGTCGGAAATGTTCAACCCGGCCAGCTACCCCGACCGCCATCTCAGCATGGAAGGCATCTACGAATACGGGTCGCGCACCGGCGTCTGGCGCATCCTGCGCGAATTTGAAAAGCGGCAGTTGCCCTTGACCGTGTTCGGTGTGGGCATGGCGCTACAGCGCCACCCCGAACTGACGGCGGCGTTCACGGAACTGGGCCACGAAATTGCCTGCCATGGCTGGCGCTGGGTGCATTACCAGAACGTGGACGAAGCCACCGAACGCGAACATATGCGCCTGGGCATGGAAGCCATCACCCAACTGACAGGCAGCCGCCCGCTGGGCTGGTACACCGGGCGCGACAGCCCGCGCACGCGCCGACTGGTGGCCGACTACGGCGGCTTCGAATACGACAGCGATTACTACGGCGACGACCTGCCCTTCTGGATGCAGGTGAAAAAGAGCGACGGCGCCGTCGTCCCGCAACTGATCGTGCCCTATACGCTGGACTGCAACGACATGCGCTTCGCGCTGCCGCAAGGCTATTCGCACGCCGACCCCTTCTTTCAGTACCTGAAGGACAGCTTCGACGTGCTTTACGCCGAAGGAGACGAAGCGCCCAAGATGCTCAGTATCGGCATGCATTGCCGGCTGCTGGGCCGCCCGGGGCGCATCACGGCGCTACAGCGCTTTCTGGACCACATTGCCCGCCACGACCGCGTCTGGGTATGCCGCCGCCTGGACATCGCCCGGCACTGGAAGGCCACCCACCCCTATCTTCCCAACCGTTGAGCGCACCCACCATGCCCCACACGCTGGAACAACTCAATGCCGCCACGCCCGACGCGGCGCTGGCCATGCTGGACGGCCTGTACGAACATTCGCCGTGGATTGCCCGCCAGGCGCTCGCCGCCCGGCCTTTTCGGTCGCTGGCGCGTTTGCAGGACCAGTTGCGCCACGTGCTGGATCAAGCCGATATCGACGCACAACTGGCGCTGATCCGCGCGCACCCGGAATTGGCGGGGCGCGCCATGCAGCAAAACAGCCTGACCGCCGAGTCCACCCAGGAACAGGATCAGGCGGGGCTTACGCATTGCTCGCCCGACGAACTGGCGCGGCTGCAACAGCTGAACAACGACTACAGCGCGCGCTTCGGTTTTCCGTTCATTCTGGCCGTGCGCGGCGCGCGCGGCACGGGCCTGTCGCGCCAGCAGATCATCGATGAATTTGCGCGGCGGCTGGATAACCCGCCCGACGTCGAAATCCGAGAAGCGCTGCGCAATATCCATCGCATCGTCGAAATTCGCCTGACCGACAAGTTCGGACGCGACCTGACCTTGGGCAACGACATCTGGGACTGGCAGGAACGGCTCAGTATCCACAGCGATCCCGGTTACGCCGAAAAAGGCCAGCTGACCGTCACGTACCTGACCGAAGCGCACCGCGCCTGCGCGCAGCGCATCTCGCACTGGATGCGAGATTGCGGCTTTGACGAAGTTGAAATCGACGCCGTCGGCAACGTGGTGGGCCGCTATCGTGCCCAGCAGCCCGACGCCCCCACATTGATGACGGGCAGCCACTACGACACCGTGCGCAATGGCGGCAAATACGACGGCCGCCTGGGAATTTTCGTGCCCATGGCCTGCGTGCGTGAACTGCATCGACAAGGTCGCCGCCTGCCCTATCACCTGGAAGTCATCGGCTTTGCCGAAGAAGAAGGCCAGCGCTACCGCGCCACCTTCCTGGGCTCCGGCGCCTTGATTGGCGACTTCAAGCCCGAATGGCTGGACCAGAAGGACGCGCAAGGCGTCACCATGCGCGACGCCATGCTGCATGCCGGCCTGTGCATTGACGACATTCCGAAGCTGCGCCGCGACCCGGCGCGCTATCTGGGGTTTGTCGAAGTCCATATCGAGCAAGGCCCGGTGCTGTATGAAATGGGACTGCCGCTGGGCATCGTCACATCGATCAACGGCAGCGTGCGTTATCAGGCGCAGATCTTCGGCATGGCCTGCCATGCCGGCACCACGCCGATGAACCGCCGCCGCGATGCCGCCACCGCCACCGCCGAACTGGCCTTGTATGTCGAACAACGCGCCGCGCGCGATGGCGATTCGGTAGGCACCATCGGCATGCTGGAAGTGCCCAGCGGATCCATCAACGTCGTGCCGGGCGAATGCCGCTTCAGCCTGGACCTGCGCGCGCCCAGCGATGCGCAACGCGACGCGCTGGTCAATGACGTGCTGGCCGAACTTGACGCCATCTGCACGCGCCGGGGCCTGCGCTATGCGCTTGAAGAAACCATGCGCGCCGCCGCCGCGCCCAGCGACCCTGCCTGGCAACAGCGTTGGGAACGCGCCGTCGACGCGCTGGGCGTGCCGCTGCACCGCATGCCCAGCGGTGCCGGGCACGACGCCATGAAGCTGCACGAAGTCATGCCGCAAGCCATGCTGTTCGTGCGCGGCCAGAACCACGGCATCAGCCACAACCCCCGCGAATCCACCACCCGCGACGACATCCAGCTGGCCGCGCATGCCATGCAGCACCTGCTGGACGACCTTGCCAATGACATCAAACGCTAACGCCATGACCGATTACGCCCGACTAGACGCCTGGATCGACGCCCACTTCGACGAGCAGGTGAGCTTCCTGCAATCGCTGGTACGAGTGCCCACCGACACGCCGCCCGGCAATAACGCGCCGCACGCCGTGCGCACCGCCGAACTGCTCAAGGAAATGGGCCTTGAGGCCGAAGCGCACCCCGTGCCCGCGCAAGCGGTGCAGGACTACGGCATGCAATCCATCACCAACCTGATCGTGCGGCGCGAATACGGCCCTGGCCGGCGCATCGCGCTGAACGCGCACGGCGACGTCGTGCCCCCGGGCGACGGCTGGCAACACGACCCTTACGGTGCCGAAATCGAAAACGGCAGCCTGTACGGGCGCGCCGCCGCGGTCAGCAAAAGCGACTTCGCCAGCTTTACCTACGCGGTGCGCGCGCTGGAAGCGGTGGCCAAGCCCAGCCACGGCGCGGTCGAACTGCACTTCACCTATGACGAAGAATTCGGCGGCTTGCTGGGCCCCGGCTGGCTGCTGTCGCAAGGCCTGACCAAGCCCGACCTGATGATTGCCGCGGGCTTCAGCTACGAGGTCGTCACCGCGCACAACGGCTGCCTGCAAATGGAAGTGACGGTACACGGCAAAATGGCGCACGCCGCCATTCCGTCCACGGGCGTGGACGCGCTGCAAGGCGCGGTCAAGATCCTGAACGCGCTGTATGCGCAGAACACGCTGTACCAGAACATCACGTCTGAGGTGCCCGGCATCAGCCACCCGTACCTGAATGTCGGACGCATTGAAGGTGGCACCAATACGAACGTGGTGCCCGGCAAGGTCAGCTTCAAGCTGGACCGCCGCATGATTCCCGAAGAAAACGCCGTTGAAGTGGAAGCAGACATCCGCCGGATCATCCAGGAAGCCGCTGCCGCCACCCCCGGCATCACCATCGACATCAAGCGCCTGCTGCTGGCCAATTCGATGCGTCCGCTGCCGGGCAACCAGCCGCTGGTCGACGCCATCCAGAAACACGGTGAAGTGCTGTTCGGCGAACCGATCCCGGCCATGGGAACGCCGCTGTACACCGACGTGCGCCTGTACGGCGAAGCCGGCATCCCCGGAGTCATCTACGGCGCCGGGCCGCGCACCGTGCTGGAATCCCACGCCAAACGCAACGACGAACGGGTCGTGTTGGAAGACCTGCGCCGCGCCACCAAGGTGATTGCGCGCACGTTGGCCGACCTGCTGGCACCGGCCTGATCGCGCCGGATCGGGGCGGGGGCCGCGGGGCTCCTGCCCCATCGCGCGGCCCAGCTGCGACAATTCCTACATAACGTAACTAAACATGTTTATACGATGCGGGTTTTCCTCCATTTCGAGGACCGCGCATACCTGTATACATTCCTCGTACACAAGAACGCTTTTCAGGATTTTCCGACCGACATCCCACTCCGCCAGGAGACACTCCCATGCAGGCTGCATCGCCCGCGCCGTCCGGCGCGTCTCAAGACCTCCATCCCGTCGACCAACGCCTGCCTACCGGCAAACTCGCGGCGTTGGGCCTGCAACATGTGTTGGTGATGTATGCCGGCGCGGTGGCCGTGCCCTTGATCGTCGGCCGCGCCTTGAACCTGACGCCAGACGAAGTCGCCATGCTGATCTCGGCGGACCTGTTCTGTTGCGGGCTGGTCACGCTGATCCAGACCCTGGGCGCCACGCAGTGGTTCGGCATCAAGCTGCCCGTCATGATGGGTGTCACGTTCGCGGCCGTGGCGCCAATGGTCGCGATGGCCAACGCCAACCCGGGTCCGGGCGGCGCGCAGCTACTGTTCGGCACCATCATCGGGGCCGGCATCATTTCGATTTTGATCGCCCCGGTCATCAGCCGCATGCTGCGGTTCTTCCCGCCCGTGGTCACGAGCACCATCATCACGGTCATCGGCATTACGTTGATGCGCGTCGGCATCAACTGGGTGTTCGGCAACCCATCCGGCCCCACCGCCCCCGTCATCGTCGACCCTATCTATGCCAAATGGCTGGCCGACGTCACCTCACCGGGCAGCGCCATCCCGCCCGTGCCGCAAGGCTTCGCCATCATGCCCTCGATGCCGAACCCGCGTTATGCCGACCTGACCGGCTTTGGCATTGCCGTGCTGGTGCTGGCGTCGATCCTGCTGATCGTGAAATTCACCAAGGGCTTCATCGCCAACATTTCGGTGTTGCTGGGCATCGTCATCGGCGCCATCGTGGCATCGGCCACCGGCATCATGACGTTCGAAAAAATCGGCCAGGCGGATTGGTTCGACATCGTGCTGCCCTTCCATTTCGGCATGCCCCGTTTCGACCCCATGTTGATCCTGAGCATGGCGTTGATCATGGTCGTCGTGATGATCGAATCGGCGGGCATGTTCCTGGCGCTGGGGGAAATGACCGAACGCGAAATCAGTCAGCAGAACATGGCGCGCGGCCTGCGCACGGACGGGCTGGGCACCTTGATCGGCGGCATCTTCAACACGTTTCCGTACACCAGCTTTTCGCAGAACGTGGGCTTGGTTGCGGTAACCGGCGTGAAGAGCCGCTTCGTGTGCGTCGCGGGGGGCATCATCCTGCTGGTGCTGGGCTTGCTGCCCAAAATGGCCGCGCTGGTGGAATCGTTGCCCACCGTGGTGCTCGGCGGCGCGGGCATCGTCATGTTCGGCATGGTGACGGCGACCGGCATCCGCATTCTGTCTGGCGTGGATTTCAAGGGCAACCGCCACAACTCCATGATCGTGGCCGTGTCGATCGGCATCGGGATGGTGCCGCTGATCGCGCCCAACTTCAAACAATGGATGCCGCATTCGCTGCACACCCTGATCGAATCGGGCATCTTGCTGGCCTCGCTGTCGGCCGTGTTGCTGAACCTGTTCCTGAACGGCGCGACGCACGACCGCCGCGCCATCATCGCGGCGGCCTTGCAGGCCGAGGAACATTGATTTGATGGCGGGCAGCGGCGGGCGCGTCACGACGCGCCCGTCTCAATGCCCATGGCGCGGCTCAGGCCAGCCGCATCACGCGCCGCCAGAACAGCACCGCCACCCATACAAACACGGCCAAGCCCAGGTACGACGCCGTCACCGCGAAGCCCTCGCCCGCGATGGCCAGCGGCGCATCCGTACCCGCCGCGCCGATGATGCCGGCCATCAACACCCCCACCAGGCTTTCGCCCACGATCAAGCCCGACGCAATCAGCACGCCACGCCGGTTCGCGGCGTCGGCGAATTGCTCGTAAGGCCTGCCCGCCGCGGCGGCGCGACGACGCAGCGCGCGTTCCAGCAACCACGCCAGCACCGCGCCGGCCACGATTGGCGCGGCCACCGTGGGCGGCAGATAAATGCCGATGCCCACGGCCAACACCGGAATGCGCGCCACGCGGCAGGTGCGCTTCAGGATTTCGTCCACCACGATCAGCGCCACGCCCACCGCCATGCCGATCAGGATCATCGTCCAGTTCAGTTGGTGCGTGAAGATGCCGCGCGTAATCGCCAGCATCAGCGTGGCCTGCGGCGCGGACAAGGCTTGCGCCGGGTCCATGCCAGCGCGTGGCATCGCATCGGCAAAACCGTAGGCGTTGTAAAGCAGTTCCAGCACGGGTGAAATCACCGCCGCGCCCACCACGCAGCCAATCAGCAAGGCTACCTGTTGGCGCCATGGCGTGGCGCCAACCAGCCAGCCGGTCTTCAGATCTTGCAGGTTGTCATTGGAAATGGAAGCCACGGCCACCACCGCCGACGTACTGAAAATGGACAACGCAATCGCCATCTGCACGCCGTTTTGCGCCTGTAGCAGTTCGCCGCCCAACGTCAGCATCAACAAAGACACCAACACGATGGCCACGATGCCCACGCCGGAAATCGGGCTGGTCGACGAACCCACCAAACCCGCCATGTAGCCGCAAGCGGCCGCCACCAGAAACCCGAACACAAAGGCGAACAGCACCGCGTACGCCACCAGCTTCCAGACGGCGGCGGCAGACACGGGCGCGCCCGACAGGAACACCTGGAAGGTCACCACCAACACCGCCACCAGCACCAGCGTCACTATTGAAATCCAGCCGGCCGACAAGTCGCGTTCGGTACGAGGCGCTTGTCCGGCACGGGCCGCGCCCGCGCCGGTCAGCGCCGAGAACGAGGCCTTGACGCCACGCGCCATCGGCATGAACAGGGTTGCCAGCGTCCAGATGGCGCCCACGCCGATCACGCCCGCGCCAATGAAGCGCACTTGCGACGCCCACAGGCCGGTGGCGTATTGCGCCAGCGATTGGCCGGCCGGCATGTCGCCCATCGCGGTCAACACCGGCACGGCGATGCCCCACGAGATGATCAGCCCCGTCAACATGGCCAGGCCCGCCACGATGCCGATCAGGTAACCCGCGCCCAGCAAGGCCAACGAAAAGCCCATGGGCAACCGGAACACCGCGCCGCCCAGGGCGAACCACCCGCTGACGCTATCGCCCAGCACCCGCAAGCCGCTGGCCGCAAAGCTGACCGCCGCCGCCACCAGGCCCCCGGCGACGATGTCGCCCATGCCGGTCGCCACGGGCTTGGTAGCGGTATTGGTCACCGGCTGACCCGACGTTGCCTGGGCATCGTCCGCCGCATCTTGTGCGCGTTCGGCACTGCCCACGCGCAGGATTTCGGCCGCCGCCACGCCTTCCGGATACGGCAGATTGCTTTGCACCACCATGACGTGGCGCAGCGGAATCGTGAACATCACGCCCAACATGCCGCCTGCCGCGCAGATGCCCAGCGTCTGCCAGAAAGGAAAGCCTTGCCAGTGGCCCATCATGACCAGCGCGGGCAGGATGAAAATGATGGAAGACAAGGTGCCGGCCGCGGAAGCCTGCGTCTGCACCATGTTGTTTTCCAGGATGTTCGCGTCCTTGAACAGGCGCAACACCGACATCGAAATCACGGCTGCCGGAATCGCGGACGAAAACGTCAGGCCCACCTTCAGCCCCAGGAAGACGTTCGACGCCGTGAAGATCACGGTGATCAGGGCGCCCAGCAAAATGCCCCGGAACGTAAGCTCGGGAAGCGTGACATTTGCCGGGACGCTGACGGGTTGGGTCATTGAAGTCTCCCGTTATGAATGCGAATAAAGCGCGCATTCTAGCGCTTTGGCGTCCACCCAGTGGTCACCACGAGTAAGCGCATGCACGCCGCAGAAGCTGCCGGCATTGGAAATATCCGCAAAATATTATGCTGAAATTCACGGCGTCTTCCCCGCAATTTGATGACTCTTGCCATCCACACAGGTCTAGGATGGAGCGATAACAGGAGACAACACCCCATGCGTGACGCAAGCCACCCCGCCCCGGGACATGACCACCCCACCGATGCCGACCCGGCTGAAACCGCCGAATGGCGCGATGCCCTGCAATCACTGGTCGACGCGGACGGAGCAAGCCGCGCGGGCTACGTGCTGGACAGCCTGCTCGGGCATGCCGCGTCCCTGGGCCTGCGCGCCAACAGCCAGACGCGCACCGCCTACCTGAACACGATACCGGCCGACCAGGAACCGCCTTTTCCCGGCAACCTGGCCGTTGAAGAACGCATCGCCCGCATCAACCGCTGGAACGCGCTGGCCATGGTCGTGCGTGCCAACCAGGCGCACGGGGAACTTGGCGGCCACATTGCCAGCTATGCATCGGCCGCCGACTTGTTCGAAGTCGGCTTCAACCACTTCTTCCGTGCGCAAACCGCCGACGGCCCGGGTGACCTGGTCTACATGCAGCCGCACTCCGCGCCCGGCGTGTACGCCCGCGCCTTCCTTGAAGGCTTTCTGGGCGAAGACGACCTGGCACATTTTCGACAGGAAATCACCGCCACCGCGCGCGGCCTGCGCGGGTTGTCGTCCTACCCGCACCCCTGGCTGATGCCGGACTTCTGGCAGTTCCCGACAGGGTCCATGGGCATCGGACCCATCAACGCCATTTACCAGGCGCGCTTCATGCGCTACCTGGAACACCGCTCGCTGGTGCCCGCCGGCGACCGCAAGGTCTGGGGCATTTTCGGCGACGGCGAAATGGACGAACCCGAGTCCATTGCCGCGCTGACGCTCGCCGCGCGCGAAAAGCTGGACAACCTGGTGTTCGTCGTCAACTGCAACCTGCAACGGCTGGACGGCCCGGTGCGCGGCAACGGCCGCATCATCGACGAGCTTGAAACCCTGTACGCCGGCGCCGGCTGGAACGTCATCAAGCTGGTGTGGGGCAGCGACTGGGACGCCCTGCTTCGCCGCGACACCAACGGCGCGCTGGCCCGAGCCTTCGCCAACACGGTGGACGGGCAATTCCAGACCTTTGCCGCCAATGACGGGGCCTTCAACCGCGCCCACTTCTTCAACCAGAACCCGGAACTGGCGGCGCTGGTGGCCGACTGGACCGACGAAGCCATCGACCGCCTGCATCGCGGTGGCCATGACATGGTGAAGATCCATGCGGCTTATCACCGCGCCGCGCAGCATCGCGGACAACCTACCGTGATTCTGGCGCAGACGAAAAAAGGCTTCGGCATGGGCGCCGCGGGCCAGGGCAAGATGACGACGCATCAGCAGAAAAAGCTGGACGATGAAGCGCTGCTGGCGTTTCGCGACCGCTTTGCCTTGCCCATTTCAGATGCCGACTGCCTGGCCCTGAAGTTCTACCGCCCGGCAGAAGACAGCGCCGAACTGCGCCACCTGCAAGCCCGCCGCGCGGCGCTGGGCGGCCACATCCCCCGCCGTCGCACCGAATCTCCACGCCTGGCGCCGCCCGCCGTCGAACAGTGGGCGCGCTTCGCGCTGGCCGCCGACGGCAAGGAAATGTCGTCCACCATGGCCATCGTGCGCATGCTGACCGGGCTGCTGAAAGACGCCACGGTGGGCTCGCGCATTGTGCCCATCGTGGCTGACGAGGCCCGCACCTTCGGCATGGCCAACCTGTTCCGGCAGATCGGCATCTATTCAGCGCAAGGCCAGTTGTACGAACCCGAGGACATCGGCTCGGTGCTGTATTACCGCGAAGCGCGCGACGGGCAGATCCTTGAGGAAGGCATTACCGAAGCCGGCGCGATTTCGTCGTGGACGGCGGCGGGCACCAGCTATTCGGTCAACGGCTTGCCGATGTTGCCCTTCTATATCTATTACTCGATGTTCGGCTTCCAGCGCATCGGCGACCTGATCTGGGCCGCCGCTGACCAACGCACGCGCGGCTTTTTGATCGGCGCCACGTCGGGCCGCACCACGTTGGGCGGCGAAGGCTTGCAGCATCAGGACGGCTCCAGCCACATCATGGCCGCCGCCGTGCCGAACTGCCGCGCCTACGATCCCGCGTATGCGTTTGAAGTGGCCGTCATCGTCGAACACGGCATGCGCCGCATGCTGGACGAGCAGCACGACGAATTCTTCTACCTGACCGTCACCAACGAAAACCTGGCGCAGCCCGACATGCCCACCGACCCCGCCGTGCGCGTCGGCATCCTGCGCGGCATGTACCGGCTGCGGGCCGCGCGCGTACAGGCACAGGTCCGGCTGCTGGGCGCCGGGCCCATGCTGCGCGAAGCCGACATGGCGGCCGACCGGCTGCACGCTGACTACGGCGTGGATGCCGAGGTCTGGAGCGTGACCAGCTTTTCTGAGTTGGCCCGCGATGGCCGCCAAGCCGAGCGCGCCCGCGTCCTGGGCCTGGAAGCCGCCGACGACGCGGATTGGGTTCGCACCTGCCTGGGCGGCAGCGACGCGCCGGTGATTGCCGCCACCGACTATGTGCGCGCCGTGCCTGAACAGATCCGCGCCTGGGTGCCCGCGCCATACCGCACGCTGGGCACCGACGGCTTCGGCCGCAGCGACACCCGCGCGCAACTGCGCGACTTCTTCGAAGTCAGCGCCGACTGGATCGTGCTGTACGCGCTGGACAGCCTGGGCCGGCAGGAAGACGCCGACGCCCTGCGTCAGCGCCTGAACGCGCGCACGCGCCAGACGCCGCCCTGGGAGTTGTAGACGAGGCACACACCGGTACGGGTACGGGCTACGGGCTACGGCCGCCGCGTCGAAGCGCGTGCCCGCGCCTTCAGCAAAGGCATCGCCGGCTTCCGTGCAGCTTCAAATAAATCCGACGGGTTTTTGACCAAACCCGCCTGATCGCTGCACTGCAACAACCAAGCGCCCGCGCTTTCTGGTGAAATACGGGTGTTCCCTAAGCATTTCGCAAAGAAACCGGCGGGCCGCGAGCCCGCCGTTTGTCATCTTCGCTTTTCATCCCGTTTTCTTTCTCAGTTAGTGCCTCAGAGGCCCCGATCCCATGGACGAAACTCTTACCAAACTGGCGTTGGATTACCACGCCTATCCCACCCCCGGCAAAATCTCGGTCGTGCCGACCAAGACGCTGGCCAACCAGGACGACTTGTCCCTGGCCTACTCGCCCGGCGTGGCGGCAGCTTGCATGGCCATCTTCGACCAGGGTGAAGACGCGGCGTCCAAGTACACCTCGCGCGGCAACCTGGTGGGCGTGATCACCAACGGCACCGCCGTCCTGGGTCTGGGCAACATCGGCCCGCTGGCCGCCAAGCCGGTCATGGAAGGCAAGGGCTGCCTGTTCAAGAAGTTTGCCGGCATCGACGTGTTCGACATCGAACTGGCCGAGAACGATCCGGACAAGCTGGTCGACATCATCGCGGCGCTGGAGCCCACGCTGGGCGGCGTCAACCTGGAAGACATCAAGGCGCCCGAGTGCTTCTACATCGAGAAGAAGCTGCGCGAGCGCATGAAGATTCCCGTCTTCCATGACGACCAGCACGGCACCGCCATCATTTCGTCGGCCGCCATCCTGAACGGCCTGAAGGTCGTGGGCAAGGACATCGGCGCGGTCAAGCTGGCTTGCTCGGGCGCGGGCGCTGCCGCCATCGCCTGCCTGGACCTGCTGGTGCACCTGGGCGTCAAGCGCGAGAACATCTATGTGGTGGACTCGCGCGGCGTCATCTGGGACGGCCGCGACGAAAACATGGAAGCCAACAAGAAGCGCTACGCGCAAAAGACCGACGCGCGCACGCTGGCCGATGTGGTCAACGGCGCCGACGTGTTCCTGGGCTGCTCGACCTCCGGCGTGTTGACGGGCGACATGGTCAAGACCATGGCCGACCGTCCGCTGATCCTGGCGTTGGCCAACCCCGAACCGGAAATCCGCCCGGAAGTGGCCAAGGCCGCCCGCCCGGATTGCATCATCGCCACCGGCCGTTCGGACTACCCGAACCAGGTCAACAACGTGCTGTGCTTCCCGTTCATCTTCCGCGGCGCCATGGACGCCGGCGCCTCGCGCATCACGGAAGAAATGAAGCTGGCTTGCGTGAAGGCCATTGCCGAGCTGGCACAAGCCGAACAAAACGATGAAGTGGCCCGCGCCTACGCCGGCCAGGAACTGTCGTTCGGCCCCGACTACATCATCCCCAAGCCCTTCGACCCCCGCCTGATCTTCCAGATAGCGCCGGCCGTGGCCCAAGCCGCCGCCGACTCCGGCGTGGCCGCCCGCCCCATCGAAGACATCGAGGCCTATCGCCAGAAGCTGATGGGCTTTGTGTACCACTCGGGCCAGCTGATGCGTCCGCTGTTCGCCCAGGCCAAGAAGGCGCCCAAGCGCGTCATCTACGCCGACGGCGAAGACGAGCGCGTCCTGCGCGCCGTGCAAACCGTGGTCGACGAAAAGCTGGCGCGCCCGATCCTGATCGGCCGCCCGTCGGTCATCGAAATGCGCATCAACAAGGCCGGCCTGCGCCTGGTGGCCGGCGAGCACTTCGAAATTGTCGACCCTGAAGACGACAGCCGCTTTAACGAAACCTGGAATGCGTACTACCAGCTCAAGGGCCGTGAAGGCGTGACGCCGGCCATCGCCAAGGCGATGATCCGCAAGCACAACACGCTGATCGGCGCGATGCTGCTGCGTCGCGGCGACGCCGACGCGCTGCTGTGCGGCGTGGCCAGCAAATACGACAACCAGCTCAAGTACGTCGACGAAATCATCGGCAAGAAAGAAGGCCAGACGTACGCCGCGCTGAACGTGCTGATGCTGCCCGACCAGACGCTGTTCGTCACCGACACCCACGTCAACGAAAACCCGACGGCGGAAGAAGTGGCTAACATCACCATCCAGGCCGCGGACGAAATGCTGCGTTTTGGCGTGGTGCCGAAGATCGCCCTGCTGTCGCATTCGAATTTTGGCAGCCGCGTCACGGAATCGTCCAAGAAGATGGCCGCCGCCAGCAAGCTGGTGCAAGACCGCGCGCCGGATCTGGAAGTAGACGGCGAAATGCACGCCGACGCCGCCTTGTCGGAAAAGATCCGTGTGCTGGCCTACCCGGACAGCACGCTCAAGGGTCGCGCCAACCTGCTGGTCATGCCGAACCTGGACACGGGCAACATCACGTACAACATGCTGAAGATGACGGGCAGCAATGGCGTCGCGATGGGTCCGATCCTGCTGGGCGCCGCGCGCCCGGTGCACATCCTGACGACCAGCGCCACCGTGCGCCGTATCGTCAACATGACGGCGCTGGCCGTTGTGGACGCGCAGCAGGAAGCCGCCGACGCCGCCAAGAAGCGCCGTTGATACCGCGCTTGTCCTGACGCAAAGGCGCCCTTCGGGGCGCCTTTTTTCATGCTGTCTTTTCGACGGCGCCGGCTGATCGCCCCGGTGCGTTTTTTTATATCCACCGCACCACGCGCCGCCACCGGCCAATGGTAAAACCATGCTTCACCCCTACCCTGGAGACGACATGCTGGCCGACGCGCTATACGCCTGGTTCCATTACCTTGCGATATTTGTACTGGTGGTTGTGCTGACCGCCGAAGCCGTATTGCTACGCCCGGACCTGACCGCCGCGGGCGTCAAGCGCCTGGTGATCTACGACCGTCTTTACGGCGTCAGCGCCGTGCTGGTGCTGATTACCGGTCTGCTGCGCCTGACGCAGGGCGTGAAGGGCGCGGCGTTCTACATGAGCAGCCCGTGGTTTCACGCCAAGATCACGCTGTTCGTCATCATCGCGCTCTGTTCGATCCCGCCCACCTTGGCGATATTCCGTTGGGCAAAACAGTCGCGCCAGCAGGCTGGCTTCGTGCCCACGCTGCCCGAGATCAAGCGCGTGCGTCGCTGGGTGATGATCGAATCACACCTGTTCATCTTCCTGCCGCTGTTCGCGGTGCTGATGGCGCGCCATATCAGCGTGTAGGCGCGGCGGGTGCGACTGCCCTGCTGCGGCGGTGCGCCCGTGCAAGCACCGCGCCGCTACTGAGGGCAGCGCGCCCGAGCCGGTGCGGTCGGTGCTTCGTCGCCAACGCTGAACGTTGCAAACTTGAAGACGCCGACCTCCTCGTTCGTGACGATGCCCAGCAAGGTTCCATCGAACTCCTGCATGACGGACATGCCCTGCGGCACGTCCGCATGGCCTTCCCTGTTGGCCACCTGCCCCGATGACGGGCTGAACACGAGCACGCCGGGAAAGGGTTCCCGCTGCCCATCAATCACACGCCTGATGGTCTTGACCTGCGTGCCCTCGGCGTAGTCAAACCCGCCGAACCGTGCCCGACAGGCAAGCTCCGAATCGCTGACGCGCAGCAGATGGCGGTCTGCATCCAGATAAATCCTGGGCTCGCTCAACATCAGCCCGAACACCTTGACCGCCACGGGGTCCTTCACTTCAATGCGCCAGCGGTCAGGGTCGGTCGAGCCATCCACGTACACCGTACCGGTCGAGCCATATAGCACCGAGCCCGCGTGAATGGCCATGCCGTCGACGTTGTTGCCGGTACCCAGGCGGCATTGGTCCAAGGCCTTCATCGTGCCGTCGGGCTGGGTATCGAATTCGATGTCGTGCGTACTGTCACAGCGCCATCCCAGCACGGTCTGATCGCCCTGGCCTTTCAGGATGATGCTGCGGGGATACCGGCGGATCAGCGCGTACGTTTCTTTTTCGTATTCGGCGTCCAGATAGCGGCGCGCCAGTGTGGCTTGCACCCCGAAGATCGGGGTGGGCGCCGGGAATTCGGCCGCCACATATGTTTCCAACTGCCCTTCGTCTTGCAGCTTCAAGCGGGTGCCGGCGGGCATGGCCACGCCACCCACTGTGCTTGCCTGTTCAAGCGTGACATTGCGCGCAGCCTCGGCCCGTTCGCTCTCGCGTTCGATCTGGCCGATGATGATCTGCACCCAGGCGAAGAACGCAAAGGGCACCGCCAGCACCACGAACAACGCGGCCGACGTCTTCCAATATTTGCGGACGGTGCGGCGATGGCTGGCGCTGATGGCCAGCACCAGGGCCCACACGCCCAGCACGACGCCGGCAAGCATGCCGAACAAAAGCAGCAGGTAAAAATTGGCCGATGGCAATGAGATGGGAATCATGGCCAGCATGATATCCGGATATCAATCGCGCCATCGCCGCTGCCGAGCGCGCAACAAAAAACCGCCCGAAGGCGGCTTCTTGTCACTGACTTGCCGAAACGGAAAGCGGATTAACGCTTGTCCATCGGGGGCACGTCGCGGGTCACCGAACCGGTGAACAGCTGGCGCGGACGGCCGATCTTGTAGTCGGGATCCGACAGCATTTCGTTCCACTGGGCAATCCAGCCCACCGTGCGGGCCAGCGCAAAGATGGCCGTGAACAGCGAGGTCGGGATGCCGATGGCGCGCTGGACGATACCCGAGTAGAAGTCCACGTTCGGGTACAGCTTGCGCTGGACGAAGTACGGATCCGACAGGGCGATGCGTTCCAGTTCCATGGCCAGCTTGAACAGCGGGTCGTTTTCCAGGCCCAGGGCCGAGAGCACTTCCTTGCAGGTTTCCTGCATCAGCTTGGCGCGCGGGTCGTAGTTCTTGTAGACGCGGTGGCCAAAGCCCATCAGGCGCACGCCCGAGTTCTTGTCCTTGACCTTCTCCATGAACTCACCGACCTTGTCGATGCCGCCGTTGGCTTGCAGCTCTTCCAGCATTTGCAGGCAAGCTTCGTTGGCGCCGCCGTGAGCCGGGCCCCACAGGCAAGCCACGCCAGCCGAGATGGCCGCGAACGGGTTGGTGCCCGACGAACCGCACAGGCGCACGGTCGAGGTCGAGGCATTTTGCTCGTGGTCGGCGTGCAGGATGAAGATGCGATCCAGCGCGCGTTCAACAACTTCGTTGACCTTGTAGTCTTCGCACGGCGTGGCGAACATCATGCGCAGGAAGTTGCCCGTGTAGGACAGGTCGTTCTGCGGATAGATGAACGGTTGGCCTTGCGAGTACTTGTACGCCATCGCAACCAGCGTCGGCATCTTGGCGATCAGGCGGATGGCCGAGATGTGACGATGCTGCGGGTTCGTGATGTCGGTGGAGTCGTGGTAGAACGCGGACAGCGCGCCGACCAGGCCCGTCAGGACGGCCATCGGGTGGGCGTCGCGGCGGAAGCCACGCAGGAAGAAGTGCAGCTGTTCGTTGACCATCGTGTGATGGGTCACTTGCGAATCAAAGTCGGCCTTCTGTTCCTGGTTCGGCAGTTCGCCGTTCAGGATCAGGTAGCAGATGTCCATGAAGTCGCAATTGACGGCCAATTGCTCGATGGGGTAGCCGCGATAAAGCAGTTCGCCCTTGTCGCCGTCGATATACGTGATACCCGATTCGCAAGCCGCGGTGGACATGAAGCCGGGGTCAAACGTGAACATGCCCGTCTGGCCATACAGCTTGCGGATGTCGATCACATCCGGACCGACCGTGCCCTTGTAGACAGGGAACTCAATGGGTGCGCTGCCATCCGAGAAGGATAGAGTGGCTTTTTTGTCAGACAGGTTCATGTTTATTCCTCTCACATTAATCAGAGTGCGCGCATCTGGCCAATAATGCCCCGAAGCCTGGGAGTATCCAGTTCACCTTCGAGTTCCTTGCGGGCCAGCAGCAGGTCGAGAAGATCGTTGTCTCCCATCTCGAACAGCTGGGTCAATGCGGCCACATCATCATCGGTAAGTTCAGCCTCGTAAGCGTCAAGATACCGAGTGATGATCAAGTCGTTTTCGAGCAGGCCGCGGCGCGCCCGCCAACGCAGACGCGCCCGCTCCAGTTCAGTTAGCCTGCTCATCTTTACACCATAAAAACAAAAGTCTTCACGCTAGATAGACACTAGACCGTACGGCGGACCATCAGTTCCTTGATCTTGCCGATTGCCTTGGTCGGGTTCAGCCCCTTGGGACAGACGTCGACGCAGTTCATGATGGTGTGGCAACGGAACAAGCGGTACGGATCTTCCAGGTTGTCCAGGCGCTCGCCGGTGGCTTCGTCGCGGCTGTCCGCAATGAAACGGTAGGCTTGCAGCAGGCCGGCCGGGCCGACGAACTTGTCCGGATTCCACCAGAACGACGGGCAGGACGTGGAACAGCACGCGCACAGGATGCACTCGTACAGGCCGTCCAATTCCTCGCGTGCCTCGGGCGATTGCAGGCGCTCTTTTTCGGGCGGCGGCGCATCGTTGATGAGGTACGGACGAATCGAGTGGTACTGGTTGAAGAAGTGCGTCATGTCCACGATCAGGTCGCGGATGACGGGCAAGCCCGGCAGCGGACGCAGAACGATGGGTTCCTTCAATTCACGCAGGTTCGTCGTGCAGGCCAGGCCGTTCTTGCCGTTGATGTTCATGGCGTCCGAACCGCACACGCCTTCACGGCACGAGCGGCGCAGGGCCAGGCTGTCATCGACGTCGTTCTTGATGCGCACCAGCGCATCAAGCAGCATCTTGTCGGTGGGCTGGAGTTCAACGTCCAGCTTTTGCATGTAGGGGCGCTCGTCCTTGTCCGGATCGTAGCGGTAGATTTCGAACTTGACGATTCTCTTGGTGCTCATAATGGGCTCTATCCGGACTTAGAAGGTACGCGCCTTGGGCGGGAAGGACTCAACGGTGAGCGGCTTCATCTGCACGGGCTTGTAATCCAGGCGGCTGCCTTCGGAATACCACAGCGTGTGCTTGAGCCAGTTCTCGTCGTCGCGCGTCGGGTGGTCGTCCAGCGCGTGAGCGCCACGGCTTTCCGTACGGGCAGCGGCCGACTTGATCGTGGCGCGGGCCACTTCGGTCATGTTGGCCAGTTCCAGCGCTTCGACGCGCGCGGTGTTGAACACCTTGGACTTGTCCTTGAAGTAGATGCTGTCGGCTTGCTTGGCCAGATCTTCGATCTGCGTCACGCCTTCGTTCAGCAGTTCCAGCGTGCGGAACACGCCGCAGTGGCGCTGCATCGAGAAGCGGATGGCGTTGCCGATGTCTTGCGTCTTTTCGCCCGACGTACGCGATTCCAGCTTGTTCACGCGGTCCAGCGAGAAGTCCACGGCTTCCTTCGGCAGGTCCTGATGCGCGCGCTGGCGCTCGGGATGCGAATTGACGATGTGGTTGCCGGTGGCGCGACCGAACACGATCAGGTCCAGCAGCGAGTTCGTGCCCAGGCGGTTGGCGCCGTGCACGGACACCGCAGCGCATTCGCCGATGGCGTACAGGCCGTTGACGACCTTGTTCTCGCCGTTTTCGCGCGACAGCACCTGGCCGTGGTAGTTGGCCGGAATGCCGCCCATCTGGTAGTGGATGGTCGGAACGACGGGGATCGGTTCCTTGATCGGGTCGACGTTGCCGAACTTGATGGCAATTTCGCGGATCGAGGGCAGACGCTTGTTGATGACGTCGGCGCCCAGGTGGTCAAGCTTCAGGACGACGTAGCTGCCGTCCGGACCGCAACCGCGGCCTTCCTTGATTTCCTGGTCCATCGAGCGCGACACGAAGTCGCGCGGGGCCAGGTCTTTCAGCGTGGGCGCATAGCGCTCCATGAAGCGTTCGCCATCCTTGTTCAACAGGATGCCGCCTTCGCCACGCACGCCTTCCGTGATCAGCACGCCCGCGCCGGCCACGCCGGTGGGGTGGAACTGCCAGAATTCCATGTCTTGCAGCGGGATGCCCGCGCGCGCTGCCATGCCCAGGCCGTCACCGGTGTTGATGAAGGCGTTGGTGGAAGCGGCCCAGATACGGCCGGCGCCGCCGGTGGCCAGCACCGTGGTCTTGGCTTCCAGGATGTAGATTTCGCCCGTTTCCATTTCGAGGGCGGTCACGCCCACGACGTCACCGGCTTCGTTGCGCAGCAGGTCCAGCGCCATCCATTCGACGAAGAACTGGGTGCGCGCGGCAACGTTGCGCTGGTAGAGGGTGTGCAACAGCGCGTGGCCGGTGCGGTCGGCGGCGGCACAGGCGCGCTGCACCGGCTTTTCACCGAAGTTGGCGGTGTGGCCGCCGAACGGACGCTGGTAGATCGTGCCGTCGGGGTTGCGGTCGAACGGCATGCCGAAGTGCTCGAGCTCGTACACGGCGTTCGGCGCTTCACGGCACATGAATTCGATGGCGTCCTGGTCGCCCAGCCAATCCGACCCCTTGACGGTGTCGTACATGTGCCAGTACCAGTTGTCTTCGCTCATGTTGCCCAGCGAGGCGCTCACGCCGCCTTGCGCGGCAACGGTGTGCGAACGCGTGGGGAACACTTTGGACAGCACTGCAACGGACAGCCCCGCTTGGGACAGTTGCAGCGAACAACGCATGCCGGCTCCACCGGCGCCAACGACCACCACATCAAACTGGCGGCGCGGCAAGGATTTCATGACAGAGACCACGGCTTAAATGCTCCAGAGGATTTGCGCGAAGTAAACGACCGTACCGACCAGCCAGAGGATCGTCAGCACTTGCAGCAGCAGGCGCAAGCCCACCGGCTTGACGTAGTCCATCCAGATGTCGCGCACGCCAATCCAGGCATGCCAGGCCAACGCAATGAATGCAAGGGAGGCCAGGATCTGGCCAACCGGAATGAAGCCCACGTAGAAATTGAACAGCTTGACCCAGTGTTCATACGTGAAGGCAGGCATCATCAAGATGCCGACGAGCAGCACCAGCGTATACACGGCCATGATGACGGCGGTGATGCGCTGGATGATGAAATCCATGACGCCATAGTGCGCGCCGACGACCAGGCGCTTGGGTCCGTAGTTTTTAGCGGCGGCCATTTACAGCACTCCGAACAGTTTGAGACCGAACACCAGCGTCAGCGCCAGGCTGACACCGAAGACCACGCCGGCGCTTTTCTTGGCCGACAGCTTGTCGATACCGATGTGCAGGTCCAGCAGCAGGTAGCGGATGCCGGCACAGAAGTGGTGCAGGTAGCCCCAGACAAGAACCAGGAAGACAAGCTTGACGATCGGGTTGGTCGCAATGGAGGCGATCCAGGCAAACGATTGCGGTGCGGCCACGCTAGCTGCGAACAGCGGCACGATGACCAAGGGCAAACAGAGGAACAGCAAAATGCCGCTGATGCGGTGCAGGATGGACAGCTTGCCGGCCAGGGGCAGGCGATAGGAGAACGCAACTTGGGCAAGCCCAATATTGCGAAACTGCGGACGTGGCTTGGCAGCGGTGTCGGACATGACGGCCTCGGTGTTTCGGAACTAGGGAATCGTGACGGCGAAATTGCCGTGGCCCTTTCGGGCAAACACGCTATTTTCGCCCAGAGATAGGGTCGGTATCAAATCGTAGTGTAAAAGCTCATCAATTCAGACTATTGCGGTAGTGGTATCGATCGGTCAAGTACAAACCCCGGCGAATTTCCATGGGGCGGTCACCATAGGTGTAAGACACCCGGTCTACCTGCAACAACGGCGTGCCGGCCGGAACATTAAGCAGGGGACAGACTTCAGCCGGCGCAATGACCGCGCGCAGCTTTTCGTCCGCGCGCACCATGCTGACGCCAAATTCGGATTCAAACAGGCCATAGAGCGGCGCCTTGTTGGCGGTCAGAAGCTCCAGGGTAAGGCCACGGAAAATGGACCCAGGCAGCCAGATGTCGTCCACGACGGTGGGCGTCTGCCCCATGGACAGCAGGCGGCGGATCATCACGACGGTTTCGCCGGCGCGCAAGTCCAGCGCACGGGCGACCTCGGCGGGCGCGCGCACGCGGCGGCATTCCAGGATGCGGCTTTCGGCGCGGCCGGCCTCGCTTTCGTCATCGGCGGCCAGGCGCAGGAAGCGATAGCGCACGCGGGCTTCGTGGTGGGTGGCAACAAAGGTGCCCTTGCCCTGGCGGCGCAGCAGCATGTGCTCGGCGGCCAACTCGTCAACCGCCTTGCGCACCGTACCCTGGCTGACCTGAAAACGGGCAGCCAGATCGATTTCGCTGGGGATGAGTTCGCCGGGCTTCCATTCGCCGCGTTCAAGGCTTTGGACAAGCAGATCCTTGATCTGGCGATAGAGCGGACTGAAAGCGGCCCCCTCGCCCGTTGAACGGGCGGCGCGATTGCGTAAGGAGGTTTCGGGCCGGGGCTCTGCCATGGATCTTCTTGAAAGTGTCATGTTCATCCGGATGATGGGAGGGCAGCGCAAGATGGGTGCGGACCCACATCCAAAAATGCGCTGCCAGGGGTATGAAGAAACGGCCTGTAGCGCATTCGAATAAACGCTCTATTGTGGCATATCGGCCCGGACGCTGTCCAACGTCTTATGTCTTATATAAGATAGAAGAGCGTTTGACGGACCCCTGAAATCGTTCTAGGATTCACGGCTGTCAGGGCCCCGCGCCGGCAGGTTCGTGCGCGCCGTTTTTGATGCCCCAACGATTACACTGATTGGTGAGATTTTTCTCGCCAAACCATTACGGAGAACGTCCATGTCCAAGCCTGCCTTGCGTGTCGCCGTCACCGGCGCCGCCGGCCAAATCGGTTACGCACTGCTATTCCGCATCGCCTCCGGCGAAATGCTGGGTAAAGATCAACCCGTCATCCTGCAACTGCTGGAAATCCCCGACGAGAAAGCGCAAAAGGCCCTGAAGGGCGTCATCATGGAATTGGATGACTGCGCCTTCCCGCTGCTGCAGGAAGTGACCGCCCACAGCGATCCGCGCACCGCCTTCAAGGATGCCGACGTGGCCCTGCTGGTTGGCGCCCGTCCGCGCGGCCCCGGCATGGAACGCAAGGACCTGCTGTCGGTCAACGCCCAGATCTTCACGGCGCAAGGCAAGGCCCTGAACGATGTGGCCAGCCGCAACGTCAAGGTCCTGGTGGTCGGCAACCCGGCCAACACCAACGCCTACATCGCCATGAAGTCGGCGCCGGACCTGCCGGCAAAGAACTTCACCGCCATGCTGCGCCTGGACCACAACCGCGCCCTGTCGCAGCTGTCGGCCAAGTCGGGCAAGCCGGTTGCCGACATCGAAAACCTGATCGTCTGGGGCAACCACTCGCCCACGATGTACCCCGACTTCCGTTTCGCCACCGTCGGCGGCGAATCGCTGACCAAGCTCATCAATGATGACGCCTGGAACCGCGACACGTTCATCCCCACCGTGGGCAAGCGTGGCGCCGCCATCATCGAAGCCCGCGGCCTGTCCTCGGCCGCTTCGGCCGCCAACGCCGCCATCGACCACGTCCGTGACTGGGTCCTGGGCAGCAACGGCAAGTGGGTCACGATGGGCGTTCCGTCGGATGGCTCGTATGGCATTCCGGAAGGCATCATCTACGGCGTGCCGGTCACGACCGAAAACGGCGAATACAAGCGTGTCGAAGGCCTGGAAATCGACGCCTTCTCGCGCGAGCGCCTGGACTTCACGCTGAAAGAGCTCCTGGAAGAGCGCGACGGCGTCAAGGACCTGCTGAAGTAAGCAGCGCTTGAATCAGAATTGGGCCCGTTCATGCGGGCCCAATTCTTCTGTACCCCCCTCATGCCGAAACATACACCTGTCTCTTGGCCCGGCCGCGCCGGGATTGTCGCGTAGGGGACAGATTTATATTCCGGACCCGCGATAAGGTCGTGGGCTAGCCATAAGAACGGAGACCACCATGTCCAGACCCGAATCGCCCGGCGCCCTCTTTCGCCGCGCCCTTGCCGAAGAAAGCCCGCTGCAGATCATCGGCGCCATCAACGCCAACCACGCGTTGCTGGCCAAACGCGCCGGCTACCGCGCCATCTACCTGTCGGGTGGCGGCGTGGCGGCCGGGTCGCTGGGCCTGCCCGACCTGGGCATCAACACCATGGACGACGTGCTGACAGACGTGCGCCGCATCACCGATGTGTGCGACGTACCGCTGGTGGTGGACATCGACACCGGCTTTGGCCCGTCGGCGTTCAACATCGCCCGCACCGTCAAGAGCCTGATCAAGTTCGGCGCGGCAGCCTGCCACATCGAAGACCAGGTTGGCGCCAAGCGCTGCGGCCATCGCCCGGGCAAGGAAATCGTCACCACCGAAGAAATGGCCGATCGCGTCAAGGCGGCTGCCGACGCGCGCACCGACAGCGACTTCTACCTGATCGCCCGCACCGACGCCATCGCCTCGCATGGCGTGGACGCCGCGATTGAGCGCGCGCTGGCCTGCGTGGAAGCCGGCGCCGACGCGATCTTCGCCGAAGCCGCCTATGACCTGCCCACCTACGACCGCTTCGTCAAGGCCGTCAAGGTGCCGGTGCTGGCCAACATCACCGAATTCGGCAAGACGCCGTTGTTCACCGTTGAAGAATTGAAGAGCGTGGGTGTGGGCATGGTGCTGTATCCGCTGTCCGCCTTCCGCGCCATGAACAAGGCAGCCGAAGCCGTCTACACCGCCATCCGCCGCGACGGCCACCAGAAAAACGTGGTGGACCTGATGCAGACGCGCGAAGAACTGTACGACCGCATCGGCTATCACGAGTTTGAATCCCGGCTGGACGCTCTGTTTCAAAAGGGCAAAGCGTAATCCCGCCACGCCAGTCCCCCATTGCATCGACCACAGCGAAAGTGAAGGAGTAGAGACATGAGCACGGCTCCCAAAAAGCAAGAAGCCAAGCCGGACGCCAAGCCGGAAGAGAAAGCCGGTTTTAAACCCAAGAAGTCCGTTGCCCTGTCGGGCGTGGTTGCGGGCAACACCGCGCTGTGCACCGTCGGCCGCAGCGGCAACGACCTGCACTACCGCGGCTACGACATCCTGGACATCGCCCACACCAGCGAGTTCGAGGAAATTGCCCACCTGCTGGTCCACGGCAAGCTGCCGAACAAGGCGGAACTGGCCGCCTACAAGCAAAAGCTGAAGAGCCTGCGCGGCCTGCCCGCCCAGTTGCAAGTGGCGCTGGAAGCGCTGCCGGCATCGAGCCACCCCATGGACGTGATGCGCACGGCCGTGTCCGTGCTGGGCTGCGTGCTGCCCGAAAAAGACGACCACAACACCCCGGGCGCGCGCGACATCGCCGACCGCCTGATGGCCAACCTGGGTTCGGCCCTGCTGTACTGGTATCACTACAGCCACAACGGCCACATGATCGACGTACAGACGGACGACGACAGCATCGGCGGCCACTTCCTGCACTTGCTGCACGGCGAAAAGCCCAGCGACGAATGGGTCAAGGCGATGCACATCTCCTTGAACCTGTACGCCGAACACGAGTTCAACGCATCGACCTTTACCGCGCGCGTCATCGCCGGCACGGGCTCGGACATGTTCTCGTCGATTGCCGGCGCCATCGGCGCGCTGCGCGGTCCCAAGCACGGCGGCGCCAACGAAGTGGCGTTCGACGTGCAAAAGCGCTATGACTCGCCCGACGAAGCTGAAGCCGACATCCGCCGCCGCGTCGAGGCCAAGGAAGTCATCATCGGTTTTGGCCACCCGGTCTACACCGTGTCCGACCCGCGCAACAAGGTCATCAAGGACGTGGCCAAGAAGCTGTCCAAGAAGGCCGGCAGCACCAAGATGTTCGACATCGCCGAGCGCCTGGAAACGGTCATGTGGGACATCAAGAAGATGTTCCCCAACCTGGACTGGTTCTCGGCCGTCAGCTACCACATGATGGGCGTGCCCACGTCGATGTTCACCCCGCTGTTCGTCATTGCGCGCACGGCAGGCTGGTCGGCCCACATCATTGAACAGCGCATCGACAACAAGATCATCCGCCCCACCGCCAACTACGTGGGCCCGGAAGACCAGAAGTTCGTGCCGCTGGACAAGCGCAAATAAGGCGGCCGCAACCATAACGAGAACAAGGCGCGGCATGGCCACCTGTATTCACTTCTTCGCTAAGGAGGGTTCGCAATGTCCGCCCCAATCTCAAACGTACGTCCCGATCCCGATCAGGTTTTGGTCGATATCGCGGACTACGTTATTAACTACGAGATCAAGAGCAGCCTGGCGTATGAGACCGCCCGCAACTGCCTGATCGACACGCTGGGCTGCGGCCTGGAAGCGCTGGAATACCCGGCATGCAAGAAGCTGCTGGGGCCGATTGTGCCGGGCACGGTGGTGCCCCATGGCGCCAAGGTGCCCGGCACGTCGTTTCAACTTGACCCGGTGCAGGCCGCGTTCAACATCGGCACGATCATCCGCTGGCTGGATTTCAACGACACATGGCTGGCCGCCGAATGGGGCCATCCGTCCGACAATCTGGGCGGCATCCTGGCCACGGCGGATTGGTTGTCCCGCACCGCGGTCGCCGCCGGCAAAGCCCCCTTGACGATGCGCGACGTGCTGACCGGCATGATCAAGGCGCATGAGATCCAGGGCTGCATCGCGCTGGAAAATTCGTTCAACAAGGTCGGGCTGGACCACGTGGTGCTGGTCAAGGTCGCGTCCACCGCCGTGGTGGCGCAGATGCTTGGGCTGGACCGCGACGAGGTCATCAACGCCGTGTCGCTGGCCTGGGTCGACGGCCAAAGCCTGCGCACGTATCGCCACGCCCCCAACACCGGCAGCCGGAAAAGCTGGGCGGCGGGTGACGCCACCAGCCGCGCCGTGCGCCTGGCGCTGATCGCGAAAACCGGCGAGATGGGCTACCCGTCGGTGCTTACCGCCAAGACGTGGGGCTTTTACGACGTGCTTTTCAAGGGCCAGCCGTTCAAGTTCCAGCGGCCGTATGGCAGCTACGTGATGGAAAACGTGCTGTTCAAGATTTCGTACCCGGCCGAGTTCCATTCGCAGACCGCCGTGGAATGCGCCATGGAGCTGCACGTAAAGCTCGATGCGCTGGGCAAACGGCCGGAAGACATCAAGGCCATCACCATTCGCACGCATGAGGCGTGCATCCGCATCATCGACAAGAAGGGTCCGCTGAACAACCCGGCCGACCGCGACCATTGCATCCAGTACATGGTGGCGGTGCCCGTGCTGTTCGGCCGCTTGACGGCCGCCGACTACGAAGACGACGTGGCGCGCGACCCGCGCATCGACGTCTTGCGCGACAAGATCGTATGCGTGGAAGATCCCGCCTTCACCCGCGATTACCACGATCCGGACAAGCGCTCGATCGCGAACGCACTGACGGTGGAATTCGTGGACGGATCCAAGCTGGACGAAATCGTCTGCGAATACCCGATCGGCCACAAGCGCCGCCGCGCCGACGGCATTCCGTTGCTGGAGGCCAAGTTCCGCACCAATCTGGCGCGCATGTTCCCGGCCAGGCAGCAGCGGCGCATTCTTGACGTGTCGCTGGACCAGCAGGCGCTGGAGGCCATGCCGGTGCACGAATACGTGGATCTGTATGTGATCTAGCGGCGGCGCGGGGGACCATCCGGCGGCCTTACAATGCGGCTTTCCTAGATTGGATGCCGCCATGGCCATGCTTTGGGTCAAGACCTTTCACATCGTCTTCATCGCTTCCTGGTTTGCCGGGTTGTTCTACCTGCCCCGCATTTTCGTGAATCTGGCGCAGCAGTCGGACGCGTCCGTCCAGGTGACGCTGCTGGGCATGGCGCGCCGGCTGTATCGTTTCACCACCATTCTGGCCGTGGTGGCCATTGTGTTCGGCATGTGGCTGTATCTGGGTTACCGCATCGGCGTGGGCCCGGGCAACGGCTGGATGCACGCCAAACTCTTTTTCGTCCTGCTCGTCATCGGCTACCATCACGCCTGTGGCTTGATGCTGCGTAAATTCGAACAGGGCAAAAACACCCGTTCGCATAAGTTCTATCGCTGGTTCAACGAAGTTCCCGTCTTGCTGCTCTTGGTGGTGGTGGCGCTGGTCGTCGTCAAACCCTTCTGATTCCCCCTACCTTTGCACATTCGCCAGGATTCGTATGTCCTCTGATGAACAGGACCGCCCGCGCAAGACGCTGACGATCAAAAAAACGGCGCGTGACGCCCACGCCGTCGAGGCGCCCAAGCGCACCCGCACGGGCGCCCGCGCCAAGCTGGTCGCGCAGATCTCGCGCACCAAGGAAAACGTCGAACGCCAGAAAGACCCGGAAGGCTATCAACGCCGCCAGGAAGAAGAGGCGCGCCGCAAGCCGGGCGCCGGCGCGCGTGGCCAGGCGCCCCGTGGCGGCGCGGAACGCGGTCAATACGATCGCGGCCAGCCCAGCCGGGGTGAAGGGCGCGGCCCGGCAGGCCGTAGCTCCTCCGAGCGCGGCTCCTCCGATCGCGGCACGTCCGAGCGTGGCAGATACGATCGCAACCAGCCTTCCCGTGACCGCTCCGACGATACGCGTCGCGACGCCGCACCTAGCGCCCGTTCCGGCCGCCCGCCGCAACGCGCGCCGCGCCTGCGCGATGACCAGTACATTGCACCGGCCACCCCGGCAGGCCGTTTCTACGATCCCTTCGAAGATGACGGCCCCGCGCCCGACTTCCAGGCCGAACCGTCCGTAGAGGCATCGCAACCGGATTACCGCGACGTGCACGACGATTACCAGGACGACGCGCACGACGACCACCAGGATCGCGCGCCCAGCGTCGAGACCCGCAGCCGCCGCCCGCGCGAGCCCCGCCAGGCGGAAGTGTTCACCGTATTCGCGCCCTGCCCTCAAGGCCTGGAAGAGGCCCTGACGGCCGAGATGCAGGCGCTGGGCTATGAAGACGCCCAGGCAGGCCGCGCGGGCTGCTCGTTCACCGCCGACTGGTCGGGCGTGCAGCGCGCCAACCTGTATTCGCGCCTGGCGACCCGCATCCTGGTGCAGGTTGCGCACGCCGAGATTTCGCACGAAGACGACATCCTGGACCTCGCCCGCGACACCCCCTGGGAACGCTGGTTCGGCGCCGAACAAACGCTGCGCGTGGACACCTCGGCCATCAAGAGCCCGGTGCAAAGCTTGCAGTACTGCAATCTGCGCGCCAAGGATGGCATCTGCGACCGCCTGCGCGAGCTGGAAGGCGAGCGCCCCAGCATCGACACCGTGCGCCCGGACGCCCGCGTCCACCTGTTCCTGACGGGCCACACCGCCACGCTATACCTGGATACGTCCGGCGAATCGCTCTTCAAGCGTGGCTGGCGCCTGGACAAGGGCGAAGCCCCCCTGCGCGAAAACCTGGCCGCCGGCATGCTGGCCCTGGCAGGGTGGGACCCCGCCGCCCCGCTGCTGGACCCCTTCTGCGGCTCGGGCACCATCCTGATCGAAGCGGCCTGGATCGCCCTGGGCGTGCCCCCGGGCATTTCGCGCCCCTTTGGCTTTGAACGCCTGCGCGACCACGACGCCTACCGCTGGCGCGACCTGAAGGACGATGCCCGTTCGCGCATCCTGCCTCAGCTGGACGCACCCCTGGTCGGTTACGACCTGGATCCGCAAGCCATTGAATTCGCTCAGAACAATGCCGAACGTGCTTGGCTCACCGCCGACTCGATCCGCTTTGAAATCGGCGACGCCCGCGAAATAACGGCGCCCGCCGACCACGGCTGGATTGTCACCAATCCACCCTACGGCGAGCGCATGCAGACCGAACAGGACGCCGATTTGTGGCGTGACTGGGCCACCTGCCTGAAGCGCAATTTTGCCGGTTGGCAGCTGCACGTCATCACCAGCGACATGACGCTGCCCAACCAGATGCGCCTGAAGCCCAAGCGCCGCGTGCCCTTGCACAACGGCGCGCTGGACTGCCGCCTGTTCGGTTTCGAACTGGTTGCCGCCGGCTACCGCGACGCCTGATCGCCGCCTTGCCCGGGCGGCTCTCGCCCGGGCAGCCCCCTTCCCCGACGTTCACCGCCACGTTGTAAAAGCGCCGCAACATGCCGGCCGTATCTTTGCTTATGGTGCCCCGCCGCCCGGTTTTGGGGCATCATCAGCACCAAGGTGTTGCCGTGTTGCACCAGCTTGCATCTGCCTCTTGCACAGTTTGAGGGTAAACCCCTATAATTCGGGTTATCCCTAGTAGCTAAACAACTGAGCAAGCCCGTGGAGGCTATTGTGATCAACCCGAACAACACCATCCGCCTGACCGACGAACTCGAGCGCCAACTGATGCTCCAGGCAATTGAAGAACAATTCCGTCCGCACCCGATGCGGGCGTTGGCCGCAGGCCTGCGTAAGCTGGCTCACGGCGTGAAGGCCCTGGTTGGCAAGACGAGCGCCAAGAACGCGCACTCCGCCGCCTGAAGCCGGACCGGGCCTGACGTCGCGGCCCAAACGATTTTCCCCTTGGGGGCTGCATAGCCCCTTTTATAGACCCGCCCTTACCGGCGGGTTTTTTTTTGTCGGATAATGCCGACCCATGACGACCGACGCCTTCCTAGATCAGACCCCCAACCGGCTGCGCCGCTTTGCCTGCATGATGTACGAGGCCGTGTTGCTGTTCGGCGTCGTCTTCCTGGCCGGCTATCTGCTGGACACGCTGACGCAAAGCAAGAACGCGCTG
The DNA here is from genome assembly GCF_019448355.1 of Achromobacter sp. ES-001. Lineage (NCBI taxonomy): Bacteria > Pseudomonadati > Pseudomonadota > Betaproteobacteria > Burkholderiales > Alcaligenaceae > Achromobacter > Achromobacter sp. ES-001. The sequence goes on along the minus strand of NZ_CP079940.1, from coordinate 1,538,604 downwards.
GAATTGCGCCCAGCGCGGCAAGCGTGGTTGTTTGTGGCGATTGGCGCGTATTTCGTGCTGTGCTGGCGTCGGCGCGGGCAGACCCTGCCCATGAAAACCTGGAATATCCGGCTGGTGGACCGTGACGGCAACACGCCGGCAACCGGCCGCCTGATCTTGCGCTACGTGCTTGTCTGGCCGCTGGTGCTGGCCGGCGCGGCCGTGGTGTGGGGCGCCGCCCGCCTCACGGGCTGGGCGTCGATGGACATGTTCATCGTGGCCGCGCCGTTCACGATTTTTATCTGGTCCTGGTTCGACCCGGACGGCCAGTTCCTGCACGACCGCCTGCTTGGCACGCGGCTGCGCAACGCGCCGCAACGTCAGAAATCCCGCTAGCCGCCCCGCGCCGAGGCCGCACCCGTCACAACAGCGTCACGATAGCTTCACACGCCCGTCATCGCCGGATGGTTTGATTCCAAGGCATGACGACAGCCCACATGGAAGCGACCGTGAACGAAATCCGCCCCGCGCACTGGCGTGCCCTTTGGATTTCCGATATTCACCTGGGCACTGCCGGGTGCAAGGCGGAATTCCTGCTTGATTTCCTGGACCACAACGACTCGGACACCCTGTATCTGGTGGGCGACATCGTCGACGGCTGGCAACTGCGCAAGCACTGGCACTGGCCGCGCGCGCACAACGACGTCATTCAACGCATTCTGCGCAAGGCGCGCAACGGCACGCGGGTCGTGTTCATCCCCGGCAACCACGACGAATTCGCGCGGGAATTTGCGGGCTACGCGTTCGGCGACATTGAAATCCTGGATGAAGACGTGCACGTCACCGCCAAAGGCTTGCGGCTGCTGGTGCTGCACGGCGACCAATTCGACGGCGTCATCCAGCACAGCCGCTGGTTGGCCCACCTGGGCGACGGGCTTTATCAGCTGGCCCTGTGGATCAACCACCACTTCAACCGGCTGCGGCATCGCCTGGGGCTGCACTACTGGTCGCTGTCGCAATATTTGAAGCACAAGGTCAAGAACGCGGTGTCGTTCATTACCGACTTCGAAGAAGCGCTGGCCGGTGAGGCGCGTCGGCGGGGCCTGGACGGCGTGGTCTGCGGCCACATCCACAAGGCGGAATTGCGAGACGTCGGCGGCATCCTCTACTGCAATGACGGCGATTGGGTCGAAAGCCTGTCGGCGCTGGCGGAGACCCACGATGGCCAGTTGCAGCTGCTGGACTGGGCCGCCATCCAGGCCGAACGCCAGGCCGAGCCCGCTGCCCGCCCCCCGCGATCGCTGTCACTACCCGCCCTGCCCTCAGCGCTTCGCCGCCAAAGCAAACACCCGTGATAACCCGTATGCGTCCCCATTACGCAACGGGGATATTGCAGTTCACGGCCCTCTAGGTCATGCTTGCATCTGAGGCAACGGGCGAGCCGGCCCGTTCACGCAGCTGCAACATGCTTACAACATAGGGCCATGAACGACCAATATCAGGCGCTCTACCAAACATTCCGCTGGCTGGTTCCCACCCAGTTCAACATCGCGGAAGCGTGCTGCCACCGCTGGGCATCCAGTAGTCCGGATGCGCGGCGCATCGCCATCTACTACGAAGACGAATCGGGCAACCGCGAAGTCTGGACCTATGCCCGCCTGGCCGAAGCCGTCAATCAGCTGGCCAACGGCCTGGTGAAGATGGGCGTGGGCCGGGGCGATCGCGTCGGTGTGGTGCTGGGGCAACGGCCGGAAACGGTGGTGGCCCACATGGCCATCTACACCGTAGGCGGCGTCGTCTTGCCCCTGTCGGCACTGTTCGGCCCCGAGGCACTGGAAGCCCGTTTGCGTGACTCCGAAACTCGGGTCGCCATCGTGGACCACGCTTCCAGCGCCAATCTGCTGGCCGTCAGCGACAACTGCCCCAACCTGCAACAGATCATCGGCATCGGCTTCGCTGACGAGCGGGTGCTGCCGTGGCGCAGCCTGCTTGCCCGCCAACCCAACGAATTCAAGGCCGTTCCGACGCGTTCGTCGGACCCGGCCATTCTGCTGTATACGTCAGGCACCACCGGCGCGCCCAAGGGCGCGCTACTGCCCCACAGCGTGTTGATCGGCAACCTGCCGGGCTTCGTCGCCTCGCAAGACTGGTTCCCCAAGCCTGGCGACGTGTTCTGGTCGCCAGCCGATTGGGCCTGGACGGGCGGCATGATGGATGCGCTGTTGCCGACCCTGTATTTCGGCCATCCCATTGTGGGCACGCGCGGCCGCTTTTCGCCCGAGCGCGCGTTTGAGCTCATGGAGCGCTACCAGGTCACCAATACTTTCCTGTTTCCCACGGCGCTGAAAATGATGATGAAGGCGGTGCCCCAGCCCCGCGACCATTACCAGCTGGCGCTGCGTTCCATCATGAGTGCGGGCGAAAGCGTGGGGGAAACGGTATTTGAATGGTGCCAGTCGGCGCTGGGCGTGACGCCCAACGAGATGTTCGGCCAAACCGAAATGAACTACGTGGTGGGCAATAGCCAGAAGCGCTGGCCCGCCCGCGCGGGCAGCATGGGCCGCCCGTATCCCGGCCATCAGGTGGCGGTGCTGAACGACGATGGGCAGCCGGTGGCGCCTGGTGAAACCGGGGAAATTGCCGTCAACCGGCTGGACATCCACGGCTTTCCCGACCCCGTGATGTTCCTGGGCTATTGGCGCAACGAAGCCGCCACCCAAGCCAAATTCAAGGGCGACTGGTGCCTGACGGGCGACCTGGCCACCGTCGACGCGGACGGCTACCTTTGGTACGCCGGGCGTGCCGATGACGTGTTCAAGTCGGCCGGTTACCGCATCGGCCCCGGCGAAATCGAAAGCTGCCTGGTCGGCCACCCCGCCGTGGCCAACGCCGCCGTGGTGCCCAAGCCGGACGCCGAACGGGGCGCGCTGGTCAAGGCCTATGTCGTGCTGACGCCCGAATTCGCCCAGCGCGACCGCGGCGAGATCATCGAAAACCTGCAAGAGCATGTTCGTGAGCGCCTGGCGCCGTACGAATACCCGAAAGAGATCGAGTTCGTCGACGAATTGCCGATGACCACGACCGGGAAAATCCAACGCCGCATCTTGCGCCAACGCGAGCAAGAGCGCGCACACATCGCGGCGACGGCACCGGCAGCGGCGCCTGCGGCAACCGGGGCACCTGCGACGGTCGCGACGCAAGCGGCAACCGTGGCACCGAAGGCGTCCACGCCGCCAGCGCCCACCGCCGCGCCGCCAGCGCCCAAGCCGTCCGCTCCCGCAGATACGTCCAAGGTGTCCGCGCCCGCCACGCCCGCCGCCGTGCCGAAATCGCCCACGCCACCACCCTCGCCCGCCGCCACGCCCGGCCTCGCTGACGCCGCCGCACCCGCCGAGAACGTCGCGCCTGCCCCTGCGGGCCCTGAAAAATTATCGGAAACCTAGGCAATGCCCATCTACCAGCTTGACGACCTGATCCCCCGCATCGACCCCGCCGCCTATGTCGCCGACAGCGCCGACATCATCGGCAATGTCACGCTGGAAGCCGGCGTCAGCATCTGGTCGCACGTGTCGATCCGGGGCGACAACGACGCCATCCTGATCCGCCATGGCACCAATATCCAGGAATCCAGCGTCCTGCACGTCGATAGCGGCTGTCCCATGACCATCGGCCCGAATGTCACCGTGGGCCATCAGGCCATGTTGCACGGCTGCACCATCCACGAAGGCGCGCTGGTGGGCATGCAGGCCATCGTGCTGAACAACGCGGTGATCGGGCGCAACTGCCTGATCGGCGCCGGCGCCATCATCCCGGAAGACCGCGTCATTCCCGACAACTCATTGGTGATCGGCATCGGCAAGATCGTGCGCGAACTGTCCGAAGAAGAAATCGCCAATCTGCACAAGAACACCGCCCATTACGTGGCGCGCGGCCAACACTACAAGACGGCCCTCAAGCGCCTGGCCTGAGCGCCCGGGGCAGTTGCCGTAGCCCTGCTGGCAGCAGGGGGAATTGGGTGGCCTGATCGGCTAACATTCCCCCATGACCGATCAGCTCAAAAAATACCTTACCGAAGACCGCAGCGTCCGCATCCAGGCCGTCCGCCTGGACGCGACCTGGAAGGCCGTCCAGGCCAACCACGACTACCCGCCCGCCATCACCCATCTGCTGGGCGAATTGGTGGCGGCCTCTACCTTGCTTGCCGCCAACATCAAATTCGATGGCTCGCTGGTGCTTCAGATCCAGGGCGACGGCCCCATCGCCCTGCTGGTGGTGGAATGCCGTTCGGACCTGAGCCTGCGCGCCACCGTCAAAGTGCGCGAAGGCCACGAAGTGCCGTCCGATGGCACCATGCAAAGTCTGCTGAACCCGGGCGGCAACGGCCGCTTCATCGTCGTGCTGGACCCGCAGCGCAAGCTGCCGGGCCAGCAAACCTACCAGGGCATTGTGCCGCTGGAAGGCGACACGGTGGCAGAAGCGCTGCAACACTACATGAAGGCCTCCGAACAGCTGGACACGCGCTTGTGGCTGGCCGCCGATGCCGACAACGCCGCCGGCATGCTGGTGCAACGCCTGCCGTTCCATGGTGGCACCGACGCCCCACTGTTGACCGAGCAAGCCGCCGCCGAAACCTGGGACCGTGTGGTCGCCCTGGCCAGCACGCTCAAGCGCGACGAAGTGCTGGAAGCCGACATCGACACCTTGATCCATCGCCTGTTCTGGGAAGACACCTTGCTGGCGTTCGACCCGGCGCCCGTGCGCTGGCATTGCCCTTGCACGCGCGAGCGCGTCGCCAGCATGCTGCGTTCGCTGGGCGAAGAAGAGGTCAACAGCGTCCTGGCCGAGCGCGGCCAAGTGGATGTGTCATGCGACTTCTGTGGCAAGCCCTATAAGTTCGACGCCGTGGATTGCGCCACGTTGTTCTCGCCGAACCAGCCTGCCGCCGACGACGCGCCGCCCACGGTGCACTGATAGCGCCGCGTCCCGCCCTGCGGGACATTTTCATCACCTCGGATTGTCCGTATCGACAGGCGGTCATGCCCGCGCCACACTGCGCAGCCATGACCGCCTTTTTCTTTGCCGCCTCGCGCCAGCGGGGCGCCGCCGCCATTGAATTCGCCGTGGCGGGCGCCATGGTGTTGCTGATGGGCCTGCTGGGCATTGAAGCAGCACGCTGGCAAGCCGTGCGCCAAATGGCGCACGTGGCGCTGATGGAAGCCGCGCGCGCCGGCGCCACCGCCCATGCGCAACCGGCCCCTATGCGCGATGCCTTCATTCAAGGCTTGCTGGCCCTGCATGCCGGCGCCGACGGCGAAGCCGGTGCGAGGCGCAGGCTGGCGCGCGCACATGCCGACGCCTCGGCGGGCACGGGCCTTGGCGCGTGGCGAATCGAAGTCTTGCAGCCCAATGCCAGGATGTTCCGCGACCATGGCCGCACGGACTTGGCCGTCCTGGCCGCGCCGGGCCGACGCGCCATCGACAACGACTACCAGGACTTGCAGCACGCCAGGCGACCGCCGCGCCCCGGCGCGGCCACCATCTTCGACGCCAACACCCTGAAGCTGCGGCTGACTTATCTGCACAAGCCTTGGCTGTTCCCCGTACGAGCGGTGCTCGCCGCGCTGGGGCGCAACGACGCCAGCTATGCGGGCGTGGCTCGCAGGCATGGGTTGTTGCCGATTCACGTTGAACTGGAAATGGAGATGCACACGCACCCGGTCGATTGGACGGGCGCGCGGCCAAGGCCGGCGGAAATCGTGATGGGAGCATGCCGCGATGCCCGCTGCGATTGACGCGGGGCATCGGCTATGAGCTATCGGCTATGAGTTAGCGGCTATGAGTTACCGGCTATGAGTTACCGGCGATCAGCTGTCAACGACCAGCAAGCCGTTGCCGGCCGCCGCAAGCTTACTGACGCGTGCTGTTGGCAGGCTTCGGTGCGACGGCGGGTGTGGCGCGAGCAGCCGGCGGCTTGGCCGCTGGGGCGCTGGTGCGTGCCGGCGTGGCGGGCTTGGTGGCCGCGTCGGTCGCCAGCGTGGCGCCACCGGCGGGCGGCTGCGCATTCTGCGGCAGGATGTGAACGAACACTTCACCGTCGCGCATCATGCCCAACTCGCCGCGGGCGCGCTCTTCAATGGCGCCAGAGCCGCCTTCAAGGTCTCGCACTTCGGCTTCCAGCGCGGCGTTACGCGCGCGCAGGCCTTCGTTGGTCTCGCGCTGCTCGGCCACTTGGCGTTGCAAATCCCAGACCTTGAACCAGCCGCCCTTACCCAGCCAAAGCGGGTATTGGATCAAGCCTACCAGCACGAACAGCACCAGGAACAACAGGCGCATACGCGAGAACCCTCAGAGCAGTCGTGGCGCGGATGCGATGGCGGCGTCGGGCGTCGCCATCGCGCTTCCCATCAACGCAGGTTGTAGAAAGCTTCCAGGCCAGGATACGACGCCACTTCAGCCAGCTCTTCTTCGATACGCAGCAGCTGGTTGTACTTGGACATGCGATCCGAACGGGACAGCGAACCCGTCTTGATCTGCATGGCGTTGGTCGCCACGGCGATGTCGGCGATGGTGGAATCTTCGGTTTCGCCCGAACGGTGCGACACGACGGCGGTGTAGCCGGCGCGCTTGGCCATTTCGATGGCGGCGAAGGTTTCGGTCAGCGTGCCGATCTGGTTGATCTTGATGAGGATCGAGTTGGCCACGCCCTTCTGGATGCCTTCACGCAGAATCTTGGTGTTGGTGACGAACAGGTCGTCGCCCACCAATTGCACCTTCTTGCCCAACTGGTCGGTCAACAACTTCCAGCCGTCCCAATCGTTTTCGGCCATGCCGTCTTCGATCGAGATGATGGGGTACTTGTCGCACCAGGTGGCCAGCAGGTTGGTGAATTCCTGCGAGGACAGCGAGATGCCGCCTTCGCCGGCCAGCGTGTACTTGCCGTCGCGGTAGAACTCCGAGCTGGCGCAATCCAGGCCCAGGGCGATCTGCGTGCCCGGCTCGTAGCCGGCTTCGGTGATGGCCTTCAGGATCAGCTGGATGGCGGCTTCATGGCTGGGGACGTTGGGGGCAAAGCCGCCTTCGTCGCCAACGGCCGTGGACATGCCCTGGCCGTGGATCAGCTTTTTCAGCATGTGGAAGACTTCAGCGCCCCAACGCAGGGCTTCGCGGAAGCTGCCCGCGCCCACCGGCAGAATCATCAGTTCTTGCAGGTCCAGCGTGTTGTTCGCGTGCGCGCCGCCGTTGATGACGTTCATCATCGGCACGGGCATGCTCATGGGGCCGCTGCCGCCGAAATAGCGGTACAGCGACAGGCCCGATTCGTCGGCGGCGGCGCGGGCCACGGCCATGCTGGCCGCCAGGATCGCGTTGGCGCCCAGGCGTTCCTTGGACTCGGTGCCGTCCAGCTCGATCAAGGTGCGATCGACGAAGGTCTGTTCCTGGGCGTCCAGGCCCATCAAGGCTTCGGAGATTTCCGTATTCAGGTTCTCAACGGCGCGCAGTACGCCCTTGCCCAGATAACGGCTCTTGTCCCCGTCGCGCAGCTCGATGGCTTCGCGGGCGCCGGTGGATGCGCCGGACGGCACGGCCGCACGGCCCATGGCGCCGGATTCCAGCAGCACATCGCATTCCACGGTGGGGTTGCCGCGCGAATCCAGAATCTCGCGGCCGATGATGTCGACGATTGCACTCATGACTTTACATTCCCTGAACGATAAACATATTCATGACGGCCGCGCCCTCGCGGGCGTTGCGGGCACGGCGGTACTGCCAGGAGTCGTAGAAGGCCTGGGCGGCGGTCATCGACGGAAATTCCATGACGACGGTGCGGCCAGGCTTACGGCCCTCAAGGTGCTTGGTCTCACCGCCCCGCACCAGGACCTTGGCATCGTACGCGCGCATGGCGAGCGTGGACAGACGCTTGTAGTCCTCGTATTGCGCGGGCTTGGTCACCGTGACTTCGGCGATGATGTAAGCACTCATGGGGTTCCTTCAGAGCAGTGGCGTTGAAAGGGGGTGGGCGCCGGATACGGCAAAGCCGCCAGTGTCGCGCAAAGCGGCCTGGCGACACCTGTCCGATGCTAATTGGTTGTATCCGAAAGAAGCGCCGCCGCCTAGTGCGGCGCTGGAGAAATGGGCCGCGGCCCCGAGGATCCGCTTACGGAACTCGAGACCGCGAACCGGCATTACGCCTCCTGACCGCGACGAGACTTCTGCTCGATGGCGGCGCGGATATAGCTGGAGAACAACGGGTGGCCATCACGCGGGGTCGACGTGAACTCCGGGTGGAACTGCACGCCCACGAACCACGGGTGGTCGGGCAATTCCATCATTTCCGGCAGGTTTTCGGTCGGCGTGCGGGCGCTGATCACCATGCCGGACTCTTCCAGTCGCGGCACGTAGACGTTGTTGACCTCGTAGCGGTGACGGTGACGCTCGTTCACTTCGTCGCCGTAGATGGTCTGCGCGCGGGTGCCCGGCTTGATCGGCACGCGCTGCGCGCCCTTGCGCATGGTGCCGCCCAGGTCGGACGAATTGTCGCGCTTTTCGACCTTGCCTTCGCGGTCCATCCATTCGGTGATCAGTGCCACCACCGGATGGGGCGCCGACGGGTCGAATTCCGTGCTGTTGGCGCCACCCAGGCCGGCGACGTGGCGCGCGAACTCGATGACGGCCAGTTGCATGCCCAGGCAGATGCCCAGATACGGCACGCCGTTTTCACGGGCGTAGCGGATCGCGGCGATCTTGCCTTCGGTGCCACGCTTGCCGAAGCCGCCCGGGACCAGAATGGCGTCCAGATGCTTCAGTTGGTCGGTGCCGCGGGTTTCGATGTCTTCGGAATCGATGTATTCGATGTTGATCTTCGAGCGCGTGTGGATGCCGGCGTGAACCAGCGCTTCCGTCAGCGACTTGTACGATTCGGTCAGGTCGACGTACTTGCCGACCATGCCGATCGTCAACTGGTGCTGCGGGTGCTCCAGCGCTTCGACCAGGTTGTCCCACATGGACAGATCAGCCGGCGGCGGGGTCAGGCCCAGCGCTTCGCAGACGATGTTGTCCACGCCTTGCTTGTGCAGCATGGCGGGAATCTTGTAGATGGAATCGGCATCCCAGACGGAGATGACGGCGTCCAGCGGCACGTTCGAGAACATCGAGATCTTGGCGCGCTCGTCGTCCGGGATGGGACGGTCGGCGCGGCACAGCAGCGCGTTCGGGTAGATACCGATTTCGCGCAGCTTCTGGACCGAATGCTGCGTAGGCTTGGTCTTGAGTTCGCCGGCGGAAGCGATGAACGGCACCAGGGTCAGGTGCACGAAGGCCGCGTTGTTGCGGCCCATGCGCAGGCTCATCTGGCGCGCGGCTTCCAGGAAAGGCAGGGACTCGATGTCGCCCACGGTGCCGCCGATTTCGACGATGGCGACGTCCGTGTTGCCGTTCCAGCCCGCTTCGGCGCCACGGGCGATGAAGTCCTGGATTTCGTTGGTGATGTGCGGAATCACCTGGACAGTTTTGCCCAGGTAGTCGCCACGCCGTTCCTTGCGCAGCACCGATTCGTAGATCTGCCCGGTGGTGAAGTTGTTCACCTTGTGCATGCGAGCGGAAATGAAACGCTCGTAGTGGCCCAAGTCCAGATCGGTTTCGGCGCCGTCTTCCGTGACGAACACTTCACCGTGCTGGAAGGGGCTCATCGTGCCCGGATCGACGTTGATGTACGGATCGAGCTTCAGCATGGTGACCTGCAAACCACGCGACTCGAGAATGGCGGCGAGCGACGCAGCGGCGATGCCCTTGCCCAGGGAAGACACCACTCCGCCGGTGACAAATACGTATTTGGTCATCGTAATGAGCACCCGGGACGAGCGGGCGCGTGCGGGAAATTTGGATTATAGCCGGGAGGCGGAAGTTATTTGGGTTTTCCCCTAGCGATGACGCGTAACATTTGGCAGCACTCAAATGCCCGCCCTGGCGCGCCGCATTCACGTGGGCCGAAGGCGCCGTGATATGTTCGATCCCTAATTTTCGACCCCGCTTTTCTCAACCTTCCGCCACCGTCGATGACCCCTTCCACGTTTCCTGCCTCCGCGCCGCCTTCCCCGACATCCCCTCCCGCGGCCCCTGCTTCGACTCATGGCCCCGCTTCGCTTGCCTGGCGCCTGGCGTTGACCGCCGTCATCGTGCGCCTGGCTTATGGTGCGCTGGTGCAGGGCTACACCATGCTGGCCTTGCCGCAATTCGACCAAATGCGCGAGATGTACAGCCAGCCGCAATACCTGATGCCGCTGCTGACCAACATCCTGGCGTCCGCCGTCATGGTCGGGTTGACCGTGTGGGGCACGATGCACGGCTGGCTGCGCCGCCACAACACCACGGCGGTGGACGAGCCGCGCAAGCTGTTCGGCACCTTCATCGCCTTGCAGCTGATCTACACCTTGATGGTGTCGGCCGCCACCGCCTACCTGCACAACGTGGGCATGCACTTCGTCATGGAAAACCGCGACGCGCTGACCCAGCAGTTCGGCCTCGAGCTGACCGGCCAGTTCCTGACCATGGCCCTGCTGTTTCGCGTCGTGAATATCGTGCTGGAAATCGTCGGCATGTGCCTGGTCGTGCGCATCGCTGCCTGGACCGTGCAACGCAAGGGCGCGCCGGGCGCACCCGCTTACGGTCGACGGCATGCGGCCTGGATCGCCGGGTTGTCCATGCTGGCGTGGCAGTTGACCGTATCGATCGCCGCGGGCGGCTACCTGCAAATGATGTTTCTGGATGCCGGTTGGACGGCCTTCGTGTCGGGCTATCTGGTGCTGCCCGCGCTGCTGCTTGCGCTGTGCGTCGTCACGTGCCTGAAGGCTTTGCCGCGCCACATCGGCCGCGCCCGGATGGGGCGCGCGGTGGCCCATGGCAGCCTGGCCTTCTGGCTGGCGCAGGCGGCCGGCATCGGCCTGGCCTATCTGGCCGTCAACGCCATGACATGGAGCCAGATGATGCGCGCCGCACAGTCTTATTCGGCAAGCGCCGCCGTGCTGGCAATCTACGCCGCGCTGCTGGTGATGGGGTGCATGGCCGGCGCCCTGGCGCTGTACTGGGGCGCCAGGCAGGCGGCGAAGTCGGGCTGAGCGTTGTCGCCGGCCCCGCCCTGGCGACCGTCCTATGCGCTGATCGGCGCGGTGCTGCGTTCAAGCCAGGCCAGGGCCTCGCCTTGCACCAGCGGCGACAGTCGCTCGAACACCGTCTTGTGATAGTCGTTCAGCCACGCGATTTCGTCGGCGCGCATCAGCGACACCTCGATGCAGCGCGTGTCGATCGGGCATAGCGTCAGCGTTTCAAAGCACAGGAATTCGCCCAATTCCGACGTCAGCCAGCTGCGGTTCGCAACCAGGTTTTCAATGCGCACGCCCCAACGGCCCGGGCGATAGATACCGGGTTCGTTCGACGTGATCATGCCCGGCTCCATCGCGGTGTGCGGGCCCGGCATGGCGCGGTACGAGATCACTTGCGGGCCTTCGTGCACGTTCAGGAAATAGCCCACGCCGTGACCGGTGCCATGGCCGTATTCCGCCCCGCCTTCCCAGATGGGCGCGCGCGCAATGGCGTCCAGCATGGGCGACGGCGTGCCGCGCGGGAACGACGCGCGCGACAACGCGATCATGCCCTTGAGCACCAGCGTGAAGTCCACTTTCTGATCGGCGCTGGGCGTGCCCACCGCGACCACGCGCGTGATGTCGGTGGTGCCGCCCAGGTACTGGCCGCCCGAATCGATCAGCAACAGGCCATCGCCTTCGATGGTGGCATGCGATTGCGGCGTGGCGCGGTAATGCGGCATGGCGCCGTTGGCGTTGAAGCCGGCGATGGTGGCAAAGCTGGGGCAGACGTAGGCCGGGCGGCGGGCGCGGGCGGCGGTGATCTGCTCGTCGATCGTCAGTTCGGTAATGGTTTCCTTGCCCAGCGCGCCTTCAAACCAGGAAAAGAATTCACACAATGCGGCGCCGTCTTGCGCCATCGCCTGGCGCACATGGGCCAGTTCGGCATCCGTCTTGCGCGACTTGAACAAGGTGGACGGGTTGATTGCTTCAATGCGCGGCACGGCGGGATCCATGGCGTGGAACACGCCGCAGGTCACACGCGCCGGATCGATCAGCAAGGTCTGGTCCAGTTCCAGCGAGGCCAAGGCGTCGGCCGCCTGCGCATAGCCCGCCACTTCGACGTCATCGGCGGCCAGCGTGGCGCGCAGGGCGTCGTCGATCTTGCCGTCCGCCACGAACAGCGTGGCGTGGTCCAGGCCGATCAGCGCATGGCCAACGAACACCGGGTTGTAGTCCACGTCCGCGCCACGCAGGTTCAGCAGCCAGGCAATGTCGTCCACCGTGCAGATGAAATGCACATCGGCGCCGTGCTCGCGCATGGCGTCGCGCACTTGCGCCAGCTTGTCGGCGCGAGTCACGCAGGCTTCGGGCGCGACGTGCTCGTAGATCTTTGCGTCGGGCAGGCCGGCGCGGTCGGTCCAGATGTCGTCCAGCAGGTCTATGCGGATTTCCAGCGTGGCGCCGGACTTGGCGGCAGCGGCCGACAAGGCGCGAAACGCGCCCAGGCCCAGCACCTGGCCGTCCACGCCGATGACATCGCCCGCGCGGGTGTTGGCGGCCAGCCAGTCGACATGGCCGGGCGTGGACGCCAGCGCAATCTTCATCAACTGCACGCCGGTGCCGGCCAGTTGCGTCTCGGCCTGCACCCAGTAGCGGCTGTCCACCCACAGGCCGGCAAAGTCCGCCGTGACGACCAGCGTGCCAACCGACCCCGTGAAGCCCGACAGCCAGCGCCGCCCTTGCCAGCGTGCCGGCAGATACTCGGACAGGTGCGGGTCCGAGGACGGGACGATATAGGCGGACAGGCCGCGGCGGCTCATGGCCTGCCGCAGTTGGGCGATACGGGCGTCGGTGCTAGACATGGGGGATGGGATCCTTAGCGCAACATGAAAGACATGGCGGCCAGGCTGTTCAACGTGCGGACGGCCGACTGCATGCTATCCACGTTGAATCGCACGGTGACGCCGTCCACGCGTTCCAGCGTGGGCCACATGCAGAACAGGTCGGCCAGCGCCGCGCTCTGTGTCTGCAACCGGCATTCTATAGGGGCGGGAATGCGGAAAGGAACGGGTTTCGGATCGGCGGCGGAAGTGGCCTCGCTCTTGAGCTTGCGCACCGCGGTTTCGGCCGCGGCGGCGATGGCGCGGCGCGAGGCGGCGGGCGACAAGGTCACGCCGCTGCCCTGGCCGTGCGCCACTTTGGTCTGCACCCATTCAGCGCCGGGGAACGTGTCGCGCGTTTCCGCGATGAACACGTCGTCGCCCGTGCCCAGGATCACGGGCACGCCCATTTCGCCGGCCAGCGCGCCGTACAGGCCCGCTTCGCCCAGCTCCATGCCGTTGATCAGCACGCGCGCGAAGGCAAAGCTGTTGATCGTGTGCGCCAGGATGCCGCGCCCTTGCGAACGCGAGTGGTAGCCGATCATGAAGACGGCATCGCAGCCCTCTTCCAAGCCGCCCATCATGCCCAGGTAACGCGGCTTGCCCAGCACCAGGCGCGCGCGTTCGTCCAGGCCATCGGGCAGCAGGTTGCGAAACCCGCCGTGCGAATCGTTGACCAGGATTTCTTCGGCGCCACCGGCAATGGCGCCTTGCACGGCCGCGTTGGCCTCGGCGGTCATCCAGGCGCGGGCGCGCTCGTATTCGCCATTGCCGGCGCGGACTTGCTCGGCGTGAAAGACGCCGGCGACGCCTTCGATATCGGTGGAAATCAGGATCTTCATGGGGTCAGCCTTCAAGGAATTCAGAATGCGGAGTCGGACAGCCATTGGCGCCACTGCGGCGCTACGTCGCGGATGGCCGCGCGGTGATGGCCGCTGCGCCCGGTCACGGCGTCGGCGTGCCACAGCGCGGCGATGATGGCTTGTTCGCAGGCCTCGGCGGCGGCTTCGAACAAGGGGTCGATACGGGTTTCGTGCAGCATCGCCACGGCGGGCATCGGCTGTTCGGCCAATTGCGGCACGGTGTACGCGGTGGAAAAAGCCAGCGCGATGTCACCGCTGCCGTGGCCGAACACGGACCCGGTGCGCGCCAGGCCCGCGCCCGCGCGCAGCGACAAGCGGCGCAATTGGCGCGAGTCCAGCGGCGCGTCGGTAGCCAGCAGCAAGATGATGGATCCCTTCTCCGGCACAATCGCGGCGTTCTCGCCTTGCTGTGCCAAGCCCTGGTCCAGCTGGTCGGCCAGACGACGCCCAAACGGGCGGCCCGCCACGGTCAGGTTGGGCAAGCGGCCGAAGTTGGCCAGCACCAGCGCGCCAACGGTGTGACGCAGGCCGGGCTGGATGGACGCCACGCGGGACGCCGAGCCGATACCCCCCTTGAACGAGAAGCACGACATGCCGCGCCCGGCGCCTACCGCCCCCTGCGCAAACGATTTCGCGGCGCTGGCATAAGCGTCGGCGTAATGCGATTCCTGCACGGCCAGCGCCTGGATGTCGTTCAAATAGCCGTCATTGCATTCGAACACCAGCGGGTTCACGGTGGCCATGCCGCGGCCGATCTCGGGGTTGGCCGCGATGGCCTGGCGGATCTGCGCGTTGGCGACGGTGCCCACGCCAAAGGTGTTGGTCAGCGCGATGGGGGTTTCCAGCACCCCCAGCTCTTGTACCTGAACCAGGCCCGTGCTTTTGCCAAAGCCGTTCAGCACGGTTGCCGACGCAGGAACCTTGTCCAGAAATGGGTCGCGGGCATGTGGGCGCACGACGGTGACGCCCGTCTGCTGCGCGCCGTCGGCCAGCGTGTGATGGCCGACGGTGACGTCGCCGACGTCGCAAATTGAATCCAGCGGCCCTGACGGCAGTACGCCGATGCGGGGCATATCCAGCGCTTGTTTGTTCATGATTGCCGCGTGTTGCCACGCTCCTTAATGCAAAACGCCGCCGCCCTTCGGAAAGGGGCGACGGCGCGGATAGTGCCCCACGCCGCGCCGCTTTGGGCGGTCCGGCGCTCCGGCGGCCCGGCGGTCCGGCGGTCCGGCGGCCCGGCGGCAGGGCTTTCCTATTTACCCGCGGGTATCACTTGCGGTCGATCTTCGGGTCGAGCGCGTCGCGCAGGCCGTCGCCCAGCAGGTTGAACGCCAACACCGTCAGGAAGATCGCCAGGGCCGGGAAGATGGCCACGTGCGGAGCGATGACCATGTCGGCGCGCGCCTCGTTCAGCATGGCGCCCCACTCGGGCGTCGGAGGCGATGCGCCCATGCCCAGGAACGACAGGCTGGCGGCGGTGATGATCGACGTGCCGATACGCATCGTGCCGTACACCACGATCGGCGAGATCGTGCCGGGCAGGATGTGGCGCATGATGATCGTCCAGTCGGACGCGCCCACGCTCTTGACGGCTTCGACATACGTCATCTGCTTGATCGACAGCGTGTTGCCGCGCACCAGGCGGGCAAACGCCGGCACGCTGAACACGGCCACGGCCACGATCACGTTGACCATGCTGGAACCCAGGATGGCCACCACGCCAATCGCCAGCAGCATGCCCGGAAACGCCAGCAGCACGTCCGAGATACGCATCGTGATGCGTTCCCACCAGCCTTCGTAGTAACCGGCCATCAAGCCCATGAAGGTGCCGACGATGGCGCCCATGGCCACCGACAGGAAGCCCGCGGCCAGCGAGATCCGCGCGCCCATGACAATGCGGCTGAAGATGTCGCGGCCCAGCGAATCCACGCCCAGCCAGTGGGTCAGCGACGGGCCGGCGTTAAGCGCGTCGTAGTCGAAGAAATTCTCGGGGTCGAAGGGCACGATCCACGGCGCAAACGCCGCGACCACAACCAGCAACAGCACGAACATGCCGGCGCCCACGGCCAGCTTCTGCTTCTTGAATTTGCGCCAGAACTCGGTGGCGGGCGTACGCACGTCGTTCTTCGGAACGGCGGCGACCATCGTGGCGGGTGTCGGATTGCTCATGGCCGCCTCACTTGTAACGGATGCTGGGATTGATGACGCCATAGAGCACGTCGACAATCAGGTTGATCAAAATGAATTCCAGCGAGAACAGCAGCACCAGGCCCTGGATCACCGGATAGTCCCGCTGGGTCACGGCATCAACCAGCAGGCGGCCAAGGCCGGGCCAGTTGAAGACGGTTTCCACCACGATCGAGCCGCCCAGCAAGAAGCCGAACTGCAAGCCCATCATGGTGACTACGGGAATCAGCGCGTTGCGCAGCGCGTGCTTGATGACGACGCGGCGCTCGGTCAGGCCCTTGGCCCGGGCCGTGCGCACGAAGTCTTCCTGGATGACTTCCACGAACGAAGCGCGGGTAAAGCGCGCCATCACGGCGGCCACCGCGGCGCCCAGCGTGATGGACGGCAGGATGTAGTGTTGCCAGGTCGAGGCGCCCACGGTCGGCAGCCAGCCCAGGTTCACGGAGAACACCTGCATCAGCATCATGCCCAGCGCGAACGCGGGGAACGAAATGCCCGACACCGCCAGCGTCATGCCAAGTCGGTCAGGCCAGCGATTGCGCCAGACCGCCGACACGATCCCGATGATCATGCCGAAGGTCACGGACCACACCATGCTGGCAAGCGTCAGCCACAGCGTGGGCATGAAACGGTCGGAAATCTCGGTCGAGACGGGGCGCTTGGTACGCAGCGAGGTACCCAGGTCGCCTTGCAGCATGTGGCTGAAGTAGCGCACGAACTGCTGCGGCAGGGGCAGATCCAGCCCAAGTTCCTTGCGCACGAGCTCAACGGTTTGCTGGTCGGCCTCCTGGCCCGCGGCCAGTCGCGCCGGGTCGCCCGGAAGCATGTGCACAAACAGGAACACGACCACGGCTACCAGCAGCAGCGTGGGGATCATGCCCAGAAGACGTTTGACGATGTAGGTCAGCATTGAAATTCCTGCAACATCGGCGGGGACACCGCGCCCCCGCCGTATGTGGCCTTACAAGGGCCCGAAGGCCCCAAGAGTGACTGCTAGGTTTACTGCTTCAGGTCGATGTCGCCGAACCAGAACGAGGTGTCCGGTTCCACGTACACGCCCGACAGGTTCTTGGACTTCACGTACAGGTTGTTCTGGGTCATCAGGAAGGCCCACGGGGCGTCCTTCCAGATGGTTTCCTGAACGCCCTTGTAGATTTCAGTCTTCTTGGCGCGGTCGGTCGTGGCCAAGGCTTCCTGAACGCCGTCGTCCACCGCCTTGTTCGAGTAGTACGACACGTTGTTCAGCACCGGCGGGAAAGCGGCGGTGGTCAACAGCGGACGCAGGCCCCAGTCGGCTTCACCGGTCGAGGACGACCAGCCGGCGTAGTACATGCGAACCTTGGCATCTTCCGGCTTCTGCACTTGCTGCACACGCTGCACGCGCTGACCCGATTCCAGCACTTCAACCTGCACCTTGATGCCGACTTGCGCCAGCTGCTGTTGCAGGAACTGAACCACCTTCACCGAGGTGCCGTCGTTATAGGCGGACCACAGGGTGCTTTCGAAGCCATTGGGGTAGCCGGCTTCAGCCAACAGGGCCTTGGCCTTCTTGATGTCGTACGGCCACGGGCCGGTCTTGTGGGCAAAGTCCACGCCCTTGGGCACCACGCCGTCCACAATGGTGGCGTAACCCGAGAAGGCGACCTTGGCCAGCGCTTCCTTGTTGATGGCGTAGTTGATGGCTTCGCGCACCTTGACGTTGTCGAACGGCTTTTGCTGCGTGTTCATCGACAGGTAGCGGGCCATGATCGAGTTCTGGTGATCGACCACGTCCAGCTTGTCGTTCTTCTTGAGCACGGCGGCTTGTTCGAACGGCACCGGGAAAGCGAACTGCGCTTCGCCCGTCTGCACCACGGCGGCGCGGGTGTTGTTGTCGGTCACGGTACGGAAGGTCAGCGTGTCGACCTTGGGGTAGCCCTTCTTCCAGTAGCCGTCGAACTTCTTGACCTTCAGGTATTCGGCCGGCTTCCATTCGACGAATTCGAACGGGCCGGTGCCCACCGGGTGGAAACCGATTTCCTTGCCGTACTTGGCCAGGGCGGCCGGCGAGATCATCATGGCGGCCGGGTGGGCCAACGCGTTGATGAAGGCCGAGAACGGCTTCTTCAACGTGATCTTGATGGTCATCGGGTCAACCACTTCGGTCTTGTCGATGACGCTGAACTGGATGTAGCGCGACAGGCGGTTTTCCGGGTTGGCCGGACGATCGAAGTTGATCTTGACCGCTTCGGCATTGAAGTCGGTGCCGTCGTGGAACTTCACGCCGGGACGCAGCTTGAACGTGTAGACCAGGCCGTCTTCGCTGACGGTGTAGTCGGTGGCCAGCACCTTCTGGACCTTCAGGTCTTTGTCGAATTCGAACAGGCCTTCGTAGTAGGCCTTGCCGGCAGCCTGGTTCAGCGTGCTGTTGGTGTTGTACGGATCAAGCGTTTCCAGTGCGATGGAGACGGCAAACGTCACGTCCTTGGCAGCGTGCGCCAACGGCGAAGTGAGCACACCGAAGGCCACCGCGGCGGCGGCCATCAGCTTGGTGGGGCGCAGAACTTTCATCATTGCAACTCCTGGTTCCAAAAAGGAATTAGGGGGTTTGGTGGAAGAAAAATAGGTACGACAACGGAATCAATACGCGCCGCCGACCGGATGGCGGGCAACGAAGTGATCGGTTCCAACCTGCACCAGCGGCTGCACCACCGGCTCGTCGCCGAGCTTGCGGATCGGGCTGGGGATTTCATCGGACAACAAGGTGCGCTTCAGGTGGCGACGCGCCGGATCGGCGATCGGCACGGCCGACATCAGCTTCTTGGTGTACGGGTGCTGCGGATTTTCAAAGATGGCGCGGCGCGGGCCGATCTCAACGATCTGGCCCAGGTACATCACCGCCACGCGGTGGCTGACGCGTTCCACCACGGCCATATCGTGCGAGATGAACAGGAACGAAATGCCCATGTCGCGTTGCAGGTCGATCAGCAGGTTCACGATCTGGGCTTGAATCGACACGTCCAGCGCCGACACCGACTCGTCCGCGATCACGACCTTGGGGTTCAGCGCCAGCGCGCGCGCGATGCAGATGCGCTGGCGTTGGCCGCCCGAGAATTCATGCGGATAGCGCTGCGCCATTTCAGGCGGCAGGCCCACGCGTTCCAGCAATTCCGACACGCGGCGTTCGGCTTCCTTGCCCTTGGCCACGCCGTGCACCAGCAGCGGCTCCATGATCGAGAAGCCGACGGTGACGCGCGGATCCAGCGAGGCGAACGGGTCCTGGAACACGAACTGGATGTCGCGGCGCAGGGACTGCAATTCGTTGTTCTTCAGGCTGACGATGTCGCGCCCGCCGAACTTGATCTCGCCCGCCTGGCTATCGACCAGGCGCAGCAGCGACCGGCCGGTGGTGGACTTGCCGCAACCGGACTCGCCCACCAACGACAGCGTTTCGCCGGGGTACAGGTCGAAGCTGACCTGTTCGACCGCATGCACGCGGCGCTGCACGCGGCTGAGAATGCCGCCGCGCAGGTCAAAGCGGGTCACCAGGTTGCGCACCGACAGAATCGGTTCGCGCTTGGCGGCCGGCACTTCCTGCGTGCTGGTGATGCCAGGCTCGGCCACGGGCTGGGCCTGGCCTTCCACTTGCAGCAGCGGGAAGCGCGCGGGCAGATCGGTGCCTTCCATGGCGCCCAGCTTGGGCACGGCCGACAGCAGCGCCTTGGTGTAGGTGTGCTGCGGCGCCGAGAACACTTGTTCAGACGGGCCTTCTTCAACCTTGTCGCCGCGGTACATGACCAACACGCGGTCGGCCACTTCAGCCACCACGCCCATGTCGTGGGTGATGAACACCACGCCCATGTGCATTTCTTCCTGAAGCTGACGGATCAGTTGCAGGATCTGCGCCTGGATGGTGACATCCAGCGCCGTGGTCGGTTCGTCGGCGATCAGCAGCGCGGGCTTGCAGGCCAGCGCCATGGCGATCATCACGCGTTGGCGCATGCCGCCCGACAGTTGATGCGGGTAGCGGTCCAACACGGACCTGGCTTCCGGGATGCGCACCTGTTCCAGCATGCGCAGCGCTTCGGCGCGCGCGGCGGCGGCGTCCTTGCCCTGGTGCTGGCGGATCGATTCGGCGATCTGGTCGCCGGCGGTGAACACCGGGTTCAGCGACGTCATCGGCTCCTGGAAAATCATGGCCATGTCGGCGCCGCGCACATTACGCATGACGCGCTGGCTGGAATTGGCCAGGTCGATCACGGCACCGTTGCGGCGGCGCAGCGCCATGTGGCCCTGGGCGATGCGCCCACCGCCATGTTCCACCAGACGCATGAGCGCCAGGGACGTCACCGATTTGCCCGAACCCGATTCGCCCACGATGGCCAGGGTTTCACCCCGGTCCACATGGAACGACAGGTTGCGCACGGCTTCGACCGTGCGCTCGGAACCCACGAAGCGCACCGTCAGGTCGTCGACCTGGACCACGCGGTTTTCCGGCAGCGCCAGGCTGTTTGCGCGATCAACCATCTTTATTAATCCCCAAAATCAAAACAGAACCCGTCACGCTTATCGGTAGATAGCGGTGACCGGCTTTTCGCCAACGCGGGCGTAACCGCGATACATGCCTTCCGTGTTGAACGGCAAGGCCACATTGCCCTGGGCGTCAACGGCCACCAGGCCGCCCTTGCCGCCGATGGTGGGCAGTTTTTCCATCACGACGCGGTCGGCCGCCTCTTGCAGCGACGCGCCGCTGTATTCCATCTGTGCCGCCACGTCGTAAGCGGCGACCATGCGGATGAACATCTCGCCGGTGCCCGTGGTGGATACCGCGCAGGTCTTGTTGCTGGCGTAGGTGCCGGCGCCGATCAAGGGCGCATCGCCCACGCGGCCGACCTGCTTGTTGGTGATGCCGCCGGTCGAGGTGGCCGCGGCCACGTTGCCTTGCGCGTCGACTGCCACCGCGCCCACCGTGCCGAACTTCTTGTCGGCGTCCAGCGGGTCGGCGGGTGCGGGCTGGCCGCGCGCGACCATGGCCTGGCCGTCGTGGTCGAGCACGGCGGCGTCAGGCGTTTCGCGCTGCACGCGCAGCAGTTGTTCGCGGCGGGCGTCGGTAGAGAAATAGGACGGATCCACGATCTCCAGGCCTTCGGCCTTGGCGAAGGCTTCAGCGCCCTCGCCCACGAACAGCACGTGCTTGCTGTTTTCCATGACTTTGCGCGCGGCAAAAATGGGGTTGCGCACGCAATTGACGTTGGCAATCGCGCCCGAACGCAGCGTGGCGCCGTCCATGATGGCGGCATCCAGTTCGTGCGTGGCGGCGCTGGTGAACACGGCGCCGTGGCCCGCGTTGAACAGCGGGCAATCTTCCAGCAGGCGCACGGCTTCGGTAACGGCGTCCAGGGCGCTGCCGCCACGGGCCAGCACGGCCTGGCCGGCCGTCAGGATGGACTCCAGGGCGGCCAGGTATTCCTGTTCTTTCTCGGGCGACATGGCCGCGCGGGACATCGCGCCGGCGCCACCGTGAATGGCAATCACGGGTTGAATCATCGTTTACCTACTCCATGGATAAGCCACGGCATCACGGACTGGGTCACCCCAGCGGCTGCCGCAACGGAATTCTTGGCCCGATAGGCCACGGCCGCGGACAGGGCTTCGATGAGGCCCAGCGCGGCGGTTTCGGAATTGGGAATCAGCTGGCGCGCGGAAAACGCGTAGAGCACAACGGAGGCCGTCGGCGCCAACGGCGATGTGGGCTTGTCGGTCAGCACCAGCACCGGCACGCCGGCCTGCTTGGCGGCGGCGGCCAGCGTGACCGTGTCGGCCAGATAGCGAGGGAAACCGATCGCGATCACCAGGTCGTTGGACGTCATGCGCGACATCTGCCGAGCCGCGTGCGACACGCCGCCGGGGCCTGCCAGCGATTCAACGGAATGCAGGTGCATGCACAGGCCGCGTTGCAACAGGCCGGCCAGGAAACCGCTGGCGCCGAAACCGATGATGAACACGCGTTCGGCCGCCAGGATCGCCTGCACCGCCTGCTCACAGGCCGCGGAATCCAGCGACTGCAAGTTGCGTTGGGCGTTGCGGATGTCTTCTTCCAGCGTGGCGGCAAAGATTTGCACGGCACTGGCGGAATGGGCCAATTCGGTGCGCAGCTTTTCCACGGGTTCCAGCGCGGCTTCGAAGCCACGCGCCAGTTCGGCACGGAACTGGGGGTAGCCGGGCAGGTCCAGCGCGCGCGCAAAGCGATTCGCCGTGGCCACGGATACGCCCACTGCCGCCGCGAATTCGTCGATGGTCATGGTGGCGACGCGAAACTGGTGCGCCAACACGTATTCGGCCATCTTGTGCTGCGTCCGGCTCAGCGCGGGCTGGGCCCGGGCGATCCGATCAGCGATCGTAAGTACGGCCTTGTTCATCGTTTGCGGGGGTTCGGCTTATCTGGCGATTGTGTAAATCTGTTTACACGCAAATTTTAAATAAGAAAATTCCTTTTCATACTCAGGGTATACCCGTGAATTTATGTAACAACGCTGGATAGGTCGGAATGGGAGGCGAAGCGCAAGCCGGATAGACACCGAAAAAAAACGGGGCCGCTTTGAGGTACGCTATCGGCGCTCTGCTTTCCCCTTATCGACCCGCTGACTTGGACTGCCGCAATGCCCGACTGGATCTGCAAACCCCACCAGGAACTCACCGTGCCCGAGATCTACGCGATTCTTCGGCTGCGCACGGAAGTGTTCGTCGTTGAGCAAAATTGCGTTTTCCAGGACATCGACGGCAAGGACCTGATGGGCCAGACGTCGCACCTGATGGCATGGCAGGACGGGCAGCTGGCCGCGTATTGCCGCATCCTGGACCCGTCGCTGAAAGACGGGCAGATTGAAGTCGGCCGGGTGATCACCGCACCCTGGACGCGCGGCCAGGGCCTGGGCCACGAGCTGATCCGCCACGCCATGGCCGAAGTGCGCCAACGCTGGCCTGGCCGCGCCATGTATCTGGGCGCGCAGGCGCGGCTGCGCAACTACTACGGCGGGCACGGCTTTGTGCAGGTCACCGAGGAATACATTGAAGACGGCATCCCGCATGTGGGGATGCGCCTGGACGCGGCGGCGTAGCGCCTCGCGCCACGCCCCCCCTACCGCGGAAATGAAAACGCCCCTTTGCGGGGCGTTTTCATTGGTGCATAGGGTCGCCTACGAGGGTCGCCTACGAGGGTCGCCTACAAGGGTCGCCTACAAGGGCCGTTTACTTGACCGAAGACACGTCCAGCTTGGCCAGCGTCTTGGACTGGATTTCGTCCACCGTGACGCCCGGCGCCGTTTCCAGCAGCTTCAGGCCGTTTTCGGTGACTTCCATCACGCCCAGGTCGGTAATGATCAGGTCGACTACGCCCACGCCCGTCAGCGGCAGATTGCATTCGGGCAGCAGCTTGATGTCTTCGGTGCCGTCTTTCTTCTTGGCCACGTGCTCCATCAGGACCACGACGCGGCCGACGCCGGCCACCAGGTCCATCGCGCCGCCCATGCCCTTGACCATCTTGCCGGGGATCATCCAGTTGGCCAGGTCGCCCTTTTCGGACACCTGCATCGCGCCCAGGATGGCCAGGTTGATCTTGCCGCCGCGGATCATCGCGAACGAATCGGCCGACGAAAAGATCGACGAGCCCGGCAACGTCGTTACCGTCTGCTTGCCGGCGTTGATCAGGTCGGCATCGACTTCATCATCGGTAGGGAACGGGCCAATGCCCAACAGGCCGTTTTCGGATTGCAGCCACACCTCCACGCCCTTGGGCACGTGGTTGGCAACCAGGGTCGGCAAGCCGATACCCAGGTTCACATAAAAACCGTCTTGCAGCTCGCGCGCGGCGCGCGCCGCCATTTCATCGCGGGACCATGCCATGTCGTCTTCTCCTTAGGCCGGGCGAGTGGTGCGTTGTTCGATGCGCTTTTCCGGCGTCGTGTTCAGCACGATCCGTTGCACATAGATGCCGGGCAGGTGGATCTGGTCGGGATCCAGGCTGCCGGTGTCAACGATCTGTTCAACCTCGACCACCGTGAACTTGCCGGCCATCGCGACGTTCGGGTTGAAGTTGCGGGCCGTCTTGCGGAACACCAGGTTGCCGCTGCGGTCGGCGATGTGCGCCTTGACCAGCGACACGTCCGGCACCAGCGAACGTTCCATCACATATTGCTGGCCGTCGAATTCGCGGATTTCCTTGCCGTCGGCCACGATGGTGCCCACGCCCGTGCGGGTGAAGAAGGCGGGAATGCCCGCGCCGCCTGCGCGCAGCTTTTCCGCCAACGTGCCCTGCGGGGTGAATTCAAGTTCGAGCTCGCCGGACAGGTACTGGCGTTCGAATTCCTTGTTCTCGCCCACGTAGGACGCAATCATCTTGCGCACCTGACGCGTGTTCAGCAGCTGGCCCAGGCCAAAGCCGTCGACGCCCGCATTGTTGCTGATGCAAGTCAGGTCCTTCACGCCCGAATCGCGCAGCGCGGCGATCAGGGCTTCGGGAATACCGCAAAGGCCGAAACCGCCCACGGCGATCATCTGACCGTCCTTGACGATGCCTGCCAGCGCCTCCTGGGCGCTTGCAAAAACCTTGTCCATCGCTCCAACTCCTAGTTAAGGTCTAACCGAAGAGAGCCCGCCCCGCCGCTTGCGCGGTGTGTCCCATGGGATCAAAGAAAGCCGGGGTGAGCCCTGTTTTTCCTGGAGCGCGGCTGCCGGCGTCGGCCCCAGATGGCATCAAGACACTGCCCGATGTCTCCGGGTTGCGGCGCCGAGGGTGGCGCGCCCCTTTATTTTTCGTGATTTTGCGCTTGATTTTAACGGTATGACGGGCGTTTTAGCGCCGTTATTCTGACGCCGCCGCCTGGAATTGCGTCGCCATTTGGGCCAGCACTTCGGGCGGCCACGGTGCGGACGTATTGGCCACGTAATCCATCCAGACTAGCACGTTGCGACCGCGCGCATAGGGGCCGGCGTCGTCGCCGACCTTCTCAAGCAGCAGCTCGAATTCGGCGCTTGAGCGGCCAATGCGCGTGACTTTGTGCGTGACCCGGACCGTAGCCGGGTAGGTCAGCGGACGCAGGAAATCGCACGAGGCGTGGGCCAGGATCGCGCCATTATCGGCGGGCAACGCAAAGCCCGCGTCGTACAGGATCTGCATGCGAGCCTCTTCCATGAGGCGGAAATACAGCGTGTTGTTCAGATGATTCAAGGCGTCAGAGTCGCCCCAACGCAAAGGCAATTCGGTCTGATGGGTATCGCCCACCGCCAGAATCCGCGCAGACAGATTGTCCGGGTTCACCAATTACTCCTGAAGACTAAAAGAAATACGAAGGCATACACGGCCTCCGCCTGCAATACAATCGCCGATATTACTTCCAGCCAAATATGGAATACATACGGGGAGCTTTGCAAATGTCTGAACGCGAGTCGATGGAATATGACGTGGTCGTGGTTGGCGGTGGACCCGCCGGCCTGGCCACCGCAATCCGTCTAAAGCAGCTGGCCGCTGAAAAGAATCAGGAAATCGGCGTATGCGTGCTTGAGAAGGGCGCGGAGCTGGGTGCGCACATCCTGTCCGGCGCCGTCATGGACCCGTTGGCGCTGACCGAGCTGATTCCCGACTGGAAAGAAAAAGGCGCGCCGCTGAACGTGCCGGTCACGCAGGACAAGTTCATGTTCCTGTCCCAGACCGGCGCGCGCACCACGCCGAACTGGCTGCTGCCGCCCTGTTTCCACAACGAAGGTAACTACATCGTCCGTCTGGGCGACGTCGTCAAGTGGATGGGCGAGCAAGCCGAAGCGCTGGGCGTGGACATCTTCCCGGGCTTTGCCGCGGTTGAAGTGCTGTACGACGAAAACGGCGCCGTCCGTGGCGTGGCCACCGGCGACATGGGCGTGGCGCGCGACGGCTCGCACACCGACCACTACCAGCCCGGCATGGAACTGCATGCCCGCTACACCGTGTTCGGCGAAGGCTCGCGCGGCCAGCTGGGCCGCCAGCTGATCGAACGCTTCAAGCTGGACGACGGGCGCAACCCGCAGTCCTACGGCATCGGCATCAAGGAAATGTGGGAAGTGGACCCGGCGCAATCCAAGCCCGGCCTGGTTATCCACACCGCCGGCTGGCCGCTGGATTCCGACACCTACGGCGGTTCGTTCCTGTACCACCTGGACAACAACCTGGTGGCCGTGGGCATGATTGTCGGCCTGGACTACGCCAACCCCTGGCTGTCGCCGTTCGAAGAATTCCAACGCTACAAGACGCACCCCGCCATACGCGGCACGTTCGAAGGCGGCAAGCGCATCGCCTACGGCGCGCGCGCCATCACGGCGGGCGGCTTGATGTCGCTGCCCAAGCTGACCTTCCCGGGTGGCGTGCTGGTGGGCTGCGAAGCCGGTTTCCTGAACGCCTCGCGCATCAAGGGCAGCCATGCCGCCATCAAGTCGGGCAAGATGGCCGCCGAAGCCGCGTTCGACGCCTTGCTGGCCGACCGCCGCCAAGACGAACTGGCCGCGTATCCGCAGGCCTTCGAAGCGTCCTGGCTGCACACCGAATTGAACAAGGCCCGCAACTTCAAGCAGTGGTTCAAGAAGGGCCGCACGGTGGCCACCGTGATGACCGGGGTCGAGCAGTTGCTGCTCAAGGGCAAGATGCCGTGGACCTTGCGCCACAACAAGCCCGACCATGCCTGTCTGCAACCGGCGTCGGAATGCGCGCGCATCGACTACCCCAAGCCCGACGGCAAGCTGACGTTCGACAAGCTCAGTTCGGTGTTCATTTCGAACACCAACCATGAAGAAAACGAGCCCGTCCACCTGACCTTGAAAGACCCGTCAGTGCCGGTGCAGGTGAACCTGGCCAAGTACGGCGGCCCGGAATCGCGCTACTGCCCGGCCGGCGTGTACGAGTTCATCAAGGACGATCACGGCGAGGACCGCTTGCAGATCAACGCGCAGAACTGCGTGCACTGCAAAACCTGCGACATCAAGGACCCCACGCAGAACATCGTCTGGGTGGCCCCGCAAGGCGGCGAAGGGCCGGTGTATAGCGGTATGTAATCCTGGCCGGGCGCATCCCCAGCAACAAGGCACCTCTTGGGTGCCTTTTTTTTCAGGCGGCACATCATGACTGAACGCGTATTGCTCATTGGCTGCGGTGACCTTGGCCAGCGCGTGGCCCGGCGTTTCCTGGCGCGCGGCGACCACGTGCACGCGCTGCGCCGCCAACCGCCCGAAGACGACAGCGGCATCCAATGGCTGCAAGGCGACATTACCCGCGCGGATTCCCTGCCCGCGTTGCCATCAGGCGTGACACGGCTGATTCACCTGCCCGCCCCCGGTGGGCGCGACCCGGCCTTGTATCGCGGCGTCTTCATCGACGGCTTGCAGAACGTGCTGAACCTGTTGGACACGTCGCGGCTCAAGCGCGTGGTGTTCGTGTCATCCAGCGCCGTGTATGGCGAACACCATGGCGACTGGGTCACCGAAGACACGCCGCCCGCGCCGCAAGGCTTCAACGGCAAGATTCTGCTTGAAGCAGAAGCCGCGCTGGCCGCGCGCGGCCTGTCGTCTACCGCGCTGCGGCTGGCGGGGCTGTACGGGCCTGGCCGGCTGCAATTGATCGAACGCCTGCGCAGCGGCGCGGCGGGCGCGCCGACGCAGCCTGAACATTGGGCCAACCGTATCCATATCGACGACGCGGCCGCCGCCGTGCTGCATCTGGCGCTGTTGCCCAAGGTTGAACCGGTTTATATCGGGTGCGACGACACCCCGCTGCCACTGCACACGCTTTACGCCGATCTCGCTGCCATGATAGGCGCGCCCGCGCCACGTATCGCCCCTGCCCCCGCCAATGTGGGCAGCAAGAAGCTCAGCAACGCGCGGCTGCGCGCCAGCGGCTTCACGCTGCAATGGCCGGACTCACGCCAGGGCTACGCGGCGGTGCTGCGCGTAGCGGGCGCCCGCGTGCCGGACACGCCGCAGGCATAGTTCGGCCGGCATCGAATCGTTGCATGCCCGGGCGGCGGATACTGGCAGCCGGATTTCCTATCGGGCGCGCTGCTCCATCTGCTGCACGCAGGCGCCGACGCGGCCGCCCTGGCATCCCGCTTCCGGTATCGGCCGCTGCCCAACGCACGCGTGCCGCAGTTTGCATTTTCAAAGGAACCCGCACCATGATCGCCGTGATATTCGAAGTTGAACCCGCCAATGGCAACCCAGATCCCTATCTGCACATTGCCGCCGGTTTGATCGACGAGCTCAAGGCCATCGACGGCTTCATCTCGGTGGAACGCTTTCAAAGCCTCAGCACGCCGGGCAAGCTGCTGTCCCTGTCGTTCTGGCGCGATGAAGACGCCGTCAAGCGCTGGCGCTCGCTGGAGTCGCATCGCCGCGCCCAGGAAGCGGGACGCAGCGGCGTGTTCCAGAACTATCGGCTGCGCGTCGCGCAGGTGCTGCGCGACTACGGCATGAACGCGCGCGACGAAGCGCCCGCCGACAGCCGCAGCCGGCACGGCTGACGCGTCAGGCGGCTACCGTTTCGGCCAACGCCACGCCGGCTGCCAGCGCAACGCGATGCGTGGCGCCGGATGCGGCCACCGCGTCATGGCAGGCGCGGCCTCGTCCGCGCTGCGGGACGGATCAAAGTAGTCCGCATCGGCGCGGCGCGTGCCGGCGGGCAGCTCGCGCACTTGCACACGGAATCCGTCTGCCGCATTGCCGCGCAATTCGGGCACGGCCTGCAACAGCCGGCGCGTGTACGGATGCGTCGGATGGTCGAACACCTCGTCGCGCGATCCTTCTTCGACGATATGCCCGCGCAGCATGACGACCACGCGGTCGGCGATCTGCTCGACCACGCCCAGGTCATGGGAGATCAGCAGACACGCAAAGCCATAGGAACGCTGCAATGACATCAGCGTTTCCAGAACCTGCTTCTGCACGGTCACGTCCAGCGCCGACACGGGTTCGTCCGCGATGATCACTTCCGGCCGCATCACCAGCGCCCGCGCAATGGCGACGCGCTGGCGTTGCCCGCCCGACAGCTCATGCGCATAGCGCTCGGCATAGCCGTCGCCCAAACCCACATCGCGCAACGCCTGATCCACGCGCTGTTGCCGGGCATCCGGCGTGATGCCCGCTTCCAGCCGCAGCCCCTCGCCCACCAGCGCGCCGATGGTCATGCGCGGATCGAGCGACGAGTACGGGTCCTGGAAGACCATCTGAATGCGGCGGCGCGCCGTGCGCCAGATGCCACCCTCGCCGCCCGGCGGCAACGCTTGCCCATCCAGCGCAATGCGCCCCTGCGCCTGCGGCACCAGGCCCAGAATCGACATCATGACGGTCGTCTTGCCACTGCCGGATTCACCCACGATGGCCAGCGTTTCACCGGGCGCCACGTGAAAACTCGCCTGATGCACGGCGCGCACGTAGCGCTTGCGGCACCAGCCACCGCGTACGGCGTAGTCGATGGCCAGTTGATCCACCTGCAAGATCGGCGCACCCGTCACAGGCGCGCGCGCCGGGCCGCGTTTGGGCAGCGCGTCCAGCAAGCTCAAGGTGTACGGGTCCGCCGGACGCGACAGCACTTGCGATACTTCCCCCGTTTCCACCGCGCGCCCCCGGCACATCACCAGCACGCGCTGCGTGTACGCGGCCACCAGCGCCAGATTGTGGCTGATGAAGATCAGCGCCGTGCCTTGCTCGCGCGTCAGCTCGACCATCAGGTCCAGCACTTCTTTTTGCACGACACAGTCCAGCGCGGTGGTGGGTTCATCGGCGATCAACAGGCGCGGCTTGAGCAGCATGACGCCGGCCAGCAGGATGCGCTGCCGCATGCCGCCCGAGAATTCGTGGGGATACCGCTTCATGCAATCGCGCGCATCGCGCACCCGCACGCGTTCCAGCATCTGAACGGCCGCATCCCAGGCCGCGCTGCGCGTCATGCCCCGCCGCAGGACCAGGGCTTCTGTCAGCTGTTCGCCCACGCGGAACGCGGGGTTCAGGGACACCATGGGTTCCTGGAACACCATGCCGATACCGGTGCCGCGCGTGGCCTGCCAGTCGCGCGCACTTTGCGGCAGCACGTCGCGGCCGTCGAACAATGCCTGCCCGTTAGTCATGCGCGCGGCATCCGGCAACAGGCCCAACAGCGCCTTGCCGATCAGCGTCTTGCCGCTGCCGGATTCGCCCACGATGGACAGCGATTCACCCGCCTTCAGGTCAAAGGACACGCGGTTTACCACCGGTGCGGCATCGCGCTTGCCGGGAAAGCGGATTTCCAGATCGCGCACCGACAACAAGGGCGCAGCGCCGGCCAGGGAAAGGTCAGGTGCGTTCATGCCGTCACCCCCCGCATGCGCGGATCCAGGCGGTCGCGCACGGCGTCGCCCAGCAGGTTGATGCCCAGCAGGCTTAGCGAAATCATCGCGCCCGGAAACAGCGCCAGCCAGATCGCCTGGTCCATGGCGTTGCGGCTTTCGGACAGCATGCCGCCCCACGTCGCCAACGGTGGCGGCACGCCGAGCCCCAGAAAGGACAAGGCGCTTTCCGCCAGCAGCGCCGACCCGAAGATGGACGTTGCGAAGATCAGCAGCGGCGCCACGCAGTTGGGCAGCACGTGGCGGAACACCGTCCACAGGCCGCTATGCCCGGTGGCGCGCGAGGCGATGACGAAGTCACGCTGCCGCAGCGACAGCGCCGCGCCGCGCGCAATGCGCGAGACGGATGGCGAATACGCCAGGCCCAGCGCCAGCACCACGCCCCACTTGGACGGCCCCAGCACCGTCATGATGCCCAGCGCCAGCAGCAAGCCGGGAAACGCCATCATGGAATCGACCAGCACGCTGATGCCACGATCCACCCAACCGCCCGCATAGCCCGCCGCCACGCCGATGGTCGTGCCCAGCACCAAGGCCAGCAGCACCGAGAACACGCTGACCGCCACGCTGACGCCCGCGCCCGCCATCAGGCGCGACAAGACGTCGCGACCAAACTCGTCGGTGCCCAACCAATATTCGGACGACGGCGGCGAAAAGCGCGCCAGCAGATCGCCTTCCAGCGGATCGTGCGGCGTGTACACCAGCCCCACCAGCGCCAGCAGCACCACGCCCGCCACCAGCGCGCCGCCCACCACGGCATTGGTATGTTTGAAACCCGGTTTGAAACCCGTCATGACGTTCCTATTGAAGCTTCACGCGCGGATCGAACAGCGGATACAGCAGATCCACCACCAGATTGACCGCCACGTACAACAACGCAATAAACAGCAGGCAGCCCTGCACCACCGGGTAGTCCCGTGCATAGATGCTTTCCACCAACAGCCGGCCGATCCCCGGCAAGGTGAAGACGGTTTCGATCACCGCCGCGCCCGACAACAGATGGCCCAGCATCAGGCCGATGACGGTGAGCGTGGGGCCGAAGGAATTGGGCAACACGTGCCGCAGCATCACGCGCTTTTCGGGCAGCCCCTTGGCGCGCGCGTGCGCCACGTATTCCAGCCGCAACGTTTCGATGGTGCTGGCGCGCATCATCCGCGTGATCGCGGCAATCTCGGTCAACACGATGGCGCATACCGGCAGCACCAAGTACTTCAACGCGCCCAGACCGCTTTGCGCCATCGACTCAAAGCCATACACGGGCAGCCAGTTCAGCTTCACGCCAAACAGCCAGATCAGCAGAATGCCGACCCAGAAGCTGGGCATGGACACGAACAGTATCGAGGTGGAAACGATGGCCGTATCCGCGCGCCGGTTTTGCCGCCACGCCGCAATCATGCCGGCGGGAATGGCCACCAGGCAGGCCAGCAACGTTGCCGTCAACACCACCTGCGCCGTCACCGCGAAATGCGTCAGGACCAGGTGCATGACGGGCTCGCGGCGCGCGATGGACATGCCCAGATCGCCATGCAGCGCATTGCCGACCCAGATCAGGAACTGCTCGCCCACGGGGCGGTCCAGGCCCAGGGCGTGGCGCATTTCGGCCAGCAGCGCGGGGTTGTCGATGTCGCCCAGCATCAGCGATGCGGGGTCGCCGGGTATGGCGCGGATCATGCCGAAGACCAGCACTGTCACCACGATGATCGTGGGCACCGCCGCCGCGATGCGCTTGGTTAGATAGCCCAGCACGGCGCCTCAGTTCTTGGTGACGTTGAAGAAACGCGGCTTGCGCAGCGGCCAGCCGGTAAAGCCGTGAAGCTGGCTGGATACGACGACGTAGCCGGGCTTGTTGTAGTACATCAGCAGCGGCGTATCGCGCAGCATCAGCGCGTGCAGCTTGTCGAACGCCTGCTTGCGCGTGGCCGTGTCGGACTCGGCCTCGATGCCTTCAAGCAGGGCCGCGGCCTCGGGGCTTTCCCATTGCGCCATGGGCGTCCTGGACTTGTCGCCGATCACGTCGCGATACATCAGCGCGGGCTCGGTGCGCGCCGAATACGCAAAGGCCATCAGTTGGAACTTGCCTTCGCGAAAGTTCGTGACCTGCGTGCCCCATTCCAGCATGTCCAGCTCGGTCTTGATGCCAGCCTTGTTCAGCAACTGCTGGGTGACCACTGCCACGCGGTACAGGTAGGGATAGCGCTTGTTGGCCTGCAACTTCAGCGTTTCGCCTCGGTAATTGGCGGCCTGCAACAGGCGCTTGACCTCGTTCAGGTTCTTTTCGTAGCCCGCCTTGTCGGCCTCGGAGTAGTACACGCTTGCCGTGGGCACCAGCGACGGGTTGTACGCCGCCTGACCGTTGTTCAGCGCGCGGGCGATGGCGGGAAAATCCAGCGCCAGCGCGATGGCGCGGCGCATGTTGACGTCGGACAGTAGCGGCGCGCGCGTCTGCATCAACAGGTTAACGGTATCCAGCCCTTGCTCGGTGACGATGGACCAGCGCGGGTCTTTCGCCGGCAGGTTGTCTTCGTCGGCGTTGTAGGCGTCAACCTGGCCGGCCATCAGCGCGGCCTTTTGCGCGGCGGCGTCCGGAATCACCACAAAGCGCACATTGGCCGATGCCACTTTCTTGCCGGCCATGCCGCTGGCCGCCTCGCTACGCGGCACATAGCCGGCATACGGCGTCAGCAGCACATATTGTTCTTTCTTCCATTCGGCCAGTACGTACGGGCCGGTGCCGATGGGCTTGATCCACTTGCCGTCGGCGTCGACGCTTTTCGGGCTGAGCACCGGCATCGGGCATTGCACGCTGGCCATCTGGTCCAGGAACAGCGCATAGGGCGCATCCAGCGTGAAGACCACGGTGCCGGGGTCCGGCGTTTGCACGTCCACCACCTTGGCGCCCTTGCTACCGTCGTAAAGGTTCTTGCAGGCGTATTCGGATTGCGCGCCGGTCAGGTAGCCGTACGTCCATTTGACGTCGCTTGACGTCATCGGCGAGCCATCGTGGAAGGTCACGCCCTGGCGCAGCTTGAAGGTATAGCTGCGCTTGTCGTCGGACAGCGTCCAGCTGTCGGCCAGCATGGGGCCCACGCTCATGTCCGCGCGCAGCGCGACCAGCGATTCGACCACGTGAGCCAGCACGTTGTCGGTGGACGTGTTGCGCGAGCGGCCGCCGGGCACGGACGTGGGCGTGCCCGAGCCTTCGGCGTAGCGGATCTCGGGCAGCGGGGACGACGCGGGGGTTTGCGTTTGGCTCAGCCCCGGCAGGCCCGTCAAGGCGCCGGCCAGGGCAGCGGATAACATTAGCGCGCGCTTGCCGCGCAAGACTTTCGACGTCATGAAATGGTCTCCTGGCGCGGCTTAGAACAGCCGGTATTCAGCAAAATTGCGGCCCTCATAGGGCTTGCGTGCAATCCACATCACGCCGCTTTCCGGCTCCATCAGCGTGGTGGCCACGGTGGCCGAAATGCTGTCGAAGCTGGCCGGCTTGGGCGAACGCAGCACGCCGTCGGGCGCGGCGAAATCATCGGCCAGGATGCGCTTGACGGCATCCCAACCGACCTTGCCGCCCTGGCGCGCAAGCATGTCCTCAACGCGTCGCTGGCGATAGATGGAATCAGGGTTGGCGGCCAGGCCCTTGTCGAACAACTTGGCGCGCGCGGTCGGGCTGATCCAGTGGTTGGCATGCACCAGCAGGCCGTCCTGCGGCGTGATCCAGAAGATTTCGTCCGGCGCGCATTCCAGGTCCACGGCCTCGCCCTGTGCCTGGGCCAGCATCAGGTTGTTGGAGCAGAAGCGGCGCGACGCCCACAGCACTTTCATGGCGTTGCAGATGTTGGTGGCTTCCAGCATCTTGCGGCGCACCAGCACCAGCGGCACCTGTGCGGGCCGTTGATAGTCTTGTTCGCAAGACAGGAAATTGCCGGACAGCGATACGCCCGCGCTGTTGAAACCGTGGCGCGCCAGGCTGCCCGCCTCGGTGAACATCAACAGGTCGGGCCCGTCTTCACGGCGCATGCGCACGACGATGCCGGTGTCGACGCATTCTTCGCGCCAGTCCCAGTTGTGGGCGTGCATCAACTTGCCCTCGGCGCTGGCTTCGGGCAATACGACCAGGCCGGTGCAGCCGTCGTCCAGCCCCTTGCGGGCCCGGCCCAGTTCGGCATGGCCGAACATCATTTCGGTGCGGCAGTTGATGACCACCACGTCTTCCAGCGACTGTCCGGCGCCATCGGCAATGCCGCGCAATTCTTCCAGGTAGGCAGCGTCGTAGTCGCCCACCACCGGCACCATGGCAGCGGCCAGTTCCTTCAGGCGGGCGGCGTCCACGCCACGGCGTTCCAGCTGGCCCCGATACAAGGCCACGCTGCGCGCCACGTGTTCCGGCACCGCCGAGCCATGCTGGCGGCCGCGTTCATAAGGACTGCCCTGGACGTCGACCAGGGGAAACGGGGTAGGCATCGTCACGCTAGCAAAACTCCGGATAGGGCCGAACGGCGGCCTGGGTGATACGGTCAGAATCGACGGCCAAATTTTGTACTAATATAGTAAAAAGTTCAATATTAGGGTTTGCCCGGGCCTGATTCAAAAGCGATGGCGCTCCGGTACCATTGCCCTACGATCCTTGCCTGCCCTTTTCCCCTCTGACGCGCCATGCCCCCCGCCGCTCCTGCCCGCCCTACTCCGCTGCAAGTCGACCTGGCGCGACACATCGCCGAAGACATCGTGGCGCGGCGGCACGAGCCCGGCGCACACCTGTCGGAAGAAACACTGGCGGCCGCTTACGAGGTGTCGCGCACGCCAGTACGCGGCGCGCTGCGCCTGCTGGCCGCTCAAGGCTTGATCACGCATCGGCCCAACAGCGGCTATACCGTGTCCGACCATGCTGCGGCGTCAGCGCCCCCGGCCATTGAAGGGGCCGGCCCCACGCAGGAAGAGCTGACGCGCCAGTTGATCGATGACCGCGCGTCGCGCCAACTGCCCGAGACCTTTACCGAACGTGATCTGTTGCAGCGCTATGACGCGCCGCGCAGTGTGCTGGCCAAGACCTTGCTGCAACTGTCGGCGGATGGCCTGATCGAGAAGCGCAAGGGGCATGGCTGGCAATTTGCCCCGTCGCTGGAAAGCGCCGAAGCGCTGAACGAAAGCTATCGTTTCCGCATGACGGTGGAATGCGCCGGGCTCCTGGAGCCCACATTCCGCGTGGACAAACCGGCGCTGGCGCGCATGCGGGCCGCGCATGAGGCCTTGATCCAGCGCGACGACGCCGACATTTCGGCTACTGAATTTTTTGGCCTGAATGCGTCGTTCCACGAGCTCCTGGCGCGGTTCTCCGGCAACCGCTACATCCTGCAAGCGGTGCAGCAGCAAAACCACCTGCGCCGGCTGGAAGAGCACGCTGCGTTCTATCGCGACGCGCGTTTCGTCAATTCCAGCAACGAACACCTGCAAATCATCGACGCGCTGGAATCCGGCGACCAGGAATGGGCGTCGCAATTGATGCGCCGCCACCTGAAAGCGTCGCTCCAAGCCTCCTGACCCGCTTACCCCCCCGCCTGCGCCCGCTTCGGCCAGGGTGGGCTCGCGCGCGACTGCATGATGCGCCGCGGATGGGCCTGCGCGACGACTCGTATTGTATTTATCGATGTATTAATACAAAATAGACGAACCTGAACTCTCCTGAAGCAGGATCGTCCCCATGTCCTCGTCCCCCTCCGCCCTTTCTCAAACCGACGCCTATTGGATGCCGTTTACCGCCAACCGGCGGGTCAAGCGCAACCCGGTACTGTTTGCCGCCGCCGAAGGCATGCACTACATCCGGCCGGACGGCCGCCGCGTCCTGGACGGCATCGCCGGCTTGTGGTGCGTGAACGCGGGCCATCGCCGCCCGGAAATCGTGGAGGCCATCGCGCGGACCGCGCACGACCTGGATTACGCACCGTCGTTCCAGATGAGCCATCCCCTGGCCTTTGAACTGGCGGACGCGTTGTGCGCCGAGGCGCCCGACGGCTTTTCCAATGTGTTCTTTTCCAACTCGGGATCCGAAGCGGTGGACACCGCGCTGAAGATTGCACTGGGCTATCACCGGGCGCGCGGCCAAGGCCAGCGCGTGCGGCTGATCGGGCGCGAACGCTCGTATCACGGCGTGGGGTTCGGCGGCCTGTCCGTGTCGGGCATCGGCGGGCATCGCAAACCCTTTGGCAATCTGCTGCCCTATGTGGACCACCTGCCCCACACCTATGATCGCCAGCAGATGGCGTACACGCGCGGTCAGCCGGATTGGGGCGCGCACCTGGCCGACACGCTGGAGCGCATTGTGGCGCTGCACGACGCCTCGACCATCGCGGCCGTCATCGTTGAACCGGTGGCCGGTTCCACCGGCGTGATCGTGCCGCCGCGCGGCTATCTGCAACGGCTGCGCGAGATCTGCGATGCGCACGGCATCCTGCTGATTTTCGATGAGGTGATCTGCGCATTCGGACGCATCGACGGCGCGTTCGCATCGCCCTATTTCGGCGTCAAGCCCGACATCATCACCAGCGCCAAGGGCCTGACCAACGGGGCGATTCCGATGGGCGCAACGCTGGTGCAGCAACACGTGTACGACGCCTTCATGCAAGGGCCGGAAAGCGCCATCGAGCTCTCGCACGGATACACGTATTCGGGCCACCCCGTGGCCTGCGCGGCGGGCTTGGCGACGCTGGACATCTGCCGTCGCGAGGGCTTGTTCCAACGCAGCCAGGAACTGGCGCGTTACTGGGAAGACGCCGCGCACAGCCTGAAGGGGCTGCCGCATGTGGTGGACATCCGCAACATCGGCCTGCTGGCCGCCATTGAACTGGCGCCGCTGGAGGGTCAGCCGGGGCAGCGCGCCTATGCCGTGCACAACGCCTGCCTGGAACGCGGCTGCCTGATCCGGTCGGCGGGCGACACGATGCTGCTGTCGCCCCCGCTCATCATCGAACGCGCCCAGATCGACGAGCTGTTCTCGGTGCTGGCGGACGTGCTGCGCGCCGGCGCCTGACGCTGCCCGCCGCCCCCTGGGCCGCTATCAGCCGCTATCAGGCCAGGTGGCGCGCCACCGCCTGCACCACGCGCTGGACGTCGTCGGCCGACACGTCCAGGTGCGTGACCAGGCGCGTCGGCCCGCCGTACACCGCGCGCATCAGGATGCCTTCCTTGCCCAGCGCTTCGGTCAGCGCATCGCAACGGGACGGCTGGAATTCCACGAACAGCATGTTGGTGTCCTGGCTCAACACCTTAACGCCGGCAATGCCGCGCAGGCCTTCGGCCAAGGCGCGGGCATTCTCGTGGTCTTCTGCCAGGCGCGTCACATGATGGTCCAGCGCATACAGGCAGGCCGCGGCCAGCACGCCGGACTGGCGCAAGCCGCCGCCCAGCATCTTGCGCCAGCGGTGTGCGCGACC
The DNA here is from genome assembly GCF_019448355.1 of Achromobacter sp. ES-001. Taxonomy (NCBI): domain Bacteria; kingdom Pseudomonadati; phylum Pseudomonadota; class Betaproteobacteria; order Burkholderiales; family Alcaligenaceae; genus Achromobacter; species Achromobacter sp. ES-001. The sequence goes on along the minus strand of NZ_CP079940.1, from coordinate 1,500,818 downwards.
GATCAGTTCCGCGCTGCCGACCAGCACCGAGCCCACGGGCGCGCCCAGGCCTTTTGAAAAACAAATGGAAACCGAGTCGAAGGGCTGGCACATGTCGGCCAGCGGCTTGCCACTGGCCACCGCTGCGTTGAACACACGCGCCCCGTCCAGGTGCGTGGCCAAGCCTTCTTTGCGCGCCCAGTCGGTGGCGGCCTGGATGTAGCCGGCGGGAATCAGCCTGCCGTGAAACGTGTTTTCCAGCGCCAGCAAACGCGTGCGCGCAAAGTGCGGATCGCCCTGGGGCTTGACGGCGGCCGCCAGCTTTTCCAGCGGCAAGGAACCATCTTCGGCGTGCTCGATGGGCTGCGGCTGGATGCTGCCCAGCACGGCCGCGCCGCCGCCTTCGTACTTGTAGGTGTGCGCCAGCTGGCCCACCAGGTATTCGTCGCCACGATCGCAATGCGCCATCAGCGCGGCCAGGTTGCTTTGCGTACCCGACGGAAAGAACAGGCCGGCCGCCTTGCCGGCGCGCTCGGCCACGGCAGCCTGCAACTGGATCACGGTGGGGTCGTCGCCCATCACGTCATCGCCCAACGGGGCGGAAACCATGGCCTGCAACATGGCGGGCGTCGGTCGTGTGACAGTGTCGCTACGCAGATCGATCATGGGGAATCCTTGAGAGGGAAAAAGGAGATCGGGAAGGGAAATCGAAAAGCCCGCGGATTACGCGGCGCGGGCGGCGGGCGCCGCGCGGCTGACCACGAAGATGCCGGCCAGGATAAGAACCATGCCGCCCAGCTCGCCCAGCGACGGCCGTTCGGACAGAATGGCCCACGCCAGCAACATGGCCACAACAGGCACGCCCAGGCTGGACAGGCCGGCGATGGATGCGGGCACGCGGCGCACCACTTGCAACCACAGCAGCCAGCCGGCGGCTGTGGCAATCAAGACGATGTAGGTCATGCCCGCCCACAACTGCCAGCCCCACTGCGCGCTGATCTGCGGCACGAGATACGCCACGGGCACCATGACCAGCCCGCCAAACAACATCTGCCAGGCCGTGAACGTCATGACGTCAGGCGCGTGCCGTTCGAACATGCGCTTGGACAGCACCGTGCCCACGCCCCAGCACAGGCCGCTGCCCAGGCCCAACAGCACGGGCCGGATATCGCCCAGGCCATTCCAGGGCTCCACGAAACAGATCAGGCCGATCGCCGCCAGGCCGATGCCCACGCCATGCTTGGCGGATGGGCGTTCGCCCAGCAGCCACCACGCAAACAGCACCACCCAGAACGGCATGGTGTAGGCCATCAGCGATACCTTGCCCACGCCGCCCGACACCAGCGCCGTCTGCACGAAGCCCTGGAATCCGGCCGTTTGCGTCAAGCCGATCAGCAAGGTCAGCTTCCAGGGCGGCATGCCCAGCGGCCGGCGCGTGGCGATGGCTAGCGCGAACAGCACCAAGGCGCCCACGACGTATCGCAACGCCACGAAGTCGAACGGGCCGATGTAGGGCACGATCAGTTTCATCGCTATCCAGCTGCCTGCCCAGACCACGATGGTGCTGAACATCAGGGCTAGCCCTGCGCGATCGAAACTGCTGCGGCTCACGTCCATGGCTCCGTCTTGTGAGGGGAATAAAAGAAAAGACGCCCGGACCGGCGCTTACCGGTGCGGGCGTCTGACATTATGCTCCTGTCGCCAGGACGTCGATCGGCCGCTGATGGCCGATCGTGCTTACAGCGGTTTGGCCAACTGTTCCAGAATGGCGGGGTTTTCAAGCGTGGAAACGTCCTGCGTGACTTCCTCGCCCTTGGCCACTACGCGCAGCAGGCGGCGCATGATCTTGCCCGAGCGGGTCTTGGGCAGGTTGTCGCCAAAGCGGATGTCCTTGGGCTTGGCGATGGGGCCGATTTCCTTGGCGACCCAGTCGCGCAACTGCTTGGCGATGGCTTGCGCCTGTTCGCCTTCCGGACGCGCCTGCTTGAGCACCACAAACGCCACCACGGCTTCGCCCGTGGTGTCATCCGGGCGGCCCACCACGGCGGCTTCGGCCACCAGTTCGTGCGCCACCAGCGCCGATTCGACTTCCATCGTGCCCAGGCGGTGGCCCGACACGTTCAGCACGTCGTCGATGCGGCCCATGATCCAGAAATAGCCGTCCGCGTCGCGCTGCGCGCCGTCGCCAGCCAGGTAGTACCCGCGCAGTTCGGACGGGAAGTAGCTTTTCTTGAAGCGCTCGGGGTCGCCCCAGATGTTGCGGATCATGGCGGGCCACGGGCGCTTGATGACCAGGAAACCGCCATTGCCCTTTTCGACATCGCCACCGGTTTCATCCACGATGGCGGCAGCGATCCCCGGCAGCGGCAGCGTGCACGAACCGGGCTTGGTGGGCGTGGCGCCCGGCAGCGGCGTGATCATGTGGCCGCCGGTTTCCGTCTGCCACCACGTGTCCACGATGGGGCAGCGTTCGCGGCCGATGTGCTTGTGATACCACATCCACGCTTCGGGGTTGATGGGTTCACCGACCGTGCCGATGATGCGCAGGCTGTCCAGGTCGTAGTTTTTGGGATGCGCCTCCGGCGTGGCTTCGGCGGCCTTGATCAGCGAACGGATCGCGGTGGGCGCCGTGTAGAACGTGGTGACCTTGTGGCGCGCGATCATGTCCCAGAAGCGGCCGGCGTTGGGATAGGTGGGCACGCCTTCGAACACCACCTGCGTCAGCCCGGCGGCCAGCGGGCCGTAGGTAATGTAGGTGTGGCCGGTAACCCAGCCCACGTCGGCGGTGCACCAGTAGACGTCGTCTTTACGGGCGTCAAAGGTCCACTTCACCGTCAGCAGCGCCCACAGCAGGTAACCGGCCGACGAGTGCTGCACGCCCTTGGGCTTGCCGGTGGAACCGGATGTGTACAGGATGAACAGCGGGTGTTCGGCGTTGACCGGCACGGGCTCGCAGGTGTCGGGCTGGTTGGCCTCGACATCGTGCATCCAGAGGTCGCGCGCCTCGTTCCATTGGACTTTGCCGCCGGTGCGGCGATACACGATCACCTTGGACACGGCTTCGCAGCCGCCCATGGCAATGGCGTCTTCCACGGCCGGTTTCAGCGGAATGGTCTTGCCGCCGCGCACCTGTTCGTCGGCGGTGATGACCAGCGATGCGCCCACGTCCACGATGCGTTCCTGCAGACTCTTGGCGGAAAAGCCGCCGAACACCACCGAGTGCGTCACGCCCAGGCGCGCGCAGGCTTGCATCGCTACCACGGCTTCGATCGACATGGGCATGTAGATGATGGCGCGGTCGCCTTTCTTGTAACCCAGGCCGGTCAGGCCATTGGCAAAGCGGCACACGCGCGCCAGCAGTTCGCGGTAGGTGACCTTGTTGACCGTGCCGTCATCGCCTTCGAAGATGATGGCGGTCTTGTCGGCGTTGCCGTTGGTCAGGTGCACGTCCAGGCAGTTGGCCGATACGTTCAGTTCACCGTCGCCGAACCAGCGGTAGAACGGCGCGTCGGATTCGTCCAGCACTTGCGTGAACGGCTTGGTCCATTGCAGATTGTCCCGGGCCTGACCGGCCCAGAAACCGTCGAAGTCGTTTTCAACCTGGGCGCACAGCGCGTTGTAGGCGTCCATGCTGGGAATCGCCGCTCCGTTGGCCGCGCGCTCGGGCGGCGGGAAAACGCGGGTTTCTACCAGGACGGACTCAATTGCTTTCGACATGATCTTGTCTCCAAACGGTGATTTTGTTGTTGATGCCGCTGTTTTCGCCTTGGCCGCCGCACCGCGGGCTTCACAAAGGAAGTGCGGCGCAGGGACAGTTTCTTTATCTACCCACCACCGTATCGCCACGCTCTTACGGGCACCTTACGCAAAATGCGGGCCAGAGCCCGCAATGCCGTATCCCGCAGTACCGCTGCAACCCGGCGGCATCGGCCATCAGGCCAACATGCCGGCAATCAACGCAAGGCATCGCGCATCACGCGCGATGCCTTGAAGGCAGTGCATAAGGATAGCAGCCCAGCGGCGCCCCTGGCAGGCCGGCGGCCCGGCACATTCAGGCGGCGGGGCTGCGCGCCAAGCCGCGTTTCATGTCCACGCGCGACAACAGGGCGAGGCCGCCCACGAAGAACAGGCCAGTCACCAGGATGGCCAGACGATGATTGCCATCGGTGGCCCAGGTGACCACGCCGTAGGTCAGCGGCCCGATCACGGCGGCCAGCTGCACGGCAAAGGTCCAAAGCGAATAGAACTCGGCCAGGCGACCAGCGGGGGCAAGCGCGCCTGTCATGGCACGGCCCGCGCTTTGGGTGGTGCCCATGCACAGCCCGGCCAGCGTGGCGGCCACCCAGAATACGGGCGCGGTCACGGCCGAATAAGCCACCAGCACCATCACGATCCAGCCGCCCAGGGTAATGGCCAGCGCCGGCTTGTGGCCGATGCGGTCTTGCACATAGCCGAACGAAAACGCGCCTACCGCCGCGCCGATGTTCACGGTGAACACCAGCAGCATGATTTGCGGCGTCGTGAAGCCCATGACTTCGGATGCATACACGGCGGCCAGCGTGATGACTACCGAAATGCCCGCCTGATAGCAGGCGATGCACATCAGCAGGCGACGGAATTCGGGAAAGTGCTGGCCCGTGTCGCGCCACGCGTAGGCCAGGCGGCGCAGCATGTGCAGCGCTTGCGGCTTGACGGCCTTGGGCCGTGCGCGCTCTTTCAGCAACAGGAAGGACGGCAGCGCCGCCAGCGCGAATACCGCGCAGGTCACAACGATGACCCAGGGCACGAAATGTTCGGCGGTCATGCCGTCGGCTTCGGCCGAGGTCACAACCAGCAGCGACAGGCCCAGGGTAAGCATCCCGCCGCAATAGCCGAAGCTCCAGCCCCATCCCGACACGCGGCCCAGCGCGGCTGGCCGGGCCAGTTCGGGCAGGAATGCCGCCACCACGGATTCACCCACGCAGTAGCAATAGTTGGACACCACGATGGCCGCCAGCGCCAGCCATACATCGCCGGGGCCGGCTTGCGTCAAGACCAGCGTGGCGGCCACGCAGCCAATGGTGCTGGAATACAGCAGCCGACGCTTGCTGCCGGCGGCGTCGGCGCGCGCGCCCAGCGTGGGCATCGTCAACATGATGAGCAAATAGGACAGCGACAGCGCCGCGGTCCAGGCCAGCGTGGCCCACGGCGCCTTGCCGCCGACCACGCCAACAAAATAGGTGCTGAACACCGCCGTGAGAATGACGGTGGTGTAGCCGGAATTGGCGAAGTCGTACATGGCCCAGGCCCAGACCTCGCGCTTGGCCACGCCGGGATTCAAGGCGCTGTCGCGCCCTGCTCCGGCGTCCGGCGTGGAACCGCCCGTGGGCGGTTCCGGCAATTGCGTCTGGCTCACAGGCCCAGCGCGGCAATGCCTGCTTGGGCGATCAGCACGTCTTCGGTCGACTTCACGCCCGACACGCCGACCGCGCCGACCACCTGGCCATTGACGGTGACCGGCACGCCGCCTTCCAGCATGCCTTCGATCAACGGGGCCGACAGGAACGACACGCGGCCGTTGTTGATCATTTCTTCGTAGATGCGCGACTCGCGGCGGCCCAGCGCAGCGGTCTTGGCCTTGGCCGGCGCGATGTGCGCCGAGATCGGGGCCGCGTCGTCCAGGCGCAGCATGCCAAGCAGGTGGCCACCGTCATCGACCACCGAGATGGTCACGGCCCACTTGTTCTGCACGGCGTGTGCTTCGGCCGCGGCGAGGATCTTCTTGACGTCTTCGGCGCTCAGCACGGGTTTGGTATTCATTGCAGCGACTCCTTGATCTGTTCCAGGGCGGATGGGTCTTCAATGGTCGTCAGGTCTCCGGGCTCGCGTCCTTCGCACACGGCGACGATCGCGCGGCGCAACACCTTGCCGGACCGGGTCTTGGGCAATGCGCCCACGAATCGGATCCGGGCGGGCCTTGCGACGGCGCCCAGCTGATCTTCCACCAGGCGCATGATATCGCCTTCCAGCTGCTTTGCCCCGGCGGGCGTGCCGGCCATGTCGGGATTCTTCAAGACCGCGAACGCCATGGCCACCTGCCCCTTCAACGGATCGGCCACGCCCACCACCGCGCATTCGGCGATGGCGCTATGGCTGTTGACGGATTCTTCGATCTCGCGCGTGCCCAAACGGTGCCCCGCCACGTTGATCACGTCGTCCGTGCGGCCCAGGATGAACCAATAGCCATCGGCGTCCACGCGCCCCCAATCAAAGGTGGAATACACCTGCCGCCCCGGAATCGACGTGAAATACGTCTGCACGAAACGCGCATCGTCGCCCCAGATGGTGGACATGGCGCCGGGCGGCAGTGGCGGCACGATGGCCACCACGCCCTTTTCGTCCGGGCCCAGGTCTTCGCCCGTGGCCTCGCTGACGATGCGCGCGTCAAAACCGTAGACGGGAAAGGACGGGCTGCCGAACCGGGTCGGCACGTTCTCCACGCCCGGCTGCGCGGAAAGAATCGGCCAGCCGGACTCGGTCTGCCAGTAGTTGTCGATGATAGGCTTGCCCAGGCCTTGCGATATCCAGGTGGCAGTGGGCTCGTCCAGCGGCTCGCCGGCCAGATACACCGCGCGCAGGGTGGACAGGTCATGGCGCTGGAGCAGCGCGGGGTCCTGGCGCTTGAGCACCCGCACGGCGGTAGGCGCCGAGAACAGCGTGTTGACCCCAAAGCGTTCCACCAACTGCCACAGAATGGCGCCGTCGGGGCGCACCGGCGTGCCTTCGTACAGCAGCGTGGTCTGCCCGCCGATAAGGGGGCCGTACACAATATAGGAATGTCCGACCACCCAGCCGATGTCGCTGGTGCAGAAAAAGGTGTCGCCCGCGCGGCCGTTGAACAGATATTCCATGGACGAGGCCAGCGCCACGGCATAGCCGCCGGTGTCGCGCTGCACGCCCTTGGGCTTGCCGGTGGTGCCCGACGTATAGAGGATGTAGCTGGGTTCGGACGACTCCAGCCATTGCACCGGCACCCGGGCGCCGCGGTGGCGTTCGCGCAGCGTGGCGTAGTCATGGTCGCGTCCGGCCACGGGTTCGAAGGGCGACAAGCCCCGGTCAAACACCACGACCGAGGCAGGCGGGGATTTCGCCAGGCTCAGCGCCTTGTCCAGCAAGGGCTTGTAGGGCACCACCTTGCCGCCGCGCGAGCCGCCATCCGTGCAGACCACCACTTTGGGCGCCGCATCGTCGATGCGCTGCGCCAGGTTGACCGACGCAAAGCCCCCGAACACCACCGAATGCACCGCGCCGATCCGCGCGCAGGCCAGCATGGTGAACACGGCTTCAGGCACCATGGGCATGTACAGCAACACGCGGTCGCCGCGCGCAACACCCAGCTCCACGAGCATGGCGGCGGCCGCGTTGACCTCTTCATAGACCTCCTGCCGGGTATAGACGCGTTCTTGGTCGACCTCGGTGGACACCCAGATCAGCGCGGGCTTGTCGCCCTGCGTGGGCAGCCACCGGTCGACGGCGTTGTAGCAAAGATTGGTCGTGCCGCCCACGAACCACTTGGCGAATGGCGGGCGCGAAAAATCCAGTACAGACTCAAAGGGCGTATCCCAATGCACACGCCCGGCCTCCTCGCGCCAGAACGCATCGCGGTCATGCAATGATCTGTAATGGAAATCCCGGGTTTTTTGCATTTCTGTCTCCTGGTATTGTTCGTACGCCTTAAGGCTGATTGATTTCTTAGCGAATCATTCGGTCATTCTGGTAGGCAAACCTTGCACGAGGCTTGCCACAAGTCAAAAAGTTCTGCCAAATGTCCACGCGGCATGGAACCATTACCGATTCGGCAATGATTGGTAATGAAAGTTTGGTAGAATCCCCGCGAAGTTGTAGATAATTGTTGATTCTGCTGACATTTCGGCCCGATCCACGGCTAATCCCGTGGCTTTTGCTGTCAAAAAGCAGGTCATCCCCAGGCGAATGCATCGACACTCCATACTCGCGCGATTAAATTCATCCACTGGCCAGGCAAAGCGCGGTCTGCGTACGCTCGCGTTGATGGCTTGTGTAGCGACCCTGGCAGGTTGTGCAGGTACCGGGCAAAAGTCAACCGCCCATACGTCCGAGATTGATCCGTACGAAATGGAATGGGTTGCCACCGCCGATGACCCCATCGGCCTCTTGGTAACGCAAAAGTTCAAGCGCGACCGCCAGCAAGCCAAAGGCATCCATTCGGGTGTCAACGGCGACAACGCCATGGTCAGCGAAGCCCTTAACTACCTGGGCATCCGCTACCGCTTCGGCGGCAGTTCCCCCGACACCGGTTTTGATTGCAGCGGCCTGGTTGCCTATTCGGCAGAACGTTCGCTGGGCCTGAAGCTGCCCCGCAACGCCGCCGAAATCGCCCAGCAAGGCGTCTCGGTCGACAAAAACGAACTGAAAGCCGGCGATCTGGTCTTCTTCAACACGATGGGCCGCCGTTACTCGCACGTGGGCATCTACCTGGGCGATGACCGCTTCGTGCACTCGCCCAGCGCCGGTGGCGTGGTGCGTGTGGAAAGCATGACCATGGCCTACTGGACCAAGCGCTACAACGGCGCCCGCCGCCTGGACAACAGCCTGATGGCCTCTGCCCGCGCCGCGAACTGAGCGCAAGATTAATCCCTGATTTTCCGCCTCGGGCATCGTCACACAAAACGCCGTCCGGGCGCCATCCCCAAAAAAAAGAAAACGCCGCCAGACTTCTGTCTGGCGGCGTTTTTCATTATGCGTGCTTCAGTGCTTGATGTTCATTGCTCTTTCGCGGCATGAAGGCCGCAGGCCGCTTCGGCCTCCCCAGTATTTTTTGGTCCGGCGATGGCTGGCATTGCGGTGGTTCAGTGCACCGTACCCGCGCGCGGGCACAGGCCGCATTGTTGCAGGGCTTGCTGCATGCTGCATACCGAACGGCGACAAGCCACGACCCGGATGCCACCGCGCTGCGCGGCGTTGCGGAACGTCTTCATGACGTTGTGACCCAGGAAGTCGGTCAGCAAAATAACCAGTTGCGTGCCCGACGGCAGTTGTAGCGTTTTCTTCTGGTGCGAGGGGTCTCGGCCGCTGATGTGATGCGTGATCGAGATGTTGTGTCCTTTAAGCAGATCCGGGATATTTCCCAGACGATCCGCGCCAACCACTACTGCACTGAGTCCTGCCGTCATGATGAACCTCACTGGTCGTTGAGCCTGGATGTAATGATAATGATTCCTATTTTTTAGTCAATTCAAATGAGATCGGTTCTTATTTAATTATTTATATGAGCTAGCTGGAAGGGATAGCGAGATTTGTTCAAGCCCAGGGAACTCGCGGCTCTCCGGCCGGTCGGGGCCCGCACTTGGCGGATGTTGCGCGCAAAAAAAAGCGCGCCGTCCAGAAGACGCCGCGCTTTTTTGTTGGTGCGAACTAAGGTCTATTTAGGCGCGCCCTGCACTGCTTCGGTCACGACCGCGCGCGTCAGCGACGGCGCCAGCATTTCCAGGAACGTGTAGACGTAGTCGCGCAGGAACACGCCGGACTTCACCCCCACCCGCGTCGTGTGCGTGCCGAACAGATGGCCCACCGGCAGCCCGACCAAGTTGGAATCGCGCCGGGGGTCGTACGCCACGCCGGCAATGATGCCGATGCCCAGGCCCACGTCCACATAGGTCTTGATCACGTCGGCATCGATGGCTTCCAGCACGATGTCGGGGTGGATGCCCTGGTTGGCGAACACCTCGTCGATGGTGCTACGGCCGGTAAACGCGCGGTCATACGTGACGATGGGGTGCTCGGCGAGCTGCGCCAGCGACAGGCGTTTGGCGGCGCTGGATGTCAGCTCGGCCAAGGGGTGATCCGGCCGCACGACAACGGTGTGCTCCCAGGCATAAACGGGCAGCGTGGCCAAGCCCGGCGTCAACGCCAGGGACTCGGTGGCCAGCGCCAGATCGGCTTGTTCGTGCAAGACCATTTCGGCCAACTGCGCCGGGCTGCCCTCTGCCAGGGACAAGTGCACTTTGGGAAACTGCTTGCGGAACGCGGGAATTACGCGCGGCAGCAGATAACGCGCCTGCGTGTGGGTGCAGGCAATGACCAGCCCGCCTTCGTCACGGCGCGCGAACTCGTCGCTGACTTTTTTCAGATTGTCGACTTCGCGCATGATGCGGTCGATAACCTGCGACACCGCCAGGCCCGGCTTGGTCAGGCCCTTGATGCGCTTGCCATGCCGTTCGAAGATCTTGATGCCCAGCTCGTCTTCGAATTCGATGATGGCCTTGGAGACTCCAGGCTGCGAGGTATAGAGCATCCGGGCGGCCTCGGTCAGGTTGAAGTCGCGCCGGATGGTTTCACGCACAAAACGAAATTGCTGGAGGTTCATACATTGGCCCTTAATAGATCGGCCAATTATAAGTAATAAGGACACCTCATCATATAACTTATTCGTATAAGCTTAGGAGCAAGGCGTCCCCCCTTTCAGCGCATCGAAATGGTGGTGTTCACCGTCTTGGCATGGGCGGACCAGCGCGCCGTGACCGTCTTGGTCTGCGTCCAGAACTGCACCGCCTGCTTGCCGTTGGGGCCCAGGTCGCCCAGCTTGGAACCGCGCGATCCGGTGAAGCTGAACCACGCCACCGGCACGGGGATCGGCACGTTGATGCCCACCTGGCCCACGTCGATATTGTTCTGGAAGTAGCGCGCCGCGCCCCCATCCTGCGTGAACAGCGCCACACCGTTGCCGTTGGGGTTGCGGTTGATGAAGGCGACCGCGTCTTCCAGCGTTTCCACGCCAACGCAGCACAGGACCGGCCCGAAAATTTCTTCGGTGTAGATGGTCATGTTCTCCGAAACGCCGTCAAAAATCGTGGGGCCCACGAAATTGCCTTCTTCGAAGCCCTTCACCTTCAGGTTGCGGCCGTCCAGCAGCAGCTTGGCGCCTTCGTCCACGCCCTTTTGAATCAGGCTTTCCACGCGCTTCTTGGCATTGGGCGACACCAGCGGGCCCAGATCGGCTTCGCGGTCGGTGCCCGAATTGACCTTGAGCTTTTTCGAGCGCTCGACAAAGTCCGGCAGCCAATTGCGCGCGTCGCCCACCAGCACGGCCACCGACGAGGCCATGCAACGCTGCCCCGCCGCGCCAAAGGCCGCGCCCACCAGCTGGTTCAGCGCCACTTCGGGGTCGGCATCCGGCAGGATCACGCAATGGTTCTTGGCGCCCATCATCGACTGGCAGCGCTTGCCGGCGGCCGATGCGCGGTTGTAGATCTCGGTGCCCACGCGGGTCGACCCGATGAACGACACCGCCTTGATGTCCGGGTGTTCGCACAGGCCGTTGGCCGTATCCGGGCCGCCGTGCACCACGTTCAGCACGCCCGGGGGCAGGCCGGCTTCCAGGGCCAGCTGCGCCAGGAACAACGACGACGTCGGGTCCTGTTCAGACGGTTTCAGCACGAAGCTGTTGCCGCACGCCACCGCGATGGGGAACATGAAGCACGGCAGCATCACGGGGAAGTTGAACGCGGTGATACCCGCGCACACGCCCAGCGGCTGGATCAGCGTGTAGACGTCGATACCCGACGCGGCATTTTCGGCGTACTCGCCCAATTGCAGGTTGGCGATCGAGCAGGCGTGCTCGACCACTTCCAGGCCACGCCCGATCTCGCCTTCGGCGTCGGGCAGCGTCTTGCCGTGTTCACGCGTGATCATCTCGGCCAGCTTGCCGGTGTTGGCGCGCAGCATTTCCTGGAATTTCAGCATGACGCGCATGCGCGCGCCCTGGCCGCTGTTGCGCCAGGTCTTGAAGGCTTCCTTGGCATTGGAGACGGCCAGGTCCAGCTCTTCGCGCGTGGCGAAGGGCACCTTGGCAACGACTTCCTGGGTGGCGGGGTTGATCACGTCACGCCATTCGGTGGATTTGGACTGCACGAGCTTGCCGCCGATCAATAGCGGAACGCGGGGGACTTCACTCATTTGATGCTCCTCACACTGCGTAGTCGATGCGGATGAATCCGCGTTCATGGATCTTGCAACGCGCCTGCCAGGCAAGGGCCGGGCAGGCGCGCCCGGTTATTTCTTCACCAGCGGGCAGGTCGAGTCGGCCAGTGGCTGAAAGGCTTCGGCCGCCGGAATGGTGGCCACCAGCTTGGAATAGTCCCAGCCGCCCTTGGAATCCGCGGGCTTCTTCACTTCGTACAGGTACATGTCGTGGATCACGCGTCCGTCGGGCCGGATCGATGCGTTGCGCATGATCGGATCCTTGATTGGCAGTTCGCGCATCTTGTCGGCCACGACCTTGCCATCGGTGCTGCCGGCCGCCGCCGTGGCGCGCAGGTAATGCAGCACGCTGGAATACACGCCCGCTTGCGTCATCGTCGGCTTCAAGCCCCGGAAGGCTTTTTCGAAACGCGTGGACCACTGCCGCGACGCGTCGTCATAGTCCCAATAAAAGCCGTCCACATAGGACAAACCTTGCGCGCTTTCCAGGCCCAACGCCCGCAGGTCCGACAAGAAAATCAGCAGCGACACCAGGCGCTGCCCGCCCGACACGATGCCGAATTCGCGCGCCTGCTTGACGGCGTTGACGGTGTCCTGCCCGCCGTTGGCCAATGCCACCACCTGCGCCTTCGAGCTTTGCGCCTGCAACAGGTACGAGGCAAAATCCGGCGCGTTCAGGGGATGCCGCACGCTGCCGGCCACCGTGCCGCCCAGCGCCTTCACAGCCTTGACCGTGTCGGCTTCCAGCGAATGGCCAAACGCGTAGTCCACCGTGATGAAGTACCAGGACTTGCCGCCCGCCCGCACCGTGGCCTTGGCGCCACCGGCCGATTGCGAATACGTGTCGAACATCCAGTGAAAGCCGACGGGCGAGCATTCCTTGTTGGTCAGCGCCGTCGTGGCCGGACCCGAGAACATCACCACTTTGTTCTTTTCGCGCGCGATGCCCTGCACCGCCAGCGCCACCGCCGAATTGGTCAGGTCGGCAATTGCCGTGACGCCATCGCGGTCGAACCATTCGCGCGCTTTCGCGGCGCCCACGTCCGCCTTGTTCTGGTTGTCGGCCGACACCAGTTCGATCTTCATGCCCTTGCATTCCGCGGCCAGGCAGTCATCGATGGCCAACTGCGCCGCCGCCACCGAACCGGGCCCGCCCATCCCGGCATACGTGCCGGACATGTCCGTCAGGATGCCGATTTTCACTGGCGGCTTGTCGGCCGCTTGCGCCTGGCTTACCAATATTGCGCCCAGACACAAGCCTGCGGCCAGCCCGCGTGCGTGCAATTTCATGGATTTGTCTCCTGAGTGTTATGCGCTGATTGATAGCGTGATGCCGTCTTTGCGGCCTGCGACTCCCAGGGCAATGCCCCGAGGCCTGCCGGCCCAGTGTAGATGTGTGAAAATCAACAAGCAACACCAGAAATGCACATTCCTTGTGCATTAATGCACAGCGCAAAAAGGCCGCCCCAAGCCCGTGGGCGCGCGGATCCGGAGATCGAAATCGTGTTGGATTGGGACAGCCTGCGGTACTTCCTGGAGGTGGCCCGCACCCAGCGGGTCAGCGCGGCCGCGCGCAAGCTCGGGGTCGAGCACACCACCGTGTCGCGCCGCATCCGCGCGCTGGAAACCGAGTTGGATACGCTGCTGTTCGAAAAGTCGCGCAGTGCGGGGTTTGTGCTGACGGACGATGGCCAGCGCCTGTTCGTTCACGCCGAGCAGATGGAAAGCACGGTGCACACCGCGCGCGAGAACTTGTCGGGCATCGGCCAGGCCCTGTCCGGCCATTTGCGTATCGGCGCCACCGAGGGCTTTGGCAGTTATGTGCTGACGCCGCTGGCGGCGGACTTCCAGCGGCGCTATCCCCACATCACCTTGGACATTTTGCCCGTGCCGCGCTTTGTCAGCCTGTCCAAGCGCGAAGCGGATCTGGCCATCACCATTGAACGGCCGCAGCGCGGCCCCTACGTGTGCAGCAAGCTGTGCGACTACACGCTGCGCCTGTACGGCACGCCGGGTTATCTGGCCCGCCACGCCCCCATCGAGACGCGCGCCGACTTGGCGCATCACACCTTCATTGGCTATGTGGACGAACTGCTGTTCAGTGAACGCCTGCGTTACCTGGAAGATGTGCTGCCCGCGAGCAATGTGGTGCTGCGCAGCACCAGCGTGGTCGCGCAGTACCACGCCGCGCTACAGGGCCAGTCTCTGGCGGTGCTGCCTTGCTTTATCGCCGCCCAGGACCCGCGCCTGAAGCCGGTGCTTCAGACCGAAATTGAAATCACGCGATCGTTTTGGATGTATTGCCACGAAGACCTGCGCAAGCTAAAGCGCGTGACGGTGCTGTGGGAATTCATCCGCAAATCGGTGCTGAAAAACGCCGACCTGCTGGCGGGCAAGCGCGGCACGATGAAGTACCTGCCCTGACGCGAAGCGGGGGCAGATAGGCCCCCGCTTCGTTGCAGCGTTATCGGCACTCAGGCCGGCTTGGCGTCCTTGGGGGCTTTGACCCGCAGGCGGCGCATCAGCAGGAACACGGTCAGCATCGCCACCGCGCCGTGAATCGCCCACACCCCCACGCCGAAACTGAGCTTGCCGTTGGAAATCCAGGCGCGCGACAGGTTGATCAGGTTCATATAGAGCAAGCCGACCAGGCCTGCGATCAACAGATCGCCCGAACGGCCCAGGCGCGGGTTCACCGCCCCGAGCGGAATCGCCAGCAGCGCCAGGTTCAGCGCGGCCAAGGGCAATGAAATGCGCCACATCACCTGCGACCAGCTGCTGTTCGTGTTGTCCGCCACCAGTTGCATCGTGGCACGGGCTTTCGACGAGCGCTCGGCCGCGGCACGCGCTTCGCCGATCGGGTCGTCACCGGCCTTGCTTTCCAGGCGCAGACCATATTTGTTGAAATGCACCAGGCGGATTTCGGGCGTGCCCGGCTTCAGGTCGTAGCGATGGCCTTCGCCCAGCACCAGGAAGCGGTCGCCATTGGGCAGCGTTTCGCTGTGCGCGCTGCTGGCCGTCAAGACGCTCAGCCACTCAGGGCCGGTTTCACGCGCGAACACGTTGCCCAATTCATCCGTCGGCGTAACCGGGTCTTCAGAGAAAAACACGCGATTGCCGCCCGACGATTCAGCGAACTGCCCCGCCGTGACCTTGGACAGATCCGAGCGCTGCTCGAAGCGTTCATGGTATTCGCCGATTTGCCGATACGCCCAGGGCGCGGCCACCAGCGTCAAGCCCGCCACGGCCAGCGCCACGGGCACGGCAACGCGCAGAACGGGCTTTAACCAGTCGGCCAATGACAAGCCGCTGGCAAACCACACCACCATTTCGGATTCGCGGTAATTGCGCGTGACGGTCGTCAGCACGGCAATGAAGATCGACACGGCCAGGATGGTCGGCAAGGCGGTGATCGTGGACAGCGCGGCCAGCACCAGGACGACGTCGGCTCCGATGTTGCCGCCCGCTGCTTCACCCAGCAGGCGCACAAGAAGCACGCTGAGCCACACGATGAGCAACGTGGAAAAGACAACGCCAGCGTGACTGGTGATCTCGCTGACGACAGAGCGTTTAAATAGAGACATGGGAGAATATGCGGGATAATCGACCGCATCATACACAGACGCACACGGGAAACCCTCATGGAATTTAGCACACAGACCACTGCTTCCCTGCACCAGGTTAAAACCGCCGCCCTGGCTGTCGGGGTGTACGCGGACGGCGTGTTGAGCCCCGCCGCCGACATCATCGACCGCGCTTCCAACGGCGCCGTGCGCGCCGTGGTCAAGACCGAGTTCCGCGGCCGCGCCGGTTCCACGCTGACGCTGCGCACCCTGCCCGGCGTGACCGCGCAGCGCGTGGTGCTGGTGGGCCTGGGCAAGCAGGAAGAGTATTCGGCCCGCGCCCACGCGTCGGCTGAACAGGCATTCGCCTCGGTCTGCGTGGCTGCGCAACTGACGGAAGGCGTGTCCACGCTGGCCGCCAACCCCATTGCCGACGTCGCCATCATTGCCCGCGCCCGCAGCGCCGCCATCGCGGCCGGCGGCGCCACCTATCATTACGACGCCAGCTTCGGCAAGCCTGATCGCGACGCCCGCCCCAAACTCAAGAAGATCGTGCAGATCGTCGAGCGCGCCGACGCCGCCCAGGCCCAGAAGGGCCTGCGCGAAGGCGCGGCCATCGCCAACGGCATGGAGCTGACCCGCACCCTGGGCAACCTGCCCGGCAACATCTGCACGCCCACCTACCTGGGCGACACGGCCAAGCGCCTGGCGCGCGAATTCAAGTCGCTGAAAGTCGAAGTGCTGGACCGCAAGCAGGTCGAAGCGCTGGGCATGGGTTCGTTCCTGTCGGTGGCTCGCGGCTCGGCCGAAGCGTTGCGCTTCATCGTGCTGCGCCACGCCGGCGCCAAGGCCGTCAAGAAAGGCGCCAAGAATGCGCAAGGCCCGATCGTGCTGGTCGGCAAGGGCATCACGTTCGACGCCGGCGGCATCTCGCTCAAGCCCGCCGCCACCATGGACGAAATGAAGTACGACATGTGCGGCGCAGCCAGCGTGTTGGGCTCGTTCCGCGCCCTGGCAGAGCTGGAACTGCCGCTTGACGTCGTCGGCCTGATCCCCGCCTGCGAAAACCTGCCGAGCGGCACCGCCAACAAACCGGGCGACGTCGTCACCAGCATGGCCGGCTTGACCATCGAAATCCTGAACACCGACGCCGAAGGCCGCCTGGTCCTGTGCGACGCCCTGACCTACGCCGAACGCTTCAAGCCGGCAGCCGTCATCGACATCGCCACGCTGACCGGTGCCTGCGTCGTTGCCCTGGGCAACGTCAACAGCGGCCTGTTCTCCAAGGACGACGCCCTGGCCGACGCCCTGGCGGCTGCCGGCCGCAAGTCGCTGGACACGGCATGGCGCATGCCGATGGACGACGCCTACCAAGATCAGCTGAAGTCCAACTTTGCCGACCTGGCCAACATCGGCGGCCCCCCGGCCGGCGCGGTCACCGCCGCCTGCTTCCTGTCGCGCTTTGCCAAGGCTTACCCGTGGGCGCACTTGGACATCGCCGGCACCGCCTGGCGCGGCGGCAAGGACAAGGGCGCTACGGGCCGCCCCGTGCCGCTGCTGATGCAATACCTGCTGGATCAGGTTTGAAACCTTCGCAACGGAAACGGGCATGACGCGGATCGATTTCGCCTTCGGCGCGCCCGACCGCTTGCGCATGGCCTGCCAGGTCGTGCGCAAGCAATTTTTGGCGGGCCAGCGGCTGGTGGTGTACTGTAAAGACGGCTCGCGGCTGGCCGCTTTCGACCGCATGCTGTGGGCGTTCGACGACACCGCCTTCATCCCGCACGTGCTGGCCAACGACCCCCTGGCGCCTGAAACGCCGGTTGTGCTGACCGCAGGCGATCCGCAGCAGGCCGCCCAGGCGGCCCAACCCAACGCGGGGGCCGACGCGCCCGCGCTGTGGCTGCTGAATCTGGACAACGACAGCCCGCCGGGTTTCGACACCTTCGAACGCGTGCTTGAAATCGTGTCGGACGACCCTGACGACAAGCAGGCCGCTCGCCAGCGCTGGCGCACGTACCAGAATGCAGGCCATACGCCGCAAAGCCACGATCTCAGCCGCCAACAGGCCGGCGGTTGACCCGCCCAATCCGTCCGGTGGGCCCTGCGCCCACTGCGGCAATCTGATATTCGGGAGCCCCCATGCCCTCTCGCCCCAACGACCCTGGCATTCCCACCCTGACTCAACGGGCCGAACCGACGTTGTACGCGCCGCCGGCCCCGGCCGATGAGCCCGACGCCCCGGTGCTGACCGAGCTGGCCGACGACGCCGGCGCTGCCGACCCCGACGACGCCTTCCCCTTGCTGACGGACATCGCCGACGACAACGGGCAGGACTGGAACGTGGATGAAGCGCCCGCCGTTCATTCGGCCGCCACGCAGGCTCCCGCTGCCGCGCTGCCTGACCCGTCGGTCGTGACGGCCCGCCTGCAAGCCGAAGTCGAACAGCTGATGCGCCGCGCGCTGGCCGACGCCATCGAGCAGATCCAGACGCGCATGGACGCTGAATTACCGGGTATCGTTTCCCGGGTATTGAATGAAGTCCGACCCGGCTGAAACCGGCACTTTGCCGCAGGTGTAAATCTTCCAAAAACTGGATTCTTCAGGGAACTGTAAGGTATCCTTCCCATCTAAGCTTTCAAGCTATCTTTTTTGGCGCATACAGGAGTTCTCCATGAACGAATATCGTCCGTCCCCTTTTAATCGTTCCGGCGCAGTCGCTGGCGCGCCGGGCGAGGTCGCTCGCAACCAGGTCCTGCGCAACACTTATTGGCTCTTGGCCCTATCGCTGATTCCCACGGTGCTGGGCGCGGCGGTCGGCATGTACACCGGCATCAACCGCGTCATGGGCGCCAGCCCGGGCCTGTCCGCCATCGTCTTCCTCGTGGGCGCGTTCGGCATGATGTTCGCCATCGAGAAAAACAAGAACAACTCGATGGGCGTGGTGCTGCTGCTGGCCTTCACGTTCTTCATGGGCATCATGCTGTCGCGCCTGTTGGGCTTCGTCATGGGGTTCAGCAACGGCTCGCAGCTGGTCATGACGGCGTTCGGCGGCACGGCAATCGTGTTCGGCACGATGGCCACGCTGGCCACCACCATCAAGCGCGATTTGTCCGGCATGCAGAAGTTCCTGTTCATCGGCGCGGTCGTGATCCTGATCGCCGCGCTGGCGAACATCTTCCTGCAACTGCCCGCGCTGATGCTGACCATCTCGGTCATGGCCATCCTGGTGTTCTCGGCCTTCATGCTGGTGGACCTGCAACGCGTGGTCAATGGTGGTGAAACCAACTACGTGTCGGCCACCCTGGCCATCTACCTGGACGTCTACAACGTCTTCTCGAACCTGCTGATGCTGCTGGGCATCTTCGGCGGCAACCGCGAGTAATCGCGCACCGCCAGTCCGGTCCAAAGGCCTACATTCCCGTGTAGGCCTTTTTCTTTTGGAGCGCTACCGATGCAAGACCGCCGCCGCTTCCTCCAGACCGCCGCTTGCGCCGCCCTGCTGGGGCGAGCGGGCGCCGTGCACGCACTCAGCATGAAGCAAGCCATGTTGACCCGCGCCATTCCGTCCTCCAAAGAGCAGATTCCGGTGATCGGCCTGGGCACGGCGGACACCTTCAACGCGTCGCCCGATGACGCCGCCGCCATGGCACCGCTGGCGCAGGTGCTGGAGGTGTTCACCAAAGAAGGCGGCACGCTGATCGACACCGCCCCCAGCTACGGCCAGGCCGAGGCCGTGGTGGGCGCACTGCTGGCCCGCCAGGCCGCCACGGCGCCCCCGTACTTTCTGGCCACGAAGATCGGCGCGCAAGGGCGGGAGGCCGCGATGGGCCAGATCCGCGAGTCCCAACGGCGCTTGGGGCGTGACAAGCTGGACCTGATCCAGGTGCACAACCTGATCGACACCCGCAACCAACTGGCCCTGCTGCGCGAACTGAAGCAGCAAGGCGTCACGCGCTACATCGGCATCACGCACTACACGGACTATGCCCATGACGAGCTGACCGAACTGGTCGAACGCGAAAAGCCCGACTTTCTTCAGGTGAACCTGTCCGTGGGCGCTCGCAGCGCCGAAAAGCGCCTGTTGCCGGCCTGCCAGGCCAACGGCGTGGCGGTGCTGATCAACCGCCCGTTCCAGGACGGCGCGCTCTTTCGGCAGGTCAAGGGGCGCCCCCTGCCCGCTTTGGCCGCGGAAATCGGCTGCACCTCCTGGGCACAGATCTTTCTGAAATTCATCATCGGGCATCCGGCCGTCACCGCCGTCATCCCCGCCACGTCCAAGCCCGCCAACATGGCGGATAACGCGCTGGACGGGTTCGGGCGGCAGCCCGACGCCGCGCTGCGCGACCGCATCGCGGCCCTGCTGGCATAAGGCCATGGCCTGGGCCTGGCTTGAGCCCGCGCGCGCGCGCATTGCACGAACGCTGGGCATCCATGACGCCGACATCGCCCCGGCCGCCTGCGGCTTCGCGTTCTTTTTCTTTTTGTTCTGCGGCTATTTCATGCTGCGCCCCATCCGCGAAACCATGGGGATCCAGGCGGGCGTCAACCAGCTGCAATGGCTGTTCACCGCCACCTTTGTCGCCACGCTGGCGGTCGTGCCTTTGTTTGGCGCCCTGTCCGCCCGCGTCCCGCGCGCCACCTTGCTGACCTGGGTGTACAGCATTTTTGCGCTGACCATGGCGGGCTTCGCGGCCCTGTTGTACCTGCAACCGGGCAGCGTCTGGGCGGCGCGTGCATTCTATGTGTGGCTGTCGGTTTTCAACCTGTTCGTGGTGTCGATCGCCTGGAGCTTGATGGCGGACGTGTTCCGGATGGACTCCGCCAAACGCCTCTTTGCGCTGATTGCCGCGGGGGCCAGCGCGGGCGGGTTGTGCGGCCCGTTGCTGGGCGCCCTGCTGGCCGGCGCGCTGGGCCCGGCCGGCTTGCTGCTGTTGTCCGCGCTGCTGCTGACCGCCACGCTGCCGCTCAAACAATGGTTGTTGCGCTGGCGGGCCGCCACACGCCCCGAGACCGGGCGGCAAGACATGCAGCGTCCCATCGAAGGCGCGCTGCTGGCCGGCATCCTGCGCATTTTCCAGTCGCGCTATCTGCTTGGCATTTCGCTGCTGGTGGTGTTGCTGGCCACGCTGAACACCTTTCTGTACATGGAGCAGGCGCGCCTGGTGGCCGATACCTTTCCCGACACGGCCCAGCGCATCCGCGTGTTCAGCGCGCTGGATGTCACCGTGCAGACGCTGGCGCTGCTGTCGCAGCTGTTCATCACGGGTCGCGTGGCCGCCCGGCTGGGGGTGCGCTTTCTGTTGGCGGCGGTGCCGCTGGCGGTGGGGCTGTCGTTCCTGTTCCTTGCCGCGTTTCCGGTCTTTGGCGTCCTGGCCGCCGCGATGATCCTGCGCCGTGCCGGCGAATATGCGCTGATCCGGCCGGGCCGCGAAATGCTGTTCACGGCGGTGCCTGCCGAAGACAAATACAAAACCAAGAACGTCATCGATACGGTCGTCTACCGGGGCGGCGATGCGGCCAGCGGATGGGTCAAGGCTGGCGTCGACATGCTGGGCCATGGCGCGGCGCTGATCGCGCTGCTGGGCGCCGCGGTGGCGCTGGGCGCGGCCGCCGTCGGCTATGGGCTGGGCAAGCGGGCGGATGCCAGGGCTTGGCAGGACCAAGACAAGGACAACGACAAGGGTCAAATCCCTTAGGTTTTCTTGAACACCCATGTTATTGAAGCAAACGGATTCTTTGGGCCTGCCGCGCACAATGGCGCAGCTCTCAACGCCTGGGGAATCGTCATGAAACGCACCGCCTGCCTTGCCGCCCTGCTGCTTTGCCTTGCCGCGACCACCGCGCAAGCCGACTATCCGGAACGCGCGATCACCCTGATCGTGCCAGCCGCCGCCGGTGGCAACGCCGACATCACCGCACGCTTGATCGGACAAGAAATGAGCCGACAGCTGGGCCAGGCCGTCGTGGTGGAAAACCGCGTTGGCGCGGGTGGCCGCATCGGCACGCAGGCCGTGGTGCGCGCCCCTGCCGACGGCTACACCATCGGCTACGCGCACGTCGGCACGCTGGTATTGCATCGCTTCCTGTTCAAGCAACAGCTCTACAACCTGGACCGCGACGTAACGCCGATCGGCTTGGTGGCCGAAACGCCCAACGTGATCGTGGTGAACGCCGCATCGCCCTATCGCGACTTAAAGAGCTTTATCGAGGCCAGCCGCGCCCAGCCGGACCGCTTGACGATGACATCGGCCGACCCCGGCACCACCAGTGAAGTCGGCGTCAAGCTGTTCATCGCCCAGACAGGCGCCGCCGTGCGCCAGATCCCTTACAAGGCCACGGCCGCGCAGTTGTCGGATCTGTTGGGCGGCCACGTGGACGCCATGATGGAAAACCTGCCGCCCTTGATCGGCAACCTGAAGGATGGCCGCCTGCGCGCATTGGCCGTCACCACCAAGTCCCGCGCGGCATCCAACCCGGATGTGCCGACGGTGGCCGAACAAGGGTATCCGGCCTACGAGCAGTCTGCCTGGAGCGCGCTGATCGCACCCGCCGGCACGCCCCCCGCCGTGATCAATCGATTGAATGACGCGATGAACAAGGCACTGCAATCGGACAACGTCGCCAAGGAACTGCGTAGCCGGTCGCAAGAGCCGCTGGGCGGCACGCCGCAGGACGTCCAAACCCAAATTCGCAAGGAGCTGCCCAAATGGGAAAGCATCATCAAGGCCGCCACGCTGGATTGATCGGCGCGCGCCCCGCCACCAGAGCCGCCGGAGCCGAAGCATGGTCCGCGTAAGCCGGGAAGACTTCTCTGTTGCCGCCGCGACCAATGACTCGGCTTATCGCCGAGTCACCGTGCCGGTACTGCGCATCGAGGCCGGACCAGGCCCGGCCGTGGCCCTGATCGCCGGCGTGCATGGCGATGAATGGGAAGGCCAGGCCGCCATCCTCGACCTGTGGCGGCAACTTCCCGGCATGCTGCAACATGGCACCGTGTACCTGCTGCCCGCGGTCAATGCCGAGGCCTCTCTGGCCGGCACGCGTCTGTCGCCCAGCGACGGCGGCAACCTGAATCGCGCGTTCCTGGGCGCGCCGGCGCGCGGCTATACGGAAAGCGTGGCGGCGGCCCTGGAAGCACGGCTGCTGCCCCGCATCCAGGCCATGGTCGACGTGCATAGCGGCGGCGCCTCGCTCTGCTACCTGCCTTCATCGGTGATCACGCGTTACGGCAACGACGCCTATGACGAACGCCTGCCAGCCCTGGCCCGCGCGTTCGGCTTTCCCGACTGTGTGTTCTTTCGCGGCAACGAGGCAGGTTCGATGCCCGCCGCCGCCAGCCGCCACGGCGTGCTGCGTCTAAGCGCCGAAATCGGCGGGGGCAGACAGACTCGCGGCGCGCTGGTCGACGGCTGCCGCGATGGCTTGCTGGGCTGCCTTGCCGAACTGGGGCTATTGCCCGCCTCCCCTGTTCCGGCGAATCGGGACGTCCGCCTCTATGACCTCGACGCGCCGGCCGCCACGCTGCGCGCCGGCGAACCCGGCGTGTTCGTGCCCGGCGTCGAGCTTGGGCAGGTGGTGACGGCGGACCAGCCGATCGGCCGCCTGATTGAACCCGCGCGCCCGGATATCCCCGCGCGGCCGCTCTACGCGCCGCAAGCCGGCACGGTGGTTTGCCTGCGCGCCATCGCGCGCAGCGACGACGGCGACTGCCTGCTGCAAGTGGCCCCCGCCCTACCCCTGGACTCCCTAGCGTCAAAATACTGACTATGCAGATGAACCCCAGATTGACCGACCTGCGCTGCATCCGCTGCGCCACCCTGTGGGCGCCCGGCGACTACGCCGAAGGCTGCCCCAGCTGCCTTGCCGCCGGCCACCCCGCCACGCTGGAATGCCGCTACGACGCCACGGAGAGCGGCAACGTCATGCCACTGCCCGTTCTTCAAGCGGTGACCTTGGGCGAAGGCGATACGCCTTGCCTGGAGGCGCCCGATCTTGCCGACGCCGAAGGCATCGGCAAGCTATGGCTCAAGTGCGAAAGCGCCAACCCCACAGGCAGCCACAAGGACCGCATGGCGGCCCAGTTGATATCACGGGCCCTCTTGGCCGGGGCGACGCGCGTGGCGGCGGCTTCCAGCGGCAACGCCGGGGTATCGATTGCGGCCTACTGCGCCGCCGCCGGCTTGCAGGCGGATATCGCCATTACCCAAAACTGCCCGCCCTTGCAGCGGGAAGCCATGGAACGCTTCGGCGCCCGTCTTCGTACGTTCGAAGACAGCCTGGCGCGCTGGCCCTACGTCGAGGACCTGTGCCGCAATCACGGCGCGTTCGCGGGCACCAATTATCTGAATCCCCCCGTCGGCACGCACCCCTATGGCGTCGAAGGCTACAAGCCCATCGCCACCGAAATCCTGAACGTTTGCGCCACGCCCACCGACATCATCGTGCCCACCGCGCGAGGCGATCTGCTGTGGGGCATCTTGCTGGGCTGGCAGCATTTGCTGCAAAGCGGACGCATCGCGCGCCTGCCTCGCCTGCACGCCGTCGAGCCCTATGCACGCCTGTCGCGCGCGCGCGCAACGGGCGATGCGCGCGGCCTGTGGGAAAGCGCCACCCAGCAATACTCCATCGCGGGCGGCACCTGCACGTTGCAATCACTGGAAGCCTTGGCCCGCTCGGGCGGCACCCCGGTGGACGTTTCCGATGCCGCTGCCGCTGCCGCGCAACAACGGCTTGAGCGCCGGGGCATCAGCACCGAACTGTCATCCGCCGCGGCCTTGGCGGCGGTGTCGCAGCTACGCCGCTCGGGCGTGCTGGACGCTGAATCGTCAGTGGTGTTGATGTTGACATCCGACGGGCGCCGGGGCTGACGGCACGCACTGGCCGGACTGACGTCGGGCCGCTACGGGGCAGAAGGCTTCGGCCACGCGCCAAGGCTGAAATTCCCGGCCTGCAACGACGTCAAATCAAACGCCGAACCGATCCACCAGCGGGGCCAGCGCGCCGCGCAGGCAAGTGGCCCAGAATTTCCCCGCTTCGGACAAGGGCCGGCTGCCATGCAGAATCATGTGGCATTCAAAATGCACGGGTGCCGTCAGCGGGCGATAACACAGCCCCGCGGCTTCCATGCCCACCGCCGTCGCGGGGTTGGCGATGCCGACCCCGTGCCCGGCCAAGGCCAACTGGCAGACGGTGCTGGAATACGGCGTTTCAATCGCCACCTTCAGGCTGTGACCCGCTTGCCGCAACAGCGCATCCAGGCGCTTGCGCGACCCGTCCTCGGCGTTCAAGGCAATCACATCGACGTCGGCCAGTTGCGCAAAGTCCACCTGTTCCAGGCGCGCTAGCGCGTGTCCGGCGGGAAACACCGCCACCGCGCGCAAGCTTGCCAGCCGATGGCCGCGCAAGCCTTCCAGTTCGGATTCGTCCGCCACCACCGCCAGGTCCAGCTCGCCCGACACCACCATGTCGCGCAAGGTATTGGAGTCGCGGATTTGCAGGTACAGCGGCGTGTCGGGATAACGGGTGCGAAAGCGCGAGATCGACTCGCTGACGATAGCCCCGCCGTAGGCATGGATGCAGCCGATGCGAAGCCGCGGTTGCGCGGCCCCGCGTATGGCCCGGATCTTGCGGCCCAGGCTTTCCAGGCCGACGTTCAGGCGGCGGATTTCTTCGTAGAGCAAAGTGGCTTCGGGCGTGCGCTGCATGCGTTGGCGCACGCGTTCGAACAGGCGCAGTTCAATGCTGGCTTCCAGCGCGGCCAAGGTGGCGCTGACCGTCGCGGGCGACACATCCAGTCGCCGTGCCGCAGCCGTCACGCTTTCCGTTTCGTAGACGGTGCGAAAGGTCTCGACCTGTTTTAGCGTGAAGGTCATGGTGCCGCGCCGCGCGCTAGATGCGTTGCAGGTCCATCAGGACGCGGCGGGTCGACAAGGGGCGACCGGCCAGGATCTCGGCCAGGCGCTCGCGCAGATCGCGCCGCAGCGCGGGCTCGATCGTGGTGTCGTCGAAATCCGGCGCTTGTTCATCCACGCCATAACCCGTTTCGCGCAACAGCGTCCATTCAAAGCGGCGCAGCGCGCCGGCGGCACGCGTGCCGTTGGACAACTGCTGCAACGCCATGTCGTAGGCGTCGAACAGCAAGGGGTGCGCGTCTTCGCGAGGCAGCAAGCGCAGCAGTAGCTCGTTCATGTACCAGGCGGACATCAGCGCTGTGCCCGTCAGTGGACGGATGCCAGCGATCTCGGCGCGCGTTAGTGTCTTGACTTCGCCATTGCCGGTCCAGGACAGCAGCAAGGGCTGAAAGGCCGACAACACAGGACGCAGCACCGAATAAGGGCGTTTGGCGCCCTTGGCGACCATGGCCACACAGCCATGATCGCGGGAAAAAGTCTGAACAATAAGGGAGGTTTCACGCCACGCGGTGGCGTGCAACATAAAGCCCGGGCGATCCTGGACGCGAGGCGCCCGTCTACTCATAACCCAGATCGCGGAGCGCACCCTCGCGGTCGGACCAGCCCTTGCGCACCTTGATGTAGACCTCCAGGTGCACGGGCTTGTCCAGCAGCTTGGCGATGTCTTGCCGCGCCTCCGTGGCGATACGCTTCATGTGCATGCCGCCCGCGCCCAGCAGAATCGGCTTGTGGCTGTCGCGCTCGACCACCACGCAGGCGTTGATGCTGGCGCCCTTGGCGGTTTCTTCCCATTGCTCGATGACAACGGTACAGCCGTAGGGCAGTTCGTCGCCGACCAGGCGGAAGATCTTCTCGCGCACCAGTTCGGCGGCGATGAAGCGCATGGGGCGGTCGGTCAGGGTGTCTTCTTCGAACATCGCCTCGCCTTCCGGCAGGCGCGTGGCGATTTCTTCCAGCAACTGGTCCAGCTGCTGCTTCTTGGTGGCGCTGACGGGCACCACGGCGCCAAAGGGGTGCAGCGCCATGATCTTGGAGACGAACGCGAACAGGTCGTCGCGATTCTTCATTTGGTCGATCTTGGAGACGACCAGAATGGTGCGCTCGGGGTTCGGCAACAGCGGCAACAGCTTCGCATCGCCTTCGGACCATTTACCGGCTTCCACCACGTGCACCACCACGTCGACGTCGGCCAAAGCCTGCGTCACCACGCGGTTCATCATGCGGTTCATGGCGCCGCCATGACGCGTCTGGAATCCCGGGGTATCAACGAAAACGAATTGCTCGTGCTCGCGAGTCAGCACGCCGTGGATACGGTGGCGCGTGGTCTGCGCCTTGCGCGACACGATGGAGATCTTGGAACCGATCAGGGCATTGGTCAGCGTGGACTTGCCCACATTGGGACGGCCAACGATGGCAACAAAGCCGGTACGAAAAGGGGTATCGCTCATTTAGTCTCTTGAGCCACTGCCACGGGCAGCGACAATTGCGCGGTTTTGCGCGCCTTGCCCGACTTGCGGGCAGCCTTGGTGGCGGGGCTGATAGCCAGCGCAGCCTCCAAAGCCAGCTTGGCCGCCGACTGCTCGGCGGCGCGGCGGCTGGCGCCGGGCGCCGTAACCTTGATCTCGAGCGCCGGGATGGCGCACTCGACTTCGAACTGCTGGCTGTGGGCCGCGCCATGCGTGGCCACCACCGTGTACAACGGCAGCGCCAGCTTGCGGCCTTGCAGGAATTCCTGCAGCAAGGTCTTGGCGTCCTTGCCCAGCGTTTTTGGGTCAACCGAGGCCAGCACCGGTTGGTACTGACGCACGATCACGCGGCGCGCGGCCTCAAAGCCCGCATCCAGGAAGACGGCGCCAAACAGCGCCTCGACCGTGTCCGCAAGAATCGACGGCCGACGGAAGCCACCGCTTTTCAATTCACCTTCGCCCAGGCGCAGATACTGCGACAGTTCGAGGCGTTGGGCGATGTCCGCCAGCGAGGCCTGCTTGACCAGGTTGGCCCGCAGCCGCGACAGATCGCCTTCGTCGATTTTGGAATAGCGTTCAAACAGCATCGCCGCCACGACGAAGTTCAGCACGGAATCCCCAAGGAATTCCAAGCGCTCGTTGTGGCGCGCACCGTGACTGCGATGCGTCAGTGCCTGTTCAAGCAAGGCTGGATCACCGAAGTGGTGATCCAGGCGGTTTTCTAGCGTGGCTAGCGACATAATCAGTTGAACCGGCCGATGCGGCTGAGATCGCTGAAATTCATCCAGATGAAGAACGCGCGTCCGACGATATTGGCCTCAGGTACGAAGCCCCAATAACGGCTGTCCGCGCTGTTGTCCCGATTATCGCCCATGGCGAAATAACTGCCTTCGGGTACTTTGCAGCGTACCCCATTGCGGCTGTATTGGCAGTTTTCGCGGTGAGGAAATTGCCACATGGGCGAATAATCCTGCGGCTTGTTCTCATCTAGCAGGATCTTGTGCTCAACGTCGCCCAATTTCTCTTTATATTGTGCGATATACGACACACGATCCGGCTCGAAGTAGTCGCCGTCGCGAACGTGAGGCACCAGGGTGCCGTTCACATACAGTTTTTTGTCCAGATAAGCGATCTCGTCGCCCGGCAGGCCGACCACGCGCTTGATGTAGTCCACGTCCGGATCCACGGGATAACGGAACACGAAGACGTCGCCGCGCTGGGGCTTGCCGATATCCACGACCTTCTTGTCGATCACGGGCAGGCGCAAGCCATAGCTGAACTTGTT
Source organism: Achromobacter sp. ES-001 (assembly GCF_019448355.1). Taxonomy (NCBI): domain Bacteria; kingdom Pseudomonadati; phylum Pseudomonadota; class Betaproteobacteria; order Burkholderiales; family Alcaligenaceae; genus Achromobacter; species Achromobacter sp. ES-001. The sequence goes on along the minus strand of NZ_CP079940.1, from coordinate 1,472,614 downwards.
CACCAGGATCAGGTCGCCCGATTGCAGCGTCGGCAGCATCGAGCCCGAAGGTATCCGAAACGGCTCGACCACGAACGAACGCAGCATGAACACGAACAGGATGACAGGGAAAAAGCTGACGGCGTATTCCACCCACCAGGGCACGCGGCGCGCCACGTCACCGGCTTCGCGGCGCAGGCGTTCGGCTTCTTGCGCGTCCCCGATCAGGGCCGCATCGTACTGCGCCATTGCCGCTTGGGCCCGCGCTTCACGGCCACGCCGCAGCACCGCCAGATCAAGCACCCAGATAATGCCGGTCAAGACCAGCAGAACAAACAGGATCAGGGCAAAGTTCCAACTCATCAGCTAACCGCCTTCTTTTGGTTCTACTTGTCTTCCACTTGCAGGATGGCCAGGAACGCCTCCTGCGGAATCTCAACGCTACCCACCTGCTTCATGCGCTTCTTGCCGGCCTTCTGCTTTTCAAGCAGCTTCTTCTTGCGCGAGATGTCGCCGCCGTAGCACTTGGCCAGCACGTTCTTGCGCAACGCCTTGACGTTTTCGCGGGCGATGATTTCGGCGCCGATTGCGGCCTGGATCACCACGTCGAACATCTGGCGCGGAATCAGGCCGCGCATGCGGGTCACAACGTCGCGGGCGCGATGGCGCGCGTTGCTGCGGTGGACGATCACGGCCAGCGCGTCGACGCGGTCGTTATTGATCAGCAGGTCCACACGCACGACGTCGGCCGAGCGGTATTCCAGGAATTCGTAGTCCATCGAGGCGTAGCCGCGCGACACCGACTTGAGCTTGTCGAAGAAATCCAGCACGATTTCGGCCAGCGGAATCTCGTATACCAGGTGCACCTGGCGGCCGTGGTAGCTCATGTTGACCTGGGAGCCGCGCTTGTTATTGCACAGCGTCATCACCGGGCCGACATAATCCTGCGGCATGAACAGCGTGACCTTCACGATCGGTTCGCGAATGTCCTGGATCTTGCCCACTTCAGGCATGCGCGACGGGCTCTCCACGGTAATCACGGAGCCATCGCGCTGCTCGACTTCATACACGACCGACGGCGCGGTAGTGATGATGTCCATGTCGAATTCGCGTTCCAGGCGCTCTTGCACGATTTCCATGTGCAGCAGGCCCAGGAAGCCGCAGCGGAAACCAAAGCCCAACGCTTGCGAGACTTCGGGTTCGAACATCAGCGCGGCATCGTTCAGCTTGAGCTTGTCGAGCGAATCACGCAGCTGGTCGTATTCGGAGCTTTCGACCGGATACAGGCCGGCGAACACCTGGGGCTTCACTTCCTTGAAACCGGGCAGCGCGGACGGCGCGGGCTTGTTGGCCAGCGTGACCGTGTCGCCTACCTTGGCGTCTTCCAGCTGCTTGATGCCGGCGATGATGAAGCCAACCTCGCCCGCCGACAAGTGCGGGCGCTGCTGCGACTTGGGCGTGAACACACCGGTCTGCTCGCACAGGTGGGTGGCGCCGGACGCCATCAGCAGGATCTTGTCCTTGGGCTTGAGCACGCCGTTGATGATGCGCACCAGCATGACCACGCCCACGTAGTTGTCAAACCACGAGTCGATGATCAGCGCTTGCAGCGGCGCTTCCGGGTCACCCTTGGGCGCCGGTACGCGGGCCACGATGGTTTCCAGGATTTCGTCAATGCCCATGCCGGTCTTGGCGCTGGCCAGCACGGCTTCCGACGCATCGATGCCGATGACGTCTTCCACTTCCTGGCGCGCGCCTTCGGGGTCGGCCTGGGGCAGGTCCATCTTGTTCAGCACGGGCACCACTTCCACGCCCAGCTCGATGGCGGTGTAGCAGTTGGCGACCGTTTGCGCTTCCACGCCCTGGGACGCATCCACCACCAGCAGCGCGCCTTCGCATGCCGACAACGAGCGGCTGACTTCATACGAGAAGTCCACGTGTCCCGGGGTGTCGATCAGGTTCAGGTTGTAGACCTTGCCGTCGTTCGCCTTGTATTGCAGGGCGGCGGTCTGGGCCTTGATGGTGATGCCGCGCTCGCGCTCGATTTCCATGGAATCGAGCACCTGCGCCGACATTTCGCGATCCGCCAATCCGCCGCAGCGCTGGATCAAGCGATCGGCCAAGGTCGATTTGCCATGATCGATGTGGGCAATGATGGAGAAGTTGCGAATATGCTGCATGCTTGAAATTATAAGGGACGGAACACTCGGCAATAAGCCGGAAGACGCCGCCGCCTGCGAGGACACGGCTGACGAGAGGGGCGCTGACGGGACGAAACCCGGGCAAAACGAGGGGGCGCCCAAGCGCCCCCTCTTGCGGCAACCAGCCATTTTAGCCGGTCTTGGGCAAATTTTTCTGCCGGTGGGCCGCCCCCGGGTAAAAAGGCGGTCCAACCGGCCGAAGCCGCCCTACTTCGATGCGGGCACCGCGACCCACTGGGTCTGCTCGCCACGGCGGACCAGCAAACCGGCGGAACGGCTCTTGTCCAGCTTGGCCACCAGTTCACCGAACTGCTTGGCGCCGGTGACATCGGTGTCGTTCAGAGCCAACACAATGTCGCCTTCCTGCAAGCCCGCCTTGGCCGCCGCGCCCTCGGCAACCTTCACCTGGACGCCGCCCTTGATGCGCAGCTTCTTTTGGACATCGGCCGGTACATCGACCACGCCCAGGCCCAGCGCGTTGGTCACTTCTGGCGCCGGCGCAGCCTTCTTCGCGGCAGCGGCCGCCTTCTCGGTCGGAATCTCGCCCACCTTGACCGACAGCGTCAGGTTCTTACCCTTGCGCCACACTTGCATGTCAGCGCGCGTGCCGGGCTTGGTTTCGCCGACGATACGGGGCAGATCGGACCAGCGCTTGATCGGCTCGTTGTTGAACTTGAGGATCACGTCGCCCGGCTGCACGCCCGCTTGTTCAGCGGGGCCGTCGGCTTCCACGCTGCTGACCAGTGCGCCTTCGGCCTTGGGCAGGCCGATGGCTTCGGCCACATCCTTGCCCACTTCGCCGATCTGCACGCCGACGCGTCCGCGCGTGACCTTGCCGGTGGCGCGCAGTTGGTCAACCACGCGCATCGCTTCGTCGATCGGGATGGCCAGCGAGATGCCCATGAAACCACCGCTACGCGAGATGATCTGGGAATTGATGCCCACCACTTCGCCGTCCAGATTGATCAGCGGCCCACCCGAGTTGCCGGGGTTGACGGCAACGTCGGTCTGGATGAAGGGCAGGTATTCGCCGGTATCGCGGCCGATTGCGCTGACGATGCCGGAGGTCACGGTGGAATCCAGGCCGAACGGCGAGCCGATCGCCAGCACCCATTGGCCCTTCTTCAATTTCTTGGGGTCGCCAATGACCAGCGGAATCATGTCCTTGGCTTCGATCTTGATGAGCGCCACGTCGGTGCGTTCGTCGGTACCGATCACCTTGGCCTTGAATTCGCGGCCGTCGGTCAGCGTGACGTAGATGTCGGTGGCGTCAACCACCACGTGGTTGTTGGTCAGGATATAGCCGTCGGTCGAAATGAAAAAGCCGGAGCCCACGCCACGCGGCACGGTGCGCTCTTCAGGCTGGGGCGGCTGCGGACGCTGGCGCGGCATGGGCGATTGCCCACCGCCCGGCGGCTGCAGGTCTGGCCCGAAGAACCAGCGGAACAATTCGTACGGATCACTGCCGCCGCCCGGACCGGGGCCGCGCACGGGCACCGTGGCGGTCGTGCGGATGTTCACGACCGCGGGGTCCGCTTTTTCAACAATGCCCGTGAAGTCGGGCAGCGCGACCGTCGGGGTCTGCGCCGTCGCAACGGGCACGTAGGCCGTGGACATGAATACGCCCGCCGCCACGGCCACCACAAAGCGCCGGAAAAAAGCGTTCGACACCGTCATTGCTTTCATAAATTACTCCGAAGTTGCTGCTTGCTGCTTGTGGCTGTGGCGTGCGTCACTTGGGGGTGCCGGCCGGCGGTGCGGCCGTTGCCGCGGTCGGCACGTATTCGGTCGCTTGCGCCAGCTGTTCAAGCGTGGCCACGGGCACCTCGCCCACGGCCGTCAGCCAGAAATCAGCAATGCGCGTGCCATACACCGTGATAGAGCCACGCTGCGCGGGGCCCGGCGGGGGATGATGCCCGCGCTCACTGTCATAAGGTTCGATAAACACCGAGATGGCGGCCAGGCCATCGGACAGCACCATCTGGCTGACCGTTGCGCCGCGGCCCATTGATCGCGCCACCTGCATGATGACCTTGAAGCCCTTGGGCGCCGGAATGCGCCACCCCTGGGCCATCAGGTCCACTGGGGTCATCGAGGGTTCCAGCACCTTCCAGTCGCGCGTGCTCCAGCGGGAACTGAGCTGTTGCGGATCCACTTCGGAACCCAGGCGCAGCGACGTGAACGAGACCTGCTCAACCACACCCCGGGCGGCGTTGAGCGTTTGCGCCTTCAGCAGCAAATTCGTTTCAACGTCAGCGCACAGGCGGTAGCCATAACGCAGCTTGTCCAGCGGTTCGATCGTGATCAGGCGGCATTCACGGCCTGCCACCCGATGCAGCTTGGACTCGGTACGGATTTTGTAGTGTTCGGAAAGATTGGCCGGGTCGCCCAGCAGCAGGCCGGGAAACCGGTCGCCACGACGGCGCTCGATCAGCACGGTCTTGCGTTCCGGGATCAGGCATTGCACGTCGTCGTTGTGCCGCAGGTATTCGCGCGGCTGGCCATCCAGGATCTCAAGGCGCTCGCGCTCGCCGGTGCCGTCCAGCACATGCACCAGGCGCGATGACTGAATCATCTCGCCTTGCTGATACATGAAGACGCCCGCGTAATCCTGCTTGCGCGCGGCCTGCTGAATGCGGGTCAGCAGTTGGACCACATCGTCCGTGGCCGGGGCCGCATCGGCGGCGCGCGCCGGCTCATGGGCGGACAGGAAAGCGGTCAGAAGCGTAGCGGCGAACCATCCCGCGCGATGGGCATGCCAGGAACCTGCGCGCGGCCAACGTGTCGGTAACGCTATCGCCATCAACGTCCTGCTCCGACGTCGAACGACACTTGACGCACCGCGCTGGGGCCCGCCATCTGGCGATGGGCCTCAAGGTAGTCGCGCAGGCCGGCGTCATCGGCGGCGGTGGCGGAAGCGGGCGTGCCGCTGGCATCGGCCAGCACACGCACTTCCGTTGCCGGCGTGCCAGTCAGGTAAGGCTGTGCCACCCAGGCAACCGTGGCAACCGCGGCCGCCACGGCCAGGCCCGACAGGCCGACCCGCAACGGCGAGCGGCGCCGGGGCGCCGCCACAATCGGCAGCTCCGCGTCCAGCGCGCGCGCCAATCGCGATTGGAACGCGGCGCTAGGGGTCAATGCCAGATCGGCATTGCGCAGGGAATCACCGATCAAATGATAGGTGTCCCAGGTCTGACGTCCTTCCTTGGACAACAGACTGGGAAGAATATCGTCGGAATCTTCTCCGTCCATCCAGGCGGAAACCGATTCCTCCCAGGAGGCCTCGGCGATTTCAACGGACTTGGCTGCTGTTTGCATGACTGCCACTCCTTACCAGCGACGCTCGGCATCGGTGCCAAGCAATGGACGCAATTTGGTTGCAATGGCCTCGCGCGCACGAAAAATGCGGGAGCGCACCGTACCAATAGGGCAGTCCATGCTCTGGGCGATGTCTTCGTAACTCATACCTTCGATTTCACGCAGGACAATTGCGGTGCGCAATTCTTCGGGCAATTCCTCGATTGCCGCGTTCACCGTCTCGGCGATTTCGCGGCTGGCGACCATGGATTCCGGCGTGCTTATATCGGTTAGGTTGTCGGTTTCGTTAAAAGTTTCACCGTCTTCCGTTTCTATCGCATTGGGGGCGCTGGGGCGCCGGCCTTGCGAGGCCAGCCAGTTGCGCGCCGTGTTGATGGCGATACGATACAACCAGGTGTAGAAGGCGCTGTCGCCCCGGAACTGGGGCAAGGCTCGGTACGCTTTGATGAAAGCTTCCTGGGCCACGTCTTCGATTTCCGATGGGTCGCGGATCATCCGGGCCAGCAGGCGCAGGATCTTGCGCTGGTACTTCAGCACCAGTAGATCAAACGCCTTTTTATCGCCTCGTTGAACGCGCGCGACCAACTCCGCGTCGACTTCGCGTTCGCTCATGACGCCTCCTGCGGGCGTGCCGCCTGCCGCGCTCGTTGCGCCGTGCCCGTCAGCAGGCATAACCGCCGCCAGGACTCGGGTTGCAACGTCCGCTGCCAGACGGTGAGGGTGATTGTGCTATTTGTAAAGACCGTACTCCCGGTGGGCAAAAGCTGCAAAGTGAGCGTAAGCCAGCGGGGGCCGCGCTGCTGATCCAGCAACCGCGCGTCTTGCCAGCCTTGCGGCTGGCGCACCTGCCAACGCCCTGCCCCGGTTGCCGTACGTAATGCCGATACCGGGGACAGGCCGCTCCGTGCCGAGTGTAACAGCCCGGCCGGCACAAGCAGCAGCGCAACGAATGCCCAGCCGCCCATGCCTAGCCAAAGCGCTGCTACCGACGCGCAAGCCGCAGCGGCGGCGCCGGCCACCGCGCACAGGACGTGGCCATTGGCCGGCCGCCCGACGGGCACCCGAAATGACCAGCGCCCTGCCTCGGAGCCTTCCAAATCAGACCCGGCGAACGGCCATCGAGCCGTTGGTGCCGCCGAAGCCGAACGAGTTGGACAGGCCGATGTCGATCTTCATCTGCCGCGCTTCGTTCGCGCAGTAATCCAGATCGCATTCCGGATCTTGATTGAAGATGTTGATCGTGGGAGGAGAAACCTGGTTGTACACGGCCAAGGTCGTGAACACGGCTTCGATGCCGCCAGCCGCGCCCAACAGGTGGCCCGTCATGGACTTGGTCGAATTCACCACCAATTTCTTGGCGTGATCGCCGAACGCCAGCTTCAGCGCGTCGGTTTCGTTCTTGTCGCCCAGGGGAGTCGACGTGCCGTGCGCGTTGACATACTGGATGTCGTCAGCGTTCAAGCCGCCGTTGCGCAGCGCGTTGATAACGCCGCGACGCGGGCCGTCTTTGTCCGGAGCCGTGATGTGGTGCGCGTCCGAGCTCATGCCGTATCCGGCGAATTCGCCATAGATGCGCGCGCCGCGCTTCTTGGCATGCTCGTACTCTTCAAGGACCAGAACGCCGGCACCCTCGCCCAGCACGAATCCGTCGCGGTCGCGGTCCCAGGGACGCGATGCCGTTTCCGGGTCATCGTTACGGGTCGACAAGGCGCGCATGGCGGCAAAACCGCCGATACCCAGCGGCGACACGGTCGATTCCGCACCGCCAGCAACCATGACGTCCGCGTCGCCGTATTCGATCAGGCGCGCTGCGTCGCCGATGCAATGCAGACCGGTCGTGCAGGCCGAAACGACGGCATAGCTGGGACCCTTCATGCCATAGGCAATGGACAAATGACCGGAGATCAGGTTGATCAGCGAACCCGGCACGAAGAACGGCGAGATGCGCCGCGGACCCTTGGCCATGTATTCGACCTGGGTTTCTTCAATGCGCGGCAAACCGCCGATGCCGGAACCCACGATGACACCAATGCGCTCGGCATTGGCTTCGGTGACTTCCAAACCGCAATCACGCCATGCCTGCATCCCCGCGGCCAGGCCGTAATGGATGAACGTATCCATCTGGCGGGCTTCTTTGCTTGAGATATAGGTGCTGATGTCGAAGTCTTTGACTTCGCCAGCAATGTGCGTGGTGATGGCCGAGGGATCGAAACGGGTGATGCGGCTGATGCCAGAACGTCCGTTGACGATATTGTCCCAAGCGGTGGTCAGGTCGTTTCCAACGGGAGAAACAATACCCAGGCCGGTGATGACGACACGTCGCTTCACGGATGACTCCTCAAACAGACAAAAGAAAGGCGGCTTTCGGGATGCGCTGCACGTGTGGCCCGCGCGAAAGCGGGTCGGGCATTACAACGCCCTTCCCGCACGCGGACCACACGGCAAATTCCTGAAACCGCCCCGTTTCCCGGCTGGCCCCGAATGTCGGGCAACCGGAACGATATAGGTTGAGCTTACTGCTTACCGTGCGAATTGATGTAGTCAATCGCTTGTTGCACGGTCGTGATCTTTTCGGCCTCTTCGTCGGGGATCTCGGTCTCGAATTCGTCTTCGAGCGCCATGACCAGTTCGACCATGTCGAGCGAATCGGCACCGAGGTCGTCAAGGAAGGAGGATTCGTTCTTGATCTCGGCTTCGTTAACGCCAAGTTGTTCAGCGACGATCTTCTTGACGCGCTGTTCGATGCTTTCCATGCAGATCTCCAATTGGGAAAAATCCCGCGAATTATAGCCAAGCGTAGAGGAAAGCAACGCCTGGCCGTGACAAAAATAACACCGCGCACTGGTTCTGTCGCCCGCAGGCACAGGAATATCGGTATGCGGCGTTTCCGGTTGAACTGCGCGACGGCCTGAGCCGCCTGGTGCGCAATTCGTGATTTATTGCATGTACATCCCGCCGTTGACGTGCAGGGTGGTGCCGGTAATGTAACCCGCTTGCGGCCCGGACAAAAAGGCCACCGCATGGGCGATGTCTTCGGGCGAGCCCAAACGGCCCAGCGGAATCTGTTGCAGCAGCGCCGTGGTCTGGCTCTCGGCCAGCGCGCGCGTCATGTCGGTGTCGATGAAACCCGGCGCGACGCAGTTCACGGTGATGTTGCGGCTACCCAACTCACGAGCCAGGGCACGTGACATGCCCGACACGCCGGCCTTCGCGGCGGCGTAGTTGGCCTGGCCCGCATTTCCGCTGGAACCGACGACCGAGGTGACGTTGATGATGCGTCCCCAGCGGGCTTTCATCATGCTGCGCATCACGGCGCGCGACAGGCGAAAAACGGAGGTCAGGTTGGTGTCCAGCACAGCCGACCAGTCGTCGTCTTTCATGCGCATCGCCAACGTATCGCGGGTAATGCCGGCGTTGTTGACGAGGATGTGCGGGCCACCGCCGTCCTTGCCCAGCGCGTCAATCAGCGCGTCGCAGGCTTCGGCGTCGGTTACGTTCAGCACCACGCCACGGCCGCCCAGGGGCGCCAAGGCTTCGGTGATGGCGGCCGCGCCGGATTCCGTGGTGGCGGTTCCAACGACGGTTGCGCCGCGCGAGGCCAATTCCTGGGCAATGGCGCGGCCGATCCCGCGCGTGGCGCCGGTCACCAGCGCGATCTTGCCTTGCAGTTCGATCGAGTTGTCCATGTCTTTAATTTCCGTTAACGACGGCCAACGCGGCTTCAAGTGAAGCAGGATCGGTAATGGCCAGGCCGGTAAGTTCGGGGTCGATACGCTTGGTCAGTCCGGCCAGCACCTTGCCGGGACCGCATTCGATAACGTGCGTGACGCCTTGCGCCTTCATGGCGCGCAGGGTTTCCACCCAGCGCACAGGGTGCCATGCCTGACGCACCAGCGCATCGCGGATCGCGCCAGGTTCCGTGGGCGAGGCCACGTCAACGTTGTTGATGACCTGGATCTGCGGCGCGGACACGGCGGCATTCGCCAATGCGCCGGCCAACACGTCGGCGGCGGGCTTGAGCAGGCTGGAATGGAAAGGCGCGGACACCGGCAGCAACAGCGCGCGCTTGGCGCCGGCTGCCTTGGCCAGTTCGCAGGCGCGTTCGACAGCGGCCTTGTGGCCGGCGATCACGACTTGCGCGGGCGCGTTGAAATTGACGGCTTCGACCACTTCGCCCTGGGCCGCGGCAGCGCAGGCATTGCGCACCGCGTCATCGTCCAGGCCCAGGATGGCGGCCATGGCGCCGGTACCGACCGGCACGGCGGCCTGCATGGCGTCGGCGCGCACGCGCACCAGGCGCACGGCGTCTTCAAGCGCCAGCGAACCGGCGGCGGTCAGCGCGGCATATTCGCCCAGGCTGTGGCCGGCGACGACGTCCGGCTTGCGACCGCCAGCAGCGGTCCAGGCAGCGTAGAACGCCACGCCGGCCGTCAACATGGCGGGCTGCGTGTTCGTCGTCAGATTCAGCTGTTCCACCGGGCCCTGCGCGATCAACGCGCCCAGGTCCTGGCCCAGCGCTTCAGAAGCACGCGCCACGGTATCCGTGACGGCAGCGACGCCCGACCAGGCATCCAGCATGCCGACAGCTTGCGACCCTTGGCCGGGAAAGACAAAAGCAATTTTCATGATTGACCGGTTGGATTGATTCAGTATCTGTGTGGGATGTCAGGCGTGCCCTCGCGGCGGCGGCGCGCGATGCGCCATCCGCCGGGACGCGCACTTACATGCGAGCGAGTACCGAGCCCCAGGTGAATCCGCCGCCCACGCCTTGCATCAGGATGAGCTGGCCGGGCTTGACGCGGCCATCGCGGCGCGCGGCATCCAGTGCCAGCGGCACGCTGGCCGCGGAGGTGTTGGCGTGGCTATCAACGGTAATGACGACTTTCTCGACCGGCACGGCAAGCTTGCGCGCCAGGAAGTTCAAGATGCGCACGTTGGCCTGGTGAGGAATCAGCCAGTCGACGTCGGCGACCTCGATGCCGGCTTCGGCGCAGGTGTCGCGCGCCGAGCGATCCAGCACGGTGACGGCCTGCTTGAACACCGCTTGCCCGTCCATGCGCAGGAACGGGTCGCCGGTGACGTCGCCATAGGCTACGTTGCCCGCAGCGCTGAGGATCTTCATCTGGCTGCCGTCGGCATGCAACTGCGCGGCCATGATGCCGGGTTCGTCGGACGCCTTGAGCACCACGGCGCCCGCGCCGTCGCCGAACAACACGCACGTGCTGCGGTCGTTCCAGTCAAGAATGCGCGAAAACACTTCGGCGCCGATCACCAGCGCGCAACGGGCGCGGCCGGCGCGCACGAAGCTGTCAGCGGTGGTCAGCGCGTAGACGAAGCCGCTGCACACGGCCTGGACGTCGAATGCCGCCGACCCCTTGGCGCCCAGGTTGGCTTGCACGAGGCAGGCCGTGCTGGGAAACACGAAATCGGGGGTGGAGGTGGCGACGATGATGAGGTCGACCTCGGAGGCGTCCACGCCCGCATCGGCCAGCGCGCGGCGCGATGCTTCCGTGGCGAGCTGGCTGGTCGTGACGCCACGCTCGGCAAGATGGCGCTGGCGGATGCCGGTGCGCTCGACGATCCATTCGTCAGACGTGGCGATGTCGCGCGTCGCCAGTTCCGCTGCCAGTTCGTCATTCGAAACCACGCGTTCCGGCAAGAAGCTGCCGGTGCCCGCGATCGCGGAATATTTCATTGCGGTATCCATCAAGCGGTGTCCCCAGCCACGTTCGCGGGAGGCGTTGCGGCGCCCTCTTCCGACTGAACGCGCTTGGTAATCTGAGCGACCGTCTGAGCGGTGCGCTCCAGCAGTTTACTCACTACGGCTTCGCGGGCTCGTTGCAACGCAAATCCGTAGGCGTAGACATCCGCCGAACCGTGGCTCTTGATGACCACGCCGCGCAAACCCAACAACGCGGCGCCGTTATAGCGGCGGTTGTCGACGCGGTTGCGCAAACGGTTCAGCACCGGCTTGGCGATGGCGCCGGCCAGCAACGTGAAGATATTGCGTTTGAATTCTTCGTGGATGATGCTGGACAGCATCTTCGCAAGCCCTTCGACGGACTTGAGCACGACGTTGCCGACAAAGCCGTCGCAGACGACGACGTCGACCGTGCCCTTGAAGATATCGTTGCCTTCCACGTTGCCGTAGAAATTCAGCGGGCTGCCGCGCAGAAGCTCGGCGGCTTCCTTGACGACTTCGTTGCCCTTGATGACTTCTTCGCCGATGTTGAGCAAGCCCACGGTCGGGCTTTCACGGTGGTCGACGGCTTGTGACAGCGCGGCGCCCATGATGGCGAATTGCAGTAGGTGCTCGGCCGTGCAGTCCACATTCGCCCCCAGGTCCAGCACCGTGGTGGCGCGGCCCGTCTGGTTGGGAATGGACGTGGCGATAGCGGGCCGGTCAATGCCGTCCAGCGTCTTGAGCACGTAGCGTGAAATGGCCATCCATGCGCCGGTGTTGCCCGCGGAAACGCAGGCGTCGGCGCGCCCGTCCTTGACGGACTGGGCGGCCAGGCGCATGGAGGAGTCTTTTTTGCGGCGCAGGGCGACCTCGACCGGGTCGTCCATGGTGACGACTTCAGAAGCCGCCACGATTTCCATACGATCGCGCGCAACGTCGCGGTGCTCGGAGAGCGCCGCTTCGATGGCGTCGGGAAGCCCGACCAGCAATAGCCGGGTATCCGGAAATTGCCGGGCGAACTCGATCGCAGCCGGAATCGTGACGGGCAGACCGAAGTCTCCGCCCATACAGTCTATGGCGATGCGTATCACGGGTGCCAGGTATCAGCGTTCAGCCGAATTGGTCCGAGTACGAGTTCGGCCCGGGGGCCTTATTCGTCGGCCTTGGTCTTCAGGACCTTGCGGCCACGATAGAAGCCATTGGGGCTGATGTGGTGGCGCAGGTGCGTTTCACCGGTGTTCGGCTCGATGGCGGTCGACGGAGCAACCAGAAAATCGTGCGAACGGTGCATACCGCGCTTGGAGGGGGACTTCTTGTTTTGTTGAACGGCCATGATGACTCCTAGAAACGGGGCGCATTGTACGCGATGCGGCCCGATGTTGATCTCAATCTTTGTGCTTCAGTTGTTCCAGCACCGCAAACGGCGACGGACGCTTGACAGCGGGTTCTTCAGGAACTTCGCTGACTTTGGCCTGCGCGCCCGGGCATACATCATGCTTGGGCACATACGGAACGCTCAGAATGAGCTCATCTTCGACCTGGGCCAGCAGATCAAAATGATGTGAACCCACCACCTTTTCGGGTTGGTTGGACACAAAACCATTTCCTTCTTCGTCTTCGTCGTCGCTGCCGGCGGAATGACCGTCGGTAACATCACCGTTGGTAAAACCATCGTCAAGGTCGGCTTCAGACTTAACCAGCTGCAAGAGGACTTCGCTATCGACCGGATACACGAACGGTGCATTGCACCGTTGGCATACCAGCACCGGATTCGCCTGCACGTGAACATGCAGAAGCGGCCGGCCAAGCAACAGCCCTGACTTGCCAATCTCACCGCGCACGGACCACGTCACAAGCCCGGCATCGCCCGGCGGTTGTTCGGGTAACCCTTCAACCGCGCGCGTAAACCGCACAAGAGGTATGGTGCCTTGCGCTTGCTTGCCGCTATGGGCAAATGCGAATGCATCGATGCGCTTGATGATCAAATCCTTTGCATTTGCGAGATTCCACCGCACTAAGGCCACTGCACTCAGAGGCTTAAAGCTTTCGCCTTCGCGCTGCAAAAATCCCGCAAAACGTTAGATAATACTGCGACTTACGCTTTAACGTCAAATACCGCATGCCTTCAAAGCCTAGCCTGATCCTCGCTTCCAGCTCGCCGTACCGCAAAGAATTGCTATCGCGCCTGCGCCTGCCCTTTACCGCCGTTTCTCCCGATGTGGACGAAACGCCACAACCCGGCGAAACGCCCGACGCGCTGGCCTTGCGGCTGTCGGTGGCCAAGGCCATGGCCGTGGCGGCGAACCATCCGGGCAGCATCGTTATCGGGTCGGATCAGGTGGCGACCATCGACGGCCAGCCTATCGGAAAACCGGGCAACTTCCCGCGCGCCCAGGCGCAATTGCGGGCCCTGTCGGGCCAGATCGTGGAATTTCATAGCGCGCTGGCGGTTACGGACGGCCAGCGCATCGAGCAAGCCGACATCGTCACGCGTTGCCACTTTCGCCAGCTGTCAGAACGCGCCATCGACGCCTATCTGCGCGCCGAAGAACCCTACGATACCGCAGGCAGCGCCAAGGCGGAAAGCCTGGGTATTGCACTAATGGAAAGCATCCAGAGCGATGACCCGACCGCCATTATCGGGCTGCCGCTGATCGCGCTGACGCGCATGCTGGCGCGGTTTGGCCTGGATCCGCTGGACGCACCGGGCGGGCCGGCATGAGCGGCGCCCTGCACCTGATTCCCGTGGGCCTGGGCGATGCCCCGCCCGAACGCTGGTTGCCCGCCGACGTGCGTGCGCTGGCCGGACGCCTGGACACCTACATCGCCGAAAATGCCAAGACGGCACGCGCCTTTCTCAAACTGATCGGCACAACCCGCCCGCTTCAGGAAATCACGATTCACACTCTGACGGACAAAATTGACGTCGGGCAGATCAACGCCTGGTTGGCGCCGGTCAAGCACGGCGCCGAAATCGGCTTGGTGTCCGAAGCCGGCTGTCCTGCCGTGGCGGACCCTGGCGCAAAAGTCGTGGACGCTGCGCACCGCCTGGGCATCACGGTCAAACCGTGGGTGGGCCCGTCGTCCATCCTGCTGGGTCTGATGGCCAGTGGACTGGACGGGCAGCGCTTTGCCTTCCACGGGTACGCCCCGGTGGACCCGGCCGAGCGCGCCAAGCAGTTGAAAGCCTGGGAGCAGCATTCCGCCAAGCACAACCAGACGCAGTTGCTGATCGAAACCCCCTATCGCAACGCGGCCATGTTCTCCACCCTGCTGGCCGCGCTGAAAGGCGATACCAAGCTGTGCGTGGCCCGTTCGGTCACCACCGCGGACGAATGGGTGGTCACGCACACCGTGGCCGACTGGAAGAAACTGCCGGCGCCCCAACTCGACAAGTTGCCCACGCTTTTCCTCTATCTGGCCCGCTGACTCATGTTTCGCCTTATCACCACCCTGCTGGCGACGGCAGTGCTAGCCGGCTGCGCCGCGCGTGGCCCGGCCGGCCTGGACCTGGACACATCCATCACCGCCGTCGGCCAGGCCAGCCGCGTACGCAGCATCGTTCTGCACTACACCACGGTCGACGACGCCACCTCGCTCAAGCTGCTATCGCAGGGCAAGGTCAGTTCGCACTACCTGATCAACGACGCCGGGCGCGCCTATCGGCTGGTGGATGAAAATCGTGCCGCATGGCACGCCGGGGCCAGCTCCTGGTACGGCAATATCGCCATGAACAGCACGTCGATCGGTATCGAAATCGTCAACCCGGGCTGGACCGAAGGCACCGACGGCAAACCCGTCTGGCACGCCTACAACGACCGTCAGGTGCGGGCGCTGACGATCCTGCTGCGCGATCTGATCCAACGCCACGGTGTAGCGCCCGAAAACGTCGTGGGGCATAGCGACATCGCGCCGCAGCGCAAGGTCGATCCCGGCCCACTGTTCCCTTGGAAGGCCCTGGCGGCGGCCGGTATCGGCCGCTGGTACGACGAGGCCGGCGCGGCCCAGCACCTGGCTCGGTTGCAGGCCCAAGGCTTGCCCGACGTGGCATGGTTTCAGCAGCAGTTGCAACGGCTGGGCTACGCCTGCGGGCAGGACGGCAAGCTGGACGCCGCCACGATCAATACGCTGGCCGCATTCCAGATGCACTACCGGCCCAGCTTGCACGACGGCCAGCCAGACCTCGAAACCGCCTCGATCATGTTTGCAATGCTGTAGGCGCGTCAACGCGCGCGGCGGCGCCACCACGCCACGATGCGCCAGCCTAGCAGCAGCGCCAGCACGGCGGCGTACAAGGCCGGCTGAGTCAGGTCATTCTTGCCCGCCTTGTGCCACCAGTAATGCAACACCGCCAGCAGGCCGATCGCATAAATGGCGCGGTGCAATTGCTGCCAGCGTTTGCCCAGACGGCGCATCGCCCACTGGGTGGACGTGGCCGCCAGCGCGGTCATCAGCACGAACGCTACGAAACCCACGGTGATGAAGGGACGTTCGCCGATATCCTGCAACATTGCCGCGGGGTCCAGCCCTCGGTCCCACCAGACCCAGGCCATGAAATGCATGGCGCCGTAAAAAAACGCGAACAGGCCGCACATGCGGCGCACGCGCACCAAGGCGGGCTGCCCCGTCAGGCGACGCAGCGGCGTGATCGACAGCGTCACCAGCAGGCAGACAAGCGTCCAGGTACCGGACGAACGAGTCAGGAATTCGACCGGGTTGGCGGTCAGCCCGTTATCCATGCCCAGCCACACCCAGCGCGCGAACGGCGCCAGGCCCAGCAGGAACAGGACCGGCTTGAAGCGCCCGACAGTCTTGGCGGAAAGCTGCGTCTTGGCGGGCGGTGCGGCGGCGCGCCGGGAGGAAACCTCGGACATGGCGTTATTCAGTAATTCGCCTTCAGGTCCATGCCCTGATAAAGCGATGCCACCTGTTCGCCATAGCCGTTGAACATCAGCGTCTTGCGCTTGGGGCTGAACAGGCCGTCTTCGCCGATGCGGCGCTCGGTTGCCTGACTCCAGCGCGGATGCGGTACGTTCGGGTTCACGTTGGCGTAGAACCCGTATTCCTGGGGCGCCGCCTTGATCCAGGAAGATTCCGGCATCTTTTCCACCAGACGGATCTTGACCAGCGATTTGGCCGACTTGAATCCATACTTCCAGGGCACGGCCAGGCGCAGCGGCGCGCCGTTCTGGTTCGGCAGCACCTTGCCGTAGACGCCAAACACCAGCATGGCCAGGGGGTTCATGGCCTCGTCGATGCGCAACGCCTCGACGTAGGGCCATTCCAGGATCGCGGCGCGCACGCCGGGCATGTTCTCGCGCTGCACTGCCGTGACGAATTCCACGTATTTGGCATTGCCGGTGGGTTCCACCTGCTTGAGCAACTCGGACACCGAATAGCCCACCCACGGAATCACCATCGACCAGCCTTCGACACAGCGCAGCCGATAGACCCGTTCTTCCATGGGCGCCAGCTTGAGCAGATCGTCGATGGAGAATGTACGCGGCTTGCCCACCTCGCCTTCGACGCTGACCGTCCACGGACGCGTCTTCAGCTTGCCGGCATTGGCGGCAGGGTCGCCCTTGTCGACGCCGAATTCGTAGTAGTTGTTGTAGGACGTGATGTCGGCAAGCGATGTCTGCTTGTCCATGACGCTAAGCGACCCGTTGGGCTTGCCGGTCAGTGTGCCGGCGTCTTGGGCGAACGCGCTGCGCGCAGCCCAGCCGGGCAGCCCCACGGCGGCGGCCGTGAGCCCCGCGCGCAACATGAGGTCGCGGCGCGAACGCCAGACCGCTTCGTCGGTAATTTCGGACGGGGCAATATCGTGGGGCTTGCGTATCAACATCGTGGTCTCCGGTTCACCGACCGTCGGCCGTAGCCGCCGGGTACAAGTCATAGACGTTGCGCCGCCCCATGATATTCCGCGGCGGCGCGCCCCGTGTGCGATCTTTCCCGGATCAGGCGCCGGCCGACACCCGGGGTAGCAGCCATTCACGCACCAGCGGCACGCTATCGAGCACCGCCTGTGGCGCACAACCCTGAAGTTCCTTCACGGTATGCGCGCCATAGGTCACGCCCAGGCCGTGCACGCCCGCATTGACCGCCATCTGGAGATCATGCGAGGTGTCGCCCACCATCACCACGCGAGCGGGGTCCACGTCCAGCTCCTGCATGAGCTCGTGCAACATCGCGGGATGCGGCTTGCTGAAGGTTTCGTCCGCCGTGCGCGTGGCGTCAAACAGCGGACCCAGGCCCGTTGCCGCCAGCGCGCGGGTCAGGCCGACCCGGCTTTTGCCGGTGGCCACCGCCAAGCGCACGTTCTGGTCGGCCAGGGTCTGCAACAGTTCGGGAATGCCGTCGAACAGGCGCAGTTCGGGGTCGCGCAGCAGGTAGTGGGTGCGGTAGCGCTCAAGAAAGCGCGGCATCATCGCCTGCGTCAGCTCCGGCACGGCACGACGCAACGCGCTTTCCAGGGACAGACCAATCACCCAGCTAGCCTCGGACGCCGACGGCACCGCCAATTCCAGGTCCCGGCAAGCGCCCTGGATGGCGGCCACGATGCTGTGCGTGGAATCCATCAGGGTGCCATCCCAGTCAAAAACGACCAGCGAATACGACGACATAATCAGACCGACTCCAGTTGTTTCAGTATTTTTTGGCAGGCGGGCGGCAGCTCGGCGGTCAGGGTCATGGGCTCGCCGGTGACCGGGTGGGCCAGAGTCAATTGATGAGCATGCAGGAACATCCGACCGAAACCCATGCGCGAAAATTCCGCGCGCACGTCGTCATGCCCGTATTTGTCATCACCCACAATGGGAAAGCCGCTGGCCGCCAGGTGCACCCGGATTTGATGCGTACGACCGGTGCGCAGTTCCGCGTCGACCAGACTGTAACCGCCGAAACGCTGCTTGAGCGTGATGATGGTGTGCGCGGTCTGGCCGTCGGGGTCGACCTTAACGCGCCGCTCGCCGGATTGCGTCGTCCATTTGGACAGGCCCAGCTTGATGTGCTGGCGGTCATTCACCCAATCGCCCTGGACCAGCGCCAGATAGTGCTTGTCGCCCTTGCCTTCGCGCAGCATCGCGTGCAGCGCCAGCAAGGCGCTGCGTTTCTTGGCCACCATCAACAGCCCGGACGTTTCGCGGTCCAGGCGATGCACCAGTTCCAGGAACTTGGCATCGGGCCGAGCGGCGCGCAGTTGCTCGATCACGCCGAACGACACCCCGCTGCCCCCATGCACCGCCACGCCGGCGGGTTTGTCCACCACCAGCAGCGCGTCGTCTTCGAACACCACGGGGAACTCGGCGCCCGGCACCGGGCGCGGCTTGCCCGGGTCGGGCAAGCGCAAGGGCGGGATGCGGACGATGTCGCCGGCGACGATGCGGTAGTCGACCGAGATGCGTCCCTTGTTTACGCGCACCTCGCCGCCACGGATGGCCTTGTAGATGTGGGTCTTGGGCACGCCCTTGCACAAGCGCATCAGGAAGTTGTCCAGACGCTGGCCGGCGTGTTCGCCATCGACCTCCACCATACGGACGGCGGGGGCGGCTTTAGAGGGGGATATGGGGGAGGAAGTTTCTTTGCGCATTGCGGAAAGCGACATATAATCGGGACAGCCTTAAGGGGCTGAACTAGCCGCCTGGCGTAGAGATGCAAACAAGTACGCAACTCCGTCGAGCGCGCGGGCCGCTATTGTACTGCCTGCTGATTCAACCCCTGGGTCTCTTGGTCGCCGGCGCAACCGCGCCCTGCCGGATAGTGGTGTGGCATTCACTTTGCCCGCTGTCCCAGCAGGTCCGTTGCATGCCGCAAGCGGCTCTGAAGCACTGCAAGAATCGTCGCATATTTAAAGCACCAGCTGCGTGTAGGCAACCAATCCGACCGCAACTGCCGTTCACAGCAATTTTTCCGTCAAACCACATTCAGTGAAGCTGACCCTCCTGCTGACAGAACCCCGTGCCCCACGGCACGACGTGCCCGCCTGACCCGCGGCGGATACGCCTGGGCGCCGCCCAGGTACGGTCCGCATTTCTTGCCCGCTTCAGCCGCAGCCCGAGTGACCCGAGGTCACGCGCCGATATCGGCGCGTCATGACAACGGAGAAACCCTCTCATGAAGCGCATGCTGTTCAATGCGACGCATCAGGAAGAATTACGCGTCGCTATCGTTGATGGGCAAAAACTCATCGACCTCGACATCGAGACTGCCGGCCGCGAACAACGCAAAGGCAACATCTACAAAGGTGTCATTACCCGGATCGAACCCGGCCTGGAAGCTTGCTTCGTCAACTACGGTGAAGACCGTCACGGCTTTCTGCCCTTCAAGGAAGTTGCTCGCAGCTTCTTCAAGGAAGGCGTCGATGTCCGTAGCGCCCGCATCCAGGATGCGCTGCGCGAAGGCCAGGAACTGATCGTTCAGGTCGAAAAAGAAGAACGCGGCAACAAGGGCGCAGCCCTGACCACGTTCATCTCGCTGGCTGGCCGCTACCTGGTCCTGATGCCCAACAACCCCCGTGGCGGTGGCGTTTCGCGCCGCGTCGAGGGCGAAGATCGCCAGGAACTGCGCGACACGATGGAGCAGCTTGAGCTGCCCCAGGGCATGAGCATCATTGCCCGTACCGCCGGCATCGGCCGCAATGTCGAAGAGCTCCAGTGGGACTTGTCCTACCTGTTGCAGCTGTGGACCGCCATCGACGGCGCTGCCCGCGACAACTCCGCGCCCATCCTGATCTACCTGGAATCCAGCCTGGTCATCCGGGCCATCCGCGATTATTTCTCGCCCGAAATCGGCGAAATCCTGATCGATACCGACGAGATCGCCGATCAGGCCACCGCCTTCATGAGCGTGGTGATGCCGGACAACGTCCAGCGCGTCAAACGCTACCGCGACGACATCCCGCTGTTCTCGCGCTTCCAGATCGAACACCAGATTGAAACGGCGTATTCGCGCACGGTGCAACTGCCGTCCGGCGGCGCCATCGTGATCGACCACACCGAAGCACTGGTTTCCGTTGACGTGAACTCGGCCCGCTCCACGCGCGGCGCCGACATCGAGGAAACCGCGCTGCGCACGAACTCCGAAGCGGCCGACGAAGTGGCCCGCCAGTTGCGCTTGCGCGACCTGGGCGGCCTGATCGTCATCGACTTCATCGACATGGAAGACAGCAAGAACCAGCGCGCCGTCGAACAGCGCCTGCGCGATGCTCTCCATTTCGACCGTGCCCGCGTGCAGATGGGCAAGATTTCGCGCTTTGGCCTGATGGAACTGTCGCGTCAGCGCCTGCGCCCGGCCCTGAACGAAGGCTCGCACATCACCTGCCCGCGCTGCAACGGCACCGGCGTGATCCGCGATGCGGAATCCAGCGCCCTGCACGTGCTGCGCCTGCTGCAAGAAGAAGCCATGAAGGAAAACACCGCGGCGGTCCACGCCCAGGTGCCGGTGGATGTTGCCACCTACCTTCTGAATGAAAAGCGCGCCGACATCACCAAGATGGAAGCCCGCCTGAAGGTCAACCTGATGCTGATCCCGAACAAGCATCTGGAAACGCCGCATCACCACATCGAACGCCTGCGCCATGACGACCCGCGCCTGGAAGAGCTGAAGACCAGTTTCGAACTGGTGGAAGCTCCCGCCACGAACGCGCCGTGGCAACCGCGCGAAAGCGAAATCAAGGCGCGTCCGGAAGCTCTGGTCAAGGGCATCACGCCCTCGCAGCCGGCCCCGGTCTCGTCCACGCCGGCCGCGCCCGCCGTTGCGCCCGCCGCACCGGCTGCCGCAACGGGCGGCCTGGGCGGCTTGTTCAAGCGCCTGGTCGGCTGGCTGACCGGTGGCTCCGAAGCCGCCAAGCCTGCCCCCACCGCCCAGGAAGACAGCGCCAAGCGCGCCGCCTCCGGTCGCGGCAAGGGTCGTGCCGGCCATGATGGCCAGGAACGCCGTGGTGAACGCCATGGCTCGGATCGCAACCGTAACAATCGCCGTGGCGAATCGCGCGGTGAAGGTGCCGAGGGCGGCGAAGGCAGCCGCCACCACGCCCGTGGCAACCGCCGTGGCGAAGGCGAACGCGGTGACCGCCAGGATCGTGGCGATCGCAGCAACCGCGGCGAAGGCCGTGGTGATCGCGAAGGCCAGGCGGCGCAAGCCGTCTTGGCGTCCAACCGCCCCGACCAGGCTGAACTGGCCAATGGCGACGATACCGGCGCCGGTCGTAACCGCCGCCGTGGCCGTGGCCGCAACCGCCGCGAAGAAGGCCAATCCGACGCGCCGATGAGCGAACAGGAAAGCATGGTGGCCGCGCTGGCGCAGTCCGTTGCGACCGCCCTGCCCGACACCACCAAGCCCGCCGCCGAAACGTCGACGGACGCCGCTGACGCCGCCGAGCAAACCGCCGATGGCATGCCCCTGGCCGAAGGTGCTGAAGGCGCCGCCGATCCGGAGCGCAAGCGCCGCCGCCGTCGCAGCCGCCGTGGCCGCCGCAGCCAGGACGAAGCAGGTCTGGCCGGTAGCGACGAGCAACTGGACGACGGTTCCGACGACGACATCGCCGATCAAGCTGAAGGCATCGCCGCCCAGGCAGCGCCGGTAGAAACCGCTTCCGCCGCGCCGGTGCAGACGCAGGCCGTCGACACCAAGGTGACGGAAGCACAAGCCGTCGAAGCGCAGCCCGCCAAGGTCGAAGCACCGGCTCAGGCGCCGGTTCAAGCGCCGGTTCAGGCTCCGGTGGAAACGCAGACCCAAGCACGCGCCCAAGCCGCGGCTCAAGCCCCGGTCCAAGCAGCGGCACAGGCCCCGGTTGAAGCTCCGGCCCAAGCCGCCGCTGTGGACGCTCCTGTCGAGGCCACCAAGCCCGCCGCCGTACAAGCCGCCGAGCCCGTGGCCCAGCCCGTACAAACGGCTGCTTCGGTGACCGAGCCGGTTGCCGTGCAGGCCGCTGAGCCGGCCCAAGCTCCGGCTGAAACGCCGGTGAAGGCCGCCGAGGTGGAACCCGTCGTGACGGCGCCCGCTCCGGTTGGCGAACGCGAAGCCCCGGCCGCAGCACCAGGTGCCGCAGCGACGGCTGCCGCAACCCCGGCTGCCTCCCCAGCCCCCACCGTGTCGCAGCCTATCGTGGTACCGGCAGCCACGCCGTCGGCCAAGGCCCAGGCCTTGCATGACGTCGTCAACGCCGCTGGCTTGAAGTGGGTGGAAACCGATCCGGACCGCCACGCTCAAACCCAGCTGCGCATTGCCGCCGCGCATACGCCGGCCCGCCTTGGCCGCGAGCGCAAGCCGGTTGCCACCGTGTCGAACGAACCCCTGGTTCAAGTCGAAACGCGCCACTAAGCCGCTGGCACGCCAAAAAGCCTCCGTCGCATGACGGGGGCTTTTTTTCGTCCGTCGCCACCACACCCATGATCAGCAGACGAAAAAAAACCCTCGGTGACGAGGGTTTTATGGTCTTGCCGGAAAGCGGCTTAGAACTGGTACGTGTAGGTCAACTGCACCAGATCCAGCCCGGGGTTCGGGCGCTTGATGCTGGCGTTCGAAAAGTGCGAATAGCGCACACCGATGCGGTTGTTCGGCGTCAGCAGAAAGCCCATGCCGACGTGGTCGCCAAACTGGAAGGCGGTACTGATGTTTTCGTCCGCGAAGCGCGTGCTGGAAAACACCGTCGCGCCGATACCGGCTTCGAGGTAGAAACGTTCGCCGGTCCACCAGCGGAACATCGGGATAGCATTGAGCTGCCACACATGGCCCGGGGAACGCGAGCCGTCCGCCCACCAGTACGAGGCGCCCAATTCGGGCGTGAGGTCAAGGCGACCCCAGTTGCCACCGAACTGATGCGTCCAGACCGACGGCGTTTCGTAGTTCAGGGTAATGCGCTGGTAATGGTCGCCGATGCCGTAATGCATGCTCACGCCACCCTGCGTACCTTCCGACGATTGGGCGCTGGCCATCGTGGCGGCGCCTGCCATTGCCAAACCGACGAGGCTTGCGAGCAGTTTCTTGTTAGTCAACAGCATGGGGTAACTCCGAAGATTTGGGTCTAACCGGCAACATAGCAAAATACGGGTCGGATGGCTTGAGCCTTGTAGCAATAAGGCAACAAATTTGCCGTGGAAAACACTGTTCCGAAAAGCGCCGTCACAATCGATACGAGATCCGGTAAGCAGCGTCACAAAACGGTGGCGGCTCAAACGGAAAATGCCGTCGAAAGCGAGAGCTTTCGACGGCATTATTTGTTGCGACTACCCGTCAGGCAGTAACGACGTCCGCCGGCTGGTTGGTCAGCAGCGCCAGCAGACGCGCAATTTCCTCACGCAGCTGGCGGCGGTCCACCACCATATCGATCGCGCCCTTTTGCAGCAGGAACTCCGAGCGCTGGAAGCCTTCCGGCAGCTTTTCGCGCACGGTCTGCTCGATCACGCGCGGGCCGGCAAAGCCGATCAGCGCCTTGGGCTCGGCAATGACCACATCGCCCATGAACGCAAAACTGGCCGACACGCCGCCCATGGTGGGGTCGGTCAGTACGCTGATAAACGGCAGGCCGGCCGCCGACAGGCGGGTCAACATGGCGTTGGTCTTGGCCATCTGCATCAGCGACAGCAGGCTTTCCTGCATGCGCGCGCCGCCAGATGCGGCAACACAGATAAACGGCGTCTTGTTGTCCAGGGCGGCTTGGGCGCCGCGCGCGAAGCGCTCGCCCACCACCGAACCCATCGAACCGCCCATGAATTCAAATTCAAAGCAGGCCAAGGTGGCCGGCACACCGCGAATCGAACCGCTCATGACCACCAGCGCATCGGATTCACCGGTTTGCTTGACGGCCTCTTGCAGGCGCTCGGGATACTTGCGCGTGTCCTTGAACTTCAGCGAATCCACGGACCGCGTGTTCTGGCCAATTTCAACCCGGCCTTCCATATCCAGCAGCGAATCGATCCGCGCGCGAGCGCCGATACGCATGTGGTGGTCGCACTTGGGGCACACGTGCAGATTGGCCGCCAAGTCTTCGCTGTACAGCACCGATTCGCACGACGGGCATTTCACCCACAGGCCTTCGGGAACGCGGCGGGCGCCGCTGTCGCTGGTTTTATTGATGCGAGGAGGCAGGAGTTTTTCGATCCAGCTCATTGATTTTTCATCCCGTTAGAGGGCGCGTCCGGCCGTTCAGGCCGACGCGTCGTCTCGTTTTACTTGATCCAGCGCGAGCCGGATGGTGCGCAGCCAGCCGCTGGCGGCGGTGACTGCAGCGTTGGTTTGCTGGGCAGCCGGGGCGTTTGCCACCGCCTGCTCCATCGTTTCAATCAGTTTGCTGCCGATGACGACGGCGTCCGCCACGCGAGCCACGCGCTGCGCGCTTTCGGCGTCGCGGATACCGAAACCCACGCCAACCGGAATGTCGCCCATGTGGCGGCGAATGACGGCCACGCGTTCGGCCACATCCTCGGTATTGAGCGACCCGGCGCCGGTGACGCCCTTGAGCGACACGTAATACACATAGCCGCGCGCCACTTTTGCGACGGCCTGGATGCGCGCTTCGGTGGAGGTGGGCGCCAGCAGGAAAATGGGGGCAATGCCGTGCGCGCCCAGGGTGGCGGCGAAGTCGATGACCTCTTCAGGCGGATAGTCCACGACAAGCACGCCGTCTACACCCGCGCGTTCGGCGTTGGCGGCAAATTCAGCCTGGCCCATGCGTTCGATGGGGTTGGCGTAGCCCATCAGCACCACCGGCGTGGTGGTATCGCGCTGACGGAATTCGGCCACCAGTTCCAGCACACGGGCCAAACCCACGCCTTGCGCAATGGCGCGGTCGGCGGCGCGCTGGATCACGGGGCCGTCGGCCATCGGGTCGGAGAACGGTACGCCCAGTTCGACGATGTCGGCGCCGGCTTCCACCAGCGCATGCATCAGGGCAACCGTAGCCGCGGGCGACGGGTCGCCGGCCGCGATGTAGGGAATCAGCGCGGCCGAACGGCCGGATTCGGCGGTACGCGCGAACGCGGCCGCGATACGATCAGTGCGAGTTGTCATGGTGTTAGAGCTCGATACCGGCACGTTCGGCGACGGTATGCATGTCTTTGTCGCCACGGCCCGACAAATTGACCAGAATGACGGCGTCGCGCGGCAGCGTGGCGGCCATCTTCACGGCCTGGGCGATGGCGTGGGACGATTCCAGCGCCGGCATGATGCCTTCGATACGGCAGCAGTCATGGAACGCCTTCAGGGCCTCATCGTCGGTGATCCCCACGTATTCCGCACGGGCCGAGTCCTTCAGCCACGCGTGCTCGGGACCCACGCCGGGGTAGTCCAGGCCGGCCGAGACCGAATGCGTTTCCTGTACCTGGCCGTCGGCGTTCTGCATGACGTAGGTGCGGTTGCCGTGCAACACGCCCACCTGCCCCGCTGCCAGCGAAGCGGCGTGCTTGCCGCTGTCCATGCCCTCGCCCGCCGCTTCGACGCCGATAAGGCGCACGTTTTCGTAGGGGATGTAG
Organism: Achromobacter sp. ES-001; assembly: GCF_019448355.1. Classification (NCBI taxonomy): domain Bacteria; kingdom Pseudomonadati; phylum Pseudomonadota; class Betaproteobacteria; order Burkholderiales; family Alcaligenaceae; genus Achromobacter; species Achromobacter sp. ES-001. The sequence goes on along the minus strand of NZ_CP079940.1, from coordinate 1,446,965 downwards.
GGGTGGAAGATGCCCATGGCGTTGGATCCGCCGCCCACCGCTGCCACGACGTAGTCGGGCTGGCGGCCGATGGCTTCGGGCATCTGCGTCAGACATTCGTTGCCGATCACGGTCTGGAAATCACGCACCATGCGGGGATAGGGGTCGGGACCCGCCACCGTGCCGATGATGTAGAACGTGTTTTCGATGTTGGTGACCCAGTCGCGCATGGCTTCGTTCAGCGCGTCTTTCAGCGTGCGCGAACCTGACGTAACCGGCACTACCGTGGCGCCCAGCAGCTTCATGCGGTAGACGTTCGACGCCTGGCGATGAATGTCTTCGCTGCCCATGTAGACAACGCATTCCATGCCGTAGCGCGCGGCCACCGTGGCGGTTGCCACGCCGTGCTGGCCGGCGCCGGTTTCGGCGATGACGCGCGGCTTGCCCATGCGCTTGGCCAGCAATGCCTGGCCGATGCAGTTGTTGATCTTGTGTGCGCCGGTGTGGTTCAGGTCTTCACGCTTGAACCAGATTTGCGCGCCGCCCACCATTTCCGACCAGCGTCGGGCGTGATAGATCGGGCTGGGCCGGCCGACAAAGTGCTTGAGTTCGTAGTTGAACTCTTCCAGGAAGGCGGGATCGACACGGTAATGGTCATAGGACGCGCGCAGCTCGTCGAGCGCGTGCATCAGCGTTTCCGCCACGAAAACACCGCCATAGGGACCAAAATGGCCCTGGGCATCCGGAAAGTCGTAAGGTTTCACCAAGCATCTCCCCCGGTATCGCAACAGGCCACTGCCAGCCGCAAATCCGGTTTGCAACCCGTCATTTTACCTGAGCCGGCCGGGGCCGGGGTCCGCGCAACGGTCCCCTCCCCGCCCGCCACCCGCTTACAGCGACTGGCCCAGGCGACGCAGGAACGTCTCGCAAGACGCCATTTGGTCGAAGGCCACGAATTCGTTGGGCTTGTGGGCCTGCTCGATATGACCCGGGCCGCAGACCACGGTGGGGATGCCGATGCCCTGGAACAGCCCCGCTTCGGTGCCATACGCCACCTTGCGCGTGCTGCGATCTTCGGTCAGCGCCCGCACCAGCTGGGTAATGGCGGCTTCTTCGGAGGCCTCCAGCGCGGGGGCCGCGGCGCCCGTCTCGATTTCGATGGTAGCGCCGTCAAATTCGGCCTGCATGCGCGGCAAGAGCTCATCACGCACGTATTTCTCGACTTCGGCCTGGATCTGGTCGGGTTGCATGCCCGGCAAGTTGCGGAATTCGTAGGTGAATTCGCACAATTCCGGGATGGTGTTGACGGCGATGCCGCCCCGGATCTGGTTGGTGGTCATCGTGGAGAACGGCACGTCGTAGAACTGGTCGTACGGGCCGTTGGCCTTGAAGCTGTCTGCCAGGTCGCGGATGCGGCAGATCAGGCGGGCGGCGTATTCGATGGCGTTGCAGCCGCGCGGGGTCAGCGACGAATGCGCGGCCTTGCCGTGGACCTTGCAGCGAAACAGGTTGATGCCCTTGTGCGCCACCACCACCTGCATGCCGGTGGGTTCACCCACCACGCAGCCTTCGGGGCGGATGCCGCGTTCGTGCAGGTCGGCCAGCATGTACGGCGCGCCGGCGCAACCGACTTCCTCGTCGTACGAGAACGCCAGGTGGATCGGCTTTTTGCGCGGCATGGCCATGAATTCGGGCACCAGCGCCAGCGAACCGGCGATGAAACCCTTCATGTCGCAGGCGCCACGCCCATAGAGAAGGCCGTCTTTTTCAACGAGCTTGAACGGTTCCGTGCTCCAGTCCTGGCCATCCACGGGCACCACGTCGGTGTGGCCCGACAGGACGATGCCGCCCTGCTGGTTGCCGTCTTGCGCCGGCAAGGTGGCGAACAGGTTGGCCTTGGTGCGCTCAGGGTTGTGCGCCAGCCACGCGTCCACGCCCTGGCCCTTGAGCCAATCACGGACGGTTTCGATCAGGGCAAGATTGGAATTGCGGCTGGTGGTATCGAAACCCACCAGCGTTTCCAGCCAGGTGCGCGCGTTCATGTCACTTCTCTTTGGGGGGAAAAGCGACAAGTGTAAAGCCAGGAAGCGCCCGCGTCTTGGACGGTGGGGCCGACCGTTCACCGGTTAAGCGCCTAGAATGTCGCCGGATTGAATTACGCCCCCAAGGAGAAACCGTGCAGCACAAAGCAGTTCCCACACGCAACATCGTGGCCGCAGTCATAGGCAACGCCCTCGAATGGTATGACTTCCTGGTCTTCGCGTTCATGACGCCGATTATCGCGAAGCTGTTTTTCCCCACCGACCCCAACCTGCCCGGCAGTGAGCTGAACGCCATCCTGATGACCACGGCCATCTTCGGCGTCGGCTTCTTCATGCGCCCGGTGGGCGGCATCATCCTGGGGATGTACGGCGACAAGAAAGGCCGCAAGGCCGCCATGGTGATGGTGACCTCGCTGATGGCCGTGTCGATTGCGCTGATCACGGTGGCCCCGACCTACCACGCCGCCGGCATCCTGGCCCCGATCTTCATCCTGATCGCGCGCCTGTTGCAGGGCTTCTCGGCGGGCGGCGAATTCGGCACGTCGACGGCCTTGCTGATCGAAATGGCACCCAACGGCAAGCGCGGCTTCTACGGCTCGTGGCAAATGGCAGGCCAGATGCTGGCGCTGCTGATCGGCGCGGCCTGCGGCACGCTGATCACCGAGTTCTTCACGCAAGAGCAGATCGCGGCCTGGGCCTGGCGCATTCCGTTTGCCTTCGGCCTGGTCATTGTTCCTATCGCGATCTATATCCGCAAGAACATCGACGAAACCGAAGTCTTCAAGCAGATGCAGGAAGAAGACCGCCAGGCCGCCGCGCGCGGTGAAGTGCAGCGCCTGAGCCTGGTCCAGATGGTCAAGACCCACACGCGTGAAACGCTGATCGGCGTGGGCCTGGTGGTGACCGCCACCGTGTCCATCTACATCACCTTCACGTATCTGGTCACGTATTCGACCCAGATTCTGAAGCTGCCGCTGAAGGACACCTTCATGGTGCAGATGGCTGGCGCCGCGCTGATGGTGCTGATGACGCCGTTCATGGGCGCCTGGTCCGACCGTATCGGCCGCCGCCCGCTGGTGATCGGTTCGCTGATCGGCTACCTGATCGTGCTGTATCCGCTGTACTACTGGCTGTCGGATGCGCCGTCGATCGGTCGCCTGCTGACCGTGCAAATCGTGGTCTGCATCTTCGTGTCGGCCTTCTTTGGCGTGTTCAGCACGGTGATGGCGGAATTGTTCCCGGCGCGCGTGCGTTCCGTGGGCTTGTCCCTGGCCTACAACGTGGCCGTGATGATCTTCGGCGGCTTCGCCCAGTTCATCGTGACCTGGCTGATCAAGACCACCGGTTCGCCGATGGCCCCGGCCTACTACGTGATGTTCGGCGTGGCGCTGGGCCTGATCGCCTCGTTCTTCATGCGCGAGCGCGCGCACGAACGGCTGGATCACTAAAGCACGCCCCCCAGGGCCGCCCGGCCTTGGGGGGTGTCCTAGCGGCGCGACGCCGAGGACACGCCGGCCACCTCGGCCAGGGCGTCCAGCGCGCGGGACAGCGATTCGCCCCCGCGCACTTCTACCGTGAACACCATATGGGCCAGCGATTGCTTGCTTTGCGTGTTCACGCCCACCACATTCAAGCGCAAGCGCGCGAACACTTCAGACAGGTCGCGCAACAGGCCGGGACGGTCGTGCGCGCGCACGCTGATGTCCACGGGATAGAAGGTGTCCGACGTCTCGCCCCAGGCGACCTCGATGACGCGTTCGGGTTCACGCGCGGCCAGCGCCAGGTAGCTGTGGCAGTCGCAGCGGTGGATGGACACGCCGCGACCGCGCGTCACGAAGCCGGCGATGGCGTCGGGCGGCGCGGGGCGGCAGCAACGCGCCAATTGCGTCAATAGCGAGCCCACGCCCACCACCAACACGCCGCTCTTGCCGCTTTTCTCGGCGCTGCCCGCGCTGGCGTGGCGCAGCGCGGCCGGTTGCGGTTCGGTGGCAGGCGCCGGCTGCTGGAACACACTGTCGATCTGGCGCAGGCTGAATTCTTCCTTGGCCGCCGCCACGTACAGGTCATCGGCGCGGGCAAAGCCCAGGTTCTGCGCCAGTTGTTCCAGGTTGACGGCCGTCTTGCCCAGCCGTTGCAGTTCTTTTTCAACCAGTGCCTGGCCCTGCGTAATGCGCTGCTGCAATTCAATGGCGTTGAACCACATCCGAACCTTGGCGCGCGCCCGCGGGCTGGCCAAAAAACCCAGCTGCGGGTTGAGCCAATCGCGTGACGGCCCGCCCGACTTGGCGGAGATGATCTCGACGGTCTGGCCCGTGGACAAATGCGTCTGCAACGGCACCATCTGGCCATCAACGCGTGCACCGCGGCAGCGGTGGCCCAGATCGGTATGCAGGTGATAGGCAAAGTCCACCGGCGTAGCGCCGGCGGGCAGCTCGATCACGCGTGCCTGCGGGGTCAACACGTAGATGCGCTCGTCGGTGTGGGCCGGCGGTTTGACCAGGTTGCGGTTCTTGCTGGACCCGGGTTTGCCGGACGCGGGCTTGCCGGTTTCCGCCTTGGCGGCGTCGGGCTTGCCGGGCTCTTGCCCGGGCTGGCCGCCGCCTTCCACATCGGTGTTCCAGGCTAGCAGCTGACGCATCCAGGCCAATTGGCGATCGTATTCGCTGGACGCGGCCACTTGCCCGCCCTTGGCGCCGGCTTCTTTGTAGCGCCAGTGCGCGGCCATGCCGTATTCGGCGAACTGGTGCATTTCGCGCGTGCGGATCTGCACTTCAAAGGGCCGGCCGTCGTCATCGGCCACCACGGTGTGCAGCGACCGGTAGCCGTTGGGCTTGGGCCGCGAGATGTAGTCATCGAACTCGTTGGACAGCGGCGTCCACATCTCGTGCACCAAGCCCAGCGCCGTATAGCAGGCGCGCACGTCCTCGACGATGATGCGCAGCGCGCGCAGGTCGTACATCTGGGCAAAGTCCAGGCGCTTGACGCGCATCTTGTTCCAGATGCTGTAGATATGCTTGGGCCGGCCGCTGACTTCGGCATCGATGCCCGCCTTGGTCAGCGCCGTTTGCAGGCGGTCGATGGCGCCGGCGATGAAGGCCTCGCGCTCAACCCGCTTTTCTTCCAGCAGGTGCGCAATCTGCTTGTAGCGGTCGGGCTCCAGGAAGCGGAAAGACAGGTCTTCCATTTCCCATTTGATTTGCCAGATGCCCAGGCGGTTGGCCAGCGGGGCGTACAGGTCCAGCGTCTCGCGCGCAAAATCGGTAGAGCATGGGGCCTTGCTTTCGGCATGCCAGCGCAAGGTGCGCAGCCGCGAGGCCAGACGCATCAGCACAATGCGCAGATCGGCTGCCATGGCCAGCAGCATCTTGCGCTGCATTTCTTTTTGCGAGCCGCTTTCGGCTTCGGCATCGCTGGCTTGCCGTGCCACCACGCCCAGGCGCAGCAGCGCGCGCGTGCCCTGGACCAGCCGCGCCACTTCGGCGCCGAACGCCGCCGCGACCGGGTCGTTGCGCAAGGCGGGCGCGGGCGCCATCAAGTCAGTGGGCAAGGCGGCCAACAGCGCGGCGGCGCGGGTGGCGGCGTCGGTGTGCAGCGCGGCCAGGATGCGCACGACGCCGGCGCCGTGGCTGGCCAGCGGCTCGCCGGTCAGGGCGTGCTGGCCTTCAAATCGGGGGATGGCCCAGGTCACGGCCTGGTCGATCAGCGCAACGCCATCGGCGTCCAGGCCCGCGCCTACCTCCTGCCGCCAGGAAGCGTCGAAAGGCGAAGGCGCGTCGATAACAGGCGGGGCGGACATGACTGGCGCAATGCACGGGTTGGTTGATATCCCGACACTCTACACTAGCGTTTGATCGTGCTGAATCCCCTGCCATATCCGGCATATACAAGGAACCAAAGCTTATGTTGCGCTGGCTCAAGGGCCGGGGCGCCCGCCCCTCGGAAGTGGCCGAAATGCAAGCCCGCATCGCGCCGCAGCTGTGGCGGCAGGTGCTGGATGCCCACCCGTTCCTGGCGGCATTGAACGCCGACGAAACCGCGCAATTGCTGGCGCGGTCCGCCTGGCTGCTGGCCAGCAAAACCATCAACGGCGCGCAGGGCCTGGAAGTCTCGGACTTCATGCGCCTGTCGATCGCGGCGCAAGCCAGCCTGCCCATCCTGAACCTGTCGCCCGAGCTGTACGAAGGCTGGGACGAAATCATCGTGTATCCGGCCAGCTTCCGTATCCCGCGCACGCGCCAGGATGAAGACGGCGTGGTGCACGAATTCATCGAAGACGCCGCAGGCGAAGCCTGGGAAGGCGGCCCGCTGGTGCTGTCCTGGGAAGACACGCAGTTTTCTGACGGCGGCTTCAACGTCATCATCCACGAATTCGCCCACAAGCTGGACCTGCGTTCGGGCCTGGCCGACGGCATGCCGGCGCTGTCCGCGCACCCCGACCTGAAACCTCAGGTGTGGCGCCGCGTGCTGGACGACAGCCTGGACCGCTTCATTGCCGCGCTGGAAGCCGTCGAAGCCGCCATCCCGCCCGACGTGGACCCGGAAAGCGAAGAGGCGGACGCCTGGTACGGCCAGTTGCCGCTGGACCCCTACGCGGCCACCGACGAGGCCGAATTCTTCGCCGTCAGCTCCGAACATTTCTTTGTCGACCCCGCCCCCTTGCATCAGGCGCTACCCGAATGGCACGCGCTGCTGCGGGCGTATTACCGGCAGGACACGCTGGGGCGCTACGCATGAAACAGCTGCTGATCGCCTGGCACTCGCGCACCGGCGCCGCACGGCAGATGGCCGAAGCGGCAGCGCGCGGCGCGGCGGCGGCGGCCACGCAGCTGGACCAGGCGGGAGAACTGCACATTGAAATGCGGCGCGCGGCCGACGTTGACGCCGACGTCATCCTGGCCAGCCATGGCTTTTTGTTCTGCGCGCCCGAAAACCTGGCCAGTCTCAGCGGCGAAATGAAAGAATGCTTTGACCGCAACTACTACGCGGTGCTGGACCGCATCCAGGGCCGGCCCTACGCGTGCGCGATCAGTGCGGGCAGCGACGGCACGGGCGCGGCGCGGCAGGTCGAGCGCATCTGCACGGGCTGGCGGCTCAAGCCGGTGGCGCCCGCGCTGATCGTCAACCTGGGCGCGCAGTCGGCGCAGCAGATCCTGGCGGACAAGGTCGTGCCCCAGGCGGATCTTGACCGCTGCGAGGACCTGGGCGGGCTGCTTGCGGCGCTGGTTTTGACGGGCGGCTGAGCGCAGCGGCGCACATAAAAAAGCCCTTCGGCATGCCGAAGGGCTCTTGCTGGCGGACCGATGTCGCTTAGATCGCTTAGATAGCGGCCGTCACGATGATCTCGACCTTGAAGTCGGGATTGGCCAGGCGGGCTTCGACCGTGGCGCGCGGGGGCGAATTGCCGTCGGCAACCCAAGCGTCCCAGGCCTTGTTCATGCCATCGAATTCCTTGATGTTGGCCACGTAGATCTGGGCCATCAGGATCTTGGTCTTGTCGGTGCCGGCTTCAGCCAGCAGGCGATCGATCGTGGCCAGCACTTGTTCGGTCTGGCCGGTGATGTCCAGCTTGGCGTCGTCCGGCACCTGGCCAGCCAGGTACGCGACACCGTTGTACACGGCCATGTCCGACAGGCGCTTGGCTACGTGAAAGCGCTTGATGCTGCTCATGAATATTCCCCTTGGATTCGAGTGGTGGGTTGGATCAAAACAAGAAACCAGCAATTTACCCCGAGCCGCTTTCAGGCGGGAGGCAGCTGGAACACCTGGCGCAAATAGGCCAGGTAGGCGGGATCGTCACACATGGTTTTTTCGGGCGCGTCCGACACCTTGGCCACAGGCTGGCCGTTGCAGCGGACCATCTTCATGACGATCTGCAAAGGCTCGTGGCCCAGGTCGTTGGTCAGGTTGGTGCCGATGCCGAACGACACCTTGCAGCGGCCGGCAAACTGGCGCGCCAGTTCGATGGCGCGTGGGAAGGTCAGCGAATCCGAGAACACCAGGGTCTTGGCGCGCGGGTCCACACGGTTCTTGCGGTAGTGCTCCAGCAGGCGTTCGCCCCAGACGAAAGGATCGCCGGAATCGTGGCGGGCGCCGTCGAACAGCTTGCAGAAGTACATGTCGAAGTCGCGCAGGAACGCGTCCATGCCGTAGACGTCCGACAGCGCAATACCCAGGTCGCCGCGATATTCCTTGGCCCAGACTTCCAGCGCAAACACTTGCGAATCGCGCAGGCGCGGGCCCAGCGCCTGGCAGGCTTGCAGGTATTCGTGGCCCATCGTGCCCAGCGGCAGCACTTCATGCTGCTTGGCCAACAGCACGTTGCTGGTGCCGGCGAAGTGCTCGCCCATCTGGGCCTTCATGGTGGACACCACTTCCTGGTGCCAGACCTTCGAGAAGCGGCGGCGCGTGCCGTACTCGGCCACGCGGAAATCAGCCAGCGCGGGGTCGTCCAGCACCAGGTGCATCTTGGACTGCAAGCGCTGACGCCCTTCTTCCCAATCGGGATTCTTGCGCGTGTTGCGGAAATAGACCTCGTTGACGATGGCCAGCACGGGAATCTCGAACAGGATCGTGTGCAGCCACGGGCCTTTCACTTCGATCGAGATCTCGCCGGGCGCGTCGCCTTCGCTGATGTGGATGCAGCGCTCGGGCAGGTGGAACAAGCCGAGGAAGTCGACAAAGTCGCTTTTGATGAAACGCAAGCCGCCCAGATAATCCAGTTCGTCCTGGGTGAAGCGCAGCTGGCACAGCTGGTGCACTTCTTCGCGGATTTCATCTAGATAGGGGCGCAGGTCGGCCCCGGCGGTGCGGCACTTGTAACGGTACTCGACCTGTGCAGCGGGAAACTGATGCAGTACCACCTGCATCATGCTGAATTTATACAGATCGGTGTCGAGCAGCGAAGTGATTATCATGGTTGCGCGTATCGTTTCGCGACACCATAGCATAGAGAACCCGGCGTTTACGGCCATGGGCCACGATGTCAATACGGGTATTACCGGCACATCTGGCGCGCATTGGGTAAAATCCGCCCAACAAGACACAAAAGCCGCCGATCCCGGAGTTCCTGAATGACCCACGTTGTCACCGAAAACTGTATTAAGTGCAAGTACACCGATTGCGTTGATGTGTGCCCGGTGGACTGTTTTCGTGAGGGTCCGAACTTCCTCGTGATCGACCCGGACGAATGCATCGACTGCGCCGTCTGCATTCCGGAATGCCCGGCCAACGCGATCTACGCCGAAGAAGACGTACCGCAGGACCAACTGAATTTCATCGCGCTGAACGCCGAACTTTCCCCCGAGTTCGCCAGCATCAGCCGCGCCAAGAAGCCCCTGCCGGACGCCGACGACTGGAACGGCAAGCAGGACAAGCTGCAATACCTGGAAAAATAATCCGCGACGGCCGGCGCCCCCCGGGGCAGCCGGCCTCGTGCGATGCCTCGATGACCGACGACTCCAAATACACGCGCCAGACCGTAACCCACGTCCACACCTGGGTGCCCGACAAGCTGTTCTCTTTGCGCGTAACGCGCGATGACGCGTATACGTTCGTGCCGGGCCAATTTGCCCGCGTCGGTTTGCCCGGCGCCGACGATCCCGATGGTCCGCCCACCCTGTGGCGCGCGTATTCCATGGTTTCCGCCCCCCAGGAGTCCGGGCTGGAGTTCTATTCCATCGTTGTGCCCGACGGCCTGTTCAGCCCGCGCATGGCGCAATTGCGCCCCGGCGACGCGCTCTACGTTGAAAAAACGCCCTACGGCTTCCTGACCCTTGAGCGCTTTGCGCCCGGCGGCGACCTTTGGCTGCTGGCCTCCGGCACGGGGCTGTCCGCCTACCTGTCTTTGTTGCGCGATCCGGCCACCTGGCGCGCCTACCGCCGCATCGTCCTGGTGCACGGCGTGCGCACCGTTGCGGAACTTGCTTACCGCGAAGAGATCGAATCATCACGCAATCGCCCCGAACTAGCTGACCTGTTCGCGGCTGACCCGCAAAAGCTTGTATACCTGCCCATTGCCACGCGGGAAGCCCTGCCCGGCATGCCGCAAGAACGCCTGACCACGCTTATCGCCGATGGCCGGCTGGAGCAATTGGCTGGGCTGCCCCTGGATCCGGAGCAGGCCAAGATCATGCTTTGCGGTAACCCCGACATGCTGGCGGACGCCCGCAAGCTGCTGGGCGAACGCGGTTTCAAACCAGGCCGCCGGGGTATTCCCGGCAACCTGGCGGTGGAAAATTACTGGTGATCCCGCACTGCCTGGCGTAGTGCATAAATCCTCCGTTTGGTCTCTGTGCAAGGCGGTAAAACGCCCTAAACTGGTGCTTAATGGGATGACGGGTCTCTTTTTAGCAACATATTCCCGGTTCTTGCGGCAGTTTCTTTAGGCTGATTGGATATATCTTTAGTCCTCGGCGCAATAATCGGGGCACACGCACGACCCAGAAGGACATCACCCAAATGCTGTACCAATTGCACGAAATGCAGCGCGCCTTCCTGACTCCGTTCGCTGCATTCACGGATGCCGGTTCTCAGCTGTTCTCCAGCCCCTACAGCCCCCTCGCTTACACCCCGATTTCCCGCCAAATGGCCGCCGGGTATGAGTTGATGACGCGTATCGGCAAGGAATACCAGAAGCCCGCCTGGAATCTGCCCGCCACCGACATCAACGGCAAATCGGTCCGCGTGACCGAAACCGTTGCGCTGGACAAGCCCTTTTGCCGCCTGGTGCACTTTCACCGCGACGTGCGCGGCGCCGGCAAGGACGACCCCAAAGTGCTGCTGGTGGCGCCGCTGTCCGGCCACCACGCCACCTTGCTGCGCGACACCGTGCGCGCCCTGCTGCCCGGCCATGACGTCTACGTGACGGATTGGGTCGACGCCCGCATGGTGCCGCTGTCCGCCGGGCCGTTCCATTTGAACGACTACGTCCGCTATGTGCAGGATTTCATCCGCCATCTGGGTCCCGACGTGCACGTGATTTCGGTTTGCCAACCCACCGTGCCGGTGCTGGCCGCCGTGTCGTTGATGGCCACCGCCAACGACCCCTGCCAGCCGCGCAGCATGGTGATGATGGGCGGCCCCATCGACCCGCGCCAGTCGCCCACGCAGGTCAATCGCCTGGCCACCACCAAGCCGTATTCGTGGTTTGAAAACCAGGTGATCCACCCGGTGCCGCCGCGCTATCCGGGGGCCGGCCGCAAGGTCTACCCCGGCTTCCTGCAGCACGCCGGGTTCATGGCCATGAACCCCGATCGCCACATGAAGTCGCACTACGAGTTCTACCTGGACCTGCTGCGTGGCGATGACAGCGACGCCGAAGCGCATCGCCGCTTCTACGACGAATACAACGCCGTGCTGGACATGCCGGCCGAGTTCTACCTGGACACGATCAAGATGGTGTTCCAGGACTTCGCCTTGCCCAGCGGCACCTGGGAAGTGGACGGCCAGACCGTGCGCCCCGCCGATATCAAAAAGGTTGCCCTGTTCACCATCGAAGGCGAGCTTGACGATATTTCGGGCCAGGGCCAGACGCGCGCCGCCATCAAGCTGTGCAAGAACATTCCGGCCGAGCGCAAGTCGCATTACACGGCGCCCAATTGCGGCCATTACGGCATTTTCTCGGGCCGCCGCTGGCGCGAAATGATCTGTCCTAAAATTGCCGAGTTCATCCGGCAATCGGCTTGACGACGGCAAGGCGCCGTCCTGCAACTGACGCGCGGGCCTGGCCCGCGCCTTCTCAAGCCTGATCCGTATTCCACGGGGCCCGAGTGGCCCCTTTTTCTTTTATTGGCCTTACATGTCCTGTCGCTCACTTGCCGACCGCATCGACGCCTTATTGCCGCAGACGCAATGCACCAAGTGCGGCTACGACGGCTGCCGGCCCTACGCCGACGCCATCGCGCAAGGCTCGGCGCCCATCAACCGCTGCCCGCCGGGCGGCGACGACGGCATTGCCGCGCTGTCCGAACTGCTGCAAACCCCTGCCCTGCCGCTGGACCTTGAGCGCGGCGAACCGGGCCCGTTGCTGGTCGCGCGCATCGACGAGTCGCACTGCATCGGCTGTACGCTGTGCATCCAGGCCTGTCCCGTGGATGCCATCGTGGGCGCCAACAAGCACATGCACACCGTGCTGGCCGATTGGTGCACGGGCTGCGACCTGTGCGTGGCGCCTTGCCCGGTGGACTGCATTCAGATGGTGCCCGCCGGCCGCGCATGGACGAATGCGGACGCCGACATCAGCCGCCAACGGCATCGCAGCCATCTGGCGCGCGCCGAGCGCCTGGCCGCTGATAACGCGCGGCTGATGGCGCCGGAAGCGCCCGCCGCCGCCAGCGCGCCGCCAGCCCCCGAGGACGACGCGCAAAGCCAGGACCGCAAGCGCTCCGCCATTGAATCCGCGCTGGCCCGCGCCCGGGCCCGCCGCAATCCGACGCAGTCATGAACGCAGCCAAACGCCGTGAGATCTTCGCCCGCCTGCAAGCGGCCAACCCCAACCCGACCACCGAACTGGAATACGACACACCGTTTCAATTGTTGATTGCGGTGCTGCTGTCGGCGCAAGCGACCGACAAGTCGGTGAACATCGCCACGCGCAAGTTCTTTCCGCAATACGGCACGCCGCAAGCCTTGTTGGCGCTGGGCGAAGAAGGCCTGTCCGACTACATCAAGACCATCGGCCTGTATCGCACCAAAGCCAAGAACACGATTGCCACCTGTCGAATCTTGCTGGAGCATCACGGGGGCCAGGTGCCCACCACGCGCGAGGCGCTGGAATCACTGCCCGGCGTGGGCCGCAAGACGGCCAACGTGGTGCTCAACACCGCGTTCGGCCAGCCCACGATGGCGGTGGATACGCACATCTTTCGCGTGTCCAATCGCACCGGTATCGCGCCCGGAAAGAACGTGCTGGAAGTTGAAGAAAAGCTCGTCAAATTCATCCCGCGCGAATATATCCAGGACGCGCACCATTGGTTGATTCTGCATGGCCGCTACATCTGCGTGGCGCGCAAACCGAAATGCCCGCAATGCGGTATTTCGGACCTGTGCGAATTCAAGCAAAAGACGCCGGCCTGATGCGGCGCCGGGCGGTGCCGCCATGGGCGCCGCCTTCCCACGATTGCATGACGCGTTGATAACAATCAAAGCAAATTTGCTGCAACGCATTGCGTCGTAAAAAGGGTTTTCCCGCCTTGCGCGGCGTGTATTGTCGGCCTGCCGACAATTGCCCTTTCCGCACTGCAAAACCTATGTAAAACCCTCATGGAATTTTAATAAAGAGGTCCGCATACTCGCCGGCAACTCATCGGAAAACTACGAAAGATCCTTAGGATGTTCGATAGGTTTTCCGCCCTTCGGGGGCTTGGCGCAATGACGGCAGGCAGAGACCATATAAATACAACGCTGGTGCAGCGGACATGGATGACACAATCCTGGAGACAAAAGGCCTCACCAAGGAGTTCCGCGGATTCGTCGCGGTCAATGGGGTCGATTTGCGTATCAAGCGAGGCCAGATTCATGCCTTGATCGGGCCTAACGGCGCGGGCAAGACGACATGCTTCAACCTGCTTACCAAGTTCTTATCCCCCACGTCGGGAACCATCAAGTTCAACGGCATCGACATCACCGGCGAGCGCCCCGCGCAGATCGCCCGGCGCGGTGTGATCCGTTCGTTCCAGATATCGGCGGTGTTTCCTCACCTGACCGTGCTGGAGAACGTGCGCATCGGCTTGCAGCGCAAGACCGGGCTGTCGTTTCACTTCTGGCAAAGCGATAAGCGGCTGGCGTCCTTGAACGAGCCGGCGCGCGCGCTGCTCGAACAGGTGGACCTGGGCGCCTTCGCGGACGAGACCACGGTGAACCTGCCGTATGGCCGCAAGCGCGCGCTGGAAATCGCCACCACGCTGGCCATGGAACCCGAGCTGATGCTGTTGGACGAACCCACGCAGGGCATGGGCCACGAAGACGTCGACCGCGTCACTCAACTGATCAAACGCGTCAGCGCCGGCCGCACGATTCTGATGGTGGAACACAACATGAATGTCGTGTCCTCCATCGCCAACACCATCACCGTGCTGGCGCGCGGGTCGGTGCTGGCCGAAGGCACGTACGCCGAAGTCTCGCGCCATCCCGCCGTGATGCAAGCCTATATGGGCACCACCGACGGCGAACTCCAAGGAGCGCACGCATGAGCACCCCGGCACTTGAAATCTCGGGCTTGCAAGCCTGGTACGGGGAATCGCATATCCTGCACGGCGTGGATATGCGCGTGGGACAAGGCGAAGTCGTCACGCTGCTGGGCCGCAACGGCGCCGGCCGCACGACTACGCTGCGGGCCATCCTGGGCCTGACCGGATCACGCAAGGGTTCGGTGCGCATACACGGCACCGAAGCCATCGACCTGCCGACCTACAAGATCGCGCACCTGGGCGTGGGTTACTGCCCCGAAGAGCGCGGAATTTTCGCCAGCCTGTCCTGCGAAGAAAACCTGCTGCTGCCGCCCGTCGTGGGCTCGCTGGGCGGGGGGATGTCGCTGGCCGAAATCTACGACATGTTCCCCAACCTGCAAGAGCGCCGGAATTCGCCGGGCACGCGCTTATCGGGCGGTGAACAACAGATGCTGGCGGTGGCGCGCATCCTGCGCACCGGCGCCAACCTGCTGCTGCTGGACGAGATCTCGGAAGGCCTGGCTCCTGTCATCGTGCAGGCGCTGGCCCGCATGATCACGACGCTCAAGCAACGTGGCTACACCATCGTCATGGTGGAACAAAATTTCCGTTTCGCCGCGCCCTTGGCCGATCGCTTCTATGTGATGGAGCACGGCCAGATCGTCGAGCATTTCGAAGCCGCGGAACTTTCAGAAAAACAGGACACGCTCAACGAACTGTTGGGCGTCTAAAACAACCTGTCATCCGCCGGAACCCCGGCAACACAACACCGTAGGGAAGAGGAGTCATCCCATGAAGCTGCACACCATCACTGCTGCACTGGCCATGGCGGGCCTGGGATTTGCAGGGGCAACCGCCCACGCGCAAGGTATCTCCGACGATGTCATCCGCATCGGCTTCATCACCGACATGTCGGGCGTGTATTCCGACATCGACGGCAAGGCCGGTCTGGACGCGATCCGCATGGCGATCGAAGACGCCGGCGGCAGCATCAACGGCAAGAAGATCGAAGTGGTCTCGGCCGACCACCAGAACAAGGCCGACGTTGCTTCGGCGCGCGCGCGCGAATGGTTCGACCAGCAGAAGGTCGACGTCATCGTCGCGGGCACCAATTCGGCCACCAGCCTGGCCATGGCGGCCGTGGCTGCTGAAAAGAAGAAGCCGTTCATCGCGGTGGGCGCGGGCGCGTCCGACCTGACGAACGCGCAATGTTCGCCCTACACCGTGCACTACGCCTACGACACCGTGGCGCTGGCGCGCGGTACCGGCTCGGCGGTGGTGAAGGACGGCGGCAAGAGCTGGTTCTTCCTGACGGCCGACTATGCCTTCGGCCACGCGCTGGAACGCGACACGATGGCGGTGGTAAAAGCCGCCGGCGGCGAGATCAAGGGCCAGGTGCGCGCACCGCTGGGCGCGTCTGACTTCTCGTCCTTCCTGTTGCAAGCGCAAGCGTCCAAGGCCCAGATCCTGGGCATGGCCAACGCCGGCGGCGACACCATCAACACCATCAAGGCCGCCAATGAATTCGGCGTGACCAAGACGATGAAGATGGCCGGGCTGCTGGTGTTCATCAACGACGTGCACTCGCTGGGCCTGCAAGCCACCCAAGGCATGTACCTGACCGACGGCTGGTACTGGGACCAATCCGACGCCTCGCGCGCCTGGTCCAAGAAGTTTGAAGCCAAGGTAGGCCGCAAGCCGTCGATGCTGCAAGCGGGCGACTACTCGTCGTTGTCGTTCTACCTGAACGCCGTCAAGGCCACCGGCACCGACGACGCCGACACCGTCATCAAGTGGATGAAGTCGAACAAGATCAACGACTTCTTCACCCAGGGCGGCTATGTGCGCGAAGACGGCCGCATGGTCCACGACATGTACCTGATGCAAGTGAAGACCCCGGCCGAATCCAAGGGCCCGTGGGACTACTACAAGGTCGTGGCCACGCTGCCCGGCGACGAGGTCTACACCAAGTTGTCCGAATCCACCTGCAAGCTGGTCAAGAAGTAATTTCGGCTCATGTGACCCCAGGGTGCGGCCCGGCGCGGGCTGCGGCCGCACCTTGAATTCGCTCACTTTTATCCGTACGCGCAGGATTTTCACAAGATGACTGACCTTTTCGGCATCCCTATACAGGCCTTGTTTGGCCAGCTATTACTGGGCCTGGTCAACGGTTCCTTCTATGCCATGTTGTCGCTCGGGCTTGCCGTTATCTTCGGGCTGCTGAACGTCATCAACTTCGCGCACGGCGCGCTCTACATGCTGGGCGCGTTCATCGCCTGGATGGGGCTGTCGTACCTGGGGTTGAACTACTGGGTCATGCTGATCCTGGCGCCGCTGGTCGTTGGGCTGTTCGGCATATTGATCGAAAAATTACTGCTCAAGCATCTGTACAAGCTTGATCACCTTTACGGGCTACTGCTGACCTTCGGCCTGACGCTGTTGATCGAAGGCCTGTTCCGTAGCTTCTACGGCGTGTCGGGGCAACCGTATCCGACGCCCGAGGCATTGCGCGGGGCGACCAACCTGGGCTTCATGATTCTGCCGAACTACCGTGGCTGGGTGGTGGCGGCGTCCGTGGTGGTCTGCCTGGCAACCTGGTTCGTGATCGAACGCACCCGCCTGGGCGCTTTGCTGCGTGCCGGCACCGAAAATCCGCGCCTGGTCGAAGCCTTCGGCGTGAATGTGCCGCGCATGATTACGCTGACCTACGGCTTCGGCGTGGCGCTGGCCGGGTTTGCAGGCGTGCTGGCCGCGCCGGTTTTGCAGATATCGCCGTTGATGGGGTCCAACCTCATCATTGTCGTGTTCGCCGTGGTCGTGATCGGCGGCATGGGGTCCATCATGGGCGCCATCGTCACCGGTCTGGGCCTGGGTGTGATTGAAGGACTGACCAAGGTGTTCTGGCCCGAAGCGTCCAGCACCGTGGTGTTCATCATCATGGCCATTGTTCTGTTGATCCGCCCGGCCGGGCTGTTCGGAAAAGAAAAATGAATCGTCAATTCCTGGGCTATGCGGTATTGGCCGTCGTGGTGGCCGCTCTTCCCTTTCTGGGGGTGTACCCGATCTTCGTCATGAAGATCATGTGCTACGCGCTGTTTGCCTGCGCATTCAACCTGCTGCTGGGCTTTACCGGGCTCTTGTCGTTCGGGCACGCCGCCTTTCTGGGCAGCGCGGCCTACGCGGCCGGGCACGCGATGAAGGTGTGGGGCTTTCCCACTGAAATCGGCTTGCTGTTCGGGGTGGGCGTGGCGGCGCTGCTGGGGCTGGCGATGGGAGCCATCGCCATTCGCCGCAGCGGCATCTACTTCGCGATGATCACGTTGGCGCTGGCGCAGATGGTGTTCTTCTTCTTCCTGCAGGCCAAGTTCACGGGCGGTGAAGACGGCCTGCAAAGCGTGCCGCGCGGCACCTTGCTTGGAATGCTGGACTTGTCCAAGGACATCAACCTGTACTACGTGGTGATGGCCATCTTCGTCCTGGGTTACTTCATCATCTGGCGCACGGTGAACTCTCCATTCGGACAAGTGTTGCAAGCGCTGCGCGAGAACGAACCGCGTGCCATTTCGCTGGGCTATGACGTCGACCGCTTCAAGCTGCTGGCCTTCGTGCTGTCGGCCGCATTGGCCGGGCTGGCCGGGGCGACCAAGACGCTGGTGTTCGTATCGGCCACCCTGTCGGATGCCACCTGGCAGATGTCGGGGCTGGTCATCCTGATGACGCTCATCGGCGGCTTGGGCACCTTGACCGGACCGATCCTGGGCGCCTTCATCGTGGTGCTGCTGGAAAACAAGGTGGGCGACTTCGGCCAGATGATGGCCAACCTGACCGGCGTGGAATGGTTCCTGCGCCTGGGCGAATCGGTGACCATCGTGATCGGCCTGATCTTCGTTATCTGCGTGCTGGCGTTCCGACGCGGCATCGTAGGCGAGGTCGGCGCGTTCATCGACAAGCGCCGCGCTGCCCGGGCCTGAATCCCGGCGGTGGGTTCTTCCTTCGGGGCCGCATCACGCGGCCCCGTTTGCGTTGGGCGCAGGCGCCGCGGCCCGTACAATAAAACGCACCCAACCCCACAGGTGCCTGACCATGCGCAATCTGCATCCGCTCGCCCCCGTTCTTGGCGCAATCTCGTTGGCCACCGCGCTGGCCTCCGCTTTCATTGCCCCCGCTGCCAACGCCGCCCCCGCCTCTGCCCCATCGGCCACTTGCGAAGTCGACCGCCCCATCCGCTTCAGCGGCTTGAACTGGGAGTCCAACCTGGTGCTGGCCGGCATTGAACGCTACGTGCTTGAACACGGTTATGGCTGCAAGACCACCGTCGAAATCGGCGAAACGCTACCCATGCTGGCCGCCCTGCAACGCGGCGATGTGGACGTCACGCCGGAAGTCTGGCCCGGCCAGATCGAAGGGGCCTGGAAGAAGGCCTTGGCCAGCGGCAAGGTGCTGGGCGTGGGCCACGTGTACGACGCGGGCGAAGGCTGGTACGTGCCGCGCTATACGGCCGAACGCCACCCGGACCTGAAGGCGGCATCCGACTTGGCCCGCTTCAAGGAAGTCTTTGCCGACCCCGAAGACCCCGGCCGCGGCCGCATCTACGGGTGCCCGGCGGGCTGGGCCTGCGGCACGCTGAACGACAACCTGCTGCGCGCGCTGAAGCTGGACAAGGACTACGCGCTGTTCGCGCCCGGCTCGGGCGCCGCGCAAAAGGCGGCCATCGTGTCGGCCTACAAGCGCAAGCGCGACATCGTCTTCTATTACTGGACGCCCACCTCGCTGGTCGGTGCGCTGGACCTGGTCAAGCTGCAACTGCCCGCGTTCGACCAAGCCGCCTACACCTGCATGACGGACCCCAAGTGCACCAACCCCGTGGCCACCGAATTCAAGCCCAACCCGGTGGTGACTGGCGTCAACGCGGCCTTTGCCAAACAGGCGCCGAAGGTCACTGAATTCCTGACCAAGCTGACCGTGCCGGACGACGCCATCAACGCCACGCTGGGCTGGCTGGAAACCGAGGGCAAGGAACCCGAGGACGCCGCGCGCTATTTCCTGAAGCAGTACGGACCCGTGTGGCAGCAATGGGTGCCGGCCGACGTGGCCGAGCGCGTGCAGGCGTCTCTCGCGCGCGAATAAACGCCCGGTCGCGGCCGGCTCCTCATGTATCCTGACGTTTCGGCGCCGCTGCCGCGCCACCCCAATTCGAGTAAAGGAAGATAGACATGGACGCCCTGTATTGGCACAACGGTCACTGGACCACCGACAACCCCAAACTGCTGGGCCCGGCCGACCACGCCTTCTGGATGGCCAGCATGGTGTTTGATGGCGCCCGCGCGTTTCGCGGCCTGACGCCCGACCTGGACCTGCACTGCCAGCGCGTCGTGCGGTCGGCCGAAAAAATGCTGATGAAGCCCCAGATCAGCTGGGAAGAGATCCAGAAGCTGTGCCTGGAAGCCGTATCCCGATTCCCGGCCGGCACCGAGCTCTACATCAAGCCGATGTTCTACTGCGCCGACGGTTTCCTCCTGCCTGACGCCGACAAGACGCAGTTCGTGCTGCACGTGTTCAAGGTGCCCATGCCCGGCGAGCAAGGCTTTTCGGCCTGCTTTTCCAGCTACGCCCGCTCTTGGCCGAACATGGCGCCCACCGACGCCAAGGCGTCCTGCCTGTATCCGAACGGCCAGCGCGCCATTCGCGAAGCCGCCGACAAGGGCTTTGACAACGCCATCATGCTGGACGGCGCGGGCAACATCGCCGAATTCGCCACCAGCAACCTGTGGATCGCCAAGGACGGCGTCGTGTCCACGCCGGTGGACAACGGCACCTTCCTGAACGGCATCACGCGCCGCCGCGTGCTGGCGCTGCTGAAGGCCGATGGCGTTGACGTGCAGGAACGCAGCCTGACCCGCGCCGACATCGAAGCCGCCGACGAAGTGTTCTCGTCCGGCAACTACGGCAAGGTCGTCCACGTGAACCGCGTCGAAGACCGTGCGCTGGAATACGGCCCCTTGGCCCGCCGCGCTCACAAGCTGTACATGGACTACGCGGAAAGCACCGGCAGCAAATAAGCTCGCGCACATCTGGCGCCATCGCCATCGCCGTTGCCGTCAGCCAGATAAAAGGAAAGGCGCGTAGGCTATCGGGCTTCGGACCGTAAGGTGAGCCAATGCCCATACACAGCAGACGCGATTTCCTGCGCAACAGCGCGGCCCTTGCCGGGGCCGGCAGCGCCCTGGCCATGTTTCCCGCCGCGATCCGGCGCGCCCTGGCCATTCCGGCCAACCGGCGCACGGGCACGATTCACGATGTTGAACACATCGTGATCTTCATGCAGGAAAACCGGTCGTTCGACCACTACTTTGGCGCGCTTGCCGGCGTGCGCGGGTTTGGCGACCGCTTTCCGATTCCAGTGCCGGACAGCCCCGACTATCGGCATCGCACGGTCTGGGCGCAATACAACGACAAGCCCGACGAGGGCGCTCCGCGCACGGTGCTGCCCTATCGGCTGAATACGCAGGAAGCCTTCGAAACCGTGCGCGTAGCCAGCACGCCGCACACCTGGTCCAACGCGCAAGACGCCTGGGATGCCGGCCGCATGGGCCGCTGGCCCGCCGCCAAGAAAAACCATTCCATGGCGTACTACGAAGCGGCCGACATGCCGTTCCAGTACGCCATGGCGCGCGCCTTCACCGTTTGCGACGCCTATCACTGCTCGTTCACGGGCGGCACCAACACCAACCGGCTGTTTGTGTGGACAGGCACCAATGACGGCGCGGGGCGCGGCAACGGCCCGGCGTCGGGCAACGTCTATAACAAGCTGACGGGCGGGGACCCCGCCCGCGCCTACACCTGGACCACCTACCCGGAACGGCTCGAAGCGGCCGGTGTCAGCTGGCGCATCTACCAGGACATGGCCGACAACTATTCCCTGAACCCCACCGCCGGCTTCAAGGCGTATCGCGACGCCTATCACGGCGTGCCGGGATCGCTGGCCGCGCTGAAGGACAAGGCACTGACCACTCGCGGCCTGGACCTACTGCGCCAGGATGTGCTGGACGGAACGTTGCCGCAGGTGTCCTGGATCTGCGCCACCAAGGCCGGGTCCGAGCATCCCAGCCCGTCCAGCCCGGCGCAGGGCGCGGACTACACGGCGCGCGTGCTGGACGCGCTGACCGCCAACCCGGACGTCTGGAGCAAGACCGTCCTGTTGCTGATGTTCGACGAGAACGACGGCTTCTTCGACCACATGCCGCCCCCTGCCCCGCCATCGCGCGATGCCGGCGGCGCGCTGGCCGGTGCGTCCACGGTGGACACGCAGGGCGAATACCACGAGCACATCACGGGCGTGGAAAAGGACGACACCCCGGCGCACCTGCACGGCGTATACGGGCTAGGGCCGCGCGTGCCGATGTACGTGCTGTCGCCGTGGACCAAGGGCGGCTGGGTCAACTCGCAGGTGTTCGACCACACCTCGGTGCTGCGCTTTGTTGAACAGCGCTTTGGCGTGGCCGAGCCGAACATTTCCGCATGGCGCCGGGCCGTGTGCGGCGACCTGACGTCCATTTTCGATTTCGCTACACCGAACAACAACGACGAGCTGCTGCGCGCCTTGCCGCCCACCGCCGAGCGCGCGGGGCAGGCATCCGCGCTGGCCGGCACGGTGGTCCCACCGGCGCCTGCGCAGCCCACGCCGGCTCGCCAGCCGCCCGGCACGCGGCCGTCGCGCGCCCTGCCCTATGCGCTTCAGGCCCATGCGCGTATCGATGGCGAAAGCGTCACCCTGGAATTCGACAATATCGGGATGGCGGGCGCGGTGCTGCACGTCTATGACCGCCTACGCCTGGACGACGGGCCGCGTCGGTACACGGTGCAAGCGGGCAAGCGCCTGCAAGGTCGATGGCTGGCGGCGGAAGGCGACCGCCGCTACGACTTGTGGGTGTTGGGGCCTAACGGTTTCCACCGCCACTGCACGGGCCGCGCCGCGCCGGATGCGCCGCCCCCGCTGGAGGTCACGGCTGCCTACGCGGCAGCGGGTGCCGTGTTGCAGCTATCAGTGCGCAACGCGGGCGCCGCGCCACGGGCATTTCGCATCGAAGCGAATGCCTATGATTTCCCGCGCAAGACGAGCGCCAACTTGGCGGCAGGCGAATCGGTCAGCCTGTCCTGGGACATGGGGGCAAGCGGGGGCTGGTACGACATTACGGTGCATGACGAAGACGATCCGTCTTTTACGCGCCGATTGGCGGGCCGCATCGAAACGGGTGCCCCGTCCACGTCCGATCCCGCCATGGGGCAGGCGTTGATCCTGCATTGGAAGCCGGCGGCCTGACGGCGCGGTGCGGGACAAGCCCGCGCGCAAAAAAAACCGGGCGCCAGCCTGAGCCGGCGCCCGGTTTCATTTCAGCAAAAACCGCCTATTCTTTCTCGGCGCCCTTGCCCAGGCCCAGATAGCTTTCAATGACCTTCGGGTCGCCCGCCAGTTCACGTGCCGGGCCGTGCAGAATGACCTCGCCCGTTTCCAGCACGTAACCGTAGTCGGCCACTTGCAGCGCCGCGCGGGCGTTTTGTTCGACCAGCAAAATCGCCACGCCCGTTTCCCGCAAGCGCGCGATGATGTGGAAGATCTCGCGCACGATACGGGGCGCCAGGCCCAGGCTGGGCTCGTCCAGCATCAGCAGGTTGGGTTTGGCCATCAGTGCGCGGCCCACGGCCAGCATCTGACGCTCACCGCCCGACAGGGTGCCGGCCTGCTGGCCACGCCGCTCGCGCAGGCGCGGAAACAGGTCGAACACTTCGTTCAGCGTGTCGCGCCAGCCGGCCTCGCGGGCGCGGTAACGACGGAAGCCGCCCAGCAGCAGGTTGTCTTCAACAGACATGGTGCCGAATAGTTCGCGGCGCTCGGGCACCAGCGACATGCCGGCCGCCACGCGCTTTTCGACTTGCCAGCCGGACACATCGGCGCCCGCATAGTGCACGGTGCCGGCGGCATGGCCGGTGTGCGGCAGCGACCCCATCATCGCGTTCAGCATGGTGGACTTGCCCGCGCCGTTGGCGCCGATCACGGTCACGATGCTGCCGGCGGGCACGGTCAGCGACGCGCCGACCAATGCGCCAACCTTGCCATAACGGGCCGACAGATTGCTGACTTCCAGCACGGGCGATTGCGTCGCGCTCATTGCACACCTCCTGCCGAAACCGGCTTGGCCTGATCCGCTTCGGGCAGGTCGTCATCGATGCCGCCCAGATAGGCTTCCAGCACCGCCGGGTTCTTTTGCACGTCGGCCGGCACGCCTTCGGCCAGCTTGGTGCCGAAATCCATCACCACCAGGTGGTTGGTCAGGCGCATCACAAAATCCATATCGTGTTCGACCAGCAAAATGCTCATGCCTTCCGAGCGCAGTTGCTCCAGCACGCGCGCCAGGTCTTGTTTTTCCTTGTAGCGCAGGCCGGCGGCCGGCTCGTCCAGCAGCAGCAAGACCGGGTCGGACGCCAGCGCCCGCGCAATTTCCAGAATGCGTTGCTGGCCCAGCGCCAGGTTGCCCGCCTGTTCGTACAGGTATTCGCCCAGGCCCACGCGCTTGATCTGTTCGGCGGCTTCGTGCAGCAGCTGCGCTTCGCGGGCACGGTCCGAATGCAAGGCGCCGGCCAGCACGCCCACGTCAGAGCGCAGGTGCGCGCCCAAGGCCACGTTCTCCAGCACCGTCATGCCCGGCAGCAATTGCACGTGCTGGAACGTGCGCCCCACGCCCAGCTTGGCGATCTCGCGCGCGGAACGATTGTCGATGCGCTGGCCCATGAACGTGACCTTGCCACGGGTCACGGGCAGCACGCCGCTGATCAGGTTGAACGTGGTGCTCTTGCCGGCGCCGTTGGGGCCGATAAGACCCATGATTTCGCCGGAACGGACCTTGAACGTAATGTCATTGACGGCAACCAGACCACCGAATTCCTTGCGGATGGCATCCACTTCCAACACCACCTGCCCGGCTTCAGGACGCATGCGTGTCGGCAGCGCGGGCGCCGGCGCGGGCGGCGCCAGATTGCGGCGCGAACCATCCGCGCCGGTGATGCGGCTCCACCAGGTGGCCAGGATGGGCCAGAGGCCGTTGCGGGCGTATTGCAGCATCAGGATCAGCAGCACGCCAAAGACGATCATTTCAAAGTTGGCGTTGGTGTCCAGCAGCTTGGGCAGCCAATTTTGCAATTGGTCCTTCAGCACCAGGATGACGCCCGAGCCCAGCAAGGCGCCCCACACGTAGCCCGCACCACCGACCACCGCCATGAACAGGTATTCAATGCCGTAGTTCACGCCGAACGGGCTGGGACTGACGGCGCGCTGCATGTGCGCGTAGAGCCAGCCCGAAATGCAGGCCAGCAAGGCCGCCCAGACGAAGATCACGACCTTGTACGCCGCCGTGTTCACGCCCATGGATTCGGCCATGCCCGCGCCGCTTTTCAGCGCCCGGATGGCACGGCCCGGCCGCGAATTGAGCAGGTTGCGGGTAGCCCACAACGCCAGCAGCACGAAGATCCAGATCAGGTAATAGATGTTGCGACCGCTGGCCAGCGACACGCCGAAGATGCTGATGGGTTCGATGCCGGCAATGCCGTCATGCTTGCCCAGCCAGTCGATATTGCCGAACAGGAAATACAGCGACAGGCCCCACGCGATGGTGCCCAGCGGCAGGTAGTGCCCCGACAGGCGCAACGTGATCGCGCCCAGCAGGTAGGCCACCACGGCGGTCAGCACCAGGCCTGCGGGCAGGGCCAGCCACGGCGACACGTCGTACTGCGTCGTCAGGAAAGCGGTGGTGTAGGCGCCCAGGCCCACGAACGCGGCCTGGCCGAACGAAGTCAGCCCGCCCACGCCGGTCAGCAGCACCAGGCCCAGCACGACCAGGCTGGCAAGACCGATGTAGTTAAGTTGCGTCACCCAGAATTCGGGCGTGACCGGCACCAAGGGCAGGCCCGCCAGGACGACGATGAAGACGGCAAGCAAAATGCGGTTCATGACGTTTATTCCTCTTCGTCCACGTGATGGGTGCTGAACGAACGCCAGACCAGAACCGGGATAATCAAGGTAAAGACGATCACTTCTTTATAGGCGCTGGCCCAGAAGGACGAGAAAGATTCCAGCACGCCGACCAGCAGCGATCCGGCGGCGGCCACGGGGTAGCTGGCCAGGCCGCCGATGATGGCGCCCACGAAGCCCTTCAGTCCGATCAGGAAGCCGGTGTCGTAATAAACGGTGGTGATCGGCGCGATCAACATGCCGGACATGGCGCCGATGGCCGTGGCCAACGTGAACGTCAGGCTGCCGGACATGGTGGTGCTGATGCCGACCAGGCGCGCGCCGCGGCGGTTCACGGCGGTGGCGCGCAACGCGCGGCCGTACAAGGTCTTGCCGAAGAACAACCACAGGGCGGCGATCAGCAATGCGCAGGTGGCGACAACGAACAGGCTTTGCGCGGACCAGGTCATGAAGCCCAGGTCGACTTGCCCGCTGACGAACGCCGGGGTGCGCCAGCCTTCGGCGCCAAAGAACACCAGCGCCAGGCCGGTCAGCGCGAAGTGCACGGCGACAGAGACGATCAGCAGCACCAGCACGGTGGCTTCGGCCAAGGGTTGATAGACGATGCGATAGACCATGGGACCCATCGGGATCACCAGCAGCAGCGTCAGCAGCATGTTCAGCCACAACGAGTTGTCGGGGCCGATGTAGCTTTGGGTCACCCAGAACAGCGCCAGCGGCAGGACGATGCAGGTGACCAGCGTTTTGGGCAGGCCAGCGAAACTGCGGGTGCGCAAGGCGCGCACCAGTTCCATCGCCAGGCACAGGGCGCCCAGCAGCGGCAGCAGGTAGGCGGTGCCCGGCATCTTGCCGTCGACCAGCATGGCCAGGGTCAAGGCGCCGAACGCCACGAACTCACCCTGGGGAATGAAAATGACGCGCGTAACGGCAAACACCAGCACCAGCGCCATGCCCAGCAGGGCATAGATGGCGCCGTTGACGATACCGTCTTGCAGCAGGATCAGCGCAATTGAGGAATCCATCTAACAACCTTATTGATTCTTGGTGTTCCGGCCCCGCCCGGGACACTGATACGACACACCGGCCGGAAAGGCCGGTGCGAAGCATTGCTCGGGTGCCGCAAGACACACGCCAGCGGTTGGCGCGGCCTTGCAAGACACATCCGTGGATCGGGCAATCCGAAGGGAATTACAGGCCGGGCTGATAGACCCACTTGCCGCCTTCAACCTTGACGATGACGCGCGAACGCTCGTCAAAGCCGGCGTGGTCGGTGGGCGACATGTTGAACACGCCTTGCGAGGCGGCCAGGTCCTTCACGTTTTCCAGCGCATCGCGCATGGCGGCGCGGAATTCCGGCGTGCCGGGCTTGGCGCCCGTCTTCAGCGCCACGGGCACCGCGGCCACGACCAATTGGCCGGCGTCCCACATGTGGCCGCCAAACGTGTTGGTCGAGTTGGCGCCGTTGGCCTTCTCGTAGGTTTCAACATAAGCCAGGGCCGACTTCTTGACCGGGTTGGAATCGGGCAACTGGGCGGCGACCAGCAGCGGGCCGGCCGGCAGGAACATGCCGTCGCAGTCCTTGCCGCAAACGCGCAGCACGTCGTTGTTGGCGGCGCCGTGGGTTTGGTAGATGGTGCCGCCGTAGTTGCGGGCCTTCAGTTCCTTTTGCGGCAGCGCAGACGGGGTGCCGGCGCCGGCGATCAGGATGGCGTCCGGCTTGGCGCCAACCAGCTTGAGCACCTGACCCGTCACGCTGGTGTCGGTACGGCTGTATTTTTCGATGGCGACAATTTCAATGCCCTTGGCCTTGGCGGCCTTTTGCATCACGTCCAGCCAGCCGTCGCCGTAGGCGTCGGCAAAGCCGATGAAGCCCAGGGTCTTGACCTTGGACTTGGCCATGGCGTCGGCCAGGGCGCCGGCCATCAGCGCGTCGTTTTGCGGGGTCTTGAACACCCAGCGGCGCTTGTCGTCCACGGGTTCCACGATCTTGGCGCTGGCGGCTACGCTGATCATCGGCACCTTGGCTTCAGCGGCCACGTCGACCATGGCCAACGAGCCCGGCGTGACCGACGTGCCTATCAGCACGTCGACCTTGTCGTCGGTGGCCAGCTTGCGCGAGTTCTTGACGGCTTGCGTGGTGTCGGTGGCGTCATCCAGCACGATCCATTCGATCTTCTGGCCGGCCACTTCCTTGGGCAGCAATGCCACGGTATTGCGTTCGGGGATACCCAGCGACGCAGCGGGGCCGGTGCTGGACACCGTGACGCCGACCTTGACCTGCGCGCTTGCCAGGAGCGGCACGGCCAGGGCGAAAGCGGCAGCCGCCGCGGACAAGCCGAAGTGCTTGCGCATATTTTTTGTCTCCTGTGGTGGCTCTTATGTGCCTCGATCGAGGCGAAGCGAGCCTAGTTAAAGTTATACAGAAAAAAATATTATAGGGTTAAAACAGTATCAGATGACGTCACGCAACTACGGTAAATCCCTGATGTGCTATGGAAACCTTGTTTCAGCAAACGCATTCGTTAATGGCGAACTTGATGGCGAACTTGTACTAGAAAAACTTTCGGCGCGTCAGTTGGGGGATTCCCTTGTAATGGGCAGCATGCCCCAAAGCGCATCGCCAGCTGGTTACCTTACTGTCACGGAGCACTGACAAATCTGTCAGCGGCCCAACATCGGCCACACCCTTTCCACGCGCGAAGCCACCCAGGCGGCGATCACGACTTTGATCAGGTCGCCCGGCAGGAAGACCGCCACGGCGGCGGCCGCCTTGGGCAGACCCATCTTGGTCACCGAGGCCAGCCACGGCACGCCAAACGCATAGACGACCACAATGCCGCCCACCCCGCAGGCCACGACATACGCGCCCAGCTTCGCCCAGTCGCGGTGGGCCCGGCCCACCAGCGTGCGGGTCAGCCAGCCGATGACAAATGCGCCCACCACCATGCCCACCAGAAAGCCGCCCGTGGGCCCCATGAACGCGCCCAATCCGCCACGACCGCCCGGCAGCACCGGCAGGCCGATCGCAGCCAGCAGCAGGTAAAGCAGGCACGCCAGCGCGCCACGCACGGGGCCCAGCATGGCGCCCGCCAGCATGACGCCCAGCGTCTGCAAGGTGATCGGCACCGGAATGCCGGGCAGTGGTATCGGCGGGATCAGGCTCAGGACGACGATCAGCGCGGCAAACAGCGCAATCAGCACGGTGTTATGGGATTTCATGGCATTACCTATTGGGTGGGGTGGGGGGTGCCCGGCTGAGGGGTGCCCGGCTGAGGGGCGCCCGGCTCAGGGGCGCCCGGCTCAGGGGCGCCCGGCTCAGGGGCGCCCGGCTCAGGGGCTGCGCGCGTCGATAGCTTCGGCCACTTCCTGGGCGCGCTTTAATGTCAGCACGATCAAGGGCACGATCAGGGCAACCGGATGGGCGCCCAGCCCCCGCGCCGCCTGGGCCTCGCGGATGTCTTGGAAATTGCGCCAGATTTCAGGCACGAACCGCAAGGTCAGCGCCAGTGCCAGCGCCACTTTGCCGGCGTCGACCAGCCCGATCCGCTCAAACGGCGTCAAGGCCCGTTCGCAGACGGCGATCAAGTCCGACGTACGCGTGGCCAGCGTGACGGCCAGCGCCAGCCCCACCATCGCGCCCACTCGCAGCACGACGGCCAGGGCGTCGATCAGCCCCTGGAATACGCCCGTGAACAGCGCCACGGCCAGCAGCACCCACAGCAGCCCGCGCACCTGGCGCCAGACGGCGGCGGCCGACACGCCTGTGGACCAGACCAGAATGGCCGAAACGGTAAACGCCGCGCCCAGCCACCGCGGGTCGCGCAGCATGAACAGCCCCGCCCCGGCGGCCACCAGCGCCACCAGCTTTACCCAGGCAGGCAGCCGGTGCAGTGGACTGCGGCCGGCGACGTAAAGAGGTTCGATCATGCGCAGTGCTCCCGGTACCAGCGCAAGGCCGGCGCGGGCGCGTCGTCGGCGGCAATGACACCATCGCGCACGACCAGCACCCGGTCAAAATCCTCCAGCAGGTCCAGGTCGTGGCTGACGACCACGGCATCATGGGGCAGCGCGGCAATCGCGTCTCGGACCCGGTTGCGGTTGCGCAGGTCCAGCTGCGTGGTGGGTTCGTCGAAGACGACCAGCGCCGGCGCCATGACCAGCACGGCCGCCAACGCCACCAGCTGGCGTTCGCCGCCCGACAGCGTGTGGCTGCTGCGGTCGGCCAGATGCCCGACCCCCAGCGCATTCAATTGGACGTCGATGCGCGATTCACGCAGCGCCTTATCCGGTTCCAGCCGCTTCAGCCCGAAGGCCAGGTCTTCGCGCACGATCGGGAAAACAATCTGGTTTTCGGGGTTTTGAAACACAAAGCCCACACGGCGGCGCACGGCTTTCAAATCGTGCCGAGTGTCCAGCCCATCCACCCGAACACTGCCCGACGATGGCAGCACCAGCCCGTTCAGCAGGCGCGCAAGCGTGCTCTTGCCGGCGCCGTTGGGCCCGACGATGCCGATGCGGCGCTCGGCCAGCGTCGCGCTCACCCCGCGCAACACTTCCGCCTGGGGCGTGGCCACTACCGCCTGGTCAAACTCGATTAACATGGGGCGGGATTATGCCCGAACCATTTCGGGCATCGGGACTCCAAGAGCTGATATGGAAAAAGTACGCAAATCCGACGCCGAATGGCGCGCACAACTTTCCCCCGAAGAATACGTGGTCACCCGCGAAAAGGGTACCGAACGCGCATTCACCGGGCGTTACTGGAATACGACCACGCCGGGCATTTACCGCTGTGTGGGCTGTGGCACGGCCCTGTTCGCATCCGACACCAAATTCGACGCCGGCTGTGGCTGGCCCAGCTACTTCCAGCCGCTGGACCCCGAACTGGTGCGCGAAGAGCGCGACGTCAGCCACGGCATGGTCCGCACCGAAGTCCTGTGCAACGTATGCGATTCGCACCTGGGCCACGTCTTCCCCGACGGCCCGCCGCCCACCGGGCTGCGCTATTGCATCAATTCCCTGTCGATGACGTTTGAACCCATAGAAGACTGAATGAAGAAGTTTCTGTTCGACCTGTTTCCGCTGTTCCTGTTCTTCATTGCCTATCGGTACACGGACATCTTCATCGCCACGGGCGTCGCCATGGCGGCGGCCGTGCTGCAGATCGTGTGGCTCAAGCTCACGGGCCGCGCCACCGAGGCCATGCACTGGATCAACCTGACGGTCATCCTGGTCTTCGGCGGCGCCACCATCTGGTTGCACAGCGATGTCTTCATCAAGTGGAAGCCCACCGTGCTGTATTGGCTGTTTGGCGGTGCGCTGCTGATTTCCCGCTGGGTGTTCGGGCGCAACCTGATTCGTCGGCTGATGGAAAAGCAGATTCAACTGCCCGACGCCGCCTGGGACAAGCTGAACCTGGTCTGGGCAGCCTTCTTCCTGGTCGCCGGCGCGCTGAACCTGTACGTGGCGTTCTCGGGTCATTTCACCGAATCGCAATGGGTCAGCTTCAAGGCATTCGGCCTGATGGGCTTGATGGTCGTCTTCGTGATCGGCCAGTCGGTATGGCTGGGCAAGCATATCCAGACCGACGACACCGCCGGTTCCGGCACGCCGCCGGGCAAGCCCTGACGCGCCAGCCGGCCCGACCACACGGTCCAATCATAGGCGCGCCCACTCTCGTGGGCGCGCCGGAACTTTCATCTAGCCGCCATGTCCGACAACACCGATCGCATCACCCTGATCCGAGAGCGCCTGGCCGCCCTGGAACCTGTAACGCTGGACATCCTGGACGACTCGCATTTGCATGCCGGCCACGAAGGCAGTAAAAACGGCGCCGGCCACTATCGCGTCCATATCGTAGCGCCTTGCTTCACGGGGCTCTCCGCCGTGGCGCGACATAGGCTGGTGTATCATCATTTGCAAGATTTGATCCCCTATCCGATTCATGCGCTTGCGCTAGATGCCCAGGCTCCCAAATAGAAAGTAAAAGGATATTCATGAAACGCATCGTCATGCTGGCTGCGGCCTGCGTCATCGCCGTGCCCGCTTTCGCGCAAAACGTGGCCACCGTCAACGGTAAGGCCATTCCGCAAAAGAATTTGGATCAATTCGTCAAGCTGCTGGTCAGCCAGGGCGCGACCGATTCGCCGCAATTGCGCGAACAGGTCAAGCAAGAAATGATCAACCGCCAGATCTTCGTGCAAGCCGCCGAATCCAGCGGCATCGCCAAGCAAGCCGACGTTCAAACCGAAATCGAACTGGCCCGCCAAGGCATCCTGGTGCGCGCCCTGATGGCCGACTACCTGGCCAAGAACCCGGTTTCGGACGCCAAGGTCACCGCCGAATACGAGAAGATCAAGAAGGAACAAGCCGGCAAGATGGAATACAAGGTCCGTCATATCCTCGTCGAAGACGAGAAGACGGCCAATGACCTGCTGGCCCAGATCAAGAGCAACAAGAGCAAGTTCGACGACCTGGCCAAGAAGAACTCGAAGGACCCCGGCAGCGCCGAAAAGGGTGGCGATCTGGGTTGGGCTCCCCCGACCAACTACGTCCAGCCGTTCGCGCAAGCCGTGACTCAGTTGAAGAAGGGCGAACTGGTCGACAAGCCGGTCCAAACCCAATTCGGCTGGCACATCATCAAGGTTGAGGACACCCGCCCCGTGGAGTTCCCGCCGCTGGATCAAGTGCGTCCGCAACTGGAAGAAATGCTGCGCCAGCAAACCCTGGCCGACTACCAGAAGCAACTGCGCGACAAGGCCAAGATTCAGTAAGCCTGCCCTGCGCCAAAATCAAAACTGCCCGCTATCGCGGGCAGTTTTTTTTGGGGCTGGGACATCCCCTTTGGGCTAGGACATCCCCAATAGCGCTTTCAACGCATCTTCATCCAACACGGTCACGCCCAGTTCCTGCGCCTTGGTCAGTTTGCTGCCGGCCTCTTCGCCGGCCACCAGATAAGCGGTTTTCTTGGAGACCGAGCCGCTGACCTTGCCGCCCGCGGCCTGGATGTGCATCGATGCTTCCTCGCGCGTCCAGTTGGGCAGGGTGCCGGTTAACACGAAAGTCTTGCCCGCCAGCGTCGTGCCTTGCGGCGCGGCGTCGGCCACGGGGTTCACCCCCTGCACCTTCAATTGCTCGATGACGTCCCGGTTGTGCTGCTCGGCAAAGAAGCGGCGGATGGATGCCGCCACCACGGGGCCCACGTCGGGCACTGACGACAAAGCGTCTTCATCGGCGTCCATGATGGCGTCGATGCTGCCGAAATGCCGTGCCACGTCGCGCGCGGTGGTTTCACCCACGTGACGAATACCCAGCGCAAACAACAGGCGGTTCAAGCCCGGGGCGCGCGCTTTGTCGATGGCCGCCACCAGGTTATCGGCCGACTTCTGGCCCATGCGATCCAGGCCCACCAGCTCCAGCGGGCGCAGGCTGTACAGATCGGCCAAAGTCTTGACCCGGCCACTGTCGACCAACTGGTCCACCAACTTTTCGCCCAGCCCTTCGATGTCCAGCGCCTTGCGGCTGGCCGCATGCCACAGCGTCTGCTTGCGCTGCGCGGCGCAGAACAGGCCGCCCGTACAGCGCGCAATGGTCTCGTCTTCCAGCCGTTCAATGGCCGAGCCGCAGACCGGGCAGGCCGTGGGCATGACGAATTCCTGGGCGTCGTCGGGCCGCTTTTCAAGGACGGGGCCCAGCACTTCGGGGATCACATCGCCCGCGCGGCGCACGATGACGGTGTCACCCTTGCGCACGTCCTTGCGGCGGATTTCGTCTTCGTTGTGCAGCGTCGCGTTGGTGACGGTCACGCCGCCCACGAACACGGGCTTCAGGCGTGCCACGGGCGTGATCGCGCCCGTGCGCCCAACCTGGACTTCAATATCCAGCAGCGTGGTGGTGGCTTCTTCGGCGGCAAATTTGTGCGCCAGCGCGAAGCGCGGCGCGCGCGCCACGAAGCCCAGCACTTTCTGCGCGGGCAGCGAATCTACTTTGTAGACCACGCCGTCGATGTCGTAAGGCAGGCTGGCACGCAGCTCGCCCACCTTGGCATAAAAGGCCATCAAGCCTTCGGCGCCCGTCGCGCGATGGTTGTGCTTCAAGTTGACCGGCAGGCCCAGCTCGTGCAGCCACGCCAGCATGGCGCCATGCGACGCTTCGGGCAGTTGCGAGGCCTGACCGGCGCCGGCCGTGGCCTCGTCGAACAAGCCGCTTTGCTTGCCGGGCAGGCCCTGCACTTCGCCCCAGCCATACGCAAAGAAGCGCAGCGGCCGCTTGGCGGTGATGCGCGGGTCCAGCTGACGCAGGCTGCCGGCGGCGGCATTACGCGGGTTGACGAAGATCTTTTCGTCACGCTTGGCCTGCGCCGCGTTCAACTTTTCAAAGTCGGCGCGATTCATCAGCACCTCGCCGCGCACTTCCAGCACTTTCGGGGCGGACCCTTTCAGTTGTAGCGGAATGGCCTTGATGGTGCGGATGTTGGAGGTGACATCTTCGCCCGTCTGGCCGTCGCCGCGCGTGGCGGCCTGCACCAGACGGCCGTCCTCGTAACGCAGGCTGATCGCCAGCCCGTCCAACTTGAGCTCACAGAAATAATCGGCTTGCTGCGCCGGCCCCAGCAGGCCCGCGCCGCGCAACGTGTCCGTGACACGGCGGTCGAACGCCACCACTTCTTCTTCGGCAAAGGCGTTGTTCAGCGACAGCATCGGCACGGCATGGCGCACGCTGCCAAAGGCGGAGACAGGCGCCGCGCCCACGCGTTGCGTGGGCGATTCCGGGGTGATCAATTCGGGATGCTCGGCCTCTAGGGCTTCAAGCTGCCGCATCAGCCCGTCGTACTCGGCATCCGAGACGGAGGGCTCGTCGTAGACGTAATAGCGGACGTTGTGCTGTTCCAGCTCGGCGCGCAGGCGCGCCGCGGTTTCCGCCGGGTTGACTTCACCAGACGCGCGGCTCATTTACGCAAACACCCGTTGAGCACGCTCGCTTCCGGCGGGCAGGCCCGCTTGTTCAAGCTGTTCGAACAGCACTTGGAGGCGTTCGTCGATAACCGTTTCGGAACCATCCGCCAGCGGCTTGCCCTGGTCGTCGACCAGCTCGGCGCGCAGGCGCGCGGCCAGGTCGCGGCCCACGTCCACCATGCGGCCAAAGGCACGCGTATCGGCCGGCGCACAAGGCACGTCCAGCAGCAGGTACAGGCGTTCAACGCCACCCATGCCGGCGTCGAAGGCGGCGCCATCGGCGCGCGACAGCGTGAAGCGGGTCACGCCGTTTTCGGCGGGCCACGCCAGGCGATTGCCGTCCGCCACGAAGCCCGTGTCGCGGGCCACGGACAGCACTTCGGCGGCAGGCTGGGCCGCGCCCAGCAGCAGCGTCAGGCCAACCTGGGTATCCAGCGCGGCGCAGGTGTCGTCCAGGCGGGCGCCCTGCTCCAGCACGGCTTGCTGGTCGGGGCCTTCGATGGTGGCGTCGAAACGTTCGGCCATGTCCTGGGCGCGAGCCCAGGCTTGCGACCATTCAATGGCAGTCAGGGGGCCGCTGCGATTGGCCAGCAGCACCGCCAGTTGCATCGACGCATACGACTCACCGGCATGCACGCGGGCACGATGGCGGCGCTGGTCGGTTTCGGCGAATACGCGCATCGGCTTGCGGCCCACGTGGCGCAGGCTTTGCATGTAAGGCAGCAGGTCGGCGCCACGCACGGGTTCGGCAAAATTGATTTCGATGACCACTTCGCAGGCGGGATCGGGCTCTTCGGTGTCGTCGGCATCGCTACCCGGGTCCACCGGCGCGGGCTGGCCGGGGTGCGCGCGCGGCGCATCGCCGCCCATGCCGGGCTCGCGACGGCTCGCGCCCGCGGCAGTGGCCGAAGCGGCTGCGCCGGCAGCGCCGGCGCCCAGCAACGGATCCTGTTCAGACGTGGGGAAATGGCTTTGCATCTTGCGCCGGACGCGCCGGTCCTGCCACCAGTTGAATCCCAACACCAGCAGTATCAGCAAGACGCCCAGGGCTATCAGCCCGATCTGCAAATCACTCATGTGTACATCCCGCGCCAGGAGGGCGGCGCCTTTCTAAATATGGGGTTTATGCCGCTTCGGAGGCCATCATTTGCACGGCCGAATCTATGTCTACCGCAACGATACGCGAAACCCCTTGCTCTTGCATGGTTACGCCGATCAGCTGCTTGGCCATCTGCATGGCGATCTTGTTGTGCGAAATAAATAGGAATTGGGTTTGCTCGCTCATGTTGGCGACCAGGTTTGCGTAGCGTTCGGTGTTGGCGTCGTCCAGCGGCGCGTCCACCTCGTCCAGCAGGCAGAACGGCGCCGGGTTCAGCTTGAACAACGCGAACACCAGCGCGGTCGCGGTCAGCGCTTTTTCGCCGCCGGACAAGAGGTGAATCGTGCTGTTGCGCTTGCCGGGCGGCTGGGCCATGACCTGCACGCCCGCGTCGAGAATTTCCTCGCCCGTCATGCTGAGCTTGGCTTCGCCCCCACCAAACAGCTTGGGGAACAGCTCGCCAAAGTGGCCGTTCACGATGTTGAAGGTTTCTTGCAGCAGCTCGCGCGTTTCGCGGTCGATCTTGCGGATCGCGTCTTCCAGGGTTTCGATGGCGGTCATCAAATCCTGGTGCTGGGAATCCAGGAAACCCTTGCGTTCGCGCGACGTGTTCAATTCGTCCAGCGCCGCCAGGTTGACCGAGCCCAACGATTCAATCTGGCGCGAGATCCGGCCCACTTCCTGTTGCAGCCAGCTGGCGCGGCGCCATTCTTCGGGGCGGGTGGCCAGGTCCTGGGCCAGCGCCTCGCGGTCGACTTCGCGGGCGTTCAGCTGTTCGGTGAACTGCTCTTCGGCCAAGCGCGCGGCCTGCTCTTGCAGCTGCAATTCCATGATGCGCGCACGGCGCGGTTCCAGCGTCTGTTCCTGCTGTTGCCGGTCTTCATCGGCGCCGCGCAACAGAGCCGCCAGGTTTTCCATTTCCTGGCGCGCGCGCGACAGCGCTTCTTCGCGCTCGGCACGGGCTTCCAGGGCATCTTGCAACCCCGCCTGCGACGCGGACGCGTCCAGCTCGGCCAGATCGCCCATCAGTTGTTCAAGCTCGACCGTGCCGCGCTGGCTTTGGTCGGCGGCCAATTGCTGGTTGCGTTGCAGGTCGGTAATGCGGACCTGGATGCCGCGTTCGGCAAATTCGGCTTCTTGCGCGGCGCGTTCAAGCTCGCGCAGGCGCGTACGGGCGGCTTCGGCCTGGGCGGCCAGCGTTTCGCCGTCCATTTCAGCGTCGGCAAAGCGGGATTGGTGCTCGGCCAGTTCTTCGTCCAGCGTCTCGAAGCGGGCTTCGGCTTCTTCGCGGGTGGCGCGCAGGTCTTCTTCCTGGACCTTGATTTCTTCCAGATCCTGGCGCAGACGCGAGGCCCGTTCGCCGGATTGCTCGGCCTGCTGTTGCAGCCGGGAATGTTCAAGCTGGATGTCGTGCACGCGGCGCGTGACCTCGGCCACGCGCGTGCGCGCCGGGGCGATGGCCTGCGAGACCTGCTGCCAGGCCGCTTCGGCGCGGGCAACCGCGGCACGCGCCTGGTCGGCGATCAGCTGCTGGGCCTTGATCTCGCGTTGCAGGTTTTCAATTTCCTGCTGGCGGGCCAGCAGGCCGGCCTGCTCGGAATCCGGCGCGTAAAAGCGGACGCTATGGGCATCGATCAGGTGGCCGGCCTTGACCACGCAGGCGCTGCCGGCGGGCAAGGTCGCGCGCATGGCCAGAGCCTGCGTCACGTCGGTCGCGGTGTAGATGCCGGCCAGCCAGTCGTTCAGCAGCGTGCGCAGGTCCGGGTCGGTGATGCGCAGCAGGCTGGCCAGCGGCGTCAGGCCGGCCGGGGCGGCCGGCGCGGGCGCCGCCACGGGCAATTGATAGAAAGCCAGCCGGGCGGGCGGCGCGTCTTCGGCGAACGCGCGGGCCCAATCCAGATTGCGCACTTCCATGGACGCCATGCGCTCGCGCAGGGCGGATTCCAGGGCGGTTTCCCAGCCCGGCTCCACGTGCAGCTTTTGCCACAGGCGCGACAGCCCGGCCAACTCGTGCTTGGCCAGCCAGGGTTCCAGCGCGCCCTGCTTCTGCACGTCTTCCTGCAGCTTCACCAGCGCGGACAGGCGCGCTTCCAGACGGGCCAGGTTCTGGGCGTCGGTCTGGGCGGCGGCCTGGGCGCGGCTGCGCTCGGCATCCGCTTCCGGCACGCGGCCTTCCAGCGTGGCCAGTTCTTCCTGGGCTTCTTGCAGCTGGTCTTCGCCGGCTACCCGGTCGCCGGCCAGTTGCTCCAGGCGGACGGGGTCGGGCGCATGCAGCTCGCGTAGCTCTTGTTGCAGGCGTTCGCGGCGCTGCTCCAGCACCTGCATCTGGCGGTCGGCGTCGCGCTGGGTCTGGGCGACCAGCGCCAGGTTCTGTTCGACCCGGGCCAGGGCGGCGCGCATTTCGTCGCGGCCCGAGGCGGCCTCGCGCACACGCTGCTCGACGGCGGGCAACCCCGCCTGAGCGTCTTCGGCGGCGGCGCGCGCCTCTTCGGTGCGGGCGGCGGCGGTGGCCAGGTCGTCTTCGGCCTGGGCGATCTGTTCAGTGCAGTGCTCGCGCTGGCTGGTCCATTCCGCGATCTGCTGCTGCAACTGGTCGCGGCGCGATTGCAGACGGTTGCGCGAATCCACCACGTGGCGGATCTCGGCTTCCAGGCGGCTGACCTGCGCGTTGGCTTCGTACAGCGCGCCCTGGGCGGTGTGCACGGCGTCGCTGGCCGCGTAGTGGGCCTGACGGCGCGATTCCAGCGCCGCTTCGCCCGCCCGCAGGCCGGCGATGGCGGCTTCCAGCTCGTTTTGCGCCTGCGCCATTTCCTGGGCTTTCTTGGCGCGCTCTTCGCGAGCCCCGGTTTCCTTCAGGAACCACAGGGAATGCTGTTTCTTTTCGCCGTCGGCCTGAAGCTCGCGGTATCGCGTGGCGACTTCGGCCTGGGCTTCCAGCTTTTCAAGCTGGCTGTTCAGTTCGCGCAGAATGTCTTCCACGCGAGTCAGGTTTTCGCGCGTGTCGGACAGGCGGTTTTCGGTCTCGCGGCGGCGTTCCTTGTAGCGCGACACGCCGGCCGCTTCTTCCAGGAATACCCGCAGCTCTTCAGGGCGCGCCTCGATCAGGCGGTTGATCATGCCCTGCCCGATGATGGCGTAACCACGCGCGCCCAGGCCGGTGCCCAGGAAGATGTCGTGGATGTCGCGGCGCCGGACCTGCTGGTTATTGACGAAATAGCTGCTGGTGCCGTCCCGGGTCAGAACCCGGCGCACGGCGATTTCGGCGTAGGTGCTCCATTGGCCCGCCGCCCGCCCTTCGCTGTTGTCGAACACCATTTCCACTGACGCACGGGCCGCTGGCTTGCGGTTGCCCGAGCCGTTGAAAATGACGTCCTGCATGGACTCGCCGCGCAGTTCCGAGGCCTTGGCCTCGCCCAGCACCCAGCGCACCGCATCGATGATGTTCGATTTCCCGCAGCCGTTCGGACCCACCACGCCAACCAGTTGACTGGGCACGGGAATCACGGTGGGATCGACGAAGGACTTGAAGCCGGCGAGTTTTAGCTGAGTAAGACGCACAGTACGATGACGACGGGGTGGGTTGACGAAAGGCGTTAACGGACCTGCCGCACAGATTGCAAACCGGCCCACGAAGGGCCGGCTCACATATGGGTCGTATGATACCGCAGGCAGTCTGTCGCTAAACGTCAGTAATGGTCAACCCACGGGCAAACGCGCAATGGTGCGCCTTCGGGCACCGGCTATACTCCCTGACACTTTTTGGCACGACACATAATTTTCACGCGGACTGGCCGGGCTCAGGCCAAAGAACGGGGACATTCTTGAAACGTGGTTTCTATCTGGTCATGGCCGCGCAGGCCTTCTCGTCATTGGCGGACAATGCGCTGTTCATCGCAGCCATCGCCTTGATACAGGAGCTGCACGGCCCCGACTGGTTGGCGCCCATGATGAAATGGTCGTTCGCGCTGGCCTACGTGGTGCTGGCGGCCTTTGTCGGCGCCCTGGCGGACTCTTTCCCCAAGGGCCGTGTGATGTTCTCCACCAACGCGCTGAAGGTGGCCGGCTGTCTGCTGATGTTCTCGTACGCCAGCATCGGCGTTGCCCCCGAATACCAGACCTACCTGGTTTGCGCCGCCTATGCCGTGGTCGGGATCGGCGCGGCGGCCTATTCCCCCGCCAAGTACGGCATCGTCACCGAAATGCTGCCGCCCCACATGCTGGTCAAGGGCAATAGCTGGATCGAAGGGCTGACGGTGTTTTCCATCATTCTGGGCACGGTGCTGGGCGGCCTGTTGATTTCGTCCTCGGTGTCGACCGCCCTGTTGAGCCATTCCTTCATCGGCAGCCTGGTGCACACCCCCGCCGAAGCCGCCATCCTGGTCATTGCGTTCGTCTACCTGCTGGCGGCGCTGTGCAACCTGATGATTCCGCGCACCCATGTGCGCTACCCGCCGCAGCAGAAAAACCCGGTGCGCCTGATCCGCACGTTCTGGGGCTACGTCTGCGTGCTGTGGAAAGACAAGCTGGGCCAGATTTCGCTGGCGGTCACCACCCTGTTCTGGGGCGCGGGCGCCACGCTGCAACTGATCGTTATCGAATGGGGCCGCAGCCACCTGGGCTATCAGCTGGACAAGGCGTCGATGCTGATGGGGGTGGCGGCGCTGGGTACCGTGGTCGGCTCGATCCTGGCCGGCCGCATCCCGCTGCGCCGCGCGCTGGCCGTGCTGCCGGTGGGCGCCGCCATGGGGCTGGTCGTGTTGCTGATGCCGCTGGTCTATTCGCCCTGGAGCGTCTACCTGCTGCTGCTGATCACGGGCGGGCTGGCCGGTTTCTTCGTGGTGCCGATGAATGCGCTGCTGCAACATCGCGGCCACGTGCTGCTGTCGGCGGGCCATTCCATCGCGGTGCAGAACTTCAATGAACAGCTCAACATCCTGCTGATGGTGGCGATGTACACGCTGCTGCTGTGGCTGCAACTGCCGATCAACATCATCATCGTGATTTTTGGCTCGGTGGTGGCGGTGCTGATGGTGGTGTTCATGCGCTGGAGCAAGCGCAACATGCAGGCCAACCCCGATCTGCACGACCAGATCGGGCAGGAAGGCCATGGGCGTGCGCTGGATTCGAATACCCACTAAGACGCCAAGCCGTTGATCGGAAACGAAAAACGGGCGATAAAGGCGGGCAATACAAGATGCGCAATATAGGACGCGCAAGACAAGACGCGCAATAAAAAAAAGCCGGGCCCAAGCCCGGCTTTTTATCGTCCGCCGCCAGCGGCAAGCAAGCGCGGTCAGATCTGGCGGGACGCCAGCTTAAGGTCTTGCCAGGCCCGCGCCTTTTCGGACGGGCTGCGCAGCAGGTACGCCGGGTGATAGCTGACGATCAGCGGAATCTGGCTGCCGTCCTCCGTCTTGAGTGTATGCACGCGGCCACGCAGGCTGCCGATAGTGGCGTCCGTACCCAGCAACGTCTGCGCGGCAAACCGGCCCAGGACCAGGATGCGCTCCGGCTTCAGCAAGGCGATCTGGCGCATCAGATACGGGCTGCAAGCGGCAATTTCCTCGGGCTTGGGATTGCGGTTGCCCGGCGGGCGGCACTTGATGACGTTGGTGATGAAGACGTCCGTGTCGCGGCTCATGCCCACGGCGGCCAGCATGGCGTCCAGCAGTTGGCCGGAGCGGCCGACAAACGGGTGGCCCTGCCGGTCTTCTTGCTCGCCCGGGGCCTCTCCCACGACCAGCCAGCGGGTAGGCGTTGCCCCATGGCCAAAGACCGCGTGGCGGCGCCCCTGGCACAGCCCGCAGGCCGTACACGCCACCACCTGCTCGCGCAGTTCGTCCAGATTGGCGTTTTTCACCGCCTCGGCCACGGGGATGCGAGGCGCTTCGACGGCTTCTTCTTCGGCCGTCTTGGGAACCGGACGCGGCGGCGGGCCGGTGCGGTTCAGGATGGAAGCGGGAATGCCCGGGCGTCCAGAACTGCGTTCGGTCGCGACGGCGGCCGGAGCAGCGACCGGCGCCGCAGTCGACACAGCAGACGAAGCAGCAGCCGATGCGGCAGCCGGCACCGCGGCGGGCGGCACGGCCGCCACCGGGGCCTGCTCAGCGGCAGGCTGACCCGACACGTTGACATGCGCGGCGGGCGCATCCGGGGCACGGGCCGCCACGCCGGAATCCAACAAAACCGGTTTTGAAACAGGGGCTTGCGGCGCAACGGGCGCACGAGCATCGGCCGGAGCCGGGCGCAGCCACAGCCTTTCCATGCCAATTTCGCGCAGCCAGATGCGCTGAAGCGGATTGACGCGGGGCGCCACGGCGGGCGTCGGCACGGTCATGCGAGCACCTCCGGCGTGGCGTCAAAGCGTTTCTGCATGACCAGAGCGTCTTCGCGCGTGCCTTTTTCAGCGGGGTAGTACCCACGGCGCACACCGATCTGCAAATAACCGTGGTCGCGGTAAAAGCTGACGGCGGAGACGTTGGACGGGCGCACTTCCAGCAGCACGCCCTCAAGCCCCCGTTCCCGCGCCTGCGCCTCGCACCATTGCAGCAGGATGCCGCCCAGCCCTTGCCGATGCAGGTGTTTGGACACGGCAATGACGAGCAAGTGCGCGACGTCCGGCGCAAACATCAAAATGCAGAAGGCAGCGACTTTGCCGTCGCGGCGAAGTACCCAAGCGCCGTAGCCCGCCGCCAGTGCGTCGACGAAGTTGCCGCGCGTCCAGGGAAACGCCTGCACGTGGGCCTCCAGCGCGGCCACCTCGTCCAGGTCGTCGTGCGTCAAGGGCTGGGGTTGTTCGGCGGGCGCAAGGTGCCCGGAACGTTCCGCCACGCGGCCCTGCTGCGGCCGATCGGCGGGCTCTGGCTGTGCACCACGCTGCGATGAGTCGGTGAGCTGAGATGGGTCGTTGCGCGGTGAT
Organism: Achromobacter sp. ES-001; assembly: GCF_019448355.1. Classification (NCBI taxonomy): domain Bacteria; kingdom Pseudomonadati; phylum Pseudomonadota; class Betaproteobacteria; order Burkholderiales; family Alcaligenaceae; genus Achromobacter; species Achromobacter sp. ES-001. The sequence continues at coordinate 1,404,785 of NZ_CP079940.1, read as the reverse complement.
TGCTTGGCCTCCGACGACAGGGACGGCGCGGCTTTCGGGTTGCCGCCTTCGCCCCGCATGCGCTCGGCGGTGGTAAAGGCAACCTTGTCGCGCACATAAAGCGGCGCGGCCTCTTCCGGAGGCAGCGCTTCACCGCGCAGCCAGCCTTGTCGCGCCAGTCGCGCCACGCTGGCGGCTTCGGGGCGCAACGCATCGGCGGCGCGCGCCCACCCTTCCCGCGCAATCATGTCGGACGCGTAGGCATCCCAGGCGTCGCCCGCCAGCAGCGGGCGCAAAGCCTGGCCCGCGGAATCCGACCATTGGACAAGGTGATGCGCCGTCCAGGGCACGACCTCGGCAGCCGCGATCAACAGCGGGGCTTGCAGGACCTGCCAGGCGGACTCTTCGGCCCCCTGCGCGCCCAACGGGCGATAAACCGCCAGATAGACCTCGTTCATGCGCGCGTCCAGCGCCACTACGATGGCGTTGGCGGGCGTGGCCCTGGCCACCTGCGCGGCGACCGCCTGGTGGGACACGACAGGCAGCACCGGAATCCCCAGCCCCAGGCCCATGCCCTGGGCCACGCCGCAAGCCACACGCAGGCCGGTAAAGCCGCCCGGCCCCTGGCCAAAAGCCACGGCGTGCAGGGCCGTGGGCGCAATGCCGGACTCGGCAAGCAGCTCGTTCGCCATCGGCAAGAGTCGTTCCGCATGCTCTTGGGACCCCTCGTGCTCGCGGGTAATCACCTGCAATCGGCCATCGACCGTTCGCAGTAAAGCCACCCCGCAACGGGACGAAGACGTTTCCAAAGCCAGCAGGTTTAGTTCCATAGGTGCAGATTGTACGAAATACGCGGCTCCGCCCCCGGTTGTAAGGGGGATTTCAACCATGGTTCGCAATGTGTAATATCTTGTGAACGCCCACTAGCCGCTGGTTCTTGTCACTGTTACATTTCCGGCCATGAATACGCAAAACACCACCCCCACCCGAAAAATCCTCGTCGTTGACGATGATCCGCGCTTGCGCGATTTGCTGCGCCGGTATTTGTCCGAGCAGGGATTCAACGTTTTCGTCGCCGAAGACGCCAAAGAGATGGGCAAACTCTGGCAACGCGAGCATTTTGACCTGCTCGTGCTGGATCTGATGCTGCCCGGCGAAGATGGTCTGTCCATCTGTCGTCGGCTGCGCGGTGGCCACGACAATACGCCCATCATCATGCTCACGGCCAAGGCGGAAGAAATCGACCGCATCGTGGGCCTTGAAATGGGCGCGGACGACTACCTGTCCAAACCGTTCAACCCCCGGGAACTGCTGGCACGGATCAACGCGATCCTACGCCGTCGCGGCACCGAAGAACATCCGGGCGCTCCCAGCCAGGAAAACGAGTCGATCGCTTTCGGCCCCTACGTGCTGAACTTGTCCACCCGTACGCTGACGCGCAACGGCGAACAAGTGCCGATCACCACCGGCGAATTTTCGGTGCTCAAGGTGTTTGCGCGCCATCCGAAGATTCCCCTGTCCCGCGACAAGCTCATGGAACTGGCTCGCGGCCGCGAATACGAAGCTTTCGATCGCAGCCTCGACGTGCAGATCTCGCGCCTGCGCAAACTGATCGAACCCAATCCGTCCAAGCCCGTGTTCATCCAGACCGTTTGGGGTCTCGGATACGTGTTTGTGCCGGACGGTGGTAGCTGATCGGCTCGCCCGCCCTGGGCAGGAGCGCAGCCTCGTGCCCCGCTTGCGCAGAACCTTCAGGAACCTGACTTCACGTTTGCGGCTCGGCTTGTTCGGCCGCACGTTCCTGCTGCTCGCAGCGCTGATGCTGGTCAGCCTGGGCGCGTGGCTACAAGTATTTTTCAGCATGGAGCTGGGACCGCGCGCCAATCAAATGGCGCAGCGGGTGATCACGGCCGTCAACATCACGCGCACGGCCCTGATCTACTCTCATAACGGCGAACGCAGCAAGCTGCTGCTGGACCTGGCCACCAACGAAGGCATTCAGGTCTACCCGCGCGAAGTCACCGACTTTGCCGAAGCCCTTCCCGACGACGACTACTGGCAGCGTGTGGCGCAGCATATCCGCACGCGCTTTGGCCCGGAAACGCAGATCGCCTGGGGCGTCAACCAGGTGCCCGGCTTCTGGGTCAGCTTCCAGATCGAAAAAGATCTGTATTGGCTGGTGTTCGAGCGAGAACAGATTGGCTTGACGGGTGGTATCGAATGGCTGGGATGGGGCGCCACGGCGTTGCTGCTTTCCCTTGTCGGTGCGGCGGTCAGCGTGGGGTTCGTGAACCGGCCCCTGTCCCGGCTTGCCCGCGCCGCGCAGGTGTTGTCGCGCGGCGAGACGCCCGCGCCACTACCCGAACAGGGTCCTTTGGAAATCCGCGACCTGAACGCCTCGTTCAACCGCATGGCCAAAGACCTGCGGCAGGCCGAGGCCGACCGAGAGCTGATGCTGGCCGGGATCTCGCACGACCTGCGCACCCCGCTGGCCCGCATGCGCCTGGAAATCGAGCTTAGCGGCGTGTCGGAAGACGCCCGCCAGGCCATCGACGAAGACCTGGGCCAGATCGACCACAGCATCGGCCAGCTGATGGAATATGCGCGGCCGGCCGGCACCCTGCCGCAACTGGCCACCGACATATCCGCGGTACTGGCCGAGCTCTATGAACGTGAACGCAGCCACACCGCGTCGTTGGGCGGCGAACTGGAAGCGTCGCTGGAACCCGGGCTGCGTGCCCGGATCACGGCACTGGACCTGAAGCGGGTGGTCAGCAACCTGATCGAAAACGCGCGGCGCTATGGTCGGTCCAGCGACGGCATGGCGCACCTTGTCATGACGCTGCAAGCCGAGGGCGGCATGATCGTGATCGAAGTGTGCGACCGCGGACCGGGCATCGCGCCCGAAGACGTCGACCGGCTGCTGCGGCCTTTCTCGCGGGGCGAAGCGGCGCGTACCGGTGTCAGCGGCGCGGGCCTGGGTCTGGCCATTGTCGAACGCCTGCTCAAGCACGTGGGCGGCACGCTGCGCATGCTGCCTCGCGAAGGCGGCGGGCTGACCGCGCGCATAGAGTTGCCCAAAGCCAAGTTTAGGAATTATCAATTAGACAACGATAATCCATAGCGTAGAATTTATGGTTTAAGGCACTGCCTTATCTCCACCAACAACTACTGGGAGTAAACATGAAAACTGTTGGCGACAAACTCGAGCCCTTCAAGGTCACCGGCGTCAAGCCCGGCTTCAACCAGCACGAAGAGAATGGCGTGTCGGCGTTTGAAGACATCACCGAAAGCTCGTTCCCCGGCAAGTGGAAGGTGATCTACTTCTACCCGAAAGACTTCACGTTTGTGTGCCCGACCGAAATCGTCGGCTTCAACAAGCTGGCCAAGGATTTCGAAGACCGCGACGCCGTTCTGCTGGGCGGCTCCACCGACAACGAATTCGTCAAGCTGGCATGGCGCCGTGAGCACCCGGACCTGAACAAGCTGGGCCACTACCAATTCGGCGACACCACCGGTGCCCTGATCGACCAACTGGGCGTCCGCGAAAAGGGTGCTGGCGTTGCTCTGCGCGCCACGTTCATCGTTGACCCGGACAACACGATCCAGCACGTTTCGGTGAACAACCTGAACGTCGGCCGTAACCCGGAAGAAGTTCTGCGCTTGCTCGACGGTCTGCAAACCGACGAGCTCTGCCCGTGCAACCGTACGGTTGGCGGCGCTACGCTGTAATTTCCAGCCCGGCCCAGGGCCTGTACGCAGGCCCGGCGCCGGGCTTTACTTGCTCTAGATTATAGGTAAAAACTATGGAATTTCTTACGACCATTAAGGAACAGCTGCCGGATTGGGCCAAGGACATCCGCCTGAATCTGGACGCCGTCATCGCCCGTTCCACGCTGGCGCCTGAAGATGCCGTTGGCGCCGCCCTGTCCGCCGCTTACGCCGCGCGCAGCCCGGTGCTGGTCGAAGCCTTCAAGAGCGGCCTGTCGGAAGGCGACGCCAATGCCGCCCTGACCGCTTCCGCACTGATGGGCATGAACAACACCTGGTATCCCTACGTCGAAATGACGGGCGACGCCAACCTGAAGAGCCTGCCCGCGCAGCTGCGCATGAACGCCTACGCCACCCATGGCGGCGTCGAGAAAAAGCGCTTCGAACTGTTCGCGCTGGTTGCTTCGATCATCGGCAAGTGCCATTTCTGCGTGGCCTCGCACTATGAAAACCTGAAGAACGACGGCCTGTCGACCGAACAGCTGCGCGACGCCGGCCGTATCGCCGCCGTCGTCAACGCCGCCGCTCTGGCGCTGGCCGCCCAAGGCAAGTAAGCCTCGGTCTGAAGACGGAAAAAAGCCCGCCTGTGCGAACAGGCGGGCTTTTTATCGCCGCGCGCCAAGGTGATGGCGCCGACTGGGACTGCTCGATTAGTTCTGCGCCGGCTTCACGGGCGAGGTCGGCAAGCCGTTGGCCACCCAGGCTTCCAGGCCGCCGCGATACCAGTAGGCGTCCCAGCCCAAAGTGCCGACGCGCAACGCCGCGTTGTACGACGAACGGTCGTTCATGCCGGCGCCCATCAATACGATCGGCACGCCCCGGTTGCCGCCCGACTTCTTCATCAGCCAATCGTCCAGCGGACCTTGCAGGCTGTCCTTGACGCTGCCGTCCGATCCCGCGTCGGCCAGCGGATAGGCGATGGGCAAGGTATCGCGCAGCCCGCTGCTGTCCACGATGATCAGATTTTTGTTGTTCTTGATCAGCTGAACCAAATCGCCGGTGGTGATGACCTTGGCGCGGTAGTGCTGGACCGGCGTGGGTCCCTTGTACGGCGCCGAGAACAGCAAGGTCGTGGCCGGCACGCCGCTGTCCTTCAATTCATCGAAGCCGCCGGTCGGGGCGGCGGCGCCCTGCCCTTGGCCCGCCGGCGCCTGCTGCTGGCGGGCAGGCGGCGCCGAGCCGTCCTTGGCCACGATTTCACCGCCCACCGTGCCCATTTCGATGTCCGAAATCATCACGGCAATGTTCTCGATCAGCTCATAGCACATGGTGATCGAGCCTTCGCGCGGGCTGTACCAGGCGTTGAGCTTGCCGCAGTCCTTGAAGACCACGTTCACCGGCCGGGGCAACACATACGTCTTGCCCAGCAGCTTGATGTTTTCGCCGATGGCGGCCGACAGGTTGTTCGCGAACAGGTTGCCGATCTTGCGCTTGGACGGTTCGAACACCACGTTCACCGGCGCGCCGGGCGCGTTGGCCGGTTGCTCGCCGTCCGGCGTCCAGGTGCCGACGCGCGTGTACGGCGCCAGAATCTTGCGCCACGCGCGGTTCTGCTTGTTGAATTCGTCCGTGCAACGGGCCTTGGTGCGGTCTTCGAATCCGGTTTGTTGAGCCACCGTTTCGAACACAGCGGGGTTGCCGCCGTACATGATGCAAAGCATGTTGCGGAAGCGCTTCAGGTCGCCCGTGTGTTCGTCCTGCCATGCCGAGGGCGCCTGACCACGGCTTTCCGACAGCTTGCCGCTGTAATACCACTGCAGCGCGGCGTAGGTGGCCGCTTCGCGCGCCATGCGGTCCACGTCCTTGCTGCCCGACGGGTACATCGTGGGTTCCACGATCTGCAACGCCGCGTAAATATCCACCGCATCCTCTTCGGCGCCGGTGGACGGCAATTGCAGTTCGCCGATCAGCGCGTGGCCGAACTCGTGCATGAAGATGCTTTTCATCAAGCCGATATACACGGCGACGATGCGTTCGGTATCGCCACCGAAACGGGGATACGGACCCGAGCCCGGCAAGCCGGAATTATTGCCGCCCGGCGACGGCGCAGCCTGCGGCGTATTGACGCGCGGCTGTGTGTTCTGCGGGCTGGCGCCCGTGGCGCCGCCGCGCGGAGGCAGGCCCGCGGGCGGCGGGCTGGCCGCGCCACCGCCACGAGGCGGCAAGCCGGTGGACGGCGGTGCTGCCGGCGGCTGCTTGGACCCTTGGTTGGTCGTGATGGAAAAATCCGCGATGCCGAACGTGCCGACGTCATACGCCATGATGCCGATATCCGCGCCCAGCGCCGACACGTCCGCCACGTCGCCGATCTTCTGGCCGTTCACGATGAAGCGCGCGGCGCCCGGCACCTCGACCACCTTGATGCGGTCCGACCCGTCCAGCTTGGCGACATTCGGCACAGAGCCGAAATCACGGCGGTTCTGCCCTTCCAGGCAAAACAGCTTCGTGTTTTTGTCGGCCATGATTTCAAGCAGGCACAGGCTCTTGGTGGCGCGGTTGTTCATCACAACGCCGATGGACGCCTTGGGATTCTGCGAATTGACGACCACATTGACGTCGGTGATGCGGCCGGCGTCCGGTGCGGGGCCTGCCGTGACGTACAGCGTTTGCTCACTGCCCGGCGTGCCCTTGTTCTGCAAGGTGAACCAGCCGTCCTGCAAGCCCGCCGTCCAACCCTGCAACAGCTGCTGTCGGACCCCGCCAGCCAGCGGACCCAACTGCTGTTCAAACTCCGCGTGCGCGGGCGCACATACTGCGGCAAGGGCTAAAAGCAGGGCTGCGCCACGTAGATGCATCCGAATATCTCATGTGATCCGATTTAGATAGCGCGCAGAATATTCCGAATCATATGGACCCGCTTATTTATTTGTTAAAGATGTATGCCAAAGTAAATGACGCCCTTGCAAGGGGCCGGCACACGCCTCAACTGTCGACACGCGCCAACAACGCCACCACGGTCGCCGCGATGCCTTCCTTGCGGCCCAGGTAGCCCAGGCCCTCGTTGGTCTTGGCCTTGATGTTCACGTCGGCTTCGGGCAGACCGGTGTCGGCGGCAATGTTCTTCACCATGGCAGGCGCGTGCGGGCCGATCTTGGGCGCCTGCGCGTGCAACGTCGCATCGATATTGACGGGCGCCCAGCCCGCCGCGCGCACACGCGCCATGGCTTCGCGCAGCAGCACCCGGCTATCCGCGCCCTTGAAGGCCGGGTCCGTATCCGGAAAATGCCGGCCGATATCGCCCAAGCCCGCCGCGCCCAGCAGCGCGTCGGTGATGGCGTGCAACAGCACGTCCGCATCGGAATGGCCCAGCAGGCCGTGCGTGTGCGGGATCGTCACGCCGCCGATGATCAGCGGCCGGCCCGCCACCAGCGCGTGCACGTCAAAGCCCTGCCCGACGCGAAAAGGAATGCTCATAGCCATTTTTCCATCAGTTCAAAATCATCCGGCCAGGTCACCTTGAAGTTGCGCAGGGCACCGGGGACCAGCAGCGGCGCATAGCCCGCGGCCTCCAGGGCCGAGGCCTCGTCGGTGACCGTGACGCCATTCACAGAGGCCGCCGTCAGCGCATCGCGCAGCACGCCGGCCCGAAACATTTGCGGGGTTTGCGCCAGCCACAGCCCATTGCGATCCAGCGTGCGTTCGACCCGGTCGCGCCCGCCCTTGACGGTGTCGGCGACCGGTAACGCCAACAAGCCGCCCACGGGGTCGGCCAGGCAAGCGTCAATCAGGCGGCGCAAGGCGGCCTGGGGCAGCCCGGGCCGCGCCGCATCGTGCACCAGCACCCAGGTGTCGTCGGCCACGCCGCTTTCGGCCAAGGCGCCCGCCACGGTGTCGGCTCGCGTAGCACCGCCGCAGGCCCGCCACACCGTGCGCGGCAAGCCGGCCAGCGCCGCGTCGACCCAGCCGTCGCCGGGCGTCACGGCCACGCGTACCTGCGATACGCGCTCATCGGCCAGCAGCGCACTCACCGCATGGCGCAACATGGGCTGTCCGGCCAATGGACGGTATTGCTTGGGAATGGGTTCGACGCCGGGCTGGCTGGCGCGGGCGCCAACGCCCGCTGCGGGAACGATCGCAATGATTGAGTCAGACATGGTGCGGTGATTTTATAATCTTCCGCTTGATGCCTGCTTCCACCCTGATGCCCACCGCCACTTCCCCCGTCACCGCCGCGCCGCCCGTCCCCGCGACCGCCCCTACTTTGTCCGCGCTGAAACCCGGCGCGCGCTATGCGCAGCCCCGGCCGCCCGGCTCCGGCGACGCCTGGTTGCTGGCAGACCTGGCCCGGCAGGCACAGGCGCCGCTGGTCATCCTGACGGCCGAACCGGTAGAGGCCCAGCGGCTGGCCGAAGAAATCCAGCTGTTTGCCCCCGACCTGCGCGTGCGCCAGCTGCCCGACTGGGAAACCCTGCCCTACGACGCGTTTTCGCCCCACCAGGACTTGATTTCCCAGCGCTTGCATACCCTGCATTCGCTGATGATGAAAACGGTGGACGTGCTGACGGTGCCGATCACCACCGCGCTGTATCGGCTGGCGCCGCCCTCGTTCCTGGCGGCCTACACGTTTTCGTTCAAGCAGAAAGACAAGCTGAACGAAGCCGCCTTGCGCGCGCAACTGACGCTGGCCAACTACAACCACGTCACCCAGGTCACGGCGCCGGGCGAATTCTGCCTGCGCGGCGGGCTGATCGACCTGTTCCCGATGGGGTCGGTGGTGCCCTACCGGCTGGACCTGTTCGATGACGAAATCGAAACCATCCGCAGCTTCGACGTGGATACGCAGCGCAGCCTGTACCCCGTGCGCGAAGTGCAGCTGCTGCCCGGGCGCGAATTCCCGATGGACGAAGATTCGCGGACCCGCTTTCGCGCGCGCTTCCGGGAAGTGTTCGAAGGCGACCCGTCGCGCGCCCTGCCCTACAAGGACATCGGCAACGGCATCCCGTTCGCCGGCGTCGAATACTACCTGCCGCTGTTCTTCGAAGAAACCGCCACGCTGTTCGACTACCTGACTACGGGCACGGTCACCGTCACCGTCGGCGATATCGATGACGCCATCCAGCGCTTCAACCAGGACACGTCCAGCCGCTACGGCTTCTTGAAGAGCGATCGCGAGCGCCCCGTCCTGCCGCCTTCGGCTCTGTTCCTGGATAGCGAAACGCTGTACACGCGCTTGAAGGAATTCCGCCGTCTGTCGTTGACCGCCGGCGACCCGCACCCGGACTTTCGCGCCGTGCCCGATGTGAGCGTGGCGCGCCGTTCCGACGACCCCATCGCCAAACTTCGTGCCCTGGTGCAAACGCGTCAGACCCGGGTGCTGCTGTGCGCCGACTCCGCCGGCCGGCGCGAAACGCTGGTGCAGATGCTGAACGAGTTCGGCGTTACGCCCGATGCGCAGCCCGACACCATCGAAGCGTTCCTGGCGTCCGACGCCAACTTCGGCATCGTGGCCGCGCCGCTGGCCACGGGCTTCGGCCTGCCCCAGGCGAATCTGGCCTTCCTGACCGAAAACGACCTGTACCCGGGCCACGCCGGCACGGGGCGCCGCGGCAAGCGCGACCAGGAACGGGCCAGCAATGTCGAAGCCATGGTGCGCGACCTGTCCGAACTGCGTGCGGGCGACCCCGTCGTCCACGCCCAGCACGGCATCGGCCGCTATCACGGGCTGGTCAACATGGACATGGGCGAAGGCGAGATGGAATTCCTGCATCTTGAATACGCCAACGGCAGCACGCTGTACGTGCCCGTATCGCAGCTGCACGTAATCGCCCGCTACAGCGGCGCGGACCCCGATGCGGCGCCGCTGCATCAGCTGGGTTCGGGCCAGTGGGACAAGGCTCGCCGCAAGGCCGCCAAGCAGGTGCGCGACACGGCCGCCGAGCTGCTGGCGCTGTATGCGCAGCGCGCCGCGCGCGAGGGCTTTGCGTTCAACCTGCCACTGAACGACTACCAGGCCTTTGCTGAAGGCTTCGGCTTTGAAGAAACCGTTGACCAGGCCGCCGCCATCGAAGCCGTGATTGCCGACATGACGTCGGGCCGCCCGATGGACCGGCTGGTGTGCGGCGACGTCGGTTTCGGCAAAACGGAAGTTGCCTTGCGCGCCGCCTTCCTGGCCGTGGCCAACGGCAAGCAGGTCGCCCTGCTCTGCCCGACCACGCTGTTGGCCGAACAGCACGCGCAGACGTTTTCCGACCGCTTCGCGGATTGGCCGGTGCGCGTCGTCGAGCTGTCGCGTTTCCGTTCCGGCAAGGAAGTGGCGGCCGCCGTCGAAGGCATCAACGACGGCCGCGTCGACATCGTGATAGGCACGCACAAGATCCTGTCCAAGGACGTGAAGTTCAAACGCCTGGGCCTGGTCATCATCGACGAAGAGCACCGTTTTGGCGTCCGGCAGAAAGAAGCGCTGAAGGCGCTGCGAGCCGAAGTCGACGTGCTGACGCTGACGGCCACGCCGATTCCGCGCACGCTGGGCATGTCGCTGGAGGGCATCCGGGACTTCTCCGTGATCGCCACCGCGCCCCAGAAGCGCCTGGCCATCAAGACGTTCGTGCGCCGCGAAGACGGCAGCACGCTGCGCGAAGCGCTGCTGCGCGAGCTCAAGCGCGGCGGCCAGTGCTACTTCCTGCATAACGAAGTGGAAACCATCCACAACCGGCGCGCCCGGCTGGAAGAACTGGTGCCCGAAGCACGCATCGCGGTCGCGCACGGGCAGATGCCCGAGCGCGAGCTGGAACAGGTAATGAAGGGCTTCTACCAGCAGCGCTACAACGTGCTGCTGTGCACCACCATCATCGAGACGGGCATTGACGTGCCCAGCGCCAACACCATCGTGATCCACCGCGCCGACCGCTTCGGGCTGGCGCAGCTGCATCAGCTGCGTGGGCGCGTGGGCCGGTCGCACCACCAGGCGTACGCCTACCTGCTGACGCCGGGCGAAGACGCCATCACCACCAATGCGAAGAAGCGCCTGGAAGCGATTCAGGCCATGGAAGAGCTGGGGTCCGGTTTCTACCTGGCCATGCACGACCTGGAAATCCGCGGCACCGGCGAAGTGCTGGGCGATTCGCAGTCGGGCAACATTCAGGAAGTGGGCTTCTCGATGTACAACGAGATGCTGAACGAAGCCGTGCGCGCGCTGCGCGTGGGCGAAGAACCCGACCTGGACGCGCCGTTCAACCTGGCGTGCGAAGTCAACCTGCACGCCCCGGCCCTGCTGCCGTCCGACTATTGCGCCGACGTGCATGCGCGCCTGGGCATCTACAAGCGCCTGGCCCACGCGGCCGATGAAGACGACCTGATCCACATCCAGGAAGAACTGATCGACCGCTTCGGCAAGCTGCCCGAAGCCGCGCAAACGCTGCTGACGACGCATCGCCTGCGTCTGGCGGCGCAACCGCTGGGCATCATCAAGATCGACGCCAGCGAGACGCAGGCACTGATTCAGTTCGGCCCCAAGACCAGCGTTGACCCCGCGCGCATCATTGAACTGGTGCAGCGCCAACGCAACATCAAACTGGCAGGACAGGATAAATTGCGCGTTGAGATCAAAGCCGCGCAGATCCCCGCCCGCTCAGACGCCATCCGCGCCGTGCTGCGTGCCTTGAAGTAATTCCCCAGACCCTTCCTTTTTCTTATGACCACCCATCACTTAGTCGTCCAATCCCCCGGCCTGACCGTCGAACACGCGGAACAGCTGGCCGCGTTGGCCCAGGCCCAGGGCGTGGCGCGCATCAGCAACACCGCCGCCCGCCTGCTGGACGTGCAGCACGATGCGCTGACCCGCGCCGAAGTGGTGGCCTGGGCCGACCGCAACGGTGTCGACGCGGCGTTCCTGCCCGCCGGGCTGAAACTGTCGCAGTGCAAAGTGCTGGCGATGGACATGGACTCGACGCTGATCAACATCGAATGCATCGACGAGATCGCGGGCGTGGTGGGCGTCAAAGACAAGGTGTCGGAAATTACCGAAGCCGCCATGCGCGGCGAAATCAAGGACTTCGCGGAAAGCCTGCGCCGCCGCGTCGCGCTGCTCAAGGGCGTGCCGGCCGCAGCGCTGGAACAGGTCTATGTGGAAAAGCTGCGCCTGAACCCGGGCGCGGAACGCCTGGTTTCCACGGCGCAAGCCGCGGGCATCAAGGTCCTGCTGGTTTCGGGTGGCTTCACCTTCTTCACCGATCGCCTGCGCGAACGCTTGAACCTGGACAGCGCCCACGCCAACACGCTGGAAATCGACAACGGCGTGCTGACGGGCCACGTGCTGGGCGACATCCTGGACGCCCAGGCCAAGGCCGTCTACCTGCGCGAATTCGCGCGCACGCACGGCGCCACCAAAGACCAGATCATCGCCATCGGCGATGGCGCAAACGACCTGCTGATGCTAGGCGCCGCGGGCTTCCCGGTGGCCTATCACGCCAAGCCGGTCGTGCGCGAGCAGACGCGCTTTGCCTTGAACGTCACGGGGCTGGATGGGGTGTTGAACTGGTTTGAAAGCTGATCGGGCCAGAAGCCGATCGCGCCGTAGCGCCAGGCAGCAAAAAAATAGCCACCTTCGAGGTGGCTATTTTTCATCCCAGCGTCTGATTTTGGCGTTTGATTTCGCCTCTGATCAGTAACGCATCTTCAGCGTCAGCAACGCCGCGCGCCCCGTACCCAGCGCCGCATAGTGCGCCGCGTAGGCCTTGGTGTAGTACGTTTCATCGAACAGGTTCAGCACGTTCAGCTGCGCCGAATAGTGTTCGTTGAATTCGTACGCCGCCATGGCGTCAAAGCGCCAGTACGACGGCACCCAGCGCGCCTTGGGCGTGCCGTCCGCGTTGCGGGTGGCATCCGAATTGCCGTAGACCTTGTCCACGTAATAGGCGCCGCCGCCCACCGTCAGCTTGGGCAGGACCTTGTAGGTGGTCCACAGGCTGAAGGCGTTGCGCGGGGTGTTGGGCAGGTCCTGGCCGACGGCGCCGCTGTTGTAGGCGCCCTTGGTCATTTCGCTATCCATGAAGGTATAGCCGCCAAACACGTTCCATCGGGGCGTGATGTTGCCCGAGAAGCCCAGTTCGATGCCGCGCACCTTGGCCTCGCCCACCTGCGCGACTTCGGTGGCCGACACGGCCACGCTGGTGTTCTTGCGGGTGTCGTGGAAAGCCGCTGCCGACAAGGTCAGCCGGTCGTCGAAGACCTGCCACTTGGTGCCCACTTCCACGGTGCGGCTCTTTTCGGGTTCAAGCGACGAATTGCTGATCGACGTGGCATCGCTGATCGCGCCGGCCGCAATGGCCGATGGCGTGGACGAGGTGCCGTAGGTGGCGTAGATGGTGCCGTTGGGCACGGGCTTGTACGCCAGGCCGACCTGATAGTTGAACAGGCTGTCGTCGCGGCTGGTGCTGTAGAAGTCCGGGGTGCCGGCCGGGTCGTTGCGGCCGGCGGCGATGTTGCTGCCGCTGGTGCGGTAGTTGTCCCAGCGCGCGCCCAGGCTGGCCTGCCACTGTTCGTTGAACTTGATGGTGTCGAAGCCGTACAGGGCCAGCGTGTCGGTGTTGTAGCGGGCGGGGTTGTTGTTGCGGTTCAGCTTGCCCGGATAGTCGGTCCCCGGGTCCGGGTCCCACAACGACGCGCACAACGCGGGGTTGGCGTAGGTGTTGCGGCCATTGGTGGTGGCGGTCACGCAGTTGCTGCCGCCGGCGGGCACGCCCGACTCGGTGTAGCCGTCTTTGTTCTGCTTGATGTTGCTGTATTCGAAGCCCAGGTCGAACGAATGCTTGAGGCTGCCCGTCTCGAATTCACCCGTCAGGTCGGTCTGGTTGGCGAAGCTCTTGGTGACGTAGTAACCCGACTTCAAGGCACGGTACACCAGCCCATTGGGCACATTGCCCTTGCTGTCGTCCGGGTTGGTGGCGGCGAAGTCCGTCGTGCCACGGCCATAGCGGGTCACGTTGCGCAGTTGCAGCTTGTCGGAAAAATCATGCTGGAAGTCCACGGTGGCCACGTCGTCGCGCGTCTTCATGAAGTCGCGCCCGGTCAGGCCGTAGAACGACTTGCGGCTGACCCCCATGGTCTCCGTCACCGGCTGCCCCGTCTTGGGGTCATACGGGATGGAGTAGTCCGGCATGCTGTCGTCTTGATAGTGGTAGTAGCTCAGCGTGATGCGCGTCGGCGTACCCACGCCCAGCATCAAGGACGGTGCCACGCCCCAGCGTTCGAAATCCACGGCATTGTCGCGGCCGGCCACATCGCCCTTGTTGCCCATCACGTTCAAGCGGAACGCGGCCTTATCGGCCAGGCGCCAGTTGCTGTCGATGGTGGCGCGATAGTTGTTGTCGGTGCCGATCTGCGCGGTGGCTTCAGTGAAGTCCGTCACCTTGGGCGCCTTGCTGACCATGTTGATGCTGCCGCCCGCGCCGCCCCGGCCCGAATACACCGAGTCCGGGCCCTTGATGACTTCCACCTGTTCCAGGTTGAAGGTGTCGCGCACCTGCGTGCTGCTGTCGCGGATGCCGTCCAGGAACAGGCTTCCCGCGGAATTCTGACCCCGGATGATGGGCAAGTCGCCGCCCGGACGGCCGCCTTCGCCAGCGCCGAACGTGATGCCCGGCGAATTGCGCAGCACGTCTTGCAGCGTCGATGCAGCCTGGTCCTGGATCACCTGCTTGGGCACCACCTGCACGGTGCGCGGCGTGTCGAGCAGCGGCGCCGTCATTTTGGGCGACGGCACCGTGCTGGTCTGGTACGAAGACCCTTCGCCCTCCACCCGAACCGGCGAAAGCTGCGTCACCCCGGAATCCGCGGACTGCGCGGCGGCGTACGGGCTGATGAACAGGGCGGGCGCCGCAATGGCCGCGGCAAGCGAGGTAGCGAGCGTATTCAGCGAATACGAATCTTGGGGCTTCAAACCAGCTTCTCCAGAATGTGAATAGCAACGATTCTTGTTTTTTTTACAGGTTGCGATTTTGATCCTGGCGGCTGAATGACACCTGAATGAAAGCTGAGTGGCGCGCGAAAAGATGAAAAAACAACAGTGACGGCACATAGGGGGACACGGTCGCCGCCGGCCGCCATAGCCTTTCCAAGCCGCGAGGCCCGAAGGGTGAAGAGTTTCAAGCACCCAAAAGAAAAACGCCCCGTAGGGCGTTTTCAAGGCACTGGCGGGGCTTTTACACCCGCAAGCGAGGGTGACGCTTGAACAAATAGCGGTACACGAAGCCCGGATAGGCCAGCACCAGATACAGGCTAAGGGTAATCGCGTAGAACTCCCACGTCTGGGCAAACCGATTGCCCAGCGTGGACTCGAAGGCGAAACCCAAGGCGCCAACCAGCGCGTAGAACACCAGCACTTCCACCAGACGCATCCAGAACGGCTTGACCGTCACCGCCCCGCCCTGCTTGAAGGGCAAGACGGCGAACACGCGTTCGGTCAGGAACGGCAGGTTGGCGCTGACCAAAGCCAGCGCGATCAACTGCCATACCGCCAGCGTCTGGTTCATGGCCGGGTTCCGCTTACAGGCTCAGCGACGAGCGAATCGCCTGCACGCACAGCGCCATCAGACCACCAGGCAACAGGCCCAGCAGCAGCATCATGGCGCCGTTGATGGACAGCAGACCGCGCTGGCCAACCGTGGCGACGATCGGGGCAACATCGGCCACCGGCTCGTCGAAGTACACGACCTTGACGACACGCAGGTAGTAGAACGCACCGATCAGCGAGAACAGCACGGCCACCACGGCCAGCGTCACGTGGCCGGCGCTGATCAACGCTTGCAGCACGGCCAGCTTGGCGTAGAAGCCCACCAGCGGCGGAATGCCGGCCAGCGAGAACATCAGCAGCAGCACGATGAAAGCGTGCCACGGGCTGCGGCGGTTCAGGCCCTTCAGGTCGTCGATGTGCTCGCACTCGAAACCCTGGCGCGACAGCAACAGCACGATGCCGAAGCTGGCCAGCGTGGTCAGCACGTAGGTCAGCATGTAGAACAGCGACGCGCCATAGGCGGCGGACGACAATTCCGGCTTGCCAGCGACCGACCCCGACATCAGGCCCAGGAGCACGAAGCCCATGTGCGAAATGGTCGAGTAAGCCAGCATGCGCTTGAAGTTGGTCTGCACAATGGCGGTCAGGTTACCGATAGCCAGCGACAGCACCGCCAGGATCATCAGCATCGGCTGCCAGTCGGCGGCCAGGCCATGCAGGCCATCCACCAGCAGGCGCAGCGTGATGGCGAAGGCGGCCAGCTTGGGCGCACCGCCCAGGATCAGCGTGACGGCGGTCGGCGAACCTTGGTAGACGTCCGGCACCCACATGTGGAACGGCACGGCGCCCAGCTTGAACGCCAGGCCCGACACCAGGAACACGATGCCGAACACCAGCGCCATCTTCTCGGCCTTGCCGGCGGCGATGACCTTGGACACTTCGGCCAGGTCCAGGTGACCCGTGGCGCCGTAGACCATCGACATGCCGTACAGCAGGAAGCCCGAGGCCAACGCGCCCAGCACGAAGTACTTCATGGCGGCTTCGGTGGCCACGACGTCGTCGCGACGCAGCGCGATCAACGCGTACAGCGCCAGCGACATCAGTTCCAGGCCCAGGTAGATGGAAATCAGGTTCCCGGAGGAAATCATGACCATCTGACCCAGCAGCGCGAACAACGTCAGGACGTAGAGCTCGCCGCCCTTGAGCATGTCACGCACTTGCGCATAGACGCGGCCGTACACCAGCGTGGCGCCCACGGCGATGTAGGACGCGATCTTCAGCAGGTGCGACAGTTCGTCGGTGACGTACAGGCCATTGAAGGTTGCGCCCGCAACGCCGTTCTTCCATTGCACGGCCGACACAACGGTCAGCACGCCCAATACCAGCATGGTCAGCAGGAACGTCGGCTTGCGCTCGGGGTGATTGCTGACCGCGTCGACGAGCAGGATAGCCAGGCCGGAAACCAGCAGAAGGATTTCCGGCGCCGCCAGGGCGAAATCGATTTGGGATTGCATCATTGTCTTGTCTTACAGTTTCGAGACGGCAACGTGTTGCAGCAGGGCCTCGACCGACACGTGCATGACGTCGGTAAAGGGCTTGGGATAGATCCCCATGTACAACACGGCGATCGCCATCACGCCAAGAATCACAAATTCGCGGCGGTTGATATCGGTCAGCTCGCGGACGTGGTCGTTGGCGATGTCGCCCAGGACCACACGCTTGACCATCCACAGCGAATACGAAGCACCCAGGATCAGGGCGGTAGCCGCCAACAGGCCGATCCAGAAGTTGTGTTCGACGGCGCCCATGATCACCATGAACTCGCCGACGAAACCGCTGGTGGCCGGCAGGCCGCTATTGGCCATCGAGAACAGGATGAAGAACGTCGCGAAGCGCGGCATCACGTTGACCACGCCGCCGTAATCGGCGATGCGGCGCGAGTGCATGCGGTCATAGAGCACGCCGATACACATGAACATGGCGCCCGACACGAAGCCGTGGGAGATCATCTGCACGATGGCGCCTTCGACGCCGGCCGTGTTGAAGATGAAGAAGCCCAGCGTCACGAAACCCATGTGGGCCACGGACGAATAAGCCACCAGCTTTTTCATGTCTTCCTGGATGATCGCGACCAGGCCGATGTAGATCACCGCGATGAGCGACAGCGTGATCATCAGGCCCGCCAGGCTGTGCGAGGCGTCAGGCGTGATCGGCAGCGAGAAGCGCAGGAAGCCATAGGCACCCAGCTTCAGCATGATCGCGGCCAGCACGATGGAGCCGCCCGTGGGCGCTTCCACGTGAGCATCCGGCAACCACGTGTGCACGGGCCACATCGGCACCTTCACCGCGAACGCCGCCAGCAGCGCCACGAAGATCAGGATCTGCGGGGTCTGGCCAAGCTTGACCTGGTGCCAGGTCAGGATGTCGAACGAACCGCCCGATGCGTGCCACAGGTAGATGAACGCGATCAGGGTCAGCAGCGAACCCATCAACGTGTACAGGAAGAACTTGAATGCCGCATACACGCGGTTCGGTCCGCCCCAGACGCCGATGATGATGTACATCGGGATCAGCGTGGCTTCGAAGAACACGTAGAACAGCATGCCGTCCAGCGCGGCGAACACGCCCACCATCAGACCCGACAGGATCAGGAAGGCGGCCATGTACTGCGACACGCGACTGGTGATGACTTCCCAGCCGGCCAGCACCACGATGATGGTGATGAACGCGGTCAGGAGGACGAACCACAGCGAAATGCCGTCGATGCCCAGGTGGTAATTGACGTTGAAGGCTTCGATCCACGAGGCCTTTTCCACGAACTGCATGGCGGCCGTGGTGTTGTCAAAACCGGTGTAGAGCGGAATCGTGACGAGGAAGCCGGCAAAGGCGCCGACCAGCGACAGGCCGCGCGTCAGACCGGGACGGTCGTCACGGCCCACCGCCAGCACCAGCAGGCCGAATACGATCGGGACAAAGATCGCAAGCGTGAGCCAGGGGAAAGTGTTGGATGCCATCTCGCTTGCCATCATTGGGGAATCAGCACAAAGAAAGTCACCAGCGCCATGATGCCGATGATCATCGCGAACGCGTAGTGATAGATGAAGCCGGATTGCAGGTGGCGGCTGACCGCTGCCACCCAACCCACGACGCGGGCGCTACCGTTGACCAGCAGGCCATCGATGATGCCGCGGTCGCCGGTATTCCACAGGCCACGGCCCAGGGCGCGCAGGCCGCGAGCGATGATCTGCTCGTTGACCCAATCCACGTAGTACTTGTTTTCAAGCACTTTGTTGACGCCGGACAGACTGGACTTGATCGCGGCCGGAACCTTGGGATTGATCAGGTAGCAGTACCAGGCAATGACGAAACCGGCAACGACCAGCCAGAACGGCAGCGTCTGGAAGGCATGCAGGCCATAGGCGACCCAGCCGTGCCATTCTTCTTGCAGTTCGTGCATGGCCGGATGCTGCGGCAGCACCGTGATCACGCCGTTGAAGAACTTGCCGAACAGCATTGGGTCAACCGCCCAGGCGCCAACCAGCACCGACGGAATCGCCAGCAGGATCAGCGGCAGCGTCACCACCCAGGGCGACTCATGCGGCTTGCCGCCATGATGGCCGTGACCGTGGTCGTCGTGACCGTGGTCGTCATGCCCATGCGCGTCGTGGCCATGGCCGTGACCGTGGTCGGTGGTGTCAAAGCGTTCCTTGCCGTGGAAGACCAGGAAGTACACGCGGAACGAGTAAAGCGAGGTCACGAACACACCGATCAGCACGGCGTAGTACGCGAAGCTTGCGCCCCAGACGTTGGCGTGGCCGGCGGCTTCGATGATGTTCTCCTTCGAGTAGAAACCCGAGAAGAACGGCGTGCCGACCAGGGCCAGCGTGCCCAGCAGGAACGTGATCCAGGTGATGGGCATGTACTTGCGCAGGCCGCCCATGTTGCGGATGTCCTGGTCGTGGTGCATGCCGATGATGACCGAACCGGCGCCCAGGAACAGCAGTGCCTTGAAGAACGCGTGCGTCATCAGGTGGAAAATGGCCACCGAGTAGGCCGAGGCGCCCAGCGCGACGGTCATGTAGCCCAGCTGCGACAGCGTGGAATACGCGACAACGCGCTTGATGTCCGTCTGGATGATGCCCAGGATGCCCAGGAACAGCGCGCCGATGGCGCCGATCACGATGATGAACGACAGCGCCACGTCCGACAGTTCGAACAGGGGCGAGAAGCGCGCCACCATGAAGATACCGGCCGTCACCATGGTGGCGGCGTGGATCAGCGCGGAGATCGGGGTCGGGCCTTCCATCGAGTCAGGCAGCCAGGCGTGCAGCGGAACCTGGGCCGATTTGCCCATGGCGCCGATGAACAGGCAGATACACGCGACCGTCAGCAGCATCCAGTCGGAACCCGGCAGGGTCATCGTGGCCAGCTTGTCGGCTTGGGCGAAGACGTCGCCGTAGTGCATCGTGCCGGCGTACGCGAACAACAGGCCGATACCCAGCACGAAGCCGAAGTCGCCGACGCGGTTGATCAGAAATGCCTTCATGTTGGCGAAGATGGCCGTCGGGCGGGTGTACCAGAAACCGATCAGCAGGTACGACACCAGGCCCACCGCTTCCCAGCCGAAGAACAGCTGCACCATGTTGTTCGACATCACCAGCATCAGCATGGAGAACGTGAACAGCGAGATGTACGAGAAGAAGCGCTGGTAGCCGGGGTCATCGGCCATGTAGCCGATGGTGTAGATGTGCACCATCAGCGATACGGACGTGACCACGACCATCATCATGGCCGACAGCGGATCGATCAGGAAGCCGATTTCCAGCTTGGTCTGGCCGATCAGGCTCCAGGTGTAGACCGCGCCGTCAAAGCGCAGGCCGTTGAGCACGTCGCCCAACACCACCACCGAACCGATGGCGGAGATAAGTACGCCAAGAATGGTGATGACGTGGGACGCGCGGCGGCCGATGGGACGGCCCAGGAAGCCGGTGCCGAAAAGGCCCGCGAGAATTGCTCCGGCCAGCGGTGCCAGCGCGATGAGCAAGTAGAGATTGGGTGAGCTAGACATTTTCTTCCAATACCCCGTCAGCCCTTCAGGCGATCGAGTTCGTCAACGTTGATCGTGTTCAGGTTGCGGAACAGCAGCACCAAAATGGCCAGGCCGATCGCCGCTTCAGCGGCGGCCACGGTCAGGATGAAGAACACGAACACCTGGCCGGCGGTATCGCCGAACCAGCTGGAGAACGCCACGAAGTTCATGTTGACGGCCAGGAGCACGAGCTCGATGGACATCAAGAGAATGATCAGGTTGCGGCGGTTCAGGAAGATGCCGAAGATCCCGATGGCGAACAGGATCGCCCCAAGGATCAGATAGTGAGCCAGCGTCAGCGTCATTGTTTTTCTCCTTCGGGCGCAGCGGCGGCGGCGGACGTTCCGTCACGCTTGGCCTGGGCACGCTCGCTTTGGGCGGGCATGTTGACCATGCGGAAGCGGTCCTTCGAACGGACGCGCACGGCGGCTACCGGGTCGTTGTACTTCACGTCGCGGCGGCGGCGCAGGGTCAGCGAAATCGCGGCGACCATACCCACCAGCAGCAGCGCGGCGCCCACTTCAATGGCGTAGACGTACTGCGTGTACATGACTTCGCCAAGCGCGCGAGCGTTGTTGTAGTCGCCGGCAACCGGGGCTTGCGGACCCGAACCGTACCAGGTGGAACCCAACACGAAGGACATTTCCAGCACCAGCACCAGACCGATCACCAGGCCCAGCGGCAGGTAGGTCTTCATGCCCTGGCGCATGGTGTCCATGCGGATGTCCAGCATCATCACGACGAACAGGAAGAGCACCATCACGGCGCCCACGTACACCAGGACCAGCAGCAACGCCAGGAACTCGGCGCCCAGCAGCATCCACAGCATGGCTGCGTTGGAGAATGCCAGGATCAGGTGAAGTACGGCGGTGACCGGGCTGCGCGCGGTGATCACGCGGAACGCCGCGATCACCAGCACGGCGGCCAGTATGTAGAAAAGGACAGTGGTAAAAGTCATGGATCAGACCCTGGGCTTCAACGGTAAGGAGCGTCGTCGGCCCGGCGGCGGGCGATGTCGGCTTCGTAGCGGTCGCCCACGGCGAGCAGCATGTCTTTGGTGAAATACAGGTCGCCGCGCTTTTCACCGTGGTATTCGTGGATATGGGTTTCCACGATCGAGTCCACGGGGCAGCTTTCCTCACAGAAGCCGCAGAAAATGCACTTGGTCAGATCGATGTCGTAACGCGTGGTGCGGCGGGTGCCGTCCTCGCGCTGGTCCGATTCGATGGTGATCGCCAAGGCCGGGCACACGGCTTCACACAGCTTGCACGCAATGCAGCGCTCTTCCCCGTTGGGGTAGCGGCGCAACGCGTGCAGGCCGCGGAATCGCGCCGACGTCGGCGTTTTTTCCTGCGGGTAACGCAAGGTGACCTTGCGCTTGAAAAAGTACTTGCCCGTCAGGCGCATGCCCTTGAGCAACTCGGTCAGCATCAGGCTGCCGAAGAAATCTTTGATCGCTTCCATATCCTGCCTCTGCCTGGCGGCTTAGCGCCAAATGTTCCAGGGCGTCTGCATCCAGATCGCCACCACGACCAGCCAAACGCCGGTCAGCGGGATGAAGATTTTCCAACCCAAACGCATGATCTGGTCATAGCGGTAGCGCGGGAACGAAGCGCGGAACCACACAAACAACGAGACCACAACGAACGTCTTCAGACCGAGCCAGATCCAACCCGGAATCCAGGTCAGCGGCGCGATGTCGATCGGGGAAGCCCAGCCGCCCAGGAACATGATCGACGCCATGCAGGACAGCAGGATCATGTTGGCGTATTCACCCAGGAAGAACAGGGCGAAAGCCATACCCGAGTACTCGACCATGTGGCCGGCCACGATTTCCGATTCGCCTTCGACGACGTCGAACGGGTGACGGTTGGTTTCAGCCACGATCGCCACGACGTAGATCACGAACAGCGGCAACAGCGGCAACCAGTTCCAGGACATGAACGTCAGGCCCTTGTCGGCAAACCAGCCGCGGTTCTGAACGTTGACGATCTCGGACATGTTCAGGCTGCCCGACACCAGCAGCACCGTGACAAGCACGAAGCCGATGGCCAGTTCGTAGGACAGCATCTGTGCCGAAGCGCGCAGCGCGCCCAGGAACGCGTACTTGGAGTTCGACGCCCAGCCCGCCACGATCACGCCATACACGCCGATCGACGTAATAGCCATGATGTACAGCAGGCCGGCGTTGACGTTGGCCAGCACGACATCAGGACCAAAAGGAATCACGGCCCAGGCAGCCAGCGCGGGCATCAGCGTGACCACGGGGGCCACGACGAACAGCACCTTGTTGGCTTCGCTGGGAACGATGACTTCCTTGGTCAGCAGCTTGAACACGTCGGCAAACGGCTGCAACAGCCCCCTGAACCCGACACGGTTCGGACCCACGCGCACATGCATGGCGCCAATCATCTTGCGTTCCCAGTACGTCAGGTACGCAACGCACAGAATGATCGGCACGGCGATGATCACAATCTTGATGAGGGTCCAGAGGACCATCCAAACCGTCGGGCCCAGCAATTGCTGCCCGTGGCTCTCAAGAACATTAAGCCATTCCATCAGGCACGCTCCACGCTGAGTTGACCGAATGCGCCACCCAGGGCTGCGGTGTTTTCAAAGGCCGCGGAGATGCGCACGGCGCGGTCGGCCACGGCATCGTCCTGCACGGTTTCGAGTTCGACGGCGCCTTCGGCACCGGCCACACGCACCTTGACTCCGGCCGTCAGGCCGAGGCTGGCGAGCGTACGGCCGTTCATGGCGGCGGCGGGCTTGCGGGATGCGGGGGCCGCTTGCAGCGGTTCCGAGCGACGGACCATGGCGTCGGTGCGGTAGATCGGCACATCGGCCACGCGTTCCAGGCCGGTCAGCGCTTGGCCCAGGCCCAGCGGCGCCTTGACGTCGTTGGACAAACGGCCTTCGATGCCGCCGGCCAGCGCGGCATCGCGCACCGATTCCGACGTTTCATCGTCAAAGCCGGCCAGATGCAGCACGTTGCCCAGCACGCGCAGGACCTTCCAGCCCGGACGCGTCTGACCCATCGGTGCAACCGTGCCCTTGAAGCTTTGCGCCAGGCCTTGCGCGTTGACGAAGGTGCCCGACGTTTCGGTGAACGGCGACACCGGCAACATGACGTCGGCCCATTCGGCGGCTGCCGAACGGTACGGCGTCAAGGCCACGGCGAACTGCGCGCCGCGCAGCGCGGCGATGGCTTGCTGGCCGTTATCGGCGTCCAGCAGCGGTTCGGCGTGCAACACGATGTAGGCCTTGAGCGGCTCGGCCAGCATGGCGGCGGCGGTCTTGCCGCCCTTGCCCGGAACAGCGCCGGCCAGGTAACCGCCGACGGTGTTGCCGCCAGAGGTCAGGAAGCCGAACTTGCCGCCGGCCAGGTTCGCCACGGCGCGGCCGTTGGCGGCCAGCGTCGTCGCTTGCGCACTGGCCACGGCCATGTTGCCCAGCAGCACGGCGGTGTTGGCGCCGGAAGCCAGGCTGGCGGCGATGAGCTTGGCGTTTTCGCCCGGGGTGACCGAGGCGAATTCGGCCGGCACGGCTTGTTCCTTGGCTTGCGCCAGGGCAACGGCCACTTCGGCCAGCGCGCGCGGCAGCTCGGACGGCGCCACGGTGATGCGGGCGGCGACGGGCAACAGGGGATCGTCAGCGGCGCTGTCGACCATCAGGATTTGCGTGCCGCGCTTGGCGGCCTGGCGCAGGCGTTGCGCCATCAGCGGGTGGTCCTTGCGCAGGAACGAGCCGACGACCAGGACGCGGTCCAGGTTGTCGAGTTCAGCGATGGGCATGCCCAGCCACGGCGCACCGGTCAACGCGGCGTCAAAGGCCGGGTCGGTCTGGCGCAGACGGAAGTCGATGTTCTCGGAACCCAGCGCGCGGACCAGGCGGCCCAGCAACGCATATTCTTCCGTGGTGGCGTATTCGGAAGCCAAGGCACCGATCTGGCCGGCGCCGAAGCTGTCGCGAACGCGCGACAGGCCTTGCGCCACGGCTTGCAGCGCGTCGGCCCACGAGGCTTCCTGCCACTTGCCGTCGGTGCCCTTGATCATCGGGGCGGTCAGGCGGTCGTCGCTGTTCAGGCCTTCGTACGAGAAGCGGTCGCGGTCGCTGATCCAGCATTCGTTGACGGCGTCGTCTTCGAAGGGAACCACGCGCATGACGCGGTCGCCCTTGACCTGAACCACCAGGTTGGCGCCCAGGCTGTCGTGCGGGCTGACCGAACGGCGGCGGGCCAATTCCCAGGTACGCGCGCTGTAGCGGAAAGGCTTGGAGGTCAGCGCGCCCACCGGACAGATGTCGATCATGTTGCCCGAGAGCTCGGACTCGATCGAGCGGCCGACGAACGTCGTGATCTCGGAGTGTTCGCCACGGCCCAGCATGCCCAATTCCATGACGCCGGCAATTTCCTGGCCGAAGCGCACGCAGCGGGTGCAGTGGATGCAGCGGGTCATTTCCTCGGCGGAAACCAGCGGACCCAGGTCCTTGTGGAACACGACGCGCTTTTCCTCTTGGTACCGCGAGGAAGAGCCACCGTAGCCCACGGCCAGATCCTGCAACTGGCATTCGCCGCCCTGATCGCAGATCGGGCAGTCGAGGGGGTGATTGATGAGCAAGAATTCCATCACCGACTTCTGAGCGGCGCGAGCCTTTTCAGAGCAGGTGTGGACGACCATGCCGTTGGTCACGGGCGTGGCGCAGGCGGGCAGCGCCTTGGGCGCTTTTTCCACTTCAACCAGGCACATCCGGCAGTTGGCCGCGATGGACAGTTTCTTGTGGTAGCAGAAATGCGGCACGTAAAGCCCGACTTTCTGAGCGGCATGCATGACCATGCTGCCTTCGGGCACTTCGACCTGATTGCCGTCGACGGTTAGTTCAACCATTGCTGTTCCTGAGACCTACAGATATTGCGGGACCACACAAGACTTATGCTCGATGTGGTGCGCGAATTCGTCGCGAAAATGCTTGAGGAAGCCACGGACGGGCATGGCGGCGGCGTCACCCAGGGCGCAGATGGTGCGGCCCATGATGTTGCCTGCCACGTTGTCCAGCAAGTCCAGATCTTCCGGACGGCCGTGACCGTTTTCGATGCGATGCACCATGCGGTAGAGCCAGCCGGTGCCTTCGCGGCACGGCGTGCACTGGCCGCAGCTTTCCTCGAAATAGAAGTACGACAGACGCAGCAGCGACTTCACCATGCAACGCGTTTCGTCCATGACGATCACAGCGCCGGAGCCAAGCATCGAGCCGGCCTTGGCGATGGAGTCATAGTCCATCGTGCATTCCATGATGATGTCGGCCGGCAGCACCGGGGCGCTGGACCCGCCAGGGATCACCGCCTTCAGTTTCTTGCCGCCGCGCATGCCGCCCGCCAGTTCAAGCAGCGTCGAGAACGGGGTGCCCAGCGGGATCTCGTAGTTGCCGGGGCGTTCAACGTCGCCGGTGATCGAGAACAGCTTGGTGCCGCCGTTGTTCGGCTTGCCGACCTCCAGGTAGGCCTGGCCGCTGTTACGGATGATCCACGGCACAGCCGCGAACGTTTCCGTGTTGTTGATCGTGGTGGGCTTGCCATACAGGCCGAAGCTGGCCGGGAACGGCGGCTTGAAGCGCGGTTGGCCCTTCTTGCCTTCCAGCGATTCCAGCAGCGCGGTTTCTTCGCCACAGATGTAGGCGCCGTAACCGTGGAACGCATGCAGCTGGAAGCTGTAGTCCGAACCCAGGATCTTGTCGCCCAGGAAGCCGGCGGCGCGCGCCTCTTCCAGCGCTTCTTCAAAGCGTTCGTACACTTCGAAGATTTCGCCGTGGATGTAGTTGTAGCCGACGCTGATGCCCATGGCGTAGGCCGCGATCGCCATGCCTTCAATCACGATGTGCGGATTGAAGCGCAGGATGTCGCGGTCCTTGAACGTGCCCGGCTCGCCTTCGTCCGAGTTGCAGACCAGGTACTTCTGGCCGGGGAACGCACGCGGCATGAAGCTCCACTTCAGGCCGGTCGGGAAACCCGCGCCGCCACGGCCGCGCAAGCCCGATGCCTTGACTTCGGCGATCACGTCCTCCGGCTTCATGCCGGTGGTCAGGATCTTCTTCAGGGCTTCGTAGCCGCCGCGCTTGACGTAGTCTTCGAGGCGCCAGTTGGCGCCGTCGACGTCGGCCATGATCTGCGGCTTGATGTGCCGGCCATGCAGGCACATCGAATTGGACAGGTCATTCAGCGGGTTGGGATCAAGCCCTTGCGCGAACTGCTTGTACAGGTCGGGCGCGTTCATGCCGACTCTCCTTGGACCTTGAGGGCCGCGACCAGCGCGTCCAGCTTCTCGTCCGTCATGCGCACGCACATATGCTTGTTGTTCACGATCAGCACGGGGGAATCGCCGCAAGCGCCCATGCATTCGCCTTCAACCAGCGTGAACTGGCCGTCGGCGGTGGTTTGACGGTAGTCGACACCCAGCTTGCGCTTGAGGTATTCGCCGGCACGGTCGCCATCGCGCAAGGCACAGGGCAGGTTCGTGCAGACGGCGATCTTGTTCTTGCCGACGGGCTTGACGTCGAACATGTTGTAGAACGTGGCGACTTCCTGCACCGCAATGGGCGGGACGCCAATGTAATTGGCCACATCTTCAATGGTTTCGGTAGCCAACCAGCCCTTCTCTTCTTGCGCGATGGCAAGCGAGGCCATGATGGCGGACTGCCGCTGGTCGGCCGGGAACTTCGCGAGTTCTCGGTCGATTTTCTGGTAGGCCTGTTCGGAAAGCAGCATAGTTTGAATCCGGGTTATGCGGGCGTGCTCGTGACTGTCTGGGCGGATCAGCGATCGATCTCGCCGAAAACGATGTCCTGCGTACCAATGATGGTGACGGCGTCGGCGATCATGTGACCGCGCGACATTTCATCCAACGATTGCAGGTGGACAAAGCCGGGGGCCCGAATCTTCAGGCGGTAAGGCTTGTTGGCGCCGTCCGACACCAGATAGATGCCGAACTCGCCCTTGGGATGCTCCACCGAGGCATACGCCTCGCCCGGGGGCACGTGGAAACCTTCGGTGAAGAGCTTGAAGTGGTGAATCAGCTCTTCCATGTTGGTCTTCATGGCGGTGCGCTTGGGCGGGGCGATCTTGTGATTCTCGATCATGACCGGGCCCGGGTTGTTGCGCAGCCACTCCACGCACTGGCGGATGATGCGGTTACTTTCACGCATTTCAGCGATGCGGACCAGATAGCGGTCGTAGCAGTCGCCGTTGACACCCACGGGGATGTCGAAATCGAGCAGATCGTAGACTTCGTAGGGCTGCGTCTTGCGCAAGTCCCAGGCGACGCCGGAGCCGCGCAGCATCGGGCCGGTAAAGCCCAGCGCCTTGGCACGGTCAGGGTCGACCACGCCGATGCCCACCAGGCGCTGCTTCCAGATACGGTTGTCCGTCAGCAGCGTTTCGTACTCGTCGACGCAGCCCGGGAAGCGGTTGGTGAAGTCTTCGATGAAGTCCAGCAGCGAGCCCGAACGCGCGTCATTCATGATGCGCATTTCTTTGTCGCCACGGTATTTGCTGGTGTCGCCGTACTGCGGCATCGTGTCCGGCAAATCGCGGTAGACGCCGCCCGGACGATAGTAGGCCGCGTGCATGCGCGCGCCCGAGACCGCTTCGTAGCAGTCCATCAGGTCTTCGCGTTCACGGAAGGCGTACAGGAACACCGCCATCGCGCCCACGTCCAGCGCGTGCGAACCCAGCGACATCAGGTGGTTCAGCAGACGGGTGATTTCGTCGAACATCACACGGATGTACTGCGCGCGCAGCGGGGCTTCAACGCCCAGCAGCTTTTCGATGGCCATGACGTAGGCGTGCTCGTTGCACATCATGGACACGTAGTCCAGGCGGTCCATGTAGGGCAGCGCCTGGATGTAGGTCTTGTGCTCGGCCAGCTTTTCAGTGGCGCGATGCAGCAGGCCGATGTGCGGGTCGGCGCGCTGGATGACTTCGCCGTCCAGCTCAAGCACCAGGCGCAACACACCGTGCGCGGCCGGATGCTGAGGACCGAAGTTAAGCGTGTAGTTCTTGATTTCTGCCATGATTTAACGCCCCAAGCCGTAGGAGTCTTCGCGGACCACGCGCGGAGTGATCTCGCGCGGATCGATCGTGACCGGCTGGTAAATGACGCGACGTTGTTCGGGGTCGTAACGCATTTCGACGGTACCCGACAGCGGGAAGTCCTTGCGGAACGGATGGCCGATGAAGCCGTAGTCGGTCAGGATGCGGCGCAGGTCGGGGTGACCTTCGAAGACGATGCCGTACAGGTCGAACGCTTCGCGCTCGAACCAGCCCACGGCCGGCCAGCACTCCATCAGCGACGCCACGATCGGGAATTCGTCATCGGCGGCCCAGGTACGTACACGCAGGCGCCAATTGTGTTCGATCGACAGCAGGTGGATCACCACGGCGAAACGCGCGCGGTGCACCTTGGCGCTGGGTTCCTCGGGCAGCTGGCGCGTGCCGTTGCCCCAGGTCAGGTAGTCGACGCCACAGAGGTCGATACAGGTTTCAAAGCGCAGGCCGGCTTCGGTGCGCAGCTTGTTGCAGACCGAGAACCATTGCTGCGCGGGCACTTCGAGCGTGAGCTCGCCCAACGCCTCGGTCAGCGCAATATCGGCGCCGAGGGTGGTCTGCAAATTGTTTTTCAGGGTTTCGAGCCTGGTCATCATCTTGTACGCTTAGGTGAACCGATACGCTGGTATCGCAGGGCCGGCGGCAAGGACTGCCGCGGACGGGGCGAGAGATCAGCGCGCAATCGTGTTGGTCAGGCGGATCTTGTTCTGCATTTGCAGCAAGCCGTAGACCAGCGCCTCGGCCGTGGGCGGGCAGCCCGGCACGTAGACGTCTACCGGTACGATGCGGTCGCAGCCACGAACCACCGAATACGAGTAGTGGTAGTAGCCACCGCCATTGGCACAGGAGCCCATGGAAACGACCCAACGCGGCTCGGGCATCTGGTCGTAAACCTTGCGCAGCGCCGGCGCCATCTTGTTGCACAGCGTGCCAGCAACGATCATCAGATCGGACTGACGCGGACTGGGACGGAAGATGATGCCGAACTGGTCCAGGTCATAACGGGCTGCGCCCGCGTGCATCATCTCAACCGCGCAACAGGCCAGACCGAAGGTCATGGGCCACATGGAGCCGGTCTTCGCCCAATTAAGGAACTTGTCGGCGCTGGTTGTGATGAACCCTTGCTTGAGAATGCCGTCTATAGCCATATTCGTCTCTGATAGCGTGCGGTGAAGAAAAACCCGTGGGGGTTTATTCCCAGTCCAGCGCGCCCTTTTTCCATTCGTAGATGAAGCCGACGGTCAACACGGCTAGGAAAACCATGACCGTCCAGAAACCGACGAGTCCGACTGTGCCTTGGGCGATGGCCCACGGGAACAGGAACGCGATTTCCAGGTCGAAAAGAATGAACAAAATCGCCACCAGGTAGTAGCGCACGTCAAACTTCATGCGGGCGTCTTCGAACGCTTCGAAGCCGCACTCATAGGGCGACAGCTTCTCAGCGTAGGGACGCCGCGGGCCAAGGAGGGAGCCGGCCGTTAGAAGCGCGAACCCGATAAGGGTGGCCACTACGATAAACAGCAGGACGGGAAAATACTGTTGCAGGTTCATTCAGGCGTCCGTCAAATGCGCAAACCTTAGGATTGTAGCATTCGCGTGGTTACTTCCGGCTGAACTCTGTAGCTTGAACAAGGGGTGAAAGACTGCATTCCTCAAATGGAACAATCGCAGTTTTCGAACCAGAAGCACAAGCATACAGGACTCAGCTGACAAGCTCCCGAGCGTCATAAAAAATCAGAACAAAGCACGAAAAAAAAGCCACCCCGAAGGGTGGCTTTATACGAACGAGCCGCAGCCCGTTCGTTCGCTTGCGCTTTATATCCAGACAGGGCTTGCGCCCTGCATTGGATTAGAAGCGGTGACGGACGCCCACGCCGACGGCGGTCGACTTCAGATCGTCGATGAAGGCGTAGTTCTTGGCGTACGAACCGTAGGCGTACAGGTTGGTGCGCTTGGACAGGTCGTAGGTGTAGCCCAGCGAGTAGACTTGGGTCGACTCATCGCCGCCGGTCAACTTGGTGTTGCTGGGATCAACCATTTGCCACGAACCGAACAGGCTGCTTGCGCCGCCGATCGGGGCGGACAGGCCGACCATGTACGAGTTGGCCTTGAAGCCGTCAGCGAAAGCGTTAGCACCGAAGTTCACGCTGCCGATGTTGGTGTCGACGCCTTGACCAGCGAACCAGCCGTCGGTCGTGCGAGCGTAGGCCAAAGCCAGCTTCACAACTTCGAAGTCGTACGAACCGCCGATGGCGTACTGACGCGGGGTGGCGTCAACCGAAGCCGACGACAGCTTGTTCGAGGCGTTCAGTTGGTCGTACGTCAGGGCGACGTTCAGGGGGCCGTTGACGTAGCGCAGACCGGTCGTGATGGCGCGGGTGTTGTCGGCGGTCTTGAAGCCGGTTTGCGAAGCGTTGGTGTCGTTCACGTTGAACGAGTAGCCGACGCCGAACTGGAAGCCGCTGAACGACGGGGTCTGATACATGACCATGTTGTCGTAGCGGTTCGTGTTGGCGGCGCTCAGAGCCACGCCGATGTTAGCTTGACCGAAGCCAGCGCCGAACGGGTCGATCGAGCCGAAGTACTTCGACGCGATGTTGGTTTGGCGACCGAAGTCCAGTTGACCCCAGCTGTCGCTGGCCAGACCGACGGTGGCTTGACGACCGAACAGGCGGCCGCCTTGAGCGGAGTTGCCGTTACCGGAGTTGAAACCCGATTCCAGTTGGAAAACAGCGCGCAGGCCGTCACCCAGGTCTTCCGAACCACGCAGACCCCAGCGCGAACCGTTCTGGACGCCGTTGATCATGCCGAAACGGCTGCCGTTCGCCGCATCGTTCGGGGCGCCGCTGATCTTGTTGTAGCCGAGGCCCGTGTCGATGATGCCGTACAGGGTGACAGACGTTTCTGCCTGGGCGACACCGGCAAAACCGGCGAGCAGGGCGGCAGCGAGCAGAGTCTTTTTCATTTAAGAAATCTCCGTTGATTTGAGTGACAAGAGCAGCAATCCAGCAAACCAGCCTGCCGCCCCCCTAACTCCGCGAAGGGAAGTTGACGCTATTGCATCAAAAATCGAGGGGACTGGCTATGGTCGGCATCAGAAAAGTGCAGGTTTGCGACACCCCTGTTGGGATCTTGCAACATCGCGAGGATGTCGCTCCAGTGGTGTTAGGGCTAACCCGAGCCCAAACGGGCAAGCACGTATCCATGCGACTTTCAGCCCTGCCCCTAATTATTCGGGGCGTTTTCCCGGCTGTCTTTCAGGCGCCTTTCGGATCACGCTGCATCCGCTTTGTACACGGATATCGGTTTTCCCCCAATGAACGGGCGTCGTATCGACCGCCGGCACGTTCAATTCCAATAACATTGTTATTACTAAAAATCGTCGATATTATTACCCCACCCTCTCCCCCACCCTTCCCCGCTTTTTTCTTCTGCCCATGCCCGTTTCCCCGTCCGACCATCCCGAACGCAATGAACGCAACGAGCGCAACGAGCGCAACGAGCGCCTGAACGCGCTGCGGCGACAGATGGTCCTGGATGCCGCGCAGCGCGTCTTCGCGCGCGACGGCCTGGAAAAGACCACGATCCGGGCAATCGCGAAGGAAGCCGGCTGCACGACCGGCGCGATTTACCCCTGGTTTGCCGGCAAGGAAGCGCTTTATGGCGAACTGCTGGACGAGTCGCTGCTGGGCCTGCACGAACATCTGGCTGACGCGGCGGCCTGGCCCGCTTCCGGGGCGGCGCGCAAGACCATTCACGCCTTTTTCGAGTACTACGCCCAGCGGCCGACGGATTTTTCGCTGGGCCTGTACCTGTTCCAGGGGCTGGGGCCGCGCGGCCTGGGCAGGGACATGGACGAAAAGCTCAACGCCCGGTTGCGCCAATGCGTGGACCATATCGGCGCCGCGCTGGCGCGTACCAAGTCCTGGGACCCCGCCACCGTGGCGGTCGAACAGATGAACGTGTTCACCTATCTGATGGGACTGCTGCTGTTGCAGCACACGCATCGCCTGAAATCCCTGGGCCAGCAGGCCGACGCCCTGCTGGACCACTATTGCCTTGCCCTGGAGCAACGATGACCGCCGCCCTACCCGCCACGGACGCCGACGCGCCACTGATCAGCCTGGCCGACTTTCACATCCTGCTGGCCGACCAGCATCCCTTTTCGCTGCTGTTGGGCATAGACGTCGTGCGCATCGGGCGGGGCACCGCCCGCGCCGTGCTGCCGGCCCGCGAGGCGCACCAGCGGCTGGGCGGCATCGTGGCCGGGCCTATGCTGATGGGGCTGGCCGATCTGGCCATGTACGCCGCCGTGGTCGGCGCCACGGGCCAGACGCACGCGGTCACGGCAAGCCTGACCATCAATTTCCTGCGCAAAAGCCCCGCCGGCGCCATTCATGCCGATGCGCGGCTGCTGAAGGTGGGCAGGTTGTCCGCCGGCGAAGTCATCCTGACCGGCGAAGGCTCGGCCGAACCCGTGGCCCATATCGTGAGCACGTGGTCCGTGCCCAAGCCATGAACCTGCGTATCAGCATCGTGGGCATGGGCGACACCGGCACCCTGGCCGCCCGGCGCTTGCTGGAGGCCGAGCCCGACATCGCGCTGACCGTGTACGACCTGGACCCGGAACGCTGCGAACCTTTTCGCGGCTCGGCGACGTTGGCCACTTCCGCGCGCGAAGCCTTGGCGGAATCGGACACGGTCGTGCTGGCGCTACCGCGCGAACGGGAGATTGACCGCACGCTGGAACGCTTCAGTGATGGCGCGGTGACCGCGCCGATCCGGGGCAAGCTGATCGTGGACTTGGCGCCGCCCCCGCCGGAACGCGCGCACCGGTTGGATCGCGCGGTCGCCCTGGCCGGCGGCCGCTATACCAGCATCCCGGGGTTGGTCATCGACGATGCCGGCACCATGGCGGGCGGTATTGCTGGCGGTATTGCTGGCGGTATTGCTGGCGGTATTGCTGGTGGTATTGCGGGTGGTATCGCGGGCGGCATTGCCGGCAATCCGGCAGGCAACGCGCAGCGCCGGCTGCTACGCCTCTTGTTGTGCCCGGCCTGATCGGCAATAGCGTTCGGCCAGGGCTACGCACAGCGCCAGCCACGCCAGCGTGACGGCAAAGCCTGCCACCACGTCGCTGGCGAAATGCACTTGCAGCAAGATGCGGCTAAGGCCGATGGCCATGATCAGCGCACCCGCCGCCGCCACGCACGGCCAGCGCCACTGGGCCGGCGCCAAGCGCCACACCAGGTAGCAGGCGGTGCCGTAGACCGCCATCGCCGCCGACGCATGGCCGCTGGGAAAGCTCCAGCCCGCCGCTGCCGCGAAGCCGTGATCGTGCACCGGCCGCACGCGTTCAAAGCTGTGCTTGAGCACCCAATTCAGCGCGCCGCCCAAGCCCGTGGCAAGCGCGCAGAACACGGCCAGGCGCCACCACCCTGTCCACAGCAGGTAAAGCGTCATCAACACGCTGAGCACGGTCAGGAAATTGCGGTCGCCCAGATACGTGAACCACGACAGCAGCCACAGCAGCGACGCGTTCATCGACATGCTCAATGCCTCGGCCAATGCGCCATCGAAGGCCACCACATCGCCCTGGCTATGCACCGCCCACGCCAGCACTCCAAAGATGGCCAACGCCAACATCACGCCTGCCGCGATGGCGCCGCGCCGGGTGTTGGTCGGCTGGCCCGCCACGATACGGACCGTGAGCAGCGCCAAGGCGCCCGTCAATAACGGCAACGCAATAAACAATTCCAGGGCATGGGCCGCAGCCCATTGCGCGTACGAATCTGTCATGGCGCGGTCACCGCTCGACCGTGCTGACCAGCGTCTTGTCGACCGGTGCGAACACGTGGGTGGCCTCGGCATAGTCCCAGCGTTCGACATGGCACATCTGCTGGTCGCCCTCGCCTTCTCGCGTGATCACGTTGATGGAATTGGGCACGCTGCCACGCACCCGGCTTGAGCATGCCGTGCCCGCCTGCACGATCCAGCCCGCCGGCTTGCCCGCCGCCGACAGCGGCAGCACATAAGGCAAGTGAATATGCCCACCCAATACCAGATCAATACCCGACTGCGCCCAGGCCGCCAGCGCACGTTCGCGCCCGTTAAGCAGGTTGGACAGGTCGGATTCCACCTTGGCGCGCACCGGATGATGCGCGACGACCACCCGCAATTGCCCAGGGCGCGCCTGCCGCAGCCGCTGCGCCACGCGCGCGATCTGTGCGTCGGAAATCTCGCCGTCCTTGTGGCGGCGCGGCCGCGTGGTGTTCACGCCAATGGCCAACAGACCGGCGTTTTCGAACACTGGCTCCAGCACCGCGCCCAGCGCCCGCTTGTAGTTGCCGTAAGGATTCAGCGCGCGTGCAAACACGTTGATCAGCGGTATGTCGTGGTTGCCCGGCACGGCCAGCACGGGCAGCGACAGGCGTTCGATGAACTTGCGCGCCGCCGCGAATTGCCCGCGCCGCGCGCGCTGCGTGATATCGCCGCTTAGCACGACCAGATCCGGGTTCAGAGATCGCGCCAGGTCCAGCGCGGCCTCGACGACAGGTTTGCGCTCGGTGCCGAAATGCGTGTCGGACAGTTGCAATATCCGCGTCATGAGCGATCCAGGTATTGCGAGTCCGCGGGCACCACCAGCGGCAGCCTGTCGTCGGCCACCTTGAATTCCAGCGGGGTGTTCATCCAGGAAATCTCGCCGTCCATCGCGACCTTGACCCGATGGCGCCCCCGGATGCGCACCGTCATGCGATGAAAGCCGAAGCTGATGACGTGCTCGGCCTCGCCCAGGCGGCTGAAAAGGCCACGCACCAGCAGGCCGTAAAGCGCCAGCGTGCCGACCGGTTTAACCGTCATGGCCACCAGCCGGTCACGATCCAGATCCTGGGATTCGATGCCGACGTGTTCCAGCTGCAACTTGTTGTTGCCCACCACCAGCGTCGGTGTGCGCAGGTCGCTTACCTGGCCCTTTTCTTCCAGTTGCAGCCGCAATTGACGCGGCGCTCGCAGCAGGGTCACCACGCCCGACCACAACGCCACCAGCCGGCTGCGGCCAAAGCGCTGCTTGTAGGCCTCGCGGTCTTCCAGCAGCGTGGGATACAGCCCCAGGCTGGCGTTGACAAGGAACGGCCGGCCGTTCAGCTGGCCGACGCGTACCGGCTCGATATGGCCTTGCAGAAAGCCGCGCAGCGCAACGTCGGTGTCTTGCGAGATACCGTAGGCACGCCCGAAGTAATTGAACGTGCCTTGCGGCAGGATGCCGAACGGCACGCCCTTGCCCAGCACGGTGGCCGCCACCGCGTTCAGCGTGCCGTCGCCGCCCGCCGCGATGACGACGCCTTGCTCGTCTTGCGCGCGCTTGACGGCGGACTGCGCCGTTTCGGTAAGGCGGGTGGGGTCGTCCACCGGCATCAGCGTGTAACGCCTGCCCGCTTCATCAAGAATGCCGCGGATGGTGTCTTGCAGGACCTGCGCGTCGCCGCGCCCCGATCCTGTATTGAGGACGATGAATAGCGGCTCTTGTCCCGTCAGGGATTGCGCTTCGGTGCCTGGGCGCTGGTCGGATGAAGTCATGGGAGAAAGATAGCCCATGCCGGTAAAACGCCGCAAGGCGGCATGCGCGCCCGGTCCGAATCAACGGGCCTCGCGCGGCCAGGCCCGTCCCCCAGGATCAACGGCCGACGGCGTACGCCTGCATCAGGCGCGGCGTTGCGGCTGCATGTAGCAGCCCGTCTTCATCGCGCGAGGCCGCCGTCAAGCGGCCAACCGACCACTCCGGCAATTCCTCGATTTGATGACCGCGTTGACGCAGGCCGTCGATCACGTCGGCGCCAAAGCTTGCCTCCAGCGCCAGATGGCCCGGCTTGCGATCACGCGGATAAAACGATGTCGGGAAGTGCATGGTGTGCGACATCGGCAGGTCGATGGCTTCCTGCAGATTCAGCCCGTGATGCACGTGACGCAGGAAGAACAGCAACTGCCATTGTTCCTGCTGATCCCCGCCCGGCGTGCCGAAGGCCAGGTACGGCTTGCCATCGCGCAGCGCCAAAGACGGCGTCAGCGTCGTGCGCGGGCGCTTGCCCGGCGCCAGCGTGCCCGGCAAGCCCTCTTCCAGCCAGAACATCTGCGCGCGCGTGTTCAGGCCAAAGCCCAGTTCGGGTATCACCGGCGACGACTGGAACCAGCCGCCCGACGGCGTGGCCGAAATCATGTTGCCCCAGCGATCGATCACATCCACATGCGTCGTGTCGCCGCGCTTGGCCGATGCGCGCATATCGGCCAGCGTGGGCTCGTTGGTGGCGCTGCCAGGCGCGGACACCGGGGACAGGCGTTCCAGCGTGTCCATCACGCGCGCCACCTGCGCCTCGAAGCCAGGCACCTGGCCGGGCAAGAGATCGTGCGAGGCCGTCTCGCCGATCAATGCGCGGCGCTCGTCGTTGTAGGCGTCCGACAGCAGGTGCGCCAGCGGCACGTCGATGAAAGCCGGGTCGCCGTAATAGGCTTCGCGGTCGGCGAAAGCCAGCTTCATCGCCTCGGTAACGCGGTGGATGAATTCAACGCTGTTCGGCCCCACGCCCGCCAGGTCCATGTTCTTCAACAACGCCAGCGTTTGCAGGAATACCGGGCCCTGGCTCCAGGCGCCGGCCTTGGCGACCGTGTAGCCGTGGTAGTCGTAGGTCAGCGGCGTGTCGTAGCTGGCCGACCAGCCGGCCAGATCCTCGGCCGTGATGACGCCTCGGTGCGTCGCGCCGCTTTCGTCCATGACGTCGGTATTGCGCGCGAATCGGTCGATT
Organism: Achromobacter sp. ES-001; assembly: GCF_019448355.1. NCBI lineage: Bacteria > Pseudomonadati > Pseudomonadota > Betaproteobacteria > Burkholderiales > Alcaligenaceae > Achromobacter > Achromobacter sp. ES-001. Next base: position 1,367,601 of record NZ_CP079940.1, on the reverse strand, counting down.
TCCTCGGCGATGAAGCCCCGGTAGAAGGCGTCCCGCGCCGCCTCGATCTGGCGTTCGCGGTCAGCGCCCACGCTCTCCGCCTCTTTCAGCACGCGTGTCCACGTGCGCGCCAAGGCCGGATTGCGAAACAGCTTGCGCGCTTCGGGCACCTTGCCGCCGGGCACGTAGACCGCCGCGGTAGTGGGCCAATGGGTTTCAAAGAAATCCTTCAGGCCCGCGATGGTGTTGGAGATGCGCGGCATCAGCGCATGGCCGTGCTCGGCGTAATAGATGGCCGGTTCCAGCACATCGCGCACGCGCATCGTGCCGTGGTCGCGCAGCAGCAGCATCCAGGCGTCGAACGCGCCGGGGATCACGGTGGCCAACAGGCCGTTGCCCGGAATCAGCTTCAGCCCTTCGGCGCGGTATCGCTCAAGCGTGGCCGCCGCCGGCGTCGTGCCCTGCCCGCACAGCACTTCCAGCTTGCCCGTGCGCGCCGAATAGAAAATGGCCGGCACTTCGCCGGCGGGGCCGACCAGATGCGGCTCAACCACTTGCAGCACGAAGGCCGACGCCGCGCAGGCGTCAAACGCGTTGCCGCCACGTTCCAGCAGCGACATGCCGGTCGCGCTGGCCAGCCAATGGGTAGAGGTCACGACACCAAAGGTGCCAAGGATTTCCGGGCGAGTCGTAAACATGATGCTTCCTGTAGCGGCGGCGCACGCCGCCCGCAAGTAAGAAAAACGGGATCCGATTCCGGATCCCGTCGTTGGCCGCCCGGCTTACTTCTTGGCGACGGTCACGCCCTTCAGGCGGATCAGGCCATCGGGGTAAGGCACAAAGCCTTCAACCTTCTTTTGCACGCCGAAGGTCCACGGCAGATAGAACAGGTAAACGATGGGGCGCTGGTCCTGCATGCTGGTCAGCACCTGGTCGTACAGCGCGCGGCGCTTGGCCGTGTCGGCCTCGCCGCGCGCATCGTTCAGCAGCTTGTCCACGCCTGCGTCGCAGAACTTGCCGTCGTTCAGGTTGCCCTTGCAGCTGACGTATTGATGGATATTGCCGCTGGGATCGACCCGGCCCGACCAACCGCTTTGGCCCACTTCAAAGTCGCCGCGCGCCAGCGACGATTGCAACGACGCGAATTCCACCGGACGCAACGTGATGTCGAAACCGGCTTCGGCACCCATGGCCTGCACCAGTTCGAACACTTGCTGCATGGTCGTATTGTTGCCGAAGGTGATTTCGAACTTCACGCGGTCATAGCCGGCTTCCTTCAACAACGCCTGCGCCTTCTTCGGGTCGCGGCCCTTGTGTTCGAAAGCGGTGTTGTAGGCAAAGCTGGCGGGCGGGAACGGCTGGTAGGCGGGTTGGAACATGCCTTCACCGATCACCTGGTTCAGCACGTCGCGGTCAATGGCCAGGTCCAGCGCCTGACGCACGCGCTTGTCCTTGGCCAGCGGGTTGTTGGCGCGCGCGCCATTGCCCAGGTTGACCGAGATCGACTGGAAGCCCAGGCCCGTCACCGGAGCAAGGCGCAGGTTGCCGTCGTCCTTGACCGCCTTGGCGTCGCTGGGCGCCACGCGTTCGATGATGTCCAGGTCACCGGCGCGCAGATTGTTCAGGCGCACGGTGTTGTCGGGGATCGGCGTGTAGACCAGACGGTCGAAATGGAAGTTGGCGGCGTCCCAGTACTTGGGAAATTTCTCCAGCACGATGCGGTCGTTCTGCACGCGCTCCTTGAACTGATACGGGCCGGAACACACCGGCTTGCTGCCAGGATCCTTGTCGAAACTGGCCGGCGACATCATCATGCCCGCGCGGTCCGACAGTTGCGACAGCAGCGAGGCGTCGGGCTCGGACAGGGTCAGCACCACGGTGTTGGCATCGGGCGCGTCCACGCTGGCGACGGTGGCCAGTTCGCTCTTGCGGTTGCTGTCCGGCAGCGTGCGGGCGCGGTCCAGGTTGGCCTTGACCGCCGCGGCATTGACCGGCGTGCCGTCATGGAACACGGCATCGGTGCGCAGCTTGAACGTCAGCGTTTTGTTGTCCGGGCCGATCGTCCAGGACTGCGCCAACTGGGGCACGATCTTCAGGTCGGGGGTGATGTCGACCAGCTTGTCGCACAGCGAGGCAAAGACGATGCGGCCCACGAAGGTGCGCGCACGCACCGGGTCCAGCACGTCCGGGTCGTCTTGCAGACCGATACGCAGGGTGGACTGGGCTTGCGCCAGACCGCTGGCCAGCATTCCCGCCATGGCCATGGCGAGGCAAAGTTTACGCATGAGTGTTCTCCGTCGTTGCATCTGTGGAATTCTGCGCCAGGCGCGCGGCGATTGTATAGAGCGGCGGCTGTCTGGCTGCTAAACACGGCCCATGACCGGCCGCCTCGCGGACGCCGGGTGACTGGGCAATCAAGGCAGGCGGCAAGGGGCGGAAAAGTCCACCGCCGCCGTCACGGACTCGCGCAGCCGGGCAACCAGCGGGCGCGCGTCGTCGCGCCGGTACTGGAACGAATACGGCAAGGCGGCCGGTTCGGGGTCGCCTTGCAGCACGCGCAAGCTGCCTTCCGCTTGCAGGGCCTGGGCCCAGTGTTCGGGTATCAGCCCTATCCCGGTGCCTTCGATCAGCAGGCCGACAATGGCCCCCCAGTTGTTGCAGCAGAGCCGTTCGCCCGCGGCATCGCGCCCGGCCAGCCAGTCATCGATGATGCGGGTCGTGCCCGCGCCGGCCGGCAACGTCACCAGCGGCAGGCGGGCCAGCAGCGCGGGCGTCATGCGGGTGTCCGAGCCCAAGGCGGCGGGCGCCGCCGCCCAGGCAAAGCGGGCCTGGCCGATCGGAGTCGAGGCGATATTCGCTCGCGAAGACCGGCCGGCGATGACGGCAAAATCCAGCTCGCCATCGGCCACGCGCTGCTCCAGCACCTGCCCGATGTCCACATACGGCTCCAGCACCAGGTCGGGATAGGCGGCCCGCACCACGCCGATCAGGCGTGGCAGCCAGGTCAGGGCGGTCAATTCGCCCACGCCGAAGCGGCAGCGGCCGCGCAGCCCGGGGGTTTCCGCCATGGACGCCCGCACCTGGTCGGCGGCGGCCAGCAATTCCCGCGCCTGCGGCACAAGGCGCTGGCCGGCGTCGGTCAGCGCGGCCTTATGGCCGCTGCGGTCAAACAACGGCCGGCCCAGCGCGTCCTCAAGTTCGGTGATGCGTTTGGATAGGGACGACACCGACAGGTGCAGCCGTTCAGCGGCCACGGCAAAGCTGGCGCAGGTAGCGGCCCAGTAGAACGCTTCAAGTTGCTTGAGAGTCATGCGCGGATTGTAGGGCGGGCCCTTGCTGGCGCACGCGGTAGGCGCAGCGGCGCGCGCCGCTCAGGATATGTTCTTCGCGATCCACCTGCACGTCCGTGCCCAGCACTTTCCGAAACAGATCGAGCTCGCTGCGGCAAAAGCCCATACAGGCCTTGGCGGCTGAACAGATCGGACAGTGGTTTTCGATAAACAGGAAGTCGGCGCCGTCCTTGCGCAATTCGGCCATATAGCCTTCGGACGAGCGCACCTGCACCAGGCGGTCCAGGCGGGATGGCAGGTCGTGCGCGCCCGCCATCGCGCATTGGTAGCCTTCCAACATGGAGGCCTCGCGCGCCTGGATCAGCTTGTCCACGCCGTCCTCGCCGAACACCTGGCGCACGGCCCCGATCATCTGCACCGTCATTTCGGCGTGCGTGTCGGGAAAGCGGCCATGGCCGGCATCGGTCAGGAACCAGATCTGGGTAGGCCGGCCGCGCCCGGCGCTGTGGCTCTCGGAGTCGACCAGCCCGTCTGCATGCAGCCTCGTCATTTGCTGACGCACCGCTTCGGCGGTCACATCCATGGCCTTGGCGATGACCGCAACCGACTGCGGGCCGCGCGTCTTCAAGGTCATCAACACGCGGTCCGCCGGCTGATGCGGCATCCACGTGACGGGGTGGGACAGGCTGTCGGACATGGCGATAACGATACTCCGGGCGTAAGGTTCCTATGGTGCCATGAACTTGGCGGCCCATCAGCGGGTTGCATCAGCGCCGGCCTTCAGCGCCGGCCTCGGGAGCAACCTCCGGCTCCCACCTCCGGCGCCAAATTCAGCGCCTCAGGTCAGCGCCTCAGGTCATCGCCTCACATCGCCGCCTCCGCCTCCCAGCCGCCTCCCAGCGCCTTGTACAGCGCCACCAGACGGGTATAGGAATCCGTTTCGGCAACCGCCACGGCGTCCTGGGCGCGCAAAAGCGTACGCTGCGCGTCCAGCACCGTCAAATACGGCGCACTCCCCTCGCGATAGCGCAGCTGCGCCAGTTCCGCCGCGCGCCGGCTGTGCGCCGCCGCCTGCGCCAGATTGCCCATGCGCTGTTGGGTCTGGCCAAACTCGGTCAGCGCCGACTCCAGTTCTTGCACCGCTTGAAGCACCGTTTGCTGGTAGCGCGCCACCACCCCGTCGGCACGGGCGACGGCCGCGCGCTGTCTGGCCAGCGCCGTCGGCAGGTGCAAGGCCGGCCAGTTCACGCCCGATGCCACGCTGAACGCCCGGCTGGACGCCGCGCCGAAATCGGCACCACGCAACGCCACAAAACCCAGGAACCCGCCCAGGTCGATGCGGGGATAAAGCTCCGCCGTGGCTACTCCTATGTCTGCATTGGCGGCGGCCATATTGCGCTCGGCAGCGGCAACGTCCGGCCGACGCGACAGCAGCGCCGCCACGTCCCCGATCGGCAGGCGTGTCGCCAACGGGGTCAGCGGCTTGCCGGCATCCAGTTCAGCCAGTTCAACCGGGCGCAGCCCGGCCAATACCGCCAGCCGATACTGCGCCAGCCGCTTGGCCGTGACTTGCACGGGTACGCTGGCCTGCACGGTTTCCAGTTCGGCCCGCGCGCTGGCCAGATCGCCCTCGTCGCCCCGCCCGGCCTGCACCAGCGCCTGGGTCACACGCAGGCTGTCGCGCTGGCTTTCCAGGTTGGCGCGCGCCACGGCCAGGCGCTGCTCGGCGCCGCGCAGTTCGAAGTAATTGCGGGCAACCTCGGCCGCCACCACGATGCGCGTCTGGGCCAGATCCGCCGCCTGCGCCTGGCTGCGCGCCGCCGCGCCGTCGGCCGCTTGGCGTAGCCGCCCCCACAGGTCCAGTTCCCAGGTGGCGTCAAAACCGGCCCGATAACTTTGGGCCAGGTTGCGCTGCCCGGCCGTGCCCGCGTTGGCCTGCGACAGGCTGCGTTCATAGCGCCCGTCCAGCGTCACGGCGGGCAAGCGATCCAGTTCTTTTTCGTCCAGCACGGCGCGCGACTCCGCCAGGCGAGACTGGGCGATCCGGATGTCGTGATTACGGTTCAAGGCCAGGTCCACCAGCTGGTCCAGCTGGGGGTCTTGCAGTTGCTTCCACCAGTCGCGTTGCAGCGCGTCGGAGGAAAACAGCGCCTGCTCGGGGCTGGCCAGCACCACCGGCGCGTCCTGCGGGCGTTGGTAGTCGGGGCCCACGGCGCAGCCGGCCAACGCCAGCGCCAGTGCCAGTGCCAGCGCCAGCAGCGTTGATCGCGGCACGGCGCTCGGGCGGCGCGGACGTTCGAGTCCAAAGACGAAGGCGGGGAGAATCGCGCGTTGGGGGCCGGCACCGAGGGCCGGGCGGCGCAGCGGTGCGGATGCGGAAACTTCAATCATGGTTGGCTCCTTAATGCGAGATGGCAGCGCGGCCGTCTTCGGCTTGCGCCACGGCCAGTTCCCGCGCGCGCGGCGTGTCGCTGGCGGCGCGGTGGTCACGCGCGAGCACGGTGTAGACGGTGGGCAGCACGAACAACGTGAACAACGTGCCCACCAGCAATCCCACCACGATGACCAGGCCCAGGCTGTAACGGCTGTGCGCGCCCGCCCCCGTGGCGAACAGCAACGGGATCAGCCCCATCACCATCGCCGCCGTCGTCATCAGGATGGGACGCAAGCGGATGCGGGCGGCCTGCTCCATTGCCGCGCGCCGGTCGAGCCCGTGGCTGACCTGCATTTCGTTGGCGAATTCCACCATCAGGATGCCGTGCTTGCTGATCAGGCCGATCAGCGTCACCAGCCCGATCTGCGTATAGATGTTCACGGTGGCCATGCCCAGCGCCAGCGGAATCAGCGCGCCGCAGATCGACATCGGCACGCTGACCAGGATGATGAATGGGTCGCGCAGGCTTTCGTACTGCGCGGCCAGCACCAGATAGATGACGATGATGGCGAACAGAAACGTAATCATCAGTGCCGACCCTTCCTGGCTGAACTGGCGCGCATCCGATTGCCAGTCATAGCTGAAGCCGGCGGGCAGGTTTTTTGCCTGCTCCGACAGGAATGTCACCGCGTCGCCCATGGTGACGCCGGGCATCGGAATGGCCTGGAACGTGGCGGCGTTCAACTGGTTGAACTGCGTCAGCGAATTGGGCTCCACGCCCATGGAAACCGACACCAGGTTCGACAGGGGCACCTGCGCGCCGCTGGCGCTTTTGACGTGGAACTGCGCCAAGGCCTGTGGCGACATACGCAGATCGCGACGGCTTTGCGGAATGACGTCATACGAGCGCCCGTCCATGCCGAAGCGGTTGACATAGTTTTCGCCTACCAGCACCGCCAGCGTATCGCCGATGTCTTTCATGGTGACGCCCAGGCTGTTGGCCTTGGCGCGGTCCACCGTCAGTTGCACCACCGGGTTGTTGTAGTCCAGGTCGCTGTCCACCACCATGAACAGCCCGCTGGCCCGCGCGGCCTGCTTCAAGCTTTCCATGGCCTCGTAGACGACGCGGTAATCGGCCGCGCTCATCAGCACCATCTGCACGGGCAGGCCGCCCGTGGACCCGGGCAACGACGGCAACTGGAACGCAAAGATGTTGCTGCCTTCTACCTGATTGGCCAGCGATTGCATGTCGGCCGGGATGGCATCGGCGTTGCGCTTGCGGTCTTGCCAGTCCACGAAGTCCACACCGCCGATGCTGTTGGACACGCCGTCCGACCCGTTGATCAGCCAGCGCCCTTTTTGCTCGGGCACCGTCTTCATCACGTCGTCCCACTTCTTGCCGAACTTTTCTACGTAGTCGATATTGGCGTGCTGCGGCGACTTGATGGCGGTCAGCACGGTGGATTGGTCTTCGACCGGCGCCAGCTCGCGCTGCGCGGCGTTGTACAGGAACGGCAGGCTGACGAGCACCGCCACGGCGATCAGCCCCGTCACCCAACGATGCCGCAACGACACGTCCAGCACGCGCCCATAGGCCTTGCCCAGCCGGCCGAACATCAGCTCGGCGTTGCGCGCCATCTTGCCTTCCGACACGTCGCGGTTCAGCAGGAACGAACTCATGACGGGCGACAAGGTCAGCGCAATGACGCCGGACACCACCACCGCGCCGGCCAGCGTAAAGGCAAACTCCTTGAACAGCGACCCCGTCAGCCCGCCCATCAGCCCGATGGGCGCATACACGGCAGCCAGCGTGATGGTCATGGCGATCACCGGCCCGGCAACTTCTCGCGCGCCGATCAACGCCGCGCGCACGGGCGATTTTCCTTCTTCGATGTGTCGATGCACGTTTTCCACAACCACGATGGCGTCGTCCACCACCAGCCCAATGGCCAGCACCATCGCCAGCAAGGTCAGCAGGTTCACGCTGAAGCCGAACAGCGCCATGATGGCCGCCCCGCCCAGCATGGAAAGCGGGATGGTGACCACGGGAATCAGCACCGCGCGCAACGAACCCAGGCAAAGAAAGATCACCACCACGACAATGGCGATGGCTTCCAGCAACGTCTGCATCACGCCATCGATCGACGCGCTGATAAAGCGGGCCAGCTCGAACGGCACTTGCACGCTGGTGCCCGGCGGCAGGTTCTGCTTGATGTTGGGCAACAGTTCCTGCAAGCGCTTGACGATGACCAGCGGGTTACCCACAGGCGTGGCGTTCAAACCGAAGTACACGGCGGGTTCGCCGTCCATCAAGCCGCTGGAATCGGTGGATGCCGCGCCCAATTCCACGGTGGCCACGTCGCCCAGCCGCACGATGGCGTCGCCGTCACGCTTGACGACCAGGTCGCGAAATTGCGCCACATTGACCAGGTCGGTATTGACCTGGATGTTGGACACCACGTACAGGCCCTTGGCCTGGCCCGGCGCGGCCTGCACGTTGTTATCGCGCAGCGCCTGCGCCAGTTCGCCCGCCGAGATACCGCGCGCGGCCATGCGGTCCGGGTCCAGCCAGACGCGCATGGCCAGCTTTTGGCCGCCATACAGTTCCACACTGGCCACGCCGTCAATCGAGGACAGCTGCGGCTGCACCACGCGCGACAAATAATCGGTCAATGCCGCCAGCGACAGCGTCGAACTGGCAAACCCCACATAGGCGACGGCGGTCGCCTCGCCCGCCGACTTGACCAGCACGGGGTCGTACACGTCCTGCGGCAGCCGGTACTTCACCTCGTTGACCTTGGCCATCACTTCGGTCATGGCTTTGTTGGAATCGGCGTTCAACTTCATCCGCACCGTGATCACGCTGCGGCCCTGGGTGGACGAGGACGACAGGTAGTCGATGCCTTCCACCGTAGCGACTGATTGCGCGATGGGCTGCGTGACGAAACCTTGCATCAGGTCGGGCGAGGCGCCCGGGTATTGGGTGGTGATGGTGATGGTGGTGCTTTCGGTCAGCGGGTACTGCCGCACCGGCAGGCCGCTTAACGCCTTGATGCCCAGCAACAGGATCAGCGTGCTGACCACCAGCGCCAGCACGGGCCGGCGCACGAAAAGATCGGTAAATGTCATGATGCCTCCGCCGGTGCGCCCAACGCGACGGTGTCTGTGCCGGTCACGTCAACGGCCGCGCCGTTGTGCAGGCGCAGTTGGCCCGACGTCACCACCTGATCGCCCGCGTTCAGGCCTTCAGTGACAACGACCCGGCCATGCACGCGCTCGGCCGTCTTGACGTAGGCTTGCCGCACCGTGGCGGGCGTGTCGGGCGCGGCGGCCGCGCCCGGCTCGGGCGGCGTCAGCACGTAGACGGAATCGCCGTACGCGCTATAGCTGATGGCCGTTTCCGGCACCGTGATCACATCGGGCCGGTCGGGCAAACGGATGCGGCCGTGCGCGAACATGCCGGCGGCCAGCGCGCCATCGGCATTGAACAAGGTCGCCTGCACGCGCACGGTGCGCGATCCGGCGTCCACCTGCGGTTCCACGGTAGTGACCTGACCGGGAAATTGCCGGTCGGCATACGCATCCACCGTCACCGCCACCGTCTGGCCGGCGCGCACGGCGCCCAGCGCCTGTTCGGGCAGGGTGATATTTGCGTACAGCGTGGAAGCGTCGGTCAGCGACACCAGCGGATCGCCGGCGCGGGCGAACTGGCCCAGATGCACGCGGCGCACGCCCAACATGCCGTCGAACGGCGCCTTGACGCGCTTTTGCTCGATCAGCGCCTGTACGCGCCGGATATCGGCGGCGGCCTGGTCGTAATCCGCCTGCGCCTGATCCAGCTGTTCACGCGTGGCCGCCTGTTGCGGCAGTAGCCGGCGCGTGCGTTCCAACAAGGCGCGCGCATTGCGGGCCTGCGCCTCCAGCCGCGCCAGCTCGCCGCGTTCCGGCGCGTCGTTCATCTGCACCAGCAGTTGGCCGGCCTTCACCGTTTGGCCTGCCGTGAAAAGAATCTGCGTGACCCGGCCATCCACTTCGGCGGGCACCTGCACCTGGCGCGTGGCCTCTAACGAGCCGATGCCGGTCAGCGCCATCGGAAAGTCCGCCTGCACGGCGGGCGCCACCGCAACCTTGGCCGGCGCCATCGCCCACCCGCCCTGCTGCGGCGCGCGGCCCGCCTTCCACGCCCACCCACCTGCCAACGCCCCCGCCAGCACAAGGGCCCCTACGGCCCAGGCTCCAGATTTCGCCTTCATGATCTTCTCTTTATTTATCCAAGAATAAGCTTGGATAATCCTTGATTCGCCCCATTTCGTCAAAGTGGACATTGCAATACGCCGCATAGCGCGCCGCTATCGGCCTTCAGCGGCGGCACAGGGGCGAAAAAAAACCGCCAGACAAGGCTGGCGGTTTTCAGGGTTGGCGTGTCGGCCGGGCGGTAGGCGGCCGGCCGACGGTCAGGTGCGGACCATGTGCAGGTAATGGCGATGGCGTTCGTACTGGTCCAGGATGTCGCCGATGACGGCGTCGCGGCTCCAGCCCATGATGTCGTAGTCCTGCCCGCCTTCGCGCAGGTGGACTTCGGCGCGGAAGTACTTGCGTTCTTCTTCGTCGGCCGCTTCGTCGGGCGTCAGGCTGGGGCGCACGAACGCCTCGGGCTGCACGGCATACGAGAAGTCCAGGTGCTCGCCGTGCGAGACCTCAAGAATGGCGCTGCCGTCGGCCTCGACTTCGCGCACTTCTACCGCATAGCCCTGCTTGCGCAGTTCCTCGGCCACGTCGTCCAGCGCGGGCCGCACCACGTCGCTGATAAAGCGCTGCACGTGCGAGCGGCGCGGCATCATCACCATGTTGCGCAGCCGACGTTCCCACGATTGGCCGCCACGCGCGGGGCGCGACAAGGTCAAGGACTGATAGCGAATGCCGCGCTTGGTGGCGTCCAGTTTCAGCGCCTTGAACAGCCCCCACAGGGACAGCAGCAAGATGATGGAAAACGGCAGCGCGCTGGCGATGGTGGCCGTCTGCAAGGCGGTCAGCCCGTCGGCGAGCAACAGCGCGATGGCAACCGCGCCCATCAGCACCGACCAGAAAATACGCTGCCACACGGGCGTGCGGTCCGACCCGCCCGAGGCCAGCAGGTCAACCACCAGCGCGCCCGAGTCGGCGGAGGTTACGAAAAACACCGCAACCATCGCAATGGCCACCACCGACAGCACGCTGCTCCAGGGCAGATGTTCCAGGAAGGCGAACAGGGCCAGCGACGAATCGGCTTCGACCACCTCGGCCAGGCCCTGCACCTTGTCCACCAGGATCATGTGGATGGCCGTGTCGCCAAACACCGTCATCCAGAACAGGGTGAACCCCGCCGGCACAAGCAGCACGCCGGTGACGAATTCGCGGATGGTGCGCCCGCGCGAGATGCGCGCGATGAACAGGCCCACGAACGGCGACCACGCAATCCACCAGCCCCAGTAGAACAAGGTCCAGCCACCAATCCAGTCGGTGGGCTCGTAGGCATACAGGTTGAAGGTCTTGTTGACGATGTCGGACAGGTACGCGCCCGTGTTCTGCACGAAGGTCTGGAACAGGAACACGGTGGGGCCGACCACCAGCACGAACAGCAGCAACACGGCCGCCAGCACCAGATTGGTCTCGGACAGGATGCGGATGCCCTTGTCCAGACCGCTGGCCACCGACAGCGTGGCCAGGCCGCAAGTGACGACGATGAGGATGATCTGCGTCGTCACCCCCACCGGGACGCCGAACAGGTGGTTCAGCCCGCTGTTGATCTGCGCCACGCCCAGGCCCAGCGACGTCGCCACGCCCAGCACCGTGCCGATGATGGCGAAGATGTCGACGGCATGGCCGATGGGGCCGTGGATGCGGTTGCCGATCAGCGGATACAGGGCCGAACGCAGCGTCAGCGGCAGCCCATGGCGGTAGCTGAAGAACGCCAGGATCAGCGCCACCACCGCATAGATCGCCCACGCATGCAGGCCCCAATGGAAGAACGTGATCTTCATGGCCTCGCGCGCGGCGATGGCCGTGCCGCCCTCGCCGACCGGCGGCGACATGAAGTGCATCACCGGTTCGGCAACCCCGAAGAACATCAGGCCAATGCCCATGCCCGCGGAAAACAGCATCGCAAACCAGGTGAAATTGCGGTAATCGGGTTCGCTATGGTCCGGCCCGAGCTTGATGTCGCCGTAGCGGCTCAAGGCCAGGAACACCACGGCCAGCAAGATGATGGCCACGACCAGGATGTAGAACCAGCTGACGTTGCCCAGGATCCAGCCTTGCACGGATTCAAAAAGGCTTTGCGCACGCTCGGGCGCAAGAATCGCGAATCCGACCAACAACAGCGTGAAGATCGCCGCCGGGAAGAACACCGGGCGGTTGATGGTGGATGGTCGGGTTTCTGAAGACATGCAGCAGCTCCTTTCGCCCAGGGTTGCGAATTTCGGCGCCGGCCCCCTCAGCCCGACCGTTGCGCCGCGGTTATTACTATCACGGCCGGCATGCGGCTGACAATGTGTATCGGCGATCTGTATCGGTGATTCGTGGCCGCCATGCAGCGGCCAGGGCAAGGCTATCCGACCGAAGTTGGCGCCCCGGGCGGCAAGGCGGCGGGCGCCGCGTCGGGTTGCGAGTCACCAAACACCACCCGGCGGAAAAAACCGGCCAGCACGGCCTCGGTCATTTCCAGGCTCACGCCTTGCGGATCAAAGGCGTAGCTAAATTGCATGCCGTCCGACAGGGCCAGCAGCCCGATCGCCAATTGTTCGGCCGGCATGGGCAGCGGAGTGCCCACATGCGCGGAAAACTGGCGGACGTATTCCGTGGTGGCCGCGCGCAATTCGCGCAGGCAATCGGTAAAACCCACACGGAAATCGGGGTCGCGCGCGGCCTGGAGCTTGCCTTCCATCCAGAGCAGGAAGCAATCGTTTTCGCGGTGGTGCGTGCTGTAGTACTGCACAACGCTGGCTTCCATCTGCTGGCGCGTTTCGCCTTCTTCGAAGATGGCGCGCATGTCGGCCATCACTTTTTCGTGATCGCGCCTGAGCAATTGCAGGAAAAGTTCGGTCTTGCTGCCGAAATTGGAATAGAAGGCGCCGCGCGTGTACCCCGCCAGTTCGGCGATGTCCTCGACGCTGGCGGCCACGAAGCCCTTGGTAAGGAATACCGATTGCGCAGCGTCCAGCAGACGCTGACGCGTCTGGTCTCTGCTTTGCTCTCGGGTTAAGCGCACTTTTGACATGGCGGGAGTTTAGCACCGGCCACGATTTCAAATACAGCCTTGTATCCGAATACATATGCGCATTAGAATTCAGCCCGTATCGAGTTTGACTCGCCGATGCCTTCCCCTTTTTCGCCCCTATCGCGCCGCGAGGTATTTCGTGAATTTTCCTGGCTCCAGCCCACAACCGTCGGCGCGCCCCCTTGCCGCAACCGTGACAACGCCCGCTCCGTCCCCATGGACTCGCCGCATCACGCTGCCCGCGCTACTGGCGCTGGCACTGACCGTCTCGGCCTGCGGCCGCAAAGAAGAACCGGCCCCGGCGCCGCGTCCCGTGGTCGCCATGCCGACGCAGGCGGATGAACGGCTGCCGGCGTGGACGTTGCCGGGCGAAGTGCAGGCGCGCTACAGCACGCCGCTTTCCTTCCGCGTAGGCGGCAAGATCATCGAGCGGCAGGTTCGGCTGGGCGATAGCGTCGTGCCCGGCCAGGTCGTCGCCAAGCTCGACCCGGCCGACGCCACCAAGAACGCCGCGGCCGCCAAGGCCCAGTTGTCGGCCGCTCAGCATCAACTGGGCTACGCCCGCCAACAGTTGGACCGCGACCGCGCCCAAGCGCGCGAAAACCTCATCGCCGCCACCCAGCTGGAACAGACCCGCAACGCCTACGCCTCGGCCCTGGCCCAACGCGATCAGGCCGCCCAGCAGGCCGCGCTGTCGGCCGACCAGCTCAAGTACACGACGTTGCAGGCCGACCATGCGGGCGTCATCACCGCCGAACAGGCCGACACCGGGCAGAACGTGGCGGCCGGCACTCCCGTCTACCAGCTGGCCTGGGCAGGCGACATCGACGCCATTTGCGACGTGCCGGAAAGCGTACTGGCCGGTTTGACGATCGGCCAACGCGCCAACGTGACGCTGGGCCCGCTGCCCGGCCAGAACTTCACGGCCACGCTGCGCGAGATCGCGCCGGCCGCCGACCCGCAAAGCCGCACTTACCGCGTCAAGCTCACGCTGGAATCGCCGTCGCCGCAAGTGCGGCTGGGCATGACGGCCAACATCAGCTTCGACAATCACGGCGCGGCCGACCAGGCCACCTACACCGTGCCCGCCACCGCGCTATTCCATGACGGCAAGGACCCCGCCGTATGGATCGTCAAACCGAAGGAAGACACGCTGGAGCTGCGCCGCGTACAGGTGTTGCGCTTTGACGCGCGCACCGTAACGCTGACCGGCGGCGTGTCGGCGGGTGAACGCGTGGTCTGGCAAGGCGTGCACACCGTGACCGCCGGTGAAAAGGTGCGCCCCGTGGCGCCACTGCACGCCGAGGACTTCGCATCATGAGCGCACCCGCCGAAGATCCCGGCCACGATCACAAAGAAGGCAAGTTCAACCTGTCGGCCTGGGCGCTGCGCCACCAGCCGCTGGTCATTTTCCTGATCACGCTGGTCACGCTGTTTGGCGTGCTGTCGTATTCCAAGCTGGCCCAGTCCGAAGACCCCCCCTTCACGTTCCGCGTGATGGTCATCAAGACCTTATGGCCGGGCGCGACCGCCAAGCAGGTGCAGGAACAAGTCACCGACCGCATCGGCAAGAAGCTACAGGAGACCGCCAACACGGACTTTCTCCGCAGCTATTCCCGCCCCGGCGAATCGCTGATCTTCTACACCATGAAAGACTCGGCGCCCGCCAACACGGTGGCCGACCAGTGGTATCAGGTGCGCAAGAAGGTCGGCGATATCCAGGCCACGTTGCCGCAAGGCGTGCAAGGCCCGTTCTTCAACGACGAATTCGGCGACGTCTATACCAACATCTACACGCTGCATGGCGACGGCTTTTCGCCCGCGCAACTGCACGATTACGCCGACAATCTGCGCACCGTGCTGCTGCGCGTGCCGGGCGTGGCCAAGGTCGATTACTTTGCCGACCAGGCTGAACACGTGTATGTCGAAATCTCCAATACACAGCTAAGCCGTCTGGGCGTGACGCCTCAGCAGATCGCGCAGGCCATCAACACGCAAAACGCGGTGTCCAGCGCCGGCACCCTGACCACGGCCGACGACCGCATCTTCGTGCGGCCGACGGGGCAGTTCGAAAACAGCCGCGCGCTGGCCGACACGCTGATCCGCGTCAACGACAAGTCGATCCGCCTGGGCGACATCGCCACCATCCATCGCGGCTATGACGACCCGCCCACCGAGCAGATGCGCTTTAACGGCAACCCCGTGCTGGGCATCGGCATCACCATGCAACCGGGCCAGGACGTGGTGCGCCTGGGCGAAGCGCTGGACAAGACCTTTGACAAGCTCAAGGCGCAATTGCCCGCCGGCCTGACGCTGACGGAAGTGTCCAGCATGCCGGACGCGGTATCGGATTCCGTTGACGAATTCCTGCGTTCGGTGGCAGAAGCGGTTGCCATCGTGCTGATCGTCAGCCTGGTGTCGCTGGGCCTGCGCACCGGCATGGTCGTCGTGATTTCGATCCCGGTGGTGCTGGCCATCACCGCGCTGTTCATGGACATGTTCGGCATCGGCCTGCACAAGGTGTCGCTGGGCACCTTGGTGCTGGCGCTGGGCCTGTTGGTGGACGACGCCATCATCGCCGTGGAAATGATGGCGGTGAAGCTGGAACAGGGCTGGAGCCGCGCGCGCGCCGCCGCCTTCGCCTACACCAGCACCGCGTTTCCCATGCTGACCGGCACGCTGGTCACCGTGGCCGGCTTTCTGCCGATCGCGCTGGCCAAGTCCAGCACCGGCGAATACACGCGGTCCATTTTCCAGGTGTCGGCCATTGCGCTGATCACTTCGTGGTTTGCCGCCGTGGTGCTGATTCCGCTTCTGGGCTATCGGCTGCTGCCCGAGCGCAAGCGCGAAGCCCATCAGCCGCACGACCACGAACACGATATCTACAACACCCGCTTCTATCAGCGTCTGCGCGGTTGGGTGGCGTGGTGCGTGGACCGCCGCTTCTGGGTGCTGGCGGGCACGGTGGTGATCTTCGTCGTGGCGATGGCGGGCTTCAAGCTTGTGCCCCAGCAGTTCTTTCCCAGCTCGGACCGTACCGAGCTGATGGTGGACGTGCGGCTGCAAGAGGGTGCGTCGTTCGCGGCCACGCTGCGCCAGGTCGAACGGTTGGAAAAAGCGCTGGAAGGCCGGCCCGAGATCGACCATTCGGTCAGCTTCGTGGGGACCGGCGCGCCGCGCTTCTACCTGCCGCTGGATCAGCAACTGCCCACGCCGAACTTCGGGCAGCTGGTCATCACCGCGCACTCCGTAGAAGAGCGCGAACAGCTGGCCCAGTGGCTTGAGCCCATGCTGCGTGAAAAATTCCCCGCCATACGCACCCGCCTGTCGCGCCTGGAAAACGGCCCGCCCGTCGGCTATCAGGTGCAGTTTCGCGTCAGTGGAGACAAAATCTCGGAAGTGCGCGCGGTGGCGGAAAAGGTCGCCGCCGAAGTGCGCGCCGACACGCGCTCGGTGAACGTGCAATTTGATTGGGACGAACCCTCGGAACGCTCGGTGCGATTCGACATCGACCAGCAAAAAGCGCGCGAGCTGGGTATCAGCGCCAGCGATGTGTCCGACTTTTTGGCGATGACGCTGTCGGGCTACACCGTGACGCAATACCGCGAACGCGACAAGCTGATCAATGTCAGCCTGCGCGCGCCGAAAGAAGAACGCGTGGACCCCGCCCGCATCGCCACGTTGGCCATGCCCACGCCCAACGGCCCCGTGCCCTTGGGCAGCCTGGGCCAGGTGCACTATGACCTGGAATACGGCGTCATCTGGGAACGCGACCGCCAGCCCACCATTACGGTGCAGGCGGATGTGACCAGCGGCGCGCAAGGCATCGACGTCACCCACGCCATCGACAAGAAGCTGGACGCCATCCGCGCGGACCTGCCGGTGGGCTACCGCATTGAAGTGGGCGGCCCGGTCGAGGAAAGCGGCAAAGGTCAATCGTCCATCAACGCGCAAATGCCGCTGATGGCGGTGGCGGTGCTGACGCTGTTGATGGTGCAGCTGCAAAGCTTCTCGCGCGTGCTGATGGTGGTGCTGACCGCGCCGCTGGGCCTGATCGGCGTGGTGGCGGCGTTGCTGCTGTTCGGCAAACCATTCGGCTTCGTGGCCATGCTGGGCGTCATTGCGATGTTCGGCATCATCATGCGCAACTCGGTGATTTTGGTGGACCAGATCGAGCAGGACATCCTGAACGGCCACAAGCGCGTGGACGCCATCGTGGGCGCCACCGCGCGGCGTTTCCGCCCCATCGTGCTGACCGCCGCCGCCGCCGTGCTGGCGTTGATTCCCCTGCTGCGCAGCAAC
Organism: Achromobacter sp. ES-001; assembly: GCF_019448355.1. Classification (NCBI taxonomy): domain Bacteria; kingdom Pseudomonadati; phylum Pseudomonadota; class Betaproteobacteria; order Burkholderiales; family Alcaligenaceae; genus Achromobacter; species Achromobacter sp. ES-001. The sequence continues at coordinate 1,350,401 of NZ_CP079940.1, read as the reverse complement.
TTCTTCGGCCCGATGGCCACGGCCTTGATGGGCGGCATTACCAGCGCCACGGTGCTGACGCTGTTCTTCCTGCCGGCCTTGTACGCGGCATGGTTCCGCGTGCGCCATGACGAGCGCGACGAGCCCGAAGGCGTGCCGCCCGGCGCCAACGCGGCCGATACGCTGCAACGAGGAGCCTGATGATGAAGTCCCATCCCACACGTTATTCCAGGCTGCCGCCGGCGCGGACCTTGTTGCGGCCCTTGTTGCGGCCCCTGTTGCCGGCTCTGTCGCTGGCCTTGAGCGCCTGCGCGTTCGCCCCGGACAGCAAGCCCCCGGCAACCGCCTCGCCCCCGCAATACGGCGTAGAAGCCCCGCCCCCGCAGGGCGCCACGGCCCAGGGCGTCGCGCAGCAATTCGAACAGGGCGCGCGGCCCGTGCCCGAGTGGTGGAAGCGCTATGGTTCCGACGCGCTGAACGCCCTGGTGCAGGAAGGGCTGGCCAACAGCCCGAACCTTGCCGCCGCCGAACGCAACCTGGCCGGCGCGCGCGAACAACTGCGCGCGCAGGTCAATTCATCACTGCTGCCGTCGGTGGACGCGGGCGCAAGCGGCACGCGCAACCGCGCACTGACCATGCCCGATCTGCCCGAGTCCACGGCGCTCTACAACGTGTTCACCGGCCAGATCCAGGCCACTTACGACCTGGACCTGTTCGGCGCGGCGCGTTTCGCCAACGCGTCCCTGGCGGCGCAGGTTGAGCAGCAGGCGTTCCGGCTGGAATCGGCCCGGCGGTCGCTGGCCGGCAATATCGTCACCGGCGCCATCACGTCGGCCTCGCTGGCCGAACGCGTGGCGCTGACCGAAAAGCAGGTGGTGCTGCTGCGGCAAGTGGCGCGCGATACGCAGCGCCGCTACGAATTGGGCTCCGCTTCGCAAAACGATGCGCTGGACGCCGACCAGGACGCCGCCACGCTGGAAGCCTCGCTGCCCGGCCTGCGCGCGCAATGGCAGGCCACGCGCCACGCGCTGGCCGTGCTGTTGGGCCGCCGCCCGGACCAGGCGCCGGACGACCTGGCATTCAGCACGCTGGCCGTGCCGCCGCAGGTGCCGGTGGTAGTGCCGTCCGAGCTATTGGCGTCGCGCCCCGACATCCTGGTGGCGGACGCCGTGGTGCAGGCCGCGTCGGCCGACGTGGGCGTGGCCACCGCACAGCTGTTCCCCAGCCTGTCGTTGTCCGCGTCGATGGGCAAGGGCGGCTTCAGCTGGCCGGCCGCGCTGTCCGGCGCGGGGTCGATCTGGGCGATTGGCGCGTCCTTGACGCAGCCCATTTTCCACGGCGGCGCCTTGCTGGCCGAGCGCCGCGCCGCTAAAGAACGCTACGAAGCGGCGGTGCTGCAATACAAGCAAACGGTACTGACGGCGTTCCAGGACGTGGCCGACACCCTGGCGCGCCTGGACGCGGACGGGCAGGCACTGGCCTCGGCCGAGGCCTCGCGGCGCGCGGCCGAACAGTCTTACCGCAACACGGCCAGCCGCGTGCGCCTGGGTGCGCTGGCGCCCTATACCGAATACGCGGCCGAACAGCATTACGTGGCCGCGCGCCTGCGCGAACTGGAATACGCCAACGCCCGGCTGACGGAAACAGCGGCGCTGTTCCAGGCCATGGGGTCACCCACCCGCGCGCCGGAGGTGGCTGCCGGCCAACTCTGAACTGCTTGCTGTTGAACGGACGACGCTGGCCCCCGCGATGGATTCGCGGGGGCTTTTTCATGCCGGTTCGCGCGAGCGTCCCTGCTGTGGCACTTGCTGTGGCACCCGCTTTATCACCTACTTTGGCACCCGCTGTAGCACCCGCCGTGGCAAGCCCTTTGCCAACCGTCGCGCCGTGCGGATCTAGCCCGCACTGGGTAAACCCTGAGCAATATTGGCGCCAAAATAAGCTAACATTTTCGCAGCTTGCTTCCCTGCCTTTTTCCCCTTCCACCTCCCCGACCCCACGGCGCGCGGCGCCGCCTCCCCGTCCATGACCCAGATTCCCCAATTTCCTTTCGTATCGGTTTCCGGCACTCCCGAGGCCCGCGGCCGTTCCTACGGCCAGCAAGCTGCCGCGCGCGTGCGCAAAAGCGCCGCCATGTACGGCCAGACGCTGGTCGACCTGGGCTACGACGCCATGGCGCGCACCGAGCTCATCGCCCATTTCGCCCGCGAGATCGAAGCCTTTGCGCCGCACTACCTGGAAGAGATGCGCGGCATCGCCGCGGGCGCCGACGTGCCGTTCGAAGACATCGTGATGGTCAACGCGCGCACGGAAGTGGTGGCCAAGGCGCGCGCCGAAAAGAAGAAAGCGGCCGAACTGGAACCCGGCGACGGCTGCACCGGCGCGCTGATCCTGCCCACGCGTTCGGCCAACGGCAACCTGATCCATGGGCAGAATTGGGACTGGCGCGCGGAATGCGCCGAGACGGCCATCGTGCTGCGCGTGCGCAGCGACAACGGCCCGGACATCCTGACGTTCGTCGAAGCCGGTGGCCTGGCCCGCAGCGGCTTGAACAGCGCGGGCGTATCCATTACCGCCAACTATCTGGAGTCCGACCGCGACTTCCGCCAACTGGGCGTGCCGCTGTCGCTGATTCGTCGCAAGGTGCTGGAGCAGCAGCATTTCGCGCTGGCGATCAAGGCCGTGGCCACGACCGCCAAGTCCTGCTCGAACAACATCATGCTGGGCATGGCGGCAGGGTTTGGCGTGGACTACGAATGCACCACCGATGAAGCCTTTCCCATCTATCCGGGCAGCGACGACCTGATCGTGCACGCCAACCACTGGGTCAGCGAAGTAGCCTTGTCCAAGCTGCGCGACACCGGCCGCGCCAGCACGCCCGAAAGCGCGTACCGCGACTGGCGCGTACGCCGCTTGCTGAACGAGAAAACGGACTTGACGCGCGAGGACCTCAAGCGCGCGCTGTTCGATGATTTTGGCGCGCCCTATTCCGTGTGCCGCCCGCCGCGCCCCGGCAGCCACGACAATCTTTCCGCCACGGTCGCCATGGTGGTCATGGAGCCGGCCGTCGGCCTGATGGAAGTCGCGCCCCTGCCCGCGCTGAATCGTACGTTTACCCGCTATAGCCTGACCGCCGAACCCGAACTGCTGGCCGCCGCCTGATCCCTGACGCGCTGGCGCAACCGAAGGAAGTTCCAATGAAAAACCCCAATCTTGGCGCCGCGGTTGCGCTGGCGCTTGCCGGGCTGTCCGGCGCCGCCGGCCCCGTCAGCGCGCAGCCCGCCCCGCCGCTGCGCATTTCGATGACCGCCGACATCCGCTCCACCGAACCCGGCGTCAACCGCGACAGCAACAGCGACGCGGTCGTCATGCACATTGTTGAAGGGCTGGTGGCCTATGGCGAAGATGCCGAGGTGCGTCCGCTGCTGGCCAAATCGGTGGACATCAGCCCCGACGGCAAGACCTACACATTTACCTTGCGCGATGGAGTGACGTTTCACAACGGCAAGCCGATGACATCGGCCGACGTGCTCTGGAGCTGGCAGCACTACACCGCCGCGAATTCCGGCTGGCGCTGCGCCAGCGAATTCGACGGGCGCGGCAGCGTCAAGGTCACCCGCGTCGAGGCGCCCGATGCGCGTACCGTCGTCTATCACCTGGACAAGCCCACCAGCCTGTTCCTGGCATCGCTGGCGCGCATCGACTGCGGCGGCACCGGCATACTTTCGCGAGATTCAGTGGGCGCGGACGGCGCCTGGATCAAACCCATCGGCACCGGCCCTTTCGAGCTGGCCGAATGGAAGCGCGGCGAATACATCCGCCTGACCAGGTTCGCCGGCTACGCCAACCTGGACGGCAAGCGCGACGGCTACACCGGGTCCAAGCGCCCCCTGGTGGACGAAGTGCGCTTCATGATCGTGCCCGACGACTCCACCGCCAAAGCCGCCCTGCAACGCGGCAACATCGACATCATTGAAGACGTCTCCAACAACGACGTGCCGGTGCTGCAAAACACGCCGAACGTGAAGGTGGCCTATGCGCCGGTGATGAGCATGACGGCGCTGTTGTTGCAGACCAAAGACCCCGTGCTGGCCAACCCCAAGTTACGCCTCGCGCTGGCCCATGCCATCGACTACAAGCAGCTGGCGGCCGCCGTCACCGAAGGCCTGGCGCAGCCCAACAATTCCATCGTGCCGCTGGTGTCGCCTTACTACGATGCCGCGCAAAAGCAGGGGTGGGACTACGATCCGGCCCGGGCGGCAAAGCTGTTGCAAGAGGCCGGCTACAAGGGGCAGCCGCTGACGATCCTGACCACCAAGCGCTATCCGCAGTCGTATAACTCGGCCGTGATCGTGCAGGCGATGCTGCAAGCCGTGGGCATCAATGCGCAGTTGTCCGTTGTTGAATGGGCCACGCAGCTGGACCGCTATAACGCGGGCACCTACCAGATGATGACGTTCCCGTATTCGGCGCGCCTGGATGCGGCGTTGAACTACGAGATGGTGACGGGCGACAAGGCCAAGCAGCCGCGCAAAGTGTGGGACAACGCTGACGCCCTGAAGCTGGTGGAAGCCGCCTCGGTGGATTCCGACCGGGCCAAGCGACAGGCTTCATTTGATCAGCTGCACAAGCTGTTCCTGGCCGATGTGCCCAGCATCCCGCTCTACAACGGGCTGGACATCGGCGCGTTTCGCAGCAACATCAAGGGCTACCAGCCTTGGGCGGTGAAAAAGCCGCGCGCGTGGGAAGTCGAACGCGTCGGACCGTAACGCTACGCAGGGATGGGGCGGCGCAGCAAGGCCGTAGCGCCGCGCCGCCTCCCCGTTATCAGGGGCCTTCGCCCTTAATGGGCGCCGGCCCCTGCCCCGCTTACTTGGCGCCGACCACCTTGGTCTCCCAGGCGCGCGGCTTGCCTTCCCATACCGAGAAGCCCTCGACGCGCTTATTCGTTGCCCACGCGTCGGCGCCGTTATACAGCATCAGCATCGGCGTCTGTTCCAGCATCAGCGCATGCAGCTGATCGAACAGCGCCTGCCGCTTGGCCGGGTCGGACTCCAGGAAACTTTCGTCGATCAACTTCTGCGCCGCCGGGTCATCCCAGACCTTGCGCGGCTGCTTGGTCTTGTCGCCCGAGAACTGCTCGAAGCTTAACGAGGGGTCCAACCGCGACGAAAACGAGAACGAGCTGATCTGGTATTTGCCGGTGTTGTAGCGGTCCAGCTGCGTCGCCCATTCCAGCACTTCGATCTTGGCGTTGATACCCACCGACTGCATCATCGCCTGCGCGATCACCGCCACCTGGTAGCTGGGCACGTGGGCGCGCTTGTTGGCATAGATCACCACCGGCTCGCCCTTGTAGCCCGCTTCCTTCAGCAGCTGCTGCGCCCGCGCCGGGTCGTACTTGTAGCCCTTCTTCTCGGCGTCCTTGTAGTAGGCCGAGCCCGCGTAGACCGCGGAATTGTTCAATTGGCCCAGCCCTTCCGACGCGGCCGCCACCACCTGCGGAATGTCCAGCGAAGCGGCAATCGCCTGCCGCATCTTCACGTTCTTGAGCACCGGGTCCTGCGTCTGGAACAACAACACGTGCTTGACGGCGTCATGCGGGCTGAACACGGTCAGCGTCTTCACGCTTTTCAGTTCGCCGACGTCGGTGTTGGTGATCTGGCTGGCGTCAATGGCGCCGGACATCAGCCCGGCCTTGGACGTGGACGGGTCCGGCACCACCAGGAACTTCACCTCGTCCACCAGCGGGCGCTTTGATCCCACGTACCCATCCGGCTTCTCGCCCGAGGGCGACACGTAGTCCTTGAACGCGGTCAGCAGCGTGTATTCGCCGCGCTTCCATTCCTTGAACATGTACGGGCCGGTGCCGATCGGCTTGACCCACGAGCCGTCCGCCGCCACCGAGTCCCTGGAAATAATGGCGGTCATGCCGCAGTCCGTGCGCGCCAGGGAATCCAGGAACACCGCCGACTTGCGGTCCACCTTCATCACCACGGTCTTCGCATCCGGCGCGGTTACGTCGGTGACCTTCAGGCCATTGCGGCCGTCGAAGTCGCTGCGGCAGCGCCAGTCCGTCTTGGCATCCATGTAGCGCTGCCAGCTCCACAGCACATCCGCCGAGGTCAGCGAGGCGCCGTTATGGAATTTGACGCCGTCGCGCAATGTGAACGTATAGGTCAACCCGTCCGGCGACAAATCGACCGATTTGGCCAGCAAGGGGCCAACGGTGCCGTCTTCGCGGTAGCCGACCAGCCCTTCAACAATATTGAGCACCACGCCGTCGGTCGTGTTGTCGCGGTTGACACCCGGATTGGTCGAGCGGATGTCGGCCGGTTGCGCGATGGTCAACACGGCGGCGTGGACCGGAACGGCGGTGGCGGCAAGCGCCAGGGAGAGCGCAAGCGCTCTGGGTACGAAATGGTGGTGCATGCAGAAGACTCCCCGGCGTGCGGCGCAGATGTCACGCGTATTTTTGGCGCCAAAATAATCTGCTAATTATGGCGGCTCTGGCTTGTGCCGCCATACGGGGTATCCCTGAAGCAAAGCCACGGGCAAAAAAATGGCGGCCCCTTCGCAGGAAGGGCCGCCGCGATTCACGCCGCCGCAAGCAAACAGTTCAGCAGACAGCGATCAAGAAATATCCTGCCCGACGTGCTGCGAGATGATTTTCTGCAACCGCTTCACATCGCGCGCTTCCAGCGCATCCACCATGTCGAAGTGTTCACGCGCCGAGATTTCGATGCGCGATCGCGTCACCCATTCCTTGGCCGGCGCGGCGGGGCCGCGCGCCCGCGTGTCCTGGATCAACGCGGCCAGTTCGCGATTGCGGCACATGTCGTACATGGCCGCGTGAAACGCCAGGTTGACCTCGTACTGTTCCAACAAGGTGCCGTCTTGCAGCAGCTTGGCGAAACGTTCGGCCAGCGCGCGCAGCGCGCGTACCTTGGCGGCGGTGACGTTCGGCATCAAGTCCGCAGCCGCGCCGCTTTCCAGCAGTATGCGGATATCGCGGATCTGGTGATGCACGTCCGGGTCCATCGCGTAGACGTGATAGCCCCGATTCGGGATGTGCGCAATCAGCCGCTTGGCAGCCAATTGGTCCAGCGCCCGCCGCACGTCCAAACGCTTGGCGTCATAGCGCTCTTGCAGGTCGATCTGTTTCAACCAGGCGCCAGGACCATACACGCCCGACTGAATATCATGGGCAATACGGTCGACCAGGCCGGGTTGCGTCGCTGCCGTTTTCGGCATGGACCACTCCCGTCTATCAATTCCAAAGCGCGTATTTTAGGCGTAAGTCCTTGCAGGGAAAGCGGGGAGTTCCCCGCCCGCCATCAGGCGATGGCACGCATGGGTTCCTGCCCGTCCAGACGCCACCGCAGCCGCACGCCGCCGCTTTCGGTTGACTCCAGGGCGGGAATGGCTTGCAACAGGCTGCGCGTGTAGTCCTCTTGCGGGCGGTCGAAGACCGCGTCGCGCGAGCCTTGCTCCACAATCGCCCCGTTGCGCATGACCACCACGCGGTCCGCCACCTGTTCCACCACGCCCAGGTCGTGGCTGATGAACAGACACGAAAACCCGTGGCGTTCCTGCAAATCGGCAAACAGGTCCAGCACCTGCGCGCGCACCGTCACGTCCAGCGCCGACACGGGTTCATCGGCAATCACGAACGCCGGCCGGCGCACGATAGCGCGGGCAATGGCCACGCGCTGGCGCTGGCCGCCCGACATTTCGTGCGGAAAGCGCTTGGCGTATTCCGACCCCAGGCCCACTTCGGCCAGCACCTCGTCCACGCGGCGGCGCTTGTCCGCCGCCGACAGGTCGCCCACCATGCGCAGGCCCTCGCCCACCAGCTGGCCGATGGTCATGCGCGGGTCCAGCGACGAATACGGGTCCTGGAACACCATCTGGCAGTTCAGGCGATAGTCGCGCCATGCCGCCGAGCGGCGATCCACCGGCTGGTTGCGAAACAGGATCTGGCCGGACGTAGGCGCAAGCAGCCCGGCAATGGCGCGGCCCAAGGTGGTCTTGCCCGAGCCCGATCCGCCCACCACGGCCACCACTTCGCGCGGCTTGACGTGCAGGTCGATGCCGTCCAGCGCGCGCTTGGCGCCGGTGCGCGAGAACAGGCGCTGATGGTCCGCGTAGTCCACCACCAGGTTCCTGACTTCAACAATGGGCGCTTCCTGCGTCAGCTTGCGGGCCGGCAGGCGGCGCGGCATGGCGTCCAGCAGCTTGCGCGTGTAGGGGTGCCGCGGGCGTTCCAGGATGCTCGCGGTCGTGCCGGCTTCCAGCACTTTGCCGTGCTGCATGACAACCATGCGCTCGGTGTAGCGCGCCACCATCGGCAGGTCGTGGCTGATCATCAGCACCGCCGTGTTGTGTTCGCGGGTCAGGTCAACCATCAGTTCCAGCACGTCGCGCTGCACCACGGCGTCCAGCGCGGTGGTGGGCTCGTCGGCGATCAGCAGCGCTGGCTCCAGCAACATTACCGAGGCCAGCATCATGCGCTGGCGCATGCCGCCGGAAAACTCGTGCGGCCAAGCGTCCATCGCCCCTTTGGGGTCGCTGATGCCCACGCGGCGCAGCATTTCAAGAATGCGCTCGCGGCGTTGCGCGGGCGACATCGCGCGGCGATGCAGTTTCAAGCCTTCGTCCAGTTGCCGGCCGATGGGCATGGACGGGTTCAGCGACGTCATGGGTTCCTGGAACACCATGCCGATGCGGGCGCCGCGCAGCTTGCGCAGCACTGCCGCCTGGGCCTGGGTGACGTCCACGCCTTCGAACAGGATGGCGCCGCCCGCCACCACCAGCGGCGCGGGCGTCAGCCCCATGATGGCGCGCGCGGCTTGCGTCTTGCCGCTGCCCGACTCGCCCACGATGCCGACCATTTCGCCGGGCGCGACGTCAAACGACACCCCGCTGACGATCTCGCGGCCGCCCTGCCCGACCGTCAGCGTCAGGTTCGATACGGATACCAGTGCGCTCATTGCACGCCCCTCATGCGGGGGTCGAGACGGTCTCGCACCGCGTCGCCCAACAGGTTGATGCCCAGCAGCGCCAGCGCGATGGCCAGGCCGGGAAGAATGGACAGATAGGACGCCTGCGCCATGAACGGGCGCGCGGCGGCCAGCATATTGCCCCAGGTGGGCGCGGGCGGCGGCACCCCCAGGCCCAGGAAGGACAGCGCGCTTTCGGCCAGGATCACCCAGCCGAACATCGACGTGGCCAGCACGGTCAGGGGCGCCACGCAGTTGGGCAGCACGTGTCGGAACATCGTGTAGAGCTCGGAATTGCCCAGCACGCGGGACGATTCGATGAACTCTTTTTCACGCAGCGACAACACCGTGCCGCGCACGATGCGCGTTACCGACGGCGTGTACGCCAGGCCCAGCGCCAGGATGATGCCGTACTTGTTCGCGCCCACCACGGCCAGCAGCCCCAACGCCAGCAACAGGCCGGGAAAGGCCAGCAGCGCATTGTTGAAGGCCATGATGATGCGGTCGGTCCAGCCGCGCACAAAGCCGGTCAACGTGCCGATGGCGGTGCCCACGACGATGGCGAAGGTCACCGTCAACAGGCTGATCCACACACTGCTTGATGCGCCGGCCAACAAGCGCGAAAGCTCGTCGCGGCCGAACTCGTCGGTGCCCAGCAGGAAGTCGCCGCCGGGCGGCTTCAGGCGCGAGAGGAAGTTGATCTTCAGCGGGTCATGCGGCGTCCAGAAAGTGCCCATCAGCGCCGCGACGATCATCGCCCCGACGATCAGGCCACCCAGGAGCGCGTTGGCGGGAATTCGCCTTTTCGGAATTCGCGTTTTCATTCGGCGGTTACTCTCGGGTCGAAGAGGGGATAGCACAGGTCGATCAGCAGGTTCACCACCACGTAGACCACGCCCACGAACAACAAACAGCCCTGGATGACGGGGTAGTCGCGCGCAAAGATGGAATCGACCAGCAGGCGTCCCAACCCGGGGATGGTGAACACGGTTTCCACCACGGCGATGCCGCCCAGCAGATTGCCCAGCACCAGGCCGATCAGCGTCCAGGTCGGGCCGAACGCGTTGCGAAACGCGTGGCGCATCAGCACGGCGGATTCGGACAGCCCCTTGGCGCGCGCGTGGGTGATGTAATCCAGCCGCAGCACTTCCAGCGTGCTGGCGCGCGCCATGCGCATCAGCACACCGATCTCGTGCAGGAACAAGGTCAGGATCGGCATGGCCAGGTACAGCAGACCGGCCTTCCAGTCTTCCCCGATCGACACATAGCCCACCACGGGCAGCCACTGCAATTTCAGGCCGAAGAAGATCAACAGCAGCAGGCCGAGCCAGAACGTCGGGATCGACACCAGCAGCGTGGCCGAGCCCACCAGGAACAGGTCGGGCCATTTGTTCTGCTTCCAGGCGGCGATCATGCCGGCCGGCACCGCGACCAGCGCGGCGAACACCACGGCCACCAGCACCACGCGGCCGCTGATCAGGAAGCGGTCCCACACCAGCGCCAGCACGGGCTGGCCGGTGTTGATGGACGCCCCCAGGTCACCGTGCAGCATGTTGCCGAACCAGATGCCGAACTGGGTCAGCCAGGTCTGGTCCAGGCCCAGCCGCGCCCGCAGGTCCGCCAGCGCGGCCGGCGTTGCCAGGTCGCCCAGCAGTAGTTGGGCGGGGTCGCCCGGGATCAGCCGGATCATCACGAATACCGCCACCGCCACGATCAGCAGGGTCGGCACAGCCATGACAATTCGGGATAGCGCGAAACGCAGCATGGCCCTCTCCTATTCCTGGACGCGACGGCGCGGGCGGCCAAGGCGCCCGGCTTGCGCGATTTCAGTTTTCTGCATTGCGCCGCTTGCGCAGCGCGCGCGCCAGAAAGTCCTGCACGTGGCCGACACACTTCAGGCCGTCGTGCGGCACGTTGTCCACCAGGTCCAACACAGCTTTCACACCGGCCGATTCGAATGAGCGGCGCAGCGATTCCAACCGTTCGGGGCGCGTCTTGCCGGCGTCATTGGCGCCGGCCATGAAGAACTTGCCCCCTTCGCGATGCGTGATTTCCCACGTTTCCAGGTCCGCCTTGCCGACAATCATGTGCACCGCCACCTGCTTGAGCGCTTCGATGTCCACACCCTTGCCAAAGCGCGTCTCGGCATCGCGCACGCCCACCCACCAGTCCTGGCTGGGGTCCAGCAGCGTCACCGAGCCCGGTGCGCCAATCGACACGGCCCACAGGCGTTCGGGATGCAGGTAGGCAAAGCGGTTCACGAATTGGCCGCCGCCGGAATAGCCGAACAGGCCGAACTTGTCGAAGCGCAAGCCGAACTTCTCGCCCACTTCGGCCACCATGTCCAACAGGATCTGGTCGTAGCGGATGTCGCCTTCACGCAGTTGCTTGAAGCCGTCGCGGTTACCGTCGCCCAGCGGTCCCACCGGAAACAGCGGGCACAGCACGATGCAGTCGTTCCAGCGGGCGAACTCCGAGAAGGCGTCGCGGTATTCCACAAAGGCGCGGCCCGTACCGTGCATGATGACGACGAGTTCCATGGGGTGCCTGGCCGTGTCGATATGCGGCGGCACGTACATGCAATAGGAAAAACGCGGGTCGGTGCGCGCGGCGAACACCGTGCTGTGGCCCAGGTCGTAGATGGCCCGAGCCATGGCGGCGTCGGGAGTCAGAGCGATAGCTGCGTTGGACTGCATGATTTCCTCATCTCCATGGCCGTTACACGCGGGCGCATGGTGGCTGCCAGATCGAAATAATGATCACATAAATTGGCGCCAATTTTAGGAGGATGCGGTTCAAGGCAACAAGGCAGGGGATTCCCTAGGCTAGGGAGATGGCGGGCGGGTTTGCCATCCCGGCGATCGCGCGGGTGGCGGCTGGCGGCTGGCGGCTGGCGGCTGGCGCGTGGCGGGTGGCGCGTGGCGGCAGCGCGGGCGCCACGCGCGCGGCACGCTGCCTTCGCCGCGTCAGGTCAGTGCTTTTTGAAGATCCGCTTGACGGCGGTGACCACGCCCAGCACCACGGCGCCGGCCACCACGCCAAACAGTGCGTTCAGCACGGTGGACGTCAGCGCCTGCACCATGGCGCCCCCGCCGACAGCGGCCGCGGCGTGTTCGACGGCCGCGTGCACGGGGGGAATGCCGTGCGTGAGAATGGCGCCGCCCACCATGAACATGGCCGCGGTGCCTACCACCGACAAGGTCTTCATCAGATACGGCGCGGCGCCGACGATGCCGCGCCCCAGCCATGCCACGGCTTGCGCGCGCTTTTGGCTCAGGTGCAGGCCCAGGTCGTCCAGCTTGACGATGCCGGCCACCAGGCCATAGACGCCTATGGTCATGGCGATGGCAATGATCGACAACACGGCCACCTGGCGCGTGAAGTCGGCGCCGGCCACCGCGCCCAGGCTGATCACGATGATTTCCGCCGACAGGATGAAGTCGGTTCGCACCGCGCCCTTGATCTTGCTGCGTTCGAACGCCACCATATCCACCGACTCGTCCTGCAAGGCCTGGGCACGCGCGGCGTGGCTGCCTTCGTCGGACTCGTCATGCGGCAGAAACTTGTGCGCCAGTTTTTCAACGCCCTCAAAGCAGAGAAATGCGCCACCCAGCATCAGCAGCGGCGTCACCAACCACGGCACGAACGCGCTGATCAGCAGCGCCGACGGCACCAGGATCAGCTTGTTGATGAACGATCCCTTGGCCACTGCCCACACCACAGGCAGTTCCCGGTTGACCGGCACGCCGGTTACTTGCTGAGCGTTCAGCGCCAGGTCGTCGCCCAGCACGCCGGCGGTTTTCTTGGCCGCCACCTTGGTCATCACCGACACGTCATCCAGAATGGTGGCGATGTCATCGAACAATGCGAAGAAACTGCTACCAGCCATCAAGCATCCCCTGTGCTTTTTAGGTGTTCAGAGTTTACAGGCGGCCGTACAAATGAAAAGGCCGCCCATTGGGGCGGCCGGTCGGCAAGCGGGCAGCGTCGCACTGCGGGGAATCAAGATGGCCGGGCATGGGCGTCAACGACAAGCCGTCCGTGGTTGATCGCCGCATCCACCGCCATGCCGGGGCTGGATACAAACCCGCCCGATTCAAACAGCGGTACGGCGTGATGTTCGTTGAGCTGGTCGCGGTCAGCGGCCAATTCAACTGCCACGGTAGCCGTAAATGCCGGGCTGCCGGTGCCGCCAACGACGATCCGCGACACGTTCGCGGTAAGCCGATAGCCCTTGTAAACCATATTATTGTGAAACATATAACCCCCTAATTGGAAAAAAGGCCCAATGGGCCTTTATTCACAGAGCGCGGATTTGAGTGGCGTGGGGGCCCTTGGCGCCCTGTGCGGTCACGTAGCTGACGCGCTGGTTTTCGACCAGCACTTTGTGTCCGTCGCTCACGATTTCCGAGAAGTGTGCAAATAAATCCTTGCCGCCGTTCTCGGGCATGATGAAGCCAAATCCTTTTGCGTCGTTAAACCACTTCACGATTCCGGTTTCCATAATCTCATTCCTTTAAATGCGGGCACTGCCCGCGAAGATGAGCCTATCAAGGAAAGGACAGCGAACAATGTAGCGCCACGTGGGCAGCAAGACCGGACGAAAATCACGATGCTCGAAAAGCTTCAATCCCACTATGGGTGCAGCGGTCGGCAAAGTCAATTAGCGTTTCCAATTACTGGATTCATCCCGCGCGCGTTGAATAATGCTCGATTAACGACAAAATGATGCCAACGGTTAGCCGCGTATTAAGCGGCTTTTTCCCCCATGGGCACATCGGCAAATACGCGTGAACGATAAAGCGCGTATGCTCGCGCCATGGTGCTTTGAACGTGCGTTGCCTCGCCGTATCGCCATACAGGAGTATGGCCTTGCGTCATCATTGCCCGCGCACCGCGCACATTTGCTCGCCTGCGGAATTTTCCGCGCGCAAAATCGCCACCGGCTCAGCTCGCACAATTGTGCGAATCGTGAATCCCGCGTGAGCGCCATCAAAAAGTCGATCGCCCGATTCGCCAACGCCTTCGTCAAGCTGCTTCCGTCCGCGCCCCCGCCCCGGGGCAACCCTGCGCAGCGCGACGGCCAGCGCAATGTGGCTCGCGACCATGCCGCGGTGTCCTCGCCGTGGCGCATCTACCGAATCTATGCACGCCCCGGGCATCTGCTGATGCGCAATGAACAAGGCCGCATTCTTGATCTGGGCGTCATGAAGGGCGAAGAGCCGAACCTGACTTACCGCCTGTTCGCGCGCGACCTGCAAGGCAAGGGTTTCGCCACGCGCACGCTGCTGCTGGACGACATCGCGCGCCGCATCGAAGCCGGCGAAGTCAGCACGGAACTCTTGGACCTGTCCGACTGGGACCAGCCACTGGGCGCCGACCTGGACCGAGGCACCCACACCGACGTGTCGATGAAGCTGGGCCGCTAGGCCGCCAGGCCGGCACGCGCCCTGCCCGGCGCGCCCGCTTATTTCTTCAGCTGCGCTTCCACGCACATATTGATGACGCCGTTGACCAGCTTTTCGATGCGGTCACGCTCGGGACCTTTTTCGTCCGTGACCAGCATGCGGTCATACGCGGTGTAGTCCTTGATCGGCACCGACTTCTGCAAACCGTCCAGCACGCAGCTGCAATACGTTGCCGAACGCGCGTCCACATCCGGCAGCGCCCCGGCGCTTTTCTTAAAGCCTTCCACGCACGAGCTATAGGTCACAAGGCGTATGCCTTCGGGGTACTCGTTCTTCTTGCCACAACCGGCAAGCCCCGCCAATACCACAACCCCCGCCACTGCCCACCCCATACGCCGCATGAACCGCCCCTGTTGAACTATTGAACGGCGTGCATTTTGGCATAGGGCTGTCATTACACCAGGACCTGTTTGTCCCTGTTGGCGACCTTTTCAACTTTCCGATGTGTATGGTAAGCATCATGGACAGCCGCGAAATCATCAGACAGCTCCGCCTGGCGGGTTGGGTCTACCGCAACGCGAGAGGCTTGCAACACATTTATGTCCACCCGCCAAAGCCCGGACATATCAGCGTGCCCCATCCGAAAAAGGATTTGGGAATCGGCTTGGTCGCCAAGCTGCTGACGCTGGCAGGACTGAAGTAGACCGCTCGCGGCGCTACGGCTGGCGCCTTTGGCTTCTTCAAGGCTTACCAAGGAACCTCATGAAATACCCCATCGCCATAGAGCCCGACAGCGACACGCAAGCGTGGGGCGTGGTCGTACCGGATCTGCCTGGCTGCTATTCCGCATCCGACACGGGCATTGACGATGCCATCGAAAGTGCCAAAGAAGCGATAGCGCTCTGGATCGAAACAGCACTGGACACTGGCGCCGCCGTGCCACCGCCAGGAAGCATCGCGGCTCATCAAGCCAATCCGGAATTCGCCGGGTGGGTCTGGGCCATAGTCGACATCGACCCCGCCGTGATGGACGACACGATCGAACGCGTCAATATCACGCTGCCGCGCCGCATCCTGGCCAGAATCGATGCGAAGGCCCGCGCCGCCGGCGAAAGCCGATCGGGCTACATCGCGCAGCTGGCCTTGACGCACTAAGCCCGGTTACGCTCGGGCCAGACTTGCAAGCTTGCCCGGCCGGGGCTGTCCGGCGCGCGGGCCAACGTCAACTCAACTCATATAAACGCCGCCGTTGATGGCGTAGTTGGCGCCCGTTACGAAGGCGGCCTCGTCCGAGGCCAGCCAGGCGCACAGGCCCGCCAGGTCCTGCGCGGTGCCAAGCCGGCCGACGGGCACGCTTTCGATGATGCGGTCCAGCAGCGCCGGGGGAAATGCCTTGACGGTGTCGTCGGCGATGAAGCCGGGCGACACCAGGTTTACCGTCACGCCGCGCGCCGCCACTTCCTGGGCCAGCGATCGCGTGAAGCCGATCACCGCGCCTTTGGCGGTGGCAGTGTTGATTTGCCCGATCTGGCCTTTTTCCGCGGCGACCGAGCCGATGTTGATGACGCGCCCCCAGCCCCGGTCCGCCATGCTGTCGACCACCTGCTTGGTGCTGTTGAACAGCGTGTCCAGGTTGCTGCGCAAAACGGCCGCCCAGTCGGCATAGCTCATCTGGCGAAAGCGCATGTCCAGCATGGAACCGGCGTTGTTGACCAACACGTCGATCTCGCCGACTTCGCGCCGCACCTTGGCAAACGCCGCTTCGGTGGATGCCCAGTCCGTGGCGTCGCCCTCGGACGCCACGAAGTCATACCCCAGGGACTTCTGCTCTTTCAACCAGCTATCGCGGCGCGATGAACGCGGTCCGCAGCCGGCCACCACGCGGTGTCCGGCGCGATGCAGCGCCTGGCAGATCGCGGTGCCCGTGTGGCCCATTCCGCTGGTGACATAAGCGATACGCAAAGCCATGACCTTCCTTTATCAACGTGCGGCGTGCGCCGCGAATCAGCCGACCGATCCCATCAACGGGAACAGGCCGAACGCCAGGGCGGCAGCCAGCATCACCATGCAGACCAGGGTGGCCCACTTGAGCGCATAGCGCTGGTGATCGCCGAATTCCACGCCCGCCAGGCCCACCAGCAGGTAGGTGGACGGCACCAGCGGGCTAAGCAAATGCACCGGCTGGCCAATGAGGGACGCGCGCGCCATTTCCACTGCCGAAATGCCATAGCCCTGCGCGGCTTCGCTCAGGATGGGCAGCACGCCGAAGTAGAAGGCATCGTTCGACATGAAAAACGTGAACGGCAGGCTGACCAGCGCGGTAATGCCCGCCAGATAGGGACCCATCGCGTCCGGGATCACGGCCAGCAGGCTGCGGGACATGGCTTCCACCATGCCCGTGCCGGACAGGATCCCCGTGAAGATCCCCGCCGCGAAAATCAGCGACACCACCGACAGCACATTGCCCGCATGCTGCGCAACGCGGCGGCGCTGCTCGGCCAGGTTCGGATAGTTGATGATCAGCGCAATCGCAAACGCAATCATGAACAGCACCGGCAGCGGCAGGATGTTCATCACCAGGCTGACCATCAGCGCCAGCGTCAACCCGGCATTCACCCACAGCAGCTTGGGGCGGCGCAGGTCGTGATCGACTTCGATCTCGGGCAGATTCTTGGGGCCGTCCTCGTCATAGCCGGCATGCAGCGAGGCGCCGTCCGGCAGCGACAGCACGCCCAGGCGGCGCCGTTCTTTCAGACCCAGGAAGAACGCCAGCATCAGCAGCGACACGATGGCCACGCCCATCACCGGCACCAGCGGAATGAAGATATCGCCCGCGTCCACGTGCAACGCGCTGGCGGCGCGCGCCGTCGGCCCGCCCCACGGCGTCAGGTTCATGATGCCGCTGGCCAGCATCGCCAGGCAGGTCATGGACAACGCGTTCATCTTCAGGCGGCGGTACAGGGGCAACATCGACGCCACCACGATCATGTAGGTGGTCGAGCCGTCGCCGTCCAGCGAAATCACCAGCGCCAGCACCGTGGTGCCCACCACGATTTTCAACGGGTCGCCCTTCACGGCGCGCAGGATGCGGCCGACGATGGGGTCGAACAGCCCCGCATCGATCATCACCCCGAAGTACAGGATGGCAAACATCAGCATCACGCCGGTAGGCGCGATCTTGCGGATACCGTCCAGCATCATCTTGTCGATGCCGGCGCCAAAGCCGCCCAGCAAC
This sequence comes from Achromobacter sp. ES-001, assembly GCF_019448355.1. Lineage (NCBI taxonomy): Bacteria > Pseudomonadati > Pseudomonadota > Betaproteobacteria > Burkholderiales > Alcaligenaceae > Achromobacter > Achromobacter sp. ES-001. The sequence continues at coordinate 1,332,777 of NZ_CP079940.1, read as the reverse complement.
GCAAAAATAATAGGGACAAGGATAAGGGCGACCAACGGCGACAGGCGCTTGGTCATGATCAGCGTCATGAACGTGATCACCATGCCGAAGCCAAGCAGGGTCAGAAGCATGAGGGGGTATCTCCGACTAATCGTTGTTATGTTTGACGCTGCCTCCAGCAAGGGAAGCAGGAGCCGAAGACTAGGAATAAAAGCTGTCTGGAACCTGTCGTTTTTGGAAATCCGACGCCCTGTTTCAACCCGCCGCCCCACCCCCGCGAAGCCCGAAAATCGGCCGGCTCCGGGCAGCTACAATCGGCCGATGCGCATCCTGGTAATCGAAGACGACGAGGATCTGGCCGACGCCCTTGTCCGCCGGTTGCGCCGTCTTGGCCACGCCGTGGACCTGCAACGCGACGGGCTTAGCGCCGATGGCGTGCTGCAATACGAAACCTTCGATCTCGTCATCCTGGACATCGGCCTGCCGCGCATGTCGGGCTTTGACATCCTGCACCGGCTGCGCGACCGTGGCAGCAAGACGCCGGTATTGGCGTTGACCGCCCGCATCGACATCGAAGACCGGGTTCACGCCCTGGATACCGGCGCCGACGACTACCTGGCCAAGCCGTTTGATTTCCGCGAACTGGAAGCCCGCTGCCGTGCCCTGCTGCGCCGCCCCATTGCGCAGGCCACGGGTGTGCAGCGCTTTGGCGAGCTGGTCATCGACAGCGCCGCGCGCCACGTGTCGCTGGCCGGACAGCGCATCGACCTGCCCAAGCGCGAATACAGCCTGCTGGAGATCCTGTTGGCCGGGATGAACCGCGCCGTCAGCAAAACAGAAATCGCCAACAAGCTGTTCGCCTTCGATGACGATGCCGCGCCCAACGCCATCGAGGTCTACATCGCCCGCCTGCGCCGCAAGCTGGAAGGGTCGCCGCTACGCATCGAAACGCAGCGCGGCACGGGTTACCTGCTGACCTCGACAACGCCGCCGGACAGCCCCTCGCCCCACTCGCAGCAGGATTGACCGTGCAGCCTGGCCGCATTTCAGTCCGCCGCCGTCTGCTGGCCATGCTGCTGGGCTTGTTTGCCGTCGGCCTGGCCGCGCTGTATCTGCTGGTGCGCGGCTACGCCCAGCAAACCGCCGACACGACTTACGATCAACTGCTGCGCGCCTCGGTCCTGTCCATGGCCGACAGCCTGCAACTGGTGCAGGGCGAATGGCAGATGGACATGCCCTATGCCGCCCTGGCCTTGCTGGAACAGGCCCCGCGCGACCGGGTGTTCTATCGCGTTGCGACCGGCGCCGGGTCCCTGGTTTCCGGTTATGACCTGCCCGCCGCGCCCGAACGTACCGAGGCGGCCGATACGCCGCAGCTGTACACGTCCCGCTACCAGGGCGAGCCCGTGCGCGTCGCGTGGATGGAACGCAAGATCGCCGGCCCGCGCAACGCCGAGGCCGCCGTGATTCAGGTGGCGCAAACGCGCGAAGCGCGCAACGCATTGGCCGACAGCATCTTGTGGCAAGGCACCCTGGCGCTGATCGGGTTCACCGGTGCGGCGCTGGCGCTGGCCTATTGGGGGCTACGGCGTTCCTTGTCGCCCATCCAGCGCATCGAACGGGAACTGGCCGCGCGCAGCGCGTCCGACCTGCATCCCATCGCGGCGCCCGTGCCCGAAGAACTGGACACGCTGGTGCAATCGCTGGACGGCTTCATGGCGCGCCTGTCCGACAACCTGGACACGCTGCGCCTGTTCATCGCCGAAGCCGCACACCAGCTGCGCACGCCGCTTGCCGCGCTACACGCCCAAATGGAAGTGGCTCTGGACGAAGAAGACCCAGGCGAGCAACGCCGCAGCCTGCTGGCGGTGCTGCGCAACGCCGAAAAGCTGTCGCGGCTGGTCAACCAGCTGCTTAGCGACGCCAGCGTCATCCACCGCAGCAACGTCAAGCAGTTCCAGCCCGTGGACCTGGCCGAGCTGCTGCGCCAAGCGACTTACGACACCGTGCCGCAAGCCGATCCCATTCCCGATGTGCGCCTGCACCTGCCTGCCGCCGGCGCAAGCCCGGCACCACGCTTCCCGGGCGACAGCCTGATGCTGCGCGAAGCCTTCAAGAACCTGATCGACAACGCGCTGCGCCACGGATCGGTTGGCAAGGGGGATGCCGGCGTAGCGCGGGGCGAGGAGGGGGACGGGAGCATCGACGTATCCAAAGACGGCCACATCGAAGGGCGCATAGAAAGCCGCATAGAAAGCCGCATCGAAGACTCCGCCCACGACCACATCGACATCACGCTGGACCAACATGGCAGCGGCTGGCGCGTCACCGTTGCCGACCACGGGCCGGGCATCCCACCCGCCCTGGCCAACACCGCTTTCGAACGTTTCGCCCGCGGCCCCAACCCCCGCACGCCCGGCGCGGGGCTGGGCCTGTCCATCGTCAAACGCGTCGTCGACATCCATCAGGGCACGCTCAGCCTCAGCAACCGCGTGGGCGGCGGCCTGGAGGCGGTGATCGTCTTGCCGGCGGAGCGTCGCGATGCGTGACGCACGTACCTGGCACTGGGCCAAAAGGCTGCTTGGCGCGGCCGCCCTGCTGCTGCTCAGCGGGGCTCATCCCGCCACGCAGGCCGCCGAAGTCAGCCGCGACGGCCTTACACTGGGGCCGGCCGACAGCAGGCAGGTGCTGGTGCTGCACGCGTCCAACAGCGTGCAGGTCTTCAAGGGCGTGCTGGAAGACTTCAGCCAGATGAACCCTGGCATCCGGCTGGAATACACCGAACTATCCACGCAGCAGCTTTACCAGGACACGGTGGATCGCGCCAAAGAAGACGCCTTGACCAAGCGTGGCCCCGATCTGATCATCAGCAGCGCGATGGATTTGCAGACCAAGCTTGTGAACGACGGCTACGCCCAAGCCCATGTCTCGCCGCACACCCGCGCCCTGCCCGCCTGGGCGAACTGGCGCGACGAGGTGTTCAGCATTGGCACCGATCCCATCGTCATGGTCTACAACACCGACAAGCTGGATGCCGCGCGCGCCCCGCACACGCGCCGCGAGCTGCTGTCCCTGTTGCAAGCGCCCGACCGGCCGTTGGCGCAAAGCATATCGACGTACGACGTGCAAGGCAGCGGCATCGGCTATCTGGCCGCCACGCAGGACACGCGGCTGGACAGCATGGCGGGCGCACTGCTGGCCGCGTTCGGCCGCAACGGCGTCACTACGCATCAGTCCACCGAAGACGCGCTGGACAAGCTGGAGCGCGGCGAGGTTACGCTGGCGTACAACCTGCTGGAATCCTATACGCGCCACCGCATCGACCAGGGCGCCAGGCTTGCCATCATCTATCCGCAGGACTACACGCTGATGCTGTCGCGGTCGGCCATCATTCCGAAACAGGCGCCGCGCGGTGACCTGGGTGCGTTGCTGCTGGATTACCTGCTTTCGCCGCGGGGGCAGGAGATGCTGGCCAAGCAATCCGGCATGCGGCCCGTCAACGCGTCGGTCATCGCCGAAGCGGGCGTGCGCCCCATGGCGCTGGGCGTCGGGCTGCTGGTGTACCTGGATGCGCTGAAAAAACGCCACTTCCTGGATCTCTGGCGCGCGGCCATCCTCGCGCCCACCGACGCGCGCTGAACGCCTGGTGATGGAACTGACCCGGTGCGCTTGCACCGTTGGCGCGGGCATGCCGTCGCCACGGCCACGCAGGCACATGGAATTTGCCCACTATCGCAAATTCGCGAGCATAATTTCCGTTGGGGCCAACGGCATCCGCCTGCTTTCTCCAACGCCGTCCCCGCACTGATCCGGTTTCCGCCAGCGCATCGCCGCTGCGCGATGGCAAGGCAGCACCGTACCGGCTCCCGTAGCCGCGCCCGTTTTCGCACCTGTAGCCGCACCCGTAGCCGCGCCGCGCAGCCGCCCCCTGGTGGTACGCAGCAACGCCTTTGCGATTCAGCCCCGTTGGAGACACCATGGTCGAGCATCAGCTAGCCTTCACGCGCGCGATGGACGCCGTACAACACCTGGCCGATCCCAATCCCCCCTGGCAGGACATTCTGCGCACCGCGCGCGATCTGGTAGGCGCGGACAGCGGCACATTGATCGTCTTTGACGCGCGCAACCATCTTTCAAACCTGTCCGCGATCGGTTTCTCGGACGCCTGCTTTGCCGACTACCAGGGGCACTACTACCGTCACGACGTGCTGGAGCGCGATTCGCGTCACGCCCCGGCCGGCACCTGGCTGGACACCGCGCGCATGTATAGCCGTTCGCAGCTGCAACGCACCGAGTTTTACGCCGACTTCATGCTCAAGCACCGCATGGCGCAAATCCTGTCGCTGATCGTCGAATCCAACGCCGTGCTGCACGCATCGATCGGGTTCCAGCGTTCCACGGTCGACCCCAAGGCCAGCGAACGCTTGCAGTCTGGCAATTTCGGCCAATATTTCCGCACCCTGCAAAGCCATTTGGGTCAACGGGAAAAAGCGTTGTCCATTGGTTGGAAGTCGGTGGAAAGCGCGTTCTCGGAAGTCAACGAGGCGGTGCTGCTCATCAACCAGGACGGCATGGTGAACAAGATGTCGGCGCTTGCCCGGCAGCTGCTGGACGAGGCCCGCGGCTGGCGGGTCCAGGGCGGCAAGCTGCGCCACGCCGATTCCAAATGCCAGCGTCTGTTCGACGCCCACTGCGCCGCGGCGTTTCGCGATGGCCATTCCCGCTCGCTGGCCACCACCACGGGCTGGGGCGAATTTCATTGGATGGACATCAGCGTCGCGCCCGATTCATTGAGCCTGATCGGCGGCCGCCTGCTGCTGGCCCGGCTGCGCCGCAAAAGCGCGTTCGCCATGCCCGACGTCGACAAGCTGGAGTCCGTGTTCGGCATCACCCACGCCGAAGCCGCCGTGCTGGCGGGCCTGGCGGCCGGCCACAGCGTCGAAGAAATCGCCACGCTGCGTCAGTCGTCGGTGCTGACGGTGCGCAAGCAGGTCGCGTCCCTGCTCAACAAGATGGAATGCAGCCGGCAGGCGGAACTCGTCAGGCTGGCTTCACTGCTGTAACGCGCCACGCCCGCCCGGTAGCCGTCCGGTCGGCCCGAGCAGGCGTAATCAATCTTGGGTATGCGGTGGGCACCCATGCGGCCCTACGATGAGTCCGAAGCCATGAGAGGGAGGGGTCGCTCTCGTTATTAAGGATTCATCATGAAGACGATTCATCTGTTCAGCGCCCTTGCCCCCACCGCCTTGATCGCGGCCACGCTGCTATCCAGCCCCGCCCACGCCCAGCAGGCAGTTGCGCCCACCACCGCCACGCCGGGACCGAATATCGCCCTGACCCGCGACGACGTCATGCGCGACCTGGCCGCGTGGCGCGAATCCGGCGTCGAAAGAAACTGGAATAGCGACAACACGCCGGACATCAACAGCCCGGAATACATCGCCAGCTACAGGAAGTACGTGGACATGGTGCACCCGAGCAATGCCGTGCCGCCCATGCAGTCGCAGAGTACGGGCAAGTGGTAGGGCAGCAAAAATCCATTCCCGCGATGACGCTCAAGCCAGGTAAGACGCGACTTCTTCCGTCGTCAAATACCGCTTGAACGTCATCGATGGCGCTTGCGCGTCGTGAATGGCGCCGTTGAAGCCGGACCAGTTTCGCTTTGTGCCTTCGTCCGTTTCCAGTGCGATCAGCACGGGCCTGCCGTGCCGGGCCATGTTGTGACGCAAGGCCGCTTCGCCCCAGGCCCACAGCATGGGCTGAGTCAGTTCGCCGTTGGTGTAGGCGCCGGCTTGCAGCCATTGAAAATCCGCCGAGTCCCGGTCCATGTCTGGCTGACGGGCAGGAATGTCGCGTTTGACTTGCAGGGCTTGTGCATGCTCGCCAATCAGGATTTGCAGCAAGGTGAAAGCGTGAAAGCTATTGTTGACGCCATGCGCTCGCGCCACGAATCCGGTTTTTGACGTGGGCAAGACCACCACAAGCTCGTCGACATAACTGATTTGCGACGCCAGCCACAAAAAATGCAGCTCTTCAAACGGAAAACTGTCGTTGGTTGTGGCCATGGGATGCAGCAGCGCCATCAGGCTGGTGTCCGCGATAAATGCTTCATGGTTGCGCTGACTGCGCATCAGCATCGCCATCATCGGCAGGACAAGCACGTCAACGGCCTGCTGCAAGGATTCCACTTCCCAGCGCGTGTCCAACGGCACGGCGGCCAGCTCTGCCTGCGCGTCAACCCACGCCTTGCGGTCGGCCTGGTCCACCTCTTCGTCGTCCTCGTCCACTTCCTGCGCGCAATAGGGCCGCAGCGTGCGCAACCACTGGCGAAGCAGCGCATGCAGGCTGTCGAACAGAATGGCCGGATCGGCGCCGTCCTCAACCATGGATCCGCATAGCAGGGCCAGGGCCGACGCCCGGTTCGGGTGCAGGTCGGGAAGAAGCGTGGCGCACGCCAACAGGTTCGCCGACGTGTAAGCCGGGTCCTGGCTCTGCGCATAGAAGGCGCGGACTTCGGCGTGGTCGAAGAACTGCTCCAGGGTGTCCAGGTCGTCGGCGGATTGGACGGGCACGGAAAGGACGCTGGCGAGATCGGCGAAAGGGGTCGGCATGCGCAGCCTTTGGAATATTCGGAAGGGGTCGCGGAAACATAGACGAGGATTCCTCCATTGGCAACACCGCGCTTGATGTCGCAAACGACGCGCATCCGCAGGCAGCTCTCCGACACCTATTTCCCGACCTTTCCTCCGTGCGTCTCCCTATCCCTACTCCCCCCTGATCCCCGCCCCCTCCACCACCTGGGCCCAGTTCTCGATCTGCGCCGATACCCATTGCCTGGCCCCTGCGCTTCCCGCGAACGGCGCGCCCAGACCCAGGCTTGCAATGCTGCGTGAAAACTCCGGCATGGCGTAGACGGCCGCCAGGCTTTCATCCCATTTGCGAGCGATGTCGGGCGGCATGCCTTGCGGCGCCATGATGAGGAAGGCGAAGGCGGCGTCAAAGTCTTTCAGCGATTCCACGCCCACGCTGCGCAGGGCCGGCACGCCCGGCAGGTCGGGGTCCGGTTCGCGAGCCGAGATGGCCAGCGCGCGCACCTTGCCTGCCTGCACATGAGCCTGCACCGCCGAGGCGGCCAGGAAGCCGGCCTGGATCTGGTTGCCCAGCAACGCGTTGACCGCGCCGGCGCTGCCCCGGAACGGGATGTGCGTGGTATTGATGCCGGTGGCCAGCTTCAGTTTTTCAAACGCCAGGTTGCCGGGGCTGCCGTAGCCGGCTGACGAATAGGTCACCGCGTTGGCCTTGGCATAACGCAGGAACTCATCCACGGTGGCAACGCCCAAGTCGGGCCGCACCGTCAGCGCCAGGCCGAAGCTGCCGGCGATGCTCAGCGGCTCAAGCAGCCGCAAGTAAGTGGCGCCGGCGTCCTTGAAAACGTGCGGATTGACGGTCATCAAGGTGTCCAGCGTCATCAGCAGCGTGTAGCCATCGGGCGCGGCATTGGCCACCGCCTTTGCGCCGACGTTACCGGACGCGCCGGGGCGGTTTTCGACAATGATCGTCTGGCCCATCAGTTTGCTGGCGTGCATCGCGATGGCGCGGGCGCCGATGTCCAACGGCCCGGCGGGCGAGGAATTGACGATGAGCCGGATGGGCCGGGACGGGTAGTCGGCCGGGGCGGCCCTGGCCGTTGACCCAGGGGCTGCAACAAGCATTGCCGCGACAAGCAAGGCGACAACACGGGCTGCAAGAGACGAGACTGCGACAAACCACAAGCGCTTGAACGGGTGACTCATGTTGCTCTCCGGTGTGGCGGCGGCCGGCTGGCCACCGCCTTTGGTCATGCTTCAGGCAATGGCCGTGGGGTGGGGGCTGGTTTCCGCATGGCGGATCATTGTTTGCGACAGCGCAATCAGCAGTTCGCCGCGCCGCGCCTCGGCGGCGGGGTCGTGCCACAGATTGCGAAGCTCGTGCGGGTCTTCGTGCAGGTCGTACAGTTCGCCCCAGTCCGCGTCGGCATACACGCTGAGGCGATAGCGGGCCGTTTGCAGCGTGCGCATCCGCGTGCGCCCCGGAAAACCGAACATCGTGCGCTGACCTTCTTCTTCGATCAGCACGGCGTCGCGCAGCGTGTCGACCGCAGCGGACATCAGCGGCAGCAGGGACTGGCCTTGCAGGCCGTTGTAGGGCGGCAGGCCCGCGCGGGCCAGCACGGTGGCGGCGATATCGGGGGTGGCGCATAGCGCCTGGCTGCGCGGGGCGGCGGGCGCGGCCTGCGGGTCGCGCCAGATGAAGGGGGTGCGAATCAGCCCTTGGTAATGGATAGGGCCCTTGAACAGGAGTTGGTGATCGCCGAAGAAGTCTCCGTGGTCGCTGGTGAAGATGACCACGGTGTTGTCGTCCAACCCCGTCTCGCGCAGCGCCTGCATGACCCGGCCGATCGTGGCATCGATATGGCTGATGGACCCGTAGTTCAGCGCGATGGCTTCACGAGCCTCGCGCTCGGTGCAGGCGAACACGGCCGGCGTGTGCTTGACCGCCATGTTCAGATCGCGCTGCCGATACAGCCACGCCACATGCGGCGGCGGGTGGTGGTGGACGGCCCGGCTGGCGTGAAACGATACCGGCAGCGTTACGTCTTCCGGCCGATATTGGTCCCAGTACGTGCCCGGCGGCGTGTACGGGTGATGCGGATCGGGAAATGAGCATTGGATGAAGAAAGGTGCACGGCCGCCCGCCAGCCGCCGCAGCTGCGCAATGGTTTGATCACCGATGTAGGCGGTGGACGAGCATTCTTCGGGGACGCGCGTGCGCCACGCCTGCCGGTGTTGCGTCAGCACGAAGTCCGGTGTGGGCAGCGCATGCTCGGGCCCCCACTGCCGCCGCGCCTCGGGATGCTGCTGGGCAAGCCAGCGTGCGTAATGGCCGCCGATCTGATCGCCGTGGTCCAGCGCCAGGCGCACGTGGTCAAAACCGTAGAAGGGCGTCTGCACTTCGTGGCCGGGATCGGCTCGCCATTTGGGCGCCCACTCTTGATCGTAGTCACCGCGGTCAAGCCGCCAGGCCTCGCCTTGCGACGCGGCGGCGCCTGCCGGTGGCCATGCGGGACCGATGCCCGTCATGTTCTGCAAATGCGATTTACCGATCAGCGCCGTGGAATAGCCCGCGTCGCGCAGCCGATCCACAAAAGTCGTTGCGCGCTGCGATAGCGCGATGCCGTTGTGGCGCACGCCGTGCACCGACGGCATGCGGCCCGTCATCAGGGTCGCGCGGTTGGGCATGCAGATCGGCGAGGCGACATAGAAGCGGTCGGCGGACCACCCCTGCCTAGCCAGGGCGTCCAGCGCCGGGGTGCGCAGCACGGCGTTGCCGTAACTGCCCACGTGGTCCGCACGTTGCTGGTCGGTGATGAATAGCAGAAAGTTGGGCTGCATCAGGTCTCCTTGCCACCGGCTCATACCGGCTTGGCTGTGTTGATGCGGCCATTGTGCGTAGCGGTTTTGGCGTCGAACAGAGATATGCCCCGGTTGTCGGACCCATTCACCGGTCCGCTCACCCTGTGTTTTGCAGCCCACACATGTATCCATCAGATTCGATCGGCGTGCCAACCGACCACGGCGTTACAAGCCATCCCAAATCTCAACAAATAAAACAGCTTTGCCGCGCTAACTGCTTTAGTTCTAGCAGTTGCTTGCGCGGTTGACCCGGCGGCAGGAGGCCCCGGGGCCCACAGGCATAAAAAAGCAATAAACCTGGAGGAGGAGCCATGCGTTTGTTTAATCGCAGGATCGCCGCATTGCTGGCGAGCGGGCTGATTGCCTTGACGGCGGGGTGCGCGTCAACCGGCAAGAAGGACACCATCAACATGGCCGGGCTGAGCCAGCCCGTGGAAATCGTGCGGGACCGCCATGGCGTGTCCCACATCTATGCACAGAACCAGAATGACCTGTTCTTCGCGCAAGGTTTTTCCGCCGCGCGCGACCGGCTCTGGCAGCTGGACCTGTGGCGCCGGCAAGGCGAAGGCAAGATGGCCGAGCAATTCGGGCCGCGCTTCGTCGAACAGGACCGCGCCGCGCGCCTGTTCCTGTTCCGAGGCGACATGCAGGCCGAATTCGCCAGCTATCACCCCGAGGGCCAGGCGATCCTTACTGCGTTTGCCGCCGGCATCAACGCCTACGTGGATTGGGTGAAGGCCAACCCCGACCAGTTGCCGCCCGAGTTCAAGCTGACCGGCACGCTGCCCGGCTATTGGCGCCCCGAGACCTCGCTGATCCGCATTTACGGGCTGACGCGCAACCTGAATGAAGAAGTGAAGATGGCGCAGCAGGTCGCCGGCCTGGGCCTGAACGCCGTGCAAGGCCTGAGCACCTTCGAGCCGCCTTTGGCGTTGCAAGTGCCGGCTGGCCTGGACGTGCGTCAGATCGACAAGTCCGTCCTGGCGAACTACACGCTGGCGCGCAATGGCCAGAAGTTTGTCGCGGCGGACTTCCCGCAAAGCCCCCTGGCGCTGGACAAGCGCGAAGCGCTTGCCAGCGCGCTGTCCGAAGGCAAGCTGGCGTCGCTGGATCCGAACTTTGATCCGATGGCGACGCGATACGAAAGCAACAACTGGACCATCGGCGGGCAGCATACCGACACCGGCAAACCCATATTGGCCGGCGACCCCCACCGGTCGATCACGATGCCGTCGTTGCGCTACATGGTGCACTTGAACGCGCCGGGCTGGAACGTGATCGGCGCCGGCGAACCGTCGTTGCCCGGCGTGTCGATGGGGCATAACGACCGCATCGCGTTCGGCTTGACGATCTTCGCCTTCGGCGACGAAGAAGACCTGTACGTCTATGACACCAACCCCGCCAATCCCAACGAATACCGCTATCGGGGCGGCTGGGAAAAAATGCGGCAGACGGACGAATCCATTCCCGTGCGCGGCCAGGCGGCGGCGGTGCGCCAGCTGAAATTCACGCGTCACGGTCCGGTGATTCACGAAGACCCCGTACGCCACAAGGCGTACGCACTGCGCGCCGCCTATCTTGAATTTCCGGGCACAGCGGCCTACCTGGCCAGCCTGCGCCTGAACCAGGCGCAGAACTGGAATGAATTCGTGGCCGGCATGGAAAAGCACTACACGCCCAGCGAAAACATGGTGTACGCGGACGTGGACGGCAACATCGGCTGGTTCGGCGGCAGCATCGCGCCGATACGCCCGCGCAACGACTGGTCGGGCATGTTGCCCGTGCCCGGCAATGGCGATTTCGAATGGCGCGGCGTCTTGCCCGGCAGCGCCCTGCCCCGCGCGTACAACCCGCCGGAAGGCTATGTTGCGACCGCCAACGAATACAACCTGCCGGCGGACTACGTCTACAAGGACATGTCGGCGCGCACCTGGGCTGAACCTTATCGCGTCCAGCGTATTCGCGAAGTGCTGGCCGATGGCAGCCGGCTGACGGTGCAGCAATCGCAGGACTTGCAGTACGACAACCTCTCGATACCCGCGCGCACGCTGGGCGGCTATGCCAAGGCACTGAATTCCGCCGACCCGGCGCTGAACGACGCGCTGGGCCTGTTGAAGGATTGGGATTACCGGATGGACACCGATTCGCGCGCCGCCACGGTCTACGCGTTCTGGCTGCCCGAGGTCGTCAAACGGGTGTCCGACCTTTACGTGCCCGCGAATGGCCGCGCGGCGTTCGGCGACTTGTCCACCCGCAAGACGCTGGAAAAGCTGGCCACGCCGGATGCCGCCTTTGGCACGCCGCCGGATCGGGGCCGCGACGCGCTGTTGCTGCAAGCGCTGAACGATGGCGTACAGAAACTGCGCGCCAAGCTCGGGCCGGATTCCACCCAGTGGCAGTGGGGCAAACTGCATCACATCCAGTTCGAACACAGCCTGGCCAGCCTGCTGCCGCCGGACACCGCCAAGGCCTGGGGCACCCCGCGCTATCCGGTGGGCGGCGACAACGACACGGTGCATCGGGCGACGTTCCGCAAGAGCGATTTCCGGCAGATCAGCGGCTCGTCGTATCGGCAGGTGATCGACGTGGCCAACTGGGATAACTCACGCGTGCAGAACGTGCCGGGCCAGTCCGCTGACCCACGCAGCCCGCATTACCAGGACTTGCTCAAGGGCTGGGCAACCGGCGAGTACTTCCCCATGGCGTTCAGCCGCGCCAAGGTGGATAGCGAACGCGCCGATACGCTGACGCTCAAGCCGTCGGGGAACTGACGGGCGGGCCACAAAAAAATGCCGGGTCGCTTGGGCGGCCCGGCATTTTTGTTGGGGTTTTGGTTGGGGTTTTTCTTGGCGTTTTGCTTGGCGTTTTTGTTGCAGTAACCGCGACTACTCGCGACTACTTTTTCGACGCGTCCTGCTCCACCACCATATCCAGCACATACACCTTGGACGGCGCGTCCGCCGGCGGGTTCTTCCAGTCGTAGCGCTTGACGCGCAACACGGTACGCACGCCTTCCTGGTGCTTGAACCCTTCGATGGATTGATAAAGCGGATGCCATTTATCCTGCGTCGGCTGCTGCACGCCCGCTTCGTTGTAGCGGCGTTCGCGCACCATCAGGCACTGGTAATCGGGAATCATGGGGTGGCTGCATTCGGCCTTTTTCGCGGCCACTTCCAGGAACATGATCTGGCCGGCGCTGCCGTACAGCGTTTCGGGCGTGGGTTCGCCAACAAACTTCAGCACGGTGCCGTCCTTACCCACCAGTTCCAGCGCGGGCTCGTGCGTGTCGCCCGACAGCGTGGCCCGCAGATCGCCTTTCAGGCGCGCATTGATCTCGGCATCCAGCTGCATCAAGCTCTGCTCGCACGCCTTCATCGTGGACGCCAGGTTATCCACCGTCAACACGCCGTTCTGGTAGCGGTAACCGCCAAATTGCGTATTGCAACCGCCCCGGATATTCAACGCATCGTTCGTGAAGGCCAGGCGCAGCTGATGCTCGACGCCCGGCTGCAACGTCGGAATCGACTTGCCGGATGCATCGGTGGCAGAAACCAGGCGCCAGTAATACGCGGGCAAGGTCAGCTGGCTGGCGGGCGAGGCGGCAGTGGTGTCGGGCATGGAAGAGGATCCTACGCTGGGAGAGGAAACCGGAGCGCAAGCGGAAAGCAGCGCGGCGCATGCGGACGCAAGAAGAATTATTTTTTTCATGGTTCGTTCCTGGAAGCCGAATGGCACTTAAAGCAAAGCGGCATTCTACGTCCGTGATGTGGACGGGTCAGGCGAAGCGCCGGGCAGAGGGTTTCAAAATCTTGCTGAAGGATGGGATTGGCGGACCCGCTATTTGCCCGCCTGACGAGCAGTGCTTTCATACGGAGGTCGGAGGACCAACACATCCAGGTCATTAACCCCGCCATCTCGCCCCGGTGATTACAGACTGACACCTTACGTCCGGCGATAGGGTTTCATGCCCCCCTACCCCACCCGCAACATCCCCATTTCCTCCCGCACCGCGCCCCGTTGCGCCAGCCCCGCCATCGCGTGTCCGATGCGTGCTTCCGCATCGGCCAAGGTACGCGACATGCCCAGCAGCCGGCACACGGACTTGATCACATCCGCTTTCGGCGCGTTGCCGGTCATCGCCAGTACGTGCAGGACGCCGTTCGCCAGTTCTTGAATGCAGACATCGTCCACGCGGCGGCGCGTGGCGTCGTCGTCGCTTGCGCCGCGAAAGCCGCTCCAGGTTTCGGGGGTGACGCCGGCGGGCCAATAGAAGGTGGCCTCGCCTTCGTCTGTCTGACCCACGTCCATCGGCGTCAACGTGCGCAACCGTTCAATGATCCGAACGCCCGTGCGCTCCAGGCCCCACGCACGAGCCACTTTACGGTGCAGCACCGTCTCGGCGATGGGGCCTTCCGTGTCGATCACCAGGCGTAGTTGTTCCGCCAGCAGCGCGTTGTTGGCGCGGTTGTAGAACGCGTCAGCGCCCTCCGGGGCCGTGCTCAAATCCGCTACGCGATAGGGTGCAACCCCATGCGCGGTCACGCCGTCTGCCGACGGCCAGGCGGTATCGCCTTCTTCTGTGGTGATCACAAATTCGACGGGCGATTCGTCCTGCACCGTGCGTTCCAGTTCCGCGTTCAAGCGGGCCAGGATCTTCTCGACTTCGCGTTCGGGGTTGATCCACCAATCGGTGGACCACACCCGATGCAGCGTCCAGCCCAGCCCTTCAAGCACCACCTGCCGCAAGCGATCGCGATCGCGCGCGGTGGCGCCCGAGTGGTACGCGCGGCCGTCGCACTCGATACCCATCAGATAGCGGCCCGGCGCGCGCGGGTCCACCACGCCCATGTCAATGCGGTAGCCCGAGCAGCCCACCTGCGGATGCACCACCCAGCCATGGTCGCGCAGCACCTTGATGACTTGCGTTTCAAACGGGCTGTCCGGTTCGCGGCCGGTCGGCAGCGACTGCTCGACCAAGGCGCGCGGCCCTTTCAGCGCAAATTCCAGGTAATGCTTCAAGTCGCGCACGCCCGTGGCGCGCACCCGCGACAGGTCGATCTGTTCCGGCATCAGCGTGCTGTAGATCACCACGCCTTCGCGCGCGCGCGAAATGGCCACGTTCAGGCGGCGGTGTCCGCCTTCGCCGTTCAGTGGTCCGAAGTTCATCGTCATCTTGCCGGCGGCATCCGGGCCGAAGGTGATCGAGAAATAAATGACGTCACGCTCGTCGCCCTGCACGTTCTCCAGATTCTTGATGAAAAGCGGCTCGCGGGATTGCGCCGAAATCGCCTTGTCCAGTTCGGCATTGGCGCGGCGGCGGGCGTCCAGCAGCGTTTCGATCAGGGCTTGCTGCGGCTGGTTGAAGGTCACAACGCCCAATGTCTGGCGGCGGCGCGACTCGTCCAGATAGTGCTGCTCGATGCCCTGCACGATGGCTTCGGCTTCGAGGCGATTGGTGCGGCTGCCGCCCCGGTCGTAGATGCCCGCAACCTTTTCCAGACGCACGGCCACGTCATCCGTCACGGGCGACGGGAAGGTGATCAGCTGCGAGTCGTAATAGGTCACGTTGCTGAACGTGATCAGGCTTTCATGCTTGCTGCGGTAATGCCACTGCAAACGCAGGCGATTCATGTCGGCGCCCAGGCATTCGTCCAGAATGCTCTCCAGGTCTTCGACCTGTCCGTCATCCCCCGCGCCGTCGTCTTCGGGCGTGGACTTGCTGAAGAAGCTGGTGGGCGGCAACTGCTTGGTGTCACCCACCACCACCACTTGCTGACCGCGCGCGATGGCGCCCACCGAATCCCACACCGGAATCTGCGAGGCCTCGTCAAACACCACGACATCAAACTGCGAATGCCCGGCGTCCAGATACTGCGCCACCGATAACGGCGACATCAGCAGGCAGGGCTTGAGCTTGGGCAGCAGCGACGGCAAGCGCTGCATCAACTGGCGCACGGGCACGTGGCGCGTTTTTTTTTGCAGTTCGCGGCGCAGTAGGCCAAGCTCGCTATCCGGGCTGACCAGCACGCCGTTGCCATCGGGCACTTTGGCAGCCAGCACGGCGGCGATGTAGGCAGACGTCAGCGTCTGGAAGCGGTCGTCGGCGTCGCGGAATTCTCGGATCTTGCGCTCGTGGTCGGCACTGGAAAACGCGCGCAGCACGGGCGTATGGTCAATGACCTTCTTCACCCACCAGTTGCGATAACTGAATTCAAAATGCGCTTCGACCTGCTCCAGCGGCACGCGGCCCTGCTCAAGGGATGCGACCAAGCCTTGCAGCTGCATCGCAATGGCCTGCTCGCGCGCCTGACGCCATACGCACCACGGCATCAGCAATTGTTTGTTGTGACGCCAGCCCGCCAGCACACCCAGGATGCGCTCAAGCGCGCCATTAGCCTCGGGCGCGCCCACCAGTGGTTCGGGCGGTTTGGCCAGCGCGTCCACTTGCGCCAAGCAGTCTTGCAGACCGCGCCACGCATCCCGGTAGCCCAGCAAAGCCTTGCCCAACGGTGCCCCAGGTTGCAGCAAGGCGCGGTTTTCGCCCACCAATGCGTGCAGCCGGGTGCGCAGGTCCGCTGCGGAAAGCGGGTCGCCCGCCGCCTGCGTGACCGCATCGGCAAAGCGTTCGGCCCATTGCTCATGCCGCTGCACCTGCTCCCAATCCGTGGCCAGTCCCGTGTAGCGGTCTTGCAGCAAGCGCTGCGCGTCCGCCTTCAACGCAGCCAGCTCGCGGTCTTCGATGTTCACCAGCGCCAAGGGCGCCAGCATGGCGGTAATCGACCCCTCGTCCGGCCGCTGGCTGTCCGTGCGATAGCCCGCCAGCCGCTTGCGGATACCGCCCTTGGCGAAGACAGACTTCGGCCACCATGCCGAGCAGGCAGACAGCCACTCGGCCTTTAGCGTATTGGCGTCCAGCTCGGCCAACTGCGCAATCCATTGCGCCCCCACCTGTTCCCAATGCGCGTTGCGCGCCTGCCCGTGACGCACCAGCGCCTGCACCTGGAAGCGCGCGCCGGGGTCGTGCGCCTGCGTGGCCAAGCCGGCGGGCACCTGCGGTGCGGCGAGCAGCACGTCAGCCAGCGTATCCAGACGCGCGTAGGCATTCAGGCTCAAACCCTGCGCCGGCACACCCAACCCATCGCCCACGGTGGCCGCCTGCGTCTGCAAGCTTGCCACCGCCTGCTCCAGCGCATGCGCCGCAGCCAGCAACGCGTCTTGCCAGCTGGGGCTCCATTCGGCCATGCCGATATGCGCCAGCGGATGGCGATGCAGCACGCCAAGCTCCTTGGACAAGGTCGACATGCGGCGCGCGGTCTCGCGCAGCTGCGCAAGGTCTTGGTATTGATGCGCCTGCGCGTCGGCCCAGAACATCGGCGACGGCTCCTTGCCCGCATTCTGAATGCAGGTGCCAATGGCGTCATAAACCGTCAGGCCGTTGGCATGCGCGTGATGCAGCGCGTCGACCAGCCCGTTCAAGTCGTGGCGAAGCACGCTCACGCGTTCGGCCTCGCGCGCCCAATCGTCGCTGGTGCGCTGCCCGCTGTGATCCAACGCACGCCCCAGCTGTTGCAACACCTCGGATTTACGCGCCTTGGATGAATGCAGTTCCAGGCAGAACGGGCCCAGCCCGATATTGGCCAAACGGCGATGCACCACTTCCAGCGCGGCCATCTTTTCCGAGACGAACAGCACCGTCTTGCCGCGCGCCAGCAGATGCGCGATCAGGTTCGTGATGGTCTGGCTCTTGCCCGTGCCGGGCGGCCCTTCCAACACCAGGTCGCGGCCCGCGTCCACCGCGCAGATCGCTTTCAGTTGCGACGAATCGGATAGCAGCGGGGTCAGCAGGTCTTGGGGCCGATAGCTGTCGTCCAGGCGGTCAAAGCGCTGATCCAAAGGCTCTTTGGCAAACGCCTGACCGGGGTGGTCAATCAGATGCTTGACGACGCGGTTGGCTTTCAACTGCTCGGTGCGGTCCTGCAAGTCCTTCCACATCAGGTACTTGGTGAACGAAAAAATGCCCAGATGCACCTGTTCCAGTACCTCCCAGCCCGCGATTTCCCGCACGGCCAAGCGGAACGCCTGCAACACCCGGGCCACGTCCACGCCCTTGTCGTCCGCGGGCAAAACGTCCAGCCCCGGAATGCGCAGCTCGTAGTTGTTGCGCAGCATTTGCAGCAACGTGGGGTTGATGATGGTCTCGTCGTCGTGGCGAACCAGGCGAAAGCCGCTGCGCACCGACTGCCGTTGCAGCGAGACCGGCACCAGGATCAGCGGCGCCAGATGCGCGCTTTCCGCGCCGGGGCTTTCCGTCCAGCGCAGCATGCCCATCGCCAGGTACAGCGTGTTGGCGCCGCCCTCTTCCAGGCCGATGCGCGCCGCGCCGAAGATGGTCAGCAGGTTGGCGTCCAGCGCTTCCTGCGTAACCCGTGCGATCAGTTCCTTGTTGCCCAGCGCGTCCAGCGCCATGTCGTCCAGCGGCGCGCGGCCGCCCCGGCCCACATGCACCTCGGCCATGCGCGGGTCGCTGCCGTCCATCAAGGCGGGCAGCGGACGAATACGGAATTCGCTGCCGTCGGCAATGGCGTCTTCCAGTTTTGCCAGGTCCGGCACAACAAGCGGCAAGGTGGATTTGGTCAGCTTGAAGTTCAGCAGCCGGTTGCGCAGCGTCAGGTCCAGCAGGCGCGACTTCCACTTGGCCAGCCGGCCTTCCGGCGTGTCATCGGCGGGCTCCAGGCTGATCACGAATTCCGGATCCAGCGGCGGCAGTTCGGGCGTGGGCTCGATGGCGGCGGGGTGTTCGGCGTCGTCGGCATCCGTGGGCGCCACCGACACCCCGCGCGAAGGCAGCGGTTTGATTTGCAATTCGCGCGCGCGATGCACGTCGATGGCGTAGCGGAAGGTATTTTCTTCGCGCAGATGCGCCGCGCCCTGCTCCAACGCGCGCCGCAACGACGGCCGGAAGTTGGGATGCTGCGCGATTCCGGTGGTTTCGAAGACCAGGAATTCGCCGCTGTCCACGCGCTTTCTTACCGCCTGCACGTCGTCGGTCAGCGGGTCTGCAAAGCACGCTTGATGCAGCCACACGCCCACCCAGGCGTGCCCGTCTTTCATCAAAATTACCGGACGCAATCCCGCCTGCTCCAGGCAGGACGAGAACAGCATCGCCAGGTCCAGACACGTTGCCACCCGCGCGTCCATGATGCGATCCGGCGTGCGAATTTTCTGCCCGTCCACGCCGAACGAGGCGGGCGGTTCGGCATAGTGCAGCGATTCCGCAGCCAGTGTGCTGTAGATGGCGGACACCTGCTTCCAGACGACGTCGCGGCTTTTGGACTGGTAGCCGTTCATTTGCAGGTCGGCGTACTGCGCGCGCAGAAGCTTGGACGCCTTGCCGATCAGCCCATCCACGGCCGGATTGTTCGGCATGGAAAACGCCGCCAGCAATTCCGGCAAGGCGCGCGTGCCGGCCCATTGGTCATACGCCAACACGGATATCGGTTGCGAGGCCCGACCCAGTTCCTGCGAGCCTGACTGCACCACCACGTCAATACTGGCGCGCACGGCCTCTTGCAGATCGGCCACGTAGCTGTGGTCGGGCGTCAGGTCGAGCGGGGAAATACGGCGAATTTCTCCCGGCACCAGCACGTCAAAGCGCAGCGTTACGGGTTGGGCAAAGGCGGGGTTGCAGCGCAGCCGCACCTCGATGTTCTCGAATGTGTGCTCGGAACGGTTCGTCAGGCGCAACGTACGCACGATGGGCACCGCGTTCTGAATCGAGGCGTAGCCCAGCGTGGGGTCAGCTTCGATGTCGATGGCGATGGCGTCGATGGCATCCCGCGCGCCAGACGCCGTGGCATGCACCAGGTCAGCATGCACCACGTCGATCAGCAACGCGCCGGTTTGCGCCGCGCCGGTCTGGGCCGCGCCCTCCTGGATCGCCGGGGGTTCCAGGTCTTGTCGCTTATCCATCGATATCTCTCGGTTCGTTCCGCGCGGGCCGATGCCGGCAGCGAAAATCTGCAATGCCGGATTTTAAGACGCGATGGCGCCTCTGCCCTCGGGAAACAGCAAGTTTTGCGTATCGGTTTGAATATCGATGGCATGAGGCCCGAGCACCCCATGCGTGCGCCATGCCAGCCCCCGCCGCGCGGCTATTGCGCCGGCGGATACGCCGGGTCGGTCAGGCAGGCCTGCACCCATTCTGCATCGTCCGACGCATCGATCTCGCCATCCAGCTTGGGCAGCGGCGTGTCGGCATACACGTACTGGGGCGCCTCGGGATGCCGGTTCCAGTTCGCCTTGGTGTCCGCGACGGTCGCGCAGGCTTCGTCGGCGCTATTGAACGAGCACGACGCGATGACGCGCGGTTTGCCGTCAACCACGTTGGCGACGTAGCGCTTGGTGTAGACGGCGCCCGACGCCCAGGATTCGTCCACCGTGCACACGCGGTCGTTGTTCTGGTAATGACGAATCGCAAAGCACTCGTAGTCGACATAATCGTGCGGCAGCACGTCGCAAGTCGTCCAATAGCCGGCGAACGCGCCGCCCGTGAATTGCGATTGAAACTTCTGCTGCTGAACCGCCCTGCTGATGATCGTGGGCGTGGTGGCGCCCTTGCCGGTTTCCTTGAACTGCGCGCTGCGGTTCTCGATCAGCTCGCGCGCAATCTCGCCGGCGGTCTTGTCATCGGGCACGGTGTCCGGGTCGCCAAGCAAGCGGTCCAGCGCACGATCGCGCGCGGCCAGCCACCGCTTCTGGCTGGCGACCAGCATCGCGCGGATGCTGTCGTCGGGCGCCTGCTTCAAGATCGCCTGGTAAGCGCGATTCAAGTTCGCATCGGCCGCGACGGTGGCCTTGTCGGCGCAGATCAGCTTTTCGACGGCGGTACCCGCCTTGGCGCAATTGATGGCCATCGCCGGCGCGGACAGCGCGAACACGCCGGCCAGAAAAACGCCCTTCACCGCGTTCAGTGGGAAACGTGCCAATGTCATTGCGTCTTCTCTCTTTGCGTAAGCCAGCGGGGCCAGCGTGGCGCCGGACCCCCGGCGTGCCATTCTGCATGAAATCAACTTACAAAATAGAAACAGAGTTCAACGTTCTGAAACGTGCACCCGCGCTATCCTGCGCCGGCTTCCTCAACCCCTAACACGCTTCCCTTACCCATGCGCATCCGATTCGCCTCGCTACTGTTGACCCCCCTGTTGGCCTGCGCGTCATATGTGCCGCAAGCATGGGCAGACACGACGGTGCCGTCGCTGGACAAGGCGCGCGGCGCCATCCAGACGGAAGATGCCCGCCGGATGTACGACAGCCAAATGAGCGGCGCGCCCCAACCGGACGGGTTGGGCGTTGCGCTGCCCGACGGCTTCACGCGTGAATTCCTGGTGCAGCAACTGGCCCCGGGCCAGGATCCCAAGCGGCTGCTGGTCGCCGGCGCAAAGCCGTGGGGGCAGCGCCCGGGCACGTTTGTCGCAATGGTCTGCCTGGCGTCCACGCCCGAACGCGCGGCGCAGCTGATCAAATACGGTGGCGGCGAATGCGCCGACCTGTCCAGCGACGACGACAAGAACGGCGTCTGGTTTGGCGTGTTCGGCACGACGCCGGGCGCCGCCCCAACGCTGCTGGCGCGCACCAACGGCCCGGTCAAGACGCCCACCGACTGGCGCGATACCGATATCGACCTGCCCCAGGACGTGGCAACGGAAGACGCCAACGCGCCGTTGCTGTCGGTGCCCACCGAATGGAAACGCTTCGATCTGGCCGCCTACAAGATCGCCCCCGGCGCCGTGGCCTTCGGCGTGCGCGCCGGATGGAGCGAAGGCTATTCAGGCGGCGGCGCCAACTTCGAGGCCCTGTACCTGTTTCACATCGACGGCCCCACGCTGCGCGTGGTGTTCGCGCAGCCCATGTCCTTCTTCAAGTCCATCGCGGGCGACTGGCATCCCGACGGCACGCGCGATCACGACATGTCCGACGCCAGCAACCTCTTGATTGTGCTGCCCGAGAAAACCGACGGCTACTTTGACCTGCAACTGCGCCAACAAGGCGGCAAGTGGCGCAAGACGTTGAAGTGGTCGGCGGCCGAGCGGGCGTATCGGTGATGCTTAATGGATCGTGCGCGCCCCTTTGCGCGCGCGCTTGATCTCGTACATGCGCGCATCGGCCAGGCGAACCGCCGCTTCGGCATCCAGGCCGCGCGGGTCCACGGCCACCACACCCACGCTGGCTCCTTCGTAGGACACCACGGCATCGCCTAGCTGGTAGCGCCCTGCCGTGGCCGCCGTGGCGCGTTCTTCCAGCGACCGCGCGGCTTCCATGGCGTCACCCCGTTGCGCGGCGGCGCCCGCCGTGGCGTCCGTGCGATCCAGCTCGGGGCCTGGCCCCACCAGCACGAATTCGTCGCCACCGATGCGGCCCAGCATGTCGGAGGTGCGCAAGGCGGCGGCGACGCGGCGTGCGATCTCCTGCAAGAACACATCCCCTTGCTGATGGCCGTACGTATCGTTGATGCCCTTGAAACCATCCAGGTCGATCACGCCCACCAACACGCTGCCGCCTTCGCGCAGCGCACGCTGCTCCAGGCGTTCCAGCTCTTCGTACAGGGCACGGCGATTCGGCAGGCCCGTCAGCGGGTCCGTCATCGCGTAGGACATCAGCTGGACGTTGGCCGAGTGCAGTTGTTCCATCAACATTTCGCGTTGCAGGAAGTTGGCGATCACGTTCGAGAACAGCTTCAACACGGACTCGGCCTGCGGCGCCAACTGCAATTGGCGCGCGCTGGCGGCGCACAACGTGCCCAACAACTGGCCTTCGTCGGTACGCACCGGCGCGCTGACGTAGGTCTGGATGCCCAGCTGGCGCGCGGCTTCGGAATCCGGCCAGCAATTGGCGACGTCGCTGGTGCACATGCGCCCGTCTTCCAGGGCGCGCTTGCACAGCGTGTCCGACCATGGCACGGACAAGCCTTCGGGAATCTGCAAATCGCCCACGTTGCGGGCGTAGCGCACATGCTGCAAATCGGCCTTCAGATCGATCTCGGTCAGGTACGTGGATTCCAATCCCGTCACGCTGCCCAACATGTCCAGCAAGGGGCGGGTCAGTTGCTCGACCGTTTTGGCTTGGGGCAAGGATCTGGACAGCCCGGCAAGTATCGGATCCATACGGCATCTCTCCTTCAAGCGCGCTTGCCGCCGCGCGGCAGCGCTGCCGGCCCAAAGGAGTCGGGCCGGACAAACGACCATTATGCACTTGTCGACAATTTGCGCCGGCCCATGAAAAAGCCCGCGCTTCCTGTGTCGGAAGTGCGGGCTTGCATGGCGTTTTTGATCAGGCGACCGGCGCCTGCGTCACGTCACGTCAGGGCATTCAGCCAACCACGCGGAAACGCTCGGCATCGTCCATGAAAGGCTTGTCGCCAAAACCGTTTTCGTTGGAGCCGAACGGCATTTGCGCGCGTAGCTTCCACGAGGCCGGCACGTTCCATTCACGCGCGACCACGCCGTCGATCAGCGGGTTGTAATGCTGCAAGCTGGCGCCGACGTTGGCGTTGGC
The DNA here is from genome assembly GCF_019448355.1 of Achromobacter sp. ES-001. Taxonomy (NCBI): domain Bacteria; kingdom Pseudomonadati; phylum Pseudomonadota; class Betaproteobacteria; order Burkholderiales; family Alcaligenaceae; genus Achromobacter; species Achromobacter sp. ES-001. The sequence continues at coordinate 1,309,795 of NZ_CP079940.1, read as the reverse complement.
CAGGGCTGCCCAGGTGGACAATTGAGCCATGCCGCCCGACTGCTCGGACCACACCGGGAAGTTGTCGGCATACAGCGCGAATTTTTCCTGCAAGCTGCGCACCACGTCCTGGTCTTCGAAGAACAGCACGGTGCCCACGCCGGCGGCGAAGCTCTTGAGCTTGGCTTCGGTCTTGTCGAAACCTTCGGCCGGTGCAACCTTGCGCACTTCTTCGATGGCCAGGTCCCACAGCTTCACGCTTTCATCGCCAAACAGGATGACGGCGCGCGAGCTTTGCGAGTTGAACGACGAAGGGCTGTGCTTGATGGCTTCCTGGATCAGGCTGGCCAGTTCTTCTTTGGAGGCCGACACATTACGGCCCAGCGAATACTGCGTACGGCGCTTCTTGAGTGCCTCGAGATAAGCGTTGCTCATGGGACTTGACCTTTCGACTGGTAGATAGGGGGTGGTATGGGAACGAATTCTAACGGTCGAACCGTGACACGCGCACTAGCAGCACGGCCAAAACGGCTGGTTTTGGACGGAACAAACTGTTCTATTCGTGGAACGAGCCGGGTTGATAGTGCTGTTTGACGGCATCCGCGGCGCTGACGGTCCGCAGCATCCAATCCCGCAACGCGCATACCCGGCGGTCGGACGCGCTGGCCGCCGGATACACCAGGTGATAGGCGTATTCCGGCGCCACCCGAACCCCAACATCGAACAGCCGGACCAGGCGGCCGGCTTGCACATCGCGTTCGACCAGTTCCCATTCCACCAAGCCCACCGCCGCGCCATCCATCACGGCTTGCACCACGTGGCTGGATTCCGCGAAGGCGACGCTACGGCTATCGTCGAAGCCATCAACGCCCGCCGCCGCCATCCACATCGGCCAGTTCGGCCAGACAATGCCGCCGGGCCGGCAGTCTACGTAGCACAGCGTGTGGTTGAACAAGTCCTGCGGGCGACCCAATGGGCGGCCAGATTGCAACAGCGCCGGACTGCACACGGGAACGACGACGGTATGAAACAGCCGATGGGACACCGCACCGGGGTAATCGCCCGCGCCGAATCGGATGGCCGCGTCCACATCGTCAGCGGCAAAGTCGCGCACGGCATCGCTGATGTCGAACGTCAATGCCAAGCCGGGGTGTTCGGCCTGAAACTGGGGCAGGCGCGGCAACAGCCAGTGCGTGGCAAAGCGCGCGCCCACTGACAGCCGCAGTTGGGCATCGCCCCGCGTCAGCCGTCGCGCCTTGGACACCGCCTGCTGCAACGTGTGCAACGCGTCGGCAGCGGCGTCGAACAGCACCGTGCCGGCAGGCGTCAATTGAATGCTGCGGCTGGTGCGCGTGAATAGCACCACGCCCAGTTGTTCTTCGATCTCTTTGATTTGATAGCTGACGGCTGCCGGCGTCAGCCCAAGTTCGTCGGCAGCGCGCGTGAAGTTCAGGTGACGCGCTGCCGCTTCCAGGGTACGCAGAGCACGGGTGCCGGGCAGCAGGCGATTCATGATCTTCAAGCCAAATTTGATAATGGCGTGAAAATAACTCGTTTCGCCTGGTAATGGCAATGCAGGATAGTGGCGAAACTTGATGATCAGCCCGGATATCCCTCATGCCCGCCTTGGAAAGCTTTCCCTATGTCATGCAGCGCAACGGCCTGCCCGCCACCGCCGCCGACCTGGCCCCGCTGGCGTTTGCCGGCTACGCCCACTTCACCGCGATGCAGGTACGCGGCGGACGGGTCCGGGGCCTGGACCTGCACCTGGCACGTTTGCGCGCGGCCTCGCTGACGATGTTCGGGCGGGCGTTGCCCGATACCGCCATCGTGGATGCGCTGCGTTCAGCCATCCGCGCCAGCCCCGAGGACTTATCCCTGGTCGCCACCGTCTATTCCCCAGCCGGCGAATTCACCGTTGCCCAGGGCGATACCCCGCTGGACATCCTGGTACGGACCGGGCCGCCTTCAAATGGCCCGGCCGGGCCCCTGTCGTTGGCGGCGATGCAGCACGAGCGGATGCTGCCGGCCGTGAAGCATGTGGGCGAAGTCGCCAAGACGTATCTGTTGCGGCAGGCGGCCCGGCAAGGCGCCGACGACGCAGCCTTCGTCGACCGGCAGGGTCGTTTGAGCGAGGCGTCCATCTGGAACCTTGCGTTCTGGGATGGGCAGGCCGTGGTGTGGCCCGATGCCCAAATGCTGACCGGCACGACGATGGGCATCGTGCAGCGGCAGCTGCGCGACAGGCAGATACCGCAGCGGGTGCAGCCCGTGACGTTGGCCGACCTGCCGGCCATGGCGGGGGCCGCCGTGATGAACTCCTGGACGCCGGGCGTCGCGGTGAGGCGTATCGGCGACACCGCGATGCCGGACGCGCCCGCGTTCATGGCATTGCTGCACGACGCCTATCAGGCCGAAGCGCTGATGGCGCCGTGATGGCTTGCGGCCACGCAACGGGATGCCCGCAACGGGATGCCGGCAACGGGATGCCGGCAACGTGGATGCCGGCAAACGGGAGGGGCCGGCAACGATCAGTCGGCGCGGAAACCCGTGGCCTTCACCACATCGCTCCAGCGCTTGGATTCGCTGGTCAACAACGCTTGCAGCGTCTGGCGGTCGGATCCCACCACCACGAAGCCGGCCTCGGCCAGGCTGCGTACGGCAGCGGGCTGGCGCAGCGCGGCGGCGCTGTCTTTTTGCAGGCGGTCCAGTACCGCATCCGGCGTGCCGGCGGGCGCGAACAGCGCGAACCACGCGCCGAAGTTCACGGCGGGCAGGCTGCGTTCGGCAAAGGTCGGCACCGCCGACAGCGCCGGCGAGCGCTGCGCGCCGGTGATGGCCAAGGCGCGCAGCTTGCCGCCCTGCACTTGCGGCACGGCCAGCGCCGTTGTCACGAACGCGGCCTGCACCGCGCCGGACACCAGGCCGGACACCGCGTCGCCCGTTGAGCGGTAGTGGATGGCCTCGATCTTCATGCCCGCTTCGCGCGCAAACAATTCGGCGCCAAAGTGGCCCGGCGTACCCGCTCCGAAGGTGGCGAAGTTGATACGATCGGACGCCTTCTTCGCGCCGTCGATAAACGCCGTCAGGTCCTGATACGGGGAATCGGCCGGCACGACCAGCACGAAGTCGGCGCGCACCACTTCAGAGATCGGCGCAAAATCGCGCGGCGGATCGTAATTCAGGTTGCGGTAGGTGGCGGGCGAGATGCTGATGGAGCCGACTTCGCCCAGCAGAATCGTCTGGCCATCGGCCGGGCTGCGCGCCACGGTCTGCGCGGCGATCTGCCCGCCCGCGCCCACCTTGTTTTCCACGACCACGCTTTGGCCTAGCAACGGAGCCATGTGTTGCGACAGCGTGCGCGCCACGATGTCGGGCCCGGTGCCGGGCGGAAACCCCACATTCAGCCGCACCGGCCCATTGGGAAATTGCGCCATCGCGGCAAGCGGCACGCACAGCAGGAAGCCGCCCAACAGGCGGCGCAGCATTGAAGTCATGGTTGTCTCCGAGTCGTTTTTATCGTCATGCCACGGCGGATGCCGCGGGTTCAGCAAATGCGGTAGAAGCGCAGTTCGACCCGGTCGGGATAGCGTGCGCCCGTGCCGATGAACAGGCTTTCGTTCATCCAGCCCAGTGCGGGCGCCGCCGTTTCAAAGCGCGGATAGCTGCGGAAGTAAATCCTGGCGGGGTCCACGGGTTCGCCGCGCACCAACCGGGCGATGTCGTCCGCGTGCCCGGTGCGTATGCCGGTGTTCTCGACGTAGACGCGATCGCCCTCGGGCGTTTCGATGACGTAGCGCGCGTGAATATCGGTGTACGTGGCCGAGCGGATCACCTGAAAATCGGCGCCGCCCGGCAGCACCTTGCCTGTCAGGCGTGGGCCTTGCGCGGTGCCGCCCGTAATCGGGATGACGCGGCGGCGGCCTTGCGGCGTGTCGCCCACTTCCTGCGGTGCGCCAACCTGGACGATAACGGTGGTGACGTGTTCGAGCCGGGGGGCTTCCGGGTCGGTCAATGCATCGATGGCGCTCATGGCGTGGATTCCCGGCTTTTCTTCAAGGCGGCGGGATCGAATCCCGCCAGTTGTTTGTAGCGCAGCGATACGGCCGCCAATTCCTCGTGCGCCATCACATCGTGGATGTCGGTGAAACCTTGCGGCGCGCGTTCTTCGGCCATCTGCATGACCTGTTCGGGGCCGTTCAAGCGGTTGCGCAGCACGATGCCGGCCGTGCGCGGCAGGCGCTCGGCCTCATATTCCAACAATGCGATTTCCGGCGTGCGCACGCGACCGCCGGCCGCCTGCGCCAGCCAATCCGACAGACAGCGCGCGTCCAGAATGGCCTGCGCCGATCCGTTCGAACCAATGGGGTACATGGGATGCGCGGCGTCGCCCAACAGCGTCACGCGCCCCCGCGTCCAGCGCGGCAGCGGGTCGCGGTCCACCAAGGGAAATTCGTAGATGGCTTCTGCGCCGTCGATGATCGCGGGAATGTCGATCCAGTCCCAGCGCCAGTTGGCGAACCTGTCCGCGAACACCGACTTGTCCACCTGGCGGTTCCAGTCGGTGGCCGGCAGTTCGGCGCCCGGCACGGAAAGTTCGGCAATCCAGTTGATCAGCGAGCGCCCTTCGCGGCGCAGCGGTTCAGAGATCGGGTAGCAGACGAACTTCTGGTCCTGATGACCGGCCATGAACATGCTGCGCCCGTCCAGGTAGGGCGGGGCCTCCGTGACCGCGCGCCACAGCATGCGGCCAGAGAAGCGGGGTTCGTCGCCCACCGGATGCAGTTGGCGGCGCAACGCGGAATGGATGCCGTCGGCGCCCACCAGGATATCGCCGCGCACGCGGTGCAACGATCCGTCCGCGCGCCGCCGGAACACTGCCGTGGCGCCGTCCGCGTCCTGCTCGGCGGATTCCAGCACCATGCCCGTCACAATGGCATCGTTGCCCAAACGGTCTCGCACCGCCTGCGCCAGCAGCATCTGGAATTCGCCCCGGTGCACCGAGAATTGCGGCAGCGGATAACCCGCCTGAACGCCACGCGGCTCGCGCCAGATGGGCTGGCCGAACTTGTTGTAGTAGTGCAGCTGCGACGTTTCGATGGCGCGCTCGGCCAGCGCGGGCATCAGGCCCAGCTGTTCCAGCTCGCTGACCGCGTGTGGCAGCAGGTTGATGCCCACGCCCAGCGGTCTCAGTTCCTGGGCGCTTTCATATACGCGGCATTCGATGCCGCGCCGATGCAGCATCAGCGCGAGCGTCAGCCCGCCGATGCCGGCGCCGGCGATGACGATTTGCATGTCTACTCCTGGTCTTATTTGTTATGCAACATAACAAAATTGCCGCCGATTCCGCACCGGGGATTTCCCGTAATCCGGTAGCGCGGCGCGCATGACTGCATTAGTGTTGAGCCCCCTGACACCAGGACCCTGCCCCGCGCCACCGCCATGTCACGAGCCGCATCCCAACGCCCCCGCCGCCCCGGCGCGCGAGGCGAGCAGTTTCAGCCCCACGTCCCCGGCGTCCAGTACGGCGCACTGGACGGTCTGGTCGGCTACGCCATCCGACGCGCGCAGATCGTTATCTATGAGGACTTCCTGGCCGCGTTGGCACCGTGGGACATCACGCCCCAGCGGTTTTCGGCGCTGACATTGATTGCGGCGAATACTCACCTGAAACTAACGGACCTGGCTCGCATCCAGGGCATTGCGCGGTCGGGCGCCGTGCAGATCGTGAACCAGTTGCAGGCGCTGGGCTATGTGGAACGGCAGGACGCCGAGCACGATAAGCGCGCCTATTCCCTGGCAGCCACCGACGCCGGCCGCGCCGTGCTGGCCGACATTACAGAGGCCGTGCAGGCGCATGACGCGCGGATCAGCCAGGAACTGGGTGCGGCGGAAAAGCGGCAGCTGATTGAATTGCTGGGCAAGCTGGGGGCTTAGGCCCGGGCGGCTATTGCCCAAACGAGCGCCGGCGCCCCCCCCCCACAAGGGCGGCATGGCCGCTGCGAGCGCGCCCGTGGTGCTACGATCCACCGACCCGTTTACACGTGAAGGAACCCATGCCGACCCCCATGCGCCAGCAAGACCCATTCATGCCAACGCCCGAAGCCATGCAGCGCCGCCTGGAGCTTGAGAACGTGCACAATGCGCGCGACCTGGGCGGGCTGGCCGGGATCGACGGCCGGCGCGTGCGGCGGGGAAAACTGTTTCGCAGCGGCAACCCGGGCCGCGCCAGCGCCGCCGACCTGGAACGGCTGGGCGCGCTGGGTTTGGAAGCCGTCATCGACTTTCGCGCTGAACCGGAAAAGGCCCACGACGAGGCGCACTTCGGCCAACGCTTTCACTGGATTGCATCGCCCGTGCTGGACGGCAATATGGCCATGGCATCCCTGCTGCCGCGCCTGCGCGACGCCAGCCCGGCATTCGCGACGACCATGATGGTCGAGATCTACCGAGAATTTCCGTCGCACTACCAGGCCGCGTTTGGCGGCTTCATGAACACGGCGATGACGGGCAAGACGCTGCTCTTTCATTGCACGGCGGGCAAGGACCGCACCGGCTTCGCATCGCTGTTGCTGCTATCGGCGCTGGGCGTGGCGCAGGACGATATCCTGTCGAATTATCTGGAATCGAATCACTGCAACGCCCGGTTCTTTGAGGACATCCTGGCAAAGTCCGGCGCCAGCGGCATCAAGGACGACGTGATGATGCCGCTGCTGGAAGTGGCGCCCGCGTACCTGGACGCGTCGGTGCAGGCCATCAAGCAGGAATACGGCAGCATGGACCGGTATCTGAAAGACGCGCTGAAGATAGACGCCGACGTCTTGCGCAATCATTACCTGGAAGCCTGAATCTTGCCGCGCGGGCGCGATTCAGTGGCTTCGGCGGGTTCAGCTACTTCAGCCGCTTCAGTTGCTTCAGTTGCTTCAGTCGCCCGAGCTGCGGCGCAGCCGATCGGAAGACTGCTTGTTCAAGCGCTTTGCCTCTTCTTCGGCGTAGTCTTCTTCGCCGGGGTCGTATGAGCCTTCGTGCATGCAGCTGCTGCGATACCACTGGCACTCGCTGCTACGGGAGTCTCCCAAGCCAACCATGGAACATCCTGTACCCATCGCGATTAGCGACGCTGCCGCACCGCAACGGATCAACTGTTGAATCGACATAAGCTTGCCCTACCGTTGAATCTACAACGCCCTTTATAACAGTGCCGCATCACTGTTTTGGCGTGCAGGGGCGTGCGCATTACATCCCCTAACTGAAACCCTAGGATCGAAACCATGTTGAAGGACCGCGCATTTCTGGCCTGGCTCGCCGTCTTTGCCGTGGTGGCCGGCACACTGATTGCGTTGCTGTGGCCACGGACGTCGGCGCCTGTATCGATTGGGGGTGGCGGCTATGACCTGTCGGATTGGGTGTACACGCTGTCGCTGCTGGCGTTCACGGGATTGTGGTCGACGGTGGCGACGCTGATCGGGCTAAGCCGAAACAACGCGCATGACGCGAAGCGGGCGTATCGATTGGCAGCGGTCGGGCTCGCGACGTTCGTGGTGGCGGTGGTGGCGTTTGGCGGGAACTTGCATTGAGGGATCAATGGCCATGTGTCCAAGGCCAAAGGCAAAGGCAAACGCACACTCAAAGCAAAAAGCCCGCTGAAACGTAGCGTTTCAGCGGGCTTTTTTGCGAGGAATTCTTGGTGCCGACGGCGAGACTCGAACTCGCACAGCTTTCGCCACTACCCCCTCAAGATAGCGTGTCTACCAATTTCACCACGTCGGCATTCACCAGATTTCTGTAACCCTACCGATAGGCAAGGCCAGAAAGTCGAGCATTCTAGCATGGATTTAGTAGAACCCGGAATGGAGCAGATTTCGGGCTCCGGTCCCAACGGCGCAAAATAAAAAAGCCGGCGCGCACGCCGGCTTTTTCAACCTTGCCCGATCTTACTTGGCGGGCGTTTCAGCCGGCTTGGTGGCCGGAGCGGCCGGGGCAGCGGGCACCGAAGCGTCGGGCTTGGCCGGCGCGGCAGGCGCCGCCGGAACCGAAGCGGCACCCGGAACCGAAGAACCACCGGCTGCGGGAGCAGCGGGGGCTGCGCCCGGCACTTGCGGCACGGAGCGGTCGGCCGGGAAGCTTTGCATCACGCCGGAGTCAACGGCCGGGCCGCTGGTGCCCTTGTGGCTGACGTAGGCCAGGCCGGCGGTGGACGCAAAGAAGACCACGGCGGCCCACTTCGTGGCGCGCGACAGGAAGTTGGCAGCGCCAGTGGCACCGAACAGGCTGCCGGACGAGCCGCTACCGAAAGCGGACCCCATGTCGGCACCCTTGCCCTGCTGCAGCAGGACCAGGACGATGATAGCCAGCGCCGAAAGTACTTGGACGGCCAGCAAAAGTTTAAGCATCAAGGGCATTACAGACTCCGGAACGGAAACTTAGATGGCGGCAATACGCAAAAATTCTTCAGCCACTAGCGACGCGCCGCCGACCAGGGCCCCGTCGATATCAGTCATGGCGAACAAACTGGCGGCGTTGGCAGCTTTGACGCTACCGCCGTATAAAACTTGTACTTGCGCCGCGCCCAGCGTGCGCAGGGCGGCGCGGATGGCGCCGTGAACTTCCTGCGCTTGCTCGGGGCTGGCAGTGCGGCCGGTGCCGATGGCCCAGACGGGCTCATAGGCCAGGACCATGCGCGCCACCGATTCGGCGCCCAGGGCCAGCACGGGCTTCAACTGGCGCTCGATGACGGCCAGCGTGTTGCCCGCTTCGCGATCCGCCAGCGATTCACCGACGCAGACCACCGGGGTCAGGCCTGCGGCCAGCGCGGCTTGCGCCTTGGCGGCAACGATTTCGTCGGTTTCACCGTGCAGCACGCGGCGCTCGGAGTGGCCGGCCAATGCCCAGCGGCAACCGAATTCTTTCAGCATTGCACCGGACACTTCACCGGTGTAGGCGCCTTTTTCGTGTGCGCTGACGTCTTGCGCGCCCCACGACACGCTGCTTCCGGTCAGGGCCGAGCCAGCTTGCGCCAGATAGGGAAACGGAACACAGATGCCGATCTCGCAGTGGCTCGCGGCATCCGCGGCGCGCAGCTCGGTCAGCAACGCGGCGTTCTCGGCCAGGTTGCCGTGCATCTTCCAGTTGCCCAGCACGAGGCGGGCGCGATTGTCGACTGAAGTCATGGCAGGTGTCAGAGTGGGGGTGAGCCCCGGGCAATGATGCAACCGCCCACGGGCCTGCCTGGAAAAAATTCCAGGCGAAACCCAAGATTGTATCCTGTTGCGCGGCGATACGCCGATCGCCGCGCGATTCTTACATTGTCAGGATGATTTTGCCGATGTTTTCACCGCCTTCCATCATGGCGTGCGCCTTGGAGGCCTCGGCCAGCGGGAAGGTGGCGTGAACGATGGGCTTGATGGCCCCTTTTTCCAGCAAGGGCCAAGCCTGTTCGCGCAGGGCGCGGGCGATGGCGCCCTTGAAGGCGACGGGACGGGGACGCAGGGTGGAGCCCGTGATGGTCAGGCGGCGGCGCATGACTTGAGAGGTGTCCACGTCGGCGCGCGAACCGCCCAGTTGCGCAATGATGACGATGCGGCCGTCATCGGCCAGGCACTGCATGTCGCGGGCGATGTAGTCGCCGGCCACCATGTCCAGGATGACGTCCACGCCGCGCCCATCGGTCGCGCCCATGACTTCCTTCACGAAATCCTGGGTTTTGTAGTTGATGCCTTTTTCAGCACCCAGTGCCTCGACGGCACGGGCGCGGTCGTCGCTGCCGACCGTGGCGAACACGCGGTTGCCCATGGCGCGCGCCAACTGGATCGCCGTGGTGCCGATGCCGCTGGCGCCGCCGTGCACCAGCAGGATCTCGCCTTCGGACAGGCGGCCGCGATCGAACACGTTGCTCCAGACCGTGAAATAGGTCTCGGGCAAACCGGCCGCTTCAACGTCTGACAAGCCCTTGGGAATGGGCAGGCATTGCGCCACGGGCGCCACGCAATATTCGGCGTAACCACCGCCGGCCACCAGGGCGCAGACCTTGTCGCCGATGGCAAAACCGCTGTCGGCAACGTCACCGCTTACGATCTCACCGGCCACTTCCAGGCCCGGCAGGTCGGACACGCCACGCGGCGGGGCATAGTTGCCCTTGCGCTGGAAAACGTCGGGGCGATTGATGCCCGCGGCGCTGACTTTGATCAGGACTTCACCCGCGCCGGGTTCGGGCGTGGGGCGTTCTACGGGGACCAGGACCTCGGGGCCGCCGGGGCGGGAGATTTCTACAGCGTGCATCGCGTGCCTCCTTTGCAGCAAATAGATTATTATTGCGCCCTTTACGGCATCTCGCGGGATCGTTCGGGCAGAATGTTTGCCTGACGGCCGAATCCCCAAACCGTAACGCCGCGAACCGACGCGCGGCGCGGCATCACCCCGGAAGCGTGGCAGAGTGGTCGATTGCACCGGTCTTGAAAACCGGCAACGGGCAACCGTTCGTGAGTTCGAATCTCACCGCTTCCGCCAGACCCTCGACAGCAGCCCACGCGCCTTTGCGGCGCGGCTGCGTTCCCCTACCTGCGTTGCAGACCGGCCCGAAATACGGCCTTCGCCCCGGCGCTCGCGCGCTATATCGGCAGTCGCCACGCAAAGACACCGGCTTCCCGTCGCGTCACGGGGCATCCTCTCCCGACATGTAGCGCGTGCACAGTTCCCTGAGCCGCAATAGCGCGGGTGGCAGTGTTTTGCCTTCCAGAGTCACAAACACAAACTGGGACGACAACTCCAATGCCGGTCGGATATCCAAGTGCACCAACTCGCCATGGGCGATTCCAGGCTGCGCCACGCGCAGCACGCCAAAGAACACCGTATCGCTGGTTCGGACCAAATCGACCAGCGGGTGGATGTCGTTCGATTGGTACTGGATCGCTTCGATGAAATGCGCTGTTGGGCCGAAATAGGCATTCAGTCGGTGCATCACCTCGTCGCTCATGGCTCGTCCGCTGGCGGCTACGCCGAAACGACGCAAGGCCTGAAAATCGAGATCGGTCCGGCCGGCCAGTGGATGCCCGGTCCGAACCACGAAGCCCAGCGGCGTGCGGGGAAAGAACATCAGATGCAGATCCGCGTCGGCCGGGATGTGATTGCGGTGAACCACCAGCGCGTCGACCGCCCCCTCGCGCAGCTCTTGCACCTGCATCTCGGGTGCACCGCCGCTTAGCAGCAGCTTGATTGCCGGATAGCGCTCCTTCATCTCGCGCAGCAGCGGCACCGAAAGAATCGCGGTGGGCGTGGGGCCGAGGCCCAGCCGCAGCGTGCCGCCCGCGTAGTCGGCCAACAGGCTGGCGCTGCGACGCAGCTCGGACAGTTCGACCCGGATGCGCCGCGCACGCACGATGGCCAACTCGCCCAGCGCTGTCAGCGTTTTCTCTTTGTCGCGTTCAAGCAAGCGGCCGCCCAGCGTTTCTTCAAGCGCCTGGATACTGCGGCTGAGGGCGGGCTGTGTCAGGTGCAGTTTGACGGCTGCACGGCTGAAAGATCGAGTCTCCACCAACACAAGAAAGTGTTCCAGCTGCTGCAAGTTCATGCGGACCCCGTGGTTTTATTACTTCTTAATTATGCTTTGATGATTAATTATGCATTGGACGTAATGAATCGGGACTTCCAGAATGCGGGTTCACCATCCGAATTCAACTGGAGCAACAGGCCATGGCCCTCGGTTCGCGCTTTCCGCAGTCGGCTTCTTCCCGTTTTCAACGCCTGATAGGCCTGGCCGCAGCCGGCACGCTGGCCATGGCTTGCGCCGCGCCAGCTAGCGCCGCCGACTGGCCGGCCCGCCCGGTCTCGGTATTTGTTCCCGTGGCTGCCGGCGGCGCGGCCGACGCGCTGGCGCGTGCCTGGGCCGCCTACGCCGGCAAAGAGATCGGCGGCACCGTGGTGGTGGAAAACAAGCCCGGCGCCAATGGCAGCATCGCGGCCGCCTATGTGGCCAAGCAGCCGGCCGACGGCTATGCGCTGCTGTTCGGCAGCACGTCCAACATGTCGGTAAACCCATTCACCTACTCGCAGCTGGCCTACAACCCCACGCGCGACTTCGATCCGGTCACGAAGATCGCCGGCACCTCACAGGTGCTGGTGGCCAATCCCGCCACCGGCATCCGGTCGGTGGATGACCTGGTGAAGAAGGCCAAGGCCAGCCCCGGTCATCTGAACTACGGCTCGGCCGGTATCGGCAATTCCACACACCTGAACGTGGCATTTCTGGCCGAGCACTTCAAGATCGAGTTGTCGCACGTACCGTACAAGGGCGCAGCGCCGGCAATGATGGATTTGATCGGCGGACAAATCGACCTGACCGCGGACGCGCTTACCGGCGCGGTGCCGCAGGTCAAGACCGGCAAGGCGGTACCGCTGGTGATCTTCGGCGCAGACCGCGTCGCGCAGCTTCCCGATGTGCCCACGATTGCGGAGGTCGGCGTGCAGGGCTTTCCCGGCGACGCCTGGTACGGCTTGATGGCGCCCAAGGGCACGCCCCCCGAGATCGTGACTCGGCTTACCGAGGCCACGCGCAAGTTCTGGGCTGATCCGGCGGTGCGCAAGCAAATGGCCGACATCTACATGACGCCGCCCAAGGAGCTTGGACCCGCCTCGGTGGCGGAGTCGATGAAAACCGAGGCCGATGTGTGGGGCCCGATCGTGAAACGCCTGGGCGTGCGCAACGACTGATTTATGCCGGGCCGCGCGCCCGGCTTTTTATTGAGGTATCCATGAACGCTATCCCCTCCCCGCGGTTGGCCGAGGCCGTTGAACACCTGCCGCGCGGTGAAGACTTCCTGCTGTGGCCGCCCTGCCTGCAGTCGTATGGCTATCGCATCGTCGATCGCCTGTTCGCCACCCGCGCCATCCGCCGTGGTTCGCAGCCACGCCCCTTGCCGCGCGCTCCCGAAATCGACGTGCGCTTCACGCAGGGCGATGAACAGCTGGGTGTGGCCGATCTGATGGACCGCAACAACGTTGCCGGCCTGATCGCGATCCATCGCGGCCACATTGTTCTGGAACGCTATGGCCTGGGTTTCCAGGCGCATGAGCGCTGGTCGACCATGTCCACGGTCAAGTCCATGACGGCCATGCTGACGGGCGCGGCCTTGCACGACGGCTGGATTGCGAGCCTGGACGACCCGGTGACGGCCTATGTGCCGGCGCTGGCCGGCTGCGCCTACGATGCCGTGACGGTGCGCCACCTGCTGACAATGTCATCAGGTATCGCCTGGGAAGAAAACTACACCGACAAGTCCTCGGATGTGAATCGCTATAGCAAATCGCTGGCCGACAAGGTGCCGGGCGGCGTGCTGGGCTTGCTGCGCGCCTGCCATCGCGCCCACGACGCCGGCCGGGTATGGCACTACAACACCGGGGATACGTATCTGCTGGGCGCGGTACTCAGCGCCGCCACCGGCGGGACGCTGGCCGACTATATGTCACGGCGAATCTGGCAGCCGTGCGGCATGGAATTCGACGGGTTCTACACGCTGGAATCTGACGATGGGCAGGAGATCGGAGGCAGCCGCGCGGGCATGACGCTACGCGACATCGGCCGCTTCGCACAGTTCGTCCTGGACGATGGCGTGGCGGGCGGCGAGCGCATCCTGCCCGAAGGCTGGGTCGCACGGTCCGGCACCCCGGCATTCCAGATCCCGGCCGACCAGCACACCGCGCATCGAGAGGCGCTGGGCCTCGCGGCGTACGGCTACAGCTGGTGGCTGCGCGAGGACGGCGCGATGATGGCCATGGGCCATTCCGGTCAGCGCATCTTCATCGATACGCGCGCACAGCTGGCGGTGGTGCAGCTTGCCGCCTATCCCGAGCCGCGCTACGCGAGCCCCAACGAGCCAGACCGCGATGCAGCACTGAACGCTTTCATTGTTGCCCTGCGCGAGGCCACGGGCGCATAAACATGGGCCGGCGCCGGGCGATGATCCGCGCCCGGCATCGCGACGGAACCTTGCGACACCGCGGAGCGCTGCGCCCCACCTCTGTTTCAGTGGCGGCTGTTCGCACACGCGGTGATCCGGGTTTTCCCTAGCGCAAGACTTGAGTATCATCCGCGCTCCGGTCGTTGTTGTACGGCCCCAGGCGCCTCCAGGATCTCAGTTTCCATGCAATGCCCTCGCTGCAATTGGCAGAACCCCGCCTCGAATACGCAATGCTTCAGTTGCCAGGCGCCGCTGCCTGTCCCGGCTTCGTCGGCCGCCCAACCCGCCGGCGCATTCGCCACGGGCAAGAAAAAAACAAAACCCGCCAAGGCCTCCGCGCCTAAAGCCGCCGCCCGGTCCGCCCCCGCCGGACAAGGCAACGCGCTGGTGTTCCCCAGCATCTGGCCACGGCTGGGCGCAAGCGCAATAGACGCCGTGGTGATGGCGGTGGGGATGACCGTCTTGATCCTGGCGTCCCAGCTGACCTACGAGGGCTTGACCGGTGACAAGGCGCCCTTCTGGATTGCCTTGATCGCCGGATTGATCGGCTGGTTTCTGCCCGCCATCATGGACGCGTGGGGCAACGGGTCGCCGGGCAAGCGCGCGGTGAAACTGCGCGTGGTCAATCGCAAAGGCAAGGCGCCGGGCCTGGTGCGGTCGTTGTGGCGGCACACGTTGAAGTACACGGTGAACATGCTGCTGCCGGGCCTGTTTCACCACTTGCAGCAAATGATCTTTGGCGAACGCGCCATGCACAACGCCTTGGCCGGCACGCACGTGATCACACGCGATGCGAACCCTCACGCGATGCAGGCGGCCGTGGCGCGCGCCCCGTCTGTCACCGGCGCGGGCAAGTTCCTGTTTTTTGTTTTCGGCACCCTGGTCCTGGTGGTGGTGGGCATCGTCATTGGCGTGAACGCCACCGGCGATCGCAACAGCGACAACCCGCTGCATGCGGATATCAACCGCTATGACCTGGTGTCCGACCCGGTGCGCCGCCTGGCGGAAAACCACTATCGGCGCACGCAGAAGTTTCCGGCCAGCCTGGACGACCTGGGCATCAGCCAGCAGTCCATGCAAGACAGCGGCTTTTCCAAGGTGGAGATGAACCCGGTCAACGGCGTATTGCGCTTCACCATTGCCGGCACGCCCAGCACCGACGGCACGCCCAGCCTGGCGGGCAAGCATCTGGTCTACGTGCCGGAACTGCGCGCCGAACGCAAAGGCGGCGGCGTGCGCCGGTGGCAATGCGGCAGCGACGACATCCCCGCCAGCGACCGTACCTACAGTTGCCGCCACGACGCCAGCGCCTTCTCGCGCTAGGCCGCCCGGCCATTCTCAGCACCCGCCAAGCAACCGACGTAACGACGGAACCCACGCATGTCCGCCTTGATCGAAGCCATCCACCGCGCCGAAGACGGTAGCGACCTGCCAAAAATGCTGTCGCTGTGCGACCAGGCCGTGCGCGAACAGCCGGCATCGGCCACCGCGTGGGCCTTGCGTGCCCGCTGCCACGCGCAACGCAAAGCCTATGTCCAGCGTGACGCCGACCTGGCGCGCGCGCTGGCGCTGGACCCGCAATGCAGCGACGCCATCGCCGTGCAGGCGGTGGTGCAATACGACGACGGCGACAAGCAGCAGGCGTGGCGCGGATTGCGGGACGCCCGCCAACGGGCGCCTTCGCACTTTGGCCTGCTGATGGCCGAAGGCTACCTGCTGATCAACGACCGTCGCCTGGAAGACGCCATCGCCAGCTGGACCCGCGCCTCTCAAGTGCGTTCGGCCGCCGCCGCGCCGCACTGCTATATCGGATCAAACCTGCACAACGCCGGTCGCTATACCGAGGCCCTGCCCTACCACCAGCGTGCCGTCGCGCTGGCACCCAACAATGGCGGCTTTTTGTACGACGCCGGCAACAACTACCGGCGCCTGGGCGACCTGCAAAACGCCATCGCCATGTTCGACCGCGCCCGCGCCATCCTGGGCGAACAAAACGCCATCCAGCACAACCGCGCGTCCTGCCTGCAAGCCATGGAACGCCACGCCGACGCCATCGAGGAATGGACCAGCCTGCTGCGACGCGAGCCCGACTGGGACTGGCCGCTGGAAGGCAAGGCGCGGTCGCTGCACCGGCTGGGTCGCGCGGACGAAGCCGTGCCCTTGTGGCGCCATCTGGATACGCTGTCCGACACCGGCTGGGAGGGCCGCAAGGAGCAAGCGCGCGAATACGTGCGCAGCCGCGAACCGAAACTTGCCGAAGAAGCGCTGATCGGCCTGGACCCGCTTGACAGCGGCGACGCGCAACTGCTGTTCGTGGCGGGCAACGCCCAGCGCGACCAGCGCAATTGGGAAGCCGCGCTGGCGTACTACCTGAAAGGCTATGAGCTCGCCCCCAGCGACGACTTCCTGCCCGGCAACGCGGCCGACATGCTGAACTACCTGGAACGCTACGACGAAGCGCTGCCGCTGGCCGAGGTGGCCATTTCGCTGGACCCGGACTGGCTGAAATGGCGTCGCGTCCGCATCGAAGCGCTGACGAATTTGAACCGCGCCGACGAGGCCGTGGCCTACGCCGACACCGCCCTGGAACGTTGGCCCGACAGCGGCCCGCTGCACGCCGAACGCATCAACGCGCTGATCGCCGCCAAGCGCAATGACGAAGGGCTGGCCGCTTGCGACCGCCTGCTGGCGCTGGACCCCGACTACCGAAGCTGGGCGCTGTTCGCGCGCGGCCGGATCTACGGCCAGATGAAGCGCCACGCGGAATCGGCCGTGGCCTACCGCCAGGCCTCCTCGTCCTACCAGCAAAACGGCAAGCCGTATTTTCAGGAGCTGTCGATGAAGAATGCGCTGGAAGCGGAAGCGGCCGCCGCCAAACCCGCCGGCTTCCTGGGACGGCTGTTCGGCCGCAAGTAGCCGGAACGCGCGCGGCGGGATGTTATAGTCACGCCCGCTGCCGACCCTTGCAAAGGGCCGCGCATCGCCCGAGTGGTGAAATTGGTAGACACAAGGGACTTGAAAAAATTTGAGCCCTTTGGAGGAAACTTCAAAGGTGTAGCCCGTCAAACTCGGCGAATGCCCTGGACTTGTTCCGAGCCAACGCCGAGCCAAGCCCCGATTGAAAAATCGGGGAAGGTGTAGAGAGCAGACGGCGGGCACCTAAGGCCGCAAGGCTATGGTGAAGGCGTGCTCCAGACCACGAACAGCGCACCCGCGCTGGCGGCGAAAGCCGAAGTGGTAAGAAAATCCCTCGACCGCAAGGTCGTACCGGTTCGATTCCGGTCTCGGGCACCACTTTTGCGATCGAAAGGCATCGGCCTTTCGGGTCGCCTGTCTTGCGCCTGCCCTGCGCTTTCCCCGGTTTTCCCTTTCTTCCTGTCGTCTTGAACGCCCCCGCCGCCCGCCCCCCTTTCATCGTCCTGGACGCGTGCGTCCTGATGTCCGGCATCTTGCGGCGGTTGCTGTTGCGTCTGGCGGATGCCGGCGTGTACACGCCGGTGTGGACCGAACGCATTGGCGAGGAATGGCGCCGCAACGCGTCGCGCATCTGGGATATTCCGCCCGAGGTGCTGGCCGAGTTCTGGGCCGAGATGAACGCGCGCTTTCCCGACGCCAACGAAGCCGACACCCAGGTGTATGAGGCCTCGTTGCGCTACAGCGACCCCAAGGACTTTCACGTGATTGCCGCCGGCCTGGCGCGCCGCGCGCGTTGTGGCTGGCAGCAGCCGCCCGTGGTGCAGGTGCTGACCTGGAACCTGAAGGATTTCAACCGGTCGGAATTGCGGCGCCAGGGGCTTGATGTGTACAACCCCGATCGCATGCTGGTGCAATGGTGGCAGGCGGACGCGAGCGCCATGCGCGCGGCCATTGCGCAGATTCCCGACGACTACGTTGCGCTGGGCCGCGAGCCCGAACCGCTGGCCACGACGCTGCATCGCGAACGCCTGTATGGCTTGAAGAGCCTGGTGGCGCGCGACGCGGGGTAAAAAGGCGGGGCGGCTTCCGACACGACTGCTGAGGCGCCTGCTAAGACGCCTGCTGGGGCGCCTTGCAGGGCGACAAGAGGGCAAAAAAAGGGCCTGGCCAGCTTGCGCCGCACCAGGCCCGGAGCCAAGCTTGTTCCCCGTGGTCAGTCGACCTCGACGAACGTTTCCTCGCGCTTCTTTCGCAGCGCCGGCAGCATCACCAGCACCAGCAAAATGGCGGCCAGCGCCAGCAATGTGGCGGACAGCGGACGCGTGACGAAGGTGCTGAATTCACCGCGCGACAGCAATAGCGCCCGACGGAAGTTTTCTTCCATCATCGGACCCAGCACCAGGCCCAGCAACAGCGGCGCGCCTTCGCAGCCCAGCTTGCTCCAGACATACCCGATGACGCCGAAGATGGCGAACATGAAGATGTCGAACACGTTGTAGTTCAGCGAATACACGCCAATCGTGCAGAACACCAGGATTGCCGGGAACAGCATGCGGTAGGGAACGCGCAACAGCTTCACCCAGATGCCGATCAACGGCAGGTTCAGGATGACAAGCATCAGGTTGCCGATCCACATGGACGCAATCAGGCCCCAGAACAGCTCGGGGTGGCTCGTCATCACTTGCGGGCCGGGCTGGATGTTGTGGATGGTCATCGCGCCCACCATCAAGGCCATGACCGCGTTGCCCGGAATACCCAACGTCAGCAGCGGGATGAACGAGGTTTGCGCGCCCGCGTTGTTAGCGGATTCCGGACCTGCCAAGCCGGCCGGATGTCCCTTGCCGAAACGCTCGGGCTGTTTCGACAGTTTCTTCTCAAGCGTGTACGAGGCAAACGCCGACAAGACAGAACCGCCGCCTGGCAAGATGCCCAATGCGGAACCCAGGGCCGTGCCCCGGACGATGGCGGGCGCGGCTTCGCGGAACTCTTGCCGGCTGGGATACAGCGAACCCACCTTGTCGGTGATCTCGACCCGATTCTCTTTCTGCTCCAGGTTGGCCATGATCTCGGACAGCCCGAAAACGCCCATCGCGACGATGGCGAAGTCGATACCGTCCTGCAATTCCGGGATGCTGAAATCGTAGCGGGCGACGCCCGAATTGACATCGGTCCCGACCATGCCCAGCAGCAAGCCCAACAGGATCATGCAAATCGCCTTGGGCAGCGACCCCGACGCCAGCACCACCGCGCCGATAAGACCCAGGGCCATCAATGAAAAATACTCGGCGGGGCCGAATGCAAAGGCGACTTCCGCCAAGGGCGGCGCGAAGGCGGCGATCAACACGGTGGCGACGCTACCCGCGAAGAAGGACCCGATGGCGGCAAGCGACAAGGCCGCGCCGGCCCGTCCGTTGCGCGCCATCTGGTGACCATCCAGCACCGTCACCACGGCGGATGTTTCGCCCGGCAGGTTCACCAGAATGGCCGTCGTCGAGCCGCCATACTGGGTGCCGTAGTAAATGCCCGCCAGCATGATGAGGCCGGCCGTGGGCGGCAACACATACGTGATGGGAAGCAGCATCGCGATGGTGGGCACCGGACCCAGGCCCGGCAATACGCCCACCAACGTGCCCAGCAGGCAGCCCAGGAATGCGTAGCTAAGGTTTTCCGGCGTGAACGCCACGGAGAAACCCAGCATCAGGTTTTGCAGTAGTTCCATTGCCGTCTCCTAGTTGGCGAATGCGCTGGGCCACAGGGGAAATATCAAGCCCAGGCCGCGGATGAACGCAAGGTAGGAGAACGCCACGAGGAACAGGCCGTTGGCAACGGCGACTTTCCAATTGAATTCGTGGCTGGCAAGGCTGCTGATGAGCACCAGCAGAAAAACTGAAAGGTAAAGCCCCAGGTGCGAAAGCGCGAAACCGTACAACACCACCGACCCGACCACCAGGAAAAGAATGCGGAAGTCGTAGCGGCTGATGGTGGTCGTCTGGGCGTTCTTGGCCAGCGCGCTGATCAGCACGACCGCGCCCATCAGCGCCAGGACGATGCCCAGCCAGAAAGGGAAATATCCCGGTCCCATACGTGCCGCGCTTCCCATGGAATATTCGGTGGCCTGCGCGGAAAAGGCCCCTCCCAAAGCAATGAACATGGCTCCGGACCAAAAGTCCTGTCTGTTTCTAATCAAGCTGCGGTCTCCCTTGTCTGACGCGCCGAACCATCACTGAAAACAACGGCGCGTGCTTATCCCAACGCCTTGCGGCACCGTCGCGAACGACAGGCAGAAAAGCGAAGTGGGAGATCCTAAATCGCATGCCGACATATCGAACATCCGTAAGAACCATGACTTTTTTGGGGATATCCCTGAGTCAAATAGTGGACATTTTTCACCTGTCTGGCCGTGATGGCGGCTTACAAACACCCTTCACTTTGCTTTCAACGCAGGCACTGCGGGGATGTTGGCCAAGGACGAAAAAGTTCCAGGGGTGACGTGAAAAAATTTTCGCAGTGGCTGCGCTGCGCAACTTTTTTTGCAACAACGTCCGACTTCAAGCGTGCGCGCGAAAACAAAAACGCCCGCAAGTTGCGGGCGTCCGTGAGGTGGATTCGGTGTCGGGTGAAGGCGGCCTCAAGCCGGTGCCGCCGCCCTGGTCAGTGGTCGTGGTTGCTGGCCGCGAAGCCCGCGGCGTTCAGTACGTCGATGACTTCCAGGATGTGGTCCGGGCCACGGGTCTGCAAGACAAAATCCACTTCGACATTGCGCACCGGCAATGACGTGAAAGCGCGTTGGTGATGCACTTCGGTGATATTCGCCTGCGCGTCGGCAATGAGTTTGGTGGCATGCGCCAGCGCACCCGGCAGGTCGCGCAAGTCCACGCGGATACGGGCAAGGCGGCCGGCGCGCACCATGCCGCGTTCGATCAGCTCGCCCAGCATCAGCGGGTCAATGTTGCCGCCCGTCAGCACCAGGCCGATGCGCTTGCCTTTGTAGCGGTCGCTGCCCGCTTCCTGCGCGCGCAGCAGGGCCGCCAGGCCCGCCGCGCCGGCGCCTTCGACCACGGTCTTTTCAATTTCCAGCAGCACGACGATGGCGTGCTCGATGTCGCTTTCGCTGACCAGTTCAATGTGATCGACCAGCTTGGCGACGATGGGCTGCGTCAGCGCACCGGGCGACTTCACGGCGATGCCTTCCGCAATGGTGTATTGCCCCTGCGGCATGTCCACGCCCTGGACCGCCGCGTACATCGACGGAAAGCGCTCGGTCTGCACGCCCACGATCTCGATGTCCGGCTTCAAGGCCTTGGCCGCCGTGGCCACGCCTGAAATCAGCCCGCCGCCGCCGATGGCGATGACCATCATGTCCAGCCGCGGCTGGTCTTCCAGCATTTCCAGCGCCACGGTGCCCTGCCCCGAAATGACGGCTTCGTCGTCGTAGGGGTGGATCATGATCAGCCCGCGCGCCTGCGCCAGCTCGTAGCCGTGCGCCTTCGCATCGTCGAACGTATCGCCCGCCAACACCACCTCGGCGCCAAAGCGGCGCGTGTTGGCCACCTTGACGGTGGGCGTGAAGCGCGGCATCACGATCACGGCCGGTACGCCCATGCGCTGCGCATGGTAGGCCACGCCTTGCGCATGGTTGCCGGCGGACACCGCGATAACCCCCTTGGCGCGCTCCTCGTCCGACAAGCTGAGCATGCGGTTCAACGCGCCGCGTTCCTTGAACGACGCCGTGAATTGCAGGTTCTCGAACTTCAGCCAGATCTCGGCGCCGAAGATGTCGGACAGCGTGCGGGACAAGGTAAACGGGGTCTTCAAGACCTGGCCGCGCAAGTGTTCGCGGGCGGTCTGGATGGAAGCGATATCGATCACGATGGGTGGGTCCTGTTAACGCACAGGCAGAAAATTGAACAGCAAGAGGCCTTGCGCATAGTTGATCCCGATGCGGCGGGAATTCTCGCCAAGCAGGTTGGCGATCAGGTCCAGCCTGCCAATGATGGCGCCGAACTCGCGTTCGAAGCTCAGGTTCGTGGCATTGGGAGACATTTCATTGGCCAGCAAAAGCAGCTCGCCCTGATTGTTGCGGCGCGAGGCCAGCAGCCAGGCGGCAGCCTCGACGTTCCGTGCGGCATTGTAGACCCGCTGGCCGTCCAGCGCGTCGGTGGCATACAGGCGGGTCTTGCCGTTGTGTGCGGCGATGATGGTGTCGGCCATGCCGTAGATGAACGCGCCGACGCGGTCACCGGAGTAGTTCGGGTCCAGCGACACGGCCAGGATCTGGATGTCTCGCAGGCCGGCCAGGTCGCTGGGCGGGATGCGCACTTCGATGGCGTGTTTGACCCGGTTCACGGCGGCTTTTTGATCGGCCACGCCGGTCTTGCGCCATTCGCGCGGATTGCGCCGGTAGAGCTTGTCCAGCAGCGAATACAGGCTGGTGAGGTTGTCGCGCACTTCCAGCGTGACGGTGCGATTGAAATCCGTCTGGCCGAATTGGTCGGCCGACATGGCTTCGCTGTTGGGGCCGCGCTGTCCCGGGCCCGGACTGCTCATGCAGCCGGTCAGCATTGCGGCGGACAGCGCGCCACACAGCACCGCGCCCGCGGCGGCAGGCCATCTGGTCATGCTTGGATCATCCGATTCCCCCTTTTCTCGCGCACGACTTTACAGCAAGGTCGGCGAAGTTGGGGGACGACAGCGGGGTGAAGTCGCAAGAAGATGAATCAGCGCGTCAGTCGCGGTTTGCGGCGCCGCAATAAAAAACGGCGCCTTGCGGCGCCGTTCTTGTTCAATCAGCCTGCCAGCTTATTCAGCTTGCGGTTCCGATTGGGGGGCTGCATCGGGAGCGGCAGCGGGTTGCTGCGCTTCGATACCGCCGATTGCCTTGATGGACAGGCGCAGACGGCCCTTGTCGTCGGCCTCGATGACCTTGACGCGGACTTGCTGGCCGACCTTCAGCACATCGTTGATGTTCGCGATGCGGTAGTTGGCGATTTCCGAGATGTGCAGCAGGCCGTCACGGCCCGGCAGCACTTGCACGATGGCGCCGAAGTCCAGCAGACGCAGGACCGAACCTTCGTACATCTGGCCCACTTCGACATCGGCCGTCAGTTCGACGATGCGGCGCTGGGCTTCTTTGGCCTGCGCTTCGTCGACGCTGGCGATCACGATCGTGCCGTCGTCAGAGATGTCGATCTGCGTGCCGGTTTCTTCGGTCAGCGCGCGGATGGTGGCGCCGCCCTTGCCGATCACGTCGCGGATCTTCTCGGGGTTGATCTTGATGGTCAGCATGCGCGGGGCAAAAGCCGAGAGCTCGCCGCGCGAACCGTCCAGCGCTTCCTTCATCTTGGTCAGGATGTGCAGGCGGCCTTCGCGGGCTTGCGCCAGCGCCACTTGCATGATTTCCTTCGTGATGCCCTGGATCTTGATGTCCATCTGCAGTGCGGTGACGCCGTTTTCGGTGCCCGCAACCTTGAAGTCCATGTCGCCCAGGTGATCTTCGTCACCCAGAATGTCGGTCAGCACGGCAAACTTGCCGCCGTCCAGGATCAGGCCCATGGCCACACCGGCCACGTGATCCTTGACCGGCACGCCGGCGTCCATCATGGCCAGCGAGCCGCCGCAGACCGAAGCCATCGACGACGAGCCGTTGGACTCGGTGATTTCCGACACGATGCGAATCGTGTATTGGAAGTCTTCCGGAGCCGGCAGCAGCGGGATCAGCGAACGCTTGGCGAGACGGCCGTGACCGATTTCGCGGCGCTTGGGCACACCGATGCGGCCCGTTTCGCCGGTGGCGAACGGAGGCATGTTGTAGTGCATCATGAAGCGGTCGCGGTATTCACCCATGAGCGCGTCGATGATCTGTTCGTCTTGCTTGGTGCCCAGCGTGGCCACGACCAGCGCTTGCGTTTCACCACGGGTGAACAGCGCGCTGCCGTGTGCGCGGGGCAGCACGCCCAGACGCACGCTGATGGGGCGAACGGTGCGGGTGTCGCGACCGTCGATACGCGGTTCGCCGTTCAGGATCTGACCGCGAACGATGGCCGATTCCAGCGAGAACATGATGTTGTCGACGGTGACGGCGTCAGGCGCGGGCTCGCCCTTTTCAGCAGCGGCGGCAGCCAGCTTGGCCGACACGTCGGCCGACACTTCGCGCAGCTTGGCCGTACGGGCCTGCTTTTCGCGGATCTGGTAGGCGGCGTTCAAGCCTTCCTGGGCAGCCGCGGTCACGGCGGCGATCAGGGCTTCGTCCTTGGCGGGCGCTTGCCAGTCCCACTCGGGCTTGCCGGCGTCCTTCACCAATTCGTGAATGGCGTTGATGACGGCCTGCATTTGCTCGTGGCCGAACACCACACCGCCCAGCATGATTTCTTCGGACAGCTGTTGGGCTTCCGATTCCACCATCAGCACGGCGTTTTCCGTACCGGCAACCACCAGGTCCAGCTTCGAGGACTTCAGCTGCGTGGCGGTCGGGTTCAGTGCGTATTGGCCGTCGATGTAGCCCACGCGAGCGGCGCCGATCGGGCCGTTGAACGGGATGCCCGAAATGGCCAGAGCGGCCGAGGCGCCGATCATGGCGGCGATGTCGGGATCAATCTCGGGATTGACCGACAGCGTGTGGATGACCACCTGGACTTCGTTGTAGAAGTCTTCGGGGAACAGCGGACGCAGCGGACGATCGATCAGGCGCGAGGTCAGCGTTTCCTTTTCGGACGGCTTGCCTTCGCGCTTGAAGAACCCACCCGGAATACGGCCGGCGGCGTAGGTCTTTTCGATGTAGTCGACGGTCAGCGGGAAAAACGTTTGACCCGGCTTGGCCTTCTTGGAAGCTACGACAGTAGCCAGGACAACGGTGTCCTCGATCGACACCACAACGGCGCCGGAGGCCTGGCGAGCGATCTCGCCAGTTTCCAGGACGACCGTGTGCTGGCCGTACTGGAACGATTTTGTCACTTTGTTGAACATGACGATTATTCCTTACAAATGAAAAACCGTGGCCGCTGCGACAATACGTCGCACCGACCACGGTTGCGTCATGGGGAGCCAGCCCCGTCGATCACTTGCGCAGACCGAGTTTTTCGATCAGAGCGCGGTACGAATCGGGATTGCGGCCCTTGAGATAGTCGAGCAGCTTGCGGCGACGGCTGACCATACGCAGCAGACCGCGGCGCGAGTGATGGTCCTTCATGTGTTCTTTGAAGTGACCGGTCAGTTCGTTGATACGGGCGGTGAGCAGAGCCACCTGAACTTCGGGGGAGCCGGTATCGCCTTGAGCGCGTTGGAACTGCGCAACGATATCGGATTTCTTGATGTCAGCTACAGACATTGATGACCTCTTCGGACATGCGACAGGGCCGAGGTGCCCTGACGTGGTTGGGAAAATTTTGCGTAAGACCCGGCGATAAGCGTTTTTGCTTTCTCACTGCTGCTTCAATAGCTGCAAAGTGGCCGCTTTCGGCTACCGTGCAGCCGGACTGCCGGCGCAAAGCATCTTGCAAAATCAATCAATACGTTTGATAAAGCTCGGTGATTATAGCTGAAACGCTAGAATTACCCCAGAGACGGTTTCGCCTGTTCGGCAGAGGCCGGCAAGCGCCCACGGCGCCTAGAGGAGCAATAGATGTCTAAATATTACAGAACAGCCCGCATCACCCTCGCCTCCCTGGCCCTGACCGGCCTGGCCGCCTGCGCGAACCTGGCCCAGGTGCCGCCCGGCACCCCGTACGCCGATGTGTTGACCCAGTTTGGCAAGCCCAATTACACCTGCCCGCAAGCGGGCGGCGGGCAACGCGTCATCTGGACCCAGCAGCCGATGGGGCAATTTGCCTGGGGCACCAACGTGGGCACCGATGGGCGCGTGGGTCCTGTCGTGCCTTTGCTGACGGACGCGCACTTCAAGGTGCTGGAAGTCGGCGATTGGGGGCCGGACCGGGTGCGCTGTGAATTTGGCCCGCCCGCCCGCATCGAAGAGGCAGGGCTGGGCGAAAAGCGCGAAGTCGTGTGGTCGTATCGCTACAAGGAAAACGGCGTCTGGAATTCGCTGATGTACGTCTACATGAGCCGCGACGGCAGCAAGCTGACGCACTTCCATCCTGGCCCGGACCCGATGTATGACGATGAAAGGTTCATGTGGCGCTAAGGTGTCCGGGCAATAATCGCCCGACGCCAAACGTCAAACGTCAAACGTCAAAGATGAAATACAAAACCCGCCGACTGGCGGGTTTTGTGTAAGCGGTAAGTAATACCGACAGCGGTCAGGAGGATGACTGCCCGCGACGCTCTTGCGTCAGGCGGCGCGCCTTATTCCAGCGCCACGCCCACATGACCCAGCCCGAAAGACCATACAGCACGAACAGGCCGAACAGCACCACCGGGGGATCGCTGGACACGAACACGAACACGGCCACCACCAGCAAGATGCCCCAGAACGGCACGCTGCGGCCCAGCGCAAAGCTCTTGCCGCTGAAGAACGGCGCGTTCGACACCATGGTGATGCCGGCGTACATGGTCAGCGTAAAGGCCACCCAGGCCATCAGGCTGTCATGGATCGGCAGCTTGTTATCGACAGCCAGCCAGACGAAGCCGGCAACCAAGGCAGCGGCCGCCGGGCTGGGCAAGCCTTGGAAATAGCGTTTGTCGACGACGGCGATATTGGTATTGAAGCGTGCCAGGCGCAGCGCGGCGCCGGCGACATAGACGAAGGCGGCAAGCCAACCCCAGCGGCCCAGGTCGTTCAAGATCCATTCGTACATGACCAGCGCGGGCGCAACGCCGAACGACGTCATATCCGACAGCGAATCATATTGCTCGCCGAAGGCAGACTGCGTATTGGTCAACCGGGCGACGCGGCCATCCATGCCATCAAGCACCATCGCCACGAAAATGGCGATGGCGGCGACTTCGAAGCGATCATTCATGGCCTGCACGACGGCATAGAACCCCGCGAACAGCGCCGCGGTGGTGAATGCGTTGGGCAGCAAGTAGATGCTTCGGTGGCGGTTCTCGGAATCGCGCATGGAAAAATTGGGCATAGTCTCAATAACTTACAACGGACTGTGAAAGATTAACTCATATGGCCCCGCTTGCGGGACAGAGCAAGAGCCGTGCCTGACGAAAAGGCCATAAAAAAACGGCACGCCCTTGCGAGCATGCCGTCTTTGAGGACGGGGCGCGGGGCCAGCCCCGCACCGGACGTCGATCAGTTCTTGGACTTGTCCACCAGCTTGTTCGCGGCGATCCAGGGCATCATGGCGCGCAGCTTGCCGCCCACTTGCTCGATCTGCGATTCCGCGTTGATGCGGCGGCGCGAGGTCAGCGTCGGGGCGCCGGCGGTGTTTTCCAGGATGAACTTCTTGGCGTATTCGCCGGTCTGGATGTCCGTCAGGCACTGGCGCATGGCCTTGCGGGTTTCGTCGGTGACGATCTTCGGACCCGTTTCGTATTCGCCGAATTCAGCGTTGTTCGAAATCGAGTAGTTCATGTTGGCGATACCGCCTTCATAGATCAGGTCGACGATCAGCTTCAGTTCGTGCAGGCATTCGAAGTACGCCATTTCGGGCGCGTAGCCGGCTTCCACCAGCGTGTCGAAACCGGCCTTGATCAGTTCGACGGTACCGCCGCAAAGGACGGCTTGTTCGCCGAACAGGTCGGTTTCGGTTTCTTCGCGGAAGTTGGTTTCGATGATGCCGGCACGGCCGCCGCCGTTGGCGCTGGCGTACGACAGAGCCACGTCACGCGCGGCGCCCGACTTGTCCTGGTACACGGCCACCAGGTGGGGCACGCCGCCACCTTGCTTGTACGTGTTGCGCACCGTGTGGCCGGGGGCCTTCGGGGCGATCATGATGACGTCGATGTCTTCGCGCGGCACGACCTGGCCGTAGTGGACGTTGAAGCCGTGGGCGAAAGCCAGGGCGGCGCCGGCCTTGATGTTGCCGTGCACTTCCTTGTTGTAGACCGAAGCGATGTTCTCGTCGGGCAGCAACATCATGACGATGTCGGCGGCCTTCACGGCATCAGCCACTTCCTTGACTTCCAGGCCGGCGTTGGCGGCCTTGTTCCACGAAGCGCCGTCCTTGCGCAGGCCGACGATGACCTTCACGCCCGATTCATGCAGGTTCTGCGCGTGCGCATGGCCTTGCGAACCATAGCCGATGATGGCAACGGTCTTGCCTTTGATGAGGGACAGATCGCAGTCTTTGTCGTAGAAAACTTTCATGGTTGTGCTCCAGATTCCAGTATTTTGGATATTCGATTAATTCAGATGTAGGGTGTGGCGTGGCCTGGAAGGCCGGTCAAATCTTCAAAATCCGTTCACCGCGTCCGATGCCGGACACGCCGGTGCGTACGGTTTCAAGGATGGCACTGCGGTCCAGGGCTTCCAGGAAGGCCTGTACTTTTTCCTGCACCCCGGTCAATTCGATGGTGTAGGACTTGTCGGTCACGTCGATGATGCGGCCGCGGAAAATGTCCGCCATGCGCTTCATCTCTTCGCGTTCCTTGCCAACGGCGCGCACCTTCACCAGCATCAGCTCGCGCTCGATGTGGGCGCCTTCGGTCAGGTCCACCACTTTAACGACATCCACCAGGCGGTTCAGGTGCTTGGTGATCTGTTCGATGACTTCATCGGAACCGGTCGTCACGATCGTCATGCGCGACAGCGTGGAATCCTCGGTGGGCGCCACGGTCAGGGTTTCGATGTTGTAGCCCCGCGCGGAAAACAGCCCCACCACGCGCGACAGCGCGCCGGGTTCGTTTTCGAGGAGGACGGAAATCACGTGCTTCATGGTGGCCTCCTTACAGGTCTTCAGAGCCAAGCAGCATTTCGGTCAGCCCACGGCCGGCCTTGACCATCGGCCACACGTTTTCGGTGCGGTCGGTGATGAAGTCCAGAAAGACCAGGCGTTCCTTGTGCTTGCCAAAGGCTTCGCGCAGCGCGGGTTCGACATCCGCCGGACGCTCGATGCGCAGACCCACGTGGCCATAGGCCTCGGCCACCTTGACGAAGTCGGGCAGCGAATCCATGTAGGACTCGGAATAGCGCGAGCCGTAATCGATCTGCTGCCATTGCCGGACCATGCCCAAGAAACGGTTGTTCAGGCAGACGATCTTGGGCGTCAGGCGGTATTGATGGCAGGTCGACAGTTCCTGGATGTTCATCTGGATCGACGCTTCGCCGGTAATGACGGCAACGTCGTGCCCAGGGTTGGCCATCTGCACGCCCATCGCGTACGGCAGCCCCACACCCATGGTGCCCAGGCCGCCGGAGTTGATCCAGCGGCGCGGCTTGTCGAACTTGTAGTACTGGGCCGCCCACATCTGGTGCTGGCCCACGTCGGACGTGACGAAGGCGTCGCCGCCCGTCACTTCCCACAGCTTTTCCACCACGTACTGCGGCTTGATGACTTCGTCCGAGTTGGCGAACTTCAGGCATTCCTTGCCGCGCCACGTTTCCACCTGCTCCCACCACTTGGTGATGGACGCGGGCTTGTGCTCGGCGGCCGCCACTTCGAATTGGGCGGACAGGTCGGCCAGCACATCCTTGACGTTGCCGACGATCGGGACGTCCACGCGCACGCGCTTGGAGATCGACGACGGATCGATATCGATATGGATGATCTTGCGGGCGTTTTGCGCAAAGTGCTTGGGGTTGCCGATCACGCGGTCATCGAAACGCGCGCCGATGGCCAGCAGCACGTCGCAGTGCTGCATCGCCATATTGGCTTCGTACGTGCCGTGCATGCCGGGCATGCCCACGAACTGGCCGCTGCTGGCCGGGTAGCCGCCCAGGCCCATCAGGGTGCTGGTGCAAGGCGCACCCAGTTGCGACACAAGCTTGTTCAACTCGGGCGCGGCGTTCGACAGGATGACGCCGCCGCCCGTGTAGATCATCGGCCGTTCGGCGGCCAGCAGCATCTGCACGGCTTTCTTGATTTGCCCCTGGTGGCCCTTGTTGACGGGCGCGTAGGAACGCATCGAGATCTCGCCCTTGGGCGGCGTGTATTTGCACTGCGCGACGGTGATGTCCTTGGGGATATCGACCAGCACCGGGCCGGGGCGGCCCGTGCGCGCGATATAGAACGCGCGGCGCATGGTTTCGGCCAGGTCCTTGACGTCACGCACCAGGAAGTTGTGCTTGACGCAGGGACGCGTGATGCCGACGGTGTCGCATTCCTGGAACGCATCTTCGCCGATGGCCGCAGTGGGCACTTGCCCGCTGATGATGACCATGGGGATGGAATCCATATAGGCGGTGGCGATGCCGGTGACGGCATTGGTCACGCCCGGGCCGCTGGTCACGAGGCAGACGCCAACCTTTTGCGACGAGCGCGAATAGGCATCGGCGGCGTGCACGGCGGCTTGCTCGTGACGAACCAGGATATGCTGAAATTTGTCTTGCTTGAAGATCGCGTCGTAGATGTAAAGCACTGCGCCGCCGGGATAGCCGAAAACGTGTTCCACGCCCTCATCGGCCAGGCAGCGCACGACGATATCGGCGCCATTCATTTCCATGTTGTATTTCCTTTCAGTACCGGCCCTGCAACCCTGACTGCTGCTCGCCCGGATACGGCGGCAACGGAACCCATACCGGCTACGACAACATGATCCGGCGCTTAGCGGCTCACGGAGCCACGCCACCCGGACACCCTGCCGACCCGGCACACGCTCGACAGAACGCAGTGCAAACGCCCCTGGGGGACGCTGGAGGTCGAAATGGAAGCTTTGGCAACACACGCTTGTGGCGCGGCCAACAGCAAGTATCACTGCGGCGGGATGGCTGGGGAGGTGACCCGTTACCATCCGCCTCAACGCACCGGTATCGGATAGGCAGACCGGCGCAAGAGATGGAATTTACCGCGTTGCGTCAAAGGTAGCAAATCGGCGTGAAGCGACCGTTGCACGCGCGATGCAAGGCAAATTGCGAGAAAGTCCCGCAACCATCCGACCCCAGAATATATGCCGCCCACGGGGGCAGCATTGCCCCCTGGGCCGGCCACAGCGGGGAAAGGGGCCCCCACGCTTCGCGCCCTTCGTGCGCTCTCTGCCCCCCAAGGGGGCAGCTTTCCCCTTGGGGCGGCCCAGCGGAAAAAGGGGCCCCCACGCTTCGCGCCCTTCGTGCGCTCTCTGCCCCCCAAGGGGGGCAGCTTTCCCCTTGGGGCGGCCCGGCGGGGAAAGGCCCTAACTCGCGGGCGCATCTATATACTTGCCGCATCGCGAGAATTAGGCCCCGCCCCCATGGATTTGCGCATCGCCAGCATCCGCCGCTTCCTTTACAGCCACTACTTCTTCGGGGGGGTGCGCCAGGGGGTTGGCATGCTGTTGCCCGTGCTGGTGCTGGGTGGGCTGTTCGGCAACTACACCACCGGGCTGGTCGCCACGTTTGGCGCGCAGTGCCTGGCCATCATCGACCAGCCGGGCGGGCCGCAGCGCCATCGCACCAACGAAATGCTGGGCGGCGCGGCGCTGGGTACGCTTACCGTCATCATTACCGGCCTGGCCTCCAGCAACCCCGTCCTGATCTGGTTGGTGGTGATTGCGCAGTGCTTTGTCTATTCGATGTTCACGGTGTTCGGCAAGCGCGGCGGGCTGATCGGCTTTGCCGGCCTGTTGCTGATGACCTTGACCATGCATTCGCCGCTGGAGCCGCACCAAGTGCTGGCGCATGCCGCCGCGACGCTGGGCGGCGCGTTGTTCTACGTGGTCTTCAGCCTGGGCTTTTCGCGCCTGTTCTGGCTGCGCGAAGAACAGCAGGCCATGTCGGTGGCGCTGTTCGCCACCGCCGACTACGTGGCCGCTCGCGCCGCTTTCTACGACGAAACGGCCGACCTGGACGAGGCCTACCGCGCACTGATCCAGCGCCAGTCCATCATGACGGAAAAGCACCAGGCCGCGCGCGACATGGTGCTGCGCGCGCTGCCACGCGGCAAGGGCGTGGGTGACCGCCAGCGCGTGATGATCTGGAACATGTTCGTGGACATGCTGCAATTGCTGGACACGCTGGTTGCCACGCATACCGACTACGCGTCGCTGCGCCGCACGCTGGCCGGCAACGACTGCCTGATGTTCATGCGTGACGCGCTGGTCAAGATGTCGCTGGAATTGAATCGCATCGCGCTGGACGTGTCGCGCGGCCGCCCGGTGCAATACCGCAGCAGCGCCAAGGCCGAGCTGCGCGCCATCGAATACGAAATCGAACAGCTGAAACAGCAAGGCTTGGGCGAACGCGAACCCGAGATGCTGGCGCTGATCATCCAGGTGCTGCGCCGCCTGCGCAATTCGGCCCGCATCGTGGACCGCCTGGCCGACCACACGGCGGCATCGCCCGACGCCAAGCCCACCGACGTCTTGCGCATCAACAAGTCGTTGACGCGATTCATCTCGCGGCAGGAATTCCGCTTTGGGCTCCTGACCAGCAACTTGCGGCTGGATTCCCCCCATTTTCGCTACGCGCTGCGCGTGACGGCCGCCGCCGCCATTGCCATGACGCTGGCCAGCCGCTGGTTGTCGCCGGAGTTTTCCGCGCACAACTACTGGATCATGCTGACCATCGTCATCATCATGAAGCCCGGCTTCGCGCTGACGCGGCAACGCAACGGCTGGCGCCTGGGCGGCACCCTGATCGGCTGCATCTGCGCCCTGCTGCTGTTCAACCTGACCGACAGCCCCGAGATCCTGTTCGCCGTGCTGCTGGGCGCCTGCATCATGGGCAACAGCCTGGTGCAGCTGAACTACATGGCCA
The DNA here is from genome assembly GCF_019448355.1 of Achromobacter sp. ES-001. NCBI lineage: Bacteria > Pseudomonadati > Pseudomonadota > Betaproteobacteria > Burkholderiales > Alcaligenaceae > Achromobacter > Achromobacter sp. ES-001. The sequence goes on along the minus strand of NZ_CP079940.1, from coordinate 1,277,215 downwards.
GCGCCATATTCAACACGCTCTTCGTGGTGCTGGTGTTCCACTTCGTGTCGCCGGGCACGGTGTCGATGTCGGTGATTGGCGAACGCGCCATCGACACGCTGCTGGGTTGCGCGCTGGCGCTGATATGCAGCTACATCCTGCCGTGGTGGGAAGCGCGCTACCTGAAGCCGCTGGCCGCCGCCGCCACGCGCGCCAACCGCGAGTACCTGGTTGCGGGCCTGCGCTACGTGGAAGCCATGCAGGCGCATGGCGCGCCGTCAAACGCGACCACAGCTACCGCCACGAATGCCGCCACGACTGCCGGCACAACCCCTGCATCCCCCGCCGCCAGCCCCACTGCCACATCCGCCGCCGACACGCCCGCCGTCATCGACGCCGACCTGGCCTGGCGGCTGGCGCGCAAGAACGTGCACATTGCGTTCAGCAACTTCGCCGAAGCGTTCTATCGAATGATGAGCGAGCCAAAGTCGCACCAGCAAAGCGTGCCGGAATTGAATAACCTGCTGATCCAGAACCACGTGCTGGCATCACAGATCACGGCGGCGATTCCCATCCTGGCCGCGCTGCCCAAAACGCCCGAGGCGGTGCAGCTTGCCATGAACGGCATGGTCGACCTGCTGGACGAAAAGCGCCCGCAGATCGCCACCACCCTGCCCACGCAGTTCGACACATCCGGAGAGCAGGCGGCGTTGGCCTATCCGCTGAAACAGATGCTGAAGGCCTCGCACATGATTCGCCAGGAGTTGCAGGCGCTGGCTGACCCGACGCACGCACCGCCGCTGGCGGCGGCGGCCTGAAGCCGAAGGTATCGGTAACCCGCAAGACGGGCAAAGCGCGCGAAGACGTGGAACAGTACTCACGTCAACCGCGCGCTTACCGCGTCGACTGATGACGGCGTCGACGGACCACGCCGTCCACGCATCACCGCATCACAGCATCACAGCATCAATCCGCCAGCTTGCGGCGAAACACCAGCTTGTCGTCCGTCGATGCCGAGGCGTCGTAGGCGTAGCCTTCCAGGTCAAAGCCCTGCAAGCCTTCGGGCTTGGTCACCTTGTGCTGGATCGCGTAGCGCGCCATCAACCCACGCGCCCGCTTGGCGTGAAAGCTGATGATCTTCCAGGCACCGTTCTTCCAGTCCTGGAACACGCACTGCACCACGCGCGCCTTCAGCGTCTTCAAGTCAACTGACTTGAAATATTCCTCGGACGCCAGGTTCACGATGACCGGCGCCTTCTTGCCTTCCAGGCGCTCGTTCAAATAGTCCGCAATGGTCGAACCCCAGTACTCGTACAGGTTCTTGCCCTTGGGCGTTTCCAGCCGCGTGCCCATTTCCAGGCGATACGGTTGCATCAGATCCAGCGGCCGCAACACGCCGTACAGGCCGCTGAGGATGGCCACGTGCTCTTGCGCCCAGTCCAGCTGCTTGGCCGACAGGCTGGAGGCGTCCAGCCCTTCGTACACATCGCCGTTAAAGGCCAGCACGGCCTGGCGCGAGTTGGTCTGGGTGAAGCTGCGCTTCCAGTGTGCATAGCGCTGCGCGTTCAGTTCCGACAGCGCCGGGCTCAGGCTCATCAGGCCGGCGATGTCTTCGGCGGACTTGGTCTTAAGCACTTTGATCAGGCCGGCGGCCTGATCCACGAACAGCGGCTGGGTGTGCGTCTCGATATGCAAAGGCGAGTCGTAGTCCAGCTTCTTGGCGGGGGAAAGCAAAAACAACATTCGTAGTTCCTTTATCAGCGCGCCGTCCAGCCACCATCGACCGAAACGGACGTGCCCGTAATTTGCGCCGCGGCGTCCGAGGCCAGGAACACGGCGGTGCCGCCCAATTGCTCGGGCGTCACGAATTGCAGCGACGGCTGCTTTTCGCCCAACAGTTCGCGCGCGGCGGCTTCCTGGTCGACGCCATTCTTTTGCGCCAGCGCGGTGATCTGCTTTTCCACCAGGGCGGTGCGCACCCAGCCCGGGCAGATGGAATTGGCGGTGATGCCCTGCCCGGCCGTTTCCAGCGCCGTGACTTTGGTGAAGCCCACCACGCCATGCTTGGCCGCCACATAGGCCGACTTGTTGGCCGACCCGACCAGGCCATGCGCCGACGCGATATTGATGATGCGGCCAAAGCCCTGCTTCTTCATGTGGGGCAGCGCGGCGGCGGTGCCGTGGAACACGGCGGACAGGTTCAGCGCCAGGATGGCGTCCCACTTTTCAGCGGGAAAATCCTCGATCAGCGCGGTGTGCTGGATGCCGGCGTTGTTGACCAGAATGTCGATGCGGCCCAGCTGGCGCACCGTGTTCTCGACCAAGCCGCGCACCGCGTCGCCCTTGGACAGGTCGGCGCCGTCGTAGACGACCTTCACGCCATGCTTGTCGGCCAGGCCGGCGCGCACTTTTTCAATCTCGGCGGCCTCGCCAAACCCATTCAGGACGATATCGGCGCCTTGCTGCGCGAAGGCCGTGGCGATACCCAGGCCGATGCCGCTGGTGGAACCGGTGACTAGGGCGACTTTTCCTTTAAGCATGCGCATTCTCCTGGGGTCTGGCGGGGGTGACGGTGGGGTGACCGTGGGGTCGAAAAGCAGAGCGGAGACAAGTGTAGCCGCCCAACAAGACGGCAATCATGCCATGACCCCACGCCGTGCGGGGTCAAGCGCGAGGGGGGCTGTCGGCGGGGGTTGCCGAGGGGGTTGCCGAGGGGGTTGTCGAGGGGCTTGCGGGCGTGTTTGCCGCGGCGCTTGCCGAGACGCTTGTCGACGTGTCAGCTGAAGAACCGGACAACGGCTCCGACTCCGGCGAAGGCGCCGTCTGCGCAGCGCCGGGCAGATCCGCCATGCCGCCCCGGTTCTCCGGCACGCGCTCCAGCAGCTTGATCAGCACCGGCACCACGCCCATCGAAATCGCAACCACGACGGACAGCACATCGCGCTGTTCAAGATTCACCAGGTGGTTGTCCCAGGCTTCGTTGAAGATGGCGAAGCTGAACTCGCCGCCTTGGGCCAGCACCATCGCGAACAGCAGCCGGTGGTAGCGCGGCAAGCCCAGAAATCGCGCGAACCCATACAGGACCAGCGCCTTGACGACCAGCAAAGCCGCCACGCCGCCAAGAATGAACGACCAGTGGTCGGCCACCACCTTCAGGTTGACGGACATGCCGATGGCCAGGAAGAACAGGCCCAGCAGCAGCCCCTTGAAGGGTTCGATGGCGCTTTCAAGGTCGTTCCGATAGCGCGATTCCGCCATCAACACGCCCACCAGGAAACCGCCCAGACCGGCTGACAGGCCGGCGTAGTCGAACAACTGCGCGGCGCCCACCACCATCAACAGCGCGGCCGCCGTGAACAGTTCTTGCAGCTGCGCCTTGGCGGCCCAGCCCAGCAGGCGCAGCCGATAGGCCAACGTCACCACCGCCACGGCCACCAGCGCTTCCTTGAAAGACGGGGCCGACGTGCCGTCGGAGCCCAGCAGCCCCGCCGCCACCAACATCGGAATGGCTGCCATGTCCTGAAACAGCAGCACCCCCAGGGCCGATCGCCCCAGCGGCGTGCGGGTCAACGTGCGCTCATCCAGCAGCCGCAGCGCCACCGCCGTCGACGACAACGCCAGCGACAAGCCGCACAGCACGGCAGCCTGCCATCCCATACCGGCCAGATGCCGCAGCGCCGCGCCAAACACCAGGCCCAGCAGCAGGCCGCAAACCAGCATCTGCAAGGTGCCCAGCAAAAAGACCTCGCTGCGCATGGCCCACAAGCGCTTGGGCGACAGTTCCAGTCCGATGATGAACAGCATCATCACCACGCCCCATTGCGACACGTTGATCATGGTGTCGACGTTGGTCACCAGCTTCAGGCAGGACGGCCCGATCAGCACGCCCGCGATCAGGTAGCCCGGTATGGCGCCCAGCCCCAGCCGCTGGGTGATCGGCACGCACAACACGGCGGCAAGCAGAAGGATAAGGATCAGGTCCATGGAACAGGATGCCGGCTGGGGATGATGGGGGAAGGCCGAAGGCGCGCAGCGCGAATGGAAGGATTCTGGGCAAAGATCGCGACCACCGGAAGCGTGCGATGCCTCCCTTCAAAGATTTTTTCGCACCCCCTTTACACACAAGAAAAAATTCCTGTAGAATTGCGGGCTTCGCTGCTCCAACAACGAAGATCCTTCCGACCAGGGATCTTTCAGTGAAGCCTCTTTTAAGAACTTGAAGTCTGGGGTCTTAAAGGTCTAAGCCTTAAAGGTCTTAGCCTTAAAGCAAGAGGCACCACCGTTTTGGAACCCAGCCACGGAGAGGTGGCAGAGTGGTCGAATGTACCTGACTCGAAATCAGGCGTACGGTATCCCCGTACCGTGGGTTCGAATCCCACCCTCTCCGCCAGTATTCAAGAACGAAGCCCCTGAGAAATCAGGGGCTTTTTTCTTTGTGCGGCGGGCAGACGGCTGAAGAGTCAGGTGACCCCGCCGTGCCGTGCCCTACCCCGCCCTACCCTGCGCGGGCCAATGCGTGGCCGATCGCGACGCGCGGCGAGGCATGCGCTACCGCGACAACCCCCGGCAACTTGAACGCACTGACTGCCCGGGTCAGCTCCGCTGCCTGGTCCTGCATCGACCCGGCGGCCGCGGCGGCTTCTTCTACCAGTGCTGCGTTTTGCTGCGTGACTTCGTCCATTTGCGATACCGCGCGGTTCACCTGTTCGATGCCGTCGGCCTGTTCGGCGGAGGCCGCCGCGATTTCGCCCATGATGTCGGTCACGCGCTGCACCGAGCTGACGATTTCCTGCATGGTAGTGCCGGCGCGTTCGGCGCTGATCGAGCCTTGGCTGATCTTTTGGACGGTGTCTTCGATCAGCGTCTTGATCTCCTTGGCTGCTTGCGCGCTGCGTTGCGCAAGCGTGCGAACTTCCGCTGCGACCACCGCGAAGCCCTTGCCCTGCTCGCCCGCGCGCGCGGCTTCCACTGCCGCGTTCAGCGCCAGGATGTTCGTCTGGAACGCGATGCCGTCGATGACGGACACGATGTCGGCGATCTTGACCGAGCTGGACGAAATGGCGTTCATCGTGCTGACGACCTCGGACACCGTCGCGCCACCGCGCGAGGCCGTGTCGGAGGCGGCCGCAGCCAGTTGGTTGGCCTGGCGGGCGCTGTCGGCGTTCTGCTTCACGGTGGAAGACAGTTGCTCCATCGAGGCCGCCGTTTCCTCCAGCGATGCCGCCTGCTGTTCGGTGCGGGACGACAGGTCGGTGTTGCCCGCCGCGATTTCGCCCGACGCGGACGCCATGCTGTCCACGCCGGTGCGGATGCTGGCAACCGTGCCGGCCAGGTTGGCGTTCATGGATTCCAGCGCCTGCATCAGCTGGCCGATCTCGTCGCGCGAACGCACGGTGATCGTGCTGGTCAGGTCATTGGCGGCAACGGTGCGCGCCACGCGCACGGCGTCGGCCAGTGGGCGAGTGATGCCGCGCGTCAGCAACACGGCCAGTACCAGGCCCGTAACCAGCGCAATCGAGCCGATCACGATCATCCACAAGTTGGCGGCGCCGTAGGCGCTTTGGATGTCGGCCGCACTGGCATCGATCTCGGCGCGTTGCAGGTCCGACAGCTTGTTGATCTGGTCGATGAACTGGCGCGTGGCCGGCAGGAATTCCTGCGTGAAGACGCGGTTGGCCGCCTCGACGTCGCCGTCCTGCTTGGCTTTGAAGATGGCGTCGCGCGTGCGCAGGTAGTCGCCGCGAGACTTGCGGATGCCTTCCCACAGGCGTTTTTCCTCGTCGGTCTCGATCAGCGGTTCGATCTTTTGTTGCAGCGCCGACGAATTACGGGTGGACGCGGCCGCCTCTTCCGTGAAGAAACCGGCCAGGCTGGCGTCGGCGCTTTTGGCGATGGCGGTGGTGCGCGTCACGCCGGTCTGGATATTGCGGCCCCAGTCGCTGATCAGGCGTTCCTTGATGAGCGAGCGCTGCGTCACGGTTTCGACCGATTCGTTGATGTTGGCCAGACTGACCAACCCCACGATGCACATGACGATAATCATCGCCAGCAAGACGGAAAAGCCACCCGCAAGACGGGTTCCAAGCTTCATGTTTTTCATACTGCCTCCAGCATCCACCCAGGCGCGTGAATGCGGGTTTTGGCAGCTGCATGGCGCCGGACTATGCCGCCGCCGTCGCAAGCCAGACGCCCGCAAGCCCCTGGATGATCCGCCCCCAAAAATATTGGTGTTCGTTGTGTCAGGTAAATGCCGCCGGAGAAGTCGGATTCGAGGATTCTCTTGACGGTCCGGGAAATGCTAGCAGCCCGGATTTGGGCGGCATCGGGCGAAATGGAGAACTTTTTGCCACAAGCTCGCGCGTTTGCGTAACCGCCCGCCCGCCGCCGAGGGCGAAAAAAAAGCGGCCGATGCACGATGCGCGGCCGCTGAAAAATGATGCGGCCGTAATGGCCGCCTTGTTGCGTCAATCCGTCACGGTGGGCCGCGCCAGCTGGAACAGGTCCGTGCTGCGGGCGTACCAGCCGCTGCCGTGCATGCGCGCCACCAGCCCCATCTCGGTCGTGTTCACATAGCCGCGCTCGGCGTCCTGCACAAAGGCGTCGTCCACATGCGCGCCCAGCACGCGGCCGATGACAACGACCTGGTGCGGGCCGGTCACGATCGAGGCCTGGCTGACGCATTCCAGCGACACCGGGCTGCCCTGAATAAGCGGTGGACGAACATGCGCGGCGGGCAGCGCGGTCAGCCCGGCCTTGGCCAGTTCGTCCACGCCAGGAGGGTAGTCGGCGCAGGTCTGGTTCATCTGCTGCATCAGCGCTTCGGGCACCAGGTTCACCACGAACTCGCCGTTTTCGATGATGTTGGCGCTGGTGTCCTTCAAGTCGCCGTTGGCGCGGCGCATCAGGCCGATGGCGACGGTGGGCGGCTGGTGCCCCATGACGTTGAAGAAGCTGAACGGCGCGGCGTTGACGCACCCGTCGGCCGATATCGTGGTGACCCACGCGATCGGCCGGGGGGTGACGGTCGAGGTCAGCAGCTTATAGACCGTCTGCGAAGGCAGCGCGCTGAAATCAAAATGCATGGCTTAGGGCTCCTGGCCGCCCGCGCCAAGCGCTGAGACGGCCCGCTTTTCTCGGGTGTCGACCTGCAACTGGAACACGTCGGGGCGAGCGTAATGGCCGGCCACATCGAAGTCGTACTTGCCGCGCAGGATCTGGTTGGGGTTGATGTCGGCGTACAGGATGGTCTCGTCCGCGAAATCCGGCCCCGCCAGCACTTCACCAAGGGGGTCGATGATAGCGCTGCCGCCGCGCATCAACACGGTGTCGGGCGCATCGCCCAGCGCGCATTCGAAGTCTTCCGGGTAGGCTTGGCGGCGCAAGTGCTGGCACGCCGTCAACACGTAGCAGCGGCCTTCCAGCGCGATGTGGCGCATGCTGGGAATCCAGCTGTCGCGGTCATCGGCCGTGGGCGCGCAATACAGCGCCACGCCCTGGCTGTACATGTACATGCGCAGCATGGGCATGTAGTTTTCCCAGCAGATCACAGCGCCGATCTTGCCGTAAGGCGTGTCGAAAACAGGCATGGTCGAGCCATCGCCAAAGCCCCAGATCAGCCGTTCTCCGGCCGTGGGCATCAGCTTGCGATGCTTGCCGACCAGGCCCTTGGCGCCGTTGAAATACAGCACGGTGCAATACAGCGTGCCGCCGTCCGCTTCGATGCAGCCCATCACCACGAAGCTGTCCGTGTCGGCCGCGGCCTGCGCCACGATGGCCACTTCCTCGCCATCCAGCGCGATGGCCTGCCGGTGGTAGCTGGCGAACGCGTCGCGGCCTTTGGGCTTGCGCATGCCGATGGGCGCGCCAAAGGAATTGCCCTTGGGATAGCCGCCCAGAAAGGCTTCGGGAAACACCAGCACCCGCGCGCCCTGCTCGGCCGCCTGCCGGATCAGCGAAGCCGCCTTGTTGGCGCAGGCAACGCTGTCGGTGGGGATGGACGCGGCCTGGATCACGGCGGCCTTGAAACTCGCTTGCACGGACATGTTTCTCCTCGCTTTTTTAGTGGATGGGGTCTTCGTCGATGGCTTGGGCGCGGGTGTTCGGCAGGAACAGGCTGCCGATAACGCCCACTACCACCATCACGACAACCGGGTACATCAACCCGCCAAAGATATTGCCGCTGGCCTGGGCCAGATAGGTGGCGGTAAAGGGCACGATGCCGCCGAAGATGCCGGCGCCGATGTGATACGGAAAGGATAGCGCGGTGTAGCGGATGCGGGCCGGGAACAATTCCACCAGGTACGACGCGACCGGACCGTACACCATGGCGACCACGGCGGTCATCAGCACCAGGATCAGGATGATGGTGGCGCGGTCCACGCGCGCGGGGTCGGCGCGATCGGGGTAGCCCGCCGTGCTCAGGGCGCGGGCGTAGGCGGCGCGGTCAAAGCCGTTGACGGTGGTGCCGCCTACGCTCATCGCGATTTCCTGCCCCGGCAGCGGCGCGGCGTATTCGAAGTTGATGCCCTTGCCGACCAGGAATTTCTTGGCCTGCACGCACACCTTCTTGTGATCGGCGTGGCTGCCGATCATGGCGGCCTGCAAGCCGAAGTCGCACGCGCCGCCGCTGGTGTCGGCGTGCACGCGGACCGGCGTGCTTTGCATGGCTTGCGCCAGCGCCGGGTTGCCGGCCTTGAGCAGCACGTCGAACATCGAGTGATAACCCAGGGCGGCGATGAACAGCCCCGCCATCATGATCCACTTGCGGCCGATGCGGTCGGACAGCCAGCCGAACAGCACAAAGGTCGGCGCGCCGATGATGAAGCCGATCAGGATCAGGGTGTAGACGCTGGTCTGGTCCAGCTGCACCGCCTGTTGCAGGAAGATCATCACGTAGAACTGGCCCGTGAAATACGTGGCGCCCTGGCCGGCGGTAACGCCGATCAGCGCCAGGATCACCAGGCGCAAGCTGGACCACTGGCCAAACGTTTCCTTGATGGGGTTTTTCGACAGGCGGTTCTGCTGCTTCATCCGCGTGAACACGGGCGATTCGTGCAGCTTGGCGCGCACGTAGATCGAAATGGCCAGCATCACGATCGACAGGATGAACGGCAGGCGCCATCCCCACTGCCGGAAATCATCGGCGCTCATGGATGCCTGGGTGCACAGGATGACGATCAGCGACAGGATCAGGCCGGCCGACGAGGTGATCTGGATCCAGCCCGTCAGCAGACCGCGCCGCTTGGGTTCGCAGTGCTCGGCCACGTAGATCACCGCGCCGCCGTACTCGCCGCCGACCGCCAGGCCCTGCACCACGCGCAGCGTCAGCAACAGAATCCAGGACAGGTGGCCCGCCGATTCATAGGTGGGCAGGCAGCCGATTAGCACGGTAGCCCCGCCCATCATCACAACCGTGATCAGGAAGGTGTACTTGCGGCCCCACTTGTCGCCCAGGTACCCGAACATCACCGCGCCCAGCGGCCGGATGATGAAGCCGACCGCCAGCGCGCCCAAGGCGGCCAGCAGCGCAACGGTGGGATTGTCCTGCGGGAACAGCACCTGGCTCATGAAAACCGCCAGCGTCCCGTAGATGAAAAAGTCATACCACTCGAACAACGTGCCCAAGGTCGAGGCCACCACCACCTGGCGTTCCTCTTTGCGACTTAGCGTCGGCGCCGCAGCCGCGCGCCCCATTGCCACATTAGCTTCCATGCTTGCTTTCCCCTGTGTTTTTAGATTGATACTGCTGTACGCATTAACTATTATCAAACTTAAAACCCGGGCGGACAAAGCTGGGGGAAACCCGGAACGGGCCGCGGGGACCCGTCGAAAGCGGCCGGACGCCGCTGCTACACTGCCGCCAAACACACAGTGGAGGCAGTGATGGCAAGGCCCGCCGGCAAGGTAGACAAGGACACGGAAAAGACGCCGACCGCGGCGCGCAGGGGCATCCAGTCCATTGAAGTGGGCTTTCGCATCCTGGACCTGATCCGCAAGACGGGCCGGCCCTTGCCTCTGAAGGACATCGCGGACGCCTGTGAGCTGACCGTGCCGAACGTGCACTACTACCTGGTCAGTTTTCAGAAGGTGGGCGTGGTGCAGCAGCATGCGGACACGGGGCACTACGGCCTGGGGCCCTACGCGCTGCGCCTGGGGCTGGCCGCGCTGGAACAGTTCGACGTCTTCACCACGGCGCGGCCGATCATGGCCGAAGTGGCCGCCGTCACCGGGCACACCGTGTTTTTGGGCGTGTGGGGCAACAAGGGGCCGACCATCGTCTACCGCGTGGAAGGCAGCCGCAGCCGGCCCTTGCTGGAATTGCGCGTGGGCACCGTGATGCCGCTGCTGTCATCCGCGCTGGGCCGCAATTTTCTGGCCCATCTGCCCGATGCCTTGACGCGCGACCTGCTGGAGCGGGAACTGGCATCGTCCGTGCCGGAAAGCCACGGCGGGGCGCCGGGCAATTCCTACACGCTGAAAGACGTGCAAGCCATACGCGACGAAGTGCAAAAGCACCACATCAGCCGCTGCCGCCATGCGCTGCTGCCGCACTTTACGTCGCTGTCCGCGCCCATCTTCGACATGCTGGGCGAAATGACGGCCGCCATCACGCTGATGGGGCCGGTGGGCGCCATCGACGACGACCTGGATTCCGGCACCGCGCGGCTGCTGCGCGAAAAAGCGCGGTCGATATCGGCGATGGCGGGATGGGAAGGGTCAGAGCCGGTCGGGGCAACGCGCGCCGGTTGACGCGCGACGCCGGCTCAGGTGCATGCCGGGGCGCGCCGGCAGGGTCAGCTTTCCACCACGATCTTCGCGTCTTTGATCGTCTTGGCGTACTTGCGCTGTTCCTGCGCCATGAAATCGGCAAAGCGCTGCACGCTGCCGCCACCGTCTTCCGCGCCGACCTGCGCCAGCTTTTCCTGCACGTCCGCCATCGCCAGCACCTGGTCGATGTCTCGATTCATGCGCCGGACCATGGCGTCCGGCATCTTGCTCGGCCCCACCATGCCGAACCAGATGCTGGCCTCGAAACCGGGGTAGCCCTGTTCGGCCACCGTCGGCACATCCGGCTGGCTCTTGGAACGCTGTTGCAGCGTCTGCGCCAGCGCGATCACCTTGCCCGATTGCAGCAGCGGCGTGGCGGTGGTCATACCTTCGAAGCAGTACTGCACATGGCCGCCCAGCAGATCGTTCATCAGCGGCGCCGATCCCTTGTAGGGCACGTGCAGCACGTCGATGCCAGCACGCGCCTTGAAGATCTCCAGCGCCAGGTGTTGGGCCGAGCCGGCGCCGGCGGACCCGAACACAATCTTGCCCGGCTGCGCGCGGCACAGCTTGACCAGGTCAGGCAAGGTCTTGCCGGGTTGCGAGGCGCCGCCGATCAGGATGGTGGGCGTTTTGCCGACCAGCGCGATGGGCGTGAAATCGCGGTCCACCGAATAGGCAAGCTTGGGATGCAGGCCGGGCGCGATACCGTGGCTGTTCACATGCGCCATCAACAAGGTGTTGCCGTCATTGGGCTGGCGCGCGACCTGTTCGGCGGCGATGACGCCGGCCGCGCCCGCCCGGTTCTCGACGATGACGGGTATGTTCCACATCACACCCAGCTTTTGCCCCAACAGGCGCGCCAGCACATCGGTGCCCCCGCCCGCCGGAAAACCCACCACGATTTTCACCGGGCCGGACGGCATGTCCTGCTGCGCTCGCGCCGTCACGGGCAGCACGAGCGCCGCCCCCAGCGCCGCGGCGCCGGTCATGAATTGCCTGCGTTGCATTCTTGTCTCCTTGCGCCGGTCCCGAAGGCCGGCAGCTTTTATTGGAAAAGCGCCGCCTGCTTGTGATGGCGCCTAGCGACTGACGCGGACCCACTTGCCAAATTTTTCCACCATGCGCTCGTCAAACCCGAAACCCAGGCCCGGTTCCTGATGCAGCACCACGCGACCTTGCTTGTGGGTTAACTGCCGATCGACCAGTTTGCGGAAATTCAGCACCTGATCGTCCCAGAAGAACTCCACGTAGCGCGCGTTAGGCGTGGCCGCCACCAGCGGCGCGTGCACGTCGTGGAACCAATGCGGGCACACCACGACGCCGTAGCTGGCGGCGGTGGCGGCAATGCGCTTCCATTCGGTGATGCCGCCGCAGACGGCCGCATCGGTTTGCAGGATGCCGGCCGCGCCCTTGTCCAGCAGTTCCTTGTGGTACCAGCGGCCATAGCCGATTTCCGCCGTGGCGATGGGCAGATGCGTCAGCCGCGCCAGCTTGGCATGGCTGTCGATATCGTCGGGGCCAAAGGGTTCTTCGATGAAATACGGTTCGTACTGCTCGAAGCGGCGGATGTACTGCATGGCCTGCGTCACGTCCTGCCAGGCGTTATTGCAATCCATCATCAGTTCGACGTCCGGGCCAACCGCCTCGCGCGCCGCCTTCAGGCGCGCCTCTTCTTCGCGCGGCGACAGGCGGCCCGTTTTCATCTTGACGGCGCGAAAGCCCTTGTCCGCATAGCTGGCCATTTCTTCGCCCAGATGCTGCGGCGTCTTGCCGTCCAGGTAATAGCCGCCGCTGGCGTAGGCCGGCACCGTCTCCAGTTCAACGGCGCCCAGGAATTTGTGCAGCGGCAACCCGGCCGTCTTGGCGTTCAAGTCCCACAGCGCGATGTCCAGTGCACTCAACGCGCGCATCACCGTGCCCTGGCGGCCTTGCAGCAGCGCCTCTTGGTACATGGCCTGCCACAGGCCTTCAACGGCATGCGAATCGCGGCCCAGCAGCACGGGCGCCAACAGGCTTTGCACGGCCGCTTCGAAGATGGCGCCGCCGGCGCTGCCCACATAGCAAAAGCCGATGCCCTCGACGCCGTCGGCGGAACGAACCTTGACCAGGCCGTAGTGGCGGGTGGATACGCTGCGGTTTGAAAACGACGTGACTTTGTCCAGCGGCACGGCGGCGGCGCAAACGTCGATGGATTCAATAATGGGCACGGCAAGCTCCTTGATGGCGGGTTTCCAACATGCCGCGCCGTGGCCTGATGCGCGCGGGCGGCTGGGGTTGAACGTATTCTTGCCGCCGTCAAAGAAAACAACAATTATCTTCATCCATCTTTAGAATACGGAAAAACCATCTTTCAAAAGGGGCGCAATCGCCGTGGACTCGCGCTTTCTACAAACCTATGTGCATGTGGTGGAACTAGGCTCCATCGCGCAGGCCGCGCGCCATCAAGGCCTGACGCCGGCCACCGTGCAGCAGCGCTTGCGCGCGCTGGAAGGGGATGTTGGCAGCGCGCTGATTGCCCGCTCGGGCCGCACCGTCAAGCCCACGCCCGCCGGCCTGCGCATTCTTGAGCGCGCCCGCCATATCCTGCGCGACGTGCGCGACCTGCGTTCGGCGGCCAGCGACACCGAGCTGCCCGCCGGCCCCTTGCGGCTGGGCGCCACGCCCACCGCGCTAACCGGCATCATGCCGCCCGTGCTGCGGACCTGGGTGGCGCGCCACCCGCATATCGAGATCTACATAGAGCCCGCGCCCACCACGCTGCTTTACAGCAAGGTACTGTCCGGCGAACTCGATGGCGCGCTGCTGGTGCACCCGCTGTTCTCCCTGCCCAAGACCTGCGAATGGCGCGACCTGCGGCACGAACCGCTGGTGCTGGTGACGCCCGCCGGCATGAAGGTGCGCGACCCGCTTGCGGTGATCGCGCGCGAACCGTACATCTGCTATGACCGCAGCGTGGTGGGCGGCAAGATGGCCGACGATTACCTGCGCGCGCGCAATTTGCGGCCGCATGTACGGTTCGAACTGGATGGTATCGACTCCATCGCCAAGCTGGTGGCCGAGGGCCTGGGCGTGGCGGTGCTGCCTGATTGGGCGGTGATGGGCGAGCCCGTGGCGCGGGTCAAGCGCTGGCCCCTGCCCGCGCCCTGCCCCATGCGCACGGTGGGTGCGATCTGGCAGCGCGCCGGCGTGCGGTCGGAGTTGATGCGGGCCTTCGCGGCGTTGACTGAAACGCAGCTGGGCCTGACGCGCGGCTAGGCGATGGCGTCCTGGCCGTTACGCGCCACGATGACGCCGCCGGATATGACGAGGCGGCGCGGCTTGCGCGTGACGACCGCTTCGGCCACGCAGCTGGCGTCGACCAGCACCAGGTCGGCGCGCGCGCCCGGCGTCAGGCCATAGCCCTCGAAACCACAGGCGCGGGCGGCGGCGCCGCTGACGCAATCAAACGCCCAGTCCACTTCGTCGTCGCGCCGCAGGTCGTTGCGCAGGCCGATCATCATGGCGCGCGCCAACATGTCGGGGCTGCCGTAGGGCGTCCAGGTGTCGCGAATGCCATCGTTGCCGCCGAAGATCGTGACGCCCGCCTCACGGCAAGCGCGCACGGGCGGCACGGGCCGCGATGGCGGCGCGGTGGTCAGCAGCGCAACGTCCAGCGTGGCCAGTCGTTTCAGCAAGCCGTCCAGTCGCTTGGCGTCCACGCCCCCCAGGCAAAACGCATGGCTGATCACCACCTTGCCCTGCATGCCCAGCGCCTGCACGCGGTCCAGGATCAGGTCCAACGTAAAAGCGCCCAACTCGCCGGGCTCGTGCAAATGGATGTCTACCGGCTTGCCATGCTTGTTGGCCAGGCCGAACAGCACATCCAGGGATTGGGCGGGGTCGCGGTCAATGGCGGACGGGTCCAGCCCACCCAGCACATCGGCCCCCTGCGCCAGCGCCTGATCCAGCAGTTGCGCGGTGCCGGGGCGTACCAGCAGGCCCGACTGCGGAAATGCCACGGTCTGGATTTCAATGCGGCCCGCGAGTTCGTCGCGGGTGGCATGCACGCCGTCCAGATGGCGCAGGCCCGCGTCGGTGTCGACATCGACATGGCTGCGGATGCGGGTGGTGCCTTCACGCAAAAACGCCAGCGCCAGCGCGCGCGCATGGCTGGCGGCATCATGACCCGAACTGGCGCGCCAGGCGCGTTCGTTATCGATACGGTCGGTCAGCAGCGGGCCAACTTCGTTGACGTACCAGGGGGAATCCCAGGTCGTCTTGTCCAGATGGGTATGCCCTTCTATCAGGCCCGGCAACAACAACGCGCCGCCGCCCTCCTCGACCAGCACGTCGGCCGGCGAGTGCACGGCGGTACCGATCTGAAGGATGCGCCCGTTGCGCACTTGCACGTCGACGGTTTCGGCCGCCGACACGCGGACGTTCTTCAACAAGAGGTCGGTCATGGATGTTCCCGGACAAACGAAAGCGGCCGGCCCGAGGGGCCGGCCGTATCAGCCTGAATGCTCAGACTTGCGGCGGTTCGATCCAGAAAAAGCGTTCGCCTTGGCGGACCATGTCGGCAACGCCTTCGGCGCCGATGCGATAGTCCGAACCCATGAGCGATGCGCCACCGTCTTCATGAATGTGGATAACGGCCAGCGGGTCATTGGCCATGGTGTACCAGTAGTACCCGGGCTTGAGATTATGCAGGTCAGTAGTCATTGCTCGAGTATACAAACAACGCCACAAGACAAAAAGACAACACTAATACAAAGCTTGCCTGACAGCGCGAACACGACACGTCATACTGCGTGATCCTGATCTGAATAAGCTGGTGCATGTGTCACGCTGCGGCACTTGGAATCCGCGGACGTTGGTAGATAGGAGAACAGCGAGCGCATGAAAAGGCAGTCACTTCAATTCAGCGAGCCGCACAAGCAAGCCGTTCTGGCGGGCACGAAAGTGCAGAGCCGACGCATCCTGAAACCGCAGCCCACCAAGCTCACAACGGCTTGGTACGCGGACGCGGCCGACGCCGGGCGCTGGGTTGCAATGGGCCCTGATCGCGATAACCCCACCGAATTACGCCGCACTTCCAGCTGGGTCAGATGCCCCTTTGGGAAATCCGGTGAAAGCATCGTCCTGAGCGACGAAGCGGGCAACCCGTTTGCGCACGCATTGGTAGTAGGCGTGCGCATTCAACGGCTGCAAACCCTGACCGAAGCCGACGCCCGGGCCGAAGGCACCGAAGCGATTTACCAAGCGTCGGCGTTATTGCCCGGCGTTCCTCTTCAAACAGCGTTTGCATTGATGTGGTGTGAGCGCTATGGCTCGCATGCCTGGGCCGCCAACCCCTGGGTCTGGGTCGTGGAATACCGGCGCACCCAAACGCTGTAGCGATGTCGCCACGCCGCCCCCGGCGGATGGTGACCGGGTGTAACGACCCCCGGTGACTTCATCGCATTCCACTTCATTTCAATCGATTTCAGATCTGGGCCTACCAGAGCAGAAGCACTAGTCCCGCATCGCAGCACGATCCGAGCCTTGTGACGGGGGACGGTTGCGGATTGTCGCTATTGCGCTTGGGGCGCTTACGAATACGCGGCCGAAAAGCCCGAAAATAGGGGCGTCAAATAACTTTGCTGTGTCGTGCAGCAGGCAGGTGCAACATGAAAAAGTGGCTTATTGCTGGTGTGGGTGCCGCAGGTCTGCTGATCTCCAGCGTGGCCTTGGCCCGAGTGGACGTGGGTATTTCCATCGGCGTGCCGGGTGTGGTGTATCCCGCGCCGGTATACGTTGCCCCCGCTCCCGTTTACGTGGCCCCGCCGCCCCCGGTTTACTACCGTCCGCCTCCCGTCTACGTGGCGCCCCCGGTGGTTTACCCCGCCCCGGTTTATTACCGCGGCGGCCCCCACTGGCGCGGCGGTCCGCCCCCGCGCTACTACGGTCCGGGCCCTGGCTATTATCGTGACGGGCACGGCCATGGCAAGGGCCATGGAGATTGGCGCCGATAAATACGAAGGCCACTCAAATGAGTGGCCTTTTTTCCGTGGGGACAATGTCCGGTGTCCCGGTGGATGCCTATTAAGCCGCGGGGGCTCGTAGCGGTTTTTCCGCCACCAAGGCGGATTTTTGCGATACCGGCGCGGGCTTTCCATCCACCCAACGCGGCGATTCCTGTACAAGATCAATCCATCTGCGCGGCGCACTGGACGCGCGCCACCAACCATTATGCGGACGCATGGGCAAACTCCGGCTCACCGTTAAAACGCACACCATTGATTTCTTGGAACAACTGACGGCTTTCCTGCTCTGCTTCGTGCAAATCCGAAAACGGCGCCTGTCCGGGTACCGTCCAGCATTTTTCCGGCGCGGTTCCGCCGACTCGGCGGGTCCATATCTGCACTCGGTAGCCCTGCTCGTCTTCGCGAGCGACAGAGCATCTCACACGAAAATCTCCAATCATTCTTGAAGTCATGGACAACTCCTTGTTATATAAGTGAATGAAGCGTGAAGAACGCGGGTGTATTGTGCCGCAACTATCCGGCCCTTATATTAGAAATACACAATTGCTCACATCAAATTCATGCACTCACACTGTGATGATAATGAGTAAAAAAGACAGCAATGTGTCGCTATGATAAAAAAAAACGGAGCCGCCAGGCTCCGTTTTCTTATCCGCCAAATGGCCGATAGACGTAATGCGCATCAGGGTTTCAGTACCGTCAAACCGCCCATATAAGCTTGCAGCGGTTCCGGAATTAATACGCTGCCGTCGGCTTGTTGATGGTTTTCCAGCACGGCCACCAGCGCGCGGCCCACGGCAAGGCCCGATCCATTAAGCGTGTGCACGAATTCCGGTTTGCCCTGTGCATTGCGGAAACGAGCCTGCATGCGGCGAGCCTGGAACGTTTCGCAATTGGACACCGACGAAATCTCGCGCCAGGTATTTTGCGCGGGCAACCACACTTCCAGGTCATAGGTTTTGGCCGAACCAAAACCCATATCGCCCGTGCACAGCAGCATGACGCGATACGGCAGGCCCAGCAATTGCAGCACGCGTTCGGCGTGGCCAACCATGTCTTCCAGCGCTTCGTACGATTGATCCGGCTGCGTGATCTGCACCATTTCAACCTTGTCGAACTGATGCTGGCGGATCATGCCGCGCGTGTCGCGGCCGCCGCTGCCGGCTTCCGAACGGAAGCAAGGCGTGTGCGCCGTCAGCTTCAAAGGCAGGTCGGCGGCGGCCTGGATGGTGTCGCGCGCGACGCTGGTCAGCGTGATTTCCGACGTGGAGATCAGGTATTGGTCTTCACGCACATAGGGGTTGCCGGCGGCATCGACCTTGGGGTCGTCATCGCCACCGCCCTTGGACACGGCGAACATGTCGTCCTTGAACTTGGGCAGCTGGCCCGTGCCGTACAAGGTGGAGGCGTTGACGATGTAAGGCGTATAGCACTCGGTGTAGCCGTGCGTGCCCGTTTGCAGGTCCAGCATGAACTGGGACAGCGCGCGGTGCAGGCGCGCAATGGGGCCGCGCATGAACGAGAAGCGCGCGCCCGACAGCTTGGCGGCCATGTCGAAATCCAGGCCCAGCGGCTCGCCAATGGCGACGTGGTCGCGCGCTTCGAACGCCAGGGCGGGCGGGTTGCCGTCCGCACCGGCGGCGCCGGGCAGCCAACGGCGCACTTCGACGTTGTCGTCGGCGGATTCGCCCAGCGGCACGCTGGCGTGCGGCAGGTTGGGCACCGACATCAGCAGGTCGTTCAGCGGGGCCTGCAAGGCCGCCAGCTCTTCTTCCAGCTGCTTCAGGCGAACGGGCACGGCCTGCGATTCGGCCATGACGGCGCTGGCGTCTTCGCCCTTGGCCTTCAACTGACCGATCTGCTTGGCCAGCGCGTTGCGGCGGGCTTGCAGGGACTCGGTTTCGGTCTGGACGGCCTTGCGGCGGGACTCCAGGTCGTTGAACCGTTCCGTGTCGAAGGACACGCCACGGCTCTTGAGGCGGTCGACGACGGTTTGCAGGTCTTTGCGCAGCAGTATCGGGTCTAGCATGTTGATGTCGGTTGAGGTTGGGTGAAGGCGGCGGGCCGGGGCCCGTTACCGGTTCTTGGCGCGTTCCTGCGCGTCCAGCTCGCGCAGAAATGCCAACTTTTGCTGGATTTTAGCCTCCAGGCCGCGATCGGTCGGCCGGTAGAAGGAAGGCTTGAGTCCGTCAGGGAAATATTGTTCGCCCGCGGCGTAGCCGTGTGGCTCGTCGTGGGCATAGCGATAGGCCTTGCCATGGCCCAGTTGCTTCATCAGCTTGGTCGGCGCGTTGCGCAGGTGGATCGGCACCGGCGCGCTGCCGTGTTCCGCCGCGAATTGGCGCGCCTGGTTGTAGGCGTTGTAGACGGCGTTGGATTTGGCCGCGCAGGCCATGTAGACCACGGCTTGCGCCAGCGCCAGCTCGCCCTCGGGCGAGCCCAGGCGTTCGTAGATGTCGGCGCCGTTCACGGCCAGGTCGGTGGCGCGCGGGTCGGCCAGGCCGATGTCCTCGACCGCCATGCGAACCAGGCGCCGCGACAGGTATTTGGGATCGGCGCCGCCGTCGATCATGCGGCAGAACCAATACAGCGCGGCATCGGGATTTGAGCCGCGCACCGACTTGTGCAAGGCGCTGATCTGGTCGTAGAACGCGTCGCCACCCTTGTCGAAACGGCGCAGGTTTTGCGACAGGGATATTTCCAGCCAGGCGGCGTCCACCGTGTCGCGACCTGCCGACTGCGCCGATTCCGCCACCACTTCCACCGCGCTGATCAGCCGTCGCGCATCGCCGTCGGCCCAGGCGGCCAGTTGCTCGCGCGCGTCGGGTTCGATGCGGATGGCGGCGTCGCCGTCGTCCAGCCCTTCGTTCAGCGCGTGCACGGCGCGGTCGACCAGCTGCTGCAATTCCTCGGGCGACAGCGATTGCAGCACGTACACCCGGGCACGGGACAACAGCGCCGAATTGACTTCGAACGAGGGGTTTTCGGTTGTAGCGCCGATGAAGGTGAACAGCCCGCTTTCCACATAGGGCAAGAAGGCGTCCTGCTGGGCCTTGTTGAAGCGGTGCACCTCGTCAACAAAGAGGATGGTGCGGCGGCCCTGGCCTTGCGCCACTTGCGCCACCGTGACCGCTTCGCGAATGTCCTTGACGCCGCCCAGCACCGCCGAAATGGCGATGAATTGCGCGTCGAAACCGTCGGCCATCAGGCGCGCCAGCGTGGTCTTACCCACGCCGGGCGGCCCCCAGAAAATCATGGAATGCGGGCGACCGGATTCAAAGGCCACGCGCAGGGGCTTGTCGGGCCCCAGCAGGTGCGACTGCCCGACCACGTCGGACAACGTGCGCGGGCGCAGGCGCTCGGCCAGGGGCACATAGGGCCGATGCGCAGGATCGGCCGCGAAGAGATCGTTGCTCATTGGCAGCAGATGGGGGAAGACGGCAAGAAGATCAAGTCAGCATTACACCATGACCGCCGCGCCCTTTCCGGGCGCCCCCGGAGCGCACGCCGGACCACACATTGGACCGTCTGGCCCCGGGGCGCCTAGGCCAGTTCGGGCGGGCCGAAGCGGCGGTTGGCCAGCACCGGCAGCACCTTGCGGGCATGCGCCAGGCGCTCGGGGTCGATGTCGGCAAACACCAGCGCCGGCGCTTCGCCCGCGCGCGCCGTCACCACGCCCAGCGGGTCCACCACCATGCTGCACCCAATATTGCGTTCGCCGCATTCGCCCGTGGCCGCCACGTAGCAGGTGTTCTCCAGCGCACGGGCCGTGACCAGCACCTCCCAGTGCATTTCCTTGAGCGGCCCGCGCACCCAGGCGGCGGGTAGCACCAGGAGGTCGGCGCCATCCAGCGCCAAGCGGCGCGCCAGTTCGGGAAAGCGCACGTCATAGCAGGTCATCAGGCCGACGCGCAGGCCGGCGATGTCCAGCAACGGGGGGATCTCGGTGCCCGGCGTGACGTTGGTGGATTCCTTCATCGTGAAGGCGTCGTACAGGTGCAGCTTGCGGTATTGCGACACGATGCGCCCGTCCTGCACCGTGACCAGCGTGTTCCAGACCCGGCCTTCGCCGGTCGGCACGTGCACGCACATCATGGTCGCCAGCGACGAGCCCCGGCTGGCCTCCAGCAGGCGCGTCATGAACGGGCCATCCAGCGACTGCGCGGCTTTCAGCACGATTTGCGGGTCGGTGATGTCGCGCGCCAGGATGCCTTCGGGCAAGACCAGCAGACCGGCGCCGCCCGCGCTGGCCCGCTCCATCAGGTCGATGCAGACCTGCGCGTTCTCTTCCCAGACACGGCTGACGGCGAACTGGCCCAAGGCAACTTTCAACATGGCTATTCCTTCATGGAGCGCGTTTTTTTCGCGAATTTCCTATTGTCGCGCCAACTCGGCCGGCCGGCACCGTACGGGTAAGTCCTAGCTGCCTTTGTAAATTTCTTTCACGATAATGAAAAAAAAGCATTTCCACGTAAATATTTTCCATAACGAGCGCGCCGCCATGATCCATTCCTCTTCCCCCGCAGCCCTGTTGGATGTGAACGGCAAAGGCCTGGGCGCGTTCCCCGAGTCCTGTACGACGGCCGGTGTGGCCGCCCTGAACTGGAACCTGCTGGACGAAGACGTCAGCCTGCCCGTGGCCGTGTTGTACGAAGCGCGCGTGCGCCACAACCTGCAATGGATGCAGCAGTTCATGGAGGCGTACCACGTCAAGCTGGCGCCCCACGGCAAGACCACCATGAGCCCGGCGCTGTTCAAGCGCCAGATCGACAACGGCGCATGGGGCATCACGCTGGCGACCGCGCCGCAGGTGCTGGCCGCGTACCAGCACGGCATCCGCCGCGTGCTGATGGCCAACCAATTGGTGGGCCGCGCCAACATGGCCATCATCGCGCGCCTGTTGCAAGATCCGGCGTTCACCTACTTCTGCATCGTCGATTCCCCCGCCAACGCCGCCCAGCTAGGCCAGTTCTTTGCCGAACAGAGCCTGACTTTGCCTGTGCTGATCGAGCTTGGTCCCACGGGCGGACGCACCGGCGTGCGCGATGATGCGCAGTTGCAAGCGGTGATCGACGAAATTGGCCGTTGGCCCAGCCTGGCGCTGGCGGGCATTGAAGTCTATGAAGGCGTGTTGCAGGAAGAAGGCGCGATCCGCGCGTTCCTGCGCCGCGCCACCGACGCGCTGCGCGGACTGGCCACGGCCGGCCGTCTGCGCAAGAACGGCCCCGCCATTATTTCCGGCGCGGGCTCGGCCTGGTTCGATGTGGTGGCCGAAGAATTCTCGCAGCTGGATATTGGCGCGCCGCTGGAAGTGATCCTGCGCCCCGGCTGCTATTTGTCGCACGACGTGGGCGTCTACCGGTCCGCCGCTGAACGCATCAACGCCCACAACCCCGTCGCGCAAAAAATGGAACCGGGCCTGCTGCCCGCCTTGCAAGTCTGGGCCTATGTGCAGTCGCTGCCCGAACCAGGCCGCGCCATCATTGCGCTGGGCAAGCGCGATGCCGCTTTCGACGCCGGCCTGCCCACGCCCGCGCTGCATTATCGGCCGGGCCGCGTCAGGCCGAGCGACGCCACGCCGGGCGACGCCACGCCGGGCGACGCCTCGCCGGGCGACGCCACGCCGGGCCAAAACGCCCCCAGCGCCGCGCCCCAGGCGTGGAAGCTGACCGCCATGATGGACCAGCATGCCTTCATGCAGATCGCCGACGGCGACGACATCCAGGTCGGCGACATGATCGCCTTCGACATTTCCCACCCCTGCCTGACGTTCGACAAGTGGCGCCAGGTGTTGTTGGTGGACGAGCAGTACCGCGTCACCGACGTAGCCGAAACCTTCTTCTGAACGCCCCCTAGCCCGCCGCAAGCGCCTGGCCCAAGGGGGCTGCTGCACGACGACCGGGATCCCGGCGCGAATCCGATCACACGCGACAACCTGTTTGTTTTTGACCCTCTGGAGAGAGAATCATGAACTTCCGACCCTCCCGGCGAGGCAGTGGGCTGACCAGCCTGCTCGCGGCCGGCGCAATTGGCTTGACCGCAATGACCTCCCCCGCCCTGAGTGCCACGCCGGTCAAGGGGGGCACGATTTCCGTCGCCACCATCGGTGAACCGCCCACGCTGGACCCGATGACCAGCACGGCGGATCTGGTCGGCATCCTGACGCAGCATTTCTTCGAAACGCTCTACACCTTCGACGCCAAGTGGAACCTGACCCCGCTGTTGGCGGAGAAGATGCCCGACGTCACGCCCGACGGCCTGGTCTACACGATTGCGCTGCGCCAGGGCATCACGTTCCATGACGGCTCGAAGATGGACTCGTCCGACGTGCTGGCGTCCTTGAAGCGCTGGACCGAAACCGCCACGCGCGGCAAGGGCGCGGCCAACGTCATCAGCAGCATCGAGGCGCCCGACGCCAACACCATCCGCATCACGCTCAAGCAGCCCTACGCGCCGCTGACCGCGCTGCTGGCCATGAACAACGCCGCCGCCGTCATCATGCCCAAGGGCAAGATTGCGCCGGTGCTGACCGAAATCGTCGGCACGGGTCCGTACCAGTTGAAGGCCCGCGTGCCCGACCAGTACATCCAGTTGGTGCGCTTTGACGGCTACAAGCAACGCGACGGCGAGCCCGACGGCTACGGCGGCGCGCGCAAGCAGTACCTGGACGAAATCCGCTTTGTGCCGGTCAGCAACGCCAACACGCGTTCCGAAGCCGCCGCCGCCGGCCAGTTCGACTACGTCGACTCGTTGCCGGTGGAAGCGCTGGCCAAGCTCAAGGGTGGCCGTTCCGACCCGGTGATGCTCAAGCCTTTCGGCTGGCCGCGCCTGGTGCTCAACACCAAGCAAGGCATCATGTCCAACCTGGCGGTGCGCCAGGCCGTGCAGCTGGCGCTGAATGAAGAAGACATGCTGTTCGCCGCCTTCGGCAACAAGGACTTCTACAAGCTGAACGGCGACCTGTATCCGGAAGGCTACCCGTGGGCCACGTCGCTGGGCGGCAAGGTCTACAACAAGGGTGATGCCGCCGCCGCCAAGAAGCTGCTTGACGGCGCCAACGTGGCCGACAAGAAGATCCGCATCCTGACCAGCCAGCAGTACGAATTCCATTACAAGATGGCGCTGGTGGCCGCGGAATACCTGAAGGCCGCCGGCTTCACGGTGGACATGCAGGTGGTGGACTGGGCCACGCTGACGCAGCGCCGCCAGGACCCCGCCGTGTGGGACATCTTCATTACCCACAGCGTGTTCCTGCCCGAACCCGCGCTGATCGATTTCCCGTCCAAGGACGCCCCCGGCTGGTGGGACACGCCGCGCCGCGCGCAGGTGATGGACGCCTTCAACCAGGCGCGCACGCAGGAAGAACGCATCAAGCGCTGGGCCGACGTGCAGCAGGCCGTGTATGACGAAATCCCCTTCGTGAAGGTGGGCGACTTCAACGCCCAGGCCGCGCGCTCGCCGTCGTTGCAAGGCACGCAGCCCGCTCCGTGGCCGTACTTCTGGAACGCCTGGAAAAGCGCCAAGTAAGTAGGGAAACGCGCGGCCAGGCGGTGAATGATCCCGCCGCCTGCCGCGCCCCAAGCCGTCTTTCGCTCCGCGTGCACTGATTGCCGCTTTTCTAGGACTCTATCGTGTTGCGTTATCTTTTGAACCGGCTGGTCGGGCTGGTGGCCGTGATGTTTATCGTCGCGACCATCGTGTTCGTCATCATTCGCGTCACACCCGGCGATCCGGCGGCCGTGATGCTTGGGCCACAGGCCAGCCAGCAGGACATCGCCGCGCTGCGCGCGCAACTGGGGCTGGACCAGCCCATGGCGCTGCAATACGTATCGTGGCTGGGCAAGCTGGTGCAAGGCGACCTGGGCCAGTCCATCTTCATGAACAAGCCCGTGCTGTCGGCGCTGGCTGACCGTGCCGAGCCCACTATTTTGCTGACGCTGATGTCGCTGCTGATTGCCAGCGCCATCGCGCTGCCGGTCGGCATCCTGTCGGCGGTCAAACGCGGCACCACGCTGGACCAGTCGGTGCTGTCGTTCTCGATGTTTACCTCCAGCGTGCCCAGCTTCTGGCTGGGCCTGCTGTTGATGCAGATTTTCTCGGTGAAGCTGGGCTGGCTGCCGGTGTCGGGCTATGGCGGCCCGGACGCCTCGCTGGCCACTCGCCTGTCGCACCTGATCCTGCCCGCCGTGGTGCTGGGCCTGGTCAACTCGGCGCTGATCACCCGCTTTATCCGCGCCAGCATGCTGGACGTACTGCGCGACGATTACGTGCGCACCGCGCGTGCCAAGGGCCTGCCGGAAAGCAAGGTCATCCTGAAGCACGCCGTGCGCAACGCGCTGATTCCCATCCTGACCGTGCTGGGCCTGACCACCGCGCTCTTGATCAGCGGCGCGGTCGTGACCGAGACCGTGTTCGGCCTGCCCGGCGTGGGCAGTCTGGTGGTGTCGGCGGTGCTGCGCCGCGACTACCCCGTCATCCAGGGCGCGCTGCTGATCATCGCGGCCATCTACGTCCTGATCAACCTGATCATCGACCTGCTCTACCTGCTGGTCGACCCCCGGGTGCGCTACTGATATGGCTATTGCAACTTCCCCCCAATCCGCCGGCGGCGCCGACCGCTGGCAGGTGCTGCGCCTGCTGGTGTCGCGCAAGACCGTGCTGCTGAGTCTGATCGTCATCATCGTGCTGGTGGCCGCCGCGCTGCTGGCGCCGTGGGTAAGCCCCTACGATCCCTTCAAGCTGTCCATCATGAACCGGCTGAAGGCGCCGGGCGCCGCGCACTGGTTCGGCACCGACGACTTTGGCCGCGACGTCTTCAGCCGCGTCATCTACGGCGGCCGCCTCTCGCTGATGGTGGGCTTTTCGGTCGTGATCGTGTCCAGCGTGCTGGGCATCGCGCTGGGGCTGATCGCCGGCTTCTTCCGCTCGGCCGACAAGTTTGTCTCGCGGCTGATCGACGCCATGATGGCGTTTCCCGACATCCTGCTGGCCATTTCGCTGGTGGCCGCGCTGGGCCCCTCGCTGATCAACGTAGTGATTGCGCTGGGCATCGTCTACACGCCCCGCCTGGCCCGCATCGTGCGCGCCTCCACGCTGGTGATCCGTGAATTGCCGTTCGTGGAAGCCGCCCGCGCGCTGGGCGTGCCCACGTGGCGCATCGTCACCGTGCACGTGCTGCGCAACCTGGTGTCGCCCATTCTGGTGCAAGGCACGTTCATCTTCGCCTACGCGATTCTGGCCGAAGCCGGCCTGTCGTTCCTGGGCGTGGGCGTTTCGCCCGACATCCCCACCTGGGGCACCATGATCAACGCCGGCCAGCAATACATGGGGTCGGCGGACTGGATCATGATTTTCCCCGGCATCGCCATCGTGCTGTCCGTGCTGTCGCTGCAATTGGTGGGCGACGGGCTGCGCGACGTACTCGACCCGCGCCTGCGCAAGGAGCTGTAATCATGACGTCAAGCAACCGAGACGTCGTGCTGTCCGTGGAAGGGCTCAAGACCTGGTTCCACAGCCGCGACGGCATCGCCAAGTCCGTGGACGGCGTCACCTTTGATCTGGCGCGCGGTGAAACGCTGGCCATCGTAGGCGAATCCGGTTCCGGAAAATCCGTGACCAGCCTGTCCATCATGGGGCTGTTGCCCAAACCAGCGGGCCGCATCGAAGCGGGCAAGATCCTGTTTCGCGACCGCCAGGGCGTGCAGCATGACCTGGCACGCGCTTCGTCCGCCACCCTGCAGAAGATACGCGGCGCCGAAATCGCCATGATCTTCCAGGAACCCATGACCAGCCTGAACCCGCTGTACACGGTGGGCGACCAGATCGCCGAAGCCGTGTTGCAGCACGAAGGCGGCTCGTACGCGTCGGCCATCCGCCGCGCCCGCGAAATGCTGGAACGCGTGGAGATCCCGGCCGCCGACCGGCGCGTCAACGAATATCCGCACCAGATGTCGGGCGGCATGCGGCAACGCGTGATGATCGCCCTGGCGCTGGCCTGCAACCCGGCGGTACTGATCGCCGACGAGCCCACCACCGCGTTGGACGTGACGGTGCAGGCGCAGATTCTGGACCTGCTGCGCCGCCTGCAAAAAGAAATGAACATGAGCATCCTGTTCATCACGCACAACCTGGGCGTGGTGGCGGAAATCGCGCACCGCGTCGCCGTCATGTACGCCGGCCGCGTGGTGGAAGACGCGGGTGTCTACGACCTGTTCGAAAAACCCACGCACCCGTACACCCGCGGCCTCTTGTCCTGCCTGCCCACGGCCGCGCTATTGGCTTCGGGCGAACGGCTGCGCGCCATTCCCGGCAACGTACCCAGCGTGCTGTCGCTGCCCGCCGGCTGCACCTTCGCCCCGCGTTGCGAACTGGCGGCGGACGATTGCCGCGCCGCCGTGCCCGAACTGGTTGCGGTGCAAGCGGAACACCGCGCGCGCTGCATCAAGGTGAATCCGATATGACTAGCCCCCAAGCCACCGTGCGGGCCCAAGACCCGCTGGTCCGCATTGAAGACCTGAAGGTCCACTTTCCCACGTCGCAAGCCCGTAATGCGCCGGTCGTGCGTGCCGTGGATGGCGTCAGCTTCGATGTGCCGCGCAACACCATCGTCGGCCTGGTCGGCGAATCGGGCTCGGGCAAGACCACGACGGGCCGCGCGTTGCTGCGCCTGTTCAAGCCCACCGCCGGCCGCCTGCTGTTTGACGGCACCGACATCACGCATCTAAATGAAAAGCAGATGCTGCCGTGGCGCCGCCGCATGCAGATTGTGTTCCAGGACCCGTACGCCAGCCTCAACCCCCGCATGACGGTGGCCGAGATCCTGGGCGAAGCGCTGGACACGCACAAGCTGGCGCAACATCGCCGCGCCGCGCGCATCGGCGAACTGCTGGAACGCGTGGGCCTGAACGCGGACCACAGCCGCCGCTACCCGCATGAATTCTCGGGCGGACAGCGCCAGCGCATCGGCATCGCACGCGCGCTGGCCGTTGAACCCGATTTCATCGTGGCGGACGAGCCGGTGTCGGCGCTGGACGTATCCGTGCAGGCGCAGGTGCTTAACCTGCTGCAAGACCTGCAACGCGACCTGGGCCTGACCATGCTGTTCGTGGCGCACGACCTGGCCGTGGTGGATTACCTGTGCGATGAAGTCGTCGTCATGTACTTGGGCCGCGTGATGGAACGCGGGCCGACCAGCGAAGTCTATGCACGGCCGCGCCACCCCTATACTCGCGCACTGCTGTCGGCCGCGCCCGTGCCGGATCCGCGCGCCCCGCGATCGCGTATTCTGCTCAAGGGCGATATCCCCAGCCCGGTCAATCCGCCGTCCGGCTGCGTGTTCCGCACGCGCTGCCCCCACGCGATCGACGCCTGCGCCACCATCGAGGCGCAAGCCGTCCAGGTGGGCGCGGGCCACTTCGTGGCCTGTTCGCGCCTGGACGCCCCCGAGCTGGCGGCCTAGCGCATTGCACGACCCGATCAGACCCAGGAAACCCCACATGGACATCATCCGCGACATCGTCTTCCAGATACGCAGTCGGCGGGACGCATTGAGCGTGACCGAACGCAAGGTGGCCGACGCCATTCTTGACGACATCATCTGGGGCGCCAGCGCCACCGTCGACCAGCTGGCCACCAAGGCCGGGGTCAGCATCGCCACGATTTCGCGCTTTGCGCGCACCGTGGGCTGCGACGACACGCGTGACCTGAAAATGAAACTGGCGCAGGCCAGCACGGTGGGCAGCCGCTTTCTGGACCCCAGCGCGCCGGCCGAGGAAAGCACCTTTTACGCACGCATCTACGCCGACATCGAAAGCACCTTGCGCGCGCATCTGCCCACGTTCACCGAACCGCTATTCGAACAGGCGGCATCCATCGTGGACGGCGCGCGGATGATCTACGTGTTCGGCATGGGCGGCGCGTCGGCCGTGCTGGCGCAGGAAGTGCAGTCGCGGCTGGTGCGGCTGGGCTACCCCATCGCGGTGTACAGCGATGCCGTGCTGCTGCGCATGGTGGCCGCCACGCTTACCGAGCACGACGCCGTGCTGGTGTTGTCGGCGTCGGGCCTGACGCCGGAAATCCTTGGCGCGGCCCGCATCGTGAAGCAGTATCGCGCCCGCATCGTCGCCATCACCGACGCCACGTCCGAACTGGCCAAGCTGGCCGATGTGGTGCTGCCCATCCGCACGGACGAAACCGACTTCATCTACAAACCCTCGGCATCGCGCTACGCGATGATGCTGGCCATCGACTTGCTGTCCACCGAACTGGCCATGCTGAACCAAGAGGAAAACCGCGAACGCCTGCGCCGCATCAAGCTGGCGCTGGACGAACACCGTGGTGGCCCCAACCGCTTGCCGCTGGGCGATTGAACCTGGAACCCAAGATGTACGACACCCTTATCGGCAACGTCCGTATCCTGGACGGCACCGGCGGCCCCGAGTACCGCGCCAGCGTTGCGCTGGCCGACGGCCGCATCGCAGCCATCGGCGCCTTGCCGGGCGCGCAGGCACGCCAGATCATCGATGGCACCGACCTGGCGCTGGCGCCCGGCTTCATCGACGTGCACACGCACGACGACACCAACGTGATCCGCACTCCGGGCATGTTGCCCAAGCTGTCGCAGGGCGTGACCACCGTGGTGGTGGGCAACTGCGGCATCAGCGCCTCGCCCGTGTCGCTGCGCGCCGACCCGCCGGATCCGATGAACCTGCTGGGTGGCCGTGAAGACTTCAACTACCCCTCGTTCAGCGACTACACGCGCGCCATCGAAGCGGCGCGTCCGGCCGTGAACGTGGCCGCGCTGGTCGGCCATACCGCCCTGCGCAGCAACCACATGGACCGCCTGGACCGCGTCGCCACGCGCGACGAAGTGCTGGCCATGCGCGAACAGCTGCGCGATGCGCTGGCGCACGGCGCCATCGGCCTGAGCACCGGCCTGGCCTATGCGTCCGCCATTGAAGCCGACACCGCTGAAGTCAAGTTGCTGGCCGAAGCCCTGGATGAATTCGGCGCGCTGTACACCACGCACCTGCGTTCCGAGTTCGCCGCCATTCTGGATGCCATGCAGGAAGCTTTCGACATTGCCGGGCACGCGCGCGTGCCGGTGGTGGTGTCGCACCTGAAATGCGCGGGCGCGGGCAATTGGGGCCGCACGAAGGAAGTGCTGTTCGCGTTGGAAAACGCAGGCCGCATGCAGCATGTGGGCTGCGATTGCTATCCGTATTCGGCCAGCTCGTCCACGCTGGATTTGAAGCAGGTGACCGACGAATTCGATATCGACATCACGTGGTCGGTGCCGCATCCCGAGCAGGCGCGGCGCAAGCTGGCCGACGTGGCGGCCGACTGGGGCGTGTCCTTGCTGGACGCCGCGCGCCGCCTGCAACCGGCCGGCGCCGTGTATCACAACATGCACGAGGACGACGTGCGCCGCGTCCTGTCGCATCCATTGACGATGGTGGGGTCCGACGGCCTGCCCAATGACCCGATGCCGCACCCGCGCCTGTGGGGCGCGTTTCCGCGCGTGCTGGGTCACTACAGCCGCGACGTGGGTTTGCTGCCGCTGATCCAGGCCGTACACAAGATGACCGGTCTTTCCGCCGCCCGCTTCGGCCTGGCTGATCGCGGCCTGGTGCGCGAGGGCTATCACGCCGACCTGGTGCTGTTCAATCCCGATACCGTCATCGACCGCGCCACCTTCGCCGAGCCGGTGCAAACGGCCGCTGGCATCGAGGCCGTGTGGGTCAACGGCGCGCTGTCCTACCGGCACGGCCAGGCCACCGGCGAACGCGCGGGCCGCTGGCTGCCGCGCAATGGCGATTTGCGCGCCAGCTTCGCGGCGGCCTCGCCCTATTCGGCCTTGGCCTGAATTTCCTTGCCCGAATCTTCCTTGCCCACTACGAATTAAGGAGCACCTCCATGAGCAACACTCCCACCCCCGATCAAAACGGCATCACCCGCTACGGCGTCGGTGGCGGCACCGGCCAGGGCGGTTCGCACATGCCGTTCGCGCGCGCGGTCGCCGCCGACGGCTGGCTGCACGTATCCGGCCAGGTGCCGATGGAAAACGGGGAAGTGATTGAGGGCGGCACGGTGGCGCAATGCCACAAGGCCATCCAGCAATTGCTGGCCATCTTGAAGGAAGCGGGCTACGGCCCGGAACACGTCGTGCGCTGCGGCGTATGGCTGGACGACGCGCGCGATTTCCCGTCGTTCAACAAGGTGTTCAAGGAATACTTCGGTGAAAATCCGCCCGCCCGCGCCTGCGTGCAGTCCAGCCTGATGGTGGACGCCAAGGTGGAAATCGATTGCGTGGCGTACAAGCGCCCTTGATGCGGTGAATCGCCGGCCACGCGCCTGCCGGCGCGCGGCGCGGCCTTACATCTTGACGATGTCCACGCCCTTGGGCGCGGTGAACTGGAATTCCTTGGCGGGCAGGCTGGGGTTGGCGGCAATGGACGACAGGTCCACGCGCGTCGTCTGGCCAAACGAATCCAGCAGCTCGACCCGCACGGGCAGGTTGTCTTTCATGCCGATGTCCACGCGCGAAAAGCCCGCATCCGCCGTGCGCGGCTTGGCGCGCAGCCAGTCCACGCCGTCCTTGGACGGCAAGGCCGACACATCAAACGACTGTTCCAGCGAACCCGATCCGAACAGGATCGCGGCCGGCGACGTGCCGATGGCGGCGTCCACCTTGCGTTCGGTAACCTGCGCCAGGTCGGGGTCAAACTGGAACAGCACGCGCCCGTCGGACACCACCAGCTGTTCATAGGGCTTTTGCACCGCCCACTTGAACTTGCCCGGGCGCTGGAATGAAAACACGCCGATCTGGGCAGGCTGCGTGCGGCCCTGGTTGTTCACGGTGTATTGCGAGAACGAACCGGTGGCCGAGGTGACCGTGGCCACGAACGACTTCAACTGCTCTTGCGCGCTGGCGGCGAACGTCAGCGCGGGCGCCAGGCTCAGGGCGGCGACAACGGCCAGGCGGTGAAACGTCTTCATCAGGCTTCCTCTCGGGCGGCGGCAGCGGCGGGGACCAGGATCTCGCGATTGCCATTGGACTGCATCGCCGACACCATACCCGATTGCTCCATCTGCTCCAGTAACCGGGCCGCGCGGTTGTAACCGATACGCAGGTGGCGCTGCACCAGCGAAATCGACGCGCGGCGATGCTTGAGCACCACTTCGCAGGCCTGGTCGTACATCGGGTCGGATTCCGCGTCGCCACCGATGCCGGTGACGCTGCTGGCGCCTTCGCCGTTATCGCCCTCGACGCCACCTTCCAGCAGGCCTTCGATGTAGTTGGGCTCGCCTTGTGCCTTCAGGCTTTCCACCACGCGGTGCACTTCATCGTCGCTGCAGAACGCGCCGTGCACGCGCACGGGCAAGCCGGTGCCCGGCGGCATGTAAAGCATGTCGCCCTGGCCCAGCAGGGTTTCGGCGCCCATCTGGTCAAGAATGGTGCGGGAGTCGATCTTGGACGACACCTGGAACGCGATGCGCGTCGGGATGTTGGCCTTGATCAGGCCGGTGATGACGTCCACGCTGGGGCGCTGCGTGGCCAGGATCAGGTGGATACCGGCAGCGCGCGCCTTTTGCGCCAGGCGGGCGATCAGTTCTTCGATCTTCTTGCCCACCACCATCATCAGGTCAGCCAATTCGTCGATGACCACCACGATGGTGGGCAGCGGCGCCAGCGGCTCGGGCTGGTCGGGCGTCAGCGAGAACGGGTTCGGGATAGGTTCCTCGCGCTTGATGGCGTCGCGGATCTTGGTGTTGTAGCCCGCCAGGTTGCGCACGCCCATCTTGCTCATCAGGCGATAGCGCTTTTCCATTTCGCCCACGCACCAGTTCAGCGCGTTGGCGGCCTGGCGCATGTCGGTGACAACCGGCGCCAGCAGATGCGGAATACCTTCGTAGACGCTCATTTCAAGCATCTTCGGGTCAATCAGGATCAGGCGCGTGTGCGAAGCGTCGGCCTTGTACAGCAGGGACAGGATCATGGCGTTGATCCCCACCGACTTGCCCGACCCCGTGGTACCCGCCACCAGCAGGTGGGGCATCTTGGCCAGGTCGGCCACGACCGGGTTGCCGGCAATGTCCTTGCCCAGCGCCATCGTCACGACGGAATGGCTGGCGTGATAAGTCTGCGACCCCAGGATTTCCGACAGGCGGACCATCTGGCGGCGCGGGTTGGGCAATTCCAGGCCCATCAGGTTTTTGCCGGGTATGGTTTCCACCACCCGGATACTGACCAGGCTCAAGGCGCGCGCCAGGTCTTTGGCCAGGTTGACGATCTGGCTGCCCTTGACGCCGGTGGCGGGCTCGATTTCGTAGCGCGTAATGACCGGGCCGGCCTGCGCCGCCACCACGGTGACCGACACGCCGAAGTCGGCCAGCTTCTTTTCGATCAGACGCGAGGTGAATTCGATGGTTTCGGCCGACACCGTTTCCTGGTTGGTCAGCGGGGGGTCCAGCAGGCTGATCGCGGGCAGGTCGCCTTCGGCGCCGCCGGCGGGCGCGAAGAACAGCGACTGCTGCTTTTCCTTTTCGACCCGCTCGGACTTGGGCACCACCGTAATGGCGGGTTCGATCCGCACCGGCTGTTCGTGCACCAGTTTTTCCTGCTTGGCCACGACTTGCTCGGTACGCACGGCCTTGGCCACCTGGCCGACCTTGCGGTCTTCGCGAGCGGCGTAGGAATTACGGACGCGGCGCACCAGGCCTTCCAGCCAGGAGCCCACGCGTTCGGCCACCGCCAACCACGAAAAAGAGAAAAACAGGCTCAGGCCGATGGCCAGCATGACCAAAAAGGCCAGCGTGCTGCCCGTAAAACCGATGCTGCGGCTGATCAAGTCGGCCAGCGTGTGGCCGATGACGCCGCCGGCGCCGCTGGCCGTTTCGGACGCGCCGGGCAGGTGCGTGCCCCGGCTGGACAGGCGCAGGGCTTCCATGCCCAGCGACCCCACCAGCAGCAGGAAGAAGCCGATGCCCTCTTCCCAATGGACGCGCGGCAGCACTTCCGGTTGCTTACTGTTAGTTACCTTAAGCTGGCTGGCCAGGCGCCGGTAGCCCGCGCGAACCCGGTGCAGCAGCAGAATTACCCACCACCAGGCGGAAAAACCGAACAGGTAGAGCAGGATGTCGGCCAGGTAGGCGCCCAGGCGGCCGCCGTGGTTGCGCACCACGTCGCCTGGCACCGAGTGCGACCAGCCAGGGTCGGACGCGCTCCAGGTGGCCAGCACCAGAGTCAGCCAGGCCGCCAGGGCGGCAAATAGGATCCAGCGGGCTTCACGCAGCAACGCGGAGATACGCGTTTGTAGCGGCGAAGGCCCGTTGCGGGTGTTGCGCGAGGCGCGCGGGGAAGCAGTCGAGATACGCGGCATGCGGCTCATTATAATTGGGCGTTAACCTAAAGATACCCGCCCATGTCCACGCCCACGCACGCTAAAGTTTTGATACTCGGTTCCGGCCCCGCCGGTTACACGGCGGCCGTCTATGCGGCACGCGCCAACCTGAGCCCCGTCCTGGTGACCGGCCTGGCCCAAGGCGGCCAGTTGATGACCACCACGGACGTCGATAACTGGCCCGCCGACGCGGATGGCGTCCAAGGTCCGGACCTGATGCAGCGCTTCCAGAAGCACGCCGAACGCTTCAATACCGAAATGCTGTTTGACCACATCGCCAAGGTCGACCTGTCCAAGCGCCCGTTCACGCTGACCGGCGACACAGGCAAGATCTACACCTGCGACGCCCTCATCATCGCCACTGGCGCATCGGCCAAATACCTGGGCCTGCCCTCTGAAGAGGCCTTCATGGGCCGCGGCGTGTCGGGCTGCGCCACCTGCGACGGTTTCTTCTACCGCAACCAGGACGTGGTCGTGGTCGGCGGCGGCAACACCGCCGTGGAAGAAGCCCTGTACCTGTCCAACATCTGCCGCAAGGTCACCCTGATCCATCGCCGCGACAAGTTCCGCGCCGAGCCCATCCTGGTGGACAAGCTGATGTCCAAGGTCGAGAACGGCAACATGGAACTGAAGCTGTTCCATACGCTGGAAGAAGTGCTGGGCGACAACAGCGGTGTAACTGGCGTGCGCGTACGCCACGTGGACACCGGCGTCACGGAAGACATGCCGGTCACCGGCGCCTTCATCGCCATCGGCCACCAGCCCAACACGGAAATCTTCCAGGGCCAGCTGGAAATGAAGGACGGCTACATCGTCACCAAGAGCGGCTTGTCCGGCATGGCCACGATGACGTCCGTGCCCGGCGTGTTCGCCGCCGGCGACGTGCAGGACCACGTCTATCGCCAAGCCATCACCAGCGCCGGGACGGGCTGCATGGCCGCGCTGGACGCCCAACGGTGGTTGGAGAATGCGGGGCAGTAAGGTCGGCCTGGCCGACCTGAAACGCCTGAAGAAAGACCTGCAAACCGAGCGCGAACGGGAAGCGCTTGCCAAGCGGGTTGCCGCCATCAAGAAGCCTGAAACCGCCCCCATGGATGACATGGCGGCGTTTCAGCGCACGATGAAGTCCGTCACGCCGATCAAGCAGGACGCCCGGGTTGAACACAAACCCGTGGCGGAACCTGCCCCGGCGTTACGCCGGGCCAACGCGCTGGGCGAAACGCCGTCGCGCGCCGATGTGGGCGTATCCGATGGTGGCGAAATTACGCACCTGTTGTCCGAAGGCGGCACCGCCTTTGTGCGTGGTGACGCGGCGCCGGACACCGCGCGCAACCTGCGGCGCGGCCAATGGCGCGCGGGCGCTGAACTGGATCTGCACGGCCTGCGCGTCGAACAGGCGCGCCACGCGCTGCTGTCGTTTCTGGACGAATGCCAGGACCATGGCATCCGCTGCGTGCGCATCGTGCACGGCAAAGGCTACGGATCCGAAGGGCTGGAGCCCGTGCTGAAAGACAAGGCGCGGACCTGGCTGGTGCAAAAGAACGAAGTGCTGGCTTTTTCCGAGGCCCCCGAACGCGAAGGCGGCGCCGGTGCGCTGCTGGTGCTGCTGCGGCAATCCGAAGGGTCGCGCAAATGAAATGGCTGTACCTGGGCGTGGCGATCATCGCCGAGATCTTCGCCACCAGCGCGCTAAAGGGTTCCGAAGGATTCACCCGTCTGGTGCCGTCGCTGATCACCGTGTGCGGCTACCTGATTTCGTTCTACTTCCTGTCTCTGACGCTGCGCGAGATCCCGGTGGGCATCGCCTATGCCATCTGGTCCGGCGTGGGCATCGTGCTGATCTCCATCGTGGGCGCGGTGCTGTTCAAGCAGCACCTGGACACGCCCGCGCTGGTTGGCATCGGCCTGATCATCGCCGGCGTGGTGGTAATGAACGTATTTTCGAAGTCGGTATCCCATTGACCGCGCCTGCCGCGGGGGGTGCAGCCGCTGTATGTGACGCGGAATTGTCCGGCGCGGCCTGCTGGCGCGTGGCCAGAATGCCGCTCTGGCGCCGATGGCTTGCCTGGCTGTGCTTCGTCAGCCTGGCCTGCCTGGGCGGGCTCTGGAGCGCCAACGCCATGGCGCAGGACTTCAACCGCGCCGCCGAACTCGTCCGCTACCGCGCCTGGTTCCAGGCATTCACCCACGATCTTGATGCGCTTGCCGCCACGCGCGGCCCGCTGACCGAGGCGCAGCTGGACGAACGCTTTGCACGCTCCGTCGTGCCGGGTTCGCGCGCTGCCAGCTTCCTGCGCCAAACCTTCACGCGGCGCGGCGACGACGGCTTGTACTATCCGCAAGCCGGGTCGCGCGCGGTGTTCACGGGCGTGCTGGCCACCGCCATCCCGGCCGGCCAGGGCGGCGTCTACCCCGAGACCACGCCCGCCGTCGATGTCGGCGATTTGACCGTCTGGTACCTGCACGTGGACGTGGGCGACATGGCCAATACCTACCTGCTGTCACCCGAGCATTTCAAGCCCTACCGGCTACCCCCGCCCGGCAAGCTGGAACGCGACGCCTACCCTTTCCTGCTGATGGACACGCGCGACAAGGCGTTGCGCCTGGGCGGCATCAGCAGCGAACTCTGGGGCCTGATCGTCTACCTGCACAATGCCGCCTATTGATCGCACCTTGCGCCTGCTGCTGCTGACCGGGCTGTCGTGCGCGTCCACGTGGGCGCACGCGCTGTGCCAGCCCATGGCCGCATCGGCCCAGCGCGAGACGGTGGTGGCCCAGGTACGGCTGGACGAAACCGCCACTTTGCTGGCGTTGGACGGCTCGCGCATCAAGACCTGGGAACCGCCCGTTGCGGTGCAAACGGGCACACGCGCCACGCCCGTCATCTGGGCCGAGCAGGTGGACTGGTCGGTGTATGTGACCGACCCGATGGCGAACGCCTCCCCCGCGTCTGGGGCCGCGTCTCCCGCCCCCATCAACGCGGGGTCCAAGGCCAACCCCATCGCCAACGCCACGCTCGGCCCCACCGTGCTGCGGTTCGAGCGCGGCCCCGACGGCGTCCGCCACCTGTGCGGCATCGCCCAATTCGACCCCGGCACCCTCCAGGCAGCGCAAGCCGCCGGGCGGCCCGGGCTGCCCAAGCCCTACTACGAAACCCGCTTTCAATACGACAGCGCCGGCCGGCTTGCGGGCTACGAAATGCGTTCTCGGAATGCGCAGGGCGGGCCCAACCCCTCGGCCTATTTCTGTCTGCGCTATGACAGCAACGGATGGCTGGCGGAACATGGCGCCAACGCTTGCAGCGACCCGTCTCGACCGCTGATGCGCTATGTACACGATGCCGCCGGTCGGCTGCTGCGCACGATTTCGTATGTGGAAAACCAGGGCGATGCCCGGGAAGTCACGCAGTTCGATCAGCAAGGCCAACCCGCCCAGCGCTATCGTCGCCAACGGCTGGACTGGCACAACGAAAAGTTGATGCTGGGGCTGCCCTATCAGGAACGCCCATCCGAATTTGCCGTCTTGGTGTTGCCCGGCGCGAACTGGGCGGCGCCGGCCATGGAGTCGTATCACTACGACTGGGCCATCGTGCAGCCCAAGGGCGATGACGGCGACGTCTACGGCGCCAGGCGCGATCCATCGTCCATCCTGGCGCAGGGCAATAGCGGCCCGGACGGCCAATTCACCCTTAGCGTGGCGCAGCGCCGCCAAGTCTGGGAAGCGGCAGGGAAAAACCCCGGCGGCGTGCACTGGCTGTGGGCGCCGGGCCAGGTCTACACGCTATTGCAGACGCTGCCCCCAGGCGTGTGGGAAGCGTGCACCAACGCCGACAACCGGCAGGCGAATGCCTGCGGTGCCCCCTAGGAATTGTTGGGGGGCGGCAGCGAATCGCCGGGATGGCGCGCGCCCGGATGCCGCACATAATCCACCAGCGCCAAGGTGGCACGGTCCGGCGGCGGGGTCAGCAGCGACACCACGATGATCGTCAGGAAGGCCACCGGCGCGCCGAACACGCCAGCGGCAATCGGCTGGATGCCCCACCACAGGTCCACCGGCTGCGTGCGTGAAATGCCCAGCACCCATTCGCGCAACCACGGATGCGTATGCGTCATGTAGGCAAAGGTAACCAGCAGCCCGGCCGCCATGCCCAAGGTAGCGCCCCATTTGTTGGCGCGGCGCCAGAACACGCCCATGACCAGGGCAGGAAAGAACGACGAGGCCGCAAACGAGAACGCGGCCGACACCATGAACAGGATGTCGGCAGGCTTGCGCGCGGCGACCCAGGCCGCGCCAAACGCCACCACCAGCAACAGTATCTTGGACACCATTACCCGGCGCGCCGCCGACATGCGCGGCGACACCATCCGGTACCACATGTCGTGCGACAAGGAATTGGACAGCGTCAGCAGCAGGCCGTCGGCCGTGGACAAGGCGGCGGCAAGCCCGCCGGCCGCCACCAGGCCCGAAATCACATAAGGCAAGCCGCCTATCTCGGGCATCGCCAGCACCACCACGTCCGCCCCCATGCTGATCTCGCTTAGCTGCACGACGCCATCGCGATTGATGTCGGTCACGTCAAGCAGGTTGCTGTCGACCGCGCTCCAGGCATGCACCCAATTGGGCAGGCTGAGAAAGTTCGACCCCACCACCTGCGTATAGACCTCGTACTTGACCAGCAGCGCCAGCGCGGGCGCCATGAAGTACAGCAGCAGGATGAACAGCAGTGACCAGAACACCGATTTGCGCGCCTCGATCACCGAGGGCGTGGTGTATGAACGCATCAGAATGTGCGGCATGCCCGCCGTGCCCAGCATCAGGCACAAGACCAGCGCCAGGAAGTTGACGCGCATGTTGCGCTGTTCTTCGGGGTCTTTGGCGGGAAAGGGTTCCGCGTGAGGGGTGGCCGGGGCGGCCCGCGCCTCGAACGTGGCGCGTGCCTGCGACCACGCCACCCGCGCGTCTTCCACGCTGGCGGGGTAGGCGGCCAGCTCGCGCTCGGCCGAACGAATCTCGACCATCGGCGCGTCCGACGCGTTCAATTGCGCCAGCCGGCTGCGCAGCTTGTCCTTTTCCAGGGTCCAAGATTCGGGCAGGGCCTGTACGCGCGACGCCATTTCATCGGCATGCTGCTGCCACAGCCGCCGCACCTCGATTTCGGAAGGATCGTTTTGCAGATAGATTTCTTTTTCGGTCACCTGCTGCAAGACCACGCCGGCCGACAATTGCGGCACCGGCATGTTCGTATGCTTGACCGACAGCCACACCACCGGCACCAGGTAGGCGATGACCAGGATGATGTACT
Source organism: Achromobacter sp. ES-001 (assembly GCF_019448355.1). Taxonomy (NCBI): domain Bacteria; kingdom Pseudomonadati; phylum Pseudomonadota; class Betaproteobacteria; order Burkholderiales; family Alcaligenaceae; genus Achromobacter; species Achromobacter sp. ES-001. The sequence continues at coordinate 1,237,757 of NZ_CP079940.1, read as the reverse complement.
GCCCCACCTGCGTCCACGTTACGGCGCGCATGCCGCCCAGGAACGAACACACCAGCATGCCGCCCAGCGCCACGAAGATGCCCAGCTCGAACGAAATACCCGTCATGCGCGTGGTGATGATGCCCACGCCGTAGATCTGCGCGACCAGGTAGGTGAACGAACAGAGGATGGCGCAGGCCACGCCCGCCAGCCGGGGCATGTTGCCGCCGTAGCGCGCGCCCATGAAGTCGGGAATGGTGTATTGGCCAAAGCGCCGTAGGTAAGGCGCCAGCAACATGGCGACCAGCACGTAGCCGCCCGTCCAGCCCATGATGTAGGCCAGCCCGCCGTAGCCGGTCAGGTACAGGGTGCCCGCCACGCCGATGAACGATGCCACCGACATCCAGTCGGCCGCCGTGGCCATGCCGTTATAGATAGCGGGCACGCGTCGGCCCGCCACGTAGTATTCGACCTGGTCCGACGTGCGGCAGACGATGCCGATACCGGCATACAGGCTGACCGTGACCAGCAGGAAAACGTAGCCGATCCAGTTGCGCGGCATCCCCAGGACCTCGGCCAGCGCCATCAGCAGGATCATCAGGGCAAAGCCGGCCGTGTACAGCACGTAGATACGGCGTAGCCGGATCTTGAATTCCTGTGGGGTATCTCCGCTGAACGGCATCAGCGGCCCCCGCCCGCGCGATCGCCGTTGCCGGGGGTGTTGCCGTTGCCGTTGCCGCCCGCAGGGGTCTCCACTTCAGCGCCCCCTCCACCGCCCGCATCGAGCGCCGCCTCGGCGGCTTCATCGGCGCGGTTCATGACCCGCGCGTAGACGCCAACGATGATCAGATATGCCAACGGCGCGCCATAGGCCGCCATCCAGAACGCGAAGGGCCATCCGATGAAATCAAAGCTCAGGCTACGCGCGAAGAATGCGGGCACGAACGTCAGTGCCGCCCAGACCACAAGCAGCAACAGAATCAGCCGCAGATTGCGGCGCCAATAGGGGGTGGTGATAGGCGGGGAAAGAGATGCGCGGGATTTCGGCATAGCTAGGATGTTTTCAGACCCTATCTGGATAGCGCGAAACGCTGCGTCTGAAAAGCCCTTGCGGATGAAATCCAGGCTTTTTATGCGACAACGGCTGGCACTCTTTGGTGCCAGCCGTTGTGCGTTTTGCTTTTTTTGAGTACTGCTTTACTTTTTTTATGTACCGGTGCCGCCGGTATTTGCCCATGCAGGGCTTTGTCTCCTCACCTGCATGGGAAGAGATTCTGCACCAAGTGCGGGAATGCCACACTAGGGGAATGCCCTAAGACGGAGCATTCATTTACATATTCCTCGCACCACAACGGTGCCATTTGACCGGAAAGTTCTAAATATTGGGATTTTTTGGCAAAAAAGCCGGAATTGAGCCGAATTCAGGAATCTGGCGCGTCCCGCAATATGACGGCCGCCACCGCGCCATGCCCGGAATCGGGCGCGCCGGTCCGGCCCATTAGCCCCCTGGTCCGCCCCGGACGCCGCGCCATTTTTATTTCTTGTTTACACCCGCCCGCCCAACCTATATCCCGTTTTTACCCCCCGCTCCGTAACCTGCCGGTGTCCTGATTGGTCACCTGGCCTGCCCCGGCGCGCATCCGCCTTTGCCGCGCAGGCCCGTCGTTCGAAGGGAGCGCTGCTCCCGGGAGGAAAAACGTGGATGCCATCTATATCGCCGCCTTCGCCGTCATGGCCGGCGCGACGCTAGCCCTGCTGCAATTTTGCGCAGCCCTGTCCGGAGGAGAGCCGTCATGAACTGGCTTTACTGGCTTAGCGGCCTGACCGCGGCCGTGCTGTTCGTCTACCTGTTGGTGGCGCTGTTCAAACCGGAGAAATTCTGATGACCGCCGAATTCGTCGGATTGCTGGCCTTGTACCTGGCAATCCTGCTTGCGATCGCGCCGCTGCTCGGGCGCTACATCCGCGTCGCCATGGAAAACGGGCAATCCAGGCTGACCGCCTGGGGCCGCCCGCTGGAGCGCGGCATCTACCGGCTTGCGGGCATTGACCCGCAGGCCGAAATGGGTTGGAAGCGCTACGCCGTGGCCGTGCTGGTGTTCAACATGGTCGGCATCGCGGTCGTCTATGGCTTGCAGCGCTTGCAAGGCATGCTGCCGCTGAACCCTGCCGCCCTGGGCGCCGTCAGCCCGGATTCCGCGCTGAACACCGCGATCAGTTTTGTCAGCAACACCAACTGGCAAGGCTACGGCGGCGAATCCACCATGAGCTACCTGACGCAGATGCTGGCGCTGACGGTGCAGAACTTTGTCTCGGCCGCCACCGGCATCGCCGTGCTGTTTGCGTTGATACGCGGCCTGTCGCGCCACTGTTCGGCCACGGTGGGCAACTTCTGGGCGGACATGGTTCGCTGCACGATGTACGTGCTGCTGCCGCTGTCGTTCGTGCTGGCGCTGTTGCTGGTCAGCCAGGGCGTCATCCAGAACTTCAGCCCGTATCAAGACGTGCAGACGGTGCAGGCCCTGCACTACGAACAGCCGCGCGTGGGCGCCGACGGCCAGCCGGTGCTGGACGCGTCCGGCCAGGCCGTGACGGACCCGGCCGTCACCTCGACACAAACGTTGGCGATGGGCCCCGTGGCCTCGCAGGAAGCCATCAAGCTGCTGGGCACCAACGGCGGCGGCTTCTTCAATGCCAATTCCGCGCACCCGTTCGAGAACCCCACGCCGCTGGCGAACTTCATGCAGATGCTGGCCATCTTGATGATTCCCGCCGCGCTGTGCTTCACCTTTGGCGAAATGGTGGGCAGCCGTCGGCAGGGCATCGCCATCCTGGCCGCGATGACGGTGCTGTTTGCCGCGTTTGCGCTGACCACCGCCTACTTCGAACAGCAGCCCAACCCCATGGCGGCGCAAGCCGGCGCGGACAGCGCCATGACGGCCCTGGCGCCGGGCGGCAACATGGAAGGCAAGGAATCGCGCTTCGGCATCGCGGCCACGTCGCTCTTTGCCATCATCACCACGGCGGCATCGTGCGGCGCGGTGAACGGCATGCACGATTCGTTCAGCGCCATGGGCGGCCTGCCGCCGATGTTGCAGATGCAGTTGGGCGAAGTGGTCTACGGCGGTGTGGGCTCCGGGCTGTACGGCATGTTGGCCTTCGCCGTGCTGGCGGTGTTCATCGCCGGCTTGATGATCGGACGCACGCCCGAATACCTGGGCAAGAAGATCGAAGCCTACGACATGAAGATGGTGTCCATCATCATCCTTGTCACCCCCTTGCTGGTGCTGGGCGGCACCGCGCTGGCCGTGTCGGTATCGGCGGGCCAGGCGGGCGTGCTCAATCCGGGCATCCACGGTTTTTCGGAAATCCTGTACGCACTGTCATCGGCCGCCAATAACAACGGCAGCGCGTTTGCCGGGCTATCGGCCAACACGCCTTTCTACAACGTTCTGCTGGGCATCGCGATGTGGTTTGGCCGCTTTGCCGTGATCGTGGCGGTGCTGGCCATGGCCGGCTCGCTGGCGGCCAAGCGGCGCCTGCCCGCCGGCCCCGGCAGCATGCCCACCACCGGCCCGCTTTTCGTCGTGCTGCTGATCGGCGCGGTGCTGCTGGTGGGCGCGCTGACGTATGTGCCCGCGCTGGCCCTGGGGCCGGTCGCTGAACACCTGCAACCTTGAATGCAACAGGCTAGGAAACAACATGGCCAAGATTGAAATGCAAACCTCAAGCGCAGGCGGCGGCGCCGCCCGCGCACCCGACGTCACCCCCCAAGAGCCCCCGTTCGGCATGTGGTCCCGATCGCTGGTCGCGCCCGCGCTGCTGGACAGCCTGCGCAAGTTGTCGCCCGCCGCGCAACTGAAAAACCCCGTCATGTTCGTGGTGTACGTGGGCAGCATCCTGACCACCGTGCTGTGGGTCATGGCCCTGCGCGGCCAGGCCGAAGCGCCCGCCGGCTTCATCCTGGCCATCGCCGTATGGCTGTGGTTCACGGTGTTGTTCGCCAACTTCGCCGAGGCCCTGGCTGAAGGCCGCGGCAAGCAGCAGGCGGCGACGCTGCGCGGCTTGCGCACCACCATCAACGCGCGCCTGCTCAAGAACTTTCACGATGCCGACGCCCGCGACGCACATCCCGATCAATGGCGCGGCCAGGCCGTCAGCCAGGCTTCGGGCCTGCTGCGCCGGGACGACGTGGTGCTGATCGAAGCGGGTGAAACCATTCCCGGCGACGGGCAGGTCATCGCGGGCGTGGCCTCGGTGGACGAAAGCGCCATCACCGGCGAGTCGGCGCCCGTCATCCGTGAATCGGGTGGCGATTTTTCTTCCGTCACCGGCGGCACGCGCGTGCTGTCCGACTGGATCTTCGTGCGCATCGCGGCCGACCCCGGCGAGAGCTTCCTGGACCGCATGATCTCCATGGTGGAAGGCGCCAAGCGCCAGAAGACGCCCAACGAACTGGCACTGACCATCCTGCTGGTCGGCCTGACGGTGGTGTTCCTGCTGGTGGTCGTGACGCTGATGCCCTTCTCCATCTACGCGGTCAGCGCGGCGGGCGGCGGTGCGGCGGTGACCGTGACCGTGCTGGTGGCGCTGCTGGTGTGCCTGATCCCGACCACCATCGGCGGCCTGCTGTCGGCCATCGGCGTGGCGGGCATGAGCCGCATGATGAGCGCCAACGTCATCGCGACCTCGGGCCGCGCGGTTGAAGCGGCGGGCGATGTCGATGTCCTGCTGCTGGACAAGACGGGCACCATCACCTTCGGCAACCGCCAGGCGTCCACCTTCCTGCCCGCCCCGGGCGTGTCGGCCCGCGAATTGGCGGACGCGGCACGGCTGGCTTCGCTGGCCGATGAAACGCCCGAAGGACGCAGCATCGTGGCGCTGGCCGACAAGACCACGCACGCCCCCGCCACGCGTGTGGAAGACGCGGAGTTCGTCCCGTTCACCGCGCAATCGCGCATGAGCGGCGTGAACCTGGGCGAACGCATGATCCGCAAGGGCGCGATAGACGCCGTACAGTCCTGGCTCAAAGCGCTGGACGCCAACGTGCCCGACGCCGTGTTGCATCAAGCCGAAGACGTAGCCCGGCGCGGCAGCACGCCGCTGCTGGTCAGCGACGGCAATCGCGCGCTGGGCGTGGTCGAGCTGAAAGACATCGTCAAGCCGGGCATCCAGTCGCGCTTTGCCGAACTGCGCCGCATGGGCATCAAGACGGTAATGATCACCGGCGACAACAAGCTGACCGCCGCGTCCATCGCCGCCGAAGCCGGGGTGGACGACTTCCTGGCCGAAGCGACGCCCGAGGCCAAGCTGAAGCTGATCCGCGCCTATCAAGCCGAAGGCCGGCTGGTGGCGATGACGGGCGACGGTACCAACGACGCGCCCGCGCTGGCGCAAGCCGACGTGGCCGTGGCGATGAACTCGGGCACCCAGGCCGCCAAGGAAGCGGGCAACATGGTGGACCTGGATTCCAACCCCACCAAGCTGATCGAGATCGTTGAAATCGGCAAACAGATGCTGATGACGCGCGGAGCCTTGACCACGTTCAGCGTGGCCAACGACGTAGCCAAGTACTTCGCCATCATTCCGGCCGCCTTCGCCACCGTGTATCCGCAGTTGAACGTGCTGAACATCATGCAGCTGGCCACGCCAGCCTCGGCCATCTTGTCGGCCGTGATTTTCAACGCGCTGATCATCGTGGTGCTGATTCCGCTGGCCCTCAAGGGCGTGCGCTATCGGCCGCTGGGCGCCTCGGTGCTGCTGCGCCGCAACCTGCTGATCTACGGCCTGGGCGGCCTGCTGGTGCCATTCATCGGCATCAAGCTGGTCGACATGGTGCTGGCCGCGCTGGGGTGGGCCTGACGCCCGCGCCGGCCTGGCGCGGCCCGCAACATAAGCACGTAGCCCACGTCTGTCATGCCGCCGACGTAACCCGCACCCAGTCACTACCGGCCCCCGGCGCGCGCCTCGCGCCCGCCGGTGAGCCCGCCCAGAGCCTGCCTCATTCAAGGAATTCATCATGCAAGCCACAACTTCCCCAAACGCAGCCGCCACTGCCCCCACCCCGGCCCGCCAAGGCGGCATCCTGCGCCCCGCGCTGGTCGTCTTTGCCGCGCTGTCGCTCGTGACCGGCCTGGCCTACCCCTTCCTGACGCGCGGCGTGGCCGCCGTGGTGTTCCCGCACGAGGCGGCCGGCTCGCTCATCACGCAGGGCGACAAGGTCGTCGGGTCGGCGCTGATCGGCCAGGCGTTCAGCGAACCGCGGTACTTCTGGAGCCGGCCGTCGGCCACCGCGCCCATGCCGTACAACGGCGCGGCCTCCGGCGGGTCCAACCTGGGCCCGCGCAACCCCGCGCTGGCACAAGCCATCCAGGAACGCATCGCGGCCTTGAAAGCGGCCGATCCGGACAACCCCACGCCGGTGCCGGTGGACCTGATCACCGCGTCCGGCAGCGGCCTGGACCCGCACATCAGCCCGGCCGCCGCCAACTATCAGGCCGCGCGGGTGGCGCGCCTCCGCCATCTGCCGCGCGCTCAAGTGGATGCGTTGATTCAGGCGCACACCGAAAAGCCCTGGATCGGCGTGCTGGGTGACCCGACCGTCAATGTGTTGACCTTGAACCTGGCGCTGGATGCATTGCGCCCTGCGCCATGACGGCGCGGCGTATAGTAGCGCCAGCCTTTTCCACCCCACACTTTGCGCTTCATGGCTGACATTGCTGGCGAGCGTCCCGATCCCGACGCGCTCTTGAAAACGCTGGACGACGCCGCGCGCCAGGCGGTGCGCGGCAAGCTTCGCGTGTACTTCGGCGCATCGGCCGGCGTGGGCAAGACCTACGCCATGCTGGTGGCCGCCCGCGCGCAAGCCGAGCAAGGCGTGCACGTGCTGGCCGGCATCGTCGAAACCCACGGCCGCCGCGAAACGGCAAGCCTGCTGGATGGCTTGGCAACGCTGCCCTTGAAAGACGTGGCGTACCGGGGCCACGTGCTGCGCGAATTCGACCTGGACGGCGCGCTGGCCGCCCGGCCCGCGCTGGTGCTGGTGGACGAGCTGGCGCATTCCAACGCGCCGGGCTCGCGCCACGCCAAGCGCTGGCAGGACATCCACGAATTGCTGGCCGCCGGCATCGACGTCTGGACCACGCTGAACGTGCAGCATCTGGACAGCCTGAACGAAGCGGTGGGCAGCATCACCGGCGTGCGCGTGTGGGAAACCGTGCCGGACGAGGTCTTCGACACCGCCGACGAGGTCATCCTGGTGGACCTGTCGGCCGACGAACTACTGCGGCGCCTGAAAGAAGGCAAGGTCTATCTGCCCGAGCAGGCGCGCCACGCCACGCGCAATTTCTTTCGCAAGGGCAACCTGATCGCGCTGCGCGAACTGGCCTTGCGCCGCACCGCCGACCACGTGGACGACGACGTGCAGGCCTATCGCCGCGACCGCGCCATTGATTCGGTGTGGCGCACGCGCGAAGCCGTGGTGGCCTGCATCGGCCCGGACGCGGACGCCGAATACGTGATCCGCAGCGCGCACCGCCTGAGCCAGCAATTGGACTGCGACCTGCACGTGGTCACCATCGACACGCCGCGCGCGGCGCCCACCCCCCAGGCCCAGCAAGACCGCATGCAGCGCAGCCTGGCGCTTGCCGACGGCCTGGGCGCGCGCACGGAAACGCTGCCCGGCGGCGACATGGTGGATGCCGTTGTGCGCTACGTGCGTCGGCACAACATCACCAAGGCCGTCGTGGGGCGCACCCGCGCAAGCGGCCTGCAACGGCTGCGCGTGTCGCTATCCGCCTTGCTGTCGGCGGCGCTGGCGCCGGGCTGGCTGTGGCGCCGCCACAGCTTTGCCGACATGCTGGCCGCGGGCTGCCCCGAAATCGACATCATCCGGCTGGGCGCACCGCCCCTGCCCGCCAGCGCGGCGCCAGGGCGCGACCCGCTGACGCTGGGGCATCGCGCACGCACGCCAGCCGATGACCGCAACACCACACCTTGGTCGGGCTATGCCTGGGCGCTGTGCTATTGCGCGGCCGCCACGGGCTTGTCGATGCTGGCGTTTCCGGCGCTGCACCAGACCAACATCGTCATGCTGTTCCTGCTGGCGGTAGTGGCCGTGGCGCTGCGTCACGGGCGTGGCCCGGCCGCGCTGGCGTCCGTGGTCAGCGTGGCGTTGTTCGACTTTTTCTTCGTACAGCCGCTGGCATCCTTTGCCGTGTCGGACGTGCAGTACCTGCTGACGTTCGCCGTGCTGCTGGCCGTGGGCTTGCTGATCGGGCAGTTGACGGCCGGGCTGCGACTACAGGCGCAGGTGTCGGTCAAGCGCGAAGCCGACGCGCGCAGCCTGTACGAATTCGCGCGCGAGCTGTCGTCGGCATTGTTGCCGGAACAGATCGTGGCGCTGGCCGGCGCATTCGTGCACGCCACGTTCGGCTCGCGCTGCGCGCTGTATATCCTGGGGCTGGACGACCGCCTGAAGCTGGCCTCGCCCGCCGCCGACGATATGCCGGCGCTGGAGTCCGCCTTGGCCCAATGGGTGTACGACCATGGCCAACCCGCCGGCGCGGGGACCGCCACGCTGTCCAACAGCGACCTGCTGTACCTTCCCCTGAAAGCGCCGATGCGCACGCGCGGCGTGCTGGCCCTGGCCGCGCCGCGCCGCAGTCTGTTCACGCATCCCGACGCGCGCCGCCAGATCGAGGCCTACGCCACGCTGATCGCCATTGCGCTGGAGCGGCTGCACTATGTCGAAGTCGCGCAGCAGGCACTGGTCAGCATGGAATCCGAACGGCTGCGCAATTCGCTGCTGGCGGCGGTGTCGCATGACCTGCGCACCCCGCTGACCAGCCTGGTCGGCATGACGGACACGCTGACGCGCCGGCCGGGCACGCTGCCGGACGATGTGCAGGACACCATTCGCGCCATGCGCGACCAGGCGCAGCGCATGCATGCGCTGGTGGTCAATCTGCTGGACATGGCGCGGCTGCAAAGCCATGACACGCCGCTGCGCCTGGAATGGCAGTCCATTGAAGAACTGGTGGGCGCGTCGCTGGCCGCCATGCGCGAGCCGCTTGCCGCGCACCACGTCACCGTTGCGCGCCTGTCCGACCTGCCGCTGGTGGAATGCGACGGCGTGCTGATCGAACGCGTGCTGTGCAACCTGCTTGAAAACGCCGCCAAGTACACGCCGCCCGGCAGTACCGTGCATATCCACGCGGCGGTGCACGATGACTCGCTGCGCGTGGCCGTCTGCGACAACGGCCCGGGCGTCACACCGGGCGCCGAGCGCCGCATCTTCGAAAAATTCACGCGCGGCGACCGCGAATCCGCCACCCCCGGCGTGGGCCTGGGCCTGGCGGTATGCGAAGCCATCATCCTGGCCCACCACGGCCGTATCTGGGTGGAGCACACGCCGGGCCAGGCCCATGGCGCGCAGTTCGTCTTCAGCCTGCCGCTGGGCACCCCGCCCGACGTCCAGCCCGAATCCACCGAATCCGCCGATTCCCCCAATTCCCCCAATTCCCATTGAAAGCGCCTTTTGCATGTTCGACTACCAGCCTACCGTCCTGATCATTGAAGACGACGCCAACATCCGGCGCTTCGTACGCCAGGCCCTGGAAAGCGAGGGCTGCGCCGTGCACGAGGCCGACACGGTCAAGCGCGGCCTGATCGAGGCCGGCACGCGCCAGCCCGACGCCATCGTGCTGGACCTGGGGCTGCCCGACGAAGACGGCATGACGCTGATCCGCGAGTTGCGCGGCTGGACGCAGGTGCCGGTGCTGGTCCTATCGGCCCGCAGCGCCGAGCCGGACAAGGTGGCGGCGCTGGACGCGGGCGCCGACGATTACCTGACCAAGCCGTTCGGCGTCAGCGAACTTCTCGCGCGGCTGCGCGTGCTGTTGCGCCGCCATGCGCGGGCGGGCGCGGCCAGCGCCGCCGAGATCAGCTTTGGCGACGTGCGCGTCGACTTCTCGCGGCGCGTCGTCGAACGCGGCGGCCAGCACGTGCACCTGACCGCCATGGAATACCGACTGCTTGCCGCACTGCTGGCGCACCGGGGCAAGGTCATGACGCATCGAGAACTGCTGCGCGAGGTGTGGGGGCCGTCGCATATCGAAAGCAACCACTACCTGCGCATCTACATGGGGCACCTGCGGCAAAAGCTCGAAGCCGACCCCGCGCAGCCCGTGTTCCTGCTGACCGAGATCGGCGTGGGGTACCGCTTCGCGGGCTGAGCGGGGCAACGGATCGCGGTGACCGGGATGTAGTGAACGTGGATGTAGTGAACGTGGATGTAATCAACGTGCCTGTGATCCCCGTGCCTGCGATCGTCGTGCCTGTAATCCACATTGACGCGATCTTTACGCGTGCCGCCTGTGTCTTGTCTCGCGCTTTATGCCGATCCTCCTATTGTTGCCATCCGTTCAACAGCAGGAGCATTCCATGTCCCGCAATTCCTTGGCCGCGCTGGCGCTGCTGACGCTGGCCGCCACCGCCCAAGCCAATGACGCCCCGGTCGCCCCCGCCGACCCCGACTTCACTTTGTCCGCAAACCTCAGCCTGACCAGCCAATACCGCTATCGCGGCCTGATGCAGTCGGACAACAAACCCGCCGTGCAAGGCGGCTTCGACCTTGCCCACCGCAGCGGCTTTTATCTGGGCAACTGGAATTCCAGCATCAGCTGGCTCGGCGACAGCAACCCCGACGTTTCCGCCCCCGTGGAAATGGATTTCTACGGCGGCTACAAGGGCAATGTGGCCGACGGCGTGCCCGTGGACCTGGGTGTCTTGCAGTACTACTACCCGGGCGATTTCCCGTCCGGCTACACCAGCCCCGACACCACCGAACTCTACGCCGGCATCGGCTATGGCCCGGTCATGTTCAAGTATTCCATTGCCATGACCAACCTGTTCGGCTTTGCCGACAGCAAATACAGCCAATACTTCGACCTGAGCGCCAACGTCGACACCGGGGTGTGGGGCCTGACCCTGAACGCCCATGCCGGCCGCCAGATGGTGAAAAACGTGGACAACGGGTCGTATACCGACTGGAAGCTGGGGCTGACCAAGGACTTTGGACAAGGCCTGTCGGTATCGCTGGCCTACCTGGACACCAACGCGGATCGCGCCGTCTACACCAACACCCGCGGTCGCGACATGGGCCGCGCGACAGGCGTGCTGTCCTTGACCAAAACCTTTTGATCCCCCCGGGCGTTGACGCGATTTTTACGCGCCGCACCCGCTTTTATCGGCGCGGTTTACGGCGCCCTTCCTATAGTGGAATCGTCATCAACCAACCGATACGCGGATCGCCGCAAGCAGCGCCTTCCGCCCCGCCCCCGCCATGATCGCCCAACCCAATTCCTCTGGCCCCGCCTTGCTTGCCCCCTTTCCCGCGCCTGCGCAGGCGCGCAACGAACAGGTGGCGCTGACGGTCAGGATCGATACGCTGGATGCCTTGAACGTGCGCCTGGCGCTGCATCGGGCCCTGGGCACGCGCATCGGCATCTATTTGCTGTCGGTGGACCACGCCCGCGCGCAAAGCACGCTGCAATTGCAATGCAGCCGGGACCAACTGGATGACATGATGCAAGCCGTCATGCGTGGGCTGCCGCAGGCCGAATTCGGCACCGTGCGCCCGGCCGCCACCCTGACGGGGCAATAACCATGGACATGCCCGTCACCCCCCGCTTTGAAGGCATCTGGCTGCCGATGATCACGCCGCTGCGTGGCGGCTATGTGGACGTGGACGCGGCCCAGGCGCTGGCCCGCTATTACCGCAACGCGGGCATCGCCGGGCTGGTGCTGTTCGGGTCCACCGGCGAAGGCAACTTGCTAAGCCTGTCCGAAAAGATCGACATGGCGCAGGCGATCAACAGCGATCCGCACGCGCTGCCGCTGGTGTTCGGCGCGGGCGGCGTGGACACGCGCGGCGTGGCCACGGCCATCCGGCGCCTGGACAAGCTACGGCCGGCGGGCTATCTGGTGCCGCCGCCTTATTATCTGGGCCCATCGCAGGCGGGCATTCTTTGGCATTACCGGCAGATCGCCTGGGCCACCGATCGCCCCATCATCCTGTACAACATCCCCAAGCGCACCGGCGTGACGATGACGGTGGAAACCATGGAAACACTGGCGTCCTTGCCCAATTTTTCGGCGGTGAAGGAATGCGATGCGCCCGTGCTTGCCGCCCTGAATGCGCGCGGCAAGCTGGATGCGCTGTGTGGCGACGACTTGTCCTTGCTGGACCACTGGCTGGCCGGCGGACACGGCGCCATACCGGCCGCCGCGCATCTGTTTCCCGAACGCCACGTTGAAATCATGCGGCTGGCGCGCGCGGGCCAGGCCGACGCCGCCCGGGCGCTATTCGAACCGCTGCGCGCGTTGATCCGGCTGCTGTTCGCCGAACCGAACCCCGCGCCGATCAAGCGTGCGCTGGCCATGCAAGGCCTGATCGCCGACGAACTGCGCATGCCGATGATGCCCGCCAGCCGCGAGCTTACGCCGCGGCTGCAACGAGCACTGGGCGCAATGCAGGCGCTGCCGAGCCGCTTGCAGACAGCTTGAATACCGACACGGCGCGCGCCAGGCCGTCGGCCTGATCGTGCAGGGTCGAGGCCGACGCGGCAAACTCTTCGACCAGTGCGGCGTTCTGTTGCGTCACGCTGTCCAGGTGCGTGACGGCCTGGTTGATCTGTTCGATGCCCGCGCTTTGTTCAGCCGACGCCGTGGCGATTTCCCCCATCAACGGCGCGCTGGTGGCCGCCGATTCCAGCACGCTGCCCATCGTGGCGCTGGCCTGCCCCACGCGTTCGCTGCCGCGCGCCACCGAATCGGACGAGGCTTCGATCAGGTCCTTGATTTCTTTGGCGGCCGTGGCCGAGCGCTGCGCCAAGGCCCGCACCTCGCCCGCAACCACCGCAAACCCACGCCCCTGCTCGCCCGCGCGCGCGGCTTCCACCGCCGCGTTCAGGGCCAGGATGTTGGTCTGGAACGCAATGCCGTCGATCACGCTGATGATCTCGCCGATGCGCTGCGAGCTGTGCGAGATCTCGCGCATGGCGTCGATGGCGTGCTGCGTTTCTTCGCTGCCCTGACGCGCCAACTTTGCCGACTGCGCGGCCAGCGCGCTGACTTCGCGCACGTGTTCCGCGCTTTGGCGGGCAGTAGCCGTAATCTCTTCAACGCTGGCCGCCGTCTGTTCCAGCGCGGCCGCCTGCTTTTCGGTGCGGTCCGACAGGTCCAGGCTGCCCGCCGCGATCTGGCGCGAGGCCGCCGCGATGGACCCGGTCGATTGCACGATGCTGCGCAAGGCCACTTCCAACCGTGTCTGCATGCGCCCCATGGCTTCGAACAGCTGCCCGATCTCGCCACGATGGTTGCTGGACACTTCGCCAGCCAGATCGCCGTTGGCCACGCGTTCGCACAGCGCCACGGCCTCGTCCAAGGGGCGGATCACATGGGTGTGGAAAAAACGCAGCGCCGCCAACAGCAACAACACCAACAGACCGATGGTGGCCCCGCCCTGACGCCAAAGCGTCTGATAGAACGCGGCGTCCACATCGTCTACATACAGGCCCGTGAAGACTAGCCAGCCCCATTCCGCGTCGTAGGTTGCGTAACTGATCTTCGGCAGCGCTTCCTCCGCGCCGGGCCGTGGGAAGCGGTAGTGCACATAGCCGCCGCCCGCCTTGCCGCCGGCATACAGCCGCTGGAATATGGGCAGCCCGTCCACGTCCTTGATGTCACGCACGTTGGTGCCCACCAATTTCGGGTCAGGGTGCACCAGCAAGGCGTAGTCATCGCCAAAAGCGCCCACATAGCCGTCGGCGCCATAGCGCAGTTGCGACAGGCGCTTGGCCACGTTGCGCTTGGCCTCGGCCAGCGGCATGCCTTCGCTGACGCTTTGCTTGCCGTTGCGCAAAATGCCGGCCGACAGGTCCAGCACGTGCCGCAGTTCCGTCTTGCGGTCCTCGACCATTTCACCCCGACGCTGCCACGCATCCCAGGCGCCCAGCGCCAGCACGGCCGCGCCTATCGCGAAAACGAACCACAACAACTCTCTGCGCAGACTGGAGTTCTTCACCGGATTTCCTTGTAGTGCTTGTCATGCCCACTGCGCGCCTGAAACGATAGACGGCAAAATGTGACTGTTTATGTATTGAGATTTGTCAGGATACGGAGAAGACACAGGGTTTTCACCAAGCGCGCGCGGGCTTGTTGATCTGGCGCAAGCGCCGGGCGCAAAAAAAACGCAAGGCGCGGGACGCCTTGCGTTTTGTTTGGTGCGGGCCCGGCGACTGGATGCCGGGTCGTCAGGGATGGGAGGTCATGGCTGCGGGGGTACCGGCCTCGGGGGCACCGCCGGCGGTGTCACTGGTTGCTTGGTCGGCCGCGGCGTCGTCAGCGCGATCAGCGTGACCACGATCAGCGAGTAATTGGGCACGCTGCGCATGTTGCGAAACATCATCTCCGTCAAGCTGAACGCGCAATAACCCAGGCAGAACAACAAGCCCAGCTGCGCTCCCACCCGTATCACGCGGTCGTCGCTGGCCATGCGCCGGAAGAAAACGGCGGCCGGCACCAGATACAAGGTCAGGATGGTCATCAAGCCCAGCAAGCCATATCCGGACAACGCACCCAGCATATCGTTGTGAGGCTCACCGAAGCCTTCAACCACCTCTTGCGTCACGATCCCCTGCGTCTGCAAGTGCCGCAGCTCTTCCCGGAACATGCTGGGGCCCACGCCCACGATGGGGCTTTTCTGGAACATCAGCAGCGACGCATGCCACAGCTGCAAGCGGATGCCAAACGAGGTATCGCGGTTGGACGACGTGGCAAACCCCTGCACGTCGGACGTGATCTCGTGCATGCGGCTGCTGAACGTCCAGATCGCGGCGGCGCTGGCGGCCAGCGCCACACACAGCGCCAGCGCGCAATACACCTTGTGGCGACGGCTCCAGTTGCGCAGGCCCAGCAGGAATACCAGCGCCAGAATCGGCAGCAACATCCAGCTGCTGCGCGTCTCGGACTGCCACGTGGCGTAGACGGTCAGCAGCACCACCGCCAGCTTCACCGCCATTTCGATGCGCGGCCAGCGCGTACAGGCGCCAAAGCCCATCGACAGCAAGGTCATGCCGCCCAGCAGCAGAGTCAGGTTGGCGAACGCCACCGCGTTATAGCGCCCGCCCACGTCCACCATGCCGTTGCGGCCCACCGTCGCCATCGTGACGATCAGCAGCATGGCCCCGCCGAAGGCGCCCACCAGCACGCTCCATTGCACCGCCTTCAACCACGGGCGCGGCGCACGCAGCAGCAGCCACAGCACCGGGAGCGCCAAGGCGAAGCGCAACAGCTTTTCAAGTTCGGAATTGCTCCACACGCCGCGCACCGCCGACGTGATGAACATACAGGCCAGGGGCAGCAGCAGCACCAGCGACATGGGCCACAAGGCCCGGAAGTCCATGGGTTCGTAGCGCTTGACGGCGTTCACGGCCAGCGCGGTCAGCGCAATCAGCGCGCTGAGATAGAGAACGGCGGGGCCGCCCACCGGGCTGGTCAACGCCAGCGCGGGAACCAGCAATACAAGCCAGGTGGCTAGGGATACATACAGTCGGGGCACAGCGATCAACCTGGAAAGAGCAGCGTAAGCGCCAGCGCGCTTCATGCGGATACGTTAGACAAAACCCGCCCGCCATGACGGCGGGCGGGTTCAGCGGACCATCTTGATACGAACCGCGGGTTTACATGTTTTCGATCATGACCTGGCCGAAGCCCGAGCACGACACCTGCGTCGCCCCTTCCAGCAGGCGGGCAAAGTCATACGTGACCTTCTTGGACAGGATGGACTTTTCCATGCTGGAGATGATCAGGTCGGCCGCTTCGGTCCAGCCCATATGGCGCAGCATCATTTCGGCCGAGAGGATTTCGGAACCGGGGTTCACGTAGTCCTTGCCGGCGTACTTGGGTGCGGTGCCGTGGGTGGCTTCGAACATGGCAACCGAATCCGACAGGTTGGCGCCCGGGGCGATGCCGATGCCGCCCACCTGCGCGGCCAGCGCATCCGAGATGTAGTCGCCGTTCAGGTTCAGCGTGGCGATTACGTCATATTCGGCCGGACGCAGCAGGATCTGTTGCAGGAAGGCGTCGGCGATCACGTCCTTGACGATGATCTCGCGGCCCGTCTTCGGGTTCTTGAACTTGCACCACGGGCCGCCGTCGATCAGCTGCGCGCCAAATTCCTTTTGCAGCAGCTCGTAGCCCCAGTCCCGGAAGCCGCCTTCCGTGAACTTCATGATGTTGCCCTTGTGCACCAGCGTCAGCGACGTGCGATCGTTGTCGATAACGTACTGCGCGGCCTTGCGCACCAGGCGCTCGGTGCCTTCGCGCGACACCGGCTTGATGCCGATGGACGAGGTGTTCGGAAAGCGGATCTTCTTGACGCCCAGCTTGGTCTGCAGGAACTGGATCAGTTCCTTGGCCTGTTCGCTTTCGGCCATGTATTCGATGCCCGCATAGATGTCTTCCGAGTTCTCGCGGAAGATCACCATGTTGGTCTTTTCCGGTTCACGCACCGGCGAAGGCACGCCCTTGAAGTACGCCACCGGGCGCAGGCAGACGTACAGGTCCAGTTGCTGGCGCAGCGCCACGTTCAGCGACCGGATGCCGCCGCCCACGGGGGTGGTCAGCGGGCCCTTGATGGACACCACGTAGTCTTTGACGACTTCCAGGGTTTCATCGGGCAGCCAGACGTCCGGGCCGTAGACCTTGGTGGCCTTCTCGCCGGCATAGACTTCCATCCAATGGATCTTGCGCTTGCCGCCGTAGGCTTTTTGCACCGCGGCATCGACAACCTTGATCATCACCGGGGTGATGTCAGCGCCCGTGCCGTCGCCTTCAATGAAGGGAACGATGGGCTGTTCAGGCACATTCAGCGAGAAATCAGCGTTGACCGTGATTTTCTGGCCGCCAGCGGGAACCTTGATATGTTGGTAGGACATGAATGCTCCATTTGCTCCGGGTGGTTTTTCTGCACGCGCCGCATCGAAAAGCGTCCGATTCCGCAGGGAAAAACCCCTGTCTGACCGCACACCGGATGGCGGATAGCAACCAATTCTATATCGCAAAGGGTTCCCGGCAACCAGCGGCCATCGGGCGCGCGGTAAAATAATGCGTCCATAGACCGCATTGCGCCCCCACCGATGTTCAATCCCTCACGCGACCAAGTCCGCGAATTCTTTATCGACACCTGGCGCAAGCACCGCGCCAACGAGGTGCTGACCCCGCTCGAGGCCATCGCGCTGGACTGGATCATCGAGCATCCCGAATACCACGGCGACCTTGAAAGCCCCGAGGCCATGACCATGGAATACGCGGTGGAAAAGGGGCGCACCAACCCCTTCCTGCACCTGTCCATGCATTTGGCCATCGCCGAGCAGCTGTCCATCGACCATCCGCCCGGCATCCGTCTGGCTTACCAGCAGTTGACCGCCCGCTCGGACGCGCACCATGCAGCCCATGAAATCATGGAATGCCTGGGGCAAGTCGTATGGGAGGCGCAGCGCCTGGGCACGCCGCTGGACAGCGACACCTATATCGATCTGATCCGGCGCCGCGCCAGCCTTTGATGCTTGCTTTGACGCTTATGTAGCGTGCAACGCGCAAGCGTTATGGCTTATTTGCGTACGCCCAGGTCGCTGGGCTGAGACGCGAGCCATGCCGACACGTTGGAAATATCCTGGTCGGACAGCTGCGTGGCAAAGGCGCCCATGATGGGGTTCTTGCGCACGTTGGCGGTGGCCGCGCTGCCCGAGGCGCCGCGTTTGTAGGCTTTCAAGGCATGCGACAGGTAGTCGGCATGCTGGCCGGCCAGCGTGGGGTAGGCCGGGTCCACCGCGGTCTTGGCGTCGGCGCCGTGGCACGACGCGCAATTGAATTTGTCGAAAACGGCCTTGCCGGCCGCCAGGTCCTGCGCCTGGACGGAGGCGCCCGCCATGGCGAAAGTCGCGCCCAGAAGGGCAAGCATCGTGCGATTCATTGTTTGCCCCTTATTTCAGATTCGAGTAGTACGCGGCCAGATCGGCGATGTCCTGGTCGGACAGGCTGCCGGCAATGGCGTCCATCGTGGGATGGCTGCGCGCGCCTTTCTTGTACTCGTTCAGGGCGGTTTCGATGTATTTGGCGTTCTGGCCAGCAATCATCGGCACGTGATACAGCTCGGGGAACGTCGCCTTGTAGCCTTCGATGCCGTGGCAGCCGATGCACATGGAGACCTTGTCGCGGGCGTTTTGGATATTACCGACAGGCGCTGCGTCGGCAGCAACAGCCTGACCGGCGATCGCACAGGATGCCATCGCGGCCAACACGTAAACCGTGCACTTCAGAGAGGTTCGCAACTTCATTGGAATGGCTCTTCTTGGTATGGCTTAAGGACTAGGGCCTGCTCACACGTCGGCCCCCTGCAAACACGTTGCGGGTCGAACCCAACTGCAAAACCGCCTGATTGTACGATAATTGCTCAGGATTAATACCTTGCGATGGGTATTGATCACCGTCAATCCTCGGAAGCCATAAGCCAATGTCCGCAGCCCAGTCCGCACACTCCGCCTCGCCTGCCCGCTTCAACGGGACCGACAGCTACGTCGCCACCGATGACCTGAAACTGGCCGTCAACGCCGCCCTGACCTTGCAGCGCCCGCTGCTGATCAAAGGCGAACCCGGTACCGGCAAGACCATGCTGGCCGAAGAGGTGGCGCGCGCGCTGGGGCGGCCGCTGCTGCAATGGCACATCAAATCCACCACCAAGGCGCACCAGGGCCTGTACGAATACGACGCCGTTTCGCGCCTGCGCGATTCGCAGCTGGGTGACGAAAAAGTCCGCGATATCCGCAACTACATCGTGCAAGGCACCCTGTGGCAAGCCTTCCAGGCCGATGAGCCGGTGGTGCTGCTGATCGACGAGATCGACAAGGCCGACATCGAATTTCCCAACGACTTGCTGCGCGAACTGGACCGCATGGAATTCCATGTGTACGAAACGCGCGAGACCATTTCGGCGCGCCATCGCCCGCTGGTCATCATCACGTCCAACAACGAAAAAGACCTGCCCGACGCGTTCCTGCGCCGCTGCTTCTTTCACTACATCCGCTTCCCCGATCGCGACACCATGCGCGACATCGTGGCCGTGCACTATCCGCACTTGAAACAGGACGTGCTGCGCGCGGCGCTGGACACCTTTTTTGCGCTGCGCGATGCGCCCGGCCTGAAGAAAAAGCCGTCTACCTCGGAACTGCTGGACTGGCTGCGCCTGCTGCTGGCCGAAAACGCCACGGCGGCCGAGATCGACGCCCACACAGCAACCGCCGTGCCGCTGATGGCCGGCGCGCTTCTGAAGAACGAGCAAGATGTGCACCTGCTGGAACGCCTGGCGGCCATGACCCGCGGCGGCCAGCGCCGCTGATCTTGCAGCCACCGGCGCACCCTATGCTGATCGACTTTTTCTATCACCTGCGGGCGCACAAGCTGCCCGTCTCGGTCAAGGAATACCTGACCCTGGTGGACGCCCTGCGCCACGATCTGATGGCGCCCACGCTGGACGAGTTCTACTTCCTGGCGCGCGCCACGCTGGTCAAGGATGAATCGCTTTACGACCGCTACGACAAGGCTTTCGGCGCCTATTACAAGGGCATCGAGGCCGCGCTGCCGCCGGGCAAGGAAATTCCGCTGGACTGGCTGATCAAGCAGTTTGAAAAGAACCTGACGCCCGAAGAAAAAGCGGCCATCGAAAAGCACGGCTGGGACAAGCTGATGGAGCTTTTCAAGGAACGCATGCAAGAGCAGAAAGAGCGCCACGCGGGCGGCAGCAAATGGATCGGCACCGGCGGAACGTCGCCGTTCGGCAACGGCGGCTACCACCCCGAGGGCATTCGCGTGGGCGGCGCGTCGGCGGGCAACCGGTCGGCCGTCAAGGTCTGGGACATGCGCCAGTTCAAGGACTACGACGACCAGGTCGAACTGGGCACGCGCAACTTCAAGGTGGCGCTACGGCGCTTGCGCCGCTTCGCGCGCCAAGGCGCCGAAATGGAACTGGACCTGGATGACACCATCGCCAGCACCGCGCGCAACGCCGGCCACCTGGACCTGCGCATGGTGCCCGAACGCCACAACACCGTGAAGGTGCTGATGTTGCTGGACGTGGGCGGCAGCATGGACGACCACATCGGCCGCGTCGAAGAATTGTTTTCAGCGGCGCGCAGCGAATTTCGCAATCTGGAAGTCTATTACTTCCACAACTGCCCGTACGAAAGCCTGTGGCAAAGCAACCGCCGCCGCCAGAACGAACGCTTCGACACCTGGGATGTGCTGCGCAAATACAACCCGGACTGGCGCCTGATCATCGTGGGCGATGCCACCATGAGCCCGTACGAAATCCTGCAACCGGGCGGGTCCGTCGAGCACTACAACAAGGAACCCGGCGCCCAATGGATGCGGCGGCTGCTGGACGCGTGGCCCAAGTCGGTATGGCTGAACCCCGAGCCCACCGCGTCGTGGCAGTATCGGCAGTCCATCGCGCTGATGCGCGACATCATGCAGGACCGCATGTACCCGGTCACCGTCGCCGGCCTGGAACAGGCCATGCGGCTGCTGTCCAAGTAAGGGGTTGCGGTAACGGCGCGCGGTAAGGCCCTGCGGGGCGTCAGCCGTCGACCGGCTGCTCGGGCGTGTCCAGCGTCAGTTGATAAAACGCCAGATCCAGCCAGCGGCCGAACTTGAACCCGGCCTGGCGAATCGTGCCGGAATGCGTGAAGCCCAGCTTTTCGTGCAGGTGGATGCTGCCTTCGTTCGAGGCGTCGATGCCGCCGACCAACACGTGCACCTGGTTGGCGCGCGCACGTTCGATCAATACCCGCATCATCGCTTCGCCCAGCCCCTTGCCGCGAAAACGCGCGTCCACGTAAACGGAATGCTCGACCGAATACTTGAACGCGGGCCAGGCACGGAAGGTGCCGTAGCTGGCAAAGGCCATCAACTCACCGGCCTCGTTTTCGAAGCCCACCACCGGAAAACCGCCCTGCTGCTTGGCCTGGAACCAGCCTTGCATGGCCTCTGGCGGACGCGGCTTGTAGTCGTACAACGCCGTGGAATTGACGATGGCGTCGTTGAAGATGGCCAGTATCTGATCGGCATGGCGCGCATGCGTGCAATCAACCAGGGTGGCGCCTGGTGGGACGTGGATGTCGGGCGAGTTCATGGCGCGAAATTGTACTGTCACGAGCCGCGTCGATCGCATCGGCCGAAAGCGTCCGCACAAAAAAAAGACCGGCGAATCCGCCGGTTCAATGAGGTGTTGCCGCTTCTGGCCACTCTCAGGCGGCGCGGCTCTCCACTGATCGGTTGTTGGCGGACGCATGCCGCAGGCCGGGACATTGGCGCCAGGACAGGTCGTCGCCGTCCATATCCAAGTCAAAGAGATCGTTCGCGGCCGGCCAGGGGTGGCTGCGCGTGGCTGCGCCTTCCATCTCCAGCACGTGCCCGGCAAACCCACGGGGCGAACCACCGCACTCGGCAAAATAACGTTGGGCGTTCAGGTCCACCACATAGGTGGTCATATCATGGGTCAGTATGGCCACGAATTGGCCGTCATCACTGGCATAGGCGTACTGAAACTGTCCTTTGATGCCGTCGCCGTTCAGGGCGCTACCGGTCAATTGGGACAAGGCACGCGTGACGATTTCGGTCAGCATGGGTCGTTCCTCCGAAAAATGCGCCGGCAGGATGCCGGCAGCGAAGGCGCGAACGACAAGCACCGGCGCCGCGCTTGCAGCGGCGTCTGGCGTTGGACGGGAAGCCGGGTAGACGGCTGTCGCGCATCCCGTCGGCAACAGCTACTACGTGTTGAAAAGCTTACACCCGCAAGCCGGGCAAGCTCAAATTTGCCTTGTGCACGAACGGTGTTGCGGTGCAGCACCCTGTGACGACGCCACTTTCGGCCGATTATGCGGCTGCAACCGGCACGCCGCCTATCTCTGCGTCACCGTTATTCTGGCGCAGCCATTGTTCGCGGCGCAGTCGATACAGCACGTGCTCGCGCAGCTTGTGCCCCTCGGGCAAGGCGGGATGATCGAACGTGCCGGGCTCGGCCTGCATGCCCAGACGCCTCATCACTGCCTGCGAACGCTGGTTGCCCACGGCGGTGAACGCCACAATTTCGGGAAGGTGCACCTGGTCGAAGCCCACGCGCAGCGCCGCCTCGGCCGCTTCGCTGGCGTAGCCCCGCCCCCAAAAGGGACGAGCCAGCCGCCAGCCCACTTCCACGCCTGGCGCAAACGGAAGCAGGGCCGGCAACGGCTTGATGCCGACAAAGCCGATGAACGGCGCCGCGCCAGGCGCTTCTACCGCCCAAAAGCCCCAGCCGTGCTCGTCGATGCCCGCTGCCAGCCGCTGGGCCAGCGCATCGCTTTGCTCGGTGGAAAGCGGGATCAGGAATTCCGTTACGCAAGGGTCGGCATTCATGGCGGCGAAGGGCTTGCGGTCGTCCGCCCGCCATTGCCGCAGCACCAGACGCGGTGTTTCTACTTCAAGAGATAACGACATGTCGCACTTCCTTGTCTTGCGCCCAGGTCCGCAGCCCCTGAACCATTGCCAACGTATACACTCCAACGAATTCTGCCATGCCAAAGGAATTGTCTGCCATGCGCCTGTCCCTGTCGAAGCTGCCGCGCCCGTTGGGTGCGCTGCTGTTCTCCTCCTTCCTGGCCTTCCAGGCCGGCGCCGCCAATCTTCCGGCCGGCGTTTCGGAGGCCGCCTCGGTTGAAGGCATCACCGAATATCGCTTGGCCAATGGCCTTCGGGTGCTGCTGGTACCCGACGAATCCAAACCATCCACCACGGTCAACATGACGTACCTGGTCGGCTCTCGCAACGAGAACTACGGCCAGA
Source organism: Achromobacter sp. ES-001 (assembly GCF_019448355.1). Taxonomy (NCBI): domain Bacteria; kingdom Pseudomonadati; phylum Pseudomonadota; class Betaproteobacteria; order Burkholderiales; family Alcaligenaceae; genus Achromobacter; species Achromobacter sp. ES-001. The sequence continues at coordinate 1,214,841 of NZ_CP079940.1, read as the reverse complement.
CCGGCATGGCTCACCTGCTTGAACACATGCTGTTCAAGGGCACGTCCACCACCCGCAACGCCATGGGCGAGTTTTCGCGCCGAGGCTTGCAAGCCAACGGGTCCACCTCCAGCGACCGCACCAACTACTTCGCCAGCTTTGCCGCCAACCCCGACACCTTGAAGTGGTATCTGGGCTGGCAGGCCGACGCCATGGTCAATTCCTTGATCGCCAAGGAAGACCTGGATTCGGAAATGACCGTCGTCCGCAACGAAATGGAAAGCGGCGAAAACAGCCCGTCACGCATCCTGATGCAAAAGATGCAGGCCGCCGCCTACCAGTGGCACAGCTACGGCAAGAACACCATCGGCGCGCGCTCCGACGTTGAAAACGTAGACATCGGCCAGCTGCGCGCCTTCTATCACGAGTACTACCAGCCCGATAACGCCGTGCTGATCGTGGCCGGCAAATTCGACCCGCAAGCCACCCTGGCAGACATCGAGCAAACGCTGGGCAAGCTGCCCAAGCCCGAGCGCAAGCTGCCGCCCGAATACACCGTGGAACCCGTGCAGGACGGCGAACGCTCCGTCACGCTGCGCCGCACGGGCGGCACGCCGCTGGTTGCCGCGATGTACCACATCCCCGCCGCTGGCAGCCCCGACTTCGTGCCGCTGGACCTGGCCACCGTGATCCTGTCCGACACGCCGTCGGGCCGCCTGTACCACGCGCTGGTCGCCACGAAAATGGCCTCGGGCGTATTTGGCTTCACCATGGAAAACCGCGATCCGGGCCTGGCGATGTTCGGCGCGCAATTGCCGCCCGGCAAAGACCTGGACGCCGCCATGAAGACGCTGACCGGCACGCTGGAATCCCTGGGTAAAAAACCGTTCACTCAGCAAGAACTGGACCGCGCCCGCAGCAAGTGGCTGACCGCATGGGAACAAACCTACAGCGATCCCGAGCAAGTCGGCGTGGCGCTGTCCGAAGCCATTGCGGCCGGCGACTGGCGCTTGTTCTTCTTGCAGCGCGACCGCGCCCGCAAGGCCACGCTGGCTGAAGTCCAGCAGGCGGCCACCACGTACCTGCTGCAAAGCAATCGCATCGAAGGTCGTTATATCCCCACCGAAAAGCCGCTGCGCGCTCCGCAGACGCAACGCGTGGACCTGACCGCCGTGTTCAAGGACTACAAGGGCGACCCGGACTTCAAGGCCGCCTCGGCATTCGATCCCACGCCGGAAAACATCGACAAGCTGACGCAAAGGAAGAAGCTGGACCTGCCCAACGGGCCGGTTCAACTGGCGCTGCTGCCCAAGGCCACGCGCGGCAACCGCGTGCAGGCGCAGATGCTGATCCAGTTCGGCAACGAGAAAGACCTGCGCGGGCAACGCGTGAACGCCAGCGCGGTGGCCGACCTGCTGTTACGCGGCACGGCCAAGCTGTCGCGCCAGGACATCCAGGATCGGCTGGACAAGCTCCAGGCTGAACTTGGTTTCAGCGGCGGCGGCACCACGTTGAAGATCGCCATGTCGACCAAGGGCGAAAACCTGCCCGAGCTCACTGCCCTGGCGCTGGACATCGTGCGCAACGCCAACTTCCCGAAAGAGCAGTTGGACGAATACCAGCGTCAGCTGGAAACGTCGATCCAAAACGCCATGACCGAACCGTCAGCCCTGGCCGGACGCACCCTGGCCCGCCAGGACAATCCGTGGCCCGTGGATGACCTGCGCTACGTGCCCACGTTCGAAGAGTCGCTGACGAATGTACGTGGCCTGAACCGCGACGCGCTCGTCAAATTCCACGCCAAGTTCTACGGCGCCGGCAAGATCGAGTATTCCGCCGTCGGCGACTTTGAACCGGCGGCCGTCGAAAAGGCCATCAAGACGGGCCTTGCCGGCTGGAAGAAGGCGCCCGCCTACACGCGCGTGCCCAACCCGTATCGCGACATCCCCGCCAAGCAGTTCGATATCGACACGCCTGACAAGGCCAATGCGTTCTACTTGTCGCGCATGCCGCTCAAGCTGCAAGACACCGATGCCGACTACGCGGCACTGTATCTGGGCAATTACCTGTTCGGTGCGTCGGAAACGTCACGCTTGTGGAATCGCGTGCGCGAGACCGAAGGGCTGTCGTACAACGTGCGCAGTTCGTTGTCGGTGTCCTCGTTCGAACCCAGCGCCAGCTGGACCATGTACGCCATCTACGCGCCGCAGAATCGTGAACGGCTGGAAAAGGCCATCAACGAGGAACTGGCTCGCGTGCTGAAAGACGGCTTTTCCGACAAGGAAATCACCGATGGCATCAACGCGCTGCTCAACTACCGCAACCTGGCGCGCGCGCAGGACGACATCCTGGCCAGCACCTGGCTGGACTATCTGCAACGTGGTCGCACGTTTGAGTGGTCAGCCGAGATGGACAAGAAGATCTCGGCCCTGACGCCAGATGCGGTCAACGCCGCGCTGCGCAAGTACCTGCGTCCCGACGGCTTCAGTACCGCCGTCGCCGGCGACTTCAAGAAGAAAGCCGCGCCTTGACCTGAACCGATCCGGGTACTGCCGGCGCCTGAGCGCGCCGGATCCCCGGCAGTTACGCCCTAGCCCCTGCCGGATGACGGCAGGGGCTTTTTTGCGCCATCTGCCGTCCCGGCGGTAAGGGAAGTTTCCCTGGAGGGCGCGACCATGCCAAGACCATGCCAAAAACGGGGAGATTTTTCACTATCACGCTTATTACTCGGTTATTTGGAAAGATGTTTTCAACAAGCAAGGGTTTATCCCAGGTGGGATCAAGCGCAGAATTCAGTCATCGGGAACAAACAACGAACCACGACGGAGGGCCGCCGGATTCGGTCCCCATCCAAGATGACACGGAGGTCTCAATCATGAAAACCCTAACCACCACCCTGTTGCTATCCCTGGCGCTTGTTGGCGTTGGCGCCCAAGCCGCCGGTCTGGAACAAGCCAAGACCCGCGACCAGGTCGTGACCGAATTGCAGCAAGCCAAGGCCAGCGGCCAATACACGTTTGGCGAACTGGACTACCCGCCCGCCCAACCCCAGGCAGCCAGCCTGAGCTCGGACGAAGTGCGCGCCCAGCTGCAACAAGCCAAGATCAGCGGCGAATACACCTTTGGTGAACTGCAATACCCGCCCGTCATTGCCACCTCGGCCAGCGCGAAGTCCCGCGCCCAGGTGCAGCAGGAACTGGCGCAAGCCAAGGCCAGCGGCCAGTACACGTTCGGCGAGCTCGAATACCCGCCGATCACCCGGTGAGCTGCTTGCTGTAGCCCGGCCGGTCTCGGGCGGCATCATGGCCTGGGACCGGTTTTTTCCGGCACAGCGGCAACCGCAGTAGTAGTAGCAGTACTTAGCAGTAGCAGTACTTAGCAGTTGAAGTACCAAGCAGTGGCAGTACCCAGCAGTTGCAGTACCCAGCAGTTGCAGTACCAAGCAGTTGCAGTACCAAGCAGTTGAAGTACCCAGCAGTTGAAGTACCAAGCAGTTGCAGTACCAGCAGTAAGGCCGCGGCGAGCCAGCCGCGGCCTTTTTACGTTGGGCGATCCTCCACGCCCCCGGGGCCAGGATGATCGCGCATTGCCAAACGCCCCCCAAAAAGAAAAAGCCGCGATTTCCATCGCGGCTTTTTAGCGTCCTTCAACCCGATCAGCTGAAGAATTCCTTCACCCGATCCGTCCAGGACTTGCTTTGCGGCGAGTGGCGATCGCCCCCGTCGTTCAGCGACGTCTCGAACTGGCGCAGGATGCTCTTCTGGTCTTCGCTCAGGCGCACCGGCGTTTCCACCACCACGTGGCAGTACAGATCACCCGGATAGCTGCCGCGCACGCCGCGGATACCCTTGCCGCGCAAGCGGAAAGTCTTGCCCGACTGCGTGCCCTCGGGAATCGAGATCTCGGCCTTGCCACCCAGCGTGGGCACCTGCAATTCGCCGCCCAGTGCCGCCGTGGTGAACGGAATGGTCAGCTCGCAGTGCAGGTCGTCGCCATCGCGCTGGAAGATCTTGTGCTGCTTGATGTGGATTTCCACATACAGGTCGCCCGGAGGACCGCCGTTGATGCCCGGTTCGCCATTGCCGCTGGAGCGGATGCGCATGCCGTCATCAATGCCGGCCGGAATCTTCACCTGCAAGGTCTTGTTGCGGCGGATGCGGCCCACGCCATCGCACGACGGGCACGGGTCGGTGATTTCCTTGCCGTTGCCGTGGCAGGTCGGGCAGGTTTGCTGCACGCTGAAAAAGCCCTGCTGCATACGCACGGCGCCCGAGCCACCGCAGGTGCGGCAGGTCTTGGGCGACGTGCCGACCTTGGCGCCGGAGCCGTGGCAGGTGTCGCAGTTTTCCCAGCTGGGCACGCGGATCTCGGTGTCGAAACCGGCGGCAGCCTGTTCCAACGTGATTTCCAGCGCGTATTTCAGGTCGGCGCCACGATACACTTGCGGGCCGCCGCGACGGCCGCCGCCGCCCGCGCCGCCAAAGATCTCGCCAAAGATGTCGCCGAAAGCGTCGGCAAAGCCGCCGCCCATCCCTGCCCCGCCCATGCCGGCGGAATTGGGATCCACGCCCGCATGGCCGTAGCGGTCATAGGCGGCACGCTTTTGTTCATCGCCCAGGACCTCGTAGGCTTCCTTGGCTTCCTTGAACTTCTCTTCGGCTTCTTTGCTGTCCGGATTGCGGTCCGGATGGTATTTCATGGCCAGCTTTCGATAGGCCTTCTTGAGTTCGTCGTCCGAGGCGTTTTTTGCTACGCCCAGAACTTCGTAATAGTCGCGTTTTGCCATGATCCGTGGGCTCGAATAGAGCCGTCTTTTCAGTGCTACAGAATGAGTACGCCCGGTAGGCGGATTTCTCCGGCTACCGGGCGGCAGAGGCTGGTCAGCGCCCGGCCATTATTGGTCGCGCTTGACTTCCTTGAAGTCGGCGTCGACGACGTTGTCGTCCACCGGCTTCGCGTTATCGGCCGCTTGCTGCTGGCCGGCGGCTTGTTGCGCCTGCATGTCGGCGTACATCTTTTCGCCCAGCTTCTGCGACGCGGTCGACAAGGCTTCCACCTTGGCGTCGATCGCGGCCTTGTCGCCTTCCTTCAGCGTGTCTTCCAGGTCCTTGATGGCGGCCTCGATGCTTTCCTTTTCGGAAGCTTCGAGCTTGTCGCCGTACTCGGTCAACGACTTGCGGGTGGCGTGCACCAGCGCATCGGCCTGGTTGCGCGACTGAGCCAGTTCGGCAACGCGGTGATCTTCCTCGGCGTTGGCCTCGGCATCCTTGACCATGCGTTGGATCTCGTCTTCCGACAGACCCGAGTTGGCCTTGATGGTGATCTTGTTTTCCTTGCCGGTACCCTTGTCTTTCGCGGACACATGCAGGATGCCGTTGGCGTCGATGTCGAACGTGACTTCGATTTGCGGCATGCCGCGCGGCGACGGCGGGATCCCTTCAAGGTTGAACTCGCCCAGCGCCTTGTTGCCCGCGGCGATTTCGCGTTCGCCCTGGAACACCTTGATCGTCACGGCCGGCTGGTTGTCGTCAGCGGTCGAGAAGGTTTGCGAGAACCGGGTCGGGATCGTCGTGTTCTTCTGGATCATCTTCGTCATCACGCCGCCCAGGGTTTCGATACCCAGCGACAGAGGCGTCACGTCCAGCAGCAGCACGTCCTTGCGGTCGCCCGACAGCACGGAACCTTGGATGGCGGCGCCAGCGGCGACGGCTTCGTCAGGGTTCACGTCCTTGCGCGGATCCTTGCCGAAGAATTCCTTCACCTTTTCCTGAACCTTGGGCATGCGGGTCATGCCGCCGACCAGGATCACGTCGTCGATGTCGGAAACCTTCACGCCAGCGTCCTTGATGGCGACGCGGCAGGGCTCGATCGTGCGTTCGATCAGTTCTTCAACCAGCGCTTCCAGCTTGGCGCGCGTGATCTTCAGGTTCAAGTGCTTGGGACCCGAGGCATCCGCCGTGATGTACGGCAGGTTGATTTCGGTCTGCTGGGCCGAGGACAGCTCGATCTTGGCCTTTTCAGCAGCTTCCTTCAGGCGTTGCAGCGCCAGCACGTCCTTGGACAGATCAACGCCTTGTTCTTTCTTGAACTCGGAGATGATGTAGTCGATGATGCGCTGGTCGAAGTCTTCGCCGCCCAGGAAGGTGTCGCCGTTGGTCGACAGCACTTCAAACTGCTTTTCGCCGTCAACGTCAGCGATTTCGATGATGGACACGTCGAACGTGCCGCCACCCAAGTCATAGACGGCGATCTTGCGGTCGCCCTTTTCGGTCTTGTCCAGGCCGAACGCCAACGCGGCCGCGGTGGGCTCGTTGATGATGCGCTTGACTTCCAGACCGGCGATGCGGCCGGCGTCCTTGGTGGCCTGGCGCTGGCTGTCGTTGAAGTAGGCGGGCACGGTGATCACGGCCTCGGTCACTTCTTCGCCCAGGTAGTCCTCGGCGGTCTTCTTCATCTTGCGCAGCACGTCGGCCGACACTTGGGGAGGCGCCATCTTCTTGCCGCGCACTTCGACCCAGGCATCGCCGTTATCGGCGCGTGCGATGGTGTAGGGCATCAGGTCGATGTCCTTTTGCACGGCCTTTTCTTCGAACTTGCGGCCAATCAGGCGCTTGACTGCGTACAGGGTATTGCGGGGATTGGTCACGGCCTGACGCTTGGCGGGAGCGCCAACCAGGGTCTCGCCGTCGTCCATGTAGGCGACGATCGAGGGGGTGGTACGGGCGCCTTCCGCGTTTTCAATGATTTTGACCTGCCCGCCGTCCATCACAGCCACGCAGCTGTTGGTCGTGCCCAGGTCAATGCCAATAATCTTGCTCATGGTGGGTTACCTTGAATTGATCTATGAAAATAGAGAGAAACTTCTTGTCCCCACATAACTGGGGTTAGTCGCAGGGTTTTCAAGACGCCTTGCCGGAATTTTCCGCATTCGGGTCCTGCAACCGCGAAATTGCCGCCGTGAACTGGGGCAATCCGGGCCAACCGGTGATACGACCCAGCCGTTTGCCAGCCCGGTACAGCACGAAAGTGGGGACACCATGCAGGGAAAAGCGCCGGCCCAGGGGTTCGTCGGCGTAAACGTCGGCCTCGAACCAGGTCAGGCCCAGCTTCAGCAACGTTTCCTGGTGCAGCAGCGCCGCCTGCTTGAAAAGATTGCAGTTATAGCAATCCTGTCCCCATAAAAACACACAGCGCAGATCCGTTCCCGGCGCCTGGACCACGGTGGCATCAAAGCCCTCGGTGTCGACATGACGCATGCCGAACACCTGGAAGACTTGAGCCGGATCGAAACGGGGATCGGTCATGACACGCTGCCGGCGTTTCAGCCTTGGCCGGCCGATACGACTACCAGCGCCGGACGCAGCGTGCGGTCGGCAATGGCGTAGCCCTTTTGCAGCAGCTGCACCACCGTGTTGGCGGGTTGCTCGTGGGGGATCGACGAAATCGCCTGATGCAGGTGCGGGTCGAATTTGTCGCCCTGGGCCGGCGCGATGTCCTTGAGCATGTTGCGCTCGAACGCGGCCGACAACTGCTTCAGGGTGACTTCGACCCCTTCGCGCAGCGTCTGGACGGTCTGGTCGGGCTGGGCCAGGGCGGCTTCAAGGCTGTCCTTGACCGGCACAAGGCTTTCGGCAAACGATTCGATGCCGAACTTGCGCGCCTTGGACACTTCTTCCTGCGCGCGGCGGCGCACATTTTCAGCTTCGGCGTGCACACGCAGAAGCTGATCGTGCTGCTCATTGACGGTAGCTTGGGCGGCGTCCAGCTGGGCGCGCAACTCGTTCAGCTCGGCCTCTGCCGCGCCCTGGTCGGCGGGTGCCGCGTCGGCGTTCTGGCCGGCTTCGGGCGTCTTATCTACAGGCTCGTGGGGTGCCGTCATGGGGAATCCTCCAAAAAGAATGGCTTTCGCAGACATGAATGGGGGCCAATACCCCTATTTCAAGCCCGGGAAAGGGAAATATTCCCTGACGGCGCCCGCCCGAGGCAGCAAGCCCGCCCGGGCTTGGCCCGGCGGGGCCGGCTGCTTACTTCTTGTGGGGCTGCGCCGGGGCGACCGGGTCGCTGGCGGGGAAGCTCTCTTCGAGCCCGCGATCCACCTTGTCGTCATCGTCGTCCGGTTCAGGGCGGATGGCGATGGGATCGCTGGCGGGAAAGGTCTCGGCTAGCGCTTCGTCCAGATCGTGTTCGACCTGATCCTCGTCCACCGGGGTGGCAACGGTCCCCTTTTTTACGCTCTTGCCGCTCTTGGGATCATGGTGCATGCGCCTTCTCCTTCAAGTCCGTGTTGGCCTGGATCTTCAACGGCCAGCCCTGCAAGTTGCGTTCCACCAAAGTGGCCAAGCCGGCGATCCACGCGGGATCGTCGTTCAGCGCAGGGATGTAACGAAACTGCTTGCCGCCCGCCTCAATAAAGGCGTCCCGGCATTCCAGGCTGATCTCTTCCAGGGTTTCCAGACAGTCTGCCACAAATCCCGGGCACACCACATCCACCTCGGTAACACCCGAAGCGGCTAACGCTTTCAGGGTCGGTTCGGTATAGGGCTCAAGCCAGCGGGCAGTACCAAAGCGGCTTTGGAAGGTGACTTCGATCTGTTCGCGCGGCAGCGACAGCCGCTGGGACAACAGGCGGGCCGACTCCATGCAGTCGCGGTAGTAGGGGTCGCCCAATTCGATGGAATATCGCGGCAAGCCGTGAAAGCTCATGACCAGCTTCTGCGGCTTGCCGTGCTCGCGCCAGAACGACTCGATGCGGGCGGCCAGCGGGTCCAGCCAGGCGGGGTCCTCGTGAAAGCGCTTGGTAAAGCGCAGTTCGGGCTGATCCCGCAGGCGCCCGGCATGGCGGGTAACCGCGTCCACGACCGTGGCTGTGGTGCTGGCCGCGTATTGCGGGTAAAGCGGCACGGTCAGGATGCGTTCGCAACCGGCCGCGCGCAAACGGGTGATGGCGTCGGGGATGGACGGGTTGCCGTAGCGCATGCCCAGTTCCACCACGGCGTCGATGCCCGCCGCCTCCAGCGCGGCGCGTACGCCGTCCGCCTGACGCTGGCTATAGACCATCAGGGGCGACCCTTCTTTCAGCCAGACGCCCGCATAGCGCGGCGCCAGCTTCTTGGGTCGCAGCGTCAGCACCAGCCCGTACAGGATGGGTTTCCATAAATAACGTGGAATTTCAATGACGCGGGGGTCGGACAGGAATTCGCCCAGGTATTTGCGGATGCCCTGTTTGTCCGGCGTATCCGGCGTACCCAGGTTGACCAGCAGCACCCCGACTTTGCCGGGCGCGCGGGCCGGCGGGTCTTCGTTGAAGGGGTCGTCCTGCTCGGCTTCCGGCAGGTAGCGTTCAGGCCACAGGTACTTGAACAGGCGAAGAAACACAAAAACTCCCCTTCCTCCGCGAGGAGGATGTAGCTTTGAATGGGACTACTGGTTGTGGCTGAGCGCGTTGGACAGCAGGCGCGCCGTGATGTCCACGATGGGAATCACGCGTTCGTAAGCCATGCGGGTCGGGCCGATGACGCCCAACGTGCCCACGACCTTGCCGTCCACGCCATAGGGCGCGGTAATGACCGAGACCTCTTCCATGGGCACCAATTGGGAATCGCCGCCGATGTAGATCTGCACGCCCTGCGCGCGGCTGGACACGTCCAGCAGTTGCAGCAGGTCGGTCTTTTTCTCGAACAGCGAGAACATCTTGCGCAGCCGATCCATGTCGGACGCGATATCGGTAACGTCCAGCAGCTTGCGCTCGCCCGAGATGACCATGGTGTCGCCGTCTTCCGCGGCCTCGGCGCTGGCCTCGACCGCCGCCTGCATCAGCCGCGAAATGTCTTCGCGCAGCTGGGCTAGTTCGGTCGATAGCGTCTGGCGCACGGCGTTGAACGACTTGCCCGCGAAATGCATGTTGAAGAAATTGCCGGCTTCCAGCAATTCCGCCTCGGCGTAATCGCGCTGGACAAAGAGAATGCGGTTCTGGACATCGCCATCCGGCGTGACGATGATAAGCAGCACGCGCTTGTCCGACAGCCGGATGAATTCGATCTGCCGGAACACCTGGGCGCGCTTGGGGGTCAGCACCACGCCCGCGAATTGCGTCAGGTTGGACAGCAACGCGGCGGCGGCATTGACGGCGCGGGTAGGTTCGGCCGCCGACAGCATTTCGCCCATGTTGTGCGGTTGCAGCTGATAAGACTGCACGGCCAGCAGGGAATCGACGAACATGCGATAGCCCCGCGGCGTAGGCACGCGGCCGGCGGAGGTGTGCGGGCTATGGATCAGCCCCAGCTCTTCCAGGTCCGCCATGACATTGCGGATGGTAGCCGGGGACAAGTCAAAGACTTTCGATAGCGTCCGCGAGCCGACGGGCTGCCCATCGGCGATGTAGCGTTCTATCAACGCTTTCAGTAGTGCGCGTGCGCGGTCATCCATAGCGGGCATTTTAAGGAATCTTTTAGGATAAAGGCGATTTTTGTCCCGCAAGCAGATATGCGGCCCCATATAATCGGCTAATCGGCCCATTCCGGGCAGGTTTTGGCTTCGGCTTCGCCCTTTTGATACGCCCGCATCCATGCACTTTCCTACCGTCGCCCTGATCGGCAGATACCAGGACACCGGCCTGGACACCCCGCTAAGAGCCCTTGCGCACGCGCTGACGCAAGCGGGCCGGCATGTGCTGATCGATGCCGACACCGCGCGCAACACCGGCCTGACCGAATACCCAATAGCTACCCTCGAAGAGATCGGCCAGAACGCATCGCTGGCCGTCGTGATGGGCGGCGACGGCACGGTGTTGGGCGCCGGCCGGCATCTGGCGCCATTTGGTGTCCCCCTGGTGGGCATCAACCACGGGCGCCTGGGCTTCATCACCGACATCCCGCTGCAAGACGCGCACGGTGCATTGGCGCGCGTGCTTGAAGGCAGCTTCCAGATTGAAGAACGCATGCTGCTGGAAGGCAGCGTGTGGCGTGGCGACCAGAAAATGTATTCCGCGTCGGCGCTCAACGACGTCGTGCTGAACCGCGCCGGGCGCGGCGGCATGATCGAAGTGCGTGTCGAACTGGACGGCGCCTTCATGTACACACAGCGCGCCGATGGTCTGATCATCGCCACCCCTACCGGCTCGACCGCGTATGCGCTGTCCGCCAACGGCCCCATCCTGCACCCCGGCATGAACGCCATGGTGCTGGTGCCCGTGGCGCCGCAAACGCTGTCGAATCGCCCCATCGTCATCCCGGACACCGGTGTGCTGAACATGACGCTGACCGCGATGGGCCGCGTGGAAGTGGGCGCCAGCGTGCATTTCGACATGCAGACCTGGTCCGACCTGCAACCGGGCGACCGCATCGTCGTGCAGCGCGCGCCGTACACCATTCGCTTCGTGCACCCCGAGGGCTACAGCTTCTTTTCCACCTTGCGCCGCAAGCTGCATTGGAACCTGATGCCCCAGGCCACCGACAACGTAGAGTAGTAAGCGCCCCGACATGCTGCGCACCCTGCATATCCGCGACTTCGTCATCGTCGAACAGACCGAAATCCATTTCGGCCCCGGCTTCACCGTGTTCTCCGGCGAGACCGGGGCGGGCAAATCCATCCTGGTGGACGCGCTGGCGCTTGCGCTGGGCGAACGCGGCGACGCCAGCATGCTGCGCGAAGGCGCACCGCGCGCCGACATCACTGCCGTGTTCGATACGCCGAAGTCATTGCACAGCTGGCTGAACGAACGCGAGATCGACGTCGATGACGAACTGTCGCTGCGCCGGGTCATCGACGCGCAGGGCCGCAGCCGCGCATACATCAACGGCACGCCCGCCACCGTGGGGCAGCTGCGCGAATTGGGCGACAGCCTGGTCGACATCCACGGCCAACACGCCCATCAAAGCCTGATGCGCCCCGACGCGCAGCGCGATCTGCTGGACGCGCACGGCGGCCATGGCGATCTGCGCCAGGCCGTGGGTCAGGCGTGGAAGCAATGGCGCGCGCTGGCGCGACAACTTGAAGCCGCCGAAAAAGACGCCGCCAGCCTGGCCAACGAACGCGACCGACTGCAATGGCAGGTGGACGAACTGGATCAGCTGGCACTGGGCCCCGACGAATGGGAATCCTTGCAGTCCGAGCACACGCGCTTGTCGCATTCGCAGTCGCTGCTGGACGGCGCCTCGCAAATCCTGGAAGCGCTGGACGGCGAAGGCGATTCCGCGCACCACCGCGTCACAGCCGCCAATCACCGCATTCAGCAAATGCTGCGGCATGACCCCGGCCTGCAAGGCGTGTACGACGAACTGGAGTCCGCCCGCATCGCGATCAGCGAAGCCGTGTCCGACCTGAACAACTACGTCAGCCGCGTCGATCTGGACCCCAAGCGCTTGGCCGACCTCGAAGCACGCCTGGGCCTGGTGTTCGAGACCGCGCGCAAATTCCGCGTCGAGCCCGACGCCCTGTGCGAATTGCGCGATTCCCTGCATGCCGAGCTGGCCGCCTTGCAAGCGGCGGGCGATATCGATGCGCTGCGGGCTCAGTCAGTTGCGGCGCAGTCGCAATACGACACGGCGGCGGCCAAGCTGACGAGCGCCCGCCGCAAGATTGCCAAGGACCTGGGCAAGCAAGTCACCCAGGCCATGCAGACGCTGGCCATGCAGGGCGGCAAGTTCGAACCCACCTTGACCGCCGCCGCGCCGTCCGCGCACGGCAACGAGCAGGTTGAATTCCTGGTGGCCGGCCACGCCGGCACCACCCCGCGCCCCCTGGCCAAAGTGGCTTCGGGCGGCGAGTTGTCGCGGATTTCGCTGGCGCTGTCCGTCATTGCCAGCCGCGCGGCGCGCGTGCCGACGTTGATCTTCGACGAAGTCGACAGCGGCGTAGGCGGCGCGGTGGCCGAAGCCGTGGGCAAGCTGCTGCGCGAGCTGGGCGAACGCCATCAAGTGCTGTGCGTGACCCACTTGCCCCAGGTAGCCGCCTGCGCGAACAACCAATTCCTGGTCAGCAAGACGGAATCTCGCGGCACCACGCGCTCCAGCATCGAAGAACTGGACGCGGCGGCGCGTGTTGAGGAAATCGCCCGGATGCTGGGCGGCATCAAGCTGACCGCCACCACGCGCGAGCACGCCCGCGAAATGCTGGAAGGTTTCGGCCAGCCCGCGGCCTGAGCCGGTTGGGCGCAAGCCGGGGGCAAGTCCAGCCCGGGTTCCAAGGCAAATTCGCGCGAACGCCGTACAAAATGCGGCCCGAAGCCGCGAGAAAGCCAGGCAAAAACCAGGCAAAGCCAGGCAAAAGCCCCGCCCCCTCGCAGACAAAAAAAAGCCCCTTCATCAAGAAGGGGCTTTTGATCTCACTGGCCCGCAACGAGCGCGGCCACGGACCGTGGGGCGGACGCTAGCGGTTTAGCGCCCTTTCACGCAGCTGCTGCACACGCCGTACAACACCATCGCGTGGCTTTCCAGCGCGAAACCGTTGTCCTTGGCGATCTTCTGCTGGCGCTTTTCGATCTCCGGGTCTGAAAACTCGACCACGGTGCCGCAATTCGTGCAGATCAGGTGATCGTGGTGATCGCCGTCGTTCAGTTCGAACACAGCCTTGCCGCTATCGAACTGGCTGCGGGCCAGGATGCCGGCCTGCTCGAACTGGGTCAGCACACGGTAGACGGTTGCCAGGCCGATTTCGACGTTTTCGCCGATCAGCGCGCGGTAGACGTCTTCGGCGCTAAGGTGGCGTTGGTCGGATTTTCGGAAAATATCAAGAATTTTCAGGCGCGGAAACGTCGCCTTCAAACCCATGTTCTTCAGTTCGCTTTGGTCGCTCATGGTGTAATCGCTCTCCGTCCGCGTAGGCATGGGCAGGATCAAGGGTGCACCGCGAGTCGGCTCACCTGATTTCATGCCGCCTCGCGGAACTATCCTTATGAAACCTTTATGATAACGGTTTTGTCTGCTTCCAAATAATAGGGGCGCGTAGTGTCCATGATTGCACGAATTCCCTCCCGCTCGCTGAAGACCGGATTGGCCGTCGCCGCCCTGGCCATTGCCCTTGCCGGCTGCTCGGGGGACAAGTGGGGCTTCCCTTACAAGGCCGGTGTCCAGCAAGGCAACTGGATCACCCAGGAGCAAGTCGCGCTGCTCCAGCCGGGCATGAGCCGCGAGCAAGTCCGCTTTGCGCTGGGCAGCCCTACCCTGACCAGCGTGCTGCACGCCAACCGTTGGGACTACCCCTACTATTACAAGCCCGGCTATGGCGAAGCCCGTGAACGCAAGTTCACCGTCTGGTTCGAAAACGACCGCCTGACCCGCTGGGAAGGCGACAAGCAGCCTGATTTGCAACCCTATCAGCTGAACACGCCCAGCAGCACCGCCGACGAAAAGGCGGACAAGCGCCTGGACCAGGACGAAGCCCGCATCCAAGAAGAGGAAGACCTGAAAAAGCGCGATGCCGCCGCCCCGGTCAGCCCGCTGAATCAGTACCCCGGCCAACCGGGCAACGCGCCCGAGCCGCTTCGGTAACCCCCAAGGATTTTCTTCATGCGTATTGCAATTGCCGGCGCCAGCGGCCGTATGGGCCAGATGCTGATCGACGCCATTCTCAAGTCCACCGACCTGCAATTGGCAGTGGCGTTGGACCGCAATGGGTCGACGTCGCTGGGCCAGGACGCGGGCGCCCCGCTGGGCCAACAGACCGGCGTGCTGATCACCGATGATCTTGACGCGCTGGCCAACGCCGATTGCCTGATCGATTTCACGCGGCCGGAAGGCACGCTTGCCCACTTGCAGGCCTGCGTGAAGCACGGCACGCACGCCGTCGTCGGCACCACCGGGTTCGACGACAACGGCCGCGCCGCCATCGAAGTGGCCGCGCAGAAAATCGGCATCGTGTTCGCGCCCAACATGAGCGTGGGTGTGAATGCCACGCTCAAGCTGCTGGACATGGCCGCCCGCATCCTCAATTCCGGATACGACGTTGAAGTGTTCGAAGCGCACCATCGCAACAAGGTCGATGCGCCTTCGGGCACCGCGTTGAAAATGGGCGAGACCATTGCGTCCGCCTGGGACGTGGCGCTGCCGGACGTGGCCACCTGGAGCCGCCATGGCGACACCGGCGTGCGCAAGCCCGGTACCATCGGCTTTTCCGTGCTGCGCGGGGGCGACATCGTGGGCGACCACACCGTGTCGTTCTGCGGCATTGGCGAGCGCATCGAAATCACGCACCGTTCCAGCAGCCGCGCCACCTACGCAGAAGGCGCCCTGCGCGCGGCACGCTTCCTGCAAGACAAGCACAACGGCCTGTACGACATGCAATCCGTGCTGGGCTTCTGAGCCAGACGGCGGCGGTGCACGCCGCGCCGCCGGATCGCCGGGCGCCGGAGCGCCGGGCGCCGGATCGCCGGCCGCCGGAGCGCTCGCCACAAAACCAAAAAGGATCCCTCGGGATCCTTTTTTATCGCACCGTTCGCACCGCGCCCTACACCACCACAGGTTCTGGTTCCAGCATGACACCGTAGCGCGCCTGCACCGACGCTTGAATCGCGCCGGCCAACGCCATGATGTCGGCAGCGTTGGCGCCGCCGCGATTGACCAGCACCAGCGCCTGCCTGTCATGCACCCCCGCCGCGCCCAGGACCTGCCCCTTCCAGCCGCACTGGTCGATCAGCCAGCCGGCTGCCAGCTTGTAGCGGCCGTCCGGTTGCGCGTACGACACCAACCCGGGAAAGCGTTCGGCCAGATCGTCCCGCACGTCGGCGGTCACGATGGGGTTCTTGAAAAAGCTGCCGGCGTTGCCGGTCACGGCGGGGTCCGGCAGCTTGGCGCGGCGAATGTCGCAAACCGCGTCGAAAATGTCGCGCGCGCTTGGCACGCCATGGGCCAGCCGTTCGTGGCGTTGCAGGTCCGGGTAGCCCAGCACGGGGCGCCAGGGGCGCGGCAAGGCGAACCGCACGCTGACGATGATCCAGCGGCCGGGCGCGTCGTGTTTGAAGGTGCTATCCCGGTACGAAAAGCGGCAATCGGACGGGCCCATTTCAACAAGCCTTGCCGCCGTCACATCCCAGGCGGTCAGGCTATGGAAGCGCTGTTCGAACTCGACGCCGTAAGCGCCGATGTTCTGCACCGGCGCGGCCCCGACCGTACCGGGAATCAACGCCAGGTTTTCCAGGCCATCCCAACCCTGATCGACGCAATGTTCGACAAAGCCATGCCAGCTTTCCCCACCCGCCGCTTCCACCAGGCGGACGTCGGGCGCGTCTTGCAACAGCTGCACGCCCCCGAAAGCCACCTTGGCCACCAGACCGGAAACGCGCTCGGGCAGGACAACATTGCTGCCGCCGCCCAGCACCAGAAGGCTGTCCGCGCGGCGTGCCAAGTCGGACAAGGCCGGCAATTGCGCGGCATCATCCAGTGTGACGAAGGCTTCAGCTTGCGACGCCAGACCCAGCGTATTGAGCCGGCTTAGATCGTGGGCGGCGGGAGTCAGCGCGGCTGGCGCCGTGTTGATAGCAGGGGCAGTTGACATGGGTGCTACGGGCTATGCTATAGTTTCGGTCTTCGCTCATATTACTTGATTGAGTGTTTTGGTTTGAGTACCCCGCTTTTCAACAGCCGCTCTTTATAGAGAACACGGCGAAAACGCGAAAAATCTCAGTCCAATGACAAGCTCGAAAAAATCATGTAAGATGCGCGCCTTCTGATCGATAACCAAGTTGATCAGAGTGCATAAGAAAACGGTTCTGAGCAGTTCATGACGGAACCCATGCGGGAGTAGCTCAGTTGGTAGAGCGCAACCTTGCCAAGGTTGAGGTCGCGAGTTCGAGACTCGTCTCCCGCTCCAAATTCAGATGTGCAGCGGTCAAGCAACCCCGTGTTCTTGATCTCTGCAGTCACCTAAGAAGGGCCCGACACTTGTTGTCCGGCCCTTTTTTCATTTCCGCCGCCTTTGGCTGCCGCCGCCAAAACCAGACCTCCGCAATTACCAGACTCCTCTGATTGCTTCTTGCGGATCCGGATGCTTTGCTCTTGGGTTGCATCGCGGACGCCGCGTCGCCGCGTTCGCCGCGCTCCGGAGGCTTGGCCATGACATTGACCCGCGCGGTGTTGCTGCACCGCTTGAAAACCGCCTGCTACACCATCAGCTCCATCGTGCTGATCAGCTGGGTAACCGATGCGCTCAATGAAGGGCTGATGTTCAAGCCTTTGCTGCGCTACTTCTACCCCACCACCGTTGAAAAGTATCAGCATCCGTTCACGGACCACCCCAGCCTGTTGATCTGGCTGGTTCCGTTGCTGGCGGGTTTATCCTTGACGATCGCCTCATCGGCGATGGCGGTGCACCACCTGAAGCGGCGGCCTCGGTATCGGCTAAGCGCCGCACCCGCCCCACCCTCACAATTGATCGGGCTGGCATCGGGCGGCCGCGCGCTGTCTTCTTTCTGCGCCGCTCGCGGTTCCTTCCAGCCACGCACATTCCATGCCCTGTATCGGCACGCCGACGAGCTGGCCGCGCTTGAAGCGCCATGCGCCGCCGCCGGGGTGCACCTGCAAGGCCATCCGTTGCCAGACGTGCAAGACATGCAGCAGCATCACGCCCACCTGCACCATCTACTGGCCGGCATCCGCCGCGCAGCCGGCCCCGACGCGGCCATCGGCTTTGACCTGAGCGGGCTGCCGGCCGAGCTGGCCAGCGTCGCCACGCTGGCGGGTCCGCAGCACGACATCATGCTGTGCCAGGTCGACAAGCAGGGGCAAGCACGCACCTATCGCGTGGTGGCGGACATGCAGGCCTGAAGCCCATGAGAGCCGCTCCGCCAAAAAAAAGCCCCCACCGGAAAACCGGCGGGGGCAGCGCATCACGCAACCATCGCGCGACGCTTATCGCTTAATGCTTAACGCTGCATCCACGCATCGCGCCAATGCGAACCCGTGCCGGGCGCATAGTGCGACGGCGACTGGCTGCACCAGCCGCTGTACGGGAAGATCTTGCATTCAAACGTCTTGCCCACGTTCATGACCTTGTCACCCGCCTTATAGATGGTGCCTGCCTTGTACTGCGGGTGCCCACCCACGGCTGCCTGCGCCTGCACCGTCACGGTGTGGCTGGCCTGGACTTCGCCGCGCGAGTTGCTCACCGTCAACGTAAAGCGGTAAGGCGTGTCCTTCGTGCTGGTCGGCGCGACAAAGCTGATGTCCGCCTGGTCCAACGCTCCGGCGGAAATACCCGCGGGCACGGTCCAGCGGTAGCGCAGGTCCGTTCCGGTGGATGCCTTGCCCGACAAGACGACGCGCTCGCCACCCTTGACCGTGGCGGGGCCGCTCAACTTGGCTTGCGGCGCAATGACTTCAGGCACCACGACCTTGGCCTTGGCTTTCACCACGTGAGTGGCGGTTGCGGTACGACCGCGCTCGTCCGTCACGGCCAGCTTGAACGTCAGGTTGCGATCCTGCGCCAGCGGGGGACCATAGAACGTAACGGTTGCGCCGTTGGCCTGTAGCCCGATCTCGTCCAGGCTCGTCCACACGTACTTCAGGCCTTGGCCCGTGGAACCGCTGGCCGACAAGGTGGCCGGCTGCAACGCCGCGACTTCAGCGGGACCGCTGATGCGAGCAACGGGCAGCGGAATCGGCGTGGGCTCCAGGTCGCAGGACTCGGGCATCTTCCACGGCTTGCCGTACTGCGCCGAGTTCTTGTCCGGCGCGGCGTCCACGTTCCAGTAGTTCTGGTGGTAGACCTTGCCGTTGTACGACACCGCTTCGTTCGGCACGTTGTACACCTTGCGGGCATCCCACGCGGGCGCGTTGGTGCACACGCCCGCCGCCTTCGCCTTGACCAGCACACCATGGTGCGTGGACGCGCTGCGCCCTTGCGAGTCGGTCACTTTCAGCGTGATGCGGTAGGCGACGTCCTTTGCGTTTTCCGGTGCAACAAAGCTGCCGTTGACGCCCTGCTCAACGAACGTCAGCGCGGGCTGGCTGCTCCACGCATAGTTCAAACCCTTGCCAGTCGAATCCGCGGCCGACAACACCACCTTGTCGCCCGCATTCGCTTGTGCCGAGCCGACGACATGCGCTTGAGGCGCCTGCCCGCCGACGCTGTCGCCGCCCAGCAGTTCCGCCGCACGCACCAGATCGGGTTGCACACCGATCGGACGAGCCGGATTGACGATGGGCACGGGGTTGCCGCTGTCCACCAGGATCTGCCGCATGACCTTGGGCGGGATATTGCCCAGGCCGCGCTCGCGCGCCAGGCTTTGCAGCCACGCCACGCTACCCGCAATGATGGGGTTGGCGGACGACGTGCCGCTGTACGCCGTGGTGTACAGGTTGTGCTGACCTTCCTTCCAGTCGGTGGTCGTGACGCGCCCACCCCAAGAGAACATATCGACGCGGCTGCCCGTTTCCGAGAACCACGCGACCTGGCCCTGCACCGGGTCGGCCGCGCCGACGTAGATGGCGCCCGAATCGCGCTTGGTACGGTCATAGCGTCCACGGAACCACGGGTCGTCCAGGTTGGCCGCGCCGTTGGCCGCCGCCAGCACCACGTGCACGCCCTTTTCCTTGGTCAGATACGAAATGGCGTCATAGACCACATCCACGTGTTCCACGGGCAACCAGCATGCCGTGGTCGGGCCGCAGCCGTTGCTGAACTTGTAGTGCACGCCGATCTGCACCACGTCGCCGGCCTGCAGCACGTTGCGCAGATCGACCATGCCGCTGGGGCTGTACTTGGTATAGCCGGCCTGCGCTTGCGGCACGATGCCCGTCACGCCATAGCCGTTGTCCTGCCCGAACATGATGCCGGCCGACATCGTGTCGTGCGAATCGGGCTTTTCCACATACTGCCCGTGATGCAGGAAAGGCTTGGGCAGATCAACGTGGTCGAAATCCCAATGGTTGATCTCGTTCGAAATCAGACGCACATTCGCGCCATAGTGCCCGGTCAGGCGCTGCGCCTCGAAGGCGTTGACGCCGCCCAACGGCCAATAGCCGGGCTTGGGCGACTGCATATAGTTCTGGCACGTCGGCGCCATTGCGCCGTCGCACTTGGTGTAGTCCGGCGTGCCGGGCGCCGCGCGCGTGATCGCCATGGCGGGATCGGCTTGCAGGCCGTCACCAATCGACATCGGCACGGGCTCGATCTGCGCGCTTTCCACCAACGGGTTTTCAAGCAGCTGCTTGACCAGCAATTCCGCGTCGCGGCCGCGCATCATCTCGGCCGAAATCTTGTAGTAGCGCGTAAGGTTATGGCGTTCCAGTGCCGCGATATCCTCGTAGTTGCGCATCATCGGCGACATCGGGATCAGCGGCTCCATGCCGGGCGTCAGGCGCGTCAGCGCATCCATGGCGCCGGCCACTTCGGGCGTGGGCGCCGTGCGCTGGGCCGGGTTGGGAGCTTCGGCCTTCAGCCGAACGTAAATAGGCCGGGGTTCGTCGGCTGACGCCGCATGCCCCGGAGCGGAAAACGCCGTGCCTAGTGCCAGCACGAGCATCGAAAACGGTATTTTGTTTTTCATGGCTATTCAGTGATTCGCCTTGACGGCGAATCCAACAACGCAAAAAGAAAGCCCACCTCCCATCGCTGAGAGGGGGCTGGCGTCCAACGCGGGCCAAGGCGTGTTGACCTCGGCCCGCCTTGACAACGACGGCTTACTTCACCAGATCCCAGGCCTGGGTCCAGTAGCCGCCTTTACCGGGCTCGTAATGGAACGGCGACTGGCCGCACCAGTTCGTGTAGGGCCACGGCTTGCACTCGTAGACCTTGCCCAGGTTCGTCACGCGCTCAAGCGCCTTGTAGGCAGTGCCGGCCTTGTAGGCGGGCGGCGTATCGCCGGTGCCACCATTGCCACCGTTACCGCCGGTGCCGCCATTACCACCATTACCGCCTTCGTCAACGATGACTTCCGGCTTGCCCTTGACCGTCACAACGTGGGTCGCATCCGATGCGCCCTTGTCGTTACGCGTGGTCAGCGTGAACGAGTACTGCTGGTCCTTCGTTTGCGTCGGCGCCACGAAGCTCAGCGCGGGCTGGTCCTTCACCGCGACGGTGATGCCGGCCGGCACGGTCCACGAGAACTTCAGGTCGGTACCGGTCGATGCCGAGCCCGACAGCTGCACCTTCTGACCCGCTTGCACATTCACCGGGCCGGTGATGCTGGACAGCGGCGGGATCACCACGGGGTCCGGCTTGATCTCGGCCGCTTCCTTGGTCACCACAAAGTGGTACTTGCTGCCGTCCATCGAATAGACGTGCGACTTGTCCACACCTACGATCGGCGTCACGGTCTTGCCGTCAGCGCCCAACTGGCCGATGCGCACGCGCTTGGACGTGCCGTTAACGGCATTGCCCAGCACCTGCGTCCAACGCTCGCCCTGCACGGCGTTCTCGTCCAGCGGCACGCGCAGCTGTTCCAGGTATTCGCCGTTGCGCTTGGGGTCAGCCAAACGCCACACCAGCGAATCGCCCACCTTGGTTTCACCGATGGAGTACAGCGCGCCGATATCCGACGGCTTGATGACGTTGGACACGCCCTCGATGTTCACGTCGCCGCAAGCGCGATAGGACTCGCCCGAGGTCACGCCGTCGCCCACGTGGTTGGTGTTCCAGACGCTCATGATCAGATGGCGGCCGGTCTTGCCGGCGGGCAGCGTGCAGCTGTATTCCTGCTCACGACCTTCGCCCGCCGCGGCCGGCGTGAAGTCGCGCTGTTCGCAGAACTTTTCAAAGTCGGAGAATTGCAGCGGCTTGGTCGAGTCATACGGCATCTTCGTGATGAAGAATTGCAGCGACTTGGTGCGGTGGGCCACGGTGTGGTTCCACTTCAGCGTGACGTTGCCATTGGCGTCCGGCTTGAGCGTGGTGATGGGCCATTGGGCCAGCGCGTTCAGGCCGCGATGGGACGGCTTGGTGCCACCGTCGCACAGGCGGTCGCCCGGCGTGGTGGCAACGGTTTTTTCGCCGCCCGGCTTCTGCCAGACTTCACGCCAGTCGTACACGCTGCCGCCCTGCGCCTTGAATGCGGTGCAACCTTCGCTTTGGCTGCCCGCGTGGCAATGCAGAATGCGCGCCTTCGGATGCGACATGGTGCCGTGCGCCAGGACCGAGCCGGATACGGCCGCCAGGACTAGTCCACCCAGAATCGTTATTTTAAATTTTGCCATTGGTTTAATTACTTCAGAGAGAGGTTTGAATAATCACCTTCCTTGCAACACCACACGCAGGGCAAGGTGAATTCATTCTCGGCCGGAAGCTCATTAACAATCAAAGTTAATAAACGATTCCTTAAAGCATTTTCCCCACATAAAAAAAATCCCCCGTGCTTGGGCACGAGGGATCAGGGACTTCATCTTTCCGCGTTATTAATGGCGGATTATCAAAGAAGGTTCAGTAAATCAAAGAACCGTGTAGTGAAGCGAAGTTAATTACTTCACCAGGTCCCAAGCTTGCTGCCAAGCCATGCCCTTGCCAGGTGCGTAGTGCATCGGCGAAGCGCTGCACCATGCGGTCACGGGCCAGATCTTGCACTCGTAGACGTTGCCGCCGTTGGTGACCTTGTCGCCAGCTGCGTACGTGGTGCCTTCCTTGTAGGCCGGGTATTGGCCGGTCTGACCGTCGTTGCCGCCGGTGTTGCCGCCTTCGTTACCGCCGGTGTTGCCACCGTCAGTGCCGCCGCCGGTTTGGGCTTGCTTCTTGACCAGGACCGAATGCGTCTTGCTCGACGAACCCTTTTCGTTCGTGACCTTGACGGTGAACGAGTAGGACTTGTCTTGCGTCAGCGTCGGAGCCGTGAAGCTCAGGTCAGCCT
Organism: Achromobacter sp. ES-001; assembly: GCF_019448355.1. NCBI lineage: Bacteria > Pseudomonadati > Pseudomonadota > Betaproteobacteria > Burkholderiales > Alcaligenaceae > Achromobacter > Achromobacter sp. ES-001. The sequence continues at coordinate 1,192,094 of NZ_CP079940.1, read as the reverse complement.
GGTTCAGCGCCGAAGCGGTGATGCCAGCCGGAGCCGTCCACTGGAACTTCAAGGTGCCGCCACCGTTGTTCGAACCCTTGGCCGACAGCGAAACGCGCTCGCCAGCATTGGCCGTTGCCGGGCCAGTCAGTTGAGCCGTGGGCGCATTGATGACGACGGGCGGCGGATCCACCGGCTCGACGCCCTTGTTGTCGATCGCGAAGCCCACCTTCTTGTTCAGGCCATAGACCTGATTTTCGGTGTCGCTTTGCTGCGGCGTCACCTGACCGTTGGACTGCATCTTGCCGACCTTGATGACCGACGACTTGTTGTTGACTTCCTTGGCCAGGGCGTACATCCACTGGGCTGCCTGTTCTTCACCGGCCTTGACGATGATCGAATGGCTTTCCAGGTCGCCGGCGCGGCTCAGGTTGAATACGCGCAGGGTCATCTTCGAACCGGCTTGCACTTGGCCGCCTTGCAGCGCGCCGCTGGCTTGCCACTGCACGTTGGCAGGCATAACTTCCACGTTCGAGCATGCGTAGAACGCTTCGGCGTTGTCATTGACGGGGTCACGTTGCCACACGCTATAGATCACACGCTTGCCAGTGAAGTGGGCGGGAATCTTGACGTTCAGCGGGGTGATCGTGTTGTTCTCGGGACGCGGCAGCGCGCCCGTGTCACCGATCAGCTCCAGATCGTCCCAACGCAGGCCGCGCTTGGGATCGTAGCTGTCCTTGCTGATGTAGGTCTTGAAGTACGAGGAGATGTGGGCCGCAGTCTGCAGGTACTTGAACTGCGCGTTGCCGTTGGCGTCCGGCGTGATCACCGTAGAGGGCCACACGTGGTCGGCGTCCAGTTCCTTCCAGCTTTCCTTGCCGCCGGAGCACAGCAGGCCGTCGCGGATGCGTTCCTTGTGGTCGCTGCGGACGCCCAGGATGGCGTTGGACTGCCAGTTGCTCGCTTGGTTGGCAATCTTGCCGCAACCCGAATGCTTGGGGTTGTTCCACGGCGTGTCCATCGTGTTGCAAGCGTATTCACGGCTGGGGGGATCGATCACGGAGCCGTGAGCGGACACCGTGGTGGGCGCCATTGCCATCAGCACGGCTTGCGTCAGCGCCGCGACCGGCAAGGCAAGCTTGGCGGCTGTACCGCGCAAAGAGGTTTTAGTCATCAAATATCCTTGGTTTAGGGGATTGTTTTTCGCGTTCTCATGAACCGGAAATCACACGGATCTCGTGAAAGCGAAGCCATTATTCCCGGCGGTGGAAAACGACAAAACCTTTCTCAACACACTATTAAAAGCAGGTGTTGCATCGTCGCCTCATCGCATTCAAGGCGCCGAAAGCGCGATGAAAAATGCGATCAACAACGCGACAGAGAGCAGCCACAAGGCCAAAAAAAAGCGCCACAAGGGCGCTTATTCATGAGGCGGGGTTAAGGCCCGTCCGATAGTGGGACCGCGTCTCCTCGCGATCGCCTTCCATACACGGCATCGGCGTCAATGGAAATGTGAGTGAAAACTCGCTTCCCTTTCCAGGACGCGAGCTGACCGACAATTTTCCGCCGTGCGCGTCCACCACCGTGGCCACCAGCGCCAAGCCCATTCCCACGCCGTCACGGCTGCCGGGCTGCACCTGAAAAAACGCCTCGCACAGCTGCGGCATGACCGAATCCGCAATGCCGATACCCTCGTCGATCACACTGATGCGGGCCATATCGCCCTGGCGCTTCAGGCACAACGTGATGCGTGTGGACGGGTTGGAATACTTGATCGCGTTGTCCAGCAGGTTGATGACGGCGCGTTGCAGCATGCAGTAGTCGCCCGACACCCACAGCTTTTCCCCGCATTCGCGGATTTGCACGTCGATGCCCTTGCGCTCGGCCAGCAACAGGGTTTGGTCGGCGGCTTCCTGGCCCACGTCGAGCATCGAAACGGGCAGGAAATTCGCCTTATCCAGGCGCTCCGCGCGGGAAAGATGCATGAAGTCCTGCGCCACGGTCAGGCTGTACTGCGCCAGGTCACGCACGGACTGCGCAAAGGCTTCCTGCTTGGGGCAATCGCTTTCGGCGCTTTGCTTTTCCACCATCACCAGGATCGTCGACAGCGGGCTGCGCAGGTCATGCATCATTTGCAGCATCACTTCGTTGTCGCAAGCGCAGTTCGGCTTGGCGTGGGTTACGGCAGGCGCATCCACCGGCGCGGCCGTGCGGGCCAAGACACGTTCACGGCGCGCGCCCCGCGTGGCCATGCGCCAGCGGACTACGCTGATGTACGCCAGCGCCACGCCCACCACGGGCGCCACCATCGGCGTCCAGCGGCGTGCCGTGATCACGACAAAAGCGGCCAGCAGCCAAAACCCGATCAGCCAACCCAATGCCCGCAAGCGCATTTTCGATTGGCCCGCGATCACGCTGAACAACGCCAGGCCCGCCAGAATGCCGAAGTCCGCCAGCACGCCGGGCGCGGCCGCTGTCAGGGGCTGCCCATCGCTGGGCATGGCAAAGCACAGCAGGATGATGCCCAGGTTGCAGAACAGCAGCGCATCGTTTTTTCTGGCGCCCAGGCGCGTATAAGGCCAAATCAGGAATTTCATCGTCACGCTCGAAAGGTGGGTCGCGATGCGGCAAGCATGCGGTCGGACCGGCAGCGCACGTCAGGCGTGGACTGCGATTGGAAGGGGGGAAGTTGCGTGTACTGCCGAAGCAGCGCGGCGCACTGGCCGGGGCGAATGCCTGCCGGCTTAATACATGCGTTCGAGGCGGTAGCCGTAGTTGTACACGGTAGCGATCACATAGCCGTTGCGCGAGCGCAGGCCCAATGACGAACGCAGGTTGCTGACATAGGTTGCCAGGCTGGCGTCGTACTTGCGGTCAACGGTGCCCCAGATGTGCTGGCACAACGCGTCTTTGGTGATGATGCGGCCGGGGCTGCGGAACAGCATCGTGGCCAGATCGAATTCCCGCGTGGGCAAACTGACGGGGCGCCCGTCCACGGTCAACGTCTTGGCTTCCAGGTTGAACGCAAAATGGCCCACCTGGAACTGCGACGCGGTGGCTTCGCCGCGCTGGGATTTGCGCAGCTGTGCGCCCATGCGGGCCAGCAACTCACGCTCGCGCACCGGCTTTTGCAGGTAGTCGTCGGCGCCCATGTTCAGCGCCTGCACGATGCTTTCCTCGTCATCGCGCTGCGTCAGCATCAGGATGGGCATGTTGGGCGCCAGGTTGCATCGCGCCCACTTCAGTACCGCAAGACCCGATGCGCCAGGCACTTCCCAGTCAAGCAGAACGACGTCCACGCGCTGTTGTTGCAGCAGCGCGATGAAGCCGTCGCCATCGCGACGCGAGAAGGCCTGGTGGCCGTGGCTTTGCAGCAGTTTGGTGACCCACTCGACCTGAGTGGGCGAATCTTCAAGAATGGCGACGATCATTGAGTCAACTCTTATGTAAGCGCAATTCCCGAAGATTTTTATTATTACGGCAATCACAATTGATACCCCGACAGAATGATTTCATGCAGGGATAGTCACAACAATAAGAAATTTCTCAAAGCCAAAGTGGGAAAGCCAAATGTCAAGATATGACAACCAGGGCTGAATATGCGGATATTTTCTCGGGCTCCCCACCGGAGAGACCGCGGATTATCAAGAAAATTCCTGGACGCATTTATCTTTTTAATGAGTGATGTGTTGATTAACGCCCATAAATACAAACTTCCAATCCTGATAACTGGATTTTCCTGACATATCGCCCAACTCGGCATCAAAATCATCCTGCTTGATGGGCTTTTTTTCCGACAGGCTATATACCCCCATGATGCCGCCGTCGGGAGATTTGACGATGCCCCATTCCGTGCTGCCTGTTATCGGGTCAGCGTACAGCCGGCGCAGGTGCCTGCGCGTAAACGACACGCGGTCGTCCTTGAGCAAGGCCTCCATGGTTTTGGGATAGGCCGGCGCGGTGCCGGACAGGTAATACGACGCCAGCGCTCGTTGATATTGCTGGCCGACGAAAAGCAGCTCGGCCTCCTGGTCGCGCAGCTTTTGCATCGACCAGGGCTGCACCACCGCCGTCAGCCCCGTGGCCACCGCCATTACCAGCATCAGCACCGTCAGATAGCCGAAGCCCGCCTGACGGCGCGACAACGCACCGCGATCACCACCGCGCATAGTCCAACCCATCCAGCCCCCTGCCGGTCGCGCCGCTGATTACATCGTTCACGCCCGGCGCATCCCCGTTCTGCGGCAACCAGCTGTCGCGTTTACCCGTCACCGGGTCCATGGGAAGCTCGCGCAGGTATTTGTCGGCCACAAGCACATCCAGCGAATCGGGATTGTTGCCATGGTCGGCGCGGTAATCGTCGATAGCGTGACGGATCGATTGCAGGTTGTGACGCAACACCGTTTCGCGCGCGCGGTCGTTGCTTTTGAAAAACGACGGCGCCACCAGCGACATCAACGCGCCGATGATAGCCATGACCGCCATCAGCTCAATCAGCGTAAAGCCGGCACAGCCGCGCCTACCATTCTTTGTACGGAACGCCATTGAGGCCCCTTCTTTGACTTTTTGAACGCACATCGAACACGTCACGTCCCGATGAAAACGCATCGACCGAACTGTCATAGCTTCGGGTATCCCAGGTGTCGGCCGCCGAGCGGTTCTCACAGTTTTCACACATCGGGTCCTTGGGCAGGCGGCGCAGGAAATACAACATGCCGCCGTTGGGGTCCGTCTTGTTCTGCACGCCCTTGACCAGGGATTCCAGGTCCGGCGGATAACCGCTGCGGTCCAGCGGCTTGTCCACCTTGCCCTCGCGGCTGGCCTGGTAATACGCGTCGATGGCGTTGCGCAGCGTGTGCAGGCTTTGCCGTAGCTCGCGCTCCTGTGCGCGTTGCTTGACCAGCGCCGAGAACGGCAGCGCAACGCTCAGCAGCAGGGCCAGCAAGGTCATGGCCGCCATCATTTCGATCAGCGTGAAACCCGATTGCTTGCGCATGTCGCGTCCTTAGAACGGCGGCTTGGCCAGCACCGCGTCCAGCGCCGGGGCGTCGCCGCCCGTCGCCGCGGCTTCCGGGGCGGCGGGCGCCTGGGTGGTCATCGGCATGACGGTGACGCGCGACTCGGTGCCCGACGGGAAGTAGCTGTCGGCAGCCGACGGCAAGGCCATCGAACGTTCGATATGCGGCGTCAACAGCAACACGATTTCCGTGTTCTGGTCCGTCTTCTTCTGGCCGCCGAACAAGCTGCCCAGCCAGCCCATCACGCTCAGTCCGGGCACACCGCTGCTGCTGCGCGTCTGCTGTTGGTTGACCAGGCCGGCCAGCACCTGCGTTTCGCCATCACGCGCCGTCATCACGGTTTCCGCATTGCGCGTGCTCATCGGGTAGACGACGCCGCCGCCAGCCGTTTTGACCTCGCCCTTCAGGTTGCTGACTTCCATGCTGACGCGCACGCTGACCTCATTGCTCAGGCTGATACGGGGTTCCACTTGCAGGATCAGGCCCACGTCCTGATAGTTGACGGATTCCGTCACCACGCCATTGGCGTTGGTGGTGGTCACGACCGGCACCTTTTCACCGATCTTGATGCTGGCCTTTTCCATGTTGCGAACACGGATCTTGGGATTCGCCAGCACCTTGGTCTTGCCGCGCTTTTGCAGCAGGTTCAGCGCCGCCGACAGATCATTGCGGCTGGTCACCCCGATCTTGCCCTGGTTCAGGCCCAGCAGGTCGCCCACCGTGATGCGGCCGTTTTCACCTTGGGGCAGCACGGAAAACCGCAGGTCGCTGGGGTAGTCCACGCCCACTTCAAGTTCGTCGCTGGCGTTCACCTCCAGCACCTGCACATCCATCGTCACTTCCGACTGCGCGATGTCCAGCGCCGCCACCACGCGTTCCACCACCGCCATCACTTCAGGCGTGTCGCGCACCAGCACGGCATTGGCGCGTTCGTCCAGGTGCACGTTCTTGGGCGCGCTGATTTGCCGCAATGCCGCCAGCACGTGCGTGGCATCGGCATGGTTCAGGTAGAACACGCGCACCATCAGCTCGCGATACTCCTTGTCCTTGTCCGGGCGCGACGGATAGATCAGCAGGGTGTGCGCATCCAGCACCTTCTTTTCCAACTGATTGGTCCGCAGCAACAGGTTGATCGCGTCTTCGGCGGTGGTCTGCCGGGCCATGATGCTGGCCGGCATGGTCGTCTGCACGTCCGGGTCCAGCACGAAGTCCACGCCGGCCGCCAACGAAATCGTGTCCAGGATCTGCACGATGGGTTGCGCCTTGAAGTTCAGCGTCACGGGCTTGCGCAGCGCGTCGGCCAGCCGGGGCTTGACCGATTGGCGGCCGACGTCGCGGCGTTGCAGTTGGGCGCGCAGCGCTTCGGCTGACGGAAAGCCAGGCTGCTCCTGCAAGATTCGATTGACCTTGTACAGGGCCTCGCGCGGGTGGTCGAATTGCAGCCTCACCGCTTCGGCCAGCTCGGCGTTCAGGTGCACACGTTGTTCCAGCTGCGTTTTGAGCTGCTGGGCGCGCATATTGCCAGGGTTGATCGTCAGCAGCTCCAGCACGTCCTGCAGCGCGGCCTCGTCATCGCCCGCGTCCATCTTGACGCGCACACGTTGCAGGATCTCGCGGGTCAACGTCACGCCATCGCGCGCCACGTCCTTGCCCGCTTCGATATCGTTGGGGTTCTTGTCCAGCTTCGCGCGGCCGGCGGCCAGGCGTTCAGCTGTGGTCGGCGCGTCGCCGCCCAGTGCGCGTTTCAGTGATTCCGGGGCCGCGCATCCGCCCAGCAACAGGGTGAAGAATGCGGCTATTACGACAGGTTTTGCAATCATGATGTCTTGCCATTCCCAAAAGAATTTTTTCGTTTCGATGAGCGCCATGCTCATTGCGCCAGCGGCGCCAGGTCCACATGCAGTTCCTTGCCCTGCGGGTCCAACAGCACGGCGCGTTTCGCTTCCAGCGCCTTTAGGCGGTAGTGCGGCGTCACGTTGCCGCCCGGCCGCACCGCGCCGTCCATATCGCAGCGCTGGCAGATCAGATAGGTTTCCCCTTGATGCGCCAGCACCACGATGCGGCGCCCGATGTCGGACCATTCACCGATGGCCGTAAAGGCCGGTGCCGCGGTCGCGCCAACGCCTTCGGGCGCGGTGGGCATGGTGTCGTCCAGGGCCGGAGTGTCGGTCGGCGCGGCGTTGGCCTGCGCGGCGGCGTCCTGGGCAGGTTCGCTGCCGCGATCCAGCAGCGACGTCCAGCTTTGCGAGGGGAACAGATCCACCTCTTGCGTGGTCTCGGCCCACGTGGCGGCCGGCACCAGGGCGGTGATTACCGCGGTCATCCATCGCTTCATCACACCACCCCCAGCATGCTCAGGCGCATCTTTACGTTCACCAGCATGTTTTCCGGTTTCTGCCTGTCCAAGGACAAGGACTCCAGGCGCAACAGCGGCTCTTCGGTCAACTTGCGCAGACCCGCGCTCAGGTCCTGGTACGAACCCACCGCCGTCACATCCACCGACGTGCGGCGCAAGCGGCCCTGGATGGTGTCTTCGCCCTGATACTGGATGTCGACCAGCAGCAGGCCCGAACGCACCAACTGTTCCATCACGGCCAGCTTGCGCTGGTCGGGGTCCAGGCGCAGTTGCACGCGCAGTTCGTCCATGTCATTGCCGGGTGGCGCAACGTGGGGTTGGCAGGCATGCAGCTCGGCGTTCAGTTCCAGCGCCCGCATTTGCAGCGTGCCCTTTTCCGGCCACAGCACCACGACGCAATGCACGATCAAGACCAGCAAGGCGGCCAGGGCCAACAGCCCGCCGCGCCCGAAGCGTTCGGCCCAACATTGAGCATGCCAACGCAGCGGGGAACCGCCGTTGCCCTGGCGCAGCGCGGCCAGGCGGCGACGAATTTCAGCAAAGGACTTCATCGCAGCTCCACCCGCACGGTGGCCATCGTGGCCAGGTTGGGGTCACCCGACTTGATGCCATGGCGCATCACGGTTGCCCGGATGCCTTCCCCGGCGTTCACGCGCCCGGCAAAGGCGAATATCTCGGTCAGGTCCACCGCCATCAGTTCCAGCTGCACGGTCTTGCCGGCGCCTTCGATCTTCAGGTTCATGACGGCCACGCGGGGGCTCCAGGCCTGTTCGATGGCGCGCAGCAGCACGGGCCGCAACCGGTCCTCGGCACTTTGCGCGGACACCAGCGCGTCCACCTTCTTTTCTTCCGGCGACTGCGCAAGCGCCCGTCGCTGCTCGCGTTCCTGTTGCATGCGGCGTTCGACCAGCTGGCTTTCAAAGCGCGTGACCTCGACCCGCAGCGCCCACAGGTCCCATTGACGCCAGGCGCTCAAGAGGCCGACGCACAGCAACAGCAGCACCACGATGGCGGCAAACGGTTGCGTCGCCCCGCGCTTGGTGAAATTGAGCTTGTTCATCTTCAACCCGGGCATGTCCGTCCTCCCAACATGGCATGGGGAAAGCCCAGCCAGCGCGCGTCTTCGGGCAGCGCGACGTCCGGGGATACCAAGGTGGACGTCCACGCGCATTGCGGCATGACCGGCCGGTCGCACAGCGCCTGCGCCGAGGCAACGGCGGACGCGTGGGATTGGCCCGGCGACAACTGCAAGGTGATCATGTCTTCCCACCCCTGCGCCGACGGCCACAGGCACGTCACCGCGCCGGCTTCCGCCAGGACCAGGCAGGCGCCGTCCGTCCGCACGGCGCGTTGAAAGCGATGCAAGGCCGACGACAGCAGATCGTGGCAGGCCGCCACCGTCCACTTCTGTTCGCGCAGCTGGGCTTCCAGGGCGTCCAGCATCACGGCGTCGGCCGCGACGGCCAGGCGAGCCTGCCCATGGCTGGCCGGCCCCAGGCGCACGCGGGTCGGTATCGCGATGCCGCGCTCGCGCAGCAGCGCCTGGGCATAGCCGCACCAGTGCGTATCGCCACCGGGCAAGCCCGGTTGCCACGGCAGCAACACCGTGTGCACCCAGGGATAACCCAGCCAGATGCGCACGCGGTTGCGCCAGCGCGGGCGCACTGAGGGGCGGCTTGCCAGCAAGGCGGACACGGCTTCGGCGGGCTGGCCGTCATGGACGATCTTCAGCCGCTCGTGCACGGCCGTTGTCGTGGACAACAGGCTGACGTGTTCGGCATCGATCAGAACGGCGTGATCATTCCATAGCGACGGCACGGCAAACCTCCTGATACGTGGTCAGACCATGGGCCACCGCTTCATGGGCGGCGTCGCGCATCGATTGATAGTCGGGGCATTGCGCCAGGGCTTCCTGGCGGCGCTCGGGCGAGCGGTCCAGCAGCGCGGTCTTCATGCGGCTATCCAGGCGCAGGACTTCGGCCAACGCGATGCGGCCCAGAAAGCCCGTGTGACGGCAGGCCTCACAGCCAGGGCCCGCGCGCGCTTCGCCCGCGGGCGCGCAATGCGGACACAGGCGCCGCACCAGACGCTGCGAGACCACGCCGTTCAGCGATTCCAGGAACGTGGCGGGTTCGACGTCCATGTACAAAAAGCGGTCAATCACGCTGAACGCGTCGTTGGCGTGCACGGACGACAACACGCGGTGGCCGGTCAGCGCGGACTGCACGGCGATGGCCGCGGTCTCGGCGTCGCGGATTTCACCGACCAGGATCGTGTCCGGATCGTGGCGCAGGATGGACCGCAGGCCGCGCGCGAAGGTCAGGCCCTTTTTCTCGTTCACCGGAATCTGCAAGATGCCGGCCATTTCGTATTCCACCGGATCTTCGATGGTGATCAGCTTTTCGTCGCCGCTGTTCAGCTCGGACAGTGCGCCATACAAGGTGGTGGACTTGCCGCTACCCGTGGGGCCGGTAATCAGCGTCAGACCATAGGGCAGCTGCGCCAGCACACGAATGCGGCGGGCCGTTTCGGCCGGAAAGCCCAAGGTGTCCAGGCTCAGCTTGTCGCCCCGCTGCGATCGGTCCAACAGACGCAGCACGGCGTTCTCGCCGTGATTGCCCGGCATGATCGACACGCGGAAATCCACCTCGCGCCCTTGCAGCACCACTTTGAAGCGGCCATCCTGCGGCACGCGCTTTTCCGCGATGTCCAGGCTGGACAGCACCTTCAGGCGCGACATCACCTGGTTGGCGGTCACCTGCCCCGGCACTTGGCGGATGCGCAGCATCACGCCGTCGATGCGATAGCGAATCAACAGCCCCTCCTCGTCCGACTCCAGATGGATGTCGCTGGCACGGCTTTGCAAGCCGTCATACAGCGTCATGTTGACCAGGCGGATTACCGGGCTTTCGTCCTTGGCCAGCGAGGCCAGCGAAATCGATTCGACCGCCTTGGCCAACGAGTCGTCCGCCATGTCGACGGCAACGCCGTCCAGCACGCGTTCCGTGGCCTCGGCCTGCTTGAGCCACGCGTCCACCGCGCCGGTCGGGCACACGGCAAAGCGCAATGCGCGGCCGGACAGCATCGCCTGCAACTTCAGGCGCGCATCGCGAGAGAAAGGCGCGGCCATCGCCAGCAGCAATTCGCCATCAACCTGCAAAGGCGCCACGCGGCAGGCCATGGCGTCGGCCAGCGGCAGCACGTCAAAGCGCGGAGTGGCCTGGCGGCATTGCTGCGCGCTTAGCGGCTCCATGCCCAGCGCTTGCGCCAGCACGGGCAGCAGCTGCGGGCACCGCGCCAGTTCCTCGTCCAGGTAATCGGCCAGGGACAGGCTCAGTTCCGCGGCGCGCTCGCGCCACAACCACCATGCCTCGTCGGCGACGGGTTTGGTTTCCATTGCGACCTTCTCCTGACTGATTTCAACTTGGTTCATTGCGTTCATCCCAAACTCCCGGCCATCTCGAAGATGGGCATGTACAGCAAGATGACGATGGTGCCGACCAGCCCTCCGACCACCAGCATCAGCAGCGGCTCGAACACCTTTCCAAAGACTTCGATGGCGTGGTCCAGCGTGCCGTCATGAAATTGGGCGATGCGTTCGCACATGCCGCCCAGATCGCCGCTTTGTTCGCCTACGCGCAGCAGCCGTTCGGCCACTGCCGTGGTCAAGCCGTGGCGCGCCAGCGTTTCCGACACGCTGCGGCCGGCGCGCAGCTCCTGCAACGCCAGGTCCAGCCGTTCGCCGTAGGCGGGCGGCAGGATGCGTTCAGCCAGCTCGAATGCCTGCAATGCGGGCGTGCCGCCTTCGATCAACAGGCCAACGGTGCGATAAAACCGCGCCAGCACAAACAGGTTGCCCACATCGCGCAGCTTGGGCAGGCGCCAGAACAGATTCATCAACGCCGCCTTGACCCGCTGCGTGCGCAGCGCCAAGGCAGCAAAGAGCAGGCTGCCGCCTATGCCCGCGCCCAGCCATTGGCCGTCGGACTTGACCAGGCGCGCCCACCACAACATGGCCTCGGCCGTTGCCGGCAAGGTCCGCATGCTTTCAAACACGATGGCAAAGCGCGGCACCACGAAAAACAGCATGAACAGCAAGATGCCAAAGCCCACTGCGATCACGACCAGCGGATACACCAGCGCGCCCACCACCTTCTTGCGGATGTTCTCGATCCGCGTTTCGTAGTACTGGTAGCGCCGCAGCACCACCGGCAATTGGCCACTGCCTTCGGCGGATGCCACCGTGGCCACCAGCAGCGCCGGATACACCAGGGGTTGCGCCTGCATCGCCTTCGATAGCGGCTGGCCCTGGTACAACAAGCGCAACAGCTGGCTCAGCGACGATTGCAGCGCCTTGTTGCCCTTGCCTGCCTTGTCGCTTAACGCCTCCAGCGCTTCGATCAACGCCAGCCCGGCGTCCAGCAACGTGGACAGCTCTTGCAGCAACAGGCCCAGCGAAAATGTCTTCTTGCCGCGCGCCTTGATGCCGCGACGCACGGCCGAACGTTGAATGTCCAGAACCATGCCGTCGGCATCGCTCAACTGCGCGCGGGCCTCGCCTTCGCTGGAGGCGCGCACGGTGTGCACGCGCAACGTGCCCTGCTTGAGCAAGCGGATCCTGAACTCGTTCATATCAACGCTCCGCGTGTTGGGACTGGCGATAACGGGCGTCGCGCGCCTGGGTCAGTTGCAGATAGTGTTGCCACACGCGATTCACGTAGCGCTTGCGCGCCGCTTCGCGGTTGGCGGCGCCGCCGGCGTTGTACGCACCGACCGCGCGCCAGGTGTAGCCATAGCGTTTGATGAAGCCGGCCAGGATTTCGGCGCCGGCATCAATTGACAGACAGGGCTCGTCCAGCAAACGCTGGCGCGTGATGCCCCGCTTGGCCAGGGCCGGCAGATGGATGCTGTTGATCTGCATCAGGCCGACGTCCTGGGTACCGTTGGTGTTGTTGTTGATGGCGCGAGGGTTCAGTGACGACTCCACCTTCGCAATCGCAAACAGCAGCAAGGGGTCCACGCCGTGGCGGTCGCCCGATTCCTGCCAGCAGCTGGCGGCGGCGGCCGCCGAGAACGTCATCCCGACGAGCCCGGCCGCCACCCACTTAGAGGCCGTAGACCAGTTCACCGCTGCCTCCCGCCCGGCCTTCCTCGCCGAAAGAAACCACTTCTGCGTCCGAGCTGCGCCCGGGCACGTTCAGCACGTAGGGACGGCCCCACGCATCGGCCGGCACATCCTTGGCCAGGTACGGGCCGTGCCAGTTGGGTGCGCCCTGCGGGGCCTTGACCAGCGATTCCAGGCCTTGCTCGGTGGTGGGATAGCTGCCCACGTCCAGGCGGTATTGGGTCAAGGCATCGCCCAGCGTCTTCATCTGCGCCTGCGTGGCGCGCACCTTGGCGCGGTCGACCTGGGAGAACAACTTGGGGCCGACGTATCCGGCCAGCAACGCAATGATCAGCAGCACGACCAGCAATTCCAGCAAGGTGAAACCTTGTTGCAGGCCAAGACGGCGTCGGAAGGTAAGAGTCTTCATGAGTCCACTTTTTCTGAATGAGCGATTACCGCGCGGCGGCAATCTGGAGTGAAGTGCGAGGGGGGGCAGAGGCGGGCATCGTGAGCAACGATGCCGATCCGAGCGCCGGTGTGGCCGGGCGCATCAAAGGCGGAAAAATCTCTACGCAGGCCGGCATATTTCCATGCGGGCGATGGGCCAACAACGTTTCTAAAGAGAGCCTAAAGGGGCCGGGCGGAGGGGCTTTTGGCCTTCAGGAAGTGTTGAGGAAGATGGCGCGGCAGGGGGTGGCGGCGCTTCAATCTCGCCTCTTGGCCAAGCCCCGCCGCACGCGGAGCCGGCCGACACCGCTAGAAGGAAGACCATGCATTCCCCCCCCGCCGCCCTGGCCACACAGGCCTACTCCACCTCGCAAATCGCCTTGCATTGGCTCAGTGTCAGCCTGATGGGCATCCTGATTCTTGCCGGCGAATTACGCCACGTGCTGACCGCGCAGACGGGCGTGTCGATGCGCTCGGTAATGATCGTGCACATCGGCTGCGGCATGGCGCTGCTTGCCGTCACGATGGTGCGCACGGTCGTGCGTATCTCGCGCCGCCGCGCCGCCGGCGCTGACTTCAGCATGCAGGATGCCTGCGCCCACGCGGTGCACCTGTTCATCTATGCGTTCATTTTTGCGTCGTGCATGGTGGGCTGGGTCGTGGTCAACGCCAAGGGCCTGGCCGTGCCGGTGCCCTTTACCAACCTGGAGTTTCCGCGCTTGGTCGCCGCCGATCCGGCGCTGGTGGTTACCACGGTGTGGATGCACGACATGCTGACGTGGGGGCTGTACGGCCTGCTGGGGCTGCACATTGTGGCGGCGCTTGCCCACCACTTCATCGCCCGCGACGACACCTTGTCGCGCATGGCCTGGCGCCGCGCGCCGCGCAAGCAGGCCGCGCCGGCGTCCTTTAAACCGGCGCGGGTACGCACAGCGGCATCAGGATCCACGGCCGGCGTGCATTTTTCAAAAAATTAGGTATACTTCCGCCTCGCTTGCCAGAAAACGACATCAAGACGCGGATGGCAACGCATGGCGATAGCGGTAAAACGCAGCAGTGAAGCGGTAGCGATAAAGCGGTAGCAGTACATTGCGGGAGTAGCTCAGTTGGTAGAGCGCAACCTTGCCAAGGTTGAGGTCGCGAGTTCGAGACTCGTCTCCCGCTCCACATTCAGATTGGCAGCATTGGGTTTTTGCCTGCTGCAAATCAAAAAAGGGCCTTCGGGCCCTGGTAGTTGAAAAAAAGGGCCCCCTGGGCCCTTTTTCATGCGCGCTCGATACGCTGGTTGGGCGACATGAATTCGCGCGCCGCGTCCAGCAGCATGCGGCCGGCATAGTCCGCGAAGCTGCGGCGCACCACCACTTCCACGCCGCGCGCCTCCAGCGCGCGCACCATCACACCCGCCTTGAAATAGTGGCTTTGCGCGCATTGCCCCGGGCCGAAGACGCGCGGATGCAAATCCAGGGGGCAACCCTTTTCCAGCACATCGCGCGCGGAGTCGCCCAGCAATTGCAGCACCGTATAGCCGCTGCTGACATCCACCACCGTTGCCGATAGCCCGGCCAATGCCGGACGCAGCGCGCCTTCAAGCGCTGGCCGCGCCGGCGCCAGCGACTGCACCCACCATTCATCCGGCCCCATCCACGCCACCAGATGCAGACGACCTTGGACGACCGTGTTGGGCGCCAGCGGCGGCGCGGCTCCCAGGGCACGTTCAAGCGCGTCGGTAAAGCCGGGCGACCGTGCATTGCCGCGCAGCACGGCCAGATCCAGAAATGGCCTTTCGACGATGCGCAAGCGCTTGGTGTCGCTCGTTTGCGCGGGTGCCTGCACGGGTTTGAGGCCCTTCAAGGGCGACTCCTGATAGGTTTCAGTCCACATGCTGGCGCCCTCCTTCGGGATCGTAGAAAACCGTGCTGTGTATGGTGGCGGGCATGAAGCCGCCCGTGGGCAGCGCCACTTCCACCAGCTGCCCCATTCGTTCTTGCCCGTCCTGCACCCACCCCAGCGCAATCGATCGGTTCAACGTCGGGCTCATGTAGCTGGACGTGACGTGGCCGATCATGGGCACGATGGGCGCACGGCTTGCACGGTGCATGATCTGGCTGCCCTCGGGCAGCACAACCGCCGGATCGCGCGCCAGCAGACCGACGAATTGCTTACGCTGTGCGCCGGCCGTGTGGGTGCGTGACAGCGAACGCTTGCCCAGGCAGTCCTTAGACTTGGCAACCATGCCGCCCATGCCCAGGTCCTGCGGCGTCATGGAGCCGTCCGTGTCCTGGCCCACGATGATGTAGCCCTTTTCGGCGCGCAACACGTGCATGGTTTCGGTGCCGTAGGGCGTGATGCCGTGCTCGTGGCCGGCCTCCATCAACGCATTCCAGACGCGCTGCCCCAGGTTTGCGGGCACGTTGACTTCGTACGACAGTTCGCCCGAAAAGCTGATGCGCATGATGCGCGCGGGGCTGGACCAGCCGGCACCGGCAACCGAGCCGTCACGAAAACTCATGAACGGGAATGCCGCGTTTGAAAAGTCGATGTCGGGGCAGACGCTCTGCAAGACCTTGCGCGCCAGCGGCCCCGCCACGGCGAAGGTGGCGAAATGGTCCGTGACGGTGGTCAGGTGCACATCCAGATGCGGCCATTCGGTTTGCAGCCACCGTTCCATCCATGCCAGCACGCGGGCGGCGCCGCCGGTGGTGGTGCTCATCAGATAGTGTTGCTCGCCCAGGCGCATCGTGACACCGTCGTCGAACACCATGCCGTTCTCGTCCAGCATCAGGCCATAACGGCCCTTGCCCACTTCAAGCTTGCTCCACAGGTTGGTGTAGACCCAGTTCAGCAACGTTGCCGCATCCGGACCCTGGATGTCGATCTTGCCCAGCGTGGACGCATCCAGCATGCCAACGCCGTTGCGCACGGCCAGGCATTCGCGCGCCACCGCGGCCTGCATGCTCTCGCCGGGCAACGGAAAGTACCAGGGGCGCTTCCAGTTGCCGACGTCTTCAAAAACCGCACCCCGCGACACGTGCCATTCGTGCACGCTGGTCTTGCGGATGGGGTCGAAGAAATCGCCCAGCTCGCGCCCGGCCAGCGCGCCGAACGCCACGGGCGTGTAGTTTGGCCGATAGGTGGTCGTGCCGGTTTGCGCAATGGTCTTGCCCAGCGCGTCGGCCAGGACGGCCGCGCCGTTGATGTTACCCAGCTTGCCCTGGTCGGTGCCAAAGCCCATGGCGGTATAGCGCTTCACGTGCTCGACCGAGTGATAGCCTTCGCGCACGGCCAGGTGGATGTCGGCCACCGTGACATCATTCTGGTAGTCCACGAATTGCTTGGCGCCCCGGCTGGGACGCACACGACCGGCCACCTGCCACAGCGGCATCAACGGATCTTGCGCGATGTCGGCGGTGCGCCAGGCAAGCGCGCCCGCCGGGTTCAGGCCCGCCAGCATCGCTGCCCGGCTGCCCGCCTTTGCCCCGCCTTCCAGCGCCAGTGCCAGCGAGAACTCTCCGTTGGCCGCGCCGGCGCTGGCCTGCGCCTGTTGCGAGCCCATCGGCACAAAGCAGGCATGGGCATCGTCCCAGCGCGTCTGCCCGCCCGACTGTGCATGCAGGTGCAACGCCGGGTTCCAGCCGCCGGACACGGCGACCAGATCGCAAGCCAGCCGGGCAGTGGCCGGCCCGGCTTGCGCGCCCACGTAAGAGGCCAGGACCACGCCCTTCACGTGCCGCCCGCCGCGCGCCTGCAACACCACTGATTCATTGCGCACCTCGATGCCGGCGCTGCGCACGGCGTCGGGCAAGGCCCCTCGCCCTGGCGGCCGGGGGTCCACCACGGTCACGTTGGCGCCCTGCTCGCGCAAGTCCAGCGCCGTGCGATACGCGCCGTCGTTGTTGGTGTAGAGCACCACGCGCCGCCCGGGCAGCACGGCGTAGCGCCGCACATAGGTCGACACCGCCGATGCCAGCATGATGCCGGGCAAGTCGTTATTGCCGAACAGCAACGGCCGTTCGTGCGCACCGGTGGCCAGCACGACCTGCTTGGCGCGAATCTTCCATAGCCGTTGACGCACCCCGCGACGCCCCGTGACGGGGAGATGGTCGCTAAGCTGCTCGCACACCGTCACCAGGTTCTGGTCGTGATAGCCGAACGCCGTGCTGCGCGACAAGATGCGCACATCGCTCATGCCTTGCAGCGCGGCATGCGTCTGACGGATCCAGTCGTTGTTGGCCGCGCCATTGATCAGCGCGGGACTGGACAGCAGGCCGCCGCCCAGTTCGGACTGGTTGTCGACGAGGATCACGCGCGCGCCCGCCATGCCCGCCGCCATCGCCGCGGCCAGGCCGGCAGGCCCGCCTCCCACCACCAGGACATCGCAATGGGCGTAGCGCTTGTCGTAGTGGTCCGGGTCGGGCTGCGCCGGTGCACGCCCCAGCCCGCCCGCCTGGCGGATAAAGCGTTCGTAGCGAGGCCACCAGCGCCTGGGCCACATGAACGTCTTGTAGTAGAAGCCCGCCGGAATAAAGCGCCCCACCCGTTGCAGGATGGCCATGCGGTCGCGCTCAAGGTCGGGCGCGGCGTTGACGCTGGTGGCGCGCAGGCCTTCATACAGTTCAATTGTCGTGGCGGCCGGGTTGGGCACGGTATGCCCGCCGTCTTCCAGTTGCACCAGCGCGTTGGGCTCTTCGACGCCCGCCGTCATGACGCCGCGCGGGCGGTGGTATTTGAAGCTGCGCCCCACGAAATGCTCGCCGTTGGCCAGCAGCGCGGACGCCAGCGTATCGCCCTGGCAGCCGTAAAGAGTGCGGCCATTGAAGGTGAATTCGATGGACGTCGCCGTGTCGACGCGTCCGCCGTGCGCCAGCCGATGGGGTTGCGTCATTTGCGTTCTCCGGCCGCGTGCTCGAAAGTGTGGAAGCCATGAAATTCGTGGCTGACCGTATCGCGTTCCGCCAGGAACCAGCGGCGGCAACCGTGGGCGTGCTGCCATTGCTCGCGGGCACGGCCACGTTCGTTGCGCCGCATGAATGCGTAGTCGGCCCATTGCGCGTCGGTCAGGGCATCGCAATCCAGGGGCCGGACGATGTCGGCCTCGCCGCCGCAGGTGAATTCCGTTTCGGCGCGCGGGCCGCAGTAGGGACAAGTCAGCATCAGCATGGGTAAGCTCCGCAATCAGTGCGCGACGGCGGCCGCGCCGTGTTCGTCGATCAAGTGGCCGGTATGGAAGCGGTCCAGCGAAAACGGGGCGTTCAGCCGATGCGGCGCGTTGTTGGCCACCGTGTAGGCAAAGACCCATCCCGACCCCGGAGTGGCCTTGAAGCCGCCCGTGCCCCAGCCGCAGTTGAAGTACAGCCCCTTGATGGGCGTCGTTGAAATGATGGGGCAGGCGTCGGGCGACACGTCCACGATGCCGCCCCACTGGCGGTTCATGCGCACGCGGCTGAATGCCGGGAACATCTCGACGATCGCCTGCAAGGTGCTTTCGATCAGGTGGAAGCTGCCGCGCTGCCCATAGCCCACGTACTGGTCGATGCCCGCGCCGATCACGAGATCGCCCTTGTCCGACTGGCTGATATACGCGTGCACCGCGTTGGACATCACGACGGTGTCCAGCACGGGCTTGAGCGGCTCGGACACCAGCGCTTGCAGCGGATGGCTTTCCAAGGGCAGCCGCAGGCCCGCCATGTCGGCGATCACGCTGGAATGGCCCGCGGCCACGACGGCAACCTTGCCCGCCTGGATGAAGCCGCGCGCCGTCTCCACGCCGCGCACCTGACCGTCTTCGCGACGTATCCCCGTGACCGCGCAGTTTTCAATGATGTCCACGCCCAGCCGGTCCGCCGCGCGCGCGTACCCCCACGCCACCGCGTCGTGCCGCGCCACGCCGCCGCGCCGCTGGAACGACGCGCCCAGCACGGGGTAACGGCAGTCCAGGTTGATGGCGGGAACAATTTCCTTGACCTGCGCGGGGGTCAGCCATTCTCCGTCGATGCCGTTGTAGCGGTTGGCAGTGATACGCCGCTGCGTATCGCGCACGTCTTGCAGCGTGTGCGCCAGGTTCATCACGCCGCGCTGGCTGAACATGACGTTGTAGTTGAGCTCCTGCGACAGCCCTTCCCACAGCTGCATCGATTTTTCATACAGCTGGGACGATTCATCCCACAGGTAGTTGGATCGCACGATCGTGGTGTTGCGCGCGGTATTGCCGCCGCCCACCCAGCCCTTTTCAAGCACGGCGATGTTCTTTAGCCCGTGCTCCTTGGCCAGGTAGTACGCCGTGGCCAGCCCATGGCCCCCGCCGCCGACCACCACGATGTCGTAGGCGGGCCGGGGGTCCGGGCTGCGCCAGGCGCGCGGCCAGCGTTCGTGGTTTGAAAAGCCATTGCGGATCAGGCTGAACAGGGAATAGCGGCTCATCGTGGCTCCTAGACGGTGATCCATTCTTCTCTGAAGGCGCCGGCCGTGACGTGCCGCGTCGGCCATGAACTTGCCTGATCCCGACAAGCCCGCCGCCCAGGCGCCCGCTGGCGCATACCGGCTGCTTCATGTCGCGCGCGTCAAGGTTGACGGCATTGCGGCTTGCCAAAATCTGGCGGTAGCGGGCACCGGCCCGCATTGATCCGGCCCGGCCGGCAGGGAGACGCAGTCATGGCAGCGAACAGAGGCGTGGTGTACGTGGGCGACGGGCGGGTCGAAGTGCAGTCGATCAGCTTTCCCAAACTGGAGGACCCGCGGGGACGCAAGATCGAACACGGCGTCATCCTGAAGGTGGTCTCCACCAACATCTGCGGCTCGGACCAGCACATGGTGCGCGGCCGCACGACCGCGCAAACGGGCCTGGTGCTGGGCCACGAGATCACCGGAGAAGTCATTGAAGTGGGCCGCGACGTGGAAACGCTGGCGGTGGGCGACCTGGTGTCGGTTCCCTTCAACGTGGCGTGCGGACGCTGCCGCACGTGCAAGGAACAGGACACCGGCGTTTGCCTGACCGTCAACCCGGCGCGCGCGGGCGGCGCCTATGGGTATGTGGACATGGGCGACTGGATCGGCGGACAGGCCGAGTTCGTCATGGTGCCGTATGCCGATTTCAACCTGCTGCGGTTTCCGGACCGCGATCAGGCCATGGCCAAGATCCGCGACCTGACTTGCCTGTCGGACATCCTGCCCACCGGTTTCCACGGTGCCGTCAGCGCGGGCGTAGGCCCGGGCAGCACGGTATACGTGGCCGGCGCCGGCCCGGTCGGCATGGCCGCCGCCGCGTCCGCGCGGCTATTGGGCGCGGCGGTGGTCATCGTGGGCGACATGAATCGCCAGCGGCTGCAACACGCGCGCAAGGTCGGCTTCGAAACGGCGGACCTGTCGTTGGACGCGCCGCTGGGCGTGCAGATCGCCACGCTGCTGGGCACCCCGGAAGTGGATTGCGCCATCGACGCCGTCGGCTTTGAAGCGCGCGGGCATGGCTCGACCGGGTCGCAGGCGGAAGCGCCGGCCGCCGTGTTGAACGCGCTGATGGACGTGACCCGGGTGGCGGGCCGCATCGGCATTCCCGGGCTGTACGTTACCGACGACCCCGGCGCCCACGATCCCGCCGCGCGCCGCGGCAGCCTGTCAGTGCGCTTCGGCCTGGGCTGGGCCAAGGCGCATAGCTTTCACACGGGCCAAACGCCGGTGCTGAAATACAACCGCGCGCTGATGCAGGCCATCTTGTGGGACCGCATCAACATCGCGGAAGTCGTGGGCGTGCAGGTCATCACGCTGGACGCCGCGCCGGACGGCTATGCGGCGTTTGACGCGGGCGCCCCGAAGAAATTCGTGATCGACCCGCACGCGATGCTGTCCGCCTGAGCCCGGGCTAATCCAGCGCCTGCCTGCGCTCGCTGCTGGGCGAACGCCCGAAGCGGGCGCGGTACGCCTTGCTGAAATGGCAAGGCGACTGAAACCCGCAGGCCACGGTCACGCCCATGATGGTCATGTGGGTCTGAAGCAGCAGTTCGCGCGCGCGCAGCAAGCGCAACCACAGGTAATAGCGCATGGGCGACATGCCCAGGTAGTACTTGAACATGCGTTGCAGCTGGCGTTGCGACAGCCCGATCTGGACGGCGATCTGCCTGAACGACAGCGGGTCTTCGATATGCTCCTCCATCAGCTGCGCGACGTTCAGCAGTTCCTGGCGGTTGAATCCCACGCGGGCCACCATCGGAATGTGCTGCCGTTCCGACGGCAGGCGGATCCGTTCCAGCATGAACTGTTCGGACACGCCCTGCGCCAGCTCGGGTCCGAAGCGTTCGGCGGTGATGCCCAGCATCAGATCGATCGGCGCGGTGCCGCCGGAACTGGTCATGCGGTCACGGTCGATGACGAAGAGTTCTTCGGTCAGCTCGACAGCGGGAAACTCTTCGCGCACGGCATACAGGTTTTCCCAGTGCATGGCGCAGCGATACCCGGTCATCAGGCCGGCCTTGACCAGCGCGTAGCTGCCGGTGCAGATGCCGCCCAGCGCCACGCCTTGGCGGGCGGCGCTGTGAAGCACTTTGATGACGGGTTCAGTCACCTGCTCCTGCACCTGGAGGCCGCCGCAGACGATCAGCGCATCCCAGTCGTCCACCAGCCCCCGTGAGGGCAAGGGCCGGATTGGCAGCCGGTTGCTGGCTTGCACCGCCGCGCCATCCAGCGTCATGACCGACCAGCGGTAGAGTTCGCGGCGGCTGACGTAGTTGGCCATGCGCAGGACTTCCACCGCGCCCGAAAACGCGATCATCGAAAAATTCGGCAGCAGCAAAAAGCCGAAATGCACCTGGCCGGGCTCGACGGCGGGCGCCTCAAGCACCGGCCAGGACGGGTCGGCAATGCGCGCGGACGCTGCGTGCATAGGCATGGGTATTGGCCCCCTCTTCATTTGTCGATGAGCAAATTGCTTAACGGCCGGCTGCAGCATAGCAACACCATGCCCTGATCGATTTCGCGTTGCCGGATACCGCCCTGGTGCTGCATGTTGACGTTGCCTTCCAGCAGCCGCACCTTGCACGTGCCGCACAAGCCCTGGGTGCAGGAAGCCGCCATCCGCAATCCGGCAGCGCGCGCGGCCTCCAGCAACGGCTGGTCGGCCGCGCAGGCAATGGTGCGGTCGCTTTGCTGGAAGCGGATGCTATAGGTGGTGGTGTCCGTGGCGGTATCTGTGGCGGCATCTGTAGCGGCATCTGTGGCGGTATCTGTGGCGGCATCGGCGGCCCTGGGCGGGTTCGGCGGCGACGCCTCATTGCGCGCCGTCGCCGCATCAGACAGCGTTTCAAACGAGAAGCTCTCTTCGTGATGACGCGCCATGTCGAAACCCACCGTGCGCAGCATCTGGCTTACCGCCTGCATATACGGCGCGGGGCCGCAGACGAAGATCTCGCGCTGGCGGAAATCAGGCGCAATCAATTCCAGCAAGGGCAGGCTCAAGCGGCCGGTCAAGCCGTGCCATCCGGTGTGCTCGCCCAGGCTTTCGCAGATGAAGTGCGCGCGAAAGTGGCGCTGGCTGGCGGCAAACAGCGCAATTTCGCGGCCGAAGATGATGTCGTCGGGCGTGCGGGCGCTATGCACGAATACCGTGTCGCGGTCGTCGCAAAGGTCGCGATGGGTGCGCGCCATGGACATCAACGGCGTAATGCCCGACCCGGCCGACAGGAACAGATATCGCTCGGCCGGATGCAAGGCGGACGAAAACACGCCCGCCGGACCCAGCACGCGCAACGGGTCGCCCACCTCCAGGCAGTCATGCAGCCAGTTCGACGCCTTGCCGCCCGGCACGCGCTTGACGGTGATGGACAGGGTATGCGGCCGCGTCGGCGGCGACGATATCGTGTAGCAACGGTTCAGGCGTTCGCCGTCGATATCCAGCTCAAACGTCAAAAACTGCCCCGGCGAAAACTGAAACGCATGGCCCGCGCGCGAGCGGAAATAGAAGCTCTTGACGTCGGCGGTCTCTTGCCGAACTTGGCAGCACAGCAGGGTTTCTTCGATGTCGCAGTCCCACGGGGAAGGCAGCCGCTGCCAGAATTCCGGCTGATGAATACGTAAAAGCGCGTGCGGCATGGCGGTCTCTTAATCCAGATAATGGGCCGCCAGGCGGCCGACATACCAGTTGCAGAACTTGTCGACCAGGCTTTCGGTAAACGGCGAATACGGCCCGGGCTGGTACGCGGGGCTGCGCACACCCTGCTGCGAGATCTCGACCAGCGCACGGTCCTGTGCATTGGTAGCCCGCCACACTGCCGTCAGGTTCTGGACGTCGTAATCCACGTTTTCCACCGCGTCCTTGTGCACCAGCCAGCGCGTGCGCACCAGGGTCTTTTCCGGCCCCAGCGGCAGCGCCGAGAACGCGACGATGTGGTCGCTCATGAAGTGGAACCACGCGTTGGGCTGCGTCCACAGCGACAAGCCGCCCAGGTCGCGGCGCGTCAGGGTTCCCAACAGCTTGTTCGAGGCCGCGTTGCCGTCCAGCGTCTGCGACTCGCCGGCCAGATCCAGCGGAAGGCGCCGCACCCGATAGCCCGTCACGCAGCTGTCCAGCGCTTCGCGCTCGGCGCTGGGCAGGCCGGCGGCTTCCCATTCGCGGCAACGCGCGGCCGACATTTGCTCGAACTGATCCATTTGCGCGGCGTTGGACAGCGAGGGCTGGTAGCCGTAGCCAAACTCAAACAGCGAGACGGTCAGTTCGGGATGGTTGACGGCGCAGTGGTAGCACTCGCGGTTGTTCTCCATCGTGAGCTTCCAGTTGCAGTCTTCGACGATATCGATCTGCGCGGCGACCTTGGTTTCGCGCAATTGATGGGGCCGCAGATAAGGTTCCACCTGCGCGCGCATCATCGCGAAGTCGTCGGGCGCGTCCGGGCTCAGGCAGACAAAGATCAGGCCGCTCAAGGTTTCCACGCGGACAGGCTTCAGGCTGTAGAGGCTTTTGTCGAAGTCTTCGCCCATGTGTTCCGCGTAGGCCAGCTTGCCGTTCAAGGTGTAGGTCCACTGGTGGTAGGAACAGACCAGATTGCCGACCGAACCCTGCGGCGTCACGCACAGGCGCGCGCCGCGATGCCGGCAGACGTTGTGATAGCCGCGCACCTGCCCGTCGTCGTCGCGCACCAGCACCACGGACTGCCGGCCGATGTCGACGGCGAGGTAATCGCCGGGCTCGGGGATGTCGGGCTCAACCGCCACGAACAGCCAGTGCCGGCCGAAGATGGCTTCCATGTCCATGTCGTACACGGCCGGACTCAGATAGAAGTCGGCGTCCAGGCTATAGCCCGGACGGCGCGCGGCGATCAGCTTGCGTAGCGATGCATCGATAGGGGGTCGCACCGCGCAAACCTGCTGGATGATGGTCATGTTCCACCTCAGTAGTCGATCAGGCTGTGGGTGCGCAGGTAGTCGATGACCGCCTGCGCCTTTTCGTCGGGAGTTCCTTCGGTGATGACTGTGCCGCCACGGCTTTCCATCGTGATGGCCGCCAGCAGGCGCGCGCGCCCCGACCGCGATTCACGCGCCGCCAACTTGCGCGGGCTGCCCGTGGCGGCCTCGATGCGCGTGGCGGCCAGCGCCGCGGCCGGAACCTTGGGCACGTGCGTCGTCACCTGCCCGGCGCGCTCTTGCGCATAGACGTGCCGCACGTCGAACGCCGCCAGCGGATGCACGGCCACCACCGCGGGCAGGGTTGCGGCCACTTCCCGCCGCCGCCCTTTGGGCAGGCATTGCTGCGTGACGACGCTGCCCGCGTCGATGCGGGCCGACAGCACGGCGGGCAACAAAGGCAGGTGCCGTTTCTGCGCCACCAGATAGGGCAGCAGGCCGCTGCCGTCGCCGCTTTCCGCGCGCGTGCCGCACAGCACCAGGTCGTACCCGCGCACGTACTCGGCCAATGCCTCCGCAACGTCGCGCCCCGGCGGCACGTCGATGGCATGGACCGTCGGCGCGCCCAGCGCCAGGTAGTCGCGCAGCGCCGGATCGGCAGGGTTGCCGGCATGGACAACGTCAACGTTGGCGTCGCCGCTTGCCATCGTCCACGCCAAGGCCAGGGCCAACGCGTCATTGCGGCTGAAGCGGGCCGCCCCGCTGACCGGGTGCGCGCCAACCGATACCAGTACCGCAATGCGCAGGTCAGCCATCGGGAGCCTCACGATGTCGATGCGCGCCTCGCGCCTGCTTGACGCGGGCGAGCAGCGCCCGCGCCACGCGTTGGGTATCGTCGATGATGCTGAGGTCGGCGCGCCGGACCAGCGGCGCGGCGGCGTCCAGGTTGATCGCAATCACATGGCGGCAGTCTTTGATGCCTTGCAGATGCTGCACCGCGCCCGATATGCCGAACGCCAGATAGGCGCTGGCGCTGACGGTTTTTCCCGTTGCGCCGATCTGCTGGCCCCGCGCGAATCGCCCGTCATCCACGGCCACGCGGCTGGCGCCGATGGCCGCGCCAAGCTCATCGGCCAGCGCATGAAAGCCTTCCAGGTCGCGCATGCCGTTACCCGCGGACACGATCAGGTCGGCCTCTTCCAAGTCCACTTCCGTGGCGGGCAGCGTGCGCGTGCCATGGTCACGGTAGGCCGATGTCATCGGTAGCGGCATGACGCGAGCGGCTTCTCCGTGGCCCACGAAGGGCAAGCGATCATCGACGGCATCCGGGGCCAGCAACACGATGCGGGGCAAGGCGCGCCGCGTGCGTCTTGGACCCGTGTGTTGGGGGGTGGGCAGGGTCGGCGGGTTCGGCACGCTCGGCGACCGCGACAGGCCGACGTGAGCCGACGCGACCGGCGTCGATGCCGCGCGGCCGAAGGCGCCACGTCCCACGGCCACCTGGCGATACGGGCTGGCCACTCCGTCTCGGCTCAGTTCCACGACGTGCGTGGCGACCGTCTCGCGCGTGGCGGCGGCCAGGCGTCGGCCCAGGTCGCCGTCGGGCAGCCCGTTGTCGGGCAGGAAGACGTGCAGCGGGCGGTCGCGCTCCATCAGCGCCAGCACCACGGCCAGTTCGGCGTCGGGCGCATAGGCCGGCGGCGTGGCGATGACGGTCAGCCTGTCCGCGCCCAAGTCGGCGGCATCACCCTGGAATTCTCCAAACACCAGCAGGTGCACCCAGGTGTCGTGCGCGGCCAGCAGTGCGGCGGCCGCCACCGCTTGGCAAGCGTGGGCGTCCAGCTGCCCGCGATCGCTATGCGCCACCGCCAGCACGCAGCGCAACGCTTCGGTGGCGCGTACCGGCTTGTGCACCGGGCGCGCTTGCCGGCCAATGGCATCGCCCGAGGGGTCGGCGCCAAGCACCAGGCGGCGAATACCCGAAGGCGCCACGGTGTACTGCCTGCGCGGGTCGATTCTGCGGATCGGGTTCATCATGCCTCCAAGGCGTCGGCGACAAGTTCGGCGATGTCTCGCACGTCGGGGCGGGGGCCGACCACGCCCTCCAGCATGGCCGTGCAATTGGGACAGGCCACCGCCACCAGGCTTGCGCCGGTATCACGCGCGTCCTGGATGCGGATGTCGGGAATGCGGCGCTCGCCGGGAATATCCGTCAACGCCGCTCCCCCGCCCGCGCCGCAGCAGCGCGCGTTCAAGCCATGGCGTTCCATTTCGTTGATACGCAGGCCCAGTCGGCGCAACAACTTGCGCGGCGCTTCGGTTTCACCGTTGTAGCGGCCCAGGTAGCAGGGGTCGTGATACGTCAGGATGCGCGCGTCGTCAGCCGGCTTGAATCGCAGCCGCCCGGCGTCCGCCAGTTCGGCAAGCAGGCTGGTGTGATGCTGCACCTGGTACAGGCCGCCCAGCGCGGGATATTCATTGCGCAGGCTGTGCAGGATGTGCGGGTCGGCCGTGACGATGCGCGTAAAGCTCAGGCCCGCCAGCGTCTGGATCAGGCGCGTGGCCAGCACCTGGAACGTGGCTTCGTCCCCCAACCGACGGGCAATGTCGCCGGTGTCGGTCTCGCGGTCGCCCAGCACCGCGAAATCCACGCCGCCCGCGTGCATCGCCTTGACCAGCGCGCGCAGGCTGCGTTGGTATCGCAGTCCGAAGGCGCCCTCGCCGACGATCAGCAACACGTCCACGGCCTGGTCCGGCTGTATCCACGGCACGTTCAGG
The DNA here is from genome assembly GCF_019448355.1 of Achromobacter sp. ES-001. NCBI lineage: Bacteria > Pseudomonadati > Pseudomonadota > Betaproteobacteria > Burkholderiales > Alcaligenaceae > Achromobacter > Achromobacter sp. ES-001. The sequence continues at coordinate 1,165,087 of NZ_CP079940.1, read as the reverse complement.
TCCACCGCCCAGTGGTGGCGCGCGCCCAGGTCATAGCCGCCCGCCGTGCCGGTCTCGCGCAGGTTGGCCAGGACGGTGGGCGCCGTCCCGGGCGCGGCGCCGTGCTGCAACGTCTGCTGGCGACGCATATCGATCACGGCGTCCACGTGTTCGATCAGCATGGGGCATTCGTGTACGCAGGCCCTGCACGTGGTGCAGGCCCACAGCGTCTCGGCCGCCACCAGGCCGGGCACTAGCGGTTTGTCCGCCGCGCCTTCGCGTGCGCCGACGGGCACACCCGGCATGGGGCTGCCGGTATAGGCGGCGTCCGACCCGCCCGCCATGCCGACGACCATGTCCTGTATCAACTTCTTGGGGTTCAGCGGTTGCCCGGCGGCGAAGGCCGGGCACGCGGCTTCGCACTTGCCGCACTGCACGCACGCATCGAAACTTAGCAGTTGGTTCCAGGCGAAGGCGGCCGGTTTGCCCACGCCCAGGGGCTCGGCCGCCGGGTCGCCGCCCAGCGCCAACGGGCGCAGGGCCGCTTTCTGGCCGGGCAACGCGCGGCCGAAGCGTTCGGGCCGGGGGTGAAAAGCCAGGTGCAGCAGGCCGGCTAGCGCATGTTTCATGGGACCGCCACGCGCCATGCCGACCGTCAGCTCCCAGGCGCCCAGCGCCAGCAGCGCCACGGTGCCCAGGCCGGCCGCGCCCGCCAGCCAGGGCGCGGACACGCCGCCCAGCAGCAACAGGCCCAGTGCCAATGCGCCCAGCATCCAGGGCAGGCGGTCCCACAGTCCGCGCGACAGGCGCTTGGGCGGTTTGCGACGGCGGTGCCAGACGAATATCAGCCCGCCCAGCATCACCAGGGCGGCCACGGCAATGGCCATATCCAACACGGGCGAGTACAGCGCCAGGCCGTAGTTGATGGCCACCAGCACCATGGCCGCGACCGCGCCGCCCGCCGTCGCCACATGAGTCCGGGCGATGTACGGGTCGCGCGCCACCACGCGATGCAGGTCGACAAAATAGCGCTTGGGCACCGCCAACAAATCCAGCCAGCGCACCGGCGCGGCCCGGCCCACGCGCCACAAGGCAGCCCGCCGCCATCCGCCGACGCAGACCCCAAGCAGCGACACCCAGAACAGTGCGGTAACCACGACGGCAAACTGTTCCATGGTCAAAAGTCCTTGCACAGCCGCAATGCGTCATAGATGGCGGCGTGGATGTTGTGCATCGACACGCAATCGCCCACCCGAAACAGCAGGAAACGGCCGTCGCCCAGAGGCTGGCCCAGCGCGGGCTGCGGGTCGGCCGCATACAAGGCGTGCAGGTCGGTCTGGCCCATGTTGACGGACTTGCGCTTGAGCATGCCGTACAGCGCGTCATTGGGCACGATGCCGTTTTCAATGACCACCTGATCCACCACGCGCTCTTCGCGATCTTCGGTGTATTCGTTGCGCAGCAGCGCCACCTTCTTGTCGCCTTCCGCACTGACGCGTTCAAGCCAGTGGTTGGGCGTCAGCACTACCTGCTGCGCATACAGGCGGCGGTAGAAGATCGGGAACGTGGTGCCGCCCACGTCCTCGGCCACCTTGGTGTCGGGCGTAACGATCTCGACGTGCGCACCCCGGCTGGCCAGGAAGTCGGCTACCCCCGCCCCCGCGTGGGTGCTGACGCCGTCGTACACCAACACGTTTTTCGCGGGCTCGACCTGCCCGGAAAGTATGTCCCAGGAGCTCACGGCCAGACCGCGCGCCACGCCCCAGCCCTGGTGTTCGTAAACGTGGCTGAGTCCGCCGGTGGCCAACACAACAATATCCGGGCGCTGCGCCAACACCATTTCTTCGGTTGCCAGCGCGCCCAGGCGGCAGTCCACACCCAGGCGCTTGAGCTCCAGCGCGAACCACCGCACGATGCCGTCCATCTGTTCGCGCTGCGGCGCCTTGGCCGCCAGCAGAATCTGGCCGCCAATGGCGGCGGCGCGTTCAAACAGCACGACTTCATGCCCGCGCTCGGCGCACACGCGCGCGGCTTCCATGCCCGCGGGCCCGGCGCCAACCACCACCACTTTTCGCTCCACGCCGCGCGATCGCGCGATCACGTGCGGCATGGTTTCTTCACGAGCCGTTGCCGCGTTCTGGATGCACAGCACGTCCAGCCCGTCGTACTGCCTGTCGATACAGTAGTTGGCGCCCACGCATTGTTTGATCTCGTCTTCGCGGTCGTCGCGGATCTTCACGACCAGATGCGGGTCGGCGATATGCGCGCGCGTCATGCCCACCAGGTCCGCATGGCCGGCTGCCAGCAACCGCTCGGCCTGCACCGCGTCGCGGATGCTTTGTGCGTGCATCACCGGTATCCGCACTACCGATTTGATGCCGGCCGCCAGGTGGGCGAAGGGTTCGGGGGGCAACGCCATCGGCGGCATGCAGTTGGCCAGGGAATTGTGCGTGTCGGCGCCGGAGCCGATGACGCCCAGGTAATCGATCAGGCCGGTGTCCGCCATGGCCTGGGCAATTTCGCGCAGCGCCTCGTGGTCGAGCCCGTCGTCGTGGAATTCGTCGCCGCACATGCGCAGGCCCACGCAGAAATCGGCGCCGACCGCCTCGCGCACGGCGTGCAGCACGTCCAGCCCGAAGCGCAGGCGGTTGCGCAGGCTGCCGCCATAGGCGTCGGTACGAAAGTTGGTGCGCGGGCTCCAGAACTGGTCGATCAGATGCTGGTGCGCGGCGGATATCTCGATGCCGTCCATGCCGGCTTGCTGCACCCGCTTTGCCGCGGCGGCAAAGTCGCTGATGATGCGGCCGATCTCTTCGACTTCAATCGTCTTGGCGTTGCCCCGATGCACGGGCTCGCGCACACCGGACGGCGACAGCAAGTGCGGCCAATGCTCCCCGTGCCATGCCGAACGCCGGCCCATGTGCGTTGCCTGGATCATCACCTTGGCGCCGTGGCGATGCATGGCTTCGCTAAGTCTGGCCAACGGTTCGATGACCCGGTCGGTGGTCAGGTTGACCGACCGCCACCACCCTTGCGGACTATCCAGCGACACGGGGCTGGAGCCGCCGCAGATGGCCAGGCCAAGGCCGCCCTTGGCCTTTTCTTCGTAGTAGGCAATGTAGCGGTCTCCCGGCAAGCCGCCCGGGTCCGCGTGCACTTCGGCGTGCGCGGTGCTGACGATGCGATTGCGCAGCACCAGGCGGTTCAGCGTCAGTGGCGCAAACAGGTGGGGATAACGCATGCCGGCCTCAGGTGATGGGGCTAACGGTGAACTCGCAGTGCGCGTGCCCTTCGGCGGCGCATTGGCTTTCCACGCACTGGGCACGCGTGGCGCCGCCGTGCTGGTCGGCCACCCAGTCCATCGCCCCCGCGAACCATCCGGCAAACATGTGGCAGCGCTTGCCCTCGCCCTGGGGCTGGCCCAGCACGAATGCGGAATGGCGCAGCACGATGCGCGCCGTCATCGCGGTGGGGTCCGCGTCCGTCAGCCGGAACAGCCCCCAGCCGCGCTGCGACAGCCGCATCAGGTAGTGTTCATAAACCGCCAGCCCGCTCAGGCGATGCTCGCGCGACTCTTCATTGCACCAGTGGTAGGCCGAGCGGTGCCCGGCGTCGTACAGAATGCGCGCATAGGCCTCCTGGCCCAACGCCGCCTCTACCGCCGTGTGGTTGTTGATGAAGAAATGGCGCGGCACATACAGCATCGGCATGCCGTCCGTGCTCCACACGCCCGTCTGTTCGTTGACGTCGATCGGAAGCTGGGGATTCATGTTGGTTGCTCCTTAAGCCGCCGGCGCGTCGGCAGGCCAGACGTCGCCAAACACGCGCAGCCAGTTTTCGCCCAGTATTTTTCGGATGTGAACTTCGCTCCAGCCCGCGCGCTGCATCGCATCGGTCAGGTTGGGAAATTGGCCTATCGTCTGGATGCCTTCGGGGTTGCGGATGGCACCGAAGTCCGTCAGCCGGCGGTACCGGCCCTTGTCATGCGTCAGCCAATCAAAAAACGGCTGTCCGTAGCCTTGGGTGAAATCGGTGCCGATGCCCACCGCGTCTTCGCCCACCAGATTCACGACGTAGCCAATGGCTTCGACGTAGTCGTCCACCGTGGCTTGCACGCCGCGCTTGAGAAACGGCGGGAACATCGTCACGCCGATGAAGCCGCCGCGTTCCGCGATAAACCGCAGTTGCGCGTCGCTTTTATTGCGCGGGTGTTCTTTCAGGCCCGCCGGCAGGCAGTGCGAATAGCAAACGGGCCGGGTCGATGCCAGGATCGCTTCTTCGGAGGTTTGGGCGCCCACGTGCGACAGGTCAACCATGATGCCGACGCGGTTCATCTCGGCGATGACTTCGCGGCCGTAACCGGACAAGCCGCCGTCGCGCTCATAGCAGCCGGTGCCGATCAGGTTCTGCGTGTTGTAGCAAAGCTGGACCACGCGCACGCCCATGTCGGCAAAAGCTTCGATGGCGCCCAGATTGTCTTCGAACGCCTGGCCGTTCTGAAAGCCAAGAATGATGCCCGTCTTGCCGTCGCGCTTGGCGCGGCGGATATCGTCCGTGGTGCGCACCAACGTGACCAGATCGTCGTTGGCGCGGATCAGGGCTTTCATGGCGGCAATGTTCGAGACCGTTTGCTCGAACCCTTCCCACACCGACACCGTGCAGTTGGCCGCGGTCAGGCCGCCTTGCTTCATGTCTTCAAAAACGGACCGGTCCCATTTCGAGATGATCAGGCCGTCGATAACCATGCTTTTCTGATGCAGCGTAGCCATGGGATTTCCCCCCCCGATGTTGTGCCGCTTAGTAGATGGGATGGCGCTGGCACAGCGCGTGGACTTCAGCTCGAATGCGTCGTTCGGTTGCTTCGTGTTCGTCGGGGCTGGTGGCCAGCATGTCCACGACATGCACGATCATTTCGCCCACGGCGCGAAACTCGTCTTCGCCAAACCCGCGCGAGGTGGCGGCCGGCGTGCCCAGCCGGATGCCGGAAGTGACCGACGGCTTTTGCGTGTCGAACGGAATGCCGTTCTTGTTGCACGTGATGCCGGCGCGTTCCAGCGTGCGCTCGACATGCGCGCCGGTCAGCCCCTTGGAACGCAGGTCGAGCAGCAGCAGGTGGTTGTCGGTGCCGCCGGAAACCAGGTCGATGCCGCCTTCACGCAGCACGTCGCCCAGCACGTCGGCGTTTGCCAGCACGCGGTCGATGTAGCGTTTGAAGTCCGTATGCAGCGCCTCGCCGAAGGCCACCGCCTTGGCCGCCACCACGTGCATCAGGGGTCCGCCCTGCAAGCCGGGAAACACGGCGGAATTGATCTTCTTGGCGATGGCGCCGTCATTGGTCAGGATGAAGCCGCCGCGCGGGCCGCGCAGGGTCTTGTGCGTGGTGGACGTGACGACATGTGCGTGCGGCACCGGGCTGGGGTGCCTGCCCGCCGCCACCAGGCCCGCGATATGCGCCATGTCGACCATCAGCATGGCGCCGGCTTCGTCGGCGATCTGGCGAAAGCGGGCAAAGTCGGGCTGCCTGGGGTAGGCTGAAAACCCCGCGATGATGAGCTTGGGCCGATGCTCCAGCGCCAGTCGCCGGACCTCGTCGTAATCGATCAGGCTGTCTTCCCGGCGCACGCCGTACTGCACCGCGTTGAACCACTTGCCCGACATTGCCGGCCGTGCGCCGTGGGTCAGGTGCCCGCCGGCATCCAGCGACATGCCCAGCACGGTGTCGCCGGGTTCCAGCAGCGCCAGCATCACCGCGCCGTTGGCCTGCGCGCCGGAATGCGGTTGCACGTTGGCGTAGTCGGCGTGAAACAGTTCGCGTACGCGCAGCAGCGCCAGCGACTCTACCTCGTCCACGTGGTCGCAGCCGCCGTAATAGCGCCGGCCGACGTAGCCTTCGGCGTACTTGTTGGTCAGCACAGAACCCTGCGCTTGCAACACGGCGCGCGACACCAGGTTTTCGGACGCGATCAGCTCGATCTGGGTTTGCTGGCGGCGCAGTTCCCGGTCCTGCATGGCCATCACGACGGGATCGCGCTTGTCGAGCGGCGATGAGAAGAACGGGGATGAAGACTGGAACATGTCGACCTGCCTGAAGGAGCAATGACGTTCAAGAATCCGGCGTAAGCGGGGCCTGTGAAGCATTCTTTCTTAAAGGTCATGTGCACTGTTATCTGAACCGGACCACATCTTGTCCGATTGCGACAGGGGGTCGCACAGCGCGCAAAGGCATATGTCGTAATCCTCTGCAATTTTCGTATTGTTCCTAAGGGCAGACGCGTCCGGCTGGCCTACGATTGCAACGGTCAACTGCCGGAAGGTCAGTACCGGCATTCAGTCCGTGTATTCCTACCAAGGAGCCTAGCCATGACTGCACGTTCGCCAAACCGTGATCGCCGGCACCTGCGCCACTTCGGTTTCCTGCCCTTGCCGCAGTTCACGATGCTGTCGTTCTCGACGGCGATTGAAGTGCTGCGCATGGCCAACCACCTGTTGGGCGGGCAGTATTACCGTTGGTCGGTGGTAGCGCCGTCATGCGGACCCATCACGGCCAGCAATGGCTTGCAGGTGCACGCCGACGTGCTGGACGAGGCCACGTTGCCCGACGCCGTGTTCGTTTGCGGCGGCAAGCGCAACCGCGTGGACAACGACCCGGCCACGCGAGACTGGCTGCGGCGCCTGGCGGCGTGCGACGTAACGTTGGGCAGCCTGTGCACCGGCGCGCACACGCTGATGCAGGCCGGTCTGCTCAACGGCTATACCTGCGCCATGCACTGGGAAGACCTGGTCGCGCTGCGCAGCGAATTTCCGCATAGCAGGCTGTCGCACAAGCTGTTCGTGATCGATCGCGACCGCATCACCTGTACAGGCGGCACCGCGCCGCTGGACATGATGCTTAACCTGGTGGGCGAATCCGTGGGACCCGCCATCGTCGCGCTGATCGCTAACCAATTCACCATCGGGCACGTGCGCGACCACAAGGACAGGCAACGCATGCCGACGTCGATTCGCATGCCCGCCTCGCATCCCGCGCTGGCAGAGGTGATCGCGCTGATGGAGGTCAATCTGAAAGAGCCGCTGTCGCTGGAGGAACTGGCGCAACTGTCGGGCGCATCGCAGCGGCAACTGCAACGTCTGTTTCGCGAGCACCTGGGCACGACGCCCAAGCAACATTATCTGAGCCTGCGCCTGCGGCATGCGCGGGCACTGCTGCGGCAGACGCCGATGTCGATCACGCACATCACCACCGCATGCGGATTTCAATCGCCTTGCCATTTCAGCAAGACCTACCGCGCGGTCTATGGCGCGGCGCCCAGCTCGGAACGCCGCAATCCCCGCACGTTCGACCATGACGCCCATGGGCCGGGTTTTGCCTCGGCGATAGGCGCGGAAACCGGGCCCGACGCTTTTTTTCTTCGCCCCACGCGCCCCGCTACACAAGCGTGAAATTCTGTGTATAATCGCTGTCTTTGGTGGACACGGCCTTTGAGAAAAGCTTCTCAAACTTCACCAAAACCGGTGGCGGTTCCAGCAGGAATTTCCTTCGGCAAAGCAGGAATACAGCATAAGCAATGGCTGTAAGCAGTACCCCGCGGGAGTAGCTCAGTTGGTAGAGCGCAACCTTGCCAAGGTTGAGGTCGCGAGTTCGAGACTCGTCTCCCGCTCCAATTTATGATCTACAGACTTCCACTGACGTCTGTAAGTCATTGAAAAGAGGAGCTTCGGCTCCTTTTTTCATTCCAGCGAAAGCCACGAAAGTCCACTGACAGCCACCATTTTTGAGGCCAAAAACAAGGCCAAAGAATGCGGGTCGTGCCGGTTCCGGGTTGTTGCTGGGGTTGGATCGGGATGACAAGCAGCATCGGGCCTAAGTCCAAGACTTAGGAGCTTGATGATGACACTCTCTGATCTGACCGTGCGGCAAGCCAAGGCCGCCGAGAAAACCTACAGCATCCCCGACACCGATGGCCTCGGCCTGGTGGTCGCCCGCACCGGCGGCAAGTCGTGGCATTTGCGCTATTACTGGCTCGGCAAGCAAAAGCGCATCTCCCTGGGGAACTACCCCGAGATCGGTTTGCGCGAAGCGCGCACCTTGCGCGACGAAGCCCGGGCGCTTCTGGCAAAGGGCGTCAACCCCCATACCGATCGGAAACAGAAGCGACACGCGGTCAAGCTTGCGGCCGACTACACCTTCAAGGCCGTCTTCGATGCGTGGGTCGAGCATCGCCGCAAGGAAATCAAGGAGGGCAGGAACAGCACGCTGTCGCAAATCCTGCGGATCTTCAACAAGGACGTGCTGCCTAGCCTCAAGCAGATGTCGATCTACGACATTCGCCGGCCCCAACTCCTGGGCGTCCTGGCGAGGATCGAGGAGCGCAAGGCGTTCACCACTGCCGAGAAGGTCCGCACCTGGCTGGGGCAGTTGTTCCGCTATGCCCTCGTCATCGTGGAGGGGCTGGAAGCCAATCCGGCCTCCGACCTGGACGTGGTGGCCGAGCCCAAGCCCCCGGTGAACCACAACCCCTACCTGCATCTTCCGGAGCTTCCCGAGTTCCTGCACAAGCTCAGGCTCTACAACCCTCGTGGTTGGCAGACCCAACTCGGCATCCGGCTGCTGTTCCTGACCGGCGTGCGTACCGGCGAGCTGCGGCTGGCGACCCCGGACCAGTTCGATCTCGACCGTGGCCTGTGGATCATCCCGCCGCAGATCGTCAAGCAACTCCAAGACGAGATGCGCAAGGCCGGCAAGCGCCCGCAGGACGTTCCGCCCTACATCGTGCCGTTGTCCGTGCAGGCCATCGAGATCGTGCGCTACCTGTTGGGTGTGATGAGGCCGGCCCAGGTCCATCTGCTCACGCACCGCAGCGAACTCAAGAAGCGCATCAGCGAGAACACCCTCAACGCGGCCTTGAAACGAATGGGCTACGAGGATCAACTGACCGGTCACGGCATCCGCGGAACCATCTCGACGGCGCTCAACGAGATCGGCTATCCCAAGATTTGGGTGGACGCGCAGCTTTCGCACTCGGACCCGAACAAGGTGAGTTCGGCCTACAACCACGCCAAGTATGTTGAGCCGCGCCGCCGGATGATGCAGGACTGGGCGGATCGTCTCGATCTGCTCGAACAGGGCCAAGTGGAAGCGGCCAGCGCGCACCTCACGATCCATATCGAGGGCGTGCCGGCCATGGCAGAGGAGGACAAGCCCAACACCATCGTCGCTGCTGCTTCTGCGGCATCCGTTCCGCCTGTGGTGGCCGAACCCATCGTCGTGACGCCAAACGACGGGGGAATCACATTCCAGCGACTGTCGCAGGTACCACCGCCCCCGACGCATGCGCCAGAGCCGGAGGTGTCTGTCATCCAGCGCGAGCGCGAGGAAATGCTGGTCATCTACGAATCGCCGAGCAGTCTGCCGGTCCCGCTGTTCGGCAAGTTGGCCGGGAAGTCCAAGGACCAGATCAACCGCGAGCTGAAGGCGGGCAAGCTGCTGTCCATCAGCTTGGGCAACCGCGGGCAACGCGTGCCCGACTGGCAGCTGGTACCCCTCAAGCACAAGCTGGCACAGGTGCTCATGAACCAGTGCCCGCATGCGGATCCGTGGGACCTGTACCGGATGCTGACCCGCCCACATCCGGACCTGGGTGATCGCGCAGCCATCGACATCGTGACACCAGGAAATTTGGGCATGGTCGTGCGGGTCATCGCGGGCACCCAGCAGCAGCCAAACAGGCCCGGACCTGACTCGTCTGTGCAAGGTATTCCAGAGGAGACTCGCCAGCGCATTCAACGGTTGCTAAATGATGCGGCAATGCTCGAAAGTGCCTGACGCTGTTGGCGCGCATCCAGAACTGACCCACTTTCGGCGGTGATGCGCGGGTAAAACTGACCCACCTGAAGCCCACATCCTGAGCATCTTTTGCTCGGGGGATTTCAGGAGTGATCACCATGGTCATGTTGGCCAAGATCCGGCGGATGCATTTCCGCGATGGCCTGCCGCTGCGCGAGATCGCCAAGCGCACGGGCCTATCCCGCAATACCATCCGGCGATGGCTGCGCAGCGGCCAGTCCGAGCCGGTCTATCCCAGGCGAGCCTCGCCCTCCCGGCTCGATCCCTACCGGTCCCAGTTGGAGACGTGGCTGCGTGCCGACAGCCATCGTCCCCGGCGGGAACAACGCACCGCCAAGGTGCTGTTCTCGCAGTTGCAGGCGATCGGCTATCCGGGCACCTACACCCGGGTGACGGCCTTCATCCGCCAGTGGAAGGCGGCCGGCGGCGCCAGCCGCCGCCCGGCCTTCGTGCCGTTGCACTTTCCTCCGGGTGAAGCCTTCCAGTTCGACTGGAGCCGCGAGTACGCCTTCGTCGGCAGCCACGCCAAGATGCCGCTGGATCTCGCCCACGTGAAGCTGGCCTGCAGCCGCGCCTTCTGGTTGGTGGCCTATCCCACCCAGAGCCACGAGATGCTGTTCGATGCTCATACCCAGGCGTTTACCGCCTTCGGTGGCGTGCCGCGCCGCGGCATCTACGACAACATGAAGACGGCGGTGGACGGGATCGGCCAGCACCGGGAACGGCGGGTCAACGCCCGCTTCCACGCCATGACCAGCCACTACCTGTTCGCCGCGGAGTTCTGCAACCGCGCCGCGGGTTGGGAGAAGGGGCGGGTCGAGAAGAACGTGCAGGACCGGCGCCGACAGATCTGGATCGAGGCCGGGGCCCGCCACTGGCCAGATCTGGACACCCTCAATGCCTGGCTCGCCAGCGAGTGCCGCGCCGCTTGGCCGATGCAGGCGCATCCGGATGCCTCCGACATCACCGTGGCCGAAGCTCTGGAGGACGAACAGCCCCACCTGATGCCGATGCCCGCGCCCTTCGACGGCTACATCGAGCGGCCGGTGCGGGTCAGTTCGACCGCGCTGGTCAGCTTCCAGCGCAACCGCTACAGCGTGCCGTGCGAACACGCCCACGCCGTCGCCAGCCTGCGCGTGTATCCCTTCGAACTGGCCGTGGTGGTCGGCGAGGCCGAGGTCGCCCGCCACCGGCGCAGCTTCGAGCGTGATCGGGTCCACTACGACTGGCAGCACTACATCGCCCTGGTCCAGCGCAAGCCGGGGGCACTGCGTGACGGCGCGCCGTTCCTGTCCATGCCCGATCCGCTGCGCAAGCTGCAGCAGGTGTTGCTGCGCCAGCCTCACGGCGACCGCGCCATGGCCCAGGTGCTGGCCGCCGTACCCGTGCACGGGCTCGAAGCGGTACTGGTGGCGGTGGAACTGGCACTCGAGTCCGGCCTGGTGCGCGCCGACCACGTGCTCAACGTGCTGGGGCGATTGCAGCATCCGGACCGCACGATCGAGACGGTCGCCTCGCGAGTGACGCTGCGTCATCCGCCGGTGTCCGATCCGGCCCGCTACGACGCCCTGCGGGAGGCAGATCATGTCGACGCCTGACCTGCCGCTGCGCATGCAGCAGCTCAAGCTGCACGGCATGGCCAGCCAGTGGCCCGAACTGCTGGCCAAGATGCGCCTGCACACCATGGAGCCCGAACACTGGATGGCCGAACTGCTGCAGGCCGAGTCCGCCGAACGGCAGGTTCGTGCCCAGGCCAACCAGATGAAGGCCGCACGTTTCCCCGTCCATCGTGACCTGCTCGGGTTCGACTTCGCGGCCAGTCCCGTTGATCGCGCACTGGTCGAACGACTCCACCAGGGTGACTTCATCCACACCCCCGAGAACGTCGTCCTTGTCGGTGGACCGGGCACCGGCAAGACCCACCTGGCCACCGCCATCGGCATCCAGGCCGTGCGCCAGCATCGCCTGCGCGTGCGCTTCTTCTCCACCATCGAACTGGTCAATGCGCTGGAGAAGGAACAGGCCCAGGGCAAGGCCGGGCAGATCGCCCTGCGCCTGACCTATGCCGACCTGGTCATCCTCGATGAACTGGGCTACCTGCCGTTCACCCCCTCAGGCGGCGCGCTGCTGTTCCACCTGATCAGCAAGCTCTACGAGCGCACCAGCCTCGCCATCACCACCAACTTGGCCTTCTCCGAATGGGGTCAGGTGTTCGGCGACGCCAAGATGACCACCGCGCTGCTGGATCGCATCACCCACCACTGCCACATCCTGGAGACCGGCAACGACTCCTGGCGGCTGCGCAACAGCACCGCCGCCAACAAGACCAAAGCCAGAATCAGGGCAAAGGAGGCCACCACCCAGACCACCAACTGATACCCTCAGCCCCGTACACCGGGTGGGTCAAAGTTCAACGCGCAGCCTGGGTCAGTTTTAAGTGCGCGCCAACAGACGTTGGCAGCGGGGGAGCCGCTGAGGTGGCCGGCGCGCCATTGGGCGACGCCCCATCCAACGGCAATACCGGCAGCAACCAGCGTCAAGCCGGCAAGGATGTTTCTCGAAGAGGTATTCATGGCGAGGGTCTCCACTCAGTCCGCGATCAGGCTGTTCAGTCGGGCGACGAGGCTGTCGCGCTGCGCTCCAAGGTCGATCAGACGCATGCGCGTCTCCAGCACCTGGGCGCGTGCACTGAGCACAGCGCTCAGGTCCCCCTTGGCGGATCGGTAGTTGCTCAATGCAAGCGCCGCTCGGTTCCGTACCAGTTGCAAGCCGGCGGTCTGCAGGCGGTCGATCTGGCTGTTCAACGCTTGGAGTTCGGCGGCGCTGTCGTCCAGCTCCTGCAAATGCCGCCGCGCCACGTCTTCGCGTTCGGCGTCCAGACGTTCCAACTCGTGCCGTTTTGCCTCGATCATGGGCACTTGGCGTCGATCCTTCTGCCAAGGCAGATCGAATGTCACCTGAAATGACACCATGTCGCCCCATCGGCGATCACGCCGGCTATAGGCTATCTCCCAGGCCCAATCGCCGCGGGTCTCTGATTGGGCTTCGCGGGACTCGGCCCGGGCCATGCTTTGCATCGCCGGATAGAGTTCAAGCTCCGCGTGATTCGCCAGTTCTGTGCGCAGTTGCGCGACGGGGCGAGTGAGCGGGCCTGGATCGCCTTGCAGTGCTTCGTCGGCCCTGGAGCCCACCCAGCGCCGCAACGCGGCCCTGGCCTTGGCCCGGTCCCGCTGTAGATCGTCACGGCGGTCCGTGAGTGTCAGCGCCTCCTGTTCCGCGACCAACAGATCGCCAGCCTGGGCGGTGCCGCCGGCGACGCGAGCGGGGAGACTGTCTTGCAGGCGCTGGTTCTCCGCGAGCAGTTCCGTCAGCAGTATCTCCCGTTGCTCCACCGCCTGCGCGGCGATCCACGCCAGGCTGAGTTCCTGGCGGATCTGCAATCGCTGCAAAACCAGCGCCGCGCGTTCTCGATCCACACGCGCCTGCGCGCTGGCGACCTGGGCGTCGCGCTTGGCCCTGTTGGGCACTTCCTGCATGAGCGCCAAGCGCTGCATCGTCATGGATTCGCGCGTCATGCTCCAGCGATCCATGCCGCTGATGGGGTAGTTTTCGATGCCGAGCGAGAGCTTGGGGTCGGGCAGCGAGCCTGCTGCCTTCTGCACGGATTCGGCGACGTTAACCTGCAACTGCTGCGCGCTTATGCGTGGGCTCTGCTGCTCCGCGATAAGGCGTGCCTCAGCAAAATCGAGGGCGTAGGCTACAGGCGAGACAAGCGCACTGCCCGCCAACGCGATGCTGATAGCTTTCAGACGATGCACTCGCATCGAGGCCGGCGTTGTGCCTCGGCCGTACGCCGACGGGCGCCCCTCGGGGGCGCCAAAAAAGGGAGTAAACATGGTTGTCCTCGGAATTGGTATTCACGAAATCACGTGGTCTGCCGCATCGGTGCGCGGCGAGCACGGACACATAAATCAATTCCGCAGGACTTGGAACGTGAGGTAGATCGGCGGAAAGCCCGCGCGGGGATTGGGAGGAATGTAGGTAACGTGCCGCCTGAGAACGTGTTCAAAGTCTCGCCCTCTTGATGTGAGAAGCTCGCTGGGTGAGAAAAGGCTACCCCAGCGACATCAAGCGCGAGCAGTTCGAGGTGATCCGGCCATTGCTGGAGAGTGCGCGCAGAAAGACTGCCCCACGCAAAGTGGAGCTGTACGAGGTGTTCTGCGCCGTGCTGTACCTGCTGCGCACGGGCTGTCAGTGGCGGGCACTGCCCAGCGACTTTCCCAAATGGCGCACCGTGCACTCGTACTTTGCCATCTGGAGCGAGCCACGCGAGGGTGGCAGCCTGCTGGAGCAGGCATTAAAAAAATCAGGTTGGCGCGGCCCGCGAGAAACTGGGGCGCAACGCCTGCAGCACGCTCTTGATCGTGGACGCGCAGAGCGTGAAGAACACGGACACGGCGGGCTTGAAGGGCTATGACGCAGGCAAGAAGGTCTCGGGCATCAAGCGCCACATCGCGGTGGACACCCAGGGATTGCCGCATGCGATAGCGGTGACCACGGCCGAGGTGACGGACCGCAAAGGCGCACTGCAGGCGCTACAGCGCTGCAAGCCCCGGTTGAGCCGGCTACAAAGCCTGCTGTGCGATGCAGGCTACATCGGTCGGCCGTTCGCGCAAGGCGTGCAGCAGATTCTGGGAGGGCATGTGACGGTGCAGATCGCCAAGAGAAGCGAGCTTCACACTTTCAAAGTGATGCCCAAGCGCTGGGTCGTGGAACGCAGCTTTGCCTGGCTGGACAAGAACAGGAGGCTGTGGAAGAACTGCGAGCGATGGCTCAACACCAGCCTGCAGTTCGTCCACTTGGCATTCTTGGTGCTCTTGCTCAAAAGACTTTGAACACGCTCTGAGGGCTACCCGGTCGAGAACCAACCCGGGCAGCGAGTTGGCGAGCCACATCACGTGCGCCGCGAGAAACTGAATGTCCAGCCCCTGCCATGAAAGCGCCGACTCCCGATCGCCACTGCAATGAGCGTGGCACAACTGTGGCGCTTCGCTGTCCATGGAATCAGGCATGCCGGTGCAATCCGACATTGGCAACTTGTCAGCCTGCTGCATCGAGATCGTGGCACGCATTTGCGTGGTTTCCACAGATGCCCTCGGGTCTGGCTTGGGACAGACGTACATCGCCATCGCAACCTGCGAGAAAAGCAAGGTTACGACTAGGCCGCTGGTAATCCAGCGGCTCCATCTTGCGAGAAGGCGCCTTAAGCCGATCATGCGGACATACTATTGGAAGTTGTAGGGAGTTGAATTGATCAAGGTCAGTTTCCAGGATGAATTGATGCGTCTGGACGGCGCCTTGGCCCGAACCGGCACCCGCTGCAAATCCACCGGCAAGGGCGGGCACCGCACGTGGTTGTCATGCTTTACGCGCCTCGGCAACTCGCAAGGCTCTAAGCTCAAATCGATCAGCTACAAGATTCGTCTGTCCCGAGAGTCGCTGCAGGTGCGTAATGACCTCGTAGGGGCCATCGGCTATTGGGCGCGTGCAGATTCCGCACTGGCTAGCGGTTTCGATGCGTGATCGCGAGGAAATCCCTACGCCATATCCAGCTGCGACCCAGAGCAATAACATCTCAAAAGAACTGACATGCTGGACATTCGGCCTTTCCGTTGATGACATGGAGGACAGGTACTGGTCCAGCGAAGGAGAATATTCGGCCTTCCATCGAAACACGGAGTGCTCCTTAAGTTCGTCTATTCTGATTGACTGCTGCCGGAGCAGTGGGTATCGCAGCGGCGTGGCAAGAGCTGTCGCCTCGAACCAAATAGAAAGACTCTTCAGCGAAGAATCGCTCACCTGCTTCAGAGAAAGGCCGACGTCGAAGCGCCGTTTGTAGAGGCCCGTAATGAGATCGCTCGCCGTAACCTCATTAAATTCCATAGAAACTTCGGGCTCCTCCGCGCGCTGCAGGGCAAGCAATGCAGCTAGGTACGAAGAGGCCACACCAGGCGCTATGGCGAGCCTGAGCTGTGGGCGTGGGCTGGTGGCGTCGTGCATGAGAGGCCCCAAGAAGCGATAAGACAAGGATGGAAAGTCTTCATGATAGCTAGTTTGAGTTAAACTTAACGTGGTTAAATTGTTTGGACTGTTCGACGCTTCCAAGGATGGAGAAGCGAACTGTCCGACGAGGCCGTCCCCCAGGAACTACCACTTTCGACGCCGAGCCAGCGTTGGCATTCGGAGCGGCCGTTCGTGTCGCCCGCCTGACGCAAGGTGTTGCTCAGGAAGAACTGGCTGCGAAAGCAGGGATCGAGCGATCGCACATGGGCAAAATAGAGCGTGGGGAGCACATGCCCACTCTCGCTCTGATCTTAAGAATCGCCGCCGGACTCAAGCTCAGTGCTGCGGAACTCGTCAGCGCAGCCGAACGCAATCTTCGTGCCGCGGCGCACGATTCAGATAGGCATTGACGCTTTAGTCATCCGGAGGTCCTCGCAGACGTTCGATGAAGCGATCCAGCGAAACCGATGAGTTGCTGCTTTCTGGCCGAAGCAGATAGGTTGTGATTACCGCCGTGTCCTGCGCCAGAGGGCGAATCACCACGTCCGGCCTCTGGCTGATGGGAATCTTGGTCGCCGTCATGAAACCAATCCCATAGCCTGCGCCGACGAGCGTTAGCATCATGTCCAGCGACGACACTTCTTCGACAACGTTGAGTCTGTGTTCCAGAACCTGTAGCAGCCGATTTAGTTCTCGGCAGTAGCCTTCGCAGGCCAGTTTGTCGCACAGAACCAGTGGGTGACCCTGAAGTTCGTTCAGCGGAACTTGCTTGTGCGCAAGAAGCGAGTGCCGCGCTGGCACGGCGATCACAATCGGGTCTCGCCAGATCGGTTCAGCCACGATGCCTTCGCCAACATCCGCCGCGTGTGCAAATCCGATCGTGAAGTCGCCAGACCGTAGGCCCCGTATCTGCTCGGTCAGCGGTACCTCGGAGAGACGTATCTCGACCTCGGGCTCTTCCGCGCGGCAACGAGCTAGGAACGCCGATAGTCGTGGGTCCATCGCACCATCGGAAATTGCAATGCGCAGGCTGCCCCTCAGGCCCGCGGCAATGGCTCTGGCATTTTCACGCGCTTGCTCCAGGACAGTGAAGAGTCGGCGGGTGTCCTGCAAGAATGCCGCCCCCGCCACGGTCAGCCGTGTGCCCCTGCGGTCGCGGTCAAACAGCGTGACCCCAAGCTCATCTTCCAATTCCTTGATCGCGCGAGACAAGGGGGGTTGCTCTATATGCAGCCTCTCGGCCGCCCGCGTGAAATGCAACTCCTCTGCCAAGACGACAAAGCATCGTAGATGACGCAACTCCATAAATCGGGCTCCTCGCAAGTTCTCATTCGCGCCAGATGTCCCGTGGACGAATCACGGTGGACGGGGAGGCTGGATCCATTTCAGGGAAGTTGATGCGCTTGACATCGCAAAAACTGGCACCTTGAGCGCTCGTGGTTGCTCGTGACGCGTCCCAAGCGCGCGCGCCCAATCGGGGCGCGCGTCTCTGTCACACTGTGCAGAAGCTTTGAAAAGCACCGCACACCCGCGGCGTCATCCGCCGTGCTCTTTTTGTAGCAGCGACCCGAGGCGAGCGACTTCATTGCTGGTGATCGCGATGTTGCGCCCATCCTTCGTCGACACCGAAGCTCCGACATTGAGATAGACGGCGCGCCCGAAGCGGCTTTCCTGTGCCATCTTTCCGTCCTTGAAGATGTACAGCGTTCCCCCGTCAGCCAAGGGAACCATTTCCTTGGCTGCTTGGGCTGCTGCATGACCGGCGAAGGCTGGCACGGAGAGAGCGCTCAACAGGGCGGCAATGACAATTTGCGATTTCATGATCGACTCCTTTGTAAAAACGACGACAACTTGCGCCGCGTCGTTAAATGTAGAAGCAGGCGGTCTACAGAGCGCTTACCCGTGCATTACATTCAATTCATGTGCTGTCATCTGCCGCCCATGAAGGACTAGGTTCCAGTGGGAGACAAGATGCCAAGCCATGCAACGCTCGCCAGAACCAAAACGGCCAAGGTCGCCTCCGTGAACAGACTCTGTCTAAGCTTGATGACTGCCTGTGCGCGATTGCCTGCCTTCAAAGCAGCCTCCAGGCTCGGGCTCAACCGATACCGATTGGCAGCAGCCAACGCCAGCATGCCTGCGAAAAGCAAGAGCTTTACCATCAGCAGCCGGCCATACAGCGTCGAGATGAGCGGATCAAACGATGGTCCGGCGATCAACAGGTAATTGAGAATTCCACTCACGACGAGTGCAGCCACGATCGCTGTACCTATGCGAGCAAAGCCATTCGACGTCCGACTGAGGACCGCTACCGGGTCTTGCGCGACATCCTGCTTGTGGGATGCCAGCATCAAGAACGCCACCAATGCGCCCACCCAAGCGCCCGCTGCCCAGAGGTGCGTGATATCCGACGCAAGATGGATGTAGCCGCGAACGCCGTCGTCCATCGCGCCGTGGCCTGCCCACGCAAGGGTCGCCAGCGCCACGCCGGTGGAGAGCGCCATCACTGCAAATCGCAAGGTAGCGTTCAATTTCAACATTGCGACGAGCACACACACCAACAGCGCGAGGATGCGAATGCACCAGGCGATGCCCATGTGCGTGCCCGTAATGAGCATGTCGAAGACGTGCGTTGACAGCTCCGCGTAGCTCTGGGCACCGGACATGGCCTTGGCCATGACCGTCATGCCCCACATCGACAGGGCAATGCCGATGGCAGCGGATGCGCCAATGAGGACGCGATAGCGGCGCGAGATCGTCGAGGATCGCTCGTCGTTGCCCAAAGCATAGAGACCGAACATGGCGACGCCAAACGCCGCCGCCAGGTCCAGATACAGCGCCAGGCGCAGGACGATGGTCAACCAATCCCCGGCCATGGGCTTACTTCACCTTGAAGGTGACGTTACCCGTGATCGGATGCGTGTCCGAGGAGACGGCACGCCATTCGACGCGATAGTCACCGGGCTGGAGCGCCTGTGCCGGCGTGATGACCATGGTCTTGCCGTCGCCGGCAGCCGCGACGCTGGCGTTGATCTTCATCGGGCCATGGCTCGCCATTCCCGGCATGCCAGTCATGACAAGGCTCGCGGCGGAGAACTGCGGCACCAGCGTCTCGGAGAACTTCAGTTCGATGGTGGCTGGCGCAGAAACCTGCGACTTGTCGGCCGGCGTTGAAGACACCAGCGAAGGATGCGCGAATGCGGCGGTGGCGAACAGACCAGCAGCGATCGGCGCGACGAGCTTGGCGATGAAATGTGAACGGGTCATAGAAGTTTCTACCTGGATGTGTGAGGTGTGGTTTAAGAACGAAATGCCGAGATAAGGCTTGCACCTTTGCAACGGCGTGGAACGAAAGAAACGGTTTGCTGGGCGATAGCAGGCTCCTGTAGTTTCAGAAAGAAAATCCGGTCACAGTCGGCTCGCTCTCAGGCGCAAGGCGTTGCCAACGACCGACGCCGAACTCAGGCTCATCGCCAATGCTGCGATCAGCGGCGACAGCAGCCAGCCCGTGAGGGGATAGAGAACCCCGGCGGCGATGGGGATGCCCAGCGCGTTGTAGAGGAAGGCGAACATGAGGTTCTGCTTCATGTTGCGCACGGTACTCACCGAGAGCGTGCGAGCGACAGCGATGCCACGCAGGTCACCCTTGACCAGCGTGACCTGGGCGCTGTTCATCGCCACGTCGGTTCCCGTTCCCATGGCGATGCCCACGTCTGCCTTCGCCAAGGCCGGCGCGTCGTTGATGCCGTCTCCGGCCATGGCGACGATGCGTCCTTCTTTCTGCAGTCGCTCGATCAACATGAGCTTGTCCGCCGGCTTGACCTCACCATGCACCTCGTCGATGCCTAGGCGTGCACCGACGGCTTTGGCGGTGGTCTGCCCGTCCCCGGTGGCCATGATGACCCGCAGGCCCGCAGCCTTCAACGCGGCCAGGGCCTCGGGGGTGCTGCCCTTGACCGGATCGGACACGGCGAGCAAGCCCGCGAGCTGCCCGTCCACCGCCAGGTACATGACGCTGGCCCCTTCGCCGCGCAGAGCTTCGGCCTGGGGTACGAGCGGTTCCACCGATACGCCAGACTGTTCCATCAGCACTGTGTTGCCCAACGCCAGTTGCCGGTGCTCAACCTTTCCGCGCACGCCGATGCCGGTTCCCGATTCAAAGCTCTGAGGCTTCACGAGTTGGAGGCCCTGGGCACGCGCGGCCTGCACGATGGCGTCGGCCAGGGGGTGTTCACTGCCCTGGTCCAGGCTGGCCGCAAGACGCAGCACCTCATCGTTCGTAAAGCCGGGGGCTGCGACGACCTGATCGAAAGCAGGTCGGCCTTCGGTCAGGGTTCCTGTCTTGTCGATGACGAGGGTATCGACCTTGCGAAGATTCTCGATCGCCGCGGCATCGCGGAACAGCACGCCCTGCGTGGCGCCACGGCCCGTTGCGACCATGATCGACATCGGCGTGGCCAGACCCAGCGCGCACGGGCAGGCGATGATCAGGACGGCCACCGCATTGATCAGTCCATAGACCCAGGTGGGCTGTGGCCCGAAGAATCCCCATACAAGGAGCGTCGTTACCGCAATGGCGACGACGGCCATCACGAAGTAGCCGGCAACGACATCGGCCATGCGTTGCATCGGTGCCTTGGAACGCTGCGCCTGGGCGACCATCTGGACGATCTGCGATAGAACGGTGTCCGAGCCGATCCGCTCCGAACGCATGACCAGCGCGCCGCTGGTGTTGAGTGTGGCCCCGATGACCTTGTCGCCCACGCGCTTGCTGACGGGCAGCGGTTCGCCGGTCAGCATGGATTCGTCAATCGAGCTGCTGCCCTCGTGCACGATGCCATCCACCGGCACCTTCTCGCCGGGTCGGATGCGCAGCAGGTCGCCGACGTGCACATGGCTGAGTGGCACGTCTTCCTCGCTGCCGTCCGCATTGATGCGCCGCGCCGTCTTGGGTGCCAGCCCCAGCAGCGACTTGATGGCTGCCGAAGTCTGGGAGCGGGCCTTGAGTTCCAGCACCTGGCCGAGCAGTGTCAGCGAGATGATGACGGCGGCGGCCTCGAAATACACGCCGACCCGTCCCATGGACATGAAGGAAGCTGGAAACACTTCCGGCGCAACGGTTGCCACAACGCTGTAGATGAATGCCGCACCCGTTCCCAGGCCGATCAGTGTCCACATGTTCGGGCTGCGGTTGACCACGGACAGCCAGCCGCGGGAGAAGAAGGGCCAGCCGGCCCACAGCACGATCGGCAACGACAGCACCAACTCGACCCAGCTCTGTGTAGCCATGTCCATCAGGTGCAGCCGCTCGCCCAGCATCGCCAGCGCCAAGACCACGAGCGTCAGCGGCAAGGTCCACCAGAAGCGACGCGAGAAGTCACGCAACTCCGGGTTGTCGTCATCGAGGTCGGGCAGCAGAGGCTCCAGCGTCATCCCGCACTTGGGGCAGGTTCCCGGATGATCCTGGCGGATCTCCGGGTGCATCGGGCAGGTGTAGATGGTTCCGGGCGCGGTTGGCGATGCCGCCGGGGCCGGTGAAACTGCGGTGCTGGCATGGTGATGCGGTGCATGGCCGCTGCCTGTGCCTATGCCCGCGTCACCGCTGGCATATCGCGCCGGATCGGCGTCGAATTTGGCCTTGCATCCGGTGCTGCAAAACAAGTACGTGTTCCCCAAGTGCGTGGAACGGTGCTCCGACGCCGCCGTGACCGCCATGCCACACACCGGATCTCGCGTCGCGGCATCGGGCTGCGTGTGGCTTGAGGACCCGCCCGCGTCGTCACTTCCAGCATGGCTGGCGTGATGGTGGTGCGTATGCGGGCCGGACGTTGTGGCACCCGCCGCCATGCCTGCGTGCTCATGTCCTGAAGACTTGCTGGGTGAATTCATAGTGACAAGTGCCCTCCGCCGTTAACCTTTGGTGTCTGGTGATCGCAGCAGGCCGCAGGCGCGCAAGGAGACAAGCGCGGCGTCGCGTGCTCGCACGGTGCGAGTGCCTCGACTCATTGCTTCTGCTCCTTGGAGGCTGCGGCACCTTCCTTACCCTGACGCGCGGCATGATCGTGTCCGCCGTGGCCGTGACCACGGTGCATGAACAGGTGCATCAGCGGACAAGCCGCCAGCAGCAGGAAGGGGAGATAGCCGGCAACATGTGCCGTATGCTCCTTGAGCAGGAAATACGCGGCGACAGCGGCGATGATGAGGAACGCCACGCCGTAGCGCGATCGCCAGAACCGGGGGCGATCGCTGGGGGTCTGTGTGTGCTGATGCTGCATGGCATATCTCCACGGAGAAGGGTTGATGGATGGTCAGCGATGCGACTGATAGACCGTGCTGCTACCGTTTTTCCCAATCAGCAGCACGTCGTAGGCGTCCTTGCGTCCACCATAGGCCGGACCATCCATGCCGGGCGAACCGACCGGCATGCCGGGCGCCGCGAGGCCGATGGCCTGCGGGGCTTCGCGCAGCAAGCGTTGAATGTCCGAGGCAGGCACATGACCCTCGATGGCATAGCCGCCGATCTGCGCCGTGTGGCAAGAACCGTACTTCTGCGGGATGCCCAGCCGCGTGCGCGCTGCGGTGTTCCCGGTGTCGAGAACCTGCACATCGAAGCCTGCGCCTTGCAGGTGTGAGACCCAGTCCTTGCAGCATCCGCAGCTCGGGTCCTTCCAGACCTTGGCAATCGGTCGGCTCTGCGCCAGGCTCGGTCCTGCGAGTGCCATCACCAACAAGCCAGCGATCAATGCCTGGCGTCTCGGCACTTTGCCCTGGCTTCTGTCGTAGTGCATGTTCATGGATCGCCTCTCATCAGATGATCAAACCCGCTAGGTTCTAGAACCAGAATCGCACGCCAGCCACCCAGCGCGTCTGCTGCGCACGGCCGCCTTCGGCACGCACATAGTCCGCGGTGCGTCCGAAGCTGCCCGCCCGTTCCACGCCGATATAGGGGGCGAACTGGCGACTGAATTCATAGCGCAGGCGCAAGCCAGCAGACGCTTCGGCCAGGCCCTTGCCGATACCGCGTTCCGGGTCGTCCTTGCCATAAAACTGCAACTCGGCGCGAGGCTCCAGAATCAGTCGCTGGGTCAGCAGCAGCTCGTAGCTGCCTTCGACACGCAGCGCCGTACGTCCACCACTTCCCACGTAGCCCGTCGCCTCCAGCTCGAACCAGTAGGGGGCGAGGCCCTGGATGCCGAAAGCCAACCATTGACGGCTCGGGCCTTCCCCGTTATCCACCCGAACGCCGAGCTGGGTGTCCCAGTACGGTGCGACGGCGTGCCCCCAGAGAAGCTCGGTACGCGATTCTTCGAGCTTTCCTTTGGCGATATCGCCTTCGGCCTTCACGACGGCCTTGTTGTAGGTCGTCCCATACCACGCCTGGAGGTCGTAGGCCGTGGAGTCGTCTCCTTTGCGCGTGAAGCGGCGTTCCAGAGTTTCGCCGCGCAACGAAAAGAACCTGTGTTCGTCGGCCAGCATCAGCCGCGGCACACCGGGTACGGCGTAGTCGCCCGATCCCAATGTCAGGCCATTGGAGTAGCCATGCGGATCGCGGGCGTCAGGAGGCGCCGACCCGCCCTGCATCTGCATGTTGCCGTGATCCATGGCCGGGGCCGCGGTCGAGCCGCTCGCCGACGTCGCGTGACCCGCGTGCGGGTCGGCGGCAGGAGCCACGGTCTGAGTGGATGGCGCGGCCGTTTGAGCGTCGGCCTGGCCGTGCGCTGCATGGTCGTTCTGTGCTTGTGCCTGGGCGGCGACGCTTACCAGGGCCAGAAGCGTCGTGGCCAGTGCGCGAGTGGGGAGTGCTTTGGACATTCTTGGTCTTCCTTGTGCGCTGGGTTCAAGACACCACGACTTCGCGGAACATGCCGGCATCCATGTGGAACATCAGGTGGCAGTGCCACGCCCAGCGGCCGAGCGCGTCGGCTGTCACCAGGAAGCTGATGCGTTGTGCCGGCTGCACCGGCAGGGTGTGGCGGCGCGCAAGGAAGCGACCGTCGGGGCTTTCCAGCTCGCTCCACATGCCGTGCAGGTGCATGGGATGGGTCATCATGGTGTCGTTGTGCAGAATGACCCGCAGCCGCTCGCCGTGTTTGAAGTGCACCGGCGTGGACTTTCCGAACTCCAGCCCGTCCAGGGACCATGCGTAGCGTTCCATGTTGCCCGTGAGGTGCAGTTCGACCTCCCGGCCGGGGCCTCTCTTGTCCAGCGGCCCCGACGGGGTATGCAGATCCGCGAGGGTCAACACGCGCCGACCGTTGTTGCGCAGTCCGATGCCGGGGTCATCGAGGTTGGTGCGCGCCATGTCAACGCGCATGTCCGTGCTGGCACCATACTCGGTGCGAGCGTGGCGAGCAGTAGTGCTGGGCACGGCCAGTCCCCCCGCCGCCGCGGCGTGTTGGCTGTGATCCATCGCCATGCCACCGTGGTTCATGGCGCCGTGATTCATGCCTGCCATCGCCCCATGATCCATCCCGGACATCGAACCCGAGCCCATCCCGGTCATCCCGGTCATGCCCGTCATGCCCGTCATCCCGGTCATCTCCATGGCCTGGCCGGACCCGCCATGGTCCATGCCCCCCATCATGCCGCCCATCATGTCGTTCATGGTCAGCCATTCGACCGGATCGAGGGCAGGCACGGGAGCTTGAAGACCTTCACGCACGGCCAGCGTGGCACGCGCGTAGCCTGTCCGGTCCATCGCCTGGGCGAAGATCGTGTAAGCGTCATCCCGTGGCTGGACGATCACGTCGACGGTTTCGCCAGGACCGAATCGGAACTCATCGACGGTCACCGGCTCCACGTCAACACCATCGACGTGCACCACCGTGAGTTTCAGTCCTGGAATGCGTACGTCGTAGAAGGTGTTGCCCGCACCGTTGACCATGCGCAGCCGCACGCGCTCACCCGGTCGGAACAGCGCCGTCCAATTGCCGGCGGGGGTGACGCCGTTGGCCAGATAGGTCAGCGTGGCGGCAGACAGATCTGCGAGATCCGTCGGATTCATCCGCATCTCGTTCCACATCTTGCGCTTGTCGATCGCAGCGGCCGTGCCTTCGCGCGAGGCGTCCCGGAAGAAGTCGAAGACGGTAGGTTGGTTGTAGTTGTAATAGTCGCTTTGGGACTTGAGCTTGGTGAACACCCGCATCGGGTCTTCGTCGGTCCAATCCGAGAACAGCAGCACGTGGTCACGGTCGGCGTGGATGGTCTCGGCGCCAGCGGGGTCGATGATGATCGCCCCGTACATGCCCGTGAGTTCCTGGAAGCCGGAGTGCGAGTGGTACCAGTAGGAGCCGCTCTGCTGAACCTTGAAGCGGTACGTGAAGGTCTCGCCGGGAGCGATGCCATTGAAGCTGATGCCCGGCACGCCATCCATCTGATACGGCAGGATGATCCCGTGCCAGTGAATGGATGTGGCTTCACGCAGCTTGTTGGTTACACGGATTGTGACGGTGTCACCCTCGCGCCAACGCAATGTCGGTGCCGGCAGCGAGCCGTTGATGGTCGTAGCCACGCCTGGCTTGCCCGTGAAGTTCACGGGCGATTCGGCGATCACCAAGTCGAACTCGGTGCCCTTCAGCACAGGGGCGGCACCGCGCGTCGCGGAGCCTTGCTGGGCAAATGCCTTGAACGCCGGCGTGGACAGCCCAGCGAGAACGCCGCCGGCGGCTAACCCTTGGACGAAACGCCGACGAGAAAGGCCCTGTGTGGGCACGATAAAAAAGGGTGAACGAGGCGGCATGGCCTGAAATCCTCCATAGATGACTCGGAAGTCGTTCTAAACGCCACCCCATCCTGAGCGGCACAGTTCGACGCAATGCAGGTCATGCTATGGGTTGGGCACTTTCCATCGAATGACCCCTGAATTACATTCATGTAATGTTCGTGTCATGTTCGTGGAAGCTGGCAACCAGTAAATTGCTGATTGAAAGTGGATGAATGCGTACATCGTGAGCGGCTATTTTTCCGCGCCGTAGCGATTTCATGGGACATGCGATGAAACTGCTGGTCGTTGAAGACGAGAACAAGACGGCGGATTACGTCCGCCAAGGTCTCATGGAGGCGGGATTCGTCGTGGATCTGGCGCGCAACGGATTGGACGGACACCACCTGGCCATGGGCGAGACATACGATCTGGTGGTCTTGGATGTCATGCTGCCGGATGTCGATGGCTGGCGCATCGTGCGTGCCCTTCGAGATGCCGGTAAACAGGTCCCTGTGCTCTTTCTGACGGCGCGTGGCGGTGTAGACGACCGTGTCAAGGGATTGGAACTGGGAGCGGACGACTACCTCGTCAAGCCATTCGCGTTCTCTGAGTTGCTGGCGCGGGTGCGGACGCTGCTGCGACGCGGAAGCGCTCCGAGCCAGCCTGATCGCATCCAGGTTGCCGATTTGGTGCTGGACTTGGCGCGCCGGCGCGCAACGCGCGCTGGCCAACGCATCAATCTCACCAGCAAGGAGTTCGCGTTGCTTGAGCTCCTGGCCCGTCGCCAGGGGGAGGTCCTTCCACGGTCTCTGATCGCGTCGCAGGTATGGGACATGAATTTCGACAGCGACAGCAACGTCATCGATGTAGCCATCCGCCGTCTACGCGCGAAGATAGACGATGCGTTCAATCCGAAGCTCATCCACACCGTGCGTGGAATGGGATACACGCTCGATGCGCCCGATGATGCCCCTGCGCCATAAGCCGCGGCAAAGCCGTCCAGCGTCGCTTGCATTGAGGGTCACGGCCCTCGTTGGTATCGCCACGACCTTGGTGTTTCTTGTGTTCAATTGGGTCATTCTCCGGTCGTTGGAGCACCACTTTGCTCAACAGGATGCCCACGAACTGGAGGCAGTGACAACCGCTTTGGCTCAGCCCTTGCACCAGCTTGCAAGTGACATCGCAAGCGACGAACTGAAGCAACACTTGGCCAACGCAGTCGCAGGACATCATGGGATGACGTACGGCGTCTACGATGGGGCTGGCAATAGCATCTATGCCACGCCCGGTCCTGACCTGTCTAAACTTGCCAGTAGCAAAAAGTTGGTCAACCGCATCACCGCTGACGATTTGATCGTGTGGCAGGAGGATCAGAGGTCATATCGAGGTGTGGTGCTGCAACTGCCTGCTGACGATTCAGCGGCGCCCGGCTACCGCATCGTCGCTGCCATGGACATCGGCTTTCATCTCGACTTCCTGGCGGAGTTCAAGCGCATGCTCTGGTGGGCAACCGGCTTGGTCATGTGCCTGGCGCTCGGTGTGGCTTGGCTGGCGGTGCAGTGGGGCCACCTGCCGATTCGCAAGGTCAATGAAGAGATTCGGGCGATTCGCTCTTCAAAGCTGGATGTGAGGCTGGATCCTCGGGATGTGCCGATCGAACTGGCGGAACTGGTATTCGCCTTCAACGATATGTTGGCGAGAATCGAGGAAGGCTTCACCCGGCTATCACACTTTTCCGCAGACATCGCGCACGAGTTGCGCACGCCCGTCACCAACCTGGTCACGCAGACTCACGTGGCGCTTGGCCAGCCGCGCAGCAACGAGGAATACAGAGAAATCCTCTATTCAAATTTGGAAGAGTTTGATCGGATGGGACGCATGATTGGTGACATGCTGTTTCTTGCCCAAACGGAAAATGATCCCCGCAACTTGCGTCTGTCTACCATTGATCTGTCCGAATTGGTGCGGAGTCTGTTCGACTATTTCGAGGCGCTGGCAGAAGATAGCGGCATTACGCTTGGTGTTAAAGGGGCGATCGGCAGCATAGCGGCGGATCGGGAAATGCTCACCCGGGCGCTGAACAATCTTCTCTCGAATGCAATTCGACACACGCCTCGCGGCAAGAGCATCACGGTCTTGCTTTCGCAGGACGAGCAGTGGACAACGATCAGTGTGGTCAATCCCGGTGAGAGAATTCCTGAGCGCGATCTACCAAAGCTCTTCAACCGCTTCTACCGAGTTGATCCGGCACGGCAACGAAATACGGCGGGCGCCGGTCTTGGCCTTGCCATCGTGAAATCGATTGCGGAGGCACATGGTGGCTCCGTTGCCGTGACCTCCAGTGAGCTTGTCACCAGGTTTGACTTGGTATTGCCCCATCTGCGGCAGTAGTCCGAGGGCGCTGCGGTCCGTCCAGCCAACTGGCGTATCTCTTTGCCTGATTCTGGGATCTACCCGGCCGGCCACGTTGCTACGCGAGCGGGACATTTTTTCTCCGTGACTGCCACGTGCCCAGTCCTAGCGGCAGGCGCCGACATCATGCGCTTGTGTATCCCATCGCTACGTCCACACCGCGCGCGGGGGCCTTTGCTCGGTCGTGATCCGGTCACCGATCGTCGATAGCCTCAGCGGTCAGTGCCGAACGTCTGCCTGCTCGGCGCCTCGATCGCGCGCAGACCTGGCTGTGTGCGCTGAGCCCCTGAGGTGAGTTGGAAGTTGGTCTGCTGGTTCGTTGCGCGGGTATATGTACCCGTAGCTGGGTACAGAGAGTCTTATTGATCAAGATCAAGGTACTGCTATCAGGCGCCGGCTGCATATGAACGCAGCCAACCGCCAAAACTACCTATGCAGGTGTCCACTAAAACTTGACCACTGCACCCCGCCCGAAGGCTTCTCCGACTCGCCCGCTGACGCGGGCCAGGTCAACCCCACAACGACAGGCGAGAACGCCCCGCCATGCCTTGCAGCGCCGGTCTTGAGGCGTGGCGTGGAAGCTCCATAGCGATGCCGGGCGGGTTGTCCCTGAACCGCGTTGAGGACGGCACGCACCTGCACAACCTGCCGCAGCAAGCGCCAGCGTGTTCGCCAGCGTCCCGTCCATCGCGGCGGGGCGCTGGCCGGGCCGATCCGGCGCAGCCGGTTCGGCGGCATCGAGGGGCGCCAAGCATCGCGCGGCGGGGATAGCCCGCAGGGCTTTCCCCTGGAGGCAAGCGAAGCGCGCAGCGCCGCAGGCGCGAAGGCGTGAGCAACTGTCTTGAAAGTCAAGCCTCGCAAGCGCGCAGGCTCCATTCAATTGAAGCGTTTTGCCAATGATTCAATAAATGTTGTATTATCGAATCATGAACGAGACCCAAGCCATTTCCGCCCTCGGCGCCCTGGCCCATACCCAGCGGCTGCGCGTGTTCCGCGCCCTGGTGGTCGCCGGCCCCGAAGGGCTGACACCCAGCGTCCTCGCCGACCAGCTCGACGTGGCCCGCAACTCCCTGTCCTTCCACCTGAAAGAACTGGCCCATGCCGGCCTGGTCACCATCGAGCAGCAGGGCCGCAACCTGATCTACCGCGCCGACTTCACCCAGATGAATGGGCTGCTCGGCTATCTGACCGAGCACTGCTGCCAGGGCGGCGCGTGCGAGGTCACCGAATCCTCCTCTGCCTGTACTTCCTGCTGAAAGGATCACCCCCATGAAGCGCTTTCACGTCCACCTGCACGTCGATGACCTGAACCGCAGCATCGGCTTCTATTCCCAACTGTTCGCCGCGCAGCCCGCGCGCGTCGAAGGCGACTACGCCAAATGGATGCTCGAAGACCCGCCGGTCAACTTCGCCATCTCCACACGTGGCAACAAGCCGGGCATCGACCACCTGGGTATCCAGACCGACGATGCCGAGGAATTGGCGGTGCTGAAGGCCCGCGCCGAGGCGGCCGACATGACGCTGCTGGACGAGGGCACCACGACCTGCTGCTACGCGCGCAGCGAGAAGCACTGGATCACCGATCCGCAGGGCGTGGCCTGGGAGCACTTCCACACGCTGGGCAACATTCCGGTCTTTAACGAAGCGGCGCCTGCAGCGACTTCCGCCGCAGCGTGCTGTACCCCGGTGCGCGGCAAGCCGGTGGGCGTTGCGGTGAAGCCGGCTTCCTCCTGCTGCTGATGTGAGATACCCATGACCACCGACAAGACCTACAACGCCCTGTTCATCTGCACGGGTAACTCGGCCCGCTCCATCCTGGCCGAAGGCATCCTCAATGAATTGGGCCAGGGGCGCTTTCGCGCCTACTCGGCGGGCAGCCACCCCAAGGGCGAAGTCCACCCACTGGCGCTCGCCACGCTGGAGCGGCTGCACATGCCGACCGCCGGCTACCGCAGCAAGAACTGGGACGAGTTCGCGGCGCCCGGTGCGCCGGAGCTGGATTTCATCTTCACGGTCTGCGACAACGCCGCCGGCGAGGTCTGCCCCGTGTGGCCGGGGCGCCCGATGTCGGCGCATTGGGGTGTGCCTGATCCTGCAGCCGTTGAAGGCACCGACGAGCAGAAGCGCAAGGCGTTCACGGATGCGGCGCTGACGCTGCGCCGACGCATCGAATTGTTCCTGTCGCTGCCGATTCAGCGCCTGGATGCCATGTCGCTGCAGCACGAGCTGCGCAGCATTGGTACGAAGTGAGGTTGGCGCGATGAGTGTTGGAACCCAAACGGCCGGCCGCGTGCCGGCCGCCCCCACCATGAGCGTCTTCGAGCGCTACCTGAGCGTGTGGGTGCTGCTGTGCATCGTCGCCGGTATCGCGCTCGGCCAGTTCGCGCCGGGCGTGTTCCAGGCCATCGGCCGCACGGAAGTGGCTCAGGTCAACCTGCCCGTGGGCCTGCTGATCTGGGTGATGATCATTCCCATGCTGCTCAAGGTGGACTTCGGCGCTCTCGGCCAGGTCAAGCAGCACTGGCGCGGCATCGGCGTGACGCTGTTCATCAACTGGGCCGTCAAACCATTCTCGATGGCGTTGCTGGCGTGGATCTTCATCCGCCAGGTCTTCGCGCAGTGGCTCCCCGCCGACCAGCTCGACAGCTATGTCGCGGGCCTGATCTTGCTGGCCGCCGCACCTTGCACAGCCATGGTGTTCGTCTGGAGCCGGCTGACCGGGGGCGATCCTGTGTTCACGCTGTCGCAGGTCGCGCTGAACGACACCATCATGGTGTTCGCCTTCGCGCCCATCGTCGGCCTGCTGCTGGGCCTATCGTCCATCACGGTGCCGTGGGCCACGCTGCTGGTATCGGTCGGCCTGTACATCGTGATTCCCGTCATCCTGGCCCAGTTCTGGCGCCGCGCCCTGCTGAGCAAGGGCCAAGCCGCCTTCGACCGGGCGCTGGAGCGCATCGGGCCGCTGTCCATCGCGGCGCTGCTGCTCACGCTGGTGCTGCTGTTCGCCTTCCAGGGCGAGGCCATCATCCGCCAGCCACTGGTCATCGCCATGCTGGCCGTTCCGATCCTGATCCAGGTGTTCTTCAACTCCGGCCTGGCCTACTGGCTCAACCGCAAGGCGGGCGAGCAGCACAGCATCGCTTGTCCTTCGGCGCTGATCGGCGCCAGCAACTTCTTCGAGCTTGCCGTAGCCGCCGCCATCAGCCTGTTCGGCTTCCAGTCCGGCGCCGCGCTGGCCACCGTGGTCGGCGTGCTGATCGAGGTGCCAGTCATGCTACTGGTCGTTCGGATCGTCAACCAAAGCAAGGGCTGGTATGAGTGCGGCCCGAACCCTGCCCGCGGATAACCAAGACACGACTCATGAGCAACATCACCATTTACCACAACCCCACCTGCGGCACGTCGCGCAACGTGCTGGCTCTGATCCGCAACAGCGGCGAAGAGCCGAACGTTATCGAATACCTGAAGACACCGCCTGACCGCGAAACGCTGCAACGCCTGATCACGGACATGGGCGCGCCAATGCGCGCCGTGCTGCGTGAGAAGGGTACGCCCTATGCGGAATTGGGCCTCGATGACCCGAAGTGGGGTGACGAGCAGTTGATTGGCTTCATGCTCCAGCACCCCATCCTCATCAACCGGCCCATCGTGGTGACCCCGCTGGGCACGCGCCTGTGCCGGCCCTCAGAGGCCGTGCTGGACATCCTGCCGCAGCCGCAGCGCGGCGCGTTCCGCAAGGAAGACGGCGAAGCCGTGGTGGATGCGGAGGGTCGCAGGGTCTGAGACCTCCCGCACAAGCGGCAGGCAATCTGAAGTGAGGCTGGTATTATCGAATTTCGTTATCGATATTCGATATGAAAGAGAAACCTACTCCACGTGCCATGGAGCACCACGACCTGCTGTCGGGGCTGATCCGCCTGCATGTGCTGCACCACGCAGCCGAGCAGGAGATCTACGGGCAATGGATGATCGACGAGCTGGCCCACCACGGCTACCGCCTCTCCCCCGGAACGCTGTACCCGATGCTGCACAAGATGGAGCGCGACGGCTACCTCGTCTCCCGCCAGGAGCGTGAAGGGCGCACCGTGCGCAAGCTCTACACGATCACGCCCAAGGGCAAGGAAGGCTTGGCGCTGGCCAAGGACCGCATCCGGGAGTTCACCGGGGAGGCGATGCACAAATGACAGATTCCACCAACACCTTGCAGCATGAGGCCGCTGCCGCGCGCGGCTCACCCGTCGAAGTCTTCGGCGCCTTCCTCAAGCTGGGGCTGACCTCCTTCGGCGGGCCGATCGCGCATCTGGGCTATTTCCGCTCGGAGTTCGTCGAGCGTCGCCGCTGGCTGGATGACCGCAGCTACTCCGATCTGGTCGCCCTGTGCCAGTTCCTGCCGGGGCCGGCCAGCAGCCAGGTCGGTATGGCGCTGGGGTTGGGCCGCGCGGGCTGGCTGGGGCTGCTGGCGGCCTGGGCCGGATTCACCTTGCCATCGGCGATTGCGCTGATCCTGTTCGCCTTTGGCATCGCCGAGTACCAGGGGCTGGCCCAGTCCGGCTGGGTGCACGGGCTCAAGGTCGTCGCCGTGGCCATCGTGGCGCAAGCGGTCTGGGGGATGGCCAAGTCGTTGTGCCCGGACCGGCCGCGCGCCGCGCTGGCCATTCTGGCGGCGCTGCTGACCATGGTCCTGCCCTCGGCCGCGGGACAGCTTGCCGCCATCGCGGTGGCAGGGCTGCTGGGCTGGTGGACATTGAAGATCGCGCAACCCGGCGGCGGCCACGCCCACAGCTACCCCGTCTCGCGCAAGCTGGGCATCGTGGCGCTGCTGCTGTTTGCCGCACCGCTCGTCGGGCTGCCCCTGTGGGCGGCAGCCACGGACTCGTCCACGATAGCCCTGCTGGAAGGGGTGTACCGCTCCGGTGCACTGGTCTTCGGCGGTGGACACGTTGTGCTGCCGCTGCTGCAGGCCTCGGTGGTGCCCAGCGGCGTCGTGAGCAATGCCGACTTCCTGGCCGGCTACGGTGCGGCGCAGGCCGTGCCGGGGCCGCTGTTCACTTTCTCGGCCTACCTCGGCGCGGTCGCCCACGGACCGCTGCATGGCTGGATCGGCGGGCTGGCACTCCTGGGCACGATCTTCCTCCCCGCTTTTTTCATGCTGGTCGGTGCACTGCCGTTCTGGGAAGGGCTGCGCCACCGCGCGGGCATCCAGACGGCCATGGCCGGCATCAACGCCGGCGTGGTCGGTATTCTGGTGTCCGCCCTCTATGACCCGGTATGGACGAGTGCCATCCACAGCAAGGCGGATTTTGGGCTGGCGCTGCTCTCGTTCGGACTGCTGACGGTGGGGCGCGTGCCGCCGGCGCTCGTGGTGCTGTTAGCCGGGCTGGTGGGCTGGGTCATGGCGATGGGCGTCTGAATCTCATGTGGCACACCCTGACCATCCAGCTCCGACACGAAACCGCCGACGACATTGCCGCCATCGAAGCGGTCACGACCGCCGCCTTCGCTGATGCACCACACACCAGCCACACCGAGCAATTCATCGTGCGCGCCTTGCGTGCCGCCAACGAACTGACGCTTTCCATCGTGGCCGAAGAACATGGGCGCGTCGTCGGTCACGTCGCGCTGTCGCCAGTAACGATCACCCATGAGCACAGGCGAAAGACCGAGGGCTGGTATGGGTTGGGGCCGATCTCCGTCCTGCCGCCAAGGCAGGGGCGAGGCATCGGTTCGCGCCTGATGGAACAGGCGCTGTCTGAACTGCGGGCTATGCAGGCCGCAGGCTGCGTGCTGCTGGGAGATCCAACGTACTACACGCGCTTTGGCTTCCAGGCCCATGCGGGCTTGCAACTGCCGGGCGTGCCGCCCGGCTATTTCATGGCGCTGGCCCTGCATGGGACAGTGCCGGAAGGCATCGCGCACTACAGCGATGCCTTCAACGCCGCCGCCTGAGCCAGCGCGAAGGCGGCGGCGTTTTAATTCGGCTATTGGCCTTGAACACCGGGCGCGGCCACTGTCGCACCCGGATTTCGCGTCCACCGCGCCCAGGGCGGAACGGCCTGGGCGCGGTGCTGATCGCGGTTATTCCTTCGTCTCGATGCGCCACCACACAAAGCGAAGCGCCCCGGTCGAGGCCGGGGCGCTTGCCTTCGGCGCGGGTCAAGCGGCCAGTGCCTCGGCGGGTTCATCCGCCATTGCCTCGGTATCCTCCGGGGCGTCCTGCTCCGGGCCTTCTTCCTGCGCGGCCTCCTGCGGGCCTTCGGCCTTGAAGATGGCGGGCATCCAGCCGGTGCCATCGGCCAGCCGCTCGGCCTCGCTGGCAATGTCGGCCTTCTTGAGCTTCGCCAGCCGGGTGACGAATTCCGGTGCAAACGCGCCCACGGCATCCAGAATCACGGCCTTGGAAACGTGCTTGAAGTAGCCTTCTGCGGTCGGCTTCCACCATGCGGCCATGTCGAGGCCCACGGCCTGCGCCAGTTCTGCGCCGGGCTGGTGCGGCGTGGCACGGGGCGTCACCACGTCCACCGTGGAAGCCACGCACACGGCCAGCAGCCGCACCAGTTCGTCTTGCGACTTCGCCAGCAGCGCGGCGAACAGTTCGGCGCTGTCCTCCGGCAAGGCTTCCCCGGCTACCTGTTGCAGTTCGCGCAGCGCCACAGCGGCGGGCGACTCCGGCCAGTCCGGGGCCATGCCTTCCAGCCGGTCTTGCACTTTCAGGCTCACGCCCAGCGGCAGGTCGTGGCCGTGGTAGCTGTCCTGCAAAACCTTCTGCACCATGCCATGCACCAGCGCGGCCAGCGCGACGTGCGGATGCCGGGCCACTTCGATTTGCAGCGCCGCCGTGCGGTGGGCGCTCAACCGCTGCGCCAGCTGGTCGGACAGGCTCGCGGCCTTGGGCGGGTCGTCGGCGTCCTCGTGCTCCTCGTTGGCGGCTTCGCCTTCGGTGCTGCCGAAGCCGCGCCGCAGCTTTTCCAGCGTGCGCAGCGCCTTGGCCTCGGCTTCGCGCAGCAGGCCGCGATGAATAACAGCCTCGCCGTTGCGGTCGATGGTGACGATGGCACCGGCCACCTCGCGCACTTCGGGGGCGTAGCCTTGCAAGGCATTCTCCGCGTCTTGCAGTTCTCCGACCACCTGATCGCGCCGCTGTTCCAGCTTCTCGGCCTTGGCCTCGTCCTCGGCGTCGCAGGCTTCTTCCAGTTCGGCGTCGATCTTTTCGAGGCGGGTTTCCAGCGAGGCGATGCGGCGGGCCTCGCGGGTGGTCGGCTCGCGGCGGTGGCGCGGGGCGTTCTGGAACGCCTGCCGTTCCTCGTAGGCCAGATGCGGCACGGCCTCCACCCATGCCCAGCCCTCGGCGCGCACGTCCTCGGCCAGCGTTGCCAGCTTGTCGCGCACGAGCGTTTCCAGCACTGCGGTATCGGTGAGGTAGGTTCCGGCATCGCCTTCCGCGAACAGGTCGCGGCGGATGCCGCCGCCTGCCTGCCGGTAGGCGTCCAGCCCGACGAAGCGCACCAGCGCGTGCGCGGCGTCGATTTCGCGCTCGGTCAGGCGCTCGCGCAGCTTGGACGGGCTGCGCTGCCATTCCGGCGCACCATAGAACGTGGCTTCCTGCGCGGCGTGGTCGTCGGCGAAGGGACACAGCAAGACCGCCCCCTCACGCCACCCACGCACGCCGGTTTTCGGCAAGCGGAGCGCGCAGGCACGGATCAGCGAGCCGGGCCGGAGGCGCCAGCGATGGAAGCCCGACAGGGGCGAGACTCGCGCAGCGAGGCTCAATGCGCAGCACGACAGCGCGACGGCGGCACGCCGGGACGCCCGACTGCTTGGGACAGGACTACTCGTTGTCGGTCTTGCGCGGCTCGATGTGCAACTGTCCTTGACGTGCAGCCGGGCGTAGTTGCGAAGGTACAGCGTGTCGTACTGCTTATCGGGCGATGTCAGGTGCACCACCATCAGGAAGGCGGGGGACTGCTTTTGGACGGTGATGCCCTGGCGCACCACATCGCGGGCAGCCGGCCTGAGCCTGGGCGACGCGGTTTTGTACCCGCACCGTCGCGTCATCGGCGTTGATGCCAGAACGGAAGGTGACCGTGGTCACCAGCACGCCGTCGGAGCCGGCGACAGACTTGATGTACATCATGCCTTCGACGCCGTTGATCTGCTCCTCCAGGGGTGTCGCCACGGTCTCGGCAATCACCTTGGGGTTGGCGCCCGGATACACGGCGCGCACCACGACCTTGGGATATTCGCTGATCGGCAGCGCCGGGATCGCGAGCAGGCCCGAGACGAAGATGACGATCGACAGCACAGCCGCGAAGATCGGCCTGTCCATGAAGAACTTGGAGAGGTCCATGGGCTAATACCTTGAAAGGAGTCCAGGGGGAAGCGCGCCGCGCCGCTCGTTGTGTGATACGTCCGATCGGTGGCGCGCTCCGGCGTGGTGCTTCATTTGGTGGCGGACGCGGGCGCCGCAGCAGCCACCATGGGCACCGCCGTGGCCTGCACAGGCATGCCCGGCAAGAACACCTTCTGCGCGCCGTTGACGATCACGCGGTCGCCCGCCGCCAGCCCCCCTCGCACGATGCGCAGCCAATGGGAACTGCCACCCAGTTTCACATCACGTCGCTGCGCCAGTCCATCCTTGTCTACGATGTAGACGTAGTTACGGTCGTGGTCGGTCAGCACCGCCTTGTCGTCGATCAACACGGCCGAGAATTCGCCGCTGCCGACCAGTCGCACGCGGGTATAGAGGCCCGGCGTGAAAACGCGATCCTTGTTGTCCAGCACCGCGCGCACGGCGATCGTGCCGCTGCCCCGGTCCACCTGGTTGTCGAGGAAGTCCACCGTGCCGGTGTGAGAGAAGTCCGCCTTGTCCGCCAGGGCGATCTGGACCGGCAGCTGGCCGCCTCGCTCGCTGGGGCGCTCTCCCTTGCGCGCCATGCGCGAGTAGCGCAGGAACGCCTTCTCATCGGCCTCAAAGTAGGTATAGACCCTGTCCTGGAACACGATGGTGGTTAGCACACTGGCTGCATCGCTGGCGGCCACCAGGTTGCCTGCGGTAAGGCGGGCACGGCTGGCGCGCCCGTTGATGGGCGAGCGCACTTGGGTCCTCTCCAGGTTCAACTGCGCCGTCTCCACCGCAGCCTGCGCGGCCTGCACCTCAGCCTGCGCGGACTCGTCAGCGGCGCGGCGCTGCTCCCAGGCCTCGGTGGAGACAGCCTGCTGCTCGACCAGCACCTTGGCACGTTGCGCCTCGCTTCTGCTGCGGCCGGCTTCGCTGCGCGCCCGGGTCAATTGCGCCTGGGCCCGGGCCAGTTCCGCGCGGTAGCTTCGGGCATCGATCATGAAGAGCACATCGCCCTTCTTGACCTCGTCTCCTTCGCGATAGGCGACCCGCTCGACGTAGCCAGACACCCGTGGGCGCAGCTCGACGCTCTCGATGGCTTCGATGCGTCCGTTGTATTCGTCCCATTACGTGATGGGCTTGATCTCGACCTGCGCGACGCTGACTTGCGGCGGCGGTGGATGGCCTCCGGCGCCAGCTCCGGCGTTCTCTTTACAACCTGCGAGCGCCATCGCGCTGAGGGAGATCAGTATCCAAAGCAGGCGCACGCCGCGAGGGTCGGAGCTGGAAGTCGTCATCTGAACAGGTTCCGTGGTCAGGTCGTAAAGCGAATGAAGCGAGCGCGATCGCGCTGCACGCTGTCCCCTGACGCTGCTTTCTTGGCAGCGCAAGACCATGAGCGACAGATGCGGCAGAGATCGAATCCCGTTGGTTGTCGGCTTCTCGTCTCGTCGCAGAACGCGCGCGCAAACCGACCTCGGCGGCATTACAAAGCCTCAAAACTTGAGGTCAAGCGATATCGACGTTCTGATTCGCGCCGTTGCGGATTGGTCCGCCGCGTCGCATTTTTGGACGGCTCTTGAGCCGCCGGTTACGCGAGAAGTGACAAGTAAGGATTGTTCGGTGGTGGCTCTGCGAACAGGAGCCGAACATCGTGCAATAGATAGCCATACAGGCGGCGGGACTTCCTGGGGCCTGTGACATCGCACGTCCAGATGTTCAGGCCCCTGGGCTTTTTGCGATGCAGTTGCAGGCGCTCGAAGCGCTTTTGTACCCATTGCCAATCCTGCTGGTTCTCCTGCTTGGCGAGAGTCCCGACCTGGGGGTGTTCTTGTGCGTAGCGTTGGAATACCCCGGGGCTGACCAGGTAGGCCGTGTCGCCCACCGTATGCACGAGCGCCTTCGCGTCGTTGATGACCAGCCGGCGGGTAGCGATACCTTGTTTCAGCCACGCCATGAAGTGCTCGCCCGATGGCTGCGCCGACGAGGACGTGGGCACCGGCGCTGATGACGGCACGGGCACCATCGAGGTTGGCGGTGGCGTTTGAGGGCCAGCGGCGGGTGCGTCGCCCGAGACGGCTTCCGCATCCTGTTGGGGAACAAGCAAATCGCCGATTCCTACCATCGCCAGCAGGTCCTCCATGACATCGGGTGCGGCTTGTGCGGCAGGCAAGTGAACCGGAGTCGCGGCGTCGACGCCCTCCCATGGAAGGGACTCTTGATCGTCGGTGGCTGGCTTTGCCGTCATTGCCGGCGAGGGCACCAAGGCATCGGCATTGTTGGGTGCCGGTGTCCCGTCGATTGCCACTGCCCCTGCGAAGGGCGCTGGCCGCTCTCCAGACTCCCAAATCAGCGCGGGAGCGAGACGCAGCAGGGTGAATGAGTGGGACCAGCCAGTCGTGCTGGTCACGGTCGCGCGCCAGACCGCCTTGCCGTCCGGCGTCGGTTGCAACATGCCGTGATCCTGCAGCACGTTGAAGACGGCGGTGTTGCTCGCGGGGATGCCGTCGACGCCTAGTGACAGCAGGTGCGCACGCAGCTTGTCCGAGACCGTCTTGCTTACCAGCCACAAGGCATCCTCGGTGATCCAGCCATCGGAGGCTTCCGGCTGGTTCAGCTTCAACTGTTCCTTGAGCAGGTAGCGCAGCCCGTCGAGCAACTTGCGCTGCAGCGCATGCTTGTGTGCAGCCATGGCGCGGGCCGGATCGCCGCCCAGTTCCTGGGCCACCGAAGCCCGGTCGGCCTGCACGACAAGTTCGCCCAGCACGCCGGCGCGCTCGTACTGGCCGGCCAGGACGTAGAGCAGCGGTCCCCACAGGTCGGGATAGCCACTGAGCCAGTCCAGGGCATCACGGTCGAGCAGTTGACGGTAGAGTAAACCTGTCGCGGCGCTGTGGAGCCGATATTCCCGATCGTCGCGGTAGCGGAAGCGGTATGGCTGGTGCAGCGGGCCGTGCCAGGGGTGCCACAGCGAGCCGTCGGACAGTTCGACGTGCAGATCGACGGCGATCTTGCCGATGTCGTGCAGCAGCGCGGCATAAGCGACTGCGGCAGTCCAGGCTTCAGACTGCGCCGCCTGGTCTTCGGGACTGCCGCCAATGGGCAGCAGATGGGACTGCCGCAGCTTGAGCGCATAGGCGACGATCTCCAACCCGTGATCCAGCATGCCGCCGGGGTAAGCGTGGTGATGGCTTTCCGATGCGGGGAATTGTTGGACCAACTCGGCGTAGTGCTCCAGCGGCGTGCGGTATAGGGTGGCGAACTGCCGCCGCGACAGCGACGTGCGCTGCCAGATGTGTTCCAGCAGCTTCTGCCGGCGCGGTGTTGCCAGCAGCGATGCGGCCGATTCGGGCCGCAGCAACCCTTTCGGGAGGTCGGTGGCGGGCGCTGGCGACGGGGCAGCGACCGGGGGCCGTTTTCGCTGGAACAGGGAGAGCATGCGGGTGTCCTCTGGGGGGCCGGCCGGGAGGCCTTTTCGCCTTTTCGAGGTAGGGCCTTTCCCCTTGCACCCCATTCCCTTGCCGTTTCGGCCCTTTGGCCTTTAACCGTTTCGGTATAGCCGGGCCTGGGTTGCGTCTCCAGCGTCAATGTGGAACCCGCACGAATGGATTGGACGGAGACCTGGCGCTGGCCCCTGCCTATGCTGCGGGGACGCTACCCCCGGCAGGTAGGCTCTCGCTCAGGCGACTAAGTTGACAAATGCGACAAGGGCGACTAGAGTGAATCCTGTCTCAAACCTGCTTGGGAGAT
This sequence comes from Achromobacter sp. ES-001, assembly GCF_019448355.1. Taxonomy (NCBI): domain Bacteria; kingdom Pseudomonadati; phylum Pseudomonadota; class Betaproteobacteria; order Burkholderiales; family Alcaligenaceae; genus Achromobacter; species Achromobacter sp. ES-001. The sequence continues at coordinate 1,125,001 of NZ_CP079940.1, read as the reverse complement.
GACCATGCCCACCGCCATTGAATTCATTGCCGATCGTCTGCCGCGCGTCACCGTGGAGGACGTGCGCCGTTTCGCGGATACCGTTGAAATCCGGGATGCGCCGGCTTTCGCGGCCGAGTTGCAGGCGTTCATTCACGAGCGCGTGGAGGCGGTAAAACTGCCAGCCAACCTCGAAGGCGAAACGGTGGAGCAGGCCCTGGCGCGCAAGGCGGCCGCGCTGCGCACCGAAACGCGCTGGACCCCGACTGAAACCGACGTCCAGCGAGGCCGCGCCGTGTTGCTGGAATCCTTCAACCAGCCGCACAACCTGCCGATCCCCGAGTACGCCAAGCTGGCGGACAAGTCGCGCCAGCAGATCTACAAGGACATCCTCGCGCGCCGGCTGCTGGCGCTGAATGTGGGGCCGCGCGGCCAGAAGCTGCCCGACTGGCAGCTCGACCCGGTGAAGCAGCAGTTGACCCAAACCGTGCTTCAAGAGGTCGAGGGCATCGACCACTGGACGATCTACCGCGCACTATCCGAACCGCTCGAAGGCTTGGGCGGACGCTCGCCGGTGGATGCGGTGACGCATGGCACAATCGATGACGTGGCCGAAGCGGTGTTCAACGTGCTGGGCGTCCAGGTGCATTGAGGCAAGACCGCCATGAGCCGCGAACTGCCCTTGTTCTTGATCGATGCGGGTGAACTGCTCCAGCATGTGAGCCGCGTCGTCTATCGGGGCAGCCCGCTGTACTATGGCCGCAGCGGCACCAATCGCTACGACGACCCGGCGCGGACCTACGGCGTGCTCTACCTGGGCCGCGACCTGTCCACGGCGCTGATGGAGTCGGTGTTTCACAAGCACCAGTGGCTGGCGGACGAGAAGCGCTCGATTGCGCTGAAGGAAGTCGAGAGCCGGCTCGTGCGGGCCGTGGGGGTCCTGGACGACGTGCGCTTGGCCGATCTCACGGCCGAGGGTGTCATGGCGGGTTACTTCGGCCTGAACCTGGAACAGTTGGCCAGCCGCGACTACACGCACACGCAGCAGGTGTCCGCCCAGGTGCATGCGATGCTCGGCGATGATGGCCAGCCGCTGTTCGACGGGGTGCTCTATCCGTCGCGCAACAACTATCCCGCCAAGAGCATCGCCCTGTTCGAGCGTGCGGCAGCAAGAGTCGGCGTTGTCGATGACATCGACCTGGTGGACCATGTGGACTGGCCGCGCTTCGTTGCCACGTATCGCGTCGGCGTGGAGCCTGATCCCGGGCCGGTGGAACCGGATGACGAAGCGTCCTGAAGCGGCAAGAGAGCACATTGAAGCCCCAAACAGAATGAAATGGACCAAACTGGAATAGGCATCCCTCTGTAGCAGGAGACGACCATGAACACCACGACCCGCATCAGCACCGCAGAACGCCTCGGCCGCACCTTTGGCCGCGGATGGCGCGCCTACGCGCGCGGCGAACGTCGGGCGTCGAACTGGTTGGTGTCCAAGGGGGTGCCGGCGGCCGTTGCCACCGCGCTCGTGTGGGTGGTCAAGCTGTCTGTGGTGGGATTGCTGCTCTACGTTGCTTTTTGGTTCGCACTCGTGTTGTTGGGCGTCGTGGCGGCGGCGTGGGCTGCTGCTGCCAATACCTCTGACGAGGACGAGTGGCCTTTCACCGATCTCACAGAACTGCGCAAGACACCGGGCTACGATCCCAATCTGTACAACGATACGTCGCACGAGTTGTACACCGACGACTGACGGACTCCGGGCTACTTCAGCTTGCCTCCCGTGAGTGCCCCAGCCCCCTTGCCCCCGGCTTGGCCGGCGCTCTTGCTGCCGTCCGACAACCCCTGAATGGCATGTCCCGCCCGAATTCCAACCCAGGTCAGGCTTGCCAGCCAGAATCCTGGCAGCACCAGGAACATCGTGCCCGCGACGAACATCAAGAGCATGTCGCCGAACGCATTGTTCAGCCCCACCAGCGGGTCGAAGTTCGTGTGTGGCCGGTTCCAGCCAAAGCCCCAGCCATAGAGCGCATCGAGGATAGTGCTGTCGATCCAGCGAGCGAGCTGGAACCAGAAATCCACGAAGAACAGCGCGAATTGCACGACGCTGACCGTGACGACCGTCTTCAGGTCATAGGTGCCCACGACCAGCACGAGCGGGATGCAGATGACCAGCGCCATCTTGAGCAAGGCGAGGACCATGGGTAGAGACTGTCTCACGACGTCCATGGCGGGAAACGCGGCAATCGCGCCGACGGCCATCCCAACGTCTCCCGTGGCCCGTGTCACGATGTTCGGCAAGGTCTTGTCGATCTGGCCTCCGTAGTCCGTATAGACGCTGCCCTGGTTCAACTTCTGCTGCCGCGGTGACGCGATGGCTCGGATCACCGAGTCGTCCACCTCGGCCCGGCTCAGGAACCCGGCCCAGCCCGCCAGGCGACTCAACAGGCTCGGGTCCACCTGACCCAGCAGGCGTGCCCGCAGGCCGTTACTTCCATCGCTCCACCACTGGCGGCAGGTCGGGTAGCCGCCACCGCTGGCCACCTGCGCAAGCCCTGCGTCGCGGGTGCTGTCATAGGGCCAGTCCTCGCGTGGGGTGCTGGAACGGTATGTGTCGTAGTAGCCGTTCGTGTCGGTGAAGAACCGCGATCCGATCCAGGTCACGTCGTGCATCTGCTGCTCATCGAGCTGAGGGCGCTGCATGAACAATTTGGCCCGTGCAGGCCCATAGCAATCCCGCGAGAAATCCGCTACTTCCTGAGCCAGCACCGGGTCATCGATGCGCGTAGCGTCGATCTCCATGCGCATCTGCCGCAGGTCCGTGCCGCACGGGATCGCTGCCACCGAAGCGCCCGTGACGGCGCGCGAGAGCGCGTGCATGAACGCCCACCACACCGGCACCTTCGCCGACTGGTTGTTGATGGTGCTGAAGGACTGCGACCAGCCGGTATCCCCGGGCTGCGCCACGCTGACCTGGCACTGGGCCGAGCGCGAGCTGTCGTACTGGATGGTGTTCAGGTCCACGTCGATGAACGGAATGCCGGCGAACATCACCACCACGATGGCGACGAAGACCCGGTTCTCGATGCGGGCGGCGCTCAGCACGCCTTTGTTGCCCTCGTCGGCGCCTTCCGCACGGGCCTTCAACCACTCCTGCACGATGATGGCGACGAAAGGCAGCGCGAATACCCCGCTGGATACGAGGACCGCCCAGATGCCGTTGTTGACGATCCAGGACACGAGGGTTAGGTAGTACTCCAGGTAGTCGGTCGTGAAAAGCGTCATGGCCTCGATCCCCTCAAGCGGCCTGCATCAACAGGCTGGCTTCCAGCGCCACGATGGCAACAATGCCGGCGACCTCAGCGCGAATCAGCCGGCGTCGGGCCAGCGTGCTGTCCTCGCGCGCCAGCAGCCGCCGCCGCATCCAGACCCAGCCGCAGGCCGTCGCCCCGTACAGGAACAACCGCCACACGAAGAAGTAGCCCGATGCGGCCGCGAGCCACCGCTCCCAGCCGGCCACGCTGCCAACGAGATAGATGCCGGCGATGTTGGCGCCCACCGCAGCGGCGACGATCACGGCCGCCCACAGCAGTGCTTTCGCCGCACGCCGGCTGATGAGCCAGCGCAAGGGGCGCCAGGCCATGCGCTCCGCGCTCATGGCCGGCCTCCCGGATTGCCCTTCTGCAACTGGTCGAGGCGGTCGGGCACCGGATCGCCCTCATAGATGCCGCGCGAGCCTGCCGCGCGCGTGCCATGGCGCTGGATGATGGCCATCGGCGAGTTGTTCGCCAGCTCGCGCCGCAGTTCAAGTTCGGTCTTGAGGTTGCGGATCTCCCGGTCGAGCGTGTCGCTCTCGTGGTTCACGGCCTCGACTGCCAACTCGTTGGCTGCCACGTTGGGCTCTTTCTTGCCGGTGAGCAGCGTGCGCTGGAGCAGCAGTGCCTTCTCCAGCACCGACGAAAGCGCCACCTCGGACGCGAGGCGCCGCGCCAGCAGGTCCTGGTCCGGCTCGTCGCGCAGCGCCTCGATGACGCCGCGCGTGATCGGCAGCGACGTGCTGCCGGCCTCGCGCAAGTTCTCGAAGGTGGTGTTGCGCACGCCGGAAACCAGTTCCTGCAAGACTTCCAGCTTGGCTTCGTACTCCTCCTGGATCAGCGGCGTCAGCCCGACGCCGGGCACCGTCTCGGTCTTGGTGCAGGAATCGCACGTGCGCTGCACCTGTTCCCCGAGGACCCGGGTGGCCCATTCGGTCGCCTGCTGCGGCGACGTCCAGGTCTGGCAGGACAGGCTCGCGCAACTGGTGGACGCGATGGAGGATGTGTCCGTCACGCCGCGCCCGTTGACCAGGTTGTAGCCCGCGCGGGTGACGTCGCCGACCACGCGGATGGCGGACTGGCCTGCGCCACCGGCATTGCTGCCGCCCACCCAGGGAAGGCCGTCGTTGCCGCGGCGCGTCTCGGCCTGCTCGACGGCCGACACGGCATCGTTGCTGCCAACCGCGTCACGCAAGGCCATGCCTTCGGCCATCTGGCTCCAGCCAAGCTGGCCACCCGCAGTCTCGGCCATCTTCTCCGCCATGGCGCGGCACGTCAGCTTGGAGCGGTCGAAGTCCAGCCGCGCCTGCAGCACGCCGTTGGTCAGCAGGTTGTACAGGCCCGGATCGGCGCGCTGAATGATCAGCGCCGGCAGCGATGCAACCGCGCTGGTCGCGCTCTGGATCACGTTGCTCATGATCTGCTGAAAGCCGTTCGTGATGCCGTTGAGCTGATTGCGCAGCGTGGTCTGGATGCTCATGTCGCCGCAGATCAGGTTGCTGTTCCACCCCACGCCGACCCCGATGGAGCGCATGCCGGCCGCGCGGCCCATGGACACCGCACTGCCACCGCCGATCGAGTACATGACGTCATCGCCGAGGACGGGGCCGCTGTTCTGGTATCCGACCTGCGCCCACGCCAGGCCGCAGACCAGAGCGAGCGGGCCGGCCAGCGCCTTCGGGCGCAGCAGGCGGCACGCCTTGGCGGAAAGGTTCATCGATTCAGGACGCTTCATCGTGGCACCTCAGAGGAAATCGACGCTGCCCAGGAACACCTGCCCGCGGCGTTCGCAGCACGCATAGGGACGCCACAGCGCCCAGGCGTAGTCGCCTTGTTGGGCCTGGGTCAGCGTGCCGCTGTGCGGGAACACCACGCAGGTGTTGGACAGGCGCGGCGTCAGCTCCTGCCACTTGCCCGTAGAGGCATCACCCTCCATCAGCGCGCCGGCCGGCCAGTAGCCGTCGCGGGCGTTGGCAAGCAGCGGCTGGTACACGTGGATCTGCCCGCGGCGCGTGACGACATCACCGGCGCGCTGGGCCACGACGGCCCCGGATTTGTAGTCATCGGTCTGATGCAGGAAGCCGCCGCGCGGATAGACATTGCCCCAGAGGTTCATCGTGGTGCGCGCACCGACCTCGCGCATGCCCGGAATCAACGCCTCCGGGTAGGCCATTTCAGGCACGTTGTAGCGCCAAGCCAGCGTGTCCAGGGTGCTGAGTAGATACGGCATGAAGGCCGTGCCCGCGCCTTGGCAGAAATAGCCCGACGACGATGCGAACTGGTTGAATACCTCGCCGCCAGGATGGCCGATGACATCGCTGTTCTTGAATTTGGCGAGGTTGTTGTCGTGGTCTTCGTTCGTGGTCCCATCCCCACCTGCCTGTGCGGATGGGTTGGGCGTGCTCATCGCCTGCACCTCGACCCAGGGGTTCTCTCCGGTGTTGCTGTAGCTGGAGACGACCGCATCGGGCACGTAGTGCCGGACCTTGGTGGATGTGCGCACCGTGCAGCCCGTCCAGGTGCAGTAGAGCCAGTAGCAGATGCCCACCACCCGGTACTCCAGGCAGTCCGGCGACATGACGGAGGACACGATGGTGGCGGTGTTCAAGGCGTAGCTGCCCGTGGCGCTGATCAGCAGCAGCGAGGCCACGGCGACGCGCAGGCGGCGCAGCAGGTCGAATGGGCGATGGGTCACGGCTGCGTCCTCCGGTGTTGCTCGATGCGCGCGACGGCCCGGGCCACGTCCGGCTCGCCATAGACCACAAAGCGTTGATCCACCACGACGGCCGGGATGGTCGTGACACCCAAACTCCATGCGTCGGTGACGCCCTGGTAGGCGGTGCCGATGCGGCGCTGAAGATCGGTGCCGCCTTGCTTCAGGCGTTGCCGGACGATGGCTGCTGCCCGCTCAGGGTCGGCTGGAAGATTCGCGGAAAGCTCGGCCTCGATCCGGGGCGTTTCGCCCAACTCGATCAGTCGCTCGCCGCCCATGGTCTTGACCGGGTGGCGGCTGTCGGTGACGACCACCACGTCGGCGGCGAAGGTGGCCGGGCTGAACACCGCCAGAGACGTCGGCAGCGCCACGGCCAGGCCAAGGGTTCGCCAGCCTGGTGCGAACCGGGTAAAAGCTGCTGGCATGTCATGTGCCCCGGAAGTTGATCAGGGCCATAGTCAAACGCCGAACCCCAGGCGGCCCCAACAAACAATGCGCATCGCGGCCACCCCGCATACCTGCTTGCGTCGCCGCAAAGAAAAAAGCGGAGGCCGAAGCCTCCGCGCTGATCAACGAAGCAGTGCAACCCTTACAGCAGGCCGGACTCCGCAAAGGAGAACGGGGCACCCTGGCCGACGATGATGTGGTCCAGTACCCGCACATCGATGAGCGCCAGCGCGGCCTGCAGTTGCTGGGTCAGCATGCGATCCGCGCTCGACGGCTCGGAAATGCCCGAGGGGTGCTGGTGCGCGAAGACCACCGCGGCGGCCTTCAACTCCAGCACACGCTGCACGACGACACGCGGATAGACCGAAGTCGAGTTGATCGTGCCCCTGAACAACGGCTCGTAGGCCAGCACCTGGTGCATGCTGTCCAGGAACACCGCGGCGAATATCTCATTGGGCTCGGCGACCAGCTTCACGCGCAGGTAGTCGCGCACGGCCGTGGGGTCGAGGAGTTTCGCACCCGCTTTGAAAACCCGCTTCTCCAGCAGTGCAATGGCTTGCTGGATGATCCAGTCCTCGTGTTGGGCAGCGATGGCGGAAAGCGACTCCAGGCAGGAGTCATTGACGACGAAAGACATGGCGAACCTCCAGACGGTGAGATCGGAGGGCGCGCGCCCTGGGAGGGCAAGCCCTCCTGGGGAACGAACAAGGTGCATCCATCACCGCGGCAGCGGTGATCGTTCGCGGCCAGGATGCGAGGCGAACGGGTTTCGGTCAGCGCAGTGGACTGCGCCGTAGCCTTGAAGACCGGGGCTACCTGGGCATGTCGCCGACGACGTCGGCAGGCATTTCCGATGTAGTAGGTGTGGCGGCGGGATCGCCGGCCGCGAGCATGTCCATGGCCGACAGCAAGGCATCGCCCTCGATCGGACCCTGCAGTAGGATCGCCTTGCCGGTTTCGCGATCGTGCAGCCGCAGCGACGGCGTGGCGGTCACGCCGCTGCTCGTGGCTTCCGCCGTCTGGGTGCGGATCGGCGCCTCGGGCCGTTCGCTCGCCAGACACTGCTCGATGGCTGGCGTAAGGTCGGGGTACCGCAGGTCCTCGGGCAAGCCCTGGCCGTCGCTGCGCGTGTGGGCATAGACCCACTCGACAGCCTGCCAGAAGGCGGCATGGCCGCCAGATTCGCCGGCGCACTCCGCCAGGCTCGCTTCGGCAGACGCGGCCGGCTCATGCGCGGCCAACGGGAGGTGGTGCCATTGCAAGGCCACGTCCGCGTTGCCGGCCACCCAACGCTTGAGCACTGGGAAATAGGATCGGCAGAACGGGCATTCGAGGTCCGCGTAGAGCGTCAGCGTGAAACGCCCTTCCGGATTTCCCATCTGCCACGGAGGCCCGGCCACCTGCGTCACGCTGACCGGCGTTGAAGTCTGGGGAGTGGACTTGCCAGAATAGCGGGACACGAGCCAGATCAGCAGCAGCGCTACCAGCACGGCGGCCAACACCCAGGGCCAGCTGAGCCTCCAGCGCCGACGGCGGAACGCCTGTACCTGCATCGGAATGGATGGGCGTTTCTGTTCCATGGCGTTCTCCGGTGTACGGCAGATTCAGGGCAGGTCCAGGGTCGGCGACTCGATGCCACGTGCCCGGTCGATCTTCTCAGCCACCTTGAAGGCGGCATCCAGCTCGCTGACGCCGTGCTGCTGCATGAGCTGGTAGCGTTCTGCCTTCTCCTCGGGCTCGGTTTGCGCGAGCGCGAGGTAGAGACTTGGCGGCACGGCGCGGAACAGCACTTCCATGCTCTTGGAGAGGATGACGCCCTCGGTGAACTTGCCCGCTTCCTTGCGTGCGGAGAGCATCAGCGCCTTCTGCGCCGGCGAGAGTTCGCGGAACCTGGCGATCTTCTCCACTTCGTCCGGCGGCATCGACAGGCACACCCACCACTCGATCATGTTGAGCATGGGCTCTGCGGCGCGCGGCAGATCGTCGATGTTTTGCGTCGCCAGCCAGAACCAGGCGCCCAACTTGCGCCACATTTTTGTAATTTTCACGACATAGGGCGCGAGCAGCGGGTTCTTGGTGATGATGTGACCTTCGTCGGTCACGTTGACGATCGGCCGGCCCAGGTACTGGTCGCGCTCGGCGATGTTGTTCACCGTGCTGATCAGGCTGATGTAGGCGATGGAGAGCTGCGCGTTGTAGCCCTCGCGGGCATAGGTCGCCAGATCGACCAGCGTGATGTCGGCCTCGGGCCACGGCGTGCCGTCACGGTCGAACATCTCGCCGTCCGTGCCTTGGCAGAACATGTCCATCGCGTCCGCCATCTCCAGCAGCCGCACGCGCCGCATCTCGGGCAGCGTCGGGTCCTGGCCACGGGCGCGCAGCGCGTTGCGCACGTCGCGCGTGAGCACGGTGCGCTTTTCGGCCACGCAATGTTCGGCGGCGTCGAGGATGCACTGGCGGATCAGCGAGCGGTCGGCCCGCGTCATCCGCGCTTCTTCCTTGTCTTCGCCGCCCGTGATCATCAGCCGCGCTGTGATCTCCAGTTCGCCCAGCACGTCGCGCTGCTCGTCCGCTTCCATGGCCGAGGCATCGGGGGGCAGGTCTTCGTCCAGCGCGTCGGCATCGAGCGTCTGTACGTCGCTGGGCGTTTCGATCAGCCGGCGTGCGTCGGCGAACGGCGCCAGGCTGATGCCCGATCCGGGGGCCAGCTTGACCCGGTTCACGGTCAGGCCCAGGCGCCTGGCGAAGTCGCTGAACAGGCCGAAGCTGTTGCCGGCTTCCACGATGAAAAGCCGCGGCCGGTAGATGGCCGTCACCTGGTTCAGCAGGTTGTTGAGCGTGGCGGACTTCCCCGAGCCGGTGGGGCCAAATAGAAACAGATGGGCATTCATCTGCCGATCCAACCTGTTCAAGGGGTCGAACGTAATCGGGCCGCCGCCGCGATTGAACATCGTGATGCCGGGATGCCCCGTGCCCTGGGCGCGGCCCCATACTGGCGACAGGTTCGCCGCGTGCTGGGCGAACATCAGTTGCGTGTACCACCGGCGCCGGTCCTTGCCGGGGTTGTAGCAGCACGGCAGCCAGCGCAGGTAGCTGTTGAGCGGCGCCACCTCGTCGTCCTCGCGCACCGGCTGCAGGCCGGCGTTGAGCATCACGTTCGCGAGGTCCAGGCCGCGCCGATCCAGTTCCGCCTCGTCGCGCCCGCGTAGGTAGAACGCCAGAGTGCCCCGGTAGAGCTTGTGCGCGCTGCCGATCAGGGAGCGGGCTTCATGCACGTCCTTGAGCGTCTGCTCCGACGCCAGCGTCTCGCCCACAGCTTTCTTCGCCAGATGGTTGAGGTCCGATTCGAGGACGTCCTGCGGCGTGGCCACCATGGTGAGACACATCAAGGTGTCCTCGGGCATCTGGTCGAACAGCGTGTTGATCGCGTCCCCCTTGCGGGTCTCGCCGGTCAGGTGCCCGGTGCCGGGCGGCATGCGCAGCCGGTCGGTGATCAGCACGCGGTGCGGCATGCCGTCGAAGTACCAGGCCCCTTGCGCCACGTCCGAGCGCGGCTGCCCAAAGAACAGCCGCTGGCTGAAATCCCGCCCGCTCGCCAGCTCGATCTCGCCGGCCTCGCTTTCCTCGGTACTGTCCGGATAGCGCGCCAACGCGTAGAAGCGCTCCCGGTCCTCCACCCCAGGCCCGAGCAGCGTGGGGCGCGGGTTGAACCACCGCAGCAGCCAGTCGTGGACGTCGGCCGCGACCATGCGCCGGGCCTGGATGCCGGCGTTCGCCAGGCCGCCGCACAGGCGGTCGCAGACGATGCCCAGCATCTGCTCGGGTGTCTGGCCGCGGCGGTTTGCCTGTCCCTGTCCGCTCGCGCGGCGGTACACCACCATGCGCACGCGCCGCGTCTGGCCGCGCCAGCGCAGCCGCGTGACCACCGTGTCCTCGAACAGGCCGCCGGGCTTGGCCACAGCGCGCAGGTGGTGGCCGAAGAAGCGCAGGTAGAACTCGGTGAACGCCGAGCCGCGCGCACGTGGCTGCACGTAATCGCGCAAGGTCTGCATGTACTGGTCGAAGCTCGGTTCGTCCTGGGCATAGAGCTGGAGCACCCACGGGTTCTCGTCCAGTTCATCGAAGCTGTCCTGAAGCGCGTTTTCCAGGGCGTCGCGGGCATGCGCGAGCCAGCCGGGTTCCCGGCCTTCGGTGCCCAGCGGCACCAGCTCGTAGAAGGCGGCCACCGATTGGCCGTCCTCCAGGAGCATCGATTTCGACTCGGGCAAGAACTCCACCCAGGGCAGCAGTTCCACGAAGGACGGTGCGACGTCGTACAGCGCCTGCTCGTCGGCCACGGTCGCCGGCTTGCGGCCCTGGACCGCGGCGCCGGGTTCGGGGATGCCGGCTTGCTGCAAGGCCTCGACGTGGCGCTGCCAGCCGTCCGGCTGCTCGTCGGCGGCGGTGTCTTCGGCGCTGACGGCAGCCAGCTTCGGCCATGGAAGTTTCCACCGCATCAGTAGTCCTCCGTCCTCTCGCCAGGCATCGCGTACTGCACGCGCTGGTACAAGGGGAAAACCGTCGTGTAGCCCGGCACGGGAACGGGGTCGGTGCCGGCCAGGTGCGGGTACACGTACATCACGAGATCGGGATTGGGCAGACGCTGGAACTGGCGGTGAACCTCATTGCGCGCGGTGCGCGTGTAGCGCATCTGCTCGACAGGTGCGGCCTGCACGTCGGCGTCGGTCAGGGGCCGACGCAGGCTCTGGCGCGCATCGAGCAACTGGCGGCCGGCGTTCCGTCCGGCTGCGCCACCGCCGTCGCCGGCCTCCTGCTGCCAGATGTCCATCATCGTGCGGTCACCGTGGGTCAACAGCTTTTCCTTGCTGGTGGCGCAGCCGGCGAGCACCGCGACGGCGAGGGCCAGTGCTAGGCCACGGGCCAGGTTAGTCAAGTTCAAGGGCATGGCTTTCTCCTGCGCGGTGATCGACCTTGCGGCCTTCGGGATCGAAGTCGATGGCGAGCGGCTTTTCGAGGTGGACGGCAACCTTGGCGCCGGGTTGGACATAGACGGCGGCGAAGGCTTGGCCGTAGAGCTTGTTGACCCAGGCCGACATGTCCCGGACACCGCCCGCGAGAATCTGGCCGACCGCTTCTTGGCCGGTGATGCCCACGGTGCCGATGGAGCCGTCCGAGCCGACATAGGACATGCGGCCGCTGCCACTCTCGATGAGCGAGGCCACACCGGCACCGGCCGCGGTGATTAGGGCCTGCGAGCCGAGGTATTGCTGGGCGTTGCTGCGCCGCTCGCCGCTGACGCAAGGAATGCCGTGGGGATCGCTGATCCAGCCCAAGCCGTCGCGCTGTTGGTTGTTCTGCTGGTTGCCCTCGCGGTCTTCGGGGATCGTGCGAATCGTGCCGTCGTTGAAGACGAACGTGATGCTGCGCACCTGACCTCGCACGCACGAGAGCGTCCAGTCGCCCGAGGCGGTGCCGCTGAACACGGCGCCGGCCACGTCGGGAATGTCGATGCCATTGGCGGTCAGGTTGTCCGGCCCGACCAGAACTTTGAACGGATAGGGATCGTTGACCGTGCCGTCGATCGGCACGCGGCCGATCAGGGCCGTCATCGCCACCGATCCCATTAGCGTCGAGTTGGTCGGCACGGTATAGACCGGCTTGGCATTCTTGACCCCGGCGGCGCGGGCGCCCGCGTTGGCCACGGTTTCAGCGGTGGTTTCGAGCGTGCTCTGCGCCGGGCCGAAGCTCGTGGGGAAGCTCATGCCGCCGCTCGCGCCACGCCCCCCGTTGCGCCCCTCGGCGGGCTTTGCGTCGTCCGGCTCGACCCACCGCACGCCGCCCTCCATGCCGGCCTCGTCGCCGCCCTGCAGCCCCAGGCCCACGGGCAGGTCCGCATGGCCGCCGCCGCGCCCGCCGATGCTGTCCAGGCGCCGCTGCAGGTCGGCGAGCAGCCCTTCGGTCTGCTGGCGCGCGCTGGCCGCCTGCTCTTGGTCGCGGCGCAGGTTGGACCGCTCGGATTCGAGCGCCGAGTTGATGCGCTGGTCGATGGAGTTCTCGCGCTGGCGCAGCCGCTGGTTCTCTTCACGCTGCGACTTGTTGTCCGAGAGCGCGGTCTGAAGCTCGGTGCGCAACTGCTTCACTTGGGCAACGAGCGTCGCCACGGTGTCGCGCGGGGTGTCGCCTTCGATGCCCAGCGCCTTCATTTCCTCGGGCGTGAGCTGGGCGCCGTTGTCCGCCGCGGGTGGCGCCGTGCCGCCTCCACCCGAGAACAGCCGGATACCGGCGAACAGCACCAGGATGGCGACAGGGATCATCAGCCACTTGAGCAGGCCGTTACTGCGCATGGCGGGCCTCCTTGGCGTTCTCGTCGCCGTCCGGCTGCGGCAGATGCACGGCAGGGTCGAAGCGGTGAATCGCCGGCAGCAGCGACTGCGCGAGGCCGCGGCCGCGCGTGACCAGGTACAGCACGGTCGTGTCCTCGGTCGTGCCGCGCGGGCCCAGCGCCTCGTGCTGGAAGGTGGCGGTGAGGAAATCGCCTTGCAGCACGCGCGGGTCGAGCGCGACCCAGTCGGCGCCGGTGTTGGTGAGGCGCACGGCAGTCACCCATTGGTCTTCCAGGCGCCACGACGCGAGCACGGCCGCGCGCACCGGCAGCGTTGGCATCAGTGTGTCCAGGTCGAGGTCGCGGGGAAGGTTGACCCGCATGACGCCCGGAAGCGGCTCGACGGTGCGCAGCGGTGCGTAGAGGTTCTGCGCGGCGAAGCGCGTCAGCACGACAGGGACCGGAGTTTCGCGCCGCGCGGTCCGCGCACCTGCCTGGCCCTGGGCGCGTGCCGGGGCCTCGGCACTGTCGGCCTGCTCGCCATAGCGTCCCGGTGCGCTGTCACCCTCGACGATGCGCACCGGCTCCAGCTCGGCTTCCCCGTCCTTGGGCGGTTCGGCTGCGATGTCCAGCAGGATCAGCGCGCCCGTGTCGGCGTCCTGCAGTTGCAACCGCGTGGGCTCGATCGGCTCGCTGGCACGCAGGTACACCGCGCCGCCCGCACTCTGCACGCGCAGGCGTTTGCCCACGCCTGCGGGCACGCCCACGCGCACGTTCCGGTCGATGAATACGATGCGTTCCTGACCGACCTTCAGCGGCACTGCCAGTGGCATGCGTTCCCAACGCAGGATCTCCACCGCCTGGGCGACGGGTGCCGCGGCCACGGCCAGTAGCCCCAGCAGCGCGAGTACAGGATGCTTCATGGGGTGTTTCCTCCTTGAGGCGCTTGCGGATTCAGGTCACTCGGCGCCGGGCGCGCCGGCTCCGGTGCACTGATGCGCTGGGGCGCGCCTTCGTAGCAGTCCAGCGCCAGGCCGAACGGGTTGCGGGCGGGATCGACGTCCACCCGCGTGACCTTGATCGGATAGCGCACCAGGGCGCGTTTGACCTGCTCGGCGCCGTAGTACTCGTCCGCCGTGATGTCCAGCGTCACCACCCAGTCGCGATCGGATACGGTGCGCACGCGCGCCGTGGGGTCGTCGCCATAGCCGCGGCCGGGAATCTCGTAGATGCCGCGCACGCGCTGACGCAGCTCGCCCGTGGAGCGGCGGTAGTCATAGTCCGCCCGCAGGAAGGCCTGGCAGGACGGGGTGAGGTACGGCGAGAGCGTATGGAGGTTGCGCGAGTAGTCTTCTTCGCCATTGGTCGGCCAGCGGTTCAGCGTCTGGAACACGTAGAACGTGAACGCATAGACCGATTCGGGCGGCACTTCCCACCACTTGCGGGTACTGCCAGAGCGCAGGTCGGGCGGGACGTGGATGGTCAGGTCGCGCGGCGCGCTCCACCAGCCGCCGCCCATGACCAGGGCGACAATGACCAGCGCGCCCGCGCCCAGGCGCAAGGTCTTGATGTGCGCCTGCAGGTGGGCGATCTCGTTCTTGAAGCGGCTCATCGCATGCTCCTGCGGGTGGACCAGAAGCCCGAGCGCGAGATCAGCACGTGGCCGCCCACCCAGCCGGCCATCAGCGGATGGCGCGTTGCGATGCGCCACTGCAACTGTCGATACAGCCAGGTGTCGGGGCGCCCACGCTTGAGGCGGCGCAGGATGCCGCCGCCGATGAACACGCCCAAGGCCACGCCCAGGACAACGAACGTCGGTGCGATGGCGATCGTGCGGAACACCCACGAAAGCGGCGCGCCGACCAGCAGGCCGGCCGCGCCGGACAGGCCGCAGCAGATCCACAGCTCGTCGGCGGTGAGGCCGCGCACGACCACGGGATGGCGGTTGAGCCGGTGCGGAAGGAACGTGACCGTCCCGTCCGCACGGACGTGCTGCTGCTCGGACATACCGGCCTCGCTTACAGGATGCCGGTGGCTTCGGTGAGCAGCCAGATGCCGATCACGAGCAGCACGGCGCCGATGGCGACCGTGAGGCCGAATTGGCCCCACGTCTTGCGGCCGGTGTGGATCTCCGCGTAGGTGCCGTAGGCGTGGTAGCAGACGCCGATGAACATCGACGCCACCACCAGCAGGGCCACGAGCATGATGATGTCGTAGCCGTAGTTGCGGATGGTCTCCATGATGCCGTTGCCGGTGCCGCGCGTCGGGTTCTCCAACTGCGGCAGACCTTGCGCGAACGACAGTGCGGGCAGCGCGGCGGCGCCCAGGGCCACGGCGGCGCGCTGGGCAAAACGGGAAGTGAGGTTGCGGTTGTGCATGGTCGGGCCTTTCATGTCAGGACAGGAGGAAGAAACTCAGGACGAGGTACATCGCGACGAAGCGGATGCAGACGCCGAGGAACTGGCGCTGGTTGAGGCGGCTCTCGGACCACCCCACATAGGCCGTTCGGATGGCCCAGACGCCCCACACGAGCAGGACCGCGAACACGACGCCGACCAGGACGGTCGCCATCGCGGAAGGCGCGATACCGCTGTTGGCTTGAAATGCCGAGACCTGGGCGCCGTTCATTGCTCGCCCTCCGCAGTCGTCTTCGGCGATGGCGAAGCGGCCCGCTCGGTGCGGTAGTCGCCGGCCAGTTCGGAGGGGTCGCGCGGCTGAGCGCGTGATGGCGTCAGGTGGAACTGGATGCCGGCGCGCACGCGCGCCAGGTCAGCCAGCAGCCGTGGGTAATCGAAGTGGTAGCGCTCGCCCGGCTGGATGGGGGCATGCGCGGCGCTGTCCGCGACGGTGCGTTCCAGCGCGTCGAGCTGGCGCAGCGCGGCGACCAACTCCTGGCGCTGCGCCGGGGACTCGGCCAATGCCATCGGGGACTGGCCCAGCACGAGGGCCGTCACGAAACAAGTGGGCACGCCGCGATGCGCGGCGCGCAGCCAGATCGAAGCCACCATCGCGCCATTCCTGTGTGATCAGCAATGGGTTGATCGTGGAGATCAGGGCTGTTTCAGGCCGCAAACAATAGGAACTGGCGGACGACCGGATTGGGCATGCTGCGAGCGAACCTACAAAAGCACGGGTCGCGCTTCGATTATTGCGTTTTTCGAGTATTTCGAATATGATCGGCTCTGCAACCGTTTTCGCTTAGGAGCTACCCATGACCACCGCCACTGCCCAATCCAAGATGACCCTTCCCGCCGCGGGAGAGGTGAAGGCAGCCGTCCAGGGTCAACGTGCCTTGGCGGCTTACCTCGCAACCCAGTTCGAGACGCAGCACATCCAGATCTTTGATGACCACAAACAGGCTCATCAGGTGGAACTGCCTACCTCGGCTTTACGCCTGCTGGTCGACATCCTGGCCGAGTTGGCCGATGGCAATGCAGTAAAGGTGGTGCCCGTCCATGCAGAGCTGACGACCCAAGAGGCGGCGGACTTGCTCAACGTGTCCCGTCCCCATTTCGTCAAGCTGCTCGAAGATGGGGTGTTGGCATTTCATCGCACCGGCAAGCACCGCAGGGTGAGGTTCGCCGATCTGATGCAGTACAAGGAAGCGCGCGAGCGCGCCAGTGAGCAGGCGATGGCCGAACTCGCTCAGCAGTCGCAAGAGTTGGGAATGGGATACGAATGAGGCATTCCCCATTCACCGCCGTCTACGACGCGTGCGTTCTATATCCCGCGCCACTGCGGGATTTCCTGATGTGGCTCGGCCTGTCTGGCCGCTTCCGGGCGCGGTGGAGCCAAGCCATTCATGAGGAGTGGAAACGCAACCTGTTGATCAACCGCCCCGATCTCACCCGGGTTCAGGTCGACAGGACGTCGGATCTCATGGACCGGGCAATTCCGGACGGCTTGGTGGAGGGCTACGAAGCGCTCGTGGCAGGCCTGACATTGCCCGATCCGGACGACCGGCACGTCCTGGCTGCGGCGATTCGCTGCGGTGCGAGCGTGATTGTGACGTTCAACGAACGGGATTTCCCGAACGATCTGCTGGCTCCGTACGGCATCGAATCGCAGCACCCCGATGAGTTTGTGGACAACCTACTGGATCTGGACGCGGCCGCCGTGGTGTCGGCTGCGCAGCGCCAGCGTGCCCAACTCAAGCATCCGCCGATCGAGGTGGACCGCTATCTCGAAATCCTGCTGCGCCAGGGCCTTGTGCAAACGACCAAGGTGCTGGCGACCTATCGCACCATTCTCTGACCCGCCGAGAGCCACGGATGACCAAGAATCCTTCATCAGACGCCACTTTGCCGAAAGGCATCCATCGAAGCTGGAAGCTGCCGGACACGTCGCTGGGCGCCCTGTGGGATTCCATCGTCATGGACGAAGCTCTCAAGAAGCAGTTGCTGTCACAGGCGATCGTCAACTTCACGGTGCGCCCCAAGGTGGAGCGCACGGTACTCCCCCTGCACGGCGTGATCTTGTTGGTCGGCCCGCCGGGGACTGGGAAGACCTCCTTGGCACGGGGCTTGGCGCATCGTGTGGCCGAATCTTTTTCTTCTGCGAAGTTTCGATTGCTGGAAGTAGAGCCTCACACGCTGACGAGCTCTGCAATGGGAAAGACTCAACGCGCCGTGGCAGACCTGTTCTCGCAATCGATCGCAGAATCCGCAGCGGCGGGCCCGACGATCGTCCTTCTGGACGAGGTCGAAACGCTTGCGGCTGATCGAGCCAAGCTCAGCCTGGAAGCCAACCCGGTTGATGTGCACCGGGCCACCGACGCGGTGTTGGTGCAGTTGGACATGTTGGCCGAACGCAACCCGCATCTGCTGTTCGTGGCCACCAGCAACTTCCCACAGGCCGTCGACAGTGCCTTCCTATCTCGTTGCGACATGGTGATGGAGGTGCCACTGCCCGGCAAGGATGCCTGCAAGCAGATCCTGGTGGACTGCCTGAATGGCCTGGCAAAGACATTTCCGGGGATTGGCAAGCTTTCCTCGGCTCACCAGTTCGACGCGTGCGCTGGCGAGTGCGTCGGATTGGATGGTCGGGCCATTCGCAAGGTCGTAGCCAACGCCCTCGCGGCCGACCCGCAAGTGGCTATCGATCCGAACAAGCTTTCCGTAGAGCACCTGCGCAGTGCGATACGACAGGCAACGCAAATGCGCCTTCAAGGAGGGAAGCAAAAATGACCACCGTTGTCAGCCGGACGTTTCGCAGCTCGCCGCACCGCGATGCGTTGCAGACGTGGGATGCCATTGTCGAACTGCTCACTCAGGGCAAGGACGGCACGGCTCGCTCTGAACTCAGGGCCGTGGCGGGCGTGGCCGCCAGCTTGATCGCCGACCAGGCACCCAAGAGCGCGCCCATCGTTGCGACATGCGATGGACCACGGACCAGGATCTACTGCCTCTTCGACGAAGACGCGATCGATGGTGATGATGCCAACGAAGAAGTCTTGGGGTTCGAGCCGTTGAAGGGAGACTGGGGAGTCTCGCTGCCGTGTCCGAAGGAGCAGCTCGGCTGGGTGCAAACCGCGCTCAAAAAGCACAGTTCTCGCATCATTGCACGGGACTTGAGCCAAGGAATTGCCACGCAGGCGCAGGCCGATGCTGGACAAGCGCTGTCGCTCGACCTCGGAGGTTTCCTCAAGTCATGAGCACCGTCGCCACCTACTCGTACACGCACTCGGTTACCTATGTGACCGACAACATCCTCAAGAGCTTGAAAGACATCATCCTGCTCAGTGGGCTGGACCCCGAGCACTTCGCGGATCGCTGGGAGAGCAATACCCGAGCCATCAAGACGTGGCTCGGGACCGGTGATCTGCGCAAGGTGATTCTGGAGATCTACAACCCGGCAACCGACAAACTCGTGACCCGATGGGATATCGACATCGTGTATGGGTGGTCCGATGGCGACGGCAGCTTCTGGACGGATACCGAGCAGTTGAAGTACGCGATCAAGAAAGCTGGGCTGCTGCCATCGCAGGCCAAGTACAAGTTAATGCTCGATACAAAGCCAGGGCGGCCTGATGTGGAGGGGTGGAGCAAAGGAAGTTATCGCTCGACGGATGGAATGGTCAAGCAGAGCCTAGGCTCGACTGTCGAACACAGCGGCCTGGCGGGTCAGGCCGGATATTGGAGGCAACGCTGATGCTGTCGATCGATGAAGCTTTTCGCAAGTTCAAGTCGCGTCTGGAACTCAACGAACGCGAACAGAAGAATGCCTCGCAACGCCAGAACGAAGTGCGGGACTACCTGCAGACCAAGTTCGGCATTGCGCGCAGCTTCCTGACCGGGTCCTATGCTCGATACACGAAGACGAAGCCGCTCAAGGATATCGACATCTTCTTCGTGCTGAAGGACTCGGAGAAGCATTACCACGGCAAGGCCGCATCGGTAGTGCTGGATGATTTCCACTCTGCATTGGTGGAGAAATACGGTTCGGCGGCCGTGCGCAAACAGGCGCGCTCGATCAACGTGGATTTCGGTGTTCACATCGACGCGGAGGACAACACGGACTACCGGGTGGTCAGCGTGGATGCGGTGCCCGCATTCGACACCGGCGACCAGTATGAGATCCCCGATACGGCGTCCGGAAAGTGGATCAAGACGGACCCGGAGATCCATAAGGACAAGGCGACCGCAGCGCACCAAGCCTATGGCAATGAGTGGAAAGGTCTCGTGCGCATGGTGAAGTACTGGAACAACAATCCCAAGCACGGCGATCAGAAGCCGGTGAAGCCCTCGTTCCTGATCGAGGTAATGGCCCTTGAGTGTCTTTACGGCGGCTGGGGAGGATCGTTCGATCGCGAGATCCAGTCGTTCTTTGCCACGCTTGCCGATCGTGTTCATGACGAGTGGCCGGATCCCGCCGGACTTGGCCCGGCGATCAGCAACGATATGGATGCCGCGCGCAAGCAGCGCGCGCAGCAGCTGCTGTTCCAGGCGAGCCAGGACGCAAGCATCGCCATCGACCACGCGCGTCGTGGTCGCAATATCGAAGCGCTTCGCGCCTGGCGCGCACTGTTTGGCCCCAAGTTCCCACTGTCCTGATTCCATCGGCTTCCATACACGTCCCATCGAGGTACAGCATGTCCCAGTGGTCGCTTTCCCAGCTCCTGTCGTCCCTGCATGAAGACATCCAGCAGCGCTTGTCCGTAGTACGCAAGACCTTCGGTCACCCGGGTACGAAGGGGGATGCGAGCGAGAACGTCTGGATCGACATGCTGGATACCTATCTGCCCAAACGGTACCAGGCGGCGAAGGCGCATGTGGTGGACAGCCTGGGGAACTTCAGCCAGCAGATCGATGTGGTGGTGTTTGATCGGCAATATTCGCCTTTTATCTTCACCTACGAGAACGAGACGATCATTCCAGCCGAAAGCGTGTACGCCGTGTTCGAGGCCAAGCAGACGGCTGACGCGGGGCTTGTGGCCTATGCCCAGGAGAAGGTCGCCAGTGTGCGCAGGCTGCACCGCACGAGCCTGCCGATCCCGCACGCTGGCGGGACCTACCCAGCGAAGCCGTTGATTCCGATTCTGGGTGGCTTGCTCACCTTCGAGAGCGAATGGAGTCCTGCATTGGGCCCATCCATGGACAAGGCGCTGAACGCAAACCTCACCGAGGGGCGTCTGGACATCGGATGCGTTGCCGCCCACGGGCACTTTTTCTATGACCAAGCCAGCGGCGCGTACAGCTACACCAACGAAAACAAGCCGGCGACCGCGTTTCTTTTCAAGCTGATCGCGCAGCTTCAGTTCAGTGGAACGGTCCCCATGATCGATGTGGAGGCTTACGGTCAGTGGTTGACCAAGTGAGGGGTCGCTGTGGCAAGCATACGTTCGGAGTACCACCGGTTCCTGGCGCACTTGACGCAGCGGCACGTGCACGACGACGTGCGCCGGCTGGCGCACCTGGTGCTCGATCACCTGCAGCCACTGGCCGAGGTCGGTGCTGCACGCCGGGGGCGCTCCACGCGCTTGGCGCCGCTGGCCATCGCGCATCTGGCGCAGATGCCTGTCGCCTACGACGGGGACGCGCGCGGCCCCGAAAACGGGCCGGCGCTCGGGCGACTGCACCAGCTCGAAGTCGGGCCGTTTCGAGGATTCATGCGGCAGGAGACGTTCGACCTCAGCCATGACATCACCTTGGTCTACGGTGCCAACGGCACCGGCAAGAGCAGCTTCTGCGAAGCCTTGGAAGTGGCGATGCTCGGTTCGATCAGCGAAGCGCAGGCCAAGCGGGTCGACCAGCGGACGTACTGCAACAACGCTCGCCTGCGCCGCCACATCGCGCCAGTCCTGTCGTCTACGGCGGCGGGCGAGGCGCAGGCCGTCCAGCCCGACGAAGCTGAGTATCGCTTCTGCTTCATCGAGAAGAACCGCCTCGACGATTTCGCCCGAATCGCCGCGCGGACCCCGAGCGATCAGCGCCAGCTCATCGCCACCCTGTTCGGCGTGGACCAGTTCAGCGAGTTCGTGCGCGGCTTCAACCCCTCGCTCGATCAGGACCTGATGCTTGCCGGCGTGCAGGCGGCGCAGCTGGCGCAGCGTCGCCTGCAGTTGGCGAACTCCGAACAGACCATCGCCGCCTACCCGCAGAAGATCGCAGCGGTCGAGGGCCTGGAACAAGCTTTGGCGCAGCGCATGTCACCTGGCGCGACCTATCAAACCTGCGTGGACTGGCTGCTGGGTACGCCGCAGCAGCAAGGACGGCTACCGTATGTCCAGGCTCAGCTGGACGCCAACCCGCCTGCCATTCACGAGGTGACCCAGGCCCGCCTGCAAGCGTTGCTGGCAGAGGCCTACCGCGTCCAGGGACTGTGGCAAGCGTCTTCCGCGCAACTCGCGGCCCGCGCCGGCGAGGTGTCGTACGCGAAGCTCTACGAGGCCGTGCAAGCGTTGGCGGACGGGGCGACCGCGTGTCCGGCATGTGGAACCGAACTGGCCGCCGTGGCGCAGGACCCGTTCGCCAGGGCGCGAATGGGCCTGGAGCAGCTCGCGCAACTGGCCGTCCTGCAGCAGCAGGAGGCCGGGCATCGGACACAGTTGAGCGAGGCGGTCCGAGCGCTGTGTGACGAAATGCGCCGCGTGGTGGCGGCGGCTGGGGTCGCTTGTCCTGCCGAATCGCAGGCCGCGGGCCTGCCACTGCTGCCTCCCACGTCGGCGGGCAATTGGCTCGGCGGCGGGGTGAATGGGGACCAGCGCGCCTGGCAAGCCCTCTTACGGATCGCACAGATCATCGAAGGCTTCGACGCGCAGGCGCGCGACGTGAATGCCCAGCGCGGCGCGATGGCCCAGGAGCGGGACCGCCTGCAACAGCATCAGCTGGAGATCGAACGGCTGCGGACCATGCGCACGACTGCGGATCAGGAGCTGGCGGCCGCCCGCCAAACCGTGGCCCAATTCGACGACGCGAACCGCGGCCTGATCCAGGCGGCCACGGACGAAATGCCGGTGGTGGTGCACCATCAGCGGGTCAAGGCCGCCTACGACGGTTTCCTGCCCGAGATTCAGGCATACCTGACCGCTCTGCCGGGGGTTCTGCTACAGGGGCTGGGAGACCAAGCCCGCCATCTCTACAACGCATTCAACCGGGCCGATCCGCCCGGCGATCTGCTGCACGCGCTGTGGTTGCCCGTGGCCGAGAACGGCAAGATCGAGGTGGAGTTCGCCGGCGAGCCGGGCGCGCGCTACGACGCGTTGATCGTCTTCAGCGAAGGGCACATCAAATGCCTGGGCCTGGCGATTCTGCTTGCCAAGAACCTCGCGCAGGGCTGCCCCGTGGTCATATTCGATGACGTCGTCAACGCGATCGACGACGACCATCGCGATGGCATCTGGCGTACCTTCTTCGAGGACGGTTTGCTCCACGGCAAGCAGGTTATCCTCACCTCGCACGCAGAGGAGTTCCTGCACCGCATCCAGCAGGAGTTGGGCGTGCGCCGCGCCGCGGCCATTAAGCGCTACAAGTTTCTCCCGCATCAGGGAGAGCACGAACTGCGGGTCGACAGCGACCCGCCAGCGAAGAACTATGTTCTTCTGGCCCAGCAGGCGTTGGCGGCTGACGAGAAACGCGAGGCACTGCGTCAGGCCCGGCCGGCGCTGGAGAGTCTGACGGACCGCCTGTGGACGTGGCTGGGTCGGCGGGCGGACGGCCGGATCGACATCAAGCTGAGCGGGCCCCGCGCGCCTTGGGAGCTGAACAATAAATGCACCAAGTTGCGGTCGGCCGTCGAGCGTATCGCGGCGCAACATGCGGGTGCGCCGGATGCCGTAGGGGCGTTGGTCCGGCTGCTCAATGTCAGCGGTACGAGTATTGAATGGGGTTACCTCAATAGCGGTGTGCACGACGCTCAGCGCGATCATGAGTTTGATCGGGCGACGGTAAGAACGGTCGTCGAGGCGGTTACGGCGTTGGATGCTGCTCTTGATACCCTGCAGAACCGATGAACGGCACACGGCTTTGCAGAGCCGTGCCGCCCGTGTCACCTCATAAGTACTTCTTGAAGCTGCCTGCGGTCAGGCTGACTGCCATCCCCAGCAACGCCGCGCTGGGCAGCAGGATGACCAGAGGATGCACCGATATGGGCAGAGCGAGATAGGTGGCCCAAGGCAGCACGGCCAACGGCATCAGGCTGGCCTTCGCGCGGTGGTAGATGAAGCCGGATTCGCGGCCCGCGCCGAACCGGCGCACATCCCGTCGCACCAGGCCGTCAATCAGGCCGACGAATGCCGCCGTGAGGATCAGCGGCAGCGTGAGCACCAGGACCAGCAGGCGCACCAGGAAGGTGAGCGTCGTGAAGGCCGCAGCGATCAGGTAGCTTTCGGCCCAGACATAGACTTGGCTGATGTAGTAGCGGAAGTTGCGGCTCTGCCCGTGGCTGGGCGCGCGGACGCGCTCGGCGGTCTGGCTCATGCGCTCCAGCAACCCCGAGCGCACGAACACCCACTCGTACCCGGTATCCACCAACTCGTGCGCCGTGCGCCCGGGCTCCTGTACCACCACGCTGCGCGTGAAGTGGTTGGACAGGTGCCCGAGTTCGTACCGCAGCATCTGCTGGGAGTGGCGCCAGCCCTGGTCCTTCCAGAACAGGTGCATGCCGGCGCACTCCACCACGATCGAGAACAGCAGCGAGCCAATGAGCACCCCGAGCAGCCGGAACGGTAAGGTGATGGTGCCGACGATCAAGCCTTGGCGATGGTTCTGCTCCCGCTGCGCGGTCGAGGCGGCATCCTTCATGGCACGGCCTCGTTGCCCGCGCCATCGTCGGCGCCGGTGGCCACCGCGCCGGGCTCGGCCGCAGCGGCATCGTCCAGCAGGTCGTCGGGCAAGGCCGCATCCTGCAAGGCCGACGAGCTGGTGAACTCCCACCACTGCGTGGCCTCGCTGTAGCTCTGGCGCATGTACCCGGCCAGTTGCTGCAGGTCCGCCGGCATCACTTCATCCGGGTCCGGCGCCGGCAGCGGCATACGCACCTTCCAGAGCTGGCCGCCCTGCAGCAGCGCGAAGCACTGGCCCTTGGGCAGGCCGACGACGTGTGACGGCTCGATCATCGGCACGCTGGCCATGCTGATGCGGTCCTGGGTGTTCGACGTGAAATCCGTCGCGCCGCGGATGTCTGAGCTGTCCGTCGCGCCCGAGACGATGGTGGTTGTATAGACCTCGACCTTCGGCAACTGCCTCGTCAGCAGTTCCGCGGTGGCCGTCTCGCGCACGCGCAACATGAATAAATTGTTGAAATTCCCGATCACTTGGCCGGCCTTCGCGCGATTTCCGATGCGGGCCTCGATGTCCGAGAGCGTCTGCGTGTACGCCGTGACTTGCAGGCCGGCACCGCCGCCCTTGTTGATGAGCGGGATGAATTCATCGCCCATCAGTTCATTGAATTCGTCCGCGTGCACGTTGATCGGCACGCGAGCGCCAGCCACTGCGCCGGGCAGGCCATCGTCGATTCCGTGCTTGTAGATGTGTCCGGCCACCGAAACCAGGTCAGAGAACATCGAATTGCCGACCGCTGCGGCGACCTCGGCGTCAGACAACGCATCCAGACCCACATAGACGATGGCCCGCTTTCGGATGACCTGCATCCAGTCGAAGATCGGGCGCGGGTCGGCCAGGTCGGAGTAGTTCGGCGCCAGGAGCTGGGCGATCTTGCCGCTCGTGAGCTTTTCCAGCAGCGGCAGCAGCGATGCAACGATCTTGTCGAAGTAGGTCTTGTCGTAGCGCACCGCCGAGCGCAGGCCATCGAGCACAGGGTCGTAGTTGCGCGCCTGGGAGAGGTATTGCTCCAGCGCCACCACACGCTTCTCGCGCCCGATCATGTTCCTTGGGATGTTCTTCTCGTTGAGCTTGGCCTCGATCTGGACGATCACCTCCCAGGCCTTGGGCTCCGTCTTGGCAAAGTAGTGCTGGGCGTACTCAATGAACAGCGCGTCGATGTTGATGACGTGGCGCTGGATCAGCATGTAGTCCGGGCGCTGCCCCAGTTCCACCAGGGCGCGGGCGATGATGTTCACGAAGCGCCATGCGAACTCGCGGAACGCCGCGCTGTTGCCTTCGCCGGAGAGCTGCCCCGCGATGCGTGTCGCCACTTCCGAGATCCGACCGAAGCGGCCCACGGCGTTGTAGCGGGCGCTGATTTCCGGCCAGCCCAAGTGGAAGATGTAGAACTCGCCTTCGCGGCCAGCGCGCTGGGCTTCGACGTACATCCGTTTCAAGAGATCGGCATCCCCCTTGGGGTCGATGACGATGACGACCTCATGCTCGCCGGCAGCATTCCTGCGGCGGATGTCCTGCGTGACGAACAACTCGGCCAGGCGCGTCTTGCCCACCCGCGTGGTGCCCAGCACCAGCGAGTGCCCGACGCGCTCGCCCAGCGGCAGGCTGACGTCCACTTCGTCGGGCTCGATGCCGTGCAGCCTTGGCAGGCCGCCGACAGGCGGCAACGGGCGCACGGGGTTGAAAGGCGCGTCCCAGCCGGTGAGCTTCGGCAGGCGCGAGAGCGGCAATGGCGCGAATTCCAGCCGTTCCTCCAGGCGCCTGGTCAGCCGGTAGGCCGGCGTCGGCTCGACGTAGCGGCGGAACTCGGGCCGGTACGTCTGCATCAGCCGATGCGTGTGCTTCTGCTCCCAGAGAAAGCCGCGCCCCACGAATAGGCGCTGCTGGCTGACCGGCACGTCCTTGCTGGTCATCACGTAACGCGGCAGACGGCGGATGTTGCGCCGGTAGCGCAGGATGATGCGGGCATCGCGGTAGCGGATCGCGCCGTAGGCGCCGAACGCCAAGGCGCTGCCGATGCCCATGGCCGGGCTCAGCGCGAGCGACCATGGGGCCACCAGGCACAGAAACGCGGCGCCTGCACACGCCGCGACGGTGTATAGCTCCACCGCTGGGCGTAGCAGAACCTCGACCGGCTGTTTGCCCGACATGGCTTCATTGCTCGATGCCGGTGGCCGTGATCAGCGCCGGGTAGTGCCGCAGGCCCAGGCGATCGGCCAGGTCGTCGCCGGCCACGGGCGCGAGCGGCACGCCCGGCACCAGGGCGCGCAGCCGCGCCAGGCCCTGCGCGGTCTCGACGTTGACGACCAGGCCGACCGCGCCACGTTCGCGCAAAGCGGCGGCGCGGCGCTGCAACCAGGCCCGGGAAGCCTCGTCGTCGCCGATGACCACGAACGGCCGCAGGCCGGGCGCTTCGATCACCCGTCGCGCGACGGTGCCGGGCGTGAGCTTGGCGCTGCGCACCGGCAGCATCGCGGCTTCGTCCGCCCGTGTGGCAGGAACCTGGGGCGTCGGGATGGACGGCCGCGCCGGTGCGTTGGCGCGCGGCTGGAGATTCAGGGCTTCGTAGTACGGCAATGCCGACGTGCCGCCACGGTCCTCGACAACGATCAGTGGCTCGCCGGCACGCGAGGCCAGCGGCAGGCCTGACAGCAGCATGAGTAGGCCCGTGAACGCGAGATGGGCGGGATGGGGTTTCGTCATGGGGAGGTCTCCTGGCGCGCCGCGAGGACCGCGGCGGCTGGTCGCGTGCCCTGCACGCGGGCAAGGTGGCGCGACACGCTGCGCCGATAGCGGGCGGCGGGCTCGCCGCCTGCGGGGCGGTGGTAGCGGCCGATCGCCAGCAGCCAGTCCTCGCCGGGGGTGTGCTGCTCCTTCAGGATCTCGGCGGCAACGGCCAGGTTGCGATACGGATCCAGCAGGTCGCACGCGCCGGTAAAGCGGTGCTTGTGGTAGCCGAGGTTGATCTGGCCCAGGCCCGCATCAATGCGCGTGTGCGGCGTGGCGCGCATCGCCTGCTGCAGGCCAGCGCAGGCGTCGGCGCGCGTGGCGAAGCGGCGCGACTGGCCGGCGACGTTGAGGGACCACGGCCACGGCACCAGGCGCCCGTTGCGCCGGATGCCGCTCTCCTGCAAGGCCACGGCGTAGAGCACGGTCGAGGGGATGCCTGCGCGCTGGGCGGCAAGCTGGTAAGCCGGTGGCGGAACCTCCTGGGCCAGGGCGGCAACGGCATACAGGCCGGCAGTGAGCACCAGTGCGCGCAGGGGCATGGCTACGGCTGGCGCTGCCATTGGCCGTTCACTTCGCGCACGGCGGCGGGCAGATCGCCGGGCAGGCCCAGTGACAGCCAGCGGCCGCCGTCGTGGTTGAGCGTGATGCTGCCGGCGCGCACGCGCGCCGGGTCGATCTGCGCGCGCTTGGCCCAGTCGCGGATGCGCGCGTCATCCTGGCGGCTGCCCACCATGTACAGGTCGAACTCCGCGCCCGAGGATTGCAGGCGCTGCACGAGCTGTCCGCAGGCTGCGCAGCCGTCCTTGACGAACACCGCCATGCGGCCGCTGCCGCGCAAGGGACTGCTGGATGGGCCGGCGCCCGGCTTGTCGTCGGGCAGGTTCACGCGCTGCATCCCCGGATTCAGGCGCTGCCAGGCCTCGTCGTAGGCGCGCTGGTAGGCGAGCAGCTTCTCGACGCGGCGCGCTTCCACCTGCACCTGCAGTTCCGCATAGCGGCGCCGTTCTTCGTCCGTGCGAGCTTCGATGCCCAGGGCGGACAGCGGGTCCAGGTTGGGCGAGTAGATACCCAGCGGCCCATCCATCAGCTCGCGGTAGCGTGCCCATTCTTGTGGCTGCAAGCCCCATTCGGTTGCCACCCGGTCGTCCAGCACGCGGGCGGCCAGCGGGCGCTCCTGGCTCTGTGCGTTGCGCGCCGAGGTCGTTGCGGGCTGCTGCGCCCAGGCGGGCCATTGCGACGACGCCACCAGGACCGCGAAAAGGAGGATCGACGGCTTCATGGGGTGCTCCGGTCAGGGAATCGCCACGCGGCGGGTCTGGTTGCCGGCCTGGAACACTGCGGTGTTGCCCTCGATCGCCTGCAGGCGCCACGGGCCGACCGCATCCCCGGGCAGCAGCACCTGAAGTTGGGCGGGCGTGAAGTCCCCGATGCTCGGCGCGACGGACACGCTGCGCTGGCCGGCGCGCAGTTCGGCGCCGACGACGCGGAATGGCAGCGGCGGCAGCTCGGTCTTGGAGGCGGCGGACGTGCGCGATGCGCGCCGCTGGGCGGGTGCGGTGGCACGCGCGGCGGCTTGGCGCGCCTTGATCTGCTCGACCTCCGCGCGCAGCGCCTGGAGGTCGTCGGCCGCTGCGTAGCCACTGAGAGATTTCTCGACCTGGGCCGCGCGTGCTTCCAGAATCTGGCGGGTGTCTTTGAGGTCAGCGTCCGTCGCGACGGCCGGGCGCTGCTGGATGGCCTCGATCGTCTCGGCCAAGCCAGTTGCCTGCGCTTCCAGGCGTTGCAGGCGGGAATCCAGCCGCTCCTGGTCGGCCTGGTCGCTGAGGGCCTGGTAGCCCAGGGCCGCCAAGACGCTGAGGAAGATCAACCAGAGCCACATCAGGCTCTGCACCACCACGGCGGCGGTCGATCGCTGGGCAGGTTGCGGGGCGTTCATGGCTGGCCTCCCGAAACCATGGGTGCCAGCGGGAACGTCTGCACCGCCTCGGTGGCGGGTGGCTCGGATGGGGACTCGGCGACCGCGCGATCGCCGGGCCGCTCGAAGCAGATTTGCCGTGCGCGGTCATCCGCGTGCAGTTCCCAGGCCGGGCCAGCCAGCGTGAGCAGCGCATCGCGCAAGGTCATGGGGCCGAGGTGCAGGTGTACCGCCGGCAACGGCAGCGCGTACAGCTCGATCACGGCATGCGCGGTCTGGCACAGGCCATAGCCGCTGCGTTTGAGCACGTGCCGAAGCCCATCCCCGACCGTGGCGCGGGCATCCTCGGGCATGGACACGTCGATGGTCTGCAACAACAGGTCGCGCTGCGCCGCCATGGGTGCCAGTTCGACCAGTGTGTAGCGGGCGTAGCGCACGACCGGGATGTACTCGGAAGCCTCGGGTTCAGGCGCGGCCAAGACTTCCGCGATGGTGTCGGGCGCGACCGGCGCAGTCGTCGTCGCGCAGCCACCGGCCAGCACCGACCACAGCAGGCCGAGAAATCCCGCCAGAAGGCGGCGTTCGGGATAGTGAAACCACGGTGGAGAGGGGCACATAGCTCGGCGTCCTGAAACATCCAGCCCTCACCATCGCCGCTCAGGCCGCGAGCGGCAGCAAACAATGCGAACCAGGCAGCGTCCGATTTACCGGGAGCGGCAAAAAAAACGGCCCCGAAGGGCCGTAAGTGGAACGTGTCATGCGGCGACAAGCTGCCGGGCCAGTGCGACCTCGACGGAATCACCGTCCTGGTTCAGGACATCGAGCCCGGATTCGGGCACGTCGCCCGAGGTGGACTGCGAGACCATGATCTTCTTGGCCATCAGCTCCAGGCAGGTCATCTGCGAGGAACCGGCGTAGCCGAGGTAGATCACACGCACGGGCTGCTTCTGCCCGATGCGCCAGGAGCGGCGTGCCGCCTGCTGGAGCGAGTACACGTTGTAGCCCGACTGCATGAACACGATCGTCGGGAACTCCAACAGGTCCAGCCCCGTCTTGACCAACTCGGGGTTGGTGATGAGCACGTCGATGCCACGGTCCAGTTGCTCGGCGATCCAGTCTTCGCGGCGGCTGGCATCCACGCTCGCGCGCAGCACCGCCACCTTGAAGCCTTCCTGCTCCAGCAACACCTTCAGGCGCGACGTGGTGTCGCGCGTGCCGGTATAGACCGTGTAGGCCAGGACCTTGCGGCCCTGCGCCTTCTCCTCTTTGCAGATGTCGATCAGCTCACGCTCCTTGGGGCTGATCTCGAACTCGTTGAACTGAGCCGGGACAAACGCCAAGGTGTTGCGCGTGCGCGGATGCACCACGGTCTCCGACCGGAAGCAGCAATCCGGCCAGGCCAGCAGCACGTTGAGGACCACACCCAGCAAGGTCGTATCGCGTCGCGCCAGAGCCTGTTTCAGCTCGGCGGTCAGCCGACCCGCCAGATCGCGGTAGGCCGCGGCTTGCGCCGTGTCCATCGCGACTTCACGGAACTCCTCGTCATACGGCGGCAGGACGTTGCCGCCGATGTCCTTGAGCTTGAGGAAGATCGTGAATGGCAGGATGCAGCGCAAGACGCCCTTGGGGCCGAAGCCCGGGGCCTTGACCGTGCGCACCGATACCTTGGTGCCCTTGGCCGTCTTGTGCGCCGTGCCGGTGCTCTCGGAGTAGATGTCCTTCAACACCCCGTGATCGCGCATGAACGCCATCGCAGCCGAGGTCATGCTGCCGCTCGTGGTCGGGCGGTAGCCGTCTTCGATCATCCGCCCCGGAAGGGCTCGGAACAGCAGGTGAAAAAGATCATCACCGTAGCCGCCCATCAGCGTGCCAGTCAGCAGCAAGGTCTTGCGAGCCTTCGCCGCCAGCACGCCCATGGCCTGGCCCTGGGCACTGCCCCCGTTCTTGTACTCATGCGCTTCATCAGCGATGAGCAGGTCGAACGTACCTTGCGGCAAGTACCTCTTGATGAACTCCGAGGGTTGATAACCGCCCTCGCCAAAGCCGAACTCCATGTTGGCCATCGCACGTTCCATGCGCGTGGCTTGACGGTCGGAAAACACCAGCTCGCCGTTGCCATCCATGAGGTTGATGAACTCGTGGATGTTGTCGCCCAGCATCGAGGCCAGGAAGCCGTCACCGAACTTCTGCATCAGCTTCTGCGCAGTGACTTCCCCGATGGTCGGGATGCGCTTCAGGGCTTTGAGGACGGCCGAGGACTGGTCGCTGCCGGACAGGCTGCGCGGGCGGATCAGCGTCCACAGGGGCGCAGCGCAATGGCTGCACTTCCTGCGGTACTCCTCGGCTTCGAGCGCGACCGGGTTGACCGGCTCGCCGTCGAGGTCGGTGATGACCGTGCCGCAGTCCGGGCAGGCCGCCACGTCGCCGTGGCGGGTGCGCCGCTGGGTGAAGACGGGCTTCCAGTGGAAACCCATCCGCATCCTGACGCGCCCCAGGACGAAGAACTCCTGGCCCGTGGGCTGCACGCCCAACTGCTCACGCAGCTTGAGGAGCTTGACGAGCGTATCCGGCCCATTGAGCACCCATACCTTGGCGCCGGCCACCGTCTCCTGGATCTCCCGCCGCCACTTGTAAACCAAGTGCGGTGGCGACAGGACCAGAGTGCGGCGGTAGCCTTCGGCGTTGAGCACGGCGGCCGCGGCGATGCCAACGGTCGTCTTACCACAGCCCATCTCGCCATTGACGATCGCGGCGCGTTCGCCACGGTCGATCAGCAGCTCGGCGGCGGCGTGGACGACTTCGGCCTGGGCCGGGAACAGCTTGCGTTTGAGGCTGGCGACGATGAGCTGCCGGTGCGCCTGCGGTTGGCCGGTATAGACAGGCGGGTTGGCGCTGTTGAGGGCGTCGAGCAGTTCGTCGCCGAACTCGCCGACGAAATCCTGAAGGCTCAGGGTCAGAGGGGATGATTCCGCGTCGAGCAGTTCGCCCTGTACGGGCGCGGCGTCAGCGGCAGTGGTTTCGAGATCGAAGGACATTGTGATGCTCCAATGAAAAATGGGGCATGCACCACCCCCAGCGGGGCAATGGCATGCCCCGTGGTGGGAAGGAAATCGGCGCGCGGCCGAAGGTGGTTGAAGATGCTGGCCTGAGTGGCCTGCGGGTGAACCGTGCTCAGTCTTCGGACGGCAGCACGATGGCAGTGACGCTGCGCCCCGCATCGGTGATGATGCGAATGGCGAGTCCCGGGTGGATCACATAGTGCGATTCCAGCGACGCGCCCGATTGAAGTGCAACGCCGTTGGCGTGCCATTGGCAGACGTTGACGTCACCCCAGTCGCCACGGGTGTGGCGCCTGAAGTACGGAATCGGGTCCAGGCGACCCGCGCGGACAAGGCGATCAATGCCTCGGCTGAAGATGAGCGCCCCGATGGGGAACGCCAGCCTCTGGCAGTAGGTTTCGATGCGATGCGATGCCATGGGCTCCTCCTTGAAAGGCTATTGAGCCACGACACCCCTGGCGGAGTGAAGTGGCTCCGTCAAGTGGATGGGATGACGAGGCGGCGCCTTCAGATCAGGTCGCGCTCTTCGGGAAGCTGGACCACCGTGGTCTGGTGGTCTTCGCTGGTCTTCACGAGCAACACCAGTTCCGGCGTGATCCGGTACTGGGAGATCATCAGGTTGTCCTGTTGGATTGCGACGTCGTTGGCTTGGCGGGTGGCCTCATCGATCTCGCCCCAGTCCCCGCGCACATGGCGCTGGACATAGGCCAAGGGGTCGATCAGGCCTCGCCGAGCCAGCCAATGCACCTTCTCGCTCAACTTCAACGTACTCGGTGCGAACAAGGGTTGCTTGCGCGGCGCAGGCCGCTTGAACGGATTGGGGAACATGGTGTTTCTCCTTCGATGTGGTACAGCAGGACGGCAGCGCGTCCGGTGGATCAGCGAATGGTCAGCACCTCGCCCCTTGTCGGGGAGCCAGGCGTCATGTCCCACGCGCGGATAACGGGCACAAACTTGTCGGTGAGGATGCGTGTCTCGGCGATGGAGCCGTCTTCGCGTTCGGTGAATTCCCGCTGGAGCGTCTTGTCCTTGTGGGTGTCACCTTTGACGACGAGCACGCGCCCCGTCTGGGAGCGCACGACGCCGGAGATCGCGCCCGCGGCCAGAGCCAGGGCGAGATGCCAGTGGGACAAGGCCCGCGCCGGTGGACGCAGCGACTGCTGCGCGGTCCCCAAGTGCGTGTCCAGCGACGGCCAAAGGCCTTGCAGCCGGCCAACCTCGTCGGCGAACTGTTCGGGCTCCATCGTCACGCGGAAGAAATGCTCCGGCTCGGCCGGACTGGCGGGGACGATGTACGGCAGGAACGGCCATTCGCTCGGCAGTTCCTCGGCTTCGACTTCGCCAAGCCCAACCTGCAGCAGCAGATTGCGCACGGCCTTGACGCCATCGGGTGCCAGCTCCCGCTGACGGACCCGGCGGCCGAAGATCACCACCTGCTTGAACTGCGTTTCCACCGCTCGGTAGATACGCAGATCGGTGTAGTGGCGCGTCAACCAGCCGACCAGCTCCGCGTCGAGCACGTAGCCGGGGACGATGAAGACCAGCACGCCGCCGTATTGCAACAGCGACAGCGAACGCTGATAGAACAGCTTTTCGAGGCGGGCACGGCCCTGGCCCTGATAGCCGATGTTGCCGTTGACGTCCTTGGACAGGTCGCCATACGGTGGATTCAGCCACAGTAGTCCGAAGGACTGCTTGGAGATCATCGTGTCCATCAGGTCCGCGTGCAGGCAGTGATCGACCAGGCCGCGGGCATGGCGCGCCCGCTCGGCGTCGAATTCGACGGCGAACGCCTTGGTCTGTTCGCGCCCGAGGGCATGAGAGGCTTCGGCGATTGCCACGCCTTCACCGGCGCAGGGATCGAGGATGCACATCGGCCCGTCGCTGGGCATCAGTGCGTTGAGGGCTCTTTCGAGCGTGGGTTCGTCGGTCGGGTAGTACCCATTTTTTGCGAAATTGCGGGCGAGCCGCGGGAACATGAGAGCCATGGAAGTCTCCTGGTTGGCGGGGATGAATGACGGAAGCACGCCAAGGCGTGCCTCCGAGGGTGGGTCAAGCCGCTACCGCTTCCGGCGTCCAAATCTTGGCCGGATAGGGATAGGCGGTGAGCGCGTCACTGCGGATCAGGGAGCCCAGCGCCAAGCTCAGCGCCGGCACGTCGATGGCGAGCCGATGGCCTTCCAGCGGCCCGAGGGCGAACGGAAGGCGGGCCAGCATCTCGCGGCTTTGCAGCAGTTCCAGCACGGTCTCGCGCCAGTGGTCGAGCAGCGGCAACGGGCAGGTGTCCCGCACCAGCATCCACAGGCGGTCAAGCCGGTGGGCGCTGTCACGTGGCAGCAGTGCCAATGCGCTGGCGTTGGCCTTGTCGGGCTTGACGCAGCGCCGGTCGAACAGCCACACGTTGGACAGCGAACCGAACAGCGTTCGCCGGTAGGCGCGCGTGATGCGCTTTTCCAGGCGATCGACGTTGCCGATGAATACCGGGACGCTGCCGCCCTGGTCGGTGATGACGTGGAACTGGTCCAGTCCCTGCTCGTCGCGCCCGAGGGTCAGGCGTGCAAGGAACTGCTGGACGGCGGTGTCCCGCGCCCAGATGGACAGGAAGATCAGGTTGCCCTGGTCATCGCCGACGCAGGCGTCGGCCATCACGTCCGGGCATTCGTCGATGCGGTACAGCGTGGAAGAAGTGTTTGCGGGCATGGTGGTGTCCTCGGATGAACGGGAACAGCACCGCCCGCTGGGGCAAGTACTGCCCCAGGGGGTGGAAGAAAACCGCTCAGTCCGGCTCGAACTGTTGGGTGTGCGGATTGAAGTGAAGCGCCTCGTCCACCGCGGTGATCGGCGTGAAGCCGTCCAGGTAGATGTTGTTGAGGTACTGGTCGCGGTAGGTCAGCGCCTGCCGTGCCTGCTCCTCGGTGAGGCCGTTGTCGATGAAGTACCCCAGCATTTCCTCGTCGGAGGAAACTTCGTCGTTGGACAAACTGCCTTCAACGAGCTTCAACAGCGAGAGCGGGAGTGCAGCCAGGATCGGGTCCATGTCGGTTCCTCCTGGCTCAGGCCAACAGCGCCGCGGCGGGTGCCGTGACAGCCGTGGGTGTGCGCCGCCGTGCGTGGTAGGCGCGAACGCCTGCACGCCAGTCGGCGGACTGCTCCGGTGCGAGGTCCAGATAGGACAGCGGGCACGAGTAATAGTACGGATGCATGGACTCTTCCAGCGGCTTGTAGCCCCACTGGTTGCCGCTTCGTTCCAGCAGATCGCAGCGGATGTAGCGCAGGGACTGGCCCGGCGCGAGATCACGATGCACACCTTCGACCTTGGCGGTCAGTTCGACCACGGACCACAGCACGTTGCTGCGCAATGCGTGAGCGATAACCTTCGCGCTGACGCGCTCGGTCTGCTGTGGTGCGATCAGTTCCGCGATCAGTTCAGACCGCGATTGGGGAGAGAAATACCAGCCCATGAGAGGCCTCCTCGAAAAGTTGAGCTGGAGGCCTCCCCGTGGGGAAGAACCCCCAGTGGGTGATGGAATGCCGCAGGTGCAGCGAAGGAAAACCTATGCCTTGCCCTTAGTCCCAGTCGTCATCGTCGCGATCACAACCAGCCGGGCAGCTGCCGAACTCGATCCCATGCGAGCAATAGCCGTGCTCCGCATTCCAGTCCTGGGTTTCCTGCCGTTCGGCCGGTGTTGCGTAGTCTCATTCCTGTGCGATCTTCAGCGCCTGTGCGCGCTGTTCTTCGGGCAATCGACCGAGTTGCGCGTCGATCGCCGAACTGAAGCGTTCGACGTAGTAGTCGTGAGACAGTCCGCAACCCTTGGTGGCTTGTGCGGCTGCCGTCTCGCAGAGAGCCCGCCACGCGGGTTCATCCAGCGCGGAGCGGGGGATATCGCAAGCGATGGTGGACATGATGAAGACCTCCAGAAGATGGCCAGGGCCTCCCCCGCATGGGGAAGGAACCCCGGCGGGTGGATGAAGAACACCGCGCATGCGGCGTCTGCGATCACGCAGGTTGCAGTTCGGCCTGGCGGCTCCACTCCTGCGTCTTGAAGTCCAGCGCGTAGCCCAGCTCGCCCAGGCGGACGATCTGTGCACGCAAAGCGCGGCGGTCGATGGTCGAATCCAGTTTCACGGACTCGCCCAGCGGCCACAGCAGGCCGAAGAGCGCGGGGTCACCGTCTTGGGTGCTGCCGGGGGCAGCAGCCTCAGCAGGTGGCGGCGCATCCACGCCAAAGGGCGTGGTATCGACCATCGGGTCCGCGGACGCCTGCACGGGTGCGGGCTTGGCGGGCCTGGACGCTTTGGTGGGCTTGGCCGGCGTTGCCGCAGGCTGCGCCCCTTGCTCTTCATCGAGCGGATCGACGTCCTGGGTGGCGAAGCTGCGGGCTTCGTCGCGGCTGAGTTTGTCGATGCCGTTGAGCGTCATGCCGTCGAGGCTGGCACGGATCTCGAACCGCATGCCGCCGCCGACCGGATAGGACTTCGGGAAGATGTACCTGATGATGAATTCCCCGTCGTACTTGCCTTCGGGGTACTGCTCCAGCTCCGGGTCTTTGACCTCGAACGTACCGAGGTGCGTGGCGAGGCGGCCAACCGTGAACGGGCCGTTCTTGCCGCGGATGGTACGCAGCGTGAGCTGGCCGGGGACGACGATGGGCGCAACCGATTTCTCGGGTGCCAATGGGGTTGCCATGATGGTTCTCCTGATGATGAATGACGGGCCGCCGACGGCACCCGGTGGATGAGAGGAAATGGCTTCGCCCGAGGTGGGCGAGGTCCGCGTGGCATCACGCCTTGAGCTGGCGCATGCCTTCGGCCAGCAGCCACAACGCCCGGTTCAGGCGCAGGTTCTGGTCGATGCCTTGCACCGGACGGGTGCGCTGATTGCGGCCGTTGGCCGTGCGTCCGTTCAGGCCCCCTTTGACGAGGTTCTCCTGGACGCGGTTGAAGACGGCCCACAGGTCGTTCTTGCGGTCGTCCCATCGCCGGGGTGCCAGCAGTTGGCACTCCGTGACAGGCGTGGACTTGGCTGGATCGTCGTACTTGAGTGCGAGCGCGGAGTTTGCAAAGACCTCCGCTTCGCCCTCATCGAGGGTGATGGTGCGCATCGCATCGCGCGCGTTCTGCACGCGCTCGAAGCCGTCGAGGACTCCGTAGGCACCTTCGATCACCTGGCTGACCACGTCGCCCTTGTGGGGAACGCGGATGTCGGCGGTGGTGTCACCGCAAACCAGGCCGTTGTGGCAGACGAACCGGAACATGCCGGCGAGCATCTGATAGCTGCTCGTGCCGTCATGGCTGTTGAGCAGGATGATCTCGTTCGCCTCGTCGCCGTTGATCTGGCTTGCATGGCGAAGTCGGATGAGGTGCTTCGTGTACTCGCGCCGGTCTTCGTTGCGCACGCGCGTCTGACACACCATGAAGGGCTCGAAGCCCTCCTGGCGCAGCTTGGTCAGCACGGTCGAGGTCGGTATGTAGGCATACCGATCGGACCGGCTCCCATGTGGAGCGTCGGCGAAGATCGACGGAACGACGGCACGAATGCGGTCGTCCGAGAGTGGGCGATCAGAGCGCAGGATCGGGGATTGCGGAGCAAAGCGGGATACCAGAGACATGGCTGATCTCCTTTGAGAAATTCGACAACCGCGTGGCCGTGAGACCACGCGGAACTCGGGGGATGAAATGCGCAAGCACGCGTCCTGGGGACGCGGCGTACGTGGGGAGGAAAAGCGACAAGGCCCCGTGAGAGGCCGTGCCGGATCAGAACGAAGCAGCCAATGCCGGCTCCTGCTCCTGGACTTGCGCCTCGGGCTCGCGCTCGGCGGGCTCGGTGGCCGTGTCGATGGCATCGTCGGCTTCGGACGCGGATGCGTCTTCGGCCGGCGGCGCCTCGGCTTGCGCCTGGCTCGTCGGATAGACCTGGGTGCCGTCGATCTTGATGAGACCGATGTGGACCAGCGTCGATTCCAGGCTGGCGGCCGGTTCCCCGGCGTGCTCACCCTTGGTGCGGATGTACGGATCGATCTTCATGTCGTTCAGACGGAAGGCGATCAGCACCTTGCGGTCACCCTCGATGGCCTGAACGCACCGGCGAACCAGGTGCTCGGCTTCCGGGGTGGCGACGATGGTGTCGAAGTACCGATACTCCGGTTCATCGACAGGCCCGGCCAGTGCCGCGACGGTGCAAGAGAGGAACGAGTCGCCAGCTTTTGGGGTGACGTCCTTCACACGATTGAGATAGCCGATGCCGCGGGTGATCAACTCGTGCTGCTCGATCGAAGCCAGTTCGGCCCGGTCGATCAGTTCGGCCTTGAGCAGTCGCGCCTTGAGGGACGCGGCGGCCTGACCCTTCTGCTCACCCTTGTCGCGGATGTACACATCGCCCCACAGGTCACCGAGGCGAAAGCGCACCAGCGGGCGCTGCTTGGGATCGTCAACGCCGATGTAGCGCTGAACGAGCTTCTTGGCCTCGGCACCCGAGACCTTGACGTCGAAGTAGCGGTAGCTGGGGTCCCGGGCGGGGCCGACCAGCGCGGCGATGGTGCATGCCAGGAAAGGCTGCGCACGGCGGCCGCCCCGGACGGGCACTTCACGGACACGCTGGATGTAGCCGATGCCCGAGGTGTGGAGGTCGAAATACGATTTCTCGTTGGACGTGGTGTTCATGGTGAATCTCCATTGGGATGAAGCGGAGACACACCGGCCCACGCATGCGGGGAAGGTGCGTGACCCCGCGGTGGGTTGATAAGGCGAAAGCATCCGCCACCAGAGGCTGGTGGCCGCTCGCGGAAGGATGCGGTGCGAGCTGGCTCGGTCACGCAGTGGGAACTGCGCCGCAACCTCGAAGACCGATGGTTGCCTGGCATGTCGCTGACGACGTCAGCAGGCATGGGGCCAGCATGGCGGGGCCTCGCGCGCGCGGCAGCAATCAATCGGCACCCGGGCGCTTCCCTTTGTCCGCGCCACCCGGCGCCTGTCACAGGCACTTGGCGCCGCGCAGGTGCTCGGGGGTATCGGCGCGCGGACGGCCGGGACGGCTCCAGGCGCCGCCACCGCGCGCGCCGATCAGCCGCCAGCCGGCGGCGCGCAGGCTGGCGCCACCTTCGTCGGGCATGGTGTAGGTGAGCAGGCGTATGTAGCCCAGCGCCCTTGCCGCCTGCCAGGCCGCGCCGTAGAGCTTGCTGCAGGCGCTGGGTGTGCCGTCGGTGCACAGCCGCGTGACTTCCAGCGTCCAGGTGCCGCGCGACCGGGCGGCCGACAATGGCCACGCCGTGGATCAGGTCGCTGTCGCTCAGCGTGACGGCCAGGGCGAACTTCGCGCCCTGGACCGGGCGGTGGTGGCGATGGTGCGACAGAACGAATGCATTGGCCGTGCGCAGCGACACCGGTAGGAGGTGCAGCCTCGGCGAGGTCGATGGCGTGTTCATGCGGTTGTCTCCGGTGGCATGCCGGCGTTGTGGCCGGCGGGGCGTGCCTCGGCGGCTGGAGACAAACGCGCACGCGCGGCGATGGCGGCGGTGCGAACAAAAGAAGGCCCCCGATGCGGGGGCTGCGAGGCGGTTGCCGCGTCAGGCGGGAGGCACCACTGCTAAGGACAGGTGCGTGGCGGTGGCGGAAAGCACGAGATCGTCCGCCGAGTGCTGGAGGCGCGTGAACAGGCCGTCCTTCGGGTCGAAATACTCCGCGAAGTCATCGCCGCCCAGCTCGCGGCCGGCGAGGTGCCACCAGTCATCGAACGGGTCGGTGTCCGGGTTGCATCCGACGGCGTAGGCGAGCAGTGCCTGGCGCCCATCCGGGCGACGCTCCCCACGCTCGGCGAGGAAGTACACGCCCTGATCCTTGACCAGGACAATGCGGCACTGATTGGGGACGTCTCAGAAAACGGAAAAAATCGTACGCTAAGCCGGTTGCAGCGGTCGTAGCGGCCTGAACTTGCCCGCGCCGATCTTGGCGCTGCTGCGCCAGAGGTAATCGCCGGTCAGGTTGATGTGCTCCCAGCCCAGCGGCGACAGGTACTGCAACAGGGCGTCATCGACAGTCTGGCCGTGACCGCGTAAGGCGTTTGAGGCCCGTTCCAGATAGACCGTGTTCCACAACACTATGGCCGCCGTCACCAGGTTGAGGCCGCTGGCCCGGTAGCGCTGCTGCTCGAAACTGCGGTCGCGGATTTCGCCCAGCCGGTTGAAGAACACGGCGCGGGCTAGCGCGTTGCGGGCTTCGCCCTTGTTCAGTCCGGCATGCACGCGGCGGCGCAGCTCGACGCTTTGCAGCCAGTCCAGGATGAACAGCGTTCGCTCGATGCGGCCCAGCTCGCGCAGCGCCACGGCCAGGCCGTTCTGGCGCGGGTAGCTGCCGAGTTTCCTGAGCATCAGCGAGGCCGTCACCGTGCCCTGCTTGATCGAGGTGGCCAGCCGCACCTTGGCGTTGATCGCCTTGCCGGACGCCTGGAACTGCTGCTGATGCTTGTGCTTGGCAGCGTTGAACAGCTTGCCCAGGATGCGGTCGTGCAGGTCGATGATTTCGTCGGTGACGGTGGCCATGCCCTCGATGGCGAGCGCACCAGGGTCGCGTAGCGGCGCTGTGCCTCGAACTTGGCCAGATCGGCGGGCGTCATCTGGCCGCCTTCGCGGGCGATCTTGAGCAGGCGGTTCTGGTGCACCGACCGCTCGATGCCGGAAGGCAGGTCGAGCGCCTGCCAGGCTTTGAGGCGCTCGATGTGTTCGAGTATGTGGCGCGAGTTCGGCTTGACGGGCGACTGGCGCAGCCAGGCCAGCCAGGTCGTCTTGCCGTTGTCGTGGCGCTTGAGCAGATCGTCGAGGCGGTGCCGGTGGGTGGCCGACAGGGGATCGGACAAGGCCGCGTAGATGCGGCGGTTGGCGCGGCTGTAGGCGTTCATCGAACACCTCCCTTTTCCTCATCCGGCGCAACAGGACAGTTGCTTCACGTCCTTGTTGAAGGTCTGCGCCGCGAGCTTCAGTCCCTCGACCATGGTCAGGTAGGGGAACAACTGGTCGGCCAGCTCCTGCACGGTCATCCGGTGGCGGATCGCCAGCGCGGCCGTCTGGATCAGTTCGCCCGCTTCCGGCGCGACCGCCTGTACGCCGATCAGCCGCCCTGAGCCAGCTTCCGCCACCAGCTTGATGAAGCCGCGCGTGTCGAAGTTGGCGAGCGCCCTCGGCACGTTGTCGAGCGTCAGCAGCCGGCTGTCGGTCTCGATGCCGTCGTGGTGCGCTTCCGCCTCGCTGTAGCCCACGGTCGCCACCTGCGGATCGGTGAACACCACCGCCGGCATCGCCGTCAGGTCCAGCGCCGCGTCGCCGCCGGTCATGTTGATCGCGGCGCGCGTGCCGGCCGCCGCCGCCACATAGACGAACTGCGGCTGGTCGGTGCAGTCGCCGGCAGCAAAGATGTGCGGTGCGCTCGTGCGCATGGCGCGGTCGATGACGATGGCTCCCTGCGCATTGACTTCGACGCCTGCCGCTTCAAGGTTCAGGCTGCGCGTGTTCGGCGCGCGACCGGTGGCGACCAGCAGCTTGTCGGCGCGCACTTCCCCCTGCCCGGTGGTGAGCACGAATTCCCCGCCCGCATAGGCAACGTGGCTCGCCTGGGTGTGGTCCAGCACCTCGATGCCCTCGGCGCGGAAGGCGTCTGTTACGGCTTCCCCGATGGCCGGGTCTTCTCGGAAGAACAGCGTGCTGCGCGCCAGGATCGTGACCTGGCTGCCCAGCCGGGCGAAGGCTTGCGCCAACTCGACCGCCACCACGGAGGAACCAATCACGGCCAGCCGCTCGGGGAGCGAGCTGCTTTCCAGCGCCTCGGTGGAGGTCCAGTGGGGTGTGTCCGCAAGGCCCGGGATTGGCGGAAGCGCCGGGCTCGCGCCGGTGGCAATCAGGCAGCGGTCGAAGTTCACCTCGTGCGTGCCGCCGTCAGCGGTCGCCACGGTCAGCGTGCGCGTGTCCCTGAACCGGGCCTCGCCGCGCAGCACGGTGATGGCCGGAGTGCTTGCCAGGATGCCTTCGTACTTGGCATGGCGCAGCTCCTCGACGCGGCCTTGTTGCTGGGCCAGCAGCCGCTCGCGCAGTACAGCGGGCGCTGCGGCCGGCAGGCCAGCATCGAACGGGCTTTCGCGGCGCAGGTGGACGATGTGCGCGGCGCGGATCATGATCTTGGACGGCACGCAGCCGACATTGACGCAGGTGCCGCCGATGGTGCCGCGCTCGATCAGCGTGACGCGGGCGCCTTGCTCCACGGCCTTCAAGGCAGCCGCCATCGCCGCGCCGCCGCTGCCTATCACAGCCACGTGCAGCGCTTGTTCACCGCCAACATGCTTCGTTTCGCCACCGAGCCAGCCCAGCGCCTTGTCTAGCAGGCCGGCAGGCTTGTTCGGCGTGTCGGTAAGCCGTGCGCGATAGCCGAGCGTGGCCACTGCGGCAACCAGCGGGGCCACGCTCACGCCTGCATCCGCCTCGATTTCGGCCTGCCGCTGCGGATAGGACACCGAGGCCGCGCGCACGCCGGGCACGTTCGTCAAAGCCTGCTGGACGTGCTCGGCGCACGACGTGCAGGTCATGCCTTCGATGTGGAGGGTGATCGCCTCGGCCATGATTACGCCCTCACTGCTTGACGCTGGACGGGTAACCCGCGTTTGCGGTGGCCTTGGTCAAGGCGTCGGCATTGGTCTTGGCCTCGTCGAAGGTGACGACGGCCTCCCGCTTCTCGAAGCTGACTTCGGCCTTCTCGACGCCGGCGACCTTGGACAGAGCCGTCTTGACCGTGATCGGGCACGCGGCGCAGGTCATGCCGGGCACCGACAGGGTGACGGTCTTGGTGGCAGCCCAGGCGGGCGCGCTTAGAGCGGCGGCCAGGGCGATGAGGGTGGTGAGGGTGGTGAGGGTGGTGAGGGTGGTGAGTTTCTTCATGGTGATCTCCTTTCAGTAGAACAGCGGCAGGACGTAGGGAAACGCGAGGGCAACCAGAACCAGGGCGGCCACGATCCAGAAGATCACCTTGTAGGCAGTCCGCACTTGGGGCACGGCGCAAACGTCGCCGGGCTTGCAGGCATGGGCTGGTCGGAAGATGCTGCGCCAGGCGAAGAACAGCGCGATGAGCGCTGCGCCGATGAAGATCGGCCGATACGGCTCCAGCACGGTCAGGTTGCCGATCCACGCGCTAGAGAAGCCGAGCGCGACCAGGACAAGGGGGCCGAGGCAGCAGGCCGAGGCGAGGACGGCCGCGACGCCGCCGGTCGCCAGTGCGCCGCGGCCGTTCTTGGGTTCCGACATAAGGTTCTCCTTCCGGGACTTCGCTTGATGCTGTAACGTTACTTCCGTAGTCAACTACGGAGTCAAGCGCCATGGAGAACGCTCAAGAGAATCTGACCATCGGGGCCTTCGCCAAGGCAGCCCGGGTCAACGTGGAGACGATCCGCTTCTATCAGCTCAAGGGCTTGCTACCCCAGCCGGAGCGGCCCTACGGTCGCATCCGCCGCTACGGGCAGGCGGACGTGGCGCGGGTGAAGTTCGTGAAGTCAGCCCAGCGCCTGGGATTCAGCCTGGATGAAGTCGGCCAGCTCCTGAAACTGGAGGACGGCACCCATTGCAGCGAGGCGGCCGAACTGGCTGCTCACCGGCTGGCCGATGTGCGCGCACGCATGGCGGACCTCACGCGGATGGAAGAGGCCCTGTCGACGCTAGTGAGAGAGTGCAACGCGCACCATGGCAATGTTTCCTGCCCGTTGATCGCAGCTTTGCATTGCTGCTAAAGGGCCCACTTCGGCTCTTAGCGTACGATTTTTTTCCGTTTTCTGAGACGACCCCTGATTGGCGATGGCTTCGGTCAGCACGGGGCGCAGGTCAGCGCCTTTGAATCGCAGTGACATGGATGAAATCTCCTGTGTGGAAGAATGAGAAAGGCCTCCATCCGATGGGATGAAGGGCCTGTAGTGCACGCGGCCGGAACGGCTGGAACGCCGTGGCGGATGCCTCGGGTCAGCCGCAGGACCGCCCGGTTTCGCTGCGGGGCGTCATGCCGGGACGGCCTGGCGCTTGCGGGCCGCTTTCGCGTCGAGGATGCTCACGTCGATCTGGCGCCAGCGCCCGTCGTCGATGAGCCTCTCCAGCACTTCGCCGAGCATGTCGAAATACACCTCGTCGTGCCGATCGACCAGTTCGACCGATTCACCGTTCTGACGGTGCAGTTCCACCACGTAGGTGTCTCCGCCGCGGTCGTAGAGGATCGTCACCCGGCCCTCGAACTTCGCGGTCGAGACCGTGAAGCTGATCGCCGGCGGGGTCTCGATGATCTTGGAGGGCGTGGGATCGACCCAGGTGAAGTCGCGGGCACCGGCATCCACCAGCATGTGGGTGATGCGCCGGAAGCGATCGGGGGCCGGCATCTCCTCCAACTGCTCGATGAGCTGGCCCAACTCCATGCACTGCGGCGTGGGAATGGGCAGCTTGGCCGGCGCCGAGCCGAGGATGTGCCTCGTGATGGTGTACGGCGTGCCGTCCGAAGTCTCCTCGGTGATGACCTCCGGCGTGTCCGCGCGCAGTCCGTCGAAGCGACGACGGGCATAGGGTTGGACATGCACCTTGGCGCCTTCGGCAGGAACCGTGGTCACCAGGCTGGGA
Source organism: Achromobacter sp. ES-001 (assembly GCF_019448355.1). Taxonomy (NCBI): domain Bacteria; kingdom Pseudomonadati; phylum Pseudomonadota; class Betaproteobacteria; order Burkholderiales; family Alcaligenaceae; genus Achromobacter; species Achromobacter sp. ES-001. The sequence continues at coordinate 1,080,623 of NZ_CP079940.1, read as the reverse complement.
TCGAGCACCGCGAACTCGGAAGGCTTGAGCTTGACGACGATGGCATCGTCGGTCGCGGCGACCACCTTGCCGTCGAAGGGTTGGGGGTCGATGGCGAAGCCCAGCGTTGAGGACAGCGGCTGATCATCGAACACGCGGTACTTGAACGACCGCACGTTGCGGGGCACATGGCCTGCGACCAGCGAAGGCATCATGGATTTGATGAGGGAACGATCCATGGGGAAACTCCTTGAGGAAAAACAAGGGATTCCCCGCCCGCAAGGGAGAGGTCCCTTGTGGGTGGCGTGGATGGACGCGGTAGGTCCGTAGGAAGAAACGACCAGCACGGTTTCCCGCGCTTGCAGCCTCGAAGGTCTCGACTGCCTGGGCATGTGCCGGCAACGCCGACGAACATGGGGCAAGCATGGCCCTGGGGCGGTCTGCCTGCCCGCAGGAAACGGCACCGCACCACAACCGTTTTCCTGTGCTGCGGGCAAGAAAAAGCCCCTCGAAAGGGGCTGGAGGAATCAGGCTTGGTACACGAAGTAGTGCTCGCGCTGACGCGGAAAGAACACGTGTTTCCACGTGTCGCCGCTTGTGTTGCCACCGTCGAAGACGACCATTTCGTAGTCGTCAATGTCGGTGTCCACCAGATCGGCGCTGTCGATATGGCGCATGTGCAGCGTACCGCTCATGCGCTCGAACACCAGGATCTGGCCGATGGCGTCGTCCTGGCTCATGGCGTTGACGCAGGCTCCAAGCTGATTCTCGAAGTCGGGCGTGGGCAAGATGAGATCGGGGAACATGAGATTGCTCCTATGGAATTGAACCAGCCCGGCTCCTGGTGGGAGGCGGGCTGGCATATGGGGGATAAAGGGGAAGGCTTGCGCGTCGCGTGTCTGCTAGGTCTCGGCCAGTGGCAAGCCCAGTAGCGCGGGTGCGTCGGCATCGAGGATGAGGATGCGCACATCTGCCTGGCCGGCCAGTTCAAGGATGTTCGCCAGGTCGTCAGGCATGCCCTTGTCGCGGTGCTCCTGTCGAAGCTGCTCAGCACTGATGCCCTCGGCATATTCCAGGTTCTTGTCTGTCCAGGGCGTGGAGATCAGCTTGACGCCAATCGCCGGGCTGTACGGAACCCGAAAGGCGATGAACAGAAAAGCCTCCGGCGTGGCGAGGTCTGCCAGGTTGGCGAGGTACTGGCCGGTTTCCTGGCAGATGTGCGCGCTGCTGACTTCCCAGCACCGGCTGTAATAGCCGGTCTCGAAACTCAACCGCTGCACCACGTCTCGCGCGGCTTCGGCCGAATAGGTATCACCGACATGGACCGGGCGGCCGTCGAGGTCGTCGCCATGGATGGCATAGACCACGGCGCCCACCACGCCTTCGCCGTTGATGCCTTCAACAGCATCACATTCAGCAATCAGCTCGTCGCTGATGGCGTCAGTGCCGCTTTTGATCAACGCGAAGTCGCTGGTGACGATGCAAGGCGATGAGATCAGGTCGTTGTCGGAAAGATGCGCTTGGCTCGTGTGGATGGATCGCCAGACATGCGGGCTTCCGTCCCCGTAGCAGATGCACAGCGTTCGGACGACTCTCAGATTCCAGTAGCCGCGTACAAAGGGATTGGGATTCTGGGTCATGGAATTTCTCCAGATTGAATAATGGAGCCAATTCCCGCCACCGGGAATTGAACCCCGGTGGGTTGAAAGTGGAAAAAGCGTCAGGCGGCACTGATCGAGGGCTTTGGGCCAATCGGCGCAGGCTGACGGAAGAAAAATCGAGGGACATGGCCGCGTGGACGCATGTCCCTCATGGGCAGTGAACAAAAAGACGGTGGTATGCCGCAGACCGGCTCACCAACCGCTGTAGTTCACCAACAGATCGGCGATGACCTTGCGGCGTTGCAGATCGAGACCATCGAAGTCCGACAGTCCTTGGAAGTGGCAGCGCTTGAGCATGGCACCGCCCTCGCGCGCGTTGTAGAAGCTGAACATGGCGGACAGGAACATGCGTTCCCCGCTGCTCAGGACGCCGAGTGCGTCGTTGGCACGCAGCATGTCGGGACGCAGATCCCACTTGCTCTTTGCCTGGTTCAGGCCTTCGCGCGTGCCGTCGCCAAACCATTGCGGGCCTGCGATCTCGACGCCGCGCTTCCAGACCTCGAAGAAGGCTTGGGGCGCGGCGGCGAAATGCTGCTCTTCCCGCATGATCTGATCGACGACTTCCTGGGGCAAAAGCTGGTTCATGACGTGGTTCCTCCAGTTGGATCAGGGTGTGGCGAGCTGGGACCCGCCGCCTCTTTCGAGGGCACGTTGAGCCGCGGCATAGCTGCGGAAGTACTGGCAGGATTCCCGCGAAACGGGACCTTCTGTATCGCGCGTGCCGATGTAGTGGCCGGCGGCGCTATGCAGGATTTCGAGCGGCAGGAACTTGCCGCAATGGATCAAGGCCAACTGGCCGAAAGAGGCTTGCTGGGACGTGGACGGGCTCCTTGGAAAAAGCGGGGCCTCGTCCCTCACGGGATGGCAGCTCCCGCACGCGGTTGAGAAAAAAGCATCGGCGTCACGGGTGACGCGCGTCCGCAGACTCGATGCGATGGCGGACTGGCGGGTAGCGCGGAAAGAATCCGCGGCAGCCTGGAAACTCTGGCTGCTGGCATGGTGCTGACGAATCAGCGACACATGCGGGCAGCTTCATGCGCGAGGCGAGCCGCGTCAGCCGGAAATCGGCATTTGCAACAGCCCCGATTGGCGAACGCGGAAAAAAGAAAGCCCCGCAATAAGTGCGGGGCTGTCAGGAGGATGAGGCGAAACTGGGTCAGCGAGGCCTGTCGCCCAGTACATGCTGCTTCCACAGGGCGAATGCCTCGTCCGGTCCCAGCTCTGCGAGGATGACGATGGGCTGGCCCCGACGGGCACGCAGCGATGCGAAATACGCTGGCCGGTCGGCGATGGCGTTGAGCTTGATGCCCTTTAGGAACAGCAACTGGCGGGGGCGAACTTTGGTGGTAACGCAGGCATGATTGCGCTTGTTTGGGGCAAAAGGGCCAGCGAAGCGGGCGGACACGGCCAGAAAACCGCGACGAACTACTTGTACTTGCCAGGCGAGGCGAACGGGTGACATCAGCATATCGCTATGCGGTAAAGAAGACCGTCCTAAAGCTTGCAGGATCCCGGCATAGCTTCATCATCACCTCTCCGTGACGGCTCATTGGAACGAAAAAGGCCAGCATCGCCGTGATGGACTTTCATAATTGCCAGGTCAACTGGCTTGCGTGCTGTTTATTCACAGCAAGGCATTGCGACGTCGTTGCAGCAATCGCCGCCATCGCAACAGGGCGTTGCAGCAAAAGCGGCGGTGGGCGCTAGCATGAGGGCCAAGCCGCGGCCGCTCATGCTGGGGGCCGTTCTCTTCAGATTGGTGTCCTGCACCGTGTGCATTGCGAATTTCCGGATCGTCCCAATGTCACTGGGACTCCTTTGTGGCGGCCGGGTTCTCCACGCTCATGAACGACTGGGCCACCAGCGCGATCGCCCCGCCCACGATGGCCATGTCAGCGATGTTGAAGGCGGGCCAGTGCCAGCCGTGCAGGTGAAAGTCGATGTAGTCGATAACGTGCCCGCGCGTGGCGCGGTCGAACGCGTTGCCCAATGCGCCGCCCAGAATGAGGCTGTACGAAAGGCCTTCCGTTTTGCGCAGCGGCCGGGAGAGCAGCCATGCGAGCCATGCCGATATTGCGAACGCGATCGCCAGAAAAAACCACCGCTGCCAGCCGCCCGCGCCAGCAAGGAAGCTGAACGCCGCGCCGGGATTGAGAGCGTGAACTAGGTTGAAGAATGACGCCACCTCGTGCGACCAACCCAAGGGAGTTGTCGCGTCAATGTAGCTCTTAGCTGCCTGATCGCCGGCGAATATAACGATCGCGAGTGAGTACCACTGCGTCTTGCGAAGAGATGGTTCATCCATTGTTCATGCCGCCTTGAACTTCAGGAGGCGCAGCCCATTGACGACAACCAAAAGACTTGCCCCCATGTCAGCGAACACAGCCATCCACATGGTGGCATGCCCTGTGAACGTCAACGCAAGGAACACCGCCTTGATGCCAAGGGCCAGAACGATGTTCTGCGTGAGGATCGCCGCAGTGCTACGCGACAGCCGGATGAAGGCGGGGATCTTGCGCAGGTCGTCGTCCATCAGGGCGACGTCGGCTGTTTCGATCGCGGTGTCGGTGCCGGCCGCGCCCATGGCGAAGCCGATGTCGGCACGGGCGAGCGCGGGCGAATCGTTGATGCCGTCGCCCACCATGCCCACCTGGCCCTCGCCGCCGACCAGGCTTTCGATGGTCTTGAGCTTGTCTTCGGGCAGTTGGTCACCACGGGCTTCAGAGATTCCGACCTGGGCAGCGATGGCCGCGGCCGTGTGCTGGTTGTCCCCCGTCAGCATCAGCGTGCGCACACCCAGCGCCTGCAGGTCGGCCACCGCCTCACGGCTGGTTTCCTTCACGGTGTCGGCCACTGCAAAAATGCCGAGCACGGTCGCATCGTCCATCAGCAGGATCGCTGTCTTGCCTTGGCGCTCCAGGGTCTCCAGCCGAGCCTGGAGCGTCGCTTCGCTCAGGCCCAGCTCCTGGGCGAGCCTGTGGTTGCCCATGTGCAACATGCGCCCGGCGACGCGGCCGCGCACGCCGCGGCCAGGCAGCGCCGCGAAGTCGTCGACCTCGTGCAGCGCGATGCCGTCACGGTTCGCCTTGCGGGCGATGGCCTGAGACACAGGATGGTCCGAGCGTGCCGCGAGGCTTGCGGCCCAGGCGGCAACTTCCTGCGCCTCGCCGATCAGCGGCACGAAGTCGGTCTGCTCGGGCTTGCCATGTGTGAGTGTGCCGGTCTTGTCCAGGGCCAACGCCTTGAGCTTGCGCCCGCCCTCCAGGTAGACGCCACCCTTGATCAGGATGCCGCGTCGGGCGGCAGCGGCCAAGCCGCTGACGATGGTGACCGGCGTGGAGATGACCAGAGCGCAGGGGCAGGCGATCACCAGCAGTACCAGGGCCTTGTAGACCCAGTCAAACCATGCGCCGCCGAAGGCGAGCGGCGGCACGACGGCAACCAGCACGGACACCGCGAACACCGCCGGCGTGTAGACGCGGGCGAACTGGTCGACGAAGCGCTGCGTGGGCGCACGGCTGCCCTGCGCGGACTCCACGGCATGGATGATGCGCGCGAGCGTCGAGTCGCTGGCGCCTGCGGTCACCTTGTATTCGAAAGAGCCGGTCTCATTGATGGTTCCGGCGAAGACCTGGTCACCTTCGGCCTTCTCGACGGGCAGGCTCTCGCCGGTGATGGGCGCCTGGTTGATGGCCGATCGACCCGAGGTGATCAGGCCGTCCAGTGCGATGCGCTCGCCAGGACGCACGCGGACCACCGCGCCCTTTGCGACCTCCTTGGCCGGCAGCTCTGTCCATGAGCCATCGGCCTGCCGCACGGTCGCGGTCTCGGGCGCCAAGTCCATCAGCCCCCGAATGGCGTTGCGGGCGCGGTCCAGCGACTTCGCCTCGATCACTTCCGCCAACGCGAACAGGAACATGACCATGGCGGCCTCCGGCCAGTGGCCGATCGCCATGCCGCCGGTGACCGCGATGGCCATCAGGGCGTTCATGTTCAGGTTGAGGTTCTTCAGCGCGATCCAGCCCTTCTTGTAGGTGCTGAGGCCGCCGGTGAAGATCGAAACCAGTGCCAGCACGATCACGGCCCAATGATTGCCGTCGTTGACCCAGTACACGCCTTCGGCGGCCACCGCCGCAACGCCCGAAACCGCCATCGGCCACCAATTGGTCTTGTGCGCGGCCACCGGGGCATCGCGCGGCTCATCAGTCCTCTGGACCTCGGCTTCCATGCCCAGCGATTCGATGGCTTCGACTGCCGGCTTGATCGCGTCGGGTGTGTGCCGAACCGTGAGCGTGCGCTGCATCAGGTTGAAATCCATTCCCTGCACGCCCGGCATGCCTTGCAGCTTGCCGCGGATCAGACTTTCCTCGGTCGGACAGTCCATCTTCGCGATGCGAAGTACCGTGGTGGCTGTCTGCATGTCCTGCCGCGCAGCCTGCATTCCAATGGAAGCAAGCGCCTTCTCGATCGGCGCTGAGGTCGCCAGCGTGTGCTGGACTCCCAGCACACGCTGCATCAGATTGAAGTCGAGCGCGGTCACACCCGGCAGCTTGCCCAGCCGGTCGCGGATCAGCGCTTCTTCCGTCGGGCAATCCATGTTCTCGATCCGGTACGTCACCCGCTCGCCGATCGGCGGCGCGGAAACGGCAGCGGTTGGTTGCTGCTGCAGGGCCGAGGATGGGATCACAGCCGCGGCTTCGATCGGCCCCGTGTGGCCGAAGGTCTGCTCCTTGGCGCGCATGCCGATCGAGGCCAGGACCTGCTCCATCTGCGCGCGTGCCTGAGCGAGGTGTTTCACCGACAGGGTGCGCTCAGCGAGGTCGAAGTCGAGGTCCTGAATTCCCTCGACTGCCCCGAGGTGCGAGCGGATGAGTTTCTCCTCGCTCGGGCAGTCCATGTTCTCGATGCGGTAGGTGGTCGACACGGCGGCGTCTCGGACAGCCTGAGCCTTCATGCCCACCGAATTCAGCGCTTGCTCCAAGGCATCGGCCGAGACTTCGCGGTGCGAAATGGTCAACAAACGCTGCGGAAGATCGAACAGGAGCCGCTCGACACCGGGCATGCCCTCCAGCGTTCGCCGCACCAGTGCTTCCTCATTGCGGCAATCCATGTTGCTCACGTGGAAAACGGTGGTTTCAGTGCTGGCCTGCTCACTGGCGCACGCCGTCTGTTGGCCATTGCCGCCGGAGCAGGCGCATGGGCTGGAAGGTTCTTTGTTCATAGATCGCTCTTCATTGACAAGGTTTTCCCCGGATGCCATCATTAGAAAACCTCTAGTAGATATAGAGTCAAGTTTTTTTATAGGAAGCAACCATGATGCGGATCGGTGAACTGGGCAAGAAGGCAGATTGCTTGGTGCAGACCGTGCGCTTTTACGAGTCAGAAGGCTTGCTGCCCGAGCCTGCACGTAGCGAGGGCAACTTCAGGCTCTATGACGAAGTCCATTTGCAGCGCTTGCTGTTCATCCGCCGCTGCCGGGCGAAGGACATGACGCTGGATGAGATCCGTCAACTGCTGAACTTACGGGATCGGCCAGAGTTGGGCTGCGGCGAGGTGAACGCGCTGGTCGACGCTCATATCGCGCAAGTGCGGACCAAGATGAAGGAATTGCGCGCCTTGGAGCGCGAGTTAATGGATCTGCGACGCTCCTGCGATAGCGCCCGAACCTCGCGCGAGTGCGGCATTCTCAACAGCTTGGCCGAGCCCGCCTGAAGCTCGAGCGTGTCATCGGTGCTGGAAGTGATCGGGTCCAGTTCTGAGAGCCACGTGCCGCGCTCCATCATGCGAAAGCGCGCGGTTCTGACGTTTTGAGACGGCGTGCGACCGAGGGCGTGGCCCACAGGAGCCAGCGCGAGCCGGACGACCTGCGCGCCGCAATCTCCGCCACCTTACGGGTTCTCCAGGCCAGACCGAGCATCGCGGCGTGGCTGCGCAGGTGCAGGTGCAGGCCAAGGTAGCAGTGCGCCACGACGCGGCCCGACTCATGGGCACGCCACGCAACTCGCGATCGCTTCGCAAGAAGCCGCAAGGCCCGACTCGCGCAAGAATGCGACGTGGGCAAGATCGTATAGCCAGCAGCGCAAGCGTTTGCCGCTGCTGGCCGGCTCCGGAAGGGATAGACAAGCTGCGGGCCGTAGTCCATTGGAAAGTCCATCTTTCTTGAGTGTCACTCTTTGGCGCCCAGCGTGTGCTTTTGCGACCGGAAAGCGCTGAACAAGTGGCCCCCGGGCATCCAGAAATCGCCGTAGTTGACTTGGGCGTCTTCGTGCTCACGCTTGTGATGCCAGCGATGGGCTTCAGCCACCCCGATCAACAATCCCAACGGCCCGACCCGGTATCCCAGATTGGAGTGCTGGAAGGCCAGATGCACGACCAAGAAGCCGAGCCATGCGCCGACGGCCAACCACAGCTTGGAACGCCGCTACTGGCTCAACGGGGAGTGGAAAGGCCGCCCGCCCTCTAGCAAGGCGGCACAAGCGAGCGCGACGATCACTGTGAGTAGCTCCGTCGGAAAAGACGGCCGGCCGGTCGCGAGCTCGCCGAAGAGCACAACCGCAGTGGCGCCACGGATCAGTGGATAGCAGCCATACCGGATGACAGTCGCAATGAAGGGGGCGCATTGGTGCTCATCTGTTCTGTCCTAAAGCTCTGACTGGATTGGAAAACCTTCTAGCTACGGTAGAGTCAAGGGCGTCCGGGAAGACCCTGTGGCAAGTTCGTTGCATCTGCGCCTTGACTCTCCAGCCGCTACAGGCTTCAGCATCCATCGATTTGGAAGGAACAATGCATGGCTGAAAACCACAGAAATCACGAAAACGACGAGTTGGGCCGCCTAGATGCGAGCGATGCGAAGGACCGAAAGATTCTTCTGACTGTGTTGCTGATCAACCTGACGCAGTCCGCCGCCGGCATTGCCCTTGGCATCTGGGCTGGCTCTACGGCGCTGATGGGCGCCGGGTTGGACAACCTCGCCGATGCGTCGGTCTATGCGGTTAGCCTGTATGCCGTCGGTCGTGCGGCAACGGTCAAGGTGGGCGCGGCCCGCTTGTCGGGTTTCTTGCTAATCGGCCTGGCCGCGCTGCTGCTGTTGGAAGTCCTACGCCGCTTCGCTGGAGGGGAAGAGCCTGTCGGCCCAGCCATGATGGCCATGGCCGCGCTGAACGCGGCTTTGAACCTAGTGTGCCTCAGACTACTGCGCCGCCATCGCGGGGAAGATGTGAACTTCAAGGCGTCAGCGATCTTTACCAGCAACGACTCCATCGTCAATGGTGCGATTGTGCTGTCCGGGGTGCTGGTGATGGGGTTCGGGTCGAACATCCCGGATCTGGTGCTGGGCGTCATCGTGGCCGCAATCGCAGCGAATGGGGGGCGGGAAATCCTGCGCGAAGCATCGGAAACAGCTCGCCGTAAGGCGGGCACATAAGGCATGTTTTCGCCCAGTTCATCCCGAGGTTTACCTCTGCAAAAGAGGTAGTCCAGCCTTTGGGCTACGGCCTCGGCTGCAGCCGAGCGTACCATTGGCGATGGCCGCGCGATAGGCGGGCATGCCGTTCTCGACCTCCGTCTGCCGTACAGCAGCGGTGCGCAAGGTTGAGGGTGCATGTCGTCTCTCCTGTTCGTGTGGCCCAGGCCAATGGCCGGGCCGGGACGTTGATGGGCAGGAGAATGGCGCCGAAGGCCCAACGGCCTTCGGCTCGGGAGAAAAGAGGAACCACCCGTGGGCTGATTGGCAGGCCCGGTCGTCGCTAGAACCATCTGCTCATCAAGCAATCACACCCGGCCCATGTCGTGGCTGGGGCCGGCATCGTCTGGCGCACATCCGCGCACAAAGGGAGCCCGTTTTTGCACCGGCGGGCACCGGCACCGATTACCGCTGACCACGAAGGGTCTCCCGGTGGCTCGTGCAGCCTGGCAAGCCACCGGGAGACCCTTCGCAGAGGGCGGAAGAAACGCAGATCAACAGAACGCGCGTGGTGCGGCTCGCAGAGAAGCTACCTTCAGGTCCCGCGGCCGGGGACGGCTGGGCGGGACGCGCACACGGATCAAGAAGGCGTTGCGCGCTGGGCGTCCCGCAGGGCATGCGGCGGAGTGCGGGACAGGGGCCACGCCGCCGAAGGCGGGCACGGCTCACGGGGAACGGGGGCGGTCAGGAGCCTTTGCGGCCGCTACGGCGCGGGCGCGAGGCGCCGCGCTTGGAGCTGCCGGATTCGACTGGCAGCGTGCCTTTGCAGTCCGGGTAGCGGCTGCACGACCAGAACGGGCCGCTCTTGCCGCTGCGCTGGCGCGTGGGTGCGCCGCACTGCGGGCATGCCGGCCCTTGGGGAACCTTGATGGACAGGGAGGCGCTGCCGTACTGCGCAATCAACTGCGAAATCCACGCGGCCTGCTTGCCGATGAACACGTCCAGGGTGAGCTGTCCGGCCTCGATCATGTCGAGCGCCTGTTCCCAGACGGCGGTGGTGCCAGGGTCGGCAATCGCCGCAGGCACGGCATCGATCAAAGTGAAAGCCGCATCCGAGGCGCGGATGGCGCGCCCCTTCTTCACGAGGTAGCCGCGAGCGATCAGGCCGCCGATGATGTTGGCCCGCGTCGCTTCGGTGCCGATGCCAACCGTATCCTTGAGCTTCTGCTTCAGGCGGGGATCGGACACCAGCTTGGCGACGCCTTTCATGGACTTGACCAACTCGCCTTGCGTGTACGGTTTGGGCGGCAGCGTCTTGAGTGCCTTGAGATCGACGTCGGCCACCTGGCATGCCAGGCCCTCATACAGTTTCGGCAGCGCGGGCAGCACCTGGGCGCGGACCGCAGTATCGCCCTCGCCATCACCGTCTTCGGCCTGCGGCTCGGCGAGCACCTGGCGCCAACCCGGGATGACAACCTGCTTGCCCGTGGCCGCCAGGTTCTGCCCCCCGCACGAAAACTTGGCCACAGTGCGGTCGAACTCGTGGTGAGGGAGGAACTGCGCCAGGTAATGCGACCGGATGAGCCTGTACACGGCCAGTTCCTTCTCGCTCATGGCGGAGAGCTTCGCCGGTTCGAGCGTCGGGATGATGCCGTGGTGCGCCGTGACCTTGCCATCGTTCCAGGCGCGCGAGCGCTGCGAGCGGTCGAGCTGGCCCATGATCGAGCGCAGCGAGGGATCGGTCTTGAGCAGGCTGTCGAGAACGGTGGGCACTTCGGCAAACATGCTCTCGGGCAGGTAGCCGGAGTCCGAGCGGGGGTACGTCGTGGCCTTGTGCGTCTCGTACAGGGCTTGGGCAATCTCCAAGGTTTCCTGCACGTCCAGCCCAAGCTGCTTGGAACACACTTCCTGCAAGGTGCCCAGGTCGAACGGCAGCGGCGGGCCTTCGCGGACACGCTCAGTCTCCACCGACACGACGTGGGCACTGCCCGCAGCGCGGATCTGCTGCATGGTCTGCTGTGCGACCGGCTGCCGCAGGCAGCGGCCTGCGTCGTCGGTGCACGCATCGGGTGGAACCCATTGCGCGGCGAAAGTCGAACCGCCTGCGAACAGGGACACGGCGATGGCCCAGTATGGTACGGACACGAAGCGCGCGATCTCGCGGTCGCGGTCCACAACGAGCTTGAGCGTCGGGGTCTGTACGCGGCCGACCGACAGCACGCCGTCGTAACCCGCCTGTCGCCCCAGCACCGTGAACAGCCGGCTCAGGTTCATGCCCACGAGCCAATCCGCACGGGAGCGCGCCAGCGCCGAGTGGTACATCGAAAGCGTCTCGGCCGAAGGCCGCAGCTGGCCCAGTGCCGCCCGAATGGACGCATCGTTGAGCGCCGACAGCCACAGGCGTTCGATGGGGCCGCGGTAGCCGCAAAGCTCCACGATCTCGCGGGCGATCAATTCGCCCTCGCGGTCGGCATCGGTGGCGATAACCAGGTGAGTCGCCTTCGCCAAGAGCGCCTTGACGACCTTGAATTGCGTGGCGGTCTTCGGTTTGACCTCGACCCGCCAGTGCTGGGGAATGATGGGCAACTGCTCAACGGACCATCGTTTGAGCTGCTCGTCGTAGGCCTCGGGCGGCGCCGCCTCCACGAGATGGCCGATGCACCAGGTGACCGTGACGCCGGAACCGTTGAGGCAGCCTTCACCGCGCTGCGTGGCGCCGAGAATCCGGCCAATGTCTTTGCCCTGGGAGGGTTTCTCGCACAAGAACAGCCGCATATCCGTCCATCCCGATTCCTGTTGTTCATGGAGTTGCTGGGATCGAGGATGCCGAGCGCAGCCCCTGGCAGCAGCAAACAAGCCGCATGCGGCAGCGACCGCTTTCACGCCGATGAAATGGCGAGTGCGGGGAAGGTGCGTGGCCGGAAGTGTGCGGGCCGAGAGCCGCGATTTCCGGGAGCGCGCGTGGAACTCGGTGGACGTTGGTGGAGCTATCCCCTGGGGATAATTCGCAGCGCATGGAGGGCGGCGAAGCACTGCGGCAGCCGCCCTCCATGCCCGATCACTTCCTGCGCTTGGTCTCTTTCGGCGCCGTCGATTCCTGGGTGGCCTGGGGCTTCGGCTCTGCCTCCTGTGGCTTCGGGCTGAGGGCCACAGACTCGATGCGGTACGGCAGGATGCCGACACTGCGCGCGTTGACCTGCCAAGTCTCACGCGGCTGATCTTCGTTGTCCGTCCAGGGGTCGCGCTCCATGCGGCCGACGACCAGCACCCGCATGCCCTTCTGGTAGAGCTGCTGCCAGCGGTCGGCGTCGTGGTGCCAGAGTTCCACCGGCGCCCAGAAGCCGCCGCGGTCCTCGAACTCGCCGCCCTTGGTGGGGACGGGGTTGTCGAAGTACACGTTCAGCCGGAGCAACCGGCGAGGATCGTCGTTGCCATTGGGGAATTCGCGGTACTCGGGAGGCGATCCGATGTTGCCCTCGCCGATGAATTGTGTGCTCATGTTGGAATCTCCGTGGTGGTTGAAATACCCGTGCCTCGTTGGGCTCGGGCGCGTGCTCGGATGGCAGGCGCAATCACCGATCGCGCACTGCGGCAGGAACGGACGCGAGCCGGCGCAGGTAGGTGTTGTCCGCCTGCGCGGCCTTGCTGGCGCATTCCTGTGCTTGCCTGCCCAGGGTGTGCAGCAGGCTGATCTGCATGTTCAGCATGACGCGCTGCAGTTCGATCTCGTGCAGGTCGTGCAGCAGGTTGACCGGCGTGCTGGGGCTCGCCATCAGCTCCTGCCACAACGCCACGCCCATGGCCGATCGATCGTGCTTGCGCCAGCGAAGAAAGGTCGTGCCTGCGCCAGTGGTCTGCTGGGCCAGCTCGACGGGAAGCAGGTGGAAGGGATGCCCGCACGCCTGTGGCAGCACCTGTCGCTGCGCCAGGGCAATCAACTCGTCGCGCATGGCGAAGCACTGGCTGGCCCAGGCCTCGAAGTCCCCTTTACCTTTAAAAGGCTTTAAAAGGCCTTTTAGAGAGGCCGCGTGTTCCAGCCGCATGAAGGCTGGCTGTTCCAGACGACGGAAGTAGCGCGGTTCGCGGTTCGGGTCGCTCATGCCGGTTCGTCCTCGCCGGCGGCTGTGGACTTGGCCTCGGCCGAATCGGCGGCAGCGCCTTCGTCGGTGGGAGATGCGGCTGCGGCAGCGCTATCACCACGCTGTTGCAGACCACGGCGCACGACGGGCGGCGCAAACTTCGAGCGGCGCATGCCTTCGAGCACGTCCTGCGGCAGTTCGCCGAACTTCTCCAATGCTGCCCGAGCTGCGGCGTTCTTGGCCGCGAAGTCGTCGCGGGTGCAGCCCGAGTAGCGGTATTGCTGGGCCAGGCTGAACAGGCTGCGCAGCGCGTGGGCACCTTCGTTGAGCCAGCGCTCCAACGTCGAGCGATCGATCAGCGCGGTGTGGTGGGCGAGGATCAGCTTGCGCGCGATGTCGTCGTAGTCGGCCAGGAGATAGACGGCGGCAAAGCCCAACTGCGCATTGACGAACAGCGGAAGCTTGACGGGCTGCACGTTGAGGTTCTCGCCCAGGGTCAACGCGGCGGGCACGCCGGCCAGGGCCTGGTCCACCTGGTCGCGCAGCGTCTGCAGCGTGGTCCTGGTCTGGTCGAGCTTGTCTTCGATGCGAAGCATCCACCAGTCGCTGTATGGGTCGTCCTGCTCCGAGCCGCGCTTCATCTTGTTCATGACGGCGATGTAGCCGTTCAGGCCGACGATGCCCGGTCGCCCCTCGGCGGCGGCGCGGCCATGCCAGATGCGCGAGGCGTGGTGGGTGTGCAGCGTCAGCGACATCGCGCTGCGCAGGGAGCCGAGGTTGAGTTGCAATGGTTCGTTGCTGGTTGCCATGGTGATCGCTCGCTGGTGGACAGGGAGCCGCCAGCATCCGCATGCAGCGGAAGGCAGTCAGTCAACAAACCGAAATGAGCCGACCCCCGGTTCTGTGCGCGCTGGCGGCGCAGCGCGCAACGGTCCCCTGGGGACCGCTCCGCAGATGGGCACTCACATCGGCGTTCCCGTCCTCGGTTGTTGACGGTATGCGTGCTGCACCGCACGTCGCGCTGCCGTTCGACACGATCCTTCGCCGCGCAGCCGTCCCCAGGGGACCGTTCCGTTGAGCGCCATGGAGGTCTGCTTCATGGTCTTGCATGCGCTCTACTCAGGTTTTGCGCAGCATGTCGCGCCGTCGCCCGGCGCTTCACCGCACAGCCGTCCCCAGGGGACCGTTTCTGCCGACCGCCATGGAGATCTACTTCACGGCTTTGACAAGCCCTGTGCTCAGGATTTGCGCAGCAGATCGCGCAGGCGCTCGATGTGCTGCCGGGCCACCTCGGGCGGCACGACGTTGCGCGGCGGCTCGGTTGGTGGCGCTCGCGCCGCCGATGGTGTTGGCGGTGCCGGGCCGGTCTGCTTGGCCCAGGCATTGAACTCGCCGCGCATGGCGCGCTGGATGATGCCGAACAGATAACCGGCGGGGTTGCGGATGCCATGCTTGCCGCACCGTGCGGCCCATTCGTCCAGCACGGCCTGCCGCAGGGCAGCGTCCACCTGCTGCAACGCCATCTTGGCTCCGGCCTGCTGTTCCGCCTTCAGTTCCGCGAAGCGCTTGGGCCATTGCAGGTCGCCCAGCGCACGCGCCTGCGCGGTAGTACGTACTTCATCAATATGACTACTACGTACTGTACGGTCCTGCTTCGAATTCCGAAGAGCGCCGTCTGGCGCGGGTTTCGGCCCTGCTTCGGATTCCGAAGATGGGCGATCGCCATTCCGAAGAAGGCTCGCGGGCCCTTCTTCGGAATCGTGGACCGCATCCTCCTGTGGATAACTTTCGGAGGCGGTGATGCCCTGGTCGGCCAGGCGCTCGGCGAGCACTTGCAGCCGCGACGGCAAGGTGCGTCCGGACAGCATCGGGTCGTCCGCGATCTCCTGGAGGGTGTTGAGTCCCACCACCTGGACGGCCTTGGCCGAATGCCCCAGCGACTGGCTGACCAGGGCCAGGTAGTCGGCGTCGAGTTGCATCGCCTCGAACGGCGTCAGCGGTTCGTCGTGCAGGACGTAGAGGTTGCCGAGGATGCGACCGGTCTTGGGGTCGCGCCGTCGTCGCACGAGGCTCAGCCAGCGCGTCAGGCGCAGCAGCGTCAGCGCCCGCGCCACGGTCTCATGGGAGGCCTGGCCTGCGCAGGGCATCGACGCCAGCCAGGGGCGCAACTGCTCATAGGTGGGAAATGCCGTGACGCCATCGTCGTTGAGCATCAATCGGAACACCTGCCAGGCGTTGCGCTCCAGCGGTGTCAGGCGGCGGTCGAGGAACAGCCGCCGCGGCACGCTCCCGTGCCGATTGCCACTGAACAGGAAGGCGTCGCCGGACGTAGGAGGCGTGGGCGTTGGAGCAGGCAGGGACGCGGGAGCGCCAGAGCTGGACTTGGGCGCGAGGTCCTTCAGCGCAGCGTCGAACAGGTCGGCGAGTGCGATGGGGCCAGGGCGCTGGGCTCGTGGGGCGGTGTCGTCCACGGCCATGGCCTAGCCCAATCCCTGATCGACCCAGTTCCTGATCGCGGCCCAGACCACCGAGAGCGGCAGCGACATGCCCTCGGCCAGGTCCATGGCCGCATCGAGAATCGAGGTCTCGTCCTCCAGATCGACGTTCCTGCTGCTGGTCACGGCTTTCCATTGCCGCCACAGTTCGGTGTCCTGGGTCTCGTCCAGGACGGGGTGGCGCCCCTTGCGCTTGGGCAGGCCGAGGATCTCCCGCCGCAGGGCGACTTCCTGATGGGTCAGGCCATAGAAGCGGCTGACCATCTCCGTGCTGGCCCCCAGCCGCAGCATGCGATCGACCGTGGCGATTTCCTTCTCCACGTCCTGTGCCTGGTTGAGCAGGCGCTGCAGCACTTCGCGGTTGACCGTGACCGAGCACCACGAGACGCTGGCGTTGGCCAGCACGCTGATCAGCGCGGGGTGCTTGAGCGCATCCAGCTCGGCCTCGCCGAAGCCCATGGCCTTGCAGCGGCGCAGTTGGCCGTTGCGAAGGTCATACAGCGCCTGGGCAATCACGGCCTGGTTGAGCGGATGCGATGTGGACATGCGGCCTCCCTCGCTCACGTCCCGGGCGCCGTGGTGCCGGCTTCCAGGTCCAGCAGACGCCGGGCGAGGCGCAGCAGCCGAAAGAGCTTGACCAACGCCGTGTCGCTCAAGCGCCTTGCGCCGCTGCCATGGCCTTGGCTCTGGCCGTGCAACAGGGTCGGCAGGTCGGCGGCGAGCTGCGCGCCGTCCAGGCCCGCTTCGGCGACGGGCTGACCCGTCAGGGAAGTGAGCAGCGTCAGCACCGCGCGGCCGAGCGGCGACGGGGCTTGGCCGCGGGCGCGGCACGCAAACCCGATGCCATCGGCGCGATCCTCGATGCACTCGTCCAGGCCTGCCTCCCCGGCGATCTCGCGCGCGAACTGCGCGATGTGGATGCGCAGCCGATCGGGCGTGTCCAGGCCGGCGTCGATGTACCAGACGTCGGAGATCGGATAGAGTCCGCCGAGTTGCACCGGGATGGACTGCAGCACGCTCGCCGAGAAGTCGGGCGGCAGCGCATCGCCCAACTGGTCGGCGACCATGCGCTGGATCGATTGGAGCCGTTCTGTCGTCGGTGCTGGCGAGACGATGTGCTCGCGAAGCAGATCGCCCGGTGCGGCCGGCTGGCTTCCCGTGGCCGCTTCGCCAACCGCCGTGTCGTCGTGGCGCAAGGTGGGCTCGGACGCCGGAGGGCTGGCGGGTGGAGGACCGGCCGCCGCTGCAGGCGTGGCGATGGACGATGCTGCGCCCGGCGGAGTCGGCGTGCCGGCGGTGGGCGAAGGCAACGCCGGCTGCGCCGCAGGTGGCGTCGGGTCACTGACCAGCGCCCGGTGGCGGCTTTCCGATTCGGTCAGGTCCAGCGCCAGCACGTCGTAGCCGATGCCCAGCAGCTCGGACATCTGGCCGATCAGCTCGTCTTGCACGCGCTGCGGCGCGAACTCGTCGCCCTGCGTGTCGAACTGCGCCAGCACCTCCTGAAAGAAACTGTCGAAGTCCAGCGGCAGCGAACGGTCCTTGGCGTAGTGCTCCCAGGTGCGTTTGCAGGCCGTGCGCATGACCGACAGCCGCTCGACCTGGTGGCGCCCCAGGCCGCCATAGAGCACAGTGGGAATGGCGGGCAGCAGGTAGCGCACCGCGTCGGCCATGCGGGTGATGTGCGACCGCTGGACGGGGAAGCCATCGGCCGCCAGGCGGCGGGCCAGTTCCGACTGGCTCAGGGCGGCGCCGCTCTCCTGCTCGTAGAACTCCCGTGCTTTCTCGACGCCGAGCGCGCGCTCGATGAACGTGAGGCCGCCGCGCAGTTCGTTCTCGGCAAGATGCCCGGTCAGCGCGACGATTTCACCGCGCTCCGGCCATGGTCGGAACAGGCACGATATGCGGAAGAAGCGTTCTTCCTTGGTCTCCGACCAGAGTTCGCGCAGGATCGCCAGTCGCGTGTTGCCGCCGTTGCGGATGATGTAGTGGTCCTCGCCGGGCCTGCGCGTGATGGCCGGCGCCGCGTCCAGGCCGCGCTCGCGGATGGATGCCTTGATTTCCTCGTAAGCCGGGTTGCGCTTCATGCGCGGGTCATGGTCGTAGGGCCGCAACTGGTCCAGCGTCACGACCATGGGCGTGTCCGCGATCGGGTCGCTCAAGGCCGTAGCCGCTGGGCCGCTGCGCTCGAAGCCGGCCGCGAGCAGCTTGCCTGCCATGTCCTGCGAGGTCATGTCAGCCATGGCCGCACCCCTCGCAGTCCCCACGACCGCCGGCCGGCGCCATGCGGGCCTCTCGCTCGGCGCGGCGGATCTGCGCACGGGCGTTCAATTCGGCCCGGTGGTCACTCGCTGTCGAACTCGTGTAGATCGCCGCGCAGCCGGCCTTGGTGAACTTGAGGTGCCCGCCCGGCGTGCGCTTGACGTGCCAGCCCTCACCGACCGCGAACTCGATCAGGGCGCGCAGCCGCTTGTGGCCGCGGGCCAGCTCATGTGCGTTCGCCATGGGGCCTCCCAGGATCAAGAGGTCGCTGCGGGCGGCCGGATACTTGAGCCAGTCGGTCCTGCCATTGCGGGAACAACTCGCTGGCGAGCGCGCGCATCGTGTCGAGCGCGGCAGGGGCGACTCTGCCGGGCGGCTGGCGGTGCTCGACCCGATGCACCGGCAGGCCGCGCGTTGCGGCACGTGGATACGCTTCTATGGCCGGCACGTCGGTGGCGAGCACGCGGATGCCGGCGCTGTCCTGGAACAGGTCGCGCAAGGCCTGCTGGATCAGCCGTGCGTTGGCGGACACCGGGTGGACGCGGTTGATGAGCAAGTGCAGCGGCGGCGGTTCGATGCCCAGGTGCCGGTACGGCGCAATGTCTTCGAGCAACTGCATGGTGCCGCGCCGCAGCTCGCGTGCCGCGAGGATCTCCGGCGTGACGGGCGACAGCGCGAGATCGGAGGCGAGCACCGCCATCTCCAGCAGCACGGAACGCGCGCCCTGGGTGTCGATCAGCACCAGGTCGTAGAGGGGAGCAAGTGCTGGCAGCAGATGCCGCAACCGCAGGCGGCCATCCGGCGCATGCAGCAACAACGTGTTCAGCTCGCCCCGGTGGTCGTCGGACAGCACCAGGTCCAGGCCCGCGATGATCGTGCGGGACACGAGCTGGCCAAGGTCGCGCTCGTTGAAGGCCAACAGCTCATAGATGCCGCCCGGCGCGCGCTGGGTCAGTTCGTAGTAGGAGGACAAGGTGGGCTGCACGTCGAGATCGAGCAGCAGCACGCGCAGGCCCGCGTCCGCGGCGAGCCCGCCCAGGTTGGCGGCCGTCGTGGTCTTGCCGACGCCGCCCTTCGTTGAAATGATGGACACGACCTGCATGGCGCTCTCCGGCTGGGAATGGGAAGTCCGCGGGAGAGCGGGTCAGGTCCGGTGGTTGAGGCGCTCGGCGATCCACTGGTCGATTTCGATCGAATCCCAGCCGACAGCGCGCACGCCCAGGCGCAGCGCCTGAGGGAACTGGCGCTTCTTCATCAGGTTGTAGATGTGGGCGCGTTTGAAGCCGGACTTCGCTTCGACTTCATCGAGCCGCAGGATGCGGCGCTCGTTCGGCGGGAGTACAGGGGTCTGCGACATGGCGGTCACTCCTGAACGCTCGGTGGCGTTTGTTGGCGTGACCTCTATTCAATAGACCTGGCTGCGGAAAGACATTGCAAATGCAATCTCCGCGATTGCACATACAAGCTGGATAACCTCATGCGCTTGCGCTACGAACGTACCTCTTAGCGTTGGCGAACTTTCCGTTTAAGGTGCGCTCAGTGATGCCCATGGTGCCGCCGTAGTGGGCGACCAATGCAGAGACAAGGGCCTCCTGCGTTTTGAAGCTGGAATAGGGCACGCCTGAAGGCGACTGGCTCAGCATCAGCGTCAACATCCCTCCAATGATGTTGAGATAGGTCGTTTCCGCCCGTTCGCTGATCTCGCATTGCTTGGATGCCAACAGCACCGAGGATTGCTTGAGTAGCGTGTCGTGCTGCTCCTGCAGTTCTCGCATCTCACGTCGGGCTTGTTCAAGCGCGGCCTGAAGGGCCAGCCGCTCCACGAGGATCGCCTGTCCTGTTTCCATGGTGATGAAAGGATGCGCCATGCGTTCGCCACGGCTGAACAGAAATCCTGGCCGGTGCTCGGGATAGTGGGTGCGCATCCAGCGTTTTAGATCGACATGGCGAACAGTCAGATCCAGAGAATTGAGCAGGTTCGGATCATTGAGCGTGATCCCGTTCTTGCCGTAGGGCAGCTCTCCGTTGAGGATGCCGTCATAGATACGTTCCGAGTGCAGCCGGCACTCATTCCATCGAGGGCAGTTCAGCGACCGAGGCAGGACACGCGGTGACGCGATCGTGGCCAGGATCATCGGGAGATACCGCAGCAACCCAGCCCATCGGATGGCCGCCTCGATGGGACGATAGAACACCTTTGATGTTGAAATGTCCTTGTGCATGTCTTCGTCTCCTTTCGGGTGCGCTACATCACCGGCTCCTTTCTTGCCCAAGGGCTGTTGTGTCGTTATGGCCTGCGACGGACGCTTGAGGCGATGCCCTAAGCGAAGGCGGAGGAGGCCATTGGCGTCCGCCGCAGGTGGCCTTGTCTTGCTTGATATGCAAGAATCGATCAGTTGCCGGCCCATCGAGCGATGAGGACGCAAGCTCGATATTGGCGCTCACGGTACCAGCGTCATAGGTGGCGCAAAGCCCATCAAGACCGATTTGGTATGGTCTGATATCCAGACGGTTCAAGACCAGCGAGTTGAAGCGTTCGACGCCCCTACGTCCAGTTGGGGACTGGAAATCAGCGGTTAGTGATGCATCGCTCCACATGCTGATATATCGACAAAGTATCTGCCGCAGTACCAGTGACCCTGCCAGGTTGCCCCAGCACATAGGAGACGGAGATGGCTGAACATTCCCATGAACATCAACATCACACATCCGGTCAGATGGGTAAGCACGGCCGACCATACGCCAAGTTCTGGGTGAACATGGTGTTGGGCCTCGTCGTCATGTACTTCGTAATGTTCAGCATGATCGACGGCGCCAGGGACTTCAGAAACAATCTCAACATGCTCTACATGGCGGTCACTATGTGGGCGCCAATGGGCATCTTCATGCTAGCGACAATGCCCGGCATGTTTCCAAACCGGCGGCTCAATCTCGTGCTGTACGGCTTGTTTGCCGTTCTCACACTCGGTTCTTTTGCCGCTACCCGTGCTCAAACCGGAATCGGCGATCGACAGTTCATCGCGTCTATGGTCCCGCACCATTCGGGAGCGATCCTCATGTGCCGCGAGGCGCAGCTCTCAGATCCGGAACTCGTCAACCTATGCCAAGCGATTTCCGATGGCCAGCGCGCGGAGATCGAGCAGATGAACCGGATTGCTGCACGCCTTCGTTGAGGCTGGCTGCCACTACACTGGCGCCGCGTTGCGCTCCGGCGAAGTTAGCCGCAGCGATGTAAAGATGAGTACTTGCGGTGTTCCGATGCCGGCGGTTGTGTCCTACAGCCGTCCAGGTGCCAGGTAGTCCACGCGACACCACCCCGCGCTGCCTGCGGAGCGAGCGCAAGTCATGATCGTCGCAAGTTGGAGTTCGATAGCGAACCCGCTCAGCAGCTGGACGCATCAGGCGTAACGACGGGTGGATGGATCATCCTTGGACGCTGGTGGAAGTGGTTGGATGAACTTTGTTGCCGAGGGCGAAAAACAAGGCTATAATTGAGTTCTTCGCTGATCACCACAGTGGAGAAAGTGATTGGGAAACAGAGACTTAGCGCTCTAGTGCATGACTCGTTTCCCGCTCCAAATACAAGAAGGAAGCATCGGCCAACACCGCGCTTCCTTTTTTCTTGCAAGTGCTGGCGCAATGGCAGAGTGGTTATGCAGCGGATTGCAAATCCGTGTACGTCGGTTCGATTCCGGCTTGCGCCTCCAGCATCTTTCCCCCCCTCCCCCCAGCATCTCGTTACGCATCCCTACGCGCTGACAATCGAATGATTGCTAAGGTGACGCCGTTTTCCATTGACGTCGACACTATGCACCGCATTCTGAATTTTCGCGCTCGTTCCCCCGTGCTTGCCCTGTCCGCCGCCGCGATGTTGACGTTGGCGCCGATAGCGGCCGAAGCCGACTCCGACCGCCATCATCATCGCCATGGGCGTGAGTACAAAGAAAAGTACTGGGATGGCGCGTGCAAGGTCGAGCGCAAATGGAAGCGCAACGGCGAATATCAGGAAAAGCGCAAGTGCCGCGATGACTATCGCGAAGGCTATTACGCCGCGCCGCAGGTCGTGATGCCGATGCCCGCGCCTGCCATCGTCATCACCCCGCCTTCAATCATCATCCGGCCCTGAACATGGATCAATCGGTGAAGGACGCCATTGCCCGCTGGCCCAACGTGCCGGCCGTGTATGGCTGGCTGTCGCTGGACGGGCGTGGGCGTTGGCGACTGCATCCGCAGGGGCAGGCTGCGCAAGGCGGGCCGGGCGAATCCATCACCAATGCCCAGATCCTGGATTTCATGAATCGGAATTATGAAC
Organism: Achromobacter sp. ES-001; assembly: GCF_019448355.1. Taxonomy (NCBI): domain Bacteria; kingdom Pseudomonadati; phylum Pseudomonadota; class Betaproteobacteria; order Burkholderiales; family Alcaligenaceae; genus Achromobacter; species Achromobacter sp. ES-001. The sequence goes on along the minus strand of NZ_CP079940.1, from coordinate 1,058,436 downwards.
ACGATGACGCGGGCCGCTGGTTTTTCCAGAACGGCCCGCAACGCGTGTTCGTGCGGCTGGATGGCGCGCCCTTCGTGCTGCGCCTGAACGACGACAATCACGGGTTGCGCACGCACACGGATGCGGCGGTCGACGTCGTCAGCGCCTGGTGGCTGGACGATGGCGGCCAGCTATATGCGTCCACGCCGGCGGGCGCCGGACTAGTGCTGGACCGTGATCTGCCCGCCCTGCTGGAAAAACTGTCGACCGGAGACGGCGCGCCGGTCCTGGACGCCCTGGCAAGCTTGGCGCCTGACGCTGAGATCACCGTGTCATGGCCGGGCGTCTACGCCCCCGCGCCGCTGCGCGCGATCACGCGGCAGGAGGTGGCGCGCCGCCTGGGCTTCGAGCCAAATCCGGCCGCGTAGCGCCAGAACTGCGGCGGGGCAACACGGGGCGGCTACTGGCAACACAAGGCGTTGCGGGAATCAGCCCCGGCCGCTTTTGACCAGGGCAAATTTGCCATCGCCCAGCAGCATCAGCGCGGCGGCCGCCACGGTCAGGAAGATGGGATATTCCCAGCCGCCGCCCGCGTTGCCAAAGCCCCAGCCATTGCCAAAGTGCACGGTCGACGCCACGAACAACTGCACCACCGCGATGGCCGCCACCCAGCGCGGCACGATGCCCAGGATAAGCAGCACGCCCGCGCCCACTTCAAAGAACGTGACCGGATAGGCCAGCCAGCCGGCAAAGCCGATCTTGGCGAAGAACTGGGCGGTGCCGGGCAGCGTGAAGACCAGCAGCTTGGTCAGGCCATGGGCCAGGAACATGACGCCAAGCGCCACGCGCAGCAACAGCGCGGCATAGGGAGCGGTACGGGTATCGATCATGGCAAATCCTTCTGGGTAGCGCGGATCGTCCAAGACCGGACGATGCATCAGGCCGCCATTCTTACGATTCCAAAAACAAAGATAAATAGGCAGAATTGCAAATTATTGTTCCCCGATAGGAAACAATCTTGGACACTCACACCGCCATGCAGACCTACGCCAAGGTCGTCGAGCTTGGCTCGTTCGCGGCAGCCGCCGACAAGATGGGCCAGGCGCGTTCGGTCGTGACGCGGCAGATCGCCTACCTGGAACAGAAGTACGGCGTGCGCCTGTTGAACCGCACCACCCGCAAACTCAGCATGACGGACGCGGGGCGCGCCTTCTACGAGCGCGTCCGGCCGATCCTGGCGGAAGTGGCCGACCTGGAGCTGTCGCTACAGGCCGAAGGCCAGCGCCCCAGCGGCCGTTTGCGCGTCAGCGCGCCCGTGTCGTTCGGCATCCTGCACCTGGGCCCCGCCATTGCCGAATACCTGCAACGTTATCCCGACGTCATCATCGACCTGGACCTGAACGACCGCGTGGTGGATCTGGTCGAGGACGGCTACGACGTGGCGGTGCGCATCGGTCCGCTTCAGGATTCATCGTTGGTTGCGCGCCCGCTGGCGCCTCAGCAGTTGCTGGTCTGCGCGGCGCCGGCCTACCTGAAGCAGCACGGCACGCCGACCACCCCGGAAGACTTGAAGCAGCATCGCTGCCTGCACTATTCCTACGCCAGCACCGGCAATGAATGGCATTTCGAGAAGGACGGCGTGACGCATCTGGTGCGGGTGAACGCAGCGCTGCGCGCCAATAACGGCGATGTACTGCGCACGGCGGCGCTGGCGGGCCACGGCGTTATCCTGCAACCCGAATTCCTGGTCGGCGACGACATTCGCGCGGGGCGCCTGGTGGCCTTGCTGGCCGACTATGCGCACACACCCATCTCCATGTACGCCATCTATCCGCATCGCCGCTTCCTGTCGCCCAAGGTCCGCTCTTTTGTCGAGCATCTTGAAGAGCGGTTTGGCGGCATTGCGCCGGCCACCCCAGGGGGACGCGCCACGGCGCGCCGCAGCCGTTAGAATCCTACCCATGACCGCGAAACCGTCCATCGAATACTTCCCCGCCCCCCGCCGTTCGCTTTTTTGCAGCCAGTGCGCCACGCCCATCACCCGCCGGGTGCCGGAAGGCGACAACCGTGAGCGCGACGTCTGCGATCACTGCGGCGCGATCCACTACCAGAACCCGCGGTTGGTGGTTGGCACGGTGCCCGTGTGGGAAAACCGCGTACTGCTCTGCCGCCGTGCGATCGAACCGCGCTACAACACCTGGACGCTGCCGGCGGGTTTCATGGAATTGGGCGAAAGCACGGCACAAGGCGCGGCCCGCGAAACGCTGGAAGAGTCCGGCGCGCGCATTCAGCTTGGCGAGCTCTACACCATGATCGACCTGCCGCAGATCGACCAGGTGCACGTGTTCTATCTGGCCCAGGCGCTAGGCCCCGAACTGGACCCCGGCCCCGAAAGCCTGGAAGCCCGCTGGTACGACGAAGCCGACATTCCCTGGGACGACCTGGCGTTTCGCACGGTGGTAACGACCTTGCAACACTACTTCGACGACCGACGCCAAGGCGCGTTCGTGCCCCATCACTACACCCTAGAATCGCACCGTTGAAGCTGCCCTGGCTTGCCGTCGACACCCCGTTTCCGCCAGCGGAATATGCGCTGACGGAACCCGACGGCCTGCTTGCGGCGGGCGCGAACCTGTCGATGGACAGGCTGATCCAGGCTTACTCGAACGGCATCTTTCCCTGGTATTCCGAAGGCGAGCCCGTGCTGTGGTGGAGCCCCGACCCGCGCATGGTGCTGGCCACCAAGGATTTTTCGCCGTCCCATTCGCTGCGTAAGCTGCTGCGGCAGATCGCAGCGCAGGAAATCGACGCCCAGCCGCGCGTGCAAGTGCGTGTCGACACGGTGTTTTCGAGGGTCATGGCGCAATGCGCCGCGCCGCGTGACGGCCAACCGGGCACCTGGATCACCGCCGCCATGCAGCAGGCGTATGCCGAATGGCACCGGGCGGGCTACGTGCACAGCATCGAAACCTGGATCGATGGCGAGCTCGCCGGTGGCCTGTACGGCATCAGCCTGGGGCGCATGTTCTTTGGCGAATCCATGTTTACGCTCGCCCCTAACGCGTCGAAGATCGCGCTGGCGTACCTGGTTCGCTACCTGGCCGCGCAAGGCGTCGAGCGCATCGATTGCCAGCAGCAGACCCAGCATCTGGCCAGCCTGGGCGCACGCCCGATACCGCGCGCGCAGTTCCTGCAACATGTACGCCGGGCTACCGCCCAGCCTCCGATTTTCTGGGCGCCGGGCACGCTGGACAGCCTGGGCCGCCTGTTGCCCGCGACCCGTTCCACATCCCACCAGGCAGCGGAACCGACGCGGGATTCAGCGTCCGATGCAACGCCACTTAAGCGTTAATATGTAGCCATCGCGTCGCGGACGTACCGCGCGATGCGCACTTCCCCATGAGCCAGCTCAAAGAACTTCCCTTCTCCACGCTGCAGTTCTATGCAACCGCGCCTTACCCGTGCAGCTACCTGCCGGGCCGCCAGGCGCGGTCGCAGGTTGCCGCGCCCGGGCATCTGATCAACGCGGGCACCTATTCCCAACTGGTCGAACAGGGCTTTCGCCGTAGCGGTCTGTTCACGTACCGTCCCCATTGCGACAACTGCCATGCCTGCGTGCCGGTGCGTGTCGACACGTCGGGCTTTGCCCCCAACCGCAGCCAGCGGCGGGCGTGGCGCGATCACCAATCGTTGCAGTCGTTCGTTGCGGAATTGGCGTGGTCGCCCGAGCACTACCGGCTGTATACGCGCTACCAGCAAGGCCGGCATCCGGGCGGCGGCATGGACGAGGACAGCCGCACGCAATATGCGCAGTTTCTGCTGACCAGCCGGGTCAACACGCGGCTGGTTGAATTTCGCGACGCGGACGGTGTGCTGATGATGGTGTCCATCATCGACGTGCTGGATGACGGGCTGTCGTCGGTCTATACCTTTTACGACCCCGATATCGAGGGCAGCCTGGGCACCTACAGCATCCTGTGGCAGATCGAGCAGTGCCGCACGTTGAACCTGCCGTGGCTGTACCTGGGCTACTGGATCGCCGAAAGCCGCAAGATGTCTTACAAGTCCAGCTTCCAACCCGCGCAGTTTCTTGTCGACGGGGAATGGCGGAATCAGGACTACCTGTCCCTTTGATCGTGCCGTACGGTGCGCGGCCCGATTGCGGCAAGCGCGGCGAAATTGGCTCTACAATTCCGCCCCATGTCTATCCTCTTCCACGCCTACCCCCTGGCCCGCCCGGCGCTTTTTGCCATGGACGCGGAAACCGCCCACGAAGTCACGCTGTCGGGCCTGCAACGCGCCTATGAATGCGGCGCGACGCGCAAGCTGATGCGTGCGCAGCCCTCGGCGCCTAGCACGCTGATGGGCATGCGGCTGGCCAACCCCATCGGGCTGGCGGCGGGCCTGGACAAGAACGGCGCCTATATCGACGCGCTGGGTAACCTGGGCTTTGGTTTCATTGAAGTCGGCACCGTGACGCCTCGCGCGCAACCCGGCAACCCCAAGCCGCGCATGTTCCGCTTGCCGCGCGCCAACGCGCTGATCAACCGGCTGGGCTTCAACAACCAGGGCCTGCCCGCGTTCCTGGCGAACGTGCAGCGCAGCCAGTGGCGCAAGCAAGGCGGCATCCTGGGCCTGAATATCGGAAAGAACGCGGACACGCCGATCGAGCGCGCCGCTGATGACTACCTGATCGGGCTGGAGGGCGTGTACCCGCATGCCGATTACGTGACGGTGAATATTTCGTCGCCCAACACCAAGAATTTGCGCGCGCTGCAAAGCGGGGACGAGCTCTCTGCCTTGTTGGCGCAACTGGCCGACAAGCGCCGTGCGCTGGAAGACCAGCACCAGCGCCGCGTGCCCATGGCGGTAAAGATCGCCCCCGACCTGACCGAAGAACAGATCGACGCCATCGCCGACACGCTGCCCCGCCATGGCATTGACGGCGTCATCGCCACCAACACCACGCTGTCGCGCGATGCGGTCACCGGTCAGGCGCATGCCGAAGAGGCCGGCGGCCTGTCGGGCGCGCCGGTGCACGAGCTGTCATTGAAAGTGATTCGCCGCCTGAAGGCTCAGCTGGGCAACAGCCTGGCGATTATCGGAGTGGGCGGGGTGTTGTCGGGCGCACAGGCCCGCGAAAAGATGGACGCCGGCGCGGACGCCGTGCAGTTGTATACGGGCTTGATCTACCGGGGCCCCGCCCTGGTGGCCGAATGCGTGCGGGCTACGGCAAAGCGCTGAACGCTGCCTCCCCACGCTCGCGGCGCGCAGCGCAAGATGCGGGACAAAAAAAAGGGGCCACCCGGTGGGTGGCCCTAATTCCAGCTCTGCTCTGTCACTCAACAGTACTACATTACTGCGATTTGCGCAGCATCGCGCGCCAGGACTCAGGCGGTGCGACGGCTACGGCTGGCAACCTTGGTGGCGGCGTCGGCAGCATCCGTCGCAGCCTTGAAGGTCGCGTTGGCGGCGGCATTCAGGTTCGATTCGGCGACTTCAGCGGCCTGCTTGGCAGCCTTGGTCACGGAGTCGTAGGCGCTGGTCGCGGTGGCCAGCGAGGACTTGATCAGGGCAACGGCGCTTTCCGAACCAGCCGGAGCGTTCTTCGACAGTTGGTCGACGGCTTCGCTCAGTTGCTGCTGGCTTTCAGCGATTTGCTCTTCGGTCAGCTTGACCAGGCTGCCCTGCACGCCGGCAACAATGTCGTACACGTGCTTGGTGTAAGCCATGGCCTTTTCAGCGCCCGGCTGCAGCAGGCCCGACGCAAACGCGGCGGCTTCCTGCGGATCCTTGACTTCAGAGGCTTGTTGCGACTTCTGGGCGACTTCATCCAGCGTGGCGCGCACAACCTTCATGTTCAGCTCAACCAGCTTTTCAAAGCCGGCGAAAACGGCGGACTGGGCAGCCACAAAAGTGTTGATGCTTGCCTTTTGGCGATCCAGGACTTGCTGCGGAATTGCGCTCATAGAATGCTCCTTTAGGGGTAGCCGGAAGCTTTCCGGCAAGAAGGATTGGTGTCTGCGACGAGAAATAGGAACGTGCGCGGAAACTGGTACTACAAGCTACCGCCGGCCCGTTTGATGCACTGCACAATTCACATTCTAGACTGCCACAAATTGCTGTCAAGCAGTTTTTGTGCAACGCAACAAGTATTTGCACTTTAACGGTGCAGCCGCGTGCACGCCATTGATCCAGAACAAGGTTTTGCCCTGCTTCGGGAAAAACCCGACATGACGGCGTATCAATTCTTTTCTAAACTGCTTTCACGCTGATGACAGAAAAAACAATCCATAAGTCAGCGGCCAAAAACTAAATCGCAGCAAGCAAAACCCTGCAATTGGAGACTTCATGACCTTTATTCCCCGCACGCTTACGGCCCTGCTCGCGGCCAGCGCCATGTTCGCGGCTGGCGCCGCCCAAGCGGAATTTCCGGAACGCCCCATCAATATGGTGGTGCCGTTCGCCGCAGGCGGCCCGACCGACAACGTCGCCCGATCGCTGGCCGAAGCCATGCGGCCGAGCCTGGGACAGACGGTCGTGGTTGAGAACAAGGGCGGTGCCGGCGGCACCATCGGCACCACGCAGGTTGCGCGCGCCCAGCCCGATGGCTATTCCATTCTGCTGATGCACGCCGGCTTCTCCACGGCGCCGTCCCTGTACAAGAACCCCGGCTACGACCCGTACAAGAGCTTCGAGCCCATCGGCCTGGTGGTCGACGTGCCCATGACCATCATCGCGCGTTCGGACTTCCCGCCGAACAACATCAAGGAACTGGCCGAATACGTCAAACAGAACAAGGACAAGGTCTCGCTGGCCAACGCCGGCATCGGCGCGGCCAGCCACCTGTGCGGCACCATGCTGGTGGAAGCGCTGGGCGTCCAGCTGCTGACGATTCCGTACAAGGGCACCGCGCCCGCCATGAACGATTTGCTGGGCAAGCAGGTCGACCTGCTGTGCGACCAGACCACCAACACGACGCAGCAGATCGAAAGCGGCAAGGTCAAGGCCTATGCCGTGACCAGCCTGAAGCGCGTGCCCACGCTGGACAAGCTGCCGACCATGGACGAATCCGGCTACAAGGGTTTCGAAGTGGGCATCTGGCACGGGATGTGGGTGCCCAAGGGCACGCCCAAGCCGGTGGTGGACAAGCTGATCAAGAGCCTGCAGGCCGGCCTGGCCGACCCGAAGTTCCAGGAACGCATGAAGCAGCTTGGTGCCACGGTGCTGACGGCCGAAGCCAACCCGCAGGCACTTGAGGCCAAGGTCAAGCAACAGGTTCCGCAATGGGCCGAGCTGTTCAAGAAGGCAGGCGTCGAGCAGCAATAAGCTGACGCTGACGGCCGACCCTGGCTGAATGGTAAAAAAGCCCCGAAAGGGGCTTTTTTCATGGTCCGGACCGGCGCGGGCGCGGACTGCTCAGGGCCGCAAGGCTTCCGCCGCCATGCCCAAGCCGTTGAACCCGGTGGACACCGAGGGTTCGTAGCCCAGCGCCTCGGAAATGCTGGCGGCGGTATCGACCAGCGCGCGAATCCAGTCGTCCTGCAAGCGTTCGGCCGGGGCCGAGATGGACAGCCCCGCCACCAGCTTGCCGGTATCGTCAAAAATGCCGGCTGCGATGCAACGCACGCCCAGTTCCAGTTCTTCGTTGTCGCGGGCGTACCCATGGCGCCGCACCAACGCCAGTTCACGTTCCAGGCGATCCAGGTCGGTCAGGCTGTTGCGCGTATGGCCGGCCAGGCCGGTGCGCAGCGCGTACGCGCGCACTTGGCGCGCATCGCCGGTGGACAGGAACAGCTTGCCGGTCGAGGTCAGGTGCAGCGGGGCACGGCCGCCAATGGCACGCACCACCTGCATGCCCGAGCGCTCGCTCCAGGCGCGGTCGATATAGACGATTTCGTCGCCCTGCTGGACCGACAGGTTGATGGTCTGCCCCGTTAGCTTGTGCAGGGACCGCATGGCGGAAATGGCCGCTTCGCGAACGTTCAGCCGCCCTTTCACCAGCGACCCCAATTCCAGCAGGCGCATGCCCAGCTGATACAGGCCGTTGTCCACGCGTTCAACGTAGCGTCCCACGACCAGGTCGTTCAGGATGCGGTGCGCGGTCGAGGCATGCAGGCCGGTGGTGGCCGACAATTCTTTGAGGGTGACCGGGTCCTGCTGCGCGGCCAGGGCGTCGAGCAGGCGCATGGCTCGCTCGATGACCTGAATGGCGATGGGGTGGCCGGACGCACCTTCGGTCTCGGCGTCCAGGGGAGTGCGGGGTGTCGTCAGACGGGGCATAGGGGGAGGTAGGCTCGCGCCGCAACGCCGTAAAAGACCGGCCTTGCGGCAACGCAGCAAACAGTTCTTTCCCGTATTGTGAAATTTAAGACGCCATTTTGCAATGGCTTTTTTGCGACGAGATCAAGCCGCGGCGGGCGGCGCAAGCTTTCCGCCCAGGCGCAGCACCTCGGCGCGCAGGAACTCCAGCGCCTCGGCGGCGGCCGCCGGTTCCCCTTTGACGCCCAGCTCAATATGGGGCGTTCCGCCCGCTTCGCCCACGCTGGGCAGGCTGAAGGCGCGCACGTCGGGCCAGCGGCTTTCCACGCTGACCATAGCCGGCGTAATGCGCGATTCGGGCATGCTGAACACCAGGAAAGAATGCTCGACATGGGCGCGCACATGTTGCAGCGCACGATAGCGCGTGTCCAGGGTCCATTCCAGCATCGGCCAGGCCATCACGGGAAAGCCGGGTACGAAGGTGTGGTCGTGGATGAAGAAGCCCGGGATGCGGTTGTACGGGTTGGGAACGATCTCGCAGCCTTGCGGAAACACGCCCATTTGCAGGCGCTGCTGGTTTTCGGGCGCGCTCATGTCGGCCGTGCCCTGCCCCTTGGCCGCCATTTCGGCGGTGCGCAGCGCAATCGCCTGCTCGGCCTCCGGGTGCAGCGCCAATGGCAAGCCCAGCGCGGCAGCGGCGGCTTGGCGGGTGTGGTCATCAGGCGTGCCGCCGATGCCGCCGCAGGAGAACACGACGTCGCCCGTGGCGAAGCTGCGCTTGTAGGCCGCCACCAGTGTGTCGCGGTCGTCGGGCAGGAATTCGGCCCAACCCAGTTGCATGCCGCGAGCACTGAGGAGCTCGACGACCTTTGAAAAATGCTTGTCCTGACGGCGGCCCGAGAGGATTTCGTCGCCAACGATGATAAGACCGATGCGACGGGCGGCGGATTCTGCGGCCATGTCCAGTTCCAAAACGGTAAGGGTTAAATGCCGGTCAGGCTTCGATGACACGATCCTGGCGCAAACGCCGAAGCGCTTCCAGGCCGTAGTGCGCGTAGACCAGCGCCGAAAACACCGGCAGGATAATCCAGGCGGGCGGCAGCAAGTTCAGCAGTGAACAAATAAGCCCGATGGTCCAGAAGCCGCCGTTGTTGCGTTCCAGGATCAGCTTGCGTTCTTCGGGGCTGGCGTGTTCCACGATGGCGTCCACGCGCATCATCCGCGAAAAAGCAAAGGCCCACCAGAAGATCGACAGGATGATCGCCATGGGCGGCACCAGCCACAAGGGCAGCGTCAGCACCCAGCCGGCGGCGAAGGCGGCCGATACCCAGATGGCGTTCCATACGCTGACCGCCGTCGAGAACTTGCCCTGCGGCGTCACGCTGGCATATTCGCGCTGCCCCACGTGGCGCAGCACCAGCGGCATCACGAAAACAGCGGCAATGGCCAGGCCCAGGATGCCGGACACGGGCAGCAAAATGGCGGCGGCAATGACGGGGATGAGATAGATCTTGAGCGAAAACAGGCCCATTGCGATCATCCATTCGTCGGCGCGATTCACCATGTCCCAGTGGGACACCTCGGCGCGCAGCCAGTCGGTCAATGGCGTCCAGAACAGATACAGCAACAGGAACGCGCCAACCAGCGCAATCAGGAATGGCAGCAGCACCGCGAACAGCATCGTCGGATGGCATTGCGACACCAGCGCGCGCTTGAACGCCTGGCCAACGCTGACGGCGCCCGTGCCGGCGCCAGAGAATCGGCCATTGCCGGGCGCGGCGGTATCGGGGCGTAAAGCGGTCATAAGAGCTTGAAAAAGGGGGGTGGACATCCCGGGTATGATAGTCAAACACGCCCCGATCTGCTCACATGTCTCTACTCGTACCCGGCTCTGACCTGGCCGCCTTGCGCGCGCGGCTAAGCGCAACCCCCGACACCTGGCTCATCGCCTGCTTCTGCGCGGCCTGGTGCGACACCTGCGAACAGTACAAGCCCAAGCTTGAAGCGTTGGCAGACGCCCTGCCGCAGCACGTGTTCGCCTGGATAGACATCGAAGACCATGCCGAACTGCTGGGCGATATCGATGTCGAGAACTTCCCGACTCTGCTGGTGCAAATCGGGTCGCGCGTGGTGTTCTATGGCCCCATGTTGCCGCACATCGGCCATCTGGAACGCTTGATTGAAAGCGTGGACGCGAACAGCCCGGCAGTCAGTTCCGAATTACCCGATCTGCCAAAACTGCTAGCCGCCTGATTCCCGGCACCGACAAAAAAACCCGCAAGGCCAAACGGCGTTGCGGGTTTTTTTATGCGGCGCGGGGCGGCGATCAGTTCTTGCGCGAGCCGCCCAGCAACACTGCCACCTGGCGCTTGGGCGACGACGAACCGCTGTCGTTCTTGGGCGCGGGCTCTTGCTCGGACGAAGACGACGCCGAGGGCTCGTAGGGCTTCAGGAAGAAATCATCCACCGGTTGGCGCGAGCCGCCTGACGTGTAGCCCGAGCGGCGATCGGATGAACGGCCACCGCGGTCGCCACGGCTTCCTTCACGGCTTGATTCACGCCCCTCGCGCGAGGACGAGGAAGAGGACGACGGGCGGTCTTCGCTGCGGCGATGGCTGCGCGCCACGGCGTCGGCCGGCAAGTCCAGCGTACCGCGCGGCACTTCGCGCTTGATCAGCTTTTCGATGTCGAGCAGGAAGCGTTCTTCATCCGGCGTGAACAGCGCAATGGCTTCGCCCGATGCGCCCGCGCGGCCGGTCCGGCCAATGCGGTGCACGTAGTCTTCGGCGTTGTACGGCAGGTCATAGTTGATGACGCAAGGCACGCCGGCCACGTCCAGGCCGCGCGCGGCCACGTCGGTGGCCACCAGCACTTCCAGGTCGCCGGCCTTGAAGGCTTCCAGCGCCTTCATGCGGTCGGCTTGGGTCTTGTCGCCGTGAATCGATTCGGCCTTGACGCCATCGCGTTCAAGTTCGCGGGCCAGCCGGGCCGTGCCGATCTTGGTGTTCGAAAACACGATCACCTGCTTCAGGCCGCGCGACTTCACCAGATGCACGACGGCGGCGCGCTTGGCGTCGCTGGACATCTTGTAGGCGATCTGCGTGATGGTGGTGGCAGTGGCATTGCGCGCCGCGACTTCGATCTCGACCGGCTGGTTCAGGTACGAACGGCCCAGTTTGCGGATTTCGTTGCTGAACGTGGCCGAAAACAGCAGGCCCTGACGCTGCGCGGGCAGCAGGCGGATGATGCGTTCCAGGTCGGGCAGAAAGCCCATGTCCAGCATGCGGTCCGCTTCGTCCAGCACCAGGATGCCGACCTGGCTCAGGTTCACGTTCTTTTGTTCGACGTGGTCCAGCAGGCGGCCGGGCGTGGCCACCAGGATTTCGCAGCCGCGACGCAGCGCTTCTTTTTGCGGACCGATATCCACGCCACCGAACACCACGGCGGAACGCAGGGGCGTTTGCTTGCTGTAGCGCTTGACGCTTTCGAACACCTGGTCGGCCAGCTCGCGCGTGGGCGTGAGGATCAGCGCGCGCACCGGGTGGCGCGCGGGCGAGGCGCTGGTGTTAGCCAGCGGCATCAGGCGGTGCAGGATGGGCACGGTGAACGCGGCCGTCTTGCCGGTGCCGGTCTGGGCGGCGCCCATGACGTCGCGCCCTTCCACCACGACGGGGATGGCTTGCGCCTGAATGGGCGTCGGAATGGTGTAGCCGGTTTCGGCGATGGACTGGAGCAGCAGCGGGTGCAGTCCAAAATCGGCAAACGTCGGCGCGGGCGCGTCGGCGGGGGGTGCTACGGATTGAGTGGATTCAGTCATCAGGGTTTGGCAGATACCGGGACCAGTGAAAAAGAACAAAACGAGAGTGCTACATGCACTGCACTACATATGCATCGGGGCAATCTGAATACGCGTGGTCGCATCGCGACGGCACGCAAATCGCCGCGAAGCGGATTCGGCTTCGCGGGCAATCGGCACCCTGCCTTGCAGGCCAGCGGGCGCATTCGGGATTCGATACTTATGAGGGCAGTACCAGGCCCGGATTGCTGTGGATAACGTGGATTTTAGCGCAGGCGCCCTACCACAACATCAAAGAGTGGTTTCAGACGGGTACGGCAACACCGCCAGACAACGGGCACGCCCGCTTCCAGCCGGTTTAGACTGTCCACCAGATGGACTAATCATGATCGAAAGCCGAACATCAGCCGGCCAGCCAGCGCAGCCCCCACAAGACCAGCATGCCGACCACGATCACCAGCACCGCGCTACGGGTGCGGAGAAAAACCAGGATGGCGACCAGACCGGCCACCAGCTTGTAATCGAACACCGGCCCCAAGCCCGCCTTCCAAGGCAAGAGGTCCGGCACAACGATGGCGGTCAGCGCGGCGGCGGGCGCATAGCGCAACGCGCGCCGCACGCCATCGGGCAAAGGAATGTAATCGCCGAAAAGCATGAAGCCGGCGCGCGTCAGGACGCTGCACAGGGCCAGCAACAGGATCGCCGAATAGACGTAGATCTCGGAGGGCCAGAGGGTCATGGACGCGCCTTGAAGAATCGTTCGGCCCACATGCCGGCCACGACGCCCGCGATGACGGCCGCGGCCAAGCCCAGCCGCAATGGCAGCACCTGCCCCGTCCAGGCCACCACGCCGGCGGCCAGCATGGACACCAGCATCGGCTTGGAATTGGCCAGCGGCACGGTAATCGCCAGCAGGGCCAGCACCGCCGCAAAATCCAGCGACCAGCCGGTGGGCACCATGGTGCCCAGGTAAATGCCGACGATGGAAGACGATTGCCACACCAGCCACCCCGGCACGATGGTGCCCAGGAAGAACCAGAGTTGATCGCGCGTGCCGCGTTCGGCCGAATCGCCGTAGCGCGGCATGAACAGCACGAAGCCCATATCGGTGGTGAAGTAGCCCAGCCCCAAACGCTTGGGCCAGGACAGATGCCGGAAATACGGCTGCAAGGCCGCGCCGAAAATCAGAAAGCGCAGGTTCACGACAAAGCCGGCGGCGAAGATCAGCCACAGCGGTGCGCCCGTGGCGATCAGCGGCAATGACGTCAACTGAGCCGAGCCCGCGTACAGCAAGAGCGTCATGGCCAACGCCATGGATTCGGTCAGCCCCGACTTGACCATCGCCACCCCCGTCACCAAGCCCCAGGTTGCCGTGGCGATCAACGCAGGCACGATAGCGTGCACGCCGGCGCGAAAGGCGTTCAGGCGTTGCTGGCGCACCGCGCCGGGATCTTCGGATTCAGAAAGCGCGGATTCAGAGGACAACGGCTGGCCCCTGGCGGTTCGGACAGGACGACATGGGAACTCTTACGGATTGCGTGGGCCGAATGGCACCACGCCGGTGCGCGAATAGGCCGGTATTGTAACCTCGTCGCTTGATACAATACGCGCCTGAAAATTCTTGGCTGGTCGGGCCTGGCGCGGCGCAAAATCGGCCATGGTGAATGGCCGCGTCCCGAAGTACCATCACTGGCTAAGTCAGTTGTGATTCGCGCGGTGGGTTCAATACCGGCCGCACATTGCCCAACCCGCCGTTTATCGGTTTTTTTATTCAGGAAGATCCATGACCGCTGCCCCGGCCGCCGTCCCGAACGCTCACGAAGTCATTGAAGTCGGCGCTGAAGACCTGCCCGTTTTCTGTCCCGGCCCGAAGGCGCCGCTGTGGAGCATGCACCCGCGCGTCTTCCTTGACGTGGCCCGTACCGGCTCTGCAAGCTGCGCCTACTGCGGCGCGCAATATCGCCTGAAGGCCGGCACGGTGCTGCACGGCCACCACTAAGCCAGCCGCCTTCGACGCCCAACGCCACGGTTACCGCAGCCCTATGTTTGCCACCCCCGAAGAAGCCGAACACGCGTTCTACGAAGCCCTGGAACAGGGGGACTGCGTCCGCCTGATGCAGGTGTGGGCCGACGACGAAGAAGTCGTCTGCATCCACCCCGGGGGCCTGCGCATTGTCGGCCACTCGGCGGTGCACGACTCCTGGCAGCAGGTGCTGTCCAACGGGCCGCTGCATGTCCGTCCGCTGCGCCCGCTGGTCATGCTCAGCATGATGTGCGCGGTGCACGTGCTGGTTGAACAGGTGGCGGTGCGCACGCGCGAAGGCACGCAGTTTGCAAACTGCTACGCCACGAACATCTACCACAAGGGTCCAACCGGATGGCGCATGGTCATGCATCATTCGTCGTCGGCGCCCACGGAAGCCGGGGTGCTCGACTTGCACGACGTACCCGACATGCTGCATTGAATCGGGTGGATTTTTAGTTGGCCGCTGCTCGTCTTGACTCGTCTCCATGCCCCGTCCCCTCCTGGTTACCCGGAGGCGACAGCCAGACGGTCTACGCGTCCTTGTTCGCGCAATACCACCGAATCGCCTTCGTGCGCGACCGGGTGGACACGCCCGACACCGATTTCGTGGACTTCGACTGGACCGGACCCGGCCTGTTTCCGCACAAGGCTGCCGACGGTGCGCCTGTCAGCGGACAGGGGCCGGTTGCCAATGGCAAGACCGCCGCGGCGCGATGGATGACGGCACCCGATTGGCAGTCGCTGCCGCAAACGCCCGACACCCCCGCGCTGATCCTGTTCCATGGCCTGGAAGGCGGCAGCAACAGCCGCTACGCCCAGTCCGTTGCTCATTATTTCCGCGCGCGCGGCTGGATCGTCGTCATCGCGCATTTTCGGGGTTGTTCGGGCGTGCCCAACCGCTTGGCACGCGCGTATTACTCGGGTGATTCCGCTGAAGTCGGCTTCCTGCTCAAGACCGTGCGCGACCGCATTCCGCATGCGCGCTGGCATGCGGTGGGCGTGTCGCTGGGCGGCAATGCGCTATTGAAATACCTGGGTGAACACCAGGAAGACACCACCTGGCTGACCGCCGCGGCAGGCGTTTCCGTGCCGCTGGACCTGGTCGCCTGCGGCAAGACCCTGTCCACCGGCATCTTCAACCGGCGCGTATACACCGCGCATTTCCTGAAGACGCTCAAGCACAAGGTATTGGAAAAGGCGCACCGTTTTCCTGGCGCGATCGACGTGATGCGTATCGCGCATGCGCACGACCTGCGCGAATTCGACGACACCTACACCGCGCCGATGCACGGGTTTCGCAATGCGCTGGACTACTGGACGCGCGCGTCCAGCAAGCCGTGGCTGCCCAAGATCTCGGTGCCCACGCTGGTGCTCAACGCCCGCAACGACCCCTTCATTCCGGCGGCATCGCTGCCCAAGCCGGAAGACTGCTCGCCAACCATCTTGTTGCACCAGCCCAGCGACGGCGGCCATGCCGGCTTTCCGACCGGCGCATTTCCCGCACACCTGAACTGGCTGCCCCAGCGGCTGGGCCGCTTCTTCGAAACGGGCCTGTAGCTGTAGCGGTAAGCGCGGCAGTAGTTGGCCGCTGGCACAAGCGGCGGCCGGATGACTCCGGCCATTAAGGCCATGCCGCCCGCCATCAGCCCGATTTGAAGCGTTCCAGCAGCTGTCGTTCTTCGGCCAGCTTGTCTTTGACTTCCTTGATCTGCACGTCGATCTGCGATTGCTCGTAGAAGTCGGTCGACAGGCCGCGCGCCTGCTGTAGCTGCGACTCGGCGGCGGCGAACGCTCCGGTCATGACATAAAACCGCGCCAGGTCTCGGCGCGCCTGCACGGGCTTGCCGTTGCGCTCTTCGCTTTGCGCCAGCATCTGATACAGGCTGGGTTCGTCGCTGCCCCATTGCTTGATCTTGGCGCGCAGATAATCCTGCGCCTCGGCATGGCGGCCGTTGCTTTGCAGCGCCTGCGCATAGCCGATACCCAGCGCCCGCTGGTCCGGCCAGCGCTTGGCGGCGGCCTGCGCCAACTCCACGGCGCGGGCGGTGTCCTTGCGCGCCAGCGCAATGTCGACGCTAAGCTTGGCCAGTTGCGCGGAATTGCGCCCATTTGCGGTGGCCAGGTTCCAGTACCGGTCGGCCTCAGCCAGGTTGTTGCGCTGGAACGCTTGCAGGGCCAGCCCGTAATAGGCGGCCGACTGCCGCACCCCTGACAGCGCTTGCGCCTCGTCCTGCAATTGCTGCCCGGCCGAGCGCAGGCTGACGGCGTCGCGCCCCTGCACCACGCGCATCTTGGCGCGCACGTACCAAAAATCGTCGCTGTCGATATGGCGCGAAGCCGGCAATGACCGCACCCGGTTCTGGACATCGGACATCCGTTCGATGGACAAAGGGTGGGTGCTGGCCCATGAACCGCCGCCGGCCCCTTCGTTCAGGCGCGACGCATTCATCAGCCGCGAGAACATCTGGGACATGCCCTCGGCGTCGTACCCCGCCTTGGTCAGCATCTGGAAACCGGCCCGGTCGGCCTCGCGTTCCGCATCGCGTGAAAAGCCCAGCTGTCGATTGATGGCGGCGGCCTGGCCAAACGCCGCCACGCCCATCGCCAGGTTGCCGCCGCCACCGGCCAGCGCGGCCAGCAACGCGCCGGCCAGGCTGGCCAGCATCACCATGCCGTTCTGGTTCTGCTGCGTCATGCCGCGCGCGATGTGGCGCTGCACGACGTGGCCGATTTCGTGCGCCAGGACGGCGGCCAGTTCCGATTCGCTGCCCGAGGACACGATCAGGCCGGTATTGACGCCGATAAATCCGCCCGGCATCGCAAAAGCGTTGATTTCGGGGTCGCGCACGCCAAACATTTCGACGTCGGGCACGGCCCCCGGCGCAAAGGCCGCCAGCTTGCGGCCCATGGTGGTCAGATATTGGCTGAGCTCGGGGTCGTCGACATAAGTCGGGTCACGCCGGCCTTGCGACATGATGGCCTCGCCCAGGCTGCGTTCCAGCATGGGCGAGAGCTCGGCGGCGGATGCGGCCCCCATGGTTGGCAGACCCACCGGTTGCGCCCAGGCGGCAACGGGAAGGGAGGGGGCGATCAACGCGGCGCTCAGGGCGAGAATCGCGCTTCGTTTCGCAATAGCGCAAATGGATGGCATGTTCCTGCGGTTCATAAGCCTATGATAGCGATGAGCTTAAAATGTTTCATCGATACTCCCAACGAGGTCTCAATGCGTCCCGTCCGTAAAGCCGTTTTCCCTGTCGCCGGCATGGGCACCCGCTTCCTGCCCGCCACCAAGGCGATGCCCAAGGAAATGCTGCCCGTGGTCGATAAGCCATTGATTCAATACGCCGTTGAAGAAGCGGTCGCCGCCGGCATCACCGATCTGATCTTCGTGACGGGCCGCAACAAGCGCGCCATCGAAGACCACTTCGACTCGGCCCCGGAACTTGAATCCGACCTGGAAAGCAAAGCCAAGCACGAGCTGCTTGCCATGGTGCGGGGCATTCTACCCGCGCATGTCAATTGCCTCTACATCCGCCAATCCGCGCCGCTGGGCCTGGGCCACGCCGTGTTGTCGGCCGCCCCCGCCGTGGGCGACGAACCCTTTGCCGTATTGCTGGCCGATGACCTGATCGACGCCGACACGCCGGCCATGAAGCAATTGGTGGATGTGGCCGTGGCCCAGAACGCCAGCGTGTTGGGCGTGCAGGATGTGCCCCGCGCCGATACCCGCAAGTACGGCATCGTGGCCACGCGCGCCGGCGAAGCGAACCTGGATCCGCGCACGGAGCGCGTCACGCATATTGTGGAAAAGCCCGAGCCCGATGCCGCCCCGTCGACGCTGGCCGTCGTGGGCCGCTACGTGCTGGAAGCCGCCATTTTTGACCACCTGCGTTCAACCAAGATGGGCGCGGGCAACGAAATCCAGCTGACGGACGGCATCGCCTCGCTGATGCGCGAGCGCGCCGTGTTCGCGCACCGCTTTGACGGCGTGCGCTACGACTGCGGCAACAAGGCGGGGATGTTCCAGGCCACCGTGGCGCTGGGCAAGAAGTATCACGGACTGGTGCCGGAATAAGCCCCGGCCCGCCTGAACCACGTTCAGGCGGATAGCGCCGCACGGGCCTTGGCCCGGGCGCGCGCATCGCGGTCCACCTTGCGCAGCCGCCCCTTGGCGGACAAGCGCATCAAGGTGCCCAAGGCCACCATCAAGCCGATCACCTCGACCAAGGCAGCCGGAATCCACATCGTGAGGCCGCCGATGGTCTGGTCTGTTTGCGCCGACATGGCGATGGCGCGGCCACAGAGCTCAAACAACGGATAGATATCGCTTTCAGTGAAGGCGATGACGGCGCCCGCCACCATCTGCGGCAGCATGGTCAGCACCGGAGAAATCACGCGTCCGCCCGGCGTCATGGCCGCGGGCGGCGCGGGGCGGCGGTCCAGGATCAGGTTCCAGTACATGAAGCCGCTGATCACCACGGACCAGTTCATCAGGCGATACAGGCGCCAGTCCAGCATGGAATAGAACTGCACGGACGGAATCAGCCAGACCAGCACCAGGAAGACGAACAGCGTCGGCACGAAAATCTTGTTGGTCAGTACGGCAACGGTGACCCGCCCGCTACGCGTGCGCAGAAAGTCACGCAGCCGGATGCGCCAGGACATCGGCAGCCCGGCGCGCATGACCTGGCCCGGAAATGCCGCCATCACCAGCAGCGGACCCAAATGGTGTAGCACCAGATGCTGGATGCGGTGGATGAAGAACATCCGTTCGGCGTAGTAGTCGACGCGCGTATGCATCGACAGATACAGCAGCACCAGCCCCAGCCAAAAGAAAAAGCGACGCGCGCCGGTTACATGGTGGACGCGTTGCCCGCGCACGAACAGCACGATCGCCACCACGAAGGAGGCGACCAACGTGGGAGAGAACTCCCAGGGTATGAGCCATTCAAGACTATCCATGCGGGCCATCCGAAAGACATCGGGAAAGACGGGGCCGGCGGCGCGCGCCGGCCTGTGGGCTGATTGTAGTAGACCGCGCCGGCCCGTGGTCCGGTGGGCCGGCAGGATCAGAAGTGATGCGAAACGCCCGCTCCGACGCGCGTGGTGTGGGAATGGGCGGGGTCGAACTGGTCGTCCAGCGTGTAGTTGGACGCGTACCCGGCAAAGCCGTATAGCGTCGTGCGTGGTGACAAGGCATAGGTATAACCCAGGGTCGCCACCTGCGCCTTGCGCGCCGTCATGCCGTTGTCCCACTGCCAGTCGGGTCGCGCCAGGGACCACTGCACCAGCACGGTGCCCGGGCCGAACGGCACGCTGGCGCCCACCAGCCAGGCATTGATGGTGCCGCCCTGGACAAACGGGGCCGGACCCAGGCCCTGGCCCAGGTTGTCGGGGTCGCCGCCGTCCAGGCCGACATAGCCGTTTTGTTGCCGCGACCACGCCAGTGACAGTTTCAGCACTTCAAAGTCGTAAGCCGCGCCCAATTGCACGGCGCGGGGCCGCTTGGCCCCTGCTGCCGAATCGGAACCGGCCAGCTGCAATTGATCCCACGTGGCCACGGCCAGCAGTGGTCCGCTTTCATACTTCAGCCCGGCGCTGACCGCGCGGGTGTTCTGGTTGGACCGAAACCGATTCTGGTCGCCGGCATCGAACGAGTAGCCCGCGCCTAGCTGGAAGCCGTTCCAGTCCGCCGACGTCACGTTCACCATATTGCTGAACTGGAAGTTGTCCGAGGCCTTGAACGTGGCGCCCATGCCCATGTCCTTCCAGGACGCAATTTCCAGCGCGTTGCCGAACGTCTGGCCGATGGTGCGCTGGCGCCCCAGGCGCACCTCGCCATAGGTATCGTTGCCCAGGCCGACCCAGGCCGCGTAGTTGAACAGGCGGCCCTCGTCTTCCAGCTGGCCGCTGGACGGGTCGAAGCCGCTTTCAAGGCCGAAGCGGCTGCGCCAGCCGCCGCCCAGATCGTCGGTGCCCGACAACCCCCAAAGTGAATCCGTCAGCCCGCCGTTCAGCACGCCGGCGTGGCTGCCTTGGCCGGACACGCTGGTCACCGCTACCCCGGCATCGACGACCCCGTACAGGTGCAGGCCGAAGTCTTCGACGGCGGCGGCCGTGGCCAGCACGGGCGACAAAATCAGCCCACCGACCATGACGACCGCGCAGAATGCCTTTTTCATGCTTTCTCCTATCAGGGCGAGCACCTTTGCCCGCCCCGCCAGATGTGACCTTATTGCGGCCTTATTGCCAGCCGTAACGACGTACCCAAATGCCCTTGAGCAACTGCGTCAGCACGCAGTAGCTCAGCAACACCCCCACCAGCCAGGGGAAATAGCCCCATGGCAACGCTTGCAGCTGGAAGTACTCGGCCAGCGGCGAGAACGGCAGCATCAGGCCCAGCACCACCACCATTGCCGTCATCGCCATCAACGGCCAGGACGCCCGGCTTTGCAGGAAAGGAATGCGGCGCGTCCGGATCATGTGCACGATCAGCGTCTGCGACAGCAAGCCCTCAACGAACCAGCCGGACTGGAACAGCGTCTGATGCTCCGGCGCATTGGCATGGAACACAAACCACATGATGCCGAACAGCGCGATATCGAACAGCGAGCTGATCGGGCCGAAGAACACCATGAAGCGGCCCAGTCCGTCCGCATCCCATTGCTGCGGCTTCTTCAGCAGTTCTTCGTCGACATTGTCGAAGGGAATTGCCGTTTGCGATACGTCGTACATCAAATTCTGCAGCAGCAGGTGAATGGGCAGCATCGGCAGGAACGGCAGGAAGGCGCTGGCGACCAGCACCGAGAACACATTGCCGAAGTTCGAGCTGGCCGTCATCTTCAGGTACTTGAGCATGTTGCAAAAGGTCTTGCGGCCTTCGATCACGCCATCCTCCAGCACCATCAGGCTCTTTTCCAGCAAGATGATGTCGGCGGCTTCCTTCGAGATATCCACCGCGGAATCCACGGAAATACCGACGTCGGCCGCGCGCAGGGCCGGGGCGTCGTTGATGCCGTCGCCCATGAACCCCACCGTATCGCCTTGTGCACGCAGGCTGCGCACGATGCGTTCCTTGTGCGCGGGCGTCAGCCGGGCAAACACGTTGGCCTGGCGCACCGCCACCGCCAGTTCCGCATCGTCCATGGCTTCAATCTGCGCGCCCAGATACACGCCGCGCACCTCGAAATCGACCTCGCGGCAGACTTTCTGCGTGACCAGTTCCACGTCTCCGGTCAACACCTTGACCTCGATGCCGGACGCCTTCAGCGCGGCCAGCGCCGGGCCGGTCGATTCCTTGGGAGGATCCAGGAAGGCGATGTACCCCACCAGCACCAGGTCGGACTCGTCGGCCACGCCATAGGCCAGTTGCGTGGGCGGCATTTCCTTGACGCCCACCGCGATGACGCGCAGCCCGTCGCGGTTCAGCTCGGCCGTGACGCGCCGGATATCCGCGCGCCGCGCGTCGGTCAGCGGAAATACCGAATCGCCCACGCGCAAGCCCGTGCACGCCGTCAGCATTTCTTCCAGCGCGCCTTTGCAGATCAACTCGTGATGGTCACGGCCGTTTTCCGTTTCGTTGACGACAACGGACATCCGCCGCCGCGAAAAATCAAAAGGAATCTCATCGACCTTGCGGTACTTGGTGGCCAGGTTCAGGCTGCGCTTGACCTCGGCATGCTGCAACACCGCCACATCCAGCAGGTTCTTCAGGCCGGTCTGGTAGTAGCTGTTCAGGTAGGCATAGGCCAACACATCGTCGCTGCTGGATCCGTACACGTCGGTGTGGCGTTCCAGCACGATGCGGTCTTGCGTCAGCGTGCCCGTCTTGTCGGTGCACAGCACGTTCATCGCGCCCAGGTTCTGGATCGCGTCCAGGCGCTTGACGACGACCTTGCGGCGCGACATGCGCAACGCGCCCTTGGCCAGCGTGGCGGTAACGATCATCGGCAGCATTTCCGGCGTCAGGCCCACGGCGATTGCCAGCGCGAACAGCAAGGCTTCCAGCCAATCGCCCTTGGTGACGCCATTGATGACGAAGACGATGGGAGCCATGACCAGCATGAAGCGGATCAACACCCAGCTGACACGGTTGATGCCTTGCTGAAACTGCGTCGGGGCGCGGCTTTCCTGCGTGACCCGGCCGGCCAGCTGACCAAAGTAGGTATTGGCGCCGGTGGCGATGACCAGCGCGCTGCCCGATCCGCTGACCACGTTGGTGCCCATGAAAGCCATGTTTTCCAGCTCTAGCGAGTTGTCGGTTTCCTCGCGCTGGACGGCGTGCTTTTCAACGGGCAGGGATTCGCCCGTCAAGGCGGCCTGGGCGATGAACAGGTCCTTGGCGTTCAGGATGCGGCAGTCGGCGGGGATCATGTCGCCGGCCGAAAGCAGCACCACGTCGCCGGGCACCAGTTCAGCCAGCGGCACTTCCAGCTGGTACGAGCCCGAGTCGTGCAACGGGGCGCCGAACACGCGCCGGCCGTTGGCGGCATCCGGCGTCAGCACGTCCGCGCGCAGCACGGTAGCGGTGTTCTGTACCATGGCTTTCAGCGCTTCGGCCGCGCGGTTCGAGCGCAGTTCCTGGGCAAAGCGCAGCACAGTGGAAATCACCACCATGGAGCCGATGATGGCCACGGCTGTCCACGACTTGTCGTCGGCCTCGGCCATCCGCACGTCGGTCAGCCAGGACAGGCCGGCCAGCGCCGTCAGCAGCAGATTGAACGGGTTGCGGTACGACAGCCACAGGTGCGAATACCAGGACAGCGGCTTTTCGTGGTCGACTTCGTTGGCGCCGTGGCGTTCGCGGGCAGCGTCAGCCTGGGCTTGCGTCAAGCCGCCACGGCCACTGGCCAACTGCGTGAACAAGGCGTCCAGCCCCATGCGGGATTGCTCCAGCATGCGGCGGTTGGCGCGCCGCGATGCCTCCGACGGCGTCGACGCAACGGCGGTTTGAGCGCCCTGTTCAAGAATGGGGGTGCGGCGGAAGTGACGGCCTGCGCGGCGGCGGCCGGCGGCCGACGAAAAGAAGGATTTCAGGAAGGTAAACATCGGAGTGCTCCGGTTTTTCTTGGATTTCTTGTCGGAGACACGGCTTTCCCGCCCAGGCGCCGGCCACGCGGGCAGGAACGGGCCACGGCCATGATGGAAAGCCGTGGGTCCGCCCATGCGGGCGTGCGCAGGCACCGGGGCAATGTTGCCGGTGTCCGGATCGCGGTGAATCGCGCCGGAGTGCAAAAAACGGAAAGGGAGCTAGCTGGGAATCGAAACCGGCGCCGTGGACGCGTTCGTCAGTGGGACGCGGTAAGGCCGGGGATTCAATGCTGCGGAGTCCGTCGGAACCGGAAGTCTGTCCGGCCGGTCGGCTCGCAGGCGAGAAGACAGGTCAGACAGGCATGCCGGCGCCATGCACTTGGCGCAATCGAGGGTCGGGGTCTAAGGCACTAGGCATGATCTCTCCTGGGACAAGTGGGCGTTACGCAGCCATTGCGGCGGCTTGCGCGCCGAAATGCACGTGGCGCACGGCGGGGTTGGCGCTGAGGCGGCGTGCTTGCGACATCAATTCAGCACGCAGTTCGGGCGGGCAATTGACGGTGATGCAAGCCGATGCCAGGTTGGGGTCGCGGCCTTGGTCGACCTGCACTTGCGAGACATCCAGGCCGGCGGCGCTGAAGTCCAGGCAGATCTGTTTGCGCAAGGCGCCCAGTTCGTCGCGCGGGCAAATGACCGTCAAACGCGACGTGCCGCGACGGCGGCCCAGGGCGGTGGCACGGTCTACGCCGGCGCGGCGTAGGAACAAGTCGAAGAAACGCATAACGACCTCCATTGCGAAAATGGGGAGCGTGATCGCGAGTACGCGTGCAGCCGGACGCAGCGCATGGCAAACGCGCACAAAAGACGTGCACGAACGCTGACGCTGCGACTAGCGGCGGTTCTGGCGGTTTACGTTGGGGAATTTCCCGGCAAGCCGAAGGCTTGCGCTATTGCCCGGGGTGGAACCCTGGGCTTGGGATACGCCGCAACCTGTATGACAGGATGCGGCAGATGGAGCTCTGCGTGTTTCCTGTCAGACAGCGATGTCGATGCAAGATCGACTACTTTCGCCGGAATCGGTATTCACGAAGACTGCTCCTGGGATGGATAACGGACGGATTTTACGCGGGTTTCCACTGATGGACAAGGTTTTTGCGGTGCAACGACGCAACTGATGCAAAAAAGAAAAGCGGCGCGGGCCTGGCAGGCCGTGCGCCATGTTTTCCGTACAGGCCAGCTGCTGTCAGGCGTAGAAATGCCAGCCCAGATAGGCCGCGAACAGGGCATAAAAACCGCCCACCGCCGACAACGCGGGCACGCTCATGACCGAGCGGCGAAAGCGCAGCCACAACAGGCCGATCGACAGCATCGTGAACAGGCCCGCCGCCAGCAAGGGCGCATCCAGCAGCCACGGCGTCATGAAAATACCGAGCGCGCTGGGTATGGTGGCCTGGATCATCATGGCGCCCGAAATATTCGCCAGCGCCAACCGTTCCTTGCCCTGCCGGACCCAGATCAGCGCATTCATGATTTCAGGCAGCTCAGTGGCCACGGGCGCCAGCAACAAGGCGGCCACGTGCGGGGACGCGCCCATGGCGACGCCCAGCAGCTCGATCTGGTTGACGAACACGTGCGATGCACCGGCAATCACCACCAGCGCCAGCACGGTTTGCATCGCCGCCCAGAACATCGACGGGTCGGTGTCGCGGGGCCGCAGCTTGAGCGGTTCGAGGTCTTCGGAATCGGCCCGTTCTTCGTCATGGCTAAGTTCGCGTTTGACGTACATGCCGTAAGTGGCCAGGAACAGAATGCCCAGCCAGGGCTTCCAGGCAAAGGCCAGCAGGCCCAGCCCCACCTTGAAAACGAAAATGCCCATGAACCAGGCCTGGTCGCGGGCCAGCCGGCGCTGGTCCGCGTTGATACAGTTGGCTTTTTCCGGCTGGCCTCCACGGCGGGCGCGCCACAGCGCGATGCCCACCACGGCGTACGCCAGGGTCGCCAGCACCAGCGGGCCGCCCATGGCTGCGCCGACGCCGATGTCTTTCTGTTCAGGGGTGTCGCCGAACACGACGGCCATGAAAGTGACCGCGCTTTCGGGCAAGGCCGTGCCAAAGGCCGCCAGCACGGTGCCGGTAGCGGTAGCGCCCAGGTGGAAGCGGTGTCCGACCCATTCAACGCCATTGACGAAGAATTCGCAGGCGAAATAAATCACTGCCGCGGACAGGAAAAACAGGAACAGGGTGAGCAACATATGAACGCAGCCGGACGAGCAGAAACCAATTGGCGCGACGCAACGGCTCGCCCGGCTAGGGTGAACGCTACGCGGCCAAAGGTCTCGCCTGGCTGATCCATGCGGCGGGCGGGCCGCTTGCATGGAAACCGTTAGCGCCATGGAGTTCTAGCAACCGCTACGCGGCACTGAACCACCAAGTCTGTTGACGCTAACTCCTTTGGGGGCAAAGGATGGCTACTCCCCAATGACAGAGCCGCGATTGTAGCAGCGCAAATCGCGCCGTCCAGTCAAATTCGCCTGGACCGCGCCGGTTGGCTTTCTGCTGTTGCGCGCGCGCGATAGCGGGGTAAAGTAAGCCGCATCCCTCACCTTTCGCGGGGCTCGCGCCCCTGCCCGCCATGAGCCTGCCTCCCGCCGACATCGCTCCCTTTGCCGCCCGCCGCCAACGCTTGATGGAACGGATGCGCGCCGACGGCGGCGGCATCGCCATCTTGCCGACCGCCCCCGAGGCGATCCGCAACCGCGACGCCGAGTTCCCTTACCGCCACGACAGCGACTTTTTCTACCTGACCGGTTTCACCGAGCCGGCAGCCTGGCTGGTACTGATCGCGGGCGCCACGGATCGCGCGCTGTTGTTTTGCCGGCCGCGCCATGTCGAACATGAAATATGGGAAGGCAAGCGGTTCGGCCCCGAAGCGGCCGCCGATTACTTCGGCTTTGACGACGCGCACCCGATCGATGCGCTGGACGAACTGATACCAAAGCTGATGCTGGACCACCCCACGCTGTATGCGCCCCTGGCCGGCGACAAGCATCGCGACGGCCGCCTGCATCGCTGGCTGTCCGCCGCGCGTGATGCGGGGCGGGCCGGGCATGCGCCGCCCAGTCGGCAACAAGACATTCGACCGTTGCTGGCGGAAATGCGGCTGATCAAGGACGCCTCTGAAATCGCCAGCATGCGGCGCGCCGCCAAAATATCGGCCGGCGCGCACGCCCGCGCCATGCGCGTGGCCCGACCCGGCATGCACGAATACGAACTGGAAGCGGAACTGCTCTATGAATTTCGCCGCCACGGCGCCCAGGCCGTGGCCTACAACAGCATCGTTGCGGCGGGCGCCAACGCCTGCGTGCTGCATTACCCGGCAGGTGAAGCCGTGCTGCGCGACGGCGACCTGGTGCTGATCGACGCGGGCTGCGAAGTCGACAGCTACGCCAGCGACATCACTCGGACCTTTCCCGTCAACGGGCGCTACAGCGGCCCGCAGCGCGCGCTGTACGACCTGACCGTGGCCGCGCAAGAAGCCGCGGCGGCGGCCACCGCGCCCGGGCGCACCTTCAACGACGGCCACGACGCCGCGTTGCGCGTGCTGGCACAGGGCATGATCGACTTGAAGCTGCTGAAGGGGTCCCTGGACGGCGTGCTGGAATCGGGCGACTACAGCCGCTTTTACATGCACCGCACCGGCCATTGGCTGGGGCTGGACGTGCACGACGTGGGCGATTATCGGCAACCCGGCCCCGCCCAGCCCTCCGGCGACCGGCCGTGGCGCACGCTGGAACGGGGCATGATGCTGACGATCGAACCCGGCATCTACGTGCGCCCCTCGGACGATGTGCCGGAAAGCTACTGGAACATCGGCATCCGCACCGAGGACGATGCGCTGGTTACCGATGAAGGCTGCGAATTGATCACGCGCGGGGTGCCGGTGCAGGCATCCGAAATCGAAGCGTTGATGCGCGAATAGGGCCGCCGGGCGGGGGCGGAAAGCGCAGCAGGCCGTGGGCAGCAATGAGCGCTGCGGCGGACAGCATCCCGCGCTACAGCACCAGCCCGTCCAGCCAGCCCATGGCGACCCAGACGTAGACCACCACCATCGCGATGGCGAACATCGACACCACCGAACCCACCAGGCAGGCCAGCAGCGCCACCAGCACCGGGCCCCAGCCCGTGGACGTGGGCCGCCCCAGGTCGGGGTTGTAGCACCGGTCGAATTTTTCGTCGGACATCAGCGAGAACACGGCGCTTTCAATGAAGCCGTCGATCATCGGGATGAACAACAGGAAGAAGGCCGGGTTGTCGTACCAGACGGGGTAGAAGCGAAACGCGCAGAACAGGCTGACGACGGCCAGCAACGTTACCGCCCAGGCGTAGCGGCGGCCCAGGTACCACCAATGCGCGCCAAACGCGCCGAACAGGCAGGCCAGCAGCCCCACGGCGACCTTGCCGCGCGGGCGGCGGGCGGTGGCGGATGCAGTGGCGCTAACCGATGCAGCGGACACCGAAGAAGAAGCCTGAACCTGCGTCATGTCGATCAACCGGGAAGGGTTACGCGCGGCCCGCCGCGCTGGCTGTGCCGGATTGTAGTGGACGGTTAAAATCCCGGCATGACTGCATCCGCCTTCGATATCGCGATTCTTGGTGCCGGCCCCGTGGGCCGCGTACTGGCCCTGATGCTGGCGCGCGTCGCGCCGGACCCGTCGCGCATCGCCCTGCTGGCGGGCAGCGTTCCGGCAGCGGCCCCCGCCGCGCCGAGCACTGCGGGTCCGCCCGCCGCGGGGTCGCCCGCCGCGGGGTCGCCCGCCGCGGGATCGCCCGCCGCTACCATTCCCGCCGCTACCATTCCCGCCGCTACCAGCCCCGCCGCCACCATTCCCGCCGCCGATCCGCGCGTGCTTGCCATGAACCACGGCAGCCGCGTGTTGCTGGAGTCGTTGCTGGCGTGGCCGGATCGCTCGGCCGACATACGCAACATCCATGTGTCGCAGCGCGGCCGGCTGGGTCGCACGGTCATTCAGAACACCGATTTCAACGTGCCGCAGCTGGGCAGCGTGGTGGCCTATGCCGGCTTGCACGCCAAGCTGGACGAACGCGTGGCCGCCTGCGGCGTCACCGTGCTGTCCGGCCCCGCCGCGCAGGTCGAACGCCAGGACGCCGACGGCGTGCGCATCGCGCAGGGCGACAACACCCTGCTGTGCCGGGTGGCCGTGCAGTCCGACGGTGCCGGCGCCACGGACCTGCGCCGCGATTACGGCCAGCATGCCGTGCTGACGACGGCCCACGCCACGCTGCCGCGCCGGGGTTGGGCCTGGGAACGCTTTACCGCAGAAGGGCCGCTGGCCCTGTTGCCCCATCCGCAAACGCCCGATGCGTACTCGGTGGTCTGGTGCAGCGCCCCCGAACGCGCCAACGAACTGGCCGCGATGGACAACGCTGCGTTCTCTGCAGCGCTGACGCAAGCTTTTGGCGACCGCCTGGGCCGGCTGTCGAGCCAATCCCCGCGCCACGTCTTCCCGCTGGCGCTGGCCGCCCGGCGCGCCCAGGTGCAAGGGCGCGTGGTGGCCATCGGCAACGCCGCGCAGACGCTGCACCCCGTGGCCGGCCAGGGCCTGAACCTGGGCCTGCGCGACGCCGCCCGCCTGGCGCAGACGCTGGCCGGCTGGCTGGCGCAGCCGGAATCCAGCCCCACCGCGCGCCTGACGGAATTCGCACAGGCGCGGCAGGTCGACCGTTTCATCACCGCCGGCCTGACCGATTTGATGCCGCGCGTGTTCGCCACGGGGCTGGCGCCCGTCGAGCACGCCTGTGGACTGGCCTTGCTGGGCATGGACCTGGCTTCGCCCCTGCGCGCCCCCCTGGCCCAGCACTTGTTGCAGGGCTTTCGCGCCTGAACCGCGCCGCTTGTTACCAAGCTGTCGGCCTCTGAAAACAGGGGTCCGATTCGAGCCGGTTAAAATGTGACCATGCGCATAGGCCAATGGACCCTTCCCAACAACGTTCTTGTCGCGCCCATGGCGGGCGTGACGGACCGTCCGTTCCGACAACTTTGCAAGAAGTTGGGGGCGGGCTACGCCGTGTCCGAGATGGCCGCCAGCAACCCCAAGCTATGGGATAGCGTCAAGACGTCCCGGCGGCTGAATCATGATGGCGAGATCGCCCCTATTTCGGTCCAGATCGCGGGCGCCGACCCGGCCATGATGGCCGAGGCCGCCGTCTTCAACGCCGGCAAGGGCGCGCGCATTATCGACATCAACATGGGCTGCCCGGTCAAGAAGGTGTGCAACGTGGCGTCCGGGTCCGCGCTGCTGCGCCACGAAGACCTGATCGTCCGCATCCTGGACGCCGTGGTCTCGGCCTGCGCGCCGCTGGGCGTGCCGGTCACGCTGAAGACCCGCACCGGCTGGGACCGCGACAGCCGCAACGCGCTGCGGGTGGCCAAGCTGGCCGAAAATGCCGGCATCGCGGCGCTGACGCTGCACGGCCGCACCCGCGCCGACCTCTATACGGGCGAGGCGGAATATGACACTATCCGCGCCGTCAAGGCCGAGCTGACCATCCCCGTGATCGCAAACGGGGATATCGACTCGCCTGAAAAAGCCAAGCACGTCCTGGATTACACTGGCGCCGACGCGGTCATGATTGGCCGGGCGGCACAAGGCCGTCCCTGGATCTTCCGCGAAATCGATCACTATTTGCGCACGGGCGAGTCACTGGCCCCTCCCTCCTATGGGGAAATGCGCGAGCTGTTGCTTGAACATCTCGACGACCATTACCGGTTTTATGGCGAGCACACCGGCGTACGCACGGCGCGCAAGCATATTGGCTGGTATCTGGACGGCCTGCCGGGGGCGGATTCGTTCTGCGCCCACATGAACCTGATCGACAATACCCGCGACCAGTGGCGGGCGGTGTCGGATTGGTTCGATACCCTCTCGCGCGACGGAGAGCCCCATCCGGCGCCGGTCGCAGAAGCCCTGCTGGCGGCATAACCGCCTCAACACCAACATAAAAATATCTGTACTCAAATGAGCAAGAAAGATGTCCTGGAAGAATGCGTGCGCGCCAGCCTGGAGCGCTATTTCGAAGACTTGGGTGAATCCGAGCCCCACGATATGTGGGACATGGTGATGCGCTGCGTGGAACGCCCGGTGCTTGAAGTGGCGCTGGAGCGGTCGGGCGGCAACCAGTCGCGCGCATCCGAAATGCTGGGCATCACCCGCAACACCCTGCGCAAGAAGTTGCTGGCGCACAATATCCAGGTATAGCTTTTTCAAGAAGGACGGCCCCCCCGGCGGGCACCGTCCTTTCCTTCGCAGATTCCCATCCCGACCTGAACGAGAAAGGCCCACCGCCCGACTCCCGTCCCCCACCATGAAAATCGAAACCGCCCTGCTTTCGGTGTCCGACAAGACCGGCATCGTTGAATTTGCCCGCGCTTTGGCCGCGCGTGGCGTGCGCCTGCTGTCGACCGGCGGCACCGCCAAGCTGCTGGCCGACTCCGGCCTGACCGTCACCGAAGTGGCCGCCCACACGGGTTCGCCGGAAATCCTGGATGGCCGCGTCAAGACGCTGCACCCCAAGATTCACGGCGGCCTGCTGGCCCGTCGCGACAGCGCCGAGCACATGGACACCATCAAGGCGGCGGGCATCGACCGCATCGACATGCTGGTGGTGAACCTGTATCCGTTCCGTGAAACCGTGGCCAAGCCCGATTGCACGTTCGCGGACGCCGTCGAGAACATCGACATCGGCGGCCCGGCGATGCTGCGCGCGGCAGCCAAGAACCACGGCACCGAAGCGGGCGGCGTGACGGTCGTGATCGACCCGATCGACTACTCCCGCGTACTGGCCGAAATGGACAAGAGCGGCAGCACGTCCTACGGCCTGCGCCTGGCGCTGGCCTCGAAGGTCTACGCCCACACGGCGGCCTACGACGGCGCCATCGCCGCCTACCTGACCAGCCTGACCGAAGCCGAACCGGCCCAGGAAGCGGTGCCCGCCCGTAACGAATGGCCCGGCACGCTGACCTTGCAGGTCAAGCAGGAACAGGCGCTGCGCTACGGCGAAAACCCCCACCAGACCGCCGCGTTCTACGTCGACGCGCAGCGTCCGGCCGGGCTGCTGGGCAACTACCGCCAATTGCAGGGCAAGGAACTGTCCTACAACAACATCGCCGATGCCGACGCGGCATGGGAATGCGCGCGCAGCTTCGATGTGCCCGCCTGCGTCATCGTCAAGCACGCCAACCCGTGCGGTGTGGCCGTGGCGGCCGACACGCTGGGCGCCTACCAGCAAGCCTTCAAGACCGACCCGACGTCGGCCTTCGGCGGCATCATCGCCTTTAACCGTCCGGTGGACGCGGCCACGGCCGAAGCCGTCAGCGGCCAGTTCATGGAAGTGCTGCTGGCACCCGCCTACGACGGCGCCGCGCTGGCCATCCTGGCCGCCAAGAAGAACGTGCGCGTGCTGGAAGTGCCGATGGGCGTGGGCCAGAACGCCTTCGACATCAAGCGCGTGGGCGGCGGCTGGCTGGTGCAGACCCCGGACGCCTACAACGTGCCGCGCGATGCGCTCAAGGTGGTCAGCAAGCGCCAGCCCACCGAACAGGAAATGAACGACCTGGCTTTCGCCTGGAAGGTCGCCAAGTACGTCAAGTCCAACGCCATCGTGTTCGTGGGCGGCGGCATGACGCTGGGCGTGGGCGCCGGCCAGATGAGCCGCATCGACTCGGCCCGCATTGCGTCGATCAAGGCAGAAAACGCCGGCCTGACGCTGCAAGGCTCGGCCGTGGCGTCGGACGCGTTCTTCCCGTTCCGCGACGGCCTGGACGTGGTGGTGGCGGCGGGCGCAACCTGCGTCATCCAGCCGGGCGGCAGCATGCGTGACGATGAAGTCATCGCCGCTGCCGACGAGCACGGCATCGCCATGGTGCTGACCGGCACCCGCCACTTCCGCCACTGATGCGCGTCCTGGGCATCGATCCCGGCTTGCGCCGCACCGGCTTCGGTGTGATCGATGCCGAGGGCTCGCGGCTGCGCTATGTCGCCAGCGGGACCATCGTGGTCCCGCCGGCGCTGACGCTGGCCGAGCGCCTGAAAGTCATCCTGGACAATCTGCGCGAGGTCGCGCGCGACACGCGACCCGATGTCGCGGCGCTTGAAATCGTTTTCCTGAACACCAACCCCGCGTCTACCCTGCTGCTGGGCCAGGCCCGTGGCGCCGCGTTGTGCGCGCTGGCCGACAGTTCGCTGGCGGTGCATGAATACACGGCCTTGCAGATCAAGAAAGCCGTGGTCGGCACCGGCCGCGCCGCCAAGGAGCAGGTGCAGATGATGGTGCAGCACCTGCTGTCGCTGGACGGCGTGCCCGCGCCCGACTCCGCCGACGCGCTGGCCTGCGCCATCTGTCATGCCCACGTCGGCCCCTTGCAGGACAAGCTGGAACGGCTGGGCACGGCGCTGCGCATGGGCGGCAAGACGCGCCTGCGCAATGGCCGCCTGATCGGCTGAGCCCGCAGCGCACCGCCTGCCCGGGCGTATAGAATGCCCGCATTCGCCGCGCATTCCGCGCGCGCCATTGCTACCAGGCCATCATCACCATGATCGGACGCATTACCGGAACCCTGATTGAAAAGCTGCCTCCCACCATCTGTGTGGACGTGGGCGGCGTGGGGTATGACATCGACGTGTCCATGAGCACGCTGTATTCGCTGCCGGAGACCGGCGCGCGCGTCACGCTTTATACACACCTGACCGTGCGTGAAGACGCGCACATCCTGTATGGCTTCGGCACCGCCGGCGAACGCAGCGCGTTTCGCCAGCTGATCAAGGTCAGCGGCATTGGTGCGCGCACGGCGCTGTCGGTGTTGTCGGGGATGTCGGTGGCCGACCTGGCGCAGGCCATTACCTTGCAGGAATCGGGCCGCCTGACGCGCGTGCCCGGCATCGGCAAAAAAACGGCGGAACGCCTGTTGCTGGAAATGCGCGGCAAGCTGGGGGCGGATATCGGGGCGTCGTCGCACGCCACGCCGGATAACCAGTCGGACATTTTGAACGCCCTGCTGGCGCTGGGTTATTCAGAGAAGGAATCGCTGTCGGCGCTCAAGACCCTGCCCGAAGGCGTGGGCGTGTCCGACGGCATCAAGCAGGCATTGAAGGCGTTGGCGCGCTAAGGCGCCCGCTGTAGGTAGCGTGGCGCCACGGCTTCCAGGCCGGTCGGCACCACGCGCAATTCAGGCGCCATCGGCCCCACGCAGACGTTATCGCGGCGCAGGGAATCCAGGTTGTCGCGCGACATCAAGGGTTCGCCGGGCATGCACTCAAACAGGCGCGCCTGGATGCGCCCCACGCCCATCGGCACCGGTACCACCGGGCGCGGATGGCCGCTCCAGGCGGCGCACAGCCGCGCAATTTCACCCAGCGTGTAAACCTGCGGGCCGCCCAGTTCATAGGTTTTGCCACAGGTCTGGGAATCGCCCAGCGCGTTGGCCATGGCCACCACCACGTCGCCCACATACACCGGCTGCATGCGCGCGTTGGCGCCCGCCAGCGGCAAGACCGGCAGCCAGCGCGCCAGCGACGCAAACATATTCGTGAAGTTGTCGTCCGGGCCGAAGATGACCGAGGGCCGGAAGATCGTCCATCCCGTATCGTTGGCGGATGGGAATTCGCTTTTGACGGCGGCCTCGCCGTCGCCCTTGGAGCGCTGGTACATGCTGTCGCCCTGGGAATCCGCCCCCAGCGCGCTCATGTGCAGCAGGCGCCGAACCCCGTGACGTTGGCACGCCCGCGCAATGCGTTGCGGCAGATGCACGTGCGCCCGCGCGAACGCCGAACCATAAGGCCGGCCGACGTTGCCGTGCAAGATGCCGACAAGATTGACCACCGCGTCGCAACCCCGCACCAGGCGGTCCAGCACGGCATCGTCATGGATGTCGGTCTGGATCAGCGTGGTGGTCGGAAGGACTTGCAGTTCGCTGCCGCGCGCCAACAGGCGGGTGGGCACGATGATCTGGTGCAGGTCGGCGGAAAGTCGGGCAATCAGGTGACGGCCGATGAAACCGGTGCCGCCGATGACAAGGATACGCATGCCGCAGCCCCTGTTCGAGTCAGGATCGAGACCCGATTCTGCCCTGCACGGGCAACAACCGCAAGCACGCATCGACGGCCCGGGGACGGGCCGCCACTTCCGCGTCAGGACGCCAGCAGCCGGGAGTAGACCGGAAGGTCGACATTGCCACCGCTGATGATGACACCGACCCGCGCGCCGCTTACCGGCACCACGTTTTGCATGACCGCCGCGGCGGCCAGGCAGCCCGTGGGTTCCACCACCATCTTCATGCGTTCGGCAAAGAACTTCATGGTGGTGACCAACTGCGCGTCCGTGACGGTGACGATATCGCGCACATACTTCTGGATCAGCGGGAACGTCAGATTGCCAAGGTGCGTGGTGGCGGCGCCGTCAGCCAGCGTCTTGGGCGCGGGAATCCGGACGATTTCACCCTTGCGCAGCGACTGCTGGCCGTCATTGCCCGCTTCCGGCTCAACGCCGTACACCAAGCAACGCGGGCTTAGCGCAAACGCCGACAGGGCCGATCCCGACAACAAGCCGCCGCCGCCCAGGCAGACGAACAGATAGTCCAGTTCACCCACTTCCTCGAACAACTCCTTGGCCGCCGTGCCCTGCCCCGTGATCACGTCTTCGTGGTCGTAAGGCGGGATCAGCGTGGCCCCGGTTTCGGCCTGGATGCGCAGCGCGATCTGCTCGCGGTCTTCGGTGTAGCGATCGTAGGTGACGATCTTGCCGCCGTAGCCTTCCGTGGCGGCGCGCTTGGCCGCGGGGGCGTCCAGCGGCATGATGATCGTGGCCGACACGCCTTGCAGCTTGGAAGCCAGCGCGATGGCCTGCGCGTGATTGCCCGACGAAAACGTCACCACGCCCGCCGCGCGCTGCTCCGGCGTCAGGCGCGCGATGGCGTTGTAGCCGCCGCGAAACTTGAACGCGCCCATGCGCTGCAAATTCTCGCACTTGAAGAAGATCGACGCGCCGCTGATCGCGTCGGCCGTGGCCGAGGTCAGGACGGGCGTGCGGTGGGCGTTGCCGGCCAGGCGCTCGCTGGCGCGTACGACGTCATCATAGGTAGGCAGTTCGGGCAGCATGGAAATCTGGTCCTTTGATCGCGGGAATGTCGAAAAACCCCAGGATCATAAACCCGTCACGCCGATTGCGCCGCCCGCCGAGGCGACTAGCCTATTTGTTGAACAGGTCGCCGCTGCCGGTGGCCGCGCCCGCCGGTGGCGCCAGGCCCAGATGGCGCCAGGTGGACAGCGTGGCGGTGCGCCCGCGCGGCGTGCGTTGCAGGTAGCCGTGCTGGATCAGGTAAGGCTCGATCACGTCTTCGATGGTGTCGCGTTCTTCGCCGATCGCGGCGGCCAGGCTGTCCACGCCGACCGGGCCGCCATCGAACTTGTGGATGATGGCTTCAAGCAGCTTGCGGTCCATCAAGTCCAGGCCTTGGGGGTCCACTTCCAGCATGGCCAGCGCGCGGCCCGCGACGTCGGCGTCGATGGTGCCGCTGGCCTTGACCTCGGCGTAGTCGCGCACGCGGCGCAGCAGGCGGTTGGCGATGCGGGGCGTGCCGCGCGCACGGCGTGCCACTTCCGCCGCGCCGTCGGGCGTGATGACGGCGTTCAGCAAACCCGCGCTGCGGGTCACGATGTGGCCCAGGTCCGTGGCGTTGTAGAACTCAAGCCGCGACACGATGCCAAAACGATCACGCAGCGGGTTGGTCAACATGCCCGCTCGCGTGGTGGCGCCCACCAGCGTGAACGGTTGCAGGTCCAGCTTGACGCTGCGCGCGGCCGGGCCTTCACCGATCAGGATGTCGATCTGGAAGTCTTCCAGCGCCGGGTAGAGAATTTCCTCGACCACGGGCGACAGGCGGTGGATCTCGTCGATGAACAGCACATCGTTCTTTTCCAGGTTGGTCAGCAATGCCGCCAGGTCGCCGGGGCGTTCCAGCACGGGGCCGGACGTCTGGCGCAGCTGCACGCCCATTTCATGCGCAATGATGTGGGCCAGCGTGGTCTTGCCCAGGCCCGGGGGGCCGAACAGCAGCACGTGGTCCAGCGCCTCGCCGCGCTTGCGCGCGGCCGCGATGAAGATTTCAAGCTGTTCGCGGGCGCGCTGCTGGCCGACGTATTCCTGAAGGGCCTTGGGCCGCAAGGCGCGCTCGATCGATTCCTCGTTGGGCGACACCGGCTGCGGCGCCACGATACGAGGGGCGTCGGGACGAGAGGAAAGGGAATCGGACTGAATGGCCATGGTGCGAAAAACGACAAGGGACGAAGCAGGATGCATCGTACCGTATGGCGAGTCGGCGGGTGCGGGCCGTGGTGGGGGCGACTAGCTGGCCCCCACCCGCGTCAGCCGTTTTCCGACAACGGCAGCTTCACCCGTACGCACAGCCCGCCGGATTCCGCCTGGCGCAGTTCCAGGGACCCGCCGTGCGCGCGCGCAATCGCCTCGGCCAGCGCCAGCCCCAACCCCACGCTGCCCGTGCGGGTACGCGCGTCGTCCAGGCGGCTGAAGGGGCGCAGCGCCTCCTGGCGGCGTTCCGGCACGATGCCGGGGCCATGGTCCGACACGTCCAGCACGGCCTCGCGGTCTTCGCGGCGCAGGCTGACATTGACCGGCGGCGCGCCATGATTGAGCGCATTGCCGATCAGGTTATCCAACAGGCGGCCCAGCGCCACCGCGTCGGCCTGCACCACCAGCGGCGCATCGTCGTCCACGGACGCCAGATGGATATCGGTGCCCGCCCCCTGCCACGCGCCCACGCGTTCGACCAGCCAGTCGGACAGCACGATGGGTGCATAGCGGTAGGCGGCCGGGTCCGTGCCGCGCACAAAACCGATGAACTGGTCGACCATGTGCTGCATGTCTTGCAGGTCGGTGCGCAAGCCTTCCTTCAGCTTGGAATCGTCGGCCATTTCAATGCGCAGCCACATGCGCGACAACGGCCCCTTCAGGTCATGCGGCAGGCCGGACAGCAGCGTGCGGCGCACGGAGTCGGACTCGGCCAGGGCGTCCAGCATGGCGTTGAAGCGTTCGCCCAGCGCGCGGGTTTCGTGCGGGCCGGATGGTTCCACGCGCTGCGGCTGCCCGGCGGCAAGCTGGTCGGCCGCATCGGCCAAGCGCGTGATGGGGCGCGTGATGTGCCACGAAAAGCCCACGGCCAACAGCAGCAACAGGCCCAATCCGCCCAGCCAGGCCGCGATGAACGGCGTGGCAACGGGCGGGTCCAGCCGTTCCAGCGGAATGACCAGCCATTCGCGCAGGCGGGGTACGTCTTCGCTGGCGGAATTGGGCGCCAGCGAAATGAAGATCTCGGGCGTGGGGCCGCGCGACAGCGCCACGCGCGTGCCGTCATTGAGCCGTTCATTCAGCAACTGCACCAGCACGCGCAGGTCGCGACGGATGTCGTCGGGTTCGGGCTGGTAGCGCTTCATGCGCTCTTCATGGGCGGCGTGGTCGGCCTCGCGCTGCTGGGCGCTGCGCGAGTCGCCGGGCTCGACGCCACGCCCGTCAGACGGCGGCGGAGGCGGTGATTCGCCGGGCCGGGAGTCGGGTCGCGAATCGGGCCGGGTGTCGGGTCGGGCGTCGGAAGGCGGTGGCGGACGTGGCGCGGCACGTGGCGGCGGCGGCGGACGGCGGCCGTTGAAACGCTGAAGCTTGGCTTCGGCCGGCAACACGCGCGACCACAGTCGCCACTGGTTCTGCGACGCGGTGCGCACGAAATCGGCGCGGTCCTCGGCGGGCACCTCGGACAGCGCCGCGCGCAGCGTGCGGATCGTGGTGACGATATAGCCGATGGCCACGTCTTCCATGAACTTGTGACGGAAGTACGACACCGTCACCAGCGTGGCCGCTTGCGTCAACAGCACAGCGCCCAGGATCAGCAGGATCAGGCGCGCCCGCAACGAGCGCGGCACCAGGAAGCGGGCGGGAAAACGCATCAGGGGGAAAACCGGTAGCCGATGCCCCAGACGGTCTGGATCCAGCGCGGTTGCTTGGGGTCGTCTTCAATGACGCGGCGCAGGCGCAGGATGGCGATGTCGATGGCGCGGTCGTTGCGTTCGCCCGCGTCATCATCGCGCGCCAGCGCCAGCAGGCGTTCGCGCGACAACGGCTTGCCCGCGTTGCGCACCAGCGCTTCCAGCAGGTTGATTTCGCCGCCGGTCAGCTTGACGACGGTGCCGTCACGGGACAACTGGCGGGTGGACGGGTCGAACAGGAACGGGCCGAACGTGACCGGCGCGTCTTTGGTCAGCGCGGACGGGCCGCGCTTGCGACGCAGCACGGCTTCAATGCGGGCCAGCAGTTCGCGCGGGTCGAAGGGCTTGCCGACATAATCGTCGGCGCCGGCTTCCAGGCCGATGATGCGGTCCACCGCCTCGTCGCGCGCGGTCAGCAGAATGACGGGGATGTCCTCGCCTTGCTCGCGCAGGCGGCGGCAGGCGTCGGCGCCATCGCCGCCGGGCAGCATGCGGTCAAGCACGAGCAAGTCGGGCGCGTAGCGGGTAATGCGCGACGACAGATCGGTGGCGTCCGGCGCCAGCAAGGTGTCGTAGCCGTGCCGATTCAGGTAGTCGGCCAGCAATTGTCTTAGGGCCGGGTCGTCGTCCACGACCAGCAGCTTGGTATGAGGATTGTCCATGGATGCCATAGTGCGGCGCGGCGCGCCAAGCCGCAAGGGGCAGGAAATCAACTGAAATACACCTGTTGCATGATGTACGGCAGGTGTCTGGAAACGCTCCGGCAGCAGCTCCACGGGCGGTCGGCGCGTGATCGGCGGCGGGTTTGCAGGTGCTTGGCCGTCCGCAAAACCCGTTCCGGACCCTTTTCCGCACCGGCCCACTGGCCGTAAAATACGTGCTTGCCTTGCCGCTGGTCCGGTTTACTAAAAATCGTTTACAGCTACCGCGGCGTCCCCTTTCTACACTGTTTTTATGGTCGCCCCTGCAAACTGGCGCAGACGGCTGTTGCATGCGGCGCTGACGGCGGGAATGTGCTGCCCGCTGGCTACCGCGCTTGCCGACACGCTGGCTGCGTCCCCCCTTCCCAATTCGATGCCCGCCCAGGGCGCGCCGGTGCTTGTGGCACGCGGCATCGGCGTACTGTCCCCGGTACAGCCGATCCCCGTGCGTCCGGCGCCGTCGATCGAATCGCGTGCCGTGCCCCTGGGCCCGCCGCCCTGCGGCTTGCGGGCCGCCGAGCCGGCCTTGGACACCAGCGTGCAAGGCACCGAGGACAGCGGCGACGAAGCAATTCCCGGTTTGAATACGGGCTTGTCGCAAGGCATGGAGGGCGGCGCGCTGGCTTGCGACGATCAGGTTGCGGGCGCGGCCGACGGCAATGCGCCGGACGACAGCGGCACGTCGGACAGCGGCGTGCCGGACTATTCCTTCGCGCTGGAAGAAAGTGACATACCCCGCATCCCCGTCGTGGTGATTTCGGGCGTGTCGCGCCCGACTCGCCCGTGGTTTTCATCGGTCAGTGGCCAGGACGGCCTGCGTTACGGCGGCGACCGCAATTGGGTCTACCGCAACACCGCCGGCCCGTCGCTGACGGTGGGCAACATCAACGCCAACGCCCCCGCCTGGGGCAGCACCGCCCCGGTGGGCGGCTTGCAGATCGCCAATTGGGCCGGGTCGGCCGCCACCGTGCCAGAGGGCAGCTTTGGCTATTCGTCGTCGGTGGGCAAGCTCAACCGCATGGACCCCGCCGCCAGCTCAGGCGCGGTGGACTATGGCGCGTCGGTCGGAATGGGCAGCGTGCGCTACGGCCTGACGCCCGCGCTGACCGTCGAAGGCCAGATGCAAAGCGCCCCGTCGCTGACCACGCGCGGCATGGGCACCACCTATGCCGCTGGTGAATACGGCACCTTCCAGGCCGGCGCCACGCAAAGTTCGTTCGACGCGTCCAACGCCTGGCGCTACCGCTTCGGCTACAACGTCGAGGTCGCGGACGCCGTCAACCTGGGCTACACGAACGAGCAGATCGGCGCAGGCTTTGGCGACCTGTCCAATTACTCCGGCGGCGTGGCCGCGGCCCCGCAATCGCGCAACACGCTGTCGGCCGGTGTGCCGATCCAGGGCTGGGGCACCTTCAGCGGCACCTATTCGGGCCTGCACGAAGGCTCGGTGCTTGCCGAGCAGCGCGTGGGGCTGACCCACAGCATGTTCGTCGCGCCCAAGGTCAAGCTGGCCGTGGGCGCCGACCGCGACATCGTGTCGGGCAACTATGAATGGCGGGCCAACCTGAGCATGCCGGTGGACACCTTCATGCGCGGCACGTGGCTGAGCTGGTAGCAGGCCGCAAGCCGGACGGAAATATCCCCCTGAAACAGGCGCCCGGAAATTGCGGCTTAAAATCCCTGCCATGATGCTTCCGGCCTACCCCCATGTCTGACGCGCGCGCCCTGGGCGTACTACAGCGCGTTTTCGGTTACGAATCCTTCCGCGGCGACCAGCAAGCCATTGTCGAACAAGTGATCGACGGCGGCGACGCGCTGGTCCTGATGCCCACGGGCGGAGGGAAATCGCTCTGTTACCAGATTCCGTCGCTGGTGCGTGAAGGCACCGGCATTGTCGTGTCGCCCCTGATTGCGCTGATGCAGGACCAGGTCGACGCCCTGACCGAATTGGGCGTGCGCGCCGCGTTCCTGAACTCCACGCAGGACTGGCGCGTGGCCCGCGACGTCGAACAGGCGTTTCTGGCCGGCGAGCTGGATCTGCTTTACGTCGCCCCCGAACGGCTGCTGACCGACCGCTGCCTGCAACTGCTGGAACGCGGCCGCATCGCCCTGTTCGCTATCGACGAAGCGCATTGCGTGTCGCAGTGGGGCCATGATTTCCGGCCAGAATACCTGGGCCTGTCCATGCTGCACGAGCGCTGGCCCGATGTGCCACGCATCGCGCTGACGGCCACGGCCACGGCCGAGACCCGGACCGAGATCGCCCAACGCCTGTCGCTGGACGACGCCCGGCACTTCGTGTCCAGCTTCGACCGCCCCAACATCCGCTACCGCATCGTTGAAAAGAACGAAGTGCGCAAACAGCTGCTGGAAATGATCCGCACGGAACACCAGGGCGAGTCCGGCGTGGTGTACGGCCTGTCGCGGGCGCGGGTCGAGGAAACCGCCGAATTCCTGTGCAACCAGGGCATTGACGCCATGCCGTATCACGCGGGGCTCAGCCCGCAGGTGCGCGCCGCCAATCAGTCCCGGTTCCTGCGCGAAGACGGCGTGGTCATGGTGGCCACCATTGCCTTCGGCATGGGCATCGACAAGCCTGACGTGCGTTTTGTGGCGCACATCGACCTGCCCAAGTCGGTTGAAGGCTACTACCAGGAAACCGGCCGGGCCGGCCGTGATGGGCTGCCCGCCACGGCGTGGCTGGCTTACGGCCTGCAAGACGTGGTGCAACAGCGCCGCATGATCGATGAATCCCCCGGCGACGAATCCTATCGCCGTCGGTTGGGTCAACAGCTGGACGCGATGCTGGGTCTGTGCGAAACGGTGGAATGCCGGCGCGTGCGGCTGCTGGCGTACTTTGGCCAGCACATTACCGCCTGCGGCAACTGCGACGTCTGCCTGGAACCGCCGCAAGCCTGGGACGGCACGGTGGCCGCGCAGAAAGTGCTGTCCGCCGTTTACCGCTTGTGGAAAGAACGCGGCCAGCGCTATGGCGCGGGCCACATCATCGACATTCTGCGTGGCAAGGTCACCGACCGCACCAAGCAGCACGGCCATGAAACGCTAAGCGTGTTCGGCGTGGGCGAAGACCTTAGCGATACCGCGTGGCGCGGCGTGCTGCGCCAGCTGCTGGCGCAAGGCTTGTTGACGGTGGACAACGAAGGCTTCGGCACCCTGGCCCTGACCGAAGGCAGCCGCGCGGTGCTCAAGGGCGAACGCCAGCTGATGCTGCGCCGCGAATCCGAAAAGAAGACGCGGTCGGGCAAGACCAGCAGCGGGCGGCCCAAGGCAGCGGCCATCGACCTGCCGGCCGAACTGCAACCCGTGTTCGAAGCCCTGCGCGCCTGGCGCGGCGAAGTGGCCAAGAGCCACGGCGTGCCGGCCTATGTCATTTTCCATGACGCCACGCTGCGTGAAATTGCCCTGGCGCAGCCAGAGTCCATGGACGCCCTTAGCCACATCAGCGGCGTGGGCGCGCGCAAGCTGGAAGCCTACGGCGAAGAAATCCTGCAACGCGTGGCCAAGCCGGTGCTGTAAGGGCCCGCCCCTGGGGGGCGTTCCTTTTTCCGGCGCCCCGCCCCGCGCCCCACGCCTCAAGCTTCAATACGACGGCGGCGGCAACAGCGGCACCGGCGGGCGTTCTTTACCGAACACCGACCGGTACGCCAGGATGTTGAACACCAACACCACCGGAATGCCCACGACCGCGCCCGCCATGACCAGGCGCATCGACCCCAGCGCGCCCGCGCCATCCCACAGCGTCATGTCGTCCAGGATCAGGTACGGGAACAGGCTGTAGGCCAAGCCGCTCAACATCAGCAGGAACAGCGCCACGCACAGCACGAAGGGCAACCAGCTGAAGCGGTCGGCGCGGCCGGGCAGGCGCGTCAGCAGCATTTCGGCCGCCACGTAGCCTGCCAGCATCAGCACCCACACCGTGGCGGCCAGGCTCAGGTGCGCGATGTTGCTCCATTTGTAGAAGATGCCGGCATTGGCCAGGCCCAGCGTCACGGCAATGGCCACCATGCCCACCGCCGTCCAGCGGATGGCGTGGCGCGCCCAATAGGCGGCGCGGCGTTGCAAATCGCCGTCCACGCGCATGACCAACCACGATGCACCCAGCAGCACATAGGCGGCTACCGCGCACAGGCCGACGAACATGGCGAACCAGCCGTAGCCCGCATCGGACTGATAGCCCGTGGCGATGCGCCCCAGCAGCATGCCCTGCCCGAACGCCGTGATGAGGGAGCCCGCCCAAAAGCCGAAGATCCAGCGCGGCTTCATTTCGTTGCGCGCGCGGATGCGGAATTCAAACGACACGCTGCGCAGCACCACGCCCAGCACCATGAACGTCAACGGCCCGTACAGCTTGCCCAGCACCGCCCCCCACGCAAACGGGAATGCCGAGGCGAACAGCCCCATGCCCAGCAGCAACCAGAATTCGTTGGCATCGCGCCACGGGCTCAACAGCGACATCATGCGGCCGCGCTCGTGTTCGGGCGCCAGTTGCAGCAGGATGCCCACGCCCAGATCGAAGCCGTCAAG
The DNA here is from genome assembly GCF_019448355.1 of Achromobacter sp. ES-001. Lineage (NCBI taxonomy): Bacteria > Pseudomonadati > Pseudomonadota > Betaproteobacteria > Burkholderiales > Alcaligenaceae > Achromobacter > Achromobacter sp. ES-001. The sequence continues at coordinate 1,015,030 of NZ_CP079940.1, read as the reverse complement.
GACCATGCCCGCGGCAATCACCACGAACAACAGGCCCATGAAGGCCAACGGCATCCAGAAAGAAGGGTCTTCGGGGCTGAGCCCCTGCGATGCGGCCAGCATGGCGATCATGGCGAGCCTCCGCCCAATTTACGTACCGGCACCACCCCATAGCGGGCGGCGTGAAACAGCATGCCCGTGAACGCGGCCAGCAGCAGGGCATACAGCAGGCCATAGCCCATCAGCCCGTAGAGCACCGTGCTGGACGGCATCTGCCCCAGCACTTCGGATTGCGTGATGGTGCCGTTCACCACGAAAGGTTGCAGGCCGATGATCGACACCCACCAAGTGGCCACCACGGCGATTCCGCCCGAAAACATCATGCCGCACAGCACGCGCTGCCACCACACGGGCAGCGTCGATGGGTCCAGCCCGCGCCGGAACGTCCACAGGAACGTCACGCACGCCACCGCCAGCATCAACAGCCCCGCCGCCACCGCCACCCGCAGCGACCAGAACGTCAAGGCCACCGGCGGCAACATGCCGGAATACTTGTCCAGGCCCCGGTAGGTGCCGTCGGCGTTGCGATGCAGCCAGCGGCCACCGGCATTGTGAATGGTGATGTCGGACACGTTGGTGTGGGCGCGCGCATCCGGCCAGCCAAACAGCACCAGCTGAGGTTCGGCGCCGCTTTCCCAGAAGCCGGCGGCGGCGGCGGCCTTGGCCGGTTGCAGCTTGGCCACCATCTGGCCCGCACCGGTGGCCACGGGAATTTGAAGGATCGCGGCCAGCACGGCGATGACCAGCGCGGTCTTGAAGGCGTTGCGTTCGCCATCGCCCAGCGGACGGCGCAGCGCCTGCAATGCCGTCACCCCCATCATCAGGAATGAGGCAGCCAGCGCCGCGCCCACCGCCACCACGGCCATGCGCCAGCCCAACGACGGGTTCAGCACCACGGCCACCCAGTCGTAGACCTGGTAGCGGCCATCGACCAGGATCGCGCCGTCGGGTGTCTGCATCCATGACTGCAAGGCCAGCACCCAGAACACCGCCACCAACTGGCCCACGGCCACCATGAGCACGGCCAGGGTATGGGCGCCGTCGGACACCCGGCGCTGCCCGAACAGCATGACGCCCAGGAAGCAGGATTTCAGGATGAATACCGACAGGATGCCGTAGCCCAGCAGCGGGCCGGCCACGTTGCCGATCTTGTCCATCAGGCCCGCCCACAGGCTGCCTATCTGGATCAGCACGGGCACGCTGGCCGCCAATGTCAGGACGAAGGCCAGCGCAAAAATGCGCACCCAGAACCGATAGGCGGCAGTCCAGCCGGGGCGGCCGGACCAGCGGGCGCGCACTTTAAAAAACAGAAGCACCCAGGCAAGCGCCAGGGAAACCGCCAGGAAAAGCGCCAGAAAGCTCAGGCTGGCCACGAACTGCGCACGGGCCAGGGAAAGGGTGGATATATCCATGATGGCCCGTAGTGTAGAGCCAGTTACAAGGCTGTGGGGACAGTTTGAAACCGGTTGCAGAGGGTTCAAAAAGGCCCTTGTTGCGGAACGTGGCAAAATTGACGCTTTGTCGCCGCTTTTTCCTATTCTTTCAAGAATGACCTCCGCCACGACGCCGACCCCTGCTGCATCCAATTTCCTGCTCAACATCGTCCAGGACGACCTCGAAGCCAACCGCTTCCAGGGCAAACGCTGGGCGGGCAAGCCTGGCCCGGCCGCCGTGCAGGAACAGGGCGACCCGGACCCGGCCCGCATCCGCACGCGCTTTCCGCCGGAGCCCAACGGCTACCTGCACATCGGTCACGCCAAGAGCATCTGCGTGAACTTCGGCCTGGCGCGCGACTTCGGCGGTGTCTGTCATCTGCGCTTTGACGACACCAACCCGGAAAAGGAAGACCAGGAATACGTCGACGCCATCATCGAAGCCGTGCGCTGGCTGGGCTTTGACTGGAAGGCCGCCGATGGCAAGGAAAACCTGTACTTCGCCAGCGACTACTTCGGCTATATGTACGAATTCGCCGAAGCCCTGGTCGAAGCCGGCCATGCCTATGTCGACGAGCAAAGCCCCGAGGAAATCCGCGCCAACCGTGGCACGCTGACCGAGCCGGGCACCGATTCGCCGTGGCGCAACCGCCCCGCCGCTGAATCGATCGCCCTGCTGCGCGAGATGCGCGACGGCAAGCATCCCGACGGCAGCCTGGTGCTGCGCGCCAAGATCAACATGGCTTCGCCCAACATCAATTTGCGCGATCCGGTCATGTACCGCGTGCGCCACGCCACCCACCACCGCACGGGCAACCAGTGGTGCATCTACCCCATGTACAGCTGGGCGCATCCGGTGGAGGACGCGCTGGAAGGCATCACGCACAGCGTCTGCACGCTGGAATTCGAAGACCAGCGTCCGTTCTACGACTGGATCCTGACGCGCCTGGCCGAACTGGGCAAGCTGGCCCAGCCGCTGCCGCACCAATATGAATTCGCCCGCCTGAACCTGAGCTACGTCGTCACCAGCAAGCGCAAGCTGTTGCAACTGGTGCGCGAAGGCCACGTCGACGGCTGGGACGACCCGCGCATGCCGACCATCTTCGGCCTGCGCCGCCGTGGCTACACGCCGGCCTCGATCCGCCTGTTCTGCGACCGCACCGCCGTGTCCAAGTCCGATTCGCGCATTGATTACAGCCTGCTTGAGCAAGCCGTGCGCGACGACCTCGACCCCATCGCGGCCCGCTCGGTGGCCGTGCTGGACCCGATCAAGCTGGTCATCACGAACTACCCCGAAGGCCAGTCCGAACCCTGCACCGCGCCGCGCAACCCGCACGACCCGGAAGCCGGCGTGCGCGAATTCCCGCTGTCGCGCGAACTGTGGATCGAACGCGACGACTTCCGCGAGGAAGCGCCCAAGAAGTACTTCCGCCTGTTCCCGGGCAACACCGTGCGCCTGAAGTACGGCTACGTCGTGCGCTGCACCGGCTTCACCAAGAACGAAGCCGGCGAAATCGTCGAAGTGCAGGCCGAATACCTGCCCGAGACCAAAAGCGGCACGCCGGGCGCGGACAGCGTCAAGGTCAAGGGCAACATCACCTGGGTCAGCGCGGCCCACGCGGTGCCCGCCCAGATCCACCTGTACGACCGCCTGTTCGCCGATGCGCGTCCCGACGGTGGCGACAAGGACTTCCTGACCTGCCTGAACCCGAACTCCAAACAGACCGTCACGGCCTGGCTGGAACCCGGCACCGTCGCCACGCCAGGCGCCACCTGGCAGTTCGAACGCCTGGGTTATTTCACGGCCGACCTGAAGGAATCCACGCCTGACGCGCCGGTGCTCAACCGCATCGTGACCCTGCGCGATTCCTGGGCGCAAGGCTAAGCCGCCGCGCCACGCCGCCACGCGTGCGTAACACGGAAAAAGGCGCCTTCGGGCGCCTTGTTCTTTCGTCTTCCCCCCTGCGCACCCCACCCCGGCGCGGGTTATCATGCCCGACATCCCGCAGCCGGTTACGCGCGCCGTTTTCCTGGCGCCCGGACCGCCAGCCACAATCAAGATGAATACTGAATCGCTAGCCCTGGACTTCAAAAGCGCCACCCTTTATGCCATTCGCGTGGTTCTGCACAGCGCGGACCCCGAACGCCTCGCCGCCGCGCTGGCCAAGCGCATGGCGGATGCCGGCAGCTTTTTTGAAAACGAACCCGTGGTCATCGACGCCAGCCGCGTCGAAGACGCCATCGACTGGCCGGCGCTGGTTGCCGCGCTGCGCGCGCACAACCTGCCCGCCATCGGCGTGGTCGCCGAAGGCGCCAACCTGAAGGCCGCGCGCGACGCCGGCCTGGCACCGGTTGAGCTTTCCACCCCGCCCGCGCGCCCTGCCCCCGTGGTGGACACCGCGCCGCCCAATGATGTGTCGACGCCCGTGCCGTCGGTGCCGGCCGCGGCCGTTGAAACCGCGCCCGCCCCCACGGATACCTCGGCGGCGGATAGCGCAGCCACGGATAACGCTGCCACGGATAGCGCTGCGGCTGACACGCCCGCCAAGCCCACGTCCGCCGAGCCGATGCCCGCGCGCGAAGCCAGCAACACCACCTCTGCCCCCACCCCCACGCAGGCCGCGCCGCATTCGGCATCGGCGCTGGTCATCACCAAGCCGCTGCGATCGGGCCAGCGCGTGTACGCGCGCCACACGGACCTGGTCGTGATCGGCATGGTCAGCCAGGGTGCCGAAGTCATCGCCGACGGCAATGTGCACGTCTACGGACCCTTGCGCGGCAAGGCCATGGCGGGCGCGCGCGGCGATACCTCGGCGCGCATATTCACGACGCATCTGGACGCGGAACTGCTGGCCGTGGCCGGCGTGTACCGCGTGGTGGAAGACAAGCTTGACCGCACGTTGCAAAACCAGCCGGCGCTGGTTCGCCTGGATGGCGACACGCTGCGGATCGAGGCCCTGAAAAGCTGATCGGACGATGGCAAGGCGGCGTGCGCGCACGCCACGCACATCGTCCGGAACCTCAGGTCTCAACACATTCTGTAAGAAGCCTTACATGGGCTTTTTGCTTTACGATAACGCGATTTATTCGAACATAAGGGTTTGATCGTCATGACACGCATTGTTGTGGTGACTTCCGGCAAAGGCGGCGTGGGTAAAACCACGACGAGCGCCAGTTTTTCCGCGGGCCTCGCGATGCGGGGCCACAAGACCGCTGTCATCGACTTCGATGTCGGCCTGCGCAATCTCGACCTCATCATGGGCTGCGAGCGTCGCGTGGTGTACGACTTCGTCAACGTGATTCAGGGCGAAGCCACCCTCAACCAGGCGCTGATCAAGGACAAGCAGCTTGAAAACCTGTTCATCCTGCCCGCCTCGCAAACGCGCGACAAAGACGCGCTGACGCAGGAAGGCGTGGAAAAGGTCATCAACGACCTGAAGGAAATGGGCTTCGAATACATCGTCTGCGACTCGCCGGCCGGTATTGAAACGGGCGCGCTGATGGCCGCTTATTTCGCCGACGACGCATTGGTCGTGACGAACCCGGAAGTCTCGTCGGTACGCGATTCCGATCGCATCCTGGGCATCCTGGCGGCCAAGTCCAAGCGCGCGGTGGACGGCGGTGAACCCGTCAAGGAATTCCTGCTGCTCACGCGCTACAACCCCAAGCGCGTGGTCGACGGCGAGATGCTGTCGCTGGGCGATATCGAAGACATTCTGCGCATCAAGCTGATCGGTGTCATTCCCGAATCGGAAGCCGTGCTGCAAGCCTCCAACCAAGGCCTGCCGGCGATCCACCTGAAAGAGACCGACGTCTCCGAAGCGTACAAGGACGTCGTGGCCCGTTACCTTGGCGAAGACAAGGCCCTGCGCTTTACCGATTACGAAAAGCCCGGTTTCCTGAAACGCCTGTTCGGAGGCAAGTAAGCAATGTCCTTCCTGTCGTTTCTGCTTGGTCAAAAGAAAACTTCCGCGTCCGTCGCCAAGGAACGGTTGCAGATCATCCTGGCCCACGAGCGGGGCCGCGGCGACTCGCCCGACTACCTGCCGCAGCTGCAGCAGGAACTTATCGCCGTGATTTCAAAGTACGTGAAGATCAACCCCGAAGACATCAAGGTGCACCTGGAACGCCAGGACACGCTGGAAGTGTTGGAAGTGAAGATCGAGATGCCGCAGAACGAAACGTGATGCGGCGGTCGCGCCGGTTTGCCGGCGCGAATCGCATCTTGGTCACGGCCAAAAAAAAGCCCGGCAATGCCGGGCTTTTTGCTGCTGGGCAGCGTTTAGTGCTTGCCGACCTGATCGCCGATCACGCCGCCGATCGCCGCTCCACCCACCGTACCCAGGACCCCGCCGTTGGTGATGACGGCGCCTGCGACGCCGCCCAAAGCGGCCCCGCCCACCGTGCTCTTTTGACGATGGCTCATGCCATCCCAGGACGAGCAGCCTGCCATGGCGGCGGTCATTGCGAGTGCGACACAGATTTTGGAAAGAGATGCGATTTTCATGATGAGGCTCCTATTCTTATCCCCGGGGCCGCACCATGGACCTGACGCGAGCGCGCGATCCCCATATGGGTTTAGAAACTTCAGGATCTCAAAATATCCGCACGTGTGGTGTTAGGTTTGCCCAGGAATTGTGTCAAACAGCGAGAGAATAATTGCGCGCCCCAGGGACGATGTTGCAGGGCGCGTCGGCTATTTGACGAGACGTAACACCTCGCGAAAACGGGGATGTTCGCAAGTTTGCATCCATTCGAATATCGCCATTTCCGATGTGACGATATCCGCGCCATGTGCCCGCGCGCGGCGCAGCGCGGCGTGGTGGTCCGATGGCTTGCGCGAGCCCGCCGCGTCCGACACGAGCACCGCGTGATAGCCCATGTCGGCCAGGCCGATCACGGTTTGCAGCACGCAGATATGCGCCTCGCAACCGGCCACCAGAATGGTCTTGCGCGCGGCCGGCAGCCACGCTTCAAAGCCCGGTTCACGCGTGGAAGAAAAGTGCATCTTCTGAAAAGTGGACTGCACGATGCCGCGCAACGGGTCCACGGTGACGCCCAGCATCTTGCTGTGATGCTCGGTGGCGATGACCGGCACATCAAGCAAGCGCGCGGCCTGTGCGAGCTTGTGCGTGGTGTGCAGCACGGCCTCATTGTCGTGAATGACGGGCATCAATCGGCCCTGCATGTCGACGATGAGGAACGTGGAATCGGAGGCTTGCAGCAGCATTGGGAATCTCCGGAAAGCCGGCAACGGAATAGAGGGGAACCGCAACGCGGCGCAGCCGAAGCGCGCGCGTGTTGCCTAATGATATAGCGGCGACCCGACCGGACAGGTTCAGCGTCTTGACGCCGGAGCACAGACGCTTGTCTTCGGTCCACAGCAAGGCACTGGACGCACGACGCAATTTTGATTTCATCGCCGCGAAAAAAATCCCGGCGCGTGGGCCGGGATTCTTGGACTGAACAAGCTGATTGCTAATTCAGCACTTACTTCAGCACTTACTTCAATGCCTTGTAGCGCAGGCGCTTGGGCTTGGCGCCTTCTTCGCCCAGGCGGCGCTTCTTGTCGGCTTCGTACTCTTGGTAGTTGCCATCGAAGAACACCACTTGCGAATCGCCTTCAAAGGCCAGGATGTGCGTGGCGATGCGGTCCAGGAACCAGCGATCGTGGCTGATGACCATGACGCTGCCGGGGAACTCCAGCAAGGCATCTTCCAGCGCGCGCAGCGTTTCAACGTCAAGGTCGTTGGACGGTTCGTCAAGCAGCAGCACGTTGCCGCCGGCGATCAGCGTCTTGGCCATGTGCAGGCGGCCGCGTTCGCCGCCGGACAGCTGGCCCACGACCTTGTTCTGGTCGCCGCCCTTGAAGTTGAAGCGGCCCAGATAGGCGCGCGACGACATTTCGAACTTGCCCACGGTCAGGATGTCGGCGCCGTCGGCCACCGCATCGAACACCGTCTTTTTGTCTTCCAGCGCATCGCGCGACTGGTCCACGTAGGCCAGCTTGACGGTTTGGCCGATGGTGACTTCGCCCGAATCCGGTTGCTCGCGGCCCGCGATCATGCGGAACAGCGTGGACTTACCGGCGCCGTTGGCGCCGATGATGCCGACGATGGCGCCCGGCGGGATCTTGAAGCTCAGGTTATCGATCAACAGGCGATCGCCATACGCCTTGCTGACGTTGTTGAATTCGATGACCTCGTTGCCCAGGCGCTCGCCCACGGGAATGAAGATTTCCTGGGTTTCGTTGCGCTTCTGGTATTCGTAGGATGACAGTTCTTCGAAGCGGGCCAGTCGAGCCTTGGCCTTGGCCTGACGGCCCTTCGGGTTCTGGCGCACCCATTCCAGTTCTTTCTTGATGGTCTTCTGGCGGGCCGATTCCGAGGACTCTTCCTGCTTCAGGCGGTCTTCTTTTTGCTCAAGCCACGAGCTGTAGTTGCCCTTCCAGGGGATGCCGTAGCCGCGATCCAGTTCCAGGATCCATTCGGCGGCGTTGTCCAGGAAGTAGCGATCGTGGGTCACGCCGACGACGGTGCCGGGGAACTTGTGCAGGAATTGCTCCAGCCATTCCACGCTTTCGGCGTCCAAGTGGTTGGTGGGTTCGTCCAGCAGCAGCATGTCGGGCTTGGACAGCAGCAGGCGGCACAGGGCCACGCGGCGCTTTTCACCCCCGGACAGGTTGCCGACGATGGCGTCCCAGGGCGGCAGGCGCAAGGCGTCGGCGGCGATTTCCATCTGGTGTTCGATGTCGTCCGAACCGCTGGAGGCGGCGGCGGCGATGATGGCTTCGAGGTCGGCCTGTTCAGCGGCCAGCGCGTCGAAGTCGGCGTCCGGCTCGGCGTAGGCGGCGTAGACCTCGTCCAGGCGCTTCTTGGCGGTGACGACGGCGCCCAGGCCCTCTTCGACCGATTGGCGCACCGTGTGCTCGGGGTTCAGTTGCGGTTCCTGCGGCAGATAGCCGATGTTCAGGCCCGGCATGGGAATGGCTTCGCCTTCGATCTCTTTATCGACGCCCGCCATGATCTTCAGCAGCGTCGACTTGCCCGAGCCGTTCAGGCCCAGCACGCCGATCTTGGCGCCAGGAAAAAACGAAAGCGAGATGTCACGCAGGATCTGCCGCTTGGGCGGCACGATCTTGCCGACGCGATTCATGGTGTAGACGTATTGGGCCATGGGCTCGTATAGGGAAAGAAAGCTGATGAACCGTCCATTGTAGGCCGGAACCCTGACAGGCGTGCGTCAGCGGGGGAACGTCGGGGTTACCCCCCCGTTCTCCGCCCCGGTTCTCCGTCCCTGTCACTGCCCGGGTCACTGCCCGGGTCACTGCCCGGGTCACTGTCCGGGTCGCTGTCCGGGTCGCTGCCCGGGTCGCTGGCCCGGTCACCGCCCCCCTTCGTCGCCCCTCTACCCTCGCCGTGCCCCCAGGCGCAGCGTACGCATCTGCGCCAGCATGACCCCGGCCAGCGCCAGCAAGCCGCCCACGATATGGAACAGATGCGGCTTTTCGTCCAGGAACACCGAAGCGATGGCCACCGTGCCCACCGGCATCAGGTTCAGGAAAATGCTGGCCCGGTTCGGGCCCAGGTGCTTGACCCCCTGCATCCACAGGAAAGGCGCAAACAGGGACGGAAATATCGCGGCGTACAGCACCAGGGGCACGTTGTCGGCATTCAGCGGCGACGGCGCGGCCATCAGGAATGCCGGCAACTGGAACAGCACCCCAAAACCAATCTGCACGTACAGCGACACCCACGGGCCCACCGGCAAGCCCCAGCGACGCAGCAGCACGCCATACAGCGCATAGGCCAGCGCGGCCATGCCCATCAGCAGGTCACCCGGGTTGGCGCCCACGGACAGCAGCCGCGCGGGGTCGCCTTCGCCGATCAGCAGGGCCAGACCGGCCAGCGACACCACGCCGCCCAGCATCGCCATCAGCGTGGGCCGCTGGCGCAGCACCACCGTACCCACCGCAATGGTCAAGAGCGGGATCATGGCGGTGATGATGCCCATATTGGTGGCGGTGGTGCTGGACGCGGCCACATAGGCCAGCCCTTGGTACAGCGCCATGCCCAAGCCGCCCAGCACGGCGAACTTGGGCAGGTACGGCAGGATCAGGCGGCGTTGCGTCCACACGCCTCGCAATGCGAACGGCGTCAGCACGGCGCCGGCCAGCGCCCAGCGGTAAAAGCCGATGACGGCGGGCGAGATCACGCCGGCGGCCATCTTCGTGACGATCATGTTGACGGACCAGATCAGGGCAGCCAACAGCGGAAACAGCAGGTAGCGGGCGGGAACGGCGGAAGGGTCGGATCGCGACATGGATGGGTGATGCGAAAGAGGAATATAAGAACAGGGCGCAAGTGTAGGGCCTGTCCGAATGACGGTGTGCCGTTGCCGCGGTACGCCATCGGGATACGGCCGCAGGTCGGGCATTGCCGGTGGAACAAAGGCTGAAAACAGGACGCCGGCAAGGCATTGAGCCGCCGGCCCGCGCGGGCCTGACAGCCTTGTAACGCCGCGTCATCCAAGCGCCTGATGCAACGCAGCGCCGATCGCGCGACAATAGCGCCTGACTTTACGTATTTTGCCGTGCCGTCGCGGCTTCATCGCGCCCAGGAACCCTCTTCATGTCCGCCTCAGCCACTCCCCCAGCCTCCGTCACCCACTTCAGCACGTCCGAGCTGGACATGCTGGCCAAGACCGCCGACGCCCTCAGCGCGTATCTGGGCAAGCCGGTGCTGGCCGAAGTCATCCTGGGCGACGAAGGCACCGAGTGGGTCACCTATGGCGTGCCGATGGACGAAGGCGCGGAAGCGGACGATGAGCAGACTCACGTCCAGATGGGCGGCGCGGGCTCGCGCCTGCTGGGCAATCGCGGCGGGCTGCCGCATGCCGATGACGACACCTACGACTGCCTGTACCTGTGGGCCGTGCAGATTTCGCTGAACGAAGGCGAACGCTTCATCAAGCTGGACCACGACGGCGAAGAATCCGCGTGGTCCGACAACCTGGAAGACGTCCTGCCCTTTGCGCTGACCGAAGAACCGCAAGCGGACCCGAGCACGGCCGACGCAGAGGACGAAGACGAGGACGAGGACGATGAGGACGACGACACGCCGTACGACTCGGTCCACGAACCCCGCCATTGATACCGGGCGGGGTCGGGTCCGGCCCGTGACGGCTTGGGCGCCATTGCAGCCCGCCCTTATCGTTCGGGCGCATCCTTCCTCAGGCGCGCCCTTCCTCTACCGCATGGCAGGCCACCACGGAAACCCCAGTCAACATGGCAACCGGCGCTTCGGCCCGGCAGCGGTCATTGGCGTGCGGGCAGCGCGGATGAAACGTGCATCCTGGTGGCGGGTTCAGCGGATTGGGCACTTCGCCGGCCACCGCCGTGCGCGGCTTGCCCGCCCCGTTGATATCCGGAATCGCTTCAAGCAGCATCCGCGTGTACGGATGCCTGGGCCGCGCAAACAGTTCATCGCGCGGCGCCACTTCCACCATCCGGCCCAGGTACATCACGCCCACCCGGTCGGCCACATGGTGCACCACCGCCAGGTTGTGCGAAATGAACAGATAGGTCAGCCCCAGCTTGCGTTGCAGGTCCTTCATCAGGTTCAACACCTGCGCCTGCACCGATACGTCAAGCGCGGACGTCGGTTCGTCGCACACCAGGAATTCCGGGTTCACCGCCAGCGCCCGCGCAATCGAGATGCGTTGACGCTGCCCGCCCGAAAACTGATGCGGATAACGCCCCTGATCAGCCGGGTCCAGCCCCACCTGCAACAGCAATTCACTGACGCGCGCCACACGTTCGGCGGGCGTCATGGTTGTGTGCGTCAGCATGGGTTCGGCGATGATGCGGCCCACGCGCCAACGCGGGTTCAGGCTGGCGTACGGGTCCTGAAAAATCATCTGCAAGCGCTTGCGCAGATTGCGGCCACCCTTCTCCGACATGCGTGACAGCGGCTGGCCGTCGAAACGGATGTCGCCACGCGTCAGTCCGTACAAGCCCACCAGCATGCGCGCGACCGTGGATTTTCCACAGCCCGATTCGCCCACCAGCGCCAGCGTTTCACCGCGTGCAATGTCGAACGACACACCGTCCACGGCGCGCAGCATCACACGCGGCTTGCCCGCCAGCTTGCGTTCCAGCCACGGCGGCGACACGTCGAACCAGCGCGCGGCATCCTTTACTTCCACCAAGGGCGCGTTCATGCGGCCACCATCGCTTTGTCGTCATGCAACCAACAGGCCGCGCGGGACGTGCCCGCCGGCAGTAATTCGGGGCGCTCGGTCGCGCAGCGCGGCAGGCGCTGGCCGCAACGCGGATTGAACGCGCAGCCCGGCGGAATGGCGTTCAGGCGCGGCATGCTGCCGTCGATCTGCACCAGCCGTTCCGTGTGCCCGTCCATTGACGGGATGGACCCCATCAACCCCGCCGTATAGGGATGGCGCGGCTTGTGGATCACGTCGGCCACCGGCCCGATCTCGGCCACGCGGCCCGCGTACATCACCGCCACGCGGTCGGCGGTTTCGGCGATGACGCCCATGTCGTGCGTGATCAGCATGACCGCCGTGCCGTGGTCGCGGCACAGGCGTTTCAGCAGTTCGATGATCTGCGCCTGGATGGACACATCCAGCGCCGTGGTGGGCTCATCGGCCACCACCAGCTTGGGCTCGGCCGCCAGCGCCAGCGCGATGACCACGCGTTGCCGCATGCCGCCCGAGAACTGGTGCGGATAGTGGTCGATGCGTTCACGCGCGGCCGGGATGCCGGTGGACGCCAGCAATTCCACCGCGCGGTTGCGCGCCTGCGACCACGTCATGTCCAGATGCGTGACGATGGTTTCCGCCAACTGCCGGCCCACCGTGTACAGCGGGTTCAGCGACGTCAAGGGGTCCTGGAACACCGCGCCGATTTCGCGGCCGCGCACGCGGCGCATCTGCTCGTCGGGCAGGTTGTCGATGCGGCGGCCCGCCAGCAGGATTTCGCCCGCCGCGATACGGCCCGGCGGTTCCAGCAGGCCGATGATGGAGGCGCCGGTCAGCGATTTGCCGGCGCCCGATTCGCCCACCACGCCCAGCACTTCGCCGGCCTGGATGGAAAAGGACACGTCGTCCAGGGCGCGTAGCGTGCCGCGGCGCGTGGGAAATTCCACGCGCAGATTGCGGACTTCCAGAAGTGCGCTCATGGTTACCTCAATTCAGCCGCGGGTTGAGCGCATCGCGCAGCCAGTCACCCAGCAGGTTGACCGACAGCACCAGCAGCACCAGCGCCGCGCCCGGGAAAATGGTGATCCACCATTCGCCGGAAAACAGGAAATCGTTGCCGATGCGGATCAGCGTGCCCAGCGACGGCGCGGTCGGCGGCACGCCCACCCCCAGGAACGACAAGGTCGCCTCGGTGATGATGGCGGTGGCCAGGTGCACCGTGGCCAGCACCAGCACCGGCCCCAGCACATTGGGCAGCACGTGGCGGAACATGATGACGGGCGAGGCCACGCCGATCACGCGCGCCGCCTGCACGTATTCGCGGTTTTTCTCCACCAGCGTGGACCCGCGCACGGTGCGTGCGTACTGCGGCCAGCCGGCCAGCGCGATGGCGCCGATCAGCACGGGGAACGCGATCAGCTCGTGCATCTCGCGCGGCACGGCGGCACGCGCCACGCCATCGATCAACAGCGCGATCAGAATCGCCGGGAACGACAGCTGCACGTCGGCCACCCGCATGATGAACGCATCGATGCGCCCACCCGCGTAGCCGGAAATCAGCCCCAGCACGATACCGATCAACATCGACAGCAGCACCGACGCCAGCCCGATCAACAGCGACACGCGCGTGCCGTAGAGGATGGCGGAATACAGGTCGCGGCCCTGGCTGTCGGTACCCAGCAGGTAGGTGGCCTGGCCGTTGGCTTCCCAGGCGGGCGGCAGCAAGGCGTCCAGCAGTTCTACCGTAGTCAGATCGAACGGGTTGTGCGGCGCGACCCAGCCGGCGCCGAACGAGCCGATCAGCAGCGTCGCCAGCAACAGCGTCGCAATGATGGCCACGGGCGCGCGGCGCCAGGCCCAGGCAATGTCGCTGTCCCACCAACGTTTGAGTGCGGCGCGCATCAGTGAGCCCCCCCGGCGCGAGTCATCCCGGAACGCAAGCGCGGGTCGACGACGAAATAAAGCAGATCGACCACCAGGTTGATCACCACGAACACCAGCGCGATCAGGCACAGGTACGCGGCCATCACGGGCACGTCGGCAAATTGCACCGCCTGGATGAACAGCAGGCCCATGCCCGGCCACTGGAATACGGTTTCCGTGACGATGGCAAACGCGATGATGCCGCCCAGTTGCAAGCCGGTGATCGTGATGACGGGCACCATCGTGTTCTTCAGCGCGTGGCCGAAGTGAATGGCGCGGCGCTTCAGCCCCCGTGCGCGGGCGAACTTGATGTAGTCGGACCGCAGCACTTCCAGCATTTCAGAACGCACCAGGCGCAGCACCAACGTCATCTGGAACAACGACAAGGTGATGGACGGCAGGATCAGGTGCTTCCAGCCGGTGGCGGTGAACAGCCCCGACGTCCACCAGCCTACGGCGACGGTATCGCCCCGCCCGTAGCTGGGCAGCCAGCCCAGCTGCACCGAGAACACCAGGATCAGCAGGATGCCGATCAGGAAGGTGGGCAGCGACACGCCCAGCAAGGAACCGGCCAGCAGCAGCTGCGAAACCAGGCTGTTGCGCTTGAGCGCGGTGTACACGCCCAGCGGCACGCCCACCACCAGCGCCAGCAAGGCGGCCACCATGGACAGCTCCAGCGTGGCCGGCAGGCGGGACTTGAGCAAAGTGGAAACGGGTTCGCTCTGGCGCAGCGAAATGCCGAAATTGCCCTGCGCGGCGTTGGCCACGAAATGGCCGAATTGAACGATGGCGGGCTCGTTCAGGCCCAGGCGTTCACGCAGTTCGACGCGCTCGGCATCGGTGGCGTCCTGCCCCAGCATGATGGTGACAGGGTCGCCGACGTATTGGAAAAGCACAAAGGCCAGTAGCGCGACGGTGAGCATCACCGCTACGGCCTGCAACAGGCGGCGCAGTATGAAAGCAAACATAGGGGAACAACCAAAAACAGACGGCGCGCGCCGGGTGGGCGCCGCGCCGTCTGGTTAGCCGGGATCAGTCAACCTTGACCCAGTCGGCAACAAGGCGATTATCGGCACGGTGGATAACCGTGACGTTCTTGCGCATCGCCCAGGGGATGACCTGGTCATGCAGCGGGATGTGGCCGAAGTCCTTGGCGTGCCCTTGCAGCACGGTGATGATGTCGGCGTCGCGCTTGGCGGGATCGGTCTCGGTCTTGATGCGGTCGATGATGACGTCAAGTTCCTTGTTGCTGTAGCCGCCCAGGTTGTACATGCCGTCCGCGCCCTCGCCCTTGGTGCGGATCAGGTTCTGCAACGAGTACATGGCGTCGAACGTGGGCACGCCCCAGCCGAACAGGTAGGCGCTGGTGTCGAACGACTGCACCTTGGGGAAGTACGTGGAACGCGGCATGGCGTTCATCGTGGCCTTCACACCCACCTTGGCCCACATGCCGACCACGGCCTGGCAGATGGCTTCGTCGTTGATGTAGCGGTTGTTGGGGCAGTCCAGCGTGAAGTTCAAGGTGCCGTCGTAGCCAGCTTCCTTGAGCAACGCGCGCGACTTTTCGGGGTCGTAGGGCACGCGCTTGTGCACCGATTCCGCCCAGCCATGCACCTGCGGCGCGATCATCGTGCCGGTGGGCGCGGACAGGCCGCGCATCACGGCGCGCTTGATGGCGTCCACGTCGATGGCGCGGTACAGCGCTTCGCGAACGCGGATGTCCTGGAACGGGTTCTTGCCCTTGATGTTCGAGTACTGCAATTCCGGACGCTTCTGGTCCAGGCCCAGGTAAATGGTGCGGTATTCGTTGCCTTCGACCACCTTCTGCGCCTGGCGCAAGCGCTCCAGATCCTGCGCGGCGGGGTCCAGCACGAAGTCGATTTCGCCGGACAGCAACGCGGCGGTGCGCGTGGCGTTCTGCTTGATGGGCGTAAACACCACCTCGGTCACGTTGCCGACCTTGCCGGCCTTGTTCCACCAGTCCTTGTTTTCTTCAAAGACGGTGCGCACGTCCACTTCGCGCGTCTTCAGCTTGTAGGGGCCGGTGCCGTTGGTGTTGCGCGCGCCAAAGGTCTCTTCTTTGTTGACGTAGTCCTGCGGCTTGGCGATGTTGTTCTTTTCGGACCAGGCCTTGTTCATGATGAACACGTTGGTCAGCTGGCGCAGCAGCACCGGGTTGGGCGCCGACGTTTCGATCTCGATGGTCAGGTCGTCGATCTTGCGCGCTTCCTTGATGCCGGTCGTGTAGGCCTTGTAGTTCGACGTGGGCGCCATGGCGCGGTGAATCGAGAACACCGCGTCGTCGGCGGTGAAGGCCGCGCCGTCATGGAACTTCACCCCGCGGCGCAGCTTGAAGCGATACAGCGTCGGCGACACCTGTTCCCATTCCGTGGCCAGGCGCGGCACCACCTTGAACGTCTTGTCGTAGTCCACCAGCGGCTCGTAGATGTAGCTGTTGGCGGCGATCGTCATGCCCTCGTTTTGCGAGTGCGGGTCGAACGTAAGGATGTCGCCTTGGGCGGCCCAACGGAAAGTCTTGGCCTGCCCGATCGAGGGCACAGCCACGGCGGCGGCGATCGCGATAGCAATCAAAGTGCGGCGCATAGGGGTTAACTCCTGACATTAGTCTGAATACCGGCGCCGAGTGTGCCTACGCGTAAGACCCCAGTCAATTCAGGGTTTATGCGTACCGTGGCCCCTTTTCACAGAGGGAGATCTATTAAGGGACGTATAAGCATGTAACAAAATTGTCGGGTCGAACAATGTTCGAGTGCGCGGATGCAACGTCCGCCATCACCGCCCGAATCACCGCCCGAATCACCGCCCGAATCACCGCGCACTTATTCCTCGGCGTCGATCGGCAGTTCCAGCGGCACGTGCTCGGTCATCAACACTTCCAGCATGTCGATCAGCAGCGCCGCCTTTTCTTCGCCAAACGGCGCCAGCACGGCTTTTTGATGTTGCAACGCCTGTTCGCACAGGCCCGCGATCAGGTGGGTGCCCTTGGTGGTGATGCACACGCGCGTCTGGCGGCGGTCGGCCCGCACGCCGGTGCGCGCCACCAGCCCCTCGGCCTCCATCCGCTGCACCACCTTGCTTAGCGTGGGTTGCTTGGTGATGGCCAGCACGGCCAGCGTGCCGATGGTTTCGCCGGGGCTGCCTTCCAGGCTGGCCAGCACCCGCCATTCGGTCACCGATAGCCCGGCCGCCTTGACCTGCATATGGAATTCGGCCGAGATGCGCTGGCTGGCCTGCGCCAGCAGGTATGCCAGATAGCCGTCAACGAAACGCGGCCCTGAAGTGCCGCGCCCCGTCAGTTGTGTGTCCCGCTGCTTGTCCAACCGCATGTTGCTTTGCTCCCACGCACCGGAATTCATGAATGGCCGACGGCCGAAAAAACGCATTGCACCACGACGGCGCAAACGCGCGCCATGATGCACGGCAATGCTGTTGCGCAGCACAGGGTATACCCCGAATCGCAACCCGTTTTTGCACCATGGCGGGGCCGAAAACCCGCCATGAAGCTAGAGAACAACCAGTATATACATCCTTGTTTTAGCGTGATATTTTTTGATTTCCATGAAATTTCATCTTTTTTGTTGACAGCTAAAACGTTGACTCCTAAAGTATTTTTCAGACGACAATTTCGTGGCACGACGATGCTGCACGGCAGCAAGGCTTGAGGACCGGTCATCCGGCCCCACCAGGAGTTCGAGATGGCTGAAAGGTCTTTCAAGAAAGAAGTCCAGCAGTTGCGCATCGGCGCCGGCGAAGAATTTCGCGGCGAGGGCATTCTTGCCGTCACCAAAGCCTTGCTGCAATCGGGTGTGGGCTATGTGGCGGGCTATCAGGGTTCGCCCATTTCGCATTTGATGGATGTGCTGGCCGACGCCAACGACATCCTGCAAGAACTGGGCGTGCACTTCGAGGCCAGCGCCTCGGAAGCCACCGCCGCCGCGACCCTGGCGGCGTCCGTCATGTACCCGATACGCGGCGCGGTCACGTGGAAGTCCACCGTGGGCACCAACGTGGCGTCGGATGCGCTGGCCAACCTGGCATCGGGCGGCGTGACGGGCGGTGCGCTGGTCATCGTGGGCGAAGACTACGGCGAAGGCTCATCCATCATGCAGGAACGCTCGCACGCGTTCGCCATGAAGTCGCAGATCTGGCTGCTGGACCCGCGCCCCAACCTGGAAAGCATGGTCAAGGCCGTGGAAGACGGCTTTGAATTGTCGGAAGCCAGCAAGACGCCGGTGATGCTGCAACTGCGCATCCGGGGTTGCCACGTGCATGGCCGCTTCATTGCCAAGGAAAATAAGCGGCCCGCGTTTTCGCTGGCGCAGGCGTTGGAAAGCCCGGCGCGCGACACCAGCCGCATCGTGCTGCCGCCCGCGTCCTTCCTGCACGAGCAGGAAAAAATCAAGGACCGCTGGCCCGCCGCCATCCGCTATATCAAAGAACACAAGCTGAACGAGCACTTTGACGGCGACCAGGACGATATCGGCCTGATCCTGCAAGGCGGCCTGTACAACGGCGTCATCCGCTCGCTGCAACTGCTGGGCCTGGCCGATAACTTCGGCAACAGCCGCATTCCGCTTTACGTCATGAACGTGACCTACCCCGTCATCGAAGACGAAGTCACGGAATTCTGCCGGGGCAAGCGCGCGGTGCTGCTGCTGGAAGAAGGCCAGCCGGACTACATCGAACAGAACCTGCACGCCGTGCTGCGCAAGGCGGGTATCGACACGCACCTGTCCGGCAAGGACGTGTTGCCGATGGCGGGCGAATACACCACGCAAGTGATGCGCGACGGCGTGCGCGAATTCTTGAAGCGCCATCGTCCTGAATCGCTACAGACGCATGCGGCGGTGGCGGTGGATGCGGTGGCCCAGGCCCAAGCCCAAGCCCCCAGCAGCCAACTTGAAATCACCGAAGTCGCGCGTCCGAAGCCTGCCGCAAAGCGCGTCGAGCAACCAATCACCTTCCACAAGCAGGTGGACGGGCTGGCCTCGGTGGTGCCGCCGCGCCCTGCCGGCTTCTGTACGGGCTGCCCCGAACGCCCGATCTTTTCCGCGCTGACGCTGGCCCAGGAAAAGCTGGGGCAACATCACATTTCCTGCGACATCGGCTGCCACCTTTTCTCCATCCTGCCGCCCTTCAACCTGGGCGCCACCACCATGGGCTACGGCCTGGGCGCCTCCAGCGCGGCGGCGTTCAATGTGCCCGCCGCCAAGCGCCCCATTTCCATCATGGGCGACGGCGGCTTCTGGCATAACGGCTTGTCGTCCGGCATCGGCAACGCGGTATTCAACAAGTACGACGGCGTCATCGTCATCGTCGACAACTTCTATGCGTCGGCGACCGGCGGGCAGGACATTTTGTCGTCGCGTGCCGACAACCCCGATCGCTCCACCAACAACCCCATCGATCATGCCGTGCGCGGCGTGGGCGTGAAGTGGGTGCGCACGCTGGACCGCACCTACGACGTGGCCAAGGTGCGCGCCACCATCGAAGAAGCGCTGACCACCGACATCAAGGGTCCGAAGGTCATCATCGCGCAGTCCGAATGCATGCTGAACAAGCAGCGCCGCATCAAGCCGCTATTCAACAAGGCCGTCAAGGAAGGCCGCCGCGTAGTCAAGGAACGCTTTGGCGTGGACCCCGACGTGTGCACCGGCGACCACGCCTGTATCCGGCTGTCCGGCTGCCCATCGCTGTCCATCAAGGACAGCGGCGACCCCTTGAAGGAAGACCCGGTAGCGCACGTGGAAAGCAGCTGCGTGGGCTGCGGCAACTGCGGCGAAGTGGCCCATGCCGCCGTGCTGTGCCCGTCTTTCTATCGCGCCGATATCGTGCACAACCCCACCGGCACCGACCGCTTCCTGGCACGCATGCGCGGCGCCGTGATCGGTTTCCTACAACGCCGCCGCGCCGCGCGGCTGGCCCAATACGCCCTGTAAGGACTAGCCCTTCATGAACCCGCCGGCAATGCAGCAAGGCAACCCCATCAAGATCGCCATCCTGGCCATGGGCGGCCAGGGCGGCGGCGTCCTGGCCGACTGGATCGTCGACATGGCCGAGCACGCCGGCTGGTGGGCGCAAACCACATCGGTGCCCGGCGTGGCGCAGCGCACCGGCGCCACCATCTACTACCTGGAACTGCTGCCCGAAGCGGACGTGGCGCGCGCCGGACGCCCGCCCGCGTTGGCCTTGATGCCCACCCCCGGCGACGTGGATCTGGTCGTTGCCGCCGAACTGATGGAAGGCGGCCGCGCCATCCAGCGTGGCCTGGTCACGCCGGAACGCACGGTGTTGCTGTCCTCGTCGCACCGCAGCTACGCCGTCAGCGAAAAGTCCGCGCCCGGCAACGGCATTGCCGACCCCAACAAAGTGCTGGAAGCCGGCCGCGCCGCCGCCAAGCGCTTCCTGTGCTTCGACCTGCAAGACCTGGCCGACCGCGCCGGCAGCGTCATCAGCGCCAGCCTGTTTGGCGCGGTGGCCGGCAGCGGCGCCCTGCCCTTCACGCGCGACGACTACGAGGCCACCGTGCGGCGTGCAGGCCTGGGCGTGGACGCCAGCCTGCGCGCCTTTGCGCTGGGCTTTGACGCCGCCCATGCCGCGCCCGCCCAACCCGCCGCCATCGACCTGACGCGCCCCGTGCCCGACGTGCCCGAACGCGCCGCCAGCCCGAAGACGCAGGCGCTGCTGGACACCATCAAGCGCGACTTCCCCGCCTGTGCGCAGCCCATGCTGACGGCCGGCGTGCGCCGCCAGCTTGAATTCCAGGACGCCGCCTACGCCGCCGACTATCTGCGCCATATGAAGGCGCTACGCGACCTGGACGCCCAACACGGCGGCGATGCCCAAGGCTGGGCGCTGACCTGTGCCGCCGCGCGCTACGTCGCCACCGCCATGGCCTACGACGACGTGATCCGCGTGGCCGACCTGAAAACGCGCGGCACCCGCTTTGAACGGGTGCGAAACGAAGTGGGTGCACGGCCGGACCAACTGGTGATGACGACCGACTACATGCACCCGCGCCTGGAAGAAATCTGCGGCACGATGCCCACGCGCATGGGCCGCTGGCTGGAAGGGTCCAAGGCCTTCGGCGGCTTTGTGGAACGCCGCCTGGGCAAAGGCCGCTTGATGCAAAGCGGCACGCTGGGCGGCTTCCTGATGCTGTATTCGCTGGCCGGCATGCGCCGCTTTCGCCGCCGTACGTTGCGCCATCAAATCGAATCGGAAGGCTTGCGGCAATGGCTGGACCTGATTGCCCGGCTGGCGCCGCAGGACTACGCCCTGGCCGTTGAAACCGTTAATTGCCGGCGCCTGGTCAAGGGTTATAGCGATACGCACGTGCGCGGCGGCGGCAAGTATCGCCAGCTGATCGCGGCGGCGGCACAGCTGGTGGGCCGCCCCGATGCGGCCGAGACGCTGCGCACGCTGCGCGAGACCGCGCTGGCCAACGAAAGCTGCGCCCCGATGGAACGCCAGATGGCCGAGAAGCTGGCCGAAAAGCTGGCGGCCTGATCCCGCTACCCGAATACCGGAATACCGGAATACCGAAAGAGACAAACGCCGTGCAGACACTGAAACTGATCGTCCGGGAAGTCCGGCAAGAATCGCCGTTGATCCGTTCCTTCCGGCTGGCGCGCGAAGATGCCGGGCCGCTGCCCGCCTTCGGCCCCGGCGCGCATCTGAAGGTCACCGTGCCCGGTGTGCATGAACCGCGCTGCTATTCGCTGGTGCAGCTGACGCCCGACGCCGGCCAGTTCGCGCAGCCCACCGAATACCGGCTGGGCGTACGGCTGGAAGAAACCAGCCAGGGCGGCTCGCGCCACATGCATGCGCTGGCCGAAGGCGACACGCTTAGTGTCGAAGGCCCCAAGAACGATTTTCCGCTGCATGAATCTCCGGCAGGCGACGAACCCGTGGTGCTGATCGCGGGTGGCATTGGCATTACGCCGGTGGCGTCCATGGCCGCCGCGCTCAAAGCCGCTGGGCGCGACTTTCATCTGCACTACTGTGGCCGCAGCAAGGATCAACTGGCCTTCCTGCCCGAACTGGAAGCGCTGGCAGGCAGCAGCCTGACCGTGCACGCGGACGACGACCCCGCCTGCCGCTTCGACCTGCAAGCGCTGCTGGCCGCTTCCAACCCGCGCCAGCACCTGTACGTGTGCGGCCCCAAGGGCTTGATCGATGCCGTGATTGCCGGCGCCAGGGCCCGCCACTGGCCCGATGCCCACGTTCACTTCGAACTGTTCGTCACCGCCGCCGCGCAAGCCGGCGACCAGGCGTTTGAAGTCGAGCTGCGCCAGTCCGGCCGCACGCTGACCATTCCCGCCGACAAGACCATCGTCGACGTCATGGAAGAAGAAGGCTGCGACCCGATGTACGACTGCAAGCGCGGCGAATGCGGCGTGTGTCAGGCAACGGTGCTGGAAGGCGAGCCCGATCATCGCGACTACTACCTCTCGGACACCGAGAAGGCCAGCGGCAAGATCATCCAGATCTGTATCTCGCGCGCGAAATCCGCCCGCCTGGTGCTGGACCTGTAACGCTGCCGCCCCGACGACAAGGAAGCGACCATGGCCAAATACCGCGACAACCCCGACGCCATCCGCGCCCTGGTGCGCGACACGGAAGTACACAAGGACCTGTTCATCGACCAGGAATTATTCGACCTGGAAATGGAACGCCTGTACGCCAACACCTGGGTCTACGTCGGCCACGACAGCCAGGTGCCCAACAACGGCGACTACATCACCACCACCGTCGGCAACCAGCCCGTGGTGATGGTGCGCCACAGCGACAAGACCGTGCGCGTGCTGCACAACCGCTGCCCGCACAAAGGCACGATGGTGGCTGGCGACGCCTGCGGCAACACCGGCAAGTTCTTTCGCTGTCCGTACCACGCCTGGACATTCAAGACGGACGGCAGCCTGCTGTCGATCCCCCTGAAGAAAGGCTACGAGAACACCGGCCTGGAAAACTGCGAAGCCAGCCAGGGCATGGCCGCCGTCAAAGACGTCAAGAACCATCGCGGCTTTGTGTTCTGCCGCCTGAATCCGGAAGGCCAGTCGTTCGAGGATTTCTTCGGCGATTCCTTGTCCACGCTGGACAACATGGTGGACCGCTCGCCCGAGGGCCGGTTGGAAGTGGCCGGTGGCGTGCTGCGCTACATGCACCGCTGCAACTGGAAGATGCTGGTCGATAACCAGACCGATACCTGCCACCCGATGGTGGCGCACGAATCGTCGGCGGGCACGGCGGTAAAAGTCTGGGAGCAGGCGCCGGAAGGCACGCCCAAGCCGATGGCGGTGGAACTGTTCGCGCCCTTTATCTCGCCGTACGAGTTCTTTGAAAACATGGGCATTCGCGTCTGGGAAAACGGCCACGGGCACACCGGCGTGTCGGACTCGATCCACGCGTCGTACTCCGGCGTGCCGGGCTATTGGGAATCCATGGTGGCCGCCTACGGCGAGGAACGCGCCAAACAGATCCTGGGCGACGTGCGCCACAACACCGTGTACTTCCCCAACATCATGGTGAAGGGCCCGATCCAGACGCTGCGCATCTTCAAGCCCCTTGCCGCCGACCGCACGCTGGTGGAATCGTGGACGTTCCGCCTGGTCGGCGCGCCCGACCTGCTGCTGGAGCGCACGCTGATGTACAACCGGCTGATCAACGCGCCCACCTCCGTTGTCGGCCATGACGACCTGGAAATGTACGAACGCGCCCAAGACGGCCTGAATTCCCGCGCGCGCGACTGGGTCAATGTGGGCCGGCTGTATACGCCCGACGAAGCCGGCCAGAAGAACGTCACCACCAACGGCACCAACGAATGGCAGATGCGCAACCAATACCGCGCATGGGGCCGCTACATGACCGGATCGGAGTCGGTATGAGCGCAAGCGACCGCGAGTTGATCGACTTTGTCTACGCCGAAGCGCGCCTGCTGGACGAGCTGCGCTTCGAAGACTGGCTGAACCTGTACACCGAAGACGGCTACTACTGGATGCCGCTGGCGCACGGCCAGACGGACCCGAAGCTGCACGCGTCCCTGATGTACGAAGACAAGCTGCTGCTGCGCGTGCGCGTGGAGCGCTTGGCGGGCCAGCGCACGTTTTCGCAGCAGCCTAAAAGCCGCTGCCATCACCTGCTGCAAGCGCCCACCGTCGAACACGGCCACCCCGACGCCGCGCCTGAAGAAGGCCGCCATGTGGTGCGTACCGCCTTTCACTATGTTGAAACGCGCCAGGACTTGCAGACGCTGTACGCCGGCTGGGCCACGCACCACCTGGTGGAACAGGACGGCGCGCTGCGCATCCGTTTGAAGCGCGTTGACCTGGTCAACTGCGACGCCGCCTTCGGCAACATCCAACTGTTCATGTAGGAGCGGCTTGTGAGCACCACCGTCCACCAGGCATTTGTCGACACCGCTTCGCGCTACCGCGCGCAGCCCTTCCTGTGCATCCTGCCGGAAACGGCCCAGGTCTATGGCATAGACGCCGGCGAACTGTCGTATGGCCGCGCGGCCGACGCCATCGAAACGCTGCGCGCCGCCTATGCGGCGGCGGGC
Source organism: Achromobacter sp. ES-001 (assembly GCF_019448355.1). NCBI lineage: Bacteria > Pseudomonadati > Pseudomonadota > Betaproteobacteria > Burkholderiales > Alcaligenaceae > Achromobacter > Achromobacter sp. ES-001. The sequence continues at coordinate 990,835 of NZ_CP079940.1, read as the reverse complement.
TACGGCCACGGCCACCGCGTGGGGCTGCTGCTGGAAAATCGCCCCGCCTTCTTCCTGCATTGGTTCGCCTTGAACGCGCTGGGCGTGTCGGTGGTGCCGATCAACCCGGACCTGCGCGCGGCCGAACTCGAATACCTGACCGGCCATTCCGAGATCGCCCTGGCCGTTGCCCTGCCCACCCGCCACGCCGATTTGCTGGCCGCCGCCGAACGCGCGGGCCGCCCCTTGCGTGTGATGGGCCCCGACGATGCACCGCCGCCCGCGCCCTTCACCGCGCCGCTGGCCGACACCGCGCCTACCGAGCTGACGGAATGCGCCCTGCTGTACACGTCCGGCACGACCGGCCGCCCCAAGGGTTGCATCCTGCCCAACCGCTATTTCCTGCACGCGGGCGGCTGGTATGCGCGCATCGGCGGGCTGGCAACGCTGCGCCCCGGCCAGGAACGCATGCTGACGCCGCTGCCGCTGGTGCACATGAACGCCATGGCGTATTCCGCCATGGCCATGGTGCTGACCGGCGGCTGCCTGATTCCGCTAGACCGCTTCCACCCCAAGACGTGGTGGGACAGCGTGCGCGAGGCCGGCGCCACCGTGCTGCATTACCTGGGCGTGATGCCCGCCATACTGATGAAGGCGCCGCCGTCCGACCGCGACCTGCAACCCGCCATCCGCTTCGGCTTTGGCGCGGGCGTGGACCGCAAGCTGCATGCGCCGTTTGAAGCGCGCTTCGGCTTTCCCTTGCTGGAAGCCTGGGCCATGACCGAAACCGGCGCGGGCGCCGTCATCATCGCCAACCACGAACCGCGCCACGTCGGCACCAGCAGCTTTGGCCGCGAAGAAGACGACGTGCAGGTGCGCATCGTGACGGACGCGGGCCAGCCCGCCGCCGTGGGCGAACACGGCGAACTGCTGGTGCGGCACGCCGGCGACGACCCGCGCTACGGCTTCTTCGCCGGCTACCTGAAAGACGAGGCCGCCACCGACGATGCCTGGCAAGACGGCTGGTTCCATACGGGCGACATCGTGCGCCGCGAAGCCGACGGCGCGCTGCGCTTCGTGGATCGCAAGAAAAACGTGATCCGCCGCAGCGGCGAAAACATCTCGGCCGTGGAAGTGGAAAGCGTGCTGATGCAGCATCCGCTGGTCAAGGCGGTGGCCGTGGCCGCCGTGCCCGACCCGGTGCGCGGCGACGAAGTGCTGGCCTGCGTCGTGCCCGAAGCCCTGCCCGCCGACGACGCCGCCATGGCCGAGGCCGCGCGCGATATCGTGCAGTGGTGCCTGCAACAGCTGGCCTATTACAAAGCGCCCGGCTATGTGGCCTTTGTGGACAGCCTGCCGCTGACCACCACCAACAAGATCCAGCGCGGCGAAATGAAAACGCTGGCGCCGACCTTGCCCGGCACGGCGCGCTGCATCGACACCAACGCCATGAAAAAGCGCCAGGCGCCCGACCGCCAGGAGTCTGCCCAATGAGCCGCCTGGGCTATGACGGCATCGTGGCGGCCCTTCCCGTCACCATCCCGTACGAACGTTATTCCACGCATGCCGCCCACTGGTGGCTGGGCCGCACGCTGGGCGCGCTGATCCGGCAATCCGGCGTGGCCAAGCAGGACGTGGACGGCCTGTGCGTGTCCAGCTTCACGCTGGCGCCGGACACCGCCGTCGGCCTGGTCCAGCACCTGGGCATGAGCCCGCGCTGGCTGGACCACATCCCCATGGGCGGCGCCAGCGGCGTGGCCGCGCTGCGCCGCGCGGCCCGCGCGGTGCAGGCGGGCGACGCGAACATCGTCGCCTGCATCGCGGGCGACACCAACCACGTGGACTCGTTTCGCAATACCGTCAGCCAGTTCTCGCGCTTTGCGCAAGACGCCGTCTACCCCTATGGCGCGGGCGGCCCCAACGCCAGCTTCGCGCTGCTGACGGCGCATTACATGCGCACCACCGGCGCCACGCGCGAGGATTTCGGCAAGCTGTGCGTGGCGCAGCGCGACAACGCCTTGCGCTACCCGCACGCGCTGATGAAAAAGCCGCTGAGCCTGCAACAGTATCTGGACGCGCGCGTCATTACCGACCCCATCCATCTGTTCGACTGCGTGATGCCCTGCGCGGGCGCCGACGCCTTCCTCGTCATGCGTGAAGACCAGGCCCGCGCCTTGAACCTGCCCTATGCCCGCATCCTGTCCACCATCGAACGCCACAACGCCTGGATCGAAGACCCCATCCAGACGCGCGGCGGCTGGACCATGGACGTGGACGAACTGTACGGCCAGGCCAACGCCACGCCGGCCGACATGGACTTCCTGCAAGCCTATGACGACTACCCCGTCATCAACCTGATGCAGATCGAAGACCTGGGCTTTTGCAACAAGGGCGACGCGCCGGAATTCGTCCGCGCCCACACCTTCACCGTGGACGGCAGCTTCCCCTTCAACACCAACGGCGGCCAGCTGTCGGTGGGTCAGGCGGGCGCGGCGGGCGGCTACCTGGGCATGGTCGAAGCGCTGCGCCAATTGACCGGCACGGCGGGCGGCACGCAAGTGGCCGACGCGCGCGTTGGCATGGTCAGCGGTTTCGGCATGATCAATTACGACCGCGGCCTGTGCACCGCCGCGGCCATCCTGGCAAGGAGCGACGCATGACCGAGCCGCTAGCCAAGCCGCCCCGGAAGAATCCGGTTGCGCGCACCCGCCAGCCCACCTTGCCGCCCGGCTCGCGCAGCCGCGCGGCGCTGGGCCTGACGGCCGCCGCTGCCGAAGGCCGCTTCGATTTGCAGACCTGCGCCGATTGCGGCGCGGTGCAGTATCCGCCGCGCGAAGTCTGCGGCCACTGCCTGTCCGAACACCTGCCCTGGCGTCCTGCCGACCCCAACGGCACGTTGCTGGTCAGCACCACGCTGCATCACAGCAACGACCTGTACTTCCGCGAACGCCTGCCGTGGCGCGTGGGCACGGTGGTGATGGACGCCGGCCCCTCCGTCGTGGCGCACGTGCACCAGGACTGCGCCGACGGCGCCCGCGTGCGGCTGGCGCTGAAGCTGGACCGCAGCGGCCAAGCCGTGATGATCGCCCTGCCTGAAAGGAATACGCCCAACATGGAAGACGACAAGACCCTGCGCGAGACCTCGTGCGACCCGAAGTTCCGCCGCGCGCTGGTCACCGACGGCAAGTCGGCGGTGGGCCAGGCCGTGGCGCGGGCCTTGCTGGACGCGGGCTGCCCCACGGTGTTCCTGGGCGATGCGCAGGCATGGAAGCGCGACGCCGCCTTTGACGCGCTGGTTGCCGACCCGCGCGTGCAGTCGGTTGCCCTGGACGTGACGGATTCCGATTCCGTCGACCGCCTGGCGGCGTCCATCGGCGGCAAGGTGGAAATCCTGGTGAACACGGCCGATCTGGAACGCGAAGGCGGCCTGCTCCATCGCAAGGACGTAAACACCGCGCGCGACGCCATGGACGTGAACGTGCTGGGGCTGATGCGCCTGGCCCAAAGTTTCGGCCCTGCCCTGTGCAGCCGCGCCGCCGACGGCGTCAACAACGCCACCGCCTGGGTCAACGTGCTGTCCATCTACGCGCACATGAACCTGCCGTCGCGCGGCATGTGGTCGGCATCGAAGGCCGCCGCCTTGTCGCTGACGCAATGCCTGCGCGCGGAAATGCGCGGCGCCGGCGTGCGGGTGGTGAACGTGTTTCCCGGCCCCGTCGACCACGAATGGGAACAGCACACGCCGCCGCCGCGCGTGGCCCCCGCCGCCATCGCCGCCGCCATCGTGCGCGCGCTGAAGGACGGCGTGGAAGACGTGTATGTGGGCGACGTGGCGCAGGAATTCCGCGCACGCCTGGCCGACAACCCCAAGGGGCTGGAACGCGAGCTGGGCGCCTGACCGCGCCCGCCACGCCACTGCCCAAGACAACACCCCAGATTCCCTCCGGCGCATCGCGCAAGCGACGCGCCCACCCCCAGGAGCCGCAGCATGAGCCAGAACATTCTTGCCCAATTCATGACGGAACTTGTCACCGGCCGCATCGGCCTGGTGGACTTGACCGAGACGCTGACGCCGGAATTTCCCACCATCGTCCTGCCGCCGGAATTCGGCCAGGCGTGGCCGTTCCGCATGGAAGAAATCTCGCGCTATGACGAGCGCGGCCCGGCTTGGTATTGGAACAATTTTTCGTGTTCCGAGCACACGGGCACGCACTTCGACGCGCCCGCCCACTGGGTATCGGGCAAGGACCAGCCCGACAACACGGTCGACACGATTCCCATCGACGCCTTCATCGCCAGCGCGTGCGTGATCGACTGTTCCGCCGAGGCCCGCGACAACCCCGACTTTCTGCTGACCATCGACTTCGTCAAGGCCTGGGAGGAAAAGCACGGCCGCATCCCCGCGCGGTCGTGGGTGCTGATGCGCACCGATTGGTCCAAGCGCGCCAAGCCCGTCGAATACCTGAACATGCAGGAAGACGGCGCGCATTCGCCCGGCCCGGACGCCGACGTGGTGCCGTGGCTGATCAAGGAACGCGATGTGCACGGCTTCGGCACGGAATCGGTGGGCACCGACGCCGGCCAGGCTCATCACTTGAACCCGCCCTACCCCTGCCACTACTACATGCACGGCAATAACCGCTACGGCTTGCAGTGCCTGACCAACCTGGACCAGTTGCCGCCCACCGGCGCCGTGATTTTCTCGGCCCCGCTGAAGATCCGCAGCGGCTCGGGCAGCCCGCTGCGCGTGCTGGCGCTGGCGCCCCGCGCCTGAGCCCCGCCGGACCTGGCCTATACGGCAACCCAACCAAGGACACGCATGACACAACAATACGTAGCGCTGGTCACCGGCGGCAGCGCCGGCATAGGCGCCGAGATCTGCCGCAGCATGCTGGACGCCGGCTATGAAGTGATTTCAATGGCGCGCCGCGCGGCGGACTTTACGCACCCGCGTCTGCACAACATGCAGGTGGACTTGCTGGATGCGGACGCCACCGCGCAGGCCGGCCAGGAGGCCGCGTCCCGCTTTCCGATCAGCCACGTTATCCACAACGCGGGCGTGATCTGGCCCAACTTGCTGCCGCAAGTCACGCAGGAAGAACTGCACGGCCTGACGCAGATTCACCTGGGCGCCGCGATCAGCCTGGTGCAGGCGGCGCTGCCCGGCATGCAGGAACGCCATTTCGGCCGCATCGTGATGATGTCGTCCCGTGGCGCGCTGGGCCTGCCCACGCGCACCGCCTATTCGGCCACCAAGGCCGGCATGGTGGGCATGGCGCGCACCTGGTCGCTGGAACTGGCGCCCCATGGCATCACGGTGAACGTGGTGGCCCCCGGCCCGATCCAGACGGACATGTTCTACGAAGTGATCAAACCCGGCAGCGAACGGGAAAAGCAGCTGGCCAACGGCATTCCGGTCAAGCGCCTGGGCCGCTCCGACGACGTGGCGCGCGCGGTGATGTTCTTTGCCGACCCCGCCAACAGCTTCGTAACCGGCCAGACGCTGTTCGTCTGCGGCGGCGCCAGCGTCAGTTCCATCACCATCTAGCGGACGTTGCGCCATGCATGCTTCGGGTTTTGACGGATAGGTAAGCACCAAGAGCCCGTCTACAGTGCTGATCCTTGCAGGTTAGAAATTTTAAGCAACAAGTAATTCTCGCGATTCCCAAGATTTTCGCTGTTCCCGTTTTCTCCGCTTTTCAGCTGCACCCCCACCCTGCTCCCTATCCGGAGGTTTTGCCATGCTGTCGAAGAAACTCCCCCTGGCCGCGGCCGCCGCCGTTGCTGCCCTGTTCGCGCTGCCCGCGTTGGCGCAAATGAAAGTGGGCGTCGTCACGTCTTCCACCGGCCCGACCGCACTGGTCGGCATTCCGCAGAAGAACACCGTGCCGCTGCTGCCCAAGAAAATCGGCGACCTGACCGTGGAATATGTCTCGCTGGACGACGCCAGCGATTCCACCAACTCGGTGACGGCGTTCAAGAAGCTGATTTCGGAACAGAACGTGGACGCGTTGATCGGCCCGTCGGGTTCGCCCAACGCCATGGGCGTGATCCAGTTCGCCGCCGAGGCCGGCGTGCCGATGCTGGCGCCGGTGGGCACGGCGGCCGTGGTGCTGCCCATGAACGAGCAGAAGAAGTGGGTGTTCAAGACCACGCAGAACGACGACATCATCGCGCGCGCGCTGGTCGACCACATGGCCAAGACCGGCATCAAGACGGTGGGCTTCATCGGCCTGAACGATCCGTATGGCGAGAATTGGTACAAGGTTTTCTCGGGCCTGGCCACCGAGAAAGGCATCAAGATCATTGCCAACGAGCGCTATCTGCGCTTTGACAGCTCGGTCACGGGCCAAGCCTTGAAGATCCTGGCCGCCAAGCCGGACGCCGTGCTGGTGGCCGCCCCCGGCGCCGCCAGCGTGCTGCCGCAGACGACGCTGTTCGATCAGGGCTACAAGGGTAAGTTCTACCAGACCCACGGCGCGGCGCTGCCCGACTTCCTGAAACTGGGCGGCAAGAAGGTTGAAGGCACGGTGCTGGCCGCCAGCCTGATGCTGGTGCTGCCGGAAATGCCGGACAGCAACCCGTCCAAGAAAGTCGCCACCGACTACATCGCCGCGTACGAAAAGCTGAACGGTTCCAAGCCCGCCACCTTCGGCGCCAACGTCTACGACGCCGGGCTGCTGCTGGAAAAGGCCGTGCCGATTGCCGAGAAGGCCGGCAAGCCGGGCACCAAGGAATTCCGCAGCGCCTTGCGCGACGCGCTGGAACAGACCAAGGAGCTGGTGGGCACGCAAGGCGTCTACAACATGAGCGCCGCCGACCACAGCGGTTTCGATGATCGCGGCCGCGAGCTCATCACCGTCAAGGACGGCAACTGGACGCTGGTGAAGTAACGGCTTGGACCTTTTCGCATGAATGCTCAGATCGCCTTGATACTCGGGCAGGACGGCATCACCAACGGCGCGATCTATGCGTTGTTGGCGTTGTCGATCCTGCTGGTCTTTACCGTTACCCGCGTGCTGTTCATCCCCCAGGGCGAGTTCGTCGCCTTCGGCGCGCTGACCATGGCGGCCATCCAGGCCGGCAAGCCCGTGCTGCTGGTGTGGCTGCTGCTGGCCTTCGCGCTGGCTGAAGCCGTGGCCGACCTGATGGCGCGGGCCAAGCGCCCGGGCCGCTCGCGCGGGCTTTGGCGCATCGCGGCCAAGGCGATCTACCCGCTGATCCTGGCGGGGCTGTTGTACCAACTGCCGCTGGCGCAGCTGCCGATGGCCGTGCAGGCGTTGTTGACGCTGCTGCTGGTGGTGCCGATGGGGCCGCAGCTGTATCGGCTGTTCTATCAGCCGATTGCCTCGGCGTCCACGCTGGTGCTGCTGATCGTGTCCATTGCCGTGCACCTGGCGCTGGTGGGCCTGGGCCTGCTGGCGTTCGGCGCCGAGGGCGCGCGCACCGCGCCTTTTTCCGACGCCAGCCTGGCGCTGGGTCCCATCAACGTCAATAGCCAGGCGCTTTGGGTGGTGGCGGTGTCGGCGGTGCTGATCGTGGTGCTGTACCAGTTCTTTGAACGGTCGATGTACGGCAAGGCGCTGCGCGCCGCGGCGTTCAACCGGCTGGGCGCGCGGCTGATGGGCATTTCGCCCATCTTCGCCGGGCGCGCCACGTTTTTTCTTGCCGCATTGATCGGCACGGTGTCGGGCATACTCATCGCCCCCATCACCACCATGTATTTCGATTCCGGCTTCATGGTCAGCCTGAAGGGCTTCGTGGGCGCCATCATCGGCGGCCTGGTCAGCTACCCCTTGGCGGCGGCCGGCGCGGTGCTGGTCGGGCTGATCGAAGCGTTCTCGTCGTTCTGGGCCAGCGCGTACAAGGAAATCATCGTGTTCACGCTGATCATTCCCGTGCTGCTCTGGCGCTCGTTGAAAAGCCATCACGTCGAGGAAGAAGACGAATGAACCCCCGCATCATCCTCGTCGCGTTCCTGGCGCTGCTGGCGCTGGGGCCGCTGGCCCTGCCGCCGTTCTATATCACGCTGCTGAACTACATCGGCCTGTACGCGCTGGTAGCGCTGGGCCTGGTGCTGCTGACCGGCGTGGGCGGCCTGACCAGCTTCGGCCAGGCGGCCTTCGTGGGCGTGGGCGCCTACACCACGGCGCTGCTGACCACCCGCGCCGACACGCTGCCGTCGTGGCTGGCCTGGCTGGGCGCATCGCCCTGGTTGACGCTGCTGGCCGGCTTGTTGCTGACGCTGGTCATCGCCTACCTGCTGGGCGCGATCACGCTGAAGCTGTCGGGCCACTTTCTGCCGCTGGGCACCATCGCCTGGGGCCTGTCGCTGTACTTTGCGTTCGGCTCGGTGGAAGGGTTGGGCGGCCATACCGGCATCCCAGACATCCCGGCCATCAACCTGTTCGGCTGGACGCTGAACCAGGGCGGCAGCATCTATTACCTGATCTGGGCGTTTCTGATGGTGGCCGTCTGGTCCACGCAGAACCTCCTGGATTCGCGCGAAGGCCGCGCCATCCGCGCGCTCAAGGGCGGCCGCGTGATGGCCGAATCCATGGGCGTGAACACGGCGCGCTCGCGCATGGTGATCTTCATCATCGCGGCCTTGCAGGCCTGCGCGTCCGGCTGGCTGTACGCGCACATGCAGCGCTTTGTGAACCCGAATCCGTTCGGCCTGCAAATGGGTATCGAATATCTGTTCATGACGGTGATCGGCGGCGCGGGCCAGGTCTGGGGCGCGCTGGTGGGCGCCGGCGTGTTTACGGTGGCCAAGCAATGGTTGCAAGACTGGTTGCCCAAGGTGTTGGGGCAGACGGGCAACTTTGAAGTCATCGTGTTCGGCTTCGGCATGGTGCTGTTGCTGCACCGCGCCCGCAGCGGCCTGTGGCCGGTGCTGACGCGCTGGATCCGCGTGAAGAAAGCGGTGCGCCGCGTGGACATGAACGCCGAGCCCCTGCCGCGCAAGCCCATGCCGGCGCGCGGCGAGGTGGTGTTGAAGGCGGTGGACGTGACGCGCAAGTTCGGCGGCCTGGTCGCCAACAACGCCATGAACCTGGAGATACGCGCCGGTGAGATCCTGGCGTTGATCGGCCCCAACGGCGCGGGCAAGAGCACGATGTTCAACCAGATTTCGGGCGTGGACACGCCCACCTCGGGCCAGGTCACGCTGCTGGGGCAATCGGTGGCGGGCGCCGGTGCGCGCAAGATCGCGCGCCTGGGTTTGTCTCGCACGTTCCAGCATGTGCGCCTGTTGGGCCGCATGAGCGTGCTGGAAAACGTGGCGATCGGCGCGCACCTGCGCGGCCATCGTGGCGTGCTGCCGGCCGCCTGGCGCCTGGACCGGGCCGAGGAAGCGCGCCTGCTGGCCGAGGCCGCGCGGCAGGTCGAACGCGTGGGGCTGGGCAAGCACCTGCACGACGAAGCCGGATCGCTGGCCTTGGGGCAACAGCGCATTCTGGAAATCGCGCGGGCGCTGGCGTCGGACCCTTGCATCCTGCTGCTGGACGAGCCGGCGGCGGGGCTGCGCTATCAGGAAAAATGCGAACTGGCCGAGCTGCTGAAGAAGCTGCGTTCGGAAGGCATGGCCATCTTGCTGGTCGAGCACGACATGGATTTCGTGATGGGCTTGGTGGATCGCGTGGTGGTCATGGACTTCGGCGAAAAAATCGCCGAGGGCTTGCCGGCCGAGATCCAGCACAACCCCGCGGTGCTTGAGGCCTATCTGGGCGGAGTGGAATGATGAGCACGAATCTGCTGGAAGTGCGCGACTTGCGCGTGGCGTACGACAAGGTCGAAGCGGTCTCGGGCGTGAGCCTGACGGTGGGCGAAGGCCAGATCGTGACCGTGATCGGCCCCAACGGCGCGGGCAAGACCACCTTGCTGTCGGCCATCATGGGCGTGCTGCCCTCCACGGGCCAGATCGTGTTCGGCGGGAAACCGCAGGAGCATGCCGAGATCGAGGAAATGGTGGCGGCCGGGATGAACCTGGTGCCCGAAAAGCGCGAGCTGTTTTCTGAAATGACGGTGCACGACAACCTGATGCTGGGCGGCTTCCACCGTTTTCGCACGGGCTTGCGCGACCAGGACAAAACGCTGGCGGAAGTTTACGAGCTGTTCCCGCGACTGAAGGAACGCCATGCGCAACTGGCCGGCACGCTGTCGGGTGGTGAACGCCAGATGCTGGCCGTGGGACGCGCGTTGATGGCCAAGCCGCGCCTGCTGATGCTGGACGAACCCAGCCTGGGGCTGGCGCCGCGCATCGTGCGTGAAGTGTTCAAGATCGTGGCGCGGCTGCGCGAGATGGGCGTGTCGATCCTGCTGATCGAACAGAACGCCCGCGCGGCGCTGCAAGTGGCCGACTACGCCTACGTGCTGGAAACGGGCGCCGTCACGCTGGAAGGGCCTGCCGCCGAGGTGGCGGTGGACCCGCGCGTGGTCGAGGTGTATTTGGGCCTGGGGCATGGCGCGTCCGCGCCTGCCGCGCCCGCCGTCCCCTCGGCGGTCTAGGCCACGCCGCGCCGCCGATCCCGCCGGTACAGCGCATAGCCCACCGGCCACATCGCCGCGACCATGAAGGTTGCCATGGGGTTGGTCAGCCGATAGGCGCCCACTGCCGTGGGCACGCCCGAATGCTTCAGGTGCAGCCGAAAGCGCGTGTAGCGCGCGGCCGCCATGATGAATTCGCGCGGGCGGTAGCGGAAGAATTCCAGATGATGTTGCAGCATGTCCCAGGCCAGCAGGTACAGGCCCTGGGCGTTGTTGCTGACCGACACCGCACCTTGGGACAAGCCGCCCGGGGTGTCGTGGTACGTGCGCACCACGCGGTTGATGAAGCGGCTGAGATAGCCCGCGCGCGCAATCGCCCACCACACCAGGCTTTCCGGCACGAAGCCGGCCACGTCTTCCGGAAAGGGATATTTGCGCAGGATGTCGGTGCGCATACAGCCGAACTTCTCGCCCTTGATGCGATAGCGGAAGTACACGTCCACGGCGGTGCTGTCGAACACGTCTTGCGGATAGCGGTCGCCGACGATGCTGCCGTCGGGCCGCGCGCACAGCCCGGTCACGGCCACATAGGAATCGCGGCGCGCGGGCGGGATGGCTTCCCAGGCTTCCTTGAAGATGGCCAGTGCGTCGGGCGGCATCTCGTCGTCGCTGTCCAGGCCGACGATCATCTGGCCGTTGGCTTCGCGCACGCCCCGATTGAAGGCGGTTTTCTTGTGCTGGTTGTTCTGCCAGATGTAGCGGATGGGAAAATCCGCGCGCGTCTGCCAGTCCAGGATGGATTCGTGGGTGTTGTCGGTGGAGCCGTCGTCCACCACGACCCATTCGAAGTCCCTGAATGTCTGCCGGGAAAGCGATTCGTACACCCGGTGCAGCGTACCCGCCCGGTTGTAGGTGGGCGTTAGAACGGTGAAAAACGTTGGTGTATCGGTCATGCCTGCTATGCCCCTTTGCGATCTCCGTGCCACCGCTGCGGTCTTGGTCTGTCTGTTTTCGCCTGAAGTGTAGGGGATATGCCAACGTGAACCGATGCCACGGCATTCAAATTTGCAATCAAATCTGTCAACCCATGCGATTTTTAGGCAATATCGCGCAGCTGTGGCGCGGCGTTGGCGGATTTATCGCGATCTTTTGACCAAGCGCTGCGGTGCGCGAGTGGCGTAAACTCGTGCGGCCAAATCCGGAACGCCTATGGAAGCTTCGACCGTCCAGCTCAATGACATTGCCTTGTTTGTAGAGGTCGCCAAGCGCAAGAGCTTCAGCATGGCCGCGCGCGCGCTGGACATGCCTACGTCCACGCTGTCGCGGCGTATCAACGAACTGGAACGCGCGATCGGCCTGCGGCTGATCAACCGCAACACCCGGCGGCTGGACCTGACCGAAGCGGGCGCCGCCTACATGCGCCGCTGCCAGGGCCTGATCGACGAGGCCCGGCTGGCGCACGAGCAGTTGCTGTCGCTGTCCGGCGGCCCGTCGGGCAACCTGCGGGTGTCGATGCCGTACAGCCTGGCGATGTGGCTGCTGCCCGAAACCATCAAGGACTTCACCGACCAGTACCCCGACGTCGAATGCGAATTTGACCTGAGCATGATGACGGCGTCCGACGCGCAAGGCACGCCGTTTGACGTGGTGCTGCGGTTTGGCCGCGATGGGGATATTTCGCCGACGACGCTGGACGTCGGCCATGGCAACGGGAACGGTAACGGCAATGGCGGCGACGCCGGCCGCCCGGTTGGCGCCGTGGTGCAGGAGCTGGTGTCCCTGGACAACTACCTGTATGCGTCCGAGCGCTACCTGCAACGCCATGGCGAACCCCGGACACCGGGCGAATTGACGCAACACCAGTGCCTGCGAACCACGATCGACGACGCGCATTCGCACTGGACGCTGCACGACGGCACGGTCAGCGAAGTGGTGCCGGTCAGCGGCCATCTGGCGGCCAACAACATGAGCATCGCGGGCACGCTTGCCGGCCTGGACCTGGCCATCACCCGCATGCCCAACTGCCTGGCGCTGGACCCGATCATCAAGCGCAACTCGCTGCGCCGCGTGCTGCCGGGCTGGTCAGTGGACCCGATCTCGATCTACGCGGTGTACCCGTCAAGCATCCAACCGGCCAAGACGCGCGCGTTCATGGATTTCATCAAGCCCAAGCTTGGCCCGGCCCCGGCATAAAAAAATCCCCGCAAGGCACGAAGCCCTGCGGGGATTTTTCAGATCCAGAACGTCGATTAGACGCGCTTGATCTTTTCCAGCATCTTGAAAACACCCTTGGGCGACTTGACGAACAAGCGCTTGAAGGCCTTGCCCAGGCAACGGCGTTCCAGGGTGTTACGACGCACGCGTTTGCGTTCAGCCATGTTGATTCTCCTGTTGAATTTGCGGAAAAAAGTCACCGCACAACCGGATATCAGGCTGGCGGAAAAAATTCGGATAACTTGGCATTTTAGCCTGAAATTTCCTGCCGACGCCAATGGCGGGTATTTGGGGCGCATGGCGGCGCGACGGGGACCCGTCCCTGAATTGATCCAGGCGGCATTGACCGCCTCCGCCCCCGCTCCCGGGCTCCCTCGCCCCAGGCCTACTTCGACCCCGCGGCGCCCTGCCCCGCCAGCAACGCCAGGCGTTCCCGAACCTGTTCGGCACGCGGCAGCGGGTCCACCGCGCCATAGCCCAGGGTGGACAGCGCCGCCGCCGCGTTGGCATAGCGCACGGCCTCTTCCCAGCTGTCGCCCTGGCAGCGCCGGGCCAGCAAGCTGCCGGCAAAGCAGTCGCCCGCCCCGGTGGCGTCCACGGCGTCCACGCGCAGGGCGGCCATCGGCGTGCGTGTCTTGCCGTCGTCGATGATGGAACCGTCCTTGCCCAGTTTCAGCACGACCACGCCTGCGGCGCCGCCGTCGCGGATCCAGTCCAGCGTACGTTCGGGGTCGTCATTGCCGGTCAGGTGCTGCATGTCGTCCATGCTGGGCAGGAACAGATCGGCCTGCCGCATCGTTTCGCGCAGGATGGCGCGGGCGCGGTCCACGGGCCACAAGCGCAGGCGCAAGTTGGAATCCAGGCTGATCTGGGTGCCCGCCGCCCTGGCCCGTTGCATGGCGGCAAACACCGTGTCGCAGGCGCTGGTGCTGATTGCCATGCTGATGCCCGACACATGCAGGAAGCGGCTGCGTTCGATCAGCCCGCTGTCCAGCAGGGCCGGCGTCATCAGGCTGGCGGCTGAGCCCCGGCGCAGGTAGCTGAACGCATGGCCGTCGGGCCCATGCTGCACGAAATACAGGCCCGTGTGCGCGTCGTCGTCGCGCTGCACGCCGGACGTGTCCACGCCTTCTGCCTGCCACAGGTCCAGGAACTGCGCGCCGAAGGCGTCGTTGCCCACCCGGGTCAGATAGGCGCAGCGCGCGCCTTGCCGGGCCGCCGCGATGGCTGCGTTGGAGGTATCGCCGCCAAAGCCTTGCAGGTATTGAAGCTGGCCCTTGTGGGTCTGGTTCAGTTCGATCAGCGGCTCGCCCAGCGCGACGATGTCGAAGTCCACGTCAGCCATGGGACGCCTCCAGGGTGCGAGTGATCTGCGCGACCAGAGCCGCCGTATCGCGCGCGGCGAAGGCGGCCTTGTCATAAAGGTTGCTGCCGATGCCGACCAAGCCGGCCCCGGCCGCGAAATACGCGCCCATGTTTTCCTGCGTGACGCCGCCCGTGGGGCAGAAGATGGTGTCGGGAAACACGGATTTCAGGGCGGCCAGGTGCTTGGGGCCGCCGGTATCCGCCGGAAAAACCTTCACCACATCCACGCCCGCGCGCCGCGCGGCCAGTACTTCGGTGGGGGTAAAGGCGCCCAACAGGCACAGGGCGTCGGCGGCATGGGCCATGTCGACGATATCGGTGGCCAGGCCCGGCGACACCAGGAAATCGGCGCCCGCCACCAGCGCCTCGCGCGCCTGGGTTTCGTCCAGCACGGTGCCCACGCCCAGCAGCAGGCTGGGACCGTGCTTGTCGCGCAGCGCGCGCACCAGGTCGGTCACGCCGGGAATCGTCCAGGTCAATTCCAGGGTGCGGCAACCGGCCGCCACCGCCACTTCGGCGGCATAGGCGGCGGTGGCGGCGTCGGTATAGCGCAGCACGGGCACGACCCGGGCCGCCAGCAAGGCGGATAGCTTGGACGCGAGGGGAGCGGATGCGGTCATGGGATTCCTCTGAGGCTGACGGTCAGGCGCCGCCGGTGGACACCGGCAACACGGCAAGTTTGGCCACGGCGGCATCGCGCAGCCGCAGCAAGGGGTCGATATAAGCGGTTTGGGGATCGTCCTGGCGCCGGAACAGCAGCGTGCTGACGCTAACGCCCGCCACCGGCCGGCCGGCCGCGTCGCACAGCGCCACGCCATAGCAGACGATACCGGCTTCATTTTCTTCGTCGTCCATGGCGTAGCCCCGGCCTCGGGCTTCGTCCAGCACGGCGCGCAGCGCCGGCAAGCTGGTGACGGTGCCCGGCATGCGCGCCGGCAGGGGCAGCCCGCGCAGCAGCTGTTCGCGGG
Source organism: Achromobacter sp. ES-001 (assembly GCF_019448355.1). Classification (NCBI taxonomy): domain Bacteria; kingdom Pseudomonadati; phylum Pseudomonadota; class Betaproteobacteria; order Burkholderiales; family Alcaligenaceae; genus Achromobacter; species Achromobacter sp. ES-001. The sequence continues at coordinate 975,821 of NZ_CP079940.1, read as the reverse complement.
CCGCCTCGTCCAGCGCGGCAAGATAGGCCTTGCCCACCGCGCTGGAATGCAGCGCCACGGACGCGCCCACGCGCGACACCATGCGGACGGGCCCGGGGCTTTCCAGTTTGTCGATATAGATCATTTCGTGGCCCGCCGGCACGGCCAGATGGACCGTTTCGCCGGTGGCATCGCGCAGGGCTTGCAGGTCGGGCGCCAGGGCGGCGCGCAGGTCGAACCGCGACCACGCCCGGCTGGCCAGCGATATCAGCCGCGTGCCCAGCCGATAGGCGCCGCCCGTTTCGGCCACCATGCCCTGCTCGGCCAGGGCCGCCACGATACGGTAGACGGTGGGGCGGGGATAGCCGCAAACGCGCGCCAGCGCGGCGGCCGTGGGCGGCTCTGGCGCATCGGCAACGGCTTGCAGCACGGCCATGAATTTCCCGAACGCGGCAGCGCCCGCGACCTTGGTTTCCGACAAGAACGTCCCCAGATAAGACCCATGCGCCGTCCTGGGACGGCACATGGAACGGCGTAGACCTTCAACCCAGAAATTCGAAGAAGTCCTAAGAACGCCACAGATTCGAAATGCAGGCAGCGCGGATTTCAGACGAATCTGCGATACTGTTTATTTGTACAGCTAGACCGCCTGGTGGTGTCCACAGTGTGGACAACCGCATCACAATATAGGCAATTATTCCATATCGCCGCGCTTGGAACCAGCGATGGGTTATCGCTCGGGCAGGCGGCTTCCTCAGGCTACGATACCGTCCATGAGCTCCCAAATCCGCATCGTTGGCGCACGCCAGAACAACCTTAAAAACCTGGACCTGACCCTCGCCACCGGCGAATTGGTCGTTGTGACCGGCGTGTCGGGGTCCGGCAAAAGTTCGCTGGCTTTCGACACCCTGTACGCCGAGGGCCAACGGCGCTACGTGGAAACCTTCTCGCCCTACGCGCGCCAGTTCCTGGACCGCATGGACAAGCCCCAGGTAGACCGCATCGAGGGCATTTTGCCCGCAATCGCCATCGATCAGACCAACCCGGTGCGCAGCTCGCGCAGCACGGTCGGCACGATGACCGAACTGAACGACCACCTGAAACTGCTGTTTGCGCGCGGCGCGCGGCTGTACTGCCGGGGCTGCGGCAAGCTGGTCCGGCGCGACACGCCCGAATCCGTCTATCACTCGCTGGCCGAACGCGCCGCCGTGGCCGGCGACCCGCGCCTGGTGGTGACTTTTCCCATTGCCGTGCCCGCCAACTTCACCGAAGACGAAGTGCGCGGCTTTCTTGAGCAGCAGGGCTACACCCGCGTGCACGCCGAAGAAACGGCGGTGCCGCGCGCCACCGTGGCCAAGCCGGCCAAAGGCGCCAAGAAGGGCAAGGCCGCCAAGGACGCCGGCGAAGAACGCCGCATCCTGCACGTTATCCAAGACCGCTTCCGCTTCGCCGGCACCGAACGCGAACGCGTGATGGAAGCGCTGGACACGGCACTGCGCATGGGCGCCGGGCACCTGGCCGTCTACGTCATGAACGCCGAGGGTGAAAACGCGGACATCTGGAAATACAGCGACCGCCTGCACTGCGCCGACTGCAACATCGAATACACCGACCCGCTGCCCAGCAGCTTCTCGTTCAATTCCCCGCTGGGCGCCTGCGAGGCGTGCCGGGGCTTTGGCCGCGTGATCGGCATCGACTTCGGCCTGGTCATCCCCGACGAAAACAAGACCCTGATGGAAGGCGCCATCAAGCCCTGGACCACGCCGTCCTACAAGGAATGCCAGGACGAGCTGCAAAAGTACGCCCCCCGCGCGGGCGTGCCGCTGGGCGTGCCCTGGAAAAGCCTTAGCGAAGAACACAAGCACTGGGTGCTGTACGGCACGCCCGACTGGAAGGGCGGCAACGATGCCTGGAAGCACCAGTGGTACGGCGTGCAGCGCTTTTTCGACTGGCTGGAAACCAAGGCGTACAAGATGCACGTGCGCGTGCTGCTGTCCAAGTACCGCAGCTACACGCCCTGCCCCACCTGCAACGGCGCGCGCCTGAAACCGGATGCGCTGCTGTGGCGCCTGGGCACCAAGGAAGAAGCCGACACCGTGCTGCCGCCCGAAGACGGCCGCTATCAACGCTTCATGCCGGTCGCCGCCAACTGGTCGCGCGATCAGCTGAACAACATCGGCGGCCTGTCGATCCATGACGTGATGCTGTTGCCCATCGAACGGGTACGGCGCTTCTTTGACGGGCTGTCTTTCTCGGGCGCGCTGGATGCAGCCACCGACCTCTTGATGACCGAGGTGCGCGCGCGCCTGAAGTTCCTGTGCGACGTGGGCCTGGGCTACCTGACGCTGGACCGCCAGAGCCGCACGCTGTCGGGCGGCGAAGTGCAGCGCATCAACCTGACCACCGCGCTGGGCACCTCGCTGGTGAACACGCTGTTCGTGCTGGACGAGCCGTCCATCGGCCTGCACCCGCGCGACATGCACCGCGTGGTCGAAGTCATGCACCGCTTGCGCAACGCCGGCAACACGCTGGTGGTGGTGGAACACGACCCGCAGGTCATGGTGGCCGCCGATCGCATCATCGACATCGGCCCCGGCCCCGGCGAACGCGGCGGCTACATCGTTTTTGACGGCACGCCCAAGCAACTGCGCGCGGCCGACACGCTGACGGGCAACTACCTGGGCGGACGCCAGCGCGTGGAAGCCCCGCGCCCCATGCCGGTGGCAGCCAACACGCCGCGCCTGCTGCTCGAAGGCGTCAACGCGCACAATCTGAAAAACGTGTCCGTCGAACTGCCGCTGGGTCGGCTGGTCTGCGTGACCGGCGTGTCCGGTTCGGGCAAATCCACGCTGGTGCAAGACGTGCTGTACCCCGCGCTGCTGAAGCAAAAGGGCAAGCCGTCGGAAACGCCCGGCGCGTTCGACCGCCTGTTGGGCGCCGAGCAGATCGCCGACGTGGTCATGGTGGACCAGACGCCCATCGGCAAGACGGCGCGGTCCAACCCCGCCAGCTACGTGGGGGCCTTTGACGCCATCCGCAAGCTGTTTGCCCAGGCCCCGCTCGCGCGCGAACGCGCCTACACGGCCGGCACGTTCAGCTTCAACGGTGGCGACGGCCGCTGCCCCACCTGCGGCGGCACCGGCTTCGAGCACGTCGAAATGCAGTTCCTGTCCGACGTCTACCTGCGTTGCCCCGACTGCGACGGCAAGCGTTTCCGCCCCGAAGTGCTGGAAGTGCGTGTCGAACACCTGGGCAAAAGCGCGTCCATCGACGAAGTGCTGGCCATGACGGTCAGCGAAGCGCTGGACTTCTTCAAGGGCCTGCGCGACGTGCAGACCGGCCTGGCGCCGCTGGCCGACGTGGGCCTGGAATACGTGCGCCTGGGGCAACCCGTGCCCACGCTGTCCGGTGGCGAGGCGCAGCGCCTGAAGCTGGCCGGCCACCTGGCCGAAGCCGCGCGCAGCGGCATTTCCACCGCCAAGGTTGCCAAGAAGGGCAGCCTGTTCCTGTTCGACGAGCCCACCACCGGCCTGCACTTTGACGACGTGGCACGTCTGATGCGCGCGTTCCGCAAGCTGCTGGCCGCCGGCCACACGCTGCTGGTCATCGAACACAATCTGGACGTGATCCGCGCGGCCGACTGGCTGATCGACCTGGGCCCCGAAGGCGGCGACGCCGGCGGCCTGCTGATCGGCGTGGGCACCCCGCAAGACCTGATGGACAACCCCAAGTCGCATACCGGCGCGGCGCTGCGTGACTACGAAGTCAGCATCCTGCCGGCCGACGTGGTGGTCACCAGCGACATCGACGCGCAGGAAGTCGAGCAAGCCGGCCTGACCGCGCGCATCGCCGAGCCCACCGCCGTCTACAACGGCGCGGACGTGGCCACCGATGCCGCCGGCCCCGGCGCCGGCGAAGGCACGCCATTGCAGTCCGTGATGCGCGCGCGTCGCCAAGGCAACATGGCCATCGAGATCCGCAACGCGCGCGAGCACAACCTGAAGAACATCAGCGTTGAAATCCCGCACGATAAATTCACCGTGATCACGGGCGTGTCGGGCTCGGGCAAGTCGACGCTGGCGTTCGACATCCTGTTCAACGAAGGCCAGCGCCGCTACCTGGAATCGCTGAACGCCTACGCCCGCGCCATCGTGCAGCCGGCCGGCAAGCCCGACGTGGACGCCATCTTCGGCATTCCGCCCACCGTGGCCATCGAACAGCGCACCAGCCGTGGCGGGCGCAAGTCCACCGTGGCCACGATGACGGAAATCCACCATTTCCTGCGCCTGCTCTATGTGAAGCTGGGCACGCAGTACTGCCCGGATTGCAACGTGGCCGTTGAACCGCAGAACACGGACCAGATCGTGGCGCGCCTGCTGCGCGACCACAAGGGCGTGCACATCGGGCTGCTGGCCCCGCTGGTCACCGCGCGCAAGGGTTATTACACGGACCTTGCCAAGTGGGCCGGTTCGAAGGGCCATTCGCACCTGCGCGTGGACGGCGAGTTCATCCCCGTGGCCCCGTGGCCGCGTCTGGACCGCTACAAGGAACACACCATCGAACTGCCCGTGGCGGACGTGGTGGTGGATCCGGCCAACGAGGCCGACCTGCGCGCCGCCGTCAAAAGCGCGCTGGAAAACGGCCAGGGCGTGATGTCGGTGGTATGGCCGGTGAACAAGCTGCACGAAGCGCTGAACAGCGAATTGCAGCAGCAGCATTTTTCGGTCAAGCGCGCGTGCCCCTCTTGCGGCACCAGCTTCCCGGAACCCGATCCGCGCCTGTTCTCGTACAACTCCAAGCATGGCTGGTGCACGGGCTGCTACGGCACGGGCCTGCAATTGCAGGGCTTTGACGAAGAGCAGACGGGCGAGGAAACCGCCTGGAACGCCTGGTACGAAGGCGAGGCCAAGGCGTGCACGCAGTGCGACGGGCAGCGCCTGAACCGCGTGGCGCGCGCCGTGCGCTGGCGCGACAAGTCCATTGCCGAACTGGCGTCGCTGCCGGTGTCCGACGCGCACACCTTCTTTACCGGACTGGTGGCGCGTGGCCGCGAAGGCGAGATCGCCCGCGACATCCTGACCGAAATTCGCGGCCGCCTGAACTTCATGCAGGAAGTGGGCCTGAACTACCTGGCGCTGGACCGCGCCGCGCCCACGCTGTCCGGCGGCGAAGCGCAGCGCATCCGCCTGGCCGCGCAGCTGGGTTCCAACCTGCAAGGTGTTTGCTACGTGCTGGACGAGCCCACCATCGGCCTGCATCCGCGTGACAACCGCATCCTGCTGGACGCGCTGGCGCGCCTGGAAGGCAACGGCAACACGCTGGTGGTGGTGGAACATGACGACGACACCATCCGCCGCGCCTCGCACGTGATCGACATCGGACCCGGCGCGGGCATCCGTGGCGGTCGGGTCGTGGCGCAAGGCACCGTGGAAGACGTCATGAACGCGCCGGAATCCATCACCGGCCGCTACCTGAAGACGCCGCTGGCGCATCCGCTGCAAGGCCGCCGTCCGGTGGAAGCGGACACACCCATGATCGAAATCCGAGGCGCGCGCCTGCATAACCTGCGCAGCGTGGACGCCAAGATTCCGGTGGGCCGGCTGAGCGTGGTGACCGGGGTGTCCGGGTCCGGCAAATCCACGCTGGCGCGCGAAGTGCTGCTGGACAACCTGACGCAAGCCGTGTCGCAGGGCAAGGCCCCGGGCTGGGCGGGCTGCGAAAGCATCAAGGGCTGGGAAGCCATCGACCGCGTACTGGAAGTGGACCAGACCCCCATCGGCAAGACGCCGCGCTCGTGCCCGGCCACCTATGTGGGCTTCTGGGACGACGTGCGCAAGCAGTTCGCCGACACCCGCGAAGCCCGCATGCGCGGCTGGACGGCGGCGCGCTTCTCGTTCAACACCGGCGATGGCCGCTGCCCCATTTGCGAAGGCCAGGGCATGCGCACCATCGAAATGAACTTCCTGCCCGACGTCAAAGTGCCGTGCGACGCCTGCAACGGCGCGCGCTTCAACAGCGACACGCTCAGCGTGCAGATGCGCGGCAAGAACGCCGGCGAGCTGCTGTCCATGGAAGTGGACGACGCCATCGGCTACTTTGCCGCGCACCCGAAGATCCATCGCCCGCTGCAATTGATGCAGGACGTGGGCCTGGGTTATTTGACGCTGGGCCAGCCGTCGCCCACGCTGTCGGGCGGCGAGGCCCAGCGCATCAAGCTGGTGACCGAGCTATCCAAGGCGCGCCTGACCGACGGGCTGATCAAGACCGGCCGCGCCTCGCGCATCCCGCACACGCTGTACGTGCTGGACGAGCCCACGGTGGGCCTGTCGATGGCCGACGTTGAAAAGTTGATCCACGTGCTGCATCGCCTGGTGGAAGCCGGCAATACGGTGGTCGTGATCGAGCATAATCTGGACGTCATCGCCGAAGCCGACTGGCTGCTGGACCTGGGCCCCGAAGGCGGCACGGGTGGCGGGCAGCTGGTTGCCGAAGGCTCGCCGGAACATGTGATGACCCTGGCCGACCATTCCCACACGGGACGCGTCCTGACGGAATTCCTGGCTCATCAACATCCGTAGCAAGCATGCATTGTCGTTTTGAAGACCGGCTGGCCGGTCGCGCACTGAAGTTCGAGGGCTTTTGCTCCCGGATCGAGGCACGCACCGCCGCCGAGGTCGGCCCGGCGCTGACGGCCATCGAGGCCACCCGGCAGCAGGGCCGCTGGGTGGCCCTGTTGCTGGACTACGAATTGGGCGAATGGCTGCTGCCGGAAGCCTCGCGGGCGGCGCCGACCGGCCCTTGGACGCCTCCCCAAGACGACGGCCGCCCGCGCCTGACCGCGCTGGTGTTCGAACGCAAGGTCGACGAAGCGCCGTGGGACGCGCCCGACGCGGCAGGCGCCGATGCGGCAAGCGCCAACTCCGCCATCACCCTGCCCGCGCCGCGCATGACGGAGGCCGACTACGTGCGCCAGATCAACGCCATCCGAGGCCTGATCGAAGACGGCGAGCTATACCAAGTCAACTACACCCAGCCGCTGGACGTGCAAGTCCAGGGCGATGCGGCCACGCTTTACCGGCGCATCGCCGCCCGCAACCCGGTCGCCCACGCCGCCTTTATCCAGGACGGCGCGCGCACGGTGCTGTCGTTTTCGCCCGAGCTTTTCGTACGGCGAGACGGCTCGCGGCTGACGACCCGCCCCATGAAGGGCACCGCGCCACGCCATGCCGATGCCGGGGAAGACACGCGGCTGGGGCAGGCCCTGCTGGCCAGCGAGAAAAACCGCGCCGAAAACCTGATGATCGTGGACCTGCTGCGCAACGACCTGGGTCGCCTGGCCCAGCCGGGCTCGGTCAAGGTCGACGCGTTGTTCTCGCTGGAGCGCTATCCCACCGTCTGGACCATGACGTCCACCGTGTCGGCACAGGCGCCCGACGCCACCCTGGAAGCCGTGCTGCGCGCGCTGTTCCCCTGCGGTTCGATCACCGGTGCCCCCAAGGTCGCGGCCATGCGCCGCATCCGCCAGATGGAAACCGGCCCGCGTGGGCTGTATTGCGGCAGCGTGGGCTGGCTGGCGCCGGATGGCGATTTTTCGTTGAACGTGGCGATCCGCACCCTGGTGCTGGATGACGCCGGCCACGGCGTCTACAGCGTGGGCGGCGGCATCGTGCACGATTCGGACCCCGCCGAGGAATGGCAGGAGTGCCATTGGAAAGCCCGGATCCTGCGGGCCTGATGCCGCGCTGGAACTTCCGGCGACGGCGGTAGTAGCATAGAGCCCGGCCACACCCGCCACGACCAGGAGCGACCCATGCAACCCGAATTGATCGAGACCATCCTGGTTGATGCCGAACAGCGCGTGCCCTTGCTGGACCGCCACCTGAAGCGGCTGGAGGCGTCCTGCAAGGACCTGGGTTATGTCTGGGCCGGGCGCGCCGTTGAAGGCGACATCATGATCGCCGCCACCAGCCTGGTGACCCCGGGCGCGCATCGGCTGCGGTTGCTGGTGGCCCGCGACGGCAGCCGCCAGATCCAGACCGCCATGCTGCCGCCCCTGCCCGCCGTGCAGGAAGTGATGCTGGCGCCCGAGACGCTGCGCTCGACCGAACCGCTGCTGCGCTACAAAACCACGCACCGCCCCTGGTACACCAAGACCATCGAATGGCTGCCGGCGCATCCGCACATCTTTGACCTGCTCTATCTGAACGAACGCGGCGAACTGTGCGAAGGCAGCCGCAGCAACGTATACCTGCGCCTGGACGGCCGCTGGTATACGCCCCCGGTGGACAGCGGCTGCCTGCCCGGCGTGCAGCGCGGCGAACTGCTGGATACGGCCAACGTGCGCGAACGCGTGCTGACGCTGGCCGACCTGCATGCCGCCGACGAAATCCGGCTGTCGAACGCGCTGCGCGGCTGGTTCAACGTCACCCTGCGGGAAGCCTGACCCGCCCGTCCGGCTCGGCAAACTGCTCCACCACCACCTGCCGCAGCCACTGATTGGCGGGATCGCGATGGTTGCGCGCGTGCCAGAACACATTGATGACCGACTCCGGAATCTTCACCGGACAGGGCGCCGTCGCCAGCCCGAAGGGCGCACAGGCGCAATCGGCAAAGCGCTGCGGCACCACCGCGATCATGTCGGTGGCCTGCAACACCGGCCCCACCGCAATGAAGTGCGGCACCGTCAACCGCAAGCGGCGCTGGATGCCGGCACGTGCGATCACCTCGTCCACCACGCCATGCCCGGTGCCTTCGGACACGATGGCCACGTGCTCGGCCGCGCGGAACTGTTTGGCTGACACGCCCGAATGCGCCAGCGGATGGTCGCGCCGGAAAATGCACACGTAAGGCTGGCTGAACAGCTTGCGCTGGAAAAAACCGCTTTGCAGGCCGGGCAGGAAACCCATCGCCACATCGATGCGGCCGCGCTCCATTTCGTCACGCACGTCGATCGACGTGGTGCGCACCGTGCGGATGGTGACGCCCGGGGCGGCGGCGTCCAGCGCCCGCATCAGGCGTGGCAGGAAATAGGTTTCGCCCACATCGTTCACGCCAATCACGAAGGCCCGTTCGCTGCTTGCGGGGTCGAACACGGCGCGCGTGTTCAGCGTGCCATGCAGCGCCGCCAGCGCGTCCGCGATGGGCTGGGCCAGCGCCTCCGCATAGGGCGTGGGCACCATGCCGCGCGACGTACGCAGGAACAGCTCATCGCCCAGCAGCTTGCGCAGACGGGTCAGCGCGTTGCTGACGCCGGGCTGCGAGATGCCCAGGCTGTGCGCGGCGGCGGATACCCGGCCATGCCTGTGCAGTTCGTTGAAGACGACCAGCAGGTTCAGGTCCACGTCTTTCAGGTTCATGCGCTTGTCTCCACCAATATTGATTCTGGTGATGCGTTCTATTGACCAGATTCTATTTATTTATTTCTGCGCGTGGCGGAACATGGACCGATAAAAGCAGCGATAAACGCAGCGATAAAAGCCGCGACAACGACTCGGAGACAAGCCATGCCCATCGACCCGCCCTGGCCGGACGACGGTTCCCACCGCATTCCGTTCGGCGTCTACACCGACGCCGCCCTGCACCAACGCGAGCTGGAACGTTTTTTCTACCAGGCGCACTGGTGCTATGTCGGCCTGGAAGCCGAAATCCCCACCCCCGGCGACTTCAAGCGCACCGCCGTCGGCGAACGTTCCGTCATCCTGCTGCGCGACAACGACGGCCAGGTCCGCGTGGTGGAAAACGTATGCGCCCACCGTGGCGTGCAGTTCTGCCGCGAACGTTCCGGCAACCGCACCGAATTCGTCTGCCCGTATCACCAGTGGAACTACGACCTGCAAGGCAACCTGATCGGCGTGCCGTTCCGGCGCGGCGTCAAGCAGGACGGCAAGGTCAACGGCGGCATGCCGCCCGACTTCAAAACCGAGGACCATAGCCTGACCAAGCTGGCGGTGGCCTGTCGCAACGGCGTCGTGTTCGCCTCGTTCGACCACGACGCCGAACCGCTCGAAGACTATCTGGGCCCGGACATCCTGCATTACTTCGACCGCGTGTTCGACGGCCGCCAGCTGCTTATCCACGGCTACAGCCGCCAGCGCATCCCCGGCAACTGGAAGCTGATGCAGGAAAACATCAAAGACCCCTACCACCCGGGCCTGCTGCACACCTGGTTCGTCACCTTTGGCCTGTGGCGCGCGGACAATCGCTCAGAACTGAAGATGGACCGCCATTTTCGCCACGCCGCCATGATTTCCACGCGCGGCCAGGGCGGCAAGGGTAGCGTGACCAGCGGCGTGTCCAGCTTCAAGGAACAGATGTCGCTGAACGATGACCGCTTCCTGGACATCGTGCCGGAGCCCTGGTGGAACGGCCCCACCGCCGTGCTGATGACGCTGTTTCCCAGCGTCATCATCCAGCAGCAGGTCAATTCGCTATCCACTCGCCACATCCAGCCCGTGGGCCACGACGCCTTCGACTTCGTCTGGACGCACTTCGGCTTTGCCGATGACACGCCCGAGATGACGCAACGGCGGCTGCGCCAGTCAAACCTGTTTGGCCCGGCCGGCTTCGTGTCGGCGGATGACGGCGAAGTGATCGAATTTTCGCAATCGGGTTTTCAACAGAAGCCGTGGCACCGCAGCGTGGCCGAATTGGGCGGCAAGACGGCCGAGAACACCGACCACATGGTCACTGAAACGTTGATACGCGGCATGTACGCGTATTGGCGCCGCGTGATGGAGGCATGACGATGCTGGACTTTCCGCTTTATTACCGGCTGACCTGCCTGTACACCGACTACGCCGCCGCGCTGGACGCAGAGCAATGGGACAAGTGGTCCGACTTTTTCCTGGAAGACTGCATCTACAAGGTGCTGCCCCGCGAAAACCATGAACGCGGCTACCCGCTGGCCACCATGGCGTTCGAAAGCCGCGGCATGCTGAAAGACCGCATTTACGGCGCCACCGAAACGATCTTCCACGACCCGTATTACCAGCGCCACGTGGTCGGAGCGCCGCGCGTGCTGTCGGTCCAGGGCGACCGCATCGAATCCGAAGCCAACTACGCCGTCTTTCGCACCAAGCCCAATCAGCTGACCACGGTATTCAACGTGGGCCGCTACCTGGACGTGGTGCGCAACACGCCCGACGGCATGAAGTTCGAATCGCGCTTGTGCATCTTCGACAGCGAGCTGGTGCCCAATTCGCTGATCTACCCCATCTAGCCTAGCCAGGATCACCGCCATGACGATGACCACCCAATGGATACGGGCCATCGCCCATGCCGATGTGCCCGAAGACGACGTGATTGCCGTGCAGGCGGGCGACCGCGAAATTGCGCTGTACGGCGTGGACGGCCAGGTCTACGCCACGGACAACCTCTGTACGCACGGCAACGCCCGTCTGTGCGACGGTTTTTTAACCGGCCATGAAATTGAATGCCCGCTGCACCAGGGGCGTTTCGATGTGCGCGACGGCCGGGCGCTGTGTTCGCCCTTGCGCGACAACGTGGCGACCTATCCGGTCAGGATCGAAGACGGAATGGTGTTCGTGGCGCTGTAACGCCGCGTTCAGATCGCCATGCGCAACGCTTCGTTGGCCGCTGCCATGCCCATGGCCGCCGTCACCGTCACCACCGAGCCGTAGCCCGCGCAGGACAAGCCTTGCGGGGCGGTCGCCTGGCCGGCGGCGCCGACATCGTCCTCGCCTTCAGTGGGGCGCGTCCAGGCGTCGGGCAGAATGGCCGGCTGGTCGAACCACAGCGCATGCACGCCCATCTTGGGCACGCGCTTGAGCGCCTTGCCGTGCTGGTCGGACGCGCGCGGAAACCCGTGTTCGCGGCGCAGCTTGTTGCGCAGCTTGGACAACAAGGCGTCGTTCACCGCCGCCGACAAGTCCCCTGCCCGCAACGCCAGCGGATCGGTCTTGCCGCCCGCGCCGCCGCACAGCAGCATCGGCACGCCCAATGCGCGCGCGTGCAGGATCATTGCGATCTTGGCGGCTGCCTGGTCGGTGCAATCGATGATGACGGTGTAGGGGCCGGGCAGCACCTCGGCCACGTTCTCGGGCGACACGAAGTCATCCACCCGGGTCACGCGGCATTCGGGGTTGATCTCCAGCACCCGCTCGGCCATCGCATCCACCTTGGACTTGCCCAACGTGGACGTCAGCGCGTGCAGTTGCCGATTGACGTTGGATTCGGCGATGTGATCCAGGTCGATCAACGTCAACGCGCCCACGCCGCAACGCGCCAGCGCCTCAACCGTCCACGACCCGACGCCGCCCAAGCCGGCCACGGCCACGTGCGCGCGCTGCAAGTGCGCGGGCGCTTGCGGGCCGTACAAACGGGAAAGGCCGCCGAAACGGCGGTCCAGGTCGGCGGCGGGGGCTGGGGTGGGGTCGGGAAAGTCCATGGCGGCTATTTTAGGGCAAGGGCCGGGCCTGAGTCTGAACCTGAGCCTGGGTCTGCGCCTGGGTCTGCGCCTCAGTCTGCGCCTGATCATCCCCGCCCAGCGCCCGGTACACCGTCACCTGGTTCACCAGGCGGTTCAAGCCGTTTTCGTCGCGCGCGATCTCGGCGCTGCGGCGCTTCTCCTGTGCGTCCAGCCAATCCTTGAGCGACACCGCCCCTGCCCGATACCGCACTTCGTACAGGCGTTCGGCATCGCGCGCCGCGCGCAGCGACACCGCCAGCTGCTCGGCCTGCAAGCTCAGTTGCGTCCGGTTCGACAAGGCGTTTTCAACATCCGCCATGGCCTGATACAGCGTCTGCCGGAAATTGACGACGCGTTCTTCGTAGTCGGCCTTGGATATCTTGATGTTCAGCTGCATCTGGTTCCATTGCAGGAACGGCAGCGTCAAGCCCACGCCCAGGGCGGCGACGGGGTTTTGCAGCACGTTCGACAGCGTGGGGCTGGCGCTGCCCACCGACCCCGTCAGCGTCACGGGCGGATAGAAGCTGGCGCGGGTGGCGTCCACGGTGGCCAGCGCCTCGCGCAGGCGCAGTTCGGCGGCGCGCAGGTCGGGGCGACGGCCCAGCAAATCGGCGGGCACGCCGACGCGCGCCTCGGGCAACGGGTACGGCGGCAGGCGCAGCGGGTTGGCCATGCTGCGGTCGGGCGGGCCGTCAAACAGGATGGCCAGCGCGTTGGTGTATTCCACGCGCTGCTGCACCAGCAGCGTGTGGGCCGCCTGCTGGCTGGCCACGGTCTGTTCGGCTTCGGCCAGCTCCAGCGCCGACGCGCCGCCCGCTGCGTACTGCGCGCGCACCAGGTCCTGCGTGCGGCGCGCGTAGGCGATGCTTTCCTCGCTGCTGGCGATGCGCTGGTTGATGAATGCCGTCTGCCAATACAGCGTGGCGGTAGTGCCCACCAGCGACAAAGCGGCGGACTGGCGGTCTTGCTCGGTGGCCAGTGCTTCCCACTGGGCCGCATCGCGCTGGCGCGACAGCTTGCCCCACAGGTCCACTTCGTAGCTGACCGTCAGCTGGGCCTGGTTGTTGCGGGTGATGATGCGGTCGCCGTACAGGTTGCGGTTGCGCGTCACGCTGGCGTCGCCACCCAGTTGCGGCATCAGCTGGTCTTCGGTCAAGCCGGCCTGGTATTGCGCGCGGCGCACACGGATCGCGGCGGCCGCCAGATCGTTGTTGCGCGCCAGCACGGCGTCGATCAGGCCATTGAGCACCGGGTCGTTGAAGTTGCGCCACCACTGGCCGCCCTGGGCCAGGGGCGCATGCAGGTTTTCCGAACCGCCATGGGTCCAGGCGGCGGGCGTCTGGGTCATGGGGGGTTCGTAGTCACTGCGCAGCAGGCTGCCGCATCCGCCCAGCGCAACAAGCAGCGCCAGCGCGACGGGTTTGCAAATCAGGGAAACCGCTTTCATCGTCCTCATTCCCGGGCCAAGGCCTCGACGGGATCCAGGCGCGCCGCGTTGCGCGCCGGCAAATAGCCAAAAAGCACACCGATCAGCGTCGAGCACGTAAATGCCGCCACCATCGATGCCGTGGAATAAATCATCTGGAACGAGCCGCCCGTGGCCTTGGACACCAGCACGCCCAACGCCAGCGACAGCAGGATGCCCACCGCGCCGCCGATCAGGCAGACCAGCACGGCCTCAATCAGGAACTGCTGCATGATGTCGCTGCGCCGCGCGCCCACCGCCATGCGCACGCCGATCTCGCGCGTGCGTTCGGTAACGGACACCAGCATGATGTTCATCACCCCGATGCCACCCACCATCAGCGAAATCAACGCAATCAGCGACACCAGCAGCGTCATCGTCGCCGTGGTGCGCTCGATGGTCTTGCGGATGGCGTCCGTGTTGAACACGAAGAAATCCTTCACCACGTGGCGGCGCATCAGCAGGCGTTCGATGGATTTCTCGGCGGCGGCCGGCGGCGTGGCGTCGCTGACGCGCACCGTGATGCTTTTCAGATGCTGCTGCCCCAGCACGCGGGATAACGCCGTGGTGTAGGGAATCCAGACGTTCAGCGATTCGTTGTTGCCGAACACCGAGTCTTTCTTGGCGGTCACGCCGATCACGCGCGCGGGCATGGACCCCAGGAACACCACCTGCCCGATGGGCTCGGTGTGCGAGCCGAACAGCGCGCGCCGCGTGCCTTCGTCGATCACCACTTCCTGGGCGCGGCGCACCACGCTGGTCTCGTCGAAGAACTTGCCTTGCGCCAGCTTGATGGCGCGCACGCGGAAATACTGTTCGCCCACGCCCTGGATCGAGCCGTTCACCGACACGTTGCGATAGCGCAGCGTATTGCTGGTGGCGACCTCGGGCGTGACGCTGTCCACATAGGGCTCGCGCGCCAGGGCGTCGGCGTCCGCCGCGACCAGCGTGCGGATGTTGACGGCCTTTTCGTCGCCAAAGTCCTTGCCCGGAAAGACTTCCACCGTGTTGGTGCCGATGGCGCTGATGTCTTCCAGGATCTTGCGCCGCGACCCTTCACCCAGCGCCACCACCGACACCACGGCGGCAATGCCGATGATGATGCCCAGCATGGTCAACGAGGTGCGCAGGCGGTGCGCGTTCATGGACAGCAGCGCCATGCGCAGGGCTTCGCCGCAGCGGTCCAGGTAGGCCTGCCACGCGGGCCGCCTGGGCAGTTCGGGCGGGGCATCGCGCGCGGCGTCCCGGCGCGGGGCGTCGGGGTTGCGCTTGTCCGCCACGATTTCGCCGTCGCTGATCTCGATGATGCGCTGCGCGTGGCGCGCCACATTCATGTCGTGCGTGACGATGATGATGGTGTGCCCGGCCGCATTCAGCTCTTCCAGAATGCGCAGCACTTCCTGCCCGGTGTGCGTGTCCAGCGCGCCGGTGGGCTCGTCGGCCAGGATGATGTCGCCACCGTTCATCAGTGCGCGCGCAATGCTCACGCGCTGCTGCTGGCCGCCGGACAATTGGCCGGGCCGGTGCTCGGACCGGTCGGCCAGGCCCAGCCGCGCCAGCAGTTGTTCGGCGCGGTCCATGCGGGCCTCGCGGCGCTTGCCGGCATACACGGCGGGCATTTCGACGTTGCCCTGCGCAGTCAGGTCCGACAGCAGGTGATAGCGCTGGAAGATAAAGCCGAAATGCTCACGGCGCAGTTCGGCAAGCTCGTCCGGACCCAGCTCGCCCGTGCTGCGGCCGCCCACGCGGTAGTCGCCCCGGGTCGGGCGGTCCAGGCAGCCCAGGATGTTCATCAGCGTGGACTTGCCCGAGCCGGACGCCCCCACGATGGCGACCATCTCGCCGGCTTCGATGGTCAGGTTGACGTCTTTTAAGACGGCGATGGTCTGGTCGCCGGCGGGAAATTCACGCCGTACGCCGGACAACGCAATCAGCGGACCGCTCATGTCAGGCCCCCGGCGCGGCAGCGGCGGCCGGGGCGGAATCCGCCGACACGACCCGCTCGCCTACCTCCAGCCCTTCCAGCACCTGCGCCTGCACGTTGTTGTTCATGCCGATCTTGACGTGGCGCACCTCGGTCTTGTTGTCCTTCAGGACGACGCGCACGGCATAGCGGCCGTCCTCGCCCCGCTTGCCCAGCGCCGAGGCCGGCACCACGACGGCGTCGCGCGCCTCGCCCAGCACGATGAAGACCTGCGTGGTCATCGAGATGCGCAGTTTTTCGTCGGGGTTGGGCACATCGAACAGGCCGTTGTAGTAGACGGCGGCGGTAGTCGAGCTGCCGCTGGATGCGGTCAGCGACGTGGTGGCGTCGTCTTTCTGGATGGAGTCGGGCGCGGGTTCCACGGCGCGCAAGGTCGCGTGATAGCGCTGGTCGGGCTCGCCAAGAATCGTGAAGTACACGGGCAGCCCGGGTTTGACGCGGGTGACGTCCGCTTCGGAAATCTGCGCCTTGATCGTCATGGTGTCCACCTGGGCCACCTTGATGATGGTGGGCGCGCTTTGGATGGCGTTGACCGTCTGCCCTTCCTTGGTCACCACGGCCACGACCATGCCGTCGATGGGCGAGACGATGCGGGTGTAGCCCAGGTTGACCTTGGCCGTGTCCACCTGGATCTCGGCCTGCGCGATCTGCGCATCCAGCGAGGCGATCTCGGCGCGGGTCACGCCCAGCGTGGCCTCGGCGGATTCGTAGGCTTCGCGCGAACTGGCGTCGGCGGCCAGCATCTGGCGTTGGCGCTTGAAGGCCAGTTCCGCCTGCTTCAGCATGGCGACCTTGGCGGCCCGCTCGGCGCGCCGGGTCTGAAGGGCGGCCTCGGCGTTGCGCAGATCGTTCTGCTGGGTCAGGTCGTCGATCTCGGCGACCAGCTGCCCTTTCTTGACGCGGTCACCCAGCTGCACTTTCAGGGACTTGAGCTGGCCGGTCGCCTGCGCACCGACGCTGACGCGCTCAATGGCGTCCAGCGTGCCGCTGGCCAGCACGCTGTCTTCCAGGTTGGCACGGGTGACCTCGGCGACGGCGAAGGTGGGCGGCGGCGGGGCCGAGAAGAACATGGCGCGCACCGCCAGCCCCCCCAACAGGACGACGACGGCGATCAACGCGTAACGCTTGAACTTACTGCGGGACTTTTTCATTGCACCTGAGAATGAGTGACCGGCAAGGCGGCCGTAACGTAACGCCACGCCATCGCAGCGCCACGCCCTCGCAACGCCGCGCAGTCGCGCAACGTCGGGCCGCCATCCTAAACGGGGCGAGGGTGCGTGGCGATGACCGATTGCGGCGAAACGGTGAAAAACCGTAAAGCGGGTTTCGGCCGGGACGCCGGCAAGAACGATTGTTCCGTTGCGTGAACGATACAACGGCAATGGCGCATGCACGAAACCGCCGTCCTGCGCCTGCCGGGATCGTGCCGCCAACGTGCCGCCTCTTGTTGCGTAAGGCCGCGACTTGGCCGCTAGATGGCCGCTATCTTGTTCGCGCCGTCTGAAACATTTTGCCGCGCCGCAAAAAACCCGCGCCTCGACATAGCCCGACGATCCGCACAGAATGATTGCAGTTAACGCCGTGCCTACCTCCAACAGATCCCCCTCCTCGCCCTCTGGTTCCCCGGAATTTTCCGGGGCGGTGCTGCTGTGTCTGTTGGCGATGATGAATCACGTGGCGCTGACGGGCGGCCGGATCACTGTGTCGCTGACCGCGCTGCAAATGGGCCTGTCCACGTTCAAGGTCGGCACCCTGGTCGCGGTGTTTGCCGTGCTGCCGATGCTGTTCTCGGTGCGCGCGGGCCGCTGGGTGGACCGCGTGGGCATCGTGCGCCCGCTGGTCATTGGCACGTCTTTGGTCGCCATCGGCACCGCTTTGCCCTTTATCTTTCAGACACAGACGGCCTTGCTCGTGGCGTCCTGCTGTATTGGCATCGGTTTCATGCTGCACCAAGTCGCCACGCAAGACCTGCTGGGCCACGCCGAGCCGGCGCAGCGGCTGCGCAACTTCTCTTTCATGTCGCTGGCCTTGGCCGGCTCCGGCTTTTCGGGGCCGCTGATCGCGGGTCTGGCCATCGACAACCTGGGCACGCGAACCGCCTTCGGCCTGCTGGCCCTGGGCCCCATCCTGTCCGGCATCGGCCTTTATTACCTGCGCCACCAACTGAAAGCGGTGGACTCGCAGCTGTCCGGCGCCAAAGAGGCCCAGCGCCGCCGCGTGACCGAACTGCTGGCGGTGCCGGCCCTGCGCCGCATCCTGATGGTGAACACGATTCTGTCGGGCGCCTGGGACACGCATCTGTTCGTGGTGCCGATCTTTGGCGTGGCGATCGGGCTGTCCGCCACCACCATCGGCGTCATCCTGGCGTCGTTTGCGGCGGCAACGTTCGTGATCCGGCTGGTATTGCCGCTGATCATGCGCCGGGTGCGGTCCTGGACGCTGGTGCGCGTGGCCATGGCCACCGCCGCCATCGACTTCATGCTTTACCCGCTGTTCACCGACGTTACCGTGTTGATCGTGCTGTCTTTCATACTTGGGCTGGCGCTGGGCTGTTGCCAACCGAGTATGCTGTCGCTCTTGCACCAGCATTCCCCGCCCGGCCGCGCGGCCGAAGCCGTGGGCCTGCGCATGGCGCTGATCAACGGTTCTCAGGTGTCCCTGCCGTTGACCTTCGGCGCGCTGGGTGCGGTAATTGGCGTTGCCCCCCTGTTCTGGGCCTATTCGCTGGCCCTGATGGCGGGCGGGTGGGCCAATCGAAATCCCCCGCTCGAGTCTGACCGGAAGCCTTAAGTGAACACGCAGTCCCCTCCCTCCGCCCCCGGCGTCGCCGGCGCCAGCTTGCCTTTTCGCCTGTGGACGCCCGAAGAAAGACAGGCCTCGCTGGACGACGCGCTGCGCCATTGGCAGGCGGGAGACGACGTCTGGGTATATGGGTACGGGTCGCTGATCTGGCGCCCGGACTTTGACTTCATGGAGCGCCGGCTGGCGACCTTGCGCGGCCACCACCGGGCGCTGTGCCTGTGGTCGCGGGTCAACCGGGGCACGCCGGAATGCCCGGGGCTGGTGTTCGGGCTGGACCGGGGCGGCTCCTGCCGCGGCGTCGTCTACCGCTTGGCCGGCGACCAGGTGCCCACGTATTTCCCCGCCTTGTGGGAACGCGAGATGTCCACCGGCGCCTACCTGCCCCGCTGGATCAACTGCACCACCGACGCCGGCACCGTGCGCGCGCTGGTGTTCATCATGAACCGCGACAACCCCGCGTACATCCGCGCGCTGCCCCAGGACGAACTGCTGGCCATCGTGCGCCGGGCGGCCGGCCGCTACGGCCCCTGCACCGATTACGTGGTGCAGACGGCCCAGGCGCTGCGGGCGGCCGGCATCCACGATGCCCGGCTGGACGCCATTGCGCGGCTGCTGGAAGAAGACGGACACAGGCTGCCCGAAGGCGCCTGAATCGGGCGGGAACGGGGTGTGTAGCGTTGCCCGGCCACACCCCGGGCCGGAAACATCCCCGAGGTCTGCGCGGGGTCAAAGGGCGGGTGGTGGTGCGGGCGGTATAAACTCCCTGTTATCCACCCTGAATCCCCATCCTCATGTCCGTCTCCGATCTGCGTCAAAGCTACGAAAAGAACGTCCTGTTGGAAAACCAGGCCGCCGCCTCGCCGTTCGAGCAATTTACCCGCTGGTTCGACGAAGCCCTGGCCGCCAAGGTGCCCGAGCCCAACGCGATGACGTTGGCCACGGTCGACGCAAGCGGCCAGCCCAGCGCCCGCATCGTCCTCATCAAGGGCTTTGACGAACGCGGCTTCACGTTCTTCACCAACTACGAGTCCCGCAAGGGGCAAGACCTGTTGGCCGAGCCGCGCGCCAGCCTGCTGTTTTTCTGGCAGCCCCTGGAACGCCAGGTCCGGATTGAGGGCGTGGTGGAAAAAGTGGCGCCCGAAGAGTCGGACGCCTACTATCACAGCCGCCCCGCCGGTTCGCGCATCGGCGCCTGGGCTTCGCCCCAGAGCCAGCCCATTACCCGTGAAGCGCTGGAAGCCCGTGAAAAGGAATTCCGCGAACGCTTCGGCGAGCAGCCGCCGCGTCCGCCGCACTGGGGCGGTTACCGCTTGAAGCCCACCGCCATCGAATTCTGGCAAGGCAGGCCGTCGCGCCTGCACGACCGCCTGCGCTACGTCGCGGACGGCCCGGCCTGGAAGATCGAACGCCTGTCGCCCTGATGTCGGGCGCGTTTGCGCGCCCGCCCAATTACCGATTGCATGCCCGCCTCCTCCCCTGATTTTGACGCCGCTTTTTTCCGCACCGCGCTGGGCCGCTACGCCACCGGCGTCACGGTCGTGACGGCCGCCGGGCTTGATGGCGCCCCCATCGGCCTGACGGTCAGCTCGTTCAACTCGGTGTCGCTGAACCCGCCGCTGATCCTGTGGAGCCTGTCGCGCTCGTCGTCCTCGCTGGCGGCGTTCGAACAGTGCGAGCGCTACGTGGTCAACGTCCTGAGCGCCGAGCAGATCGCGCTGGCGCGCCGCTTCGCCACGGGCAAGACGCCCGACCGCTACGCCGGCCTGACGGTGCATTACGCGCCAGGCGGCACCCCGATGCTGGACGGCCATTGCGCCGCCTGGTTCGAATGCCGCAACCGCAGCCGCTACGAAGAAGGCGACCACATCATCATGGTGGGCGAAGTGGAACGCTGCGGCCACAGCAACGAACCGCCGCTGGTGTTTCACGCCGGCGGCTTTGACCTGACGCCCGCGGGCAGCCGGTCCGAAAGGAAGACGCCATGAGCGTGGACGTAGATTGCGTCGTCATCGGCGCGGGCGTGGTGGGGCTGGCCGTGGCCCGCGCGCTGGCGCAAGCCGGCCGGGAAGTGCTGGTGACCGAAGCCACCGAAGCCATCGGCACCGGCACCAGCTCGCGCAATTCCGAAGTGATCCACGCCGGTATCTATTACCCGGCGGGCAGCCTGAAGGCGCGCCTGTGCGTGCGCGGCAAGCACCTGCTGTACGCGTACTGCGCCGAACGCGGCGTGCCGCACAAGCGCCTGGGCAAGCTGATCGTGGCCACCGACCGCGATCAGGCGGCCCAGCTTGAGGGCATCGCCCAGCGCGCGCGCGCCAACGGCGTGGACGATTTGCAGTTCATTTCCGGCGAAGAAGCCATGCGCCTGGAGCCCGCGCTGCAATGCACCGCCGCGCTGGTGTCGCCATCCACCGGCATCGTCGACAGCCATGCCCTGATGCTGTCATTCCAGGGCGACGCCGAAAATGCTGGCGCGCAGTGTGTCTTTCACACGCCACTGGTGTCCGGCCGCGTGCGCCCCGAAGGCGGGTTCGAACTGCAATTCGGCGGCGACGAAGCCATGACGCTGACCTGTAACGTGCTGATCAATTCAGCCGGGCTGCAAGCGCCCGCGCTGGCCCGCCGCATCGACGGCGTGCCGCCCGCCACCATCCCGACCGATTACCTGTGCAAGGGCAGCTACTTCACGCTGGCCGGCCGCGCGCCCTTCACGCGCCTGATCTACCCCGTGCCGCAACACGCCGGCCTGGGCGTGCACCTGACGCTGGACATGGGCGGCCAGGCCAAGTTCGGACCCGATACCGAATGGATCGGCACCGAAGACTACACACTGGACCCGGCGCGCGCCGACGTGTTCTACGACGCGGTGCGCAGCTACTGGCCAGCGCTGCCGGACCATGCGCTGGCGCCCGGCTACACCGGCATCCGGCCCAAGATCTCGGGCCCGCACGAACCCGCCGCCGACTTCGTCATTGCCGGCCCCGCCGTGCATGGCGTGCCCGGGCTGGTGAACCTGTTCGGCATTGAATCTCCCGGGCTGACCTCCAGCCTGGCCCTGGCGGAAGAAACCCTGGCGCGCCTGAGCGCCTGATTCCGCCCATCCCCTCTTCTCCTTACCTCGGCCTATTCCCGCACCATGCAGCACAACGACTACATCCTGACCCTGTCCTGCCCTGACCGCACCGGCATCGTCTACCGCGTCAGCGGCCTGTTGTTCGAATTGGGTTGCAACATCCTGGATTCGCAGCAATTCGGCGACGAGGAAACGGGCCAGTTCTTCCTGCGCGTGCACTTCGACCTGCCTGTGGCCGTGAACCCCGACGACCTGCGCGGCCGCCTGGATACGCTGTCGGCGGACTACGGCATGGACCTGAAGCTGCATGACGCGCGCCGCAAGCAGCGCCTGTTGATCATGGTCAGCAAGCAGGGCCATTGCCTGAACGACCTGCTGTTTCGCGTGCATAGCGGGCATTTGCACGCCGAAGTGGCGGCCATCGTGTCCAACCACAACGACTACGCCAGCCTGGCGGCGTCCTACGGCATCCCGTTCCATTACCTGCCCGTCACGGCCGACACGAAGGCCGAGCAGGAAAAGCGGGTATTGCAGATTGCCGACCAGTCCAACACCGACCTGGTGGTTCTGGCCCGCTACATGCAGATCCTGTCGGCGGATATGTGCCGCGCGCTGAACGGCCGCGCCATCAACATCCACCACAGCTTCCTGCCCAGCTTCAAGGGCGCGCGCCCGTATCACCAGGCGCACGCTCGCGGCGTGAAGATCATCGGCGCCACCGCTCATTACGTGACGTCGGACCTGGACGAAGGCCCCATCATCGACCAGGACATCGAACGCGTGGACCACACCATGACGGCGGCCGACCTGACGCAAGTGGGCAGCGATATTGAATCGCTGGTGCTGTCGCGCGCGGTGCGCAGCCATGTCGAACACCGCATCCTGCTGAACCGCAACAAAACCGTCGTGTTCCGCTGATCGTCAATCCGCCTGCTGGGCCACCGCCGGCGTGGCCGGCGGAAACTGGCGCGTCACCAGCGCCATGGCCCGATGCTGCAAAGGCGACTGCGCGCCGGCTTGCCAGATCACCTGGCTGACCGAGCGCGCCGCGTGTTCGAACGCAATGAAGCGCGTGCCGGCCAGCCCGCTGCGCGACAGGCAGGACGGCACGATCGACACGCCCAGCCCCTGCGACACCAGCGACGCCACGCTAAGCCAATGCCGCACTTCGTGGCGGACCACCGGCATGAAGCCGGCCGCCACGCACATCGACAACACGGTTTCGTAATAGCTGGGTGAGGCCGCGCGGGCGAAGAAGACGAAGTCATCGCCCGCCAGATCGGCCAGCCGCAACGACGCGCGCGCGGCCAGCGGGTGAGAATCCGGCAGGCACACCACAAAAGGTTCGGCGATCAGGTCGCGCGCCAGCACCTCTTCGGGCACCGGGTTGGCATGGATGAACCCCAGGTCCTGTTCCCCCCGCCGCACGGCTTCGATCTGCTCGTGCGAGTTCAGCTCGGTCAGCACGTGCTCCACGTCGGGCAGTTCGGCGCGCATGGCGTTCAGCAGCACCGGCAGGCCGCGATACAGCATCGACCCGACGAAGCCGATGCGCAGCCGGCCGCGCAAGCCCGCGTCCACCCGCTGCACCAGTGTGCGCACTTCCTCGGCCTGCCGGAGCAACGTCAGCGCCTCGCGATACAACACGTGGCCGGCGTCGGTCAGTTCCACATGGCGGCTGGTGCGGGCAAGCAGGCGCGCGCCCACGTTGTCTTCCAACTGACGGATGGCGTAGCTGAGCGGCGGCTGCGAGATATGCAGGCGGGTGGCGGCACGGCTGAAATGGCGCTCTTCGGCCACCGCGATGAAGTAGCGCAACAGGCGCGGGTCCAGATCCATGGTCTCCCCCTATCTATATTTTTTATGGATTGTTCTACACCAAAACGGTATTTGCATAGATTAATCTACCCGCGCAACATCGGCCATCTTCCCGATTTTTCGCAGGATGCCGCCATGGACGCCCCCGCCCGCCCCAATCCTTCCGTTGCCACTTCCGCCGCCTCCACCCCGGTGCCGGATTCACGCGGGCTGAACCTGTTCACCGCCGACCCCTACGCCGCCGCGCTCAGCCGGCGCTACCTGCCCGCACCGCTGCACGCCCACCTGCTGCCCCACCTGGAACGCCTGGGCGGCCTAGCCGGAGGCGTGATGGACGAACTGGCCGCCACGGCGGACAAGCATCCGCCCACGCTGTCGGTACGCAGCCGGGCCGGGGCCGACGAATCGCGGGTGGACAAGCACCCCGCCTATGTGGAACTGGAACGGCTGGCGTACAGCGAATTCGGCTTGGCCGCGCTGTCGCATCGCGGCGGCGTGCTGGGCTGGCCCGAACCCATGCCGGCCGCCGCCAAGTACGCGTTGAGCCATTTGTTCGTGCAAGCGGAATTCGGCCTGTGCTGCCCGGTCAGCATGACCGATTCGCTGGCGCGCACGCTGCGCAAGTTCGGCGACCCGGCGCTGGTGCAACGCGTGCTGCCGCAAGTGACCACGCAGGATTTCGATGCGTTGCGCCAAGGCGCCATGTTCATGACGGAACAAGGCGCGGGCTCGGACGTCAGCGCCACCGAAGTCACCGCCGACCTGCAAGCGGACGGCAGCTGGCGCATCCACGGCGACAAGTGGTTCTGCTCGAATCCCGACGCGGGTTTTGCGATGGTGCTGGCGCGCAGCGAAACCGCGCCCGGCCTGAAAGGCGTCTCGCTGTTCCTGTTGCCGCGCGACTTGGCCGACGGCAGCCACAACCACTACCGCATCCTGCGTCTGAAAGACAAGCTGGGTACGCGGTCCATGGCCAGCGGCGAAATCCGGCTGGAAGGCGCCGTGGCCTGGCTGGTGGGCGAGCGCGGCCGGGGCTTCAAGCACATGGCCGACATGATCAATAACTCGCGCTTGTCCAACGGCATGCGCGCGGCCGGGCTGATGCGCCGCGCGGTGACCGAAGCGATCTTCGTATCGCAGCAGCGCCGCGCCTTCGGCAAGCGCCTGATCGACATGCCGCTGATGCAACGCCAACTGGTCAAGATGACGGTCTGGGCCGAGCAGGCGCGCAGCGTCATGTTCCAGACGGCGCGCGCGCTGGCCGACGCCGACCAAGGCATGGCCGACCCGGCGTTGGCGCGCATCCTGACCCCGCTGATCAAGTTCCGCGCCTGCCGCGACGCGCGCAAGGTGACGGGCGACGCGATGGAAGTGCGCGGCGGCTGCGGCTATATCGAAGAATGGACCGAGCCGCGCCTGGTGCGCGACGCGCATCTGGGATCCATCTGGGAAGGCACCAGCAACATCGTCGCGCTGGACGTGCTGCGCGCCATCAAGAAAGAAAATTCACTGCCCGCGCTGCGCGCCCATATCGACCAGCTGCTGGCAGACGGCGCGCCCTGCCCGCCCGCGCTGGCCGCGTTGCAGGCCGACGCGCTGGCCAAGACCTTTGCGCTGGCCGAGCACGCCGCCATGGGCGACCACGCCGAACTGGCCCGCCAGGCGGCGTCGCTGCTTTACCACGCCGTGTCCATGGCCGCCTTGCGCTGGGAAGCCACGGACGCGGGCATGCAAAGCCGTGCGCAACTGGCCGACCAGGTGCTGTTGCACCGCCTGGCGCCGCGCGACCCCTACGCCATTCCCCCCAACGAAAGCGCCGCCTGCCAGGCCATCTTGCAGTACGCGCTGTAATCCGCGACGCCGGCGGCACAGCCGGCGCGCCCCCCTCACAGGAGACACCACCATGAAACGCCTATTTGCCCCCTTGCTGCTGGCCGTGGCCACCACCGTGGCGCCCGCCGCGCCCGCGCTGGCGGCCGATGCTTACCCCAGCGCCAAACCCATCACGTTGATCGTGCCCTTCCCGCCGGGCGGACCCACCGACGCCATGGCGCGCCGCCTGGCCGAAAAACTGCGTGAACCGCTCAAGCAGAACGTCATCGTCGAAAACCGCAGCGGCGCGGGCGGCAACATCGGCTCGGAATACGTGGCGTCGGCCAAGCCCGACGGCTACACGATCCTGTTCGGCACGTCCGGCCCGCTGGCCATCAACGTCAGCCTTTACAAGAAGCAGGGCTACAACCCCGAGACCAGCTTCGCGCCGATCATCCGCCTGGGCCACCTGCCCAACATCCTGGTCGTGAACCCGTCGGTGCCGGTCAACAACGCCAAAGAGCTCATTGCTTACGCCAAGCAGAATCCGGACAAGCTCAGCTACGCCTCGTCGGGCAACGGCGCGTCATCGCATCTGGCCGGCATTCTGTTCAACCAGATGGCCGGCACCAAGATCATGCACATCCCGTACAAGGGCACCGGCCCGGCGCTGAACGATCTGCTGGGCGGGCAGGTATCGATGTCATTCACCGACATCCTGACCGCGCTGCCTTACATCAAGGCCGGCAAGCTGCGCGCCATCGGCCTGGCCAGCGCGCAACGCTCTGACGCATTGCCCGACCTGCCCACCTTGTCCGAGCAAGGACTGACGGGCTACGACGTCAGCGTCTTCTTCGGCATCGTGGCGCCCAAGGGTACGCCGGCCGATGTGGTCGATACCTTGAACCGCGCGTTCAAGACGGCGCTGTCGGACCCGGCCATCGAACAGACGCTGCGTTCGCAAGGCATCGTTGCCGCGCAGGACCAGACGCCGCAAGGCCTGGCCGCGTTCATCACCACCGAAGTCCCCAAGTGGCGCGAGCTGATCAAGAGCGCCAACGTTTCCATCGACTGAAGCAGACCACCCATGGCCCCTACCCTACCGAACGCCGGCGCGCTTGCCGGCTGCAAAGTCATCGACCTGTCGCGCGTGCTGGGCGGCCCGTATTGCACGCAGATCCTGGCCGACCACGGCGCCGACGTGTTGAAGATCGAACCGCCGGGCGGTGATGAAACGCGCGGCTGGGGGCCGCCTTTCCTGGGCGACACGGCTTCGTACTTCATCGGCGTGAACCGCAACAAGGAAGGCATGACGCTGGACCTGTCGCAACCGGCGGGCCAGGAACTGCTGCGCCATCTGCTGGCCGACGCGGACGTGCTGGTCGAGAACTTCAAGCCCGGCACGTTGGAAAAATGGGGCTTGGGGTTTGACACGTTAAGCCAAGCGTTTCCCAAGCTGGTGCATTGCCGCGTCAGCGGGTTCGGCGCCGATGGCCCGTTGGGCGGCTTGCCGGGCTACGACGCCTGCGCGCAAGCCATGTGCGGCCTGATGAGCGTGAACGGCGAAGCCGACGGCGACGCCACGCGCGTGGGCTTGCCGGTGGTGGACATGGTGACTGGCTTGAACGCCGCCGTCGCCATCCTGCTGGCGCTGAACGAACGCCATCGCAGCGGCCTGGGCCAGTTCCTGGACATCACTTTGTACGACTGCGCGCTGTCGCTGTTGCATCCGCACGCCGCCAATTTTTTCTACAGCGGCAAGGTGCCCAAGCGCAGTGGCAACGCGCATCCGAACATCGCGCCTTACGAAACGCTGCCCACCGCCAGCGGCCCGATCTTCCTGGCCGTGGGCAACAACCGGCAGTTTGCATTGATGGCGCAGGTGCTGGACGCGCCGACACTTGCCACCGACCCGCGCTTTGCCACCAACGCCGATCGCCTGCAAAACCGCCAGGCCTTGCGCGACGCCTTGTCCGACCTGCTGGCGCCGCAACACGCCGCGCCATTGGCCGACCGCCTGCTGCGCGCGGGCGTGCCCGCCGCGGCGGTGCAGACGGTGGACGAGGCGCTGGCGCACCCGCACACGCGCCATCGCGGCATGGTGGTGGAACAGGGCGACTACAAGGGGGTGGGCTCGCCCATCAAGCTGTCGCGCACGCCCGCCACCTTGCGCAAGCTGCCGCCCGCGCTGCAAGAGGCGCCATCAACGAATACCAACAACTAAGACATTTCGTTGCACCGCTGTAGCAACGGCTGCTACGTCCTCCCCTTAGACTTTTCGGGTCGCCTCCCGCGAGTCAAAGAAAGAGGAGAAAAAGAAGATGGCTACAACCGATGTAAAAGCCCCATCGCAATCGGAAAACGCGCCGCTCAAGCGCGTGATGGGCCCCAAGCTGCTGTTGCTGTTCATTGTTGGCGACATCCTGGGCACAGGCGTTTATGCATTGACCGGCCAGGTCGCCGCCGAAGTTGGCGGCGCGGCCTGGCTGCCCTTCCTGGTGGCCTTTGCCATCGCGCTGCTGACCGCGCTGTCCTACCTGGAACTGGTCACCAAGTACCCCAAGGCAGCAGGCGCGGCGCTGTATGTGCACAAGGCGTTCGGCGTGCACTTTTTGACCTTCATCGTCTGCTTCACCGTCATGTGTTCGGGGCTGACATCGGCGGCCACGGCGTCCCAGGCGTTCGCCGCGAACCTGTTCGCCGCGTTCGGCATCAAGGCCGAGAAGACGTGGATCACGTTCGGCGCGCTGGGCTTCATGCTGCTGGTGATGCTGGTGAACCTGCGCGGCGCGGCCGAAAGCGTGAAGGCAAACGTGGTGCTGACGCTGATCGAGCTGTCGGGCCTGCTGATGGTGATCCTGCTGGGCTTTTATGCCATCGCCGGCGGGCAAGCGGATTTCTCGCGCGTGGTGGCGTTCGACACGCCCGAAGATAAAAGCGTGTTCCTGGCCGTGACGTCGGCTACCGCGTTGGCGTTCTTCGCGATGGTCGGGTTCGAGGACTCGGTCAACATGGCCGAGGAAACGCACGAGCCCAGCCGCATTTTTCCGAAGGTGATGTTGACGGGGCTGGGCATTACGGCCGTGATCTACGTGCTGGTGTCGATCTGCGCGGTGGCGCTGGTGCCGGTGGGCGAACTGGCCAAGAGCTCGACGCCGCTGGTGCTGGTGGTCAAGCGCGCCGCCCCGGGCCTGCCGGTGGAATACATCATGCCGATCATCTCGATGTTTGCCGTGGCGAATTCGGCGCTGATCAATATGATGATGGCCAGCCGCCTCCTGTACGGCATGTCGCGCCAGGGCGTGCTGCCGGCCTTTCTGGCGCACGTGCATCGCAAGAACCAGACGCCGTGGACGGCCATTCTGTTCACGACCGTGCTGGCCTTCGGCCTGATCATCCTGGTGTCGCTGGCCGACTCCGAAGCCATCCGCGCGCTGGGCGGCACCACGGCGCTGCTGTTGCTGGGCGTGTTCGCCTTCGTCAACGTGGCGGTGCTGGTCCTGCGCCGCGACAAGGTCAAGCATCAGCACTTCACGATCAATCGCATCGTGCCGTGGCTGGGCGCGGCGGCGTGCTTGTTCATGGTGACCCCGCTGACCGGGCGCGACGTCATCCAATATCAGGTGGCGGGCTGGTTGCTGCTGCTGGGCGTGGTGATGTGGGGCGTGACGTACGTGGCGCACCGCAAGGAAGCGCGCATGGAGATCGACCCGGCCTCGCTGGATTGAGGCGGCATTGCGGGGTCGCGGGACCGCTTGATCGGACGTCACAGCGTCGATCTGGCGGGGCGGCAAGGCATGGGCCTTGCCCGAAATGGGCGGGTGCGCATCGCGCCCCGCCTTGCTCCCGCCTTGCGCGGTTTCAACCGCCCTTGGCCAGCCCTTCGCGGCGCGGGTCCGCGCCCCCTTGCAAGCCCTGCGCATCGATCACGATGCCGTGTATCCCGCTGGGAAATTCCGTGATGCGCACCGGATGCCCCATGGCTTCCAGCGCGGGCGCCAGCGCCTCCAGCGCGGTCCCCTTTTCCAGTTCGGTTTCCTTGTTGCGGCTACCCATGTTGGGCAGCGCGATGGCGGCCTGCATGTCCAGCCCCCAATCCAGCACGCCCACGATGGTCTTGGCCACATAGTTGATGATGGCGCTGCCGCCGGGCGATCCCACCAGCATGAAGGGCTTGCCGTCACGCAGCACGATCATGGGCGCCATCGAGCTGCGCGGCCGTTTGCCCGCTTCGACGCGGTTGGCCACGAGCCGGCCTTCGGGGTCCTTGAACGACGAAGAAAAATCCGTCATTTCGTTGTTCAGCAAAAAACCGCGCACGAAGATCTTGCTGCCGAACTCGCTTTCGATGGTGGTCGTCATGGACAGCGCGTTGCCCTTGGCGTCCACCGCGACCAGGTGGCTGGTGGACGGCACTTCCAGCGCGTTGTCGCGGCCCAGGGTCAGCAGCTTGCCTTCGGGGTCGCCGGGCAGGGCCACCTTCATGCTGCGGTCGGGCTGAATCAACGCACCGCGCGCGCGCAGGTAGGCCGGGTCCAGCAGCGCGCGCACCGGCACGTTGACGAAGTCTGGATCGGCCACGTAGAAGTCGCGGTCGGCAAAGGCCAGCCGGCCCGCCTCGGAAAAATAATGCACGGCCTGCACGGAACCGGGCGTGTAGGTGGCGACCGGATACTGTTCCAGCTCGCCCAACATCTGCAACACCGCGATGCCGCCGCTGCTGGGCGGCGCCATGCCGCACAACTGGTAGCCGCGGTACGGCCCGCACACCGGGTCGCGCGTCTTGGCGCGGTAGTTGGCCAGGTCCGCCAGCGTCAGGTCGCCCGGTTTGGCGTGGCCGTGCACGGCGGCCACGATATCGCGCGCGATGTCACCCTGGTAGAACGCATCGGCGCCCTGCTTGGCCACGGCGCGCAGCGTGCGCGCGAATTCGGGATTTTTCAGCACATGGCCTACCGGCCAGGGCGCGCCGTCGGGCGCGTAGAAATACGCAGCGGCGGCGGCCTGCGTGGGCAGGGCCTTGTTGCCGGCCAGCAGCGTGTGCAGGCGGGGCGACACGGCAAAGCCCTGTTCAGCCAGGTCGATGGCGGGCTGGAACAGGTCGGCCCAGGGCAGCACGCCCGCTTCTTTGTGGGCCAGTTCCAGGCCGCGCAACAAGCCCGGCACCCCCACCGACATGCCATTGTTGACGGCCTGCGCAAACGGCAGCGGCTTGCCGTCGGCGTCCAGGAAACGGTCGGGGCGCGCGGCGGCGGGCGCGGTTTCGCGGCTGTCGATGGTCTGGATGCGCCCGGACTTGGCCGAATACCACACGATGAAGGCGCCGCCGCCGATACCGGACGATTGGGGCTCGACCAGGTTCAGCACCAGCTGCGTCGCGATGGCGGCGTCGATCACCGAGCCACCCTTGCGCAGCATGGCCTCGCCCGCCTCGGTAGCCAGCGGGTTGGCCGACACCATCATGTAATGCTTGGCGCGAACCAGTTCGCGCGCCTTGGCGCCGCTGGCGGCTTCGGGGTTGATGTCTTCGGTGGCCGGCGTGCGGGCCCAGGCGGCCGGGACGGGGGCCATGCTGGCCGTCAGGGTGGCGGCAAGCAAGATGGCGGCGGCGTGGCGGCAAGCGCGCATGGTGAGCTCCAGGGTGGCGCCGGGTGTCCGGCAGGCGTCCATGATGATCTGCCAGCGGGTCGCGCGCCGTCAACCGCTTAGAATCGCGGTTCCGGTCCCCTATCCTGTCCTGCCATGCGCCTGCGCCACATCGAAATCTTCGAAGCGATCCGTCGTACCGGTTCCCTGACCGAGGCGGCCGCCGCGCTGCATATCTCGCAGCCGGCCGCCAGCAAGCTGCTGGCGCACGCCGAGGCGCAGCTGGGCTTCAAGCTGTTTGATCGTGTCAAAGGCCGGTTGGTGGCCACGCGAGAAGCCGAGATCCTGACGCCCGAGGTCGCGCGGCTGAACCAGGACCTGAACAGCGTGCGCCGGCTGGTCGCCAACCTGCGCGACCGGCCGCATGGGCATTTGCGCCTGGGCTGCGCCCCCGCGCTGGGCCTGGGCCTGCTGCCCGGCGTGGTGCGCGACAGCCGCGACGCGCAGCCCGGCATCACGTTCGACATCCACACGCATCACAGTGCGGAGCTCGTGCAAGGCCTGCTCACGCGCGAGCTGGACCTGGCCATTACCTTCGACACCAACGACTATCCCGGCCTGACGCGCACCGGCCTGGGCCACACCGAGCTTGTGCACCTGAGCCGTCGGCCGGCCACGGGGCCCATGCGCCTGGCCGAACTGGCCGATCCCACCGGTGAAACGCTGATCGTGCTGGATGCGGGCGATGCGTCCGGCGCGTTGCTGCAAATGGCGCTGGACGCACAGGGGCTGGCGCCGCAGGTCTCCATCCAGGTGCAAACGCATTACGTGGCCTGCGCGCTGGTGGACGCGGGTTGCGGCGACGCCATTGTCGACGCCATCACCGCGCAGGCCATGTTGCGTCCCGGCATGAGCCTGCGCCGCCTGGAGCCCGCGCTGCGCGTGCCGATCAGCATCATGGTGCGCAACCAGGACCCTTTGTCGGCGCTGCATGCTGACCTGATCGAGCGGCTGCGCGCGGCCTGCGCCGCCCGCGTGGCGTCCTTGGATGTGGCGGGGTAGTTCGGGTAAATGGAGTAGCTGAAGCAGCTGGGCCGACGTTGCAAGACTGGCCGCGCGCGCATTCGGCCGCCGTCGTGTCGCCGTCGTGTCGCCGTCGTGCCGGCATCACTGCACGGCATAAAAAAAACGGGCGCCCGTCAGGGCGCCCGTCTTCATTTCAGCATCAGGAACCGGCTTGTCGGCCAGCCCCAAGCCGCATCAATCCAGCTTGATGTTCTGCTTCTTCACCACGTCTTGAGCCCAATCGAACTGCTCTTTGATTTCCTTGGCGAACTCTTCAGGCGTGTTGCCCGAGGGCGCCGAGCCCTGATCGTCCAGCGCCTTGATGACCTTCGGGTCCTTCAAGGCCACGACGGCAGCGTCACGCAGCTTGTTCACGACCTCCATCGGCGTGCCCTTGGGGGCCAGCAGGCCGTACCAGACCGGCTGGTTCAGCACTGGGAAGCCGGCTTCCTTGAACGTGGGCACGCCCTTGACGGCGGGAATCTGCTCGGGCCAGGCGATGGCCATGGCGTTCAGCTTGCCCGCCTGGATCTGCGGCATCGAGGACGGCAGGTTGTCGAACAGGATTTCGATCTGGCCGCCGACGGCGTCGGCCACGGCCGGGCCCGAACCCTTGTACGGCACGTGCACGATGTCGGTGCCCGTGGCCATCTTGAACGATTCGCCCATCAAGTGCAGCACGCCGCACGTGCCCGAGCTGCCATACGAGTACTTGCCGGGGTTCTTCTTCAGTTCTTCGATGAAGCCCTTGAAGTCCTTGGCGGGGAACTTCGGATTCACGGCAACCACGTTTGCCGTGTTGGCGAAGTTGGTGACCGGCTGGAAGTCCTTGATCGGGTCGTACGGCAGGTCCTTCGGACGGCAGGCCGGGTTGACGGCCATGGTCGAGACCGTGGCGATCGACAGCGTGTAGCCGTCGGCATCGGCGCGCGCGGCTTCAGAGGCACCGATGGCGCCACCCGCGCCACCCTTGTTTTCCACGACCATCGGCTGGCCAAGTTCCTGGCTCATGCGTTGCGTCACGAGGCGCGCGATGATGTCGGTGGAACCGCCGGGCGCGAACGGAACGATCACGCGGATAGGCTTGCTGGGGTACTTGTCGGCGGCATGCGCGACGGAGGCGCCAAGCGTGCCGGCGGCGCCGGTAGCCAAAGCGATAGCAACGGCCAGGGAGCGAACTTTATTCATAGGTGTGTTTCCTCCAAGAGTGCGAGCCCGTATGTAAACGGACCGTTTTGAGATGGTCTCCGCCTGTGGACGGGCCAGCAGATAACGGTGGGAGCGCATTGCTTCTGTGCAGCGTGTGTGGCGCTGCTTTTATAAGGTGCTTGTGGCAGACGCGCCCGCCAGAATGACGGAGAATAGCAGCAAATGCTTACACCCGCATAGCGTGCCGATCCCCGGTCAACGCGCTGTTAAAACACCCTTTCCTCATGTCGGTCGCCTTCCTGGTTTTCCCTGATTTCATGCTGGTCGCGCTCGGTTGGGCGCTGCGTCACAAGCTGGGTTTTTCGCGCGAGTTTTTTGCGGGCACCGA
Source organism: Achromobacter sp. ES-001 (assembly GCF_019448355.1). Lineage (NCBI taxonomy): Bacteria > Pseudomonadati > Pseudomonadota > Betaproteobacteria > Burkholderiales > Alcaligenaceae > Achromobacter > Achromobacter sp. ES-001. The sequence continues at coordinate 942,273 of NZ_CP079940.1, read as the reverse complement.
GCGTCTCGTCTACTTCGTCCTGTTCCCCGCGCTGCTGTTCCAATCCATTCTGCGCACGCCCATCACCGCGGGCAACGCGGCCATGTTGCTACAGGCCACGGCGGCGGTGGTGGTGGCCGGCGTGGCGATGGCGTGGCTGGCCGGCTGGGTGTTGCGGCCGTCGTCGGTGGGGCTGGCGTCGTCGGCCCAGTGCGGGTACCGCTTCAACACGTATATCGGCCTGGCGCTGTCGGCAAGCCTTGCCGGCACGCAGGGCCAGACGGTGATGGCGCTGATCGTCGGCTTTGCCGTGCCCATGGCCAATGTGGCCGCGGTCTATGGCCTGGCGCGCCACAACGGCGGCAATCTGCTGCGCGAGCTGGCGCGCAACCCCCTGGTCGTGTCCACGCTGGTTGGGCTTGCCTGCAACCTGGCGGGCCTGCACCTGCCCAGCCCCGTCGACACGGTGCTGGGGCGGCTGGGCGCGGCGGCGCTGGCGCTGGGGATTATTTGCGTAGGCGCCAGCCTGGCCTGGGAAGGCGGCAAGGGTTACGGCACGTTGATCGCCTGGATGCTGGCCGTGAAACTGGTCGCCCTGCCCGCCGTGGCGCTGGGCGTGGCGATGTTGCTGGGCCTGCCGCCGCTGGAAGCGCGCATGCTGCTGCTGTTCGCGGCCCTGCCGACGGCCTCGGCCGCTTATGTACTGGCCATGCGCATGGGGGGTGACGGGCGCATGGTGGCGGTGCTGATATCGCTGGGCACGCTGTTCTCGGCGGTGACGATACCGATGTGGCTGCTGCTGGCCGGGCAGCCCTGATCCGACGAAAAAAAGGCTGCCGGGTCGGCAGCCTTGTTGGGCTTGGGCTGGGCTTGGGCTTGGGCTTGGGCTTGGGCTTGGGCTTGGGCTTGGGCTTGGGCTTGGGCTTGGGCTTGGGCCTGGGCTTGGGCTTGGCCCTGTGCTTGAGCCCTGTCCCCAGACGTTTACGACTTGTGCGCGTTGGTCATGGACCCGGGCACCACCCATTCGGCAAACTGCGCTTCGGTCACGTAACCCAGCGCCAGCGCCGACTCCTTCAGCGACAAGCCTTCCTTGTGCGCCTTCTTGGCAATCTGCGCGGCCTTGTCGTAACCGATGTGCGGGTTCAGCGCCGTCACCAGCATCAGTGACCGGTCGACCAGTTCAGCGATGCGCTCGTGGTTGGGTTCGATGCCGGCCGCGCAATGCGCGTTGAAGCTGGCCATGCCGTCCGTCAGCAGGCGCACCGATTGCAGGAAGTTGTGGATCACCAGCGGCTTGAACACGTTCAGTTCGAAGTTGCCGCTGGCGCCGCCGATATTGATGGCGACGTCGTTGCCCAAGACCTGCGCGGCCAGCATGGTGACGGCTTCGCACTGCGTGGGGTTGACCTTGCCCGGCATGATCGAGCTGCCCGGCTCATTTTCCGGAATGCTGATTTCGCCCAGGCCCGAACGCGGGCCGCTGGACAGCCAGCGCACGTCGTTGGCAATCTTCATCAGCCCGGCCGCCAGCGACTTCAACGCGCCGTGCGCGAACAGCAAGGCCTCGTGCGAGGCCAGTGCCTGGAATTTGTTGGGCGCCGACACAAAGGCCGTGCCGGTGGCATGCGCCAGATCGGCCGACACCTTGGCGCTGAATTCGGGATGCGCGTTCAGGCCCGTGCCCACCGCCGTGCCGCCAATGGCCAACTGATGCAGGCCGGGCAGCGTGGCGCGGATCTGCTGTTCAGCCAGATCCAGCTGCGCCACATAGCCGGACAGTTCCTGGCCCAGCGTCAAGGGCGTGGCGTCCTGCAAATGCGTGCGGCCGATCTTGACGATGTCGTAGAAGGCGGCGCTTTTCTCGGCCAGCGTGGCGCGCAACTGCTTCAGCGAGGGCAGCAGATGATGTTCGACTTCGACGGCCGCGGCCACGTGCATGGCGGTCGGAAACGTATCGTTGGACGACTGGCCGCGGTTGACATGGTCGTTCGGGTGCACCTTGCGCTCTTCGCCACGCACGCCGCCCAGCAGTTCCGACGCGCGATTGGCCAGCACTTCATTCATGTTCATGTTGCTTTGCGTGCCGGACCCCGTCTGCCAGACCGACAGCGGAAATTCGTTGGGCCACTTGCCGGCGATGACTTCGTCGGCCGCGCGAATGATGCCGTCGGCGATCTTCGGGTCCAGCTCACCAAGTTCGGCATTGACCTTGGCGGCCGCGCGCTTCAGGCGCGCCATGGCGTTGACCAGCGGGACAGGCATCTTTTCCGTGGAAATCGCGAAAAAATGCAGCGAACGTTGCGTTTGGGCGCCCCAGAGGTGATCCTCGGGGACTTCGATCGGCCCAAACGTGTCTTTTTCGATGCGGGTCTTCATGGCGCGTACAACTCCGTGGCGGCTGACAGTCGCAAAGCGCGGCGTCGGCCGCAAGCGACTTATTGAGAATGAAAATCACTAAATAGATTAGCAGAAACCCGCATTCCTATAATTGCGGAAATCCGAAATCCCTTCACCGTTTTTTACCACTCGCCCCGCGCCATGTCCGCCCCTCTTTGCAGCCTGACCTTGCACCTGCCCGACGAAGCCGCCACGGAATCGCTGGCGCGGCAGCTTGCCCCGTTGGTTTCCGGGGGACAGACCAAGCCCGCCGGCGCCTGCATACACCTGCAAGGCGACCTTGGCGCGGGCAAAACGGCCTTCACCCGCGCCCTGTTGCGCGAATGCGGCATCACCGGCCGAATCAAAAGTCCCAGCTACGCGCTGCTTGAATCCTATAAAGTTTCTAACTTATACTTCTATCATCTTGATTTTTATAGATTTAGTGATTCGCGCGAATGGTTGGACGCAGGATTTCGGGATTTACTGCGTGAAGACGCGGTGGTTTTGATCGAATGGCCGGAGCGGGCCGAGGGCCTTTTGCCCCCGCCCGACTTGCTGATTTCCCTGGCTTATGCCGATGAGGGCCGCGACGCCACCCTGACCGCGTACACCGCACGAGGACAAACATGGTTGAACGCGATTGTCCCCCCGCCAAAGACGGCGCCCTTCCCTCGGCAGGCGCCACCCGACGACGCCTGATCAGCGTCGCCGCCACTCTGCTCGTCTTGCCGGTCCTGCCGCGTCTGGCGCAGGCGGCAACGATCCTGGCCGTACGTACCTGGCCGGCCGACGAATACACCCGGGTCACGCTGGAGCTCGATAGCGAGCTGAAGGCGGAACAATTCACGCTTGAAAATCCCCACCGGCTGGTGGTCGATATCGAGGGACTGACCCTTAGCGCGGCCTTGAACGACCTCGTCTCCAAGGTTCGCCCCGACGACCCCTATATCCAAAGCCTGCGCGTGGCGCAGAACCGCCCGAACGTGGTGCGGCTGGTGTTCGACCTGAAGCAGCCCGTGGCGCCGCAGGTGTTCACGCTCAAGCCCGTGGCCGACTACCAGTACCGCCTGGTGCTGGACCTGTACCCGAAGATCGCCCAGGACCCGCTGGTGGCGATCCTGAACAAAAGCGGCCCCGACGTCGACGACCCCCTGGCGCGCATCCTGGAAGACATCCAGCGCAACCCGGTTACGCGGGCCGACCCGCCCGAGCCGCCGCGCGTGCGCGGCCAGCAGCCGGCCCCGCCCCTGCCCACCGCGCCCAAGTCGCCCCCGGCCACCGCCGGCCGTGGCAAGCAGCGCATGCTGACCATCGCGCTTGATCCCGGCCACGGCGGCGAAGATCCCGGCGCCATCGGCAGCAGCGGCCTGCGCGAAAAAGACGTGGTGCTGCGCATCGCCCGGCGCCTGAAAGCGCTGATCGACAGCCAGCCCTACATGCGCGCCTACCTGACCCGCGACGACGATTATTTCGTGCCGCTGCATGTCCGCGTGCAAAAGGCCCGCCGCGTGCATGCCGACCTGTTCATCTCGATCCACGCCGATGCCTGGGTCAAGCCGTCGGCCAACGGCTCGTCGGTGTTCGCGCTATCGCAACGTGGCGCGTCCAGCGCGCAGGCGCGCTGGATGGCCGACAAGGAAAACGCGGCCGACTTGATCGGCGGCGTCAACCTGGGCAGCCACGACCGTCAGGTGGCCAAGGTGCTGCTGGACTTGTCCACCACCGCGCAGATCAACGATTCGCTCAAGGTGGGCAACGCCTTCCTGGACGAAATCAAGAAGATCAACCGCCTGCACAAGAACAGCGTCGAGCAGGCCGGCTTTGCCGTGCTGAAAGCGCCGGACATCCCTTCGGTACTGGTCGAAACCGCCTTCATCAGCAACCCGCAGGAAGAAGCCCTGTTGCGCAGCAATTCGCACCAGGACAAACTGGCGCAAGCCATGATGACCGGCATTCAACGCTACTTCACGGCCAACCCGCCGCTGGCGCGTCTGGGCGACGTCAGCTGAACCCGCCGGCGTAACCCCCAACAACCGCAACAACGGTCGGGATAAAAAAAGGGCGATGCGCTTGATGGCGCATCGCCCTTTTTTCGACCCCGCGCAGCGTTGCGCGGGGTGGCCCTTGGGCTGTTACGCCCGGCGTGACTTGATGAGCTTGAACACGCCCGCGCCCACCACGGGCACGATGGCGGCGGCCAGGCCCAGCAGGACGATGGTGTTCAGGTGTTCGCGTACCAGCGGGATGTTGCCGAAGAAATAACCGGCCGCCACCAGGCTGATCACCCAGAACAGGGCGCCCAGGATGTTGAACATCTGGAAGCGCGACATCGACATATCGGCCACGCCCGCCACGAAGGGCGCGAACGTGCGCACAACGGGAATGAAGCGCGACATGACGATCGTCTTGCCGCCGTGCTTTTCATAGAACGCGTGCGTGCGCATCAGCGCGCCCCGGTCCAGAAAGCGCAAGTTCATGGAGAACACACGCGGGCCGATGTAGCGCCCTATCATGTAGTTCAGCGTGTTTCCGGAAATGGCGGCCACGATCAGCAGCACGGCCATCAACACCGGGTCGATATGCCCCGTGGCGCCGAATGCGCCCGCGATGAACAGCAGGGAATCGCCGGGCAGGAACGGCAACACGACCAAGCCGGTCTCGGCGAATACGATCAGGAACAGCACCAGGTACACCCACACGCCATATTGCGCGACCCAGACGCCCAGCGTCTTGTCGATGTGGAGGACCATATTGAAAAATTCGAGCATTCAGCGGCCTGGAAGTCGGAAGGAAGGTTAAACCTTCGCGACTATAGCCCACCGGCCCATGACGCTAAAATCGTCCACACAGCACCATCAGACTTAAGCCTAATGACAGAACGCCGTTCCATTCTTGCGCTTCCCGACCTGTTGATCAGCCAGATTGCCGCTGGCGAAGTCATCGAGCGGCCCGCCTCCGTGCTCAAGGAAATACTTGAGAACGCCATCGATGCGGGCGGCCGCGCCATTGAAGTGCGCCTGGAAGGCGGCGGCATCCGCCGCATTGCCGTCACGGACGACGGCGGCGGCATTCCGCCCGACGAGCTGCCGCTGGCGCTGGCGCGCCACGCCACCAGCAAGATCCGCTCGCTGAACGAGCTGGAATCGGTAGCGTCGATGGGGTTTCGGGGCGAGGCCCTGGCGTCGATTGCCTCGGTGGCCCAGGTGACCATCATTTCGCGCACCCGCGACGGCGAGCATGCCTGGCAGATCGATGCGGGCAGCATGCAGGTCAGCCCCGCTTCCGGCCCACCGGGCACCACCGTGGACGTGCGGCAGCTGTTCGACGCCGTGCCGGCGCGGCGCAAATTCCTGCGGTCCGAGGCCACCGAATTCGGCCATTGCGTTGACGCGATGGAACGCATCGCGCTGGCGCATCCGCAGATTGCGTTCCGCCTGTTCCACCATGATCGCGCGCAGCGGCAATGGTTGCCGGCCGAGCCGCCCCAGCGCATCCGCGACGTGCTGGGCGCGGAATTCGCCGAGCACGGGCTGCTGCTGTCGCACTCGGTCGGCACGGTGAGCTTGGCCGGGATGATCACCCGCCCGACCGCCGCCCGCGCCCGCGCCGACCGCCAATACCTTTACGTAAACGGCCGCTACGTGCGCGACCGCACGGTCAGCCACGCGCTGCGCGCCGCCTACGCCGACGTGCTGCACGGCGACCGCCAACCCGCGTACGTGCTGTTCCTGGACATAGACCCGGCCGCCGTGGACGTGAACGTACACCCGGCCAAACACGAAGTCCGCTTCCGCGATAGCGGCGCGGTGCACCGTTTTGTGTCGCACGCCGTGGGCCAGACGCTGGCGCAGACGGGCGGCTCGTCCGCCGTCACGCCTTCGCGGCAGGAGCAGGAGGAAGACGGCGGCTTTGAGACCGTGGCGTCGGCCACGGCGGCAGGGGGCTCCGGTTCTGGCTTGGGTTCGGGTTCTGGCTTGGGGTCCGGCTCTGGCTTGGCGGCCGGCTCGGGCTTGGGTTCCGGCTCGGGCTTGGGGGCCGGTTCAGTTTCCGGATCGGGTTCTGGATCGAGCTTGGCTTCTGGGTCGGGCTTCGGCGCCGGCGCCGGCGCCGATGCCGGTCACACTGTCGCCGACGCCGCCTCCGCCCACGCACGCACTCAGGACGGCCACGGTGCCTCCGGTACCGCGCCGAACGCCCTACGCCCCGGCTACACCGGCCAGAACGCCGCCTACGGCCTGCGCCCGTCGCCCGCGCCGCAACGCGCTCACACCCAGGTGCCGTTCCGCCTGCATAGCGAGCCTGCCGGCATCCCCGCCGCCGACTGGCAATCCCTGTATCGCCCCCTGAACGACGACACGGCCGCCAAGGTCACGCCGGTCAGCGAGCCCCGGCCCGCGCCCTCCCTGCCCATGGACGAGGAACATCCGCTGGGCATGGCGCTGGCGCAACTGCACGGCATCTACATCCTGGCGCAGAACCGCCGGGGCATGGTGCTGGTGGACATGCACGCCGCGCACGAGCGCGTCGTCTACGAACAGCTTAAGCAGGCGTTGGACGCGCGCAGCCTGCCGCGCCAGGACCTGCTGGTGCCGGTGGTGTTCCACGCCCAGGAAAAAGACGTGGCGCTGATCGAGGAATTTGAAGAGCAGCTCAGCGAGCTGGGTTTCGAGATGCGCCCGTCCGGCCCCACGTCCATCGCCGTGCGCTCGGTGCCCGCCATCCTGGCGCGTGGCGATATCGAAACGCTGGCGCGCGCGGTGTTGCGTGACCTTGGTGCCGTGGGCGTATCGCGCCTGTTGACCGAACAACGCAACGAACTGCTGTCCACCATGGCGTGCCACGGATCGGTGCGCGCCAACCGCAGGTTGACCATCGAAGAAATGAACGGGCTGCTGCGCCAGATGGAAGCCACCGAGCGCGCCGACCAGTGCAACCACGGCCGCCCGACCTGGGTGCAATGGTCGGTGTCCGACCTGGACAAGCTCTTTCTGCGCGGACAATAAGTTTGCCCTCTTCCCTGCCCCCCGATACTCCGCTGGTGATTTGCCTGGCCGGCCCCACGGCCGCCGGCAAAAGCGCGTCCACCCTGGCCCTGGCCGAGCGCTGGCCGATGGAAATCGTCAACGTCGATTCGGCCACCATCTACCGAGGCATGGACATCGGCACCGCCAAGCCCTCGCCCGAGGAACAGGCCCACGTACCGCAGCACCTGCTGGACATCCTGGACCCCGCGCAGTCGTATTCGGCCGCCGAGTTTCGCGCCGATGCGCTGCGATTGATCGACGAGATCCGTGCGCGCGGGCGCATTCCGCTGCTGGCCGGCGGCACGATGATGTACTACAAGGCCCTGCGCGATGGGCTGGACGACCTGCCTCAGGCGGACCCCGCCTTGCGCGCCGAAATCGAAGCGCGCGCCGCCATCCAGGGCTGGCCCGCGCTGCATGCCGAACTGGCGCGGCAAGATCCCATCACGGCGGCGCGCCTGGCGCCCAATGACAGCCAGCGCATCCAGCGCGCGCTGGAAATCTGCCAGTTGGCGGGCCAGCCGATGTCCGCATTGCTGTCGCGCGGCCAGCAAAAGCCCGACGACGACGCCAACCACTACCTGACCATCAGCCTTGAACCGTCGGAGCGCGCCGCGTTGCACGCGCGCATCGAACAGCGCTTTGACGCCATGCTGGCCAACGGCCTGCTGGACGAAGTGCGCGCGCTACGCGCCCGGCCCGATCTGCATCCGGGCCTGCCGTCCGTGCGCTGCGTGGGCTATCGGCAGATGTGGGCGCATCTGGACGGCGAGGTCGACCTGCCCACCGCGCGTGAACAGGGCATTGCCGCCACGCGCCAACTAGCCAAGCGCCAGATCACCTGGCTGCGCGCCCAGCCCGACCGCGTCATCGTCGACTGCCTGGCCAGCGACGCGGTGGCGCAAACCATCGACGCCGTGGCGCTGGCGCTGGCGGGCAAGCGCTTGTAGCAGAATGATGCTTGGCCAAGTCGCGCCTCGCGCGTGGCAAAACGTGGCGAAACGCGGCGAAACGCCGGCGGCAGCACGAGTAGCTGCTTCGGGCCCGCCCATGAAAAAACCCGCCAACGGCGGGTTATTTCATGCTCATGCACGCGAAGCGAAACCAGTCGGGCTTACACCACGAAGGTTTGCGCCATGCCTTCGGTCTGCGCGACGATTTCGCCGATCTTGTTGACCGTTTCACCTTGCTCGCGCAAGGTCGCGGCGATGGCGTCGGCCTGGGCCGCATCCACCACCAGCACCATGCCGATGCCGCAGTTGAAGACGCGGTGCATTTCCGTGTCTTCAACGCCGCCCTGCTCTTGCAGCCACTGGAACAGCTTGGGCATTTCCCAGCCGTCGCGATGCAGCTTGGCCGACAGGCCGGCTTGCAGGATGCGCGGCACGTTGTCCAGAAGGCCGCCGCCGGTGATGTGGGCCAGGCCCTTGATGTCGGTGCCGTGCTTGGCCAGCGCGGCCAGGACTTGCTTGACGTAGATGCGCGTGGGCGCCATCACCACGTCAACCAGCGGCTGGCCGTGGAAGTCGTCGGTCGGCTTGGCGCCGGCGCGTTCGATGATCTTGCGCACCAGCGAAAAACCGTTGGAGTGCACGCCGCTGGAGGCCAGGCCCAGCACCACGTCGCCCGGCTTGATCGACTTGCCGTCGATGATCGCGGACTTTTCCACCGCGCCCACCGCAAAGCCGGCCAGATCATATTCGCCGTCCGGGTACATGCCCGGCATTTCAGCGGTTTCACCGCCGATCAGCGCGCAGCCCGACAATTCGCAGCCCTTGGCAATGCCGCCCACCACCGACGCCGCCGTGTCCACCGAAAGCTTGCCGCAGGCAAAGTAGTCCAGGAAGAACAGGGGCTCGGCGCCCTGCACCAGGATGTCGTTGACGCTCATGGCGACCAGGTCGATGCCCACGGTGTCGTGGCGGTTCCATTCGAACGCCAGGCGCAGCTTGGTGCCCACGCCGTCGGTACCCGACACCAGCACGGGCTCGTTGTACTTCTTGGGCACTTCGAACAGCGCGCCAAAGCCGCCGATACCGGCCAGCACCCCGGGGCGCATGGTGCGCGCGGCGAGGGGTTTGATACGGTCGACCAGGGCGTCGCCTGCGTCGATGTCGACACCGGCATCGCGGTAGGTCAAGGGGGCTTTAGGTTGATTCGTCATGAGAAATGCCGTGGGGTATGTAACAATTGCTGGGAATTTGGTGGAACGCCCCGCATTTTACGATGTTGCGGGCCTGTGCAGGGTTCGGACTGGCCGGGCGCCGCGAAAGCGGCGGGGGCGAGACGGGCTGGCCGGGGGGCAAAAAGGGCGCAAACCCAAGCCTGGCAAAGCCCTTGAGCGCGACACCATCCCCCCAGGTGGTTTAAAGTGTTGGGTTGGCCGGGTTGGATTTTGCCAGTTTCTGGCGGGCATTACCCGAATCGGCCCCGTGTATCACCGTTTTTTGGCTTTTCCGGCAACACCGGCATGCCCATCGCGCCGCAGCGAGCCTTGCGCAGACGTACCGCGCAGGGCATTGGAAGTACCGAACAAGCCTGATTGATAACCTCTCATGAACCGCCAGCTGCTGCTCGACGTTCTTCCCGCGCCAGCGCCATCGCTGAACAACTATATCGCCGGCCCCAACGGGGAAGCGCTGGCGGCCGTGCGCGCGCTCAATCCGGGTCGCGCGCTGTATATATGGGGCGCCGCGGGCTGCGGCCGCACTCACCTGCTGCGCGCCCTGACCGCGCGGCCGGACGCCGTCTTCGTTGATCCGGCCAAGGGCGAAACCATGCTGCGCCGCCTGGCCGAAGCCGATTCCAAATCGCCCATGCCCAAATTCGTGGCGGTTGACGACGTGCACCGCATGGACGACAGCCGCCAGGCCGCCTTGTTCGCGCTGTACAACCGCTGGCGTGAATCCGCCGCCACGGGCCGCGCGTTTGCGCTGGCGCTGGCCGGCGACCGCGCCCCGCTGTCCATGCCGCTGCGCGAAGACCTGCGCACCCGCCTGGGCTGGGACCTGGTGTTTCGCCTGGACCCGCTGTCCGACGCCGACAAGCTGGCCGCGCTGTCCGCGCAGGCCGCCGAACGCGGCATGCACCTGGCGCCCGAAATCATCAACTGGATGCTGATTCATCACGAACGCGACATCCGCAAACTGGCCGCGTTGATCGACGCGCTTGACCGCTATTCCCTGGCCACCGGCCGTCCCATCACCCTGCCATTGCTGCGCGCCATGCTCGCAGATCCTGATTCGCAACGCACATGACATCCCGACGTCTCGCCCTGTTCGACCTGGACCACACCCTGTTGCCGCTGGACAGCGACTATCAATGGGCCGACTACCTGGCCCGCACCGGCCGCGCGGGAGACCCCGTCCAGGCCCGTCGCCAGAACGACGACCTGATGGACCGCTACAACCGCGGTGAACTCACCGCCGAACAGGCCGCCGAATTCATGCTGGGCCTGCTGGCGGCGCATTCGCCGTTCGACCTGGCCGACTGGCACGAAGAATTCATGCGCGAAGTCATCCGCCCGTCCATCACGGCCGACGCGCGCGCGCTGGTGCAATCCCACCTGGACGCCGGCGACCTGTGCGCCATCGTCACGGCCACCAACAGCTTTGTCACCGCCCCCATCGCGCGCGCCTTCGGCGTGCCCTACCTGGTCGCCACCGACGCCGAATACCTGCGCGGGCGCTATACCGGCCGCATCCTGGGCACGCCCAGTTTCAAGGAAGGCAAGGTTGTGCGCGTGAACGAATGGCTGTCCAATCTGGGATTGGCGCTTGCGGATTTCCCCGAATCGTTTTTCTATAGCGATTCGGTCAATGATGTGCCTCTGCTGGAAAAGGTGACCCGTCCGATCGCCGCCAACCCCAGCCCGACCTTGCGCACCATCGCAAAGGACCGTGGCTGGCAAGTGATCGACTTGTTCGACCACATGGAAGACTCGAAGTCCTAATGATCACTGAAACCATAAAAAAATTCGTCGGCCGCTTGTTCGCGCCGGCACCCCGGGGGCCGTTGCGCATTGGGCGCGACAAGCACGGCATTGATCGCCGTAACGTTTCTCGCCACGCCATCAAGGTCTGCGAAGTCTTGCGCCAGCACGGCTACGAAGGCTATATCGTGGGCGGCGCGGTGCGTGACCTGATCGTCGGACTGGAACCCAAGGATTTCGACGTGGCCACCAACGCCACGCCCGAACAGATCCGCCCGCTGTTCCGCCGCGCGCGCATCATCGGCCGCCGCTTTCAGCTGGTGCACGTGGTGTTTGGCCAGGAAATCATCGAAACCTCCACCTTCCGCGCCCCGGCGTCCGAAGAGCAGGAAACCGATGAGCACGGCCGCATCCTGCGCGACAACGTGTTCGGGTCACAAGAAGAAGACGCCAAGCGCCGCGACTTCACCATGAACGCGCTGTACTACGACCCGCACACCGAGGAAGTCATCGACTACCACAACGGTGTGGCCGACCTGAAAAAACGCCAGGTCCGCATCATTGGCGACCCGGTCAAGCGTTACCGCGAAGACCCGGTGCGCATGCTGCGCGCCGTGCGTTTCGCCGCCAAGCTCAACGGCACGATCGACCCCGCCACGCGCGAGCCCATCAGCACCATGGCCGAGCTCATCGAAAACGTGCCGGCCTCGCGCCTGTTCGACGAAATGCTCAAGCTGTTGACCTGCGGCCACGCCATGGACTGCCTGCGCCAGCTGCGCGCCGACGGCCTGCACAACGGCCTGCTGCCCTTGCTGGACGTGGTGCTGGAGCAGCCCGGCGGCGAACACTTCGTGGAGCTGGCGCTGGAACGCACCGACGCCCGCGTGCGCGCCGGCAAGACCGTCAGCCCCAGCTTCCTGTTTGCCGCGCTGCTGTGGCAGCAGGTGGATGTGCGCTGGAAGCAGTTGCGCGCGCAGGGCGAGCACACCATACCCGCGCTGTCCCAGGCCGCCGATTCGGTGCTGGACGAACAGACGGAAAAGCTGGCCATCCAGCGTCGCTTCTCGTCCGACATGCGCGAGATCTGGTTCATGCAGCCGCGTTTCGAGCGCCGCATGGGCAAGACGATTTTCCGCATGATCGAACAACCGCGCTTCCGCGCCGCCTGCGATTTCCTGCAATTGCGCGCCGCTGCCGGCGAATTCGACAGTGTGTTGGCACAGTGGTGGATGGACCTGGCCAATGCCGACGACGTGACGCGCGCCGACATGATCGAAGAAGTGGCGCGCCTGCCGCGCGAGGCGGGCGATGGCGGCATGGGCGGCATGGGCGGCCCCGCTGCGTCGACCGGCACGCGCAAGCGCCGGCGTCCGCGCCGTTCGCCGTCGCGCGGCCCGGCCACCCCCGAGTAAACCGTGTCGCCCGCTTTGGTCCGCGCCTATATCGGCCTGGGCGCCAATCTGGGCGACAGCGCGGCCACCTTGCGCCGCGTGCTGGCCCAATTGCAGGCCACGGACGGCATCGACGCCGTGACGGCGTCGCCGTTCTACCGCAGCGCGCCGGTGGACGCCGCCGGCCCCGACTTCGTCAATGCGGTGGCGGCGCTGGACACCCGGCTGCCGCCGTTGGCATTGCTGGATGCGCTACAGGCGCTGGAAAACCAGCACGGGCGGCTGCGCCCTTACAAGAACGCCCCACGCACGCTGGATCTTGATCTGTTGACATACGGCGACGTGTTGCTGGATCACGAACGGCTGACCCTGCCGCATCCGCGCATGCATCAACGCGCGTTCGTGCTGCTGCCGCTGCACGACCTGGCGCCGGACATGCTGGTGAATGGCCGGCCGATTTCGACGTGGGTCGCCCAGATCCGCGATCAGGCGATCGAACGCTTGCCGGATTGATCGGGCAGGCAGCCTGCAAGCTTGGGCTCGATGGCTGCCCGGATGCCTGCCCCGATGCCACCCCTGGCGCCTGCCCCCGCCGACCGCCCCCGCGCCTACGCTTTAGGCGCAAACGCCATCATCGCGCGTTCCACGTCTTCCACTTGCGGCAACCCGGCCTCGTTGCCCAAGTGCTGGATCTTGTGCGCCGACGCCGCGCGCGCAAAGGTGAAGTGTTCCAACCAGGGCAGTTCCGGCCGGTTCAAATACGACCACACATAGGCGCCGTGAAACACGTCGCCCGCGCCCGAGGTATCCACGATGCGTTCGCCCGGCACATCCAGCGATGGCAAGGTGTCGACGCGCCCCGTTTCGTCATACCAAAGCATGCCGCGCTCGCCCATCGTGACGGCGCCGATGCGGCAGCCGCGCGCCTTCAGCAGGTCCAGCAGCCGGGCTGGGCTCAGCTCCAGCTGTTCGCACATGCGCTCGGCGCACACGGCCACGTCGATATGGCGCAGCAGCTCGTCGGTGTTCTCGCGCACGCCGCCGCCGTCCAGCGACGTCAGCACGCCCGCCTGCCGGCACGCGCGCGCATAGTGCAGCGCGGCATCCGGCTGATGCCCGTCCAGGTGCAATGCGCGATACGCGCCGACATCCAGCCGGGGGAAATCATTCAGGTACTGCACGTCGCGCGCGCGCACGATGGCGCGCTTGCCGTGGTTGGGCATGATGAACGACAACGATGACCGGCGCACATGCCGCGCATGCAGCGTGATGCCGTGCGCGGCGGCCATGTCGGTGTACATGTGGCCCAGCCAATCGGGTGCCAAAGAACAGATCAGGTCGGGCGGCGTGCCCAGCTTGCCGCAAGCAAACGCCGCCGTGACGGCGTTGCCGCCGAAGGACACGGCGTAGTCACGCGCCACGCTTTTTTCGTCGCCGGTGGGCCATTCGTCGGCCAATACGGTGACGTCGATGTAGGTATGCCCGATGAACAGCGCATGGCTCATGGGGGGGCCTGTTCCCCGGCCTGCGCCAACACCAGCCGCGCGCGCGCGATCACGGGCGCGTCCACCATCTTGCCGTCCAGCATGAAGGTGCCCGCCGCCGTCTCGCGATGTGCAGCCACCACGCGCCGCGCCCAGGCCAGTTCTTCGCGCGCGGGCACGAAGGCCGCGTGAATCACCGGCACCTGCGCCGGGTGGATGCACAGCATGCCGCCAAAGCCCATCTGCTGCGCGCGCGCCGCCGCGGCGGCCAGCCCGGCCGTGTCCTGCACGCCGGGAAACACGCCGTCCAACGCGGGCGCGAGCCCGGCGGCGCGGTTGTGCAGCAATACCTGCACGCGCGCCTGATCCAGCACGGTTTCGGCGCCGGGGGTGTCGGGGGTCAGGCCCATGTCCAGCGCGTAGTCCAGGCTGCCGAACGCCAGCCGCGCCACGCCGGGCGTGGCCGCGACTTCGGACGCGTTCAGCAGCCCGCGCGCGGTTTCAATCAGGGGGATGACGGGCAGACCGGTTTGCGCCACGTGCCGCACCTGCGCCAGTGTTTCTGCCTTGGGCAGCAGGATGCCCGCGATGTTGGGCCGGCCACGGCAGGCTTTCAGGTCATCGTCGTGCCAGGACGTGGACGCGTCGTTGATGCGCACCCACAGGCGGGCGTCGTGATGCGTCCCCAGGAAGTCGCACAGCGCCTCGCGGGCAGACGCCTTGGCCAGATGCTCGACAGCGTCTTCCAGGTCCACGATAACGGTGTCGGCCCCGGCGGCCAGCGCTTTGGGGATGCGCTCGGCGCGCGACGCCGGCACGAACAGGGCGCTACGAACGACGGAATGCGTCACACGACCTCCGAAGCATGCAATTGCGCCACCTGATCGGGCGCGTATCCCAGCGATGCTAGCACCGCATCCGTGTTTTCGCCCACGGCGGGCACGGCGGCCATGCGCGGCGCGAATGCGCTGCTGCTGGCGGGCGGCAACAGCGCGGGCAGCATGCCGGCCGGGCTGTCGACCTGGCTCCAGCGCGCGCGCGCCTGCAATTGCGGGTGCGCCCACACGCCGGCCATGTCATTGACGCGGGCGTTGGCGATCTGGGCATCTTCCAGCCGCTGTGTGACCTGTTCGATCGACAGATCGGCAAACGCCGCCACGATCAGGTCGCGCAACGCGTCGCGGTTGGCGGTGCGCTGCGAATTCGAGATAAAGCGCGCGTCTTCCGCCAGCGTGGGCTGGCGCAGCACCTGCGCGCAGAACACCCGCCATTCGCGTTCGTTTTGCAGGCCCAGCATGATGGTCGAGCCATCGCCCACCGGAAACGGGCCATAGGGATAGATCGACGCATGCGCCGCCCCCGCGCGCACGGGCGGCTTGGCGCCTTCGAACGCGTAGTACATCGGAAAGCCCATCCACTCGACCATGCTTTCCAGCATGGACACGTCCAGGCGGCTGCCCAGGCCGGTTTTCTGGCGCAGCAACAAGGCGTTCAGGATGGCCGAATACGCGTACATGCCGGCCGCGATATCGGCGATGGAACACCCGGCCTTGACCGGATCGTCCTTAGTGCCCGTGACCGACAGAAAGCCGCTTTCGCTTTGGATCAGCAGGTCATACGCCTTCTTGTCCTGATACGGGCCGCCCTCGCCATAACCGGAAATATCGCAGACGATCAGGCGCGGATAGCGCGCATGGAGGGCCTCGAACGACAGCCCCAGCCGGGCCGCCGCGCCGGGCGCCAGGTTTTGCACCAGCACGTCGGCCGATTCCAGCAGGCGTTCCATGATGCCGCCCGCCTCGTCGCGCTTCAGGTCCAGCGTCAGGCTTTCCTTGGACCGGTTGGTCCAGACGAAATGCGAAGACAGGCCACGCACGCGTTCGTCGTAGCCGCGCGCGAAATCGCCGCTGCCGGGCCGTTCGATCTTGATGACGCGCGCGCCCATGTCCGCCAGTTGACGGGTGCAAAAGGGTGCGGCGATGGCGTGTTCCAGGCTGACGACGGTAATGCCGTCCAACGGGCGGGATGCCTGTGTGCTCATTCGGTAAACCTCAGTTCGGCTTGATGGGCCAGCGTGCCGTCCTGCTCGGCCCACAGCTGGGCGACGCCCGGCTCGGTCAAGCGGCCGGCCACCTGGAAGGGCGTAGGCGAAATCAGCGGACGCAGGCCGCGGTAGCTCAGGTGCGTAGGGCGAGCTCGGGGATGGGCGCGCGTAAAGGCGGCAACCATCTCGGTGGCAATCAGGGGGCCGTGCACGACCAGGCCCGGATACCCTTCCACGTCCGTGACATAGGGGTGGTCGTAATGGATGCGATGGCCGTTGAAGGTCACCGCCGAATAGCGGAACAGCAGCACCGACGTGGGGTTGACGGTGTCGCGCCATTGCGCCTGGGGCGCGGGCTCGCTGCCCGACAGCTTGGGCGGCGACGGCTGGCGGTAGACGATGTCCTGCTCTTCTTCGATGACGATGTCGCCGGCCTGATGGTATTCATGGCGCACGGTGACGAAGAGCAGCGCGCCGGTGCGGCCCGCCTTCTCTTCCACCTTGAGCACCTTGGACACCCGTTCGGCCGGCACGCCCACCTTCAAAGGCTGATGCCATTGCACCCGGCCGCCCGCCCACATGCGGTTACGGTCCTGTGCCGGCGGCAAGAAGCCGCCGCGCGCGGGGTGCCCATCCGTCCCCAACCCGTCCATGCCCACCGTGCTGATGAAAAACGCCCATTGCCACAAGGGCGGCAGGGCCTCGCCCACGCCCGGCGCCTGACCGCCCAGGGTGGCCGCGATGCGCGCGGCGTGGCCGGGGTCCATGGCGTCCGGCTTGCGTTCGCCGCTGCCGATCCAGGCTGCCGGGTCTGTAGAAGTCATGCCCATATCCTTTGGTGGGGTTGTTCGGTGGGATTGTTGGTAAGCGTCAAGGATGCCCGCAAGCCGTCCCCGTTGTGAATTCGTTTTTCCTCAAGGCGGGGTTTGCGGCGCCTGAATCGACAGCCCACGCCCAGGCCCGGCGCGGCGCGCCGTAATATATGGCCCATGCACTTCGACCTAGCCGACCTACGCCTGTTCATCCACATCGCCGAATCCCCCAGCCTGACCCAGGCCGCGAAACGAGCGCATCTGTCCCTGGCCGCCGTCAGCGTGCGGATCAAGGCGCTGGAGAACCAGCTCAATTCCCGCCTGCTGTACCGCGACAGCCGTGGGGTGGAAATCACGCCCGCCGGGCAGAAACTGCTGCAACATGCCCGCGTCATCATGCGGCAGGTGGACCACCTGAAGCACGACTTCCAAGAGCAATCCGACGGCGATGCCGGGCACATCCGCATCTTTGCCAACACCACGGCCGTGACCGAATTCATGCCCGACATCCTGGCGCAGTTCCTGTCGGGGCACCCGGGCGTCACGGTGGACCTGCAAGAACGCCTGACGCGCGACATCGTGCGCGGCGTGCTGGACGGCACCACCGACCTGGGCATCGTGGCCGGCCCGGTCGATGCGCCCGAGCTGCAAGCCATCCACTTCAGCACCGACCGGCTGGTGCTGGTGGTGCCCAACGGCCATCCGCTGCAAGACCAGGACAAGGTCAAGCTGGTGGACGCCGTGCGCTACCCGTTCATCACCATGCACGAAGGCTCCACGCTGGTGGCCTTCTTGCGTGACCAGCTGGAACGCAGCGGCCAGCGCCTGCCGCAACGCATCCAGCTGTACAGCTTCGATTCCATTTGCCGCATGGTGCAGGCGGGCGTGGGCATCGGCGTGATTCCCGATTCCGCCGCGCGCCGCTATGGCGCCGACACCAAGTTGCGCGTGGTAGAGCTGGATGAACCCTGGGTGGTGCGTGAACGTAAGCTGCTGGTGCGCGACATCGACGCCCTGCCCGGCTGCGCGCGTGACCTGATCGAACAGATCCAGGTACCCCGCGCGCCTTGACCTTCAGGGCGCGAGGCAAGCACCGGTCGCTCAGGTCCCGGTGAACGCGGGCGGCCGCTTTTCGGCAAAGGCGCGCATGCCTTCCAGGTAGTCGTCGGTGTAGCCAAGCTCGCGCTGCAACTGGCATTCCAGATCGAACTGCTGGGCCAGCGTATTGCCGCTGGACGCGTGCAGCGCCGCCTTGGTAGCCGCGTAGGCCCGCGTTGGCCCGGCGGCCAATGTGGCGGTGACGTCCGACACGGTGGCGACCACCGCGTCGTCAGGCACGACACGCCAGATCAGCCCCCACGCGGCGGCCTCGGTGGCGCTGACGGCCTCGCCAAACAATGCCGCGCCCATCGCGCGCGCCGAGCCCACCAGCCGGGGCAAAAACCATGTGCCGCCCGCATCCGGCAACAGGCCGATCTTGCTGAACGCCTGCACAAAGCGGGCCGACTGCGCGGCAAACACCACGTCGCAGGCCAGCACCAGGCTGGCGCCCGCGCCCGCCGCCACGCCGTTCATCACGCACACTACCGGCACCGGCAGCGCGCGCAAACGGGTGATCAACGGGCGATAGCACTTTTCCAGCATCAGGCTCAGGTCGCGCCGCGAGCCGTCCTCGGAGGGCTTGCGCTCGCTCAGATCCTGCCCCGCGCAAAAGCCCCGCCCCGCGCCGGTGATGACCAGGCCGCGCAGGCCGGCGTGCGACTCCATCACATCCAGCGCGCGCGCCAGTTCGCCGTGCATGACTTCCGTAAAGCTGTTGAGCCGGTCCGGCCGGTTCAGGGTAATGACGCCCACGCCGTCTTCCACCGTGAAGCGGATCTGCGTGTAGCCGTCGGCTGCGTTGTCGTGCGTTGCGCTCATGCCTGCTCCTCCAACATCGCCACTTCCTCCAGCACCGCCAGTTGTTCGGCCGTGTCGCCCAGCAACGGATCCACTATGGTCAGCCGCTTGAAATAATCGCCCACTTCCAGCTCGTCGGTCATGCCCATGCCGCCGTGCAACTGCACCGCCATCTGCGCCACCTGGCGCCCGGCGCGCGCGGCTTCCAGCTTGGCCGACGCGATCATGCGGCGGCGCTGCACGGCATCGGGTTCGGTCAGCGCGGCCACGGCCACATACGCCATCGACAAAGCCAGTTCCTTGGCCACCAGCATCTCGGCCAATCGGTGTTGCAGCGCCTGGAACGAGGCCAGCGACTGACCGAATTGCTTGCGCGTCTTCAGATAATCAACGGTGATTTCCAGCAGCCGGTCGATCGCGCCCGCTGCGTGCGCACACAGCGCCGCCGTGCCCCACTGCAACGCCTGGGCCAGGGCGTCGTCGGCCTGCGCGCCTTCGGCCAGCAAGGCATCGGCGGGTAGGCCCACCGCGTCGAAATCCAGCCGGGCGCAGCGCGCGCCGTCCAGCGTGGGCGTGTCGGTGACGCGCACGCCGGCAACGTCCGACGGCACGGCCAGCAACACCGTCTGGCCCTCGGCGCCCAATGCGCTGACCAGCCACGCTTTGGCCGCCGCGCCGTGCCACACCAGATGCTTGGCGCCATCCAGCCGCCAGCCCTGGGCAGTCTTGGCCGCGCGGCATTCGCGCGGCTGCGTGTCGTAGCGACGGCCGGGTTCTTGATAGGCCACGGTAACGATCGTCTCGCCCGAGGCTATGCCCGGCAACCAGCGGCCACGCGCCGCGTCGCCGCACGCGTCCAGCAATGCCGCGCCCATGACCGCGCTGGGAATGACGGGTTCTGACACCAGCGCGCGTCCCAGTTCCACGTGCACGGGCAGCAGGCTGGCCGGCACTTCGCCAAAGCCGCCGAAGTCCTGCGAAATGGTCAGGCCCAGCACGCCCAGTTCGGCCAGCGCGGCCCAGGCGCGGGCGTCCACCGTGCCGGTGGCCTGGCGCGCGCGGCGTTGGGGAAATGTCCATGCCTGGTCCACCAGGCGGCGCAGGCTGTCGGCCAGCATGCGCTGTTCTTCGGTATAGATGAAATCCATGCGTGTCTTCCTGTCGGATGGCGCGGCGGGCCTACAGGCCCAGCACCAGGCGGGCGATGATGCCCTTCTGCACTTCGGTCGTGCCGCCGTAGATGGACGTCTTGCGCATATCGGCATAGCCCGCGCCCGACGCCGCGGCCATCGCCGGGCCCGGCCCGTGATCGTCGTGGTCGGCCAGCAGCCAATCCGGGTCGTAGGGCCAGGCGTCCGGCCCCGCCACTTCCATTTGCAGCATGGCCAGATCCTGCTGGATCTCAGACCCGCGAATCTTCAGCACCGAGGCCTCGGGGCCGGGCGTGCCGTCGTTGCTGGACGCTACGCGCAGCAACAACATTTCCAGCGCCATCATGTCGACTTCAATGCGCGAGATACGGTCGCGAAAACGGCTGTCGGCCAGCAAGGGCTTGCCGCGCGATTGCGCTTGCGCCGCCATGTGTTTCAAGATGCCCAGCTCGCGATGGCAATGGCCCAGCCCGGCGATGCCGGTGCGCTCGTGGCCCAACAGGTACTTGGCGTAGGTCCAACCCTGGTTCTCTTCGCCCACCAGGTTTTCCACCGGTACGCGCACGTCTTCCAGCCAGACTTCATTGACGTCGTGGCCGCCGTCCAGCGTGCGGATGGGGCGCACCGTCACGCCCGGCGCGCGCATGTCCAGCAGCAGCATCGAGATGCCGCGTTGCGCGCGCGCGTCGGGGTCGGTGCGGGCCAGGCAGAACATCCAGTCGGCGTATTGCGCCAGCGTGGTCCAGGTTTTCTGACCGTTGACAACGTAATCATCGCCATCGCGCACGGCGCGTGTTTTCAGCGACGCCAGGTCCGACCCCGAACCCGGTTCGGAATAGCCCTGGCACCACCAATCCTGCACCCGAGGGATGCGCGGCAAAAAGCGCGATTGTTGTTGCGCGCTGCCGTATTTCATCAGCACGGGGCCGATCATCGACAAGCCGAACGGCAGCAGGCGCGGCGCGCCAGCCTTGAAGCATTCCACCTCGAAGATCAGGCGCTGCAAGGCGTTCCAGCCGGTGCCGCCGTGCTCTACCGGCCAGTTCGGCGCGCCCCAGCCCTGGTCCGCCAGGATGTTGTGCCAGCGCACGTAGTCGTCGCGTTCCAGCCGCTGATGGCGCAACACCTTGTCTCGGATGTCGGCGGGCAGGCGGGTGGCGGCAAACGCGCGCACCTCGTCGCGGAATTGGCGCTCTTGCGGCGTCCAGGTCAGGTTCATGGTCTACCTCCTTTGCCCGGTATCTAGCCATGGCGCGGGCAGCCCCACAATCTGCCTCTTCCGAAGACCGGCTTCGCGCTGGATGTAGGGCAACACCGTGGACGGCGCGAGCGGCCCACTACCGCTTCGCAAAAGGCCTGCTTCAGCAATGAAGAATGGCAGAACCTTGGCGCAGTACCGACACTAGCAGCCGTCATCCACTGGAATCCCATCGCACCATGACTGTTTCCGATCACAAGGAAGGCGTGTCGCAGGGCGTCGAGGCGCAGTACCGCCAGGCGCTCGACCAGGGCCGCTTTCTTATCCAGCACTGTGGCGGTTGCGACCGCGCGGTGTTCTATCCCCGCATGGTCTGCCCGCATTGCGGCGCGGACAAGCTGGCCTTCACGCCGGCCGACGGACGCGGCACCGTTTATTCCACCACCGTTGTGCGCCGCAAGCCCGAGGCGGGCGGCGACTACAACGTGGCGCTGATCGACCTGCACGAAGGCGTGCGCATGATGAGCCGCGTTGAAGGCGTTGCGCCGGCCGACGTGCGCATCGGCATGGCCGTGCGCGCCCGTGTGATTCAACAGGATGGCCACGGCCTGGTGATCTTTGACGCTAAGCAGGAGGCGGCATGACGCTTAACGATTTGCGCGGCGCGGTGGCCGTGGCCGGCGTCGGCCATGCGGGCCTGGGACAGGCCAACGGCTTTACCGAAATGGAAATCCTGGTGCAGGCGGCGCAGCGCGCCGTGGCCGACGCGGGCCTGACCCTGCGCGACATTGACGGCATCTGCACCGCCAGCGTGGCCGCGCCGATGTGGGCCATGCCGGTGATCGAACACCTGGGCATCCGCCCCACCTTCATCGACAGCACCATGCTGGGCGGCTCCAGCTTCGTCGCGCACCTGTTGCCGGCCATGCACGCGCTGGCGTCCGGCCAGTGCAACGCCGTGCTGGTCTGCTATGGCAGCACGCAGCGCACGTCGACCCTGAGCCGCGCCGAAGTGGGCCGCGTGCGCAAGCAGTTCGACCCGCAACCCTATGAAACCCCTTACGACCCGCTCAGCCCGCTGTCGTCATACGCGCTGGCGGCGGCGCGCCACATGCACCAGTACGGCACGCGCCGCGAGCATCTGGCGCAGGTGGCGTTGGCGGCCAACCAATGGGCACAGTTGAACCCCGAGGCGCAGCTGCGCCAACCCACGACGCTGGATGAAATTCTGTCGGCGCGCATGGTGTCCGACCCCTTGAGCGTGCGCGACTGCTGCCTGGTCACCGACGGGGCGGGCGCTTTTGTGCTGGTGCGCGCCGACCGCGCGCGCGACTTGCCGCGTCCACCTGTCTACGTACTGGGCAACGCCACCGCCGTGTGGAACCGGCAGATCTCGTCCATGCACGACCTGACGGTGACGGCCGCCGCGCAGTCGGGCAAGCAGGCCTTCGACATGGCCGGCGTGTCGCCGCGCGATATCGACGTGGTCGAACTCTACGACGCCTTCACCATCAACACTTTGCTGTTCCTGGAGGACCTGGGCTTTTGCGCCAAGGGCGAATCCAAGGACTTCATCGCGGACGGCGCGATTGCGCCGGGCGGCAGGCTGCCCGTCAACACCAATGGCGGCGGTTTGTGCTGCGTGCATCCCGGCATGTACGGCGTCTTCATCATGATTGAAGCCGTGCGGCAATTGCGTGGGGAATGCGGCGACAGGCAGGTGGCCGACGCGCAGCTGGCGCTGGTGCACGGCAACGGCGGCACGCTGTCCAGCCAGTCCACCGCCATCCTGGGCACCCAGGCCACGCTGTGATCCCGGCTTTGATCCCGGCTTTGATCGATTCACCCGCACTTTGACTGACACGCCACCTTCGATGTCTCAAGCAGAAACCCTTACCCGCATCCATGACCTGCTGGCCCGGCAAGCGCGCCGGCAACCCGACGCCATCGTGCTGTACGAAGAAGGCGGCGGCACCGTCACCTATGCGCAGCTATGGCAGCGTGTACAGGCCGTGGCCGACTGGCTGCGCGGGCAAGGCGTGCAGCCCGGCCATCGTGTGCTGATGGTGGGGGAAAACTGCACCGCGATGATCGCCGCGCTGTTCGGATGCGGCGTGGTGGGCGCGTGGCCGGTGGGCGTGAACGCGAGGCTGTCCGGCCGCGAAGTGGACAACATCCGCCAGCACGCGCAGCCTGAACTGCTGCTGTACACCACCGGCGTGTCGTCCGCCGCCGCCGCGCATGCCGCTGACGCCCGCGCGGTGGATGCGGACCCTGCCGTGTGGGGGCCGGGCGTGCAGGCCGCGCGCGCCGCCACGCCCACCGCTGCTGAAACCGATGCGCTGGCCTCGGAAGTGGCCACCGTCATCTATACGTCGGGCACCACGGGCGCGCCCAAGGGCGTGCTGGTGCCGCATCGCGGCCTGCTGCATTTTGCGCGCGTGTCAGCAGCGTCGCGGCGCTTGACACCGCACGACATCGGCTACGCGGCGTTGCCCATGTCGCACATCTTCGGCATCGCCACGGTGCTGATGGCCACGGTGCACGCGGGCGCCAGCCTGGTGCTGCGCAGCCGCTTCGACGCCGACGACGCCTTCAAGGCGCTGGCGCATCCCGGCGTCAGCATCCTGCAAGGCGTGCCCACCATGTTCAGCCGCATGATGGCCGTGGCGCCACCGCGCGCCGAGCTGCGCGCCCCCGCCCTGCGCTATCTGTACACCGGCGGCGCGGCGCTGGACCCCACATTGAAACGCGACGCCGAACGCTACTTTGGCGTGGCGATGCATCACGGCTACGGCATCACCGAATACGCGGGCTCCATGTTCATCACGCGCATCGATGAGCCGCGCGATGACTGCTCAGCCGGCTACGCGGTAGACGGCGTGGAAATGCGCCTGGGCAGCCCCGACGCGGGCGCGCCGAAACCCGGCCAACGCGGCGACATCCTGATCCGAGGCCCCGGCGTCATGCTGGGCTACTACCGCAATCCCGAACAGACCGAGCAAGCGCTGCTGCCCGGCGGCTGGCTCAACACCGGCGACATCGGTTATGTGGACGACAGCGGCGCGTTGTTCATCGCCGGCCGCTCCAAGGACTTGATCATCCGCTCGGGCTTCAACGTCTATCCCATCGAAGTGGAATCGGTGATCAACGCGTTTCCGGGCGTGCGCCTGTCCGCCGTGGTCGGTCGCAACACGGCCGACCAGAACGAAGAAGTGATCGCGTTCGTCGAACCGCTACCGGGTGCACGCGTCGACACCGACCTCTTGATGTTGCACCTGCGCGCCCAGCTGGCGCCGTACAAGCGACCCGCGCGCATCATTTCCATCGACACGATTCCCACGACCGTCAGCGGCAAGATCCTCAAGCAACCGCTGAAAGAAAGGCTGGCGTAGGCGCGGACCCGCTGTTCCGCTCCACGACCGGCCACCTATACACAAGGAGACAACAGCGTGAAACTCAAGACCCTTTTTGCCGTGGCCGCCGCCACGGCCGCCTTCGCCATGGCGTCCAGCGCCGGCGCGCAGACGTACCCCGACCGCCCCATCCGCCTGCTGGTGGGCTACGCGCCCGGCGGCCCCGTGGACACCACAGCCCGCGTCTTTGCCAAATACCTGGGCGACAAGCTGGGCCAGACCGTCGTCGTGGAAAACCGCGCGGGCGCCAGCGGCATGATCGCCTCTGACGCCACCGCCAAGGCCACGCCCGACGGCTACCTGCTGGGCTTTGCCGCCAGCCCCACGCTGACCATGTCGCCGCTGGTCCAGCGCAGCACGCTGTTCGACCCGCGCCACGACTTCTCATTGATCGGCCTGGTGGTCGATTACGCCAACGTGCTGTTGATCGGCCCGCAGATTCCCGCCAAGAACGTGGGCGAGCTGGTCAGCTACGCGCGCTCGCACCCCGACGCCGTGTCGTTCGGATCCGCCGGCATCGGCGCGTCCAACCACTTGTCGGCCGAACTGCTTAAAAAGCAGGCCGATGCGTCGATGCTGCACGTGCCGTATCGCGGCAACTCGCCCGCCATGATGGACGTGATCAGCGGCAAGGTGACCTTCATGTTCGACATCACCAGCACCGCGATCCCGTTCATCAAAAGCGGCAAGGCCCGCGCGCTGGCCGTCACGTCCAAGACCCGTAACCCCGAACTGCCCGACGTGCCCACCATGATCGAAGCCGGCATGAAGGACTACGAGGTGGTGGGCTGGTACGCGCTGGTCGGCCCCAAGAAGTTGCCCGACGCCGTTTCGGCCCGCCTGACCCGCGCGCTGCAAGACGTGTCCAAAGACCCCGCGTTCCGCAAAGCCATGACCGAAGGCGGCTACACCATCAACACGGGCGACTCCGCCGCCCTGCAATCCCGCATCGACCGCGAGTACGCCTTGTGGTCGGACGTTATCCAAAGCGCCAACATCCAGGCCAACTGACCCTTACCGGAGCCCACTGATGCCCGCCCCGCTTGCGCTACGCGCCCAGACCCGCCTGCCGATCATCGGCGCCCCCATGTTTCTGGTCTCTGGGCCCGAGCTGGTCGTGGCGCAATGCGCGGCCGGCATCATCGGCACCTTTCCCTCCCTGAACGCTCGTCCGCAAGAACAGTTGCAAGACTGGATCACCCGCATTGAAGACGGGCTGGCCGCCAAACGCCGCGCCCATCCGCACGTCAAGGTGGCGCCCTACGGCGTGAACCTGATCATCCACCCCAGCAACCCGCGCTGGCAGGGCGACCTGGCGATCTGCGCCGAACGCCGCGTGCCGCTCATTATCACGTCGCTGCACGCGCCCGAAGCGGTGGTGCGGGCAGTGCACCCTTACGGCGGGCTGGTCTATCACGACGTCACCAACGTGCGGCATGCCAAGCGCGCGTTGGAGGCGGGCGTGGACGGCTTGATCCTGGTAGCGGCGGGCGCAGGCGGCCACGCGGGCCAGGTCAATCCGATTGCGCTGGTCAACGAAATCCGTGCGTTCTACGACGGCCCTTTGGCGCTATCGGGCTGTATCAGCCATGGCAAGGACGTGCTGGCCGCGCAGGTGCTGGGCTGCGACTTCGCCTACATGGGCACGCGCTTCATCGCCACGCAGGAATCGCTGGCAAACGACGCCTACCGCGAGATGGTGCTGCAAGCGCAAGCAGCCGACGTGACGTACACGCCTTACTTTTCTGGCGTGCCCGCGAACTACCTGTCGGCCAGCATTCTGGCGGCGGGCCTGGACCCGGTGGCCTTATCGCGCAATGGCGAGTCGCCGCCCGCCAACATGGACAAGAACTCGCGGCCCAAGGCGTGGAAGGATGTCTGGAGCGCCGGCCAGGGGGTAGGGTCGGCGCAAGAAATCCTGTCCATCGCGACGCTGGTGGATCAGCTGGAAGCCGAATATCTCAGCGCGCGCGCGGCGTTGGTGGCGGTAGCGGGCTAGCGTGTAGCGGCGGCATCACTTCTCCGACTCCCCCAACAAATCCATACTCGGCCCGCCAGCGATGAACTGATCCAGCAGGCGCTGCTCGGCCGCAATTTTCTCCGGGTCCACATACCGAGCGGGTGGCGGGGCGTTACGCGCGCTTTCTTGCGTCAGTTCCGCAAACCGTTGCAGAAACTCCGGTGACGGCGCTTCGCTCAAGGTACGGGTTTGCGGGCGCAGCTTCACGCCGAAGGGATCGTTGGCCGGCTTCTGGCCCGGCGTCGGCGAACTGATGGTGATCACCGTTACCCGGTCGTCACGGCGCAGCGGGACGATGGCGCTGGTGTCGGCGTTCAGATAGCTGGCCATGGTGGCTAGCGCAATTCCCACAAAGGGAGACGCCGCACCCGTGTCGCCCAGGCGTTGCGTCAGGTCGTAGCTTTGGTCCGAAGCCAGCAGGTCGAGCGAGCTGTCGGCCATCTGTAAAGCGGGAAGCAGATCGGCCAGGGCGGAACGGTTCAAGCCTGCGTCGTAAAACATGCGGGAGGGCGCGTGGGCCAGAGGCGTCACGGCCTGCGTCCAGGCGTTTGCGATTGCCGCATGGCGAGCCTCGCCTTTCAGGGGGATGCCGTCGGATTGCAGCGACACTTCGACTGGGCGGTGCAGCCGCGCCAACGGCGTCAGGCGGTCCCATTGCTGGAAGCCGCGTTCGGTGATGGGTTGAGGGAACCAGGGACTGGGTTGAAAGGAATATGGCGGGTTGCGGCGCCAGCCGGTGAAGGCGGGGTCAATGTCGTTCTTGTGCGGTTTGGTGTATTTAGCAAAGCCGCGCAACCAGTCCAGCCGCTCGGGCCGGGCAAAGACGATGGCGGTGACGGCGTCTGTCAGCTCGCCGGGTTGGCGGGGGCCAGTCGCCACACCCTTGCGCTTGTCGTTGCGACTGCCCATTGCATAGAACATGCCGAAGCCGTCGACGGCATAAACCAGCAGCGCGGGCATATCGGGGTTCTTTTCGAAGACACTGAACAGATACTCCACGAACTCTTCCGGCGTACTGTTGCAAATAACGCCGGGTCTGAGCGGCTTACTTCGATGCCAATGCAATCCCGCAGGCCCCATCGTTCGGTCGGCCATCCCGTTGAGGGAAATAGACGCTCTTTCTGGAGAAAAGCGCAGTCGGGGCACCGTCGGGTCGTAATCGCGCACAACCGTCAAGGTGGGAATGGCCCAACGTTCAGGAAAGCCGCGCAGCGCCAACTCCAATGCGTTGGCCTTACGCTGCGCCCAGGCCATGTCCTTATCTTCCGCTATGGTTGGATAGAACGCAGGGTCCATCTGCAACGCGGTCCCGACCTGCAATGCGTCGGATTGTGAAGAGTTCTGTTGTAGCAGTTGTGCCCACACCTGACCTTGTCGATAGACGTCCAAGCTCAAGCCAACGCGGATGATGTCCAACGTCTCCAGGCGTGGGGACGAGGAGGGCGCAGCGAAAATAGGCATCACAACTCCGGGGGCTTGCGGAATGGGGTCAACGGGAATCCACGCATCAGGCGCTGGGGGCAATTCGCAAGCCACGCCCTTCCACTCGGAGGACTCCCTTGAACTTTCGGTGTCGGCGCGTACCTCTTGCTGAAACGTAGCAGCCAACAAAAAGGCCATAGCGCAAGATATGAACTTCATCCCGGTTCCCCGTCCCCAGCCGTGAGATCGCGGCCAGCATCTCTGTCCTTTCGGGTCTGCGTAGACACCAAGGTGGGTAACTTCGTTTGATGGATCGAGGCAGGCAAGCTGCCTCCTCCCCTAGTCAACAACTTCCCATCTTCGTCATAGACCGCAACTCGCCGACTTCGATAGAGGTCGGTAGCATTGATGAGTTCGAGATTCTCGGAGCTTTCGTTTCTGTAGTAATCCAAGGTTGCCTCGTCCGGCAGTGCCGCGTCGTTCTCTTTGCTAGCGTTTGGTTCCACATCGAACTCCACCCAAGCCATCCTCCAATCCGCCACCCGACACAAATACGCATAGAACGGCTCATCATCAATACTGCGTGCCTGCCCTATCGCCAGGTCGTACGCCATCGCGCGTTGGCTATGCATCGAATTCGCGGGGATTGATGAATGAAAGGAGATCGGGCTTTGCTCGTCCGCCCCCGCGTCCATTCTTCGCCGACGCGCCTCGTTCGGGCTTTCCTGATATGTCACGTTAAAGCGGCGCCCGCCCACGTGGTCGACCCCGGTAATCCGGTGCCAGTCCGCTGCCCAATCGTTGTTTTCCGGTGCGGTGTACGGGTTGCGCAGCGGGTCGTTCAAACCCGTGAGTTCGGCTTCAAGCAATGGCGCATACGCCATGCTTGCACTGCGGGAGCTATAGGTTTGCGGGACCTGTCCGGCGCTTTCCGGTAAGGTCACCACGCGGGTACCCGCCACACGTATTCCCTTGTTCGTAATGGCAATCGATGCATCAATCGGATCATCCGGCGCGTGTACCGGTGCAATACCCGCCGATGCCTGCTCGGCCATTACCACGCCGCCCGACCTGAAGTCCGCCAGAAACGGCTGCGGCAGGGCTGGCGCATTGATGGGCACCGACTGGCCAGGCGCGAAGTCGGCGTTGGCCGCCCATCGCTGCGGCAGGCCCATGCCCGAACCCTCCCAGGTGCTTTCATGCTGTCGGCGCAAGACGTAGTCCTGCGTTGGCCTCAAACCAATGGGTTGGCTCTCGCCGTCCCGCGCTCGCATGGTGAATACGCGTTGATGAAAATGGCCACCCAGTGCGGACAATCCGGGGCCGTAAATATCACCCACCCACTGCTTCGCCATGTTGCCCACCATCGTGGGCACGAAATCCACCATCGTCCTTGGCTTGTGCGCAGGCAGGGCCTGGTAAGTCAAGGTGTCGGCAACGCCTTGCCAGCCGATACCCTGCACATTGCGCATGCCGACGGTCTTGTCCTCGGGAGAGAAATAGAGGAACACGCGGCCGCGATTGTCACGCTCGGAAAAGGCAACGTCTTTGCCCTCCAGCGTGGTCTGGCATTGCAAGCCATTCCAACGCAATCCACCGATGCAGGACGGGCTTGAGGGGTCGGCCATCTGAGCGAAGGTGGGCACCGGGTTGGGATTTGCGCCGATGAAGCCGACGATATTCGCAAGCGTTGTCACGCGCGCCTTGGTGGTCTGCTGCGCTTCGGACATCTCCATGCGCTCGAAGCGAGACTCCAGCAGGCTGTATGGCGGGTTCATCATGATGACCGCATCCACGGGGCGCTTGCCTTCGTCCTTGAGCAAGGCGTTGGCCAGCAGGGTGATCAGCGTGCCCTGGCTGTGCCCGACCACGTTGATCGTGTCGTTTTCGCCGGTGGTCTTGCCGCCAGGATGGCGATAGGCGCGAATCATATTCACCAGCATGGCCAGGCGCTTGGCCGCCAGCAGCATGTACTTGCGGCTGGGCGCCATGACCAGTGGGTGGTCGGGCGACCCAAACAAGGGGTTGATCGGCAGCAGGCACATAGGGCGGCGCGCGCCAATGACGGTTCGACCACTGCCCGATAGCGGGTACGGCGAAAGCCGGTAGCGGCTTGTTCAAATTCAGTGACGATGCCGTGTACGTGGCGCGCGGCTTGCGCACCATGCCAGATGGTGAACAAGGCCGCTTCGTCCAGCATGGCGCCGATATCCATGGCGGATGCCGTGCTGGATAGCCACAGCGTCAAGCGATACGTTTCCGACAGCGCTTCGTCCAGCGTGAACTCGACAACGTCGAAGGCAACGCCGATCGCACTTGCCTTGACAGGCTCAAAGGTGAAACGGAACGTCGACTGGCTGGGCATGGCAGAGTCCGTAAGGATTTCCTGCCGGGAGCCTAGCCGACCTCACGCCAAACAGATATAGAACAAATCTGAAATGCGGCAGCGCAACCCGAAGCCCCTATCCGGATTCATCAATCTGCCCGATGCGGTCTGCCTTATTTCATCTGCTCTATCTCATCTGCCTTATTCCAGCTTGATATTCGCCGTCTTGATCAGGTCGCGCCATTTCACGATCTCGTCGCGCACGAAGGCGCCGAACTGTTCGGGCGTGCCGGGCTTGGGCTCGGCGCCCGCCGCGATCAAGCTCTTGGCCGTGGCCGGGTCGGACAGCACCTTGACCATGTCGGCATTGATGCGCTTGACGATGTCGGGCGGCGTGCCCTTGGGGGCCATCACGCCGCTCCAGGAATAGGCCTCGTAGCCGGGCAGGCCCGACTCGGCGATGGTGGGCACGTCGGGCAGCATGCTGGAACGCGTGGGGTTGCCCACGCCCAGCGCGCGGACCTTGCCGCCCTTCAGGTGCGGCACGGCGGACGGGCCATCGGCGAACATCACCTGCACCTGTCCGCCCAGCAAATCCTGCATGGCCGGCGCGCTGCCGCGATAGGGCACGTGCTGGATGCGGATGCCGGCCATGGCATTGAACAATTCTCCCGCCAGGTGCGTGCCGCCGCCCGTGCCGGACGACCCGAACGACAGCTTGCCCGGGTTCTTCTTGGCGTAAGCGATCAATTCGCTGACGGAGTTCACCGGCAGCGATGCGTTCACCACCAGCACGATGGGAAACACCGCGGCCATCCCGACCGGCACGAAATCGGTGGTGATGTCGTACGTCAGGTTGTTGCGCAGGCTGGGCAGCACCGCGTGATGGATGGATGCGAAAAAGAAGTTGTAGCCATCGGGCTCGGCCTTGGCCGCGAACTGCGCGCCGACGATGCCGCCCGCCCCCGACTTGTTGTCCACCACGGTGGGCACCGACCACATCTGCCCCAGCGGCTGCGTGGTGAAGCGCGCGGTGGTATCCACCGGCCCGCCCGCCGGAAACGGCACGATGAAGGTCACGGCATGGCCGGGCCAGGTGGCGGCGCGTGCGGGCGATGAAAACAAAGTGGGCAGCACGGCCGAGGCGCACGCGGCGCCCAGCCCCGCGATGACGCGGCGGCGTTGAGGATCAATCACTGCGGTCTCCTGGGTCTCGGTGTTGTTCGCGATCAGGCGTTAGATGCTGCCGCCCGCCGCTCTTTTTTCTTCGCGTGGGTCGCCTCACGCTTTTTTATTATTTTCCGAGAGCCGGGATTCGCCGCTACACATTTTCAAAAGCCCCTCTTTCGTACCCGCAGCATTGTTCGGTCATCGGACAGGAATTCCCTAAGTCCCGTCGCGCCTACGACATACGCACGAGGGCCGGCTTACGCCGACTGGCCGCGCGCCGCGCGTTGCACGTGTTCGATGAAGCACTCGGCAAAGCTGGGCAGGTCGCGGCCGCGCTGGCGGCACAGCAAGCGGTCGCGCAGTGCCCAGGCGTCTTCCAGCTTCAGCACGTGCAGCGCATCGGGGCGGCTGTAGCGCGCGGCGCAGGCGCGTGGCACCACGGCAATGCCCGCGCCCGCCTCGACCATGCGGCACACCGCTTCGAAGCTGCCCACGTGCACGCGCTGGCACAGGCGCTTGCCCAGGCCGCTGGCAATGTCTTCCAGAAAGGTCTGGATGGCGCTGTCGGGGTGGATGCCCACGAACTGGTAGGCGTCGACCAGGTCCGCGAAGTGCGCGGACTGGGAGGCGGCCAGCGGATGGTCCAGCGACGTCACCACGGTGAGCTCGTCGCGAAACAAGGGCGTGACATCCAGGCCTTCCACGTCGATATTGCCGGCCACCAGCCCCAGGTCACCCGCGCCCGCGCGGATGGCGATGACAATGTCGCCAGAAATTTTCTCTTCGAGCTCGACGTCCACGTCAGGGTTTTCCGCCAGGAACGTGGACAAGGCATCGGCCAGGAACGAATTGGTGGCCGTGGTGTTGGCCAGCAGGCGCAAGCGCCCTTTCAGGCCACTGGCATAGGGTTGCAGATCGGCGTTCAGGCATTCCAGCTGTCGAAAGACGGCATTGGCGTGCTTGAGCAGCACCTCGCCCGCCGGCGTCAGCGCCACGCCCGTGGCCAGCCGCACCAACAGGCGCGCCTTGAAGGCTTCTTCCATGTGCTTGACCCGGGCGCTTGCCGCCGGCAAGGACAGGAACGTGCGTTCCGCGGCCCGGGTCAGGTTGAGGGTTTCGCCCACGTTCAAGAACAAACGCAGGTCCGTCAGATCATGTCTCATGTTCCACCACGCAGAAGGGGGGCATTTCTAATTTTGAATTCTTCGAATGCCGCCACGAATCTACCATGGGGCATTCCCATGAACCAGACCGGTTGATGCGGAACTGTTTTCCATCGACGGCGCGTGCGCCGCAGCAAAGGAGTCAGGGCAATGAGCGGCATCGTTTCCGGAAAGGTAGTGGTCGTCACCGGCGCGGGCGGAGGCATCGGGCGCAGCATTGCGCTGGCGATGGCCGAGGCGGGCGCCAAGGTAGTGGTGAACGACATCGGCGTGTCGCTGACCGGCGAAGGCGGCGGCGAAGGCCCCGCACAAGCAGTCGTGCGCGAAATCACGGCGGCAGGCGGACAGGCGGTGGCCAACACCGACAGCGTGGCGGCGTACGACAGCGCCAGCCGCGTCGTTCAGACGGCCATCGACGCGTTCGGACGCATCGATGCCGTCGTCAACAACGCGGGCAATCTGCGCGACCGGGTTTTCCACAAGATGAGCGAAGAGGAATGGCGCCAGGTGATCGACGTGCACCTGAACGGTTCGTTCTTCATGAGCCGCGCGGCCGCGCCGTATTTCCGCGAGCAGGAATCGGGCGCGTTCGTGCACATGACATCCACCTCGGGCCTGATCGGCAACTTCGGCCAGGCCAACTACGCGGCCGCGAAGCTGGGCATCGTGGCGCTGTCCAAATCCATCGCGCTGGACATGGCGCGCTACAACGTGCGTTCGAACTGCATTGCGCCCTTTGCCTGGAGCCGCATGACCAGTTCCATTCCGGCGGAAACCGACGAAGAGAAAGCGCGCGTCGAAAAATTGAAGAAGATGGAAGCGGGCAAGGTCGCGCCGATGGCCGTGTTTCTGGCCAGCGACGCGGCGAGCGAAATCACCGCGCAGATCTTCGCGGTGCGCGCCAACGAAATCATGTTGATCAGCCAGCCGCGCCCACTGCGCACGGTGCATCACAGCGAAGGCTGGACGCCCGAACGCATCGCCGACATTGCCGTGCCTGCCATGCGCAAGCACTTCTACGCGTTGGAGCGTTCGCCCGACGTGATCGACTGGGACCCCATCTGAGACCGCCATGCCGCTGGATTACGCGACCGTAAAGAACTGGCGCTTTGACGAGGTCCGTCAGCGCTACGACCACAAAGACACCATGCTGTACGCGCTGGGCATCGGCTTGGGCCAGGACCCCGAGGACACCCGGCAGCTGCGCTACGTGTACGAAGAAGACCTGCAAGCATTTCCCACGATGGGCGTCGTGCTGGCGTACCCGGGCTTCTGGGTGCGCGATGCGCGCAGCAGCATCGACTGGGTCAAGGTGGTGCACGGCGAACAACGCTTGACCGTGCACGCGCCGCTGCCGCCGGCGGGCCAGGTCACCAGCCGCAGCCGCAACACGCATGTGATCGACAAGGGCGCGGACAAAGGCGCCATCGTCATCACCGAACGCACGCTGCACGGCGAGGACGGCGCCTGCCTGGCCACCTTGCGGCAAAGCACCTTCTGCCGGGGCGACGGCGGCTTTGGCCAGGGCGATGCCAGCCCGGAGCCCCTGCCCGCCGCGCCGGACGGCGACCCGACCCTGCGCTGCGAAATGCGCATCGCCCCCAATGCCGCACTGTTGTATCGCTTGAACGCCGACCCCAATCCGCTGCATGTCGACCCCGAGGTCGCGCGCCAGGCCGGGTATCCGCGCCCCATCCTGCATGGGCTGTGCTCGTATGGCGTGGTGGCGCACGCGATCGTGAAAAGCTGCTGCGACTACGACGCATCGCGGCTGACCAGTCTGAACACGCGCTTCTCGGCGCCGGTGTATCCCGGTGAAACGCTGCAATGCGACATCTGGCGGCTGCCGGACGGGCAGATCCAGTTCCTGGCGCGCTCGCGCGAACGCAACGTCGTGGTGATGAGCCACGGTACCGCGACGGTGCAATCATGACGCGCGCGCCCGCGCTGGACGGCATCCGCGTGCTGGACCTGTCGCGCATCCTGGCCGGCCCCTGGTGCACGCAGAACCTGGCCGACCTGGGCGCCGACGTCATCAAGATCGAACGCCCGCGCGTGGGCGACGACACACGCGCCTGGGGGCCGCCGTACCTGAAGGATGGCGACGGCCAGGACACCAGCGAGTCCGCCTATTACCTCAGCGCCAACCGCAACAAGCGTTCGGTGGAAGCGGACATGGCCACGCCCGAAGGCGCGGCGCTGATCCGCGAGCTGGCCGCTGTCAGCGACATCCTGGTCGAGAACTTCAAGGTGGGCGGCCTGGCCAAATACGGGCTGGACTACGACAGCCTGAAGGCCGTCAACCCGCGCCTGATCTACTGCTCGGTCACGGGCTTTGGGCAGGACGGACCCTTTGCACAGCGCCCCGGCTACGACTTCATGATCCAGGGCATGGGCGGGCTGATGAGCATCACCGGCGAACGCGACGACTTGCCCGGCGGCGGCCCGCAGAAGGCGGGCGTGGCGGTGACAGACATCGTCACCGGCATGTACGCCACCGTAGCGATTCTGGCGGCCTTGCAGGAACGGCATCGCAGCGGCTTGGGGCAGCATCTGGACATCGCCCTGTTGGACAGCCACGTGGCATTGTTGGCAAACCAGAATTCCAACTACTTCAACTCTGGCGTGGCCCCCACCCGCGCGGGCAACGCCCACCAGAACGTGGTGCCGTATCAGGTGTTCGCCGCCAGCGACGGCCACCTGATCGTGGCCACGGGCAATGAATCGCAGTACCGCGCGTACTGCCGCGCCATCGGCGTGCCGGAATTGGGCGACGACCCGCGCTTTGCCACGAACCGGTTGCGCGTGACGAACCGCGAAACACTGATCGGCATCCTGACGGCGATCATGCAGGAAGGCCGCCGCGACGACTGGATTGCCAAACTGGAAGCGGTGGGCGTGCCATGCGGCCCAATCAATAATATTGCGCAGGCCTTTGCGCACCCGCAGGCGCAGGCCCGGCAGTTGCGTCGGGACATGCCGCATCCCTTGGGCGGCGTGGCGCCGGTGACGGCAAGCCCGTTGCGCTTTTCGGGGTCGCCGGTGGTGTATCGGCGCGCGCCACCGCTGCTGGGCGAACACACGGAGGAAGTGCTGCGCGAGGTGCTGGGCAAATCGCCGGACGCGATAGCGGCGTTCACGAAGGGCACGCGCGGCGCCTAGGCGCCATGCCACGCCGCGTCAAA
Organism: Achromobacter sp. ES-001; assembly: GCF_019448355.1. Classification (NCBI taxonomy): domain Bacteria; kingdom Pseudomonadati; phylum Pseudomonadota; class Betaproteobacteria; order Burkholderiales; family Alcaligenaceae; genus Achromobacter; species Achromobacter sp. ES-001. The sequence continues at coordinate 906,279 of NZ_CP079940.1, read as the reverse complement.
AAAAACGGCCGCTGATTTCTCAGCGGCCGTTTTTATGTCAGCGCGCAACGCTGCGTGGATTACGCCACCGCAACCGGGATCTTCCCGATCTTGGCCTGCCATTCCTTCGGACCCGTCGTGTGGACCGACGTGCCCTTGGCGTCCACCGCCACGGTCACCGGCATGTCCTTCACGTCGAATTCGTAGATGGCTTCCATGCCCAGGTCGGCAAAGCCCAGCACCTTGGCGCCGCGAATGGCCTTGGACACCAGGTAGGCCGCGCCGCCCACGGCCATCAGGTAGGCCGAGCCGTGCTTCTTGATGGCTTCGATGGCGACCGGGCCACGTTCGGACTTGCCGATCATCGAGATCAGGCCCGTCTTCTCAAGCATCATGTCGGTGAACTTGTCCATGCGCGTGGCGGTGGTGGGACCGGCGGGGCCGACCACTTCATCGCCCACCGGATCCACCGGACCCACGTAATAGATCACGCGGTTGGTGAAGTCCACCGGCAGCGGCTCGCCCTTGGCCAGCATGTCCTGGATGCGCTTGTGCGCGGCGTCGCGGCCGGTCAGCATCTTGCCCGACAGCAGCAGCGTCTGACCCGGCTTCCAGCTGGCCACTTCTTCCTTGGTCAGCGTGTTCAGGTCGACTTGCTTGGACTTGTTGTAGTCCGGCGCCCAATGCACTTCGGGCCATTCGGACAGCGACGGCGGGTCCAGGCGCGCGGGGCCCGTGCCGTCCAGTTCAAAGTGCGCGTGACGCGTGGCGGCGCAGTTCGGGATCATGGCAACCGGCTTGGACGCGGCGTGCGTGGGGAAGGTGCTGATCTTGACGTCCAGCACGGTCGTCAGGCCGCCCAGGCCCTGCGCGCCGATACCCAGCGCGTTGACCTTTTCGTACAGCTCGATACGCAGTTCTTCCAGCTTGTTCTGCGGGCCACGGGCCAGCAGTTCGTACATGTCGATGTCTTCCATCAACGACTGCTTGGCCATCAGCATGGCCTTTTCAGCGGTGCCGCCAACGCCGATGCCCAGCATGCCCGGCGGACACCAGCCGGCGCCCATCGTCGGGACGGTTTTCAGCACCCAGTCCACCAGCGAGTCGCTGGGATTGAGCATGGCGAACTTGGATTTGTTTTCAGAACCGCCGCCCTTAGAAGCGATCTGCACGTCGACCTTGTCGCCCTGGACCAGTTCGACGTGCAGGATACAGGGCGTGTTGTCGCGCGTGTTCTTGCGGGCGAACAGCGGGTCGTCCAGCACGGAGGCGCGCAGCGGATTGTCCGGGTTCAGGTAGCCACGGCGCACGCCTTCGTCGCACAGTTCCTGCAAGGTGCGCTTGGTGTCAAAGCGCACGCTCATGCCGATCTTCAGGAAGACGTTGACGATGCCGGTGTCCTGGCACAGCGGACGCTTGCCTTCGGCGCACATGCGGGAATTGGTCAGGATCTGCGCCATCGCGTCACGCGCGGCGGGGCTTTCCTCGCGCTCGTACGCGCGGGCCAGATGGCGGATGTAGTCGACGGGATGGTAGTAGCTGATGAACTGAATGCCATCGGCTATCGACTGGATGAAGTCTTCTTCTTTAATGATGACGGACATGGCGATTTGCGGGTCTAGATGGAAAACTGGATATTGAAAACGCGGCTGGCGGGTGAAGCTAACCACAAGGGAGCACAGATCGTTATTGTTGCCCGGCCGCCTTGAAAGGCGGCCGGAGATACTCATTACTTGCCTTGCCAGACCGGCTTGCGCTTTTCAGCGAAAGCGGTCGCGCCTTCCTTGGCGTCGGCCGACGAAAAGATATGGGCGATCAACGGGCGTTGGCGGTCGAACATGCCGTCCTGTTCCCAATCAACGGCCTGCGACACGATGCTCTTGGCGGTCTGCACGGCCAGCGGGCCGTTTTCAACAATGGCGCGCGCCAGTTCCAGCGCGCCGGCCAATGCGCCGCCCGGCTCGGTCAGGCGGTTGACCAGGCCGAACGAGTAAGCGCGTTCAGCCGTCAGCATTTCGCCCGTCAAGATCACTTCCATGGCGATGTGGTACGGCAGGCGGCGCGGCAGGCGCAGCATGCCGCCGGCGCCTGCCACCAGGCCGCGCTTGACTTCCGGCAGGCCGAATTTGGCGTTGTTGGCGGCCACGATCAGGTCGGAAGCCAAGGCCATTTCGCAGCCACCGGCCAGCGCGTAGCCTTCCACGGCGGCGATCAGCGGCTTCTTGGGCGGGCGTTCGTTCAGGCCGGCAAAACCACGGCCTTCAACGTAGGGGCGCTGCCCGGATTTGGCGAATGCCTTCAAGTCCATGCCCGACGAGAACGTGCCGCCGCCACCCGTCAGGATGCCGATGCGGATGTCGTCGCGGCTGTCCAGCTGGTCCAGCGCGGCGGCCATGGCCTGGGCGGTTTCCAGGTTGATGGCGTTCTTGGCTTCGGGGCGGTTGATCGTGATGATCTGGATGCCGTCGGTGACTTCCACCGTGATCAGGTCTGACATAGGACTGCTCCTTCCGGGATTTCTCGGAATCGGGTTCCGGGTTTTATATAAGACTTGGGACGTAACCCGGAATCATACGACCATTGGTTTGCAGGCGCAGCGAGGCCGCCCCCAAGCGTCCGCCAGGGGCACACCTGGCCCGCCCGGGGGATGCCACCAGGACATAGATGTAACCGCGCGGCGGCGCCCGCCAAACGGGACGGCCCCGGGCCAGTTAAAATGCCCGGTTTCCCACGCCCACGGCAGGCCTTGCCCGGCGGTCGAATTCCAAGAATCCTATGCTCACCTTTCAGCAAATCATCCTTACGCTCCAGGAATACTGGGACAAGCAGGGTTGCGCCCTGCTGCAACCCTACGACATGGAAGTCGGCGCCGGTACCTCGCACACGGCCACGTTCCTGCGCGCGATCGGCCCGGAGCCGTGGCGCGCCGCCTACGTACAGCCCTCGCGCCGCCCCAAGGATGGCCGCTACGGCGAAAACCCCAATCGTCTCCAGCACTATTACCAGTACCAGGTGGTGCTCAAGCCCGCGCCGCCCGACATCCTTGACCTGTACATCGGTTCGCTGAAGGCGCTGGGCATCGACCCCACCCAACACGACATCCGCTTTGTGGAAGACGACTGGGAAAACCCCACGCTGGGCGCCTGGGGCCTGGGCTGGGAGGTCTGGCTGAACGGCATGGAAGTCACGCAATTCACGTACTTCCAGCAGGTGGGCGGGCTGGATTGCACCCCCACCACCGGTGAAATCACCTACGGCCTGGAACGCCTGGCCATGTACCTGCAAGACGTGCAAAGCGTCTACGACCTGGTCTGGACCGAAGGCGCCAACGGCAACCGCGTGCTGTACCGCGACGTGTTCCACCAGAACGAGGTCGAGCAGTCGACCTACAACTTCGAGCACTCGTCGGCCGACATGCTGTTTGCGCACTTCAACGACTACGAAGCCGAGGCCAAGCGCCTGATGGAAGTGCCCCTGGCGCTGCCGGCCTACGAGGCCGCGCTGAAAGCCGCGCACACCTTCAACATGCTGGACGCGCGCGGCGCGATCAGCGTGACCGAGCGCGCCGCCTACATCGGCCGCATCCGCAACCTGTCGCGCGCCGTCGCGCAGGCTTATTTCGATTCCCGCGAACGACTGGGCTTTCCCATGCTGCGCCGCAACCAGGCCGCCGGGGAGGCAGCATAAATGACGACGAACATCCGCCCTCTGCTGGTCGAACTGCTGACCGAAGAACTGCCGCCCAAGGCCCTGCAAAAGCTGGGCCAGGCCTTTGCCGAAGGCGTGCGCGCCACGCTGGAACGCCACGGCCTGTTGGCCGAAGGCTGCGCCGTGACCGCGTATTCCACGCCGCGCCGGCTGGCCGTGCACCTGTCCGCCGTGCTGGCGCAGGCGCCCGACCAGCCCTATGCCGAAAAGCTGATGCCCGCCAAGATCGGCCTGACCGAAGACGGCAAGGCCACGCCCGCACTGCAAAAGAAGCTGGCCGCCAAGGGCCTGGAGAACATAGACCTGTCCACGCTGGACCGCGAGTCCGACGGCAAGCAGGACTACCTGGTTGCCCGCGGCACCGCCACCGGTTCGTCGCTGGCTGCCGGTTTGCAGGAAGGCATCGACACGGCGTTGAACAGCCTGCCGATTCCCAAGGTGATGCGCTATCAGCTGGCCGACGGCGTCACCACCGTCAAGTTCGTGCGCCCGGCGCATGGCCTGGTCGCCCTGTTCGGCGCCGACGTGGTGCCCGTGTCCACGCTAGGCATGCAGGCCGGCCGCGACACGCTGGGCCACCGCTTCATGTCCGCCGGTCCGGTCTCGTTTGCCGATGCCGATTCCTACGCCGCCACGCTGGCGGAAAAAGGCCGCGTCGTGGCGTCCTTCGAAGGCCGCCGCGATGAGATCCAGCGTCAGTTGCTGGACCACGCCGGCCGCCTGTCGGCCACGCTGGGCGATGACCCGGAAGTGGCCGCGCTGCTGGACGAAGTGACGGCGCTGGTCGAACACCCCACCGTCTACGTGGGCCAGTTTGAAGAGCAGTTCCTGCAAGTGCCGCAGGAATGCCTGATCCTGACCATGCGGCTGAACCAGAAGTACTTCCCGCTGTTCGACCCGGCCACCGGCCGCCTGACGCACCGCTTCCTGATCGTGAGCAACATGCACACGGACAACCCGGTGAATATCGTCGAAGGCAACCAGCGCGTGGTCCGCCCGCGCCTGGCCGACGCGCAGTTCTTCTTCGAAACCGATCGCAAGACGCCGCTGGCTTCGCGCGTGGAGCAGCTGGGTTCCATCGTTTATCACAACAAGCTGGGCACCCAGCTTGAACGCGTCGAACGCGTGCGCGCCATCGCGCGCGGCGTGGCCGAACAGCTGGGCGGCGACGTTGCCGCCGCTGACCGCGCCGCCATGCTGGCCAAGGCCGACCTGGGTTCGAACATGGTGGGCGAATTCCCCGAGCTGCAAGGCATCATGGGCGCTTACTACGCAGCCGGCGACGGTGAGCCGGACAGCGTCGTGCAAGCGCTGCGCACGCAATACCGCAACCGCTACGACGCCCCCGTCACGCAAGACACGCTGACCGCCGCCACGCTGTTCATCGCCGAGCGCGTGGAAACGATGGTCGGCATCTGGGCCATCGGCCTGGCGCCCACGGGCGAGCGCGACCCCTTCGGCCTGCGCCGCGCGGCGCTGGGCCTGATCAGCGCGTTTGAACAACTGGCGGCCGGCGGCTGGCTGAAGGTCAGCCAGGACGGCCCGCTGTCGCTCGACGGCCTGTTGACCCTGGCCGCCGGCACCTTCCCCGCCGGGAAGATTCCCGCCGACACGCTGGCCGAAGTGCGCACCTTCATCTACGAGCGCTATCGCAACCAGCTCATCAACGACTTCGACCGCAACGCGGTGGAAGCCGTGATTGCGCTGACGCCCCCGCTGCATCAGGTGGCCGAACGCGTGCGCGCCGCCGCCGCATTCGCGCAACTGCCCGAAGCCGCCAGCCTGGCCGCCGCCAACAAGCGTATCGGCAACCTGCTGAAAAAGGCTGAAGGCGAGATCGGTTCGGTGAACGACGCCGCGCTGGTGGAGCCGGCTGAAAAGGCCTTGGCCGCCACGGTCGCCACGCTGCGCCCGCAAGCCGAAGCCCAGTTGGCCGCCGGCGACTTTGCCGGCAGCCTGTCCACGCTGGCGCAAGCCCGCGAACCGGTGGACGCCTTCTTTGCCGACGTCATGGTCATGGCCGAAGACCCGGCCGTGCGCGCCAACCGGCTGGCGTTGTTGAGCCAGCTGCATGGCCTGATGAACCAGGTGGCCGACATTTCCAGGCTGGCACAGTGAAACTGATCATCCTAGACCGCGACGGCGTCATCAATCAGGACAGCGATGCGTTCGTCAAGAATCCCGACGAATGGATCGCCCTGCCCGGCAGCCTGCAAGCCATTGCGCGGCTGACGCAGGCCGACTGGAAAGTGGTGGTGGCCAGCAACCAGTCGGGCCTGGCGCGCGGCCTGTTCGACATGGACACGCTGACCGCCATCCACACCAAGATGCGGCGCGAACTGGCCGCCGTGGGCGGCACGATCGACGCCGTGTTCCTGTGCCCGCACGGGCCGGATGACAACTGCACCTGCCGCAAGCCGCGCCCGGGCCTGTTCGAACAGATCGGCCATCGCTACGACATCAGCCTGGCCGGCGTGCCGGCGGTGGGCGATTCGCTGCGCGATCTGCAAGCGTCGGCGGCCGTGGGCTGCGCGCCGTGGTTGGTGCACACCGGCAACGGCAAGAAGACGCTGGCCAAGGGCGGCCTGCCCGAGAACACCCGGGTCTGCGAAGACCTGTCGGCCGTGGTCGACATTCTGCTTCAGGACAATTGATTCAATGGCCCGGCTACGTTCGCTGCTGTATTTCCTGTTCCTGGCCATCACGGTCATTCCCTACGCGTTCCTGTGCATCCTGTGGGCGCCGCTGCCGCTGCATTGGCGCTACAAGCTGACGGTGGGCTGGCCGCGCCTGGCCATCTGGGGCGCCAAGGTGTTCTGCGGTATCCGCTGGCAGGTCAAGGGCTGGGAAAACCTGCCCGACGGCCCGGCGGTGATCCTGTCCAAGCACCAGTCGGCCTGGGAAACGCTGTTCTTTCCCGCGCACATGCCGCGCGAAGTGTGCTTCGTCTACAAGAAAGAACTGCACATGGTGCCGTTCTTCGGCTGGGGCCTGGCGCTGCTGCGCATGATTGCCATTGACCGCTCGAAGGGCCGCGACGCCTTCGACCAAGTGGTCAAGCAGGGCCAGACGCGCATGGACGAAGGCCGCTGGCCGCTGCTGTTTCCCGAGGGCACGCGCGTGCCGCCGGGCAAGACGGCGCGCTTCAAGATGGGCGGAGCGCTGCTGGCCTCGCGCACCGGCGCGGTGGTTATTCCGGTGGCGCACAACGCCGGCGAGTGCTGGCGGCGCAACGCTTTCGTCAAATATCCCGGCCTGGTCACCCTGTCGATCGGTCCCGCGATAGAATCCAAAGGACTCTCCCCCGACGAACTGAACCAGAAGGTTCAGGAATGGATCGAAGGGGAAATGCGGCGTCTGAATCCTGAAAGGTATGCCCAGCACTGATCAGCTCGAACTCTTGTTCGACATGCAAGAACACGACGCGCCCCACGGCGCGTCGCCGCTGATCGCCACGCCGAAGCCGCGGCCGCAGCCCAGGCTTGAACCGCAGCCTCAGCAGCCCCAGCCCCAGCCCCAGCCTGTCACACCGGTGAACTTGTTCCCCGACGCCTCTCAAGGCGATGCCGGCAAGGGCGAGCCGCTGCTGACGCTGTCGCCCAATGCCGCCTCGCGCGTGCCCACGCCCTGCCCCGACCCGCTGCCGCCCGGCGCGCGCTGGCGCGAAATTCCCACCGACCAACAGCCCATCGGCTTCGTGCTGCTGCGTTCGCGCCGGCGCAGCATTGGCTTTGTCATCACCGACGACGGCCTGCGGGTCACCGCGCCCAGCTGGGTCACGCTGACGCAGATCGACGACGCGGTCCGCGAGAAAGCGCGCTGGATCGTCACCAAGCTGCGCGAATGGCACGCCCGCAAGCAGCAGCTGGCCATGGCGCACACGCGCTGGCAGGCGGGCGGCGAACTGCCTTACCTGGGCAAGCGCATCCTGATCGGCGTAGGCGGCGACAGCCGCCAGTCGCGCCTGTCGGGCGATGCCGACGCGCCCGAGGACGGCGACACGCTGTGGCTGGCGCTGCCGTCCACGGCCGACCAAAGCCGCATCCGCGACGCCGCGCAAGCCTGGCTACAGCAGCGCGCGGGCGCCTGGTTCGGCGCGCGGCTGGCGCATTTCCTGCAAATCAGCGGCTTGAAGATCCGCCGCTGGCGGCTGTCGTCCGCCGCCACGCGCTGGGGCTCCTGCACCAGCGACGGCAACATCATGCTGAACTGGCGCCTGATCCATTTCGCGCCCGGCATCATCGACTACGTCATCGCGCACGAGCTTGCGCATCTGCGCGAGATGAACCACAGTCAGGACTTCTGGCGCGAAGTCGGCCAGATCCTTCCCGACTTCGAAGACGCCAAGAACGTCCTGCGGCGCCACGACCCCGCTTCGCTGCCTCAGTTCTGAGGCGCACTGGAGACAAGACAATGTTGCTGCTGATTCCTGGCCCGGTCACGACCGACGCGCGGGTGAAGGCCGCCATGGCGCAAGACTACGCGCCGTGGGACAACGATTTCCGCGCAGCCTACCGACAGGTCTGCGACGGCGTCTTGCAGGTGGCCCAGGGCTCGGCCGACGAGCACGTGGCAATGGCGCTGCCCGGCTGCGGCCACTTTGCGGTGGAAGCCGCCGTGCGCACCTTCGTGCCGCCCGGCGGCCGCCTGCTGGCGCCGTCCACCGGCGCGTACGCGGCGCGCCTGCAAAAGTTGGCCAGCGACGCCGGACGCATCGCCGTGCCGCTGGCGGTGGGCGCCACCGAACGCCTGGACCCGGCCGCCGTGGCCGCCGCGCTGGAACAAGACCCCACGCTGACGCACCTGGCGCTGGTCTATAGTGAAACGGGCAGCGGCATCTGCCACGACGTGCCGGCGTTGGCGCGCATTGCCCACGCGCTGGGCCGCCGCGTCATCGTCGACGCGGTATCCGCCTTCGGGGCGTTGCCGCTGGATGTCTCCTCCCTGCCCGCCGTGGATGCCGTGGTGCTGACGGCCAATAAATGCCTGGAAGGGCTGCCCGGCGCCGCGTTCGTCGTGGCCCGCCGCGACCGCCTGGAGGCCGCGCGCGGCAACGCGGGCAGCTGGTCGCTGGACCTGGCCGACATCTATCAACACACGCTGGCGCCCAATGCCGGCCCGCGCTTCACGCCGCCCGCACCCACGCTGGCGGCGCTGGCCGTGGCGCTGGACCTGTACCGCCAGGAAGGCCGCGAGGCGCGGCTGGCGCGTTACACGGCCAACATGCGCACGCTTTATGATGGCGTCAGCGAACTGGGCCTGACGCCCTACCTGTCGCGCGATCTGCAAGGCCCCATCGTCGTCAACGTGCATGCGCCGGATTCCCCGAACTGGCATCTGCAATTGTTCGTGGACGCCCTGAAGGCGCGCGGCTACGTGCTCAGTAATTTCTTCAACACCGAACAACCCACGTTCCGGGTCGGCTGCATCGGCGCCTTTGGCGCGGACCAGATGCGGCAGGCGGTCGCCGCCATGGGCGGCGCACTGCGCGACATCGGCATTACGCGGCAACACTCGGGCAACCCCGGGTTCCTGCCACAACCCCTCATCGCCTAAGGAAGATCTCCATGCGTATGCTCCACACCATGCTGCGAGTCGGCAACCTTGATAAATCCATCGATTTCTACACCAACGTGCTCGGCATGCGCGTGCTGCGCCGCAACGACTACCCGGAAGGCAAGTTCACGCTGGCCTTCGTGGGTTATCAAGACGAATCCGAAGGCGCGGTCATCGAACTGACCCACAACTGGGACACCGAAAAGTACGACCTGGGCAACGGCTACGGCCACATCGCGCTGGAAGTGGACAACGCCTACGAAGCCTGTGACAAGGTCAAGGAACGCGGCGGCAAGGTCACCCGCGAAGCCGGTCCGATGAAGCACGGCAAGACCGTGATCGCCTTTGTGGAAGACCCGGACGGCTACAAGATCGAGTTCATCCAGAAGAAAGGCCGTCAGGACTGACGCGTACCGCCATGATCCACCCCATCCTGAAAATGGGCGACCCGCGCCTGCTGCGCGCGGCCCCACCCGTCGATACATTCGACACGCCCGAGCTGCACGCCCTGATCGACGACATGTTTGAAACCATGGCGGCCGCGCAAGGCGTGGGGCTGGCGGCGCCGCAGATCGGCGTGGACCTGCAATTGGTGATCTTCGGCTTTGACCGCAACGACCGCTATCCCGACGCGCCCCCCGTGCCGCAGACCATCTTGTGCAACCCGGTCATCACGCCGCTGTCGGACGAGATGGAAGACGGCTGGGAAGGCTGCCTGTCGGTGCCCGGCCTGCGCGGGCTGGTGCCGCGCTATCGCCACATCCGCTACAGCGGCCGCGACCCGTATGGCCAGTTGATCGAGCGCGAAGCCGAAGGCTTTCATGCCCGCGTGGTGCAGCACGAATGCGACCACCTGATCGGCCGCCTGTACCCGTCGCGCATTCAGGATTTCACGAAGTTCGGCTTCACTGAAGTCCTGTTTCCGGGCATGGATCCGAACGCCGACGACTAAGCGTCGGGTTCCGGGGCCTGGTCGGAAGCGGACGTCGAATCAGGGCTTGCCGCCTGGGGCGACAGCTCTTGCGGCGCAAAGTCATCCACCTGCAAGACCTTGGACACCATCGCGTCCGCCGCCTCCAGCTGCGCGGCCTGGGCGTCCGTGATGGCGCCCAGCTGATGCGCCTGGCGCCAATTGCGCACGTTCGACTGGCGCAGGCGGTCGCGGATGGGCTGCACCGCTTCAACCAGCGCGAAGGCGCGGGTCAGATCCGCCAAGGGGTCGATACCCGCGCGGCCGCCGCCCAGCAGTACGCCAGCCCCCGCGCCGCTGCCCGGCTCGCGATGCAGATCGGCCGCCAGCCGGTCATGCGTGGGTGATGGCTTCAACAGCAGGTCGGCGCAGGCGCGCGTCAAGGCGTCGTTCGGCCCGCGTGCCAGGCGCCACGGCAGGATGGCGGCGCGCAGGCCCCACGCCAGCACGCGGCCCGGCAGGTTGCGCAGTACGTCATCCAGGCTTTTCTCGATGCTGGCGTAGCCCTGTTCCATGCACCAATGCACCAGCGGCAGATCGTCGTGCTTGCGGCCTTCGTCTTCCCAACGCTTGAGCACCGCCGACAGCAGGTAAAGCTGCGACAACACATCGCCCAGCCGCGCCGAGATCATTTCGCGCCGCTTCAGCCCGCCACCCAATTGCGCCAACGTGGCGTCGGCCAACAGCGCAAAGCCGGACGCATAGCGTCCCAGCCGCCGGTAATGCCCGGCCGTGGGGCCGGACACCGGCGACGGCGCCAGCAAGGCGCCCGACCAGGCGCGCCCGATCGCACGCAGCGTGTTCTTGCCGGCGTGCCGCAGATGGCGCCAGAACACGTCATGGAACACCTCGATACCGCGTTCTTCGTCGGGGTTGGCCAGCGCCAGCATTTCGGGCATCAGATAGGGATGCGCGCGGATGGCGCCCTGCCCGAAGATGATGAGGTTGCGCGTCAGGATGTTGGCGCCTTCGACCGTGATGGCGATGGGCACCGCGCGGTACAGCGCGCCCAGGTAGTTGCTGGGGCCGTCGATGACCGCGCGGCCCGCGTGCACGTCCATCGCGGCGTTGACCGAATCGCGCATGCGCTCGGTGGCGTGGTATTTCATGATGCCGGACACGACGGCCGGCTTTACATCCTGGTTCAGCGCGGCGCAGGTCAGGCGGCGCGCCGCCTCAACCAGATAGGCGTTGCCCGCCAGCCGGGCCAGCTGTTCCTGCACGCCTTCGAACTTGCCGATGGGGATGCCGAACTGCTCACGCACCCGCGCGTACATGCCGGTGGTGTGCGCGCACATGACGGCGGCGGCGGCCGACAGCGACGGCAGCGAAATGCCGCGCCCGGCGGCCAACGCGCTCATCAGCATCTTCCAGCCCTGGCCGGCGCGGGCCTCGCCGCCGATCAGCGCATCCAGCGGCACGAACACATCGCGCCCTTTGTTCGGGCCGTTCTGAAACACCTGCATGGCCGGCAGATGGCGTCGGCCAATTTCCACGCCCGGCGCCTCGGTGGGCACCAGCGCCACCGAAATGCCGATGTCTGCCGGGCCGCCCAGAATGCCGTCGGGGTCTGACATCTTGAACGCCAGCCCCAACACCGTGGCCACCGGCCCCAGCGTGATGTAGCGCTTGTGCCAGTTGAGCCGGATACCGATCAGTTCGCGGCCATCGACCACCTGGCGGCAGACGACGCCGGTGTCCACCATGGACGCGGCATCCGAGCCCGCCTCGGGGCTGGTCAGCCCGAAGCACGGCACCTCGCGGCCATCGGCCAGGCGCGGCAACCAGTAATCACGCTGCGCGGGCGTGCCGAACTGCATCAGCAGTTCGCCGGGGCCCAGTGAATTGGGCACCATGACGGTCACGCCCGCCGTGATGGAATAGGCCGATATGCGGCGCACCACTTCGGAATGCGCGTACGGGGAAAAGCCCAGCCCGCCATAGCGCCGCGGAATGATCATGCCGAAAAAGCGCTGCGATTTCAGAAAGCTCCAGACCTGCGGTGGCAGATCGCGCCGGTTCCAGGTGATGTCCCATTCGTCCAGCATGCCGCACAGCTGCGCCACCGGGCCATCGATAAACGCCTGCTCTTCGGGGGTGAGGGTGGCGGCGGGCACGTCCAGCAGCTTGCGCCAGTTGGGGTTGCCGGTGAACAGGTCGGCGTCCCACCAGGTGTCTCCGGCCTCGATGGCCTCGCGCTCGGTGGCCGACATGGGGGGCAAGGCGTTGCGCGCCCAGCGGTACGCGGGTTCCGAGATGCGGCGACGGCGCCAGGCATTGAAATCCATGAGTGTCCCTCACTGTTATGGCCCTAGGGCGGTTCGGCCCAAAGTACCAGAATTGGCGCCGCGCGGCCAAGCTGGCCAGGGCTGACTCTGCGACAATGAGCGTCCCCGCGCTGGTGCGCAATCAACCGCTGTCCGGGCATCGTCACGCATGCTGAACAAACTCTGGCTGGGCTTCTTCCTGACCGCCGCCGCCGCCGCGCTGTACCGCTGGCTGGCCATTGGAGACCCCGACGTCTTTCGCCTGATGGTGGCCAGCCTGTTCGACATGGCGCGCGTGTCGGTCGAAGTGATGGTGCTGCTGTTCGGCACGCTGACCTTGTGGCTGGGCTTCCTGCGCATCGCCGAAGCCGCCGGGCTGGTGGAAAAGCTGGCGCGCCTGCTGGGGCCGCTGTTCGCCCGCCTGATGCCCGGCGTGCCGCGCAATCACCCCGCCATCGGTCTGATCACGCTGAACTTCGCGGCCAACGGTCTGGGGCTGGACAACGCCGCCACCCCCATCGGCCTGCGCGCCATGCGCGAACTGCAATCCCTGAATCCCACGCCTGAAACCGCCAGCAACGCGCAGATCCTGTTCCTGGTGCTGAACGCGTCATCGCTGACGCTGCTGCCCGTCACGCTGTTCATGTTCCGCGCGCAGCAGGGCGCGGCCGACCCCACGCTGGTATTCCTGCCCATCCTGCTGGCAACCAGCGCGTCCACGTTGGCGGGCTTTCTGGCCGTGGCCGTGTGCCAGCGCCTGCGGCTGACCGACCCGGTGGTGATGCTGTGGCTGGGCGGCGCGGCCTTGCTCATGGGCGGCTTCATGGCGCTGCTGGCCGGCATGTCGGCCGCGGCCATCGCATCGTTATCGTCCGTGATGGGCAACCTGGCGCTGTTCGGCATCCTGCTGGCGTTCATGGTCGTGGGCGCCTGGAAAAAGGTGCCGGTCTACGAAACGTTCATCGAGGGCGCCAAGGAAGGCTTCGACATTGCCAAGAGCCTGCTGCCGTATCTGGTGGCCATGCTGTGCGCGGTGGGGGTGCTGCGCGCATCGGGCGCGCTGGATTTTCTGCTGGACGGCATCCGCTGGCTGGCGCTGCAAGCCGGGTGGGACACGCGCTTTGTCGACGCGCTGCCGACCGCGCTGGTCAAGCCGTTTTCCGGCAGCGCGGCGCGCGCGATGATGCTGGAAACCATGACGCATTTCGGCGTGGACAGCTTCCCCGCCCTGCTGTCGGCCGTGATGCAGGGCAGCACCGAAACCACCTTCTACGTGCTGGCGGTGTACTTCGGGTCGGTGGGGATATTACGCGCGCGCCACGCGGTGGGCTGCGCGCTGGTCGCCGATGCGGCCGGCGTGATGGCCGCCATCGGCGTGTGCTACTGGTTCTTTGGCTGAAAGCCGGCCCGGGCGTGCGGGGCCGGGTCGCGGCCCCACCAGCCCGAATCAATCCACCAGCAGGATCTTCATGCCGTTGGTGCCGCCGCTGTCGCGGTAGAAATCGCCCTTGGTCAGGATGACCCAGTCGCCCGTCTTGACCAGGTTGCGCTTGCGCAGTTCGTCGATGGCGGCCTCGCTGAGTTCGGCCGGTTCGTAGTCCGACGGCGCGAACGGAATGGTGTAGACGCCCCGGAACATCGCCACGCGGTTCTGCGTCAGGCTGTGCGGGCTGTAGCAGTAGATCGGCACGCCCGAACGAATGCGCGACATGATCAGCGGCGTGTGCCCGCTCTCGGTCAAGGCGATGATGGCCTTGACACCCGGAAAGTGGTTGGCCGCGTACATGGCCGCCAGCGCAATGGTTTCATCGCAGCGCGTGAAGGTCTCGCCCATGCGGTGATGCGACACCGTGGACGTCGGGTGCTTTTCCGCGCCCAGGCAAACGCGCGCCATGGCTTGCACGGTTTCAACGGGATACTGGCCCGAGGCGCTTTCCGCCGACAGCATCACGGCGTCGGTGTAGTCCAGCACCGCGTTGGCCACGTCCGACACTTCGGCGCGCGTGGGCATGGGGCTGGAGATCATGGATTCCATCATCTGCGTCGCGGTGATGACCACCTTATTCAGCGTGCGCGCGTGCTGGATGATGCGCTTCTGGATGCCGACGAGTTCGGCGTCGCCCACTTCCACGCCCAGGTCGCCGCGCGCCACCATCACGCCATCGCTGGCGCGAATCAGCGAGTCCAGCGCTTCGTCGTCGGCCACGGCTTCGGCGCGTTCGATCTTGGCGATGATCCATGCCTGGCTGCCGGCCTCGGCCAACAGGGCGCGGGCTTCGTCGATGTCGCTGCCATAGCGCGGGAACGACACGGCCACGTAATCCAGTTCCATTTCGGCCGCCAGCTTGATGTCGACGCGGTCCTTGTCGGTAAGGCTGGGCGCGGACAAGCCGCCGCCACGGCGGTTGATGCCCTTGTTGTTCGACAGCGGGCCGCCCACCGTAACGGTGGTGTGGACTTCATCGCCTTCGACGCGGTCCACCACCAGCACGACACGGCCATCGTCCAGCAGCAGTTCGTCGCCCACGCGGCAATCCGTGACCAGTTCCGGGTAATCGATGCCGACGATGCTGGCCGTGCCCGCATCCTTGGGATGCACGCGCGACAGCGTGAATGGCTGGCCGACGTGCAGTTGCACCAGCTTGTCGGTGAAGCGCGCGATACGGATCTTGGGGCCTTGCAGGTCGCCCATGATGGCGACGAAACGGCCCTGCTTGGCGGCAATGTCGCGCACCAGGCGCGCGCGGTCGCGGTGGTCGTCCGCGCTGCCGTGCGAGAAGTTCAAACGGGCCACGTCAAGGCCGGCGCGGATCAGCGCTTCAATGCGTTCGGGCGTCGAAGTCGAAGGCCCCAAGGTGGCAACAATTTTGGTGCGGCGCAATACAGGCATGACGGTCCACTCTCGCAAAAACAACGAAAGCGCTATGGTACGCCGCCTGCGTCGGCGCGGGTATCATGGCCCTTGCTCCAGCAGTTATTCCAGCGGTTACTCCAGCCCTGACTCCCACCGATTACGAGGCGACCCCAACCCGTGAAAATCGTCATTGCTCCCGACTCCTTCAAGGAAAGCGTGTCCGCCCCCGACGCGGCGGCGGCCATTGCGCGCGGCGTGAAAGCCGCCTGCCCCGGCGCCCACACGATATGCGTGCCCATGGCCGACGGCGGCGAAGGCACGGTCGAAGCCGTGCTGGCCGCCACCGGCGGCAAGGAACAGCAGCTGACGGTGAACGACGCGCTGGGCTACAAGGTCGATGCCGTGTGGGGCCTGCTGGAAGACGGCACGGCCGTGATCGAAATGGCGGCCGCGGCGGGGCTGGAACTGATCTCGCCGTCCAAGCGTGACCCGATGCGCGCCAGCAGCCACGGCGTGGGCGAGCTGATGCTGGCGGCCGTGAACGCGGGCGCCACGCGCATCATCCTGGGCTTGGGCGGGTCCGCCACCAACGACGCGGGCGCCGGCATGCTGACGGCGCTGGGCGTGCGCCTGCTGGACGCGGGCGGCAACAGCCTGCCGCCCGGTGGCGGCGCGCTGGGCAAGTTGGCCGCCATCGACACGCGCGGACTGGATCCGCGCCTGGCCAGGATCCACATCGATATCGCGTCAGACGTCGACAATCCGCTGTGCGGCCCGCATGGCGCATCGCACGTGTTCGGGCCGCAAAAAGGCGCCACGCCGGAACAGGTATTGGCGCTGGACCAGATGCTGTCCAATTTTGCCGATGTGTGCGCGCGCCACCTGGGCGTGGACCATCGCAACGAACCCGGCGCGGGCGCGGCGGGTGGCCTGGGCTTTGCGGCCAAGGCGTTCTTACAGGCGCACTTTCGCCCGGGCGTGGAAATTGTGGCCGAGCTTGGCGGCCTGGCCGACGCCATCGAAGGCGCCACGCTGGTGTTCACCGGCGAAGGCCGCATGGACGCGCAAACGCTGCGCGGCAAAACCCCGGCGGGCGTGGCCAAGATCGCGCAGCAGGCCGGCGTGCCGGTGGTGGCGCTGGCGGGGTCGTTGGGTGAGGGCTACGAAGCGCTGCACGCCGGCGGCATCAGCGCCGCCTTTAGTTTGGCGCCCGGTCCCATCACGTTGCAACAAGCACTGGCCGACGCGGAAAAGCTGCTTGCCGAGCGTGCGCGCGACGTCATGCAGCTATGGATGGCCGCGCAAAAACGGATGTTGTGATGCGCCTGGCGCGGATAGCGTGGCATGCGCCACGCTTGCATTGCGTGACACGCGCCACGCCCGCTTGAAGCGCTGCGCGCTTTGCGCTTATTGAAGCAGGCCCGCTGCCACCAGCGCATCCGACAGGCGGATATACCGGTCCACCGAAATATCCTCGGCGCGCGCGGTCGGCGCAATGTCCAGCGCTTCCCAGGGCACTTGCGGCGCCCAGTCGGCCAACACGCGACGCAGCATCTTGCGGCGCTGCGAAAAGGCGCGCGCCACCACGGTTTCAAAGGCACGCACGCTGACCGGTTGCAGGCGGTCGGCCGGCAGCGGCACCATGCGCACAATGGCCGACACCACCTTGGGCGGCGGATCGAACGCTTCGGGCGGCACATCGAACAGCTTGTGCATGCGATAGCGCGACTGCAACATCACGGACAAGCGGCTGAAATCGCCGGAGCCCGCTTGCGCCACCATGCGGTCGATGACCTCGCGCTGCAACATGAAATGCTGGTCGCGGATGTGGTCGGCCCACGTCATCAGATGGAACAGCAGCGGGCTGGAAATGTTGTAGGGCAGATTGCCCACCACGCGCAGCGCGCTACCGAATTGCGAGAAATCCACCGTCAACGCGTCGGCTTCGACCACGGTCAGGCGCGACGCATCAAACTGCTTGCGCAGGCGCGCGGCCAGGTCGCGGTCGATTTCCACGGCGGTGAGATGGTCCAGACGCTCTAGCAGCGGCCGGGTCAAGGCAGATAACCCTGGGCCGATTTCGACCACGGCATCGTCACGGGCGGGGCCAACCGCCCGGACGATGGACTCGACGACGCTTTCGTCGGTCAGGAAGTTCTGGCCGAAGCGCTTGCGCGCCTGGTGTTGAGACATGAAAAGCCCGTAATGCGTTTAGCGGTTGTTCTGCTGGATCTTTTGCTGCTTTTCAAGCCGGTTGTCGACGTAAGCCTGAGCACGCAATTGCTCCAGCCAGTCTTCAAAAGCAGGCTGGGCGCGACGCTCGAACAGAATCTGGCGCGCCTTCATGCGGGCCAGGTCGTCGGTGGCGTCGTGTTCGCGGCGTTCTTCGACTTCAATCAGGTGCCAGCCAAAGGGCGACTGGATCGGCGGGCTGATTTCGCCCGGCTTCAGCGCGTTCATGGCGGCTTCGAACGGCGGCACGGTTTCACCCGGGTTCAGCCATCCCAGTTCGCCGCCCTGCGGCGCGGTGGCGTCCTGCGAATACTGACGCGCCATGTCTTCAAACTTGGCGCCGCCCGACACCAGGCGCTGGCGCACCTGTTCCAGGCGCTGGCGCGCGGTTTCGTCGCTCATGACGGTGGACGTCTTGATCAGGATGTGGCGCGCGCGGGTCTGCATGACCTTGGTCGGGCCTTGCTGCGCGGGCGCTTGCGGACGCGCGGCGGGCTGCGGTGCCGGCGTGGGGGCCGGCGTGCGCGCGGTGCGGCCAGGCGCCGGCTGGGCCGTGCCGCGGTCCATCACCTTGATGATGTGGAAGCCGTTGCCGCTTTGGATCAGGTTGCTGACCTGGCCCTTTTGCAGATTGCCGATGGCCTTGACGAACAGGTCGGGCCAGCCGTCCAGCGGACGCACGCCCATCACGCCGCCTTGCAAGGCTTCGGGGCCATCCGACGATGCTGCCGCCAGGCTGGCGAAATCGTCGCCGCGCTTGGCGCGCGCCAGGATGTCTTCGGCCTTCTTGCGCAGCACCGCCAGCTGTTCCGGGGTGGAGCCTTCCGGCACGCGCACCAGAATCTGGGCCAGCGCGTACAGCATCGGCCCGGAAGGCGCGGCGGCCTGCTCGGGCGCGGGCTCGGGCTGCGCCTGCGGTTGTGGCTGCTGCTGCGCTTGCGGCGCGGCGCCAAACGCCGGGTTGCGGCGCTGGTCCTTCAGGAACGCGTCGACCTCGGTGTCGGAAATGACGATGGTGGAATCCACCGCGCGCTGGCGCAAGCGATCCGTGCGGATCTCGTCACGCAGCGACTTGCGGTAGGCATCCCAATTGGTGCCTGACTTTTCGATTTCGCCGCGCAGTTGCGCCACGCTGATCTTGTTGCGCGCCGCGATGGTCTGGATGGCCTGGTCCACCTGGGCATCGTCCACGCGAATGCCAAGCCGGTCGGCTTCGTGGCGTTGCACGCGTTCCATGATCAGGCGCTGCAACACTTGATGCTGCAAGGTCTGGTCGTCGGGCACCTGGATGCCGCGCGATTTCAGCTCGGTCGAAATGCGGATGGACGCGTCGCGCAGTTCGCGCAACGTGATCACGTCCTTGTCGACCACGGCCGCGATGCCGTCCACGAACTGCTCGCCCTTGGGCGCTGGCGTGGTTTTCTGAGCGGCGGGCGCGGCCTTGGCGCCATTGTTCGCGGCCCGGCCTGTTGGCTCGGCCGCGTGCGCGGCGGGAAGGCCGGCGCATAAGGCCAACAACAGCGCACTGCCGGACAGGCGGCGCAAAGAGTGCAACCTACGCATCATTCATACCTTTCAAATGTGGTCCCAGCCGGCACGGGCGGTGTAATGCTGGTGTAGCCGGGGATACTTCTGTTCAGCAGGTTCATCGGGTCGGTTCCCAGGGAACCCAGACCGGTCAGCTCAAGCTGGAAGAACACAGCGGAGTTCGCGTCCGTTGCCGATACAGCATAGCGCTGGTAGACCACGCGGCCCACCCAGCAGCAATCGCCCTTGTACTCGACGCCGGCGATGGCCTGCGTGACACGGGGAGATTCCGTCGTGTTGGCCACCGTGCTGGACGGCCCGGAGCGCAAGGAATAATCCACGCGACCCACGCCGTACCAACGCTTGTTGAACGGCCATTGCAACGCCAGGCTGACCTGGTTCTGGCCCTGGGGCTGATACTGAACGCCCGGTTGCGGATCGCGCTGATAACGATACGACAGCGCCACCGTGGTCAGGCGCTGCGGCGACCAGCGTGCGCTGACCAAGCCGCGCGACCACTGGTTCTGGTAAGGATTGTACTGAGCGGCCACGTCGGTGCTCAGCGTGTCGGTCAGCGCCGCGCTGGCGCCCACCAGGAAGTCGGACCGCACGTTTTCACGCGGCGTTTCACCCGGCAGCGTGACCTTTTGATCTTCAAAATACAGGCGCTGCGCCACGGCCAGCGACATGCGCTCGAAGCCGGTATTGGCGTCCAGCCAGCGCGTGGTCAAGGCGGCCGTCAGCTGGTTGGCGTTCGAGATACGGTCCCAGCCGCCGGTGTAGATGTTTTCTTCGAAGGCCTGCGAGAAGCTGAAGTCGGCCAGCGACGTGTCGTAGACCGGCATCTTGGACTGGTCGCGGTACGGCACGCGCAGGTAGTACAGGCGCGGTTCGAGCGTTTGCGTGGACGCCTTGCCGAACAGCGACGTGTCGCGTTCGAAGATCAGGCCGGCGTCCAGCGACATGATCGGCACGGTGCGCGATTGCGAACGCGGCAGGCCGTCGGCCGAACCGCCGTTCAGGCCCAGCGCATCCACGCCATACCATTTGGTCTGGTACTGGGTGTAGTTCACGCCCGCCTTGGGGATGATGAACCAGCCCGGGCGCACGATGGGGTACGACACCGTCGGGTAGGACTGCAAGCGGTCGCCGTCAGGGTAGCGAACGGTCGAGCCGAAATCGGGACGGCGGAAACGCACGGCGGTAGACGTCCAGTCAACGTCGAAACCGCCCCAGTCATAGCGCGCACCGCGCAGGTACAACTCGGGTTCCTTGTCGTACGGCGGCACCAGCGGCGCGTCCGGATCCTGCAGCGTCTGGTACTTGTAGACCTGTGCGTACGTGCTCCAGTAGTTGGAGGCCCAGCCCACTCGACCGCGCTGCGGCAGGTAGGTGGTCGACGCCTGGTTCAGGCCCAGCTGCGAGATGTCGCGGAAGTAGTCGTCGTCAGAAACCTTGGCGATGTCCCAGTCGGCGTAGAAGCCGTGCGAGAACGTCTGCTGGTGGCGCCACCAGTACATCCAGCGGTCTTCGCTGGTGACGTTGTCGTTAGGCAGGTAGGTGCCGTCCAGGGTGCCCAGATAGGACGAGCCCAGGTAGCGGAATTCGCCGCCCAGCTGCATGCCGCGCTTGGAAAAGTAGCGCGGCTGGACCGTCATGTCATAGTTGGGCGCCAGGTTCAGGTAGTACGGCAGCGAAATGTCGAAGCCGCCCTGGCTGGTGGTGCCGTACGTCGGCATCAGGAAGCCCGACTTGCGTTCTTTCTTGACCGGGAAGGTCATGTAGGGCGACGCCAGGATCGGCACGTCCTTGAAATACAGCACGCCGTTGCGCGCCACGCCTTCGTTTTCGTCGAAATCGATGTCGACGGTGTTGGCCTTGATGTACCAGGACGGCGTTTCGCACGAGCAGCCGCTGTACGTGACCGTATGCAGCCGCATCTGCGACTTGCTGAAGATGTCGGCGTGTTCGGCAACGGCGAAGCCGCCGGTGGCGCCCATCCAGAAGTTGGGCTTTTCGACCTGGCCTGAATATTTGTCGACATTGAACTTGGCGTTGGGGCCGGTCACCAAGGTGCCGTCGCGCATCATGCGCGCACTGCCCTGGACATCGACTTCGCCGGTGTCCTTGCGGTAGTTGATGCGGTCGCCCTTGATGACGCCATCAATGCGGCGCACTTGCGCGCTGCCGTTCAGGGTCAGGTCGGAATCGGGGTCGCCCTCGATGCTGTCGGCTTCCAGGTACGCGGGGATGCTTTCATCGGGCAGGCGGTGAATGCGCAGACCCGGCGACGTACGCAACACGGGGGCCGCGGAGGTCGCGGTTGCTGCGGACGCCGCGGGAGTCGAACCTTGGCTGCCTTGAGCCTGGACGGCTCCGGCGGCCACGCTGACAGCAGAGAGGATCAACCACCGAACCTTGCGCACGAGTGAAAACAGCCCTTTTTGACGATGGGAAAACCTGGCATTGGCGGCGGAGAACGGCCGATGCTGGTGTAAACGAGCCGGTATTATAGAGAAGCCGCGCCATACGCCCAGCCTTATGTGCGCCGAATGCAAATTTCAGCAATATTGCCCTTCTGACACGGATCTTCCTTGAAAAACGATCACGACCCCCGCCTGGTGCAGATCCGCAACTGGCTGGAAAGCCTGCCCAAAGCCTTGAACCTGGCCGTGGACACGCTGCGCCCGGCCTCCGCCGACGCCAGTTTTCGCCGTTATTTCCGTTTGGACGCCGGCGAGCGCACCCTGATTGTCATGGACGCGCCGCCGGCGCACGAAGACTGCCGCCCCTTCCTGCACGTGGGCCAACTGCTGGCCGAAGCCGGGCTGAACGTGCCCCAGGTGCTGGAACAGGACCTGGACCAGGGCCTGCTGCTGCTGTCCGACCTGGGTGAGCAAACCTACTATCAGCGCATCCAGGCCGGCATTTCCGATAGCGAACTGCAAACGCTGTACCGCGAGGCACTGGCCGCGCTGGTGCGCTTGCAACAGGCGTCCACCCGCGGCCTGGCCACGTACGACACCAACCGGCTGGCCGACGAGCTCAAGCTATTCCCCGAGTGGTACGTCAACAAGCACCACGGCGTCACGCTGGACGACAAGACCGCCAACGCCCTGGAAAAGATCTTCGCCCTGCTGTCGACCAGCAACGGCGGCCAGGCGCAGGTACTGGTGCATCGCGACTTCCATTCGCCCAACCTGATGGTGTGCGACCAGCCGCAGTACGGTCCCAACCCCGGCGTCATCGATTTCCAGGACGCGCTGGTGGGTCCCATCACCTATGACCTGGCCTCATTGGTTACCGACGCCCGCACCACCTGGGAGGAACCGCAGCAGCTGGACTGGGCCATCCGCTATTGGGAAATGGCGCGCGCGGCGGGCCTGCCCGTGGACGCCGACTTTGCCGAATTCCATCGCGCCTACGAATGGATGGGCCTGCAACGCAACCTGCGCATCATGGGCGTATTCGCCCGCCTGAACCACCGCGACGGCAAGGCGCATTACCTGGCCCACATGCCGCGCATGAACGGCTACGTCCGTCAGGTGGCCCAGCGCTACGGCGTTTTCACGCCCCTTCTGCGCCTGCTCGACCAACTGGACGACCGCCAGGTCAGCGTCGGATACACCTTTTGATGCAAGCCATGATTCTTGCCGCGGGCCGCGGCGAACGCATGCGCCCGCTGACCGATCGGCTGCCCAAGCCCCTGCTGGCGGTCGGCGGCAAGCCCCTGATCGTCTGGCATTTGGAACGGCTGGCGGCGGCGGGCATCCGCCAGATCGTCATCAACCATGCCTGGCTGGGCCACGAGATCGAACGCGCGCTGGGCGATGGCGGTGCTTTCGGCGTGCGGATTCGGTATTCAGCCGAAAGCACCGCGCTGGAAACCGCCGGCGGCATCGCCCAGGCGCTTGCCCTGCTGGGCGATGCGCCGTTCCTGGTTGTGAACGGCGACGTCTGGTGCGACTGGGACCCCGCGCTGGCGCCGTCCCTGGCGGCCAATGTGCCCGATGGTGGCGTGGGCTTGTTGATGGTCGACAACCCCGTGCAGCACCCGACCGGTGATTTCCGGCTATCGCCCGATGGCGTCCTGCATGCCGACGGCGAGCCGCGTTTGACCTACGCAGGCATCGGCGTCTACCATCCCTCGTTGTTCGCGGATGTCCAGCGCGGCACGGCGGCGCCCCTGGCGCCCCTGCTACGGCAGGCAATGGCCAAAAACCTGGCGCGCGGCGCACGCCACGACGGCCGCTGGGTCGATGTCGGCACCCCGCAACGGCTTGCCGATCTGGACGCGGAGCTCCTCGCAGCAGCACGCTGACGCTCACATATTTCACAATATCAAGGTGCGCAACCAGGCTTGTCCGCGCACCCAACCGCCCCGGCTAACGGGGTATTCTCTGACGCTTTGGCGCGCGCGGGCACCCGCGCGAACAAGCACATACACAGGAAGTTTTCTAGGAATGGGGATGTTTGGAAGATCGCAACGGGCTGTATTCAAGCCCTCCGTGTACCAACCCGGTCAACGCACGCGGCGCCTGCCGCGCTGGCTTGTCCTGCTGCTGGTGGGAATTGCCCTGGGTGCGGGCGGCGTGCTCTTCCTGCAAACGAACTACGGCCCGCAACGCCTGACCGTCGAGCAGTCCGAGTCCCTGCATAGCGAGCTGAGCGCGTCCAACCTGGAACGCCAGCGCCTGCAAACCCAGCTGGAAGAAGCCACCCAACAGCGCGACGCCAATAAGTCCGGCCACGAAAAGCTGACCACCGACCTGGCCGATGCCCGCGCCAAGATCGATACGCTGAACAAAGAACTGGTCCTGTTCCAGGACGCCATGCCGCCGGACCCGCGCGGCGGCAACCTGGGCATCCGCTCGGCCACGTTCAAGCGCGCTCCCGGCCAGCTTGACTACCAGGTTCTGGTAATGCGCGAAGAGCGCACCGGCGCGCCGTTCAAGGGCACGCTGACGTTCAGCATCGAAGGCAGCTATTCCAATGGCCGCGCCGCAACCGTCACCCCGGAAGGCCCCACGCTGAATGTCGACCGCTACGACTACGCGCTGGGCCAGTTGAAGCTGCCTGACGGCTTCAACGCCCGGGTGGTAGTGCTGCGCGTCATGGACGCCAACCAGAAGCAGCAGGCGATGCGCATCTATAACGTGCGCAACTAAGCGTGCGCAACTAAGCGTGCGCAACTAAGCGCGCCGCGCCCTTTTCGAGAAACCCGCCCGATTCGATCCGGCGGGTTTTTTTACGTCCCATCAAAGTAGTTGCGCGCGCAACTTATGAAGAATATAGTTGCGCAAACAACCAAATATCCTGGAGACAAGATGCCGCTACCCGCGCATGTACCCGTGTTGATTGCCGGCGGAGGCCCGGTCGGCCTGACGCTGGCCGCCCTGCTGGCCGAGTACGGCATCGCCTCGCTCACGGTCGAGGCAGACGACGACTATTGCCGTGGCAGCCGCGCCATCTGCATATCCCGCCGCTCGCAGGAAATTCTGGGCTGGGTGGGCGCGGACAAGCCGCTGATGGAAACCGGCCTGGCCTGGACGGGCGGGCGCAGCTACTACCGCGACCGCGAAGTGCTGCACTTCCAGATGCCGCACGACCCCTTGCAGCGCTACGCGCCCATGGTCAACATCCAGCAATACTCGGTGGAGGAATACGCGCATCAGGCCATGCAGCGCCACCCCGATCTGGCCGCATTGCAGTGGTCGGCCCGCGTTGCCGGCCTGCACGCCGACGCCGATGGCGTTACGGTCCAGATCGACACCGACGGCTCGCGCCAGACCGTGCGCGCCGACTGGTTGATTGCCTGCGACGGCGGCCGCAGCACCGTGCGCGAGGCCATGGGGCTGAAGCTGGAAGGCATGCAGTACGAAGGCCGCTACGTCATCGTCGACATCGAACAGGCATCGACCCGCCCCGTTGAACGCCTGGCCTGGTTCGACCCGCCGTCCAACCCCGGTTCCACCCTGCTGATGCACCGCCAGCCCGGCAACGTGTGGCGCGTGGACTACCAGATTCGCGACGACGAAGACCCCGACGAAGCCGTCAAACCGGAAAACGTCTTGCCGCGCGTGCAAAGCCATCTGGACATGATCGGCGAAACCGCGCCGTGGAAAGCCCTGTGGATTTCGGTCTACAACGCCAAGTGCCTGACGCTGGCGCAGTACCGCCACGGACGCGTATTGTTTGCCGGTGACGCCGGCCACCTGGTGCCCATCTTTGGCGTGCGCGGCCTGAACTCCGGCCTGGACGATGCCGGCAACCTGGCCTGGAAACTGGCCTGGGTCTTGAAGGGCCAGGCCCCGGACAGCCTGCTGGACAGCTACAGCATCGAACGCGTGCACGCCACCCGCCAGAACCTGGCTTATGGCGCCAAGAGCACGGAATTCATGGCGCCGCCGGACTTCGGCTTTCGCTTGATGCGCGAAGCCGCGTTGCGGCTGGCGTTGGTGGACGAGGCGGTGCGCCCGCTGATCAACCCCCGGCAGTCCGCGCCTATTTCGTACGACGCCTCGCCCTTGAACCTGCACGACGGCGCGCCGCAAGCCGGCCCCGCCGCCGCCCCCGGCCAACCCGTGCCCGATGCGCAGCTGCAAGACGGCCCGGCTGTCCGCTACTTGAGCCAGAGTTTCGGCCGGGGCTTCGTGCTGCTGGCGGTATCGCCCGACGCGTCGCTGGCCCGCGAATTGAATGCCCTGGCCACGGCCACGCAAAGCGCGCCGCACCCCTTGCAGATCGTGCAGGTGGGCGCCGGGGCGGGATCGGGCTCGGGCTCGGGCTCGGGCTCTGGCTGTCTGGACGACGCGCATGGGCAGCTGCGCCAGCGCCATGGCGCCGCCGACGGCCTGGTCACGCTGATCCGCCCGGACGGCTATGTGCTGGGCCGTTGGTCCGCGCCCGACGCCCAGCAGCTACGCGCCGCGCTGGCGCCCTACTATCCTTCGATCGCCCAGTCCGCAACCCAGGAAGGCCAAGCATGAACAACGACGATCTAGACCAGGTGTACACCGCCATGGCGCAAGCGCTGACGCGCGTGGGCGAATCCCAGGCGCCGCTGTTTCTTTCGATATTGGGCTTGTCGCTGCTGTCCCGCCAGCCCGACGCGGACACGGCGCTGGCGCTGCTGGCGCAGGCCGAAAGCGCCAGCCTGGACCAGGCCGCTGTGGCAAACTATCCCGCCGCCCCCGCCACAACCACCACCACCGCCCGCCCGACGTGAAACCGCCTGCCCTGGAACGATTCCTGACGTATCGCCTGCACGTGCTCAACAAGATCACGGACCGGGACACGAATCGCGCCTACCTGGAAGACTGCGGCATTCCCCTGGGCGAAGCGCGCTGCCTGGCTGCCATCGGGCGCTATGCGCCGCTGTCCGTCAATGACCTGGCGCGCGCGGCCAACCTGAACAAAGGCCAGGCCAGCCGGTCGGCGCAGGCATTGGTGGAACGCGGTTTGGTGGAAAAAACGTTGTCGGCCTCGGATGGGCGCGGCGTGGTGCTCACGCCCACGCCCGAGGGCATGGCGCAATATCAACGCATCATTGATTTGATCGCGCGCCGTAACGACGAAATATTCGGCTGCCTGGATGCCGACGAACAGCGCGCGCTGGGCCAGATGCTCGATCGCCTGATCGAGCATCTGCAAGCGCGCGAAGACGCGGCAGCGGACAGCGACGGCTAGGCGTCCGACTTCGGCGCCGTGGCGCCCATCTGCGTAGCCGCCTCGTCCATGAACTGCGCCATGCGCACGTCCAGCTCGGTCACTCCGCCCGCGTCATGCGTGGTCAGCGTCACGTCCACCCGGTTATAGACGTTGGTCCATTCCGGGTGGTGGTTCAGCTTTTCCGCGAACATGGCCACGCGCGCCATGAACCCGAAAGCCGCGTTGAAGTTCGGAAAGCGGTAGCGCTTTTCAATGGCGTCGCGCGTGGCCGCGGCCTGCCAACCGGTCAGCGCGGCCACGGCGGTATCGGTGCCGATACGGGCGGGGGGAAGCATGCTCATGAGACGGACCTTATTGCTTGACGGCGTACAAGTAGATTTCCACGCGCCGATTCAGCGCGCGCCCTTCGGCGGTCGCATTGTCGCCGATCGGGTCGCTGGGGCCGCGCCCTTCCACCGCCATGCGTCCGGACGCCACGCCTTGCTTGGCCAGGTAGTCCGTCACACTCTTGGCGCGGTTGATCGATAGCGTCTGGTTATGCGCCAGCGCGCCGGTGCTGTCGGTATGGCCGACCACCTTGGTGCGCAATTCGGGATGCTGGTTCAGCGAACGGGCCACGCTGTCCAGCACCGGCAGCAGGGCCGGCTTGAGCTGCGTCTTGTCCGTGTCGAACGACACGCCGCTGGGGATGTTGACCTTGAGACTGCCATCGGGCATTTCGACCACGTCGATGCCCAACGAGGATGCGCCGGACTGCTGCACATCTTCCTTGACCACCTTCCAGTTGTAGCCGACCAGCCCGCCCGCCACGGCGCCAATGCCGGCGCCGATTGCCGCGCCCTTGCCGTGGCCGATCAACGCGCCGATGCCGGCGCCCACCGCCGCGCCCGCGCCCGTACCGACCGCGGTATTGGTTTGCTGTTGCGTTGCACAGCCCGCCAGCAGCGCCCCTGCCGCCGCCACCACGGCCATCCGGTTGATCATTGTTCTTGAGTTCATGGCAACCTCCAACTATTGCATCGTTCTGCCGGGTGATTCCGGCTGAACCATGCTAGCAAGGGGATGCGGGGCGACAAGCAACATTTTGTACTGCCCCAGGCGGCGCTTTCAGCCGCGCCTGCCCAGCAGCATCGTCAGGCCGAACAGTGCGCCCAGCCCCCCCACGATTGCCAACGAGATCGACGGTTCGCGCAGGTTCATGGCCAGCGCTGCCGCCGCCACGCCCACCGCGGTGATGAACCCGCCCACCACGCGGCCACCGGCGGAACCATAGAAGTGCGTGCGACGCGCGCGCTCGGCGCCGGCGGGCTGGCGCTGTTGCCAGGCGTTCAAGGCCTGCTCGAAGTCACGCAGCAACCGCTCGCGGCTGGGCAGGTCAACCGGGCTGACCAGCAGGGTGGGCAAGCCCGGGCGGATCAGTTTCAGATAATCGTCCGTGCCCCAGCTTTTCAGATCGGCAAACGCAATCGGCCCGCGCCGCGAAAACTCCAGGCCATCGGGCGTGACCTTGACGGCATTGCGGGTGGGAAAGCCACGAAAGGCAATCAGCGGCGGCACCAGCAAACCCAGCACGGCCAGCACAATCGCCATGACCATCGGCCCCCGGTTAAAGACGATCAGCATGAAGCTGCCGGCGGCCAGCGCAAACCCCAAGGGCACCGACAGCTGGTGCCAGCGCGTATATACGGCGGCCTGGATGCCTTCATTGCTCTGCATGCTTGAACCCTGTCAATTTTTTGCTTTCACGAGATTGGTGCCATCGCTGCCCACCGGCAACGCGCGCACTTCCGGCATGCGTTCCGGGTCGGGCCAGAACTCGATCTTCAAAAACGCTTCGGTGAAGATGTCGTCGTCCACCAGCACCTCGGTGCGCAGCGTCGCGTAGCCATTGTGAACCTGGAACTGCACCGAATCTTCCCACGGTTTGCCCGTGAATTCGATAGCCTGGCTACGGTCCTTGCGAACCCAGCGCCAGATGTCGGCCCAGCCCGGCCGCGCGCTCAGGCCGTCCACATAATCATCAACCTTGTCCATCCACGTCCGGGGGTCGGGCCGACCCGCCACCATCTGCGCCTGCGAGGGCGCGCGCGGTTGCAGTTCCGGGTCCTGCGCGCGGGGCGAGCCCCGGCTGGACACCACGGCCGTCACGCCGGCGCCGCCCAGTTTCAGGCAGTACGCGTAGTCGCTGCTTTGCGTGTAGCCGGGCATGGTCACTTCCAGCAGCAGCCGGTCGCGGCCCGCCACTTCGCCGCTCCAGAAGCCATACCATTGCAGCGTCACGCGCACGCCGAACACCGCGGTGTTGAAATCTTCCAGCTCTTCTTCGCGGGTCGGATACAACTCGCGGCCTTGCACGCCTTCGAATTCTTCCGCGCGCATGCAGCAGCGCGTATACCAGACCTCCAGCTCGCTTTCGGTCGCGCTGTCGCCCCAGAACTTGAAGTACAGACCGGCCACCAGCAGGCACAACCCCAGCGCGATCCAGCCCCACACCGGAATGCCCAGCAGCACCGTGCCGCCGCTGGTCAAACCGACCATCGCCCCGCCGAAACCGCCCGCGCCCGCCGCCACGCCGGCCGTGCTGAACGCGCCGCCCACGGCGATCACCGCCGTGGCCACGCCGGTCAGGCTGGACATCAACAAGAACGCGGACGACGTGGCATAGGCCCCGCCCGCTTCATAGTTGTGCACGTCGTACTGGTCCTTGGCGTTCATGGCGTTGTTGGCGCTGTCCACGAACGTCGCGGCGGTGGCGAACACCGCGCCCGCCGTGCGGAACGTGGCCAGCCGCAAGTTCAGCCGCAGGTTCATCGTGAACGCAGTGTTCGCGCCAACCCGGGCGCCAATTGCGCCCGTCGTGACTTCAATCGCCACGCTGCCCACCCCCAGCACGCCCGTGGTGATGCCGAACCAGGCCTTGCGTTCTTTTTTCGCATCGCCAAGGGCTTGCGCGGCGTTCAGATCCGACACCGACGTGTAAATCGCCACCAGCGCCATCACCCCCGTCGCGCCCGCGAACCGTGCGTCGCGCGACTTGGCGTACTTGATCAGCCCCGCCATCGGCGACATCGTAGGCGCGGGCAACGCCAGCATCGGCGGTGGCGCGGGCAGGCCCAACGGCGGCGCTGCCGTGGGCGTCGGCCGTGGCCGCCCCGTCGGCGCCGCATTCAGCTGCGCATCGACTTCTTCGGGAATCACGTAGTTGACGGTAACCGGCCGCGAAGCCTCGGATTGCGTGCCGATCCAGCCCGAACTCATGTGCTGGGTTGCGGTGACGCCGCCCCCCGCCGTGATCGCCAACGACGGGTTCTTGGAATCCCAGATGATGTTGTGCATATCCGCGATCATGCGCGGCACCGTGGTGGTGTGGCTGCGCACCACCAACACGGTGTTCATGCGCGCCGCCATCGTCATCTGTACGCGCGCCGCCACCCGTTCCGCGATGGGGTCGCGCGCCAGCGTCAGCCGCAACAGCTGCGTCGCCATGAACCGGCCGATGGCCGTGGTGGCCGCGCGCGTCGGCGTCGGCAGGCCTTTTGTCCGGCGCTCCTTGAGCCAGTCGTTATAGCTCTTGATCATCTTGCGCACGGTGGACACCTGCTTGGCCAACTTGCCGCGCGCTTCTTTTTGCAGGAAGGCCAGCAGCTCGCCGTCGTTCGAGGCCAGGCCGCGCCAGATGGCCTCGTACAGCCCGTCCCTGTCGTCTTCCTTCAGCGATTCGTCGATGGCCTTGTGTTCGCTGTGGACCGCGCCCGCGCCGTCCACGCACAGCGCAAGGTCCTCTTCCAGCCGCGCGCCCGCCGCCGCGTCGTTGGGCGAGTACGCTTTCAGCGTCATCCAGAACGCTTCGCGGCCATACCACCACGCCCAATCCTTGCCCGCGCCCTCGATCAGGTCCTTCATGCGGTCGATGCTGGCGCGGTTCTCGCGGATGGTCTTGGTGACCTTGCTCATGTTGATGCGCTGGTGCATCCGCTTGATCTCATCGCCCGACGCGTCCATCTGCTTTTCCAGCCCCTGGATGATCTGCGCCACGCCCACTTCGCGCAGCCGCGTCGGGTCCAGATGGTGTTCGGCCAGTTCCCCCATGCGCTTGTTGCGCCAGGTTGAGATGTCCGCCAGCAAGCCGACGGGGTCGCGCAGCGCCAGCACCACGCCACCCTTGGACGACATCTGCCGCATCTTTTCCGCCATCGCGCCGGCCTTGCCGCCGAAGGTGGACACGGCCGGACTCAGCGTGTTGTTGAACAGCGTCGCGGCGCCGGCGGCATCGCGGAATTCAACCGAATGCGCGGCCAGGTTGGCGCCATCCGCCGTCACGCGGTAGCCGGTGTCGGGCTTGGGATGCCCACCGCCCCAGACGGCGCGCGCATCCAGCTCGACCATGATCTTGCTGCGCCAGCGTTCGTTGCGCGTGAGTTCGCGGCGGATATCGCGCGTCCACCACACCCGCGAATAGCCGACCCACACCGGCCGCGACGCATTGGCCGGCGCTTCCACGTTGATCAAGGCGGATTCCAGGCCATGCCCTTCGCGCGTGCAGGTGAACGTAGGCTGCTCGGACGGACGGTTGTCGTCGTCCACCGGCACCTCTTTCATCTGGCCGGTGGCCGTGGCGGCAAACGCGCGCCAACCGTAGCTGCGGCGCGGGTCCCACACGTACACATAGCCGGCGGTGATGGCGCGCAGCATGTAGGCGCCCTGGCGCATGGTTTCGTAATGCAGCTCGGCATCCGCGTACACGCCGTTGGGCAAATCGTTTTTGCCGCCCGGCACGTAGCCGATCCGCATCGGCAGGATCGGCAAACCCGGCCGGCCGCAAAACTTGCCCTTGCAGGGAAGCGCGTCGTAGTCAGTCGTCATGCTTGTCGATCCTCCGGGGCCTGCGCCTGCCGCGCAAACATCCACCAATCCTCATCGTCCATGTCTTCGACCGCGCTGCGCAGACGGCCGCCCTCTTCCTGCACCTCGCGCAGCAGCGCGGCGAACGACGGCGCACGTTCCAGCGGCGCATCCAGGCGCACGCGCCAGGCCGCGAACAGGGCGGCGTCTTCGTCGTCTTTGATGCCGCAGTCGGCCGCTGCATCCAGCGCACGGCGTATCGGCTCCAGCGCCGCCGGGCCAACAGCCAGGCCGCCCGCGTTCAAGCGTTGCAGCACCGCGTTCACCTGGCCCAGCCGCGCCAGCCGGGGCCAATCGGGCGTGGCCGTCTGCATTGGGCCGGCCGTGTCCGGCAACGCCTGCCAGCGCGCGAAACCGTCAATGCTCATCCAGGTTGCGCCCGCGATCCATGACGCGGGCGCGCAGCCCGCATACAGCTCGCTTTGGAATTGCGTCGTGCGCGGGTCCCAGAACCGAAGGATGCGCATGCGACCCTGGGCATCGCGCAAC
The DNA here is from genome assembly GCF_019448355.1 of Achromobacter sp. ES-001. NCBI lineage: Bacteria > Pseudomonadati > Pseudomonadota > Betaproteobacteria > Burkholderiales > Alcaligenaceae > Achromobacter > Achromobacter sp. ES-001. Next base: position 874,124 of record NZ_CP079940.1, on the reverse strand, counting down.
CGCGCGCGCAAGATCAGCCGCTGCGCCACTTCGGCCAGCGGCAAGTCCGTGGCCAGCCACGCCGCCATCGACCGCGCGCGCTTGACCGCGGGCGCGGGCTGCATGGCTTCGTCGACCGCCAATCGAATGCTGGCATTGACCAGCCGTTCATCGGCGATCTCGTCCGGCACTTCGGCCAGGTACAGGGGCGGTGCGGACGCGCCTTGCGAAAGCAGGTCCACCGACCGCCGCTGCAACCCGGCTTGGGCGATGTCGTCCGCCAGCGGATCGGCCAGCGTGGAATCGCACAGCAGCAGCACGCGGCGGCTGGGGCGTGCGTCCAGCACGGCGCGCAGCCCGGCAATGGCCTGTTCGACGGCGGCGTCAGCGCGCGCGTGGGCGGGCGGCGTGGCGTCCCGACGCGCGTCCCCGGACGGGGTCGCCGCGACACGTGATTGCCCAGGCGCGGCGGCCGGTTGTTTCGCAACGGTCGTCATGCCGCCAACGCCCCGCTGCCTGCCGCGTCTTCCAGCGCGGCGGCGCAGCCTTCCAGTTCGCCTTGCGGCGGTTGCGACGGTCCCGCCCCGCTTTGTGGGCCGACCCAGTTGTGCACACCCGCCTTCAACTCGACCTTGCCGGGCGCGTGCAACTGAATGCCGCCGCCCTCGATACGCATGTAGGCCCCCGCCGCCGTGGCAAGCACCTTTTTCGATGCCGTCACATCCACAGCCCCCTGCGCGGACACCAGCGTTACCGCCTTCTCGGCGATCAGCCGCATGCGCGCCTTCTGGCTTTGCAGGCGCAGCTTGCCGCCGGCCGCGTGCAGCCGGATGCCTTGTTCCTGCACCGCCCGGCCGCTGCCGCCCAAGCCCTTGGTGAACAACACCACGCCTTGCGCGACGCACACCGCCAGATTCGCGCCCGCCGCCCAGTTCACGTCCGGCGCCACCTGGCACAGCGTGGTGCCCGCCACCGTATAGGCGTTGTGCGGCGTGTATTGGCCAATGCCCTTGGGCGCGCTGACCTGGATGTGCGGCTGCGTGTAGGCCGGCACGTTCACGTCCTGCTCGGCCTGCGTGCCTTCGATGATCTTGCGCACCGCGTCCAGCTCATCCAGCGCGCGCGTCTTGTCCGCATCGCCGGGCAACGCGGCTTCCTGGCGCGCCGCTGCCTTGGACAATTCACCGGCCTGCTCGATGGATTTTTCCATCTGGGTGATGGCTTCTCCGCTATCCAGCAAGCCGCCCGCTGCCCCTTCGCGCTTGTCGGCGCTGATCAGCAAACCTTCACCGGCGCGCAGGGCCAGCGCCTCGCTGGTGGCCAGCTCGGCGCCATGGCCCAGGTCCGACAGCCGTTCGTTGTCGCGCTGCTGCTTCAGGTGGCCCAGGCTCAGCCGGGCGTCCGCCTGCGTGGTCGAAGCCATCAACCGCGACTGCCCCGGTGTGTCGTCCTGCACCAGCTGGTTGTAGCCGCCCATGCCCTGGCCGCTTTGCGCCAGCGCCTGCGTCTTGAAGCCCGACATCACCACGTTGTGCGCATGGCCGTCCTGCGTGCCCGCGAACCATGCGGGCGCATTGCCCGTGGCCTTGGCCGCGCCGCCCTGCACCTGATTGTTGGCCGCGTTCTCCGCGCCCGCGCCGTTATATAAAGCGCCCACCACAACGGGGCGGTCGATGTCGCCGTGCAAAAACTGCACCAGCACTTCCTGGCCCAGGCGCGGAATGAAGTGTCCGCCCCAGTCCGACCCCGCCACGGGTTCGGCCACGCGCACCCAGGTGCCCAGCGAGTCCGCCGCCGGGGCGTTATCGTCGCCCGCCGGGTGCGTCTGCCGATTGCTGGACGCGCTGCCGCGCTGCCAATGAAACTGTATCTTGATGCGGTGATCGCGGTCGGTATGGACCGGGTCCTTGGCGCCCACCACCAAGGCCGTTTGCGCGCCGTGCACCGTGGGCCGGGGATGCAGCCGCGCGCCATGGCCGTCGCGCGTGCGGGGCCGGTATTCCAGCGTGGCGGCAATGGCGTCGAAGCGGTTGCGATAGAAGTCAGCTTCGGAATTGCCATCGGCTGGCGTGGCCGCGGTTCCACCCGCGCCCAAGGCCGCCGCCACCGCTTGCCCCAGGCTTTCGTCAAAGTTGTTGCGCGCCTCGTGCTCGATACGCATCACCACGAAATCGCTGCCTTCGCCTTGCGAGGGTGCCCAGTGCCCCGTCAGCGTAAAGCGCAAGCCCGGCGCCAGCGTGCGCACCGTGCCCGCGCCCTCGTACAGCGACTGCCCCACGCGCTGCGCGGCCAGCGCGTTGTGCGCCAGGCGGTCACCCTGGTTGCCGTCTTCGAACAGGTATTGGCCGGGGTAATCGGCATCGGCCAGCTCCAGCGTGTTCGGCACCTTGTCATCCACCTGCGCGCTGACCTGGCGGGCCTGCATGGCGCGGTAGTCCCAGGTGGCCAGTCGCAGCGCATTGGTGCGCCACGCACGTCGCTTGCGCCACGCCTGGATCGTGTCCTCGGTTTCGGTGGCGTCGGCGCGTTGGAACTTCACGCTGTCTTGCGGGCCGCTTTTGAAGGCGCCATTGTGGTCGGCAATGACGACGGTATGCGTGCCCGGCTCGCCGTCGCCCGCCTCGTGCTCGACCCAGTAGAACAACCCTTCCTCGGCCAGCAGCCGTTCGACGAAGGCGTAATCGGTTTCTCGGTATTGGATGGTCAGGCTGCGCTTGGCGTAGACGTCGCGGTCTTTCAATTCCCAGCGCCATTGCGCGGCCACCGCGCCTTGCCCGCTGTAGTCGCCGAACACGCTGTCCACGATGTCGATCACGGACTGGTCCTGGAAGGCATAGCTATCGCGCCGCTGGCGCAGCAGCGCCAGCCACGGTTCAATGCGCAGCCGGTAGCGGGCAAAGCCGCCGTTGGCGCCTTCGAAGCGCGCCTCGGACACCAGCCCGCACCAGACGCGGCGCTCGTCGCGGCCCAAGGCGGTTTGCAATGTCAGCTGCACCGGTTGGCCGATCAGCGTTTTCAACGCGATGTGCGCATCGTCGGACAGCGCATCCACTTGCAAGGCAAAGCCACCGTCGCTCAACTGCTCGGAGCCGTGCAGGCGTTCGGCCAGCAGCTTGTCCGGCCCCAGCGGCGTGCTCAGGTCCAGCAACCGATCCGCTTGGGTAAAGGCTGCGGCAAGCGGGCTTGCGGCAAGCGAACTTGCGGAGGCGGCGACAGTTTCTCGGGGCATAGTCGGCGTCTCCCGATCAGCTCATGCGAAAACGGAAGTCGCCGTTCTTGCCCGCGCCCACGCGGATCTTGGCAATGGCTTCGCCTTGCGCCATGCGCCCAAGCACCTGCTCGGCAATTTCGGGCAGCAGCGCGCCGTTCAGAATGTGGTCCACGTTGCGCGCACCGGTGTCCACCTCGGTGCAGCGCGCCAGCACGGCCTCGACCAGGGCCTCGTCCCATTCGAACGCCGCGCGGTGCGTGGCCTGCACGCGTCGCGCGATGCGCGCCAGCTTCAGGCCGATGATGTGCGCCAGCGCGTCGTCATCCACCGGGAAGTACGGAATGGTCTTCATGCGGCCCAGGAAGGCGGGCTTGAACGCCTTGTACAGTTGCGGCGCCAGCAGCTCGGTCAGCTGGTCCGGCGTGGGGCGTTCTTCGGCGGGCTTGTTCAGGCAGGCCTGCATGATGGTGCTGGACCCGACGTTCGAGGTCAGGATGATGAGCGTGTTGCGGAAGTCGATTTCGCGGCCTTCGGCGTCGTCCATCACGCCCTTGTCGAACACCTGGAAGAACATCTCCAGCACGTCCGGGTGCGCCTTTTCGATTTCATCCAGCAGCACCACGCTGTAGGGTTGGCGCCGCACGGCTTCGGTCAGCACACCGCCTTCGCCGTAGCCCACGTAGCCCGGTGGCGATCCCTTCAAGCCCGAAATGCTGTGGGCTTCCTGGTATTCGCTCATGTTGATGGTGATCAGCTTGCGCTCGCCGCCATACAGGATGTCGGCCAGCGCCAGCGCCGTTTCGGTCTTGCCCACGCCCGACGGGCCGACGAACAGGAACACGCCCTTGGGCTTGTCCGGGTCTTCCAGCCCGGCGCGCGCCGTGCGCACGCGTTGCGCGATGGCATGTAGCGCGTGGTCCTGGCCGATCACGCGTTCGGCCAGCATGGGCTGCAATTGCAGCACCGTGCGAATTTCGTCGTTGACCATGCGGCCCAGCGGGATGCCGGTCCAGGCCGAAATAATCTCGGCCACGATCTGCGCATCCACGCACGCGGGCACCAGCGGCTGTTCGCCTTGCAGCGCCCGCAGCTCGTCCATCAGGCCGGCCAGGCGCTGCTGTTCCGGCGTCAAGGCCGGCGCGGCCGCCTTGCGGCGCGAGGCGGAAGGCGCGGTGGTGGCTTGCGTAGCGTCCTCTTGGCCTTGCGCTTCCAGTTCGGCGCGCAGCGCATGGATGCGTTCCACCAGGCCGGTTTCCGCCTGATGGCGCGCCTCGGCGTCCGTCAGCGTCTGCTGCACCGTGGCGATTTCCTGTTCCAGTTCGGCCAGGCGCGATTGCGGCGTGCCGGTGGCGGCCTCGCGGCGCAGCGCGGCCTGTTCGGTGCGCAGCCGCGTCAGCCGGTGACGCGCATCGTCGATCAATGCGGGCGTTGCGCTGCGGCCCAGGGCCACGCGCGCGCAGGCCGTATCCAGCACGCTGACCGCCTTGTCGGGCAACTGCCTGCCGGTGATGTAGCGGTGCGACAAGCGCGCCGCCGCGCTGATCGCCTCGTCCAGGATGCGCACGCCAAAATGCCGCTCCATCAGCGGCGCCATGCCGCGCAGCATCGATGCGGCCAGGGCCTCGTCCGGTTCCTCGACCTTCACAACCTGGAAGCGCCGGGCCAATGCCGCGTCTTTTTCGAAGTACTTTTTGTATTCGCTCCACGTCGTGGCGGCGATCGTGCGCAATTCGCCACGCGCCAGCGCCGGCTTGAGCAGGTTGGCGGCGTCGTTCTGGCCCGCCTGTCCGCCCGCGCCGATCATCGTGTGCGCCTCGTCAATGAACAGGATGATGGGCGACGGGCTTTTCTTGACCTCGTCGATCACGTTCTTCAACCGGTTCTCGAATTCGCCCTTGACGCTGGCGCCGGCCTGCAACAAGCCCATGTCCAGCACGCGCAGCGTCACGTCGGCCAGCGCGGGCGGCACATCGCCCGCCACGATGCGCAGCGCCAGGCCTTCCACCACGGCCGTCTTGCCCACGCCGGCCTCGCCGGTCAGGATGGGGTTGTTCTGCCGCCGCCGCGTCAGGATGTCGATCATCTGGCGGATCTCGGCATCGCGCCCGATCACCGGGTCGATCTTGCCGTCCCGCGCGCGTTCGGTCAGGTTGGTCGTGTACTGGTCCAGTGCGGGCGATGCCGACAAGCCCGGCGCGGGCTGCGCGGCGTCGCCCTGGGCCGGCGCGCCGTCGGCAAAGCCCACCGCCTGCCCCGCCTCTTCCGAGCCCTCGGTCAGCGCCGCGAAGTCATGCTTCAACGCGTCCAGGCGGAACGATTCAAACAAGGGCGAACCGCGCCGCGCCAACTGTGCCAGATCGGGTTCGGTCAACAAGGCCAAGAGCAGATGCCCCGAGCGAATGCGCGTCGTCTGCGTGTCCAGCGAGGCAATCAGCCAGGCGTGTTCAAACAGTTTGGGCAGATGTGCCGAGAACACCGGCGTGCGCGTATTGCCGTTCTTGAAACGGCCGATCTCGGCCTTCAGGTCGGCTTCCAGCGCATCCGTGGGAATGTGGCAGCGGCGCGCAATCATGGCCAGATCGCTGGCGGGCTTTTCCAGCAGCGCCAGGAACAGGTGTTCCAGGTCCACCTCGTAATGGCCCTGCGCCATGCACAGGCTGGCCGCGCGTTCGGCGGCCTGGCGGCAGGTCTGGTTCAGCTTCCCGATCAGGGTTTTCAGCGGTGTGGCCATGGATTTGTTTTTCTACGTCGATGGATCAGTGAATCGTGTGCAGTTCGTAGCTGGCGTCGTCGCGGTCGCGCGTGGCCGGCTCGGTGGACAGGAAGGAATTCCACCCCAGCCGCACATCGCCGTCCCCGCCCAATTGGCTGGGCCCGATGCTGTCGCGCGCCAGCACCAGGCGCACTTCGTATTCGAAGGTCATGCCGCCAAACATGGTCAGCAGTTTTTCCAGCGCCTGGGCGCGCTCGCCGCCCGGCAGAAAGTCGGCAAAGGCCTGGCGCGACAGCGGGCCGATCCACAGGCGGATCCGCAGGTCGCGCTGCCAGATGCGATCGCCCGCCAGCGCCGACACGCCCAACACCGCGCCGGGCCGGCCCAGCTGCGTGCGGTTCTGCGGCGGCACGTCGTACCAACGGCCCACGAACTGCTCCACGCGCAGCGGCACCCCGAAGTAGTCCTGCAACACGCGCTGCAAGAACGGCGCGGACACGGGCCGCTGGCGCGCGGCCGCGGCGTAGTGCGCCACGGATTCGTCGAACACGCGGCCGGCGCCGTTGTGCAAGCGGTCGCGCAGCGCCGGATGGCCGATACCGCCCAGCGCCAGCAGCAACGGCAGGTAGTGGTGATCTTGTTCGGCTTCGTGCCGCAACGGCATGCGGTATTTCTTCCAGGCCGCATAGAACAGCGCCGCGGCGCGATTGGAGAAAATATCGAAGAAGGCACGCGCGCCCCGGTCGCGCCGCAGGCTTTCGCGGGTGGCCAGCATTTCGGAATAATGCAGCGGCAACGCGCCCTGCGCGCCCAGCAGCCCGAAGAACGCGGGCGTCACATCCACGCGGCCCAGCCGCCCTTCCGACACCGCGGCCCGGCGCGCGGCTTCGTCGGCCAGCACCTCGCCATTCTTGTCATAGGCCACGGCGTCGACGATTTCGCTGGGCGGAAAGCCCAGGCCCGGCGCGTTCGGAAAGCGCAGGTGCACCGGCACCGTATGCCGCGTGCCGCCGCGCTCCTGGCGCGCAAAGCACTGTTCAAGCAGACGCACCGCCTGGAAAAACTTGAAGCGCTGCGGCTCTGCCAGCAGCGCATCCATCACGCTAGTATGGCGTCGCCGTTGCATGGGGGGCATCGTAGAAGTTCCTCTGCGCCACGGCGCGACAGCACCACCAACTGCACGAAGCTGTTGGCGTGCACGTACAGGCCGAAGAATCGGTTGATGACGGCCACGAAGGTGTGCAGGCTGGTGCCCACGAAGTGGTCTTCGTTGACGGTCAGGCGGATTTCAATGCCGCGCACGAAGGTGGCGAACGGCTCGCCCGGCATCCAGTGCGTGGCGGGTTTGTAGTCCAGCCCGACCAGCCCTTCGATCTGACGCGCGGCCACCGCCGAGCCGGACAGGTCGTACAGGCGCAACGTTTCCTTCAGCGCGGGCAAGCCGCTTTGCACCAGCGACAAATGGTTCAGCGCCAGATGCGAAATCAAGCGCCAATGCGCCGCGCGCCCTTGCTGGAAGCGATGGCTGTTGGTGGGGCGGCGCAGCATGCGAATCGCGCGCGCCACCGTGCCGCCTTCCATGAACAGGTCACCGCCCGACTGCCCCACCGCAATCTGCGCAGGCAGGTCGCGATTGGTGCAGGTCAGGTCCAGGCTCAGCGTTTCGGTTTGAGGAATGGACGGGTCGAAATCGATATCCACAATCGATATTTCGGTTTCGTAGCCAGGGCTGCGTTGCGCCATCGCGGCGTCGCGGCGCATCGTCCAGTAATGCCCCGCCGTCTCGGGCGATTCGCCATGGTGCAGCGAATAGAAGGGCCTGAAATCCACCACGGCATCGCCCTGCGCGTTCTGCCGCACCTGGCGCACCCGGTCAATCGAATAGACCTCGTAGCCGTAGGCGCGGCGGGCGTCGGCCACCACCGGGTACGAGGCCGATGCGTGCGTCACGCGGATCGGGTCGGCCCGCTGCGTGAACAGGTTCACTACGGGCGTGCAACCCAGCCGCAGGTTGTCCGCCGTAATCGATTCCAGCAGGCGCGCGGTATTGGAATCGGCGCGCACGCCCGCCACCGGCAGATGCAGCGTGAACTGGCGCACGGTGCCCAGGTAGGGGCGCAGTGCCGCCAGGTCGATATCGACAAAGTTGAATTTTTCCGAGAAAACAAAATACTCGGCCAGCAGACGATAGGCCGGATGCGAACTGGCCGGAAAGTCGATCAGCGCGTCCTCTTCGGCCAGCCCCACCTGGGCCAGCGGAATCGTGGGCAGACGGTCCCAGCGCCCGGGTTGCAGCTCGACATAAGCCGCCGCCGTGCGCAGGAACAGCGCGTCGCGCAGCGCCGCCACGAAGGACGGTTCGCCGTGCAGATACACGCGCAGCTTGTCCAGCCCCGGCATGCCGAAATGCTGATTTTCGCCTTGGCATCCCAGCGTGACGGCAAAGCGCCCCGTCACGCCCGCCGGCAGCTTGGCCGTGGCCGGCGCGTTGGCGCTGGAAAAATAACCCGCGCGCTGCACTTCGATGGGCGCCAGCGTTACGTCGTACGCGGTGCGAAAGCGGCACGATACGCCGCGCACCGGATGCGATTTCAGTTCCGTGCCGCGCGCCACGCGCACGGCGGCGGACAACTGCGCACCGGCCCCGCCCAGGTCAAACTGCGCCACGCTGCACGAAGGAAACGGCCGCAGATAATGCGGGTACATCACCTCGAACAGCGCTTCGGTGAATTCGGGGTAGTCGTCGTCCAGCTTCTTGTTGATGCGCGCGCTCAACAAGGCGAACGATTCGATCATGCGTTCTACGTGCGGGTCTTCGCAGGTTTCGCCCGACAAGCCCAGCCGCGCGGCGATCTTCGGATACTGCTGCGCGAAGTCGCGTGACGACGTCCGCAAAAACCCAAGTTCGCGCTCGTAATAAGGCAGCAATTCTTCCATTGTTGTCTTCCTTTCCAGCGCGCAAGCCGCACCTGCACTACAGATTCATTCTTCAGACTGTGGCAGGCGTCTTGGCCCAACCACGGGTCACGGAGTACTGCAACGTCGACGGCTGCAAGGTGGCGTCAAACGTCACGGGCTCGTGGGCCGGGCCCACGTCCAACATGGCCGTAATCGCAAAATACAGCACCGACGTCGCGCGGCTATCCACCTGCAACATCACCCGAACGTGAGTCAGCCGAGGCTCGTGCCGCGCAATCGCCTGCTCCAGCGAACGGCAGATGAACTCGCGGTCGTAGTGGCTGGCCAGGCTCAGCCCGGAGAAATCCGACAGCCCGTAGGTCAGCAACGAACGCTGGCAATTCGGATAACGCCGCAGGTCTTCCTCGGTGAACACCATGCGGGTGTTCAGCAGCGCCTCGATGTCGCGCGCCACCGTTTCCTTCATTTCCTCGATCGACAGGCGCCGAAGCGCGTAGGGCGATTGCCCCTCGCCTTCGAACAGCTTGTCGAACAGGCTCGGCTCGAAACCTTTCATGGGGCCTCACATAAAAAAAGACGGCGACCCGGCTCGGGCCGCGGTCTTTGCGTGCCCGGCTGCGATCAGACCGAGTAGGTCTTGTCGTTCTTGGTCAGGCTCCAGGCGCCCTGGGCGTTACCGCCCTGGTTGCCGCCCACCTTCTGCTGCGTGTACTTCCACTGCACGGCGGCGTACTTCAGCGAGAACGATTCGTGCGGCAGGCCTTCGGCAACCACTTCGGGCGCAACGCGCGCGATGATCACGTACTTGAGCTTGATTTCCAGGTACTTGACGCGATTGCCTTCGCCGTCGGCACGCAGGAAGTCGATGGTGACTTCGTCAAAGGTCGTGCCGCCCGAGGCGTGCTGATACAGCAGCGGGCTGACCACGTCCAGGTCCTTGGTAAAGACCATTTCGCCATGTTCGGTACGTTCGGCGGTATGGCCACCCGAGGTCGAGGCGGTAGCGGAACGCGGCTGAATGATCTCGTGACGCCACGAGCTGACTTCGATCCAATCCGGGTGGTCCTTGTCTTGCGATTCGCCCTTGAGCGCCGGATTGCCGAACTTGACGTAGATGTCCTTCATTGTTGTAAACCTCTTTGAATGGATGAGTTGTCAGTGCAACGACGATCAGGATTTCTGAGCCTGCGCCGGCAATTCGGCAACCAGGCGCAACGAGATCGAGAGTTCGTCAAGCTGGAAATGCGGCCGCAAAAACGCCACGGCCCGGAAGACGCCAGGACGTCCAGGAACCTCGGCCACTTGCACCGAGGCTTCGCGCAGCGGAAACTGCGCTTTTTGTTCCTGCGTCGCGTTGTCGTCCAGCAGCACGTACTGCGACACCCAACGATTCAGGAAACTCTCTACGGACTGCGCCGACGCAAAGCTGCCGATCTTGTCGCGCATCATCGCCTTCAGGTAATGCGCCACGCGCGATACCGAGAAGATGTATTGCAGCTGCGCCGACAACACCGCGTTGGCGTTGGCGCTGTCCGTGTTGTATTTCTTTGCCTTCTGCACCGACTGCGCGCCGAAGAAGGCGGCGTAGTCCGAGTTCTTGCAATGCACCAGCGGGATCAGGCCCTGGTCGCTCAGTTCTTTTTCGCGGCGGTCGGTAATGGCGATTTCCGTCGGGCACTTCAGCGCGATTTCGCCGTCGTCCGTCTTGAAGGTGTGCGTCGGCAGGTTCTCGACCAGGCCACCGCCCTCGACGCCACGGATGGCGGCGCACCAGCCAAAGTCCGCGAACGCGGCCGTCAGGCGCGCACCGAACGCCCAGGCGGCGTTGCACCACAGGTACTTGGAATGGTCGGTGCCGTCCACGTCTTCAACAAAGTTGAAGCCTTCGACGGTGGTGCCTTCCACGGGGTCGTACGGCAAGCGGCCCAGAAAGCGCGGCATGGTCAGGCCGACGTAACGCGAATCTTCCGAATCGCGGAAGCTGCGCCACTTGGTGTATTCCACCGTGTCGAACACCTTGGCCAGGTCGCGCGGGCGGCCCAGGTCGGCAAAGCTGTCCAGGCCCAGCAGCTCGGGCGAGGCCGACGCGATGAACGGTGCGTGCGAAGCGGCGGCCACGTGCGACATCTGCTCGATGAAGTACATGTCCTCGGGCTGGCGCGTGATTTCGAAGTTGCCCAGCAAGGCGCCAAACGGCGCGCCGCCGAAGGTGCCGAACTCTTCTTCGTAGACCTTCTTGAACATCAGGCTCTGATCGAAGTCGATCGCAGTCTGGAAGTCGCGAACCAGATCGCGCTTGGTGGTGTTCAAGACCTTGATCTTCAGCATCGGGCTGGTGTCGGTCTCTTGGCACAGGTAGTGCAGGCCGCGCCAGGTGCTTTCCAGCTTCTGGAATTCCGGGGCGTGCATCACTTCGCTAAGCTGCGCCGAGATCAGGCGGTCAAGCTCGGCGACGCGTGCGTCCAGCATGGCCGACAGGTTGTCGGAGACGACCACGGTGCCCTTCATCACTTCGCGCACCAGCTCGCCGATGATGTCCTTGGCGCGGTCGTGTTCGGCGGTGGACTTGGCCACGCGGCTTTGCTCGACGATCTGATCCAGCAGGCCGCTTTGGCTGTCGGCCGATGCGGCGGCGGTGGCGCTGTTCTGTGCGGCGGCGGAATTACTCATTGCGGCCTCCCTTGTCGGTCTCGCTGGTCAGCTGTTGCAGTTTTTCGGTGCTGGTCAGCACTTCGCCCAGCAGGTCTTCCAGCTTGTCGTTGCCGGCAAGCTTGTTGCGCAGGTCGGCCAGCTTGGTGCGGATATCGAGCAGTTCGCGCAGCGGGTCCACCTGTTGCACGACGGCTTCCGGGCGGAAGTCCTCGATGGAGCGGAACTTCAGGTCCACACCGAACGTGCCGCCTTCTTCGGTCAGGCTGTTCTTGACGCGGTAGGCGGCGCGCGGTTCCAGGCCGCGCATCACGTCGTCGAAATTGTCGACGTCGATGTTGACGAATTTGCGGTCTTTCAAACGCGGCAGTTCGGCTTCGGACTGCGCGCTGAAATCCCCCACCACACCGACCACGAACGGAAGTTCCTTCTGTTCGATGGCGTCGCCCTTCTCAACGTCATACGTGAGCTGAACGCGCGGCGGACGGACTTTCTGCAGTCGTTTCTGAACGCTTTCTTTCTTGGCCATGGAAGGCTCCGTGCAAAGGATCGTGTCTATCGGTCAGCCGTAAGCCGCATGGCGCGGCGCACGATGAGGCGGTTACTTGGTAAGCAGGTCGCCGAACGGATTCGGCGCGCGGTTGGGCTGCTGGGCGGGCGAAGTAGAAGGAGTTTGCGTAGCGGGCTGGCGGCCGGGCTGCGCGGCGGGTTGTGCAGCGGGCGCGGCGCCAGACGATGCGGCTTGCGAACCAGGCATGCCGGCGGGCATACCGGCTGCGGGCGTACCGGCTGCGGGCGTACCGGCAGCGGGCGTACCGGCTGCGGGCGCGGTCGGTTCCACCTTGCGCGGCTGACGCGGGCGCGGCGGCGGGCGGCGGCCTTCCGGGAACAATACGTCCTGGCCCAACGTTTCGCGCATCGAGGCGGCCAGCGCCACGGCGTCGGCGCGGGCATTGCCGGCCAGCAACGCGTCGGCACGCAGGTCGGCCAGTGATTGCATCGCCACGCGCAGCCCGCCCACGGCGCGCACCGTCTTGGCCACGAAGTCGTCCGGATCGCGGCTTAACGTTTCATCGGCGGCCACGATGGCCTGGCCATATTTCTGTTCGTCGAAACGAATTTTCGCGATGTAGGACCACGGTGCGCCCTGCGACGGATTGCGTTGGGCGATCTCTTCGAATTGCGCGACGGCCTGCTCCGCGCCCTTCTGCGCCAGCGTCTTTTCAGCGGCGGCCATGGACTGTTTGTATTCCGCTTCCGACTGCGGTTTTACCGACGCACAACCGGCCATCAAAGCGACGACGCCGGCGACTACGACGAGGCGGGAAAAGGGCATGTTTTAAGCACCTAGCAGGGGTTGTAACTAGGGGCCGTATTTCAACAACCTTTTGTTAGTGCGGCGCTACAGCGCGTGACTTCATGTTACTTGCGTCGAAACTGCACGCAACGTGCCGCGATCTGTATTGCTTCACACACTTCCGGTATAAAGGGCCATGTCCAAACATATCCATTTATCACGTTTGTTCGCAGCGGCGGCTTGCACGCTGGCAAGCACCGCCATCACTGGATGTGCAGCGGTTTCGGCCATCGGAGCGGTGGCTGGTTTGACCGGGAATGCGATGGAGATGGCGGGCCTGAAAAAGCAGGAAAACGCGCCGGTGGAAGTGAAATTAGCGATTCATGCGGGAGAAAATTTGAACGCCGGCGCGGGGCAAGCGATGGCCGTCGTTACAAAAATATACTACCTGAAGAATCCTGAGCAATTCCAACGTGCGCCACTCACGCAATTGATAGACACTGCGCAAGAGAAAGCCACGCTGGGGGAAACCGTGCTGGGTTCACGCGAGCTCACGCTCACGCCAGGACAGCGCGTTGAGAGCGTTGAAAAAGTCCCCAAGCAAGCGGAGTACATCGCGGTCGCCGGCCTGTTCTATGCGCCGGCGCCGATGCGTTGGAAGTACGTATTCAAAGTCGACGACGTGAAAGACAGTGGCATCGTCCTGGGCGCGCACGCTTGCGCGCTGACGGTGGCCACGGGCAAACCCACGTTGCCGGCAGGCATACCCAGCTACGACCCCGCGCGCCTGTCCGGCGTGCAGTGTCCTGGTTGACGCGCACTGCGCGATTGCCCGCCTTCTATATATAGAGATAGAAAGACAAGGAGCGCCAACTTGAGTTATTCAGCCAAAGTCCTGTGGGGCGAGGGCCTGTTCCTCCGGCCGCAACATTTTCAGCGGCAGGACGCGTATCACGAGGACCGCTTGGCCGAGATGGCCCGCGCGCTGCATCCTTATGCGTGGGGGCTGCGATCCGCGCGTTTCGATGCGTCGGCACTGGCCAACGGCATGCTGCGCGCCATTGAAATGACGGCCGTGTTTCCCGACGGCGAGCTCTACAACGCGCCGCATGGCGACGAGCTGCCCCCGCCCGTCGCGCTGACCGCGCTGGACGGCGTGAGCGAAGCGGTGTTCTACCTGGCCATCCATCCGCTCAAGGCGATTGGCGGCAATTATCGCGACGGCCAGAGCGCCGGCAATTTCGATACCCGCTACACGCACGACAATGCCCCCGCGCCCGATCTGTACACCGGCGCCACCACGGCCGAGCTGACATTCCTGCGCAAGGACGTGCGGTTGATTTCCGAATTCGAACCGCGCGACGAACTGCTGGCGATTCCGGTGGCGCGCGTGCGCCGCACGGCCAGCGCGGGTTACGAGCTGGACAATTCGTTCATCGCCCCCAGCCTGTCGTTGACGGCTTCGGGCGCGCTGCACGAACAGCTGCGCCGGCTGCTGGACGCGCTGCAAGCCAAGGTCAATGCGCTGTACGGGTTTCATCGCGAGCCCAGCAAGAACATCATTGAATTCCGCTCGGGAGATGTTGCGTCGTTCTGGCTGCTGCACACGGCCAACGAAGCCTACGCCACGCTGTCGCACTTGTTCCACCACCCGCAGCTGCATCCCGAACGCCTGTTCCAGGAACTGTTGCGGCTGGCGGGCGCGCTGATGACGTTCTCGAAGGTGCACACGCTGGCCGACCTGCCCGTGTACCGCCACGACGCGCCCGGCCCGGCGTTTGCCCGCATGGACGAAATCTTGCGCGACCTGCTGGAAACGGTGATCTCGACGCGCTACTTTTCCATCGTGCTGGAAGAGCTGCGCCCGTCGTTCCACATGGGCCGCCTGGATTCCGAAAAGCTGGACGAGACCACCTCGCTGTATCTGTCGGTGCAAGCCGCCATGCCGGCCCGCGAGCTGTCGGAAAGCGTGCCGATGCGCTTCAAGGTGGGCGCCCCCGAAGACGTCGACAAGCTGGTGCTGTCCGCCATGCCGGGCGTGCCGCTGACCTATACGCCGCAGGTGCCGCCCGCCGTGCCCGTGAAACCGGGCGCGGTCTATTTCGCGCTACAGACGCGCGGCTCGCTCTATGACCGCATGCTGCAAGCACGCAGCATTGCCATCTACGCCCCCGCGGGCATTCCCGAACTGAAGTTGGATTTGATCGCCGTCACCCGCTGACAGGAACCCTGCCATGACCGCCGACGCCCCTTCCCTGATGTCCGGCGCGACGCTGCCTCAGCGCGCCGCCGACTTCCATGCCAGCCGCCCCGCCAAGTCATTGCTGGACCTGCTGTACGACGGCTTCCTGATGCTGTTCCTGGTCAAGAGCGGCCAGGAACCGACCGACGCCGCGGCCTTCTCGGCGCGCGTGCAGCAGTTTCTGGCGGACTACGAACGCGCCGCCAAGAAGCTGGATATTCCAGCCGAAGACGTCTACGCCACCAAGTACGCCTTTTGCGCCGCCGTCGATGAAACCGTGTTGAATTCCGGCTTCGCGATTCGTGACGCGTGGATGTTGCAGCCGCTGCAACTGACGCTGTTCGGCGAGCAGCTGGCGGGCGAGAACTTTTTTGCGCGGCTGGAAGACCTGCGTGCGCAAGGCGCGCCGCGCCTGCAATCGCTTGAGATCTACTACATGTGCCTGCTGCTGGGTTTCCAGGGCAAGTACCTGATCGAAGGCCAGGAAAAGCTGGGCTACCTGACCGCGCGCCTGGGTGATGAGATTGCCCTGCTGCGCGGCAAGCGCACCGGTTTTGCGCCGCATTGGCAACTGCCCGACAAGATCGCCCACACGCTCAAGCGCGACGTGCCGCTGTGGTCGATCATGGCGGTGTTTGCGCTGCTGGGCCTGTTGGCATTCCTGGGCATGGGCCACTTTTTGAATTCGGAAATGCAGACGGCGATGGCGCCGTACCACGACATCGTCAAGCTGGGTCCGCGCGCCGCGCACCTGACCATTTCGTTGCCATGAACACTACGCCTTCGAACCCGTCAAGCGCCTCGGCCTACTCGTCGATGAACATCGCCACCTTGTCGCAACAGGCGCGCATGCTGCGCGTCAGCACGCCGCTGGACGCTGAATTGGTGCCCGAGCAGATGACGCTGCGCGAAGGCGTGTCGCGCCTGTTCGCGTTGACGCTGGACTGCCTGGCCGCCAGCGCCGAGCTGGATGTGAGCGGCTTGCTGGGCAAGGAGATCACCGTCAGCCTGTTGCAGGCGGATGGGTCGATGCGCCGCTGGCATGCCGTGGTCGAAGGCGTGGACGCGCTGGGCGCCGATGGCGGTCTGGCCCGCTACCGCTTGCACGCCGCGCCGTGGATGGCCGCGCTGGCACTGCGCCGCGACAGCTTCATCTACCAAGACCAGTCCGTGCAGGACATCGTCAGCGACATCTTTGCGGATTATCCCCAGGCGGCCTTTGCGTTCGACGTCAGCGAGGCATTGCCCGCGCGCGCGGCTTGCACGCAGTACCGCGAATCGGATCTGCAATTCGTGCAGCGCATCCTGGCCGAGGCGGGCCTGTCGTATCGCTTCGAGCACCAACAGGACGACGGCCAGGCGGCCGGCGGCGGAGCGCGCCATCGCGTCGTGATCTTCGATGCGGGCGCGGCGCGGCCCGAAGACCCGGCCTCGCCCCTGCGTTTCCATCGCAGCGACGCCACTGAAACGCGCGACAGCATCACGCATTTTTCAGCGGCCCAATCCGTGCGCCCGAACGCCGTGGCGCGCGCCGCCTGGAACGAACGCACGCTGACCGCGCATGCCGCGCAAAGCCGCTCGCCAGTGCAGGTGGAAGCCCTGCCGGTGCTTGAGGATTACGACTACGCCGGCCACGGCCGTTACGCCGACGACGAGGCCGCCGAACAAAGCGCCGCCCGTTCGTTGCGCGCCCACGAATCGCGCATCGTCCGCTTCGAAGGCGCGGGCACGGCGCGGTCGCTGGCCCCCGGCCGCTTGTTCGCCATGACGCAGCACGAACGCTATGCCGAGGGCGGCGGCGGGCAGGCGGTGGACGAGCTGGGCGGCAACCGTTACGTGGTGCTGGAGGTGGTGCACGAAGCCACCAACAACCTGGGGGCACAGGCCCCCCAGGTGGCAAGCAGTGCCGACATGGAACGCGGCACCTATCGGAACCGATTCACGGCCCAGCCAGAGGCGGCCGCGCTGATGCCCGCGTGGCGCCCGCGCCCGACCGCGCCGGAAGGCCTGGCGGCGGTGGTGGTCAGCGCCGGCGACGCCCCCATCACGTCCGACCGCGACCTGCGCGTGAAGGTGCAGTTTCCCTGGCAGCGCGGCGACAAGCCCGTCACGGGTGGCCTGCCGCACAAGACGCACGGCGACGCCAGCGGCAACGCGCCGGGCGACGACCGCTCGGGCACGTGGCTGCGCGTGGCCAGCGCGCAAGCGGGCCCCAACTGGGGCGCGCATCATCTGCCCCGTGGCGGCACCGAAGTCATCGTGGAATTTATCGATGGCGATATCGACAGGCCGGTGGTTGCCGGCCAGCTATACAACGACGCGGACCTGCCGCCCTGGTCCGCTGGCGAGAACGCCGAAGCGAATCACGCCGGCGTATTGAGCGGCTGGCATAGCCACGGCCTGGACGGTGCGGGCCGCAACCAGTGGGTGTTTGACGACACGCGCGGCAAGTTGCGCACGCGGCTGGCCAGCTCGACCGCCGCCACGCAGCTGGGCCTGGGCCATCTGGTCGAACAGGACCTGGACGACGCCAACCGCGGCCAATGGCGCGGCACGGGCTTTGAACTGCGCTCGGACGCGTGGACGGTCGTGCGGTCGGGCCAGGGCATGCTGGTGTCGTCCACCGCCCGCGAACAGGCCAAGTCCACGCAGGCGGACGCGCAGGAAGCCTTGCTGCTGCTGCGCGGCGCGCAAGACGCCTCGCGCCGATTGAACGACAGCGCCGGCCAGCATCAGGCGCGCACGATGGCGGCGGCCGACGGCTATGACGAATTGCTTGCCGCACTGGACCCGGAACAGGACGGACGCTATCCGGCCCAAATCAACGGCCAGGCCGCCGGCAAGGCCGCCAACGGCCAGCGCACGGACTCGGCCGCCGTCGAACGCATCAACGGCCCGCACCTGCTGATCGATTCCCCCAATTCCCTGAACCTGGCCACGCCGGCCAGCGCCGTGCTGCATGCGGGCAAGCACCTGCACGCCACCGCGCAATCGGACGCGCACGTCTCCGCGCAGCAGACGTATTCGGCGGTGTCCGCGCGCTCGGCCAGCGTGTTCGCGCAGCAGGGCCCTATCCGGGCGATCTCGGCGCAAGCGCCTGTGTCGCTGCACGCGCATACCGACATCCTGGAAGCGCTGGCGGGCCAGGACATCACCGTAACGTCGTCGGCCGAAGGCATCGAAATCCTGGGCAACCAGCGCGTAACCCTGCAAGCCGCGGGCGGCAGCGTGACGCTGGATGGGGCCGACATTGTGTTCAAGGGGCCGGGCCTGTTCTCGGTCAAGGGCGCCACGCACAATTTCGTGGGCCCGGCCAGTGACGCGGCCAACTTGCCGGCCTTGCCCAGCACCACGGTCGACGATCCGCTGATCGTCAGCGCCGAGCTGGTGCACAAGGACGGCGCCACGGCGTCCGCCGTCAAGAAGGCCGCGTCCGGACTGATGGCCGGTTTCGGCGGCGCGGCGGGAGCCGGCGCCGGCACCGGGCTGGGGGCACTGGGCGATGCCATGCCCAGCGGCCTGGCCAGCCTGGGCCAGACGGCGGCAGGCGCCGCCTCCAAACTGTCGCAGCTTGCCGGCCAGGCCAACACGCTGGCCGGGCTGGCCAAGAACCCGATGGGCGCGCTGTCCGCCGCCCCGGGCCTGCTGGGCAACGCCAGCCCCGCGATGGGCGGGCTGCTGAACACCGCCAAGAACACGATGGGCATGGTCTCGCAGGCGCAAGGCATGGTCGCGCAGGCAAAGGCCATGGTCGCAAACCCCATGTCGGCGCTGCCCGCCGCCTCCGGCATGCTGGGTTCGGTGGCCCCGGGCGCCAGCGGCATGATCGATTCCGCCGCGTCGGCGGCGGGCACCGTGTCGCAAGCGGCGGCCTTCATCAAGAACCCTTCGGCGGCGTTGCCCGCTGCGACCGACATGCTGGCTGCCGTCGCGCCGGAAGGCGCGTCGGGAATGATTTCTGGAGCGGCGACGTTCGCGGGGGTGGGATCGGGGGCTGGAGCAACGTCCGTGGCAAGCGCCACGCCGGCGGCCACTGGTACGCCAAGCGCGGCAACTGCCGGTACAGCGTCTGCGCCACAAGCATCTGCCGCGAGTTCGGCTGCGAATCCCTCCGGTGCGCCCTCGCCTGCGGGTGCGAGCGCATCGCCTGACGCATTGGCATCGTCCGACGGGGCTGGGGCTGGGGCTGGTGCTGGTGTTGGCGGTGGAGCTGTAGCGGGTGCTAGCGCTGGTGTTGGTGCTGGTGCTAGCGCTGGTGCTAGTGCTAGTGCTAGTGCTAGCGCTGGTGCTAGTGCTAGTGCTGGTGCTAGTGCTAGTGCTGGTGCTAGTGCTAGTGCTGGCGCTGGCGCAGCGCCGGTCGCAAACAGCAGCGTGTCGGTCGCGCCCCCGCCAACGACAGGTGCAGCGTCGACGGCAGCGAACCCTACCGCGACCGCCGACGCAGGCGGCGCGACCAGCGCCTCCGGTCACGCTGGCGTCGTAGCGTCTGCCCCGCCAACTGCCGGCACGGGCGCACCCGTGTCGAGCGCTTCCGCCACAGGTACGGCAACCGTCAACGCAACCGGTACCTCGTCCGTTGCGACGTCGGCCCCGTCTGCTGTCGCAACACCCGATGCGCCCGCCAGTGAATCCCTGATCGCGAACACTGGGGCGCCTTCTGTTGCCGATGCGGCCGGGTCGTCGGCCGCCCCTTCGATTGCCGTCGCAAGCGCATCCACGGTCGCGCCTTCGATTACCGCTGCTGGTGCGTCGACGGTCGCGCCTTCGATTGCTGCTGCCGGTGCGTCGACGGTCGCGCCTTCGTTCGCTGCTGCCGGTGCGTCTACCGTCGCGCCTTCGATCGCCGCTGCCGGTGCGTCGACGGTCGCGCCTTCGTTCGCTGCTGTCGGTGCTGCGTCGGCCACGCCTTCGATTACGGCTGCGAGTGCGTCCGCGGTCATATCGGGCGGCGCGTCTTCTAGCGCCGCCTCGATTGCGGCGGCTGGGGCGGCTACCGGTGCTTCGTCATTCGCCGCTTCGGTAGCGTCGACGACGCCTTCATTCGACTCGTCCGCGGTTGCAGGCGCTTCAGACACTTTCGTATCTCCCACGGCGGACGCGGCCGTGTCGCCGGCTTCGGCGGCTCTCGTCTCGGCGTCCACGGAAAGCATCGCGTTGCCGGGCGACGTTGTGTCGGCCGCGTCAGTGCAAGCCGGACCGGCAGCCGGCGACTTCACCGGCGCCGCCACGTCGTCGCCACCATCCATCGCGACGGACCTCGGCATGACCGCCTCGACCGCCGAGACCTCCGAGAACTCCGTGAACGCGGCCTACAGCGGGGCAGTCTCCTCTGGCGACGCCTATAACGCAGCCTCTTCTCACGTCGACTCTTCTCACGTCGACTCGTCTCACGTCGCCGCACCTAACGCCGCCCCTTCTAACGCGGCATCTTTCAACAGCGCATCCACTCCCCCCGCGACCTTAGCGGCAGCATCCGCCCACGCAGCATCGCAAGTCGGCGCGCTGGCGGGTTCCGGAGCTGCTTCGGTGGCCGCAACCGCCGCCCGCGCGTCGGCCACGGCGGCGGACGGAGCTTCGCCGCTGACGACGGATCTGCCGCCGGGGTCCGGCGCGGCAACCTTTACGGCAGGTTCGGCGACGAACCATGGCATCGGCTTGTTGACCACTGTGGCCGCAACGATTGGCGCGGCCCCCACGCTGCGCGTGCAGGAGCCTAGGCAAGGCCATGCCGTTGACGACCGGCCCGCTGACACATCCGCCAGTTCCGCAGCCTCGCTTGCTGCGGGATCGACCGCGACGATAGCCGGGACGGCAAACGCCCAGGGCCACGGACGTGCGCCGTCGACGCCGTCCAGCCCTGACACCCACGTCGCGCCGGGGTCCGGCGCGCCCGACACCCACTTCGCCCAGACAAGCGCCGACGCCGACCGGCGGAAGCAGGTCGACGAGACATCGGCCGCCGCAACAACGCAGCCATCGCCCAGCTTCGCGACCGCTGCGGCCACAACGCAATCGTCGCCCACTTCCGCGCCCGCCTCCGCGCCCGCCGCAGTGGGGACGCAATCGTCGCCCTCTTTCGCTGCGTCCGTGTCTCCCGGCCAACAAGGCGCGGCCTCAGTCACAGCATCCGCGCACCCACGCGACACGCGCGACACGTCGACTTTGCCGAACGCTACGCTGCTCGCGACCGTGACCGCCAGCGCGGGCACGCTGCTGGCCGGCGCCGCAAACGCGGCCGGCAATACGGCAGCCGCAGCATCTTCGGCAGCCGTTGCTGGCGGCGCGCTGTCTGACCCGGCTACGCTGGCCACCGTCGTTCCGCAGTCCTCTGGCGCCTTGCACGGATTCAGCTGGCCCGGCGCCGTGAACGGCGCATCGCCGTCCTCTGCCGGGACCGTGACGCAAGGCGACCAGCTTGCGCAATTAACGAGCACCGGCCACGCAGGTTCGGCAACGGGCCCTTCCGCCGACATCTCCGCCGGTATCCCCGCTGGTATGTCCGCTGAGGTTCCCGTTAACGTCTCCGCTGGTATGCCCGTTGAGGTTCCCGCTAACGTCTCCGCTGGTATGCCCGTTGAGGTTCCCGCTAACGTCCCCGCTGGTATGCCCGTTGAGGTTCCCGCTAACGTCTCCGCTAATGTCCCCGCCGACGTCTCTGCAAACGTCTCCGCCCATGCCGCTGGCGTTGCAGCCCCGGATGGCGGCGCGTTGACCGCATCCAGCGACCCCCTGCCGACGACGGGCGGCCTGTCTGGCGACGGCGCTGCCGTGGCCGCCGGCATCCCCACGCAAACGCCTGGCTTCGTCCCTGCCTCGCAAAGCCCCCTGCCGCAGGGCGCGGGCCTGCCGGGCGGCTCGGGTGAAGGCGGCTTGACCTTCCCCAGCAACCCCTCATCAGCGGGGGCCAGCGCGACATCCGGCGTTGGCGGGATCGGCGCAGGCGCAGGCGGCATCGGCGCAGGCGCGGCAGCGGGCCTGGGAGGCTCCGGCGGCAGCGCGGCTGGCTCGACTACGGCAGCGACCAGCGCCGCGACGGGCTCCGCCGGCAGCGCTGCGACCTCCGCCGCCGCGCCTGCCGCAGCCCCACCTGACGTAGCGACAAGCGCGGCCGGAGCAACCCCGGCAAGCGTCACCGCGACGACCGCCGCCGGGGACTCGTCCGTCGCCAGCGTCGCGGGAAGCGAGTCCGGCTCCGCGGCGTCGGCAGGCGCGGGCGTCAACACGGCGCCCTCCGCAGCGGACGCTAGCTCGACCGGCACCGTCGGCGGTACCGCGAATGCAGCTACTGCGGCTGGTGCACCGGCGACCCCCTCGGCCGCCCCCTCGGCGGACGCTGCTTCCAGCGCCAGCGCCGGCACTTCCACCAGCGCGCCAGCCCATGCGGCCGGCGGCCCATCGGGCGGCGCGACAACAACAGCCGGCGGCCCATCCGGCGGCGCGACAACAACGGCCGGCGGCCCATCTGGCGGCGCGACGACAACGGCTGGCGGCGCATCGGGCGGCGCGACGACGACGGGCAGCGCCGCCTCGGCCAACGGCGCGTCCCCTCCCACATCGGCTTCGCCCGCTGGCAGCGCGCCGTTGGGCAAAGCCCCCGCCGCAACGTCACCCGCCCCAGCCAGCACGGCGGCCACCGCTGCGCCTGCCACGCCGGATGCAAACCTGGGTAGCGCCACCGCGCGCGCGGCGGGCATGTCCGACAGCACGCCGGCCACCCGCGCCACCGATCTGTCCGCCACAGCCGGCGCGGGTGCGGGCGCGTCCGCGGCTGCTTCCAGCGCCGGCAGTTCCGGCGCAGTGGGCATCGGCGCCGTTGCGGCCGGCGGCGGGCTGGCGACCTTTGCGCAACAGGCCAGCGCCGCGTCCACCGCGCTGTCCAGCGCATCCACCTTCGCGGCGGGCGGCGTCAGCGCCAACGTGGGCGCGGCCATTGTGCCGGTCATGACGCAGGCGCTGAACGCTGGCGGCGACCGCAT
Organism: Achromobacter sp. ES-001; assembly: GCF_019448355.1. Classification (NCBI taxonomy): domain Bacteria; kingdom Pseudomonadati; phylum Pseudomonadota; class Betaproteobacteria; order Burkholderiales; family Alcaligenaceae; genus Achromobacter; species Achromobacter sp. ES-001. The sequence continues at coordinate 851,138 of NZ_CP079940.1, read as the reverse complement.
GGCGGCCTTGAGTTCCGCCGTTGACACGCTGTTTACGTTGCCCGACGTCAAGCAAGCCAACATCCCGTCGGTGGCAGGCGCCATCCTCAGCATGCCGGGCCTGTCATCGTCGTCGGTGCCCAGCGTGATCGGCGCCATCCTGCAATCGCCCACCTTGGCCACCGAGACGCTGCCCAAGGTGGCCGAGGTGCTGATGAAGATACCCGGCGTGGCCGAGTCCCCGCTGCCGCAGATCGCGCGCGACGTGCTGGACTCGGTCGGCCTGGGACCCGTGGCGCGCACCCAGGGCACCAACCTGCCTGGCGGCACGCCGCCCGCCGGCGGCTCCGGCCGCGCGGTGCCCGGCGTGTCCACCTACCGCGCCCGCCAGGACGGCGCGCGCCTGCAATACGTGAACCTGGAACAGGTGGCCGAACGCTGGAACGACGGCAGCGCGCTGACCACCACCGAACGGCAATCGAACCGCCCGCGCATCCACGTGGAATTCAATCGCCCCGGCCAGCACCGCTTCACCATCACCGTGAAGGCCGACCCCGCCAACATTCCGTACTCCGCGCGCGAACGTGGCCGCCGCGCCAGCTATCAGGAACCGCACAGCAACCCGCGCAGCTATGTCACCAACGCCGACGGCACCCGCATCGTCGACGACATCACGCTGCCGGCTGCCGGCCTGAACCTGTACCTGTTCGAAGTGCGCGACGAACGCGGGCAATTGATCAAAACCGAACGCGTTGAAACCGTGCGCCGCCTGTACATCCAGGAGGTCATGTGCATGAGCGCGCATCCGGCCGGCCACCTGGCCGACGTCACGCCCGTCACCGCGGAATTCGCGCTGCACGGCATCGACATGATCCAGCTTCCGCGCCTGCAATTCCGGGGCCGCTCGGCGGTTGACGCCGCCGACACCGTCGAGTCGCAGCAAGCCATCATGAATGCCGTGCGCGCGGTCTATGCCCCTTCCCCTGGCAAGCAGCGCGAACCCTATACGCTGGTCGTTTGCCACGTTGACCGACTGGCCGCGCCGGGCGTCAGCGGCGACATGCGGCTGCCGGTGCCCGCCGGCCCCGGTGGACGCGTCATGACGGTACCCATCGTCAACGACGACCGCAGCCGCTCCAGCCTCTGGTACGAATTCGATGCCAGCGACGACTGGCTGGTGCACGCGCGCTACATCCACACGGACGCCTCCGGCGCCGAACGGTCGATTCCGATTCCGCGCCACCTGATCACCCCCATCCGCGAAAGCAATGGGTCGGTCTGGTCGGTGTCCGTGGACCTGACCCGCATATCGCCCACGCCGCTGACCGGCATGCTGAACATCCAGTTCAACACCGTGGCCGCCAGCTACGCCGGCCTTGCCATCACGGGCACCAACCTGCTGTTCGTCTCGACGCTGGACCCCTACGAACCCAACTCGCAGGCCTACCTGACCGAAACCCTGGCCCACGAAATGGGCCACTTGCTGGGCATGGTGCCCAGCGGCCCCGACTGGCCCGGCCTGCGCAACCAGGACGAGTCGGCCGACGATTCAAAGCTGGACCCGCCGCCGCACTTCTACTACAACGCGGGGGGGCACTGCTATTACGGCCTGCCCGACCAGAATGGCGAGTACAACGAGGAAATCGGGCAGTGCGTGATGTACGGCATCACCTGCGCGAACATTCATTTCTGCCCCAGTTGCAGCAAGGCCGTGCGCAAGGTCGACTGCTCCGAAGGCTGGACGGCGTTCTGACGCCGGCCTTTTCCAGATAACCGACATGCCCGAACCGACATGCCCATCATGACGACCGATTGGATTGAACCCGCCACCTTTGCCTCGGTGCCCTCGCACTCGCAAAAAGAACACGCCTGCATGCCGCCGCTGCAAGGCTACGACGCGCAGATGCGCATCGCCGCGCCCACCCGCGTGACGATCCGCGACGGCAGCACGCTGACCATTCCCATCTGCGCGCGCGGCATCCTGCCCGTGGTAGACGAGCCGCAGCTACCGCGTTTCGTGGCGGTGGATACGCGCACCGGCAAGGTCTATCGCGGCATCGCGTTCAACTACGTGCGGCCCAAGCTGCCCAATGTGTCGGTGGACCCCAGCGAAGGCGCGGCCCCGCCCAAGATTCCGCTGCCGCCCGGCATGACCGTGGAAACCCGCTTCACCACGGATATGGCGGGCGTCCTGCATCTGCCCGCCACGCCCGCGACCTACGAGGTGTATATCGAGGCAGAGAACGTGAAGTCGAATACGGTGACGATAGCGGTCGAAGCGGGCAAGACGTAAGCGGCATCGAAGGCGCCACGCACGTCCTTCATTCGTCGCGTCACGGCCGCGCCGGTGTCATCTGTTGAATGTTCTGCTCTGCCCGGGCAGCCTGGGCCTCGACCTTTTCCGCGTTGCGCATGTCCTTGGCGCGCTGCGCCATTTCGGCCTTGGCGTCGGTCTTGGCGAATACATCCTTGTCGCGGACGCGGAAGTACATCGTGGTGCTGGCCAACAGGTGATCGGGCCAACTGCTCAACATGGCGTCGTGCACCAGCCAGTCGAACAAGGTCATGACCTTCGGGGGCAGCTGCGTTTTGCCGTCGCGCGCCTCGCGCCAGGCGGTCAGCAGGCGTTGCTGAACCGCGCGCTCGGCCTTGATGTCGGCCAGGGGGTCGGCGGCCTTTTCCGGCGTGCCGCCGCCGCGCTTGATCAGTTCATTGCGCATGTTCTCGCGGTCGCGCATGTCCTTGTCCATCAACTCCATCGCGCGCAACACCTGCGGGCTATTACGCTCCAGGTCCGCGCGGCGCTGCGCGGTATCGGCATCCTGCTGTTCCGCGTGCTCCAGGCTCTTGTATTCCTCTTCCAGGCGTTCCCACAGCGGCTTGAAACGTTGCGGAGGCAATTCGCCACGGCTTGCCGAGGCGCGTTCCCAACGCTCATTCTTAAGCGCCTCCAGCTCGCGCAGGCGGGCCGTATTCTCCGGCTTGTTGCGTTCCTCGGCGGGCAATGCCGACACGCGCCGCAGTTCTTGGTTGTATTCCTGTTCCGGCGTGAAGTAGTCCCGGTCCTTGATCCACGCCTCGGCCGGGTCCGACAGCTCGGCGCGGAACGTGGGGTCCTGGTAACGCACGGCCAGCCAGCGCAGGAATGCCTCCATATGCGGCATGAAGTCTATGCCCGGCTCGTACTTGACGACCTCGCGATACGCTTTGACCAGATCCAGAATCTGGTTCTTCGTGCTGCCATCCACAATTGGTTCGGACAGCGAAAATTGCAAATAGGTATCGGGCTTCAGGTCGGCCAGCCTTTCCATGCTGTGAAAGGCCGCGCCGTGCGACAGGGCCTGGTTCATCATGTCGCGCAGCGCCACGCGCGACAGCTCGACCCGCGCATTCAGCGACCCGGGCGGACTGACGCCCGTCACGTCGCCACTGGACCCGGGATACAGATACTGGAGGCCGCGCGTCTTTTCCAGGCTGTCCATGCGCTGATTTCGGCGCAGCTCATGCGCGGCCGCGAAATGCACGCACGCCTGCACGGCGGCCGGCACCGTCAACGTCCTGTCCTTGTGCGTCTGCTTGATAAGGTCAGTGACGGGCAAAAAGCCCAGGAACGTGTTTTCGTCCATGATGGACGCGACCGAATCCAGCAAGCCCATGAAGCGGATCTGGATATCGGCATCTGACTTGTTCTTCGTTCGGTCGCCAATCACCGCCAGGTCCGCATCGTGACGGCGGCGGTACTTCTTGACCAGATCATTGACGAACTGGCGTGCGACCACCCCGCCCCGGTCCGCGCCGAACACGGTGATTTCAATGCGGCGCACATTCTGCCCTTCGCTCACGGCGTCATAGGCCGCCTTGAACTGGCGCAATGCCGAGTCCACGCGCACGTCTACGCCCGTGCCCATCAGGTAGGCCACCGTTTCCTGATCGCGGATGATCGGCACCGTTTCCATCATGGTTGACTTGGCGGCTTCCTTGCCGGCCGTCCACGCGACCTTCAGGGGATTTTTCTTGAAGCCGGCCCAGAAGCCTCGAATGGTGGCGCGCGCACGGTTCACCACGCGCTCGGGGTCCCACGCATTCCAGATCCGGACCGCCTTTTCGGGCAACGTCCGCACGTCTTTCACGACGTCCTTATATGCCTTGACCATCGGCTGATACGAGGACTCACGCAGCGACTTCTTCACCGCCGCCGTCAGGCGCCCGGTGAGCTTATGGTTCGGAATCTCGTCCGTGCGCAAGACATTGCCGACGTTGGCCGATATCGCCTTTTGCGCGTTGCTCGCCGCTTTCATGCCCGCCTTCGCGGCGGCATAAATCATGTCGTCGTTTTCCGCATCGGCATTCAGATCCGTGCCCAGGCCCGAGTAATAAAACCGAAACCAGTGGTGCTTTTCAGGGCGGCCGGGATCGCTCTGGACATAGTGCGCTTCCCACAAGCGGCAGATGTTCGAATAGTACGTGGGGTGCTTCGCATCTTCGTCGCGGCTACGGCCGAAGCCGTCAAAAAAGAACCCCATCCGCAGGACCGCACCGCATTCATTGCAGTCGTCCTTGGGGTACGCCGCCTCGTTCTGGGCCATTGCCTTCAGCACCGATGCCGGCGTACGGTTCTCCGGCGGCAAGTCACTGGATTGCGCGTCAGACATGCTTATCTCCCGGCGGGGTGCCCATGGCTTTGATCTGCTCCAGCTTTGCCGGCGGCAACGCCGCGACGTCCCGGGCGAAATCGCCCGGCGCGCGCCCCGGCTTGTCCAGGATCGCCTTCACCTGTGGATCCGAATCGAAGTTCGACGCCACCGTGAAGTACAGCAGCATGTACTGGCGCAGGTCTTGCTTGTCTTCGATACGGTATTTTTTCCATGCCGGCTGCAACGCCTTCGCGGTCGCGCGCAGCAGTTCGGCGTCACTGCGGTAAGCGCCAAGCGATGCGCGATGCTCGCGCCATAGCCAGTCCACGGTATCGACAATGGGAATCCGCGTCCGGCCCAGGAGCTTGCGGCTTAGCGCCAGCTCCATGTGTTCGTCGGGATAGATGTGCAGCTCCAGATACAGCGGACCCTCGCCCGCCGGGATCTCGGCGGCCGGAAATTTGATGGCGCCCTGCCGATCGAAATAGAGCGAGTCGGCCTTGCCATCGTGCAAATGCTTGCGCAGCAGCTCGGCGTCGACGCCGCGCCAGTCCACGGTGAAATCGGTGCCCTTGAGCGTGAAGCAGCAGGTAACCGAGCCCTCGCCGCCGCCCGGGCTGACCTGCATCGTCGACGCCACGCCTTCGCCCTTGTCCTTGACGCTGATGCTGCGGATATTCCACGGCGTGTAGTTATAGGCGATGAAACTGACGCCTTGGTAGACCGGCTCGCTATTGCAACCCGCCAGCATGCCCAGCCACAACAGCGCGGCGATCAATCCCTTACGCATTCATCTCTCCTGAAGGCCCATCCTGACCAGCCCAATGCAAGGCCTGCACCTCGTCCCACACCGCGTCCGGCACGCCCGCCAGCGCCTTTGCCAGCGCGCCGTCGTCACCGGGCTGATACTCCTGCAAGCCCGCACGAATCAGCGGATGCTCATCAAAGCGCGGGGATATCGATACGCCCCACGCCACATAGTCGAACATGTCCTTGTCGCCCGCCACGCCGTGTGCGCGCGCGCGTTCCAACTGCACTTGCACTTGCGGCACCAGCGCGTCCTGATCCGGGTCGCCCGGCAGCAGACCGGGATACAAGCGGCGTAGTTGCACCGCGAGTTTGTCGGGGTAGTCCAGGTCGAACAGCATCTGGTGTTGCTCGGGCGTGAAGCGTTGGATGCCGTCGGGCGCGTCTGTGGGCAGCCTGCCGGTGCCCGACAGCTCGGCCTGCGAGCCATCGCGCAGCGCGTAGCGCAACGTGATCAGCGGCGAGGCGAAGCGGGTGCGTTGTTCGGCGGTCCAGACTTGCAGGGCGCGCGCCAGGATGCGCGTGTCGTACCAGTGCAGGAAGAACTCGGTATCGTCGGGCAAGGCGTAGTCGCAAAACCGTCCGAAATGCGCGATCAGCTTTTCCAGGGGCACGGCGGAGGCGAAGCTCATCATTGCGTAGCGGCCCCCGCTGCGTTCGTGCAGAGCGTTCAACACGCGCACGAGCGGCGTGCTGAAATCAGGCCGACGCGGCCCGCGCAGCACGCCTTGCGATGCGCCGTCCACTTCGATCAGCAGTGGCGCCACGTCGCCATAAATGTCCAGCCCGGTTTGCGCCCAGATCGAGCCAAAACTCAGGTCTTCGGTGGCACTGACGCGTGCCAGCAGATCGGGGTGGCCCCGAAAATCCACGATCACATACGCGCGCGCGGCTTCGCCATACGGCCCGCGGTGGTGCGGCAATTGCGCAAAGGTGGAAAGCAGCGCCTGCTGCCAGGAATAAGCCATCGCCGTCACGCCTTTTCGGTAATGGATTGCACGCTGTCCTGGGCGTCCAGCACGCAGCTTTTGCATACCGTGAACTGCGGAAAGGGATACGGCATCTGGGTGGGGCCGGCGAACTGTTTGTTGCCGGTCTTGACGTCGATACGGCCGGGCGCGGTGACGGTGATGTTGCCGCCTTCGATGACGATGCTGGCACCCGCCGCGTTGGCAATGCGGATGCGCTTGGGCGATGCGTATTCGATGCCGGCGTTGGCGCTGACCATGCGCAGGTCCTGCTGCGCCTGCACGGTCAGCACGTCATGCTGCGACATCACGTCGACTTCGCCCGTGCCGGCGATCAGGTCCAGGCCGGATTCGGCGCCGCCCTTCTGCACGCCGGCCACGATGCCCAGCGCCTGGCCGGTATGCACGCGCAGCGAGCCGATGACGGCCAGGTTGTGGTCCAGCCCCGATGACCAGTGCACCAGTTCGCCGGCCGATATCTGCACGTTGCGTCCGGCCGCTTGCGTCAGCCCCGCGCGGCCCGCCATCAGCACCAGCGGGTCGGTCAGGTGCGGGACCTTGCCGTCGACCACTTCCGTGTGCTTGGCAGAGGCATCGCCTGCCGCGCCGCTGATCGCCTGGCCGTCTACGGTGCCGGAGACGGCGCGCGTCATCGCGGCCAGGGGCGCGCGTTCACCGTCCAGTCGGCTGGCGCCTGCTGACGTGGTGCCGCGTGCCGAAGCCAGGCGCACGCCCTGATGCGCGCCGATCACGCCGTCAAACGACTGCGCCATGATGTCGGCCTGCCCGGCCAGCGCCAGGGGCGCCGCCGCGTCGCCTGCCGGTTCGCCGCCGCCGGCCGTGTAGGTGGTCAGCAACACGCCCGCGCCGCCCCGCAGCGCACCAAACGCATCGGTGCGCAATTCCGCGCCCACGCCGCGCACGTTGCCGCGATAGTTGCCAGCCTGGTGGATCAGATGGCCCAGGTTCAGTTCGCTGGCCGACTGCGTGGACTTGATCTGCATGCGCAGCTGGCCGTCGCTGTCGTCGAAGACGATCTGGTTGTAGCCGTCGCCGCCAAATTCCTTGCTCTTGAAGCCGCTTAACGCGGCCGCATTGCGATGCTGTTCGTCGCCTGCCGCCGCGCCGTGCCAGGCGGGTGCATTGCCGCTGGCCAGGTTGGCCTGCGCGCTGGGCTTGCCGTCGAGGGCGGCCGCGTACACCTCGGTGTTCATGGGTTCGCCGGCCTTGCCGCCTGGCGTAGCCGGTATGCCGCCTTCGCCGCGCCCGTTGTAGAGCGCACCGACGACCAGGGGCTGGTCGATGTCTTCGTCCAGGAAGCGCACCAGCACTTCCTGCCCGATACGCGGCACGAAGCTCATGCCCATGCCCGCGCCCGCCTGGCGCTGCGCCACGCGTGCCCAACGGCTTTTCGCCAGGCCCTGGCCGTCGGCCTGCCAGTGAAAGCGCACGCGCACGTCGCCCCGCGCGTTGCGGTGGATTTCGTCTTCGCCGCTGGCCTCGGTGGCCCCTTCGGCGTTGGTGACAATCGCCGTGTGCACCCCCACGGCGGACGGCGCGCCAGCCAATCGGGCACCGCGCGCGGCGGCCGGCAAGGCGCGCCAGGGGCGGTCGCAACGCACGGCGCAAAAGCGGTTGGCGTAGCCCACTTCATGCGCCTGCGCCAGCACGGCGGCGTCAGGCCGGCCGACGCCGATCAATGCGTCGTCTGGCGGGTAGGCGGAATCGTCGTCGGCCGGGTCGTCGTGATTGGCACGCTGAATGTCTGCGTCGCTATTCAATGCGGCGTCTTCGTCGTCGTCAAAGCACAGGAAGTCGTCCAGCGCGCCCATCTGGCCGGACAAGTTGGCGTCGGCCTGGCCCGGCAGGTTGTTGACGCCGACGTGTTCAATACGGTCCAACGCGAACACGGGTTCGAAGCCGGCCTCGCCCTTGGGCCCTAACGGCGACATGTCTTGCAGCGTGAAGCGTGTGCCCGACCGGAACGTGCGCACGTTGCCACGTCCGATGAACGTTTCGGCGCGAGCCTGCGCGGCCTGCATCAACAGCGTGGCCTGAAACTGCGCGTGCGCCTGGCTCAACAGGCCGCCGTGGCCCAGGGGCTCAAACCATTCCAGCCCGGCGGTTTCGTCGTCGGACCCGCTGGCTGGGCCGGCCAGCGCCTGGCCCGTGATGGCGTGCTTGCCGCTGTCGTGCCAGCCTAGAACGGTGACGCGTTCCACCGCGCGCCGCTGCCTGCGCGCCAGGGCCTGCACGCCGTCGCGCGTCTCGGTGGCATGCGCGCGTTGAAAGCGCACGCCGCCGCCCGAGGACTCTTCGTCTTCGGGCAACGTGCGGCTGTCGGCAAAGATCAGCACGGCATGGCGCGAAGGCGCCGCCTTGTCCTCGACGGTGGTCCAGCCTAGGCCGGATTCCGCCAGCAGGCGCGACAGAAAGGCGTAGTCGGTTTCGCGATACTGCGTGGTGTAAGGCCGCGTGGGCAGGTCAGCAAGGTGGCGCTCGACGTCGTCGGCAAGCTTGTAGGTGTAGCCCTCGTAGCTGTCCAGCACATGCCGCACGATCTCCAGCACGGGCTGGTTTTCATAGATGCGGCTGGCGCGCCGCTGCGTGGCCAGCCATAGCCAGGGCGCCAGCGTGATGCGATAGCGCGCCTTGCCCGCGTTGCCACCCAGCATCTCGGCGGCACGCACGACGCCGCTGCGGCCAATCTCGCTGCCGTCGGCGCGCGTGGCCCACAGCGTGGCGGGCCGCGACACCATGTCGTTAAGATCCAGCGAAGCGTCGTCGGCCAGCGCGACGATGCGCGCTTCGCTCAAGTCAGACAGGCCTTCACGCGCCACCCAGCCTTCCACTTGCAGGGACGCGATCGCGCCCTCGCCATCCAGGCGATACAGCCGGGATGGGGCGCTGGCACCGCCGTTGCTTGCGTTCACAGCCATGGAGCAAAAACCTCGCGGGGGGACAGGGGCGATAAAAGCCGGAGTGGGGCGTTGCGCATTCAGGGTTCGACGTTGGCTTGCGGCGTGGGGCATTCAGCGGCCGTGCCCCATTGGCCGGCGCACACGCGCAGGCGGCATTGTTCGCCTTCAAAAAAACTGAGTTTGCGGCATTCCTTCAAGCGTTCGGACAACGGCGAGCCCGGCATCTCGCGCATGAAAATGCCATCGGATTTATAGACGCGCGTACCGGGCGGAGACGCGGGCGGCAGGCCGTAATTCATCAGCGCGGACAACAGCGCCGCGTCGGTGTCGGAAGGCTGTGCGGCCTTGCGCGGTGCTGCGGCGGGCTTAACGGCGCGCGGCGCATTGCCGTGCGGGACTACGGCTTCGCGCGCGCGTTGTTCCGCCGCCTGGCGCGTGGGACCGGGCGCGGTGGCGGCAGGGGCGGCGGTGGCCGGCGGCGTCATCGCCAGCACCGACAGCGGGTTGGTCGGCTCGCGCGATGGTTCCGGTTCACCACGCCCCACATCCGCATCGCGCGCGGGCGGCGATTCATCGATGATGGCGGCTACCGCGGGCGGCTTGTCGGACGCCTCTTGCGTCGCGTTGGCCTGCGGCGCGCGCGTGGCCGCGGGCGTAGCGCCCGATGCCGCTGGCGACGCGGGCCGATTCGCCTGCGAAGCATCCGCGCTCAATCCCGCCGCACCCGGCGCCTGGGCCTGCATCGCGCCCGTGGGGTCCTCGTGGATGAACCACGTGATGCCACCGGCCAACAACGCCAGCAGCAACGCCAGCGCCAGCCAGCGCCGCGCGCGCGGGTCGCGCCGCGCGGCCAGGTGTTTGACCTCGGCTTCAGGCGCGCGCCCTTCCAGCGCCGCCAGTATTCGTGTGGACTCGGCCTCGCCTCGCGCGGCTGTGGAACCGCTGAGCAGACTCGGCGCGGTCATCGTAGGGCGAGCTTCTTTTTCGTCTTCTGCCATGCGGGTTCCCGTGTCAGCAGGAGGCGTGTGCAGCCCCCCTGTAACCAAGCCCGTCGAGAATACCCGAACACCTCATTTGGAACATCGATTCTTGTTACGATTTCTAAGGGTCCGACGCGGTTTGCAACGCCGGATCGCTTGCCTCCCACGCGAATAGAACAAAAGATGACGCCTTCCGCATGAGGGACCGATCTTGTTACTGCTACTGCCCCTGTATTTTTTGCTGGCGGTGGGCGTTTCCGCTCTCCTGTTTTTCCCTGCACTTCGCCAAGGCGCGGTGCGGGGTTTGCGCGCGTGCGCACAGGGCGTGGCGCGCGGCGCAACGCGTGGCGCAAGCCAGGCGGGCGGTGCGGTGGGTGGCACGGCCGGGGCCTTGCACAGCGGGGTGAAAACGTCGGCGGGATGGGTGGCGCGGCATCGCTGGCAAGTGGCAATCGGCCTTGCAATTGTGTTGCTGCCGTCACTTTTTGCTTTCGTCATGCGACACAATCACACATTCATTTACAGCCCTCAGATGACGGGCCCGGACCGCCGGATTCAGGCCTTGCTGGAAGGCGAAAGGCTGGCCCCGCCAGCCCCCTTGCCGCCCGACGCGTTCACTACGCGCGAGGTGGAATTGGTGCGGCCGAAGCTGGGTGGCGCAAGCCGCAATTGGGACCTGCTGGATGCGGATTTCCGCCAGCGTCTGCTGCTGGCTTATCGCATCATGCGCGAGCAGCACGGCTACGAAATGGCGCTGATCGAGGGCTATCGCAGCCCGCAGCGCCAGGAAGAATTGGCGGGCATGGGCACGCACGTGACCAACGCGGGTGCGTTCCAGAGCTATCACCAATATGGCCTGGCCGCCGACAGCGCGTTCTATCGCGACGGCAAGATCGTCATTTCGGAAAAAGACCCGTGGGCCATGCGTGGCTACGAGCTGTTCGGCCAGACCGCCGAGCTGGTCGGCCTGACCTGGGGCGGCCGCTGGAAGATGATGGACTTCGGTCACGTAGAGCTGCGTCGGCCCGGCGCCATGCAGCGCGCGGGAGACACGGCGAAATGAACAGCGACGCATTGCAAGGCGCGCGCCGGCGCCCCGATAACAACAACTTCATTCCTCTGACCGGGCGCACATGGCACGTTTGCTGAAAAAAGGCTTGCTGGTTCTGGCGCTGTTCGCGGTGGTGTGGCTGGCCGTCATCATCTGGTGGCAAGAGTCGCGCACGCTGCCGACCGGCGTGGACATCGGGCTGTATTTGTTTGCGCTGCCGCTGGCGCTGTTGGGCGCGCTGTGGCTGGGCGCGCGCATCGTGCGCGCGGCGCGTGCGCCCAAGCCGCAACCCGTGGCATCGGCCCCCGCTGCCGAGGCGGCGCCGGCGGCGCGGGCCGAACTGCGCGTCGTTGCATTCGCGGCGCGCGCGGGGGCCGGGCCGGACGCAGCATCGATTGCCGAGGCGTTGATCGAACAACGGCGCCCCGAGCTGGATCCCGAACTGAAGACCTTGCAGGGCTTTCCCGTTTTCGCGGCGCGCGTGCCGCAGCTGGACGACGTTGAGCTGTACGCCGCCGCACGCGAGCGCGGCGCGCCCGCCGACGCGTTGGCCACGGCGGGTCTGCGCGCAACGGCCTTGCTGGTCGATGTCGCGGCCACATTGACCGACCAAGCGCATCGCCGCGTCACCGAACTGGATGTGCCGGCGCGCGACGAAGACTGGCCGTTACTGCGCTTTGACCTCCTGCTGCCCGCAAGCTGGTCGCAGCCCGCGCGTGAGCGCGCGCGCGCCGAAGTGCTGGCGGCAGCGGGCGTCTGGCCCGATCGCCGCGTCAGCGTCACGGAACACATCGCGCATGACGTGATGGCCACCGAGACACTGCTGCGTGAATTGGCGTCGCTGCCCGTCGACACCAAGGCCGCGCCAACGTGGCGCATCGTGCTGGCCGGTGACGGCTACATCGATCAGGATCAGGTAGCGCAATGGGACGCGGACGCCACGCTGCTGACGCACGCCAATCCGCACGGCCGCGTGCCGGGCGAGGCCGCTGCCGGCTTGCTATTGAACCTGGTGGATACCCAGGCGGGTGTGGCCGACGCAGGGCCGACCGCATCGAACGCGGCTGCGACGGCCCCCTCCTTTGCATCCACCGACCTGCGCGTCGCCCTGTCACCCATGATCCAACGCCAGAAGCCCGCGGATGCACGGGGCGCGTTGCCTGAGCCCGCGCTGGCCGAACTGGCGCGCGACCTGTTGCAGCGCGCGGCCGTTGCGCCAGACACCGTCGTGCACGTGGTCAGCGACGCCGATCATCGCGGCAGCCGTCCGTTGGAAGCCCTGGGCGTGACGTCGCAATTGTTTGAACACCTGGATGCCAGCAAGGATTGCCACGCGGTGGGCGTGGCCTGTGGCCACACCGGCGTGGCCGCCTCGTTGCTGACCTTGGCCATCGCCGGTGAAGCCTGTATGCAGGCCGAACACCCGGTACTGACCCTTACCCTGCAAGACCCCGCATTGCGCTGCGCGTCCCTGGTCTATCGACCGGCCGCCGGCACTACCGCCTGACTCGGAAAATAACAGCGAAAACCATGCGTAGCCCCTCAGGATTCCTATCTTCTCTTTCCAGTTCCATGAGCGATATTCGCTACTGGGGCGCGCGCGTGTTCGCCAACCCGCGCACCTTCATGGTGATCGGGTTGATCGCGCTGATCGTCTTCCTGTTCCTGTTCGCGGACACCATGCAGATCGGGCTGATATGGGCCGGCACCGCGCTGGGCGTACTGCTGTTGCTGTGGCTGTGCGTGCAGCTGTGGCGGCGCCGCCGCACGCGGCGCGCCAACCAGCAGCTGGGCGACATGCTTGAGCAACAGGTGCAAACAGGCGCCGTGTCCAGCCCCGCCGCCAACCGCAACGACATCGACGCCTTGCGCCAACGGCTGACGCAGGCGGTGCGCACGATCAAGACGTCAAAGATCGGCCAGACGTCGGGCAACGAAGCCCTGTACGAACTGCCCTGGTACATCGTCATCGGCAACCCGGCGGCCGGCAAGAGCAGCGCGGTCATCAATTCGGGCCTGCAATTTCCGTTTGCGGACAAGAACGGCGCGGCCGTGCGCGGCGTGGGCGGCACGCGCAACTGCGATTGGTTCTTCACGACGGAAGGCATCCTGCTGGACACGGCGGGCCGCTATTCGGTGCACGAAGAAGACCGCAACGAATGGATGAGTTTTCTGGACCTGCTCAAGCGCCATCGCCCGAAGGCGCCGATCAACGGCATCATCGTGGCGGCCAGCATCAGCGAGCTGACCGATTCCGGCCCGGAATTTGCCATCAACCTGGCCAAGAACCTGCGCCAGCGCGTGCAGGAACTGACCGACCGGCTGGAGGTGTTTGCGCCGGTGTATGTGATTTTCACGAAGGCGGATCTGATCGCTGGCTTCTCGGAGTTTTTTGCGGATGCCGACCCGCGCGAGCGCGACCGCGTGTGGGGCGCCACGCTGCCGTATGGCGCGGACGAAAGCCGCGACGTGCTGACGCAATTCGACGAGCGTTTTGACGAGCTGTATGAAGGCCTGAAGGAAATGGGCACGGCGCAGATTTCGCTGCGACGCAGCGGCGCCCTGCCCCCGGGCCTGCTGACTTTTCCGCCGGAATTCGCGGCGATCAAACCCGCGCTGCGCACGTTTCTGTCGACCTTGTTCGAGACCAATCCGTTCCAGTACAAGCCGGTGTTTCGCGGCTTTTACTTCACCAGCGCCCTGCAGGAAGGCGCCTCGCGCAGCACCTCGACAGAGAAGCTGGCCGAGCGCTTCAGCCTGCGCCCATCCACGCGCGGCGCGGCGCCCAACACGGCATCGCACAACGGCCTGTTCCTGCGCGACCTGTTTTCCAACGTGATCTTTGCCGACAAGAAGCTGGTGCGCCAACACGCCAGCCCGAACAAAGTCCGCATGCGTTACCTGACCTTCTTCGGCCTGGTGCTGGCGCTGGGCCTGGTGCTGGGCGGCTGGAGCTGGTCGTACCTGGGCAACCGCCAGTTGGCCACCAACGTGCAGGCGGATCTGGACAAGGTGGTGCGCCTGCAAAGCGAACGCACCGATCTGCAAAGCCGTCTGGAAGCGATGGAGATCCTGCAAGACCGCATCGAACAGCTGGACCGCTATTCGTCCAGCCGCCCCCTGTCGTTGGGCCTGGGGCTGTACCAGGGCGATGTGCTGCGCGAACGCCTGCTGGCCGAGTACTACAACGGCCTGCGCCAGTTCATGCTGGTGCCGGTGAAGGCCAGCCTGGAAGAGTATCTGGGCCGCGTGGATACGTCGAAGGCCGCGGCATCCGGCGCGACGGCCACGCCGGTATCCACCCAGGCGTCTGCCCAGGCACAGGGACAGCCGGCGCGCGCCAGTGCCGGCGACACCTTGTTCCAGGACGCCTCGCCCACCAACGTGGACGACGCGTACAACGCGCTCAAGACGTACCTGATGATGGCCAACCGCGAGCACGTGGACCCGACCCACCTGTCGGATCAGATCACACGCTTTTGGCGCGGCTGGCTGGAAACCAATCGCGGCGCCATGCCGCGCGACCAGTTGATCCGCAGCGCGGAGCGGCTGATTTCGTTTTACGTGGCGCGCGCCGCCGATGCCGATTGGCCGCAGATCGAGACCAATCTGGCGTTGGTGGAACGCACGCGCGGCAATCTGCGCAGCGTGATGCAGGGCATGCCGGCGCGCGAACGCGCCTATTCCACGCTGAAGGCGCGTGCCGCCACGCGCTTCCCGGCAATGACCGTGGCGCGCATCATGGGCGAAGCCGACGCCGCCGTGGTGGCGGGCAGCTACGCCGTGCCCGGCACCTTCACCCGCGAAGCGTGGGAGCAATACATCGAGCCCGCCATCGGCGAGGCCGCGCGGCGCGAAGTGCAGACCAGCGACTGGGTGCTGGGCGTGAACGCGCGCGACGATCTCACGCTGGAAGGCAGCCCGGAACAAATCCAGAAAAGCCTGGCCACGATGTACAAGACCGAGTACGCGCAGGAATGGCAGAAGATGCTGCGCGGGGTCACGATCAAGCCGTTCAACAGCTTTGAGCAAGCGGTGCACGGCATGAACCGCCTGGGCGATCCGCAGAATTCGCCGCTGGTCAAGCTGATCAACACCACCTACGAGCAAACGTCGTGGGACAACCCGTCACTGATCAACACGGGCATTTCGCAGGCGCAGACGGGTGTGGTGGCGTGGTTCAAGCGCGTGATCCTGCGCCAGGGCCAGCCCAAGCCCGCGCAGGCGCAGACGGCGGCCAACGGCGAACAGATTCCAATGGGGCCGGTGGGCCGCGAGTTCTCGGACGTAGCCCGATTGGTGGTCACGCGCGACAACCAGTCGCTGATGGGCAACTACATGACGGCGCTGTCGAAGATCCGCACGCGCTTTAACCTGATCAACAACCAGGGCGACCCGGGCCCCGGCGCCTTGCTGCTGATGCGCCAGACGCTGGAAGGCAAGGACTCGGAGCTTGCCGATGCGCTGAAGCTGGTTGATGAGCAGATGCTGGCCGGCCTGACGCCCGCGCAACGCGAGACGCTGCGCCCGCTGCTGGTGCGCCCGCTGATCCAGGGCTATGCCGTGGCCATGCAACCGGCCCAGACCGAGCTGAACAAGGTGTGGAACGCGCAGGTCTATCAGCCCTTCAGCCAAGGCCTGGCCGACAAGTATCCGTTCTCGACCAAGGCAGGCATCGAGGCCAGCGGCGAAGAAATCGGCCAGGTGTTCGGCCCGCAAGGCAGCATCGCCAAGTACGTGAACGACACGCTGGGGCCGCTGACCGTGCGGCGCGGCGACATCCTGACGGCGCGCACCTGGGGCGACATGGGCATAGATTTGCAGCCCTCGTTCACTGCCAACTTTGCACAGTGGGTGGCCCCGCTGGCGGGCGGGGCGGCAGGCTCGGGCGCGGCGTCGCAGCCGCAGACGCTGTTCCAGATCCAACCCAAGCCGGCGGGCGGCGTCACGGAATACACCATCGAGATCGACGGCCAGCAACTGCGCTATCGCAATACGCCGCCGCAGTGGGTCAACTTCGTGTGGCCCAATGCGCAGGGCGCACCGGGCGCGCGCATCACGGCCACCGCGTTTGACGGCACCGTGGTCGAGGTCATCAACGAGCCGGGCCGCTTTGGCCTGGAACGGCTGATCTCCGGATCGCAGCGCAAGCCCAACCCCGACGGCAGCTTCGACATGAGCTGGACCAAGTCGAACATCACCGTGCCGGTCAAGCTGCGCATCATCAGCAACGCGCAAGCCGCCAGCGCGGGCGGCACCGAACCCGGCAGCCAAGGGCTGCGCAACCTGCGCCTTCCCGCCTCGGTGGTGGGCGCGTCCTCTCAACCCCCCGTCGCCCCGACGCCTGCCGGAGCGCAGCAATGAGCCATCCGCAGTCCCCCATGTTCCGTACGGCCTACTTCGGCAAAATCCCGTCTCGCGGTGATTTCGTGAAGAACACCTCGCACCCCCAGCTGATGTCGACGCTGGATGCGTGGGTGGCGAACACCATGGAGATCCTGGCGCAAGACCCGCACTGGAAGACGCTGTACGACGAGGCGCAGCCCGTGCCCTTCGCGGTCTTGGGCTCGCGCGGCAAGCTGGCCATTGCCGGCCACCTGCAACCCAGCCGCGACCAGTCAGGGCGGCGCTTTCCGTTCATCAGCGCGACGTCGGTAGAGGTAGCGCGTCCGCTGGATTTCATCGCGCGCAGCCCGCTGGCGTTCAGCCGCATGTGGAACCGCATGGGCGCGGCCGCCGCGCAGCTGATGCAGGACGGCGACCCCGCCCCGGCGCTGCAAACGCTGAACGACCTGGAAGGCGAGATCCGCACGGCGGCCGACGACGGCTTCGATGCCTTCATCGACCTGCAAACAATCGAACGCGTAGAGGCCATGCTGCGCAACAACGGCCACGCGGCCAGCATGCACGACATCGTGCTGGCGCTGGGCATCCTGCTTGCACCCGTGATGTCCAGCGGCTCGTCGCAGCTGGACACGGGGCTGGCGTTGCCGCTGCCGGACGACCCGCTCTACATCAACCTGGTGGCCACGTATTGGATGACGCTGATCGCGCCCTTCCTGACGCGCGCCGACTTTGAAATCGCCATGTTCATCGGCAGGGTGGCGGGCAAGCATCGGCTGGTGGTGGGCTTTCGGGGCGCATCGCCGCAGACGCTGGCCAGCCTGTTGTCCACGCCGCAGACCTTATCGCAGCACTACATCGTGCTGGAGGGCGCGCCGTGGGTGCGCGACCATGTCAGCGCCAGCCACGGGCTGGCCAAGCTGTCGAGCTATCTGGATCAACCGCGGCTTTCCTTGCGCCAGGCGCTGGAAACGTTCCGCGAAGTTTTCATCGGAGCCTAGCGCATGCGCACGCTTATTCTTGCCCTGGCCGCCACGCTGTCGTGCGCGGCCCATGCCCAGGATGCCGCAACGGTGGTGCCGGCCAACGTCATCCCCCAACCCGGCCAGGTGGTGGCCAGCGGCGCGGTGCCCGACGAGGCCACCAAGGCCGACGTGCTGGCGCGCTTGCAGAAGGTCTATGGCGTGGGCAACGTGATTGATCGCATCGACGTGGGCGGCGTGGTCGCGCCGGCGAACTGGTCGCAACACGTCAGCAAGCTGCTGGACACCCCGCTCAAGCAAATCAACCGGGGTCAGCTGGAGATCGACGGCACGCAGATCCGCTTGCGCGGCGAGGTGGACAACGAAGCGTCGCGGCAACAGATCGCCAGCACCTTCGCCACGTCGCTGAACCCCACGTACAAGATCGTCAACGGCCTGCGCGTATCGGCTGGCAAGGACGAACAGGATGTGCTGGACAACCTGCTGAGCAACCGCGTTGTGGAATTCGAAACGGGCAGCACGCGGCTGACGGCACGCGGCCGCGAGTTGCTGGACCGCGTGGCGGATGCGGTGCCCAAACTGCGTGCCGACAAGATCCAGATCATCGGCCACACCGACAGTTCAGGCAGCCGCAGCACCAACCTGGCGCTGAGCCAGGCGCGCGCGGATGCGGTGCGGGATTATCTGGTGGACAAGGGCTTGCCGGTGTCGCGCTTCGAGGCGATGGGCGCGGGCCCGGATCAACCGGTCGCGACCAACGCCACGGCCGAGGGGCGGGCCAAGAACCGACGCATCGAATTCCGCGCGGCACGATAAGGCTGGCGGTTGGCGCTTAGCCGTTCTCGCCGGCCTTCTTGATGCCCAGCAGTTCTTCCAGGCCCGACAGGGTCTCGTCGTTCTTGACCACCGTGCGCAGCCACAGGTGCAGCGACATCTCGCCCCAGCTGGCCGCTTTGTCGGCCAGGTAGGCTACCGGGCTGTGCGGCTCGGTGCGGCGGAAAAAATCAGCCACCTCGCGCAGCTGCGCCAACGCCTGCTCGCGCGTCTGGATCGGACCACGCACGGCGGGCGTCGCGGGGATGCCGACCGGCGCACCGGCGGCAGGGAAGGAATCGTCGGCGGGCAAGGTCGGCTCCACACGGGTGGGAACGGCGGGCGCCAAGGGCGGCTGTGGCAAGGTCGGCGCCATATCGGCGCGCACCAGCAAACCAGCGTCGCGCGCAAAGCGGTGGACCAATTCGGTCACGTTGCGCAGCGCCTCGCGCACCCTCGAAAACGCCGGGCTTTCGTCGCCCAGCCGCTCGTCCAGCGTGCGTTCCAGCTGCGCCAACGCCTGCGCGCAACCTTCCAGCTGGCCGTCCAATTCGGAATAGAACGACGGCGGCGTATCGCGCCGCGCCGCATCAAAGCGGTCTAGCGTGAGCTTGCCCCGGGTCAGCTCGTTGGCGTTGTCCGGCGTGCGCTTGACGGCGTTAGCCAACTGGCTGGCGGCCTCCCAGAGCACCGCGCCATAACGCGCGCCGTCCGCCTGCGTCAGCGGAATCTCACCAATCAGTTGCTGCGACCGCGACAGCAGCCACGCCAGGTTGCCCACGCGTTGCTGCACGTCGCCATCCTCGGGCACGGGGTGCAGGCCATCCCAATAGTTCTGGCACAGGCCGTCGATCAACAGATAACCGTCGCGCAAGCCCGCAAAGCCGCGCGTCTTGGCCCACGCTTCCGCCAGCCACGACGCAATGCGTATGTCCTTGCTACGGTTGCGCAGCGCCTCGGAACAGATGCGCGCCACTTCCGGCCAGTCGGCCTCTTTCAAATCAATGATCCAGTCGCCTTGGTCCAGCTGCGGATCGTCGTGCCGACGCGCTTCGCGTATGGCGTCGAATTCAGGCGAGAACACCAGGTCCACGCCGCAGGGCGCATCGCCGGGTATTGGAAGCAACAAGGCGTTGATGTCGGTCATAGTTCTGGAAGGCGGTAGCGGGGCTGGCGGCGTCAGGGCCCAAAGGCGAAGACAACGCTGCCAGCGGCGGGAATGGCGGAAATGATCCCACATTCGCTTACGCATAACGTTCAAAGATGACACGTCCTATTACAAGGCGCATCACGATGCATCGTTATGATTTCGGCTCCTACCCAAGGAGCGTCCATGACGACGAAATCCATCCGCATGTTGCCCGACGGGCACTTCATTGCCGGCACCCCGCGCCGAGCGCCCGACGGCACCTATGTCGGCGGCGAAGGCCCCATCACCCGCGCCCCCGACGGCACGTACGTGGCAGGCACCCCGCAACGCGCGCCGGACGGCAGCTACAAAGGCGGCGGCGGCCCCGTGCGCATGGCGCCCGACGGCACGTTCGTGGTCGGCCCTGCCCGGCGCGCGCCGGACGGCACGTATCTGTAAACAGATATCTCGCGCCATGTCCCAACGCCCCGTCATCCGCAAAGGCGACAAGACGTCGCACGGCGGCGTCGTCGTGACCGGCGATGAAACCGTCATCATCTTCGGCCAACCCATGGCCCGCGTCGGCGACCGCGTCACCTGCCCCAAATGCGGCGACACGCACACCATCGTCGAAGGCGTGCACAACGTCAGCTCCGACCGCATGACCGCGCTGGAAGGCATGCGCACGTCCTGCGGCGCGACGCTGATCGCGAGCCAGAGTTTTTATCAGTTGGAGTTTGGGTGAGGCGTGCAATGCAATGACGGGCCGGGGGTAGGTATCCCTGTCCCGTCGGAATCGCGCAAAGCAAAAGGCCGGAAAGCAAAAAGCCCACCGCATGCGGTGGGCTTTTTTTGCCTGGTGCACCAAGTTTCCCGGGTACGACCAAAAATTCTGGTGGGCTGTGAGTGGCTCGAACACTCGACCTACGGATTAAGAGTCCGCTGCTCTACCAACTGAGCTAACAGCCCTGCAATGCACGCATTTCGATTCGTTTTCAACCGCGCGGCTATCTGTTGATGGCCTTGCTGCTGACTGCGTTTCGCTATGTGTGTAGTGCGAAGAAGCAAGATTATATGTAGGTTTTTTTGTTTGTGCAAGTCGGGTGCGAAAAAACTTTCACACCCGCTGCGTCAGGCTGCGTAGCCGCCGTCCACCGACAGGCTGGCGCCCGTGATGTAACGCCCTTCCGGGCCGGCCAGGAAGGCCACCATGCCCGCGATGTCGCGCGGTTCGCCATAGTGCGGCAGCGACAGCACGGCGACGAGGTCGGCCGCGTGGTCGCCGTTCGCCGGGTTCATGTCGGTGTCGATCGGGCCGGGGTGCACGACGTTGACGGTGATGCCGCGTGCGCCCAGGTCGCGGGCCAGGCCTTGGCTGAGCCCGATCAGCGCGGTCTTGCTGGCCGCGTACAGCGCCACGCCGGGGCGGCCGGCGCGTTGGGACAGGCAACTGCCGATGTTGATGATGCGGCCGCCGTCCGGCATGGATGCCTGCGCGGTGCGGATGGCCACGAACGGAGCGCGCACGTTGATGTTCATCGTGCGTTCGTATTCCTCAAGGCTGGTGTCGCCGATGACGCCGGTGACGAAAATGCCCGCGTTGTTGACCAGCACGTCCACCGGTCCAAGCAGCTTGATCGCTTCTTCCACGGCCTGCCTGACGGCCAGCGCATCTTCCGCATCGGCCTGGATGGCGCGCACCTGGCGTGCGCCGGTGGTCAATTCCGTTGCCAGTGCCTTGGCTGCGTCAGCCGAGGAAGGGCTGACGTAGGTGAAGGCGACGTGCGCGCCCTCGGCGGCCAGCCGGCGCACGATGGCCGCGCCGATGCCACGACTGCCGCCTGTCACGAATGCGACCTTTCCGTTCAAGTTGCCCATGTTTCATCCTTATTTGTAGTGATCGATACAAATATCATCGCCGCGAAATATTTGCGGCGTCAACAAATTTTTTATCGATCAACACAAAATAGGCGTCGCAGGTAAAATCCCGCCATGGCAGAACGTGGGCGCCCCCGGAGCTTTGACCGGGCCCAGGCCTTGCAAAAGGCAATGGAAGTTTTCTGGTCGAAGGGATATGAAGCAGCATCGCTGTCCGAACTCACGGAAGCGATGGGCATTAACTCGCCCAGCCTTTATGGCGCGTTCGGCTCCAAGGAAGACCTGTTTCGTGAAGCCGTCGAGCTATACCGTGAGACCGCCGGCGGGGGATCGCGGCGCGCATTGCAAGGCGGCGCGACAGCGCGTGAAGGCGTTCAAGCCATGCTGATGGCAGCAGCCGAACGCTTCACCGCGCCGGGCACGCCGCCCGGCTGCATGATCGTATTGGGCGCGCCGTCCGGCAGCGTCAACCACGCCAGCGTTGGCGAATTCCTCTGCGATAGCCGGCGTGAGATGCAGGCCCGGATTCAGACCCGCCTTGCCGCCGGCGTTGCCGACGGCGAACTGCCTGCCGGCACCGACGTGAAAGCGCTGGCGGCGTTCTACACGACCGTGTTGCACGGCATGTCGATCCAGGCGCGCGACGGCGCCAGCCGCAAGACTTTGCAATCAGTGGCTCGGCAAGCCATGTGCGCCTGGGACGCCCTGACGGGCAGCCGGCCGCCTTCAGGCGTGCCTCCGGGCCACGCCCGTTCCTGACGGCCGCGACCATGTTCCGCATCGACCTTCGGCGCCTTATCCTTTGGATCTGCCTGCTGTCGGTCGTTTTGGTGCTGGCCGGCGGATTGCACGCCAGCTACCTGGTGCAGCGCGACCTGCTGCTGCACAACGCGCTTGAGGTCAACCGCGTCTACGCGTCCAAGCTTGCCGTCACCACCGACCTGTTCCTGGCGGACGTGCGGCGTTATCTGGCGTATAGCGCCGACGTGCTGACCGACATGGAAGCGCGCCCCGGCTTGATGGTCGAAGAAACGCGGCGCCAGCAAGCGCAGATGGGGCAGTTCAATTCCACCGTCGTGGTCTCGCCGACGGGCAAGGTCATTGCGGCATCGTCGGCGTATCCGCAACTGCTGGGCCAGCAACTGACCAGCGAGCCGTCGCGCAATGCCATCCGCACGCAGCAGCCGAATATCAGCGAACCCTATCAGGCCAGCAACAACCGCTGGCTGATTCTGTATTCGCATCCGATTTTCTCGCGTGATTACCGTTACCTGGGGTACATCGCCGGCACGCTGTACCTGCACGAGGACAACGCGCTGGATCGCCTGCTGGACAAGCATTTCTATCGCGATGATTCCTTCGTGTACGTGATGGATCGCAACGGCACGCTGATCTATCACCCGGATCGCAGCCTGCTGGGCCACAAGGCGCCGGACATCGACGCATTGGCCGCGGCTCGGCGGGGTGAAACGGGTGAAATGCGGTTTACCGATCAGCAAGGCCGCGACATGCTTGCGGGTTACGCCCCCGTGCCCAGCACCGGCTGGAGCATCGTCGCGCAGCGGCCGGTCGCGGGCACCCTGCAACCCTTGAGCGACCTGCTCATGGCCACCGCGCGCAATACCCTGCCCTTGCTGCTGTTGTCCATCATCACGATCTGGGTACTGTCGGGCTGGATTGCCCGGCCGCTGGGCGAACTGGCGGGCATCGCCAAGCGCATGGAAGACCCGGATTCCGCCGACCGTATCCGCGACGTGCGGTCGTGGTATTTCGAGGCGGCGCAGCTCAAGCGCGCGCTCATCATCGGCTTGGCGTCGATCCATCACAAGATTCGCGACCTGCGCCGTGAAAGCACCACCGACACGTTGACGGGGCTGCTGAACCGGCGCGGCCTGGACGAGGCCATGGCGCTCTTGCAAGCGGGCGAATCGCCCGTGGCGCTGCTGGCCATCGACATCGACCACTTCAAGACCATCAATGACCGCTATGGGCACACGGCGGGCGACCGGGCCTTGCAGGCGTTGGCAGCCGTCATGGGCGAAGGCTCGCGGGTGGGCGACACCCTGGCGCGCGCGGGTGGCGAAGAATTCGTGGTGCTGATGCCGGGCGCCTCGCTGCATTCCGCGGCGGCTGCCGCCGAACGGCTGCGGCAGCAGATCGCCTCGCGGCAGCCGCCGGATTCCATCGGGTCGCCGCTGACGGTGTCGGTGGGCGTGGCTCGCTATCCCGAACACGGCGCCACGCTGGAAGCGGTCTACCGGCGGGCGGACAAGGCGCTTTATTACGCGAAGAACAACGGCCGCAACGCCGTGTGCGTGGCGGATGACGCCGAACCGGAAGGTGCCCGGCGCGTGTCGCCGAAGTAGCGATGCCGCAGGTGGCGGCGCGGCGGCACGGCGGCGGCACGGCGGCACGGTGGCCCATTAGCCGAGGGCCGCCATCCTTACCGACCTACTTCCCCTTCTGCGCCGGCGCGGTCGGCGGCTTGCGCATCTGTTCCAGCAACGGCCCGCACGCGTTTTCGTCGTTGGTGCTGGGCGCGATCAAGGCCAGCAGGCCGGCGGCCGGGGTCAGCAACACGCCGAGCGCCACCATGCCCGCGCCGCGCGCGGCCAGCGGGCCCACGTGCACGCCCACATCGGGGTCGCCGAACGTACCGCGCACGTACAAGGGCGAACGCAGCGAAAAGATGCGGAAGCCCTTGCTGTCGGGCGTGACGTCCATATCGATTTTTTCGTTCTTGAAATCGGCCGTGCCGGTGATGCTGATCAGCGCGTTTTCAGTGTCGAAAACAAAGACGCGCGGCGTCATCACGCCGTTTTTCATGGCCAGGTCGGCGGCGCCGCAATTGATCTTTACCTCGTCGTCGCCAAACAGCTTGGACACCACGTAGTTGCCCACATTCAGGCCGGCGATCTCCATCAGGCTGCGGCTGATGACGCCGTCGTTGACCAGCATTTTGATGTCGCCGGTGGACGTGCCCAGCAGCGCCCCCACGGAATTGCCGGTGCCGCTGACGGCAAGATCCCCGTTCAGTTCGCCCAGCGTCTTCTGCATGGCTTCCGTGGCGGGGAACAGCTGCTTGAGCCGCAGGCGGCGCGCATGCAGGTCCACGCGCCCGGCCATGGCCTCGTGGGCGCCGTCCAGATTGATGGTGCCGTTGATGTTGCCCCCCGCAATACCGAACTTGAAGGGGTCCAGCGTCAGCTTGCCGTCCTGCAAGACCACGTGCACCGACAGGTCTGACAAGGGCAGCTTGCTGTCGTGGATGATGCGGCCGGCGTCCAGCGACACGTCGGCATCCATGTCGCGCCAGCGGTCGGTGCGAAACGCCTGCGTGGGCAGCACCTTGCCGCCCTTGGGCTTGGCCGGCGCGTCCTTCGTCTTGTCGGCGGGTGCGGCGGCGGTGCCGTCTGCCGGCACCCCGATCAACGGCCCCAGGTCGACCATGCGCAATTGCTTGGACGACAACTTGCCCGTCAGCTTGGGCCGCGGCGCCCCCAGGGCAAAGGTGATGTCGCCATGCAAGTCGCTATTGCCGACCTTGCCGTTGAAGTCCTTGTAGTCAAACACGGCGCCGCCCGGGTTTTGCAGCTTGGCCACCAAATGCCCATCCGTGGAATACGGCGGCGTATCCGGCAAGGTCACGCCCGTCAGCGGGTACAACTGCGCCATCGATGCGCCGGCCAGCTTCAGGCGCAAGTCCAGCGCGCCCAGGTTGGCGGGGTCGGTCACGGTGCCGGTGATCGACGCCTTGGTGCCGCCCACGGCGACATCCGCCTGGACCGGAAAGGGTTGCTTGGGATCTTGCAGGGCCAACATGCCGCCGACCTTGCCTTCGCCTTTGGTGTCCAGACCTTTGTATTTGCCGTCAACCTTCCAGCCGAAGACATAGTCGCGCGGCGCCGGGGCCTGGCCGTCCTGTGGCGCGACGGCGGCGCCCGCCACGTCGGCGAACGGGACGGGCTTGCCCAGCGGATCGACCAGCACCGTCAGGTCGGCTTTAAGCGTCTCGTCGACGAAACCGACGCGGCCCTTGTCGAAACCGATCTCGTTGATGTCCAGCACCCACGGCGACGGCTCGCCGGATTCAGGCAGCGTGAACACCCAGTTGGCGCGGCCATCGGCCAGCCGTTGCAGATCGGCGGCGGGCTCGGTCAGCTGGATTCTGCGAATGACGACGCGCTGGCGCAGCAATGGCAACAGCGCCAGGCTGAACTCGCCGCGCTTGAGCGTGGCGAAGTTCGGGGCCTTGGCCCAGGGCGCATTGCCGATCGAAATATCGTTGGCGACCACATGCGGCCACGGCACCCAGGCCCGCCAACCGCCCTCGTCCCGTTCACGCTGCCACTTGACGCTGAGATCGCCATTGATGGCGAACGGCCTGCCGATGGCGGCGCTGGCGCGTTCGTTGATCATGGGCTTGGCGCGGTTCCAGTCAAAGGTGGCGATCACCACCGCCAATACCAGCACGATCAAGGCCAGAGCCCCTACAATCCCGATCGCTATTTTTCTTGTTCGCGTCATGGCGTTCATCCTTGGCGTTATGGCCGGCCCGTCACCGCCGACCCCATTTACCAACAAGGGTATCGCGGCCCGGGGCAAGGGTTAAGCTTGCCGGCCCCATAATGTGTGCGGATCTTTCCAAGCGGCGGCGCTGCGTACCGGCCGACATGGCGGTCGTCGCCTTGCCTGACGCAGCATGCGGCGTGCCCGGTAAAGGTGAAGCACAATAAGGGCCGTTACAAAGCGAAATAGCCGAAGCGGTGACCGGCGTGGTCGGGCGCGCGGATTCGCTGAATTTTCTACGCGGTCCCTGATCCAATGCCCGCAAGATTGGTTTCGGCCCACCGGGCCGGATGCAGAACAACCTGGAGGCCCAATGCGGCATTCAACCCTGATTTTCGTAGTGGCGGCATTTGCGCTGCTGACGTTGAGCCGCTTGGCGCTGGCCGCCTGGCAGTGGCAGCGCGTGCGCAATGCCGGTGGCCTGGTCCCCTTGTTGCTGGGCGGTTTGCGCATCGACGCGCATCAGATCGCCGTGCTGGCCGCGCTGCCGGCGGTGCTGTCGCCTTTCTTTGGCCACTTTCCGATTGCCGCCTCGCTTGCCGGATATTGGTACCTGGTGGCCTTCATGCTGCTGGCCTTTCTGGAAGTGGCCTCGCCGCCCTTCATCCTGGAATACGACTCCCGGCCCAACCGCCTGTTCGTTGAATACCTGAAGCACCCGCGCGAAGTCTCGGGCATGCTGTGGCGCGGCTACAAGCTCGTGCTGGTGGGCGCCTTTGCCGCCCTGGCGCTGATCGGCTGGGGCGCGTACGCCCTGTTCGGACACGCCCAGGCCGACGCGGCGCTGACCTGGTGGCAGATGCCGATTGCCAGCGTGGTGATCCTGGCGGTGGTCATCCTGGCCATACGCGGCACGCTGGGCCATCGCCCGATCAACCCGTCTTCGGTGGCCTATTGCTCGGACGGCATGCTGAACACGCTGGCGCTCAATTCGCTCTACAACGTGTTCTACGCCGTCTACAGCATGAAGAACGAAAAGTCGGCCTCGGCGGTGTACGGCGGCATGGACGATGACCAGATGCACGATCTGGTGCTGGCGCAAGCCGGCCTGCCCAATCCGCCCGCCAACCCCGACTACCCCAGCCTGCATCGCCAACCCGCCACGCGCAAGACGGCGCGGCCGCTGAACCTGGTGATCATTCTTGAAGAGAGCCTGGGCGCGCAATACAGCGCGGGCTTGGGCGGCGCCAACCTGACGCCGGAATTGGATGCGCTGGCGCGCGAAGCCTGGGCGTTTACGCGCGCCTATGCCACCGGCACGCGCTCGGTGCGCGGGCTGGAAGCCGTGGTGACGGGCTTTTTGCCCACGCCTGCCCAGGCCGTATTGAAGCTGCCCCGTTCGCAGCGCGGCTTTTTCTCGCTGGCTGACCTGCTGGGCCGCCATGGCTACCATTCGCGCTTCATCTACGGCGGCGAATCGCACTTTGACAATATGAAGGGCTTTTTCCTGGGCAACGGCTTCAAGCAGATCGTTGACCGCGCCGACTTCGTCGACCCCGCGTTCGTGGGCACCTGGGGTGCGTCGGACGAAGACATGTTCAATCAGCTTGACCGCCTGCTGCGCGAAGACGGCGACAAGCCCACCTTCACGCTGGCGTTCAGCGTATCGAACCACACCCCTTGGGAATACCCCGCCGGCCGCATCCAGACGGAAGGCAACCCCGCCACCGTGGAGAACACGGTGCGCTATGCGGACTGGGCGCTGGGCCGCTTCTTTGAACGCGCCAAGGCGTCGCCATACTGGGAGAACACCGTGTTCCTGGTGGCGGCCGACCACGATTCGCGCGTGTTCGGCGCCAGCCTGGTGCCGGTGCGCCACTTCCATATTCCCGCCGTGATCCTGGGCGCCGGCGTCGAGGCACGCCGCGACGACCGCCTGATCAGCCAGATCGACCTGCCGCCCACCTTGCTGTCGCTGATCGGCGTGGACACCGAACACCCGATGATCGGCCACGACCTGACGCGCAGCACACCGGGCCGCGCCATCATGCAGTACGACAACACGTACGGGTATCTGAAGGAAAACGACTTGCTGGTGCTGGCGCCCAACAAAACGCCGGTGCAGTACCGCTACACCGCGCCGGAAGACTACGCGCCCGTTGCCCTGAACCCCGAACTGGCCACCGAAGCGCTGGCCCACGCGCTATGGCCCAGCTGGGCGTATCGCGAAGGCCGTTACAGCCTGCCCGGGCTGACGCCCGAAACGGCGGCCACGCCGGTGGACGCCGCCAAGCGCTGATCCACGCGCCACGCGCTGATCAGCGCGGGCGCAGGAACCCCTTGCGCGCCTTGTTGCTGGGCGCATGGCAATGGCAGTCGGGGGTGTGGTCGTTGACCATGCCCACCGATTGCATGAAGGCGTAGACAGTGGTGGGCCCGACGAACTTCCAGCCCAGCTTTTTCAATGCCTTGGACAGCGCGATGGATTGCTCTGACGTTGACGCGCCCAGCGTCGATGGCGACCCGTCGGGCGCTTCAAAGCGCCAGAAGAACGCGGCCAGGGACCTTTCCCGATCGATCATTTCCAACGCGCGCGCCGCGTTGTTGATCACGGCTTCAATCTTGCCCCGATGGCGCACGATGCCGGCATCGGCCAACAGCGCCTGGATGTCTTTCTCGCCAAACTTCGCGACGCGGGCGGGGTCGAACTCGGCGAAGGCGCGACGAAACGCCGCGCGCTTGTTCAGGATGGTGCGCCAGCTGAGGCCGGACTGAAATCCTTCAAGGCAAAGCTGTTCGAACAGCGCGCGATCATCCCCTTGCGGGCGCCCCCACTCGGTGTCGTGATAGGCCATGTACTCGGCGGATGTATCCACCCAGCCGCAACGGGCAAGGCCGTCGGGGAAGTCGTTTTTGGCGTTCAAGGCAAAGCTCCAGGCTGCGGTCAGGTATCGATGCTAACGCAGCAACGTCCCCGAAAAAAGTCGTAGCAGCCGCAGTCTGAATCCAGCTACTATTTGCGCGCTGATCCCGTGCCGGCCCTGTCCGCGCGCGCCCCGGATCCCAAACGGGCTTGCACCAACAGCAAGCCCGTTTTGCGTCCATCCCGCGGTTGGGCAGGCTTGCCAAACTTCTCCCCTCTCTCATGTCGCTGCTAGAGACCGCTGTTCTGACGTTCGTGTCGCCCGCCATCCTGGCCGGTGACAAGGCCGATGCCAACCCTTGCCTGGACTGCGGCGCCTGTTGCTCGCACTTTCGGGTGTCGTTCTATTGCGGCGAGCTGGCGGGCGAAAACGGCGGCCACGTGCCGGTGGAATTGGTCACGCAGATGAGCCCGCTGCGTGCCTGCATGAAGGGCACCGAAATGGGAGGCGGCCGCTGCATTTCACTGCGTGGCGAACTGGGCAAGCCCGGCATCCACTGCGCCATCTACGAAGACCGCCCCACGCCCTGCCGGGAATTCGATATCTGGATGCCCGATGGGTCGCCGAACCCGGACTGCCAGCGCCTGCGCGCAGGCCTGGGGCTGGCGCCCGTTGCGCCCCGCCCCGATGCGGAAAACGACCCGCAAGGCCCGATGCACCCGGATCAACCGGCCGCGGCGTAGCCACGCGCCCGCCGCACGGTCAATGCGGTTGCAGCCCCGCCAGATAACGCGTGGGCGTCATGCCGAAAGCCGCCCGGAAACTGCCGATGAAGGCGCTGGTGCTTTCGTAGCCCACCGACAAGGCCGCCTGCGTTACCGAGCCGCCCCGGCACAGCATTTCAAGTGCGCGCAGCAAGCGCGCCTGCTGCCGCCACTGCCCCAGCGTGACGCCGGTCTCTTGCCGGAACCTGCGCATCAAGGTGCGCGACGACATGTTCAGCCGCTGCGCCCATTCATCGATGCCCGCCATGTCGTCAGGCGTATCCAGCAGCGTGTTGGCCAGGTCTTGCAGACGCGGGTCAACGGGCATCGGCAGCAGTTGCGGCGTATGCGCGCGCGAGTCCAGTTCGTGCAACAGCACGTCAAACAGCTGAGCCTGGTAGGCGCCGGAAATTTCGCCCGGCTGGCTGCCGCTGAACCGGTCAACCAAGGCTTCGATAAGTTTCGATGACGGCCATGACCGGCAGTGCGCCGGCAACCGGTGGCAAACGTCTGGCCGCACGTAGAGGAACGTGCCGCGGGCATCGCCGAACCAGCGGGCGCCGTGCGGCGTGCCGGGGGGAATCCAGCCCAGGCTGCCCGGCATCACCGTCCAGACCTGCGAGCCGGCCTGAACCACCACCAGGCCTTCGTGCACCAGCGTCAGCATGCCTTCGTCATGCACGTGCAAGGGCACGGCGATGCCCTTGGACTCGCGCCGCCCTTGCACGCTGAACGATGTCAGCAGCGTATCGGGGCGCGCGTTGGCGATGGCCATGTGAAGCATGGTTGGCAACTTTGAGCTACAGGTTGACGGGTTCCCGTTAGCGGGCGAAGTTGAAAATGTACATCATTCTCATCAGTCGGGCATCAGCCCCCCGAAGGAGAAAACGATGGACACTACGCGGCTGCGCGACGCCGGCATTAAAGCCACCTTCCCGCGTCTGAAGATTCTTGATCTGTTTTATCAGCACGCCGATCAACACATGAGCGCGGCCGACATTTACCGCAATCTGATCTCGGACCGCAGCAGCATCGGCCTAGCCACGGTGTATCGCGTGATCACGCAACTTGAAGACGCCGGCCTGCTCAAACGCACTCAGCTCGACGCGCACAACACCGTGTTCGAGCTTAACGACAAAGGGCACCACGACCATCTGGTTTGCAAGCACTGCGGACAGATCCTGGAATCCAGCGATCCCGCCATGGCGCAACTGGTGCGCAAGATTGCCAAGCGCAGCGGTTTCCTGCTGGACTCCTACAGCCTGGTGCTCTACGGCAGTTGCGGCTGCAAAGCCGCCGCGCCGCTCGCCCAAGGAGAATTCGAATGAACCGCGATCATTTTTTCTTTCACGATCTATCGCGCTTTCCCATCGTGACCGCCAAACACGGCGGCGCCCCCGACGGTTATTCGGCCAGCTGGATACGCGAGATGGAAATGCTGGTGGACAACCCGCAAAGCTTCGTCATGGTCATGCCAGACATGCGTATGGAAGCCGGCCACGACGACCGCAAGGCGATGATCGATTGGCAGACGCGCAATATGCAGCGCTTGAAAGCACGTTGCCGCGCCTTTATTGCGGTTGAACGGGAACCTGATGCGCTAAACCGCATCCGCCAACGCGGCGAGAAAATGGCGCGCGCGTTCGGCATGCCGTTCCTGGCGGTGGCCACCAGCGCCGAAGCCCTGCAATGCGCGCGAGAACTGCTTGGCCACAGCGGCCCCAGTGGATTCGTCGTGGATTGAATTTGTGTGTATCGCGGTAGTACCTGCGCGCCTTCGGGCGCGTTTTGCATTTCGGGCGCTGCACAAAAACGCCGAGGTTGCCGAAATTCGAATGCAATATTGATTATTTTGCGATTGTGGCAAAAGGCGTTGCTGGCATAAATTCCGTCTTTGGCACTTCCGCTGGTCCCTGCCCGCCGGGACTTGCGCGCGACGGCCGTTTCCGATGCCATCCGCCCCGCGCGCCATTTTTGCGGCTGCCAACCGCTTGGACTCGACATTGAGATTTACGGCATCCACGTCAATGAAGCGATTCCACTTCGATAGCACCGCGCTTCGTTATTTTCTTACCGTCGTCGACACCGGGTCCGTCAATGGCGCCGCCGCGCGGCTGAACGTTGTCAGCTCGGCGGTCAGCCGGCAGATCGCGGGGCTGGAACAGCGCCTGCAAAACCAGTTGTTTGAACGCCATCCAAAAGGCATGCGCGTGACCGAGGTGGGCCGCATCCTGGCGGACCATGCACGGCGCGTGGAAGCCGATGCCGCACGCACGTATGCCGAAATCGGCGGCCAGAACGGGCGATACACGCAAACCGTGAAGATCGCCGGCGCCCATGGCATTGCGGCGCGCGCGCTGCCGCCCAAATTCGCGGCGTTCCAGACGGAGCATCCGTCGGTGCGCTTTAACCTGACCGTGCTGGACGCCGGGCTGGTCACTGAAAGAGTGCGCTCGGCCCAGGCCGACATCGGCGTCACGTACAGCCACGCGGCCGAAAAGGACATTGCCGTCATCTGTGCGCGGCCGGCCGAGATCGTGGCCGTGATGCGCCCCGGCCATCCGCTGGCCGCCCATGGCTCGTTGCATTTGACGCAGCTGTCGGCCTATCCGCTGGCGCTGCCCGAAGGCGGCAGCGCGTTGCGCCGGCTGCTGGACATGGCCTCAAGCCTGTACAACACCACCCTGTCGCCCGCTTTCACCTCCAACCACCCCGATGCGGTCTACCACTATGTGCTGACGGGCAACGCGGTGACCTTGTGCGCCCGCCTGACCGCCGCCGCCCAGCTGACGGCCGGCACATTGGTTTGCCGGCCCGTTCAAGACGCGCTGCTGAACGGCGGCCAGATCCAGATCCAGACCCACGTATCGCGCCCGCTGCCCGACGCGGCCCAGCGGTTTTTGCGGTATCTGCGCAGCGACACCGAAGGGTTGTTCTAGTCACGGGCGCGCCGCCGCCAGCTGCGTTGCCGAAACGACAACGGGGCGCTGAGAAATGATCAATTGTTAAAGTTGTAATCTAAATTTACAGTCGACGCGGGTTTATCACTTGATCTTGGCGGCGGCTTTGCGCCGACCGCCCTTGCTGGAGTCTCGCGCATGTTTAAGAACCTGAAAATTCGGACCGGGCTGTTGTCCGTCCTTACGCTGTTCGTCCTGGCGCTGGCCGCCGCCACCGGCATGGGCTGGTCATTCGCCAAGGTGGCCGATGAAGCGGTCGACAACCTCAATCTGGTGTCTACCGAGCAGACCCGCCCGCTTTACGAGACGCAAGTCCTGCTATTGCGCACCCGCATCACGCTGGTGGCCGCCTATCTGGACGTGCAGGCCGGACGCACCGCTCAGGCGCAGGCCAGCGTCGAGCAGGCGGGCAAGTTCCTGGCCAGCGCGCGCAAACGCTATGCCGTATTCCAGACGGTGCCCAAGCTGACGGACGCCGCCCGCAAAATGACGGCGGACATGGACGGCGTATTCGACGCCTATGTCCGCAGCATCGACGCGCTGGGCGATGCGCTGCAAAAGCAATCCGCCGAAGGCTACGTCGCGGCGGTGGCCGAGGCCCGCGTTGCGGACGCGCGATTCGAAGAACGGCTTGGCGCCATCCTGTCCCACACGGAGCGGCGCGCCGTGGAGATCAACGACGCGTCGGACCGCCGCTATCTCCAAGCCGAAACCGCCGCCATCGTCATGTTGAGCCTGGCGTTGATTCTTGCCATCGGTTGCTGGCGCTTCATCAGCCGCCAGGTGCTGTCTCCGTTGAAAGAGGCCGCGGTGCACTTTGACCGCATCGCCTCGGGCGACCTGACGCAGCGCGTCCACACCGGGGCCGACAACGAGATCGGCGTGTTGTTCTCGGCCCTGAAGCGCATGCAGGAAAGCCTGACGCGCACCGTGGCCGAAGTGCGCCGCAGCGTGAACGAAATCAACACGGGCGCGGCCGAGATCGCGTCGGGCAATACCAATTTGTCTTCCCGCACGGAAGAGCAGGCTGCGTCGCTGGAAGAAACGGCCGCCAGCATGGAAGAGCTGGCCACGGCGGTCAAGCAGAACACCGAACACGCCCACCAGGCCAACGCGCTGGCGGCGGAAAGCCGCGGGGTGGCGATGCGCGGTGGCGAAGCGGTGCACCAGGTGGTGGAAACCATGTCGCGCATTTCGGATAGCTCGCGCCGCATCGCCGAGATCGTTTCGGTCATTGACGGCATCGCGTTCCAGACCAATATCCTGGCGCTGAACGCTGCCGTGGAAGCGGCCCGGGCCGGCGAGCAAGGCAAGGGCTTT
The DNA here is from genome assembly GCF_019448355.1 of Achromobacter sp. ES-001. Taxonomy (NCBI): domain Bacteria; kingdom Pseudomonadati; phylum Pseudomonadota; class Betaproteobacteria; order Burkholderiales; family Alcaligenaceae; genus Achromobacter; species Achromobacter sp. ES-001. Next base: position 817,235 of record NZ_CP079940.1, on the reverse strand, counting down.
GCGGTAGTGGCGGGCGAAGTGCGGTCGCTGGCGCAACGCAGCGCGCAAGCCGCGCGCGAGGTCAAGGACCTGATCGAACAGTCCACCACCAACGTGGACAGCGGCGCCGAACAGGTGCGCCAGGCCGGTGAGACCATGCAGGAAATCGTGTCGTCCGTGCAGCGCGTTACGCAGATCATGGCGGAAATCACGGAAGCGTCGACGGAGCAATCGCAAGGTATCGACCAGATCAACCGCGCGGTTACGCAAATGGACGACGTGACGCAGCAAAACGCCGCATTGGTCGAGCAAGCCGCCGCTGCCGCGTCGTCGCTGGAAGACCAGGCGAAGCGTCTGGCCGCTACGGCCGCGTTTTTCAAGGTGCCGGCTGAAACCATTATCGACGTCACGCCGCAGGCGGTTGCGTTACGTCACGCCCACGCGCACTGAGGCAATGACCGCCGCCTCATGCAAATGGCCGATATTGCCCCGCCACCCCATCCATTTGTATGAGTATTTTTTCCCTAAGCCGTTTTCCGGTTTAAGACTTGCCGGCCTGTGGCCGTTGTTAAAGGCGTAGGCGCCGTTATCCACGCGGCGCCTTGCCCCCACCACAACGAGCCGCCCGCCAAAATGAATCGCGCCCTTGCCTGTATTTTCTGCCATTCAACGCTGGCCCAGGGCGCGCCGTTGCTGGAAAAAAACGGTGCAGCCATCTGCAAGCGCTGCGTCGACCAATTCTCGGAACGCTTTTCGGAACGCGCCTGGGTCATGGCGGCCACGCTGGAAGAACAGCTGGACGTGCTGCTGGAAGAAAGCCGGCGGGCGTTGACGCAAAGCGAAGCGCTGTCCGAACGGGCACGCAGTTGCGGCCTGAGTCTGCACTTGCTGTCGGGCGCATCGGCGCGCACGCCATCCTGACGCAACACGTATTCCAGGGACGCATGGCATTGGGATATATGGACGCTTATATCGGCCTTCCTTAGGGCTTTGAAGCTGTCAGCTATCCGTAAGATCGCCTGCGCACGTTGCAAAACACTGTTGGGCTGATTATTAAAAGCTGCACGCCTGACGCGTTTTTGTTTTTTGTCGACATTATCGAACGTGCCAGCCCGTCCGCTTTCCCTTCGTCTGTGAAATGGCCCTCCCGCGTTTAGTACCCAGTATTAAGCGTGCGCCGTTTTGCCGTCGCCCATCTCATTACCGAAAAGCAAAAATGCCTTACTACGAAATGAAAAAACGGGCGATTTGTCTTGCCCTGCAATCACTTGGCCTGAGCGGCGCGTGGTCGTTAAGCCTGCTGGCCGCGACGCCCGCGCTGGCCCAGAACATCACGTGGACCGGCACGCAGAACAGCGATTGGCAAGACGCGCAAAACTGGTCCACCGCGACGCTTCCTGGTGCCGCCGGTTATTTATTCATCAATAGCGTGGCGCCCAACGCACCGGTTATCAACAACAGCGTTGGACAGGCGGGCATATTGTTTCTGGGCGCAATCGGCGGCCCATCGTTGACGTTGATCAATGGCGGGACGTTAACCAGCGACAGTGCCATCGTGGGCAATTCGAATAATGGCTTTACGGCCGGCACGTCCGAGCTGGAATCTGGTACGGCCACCATCAGCGGCACCGGTTCGCAATGGAACGCCACCTTTTTAACCCTCGGTTTATATGGCGCGGGCACGTTGAACATTACCGCGGGCGGCAAGGCCGTCACGGCCAACACCGTGTCGCTGGGCGCGCACGCCACGTCCCACGGCACGCTGAATATTTCGGGCGTGGGCAGCGCGTTGCAGGCGGGGCAGATTACCGTCAGCGACAGCGGCGCCAGCGTGTTGCGAATTTCGGATCACGGCACGGCGCAGGGTTCCTCCTTGCTGGTCGCCAATAGCGCGGGCTCGGTGGGTACCGTCGAGATCCTCGGCGCCGGCGCCTCATTACAGACCAGCGGCAGCATGACGATCGGCGCGCGCGGCACGGGCACCGTCACCATCACCGGCGGCGCGTCGGCCACATCGGCCACCCGAACCTATTTGGGCTCATATGCCGGCGGTGTCGGCAAACTGGCTGTGTCCGGCGTTGGCAGCCGGTTCTCGTCGGTGAACGATATGGTCGCCATCGGCATGGATGCAGGATCGAAAGGCGAACTGACGGCAACGGACGGCGCGCTGGTCGACACGTTTCAGATCGTGGCGGGATACAGCGCGGCAAGCGAGGGCACCGTCGTCGCCGACGGCCCGCAAACCAAGGTCAGAACGACCAGCGCATTCCTGGTGGGCTATCAGGGCAAAGGCACCGTCAGCCTGTCCAACGGTGCCATGCTGGAAACGGCTAACCGCGTCCGGATCGGTGACGCTACCGGCTCGACCGGCACCCTGAATATCGGCGCCGCCGCCGGCGATGCCGCCACGGCTCCCGGCGTGGTGCAGGCGGCGCTGGGCGTGCGCTTTGGCAATGGGACCGGCAAGCTGGTCTTCAACCACACCGGCACGGATTATGTCTTTGCCCCCGCAATCAATTCCTTGTCACCGGGAATGGGCACGATCGACGTGCTGGCGGGCACGACCATCTTCACGGGCGATTCCAGCGCCTTCAGCGGGCAGACCCATGTGCAAGGCGGCGCCCTGACGGTGAACGGCATCCTGGGCGGCACGTTGAACGTAGCCGGCGGCGCGTCATTGCGCGGGGTCGGGCAGGTTGGCACGACCACGCTGCAAAGCGGCGCCATTCTGTCGCCCGGCAAGCTTGGCGGCGCGCTGACCGTAGCGGGCGACCTGACATTCTCGCCAGGATCGGTCTACCAGGTGATGGCGGATTCGCAATCGTCGGCAAGCAGCCGCGTAGTGGTCAGCGGCACGGCGAATCTGGCGGGGTCCGCCGTCCATATCGGCCCGGATGGCGGGTTCCAGACGCAGCGCGAATACACCATTCTTAGCGCCGGCACGATCAACGGGCGGTTCGACTCCTTGTCGTCCAACTACGCTTTTCTGGACCCGGCGTTGCATTACGACGCCCAGAACGTCGTGATGCAGCTTGGCCGCAAGCAGGTGCCCGTGGACCCGGGTACGCCCGGCACCCCGGAAACGCCGACCCGCCCCATCGCCTTCGCCGACGCGGCGCAAAGCGGCAACCAACGTGCCGTGGCTAACGCGCTGGACAGCCTGCCCGCCGGCAACCCGCTGCACGACTACATCCTGACGCTGCCGGAAGGCGCCACCAGCGCCGCGTTCAACAGCCTGTCCGGCGAAGCGCACGCCAGCGTGACCTCCAGCCTGACTGGCTTTAACAACACGGTGCGCACCGTGCCGCTGGCCTATCTGCGCGCCAATATGGGCGCCGGCATGCGGCCGGGCGCCCCCACCGCGCAAGCCGGCGGCACGCCCTTATCGTCCGCCTTGCCTTCGTCAAACGCGCAGCCCGCCTGGGCCGAAGTGATCGGCAACTGGCAAACCTTGAAAGGCAACAGCGATGCCGGCCAAGTCCGCCAGAAGACCGGCGGCGTCTTCGCCGGCGTGGACCATGCCCTGGGCGGCGGCTGGCGCCTGGGAGGCGCGCTGGGCTTTACCGACGCCGACATACGCGTTGACGACCGCTCGTCCAAAGCCGACGTCGCCGGGTACAGCGCGGCCGTGTTCGGCGGCAAAGTGTTTGAGATGGGGCCGGGCAAGTTGAATCTGATGCTGGGCACATCGTACACCTGGCACGACATATCCACCGAACGTCACGCCAACGTGGCAGGTGCTTCGCAAAAGCTGACGGCCGATTATGGCGCCAGCACGACGCAATTGTTCACGGAACTGGGCTACGCCCTGCCCGTTTCGGATCACGTCAGCATCGAGCCCTTTGCCGGCCTGGCATGGAGCGACACGCGCACCCGCGGCTTCTCGGAATCAGGCGGTTCAGCCGCGCTGCGCGGGGAAAGCGACAGCACCACGCAGACCAGCAGCACGCTGGGCTTGCGCGCACTGACGAACTTTACGGTGGGCCAAACCGAAGGCCGCCTCCAGGCAACGTTGGGGTGGCGACATGCTTTTGGCGATGTGCAGCCCCAATCCGTGATGTCTTTTGATGGCGGACAAGCCTTTACCGTGGCGGGCGCGCCCATCGCACGCAATGCCGCGCTGGCCGAGTTGGGCGTCGAAACCGCCGTCACCAAAAACGCGACGATTGGTTTGACCTACAGCGGCCAGTTCGGCGGTGGTAACCGTGAAAACGCGGGGTCACTGCATATGACATGGAGATACTGACCGGCGCGTTTTGTTTTGTCGTTCAATAATAATTAGTGTTTCAAACTTCGCATTTTATATAACAGGATGGTATCTGCGGGCCATTTATTAATACTGCGGTTGGTATCCGCCGCGCCTGCGATTTCAGAATGGATGGTATCTGTTTGCAGGCGTTTTGTTATATAAAAGAACTGGTATAAATTGCGTCCTTTTTTTCGTTAACCCATTCGGTCCACACATATTGGCCTGTTACGTAGAAATACGTTTAAAACAATCCAGCAATGTTTGTGCCGTGGATTATTAATCGAGACAAAGGACGCAGTTTTGATATACGGCACGAAGAAGTGGCTGACGGCGACACTGGCGCTGGGTACAACTTACTGCGGCGGCGTCATGGCCGCCGACTTGACGGTTTCGCCCGGTAATACGCAAGTGTTCGATGGCTCGGCCAATTACGCCGGGGGCGTGGACGTCAACGGCGGTACGCTGGTTATCGGTGGCAATGGCGGTGGCGCGGGCGTCACGCTGGGCGGCAACGTCAACGCATCATCGAATGGCACGGTGGCGGGCTTCGGCACCGTCAATGGTGACTTGAACGTCTCCGGCGCGCGGGTTGCCCCCGGCTACGAAGTCGGCACGCCAACGGGCGTTTCCAACGGCAACCTGGTCGTCAACGGCAACCTGTCGATGAACAACAGCGTGTTTGCCTTCGAGACCGGCTACGCGGGCCTGCCCATCACCCAACCCGGCACGGGCGACAACATCACGGTCCGTGGCGACGCCGCCATCAACAACACGACGCTGAACGTCACGGTGAATACCTTGGGCGTGAACGCGGGCTATTACCGCATCCTGTCGTACGGCGGCAGCTTGTCGGGCAACGGGCTGACGCTGGGCAGCGTCACCGGCGACTCGGCGCCCGGGGCCACCATCCAGTCGCTGACGGGCGATAAGCAGATCAACCTTATCCTGGGCCCCAGCACGACCAATCTGTGGAACGGCAACGGCGCGGCATCCGCCACGCGCGCGGGTGGCGGCAACGGCACCTGGAGCGCCGCAAGCACCAACTGGAACAGCCCCGGCAACGCCACGGGCGCGCTGCCGGATGGCGGCTACGCGATTTTCACGGGCGCGGCCGGCACGGTTACCGTGGACGGCGGCGCGGGCCCTGTCCGCGTGTCGGGCATCCAGTTCGCTACCGACCGCTACCGCCTGCAAGGCGCGCCCATCACGCTGGTGGGCAACGGCGGCAACCCGCCGGCGATCGTCGTGGGCGATGGCACCTATGCCTCGGGCCAGTTCGTCGACATTATCGACAACCCCTTGCAGGGCACACAGGGCTTCGTCAAGACCGGCCCGGGCTCGGTCATCCTGACCGCCGACAGCAGCGGCCTGACCGGCCCCATCCTGATCGCGGACGGTGCGCTGGAAATCGACGGCAAGTTGAACGGCCCCGTGGATATCGGCCGCGAAGTCGTGCTGGCCGGGGTGGGCCAATTGGGCAGCACCACGCTTTACCCGACCGCCGTGGTGTCGCCGGGCAATGATGGATCGCCCATCGGCACGCTGACCATCAACGGCAACCTGAACTTTGGCCAGGACACGATCTATCGCGTGCACGCCGACCCGGCCAGCAGCGCCAGCGACCGCATCCACGTCACCGGCGTTGCCTACCTGGACGGCAGCGTCGCGCATGTGGGCCCGGACGGCAACTACGCGCCGCGCACAACGTACAACATCCTGACGGCGGATGGCGGCATCCAGGGCCGGTTCACGGGCGCGTCCAGCGGCTATGCGTTCCTGACGCCCACCCTGAGCTACGACGCCAAGAACGCCTTCATGACGCTGACGCGCAACGACGTGCCGATCGGCAGCGTGGGCAACACGGGCAACGAAAACAGCGTGGGCGGCGCACTGGACCAGGAAGCACCGGCCGCGGGCGGCAACGGATCCGCGTCGGCGGGTAATGGCTCGGCGCCGGCAGGCAATGGATCAACGGCCACGGGTAATGGATCGGCGTCGGCAGGCACCGGCTCGACGTCCACCGGCAACGCGTCGACCGCAACCGGCGGCACTTCGGCCTCCACCTCCACCCCCTCCGCATCGACGACGCCCCCTGCCACCGGCAACGGCGCCACGCCGACTACCCCCGGTTCCACGGTCGTCGCCAGTGGCAGCACACCCGGCAAAGCCACGGCCGCCAGCCAGGTAACCAACGCGGTGCTGGCCATGACGCCGGGCCAAGCGCGAGCGGCCCTGGCGATGCTGTCGGGCGAAGCGTACGCCAGCACCACCAGCATCCTGCAAAGCCAGTCGGATGCCGTGCGCACCCTGCCCCTTTCGCACCTGCGCGCCAACCTGGACGCACCCGCGATGGCGGGCCGGCCCACGGCGCAACTGGGATCACCCTCGTCCAACGCGCTACCGCAAAGCGGTGCGTACCCCGTATGGGCGCAGGCGTTCGGCAACTGGAGCACGTTCAAGGGTGACGGCAACGCGTCCAGCGTCAACCAGTCGGCCGGCGGGTTCTTCTTCGGCGCCGATGGCGAGGTGGGCAATGGATGGCGGATGGGCGGCGCGCTGGGCTACATCGGCAGCCACAACTCGATGGCTGACGTATCGTCGCGCACTAACGTCGACAGCTACACGGCATCGTTGTTCGGCGGACGCAATTTCAGCGCAGGCCCGGGCGCCATCCGGTTCATGGCGGGTGCTGCGTACACGTGGCACGACATCGACGCCAAGCGCAACGTGGCGGCCGGCAGCCTGAATCAACGACTGGAATCGTCTTACCACGCGTCGTCGACGCAGCTGTTCACCGAACTGGGCTACAAGCTGCCGATGAGCGACACGACCAGCATCGAGCCCTACGCCGGCTTGGCGTGGAACCAGCTGCGCACGCGTGATTTCAAAGAGACGGGCGGCACGGCGGCATTGCACGGTTCGGGCAACACGGACGACGTGACCAGCACCACGCTGGGCCTGCGCGGTTCGTGGGATTTCGCATCCAACCGCGCGCCGGGTCGACTGACCGCAACGCTGGGCTGGCGCCATGCGATGGGCGATGTGAGCCCCAAGCAGGAATTGGCGTTTGAAGGCGGCAGCACGTTCTCGGTGACAGGCGTTCCCATCGCGCGTGACGCGGCAGTGGTGGGCTTGGGCGCTGAAATGGCCATCGCCCGGAACACCACGGCGGGCGTGGCCTACGACGCGCAGTTCGGCGGCGGCAACCGCCAGCAGTCGGGTGTGCTGAAGTTGGCGGTTCGGTTCTAAGAAGGAAAGTCCGGGAGCGGGCTCAGGGAGCCCGTTCTTGGATGCCGCCTTGGACGCCGGCTTTGCGCGGCGGTCCTGGATGCCGGTCTTGGCCGGCGGTCCTGGATGCCCTTCTTGGGCGCCGTTATTGGTCACCCCGTTATTGGTCGCCTCGTTATTGGTCGCCTCGTTATTGGTCGCCCCGTTCTTGCCGTCCGTTCTTGCCGTCCGTTCGTAAAGGCAGATCCAAGCAATCCCCCCCCAAAAAGAGGTTCCAGGAAGCGCCTCCGACCCGCAGACGAAAAAAAACGCCGCTAGTGATAGCGGCGTTTTTTTCATTGCGGGTCTTGCGGTGTTCTGTGGTGGGCTGAGCGAGACTCGAACTCGCGACCAACGGATTAAAAGTCCGCTGCTCTACCGACTGAGCTATCAGCCCGACCGAAGCCAGAAATTATGGCGGATTTCTTCGGACTTGTCAAAATAATGACGCCCCGTTCCGCTCAAGCCATCCGTGCGTCCATAAAAAACGGCCGCTTGCGGCGGCCGTTTTCGAGCGGTGCGGCGTCCTGGATTACCAGGCGGCCACCACGGCGCCCTTGTACTTGGTCTCGATGAACTGCTTCACCGCCGGGCTGTGATAGATGCTGACCAGCTTGGCGAATTCGGCGCGGTCCTTGTCCTTTTCACGCACGACCAGCACGTTGGCGTAAGGCGAATCCGGCGATTCCTGGGCGATGGCGTCCTTGGTCGGGTTCAGGCCGGCTTCCAGCGCGAAGTTGGTGTTGATGGCCGACGCGTCGGTGTCGTCCAGCGAACGCGGCAATTGGGCGGCGTCCAGTTCGATGAAGCGCAGCTTCTTCTTGTTTTCCACGACGTCGATCGGGGTCGCCTTCAGGCCCGCTTCCGGACGCAGCTTGATCAAGCCATTGGCTTGCAGCAGCAACAGGGCACGACCACCGTTGGTCGGGTCGTTCGGCAGCGCAATGCGCGCGCCGTCTTTCAGTTCGGCCAGCGACTTGATCTTCTTGCTGTAGATGCCGATCGGGAAAATCACCGTCTTGGCGATGCTGACCAGCTTGTAGCCGCGGTCGGCGTTGGCGTTGTCCAGATAGGGCTGATGCTGGTAGCTGTTCACATCCAGGTCGCCCGCGGCCAGTGCCACGTTGGGCTGCACGTAGTCGGTGAATTCGATGATCTGGATGTTCAGCCCTTGCTTGGCGGCTTCGGCCTTGACCACATCAAAGATCTGCGCGTGCGGGCCGGCGGTGACGCCAACCTTCAACGGCTTGTCCTGTGCCAGCGCGGGCTGGGCGAATACGGCGGCGCCAAGCGCGAATGCAGCCAGCGACTTCAAAACCTTGATGCTCATGTTGCGATATCCCGAGTAACGGAAGTAGAAAGAAGATTGAAGCAAGAGTGAAGCGATGTCGCGTTCAGCGATGCGACATGCGGCGCACGAAACGGTCGCCCAGGCTTTGAATCGCCTGCACCAACACGATCAGCACGATCACGACCGCGGCCATGACGTCGGATTGAAAACGCTGGTAGCCGTAGCGAATGGCCAGGTCGCCCAGGCCACCGCCACCAATGGCGCCGGCCATTGCCGAATAGCCGATCAGGCTGACCACGGTGACGATGGTGGCGGCGATCAGGCCGGGCAAGGCCTCGGGCAGCAGCACCTTCAGGATGATCTGCATCGGCGATGCGCCCATGGCGCGCGCCGCCGTGATCAGGCCCGGGTCCACTTCGCGCATGGCGTTTTCAGCGATGCGGGCCATGAACGGAATCGCGGCCACCGACAGCGGCACGATCGCGGCGGTGGTGCCGATGGACGTCTGCGCCACCAGCCGCGTGAACGGAATGATGGCGACCATCAGGATCACAAAGGGCACCGAACGCGTGGCGTTGATGATGGCGCCCAACACGTGGTTCACCGGCTGGTTCTCCAGCATGTTGCCGCGCGCGGTGACGGTCAGCGTCACGCCCAGCGGAATGCCGATGACCACCGCTATCGCGCTGGCCACGCCCACCATCAACAAGGTGTCAAGCAGCGACGTAATAAGCAGGTCGATCAGTTGCGGACTCATGAGCTATTTCTTCAACGGTAATGTCACGGGCGGTCAACGCGGCAATCGCGTCCTTGACCGCGGCGGGCGTGCCTTGGGCCAGCACGAACATCGTGCCCACGGCCACACCCTGGATGTCTTCAACGCGGGCCTGCACCAGGCCCACGTCCAGCGAAAACTGCTTGGATAGATCGGTCAGGAACGAGCCCGACGAATCCGTGCCGGTCAGAGACAGGCGCAACAATCGCACGGCCTGGCCGGGCTGCGCGGCGGCCAGCGCGGCGATGCGTTCTTTCACGGCGGCCAAGGTGGCGTCGGTCAGGTCGGACGCGGTAGCGGCCGACACCATGCCGCGCGTGACGTCATGGCGCGGCTGCGCGAACACTTCGCGCGTGCTGCCGATTTCCACCACTTCACCTTGCGACAGCACGGCCACCCGGTCGCACACTTCGCGCACTACTTCCATCTGGTGCGTGATCATCACGACCGTCACGCCCGTCTTGCGGTTGATGTCGCGCAGCAGCGCCAGGATGTTGTGCGTGGTTTCCGGGTCCAGCGCGGACGTGGCTTCATCGCTGAGCAGCACGTCGGGGTTATTGGCCAAGGCGCGCGCGATACCGACGCGCTGCTTCTGGCCGCCGCTGATCTGGCTGGGATAACGGTCACGCAGATGCTCCAGGCCCACCAGCGCCAACAAGCGCTCGACGCGGGCCGGGATCTCGGCCTTGGCCACGCCGGCGATTTCCAGCGGCAGCGCAACGTTGCCGTACACCGTGCGGCGCGACAGCAGGTTAAAGCCCTGGAACACCATGCCAATACGACGGCGCTGACCACGCAGCTGCGCCTCGTTCAATCCGGTAAGTTGCTGTCCGCCGATGGCAATCGTGCCTTCGTTCGGGCGCTCAAGCAGGTTGATGCACTGGACCAGCGTGCTTTTACCGGCCCCGCTGGGGCCGATGATGCCGAAGACCTCGCCCTGCTCAATGTGCAGGTTGATGCCTCGCAGCGCCTGGAATTGTCCATGCGGCGTGGCATAGGTCTTGGATAGGTTCTCGATGTGAATCATGGCAAGCGATTTTGTATCTTTTCTCTTCTGAAGAGAACGACCGTTTTTTTCATTTTTAATAACTATAAGTAATATGACGCGCCGTAGCGCGCCCGCGATTCATTGGCCCGCGTCACCGCAGGAAGGGTCGCGATACGGACACGGCAAAACGCGTAAAGGGCAGTCAGGAAGGAAAGCCTTCCTGACTGCCCCTTTTATGACGATGACCGGGGAGCCGGCCGCGCCGATATCAGCGTGCGCGCGAAATGCGGACTTCCGCCCCCCGGCGCTTGACCTCAAGGCCTTCGGACGGCGAAATACGCAGCCCTTCCAGCCCCTTGATGTAGCTGGAGCCCTGCATCTGCATCACGCGGATCTTGTTGCGCATGACAACCGGGTTGTGCACCGGCATGCCGAACATCCAGACTTCGTCCAGGATACGGGCCGAATTGAATTCGCCCGTATGCTGCGCGGCGGGCCCCAGACAGAGCATGTGCCCTTCACGGCCAAAAACCGGGAACTGGCCCAGCTCGCAGTCGATCGTCCAGGTGGTGCCGCCTTCGTAGCGATGGCCGGTGTTCAGATCCCACCAGGCTTCGCCCTTGGGCAGATACACGCGCACCTGCTTGCCCGGTTCGGTAACCGGCGCCACCAGCAGGGCCGGGCCCAGCAGGTATTGCAGATCCCATTCGTGGGCGTGCGGGTCGTTCGGGAACGACAGCGCCATGGAACGCTGCACCGGCAAACCGGTGCGGGCGGAATCCTCGATGGCGCCCAGCACATAGGGAACCAGGCGATAACGCCATTGCATCCAGGTGCGGGCTTGCGCCAGGGTGTCTTCGTCGAAGTCCCAAGGCATCAGGCCTTCCACGCCCTGGAACGAGAAGTTGGCCGAGAACACTCCCACGGTCAACCAGCGCAAATACAGTTCGGACGTCATGCCGGCGCGATCGCGCGAGGCCGAACCAATGCCATGGACCTGCACGGGCAGGCCGCTGGCGCCGATCGACAAGGCGGTGCGCAAGGTATGGCGCAGGCCATCCCAGGAGTTTTCCGCCTGCGGCCCCACCTGCCACGGCAGGCGCTGCGCGGCGGGGAACAGGTCAGAACTGGGCACGACGCCTTCGGGCGGCACTTTCAGGCCGGCCACGGCATCGAACAATGCGCGGCGCACCAGCAGCGGGTACATCGTGCGCAACGCGGGGCCCGTTTCGCCATTGCGTGCCGTCACGCCATCGGGGATGGCGATCTGGGCGTCGCAAGCGGGCGCGTCCAGGCCGTCGTCGATCAGCTGGCGATGACGCTCGACCCACAGGTTGTAGATGTCGCGATAGGTCAGGTCCAGCAGGCCGAAGGGCTGACCGGAGGTGGCGGCGATGCCGTCGAACACCTGCGCGGCGCCGTCTTCCTTGGCCAGCAGCCAGCCGCGATCTTCCAGTTCCTCGAACAACGGGCTGCTCTTGAGCACGCCGGGGAAACCGGAGGCCGCGACATGCACGTTGTGCTTATGGAAAAGCGCCAGCATCTGCTTGGCGTCAGGGAAGCGCTGGGCGTCCCATTCGAAAACCGCCTTGTCGGACTGGAAGCCCCACGCCACCGGCTGCGCCAATGTGACGGCGTCCACCGGAATCTGGTTTTCGCGCATGCGCGCCACCAGGGCGACCGTCTGCGTAGGCATTTCACCGGCAGCCTGGGCCAGCCACGCGCCCATGGCCCACAACACGGGCTGGCCGGCACGGCCGGTCAGCGCGGTGTATTGGTTCAGGATTTCGGCGGGCTCGCCGGCGAACAGGAACACGTCCAGCACGGCATCGTCAACGGTCAGCACGTAGGCGGAATCCGCCGGCGCGACGCCCACGGCATGTTCCACGCGACGCATCGTGTTGACGTAGACGCCCCAGCCGCGCGGGCTCCATGCCAATGGCAAGGCGCGATGCTCGGGGTCGTCAGAGACAACGGATTCTTCGCGGCGGTTCAAGTCGCCCGGGGTTTCGCCCAGGCCAAAGACACGCTCGTCGGCCAGCAAGGTGAACCCCGCCGTCCAGACTGCGTCGTCTTCCTTGTCCAGCGCGTTATGCCCGAATGCGGGCGTATGCGCCGAGACTTCCGACTCGAATACCCGTTCGTCGTTGCGATAAATCGCAACGCGCACGGGGTTGGACTGGATCTCCAGGGCGACGTCGCCCTGGGTGATGCGCCAGCCATCGCCGCCATCGCGCGGGGCAATGGTGGCTTCGCCCACGGCCTCTTGGCGCGCGAGCAGCATCTCGGCCACGGCGCGCGCACGCGCGCCGGGCTTGTCATCGTTCAGGTGGTTCGCCTCGCCGCAGCGCAGGCGAAAAACACCAGGCGCATGCGCCTCGACTACCAGGTGCAACCCATCGCCCGCGTCGAAATCAAAACGACTGGGGCGGGACGTCAGCAGCTCGATGTTGTCGAGCTGGGTAGTATGGGCAAAGTCGAACTTGGGCGGCACAGAGCATCCCCCGGCTTAAGCCAAAAACCATCAAAAGACGCTATTTTGACGGATTTGAGCTTTGAAATAAACTCGGTCCCTCTTCTGGATGGGTTTCTCATCCTTAAAAAGGGGTCGTAAAGCCCTCGGCCAACGCATCTCGGCCTAGAGCCGCGCGCCGCCGAAACGCCAACATCAGGCCCATTACGGTCTATTTGGCGCCAAATCCTGGCAATTACCGCAATTCTACGCCACCTGGCTCCGGCCCCTGCCAGAGACCGAACTTTTTTTCACCTTGGTGAAATAAGTTGGGCCAGATCGGTTTCCAGCACATCCGGCTCGCCGCTCAGGCGTGCCGCGATCACATCGCCCATCAGCGCCGACCACGACAAGCCCCGCGACGCATAGCCCACGGCTATCCAAAGCCCGGGCGCGTGCCGCAATTCCCCCACGGCGGGCAGCCGCCCAGGCAACACGGCGCGCCAGCCCGCCCACCCCGCCAGCGACCCGGGCACCAAGGCCTCAAAACCCGGAAAGTGGCCGCCCAGCAGCCCCGCCGCCTTGGCCAAGGTGGTGCGCTGGCCCGGCTCGGTGACCAAGGCTTGGGCCGCGCCGTGTTCGTAAGTGCTGCCGACCACGCAACCTGCACCCACATCCGGCAGCAGATAGCCTTCGCCCCCCACAATGCAGCGCGGACCGCCGTCAAGCGCCGCAGCGGGCACCAGCGTGACTTCGCCCGCCAGCGCGTGCATCTGCGCCACGCGCGGCAGAGGGTCCAGCAAACCGCTTTGCTTCAATACCGCTTGCGCACCAAAGGCGTTGGCCAGGATGACGGTTTGCGCCTGCGCCAATTCTTTGCCCTGGGCGTCCAAGACGCGCCAGCCCTGCCCCGACGCCTCGACACGGGCCGCGTTGCCGGGCACAACGCCGACGCCGGGCGTTTGCAGCAACGCGTCGATAAGACGGTTGGGCTGAACCAGCATGCCTTGTCCGAAGTACACGCCGCCCCGGGCCACCGGCAGGCCGGCCAAGGCGCTGGCTTCGTCACGGTCGACCACCCGCACCCAATCGGGCGGGAACGTCAAGGTTTGCAATGTGCCGGCCAGCGCGGCGGATTTGCCGGCGTCGCGTTCAACCTGGACCGTACCGCAAACCCGGGGCGCGGCATCGCCGCCCAGCCCTTGCCAGCGGGCCTGCGCGCGTTGGCTTCCGGCGCGGGACAGGCGTGCGCGTGCATTGTCGTCGCGTGCCACCACGGGCGTCAGGGCGGCGGCCACATGGCCCGCATGCGCGGGCTTGCCCAGCGCCCGGGCCGCATCCAGCACCGTTACACGCCAACCGCGCCCGGCCAGCGACTGCGCGATGCCGGCCCCCGCCAGCCCAGCGCCGATCACTACGGCATGCTTGACGGCCACCGGCCCGGCGATGGCGGCGGCTACCTGGCCCGGCGCGCGGGCGATGCCCTCGGTCATATGCCATTTGCCGCCATAGCCGGGCGTGCGCCGCACGTCAAAACCCGCGTCCTGCAGGGCCTGCCGCAGCTCGCCGCTGCATGCCCAGGTGGCTACCGTGGCGCCAGGCGCGGCCAGTTGCGCCAGATCGCGCAGCAATGGCGCGGACCACATGCCCGGATTGCGCTCTGGCGCGAAGCCGTCCAGGAAGAAGGCGTCCACGCGCGCCGACAGGCGCGGTGCAATCACCCCGGCATCGCCAAAGCCCAGCGTCAACGTCACCGCGCCGTTCTCGAATTCGAGCCGATGCAGCCCCGGCAGCAGCGCGGGCCATTGGTCCACCAGGCGCTGCGCCAACTCGGCCAGTGGCGTGGCGGCGTAGCGAGCCAACAAGGCGGCAAGGTCATCGCGGGTAAAGGGATGCCCCTCTATCGACACCACATGCAGCGCGGCAGGCCGCTGGGGATCTTGCCGCCAGGCGTGCCACAGCGCCAGAAAATTGAGTCCCAGGCCGAAACCGGTCTCGCAAACGGTAAATGCGTCGCGTCCACGCCAGCGCGCCGGCAGCCCGTTACCACGCAGGAACACGTGTTCGGCCTGGCCCACCGATCCGGGGTGCGGGTGATAGACGTCGCCGTACACGGCGCTGTACAGCTTGCCGTCGGCGTCGAATTCGATCACTGCGGGGGTCAGGGGAACGTAAGGCGCGGACATGGGGGTTTTCGAAAGAATGAACAGAGTTGTGACAAACGCGAATTATCGACGGGCCGCCGCGCAGACGTTGGATGGACGCCACGCGGCGCCCGGCTTTCGCGCGGCTGCCGCGGGTTTGACGCAATCATGGGCTTACACTGGTTTGCATGGACACCTATGATCAGCCCCGCTCACTGGCCCAGCCCATCGACCTGTGCGCCGCGATCGATGCGGCAGTTACCGCAGCGCATGGCGGCGCGGCCATCTTGCAATCCTACGCGCATCATCGCGCCGATCTCGTGATCGACCGCAAGGCGCGCAACGATCTCGTCTCGCAGGCGGACCGCGAAGCCGAGGCCGTCATTATTCAGGAACTGCGCGAGCGTACGCCCAAGTTCGGCATCGTGGCCGAAGAGACGGGCGGCAAGCCGCAAGGCAGCGCCACCTGGTACATCGACCCGCTTGATGGCACCACCAACTTCCTGCACGACATTCCCCACTACGCCGTTTCCATCGCGCTGATCGCGCACGCGGGCACGGCGGTATCAGCCACCGAAACGCTTGCCGAAGACACGCCCGTTATTGGCGTGGTGTACGACCCGAATCGCGAAGAACTGTTTACCGCCGTGTACGGCATCGGCGCCTGGTTGAACGGCCGCCGCATCAAGTGTTCGCGCACGCAGACCATCGAAGATTCCGTGCTGGCCACCGGCTTTCCGTTCCGCGACTTTTCCTTTGCCGACCAATACATGCCCATGCTGAACGACGCCATCAAGCGCGCGCGCGGCGTGCGGCGCATGGGCGCGGCCGCGCTGGACCTGGCATGGACGGCTTGCGGCCGCTACGACGGGTATTGGGAGATGGGGCTGGCGCCGTGGGACGTGGCCGCCGGCACGCTGATCCTGCGCGAAGCGGGCGGCACGTGTTCAGACATGCACAAGCTGGATCCCTGGCCTATCGGTGGACGCGTCGTGGCGGGCAACCCCGCCATCGAACGCGCCCTGCACGACATGATTGCGCCGCATCTGGACAACGGGCCGGCAACCGTCTAGCGAGCGGTCGCGCCTGTGTTTGCGCCCGGGTTGGCGCCAGATGGCGACGCGGCGGGTGCGGATGAAGACGCGTCGGGCCGCAATTCGCGGCGCAGGATCTTGCCCACGTTGCTCTTGGGCAATTCGTCGCGGAATTCCACGAAGCGCGGTCGCTTGTACCCCGTGAGCTTTTCGCGGCACCAGTCCTGCACCTGCGCCTCGGTCAACGACGGGTCGCTCTTCACCACGAACACCTTCACCGATTCTCCGGAGTGTTCGTCCGGCACGCCGATGGCCGCGCATTCAAGCACGCCCGGCATCTGCGCCACCACGGCCTCGACCTCGTTCGGATAGACCTTGAATCCGGACACCGCGATCATGTCCTTTTTGCGGTCCACGATGCGCGTATAACCCTTATCGTCCATGATGCCGATGTCGCCCGTGCGAAAGAACCCGTCGGCCGTCATCGATTGCTGCGTTTCTTCGGGCTTTTGCCAATAGCCCAGCATCACCTGCGGCCCGCGTATGCCCACTTCGCCGCGTTCGCCCAGCGGCACTTCGTGACCCGCATCATCAAGAATGGCCACATCGGTGGACGGCAACGGCAGGCCGATCGAACCGGAATACGCCGTGGCGTTGGTGGGGTTCACCGTCGCCACCGGCGACGTTTCCGACAAGCCATAGCCTTCAATCAAAGGGCGGCCCGTGATCTTCAGCCAGCGTTCGGCCACCGGTTGCTGCACGGCCATGCCGCCGCCCAGCGTCAAGCGCAGGGCCGAAAAATCCAGCTTGGCAAAGTCGGCGTTGTGGGCCAGCGCATTGAACAAAGTGTTGACGCCCGGGAACAGATTGATCGGCACCTTGCGCCAGGCCGCAATCAGCGAAGGCTGGTCGCGCGGGTTGATGATCAGCACGTTGCGCATGCCCGCATGCAAGCCATACAAGCCGCAAACCGTCATCGCAAACACGTGATACAGCGGCAGCGCGCTGATGATGGTGAGCTGGGAATTTGCCAGATCGTGCACGACGGGCTGCGCGACCGCTTCGGTTTGAAGCACGTTGGCCGTCAGGTTGCGGTGCGACAGCATCGCGCCCTTGGGTACGCCCGTGGTGCCGCCCGTGTACTGCAACACCGCCACGTCATCCATCGTCAGCGCGGGCGGCGTGAATGGCAGGTTGGCGCCGGCGGCCAAGACCTTGGGCAAGGACTGCGCGCCATCGATGTTCCAGGCGGGAACGATCTTCTTGATATGGCGGGCCACGAAGTTGACCAGCGGCGCCTTCAGCCCACCCAGCAGGTCGCCCGGCCCCGTCACGACAATATGTTTGAGCCGACCGCGATTCTTCACGCCCTGCAAGGTGTGGGCAAAGTTTTCCAGGATCAGGATCACGGACGCGCCGCTGTCTTGCAACTGGCGTTCCAGTTCGTCGGCTGTGTACAGCGGGTTCACGTTCACCACGACCATGCCCGCGCGCAGCGTGCCCAGCATGCCGACCAGGTAGGCCGGCACGTTCGGCATCATCAGCGCCACGCGGGCGCCCTTTTCCAGGCCCAGGTTTTGCAACCATCCGGCGAAGGCGCGCGCATGCCGATCCAGCTGCGCATAGGTGATATCGCTGCCCATCGCCGTGCAGGCGATGCGCGTGGCGTACTGTTTGCAAGCGCGGTCGAGCAGGTCGGCCAGCGAGGAATAACCCTCGGTGGAGATCTCTGCCGGCACCCCCTGCGGGTAATGGGCAAGCCACGGACGCGTCATGGTGTTTGTCTCCATTAAATAGATTTTTGAATGATGATAACCTTGTTGCGTTCCCTTTTTTCGCCCCACCTTTCCCCATGAAACTGCTCGAACCCATCGTCGCCTGGCACCAGGATATTTCGAAGATCCGCCGCGACATCCACGCGCATCCCGAACTGGCTTTCGAAGAATTCCGCACCGCCGACGTGGTGGCGGCCAAGCTTGAAGAATGGGGCATCGAGGTCGACCGTGGCTTGGGCGGCACGGGCGTGGTCGGCATCATCCGCGGCAACCAGCCCGGCGATCGCGCAGTGGGCCTGCGCGCCGACATGGACGCGCTGCCCATGCAAGAAGTGAACAGTTTTGCGCACGCCAGCAAGAACGACGGCAAGATGCACGCCTGCGGTCATGACGGCCACACCGCGATGCTGCTGGCCGCCGCGCAATACCTGGCGCAACACCGCGATTACGCCGGCACCGTCTATGTGATTTTCCAGCCGGCCGAAGAAGGCGGCGGCGGCGCCAAGCGCATGATCGACGACGGCCTGTTCAAGCGTTTCCCCATGGAAGCCGTGTTCGGCATGCACAACTGGCCCGGCATGAAGCCCGGCCAATTCGGCTTGACGCCCGGCCCCATCATGGCGTCCAGCAACGAGTTTTCGATTGTCGTCAAAGGCAAGGGCACCCACGCCGGCATGCCCAACCTGGGCATCGACCCGGTCATGGCCGCTGTGCAGTTGGCGCAGTCGTTGCAGACCATCATCACGCGCAACCGCAATCCGCTGGACGCCGCGGTGCTCAGCATTACGCAGATCCATGCCGGCAGCGCCGACAACGTCGTGCCCAACCACGCTGAACTGCGCGGCACCGTGCGCACGTTCACGCTGGACGTGCTGGACCTGATCGAACGCCGTATGGAAGAGATCACGCGCCACACCTGCGCCGCCATGGATTGCGAGGTGGAGTTCACGTTCCAGCGCAACTACCCGCCCACCATCAACCACGCCGAAGAGGCCGCGTTCTGCGCCGAGGTGCTGCGCGACATCGTGGGCGAGGCCAACGTCAACGACCACGTGCAGCCCACGATGGGCGCGGAAGACTTTGCGTTCATGCTCCAGGAACTGCCGGGCTGCTACGTCTGGATCGGCAATGGCACGGGAGAACACCGCGACAGCGGCCACGGCCTGGGCCCCTGCATGCTGCATAACGGCAGCTACGACTTCAACGACGAACTGCTGCCGCTGGGCGGCACGTATTGGGTCCAGCTGGCCTTGAAGCGCCTGGCCAAAGCCTGACCGCTACCCGCCGTCCGCCGCCCCGACCGCCAGGCACATCGCCAGAAAGCGTTCAGCGGCGCGGGCGGCCGCATCCGCATGCGGCACCAGGATGCTCAGGGTGCGCGTCAACGGCCGGGGCAACAAGCGCAGCGCCGCCAGGGCGCCGTCTTCATGCCGCATCGACATGACGGACACAAAGCCCACGCCCAGCCCCGCCCGCACCGCCTGCTTCACCCCTTCCACCCCCGCCAATTCCAGCCCCACCGACGGCGCCAGGCCGGCATCGGCAAAGGCGCGCTCGACCAGCCGACGCACGCCCGAACCGGGCTCGCGCATGACCAGGGCGGACGCCGCCAGATCACGCAAGGTCACCGCGCCCTTGGACGCCAGCGCGTGGTCGGCGCGCACGATCGCCACCACTTCGTCCTGACGCCACGCGTGCACCGCCGTGTCGGCGGGCAGCCCCGAGGGCACGTCGCCTTCAATAAAAGCCAGGTCCAGCGCGGGCAAGCGCTCGACGATTTCGCGGGTGTTGCCATCTGACAGATGCAGGCTGACCGCCGGAAAGGCGGAACGGAAGTCGGCCACCAGCCGGGGCAGCAGATAGCTGGCGGGCGTGGTGCTGGCGCCCAGCCGCAACGCACCCGTTTCCAGCCCGCGCCACGATTCGCGCACGGCCTGCGCCTGCCGGTACACCTGCCGCAGCTGCCGTGCCTGTTCGGCCAGACGCTCGCCGGCCTCGGTCAGCGCAATGCCATGGCCGCTGCGCCGGTACAGCGGTTCGCCAAACCAATCTTGTAGCGCACGCAACTGCCCGGATACGGCCGGCTGAGACAAATTCAGCACCTGCGCCGCGCGGCTGATGTTGCCGGTATCGGCCACGCAGGCGAATGTGAGGAGCTGGTCAGGGGTCATGGATTGCGGTGCTTATTATCAGAATTTCCGATATTACATATCAAAATTGAAGATTTTTCAAATAACGACCCGCGACTTAATATTTCGTCTAGTTATTTAGATATGCCGCAAAGGCCCGTCATGAGCACCTCTTCCAGCACCGCCGTTCCCCTGCCCGCCTCGGCGGCACCCGCCGCAACCGCCGCCCCCACAGCCACCGCCACGCCCTGGCGCGACAAGCTCAATGGCGTGTTGTTCGTCGGCCTGATGGCGGCTGCCGTGATGCAACTGGCGGACTTGCCCGCCATTCGCCAGCTGGGCTTTTCGCCGCTGGTCGTGGGCATCGTCTGCGGCATGCTGTATGGCAATTTCCTGCGCGGCACCATGCCGGCGGACTGGGGCGTGGGCGTGAACTTCACCGCGCGCCGCCTGTTGCGCATCGCCGTGGCGTTCTACGGATTGAACATCAGCATCCAGCAGATCGCCGCCGTGGGCCTGCCCGGCCTGGCCGTGTCGGTCGCGGTAGTGCTGGGCACGTTGGTAATTGGCACGGTCGTGGGGCAGCGCCTGCTAGGCCTGGACCGCGACACCGCCATGCTGACCGCCGCCGGCAGCGCCATTTGCGGCGCGGCGGCGGTGCTGGCGTTCGAACCCACGCTGCGGGCGGCGCCCCACAAAAGCGCGGTAGCCGTGGCCACGGTCGTGCTTTTCGGCACGCTCTCCATGTTCCTGTATCCGATTCTTTATCACGCGGGCTGGCTCGGCCTGGACACGCAGGCGCTGGGCATCTATATCGGGGGCACCATCCACGAAGTGGCGCAAGTGGTGGGCGCGGCCAGCAATATCGACCCGGCCACCACCGAAGTCGCCACCATCGTCAAGATGACCCGCGTGGCGCTGCTGGTGCCGGTGCTGCTGGTGTTGGGCATGTATCTGCGCAGCGCGGCCAGCCAGTCGGGCGGCCAGGCCAAGGGCGGCAAGCTGCCCATTCCGTGGTTCGCCGTCGGCTTCCTGGTGCTGGCCATCATCAATTCGCTGAACATCATCCCCGCCGACGCCATCGCCGCCATCCGCCGCCTGGACATCTTTGCGCTGACCATGGCCATGACCGCGCTGGGCATCGAAACGCGCTTTGCCCAGATCAAGAAGGCGGGCCCCCGCGTAATGGCCCTAGGGCTCATTCTGTATGCCTGGCTGTTGGTTGGCGGCTACGGCATCGTGAAGTTGGCGACCTGATTTTCAGGCCGTCGCGGCAAAGCGCCGCGACGGCCTGCGCCGCGCACGCCGCTGTCTCGTTTTTCCTGCATAATCGGCTGGTTCCCATGCATTGGAGTCGGCCGCATGACCTCCAGCCCGAAAACCCCGTTTACGACTTTGCCCGCCAATCGCGACGCGGTATTGCGCGTCATGCCGATGCCGGCCGACGCAAATATCCACGGGGACGTTTTTGGCGGATGGATCATGGCCCAGGTGGACATCGCCGGCTCGATTCCCGCCGCGCGCCGCGCCGCCGGCCGGGTCGCCACCGTGGCCGTCAACGCCTTCCAGTTCAAAGAGCCCGTCTTCGTGGGCGACCTGCTCAGCTTTTACGCGGCCATCGTCAAGACCGGCACCACTTCGGTCACCGTGTCCGTCGAGGTCTACGCGCAGCGCCAACGCCTGGACGCTGAAGTCGTCAAGGTCACCGAGGCCACGCTGACCTACGTCGCCACCGACGAAGCGCGGCGCAGCCGCCCCCTACCTTCTCTTTGAGCCGTAACGCATGACGCAGTCCGCCGCCGCGCAGAAACCGCCCGCGACGCCCCGCCGCCTCGACCCGGAAGACGCCCAGACCGCCCTGGCCGAAGTGCAGGAACGCCTGCGCCGCCAGCAGTTGGTGGCCGACCTGGTGCATCGCCAGGAAGAAGGCGATGCCAAGGCGCCGCTGGTCGAAGACCTGGTCCACCGCCAGCACGAAGCCGAACTCAAGACGCTGCTTGACGGCCTGCACCCGGCCGACATCGCCTTCATCCTGGAATCGCTGCCCAAGGACGAACGCCAGGCCATCTGGAAGCTGGTCAGCCCCGAGCACGACGCCGACGTGCTGCTGGAAGTCGAAGACTGGGTGCGCGAATCGCTGATCGAAGCGAT
The DNA here is from genome assembly GCF_019448355.1 of Achromobacter sp. ES-001. Taxonomy (NCBI): domain Bacteria; kingdom Pseudomonadati; phylum Pseudomonadota; class Betaproteobacteria; order Burkholderiales; family Alcaligenaceae; genus Achromobacter; species Achromobacter sp. ES-001. The sequence continues at coordinate 795,001 of NZ_CP079940.1, read as the reverse complement.
GGACCGCCAGGACCTGGTTGCCGCCACCGGCAACATGGACGCCGACGAGTTGGCGGACCTGGCGCCCGACCTGCCGCCCGACGTGGTGGCCGAAGTGCAAAAGGGCCTGACCGAAGAAGAACGTGCGCAGCTGCTGGAAGCCATGGGCTATCCGGAAGACAGCGTGGGCGCGATCATGGACTTCGAAATGGTCCGTGTGCGCGAGGACGTCACGCTGGAAGTGGTGCTGCGCTACCTGCGCCGCCTGCACGAGCTGCCCGATCACACCGACCAGATCTTCGTCGTGGACCGCCAGGACAAGCTGCAAGGCATTCTGCCCTTGTCGCGCCTGTTGGTCAGCGAACCCGAGACCGAAGTGCGCGCCGTCATGAACTCGGACTTTCTGGCGCTGAACCCGCTGGATTCCGACGCCGACGCCGCCGGCGCGTTCGAACGCTACGACCTGGTGTCCGCGCCGGTGATGGACGACCAGGGCCGCCTGATCGGCCGCGTCACCATTGCGGACGTCGTGGACGTGATGCGTGAAGACTCGCAAGAACAAGCGCTGTCGCGTGCCGGTCTGCAAGAAGAAGACATCTTCGCGCCCGTCACGACCGCGCTGCGCAACCGCGCGCCCTGGCTGCTGTTCAACCTCTGTACCGCCGCCACGGCGTCTTTCGTGGCCTCACAATTCGAAGGCACGGTCAGCCAGATCGTGATCCTGGCGTTTTTGATGTCGATCGTTGCGGGTATCGGCGGCAACTCGGGCAACCAGACCATGACGCTGATCATCCGGGCGCTGGCCATGGGCCGGATCACCGGGCGCAACCTGTGGCAGCTGGTCAAGCGTGAGCTTTTCGTGACGTTGCTGGTCGGCCTGTGCGGCAGCCTGGTGGCGGCGCTGTTCGCCTGGGTCATCTCGCATTCGCTGTCGATCGCGCTGGTGATGATGGCGGCGATGATCTGCAACATGCTGGTCGGTGCATCGGTGGGCGTGCTGGTGCCGATGGTGCGCGCGCGGTTCGGCAAGGACCCTGCAATGGGGTCGTCGGTCCTGCTGACGTTCGCCACCGATTCATTGGGCTTCTTCATCTTTCTGGGCTTGGCCACGATCTTCTTGCTGTAGCTCGGCCACCACAGAAAATTCTTGTTTTTGCGCTGGTGTGCCGCCCCCTTCCTGGGGCGGTGGCTACGCACGCCGATGCATGACAGCCATCTGACAGGGATGCAGCGATGACTACATGTACAGTCATCGAATTGTCATCTTTACCCCTGTTTACCCGCAATGAACGCCAAATTTCGGGCAGCGATCCTCTGTCTGCTGCTCTCGACTTTCACCGCCGCCGCGCAGGCCTGTGAAAGCCTGCCCTCGTGGGCGCAATCCGCTTGCAATCGCCTGGACCAGATCTGGACCGAAGGCGGCCACGACCTCTACGTTTCCGGCTACGCCTGGCACAACCGCGCCACGTACAGCAAAGAAAAAATCGACAGCTTCAACGAGCTGGCATGGGGCGGCGGCTATGGCCGCAGCATCTACGACGAAGACGGCGACTGGCAGGGCCTGTACGCCATGGCGTTTCTGGATTCGCACAGCAAGGTCGAGCCCATTGCGGGCTATGGCTTCCTGAAAATCGGACAGGTCAGCGAGAACTTCCGGTTGGGCGCGGGCTACACCGTCTTCCTGACCGCGCGGCACGACATCATGGGCTACGTGCCGTTTCCGGGCATCCTGCCGCTGGTGGGCGCGGGCTACAAAGACGCGATGTTCTACGCGACCTATATCCCCGGCGCGTCCGGCGCGGGCAACGTGCTGTATATGTTCGGGCGCTGGCACTTCTAGGGCGCCACGCGCAAGCTTAAAACGCCTGGCCCAGCCTGCGCACCAGATCGCCCAGCCGCCAGTCGTCGATCCCGTGGGCGCGCAACGCGCGTTCGGTTTCCACCACGTAATCCAGGCAAGGCCCCGAGTGCCCCACGGCGCTGCGCACGGACGCGATCAGGCGATCGTCGCAAAGATCGGCGGCATATTCGTCGCAGGCGCGATTCAGCAGGAATACCAGCCCGCGCACCGGCGCGGATTCGGTGTGGCAGGTCAGCCAGCGGGGCGTATAGGCGCCCGTCACCATCTCGCGGCGCCACAGCGCCTGGAACACGTCGGGCACATCGGCGGCGGCGATTTGATACGCCACGCCCCGGCAGCAACCGCCCCGGTTCAAGCCGAACACCAGCCCCGGGTTGTCAGGAGAACCACGATGATCGCGCGACCACAGGCACAAGGACCGGTGATAGCCGCGCACGGTTGCCAGGCGGCGTTCGCGCCACGCAAAGCCGGGATGCCAGATCAGGGAACCGTAGGCGAACACCCACAAGTCGTCGACGCCGTTCCAGCCGGCCAACAGGTCGTCCACCGATAGCGCTTGCCGCGTTTTTTCCAGACCGGCACAGCCGGCGGGTACTGCGAACGACATAGGGTCCTCTGATATCCCGATTCATTCCCCAGCAGGGAATGAGCGATATCCTACGCCGACGGCCGCGCAAAAGAATTGCGAGATAGGCGTTTTGCAACGCGCCGAAAGAAATTTGCATCCGCCTCAACTGCCCGCAATGAAAAAAATTTGCGCGGCGCGTTGCTACACCGCGTCCAGCGGTAATTCGGTGGTGCTTTTGATGATTTCCATCGAGAAGCTGGCGCTGACGTCCAGCAAGTCCACGGCGCCGATCAGCCGGCGGTAGAAGCGGTCATACGCCGCCATGTCCTCGACCACAACCTTGAGCAGGTAGTCGATGTCGCCCGCCATGCGGTGAAATTCAACGACATTGGGCAACGCCATGACTGCGTTGATCAGGCTTTGCGTCCATTTTTCGTTGTGCTGGCTGGTCTTGATCGAGACAAAAACGGTCAGGTTCAACCCCAGCGCGCGCGGGTCCAGCAAGATGGCGTTGCGCGCAATGACCCCGTCGTCCTTGAGCTTCTGAATTCGCCGCCAGCATGGTGTGACCGACAGATTCACCTGTTCGGCGATTTCCGCGACCGAGCACGTGGCGTCCTTTTGCAGCAACCCCAATATCTTGATGTCGGTCTGGTCCATGGGCTTTTTCTCGAACGGCATGGGTGCCAATCTTGCCTGTTAGTCCCGCGCGCGTCCAGCGCGAGGCCCGGCTTGCGCCTAGTACGTGCCGGGGTAGCCGCCGCCGTCGATCAGCACGCTTTGTGCGGTCATATAGCCGGCCTGCGCCGAGCACAGATACGCGCACAGCGCGCCCACTTCCTCGGGCTGCCCGTAACGCCCTGCCGGGTTGCTGCGCGCGCGTTCGTCCCACAGTTGCTCGAACGTCTTGCCGCCCGCCTCGTCCAGCATGCCCTGGATGTGGCGAATCTGTGCATCGGTCGCGAAGGCGCCGGGCAGCAGGTTGTTGATGGTGACGTTGTGCCGCACGGTCTGGCGCGCCAGGCCACCCACGAAACCGATCAGCCCCGAACGCGCCCCGTTGGACAGGCCAAGTTCCGCATGCGGCGCCTTGACGCTGCGCGACACGATATTGACGATGCGGCCAAAACGGCGCTCGACCATGCCGTCCACCACGCGCCGGATCATGTCGATGGGGCCTAGCATCATGGCGTCCAGCGCCGCGATCCAATCGTCCCGGGACCAATCACGAAAATCGCCGGGCAGCGGGCCGTCGGCGTTATTGACGAGGATGTCCGGATGCGGGCACGCCGCCAGCGCCGCATCGCGGCCAGTTGCCTGAGTCAAGTCGGCCGACACCCAGCCCACGCCGATGCCGGTTTCCTTCGAGATCTCGGCGGCTGCCTGCTCAAGCGTCTGCGGGTTGCGTGCCGCGATTGTCACCGCCACGCCCTCGCGCGCCAGCTGCAAGGCGCACGCGCGCCCCATGCCGCGGCTGCCACCAAACACCAAAGCCGTCTTGCCACTGATCCCCAGATCCATGCCCGATTCCCCGTTGATGTGTTGCAGACCGCGCGGCGTCGCCGCGCCAAAGCGGATCAGTATAGGACCAGCGGCAGTGCGCGCAGGCAAAAAAAAGGGCCCCGAAGGGCCCTGGGTACCGCTGCGCGATCAGGCGCGATCAGCCCATCCACTGGCTGACCGGCGCGGCCGCGTCCTGCAAGGGCTGCGCCACCACGTCGATCAGCGCCGGGCCGTCATGTTCCATGGCGGCCTTGATGGCGGCGTCCAGCTTGGCGGGATCTTCGACGCGCCATGCCTTCACGCCATAGGCTTCGGCAATGCGGGCATGGTCGGTGCGGTTGAAGTCCACGCTGTAGTAGCGCTCGTCGTAGCCGGCCTTCTGGCTGGCCTTGATCCAGCCGTAGACGGAATTGGAAAACACGATCATCAGCAACGGCGCCTTGTGGCGGACGATGGTTTCCAGTTCGCCAACGGTAAAGCCGAAGCTGCCGTCGCCCATGACCGATACGCACTTGGACTGCGGGCGGCCCACCCACGCACCCAGCGCGGCCGACATCGAGAAGCCCAGCGCGCCATGTGCGCGGTTGGTAATGAAATGCCGGCCGGGGCGCGACACGTCGTAGTACGCCGAAAAGTACGGGCACGGCGTGCCCGGGTCCGCGCACACCACGGCATCGTCGGGCAGCAGCCGGTTCAGCGATTGCACGACGCGCTCGGGGCGAATCGGGGCCTCGAGGCTGTTGGCCAACGGCTCCAACTGCGCCCGACGCGCGGCCTTGGCGCGGCCGGCCAGCACGGCGCCATCCACGGCGTCCGAATTGCGGTGCGCCAGACGCGCCTCTACTTCGGCGCCCAGGGCCTCCAACGCCAGCTTGGCGTCGCCCACCAGGCCCACTTCGGTCAGGTAGTTGGCGCCGATCACCATCGGATCGACGTCGATGTGCAGGATCGGCACGTCGCGGTTCGGGAAGCGCCAGTGTTCCGTGGACGTGGACCCGGCCCGGCAGCCCACGAACAGCACCACGTCGGCTGCGGCGACCACGTCGCGCGTGGCCATCACGCCGCCGTTGGAGCCGACCACGCCCGCGTTCAGGGGATGCGTGTCGGCCAGGCTGCCCTGCCCGCTCACGGTCACGCACACGGCGGCCTTCAGCGCTTCGGCCAATTCCTGCAACGCGCCGCTGGCGCCGGCGATGACCACACCGCCACCGCAGATGATGACGGGCGACCGCGCGCCCACCAGGCGCTGCGCGGCACGCGCCACGTCCGCGGGGTCCGGCGCCACGCGCATGGCCGGGAAGCGGCCGTGTTCGGGCTGCGCCCAGATGTCGGAAGCGTCCACTTGCTGCTTCATCACGTCATACGGAAAGCACAGGTGCGCCGCGCCGGGCTTGCCGGTCGTCATGGCGCGGAACGCCGCGCGCACCATGCCGGGGATCTGGTCGGCGCGGTCGATCGTGCGGTTCCACTTTGTCAGCGGGCGGTACAGCGCTTCCTGGTCAAGTTCCGTCAACGGATACTTGCCGCGCGAGCCCACCGCGACGTCGGACGTAATGCCCAACACCGGAATCGACGATTCATTGGCCTCGACCAAACCAGGCAACAGGTAGGTGGCGCCGCCACCGCTGGGGCCTTCACACACGCCGACCTTGCCGGTCACGCGCGCATAGGCGTCGGCCATGTAGCCCGCGCTACGTTCGTCGCGCGTCAGGATGTGCTGCATGCCGTGATCCAGGCGGTACAGCGCGTCGTAGAACGGCAGGCTGGTGTCGCCGCACAGGCCAAAAATATGTTTGACACCGTTGTGTTGCAGCATCCGCACCGTGGCTTCGGCGCCGGTCAAATTTTCCATGTCATCTCCACGAGTATCGCGGACGGGACCGGGCGGCGCGCCGCCCGGTTTACCGCCGCTCAGTTATCCAGATTGATGTTGCTGCTCTTGATGAAGGCGCTCCAGCGGTCGTATTCCGACTTCACGTAGGCGTCCAGTTCGGGGCCGTTCGACGCCACGATTTCGAAGCCCGCTTCCGTCACCTTCTTCTTGATGTCCGGGTCAGCCAGCACCGCCTTGAAGTCGGCCGTCAGCTTTTTCACGGTCGCGTCGGGCGTGCCCTTCGGGGCGAACATGCCGCTCCAGGAATACGCGACAAAGCCCGGAAAGCCCGATTCGATCACCGTCGGCACGTTGGGCAATTCAGGCAGGCGCTTTTCGCCGGCCACGGCCAGGGGCTTGATCTTGCCGCCCTGGATCTGCCCGCGCAGCGCCGCAAAGCTCAGCCACGTCATATTGGCCTGCCCGCCCACCACGGCCTGGATGGCCGGGCCGCCGCCGCCATACGGCACATGCAGCAGTTCAACCTTCGACAGGCGCTTGAGTTCTTCGGGCGCCAGATGGTTCAGCGAACCCACGCCGGTGGACGCGTAGTTGAATTTGTTGGGCGATTCCTTCGCCGCTGCGGCCAGGAACTCTTTCAGGTTATTGCCGGGCACATTGGGATTGGCGCCGATGACCAGCGGAAAACGCACGGTCTGCGAGATGGCAACAAAGTCCTTGAAGGTGTCGTAGGGCAGCTTGGGCTTCACGGCCGGGTTGATGCCGTGATTGTCGAAGCTGACCAGCAACGTATTGCCATCGGGTTCGGCGCGCGCCACGAAAGCGGTGGCGATCTGGCTGGCCGCGCCGGGGCGGTTTTCAACCACGACCGCGCGCCCCCCCAGTTGCTGCGACAGACGCGGCTGCAAGATGCGCGCCAGGATGTCGGTGCTGCCGCCCGGCGGGTACGGCACCACCAGGATCAACGGCCGTTCTTCGGCGGCGACGGGTGCGGCCACCATGGCGCCCCCGGCGGCAGCCAGCGTGCATAAGCCCGCCAGGATCCGCTTCATTGTGTGATTCATTATTTTTCCCCTGCTGTTGTGGTGTTGGCCGGCGCTACCGTGGCGGGTTCGGCCTGGTCCCGCATGTAAATCGTAGAAAAGCCTGTGCGTATCACGTCGGTAATCTGATCCAGGCGGCGCCCGATATGTGCGCCCATCAGCGCGGGCAGCGCATCCATGTCGCGCTGTTCCAGCGCCTGCACGATGCGCAGGTGTTCGCCCTGCGTGTGGCTGCGCCGGCCCTGCTGCATATCGATCCAGCGCACGAAGTGAATCCGGGCATTGACGCTTTCCAGGGCCCGCACGAATTCTTCATTGCGCGACAGCCCCGCCAGATGCAGGTGAAACGCTTCGTCCAGTTCCAGCAAGCGGGTGGCGTCGCTGTCTTCCGGCACATCGCGCGACCGCTCGACGAATGCCCGCAACTGGGCCAGTTCTTCATCGCTGGCACGCTCGCACGCGGCGCGCACGATGCCCGCTTCCAGCACCGCGCGGTATTCGTACAGGCTGTGAATCTGCTTGGCGTCCAGCAAGCGGGCGATAAATCCGCGGTTGACCGAGCGGGTCAGAAAGCCCTCAACCATCAACTGGTTCAGCACTTCCCGCAGCGGCGTACGGCTGACGTTCAAACGGCGCGCCAGCTCAACTTCGTTGATGCGTTCGCCGGGCTTGAAATCAAAGCGCACCGCCATCGCCTTGACCGCGCCGTACAGCTCGGCCTGGCCCGCGGAGGTGCGGGCAGCGGGACGATGGACGGTGGGCGACTGCGTCATGGAGCGGAATCCGGCTGGCAAATAGAGGAGATCGGGGTGGGGAAATGCGGCGGGATGAAGTGCATACTAAAGTGCATACACTTTGCCTTGCAAGCAGGGTTTGCCCGCAAGAGGCGGGTCCGGGCGCCGCGAAGCCAAAAAGGGACGCAACGCGACACGGCTGCGAAAAATGCAGCCGGGGATCACAAGTGTGGAAGTCAGAAAACGGGCGCGGCGCGACCGACACGCCCGTCGGGAAGCTACAGGCCGGTGTCCAGCGTGTAGTGGGCGCCGTCGCGGTTTTCCAGCGTCAGCGTGGACAACACGGGCGTTACCGCTGCCGCGTCTTGCTGAACGTGAATGCGCAGATTGGCCAGCGGTACGTCCCAGCCGCCCGAAGCAGCTTCGGCGGATACGTCCGCCACCCGCGCCAGGCGCTCGGCCACCGCTTGCGCATCCGCCGCGCGCGCGTCGATGCGAATCAGGCTGCGCGCGCCATTAGGATGCGCCATCAATGCCGGCGACCACACGCATTCCGGCGTCAGATGTCGGCAGAAATACATGCGGATGCCGGGCAAGGGCTGCTCGGCAAAACGCACGGTATGGAATTTGGCCTGCACTTCCTGGCCGTCCAGCATCGCCGGGCGGGTCAGTTCTTGCACAGGGTTCACGGCGAACCCGGCGGCCTTGAGCCGTTCGTAGGTGGCGTCGGCGTCATAGGTGCGAAACACCAGTGCCTCCAGCCCGAACGGCGAATCCGCGATTTCCTTGCGGGCGGGCGGCGCCCCCGGCGGCCATCCCAGCAATTCCACATACGTGCCTTCCAGCACGATCAGGCGATTGCAGGACCCCAGGTTATGCACCGCCTTGTCGCTCAGGTGAAAGCCCTGGCGTTCAAAGTGCGGCGCCAGCGCATCCAGCCGGTCGCGCACCATCACGACGGCGTGGTCGAATTCGGTGCGGCCGACAGAATGCAGCATGGCGTTATCCCCTGATCAGACCAGCTTGCCGTGGCACTGCTTGTACTTCTTGCCGCTGCCGCACGGGCACGGGTCGTTGCGGCCGACCTTGGGCAGCGCGTTGCGCACGGGCTGCGCGCTGTCGTCCGATTCCGTCTGGGCCAGTGCCTCGTCGTAGTCGGAGTGGTGGTATTGCACGTTTTGCACGTGCGATTGCGCCGCTTCCGCTTCGGCTTGCTCGACCTGCTCGGACGACTGCACGCGCACCGTCATCAACACGCGCACGACGTCGTCGCGAATGCGATCCAGCATGCCCGAGAACAGTTCGAAGGCTTCGCGCTTGTATTCCTGCTTGGGGTTCTTCTGCGCGTAACCGCGCAGATGGATGCCCTGGCGCAGGTAGTCCAGCGACGACAAGTGTTCGCGCCAGTGCGTGTCGATCGATTGCAGCATGATCGAACGTTCAAACTGCGACCACGATTCAACGCCCACCTGGTCAACCTTGGCCTGGTACGCATCGCGCGCCGCGGCCACCACGCGTTCGCGCAGGTCTTCGTCGGTCAGGTTGGATTCTTTCTCCAGCATTTCCGTCAGCGGAAGGTGCAAGTGCCAGTCGGCTTCCAGCGCCTTTTGCAGGCCGGGGACGTCCCACTGGTCTTCGACCGATTCCGGCGGCACGTACGTGTTGAACAGTTCGACCACGGCGGCATCGCGCAGGTTGTTCACCGTGGCGCTGACGCTGGCGGCTTCCAGCACGTCGTTACGCTGCGAATACAGCACCTTGCGCTGGTCGTTGGCAACGTCGTCGTATTCCAGCAATTGCTTGCGGATGTCGAAGTTGCGGCCTTCCACCTTGCGCTGCGCGGTTTCGATCGAACGCGTCACCATGCCCGCCTCGATGGGCTCGCCCTCGGGCAGCTTCAGGCGTTCCATGATGGCGCGCACGCGGTCGCCCGCGAAGATGCGCATCAGCGAGTCTTCCAGCGACAGGTAGAAACGGGACGAACCCGGGTCACCCTGGCGGCCGGCGCGGCCACGCAGCTGGTTGTCGATACGGCGCGATTCGTGGCGCTCGGTGCCGATGATGCGCAGGCCGCCAGCGGCCTTGACCTGCTCGTTCAGCGGCTTCCATTCAGCGCGGATCTTCTCGATGCGCGCATTCTTTTCGGCTTCCGACAGCGATTCGTCGGCGCGGATCAGGTCGACCTGCTTGTCCACACTGCCGCCCAGCACGATGTCGGTACCCCGACCGGCCATGTTGGTGGCGATGGTGATGTGACCCGGCTTGCCGGCTTCGGCAACGATCTCGGCTTCGCGGGCGTGCTGCTTGGCGTTCAGCACTTCGTGCGGCAGCTTGGCCTTTTTCAGCAGGCCCGACAGCAGCTCGGAGTTTTCAATGCTGGTCGTGCCCACCAGCACGGGCTGGCCGCGCTCGTGGCAGTCGCGGATGTCTTCGAGGATCGCGTTGTACTTTTCCGGATCGGTCTTGAAGACCTGATCGTTCTGGTCCTTGCGGATCATCGGCTTGTTGGTCGGGATGATGACCGTTTCAAGCCCGTAGATTTCCTGGAATTCGTACGCTTCCGTATCGGCCGTACCGGTCATGCCGGACAGCTTTTCGTACATGCGGAAGTAGTTCTGGAACGTGATGGATGCCAGCGTCTGGTTCTCGTGCTGGATCTTCACGCCTTCCTTGGCTTCAACGGCCTGGTGCAGGCCATCGGACCAACGGCGGCCCACCATCAGGCGGCCCGTGAATTCGTCGACGATCACCACTTCGCCGTCCTGCACCACGTATTGCTGATCGCGGAAGAACAGGTTGTTGGCGCGCAAGGCCACCATCAGGTGGTGCATCAGGGCAATGTGGCGCGGGTCGTACAGCGATTCGCCTTCCGGCAGGATGCCCAGGCGGGCCAAAATGGCCTCGGCATTCTCGTGACCGGCTTCCGACAGGTAAACCTGCTGGCTTTTTTCGTCGACCCAGTAATCGCCTTCGGGTTCCGGCTCTTGCGGCTTGGGCTCGCTGGCCATGCGCTTGAGCAGCGGCGGCACCGCGTTCATGCGGATGTAGAGCTCGGTGTGATCCTCGGCCTGGCCCGAAATGATCAGCGGCGTACGGGCTTCGTCGATCAGGATCGAGTCCACTTCGTCGACGATGGCGTAGAACAGCACGCGCTGGCGGCGGTCCTCAACACGGTATTCCATGTTGTCGCGCAGGTAGTCGAAGCCGAATTCGTTATTGGTGCCGTAAGTGATGTCGGCGGCGTAGGCGGCCTTTTTCTCTTCGTTAGGCTGCTGCGGCACCACCACGCCCGTGGTCATGCCCAGGAAGTGGTACAGGCGCCCCATCCATTCCGCGTCACGGCGGGCAAGATAGTCGTTCACCGTCACCACGTGCACGCCCTTGCCGGCGCATGCATTCAGGTAAACGGGCAACGTCGCCATCAGCGTTTTGCCTTCCCCCGTGCGCATTTCGGCAATCTTGCCGCTGTGCAGCGCGATGCCGCCCAGCAACTGAGAGTCGAAATGGCGCATCCCGAACACGCGCTTGCCGGCTTCGCGCACGACGGCGAAAGCTTCGGGCAGCAGGTCGTCAAGCGACGTACCTTGGGCGTATCGGGATCGGAATTCGTCAGTTTTGGCCGCCAGCTCCGCATCGGAAAGCGCGGAAATCTTGGGCTCGAGCCCATTGATCTGGGTTACCAGCTTGCGATACTGCTTAAGCAGCCGGTCGTTGCGGCTACCTATGAGTTTTTTGAGCAGAGAAACCATGCGTATGTCGGCCGCACGAGCCACGCCGCGCCTGCAAAGGGCAAGGGCAGCGCCTCCCGTGACTTTGATTTATTGGTTGAGCGGGGGTCCGCTGGGAAACGAACCAGTTTAACGCACCTGGCGCGTAATAGCCTGGCCCTATGGCCAGAGTGCTGAAGATGACCGGTTTGACCGGTCAGCGCGCCGCAGGTTCAGTCGCGGCGGCCTGGGCCACGGCGGGCGGCGCGTTCTGCTGCGATCCCAGGAACAAACGGGGGTCCAGCGGTTGTCCGGCAAGGCGGACCTCAAAGTGCAGATGCGGGCCGGTCGAACGGCCGGAACTGCCCACGCGAGCCACTTGCTGGCCGCGTTCCACCAGTTGCCCCTGCTTGACCATCAGCGACGACGCATGCGCGTAGCGCGTGATCAGGCCGTCGCCATGGTCGATTTCGACCATATTGCCAAAGCCGGGCTGGAACTTGGCTTCCAGCACCACGCCGCCGGAAGCGGCCAGGATCGGGGTGCCCGAAGGCGCCGCGAAGTCCAGGCCTTCGTGCATGGCGGTGCGACCCGTCACCGGATTGCGGCGCCAGCCGTAGGAGGAACTCAGATAGGGATAATCGGTGATGGGCATCGCCGTGGGCATGCGGGCCTGGTCGGCCGACCGCTTGGTCAGCGCCGCGTCCAGCAGCTTCAGGTTGTCGGATTGCTGCGCCAGCCGCGCCTGGATTTCGTCCAGCTGGCGGCCCAGCGCTTCGGCGGACGCCGCGCTGGGCGGCGGGTGGTCAGTGAACAGGTCATCCATGACCTGGGTCGCTTCCGGCTGGGTCAGCGCTTCGGGCTGCGCCACGGCCAGTTGCTTGGCTAGTTCCGGGTCGGTGTACGCCACGCCCGCCACCTTGGCCACGCGCTGGCCCAAGCCGTCGATGCTGACCAACTTGGCTTGAAGGGCGCCTACCTTGGCGGCCAGCAGGTTCATGTTTCCACGCAGGAAATCGGTATCGCGACCCGGCTGTTGTGCCAGCGGCCAGCCCACGGTGTGTACCGCCGGCAGGATGGGAGTAAGGTAGCGCTGTAGCGCGGCGCCAAAGATGGCGGCTGTCATCAGAGCGGCCCCAAGCAGCAACGCCAGCCGCGCGCCACCCAGGGTGAAATGCCCGTCCCGCCCGTCGCGGGCGTGCATAATCACGATTTTCAAGATTGCTTCCTAATTCTCTAGAGCCGGGATGAATAGACCCACTTCATACCGTCAACGTTCCAGTTCCAGCCGGCGGAAAGAAAATACCGCTCTGGGATGGCTGGGTCATGACATGCGGGGCGCCGGAGTCTTGGCGACTGCCCGCAAGCACTTGCAAATTCAGTATGCGGTGGCGGCGGTTCTGCCCGCCCCGCTAGGTGCCGTCTGCCAGGTGGGCAAACTGGAAAACCAGTGCCTGCATCTTGTGGTGCCCAGTGCCGCGCACGCAGCCAAGATGCGTCAGTTGGCGCCGCGCGTGGCGCGTGCCCTGGCCGATCAAGGCTGGAACCTTAACGAAATTGCCGTCAAGGTACAAGCGGGGTTACCGAAGCCCGGCGCCCGTCAGCCACGCCCCCCCAAAGAGGCGCAACCCCTGGGCAATACCGCCTTGGGCGCGTTCGAGACGCTGCACGAAAAACTGCGCCCCGGCCCGTTGGCCGACGCGGTTGCCAAGCTCTTGAGGCATCACAAGAGTAGCTGAAGCTATCCGGCTTTGTCCGGCGCGCACGGCGCATGGAAACGAAGCGAAACCAAGTTCTTGTCGGACTACGACGATGGTTTGCAGCCGGATGGCGACTGTTGCATCAGGGGATGATGACCGGCCCCGCCCATTGGTCGGACAAGGCGGTAAACGGACGAAATCGGGGCATCGCGCCCCCGCCCGCATCCCGTCAGGAACCCGGCGTTACGCCAGCTTCCATTCGTGGCGGAAGGCTTGCGGCGCTTCAGCCTGCGATTCATAGGTGATCAGTTCCCAGGCATCTTGCTGCGCGAGCAGCGCACGGGCCAACTGATTGTTCAGGCCGTGGCCCGACTTGCACGCCACGTAGCGGGCCACCAGGGGCTTGCCCAACAGATACAGGTCGCCGATGGCGTCCAGGATCTTGTGCTTCACGAATTCATCGTCATAGCGCAGCCCGTCGCTGTTCAGCACCCGGTATTCATCCATGACGATAGCGTTGTCCAGGCTGCCGCCACGGGCCAGGCCCATCGAGCGCAGCGCTTCCACTTCATTGACGAAACCGAACGTGCGCGCGCGGGCAATTTCACGCACGTACGAATGCGTGGCGAAATCGATCTCGGCAAAATTGGCGGTGGAATCAATGGCGGGGTGGCGGAAGTCGATCGAGAAGGCCAATGCGTAGCCTTCGTGCGGTTCCAGCCGTGCCCATTTTTCGTTGCGGCCTTCGCCTTCGCGCACTTCCACCGTCTTTTTGACGCGGATGAACTGCTTGGGCGCGTTCTGCTCGACGATGCCCGCCGAGCGCAACAGATAAACAAAGGTTGCCGCACTGCCGTCCATGATGGGGACTTCTTCGGCAGTGAGGTCGATATGCAGGTTGTCGATACCCAGGCCGGCCAAAGCCGACATCAGGTGCTCTACCGTGGATACGCGGACGTTGCCCTGTTGCAGGACGGACGCCATGCGCGTGTCGCCCACGCCGGTGGCCTGAGCAGGCAGGTCCACGACTTCGGGCAAATCAACACGGTGGAAAACAATGCCCGTATTGGGCTGTGCCGGACGCAGGGTGAGCTCTACCCGCCGTCCGGAGTGGACGCCGACGCCTGTCGTGCGGACGAGATTCTGAATGCTGCGCTGTCGGAACATGATGCTTGGGTATTAGAGCCAGGAAGCCGGCACGAAGAGTACAGATTGCCGGCGTAACTGACGTATTGTAACGCTGTCCGATCCTTGGCGCCATCAAGCAACCCGGATCGACCGATACTTCCGTCCCTTTATAGAACCGTGCAAGGGAAACACGGACCGCTCCGCCTCCGGCTCGCCCGCGGGGACAAGCGAGCCGGAGATGAGGGAGTTGCGATTCAGAGCCTGTAGTCGGCTCTTTCGTTTAATCCGCCTGCTTGCGCAGGAATGCCGGGATGTCGAAATGATCCATGCCCGAGCTTTCCAACGCACGCACCTGGGCCGACGCCTGGCTGCGCGGGTTGCGCATGACAGACGGCATATCCAGATTGCGGTAATCGCCACCTTGACCAGCCGGCATCGTGCCCATGGGCATGTTGTCGGTACCGGTACGCAGCACTTCAGCCGTGCTTTGCACCAGTTGCGGACGCGCTTGCGCACGGCCCAGGCCGGTTGCAACCACGGTCACGCGCAGGTTTTCACCCATGGATTCGTCGTAGGCCGTACCGAAGATCACGGTCGCGTCGTCCGAAGCGTAGCTGCGGATCGTTTCCATGATTTCGCGCGTTTCGCGCATCTTCAGCGAGCGGCTGGCGGTGATGTTGACCAGCACGCCACGCGCGCCGTTCAAGTCCACGCCTTCCAACAACGGGCATGCAATGGCGTGCTCGGCGGCGACGCGTGCGCGGTCCGCGCCCGATGCCGATGCCGTGCCCATCATGGCCTGGCCCTGCTCACCCATGATCGTCTTGACGTCTTCGAAGTCGACGTTGACGTTACCTTCGACGTTGATGATTTCGGCGATGCCCGCGCAAGCGTTGTGCAGGATATCGTCGGCCGAACGGAAGCAGTCTTCCTGCGTCGCGTCCTCGTCCATCAGTTCATAGAGGTTCTCGTTGAGGACCACGATGAGCGAATGCACGTGCTTGGCCAGTTCGGCAATGCCGTCCTCGGCCATCTTCAGGCGCTTGTTGCCTTCAAACGTGAAAGGCTTGGTGACCACGCCAACGGTCAGGATGCCCAGTTCCTTTGCCACTTCGGCCACGACCGGACCCGCGCCGGTGCCGGTGCCACCGCCCATGCCGGCGGTGATGAAGACCATGTGAGCGCCGTTCAGCGCAGCACGGATCTCCTCGCGCGCGGTTTCAGCCGACGCACGTCCTTGCTCGGGCTTGGCGCCCGCGCCCAGGCCGGTACGGCCCAAGCGAATCTGCACCGGGGCATTGGTTGCCGCCAGCGCTTGCGCATCGGTGTTGGCGCAGATGAAATCCACGCCGTGCACGCCGCTGCGAATCATGTGCGCGACGGCATTGCCGCCCGCACCGCCCACACCAACGACCTTGATTACGGTCCCTTTGGTGTTGTTCTCAAGCATCTCAAAGTTCATCATGATGACTCCCTCACAAGTCCGATTTTGCAAATCACAAAAATTCCCCAACAACCTATATTTTGTGAATCGCCTCAAAGCCGATGCCGACTGCTATGGTCCGCGACGGGTTTGAGACGCCTCCCCTTTCTGGTCCGCCCCGCGATACTGCCGCGACGCGTTCCAAGGAGCAGGCCCCAACCTGCCCCTTCCTCTTTAATTCATGAACCATTCCTTCATGCGCGCTAGCAGGCTTTTGAAATTGCCTGTCTGAGCGGCGACCTTGCGACCTCGCACACGCTGCATCCGTGCTTCCTGCAACAAACCCATGACCGTCGAGAAGCGCGGGTTGCGCATCACGTCGGCCAAGCTTCCTTCGTATTCGGGTACCGCCACACGCACCGGCTTGAGGAACACGTCCTCGGCCAGTTCGATCATGCCGGGCAACTGCGCCGACCCACCGGTCAGGACAACGCCCGAAGCCAGCAGATCTTCGTAGCCGGAATCGCGCACCACCTGCTGCACCAGCGTGAACAGTTCTTCGACGCGCGGCTCGATCACGGCGCCCAATGCCTGGCGCTTGACCTGGCGCGGGCCGCGATCGCCCAGGCCGGGCACTTCGACGGATTCGTCCGGGCTGGCCAGCACCTGCTTGGCCACGCCGTAGCGCAGCTTGATCTCTTCGGCGTCCGGCGTCGGCGTGCGCAGCATGGCCGCGATGTCGTTGGTGATCTGGTCGCCGGCAATCGGCAACACCGCGGTGTGGCGAATGGCGCCGCCGGTGAAGATGGCGACATCGGTGGTGCCGCCGCCGATGTCCACCAGCACGACGCCCAGTTCTTTTTCGTCGGCCGTCAGCACGGCCAGGCTCGAGGCCAGCGGTTGCAGGATCAGGTCCTGCACTTCCAGGCCGCAGCGGCGCACGCACTTGACGATGTTCTGCGCGGCGCTGACCGCGCCCGTCACGATGTGCACGCGCACTTCCAGGCGCAGGCCGCTCATGCCGATGGGCTCGCGGATGTCTTCCTGGCCATCAACGATGAACTCCTGGGTCAGCACATGCAGCACTTGCTGGTCGGTGGGGATGTTCACCGCCTTGGCGGTCTCGATGACGCGGGCAACGTCGGTGGCGGTGACTTCTTTGTCCTTCACAGCGACCATGCCGCTGGAATTGAAGCTGCGGATATGGCTGCCGGCAATGCCGGTGTAGACGTCGCGAATCTTGCAATCTGCCATCAGCTCGGCTTCTTCAAGCGCGCGCTGAATGGAATTCACAGTGGTCTCGATGTTGACGACCACGCCCTTGCGCATGCCGCGCGATTCGTGCTGGCCAAGGCCGAGCACTTCGAATCGCCCTTCGGGCAAAATTTCAGCCACCACAGCCACCACCTTGCTGGTGCCGATATCGAGGGCGACGATAAGGTCCTTGATGTCACGGGTCATGGCGTTAGCGTTTCTTGGGAGGTTTCGGTGTGGATTTGGATTTGGTTTCCGACGCGGGCAACGGAGCCAGCGCCAGGGCGAAACCATTCGGATAGCGCAGGTCGGCCTGCGTGATGGTGCGCCCTTCCAGGCGCCCCGACACGACGGGCCACGCCTGCACAAAGCGTTGAATACGAGCCGCGAACGGCAAGGCGCCGGGCAGGCCATGCGGGTCCGGCGCGTCGGCGCCCGGGTCGCGGCCCAGGTCCAGCAGCATGCCGTTGGACAGCACCACCCGCCAGGCATAGCGCGGGCTCAGCTCCAACTGTTTGACATGCATGTCCAGCGGCGCGAACCACCGCGCCAATTCGGCGTAGCGCTGCACCACCAGCGATTCCGTGCCCTCGGGGCCCGAGAACTGCGGCAGCACGGTTTCGTCGTCCACCTCGCCCGTGTTGGCCGTGAACGCTTCGCCCCAGGTGTTGATCATCTGGTTTTCGTTCCACAGCGCCAAGGGCTGCTGTTCCTCGATCCGCACGCGCAGCACGTTGGGCCAGATGCGGCGCACGGTGGCATGGCGTACCCACGGCACGGATTCGAAGATCTCGCGCGCGTCGTCCAGGTCCACCGTGAAGAAGTTGCCCTTGAAGCGACCCGCGATGGCCGAGCGCACCGCTTGCGGCGACACGTAGTGCAATTCGGTGTCCGGCATCGATTCCAGCTCGATGGCCGTCAGCGTGAAGAACGGGCGTTGCGCTACCCAGACCACGCCCGCGATCAGCATGGCGCAAACCGCCAGCACGGCTAGCGTGTTGGCGATCAGGTTGGTAGTGCGAGCGTCGTTCCACACGGATTATCCAGGTCAAGCGTTACGCGGGGCGCTGTGCACTTTGCACGAGGCCTCGGACAAAATCGCCACGCAGAGTTCGGCGTAGCTGATCCCTACGGCCTTCGCGGCCATCGGCACCAAAGAATGGCTGGTCATGCCAGGCGAGGTATTCATTTCAAGCAGCCACGGCCGGTTGTCGCGGTCGAGGATGAAGTCGGCGCGGCCCCAGCCTTCGCAGCCCAGCGCCTGATAGGCCTTAACGGCAATTGCGGCGACTTCTTCAGCCACGCCGTCCGGCAGCGTTGCCGGGCAGAAGTACTGCGTGTCGTCCGAGAAATACTTGTGTTCGTAGTCGTAGTTGCCACCGGGTGCGGCGATCTCGATGACGGGCAGCGCGCGCGCGCCCTTGCCCGAACCAAGCACTGCCACCGTCAGCTCGCGGCCGGTGATGAATTGTTCGGCCAGCACCTCGCTGTCAAAACGCGCGGCGGCGGCATAGGCTTCTTTCATGTCGGAATAGCCCACGACCTTGGTGATGCCCACGGTCGACCCTTCATGCGGCGGCTTGACGATCAGCGGCAGGCTCAGACGGTCCGGCACCAGGCGAAGTTCCGTGTCGGCGTCCAACACTTCGAATTCGGGCGTGGGCAGGCCGTTTTGCAGCCACACGCGCTTGGTCATGGTCTTGTCCATGGCCAGGGCGGATGCCATCGGGCCGCTGCCCGTGTACGGAATGCCCAGCAATTCCAGCGCGCCCTGGATCGTGCCGTCTTCGCCGTAGCGGCCATGCAGCGCGATGAAGACACGGTCAAAACCTTCGGCGGCCAGCTCAGCCAGGCTGCGCTCGCCCGTGTCGAACAGGTGCGCGTCCACGCCGGCGCTGGCCAGCGCCTGCTGCACGCCCTTGCCAGACATCAGCGACACGTCGCGTTCAGCGGAGCGTCCGCCGTACAACACACCCACTTTGCCGAATTGCGCGCTCATGCCAGTTCTCCTACTTGGGCGGGGACCTTGCTGATCGAACCCGCTCCCATCACGATCACGACGTCGCCGTTGCGCACGAAGTCGACCACAGCCTGCGGCAGTTCAGCCACGTCTTCGACGAACACTGGCTCGACCTTGCCCGCCACCCGCAACGCGCGCGACAGCGCACGGCCGTCGGCGGCCACCAGCGGCGGCTCGCCGGCGGCGTAGACCTCGGTCAGCAACACGGCGTCGGCCGTGCCCAGCACCCGTACAAAATCTTCAAAGCAATCCCGCGTACGCGTGTAGCGGTGCGGCTGAAAGGCCAGCACGATGCGGCGATCGGGCCAGGCGCCGCGCGCGGCGGCCAGCGTGGCGGCCATTTCCACGGGGTGATGGCCGTAGTCATCAATCACCGTGAAGGTGCCGCCGCCATGGCTGGCCGGCACCGGAAATTCGCCCGTCTGGGTGAAACGGCGGCCCACGCCCTTGAAGGCGGCCAGCGAATCGCGGATGGCGTCATCGGACACGCCCAGCTCGGTTGCGACGGCAATCGCGGCCAGCGCGTTGCGCACGTTATGCAGGCCTGGCAGGTTCAGTTCCACCTGCAACGGCGGCAGCAGCGTGTCGCGATGCGTGCGCTGCACGTTAAAGCGCATGCGCGTGCCGGACGGCTGCACTTCATAAGCGCGCACCTGCGCGTCTTCGTTCAAGCCGTAGGTGGTGATCGGGCGCGACACGAAGGGCATGATCTCGCGCACATTGGCGTCATCCGAGCACAGCACGGCGCTGCCGTAGAACGGCAGTCGCTGCGTGAATTCGATGAACGCGCTTTTCAGGCGCGCCACATCGTGCCCATAGGTGTCCATGTGGTCGGCGTCGATGTTGGTCACGATGGCCATCACCGGCAGCAGATTCAGGAACGACGCGTCGGACTCATCCGCTTCGACAACGATGTAGTCGCCCTGCCCCAACCGCGCGTTGGCGCCGGCCGAATTCAAGCGGCCACCGATCACGAAGGTGGGGTCCAGGTCGCCGGCGGCAAGCACGCTGGCGACCAGGCTGGTGGTGGTGGTCTTGCCATGCGTGCCCGCCACGGCGATGCCGCGCTTCAGGCGCATCAGCTCGGCCAGCATGATGGCGCGCGGCACCACCGGGATACGCGCAGCGCGCGCAGCGATGACCTCGGGGTTGTCGCCCGCCACCGCGGTGGACGTGACGATGGCGGCCGCGCCAGTGACGTTGCTGGCCACATGGCCGATGGCGATCTTCACGCCCAGACCGGCCAGACGGCGCGTGACCGCCGATTCGTTCAGGTCGGAACCGCTGATCGTGTAGCCCAGGTTGAGCAGGACCTCGGCAATGCCGCTCATGCCCGAGCCGCCGATGCCCACGAAATGGATATGTTGAATTCTGTGTTTCATGATGAACGCCCCGCTGCTTGTTCGCAGACATCGGCGATATGGGCCGCGGCTTCCGGCTGCGCATGCGCGCGCGCACGGCCTGCGACGGCCTGGAGTTCTTGTCGGGAACGCTGGGCCAGCCAGTCCGCCAGCCACTCGGGCGTCAGGGCGGATTGTGGCTGTAGCCAAGCGGCCTCTGCATCGCTCAAAAAGCGCGCATTGGCGGTCTGGTGGTCATCGATGGCATGCGGCAGTGGCACGAACAGGGCGGCGACGCCCGCGGCAGCCACTTCGGACACCGTCATGGCGCCCGCGCGGCAGATCAGCAGGTCGGCATCGCCCATGGCGCCCGCCATGTCTTCGATGAACGCGCGGCAGTCGGCCTGCACGCCCGCCTGGGCGTAGGCTTGTTGCAGCGCGGGTAAATGTTGTTCGCCGGCCTGATGGACAACGACCGGGCGGCGCTCTTGCGGCAAGCGCGCCAGCGCCTGCGGCACGGCAATGTTCAGCGCCTGCGCGCCCAGGCTTCCGCCCACCACAAGCAGGCGCAGCCGACCGGAGCGGCTGGCGTAACGCACGGCCGGGTCGGGCAATGCGCACAGGTCGGCGCGCACCGGGTTGCCCATCGCCTCGCCCTTGGGCAGCACGCCCGGGAACCCGCTGAGCACGCGGCGCGACATCTTTGCCAGGCACTTGTTCGCGGTGCCGGCAACGGCATTCTGTTCGTGCACCACCAGCGGCGTGCCGCGCAGGGCCGCGATCACGCCCCCGGGGAACGCCACGTAGCCGCCCATGCCCAGCACCACGTCGGGACGCACGTCCGCCAGACGCGACCAGGCTTGCGCAAAGGCGCGCAGCAGCAGGAACGGCAGTTTCAGCAGCGCGGACGCGCCCTTGCCACGCACGCCTTGAAAGCGCAGCGGCACCAGTTCAATACCGCGCGGCGGCACGAGCTTGCCTTCCATCTTGTCGGGGTTGCCCAACCACATCACGCGCCAGCCACGCGCGCGCAGCACATCAGCCACGGCCAGGCCGGGCATGATGTGGCCGCCGGTGCCGCCGGCCATGATCAGGATGGTGCGCGCGGCGGTCATACCCGTCCCCCACGCATCATCACGCGATTTTCCACGTCGACCCGGATCAGCATGGCCAGTGCGCACAGATTCATCACCACGCCCGAACCGCCGTAGCTCATCAGCGGCAAGGTCAGGCCCTTGGTGGGCAGCAAGCCCAGGCACACGCCCATGTTGATGAAGGACTGCACGCCGAACCACATCGCCACGCCATGCGCCACCAGACCCGCGAACGTGCGTTCCATGGCGATGGCCTGGCGTCCGATATCGAAACCGCGGTAGACGATGATGGCGAACAGCGTGATCACCAGCATGACGCCGGCAAAGCCCAGCTCTTCGCCCACTACCGCCATCAGGAAGTCGGTGTGCGCTTCGGGCAGGTAATGCAGTTTTTCAACACTGGCGCCCAGACCCACGCCCAGCCATTCGCCACGGCCCAGGGCAATCAACGAGTGCGACAGCTGATAGGCGCTGCCGTAGGCGTTGTCTTCGTTCCAGGGGTCCAGGTACGCGAACAAACGCGCACGGCGCCACGGCGACAGCCAGATCAACATCAGGAAGGTGCTGACCAGCACGCCCAACAGGCTGCTGAAGTACTTGCCGTTGATGCCGCCCAAAAACAGGATGCCGATGGCAATGGCCACGATCACCATGAAGGCGCCCAGGTCGGGCTCAAGCAGCAGCAGCATGCCCACGCCCGCCAGCGCAAACGCCATCGGCAGAAAGCCGCGCGCAAACGCCTGCATGTGTTCCTGCTTGCGCACCGTGTAGTCGGCGGCGTAAAGCAGGGCCGCCAGCTTCATCAATTCAGACGGCTGGAAATTCAGCGGACCCAGCGGGATCCAGCGGTGCGCGCCGTTGACTTCGCGGCCGATGCCGGGGATCAGCACTGCTACCAGCAGCACCATCGCCACCACGAACAGCGGCACCGCCATGCGCTGCCAGACCCGAATCGGGATGGCCAGAACGACCGCGCCCGCAACCAGGCCGGCGCTGACGAACAGGCCATGGCGGATCACGAAGTAGTAGCGGCCATAGGACGCATAGCGCGGGCCATCGGCCAGCGCGATCGACGCCGAATACACCATCAGCAAGCCCAGCAGCAACAAGGTCGACGCCGCGATGACCAGCGGCAGATCGAAGTTGCGCATCTTGGTACGGCCGGGCCGTACGGCATTGACGCTGGCGGTGAGATCGGCGATCAGGCTCATGCCACTTCTCCGCGATCGCGGGCCAGGTCTTCGACCTCTTCCATGAACACTTGCCCACGGTGCGGATAATTGCGGAACATGTCCAGGCTGGCGCAAGCGGGCGACAGCAACACGGCGTCGCCCGGCTGCGCCAATTCAGCCGCGCCGCGCACGGCGGCATGCAGCGAATCAACAGTGATGCAGTTGACACCGGTGGGCGCCAGCACACGGCCGATCTCGGGGCCGTCCACGCCGATCAGCATGACGGCGCGCGCATGGCGCGACACCACGGGAATCAGCGGAGAAAAGTCCTGGCCCTTGCCTTGCCCGCCGGCGATCAGCACGACTGGTTGGCCCAGGCCTTCCAGCGCGGCCACCGTGGCACCGACGTTGGTGCCCTTGCTGTCGTTGATGTAGTCCACACCGTCGATCTGACGCACGAAAGATGCGCGATGCGGTTCGCCCGCGTATTCGCGCAGGGTACGCAGCATGGCGCCCCAGCCCAGGTCCAGGCAGCGGGCCAGTTGCAAGGCGGCCAGCGCGTTCAAGGCGTTGTGGATGCCCCGAATGCGCAACGCATCCACGGGCATCAGGCGGCTTTTGCGGCCATTGGCACGCACGGGTTCGGGCGCGTCTTTCTTGCGGCGCGTGGGCGGTGCGGGTTCGTCGAAATCGCTGGGCTCGCAGGCAACCAGCCAAGCCACGCCCTGCCCGAGTTCAAGACCCATGTCGCCGACCAGCTCGGGCATGTCGCGGCCAAAGCTGCGCACGTTTAGCGCGTTCACGGTGGGCACCATGGCCACGGTAAGCGGGTCATCACGGTTGACGATGGCGATACGCGCCATCTTCAGAATGCGGGCCTTGGCAGCGGCGTAGGATTCCATGCCGCCATGCCAGTCCAGGTGGTCTTGCGTTACGTTCAGCACGACGGCGGCGTCGGCCATCAGCGAGCGCGTCGTTTCCAGTTGGAAGCTGGACAGCTCCAGCACCCACACCTGCGGCAGCGCATCGTTGTCCAGCGCGTCCATCAGCGCGGTCAGCGCGGCCGGACTGATGTTTCCGGCGGCCACCACCGACAGGCCGCTGGCGTCGATCAAGTCGCGCGTCAGAGCAGTAACGGTGGTCTTGCCGTTGGTGCCGGTTACGGTCAACAGGCGCGGACGGTATTCGCGCGTTTCGGCCAGATCGGCCAACGCGCGGGCAAAGAGTTCGATTTCACCAACCACCTCGATGCCGCGGGCCTCGGCCTCGCGCAGCAGATCGGCGGCGGGTACTTGCGTGGGCGCCAGGCCGGGGCTGAGGACGATTTGCGTCACGCCATCCAGCAGCGCCGGATCAAACGACGCATCGCATCCCAGCTGGTACTGCACATCACTTTGCGCCAGCGCCTCTTGCAGCGCGGCAAGGCCACCCGGTTCAGCGCGCGTGTCGGCCACACGCAAGCGGGCGCCCAGGCGGGCGCACCAGCGTGCGGCGGCGACACCCGTCTCGCCCAATCCGAGGATCAGGACAAGCGGCGCGTCAGCGCGGGAGGTTTCCATCGTATTCATCGCAACTTCAGGGTTGAGAGGCCAATCAGCACCAGCATCATGCTGATGATCCAGAAACGCACGACCACCTGGGTTTCTTTCCAGCCGCCCACTTCAAAGTGATGATGCAGCGGGGCCATGCGGAATATGCGTCGACCTGTTCCATAACGTCGCTTGGTGTACTTGAACCACGTCACCTGGATCATCACCGAGAGCGTTTCCACCACGAACACGCCGCCCATGATGAACAGCACGATTTCCTGGCGCACGATGACCGCGATGGTGCCCAGCGCGCCGCCCAGGGCAAGCGCGCCGACGTCGCCCATGAAGACCTGGGCCGGATACGCGTTGAACCATAAAAAGGCGAGTCCCGCGCCCCCTATCGCCGCGCACAGCACCATGAGTTCGGACGCACCGGGTATGTAGGGGAACAGCAGGTATTTGGAATAGTCGACGCGCCCGACCACGTAGGCGAAGATGCCCAGCGCGCTGCCCACCATCACGGTGGGCATGATGGCCAGGCCATCCAGGCCGTCAGTCAGGTTCACGGCATTGCTGGTGCCGACAATCACGGCCCAGGTCAGCGCCACGAACCCCAGCACGCCCAGCGGATAGCTGACGGACTTGAAGAACGGCACGATCAAGTCGGCACGCGTGGGCAGCGACATCGTGAAGCCGCTACCCACCCAGGCCTTGAACAAGGGCCACAGGTCGGTGTTGGCGGGCGCCGACACGGCAAACGCCAGGTACACCGCGGCCACCATGCCGATGGTGGCCTGCCAGAAGAATTTTTGGCGCGCGGGCATGCCTTCGGGATCGCGATAGACAACCTTGCGGTAGTCGTCCATCCAGCCGATCCAGCCGAAGCCGAACGTGACAAGCAGCACCACCCACACGAAGCGGTTGGTCCAGTCGGCCCACAGCAAGGTGCTGATGGCGATGGAAATCAGGATCAGCACGCCGCCCATCGTGGGGGTGCCGGTCTTGACCAGATGCGTTTCCGGGCCATAGGCGCGCACGGCCTGGCCGATCTTCATTTCGGTCAACTTGCGAATCACACGCGGACCGGCCACCAGGCCGATCAGCAACGCCGTCGCGCACGCCAGCACGGCGCGCAACGTGATGTATTCGAACACGCCCAGGGCGCGCACATCATCGGAAAGCAGACGGGCTAGCTCAAGCAGCATGCTGCTCTCCCTGCGCCTTGGCCGTCTGTTCGTCGTTCGTGGAAAAAGCCTTCACTACCCGCTCCATGCGCATAAAGCGCGATCCCTTTATCAATACGCTGGACGGGCGCAAGCCGCGCAAGGCGGCCACCACTTCGTCTACCGATGTGCACGCTTGCGCGCCGGGTCCGTATGCGGCCGCGGCCGCCCGGCTGGCATCGCCCAGCGTGATCAACGCGTCAAGCCCTTGCTCGCGCGCATAGTGGCCCGCCTCGGCGTGCAAGGCGGGGCCGTTGTCCCCGATTTCACCCATGTCGCCCAACACCAGGACACGCGTGCCGGCGATTCGCGCCAGCACGTCGATGGCCACGCGAACCGAATCGGGGTTGGCATTGTAGGTGTCATCGATCAGCAACGTTCCGTCGCTTAATTGTTTGTGCTGCATGCGGCCGGCCACCGGCGCAAAGCCCGCCAGCGCGCGCACGGCAACGTCCAGCGGCGCGCCTGCCGCGATGGCGCTGGCGATGGCGGCCAGCGCATTGCGCAGGTTGTGCAAGCCGGGCACGGGCAAGACCAGGTCCGCAACGCCCACCGGCGTCACAACGCGGCAACGGGTCGAGCCCACATCGGCAAGGATCTGCTCGGCGTAGACGTCCAGCCCGGGCTGCAAGCCGAAGCGCAACACGCGGCGCGGTTCGGCCAGCGCGTCCCAAATGGCGCAATAGGGTTCGTCGCCGGGATACACGGCAACGCCGTCATCCGGCAACGCAGCGATGGCAGCGCCGTTTTCGTGCGCCACCGCTTCCACGGTGTGCATGAATTCCTGGTGTTCGCGCTGTGCGTTGGTCACCAGCGCGACCGTGGGCGCGGCCATGTCGGCCAACTGTGCGATTTCGCCCGGGTGGTTCATGCCCAGTTCAAACACCGCGGCGCGATGCTCGGCGCGCAGGCGCAGCAGCGTCAGCGGCACGCCGATGTCGTTGTTCAAATTGCCGGCGGTGGCCAAACGGCCCGACTCGCCCTGCCATTCGGCCAACATCGCCGAGATCATTTCCTTGGTGGTCGTCTTGCCGTTGCTGCCGGTCACCGCCACCACGGGCAGCGTGAACTGCGCGCGCCACGCGGCACCGACGCGCATCAGCGCAATGCGAGTATCGCCCAGCACCAATTGCGGCAGCCGGGCGTCGGGCACCGCGTGCGCCACGACGGCCGCGCAGGCGCCGCGGCCTTCGGCCTGGTCCAGATAGTTATGCGCGTCGAAGTTCTCGCCGACCAGCGCCACGAACAACTCGCCCGAGCCGATGCGGCGGGTATCCGTGGACACGCCCTTGACCTGCGGCAGCAGCAGCGACAGGCGCGCCCACTCGCGGTCATCAAAGGGCAGTTTTTCGCCGCCGACGTCCTGGTACGTTTCATGGCCCTTGCCCGCCAGCAGCACGACATCGTCTGGCGAGGCGGACCAGATGGTCTGCATGATGGCGCGCGCGCGATCAACCTGGGCGTCGGCGTGCGCCGCGTCCGGGATGCCGGCCAGGATCTGGTCGACGATGGCTTGCGGGGATTCGGTGCGCGGATTGTCGCTGGACACCACAACGCGGTCAGCCAGCTGCGCGGCGATACGGCCCATTTCCGGGCGCTTGCCCGGATCGCGCTCGCCGCCGCAACCAAACAGGCAGATCAAGCGGCCGGACCGGGCGACGGCCACGGGGCGCAGCGCGGTCAATGCGCGCGACAAGGCATCCGGCGTGTGCGCGTAGTCCACCACCACCAGCGCGCCCCGGCCAGCGGAAGACTGGGGCGACACCGCTATCGGCTCCACGGTCTGCAAGCGCCCGTCAACCGGGTCCGTCGCGGCCAATTCGCGCGCGATCTGTGCAAACGGCAGGCCCAGCTTGTACAGCACGCCGGCCACCAACAGCAGGTTCGACACGTTGTGCGCGCCCAGCAGGCGCGTCACGATCTGGGCCTCGCCGTGCGGGGACACCAACGTAAAGATCTGGCCCTGCGATGTGGCCTGCAAATCCCGCGCGCGCATCGCAGCGGGGATGTCGGGCGAATCGCTCAGGCTGTAGCCCATCGTGGCCATGCCTTGCGGCAGGCTTGCCAGCAGGCGGCGACCGGCTTCGTCGTCGGCATTGACGACGGCGGCGGTCAAGCCAGGCCATTGGAACAAACGCGCCTTGGCGGCTTCGTAGCGTTCCATCGTGCCGTGATAGTCAAGATGGTCGCGCGTCAGGTTGGTGAAGGCGGCCAGCGCCACGCGCACACCGTCCAGGCGGCCTTGCTCGATACCAATTGACGACGCTTCCATGGCCACGGCCTGGGCGCCGGCATCGCGCATCGCGGCCAGCGTGCGGTGCACGGTCAGGACGTCGGGCGTGGTCAGGTCGCCGCCCAGCGTGCGGCCGTCCGGCAGCACGGCGCCCAAGGTACCGATGGTGCCGCAAGGCTTGTCGTTGCGGCTGAGCGCGTGCGCAATCCATTGCACCGACGAGGTCTTGCCGTTGGTGCCCGTCACGGCCACCACGGCCAGCGCGGCCGACGGGCGGCCGTACCAGGTGTCGGCCAATTCGCCCAGCAAGGCGCGCAGCCCCGTCACCGGCAGCATCGGCGTGCCCGACGCGGCGTTCTGAAGCGCTTCGGTGGCGGGCGCGTCGAACAAGACGGCGCTGGCGCCAAGCGCCAATGCCTTATCTATATAGAGACGTCCGTCGCTGGTCAGGCCCGGGCAGGCAACGAACACGTCGCCCGGCTCGATATCGCGCGAGTCCAGTTTCAGATGCGCCGTCAACGAGACGCGCGCATGCAACCACGCCACGGTTTCAGCAACCGTGGCGACAGGGGTAGAGAGGAAGCCATTGGCGCTCATCTGCCTGGCTCCTTGAGACCAGCAACAATCGTGGATTCGAAAGGCGCGTCGGGCCGCACCCCCATCAACCGGAGGCTTCCGCCCACGATGTGGGAGAACACCGGCGCGGCGATGGCGCCGCCGTAATAACCGCCAACCGTGGGCTCGTCGATGGACACGGCCACGACGATCTTCGGATCGGACACTGGCGCAAAACCCACGTACGAGCTGCGATAGCGCTGCATGCTGTATTTGCCGTCGACGATCTTGCGAGCGGTGCCGCTCTTGCCGGCCACGCGATAGCCCTGCACCTGGGCTGCCTTGGTGCCTTCGGGGCCGGCGGCGGCTTCGAGCATCGCGCGCACCATGGCGGTGGTCTTGGGCGTGTAGATCTTGACGCTGGTCGGGTCGCTGTCGCGCTTGACCAGCGTCAGCGACACCATGTCGCCGTTACGGGCGAAGACGGTGTAAGCGCGCGCCACTTGCAGCAGCGACACGGACAGGCCGTAGCCGTAGGCCATGGTGGCCTTTTCGATCAGGCGCCAACGGTCCCAGGGACGCAAACGGCCGGGCGCTGCGCCGGGGAATCCCACTTGAGGGGCCTGGCCCAAGCCTAATTCGGTGAAGCGGTCCCACATCTCGCGGGATTCCAGCTTCTCGGAAATCATGGTCATGCCGATGTTGCTGGACTTGCGCAACACCCCGGCAACGTCCAGCGTGCCGTTGCGGCTGACGTCGCTGATCGTGCTGCCTTGATAGGTGAAGCGGCCGTTGCCCGTTTCGAACAGGGTCGACGTCGTGATGCGGCCCAGGTCCAGCGCCAAGGCGGCCGTGAACGGCTTCATGATCGAACCGGGTTCGAACGTATCGGTAATGGCCTGGTTGCGCAGCTTGGAACCATGAAAGGTTTCACGCTTGTTCGGGTCAAACGTCGGCACGTTAGCCAACGCCAGGATTTCGCCGGTATGCACGTCCACGACCACGGCGGTAGCGCCCTTGGCCTGGTGCTTTTCCATGGCGTCCTTTAATTCCTTGAATACCAGGTACTGCAAGCGGGTATCGATCGACAGGCGCAGGTCGCGGCCATCAACGGGCAACGTCACGGCCTGCACGTCCTCGATAACGCGGCCCAGCCGGTCCTTGATGACGCGGCGGCTGCCTGGGCGGCCCTGCAATTGCTGGTTGAACGTGAGCTCAACCCCTTCCTGGCCCTGATCTTCAACGCTGTTGAAACCAACCACATGGGCCATGACGTCGCCGTCGGGATAGTAGCGGCGCGTTTCGGGCTGCTGATGAATGCCCGGCATGTTCAGCTGCTTGATCTTGTCGGCCACGTCCATTGCGACCTGGCGCTTCAAGTAGACGAAATTCTTGTCTTCGTCGACCAGGCGATGGCGCAGGTCGGCCACGGGCGTTTCCAGCAACTTGGCCAGCGCATCCATTTGCGCGGGCGTGCCTTGCTTGGCGTCTTCCGGGATTGCCCAGATGGCGCGCGCCGGCACACTGGAGGCCAGCACCGCGCCGTTGCGGTCCATGATCTTGCCGCGCGTGGCGGCCAGCGTCAGCGTGCGTTCGTAGCGGCGTTCGCCCTGCTGCTGCAGGAACTCCGTCGACAAACCCTGCAAGAACAAGGCGCGCCCGGCCAGCACCGTGAAACCGCCAAACAGCAGTATCAGCACCAGGCGCGCGCGCCACGTGGGCAGTTGCCCGCGCAATACAGGGTTATCGAAGAAGGGAACGCGTTTCATTGCGCGCCTCCGGTGGCAGCGCCGGACGCCTGATTTACATACAGCGTACGGTCCGGGACGATGGAGATCATCTTCAGGGCGTCGCGTGCAATGGCGTCCACCCGCGCATTGCGGGCGAGCTCGGCGCGCTCAAGCTGCAAGCGGCGCCAGTTGGTTTCCAGGTCGCGCGCCTGCGCCTGATCGCGTCCCAGCTCAACAAAAAGCTGGCGCGACTGATACCGGCTGGTGACCAGGGAAATGGCCGACAGCATCAGTAGCGCCGCAACGATCAGGTTGACACGACCCATCAGCGCCGCCCCCCTTTGCCACCGCGGCGAGGCGGCGGAGCCAGCTCGCTGCCAGGCAAGGAGCCGATCTTCACAAACGCAAAACCGCCCTCGGGGGGCAGCGGTGTTTCGGTGCGTTCGGCAACCCGCAAGACGGCAGAGCGGGCGCGGGCATTGCCGGAGACTTCGTCGTCTTCGGCCTGGACCCTTCCCAGTGAACGGAGGATAGGCTGGGGCATCTCGCTTTCGCGCAGCGGCAGGCGTGCATGCGCGGCGGCCGGCCGAGCCGCCGCCACGATGCACTGCTTGACCATGCGGTCTTCAAGCGAATGAAAGCTGATCACCGCCAACCTCCCTCCCGGGGCGAGCAGGTCTAGAGCTGCCGCGAGGGTGCGCGCGAGCTCTTCGAGTTCCCGATTGATGTAAATCCGTAAAGCTTGAAAGGTGCGTGTGGCCGGATGCTGCCCCTTTTCGCGCGTGCGGACGGCGCTGGCGACGCACTCGGCAAGCTCGAGCGTGGTGCACAGCGGCCTTGTTGCGCGGCGAGCAGCAATCGCCTTTGCAACCTGAAAAGCAAACCGTTCTTCGCCATAATCCGCTATGACCTCCCGCATCTCATCCACACTGGCTTGCGCCAGCCATTCCGCCACCGTGGGACCACGAGTGGTGTCCATCCGCATATCGAGCGGGCCGTCTCGCATGAACGAGAAGCCGCGCTCGGCGTCATCGATCTGAGGCGACGACACGCCCAGATCCAGCATCACGCCATCGACCTTGTCGATGCCGAGCTGCTGCAATTCTTCTGCCATGGTGGCAAAGCCGCCATGTACTACCGTGACCCGCGGGTCCGCAGCCGCCAACGCATTGGCTACCGCGATCGCCTCGGGGTCCTTGTCGAACACCACCAACCGCGCGGACTTGCCCAAGCGCCCAAGCAGTTCGCGACTGTGCCCGCCGCGGCCGAAAGTGCCGTCGACAAACACGCCGCATTCCGCCCGCGTAGCCGTATCCGGCTCGGCCTGGGAGTGCGACCGTGTCGCGCCTTTGCCGCCAAAGTCTGGCAGCAGTAGTGCGTCCACCGTCGGCTCCAGCAGAACGGGCCGATGTTCGAATTCCATAAAATTTTTCAGAACGAAAACTGGTTCAACACATCCGGCATACCCTTGGCCAAGTCTTCCGCCTCGCGGCTGGCCAGAGTAGCGGCGTCCCACAGCTCGAAGTGCGCGCCCAGACCGAGCAGCATCACATCGCGCGTCATACCGGAAGCGTTGCGCAGTTCAGGAGCGATCAGGACCCGGCCGGAGCCATCCAGTTCGACATCCTGAGCGTTGCCCAGCAACAGCCGCTGCAACGCACGAGCCGTCATGGGAAAAGCGGCGATCTGCTCGCGCTTCTTTTCCCATTCAGGCCGCGGGTACACCAGCAAGCAGCCGTCAGGGTGGCGGGTCAGGGTCAGCCGGCCATCGGCCTGCGACATGAGCGCGTCACGATGCCGGGTCGGAATCGAGATCCGCCCCTTCGCATCCAGCGTGAGTGCGCTGCTTCCCTGAAACACCACTTTTACCCCACTTAATTGCACAATTTCCTACTATTTCCCACTCTACGGTATGGCAATGGGGCGGTCAAGCGAGTGGTTGCAATTTTTTCAATCACAACAAGGACTTAGGCCAATATGTAAAACCGCAAAAAGAAAAACCTCCTGATTTATCAGGAGGTTGCGGCACACACTAAAAGTCCTTCGTCAGAAGTAGCGGCTAACGATGCCTTTGCATTGTTTTACGCCGCGCCCTTTGCACCGGTTGGCGAGGCTTCCCGCCGAACGCCCCATTTTGGCGCCGGGAAAAAATCGCCGGCGCATGCCGCGCGGCCAGGCATTGATGCCCGGCGCCGCGCGAGTGGGAATATTCGATGCAAGACGGGTCTATAGGCCGGATTCTGTACACCAGGTTGCCCTGGCGGACGATCATTCCTCTGCGCGGATCATTGCTGAGCCGCTCTAGCCATCTACCCGCATGCTTGGACGGAGCCGCCCTTCGCGACCCGAGGGCCGCACGCATGCCTATTTGATGTTGCTCCGGATAGAGGTTGCCGCGTTTCACCCTGAGACGCCGCCATTCGTTGCCGAACGACGCGATACGGAGATGGCCGTACCTGTGCGCGCAAAGCGCGCCCGCTTCCCAGTCTCGTCTCTGTGGCCCTATTCCTCAACCGCGCCCGAGGACGCGGCCGGACGGCCGTTAGCCGTTATCCTGCCCTGTGGAGTCCGGACCTTCCTCGATGGATTCGCATCCACCGCGATCGCCCGACCCGTCTTGCGGTTCGTATTCTATTACAGGTAGCGGCACTGTCCCCGACACGCCCCGGTCTTGGCCCATTCAACGGCTTGCCGAGGTTCCTGCGACAATACGCGTTGATCCGCTTAGAAGCCGCAGAAAAGACCGACTACATGGCCCTCGCTACCCTCATCACCCTGACCGACATTCAGCTGGCCTATGGCCACCACCCGTTGCTGGACCATGCCGACTTCGCCATTCAGGCCGGCGAGCGCATCGGCCTGATTGGCCGCAATGGCGCCGGCAAGTCGTCGCTGCTCAGGCTGTTGGACGGCCGCACGCTGCCCGACGACGGCGACATCGCCCGCAGCTCGGGATTGCGCGTGGCCACCGTCGAACAGGAACCCGAGCTGGACGAAAACGCCACGGTGTTCGACGTGGTCTGCAACGTGGAAGGCGACCATGAAGACTGGCAACGCCCTTCTCGCGTGCGCGCCATGCTGGAAAAGCTGGGCTTGCCCGCTGACGTGCAGATCGCGGGCTTGTCGGGCGGCACGCGCAAGCGCGTCGCCCTGGCGCGCGCCCTGGTTGAAGAACCCGACCTTCTGCTGCTGGACGAACCCACCAACCATCTGGACTTCGAAGGCATTGCCTGGCTGGAAGAGATGCTCCGCGGCTGGCGCGGCGCCGCCGTCATCATCACCCACGACCGGCGCTTTCTGGACGCCGTCACCACCCGCATCGTCGAACTGGACCGCGGCCGCCTGCTGAGCTTTCCCGGCAACTTCTCGCAGTGGCAGGAACGCAAGGCCCAATGGCTGGAATCGGAACGCCTGGAACAGGCCCGCTTCGACAAGCTGCTTGCGCAGGAAGAAGTCTGGATCCGCAAGGGTGTCGAGGCCCGCCGTACGCGCAATGAAGGCCGCGTGCGCCGCCTGGAAAGCCTGCGGGTCCAGCGCGCTGAACGTCGTGAACGTATTGGCGACGTCTCGTTGGCATTGGCTGAAGGCCAACGTTCGGGCAAGCTGGTTGCCGAGCTTGAGCATGTCGGCAAGACCTTCGGCGACAAGGTGGTCGTGAACGACTACTCCACCACCATCCTGCGCGGCGACCGCATCGGCATCATCGGGCCCAACGGCGCCGGCAAGACCACGCTGCTCAAGCTCATCCTGGGCGAGATGCAGCCCGACAGCGGCACGACGCGAATGGGTACCAATGTGGCCGTCGCGTATTTCGACCAGATGCGCGCGCAGCTGGATGAAAACGCGTCGCTGGTGGACATCATCAGCCCGGGCAGCGAATGGGTTGAAATCGGCGGCACCCGCAAACACGTGATGACTTATCTGGGCGACTTCCTGTTCTCGCCCGCCCGCGCCGGCTCGCCCGTGCGCAGCCTGTCCGGCGGCGAACGCGCCCGCTTGCTGTTGGCGCGCCTGTTCGCCCGCCCTGCCAACGTGCTGGTGCTGGACGAACCCACCAACGACCTGGACATCGAAACGCTTGAGCTCCTGGAAGAGCTGTTGCAGGAATATGCCGGCACCGTGCTGCTGGTCAGCCACGACCGGGCGTTTTTGAACAACGTTGTCACGCAGACCATCGCCTACGAAGGCGACGGACACTGGCGCGATTACGTCGGCGGATACGATGAATGGGTGGCGCAGCGGCCCGCGCCTGCCGCAGTGGAAGCCGATGTGGAAGCCACCGCCAAGCCTGCTGACGAAAGCGCCGCGCGCGCCAAAGTGGCCCGTGCCAAGCCGGCCAAGGCCAGCAAGATCAATGCATGGGACTTGCGCGAGCTTGAAGGCCTTCCCGATGCCATCGCCGCGCTGGAGGCGCAGCAGGCGGAACTGGCCGGCAAGTTGGCGGACGGCAGCCTCTACCGCGACGCGCCGGCGGAAGTCGAGCGCATCAACGGCGAACTGGCCAAGCTGGAAGGCGAGCTTGAAGAAAAGTTCGCGCGTTGGGAATTGCTGGAAGCACGCCGCGACGGCACGCTGTAAAACGCCGGCACGCCTTTTTTCGGCAGCTTATATTTTGGTCATCTATATATAGGCACATCTATATCGGCCTATTGACCGCCCGCGACACAGCAAAAAATCGGGGTGATCGGCAACATGCCAATCACCCCGATTCACGTTAGTGGCCGCGCCCGAGCGCGCCCCGTGCCGCTCAAGCGTGAGCGCGCCAAGCCAGCGCCTCGCCCGCCGCCAACGGCACCAGCGTCGTGTTGCCGAATGCCAGTTCTTCGGGCACCTGATACGTTTCGCGCACCAGCGTCAGCGTGCCGGTATTGCGCGGCAGACCATAAAAATCGGGACCATGGAAGCTTGCAAAGCCTTCCAGCTTGTCCAGCTTGCCCACGGCATCAAACGCGGTCGCATACAGCTCCATCGCGTGCAGCGCGGTGTAGCAACCCGCACAGCCGCAGGCGTGTTCCTTCAAGCCGCGGGCGTGCGGCGCGCTATCCGTGCCCAGGAAAAACCGGGGGCTGCCGCTGGTGGCGGCCTCGACCAGGGCAAGGCGGTGCGTTTCGCGCTTCAGGATTGGCAGGCAATACCAATGCGGGCGCACGCCACCTTGGAAGATCGCGTTGCGGTTGTAGAGCATGTGCTGAGGGGTGATCGTCGCGGCCGTCGGCCCTTCAGCATCACGCACATATTCGGCGCCTTCTTTCGTCGTGATGTGTTCGAACACGACCTTCAAGGCCGGGAATGCGCGGCGCAAGGGTTTCATGACGCGTTCGACAAAAATGGCTTCGCGGTCGAATACGTCGATAGCAGGATCCGTCACCTCGCCGTGCACGAGCAGCGGCATTCCGCATTTTTCCAATGCTTCCAGGGCCTGCGTGCACTTGCCCAACAAGTCAGTCACGCCGGCGTCCGAGTTGGTCGTCGCACCTGCGGGATAGAGCTTCACCGCGTAGACCTGACCGGATGCATGCGCGTTGCGGATCTCTTCGGCTGAGGTGTTGTCCGTCAGATAAAGCGTCATCAGCGGAGTGAACGCGTCGGCGTTGCCACCCGCCTTGCGCAACGCTTGAAGGATGCGATCCCGGTACGCCAGCGCCTGCTCGGTGGTGGTCACCGGCGGCTTCAGATTCGGCATGATGATGGCTCGCGCAAACTGGCGCGCGGTGTCGGCCACCACGGCTTCCAGCGCCGCGCCATCGCGCAGATGCAGGTGCCAATCATCAGGGCGGGTGATAGTAAGCTGAGTCGTGCTTTGAGTAGACATGGAAGAGGCTTCTTAATCTGCCAGCGGCATGCCCCGTTCTGCCAGCGCGGCGAACATCGCGCTGCCCAGGGGAATGACCGCATCGTTGAAATCAAAATGAGAGTTGTGCAGCACGCAGCCCGACTCGGCGCCGCCTTGGCCCAGGCGGAAGTATGCACCTGGCTTGCTCTGCAACATGAACGAGAAATCTTCGGAGCCCATCGACGGCACCAGATCGCGCACCACGTTTTCTTTGCCGATCATCTCGGTGGCGATGTCGGCCACCAGGTTCGCATGCTGCGGCGTGTTCAAGGTGGCGGGATAGATGCGTTCGTAGATCAGTTCAGCGGTCCCGCCGAACGCGTTGGCGATTGCGGTGACCAGCTCTCGCATGCGAGTCTCGACCATTTCCTGGACCGACTTGCGAAACGTACGCACAGTGCCCACCAACTTGGCTTCGCGCGGGATGACGCTCATGGCGCCGGGATGGCCCGCCTGCATCGACCCGATCGACACCACGGCGGAATCCAGCGGGTTCACGTTGCGCGATACGATCGTCTGGAGCGCCGTGATGATCTGGCCGGCGATGGTTACCGGATCAATGGTTTGATAAGGATGCGCGCCATGGCCGCCGCGCCCGGTGATCTGGATCTCAAAACGATCTGCCGCCGCCATCATCGGCCCAGGGTTGATGCCGATGGTACCTGGCCGCAAGCCGGGCCAGTTGTGCAGGGCATAGATGGCATCACACGGAAACGTGTCGAAAAGGCCATCCTCCAGCATCGCGCGCGCACCACCTCGGCCTTC
This sequence comes from Achromobacter sp. ES-001, assembly GCF_019448355.1. NCBI lineage: Bacteria > Pseudomonadati > Pseudomonadota > Betaproteobacteria > Burkholderiales > Alcaligenaceae > Achromobacter > Achromobacter sp. ES-001. Next base: position 758,773 of record NZ_CP079940.1, on the reverse strand, counting down.
CTCGGCGGGTTGGAAAATCAAGACCGCCGTACCGTCAAAATTGCGCGTCTGAGCCAGGTATTTGGCGGCACCGATCAGCACCGCCGTGTGCCCGTCATGACCGCATCCGTGCATCAAGCCAGGTTTGGTGGACTTATGGCCGAAGTCGTTGTCCTCGGTCATCGGCAAGGCGTCCATGTCCGCGCGCAGCCCGATCATGCGGCCGCTGTCGCAGCGGCGGCCACGTATCACGCCGACCACGCCCGTCTTGCCTATCCCCCGATGCACTTCGATGCCCAACGCTTCCAACGCGCCGGCGACGATCCCGGAGGTTCGCACCTCTTCGAAACCCAGTTCGGGGTGGGCATGCAAATCGCGTCGCAGCGCAGTCAACTCGTCATGAAAAAGTCGAATTGATTCCAAGGCAGATCGTGCGTACATAGGAGGTTACAGAATGGCGTGATAGAGGGGACGGTGCGTATATTTTAGTTGCTACAGAGGATAAATGCCTTTGTCTTTACCAGAGAGACACGTTATGCTCCGGCCGCAGGACAATTTTTCCAACAGCCAGAGAAGGAGCGCCGCATTATGGCCACAACCTCCAAACCCGCGACCGCGCGCAAGCCGAACGCTGCATTCATGAAGCCCCTGACCCCCAGCGCCGAGTTGGCCGCTGTCATCGGCTCGGAAGCCGTGCCGCGTACCGAGGTCACCAAGAAGATCTGGGAATACATCAAGAAGCACAACCTGCAAGATGCCAGCAACAAGCGCAACATCAACGCCGATGCCAAGCTGCGCCCGATCTTTGGCAAAGATCAGGTCACGATGTTCGAACTGACCAAACTGGTCAACGCACATCTGAAGTAAGCAGGCAAAGGGCGTACCCCGTACGTCCCTGCCTCCTGGATTGTCGCGACGCCCTGGCTTTTCGCCGGGCTAGCCAACCCTCTGTTCAGCTGCGCCATCTTCGGCGCACCATCCCAAATCCACGTTCTGTGGATGCGGCGAAGCTCAATCCCCATACCGCCCCAGCACTTTCGGATCGCCCTGTTTGCGCCCCATTTGACGCGACGTTGTGTCTGCTCGTGTGTGCGTCCAAGCCCCTGCGTCGGGACGCGCTTAACGCCTGTCTCCGCGCGACGCGTCTTTGCGAGGGCATCGCGATCACAGCCAATTCGTGGACGTAAAAAAGCCGGCATCTCTGCCGGCCTTCTAAGCACCTACAAGACGCTTTTTCCCAATCAGGCGTAGGGAGTCGGTGAGCTGCCTTCCAACAGCGCCAGCCAGCCTTTGATCAAGCGATACAGCACCCACACGACCGTCGCGATCAAGCTGATCCAGCCGATGAAGATGTACACCGCGATGGCGCTGATCGCCAGCCACAGCATCGCCCACCAGAACGTACGCAACATCCAATCGAAGTGGCCAGCGTAAACCGTGCCGGCGGCGTCAGAGCGTTTCAGGTACATCAGCACCACGGCCGCCAATGTCGCAATGCCCAGAATTCCACTTGTCAGAAATCCCAGGGCGAATAAACCGTATGCCACATGGGTCAGCGTGCGCAGGTCCAACGTTGTGCCGGGCACGGGGGTCTGGGGATCACTCACGATAACGCTCCAACGAATTGACTCGGACAATCTTACCGCACAATACCCACCCATCCACGGGCGTTGTTATTTCGGCACATTCAGCATTGGCGCGGCTTGCAGCGTGATTGATAGCGCCGTTGCGGCATCAATTGGACGTTCATTTGCGAGCTCATTTTGAGCCTGAGTTCGAACTGTTATCGCCAAAGACAAAGCCCCACCGTGAACGGCGGGGCTTTGAGGGATAAGAGCTTGACGATGACCTACTTTCACAGACGTCCGTCCACTATCATCGGCGCGAAGGCGTTTCACTGTCCTGTTCGGGATGGGAAGGAGTGGTACCACCTTGCTATGGTCGTCAAGCGTAACTGCTTGAGTGGTTGCCTTGAGCGTCAACCTCTCGAATCTTTGTGTACTGCCTGGCACTGCATGAACATCTAATCACATTCGTGATGTGACGCCTAGTAGCTGTCATCACGCTTGACGGCGTTCTCACTTATACAAAAACAAAACCCCACAGGATTACCTGTGGGGTTTTGCGCAATAAAAGCCTGACGATGACCTACTTTCACAGACGTCCGTCCACTATCATCGGCGCGAAGGCGTTTCACTGTCCTGTTCGGGATGGGAAGGAGTGGTACCACCTTGCTATGGTCGTCAGGCGTAACTGGTTGAGCGGCTGCGGGTTAGCGCAACGGCTCCAATCTTGGAAGAAACACAACGTGTGAATGATCAGAGGCTCGCTCGATGATCATGCACAGGGGGTCGTAATTGGTGTTGGCTGGCTGCTGACGGTGCAGCCAGATTTTGTATTGAACGACACTTGGAACGCTATATCACCAGGTCAATAACCATCAGTGTTATAGGATCAAGCCTCACGAGCAATTAGTATCGGTTAGCTTAACGCATTACTGCGCTTCCACACCCGACCTATCAACGTCCTGGTCTCGAACGACTCTTTAGGGGGATCAAGTCCCCGGGATACCTAATCTTCAGACGAGTTTCCCGCTTAGATGCCTTCAGCGGTTATCTCTTCCGTACTTAGCTACCCGGCAATGCCATTGGCATGACAACCGGTACACCAGAGGTACGTCCACTCCGGTCCTCTCGTACTAGGAGCAGGCTCCGTCAAGTATCCAACGCCCACGGCAGATAGGGACCAAACTGTCTCACGACGTTTTAAACCCAGCTCACGTACCTCTTTAAATGGCGAACAGCCATACCCTTGGGACCGGCTACAGCCCCAGGATGAGATGAGCCGACATCGAGGTGCCAAACACCGCCGTCGATATGAACTCTTGGGCGGTATCAGCCTGTTATCCCCAGAGTACCTTTTATCCGTTGAGCGATGGCCCTTCCATTCAGAACCACCGGATCACTATGTCCTGCTTTCGCACCTGTTCGACTTGTCAGTCTCACAGTCAAGCACGCTTATGCCATTGCACTATCAGCACGATTTCCGACCGTACCTAGCGTACCTTCGAACTCCTCCGTTACACTTTGGGAGGAGACCGCCCCAGTCAAACTGCCCACCATGCACTGTCCCCGATCCGGATAACGGACCAAGGTTAGAACCGCAAACAAACCAGGGTGGTATTTCAAGGATGGCTCCACGTGATCTAGCGACCACGCTTCAAAGCCTCCCACCTATCCTACACAGGCCGGTTCACAGATCAATGCAAAGCTACAGTAAAGGTTCATGGGGTCTTTCCGTCTAGCCGCGGGTAGATTGCATCATCACAAACACTTCAACTTCGCTGAGTCTCAGGAGGAGACAGTGTGGCCATCGTTACGCCATTCGTGCAGGTCGGAACTTACCCGACAAGGAATTTCGCTACCTTAGGACCGTTATAGTTACGGCCGCCGTTTACCGGGGCTTCGATCAAGAGCTTGCACCCCATCACTTAACCTTCCGGCACCGGGCAGGCGTCACACCCTATACGTCGACTTTCGTCTTTGCAGAGTGCTGTGTTTTTAATAAACAGTCGCAGCCACCGATTCTCTGCGACCCCATCATGCTAAGCGCGCAGGCGCTTCACACTACCGGGGTATACCTTCTCCCGAAGTTACGGTATCAATTTGCCGAGTTCCTTCTCCTGAGTTCTCTCAAGCGCCTTGGAATATTCATCCCGTCCACCTGTGTCGGTTTGCGGTACGGTCTCGTACAGCTGAAGCTTAGAGGCTTTTCTTGGAACCACTTCCAATCACTTCGCAAGCAATGCTCGCTCGTGCCATACCCTTGATTTACGCGCCCGGATTTGCCTAAGCGCCATCTTCGATACAGCAACAGGGACATCCAACACCCTGATGATCTTCCGCGATCCGTCCCCCCATCGCACTGTACGACGGTACTGGAATATTAACCAGTTTCCCATCAGCTACGCATCTCTGCCTCGCCTTAGGGGCCGACTCACCCTGCGCCGATGAACGTTGCGCAGGAAACCTTGGACTTACGGCGAGGGGGCTTTTCACCCCCTTTATCGCTACTCATGTCAGCATTCGCACTTCTGATACCTCCAGCAGCCTTTACAAGCCACCTTCGCAGGCTTACAGAACGCTCTCCTACCGCGTGCACTAAAAGTGCACACCCGCAGCTTCGGTTTATCGCTTAGCCCCGTTACATCTTCCGCGCAGGACGACTCGATCAGTGAGCTATTACGCTTTCTTTAAAGGATGGCTGCTTCTAAGCCAACCTCCTGACTGTCTATGCCTTCCCACTTCGTTTCCCACTTAGCGATAATTCGGGACCTTAGCTGGCGGTCTGGGTTGTTTCCCTCTTGAGTCCGGACGTTAGCACCCGGTGCTCTGTCTCCCAAGCTGTACTTGCGGGTATTCGGAGTTTGCCATAGTTTGGTAAGTCGCCATGACCCCCTAGCTATAACAGTGCTCTACCCCCCGCAGTAATACTTGAGGCACTACCTAAATAGTTTTCGGAGAGAACCAGCTATTTCCAGATTTGTTTAGCCTTTCACCCCTATCCACAGCTCATCCCCTAATTTTTCAACATTAGTGGGTTCGGTCCTCCAGCACGTGTTACCGTGCCTTCAACCTGGCCATGGATAGATCATCTGGTTTCGGGTCTACACCCAGCGACTGAATCGCCCTATTCGGACTCGCTTTCGCTACGGCTTCCCTATTCGGTTAACCTTGCCACTGAATGTAAGTCGCTGACCCATTATACAAAAGGTACGCAGTCACCCCACAAGGAGGCTCCTACTGTTTGTATGCATACGGTTTCAGGATCTATTTCACTCCCCTTCCGGGGTTCTTTTCGCCTTTCCCTCACGGTACTGGTTCACTATCGGTCGATCACGAGTATTTAGCCTTGGAGGATGGTCCCCCCATCTTCAAACAGGATTTCACGTGTCCCGCCCTACTTGTCTTACGCTTAGTTCCACACACAAGATTTCATCTACAGGGCTATCACCTGCTACGGCCGGACTTTCCATTCCGTTCGACTATCTTGCATGCTAAAACGTAAAGGCTCTTCCGATTTCGCTCGCCACTACTTTCGGAATCTCGGTTGATTTCTTTTCCTCGAGCTACTGAGATGTTTCAGTTCACCCGGTTCGCTTCCACTAGCCTATGTATTCAGCTAGGGATACTGCATTGCTGCAGTGGGTTTCCCCATTCGGACATCTACGGATCAAAGCTTGTTTGCCAGCTCCCCGTAGCTTTTCGCAGGCTACTACGTCCTTCATCGCCTGTGATCGCCAAGGCATCCACCATATGCACTTAGTCGCTTGATCCTATAACGCTGTAGGCTATAGGACCTGAGTATTAGCGTTTGTGCCGTTCATAAGTTTCAAAGCAGTCTGAGGTTATTCACCCCAGTCTTGAGAACTTGGAACAAAATAATGCAATCACAACCCGTACTTATTTTCTTCGACTTGCGCCGAGTACTTAATAAGTACATTTCGTTGTGCTTCTTCCAGATTGTTAAAGAACGAATATAGCTGTTAGGTAAAACCTAACTCATAACGCTGACAACAGCGCTATGAGTTAGCCTCTACATCACCACCGGGGCGATTATGAGAATCAATGGTGGAGGTGAACGGGATCGAACCGATGACATCCTGCTTGCAAAGCAGGCGCTCTCCCAGCTGAGCTACACCCCCATATCCTGCATGGCAGAATACTTGGTGGGTCTGGTTGGATTCGAACCAACGACCCCCGCCTTATCAAGACGGTGCTCTAACCAACTGAGCTACAGACCCAAAACCTTCTCGGATCAGTAGTCAGGTAGCTGAAGACCCAGGGAAGATTCCCTCGACCCAAGCCTACAACTGATCCCAGCTATATCAAACAACCGATAAGAGTGGACGCTTAACACGAGCACTTAAGCTCTGAAAGGAGGTGATCCAGCCGCACCTTCCGATACGGCTACCTTGTTACGACTTCACCCCAGTCATGAATCCTACCGTGGTAATCGCCCCCCTTACGGTTAGGCTAACTACTTCTGGTAAAACCCACTCCCATGGTGTGACGGGCGGTGTGTACAAGACCCGGGAACGTATTCACCGCGACATGCTGATCCGCGATTACTAGCGATTCCGACTTCACGCAGTCGAGTTGCAGACTGCGATCCGGACTACGATCGGGTTTCTGGGATTGGCTCCCCCTCGCGGGTTGGCGACCCTCTGTCCCGACCATTGTATGACGTGTGAAGCCCTACCCATAAGGGCCATGAGGACTTGACGTCATCCCCACCTTCCTCCGGTTTGTCACCGGCAGTCTCATTAGAGTGCCCTTTCGTAGCAACTAATGACAAGGGTTGCGCTCGTTGCGGGACTTAACCCAACATCTCACGACACGAGCTGACGACAGCCATGCAGCACCTGTGTTCCGGTTCTCTTGCGAGCACTTCCAAATCTCTTCGGAATTCCAGACATGTCAAGGGTAGGTAAGGTTTTTCGCGTTGCATCGAATTAATCCACATCATCCACCGCTTGTGCGGGTCCCCGTCAATTCCTTTGAGTTTTAATCTTGCGACCGTACTCCCCAGGCGGTCAACTTCACGCGTTAGCTGCGCTACCAAGGCCCGAAGGCCCCAACAGCTAGTTGACATCGTTTAGGGCGTGGACTACCAGGGTATCTAATCCTGTTTGCTCCCCACGCTTTCGTGCATGAGCGTCAGTGTTATCCCAGGAGGCTGCCTTCGCCATCGGTGTTCCTCCGCATATCTACGCATTTCACTGCTACACGCGGAATTCCACCTCCCTCTGACACACTCTAGCTCGGTAGTTAAAAATGCAGTTCCAAAGTTAAGCTCTGGGATTTCACATCTTTCTTTCCGAACCGCCTGCGCACGCTTTACGCCCAGTAATTCCGATTAACGCTTGCACCCTACGTATTACCGCGGCTGCTGGCACGTAGTTAGCCGGTGCTTATTCTGCAGGTACCGTCAGTTTCACGGGGTATTAGCCCATGACGTTTCTTTCCTGCCAAAAGTGCTTTACAACCCGAAGGCCTTCATCGCACACGCGGGATGGCTGGATCAGGGTTTCCCCCATTGTCCAAAATTCCCCACTGCTGCCTCCCGTAGGAGTCTGGGCCGTGTCTCAGTCCCAGTGTGGCTGGTCGTCCTCTCAAACCAGCTACGGATCGTCGCCTTGGTGAGCCGTTACCCCACCAACTAGCTAATCCGATATCGGCCGCTCTAATAGTGCAAGGTCTTGCGATCCCCTGCTTTCCCCCGTAGGGCGTATGCGGTATTAGCTACGCTTTCGCGTAGTTATCCCCCGCTACTAGGCACGTTCCGATACATTACTCACCCGTTCGCCACTCGCCACCAGACCGAAGTCCGTGCTGCCGTTCGACTTGCATGTGTAAGGCATCCCGCTAGCGTTCAATCTGAGCCAGGATCAAACTCTTCAGTTTAATCTCTGTATTTGTTTCGTATTCTTGGTCCGAATAAATCCGAACCAGGTCATACGTCGCTACTCAAAGGAAGTGAGGTATGTTCTTAAACTTGACGTCTAAGGTACTTCACTTCTAGTGAGCACTTGATTTCATTGTGCTTGTGAAGCAAGTCAAGGTTTAACCCCGGACTTAAATCACAGTGCATCGCATCAAGCGCCCACACTTATCGGTTGTTTAATTGTTAAAGAGCGGTACTGCAAATTCGGTACTACAAACTGCTTACTGCTACCTGCTGATCCTGCCCGCGCTGCGCGGCTTTTGCCTTGCGTCGCTTGCTGTTTTCAGCAGCAGAGAAACGAGATTATGAAGGGTTTTTTATCGCTTGTCAAACCAGTGTCACATCTGTTCGCTTGGAGCGGATCATCTGTTGCACTGCCTGGCTTACGTAGCCTTCAGGCCTCTCACCAGCGTTTCCGCCAGCTCCTCTCTTTTAGCAGCTGTCGAAATATCGGGGCAGTTACCCTGAACTTTCGGCAGCAGCCAAGCTCGCCACTATAACATCTTTTCTACAAGTTATGCAACTGGCTCTTGCCTATTTTGCACCGTCTTGCACGCTGCTGTTTTCTGAATTTCTTCATCTTACAGCGGCGAGAAATATAGCTTCTCACTTATATAGAAAACAAAACCCCACAGGATTACCTGTGGGGTTTTGCGCAATAAAAGCCTGACGATGACCTACTTTCACAGACGTCCGTCCACTATCATCGGCGCGAAGGCGTTTCACTGTCCTGTTCGGGATGGGAAGGAGTGGTACCACCTTGCTATGGTCGTCAGGCGTAACTGGTTGAGCGGTTGCGGGTTAACGCAACGGCTCCAATCTTGGAAGAAACACAACGTGTGGATGATCAGAGGCTAGCTCGATGATCATGCACAGGGGGGTCGTAATTGGTGTTGGCTGGCTGCTGACGGTGCAGCCAGATTTTGTATTGAACGACACTTGGAACGCTATATCACCAGGTCAATAACCATCAGTGTTATAGGATCAAGCCTCACGAGCAATTAGTATCGGTTAGCTTAACGCATTACTGCGCTTCCACACCCGACCTATCAACGTCCTGGTCTCGAACGACTCTTTAGGGGGATCAAGTCCCCGGGATACCTAATCTTCAGACGAGTTTCCCGCTTAGATGCCTTCAGCGGTTATCTCTTCCGTACTTAGCTACCCGGCAATGCCATTGGCATGACAACCGGTACACCAGAGGTACGTCCACTCCGGTCCTCTCGTACTAGGAGCAGGCTCCGTCAAGTATCCAACGCCCACGGCAGATAGGGACCAAACTGTCTCACGACGTTTTAAACCCAGCTCACGTACCTCTTTAAATGGCGAACAGCCATACCCTTGGGACCGGCTACAGCCCCAGGATGAGATGAGCCGACATCGAGGTGCCAAACACCGCCGTCGATATGAACTCTTGGGCGGTATCAGCCTGTTATCCCCAGAGTACCTTTTATCCGTTGAGCGATGGCCCTTCCATTCAGAACCACCGGATCACTATGTCCTGCTTTCGCACCTGTTCGACTTGTCAGTCTCACAGTCAAGCACGCTTATGCCATTGCACTATCAGCACGATTTCCGACCGTACCTAGCGTACCTTCGAACTCCTCCGTTACACTTTGGGAGGAGACCGCCCCAGTCAAACTGCCCACCATGCACTGTCCCCGATCCGGATAACGGACCAAGGTTAGAACCGCAAACAAACCAGGGTGGTATTTCAAGGATGGCTCCACGTGATCTAGCGACCACGCTTCAAAGCCTCCCACCTATCCTACACAGGCCGGTTCACAGATCAATGCAAAGCTACAGTAAAGGTTCATGGGGTCTTTCCGTCTAGCCGCGGGTAGATTGCATCATCACAAACACTTCAACTTCGCTGAGTCTCAGGAGGAGACAGTGTGGCCATCGTTACGCCATTCGTGCAGGTCGGAACTTACCCGACAAGGAATTTCGCTACCTTAGGACCGTTATAGTTACGGCCGCCGTTTACCGGGGCTTCGATCAAGAGCTTGCACCCCATCACTTAACCTTCCGGCACCGGGCAGGCGTCACACCCTATACGTCGACTTTCGTCTTTGCAGAGTGCTGTGTTTTTAATAAACAGTCGCAGCCACCGATTCTCTGCGACCCCATCATGCTAAGCGCGCAGGCGCTTCACACTACCGGGGTATACCTTCTCCCGAAGTTACGGTATCAATTTGCCGAGTTCCTTCTCCTGAGTTCTCTCAAGCGCCTTGGAATATTCATCCCGTCCACCTGTGTCGGTTTGCGGTACGGTCTCGTACAGCTGAAGCTTAGAGGCTTTTCTTGGAACCACTTCCAATCACTTCGCAAGCAATGCTCGCTCGTGCCATACCCTTGATTTACGCGCCCGGATTTGCCTAAGCGCCATCTTCGATACAGCAACAGGGACATCCAACACCCTGATGATCTTCCGCGATCCGTCCCCCCATCGCACTGTACGACGGTACTGGAATATTAACCAGTTTCCCATCAGCTACGCATCTCTGCCTCGCCTTAGGGGCCGACTCACCCTGCGCCGATGAACGTTGCGCAGGAAACCTTGGACTTACGGCGAGGGGGCTTTTCACCCCCTTTATCGCTACTCATGTCAGCATTCGCACTTCTGATACCTCCAGCAGCCTTTACAAGCCACCTTCGCAGGCTTACAGAACGCTCTCCTACCGCGTGCACTAAAAGTGCACACCCGCAGCTTCGGTTTATCGCTTAGCCCCGTTACATCTTCCGCGCAGGACGACTCGATCAGTGAGCTATTACGCTTTCTTTAAAGGATGGCTGCTTCTAAGCCAACCTCCTGACTGTCTATGCCTTCCCACTTCGTTTCCCACTTAGCGATAATTCGGGACCTTAGCTGGCGGTCTGGGTTGTTTCCCTCTTGAGTCCGGACGTTAGCACCCGGTGCTCTGTCTCCCAAGCTGTACTTGCGGGTATTCGGAGTTTGCCATAGTTTGGTAAGTCGCCATGACCCCCTAGCTATAACAGTGCTCTACCCCCCGCAGTAATACTTGAGGCACTACCTAAATAGTTTTCGGAGAGAACCAGCTATTTCCAGATTTGTTTAGCCTTTCACCCCTATCCACAGCTCATCCCCTAATTTTTCAACATTAGTGGGTTCGGTCCTCCAGCACGTGTTACCGTGCCTTCAACCTGGCCATGGATAGATCATCTGGTTTCGGGTCTACACCCAGCGACTGAATCGCCCTATTCGGACTCGCTTTCGCTACGGCTTCCCTATTCGGTTAACCTTGCCACTGAATGTAAGTCGCTGACCCATTATACAAAAGGTACGCAGTCACCCCACAAGGAGGCTCCTACTGTTTGTATGCATACGGTTTCAGGATCTATTTCACTCCCCTTCCGGGGTTCTTTTCGCCTTTCCCTCACGGTACTGGTTCACTATCGGTCGATCACGAGTATTTAGCCTTGGAGGATGGTCCCCCCATCTTCAAACAGGATTTCACGTGTCCCGCCCTACTTGTCTTACGCTTAGTTCCACACACAAGATTTCATCTACAGGGCTATCACCTGCTACGGCCGGACTTTCCATTCCGTTCGACTATCTTGCATGCTAAAACGTAAAGGCTCTTCCGATTTCGCTCGCCACTACTTTCGGAATCTCGGTTGATTTCTTTTCCTCGAGCTACTGAGATGTTTCAGTTCACCCGGTTCGCTTCCACTAGCCTATGTATTCAGCTAGGGATACTGCATTGCTGCAGTGGGTTTCCCCATTCGGACATCTACGGATCAAAGCTTGTTTGCCAGCTCCCCGTAGCTTTTCGCAGGCTACTACGTCCTTCATCGCCTGTGATCGCCAAGGCATCCACCATATGCACTTAGTCGCTTGATCCTATAACGCTGTAGGCTATAGGACCTGAGTATTAGCGTTTGTGCCGTTCATAAGTTTCAAAGCAGTCTGAGGTTATTCACCCCAGTCTTGAGAACTTGGAACAAAATAATGCAATCACAACCCGTACTTATTTTCTTCAGCTTGCGCCGAGTACTTAATAAGTACATTTCGTTGTGCTTCTTCCAGATTGTTAAAGAACGATATAGCTGTTGAGTAAAACCCAACGCATAGCGCTGCAAGCAGCGCTATGCGTTAGCTTCTACGCGGGGCCCAAACAAGATTGACCCCAGCTACAAAAAACAACCGATAAGAGTGGACGCTTAACACGAGCACTTAAGCTCTGAAAGGAGGTGATCCAGCCGCACCTTCCGATACGGCTACCTTGTTACGACTTCACCCCAGTCATGAATCCTACCGTGGTAATCGCCCCCCTTACGGTTAGGCTAACTACTTCTGGTAAAACCCACTCCCATGGTGTGACGGGCGGTGTGTACAAGACCCGGGAACGTATTCACCGCGACATGCTGATCCGCGATTACTAGCGATTCCGACTTCACGCAGTCGAGTTGCAGACTGCGATCCGGACTACGATCGGGTTTCTGGGATTGGCTCCCCCTCGCGGGTTGGCGACCCTCTGTCCCGACCATTGTATGACGTGTGAAGCCCTACCCATAAGGGCCATGAGGACTTGACGTCATCCCCACCTTCCTCCGGTTTGTCACCGGCAGTCTCATTAGAGTGCCCTTTCGTAGCAACTAATGACAAGGGTTGCGCTCGTTGCGGGACTTAACCCAACATCTCACGACACGAGCTGACGACAGCCATGCAGCACCTGTGTTCCGGTTCTCTTGCGAGCACTTCCAAATCTCTTCGGAATTCCAGACATGTCAAGGGTAGGTAAGGTTTTTCGCGTTGCATCGAATTAATCCACATCATCCACCGCTTGTGCGGGTCCCCGTCAATTCCTTTGAGTTTTAATCTTGCGACCGTACTCCCCAGGCGGTCAACTTCACGCGTTAGCTGCGCTACCAAGGCCCGAAGGCCCCAACAGCTAGTTGACATCGTTTAGGGCGTGGACTACCAGGGTATCTAATCCTGTTTGCTCCCCACGCTTTCGTGCATGAGCGTCAGTGTTATCCCAGGAGGCTGCCTTCGCCATCGGTGTTCCTCCGCATATCTACGCATTTCACTGCTACACGCGGAATTCCACCTCCCTCTGACACACTCTAGCTCGGTAGTTAAAAATGCAGTTCCAAAGTTAAGCTCTGGGATTTCACATCTTTCTTTCCGAACCGCCTGCGCACGCTTTACGCCCAGTAATTCCGATTAACGCTTGCACCCTACGTATTACCGCGGCTGCTGGCACGTAGTTAGCCGGTGCTTATTCTGCAGGTACCGTCAGTTTCACGGGGTATTAGCCCATGACGTTTCTTTCCTGCCAAAAGTGCTTTACAACCCGAAGGCCTTCATCGCACACGCGGGATGGCTGGATCAGGGTTTCCCCCATTGTCCAAAATTCCCCACTGCTGCCTCCCGTAGGAGTCTGGGCCGTGTCTCAGTCCCAGTGTGGCTGGTCGTCCTCTCAAACCAGCTACGGATCGTCGCCTTGGTGAGCCGTTACCCCACCAACTAGCTAATCCGATATCGGCCGCTCTAATAGTGCAAGGTCTTGCGATCCCCTGCTTTCCCCCGTAGGGCGTATGCGGTATTAGCTACGCTTTCGCGTAGTTATCCCCCGCTACTAGGCACGTTCCGATACATTACTCACCCGTTCGCCACTCGCCACCAGACCGAAGTCCGTGCTGCCGTTCGACTTGCATGTGTAAGGCATCCCGCTAGCGTTCAATCTGAGCCAGGATCAAACTCTTCAGTTTAATCTCTGTATTTGTTTCGTATTCTTGGTCCGAATAAATCCGAACCAGGTCATACGTCGCTACTCAAAGGAAGTGAGGTATGTTCTTAAACTTGACGTCTAAGGTACTTCACTTCTAGTGAGCACTTGATTTCATTGTGCTTGTGAAGCAAGTCAAGGTTTAACCCCGGACTTAAATCACAGTGCATCGCATCAAGCGCCCACACTTATCGGTTGTTTAATTGTTAAAGAGCGGTACTGCAAATTCGGTACTACAAACTGCTTACTGCTACCTGCTGATTCTGCCCGCGCTGCGCGGCTTTTGCCTTGCATCGCTTGCTGTTTTCAGCAGCAGAGAGGCGAGATTATGAAGAAGTTTTTATCGCTTGTCAAGTCAGCTTCGTTCGCTTTCGCGCCACCGCTTTCTTGCCTGCGACCTCTCCAGGTCTGCTCTCTTTAGCAGCTATCGAAACATCAGAACCACCCATTCGGGTAAACCCTAAGTTTTCGGCAACTGCCAAGCCTGAAACTATAACACGACTTTTGCAGATTATGCAACCGGCTCTTGCCTAATTTGCATCCTATCTTGCAACCCCGCCACCGGCTTTCGCCAGGGCGACTCTGGAAACCAGAGGTCGGTTACTACTCAGGTGGCTTGCGATTTCGATCCGGGTAAACCCTTGCTCGTCATCACCAGCCAAGCCCAAGACTATAGCACGATTTTTGCAGACTGTGCAACTGGCTTTTGCCTGATTTGCACCATTCCTTGCAATCCCGCTTGGCTGCCATCGCTGGCTGCTTGGCGGTAGGCCGGAGCCCGTCGTACTGCTTGGCTTCGCCGTTCAAAAATGTCTGAACTGCGAAGGAGCGAGACTATAGCACGGAATTTTTGGCGTTCCGGCCAAGTTGACACCCGTTTTGCAGAAAAATGAACTTTTAAAGGGACGCACCCTCTTTGAGGCCGTCAGGAGCCATATCTTCGGAACCGTACGGAGGGCACCTAGTGCAGGCCCACGGGGAGCGCCCCTCTATGTCTACAGACGAAGCCTCTATATATAAGGCGTCTATATATAGAGAGGCATCAAAGACGCGCCTACAGACGAAGCTCCGTCGTTTCCTTGATTTGCTGAAGCGCAAAGAAAGAACGCATATCGATGACTGCCGGGTGGCGCATCAGCGTGTCCATCGCGAAGCGTGAAAAATGCGCCAGGTCGGCTACCTGTATCCGGAGAAGGTAGTCCATATCGCCAGACATCGCATAGCACTCGACTACCTCTGGCCACAGCTGTACGTCCCGTGCGAAGTCGCTCATTGGTGCGTGACTGGAACCGCTGTGCTTGTTCAAGCGTATGTTCACGTATGCCAACAGCCCCAGCCCGACCTTCTCGGCATCGATCAGGGCGACGTACTTTTTGATGAAGCCCTTTTCTTCCAGCCGTCGGACCCGTCTCAAGCATGGGCTGGGGGATAAGGAAACGCGGTCAGCCAGTTCCTGGTTGCTTAAGCGACCGTCGCGCTGCAGTTCGGCCAGGATCCTGAGATCTGTCCTGTCAAGCTCGATATCAGACATTTATTGCCCCGAAGTTTTCCATTGCAGCAATATTATTGCCGAAGACAGGGGCTTCGAAGCCATCTTTGCAATTGTCTGCCCGTCGATCCTACCTACAATCTCGTTCTAGACTTGAAGAACAAGTCGTCCTGAAAAATGATGCAAGGGAGCAGACATATGAGCAGCGCATTCCAACCGTGGGACAACCCAATGGGCACCGCCGGGTTCGAGTTCATTGAGTACGCCGCGCCGGACCCCGCCGCGTTGCGCAAGGTGTTCGAGCTGCTTGGCTTCAAAGCCATCGCCAAGCACCGCCACAAGGATGTCACGCTGTATCGCCAGGGCGGCGTCAACTTCCTGATCAACGCCGAGCCGGATTCCTTTGCACAACGCTTCGCGCGACTGCACGGTCCGTCGATCTGTGCGATCGGTTTTCGCGTGCAAGACGCCAATGCGGCATACAAGCGCGCCTTGGAGCTGGGTGCGTGGGGCTTCGACTCGCACAGTGGTCCGATGGAATTGAACATTCCCGCCATCAAGGGCATCGGCGATTCGCTGATTTACCTGGTTGACCGCTGGACCGGCAAGGAAGGCCACGGCGGTATTGGCGACATCAGCATCTATGACGTGGACTTCGTGCCCGTGGACCCGGACAATGCGCAGGCCGACCTGAACCATCGCGGCGCGGGCCTGACGCTGGTGGATCACCTGACGCACAACGTGCACAAGGGCCGCATGGCCGAGTGGTCGGAGTTCTACGAGCGCCTGTTCAATTTCCGCGAAGTGCGCTACTTCGATATCGAAGGCAAGGTGACGGGCGTGAAGTCGAAGGCCATGACTTCGCCTTGCGGCAACATCCGCATTCCGATCAACGAAGAAGGCACGGAAGAGAAAGGACAGATCCAGGAGTACCTGGACCTGTACCGCGGCGAAGGCATCCAGCATATCGCGATGGCCACGGATGACATCTACAGCACCATTGAGGCGCTGCGCGAGTCGGGCGTCGTGTTTCTGGATACGCCGGAAACGTACTACGAGCTGCTGGACCGCCGCCTGCCCAACCACGGCGAAGACGTTGCCCGCCTGCAGAAAAACCGCATCTTGTTGGACGGCGCGCCGGGTGGTGGCCTGCTGCTGCAGATCTTCACGGAAAACCAGATCGGGCCGATCTTCTTTGAGATCATTCAGCGCAAGGGCAACGACGGATTCGGCGAAGGCAATTTCAAGGCCTTGTTCGAATCGATCGAGCTGGACCAGATGCGCCGCGGCGTTGTGAAGAACGTCGAGTAATCGCTTCCCCTGCCGGCGCGCGGTGCTCATGCAGCGGCGCCGGCTTTGAAGCCTCACCAAATGGTGAGGTTTTTTTTGCCCGCGGCACACGCGCGGGCACCGGCGAAGATGGGCTCAGCGCTTCAGGCGATCCTGGAATTGCTTGCGGAACTTCGCGACCTTGGGCGCGATCACGAACTGGCAATAGCCTTGTTCGGGATGCAAAGCAAAGTAATTGCTGTGGTAGTCCTCGGCTTGCCAGAACCGGGCCGGCGGCAGCAGCTTGGTGACAATGGGCGCGTCATACACCTGCTGCGCCTCCACCTCGGCGATGACCGCTTCGGCCTGCTCGCGCTGCGACTCGTTCTGCCAGAAGATGGCCGACTCGTACTGCGGGCCAATGTCATTGCCCTGGCGCCCCGGCGTGGTGGGATCGTGGGTAGCGAAAAACACGCGCAGCAAATCGCTGAACGACAACTCCGACGGGTCGAATTCGATTCGGGCCACTTCGATATGCCCGGTCTCTTTGCCGCACACTTGCTCGTAGCTGGGGTTGTCGACGTGCCCGCCGCTGTAGCCGGGCAAGACGCTTTTGACTCCACGCAGATCAGCGAAGACCGCTTCGACGCACCAGAAGCAGCCGCCGCCAAGGACGGCGACCTCGTTGCCGGGGGAAGGTTGTTCTGCCATGACGATTCCTCTCTTATAGGCGACCCGTTCGTGGGCCGCGCCCCCGCGCATCGTGCGCGGGACGTAAAGATTAAGACTACTGCTTGGCGGGCGCCAGCGACAATATCCATTCGGCCAGCAGGCGGGCGTCTTCCTGGCTGACATGCGTTTGGGCAGGCATGGGAACCGCGCCCCACGCGCCACGACCGCCACCGCGAATCTTGCCCGCCAGGTAATCCACCATGGCGTCGCCCTGCCCGGCATAACGTTCCGCCACGCTCTTCAGCGGAGGCCCCACGCGCTTGGCTTCTACTTGATGGCAGGCCATACAGGCCTTGCTTTTGGCCAAATCCAGGCCGGTGGTTTGTGCCTGGACCGCGCCCGCGCTCAACACGCAGGCGGCGGCCACCCACAGACTAATCTTCAAATGCATCGGTAACTGCCCCACGGCTCGCGGTGCTGGCGAGCTTGCCGAATTTGGCAAGCACACCGCGTGTATAACGCGGCTTGGGCTGGACCCAGGCCTGGCGACGAGCCGCCAGGTCTTCGTCGCTGATGTTCAACTGCAGCAGCAGTTTGTGGGCATCGATGGTAACCGAATCGCCTTCCTGGATCAGGGCGATCGGGCCGCCAACGAAGGCTTCAGGCGCGACGTGGCCGACCACCATGCCCCACGTGCCGCCGGAAAAACGGCCATCGGTGATGAGCCCGACCGTTTCGCCCAGGCCCTGCCCCACTAGCGCAGACGTAGGCGCCAACATTTCGCGCATGCCGGGCCCACCCTTGGGACCTTCATAGCGGATGACAACGACGTCACCATCCTTGATCTGCCGCGCCATGATGGCCGTCATCGCGTCATCCTCGGAATCGAAGACGCGTGCCGGGCCGGTCATGACGGGATTTTTCAGCCCCGTGATCTTGGCCACACAGCCTTCCGGCGACAAATTGCCCTTGAGAATCGCCAGATGCCCCTGCGGATACAGCGCGCGGCCCAGCGGCATGATGACGTCCTGATCCGCGCGTGGTGTATCGGGCACATCCGCCAGCGTCTCTGCGATGGTCTTGCCGGTGATGGTAATGCAGTCGCCATGCAAGAGGCCGGCATTAAGCAGCAGCTTCATGACCTGCGGAATGCCGCCCGCGCGATGCAGATCGGTGGCGACGTATTTGCCCGACGGCTTCAGGTCGCACAGAACGGGAACACGCTTGCGGATCCTTTCGAAGTCGTCGATGGTCCACGGCACCTCGGCGGCATGGGCAATAGCCAGGAAGTGCAACACGGCATTGGTCGAGCCGCCAGTGGCCATGATGACGGACACGGCGTTTTCAATGGATTCGCGCGTAATGATGTCGCGCGGTCGAAGATTGCGCCGCACCGCATCGACCAGGACACGCGCCGACTCGGCGGCCGACACGACTTTCTCGTCGTCCTCGTTGGCCATCGTGCTGGAATACGGCAGGCTCATGCCCATGGCTTCGAAGGCAGAGCTCATGGTGTTGGCGGTGTACATGCCGCCACAGGAACCCGAGCCAGGTATCGCGCATTTTTCGATTTGCTTGAAGTCGGCTTCGGGCATGCGCCCCATGGTGTATTCGCCCACTGCCTCAAACACGGACACGATGGTCAGGTCGTTGCCTTTGTAATGGCCGGGCTTGATGGTGCCGCCATAGACGTAGATGCCGGGCACGTTCGTGCGCGCCAGGGCGATCATGCCGCCCGGCATGTTCTTGTCGCAGCCGCCGATGACCACCACGCCATCCATCCACTGGCCTTGCGCAGCGGTCTCGATGCAGTCAGCGATAACCTCGCGCGACACCAGTGAATACTTCATGCCCTCAGTGCCCATCGACATGCCATCGGATATGGTGGGCGTGCCGAACACCTGGGGATTCGCGCTGGATGCGCGGATGGCATCGATGGCCGCGTCCGCCAACCTTTGCAGGCCGCTGTTGCACGGCGTGATCGTGGAATGGCCGTTAGCCACGCCGATCATGGGGTTGTCGAAGTCGGCTTCCTTGTAGCCCAGCGCGTAGTACATGGCGCGGTTGGGCGCGCGCGCGACGCCATGGGTGATGTGGCGGGAACGTTCATTGTTCGGCATGGTCTGTCTCTCCTGTCGGCCGTCGGGGCGCGGACATGGCGAACGCACCCGGGGAGCTGGCTCGCTTGCACGCATGCGAATCTTCAGTGCTCGCCGGTTATTATCATTCAACTTTATTGTGTCGGGCAGAACATGCTGCAATATCCAAAATTCGATCCCGTAGCCCTGCAGATCGGGCCGCTGGCCATTCATTGGTACGGGCTGATGTATCTGGCGGGTTTCGCCCTGGTGTATGTGCTTGGGCGTCGGCGCATCACAAGCGGCCACACCACGTCGCTGAACATGCGCGACCTTGAAGACCTGATTTTTTACAGCGTGCTGGGCGTGGTGCTGGGTGGCCGGCTTGGCTATGTGCTGTTCTACAAGCCTGCGTACTATTTGGCGCATCCGCTGGAAGTCGCCTATCTATGGCAGGGCGGCATGTCGTTTCACGGCGGGCTGATAGGCGTGATCGTCGTCATGCTGCTGTTCGCCCGCAAGAAGAAGCTGCCGTTTTTCGCCATCAGTGATTTCATCGCGCCGCTGATCCCGCTGGGCCTGGGTTTTGGCCGACTGGGCAACTTCATCAATGGCGAGCTTTGGGGTCGTCCGACCGATGTGCCGTGGGCCATGGTGTTCCCGGACAGCGGCGACGGGCTGGCGCGCCATCCGTCCCAACTGTATGAGCTGGGCCTGGAAGGCATCGTGCTGTTTGCATTGCTGTGGTGGTTTTCCAGCAAGCCGCGCCCGCTGGGCCAGGTTAGCGGGCTGTTCCTGATGGGCTACGGAACGTTCCGCTTCCTGGTGGAATTCACCCGCGAGCCGGACAACTTTCTTGGCCTGCTCGCGGGGGGCTTAAGCATGGGACAGTGGCTGTCCGTGCCGATGGTCGCCTTGGGCGCCATCATGTTCACCCTTACTGCAAAACGATCGTCCCGTTAACAGCGACGCTGACCGTGACGTCTCCCGCTTCCAGCGGGACGTCCGGGCTGAAGCCGCCGGAAGCGTCTTTAGCCATGGCGGCCGCGCCCAACATGCGCGGCATCGGTACCGGGCCACCCGAACCACCAAGCTCGAGCTTGGACAGGCGATAGCCAGAAAAGCCGAACGCGTTTGCCGCGGCCAGGGCGCGATCCTTGAACGCCTGCGCCGCTTCTTTCAGCAGCTTGCGTTCTTCGGCCTCGCGCGCTTCACGCGACAGCGAAAACGCGATGTTGGAGATGGCGGTCTTGTCCGATAGCTTGGACGCCAACGCGGCTGCCGCGTCGAAGTCCCTGGACTCCAGCACCACTTCGCCCTGGCCACGCCAAGAACTGATCTTGCCCTTGCTGTTCGTGTTCGGCCACACGTTGAAACCGCCCGTGCGGACGTCAACGCCCTTGGTGTCACGCGCGCGCTTGACGACGTCATCCAGGATGGCCGTCAGCTTCTTGCCCGCCGCAGGCTGATCGGGGGCATCGACTTCAGCAGTCAAAGAAATGCGAACGGTGTCCTGCTTGACCTCGGATGAGGCCGCGGCTTGCAGCGTCATTTCGGGAGAACGATTCGTGGACGATTCCGCTGCCGCGGGCGCCACGGCACCTTGCGCTTGTGCGTATGCCGGTTGCACGGCGGCGATGGCGGCCACGGCTGCGCACGCTGCGCCGAGTTTCGTCAGCGAAAAAACAGGGTGTTTGAACATGGACGGGTCCTAGGAAAGAGGACAGAGGGGAAGAACTTGGGGGATTTTTGGCACCCGACGCGGACCTGCGCTGTTGGCAGGCCCGCTGGGATAGATGCCCCGCCTGTGCCGTCAAGGCCGGCATCTCGAACCCTGAGGTTCAAGGTGGTCGCGTTCCGAAGAGCGTCGGGTTCGTCTACGAGAGACAATCACTCCAGCTCTGCACTCCCGCAACCAATATGCCAAAAGACATAGGTTCAGAGAATGTATGGCCTAGTCACGGACACGGCAGGGACAAACTGAAAATTCTTGAATACCGCTTTATGAACGTTAGAGCAGTTTTTCCTGACCCGACAAGGCGTCATCGAGTACTGCGTTCATGTCCTCAATTCTACGCTTGAAGTCGCCAACCGCCAAACCCCCTAGAGGACCATCGGGCGCTTTCATCGCAAGCAGCTCGCCGGCGACTTGCAAAGCGGCCATGACGGCAATGCGTTCGTTGCTGGAAATCTTGCCGGTTCCCTGGATGCGCAGCATCAACTGGTCGACATGACGCACGGCGGCCATCAACGTGGGCTTCTCTTCAGCAGAGCAAGCCAGTGAATAGTCGCGTCCTAATATGGTTACGTCTACGCGTTCCATCAGTGTTGCTCTCCAGACGGTGCGCCCGGCAGGCGGGCCAGCACGGCGTCAATGCGCTCGCGGGCCGAAGCGGCGGCCACGCGCAAGCGCTGTAGTTCGTTGTCGCGAGATTGCAAGGTGCCTTGCAGTTCGGATTCGCGGGCGGCGAAGCGCGACTCAAGCGCTTGGCGTTCGGCGGATTCGCGGGCAAGCTGCTCGCGCAGGGCAACTTCCGCCTGCTGGGCTTGCTCGAGCATTGCGGTGACGGCGCCGTCGTGATCCTGAAGCTTGGTTTTCAACGTGACGATGTCAGCCTCGCGCTCGGCGGCGCGCTGCTTCAGCACACGCTGTTCAGCTTCGAAGTCGTTCAAGCGTAGGCGCAACGCATCACGCTCTGCGTGGAGTTGGCGGGTGCGTTGCACCAGTTGCCCGATTCGGGCGGCGAGTTGGTCTAGATCTTGCAGCATGGGCGCTATCGTAAACCATCCTGAGGTAGACCGGGCCTCTTCACGCAAGGTGAGAAACCCGGCAATATTCGGTAGGAATTACGGTTGTGATGTCGGCGGCGCGAGGCTAACCGATTCCGGCCCAAGAAGAAAAGTCCCCTCCTCCAAAATCCCCGCATCCGGCCGATCCGGCTTTCGCATTTCTTTCTATAAACTTTCACTTAGCTTTCAAAAAGTCCTCAATCTTCCCGCGCCGTTACATCTCGGGGTCGGGAGTTCCCGAATTCTAGGGAAAACCCCAGCCTTTCACGGACCTTACAGGGTTTGCAGCGTGGCAGGCGTCCATTACCATTCGCCCTTTCAAGAAACCACGCCGTCGCTTTCAGAATAACTAATGGCACCCTGAAGTGCCTTTTTTGTGCCTGTCACTCGCCTTTCGGCGAGTCCCCTCCGGCTACAAACTTTTTTATCTACATGCTGTAAACAGGAGCCAACCAATCATGCAGCTACGCAATCGACAGGACTTCTGGTCTGGGGTGATGTTCATCGCCCTTGGACTGGGATTTGCCTGGCAGGCCAGCAGCTACCAAATGGGTACTGCTGCCCGAATGGGTCCAGGGTACTTTCCTTTCTGGCTAGGCATTGTTCTGGCTTTGCTGGGCGCCATCGTGCTGCTTGGCTCGCTTTCCAAGAAAGCGCAGGAAACGCACGTCGACAAGTTCGACTGGCGCATCGTTTTTCTCGTCGTGGGTTCGGTCGTCTTGTACGGCTTCATCCTGAAGCCGCTGGGCATCTACCTTTCGGTATTCATCCTGGTTGTCGTCAGCAGCCTGGCCAGCCATGAGTTCAGCTTGAAGGTCGCCGTCGCCAACGCGATCTTCCTGGTGGTGTTCTCGTATCTGGCATTCGTCAAGGGGCTGGGGCTGATCTTCCCGCTGTGGCCGTCCTTTCTGGGCATGAACTAAGGAGCAACCGGTCATGGAATTGTTTGACAACCTGATGTTGGGCTTCTCGGTGGCGTTCACGCCCGAGAACCTGGCCTATGCACTGCTGGGCTGCATTCTGGGTACGCTGATTGGCGTGTTGCCCGGTATTGGCCCGGTCCCGACCATCGCGATGCTGCTGCCGATCACGTATGTGTTGCCCCCGATTGCCGGCCTGATCATGCTTGCAGGCATCTATTACGGCGCGCAATACGGCGGTTCGACCACGGCGATTCTTGTGGCGCTGCCAGGGGAAACGTCCGCGGTGGTGACCGTGCTGGACGGCCACCAGATGGCCCGTAACGGCCGTGCCGGTGCCGCCTTGGCTATCGCTGCACTGGGCTCGTTCTTTGCCGGTTGCGTGGCCACGCTGCTGTTGGCCGCCTTCGCGCCCCCGCTGGCTGAAGTGGCCTTCAAGTTCGGCCCCGCCGAGTACTTCTCGCTGATGTGCCTGGGTCTGGTCGGCGCCGTGGTGCTGGCTTCCGGCTCGCTGCCCAAGGCGATCTCGATGATCATCCTGGGCCTGCTGTTGGGCATGGTCGGCACCGACGTCAACTCGGGCGTTGCCCGCTTCGACTTCGGCATCCCCGAACTGCAAGACGGTATCGACTTCGCCATCGTGGCCATGGGTGTGTTCGGCTTTGCCGAAATCATGACCAACCTGGAGCAGAAGGAAAACCGCGTCGACATCACCGACAAGATCGGCTCGCTGTACCCGAACAAGCAGGAATTCAAGGAATCGTACCCGGCAGTGCTGCGCGGTACGGCCCTGGGTTCGGCCCTGGGTATCTTGCCCGGCGGTGGCGCCGTGCTGTCGTCCTTCGCTTCCTACACCCTGGAAAAGAAGATCTCGAAGAATCCGGAACGCTTCGGCAAGGGCCACCCGGCCGGCCTGGCAGGCCCGGAATCGGCGAACAATGCCGCAGCCCAGACCTCGTTCATCCCGTTGCTGACGCTGGGTATCCCGGGTAATGCCGTGATGGCGCTGATGGTCGGCGCAATGACGATTCACAACATCCAGCCCGGCCCGCAAGTCATGACGAGCCACCCGGAGCTGTTCTGGGGCCTGATCGCTTCGATGTGGATCGGCAACCTGATGCTGGTGGTGCTGAACCTGCCGCTGATCGGCCTGTGGGTCAAGCTGCTGAAGGTGCCCTACCGCATCCTGTTCCCGGCGATTCTGGTGTTCTGCACGATCGGTGTGTATTCGTTGAACTACAACTCGTTCGACATCTTCACAACGGCTATCTTCGGTGTCATCGGCTACGTCTGGTCGAAGCTGAAGTGCGAAGGCGCACCGCTGCTGCTGGGCCTGGTTCTGGGCCCCATGATGGAAGAAAACTTCCGCCGTGCATTGCTGCTGTCGCGTGGCGATTTCAGCACCTTCGTGACGCGTCCGCTGTCGGCATCCCTGCTGGCCGTGGCCGCCTTCCTGGTGATCCTGGTGGCCCTGCCCGCCATCCGCAAGAAGCGCGAAGAGACCTTCGTCGAAGAAGAGTAAGACGCGAACCCGCCGCCTTGCGCGGCGGTGTCGGCGCGATCCAAACCCCTGGGCTTGTCCCAGGGGTTTTTTTATTGGGCTGACCTGGCGAAAGCTGCCAAAGGCTACGCAGGACTACGCCCCGCCGGATTCGGGAAGCCGCTACGGTAAAGTACGGGTTTACCCCACGCGATGATTCGGCATGAATTTCGACTGGAACAACCCCTATCCCACCACCCGCATTCCCGTTTTCGCCCGCAACGTCGTCGCCACGTCGCAGCCACTGGCGGCGCAGGCGGGCTTGCGCATCCTGGCCCAGGGCGGCAATGCCGTTGACGCGGCCATCGCCACCGCCGCGACCCTCACCCTGACCGAACCAGTCAGCAACGGCCTGGGTTCCGACTGCTTCGCCGTCATCTGGGACGGCGCCAAGCTTCATGGCCTGAATGCCTCCGGCCCCGCCCCCAGCGCCTGGAATGTGGATTATTTTCGGCGCAAGCACCAAGGGGCGATTCCCATGCGCGGCTGGGACAGCGTCACCGTGCCCGGATGCGTGGCCGGCTGGGCCGCCTTGCATGAAAAGTTGGGCAAGCTGCCGTTCGCCGAGGTGTTGGGCCCCGCCATCGAATACGCCGAGCGCGGTTACGCCGTGTCTCCCGTCGTGCACGAAAAATGGGCGGCGCAAGCTGACCTGCTACAGCCCCAACCGGGCTTTGCCGACCATTTCCTGCCGCGCGGCCGGGTTCCCCACGTGGGCGAACATTTCGTGTTGGCGGGCGCCGCCGCTACCCTCAAGCGCATTGCCGCAACAGGCGGGCGCGATTTCTACGAAGGCGAAACCGCGCACAAGCTGGTCGCACACGCGCAGGCGCACGACGCGGGGCTGACCTTAGCGGACCTGCGCGATTATTCGCCCGAATGGGTAGCGCCCATCAGCCAGCCGTACCGTGGCCATACACTGCACCAGATTCCCCCCAACGGCCAAGGCATCGCGGCCCTGATCGCGCTGGGTATCTTGCAGAATTTCGACCTGGCCGCGCGCCCTGTCGATCATCCCGACACCCAGCATCTGCTGATCGAAGCCATGAAGCTGGCGTTCGCCGACGTTTATGCCCATGTCGCGGACTCCCGCCACATGCGCATGACGCCCGAGCAAATGCTGCGGCCCGATTACCTGGCTGAACGCGCACGCCTGATCAGTCGAAACGCGGCCCAGGACTTCCTGTCCGGCCATGCACCGCAAGGCGGCACGGTGTACCTGACCACCGCCGACAAGAGCGGCATGATGGTCAGCTTCATTCAATCGAACTATATGGGCTTCGGTTCGGGAGTGGTGGTGCCTGGCACCGGCGTCAGCCTGCAAAATCGCGGGCACTGCTTCAGCACCCGCCCAGAGCACCCGAATGTGGTGGCCGGCGGTAAGCGCCCTTTTCACACCATCATTCCGGCGTTTCTGATGCGGGACGGCGCGCCGGTAATGAGCTTTGGCGTCATGGGCGGCAACATGCAGCCGCAGGGGCAGGTGCAGACGCTGGTGCGCATGCTGGACTACGGCCAGCAGCCGCAAGCCGCCTGCGACGCACCGCGCTGGAAGTGGAACCACGGGCTGACCATCGACGCCGAACCCACTCTGTCGACCGCGGTGGCGCAAGGCCTGCGCGCGCGTGGCCACGTGCTGGAAAGCGTGGACGACCCTTACATGGACTTCGGATCCGGTCAGTTCATCTGGCGGCTGGGGGATCCTGCCGTTGATGGCTATGTCAGCGCCAGCGATAGCCGACGCGATGGACTCGCCGCCGGCTTTTGATTGCGTTAAGGTTAGTGTCCTCGGACAGACCTTACTCACATAGAGCGGAGTTTCCTGCATGGCAACGATCGGTACCAAGAGCTACGACGCGGTCGTAGCCCAGAAAGTCGCTTTTCTCGGCCTGGGCGTCATGGGTCTGCCCATGGCTGGCCACCTGGCCCGCGCGGGCCACACCGTGACGGTGTACAACCGCACGCCCGCCAAGGCGCAAGCCTGGGCCGCTGAATTCGGCGGCGGCCACGCAGCCACGCCACGTGAAGCCGTGGCCGGCGCACAAATCGTGTTTGCCTGCGTGGGCAATGACGACGACCTGCGCAGTGTGGTCCTGGGGCCTGACGGCGCTTTTGCGGGCATGGCGCCGGGCGCCGTGTTCGTCGATCACACCACCGCGTCAGCCGACGTTGCCCGCGAGCTCTACGCACAGGCCAAGGATCTGGGCCTGAACTTCGTGGACGCGCCTGTCTCGGGCGGACAGGCCGGCGCCGTCAACGGCGTTCTGACCATCATGTGCGGCGGCGAAGCCGCGGTGTTCGACGCCATCAAGCCGGTGGCGCAGAGCTTCGGCCGCGCGGTCACGTTGGTAGGCCCCCCGGGCTCTGGCCAATTGGCCAAGATGGTCAACCAGATCTGCATTGCGGGCATCGTGCAGGGCTTGTCCGAAGCCGTGGCGTTTGGCCAGGCTGCCGATCTGGACATGAAGCTGGTGCTGGACGTGATCAGCAAGGGCGCCGCGCAAAGCTGGCAGATGGAGAACCGGGGCGGCACCATGGTCGACGACAAATTCGAATTCGGATTCGCGGTCGACTGGATGCGCAAGGACTTGGGGTTGGTGCTGGCCGAGGCCCGCAACAACGGCGCCCGTGTGCCGGTGACGGCATTGGTGGACCAGTTTTATGGCGACGTCCAAAAAATGGGCGGGGGTCGTTGGGATACTTCCAGCCTGGTGAAGCGCCTGCGCGACTGAGCGTTGCGCGGGTAACGTCGCCGGAACGCGGCGACAAAAAAGGCGAGCCGGTTGGCTCGCCTTTTGTTTCTACATCATGGCATCACAACATCACGACACCCGTGACTGCCTGCATCCCGCGATCAGGCTGCCACGCCCGCCGGTGCCGAATCCAGGACCAGTGCATCGATGCGCTGCTTGGCCAAGGTCACCCCTTCCAAGGCTGCCACTTCGCCCATCGCCATGCCTTCGGCCGCGATGAACGTCACGGCGTCCATGCCCAGGAAACCCAGCATCTGGCGCAGGTACGGCGTCATCGTGTCGGACGGCGTGCCTTCGGCCTTGCCGCCGCGGGCCGTCAACACGAACACCTGCTTACCCTTGACGAGGCCTTCCGGCACGCCTTCGGGCGTATAACGGAACGTGACGCCAGCGCGGGCCACGTAGTCCAGGTAGCTCTTGAACTGCGCCGGCAAATTAAAGTTGTACACGGGCACGGCGAACACGATGCGGTCGGCTTCCATCAGTTCCGCGACCAGCGAATCGCTCAACTCAACGATGCGTTGCTGTTCCACGGTGCGGGCATCGGCGGGCGTGAACAACGCACCGGCCGTGTTGCCGTCAAAGTACGGAATCGGTTGTGCGCCGATGTCGCGAACTTTCACGCTGGCGGCGGGGTTGGCGGCCTTCAGGCGGGCGATCAGGTGGTCAGCCAATTCCTTGCTGTGCGAACGGTTGCCGAGGATCGAGGAAAGGATAACAAGGGTCTTCATAGCGAATTTCTCCAGTTGGCCCGCCAGGGGCGGGCGTCGGAATCTGACAGCGCCACATCCGGTTCAAAGGGAAATCCGGACTGGGGCTGGGCGCCGGGTGGCGGTCGCAGATCCCGAATGCATGGCGTCACTGTAGACCGGTTCATTATTCGCATAAACCGGGATATGATGAACTGTTCGTTCCAGGAATAGAACAATCATGCAAGATCTAAACGACCTCTATTACTTTTCCCAAGTCGTTGAGCAGGGCGGATTCAGCGCCGCCGCCCGCGCGTTGGACATTCCCAAATCCCGCCTATCCAGGCGGATTTCGCATTTGGAGGAAAGCCTGGGCGTACGCCTGCTGCAACGCACGACACGACGCCTGCGGCTGACTTCCGCCGGGGAACGGTATCTGCACTACTGCCGTGAAATGGCGGCGTCCGCGCGCGCCGCCGACGACGCCATGCGCCAACTGCAAGCGGAACCGGCCGGCCCCGTCATCGTAAGTTGCCCGGTGTCGATTGCGCAGGACGTGCTGGCGCCGCTGTTGCCCGAATTCCTGGATGCGTGGCCGGCAATTTCCGTGCAGTTGCTGGTAACGAACCGGCGGGTTGACCTGATCCGAGAAGGCGTGGACCTGGCGTTGCGAGTCCGAACCAAGCTGGACACCGACGCCGAGCTGGTCGTGCGCCATCTGGGCACGGCGCGCGGCACGCTGGTGGCCAGCCCCGGCTACTTGCAGCGCCGGGGCAGCCCGGACACACCGCAAGATCTGGCCTCGCACACCACGTTGAGCTTTTCCGACCCGCAGAACGAAGTGCGATGGCCGCTGCGCAATGACAAGGGCGAAGAAGTGCAGATCGAGCTGAAGCCGCAGCTATCGTGCAACGACTTCATTGTGCTGACCGAAGCAGCCGTGCGTGGGCGTGGCATTGCACTCTTGCCGTCTATCGCCACGCAAGAACAGCTGCGCCGTGGCCAGTTGGTGCCGGTGCTGCCGCAATGGCAATCGCCGGAGGGCATCGTCCATTGCATCTATCCATCGCGGCGGGGCATGATGCCCGCCGTCCGGACGCTGTTGGATTTCCTGTCGCAACGCCTGCCTTCGATGTACCAGCGGCTGGAAAAAGCCGTGACGCCCGCGACTCAGTAGCCGCGCGTGCGCTCGACCACGCCGGTGATGGCTTCGCCGCGCATCAGTTGAGCGACCTTGCCCGCAATCTGCTCGATGCTTTCGTCGCGCAACGTACGGGCCGCGATGTGCGGCGTGACGTGCACGCGCGGGTCGCGCCAGAAAGGATGATCGCGGGGCAGCGGCTCGGTGTGAAAAACGTCAAGCGTCGCGCCGGCGATCTCGCCTTCTTCAAGCATCTGCACCAGATCCTCTTCAACCAGATGCTCGCCACGGCCGACGTTGACCAGGTGCGCCTCGGGCAGCAATTGCGACAGCGTCTCGCGGTTGAGGATGCCGCGCGTGTCGGGCGTCAGTGGCAACACATTGACCAGAAAGCGCGTGCGGGCCAGGAAGGCCGGCAGCGCGGCTTCGCCGGCAAACGATTCGACGCCGGCAATCTCGCGCGGCGACCGCGACCAGCCGGCCACCGGGTAGCCAAATTCCGCCAGGGTTTGCGCCACACGCGCGCCCACCTGACCCAGCCCCAACACGCCCACCGGCCAATCCGACTGTGCGGTGCCTTCACGCGTGTCCCAATGCTGACGGGCCTGCGCTTCGTCAAACGCCCGGAAATCACGCGACACGCGCAGCAGCGCGTACAACGCATATTCGGCCATCTGCACCGACATGCCGGCGTCTTCCAGGCGCACGATACGCACGTGCTCGGGAATCTCGGGCATCTTCAACAGAGCGTCTACGCCCGCCCCCAGATTGAACAGCGTCGTGATGCCCGTCTCGTGCTTGAAAAGCTCTGCCGGAGGACGCCAGACCAGCGCCACTTCGGCGCCTGACGGCGGGCCATCGGGATTCCACACCGAGATGCGGCACCCGGGCATCGCGGCTTCCAAAGGCGGCACCCAAACGTCGGGATCGTGGTGAGGGCAAGCGAAAAGAATATGCATGTTGGCGGCTCTGCAAGGCGTTTCGGAAACCGCAAGCATGCAGGATGGCGTCACACAAATCAAACGGCCCGGCATGAAGCCGGGCCGTCGTTGTACGGATGCAAGCGCCGCTTAAACCGTTTGCGGCACTTCCGGTTTGGTCTTGTCCTTGCCCTTGCCACGGCGCGCGAACGCCCACACTTGCAGCAGGATCAGCAAGGCGCTGGCGGCGATGAACCACGCGCTGATCGGGCGTTGCACGAACACCATCAGATCCCCGCGCGACAGCAGCAGGGCACGGCGGAAATTCTCTTCCACCATGGGGCCCAGCACGAAGCCCAGCAGGATGGGCGCCACCGAGAATTCCAGCGTCATCAAGATCGCGCCGATCACGCCGAAGGCCAGCACTTCCCAAATCTGGAAGAGACTGTTTTGCGTGCTGAACACGCCCACTGCAATGAAGAACAGCGCGGACGGGAACAGATAGCGGTACGGCACTTGCAGCAACTTGACCCACACGCCGATCAGCGGCACGTTCAGCACCATCAGCAGCACGTTACCCACCCAGAAGCTGGCGATCAGGCCCCAGAAAATGTCCGGATGCTCGGTGATCAGCTGCGGACCCGGCTGGATGCCCTGGATCAGCAAGGCGCCCAGAATCAACGCCATCACCGCGTCGCCGGGAATGCCCAGGCTCATCGTGGGAATGAAGTCGACCTGCGTCTTCGAGTGCGACGACGCTTCCGGCGACGCCACGCCGGCGATCATGCCGGTGCCGAACTTTTCGGGCGTCTTCGAGATCTTGCGTTCCAGCGCATAGGCGACGAAGGTGGTGATGGTGGGACCCGTGCCCGGCATGGCGCCAAACAGCGTACCCACCGCCGTACCACGAACCATCGGCCAGAAAGCCGTCTTCAATTCCTGCTTGGACGGCCGCATGTCGCGAATGCGCAGCTTGGCGCCGCTACCGATGATGGTCATGCGATTGACGCTCATCAGGAAGTCGGCCACGCCGAACAGGCCCATCGAAATCGCGACCAGTTCCAGGCCGTCGGACAAGTCCAGCAGGCCGAACGAGAAGCGGATGGTACCGGTGTTCACATCCGTGCCGACCACGCCGCACATCAGGCCGAACAGCGTCATCGCCACGCCCTTCAGCGGCGAGCCGCGCGACATCGTCGCACCCGCCAGCAAGCCCAGCAGCATGATCGAGAAGATCTCGGTCGGGCCGAACTTGAAGGCCACTTCCACCAGCAAGGGCGACGCGAAGATCATGACGATGATGCCGACCGAGGCCGCGAAAAACGAACAGATCATCGTGATGCCCAGCGCGGTCCCTCCCTTGCCTTGTTTGGTCAGGGGGTAGCCGTCAAGGCAGGTGACCGCGTGCGGCGGGTGCGAAGGCAGGTTGAGCAGAATCGCGCCGATGGCGCCACCATATTGCGATCCGTAGAAGATACCGGCCAGCATCAGAATGGCGGGCACGGGCTGCATGACGTAGGTCAGCGGCAACAGGATCGAGATCGCCGACAAGGCGCCCATGCCGGGCAACACGCCGATCAGGTTTCCGACCAGCACGCCAAAGAACGACCACATCAGGTTGTGCCACTGGAACGCAACGCCGAAGCCGTACCAAAGGTCCATCAAAGATTGAGAGATCATGGCGCTTCAACCCCAACGAAACAGCGGCAGCTGCAATTGCAGCGCCCACCAGAAAACGACGACCGCGATCGCGGACATGGCGACCGACAACAGAATTGCTTGCTTGATGGTGTTCTTGCGATCACCCAACGCCGAGATGAATACGATGGCGAAGGTGGCCGGCAGCAGGCCGCCGTAGTGGCCCAGCAGCAGGAACGCCAGGATGCCGAGCAGGATGCAGGCGCTGCCGCGCATGTCCGGCAAACCATGTGCGTGGCCGTCGCCCGGCGCGGGCGGCGTGGCATCGCCCGAGCGCGCGGATATCGCGATCAGCACACCGGTCAACGCCAGCAGGCCACCCAATGCGGCGGGGAAAAACCCGGGTCCCATGTGGCTCAGCGAACCGATGTGATAGTCGGTGCCGCCGTATATCGCCCCCAACCCGATCAGGACCATCAGCGCGCCGCCGTAGTAGTCCTTTCTGTTGATATTTTTTTGCACTTGCTTCCTCCTTCCGGTGCAGGACCGTGCCGGCCCTTGATGCGCCGCTCGACACGAGCCTCGCCCGGCCCTTTACAACGAACCGGAGCGCAGATTACGGAGGGAAGCTGCTAATTCGCTTTCTGTGCGCTGTCGCCTTCCTGAATTCGGGGGTTATCCCTGAGGAGCGGCAACTAGGGAAAGGGGGAAACAAGAAAAAAATTTGAAAGGCGGTAGCCAGCGGGGGGCAGGCGGCGGCAGGCGGTAAGGCTTATTGCTCGCCTTTCAAGTCCACATCAAGCGGACGCGGGTACTGCGAAACCGTCGGCGCCAACGGTAGCCACAACACCGATGCCAGCCCGACGCCGCCCTGAGCGTTGCGCTCGCCGTCCCGCAGTTCGATGTCGCCATCGTTGCGGCGGGCATAGGCCCGCGCAATCGCCAGACCCAGCCCGGACCCCGATGACGCCACCGGCTTGTCCGTGCCGACCCGCTCAAATCGCGCAAAGGCGCGGCTGCGCAGCACCGGGTCCAGGCCCGGCCCGTTGTCCGACACCGAGACCTCGGCGCGGCTTTCAAGGCGGCTGACCGACACCGTGATGCGAGCGCCCGCGGGCGCGTAGTTGATGGCGTTGTGCACCAGGTTGGACAGCGCTTCATGCAGCTCGGCTTCGTTGCCCGACACTGGGGCGGACGTCTCCTGCCCTTCTTCGGAACCCGCCTGCACCCAGCCCAGGTCCTGCTGCTTTTCGTGCGCCAAGGGCAGGTATTGCAGCACCACTTCGCGTGACACCGCATTCATGTCGAGCAGTTGGCGCGGCAGGGGTTCCGCCTGGTTGGCATGCGCCAGCGACAGCAGCTGCTCGGTCAAGCGTCGGGTGCGGCCCAACTGGTCAACAATGGCGCGCAGCCCTTCGCGCGTACGGGCGGGGTCGCGTTCACGAAGCGCGTATTGCGCCTGGGTCAACATGATGGCCAACGGCGTGCGCAGCTGATGCGAGGCATCGGCCAGAAAATGCGATTGTTCGTCCAGCACACGACGGTATCGGGCGATGTGGTGATTGACGGCGTCGACCAGCGGCGCCACTTCGCTGGGTACACGAGAGGCGTCCAGCGGTGTCAGGTCATCGGGCCGCCGGTTGCGGATGTCGGCACGCAGGCGCCGCAAGGGCTTGAGCGCCCATGACACGCCCCACCACACCAGCACCACCACCAGCGCCAGCATGCGGGCGTCGCGCAAGATTTCCTGGCGACGCGCGTTGTTCTCGGCTTCGATCCGTTTGCCCGTGCTTTCGGCCACCACCACCATCACTTGCCGATGCAGGCCCTGGTAGTACAGGTCACGCACCACCGCCACGACCCGGACCGGATCGTTACGGTAGACGCCGTCGTAGAAAATAGGTTGGCCGTTAGAGCGGGGCCAGCTTGGAGGCCGCGGCATTTCCGGCATGCCCAACAGGGTCTTGCCCTGCTCGGTGGGCACGGGCGAGCCATCGGGCACGGGCGGGTCCATCTGTTCGATGCGGAAGTACTTGCGCAGGCCCGCCCGGGATTCCAGCATGACTTGCGCGTACAGCGGCGTGGCCACTTGCAGATTGCCGTCCGGGGTGAATTCCAAGCTGCTTTCAAGCACGCGCGCGGGCTCGACCAGCGCGCTGTCATAGGCTTCGTTGGTGATCTCGGACAATGTGCGGTAGTCGTTCAGGCTGTCGATGACCAACAGCACCACCACGCCGGGCAGCAGCAAGATGATAAGCAGCGCGCGGATGCCCACACGCGGCAACCCGGGGATCCGCAGGCTCACTTAGGTTTCCGTGGACTCGCTGGCCACGCTTTCCAGCATGTAGCCCAAGCCGCGAACGGTGACGATACGGACGTCGCTGCCGGCCAGTTTCTTACGCAGCCGGTGCAGCACGACCTCGATGGCGTCCGGATTGGCTTCGCTATCGTGCGTGAAGACCTTGCCGAATAGCTGGGATTTGTCCACGGGGTAGCCACTGCGGGTCAGCAATGCCGCCAGGGCGGCATGTTCGCGCGGGGTCAGGAACAGCAGGGAGCCGTCCAATGTGAACGCGCGGCTTTCACTGTCGTAGGACAGCGAGCCGCATTGCAGGCGGGGATGTTGGCGGCCGCGGCTGCGACGCACCAGGGCGGTCAGCCGCGCTTCCAGTTCTTCCAGGGCAAAGGGCTTGGTCAGGAAATCGTCCGCGCCAAGATTCAGCCCGCGCACCCGGTCTTGCAGCGCACCTTGGGCGGTAAGCAGCAAGACCGGCGTGCGGTCGTCGCGGTTGCGCATTTCGCGCAGGACGACCAGACCGTGCTTGTCGGGCAGGCGCAGGTCCATGACGATGGCGTCATATTCCGTGCCCGCCATGAAGGCTTCGGCGGTGCGGGCATCTGCCGCGTGGTCCGGCACAAACCCGCTTTGGGCCAGCGCGCGCATCAACCAGGACGCCATGTCCCGTTCGTCTTCAACCAACAATATGCGCATGACCGTCCGTTCCTTCGGGCAAATTCTCTGCTGCCCGCTGTCCGTGCACGCGTTGGCGCAGATAGCGGGTTTCGTGATGACGCCGAAAGAGGATCGCCGACAACTCGTTCAACGCCTGGGTATAGACGTCGCGCTTGAACTCGATGACAGCGTCCAGGGGCACCCAATACTGGCTCCAGCGCCAGGCATCGAATTCCGGATGCTGCGTCGCGCGCAAGCACACATCGCTGTCACGTCCCACCAGGCGCAACAAGAACCAAATCTGTTTTTGTCCTTTATAGTGGCCACGCCACTCACGCCGGACGAAGTGATCGGGCACGTTATAACGTAACCAATCGCGTGTACGCCCCAAAATACGGACATGCTCGGGCTTCAAGCCCACCTCTTCATGGAGTTCGCGATACATGGCCTGCACCGGGCTTTCGCCATATTTGATGCCGCCCTGGGGGAACTGCCATGCATGTTCCCTGATACGCTTGCCCCAAAAGACCTCGTTTCGACTGTTGACGAGAATGATGCCGACATTGGGGCGGTAGCCTTCGCGGTCAAGCATGGGCCACCCCCACCGAATTCAATACAATTACAGTCGATTATACGTATCTGCTGCCACCTTTAAACATGCGCGCATCCAACTACCACATCAACACCCTCAAAGAAGCCCCTTCCGAAGCCGAAGTCGCCAGCCACCAGCTGATGACCCGGGCCGGGATGATCCGCAAGCTCGCGGGCGGCATCTACACTTACATGCCCCTCGGGCTGAAGATCATCCGCAAGGTCGAGGCGATCGTCCGGGAAGAAATGAACGCGTCGGGCGCCATCGAGCTGCTGATGCCGGTGGTGCAACCCGCCGAACTCTGGCAGGAATCGGGCCGCTGGGAGCAATACGGCGCCGAGCTGCTGCGCATCAAGGATCGGCACCAGCGCGATTTCGTGCTGCAGCCTACGTCCGAGGAAGTCATCACCGACATCGCGCGCAATGAAATTCACAGCTATCGCCAGCTGCCGCTGAATTTCTATCACATCCAGACCAAGTTCCGCGACGAACGCCGTCCGCGCTTCGGGCTGATGCGTGGCCGCGAATTCACGATGAAGGACGCCTATTCGTTTGATCGCGACGAAGCCGGCGCGCTCAAGAGCTACGACACCATGTACGCCGCGTACATGCGTATCTTCGGCCGCCTGGGCCTGCAATTCCGCGCCGTGGCTGCCGATACCGGCTCCATCGGCGGCACGCGCAGCCACGAATTCCAGGTCATTGCCGACACCGGTGAAGACCTGCTGGTCTACAACGCCGAAACCGACTACGCCGCCAACATCGAACTGGCCGAAGCCGTGTCGCTGTACCCCACCCGGGGTGCGGCCACGCAAGCCATGGCCGACGTGGCAACGCCGGGCGCGGCCAAGTGCGAAGACGTGGCCAAGCTGTTGGGGCTGCCGCTGGACAAGACGATCAAATCGATCGTGCTTGCCACCGACGGCGACAAGGGCCGCGTCGACATCTGGCTGCTGCTCTTGCGCGGCGACCACGAACTGAATGAAATCAAGGCGGGCAAGCTGCCCGGCCTGGCGGGCTTCCGCTTTGCCACGGAAAGCGAAATCGTCGAGTACTTCGGCTGCAAGCCGGGCTACCTTGGCCCCGTCAAGACGGCCAAGCCGGTGCACGTGATCGCCGACCGCACGGTCGCCAACATGGCCGATTTCGTCTGCGGCGCCAATAAAGAAGATTTCCACATCCAGGGCGTGAACTGGGGTCGCGACCTGCCCGAGCCCGAACTGGTGGCCGACCTGCGCAACGTCGTCGCGGGCGACCCGTCGCCGGACGGCAAGGGCACGCTGTCCATCCAGCGCGGCATCGAAGTGGGCCACGTCTTCTACCTGGGCAAGAAGTACTCCGAAGCCTTGAAGGCCACGTTCCTGGACGAGACCGGCAAGCCGGCGGTGCTGGAAATGGGCTGCTACGGCATCGGCGTGACCCGCATCGTGGGTGCTGCCATCGAGCAAAACCATGACGCGCGCGGCATCATCTGGCCCCGCGCGATCGCGCCTTTTGAAGTGGTTATCTGCCCGGTGGGCTGGGGCAAAAGTGAAACGGTGCGTGACACCGCGCAGAAGCTCTATGAATCCCTGCTGGCGCGCGGCGTGGACGTCATTCTTGATGACCGCGATGCTCGGCCCGGCGTCATGTTCGCCGAGTGGGAATTGATCGGCGCACCGCTGCGTGTAACAGTTGGAGAACGCGGCTTGAACGATGGTGTGGTGGAATTGCAAGCGCGTCGGGAAACCGAAGCTGCCAAGATTCCGGTAGAGTCCGCGCTTGAAGCGGTGCTGACGAAACTCGACACCCTTTAAACCCTATAGTAGATACGGACTTTACCGCGTCCCGACCCGCTTCATTGCCTACCCGCACCGTGACCGATCCGAAGTCCAACGAATCCCTGCTGCAAGTCCGTGTCTATTACGAAGACACGGATGCGGGCGGGGTGGTTTTCTACGCCAACTACTTGAAATTCCTGGAGCGCGCCCGCACGGAGTGGCTGCGCGCCCTGGGAGTCAACCAGTCCGGGCTGGCCGTTGACGAACAACGCTTATTCGTTGTCCGCTCCTTGGACATGTCCTACCGGAAACCGGCCAAACTGGACGATTTGCTTACCATACGCAGCCGAATCACCAAACTCGGCCGCGCTTCGATACACTTCGCGCAGCGCGCGGAACGCGACGGGGAACTGCTTGCCGAAGGCAACATCCAAGTCTGCTGTGTCGACGCCATTCACATGCGGCCGGCAGAGTTGCCAGCCGCCGTTCGCGCAAAACTGGAATTCATTCAGGAATAACCATGCAAGTCACCAACGACATGTCGTTGCTTTCGCTGATTTCGCACGCCAGCGTGCCGGTCCAGCTGATCATGTTGATGCTGTTGGGCATTTCGATCATGTCCTGGACGTACATTTTCGCCAAGCGCCTTGCCATCAAGCGGGCCCATACCCAAACCCGCCGTTTTGAAGACGACTTCTGGTCGGGCGGTGACTTGTCCATGCTGCAACAGGCCGTGGCGTCGCGCCGCGACGAACAAGGCGCCCTGGCCCGCATCTTCGATGCCGGCATGACCGAATTCCTGAAAGCGCGCCGCGGCAATTCGGCCGGCGACGCCACCGCATTGCTGGACGGCCCGCGCCGCGCCATGCGCGCCGCCTACCAGCGCGAAATGGACGCGCTGGAATCGCACCTGAACTTCCTGGCCTCGGCCGGTTCGGTGTCGCCTTACATCGGCCTGTTGGGTACGGTCTGGGGCATCATGCACGCCTTCATCGGCCTGTCGAACATGCAGCAAGCCACGCTGGCTTCGGTGGCTCCCGGCATCGCCGAAGCGCTGATCGCCACCGCCATCGGCCTGTTTGCCGCCATTCCCGCCGTGGTCGCCTACAACCGCTTCACGAACGACATCGACCGCATCTCGATCCGTTTCGATAGCTTCGTCGACGAATTCCTGAACATTCTGCAACGGCAGGTGCGCTAATGCCCTCGGTAAGCTCACGCGGCAGGTCCGGCCGCCGCATGAAGGCCGACATCAACGTGGTGCCGTACATCGACGTGATGCTGGTGCTGCTGGTCATCTTCATGGTGACCGCTCCGCTGATCACGCCCGGGCTGATCCAGCTGCCTTCGGTTGGCGCGGCCTCGGATGTGCCGGTCAAGCCGCTGGAAGTGCAGATCTCTGAAGACGGCAAGATCGCGCTGCGCATGCGCGAGCCCGGCGCAACGATGCAAGACATCGCCCGCCCCGAGCTCGTGGCGCAGGTGCGTTCGCGTATTACCGCGGAAACGCCGGTGGTGATCGCCGCCGACGGCAAGGTGCCCTATGAGACGGTCGTCAAGGTGATGGACGAGCTACGCACCAACGGCATCACCCGCCTGGGCTTGCTGGTGGACCAGTCCGCCGCAGGCACGTCCCAGCCCGCATCCGCGAAAAAACGCTAACGCGCCGCCTTCCGCCGGCTTTGCCGGCATGCAACGCCCATGACGCCACCCATTATTCGACACCGCAGCGGCCCACCGGCCACCCCGCCCAACAACGACAACCGGAATGCGCTCATTCTGGCCGTGGCGGTGCACTTGCTGCTGCTCGTCGCCCTGATTTTTGGCGTGAACTGGCGCACGGAGGCCCCCGGCCCCGTCGAAGTCCAGCTCTGGGCCGACGGCAATTCGCCCGTCGCCCCGCCGCCCACGCCGCAACCCGAACAGCCCAAGCCGCAGCCTAAACCCGAGCCCAAGCCCGAGCCCGAAAAGGCGCCCGAGCCGCCGCCCCCTCCCCCGCCTCCCCCTCCTCCGAAGCCCGAGCCCGCGGCTCAGCCCAAGACCGAGGAAGTCGATCCCGAGATCGCCATCCAGGAAGCCAAGAAAAAGCGCGAGCAGGAAGAAAAGGCAAAGCAGGCTGCTGAGGCCAAGGAAAAGGCGCGCCTTGAAGAAGAGCGCAAGCAGGCAGAACTGAAAGAAAAGAAGCGCCTGGAGCAAGAACGCCAGGCGGCTGAGAAGGCCGCTGCCGAGAAGGCGGCCGCTGAAAAGGCCGCGGCCGACAAGGCCGCTGCCGAGAAAGCTGCTGAAAAGGCCGCTGCCGACAAGGCTGCCGCCGAGAAAAAGGCCAAGGAAGACGCCGCCAAGAAGGCTGCCGCTGAAAAGGCTGCTGCCGACAAGGCTGCTGCCGAAAAGGCGGCCGCTGACAAAGCCGCTGCCGAAAAGGCCGCTGCCGAGAAAGCCGCCGCCGCCAAGAAGGCAGCTGCCGACAAGGCGCTTAAGGATGCATTCCGCAACGACGCGCTGGGCGCTGCCGGCATTCCCGGCGGCACGGCAGACCGCAACCAGGCGGGCGGCGGACGCGACAATGGCTACGCCGCCAAGGTCCGCGCCTGCATCCTTCCCGGCGTGGCTTACCAGCCCCCGCCGCGCAACGGCTCGGCCAATCCGACCGCACAATACCGGGTACAGTTAGGCACTGACGGGAAGGTTAACGGCGTGACCCTGACCGATTCTTCGGGCAACCCGGCATTCGACCGCGCGGTCGAAACCGGTATCCGCCGCTGCAACCCCTTCCCCAAGCCCTCCACGGGCGGCTACGACAAGTTCATTGACGTAGTGCACAAAATGTATGATTGACAGGAGATTGATGAATATGACTCCCGCTTATAGCCGACGAGGTTCCCTCCTCGCTCTCTGGCGATCGTATGGGCTCGGTTTGCTGATGCTTGCGCTGTGCCTGATGGCCGCCAAGCCCGCCCATGCGCAACTGCGTGTCGATATTTCCGGCACCGGCGCCACGCAATATCCGGTAGCGATCGCCGACTTTGCCGTTGACGACACCCACGGCCGCGCCCTGGCCGAAGTGATTCGCGCCGACCTGACCCGCACGGGCCAGTTCCGCCTGATCAACGCCGCGGGCTCCGGCTTGAATGTTGATTCCCCCATCGCCCATGACGACTGGCGCGGCAAAGGCGCCGACTTCCTGGCATATGGCAGCATCACCCGTGGCGCCGATGGCCGCTACGACGTCCGCTACCGCCTGGCCGATACGGTCAAGAAAGGTCAGCTGGATGGCGTGGCATTTTCGGGCACGGAGCAGGAACTGCGCCGCGTCGCTCACCAGATCGCTGACCGCATCTACGAAAAGATCACCGGCGTTCGCGGCGTGTTCTCGACCCGCATCGCCTACGTGCTGAAGAAGGGTGCCACCTACGAACTGCAAGTGGCCGACGCCGACGGGCAAAACCCGCAAGTTGCGCTGCGCTCGCGCGAGCCCATCATTTCGCCCTCGTGGTCGCCCGACGGATCCAAGCTGGCCTACGTGAGCTTCGAGTCCGGCAAGCCCGTTGTTTACGTGCACACGCTGGCTACCAGCGCCCGCGTACCGGTTGCGAACTTCAAGGGCAACAACAGCGCACCCGCTTGGTCGCCCGACGGCTCCAAGCTGGCCGTGGCCCTGACGCGCGATGGTTTGTCGCAAATTTACATCGTTGGAGCGTCGGATGGCGCCAATCCCACGCGAGTTACGCGTTCTCCCGGGATTGACACTGAACCGACCTTTACGCCAGACGGTGCTTCCATTATCTTTACGAGTGACCGCAGCGGCGGGCCGCAAATCTATCAGACCGGCTCGACAGGTGGCGAAGCTCGCCGCCTCACGTTTAATGGTGGTTACAACATATCACCCCGAATTTCCCCCGATGGATCGACGCTGCTTTACGTTGCAAGACGCGACGGCGCGTTTCGAATCGCGTCGTTGAACCTGTCCTCAGGCTCCGAATCCTTGATCACTGATGGTCGTGACGATCAGTCGCCAAGTTTCGCGCCGAATGGCATGCAAGTCCTTTACGCCGCCATCCAAAATGGACGTAGCGTACTTGCGGGTGTTTCGAGCGATGGCCGCGTACGGCAGACGCTTTCGGTACTGAACGGGGAAATACGTGAACCGACTTGGGGCCCATTTACCCGATAACACGTGTGACTCTCTTTGCAAAGGAACTATCATGAAGTCGCGCATTGCCAAAAGCCTGACCATTGCCGCTCTGGCTGCCACTCTGGCAGCTTGCAGCTCCGTCCCTCTCGACGATAAAGCGGGTCAGGGCGGAGGCGCTGGCCAAGGATCTTCGGCCTCTGGCCAAATCCTTGATCCCTTTAACCCCCAAAGCATCCTGGCGCAACAGCGCTCGGTGTACTTTGATTTCGACAGCTACACCGTGTCGGACCAGTACCGCGGCTTGGTCGAAACCCACGCCCGCTACCTGGCTTCGCACCAGCAGCAGAAGGTCAAGATCGAAGGCAACACCGACGAACGCGGCGGTGCTGAGTACAACCTGGCCCTGGGCCAGCGTCGTGCAGACGCCGTGCGTCGCATGATGACCCTGCTGGGCGTCAGCGACAACCAGATCGAAACCATCAGCTTCGGCAAAGAAAAGCCGAAGTCGACGGGTACGTCGGAAGCCGACTTTGCTGAAAACCGCCGCGCCGATATCAACTATCTGCGTTAAGCTTTTCGCTTAAGTCAAAGAGCCCTACCACGCGTCGGGACGGTCAGCCGGCCGTCCCGACGTTTGTTTTTATACCCGGGAATATTCATGCGCGATAAAGTTCTGTCCCTGCGTCCTCTGATTGTGGCCTCCGGCCTTGTGCTTGCGGCATTGGCGGCGCCCGCCCACGCTTTTTCCGACGATGAGGCCCGCAAGGCCATCCTGGATTTGCGCCAGCAGGTGCAGCAGCAGAACGAGCAAAGCCAACGGGCCAAGCTGCAACTGGCTGATCAGATTCAATCCCTGCAGCAAGAAGTCGCGCAGTTGCGCGACCAGCTCGAATTGGTGTCGCGCCAGCAGCCCAGCGCCAAGCCGGGTGCCCCCAGCGGCACCAACCCGCCGGGCACCGCCGCCGGCGATCCGCAGGAACAAGCCGCCTATGACGGCGCCATGGACCTGTTCCGCAAGGGCCAATACAAGGAAGCCGCCGAATCGCTGGCCGCTTTCACAGCCCTGTACCCGAACAGCCAACTGGCCCCCAGCGCGCAGTTCTACCTGGGAAGCAGCCGCTACGGCATGAAAGACTTCAAGGGCGCCATCGAACAGTTGACCGCCATGGTCCAGAAGTCGCCCGACAACGCGCGCGCCCCTGACGCCTTGCTCATCATCGCGGGCGGTCAGATCGAACTGAACAACCGCGCGGGCGCCAAGGCCACCTTGCAACGCATCGTGCGCGACTACCCCAACGCCCAAGCCGCCAGCACGGCCAAGAGCCGCCTCCAACTGCTGCAGTAATGCCAAACGCCGCAAGCGCGGTCAGCGCCTATCGGCGCATCGTGCGCCGCCGCGCGGGGCTTATCGCCCTGCTGCTGGCGGCGATTTTCATTGCGCTGCTGATTGACTTCACCATCGGCCCGTCGGGCCTGCCATGGCGCGAGCTATGGCTGACCCTGACCACGCCCGCGTCGGCGGATGCGACGGTACGCGTCATTGTCTGGGACATACGCCTGCCCTCCGCGCTGATGGCCGCGCTGGTCGGCATGGCGCTGGGTTTGGCCGGGGCCGAAATGCAGACCATCTTGAACAACCCGCTGGCCAGCCCTTTCACGCTGGGCGTCTCGTCTGCCGCGGCGTTCGGCGCGTCGCTGGCCATCGTGTTGCAGCTTGGCGTGCCCGGCATTCCGGACGCCTGGCTGATCGCCGGCAACGCTTTTCTGTTTGCGATGTTTGCGGCTTTGTTGCTGGACGTCGTGGCGCGCTGGAGCGGCATGAACACCTCGGGGGTGGTGCTGTTCGGCATCGCCATGGTGTTCTCGTTCAACGCCC
Organism: Achromobacter sp. ES-001; assembly: GCF_019448355.1. Lineage (NCBI taxonomy): Bacteria > Pseudomonadati > Pseudomonadota > Betaproteobacteria > Burkholderiales > Alcaligenaceae > Achromobacter > Achromobacter sp. ES-001. The sequence continues at coordinate 716,320 of NZ_CP079940.1, read as the reverse complement.
TGGTGTCGCTGGTGCAATTCCTGGCCAGCGCCGAGGCCCTGCAAAGCCTGGTCTTCTGGACCATGGGCAGCCTGTCCCGCTCCAACTGGACAACGGCCGGCGTGCTGGCCCTGGCCGTCGCCGTGGCCATGCCCCTGGCAATGCGCCAGTCGTGGAAACTGACGGCGCTGCGGCTAGGTGAAGATCGCGCGGCCAGCTTTGGCGTGGACGTACGCCGCGTCCGGGTTGCCGCGCTGGCGCGTGTCAGCCTGCTGTCTGCGCTGGCGGTGGCATTCGTGGGCACCATTGGTTTCATCGGCCTGGTCGCGCCGCACATCGCACGCCGGCTGTTCGGCGAAGATCACCGCTTTTACCTGCCCGGCAGCGCGCTGGTGGGCGGGCTGATTCTGTCGCTGGCTTCCGTCGTTTCCAAAAACCTGATGCCAGGCGTCGTCGTGCCGGTTGGCATTGTGACGGCGCTGGTCGGCATTCCTTTTTTCGTGGCGGTCGTGTTGCGCCGACAACTGCCATGACGCGGCAAGCCGCCCTGGACGTACACGATCTGAACGCGGGCTATAGCCGCGAGGACGTCCTGCATGGGCTGTCCATCCCGTCGCTGGTGGCGGGCGAAGTCACCGCCCTGCTCGGGCCGAACGGCAGCGGCAAGTCCACCCTGCTCAAGGCATTGGCAGGGCTGGTTCGCACTCGCGGCGGCAGCGTCATGCTGGATGGCCAGGACATGACCCGCCTGGGCGTGGGCGAACGCGCCCGCCACATGGTGTATCTGCCGCAAAGCCTGCCGGCCGCCGTGCACCTGCGGGTGTTTGAATCGGTGCTGGTGGCGGCCAGGGCCAGCCGCGACGCCCTGGCGCCGCCGCTGCAATTGTCGGATATCGACCGCCTGCTGGCGCGGCTGGGCATAGCCCACCTTGCGCTGCATTACCTGGACGCGCTGTCGGGTGGGCAGAAGCAACTGGTGGGATTGGCGCAAGCGCTGATCCGCCAGCCGCGCGTACTGCTGTTGGACGAGCCCCTGTCCGCGCTGGACCTGAATTACCAGTTTCACGTGATGCGGCTGCTCAAACAAGAAACCCAGGAACACGGGCTGATCAGCGTTATCGTGCTGCACGACCTGAACGTGGCTTTGCAGCACGCAGATCGCGCGGTGATGATCCAGCACGGACGACTGCACGCGCAAGGCGCGCCTGCCGACGTGATCACGCCCGAATCCCTGGCGGCGGTGTATGGCGTGCAAGGCCGTGTCGAAGCGTGTTCGCGCGGGCTACGCCAGGTGCTGATCGACGGGCTTAACGAACGCCCCCGTTAGCCCGCCGTGGACGCGTTCAGGCGCGCTCAGGCGCGTTGGGCGACGTCGACCACCGGCGCGCCCGTCATGTCGGCGAGCTGCTTGGGCGTCAGGTTGAAGACGGCGTGCGGGTGGCCGGCGGCGGCCCAGAGGCTGTCGTAATTGAATAAATCCGCGTCCAGCAGCATGACCGGCTTGACGGCATGCCCGATGGGGCACACGCCGCCAATGGCGTAGCCCGTCATGTCGCGAACGAACTTGGCATCGGCCTTGGCCAACGCGCCGACCTGTTCGGCCACCTTCGCTTCGTCCACGCGATTGGCGCCGCTGGCGATGACCAGCACCGGCGCGTTGTCGGACGCGCGTCGGAAAATGATGGACTTGGCAATCTGCGCCACCTCGCAACCCAGGCCCTGCGCCGCCTCGGCCGACGTCCTGCCGGATTGCGGCAGGACCACCACCGGCTTGTCATGGCCGATTTCCAATAACAGGCGGGCAACACGCTGGGCGGATTCGGGCAACGCGGCAAGCGATTCGGGGGACATCGTGCGTACTCCATGAAAGACGGGCGGCAGCGCTGCGGACGCTGCCTTGTTCAATGCCGATGACGAGTTTATCAGCGGCGCCCGCGGGGCGTGCACGGGCGTTCCAGGGCGTAGCCGGACGTTGGCGCGGAACCTTGCCACGGCCCACGCTAGAATGCGGACCTGGCTTTTCCGTTTATGCCCCTCATGCGTTCCGAACCCGTTCTTCCGCTGCAAACCGCCTTGATCGGCGGCTACGCCATGTCCTACACCGAGTACGGCAGCGGCGTGCCGCTGGTGCTGGTGCACGGGTCGCTGTCCGACTGCCGCTACTGGAAGTCGCAAATGGCACCGCTGGGCAACTCGTTTCGCGTGCTGGCGGTATGTCTGCGCCGCTATTGGCCGGAAAGCTGGGACGGTGAAGGCGACGGCTTTTCGATTGAGCAACACGCCGCCGACGTGCTGGAATTTATCGACACCGTGGCGGGCGGCCCCGCCCATCTGGTGGGCCATTCGCGCGGCGGCCGCGTCGCGCTGGAAGCGGCATTGGCCATGCCCGACGCGGTGCGCAGCCTGACGCTGGCCGACCCCGGCTTGCCCCTGCCCGGCGGCGACGATGCGCGCGGCGGCTTTCGCCAACGCGCATTGGCGCTGATCCGCCAAGGCGACGTCGAAGAAGGGCTGGCCCTGTTCGTGGACACGGTAACGGGGCCGAACACGTGGCAGCGCATGGTGCCGTGGTTCAAGGAGATGGTGCGCGACAACGTCGGCACGCTGTTTGGCCAGGCCGACGAAAGGCCGGAAGCGCTGACGCCACAGCAGATCGGCACCCTGAAGATGCCCACGCTGCTGATCGGTGGGGCGTTAAGCCCCGCCCCCTATCCGGCTGTCCTGGACGCCTTGTCCGAATGGCTGCCGCACGCGCACCGCGTAACGGTGGTGGGCTCGTCCCATGGCATGAACCTGGGCAACCCGCGCGTGTTCAACAACGCCATTCAGGAATTCATCGGCGGCTGAAAGCGGCAGCCGTTCGCGCCGGCCTGGTTTGGCCAGCGCAAAACCAACGCCCCGGGCGCGCGCCACGCCCCTGCGCGCGTCGCCCCGTCCGCGTCAGCGGCCGGCGCCCTGGGCCGCGATGATCTCCTGCGCTACCTGGCGCGGTGCTTCGGCGTAGTGCTTGAACTCCATCGTGTAGGTGGCTCGCCCCTGCGTCAGCGAACGCAACGACGTGGAATACCCAAACATCTCGGCCAGCGGGACCTCGGCGCGCACCACCTTGCCGCCCCCGCCCGCGATGTCTTCCATGCCCTGCACCATGCCGCGCCGCGAGGACAGATCGCCCATCACGTTGCCGGTGAAGTCCTCGGGCGTCTCCACCTCGACCTGCATCATGGGTTCCAGCAGCACCGGGTCCGCACGGCGCATGCCTTCCTTGAACGCCATCGAGCCCGCCATCTTGAACGCGTTCTCGTTCGAGTCCACGTCGTGGTACGACCCGAAGAACAGCGTTGCCTTGACGTCCACGACGGGGTAGCCCGCCAGCACGCCGGCATTGAGCGATTCGCGGATGCCCTTGTCGACCGCCGGGATGAATTCGCGCGGCACCACGCCGCCCTTGATGGCGTCGACAAACTCGTAGCCCTTGCCGGGTTCCTGCGGTTCAAGCTTCAACACCACGTGGCCGTACTGGCCGCGCCCGCCCGACTGCTTGACGAACTTGCCTTCGACTTCGTTGCAGGCCTTGCGGATGGTTTCGCGGTAAGCCACCTGCGGCTTGCCCACGGTGGCTTCCACATTGAACTCGCGTTTCATGCGATCAACCAGAATTTCCAGGTGCAGTTCGCCCATGCCCGAAATGATGGTCTGGCCAGATTCTTCGTCGGTGCGCACGCGAAACGACGGATCCTCCTGCGCCAGCCGGTTCAGGGCGATGCCCATCTTTTCCTGGTCGGCCTTGGTCTTGGGTTCCACCGCCTGCGAAATCACGGGTTCGGGAAAGACCATGCGTTCCAGCACGATGATGTGGGCCGGATCGCTAAGCGTGTCGCCCGTGGTCACGTCCTTGATGCCCACCGCCGCCGCGATGTCGCCGGCGTACACCTCGGTGATTTCGCGCCGCTCGTTGGCGTGCATCTGCAAGATGCGGCCCAGGCGTTCTTTCTTGCCCTTGATGGGGTTGTAGACCGAGTCGCCCGACTTCACCACGCCCGAATACACGCGGAAGAACACCAGTTGGCCGACGAACGGGTCCGTCATGATCTTGAAGGCCAGCGCCGAGAACGGCTCGTTATCAGCCGGATGGCGTTCAATTTCACGGTCGCGCTCGTCGTGCCCCTTGATGGCGGGCACATCCACCGGCGACGGCATGTAGTCGATCACGGCGTCCAGCATGGCCTGCACGCCCTTGTTCTTGAAGGCACTGCCACAGAGCATGGGCACGATTTCGTTGGCGATGGTGCGCGCGCGCAGGCCTTGCTTGATTTCCTCTTCGGTCAGGGTCTCGCCGGACAGGTATTTTTCAAGCAGCGTCTCATTGGCCTCGGCCGCCTTCTCGACCATCTTGTCGTGCCACTTCTGCGCCTCGGCCTGCATGGCTTGCGGGATGTCTTCGTACTGGAACTTCACGCCCTGGCTGGCGTCGTCCCAGATGATGGCCTTCATCTTGACCAGGTCGATCACGCCTTCGAAGTGGTCTTCGGCGCCCACGGGCAGCTGGATCGGCACCGCATCGCCTTTCAGGCGTTCGGCGATCTGGCGTTGCACGCGCAGGAAATCCGCGCCCACGCGATCCATCTTGTTCACGAAGGCCAGGCGCGGCACCTTGTACTTGTTGGCCTGACGCCAGACCGTTTCCGACTGCGGCTGCACGCCGCCCACTGCGTCATAAACCATGACGGCGCCGTCCAGCACGCGCATGGACCGTTCCACCTCGATGGTGAAGTCCACGTGGCCCGGCGTGTCGATGATGTTGATGCGGTGTTCGGGATAATTGCCGGCCATGCCCTTCCAGAAGGCGGTGGTGGCAGCCGATGTGATGGTGATGCCGCGTTCCTGCTCTTGTTCCATCCAGTCCATCACGGCGGCGCCGTCATGGACTTCGCCGATTTTGTGCGTGATGCCGGTATAGAAGAGGATGCGCTCGGTGGTCGTCGTTTTGCCCGCGTCGATATGGGCGCTGATGCCGATATTGCGGTAAAGCTCGATACGCGTCTTGCGGGTCATGGCCTCTTCCTTGCAGGGAACCACTGGGCAGTACGGCAAGCCCGACCGGGCGCTGCCGCGGCGGGCGCCATGCCGCGTTTCGTAGGGGTAATGCGTAACCGCGCCCGCGCTGATGCGTAAATATTACGCGCGGCGCGTCAACTTTCAAGCTTTGCCACTACGCGCGATAAGGATTCACGATTCGTCCGGGGACACCCGCTCATCGCGGCCCCGCCTTCGTTGCCTGCGTGCACAAAAAAAGCCCCTCGGGTAGTAGAGGGGCTTCGGTGCGCCGCGCAGGACGCGGCGGCGAGAATCAAGCGCGCGCTATCTGCTACGCGCTTACTTCTTTTCTTCCTTGACGCGGTACACCAGCACGGCGGTGGTGGCCAGCGACAGCACCTTGGCCGTGACACTGCCCAGCAGCAGGCGCGACAGGCCGCTGCGGCCGTGGCTGCCAATGAAGATCAGGTCGCAACCGGCGTCGGTCGCCGCTTGCACGATGCCGTCGGCAACGTTGAAGTTGGAGACGGCGCGCGCCTCGGACTTGACGCCGGCGGTGTCGGCGCGGTCGGTGATCTGCTTGAGGTACTTGTCGGCTTGCTCGGCCGATGCCTTCTCGTAGTCTTCGTCGGTAATGGCGTACGCAGCGGCCATGCCGTCGAAACCGATGGTGGCAGCGAACGGCTGAGTCACGTACAGCGCGACGACTTCGGCGCCAACCGAACGGGCGAACGAAATGCCCGCGTTGGCGGCTTGGGCCGACAGCGGCGAACCGTCGGTGGGAATCAGGATCTTCTTGAACATCTTGCCTGCTCCTGTTTGAGAGGAATCTTTATGCTACTGGAAAAGCCGCCTGGTTCACATCAACGGAACCCGGCGACATTGATGCACGTCAAGCTTGGGTTCAGCTGCCCAGCTGCTGCGCGGCGGCGTACAAGTTGGTGCAGCGCGTACCGGTGCGGCAGTAGGCCAGCACGGGACCGGGCAGCGTCTTGAGCAATTCGGCGAATCGGACCACGTCGGACACCGTCATGGCGCTGCCGACCACGGGCTGATATTCGATCTTCAGGCCGGCCGCTTCGGCGGCCTTGGAGACGTCGGCGGCGGTGGGCTGATCGGGGCCGCCTTCGAAATCGGGGCGGTTGATGATGACGCTTTTGTAGCCGGCGGCTGCGACATCGGCCATGTCGTCAGGGCCGAGCTGCGGCGCAACGGCAAAATTGCCGGTCAGGGGTTTGATGGGTGCGGGCATGGCGGTTCCTTCAGATAGATAGCTGCCTATTATTGATTGTAGGAGCCGTTTTGAGCGAACAGTTTTTCCAATTGGGTCCAGATCCGGCGGTCGTCCGCGATGGACACCGAAAAGCGCAGCATCGTGGACGGCGCCTGGGACGGTGAAAACAGCGTGCCCGGCGCCAGCAGCATCCCCTGGTCAGCCGCTTCACGCGCCAGCACCTCGCTATCGCGGCCGCAATCGGCCCAGACGAACATGCCCGCGTTCGGTTCGTGCGGCACCGTCAGGCCCAGTTTCAAGAGCGTTTTCAGGCAGCGCTGGCGAGCCTCGTCCACGCGGGCGCGCACGCGCTCGATGTGGCGGCGGTATTGCCCTTCCATCAGCACCCGGTGGATCACGCGTTCACCCAGTTCCGGCGACGTCAGGCCGGCCAGCATTTTCAGGTCGGCCAGCTTTTGCAGGATGTCGGGGTTGGCGGCCACATAGCCGACGCGCAGGCTGGCCGCCAGCATCTTGGAATAGCCGCTGACCAGGATGACGCGGTTCAGCCGGTCCAGCACCGCCAGCTTCATCGCGCCGCCGGGATGCAGCTCGCCGTAGGTGTCGTCTTCGACGATGACGAAATCGTGCCGTTCGGCGATGCGCAGGATGTCGTAGGCCAAGCCGGCCGACAGCGTGTGGCCGGTGGGGTTGTGCACGGCGCTGTTGATGATGAACAGCTTGGGCTTGTGCTCGGCGGCAAGCTGTTCCAGTTGCGCGATGTCGGGGCCGTCCGGCCCGCGCGGCACGCCGATCAGGCGCGCGCCAAACGCCGCCAGGCGCCCAAAGATGACGAACCACGCGGGGTCTTCCACCAATACGGTGTCGCCCGGTTTGACGAAGTGCCGAGCGATCAGGTCCAGGCCGTGGGTGACGCCGTTCGTGGTCAGCAAATTCAGCTCGGGGTGCGCGGGCACGCCGTCATTCTGCAGCGACGCCGCGATCTGCTGGCGCAGCGGGGCGAACCCTTGCGGGTGCCCGTAGCTGACCAGATTCGCGCGCACCGATCGACCTACCGCGCGCACCGCGCCGGCCACCATGTCAGGGTCCAGCCAGTCAGCCGGCAGCAAACCGGCCCCGCCCGGCATGCCCAGCGAACTGGTTTCGCGGAACATGCTGCGCAATAACCAGGCGATGTCGATACGCGCGGGCGGCGCCAGCGACGTGGCCGGCGCTGCGGCCACCGCCGCCAGCGGGCCGCTGCGTGCGCGCACAAAGAAGCCCGCGCCGCGTCGCGACTGCACCAGCCCGCGCGCGACCAGGCGGTCATAGGCTTCCACCACGGTGAAGCGGCTGACGCCCGACTGTTCGGCCATTTTGCGGATGGAAGGCAAGCGCGTGCCCGGGCGCAGGCCCTGTTCATCGATACGGCGGGCCAGGCCATCGGCCAGTTGCGTGACCAACGAGGCGTCGGCCTGACGCACTGGCATCCAGGGCAGGGAAGAGGCAGGAGGGGGAGGCGGAGCAACTGTCATGGGATTTGGACCAGGCCAGTGATTAAAGTGATATGCAAAAGTGTACCGGTACTGTACCGATAACTATGCGTAGAGTGACAGCAATACGAATGGCCCGCAACCACTCTTCCGTTCCTTTCAGAATTTTTTGGCAACCATCATGTCCCGATCCGCGCTTTACCCCTCGGCCCAGACGGCGCCCGCCGCGCCACCCCCTGTCTGGGAAGGCTATGGCTACGGGTTCCTGGGTGTACTGGTCTTTTCGTTGACGCTGCCCATGACGCGGCTGGCCGTCGCGGAACTGGCGCCGCTGCTGGTGGGCCTGGGGCGCGCGTTGGTGGCGGCCGTACCGGCAGTGGCCCTGCTGTGGATCACGCGTAGCCGACGGCCGACGCGGCAGGAATGGCCGGGCGTCATCCTGGCGGCGTTGGGCATTGTGGTGGGGTGGCCGCTGGCCTCGTCGCTGGCGATGCAGACCGTGCCGTCCGCACAGGGCGCGGTGTTCAATGGATTGCTGCCGCTGTCGACCGCCGCATTTGCCGCATTGCGCAGTGGCGAGCGGCCGTCAGCCGCCTTCTGGGCCTGGGCCACGGCCGGCGCGGCCCTGGTCACGGTGTATGCGCTGCGCCAGGGCAACGGCACGTTGACCACCGGCTATCTGTGGCTACTGGTTGCCGTGGTGCTGGGCGGCATGGGTTACGCCGAAGGCGGCCGCGCGGCGCGTACGCTGGGCGGATCGCGCACCATCTGCTGGGCGCTGGCGATCAGCGCGCCGGTGGTGGTAGCGCCCGTAGGCTGGATGGCGGCGCAGGCCCACTGGCCCAGCGCGGCCGTGGTGTCCGCTTGCGCGTATCTGGCGTTCGGATCTATGTTTTTAGGGTTCTTCGCGTGGTATCGCGGCTTGGCCGTGGGCGGCATCGCCCGCGTGGGACAAGTCCAGTTGTTGCAACCGTTCCTGACTGTCGTGGCGGCCGCATTGTTGTTTGGTGAATCCGTGGAGGCGTCGACGTTCGTGTTCGCCGCCACCGTGATCGCCGTTATCGCCGGCGGACGCCGCGCCATCGTAAGGACCAAAAAATGACTCTGTTCCCAACCCACTGGGCGGACGTGCCCCTGGCTTCCGCGTCGCTGTTGGGGCCGCTGGCGCTGTTCGCGCTGGTCAGCTCGATAACGCCGGGGCCCAACAACGTAATGCTGGCCTCGTCGGGGCTGAACTTTGGATTCCGCCGCAGCCTGCCGCATTTACTGGGCGTGAACCTGGGGTTCACTTTGATGATCTTCCTGGTGGGCGTGGGCCTGGGGTCGGTGTTCCAGCAGGTACCCGCGCTGTACACGGTGCTGAAATATGCCGGCGCGGCCTACCTGCTGTATCTGGCCTGGAAGATCGCCAATTCCGGCGACATGGAAGATGGCGAAGCGCGCGGCAAACCGTTCACGTTCCTGCAAGCCGCCGCGTTCCAATGGGTCAACCCCAAGGCCTGGGTGATGGCGGTGGGCGTCGTGGCCACCTACACGCCTCAGAACGGATTCTTTGCCAACCTGGTCATCGCCACCGTGGTGTGCGGCGTGGTCAACCTGCCCAGCATCGGCGTGTGGGTGACCTTCGGCACGGCGCTGCGCCGCGTGCTGCACAAGCCCTGGGCCGTACGCGCGTTCAACGTCGGCATGGCGCTGCTGCTGGTGGCGTCCTTGTATCCGGTGGCACTGGATTTGATGCATTAAGCCGAGGCCGCCCCGACAGCAGGCGCGGCCAGGGATGGCGGCCGGCAGCCTCTCATTGACGGGCGCGACACGTCCAGGAGTATGCTGACGGCGGAACCCAGCCGGCCCGACAGGGTCATATCGTCCATGCCCGCCCTGCCCCGCTTTTCCCCCCGCCGATTGTTCATTGCCGCCGTGCTGGCCGCCGCCAGCGTGGTCGGCTGCTCGCAGCTGGATTCCTGGCAACGCCAGACGATCTTTTCACCGCAGTCCGAGCCCCAGACCTGGTGGCGCGAACCGGCCGCCGGCACCAAGGTCTACGACCTGGCGCTGGCCAATGGCGACAAGATTCGCACCTGGTATTGGCAAAGCCCCAGCGCGGGCGCGCCTACCGTGCTGTATCTGCACGGCGCGCGCTGGAATCTGAACGGCAGCGCCTTTCGCATCGATGGCTGGACCCGCATGGGCTATTCCGTGCTGGCCATCGACTATCGCGGCTTTGGCGCGTCCACCCCCCGCCTGCCGTCGGAAGAAAGCGCGCTGGAAGACGCCATGGCCGGCTTGAAAGAACTGGCCCGTCTGCAACCCGATCCCGCCCGCCGCTTCGTCTACGGCCATAGCCTGGGCGGCGCCATCGCCATCGACCTGGCGGCGCGCCCCGAGCAACCTGACTTTGCGGGGCTGATCGTGGAATCCAGCTTCACCAGCATCGGCGCCATGTTGGGCACGTTGCGTTGGGGCAAGGTCCCGGGCGCGGGGCTGCTGGTCACGCAGCCCTTCGATTCCGTGCAGAAGCTGGCGCAGTTGCACACGCCGATGCTGTTCATGCACGGCACCGCCGACCGTGTCGTGCCGCACACCATGAGCGACGAACTCTTCGCCGCCGCGCGCAACGTGGCGCCCGAGTTAAAGCGCCTGGTCAAGATCGAAGGGGCTTCGCACTCAGGCGCCTTCCGCAGTGGCCCGCAATACGACGCAGCCGTCAAAACCTTCATGCAGGACGCGTCGCGCGCCTACTCCCGTAAATCGGGCTGACGCGCGCCGGGAAAACCCGCTATCGGGAAACTCCCATATAAAAATATCTACTAAATATATTTAACGGATATTAGACTTTCTCCTGTTCGCCGCTCCCCCTTGAAGCGACGGCATCTTCAGGAGAAGCCAGTTGAGTAACGTGCGTTGGCAGGGCGTATATCCTGCCGTAACCAGTAAGTTCCACGCCGACGAATCGCTGGATTTCGAAGCCATGCGCAAGCATTTCGGCTTCTTGATCGACAACGGGGTTCACGGTCTGGTCACCTGCGGCTCGCTGGGCGAAGCCAGCACCCTTACCCTGGAAGAAAAGCTCCAAGTCACGCGCTGCGCTGTCGAAGTCAGCGCGGGCCGCATTCCCGTGCTGGCCAACGTGTCCGAGACCAGCACCCGCGAAGCGGTGCGATTTATCAAGGCAGCAGTCGAACTCGGCGTGGACGGTTTCATGCTGATGCCTTCGCTGATCTACGTCGCCGACGCGCGCGAGGCGATGCAAAGCATCCGCACCATGGCCGAAGCCGCGCAAAAGCCCTGCATGATCTACAACAACCCGGTTGCTTACCGCGTGGATCTGAAGCCCGAGCACATGGTCGAGCTGGCCGACTGCCCCTGGCTGGTCGCCATCAAGGAAAGCAGCGACGACATCCGCCGCCTGACCGACCTGCGCAATGCGCTGGGCACGCGCTATCAGCTGTTCATCGGCGTGGACGACCTGTCGTTCGAGGCGCTGGCGCTGGGCGCAGACGGGCTGCTGGCCGGTTTGGTGACCGCATTCCCCCGCGAAACCGTGGCGCTGTATGACCTGATGAAAGCTGGCAAGTGGCAAGAGGCGTTGGCGCTGTATCAATGGTTCACGCCGCTGTTGCACCTGGACGTTTCCACCAAGCTGGTGCAGAACATCAAGCTGGCCGAAACGCTGGCCGGCGTCGGCAACGAGCATGTGCGCAAGCCGCGCCTGCCCCTGGTCGGCGCGGAACGCGAGCGCTGCACCGCCATCATCCAGGCCGCGATAGCCAAGCGCCCCAAAGCCTACCAGTCGACGTAAGCCACCCCACCCGCCCGCGGCACCATCCCCGGAAGGCCGCGCGGCGCGGTGTTCCGGGGCCGCCTCCACGCACGCTCATCGGACACCATGCAAAGCGACATCATCCTTCAGACCCGTGGCCTGACCAAGGAATTCCGCGGCTTCGTGGCAGTCAATAACGTCGACCTGAGCGTGCGGCGCGGCGCCATCCATGCGCTGATCGGCCCGAACGGGGCGGGCAAGACCACGTTTTTCAACTTGCTGACCAAGTTCCACATCCCCACGCGCGGCGAAATCCTGTACGACGGCGTCGACATCACGGCAGAGCGCCCCGCCCAGACGGCGCGCCGGGGCATCGTCCGATCGTTCCAGATATCGGCCGTATTTCCGCAGCTGTCGGTGCGCGAGAACGTGCGCGTTGCCTTGCAGCGCAAGCTGGGCGTGGACTACTGCTTCTGGCGGTCGGAACGCACGCTGGAAAGCCTGCACCACCGCGTCGAGGAACTGCTGGACCAGGTCGGCCTGCGCACGCATCTGGAGGTGCCCGCGGGCGACTTGCCGTATGGCCGCAAGCGCACCCTGGAAATCGCCACCACGCTCGCGCTTGAACCCGAGTTGCTGCTGCTGGACGAACCCACGCAAGGCATGGGCCACGAAGACGTGGACCGCATCAAGCACCTGATCAAGCAGGTATCCGCGGGACGCACCATCCTGATGGTCGAACACAACATGAAAGTGGTGGCGGACATCTCCGACACCATCACCGTCTTGCAACGGGGCGAGATCCTGGCGGAAGGCCCCTACGCCACCGTATCGATGAACCCGGCGGTGCGCGAGGCCTACATGGGAGCCGACGATGAATAACGCCCACGCCGGCGGGTCCGGCAACCTGCTTGAAATCCGCAACCTGCACGCCTGGTATGGCGAATCGCACATCCTGCATGGCATCGACCTGGACGTGAAGCCCGGCGAATGCGTGACGCTGCTGGGCCGCAACGGCGCGGGCCGCAGCTCGACGCTGAAAGCCATCCTTGGCCTGGTGGGCCGCCGCAGCGGCTCGATCAAGGTGCAAGGCCAGGAAACGGTGGGCATGCCCACTCACAAGATCGCGCGCCGGGGCATCGGTTATTGCCCTGAGGAGCGCGGCATCTACGCGTCACTGACCGCGGAGGAAAACCTCATGCTGCTGCCCTCGGTGGGGCCGGACGGCATGTCGGTGGAAGAGATCTACACGATGTTCCCCAACCTGAAAGAGCGTGCGCAAAGCCCCGGCACGCGGCTGTCAGGCGGCGAACAGCAGATGCTGGCGATGGCGCGCATCCTGCGCTCCGGTGCTCGCCTGCTGTTGCTGGACGAAATCACCGAAGGACTGGCGCCTGTGATCGTGCAGTCGCTGGGCCGCGTGATCCGGCAATTGAAAGAGCGCGGCTACACCACCGTGCTGGTCGAACAGAATTTCCGCTTCGCCCAGCACCTGGCCGACCGCCATTACGTCATCGAACATGGCCAGGTGGTTGCCGTGATCGACCGTGCCGACGTCCAGCAATCGCAGGACAAGCTGAACACCTTGCTGGGCATTTGAAGTTTTGCCGTATTGGTTTTTCCGTATTCCTTCCGACCGCAGTGCCCCTTCCTACACGGAGCGTAGTCAGATGAAATTGAACCGAATTGCAGCAGCGTTGCTAACCCTGGGTGTCGCCGGCGCCGCCCACGCGCAGGCAAAGATCAGCGACGACGTCGTCAAGGTGGGTGTGCTGACCGACCTGTCCGGCGTGTATTCCGACCTGGCCGGTAATGGCTCGGTGATCGCCGCGCGCCTGGCCGCCGAAGAGATGGGCAACAAGGTGCTGGGCAAACCGGTGGAAGTGGTGGCGGCAGACCACCAGAACAAGCCCGACGTCGCCGCCAACTTGGCGCGCGAGTGGTTTGACCAGGGCAAGGTCGACATGATCACCGACTTTCCCACCGCATCCACCGCGCTGGCCGTGATGGAAATCGCCAAGCAGAAAAACCGCGTGACGATGCCCTCGGCGGGCCTGTCCACCGCCATCCTGGGCGAAAAATGTTCGCCGCTGAATGCGCAATGGACCACCAACACATACGCGCTTGCCGCCGGCACCGCGCGCGCGCTGGTGCAAGAAGGCAAGAAGACCTGGTACTTCATCACGGCCGATTACACGTTTGGCCATTCGCTGGAAAAGGACGCAACGGAAGTCATCAAGGAAAACGGCGGAACGGTCGTGGGCGTGTCGCGCCACCCCTTCCCCGGCAACGACTTTTCATCGTTCCTGCTCAAAGCCCAGGCATCGAAGGCCGACGTGATCGCGCTGGCCAACGCGGGCAACGACACGGTCAACGCCGTCAAGCAAGCGAACGAATTCGGCATCAACAAGAAGCAGATCGTGGCGCCGTTGCTGACGTATATCTCGGACGTACACAGCATGGGCCTGCCCAAGGCGCAGGGCATGTACCTGACCGAAGCGTTCTACTGGGACTATGACGACGCCTCGCGCGCATGGGCCAAGAAGTTCTTCGAAAAAGCCAAGAAGATGCCGACCGCCTCGCAGGCCGGCGTGTATTCCGCCACGCTGTCTTACCTGAAGGCGATCGAAGCCGCCGGCACCGACGACGCGCCCGCCGTGATGGCCAAGCTGCGCGAGATGACCATCAACGACGCCGTGATCCGCAACGGCCACCTGCGCGCGGACGGCGCACTGGTGCACGACATGCTGCTCTTGCAGGTGAAAACGCCCGCGCAGTCCAAGGCCCCGTGGGACTACTACAACGTGAAGTCGGTACTCAAGGGCGAGGACGTGTTCCCCAAGCCCCAGGCCGCCTGCCCGCTGAACAAGTCCTAAGCCCGCGCCATGTTCGACATCTCGCTCCCCGCCCTGTTGGCCCAGTTGCTGGTCGGGCTGATCAACGGCTGCTTCTACGCCATTCTCAGCATGGGGCTAGCCATCATTTTCGGCCTGCTCAACATCGTCAACTTCACGCACGGCGCGCAGTTCATGATGGCGGCGTTCCTGGCGTGGATCGGCTTCACGCAGCTGCCGCAATTGCTGGGCCCCGGCGTGCAGGTCAACTTCTGGGCCGCGCTGATCCTGGCGCCCCTGGTGGTGGGCGCGGTGGGCGTCCTGATCGAAAAGACACTGCTCAAGCGGCTGTACCACCTGGACCACCTGTATGGGCTGCTGCTGACCTTCGGTATCGCGCTGATGATGGAAGGGGGCTTCCGTTACTTCTACGGCATTTCCGGAGTGGGCTATGAGCCGCCCGAGATCCTGCAAGGCGGCTTCGACCTGGGCTTCATGTTCTTGCCGGCGTACCGAGGTTTTGTGGTGGTGGCGTCGCTGACGCTGTGCATCGCGACCTGGTACCTGTTCGAGCGCACCCGCCTTGGCGCCATGCTGCGCGCCGGCACCGAAAACCCGAAGCTGCTACAGGCGTTCGGCGTCAATGTTCCGGTGATGATCACGCTGACGTACGGCTTCGGCGTGGCGCTGGCCGGCGTGGCGGGCGTGCTGGCCGCGCCCGTCATGCAGATCAACCCGTTGATGGGGTCCAACCTGCTGAACATCGTGTTCGCCGTGGTGGTGATCGGGGGGCTGGGTTCCATCATGGGCGCCATCGTCACCGGCCTGGCGCTCGGGCTGCTGGAAGGGCTGACCAAGGTGTTCTATCCCGAAGCGTCCACCGTTGTCGTGTTCATCGTGATGGCCGTCGTGCTGTTGATGCGCCCCGCTGGCTTGTTCGGCAAGGAGAAATAAGGTGTCGCGCATTCCGTTTTCCATTCGCATCCTGGCCTTGCTGCTGGTGCCCGCGCTGCTGGTGCCGTTCTTCCCCCAGGTCGTGTACCCGGTGTTCGTCATGAAGGTGTTGTGCTTTGCGCTGTTTGCGCTGGCCTTCAACCTGCTGACCGGGTTTACCGGCCTGGTGTCTTTCGGCCACGCCGCGTTTTTTGGCTGGGCCGGCTACGCGGCGGGGGAAATGATGATCCTGTTCGGCGCACGCGGCCTGCCGCCCGAGCTTGCCATTGTGTGCGGCGTGGCCATGGCGGCCGCCATCGGGTATGCGATAGGCTGGCTGGCCATCCGCCGCACCGGCATCTATTTCGCGATGATCACGCTGGCGCTGTCGCAGGTGGCGTACTTCATGGCGGTGCAGGTCGGCTGGACGCGCGGCGAGGACGGCATGCAGGGCATTCCGCGCGGTAAGTTCCTGGGGCTGGTCGACCTGAGCGTAGACACCAACATGTATTACTTCGCGCTGGGCGTGTTCGTGCTGGGCTTTCTGTTCGTCTACCGGGTGATTCATTCGCCCTTCGGGCAGGTGCTCAAGACCATTCGGGACAACGCGCCGCGCGCCATTTCGCTAGGTTACGATACGGATCGGTGCAAGCTGCTGGCCTTCGTGCTGTCCGCGTCGGTTGCCGGCCTGGCCGGCTCCCTGAAGGCGCTGGTGCTGCAATTGGTGGCCCTGAACGACGTGTCGCTGGCCACCTCCACCGAAGTACTGCTGATGACGCTGCTGGGCGGCATCGGCACGGTGTGGGGCCCTGTCGTGGGCGCTACGCTGGTGGTCAGCCTGCAGAACTATCTTGCCACCCTGGGCGATGTTGTCACCATCGTCATCGGGCTGATTTTCGTGTTGTGCGTGTCGTTCTTCCGACGCGGGTTCGTCGGCGAATGGCTGGCGTACACGCAGTGGCGCAAAACGAAGGAAAACAATAATTGATGGCAGGAGCAGAACCCAAACGGCGCGCCGCGGACGTCGCCTACGACCAGATCGAAAGCATGATCGCCACCTTGCAATTGCAGCCTGGCAGCGCGGTCGTGGAAGCGGAACTTGTCGAGAAAACCGGCCTGGGGCGCACGCCCCTGCGCGAAGCATTGCTGCGCATGGTGGCGGCTGGCCTGATCCGCCAGGAGCCCCGGCGTGGCTTGCGCGTATCGATGATCCAGCTGGCCGACCACATGGATCTGATCCAGACGCGCCGCGCGCTGGAACAATTGATCGCCGCCAGCGCCGCCCGCCGCGCCACGCCCGCGCAGCGCACCCAGATCGTGGAATGCGCCGCGCAGATGATTCGCGCCTCGGAAGGCGGCAACCTTGACGACTACATGCACGCGGACCAATTGCTGGACCACGTCTGTCATCTGGCTTGCCGTAATGTGTCTGCCGTGAATGCGGTCGAACCGCTGATCATCCAGTGCCGGCGCTTTTGGTACGCCTATCAGCACGAAGGCGACATCGCGGAAGGCGCGCGCCGCCACATGCTGATGGCGCAAGGCATTGCCACCGGCAACGAAGCCGACGCCATCAAGGGCGCCGATTCGTTGATGGACTACCTGGAAATGTTCACGCGCAAGGTGATTGACGCGTAACGGCGGCAGCCCCCGCCGGCGCCACGGCCGGAGCGATACCGGCGGCGTCGGCCGGCGCGGCTTGCGCCTTGCCGCGTCCCAGCCACGCCATGACGCGCGGACGGGACCGGTCATAGGCCAGGTTGTACAGAAACGCGTAGGGCAGATAGAACAGCACCAACGCGATATCCAGCACAAAGGCTTCCCAAAGGCTGATGTCCAGCCACCAGGCCGCCAACGGAATCACGATCAGGATCAGGCCCAGCTCAAATCCAAACGCGTGCACCACGCGCATGCGCATGTTGCGCACGAAGCCCAGGCGGTTTTGCAGGCGGTCGAAGCCGGCGTTGTAAATCATGTTCCAGACCAGCGCGACCCAGGCGATGACGGCGGTGAGCACGCCCATTTCGAACAGGGATTTGCCCATGGCCCAGGCAGCGGCCGGCGCGCACAGGCCGATGGCCAGGATTTCAAACAGGAAGGCGTGAAAAAAACGCTCTTTGAGCGTTTTGGTGACTTGCGTTTTTTGGGGAGGGGTGTGAGTGGCTTGCATGACCCGCCTGCGGTCGGTTTGTCAGAATGGAAGCGATTTTCCACGACATTTCCGTTACGATAAAGATACTATCCATCGGAATTCCCGATAATTCATGCGCCACTCTCTTGAATCCCTGGCCGCGTTCGCCCAGGTTGCCTCTGAAGGCTCGTTTTCGGCCGCTGCCCGCAAACTGGGCAAGAGCCAGTCCACCATCAGCGAAACCATCGCCAACCTGGAAGTAGACCTTAACGTCACGCTGTTCAACCGCAGCCAGCGGCAACCCGCGCTGACCGAAGCAGGTCAGGTGCTGCTGGGCCAGGCCTTGCAGGTGCTGGCCGCGAACGATCGCTTCAACCGCAGCGCCAATCAGTTGGCCGACGGGCTTGAGCCCCGGCTGACCGTGGTGCTGTCGGACACGTTCCAGTCCAAGACCTTTGAGAACATGCTCAGCCAGATCGACCAGCGCTACCCCGCACTGCGCTTCGAATGCCTGATTGCGGAGTATGAAGACGTGGTGGCGTTGGTGCAGCAAGGCCGCGCGCACCTGGGCCTGATGGCGGCGCAAGACGACTACCCCCCGGACGTGGCGCATGCGACGCTGCCGGAACGATCGGAAATCGTGCTGTGCGTGGGTCGCGGCCACCCGCTAGCAGACCGTCCCGCCGTCAGCAACGACGAGCTCAAGACGCACCGCGAATTGCGGCTCAGCACTTACGAACTGGACGACAAGGACACGGCGCCGCCCCACGCAACGTGGTCCGCGCCCGGCTATCTGATGCTGCTGGAAATGGCCAGCCTGGGGTTCGGCTGGACCGAACTGCCTCGCTGGATGATTCAGCGTTTTGGCCGCGACCAATTGGTGGAACTGACGGTGCCCGGCTGGCCGCGCCACATACGCGTTGACGCCGTGTGGTCGACCCGCCGCGCGCTGGGGCCGGCGGGGGCATGGTTGCTGGAAAGCCTGACCCGGGCAGACAACACGCCGGCATGATGCCCGCGCGGCGTAGCGATCAGTGCGTGGGCAGACGTGAAATGCGCACGCCGTTGGCGTTCATCCAATCACCGAGTTTGGGGCTGGCCAACACGTCGAATTCAGCGCGCCGTTGGCGCGACATGGCACTGCCCTCTTGGCTATTCATTGCGGGATGGCACATCAGCAGATCCCCATCGCGCGCGTTGAACAGCCAGTTCTGCAGCAGGCCGGCATAGCGCCGCTTGCCGCCGTCGAATCCATACACGCCCAGCAGCCGGCGATTGGTGCGCAGGCCGTCGCGGCTTGCCTGACGCGCCAGCGCTGCCGCCCCCAACGCGCCGATGATGCGCGCCTTGATCGCTTCCTTCATGGGGATGCCGCTAAGCATGCCCGGCGCCGTCTGACGCAGCCACGGGCGTTGTTCGCCAAAGCGCCGCTTCAGTTGCGCCAGCACTTGATCGCGCACGCCCGGCAACTGGTGCACGTGTTGATGGCCGTCGATATAGTCGGGCGCGCGCCCCAGGGCGGCTTCAAAGGCGTCGAACTGGCGGTTCAATTGCGTTTGCACCCAGGCCGCGTCCAGTCGCCCTGTGTACGCGCTGATGATGAGCTTGCTCAAGGACGGCATCGGTTCGGCATCCGCGCCCAGCGACTCGGACAGGTTCACATGCAAGCCGATATCCACGTTGCGCGCGCCAAGCCGGCGAGCGTTGGCGGCAAACGTCGGGCCAAGCGACAAGCAGCTGACAGCGCTGATGCGCCCCATGTCGGCCAACGCAATCATGCCTTCATCGATGTCGGCATTCATGCCAAAATCGTCGCCGCAGACTATGACTCGTTTGCTCATTGCATTTCCTCGCAGTTCCATTCCACTTGGGCACTCATGCGCGCCTTGCTTCGTCAGATCAGCCTGTTTGTCGCCGTCGGATGCGCGGCTGCCGCCACCCATTGGGCGGTGGCTGTCGGCTGCGTCGAAGCCTTCGCCCTGCCCCCGCTGGCCGCCAACCTGATCGGCTGGCTGGTCGCCTTCGTTGTATCTTTTGCCGGCCACTATCGGCTTACGTTCAGACATGCCCAAATACCCTGGACCATAGCGATCCGCCGTTTCTTTTTCATTTCAGCGGCGGGCTTTTTCATCAACGAATCGGCCTACGCGCTGCTGCTGCACACCACCAGCATCCGCTACGACGTGTTGCTGGCATTGATCTTGATCGGGCTGGCGTTCGCCACGTTCATCGCGAGCCGTCTGTGGGCGTTTCGCAAGCCCACCGCGTAATGGTTGCGATGCAATGCAAGGCATTGGCGGGTGCCCGCGCGCTGCGCGGCGGCGCAAGAATCAGAGGGGCCGCGCGCCGCTGTCGGCGGGCCGCCCTTGGCGGCGGCGCACCACGTACAGCGGCCGGCCTTTGACTTCGTCAAAGATGCGGGCAACGTATTCGCCCACCACACCCAACGAAATCAGGTTCACGCCGGCAAAGAACAGCACGGCGGTGACGATGGTGGTCCAGCCAGACACGGGATTGCCCGACAGCAGATAATCGCCCACCAGATAAGCGGCGTAAGACATCGCCACCAACGCGAACGCCACGCCAACCAGGCTGACCAAACGCAGCGGCCAGGTCGTGAAGGCGGTCAAACCATCCAAGGCCAGACGGAACAGGCGCAGCCCGCTGAAGCGGCTATTGCCATGCATGCGTTCGTCCGGCGTGTAGGGCAACGCTTCGCCCTTGAAACCGACCCAGGCGTACAAACCCTTCATGAAGCGCGTGCGCTCGGGCAATGCGTTCAGCGCATCGACCACGCCACGGTCCATCAGGCGGAAGTCGCCTGCATGCGCCGGCACATCCACGCCGCGCGCGCTGCTCAGCAGCTTGTAGAACCACCGTGCGCCAGATCGCTTCAACCACGATTCGTCTTGACGCGTTTCGCGCACGGCATAAACCATTTCGGCGCCTGCCGCCCAGCGTGCCAGCATCTGTTCGATCAACGCCGGCGGGTGTTGCAGGTCGGCGTCCAGGCAGATCACCGCGTCGCCGGTGGCCGCTTCCAGCCCTGCGCTAAGCGCGGCTTCCTTGCCGAAATTGCGGGATAGCTGGACGTAGCGAAAACCCTCGTGCTGAGTCCATTCGCCCATCAATGATTCCGTGCCGTCCGTGCTGCCATCGTCGGCCACGATGATTTCCCAGCGCGTGCACAGCGCCTGCAAACGGCTGCGCAACAGCGGCAACAAGACGCGCAGGTTTTCGGCTTCGTTCAGGCACGGGATGACGCACGTCACGCAGGCGTCGTAAGGCACCACGGCAGCCTTGCCGGACCAAAGCGCTTCCAGAGGATACGTTTTGGCCAGCACTTGCGAAGGAATCGGATCGGGCCGGTATTGGATGTGCATAAGACGAAAGGGCTGGGAATACGGGAATGCTATGACCGGCAGTATGCGTAGCGTCTCGTCGAATTTTCATGAAATGCCTGCGACACGGCGCCGAGGCAGGAACGCCCCCGCAGTTCCCTCTTCCGTCACTTCGCGCGCACCGGTTTTTGACCAACCGGTCTTTATCCGACCCCTATTTCCTGACCCCATTGAACCGACGTTTCTTCCCGCATCGGTAAAATGCGCGGCTGTTTTGTCCCTACAGGTAGTCATGCAATACCGAGTCCGCCCTATGCTGGCCAGCGACGTGGACGGCATCTTGGATGCCCAGACCCTGGCCTACCCCGACTTCCT
This sequence comes from Achromobacter sp. ES-001, assembly GCF_019448355.1. NCBI lineage: Bacteria > Pseudomonadati > Pseudomonadota > Betaproteobacteria > Burkholderiales > Alcaligenaceae > Achromobacter > Achromobacter sp. ES-001. The sequence continues at coordinate 695,227 of NZ_CP079940.1, read as the reverse complement.
GCTTGAAAGCGCGGAGTTCTTCTTAAACCGCTTGCAGCTTGCGCCTGATCATTGCTGGGTGGCGTCCGCGCCTGACAGCAGCACCCTGCTGGGTTACCTGGTTTCGTATCCCTGGGATGCCGGGCTGCCCCCGGCGCTGGGCGTGGCGTTGACAGCATTGCCTTCGCCGGCCAAACACTGGTTCGTGCACGACTGCGCCGTGGTCCCGCGCGCGCAAGGGCATGGCGTGGCCCAGTCCCTGCTGCAAACGGGCGCTGCGCGCGCAATGCAAAGCGGCTTGCGTCGCGCCAGTCTGGTTTCATTGCAGTCCGCGGTGGGCTATTGGCTGCGCCACGGCTATCGGCCGGTGTCCGCCATGGACGGCACGCGCGATCTGGCCGACAAGTTGGCGGGCTACGGCCCCGACGCCCGCTACATGACGCGCGACTTCCCGCTGTAGCCCCTTGCTGTAGCCCCTTGCTGTAGCCCCTTATTTGCGAGGGCCTTGCACGACTGGCCCCGCGAGTTGCCGCTTTCCTATACATCGCCAATTCGCGGTCGTAATATAGGGCCGCAATCCCGAACGATGTGGCGGCAACGGTTCCGATAGTCCGACTTGCTGCGCCCTGCCGGGGCGCGAAGGTTCTTATGATTTCCCTTTCGCCCGTTCAATCTTTGCTTGCCTGCTGCCTGGTGCTGGTCATCGGCCGCGTGCTTACCACCCGTATCGGCATCCTGCGCCGATACAGCATCCCCGACCCTATTGTTGGCGGCCTGTTGTTCGCGATCCTGGCGTATGCGCTGGCGAACTGGGGCGGCGTCTCGGTCTCGCTGGAAACCAGCATCCGGCCGACGCTGCTGCTGCTGTTCTTCGGCTCTATCGGGCTGACCGCCAATCTGAAACTGCTGGCCAAGGGCGGCCCCCGGCTGATCGCGTTCCTGTTGGCGCTGATTCCCTTCTTGATTCTGCAAAACGCCGTCGGGCTGGGCATGGCCTGGCTGCTTGATATGCACCCGCTGATGGGCCTGCTGGGCGGCACCATCACGCTGGTGGGCGGGCACGGAACCGGCGCGGCCTATGCCACGCGCTTTGCCGACTTCAACAACATCCAGGATGTCATGGCGTTGGCCATGACATCCGCCACCTTGGGCCTGGTGCTGGGCGGCGTGGTCGGCGGCCCCGTCGCGGAATGGCTCATGCGCCGGCACAAACTGCAAGGCAGTCTGGACCACAAGGCCGGCGACGGCCAGGTCGCGCCCGACCTTGCCGAACCCGCCGAACCGCCCACCGCCGGTTCGTTCATTGTGTCGATGACCGCCGCCTTCGTCTGCCTGGTCGTCGGCGGCTACCTGGCCATGCTGGTCGAGGGCGCGCCCGTGAGCCTGCCCAATTTCTTGTGGTGCCTGGCCACCGGTGTGCTGATCCGCAACGGCGGCGCGCGCCTGGGGCTGAAGCTGGACGACCGGGCCACCGAAATCATCGGAACGATTTCCTTGTCGCTGTTCCTGGGCATGACGATGATGACGCTGGACCTGTCCAGCGTGGCCCGCCTGGCCGGCCCGCTGGCCTTGATGCTGGTCGTGCAAACCCTGTTCTGCGCGCTGTACGCTGCCTGGGTGGTGTTCCGGTTGCTCAAGCGCGACTACGAGGCGGCCATCATGTCGGCGGCGTTCTGCGGCTTTGGCCTGGGCGCCACCGCCACCGCCATCGCCAACATGCAGGCGCTGACGCGCCGTCACGGACCCGCGCCGGAAGCCTTCATCGTGGTGCCGGTCACCGGCGCGTTCCTGGTCGACATCCTGAACGTGATCGTGCTGACGTCGCTGATCTCCTTGCCCTTCGTAGGGGGGATGTGACCATGTTCAAACGCCTGGTACTGATCGCGTTCTGCCTGCTGCTGGCCGCCTGCGGCCGCGCCCCCGACGCCGACGCGCTGCGCACGGACGTCGACACCGCCCTGGCCACCACGTACGGCCAGGGCCTGTTCCGCATCACCGATCTCAAGCGCAGGGGTTCAGCCAGCGACAGCACGGCCCCCGCCGGTGAAAGCCGACGCGTGGTGTATTACGACGTGGAATTGACCTTGGGCCGGGATATGACCCTGGGCGCCTGGGACCAGCCCGGCGCGGCCTCGCTGGTGACATTGCTGGGCGCGGGCCCGCGCAGCATCATCGGCGTGAAGTCCGGCGGCAACCAGGCCGGGGACCGCATCGTCGCGCACGCCAGCGCTATCTACCGTAAAGAAGGCGATACCTGGAAGCTCATTACGCCCGCCGGTTTCAAAGCCGCCGAGGCGCCGTCGCTGGATACGGGCGCGCCCCCGCCCGTTACGCGGCAGTTGCTGGACACGCTCGACCAGATCACCCATTCCGTGGCCTACAGCGCATCGAGCACCGCGCAGAACGTGGTGCAGCAAGAGCTGGAACGCTCGGTGGCGCGCATCAACGGCCGGCTGGCGCGGTTGCAACAAGGCTATCCGCTGGCGGGTGGGCCAGACCGCGGCGAATATGTGGCGTTTGCCCGCGCGCTGAGCGCCGTGGCGCGCGCCCGGCAGATCCGCGTCACCCCGCTGATCACCGGTGGCGGCGCCGAGAACATCGCCCTGCTGCGCAGCGGCGACGCCGTGGTCGGCCTGGCGCAGGCCGACACCGCGCGCCTGGCTTACGAGGGTCGCGGCCCATTCGCCGACCAGGGGCCGTTCAGCGGCCTGCGCGCGCTGGGCAGCTTGTATCCCGAACTTGTCCACATCGTGGTGCGTGATGATCCGGCGTTGCGCAGCGTGCGCGACTTGAAGGGCAAGAAGATTGCGCTGGGCCCCGAGGGCTCGGCGGTGCGCGCCACGTTGCAAGCGGTGCTGTCCGCCCATGGCCTGGAGCCGGGGCGCGACTACACGGTCATCGACACGCCTTTCGCGGCGTCCTTGCCCGCGCTGAACGCCGGGACGGTCGATGCCGCCGCACAGGTCATCGGCGTGCCCGCCACGCCACTGCGCGACGCGCTGACCGAGGCGCGCTTGAAGCTGCTGCCGCTGGACCCGGCCGCCATCAAGTCCTTGACCGGCAACGACAGCGCCCTGATGCCCCTGGAGATTGCCGCGGACACCTATCCCAACCAAACCGCTCCGGTTGCCACGGTGGGCACCGCCGCACTGATGCTGACCACGGCAAACCTGACCCGGGATGAAGCCTTGATGGTGGTTCGCGCCGTCTACCAGACCGGCCAGGACTTGCTGGCGGCCGGCTCGGCGCAGGGCGCGCAGGTGTCGATCGCCAATGCGCGACGCGGCCTGACCGTCCCGTTGCACGACGGGGCCGAAGAAGGCCTGGCCGCGTTGGAACTCGCCAAACCGCGCTGATCCGGATGCGCTTATGATTGCGCTCCTAATCAGGAATTTCCATGAATAAATTTGATCTTCAAAAAACCCAGGCCCTGAAGCTGGCCGGCCAGCTCAAGGCATCCGCCACCCCCGACCGCTTCGGCGTCGCTTCTCAAGCGCCCGACCGCCGCGAGCAGCGCAAGCTGGATCAGGCGGCCGGCCTGGTGCCGTTTCCGTTGAAGCTGTCGCAGGCGCACGCCGACAAGCTGCGCGCGCTGGCTGCCGAACGTGGCGTGTCCGCGAACGACATCGTGGCCGAAATCCTGCAAAAAGCGCTGGGCGAATAAGCGTTTATGCACATCTGGGTCGATGCGGACGCGTGTCCCGTGGTCATCAAGGACATCTTGTTCCGCGCCGCGCAGCGCTGGCAGGTGCCGGTGACCCTGGTCGCCAACCAGCCACTGTCCACGCCGCCTTCGCCGCTGATCCGCGCAGTGCAGGTGCCGCGCGGTTTTGACGTGGCGGACGCGCACATCGTTGAACGCGCCGAGCCGGGCGATCTCGTCATCACCGCTGACATCCCGCTGGCCGCCGACGTGCTGGCCAAAGGGGCGATGGCGCTGAACCCGCGAGGCGAACGCTATTCACCCGAAACCATCCGGGAACGGCTGGCGGTGCGCGACATGATGGAAGAATTGCGGGCAAGCGGGATCGACACGGGAGGCCCGTCGTCATTCAGCCAAGCCGACCGCAAGGCGTTCGCTAACCAGCTGGACACCTTGCTGGCACGGTTAAACAAGAAAGCGCCTGAACAGTAAAGGCCTGAACAGGGAAGGCCTTAATAAAACGTGACGTAGGCCTTGTAAATGATGGTGCCTATGGCGGTGATCAAGCCCAGGCCCATCAAGCCCATCCCGATATTGCGATCGCGCATCCCGAAACCGATCAGCATCAGCGCCACGCCCGTGACGATGATGATCAACATGGTATTGGTGTTCGGCGGCATGGACGTCTCCTATGCTCGGGCATCCGGCAGGCCGTCAAAAGGCATTTCTTTTGCAGGCGGCACCGTGAAGCCATCATAAGCGCCTGCTAACGCATCGGCACGCAAGGCTGAAAGGCATTTTTGCGCCAGATCAACAAGCTTTGATCCCCAAACGCGATCCGCAAAGACGATCCACAAACCCGGCGTGCCCCCCTGCGTCCAACCCCTGCGTCCAACCCCGGCGCGCGCCCCGGCACCCACCCCTGCACACACAAAGCTGACGGGCACAAAAAAGCCAACCGATTAAGGTTGGCCTGTTTTGCTTTCTTTTTTCTTTTTTCTCTTTCAGTCTTTATGCCAAAGACGCCTGGCAGGTCAGCAACAACTAAATGCTATCTACAAGCCTTCGTGTCGCCTTCCAAGGGTCTTTGGTGGGTGGTACAAGTTTCGAACTTGTGACCCCTGCCGTGTGAAGGCAGTGCTCTACCACTGAGCTAACCACCCTGAAAGAGGCGAAATAATAGCATGTTTTTTAAAACGTGCGCAAGTCGAAGTTCGCACGCCGCAAGCCGGGTCGGCAATAGCCTTTATGCCGCCACCGGCGCATCCAGCTTGCGCCAGACGCATTCGCCGTTCACCGACTTGTCCAACGCCGCCAGATAGGCCTCGTGTTCGGCCAGCTCTTCGTCGCTAGCCTTGATGACCACCAGCCCCGACGCATCGAATTTGGCCAGCACGATCCCATCGCTGCCCGCGCCGTCGTTGTCGTCCACGTCGATCAGCAACGCATCCTGCCCGCGCGTCATGGCCAGCCAGACTTCGGCCAGCAACTGCGAGTCAAGCAATGCGCCGTGCAGCGTACGGTGCGCGTTGGAAATGCCGAAGCGGTCGCACAAGGCGTCCAGCGAATTGCGCTTGCCGGGGAACAGCGACCGGGCGTGCAGCAGGGAATCGGTGACCGTCTCGCAGTAATCGGTGATCGGGCCGCGGCCCGTCTTGGCCAGCTCGGCGTTGAAGAACTTCACGTCGAACGCGGCGTTGTGCGCGATCAGCTCCGCGCCCTGGATGAATTTGACGAATTCGTCCGCCACGTCGGCAAAGCGCGGCTTGTCGGACAGGAATTCCGTCGTCAGTCCGTGCACGGCCAAGGCCTCGGGGTCGCTGTCGCGATCCGGGTTCAGGTAGATGTGCAGGTTGTTGCCGGTGGACATCCGGTTGACCATTTCCACACAACCGATTTCAACGATGCGATGACCCTGGGCAGGGTCCAGTCCGGTGGTTTCCGTGTCAAAGATGATCTGGCGCATGACTTATTCCGACGCTGCATTGGCCGAGGCCGGCGGCGTCTGACCGCCCGGCGGATGGGCCGGAGGGTGCTCTGCGCTGCCGGCATGGCCGGGTTTCTTGCGTGCGGTGGCAATCAGCGTGTAGGCCACCGGCACGACGAACAAGGTCAGTAGTGTACCCAGCAACAGGCCGCCCACCAGCACCCAGCCGATCTGCTGGCGGGATTCCGCCCCCGCGCCGGTGGACAGGGCCAGCGGCACCGTGCCCAGCACCATCGCGCCCGTCGTCATCAAAATGGGGCGCAAGCGCAGCACGCTGGCCTCGGTCACGGCGGCGAACAGTTCGCGGCCCTCGTCGCGCAGCTGGTTGGTAAATTCCACGATCAGGATGCCGTGCTTGGTAATCAGCCCCACCAGCGTGATCAGGCCGATCTGGCTGTAGATGGACAACGTGCCCCCCGTCAGCCACAGCGCCAGCAACGCGCCCGTCATCGACAGCGGCACCGACAGCATGATGATGAACGGGTTACGCCAGCTTTCGAACTGCGCCGCCAGCACCAGGTAGATGAAGGCCAGCGCCATGCCGAACACCAGATAGATGCTGCCGGACGAATCGCGGAATTCGCGCGATTGCCCGTCCAGATCGGTGATGGTCGTATTGGGCAGGACGTCTCGCGCCACCTGATGCATGTGCGTCAGGACCTCGCCCAGCGCATAGCCGGGCGCGACCGCCGCGTCGATCTTGACGGCGCGCAAGCGGTTGAAGTGGTTCAGCGATTGCGGCGACACGCCTTCGTGCACGCCCAGCAAATTGTCCAGCTGCACCATGCTGCCATCGCGGGCACGCACATAGATGCCGGAAATATCCGTGGGCGTGGCGCGGTCGCGCGGGGTGACCTGCACGATCACGTCGTACTGCTCGCCCTCATCCTTGTAACGCGTGACCTGACGCCCGCCCAGCATCGTTTCCAGCGTGCGCCCCACGGTGTCCACGTTGGCGCCCACGTCCGCCATCTTGTCGCGGTCAACGCGCACACGCAGTTCGGGCGTGTTCAGGCGCAGGTCCGTGTCCAGGTTCAACAGGCCCGGATACTTGCGCAGTTCCGTCAGGAAGACATCGGTCAGGCGGGCCAGCTCGGCGTACGACGCCTGGCTCATGATGATGAATTCCACCGGCTTCGAGCGCGCGGACTGCCCCAGCGATGGGGGGTTCGTCGGAAACGCCCGCACGCCGGGCAGCGAGGCGAATTGCGGCTGCAACTGCTGCGTGATGGCCTGCTGCTTGCGGTCGCGCTCTTCCCAAGGTTTCAGGCGCAGGATTGCCGTGCCGTCCGTCACGGTTGGAAAGCCCACCGTGACCTGGCTGCCGCTGGCTTCCGAAATTTCTGAATAGAATTTTTCGATGCCCAGCATGCTGTCCAGCGTGTAGTTCAACGTGGCGCCTTCCGGCGAGCTTACGATGCCGAACACCACGCCGCGATCCTCGATGGGCGCCAATTCGCTTTTGACCACCTTGAACAACACGCCGCTGCCCAACGCCACCGCCACGCCGATCATCACCACCAGCCAGCGGTGACGCAACGACGCCCCCAACAGGCGGCGGTAGCCGTTGCTCATGCCGTTGAGCCAGCCTTCGATCAGGTTGTACCAGCGGCTGTGGCTGCTTTGATGGCGCAGCAGCACCGAGCACATCATCGGCGTCAGCGTCAGCGCCACGAAGCCCGACACCAGCACCGCACCGGCCAGGGCCAGCGCGAACTCAATGAACAGGCGCCCCGTGCGGCCCGTGGCAAAGGCCAGCGGCGCGTACACGGTGACCAGCGTCATCGTCATGGCCACCACCGCGAAGCCGATTTCCTTGGAGCCCCGCAACGCCGCTTCCTTGCGCGGCATGCCTTCTTCGATGTGCCGATAAATGTTCTCCAGCACCACGATGGCGTCGTCCACCACCAGGCCGATGGCCAGCACCATGGCCAGCAAGGTCAGCGTGTTGATCGAAAACCCGAAGAAATACATCAGGGCGCAGGCGCCCACCAGCGACACGGGGATGGTGACGATGGGAATGATGCTGGCGCGCAGATTGCGCAGGAAAAAGAAGATCACCAGCACCACCAGGATGATGGCTTCGCCGATGGTGTGGAAAACCGAATCGATCGACCGTTCGATGAACACCGACGAGTCGTACGCGATGGTCAGCTTCATGCCCGCCGGCAAGGTTTCGTTCAGGCGTTCGACCTCGTGGCGCGCCGCCTTGGACAGTTCCAGCGGGTTGGCCGTGGATTGCCGCGTCACGCCGATGTTGATGGCCGGCTTGCCGTTAAAGCGCGACAGCACCCGGTCACTGGCCGCGCCGATCTCGACCTTGGAGACGTCGCGCAACCGGACCGGATAGCCTTTCACGTTGGCCACGATCACGTCTTCGAACTGCGCGGGCGTTTGCAGGTCGGTGGACGACACCACCGAGAATTCACGCGCGCGCGACTCGATGCGGCCGGCCGGGATCTCGACGTTCTGGCTGCGCAGCGCGGCCTCCACCTCTTGCACGGTCAGGCCGTAGGCGGCGAGCTTGTCACGGTCCACATAGATGCGCATGGACGGCAGGCGTTCGCCAAACACCCGCACCTCGGCCGCGCCGGGCAGCACGGACAGGCGCGTCTTGATGTAGCGGTTGATGTAGTCGGACGTCTGGATCGCCGAGTACGAACCCGATTCCACCGCGATATAGATGATGGGCTGCGAATCGGCCTCGACCTTGCCGATGATGGGCTCGTCGATTTCATCCGGCAGGAAGCGGCGCGCGCGCGATACCTTGTCGCGCACTTCGGCCGCCGCCGCATCCGGGTTGCGCGACAGGTTGAACTTGATGTTGATCAGGCTGCGCTCGGACCGGCTGCGCGAAGTCATCACGTCCACGCCTTCGATGCCCGCCAGCTGGTCCTCCAGCGGCTTGGTCACCTGCGATTCAATCACCTCGGGCGAGGCGCCCTTGTAGGTGGTGTCCACCGACACGATCGGCTCGTCGATCTTGGGATATTCGCGCACCGTCAGCCGCGAATAAGAGATCAGGCCGATCAGGACGATGATCAGCGACAGAACCGACGCAAACACCGGCCGCTTGATGCAGGTTTCCGAGATACGCATTGCGTCACCGCTAAAAAGAGTAGGTGGCCGGGCTCACGAGCCGCTGCCCACGACGTTCACCGCGCCGCCGTCCGTGACGCGCTGTATGCCCGCCACCACCAGTTGATCGCCCACCGCAACGCCGGTCAGGATTTCGACGCGGCCTTCGCGGCGCTCGCCGATGGTCACTTCGCGCTTCTCGGCGCGGCCATCCTTGACCCGGTAAACGTACTGTGTTTCGCCCGATGGCGACAACGCCGCTTCCGGTGCGACCAGCGCCTTGTCCTGGTTGAACAGCAGCTGCACGCGGGCGAACATGCCTGGCCGCAGCAAGGCGTCTTTGTTGGCGACGGTGGCGCGCAGCAGGATGGACCGGCCGCCCGCGTCGACCAGCGGGCTGACGGCATACACCTGCCCTTGCCGTTCCTGGCCGGGCAGCGCGTCCAGGCGCAGCGTCAGTTGCTGGCCCACGCCCACTTTGCTCAAGTACATTTCGGGCACGCGAAAGTCCACCTTCAAGGGGTCGATGGCTTCCAGCGGCGCCAGGTCCTGCCCCTGGTTGACGTAGTCGCCCACGGACACGCTGCGCAGCCCGACGATGCCGGCGAACGGCGCCGATATCGTCATCTTGTCCAGCCTTGCCTGCGCCAGCGCCACGGCGGCTTCCTGCACCTTCAGCGTGCTGGCGGACTCGTCGCGCGCCTGCTGGCTGACGAAGCCCTTGCCCTGCAATTCCACGGCGCGCCGGTAATGGCTTTGCGCCAGCGTCAAGTTGGCTCGGGCCTGCGCCAGCTCGGCGCGCGGCACGGAATCATCCAGCCGGATCAGCACCTGGCCCCGGGCCACCGGCTGGCCTTCCTTGAATTCAATCGCCTGGATCCGGCCCACCACCTCGGGCCGCAGCACGACGGACTCGTCCGAACGCAGGCTGCCCACGGCGGACAGGCCCCGGGCAAACGGAATTTCTTTAACGGAAGCGACCTCGACCCGAACGGGCGCGGCCGGCGCAGCGGCCGGCTTGGCGGTCGCCTGGACGGTGGGCGAGGCGCCGGGCGGGAGCCAGCGCGGCACGAACACGCCCAATGCGGCCCCCGCGGCCAACCCGGCCGCGACGGCGGTCAGCAGTACAGCTTTTTTCATGCGCGTATGTGGCGGTGGTGCGGCGCGCACCGTATTCCCCACCTGGACGGCGCCGCGGGAACTGGAATGGGGGAAGGCACTGTAGCACCCGAATTTACATACTGGAACAATCCAGACGCCGGATGAAACGACTAAATCCGCCTCACAAGGCGGATTTCAGGGTATATCCCGATGCCGTCAGCGGACGCGGTCAGGCCCGGCGGGCCAGATCCACGCCCAGATTGGCCAATTGGTCGGCGCGTTCGTTGCCTTCGTCGCCGTTGTGGCCACGCACCCAGCGCCACGACACCTGATGCCGCTGCACCTGCTCATCCAGCGCCTGCCAGAGCTCGGCGTTCTTGACCGGCTTTTTCTCGGCCGTCATCCAGCCGCGCCGCTTCCAGTTCACCAGCCATTCCGTCATGCCCTTCATCACGTACTGCGAGTCCGTGTGGATGGTGACGACGCAGGTGCGCTTGAGCGCCCGCAGGCCCTCGATGACCGCCATCAGTTCCATGCGGTTATTGGTGGTTTGCAGCTCGCCGCCATGCAGGGTTTTTTCGTGGCCGCCGGCGCGCAGCAATACGCCCCAACCGCCCGGGCCGGGGTTGCCCTTGCAGGCCCCGTCCGTCCACATGTCCACTTTCTGATCGATCGCTTTGTTGTCCTGCATGGTGCTGCTTTGAAATCCTTGTTCGTGCAATGTAAAACGGCCGCCGCCCGCTCTCAGGAAGGGTCGAAGCCGTCGTCCGCCTGGCGGTTGACCACCACCGAGGCGGCGCGCGCCCGCTTGGGCTTGGTTTTCCAGGCCGGGCCGATGATACGCATGCCGGCCACGCGTTTCACGGCCGACACCATATACACCGCGCCGCCCAGGCTCCACCAGCGTGCGCCCGCGGATTCCAGAAAGCCCCAGCGTTGCAGCCACTTTTCGCTGCGGCAAGCCGGTGCATAGCAGCCGAAATGGCTGTCGTCGACTTCCAGGGACAACAGCTTGAACCAGTCTTTCAAACGCGCCAGCGACACCTGGGCCGACGGCGGCTGCGGCAGCCAGGGCTCCATGCCGGGCATGCGCGTGCGCGCGCCCCACATGCTCCAGGGGTTAAAGCCCGAAATGACGACCCGGCCTTCCGGCACCAGCACGCGTTCCACTTCGCGCAGCACGTTGTGCGGGTCCTGTGTACATTCAAACGCATGCGGCAGGATCAGAAGATCGACGCTTTGCGATTCGAACGGCAAGGCCTCGGGTTCGGCCAGCACCACGCGCGACTGCCAGGCGGCGGTACTTTCGGGCGACGGGGTCTCGGTGCCCACATAGCCCTTGAAGGGCATGCGGTTGGCGCGCAGCAGGTTCATGTCGGCCAGGCCGACCTGCCAGGCATAATAGCCAAACACATCCGCGACAGCCGCGTCGAACTGGGCCCGTTCCCAGGCCAGGGCGTACTGCCCCGGTGGCGTCTGGAACCATTCGGCCAGTTCTACAATCGGCGGTGTTTCTTCTGCCACGTTCTATTCCTTCGAATCTCATGCAAGCCTTGACCGCCCCCGCAGGCGGCCGCGAGCAACATGCCGCGGTCTTGCCTCTACCCGCCTTCACCGACAACTACATCTGGGCCATCGTCCATGGCGAAAATGCCGCCGTGGTGGACCCGGGCGAAGCGGGTCCGGTGCTGCGATGGCTTGAGCAGGAAGGCTTGAGGCTGCGCGCCATTCTACTCACGCACCATCATGGCGACCATGTGGGCGGTGTACTTGAATTGTCACGCATGGCGGACCTTACCGTATACGGTCCGGCCCGCGAAACATTGCCGCGCTGCGATGTTCCCCTGGCCGAGGGTGACCGGGTGACGCTGCCCGAACTGGACCTGGATCTGACGGTGCTGGATGTGCCGGGACACACCGCCGGGCACATCGCGTACACGGGCCGGGCAGCCGGGATAGAACCGGTCCTGTTCTGTGGCGACACCCTGTTTGCGGGCGGCTGCGGCCGGCTTTTCGAGGGAACTCCCGCGCAAATGCATGATTCCTTGGAAAAATTTTCCGTTTTACCGCCAGATACACAGGTTTTTTGCGCGCACGAGTACACTCTAGCCAACTTGCGCTGGGCATTGGCTGTGGATCCCGCCAATCGCACCCTGCATCAGTGGTATCAGCGAGCCCAGCAATTACGAGCAGAAGGTCTTCCCACGCTTCCGTCGACAATCGGTCAGGAACGCGCGACGAACCCGTTTTTGCGTACGCAGCAAGTGGACGTGATCCGTGCCGCATCCAACTGGGCCGGAAACAATCAACCTACGCCGGTAGAGGTGTTTGCCTCCCTGCGTGAATGGAAGAACGATTTCAAGTGACCGCCTGATGAATCTATCCCGACTCCTTCTGCCGCTCATGTTGGCAGTCCTCGCCGGTTGCGCAGGAACGAAAGCCCCCGATAGCAAGAACCTCACCACCAATTCCCAAGGGCGTTACATCGCCCGGGATACGTCCAGAACGGTTGACCTGACCAACCCGCCCAGCGACGCCTGGGACCGCATCCGCCGCGGTTTCGCCATCCCCAACCTGAATACCGACCTCTCGCAGCAGTGGACCGACTATTACGCGTCCCACCCCGAGGCGGTTCAGCGCATGGCCGAGCGCGCGGGCAAGTACCTGTACTTCATCGTCGACGAAATCAACCGCCGTGGCCTGCCCACCGAACTGGCGCTGCTGCCCTTCGTGGAAAGCGCCTACAACCCCACTGCCCTGTCGCGCGCCCAGGCTTCCGGCCTGTGGCAGTTCGTGCCGGCCACCGGCACGCACTTCAACTTGAAGCAGGATTGGTGGCGCGACGAACGCCGCGACCCCATCGCGTCGACCAACGCCGCGCTGGACTATCTTGAAAAGCTGTTCGAGATGCAGGGCGACTGGTATCTGGCCCTGGCGTCCTACAACTGGGGCGAAGGCTCGGTGCAACGCGCCATGGCCAAGAACGAAGCGGCCGGCCTGAACACGGACTACCTGTCCCTGAACATGCCCGACGAAACCCGCAACTACGTGCCCAAGTTGCAGGCCATCAAGAACATCATTGCCGACCCGCAACGCTACGCGGTGGCGCTGCCCCCGGTGGGCAACACGCCCTACTTCGTGACGGTGCAAAAGAACAGCGACATCGATCTTGAAATCGCCGCCAAGCTGGCCGAAATGCCGCTGGACGAATTCAAGGCATTGAATCCGTCGTTCAACCGCCCGGTCATCCGTGGCGACCACGGCCCCACGCTGTTGCTGCCGGCCGACCGCGTCGAAATCTTCAACGCGAACCTGACGAACTACAAGGGCGACCTGTCCGCCTGGAAGATCTACCATTCGCGCCGTGGTGAGTCCTACGCGTCCATCGCCAAGCGTTTCGGCGTGACCGAGGCCAAGCTGCGTGAAACCAACGACATCGGCTCGCGCCAGAAGTCGGCCTCGGGCCAGGCGCTGCTGGTGCCCGGCGAGCCCGGCACCGGTGGCGTGCAACTGGCATCCCTGGCCGCCCCCGTGGGCGCGCTGGAACAGGCCCCCACCGACACCAAGGCCGCCGCGCCGCGTGGCCGTGCCGCCCCGGCACCCGCCGCCCGCGTAGCCAGCGCCCGGCCCAATGTGCGCACGCACAAGGTCCGCCCGGGCGACACGCTGTTCTCGCTGGCCAAGCAGTACGGCACATCGGTGGACGCCCTGCGTGCGCTGAACAACCTGAAGGGCAGCGCGCTCAAGGTCGGTACCGCCTTGCGCGTGCCGGGCACGAACGCCCGCGGCTGATCCCAGCTTGCAGCCCCCAAAAACGGCGCCCGGTAACGGCGCCGTTTTTACAAGTACGCGACGCCGCCAAACTCCTTAAAATGGGCGGTCTTTCAGCAGGAAAAAATCAAAGGAACCATCATGGGCTTTCTCGCCGGCAAGCGCATTCTCGTCACCGGGGTGCTATCAAACCGATCCATCGCCTACGGCATTGCGCGCGCCTGTCATCAGCAAGGCGCCGAGCTGGCGTTCACCTATGTGGGCGACCGCTTCAAGGAACGCGTCGTTGAATTTGCCGCCGAATTCGGCAGCAAGATCGTGCTGCCTTGCGACGTGGCCGAAGACAGCCAGATCGAAGGCGCCTTCGCCGAACTGGGCAAGCACTGGGACGGCCTGGACGGCTTGGTGCACTCGATCGGCTTTGCCCCGCGCGAAGCCATCGCCGGCAACTTCCTGGACGGCCTGTCGCGCGAGGGCTTTCGCATCGCCCATGACATTTCGGCCTACAGCTTCGCCGCCATGGCCAAGGCCGCCCTGCCCCTGATGGAAGGCCGCAACGGCTCGGTGCTGACCCTGACTTACCTGGGCGCCGAACGCGTGGTCCCCAACTACAACACCATGGGCCTGGCCAAGGCGTCGCTGGAAGCCAGCGTGCGCTACCTGGCCACGGCGCTGGGCCCGCGCGGCATCCGCGCCAACGGCATTTCGGCCGGCCCCATCAAGACGCTGGCCGCCAGTGGCATCAAGGACTTCTCGGCCATCCTCAAGTTCGTGGAAGCGCAAGCGCCGCTGCGCCGCAACGTCACCATCGACGACGTGGGCAACGTGGCGGCATTCATGCTGTCGGATCTGGCGGCGGGCGTCACGGGCGAGATCACCCACGTGGACGCCGGCTTCTCGACCGTCGTTCCGGGCATGGAAGACTGATCTTGCGGCGGGCGGGCGGGCGGCAAGATGGCCGCTCGGCCGCCGTATCGGCCCGCAGTATCAGGACGCCGTATCAACCCGCCGTATCAGGCCGCGCGCACCACCAGCGTGGACACCTGCACGTCCACCGCTGTCATCAGCTTGTGAATCGGGCACTTTTCGGCCACTGCCAGCAATTCATCGATGTGGGCGTCCGACAGCTCGCCATTGAGCGTCAGCTTTGCCGTCAAGCGATAGACGCCCTTGCGCTCTTCGCTGGCATCACGCACCACTTCCACATCCACCGACGTCAGCGGCAAGCCCTTGCGCTGCGCGTAGACCATCAGCGTCAACGCCTTGCAGCCGCCCAGCGCGGTGTCGAAATAATCATGCGGATCAGGTCCATCGCCCTGCGGCTTGGGCATCGCCACCGGCAGGGCGTGGCCTTCGGCCGTGGCGGTGAATTGCAGGATGTCGGGCGCATTCTGATGGACGCGGATGCTCATGGCTAGGGTCTCTTGGGATAGGCGCCCGTGGTGGGCGCCTGAAGCTGACGTTGTAGCATCCGACGACAGATTTTGACGGCTGACAACAAGCTGAACTTATTGCCCATGCGGCGGTCGGATATCCCTATCCGCGTTCACGAACTGAACGCACCGACTGTATCGACATAAAAGGGGGCCGCATGAGCGCCAGACAACTTCTTGATCAACTGCTGCAATCGGGCCAAGGCCTGCTGGCTGATGCCACCAATCGCGTGCAAGGCGCGACGGGCGGCGCCGCCGGCGGCAAGGGCTCGTTCCTGACCGGCCTGGGCGGCGGCGCGCTGGGCGCTGGCGCGTTGGGACTGTTGATGGGTAGCAAGAAGGCACGCAAGATCGGCGGCAAGGTCGCGATGTACGGCGGCATGGCGGCGCTGGGCGCGCTGGCCTACCGCGCTTATGGCGACTGGCAGCGTAACCAGGCCGGTGGCGCCCAGGCCGCGCCGCCTCAAACCCTGGACCGTCTGCCCGCGCCCGAGGCCGAGCAGCACAGCAACGCCGTTTTGACTGCCATGATCGGCGCCGCCAAGGCCGACGGCCACATCGGGCCCGAAGAGCGCGGCCTGCTGGAAACGGAGCTGGCCAAGCTGTCATCCGACGCGCAAGACCGCCAGTGGCTGGAAACGGAATTGTCGCGGCCGCTGGACCCCGCGGCTGTGGCCCAGTCAGCCAAAACACCCGAGATGGCCGCCGAAATGTATCTGGCCAGCCTGCTTGTCGTCGATGAAGAAAGCTATATGGAACGCGCCTATCTGGACGAGCTGGCGCGGCAGCTCAAGCTGGAACCCGGCTTGAAGGAAAAGCTGGAACAGCACGCCAAGAGCGCGGTGGCCTGAGCGGGCTTAATGCGCCGCTCAGTCCACCGTCAGTGCTCCCTCAGTCCGCCCGCAAGCCGATTGATGCCGTCAGCGCCGTGTACCGGTCGATATCCGCATGGATCATCGACTGGAATTCGCGCGACGTGCTGCTGGCGGGCGTGAAGCCCTGTTCCCGCAGCGAAGCCTGGGTATCGGGCTGGCTGACGATTTTTGCCACCGCTGCGTTCAACTTTTCGATGACGGCACGCGGCGTGGCCGCCGGGGCCAACAGACCATGCCACTGATCCAGCGCGTAGCCCGCAACGCCCTGCTCGGCAACCGTCGGCACCGTCGGCATCAGCCGTGAACGCTTGGGAGAGGTCACCGCCAATGCGCGCAGCTTGCCGGCGGCAATCAAGGGCGCCGCGCTGGACGCTGTAACGACACCCATCGCCACCTGCCCCGCCGCCACGTCGGTCAACGCCGGACCGCATCCCTTGTACGGTACCTGCTGCAACACAGCACCCGTGGCGCGGGCCAGCATTTCGCCCGCCAGGTGTTGCGGCGTGCCGTTGCCGCACGAGGCAAACGGTAGCGGCTTGCCCGGCAACGCCGCTGCCAGCGCATCATCCAGCGTGTGCAGCGGCGAGCCCGCTGGCACCACAAACACCGATGGCACGAACGCCACATTGATCACGGCGGCGAAATCCTGCTTGGGCGAAAAGCCCAGATTGCGATACACGCCCGGGTTGATGGCGAACGAACTGTTCACCATCAGCAGCGTGTAGCCGTCGGGTGGTGCTTCCGCCACGAGACGCGCGCCGATGTTGCCGCTGGCGCCTGGGCGGTTTTCAACCACCACGGCCTGGCCCAGCTGCGTTTGCAGGCTGGCGCCGATGCGGCGTGCCAGCAGGTCCGTGCCGCCGCCCGGCGGGAAGGTAACCACGATGGTGATCGGATGCGCGGGATACGCCGCGTCCATTGGCGCCTCGCCCGACGGCGAATTGCCGCATGACGCCAGCGGCAGGATCAACAAAGCAAGGCTAGCTTGAAGCAGGCGTTTCATGACGGGCTCTCAGGCGTCCAGGCCAATGTCCAGCACCTTGGCGCTGTGGGTCAACCAACCAACGGCGATCTGGTCCACGCCCGTGGCGGCTACGGCAGCGGCGGTCTCGGGCGTGATGCGGCCCGAGGCTTCCGTGATCGCACGCCCACGCGCCATGGCGACGGCGCGCCGCAAATCATCCAGGCTCATGTTGTCCAGCAGCACCACGTCCACACCCAGCGACAACGCAACTTCCAACTGCGCCAGCGTGTCGACTTCAAGCTCGATCTTGACCATGTGTCCCACGCCCGCGCGCGCCCGCTGCACCGCCGTGGCCACGCCGCCTGCCAGGGCGATGTGGTTGTCCTTGATCAGCACCGCGTCGTCCAGCCCGAACCGGTGATTGCTGCCGCCCCCCACGCGCACCGCGTACTTTTGCACGGCGCGCAGGCCGGGCATGGTCTTGCGGGTGCAGGTGACGCGTGCGCCGTAGCCCGAAATGGCACGCGCGATGGAGGCGGTGGCGCTGGCCACGCCGCTCAGGTGGCAAAGGAAGTTCAGCGCCACGCGCTCGGCAGTCAGCATGGCGCGGGCGTTGCCGCGCAAGCGCGCAATTTCGGTACCTGGCGCCAGGTCGCTGCCGTCGCGCTGCGAAACGTGAAATTCGATGGTCGGGTCCATGGCGCGAAACGCCAGACGCGCCAGATCCAGGCCGGCCAGCACGCCGGCTTGCCGCGATACCAGCCGCGTTTCTGCCACGGCGTCGTGCGGCACGATGGCGTCGGTGGTCAGGTCGCCGGCACGGCCCAGGTCTTCCAGCAAGGCGGCGCGCACCAGGGGCTCAAGCATGACATCCGGCAGGGGAGGCACCGCCAGGCGAGAGGCGGTCAAGGGCGCTTCGGCTTTAATGCTCATT
Organism: Achromobacter sp. ES-001; assembly: GCF_019448355.1. Taxonomy (NCBI): domain Bacteria; kingdom Pseudomonadati; phylum Pseudomonadota; class Betaproteobacteria; order Burkholderiales; family Alcaligenaceae; genus Achromobacter; species Achromobacter sp. ES-001. Next base: position 677,462 of record NZ_CP079940.1, on the reverse strand, counting down.
TTGAGTATTTGTGAGTTAAAAAAAAGGAGCGCAGTGAATGCGCAGTACTTATGCTAGAGACGAGCATAACCCTTGTCAAGCGTCATAACGCGCGAGACAAAGGCAATTTGCTGCCGGCGATGGCGCGTTCAAGCAGCACGTCGCGACGGAACCGAAACAGCTTGGCGGGACGGCCCGCCGTACCGGTCGCCATGTCGCCGGTCTCTTCGACCAGCGCCTGTTGCTCGATCAGCCGACGGAAATTCTGTTTATGCAAGGCGCGCCCAGCCAGGGCCTCGACGGCCATTTGCAGCTGTAGCAGGGTGAACTCGGCCGGCATCAATTCAAACACCACGGGGCGGTATTTGATCTTGGCCCGCAAACGGGCGATGCCCGTCGCCAGAATGCGGCGGTGATCGTGGCGCATCGATTGACCGGGTATGGCGGCTGCAAAGTCGCCGTCGCCGCGCCGCGCGGCCTCGGGCACCAAGCCGGCTTCGAACAGCAATTCGTAGCGCTGCAGCACCATGTCTTCGTTCCAGGCGGCCCCGTCCAGTCCGAAGGTGATGGCCACGCGCTGCTGGCGGCGTGTACGCACGGCGTCGTCGTCACTGGCGGCGCACCACTGCGCCAGGCGCGGCACGATCAGCTCGTCGACCAGGGCGGGCGTGCCGGTGCGCCGGTCTTCCCACGGAAAGTAGCGATACCAGTCTTGCCAGCCCACCTGCGCCACGCCGGTTTCGCCGGCTTCACGCGTCAGCCCCAGATAGCTGACCGACATGACGCGCGCGCCGGATTCGTCGGAGCGGTCGCCATCGGCAAAGGTGTAGAGCTGCTCGACGTAACCCAGGGGGTGGTGGGTCTGCGTTTCCACCCACGCGCGCAGCCCCGCCTGCAACGACCGATGCGACAGCTCGAAAGGGCCGGCCGGCAAGGCGCTGGCGTCATCCGTCGTCAACACACGCGGCTCGCCATGCGTCACGGCGACAAGCACGGCGACAAGTTCGGTATGGACGGAGCGTTCGATGGAGTCGGTCAAGGAGGGCGGCGGTGAAGGTCGTTAAGCGTGTAGGGCCGGGCCGGCGGGACTGCGATGAAATGCCGGCGCGGTGCAAAGGCGCGCAATGAAAAGGTGACGGTGAAGCAGCGGTACAAAGTGGCGGACTGCCCGATCGCCGGAAATTATAAGGTTCTGCTCCTGCAACAGCCCCTTGCAAACGTGACAGGCTCAACGGCCGCGTCGGGGCGCGCAGCGACTAAGATAAAACTCAGAAAACCAGGCGCGTCGCCATCCTGGGACGCCCGCAAGCGGAGCATGAGCCATGTTGAAAACTGCCCCTGACCCGAACGCCGCCACCAACACCAAAGACGTAGACCCGCGTCCGCCCACGGACCCGCGCAAAGGCACGGAGACGCTGCCCATGCCGAAACAGAGCAAGACCGTGGCGGGCATGCCGCGCGACGGACGCGCCGTCGCGCAACCGGGCGAACCCGGCGTCATCACGCCTGAGGACGACATCCTGGAAACGTCCTACGAGAACCGCAAAACGTGACGCCGAAAGGGTGACGCCGAAAGGGTGACGCCAAAAAGGGTGACGCCGCAAAGCGGCCGATGATACGCCAGCCCGCCACACGCGGCGCGCAAGTGGGCCGGACCGACAATGGTCCGGCCCACTGCACTTGAACATCCGGAAATAGGCGCTCGCCTATATCAAGCCAGGAATCAGGTTCCTACACTGCAATGCTTCCCAGGCCCTTCCGGCCGATGCCTTAGCGATATCCCCATGTTCAAGAATTCCTTTCCGCGAATCGTCGCGGCAACCCTTTTTGCAGTCCTTTTTCCCGCCAGCCAAGCCCTTGCCATGGGCATACAGCCTGAAACCTCGGTCGTGCTGGTGCACGAAGCAACCGGCGAAGGCACGATCGGCATCAAGAACACGGGCGACGAGCCCGTGCTGCTGATCTCCATGATCGAACACATTGCCGAAGACCAGGACAACTGGGTCATGGTCTCGCCGCCCGCTGCCGTGGTGGCTCCTGGCAAAACGCAGCTGGTTCGCTTTCTGCTTACCCACGACAAGCCGCTGGACACGCAGCGCATGAAGCGCGCCATTTTCGAAGGCATTCCGCAAACCGGCGAACAGGGCAACAAGCTCCACCTGACCATCCGGCAGGATCTCCCGCTGATTGCGCTGCCCAAGAAAGTCCCCAACGACAACGCCCCGTGGCGCTCGCTGCAGTGGGCCGCTCACGACGGCAAGCTGACGGTGCACAACCCCAGCCCCTACATCGTGCGCATGGACCAACGCGTCAATGTGCAGCCGTCCGACCAGGCGCTGATCCTGCCCAAGACCTACATCTTGCCGGGTGAAACGCTACAACTGGTCGGCACGGACGCGCCCCTGCAAGCAGGGCAGTCAAGCGTTCGCCTGTACCCCGCCAGCGTCTACGGCTATCAAGTCTCGTCCTTCGACGCGCCTATCAAGAACTGACCGCATCGTGCCCCCACGGGGCATCAACCCGCTTGGCCTTGCTCGCCAGACTCCATGACCGGGGTCTGGCGGGCGTTGCGCGCCAGGCTCACTCATGGTTTTCATGTTCTGCAACCGCTTACGCAATGCTCGCGGTGGCGCCTTCGTCGCCGCAAGCCTCCTGCTGTGCCTGCACCGGGCTGCCATCGCGCAATCCGGTACGGGCGGGTTCGACCTTGAAACCCTGAAAACGCGCGGCTTGAATCCGGCCATCGCATCGCACTTCAAGAACGGACCGCAATTCCTGCCGGGGCAGCACACCGTGCACCTGAGCGTCAACGGGCGCGGCGTCGGGCGTGCCTTGGCCACCTTCGATGCCGGCGGCAAGCTCTGCCTGACGCCGGAATTGCTGACCTTGGCCGAACTGAAGGTGCCCGCAGCGCAAGGCGGCGACTCTCACGCCTGTCCGGACTCATTTCTTCAAGCCTGGCCCACTACGACCATCGCGCTACAGCCCGAGCGCATGACCGTGGACATCGTCGCGCCCCCGGGCGCAATAAATCGATCACACACCGCCACGATCTATCAATCCGGCGGCCGCGCAGCCATCCTGAACTACGACGTGCTTTCCAGCCAGACACGCCATATCGGCGGAAGGTCGAACTACCTGCAGGCTTATACCGAACTGGGCCTGAACGTGAACGACTGGATCCTGCGCAGCAACAGCAGCTATTCCAATAGCGGCGGGAAGTCGACGTGGAATCACGTAGATGCTTACGCGCAACGCACGTTTTCCACGTGGCACACCACCTTTCAGGCGGGGCAAATCAATCTGCGCGGCTCGCTGTTTGCCGGCCTTCCCGTCAACGGCATGCAGCTGTTCCCGGAAACCGCACTACAAAGCAGCGATCGCGCAGGCCCCCCCATTAGCGGCATCGCCCACACGCAGGCGCGCGTCGAAGTTCGGCAGAACGGTATTTCACTAGCCTCCGCCATCGTGCCCCCCGGCCCGTTCACCATGACCGATGTACTGCCCCGGTCGTTGACGCAAGACCTTGAGGTCGTCGTCCACGAAGCCTCGGGCGAAGAGCGCGTGTTTTACGTGCCGGCGGCGGCGTTGCAGGTGGACCGCGTTGGCGCAGCCACCGGATTCACCGGCGGCCTGGGCATGCTGCGGCAAACGGACTCGGCAGGTGGCGACTCCCGGCCGGTCGTGGCGGCGGAATACGGCATCGCATTGGGCAGGCGCGCCAACGTCGCGGCCGGCTTGTTGTTGACGCAGGACTATCGCTCGGTCGGCGCCCGCACGGATCTGGCGCTGCCCGGCAACATCCAGACCGGCGTACAGAGCACTTTCTCGCAAAATTCCCATACGGGACGCAGTGGCGCGCAGCACATCATTTCGGTCGCGGCGCAAGTGCTGCCGGGCGTGTCCTCGAACCTGTCGCTGCTGCGTCGCACGGACGGCTACAGCGAAGTGCTGGACTACGCCAACAGGCCGGTGAACGGCACGCAGTGGTACCCGAACCTTCGCGAAGACCGCATCAAGCAGCAGTTCAGCGCGGGATTGGGCTGGAGCGGATCCAAGCTGGGCGGCTTCAGCATGAACGTCAGCGAATCCCAAAGCACGCGCGGCCATTCGTCCCGTCGCGGCATTTTCAGCTGGGGCAAGAGCTTCGGTCGGGCCAGCGTTTCGCTGTCATTCGAGCGTGACATGGGTTCCAGCCACCGCAACCAGGGCGACCTGATGTACCTGAACGTGAGCTTGCCCTTGGGCAAGCAAAGCGTCAGCGCATCGATGCAGCGGCAAGACAACGGCATGAGCTACGGCGTCAATACCGGTGGCGCCATCAGCGAGCAAAGCAGCTATACCCTGGCGGCCAGTTCCGGCTCGCACGGCCAGACGAGTTATTCCGGCTCGGTCGGCGTCAATTCAGCCTATACACAACTGAGCCTGGCGGCCAGCAGCTTCAAGGGCGGATACAGCCACTCCGCGCGCGTTCGCGGCGGGCTGGTCGGCCACGCGCATGGCTTGAGCTTTTCGCCCTACCGCGTGCAGGACACGTTCGCCATCGCGTCCGTGGGAGGCCTGTCGGGCGTGCGCCTGAGCACGCCGGCCGGCAACGTGTGGACCGACCCCTGGGGCCGGGCCGTCATCCCGTCGCTGTCGGCCTACCGTAACGGGCAGATCCAGGTCGCCACGGCATCGCTCGCGCGCAATGTGGACTTGATCAACGGACGCTACAGCCTGGATCCGGCGCGCGGGTCGGTGTCGGCGGTGGACTTCACGGTAGTCAAGGTGCGCCGCGCGCTTGTGACCGCCGCCTACGCTGACGGCACGCCGGTACCCAAGGGCGCAGCCGTGCTGGATGCCAACGGCGTGTTCGTCACGCTGGTGGGCAGCGGCGGCCAGATATTCCTGCCCGACATGCTGGCGGGCGCTACGCCGTTCAGCGTGGCGCCATCGGAAGAGGCGTCATGCACGCTCGAGTTCGACATCGCCGATACGCCGGACCTGAACGCCTTGTACGAACGTGCCAGTGCGACATGCGCCCCGTAAAAGCCTCCAACCTTACCTATCGCAAAAGGACCCCATGACTCCCGCCCACACTCGTCTCATTCGATCGTGCCGGCTCGCGCTGGCGCTGGCAACGATGCTGGCGACCGGTGCCTGGGCCCCGTCTGCCATGGCGCAAGCGTCGCCCTCACCGTCCATGACGCGCGGGGCAACCGCAGCGCCGACAGCGGGCTGCATGGTGTCATTCGGCCAAGCCATCGTCGACTACGGCAGCTTCACGGCTGGGCAGCTAAGTCTGGATGGAAACCAGCGCTACCAGCTTGAGCCGCGTGTGGTGCCCCTGACCGTCAACTGCCCTACCGAGCGCCCCATCGCACTGCGCCTGAACGCCGCCCCCGGACATCAGGGCGCCGCCAAGTTCGCGGGCAGCGGTGCTTTGCACGTCACGCTCAGCCACGTCCGCATTGACGGCGACGAAACTCGTGTCATCAACCCCGACGCGCTCCATGGCGCTCAGCCCCGCATCGCCCTGCGGCCCGGCGACATCGTGATGCTGGAGAACGGCCGCGCCGGACGCAGTCTTACCGCCCAGATCGCGTTGAACCCGGAAGTAAGCGATGCCGACATACGCGTCGCGGACCAGACGGAATGGTCGGCGACCTTACAGCTTGAATTGGTGGATCGATAGCAGGGGCCGTTCGCCGTCCATGGCGGTGAGCGTTGGACTTACAAAAGCCCGCACAGCTTGAACAAGCCGTTGTCCGTGGTGACGCCCAGTTTGCGATAGGCCGTGCCTTTTTGCGCGCTGATGGTTTTGGGGCTGCGCCCAAACTTGATCGCAATGTCGGAAATGGTCATGCCCGCGAGCAAGCAGCGAATCACCTCACGTTCGCGACCCGACAACGATGCGCCATCCAGCAGGCCGCTCGTCGATGCGGACAAGCTTGTGTCGTCCGAAGGCGTGGCGCCCGCCAAGGGCTCGGTCTGTTCGGTGCTTGCGCCAGACAGCAGATACGTCATCTGGGGATCGCAGTAGATGCCGCCCGCCGCCACCTTGCGCAGCGCCAGCACGATTTCCTCTTCGCGTCCGCCCTTGCCCACAAAGCCGTGCGCACCGGAACGCAAGGCCAACGCAACGGTTGCGGGGTCGTAGAGCGCGGAAAACACCAAGATGCGCGCGTCGGGAAACTTGATGCGCAGCATCTTGATCAGCGAAATGCCGTCGACCTCGGCCGGGCCCAGCGAATAGTCGATCAACAGCACGTCGACGGGCTGGGCCGCAAGCGCCCGAATCATGTCGCGACTGGTCTCGAACTCACCGATGACAAAAATGTCCCGGTTCTGCGAGAGGTAGGCGGACATGCCAGCCCGCACTACCGGATGATCATCCAGGATTGCGATGCGCAACGGATAGAAATGGGAGGCAGACAATATGGAATTCCCCGGTAGAGCCCAGATTTTCCACTGATTCTCGTTGAGCGAAAAACCAACGTGGACAAATAGTAACGCAGCCGTTTACGCAACTGTAATGAAGATTAGGCTCATGCCTATATCCTAAAAGGCATCTGTCTCCTAGAGTGATTCCTTTGTCCCACCAGAAATTGGATAGTCATGAATCACTCGGTACGCCCTCTGCCCGCCCTGCGTTGCCTTCTCGCCGCAAGCTTTTTGATCGCCGCCTCGGCTCAAGCTGCTCCCACCGCGGACCTGACAATCATCGGCCGCATCACCCCGCCTTCGTGCAACCTTGAACTGGCTGGCGGGGGAATACTGAACTTCGGTGAGCACGCGTTCAACTCACTCGCTCACGACGGCACCAAACTGGATTCCAAGACCATCGGCCTGAACATCACCTGCAACGGCAAGACGCGCGTGGGCCTGCACGTTGTAGACAACCGCGCCAGCAGCAAAGTTCTGAAGGCCTCGTTGAACGTCAATGCGTGGGGCTCAACCAACGCCACCATCAACGACCCGTTCATCTTCGGCCTTGGTTCCGTTGCCGGCGCCGACGACACGCAGATTCCTATCGGCGGCTACATGTTCGGTTTCAAGGAAGGCGACGTCCAAGCCGACGACACCAAGGCCACCGTCCTCTACAGCGCGGACAAGCGCACTTGGCTTGCCGAAGCCATACAGCGGCAGTTCATCAGCCCCAATTACACCTATGCGTTCTTCCTGGGTTCGCCGGGCGCCGGCGCCACGCCGGCAGCGGTCGCTTCGGTAACCGGCTCGCTTACCGTCACCCCGACGATCAACCGCGCTGCCGCTCTGCCGACCAGCACTGCCATTGACCTGAATGGCAGCGCCACGATCTCGCTGGTCTACCTGTAAACGCATTGCATAGGGCGCGCTGTGGCGCCCTGTCGCAATCGAACAAGCCCTTATAACAAGCGCGGCGTCTGGCTGTGCGGCCTTCAACGGCCGCACAGCGCCGCTGCCGTTGCATAACGCCAGGGCCAGCTCGCTCGCTGTCTTCCGTGGACGGCATTTGTTCACATCAGGAACGTTCATCATGAAAAACCAATTCTTCGTCGGCGTGGCCTTTGCCACGCTGGCTGCCGCATCGCACGCTGCTGGCAATAGTGACCTCAATGTGACGGGCAAACTCATGCCACCGGCATGCAATGCTCATTTCGGCGGCAACGCAACGCTGGACTTTGACGTCATCGCGTTCAACGCCTTGGACAACAATGGCACGAACCTGGGCAGCAAAGACACCGCCCTGCAGATCAACTGCGGCGGGCCCACGCGCGTCAGCGTTGTCGCGCTGGATAACCGGGCAGGCTCGGGCATCACGATCCAGGAGGCCCCCAACCTGAACTGGCCGTACCAAAACCCCGAAAACGGCAGCAAGTATTCCTGGGGCCTGGGCTTTGCGGACGGCCAAAAAATCAAGACCGGCGCCTTGATCGGACTGATCACCCCCGCTACCACCACGGTCGATGGCGTGCTGCTGACCACGGCCGGTGCGCAGAAGGTCCTTGCACGCCCCACGGGCAGCAGTAGCTGGTCGTTGGCGTCGTCGCATTACTCCCTGAACCTCAGCCCTGACCTCGAATACTCGTTCGGCCCGATTGGCGGCCCCGCCGTACCGATCACGAACGCGCAATTGACAATGGGGCTCACGCCCATGATCGCCCAACCGGCGACCTTGCCGTCCGCGAACGAAATTCCGTTGGATGGGTCGATCACGTTCACTTTGCGTTACCTGTGAGTACGTTCCGGTGGCATACGCACGATCCTGACCATGTTTGCTGACAGGATGACAACCGCGCCACGTCTTTTCGCCTGCTTGGCCCTGGCCGCTGCAAGCAGCACGCATGCCGCGACCGGCCAAGCGAACCTGGTCATCGCCGGTCAACTCACTCCGCCAGCTTGCAATCTGGGGGTTGGCGGAGGGGGTGCCATCGATTTCGGGACGTTGCCGTTCCAAAGCCTGAACCACAACGGCACGTTGCTGCCCGAAGAACGCCCCCGCTTGGAAATCGTTTGTGGCGGCCCGACGCGCGTCGCGTTCACGGTCCATGAAAACCGTCCGGACAGTGCTATCACGCATCAGGAAGCCAGCGCCGCCGGCATGCCCTGGCCTTATCAAAACCCGGTGAACGGCGCACCCCATGCTTGGGGGCTGGGCCGTATCGATGATGTCAAGATCGGCGCCGTCGTACTGCTGGTGCGCCCCCAGGCCACTGTTGTTGATGGCGTTCCGCCCTTCCTGAGCACGTCCATGGTTCTATCCCGTCCAAGTGGGGCGCCAAGCTGGCCGGTTCAATCGGCCGTGGACACCATCAACTTAAATCCCACGGATGAGTACTCATTCGGCAAAGACGCCTCCGTCATGCCAATCACGACCGCGTCCGTGAGCCTGGCGGTGATACCCGTGCTGAACAGAACCGCAGCTTTGCCGACGTCCAAGGAAATCCCGCTTGATGGTTCGGTGACGTTCACGTTGCGCTACCTGTAGCCGCACAGCCGCCCGCAATACAAAAAGGCCCCCGACTTCATCGAAGTCGAGGGCCTTATGTATTTCATGCGCACCGATCGGATCGGTACAACGTGGAGGGCAATTGCCTTGCCATCAGTATTCTTGGCGGACAGAGGGGGATTCGAACCCCCGATACGCTTTTGACGTATACACGCTTTCCAGGCGTGCGCCTTCAACCGCTCGGCCACCTGTCCTAATCGACACTTTTCGGCAGCCAAAAAGACGCTGCGAAAATTGCGAATCCGCGATTCTAGCAGGTTTCGAAGTAACGAGGCAAGCCAGGGAGGAAACAGGGACGCACCACACGTTCGCCGTGGTGCGTCCCGGCCCTTAGTGCGCGGCGGGCGGTTCCTGTTCGCGATATGAGCTGACGGTGCCGTCCGGCTCGGTCTCTTCAAGGCGGACCTTGAAGCCCCACAGGCGCGCCAGATGCTTCATCACCTGCTCGGCGTCATCCCCGGCCAAGGGACGGCCACGGCTTTTCAAATGCCGCAGCACCAAGGAACGGTCCGAATCGCGATTGAAGCGAACCACCTGGATATCGGGCACCTGGTTGTCGCGATTGTGCTGCGCGGCCAACAGCCGGCGGATGTCGCGATAGCCTTCGTCGTTGTGGATGGCAGCCACTTCCAGCTTCGGGTTGGCTTGATGATCCGAGATGGCAAAGAAGCGGAACTCCCGGATCAGGCGCGGCGACAGGTATTGCGAAATGAAGGACTCGTCCTTGAAGTTGCGCATGGCGAAGTCCAACGTTTTTTGCCAGTCGCCGCCCGCGATGTCGGGGAACCACCGGCGGTCCTCATCGGTAGGGGCTTCGCAGATGCGGCGGATGTCCGTCATCATGGCAAAGCCCAGCGCGTACGGGTTGATGCCGCCATAACCGCGCTCATCAAAGCCGCGCTGGCTGACCACGTTGGTATGGCTTTGCAGAAACTCCATCATGAAGCCGTCGTTGACCAGTCCTTTTTCATGCAAGCGGTTCAGGATGGTGTAGTGCCAGAACGTGGCCCACCCTTCGTTCATGACCTTGGTCTGCGTCTGCGGGTAGAAGTACTGGGCGATCTTGCGCACGATACGCACCAGCTCTTTCTGCCACGGCGCCAGCTTGGGCGAGTACTTCTCAATGAAGTACAGCAAGTTCTCTTCGGGCTCGGGGGGGAACGCGGGCGTTTCCGTGCGCGTGTCCTTGTCCGTTTCCAAGCGAGGCAAGGTGCGCCACAGGTCGTTGTATTGCAGCCGCGCATGTTCCTTGCGCTCGGCTTGGCGCGCGGCCTCTTCCTTCAGCGACATGGGCGCCGGACGCTTGTAGCGATCAACCCCGTGGTGGGACAGCGCGTGGCAGGAATCCAGCAGCGCCTCGACGGCGTCAATGCCGTAGCGGTCTTCACACGACATCACATACTTGCGCGCGAACACCAGATAGTCCAGCACGCCATCGGCGTCGGTCCATTGCCGGAACAGGTAATTGCCCTTGAAGAACGAGTTGTGGCCGTAGCAGGCGTGCGCAATCACCAGCGCCTGCATCGTCATGGAGTTTTCTTCCATGAGGTACGAGATGCAGGGGTTGGAGTTGATGACGATTTCGTAAGCCAGGCCCTGCATGCCGCGCCGATAGTATTGCTCGTTGCGGATGAATTCCTTGCCGTACGACCAGTGCGGATAGCCGATGGGCAGGCCGGCCGACGCATAGGCGTCCAGCATTTGTTCCGAGGTAATCACCTCGATCTGGTTCGGATACGTATCCAGGCCGTACTCGGCCGCGACCTTGGAAATCGCGTCGTCATAGGACTGGATCAGTTCGAACGTCCATTCGGAACCTTGGGAAATCGGCCGAGCCCCGCCGGCCGATTTCGGCTCCACGAGAGCACCCACGATGGCATTCATGCGGTTTCCTTCTTGAACAGGTCATGGAACACGGGAAAGATTTCGCCGCGATCGCAGATGCGCCGCATAACGAAATGCGGCTCCAGCTTCTGTTCATACTCGGCCCACAGGCTGCTCTTGCGAGCCTCTTGCGAGTCGGGAATTTCGATATAGGCGAAATACCGTGTCGACGGCAGCAAGTGTTCCGCCAGGAAGCGCGCGCTTTTACCCGCGTCGGCGCCAAACGAATCGCCGTCACTGGCTTGCGCCGCGTACACGTTCCACGCCGAAGGCGGATAGCGCTTTTCCAGAATCTCGCGCATCAGCTCCAATGCCGACAACACAATGGTGCCGCCGCTCTTGGGGTCGTAGAAGAAAGTCTGCTCATCGACTTCCTCGGCGTTGTCGGTGTGGCGGATGAAAACCAGGTCCACGTGTTCGTACTTGCGCGACAGGAACAGATACAGCAGGGTGAAGAAGCGCTTGGCCAGGTCCTTCTTGCCTTCGTCCATGGAACCGGACACGTCCATCAGGCAGAACATGACCGCGCGCGCCATCGGGATGGCCACGGACACGCGATTGCGGTAGCGCAGGTCAAGGTCATCCAGGAACGGCACACGGGCGAGGCGCTCGCGGCAATCTTCGACGTCCTGCTCCAGCGTGCGGATCGTCGCGGCGGGCGCACCCGCCGCGCGTGCATCGGCCAAGGCCTTTTCCGCGTCTTCGAGATCGGCGCGGGCCTTTACGTTCAGTGAAACCCGGCGGGCCAGCGATGACTTGAGCGTACGGCTGATGCTCAACATGCTGGGCGAACCGGTCGTGGTGTAGCCCGCGCGCTGCCACTTCTTTTGGCTGACTTCGCCCAACTGGTTGCGCGCCAGATGCGGCAGTTCCAGGTCCTCGAAGAACAGATTCAGAAACTCGGCCCGTGACAGGCTGAAGGTGAATTGGTCGACCGATTCCCCTTCGCCCGGCTCGGACCCGCCCTCGCCTTGGCCTCCCTGCGGCCGGTCGATGGTGTCACCCTTGGCAAACTCGCGATTGCCAGGGTGGACCATTTCGCGGTCACCGCCCGATCCGTGCCGGAAAGTCGGCTCGGAAATATCCCGGGCGGGCAGGTTGATCTCTCCGCCTTGATCCATATCCTGAATGGAGCGGTCACGGATCATCCCGTGAACCGCCTTGCGGATCTGGTCCTTGTAGCGCCGCAAAAAACGCTCGCGGTTGACGGCGCTTTTATTGCGCCCGTTAAGACGGCGATCGATCAGTGAATTCATGATTCACCTCGCTCAGGAAGACTTCCTCACTCGGAGGTACCACTCGCACAGCAGCCTGACCTGCTTTTCCGTGTAGCCCTTTTCCACCATGCGATCCACAAAGCTCTGGTGTTTCGTTTTGTCCTCGGCCGAAGCCTTGGCGTTGAACGAAATCACCGGCAGCAGATCTTCCGTATTCGAGAACATCTTCTTCTCGATCACTTCGCGCAGCTTTTCATAGCTGGTCCAGGTCGGGTTGCGGCCATTGTTATTGGCGCGCGCCCGCAGCACGAAGTTCACGATCTCGTTGCGGAAGTCCTTCGGGTTCGCAATACCTGCCGGCTTCTCGATCTTTTCCAGCTCGTCGTTCAACGCGCTGCGATCGAAGCTTTCGCCCGTTTCCGGATCACGGAATTCTTCGTCCTGAATCCAGCAGTCGGCAAACGTGACGTAGCGGTCAAAGATGTTCTGGCCATACTCCGAATACGACTCAAGATAGGCGGTCTGAATTTCCTTGCCGATGAATTCCGCATAACGCGGCGCCAGGAACCCCTTGATGAATTCAAGATAGCGACGGCGAATTTCTTCCGGATAGTCTTCGCGCCCGATGCGTTGCTCAAGCACATACATCAGATGCACGGGGTTGGCCGCTACCTCGGTCTGGTCGTAGTTGAAGACGCTGGACAGGATCTTGTACGCGAAACGCGTCGACACGCCATTCATGCCTTCATCGGTGCCCGCGTAGTCCTTGTACTCTTGCAGCGCCTTGGCCTTGGGGTCCACGTCTTTCAGGCTTTCGCCGTCATAGACGCGCAACTTGGAATAGATGCTGGAGTTTTCAGGTTCCTTCAGACGCGTCAGCACCGAGAACTGGGCCATCATATCCAGCGTTCCCGGCGCGCACGGTGCGGCCGACAACGAGCTGTGATGCAACAGCTTTTCGTAGATGCGGACTTCTTCAGACACCTGCAAGCAGTACGGCACCTTGACGATATAGATACGATCAAGGAACGCTTCGTTGTGCTTGTTGTTGCGGAAGGTCTGCCATTCCGATTCGTTCGAGTGCGCCAGGATCGTGCCGTTGAACGGAATCGCGGAAAAGCCTTCGGTGCCCTTGAAGTTGCCTTCCTGCGTGGCCGTCAGCAGCGGGTGCAGCATCTTGATCGGGGCCTTGAACATTTCCACGAATTCCAACAGCCCCTGGTTCGCCAGGCACAAGCCGCCGGAGTAGCTGTAAGCGTCCGGGTCGTCTTGCGAATGTCGATCCAGCTTGCGGATGTCGACCTTGCCGACCAGCGAGGAAATGTCCTGGTTGTTTTCGTCGCCCGGTTCGGTCTTGGCGATGGCCACTTGACGCAACACCGACGGGTTCAAGCGCACGACACGGAATTGCGAGATGTCGCCGTCGAACTCCTTCAGCCGCTTGACCGCCCACGGCGACATGATGCCCGTCAGGTACCGGCGCGGAATGCCGTATTCCTTTTCAAGCGTGTCGCCAAAGCGTTCCGGATGGAACAAGCCCAGCGGCGATTCATTGACGGGGGAACCCTTCAGGGCATAGATGGGATAGCTTTCCATCAGGGCCTTCAGACGTTCGGCGATGGACGACTTACCGCCACCGACGGGGCCCAGCAGATAGAGGATTTGCTTGCGCTCTTCCAGCCCTTGCGCGGCGTGTTTGAAGAACGCGACGATCTGACCGATCACGTCCTCCATGCCGTAGAACTCCTGAAACGCCGGATAGCGCCGGATGGTCCGGTTGGAAAACAAACGGGAAAGACGTGGGTCGTTGCGCGTATCCACGACTTCGGGTTCGCCGATCGCCGCCAGCATGCGCTCAGCGGGGCTGGCATACGCCATGGGATCACGTTTGGCGAGGTTCAGATACTCCTCAAGAGAAAGCTCTGACTCCTGCTCTCTTGCATACTGCGACTTGAAGCCTTCGACGATGTTTTGCACGGAAACCTCCTACAACACGCGAAAAATTCACTACGCCTACGTGTCCCCATTGTGCCTAAGTGCCGACGCTTTACCAGTCAATCTCGCGTTTGGCGTTTTCGGCCAGTTGTTATGTTGCTTTCGCCACACATCAACCATGAAGCACGGTCGGACCCTTTCCAGTTAGGCTGCAAGCGCCTGACACAAGTTCCGTCAGGGAATGCAACTTACGTGAATAAGTTAACTCGCTCATCTTCAGCATATTGCTATGGCAGCCATGCGTGGTGCGACCGCACATGAAATGGACGGCAATGATTTGAAGGGATGAGCGATATCCCGGTGGATTCTTATGATTCGAGCAGTAGCTCGATGCGTCCGCCATGCGATGGCGGCGAACGTTCTGAAGAGCGCGTTGCGCTTCATTCAGCAGCGTGCCGGTCGGTTATGAAACAGCGCCGATACTGCGGCACGGGAATCCGTGGTGACGTGGGCGCATAGCACTTTGCGGTGATGGCCGCAGGCAGGAAGCGCCAAGTCATGTGTCTATGCTAAAGCCAATTGACGGTTTTGTGGCAATTCATTTGGCGTAATGATCAAAATCGTAATGCGGGTTTTCAGCAAGCAAAGGAGCGAGCAAACAGTCGCAAACTTTGCCGCAATTGCCGTGCCGGACACGACGCAAAGCATCGTCAATGCGTCGTGAAAAACGCGATTGGCAGCCGCCTGTGACGAGTGCTAGCACCTTGCCTTGAACGTGCGACGATGTTCAAACCAAGACCGCATCAAACCGACGTCGGCAACGCCACGCGCTGCATCAGCTCGCGCCAAGTGGCTTGCACGCGAGCACGCAAACGCAGGTCCGCGCCCACCATGACGCTGTCGATAAATTCGTAGCGGTGCGCGGCATCCAAGTGCTCAAGCATGGGCAAACGGACCATGCCCGCCGCGTCGCCAAGCAGGACAGGCGCCAGATACAACAGCAATTCGTCGACGCAGCCCGCGCCGACCAACGCGCCGCTCAGGCCGGCACCGGCCTCGACGTGCACTTCGTTGAACTCTGCTTGCGCGAACCAGCGCATCATGCCGCCAAGGTCCACGCGACCCGGCACGGCCCCCGGCATGTGGATGACGCGCGCGTTCTTGTCGGCCAGCCGTGAGGCCTTGGCGGCATCTTCGCGCGCGGTGAACAGAATCACTGGCCCCCCATCGAACAGGCGGGCATCTTCGGGAATGGCAAATTGGCCATCAACGACGGCTTTGCGCGGCTGGCGCGGTGTGTCGACGTCGCGCACGTTCAGCAGCGGATTGTCTTTCAACACGGTGCCCATCCCGGTCAGCACGACGCAGCTGCGTGCGCGCCACCGGTGGCCATCCGCCCGGGCTTGCGGCCCGGTAATCCATTGCGACATCCCGTTATGCAGCGCGCTGCGCCCATCCAGCGACGCCGCCATCTTCATCCACACCCAGGGCAAGCCGTGGCTCATGCGCGAAATAAAACCGGCATTCAACGCAAGCGCTTCTTGAACGCACACGCCCGTCGTCACCTGGATGCCGGCGGCGCGCAAGCGCGCCAGCCCCTGTCCGTTGACCAGCGGGTTGGGGTCGCCGATGGCGACGACCACGCGCGCCGGCCGGGCCGCCAGCACGGCGTCAACACAAGGCGGTGTGCGCCCGAAATGGCTGCAGGGCTCAAGCGTGACGTAGATCGTGGCGCCTGTTACGTCGTGGCCACGCGCCTTGGCGTCACGCAACGCGCCGATTTCGGCATGAGGGCCGCCTGGAGGCTGTGTGGCGCCCTCTCCCAGCACTTGCCCATCGCGCACGATGACGCAGCCTACGCGCGGGTTCGGCGCGGTGGTGTAAAGCACGCTTTCGGCCAGCGCCAGGGCGCGGCGCATCCAGGAAATATCGTCGGATTCGCTTGGGTGTGTCATGGCGGAATTGTATGTCCGGCGACGCGCATGCGGTCGTTCCGGCAGGCCGCGGATAGGGGTAAGCTGCTGCCAGGGACCTCGCAACAGGAATGTCCGTTTTGGGCCGATAACTGGCCCGGGAATGGCTCGCCGGGCGCTGCAAGGCGTCGCATAATACCGCTACCCCCTCAAAAACCCTAGGCCTGGAGGCCGGACCATGAAACAAGCACTGATCGTCATCGACGTCCAAGAGTCTTTTCGGCAACGTCCGTTTTGGGACGAAACCGAGTACCCCGCGTTCGTGACGCAGCTCCAGGGCCTGATCGATTCGGCGCGCGCCAAAGACATTCCGGTGCTGCAGGTGTTTCACAAAAGCCCGTCGGACGACGCGTCCAACCCCTTCTCGCTGGCTTCGGGACAAGTCAAAACGCTTGCCGAGCTCCGCATTTCGCCCACGGCCGTTTTCCACAAAACTGTGCATTCGTCGCTGTTTGCGGTTGATGCCAACGGCGCAACGCTGCACGATTGGTTGCGTGAAAACGGGGTGGGAGGCGTCATCGTCAGCGGCATCCGCACTGAACAATGCTGCGAAACCACCTCGCGCCATGCCAGCGATGCGGGTTTCAAAGTGGTGTTTCCGACGGACGCCACGCTGACCTTCGCGATGCAAAGCCCTTCGGGCAAGCATTACAGCCCGGCCGAGATTCGCGACCATACCGAACTGGTACTGAACGTCCGCTTCGCGCGCATTGCGCGGGCAGCGGACGCGCTGGCGGGCTGAAACGAGGCCGGGCACCCATGATTCCGGTGTATTTCGTTCTACCGCGCGGCATTGTTCTCCTGGACCTGGCGGGGCCGGCGGAAGCGTTCCGCGTGGCCAACAAGCTGTGCCCGGGTACGTTCGAACAGCACTTTTGCGGACCCTCACCGGAAGTGGAAAGCGGGATTGCAGGCTTGCATCTGGCCCGCATCCGGCCACTGCCGGCGGCGCTGCCGGCCAATGCGCTGGTCATTATTTCGGGCGTGGTCGGCCAACACACCCGCCTGGAGGACCCCGACGCGCACGCCATCATCAAATGGCTGGCCGTTCGCCATCCCGCCGACGGCTTCACGCTGATGACGGTGTGCGCGGGCGCGCTGTTTGCGGCCTCGGCGGGGCTGACCCGCCAGCGCGACTGCACCACCCACCACTCATGCCTGGCGCAACTGAGCAGTATTGATCCCAGCGCCCGCGTGCATGACAACCGCATCTTCATCGAAGACGGCAACCTGGTCAGCAGCGCGGGCATCACCGCCGGCATCGACCTGGCGCTGCATATGGTCGCGCGTCACTGCGGGCCGCGCGTGGCCAGCGAAGTCGCGCGCGAGATGGTCGTCTACCAGCGCCGCGCGGGCACCGATACCGCGCTGTCGCCATGGCTGGAACACCGCAGCCACATGCACCCCACCGTGCATCGCGTGCAGGACGCGGTGGTTCGCGATCCCGCCGCGCCATGGTCCGCGCAATCGTTGGCGGACCAGGCGCACACCAGCCCTCGGCACCTTACTCGGCTGTTCCGTGAGCACGCCGGTTGCACGCCGATGGACTACCTGTACCAGATCCGGGTGGCGCTGGCGCGCGACTTGCTGCGTGAAACCCGGCTGGACCTGGAGCGCGTGGCCGAAAAATCCGGGTTCGGATCTGCCCAGCACATGCGCCGCGTCTGGCGCAAGTTTCAGCCCCAATCCCCCAGCCTGGCGCGTTCGGCGCCCATGAAATAGCGGCGCCGAAGCGCCGCTATTTCACCGTCATATCGCCACCGCCCGACAACGCCGGCCTCTGCCAGCGTCGACTTATTCCTTGCGCAACTTGCCTGGCAGCAGTGGCCCCTGCATTTCACGGATGGCCTCGACGAATTCGCCGATGTCCTCGAAGCTTTTGTAGACCGAGGCAAAGCGAACGTACGCCACCTTATCCAGCTTGCGCAGCTCGTTCATGACCAGCTCGCCGATATGTTCCGACGGCACTTCGCGTAGCCCGCTGGCCAGCAATTGCTCTTCGATGCGTGCGACCGCGGCGTCCACGTCTTCAGTACTGACGGGTCGCTTGCGCAGGGCCAGGCTCAGGCTGGCGCGCAGCTTGACGGGATCGTAGTCGCTGCGGCTGCCATTGCGCTTCACGATGGAAGGCATGGCAAGTTCCACCCGTTCGTAGGTGGTGAATCGCTTGTCACAGGACAGGCAACGGCGGCGGCGACGGATGGCGTCGCCCTCTTCCGACACCCGGCTGTCGACGACCTGCGTTTCGGCATTGCCGCAAAATGGACACCGCATGTGTGTTCCCTATAGGCACGAATGGCAAAATTTGAGCATATTGTAACGACGCGCCCATGGGAAGCGCCGACAGGGATTAATTTGTCCCTAATATTTTCGCTGAATGGCGCGAGGATACCGCAGTGCCGCGCAAAGCAAAGGGACGGCGCCTTGCGGGGCCGTCCCTTTATCCGTCGCCCGCGCGGCGAACCGCGCAGGCTGATTGCTTACCGCGTATGGCTTAACGCTTGCCGTACACGGGCAGGCGCGAGGTCAACTCGTTGACCCGGGCACGCACGGCGGCGATGTTGGCTTCGTCGCGCGGGTTGTCCAGCACGTCGGCGATCAGGTTGGCGGTGAGTTCGGCGTCGGCTTCAGTGAAACCGCGCGTGGTCATGGCCGGGGTGCCCAGGCGGATGCCGCTGGTCACGAAGGGCTTTTCCGGGTCGTTCGGGATGGCGTTCTTGTTGACCGTGATGTGGGCCTGGCCCAGCACGGCTTCCGCTTCCTTGCCGGTGATGCCTTTGGAGCGCAGGTCAACCAACATGACGTGGCTTTCCGTACGGCCGGACACGATGCGCAATCCGCGCTTGACCAGCGTGTCGGCCAGCACCTTGGCGTTCTTGACCACTTGTTGCGCGTAGTCCTTGAAGCCGGGTTCCAGCGCTTCCTTGAAGGCCACTGCCTTGCCGGCGATGACGTGCATCAGCGGGCCGCCTTGAATGCCGGGGAAGATGGCCGAATTGATGATCTTCTCGTGCTCGGCCTTCATCATGATGACGCCACCGCGCGGGCCGCGCAGCGACTTGTGCGTGGTCGACGTGACGAAGTCGGCATGGGGAACCGGATTGGGATAGGCGCCGCCGGCGACCAGACCCGCGTAGTGGGCGATGTCGACCATGAACAGCGCGCCGTTTTCGCGGGCGATGCGGGCCATGCGTTCGAAGTCGATGTGCAGGGCGTATGCCGACGCGCCAGCCACGATCAGCTTGGGCTTGTGTTCCTTGGCCAGCTGCTCGACTTGCGCGTAGTTCAGGACTTCGTTTTCGTCCAGGCCGTACGAGATGAAGTTGTACAGCTTGCCGGAAGCGTTGACCGAGGCGCCGTGCGTCAGGTGGCCGCCTTCAGCCAGGCTCATGCCCAGCACGGTGTCGCCCGGCTTGAGCACGGCCATGTACACGCCCTGGTTCGCTTGCGAGCCCGAGTTCGGTTGTACGTTGGCGGCTTCAGCGCCAAAAATCTGCTTCAGGCGGTCGATAGCCAGTTGCTCGACCACATCCACGTATTCGCAACCGCCGTAGTAACGCTTGCCCGGGTAGCCTTCGGCGTACTTGTTCGTGAGCTGCGTGCCTTGGGCTTCCATGACGGCCGGGCTGGCGTAGTTCTCCGAAGCGATCAGCTCGATGTGCTGCTCTTGGCGAACGTCTTCCTTCTGGATGGCGGCCCAAACGTCCGGGTCAGCCTTGGACAAGGTAAGGTTGCGGTCAAACATGACGGGGGATTCCTGAGGCGGTAAGAGAGGAGAAAGCAGTGTCGGGTGGGTAAACCCGAAGAATTTGCGTAGTTTACCGCGTCAACCAGAATCAATTGCCGCCAAAATGCGCCGAAGGCAGGCAATTTTCGGCCGACGGGCGCGAAAACCACGGCACAGGCTGACGGCGGGAAATCGCGCTCATACCGACTTGAACAAGATTCATGCAAGGCGCCGCATAAAAAAAGGGCCGCACTCAACGGCGGCCCTTTTGGTTTTTGCAACGGCGTCAGGTCGCTGACGTTGCGCCGATCTGTTTAGGCGCCAGCCGCGGGTTCAGCGTGTAGGTGCCCGTGACCGAAGCCTGCGCCAGCACGTGCTTTTGCATGGCGCGCAGCGCGTCTTCGCCAGTGAATGAACCGTTCAGGTTCAGGCTCTGGACGTCCAGCGCATACAGCGTGAACACGTAGCGGTGGACGATGGAATCGTTCCAGGGCGGGCACGGGCCGTCGTAGCCGAAGTAGTCACCGCTCATGTCGTGGTCGTTGGCAAACCAGGACGAATACGAGTTGATGCCCTGGCGGGCGTCCATCGGCGCCAGCGGGCCGCCTTTTCCGCGCGGCGTGATCCCATTGGAGAACGCGCCTTCGTCGATTTCGCGAAGATCCGCCGGCAGGTCCACCAGCACCCAATGGAAGAAATCAACGCGGGGCAGGTCGGCGGGCACTTCGCGGCCTTCCTGGTTGACGTCATCGGGCTGCGACGGCACGTCCGGATCATGGCAGATCAACGCAAACGACTGCGTTCCCGCTGGGACGTCGTCCCACGAAAACTGCGGGTTGTGGTTGTCTGCCAGCGCGACGTGCGATTGCGCATCGACTTTGCCGAACGCATAACGCTCGGGAATCGACTCGTGATCGGAAAAAGACAAACTCGAAAGTTTCATGTCGTGCTCCTTGAAATGCCGCAAAGGCGTACCAGCCTTCGTCCGTACCCTCAGCGTATCAAAACTTCGCAATCATGGGTTCAAGTTAACACGCGCGAACTTGCGCTTGCCCACTTGCACCACGTAGGTGCCCGCCGGCAATTGCAACGATTTATCTTCCACCCGATCGCCATTGACACGCACCCCGCCCTGCTCGACATTGCGCTGCGCCTCGGAACCGGATGCGACCAGGCCGGCCTCGCGCAGCAGCTTCAGGATGCCGACGGGCGCGCCGCCGATATTCACTTCGGGCATGTCTTCGGGGATGGCGCCGTCACGGAAGCGCGCCTCGAACGAGGCCAGCGCGTCGTCCGCCGCCTTGGCCGAATGAAAGCGCGTGATGATTTCCTGAGCCAGCATGACTTTGGCATCACGCGGGTTGCGGCCGCCATCCGTCTCTTGCTTGAGGGCAGCGATGTCTTCCAGCGAGCGGAACGACAGCAGTTCGAAGTAGCGCCACATCAGCGTGTCCGAAATGGACATCAGCTTGCCGAACATCGAATCGGGCGACTCTGAAATACCGATGTAGTTGCCCTTGGACTTGGACATTTTCTCGACGCCGTCGGTACCGACCAGCAGCGGCATCGTCAAAATGCACTGGGGCTCCTGGCCGTATTCCTTTTGCAGCTCGCGCCCGACCAGCAAGTTGAATTTCTGATCGGTGCCCCCCAGCTCCAGATCGGACTTCAGCGCCACGGAGTCATAGCCCTGCATCAACGGATACAGGAATTCGTGCACCGAAATCGGGATGCCACCCTTGAAGCGCTTGGTGAAATCCTCGCGTTCCATCATGCGGGCAACCGTATAACGGGACGCCAGCTGGATCATGCCCCGAGCACCCAGCGGATCGCACCATTCGGAGTTGTAGCGGATCTCGGTACGCGCCGGGTCCAGCACCAGGCTGGCCTGCGCGTAATACGTCTTGGCGTTGGACTCGATCTGCTCGCGCGTGAGCGGCGGGCGGGTGCTGTTGCGGCCGCTGGGGTCGCCGATGGTCGAGGTGAAATCGCCGATCAGGAAGATGACGTTGTGGCCAAGGTCCTGCAACTGGCGCATCTTGTTCAGCACCACCGTGTGGCCCAGATGGATGTCGGGCGCGGTGGGGTCCAGCCCCAATTTGATGCGCAGCGGCACACCGGTGGCGCGGCTCTTTGCCAGCTTGCGCGCGAATTCGGATTCAACCAGCAGTTCGTCGCAACCGCGCTTGGCTATACGCAGATCAGCTTCGACTTCAGGAGTGATAGGGGCTTCAGAGGGAGACATGGCAGGGGGACCAAAGCGGCTTCAGCCGACAAAAAGGTGTAAAAAGTGACGAAAACTATCGAAAATTCTAGCCGAATCAGCTAGGATACCGCCCAATCATACGCAACTGCCATATATACGCAGTTGTGGTTCGGTCTACCACCCGTTGTTCACAAGATGCGCCCCGCGCCAGCCCTTGCCCCGGATATCGTGGCGCGCGGGGGCCGTTCGTGTCACGCACCCTGCGAGCTCATGCCACCTGAGAGGGTATCTTCACGATGAATCGTGGCCTCCACGAACTGGCGAGTAGCATCAAGCGCAAAGTTGCTGCCCTGTTTGCGCCCGTTGAGCCCAAGCCGCATCGCTCGGGACTTTTCCGTCGCACTGTTCTCGTCACCGCTATTGGTCTGTTTGCCGGCGCCGCCGCCCTGGGCATGGTGCAGCAACCCGACCGCTCCGAACTCCCCCCGTCCCGCATCATCCAGAGCGTTCTGCCGCTGACAGCCGAGCAGGTCGAAGTCAGCACGCCCAGCGCCGCGCCGTACATCAGCGAAACCCGCATTCGCTCCGGCGACACGCTGGCCGCGGTGTTGCAGCGCCTGGAGCTGGACGCGCCCAGCCTGCAAACGTTCCTGACGCATGACCCCAGCGCCCGCAGCATCTACAAGCTGTACCCGGGCCGCTCGGTGCAAGCCGCCACAGACGAACAGGGCAACCTGATCTGGCTGCGTTACATCCACACGCCGGGCAACGAGACCGACGGCCAGGTCGTCACGCGCATGCTGCACGTCGCCCCTGCCGGCGACACCTACAAGGCCGAGGAAGTCACCGAAAGCACCGAGCGCCAGACGCGCGTTGCCGTGGGCACGATCAAGTCGTCGCTCTTTGGCGCGACCGACTCCGCCGGCATTCCGGACTCGGTCACCATGCAGATGGCCGACATCCTCAGCGCCAAGATCGACTTCCTGCGAGACCTGCGCCAAGGCGACCAGTTCCGTGTGGTCTACGAAGTCCGCTCGCACGACGGCCGCTATGCCGGCGCGGGCCGCGTGCTGGCTCTGGAATTCATCAACGGCGGCAAGACCTACAACGCCGTCTGGTTCAGCCCTGACGAAAAATCCGGTTCGTACTACGACTTCGACGGCACCAGCCTGCGTGGTGCGTTCCTGCGCACCGCGTTGAAGTTCAGCCGTATCAGCTCGACCTTCGGCATGCGCATGCATCCCATCCACAAAACGTGGACGGGTCACAAGGGCGTGGACTACGCGGCGCCTTCGGGCACGCCGATCCACTCCACGGCGGATGGCACGGTCGAGTTCTCGGGCTGGCAGAACGGTTACGGCAACGTCGTCATCGTGAAGCACCACGGCAAGTATTCGACGCTGTACGCGCACCAGAGCCGCATCGCCGAAGGCATTACCAAGGGCGCCAAGATCTCGCAGGGGCAACTGCTGGGCTATGTCGGTTCCACCGGCTGGGCCACCGGCCCGCACCTGCACTACGAGTTCCGCGTGGACAACCAGCCGATCGACCCACTGGCGGTGGACCTGCCCGTTGCTCGTGCCCTGGAACCGGCGGAAGTCCGTGCATTCAACAATGCCGTGGCGCCCTACAAGCAACAGATCCAACTGCTGACGCAATTCCAGCAGACACTGCCCGACGCGCTGACCAACGTGGCCAGCCGCTAGGCGGCCAGATCCGCAAACGTCCAGAAAGGCGGCCCGCGCAAACTCTGCCGGCCGCCTTTTTCTTTTTATCGAGGCGCCCGTGAACTCCACTTCAACCGCATCGCCCGCACACCAGGGGCTTTATATCGGCTTGATGTCCGGCACAAGCGTCGACGGCGTGGACGGCGTGCTGGTGCGCCTGGGCGACTCCCAGGCCCCGCAGGTGCTGGCCAGCGCCAGCCTGCCCATGCCGGAAAACCTGCGGCGCGAGCTCTTGGCGCTGAACGTTTCCGGCAACGATGAGCTGGCTCGCGCCGCCTTGGCCGCCAACGCGCTTGCCCGCTTGTATGCGCAAGCGGTTTCCGCCCTGCTTCAGGACGCCGCAGCGGATGCCACCGACGTGATCGCCATCGGCGCGCACGGCCAGACCGTCAGGCACCGACCCGATAGCGGATATACGGTGCAATTGAATGCGCCCGCGCTGCTTGCTGAACTGACCGGGATCGACGTCGTAGCGGATTTTCGCAGCCGCGATGTGGCCGCCGGGGGCCAGGGCGCGCCGTTGGTGCCGCCCTTTCACGCGGCGATCTTCGGCGCGCCGCATGGCCGTGCCGTCCTCAACCTGGGCGGTATCGCCAACGTCACCCTGCTTGTTCCGGGCCAGCCCGTGCGTGGCTTCGATACCGGCCCCGCGAACGTGTTCCTGGACGCCTGGTGCCAGCGTCACCTGGGCCAGCCGTACGACGCAGACGGCCGCTGGGCCGCCACCGGCCAGGTGGTGGCGCCGCTGCTGGAACAGTTGATCGCCAGCGAACCGTGGTTTGCGCTGCCCGCGCCCAAGTCCACCGGGCGCGACCTGTTCAACCTGCAATGGCTTGATGATCGTCTGGCGGCCTTTGACGGCCCAAAGCCCGCGCCCCAGGACGTGCAGGCCACGCTGCAACGCTTGACCGCCCGCACCGTGGCAAACGCCATCGATGCCGCGGCGGCGGGCACGCAGGACGTCTTCGTATGCGGAGGAGGCGCGCGCAACGCGGGCCTGATGCAAGAGCTGGCGTACTGCCTGCAACGGCCCGTACAGCCAACCGACGCGCTGGGCGTGCCGGCACAACAGGTCGAGGCATTGGCCTTTGCGTGGCTGGCGCAGGCGTTCGTGCAGCGGCGGCCGGCCGGGCATCCCGCCGTGACAGGTGCACGCGGGCCGCGTATTCTGGGGGCGCTGTATCCGGCCTGATCGCCCAATCACTGCAATGCAAAAAGCCCTTCGGCGTGCCGAAGGGCTTTTACTTTCCTGCCAGGGTTATTACACCGAGAACGAGGAACCGCAGCCGCACGTGGTGCTGGCGTTGGGATTGCGGATGACGAATTGCGCGCCTTCCAAGTCTTCCTTGTAGTCGATTTCGGCACCGACCAGGTATTGGAAGCTCATCGGGTCAACCAGCAGTTGGACGCCGGCCTTGTCCAGCACGGTGTCGTCTTCGTTGACGACTTCGTCAAACGTGAAGCCGTACTGGAAACCCGAACAGCCGCCACCTTGGACAAAGACGCGCAGCTTCAGGTCAGGGTTGCCTTCTTCGGCCAACAAATCCTTCACTTTGGCGGCAGCCGAGTCGGTAAAGACCAAGGGCACAGGCGGGGCGGCCTGAAGATCGACGGTTTCGGTTACTGCATTCATGGTTCACTCCTGGCCGGGTCGGCCATATTTCGGTGAGCGGCAACGGCGCTCGCATAGTGTCACTATAGCGCAGGGCTTGACTAGACTCAAAGTTCCAGTTTGACACTTCGCGACGCGCGGACGGTTTCGCCTTCCAGGACGCTGACGGTCACGCTTTCGGGGACAAATCCCTCGGGTACGGCCAGGATGCCCTGGCTGCGTTGGTACTGATCGAACTGCAATGCCAGCGAGGCGGCCGTGGTGGTTTCGCCTGTAGTAGTTACCGGGCCGGTCTCGGCCTTGACCTGCATCGGCGCCAGGTCGACAGTAACGGTTTCGCCCTTGAGCACGCCCGTGGCTTGAAACCGCAACGCGCCCGCAAACGGCGTGCCGCCATTGCGGCCGCTGCGCATCAACAACACTTTGTAGCGCAGGCCGCCGCCTTCACGGTCGATCTGCACGCCCCGGATATCCACCGACCCTTCCGGGCCCGCAGGCAATAATTGTTCGTAGAACGCCAACTGGTCGCGCACCCGCCCGACCTCGGCCTGGGCGACGCGCAACTGCGTTTCAAGCTCTTGACGGGCCGACCGCTCGATGACGAGTTCGCCGTCCGCCGTATCCAGCTGGCTTTGCGTGTAGCGCAGCTGCGCGTTTTGCTGGCGCATGGCCTCTGCCTGCGCCTCGGCCTGTTGTGTACTGATCACCAAGGCGTCCGGCGGACGAGCCTGCCGCAGCGCATAGCCGTAACCGACGGCGCCTCCCAGCAGCACGCCGATCAGCAGCCCGGCAACGATGCGCAGCATCCCGCCTGCTGGGCGGGATGGCGAGTGGGAGGACGGGGCGTCGACGGGCATAAAGCGCGCAGGGCCGGCCACTTGCGCCGCCGGCCCGTGCAAAGCCTCAAGGCAGGATTGCCACCTGATCCAGGCCCGTGGATTCGGTAAACCCGAACATCAGGTTCATGTTCTGCACGGCCTGGCCGGCAGCGCCCTTGACCAGGTTGTCCTGCACGACCATGACGATCAGCAGGTCACCGTTGTCGGGGCGGCTAAGGGCGATGCGCAGGTTGTTGGACGCGCGCACCGACCGGGTCTCGGGCAGGCTGCCGGCGGGCATGACGTCAACAAAAGGCTCGTTGGCGTAACGCTCTTCGAACAGGGCCTGGAAGTCCGTGTCGCGCGCTTCGGGCAGGATGCGCGCGTACAACGTCGAGAACATGCCACGGATCATCGGCACCAGATGCGGCACGAAAGTCAGACCGACCTTGCCACCGGAGATCTTTTCCAGCTGCGACGAAATTTCCGGGTGGTGACGGTGGCCCGACACGCCGTACGCCTTGAAGTTGTCGGACGCTTCGGAAAACAGCGAGCCAACCTCGGCCTTGCGCCCGGCGCCCGACACGCCCGACTTGCAGTCGGCGATCAGGGATTGCGTGTCGACCAGGGCCTTGCCGCCTTCCAGCAACGGGGCCAGACCCAGCAGCACGGTGGTCGGGTAGCAGCCGGGGTTGCCGATCACGCGCGCCTTGGCGATGGCTTCGCGGTTCAGCTCAACCAGGCCGTACTGGGCTTCAGCCAGAATTTCGGGGCACGTGTGGGGGATTTTGTACCAACGTTCGAACGTCGGGATGTCCTGCAGGCGGAAGTCCGCTGCCAGATCGATGATGCGGGTTCCGGCGGCCAGCAGCTCTTGCGCTTGCGCCATCGCCACCCCGTGCGGGGTCGCGAAAAACACCACGTCGCATTCGGTCAGCGACGCCTTTTCCGGTGCGGAGAAGGCCAGATTCACGCGACCGCGCAGGTTCGGATACATATCAGCGACCGGCAAGCCGTCTTCCTTGCGGGACGTGATGGCGGTCAATTCCACATTGGGATGCTGCGACAGCAAGCGCAGCAGCTCGACGCCGGTGTATCCGGTGCCGCCGACAATACCAACCTTGATACGGGTATTCGATGCTTGGGCCATGATAGGTATGAACTCTTCGTAGGACGAAAACAGATTGTATCGCCCGGAGAATACAGGGTTGCGCCGACGCGAGCATCGCGTGGAACGATCTGGACTCATCCGACCGAAAAAGGCGGCGCGGAGTTCCGCGTTGCAGAAGGCGGGCGGGACAAATCGGACACCCACCCGCCATCAATGCCCAAAAACAAAAAACCCGCCGAAGCGGGTTTTTTGCAGCAACATTAACGCTTGCTGAACTGCTTGCGACGACGTGCCTTGCGGAAGCCGACCTTCTTACGTTCGACTTCACGGGCATCGCGGGTCACAAAGCCAGCTTGCGACAGTGCGGGCTTCAGGGTCGCGTCGTAGTCGATCAGGGCACGCGTGATGCCGTGACGGACTGCGCCAGCCTGGCCGGTTTCGCCGCCGCCGTGGACGTTGACTTTGATGTCAAACGATTCCAGGTGGCCGGTCAGTTCCAGCGGTTGGCGCACGATCATGCGACCAGTTTCGCGGGCGAAGAAATCGTCAACGGGCTTGCCGTTGACAACGATCTTACCCGTGCCCTTCTTGATGAAAACGCGAGCCACCGAAGTTTTGCGACGGCCGGTTCCGTAATTCCAGTTACCGATCATGGCGTTTCCTTAGATATCCAGCGTCTTGGGCTGCTGGGCGGTGTGCGGGTGCTCGGCACCAGCATAGACCTTCAGCTTCTTGATCATGGCGTAGCCCAGAGGACCCTTGGGCAGCATGCCCTTGACGGCCTTCTGAATGGCGCGACCGGGAAAACGCTCTTGCATTTTCTCGAAGTTCGTTTCGCGGATACCGCCCGGGTACGTGGTGTGGCGGAAGTACTTCTTGTCCTTCGCCTTGGTACCGGTAACGACGATATCGGAAGCGTTGATGATGACGATGTAATCGCCAGTATCAACGTGCGGCGTGAATTCAGGTTTGTGCTTGCCACGCAGACGACGTGCGACTTCGCTGGCCACACGACCGAGGACTTTGCCCTTGGCGTCGATCACAAACCAGTCACGTTGGACTTCATGCGGCTTGGCCACAAAGGTCTTCATGATGGTTCCTAAGAATAAAAAGTTCTTGCTGACTAGAACGTCTAGCCAGTGTTCTTTCCCCAACTGGGCAAAAACCAAAAACCTGATGAACCGCAACCCAAGGATTCGGTTCGGGGTTTTGCCTTTATCGACGTCCCGCCTAAGCGTTATTACCCGCCCGTGCAATAGTCAAAATGAGGGAAAGCCTGAAATTCTAACACGGCTGCTCAAAGATTGGGCAAGCGAAAAGAAGTCAGGTGGCGGCTGGCCGCAAGCAACGTTGCAGCCAGCGCACAGACAAATCCGGGGACAAATCGCTAGCACCCGGGCCGGCCAGAGCCCGGCGCGATCAGGCGCCCAGGTAGGCTTCCAGCACGCGCGGGTGGCCCAGCAGTTCGCGGCCCGTGCCGGTCAGCGCCATGGCGCCGTTTTCCAGCACATACCCGCTTTGCGCGATCTTCAGCGCCTGACGCACGTTCTGCTCCACCAGGAACAGGGTCAGCCCATCGGCGTTGATGGCGCGCAGCGAACGGAAAATTTCCTGCACGACGATCGGCGCCAGGCCCATGGACGGCTCGTCCAGCAGCAGCAGGCGCGGCTTGGCCATCAGGGCCCGGCCAATCGCCAGCATCTGTTGTTCGCCACCCGACAGGTTGCCGGCGATGCCCGTGATCCGTTCCTTCAGGCGCGGAAACAGGTTGAACACGTATTCCAGGTCGGAAGCCACGTTCTTCAGGCCACGGCGATACGCGCCCAACTCCAGGTTTTCCAGCACCGTCATGGTGGTCAGGATGGCGCGGCCTTCCGGGACCTGCACGATCCCGCGCGCCACCAGTTGGTGCGGCGCCAGGTTGGTGATGTCTTCGCCTTCGAACAGGACGCGGCCGCGCGCCTTGGGCAACAGGCCCGACAGCGCCAGCAGCGTGGTGGACTTGCCGGCGCCGTTGGCGCCGACCAGGGCGGTGATCTCGTTGGCGTTCAGGTCCAGGTCGATGCCGCGCACGGCTTCGATGTGGCCGTAGTTGACTTCGAGTCCGCGGACTTCAAGCATTGCGCTCATTGTGCAGCCTCCGCGCAACGCGCTACGGTATTCATCTTGGGAGCAGCCCGGCGACTCATTTGGCGGCCTCCACTTGTTCGGTGTCTTCGTCGTCTTCGCGGCCCAGATAGGCCTCGATGACCTGCTCGTTGTTGCGGATTTCGTCGGGGCCGCCGCAAGCGATGATCTTGCCAAAGTTCAGCACCGCGATGCGTTCGCACAGGCCCATGACGAAGCGCATGTCGTGTTCGATCATCAGGATGGTGTAGCCGCGATCCCGAATGGCCAGGATCTCGCGCATGAGCTCGGCGCGTTCGCCGGTATTCATGCCGGCGACCGGCTCGTCCAGCAGCAACAGCTTGGGCTCGGTGGCCAGCGCGCGCGCCAGCTCCAGGCGGCGCTGTTCGCCGTAGGACAGGTTGTCGGCCAGATCGTTTGCCTTGTGATCCAGGCGCATCCACGTCAGCAATTCGTGCGCGCGCTCGCGGGCACGTTTTTCGTGCTCGCGGTAACCCGGCAGGCCCAGCAGCAGGCTGGGAAAGCCGTAGTTCATGTGCCGATAGGCGCCCACCACCACGTTTTCCAGCAGCGTCATCTCTTTGAAGAGACGAATATTCTGGAACGTGCGGGCGATGCCCATGCGCGTGATGCTGTGCGGCTTCTTGGACAGGACGCTTTGGCCGTTGAACGTGATGGTGCCGCCGCTGGGCGGCAACAGGCCGGTGATCAGGTTGAACACCGTGGTCTTGCCGGCGCCGTTCGGGCCGATCAAACCGAAGATGGAACCCTCGGGCACCGACAGGTTGACGTCATGCAGCACATGCAGGCCGCCGAAGCTCTTGGAGACGGAAGAAAGCTCAAGCATGGCGCTTGCCCCCCTGGCCGCCCCGGCCTTGACGCATCCAGCGCTTGAAGCGCGCCGGATCCCAGATGCCTTGCGGCAGGAACAACACAATCACCACCAGAATCACTCCGTTGGCGACCAGGCGCAGATCCGCAAAACCGCGCAGCAGCTCGGGCAACACGGTAATGATGAAGCTGCCCAGCACGGGACCGGCCAAACCGCCGATGCCGCCCAGGATGGCCATGGTCAGGATTTCAACGCCACGGTCGAAACCGTATTCATTGGGACCGATGAAGAAGGTCAGGTGCGCGTTCAGGGCGCCGGCCAGACCCGCGATCATCGCGCCGGCCACGAAGGCCAGCATCTTGTTGGCGCGCACGTCGATGCCCATCAAGCCGGCCGCCGTTTCGTCGCCACGAATGGCGTCGAACGAGCGTCCGATCTTGGAGGCGCGCACGCGCCACAGCACGAACAGCACGATGACGACCGCCAGCACCACATGCCACCACTGCGTCAGCTGCGGGATGCCGTTCAGCCCCAGCGCGCCGCCCGTGATGGATTCGGTGTTCAGGATGGTGACGCGCACCACTTCGCCAAAGCCCAGCGTGGCCATGGCCAGGTAGACCCCGGACAGGCGCAAGGTTGGCAAACCGATCAACGCCGCCACCAGCGCGGGCGCGGCCATGCCCCCGGCCAGCGCAACCGAGAACGGCGCGTCGTAGTTCATGGTGAGCAGCGCGGCGGTGTACGCCCCGATGCCCATGAAGGCGGCGTTGGCCATGGCCAGCATGCCGCAGGCCAGGGTCAGCCAGATGGAGAGGGCCAGCAATGCGTTGGTGCCCAGCGTAAGCACCAGGTTGCCGTAAATGGCCCAGAAGTTTTCGAATCCGCTCATTCTTTAAGCCTTGCGTTGAACCACTTTGCCGAACAGACCTTGCGGGCGCACCAGCAGGATCAGGAACAGCAGGCCGAAAGCCACCGCGTCGCGCATGGTGGAGCCGATGTAGGCCACCGACAGCACCTCGGCGAATCCCAGGAACAGACCGCCCAGCATGGCGCCGCGTATGTCGCCCATGCCGCCCAGGATGATGACCGCGATGCCCTTGTGCAGCATCGGCTGGCCCATCAGCGGGAACAGCGCGTTCGAATACAGGCCGATCAGCACGCCGGCCACGCCACCCAGGGCGGCGGCGGCGAACGAGGTCGTGACGAACAGCTTTTCAACGTTGATGCCAAGCAGCCACGCGGCCTTGGGCGATTCGGCGATGGCGCGCAGCGCGCGGCCGAACTGCGTGCGGCGCATGACGTACATCAGCACGGCCATCAACGCGAACGACAGGAAGATGATGCCCAGCTCGATCACGGTCAGATGCAGGCCGGCGACCTCGATCACTTCCTCGGGCACGGTACCGTGCGGAAAGCGCAGGTTGCTGGCGCCAAAGATGCTCTGGGCGCCGTTATTCAGGATGATGCCCACGCCAATCGTGGCGATCATGGGGATCAAGTGGGGTGCGTTGCGCTTGCGCAGCGGCTTGAGGACCAGGTAATCGATGATGACCCCGGTGAAGCCGGCCACAAAGAACGCGACCATCAGCGCCGCCCACAAGGGCAGGCCGAATTGCTGAACCACGAACAGTGCCGCGTAGGCGCCAACCATGAAGACGGCGCCATGCGCCAGGTTGATCACCCCGAGCACGCCGAAGATCAGCGTGAAGCCCAGCGCGAACAGTGCATACACACAGCCCAGCGACAAGGCATTGACGAATTGTTGTTCGAACATGATGGGACTTTCCAGATCTATGAGGGCCCCATGCAGCGCCCACTGCATGGCCTGACGCCGCCCGCGAAGACGGCATGGCTTTTATTGGGACGGCCCTGCGATAAAAAGCGCCTTGCGGCCAGCCTGTGGGCTGGCCGCAAGGCGCATCCCCCCGCGCGGGGATGCGTAGCGCTTACTTTTCGATGACGTACTTGCCGTCCTTGGTCACGCTGACGATCGGCGCCTGGTCGGCGTCGTAGCCGGCGGGCTTGCCGGCGCGGTCGTTGGCTTGGCGGAACTTGAACGCGCCGGTGGCGCCGGTCCAGGTCACGGACGGCAGCGCGTCGCGCAGCGCGGCACGGTCCTTGGGCAATTCGCCGGTGATCTTGGTGTTCTTCAGTGCCTGGGCCACGATGTACATGGCGTCATACGACTGAGCCGCGAACTGGTCCGGCGAACCGTTGAACTTGGCCTTGTAGGCGTCGATGAACTTAACGTTCTCGGGGGCCTTGTTCTCGATCGACCACGGGCTGCCGATCCACAGATTGTTCGATGCGCCGCCAGGGGCCAGGTCGAAAATCTTGACCGAGTTCATGCCGTTGCCGCCGATGACGGGCACGTTCAGGCCCAGTTGGCGCGCCTGCACCATGATAGGGGCGCCTTCGGCCAGCAGTGCGGACAGCACGATGGCGTCGGGGTTGGTGCCCTTGATCTTGGTCAGCTGGGCCTTGAAGTCCACGTCGCCCTTGGCGAACGTTTCGGTCGTGGTGACCGGGATCTTCTGGTCTTCCAGCGCCTTCTTGAAGTTGTCGTAGCCGCTCTTGGTGAAGACGTCGTCGTTACCGTAAAGCACGGCCACGTTCTTCAGGCCGGTCTTTGCCTTGACGGTGGAAATCGTGGCCGGCAGCACGTCGGCTTCGGTGACCGAGTTGCGGAACACGTAGTTGCCGATGGAGGTGATGCCATCGGCGGTGTTGGACGTGCCGAAGGCGACCGTCTTGGCCGCTTGCGCGATCGGGTCAGCGGCTTGGGCCGAGTTGGACAGCGTCGGGCCAAAGACCATCAGGACGTTGTCTTTGAAAATCAGTTTCTTGAAGACGTTGATGGCTTCTTCTTTCTTGCCTTGTTCGTCTTCGACAACCAGCACCAGCTTGTTGCCGTTGATGCCACCCGCAGCGTTGATTTCATCAGCGGCAAGCTGGAAACCATTACGGATCGACACGCCGTACTGGGCGGCGCCGCCGGACAGGGCTTCTGCCACGCCCAGCTTGATGTCAGCCGCGTGCGCAGCCGGGACGATACCAGCGGCGATCAGCGCAGCCAGCAGCTTCTTGGTCTTGGATTGCATGGTTGATACCACCTTAAAGTCTGTCTCGGAATATTGGTAATCCGGGCTGGTGTAATCCCGCCGGATTGACGTCATATGCCGCCTAAAGGCGCCATGATTGCGCGTCAAGACCCGGGATATTACTCCTTTGTATCAGGCCGAAACTCGAATGTGGTTCGAGAAAAGCCCGAAAACCGCCCATTTTTTTGTAAAAAATGCGCTATTACTAGCAAAAACCCTACTTTGCACCGAATGCCATTCGGCGTCCGGCGCCCTCCTTCTACCGTCCCGACAACGCCACGGCCACGTACTGGCCGTAAGCGTTTTCGGTCAGGCGGAACCACGGCATTTCGCTGTCGCGAAAGCCCATGTAACTGTCGTGTATTGCCTTGAATTTCGGGTCTTTGGCCGACAAGTCCTTGTAGACCTGCTGCGTGGCCTCGAATGCCACGTCCATGATGGATCGCGGAAAAGCGCGCACTTGCACGCCGCTTGCCGCCAGTTGCGCCAGCGCTGAGGGGTTGCGCGCGTCGTAGCGGGCGGTCAGCGACACATGAGCGGCCAAGGCGGCAGCCTGCACGATGGACTGGTAATGCTTGGGCAGCTTGTTCCAGGCGTCGTCATTGATATATAGCGACAGCTGCTCGCCGGGCACCCACCAGCCGGGTCCGTAGTAATACTTAGCTACTTTATTGAAGCCCAGCTTGGCGTCGTCATAGGCGCCCGCCCCCGCGATGGCTTGCAGCCCTTCTTTGTCGAAGGCCTCGGCAAGCGGCACCTGGGTGACCGGCTGCGGCGCTACGCCCAGCCGGGCCAGCACGTCGGCGCCAAGGCCGGAGACGCGCATCTTCAGGTCTTTCAGGTCAGCCTGGCGCTTGATTTCCCGCGTGTACCAGCCGCCCATCTGGGCGCCGGTATTGCCCAGCGGGAAGTTGATGATCTTTTCGGGTTTGAACAGTTCGCGGGTCAGGCGCAGGCCGTCGCCCTCGCTCATCCACGCGTTCATCTGGCGCGCGGTCAGCCCGAAGGGCACGGCGGCATCGAAGCAAAAGGCGGGGTTCTTGGCGTGATAGGCGCGCGACGAGCCGTGTCCGCATTCCACCTTGTTGGTGGAGACGGCTTCAAGCAGGTCGGCAGCCGGTACGATTTCCCCTTCCGGGAAATGACGGATATTGAACTTGCCGCCGGTGGATTCCGTGACGAACTTGCAAAACTGTTCGCCCGCGCCGATGCGCAAGTCCAGCGCGCTGGGAAATGCAGAGGCAAGGCGCCAGCTCAAGGACGGCATGTCTTGCGCGAACGCAGGCGCGCTGACGGCGGCGCCGGTTGCAACGGCGCCCAGTCCGGCATGCTTCAAGAATGAACGTCGTTGCATCGCAATGCTCCTCAGCAGCTTCGGGGTACGTCGAGCAATACCCGCCGGATATTACACGGTGAGGCCGTGCCGGGCGCTAGAGGAATTCCCCAGCCGCGCGGCCCCCATCCCAATGCATTCGGCAGGATGGATGAGCGCGCCCGCGAGCGCGCTCATGGCTCAGGTGCCGGCGATGGCCATTTGCTCGATCAGGATCGAGCCGGTAGTCTTCGTGCCCCGCGAAATGGTGTCCGCGCCCACCGCAACGATCTGCTGGAACATGTCGGCCAGATTGCCGGCGATGGTGATTTCCTGCACCGCGTGCTGGATCTTGCCGTTTTCCACCCAGTAGCCAAACGCACCGCGCGAGTAATCGCCGGTGACGTAGTTGACGCCCTGACCGATCAGCTCGGTGACCAGGAAGCCCGTGCCCATCTTCTTGAGCATGGCTTCGAAATCGTCGCCGCGCTTGGTCAGCGTGGAACTGAACACCAGGTTGTGCGAGCCGCCGGCGTTGCCGGTGGTGGCCATGCCCAACTTGCGCGCGGTGTAGCTGGACAGGAAGTAGCCTTCCAGCACGCCGGCCGACACGACGTTGCGGCGGCGGGTGCGCACGCCTTCGTCGTCAAACGGCGAACTGCCCATCGCGCCGGGAATGTGCGGATCTTCGGTCAGGTTGATGTGCTTGGGGAAAATGGGCTTGCCCAGCGCGTCCAGCAGAAAGCTGGCCTTGCGATACAGCGCCCCGCCGTTGACGGCTTGCGTCAGCGCGCCGACCAGGCCCAGCGCCAGGGGCGCTTCGAACAGGACCGGGAACTTGCCGGTGCGAATGCGGCGGGCCGACAGGCGCGACAACGTGCGTTCGGCGGCGTAGCGGCCGATGGCTTCGGGCGATGCCAGGTTGGCCGGATCGCGTTCGGACGTGTACCAGTAGTCGCGCTGCATGCCGTTGCCCCGGCCGGCGATAGGCGCCACGGACAGGCTGTGGCGCGAATACGGGTAGCCGCCCATAAAGCCACGGCTGTTGCCCATGACGAACTGGCCTTCGTAGGTGCCCACGGTGGCGCCATCGGTATTCGTGATGCGCGGATCGACGTCACGCGCCGCGCGTTCGGCGCGCAAGGCGAGTTCGGCGGCTTCCTCGGTGGACACCGTCCAGGCGTGGTGCAGGTCCAGATCGGGGAATTCCGTGGCCAGTTGGTCGGCGTCGGGCAGGCCGGCGGCCGGATCGGCGGCGGTGTGGCGGGCGATGTGCCAGGCGGCTTCGACCGTCTGGCGCAGGGCGGCTTCAGAGAAGTCGGACGTCGAGGCCGACCCGCGGCTTTGGCCGGCGTAGACCGTCAGGTCCAGCGAGCGATCGCGTGTCTGCTCAACGGTTTCGATGTCGTTCTTGCGGACCGAGACCGACAGCCCCAGGCTTTCCGAGACTTCCGCCGCCGCGTCCGAAGCGCCAATCTGGCGCGCGTAGGCGAGGGTTTGCTCAACGAGTTCGGAAAAACGCGCGTGATTCGCCGCCAGCGGCAAGGATGAGGAGGTTTTAACCATTGCTGTCCAATTTGCAGAGACGGTTATCATAGCCAAGTCTGTCATTGCGCAGTTTTCCATGAATTCCCATACTGAAGAAGAATCCGTCGACGACGGTTACGACGAGAACGGCTACGACCGTCCCAGCAAGTCCCAGGTCAAGCGTGAAATGCACGCCTTGCTGGACCTGGGCAAACAGCTGATCGAACTGTCCCCCGACCGCCTCAAGCAATTGCCGCTGGCCGAGCGCCTCTATGAGGCAATCCGCACGGCGCAGCGCACGACGGGCCGCGAAGGCCGCCGCCGGCAGATCCACTTTGTGGGCAAGCTGATGCGCGACGCGCCCGCCGACGAGATCCGCGCCCAGCTGGATGTGTGGGAAAACGGCTCGCGCGAAGAAACCGCCGCCATGCACCGGCTGGAAGCCCTGCGCGACCGCCTGCTGGACGACGACGACACGTTGACCAAGCTGCTGGCGAACAACCCACAAGCGGATGCGCAGCAATTGCGCACGCTGATCCGCGCCGCGCGCAAGGAAAAGCTGGGCAATGCCTCGCTGCTGCAAGGCCAGGAGCCGCAAAAGAAGCACTATCGCGCGCTGTTCCAGGCCTTGAAGACCTTGACGCTCTGATTCCCCCTTTTGATTTTTTTCGGCCGTCCATGAACGCTTCCAACGACCTGCTCGACTGCATCGAGATCGAAACCGCCCCCAACCCCACGCACGCCGTCATCTGGCTGCACGGCTTGGGCGCGGATGGCAACGACTTCGCCCCCATCGTGCCGGAACTGGACCTGCCCGCAGGGCTGGGCGTGCGCTTTGTGTTTCCGAACGCGCCGGTGCAGCGCGTGACGATCAACAACGGCATGTCGATGCGGTCCTGGTATGACATTTTGGTCATGGACCTGGTCCGTGTGGAAGACGCCAAGGGCATCCGCGCTTCCGAAGCCGCCATCCACAAGCTGATCGCGCGTGAAAACGCGCGCGGCATCCCGACGTCGAACATCGTGCTGGCGGGCTTCTCGCAAGGCAGCGCGATGACCTTGCACACCGGCTTGCGGCTGACCGAAAAGCTGGCGGGCATGATGGCGCTGTCGGGCTATCTGCCGCTGCTGAACACCGCCGAAGCCGAACGCCACAGCGCCAACCACGCCACGCCGATCTTCATGGCGCATGGCCTGCACGACCCGGTTGTGTCGCTGGCGCGCGCCGAGGCGTCGGTGACGGAATTGAAGCGCCTGGGCTATGACGTGCGCTGGCACACGTACCCAATGCCGCATTCGGTATGCGCCGAAGAAGTCCGCGATATCTCGGCGTTCTTGAATAGCGTGCTTGCCTGAAGCAGCGGTGATGTTCAGGCGCGCGCCGGGCTTGCCGCCCCGCCGCGCCTGATCTTGCCGGCTGCCGGGACCCGCTTGCGGCACGCCGCCGTGGCCTGGGCATTGCCCCAGGCAAGCCGGCTCCAGCCCCCTGCCGACAATCCGGCAAAAACCCCTTCGGTATACCAAGTGGTATTCAAGCCCTGAATTTTCCGGGCTTCGCCGGCGCTCGTCCATAGAGAAAAACGCCAATCCCAAAAAGCTTGTCTACGCTCGCTGCTTGAATATAGTATTCGATCCATGCCTTATCGGCCCGGGCTGCTGGTGTTCGGGCTTCCCTGTTGTTGCTGTCGATTCAACCCCATTGGCCATGCTGCGCCGGGTTTCGGCGTGCCATATAAGACGCAGGAGAAAGTCCCGTGAAATCCATGCCACTTCCCCGCCTGGCGGGCGCGGCGCTGCTTGCGCTGTTTGCTCCCTTGGCCGCCCAGGCCCAAGCCCTGAATCCCCCCGTGAAGGTGCGCTACGAAGAAGTGGTGCGATCCGTGCTTTACGTGCCCAAGTACGTGGCCCTGTCACAGGGATACTTCAAGGACGCCGGACTGGACGTGTCCATGAAAACCTCGCAGGGAACCGACAAGGGCATGACCGCCTTGCTGTCGGGCAGCGCGGACATTGTGCTGATCGGGCCCGAGGCTTCCATCTATGTGCAGAACAGCGAATCGCCGGTCAAACCGAAGATCTTTGCCGGGCTGACCGCCACCGATGGCTTCTTCCTGCTGGCGCGCAAGCCGGTCGACAAGTTTGACTGGTCGATGCTCAAGGGCAAGGAAGTCATCGGGTTTCGACCCGGCTCGAACCCCATCGTGTTCCTGGAAACCGCGTTGCGCAAGCATGGCCTGGATCCGCAAAAAGACGTCAAGCTGCTGAACAACATCGGCATCCCGGCGCGTGCGGGCGCCTGGATGGCGGGCCAGGGTGAATACGGCATCTTCCTGGAGCCCGAGGCCGGCGAGCTGGTGCGCAACGGCAAGGGGTACATCGTCGCGTCGGTGGGCCATGAAGTCGGCCAGGTGGACTACACCGTCTTCACCGCTACCGACAAATACATCCGCGACCACCCCAAGGTCATCCAGGCCTGGACCAATGTGGTGGCGCGCGCCGAGAAGTACGTGAAGGACACGCCGGCCGCAACGCTGGCGCCGCAGATCATGACGTTCTTCCCGGGCATGGACCAGGGCGCCGTCACGGAAGCCATCGAGCGCTACAAGCAATACCAGATCTGGAAGACGTCGCCACTGGTCACCGCCGAGGCCATGAACAAGTTGCAGGACATGCTGATCGCCAGCGCCGTCATGAAGGACTCCGCCCGCGTGAAATACGAGGACGTGGTGGTGGCCGACTTTGCCAACAAGGTGCAGTAATGGGAGCCGCCATCCATAGCCTGAAGCCGGCCACCGCCCCGGCAAAAATCGAGCTGCGCGACGTCTGCCTGTCGTACTTCACGACCGATGGCGAAACCGAGGCGCTGTCGAACGTGTCGTTCTCGCTGGCGCCGGGCGAATTCGTCAGCCTGATCGGCCAAAGCGGATGCGGCAAAAGCACCTTGCTGTCGTTGATTGCGGGCCTGATTCCGCCCACATCGGGCGCCGTCATGGTCGATGGCCAAAGCGTGACCAAGCCGAACCCGCGCATCGGCTACATGTTGCAGCAGGACTATCTGTTTGAATGGCGCACCATCCTGGACAACGTGATGCTGGGCGCCGAGATCCAAGGCCGGCGCGACGCGCGCAGCGAGGCGCGCGCCGTGCACATTCTTGAAAAGTGCGGGCTGGGCGCTTTCCTGACGCACACGCCGCGACAGCTGTCGGGCGGCATGCGACAACGCGCCGCGCTGGCGCGCACGCTGGTCACCGAACCGGACGTGATTTTGCTGGACGAGCCGTTCTCGGCGCTGGATTCGCAGACACGCCTGGCCATCTCGGACGAAGTCGTGGACATCCTGCGGCGCGAGGGCAAGACGGTGGTGCTGGTCACCCACGATATCGGTGAAGCCATCGCCATGACGGATCGCGTCATCGTGCTGTCGCGCCGCCCCGGCCGGCTGAAAAGCCAGTACCGCATCCACTACGGCGACGGTGCGCGTCCCACGCCCTTCCAGGCGCGCTCGCGGCCGGAATTCAACGCCTATTTCAAACAGCTCTGGGATGAGCTGGACGTCCACGTGGAGGGTTGACCGATGAATTCCCCCGTTGCCAACACCGTTCCCCTGCGCGCCGTACCCGCGCCCAGCGCCAAATACCTGGACTACCTGCGCCGGGACCGCGCCAAGAAACGCAATATCCGGCTAAGCCAGGCGTTGTTGCTGATCGTGTTCCTGTGCGCCTGGGAAATCCTGCCGCGCATGCACATCGTGAACCCGCTGCTGACCAGCTACCCCAGCGCGCTGTGGCCCACCTTTATCGACCTGTGGAACAACGGCCATCTGGCCAAGCACATCATGACCACGCTGTCGGCCACGCTGGTCGGCTTCACCCTGAGCATGGCGATCGGCATCGTGGTGGCGGCCGCGCTGTGGTGGTCGGACTTCCTGTACAAGGTGCTGGACCCTTTCCTGGTGGTGGCCAATGCCATGCCCAAGATTGCCTTCGTGCCGATCTTCTATCTGTGGCTGGGGTCTGACTACGCCGTGTAC
The DNA here is from genome assembly GCF_019448355.1 of Achromobacter sp. ES-001. Taxonomy (NCBI): domain Bacteria; kingdom Pseudomonadati; phylum Pseudomonadota; class Betaproteobacteria; order Burkholderiales; family Alcaligenaceae; genus Achromobacter; species Achromobacter sp. ES-001. Next base: position 637,370 of record NZ_CP079940.1, on the reverse strand, counting down.
GGCATGGCCGTCGCTATCGCGGTGTTCGTCACCATCATGGTCGTGTACGCGGGCTTTCGCGGCATCGACCAGAACAAGGTCAAGCTTGCCCACACCTTTGGCGCCAGCCGCTGGCAGGTGCTGACCAAGGTAGTGCTGCCGGGCAGCGTGCCCACGTTGATCGCGGCCGTGAAGATGAACATCGGCCTGGCGCTGGTGGGCGTGATCGTGGGCGAATTCCAGTCGGCCGATTCCGGCCTGGGTTTTCTCATCATGAACGGCAGCCAGGTGTTCAAGCTGAACATCGTCATGACGGCAATTGCCATGCTGGCGCTGATCTCCAGCGTGATGTACCTGATCATCTATCGCGTCGAAGCCGCCGTGGCGCGGCGCTACGGCTAAGGAGGCGTCATGGAATTTCCGCAATGGGTACAAGACCGCGTCGTGGCCCGGCAAGGTTGCCTGCATCCCTACGACACCCTGCCCGCAGCGCGCTGTGCGGTGGTCGTGATCGACATGCAGCAGTACTTCACCCTGCCCGGCTATCAAGGCGAATGCGCCCCGGCGCGTGACATCATCGCGCCGATCAACCGGCTGTGCGACACGGTGCGCGCGGCGGGCGGGACGGTAGTGTGGGTGCAGACGGCGTCGGACAACGCCGATGCGTTCTGGTCGCATCACCACGGGGTGATGCTGACGCCCGAACGCAGCAAGCGGCGCCTGGAAACGCTGCGCCGCGATTCGCCGGGGTTTCAATTGCACCCCGACCTGCACGTGGACGATGCCGACCCGCGCGTCGTCAAGCGCTTCTACAGCGCCATGGCGACGGGCTCGTCAGAGCTTGAACCGCTGCTGCGCGGGCTGGGCGTGGATACGCTGCTGATCACCGGCACCGTCACCAACGTGTGCTGCGAATCCACCGCGCGCGACGCGATGATGCGCGACTTTCGCACCATCATGGTCGACGACGCGCTGGCGGCGGTCACGCCGGCCGAACACGAACATGCCTTGCAGGGCTGGATGCTGTTCTTTGGGGATGTGCTGTCGGTGGACGAGGTAACGGCGCGGCTGACGCCGGCCGAGGCGGTGCGAAAAACCCCCTGACGGCGACGGCGCGTCGGGCTACGCCCGGCAACAGGCGGTGCATCATGGGCGGCCCGGCCCGGCCAGGCCCGACCAAGCCAGGCCGGGCCGGGCCGAGCCGGGCCAAGCTGGGCCAACCCGATGCGCTGCCGTGTCGGCGCCTAGGCCAGGCTTAGCCACACGCGCCGCATCGTCGGGTCTTCCGGGTCGGCGTCGTTGGTAAAGCCCAGGCTGGTCATCAGCGCCAGCATGGGCCGGTTGGTCGACAGCACCAGGCCATCAATGTATTCCAGCCCCTGCTCGCGCGCGGCGTCGATCAGCGCCGTCATCAGCTGGCGGCCCAGGCCGCGCCGCTGCCAATCATCGCCGATCACCAGCGCGTATTCCGCACCGCGCCCGTCCGGGTTGCGCAGATAGTGGGCAAAGCCCACGATCACTTCGCGCGGATGGCCGCGGTTGGCCGGGTTGGGCACCTGCGTGGCCGCCACCAGCGCCAGTTCGCGGTGGTAATCCACCTGCGTATAACGCGACACCATGCGCGGCGTCAGCTCACGCATCATCGACACAAAGCGCATATAGCGCGACCGTTCGGACAAGCCGCGAATGAACTCCTGCAAGGCCTCGCCGTCTTCCGGGCGGATGGGGCGCAACACCCACGGAATGCCGTCATTGAATCGGCGCACGTGCACCAGCCGCGTGGGATACGGATGGATCGCCATATGCGGATAACCGGACGTCTGCGGCGTTTCACAGCCCGGCGTTTCGGTCAGCATCATGCGCAGCCCGCCCGCGCGCAGATGGGTTTCACCGGCGTAGAGGGGGTCGATATCCAGCGTTTCGATGTCGGGCAATTCCGACACCATTTCAGACACCAGCACCACGGCCTGTTGCAGCGACTCGGCCGCCATGTGGCCCACACGCGGCGCCAGCACACGGCGCCACAGCCGGCTGCGTTCGATCAGCTGACGGGCCAGGAAGCCGTTGAGCGGCGGCAGATCCATGCCGCGATCGGCCACGGACAGCACCGCGTCGGGCCCGCCCGCGCCAAAGCGGATGACAGGGCCAAATTGCGGATCGCGCCGCACTCGGATCGCCATGGGGCGGGATTCGGGTTCGGCGGACGCCACCTCCACCGGCATGTCGCGCAGCGGCACGTAGAACAGGCCAAGCAAGGTCCGGATTTCGGACGTATTCAATTCACGGCGGCAATCCGCCCGCACGCGCGCGATGAGTTCGCGCGCGGCGGCCAGGTCGGGCACGTGGGTGGGGGGTTCTTGCGGTTGCGTTTGCAGCAGCAGCTGCTGGTTGTAGTGGTGCGAGGCCAGCACGCCGAAGGCGTCGGCGGCCGATTCCGGCGTACGAAACGCCGACGTGCCCGCATCGTCCAGCATGCGGCGCAGCGGTCGCATGCCGGCGTCGCCCATGAAGCAGGTGACGACGGGCTTCTTCGCGCTGGGCGCAATCTGCGCCAGCTCGCGCGCCACGGCGGGCATGTCGGCCAGCGCGTCAGGCGCCAGCAGCACCAGCACGCCATCCACGCCCGTGTCGTCCAGCACCGTTTCCAGAATGGCGCGGATGCGTTCGGGCGTCAGCGGCGTGTAGGTAATGACGGGGTTGTCGCAGGCGGCGTCGGGCTCCAGCATGGCTTCCAGCGCGCGGCGGGTGGTGGGCGCCAGGTCGGCGCGCAGCACGGCGGCGTCGGGGCCGATCAGGTCCATGGCCAATTGCGGAGGCCCGCTGCCGTTCGAGATCAGCGCCACGCGCCGGCCCTTGGGGCGGCGCGTATAGCCCAGCACTTTCACGGCCGAGAACAGCTGCACGAAGTAGCGCACGCGCACCGCGCCCGCGCGGCGCAGGGCGGCGTCGAAAATGGCGTCGGCGCTGTCGGCATCGGACCGACCCGCCTTGAGCACGATGACGGGCTTTACGCTGGCCGCGGCGCGCAGCGCGCTCATGAATTCGCGCGCCGGCCCCACGTCTTCCAGGTACAGCACGATGCTGTCGGTGCGCGGATCGCTGGCCAGGTAATCCAGCACTTTCGACAGCCCCACCACCGCTTCGTCGCCCAGCGACACGGCGGTGGAAAAGCCGATGTGCACGTCTTCGGCCCAGTCCATGACGGCGGCCATGATGGAGCGCGACTGCGCCACCAGCGCCACGCGCCCCGCGCGTGCCAGCACCGGGTGCTGGCTGAAGTTCAACCCGGCGTGCGGCCGCTGCGCGCCAAACGAGCGCGGCCCCAGCAGTTCGCAGCGGTTCTCTTCCGCCCACGCGCGGCACAACGCCCAGGTGCCGCGCGGATACGGATCGGGCAGTTCGTGCGGCAACAGGATCACGGCGCGCGGCGCCAGCGGCGACAGGCGGCGCAGTGTTTCCGGCAGCACGGCGGGCGACACGCAAACCAGGGCCAGATCAGGCCGCGCTCCCGCCGCCAGGCCTTCCAGGGCGGCGGGCAATTCCGGCGCGGCGCCCGCCTGGCAATCGACCACCGTGGTCTTCGCCTTGAGCGCGGGCGACAGAGAGCCCGCCGCCGGCAGTGGCCGGTCGGCAACGATCACCAGCGAACTGGGTTCGAACATGGGGGCAAGCGCGTGTCGCAGCATAGGGGGTACGCCCTAATCTAAAATACCGTTCATCGTAACAAGACAAGCCCGCCGTCCGCTTGATGTGGACCCAGCCTGACGCCGCTTTTGTGGCGCCGCAGCCGCTATCATTGCCACCTATGACTTCCAACGCCACCTCCCCCATTCGTACGCGCTTCGCGCCTTCGCCCACGGGCTTTCTGCATTTGGGCGGCGCGCGCACCGCGCTGTTCTCCTGGGCGTTCGCGCGCCACCATCAAGGCACGTTCGTGCTGCGCATCGAAGACACGGACGTCGAGCGGTCCACGCCGGAAGCGGTCGAGGCCATTCTGGACAGCATGCAGTGGTTGGGCATGCAGCCCGATGAAGGCCCCTTCTATCAAATGCAGCGCATGGACCGCTATCGCGAAGTGGTCGCGCAGATGCTGGCCGCCGGCACTGCCTACCACTGCTACAGCTCGCCCGAAGAAGTGGAAGCCATGCGCGAAGCCGCCCGCGCACGCGGCGACAAGCCGCGCTATGACGGCACGTGGCGCCCCGAGCCGGGAAAGACGCTGCCCGCCATCCCCGAAGGCCGCAAGCCGGTGGTGCGCTTCAAGAACCCGCAAGAAGGCGCCACGTCCTGGAACGACATGGTCAAAGGCACCATCAGCTTCGACAACACCGAACTTGACGACCTGATCATTGCGCGCCCGGACGGCACGCCCACGTACAACTTCTGCGTCGTGGTCGATGACTGGGACATGGGCATCACGCACGTGTTGCGCGGTGACGATCACGTCAACAACACGCCGCGCCAGATCAACATCCTGCGCGCGCTGGGCGCCACGCTGCCCGAATACGGCCACGTGCCCATGATCCTGGGCCCGGACGGCGAAAAGCTGTCCAAGCGCCACGGCGCGGTCAACGTCATGGAATATGACAACGACGGCTACCTGCCCGAGGCCATGATCAACTACCTGGCCCGCCTGGGCTGGAGCCACGGCGACGACGAGCTGTTCTCGCGCGAGCAGCTGGTGTCCTGGTTCGACACCAAGCACCTGTCGAAGTCCGCGTCGCAATGGGACCCGAAGAAGCTGAACTGGGTCAACGCGCACTACATCAAGCAGATGGACAACGCGGAACTGGCAGAACGCGTGGCGCCGCGCGTGGCGAACCGGGGCGGCCACCCTGAAAAAATCGACCTGCCCGGCGTGATGGGCCTGCTGAAAGACCGCGCTGAAACGCTGGAACAATTGGCCGATGGCGCGATGCTGTTCTGCGCGCCGTTCGCACCGGCCGCGCCGGAACTGGTCGAGCAGCACCTGACCGCCCCCGCGCGCGAAGCGTTGGCGGACTTTGCCCAGCGCGCGCAAGACACCGACTGGACCCGCGAGGCCCTGTCGGCGCTGATCAAGGCCGTGCTGGCCGACCGTGGCATGAAGATGCCGCAACTGGCGATCCCGCTGCGCGTGGCGGTGACGGGTCAAACGCAAACCCCGGCCGTCGACGCCGTGCTGGCCCTGCTGGGCAAGCAGACGGTGCTGGCCCGCTTGGCTGCGATCTAAGCAGGACGGACTTCAAGCCGGGCCGGGCAAGGCTGGCCCGACTCGGCACAGACCTGCTGAACCCGGATCGGCTTAGCCAAGGCGATCCGGGTCGAATCCGATATGTTGACCCCAAGACGGCGTTCCGAGTTTTCGGAACGCCGTTTTTTCGTTTTGCTATCGGCTTGCTATCGGCTTGCTATTGGCGGGCCGTTGGCGGGCTATTGGCGGGCGATTGCCTTGCCATTGGCCCTGCCCCCCCCCGCCCTACGCGTTCGTGATCGCCGCGCGCGCCTTCAACGCCCGGGCGAAGAACGCGCCCAGCAGGGGCAGCAGCACCGCCGAGCCGCCAAACAGCGCCGCAGCGCCAATCTCGTCCACCACCGCCCCCGCCAACGCCACGCCCGCCGCCTGCCCCATGAACAGGCACGACGCAAACCACGCCACCGCCGTGCCACGCGCGGAAGGCACCATCTGCGTCGCGTTGGTTTGCAACGTGGCATGCAGCAGGTAATAGCCAAAGCCCGCCAGCACGCTGGCAAGCAGGCTCCACATCCAGACCGGACCCAGCAGATACGACAGGAAGGCGACGCCCAGCACCAGACCGCCCGCAACCGCCAGGCCGCGTTCGCCCAGACGCTTGAGTATGCGGCCGGCCACGACCGTGTAGATCAACCCGCCCACCGCGTACACCGCCACCAGCGCGCCGGCGGCCGTCAACGAAATGTTGAATCGTTCGTGCAGGTAAGACGGCGCGAATGCCAGCGCGCCAAAGACCAGCAGGCCCTCAACGAACACCGTGGCCAACACAATGCGCGCCCACGGCGTGCCCAGCACCAGCCGCGCCTGCCCGATAAAACCCTGGCGAACGGCGTTGGGGTCCACCTGCGCAAAGCCCGCCGCGCGCTGGCGCCGCACCTCCAGGTGCAGCAGCACGCCCACGATCAGGTAGCCCACCACCAGGGCCGCGAAGGCCCAGCGCCAGCCCACGGTGTCCGCGAAAATGCCGCCGGCCAACTGGCCCGCGGACATGCCCAGGATGGTGCCGGTCAAAAAGCGGGCCAGCGTCGCCTGGCGACGCTCGTAGGGTACGTTGTCGCCAATCCAGGCCATCGACAACGGCACGATGCCCGCCCCCGCCGCGCCGGACAGCGCGCGGCAAAGCACCAGCACATCCAGGGATTCGGCCATGATGGCGCCCGCGCTGCCCAGCGCACAGGCCACGGTGGCCACGCTGACCACGCGGTACTTGCCGTAGCGGTCGCCCACGGGACCGAAGAACATCTGCAACACGCCGTAGGCCACCGCAAACGCCGTCACGGCGCGCGCGGCCTGGCCGGTGGTCGTGCCGAATTCCGCCGCCAGCTGCGGCAGCATGGGATCACAGATGCGAAAGGCGCTGGCGCTGACAAAGGCGGCCAGGGCAAGCAGTGCGATGGCGCGTGCTTCAGAGGACATGGCGGGCATGGGGAACCGGCGGCTAGGCAAAAGTCGAAGCCCGCACCTTACCGCAGCCCGGCCATCTTGGCGCGGTGGGCGAACGCAGTGTCCGCCCCGCGCAACGGTGCGTCAGGCGCGGCCTTGTTCTGGCGCAGCGCCGGCACGCGCCCTCCCCGCGCAACGCTCAATACGGCAGGCGATAGCCCTGCGGCATGCGGCGCGCGGTGACCACCTGGCCGCCGCTCTTGAGTTCGCGCAGCGTCAATTTGGCGTGCTCGACTTTTTCGACGCGATAGCGGTTCAGGTAAATGGGGTCGTTGGCATCCACGGGCTCGCCGGCGGACTTGGTGGTCTGCATCGTGTAGACGTTGTCGGCCACCGTCCAGCAACCGGTCTCGCGCAGGGCCGGGCGCGACTTGCGCCCGATCTTGAGCAAAGACTCATAGGCCATCGAGCCATCGGCGGACAACACGATCAGCGATTGCAATTCGCCGCTGACATCGCGCGGGCGCGTGTTCGACAGCCAGGTCCCAATCATGGGGTCGCCGCTTTTGGCCGGCACACAGGCCACCGCCTTGGGCGGGTCCGCGGGCTGCGCCTCGGTAATGACGGCGGGCTTCCTGGCGACGCACCCGGCCAGGATAAGAACGGCGCAGGCGATGCCGGCCGAACGCAAATACACACTGCTCATGACTTCCTCAACACGTCTGTCGACGCGCCGCGCCGATCACACCGGCACGTCCCTCGCGCAGCAAACATCACGCACTCTAAAGAGCCGCTGGGGAAGAATCAACGACGATCCGCGCGGTGTGCAATTGCGCAACAGTCGGCGTCGCAAAGCCGCTGGTTTAGCCATGGAACGCGCACGAATGCGTTGGTTTCAAGCGACACCGCGCGCGTGTCCACGGCTGCTCTTTCCACGCTCTCTATATATAGAGGGCGCTGCGATCGGCCTGGGTCACAACGGCAGCCGCTGTTCGTGCTTGATCTCGCGCAGCGCCACGATGGTGCGCGTCTGGCGAATGCCCGGCATGTTGAACAGGAAGCGATGCAGGAAACGGTCGTAGGCCTCGGGGCTTTCCACCAGGATTTTCAACAGGAAGTCCGAATCGCCGGTGACCGCGTAGCACTCCAGGATTTCGGGCGCGTCGCGCACCGAGCGTTCGAAGTGTTCAACCGTGTTCGACGAATGCCGCTCCAGGCTGATCTGCGCAAACATGCAGCCCAGGCCCACCTTGCTGCGGTCCACCTGCGCGCTATAGCCCTGGATCACCCCGCTGGCTTCCATCGCCTTGACCCGCCGCCACACCGGCGCGGCCGATAGCCCTACCTTGTCGGACAGCTGCTGCGCCGAAGCCCGGCCGTCCTCCTGCAAGGCCTTGAGGATGCCGATATCGGTCTTGTCCATCGCTTTGTCTCCTGGTTTTTGTCGAACACGAAATGTTCATTGCGAATTATAGGGATAGCACGATCCAAAAACGCAATAAATCGGATGCCTCGCGAACCTATCATGGTGCGAAATACCAGGAGCATTCACTATGGACGGCACTCCCGCCCCCGAACCCCAGCTGGACCTTGATTACCAGCTTGCCGACAACCTTACGCGGGAGTCCGGCCGCATCTTCCTGACGGGAACGCAGGCGCTGGTGCGAATCATGCTGACGCAGGCACGGGTCGACCGTGAACGCGGGCTGAACACGGCGGGCTTTGTGTCGGGCTACCGCGGATCGCCATTGGGCGGTGTGGACATGGCCATGTGGAAGGCGAAGAAGGCGCTGGACGCCAGCAAGATCTCGTTCCTGCCCGGCATCAACGAAGACATGGCCGCCACCGCCGTCATGGGGACGCAGCAGGCCGGCGTACGCGCCGACCGCAACGTCGATGGCGTATTCGCCATGTGGTACGGCAAAGGCCCGGGCGTGGACCGCGCGGGCGATGCGCTGCATCACGGCAATGCGGCCGGCGCATCGCGCAACGGCGGCGTGCTGGTGGTGGTGGGCGATGACCACACCGCCGTGTCGTCCTCGATTCCGCACGCCAGCGAAGCGTCGTTGATCGGCTGGCAAATGCCGATCGTGCATCCGACGTCGATCGACGAGTACGAGACCTTTGCGCTATGGGGCTGGGCGCTGTCGCGCTATTCCGGCACGTGGGTCGCATTCAAGGCGGTGTCCGAAACCATCGAAAGCGGGCACTCGTTCACCCCCGCCGCCGTGCAGCACTACGACATGCCGTCCAACCCCGACATGCCGCCCGAGTCGCTGGAGTATTCCGCGCGCGACTTCCTGTCGCTGGCCGTGGAAGCGCGCATGAATCTGCGCATGAAAGCGGTGGCCGCCTTCGCGCGCCGCCACAGCATTGACCGCCTGACCTGTCCGGCGCCGCGCGCCACCGTGGGCATCGTCACCGTCGGCAAGGCGCATCTGGACACCATGGAAGCGCTGGCGCGCCTGGGCGTGGACACCGTCACCGCCAACGCGCCCGTGCGCATCTACAAGCCGGGCCTGACCTGGCCGATGGACGGTGAACGGCTGCTGGAGTTTGCACGCGGGCTGTCGCACATCCTGGTGATCGAAGAAAAAGGCGCCGTGGTCGAAAGCCAGATCAAGGATCTGCTGTTCAACCTGCCGGACCGCCCGAGCGTCATCGGCAAGAAAGGCCTGGACGGCGAAACGGTGGTGCCGTCGGCGGGCCAGTTGCGCCCGTCGCTGCTGGCGCGGCCGCTGGCGGCGTGGCTGTCGCGCAGCGCCGGCCTGCCGCTGGGCACGGACCTGGCCGCGTTCGATTGCCAGTCGGCGCTGTCGAACGACGCCGACGGCATGCGCCGCCGGCCGTATTTTTGTTCGGGCTGTCCGCACAGCACGTCGACCAAGGTGCCCGAGGGCAGCCAGGCCTTGTCCGGCGTGGGCTGTCACTACATGGCTGCGTGGATGGACCGCGACACGGGCGGGCTGACGCAGATGGGCGGCGAAGGCGTGGACTGGATCGGGCTGTCGCGCTACACCAAGATGCCGCACATCTTCCAGAACATGGGCGAAGGCACCTACTACCACTCGGGCTATCTGGCGATTCGCCAGGCGGTCGCCGCGCGCGCCAACATCACCTACAAGATCCTGTTCAACGACGCGGTTGCGATGACGGGCGGGCAACCCGTGGACGGCCCGATCTCGGTGCCGCAGATCTGCCAGCAACTGCGCGGCGAGAACGTGGCGCGCATCGTCGTCACCAGTGACGAGCCTGAAAAATACCAGGGCGTGGACCTGGGACCCAACATCAAGGTGCACCACCGCCGCGAGCTGGATGCGTTGCAGCGCGAGTTGCGCGAGATTGCCGGCGTGACCGTGCTGATCCATGACCAGACGTGCGCCGCCGAAAAGCGCCGCCGCCGCAAGAAGAACCAGTTCCCCGACCCGGCGCGCCGCATGCTGATCAACAGCGCGGTGTGCGAAGGCTGCGGCGACTGCGGCGTGCAATCGAACTGCCTGTCGGTGGTGCCGCTGGAAACGCCGTACGGCCGCAAGCGCGCCATCGACCAGTCCAGCTGCAACAAGGACTATTCCTGCGCCGAAGGTTTCTGCCCCAGCTTCGTGTCGGTCATGGGCGGCAAGCCGCGCAAGAGCGCCGCGCCCAAGACCGATCAGGAACGCCTGCAACGCCTGATCGAGCAATTGCCGCAACCCGCCACGCCGTCGCTGGACCGGCCCTACCGGCTGCTGGTCGCCGGCATGGGCGGCACGGGCGTCATCACCATCGGCGCCATCGTGTCGATGGCCGCGCACCTGGAAGGCCTGTCGGCGGCGGTGCTGGACCTGACCGGCCTGGCGCAAAAGGGCGGCACCGTTGTCAGCCATATTCGCCTGGCGCCTGCCGGCGCGCCGGCGGGTCCGGTGCGACTGGACTGGCAGCAGGCCGATGCCGCCATCCTGTGCGACCCGGTGGCCTCGGTCGCGCCGGATTCGCTGGGCGCGCTGCGCCGCGGGCACACGCAGGTCACCGTCAACACCTATGTGGCGCCCGTGTCCGAGTTCACGCGGGACCCCGACGCCGCCATGCGCCCCGAGGCGTTGCTGGCCAAGATTCGCCACGCCGCGGGCGATGCCAACACGGCCGCCATCGACGCGCACGAAGCCGCGCTGGCATTGTTTGGCGACAGCATCCTGTCGAACATGTTCATGCTGGGCTATGCCTGGCAGCGCGGCGGCGTGCCGTTGTCGCAGGCGTCGATCAACCGCGCCATCGAACTGAACGGCGTGGCCGTAGCCGCGAACCGCGCGGCATTCGACAGCGGCCGGCTGGCAGCGCATCAGCCCGACGCGCTGGAAAGCGCGCTGCGTCCGCGTGCCCAGGTGGTACAGCTGCACGTGCCGGAAACCTTCGAACGCGCCGTGGCCCGCCGCATTGCGGACCTGACCGCGTATCAAGACGCCCGCTACGCACGCGTCTACCAGGACGTGGTCGAAGCGGTTGCCGCGCGCGAACGCGAATTGGCGCCCGAGGCCAAGTCGCCGCGACTGGCGATGGCGGTGGCGCGCGGCCTGTTCAAGCTGATGGCCTACAAGGACGAATACGAAGTGGCGCGGCTCTACACCGGCGAGGCATTCCAGGCGCAGCTGAAGGGTCAGTTCGAAGGCGACTACAGCCTGCGCTTTCACATGGCCCCGCCGATCTTCGCCCGCAAGGACCCGCGCACCGGCGTGCCGCGCAAGATGACGCTGGGGCCGCGCACCATGTCGGCACTGAAATTGCTGACACGGTTGAAAGGACTGCGCGGCACCTGGTTCGACCCGTTCGGCCACACCGCCGAACGCAAGATGGAGCGGGCGCTTGTCACCGAGTACCGCCAGACCATAGACCAGCTTCTTGTAGGGTTGACCCGCGACAAGATCGCGCAAGCAGCTACAATCGCCGGCCTTGCAGAAACCATCCGCGGCTACGGCCACGTGAAGTCTGCGAACGTCGAGAAGTACCGGACGCAATTGGGTCGATTGATGCAGAGCTATATGGCACCGGCCCCGCGCGACATACCCCTGCGGAAAACCGCATAAACAGTCGCTCTGAGCGGTGCAGTCCTGGGCGCGCCTTACTGGGCGCGCCCAGTGCATTTAGTAACAATCTTTTGTGAGCTTCGTCATATCTTCTTCTTGTTCCAGTAGGTCTCGATCACTAGAATTAGTGTCCAACGAGGGGTGCTACACTACATGTTGTGGTCGCCTAAGCGCTGATTCTCGTCGGCCACGCCTTTTGGACTAAGCCGTCCAAGCCGTTCCGACCCCCTCAAAAGATCCACATTCGTACCGGACATGACCGCCGTCATGTCGCTATCTACGCGTTTTCGCACAGGAGCTTCCATGCAGACTTCGATCGCCTCTGTGACCCGGCCTTCGGCCGTGCCGCCCTCGCAAACCGATTCCCCTGCCGACGCCAATGGCGGGCAATGGGCCAGCTACAACATCATTCGCCGCAATGGCTCGGTGGTCGGGTTTGAACCCAGCAAGATCGCCATCGCCATGACCAAGGCCTTTCTGGCCGTCAACGGCGGCCAGGGCGCCGCGTCCGCGCGTGTGCGCGAACTGGTCGAGAACCTGACCAGCCAGGCCGTGAACGCCCTGGTGCGCAACCGCCCCAACGGCGGCACCTTCCATATTGAAGACATCCAGGACCAGGTCGAACTGGCGCTGATGCGCTCGGGCCAACATGACGTTGCCCGCGCCTACGTCCTGTATCGCGAGAAGCGCACGCAAGAGCGCGCCGCCGCCGCTGCCGCCGAAGGCCAGGAAAAGGCCGCCGCCGCTCCTGAAGAACACGTGCTGAACGTCACCGACGCCGGTGTGCGCCGTCCGCTGGACCTGGCTGAGTTGCGCGCGACCATCGTCGCCGCCGGCGAAGGCCTGGACGAATTCATCGATAGCGAAGCCATCCTGAAGGAAACGGTCAAGAACCTGTACGACGGCATCCCCGTCGACGAAGTGTTCAAGTCCGCCATCCTGTCCGCGCGCGCGCTGGTCGAAAAAGACCCGGCCTACAGCCAAGTCACCGCTCGCCTCTTGCTGCACACGATCCGCAAGGAAGTGCTGGGCGAAGAAGTCTCGCAAGACGGCATGATCGCGCGTTACGCCGAATACTTCCCCACGTTCATCGCACGCGGCATCGAAGGCGGCCTGCTGTCGCCCGAACTGGCCAACTATGACCTGACCCGCCTGGGCAAGGCCTTGAACGCTAAGCGCGATCTGCAATTCGGCTACCTGGGCCTGCAGACGCTGTACGACCGCTACTTCCTGCACATCCGCGGCACCCGCATCGAACTGCCGCAGGTGTTCTTCATGCGCGTGGCCATGGGCCTGGCGCTGCGCGAAGCCGACCGCGAAACGCGCGCCATCGAGTTCTACGAGATCCTGTCCTCGTTCGACTTCATGAGCTCGACGCCGACGCTGTTCAACTCGGGCACGCTGCACTCGCAGTTGTCGTCGTGCTATCTCACGACCGTCTCCGATGACCTGGAAGGCATCTACGACGCCATCAAGGAAAACGCGCTGCTGGCCAAGTACGCCGGCGGCCTGGGCAACGACTGGACCCCGGTGCGCGCGCTGCGCAGCCACATCAAGGGCACCAACGGCGAAAGCCAGGGCGTGGTTCCGTTCCTGAAGGTCGTCAACGACACCGCCGTCGCGGTGAACCAGGGCGGCAAGCGCAAGGGCGCGGTGTGCACGTACCTGGAATCGTGGCACCTGGACATCGAAGAATTCCTGGAACTGCGCAAGAACACCGGCGACGAACGCCGCCGCACGCACGACATGAACACGGCGAACTGGATTCCCGATCTGTTCATGAAGCGCGTCATGGAAGGCGGTGAATGGACGCTGTTCTCGCCGTCCGACTGCCCCGACCTGCACGACAAGGTCGGCCGCGCGTTTGAAGAAGCGTATGTCGGCTACGAAAAGCGCGTCGCCAGCGGCGAGCTCAAGCTGTACAAGAAGATGCCGGCGCTGACGTTGTGGCGCAAGATGCTGTCGATGCTGTTCGAAACCGGCCACCCCTGGATCACGTTCAAGGATCCGTGCAACATCCGTTCGCCGCAGCAACACGTGGGCGTCGTCCACAGCTCGAACCTGTGCACCGAGATCACGCTGAACACCAACGAATCCGAAATCGCGGTGTGCAACCTGGGTTCGGTGAACCTGGTCGCGCACATGAAGCCGGCTGCCGGCGGCGGATTCGAACTGGATCACGACAAGATCAAGCGCACGGTCAGCATCGCGATGCGCATGCTCGACAACGTTATCGACATCAACTACTACGCCGTCGAGAAGGCCCGCAATTCCAACGCGCGCCATCGTCCGGTGGGCATGGGCATCATGGGTTTCCAAGACTGCCTGCAAATGATGCGCGTGCCTTACGCATCGCAAGCCGCCGTTGAATTCGCTGATCGTTCGATGGAAGCCGTTTGCTATCACGCGTACTTCGCGTCGAGCCTACTCGCCGAAGAACGTGGTCGCTATCAATCGTATGAAGGTTCGTTGTGGTCGCGTGGCATCTTGCCGCAAGACACGTTGAAGATGCTGCGTGATGAACGCGGTGGTCATGTTGAAGTTGATGAATCGAGCACGCTCGATTGGGATACGTTGCGCGCGCGCATCAAACAACACGGCATGCGCAACTCCAATTGCGTGGCAATTGCCCCAACCGCGACTATTTCCAATATCATTGGTGTATCTGCGTGCATCGAACCTACTTTCCAGAACTTGTACGTCAAATCGAATCTCTCCGGCGAGTTCACGGTCGTTAACGATTACCTCGTGCGTGACCTGAAGAAACTCGGTCTCTGGGACGAAGTCATGGTCGCCGACCTCAAGTACTTCGACGGCAGCCTGTCCCGCATCGATCGCGTACCTTCCGAACTCCGCGAACTCTACGCCACCGCGTTCGAAGTCGAACCGAGCTGGCTGGTTGAATGCGCGTCGCGCCGTCAGAAGTGGATCGATCAAGCTCAGTCGCTGAACATCTACATGTCGGGCGCATCGGGCAAGAAGCTGGATGACACCTACAAGCTGGCATGGCTGCGTGGCCTGAAGACCACGTACTACCTGCGTACCCTGGGCGCCACCAGCGCCGAGAAGTCCACGGGCCGCGGCGGCGAACTGAACGCCGTCACCGCTGGTGGTCAATCCACGGCCGCGGCCGTGGGCGCCGCACCTGTTTTGCCGGAACCCGAAGTTCTCGGGGCGGTTTGCACCATGCGGCCGGGCGACCCCGGCTTCGAAGAGTGCGAAGCCTGCCAATAACCGCCTCCGGAGAATTGAAATGATTAATTGGGAAGACGACACCACCGCCACGCAACCTGCTTCCCCCGCCCCTGCGGGCGGCCAGCAGGCTGCGCCCGAAGTCCGGGCGGCGACGGGTGTATTCGGCGACACCGCCATGCCCACGCCTGCCGCGCCTGAACACGCGGCGGGTCTGGCTGCCAGCGGTGCCGCTACCGCGCAGCGCGTGAAGGTTGCCGACAAGCGCATCATCAACGGCGAAACCGACGTCAATCAACTTGTGCCGTTCAAGTACAAGTGGGCGTGGGAAAAGTATTTGGCCACGTGCGCCAACCACTGGATGCCGCAAGAGATCAACATGTCGCGCGACATCGCGCTTTGGAAGAACCCCAACGGGCTCACCGAAGACGAACGCCGCATCGTCAAGCGCAACCTGGGTTTCTTCGTCACGGCCGACTCGCTGGCCGCGAACAACATCGTGTTGGGCACCTACCGCCACATCACGGCTCCCGAATGCCGCCAGTTCCTGCTGCGCCAGGCATTCGAGGAAGCGATCCACACGCACGCTTATCAATACATCGTCGAAAGCCTGGACCTGGACGAAGCCGAGATCTTCAACGCTTATAACGAAGTTCCGTCCATCCGCGCCAAAGACCAGTTCCTGATCCCGTTCATCGACGCGATCGCGGACCCCAACTTCAAGACGGGCACGCCCGAAGCCGACCAGACGCTGCTGAAGTCGCTGATCGTTTTCGCTTGCTTGATGGAAGGCCTGTTCTTCTACGTTGGCTTCACGCAGATCCTGGCGCTTGGCCGCCAGAACAAGATGACCGGCGCCGCCGAACAGTACATGTACATCCTTCGCGATGAATCCATGCACTGCAACTTCGGCATCGACCTGATCAACACCGTCAAACTGGAAAATCCGCATCTGTGGACGCCGGCCTTCCGCGAAGAAATTCGAGAACTCTTCCGCAAAGCGGTCGAACTCGAATACGCTTACGCCGAAGACACGATGCCGCGCGGCGTGTTGGGCTTGAACGCACCTATGTTCAAATCCTACCTGCGCTTCATCGCCAACCGTCGTTGCCAGCAAATCGGTATCGAACCGCTGTACCCGCAGGAAGAAAATCCCTTCCCCTGGATGGCGGAAATGATCGATCTTAAAAAGGAACGCAACTTTTTTGAAACTCGCGTGATCGAATACCAAACCGGTGGCACGCTGAGCTGGGAGTAAAGCAGTACGTCATCAGGCCCGGCGCGGGCACGCTCTGCCAACACAGAGCGTCGCGTTCGCGACAGGCTTGATGACGCGCTTCCTGGTCAGGGTGTTTTCGAACACGTAGAACAAGCGGTCGGCGGCCTGTGATCAGGCTGCGACCGGCGCCATTTGAAATGGCTCGCGCCAAAGGAGCGGGGGCCATATCAAATGGCTGTGCCGAATTCATTAGCGCAAACCGTAGTAGCTGTTGCTCGCACAGAACAGCGGCATGCGCCGATGAATAGCCCGGGCACGGTTCGCCTTGTTGGCGAGTCGGGGCACGGGTTTAAGTTCTGGGACCCCTGAACCTAAGGAGCATGACCATGGCAACAGCCAAGAAAGCCGTAAAGAAAGCAGCGGCGAAGAAGCCCGCCGCCAAGAAGGCAGTCGCTAAGAAGGCCGCACCGGCCAAGAAAGCCGCTGTCAAGAAGGTAGCAGTCAAGAAAGTCGCCGCCGCCAAGAAGCCGGCAGTGAAGAAGGTTGCCGCCAAGAAGCCGGCAGCCAAGAAGGTCGTCGCCAAGAAAGCGGTAGCCAAGAAGGCCGTCGCTAAAAAGGCCGTCGCCAAGAAGGCGCCTGCCGCCAAGAAAGCGGTAGCCAAGAAAGCCGTCGCCAAGAAGGCCGTTGCCAAGAAGGCAGTTGCCAAAAAGGCCGTAGCCAAGAAAGCGGTAGCCAAGAAGGCCGTCGCCAAAAAGGCCGTTGCCAAGAAGGCGCCTGCCGCCAAGAAAGCGGTAGCCAAGAAGGCCGTCGCCAAGAAGGCAGTTGCAAAAAAGGCCGTTGCCAAGAAGGCTCCCGCCGCCAAGAAGGCCGTTGCCAAGAAAGCGGTAGCCAAGAAGGCCCCCGCTGCCAAAAAGGCTCCTGCCGCCAAGAAGGCGCCTGCTGCTGCGAAGAAGGCTCCTGCTGCCGCCAAGCCGGCTGCTGCTGCCAAGCCCGCCGCTGCCAAGAAGCCTGCTGCCAAGAAGGCCGCTCCCAAGAAGCCCGCAACGCCGCCCTCCACGGCTGCTGCCCCGGGCGCAAAGACCGCGCTGAATCCCGCCGCGTCGTGGCCCTTTCCCACGGGTGGCCGTCCTTAATTCGGACGGTTCGAAGCAATAGCTTCACTAGAGCCGCCTGGCCTTGGCCGGGCGGCTTTTTTGCGCCTGCGCCATCCGTCAAATGCGGCGGCAATATGTGCGCGCAGCGTGCGACAATTGACTCCTCTTTTTTTGGGTGATCGCGTCCATGCTCGGTGAAATCTTCCGCTTCCTCCTCGAAATCGTGTTCACGCTGTTTGGCGCGGCATTGATTGCCCGCGCCTGGATGCACGCGATCCGCCTCCACGCTTTCAACCCCCTGGCGCGCACGATCTACCAAGCCACGAACTGGCTGGTGCTGCCGCTGCGCAAGGTCATCCCGGCAGGCAACAAGATCGACTGGACCAGCCTGGTTGCCGCCTGGCTGGCCGCGCTGTTCTATATCGTGCTGATCTGGCTGGTGGCGCTGGGCGCCCTGATTCCCGCCGCGCTGCTGCCGGCCGCCATGGGTTCGGCGCTGATCATGGCCATCAAGTGGGCCTTGAACCTGGTGGTGTGGCTGACGCTGATCCAGGCCGTGCTGTCCTGGGTCAACCCGACGGCGCCGATGATGCCGCTGTTGCAGGCGCTGACCGCGCCCATGCTGGACCCCATCCGCCGCATCCTGCCGCGCACCAGCATCGACTTTTCGCCGCTGGTGCTGCTGATCGTGGCGCAGATCCTGCTGATGGTGCTGGCCAACCTAAGCCAGCGCATGATGGGCCTGTAGTAAACCAGGACACGGGGCATTGCGCCCCGTTCCTGTTTTCCTATCAGGGCGCTAGGCCGGAATGCCGGCGTAGATCTCGACCAGCTTCTTGCGGTCGATCTTGTGGTTGTTGGACATGGGCAGCGCCGGGCAGGCCACCAGTTCCGACGGCACCATGTACGGCGGCAGCCGCTGGGACAGCCGCTCTTTCCAGCCGGCCAGCGCGTCGGGCGCCAGAAAGCGCGCATCGGGCTCTTGGGCCACACCCGCCACGAAACCAATCAAGCGCACCGCCGTGCCATCGGGCCGGCGCAGGACCGCGCACGCCCCGCCCTCCACGCCCGGCAGGCCATGCAATGCCTCATCGATCTCGGCCAGCTCGATGCGATAGCCGTTCAGCTTGATCTGGTCGTCCATGCGGCCACGACAAAACAGCAGCCCACCTTCCTGCATCAGCCCCAGGTCGCCGGTGCGAAACGCGCGGCGGCCATCTTCATAGGTGTAGAGCTTGGCTTCGTTCAGATCGGGCCGATTCAGGTAGCCGCGCATCACGTGGTCGCCCACGATGCAGATCTCGCCTTCGTCCACGATCAATACGCTATCGGGTTTGGCATGGCCCACGGGCAGCGGATCGTGCGCGGCCAGCACCGCGTCGGTGACTTCGATCCAGGTGGTTGCCACCGTGGCTTCCGTGGGGCCGTACGTGTTCAGGATGACGGCATCGGGAAAGCGTAGGCGCAGCTTCTTGGCCAGCGCGGCGGGCAAGGGCTCGCCGCAAAACAGGAACGTGCGCAGCGCGGGCAAGGTCGCGGGGGAAAAGTCGCGGTTGGCCAACTGCTGGTGTGCGAACGACGGGGTCGACACCCACACCGTCACGCCATGCTCTGCCAGGCGCGGCATCCACGTGCCGGCCGCCGCGATCTGCTCGCGTGCGTTCAACACACAGGCGCCGCCCGAGGCCAGCGTGGCAAACACTTCATACATCGACAGGTCAAAGCTGAACGGCGCCTGGTTCATGAACACCGGCGCGTCACCCAGGCCAAAGCTGCCCAGCATCCAGTCGCCCAGCAGGCCGACGCTTTCGCGGCCGATCTGCACGCCCTTGGGGTCGCCCGTGCTGCCGGAGGTAAACATCACATAGGCCAGGCCGCGTTCAGCCAGCATCGCGCCTTCGCCACGCGTGAAAGTATCGGAGGCCGCATCATAGACAGCCGCGGCGCGCACGATCTCGACGATGCGGCGCAGGCGGTCGGCCGGGTAGATGGTGTCGACAGGCACGAACGGCGCACCGATCAGCAGTGCGCCCACCATGGCGACGAAGAACGACGCTTCTTTGTGGCCGTAGATGGCCACCGGCACATCGGGGGCCACGCCCTGCTCGCGCGCCACGTCCGCCCAGGCCTGGGCTTCGTCGCGCAACTGCGACCAGCTTAGCGAGCGGTCGGCGGCGGCAATGGCCAGGGCGTCGGGCGAGAGGTCCGTATCCACGAACTGGAACGATTTCAGATCGAAACGCATGCCGAAACTCCCGGCGTCAGATGGGGCTGCGACCGCTGAACACGTACAGCGCCAGCGCAGCCAGGATCAAGGTAAGCACGCGGCCCAGGAAGCGCATCACCGGATGCGCCAGCGTGGCCTGCAACGCGGGGCGGGTGCGCGACGCGTTGATCAGCAGGTTGTGACCCACCGAATACGCGCCGAACATCAGCCCGCTGACGATGTAGTGCAGCGACAGGCCGTTCCACACGCCCATGGCCAGCAGCGTGGCGAAGATGCCGATGTTCTGCGCCGCCATGCGATGGCGTCCGAAGAACCTGGTCTTGCTCAGCGCCTTGTAGATCGGCATGAACACCACGTCGCGCAGCCACTCGGACAGGCTGATGTGCCAACGGCGCCAGAAATCCTGCGGGTTCAGCGTGGCCAGCGGATTGCGGAAGTTGATCGGCAAGGTGAAGCCGAACAGCATGCCGATGCCGATTGCCATCGTCGAATAGCCGGCGAAGTCGAAGAACAGATACGCACTGTACAGCGACGCGTTCAACGCCACGCCCGTGAACGAATAATCGTGCGCGTCCAGCGTGGCCAGGCCATAGCGCCAGATCAGTTCGGCCAGGCCGAACTTCTGGATCACGCCCACCATGATCAGTTCCAGACCGATCAGCCACGTGTTCAGGTTCACGCCTTCATAGCCGCGCTTCAGGTCGGCCTGGAAATTACGCCAGCGATACATCGGGCCGGCCAGCAGCGTCAGCGGGAAGAACAGGTAGATGAAGTAGTCCAGCGGCGACACGCGTTCGTTGCGCTGTGCGAACAGCAGCACATCGATGGCGCGGAAGGTCGCGAACGACAGGCCCAGCATGGCGCCCAGATGCGACACGCCCGTCTTGACCAGCAGCAGCGGCGTCATGGTGATGATGACGGCCAGCCACGTCGGAATGTAGTTGCGACGTACCGCCCACAAGGCGCTGCCCGAGATGGCAAGCAGCGCGATGGGCTGATACGGCCGCGCCCAGAAGACCGCCATCCATACGCCCAGGCAGATCACGCCGATGATGTGGCGATAACCGATGCGCAGCGGCATGCCGAACGAGCGATACGCCAACAGGCCCAGGCCGCCGCACAGGGCGCCGCCAAAAAAGCTCAAGCTTGCGAACAATTCCATGGCGCGCTCAGAACTGTTGGTATTGGAATTCGACCTTGATCGGTCCGCCGCTGCCCGTGGTGGGCTGAGCCTGAAGCACGAATACGAGGATGACCCCGATGTACAGGCACAAATGCCAGAAGAAGCGGCGCCCGGCGCCGTCCTTGCGAAAAAATTTCATCGGGAAAAGTACTCCGCAATACCTTGGTCCGCCAAGGCCCAGCCTAGCTCGGCCAGATGCATGTCATCGCGCACCATGCCCGGTTCGAACGGGATGCTGTAAAGGTCCAGGCAGCCCATCTGATAGCGCTGGCACATGCCGGTGATGGCGGCCACCACCGGGTCGAACCTTTCGACATCCAGGATCAGCTTGGGGTTGAACGGCTGAATGACGAAGTACGCCTTGACCTTGCGCTTTTGCAGCAGGGCCATCACGCGCGACAGATCTCCGAGCTCGGTGCGGGTGATCGGGTCGACGTCGGCGAACTCGTTGCGAGCTGGCGAATACAGCGGCGCCAGGTACTGCTTGTAGTAATCGTCGCGCACGTCGTAGGGGTTGTTGCCGCCCAGCTGCCGTTCGACTTCGCGCGCTTCATGCGTCAGCCGGCCCCACTGCCCTTCGTTCAGGCGCGCGGCGGATGGCCAGGACACGAAGCGGTGCGCGGGCACCGACAGCTTGGTGCGCGGACGGTCGGGCGCCGGCTCTTTGCGGGCATGCCACCACAGCGACAGCTTGTCTTTCAGTTCAGCTACCTGGCCATTGGCGATCAGCCAGAGCAGCCCCCAGTTGGCGTTGTCGCTGATCCAGTTCTGCATCTGCTCGCGCGTGCTGGGCTGATCCCACAGGCGGTCCCAGACGGGGCCCGTCACGTGTTCGGCAAAGGCGCTGCGCGGCAGCTGGCCACCCGAGGCAAACCAGGCCGGCGACACCATGATGACCAACCGCGTGTTGGGCGTCAGGGAATCGGCCACGGACTCCAGCACGCTGACGATGCCGTAGGACTGGAACATGGCGTGGCCGTACGCCAGCGTCGGCACCTTCAGTTCTTCAGGGAAGAAGCGGTAAGGCACGAAGCGCAGGTCGTGGCTGGACAATTCGGACGAACCCAGCACGACCAGCGTCCCGTCGCTCAGGGCGTTGCCCAGGCGATTCAGGTTGACGTGTTGGGTACCCCAGTCCGGCCCCAGGTTGGGCAGGTAGTTGCTCTTGTCGGCAGCGGCGGCCATGGGCGAGGCGGTGGGTGTCACGATGCGGCTGAGCACATCGTCCGCGCCCCAGTACACCCCTATCGCCAGTGCTACTGCCGTCGCGGCGGCCGCGACATGGGACAAGAACCGGGTGTTATGCAGTATGGGCAGCGACATAGCCGGCAAGCGTACGGACCGACTGCAGGTGTTCCGCGATTTCAGGAGCCGGGATGCTGCAACCGTACTCGGATTCGACAGCCAGCGTGATGTCCACGGCGGCAAGGGAATCAACCAGACCCGTGGCGATCAGCTGCGTATCGGGGGTGACTTTCTTCATGACGATCGACTCGACGATCTCGCCGATCTTGGTGTGGAGTTCTTGCTCGGTATGCATAGATATTGCAGTTGCCTTGTCGGCAAAACATCCCCGCCCCTGGGATTCAGGTGACGAGAATACAGAAAAAAGCTGAAGCTCAACTGACGGGATTCAGCGATCCAGAACGATGTCGGGGAGCATGCAGGGACGCCCACAGGGACGCACTTGGTTACATCGCCGCGAAAGCTTGACATCGATCGCAGGCGCAATCATTGCACTTTGGCCGTCGAATCGCCATGAAACTTTTGGGCTAAATCGCGAGAAAAGGCAGGGAAACGTAACGCCTGCGGGTAAATCCCGGGGTTCTCGTTGCGGCGGAGCGACACTTTCAGGCAAAAAAAGGCCCCGATAATCGGGGCCTTCATACGCGTCGGCGCGCATCGAAAAAGCCCGCTTGCGCGGGCTTCGGGAATTACATCGGGGTGACGCGGGTGGGGCCTGCGCCGCTGATCACCTGGACGCGTTGGCCCACGCTGATCGGCACGTCGGCTTCTTGCGCCACGACACGGGTTTCGCCGTTGTCCAGGCGCACGGTGACTTCATAGCCGGAGTTGGTTCCAACGCGGTTTTCGACCGCGTTGCCCGCCAGCGCGCCAAGAATGGCGCCGCCAACCGTGGCGATGGTGCGGCCCGTGCCGCCGCCAACCGCGTTGCCGGCCACACCACCCAGCGCACCGCCGGCCAACATGCCGACACCGCTGGACTTGTCATTCTGGATCACGATCGGGCGCACGCCCGTGACCGTGCCCGTACGGACGATCTGCTCACGCTGGGCTTGGTCGTAGCTATATACCCCGCTGGACGCGCTGCGATTCGCGCAGCCGCCAAGCACAGCCATCGACGTCACGACGGCCGCGATGGCCAGCCACCGGCCAGTACGCGGGGTCACCAGGGAAAGAGATTTACTTTGATTCATTTGGACTCCTCGATCGGGCACTGCCGACGAAAACTGATCATACCCCGCGCACTACCCCGGGCAGGCGCGGTTGCAACACACTGAAACTCACGGCCAAAGCCAGCAATCACCTTGTGACAGCGCGATATTCGCGCCGTCGCATCGGTGATTTTCAACGTCCGTTCGACCGCGCAATCGCGCGGCGGTTCCCGTGTCTGGAAGTCCGGATAAAACGATCAAGCCGGCAAGTGGATGCCGTAGGTGGCGTGCAGCACCGCGTCGATATCGGCGCGCGACGGAGCGTGATTCTGCGGGCCGCGCGAGGCGATCTTGATGGCGCCCATGACGTTGCCCAGGCGGCAGCTGTCTTCCCAGTTCCAGCCGCTGGTCAGGCCGTAAAGCAGGCCGCCGCGCTGCGCGTCGCCGCAACCGGTCGGGTCGACCACTTGCGTGGCGCGCACCGGCGCGATCTGGATCGTCTTGCCGCCGGTCAAGAGCGTGGCGCCTTCGGCTCCGCGCGTCACGACCACGGCTTCCAACGTGGCGGCGATGTCCGCCATGCCGCGGCCCGTGCGCTGTTCGACAACGCCGGCTTCGTAGTCATTCACGGTCAGGGCGCGCGCCATCTTCAGCATGCGTTCCAGGTCGGCGCCGTCGAACAGCGGCATCGCCTGGCCCAGGTCAAAGATGAACGGGATGCCACGCGCGTGCAGGCGCTCGGCGTGCGCGAACATGCCTTCCTTGGCGTCCGGGGCAACGATGGCCCAGGCCGCTTGCGCATCGCTCAGGTCGTTGTCGGCCGAGAACGACATGGCGCCCGGGTGGAAAGCGGTGATCTGGTTATCGTCCAGGTCGGTGGTGATGAAGCACTGCGCGGTGAACGTATCGGGAATCACCTTGACGCGGGCGATGTCGATGCCCAGGGCCGACAGGCGTTCCAGGTATTCGCCAGCGTCTTCGCCCACGGTGGCCACGGGCAGCGGCTTGCCGCCCAGCAGATTCATGTTGTAGGCGATGTTGCCCGAGCAACCGCCATATTCCTTGCGCATGCTGGGCACCAGGAACGACACGCTCAACGACTGGATGCGGTCGGCAAGAATGTGCTCTTTGAAGCGGCCTTCGAACACGGCGA
The DNA here is from genome assembly GCF_019448355.1 of Achromobacter sp. ES-001. Lineage (NCBI taxonomy): Bacteria > Pseudomonadati > Pseudomonadota > Betaproteobacteria > Burkholderiales > Alcaligenaceae > Achromobacter > Achromobacter sp. ES-001. Next base: position 613,251 of record NZ_CP079940.1, on the reverse strand, counting down.
TCGTGTCGAACGCCATCGAACCGCAAACCAGGACGGGGGTTGCCATGCGTGTCATCCTTTAAGGAAAGAACTTATCAAGTTGGTAGCCATTGACCTGAACACCGGTCACTTCAATGGGCACGGAAATCTTTAGCTCGCCCGCCGGCGCGAACGGCCCGCGCAGCTGCTCGGGCGTCAGGTAGTCTTCGGGCCGCAACACGCGGCGCACCACGACCGTGTCGGACAGATCCGTCAGGTCCAGCACCAGCGCGGGCCAATGCTGCGGCTTGTCGTAGCGGTTGCGCAGCACCAGGTTCAGCACCAGGCGGCTGCGACCGTCGTCGATGGCGGCCGCGCCCGTGGGCGGCTGCAATGACGACGAGGAAATCGCGATGCGCTCCAAGCGCCGCGCGTAGCCCACCGTGCAGCCCAGCGGCTTGCACGCGGCTTCCAGCACCGGGCGCACGGCCGGCACGGAATTGGCGATGTCGGTGCGGTAAACGTATAGCAGTTGCAGGCCCAGCGCGATCAGGCCCAACAGGCACGCATAGCCCCACAATTTGCGCAGCAGGCCACGGCGTTCGGTACGGTCCTGGTCCAGGAACTCGGGCGGGGCGCGGCCCACATCGGTGGCGCTGGAATATCGCGTGCGCGCATCGCCCAGCACGGGCTCGATGTCGTCGTCAAAGCCGGGGCCGTCGTCGTCGGCGCGGTAGGCGTCGTGACGGCTCAGGGCGTGGTCGGCGACGTAAGGCTGGCGAACGTCGTGGTGGCGCGGGGTGCGATCGCGGGAGACGTTGCGGTGATCGACGCGCGGGTCATCGTGGTGGCCTATGCGGTGATCGTCGTGGTCGTGATCGCGGTCTTGGTCGCGGTCGCGGTCGTGATCGTGGTCGCGGTCGTGATCGTGATCGTGGTCGCGGTCGTGGTCTTGATCGTGGTCGCGGTCGTGATCCCGATCGTCGATTCGATGATCGTCTCGGTCGTCTTCGTCGGCCCGGTCCTGCCAGTTGAACACCGGTTCGTTGCCACGCGGCGTGGCGATGATGGGTTCGGGGCGATACGTCTGGACGCGGCCATGCCGGTCGTCCCGCATTTCATCTTCCAGGTCCCGGTCCAACGGGCCTTCGTCGTCAAACTCGTCTTCCGGCAGCTTATCGTCGGGCTCGACGTGGCGGCGTATCGCGTCGCGCCCGCGCAGCACGGCGGGCGCAGCGGCAGGCGCCACGGCGGCCGGAATTACCGGCTCGGCTCGGCCCGGCGGCGGCGGCGGCGTCATCGGGGCGTACGCAGGCGTGGCGGGGGCTGGCGGCACTGCCGGAGCAGGCCTTGGTGCGGCAGGCGTCGGCGCGGCGGCCGGGGCATGCGGATGCGAGGCCGGTTCGTCTTCCCAGGGCGGAACCTGGCGCGGCTCTACCGAGGGCCGCGAGAGGACCGGCGCGGCGGCGGCTGCGGCCGGGGCCGGCGTTGCGGGACGCGCGGCTGGCGGCACGGGCGGCAGCGCCTTCGCGTCGGCGCCGGGCAAGAGGCAGGCGCGGCCGTCGAAAACCGTCGAGCAGGCGCCGCAGCGCACCAGGCCGTTACGGACGCGCAGCTGGTCCGGCACCACCTTGAACGTGGTGCCGCATTGCGGGCAGCGGGTGGTCAAAGCCATGTGATGCGATCCTGCCTAAGCGGTGCTCAGGCCTTCTGGCCGTGCAGGCAAACCCAGCCGTCGCGGGCGCGCCAGACCGACATCGCCATCCAGGGCGCGTAGGCGGCAGCCACTTCCTCGGCCTGGCGTTCCAGCACGCCGGACAGCACCAGATGCCCGCCCTCTGCCACGCGGCCGGCCAGCATCGGCGCCAGCACTTTCAGCGGATTGGACAGGATGTTGGCCACGACCACCTGGAAGGTGCCGTCGGCCAGCGCGTCGGGCAGCATGGCTTGCAGTGCTACGTGGTTGACCTCGGCGTTGTAGGCCGTGCTTTGCACGGCCTGCGCGTCGATGTCCACGGCCAAGGTCGGGCCTGCGCCAAGCTTGCGCGCGGCAATGGCCAGAATCCCCGAGCCGCAGCCGTAGTCCAGCACGGTCGCGCCGGCGGGCAATTCGGCTTCCAGCCAGGCCAGGCACAGGTGCGTGGTGGGATGGCTGCCCGTGCCGAACGCCAAGCCCGGGTCCAGCTCGATATGGATGGCGCCCTCTTCAGCGGTGGCCGGGTCCAGCCCGGGCACATCGGGATTGTCGCGGTGCCAACTGGGCACGATCCACAGGCGTTCGGCAATGTGGATGGGGCCAAACTGCGATTGCGTCAGGCGCACCCAGTCGGCGTCCGGCACGTCGCGCAGCGTCCAGCCGGCAAACAGCGTCGGGTCCAGCTCACCGGCCGACGCGGCTTCTTCCATGATCTGCGTGGGATCGGCGCCATCGGGCAGCAAGGCCACGACGCGGTTGCGGTCCCAGGCCTGCACGTCGGGCTCGGTGCCCGGTTCGCCAAACAAGGGGCGTTCGTCATCGGTGCCGAAGTCGGCGTCTTCGACGGACACCGACAGCACGCCCGCTTCGAGCAACGCGTCCGACAGGGCTTCGGCCTGAGCCTCCAGGCAATGGAGCACGAGTTCACGCATGATTATTCTTCCATCTGGCCATCGGGCCGCGGCTCGCGCCGCGGCCCGATAGACCATAAAACGTAAAAAGGGGCCGTGAGGCCCCGGGTCGTCGGTCAGGGACGCTGAGCCAACTTGTTTTCCAGATAGTGGATGCTGGTGCCGCCTTCGATGAAGCGGGCATCTTGCAGCAATTCACGATGCAGCGGGATGTTGGTCGAAATGCCTTCCACCACCATTTCCGACAGCGCGATGCGCATGCGCGCCAATGCCTGGTCACGCGTATCGCCATACGTGATGACCTTGGCGATCATCGAATCGTAGTTGGGCGGCACGAAGTAGCTGTTGTAGGCGTGCGAATCAATCCGAACGCCAGGGCCGCCCGGCGTGTGCCAGTTGGTGATGCGGCCGGGGCTGGGCACGAAACGGAACGGATCTTCGGCGTTGATGCGGCATTCGATGGCATGGCCCTTGAAGGCGATGTCGCGTTGGCGCAGCGTGAACTTCTCGCCAGCGGCGATCAGGATTTGCTGCTGCACCAGGTCGATGCCGGTGATCAGTTCGGTGACCGGGTGTTCGACCTGGATGCGGGTGTTCATTTCAATGAAATAGAACTCGCCGTTTTCAAACAGGAACTCGAACGTGCCCGCGCCGCGATAGCCCATCTTGCGGCAAGCGTCGGCGCAGCGGTCGCCGATGCGCTCGATGGCGCGACGGGCGATGCCGGGAGCCGGCGCTTCTTCGATGACCTTCTGGTGGCGGCGCTGCATGGAGCAGTCGCGCTCACCCAGCCAGACGGCGTTGCGGCCACCATCGGCCAGCACCTGGATTTCCACATGGCGAGGGTTCTCAAGGAACTTCTCCATATAGACTTCCGGGTTGTTGAACGCGGCGCCCGCTTCCGAACGCGTCATGGTGACGGCGTTCAACAGCGCGGCCTCGGTGTACACCACGCGCATGCCACGGCCACCGCCGCCGCCTGCTGCCTTGATGATGACCGGGTAGCCCACTTCGCGCGCAATGCGGATGATTTCCTGCGGATCTTCGGGCAACGCGCCTTCAGAACCGGGCACCACCGGCACACCCGCTTCGATCATGGCGCGCTTGGCGCTGACCTTGTCGCCCATCAGGCGAATGGTGTCGGGACGCGGGCCGATGAAGACGAAGCCGCTCTTTTCGACGCGATCGGCGAAGTCGGCATTTTCGGACAAGAACCCGTAACCCGGGTGGATTGCCTCGGAATCCGTCACTTCGGCGGCCGAAATGATGGCCGGCATGTTCAGGTAGCTGTCACGCGACGGCGCGGGCCCGATGCACACGGATTCATCGGCCAGGCGCACGTACTTGGCCTCGCGGTCAGCCTCGGAGTGCACGACCACGGTTTTGATGCCCAGCTCACGGCAAGCGCGCTGAATGCGCAGGGCGATTTCGCCCCGATTGGCGATCAGGATTTTTTCGAACATTTTCAGCTATCAGCCAATGACGAACAGGGGTTGACCGTACTCGACGGGCTCACCGTTTTCGACCAGGATTTCTTTGATGACGCCGGACTTGTCGGCTTCGATTTCATTGAGCAGCTTCATGGCTTCAATGATGCACAGCGGATCGCCTTCCTTGACGGTGGCGCCCACGTCGATGAACGGGGCGGCGCCCGGGTTCGGCGAACGGTAGAACGTGCCGACCATCGGCGCCTTGACGACGTGGCCCTGGATGACCGGGGCGGCTTCGGCGGCCGGCGCGGCGGGCGCGGCGGCTTGTGCGACGGGCGCGGCTTGCGCGCCGGCTTCGGGCTGGTGGTAAGCCACCGGCTGCAAGGTTTGCGAGAACTTGACGATGCGTACCTTGCCTTCGCCTTCGGTGATTTCCAGCTCGGCGATACCCGATTCAGCCACCAGGTCGATCAGGGTTTTGAGTTTTCGAAGGTCCATAGAAGCTGCTTCCCGAGATAGTGTCGGCGGCGTCCCAGCGTGGGGTCCGCGCCGTATAAGATGTAAAAGCCGTGAGTTTGGTGCGAGATCAGTGCCGCACTGCGTAACGCAGAGCCGCCTCGTAGCCGTCCGCGCCCAGGCCGGAGATAAGGCCTACCGCCAAGTCGGACAGATAAGAGTGATGCCTGAAGGGCTCTCGCTTATACAGATTGGACAAATGTACTTCAATAAATGGGATCGCGACCCCAGCCAGCGCATCGCGGATAGCGACGCTGGTGTGCGTATAAGCCGCCGCGTTGATGATGATGAAGTCTGTGCCGTCTTGCCGGGCCGCTTGAATGCGGTCAACCAGCGCGCCTTCGTGATTGCCTTGCCAAGCAGCCAGCTTGGCGCCCAATTCCCCTGCAAGCAGCTCCAGGCGCTCATTGATCTGAGGCAGCGTCAAACTGCCGTAGATATGAGGTTCCCGGGTGCCAAGCAGGTTTAGATTCGGGCCATGCAATACCAGTATGTTTTGCGCCATGCGCTTGCCAATGAGTGGATTGCCAACGGTGGAATTGTTGGCAAAACAGCCGATAAACCAGCTTTTTACGCCAATTCCTACTATTTGTCCAACAGACTTATGCCTTCAAACCGGATAAGGTTTGGTTCAGGTCGTCGGGTTGGATTTCGCCCAGTATCTTCCGGTTAATTGCGCCATCAGCGTTGAACACGATGGTAAAAGGCAAGCCGCCGCTGGGGTTGCCCAGCTTGCGCAAGGTATCGATCGCACCTGCCCCGATCACCCACAAGGGGTACGAAACTTGCACTTTCTCGACAAATTTTTGCACGTTCGCTGCGGAATCAACGCCGATGCCGACAAAGCGGACATTCGGGTATTTTTTCTGCAAGGCATCCAATTCCGGCATCTCGCGCACACACGGCGCGCACCACGTTGCCCAGAAATTAACCACCATCGGCTGGCCCTTCCAGTTGGCCAGCGACTGCGTCGCGCCATGCAGGTCGGGCATCTGCAATTGCATCAAGGCGGCAACCGGGTCGCCGGCCTCAGTGGGCGGCGCAGACGTGCGGGACTTCTGCCCCAACAGGGTATAGCCCCCGGCGACCGTGGCGGCCACGGCCACGCCGGCGGATAGAAGTAGGCGTCGATTCATGGCGCGATCATAACCGCTGCCGGTATTTTGCGCGCTGCCCGGGCGGCATGGCCGGTGGCCGCTATATATACAATGCCGGACAGGAGAGTTTTCAATGCACCTGCACATTCTTGGCATCTGCGGTACGTTCATGGGCGGCTTGGCGCTGATCGCGCGGGCCGCCGGCCACAAGGTCACTGGTTGCGATGCGGGCGTATACCCGCCGATGAGCACGCAGCTGTCCGAGCAAGGCATCGACCTGATCGAAGGCTTTGGCGCGGACCAGATGGCGCTGGCCCCCGACCTGTACGTGATCGGCAACGTCGTCAGCCGCGGCAACCCCCTGATGGAAGCCATTCTGGAATCGGGCGCGCGCTACGTGTCCGGCCCGCAATGGCTGGGCGACAACATCCTGCCGGGCGCGCACGTGCTGGCGGTGGCGGGCACGCATGGCAAAACCACGACCAGCTCGATGCTGGCCTGGATACTGGAAGCCGCCGGCCTTGCCCCCAACTTCCTGATCGGCGGCGTGGCGGCGGACCTGCATGTATCCGCCCGCTATGACCCCACGCGCCGCCCCTTCGTGATCGAAGCGGACGAATACGACACGGCGTTCTTCGACAAGCGGTCCAAGTTTGTCCATTACCGCCCGCGCACCGCCATCCTGAACAACCTGGAATACGACCACGCCGACATCTTCCCGGATCTGGCGGCCATCGAAACGCAATTCCACCATCTGGTGCGCACCATTCCCGCGTCCGGCCGCATCGTACGGCCCGCCCATTGCGACGCACTGGACCGCGTGATTGCGCGCGGTTGCTGGTCCGAAACGGTCACGTTCGGCGCGGATGGCGCCTGGCAGGCATCCCCGCCCGATGATGACGGCGCCTTCACGGTGATACGCAGCGGGGTCGACATCGGCACCGTGCGCTGGAACCTGACCGGCGAGCACAACCGCATGAACGCGCTGGCCGCGCTGGCCGCCGCCGAGCACGCGGGCGTGGCGGGCGCGGAAGGCATTGCCGCGTTGACGCGTTTTGCGGGCGTGAAGCGCCGCATGGAACTGCGCGGCACCGTGGACGGCGTCAAGGTCTATGACGATTTTGCGCACCACCCCACCGCCATCGCCACCACCGTCCAAGGGCTGCGCCGCCAAGTCGGGTCTGCCCGTATCCTGGCGGTGCTGGAGCCGCGCTCCAACACGATGAAGCTGGGCACCATGGCCGCCCGCCTGCCCGACGCGCTGGCCGACGCCGACCTGGTGTTCTGCTTTGGCGCCCACAGCGGCAAGCATGCGCTGGGCTGGAATCCGGCCGAGGTCCTGGCGCCGCTGGGCGACCGAGCTTCCAGTTACGATGACATCGACGCGCTGGTCGCGGCCGTGACCGCCGCCGCCCGCCCCGGCGACCAGGTGCTGGTCATGAGCAACGGCGGGTTTGGCGGCGTCCATGGCAAGCTGCTGAACGCGCTGCGGGCACGCCGCTGATCCCTCTTTATTGGACGAGCACGAAATGATTCTCTACCTGCACGGTTTTCGTTCCTCGCCCAGTTCCACCAAAGCCCGGCAGATGGCCGATGCCATGGCCGGGCTTGGCCTGGCCGCAAAGTGGGCCTGCCCCCAACTGCCCGCCAGCCCCCGGCAAGCCATTGCGCTGGCGATGGACATTGCGCAGCGCCAACTGCAAGGCGCGGACAGCCCCCGGGCGCTGACCGTGGTGGGCTCGTCCCTGGGCGGTTTCTACGCCACCTGGCTGGCAGAACAACTGGATTGCAAGGCGGTGCTGCTGAACCCGGCCGTCGAGGCGGCGCGCGACCTGGCCACCCAGGTCGGCGAGCACCACATGTATCATTCCGACGCGCCGTTCGTCTTTTTGCCTGAATATGTAGACGAACTGGCCGCCATCCACGTCCCCCGCATCACCCATCCCGACCGGTACTTCCTGCTGGCGGCCACGGGCGACGAGGTTCTGGATTGGCGTGAAATGCGCGATCGCTACGCGGGTTGCCGGCAGCGTATCGTCGAAGGCAGCGACCACGGTTTGTCCGACTTCGAACGTTGGATGCCCGAGGTGCTTGAATTCGCCCTTGGCGGCAAGCAGGTTAGCCCTCAATAATCAGTACCAGACATCAACACTCTATTTCGCTGCGCAAGGCGGTGCGTACGCGCCGCCCAGGAAGATCCCCACCATGTATGTGTTTTACGAAGATGACGGCAGTTTCAAGGCCGGCAACATCCTGTCCGAAACCGACGCCAGCTTGCAGGTGGAGTCAGAGTCGGGCAAGCGCAGCAAGATCAAGCGCGCCAATACCCTGTTCAATTTCGCGTCGCCCGAACCGGCGGCGCTGATGAGCCAGGCGGCCGCGGCCGCCGACGAACTGGATCTGCAATTCCTGTGGGAATGCGCGCCGCAAGAAGAGTTCGACACGCCCACGCTGGCCGCCGACTACTTCGGCCACGCCCCCACGCCGGTGGAACATGCCGCGCTGCTGATGCGCCTGCACAGTGCGCCCGCGTACTTTCACCGCCGTGGCAAGGGCCGTTACCGCCCTGCCCCGCCGGACATCCTGGCCGCTGCGCTGGCGGCGCTGGAAAAGAAGCAGCGCCAGGCCGAACAGCAACAGGAATGGGTCGACGAGATGGCCGCCGGCCGCCTGCCCGAACCCATTGCCCAGGTTGCCGAAACGCTGCTGATCCGCCCGGACAAGAATTCGCAGCAATGGAAGGCGCTGGACGCCGCCTGCGCCAAGCTGGGCAAAAGCCCCGACCGCCTGCTGCTGGAACTAGGCGCATGGCCGCACGCGCTGGCGTTGCACAAGCGCCGCTTCCTGGCCGTCAACTTCCCGCGCGGCCTGGAATTCCCGGAACTGGAACTGCCGCCCATCGACCGCGAACTGCCGTTGTCCGATGCCGAGATCTATTCGGTAGACGACGTCACCACGACCGAGATCGACGACGCGCTGTCCGTCACGACGTTGCCCGACGGCCGCCTGCGCGTGGGCGTGCACGTGGCCGCCCCCGGCCTGACCGTGACCCGCGACAGCGAATTCGACAAGCTGGCGCGCGCCCGCCTGTCCACGGTGTACATGCCGGGCGACAAGATCCCGATGCAGCCGGACAACGTCATCAAGGCGTTCTCGCTGGATGCCGGGCGCGAAGTGCCGGTGCTGTCGCTGTATGTGGTGGCCGACCCGGAAACGGGCGAAATCATCGAATCCGACACGCGCCTGGAACGGGTGGTGGTGCGTGAAAACCTGCGCCACAACATGCTGGACGCGCAAGTCACCGAGGCCAGCCTGGCCGACCCGTCGGCCGACATTCCCTACGGCCATTGGTTGCGTCCGCTGTGGAAACTGGCGCAGGCGCTGTCGGCGCAACGCGAAAACGTGCGCGGCAAGCCCGAAAACAATTCCCGCGTGGAATACAGCTTCTACCTGGACGGCAACCCCGACGACCCGGACACGCCGGTGCGCCTGGTGCCGCGTCAGCGCAACGCGCCGCTGGACCGCATGGTGGCCGAATACATGATCCTGGCCAACAACCTGTGGGGCGGCTTGCTGCACCAACACGGCGTGCCGGGTATTTATCGGTCGCAACAGGCGGGCCGCGTGCGCATGAGCACGCAGGCCTTGCCGCACGAAGCTATCGGCGTGCCGCAGTATGCGTGGAGCACGTCGCCGCTGCGCCGCTATGTCGACCTGGTCAACCAGTGGCAACTGATCGCCGCGGTGGAACACGGCGTGTCGGCGCGTCTGGTGGCGCCGTTCAAGCCGCGCGACGCCGACCTGTTCGCCATCATCGGCGCGTTCGATGCGCAGTACGCGGCCTGGGCCGAATTTCAAAGCGCCATGGAACGCTACTGGTGCCTGCGCTGGTTGAAGCAAAACGGCATCACCCGCACGGTGGCGCACGTGCTGCGCGATGATCTGGTGCGATTTGCCAACGCGCCGCTGGTGACGCGCGTGGGCGGCATGCCCGAACTGGAACGCGGCACGCCGGTTGAAATCGACATCCTGGGCATGGATGAGCTGGCGCTGGAACTGGACTGCCGGTATGTCGGCCAGCTGGCTCCCGAGCCCGCAAGCACGTAGGATGCATCCAGCGCGACAGCGCAACGTAACAAAAGCATAAAAAACGTCCCTGCCGCGGGCAGCCCCTCCCGCCATTGCGCAAGAGGGGTTGCCCGCGGCAGAGGACCATAACAAGACGGAGACGCAACATGCGCATTTTGCTGGTCGAGGACAACCTTGATCTGGGCGATGCGGTGGAGAGCAAGCTGCGGTCGGCCGGCCACAGCGTGCAATGGGTGCGCGACGGCGTCGCGGCCTTGCGCTGGGGCCTGGACGAAACCTGGGACGCCCTGGTGCTGGACATCAACCTGCCCGGCAAGGATGGCTTCTCGGTCATCCGTGAATTGCGCGCCGCCGGGCTGGAAGCGCCGGTGCTGGTCATGACCGCGCGCGCCGAAATCGAAGACAAGATCGACATGCTGGACCTGGGCGCGGACGACTATCTGGTCAAGCCCTTCGACCTGCGTGAACTTGAGGCGCGGCTGCGCGCGCTGATGCGCCGGCCGGCCGGGCAGACCAGCAGCACCACCTCCTACGGCAACCTGAGCCTGGACCTGGCCGGGCGCAGCGTGACGCTGGCGGGCACCCCGCTGGAACTGGGCCGGCGCGAATTCCGCCTGCTTGAGATCCTGGTGGGCCGCCTTGGCCAGACCGTGGCGAAAGAGCGGCTGATGAACCAGCTATTCGACCTGGACGACGGCTCGCTGAACGCGCTGGAACTGTTGATCTCGCGGCTGCGCAAAAAGCTGGCGGGCGCGTCGATCGACATCATCACCGTGCGCGGCGTCGGCTATCAGGCCCGCAGCCATGAACATCCCTGAAAGCGCCTCGATCCGGCGCCGCGTCTTCACCTTGGGCGCGGCGCTGCTGGCCTGCGCGCTGATCGGGCTGGTTTTTTTCCTGCGGGGTTATGCCCAGCGCGCCGCCGAGCAGGCGTTCGACCGCCTGCTTGCCGCGTCGGCGCTGACCATTGCGGGGTCCGTGCAGATCGATGACGAAGGCGTCACCGTCGAGCCGCCAGTGTCGTCGCTGGCCATGCTGTCGGGCGGCGAACGGGTCTTTTACGAAGCGCGCACCTCCAATGGGCACCTCATCACCGGCTATGGCGACCTGGCGCCCAAGCTGCCGCTGGCGCAAGCCGCCACGCCGGTGTTCGCCTACGTCACCTACCACGACGAGCCCGTGCGCGTGGCGACCGTGGGGCGGCTGGTGTCGGCCAGCCAGCATGCCGGCTGGGTCACGGTGCGGGTGGCCGAGACCCTGGGGTCGCGGGATGAACTGGCCGACGAAATACTGGGGCGTGGCGTCCTGCCGCTGGTGGTGGTGTCGTTGGTGGCGCTGGGCCTGTTGTGGTTTGGCGTGCAGCGCGCGTTTGCGCCGCTGGCCGTGCTGGAACGCGACCTGCGCACCCGCGCCCCCGAGGACCTGACGCCCGTGACCACGCCCGTACCGCGCGAAGTGCGCCGCCTGGTCGTAGCGCTGAACGCCTTCATGCAACGCCTGTCCATCATCATGGACACGCTGAACACGCTGGTGGCCGACGCCACGCATCAGGTCCGCACGCCACTGGCGTCGCTGCGCGCGCAAGCCGAAGTGGCGCTGGACGAGACCGACCCCAAGCGGCTGCGCGAACGCATCGTACGCATTCACCAGAACGCCACGCATGCCAGCCAGCTGATCAACCAGCTGCTGATGGACGCCACCATCACGCACCGGCTGGGCAAGGGGCCACCGGAATCCGTGGGCGTGGCCGAGACCATCAACGAAACGCGCCGACGCATCGGCCCGGTGGAAGCCGAGCGGCTGCGCATCGAAATCGCGCCGGAAGTGCGCCGCGCGCGACTGGCCGGTGACCGGGTCGCCTTGCGCGAGATGCTGCGCAACTTGGTGGACAACGCCTTGCGCTATGCGCCCGACGGCACGGTGGACATCCAGGCCACGCCGGTAGCCGGTTTCCGCGTGGCGTTGACGGTGTCCGATCGCGGGCCGGGCATTTCGGACGACGAAAAAGAAGCCGTGCAGCAGCGCTTTACGCGCGGGCGGGCTGGCGAGTCGCAGCCGGGATCTGGCCTGGGGCTGGCCATCGTGCGTTCGGTGGCGACGGCGCACGGGGGGTCGCTATGGCTGCATGATCGGCCGGGCGGCGGCCTGTCCGCGCGCGTCATCCTGCCGCTGCAACAACAGCCGGCCGGACGCCACGTGGCGGCGTGGCTGGGCGCGGCGTGCACGGCGGCGATGCTGCTGGTGTCCGCCCCGCAGGATGCGCGCGCGGCCGATCTGGACGAAATCGTCACGCGCTACCCCGCGCCGCAGCCCACGTCGCGCACACTGGTCATCGCCGGGCCCACGGACACGCCCGTCGTCGCGCCGCTGATCCAGGGCTTTCAATCGTTGCGGCCCGACGTGTCGGTGGTGTATCGCGAAATCAGCAGCCGCGACCTGTACGAAGCGACCGTGGACGGGCGCCTGAAAAACGTGGACGTGCTGATGAGTTCGGCGTCGGACTTGCAGATCCGGCTGGCCAACGACGGCTATGCGCAGGCGTACTCGTCGCCCTACGCGTCCAAGCTGCCGTCGTGGGCGGTCTGGCGCAACGAGGTCTACGGCTTCACGTTCGAACCGGCCGTCATCGTCTACAACCCCAAGCGCTTTACCGAGGCCACCGTGCCGCGCTCGCGGCAGGACATCCTGCGCCTGCTGGAACGCGAGCAAGCCAGCCTGCAAGGCCGTGTCGGCACCTACGACATCGCCGCCAGCAGCCTGGGCTATCTGCTGGCCGAGCAAGACGAACTGGTGTCGTCCAACTTCTGGGGGCTGGCCAACGCGATGGGGCAAGTGGGCGTGCGGCTGTCGCCCACCAGCGCGCAGATCCTGGACGCCATCGAGAACGACGAACTGGACCTGGCCTACAACATCCTGGGTTCATACGCCCTGTCGCGCCAGGCCGCCGGCAGCAAGATCGGCGTGGTGTTTCCGCAGGACTATGTGCTGGTGCTGGCGCGGTCGGTGCTGATCTCGCGGCGCGCGCCCAGCCCCGATCTGGCGCGCGCGCTGGTGGACTGGCTGCTGTCTCCGGCCGGCCAGCAGGTGGCGTCCAGCCACGCGGCGCTGGGTTCCATCATGGAAGACACGCCGGGCCGCTGGACCTCCGAGGCCGTGCTGGCGCGCTCGCAAGGCATCGTGCAGCCGGTGGTGTTAAGCCCGGCATTGCTGGTGGGACTGGACCAGCGACGGCATTCGCGCTTCGTGCAGAACTGGGTGCGGCTGGTGACGGACACGCCCAAGCGGCCGTAGGCGGGGCGCGGCAAGACCAGGGATTACCCCTAGCCGCTTATCGCCCCCATGACAGGACGACGACAGACGCCGCCTCCTAAGATGGCCGCAGGCTGGACCCAGATCCCGCTATAGACCAATTCCAATCGGAGACGAACACATGCTTGCCAAGTCCCAACTGGCGGCCGCCTGCGCCGCAGCTTTCGCCATCGCCACCGGCAGCGCCTTCGCGCAGGCCGTGCCGGCGGGTTACCCGGCCGACTATCAAAAGATCCTGGACGGCGCCAAGAAGGAAGGCAAGGTCGTCATCTATTCGACCACCGACACCAAGGCCGCCGGCCCCATCATCAAGGGCTTCGAAGCGCTGTATCCGGGCGTCAAGGTCGAATACAACGACATGAACAGCACCGAGCTCTACAACCGCTACATCAGCGAGCAGGCGGCGGGCGGCGGTAGCGGCGACATCGTCTGGAGCTCGTCGATGGATTCGGCCCTGAAGCTGGCCACCGACTACGCGCTGCAATACAAGTCGCCCGAAGCCGGCAAGCTGCCGGCCTGGGCCGTCTGGAAGGATTCGGCCTACGGCACGACCTACGAGCCGGCCGTGTTCATCTACAACAAGCGCCTGATCCCCGCCGCCGAAGTGCCCACCACGCACGGCGCGCTGGCCAAGCTGATTGCCAGCCAGCCCGACAAGTTCAAGAACAAGGTCACCACCTACGACATCGAAAAGTCGGCCGTGGGCTTCATGCTGGCCGTGCAGGACAAGGCCAACGACCCCAAGTATTTCGACACGCTGAAAGACATCGCCAAGGGCGGCCTGGTCGTGCAATCGTCCACCGGCACCATGATGGAACGCGTGTCCTCGGGTGAAAACCTGATCGGCTACAACATCCTGGGTTCGTACGCCGAAACCCGCGCCAAGTCCGACCCGTCGCTGGGCGTGGCCTACCCGACCGACTACGCGCTGGTGCTGTCGCGCGTGGCGTTCATCAGCAAGAAGGCCAAGAACCGCAACGCCGCCAAGCTGTGGATGGATTACCTGCTGTCCAGGAAGGGCCAGGAAATCATGGCCAACCAGGCCGACCTGGCCTCGGTGCGCGATGACATCGACGGCGACAACGATGTGGACGGCATGACCAAGAAGCTGGGCGCCTCGCTCAAGCCGATTCCGGTCAACGAAACGCTGCTGGACTACCTTGAGCAGACCAAGCGCCTTCAGTTCATCAAGGACTGGCGCGCCGCGGCCGGCAAGTAAGGCCGCGCGGGTCCGGGGCGCGGCGCGCCCGCCCCGGCGCCCCATACGCGTAGCGGACGGCAGCCTGCCGCCCGCCTGACCGCCCCCCGGGCGGGCCTGCCCCTACCCGGGCGGCGCGACCGTCGCGTCACTTTGAATACAGGATTTCCCCATGCAGTCATTGCGCAGAAAATGGCAGTCCCTGCCGCGCGGCGTGGTGGTGTTGATTACGGCCCTGGCCATCTATGTGCCGTTGTCGTTCATCATCGTCCAAAGCTTTCTATCCGCGCCCTTCTTTGCCCCGTCCAAGGTTTTCAGCCTGGACGCGTTCCGCTTCATCTTCGCGGACCCGGATTTCTACAAGGCGCTGAAAAGCGGCTTCATCCTGGCCTTCGGGCTGGCCATCATCGCCATTCCGCTAGGCGGCATGCTGGCCTTCCTGATGATCCGCACCGACCTGCCCGGCCGCCGCTGGATCGAACCGCTGATCCTGGTGCCGGTGTTCGTCTCGCCCATGGTGCTGGGCTTTGGCTACGTCGTGGCCGCCGGCCCGGTGGGCTTTTTCTCGATCTGGGCGCAGAACATCCTGGGCTTCGTGCCCTGGAACGTCTATTCGCTGACCAGCATCGTCATCATCGCCGGCCTGACGCACGTGCCGCACGCGTACCTGTACATCTCGTCGGCGCTGCGCAGCATGGGCTCCGACGTGGAAGAAGCGGCTCGCGTGGCCGGCGCGTCGCCGCTGCGCGTGATGGTGTCGGTCAGCCTGCCGATGGTGCGCCCGGCCATGCTGTACGCCACCGTGCTGCTGTTCTTCCTGGGTCTGGAAGTGTTCGGCCTGGTGCTGGTGCTGGGTGACCCCGAAGGCAACCTGGTGCTGGCCACGTACCTGTACAAGCTGACCAACAAGCTGGGCATTCCGTCGTATCACCTGATGGCCGCCGTGGCCGTGATCCTGATCTGCATGACGATTCCGCTGGTGATGCTGCAACGCCGTTTGATGCGCACTGCGAATCGCTTCGTCACCGTCAAGGGCAAAGCCTCGCGCGCTCGTCCGCTGCCGTTGGGCAAGTGGCGCTGGGCGGCCGGCGCGGTCGTGGCGTTCTGGCTGGTGGTCACCATTATCGTGCCGCTGCTGGGCGTGCTGCTGCGCGCGTTCGTGTCCAACTGGGGTATGGGCGTGTCGCTGTTCGACGTGCTGTCGCTGGACGCCTTCCGTACGGTCTTCGCACAGCCCAACCTGATCCGCGCCATTGTGAACTCGGTCGCCATCGGGGTGTTCGGCGGCGCGCTGGCGGTGATGTGCTACATGTTCGTGGGCCTGGCCATGCACCGCAAGCCCGACAACGTGACGCGCTTCATGGACTACAGCGTGTTGGTGCCGCGCGCCGTGCCCGGCCTGCTGGCCGGCCTGGCCTTCCTGTGGGTCTTCCTGTTTGTGCCGATGTGGCTGGACAACGCCCTGGACGTGGACGAAAACGGCTGGCTGTCGGCGCTGCCGTTCGCCGAATGGCTGCGCGAGAACTTCATCGAATGGCTGCGCGCCATGCGCAGCACCATCTTCAGCGTGTGGCTGGCCTACACGGTGGTCTGGATGGCTTACGGTCTGCGCTTGATTTCATCGGCCCTGCTGCAAGTGGGCCCCGAACTGGAAGAGGCCGCCCGCAGCGCCGGCGCGCGCCGCGGCCAGGTCACACGCCACGTCACGGTGCCGCTGGCCAAGTACGGCCTGATCGGTTCATGGCTGCTGATGTTCCTGATCTTCGAGCGCGAATACTCCACCGGCGTCTACCTGCTGTCGCCCGGCACGGAAACCATCGGTTCCATGCTGGTGTCGCTGTGGGCCTCGGGCGCCATCGACATCGTGGCCGCGCTTTCCTTCATCAATATCGTTCTGGTCGTGATCGGCCTGGGCATCGCCCTGCGATTCGGAGTCAAACTTCATGATTGAGCTTTCTGTAGAAGACCTGCACCTGGACTACGGCGACAACCCCGTGCTGAAGGGCGTGTCGATGCAATTGCGCCAAGGCGAAGTGGTGTCGCTGCTGGGCCCCTCGGGTAGCGGCAAGACCACGCTGCTGCGCGCCGTGGCCGGGCTGGAAGGCCCCAAGCGCGGCCGCATCACCATTGGCGATCGCATCGTCTATGACGGCGGCGCGCGCAAGGAGATTCCGGCCGAAGAGCGCAACCTGGGCCTGGTGTTCCAGTCTTACGCGCTGTGGCCGCACAAGACCGTGTTTGAAAACGTGGCCTACCCGCTGAAGTTGCGCAAGGTGCCGTCGGCCGAAGTGCGCGAACGCGTGCAGGCCGTGCTGGACCAGCTGGGCCTGGGCAAGCTGGGCCAGCGCCATCCGCATGCGCTGTCGGGTGGCCAGCAACAGCGCGTGGCCATTGGCCGGGCGCTGGTGTACAGCCCGCCCGTCATCCTGCTGGACGAGCCGCTGTCCAACCTGGACGCCAAGCTGCGCGAAGAAGCCCGCGCCTTCCTGCGTGAACTGATCATCCGCCTGGGGCTGTCGGCCCTGATGGTGACGCATGACCAGAGCGAAGCCATGGCCATTTCTGACCGCATCCTGCTGCTGAACAACGGCAAGATCGAACAGCAGGGTACGCCGCAGGAAATGTACGGCTCGCCGTCCACGCTGTTCACGGCGGAGTTCATGGGCAGCAACAACCGGCTGGAAGGCAAGGTCACCGAAGTGCGCGATGGCCGTGCCCGCATCGAGGGCCGTGGCTGGGCGCTGTGGGGCAAGGCGGGCGAAGGCGTGTCGGCCGGCCAGGACGGCACCGCCGTGATCCGGGTTGAACAAGTGCGCCTGGCGGACGACCCCGACGGCAACCACATCGACATGCCGCTGTTGACCAGCATGTACCTGGGCGACCGCTGGGAATACCTGTTTCGCACGCCCGACGCGGACCCGGCCAATACCCTGGCGCTGCGCGCCTATGGTCCCGAAGGCCGCGAACCCGGCCCCAGCCGCCTGGCCCTTCCGGCCAGCAAGGTGTGGGTGTTCCCGCGCAAGCAGGCCTGATCGGGCCGGGCGGCGCCGGCCGCTCGCCCGCCATCCCGGCATGCCGTCCAATAGCTGTTACAAGCGGTTGGCCGGCCTGTCCGGGCGGCGCGGACTCGCCTTACAATGCGTCCGTGCAACGCCCTGATTCCTCCTCCCCGCTAGGCCGTTATATGCGGTGGCTGGGCGCTCCCGCCCAGCACTACCTGCGCATCGGCATTGCAATATCGCTGTTGGTGCACGCCGGCGCCCTGGCGTGGCGCTTCGGCGTGCCCGCGCTTACCCGGCCGCCCGTAACCAGCCTGGAAGTGGTGTTGCTGAACGCCCGCAGCGAAACCCCGCCCGAGGCGCCGCGCGCCCAGGCGCAAAACCAGATGACCGGTGGCGGCAATGCCGAACAAGGCATGACCACCACGCCGCTGCCCCAGACCGGCGCAGCCGCCGAGACCATCGTGCTGGAAGCCATGCGCCGCCGCCAGGTGCAGCTGGAAGCCGAACAAACCCGCCTGATGACCCAATTGCGCTCGGCGCAACAGGCCGGCGCCGAACGCCAGGCCGTCAACCCCTGGCCCGACGGCGCCGACCTGGGCAAGGACGCCGAGGACCAGGCCAGCGTGATCCAGAACGCCCAGGTTGCCGCGCTGGCCGCGCGCGTCCAGCAATACAGCAACGAACCCCGCAAGCAGTTCGTCGCGCCGTCCGCCGAAGCCTCGCGCTACGCCGCCTACCTGGACGCGTGGCGCGCCCGCATTGAAACCGTCGGCACCCAGCACTACCCGGACGAGGCGCGCGGACGCATCTACGGATCGTTGCGCATTACCGTATCGGTGCGCGCCGACGGCAGCATCGCCAACGTGGAAATCGACCAGCCGTCCCCGCATGCCGTGCTGAACCAAGCCGCGCGCCGCATCGTCCAGCTGGCCGCGCCCTTCCCGCCCTTCCCCCCCGATATCGCGCGCGATACCGACGTGCTGGTCATCACCCGTACGTGGCATTTCGTCAACGACACCCTGGAAACCCAAGCCCCATGACCGAGGCGCCCCCTCTTGCCCGCTACGCCGTCATCGGCAACCCCGTCGCGCACAGCCGCTCGCCCCAGATCCACGCCATGTTTTCCCAGCAGACCGGCAAGCCGCTGCGCTACGAGCGCCTGCTGGCGCCGGTCGACGGCTTTGGCGACGCGGTGGCCGCATTCGTGGCCGAGGGCGGGCTGGGGCTGAACGTCACGGTGCCTTTCAAGCTGGATGCCTACGCGCTGGCGGCGGGCCACCTGTCGGCCCGCGCGCGCCTGGCCGGCGCCGTCAACACCTTGTCCTGGCGCGATGGCGCCTGGCACGGCTGCAATACCGATGGCGTGGGCCTGGTGTCGGACCTGCAACGCCTGGGCCTGCGGCTGGCCGATGCCGCCGTGCTGATGGTGGGCGCGGGCGGCGCGGCGCGCGGCGTGCTGCAACCGCTGGCGCAAGCCGGCTGCGCGCGCATCCACATCGTGAACCGCACCGCGTCCAAGGCGCTGGAACTGGCCGATGCCTGGCGCGCCACCGGCGTGTCGCCCCAGACCCAGGTCACGGCGGGCGGCTTGACCGACGCCGCGCGGCCCGGCGGCTGGAACCTGGTCATCAATGCCACGGCCAGCGGCTTGCAGGATGCCGCGCCGGACCTGCCGCCCGGCTTGTACGCGCCGGGCGCCGCCGCCTACGACATGATGTACGGCGCCAAGCCCACCGCCTTCATGAAGCAGGCCGAGGCCGACGGGGCCAGCTTGACGGCCGACGGGCTGGGCATGCTGGTGGGCCAGGCCGCCGAGAGCTTTCTGATCTGGCATGGCGTGCGCCCCGACCCGGCGCCGGTGCTGGCCGCGCTGCGCGAGGCCCTGGCGGCCGGACACTAAGCGGCATGGCGACGCGCAAGCAGGGCCGATCCTGGTTCCGGATCATCACCGGCGTGCTGATGGCGCTGGTGTGCGCGGTGCTGTTGTACCAATTCTGGCTGTTCTCGCAGGTGGTCTGGTACAACTACCGCGATCCCGGCAGCAGCGCGATCATGCGCGAAGAACGCTCGCGCCTGCGCGAAGGCAACCCCGCCTTCCAGCTGAAATACGAATGGGTCCCCTACGACAAGATCAGCCGCAACCTCAAGCGCGCGGTGGTGGCGTCCGAGGATTCCAAGTTCACCGAACACGACGGCATCGAATGGGACGCCATCCGCAAGGCCTGGGAATACAACCAGCGCCAGGAAGAAGCCGGCCGCAGCAAGATGCGCGGCGGCTCCACCATTACGCAGCAGCTGGCCAAGAATATGTTCCTGTCCAGTTCGCGCAGTTACATCCGCAAAGGGCAGGAACTGGTCCTGGCCTACATGATCGAACACGTCATGAGCAAGGAACGCATTCTTGAGCTGTATCTGAACGTGGCCGAGTGGGGCGTGGGCGTCTTTGGTGCACAAGCCGCCGCGCAGCACTATTTCAATACGTCGGCCGCCAACCTCAGCGCCAGCCAGTCCGCGCGGCTGGCCGCCATGCTGCCCAACCCGCGCTTCTACGACACCCGCCGCAATTCCAATTACCTGAACTCCCGCGTGGGGGTGCTGACCCGCCGGATGCAGATGGTGGACATCCCCTGATCCGCCTTGACGTCCCCGTGACGCATTCTTGCGTCTCCTGACCTCCCGAACCCGCCGCCCGCTACGCGCACTTCGCACCCTGGGCGGTGGGATTTGTTAAGCTTTCACGTTTAGCGCTTCCCCACATTTTCATGCGTACCGCCCGTCGCTACCTGGCCCGCGAAATCTATCGCTCTTGTGCAGTGGTCCTTATGGCCCTGCTCGGCCTTTTCACATTCTTCGCGCTGGTAGACGACCTGGACAACGTGGGCGACAAGTTCTCCATGATGGCCCTGCTCTACATGCAGGCGCTGGCCATACCCACCCGTCTGTACGATCTGCTGCCCATCGGCCTGTTGATCGGCGCGATCCTGGCGCTGGCCGGCCTGGCCCAGCGCAACGAACTGGTCATCCTGCGCGTCTCGGGCGTCAGCGGCATGCGGCTGTTGCGCATGCTGTGGGTGGTGACCATCCCGCTGATGATCGGCGCCGCCCTGTTGTCCGAATACGTCACGCCCTGGGCCGAAATCAAAAGCGGCGAAGCCAACCTGATGTTTCGCGGCAAGGCCGGCGGCGACCGCCTGAAAAGCGGCTACTGGTTCAAGGAACCCACCGCCAACGGCGGCATGCGCATCATCAACATCGCCGAACTCAAGGGCGACGGCCAGGTGGCCGGCATCACCCTTTACGAATTCAAGAAAGACCAGACGCTGACCGTGCTGTCCACGGCGCCCACCGGCCTGTTCGCGCATGGCGACCTGGTGCTGAAAGACGTGTCGGAAACCCGCCTGGACGACGACGCGGCCGAAGCACTGGCCAACGCGCGCCAACCCAAGAACCCGCCCGCCTCGGTCGCCAAGGTGCCCGAGCGCACGGTGGACACCACGCTTAGCGCCGAACGCCTGCTGGCCCGCGTGCTGACGCCCGAACGCATGTCCATCGTCACGCTGCTGGACTACGTGCAGTACTTGCGCGACAACCAGCTGCAATATGGTCGACAGGTGGTGGCCCTGTGGCGCAAACTGGCGTATCCGTTCACGCTGCTGGTGATGATCACCATTGCCGCGCCTATCGGCCTGATGCAAACCCGCCGTGGCGGCGTGGGCGCCAAAGTGTTCATCGGCATCCTGCTGGGCGTGGGCTTCTTCATGCTGAACCAGCTGGCGCTTAACGTCGGCATGCTGGGCAAATGGCCGTCATGGCTGACAGCGCTGGGTCCGAACATCGGTGCCATGGCTCTGGCCTTGGGCGCGATGAGCTACATGGAATACCGCCACACGATCACGCGCGTGGTCCAACAACGCTGGCCCTGGAGCAAGAGTCCCGCATGAACGGCAGTATCTGGATGATCGGCGACGTGCAGGGGTGCTGCTCGCCGCTGGACCGCTTGCTGGCCCATCCCGACCTGGTCGGAGACCCCCGTTCGCGCTTCTGGTTCGCGGGCGACCTGGTCAACCGGGGGCCGCAATCGCTGGAAACCCTGCGCCGCATCATCGATCTGGGCGACCGCGCCACCTCGGTGCTGGGCAACCATGACCTGCACCTGCTGGCCGCCGCGGCCGGCGTGCGCAAGCCGTCCAAGTCCGACACGCTGGACCCGATCCTTCGCGCGCCCGACGCCGCCGAACTCATCAACTGGTTGCGCTTTCGCCCGCTGGCCCATTTTGAACAAGGCCATCTGCTGGTGCACGCCGGTACGCTGGCCAAGTGGGACGTGGCCAAGACCCTGTCACTGGCCGGCGAAGTGCAGGACGCGCTGCGCGGCCCGAACTGGCACAAGGCGCTGCAAAAGATGTACGGCAACGAGCCGGCCACGTGGAAAGAAGACCACAAGGGCGGCAAGCGGATGCGGGTCATCATCAACGCGCTGACGCGTATCCGCCTGTGCACGCCCAACGGCCACATGGAATTTGCCACCAAGGTGGCCCCCGGCGCGTGGCCGCCCAACCTGGTGCCCTGGTTTGACGTGCCCAATCGCGCCACGCGCGACATCACAACCGTGTTCGGCCACTGGTCCACGCTGGGCCTGCTACAGCGCCCCGACGTGATCTGCCTGGACACGGGCTGCGTCTGGGGCGGCGCGCTGACGGCCTTGCGCCTGCAAGACCGCAAGCTGGTCCAGGTCAAGTGCTCGCAATTCCAGAACCCGCTGTCGGACTGACGCCGCCACGCGCTCAGTGACGGATTTCGGCCAGGAACTTCTGCGCCCGCACCGTTGCGGGCCGGCTGAAGAACGCGTCGGGCGTGCCCGTTTCCACGATGCGCCCGGCGTCCATGAACCACACGCGGTCCGCCACTTCACGCGCGAAACCCATTTCGTGCGTCACGCACACCATCGTCATCCCGTCCTTGGCCAGGCCCTTCATCACCTGTAGCACCTCGCCCACCATCTCGGGGTCCAGCGCGCTGGTCGGCTCGTCAAACAGCATCACGGGCGGGTTCATCGCCAACGCACGCGCAATCGCCACGCGTTGCTGCTGACCGCCCGACAACTGGGCGGGATACGCCTCTGCCTTGTGCGACAGGCCCACGCGTTCCAGCAATTGCAGCGCCCGCTCGCGCGCTTCGGGACGCCGCGCGCGTTTCAATTGCAGCGGCGCCAGCATCAGGTTTTCCAGCACGGACAGATGCGGGAACAGGTTGAACTGCTGGAACACGAAGCCGATGTGGCTGCGCAGCTGGTCCAGGTGCACCTTCGGCCCGTAGATGTCCTGCCCGTTCACTTCAATGAGGCCCTTCTGAATGGGTTCCAGCCGGTTGATGGTGCGGATCAAGGTGGATTTACCCGACCCCGACGGCCCGCACACGACGACGACTTCGCCCTGCCTGACCTCTTCGGTCACGTCGGCCAGCGCCTGGTAATCGCCATACCACTTCTGCACTTGTGAAAATCGGATCATGTCGGCACCACTTTAGGGGCGGCCCCCAGCCCGGCGCGCCGTCTGCCGATACGTCGTTCGGTCAGGTGCACCAAGGAACTCAGGCCAAAATTCAAAACAAAATAGGTCATCGCCAGCAAGCCGAACACTTCAAACGGCTTGGTCAGCAACACGCTGTTGATCTGGTTGGCGGCGTAGGTCAGCTCCTGCACGCTGATGACGTAGGCCAGCGACGTTTCCTTCACCGTCGAGACGAACTGGCTCAGCATGCTGGGCAGCATGTTGTAGAGCGCCTGCGGCAGGATCACGCGCCGCATCGTCTGCATATACGACAGGCCCAGCGCCCGGCTGGCCTCTTGCTGTCCGGGCGGCAACGCCTGGATGCCGGCGCGGATGATCTCGGCCAGGTACGCGCTTTCGTAGCACACCAGCGCAACCACCATCGTGGTCGTGCCCGCCACGGGCCGGCCGATGATGAGCGGCACAAAAAAGTATGCCCAGAAAATAAACATCAGCAGCGGCAGCCCGCGCACCAGATACACCACGGCCGACGACGGCCAGTAGAAGATCCGGTAGGGGCTGATCCGGCCCAGCGCCAGCAGCACGCCGCAAGGCAGCGCCAACGCCAGGCTGATCGCCGCCAGGCCCAGCGTGGCGACCAGGCCGCCGACCGGGCCGTGCGGATACTGCCCGATCAGTAGCAGCAGCCAGTTGTCTTTCAGGATGTCCCACATATCAGCGCGCCCCCAGCGGACGATACCGTCGTTGCAAGATCGCGCCGCCACCCATGATGAGGAACGACAGCACCAGATAAATCACCGTCACCACCGCATAGGCCTCGAACGTGCGGAACGTGTAGTTCTCGATTTCGCGCCCGGCCGCCGTCAGCTCCGTCACCCCGATCGCCATCGCCAGGCTGGTGTTCTTCAACAACAGCAGCGTCTGGTTCAGCAGCGGCGGAATGGCGATGCGAAACGCCTGCGGCAGCACCACGCAGCGCATGGTGCGCAGAAAGCCCAGGCCCAGCGCCCGCGCGGCCTCGACCTGCCCCGGCGCAATGCCGCGCACGGCGCTGCGCAGGTCTTCGCAGATGTAGGCCGACATCACCAGCGCGATGGCGATGCACGACATGATGAATTCACTGCCGTGGCTGTTGAGCCAGTCGCTGGCCCCTTGCGGCAGCAGCGCCGGCACGCCGAAGTACCAGAACAGGATGTGCACCAGCATGGGCACGTTGCGATGAAACGCCACATAGGTGGCGATCACCGCGTTGGCCACGGGCGAGCCCGTCAGGCGGATCACCGCCAACAGGCTGCCCACGCCGAACGCCAGCACCCAGGACAGCCCCGCCAGCGCCAGGGTGGTGACGAATCCCCTCCACAGCCACGTTGGATACTCGCCCTGGAAAATGGCGTTGAAGTCGAAAACGTAATGCATCGAGACAGGCTCCGGCGCGCGTCGCGCATCAACCCTTGATGGCTTCGATGCGGAAGTCGCGCTTCATGTTGAACTGCGTGCCGGCGCCGAACCACTTGTCGAACACCTTACCGGCCTGGCCAGATGCCTCCATGCCGTCCAGCACCTTGTTGACCTGGTTCAACATCGCCGTGTCGCCCTTGCGCACGCCCATGCCCCAGGGCTCGACGAACAGCGCCGGCTCCAGAATCTTGACGGGCACGGCGCTGGTGGCCGCCTGATGCTGAAGCTTGACCAGCATCAGCTCAGACCCGACAAAGCCGCTGACCTTGCCTTGCTGCAAGGCCAGGAACGCGCCGCTGGGGTCCTTGAACGTCACGGGGTCCACGTTGGGGATGTTCTTGCGAGCGCCTTGCTCGGACGACGAGCCGCGCACCGCGCTGACGCGCTTGCCGGCCAGGTCGGCGGGCGCCTTCAGGTCTTTCTCGGAATCGCGGGCCAGGATCTTTTGCAGGCTGACGAAATGCTGGTGCGAATAATCGATCTGCTGCGCGCGTTCGGGGCTCCAGCCCAGGTTGGCCGCCACCACATCGACGCGACCCGCGATCAGTTCGGGGATGCGGGCCTCAACGGCGATCAGCTTGAGCTCCAGCGGTACGCCCAGGCTGTCGGCCACCGCCTGGCACATATCGACTTCATACCCGACCACGGCACGGGTCTTGGGGTCCTGAAAGCTGAAGGGCTCGGCGGTGCCCATGGTGCCGCAAATGAATTTGCCGCGCGCCTTGATGTCCTGCAACGTGTCCGCGTGCGCGGCGGGCGCCAGCGTGGCGGCAACGCCCACGGCGGCAAGAAGGCTGGCGATGGTGGTCTTCATGAATATTCCCCTTGAGTATCGGTATGTAGGTCAATCCAGCGCCGCGCAAGCCTGGGCGATGCGGCGGCATCCTTCTTCGATGTTTTCCATCGATGTGGCAAAGCTCAGGCGCAGGTACGGCGACAAGCCATAGGCCGCGCCGTCCAGCACGGCGACACCCGCGTCATCCAGCAGGTACATCACCACGTCCAAATCGGTTTGCAGCACGCGGCCGCCGGGCTTGCGCTTGCCCAGCAAGCCTTCCACCGACGGATAGACGTAGAACGCGCCCTGCGGTTGCGGGCAGCGAATACCGGGCACGGCGTTCAGCAAAGACACGATGCGGTCACGCCGCGCATGGAAGATGGCGGCGGCGTCGGTGACGCAGCGCTGGTCTGCGGTCAAGGCCACGCGGGCGGCCGCCTGGCTGATGGCGCTGACGCAGCTGGTGCTTTGCGAGATCAGCGTGGCCATGGCGCGGATCAGCGGCTTGGGACCGCCCGCATAACCCAGGCGCCAACCCGTCATCGCATAGGCCTTGGACACGCCGTTGATGGTCAGCGTGCGGCCCGCCAGCGCCGGCACCACGGCCGCCGGCGAGGCATGGCGCGCATCGCCATACGCCAGGTGTTCGTAGATTTCGTCGGTCAGCAACCACACGTGGGGATGGCGCGCCAGCACCTCGCCCAGCGCTTGCAGCTCCGCTTCGCTGTACATCGCGCCGGTGGGGTTGCTGGGGGTGTTCAGCAGCAGCCACTTCGTACGTGGCGTGATGGCTTGTTCCAGCGCTTGCGGCGTCAGCTTGAAGCCGTCGGCTTCGGGGCAGGCGACCACCACCGGCTTACCGTCGTTGACCAGCACCATGTCCGGGTACGACACCCAGTACGGCGCGGGGATGATGACTTCGTCGCCGGCCTGCACGGAGGCGGCCAGCGCCGTGAAGATGAGCTGCTTGGCGCCCACGCCCACGATCAGTTCGTCCAGGCCGTAGTCCAGGCCGTTCTCGCGCTGGAACTTGGCGCGCACCGCTTCCAGCAGCGGCTTGGCGCCGACTGACGCGGTGTAGCGGATGTCGCCGCTGTTCAGCGCGTCGATGCCAGCCTGAACGATGTGCGCGGGCGTGGGCAGGTCCGGCTCACCGACCGTGAAGTCGACGATGTCGCGGCCCTGCGCGCGCAGTTGATCCACGCGCGTCTTGGCGGCCATGCTGGGCGATGGCTTGATGGCTAGGGCGCGGTCAGCCAGGAAGGCGGTGTCGGCGGCGTTCATGCCAGCCCCTTGGCGGCAAACGCGGCCTGCATCCAGCTTTGCGTCTTATCGCCCTTGGCGATCTCGGCCATGATGCGTTCTTCCTTGGCGGCGTGCGCGTGCGCGGCCTCGATCAGGCTTTGCGCGTCGGACGCGGGAAAGCTGACCAGGCCGTCTTCGTCGCCGACCAGGATGTCGCCGGGGTGGATGACCTGGCCGCCGATCGACACGGGCACGTTGACTTCGCCCGGGCCGTCTTTGTACGGGCCACGATGGATGTGGCCGCGCGCATAGCAGGGAAAGCTGTCGGCCTCGAACGCGGCCACGTCGCGGATCGCGCCGTCGACCACCACGCCGGCGCAGCCGTGCAGTTGCAAATAGCGCTTCATGATTTCGCCCAGCACGGCGTTGGACAAGTCGCCGCCCGCATCCACCACCAGCACGTGGCCGGGCTGGATCTGCATCATGGCCTTGTAGATCATCAGGTTGTCGCCCGGGCGGGTCTTGACGGTCAAGGCAGTGCCAACAAGCTTGCCGCTGCGGTTGTAGCGGTGCAGGCCCGAGATGCCTTCGCGGCGCGCCAGGTTGTCGCTAAGGTGCGGCGTGACGATGCCGGCCAGGGCTTGGAGTACGGCGGCGGGAGCAACGGGGGAAGCCGGCAATTGGCGTGCGCCGGTAAGAATCTGAGCCATGACGATCTGCAACGTCCTCTATCGAAAGCCGCCGGTGGCAAGGGGGGTAAGGCTTCGGGATGCCGGCGGTCGGGGTGGGTTCAGATCGCATGTTGCGAGCTTTTCGTTTTCAGAAAAAGGGATTAAATTTCCACGATCTATATCGCTTTTAAGAATATACGGGTTAGCCCTAGGCGGAAATTTCGGAATGAACATCACCCTTGCTCAGGGCTCGACATGCTGACCTTCAAGCAGATCGAGGCGCTGTACTGGACCGTGCGGCTGGGCACGTTTTCGGCATCGGCGCAAAAGCTGCACACCACGCAATCGGCCATCACCAAGCGCATCCAGGAACTGGAGGCGGACTTCGACGTGGCGCTGTTCGACCGCTCGGGCCACCGCGCGGAATTGACGGCGCGCGGGCACGAGGTCTATGCGCTGGCCGAAGAAATGCTGGGGCATCGCGACCGCTTGCTGGTGCGCTTGAAGGGCCAGCACACGCTGACCGGCACGTTTCGCTTCGGCATCACCGAGATCACGGCAATGACGTGGCTGCCCGCGCTGATCCGCCTGCTGCGCGCGCACTATCCGCGCATCACGCTTGAGCCGCACATCGACCTGGGCGCCGACCTGCTCAAGCGCTTGCAGGCCGGGCAGCTGGACATGGCGTTCCTGCATGGGGAATTCGCGGAACCCAACTTGCAGGTGGTGGCGCTACAGCGACTGGAATTCGCGTGGATGGGCAGCCCCGACCTGATCGACGCCAGCCGCGTCTACACGCCCGCCGACATCGCGCGCCTGCCGCTGCTGCGGCAAAGCCGCGAATCGGGCTTGAACATGATTTACGACGGGTGGTTGCGGCCGCACACGCCCGACAGCAATATCTTCACGATCAACAGCCTGATCGCAATGGCGGGGCTGACCGCCGCCGGCTTTGGCGTCAGCTGCCTGCCGCGCGATTACTTTGCGGACATGGTCAGCAAGAAGCAGCTGGTGATTGCGCGCACCAGCACCGCGCCGCCGCAATCGGTCTACAGCGCGATGTTCCGCCGTGACGCGGACGTGGCGTTTTGTGAAAGCGTGGCCGAGCTGGCCGAGAGTTGCTGCGAGTTTTCCGGCGGCATCTGAAGCCCGCCGGTGGGTCGGGCGCGGGCGTTACAACACGCCCAGGATTGCGTCGCGAGCCTGATGCGACAGCTCCAGCCGCGTGGGCAGGCTGCCATCCGGATGCCGCGCCGCCAGCGGCGGCAGGAACACCACTTCAACGGCCAGCCCCGTCGCGCCCAACACGCGCCAAAGATTGGCCACCAGGCTTTCTTCGCCAACAAAGGCGGCAAAGCCGTCGCGCTTGCCGTGGCGCAGGAAGCGCAGCGCCACCGGCTGGATCTCAACGGCCGCCGAACGCGCCGGTTCGAACAGGCTGGCATGAAATGGAAGCAGGTCGAAGCCTTCGGTCGTGGTGCCTTCGGGAAACAGCCCCACCGCATCGCCCAGCTTGAACCGGGCCTGCATGGCCTCGCCCATCGCGTGCACCGCGTGCCGTTGGCCGCGTTCGATGAACAAGGTGCCGGCGCCCGCCACCAGCCAGCCGATCACCGGCCATTTGCGGATCTCGCTTTTGGCGACGAACGAGGTGGCGCGCGCGGAATTCAGGACGAAGATATCGATCCACGACACATGGTTAGCCACCAGCAGCACGGGCCCGGTCATGCGGGGATCGCCTTTGAAAGCGACCTTCAGGCCACAGACGGCCATCAACGCGCGAGACCATGAACGGTTCAGCCACGCGCGCGTCGCGGGGCGGATGAAGGGGTAGACAAGGCCCACGCACACCAGGCCATAGACAATCAGCGGCAGCACCAGGGCCAACCGTAAGACAAAGCGCAGCAGCTTCAAACTGAAGTCTCCCAGGCCAGTTGGCCACCGACCACGGTGGCGCGTACCCGACCGGGCAGCATCATACCCGCGAACGGCGTGTGCGGGCTGCGGCTTTGCAGCGCCGACGGCGTCACCAGCCATTCGGCGTCCAGGTCCACCACGCAAGCATCGGCGGGCGCACCCACGCCCAGTTGCCCGGCCTGCGCCGCGCTGCTTGTTGAGCCGACAGCCGGGGCAAATGCCGAGCCGACCGTCCGGCGATTCTCCAGGCTGTTCAATACGGCGCCGGGGCCGCAGGTGACGCGCGCCAGCGCGTCGGCCAGCGGCACACGATGGTCGCGCGCCCATTTCAAGGTCAAGGACAGCAACAGCTCCAACGCCGTTGCCCCTGGCGTGGACGACGCGAACGGCGCCGCCTTGCCCAGCGTGTCCACGGGCGTGTGGTCCGAACACAGCGCCGCGACCAGGCCGTCGGCCAACGCCGCCTGGATGGCGTCGCGGTCACGCTGGCCGCGCAGCGGCGGTTGCAGGTGGTAGTGCGTGTCGAAGAATCCGATGTCCACGTCGGTCAGGTGCAGGTTGTGGACCGACACGTCCGCCGTCACCGCCAGCCCCTCGCGCTTGGCCGCGCGCAGCAGCGCCAAGCCCGCCGCCGTGGACAACCGCGTCAGGTGCACGCGCGCGCCCGTTGCCCGCTGCAATTCGAAAATCGTATTCAGCGCGATCGTTTCCGCTTGCGGCGGCAGGCCTTCCAGCCCCAGCCGTTCGGCATAGGCGCCCCCGGCAACCACGGCGCACGGCGCCAACCACGGGTCTTGCGGGCGCAGCCACAGCGTGTGGCCCAGCCCGCTGGCATAACGCATCGCGCCCCACAGCACACGGGTATCCGCGATGCCATGTTCGCCCTGTGCGAACGCCACGCAACCGGCCTGGGCCAGCAAGCCCATCTCCGTCAGCGTCTGGCCCGCCAGCCCAACCGTCATCGCGCCCAGCGGGTAGATGCGCGGGTGGCCGGCTTCCTGTTGGCGCATCAGCGCGTCGACCTTGCCCGGTTCGTCCGGCGCGGCGTCGGCATCCGGCGGCATCACCAGGCGCGTCACGCCGCCTGCCAATGCCGCGCGCAATTCGGCGGGCGCGAAGGCCAGACCGGTCGCGTGGCCAGGCTGCGCGACGCGGGCCGACAAGTCGACCAGGCCGGGCAACACGGCCAAGCCCTGCGCATCGAATACACGGTCGGCCTGGAAGCCGTCGGGCGCGTTGCCCACCGCGACGACATGGCCGTCGGCAAGGTAAAGATCGTGCCGCCCGTCCACCGCATTGGCGGGATCGATCAGGCGGCCGTTGGCGATATGCAGCCTCATGGCGCGTCTCCGGCCAGCAGGCTCAACGCGGCCAGGCGCAGATGCTGTTCCAGGTCCGCCAACTGCGCCTGCACGGGCGGCAGGCTGGCGGCCACGTCGCCGTCCACTTCCACGCCCGGCGTCAATGCGCCCACGGGCAACAGCAGCGCATCGGGTTTGGCGGCGGCAAGCGCGGCGGGCGTCAGGCCGTAGCCATGTGCGTATTCGCGCGCAGACGGCAGCAGCGCGCCGCTGATCTGCTCAACCTTCAACGGCAAGACGATGATGACGTCGGCGTCCAGCAAGCCTTCGTATAGGCTGCCGCATTCGCGCACGCCCAACTGCG
This sequence comes from Achromobacter sp. ES-001, assembly GCF_019448355.1. Lineage (NCBI taxonomy): Bacteria > Pseudomonadati > Pseudomonadota > Betaproteobacteria > Burkholderiales > Alcaligenaceae > Achromobacter > Achromobacter sp. ES-001. The sequence continues at coordinate 582,801 of NZ_CP079940.1, read as the reverse complement.
GCAAGCCTTCCGGCAGCAAGGTGCGCGGCGCGACCACGCGCACTTCGGGCACGCCCAGCGTGGTCATGGCGTGGATGACGGAACGCGCCACGCCGCAATGGCGCACGTCGCCCACCAGCGTCACGGCCAGGTTGGTCAGGTCCTGCCTTGCGTTCAGCATCGCCTGCACCAGCGCCAGGGCAGGCAAGGGGTCGGCATGCGATCCATCGCCGGCATTAAGAATGCGCAGTCCCGGCGCGGCATGCGCGGCGGCGCAATGCGCCGCGCCACTGGCCGCGTGGCGCAATACCAGCACGCCCGGCTGCAAACCGGCCACGGTCTGCGCCAGGGGATCGCCGGCGTGCGGGTCCACGGCTTGCGCGTCCAGGACCACGGGCAGCAGGGACAGGCGCGTCGCGCAGGCGGCATACGCCTCGCGGTCGTCAGCCAGGGACAGGAACACGGGACATGGCGCGGCGATGGCGTCGGACGTGGCGGAGAACGACGTGGGGGAGACGGGCACGGAGAGCGTCGGCGCCGTGTCTGCCGACCGGGCATAGCCGCGCGCATCGTCAAGCAAGCGCTGGACGTGGCGCTTGGGCAGCCCTTCCGTTGTCAGCAGATGGATGAGTTCGCCGCGGCGATCAAGTTGCGGATTGAGCATAGGAGAAGCCGGGCCGCACGTATCACGGCGCTGGCAGGGTATCCAGATATCGTTGCAGGATAACAGCCGCTGCCATCGCGTCGTCGGCGGCGTGCGTGCCCAGCAGCCGCTGCGCTTCCATGCTGGAACCGCGTTCGTCGACCAGTTCAACGGCGATGCCGAAGCGGCCGTGCAGTTGGTTGGCGAAGCGGCGGCAGCGCGCGGTGGCGGGTTGTTCGCCGCCATCGGCGTCAAGCGCCAGCCCTACCACCACACGGTGCGGCTGCCATTCCTGCAACAGCGCCGCGATGCGGCCAAAGCGCGCATCGCGGATTTCACTGAAGATGATTTCCAGCGGGCGCGCCTGGCGCGTCAGCGTGTTGCCGATGGCGATGCCGATCTTTTTTTCGCCGAAGTCAAAACCAAGCAGTGTTTCTTCAGGCATGGCCCGCATCGCCCGCCAGCATGACCGGATCGATGCCCAGCAGCTTGAGCGCGGCCGGGTAGCGGTCTTCGGCGGGTACGTCGAAGATGATGTGATCGTCGGCGCCGACGCTGAGCCACGCGTTCTGGCCCATCTCGCTTTCCAGCTGCCCCGCGCCCCAGCCGGCATAACCCAGCGTGACCAGCATGCGTTCGGGGCCGTTGCCGTCGGCCACGGCTTGCAGCACGTCGCGCGAGGTGGTCAGCGCCATGGCGCCCATCTTGATGCTGGAGCTGTAGTCGCCGGCGGGCGCGTGCAGCACGAAGCCGCGGTCGGTCTGGACCGGGCCGCCGAAATAAACCAGCGTGTCTTTGACGGGGCCGATTTCAAGCGTCAGTTCGATGCGCTCGAACAAGGTGCCCAGCGTCAGGTCGGTAGGCCGGTTGATGACCAGCCCCAGCGCGCCGCGCTCGGTGTGTTCGCACACGTAGATGACCGAGCCGGCCAGGCTGCCCTCGACCATGCCGGGCATGGCGATCAGGAACTGGTTGGCAAAGTTGGCCGCCTGCGTGGTGGCGGATTCGTGGTGTTTTTCCGTCATGGCAACCCCTTTGGGTAGTCTGAAAGAACCGTCGACGTGGCACACGGCGGCGTGGCCAGCTTGCCTGTCGGCAGACCGTCGTCGGTTGCGTTGGATGGGGCGATGCCCCATCTTACGAGCCCTGGCGGAATGGGTCAGCGGGTCGGGTTCAGATTTCCATCAATTCGAAATCCTCTTTCCGGGCGCCGCATTCGGGACAGACCCAGTTCGGCGGCACGTCTTCCCAGCGGGTGCCGGGCGCGATACCTTCGTCGGGGAGGCCGGCCTCTTCGTCATAGACCCAGCCGCAAATCAGACACATCCAAGTACGCATAGTTCTCTCTTACATCAATTCCCGACCCGGTTCCCCGTGGCGGGGCAAAGGTGGGGGGCTTCCATTAGAATGGGGACAATCTTACCGAAACCCAATAGGGGTTCCCCTGATTCACCTCAAAATGAGTCCGGGTACTCCGCTCAAAGCTCAAGCGCTGTCCACGTGGCCCCCGTTACCCCCCCTCTCGTTTTGGTCTTCGGCCCGTTTGATCCCTCGGGATCGGACGGCCTGCCCGCGGACGCCGTTACCTGCGCCCGCCTGGGCTGTCATGGCCTGGCGGCCGTGACCGCACTGACTGTGCAGGACACTGCCGGCATCGAAGAAATCCATCCCGTTTCGCCCGACCTGCTGGACGACCAGGCACGCTGCCTGCTGGAAGATATGTCCGTGCAGGCCATCAAGGTGGGCGGACTATACACCGCGGAAACGGCAAGCGTGGCCGCGCAGGTGGCCGCTGACTACAGCCAGGTGCCGCTGGTGTTGCACCTGGGCCAGCGCGCCCCGCTGCCCGCCGACGCCGCCGATGAAGACGACGCCGACGACCTCCTGGCCGCGACGCTGGAGCTGGTGCTGCCGCAGACGAATCTGCTTGTCATCGAACACCTGCGGCTGGCCCAGTGGCACGCCGACGGCGACATCGATATCGGGGACGCCCCGTCCCCCATGCACGCCCTGGTGGCGGCGGGCGCGCAGTGGGTGTTGGTGCTGGGCAGCCCGCAGCGGCCCGGCCACTTCGCCAACGTGCTGCTCGGCCCCAGCGGCCAGACCCACACCTGGCCCTGGCAGACCCCGCCCGACCGCAACGGCGACGCCGGCGGCCTGGCCGCCACAGCCATCACCGCCATGCTGGCGCGCGGGCTGGACATGCCGGAAGCCGTGCGCCAGGGCCTGGCGCATGCCGATGCCTCGGTGGCCGCCAGCTTCCTGCCGGGCATGGGCCGGCGCATTCCCAACCGGATCCAACCGCAATGAAACCCCTGCGCTTTCCTTCCGGCCTGTACGGCGTAACGCCCGAATGGGACGACACCGACCGCCTGCTGCAAGCCGTGCGCAAGGCCGCTGAGGGCGGCATGCGCTCCCTGCAATTGCGCCGCAAGAACGTGCCCGACGCCGTGCGTGCGGCGCAAGCGCGCGCCCTGGCGCCGCTGTGCCGCGAGCTTGGCGTGGTGTTCCTGATCAACGACGACTGGCGCCTGGCGCTTGACGTGGGCGCCGACGGCGCGCACGTCGGCCGCGACGACGAAAGCCTGGCGCACATCCGCGCCGAAGCCGGCCCCGACCTGATTCTGGGCGGCTCCAGCTACGACGACCTGACCCGCGCCCGCGAACTGCTGGACGCCGGCGCCGACTACATCGCCTTTGGCGCCATGTTCGCGTCCACCGTCAAGCCGGACACCGTGCGCGCGCCGCTGTCGGTGCTGACCGAAGCGCGCCGCCTCGTCGACGAGCGCGACGCGCCCCGGCCCGCCGTGGTCGCCATCGGCGGCATCACGCCCGACAACGCGCCGCTGGTGGCCCAGGCCGGCGCCGACGCCATCGCCGTCATCACCGCCCTTTTCGAAGCGCCCAGCATCCGTGCCGCCGCGGTGGCCTGCTCCGCGCCCTATTCCGCCAACCCTCTTCGCAAGCCTTGAACGCCATGTCCCGTAACGAACAGCTTTTCGATCGCGCCTGCCGCAGCATCCCCGGCGGCGTCAACTCGCCCGTGCGCGCCTTCCGCTCCGTGGGCGGCACGCCGCGCTTCATCAAGCGCGCGCAAGGGCCGTACGTGTGGGACGCGGACGACAAGCAGTACATCGATTACGTGGGTTCGTGGGGCCCCGCCATCCTGGGCCATTCGCACCCTGAAGTGGTGCGCGCGGTGCAGGAAGCGGCCGTCAACGGCTTGTCGTTCGGCGCCCCCACCGAAGCCGAAATCGATCTGGCCGAAGTGCTGATCTCGCGCCTGCCCTCGCTGGAGCAGGTGCGCCTGGTCAGCTCGGGCACCGAAGCCACCATGACGGCCATCCGGCTGGCGCGCGGCGCCACCGGCCGCGCCAAGATCGTGAAGTTCGAAGGCTGCTATCACGGGCACTCCGACAGCCTGTTGGTCAAGGCCGGTTCGGGCCTGCTGACCTTCGGCAACCCCAGCTCGGCCGGGGTGCCGCCGGAATTCGTGTCGCACACGCTGACCCTGGAATACAACAACCTGGATGCCGTGCGCGAAGCCTTCGCCCAGCACGGCGCCGACATCGCCTGCATCATCGTCGAGCCGGTTGCCGGCAACATGAACCTGATCAAGCCCGCGCCCGGCTTCCTGGAAGGGCTGCGCGAAGTTTGCACCCAGCACGGCGCGCTGCTGATCTTTGACGAAGTAATGACGGGTTTCCGCGTGGGTCCGCAAGGCGTGCAGGGGCTGACCGGCGTCAAGCCGGACATCACCACGCTGGCCAAGGTGATCGGCGGTGGCATGCCGGTGGGCGCCTTCGGCGGCAGCGCCGACGTCATGAAGCACATCGCCCCGCTGGGCGGCGTCTACCAGGCGGGCACGCTGTCGGGCAACCCGGTGGCCGTGGCCGCCGGCCTGGCCACGCTGCGTTTGATTGCCGCGCCCGGCTTCTATGACAAGCTGGCCGCGCAAACCGCAAAGCTGGCCCAGGGCCTGCAAGAACGCGCTCGCGCCGCCGGCCTGGCGTTTTCGGCCGACTCGGTGGGCGGCATGTTCGGCATTTACTTCAGCAACACGATCCCGACGTCGTTCGCCGAAGTCTCGCAATGCGATACCGCCGCGTTCAACCGCTTCTTTCACGCCATGCTGGATCACGGCGTGCACTTCGCGCCGTCGGCATTTGAAGCGGGCTTCGTGTCGGCCACGCACGACGACGCGGTGATCCAGTCCACGCTGGATATCGCTGAAAAGGTCTTCGCCGCCATCTAGGCATCCGGGCGGCACGGGCGCCGGGCGGCAAGCCTGGCGCCGGTTTTTGTTCAGGGCGTTTTGTAGTGCTCGTACAGGGCCGTCACGTCCCGCACATACGCCTGCGTTTCGGCATACGGCGGCACCGCATCGTATTTGCGCACCGCCCCTTCCCCCGCGTTGTACGCCGCCAGCGCCAGATCCAGCCGGCCGGGATACTGGTCGATCAGCCGACGCAGATGGCGCGAGCCCGCCCGCACATTCGTTGCCGGGTCCACCAGGGCGCGCTCGATATCGTCCACCGCCAGCACCGACGCCGCCGTCGCGGGCATCAGCTGCATCAAGCCCAGCGCGCCCTTGGGCGAACGCGCATCGCTACGAAAACCCGATTCAATCGCAATGACCGCCGTCAGCAAGGCGCGGTCCACGCCCGAGTCCTGGGCGGCCCGTTCGATCAGGCCATCGTGCGCGGTGGGCATGGCCTCGCCCCAGCGCAGCGCGCGTGATGTCGGCGCCAGCGCGGCCAGGCGGGCGCCGTCGCCGGCTTGCGGCGCGCAGTCCAGACAGACCTTCATGCCGTTGCCCCGCCACGCCGTCCGCGTCTGCGCCCGCTTGTAATGCTTGGCATAGCCGGTCGGCACCTTCATGGCGCGCCAGACGCCGTAGGGGTCCTTGTAGCGGTAGATCTCGGCAGCCTGCGCGGGGCGCGAGGGCGCCAGCGCCAGAGCGCCCAACGCAATCGCCATCAGCACCGCCATGCCGCCCGCACGTGCCACAAAGGCGTTGAAGGCCAGCGGAATGGGTCGGTGTCGAGGGTCCATGGTTGGGGCTCCGGCGGCGTCCAAAGACGCGTTGGCGAGCCCCTATGCTGCGGCGGTCGACCCGGTTTGTCGCTAGGCCCTACGCCCTAGTCCCTTGCCCGAGGACGCGCCCGCTGGGAACCTGGGGGACATACCTAGGACATACGGCGGACGCGAAGCTCAATATGTCGTAATATTTCGATTATTTTCCAAATGAATGAACCTGGCCGATCGTGCCAGGCACGGAGAGGCAAAGATGGACGCAGAAAACACGCTCCAGCTGGTGCTGGAAGCCAGCACCAACGTCCTGACGGCAATCTACACGCCGCCCCCACGCCAGGCCCCCTCTGCCCAAGACCCCGCCCAATCCTCTGCCGACGCCGGCCCAGACGCCGCGTCCGACTCGCGCTCCGCCTGCGCCGACGGCGACGCCGATGCGCAGCAGGCCGACGCCGACCTGGCCGTCGAAGCCGAACCCGCCCCGCCCTTCAATACCGACATCCCCAGCTGGGACACGCTGACCGCCGCCGCCGTCGCCAACGGCTGGGGCGCCGAAGCGCTGGACAACCACGCCGTGCTGGCCTTTATCGACCGCTGCCGCACCGCCACCGAACCGGTCCAATTCCCGGTGGGCATGGTGGTGGACGGCGCGTTCGAGCTGGAACTGGACCCCAACCGCATGACCGCGCTGCTGACGCTGCACCCGCCCAAGGGCGGCAAGCCGGTCACGCTGGACACGCTGCGCCAGGCCGTGGCCGACCGCGGCATCGTGCACGGCGTGCTCGACCAGGCGCTGGCCGAGGCCGTTGAAAAGGGTACGCGTGAAACCGTGGTCATCGCCCGGGGCACGCCGCCCACGCGCGGCACCCCCACCCGCTTCGAAAGCCTGCTGGACCGCCTGAAACCGCGCGCGCAGGAAATCGATGAGTTGGCGCAGGTGGACTACCGCGACCTGGGCAGCCTGCTGCTGGTATCGCCCGGCACGCCCTTGATGCGCCGCATACCGCCGCTGCCCGGCGTGGACGGCGTCACCGTGCTGGGCGAACCGGCCTTGCCCGATGAACTGCCCGACACCCCGTTTTCCCGCGACCTGTCGGGCGTCGAGGTGGACCCCGAAGATCCGCTGCTGCTGCGCGCCACCATTGCGGGCACGCCCACCTTGATCAGCCACGGCGTGCAGGTGAACCCGATGGTCGAGGTAGACGCCGTCAACCTGTCCACCGGCAACATCACCTTTGAAGGCTCGCTGCAAGTGCGCGGCGACATCGCCGCCACGATGGAAGTCCGCGTGACGGGCGACGTCGTGGTCAATGGCACCATCGAAGCGGCCCTGGTGGAAGCCGGTGGCAGCGTCACGGTCAAGGGCGGCATCATCGGCATGGCGGAAGCCTTGCAGGACCCGACCGCCACCGCGCGCACCGCGCACATCGTCTGTGGCGGCATGCTGCGCGCCAAGTTCATCGAAAACGCGATCATCAGCGCCGGGCAGGACGTCGAAGTGGAACGCGAGATCCGCCAGAGCAGCATCGCGGCAGGCGGCAGCGTCCACGTCGGGCCGCCCAACACGCAGCAAAGCGCCATCACCGGCGGCCAGATCCGCGCGCTGAACGCCGTGCGCGCCGGCACCATCGGTTCACCGTCGGGCATCCCCACCCTGGTCCAAGCCGGGCTGGACCCGCACGCCGACATCAAGCGTTCCGCGTTGACGCGCAAGCGCCTGAAGATGAACGAGGAAAAGGCCAAGCTGGAACAGCTGCTGATGTTCTTGCAGGCTAATCCGCAACGCGCCCCGGGCGACGTGGTCGAGCGCGCGCGCAACACCCACGTCAAGCTCAGCGGCGACTTGATCGCCCTGGACGAGGAAGAGGGGCAACTGGTGCGCGACCTGCAACCGCTGCACACCGCCACCGTCACCGCTACCCGCCGCTTTTGCAGCGGCGCGAAGATTCAGCTGGGCAACAAGGTGCAGGAATTCCTGGAAGACCAGGTGGGCGGCAAGGCCGGTCTGGAAGAAGGCGAGATCGTTATCCGCTAGCTCGGCTCGGCCGGCTCAGGGTGCCAGTTCCTTGAACCACACGCGCGGCGAAATGCCACGGTCGGGGCCCAGGATGGAAAAGCCGCCGTCCACCGGGATGTCCACACCCGTCATCCACGAGGCCGCGTCCGAGCACGCGAAGCACACGGCGGCGGCAATTTCGTCGCCCGACCCCACCCGGCCCAGCGGATGAAAATGCGCCCCCACGGCGTCCGCCGCCTGGCGCGATCCGCCCGACAGCTGTTCAACGGACGGCGACCACGTCCACGCCGGCGACACCGCCAGCACGCGCACGCCGGCCGGCGCCAATTCCACCGCGAAGTTCTTGGTGATTTGCAGCATGGCCGCCTTGGATGCCGGATACAGCGCGCGCCCGGCCGCGCCGAACTTGCCGCCCGTGCTGCCCATGTTGACCACCACGCCCCCGCGCGGCAAATGCGGCGCGGCCAGCTGCGTGAAGATGGCGGCGGACACCAGGTTGGTGTCCAACGTGGCGTGCCATTCGTCGCGAGATGACGCCAGCCCGCGGTCGGCGTACTGGCAGGCGTTGTTCACCAGAATGTCCAGCCGGCCAAAGCGCGCCAGCGCGGCGTCGATGCAGCGCTGAATCTGCGCATCCTCGCCGATGTCGGTTTCGCAATACAGCGCGCGCCCGTCCAGTTCTTGCGCCAGTACCTGGCCGGCCGGTGCGTTGCGCCCCACCAGCACCACGTTGGCGCCCGCCGCCGCCAGGCCGCGCGCAATGTCCGCGCCCAGGCCCTGCGTGCTGCCGGTGATGATGGCGGTCTTGCCGGCCAAGCCGGGAAAGCCTGAAAAGTCCATGAAGAATCCTTGATCAATGCGGCGCGGCTGCCCAGCGCATCGCTTGCGCCACCGAACCCGTTTGCGCAATCAGCCGCATGCTGGCCAGCGAGGCCTCATGCACGGACAGGTCGGCGGACGCGCACGCGTCCTCGGCCACCATCACCTCAAAACCAATATCGGCGGCGTGGCGCACCGTGCCTTCCACCACCGAATGCGTGGCCACGCCGGCCACCACCAGCCGGCGCGCGCCGATCACGCGCAGCGTTTCCTCTAGCGGCGTGCCGTAGAAGGCGCTGATGCGGGTGTGCTTCACCACGAACTCGCGCGGGCTTGCCGCCACGGGTTGCAGCCCGTCGTAGAACTCGCTGCCCCACTGGCCCTCTGGCACCGCGCCAATGGACGCCACGTTGCGAAAGATGGCGCAGTTGGGCAGCAGGTCGGCGTAGTCCGGACGAAACGCAATGCGCACGTGCACGATGGGCAACGATCGCGCGCGCGCACCGTCCAGCAGCGCCGCCGCGTTATCGAGCAGGCGCTGGCGCGCGCCGTTGTCCGCATCCAGCCCGACGCGGATCTTGCCGTCGGGATGCAGCACGTCGTTCTGGTAGTGCAGCGCCAGCACCGCGGTCTCCGCCAACATCACACGAACACCTCGAACACATCGTGCACGTCGTCGCAATTGACCAGGTCCACGCGCTTCATGCGGATGCGCCAGCTGTCGCCTTCGGCGGCCAGCTTGTGCGTGTAGCGGCCCGCCAGCTGGCGCGGCTGGCGCTTGCGCCATTCGGTCATCTGGAACGCGGAATGCACCACCAGGTTGCCGCCCGCGTCCACGCCTTCCACCTGCACCCCGCCCACCAGCCGCACGCTGCGCGTGGGCGGCTGCTGCGACCAGTTGCGCGGATGCTCCAGCCGCCGGATGCGCACGTCGCGCAGCATGCGGTCTTCCCAGAACAGCGAGATATGGTCGTACGGGCTTTGCTGCCCGTGCACGCGCGGCATCCAGTACATGCCGTCCTGCGTCCACAGCGCCTGCCAGTCGTCGTAGCGGCGCTCGTCCAGCAGCCGGGCCTCGCGATACAGGAACTGCGCGATGCGGTGATACGCATCGGCGGGCACCTCGGCGGGCGACAGGTCGGCCGTGCCGACATCGAAATCCAGGTCTAGCAGCATGCGCCTTCTCCCGTGGCGGGCGCGTGCGACGCCGCGCCGGCTTCCATGTAGGTCTTCCACGCGCGGAACTGGTTGCGCATGGGCAGTTCGCTGGTGCCGTTGACGGACACCATGCCGTCCGCGTCGCTGCGGTCGCTACCGTGATAGCGGTGCATGCTGACCCATTCGCCGCCGCGCGTGGCGTTGCCTTCCTGACAGCGGTTGTAGAGCTCGATGTCGTCGGGCATGACGTTGGACGACGGCGAATTGATGACGTTGGCGTACAGCATCGCGCGCTTGAAGACGCCGTCGGGCGCGCCCTTGCAGCGGAACGTCTGGATTTCGATCAGCGTGCGGTCCACGGCGATGGGACGGATCACGCGAAATTGCTGAAACACCGTGTGAGGCGAGCCGCTGCCGTAGATGACGGTGTTGTGGCGGTTCATGCCCAGGATTTCACGCGCGCGGTCTTCACCATACGCGGCGCTCAGGGTGTCGAAGTGCGCGCGCGATACCGGGTCGCGTTCGGCGGCGCCGGGGTTGAAGATGCCTTCCATATAGCCGTGGCCGTTGTCGTAGGCGCGCAGCTCCAGCTTTTCCCAGAATTCGTAGGGCTCGCCGTTGCCGTCCATGATGTGCAGCTCAAGCGGCATTTCGCCCATTTCCTTGGCCTCGTCGCGCGCGGCGGCGTAGGACGATTCGTGCGTGACGCGGGCGTGCATGGTGTCATGCAGGTTTTCGTAGAACACCTTCCAGTTCGACCGCTGCATCACGCGGAAAATGCCGCCGGCCACTTCCACCTCGCCCACCGGCGAGCGGTCGCACAGGTTGTCGATGGACGAGCGCACGCCGCCCAGGAAGTCGACCAGCGCCGGGCCTTCCTTGGCCTGGCTGGCGAACACGAAGCCGCGATAGCTTTCCACGCGCGCCAGGCGGCGCATCGAGAACGCCGGGTCGGTGGGGTCATACGACGTACCTTCCAGGCCCTGCTTGAGCGGCACGCCCAGATGGCTGCCGTCCAGCTTGAACGTCCAGGCGTGGTATGGGCAGCGGAAGAACTTGCCCACGCAGCCCTCGCCGTCCGCCACCACCTTGGCGCCCTTGTGCGGGCAGCGGTTGTACAGCACGTGCACGCGGCCATCGGACGCGCGCACCATCAGCACGTCCTGGTCGCCCACGCGGGTGGTGTGATAGTCGCCCGTCTTGGGCACCTGGCTTTCATGGCCCACGTAGATCCAGGCGCGGCCGTAGATGCGTTGCATCTCCAGGTCGAAGATGGCCGGATCGGTGTAGACGCCTCGGTGCACGCTGTCGCCGCGCACCATCTCGGACAGTTGTTGGTCGGTGTAAGACATCAGGCGCTCCTACTTGTTCTCGCTGTCTTTCCAACGCGCCATCAGCGTGTTGGACGGCAGGGTTTCATCCAGCAACTTGGCGGCGGTCTCGCGGCCCGCCACCGGCAAGCCGGTGGGGTCCAGCAGGCCCACCTGCACCAGCACGCTGGCCTGGTCCCAATAGATGTGCTCGTGATAGAGCTTGTCGCCCCGGAACTTCACCACGGCAAGCAGCGGAATTTCCACGGTGCGGCCGGTGGGCGGCACGCCGGGCAGCATCCAGTCGATCTCGGTGGTGTGCGTGAAGCAGAACAGCAGTTCGTCCACGATCTGGGTGGCGCCCACGGTACGCGACAGCGGAATCAGGCGCGTGTCGGGCGGGTTGCCGTTGACGAAATGGTGCTGGTAGAAACGTGACAGTTCCTTGTGGCCCACGCCGCCCGTCATGGTGGGGATGTGGTTCACGTAGGGTTCGGCCACCATCGTCGCCATCGTGGCGGCCACGTCGCGCGTGCCGAATTCGTATTCGCAGTGCTTGTCCCACAAGTACGAATAATCGAACTCGGGGCCGATGGCGCGTTGCAGCGCGGCCATGCTGCGCTGGTGCGCCATCAACGCGGCGGGCTTGTCGTAGTGATCGCCGCCCGTGCGCGCAAAAGCGTGGTCCATGCCCGGGTACACGTACAGCTCGACGCCGGGCTTGCCCCCCAGCGCGTCCAGGATGCGCTGGCGCGCGGCGGGCGGACAGAAACCGTCCTGCTCGGCAATGTGCAGCACCAGGCGGCCGCGCAGGTTGGCGGCTTCGTCCAGGCTGTCTTCGATGCCCACGCCGTAATACCCCACGGCCACGTCCACATCGGTGCGGCAGGCGGCCAGATAGGCCAGCTTGCCGCCCAGGCAATAGCCCAATACGCCGACGCCGCCCTGCTGCTCGGGCAAGTCGCGCAGCAGGGTGATGGTGGCGGCAATGTCCTTTAAGCCCTGCTCGACGTCAAAGCCCTGATACAGCTCGAACGCGCGCGGCATGTCGGCCGGGCCGTCGGTCAGTTCAATGCCGGGTTGCTGGCGCCAGAACAGGTCGGGCACCAGCACGACGTAGCCCTCTTCGGCCAGCAGCTGCGCGGCGCGGCGCATGAAGTCGTTCACGCCGAAGATTTCCTGGCACAGCACCAGCCCCGGGCCATGGCCCGAGGCGGGCACGGCCAGATAGGCGCTGAAGGTCTTGCCGTCGTGCGAGGGAACGGTCACCTCGCGCGTCGTGATGGATGGGGTCATGCGGTTCTCCTGTGTTGCAACGTGCCCGCGGCGCGATTGCCGTGGCGGCCGGCGCCTATTTCATCTGGCAGGCGGCGGCGAACGGGTCCTGGTACTGCGTCAGCACCGTGCCCGACAGCTTGTTGGCCAGCTTGCCGTCCGCGCCCGCCTCAACGACGCGCAGGTAGTAGTTCTGGATGGGGTATTGGTTGCGGTTGAACTTGAAGTCGCCCCGCACCGATTTGAAATCCGCGCGCCGCAGCGCCGGGCGCAGCGCGTCGGCGTCCAGCTTGCCGCCCGTTTGCCGCACGGCGCTGTCCAGCAGCATGGCCGCGTCATAGCCCTGCGAGGCATACAGCGTGGGCGTGCGCTTGTAGGTCTTCTTGAAGTCTTCGACGAATTTGTGGTTGGCCGGGTTGTCCAGGTCGGCGGCCCACTGCGACGTGTTGCGCATGCCCGCAATCGGCGCGCCCACCGCCGCGATGGTGTCTTCGTCACCCGAGAAACCGGGGGCCAATAGCGCGATGTCCTTGGACAGGCCCGCGCCGTTGAATTGCTTGATGAAGTTCACGCCCATGCCGCCGGGCAAAAAGAAAAACACCGCGTCGGGCTTGCTGGCGCGCAGCCGGGTAATCTCTACGCCGTAGTCCAATTGGCCCAGCTGCGTGTAGATCTCCTCGGACAGCCCGCCCTTGTACAGACGCTTGAAGCCGTTGAGCGATTCGCGGCCACCCGGGTAGTCGGGCGCAATCAGCGCCACGCGCTTGTAGCCCTGGTCCATGGCGTACTTGCCCATGGCGGCGGGGATGTCCTCGTTCTGCCAGGCCACCGCGAAGAAGTTGGGGTTGCAGCCGGCGCCCGCGTAGTTCTCGGGGCCCGTGTTGGTGCTGAGGTACACCGTGTTCGATTGCAAGATGGCGGGCATCACCGGCAGCAGCACGTTCGAGAACACGATGCCCGTCATGACATCCACGCGGTCGCGCTTGAGCAGGCGTTCCACCGCCTGGCGGCCCGCGTCCGCCTTCTGCTGGTCATCGGCCACGATGACTTCGGCAGGCAGGCCGCCCAGCTTGCCACCGGTATGTTGCAGCGCCAGATTGAAGCCGTCGCGGATCTCATTGCCCAGCGCCGACCCTGGCCCGGACAACGTCGTCAGCAACCCCACCTTGACCTTGTCGGCCGCCCCGGCGCTTGCCATGGCGGACATACAGACCAGCGCCGCCAGCGCGCGCCGGCTCCAAAGATGTTGAATCATGGGCTACCCCGTTTTCGCCGCCAGCCACGCTGGCGCAAAGCTGACAGATCCCGTCTGCCGTCGGTACACGCATGCCGCCGATCGAAGTCGCCAAGCTTACGCGCCGTGACGACGCCCTCCAATACCCGCAAGAGAGCTTGGGCTAGCGTATGCCGCCCGGGCGCGCCGCTCTATCCGTTTCCGCCCAGCCTTATCCGGGATTCACTTAATTCCAAACCCTGGACGATTAATTTATTCTGGCCCCAGATACGGGAGCGTTCCCGTTCCGGAGGCTTCCATGCACGGCTGGTCACGACGAGAACTTGCGCCGCTATTCAAGCGCCGCGTGTTCAGCTCCACGCAACAGGACGAGACACGCACGCGCGTGTCCGAAGCGCTGAAGGAACACCGGCTGACCTGGAAGGGCGGCCGCGTGGACGCCGAGCTGAACCGGGGCCGGTTTGGCGCGCTGACGGTCTGTACGTTGCGCTACGGGGCCGAAGTGCATATTGAGCCCGACCGCTTGCAGGATTTCATGCTGGTGCAGGTGCCGCTGCGGGGCCGCGCGCGCATTGAATGCGGCGACGACTGCGTGGACGCCCACCCCGATTGCGCCGCCGTCATCGCGCCGAATCGCCCGCTGCGGCTGCACTGGGAGGCCGGCTGCGAACAGCTGCTGTTGAAAATTCCACGCGGCAAGCTCGAAGCCATCGGCCGCCGCGCCTTTGGCGAGGCCGCCACCCTGCCGCTGGACTTCAGCCCCGCGCTGCGCCTGGACAACCCCGTGGGCGCGGCCTGGCGCAGCATGGTCACCAGCATGATTCACCTGCTGCCCACGCTGGATGACGGCGCCCTGCGCCCGCCCTCGGCATGGCTGGAACACCTGGAAGACACGCTGGTGCTGCACCTGCTGTACAACCAGCCCAATAGCTGGCAGTCGCACGCGGGCCAGTCGCCCCGCTTGCCGCGCCGCCTGACGCTGGCGGAATCGTATATGCGCGAGCACCTGTCGGCCCCGCTGACCTTGACCGACATCGCCCGCCACGCCGGCGCCAGCGCCACCGCGCTGACCCGCTTGTTTCAGGAACACCGGGATACCACGCCCATGATTGCGCTGCGCGCGTTGCGGCTGGACACGGCGCGACAAAAGCTCAAGACAGACGCCCACGCCAGCGTCACCGACGTGGCGCTGGGCGTGGGCTTTGGGCACTTGGGCAGGTTCTCGGAGTATTACCGGGAACGGTTTGGCGAACTGCCGCGCGAGACGCGGCGTGGGCAAGGGTAGAACGCGGCCCGGGGGCATAGCCCCCGGAATCAAGCCGCCCTTGGCCCCGGCTCAGGCGGCGGGCACCACCGCCGTCACTTCGATTTCAACCTTGGCGCGGTCCTCGACCAGGTCCGCCACTTCCACCGCCGTCATCGCCGGAAAGTGCCGGCCGATGAACTCGCGGTAGTGCTTGCCGATGGCCGGATACGCCGCCACATAGGCCTCCTTGTCGGTGACGTACCACGTCATGCGCACGATGTGTTCGGGCTTGGCGCCGCCTTCGGCCAGGATGGCGACAATGTTCGACAGCGTCTGGCGGACCTGGTCCGCCAGATCATCCGATTCGAATTGCTGCTGCCCATTCCACCCCACCTGCCCGCCCACGAACACGAGCTTGCTGCCCACCGTCATTTCGGTAAGCACACCATTCGAATAGCCCCGGGGCGCCATCCAATCCGGCGGTTGCAGAATCTTCATAACGTCTCATCCTATTTATAAAAAACAAACGACTGGGTGGTCTCGCGGCGTCAGGCCGCGGGAACCAGATAAGCCTGCATGCGTTCCCGCAGGTCCGCAGGCATGGGCATGGACTTCATCGTCCGTAAATCCACCGTCACGATCGTCAGCGTGGCCGACAAGCGCAACTGTCCGTCCGGCCCTTCAAAGCGCACCAGCGCCTTGAACGACGCGCCGCCGATACGCTGGACTTCAAGCGTTTGGCGCAGGCGTTCATGCCAGCGGCTGGGCGCGCTGAAATCGCACGTCACCGACGCCATGGGCGTGCCGATATGCCGGTCCACATGCAGGGCATGGAAAGGCAGGCCCATGCCCTTGTCGAACCATTCTTCGACAAAGTCATTGATCATTTCGAAATAGCGGGGGTAGAACACAATGCCCGCCGGGTCGCAATGACGAAAGCGGACTTCTACCTGGCTGGTGAATGCTGCGGCCATGATGAGTTCCTGAGTTTCTGATTTCCTGATTTCCCGACTTCGCGTTCAAGCCATCTTGCGCAGCGCGAAGCGTTGCAGCTTGCCGGTTTCGGTACGGGGCAATGCGGCCACGAATTCAATGGCGCGCGGATATTTGTACGGGGCGATGCTGGCCTTTACGAACGCCTGCATGTCGGCCACCAACGCATCGCTGGCCGTGTAGCCGGGCTTGAGCACCACAAACGCCTTGACCAACTGGCCGCGCTCGTCGTCCTGCGCGCCGACCACGCCGCACTCGGCCACGGCTTCGTGGCGCAGCAGCGCGTCTTCCACTTCCGGCCCGGCGATGTTGTAGCCGGCCGAGACAATCATGTCGTCGTTGCGCGCCTGATAGTACAGATAGCCGTCATCGTCCTGCATGAAGGTGTCGCCCGGCAGATTCCAGCCCTGCTGTACAAACCGGCGCTGGCGCTCGTCGGCCAGGTAGCGGCAGCCGGTGGGGCCTTTGATGGCCAGTCGGCCGACCGTGCCGTTGGGCACCGGCTTCATATCGTCGTCCACCACTTGCGCCACATAGCCCGGCACCACCTTGCCGATGGCGCCGCGCTTGACGGCCTCGGGCGGGCTGGACACGAACACATGGATCATTTCGGTGCCGCCGATGCCATCGATCATTTCGATGCCGCTGGCCTGCTTCCACAACTGACGCGTGGCGTCCGGCAACGCTTCGCCCGCCGACACGCTTTTCTTCAGCGACGACAAATCAAACTTGCCGACCAGCGCGGCCATCTGGCGGTAGAACGTGGGCGCGGTGAAAACGATGGTGGCGCGGAAGTCCTGGATCAGCTCAAGCAGGCTTTCCGGCGACAGCTTTTCCGCCAGCACCGTGCTGGCGCCCACGCGCAGGGGAAAGCACAGCAGCCCGCCCAGGCCAAACGTGAAGGCCAGCGGCGGCGTGCCGCAGAAGATATCGTCGGGGCCAGGCTTGATCACATGCTTGGGGAACAGGTCGCACATCGCCAGCACGTCGCGATGAAAGTGCATGCAGCCCTTGGGCGAGCCCGTGGTGCCGCTGGTAAAGGCGATCAGGCACACGTCGTCGGCGGCGGTATCGCAAGCGGTGAAATCGTCGGGCTTGGTGGCGGCCAGCGCGTCCAGCGCATCGGGCGCGGCGTCATTGAAAAACATGACCTGCGTCAGCTGCGGGCAATGATGCTCGTGGTCGGGCTGCGCGCAGAACTGCGCTTCTTCCTTCAGGCGTGCATCGCACAGCACCGCCTGGATCTGCGCCTTTTCGATGATCTGCTTGAGTTCCTTGGCGCGCAGCAGCGGCATCGTCGGCACCGTCACCAGCCCCGCCTTGATCGCGGCCAGCCAGGCCGCCGCCATCATCGGGTTGTTCGGGCCGCGCAGCAGCAGACGGTTGCCGGGCGCGAGGCCCATGTCCTCGGTCAGCACGCGCGCAATGCGGTTGGTCAGCGCGGCCAGCTCGCGATAGCTCATCGTGGCTTGCTTGTCGCCGTCGCGCCAGCGCAGCGCAACGCGATCGCCAAAGCCGCGATCGGCCATGGCATCCACCAGTTCAACAGCGCAATTGAACCGCTTGGGGTAGGCCACGTCGGGGCCATCAAGCAGGAACTCGGGCCATTGATCGCCCGGGGGTAGATTGTCCCGGGCAAAGGTGTCGATGTGGGCGGATACTTCCATGAAATTCCCCTTGATGTGCGATGCGGTGCGGTGTGGTTTTTTCTTGCTGGAAGGCGAGGGCTCGATGGCCCCTTACGACTTCAACAATTCACGGGCAATGATCAACTTCTGCACTTCGGTGGCGCCTTCGTAAATACGCAGCGCTCTGATTTCCCTGTAAAGCTTCTCCACCGGCATCCCCGATACCACGCCCGCGCCGCCAAACATCTGCAAGGCGCGGTCGATCACGGTCTGCGCCGATTCCGTGGCCGTCATCTTGGCCATCGCGGCTTCGCGCGTGGTGCGCAGCTTTTGCACGTCGCGCATCCACGCGGCGCGATACGTCAGCAACGCCGAGGCGTCGATGGCGGTCGCCATGTCGCCCAGCGCGGCTTGCGTCAGTTGCAGGTCGGCCAGCGTCTGGCCGAACATGCGGCGCGACTTGGCGCGCGCCAGGCCTTCGTCCAGCGCGCGGCGCGCAAACCCCAGCGCCGCCGCCGCCACCGAGGCGCGAAAAATATCCAGCGTCATCATGGCCAGCTTGAAGCCCTGGCCCGCATCGCCCAAACGATGCGAGGCCGGCACGCGGCAGTTGTCGAACGTGATCGTGGCCAGCGGGTGCGGCGCGATCAGTTCGATGCGTTCGCTGACGTCAAACCCCGGTGTGTCGGCATCCACCACAAAGGCACTGATGCCGCGCGCGCCCGGCGCCTCGCCGGTGCGGGCAAACACCACGTAGAAATCCGCGATGCCGCCGTTCGAGATCCACGTCTTGGTGCCGTTCAGTACGTAGTGGTCGCCTTCCTGCCTGGCTTCGCAGGCCAGCGCGGCCACGTCGGAACCGGCATCGGGTTCCGACAGCGCAAAGGCGGCAATGGCTTCGCCCCGCGCCACGCGCGGCAGGTAGCGTTGGCGCAATTCGTCCGAGCCCATCAACGAGATGGCGCCGCTGCCCAGCCCTTGCATCGCAAAGGCAAAATCCGCCAAGCCTTCGTGGCGCGCAAACGTTTCGCGCAGGATGCACACGGCGCGCGAATCGACTTCCGGCAGCGCGCCGCCCCAGGCACCGCCCGGGCCGCCCGCCACCGCGTAGCGCAACCAGCCGGCCTGGCCCATGGCCTTGACCAGCTTCTTGCACGCGGCGTCCGCGTCGTGATGATCAACGTCGCCCAGCGACGCCTCGCACCAGGCGTCCACCTCGTGCGCCAGCTTGCGGTGCGCATCGTCAAAAAAAGGCCAGTCCAGCCAGCTTGCGTCACGCATCATCAGTTCCCCTCGAAGACCGGCTTTTGCTTGGCCACGAAGGCCTCGTAGGCGCGATGGAAGTCGCGCGTCTGCATGCAGATGGCCTGGGCCTCGGCTTCAGCCTCGATGGCCTCGTCCACACCCATGTTCCATTCCTGATGCAGCAACTTCTTGGTGACGC
Organism: Achromobacter sp. ES-001; assembly: GCF_019448355.1. Lineage (NCBI taxonomy): Bacteria > Pseudomonadati > Pseudomonadota > Betaproteobacteria > Burkholderiales > Alcaligenaceae > Achromobacter > Achromobacter sp. ES-001. The sequence goes on along the minus strand of NZ_CP079940.1, from coordinate 564,021 downwards.
CATGCGCGAACGTCGGGCCGGCGGCCAGTTGCGCGGCCAGCGTCTGCGCGGCTTCGGCCAGCTTGGCCGAATCATGCAGCGCGTTAAAGAAACCCCAGCTGGCGCCTTCGTCCGCCGTCATGGCGCGGCCGGTGTACAGCAATTCGGATGCGCGGCCCTGGCCGATCATGCGCGGCAGCAAGGTGCACGCGCCCATGTCGGCGCCCGCCAAACCCACGCGGGTGAACAGGAACGCTGTGCGCGCGGCCGGCGTGCCCAAACGCATATCGGCGGCCAGCGCCACCATGGCGCCCGCACCCGCGCACACGCCATCCACCGCCGCCACGATGGGCTGCGGGCAGGCGCGCATCGCCTTGACCAGGTCGCCCGTCATGCGGGTGAAGTCCAGCAGCTCGGGCATGCTCATCTTTGTCAGCGGCCCGATAATCTCGTGCACATCGCCACCCGAGCAGAAGTTGCCGCCCGCGCCCGTCACCACCACGACCTTCACGTCGGTGGCATACACCAGCGAACGGAACAGGTCGCGCAGTTCGGCGTACGAATCGAACGTCAACGGGTTCTTGCGTTCGGGCCGGTTCAGCGTGACCGTGCCGATCTTGCCGTCGGCCGACACCTCCCACAGAAACGTCTGCGCCTGATAGCCGGCCAGCGGACGCTTGTGGTGCTTCATGGTGTGCTCTTCGGACTGCTTGCTCATGGTGTCTCCGTTCGTTATCCAGGGGTTGATGGGGCGCCGGCCTAGCCGGTCATCACTTCGCCGCCGTCCACGGCGATCGCCTGCCCGTTGACCGAGGCAGAGGCCGGCAACGCCAGCCATGCCACCGTTTCGGCCACTTCCTCGGGCTGCACCAGGCGGCCCTGCGGGTTGCGTTCGGCCAGTTTGGCGCGAGCGGCGTCCGGCGTCATGCCGGTCTTGTCGACGATATTGGCCACCGCGCCGCGCACGATGTCGGTCTCGGTGTAGCCCGGGCACACCGCGTTCACGGTGACGCCCTTCTGCGCGGTTTCCAGCGCCAGTGAACGGGTCAGCCCGATCACGCCATGCTTGGCGGCGCAGTAAGCACTGACATACCCATAGCCGATCAGGCCCGCCGTGCTGGCCACGTTGATAACGCGGCCCCATTTTTCTTGCAGCATGCCGGGCAACGCAGCCTGGATGCAGTGAAACGTGCCGGTCAGGTTCACCGCGATCATCTGGTGCCACAGCGCGGCGTCGGTGCGGTCAAAGCGCTGGCTGACTGCCTGGCCCGCGTTGTTCACCAACACCAGCACCGGGCCGAATTCTGCTTCTGCCTGTGCAAACGCGGCGCGTACCGACGCTTCGTCCGCGATGTCGGCGCTGACGGACTGCACCTGCCCCAACGCGGCCAGGCTATCCGTGGCCGCTTCCAGCGCCGCGCCATCACGGCCCAGCAGCGTCACGCGCGCGCCACGCGCCAGCAGCGCACGCGCGCTGGCCAGCCCGATGCCGCGCGCGCCCCCCGTCACCAAGGCGTGGCGCCCCGCCAGCGGTTGCGCAAGACTTGTCATTTGATATCCAGTTGCGCCATCGCGGCAGCGCGTTCGAAGTTGGTTTCCAGCTGGCGCTTGCCTGCAAAGTACTGGCTGGGCCAGGCCACATCGCGGTAGCCGACGCGCGCCGCTTCACGCAGCGTCCACGAGGCATCGGCCAGATGGGGACGCGCCAGTGCACACAGGTCCGCCCGGCCCGAGGCGATGATGCCGTTGGCATGGTCCGCTTCGAAAATGGCGCCCACCGCGATGGTGGGAATGCCCGCCTCGTTGCGCACGCGGTCCGCGAACGGCGTCTGGAACATGCGGCCGTAAACCGGCTTCTCTTCCTTGCTGACCTGACCCGACGAGCAGTCGATCATGTCGGCGCCCGCCGCCTTGAAGTGGCGCGCGATCTCCACCGCGTCGTCGGCCGTGATGCCGCCTTCCACCCAATCGCTGGCCGAAATGCGCACCGACATCGGCTTGTCCTGCGGCCACACCTCGCGCACCGCCTTGAAGACCTCCAACGGGAAGCGCAAGCGGTTTTCCAGGCTGCCGCCGTACTCGTCGTCCCGATGGTTCGTCAGCGGTGAAATGAAACTGGACAGCAGGTAGCCGTGCGCGCAGTGCAGCTCCAGCCAATCGAAACCGGCCGCTTGCGCGCGGCGAGCCGCCGCCACAAAGTTGTCGCGCGCATCGTCCATGTCGGCACGCGTCATCGCGCGCGGCGTCTGCGACACCCCTTCGATGTACGGCAGCGCCGAGGCCGACAGCAACGGCCAATTCCCTTCCGCCAACGGGTGATCGATCTTCTGCCAGCCCAGCTGCGTTGACCCCTTGCGGCCCGCATGGCCCAGCTGCACACCGATCCGCGCATCGCTATTGCCATGCACGAAATCCACAATGCGCTTGAACGCCTGCGTCTGCTCGTCGTTCCACAGGCCCGGGCACCCCGGCGTGATGCGCCCATCCGGCGACACGCAGGTCATCTCAACCATGACCAGCCCCGCGCCGCCCATGGCGCGCGCCCCCAGGTGCACCAGATGAAAATCACCCGGCACGCCGTCCGTGCACGAATACATCGCCATCGGCGACACCAGAATGCGATTCTTCAAGCGCACGCCGCGCACCTGATACGGCGTCAGCATCGGAATGGCCGGACGCTGACCCGGCGCCGCCGGCGCACCGGCACGTTCCGCAATCCAGCGCTCAAACCCTTCCAACCACGCCGGATCACGCAAGCGCAGGTTTTCATGCGAGATGCGCTGCGAACGCGTCAGCAACGAATACGCAAATTGCTCCGGCTCCAGTTCCGCGTAACGCTCAACGTTCTCGAACCACTCGGTGGAATTGCGCGCCGCGTTCTGAATCTTCAGCACCTCGACGCTGCGCACCTCTTCATAGTGCTTCAGCCCCGCCTCGACGCTGCCCTCGGCGCCGCTCAGGCAGCGCGCCAGCTCGATGGAATCCTCAAGCGCCAGCTTGGTGCCCGAGCCAATGGAAAAGTGCGCCGTGTGCGCCGCATCGCCCATCAGCACCACCGGCACCCGACGCTGACCGCGCGCCGTCTCCAGCGTATTCCAGTGCACCCAGGTGTTGCAGATCACCCGCGGGAAACGTATCCAGATCGCCGAGCCGCGCAGGTGCGACGCATTGCTGATCAGCGCATTGCCATCCAGCCAGGGCGCAAACAGCTTTTCGCAGTACGCAATGCCCTCTTCCTGGCTCATCTGCTCAATGCCCGCCGCCTGCCACGTCTCTTCAGGCGTCTCGACAATAAACGTCGACATGCCATCTTCGTAACGATAGGCATGCGCCTGGAACCAGCCGTGTTCCGTCTGCACGAACGCAAACGTGAACGCATCAAACACCTTCTTCGTGCCCAGCCACACAAAGCGGCAACGGCGCTGGTCAATATCCGGGTGGAACGTATCCGCGTAACGCGTACGGATCTGGCTGTTGATGCCGTCCGACGCAATCACCAGGTCCGCGTCGTACTCGCGGGCAATGGCCTGATCGTCCTGAACAAAGTTCTCGAACACCAGCTTCACGCCCACATCCTCGCAACGCGCCTGCAAGATGTTCAACAGCTTCTTGCGCCCAATCCCGATAAAACCGTGCCCGCTGCTGCGGATGCTGCGGCCCTTGAAATGGATGTCGATGTCATCCCAATGGTTGAACGCATCGCCAATGGTCTGAGCGGACACGGGATCGGCTTCACGCAAGTTCTGCATGGTGGCATCCGAAAACACCACGCCCCATCCAAAGGTGTCATACGGACGATTACGTTCGATGACCGTCACTTCGTTCGCGGGGTTCTGCAACTTCATGAGCAGACCAAAATACAGGCCGGCGGGACCGCCGCCGATGCAGACTATTTTCATTGCCGTATACGCTCCGAGGTACGCGACAGTCGCTCGTGTATCGGAGCGGGGCGCCGCGGATATTTAGGTCTGGATAGTTTAGGCTTGAAATATATACCTGAAGTGAGGGGTGCGCAAATGCGGGAAAGCTATTAGGAAAACCATAAAAAAGGGACACGGCAACGAACGTCACCGCAAAAAAGACAAACCGCACGGACCACAAAATAGTGCCGCACCCGCCGCGCGGAGCCAGCAAGGCAAATTGAAAGAAAGGAATAGAAGCAGGGAAGAGAAGCAGGGGAGAGAGGCAGGGGAGAGAGGCAGGGGAGAGAAGCAGAGAACGAGAGCCAGAGCCAGCGCCAGCGCGCCAACGCACGCAAGACCCGCCCCGAAAAGCGCGAGAGCGCCCCCCACCGACGCACAAAAGCGCGTAAGCCCCAAAAGGCCGCCCGCGCGGCCGGCCTGGGGCGGGCCCCGCAAGACCTTCCGCCCCACCCCACCCGTGGCTAAACCCTCAAGAACCCCACCCGCCCCAGCGACCGATCACAATGCCCGATCGCAGCCCGGCGCGGCGGCGGCACGGGGCGGTGGGGAGTCGATAAGCCCGAGGGAATCCGAAGGCAGTCGCCGCAGGCGACAACGAGGATGACGACGGGGCAGTCCGGAGCGAAGGCTCCGGACCGCAATCGTTGACCCGCCGCCCCGTGCCGTCGCCGCGCCGGGCGTCAAAAGAACCCAACACCCGCCCCTAGAACGCCAACCCAAAACAGCCACCTACCTCCCCCGCAACCACTCCTCCAACTCCCCCGCCGGCAACGGCGGCGAAAACAAAAACCCCTGCCCCGCCGCACACCCCTGCTCGATCAAAAACCGTCGCTGCTCTTCATTCTCGACGCCTTCAGCCACCACAGGCAGGCTCAAGCTTTCACCAATCCGTATCACCGCACTGGTCAACGCCCGCGCCGCATCATCGCTTTCCAGCCCCTGCACAAAGCTGCGATCCAGTTTCAGCTCATCGACGATCAGTCGCCGCAAGTGCCCCAGGCTGGAATACCCGGTTCCGAAGTCATCCATCGACAGCCGCACCCCCAGGCGATGCAGCTCCGCAATCGTGCGCAGCGTCCCGGCCGTGGCATCCAGCACCACCCCTTCCGTGATCTCAAGCATCAGATCCGCCGGCGCCAGCCCAAATTCCGCCAACGTCGCCGCAATCATCCGGGGCAGATTCAAATTATGGAAATTCGTGGCCGACAAGTTCACCGACACCGACGGCACCCGCAAACCGTTATTGCGCCAGATCGCCAACTGCGAACACGCCTCGCGCAGCGCCCAGTCCCCCAGGTCGCCGATCAGCCCGCATTCCTCGGCCAACGGCACGAACCGCGCCGGCGAAATATCGCCCAACGTCGGATGGCGCCATCGCGCCAGCGCCTCAATTCCATACAGACTGCCGTTCTTCAACCCCACCTGCGGTTGATAATGCAGCCGCAACGCCTTCGCTTCCAACGCATCCCGCAGCGCCGCTTCCAGCGCCAGACGTTCTTGCGCCTGACGGTTCATTTCCGCGCTGAAGAAAGAAATGCGGTTCCGCCCCGCCGTCTTCGCCTGATACATCGCCATGTCCGCATGGCGCAGCAACGTATCCATATCGCGGCCGTTCTCCGGGAACACGCTGATCCCGATACTGACCGACGGATTCAACGTCACGCCGCCCACCGAAAACGGCTGGGCCAACGCCACCAGGACATGTTCCGCCGCCGCCGTCAGACGGCCATGCTCGAAGTCCGGCATCAGCATCACAAACTCGTCGCCCGACAAGCGGCCCACGATGTCCGACGCCCGCGCCAGCCGGCGCAAACGCTGCGCCACATCCCGCAGCAACGCATCGCCGATGGGATGTCCCAGCGTATCGTTCACCTGCTTGAACCGATCCAGGTCCAGGAACAACACCGCCACCCGCTTGCGTTCCGGCTCCGCCCGCGCAATCGCCTGCTCGGCCTGCGCCAGCAACAGATTGCGGTTCGGCAAGCCCGTCAGCTCGTCATAGAACGCCAACTGACGAATCCGCGCGCGCGCTTCCTCGCGTTCCAGCGCCAGCGCGCACAGATACACACACACATCCACCAGCCGATGATGAAAATCGTCCGGCAGGCGGCGTTCGCGGAAGTAAAAGCCGAACGTACCGATCACCCGGCCATCGCTGGACTTGATGGGCGACGACCAGCATGCCTTGATGTCTTCAGGCAGCGGCAGATGGCGGTAGTCGTCCCACAGCGGGTCCGTCGCGATGTCCGGCACGATGACCGGCCGACCCAGGAACGCCGACGTGCCGCAGGCGCCCACATTCGGACCAATCTTCACCCCGTCCAGCGCGCTGGAGTAGGCGTCCGGCATGCTGGGAGACGCCAGCGGGCGCAGATGCCCCGTATCGTCCACCCGCAACACCGTCGCCGCCACTTCGGGCGCCAGGCGCTCGACCTCGCGGCACACCATGTTCATGACCTCGACCACCGACGCCTCGTTCACCATGGCTTGCAGCACGCGGCGTTGCAGCACCTCGTGCACCTTGGTGGGCGTAATGTCGGTCAGCACATCCACGATGTTGACCAGCGTGCCACGGTCATCGAAGACCGAGTTGGCCATGACCGACACCCACAACGGCTTGCCGCAGCGGTCATAGACCAGCACGTCTTTATGGAAGCCTTCGCGGCAAGCGATGCGGCGGTCCAGTTCTTCGCGCGTGCCGCCGTCCGGGCGTCCGCCCGCCAGCAACTCGCCCAGTTCCTGATGCAGCGCGTCGCCGCGCGCAAAGCCCAGCATGCGCTGAAAGCCGTCGTTCACGTAGACGATGCGGCCATCGCAACCGGACACTGCCACCGCGTTGCCCGTTTCGTTGATGCCCAGCAGCAGCAAGCGAATCTCTTCCTGCCGTTCCGCGTCGGCAATCGACTTGCGCGACACCACCGACACGCGCGTGATGGCGCCGTCCTCGTCGGGCAAAGGCAGGTACGTGGCTTCGATCCACAGGCTGCCGCCGTCTTTCATGCGGTAGCGACACGTGCCGGAAAAATGTTCGCCCCGACGCAAGCGCGTCCAGATGCGTTCGCCGCTGGCGATGCCCTTGCCTTCGTCCAGGCTGTCGCACAGCATGTCGTGGCGCAGCGTCAGCGCCTCTTCGCGGGTATAGCCAACCGCCGCCAGGAAATTGGCGTTGGCCTTCAATAGCGCGCCATCAGCGTCAAAGTCGAACAGCAACAGCGCCCGATCCATCGACGCCAGGTAATTCTGGGTATGCCACGCGGCGCCCTGGGGGCCCGCGCTTGAAACGCTTGCCTGATGAGTGTCAAGCATAAGGGGCTCCATACCGGAAAACAGCAGATCCGGTTTCATTCAGCGCTTTGGAAAACCAAGGGCGACGCGATCGCGTCCGTCCTGCTTGGCCAGATACAGCGCCTGGTCCGCTCGGCTTAGCGTTTCGGAAAAGGTTTCTCCGGATTGGTAGTGCGCCATGCCGATGCTGACCGTCAGCCTCAATACGTCGTGCTCGCCGGCCGCCACCGCCAGCCCGCGCACCGCGCCGACCAGCCTGTCCATGACGCCTTGGGCGGCTTCGGGTTGCGTGTTGGGCAGCATCACCAGGAATTCTTCGCCACCCCAACGTCCGCATAGATCACCGGCGCGCAGGCTTTCGCGCAGCACCCCGGCCAGTTCAACCAGCGCGCGGTCGCCGGTTTCGTGCCCATAGCGGTCGTTGACCGCCTTGAAGTGGTCCACATCCAGCATGGCAACCACGAAGCTCTCGTTGCTGCGCGAGGCGCGGCCCACTTCCTGCTTGATCATGTCCATCAGCGCGCGCCGGTTCAGCAGGCCCGTCAGCGGATCGCGGCTGGACGTTTCCTCCAGCGCGGTGTTCAAGTCCCGCATCATGTTCTGGTAGTGATCGGAAATGCGGGCAATGCGCGTCAATCGGCGCAGTTGGCGGTCGAACTGGTCGCACAGGCCCAGCTCGCGCTCGTGCGCCATCGATTGGTACGCGTCCGACAGCTGCGTCACGCGTTCAATGCGCGCCATCTGTTCGGCCGTGTGCCGCCACAGCGCTTCAAGCGCCTCGCGCAGCGGGTGGCCGGTATGGGCAGGGTCCGCCAGCAGTTCGGCGATGCGGCGATCCAGCTCGGCGGCGCCCGGCTTCATTCGCGGCCAACCACCGAAAACGGAAAGGTGCAGTCTTCCTTGAATTCCTCGGCCAGCTCGCCGACGCGCTCGTTGCGCTTGTCGTAGAACCAGGTCACGCTGACCGGCTGGCCCTTGCAATGGGCCGCTTCCAGCAGGTCGAAGATGTCCATGACGGATTTGATGCTGCTGGTGTTCAGGTACAGCAGCTCCAGTTCCAGGCGCAACGGGGCCGTCGTGCCCAGCAGATAGGCTTCGACCCATTCAATGACCGGGCCGAACAATTCAAACGAATTCTCGGGGTAGGAGTCGCCGCGCATCGCCAGCACGCCGGCAGCGGCGTCGGCGGTGATGGCGGGCGTGGACTGCGTCCCGGGAATGTTCAGGTCTTTCATCAGATACTCCGAAAATGATTCTTGGCTGCGCGCGTAGCCTTCAGATCACAACGCTAAGGCTGAAGAACGCAATGCCCTCGCCCGCCGTGGGCGTCAGGCTGGCTTCCAGCGGAGCGCCGGCGCGCCGCGCAATATCGATCAGGCCCAGGCCCGCGCCCGAGGCCACGCCCTGGGCGCGCGGCTTGTGCAGCTGCGCCTTGTATTCGGCCTTGAGCGCCGCCTTGTCCAGCGCGGCCAGTTCGCGGATGCGCGCAACCAGCGCGTGGCCGTCCTCGGCCTTGACCCGGTTGCCCGCCGACACCACGTAGCGGCTTTCGTCGCGGCGGCCTATGACCACCGTGGCGCAGGCTTCGGCATCGCCATTGGCGGTGGCGTATTGGCGGATGTTCTGGATCATTTCGATATAGACCGAAAAGACGTCCATGGCTTCGGCCGGCCGCGCATGTTCCGCGTTCAGGTAATTCTTGAGCGCATTGCCGATTTCCTCGATCAGGCTGCGGGAGATCGGCCCGTTAAAGCAAAGCAGGGTCCGGTTCTGGTTGAACCGTTCGCCCAACGCGTAGAGATCGGAGGCATTCATAGGGGGTTACCGCCCTGATAACGTTTATTCGAAACGGAAAGACAGCAGGGTGATGTCGTCACGTTGGGGACGGCCACCCTGGTACTGCGCCAGCGCCTGCGAAAACGCGGCTGCTTGCTCGGTTAACGGCTGCCGCGCGTGTCTCTTGAGCATTTCCGCGAAACGCGTGTTGCCGAAACCGAATCCGTGCTCGCCGCCGGCCTGGTCCAGGAAGCCGTCGGTGGCCAGGTAATACGTCCAGCCGGATTGCAGCGGCACGTCGATGTTTTCATAGACGCCCACCCGCTTGTCGCCCAGCGCGCGCTTGCCGCCCTGGATTTCGCGCAGGGTCTCGCCATCGCTGGCGTACAGGCTGATCTTCGCGCCGGCATAGCGCAGGCGCGCGGATTGGCGGTCAATATATACCAGCCCCGCATCGGTATTCGTGGCCAGCGCGCGCGGCAATTGCGCATCCGCAAGCATCGCGCGAATGGCCCCGTCGGTGCGGGTCAGCACCCCGGCCGGGTCGCTGGGGCCGACCTCGGTAATCGCCAGATCGATCGCGGCGCGCGCCAGCATCGTCATCAGCGCGCCCGGCACGCCGTGGCCCGCGCAATCCATGATGCCCAACAGGCAGTTGGCGCCATCGGAACGGAACACGTAGAAGTCGCCGCCGACCACATCGCGCGGCTTCCACAGCACGAAGTGGTGCGCGCCCAGCGATTGCGTCATCTGACGGTCGGGCAGGATGGCGCGCTGGATCAGGCTGGCGTAGTCGATGGAATCGCCGATCTTCTTGTGCGCGGCCGCCATGGCGCGGTTGGCGTCTTCCAGGGCAGAGGTGCGCTCGCGCACCTTGCTTTCCAGTTCGGCCGTGTGCTGGCGGACCTTGTCCGCCATGACGCCGAACGCGCGGCTGAGGTCGCCGATTTCGTCCTGGCCGCCCGGCGGCAGGCGCACGTCGTAACTGCCGTCGGCGATGGCGCGTGCCGATTGCTGCAAGCGGCGCAAGGGGCGCAGCATCAGGCGTTCAATGGCGTAGCCAAAGCACAGCAGCATGGCGGCGAACAGCACCACCAGGCCGATGGCGGCCGGCCACAGCCAGTCGGTGTCCAGCACGCGCGCGGCGCCCAGGTCCACCAGAGTGAGCACGTGCCAGTGCAGTTCGGGCATATACGCCACCGACACCAGCTGGCGCGCGCCGTCCATGACCACCCAGGCCGTCTGCACCGATTGCGGGTCCGCCTGCGCGGCATGCATGGCCGCGCGCAATTCTTCCCGGCCCGGCCCCGCGTCCAGCAGGCTGAACACCCGCCCGCGGTCCGCCGCGCCGCCGCCCGCGCCCGAGTTATAGGCGATCAGCGTGGGGTCCATGTGCGCCTGGATGGCGCCGTCTTCGTCAACGATGATCGGCGTAACGCCAGGTTGGCCGCTGTTGACGAATTCGCGCAGGAAGCCGCCCACGTCCAGCCCCGCACCGGTCAGCCCCACCACCTTGTCGCCGTCGCGCACCTGCGCGTTGATCCAGACCTTGGTGGTCTTGAGCTTCAGGTCCGGGTTGACGTTGATGTTGTACTTGGCCTGCGACTTCAGCGTGGCGTAGAACCAGCCGTCGTCCGCTGCCGAGGGGCTGAGCCTATAGCGCGGCGCCTCGGACAGCGGCTGGTCGTCGTTGAAGTAGTAGTTGCCGGAGGCGGCGCTGGCGATAAAGTAGGCGCGCCCAAGCAAGTCGCGCCGATAGCCGTCGGCCTCGCGAAAGAACAGCTCGCGGGCGGCGGGATCGTTTTCGTTGCGCAGCCAGCGGCGAGTGACTTCGCTGTCGGCCAGCCGCAACGACAAGGCCAGTTCGCGCGACACCGGCGCCAGGATGCGTTGCCGGTTCAGCTGCGTGAAGTTATCGGCGAAGGCGCGTCCGAAGTGGTCCCGGACGCCGTCCAGCACCAACCAACCGATGACGGCGGCAGGCGCCAAGGCGACCACGCACGCCAGCAACAGCGCCATCAATGATTTTTTGCGCAAACCCCATTTCGCCATGCGAAGTCTTCCTGACAACTTGATAGGACATAACGTGCGTCACGTGCGTACCCAGTCGGCAAGCACACGCGATGGGGACAGGCGCGACAAGTGTAGAGAACAGCGGGGGCTTTTGAAACAGCTGCAAACGTCTGGATTCCGGCCAGACACCTTGTGTTTCAACGCAGCAATGAAAATGGCGGTTTATTGCGTTTTATTTCCTACTTTTTTCTTATTATTTTTCCGCTCACCCGCCCCTGTGCAGCTTTATTACTACACGCCCAGATAGCGTTCCCATAGGCCACGGTCGGCGTCCAGCGCGGGCGAGTCGCCCGTCCAGACCACTTTGCCGCGTTCCAGGATGACGTGCTGATCCGCCAGGCTGAGCAACCTTTCGACATATTTATCGATGACCAGGATGGTCTGCCCGGCTTCGCGCAGACGCGCCAGGCAATGCCAGATCTCTTCGCGGATCTTGGGGGCCAGCCCTTCGGTGGCTTCGTCCAGGATCAAGAGGCGCGGATTGGTCACCAGCGCCCGGCCGATAGCCAGCATCTGCTGTTCGCCGCCCGACAACTGGTTGCCCATGTTGCGGGCGCGTTCGCGCAGGCGGGGGAACAGGTCGAAGACGCGGTCGGGCGTCCACGGGTCGGTAATGTCGGGGTTGCGGCCCGCCACGAAAGCGGTCAGGTGTTCGCGCACGCTCAGGTTCGGAAAGCACTGGCGACCTTCCGGCACGATGGCCACGCCGGCCCGCGCGATACGGTCCGTGCTCCAGCCGCTGATGTCCTGGCCCGCAAAGTGAATCTTGCCGCCGCGCAGCGGCAACTGGCCGAACAGGGTGCGCAGCAGCGTGGTCTTGCCCATGCCGTTGCGGCCCAGCAGCGTCACCACCTGCCCCGCGCCAATTTGCAGGTCCACGCCGAACAGCACCTGGCTGGCGCCGTAGCCGCTCTTGGCCGATTCAATGGTCAGCATCATGCGGTCTCCTCGTCGCCCAGGTAGGCTTGGCGCACTTCGGGATTGGCGCGGATGTCGTCGGGGGTGCCGGTGGCGATGACGCGGCCATACACCAGCACCGACAAGCGGTCGGCCAGGCGGAACACCGCCTGCATGTCGTGTTCGACCAGCAGCATGGCGGCCCGGCCGCGCAGGCTTTCGATCAGTTCGGTCAGGCGGACGGTTTCGTCCGGCCCCATGCCGGCCATGGGCTCGTCCAGCAACAGCACACTGGGACGCGCGGCCAGCGCCAGCGCGAATTCCACCTTGCGCTGCTCGCCGTGCGGCAGGGTGCCGGCCGGGCGGTCCAGCAGGCTGGCGTCGATGGCGCATTCACGCGCCAGCTCGCGCGCCTGTTCGTACAGCGCGGCCTCGGCGGCGCGCGGCTTCCAGAACCGGAAGCTGCTGCCCGCGTGCGCCTGCACCGCCAGGACCAGGTTATCCAACACGTTGGACTGCTTGAAGATATTGGTGATCTGGTACGACCGGGACAAACCGGCCGCCACCCGCTGGTGCGCGTTCAGGCCGGTCACGTCGCGTCCGCCGACCGTCAGCGTGCCCGAGTCGGCCGCCAAGGTGCCGGACAACAGATGGATCAACGTGGACTTGCCGGCGCCGTTGGGCCCGATCAAGGCGTGGATCTCACCCGGATTCAAGGACAGCGACACATTGTCGGTGGCCACCAGCGCACCAAAGCGGCGCACCAGGCCGGTGGCTTGCAAGGCGGGCGTATTTGCCGAGGTGGCCTGGGCAATGGATGACAGGCTCATGATCCCACCTTGCCGGATTGGGCAGCGGCGCGTCCGCCGAACATCGGGCCGAACAGGCCCACCAGACCGCGCGGCGCGCCGAACACCACGCATAGCAGCAACACGCCCAGCGGCAGGTGCCAGTATTCCGTCCACAAGCGCAGCACTTCTTCCAGCGTCAGCATCACGACCGCGCCGGCCACACCGCCCCAACGCAGCCCGATGCCGCCCACCAGCACCATGATCAGCAGGTTGGCCGACTGCGTCCAATGCATCAGGCTGGGAGAAATGAACAGGTTGTGATTGGCCAGCAGCGCGCCCGCCAGGCCCGCCGCCGCACCGCTGAGCGTGAACGCCACCAGCTTGATACGGTAGACGGGATAGCCCATGGATTCCATGCGCGATTCGTTTTCGCGAATGCCCTGCAAGGCGGTGCCAAAGCGCGACGACACCACGCGGCTGAACACCCACATCAGCAGCGCAAACAGCACCAGCACCAGGTAATAGAAGCTGACGTCATTAGCCAGGTCGATGCCCGGCAAGGTGGAATAGCCGGGCAGGTTCAGCCCGTCTTCCCCGCCGTACTGGCGTAGCGAAATGAAGATATAGAACAGCATCTGCGCGAACGCCAGCGTGATCATGATGAAGTAGACGCCACGCGTGCGCAGCGAGATCGCCCCCGTGATCGCCGCCAGCACGGCCGCCAGCAGCATCGCCACCGGCCAGACGATAAACGCCGATGTGATGCCCGACATCGCCAGGATGCCCACGGCGTAGGCGCCCGCGCCAAAGAAGGCCGCGTGACCCAGCGCCACCATGCCGCCGTAACCCAGGATCAGGTTCAGGCTGGTCGCGGCCAGGGCGTAGATCAGCACGCGGCGCACGAACGAAATGTAGAAATCCAGGCCCAGTGCGGGCGCGACCAGCGGGAATGCCGCCAGCGCCAACAACAGGACCACCGTCCAGATTGTGCTTTTCATCATCAACCCCGCGCCGGAAAGAGGCCCGAGGGCCGGAACACCAGCACGGCCGCCATCAATACGTAGATGGCGATGGCGGCCAGCGTCGGACCGACGCTGGAAGCGACAGCGGGCGAAAAGACCTGGCGCAGCAACATGGGCAGGAAGGCCCGCCCCGCCGTGTCGACCATGCCCACCAGCAAGGCGCCGACAAACGCGCCACGAATCGATCCGATGCCGCCGATGACGATGCACACCAGCACCAGGATCAGGATTTCTTCGCCCATGCCGACCTGCACCGACGTGATCGGCCCCAGCAACGCGCCGGCCACGGCGGCCAGCATGGCGCCCAGCACGAACACGCCCAGGAACAGCAAGGGCACGCGCACGCCCATCAGCGTGGCCATCTGGCGATTGGACGCGCCGGCCCGCACCAGCACGCCGGCACGGGTGCGCGTCACGAACCAGTACAGCCCCGCAGCGGCGGCCACGCCGAACACGATGATCATCAGCCGATAGGCCGGGTACAGCAGGTCGGGCAGCAGCCGCACCGGACCTGACAACACAGCCGGCATGTTCAGCATGACGGGCGCCGGGCCCCAGATCATCTTGACCAGGTCATTGGCGATAAGGATGACGGCGTAGGTGCCCAGCACCTGGGCCAGATGGTCGCGCAGCGCAAGGCGGCGGATAAGCGTCAGTTCCAGCACCACGCCGACCAGGCCGGTGGCGACGGCCGCCACCAGGACGGCGGCGGTAAATGAACCTGTGCGCTGCATGGTTTCGGCGGCGACATAGGCGCCGGCCATGTAGAGCGAGCCGTGAGCCAGATTCATGATGTCCATGATGCCGAAAACCAGGGTCAGCCCGGCCGCGATCAAAAACAACATCAACCCAAACTGCAGACCGTTCAGCAATTGCTCGACGATCAGCGTAAACGTCATGAACACTTCCCCCTGCCGCGCGCCTTGATGGCGGTGCGCGTGCGATTCAAACCTACATGGGACGGCGGCGCGCGCCGGCCGCGTCCGGCTGGGCCGGAAACCACGGCTGACGCGCGCTTGGGCGTCTTACCTCAGAGCTTGCACTCGCCGACGTAGACGTCCTGGTACTTGTCGAACACCTTGCCGACCAGCTTGTTGGTGATGCGGCCGCTGCCGTCCTTGTCGACGACGCGCAGGTAATAGGCCTGGATCGGATAGTGGTTCTTGCCGTAGGTGAAGCTGCCGCGCACCGACGGGTAGTCGGCCTTTTCCAGGGCGGCGATGACGGCCGCGCGATCCGAGGCCTTGCCGCCGGCCTGCTTGACGGCGGCGTCCATGGCCATGATCACGTCGTACGCCTGGGCGGCGTAAACCGACGGGTAACGGCCGTTGTATTCCTTGCGGAAGGCGTCCACGAACGCCTTGTTCTGCGGCACGTCCAGGTCATGCGCCCACTGGGCGGTGTTGTACATGCCCAGCATGGGTTCGCCCACGGCCTGGATCACGTCTTCGTCAGCCGAGAAGCCCGGGCCGATCAGCTTGACGCTTTGCGACAGGCCGGCCGACACGAACTGCTTGACGAAGTTGATGCCCATGCCGCCCGGCAGGAAGATGTAGACGGCGTCCGGCTTGGCGGCGCGAATCTGCGCGATCTCGGCGGCGTAGTCGATCTGGCCCAGCTTGGTGTAGACCTCGTCGCCCGGGGCGGTCTTGTAGCCGCGCTTGAAGCCCGTCAACGCGTCCTTGCCCGCCGGATAGTCGGGGGCCATGATGAACATTTTCTTGAAGCCTCGGTCGGCGGCGACCTTGCCGGCGGCTTCGTGGAAGGCGTCGTTCTGGTACGACGTGCCGAACCAGTAGTTATTGCACTGGGCGCCGGCGAACTGGCTGGGGCCCGGGTTGTTCGACAGGTACGGCACCTTGGCGGCGAACAGGGCGGGGCCGACGGCCAGCGCCACGTTCGAGCCGATCGGGCCGGTGAAGAAATCGATTTTCTCGCGCTGGATATAACGCGTGACCAATTGGCGGGCCTGGTCAGGGTTGCCGCCCATGTCGGTCTGCACGAATTCGGCGGGCTGGCCGCCCAGCTTGCTGCCCAGTTGCTTGATGGCCAGGTTGAAGCCATCGCGCGCTTCGGCGCCCAGCGCCGAGAACGGGCCGGAGATATCGTTGGCGATGCCGACCTTGACGGCGTCGGCCATGGCCACGGCCGGAACCAGCGCGGCGGCGGCGATAAGGGAAGTGATCAAACGCATGGTGGTGTGCTCCGTGCGCGAGCCCGCGCAGAGGGTGTTCTTATTGAGGGTGCGATTCGAATGACTTCTGCGCGCGGCATAGGGAAAGCTGGCGCGGTTCATAGTTTAGGTTTAAAGTATTCTTCAAAACAAGACTAGGGTTTTTACCAGCGGGGTTTCTACCGCGGGTTTACCAGCCCCCCATCAACGATGACCACTTCGACGACACGCTGGGTACGGCGCACGCGCGACAGTACCCGACATCTTGCCGAACCTCAAGAAAACGCCGATGACTGACGCTCCTGATCTCGAATCCCGCGCCGCGCCCGACGACCACCATGCGTTGCGCCTCTGGCTGCGCATGCTTACCTGCGCCAATCTCGTCGAAAGCGAGATCCGCAGCCGCCTGCGTAACGAGTTCGACACCACCCTGCCCCGCTTTGACCTGATGGCGCAATTGCAACGCGCGCCCAAGGGCATGAAGATGGGCGAGCTCTCGCGGCACATGATGGTCACCAACGGCAATATCACCGGCATTACCGACCAGCTTGAAAAGGAAGGGCTGGTGGTGCGCACGAAGGTCGAGTCCGACCGCCGCAGTTCGCTCATCAAGCTCACGCCGCAGGGCAAGAAAAGCTTTGCCCGCATGGCGCGCGCCCATGAAACCTGGGTCAAGTCCATGTTTGGCGACCTGCCCGAGTCCACCCGCAACGCGCTGTTCCAGGCGCTGGGCGAACTGAAGCTGCAAGTGGTGGCCACCCGCTCGGAATCCGCCAAGCCATAAGCCACGCTTTGCCCCCCGCCAGCGCTGAAAACCGACCCCGGTTTGGCGCATAATTGCCGCCATGATTCCGGTTTCCCTTCCTGGCGGTAATTTCTATGTGCTGATGGCGGCGTCGCTGGCCTGCCTGGCGACCTTGCTGACCTGGCTGGCCGTGCTGGCGACCACGCCCAGCGCGCGGCTGTGGCTGGGCGACCACCGGCGCATCGGCACGACGCTGATGACCATTCTTGCGCTGGTCGGCGCTATCTTTCCTTATCAGCAGTTCAGCCTGTGGTTTGCCGCCCACCGCGACGCCGAGGCCGACGCCGGCCGCAAGACAACGCTGGCCCACGCCACGCGCCTGTCCGGCGTGGACATGCCCGCCGGCACCGTGCTCAGCCTGACCCGCCCGGGGGAACTGGCCTCGTTCGACCGCGCCGTCTTTCCCGACGCGCAACCCGCCGCCATCCTGGGCGTGTCCGCCACCCGCCTGTTCCGCTACGCCGCCACCCCCAAGCAACCCGAAACCCTGTCCGTGGAAATTGCGCGCGACCAGGCCCAGGAAGGCTGGCTGTGTGCGCACGGACATCGGCTGGAATTCGTGTTGCAAGGCGGCCAGCCGCGCTTTGCCAGCTGCCATCTGGCGGTGGGCAATACCCTGGACCAGCAGCCGGTGCCGCCGGGCGCCTGGTTGAAAGTGGACGAGGCCGCGCGCGGCACGCCGCCCGACGCGGGCGCCAGCACGCCGCGCTGGTTGCTGCGTACCGAGGGCAGCGACGCGGTGACGTTGCGCCAACTGCCCTTGCTGAAGGTGGACATGCGGCTGGACAGCCAGCGCCGCCTGCTGGATTTTGAAGGCCTGCTGGCGCGCGAGACCACGCTGGGCGCCATGACCTACCCGCCCGGCACCCGCGTGCTGGCCGCCAACCCGCGCCTGCCCGGTGCGCAAGCAGGCGACCTGTTGTTTTCGCCGTCGCGCGGGCGCTCGGCGCGCCGCAATGGGGGTGAAGATGTCGACGCCGGCAACTCGGTGCTGCAAGCGCCGGACGGCACGGTACGCAGCGTGCTGACCAACCGCCAGGCCGGCGTGCTGGACGTGGCGGCCATGCGGATGGCCCCCTGACCGCCTTGCCCGCCAGGGGCCACCCTGCCCCACCGGCCGCCGCCTGACAAACCCCTGCCGCAAACCGGTGGGATAATACGAAGCTTTCCCCCGCGCGCCGCCTTACCGGCGGCGATTTTGTCCTGCCTACTCAAGAGACGAAGTCATGGCCGTTAATTTGCAGATCCCCTCCGAGTCCGAAATTTTTCCTGTAGCCGGTGTTGAAATCGGCGTCACCGAGGCCGGCATCCGCAAAGCCAACCGACGTGACCTGACCGTGTTCCGCCTGGCCGAAGGCACCAGCGTGGCGGGCGTGTTCACCCGCAACCGCTTCTGCGCCGCCCCGGTGCAGGTCTGCCAGGCCCACCTGGCCGCCGGCGGCGCCATCAGCGCGCTGGTCATCAACACCGGCAACGCCAACGCCGGCACGGGCGAAGAAGGCTTGAAGAAAGCGCAGGACACCTGCGAAGCGCTGGGCAAGCTGCTGGGCGTGCCCGCCGCCGAAGTCCTGCCGTTCTCCACCGGCGTCATCCTTGAGCCCCTGCCGCTGGACCGCCTGGTCGCCGGCCTGCCGGGCGCCATCGCCAACCTGGGCGCCGACCATTGGTCCAGCGCCGCGCACGGCATCATGACGACCGACACGCTGCCCAAAATCTCGTCGGCCAAGGTGCTGATCGACGGCAAAACCGTCACTTTCACCGGCATCAGCAAGGGCGCGGGCATGATCCGCCCGAACATGGCGACCATGCTCAGCTTCCTGGCCACCGATGCCGGCATTGCCCAGCCGCTGCTGCGCAAGCTGGCCGGTGAAATCGCCGACGCGTCGTTCAACCGCATCACGGTTGACGGCGACACGTCCACCAACGATTCCTTCATCATCGCCGCCACCGGCAAATCGGGCGTGAACGTCAACAGCGAATCGGACGCCGCCTACGCCGCCGTGCGCGACGCGCTGACCGCCGCCGCGCTGGAGCTGGCCACCAAGATCGTGCGTGACGCCGAAGGCGCCACCAAGTTCATGACCATCCGCGTCGAAGAGGCCGGCACCACCGAAGAAGCGCTGAAGGTGGCTTACGCCGTGGCGCATTCGCCGCTGGTCAAGACCGCGTTCTTCGCGTCGGACCCCAACCTGGGCCGCATCCTGGCGGCCGTGGGCTACGCCGGTATCGACGACCTGGACGTGTCAAACATCCGCCTGTGGCTGGACGATGTGCTGGTGGCCAAGAACGGCGGCCGCAACCCCGACTACCAGGAAGCCGATGGCCAGCGCGTGATGAAGCAGGCCGAAATCCTGGTGCGCATCGCGCTGGGTCGGGGCCAGGTGTCGGACACCGTCTACACCTGCGACTTCTCGCACGAATACGTGTCCATCAACGCCGACTACCGTTCGTGATCGGCCATGAGCGCTAGCGAGTTCACCACCCTTATCCAGCGCGCCGAGCGCGTGTTGGCGCAGCTTGAGGCCTTTCTGCCGCCGGCCACGCCCGAGATCGACTGGAGCGCGCACGCGTTCCGTTGGCGCAAGCGCGGCTCGCGCGGTTGGCTTGATGCGGTGCGCCACGTGGCGCGCATCGACATGCAGGACCTTCAGCACATCGAGCGCCAGAAGGCCACCATCGACCGCAACACGCAGCAGTTTCTGGCGAACAAGCCGGCCAACAACGTGCTGATGACCGGCGCGCGCGGCACCGGCAAGAGCTCGCTGGTCAAGGCGATGCTGGCGGCGTACGGCGACCAGGGCCTGCGCCTGATCGAAGTGGACAAGTCCGACCTGGGCGACCTGGCCGACATCGTCGAACTGGTCGCGCCGCGCCCCGAACGCTTCATCGTCTTCTGCGACGACCTGTCGTTTGAAGAAGGCGAGCCCGGCTACAAGGCGTTGAAGTCGGTGCTGGACGGCTCGGTGTCGGCCTCGGGCGACAACGTGCTGATCTACGCCACGTCCAACCGGCGTCATCTGATGCCCGAATACATGAGCGAAAACCTTCAGGCCAAGCATCAGCCCGATGGCGAAATCCACCCCGGCGAAACCGTCGAGGAAAAGATCTCGCTGTCGGAACGCTTCGGCCTGTGGCTGTCGTTCTATCCGTTCAAGCAGGATGACTACCTGGACATCGTCTACCACTGGCTGCGCGAGCTGGGCTGCCCGGAGGCGCACATCGAGCCCTCGCGCACCGAGGCGCTGCAATGGACGATTGAACGCGGATCGCGTTCGGGCCGCGTGGCCTATCAGTTCGCGCGCGATTGGGCGGCCCGCCATGTCTGAAAAGATCGTTGACGTTGCAGCGGGCCTGATCCTGCGTCCCGACGGCATGCTGCTCTTGGGCCAGCGGCCCGAGGGCAAGCCCTGGTCGGGCTGGTGGGAGCTGCCGGGCGGCAAGCTGGAACCCGGCGAAACGGTGCTGCAAGCGCTGGCCCGCGAATTGCAGGAAGAGCTGGGCATCCGCGTGACGCAGTCGCGCCCGTGGGTGACCTATGTGCACGTCTATCCCCACACCACGGTGCGCCTGGCGTTCTGCCACGTCACCGCCTGGGAAGGCGAACCGCAAGGACTGGAAAACCAGCGCCTGGAATGGGTCAACCCCGCCAACGCGGCATCGGTCGGCGACTTGCTGCCCGCCACGCTGCCGCCGCTGCGCTGGCTGCAACTGCCCACCACTTATGGCATCAGCTCGATCGGCTCGCGTGCGGGCGTGGCCGCGTTCCTGGGCCGGCTGGACGCAGCGCTTGCGCGTGGCGTGAAGCTCGTGCAACTGCGTGAACCGCAATGGCCCGATGGCGCCGGTGCAGCATCGCTGCATGAAGTTTTTCAGCAAGTGATCAAGCGCTGCCGCGCCGCCGGCGCGCGTGTGCTGGTCAACAGCGCGCACCCCGCCGCATGGTGGAAAGAAGCCGACGGCGTACACCTGCGCACTGCGGATGCCGCCCGCTTGCACGCACGGCCCGAATTGCCGGCCGGCGCGCTGGTTGGCGTGTCCGCGCACGACAACGCGCAAGTCGTCCACGCCCGTGAACTCGGCGCCGACTTTGCCGTGCTGGGTCCCGTGCTGGACACGCCCAGCCACCCTGGCGCCGCGACGCTCGGCTGGGAAGGCTTTGTGGCGGGCAATCGCGACGCGGGCATACCCGTATTCGCGCTGGGCGGCCAGTCCACCGCCACCGTGTCGCACGCACTACGTCATGGTGCGCACGGCATCGCGGGTATACGTGGCGTGATCTAACTACCCTGCGGGGCCGGAAGTCTGGCAAGATGTAAGTCTTATCGGCCCCGCCGCCGGCTCGTCCGGCGCCGCTCCGGTCCTGATAGCCGGGTGCCCCGCGCGGCGGGCCACGACAGCTCTCTCGTCATGAAGGAACCTGTCATGTCCCGCCGTGCGAATACCGAGCGCCAAATACTCCAAGCCCTTGAAGCCCAGATCCTGGAAACAGGCATGGGCGGAGTCGGCATCAACGCCATCGCCAAGCGCGCAGGCGTCAGCAAAGAACTCATCTACCGCTACTTTGACGGCATGTCGGGCCTGCTGCTGGCGTGGATGAAAGAACAAGATTTCTGGACACGCAACCCCGGCTTGTTGACCACGGAGGAATCCAGCCAGCGCACGCCGGCCGATCTGATTCTGACGATGCTGCGCGCGCAGATTGAAACGCTATCAGGCAATGAAACCTTGCGCGAGGTGCGGCGCTGGGAGCTGATCGAACAGAACGACGTCACCGCATCCCTGGCCGAACGCCGCGAAAATGCCGCGCGCGGATTCATCGAGCGCGTTGACGAACTTGCGCCTGATGTAGACGTGCCCGCCGTAGCGGGCGTGATACTGGCCGGGGCGGTCTACCTGACATTGCGCGCCAAAACCGCCACGCACTTTTTAGGCTTGCCGCTGCATGAGCCTGAAGGCTGGGCGCGCATCGACAAAGCGCTGGAATACCTGGTCGCGCACAGCTTTCCGGATGAGCTCAATGCCGAAGCGTTATCGACATTGGAAGCGCGCCGCCAAAGCAGCGCGGCGTCCGGCGAACCCGTCGTGTGAACGGCTGCGCGCTCAGTTCACGGGGGCCGTCGTCGAAGCGGGCGCTGGCGCCGCGTCGGCCTCCTGCACCGCTGGCAGGCCATCCCACCCCCCACCCAACGCCACAATCAAATTCACGCTGGCCACCAGCCGCGTGCCCAACAGGCTTAGCGCATTGCGCTCGCTGTTAAGCGCGGTGGCGTCCACCACCGCCACGCTCAGATAGTCCACCAGGCCGGCCTTGTACTGGTTCTGAATCAGGCGCAACGACTCGCGCGCGGACTCCAGCGCGCGGCGTTGCACGGTCTGTTCGTTTTCCATGACGCGCAGCTGGATCAGATAGTCCTCAACTTCGCGCAGGCCCACCAACGCCGCTTGGCGATAGGCGGCCGCTTGCGAGTCGTAGGCGGCGCGCGCCTGTTCGACCTGTGCGGCGCGCGCGCCGCCATCGAACAGGGTCAGCGCCAACGCCGGACCCAACGACCAGAAGCGCGCGGGCGCCGTCAGCAGGTCGGCGAACTGGCCGTTGCGGAAGCCGCCGTCGGCCGACAGGATCAGCGAGGGGAACCACGCGGCCTCGGCCACGCCGATCTGCGCATTGGCCGCGGCCGCGCGACGCTCGGCCGCGGCGATGTCCGGCCGCCGCTCAAGCAGTTCGGACGGCAGCCCCACCGGAATCTGCGGCAGCTGCAAGGCAAATACCGCCGGCGGCAGGCTGAACTGCGAGGGGGCCTGCCCCATCAACACGGCGATGGCGTGCTCGTACTGGCCGCGCTGCCAGTCCAGGTCAATCGACTGGGCGCGCGTGCTTTCCACCTGCGTGCGCGCCACGGCGATGTCGGCCTGCCCGGCCACGCCCACTTCATAGCGGTTCTGCGTCAGTTGCAGCGACTTTTCATACGCCGCCACGGTAGCGTCCAGCAAGCGTTTCTGTTCGTCCAGCACGCGCAGTTGCAGATAGGTCTGCACCAGCGCCGCCTGCGCACTCAGGCGCGTGGCGGCCAAGTCGGCCAGGCTGGCCGCCGCGCTGGCCTCGGACGATTCCGTGCTGCGGCGCACGCGTCCCCACACGTCCAGTTCCCAGCTGACGCTGCCGGTCACGGAATACTGGTTCGACACATTGCTGCCATTGCCTGACGACGATGACGAGCCCGTGCCGACGCCCGCGCGCGACATGCCGGCGCTGGCGCCCACGGTGGGATAGAAGCCCGCGCGGGCGGCGCGCACCAGGCCCAGCGCCTGACGGTAATTGGCCTCGGCCTGGGCAATGGTCTGGTTCGACGTGTTCAAGCGCTCGACCAGCGTATTGAGCGTGTCGTCGCCATACACCTGCCACCACTTGCCACGGTCGGCCACGTCACGCGGTTCCGCCCGCTTCCAGCCGTCTACCTGCTCTTGCCCCTGCCCTTCCTTGTAGGACGCGCCCACATCCAGCGCGGGGCGTTGGTAATCAGGGCCGACCGCGCACGCGCCAAGCAGCGCGCACAGCGCCAGCGTGACGGCGCTGCGGGGTAGGAAGGATGCGGCAAACGGCTTGGGTCGGATCATGTAGGTTCTATGGAAGCAGGGGCGTCATTTCGCCGGGCGCGCCAGCGCGATGCCCACAGGCGAAAACGGTCCAGGTAAAGATAGACCACGGGGGTGGTGTACAGCGTCAGGATCTGGCTGAGGACCAGGCCGCCCACGATGGTGATACCCAGCGGCTGGCGCATCTCGACGCCCGCGCCGGTTGCCAGCACCAGCGGCAGCGCGCCGAAGATGGCGGCCATGGTCGTCATCATGATGGGGCGAAAGCGCGTCACGCACGCCTGGAAGATCGCTTCACGCGGCGCCATGCCCTGCACGCGCTGCGCTTCCAGCGCAAAGTCCACCATCATGATGGCGTTCTTTTTCACGATGCCGATCAACAAGAACACGCCGATCAGCGCAATCAGCGTGAAGTCCTGCCGCACCAGCAGCAGCGCCAGCAGCGCGCCCAGCCCGGCGGACGGCAAGGTGGACAGGATCGTCAGCGGATGCACGAAGCTCTCGTACAAAATGCCCAGCACGATGTACATCGTGACCAGCGCCGCCAGGATCAGCCACGGCTGCTGCGCCAGCGTTTGCTGCAAGGCGGCGGCGGTGCCCTGGAAGCCCGCCTGGATCTGGTCGGAAGGCAGGCCGATGCGCGCCACGGCCGCATCGATGGCGGCGGTGGCCTGGCCCAGCGACACGCCGGCCGCCAGGCTGAACGACACCGTGTCCGCCACGAACAAACCCTGGTGCTGCACGCTGAGTGGCGCGTTGCCGTTTTCCAGGCTTGCAAACGCCAGCAGCGGCACGCGCGCGCCGGTCGACGTGATGACTTCCACCTGCTTGAGCGATTCAATGTCTTCGGCAAACCTGGGCTCCAGCCCCAGTACCACGTGGTACTGGTTCAGCGGCCCGTACATCACCGACACCTGCCGCTGGCTGAACGAATTGTTCAGCACCGTGGATATCGTGGACATGCTGACGCCCAGCCGCGTTGCGGCCTCGCGGTCGATCACCAGGTTGATCTGGCGGCCCTTGTCCTCGACATCGGTATCCACGTCCGTGATTTCAGGAATCTTCGCCATCGCCTGCTGCACCTTGGGCATCCAGGTGCGCAGCAATTGCAGGTCGCCCGACATCAGCGTGTAGTCGTACGAGCCCTGGCTCTGACGCCCACCGATGCGGATGTCCTGCTGCGACACCAGGAACATGCGCGCGCCCGGCATATTCTGGAGTTTGCCGCGCAGCCGGTTGATGACCACATCGGCCGACACCTTGCGCTCTTCCAGCGGCTTGAGCTGGATCTGCATGAAGCTGCTGTTGCTGCCGCCGCGCCCGCCGGCGTACCCCGTCATGCTTTGCACCGCCGGGTCCGCCAGCACCACCTTGCGCAGCGCGTCCAGCTTGGGAACGGTGGCCTGGAACGAGGTGCCCTGGTCGACCCGGAAAAAGCCCAGCAGCTGGCCCGTATCCTGCTGTGGGAAAAAGCCCTTGGGCACCGCCATGTACAGGTACACGTTCAGGCCCACGGCCACGGCCAGCGTCAGCATCATCAGGCGCCCATGCGCCAGCGCCCAACGCAGGCTGCGGCGATAGCCGTCCAGCATGGCTTCAAAGCCGCGTTCGGACCAACGCGCGAGCCGTCCGGGCGGCTTGGCGTCCTTGGGCTCGGGACGCAACAGCCGCGCGCACATCATGGGCGTCAACGTCAACGACACCACCAGCGACACCATGATGGCGGCCGACAACGTCACGGCAAATTCGCGGAACAGCCGCCCCACCACGCCGCCCATCAGCAGGATGGGGATGAACACCGCCACCAGCGACAGGCTCATGGACAGCACCGTGAAGCCCACTTCGCGCGACCCGCGCAGCGCCGCGCGCATGGGCGACATGCCGTTCTCGACATGCCGCATGATGTTTTCCAGCACCACGATGGCGTCGTCCACCACAAAGCCGGTAGCCACGATCAGCGCCATCAGCGAAATGGTGTTCAGCGTGAAGCCGCACATATACATGATGCAGAACGTGCCGATCAGCGATACCGGCACGGCCACGCTGGGGATGATGGCCGCGCGCCAGCGGCGCAGGAACAGCAGCACCACCAGCACCACCAAGCCCACGGCGATGATCAGCGTGAGTTCGGCTTCGTGCAGCGACGCGCGGATGCTGGGCGTGCGGTCTTGCGCGACCGTCATGTTCACGTCGGCCGGCATCAGCGCCTGCAACACGGGCAGCTGCGCGCGCACGGCGTTCACGGCTTCGATGATGTTGGCGTCGGCCTGCCGACGCACGATCATCAGGATGGCCTTGCGGTCGTTGTAGAAGCCGGTCTGGTACAGGTCTTCGACGGAATCCTCGACCTTGGCCACATCCGACACGCGCACCGGCGCGCCGTCTTTCCAGGCCACGATCAGCGGCCGATATTGCTCGGCGCGGCTGAGCTGGTCGCTGACCATGATCTGCCAGTGGTAGCGGTCGTTTTCCAGCACGCCCTTGGGCCGGTTCGAGTTGGCGTTGGCCAGCGTGCTGCGCAGCTGGTCCAGCGACACGCCGCGATTGGCCAGCGCGCCGGGCAGCACCGTGACGCGCACGGCCGGCAGCGAACTGCCGCCCACGGTGACTTCGCCCACGCCGTCCACCTGCGCCAGCTTCTGCGCCACGATGGTGGAGGCGATGTCGTACAGCTGGCCCTGGCCCAGCGTGTCGGACGTCAGCGCCAAGGTCATGATGGGCGCGTCCGACGGGTTGGACTTGTGATACGTGGGATTGCTGCGCAAGCCGGAAGGCAGCAACGAACGCGCCGCGTTGATGGCGGCCTGCACGTCGCGCGCCGCGCCGTTGATATCGCGCGACAAATCAAATTGCAGCGTCACGCGGGTAGACCCCTGCGAGCTGCTGGACGTCATTTCAGTCACGCCCGCGATGCTGCCCAGCGACCGCTCAAGCGGCGTGGCCACGCTGGATGCCATGGTCTCGGGGCTGGCGCCGGGCAGGCTGGCCGACACCGAAATCGTGGGGATATCCACCTGCGGCAAGGGCGCCACCGGCAACAGGAAAAACGCCAGCAGCCCCGCCATCACAACCGCCACGCTAAGCAGCGTGGTCGCTACCGGCCGGACGATGAAGGGCGCCGACATGATCATGACGCGTCCCCGGCGGCGGGCGCGCGCACGCCACGCCAGCGGCGCGACAGGCGGTCGAACATCAGGTAGATGACGGGCGTGGTGAACAGCGTCAGCACCTGGCTGAGCAGCAGGCCGCCCACCATCACCAGGCCCAGCGGCTGGCGCAATTCCGCGCCGGTGCCCGTGGACAGCATCAGCGGCAAGGCGCCGAACAGGGCGGCAAGCGTGGTCATCAAGATGGGCCGGAAGCGCAGCAGCGCGGCTTCATGGATGGCGGCGCGCGGGCTCAGGCCGCGCTTGCGCTCGGCGTCCAGCGCGAAGTCGATCATCATGATGGCGTTCTTTTTCACGATGCCGATGAGCAGGATGATGCCGATGATGCCGATCATGTCCAGCTCGGTGCCGCTGATCAACAGCGCCAGCAAGGCGCCCACGCCGGCGGACGGCAAGGTCGACAGGATGGTGATGGGATGGATGTAGCTTTCGTACAGCACGCCCAGCACGATGTACATGGTGACCACGGCGGCCAGGATCAGCCACAACGTGCTGGTCAGCGAATTCTGGAACGCCAGCGCGGCGCCCTGGAAGCGGGTCTCGACCCCGGCGGGCATGCCGATCTCGGCTTCGGCGGCGGTGATGGCTTCGACCGCGTTGGACAAGGACGCGCCCGGCGCCAGGTTGAACGACACCGTGACCATCGGGAACTGGTCCAGCCGGTTCACGGCAAGCACCGTACGCCCTTCGGTGATGTGCGCCACGGACGACAGCGGCACCTGCGTGCCCGCGGCCGTGGGCACATGGATCTGCCCCAGCGCGGACGGGTTCATCTGGAACTGTGGCTGCACTTCCAGCACCACGCGGTACTGGTTCGATTGCGTGAAGATCGTGGAGATCAGGCGCTGGCCGAACGCGTCGTAAAGCGCTTCGTCGATGACGGCGGCCGTAATGCCCAGGCGCGAGGCCGCATCGCGGTCGATCTCGACCCAGGTCTGCAAGCCGTCGTCCTGCAAGTCATCCGTTACGTCCTTCAGGCCCGGCACCTGGCGCAGCCGGTCCACCAGCTTGGGCGTCCATTCGCTCAGCACCTTCAGGTCGGGGTTGGACAGCGTCATCTGATATTGCGTGCGGCTGACGCGGTCTTCGATGGTCAGGTCCTGCACGGGCTGCATGTAGACGGTCAGGCCGTCCTGCTTGCCCAGCGATTCCTGCAAGCGCGCCATCACCGCGCGCAAATCGCCGCTGCGCTCGGCTTGCGGCTTTAGGGAAATCTGCATGCGGCCGGCGCTAAGCGTGGCGTTGCTGCCGTCGACACCGATGAACGAGGACACGGCCTGCACGTCCGGATCTTGCAGCACCAGCCGCGCGGCGGCCTGCTGGCGTTCGGCCATGGCCGGAAACGAAATGGATTGCGGCGCCTGCGTGATGGCCTGGATCAACCCGGTGTCCTGCTGCGGGAAAAAGCCCTTGGGCACCACCATGTACAGCACCACGGTCAGCGCGAACGTGCCCAGCGCCACCAGCAAGGTCAGCGGCTGATGGCGCAGCACCACTTGCAGCATCCGGTCATAGCCGGCGATGACGCGGTCAATGAAGTTGCCGGTGGCGGTGTGAAAACGCCCGTGCTTCTGTTCCGATTCCGCGCGCAGCAGGCGTGCGCACATCATCGGCGTCAGGGTCAGCGACACCACCAGTGAAATCAGGATGGACACCGCCAGCGTGATGGCGAATTCGCGGAACAGCCGGCCCACGACTTCGGTCATGAACAACAGCGGAATCAGCACGGCGATCAGCGAGAACGTCAGCGAGATCAGCGTGAAGCCGATCTGCGAGGCACCCTTGAGCGCCGCCTGCATCGGCGTTTCGCCTTCTTCGATGTGGCGCGCGATGTTCTCGATCATGACGATGGCGTCGTCCACCACGAAGCCGGTGGCGATCGTCAGCGCCATCAGCGTCAGGTTGTTGATAGAGAACCCGGCCAGATACATGATGCCGAACGTGCCCACCAGCGACAGCGGCACCACGACGCTGGGGATCAGCGTGGCGGTCAGGCTGCGCAGGAACACAAAGGTCACCATCACCACCAGCCCCACGGCCAGCAGCATTTCAAACTTCACGTCTTCGACGGAATCGCGGATGGTCTGCGTGCGGTCGGACACCACGGTGACATCCAGCGTGGCCGGCAGCGCGGCGCGCAGCTGCGGCAACAGTGTCTGGATGCGGTTGACCACGTCGATCACATTGGCGCCGGGCTGGCGCTGGATGTTCAACAGGATGGCGGGCTTGTCGCCGGCCCATGCGGCCTGGCGCGTGTCTTCGGCGCCTTCGACCGCGCGCGCCACGTCGGACAGGCGCAGCGGCGCGTTGTTCTTGTAGGCGATGATCAGGTCGTTGTAGTCGGTGGGCGACTTCAGCTGGTCATTGGCGTTGATGGTGGTGGAACGCAGCGGGCCGTCCAGGTTGCCCTTGGGCTGATTGACGTTGGCGCCCACGATGGCGGTGCGCAAGTCGGACATGGCCAGGCCGTTGGCGGCCAGCGCCTGCGGATTGACCTGCACGCGCACGGCCGGGCGCTGCCCGCCCGCCACGCTGACCAGGCCCACGCCGGGAATCTGCGACAGCTTCTGCGCCACCCGCGTGTCGACCAGGTCGCGCACCTGCGGCAAGGGCATGGTGGGCGATGTGATCGCCAGCGTCAGCACGGCGGCATCGGCGGGGTTGACCTTGTTGTACGTGGGTGGCACCGGCAGGTCGCTGGGCAGCAGGTTGGATGCCGCGTTGATGGCGGCCTGCACCTGCTGCTCGGCCACGTCCAGTGGCAAGGTCAGGTTGAACTGCATGGTGATGACCGACGCGCCGCCCGAACTGGTGGACGACATCTGGTTCAAGCCCGGCATCTGCCCAAACTGCCGTTCCAGCGGGGACGTGACCAGCGAGGTCATCACGTCGGGGCTGGCCCCGGGGTACAGCGTCACTACCTGGATCGTCGGGTAGTCCACCTCGGGCAGCGCCGACACGGGCAACATGCGGTAGGCGATGAAGCCGGCAATCAGGATGGCCACCATCGCCAGCGTGGTGGCGACGGGGCGCAGGATGAACAGACGCGACGGACTCACGATGCGCTCGGCTTATTTGGACGGCGGCGTGGTGCCGGCAGGGGCGCCCGCGCCCAGCGTCTTGTCGCGGGTGGCGGGAATGACTTCGGCGCCGCCCACGATTTCAACCTTGGCCCCGGCGCGCAGGCGGTCGGTGCCTTCGGTGACGACGCGGTCGCCCGGTTGCAGCCCTTCGTTCACGGCGACCATGCCGTTGTTGATGGCGCCCAGCTTGACCTGGCGCACGGCGATGGTGTTGTCCGGCTGCACCAGGAACACAAAGGCGCCGGCCGAGCCTTGCTGGATGGCGGCGGTGGGGACGGCGGTGACGTCCTTGCGCGTCAGCACGTGCAGGCGCACGTTGACGAACTGGTTCGGGAACAGCGCGTCGTCCGCGTTTTCAAACCTGGCCTTCAGTTTCAAGGTGCCGGTGGTGACGTCGATCTGGTTGTCCAGCGTTTCCAGCACGCCGGTGGCGATACGCCGCGTGTCGGCGCGGTCGTACGCGTCAACGGCCAAGGTTCGGCCGGCCGCGATTTCGCCACGCACTTCGGGCAGCTGGGTTTCCGGCAGCGTGAAGACGACGGAGATGGGCTGGGTCTGGGTAATGACAACCAGCCCATTGGTATCGGAGCTGGACACCAGATTGCCCCGGTCCACCTGGCGCAGGCCCAGCCGGCCGCTGATGGGCGCGGTGATGCGGGCGTAATCCAGCTGCAACTTGGCGTTGTCCACGTTGGCCTGGTCGCTTTTGACGGTGCCTTCGTATTGGCGCACCAGCGCGGCCTGGGTGTCGACCTGTTGCTTGGCGATGGAGTCCTGCTTGAACAGGGCTTGATAGCGTTGCAGGTCGCGCCGCGCGTTTTCAAGCTGGGCCAGATTCTGCATCTGCGTGCCGCGCGCCTGGTCCAGCGCCACCTGGAAGGCGCGCGGGTCGACTTGCGCCAGCACATCGCCGGCCTTCACTTGCTGGCCTTCCTGGAATTTCACATCGACCAGTTCGCCGCTGACGCGGCTGCGCACCGTGACCGTGTTGTACGCGGTGACGGTGCCCAGGGACTTCAGGTAGATGTCGATGTCCTGCTTGGTGGCGGTGGCGATGCGCACCGGGACGGGCAGATTGGCCATCGCGGCCGCGGGGGGCCGGCCGCCGCCCGGGCCTCGCGCGCCGGCCGGACCGCCCTGCTTGGCAGAGGGCCGCAGCACCAGCCAGGCAATACCGGCAACCACCAGCAGCAACACGACCAAGCCGCCAATGCGGCGGCGGGTCCAGCGGGACGGTGGGGAAACAGGACGACTTTCGGACATGGAAACGGTTCCGGCACTAATGCAGAAAGCCGTATTGTCTACTAGTCGGGTTCCGTTTCGCGCATCGCGGGCGCCAGTTGAAACTGGCCGCAACAAGAATCAGCCTTGCGGCGGCCGTAGGCGGGCAAGGCAGCAGCCTACGAGCTGCACAACGTCATCTGAAAGGCGACGTCGCGGGCCACCTGCTGGGGCTTGAATTCGCCGTCTTGCGTGGAAAAACGTATCCAGATCATGTACTTATTGGCGCTGATCTCGGGGAATACGCCTTGCTCGGGGTCGACCCACACGCGCAGCAGATGAAACTGCTTGCCGCCCAGCATCTGCTGGTAGGCGCCCTGCTCGGCCACGATGTCGGTCTTGCGGCCGGACTCGCGCAGCAGCCGCAACGCCAGCGTCAGCCCGTCGTACAGGGCAAGAAACGGTGAGATCCAGGCCTGAAGGTCCGCAAGGCGGGCGGCTTCGGATTTGTTCTGCCAGGCAAAGTAGGACGGCATGTCGACCTGCGTGGCGCTGCCCGGCACGGACAAGCGACCACGCAGGCTGGTCAACCATTCGTTTTCGCGCAGCGACTGGCCGGTTTTGCCGGGCGCGGCCAATGCCGTGGCCACTTTTTCCAGTTCGCGCAGCATGGCTTCCAGCGCATCCTGCGCCACGCCGGGGTGATCGCGCAGACCCACCAGCGCCATGCGCTGGCGTTCAAGGTCTTGCAGCACCGCGCCTTTCACGTCCGTGCGTTCGCAGGCGTCAAGCAAATCGAAAAGAGAAGTAACGGCAATCTGATGTTGGCGTGAATCCCCTGCCTGAGCAAAGAAGAACAACCTGTCGAACAGGTATTCCAATCGCAGGTAGGCGCGGATGCGCTCATTGAAGGGGTATTCGTAAACAATCACGCTTTTTTACAGGCCCATCAGTGGTCAGCCAGCCGGCCGGGATGTGGAAGGGTGCCGGCCCGCTTGCGCTTACCGGCCCTGGGTGGTCGCCAGCGCAAGCCAGCGGTCATGCAAGGTCTTTGCCTGCGCGCGCAATTGCTCGGGTGTTGTGGCGCCGTCGTTCATGATGACGTCGTCAGCGGACTCCAGGCGGACTTGCCGCGCAGCCTGTGCCGCCATAATACGCCTGATGGCGGGCTCCGTCAGCCCGCTGCGAGCCTGCACGCGAGCCACCTGTGTGTCGGGGTCGCAGTCCACCACGCAGATGCGGTCAACGCGCCCGCGCCACCGCTTTAAGGACTCCACCAAAAGCGGCACCACAAAGACCAGATACGATCCGGTCGCGGCCGCCGCCTGGCGCCGTGTTTCTTCGGAGATGATGGGATGCAGCACGGCTTCAAGCCGCTGCCGCACGGCGGGGTCGGCGAAGGCGCGCTCGCGCATCCAGTCGCGGTTCAGCGCACCGTCCGGGGTCAACGCATCGGCGCCGAACTCGGTCGCGATGGCGGGCATCGCCGCGCCATTCGCGGCGGTCAGCGCGCGCGCGATTTCATCGGTGTCGACCAGCGTTGCGCCCCAGTCCGCCAGCATGTCGGCCACGCGGGACTTGCCCGACCCGATGCCGCCCGTCAGCCCAATCTTGAACATGATGCCTATCCTTTCCCGCCGGCTCACGCCTGGCGCATCAACAACCACAAGCCCTCGTCGCCACCCAACAGCAACATCACGATACCGGCCAATGCCAGGTAGGGTCCGAAAGGCAGCGGCTGCCCCCGGCCCGCGCGACCGCTGAGCGTGAGCGCGCCGCCGATCAAGACGCCCACCAACGAGGCCGCCAGCAACAGCATCGGCAGCGACTCGGCGCCAAACCAGGCGCCCAGCGCGGCCAGCAATTTGAAGTCGCCATAGCCCATGCCTTCGCGCCCGGTCAGCAGCCGGAACAGATGGAAGATAACCCACAGGAACACATAGCCGGCCACCGCGCCGATCACCGCCAGCGGCAACGTGGTGAAGGTGCCGAACAGGTTGACGACCAGGCCGGCCCAGACCAGCGGCTGCGTCAGCACATCAGGCAGCAGCGTGGTTTCAAAATCGATCCAGCCCAAGGCGATCAGCATGGCCGACAAGCCCATGGCGCACAGGGCGACGGGCGTGGCGCCGTAGCGCCAGGCGCAGGCGGCGAACACCAGGCAGGTCAGCAATTCAATGGCGGGGTAGCGCCACGCAATCACGGCATCGCACTCGGCGCAGCGGCCCCGCAGCAAGAGCCAGCCCAACACCGGCAGCCGCCGCCAGCCACGCACCGGCGCGTTGCAGGCAGGGCAATGCGATGCCGGATGGAACAGGCCGTCGGGGCTGTCGGGCCGCGCCCGGCCTACCGCGTCCAGGCATTGCGCCTGCCATTCGCGTTCCATCATGCGAGGCAGCCGATAGGTCAGCACGGTCAGCCAATTGCCGACGAACAAGCCCGCCAACGCGGCCAGCGCAATGAAGGCGCCCAAGGGAATATCGAAAGCGTGTCGCAGCACGTTCATGCCCGCCCGCGACGAAGGCGCGCGCCAGACCCAGCGCCAGATCCCGCGCCCCGTCCGTCGGCCAAAAGGCCGACAGCAAAACGGCGGCCGTGTCGTTTATTGTGCATAAAGTGCTGACTACACCCAAGAGTGGCTAAGGGAACGTATCGAATCTTCGCATAAGTGCGTAAAATCGGAGACAGACTCAATTCACGGATAAGCTGCCATGACCGCCCGCGTCGACATCGTTACCCGATCCCGCAAACTCAGCGTCATGGGGCTGCTGCTGGCCGGTACCGCACTAGGTGCGGCAGGCTGCGCCCAGCAAAAAACCGAAGGCTATTACGACCCCCCGGCTGAAAGCACGGTGACCGATGCCCAGTACCAGGGTTCGGGCGCCGGCTACCGCAGCGTCATCCGCGCGCCGTCGCAAGTGCAAATCGCCCTGAAGCCCGACGCTCGCAAACCCCAGAACCAAGCCGCGCAAGCCGCTGCCGGTGGCCAGACCACCGAAGACGGCCAGCCCGTTCCGGAAGGCGCCGACAACAGCGCCGCCGTTGCCGCTTCCACGCCCGCCCCGGCTGCCCCGCCCAATGCCGCGGCCCACAGCCTGGTGCCACAGCCGCAGACCTACATGGGCACGTTGCCGTGTTTCTCGCCCGCCATGCAATGCACGGCGCAGCGCGTGACGTTGACCCTGGCGCCCAACGGCCGTTGGCGTGGCCGCACGGCCTACCTGGAAAACGACCCGAACAAGGGCCCCGCCGTAACCGAACAGGGTTGCTGGGACGCCACCGACGAACGCCCGCCGCGCGTCATCATGATGGACGGCAACGGTAACGTCCGCGCCGAGTTCGTGGTGGCCGCCAACAACGTGCTGCGCGTGCGTTCGATCGCAGGCCAAACGCCCAACTTGAACTACAACCTGACCCGCCAGCCGGATCTGGACCCGATCGACGAGTTGGCCAAGGCCGCGGCGCCCAAGTGCCCGTAACGCCGGCATAACGCAACAACCCGATCCCGCCGGGCCCGCCGAACACCTTGTTCGCGGGCCCGGCGTTTTTTTGGGCCCCGCGCCGGCTAATCATGAGCGTCCGCAGGGTCGTCCGAGGGATCATCCGTAGGGTCATCCGTCGGGTCGTCCGTCGGGTCATCAGCTGCTGCGGGATCGACTCCATATCCCAGCGGCGGTTCGTGCAGCGTCGTGCTGGACGCCATAGGGGGGAACATGGCGGCGGAATAAATCCCGGGGATGATCGGCTGCGAGACGATGGGCAAATTTGCGTCGGCGGGCAGCGTGGGAGAGCCAGTCATCGGCCTGCCTCCAGCCATACCCAGCGCGGGCCGTGAAGCCGTGGCCGCACCCCGCTCAGCACCCCGCTCAGCAGCCACCCCAGCACCCCGCTCGGCAGCCAACGCCGCATCCACTGCCGCGGCTTCAAGAATGGGCGACGCCCCGGAACGGCCGTGCGCGCACAGGCGGCAGGCCAGCTCCATGGCGTTGCGGGTATGTAGTTTGGCGAAGATGCGGGCGCGATGGGCTTCCGCCGTGCGCAGCGAAATACCCAGGTCGATGGCGATCACTTTGTTCGGCCTGCCGGCCGCCACATAGTCGACGATCTGCCTTTCGCGGGGCGTCAAGGCGACAAGCGCTGCATCAAGGTCGGGACGGGGAACACGCATGGGGCGACTCGTTTTTTGCAATGTAGGATTACAAGAAGTCTGCCCTCCCCCTAATAACGGCGAAAGCTAGCAATTCTGTCAGGGGTCGGGATGCCGCAATCTGCGGCCCCTACCCTGTTCATGCGGGATCAGGCCGTGTAGGCCAATTCCAGGTTGTCGATCAGACGCGTCGCGCCCAGCTTCGCGGCGGCCAGCACCACGACCGGCTCGCCGGCCTGCAAGTCGGCAGCTTCGGGGCGCTTCAGATCGCGCTGGCGGCGCAGAGCCACGTAATCGACCGTCCAGCCGCGCCGGGTCAGCTCGTCAATGGCGTCGCGCTCCAGGGCTTCGGCATTGCGCTCGCCCTGCGTCAGACGCTGGCCGATCTTCTGCAAGCCCGCATACAGCGCGGGCGCTTCGGCGCGTTCTTCCGGAGTCAGGTAGCGGTTGCGCGAGGACAGCGCCAGGCCGTCATCCGCGCGCACCGTTTCATGGGCAAGCACCTCGACCGGCAGCTGAAACTGGCGGCACATATTGCGCACGACCATCAGCTGTTGGTAGTCCTTCTTGCCGAAGACGGCCACGCGCGGCTGCACGCACGAGAACAGCTTGAGCACCACCGTGCTGACGCCCTCGAAGAAGCCCGGACGGAACTCGCCTTCCAGGATGTCGCCCAGATCGTCCGGCGGCTGCACACTGTAGTTCTGCGGCTCGGGATACATCTCGCGCTCATTCGGCGCGAACAGCACGTAGACGTCGCGCGCCTGCTCCAGCTTTTCAATATCAGCCGCCAGCGTGCGCGGGTATTGGTCGAAGTCCTCGTTCGGACCGAATTGCAGCCGGTTCACGAAGATGCTGGCGACGACAGGGTCGCCATGCTGGCGGGCCAGCTTCATCAGCGACAGGTGGCCTTCGTGCAGATTGCCCATCGTGGGCACGAACGACACGCGGTTCTGGCCGCGCAGGTGATCGCGCAATTCCTGGATGGTGTGTACGACTTTCAAGGGAACTCTCCGGGGTTGGGGGCAGCCCGGTCAGGATCAGGCCGCGACCGCCGCCACGCTGGTATAAGCCAGGCGGACATAGATGGGCGCATAAGGCTCGGCCTGCGTAATTTCCAGCAGGGATTCGCGAGCCAGTTCCAGCATGGCGATGAAATGCACGACGACGACAGCCGCCGGCGCGCCTTCGCGGACGCGCTCCATGAACAGGTCGCCAAATTCCATGAAGCGCACATCGTTCAGGCGCCGCAGGATATGCGTCATGTGGTCGCGCACCGACAGCTGTTCACGCGTGATGTGGTGGTGCTGGTTCAGCTTGGCCCGCTTCATGATGTCGGCCCAGGCCAGGCGCAGATCGTCCACGCTGACCTCGGGCATCATGCGTTCAACGCTGAGGTCCGCCACGGCCTGGCTGCTGACAAAATCGCGGCCCAGTTGCGGCAGCTTGTCCAGCTTTTGCGCCGCCAGCTTCATCTGCTCGTATTCAAGCAGGCGACGCACGAGTTCGGCGCGCGGGTCTTCGGGCTCTTCGCCGGTGTCGGTCTTCTTGACCGGCAGCAGCATGCGCGACTTGATCTCGATCAGCATGGCCGCCATCAGCAGATATTCGGCGGCCAGCTCTAGATTGGTGATGCGGATCTGGTCCACATAAGACAGGTACTGCCGCGTGACATCCGCCATCGGGATGTCCAGAACGTTGAAGTTCTGCTTGCGGATCAGGTACAGCAACAGGTCCAGCGGCCCTTCGAACGCCTCAAGAAACACCTCCAGCGCGTCCGGCGGAATGTACAGATCCGTCGGCATCTGGAACAGCGGCTCGCCGTACAGGCGCGCGAACGCCACGCTGTCGACGGTGTCTGGCGTGCTGTCCACAGGCGGCTCCACTAGCTTGGCCAGTGCCTCGCCAGGGACTGAAGGGTTACGGGACATGTCTGCCGCAACGGGAATCAGTCTGCCGAATACACGTACGGTTTTTGCGGCACGCGGGCCGCGCGGAAGCCTTCGAGCAGTTCCGGATCTTGCGGTTTGTCCCACAGACGCGCGCGGCCTTCTCGCTGGCGTTCTTCCGTGCCAGGGTGTGACTGCTTGAAGTCTTTCAGGAAAAGGGTGATCTCGGATTCGTAGTTGGTCGCCATGACGCCAATTTCAGTAGGTTGCAGATCCGACGAGTTTACTTCACGCGGGGCCAATTCCCCGGCGTTACAATCGTCAGGCACCCAACGCCCCCCTCCGCCATGTCAGCCGAATCCGTCGCCGCAGCCAATCCCGCCCCCCCTTCAACCCCGGATGCGGTGCGCGCAGCGCGCATGATTCCCTTCATTGTCGGCTGCGCGCTGTTCATGCAGATGCTGGACGCCACCGTGGTGGCTACCGCCCTGCCCGCCATGGCCCGCGCCTTGGGCTCCACCCCCGTGCGGCTGAACGTGGCCATTACGTCCTACCTGCTCTCGGTGGCCGTGTTCGTGCCCGTCAGCGGCTGGGCGGCCGACCGCTACGGCGCGCGCCGCGTATTTGTGGCCGCCATCGGGCTGTTCACGCTCAGTTCCGTTGCCTGCGCCCTGTCGCAGGACCTGCCCCAGCTGGTCGTGGCCCGCATCGTCCAGGGGATGGCCGGCGCCATGATGGTGCCCGTGGGTCGCATCATCCTGCTGCGTACCGTGCCCAAGCAAGACCTGCTCAAGGCCATGTCGTTCCTGTCCATCCCGGCCCTGCTGGGTCCGGTGATCGGCCCGCC
Organism: Achromobacter sp. ES-001; assembly: GCF_019448355.1. NCBI lineage: Bacteria > Pseudomonadati > Pseudomonadota > Betaproteobacteria > Burkholderiales > Alcaligenaceae > Achromobacter > Achromobacter sp. ES-001. Next base: position 526,349 of record NZ_CP079940.1, on the reverse strand, counting down.
GCTGGGCGGCTTCATGGTCACCTATATGTCGTGGCACTGGATTTTCCTGATCAACATCCCCATCGGCGTGCTGGGTATTGCGCTGGTGCTGCGCTATGTATCTGAAATCAAGGAAGCATCCGCCCCGCGCCTGGACTGGCTGGGCTTTCTGCTCAGCGCGGTGTGCCTGGCCGCGCTGGTCAGCGGCTTTGAAGCCATCGGCCGCGACATCATGCCGCTGCCCATGCTGCTGGGCCTGATCGCCGTGGGCGCCGCTTGCGGTTTCCTCTACGCCTGGCACGCCCGGCGCATCGACCACCCCATCATCGACCTGTCCTTGATGCGGATTCCCACCTTTGCCATCTCGACGCTGGGCGGCAACCTGTGCCGCTTTGCGGTGGGCGCTACCCCCTTCCTGCTGGCCATGCTGCTGCAAGTGGGCTTTGGCCTGACCCCGTTTTCTGCCGGCCTCATCACCTTTGCCAGCGCCGCCGGCGCCCTGCTGATGAAATTCGTGGCCACGCCCATCGTCCGCCACTTCGGTTTCCGGCGCGTGCTGACCGTGAACGCGCTGTTGACCGGCGTGTTCATCATGGTCTGCGCCACCTTCACGCCCACCACGCCGGTGTGGCTGATGATCGCCATTTTGCTTGTCGGCGGCTTCTTCCGGTCGCTGCAATTTACCGGGGTAAATACGCTAACCTATGCCGACATCCCGCCGTCCCAGATGAGCCGCGCCAGCAGCTTTGCCGCCATGGCGCAGCAACTGGGCATCAGCCTGGGCGTGGGCGTGGCCGCGGTGACGCTGAACGTCAGCATGACGTTGCGCGGCGCCGAAACGCTGGCGATCAGCGACGTCGTCGCCGGCTTTATCGTCATCGGGCTGATGTGCATGGTCTCGACCCTTTCCTTTAGACGCCTCGATCCGCAAGCCGGGGCACACCTGAACGGCGCCAAAAAAAGTGACGACGAATGAATTTGTCCTAGCCCTGGACCAGGGCACGACCAGCTCCCGAGCCATCGTGTTCGACCGCGAATGCGTGGTCCGCGGTGTCGGCCAGCGTGAATTCCGCCAGCACTACCCCCGGCCCGGCTGGGTCGAACACGACGCCAACGAAATCTGGCACAGCCAACTGGACGTGGCCCGCGAAGCCCTGCGCAACGCCGGCGCCACCGCCGCCGACGTGGCCGCCATCGGCATCACCAACCAGCGCGAAACCACGCTGATCTGGGAACGCGCCACCGGCCGCCCGCTGGCCCGCGCCATCGTCTGGCAAGACCGCCGCACTGCCCCGCTGTGCGACCAGTTGCGCCGCGACGGCCACGCCGACTTCCTGCAATCGCGCACCGGCCTCGTCGTGGACGCCTACTTCTCCGGCACCAAGCTTGCCTGGCTGCTGGACCACGTGCCCGGCGCCCGCAAGATGGCCGAACGCGGCGAACTGGCATTCGGCACCGTCGACACCTGGCTGATCTGGCAACTGACTGGCGGCGCCGTCCACAGCACCGATTGCAGCAACGCGTCGCGCACCATGCTGTTCGACCTGCACACGCAAGACTGGAACGACGACATCCTGGCCTTGCTGAACATCCCGCGCAGCGTGCTGCCCAAGATCGCGCCCAGCAGCGCGGTCGTGGGCGACGCCCTGCCCGAATGGCTGGGCGGTTCGATCCCCATTGCGGGCGTGGCCGGCGACCAGCAGGCCGCCACCTTCGGCCAGGCCTGCTTCACGCCCGGCATGGCAAAGAACACCTACGGCACCGGCTGCTTCATGCTGATGAACGTCGGCGACCAACCGGTGCAATCCAAGAACCACCTGCTGTCCACCGTAGGATGGGGCCTGCCCCAAGCCGACGCCGGCAAGTGGAAGCCCACCTACATGCTGGAAGGCGGCGTGTTCGTTGCCGGCGCCGCCGTCCAATGGCTGCGCGACGGCCTGGGCATCATCCAGCGTTCCGAAGAAATCGAATCCCTGGCCGCCAGCGTCTCCGACACCGACGACGTCTTCATGGTGCCCGCCTTCGCCGGCTTGGGCGCCCCCCACTGGGACCCTTACGCCCGTGGCACCCTGGTCGGCCTGACCCGCGGCACCACCCGCGCCCACATCGCCCGCGCCACACTGGAATCCATCGCCCTGCAAAGCGCTGAGTTGCTGACCTGCATGAACGGCGACAGCGGCATCGCGCTGACCGAACTGCGCGTAGACGGCGGCGCCGCCCGCAACGACCTGCTGATGCAAATGCAAGCCGACCTGCTAGGCGTCCCCGTCGTCCGCCCCCGCGTGCCCGAATCCACCGCCCTGGGCGCCGCCGGCCTGGCGGGCCTGGCGGTAGGCTTCTGGAGCAACCTGGAAGAGTTCGCCTCCAAATGGCAGGCCGAACGCACCTTCACCCCCACCTGGCCCCAAGCCGTACGCGACGCCAGAATGAAACGCTGGCGCCAAGCCGTAGACCTCTCCAAAGGTTGGAGCGCGCCCGCCTGAAGGCGGACCGGGGCGCAAAACCAGCGCCCGCGCCCCGACGCACCACAATCCCCGCATTCGCGCAGCGCCCCCGCCCCGACGCACCACAACCGCGTAAGCCCCAAAAGGCCGCCCGCGCGGCCGGCCTGGGGCGGGCCCCGCAAGCCCTTCCGCCCCACCCCTCCAGTAGGCAAGAACCAAAAGAACGCCCCCCCTCCCCAGCCCCCCTCAGCGCCAACTGACGCAGCCTGGCGTGGTGGTGGCGCGGGGTGGCGGGGAGTCGATAAGCCCGAGGGAATCTGAAGGGAGCCGAAGGCGGACGAAGATGACGACGGGGCAGTCCGGAGCGAAGGCTCCGGACCGCAATCGTTGACCCGCCGCCCCGCGCCGCCGCCGCGCCAGGCGTCAAAAGAACCTGCTCCGCTCCAAAAGCCCCTGACCCTAAATCCCAGCATCAAATCCCAGCTTCAAATCTCAGCATCAAATCCCAGCATCCCCCCCCACCTCAACTCCCACCCCAGCCCCCCATCCCCCCTCAAGCCGCCCGAACCCCAATCGCCACCACCCTCGCACTAAATTCCTTCAACAACTCCTCCCGCACCAAAGCCGCCCGCGCCACCGCCTCCTCCTTCACATGTCCATACCCCCGAATCTCCTCCGGCACCCGCGCTAACGCCACCGCCCTTTCCAGATTCCCCCGATTCAACTTCACCAAAATCGCCGACAACGTCTCCCGATACTCCCGTATCAGCTCACGCTCTGCCCGCCTCTCCGCCGTATACCCGAACACATCCAACCGCGTCCCCCGCAACCGTCGCATCTTCGCCAGCACCCCGAACACCTTCAGCATCCCCGGCCCATAAGCACGCTTGACCAAATGCCCCGCCTTGTCGCGCCGCGAGAACAGCGGCGGCGCCAGATGGAAGTGCAGCTTCCAGTCCCCTTCGAACTGTTCCCCGATCTTCTTCACGAACTCCCCATCCGAATACAGCCGCGCCACCTCGTATTCGTCCTTGTAGGCCATCAGCTTGAAATAGTTGCGCGCCACGGCAACCGCCAACCGATGCGTGCCCGTCGCTTCCTGTTCCGCGCGCGCCACCTTGTCGACAAGGTCCGTGTACTGCTTGGCATACGCCGCGTCCTGGTATTGCGTCAGAAACGCCTTGCGCACCGCCACCACCTGCGCCAATTCACCGGTTGGCTTTTTCAAGTCCGTCACCGGCGCCGCGCTGCGCGGCCGCTTGAGCTCGATGATGTCTTGCGGCCCCGCCAACGGCACCCCGCCGTTCGCCATCAACCGCATCACGTCCGCCGGGTCGTGCGCCGCGCGGCGCCCCCACGCAAACGCCGCCTGATTGTTCGCCACCTGCTGACCGTTCAATTCAATTGCCCGCAGCAACGCCTCGCGTGACAACGGCAGCCAGCCCTTTTGATACGCATATCCCATCATCAAGGGGTTGGAGTAGATCGCGTCGCCCAACAACACCACCGCCATCGCCGCCGCATCCACCGCGTACAAATTGTCCTTGCCGCACGCGGCTTGCAGATCCGCCGTCAGGTCCGCGCCCGGCAGCGTCCAGTCCGGGTTCGACACAAACGCCGCCGTGGGCGCGGTGTCGCTGTTCAACAGCACCTTCGTGCGGCCCGGGCACACTCGCGCCATGCTGTCCGCGCTGGTTGCCACGACCAAGTCGCCCGCCAGCACCAGATCGGCCTCGCCCATCGCCACGCGCGTATTCAAGAGATGTTCCGGCGATTGCCCCAGCACCACATGCGAATACACCGCGCCGCCCTTCTGCGCCAGGCCCGCCATGTCCAGCACCGAACAGCCCTTGCCCTCAAGATGCGCCGCCATGCCCAACAACTGCCCGATCGTCACCACGCCCGTGCCGCCCACCCCCGCGATAAACACGCCATAAGCGTGATCCGGCACCGGCACGCGCGGCTCCGGCACGCCCTCGTCGACGACGCCTTCCTGCGACAACGCCTGCGGCTTCTTCAGCTTGCCGCCTTCCACCGTCACGAAGCTGGGGCAAAAGCCCTTCAAACAGGAAAAGTCCTTATTGCAGCTGGATTGATTGATCTTGCGCTTGCGCCCAAACTCCGTTTCCAGCGGCTCCACCGACAGGCAATGCGACGCCGTTGAACAGTCTCCGCAGCCTTCGCACACGCGCTCGTTGATGACCACGCGCCGCGCCGGGTCCGCATACGCGCCGCGCTTGCGGCGACGCCGCTTTTCCGTTGCACAGGTCTGATCGTAGATCAGCACCGATACGCCCGGATGCTCGCGCAAGTCGCGCATCACCGCGTCCAGCTCATCACGATGCAGCACCGGAACATCCGGCGCCAAACCCGGCGCGTCCTTGTACTTGTCCGGCTCGTCCGTCACCACCACGATTTTCTCGATTCCCTCGGCCGCCATCTGCCGCGAAATCATCGGCACGCTGATGGGTCCGTCCACCGGCTGCCCGCCCGTCATCGCCACCGCGTCGTTGAACAGAATCTTGTAGGTGATGGGCACCTTTGCCGCCACCGCCGCGCGGATCGCCAACAGCCCCGAATGGAAATACGTGCCGTCGCCCAGGTTCGCGAACACGTGTTTTTCTTCCGTGAACGGCGCCTGCCCTATCCACGGCACCCCTTCGCCGCCCATCTGCGTGTACACCTCGGTATTGCGGTCCATCCACCGCACCATGTAGTGGCAGCCAATGCCCGCCATCCCGCGCGAACCTTCCGGCAAACGCGTCGACGTATTGTGCGGACAGCCCGAACAGAACCATGGCTTGCGCTCCTGCACCACGCGCGGCCGTGCCAGCGCCTGTTCGCGATCCTGGATAAATTGCAGCCGCGCCTCGATACCCGCGCGCACATCGTCCGGCAACGCAAAGCGCAGCAGCCGCGCCGCAATCGCGCGCGCCACCATCGCGGGCGAAAACTCGTAATGCGCCGGCAGCAGCCAGTTGCCCTGCGGCACCGACCATTCACCGCCATCCTTGTCGTCGAATTTACCCACTACCCGGGGAATCTTCTTGCCGCTGCCGATCCAGCTGAACAACTCTTCCTTCAGCTGGTATTCCAGCACCTGGCGCTTTTCCTCGACCACCAGAATCTCGTCCAGCCCGTCGGCAAACTGCTGCATGCCGGCGGACTCCAGCGGCCACACCATACCCACCTTGTACAAGCGTAGGCCGATGCGTTGGCACACGGCCTCGGTCAAGCCCAAGTCCGACAGCGCCTGGCGCGTGTCCAGATACGCCTTGCCCGACGTCATGATGCCAAAGCGCGCATCGCGTTGCGGCACCTGCCACAGCTCGCGATTCAGCTTGTTGGCGCGCGCGTACGCCAGCGCCGCGTACAGCTTGTAGTCCAACAGCCGCGCCTCTTGTTGCAGCGGCGTGTCGGGCACCCGGATGTTCAGGCCGTCGGGCGGCAAGATGAAATCTTCCGGCAACTGGATTTGCACGCGATGCGGGTCCACGTCCACCGACGCCGACACTTCAACGATGTCGGTAATGCACTTCATGCCTACCCACACACCCGCATAGCGGCTCATCGCCCACCCGTGCAGCCCGTAATCCAGCACCTCTTGAACGCTGGACGGAAACAGCGCCGGAATCATGCACGCCTTAAGGATGTGATCGCTTTGGTGCGGCAAGGTCGAAGACTTGGCCGGATGGTCGTCGCCCGCCACCACCAGCACGCCGCCATGGCGCGACGTGCCCGCGGCGTTGGCATGCTTGAAGACGTCGCCGCAGCGGTCCACGCCCGGCCCCTTGCCGTACCACATGCCGAAGACGCCGTCGTACTTGGCGCCCGGAAACAGGTTCACCTGTTGCGAGCCCCAGACCGCCGTGGCGGCCAGGTCTTCATTGACGCCCGGCTGAAATTCAATGTGGTGCGCCTTCAAGTGCCTGGCCGCCTTCCACATGTTCTGGTCCACCCCACCCAGCGGAGAACCCCGGTAGCCGGACACGAAGCCCGCGGTGTTCAACCCCGCCCGCGCATCGCGCACGCGCTGCATCATGGGCAGGCGCACCAGGGCGTGGATGCCGCTCATCCAGGCGCGGCCGGATTCCAGGGTGTACTTGTCGTCAAGTTGGACGGATTCAAGCGCCGTGCGTACGGCGGCTGGCAGGGGGGCATTCATGTGTACTCCAAAATCCTGGAGGCCCCCTCCAGCTTCGCGAGCCGCCTCGCTTGACGGTCACGCGGGCCAACAAGGGCCGTGAAAGTGAAGTCGTGGCGCGTTAGCGCTGTAGTGCCGATAGTTGTAACCGGTCGCCCCCACCCCGGCAATAGGGCGATGCGATAATTGCCGCCATGGACTTCGCCCCTAGAATCGTCGCCTGGCAACGCCAGCACGGCCGCCACGATCTGCCCTGGCAAAACACGCGTGACCCCTATCGGATCTGGCTATCCGAGATCATGTTGCAGCAGACGCAAGTGGCCACCGTCATCCCGTACTACGAACGTTTCCTTCAGCGTTTTCCGGACGTGGCCGCGCTGGCCGCCGCCAGCCAGGAAGACGTGATGCCGTATTGGGCCGGGCTGGGCTACTACGCCCGCGCGCGCAACCTGCATCGCTGCGCGGTGCAGATCGCTGAACTGTGGAACGGACGCTTTCCGCCTTCGGCCGAAGCCATCGCCACGCTGCCCGGTATCGGCCGGTCCACCGCCGCCGCCATCGCCGCGTTCGCCTACGGCGAGCGCTCGCCCATCCTGGACGGCAACGTCAAGCGCGTCTTCACGCGCCACTTCGGCATTGCCGGCGACCCCGCCAAGCGCGAGGTCGAAACCCGCTTGTGGGCATTGGCCGACGCGCAGGTCGAAGCGGCCCCCGGGCTGGACATGGCCGCCTACACGCAAGGCTTGATGGACCTGGGCGCCACGCTGTGCACGCGCGGCAAGCCCGCCTGTGAACGCTGCCCCATGGCGGACACCTGCGTCGCCCGCCGCGAAGGCCGCCAGGCCGAACTGCCCACACCCAAGGTACGCAAGGCGATTCCTGAACGCGAGACCGGCATGTTGGTGTTGCAGCACCAGGGCGCTTTCCTGTTGCAGCAGCGGCCTGAACCGGGCATCTGGGGCGGCCTGTGGAGCCTGCCTGAATTCGACGTGGCCGGCGACCCCGACGCCGCCTCGCGGGCGCTGGGACTGGAACCGGAACAGCGCTTCGAACTGGCCGCTTTCGCCCACACGTTCACGCACTATCGCCTGCACATCCGTCCGTGGCTGGTGCCCGTGCGCGCCGCCCGCTTGCGCGAATCGCCCGTGCCGGAACGCTGGGTGCCCGCCGACAAGCTGGCATCCATGGCGCTGCCCGCGCCGGTCAAGAAACTATTGCAGGGGCTGGTCGACGCGGGCATGCAGGACAGCCTGTTCTCCACGGCCAAGCGCTGAAAAAAAGGCAGCTCGCCGCCGCCCCGCGACCTATCTGTCTTCAGGCGCCGAGCCGCTCAACAGCATCACCAGTTTCAGGTCGGGGTGCGTGGCCAGTCGGAACGTGATCTGCTGAAACGCCAGCTTGCCGTCGCGGGGATGCTGGAATTCACGCAGGCCGCCTTCGCGTTCCACCACCGCATGGCGCGTCCACCAATGGGCGAACACCGGGCTTTGGCGATTCAGCGTGTCCAGCAGGCCAAGCACGGCTGGCTCATCCAGATGCGCGCCCGCGTCGGCGCGAAATTCCGCCACCACGCGGCGCGCGCGCTGATCCCAATCCACCACCAGCTCACGGGCGGCCGGGTCCAGGAAGATGTAGCGCAATAGATTCGGTTCGGCATCGCGCTTGGGCCAGTTGTCGAACAGGTCGCGCAGCGGCTCGTTCCACGCCAGCACATTCCACGCGCGGTCCAGCACATAGGCCGGCGCGTTGATGGCGTCCACGCATTCCTGCAAAGGGCCGGGCGCGGCGCCTGCGTCATCGCGCGCGTGTTGGGGGTCGGCGCAGTCGGCAAGGTCGAACAGGTAGGCGCGTTCGGCGCGCGCCAGTTGCAGCACACCCGCGATGCGCGACCACACGGACGGCGACACCGAGACTTCCCGGCCTTGCTCGATCCACGTGTACCAGGTGACGCTGATCCCGCACAGTTGCGCCACTTCTTCGCGTCGCAGGCCCGGCGTGCGGCGCCGCATGCCTTCGGGTAGACCCGCCATCTGGGGCGTAATGCGCGACCGCGCGCTGCGCACGAATTCGCCTAGCGCCTGGCGGCGCAGGGGCGATCCATCTTGGTTGGCCGCGCTTTGGGGGGAAGTAGTCATACCAGGATAAGCAATGGACTTGTACGTGTATAAAGGCCGGCCTATCTTAGCGCCTGCACCTTACACCCCGCACAACGCCAACCAAGGAATTTCATGACCGCCAGCACCCACGACGCCGCCGTCGACCGCCAGTTCAGCCCCCGCGCCACGGCGTACCTGACCAGCGCCGTCCACGCCCAGGGCGAAGACCTGCTGCAAATGGCCGGCATCGCGCGCGAACACCCGCAGGCACGCGTGCTGGACCTGGGCTGTGGCGGCGGCCACGTGACGTTTCACGTGGCGCCCGAAGTCCAGGCCGTCACCGCCTACGACCTGTCCCAGCAGATGCTGGACGTGGTGGCCGGTGAAGCCGCCAAGCGCGGGCTGGCCAACGTGGCCACGCGCCAGGGCAAGGCCGAATACCTGCCCTTTGCCGATGGCGAATTCGACGTGGTGATGTCGCGCTATTCCACCCACCACTGGCAGGACGCCGGCCGTGGTCTGCGCGAAGCGTTCCGCGTGCTCAAGCCCGGCGGCATCGCCGTGTTTGCCGACGTGGTCTCGCCCGGCGAGCCGCTGCTGGACACCTGGCTGCAAACGATTGAAGTGTTGCGCGACACGTCCCACGTGCGCGACTATTCCGTGGCCGAATGGACGCGGATGCTGACCGAGGCAGGCTTCACCTTGCAGGGCCTGTCGCCGCGCCGCCTGCCGCTGGAATTCCAGACCTGGGTGACGCGCATGCGCACGCCGGACACGTTGGTTGCGGCGTTGCGCCATATGTTCAGCATTGCGCCCGATGTGGTGCGCGCGCATTTCGATGTGCAGGACGACGGCTCGTTCACCAGCGACACGGCGACGATCGTGGTGAAAAAGCCGGGGTGATGAACACGGCCTACGGAAAAAGGCCATACGGAAATAGCCATACCGAAACAGGCCATACGTAAACGGGCCTAGGTGCAGGCCTAGGTGCAGGCCTAGGTGCAGGCCTGCGTAAGCAGGCCCTGCGCGCTCAGCGCCCCCGCCACGCCCCGCGTGCGCAGCGCATGCGCGGCTTGCGATACGGCCAGCACAAAGCGCGGGTCGCCGCCCAAGTCGCCAAACACCGCCGTCACGCCGGTCAGCGTTTCGGTCCAGACTTGCATGGCGGCCGGCCCGGCGCTGCGGGCATCAACGGCACGCTCCGCCTCGGCAAGCCGTTGCGCCAACTCGGCCGCCATCGGGTCCTGGATGTCGTAACGCCGCCCCGCCTCATCAACGCCGCGCAAAAAATGCAGCCACGCGGCCACCGCCAGCGCCAGCTTGTCGATCGGCAAATCCGCCGCCAAGCGGGCACCCACGGTGTCCAGCAAGCGTTGCGGCAGCTTCTGCGAACCGTCCATCGCAATCTGCCGGGTCTGGTGTTTTAACGCCGTGTTCTCGAAGCGCTGCAACAGCCGCTGCTGATAATGCGCGAGGTCCAGGCCCGGCAAGGCGGGCAGCGTCGGCATGATTTCGTCCTGCATCAACGCGGCCAGATAAGCCTTCAGCGCCGGCTGGGCCATCGCTTCGTCCACCGTCGCCCAGCCCGCCATCACCGACAGATAGGCCAGCGCCGAATGCAGGCCGTTGACGGTGCGCAGCTTCAAGGTTTCAAACGGCGCGGCATCCGACACGAAACGCGCGCCGCTCGCCGCCCAGTCCGGCCGGCCGGCGGCAAACCGGTCTTCGACCACCCATTCCAGATAGGGCTCGCCCACTACCGGCCACGCATCGTGCAGGCCCAGCGCGCGTGCCACGGCGCGGCGATCCTCGTCGGTTGTACGAGGCACGATGCGGTCCACCATGGAACACGGGAACGCGCACGAGGCATCGATCCATGCCGCGAGGGCCGGGTCAAGCTGCCGCGCAAACGCCAGCACCATGCCGCGCAGCAGATGCCCGTTGCCGGGCAGGTTGTCCAGCGACATCAAGGTGATTGCGCCCCGCCCCGCCGCGCGCCGCTGCTGCAAGCCCCACACCAGATAACCGATGGTGCTGCGCGGCGCCAGCGGATGGGCAAGGTCGTGCACGATGTCGGGGTGTTGCAGGTTCAACCGGCCAGTGGCCGGATCGTGGCAATAGCCCTTTTCGGTCACGGTCACGCTGACGATGCGCGTGTCCGCATGGGCGATGCGCGTCAGGACGGCTTCAGGATCTTCGGGCGCGACCAGGGTTTCGATCACGCAGCCGATCACCGCAATCTGCTGTTGCAGGCCGCCGCGCGCGCCTGCGCCCAAACCTGTGCCCTGGCTCGCGCTGCGTAGCGCCAACGCGTACAACCCGGCTTGCGGCGCCAGCGCATCGCGCGTGTCCGTCTGCCGCAACGACACGCCGCAGAGGCCCCAGCCCAAGCCCCGGTCCACGTCCACGTCCACGCCCGCGCCCGCATTCAGCGCGGCCTCGTTGACCGCCGCCAGATGTGCGCGCGCGAATGCCCCCAAGCCCAGATGCACGATGCCCACGCGCAAGGCGGCCCGGTCATACGTGGGCCGCGTCACCGCATCGGGCAATGAGGCCAATCGCTCAGGCGCAAGCCGCGCGGCGTCGGCCGCTACCAATTCCACAGCGTGCCGTCCTGCTGCAAGCGGTTGACCGGCAGGTAAGCACGTTTATAGGGGTACTTGGCCGCCAGCGCTTCATCGATGTCCACGCCATGGCCCGGCACGTCGCCGGGGTACAGCATGCCCTGGTTGAACGTATAGGCGTGCGGAAAGACGGCGTCGGTTTCCTCGGTGTGGCGCATGTATTCCTGGATGCCGAAGTTTGGCACCCACAGGTCAAAGTGCAACGCCGCGCCCATGCACACCGGCGACAGGTCGGTAGCGCCGTGGCAGCCGGTGCGCACCTGGTACAGCGAGGCCAGGTCAGCGATACGGCGCAGATGCGTGATGCCGCCCGCGTGCACCACGGTGGTCCGGATGTAGTCGATCAGCTGGTTCTGCACCAGGTCCTTGCAATCCCAGATGGAATTGAAGATCTCGCCCACGGCCAGCGGCGTGGTCGTGTGCTGCCGGATCAGGCGAAAGGCGTCCTGGTTTTCAGCCGGGGTCGCGTCTTCCATCCAGAACAGGTTGTAGGGTTCCAGCGACTTGCCCAGCCGGCCGGCTTCGATCGGCGTCAGGCGGTGATGCACGTCGTGCAGCAGGTGATGATCAAAGCCCAGCTTGTCGCGGATGCGTTCGAACAGTTGCGGCGTGTGACGCAGGTATTTTTCGGTGGACCAGTCATGTTCGCTGGGCAGGTCGGCGTCGGCGGGCTCGTAGAACAGGTTGCCGCGCCCCACGCCATAGACCTTGTCCAGCCCCGGCACCCCGCTTTGCGCGCGGATGGCGTGATAGCCCATGTCGGCATAGCGCAGCACTTCGTCCAGCGTGTGCTCGATGTCCGAGCCGTTGGCGTGCCCGTAGACCATCACGCCGCTGCGGCTCTTGCCGCCCAGCAGCTGGTACAGCGGCATGCCGGCCGCCTTGGCCTTCAAGTCCCATAGCGCGGTGTCCACGGCGGCGATCGCGGTCATGGTGACCGGGCCGCGCCGCCAGTACGCACCTTTGTACAAGTACTGCCAGATGTCCTCGATCTGATGCGCGTCGCGCCCGATCAGGCAGGGGATCACGTGTTCGGTCAGGTACGCCGACACCGCCAGTTCGCGCCCGTTCAAGGTGGCGTCGCCGATGCCCGTCAGCCCCTGGTCGGTCTCTATCTTCAGGGTCACGAAGTTGCGGCCCGGCGAACAAACGATCACGCGTGCATTCGTAATTTTCATTGTGGTTTTCCGAGTAGACAGCGGGGGGCAGGGATAGGGGTTGGCCGGAGCAGGCCGCGTCAGAACGTCACCATTACCTTCATCGCCAAATGCCGATCGGCCGCCAGCGCGAAAGCGTCATGCACGTTGCGCACCGGCACCGCCGCCGTCAGCAGCGGCGACACATCCAGTACGCCACGGCTCAGGTAATCCACCGCCCAGGCGTACTCGTCGACGAAGCGAAAGCTGCCGATCACCGACAGGCTTTTCACCATGATCTGATTGAATGGGCATTGCTCGCTGCTGCCGTTCAACGTGCCTACCGTGACGATGACGCCGCGCGGGCGCGTGACGCGGATGCAGTTGGCCAGCCCCGCGTAATTACCGGACGCTTCAAAGCACACGTCGACCGTACCCTTGCCCGCGGCAAGCGCGTCGATGGCGCCGGGGTCGGTAGCGGCATTGATGGTGCGCGTGGCGCCCACGCGGGCGCAGGCGGCCAGTGTTTCATCCACGATGTCCACCACCGTCACGCGGCTGGCGCCGGCCAGCCGCGCCGCCATCAGGATCAAGGCGCCGATGGGGCCGGCCCCCACCACCATCACCGACTTGCCCAGCAGACTGCCAGCGCTGCGCACCGCGTGCAGCGCCACGGCCAGGGGTTCGCCAAAGGCCGCCAGTTCGAACGACAAGCTATCCGGCACGGGCAGGCATTGCGCGTCCTGCACCACAACCTGTTCGCGCATGGCGCCCTGCATGTGCGGATAGCGGCTGGCGCTACCAAAAAAATGCACCGCTTCGCAGTGGTTGGAGTCGCCTTGACGGCAATAGCGGCACACGCCGCAGGTGCGGGCCGGGTCCAGCGCCACGCGGTCGCCCGGCTTCACGGCGGTAACGGCGGCGCCGACTTCAAGCACCTGGCCAGAGGCCTCGTGGCCGGGCGTCAGCGGTTCGCGGATGACAAAGTCGCCCACCCTGCCATGACGGTAGTAATGCAGGTCCGACCCGCAGATGCCCACCGCCTTGATGGCCACGCGCACCTGCGTCGCGCCCAACGCTTCAGGCGCCTGTACGTCCAGACGCAGATCCTGTGCACCATGAATTGCGCAATTCAACATGCTGGTGTGCCCCTATGTGACGGGATGCGCTATCGCCACCCCTGGGCGAATTCGCCGATGACGCGTTCCAGGTGCGCACGCATCGCCAGCCTGGCCGCCTGCGCATCGCGCGCAACCAGCGCGCTGAAAATTCGCTGATGGTCTTGCTGCGATGCCTGACGCAAATCCTGCGAATGGAAATGCTGTTCTATCTTTTCCCAGATCGGGCCTTGGGCCTGGTCCCACATTGACGTTACCGTCGCCAGCAACACGCTATTGCCGGTGGACTGCGCGATGAGAAGGTGAAAGCGCCGGTCGGCCTCCTGGTTGGCCGCCTTGTCCGTCATCTGCTCGCGCATGGTGGTCAGCGCCTCGAAGATGCGGTCCAGGTCGGCATCGCTGCGCGTCGTGGCGGCCAGCGCCGCCACCTCGGACTCGATCAGGCAGCGCGCCCGCAGCAGTTCAAACGGCCCGGCCCCCGCTTCCTGCGCGGGCGGCAGGCGGGCCACGCCGGGCTTGGGTTCGCAGACATAAATACCCGACCCGCCCCGCACTTCCACCACCCCTTGCAATTCCAGCGCGATGATGGCTTCGCGCAGCGCGGTGCGGCTGACATCAAAGCGTTCAGCCAGCGCGCGTTCGGCCGGCAATCGCTTGCCGGCGGCGAATTCGCCTTGGGCGACCAGGGCGTGGATCTGCGCGGCCAGCCGCACGTAGGCGCGGTCCGGCGCGGGCTTGCTGGCCGGCTCTTCGGGTTTGGGGATGAGTTGCAGCGTCATGGCATATTGAAGTGGTCTGACCAAATAATATTTGGTTCACCAATCCTAGGCATCCTGGTTTACCAGTAGCCCGTCGGCAAACCGTCGGTAAACCGTCGGCACACCCCCGGTGAACCAGATCCTGGGCGGCCAGGCGTAGCGGCGGCGCTCGACACGCCCGCCCGCTAACGGTATAGATGGCGGTTCCATCAACCGTGCATAAGGGAACCGCGCCATGTCCGATTCATCCAAGCAGATCACGTCCGCGCCGCCCTTGCCCCATGCTCACGGCGACGACGTGCTGGCCGCCCTGACCGTCGGCCAGGCCGCGGCCCTGATCCGTGAGGGCCGCTTGTCCAGCGAAGCGCTGACCCAGGCCAGCCTGACCCGTATCGACGCCCACGCCGCGCTGAACGCCTTCATTACCGTGGACCACCATGGCGCACTGGCCCAGGCCCGCGCCTACGATGCGCAACCGCACGGCGGCCCGTTGGGCGGCGTACCCATCGCCATCAAAGACAACATCCACGTTGCCGGCCTGCCCAACACGGCCGGCACGCCCGCGCTGAAATCGTTCCGCCCGGCCGAGGACGCGCCGGTGGTGCAGCGGCTGCGCGCGGCGGGCGCGGTCATCGTTGGCAAGACCAACATGCATGAACTGGCGTTTGGCGTGTCGGGCTACAACACCGCGTTTCCCGGCCCGTTGGGAGACGGCACGCGCAACGCCTATGACACCAGCCGCATCGCAGGCGGCTCGTCGTCGGGCAGCGGCGCCGCCGTGGGCGCGCGCCTGACGCCGGCCGCCATGGGCACCGACACCGGCGCATCGGTGCGGCTGCCGGCGTCGGTGAACGGCGCCGTGGGGTTCCGGCCGTCCGTCGGGCGCTATGACGGCGCGGGCATCACGCCCATTTCGCATACCCGCGATACCCCGGGCCCCATTGCCAACAGCATGGACGACATCGTGCTGCTGGATGCCGTGCTGGCCGACGACAACGCACCGCTTGCGCCCCTTGCCGCTGAAAACGTGCGCCTGGGCCTGGCCAGCTATTTCTGGAACGACCTGGAACCCCAGGTGCGCGAGGTCACCCACGCCGCGCTGCAAAAGCTGCGCGACGCGGGCGTGCAGTTGGTGGAGATCGACATGCCCGAGCTGCCTGCCGCCAACGCCGCGGTCGGCATGCCGCTATGCCTGTATGAACAAAAGCCGGACCTGACCGACTACCTGCAACGCTACGACACGGGCGTGAGCTTTGACGAGGTGGTGGCGCGGATATCCAGCCCCGACGTCAAAGGCATTTTTGAAGGCTTGATCGTGCCCGGCGTATTGCCCACCCCGGATGGTCAGGTACTGGCGCTGCAACCCTTGTACGAGCGCGTGATCTCGCACCAGCGCGATGAACTCATCGACGTCTATCGCCGCGCGTTCAAGGAACACCGGCTGGACGGCCTGCTGTTTCCCACGCTGCCGATCCTGCCGCTGCCCGCTACGCCGCAGGCCAGCAGCTTCGAAGCGTTCAGCCGACTGGCCCGCAACGTGGACCCGGGCAGCAACGCCGGGCTGCCGGGCTTGAGCATCCCGGCCGGGTTGTCGAAAGAAGGCTTGCCCGTGGGCTTGGAGATAGACGCGCTGCCGAACGCAGACCGCGCGGTGCTGGCGATTGGGCTGACCCTTGAACGCATCCTGGGCCGCATCGCCCCGCCGTCGGCCTGACGATAGACGACACGCGTGACAAACAAACGGGTCGAGGCATCGTGCTTGCGCCGGTGCGCCTCGACCTGGTCTTACCTGCTGCGGCGCCCACCACGGCGCGCATGATTGCGCCCGTTATGTGTCACGCATCGAAAGGCTCGAAGCGACCGCTCAGTTCGATTGCCACGCGATCGCCGTCCGCGTGGGGAATCCGGTCGACGCTTATCCGAAAGTCCGTCGTCGACATCACGCCATCGCCCAACCGTTCGGACAGCAGCGTCTTCATCGTCGGGCCGTACATGGCAAAGATCTCTCTGAAAGCGCGCATCAACGGGTCGTTGGGACCGAGCCGGACAAGGGCCGACGTTCCCGCAGGCGGCGTTGGCGGCGCGGTGTAGACCACCGACTCCAGCGTGGTGAAGACCTTGGCGGCTTCATTGTTCAGGCTGGCGGCATTGCCCCCGTTAGCCGACAACACCAGACCCGCCACCGCGTTGACCGAACTCATGAACGCGCCTTCTAGCCAGCCGCCCAGGTGGCTGAAGCTGTCAGACGCGATGAAGAAGCGGCTGTCCAGCTCGGGATGCTGGGCGTGCGTGTGATAGCGAAAGCAGAAATTGCTTTGGTAGTGGTCACCGCTCAGGTCAAGCTTGAAGCCGCCGGCCGAACCATTGGTCGTCCAGTCGAACACAAAGCGGTTCTGCACCTGGATCTTTTTCAGGATATCGACAAACCACCAGCGCTTGTAGACGTCTTCGCCGGGAAACTTGATGTCCTTGTCGGCGCGATTGATCATGCGCGTAAACATGCCGTTGGCGTCGTTTTCGCCCGCGCTTGCCGGCGGGTTTTGCGGATACGCACCGAAGTCGCGTTGCAGGCGGGTGGAGTCGTCGTCCCAGGTGTAGCTTGCCAGCACGCTGGAATAATCCGCGCTGATCGAGCTTGGCACGATGTAGCTCGTGGCCAGGCCGCTATCGGACACGACGGCCTTGATGGGTTCCGAAACACCGCCCGGTAGTGTCAGCATCGGCAGGTTAGCCAGATCGGCATTGCTGATCGTGCCGAAGATTTTCGAGGACCGCACCATGCGCAACATGCTGATCGCGGTGACGGCGCGGGCGTTCGGAATGTCGCTGGTGGTGCTGAGCAGCAAGGGCGGCAACACGTCGGTAAACGCGCGTCCTTCCAGCCCCATAGTTTGATCGCCGAACGTGACGCTGGCACTGGGCTGCGTGGCATAGCCGGCCCGGGTCACCAGGCCGATCAGTTGTTCGTGCGGCAGCGCCAGAATCACGTAATCGAATGACTGGTCCAGCAGCTTGTCGCCGCCGGGCGCATAGTGCGCGACCACGGCGGTGTTCGCCCCGGAAACCTTGCGGTGGAACACGTCGGACACGCGACCTTGAATCGGGGTGACGCTGAATTTATTTGCCGGTGCACTGGCCAGCGTGGTGGTGTAAAGCTGGCGGATGAAGTCGACGTTCTCGACCACGGGCAAGGTGTATTCGTTGGAATAATCCCAAAGAACCAGCCGCATCATTTCGACGATGGAGATGCCGAACAGCGATTTGAATCCGCCCGTGCCGAATCCGAATCGGGCAAACAGTTCTACATAGTAGTTTTCAGTATCGTCGGGGCTCAGGCCCGGCAGTGCGGGCAAAGACGCGCCGTACTCCCGGATGATGGTGCGCACGGCGCCTTCCAGTGTGGTGCCATCGTTGTCCGCGATAAATCGTTTCCAGTCCCGGTCGACTTCCTGCAACAGCGCATCGGAGCTGGTATCCGTGGTCAGGATCCGAATGACATCGAGCGGCGTGCGCGGGCCAATGGGCAGCAGCGCCGGCACGCCGTCGCCGACCAAGCGCGACGACACCAGGTCGCGGACCGCCCGCGTGGGCGAATCGGGGTCCTGCCACGCATTGCCCTTGTAGCGGTCGGCGCGGTGCCCGAATACGAATTCCGTAGCGATCTTGCCCGGATTGGGAAACACCTGCACTTTCGCTGCCGCGCCGAACACGCGCTGCGCATACTGCCAGGTCAGGCCGGCGCTTTCCGGAAAGCGCATCGCGCCCACCTCGTACACCGTGCGGTCATCGGACTGCACGGCCAGGACACGGCCTGCCTTCTTACCCTTGACGGTCAAGCCTCGGGCCAGATCGAACAGAAAACTGTCCGGGTCCGATTCATACAGCGAGACGTTCACCGTCCCCGTCGTGTCGTTCACCATGCGCGACAGCTCGTTCAAGGCAGCGATGCCTGCCGCGCCCGCGCCCACGATTGCGACACGCAGACTCTTGCCGGCGGGCAAGGTGCCAAGCGGTTGCTGCACGATGGTGGGATAAACGATCCGCGCGGAATCGGGATGGCGGAAATACCGGCCGACTTTGGCCACGTCGGCGATGGTTTTTCCATCGGGCGCTTTGGCAAGATTGCGGATTACAGTGACGCTCATCTCGTCCTCCTTGGTGAGTGACGGAAGGGGCTTGCAGGGGTCTGATCGAGGGATGGCCTCGCGGGCCTGACCAGCTATGAAAGGCGGGGCCGCGACGCCTGTCACGGCCCCGCGCGGCACGGGATTCAGTTCATCGTGAACGGCATGAACTTGCCCGTCATCTGAAGCCGCACGCGGGGACCGCCCGCGTCTTCGGTTTTGTCCACCACCAGGTCAAAATCCGTAGTGGACATGACGCCATCGCCGAATTTTTCCGAGATCAGCTGCTTCAGGGTGGACCCATAGATCAGCAGAAACTCATAGAAGCGATAGACGGCGGGATCCGTGGGAATCAGGGCTTCCAGCGAGCCCCGGTCGGGCGACGTCTGAAGAATCAGCTTTTCCGTGTTGGTCAGGCCCAAGCTCAGCAGGCCGTCCAATTTGCCGACGTTGAGTTCGGACAACGGCATCTGGCCCAGGCATGCCGCGGTGGCCTTGGCAAGGGGCAGTCCGAGCGCATCTGCAATCGCCTGCCACTTGATATTCGCTTCCAGTTTCTTGATCAGGATCTTTTCGATAAGCGCAGCGCGCATCTTCATCTCGTTCTCCTAGCATTGAAAAGCACAGGAAATGACACGACGACCGATAACGGCACAGCATCCGATTACTACAGGGAAATTGAAAGTAAAGCCTTACGTACTCGGACAAGCCGGCGTTTTTTATTATTGATGTTGCAACTGTGATTCGACGCCAGCAGATACCACCATCGACCGCACATGAACGTAAAGCGTTGAATTTAAATAGACATTCAAGCTTGAAGGGGATGTTACTTGCGGCTTCTGCTTATTAACTGGAATACATACGTAGACATATATATTCTGATTCTTCCTATACCAGTCCTATACCACTCCGATACCAGTCCGATACCGGTCCGAAAGGGCTCAGATATCTTTTTGGCCTCTTCCCGCGAACCAAAGCACGGCGGGCCGGCCCATCGACTGGGCCGGCCCGCCTATAACAGACTGGTAAGGAACTCAGGCGCGCCCCGGCGCGCCTGCGGGGATCACCCCAGGTTTGGCGCCAGCGTACGCTTCAGGTCTTCAATGCCGCGGCCGCTGCGCTTGGCGTAGTCTTCAAGCTGGTCTTCGCCGATCACACCGACGTTGAAGTACTGCGATTGCGGGTGGCTGAAGTAAAAGCCCGACACGCTGGACGCCGGGTACATGGCGTAGCTGTCGGTCAGCATCATGCCGATGTCGCTGCCGTCCAGCACGCGGAACATATCGGTCTTGACCACGTGTTCCGGGCACGCCGGGTAGCCTGGCGCGGGGCGGATGCCCACGTACTTTTCGGCAATCATGTCTTCGTTGGACAGGGCCTCGTCGGGCGCGTAGCCCCACAGGTCCTGGCGCACGCGGGCATGCAGGCATTCGGCGAAGCCTTCGGCCAGGCGGTCGGCCAGCGACTTCAACATGATGCTGGAATAGTCATCCAGCGCCTTCTCGAATTCCGCTTCCTTTTTCTCGATGCCGATGCCCGCCGTGACGGCGAACATGCCGATGTAGTCCATCTTGCCCGACGACTTGGGCGCAATGAAATCCGCCAGCGACTTGTTGCTGACGCCCTCGCGCTTGGCGCCCTGCTGGCGCAGGTTGCGATACGTGAACAGCACCTCGCTGCGCGTTTCGTCCTTGTAGATTTCGATGTCTTCGTCGTTGACGCTGTTGGCCGGGTAGAAGCCCACGACGCCGTTGGCCGTCAGCCAGCGGCCTTCGACAATGCGCTTCATCATGGCCAGGCCATCGGCATAGACCTTGCGGGCCTGCTCGCCCACGACCTTGTCATCAAGAATGGCGGGGAACGGGCCGAACAGGCTCCATGTCTGGAAGAACGGGCCCCAGTCCACGTACTTCACGATCTCGGCCAAGTCATAGCTCTTGAACGTGCGACGGCCGATGAACTTGGGGCGCGGCGGCGTGTAGTTGTCCCAGTCGATGACGGGGCGCGACGCGCGCGCGTCCGCCAGCGGCAGAATCGGCGTGGCCTTGCGGTTGGCGTGGCGGCGGCGCACTTCCTCGTATTCCTTGGCCAGCTCGGCCAGGTACGTTTCGGATTGGTCCGACATCAGGTTGGTGGCCACGCCGACCGAGCGGCTGGCGTCGGGCACATAGATGACCGGGCCTTCGTAGTTGGGCGCGATCTTCACGGCCGTATGCACGCGGCTGGTGGTAGCGCCGCCGATCATCAGCGGCAGCTTGCGGCTGCGGAAGTAATCGTCGCGCTGCATTTCGCTGGCCACGTAGGCCATCTCTTCCAGGCTGGGCGTGATCAGGCCTGACAAGCCGACGATGTCGGCGTTTTCTTCCTTGGCCTTTTCCAGGATCTGCGCGCAGGGCACCATCACGCCCATGTTCACGACTTCGAAGTTATTGCATTGCAAGACGACAGACACGATGTTCTTGCCGATGTCGTGCACGTCGCCCTTGACGGTGGCGATGACGATCTTGCCCTTGGCGCGCACGTCGCCGCCGGCCGCCGCGATCTGGCGCTTTTCTTCTTCGATGAAGGGAATCAAATGGGCCACGGCCTGCTTCATGACGCGCGCCGACTTCACCACTTGCGGCAAGAACATCTTGCCTTCGCCGAACAGGTCGCCCACGACGTTCATACCGTCCATGAGCGGGCCTTCGATGACCTCGATAGGGCGACCGCCCCGGTCAAAGATCTTCTGGCGCACCTCTTCGGTGTCTTCCACGATGAAGGTGGTGATGCCGTGCACCAGCGCGTGCGACAGGCGCTGCTCGACGTCGGCCTTGCGCCAGGTCAGGTCTTCTTCGCGCTTGGCGCCCGAGCCCTTCACGCTGTCGGCAAACTGCACCAGGCGTTCGGTGGGCGTGCGTTCGTCGGACGGGTCCGTCTTGCCGACGGGGTCGGGGCGGTCCAGCACCACGTCTTCGACCAGGTCGCGCAGCTTGGGGTCCAAGTCGGCGTACACGCCCAGCTGGCCGGCGTTGACGATGCCCATCGTCATGCCTTCCTTGACCGCGTAATACAGGAACACGGTGTGGATGGCCTCGCGCATCGGCTCGTTGCCGCGGAACGAGAAACTGACGTTGGACACGCCGCCCGAGATGCGGGCGTGGGGCAGGTTTTGGCGGATCCAGCGGGTGCCTTCGATGAAGTCCACCGCGTAATGGTTGTGTTCGTCGATGCCGGTGGCGACCGCGAAAACGTTCGGGTCGAAAATGATGTCTTCCGGCGGAAAGCCTTCTTCTTCGACCAGGATCTTGTACGCGCGGCCGCAGATTTCCTTGCGGCGCTCCAGCGTGTCGGCCTGGCCCAATTCGTCAAAGGCCATGACGACCACGGCCGCGCCGTAGCGGCGGCACAGGCGGGCGTGATGGCGGAAGGGCTCGATCCCCTCCTTCATGGAAATGGAGTTGACCACCGCCTTGCCCTGCACGCACTTCAGGCCGGTTTCGATGACTTCCCACTTGGAACTGTCGATCATCACCGGCACGCGCGCGATGTCGGGCTCGGACGCGATCAGGTTCAGGAAGCGGTGCATGCAGGCCACCGAATCGAGCATGGCCTCGTCCATGTTGATGTCGATGATCTGCGCGCCGTTCTCGACCTGCTGGCGCGCCACGGCCAGCGCCTCGTCGTACTTTTCCTCGCGGATCAGGCGGGCAAACATCTTGCTGCCCGTCACGTTGGTGCGTTCGCCCACGTTGACGTACAGCGTGTCCTCGTCGATGTTCAACGCTTCCAGGCCGGACAGGCGCGTCTTGACGGGAATGTCCGGCACGACGCGCGGCGTCAGCGCCGTGACCTTGTCGGCGATGGCGCGAATGTGGTCCGGCGTGGTGCCGCAACAGCCGCCCGACATGTTGACCAAGCCGGCGCGGGCGAATTCTTCCAGCAGCGCGGACGTGTCGGCCGGCGTTTCGTCAAAGCCGGTTTCGGCCATGGGGTTGGGCAGGCCGGCGTTGGGATACACGCAGACGTAGGTGTCGCAGATCTTGGACAGCTCGGCCACATACGGGCGCATCAGCGCCGCGCCCAGCGCGCAGTTCAGGCCGATGGTGATGGGGCGCGCATGGCGCACCGAGTTCCAGAAGGCTTCAACGGTCTGCCCCGACAGGATGCGGCCGGACGCGTCGGTGACGGTGCCCGAGATCATGACGGGCAGACGGATGCCACGCGCTTCGAACACTTCTTCGGTGGCGAAGATGGCGGCCTTGGCGTTCAGCGTGTCGAAAATGGTTTCGATCAGGACGATGTCGATGCCACCGTCCAGCAAGCCGTTCAACTGTTCTATATAGGCCACGCGCAATTCGTCGAACGTGACGTTGCGCGCGCCGGGGTCGTTCACGTCGGGCGAGATCGACGCGGTCTTGGGCTGCGGGCCCAGGGCGCCGGCCACGAAGCGCGGCTTGTCCGGCGTGCTGTAGGCGTCACAGGCCTGGCGCGCCAATTGCGCGGAAACCAAGTTCAGTTCGTAGGCCAGTTCCGGCAGGTCGTAGTCGCCCTGCGCGATGGTGGTGGCGCCGAAGGTGTTGGTTTCGATGACGTCGGCGCCCGCTTCCAGGTATTGCCGATGGATCTCGGAAATGACATCGGGGCGCACCAGCGACAGCAGCTCGTTGTTGCCCTTGACGTCTTTGCCGTGGGCCGCGAAACGCTCGCCCCGGAAGTCGGCTTCGCCCAGCTTGTAGCGCTGGATCATGGTGCCCATGGCGCCGTCCAGGATCAGGATGCGCTTGCCCAGCAGGCGGGCGAATTCGCCACCCTGGGTATAGGCTTCGGGCGGGTACGGCAGGCGGGGATACGACACGGGCAGGTCCAGATAAAGTTGGCCAACAGCGGCGCGGATGTGGCTAAAAAGCGAAAAACGCCGAAAAAACAAGCCCTGATCGTAACAAAACGGGGTCTCTCGCGCCCTCGGGTGATACAGTTTCGGCCCCGAACCGGTGCTTTCGGCGCATCAGGCTGGCAAGAACACAACACTTGCCTGTCCGCGTGCGAAAGGTAAACGGGAAACAGGAAGATGCCCGCCCGGGCCGCCGCGCCGCTTTGCCCCCCAGCAGGCAGCCGGCAAGCCCCGCGTCCAGCCTGTGCTGCCCCCGCAACGGTCCCCATGCGCTTTTCAAGCCCATGGCAGCCCGATACCGGCCAGTTCGCTCGTCAGGAAGTCCGTCGCCGCCGCCAGGCCAGCCTGGTGCGCCGTGGCGCGCGGACGTCCTTCCATCGTGATTGGCCTGCGGGGTCGCGGGTCGCATCGAGGTTATGTAGATGAAAGCCCGCTCTATCCGGCGTTACGCCGGCGCCCTGCTCTGTTCCGCTCCGGCCATCGCCGCCGCCCAGCAAGCTGCCCCCTCCGAACTCGACCCGGTCATCGTGACCGCCCAGCGCGTGCCGACCGACGGCCGCACGCTGCCAATATCGATTTCGGTGATCACCGCCCAGGACATCGCCGCCAGCAGCGCGCGCACCATGCAGGACCTGCTGTCGACGCAGGCCGGCGTCAACCTGATCAACACCAGCAGCTCCAGCGACAACGCGATTGTCGACCTGCGCGGCTTCGGCATCACGGGCGCCAGCAACACGCTGATCATGATCGACGGCGTCAAGCAGAACACCAACGACCTGTCGGCCCCCAGCCTGGGCGTGGTGCCGCTGGACCAGGTGGAACGCATTGAAATCGTGCGCGGCAGCGGTTCGGTGCAATACGGCGGCGGCACGACCGGCGGCGTGATCAACATCATCACCCGGTCCGATTTCTCGAAAGAACCGGTCACCGCCCGCGCCACCGCCACGTTCGGCAGCTATGGCCTGCGCCAGTACGACGCGGCCGTCGCCATGAACAACCAGAAGGTGGGCGTTGACGCCTACCTGCAATCGCTGCACACCGACGGCTACCGCGACCACAGCGGCGAGCGCCGCGAAGGTGGCGGCGGCGGCATCACGCTGCGCCACGACAACGGCTCGATCCGGCTGTACGGCCGCACCACCACGCAAAAGCTGGAGTTGCCCGGCCCGCGCCTGATCAGCCCGTCGACCGGCGTGAACGAATTCCAGGACGACCCGCGCGGCGCGAAGAACGATGTGGACTTCGTCAAGACCACGTCCACCACCTTCGGCCTGCAAGTCGAGCAGGCCATTGGCGTGGGCACCTTGTACGCCGACCTGTCCACCCGCGAAAAGAAGCTGAACGGCCTGACGTATGACGGCTTTGGCGACACGCTGCGCGACCAAAAGCTGGAAGAGAACATCGCCAGCGTGCGCTATCGCCTGCCGATCAACGGCGGCCACAGCCTGGTGTTCGGCGCCGACGCGCAAGAATCGAAGACCACCGCCAACCAGAACGCCTACTACGACTTCGAACCGTCCAAGTGGCAGTCGCGCCAGCACCAGTACGGGCTGTTCGCCGAAGGCCTGTTCCGCGCCACCGACAGCACCACGGTCACGGCCGGCGTGCGCCGTCAGTACGCGTCGGACGACCTGGAAGTGCTCAGCGGTTCGGGCACCCCGTCGGATCGCAGCAACCACCTGACCGCCTGGCAACTGGGCGTGCGCCAGGACCTGTCCGCCGGCTTCGGCCTGTACGGCAAGGTCGGCCGCAGCTTCCGCCTGCCCAACGCCGACGAACTGCTGTCGGTGCAAAGCCCGCTGGCCGCGCAAACGTCCACCGACAAGGAAATCGGCGTGACGTGGCAAGGCGCCGCCAGCAGCGCCCGCCTGTCGTACTTCCGCTATGACCTGACCAACGAAATCCAGTACAACCCGCTGGCCGACGGCATGTGGGGTCCGGGCACCGGCGCCAACACCAACCTGGACCCGACCCGCCGCCAAGGCATCGAACTGGAAGGCCGCACCGCCGTGTCCAGCAGCGTCACGCTGGACGCCAACCTGACCTGGATGGAAGCGCAGTTCCGCTCGGGCAACTACGCGGGCGTGGACCTGGCCGGCAAGACCGTGCCGCTGGCGCCCAAGTGGCTGGCCAACGCGGGCGTGACGTGGCGCCCCACCGATGCGTTCCTGTGGAACGTGTCGGCGCAGTATGTGGGCAAGTCGCGCATGGACAACGACCAGGCCAACCAGTTCGACAAGGAACTGGACGCCTACGTGCTGTTCAACACGAAGGTCGCGTACAAGTTCACGCGCAACGTCGAAGGCGCCATCGGCGTGAACAACATCTTTGATCGCCAGTACGCCACCTACGGCATACGCGGCGGCAATGCGTCGTTCGAAATGCTGGGGCCGGTTGCCAACTACAACCTGTACCCGGCGCCGGGCCGCAATTTCTACGCCTCGCTCACGCTGCGCTATTGATGGCGGACATCCGATATAGTCGGCGTTCTTTGCTGACCTTATCGGCTCTTGCATGACGTTCGCACGCGCATTGACCCGCCCCCGCCCGGGGCGGTCCCTGAAGCGGTCCCTGGGCCTTGTGCTGGCCCAGGGCGCCCTGCTGGCTTCGGCGACGACCATGGCCGCAACGTCGGTCGCATCCTCCGCTGCATCCTCCGCTGCATCCTCCGCCGCATCCTCCGCCGCATCCTCGGCCGCAACGTCGGCCGTACTCTCGGCCGCAACGTCGTCCGCACCCTTGGCCAGTACCCCGGCCGCTACCCCGGCCGCAACGCCCGCCGGCACCGCCATCCACACGCAGGACGACAAGGGCCGCGCCGTGGCGCTGGCCGCGCCCGCGCGCCGCGCCATCACGCTGGCGCCGCATGCGACCGAACTGGTATTCGCGGCCGGCGCGGGCGACTATCTTGCCGCCACCATCCGCGGCAGCGACTACCCCCCGGCCGCGCGCCAGGTGCCCGTGATCGGCGACGGCACGCAACCCGACGCCGAGCGCGTGGCCGCCGTCCGCCCCGACCTGCTGATCGCCTGGCAACCCAGCGCCGCGCAACCTGTCGTGCGTGTCATGGACAAGCTGGGCGTGCCGGTGTTCTACAGCGACCCCTTGACGCTGGCCGCCATTCCCGACGCCGTGGAACGCATGGGCGTGTTGTTCGGCACCCAGGCGCAAGCCGGACCGGCCGCCGCGCAACTGCGCGCGCGCCTGGCCGCCCTGACCGCTCGCTACGCTGGACGCCGCCCGGTGCGCGTCTTCGTCCAGGCCGGGCTGGACCCGATCTACACCCTGAACGACAGCAGCATCGTCAGCGACGCGCTGCGCATCTGCGGCGGCGTCAACGTCTTTGGCCAGGCGCCCGTCGTGGCCCCCCAGGTCAGCCTGGAAGGCGTGCTGACCGCGCGGCCCGAGGCCGTGCTGGCAGGCGTGAGCCGGCCTGAAGACACCGCCCGCAACCTGGCCGCGTGGCAGGCGCTGGGGCTACCCGCCGCCCGCCTGGGGCATGTGTACGGCGTGGATGCCGACGCGCTGTATCGGCCGGGCCCGCGCCTGATCGACGCGGCCGAGGCCATCTGCGCCGATCTGGACCGGCTGCGCTGATCCGTTCTTTGCTGATCCGTTCTTTGCTGATCCTTTCTTTGCTGATCCTTTCTTTGCTGATCCGTTCCTTGCTGATCCGTTCTTTGCTGATCCTTTCTTGCTGAATCCTTCCTGGTGATCCCTTCTTGGCAATCCCTTCTTGCTGATCCCTGCTTGGTAATTGCCGCAATCCTTGAAAAACGGAACGCGGCTTCCCAGGGACATCCGCATGCGGCGCGACATCGTGCTTTATCATTCGCGAAAGCCTTTCAGTCAGCCTCCCGCGGGTATCGCTGCGCGCACCCGCCCTTTGAAACACCGCCATGACCACACAAGACACCCTCACCATCGCCGGGCGCGCCTATTCGTCGCGCCTGCTTGTCGGCACCGGCAAGTACAAAGACTTCGAACAGACCCGCGCGGCGCTGGATGCCAGCGGCACGGAAATCGTCACCGTTGCCATCCGGCGCACCAACATCGGCCAGAACGCCGGTGAACCGAACCTGCTGGACTACGTCCCGCCGTCGAAATTCACGCTGCTGCCCAACACGGCCGGCTGCTACAGCGCCGACGACGCCGTGCGCACGCTGCGCCTGGCGCGCGAGCTGCTGGACGGCCATGACCTGGTCAAGCTGGAAGTGCTGGGCGACCCGCACACGCTGTTCCCCAACATGCCGGAAACCCTGAAGGCCACCAAGACCCTGGTCGACGACGGCTTCAAGGTCATGGTCTATTGCACCGACGACCCCATCCAGTGCCGCATGCTGGAAGACATGGGCGCCGTGGCGGTGATGCCGTTGGCGTCCCTGATCGGCTCGGGCATGGGCATCCTGAACCCCTGGAACCTGCGCCTGATCATCGACCAGGCCCGCGTGCCGGTCGTGGTGGACGCCGGCGTGGGCACTGCGTCCGATGCCGCCATCGCCATGGAACTGGGCTGCGACGCCGTGCTGATGAACACCGCCATCGCCGCCGCGCAAGACCCGATCCTGATGGCCAGCGCCATGAAGAAGGGCGTGGAAGCCGGCCGCGAGGCCTTCCTGGCCGGCCGCATGCCCAAGAAGCTGTACAGCGGCGCGCCCAGCTCGCCCACCGAAGGGCTGATCACCGGCGGCCCGGGCGCGCAGAAATGAGCTCGCGCCAACAGGACGGCAACGCCCGTCCCATTCCCAACGCGTTGACCATCGCGGGCGTCGACCCCTCCGGCGGCGCCGGCATCCTGGCCGACGTCAAGGCCATGAGCGCGCTGGGCGCGTACGGTTGCGCCGTCATCGCGGCGCTGACCGCGCAGAACACCCAGGGCGTCACCGGCATCTCGGCCGTGCCGCCCGCCTTCGTGGGCTTGCAGATCGACACGCTGTTCACCGACGTGCGCATCGACGCCGTCAAGATCGGCATGCTGGGCCAGTACCCGGTGATTGAAATGGTGGCCGAAAAGCTGGCCAAGTGGACCCCGGCGCACGTGGTGCTGGACCCGGTCATGGTGGCCAAAAGCGGCGACCTGCTGCTGGAGAACGATGCCGTGGGCGCCATGCGCGAGGCGCTGCTGCCGCAGTGCACGATGCTGACGCCCAACCTGCCCGAAGCCGGCGTGCTGCTGGAAGAGCGGCCAGTGGAAACCGTCAAGGAAATGCGGCGCGTGGCCGAACGCCTGCGCAACAAGCTGGCGCACTCGGGCGAACGCTGGGTGCTGGTCAAGGGCGGCCATCTGCCCGGCAACGAAACCATCGACCTGCTGCACGACGGCGACCGCATGATCGAACTGCCCGGCCACCGCATCGAAACGGCCAACACCCACGGCACCGGCTGCACCTTGTCGGCCGCGCTGGCGGCCTTGCTGCCACAAATCGGGGACGTACCAGAGGCCGCGCGCCGCGCCAAGGCCTACCTGACCGAAGCGATCCGCCACGCCGAACGGCTGTCGGTAGGATCGGGCCACGGGCCGGTCCACCACTTTCACGCCTGGTGGTAGCAGGCCCGGCGCCCCGCCATGCAAGCAGGGGTTGCGGATTATCGCGGCGCTTTTCGAAGCGCCGCGGTCGTTTCAGGCATCGTCACCCGGGCTGAAACGCCTGCTTGGCCCGAGCGCCGTCACAGGACGCTACGAATCGGTACAATGGCCGCCTGATTCCTCTGTTTTTTCCTGACCGTCATGAACGCTTCGACCCTGCCCGACGTAGAACAAGCCCGCTTCAATATGGTGGAACAGCAGATCCGCCCGTGGGACGTCCTGGACGCCAACGTGCTGCAAGCGCTGTTCGATGTGCGCCGCGAACAATTCGTTCCGCCGGCCCTGCGCGCCTTGGCGTTTTCCGACCTGGAACTCCCGCTTGAAATCAATGCGGTCAACACCCGCCAGACCATGCTCGCCCCCAAGGTTGAAGCGCGTCTGGCGCAAGACCTGCAATTGACCAAATCCGACTGCGTGCTGGAAATCGGCACCGGTTCGGGCTACCAGGCCGCGCTGCTGGGCTATCTGGCCCAACAGGTGACCTCGGTTGAAATCGACAGCCGCCTGGTGACGTTCGCGCAGCAAAACCTGCAAATGAACAACGTCACCAACGTCAAGGTCGAAACCGGCGACGCCCGCAACGGCTGGGGCTCGACCGAATACGACGCGATTCTGGTCACGGGTTCGGTGCCCGTCGTGCCGGACGCGCTCAAGTACCAGTTGCGCGTGGGCGGCCGTCTGGTCGTGATCGTGGGCCAAGCCCCCGTCATGACGGCCTGTCGCATCACCCGCACCACCGCCGCCAGCTTTGAAACGGTGAACCTGTTTGAAACCGTGATCAAGCCGCTGCGCGGCGTCGCGGTATCCCAGTTCAAGTTCTAAACCCTATCCCCGCCGCCCCGTGCCAGCCCCGCATCGGGGCCCGGGCACCCTGGGGCGGCCCGGCGTATCGTTGAAAATCATGCGCGTCCGATTGCTTACGGCTTTACTGGTTTTTACCGCCGCCGCAAGCGTCGGCCCGTTGCCTGCATTTGCGCAGAACCTGATCCAGGTCTGGCAAGCCGCCCTGGGCAATGACCCCACCTATGCCGCCGCCCGCGCCAACTATCGCGCCGGGCTGGAAAAAGAACCGCAAGCCCGCTCGCTGCTGCTGCCGCTCATTTCGGCCGAAGCCGGCGGCGCATATCAGGAAACGCGCAGCACGCGCGGCCTGGGCGTGGCCTACAGCGGCGGCCGTGGCGTCTGGGATCTGGCGCTGACGCAGCCGCTGTTCGATTGGGGCCGGTGGCAGAACTACGAGCAGTCCAAGCTGATCGTGGCCGATGTCGAAGTGCAGTTGCAGCAGGCCTATCAAGACCTGCTGCTGCGCGTGGCGGACGCCTATTTCAACGTGCTGTACGCGCAAGACGCGCTGACCGCGACCGAGGCCGAGAAGGCAGCCGTGGCGGGTCAGCTGGAGTCGGCCAAGCGCAATTTCGAGCTGGGCAATTCCACCGTTACCGACACCTATGAAGCGCAGGCGCGCTACGACCTGGTGGTCGCACAGGAATTGCGTCTGCAAAACGACCTGGACGTGCGCCGCGACGAACTGGCCAAAATCATCGGCACGGCGCCCGGCGCGCTGGCCGAACTGCCCTACGGCGTGCAACTGCCGTCGCCACAGCCGGCCCGCGTGAACGACTGGAGCACGCAAGCCGAGTCGTCCAGCCTGGACGTGCTGCGCGCGCAGTTGCTGACCCGCATCGCGGGCCGCGAAATCCAGATCGCCAAGAGCGGCCACTATCCCACCCTGAACCTGCGCGCCACCAGCGGCAGCGCCAGTGACGCCATCATGCGCAACGCGGCGCCGGGCAAGCCCATCGACAACACGGTGGGCGTGGTGCTGTCCATTCCGCTGTATTCCGGTGGCGGTGTGTCGTCCCAGGTGACCGAGAAGGTGCAGCTGGAACAAAAGGCCCGCCACGACTTCGAAACCGCGCGCCGCCAGGCCATCCAGGCCGCGCGCCAGTACTACACGGGCGTCACCAGCGGACTGGCCCGCATCCAGGCGCTGGAAGCCGGCGAAAAATCCAGCCGCGCCGCCGTCGAGGCCAACCGCACCGGCTACGAAGTCGGCGTGCGGATCAATCTGGACGTGCTCAATGCGCAGCAGCAGTTGTACGCGACGCAGCGCGATCTGGCGCTGGCCCGCTACAGCACGGTGCTGTCGGGGCTGCGGCTAAAGGCCACCAGCGGCATCCTGGCGGAAACGGATCTGGAAGCGATCAACCGGTTGCTGCGGGAACCGCGCTGAGGCGGGGGATCGGGCTTGGATGCGGTGGGATCGGCTACGGGCTACGGACAAAAAAGGCGGCTTGCACAAGCCGCCTTTTTTTATGCCCTGCGTAGGCTCAACGCCCCGCGGCCTCAGCCGCCCTGGATCTTTTTCACCAGCGCCGTCGTGGACCGCTGGAATTCGAACGGTATGGCCACGGCGCGACCGCCCCAGCTTTTGACCAGGGCCGTTTCCGGCAACGTTTCCATGTCGTAATCGCCGCCCTTGACGATCAGGTCGGGCTTGATCTGGCCGATCAGCGCTTCGGGCGTGTCTTCGTGAAACGACGTGACCACGGTCACGCAGCCCAGCGCGGCCAGCAGCGCGGCGCGATCTTCCATGCGGTTCAGCGGGCGCTCGGCGCCCTTGCCCAGGCGGCGCACCGATTCATCGGTGTTCACCGCCACCACCAAGGTCGCGCCCAACTGCGCGGCCTGGTCCAGATACGTGGCATGGCCACGATGCAGGATGTCGAAGACCCCGTTGGTGAACACCAGCGGCCTGGGCAGGCGGCCGGCGGCAACGGCGGCGACGCATTCGTCGCGGGACAGGACTTTGGATTCAAAACGGGCGGCGGACATGCGGCGATTATATCCGCGCGCCCACCGCCCGAAACTAGCGTTCAGGCGCCGCCCAGGATGATCTGCTTTTCCTTCGGTACGACCAGCGCCGTCATTTCCTTGCGGTAGCGGTTCAGGTCCTTCACCGTTTCAAAGCTGCGATCCATCAGCTTGGACAGGATGTGCAGAATGCGGCTGGCCACCTTCTGTTCCCAGATGCCGTCAAAGCGGATCTGCGTGTCCAGCCAGTGCTCAAGCCAGCCCGGCTCAGGCAGGCGCGACTGCACAGTGTCGTTGGGGAACAGGTCTTTGTTGACGTGCAGGTTGGTCGGGTGCAGCGCCTGCTGCGTGCGCCCGGCCGACGCCATCAGCACGCCGATCTTCGAGAACGCCAGGCGGGCTTGCTCGCTGGTGTCCTGGCCACGGTCGTGCAGCGCGCGGCGCATGTATTGCAGGTACGCGCCGGCATGGCGGGCTTCGTCCTGCGCCACGGTCTTGTAGATGGCCTTGATGACCGGCTCGGTGTGCCATTCGGCAGCGCGACGATACCAGTGGTTCAAGCGGATTTCGCCGCAGAAATGCAGCATCAGCGTTTCCAGCTCGGGCGCCGCGTCGAATTCAAAGCGCACGTTGTGCAGCTCTTCTTCGGTGGGCACCAGGTCGGGCCGGAAGCGGCGCAGGTATTCGATCAACACCAACGAGTGCTTTTGCTCTTCAAAGAACCACACCGACATGAATGCGCAGAAGTCGCTGTCCCCGCGGTTGTCGCGCAGGAACATCTCCGTGGCGGGCAGCGCCGCCCATTCGGTGATGGCGTTCATTTTGATCGTTTGCGCTTGCTCGTCAGAGAGCTTGCTGCGATCGAAATCTCCCCAGGGGATGTCGTGCGCCATGTTCCAGCGCACGGCTTCCATGGTCTTGAAGAGTTCAGGATAAAGCATGGTCTGCCCTTGTATTCGTCCCGCTTGTGGGGCGATAGAAATTAATGAATGGCGCGCGCGTCTTTCCGGCGAGTGACGCTGCTTTCATCCACCGCAGCGCTATTTTTCGCCGTTTCCCGCGAAGCTATGATGACCGTTTCATGAATGAAACATGACAGAGTTCGTCTAGACCATCGCGCCGCCTATCGGGTCAAGGCCCAGATTGCGACCCCGATCGCAAGAGCCAACACCCCAACCAGCGCTGCAACCAGCCGGTTGTTCTGTTCCTGGGCGCGCCGCAGGTGAATCATCTCGGCCAGCAGCGCGGGCGAGACGTTCGGGCGGCTCAGGTGGTCATGGACCAGCCTGGGTAAAGCGGGCAGCATTTGCGACCACTGCACGGCTTCTTTTTCCAGGCTTTGACGCAGCCCCTTGAATCCGACACGCTGGCGCATCCAACGTTCCAGATAGGGCTTGGCGGTCTTCCAGAGATCCAGGTCGGGATCGAGCTGGCGGCCCAATCCCTCGACGTTCAGCAACGTCTTTTGCAGCAGCACCAGCTGCGGCTGGATCTCGACATTGAACCGGCGCGACGTCTGGAACAGGCGGAGCAGAACCTGCCCCAGCGATATTTCGGACAACGGCCGGTCAAAGTACGGTTCGCAGACGGCGCGCACCGCGCCTTCCAGTTCTTCTTCGCGCGTGTCGGCCGGCACCCAGCCGGACTCGATGTGCAACTGCGCCACGCGGCGGTAATCGCGGTGGAAGAAGGCCAGGAAATTCTGCGCCAGATAGTTTTTGTCGAATTCGGACAACGACCCGACGATGCCGAAGTCCAGCGCGATATAGCTACCCAGCGTGTCGGGGCGATCCGACACGTAGATGTTGCCCGGGTGCATGTCAGCGTGGAAAAAGCCGTCGGTGAAGACCTGCGTGAAGAAGATTTCCACGCCGGTGCGCGCCAGGGTCGGGATGTCGATCCCGGCCTCGCGCATGCGTTCCACCTGGCCCACCGGCATGCCGTACATGCGCTGCATGGTGAACACGGTGGACGCCGTGTATTCCCAGATCACTTCGGGCACGATCAGCATGTCGCCGCGGCCCGATTCCGGGCCGAAATTGCGGCGCAGCTGGCTGCAATTGGACGCTTCGCGCACCAGGTCCAGCTCGTCGTGCAGGTACTTGTCGAATTCGGCCACGACTTCGCGCGGCTTCAGGCGGCGGCCATCGGCGCCCAGGCGCTCGATGATGCGCGCCACGATCTTGAGCAGCGACAGGTCTTTTTCGATGATGCCCAGCATGCCCGGGCGCAGCACTTTCACGGCGACCTCGCGGCCGTCGTGCAGCACGGCAAAGTGCACCTGGGCGATGGAGGCGGACGCGACCGGGTCCACGTCGAACTGCGCGAACAGCTTTTCAGGCGGCGCGCCCAGCGCGGCCTCGATGCAGGCCGCGGCCTGCGCGGACGGGAACGGCGGCACGCGGTCTTGCAGCAAGGCCAGTTCGTTGGCGATATCCGCCGGGATCAGGTCGCGGCGCGTGGACAGCACCTGGCCAAACTTGACGAAGATGGGGCCCAGGGATTCCAGCGCCAGGCGCAGGCGTTGCCCACGCGGCTGGCGCGGGCGGGTGCCCAGGCGGATGACGCGCAGCAGGCAGGTGGCCAGCGGATGATTCAGGCTGGACAGGACCAGTTCGTCCAGGCCATAACGCAGCGATACGACGATGATGCGAATAAGGCGCAGCAGGGGAAACATATATCAGGCGCCCCGCTTTGCGCTGGCGGACGCCAGACGGGTTTGCAGGGCGGTGGCCGAACGCGCCAAGGCGTCGGCGCTTGCGGTGAGCTCGGCCAGATCCAGGCGCCATTGCTCCAGCGCCGGGCGGCCCACCAGTACGCCGCTTTCTTCAGCCAGGTATTCAGACACATTTTCCGCCAGGCGCTTGCCGGCGTGACGCGCGCCATCGGCCGCCGAGCGGGCGCCGCCCACGATGCGCAGTGCGGCGATATCGCCCACCACGCGGGCCAGGGCGTCTTCGGGATCGAAACGCAGCTGCTTGGCAAGGTCGGCTACGACCTGGGCCAGCGCGGCGTCGCCCGAAATATGCGTGGCCTGTGCGAAATCTGGCGTTTCACGGTCAGCGCCCAAACGCGGCAGGGGCAGCTTTTCAGGCGCCACCGTCAGCGTCACATCCGGCACCACGGCGGGGTCGGCCTGGGACGCCAGGCCTTCGCTATCGATCGTCAGGCCCAGCGTGAAGCCACCCAGCGCAAAACGCACCGTCTTGCCGGCGTGCCGCGCCAAGCGCTCGCGCGCCCATTCTTCGCGCCTCAACAGGGCGTTGAGCGCACTGACAGCCATTCGAGAGGGCGTGGGCAAGAAGGAAAAAGGCAACATGACGGTGTGCAACACCCCGGGGCAGGGCTTGCCGCAATTAGTGGCTAAATCGGGAGTGTAACGGGTTAGATGGGACCGCGTTTAGTACAACGGGACAAGGAAAAACCGGCCCTTCTAGGGCCGGTTCGAGTGGATGCCCTGGGGCATCCGGCAACGGAGGACAGAGTCAGCCCCGATCAAACAGCGTTTAGCTGGCCAGATCCACGGGGATCTGTTGAATGCCGGCCAAGAGCCAGCCGCCATTGGCGGGCTTGAACAGGTTCCAGACTTCTTCGAAGCGGAAGGCTTCGGCGCCCGGGGCCTCGCGCAGCATGCCGGAGAAGCGCACGCTTGCCAGGTGGCCGTCGGACACGGTTTCGATACCCAGCATTTCGGCGTTCAGCAAGACCACTTCGGTCTTGTTGGGCGCTGCGCCGCGCTCGGCCAGTTGCGGCTTGAGCTCGGTAATCAGGTCATCGGTCAGGAAGTCGCGCAGGCCATCGGTGCTGCCGCTGTCCCACACGGCCTGGATGCGCACGAACTGCTCCTTGGCCTGCTTCAGGAAGGCGGGCGTGTCGAAATCACCCGGCACGAACCAGTTGTTGTCCTCGCCGGCCTTGGGCAGCACGGCCGGAGGCGCCACCGGGGCGGCAGCGGCAGCGGCCGGAGCGGCGGCGGCGGTGGGCTTGAGCGCTTCACGCCACATCGGCTGCTGTTGCTGGCCGGGTGCGTTGTTGGCGCCATTGAACGCGCCTTGCGTTGCCGTACGCGGACCCGCGCCACGCAGGCGGCGGATGATGAACATGACGGCGAACACAACAGCGGCGATCAGCAGCGCGGAACCGAGGAATTCGGCGAACGCGCCCGACAGGCCCATGCTGGACAACAAGGCGGCGATACCCAGGCCGGCGGCGATGCCGGCGATGGGGCCAAGCCAGCGCGACGCGCCGCTCTTGGCGGCGGCGCCCGCGGCACCGGCCGTGGCTGCACCGGCGGCTGCCGGGGCGGCGGTGGCGCCGGCCGTGTTGTTGGCGGCGGCCGGCGGCGTGGTGGCCTGGCGCTGCTGGGTCACATTGGAGGATTGGCGGCCGACGCTGCTGCCGCCACCCGCACGACGGGCTTCGGCATCAAACGATGCCGTCACCAACGCCGCGCCGGAAACGGCGATGAGCGCTGCGGCGACAAACCGCGAAAGACAGAATTTGGTCATAGAGTTAGCTCCCTCGTACTCGCGCCCCCGCTGCCCCGAGCAGCAAGGAGTCCCACGGACAGCGGGACCTATTCGCGACTTTTCTTACAGTAATCTGAATGTCGTAAGAATAACGGACAAGATGCCGCCCCACAAGTTCCCCGTGGGGGGACAAATCATCCGATGGACACGCCGGGCTCAGCCCAGGCGCACGCCCTCGTGCAGGGCGGCGATGCCGGCGGTCAGGTTGAAGTACTGCACCCGTTCCAGCCCGGCGCTGCGCAGCATGTCGGCCAGGGTTTCCTGGTCGGGATGCATGCGGATGGATTCGGCCAGGTAGCGATAACTGGCCTCGTCCTTGGCGACCTTCTTGCCCAGCCAGGGCAGCACATTGAAGGAATACCAGTCATAGGCGGGGGCCAAGGGCTTGGCCACGCGCGAGAATTCCAGCACCAGCAGCTTGCCGCCCGGCTTGAGCACGCGGGCCATTTCAGCCAGCGCGCGGTCTTTATGCGTCATGTTGCGCAGGCCGAAGGCCACGCTGACGCGGTCGAAATAACCGGTGGGAAACGGCAGGCGCTCGGCGTCGCAGACGGCGGTGGGCAGCAACAGGCCCGCGTCGGTCATGCGGTCGCGACCCACGCGCAGCATGGAATCGTTGATGTCGGTCAGCCAGACTTCGCCGGTGGGGCCGGCGCGCTTGGCGAAGGCCTTGGCCAGGTCGCCCGTGCCGCCCGCGATATCCAGCACCTTCATGCCGGGGCGGATGGCGGCGCGGCCAATGGTGAAGGCTTTCCAGACGCGGTGCAGGCCGGCCGACATGAAATCGTTCATGACGTCGTAGCGCTGGGCAACCGAATGGAAGACTTCGGCAACCTTGCGGGCCTTTTCGCCTTCAGGCACCGTTTGAAAGCCAAAATGCGTGGACTGGGCGTTGTCCTGCGCGGAATGTTGCGATTCGGAGGGGTTTTGCATGGTGAATTCCCGATATATCGTGGCAATGGTAGCCTATCGGCCCCCAGCGGCGGCGCGAAGAACCTGCCTGCGGGACGCCCTGCGGTCACATACCTGAAATATTGCGGCCATACTATCGCAATGTTCGCGCCGCGCCGGCGCTCAGAAGCGTGCCAAATTCGCCATGTCCAGCACCATCCTCGTCGTCGAAGACGAACCCGCAATCCAGGAACTGATCGCCGTCAACCTGTCCTTCGCGGGGCACAAAGTGCTGCGCGCCTTCGACGCCGACCAGGCTCAGACCCTTATCCGCGCCGAACTCCCTGACTTGATACTGCTGGACTGGATGCTGCCCGGCACTTCCGGCCTGGCGATGGCGCGCAAGCTGCGCAACGACGAGCGTACCCGCGCCGTCCCGGTCATCATGCTGACCGCCAAGGGCTCCGAGCAAGACAAGGTCGACGGCCTGGAAGCCGGCGCCGACGACTACATCACCAAGCCGTTCTCGCCCAAAGAGCTCATGGCCCGCATCAAGGCCGTGCTACGCCGCCGCGCGCCGCAGCTGACCGACGACGTCATCGACGTGGGCGGCCTGAAGCTGGACCCGGTCACGCACCGCCTGTCGGGCAACAGCCAGTCGCTACAGATCGGCCCCACCGAATTCCGCCTGCTGCACTTTTTCATGACGCACCCGGAACGCGTGTTCTCGCGCTCGCAACTGCTGGACCAGGTCTGGGGCGACCACGTGTTCGTTGAAGAACGCACCGTTGACGTCCACATTCGCCGCCTGCGCAAGGCGCTGGAACCCAGCGGCCACGACGCGCACGTCGAAACGGTGCGCGGCAGCGGTTACCGGTTTACGGCACAGCTGCCCACGCGGTAAAACTGCCGCACGATGATCTGGCTGCGCACACTTTTCCTGGTCGCCCTGTGGGCGGTGATTGCATTACTGGCGCAATGGCTCATAGGAGATCCTTGGGGCTGGCTGGTGTTTTGCGCCGCGCTGACCTCCATGTTGCTCTGGCGCAGCTGGCGCCTGACGCTGGTATCCCACTGGGCCAATCACCCGGACACCTCTCCCCCCGCTTCGGTCGGGCCATGGGACGACATCCTTGCTCCCCTTTACCGCTATACCCGCGCTCGCGCCAGGGAACTGGCCGAAACCCGCGACACCATGCAAGGCATGCTGGCCGCCGCCCAGGCCTTGCCGGACGGCGCGGTCACGCTGAATGAAGACTTTCAGATTGACTGGTGCAACCGCATGGCGCGCCAGCATCTGGGGTTGCGGCTGCCGGCGGATCGGGGCCACAACCTGCTGAACCTGCTGCGCGCGCCCGAGTTCGTGGAATACGCGCATCGCCCGGCCTGGCCAGAGCCCATCCTGGTGCGCCTGGGCCAGCAAGGCCAGGAACGGCTGATGATGATGCAGCTGACCGCCTACGCCAGCAATCAGCGGCTGCTTATTACCCGCGACGTCACGCAGATCGAGCGCCTGGAAACGACGCGCCGCGATTTCGTGGCCAACGTGTCGCACGAGCTGCGCACGCCGCTGACCGTGCTGGCCGGCTTTCTGGAAACGCTGCGCGACATGCCGGCTGACGCGCTGCCCGAAGAACAGCGCGCGCAGTACATCGACATGATGCATGAGCAAGCGCAGCGCATGCAGGCCATCGTGGAAGACCTGCTGACCTTGTCCACGCTGGAATCGTCGCCGGGCAGCGACCCGCGCGCCATCAACATGGGCGCGCTGCTGCAAAAGGCGCGCCAGCAGATCGAGGCGCTGTCGGGCGGCCGCCATGTGCTGGAATGGCATATCGACGACACGCTGGACGTGCTGGGCGCGGAAACCGAACTGACCTCGGCGCTATCGAACCTGCTGACCAACGCGGTGCGCTACACGCCGGACGGCGGCACGATCACCGTACGCTGGGAACGCGAGGCCGATGGCGGCGCGCGCTACAGCGTGCAGGACACCGGTATCGGCATCCCGGCCCGCCACCTGCCCCGACTCACCGAACGGTTCTATCGCGTGGACCGCGGGCGTTCGCGCGCGGTGGGCGGCACCGGCCTGGGGCTGGCGATCACCAAGCACATCGCCATGCGCCACGACGCCGAACTGCTGATCACCAGCGAACCGGGCAAGGGCAGCGTGTTCGCCCTGCGTTTTCCGCCGGAGCGCATCGCGATCGGCGAAGCGGCATAGAAGGCGCGTCGCCGACGCCGGGCCGACGACCCGGCGTAGACGCGCACGGCGGGCGCCGGATCGCCCCCGTCTTCCCCAGCGCCACGGCCAGCGCCCGGCCTTTCGGCCCCGCGCGGGCGCCGCGCGGGTGGGGCGCGGGTGGTAAATTCCCGGCCATGCGCATCCTGGTCATCGAAGACGAACCCAAGCTGGCCGACTACCTGAAGAAGGGCTTGTCGGAGCAGAGCCATGTCGTGGACCTGGCGCGCACTGGCGTGGACGGACTGCATCTGGCGCTGGAAGGCGACTACGACCTGATCGTGCTGGACGTGATGCTGCCCGGCGTGGACGGCTTCGGCATTCTGGCGGCCGTGCGGGTTCGCAAAAACACCCCCATCCTGATGCTGACCGCACGCGATGCGGTGGAAGACCGCGTGCGCGGCCTGGAAGGCGGCGCCGACGATTACCTGGTCAAGCCCTTTGCTTTTTCTGAACTGCTGGCGCGTGTGCAGGCGCTGCTGCGCCGCGGCCGCGCGCAAGAACCCACGCTGCTGCGGCTGGCCGACCTGGAGCTGGACCTGGCCAGCCGCCGCGCCCAACGCGGCGGCCGCCGGCTGGACCTGACCGCCAAGGAATTCAGCCTGCTGGCGCTGCTGCTGCGCCGCCAGGGCCAGGTGCTGTCGCGCACCACGCTGGCCGAACAGGTGTGGGACATGAATTTCGACAGCGATACCAACGTGATCGACGTCGCGGTGCGCCGCCTGCGCGGCAAGCTGGACGACCCGTACGACACCAAGCTGCTGCACACGGTGCGCGGCATGGGCTACGTGCTGGAATCGCGCCACCCGCCACTGTCGGCATGACGCGGGCTGCCCAGTGGCCGCGCCGATGAAGCTGCCTCCATGTCGCTGCTCCCATATCGCTGCTCCCATGTCGCTGCCCCATGTCGCTGCCCCATGTCGCTAGCCCGATAACGCTGCCCGCATGACGCCACCCCCATGAAGCCGCCCCGCTCTCGCCCGCCCCGCATCCGCTCCATGCAGGCGCGACTGACGCTGCTGCTGGGCGCCATCGCTTTGCTGGTTTCCAGCCTGGCGGGCGCGACCTTGTTCTGGGCGTTGAAGCGTGAAGTGGAACGCCAGGAAATTACCGAGGTCAGCGGCAAGCTTGAACTGATCGACCACCTGATCGACATGCAGAACAGCGCCAGCGGCCTGCACGACCTGGCCGCCACCTTCGACGAGATGCGCGCCGGGCAGGGCCAGCTGGGCATCTGGATCGTGGACGCGCAAGGCCATGCCGTCTACGGCGGGCCGCCGCCCGACACGCTGGAAACGGTGGACGGCCGGCAGGTGGTGCTGCAAAGCGCCGACGGCGGCCGCATGCGTGGCCTGCGCGTGGCCATGAACGACCGCATCCTGCCCGGCGCCCACCTGACGGTGGCCGTCAGCACCCGCACCAGCGGGCAATTTTTGTACGCCTACGGCACCGCGCTGGTGCTGATCTGCGCGCTGTGGGTCGGCGCGACGGTCGTGCTGGCGGCCTGGGCGGTGCGCCGCAGCATGGCGCCCACCCGACGCCTGTCCGAGCAGGCCGCGCGTATCCAGCCCGACAACCTGGCGCATCGGCTGCCGCTGGCCGACACCGACCGCGAACTGCATGATCTGGTCATATCGTTCAACCGCACGCTGGAACGGCTGCAAGCGGCCTACCAGCAGATGGAAGGCTTTAACGCCGACGTGGCGCACGAGTTGCGTACGCCGCTGGCCACGCTCATTAACGGCACCCAGGTCATGCTGTCCTCGCCACGCGATGCCGCCGAACTGCGCGACGCGCTGGCATCCAACCTGGAAGAACTGGAAGACTTGAAAACGCTGGTCAACGACATGCTGTTTCTGGCCCGCGCCGACCGTGGCGAACTGGCCGCCGACCTGGCGCCGGTATCGCTGGCCGCCGAGGCGCGCCGCGTGGCGGACTATTACGAAGCGATGTTGGAAGAGCAAGGCGTGCATCTGCGTTGCGAGGGCGATGCCAAGGTGGTGGCCAACGCCGGGCTGGTGCGCCGCGCGCTGGCCAACCTGATCGCCAACGCGATCAAAGCCACACCGGCCGGCCGGGACATCGTGGTGTTGTGCTCGGCCGTGCCGGGCGGCGCGAGGGTCGAAGTGTGCAACCCCGGCACCCCGATTCCTGCCGCCGACCTGCCCCGCATCTTCGACCGGTTCTTCCGGTCGGGCCAAAGCCGCGCCCCGCGCAGCGAAGGCCACGGGTTGGGCTTGGCCATCGTGCGCGCCATCGCCCGCATGCACGGCGGCGACGTCGACGCAACGTCGGACGCCAACGGCACGGTGGTGGGCATCACGCTGCGTGGACCGGGGGCCTTCCGGTCCGATTTCCCGCACGACGTGGCGTAGCAGTATCCGCCGGGCGGGACGTCGAACATTACAAAAACGTAATCTACGCGACAGGATCGGGTCACCGCCGCCTTCCTACAGTGTCATCACGGTCATTCCATCAAGGATTCTTGTGAAAGACGCTATGCCGCGTATCGGCCACGACACGCCCTTCGCCGCCCCACGCGCGGCTCTCTCGCGCCGCCGCTTTGTACAGGGCCTTGCCACCGGTGGCGCCTTGGCGTCGCTGGGCGCCTGGCGCTCGGCGCTGGCGGCCTCCACCGGCCCTGCCGCCACCGAACTGCGCGGCACCGAGTTCCATCTGGAAATCGGCGAGACGCCGGTGAACTTCACCGGCGCGTCCCGCAGCGCCACCACCGTCAACGGCCAATTGCCCGCGCCGCTTCTGCGCTGGCGCGAAGGCGACACCGTCACGCTGCATGTGACCAACCGGCTGCGTGAACAGACGTCGATCCACTGGCACGGCATTCTGCTGCCGTCGGACATGGACGGCGTACCCGGCCTGAGCTTTGGCGGCATCGACCCCGGCCAGACTTTCACCTACCGGTTTCCCGTGCGCCAAAGCGGCACGTACTGGTATCACAGCCACTCGGGCTTTCAGGAACAGACCGGCTTGTACGGCGCGATTGTCATCGACCCTCACCATCCGCCCGCCATCGCCGCGGACCGCGATTACACGGTGCTGTTGTCGGACTGGACGGACGAAGATCCCATGCGCGTCTTCAATAAGCTGCGCGTGATGCCCGACTACTACAACGGCATCCAGCCCAGCGTGCAGAGTTTGTCCGCCGACGCGCAAAGCCGGGGCTGGGGTCCCGCGTTGTCCGAGCGCCTGATGTGGGAACAGATGCGCATGAACCCCACGGACCTGGCCGACGTGTCGGGCGCCACCTACACGTTCCTGACCAACGGCGCGACGCCCGCCGGCAACTGGACGGGCCTGTTCAATCCGGGCGAACGCATCCGGCTGCGCTTCATCAATGGATCGGCAATGACGTACTTCGATGTGCGCATTCCCGGCTTGAAAATGACGGTGGTGGCCGCCGACGGACAGGACGTGCGGCCGGTGGACATCGAGGAATTTCGCATCGGGGTGGCCGAAACGTATGACGTGATCGTGGAACCGAAGGACGCGCGGGCCTACACGATATTCTCGCAAGCCATGGACCGCTCGGGCTATGCGCGCGCCACGCTGGCGCCGCGTGCCGGCATGCAGGCCGAGGTGCCGCAACTGGACCGCGTGCAATGGCTGGGCATGATGGACATGGGCATGGCGCATGGCGCGCCGGGTGATGTGCCCGCTGACACCGGTGCGTCGGGCCACGGCGCCATGGATCACGGCGACGCGCACGCCAAGCACCCCACGGAAGCCACGGACGCCACGCATGCCATGCCAGCCACGCCATCCGCGCAAGGTGGCATGGTGCAGGTCAAACACCCGTACCCGACGGAGCGCGGCGTGGGCAATTCCATGTTGCCGGACGTCGTATCCACGCGCCTGGACGACCCTGGCGTGGGCTTGCGCGACAACGGCCGCCGCGTGCTGACCTACGCGGACCTGCACTCGGTGCATCCTCCCGAGGACAACCGCGCGCCGTCGCGCGAAATCGAATTGCACCTGACGGGCAACATGGAACGCTACATGTGGTCGTTCAACGGCGTGAAGTTTTCGGACGCCAAACCCATCTTGCTGCGCTACGGCGAACGCGTGCGCTTCGTGCTGGTCAACGACACGAT
The DNA here is from genome assembly GCF_019448355.1 of Achromobacter sp. ES-001. Taxonomy (NCBI): domain Bacteria; kingdom Pseudomonadati; phylum Pseudomonadota; class Betaproteobacteria; order Burkholderiales; family Alcaligenaceae; genus Achromobacter; species Achromobacter sp. ES-001. The sequence goes on along the minus strand of NZ_CP079940.1, from coordinate 482,878 downwards.
GATGACGCACCCCATCCATCTGCACGGCCTGTGGAGCGACCTGGAATCGCCCGACGGCGCGTTCCAGGTGCGCAAGCACACCATCACGCTGAACCCGGCGCAGCGCCTGAGCTACCGCGTCAGCGCCGACGCGCGCGGACTCTGGGCGTATCACTGCCACCTGCTGTATCACATGGAGGCCGGCATGTTCAGAGCGGTCGTGGTGGAGTAAATGATGAGACCCCTTACCTCTCTGATGGGCCTGTGCGCCCTGTCGATAACGCTGGCCACGACGGTCGCCTCGGCCCAATCCGCCGATGTCGATCATGGCGCGATGGATCATTCCGGCATGGATCACGGCGCGGCGCAAGCGCCCGCCCCCGCCGCAACGGATCACGGCAACATGGACCATGGCGACATGGAGCACGACGGCCCCCCCCAAGCCGCCCCGACGGCCCCCGCCGCGCCGCCCGTGGGCAGCCTGCCTGCCAGCGATGGGGCGGCCCCCGCTGGGGCGGCCGAACGCGGCTACGACAGCTACGGCATACACCCGCACATGATGGACGACATGCCGGCCTGGCAGGTGCTGTTCGACAAATTCGGCGTGTCACGCAACCGCGATGGCCAGAACACGCTGCAATGGGACGGGCGCTTCTGGTTCGGCACGGCCACCGACCGGCTGCTGGTCAAATCGGAAGGCGAACGCGAGAACGGCGAGGGCTCGGACGGTAAAGTCGAAGCGTTCTGGAGCCACGCCGTCTCGCCGTTCTGGGACCTGCAACTGGGCGCGCGCCGAGACATCGGCACCGGCCCCAAGCGCAATTGGGCCGCCATCGGCATCGAAGGCGTGCTGCCCTACAACATCGAACTGGAAACCACCGCCTACGTGGGCGCGTCGGGTCGCACGGCACTGGCGCTAAAAGCAGAGTACGACCTGTTGTTGACGCAACGACTGATCTTCACGCCCGAACTCGAAGCCAGCCTGTACGGCAAGTCCGACCCCGCGCGCGGCATCGGTTCGGGGCTGTCCGAAGGCTCGCTGTCGTTCCGGCTACGCTACGAAGTCACACGCGAATTCGCCCCGTATATCGGCGTATCCTTTGACCGGAAGTTCGGCCAGACAGCGCGCTACGCGTCCGACGCAGGCGCCAGCCGATCGCAGACTGCGCTGATGGCCGGCGTGCGATTCTGGTTTTGACGGCCGTGGCCGCATCAACGCCGCTGCCGGCACCATCACAGTCATCATCACGGTCACGGTGACGGCCAGCGTGATGGTCGCGGCGCCTATTTTTCATTTCTCTTCCCGATCGGAGCATCATGAACGTTTCCCGCCTCACCCGCCTGGTTCTTGCCGCCGCGCTGTGCGCGCCGACCTTCGTCATGGCCCAAGGCCCCGTCAAGGTCGAGGTCTGGAAGACGCCCGCCTGCGGCTGTTGCGAAGACTGGGTCAAGCACATGCGCGATAACGGCTTCACCGTCACCACACACGATGTGCAGGACACCGGCCCCATCCGCCGCAACGCGGGCATGGCTGACTACGGGTCGTGCCACACCGCGATGGTCGACGGCTATGCGGTCGAAGGCCATGTGCCGGTGCGCGACGTGCGCCGCCTGCTGCTGGAAAAGCCCGACGCGGCCGGCTTGGCCGCCCCCGGCATGCCGCTGGGATCGCCCGGCATGGACGGCCCCGAATACGGCGGCCGAAAGACGCCGCACGACGTGCTGCTGGTGGACAAGCAAGGCGGCGCGCAGGTGTACGAGGCCTACCGTTGAAACAATTCATCCACACCGCCTCAATGGCTACTCCTTGCAGTGCAGCAAAAATGCGCCACAATAAATAACACGTACTTCTCACCACCCCCTGGCAGTCATGGCAAAAATCGTCCTGTTCGAGAACATCCATCCGAGCGCCCGCGCGGTCTTCGAAGCCGCCGGCTACACCGATATCGTCACGCACGCCGCCGCATTGCCGGCGTCGCAGCTGCACGACGCCCTGCGCGGCGCGCAGGTGGCGGGGATCCGTTCTCGCACGCACCTGGATGCCGCCCTGCTGTCCAGCCCCGACCTGCGCGTGGTGGGCTGCTTTTGCATCGGCACCAACCAGGTCGACCTGGACGCGGCCATGCAGCGCGGCATCCCGGTGTTCAACGCGCCGTTTTCCAACACCCGCTCGGTTGCCGAGCTGGTGCTGGGCGAAGCCATTTTGCTGCTGCGCCGTATCCCCGAAAAGAATGCCCGCGTGCATCTGGGCCATTGGGACAAGAGCGCCGCGGGCGCCTTTGAAACCCGTGGCAAGACGCTGGGCATCGTGGGCTACGGCAACATCGGCTCGCAGATCAGCACGCTGGCCGAAGGCCTGGGCATGCGCGTCGTCTATCACGACGTCGAAGCCAAGCTGCCGCTGGGCAACGCGCGCCCCGCCGGCACGCTGAACGAGCTGCTGGAACAGGCCGACGTCGTCACCCTGCATGTGCCGGGCGGCAAGTCGACCGAAAACATCATGAACGCGGAAACCATCGCGCGCATGCGTCGCGGGTCCATCCTGATCAACGCCTCGCGCGGCGCCGTGGTGGACATCGATGCGCTGCACGCGGCGCTGAAGTCCGGCCATCTGGCCGGGGCGGCGCTGGACGTGTTCCCGACCGAACCCAAGAGCGCGGACGAGCCCTTGGCCAGCCCGCTGATCGGCATGCCCAACGTCATCCTGACCCCGCACATCGGCGGCAGCACGCAGGAATCGCAAGAGAACATCGGCCGCGAAGTGGCTGAAAAACTGGTGCGTTTCCTGCAAGCCGGCACCACCAAGGGCGCGGTCAACTTCCCCGAACTGCCGTACCTGGAACCGGCCGGCGCCACCCGCATCCTGCACGTGCACCGCAACGCGCCGGGCGCGTTGGGCACGCTGGACAACCTGATGGCGCAACACGGGCTGAACATCGTCAGCCAGACGCTGCAAACCAAGGGTCAGATCGGCTACGTGATCACCGACGTGGAAGGCCAGGTGGATGACATCGTCATGACGACGCTGCGCAGCCACCCCATCACGGTCCGCTGCGACCGGCTGTAAGGCAGTAAAGCCCGACAGGCGCGTGGCCCGGTCCGCAAAGTACGCGGTTCGGGCCACGCGCTTTTTTATTGCGCGCTCAGGATCGTGGCGGTGGCTGTGTTGGGGTCTGCGCGGCCGCCACCAGGCATTCCGCCATTTTCTCGCGCACGCTGCCGCTGTCGAAAGGCAGGCGGCCGATGATGCCGATGTCCCGGTGAAACGCATGTTCCTCCAGCGGCACCAGCCGCAAGCCCGTCAGATCCAGGCCACGCAATTGCGGCAATAGCGCCACGCCCAGGCCGTGCCGCACCAGGTTGGCGATGGCGTCAATCTCGTCCAGTTCGACGGCCTCGTGCACATTGATGCGGTGTTTCTTCAGAAAGATATCCACCACGCGCCCGCCGAACGACGCCCGGTCGTAGCGGATGAAAGGCTGCGTGGCCAGCACATCGCGCCACGGCGCCAGCGGCATGGCCTCGGGCATGGCCAGCACCACGGGTTCGCTCAGCAGGCGCTGCCAACCCAGCTCGGGCGGCAACGCGAAGGGCGGGCGGATCAGCACCGCCATGTCCACTTCGCCCGCGTCCACCTGACCCAGCAGGGACAGCGAAACGCCGGGCACGATGCGCACCCGCACGTCGGGATACACCGCCCGAAAGCGGCCCAGCGCGTCCACCAGCAAATCGTGCTGCACCGAGGCGATGGCGCCGATGCGCAATGACCCGCTCACGTGTCCCGCCCCGGCCGTGGTGACCAGGCGCTCGGCCATGGCCACCAGTTCTTCGGCCTGCGGCAGCATCTCGCGGCCATGGGCGTTCAGCACCGCCGCGCGCGCGCCCCGGTCAAATAGCGCCACCCCCAGATATTCCTCCAGCCGCTTGATCTGGGCGCTGACGGCGGACTGCGTCAAACCCAGGTGCGTGCCGGCGCCGGTGAAAGTGCCATCCCGGGCCACGGCAATGAAGGTCTTGAATTCTTTGATCACGAACAATCAATTTTTTTGGGTCTAAGGCACAAAAAATATCGTTTTTCAATCAAAAAAACAATCCCTAAACTAGGCGCTGGTGCTAAATACAGCACGCTGCACCCTGCGGGGATCCGCAGTCCGACTTTTTGAATGACCCGGAGTTTTCATGACCGCCCAAACCAACCTGCCGCCGTTCCACTTGGCCTTTCCGGTCCGCGACCTGGCCGAAGCCCGCGCCTTCTACGGCGAAAAGCTGGGCTGTCCGGAGGGCCGTAGCTCGCCCGAATGGATCGACTTCAACTTTTACGGCCACCAGATCGTTGCCCACCTGGCCCCCAGCGAATGCGGCCACAACGCGACCAGCGCCGTGGACTCGCACAACGTGCCGGTCCGCCATTTCGGCGCGGTGTTGTCGATGGAGCAGTGGGAAGCCATGTCCAAGCGCCTGATCGACGCGGGCACGGAATTCGTCATCGAGCCCTACATCCGCTTCAAGGGCGAAGTCGGCGAACAAGCCACGATGTTCTTCCTGGATCCGTCGGGCAACGCCCTGGAATTCAAGGCGTTCAAGAACATGGATTCGCTGTTCGCCAAGTAATTCCGCCGACCGCGCGCAACCGGCCTGACCGGCCGGTTTACGCGCTGCGATAACGCGGGTTTGCCTCTTGCGCGGCCTGTTCGGCGGCTTCGAGATACGCCTCGATAATGCTGGGCAGCACTTCGTGCACATAGGTGCGCGTGAGCTGGGCCGCGCGGTCCACATCGCGGTTGGCCAGCGCCAGCGTAATGCCGTGGGTGTACGACTGGATGGTGTGGTTTTCCATCGAGCGGCGGGCCAGCAGGAATCGCAGCGGCTCGACCTGCTCGTAAAGCTTGCTCAACATGCTGGTCAGCGGCGTGTTGCCGGTGTAGCGGGCGCAAGCCAGATAGAACTCGCGCGCGGCGGCGATGCAGGCGCGCGCGTCTTGCTTGGCCATCGATGTGGCGATGGCCTCGTCGTAGCCGCGCAGCTCGGCCACCAGCGGCGCCAGGTCGTCCATGTCGGCCAATTGCCGCAGGCAATAGGCCTCAAGCTCGGCGCGCAGCTGGTACAGATGGCGGATTTGCGTTTCGGTATAGAGCGTGGCCCGAAAGCCCTTGCGTTGGATATGCGTGACCAGGCCGCCCAATTCCAGCAGCCGCAAGGCTTCGCGGATGGGGCTGCGGCTGGTGCCGAATCGCTGTTCCAGCTCTTGCTCGCGCAAGGGCTGACCGGGCCGGATAGTGCCGTCCACTATCAATTCACGAATCTGTTCCTGAAGAAAATACGGAATCGTGGCGGGCGCTTTTACGTCCAATCGGCTCCCCTTGACTGCCCGAGGCATGTGTTGAGAGACCGAAAGATACTAGAAATTTATTGAAACACAAATAAGAAAATTGTTGCAGAGGCCCGGCGCGGCCCCCCGGTAGGCGGAACCTGAGGCACTGCGGCGAGCACTGCGGCAGGCTCAGTCCCAGTCGTCGCGATACACGAACTTGGGCATCTGCCAGTTAAAGCGCAATGCCAGCAGGCGCAGGGCCAGGCCCGCCGCCAGCGCCAGCGGCACGGCCGCGTTGGCCGACAGCCCCAACGACTGCCCGCCCAGATACAAGGCCCCGGTCACCACGGACACGCTGGCGTAAAGCTCCTTGCGAAACAGCAGCGGCACCTCGTTGCAGAGCACGTCGCGCAGCACCCCGCCCGCGCACCCGGTGATCATGCCGCTGATGAGCACGACCGTGATCGGCAGCTGCATCATCTGCGCCACCTGGCAACCGATCACGGTGAACGCCACCAGCCCCAGCGCGTCGGCCAGCAGGAACAGGCTGCGCAGGCGCCGCATCACCGGCGCGATCAGGGCGGTCAGAATCGCCGCGCCGCCGGTCATCCACAGATACTCCGGGTGGATGACCCAGGTAAGCGGGTAATGCCCCAGCAAGACGTCGCGCAGCGAACCGCCGCCCAGCGCCGTCACGCACGCAATGATGCACACCCCCATCCAGTCCATGTCGCGCCGGCCGGCCGACAACGCCGCGGTCATCGCCTCGGCCACGATGGCGACCAGGTACAACGTGTGCAGCAACAAGGGGGAAATGTCAGAAAGCATGGGGAAGAATCAAGAAAGCCGGTGATGTAACCCGCCCATTGTATTGAGCCTGACCCCGCGCAAGCGGCCATTGCGGCGCCCGACCTCATCGCTTACGCTGGTCCGTGCGTTGATATCGATCAATCCCCAGTCCGCGTCGCGGCGAGACAATGGGGCATTGCCCCCGCAAGGGAGGTACCTGCCAGGCTGGCGGACGCGGGAGTCGCCACTCTGGCTACAACCGGGAGATAACGTATGACACAGCAAATCGGCCCCATCCTGTTGGCCACGGACCTGAGCGCGCGCGGCGATCGCGCCCTGGACCGTGCCTTGCAGTTGACGAAAGAACTGGGCACCAAACTGATCGTGTTGCACGTCATGGAGAACCATGCCAACTCGGCGCGCCTGACCACCCCGGTCTGGCGGCGGCTGTCCAGCGACCACAAGGCCCTGGCCGAACGTGAGCTGGCGGAAGACCTGGCCGCCGCCGATGTGCCGACCGAAGTGGTAGTGGTGTCGGGCGATCCGCTGGCGCACATCACGGAAACGGCCGACAGCTTTGGCTGCTCGCTGATCGTCACCGGCACCGCGCGCGACGAAACGCTGGGTCGGCTGCTGTTGGGCACCACCGTCGAAAAGCTGGTGCGCCAGGCGCGCCAGCCCGTGCTGGTGGTCAAGACCCGGCCGCGTCGGCCGTACCGCGACGTGCTGGTCGCCACTGACTTCTCCGACGGCTCGCGCCATGCGTTGCGCGCGGCGCTGCAACTGGTGCCCAACGCCAACCTGACGCTGTTCCACGCGTATGACGTGCCGTTCCAGGGCAAGCACACCCCCGAAGACGCCGTCTCGCGCAGCTTTCACCAGGAAGCCGAGCAAAGCGCGCGCGAGTTCACGGCCAGTACGCCGGAACTGGCGGGGCTGACGCCGCCCAAGGTGGTGCTGGAAGCGGGCCAGCCGGAGACGGTCTTGTCGGAATATTCCTTCCACCACCGCTCGGACCTGGTCGTGACCGGCACGCATGGCCGCACCGGCATCCTGCGCACCGCCATCGGCAGCGTGGCCGAACGCCTGCTGGAATCGTTGCCCAGCGACGTGCTGATCGTCCGCCTGCACGACGAAGACTGACGCCGAACGCGGGTCGACAATAAAAAGGCGGCGCCTGGTGCGCCGCCTTTTTCATGGGCTGAGGCCTGCCTTCAGGCCTGGTCGCCCTGCTTTTCCATCGCGTCGATCGTGCCGCGCAGCCTATGCAGCAGCACGAGCCCCGGCAGCGCGATCAGCACCGTCAGCAGGAAAAACCCCGGCCAGTCCAGGCGCTCGACCAGCGGCGGAGTCAGCGGCCCCGCCAGATAGGTACGGCCCACGGCCGACAGCGCCGACAGCAACGCAAACTGGGTCGCCGAAAACCGGCGCTGGCACAGCGCCATCAACAAGCCCACGAACGAAGCCGTGCCCAGTCCGCCACACAGGTTTTCAATGCCGACGCCAGCCGCCATCAGCGACAGGTTCTTGGGGCTGACCGCGATCAGCCAATACGCCAGGTTCGACACCGCCTGCAACAGCCCGAAGGCCATCAGCGACCGATACAAGCCCCAGCGAGCCATCAGCGAGCCACCCGCCAGCGCCCCCACGATGGTGGCCGCCAGGCCCAGCACCTTGTTCACGGTGCCGACCTCGGTAGGCGTGAAGCCCGCGCCCCGGATCAGGAACGTGGTGGACAGCGCACCCGCGAACGCGTCGCCCAGCTTGTACAGCACGATCAGCAGCAGGATCGCCAGCGCGCCGCGGCGCGTGAAGAATTCGTGCAGGGGCTCGCCAATGGCCGCGCCCAGCGTACGAGGCGCGTGGGCGACGTGCTCGGGCTCGGGCGCCAGCAGCGTGGCCACCGCGCACAGCAGCATCAGCGCACCCATCAGGACATAGGTGTAGCCCCAGCCGATCCATTGGTCCGCCAGGATCAGCGCCAGCCCGCCGGAGGCGATCATCGCCAGCCGGTAGCCCATCACCTTCACGGCCGCGCCCGCGCCCCGTTCTTCCTTGCGCAGCACGTCAGTGCAATAAGCGTCGAACGCGATGTCCTGCGTGGCGGACAGGAAAGCGACCACCACCGCCAGCAAAGCCAGCGGCATCAAGGCGTTGGACGGCGACAGCGCGCCCATTGCCATGATGGTGATGGCCAGCAACAGCTGCGTCACCAGCATCCAGCCGCGCCGCCGGCCGAGCAGCGGCGGCACATAGCGGTCAACGAAGGGAGCCCAAAGAAACTTGAGGGTGTAGGCGGTGCCCACCAGCGTGAGGAAACCAATTTCCTGCAGCGGCACGTTTTCGACCGTGGCCCAGGCCTGCAAGGTACCGCCGGTCAGCGCCAAGGGCAGTCCGCTGGCAAAGCCCAGGACCAGCAAGGGGGCCACGCGGGGGCTGGTATAGACGTTGGATACAGCGGTGATGACGGTCTCCTGAAACGCGCCGCACGGCGCAACAGGCGTTGCGTCGCGGGCTTGCGGCATTTTAGGGCCTGTTGCCGCGCGCCGTCAGGAGGATCGGTGTCGGAATGTCAGGGCGTGGCAAAACGGTACACCGCCAGCGTGCTGCGCCAGCTGGGAAACAGCTTGACCTCGTGGCCTTCGTTGAACGTGGCGCGTTCAAGAATGCGCAGGTTCAGTTCGCCAGCCAGCTGTTCGAAATCGCGCAGCGTGCACAGGTGGATGTTCGGCGTGTTGTACCACTGATAGGGCATCTGGCCGGTGACCGGCATGCGCCCCCGCAAGATGGCCCAGCCATGCGGCCAGTAGCCGAAGTTGGGAAACGACACGATGCCGTGACGCGCCACGCGCGCCATTTCCCGCAGGATGTGTTCGGTGCGGTGCATGGACTGCAAGGTCTGCGACAACACCACGGTATCGAACTGTTTGTCGTCAAACAGCGCCAGCCCGTCTTCCAGGTTCTGCTGAATGACTTCCACCCCGCGCCGCACGCACGCGATCACGCAGGTGTCGTCCAGTTCAACGCCCGCGCCGCGCACCTGGCAGTGGTCGCGCAGGTGCGCCAGCAGCGCGCCGTCGCCGCAGCCCAGGTCCAGGACGCGGCTGCCCGGTTCGATCCAGCCGGCGATGCGCGCCAGGTCAGGCCGCAGCGCGGCATGGGCATAGCGGGGGGTCACGGGATTCATTCGGTGCGTCCTTCGGTCTGCGCGGCGTCAGCGGTCAGGCCAAGTTCGCGCGCGATGCGTTCGTAGTAGCCACGGACCACCGCGTGATAGCGGGCGTCTTCCAGCAGGAAGGCGTCGTGCCCGTGCGGCGCATCGATTTCGGCGTAGGTGACGGGGCTGGCGTTCTTGAGCAGCGCGCGCACGATTTCGCGTGATCGCTCGGGCGGGAAACGCCAATCGGTCGAAAACGACACCAACAGGAAATCGGCCTTGGCAGGCGCCAGCGCGCGCGCCAGGTCGCCGCCCGTGGTGCGGGCCGGGTCGAAATAATCCAGCGCCCGCGTGATCAGCAGATAGGTATTGGCGTCGAAATAACGGGTGAACTTCTCGCCCTGATAACGCAGGTAAGACTCCACTTCGAATTCGACGTCGTAGCCGTAGTGGTAGGCGCCGTTTTCGGCCGGCGCGCGTTGGGCGCGGCCGAATTTTTCGGCCATGTCGTCATCGGACAGGTAGGTGATGTGGCCGATCATGCGGGCCACCGACAGGCCCCGGCGCGGCACCGTGTCTTCGGCGTAGTAGTCGCCGCCGTGGAAATCCGGGTCGGTAATGATGGCGCGGCGCGCCACTTCGTTAAAGCCGATGTTCTGCGCCGACAGGCGCGGCGTGCTGGCGATCACCACGCAGTTGGCCACGCGGTCGGGCAAGGTGATGGCCCAGCTCAGCGCCTGCATGCCGCCCAGCGATCCGCCCATCACGGCGGCAAAGCGTTCGATACCGAAGTGGTCGGCCACGCGGGCTTGGGCGCGTACCCAGTCTTCCACTGTCAGCACCGGAAACGCCGCGCCCCAGGGCTTGCCCGTGGCCGGATTGATGCTGGCCGGCCCGGTCGAACCGAAGCACGAGCCCAGGTTGTTGACGCCGATGACGAAGTAGATATTGGTGTCCACCGGCTTGCCGGGGCCGACCATGTTGTCCCACCAGCCCACATCGCTGGGGTTGTCGGCCGCTTGCCCGGCGACGTGGTGCGACGCGTTCAGCGCGTGGCAGATCAGCACGGCATTGGTGCGCTGCGCGTTGAGCGTGCCGTAGGTTTCCACGGCAAGTTCGTAGGCAGCCAACGATTGGCCGCTAAGCAACGGCAGCGGTTCATCGAAGCGGATGAAGGTGGGTGCGACCAGGCCGACGGAACCGGGATCAACGGTGTCGGAGGTCGTGACGGTGGCGGGAGCGAACCCGCTGGCCGGATCAGCGGCCAAATCAGCGGCCGAATCACCGGCCAAATGTTGGGCAGGAGTGGTCATACGGACCTCTTTAGCTGGATTTATTGGAAGGCGCCCGCAAGCGGATCAGGCAAATCGGCGCCGAAATATGGATGCTGCATTGGGTGCAGCGACAGGAATTCTAGCATTGCCGGCAGATGCTGCAAGGGCGCCGGCCTGGTGCGAAAATGCGTGTTATCCGCGACATCCCCTGCCCGCCTTCGTTACGCGGGCGCGCGAATCGCCCCTCTGACAGGAAGGATATGGCTCACATCTATCTGGACGAACTGCAACACCTGGCCGCCGCCGCGCTGGCTGCCGCTGGGGCCAACCCGGCCATGGCCGACAGCACCGCGCGCGCCCTGGTTTTCGCGGAAAGCCAGGGCATCAGTTCGCACGGCCTGTCGCGCGTGCCGTTCTACGCGGGGCATTTGCGCGCGGGGCGCGCCATCGGTTCGGCCGTGCCGCGCATCGTGCACGAACGCGGCGGCGCGGCGCTGATCGATGCGGGCTCGGGGCTGGCATTTCCGGCCTGCGCGATGGCCGTCGAGCAAGCGGCCGTGCGCGCCCGCGAACATGGCATCGCCTTCATCGGCGTGGCCAACAGCCACCATTTTGGCGAAGCGGCCTATCACCTGGAGGCGCTGGCGGACGCCGGGCTGGTGGCGCTGGCGCTGAGCAATTCGCCAGCCGCCATGCCCGCCTGGGGCGGCAAGCGGCCGCTGTTCGGCACCAACCCCATCGCCGCGATCTTCCCCCGCCGCAATGGCGCCCGACTGGTCATCGACCTGTCGCTGTCGCAAGTGGCGCGCGGCAAGCTGATGATCGCCGCGCGCGACAACCAGCCCATTCCACTGGGCTGGGCGCTGGACGCCAATGGCGAACCCACTACCGATCCAAAGGCCGGGCTGGCCGGCAGCATGCTGCCCGCGGGTGGCGTCAAGGGCGCGATGCTGGCGCTGATTGTGGAATTGCTGGCCTGCGCGCTGACGGGCGCGCACTTCGGTTTCGAAACCGAATCGTTCTTCGTCGATGCCGGCGGCCCCGCTCAACTGGGGCAGGCGTTCATGGCGATCGACCCCGGCGCGCTGGCGGGCAACAACGCCTATCTGGAACGTGTCGAAACGCTGGTGGACGCCATGCTGGAAGATGATGGCGTGCGCCTGCCGGGCGACCGCCGCCGCAAGTTGCGCGACGAAGCGATCAAGCACGGCGTGGACGTTCCTGACCCGCTGATGGCGCAACTGCGCGACATGGCCGGCGTGGCCTGACTGCCCGGCGGGTATTGCGTCGTCAGGCGCCGTGGGTGAACCAGAGCATCAGCGGCGCCAGCAGCAGGAACACCACGGTCGACACCAGCACGGCGCCCGCCGCCGTGTCGCCCAGCGTCGTGTAGCGCTTGGCGTACATGTAGCTGACCACCGCGCACGGCATGGCCATCTGCAAGGTCAGCGCGCCGGCCAGCACGGGCTCAAGGTCCAGCGCCCACACCACGGCCAACCCCGCCGCCAAGCCCACCACCAGCCGTATCGCGGCCACCTTGGCGCCGTCGCGCAGGCCGTTGGACGGGATCAGGGCCAAGGCGTGGCCCAGGCTCAACAGCATCAAGGGCACGGTCACCGCGCCCAGCATATGGGCCGTATCAATGACCCAGGCGGGCACCGGCACATGCAGCAGCCGCAATGCCACCGCCACCACCGAGGCCAGCAAAATGGGGCTTTTCCAGCTGCCCTTGGTATTGACGCCCGGCAACAGCCGCACGGCAATGGTGTGCATGACGAAAGAATTGACCGCGAAGAACGCCACCGCCACCGACAGGCCCGCGTCACCGAACGCCAACTGAGAGATAGGCAGGCCCAGGTTGCCGGCGTTGGGCAGGCTTGCCGTGGGCAGCAAGGTGCGCACCGGCAGCTTCCACACTTTGAGCAGCAGCGCGCCGACCAGCGCACACAGCAGCAACGCCGCGACGGTGGCGATCGCCACATCCGCCAGCGCGCGGTCATCCAGGTGCGTCGTCACAAAGGTATGGAACACCAGCGCAGGCGTGGTCACGGACGTCACCAATGTGGTGATGAACGCGCCGCCAAAGGGGATATCGCGCTTGCCCCACAGCACCCCGATGCCCACGCAAGACAACAGAGGCAGCATCAGCACGATGGCTGACAGGTAGAACTGGGCGATGGCCAACATACAACTATTCCGTCAAAGATAAGTGGATCAATGCGCGAAAGCATCAATGCTTGCTTGGCCGCCGCGCGGGCCGCAGCATGCAGCAACTTCACTACAAGGGGGCACTGCCCCGGGCCACCATGACCGCACCGCTTCGCTTCGCCGCGCTTCGAGGATCATCCGCATTCCAGCGCTTGTGCGCCTTCCATCCGGACCTGGCCCAGCGCGGCGGGCCGCTATCATCATTGGGGCCGCCGATGCCCGCGATGCATTCGCTGGGCAAGCTGCCCCCCTACAAAGCGCTGTCCGACCGCCAGGCGGCGTGCCTGTATTGGGCGGCGGCGGGCAAGACCAGCTGGGAAACCAGCCGCATCCTGGACGTCGCGGAAAGCACCGTGAATTTCCATTTGCGCAACGCCTGCACCAAGCTGGGCGTACGCGGGCGCCGCACGGCCGTGGTGGTGGCCCTGCGCCACGGGCTGCTGGACAGCGTCATCGAGTAACCGGGTTGGCCGGGCCCGGCTTGCCGGGGTTGACCACCACCGATCTCAGGAATTCGCGCGCGCGTTCGGCGGGCAGGCTTTCCTGGGTGCCGGCGGCCACGGCCTCGATCAGCATGGTGTCGGTGACCCAGACCTTGGCCACCAGCCAGCCGGGCTTGCCCATGGCCTTGCCGTGCACTTCGAAGTCCTGCCCATAAGCCGGCCATTCCGTGGGCGGCGGGGCCTGCATATTCGTGTACAGCGAATGCATCAGCGCCATGCCCAGCGCCTGCTTGGCGGCCGGGTCGGCGGCAATGTCCGGCGGCAGCGGGGCCGAGCCCACCGCGAACACGGCCTCGCCCACGGTTGCGCTCGACAGGGTAAAACGCAGGGTATGGGTGTCCAGGCGCAAGTCCCGGGTATCGGTCGAGACCCGGTCGGGGAATGCCGCGCGCACGTGGCCGTCGGCCACGTCCACTTCGCGCCAGTTGTAACGGGGCGAGCAGGCGGCAACCAACAAGGCCAACCCCACAAACAGGCCGGCTTTCTTGAACATGAAACGAAACAGCGATGAAATCGTCATTACCGTAGACCCGACGGCCCATTCATTTCGAGGAATGCTGAAATTGTCGCCGATTTCCATCACCCCCGCGCCCGACGGCACGCCATTGGCCAACTATCTTTGGCCCGCCGCGCCCAATGTGCCGCCCCCTGTTACCGGGCCAGGCACGCCCAGCGTGTACCTGATGCACGGCCTGAGCGAACACGCCGGCCGCTATGACCGCCTGGCCCGCTGGCTGGCCGCGCGCGGCTGGACCGTGGGCGCGCACGATCACCGCGGCCATGGGCGTTCGGGCGGCCCGGCCGCTACCCTGGCCCACCAGGACGACCTGGTCGTGGACGCCGTCGACCGCCTTCGCGCCTGGACCGCGCTGCAAGGCCGCCCGCCCATTGTGCTGGCCCACAGCCTGGGCGCGCTGGTGGCGGTGCGCATCGCCCTGCGGCGCCTGGCCGAGCTGGACGCGCTGGTGCTCAGCTCGCCGCCTTTCGTCGTGAATGTGCCGATGTGGGTGCGCCGCACCCTCACCTGGATGTCGCTGCATGCGCCCGACCTGCGCGTGCCCCATGGCCTGGCGCCCGCCCGCATCTCGCACGACCGGGCCGTCGTCAAAGCCTACCGATCCGACCCGCTGGTGCGCCGGCGCATGACCGGCCGGCTGGCCCGCTTTGTCGACGAAGGCGGCCGGGAATCGCTGCGTGAAGCCGATCTTCTGCCCTGTCGCACCCTGTTGATGGTGGCCGGCGACGATTCCATCGTGGCCGCCGAAGGCAGCCGCCAATTCGCCCAGCGCGCGCCCGCGCAATTGCTGACCCTGCGCTGGTACGACACCGCCTGGCACGAAATTTTCAATGAAACGGCCCCAATTTCTGATCCGGTTTATGCTGACCTGGACGAATGGCTGGCGCGCACGGCGCAGGCATTGTCCCTGCCCCCAGTACTGACTCCCTCGGCACAGGAGGCCGGCACCCCGTAAAATCCCGCGACAGACCCAAACGAGAAGAATCCGTGACTGATACCGCCGCCAACCGCCTCTCCCGCCTAGAGGCCAACCGCTCGCTGCTGACCCAGACGTTGCGAGGCATTGAAAAAGAAGGCCTGCGCGTGGACGAGCAGGGCATTTTGTCGCGCACGCCCCACCCGGCCGGCCTGGGTTCGGCGCTGACCAATGAACACGTCACCACCGATTACTCGGAATCCCTGCTTGAGCTGATCACCGGCACGCACACCGACGTCGATGCGCTCTTGACCGAGCTCACCAACACCCATCGCCACGTGTACAGCGTGCTGGATCACGAGCTGATCTGGAACCAGTCCATGCCGGCCACGCTGCCGGCCGAAGCCGACATCCCTATCGCCTGGTACGGCAAGTCCAACACCGGCATGCTCAAGCACGTGTATCGCCGCGGCCTGGCCGAGCGCTACGGCAAGCGGATGCAATGCATCGCCGGCGTGCACTACAACTTCTCGCTGTCCGAAGATTTGTGGTCCGTGCTGGACACGCAAGCCGGTTCCGCGCAAGACCGCCGTTCGCGCGGCTATATCGGGCTGATCCGAAATTTCACGCGCTATTCCTGGCTACTGATGTACCTGTTTGGCGCGGCGCCCGCGCTGTCCAGCGACTTCCTGAATGGCCCTGACCACCCGCTGGAACGCCTGGGCGACCACACGCTGTACCTGCCCTACGCCACCAGCCTGCGCATGAGCGACCTGGGCTATCAGAACAAGGCGCAGTCGCAGCTCAAGCTTTGCTACAACGACCTGGATACCTTCCTGGGCCGGCTGTACGACGCCGTGACGCAAACGTGGCCCGACTACGAGAAGATCGGCACGCATCGCAATGGCGAATGGATCCAGCTGAACACCAACGTGCTTCAGATCGAAAACGAGTACTACTCCAGCATCCGCCCCAAGCGTGCCACCGGCCGCTGCGAACGCCCCATCACCGCCCTGGCGGAACGCGGCGTGCAATACGTGGAAGTGCGCTGCCTGGATATCGACCCCGAATCGCCCGTGGGCATCGACGCCGACACCAGCCGCTTTGTCGACGCGTTCCTGCTGTTTTGCACGGCATCGGACAGCCCGTTCTTTCCCGCCAACGGCTACTGTCAGCGCAGCGCCGACAACTTTTCCACCGTCGTCAAAGAAGGCCGCAAGCCCGGCCTGATGCTGGACCGCGAAGGCAAGCCGGTGGCGCTGAAAGAATGGGGCCACGAATTGCTGGACCAGATCGCGCCGTACGCCGCGCTGTTTGATTCGGCCCTGGGCGGCACTGCCTACGCCGATGCGCTGACCGCGCAGCGCGTCAAGCTGGACCAGCCCGAGGCCACGCCGTCCGCGCGCCTGTTGCAGTCGCTGACGCAAAGCGGCCTGTCGTTTCACGACTACTCGCTGGCGCAAAGCCGCAAGCATGCGGACACGCTGCGCGCACAAGCCTTGCCGTCGGATCTGGCGGCGGCCTATCAACAGGCAGCAACACAGTCCACCGAAGAGCAGCAGCGCATCGAGCAGTCGGACACAGTGGACTTCGCGACCTACGTGGCGCGCTACCACGAGGCCCTGAAGGCCCCGCGTAAATAAGGCGTATCGTTAGGGTTTGCGTACGCGGCGCCTGCCTGACGGGCAAGCGCCGCGCTTCGGTCAGTCTCACTCTGGAGGTTTTTCAATGCGCCGCACCGCAACATTCCTGATGGCCCTGGCAGCCAGCGTGGGCATCGCCCATGCCGCGCCGCCGCCCATGCAGACCGTGGATTCGGTGGACCTGAAACGCTATGTCGGCATGTGGTACGAAATCGCCAATTTCCCCATGTTCTTCCAGCGCAATTGCGTCGGCGATACCACCGCCGAATACACCGCGCACCCCGACGGCACCATCGGCGTGAACAATCGCTGCCGCACCAAGGACGGCGATATCGACTCCGCATCCGGCACCGCCACCGTCGTTGAAGGCAGCAACAACGCCAAGCTTGAAGTCACCTTCTTCAAGCCGTTCAAGGGCGATTACTGGGTGATCGGCCTGGACCCGGAATACCGCTGGTCCGTGGTGGGTACGCCCGACCGCAAGTACCTGTGGATTCTGTCGCGCTCGCCGCAATTGCCCAAGGAAGAGTTGGACAAGGCGCTGGCTGCCGCGAAGGCGCAGGGCTACGAGCTGGACGAACTGCGGTACACCCCGCAGAAATAAGCAGAACGCCGGCTAGCGCCGGCTCCCGCCAAGAGTCGCCCTACTTGGCGCGGCTCGGCGATCAGCCCGCGTAGTCGCGGGCCAGACGCACCACCGTCACGCCGGGCTTCAGCTGGCGCAGCGACGGCATGATCAACGTGCAGTTGTCATAGGGCGTCACGATCGGCTGGCCATCTGCCCAGCCGATCACCGAGCCGGCTTGCGCCAGCGTTTCCAGGCCTGTCCAGGGTTGCGCAAACGTCACGTCCATCGACGGCGCCACCACGGCGTCCGTCACTTCCAGCACGCGTTGGGTATCGGGATCGGGCAGCAGCCAGCCGGCCGGCACATCGGCCGCGTCCACCACGCCGGATTCCACCAACATGCGAGCCACCATGTCTCGCGCGACATCGCGCGAGGCCAGCTCGCCATGGAAACCGCATTCGATCAGCAAGGCACACGCGTCGTCGCGCGCGGCATCGCCGAACTGCGCAAAGTCGCGCATGCGCACACCGTCTTTGTGGCCGGCGTCCACGATCACATGCTGCGGCGCCTTCAGGCGGCGCGCCAGTGCGATGTTGCGCGGCAAGACGCCCGTCAACAACAAGGGCGCGCCCGGCTCGTGCATGGAATGCAGATCCAGCAGCCAGTCCGCACGCTGCACCCAGGGGCGCAGCGCCGCGCCGCGTTGGCGGTCGGCGGTGGTGGGGTTGTCCAGGCGCTCGGCGCTCCAGACACGGTTCATGTCTTCGGTAACGAAGCGCGAGGCATCGTGCTTGGCCAGATCGAAGCGATCAAACGCGTCCAGGTTGCAGAAGGCCAGCGTCAGGCTGCCCCGGCGCGGCTTCACGCCGGCCGCCAGCAGATCCTTCAGCGCCCACGCGCCGCACAGTTCGTTGCCGTGCACCAGCGCGCTTACCATCAGCGCCCGCCCCGGCACGCCGGAATCAAAATGCCAGACGCCCGGCGTATCGGTATTGCCCGCGCGTTCGGCGGCGAGGTCGGGAACGGGAAGCTGAAATTGCATGGTGAGATCCGCTTTCTGACGTAGGTGCTGGGGGTCGATTACTGGGGGCCGATCACTGCGCTTCGATCTTGGCGGCCTTGACCAGCGCGCCGTACTTCTTGGTTTCTTCGGCTTGGTAGGCCACCAGGTCGACGCCCGGCTGGGCCACTTCGCCGCCCGCCTCTTGCATCTTCTTGCGGAACGATTCGGACTTCAGCGTTTCGTCCAGCACGGTGCGCAGCTTTGCCACAACCGGCTCGGGCAAGCCGGCGGGGCCGTACAGCGCAAACCACAGGTTGATGTCGACGGATTCAAAGCCGGGCGTGGCGGCCAGCGGCGCGATTTCCGGCGCGGCCGGCGAACGCTTGTTCTCGGTCAGGCCCAGCGCCACGATGTTGCCGCTGCGCACCTGCGGCAGGCCCGAGGACAGCACCAGCATGCCGTAGTCCAGCTGGCCGCTCATCAGGTCCGTCACCAGCGGCGACACGCCGCGATACGGCACGTGTTCGGCGCGCGTGCCAGTGGCCTGGTTGATCATTTCGCCGGCCAGATGCAGCGTGGTGCCCACGCCGGACGAGCCGTAGTTGAACGTGCCCGGCTCCGCGCCGCGCAGCTTTTGCAGGTAGTCAGCGGCCGTCTTGACGCCGGAATTCTTGCTGGCCGCCAGCAGCATGGGCTGCGAGGCCACCAGCCCCAGGGCCGTGAAGTCCTTGGCGCTGTCGTACTTGACCGCCGTGTTGATCATGCGGGCAATCACCATTTCGTTGGTGGAGCCCAGGAAAATCGTGTAGCCGTCCGGCGCGGCGCGTGCCACGCGCTGAGCGCCGATGGTGCCGCCTGCGCCGCCCACGTTTTCAACCACGACGGTCTGGCCCAGGCGCTTGCCCAGCTCTTCGCCCAACAGGCGCGCCGTCAGATCCAGGCTGCCGCCGGCGGGATAGCCCACCACCAGCGACACGCTGCGGGCCGGGTAATCGGCGGCGAAGGCGGCCGGGGCGGTTGCCACGGCCGAGGCGGCACAAAACGCAACAAGCGCTGCGCGCAGCGGATGCAGTACGGACTTCATGTTTTCTTCCTTGGGGTGCTGAGGGGTGGACGGCGTGGCCGTCTCGTTGGAGGTATAGGCTGGTATTTTCGCGGCGGCCGTGTGAGACCGTCGTGCCGAAACGGCACATGCCCGTGCTTATCCTGCCCAGCCTGCAAGCTTGCCTGGCACGATGCCGGCCTCAGGCCTTGCGGTTCGCCGTGGCCTCCCAGGCCGCCTCCGCCAGATCCGTCAGGCGCGCGCGCGGCCGATACAGCCGCACCTCGAAGGCGATCTCTTCGCTGCGCCCACCCAGGGCCACCAAGGCGCCGCGACGGCAATCGGCCGCCACCATCGACCATGGCAGCCACGCCACGCCCAAGCCCTTGGCCACCGCGCCATGCGCCGCGTCCAGCGAGTCGCTGCGCACGAACGGCGTCAACGCGTACGGCGTGGTTTCCAGGCGGTCGCCCACGATGCGTTCCATTGCCAGCCCGCCTGTGTAGGTGATCAGCGGCACGGCGGGGCCGCCGTCTTTCAGCGCGTAGCGTGCGCGGCCGCGCGCGTCCGCCTGGCTGACGGGCACCAGCTTGTCGGTGGCCAGCGTCATGTAGCGATAACGCGCTGGGCTCAGCGGCACCGACAGCGCCGGGTGTTCGTAGCAACACAGCAAGTCCACCTTGCCCTGCTCCAGGCGCACCACGAGGTCTTTTGCCTGGCCCGTGGACAACTCAACCTGCGTGCCCTCGGTCAGCACCTTGGGCGCGCGGTGACGCAGCCGGGCGATCCAGTCGGCCACCAGCGTACGCGCCAGGCTGCGGCCGGTTGCAATGCGCAGCACCGCCTCGCCGCCCGCGCCCGAACTGCGGATGCGATGGCGCACCAAGCCCATCTGTTCGACCACCTGCGTGGCCGTCTTGAGCAGCGCCTCGCCTTGCGCGGTCAGCGTCACGGGCAGGTGCTGGCGTTCGACCAGCGGCGCACCGGCCCAGGCTTCCAGCGCGCGGATGCGCCGGCCGAACGCGGGGTGCGTCACATGGCGCAGCTCGGCCGCGCGCACGAAGCTGCCCGTGCGCGCCAGCGCGATCAAGTCTTCAAGAAGTTTCAGGTCCGCCATCTGCAACGCCGTCAGCGATCGCCCAGCCCCATCATCGCCAAGGTGGCGCGGGTGAGCGGGCTGTCCGCGTCTTCCAGTTCATTGACCAGGTCGAAGTGGTTGCAGTGCGGTGTGGCAATGCGCGTGGACGCAAGACCCGCCGCATTCCAGGCGGCTTCAAATGCCGCCGTCTGGTTCTTGAAGCCCTGTGTTTCCAGCCCGCCGACCGCCAGCAGCATGGGGCCGGCCTGCTCGGGCAGGTTGAAGATGGGGCTTTGATGCGCGGCCTGCTCGGGCGTCAATCGCAGCCAGGTATTGGGCAGGATGTCGCACAGCGGGCGCAGGTCGAACAGGCCGGACAAGGCCAGCGTGCCCTTGATGATGTCGTCAGGCACGCCATAACGCGCGGGCCAGCCGGGCGCGACCAGCATGCCGGCCAGGTGCCCGCCGGCCGAGCTGCCGCCCACGTAGATGCGTTCCGGGTCCACGCCATAGGCCGCCGCGTTCTGGTACAGCCAGGCCACCGCGCTGCGCACTTCGCGCACCACTTCGCCCAGGGTGGCTTCGGGCACCAAGGTGTATTCCAGCGTGGCCACGGCTGCGCCCGCCGCGTTGAAGGCCTCGGCCATGACCGGCGCGTCTTCCTTGCGCTGGGCGCGCCAGTAGCCACCGTGAATGAAGACGAATACCGGCGCCGGCGCCCGCGCCGCGGCAGGTAGGAACAGGTCCAGGCGTTCGTCCTGGCCCATGCCGTAGCGCAGGTCCAGCACGGCCGGGCGGCGCGAGCGCACGCGCGCGGACGACTCCGCGTAGCGGCGCACGCAGGCATCAAAGTCCGCCACCGATTCACGCGCGTTGTATTGCACCTCGCGTTCGGCGATGGTGGGAAAGAAAAGGTCGATGTCGGGCTTATGCATGTCGTGCCTGGGGGTCGGGCTGTGAAATGATCCGTTCGATGAATTGCGCGGTCTTGCGGTAGTGCGCGGCCAGCATGGCCACCGAGCGCTCGACGTCGCGGGATATCGCGGCGTCCAGCAGCTGGCGATGCTCGTCGTCAACGTTGCGCTCGGGCCCGTAGGCGGTGGCGCCCGCGCGCGCCGGGCGCCGGTAGCGTTCGGTTTGCGCATACAGCTGGGTGGACAGGTCCAGCAGCCAGTGCGAGCGGCAGGCGCCGATCAAGGCGTGATGGAAATCCAGGTGGCGGGCTTCCAGCAGTTCTTCCAGTTCGTCGGACGGCGCGGGGGCCTGGCCGGCGCGCTGGGCCGCCAACGTCAGCGCGTGATACGCGCCCACCAGCCGCGTTTCCCAGGCGTCGTCCGCGTTGGCCAGCGACCGCCGCAGCGCGTCGCAGTCGATCAGGATGCGGGTTTCACAGGCGTCCCACATTTCGTCGACCGACAAGGGCGCGATGCTGAACCCGCGCGACGTGGTGTTCACGACCATGCGTTCGCTGCGCAAGCGGTTCAGCGCTTCGCGGATCGGCGAAAAGCTGCTGCCGTAGCGCTGCCGCAGCAATTCCAGCCGCAGCGACTGGCCGGGCGCGAAGGCGCCGCTCATGATGTCGCGTCGAAGCAGGCGGTAGACCTGCTCGGACAGCGTGATGTCTTCAACGTCGGCGTTCCCGTCCGATCCGGGATCGTCCTGGCGGGAAGCTTTGATTCTTGGCTTCAACATGCTCTCCAGATGTCAGCGGCGCGTCCGCCGATCCGCGCACAGGCGGCTCATTCTACTCGCGCGCGGCGGCCTCATATTCCCAGATAACGCTGCGCCAGCTCGGGCTGCGCCGACAGCTCGGCCGGCTTGCCCGACCAGGCCACGCGGCCCTTGTCGACGATGTAATGGCGGTCGACCAGCGTTGCCATTTCGGGCAGGTTCTTGTCGATGACCAGAATGGTCTGGCCTTCGGACTTCAATGCCCGCAGGCACCGCCAGATTTCCTGGCGGATCAGCGGCGCCAGCCCTTCGGTGGCTTCGTCCAGGATCAGCAGCTTGGGGTTGGTCATCAGCGCGCGGCCCACCACCAGCATCTGCTGTTCGCCGCCCGACAGCGTGCGCGAGGACTGCGCGCGCCGCTCTTTCAAGCGCGGAAACAGCGTGAACACGCGGTCCAGGTCCCAGCCGCCCGGCGCGGCGCGCGCGGTGGCCACCAGGTTTTCCTGCACCGTCAGCGACCCGAACACCCGCCGCCCTTCCGGCACCAGCCCCACCCCCAGGCGCGCGACCGTGCTGGGCGCGGACCGCCCCAGCGTCTGCCCCCGGAACTGCACCGCGCCGCCGGTCGCCGGCAGCATGCCCATCACGGTCTTGACCGTGGTGGTCTTGCCCATGCCGTTGCGCCCGATCAGCGAAATGACTTCGCCCTCGCTGGCTTCGAACGACATGCCGAACAGCACCTTGCTGGACCCGTAGCCGCCCGTCAGGCCGTCAACCTTCAACATGTTCTTCTCCCAGGTAGGCCGCGCGCACCTCCGGATGGCGGCGCACCTCGTCGGGCGGCCCGCTGAACACCACGCGGCCGTAGACCAGCACGCTGATGCGGTCGGCCAGCGCAAAGACGGCGTCCATATCGTGTTCCACCAGCAAGATGCCGTAGTCGCCCTTCATGCCTTGCAGCAGCCGCGTCATGCGGGCCGATTCCTCGGGGCCCATGCCGGCCATCGGCTCGTCCAGCAGCAACAACCGTGGCGACCGCGCCAGCGCCACCGCCAATTCCAGCTGGCGCTTTTCACCGTGCGCCAAATCGGCGGACCGCACATGGCGGCGCTCGGCCAGGCCCACGTGCGTCAGCCACTGCATGGCTTCGGCTTTCAAACCCGCGTCGCGGCGCGGGTCGGACCACGCGCCGAACGCGCGTCCGCCCTTGAGCATGCGCGACAGGATCACGTTTTCCAGCGCGGTGTATTCGTGGCAAAGCTCGGTGATCTGAAACGACCGCCCCAGCCCCAGTCGCGCGCGTTCAAACGCGCGTAGCCCGGTGACGTCGCGCCCGTCCAGATGAATGGTGCCGGAATCGGGCCGGATTTCGCCGCAGATCTGCGCGATCAGCGTGGACTTGCCCGCGCCGTTGGGGCCGATGATGGCGTGGATCTCGCCGGCCCGCACATCCAGGTCCACCCCATTGGTGGCCACCACCGCGTCAAAGGCCTTGCGCAGTTGAGTCAGCCGCAACAGGCAGTCTTGCGCGTCAGTCGGCATGGCGCGTCTCCAGCAATTTTCCGAACAACCCCTTCTGGCCCCACAGCACCACCAGCACCAGGATCGGCCCCATGTACAGCAGCCAATGTTCGGTCAGCGACGACAGCATCTGTTCCAGGCCCAGGAACACGGCCGCGCCCGCGATCGGCCCCAGCAGCGTGCCTACACCGCCCAGTATCACGATCGCCATCAGTTCGCCGGACTTGGTCCACGCGGCCATGTCGGGCGTAACCAGCCCGGCATAGTTTGCCCACAGCACGCCCGCCAGCCCGGTGCCCACCGCCGACAGCACAAACGCGCTCAGGCGATACGGCGTGGGCGCCACCCCCAGGTTCAGGGCGCGCCGTTCGCTTTGGCGCAGCGCCTGCAACACCATGCCGAAACGTGAATTGGTGACGCGAATGCACAGCAGCGTCCACGCCGTCAGCAGCGCCAGGCACACGTAGTAAAAAACCAGCGGGCTTTCCAGGTTGATGCCGGGCAGCACATTGCGCTGCGGAATCATCAGCCCGTCGTCGCCCCCATAGAATTGCAGCGACACCAGGATGAAATACACCATCTGCCCGAATGCCAGCGTAATCATGATGAACTGCACGCCGCGCGTGCGCAGTGCCAGGTAGCCGAACACCCAGCCCGCCAACGCGCACACCGCCAGCGCGATGGGCCACACGACCAGCGCGGCATTGCTGCCGGCCCAGCCGAAGATGGGCCCCGCTTCGGCCGTGTGGAACGCGATGATGCCCACCGCGTACCCGCCCAGGCCGAAGAACATGGCGTGGCCGAAGCTGACCATGGCGCCGTAGCCGATCACCAGGTCGAGGCTGACGGCGGCCAGGCCGTAGATCAGAAACCGCGTCACCACACCGATCAAGAAGGGCGAGCCCGACGCCAGCGCACCGGCCGGCAGCAGGATCAATACCGTCAGTCCGGCGAGGCCCCAGCGGGCGCGATTGGAAAGTGTCTTTGCCATCATCATCCTCGCGCCGGGAACAAGCCACCGGGCTTGGCGATCAGCACGATCGCCATCAGCACATAGATACTGGCCGACGCCATGCCGGCGGCCAAGGGGTCCGCCGTGGCGGGCGAGAACATCTTGGACAGCAACTGCGGCAGAAACGCACGCCCCAGGCTGTCTACCATGCCCACCAGCAAGGCACCCGCCAACGCGCCGCGCACCGAGCCGACCCCGCCAATCACGATCACCACGAACGTGGTGATCAGGATGCGTTCGCCCATGCCGATTTCCACGGCCAGCAGCGGCGCCGCCATCACGCCCGCCAGGCCGCACAGCAACGCGCCCAGGCCGAACACCAGCGTGTACAGCTTGCGAATGTCCACGCCCAGCGCGTCGACCATTTCGCGGTCATCCGCGCCCGCGCGGATCAGCATGCCGATGCGGGTGCGGTTGACCAGCCACCACAGTCCCACCGCCACCAGCGCGCCGATGGCGATGAACGACAGGCGGATCACCGGATACTGAAAACCGGGCGCCAGCGTCACCGCGCCTTCCAGGAAAGACGGGATGCCCACCAGCGGCGGACGCCGGCCAAAAATCAGGCTGACGGCCTCGTTCGAAAACAGCAGCAGCCCGAACGTGGCCAGCACCTGATACAGGTGATCGCGTTTGTACAGCTTGCGGATCACCAGCACCTCGACCGATATGCCGTACAGCCCCGCGCCAAGCAACGCGGCCAGCACGCCCGCCAGAAACGAACCCGTGGTGCCGATGGCGTAGGCCGCGCAGTACGCACCCACCATGTAGAAGGACCCGTGCGTCAGGTTCACCACGCCCATGATCCCGAAGATCAGCGTCAGCCCGGCCGCCAGCATGAAAAGCATGGCGCCGAACTGCAAGCCGTTAAGCAGCTGTTCGAACAGAAGCGTCATGATGGCAACTTGCAAAATTGGGCATAGGCGTCCTTATCGTCGGCCACCAGCTTGCGCACCAGATGCGGCGCCAGCACACCCGCGCTGTCCTTCTCGATGCGCATCAAGTACAGGTCCTGAATCGGATGCTGGTTGGTGTTCATGCTGAACTTGCCGCGCAGCGACGTGAAGTCGGGCTTGCGCAGCGCGGCGCGAAAGGCGTCCGCCTTGGACAAGTCGCCACCGGTGGCTTTCAGGCCCACGCCGATCAGCTGCGCGGTGTCGTACGCCTGCATCGCATAGTCCGTCGGCACGCGGCCGTAGGCTTCCCTGAAGGCTTTCACGAAGGCTTGCGATGGCGCGTTGTCAAAGTCTTGCGACCAGATGCCGGTGGTGTACGAGCCCAGCGATGCGTCGCCGGTGGCCTGGATCATGCGCGCGTCCATCGAGAAGCTGGGCATCAGCATCGGGATGCTTTTATTCAGGCCCGCCGCCGCGTACTGCTTGACGAAGTTGATGCCGGTGCCGCCCGGGTGAAACTGATAGATGGCATCGGGCGACAGCGAGCGCACACGCGCCAGCTCCACCGAAAAGTCCGATTGATCCAGCTTGGTGTAGATCTCGGCAACCACTTCGCCCTTGTAGGTGCGCTTGAAGCCTTCGATGGCGTCGCGGCCCGCCTGGTAGTTGGGCGCCAGCAGCACCACGCGCTTGTAGCCCAGTTCATTGGCCGCCACGCCGCCCGCCGTGTGGAAGGCGTCGTTCTGGTAGGACGCCACGAAATAATTCGCGTCGCATTTCTCGCCGGCAAAGTTCGATGGCCCCGGGTTCAGGCTGACGTAGAACCCGCCCGACTTCACCACGCTGGGCACGACGGCGGCCAGCACGTTGGAAAAGTTGACGCCGGTAAAGAGCTTCACGCCCGACTGGATCAAGCGGTCCGCCGCCTGCTTGGCGTTGGCGGGCTTCAGGCCGTCGTCTTCAATCACCAATTGCACCGGCACGCCGCCCAGCTTGCCGCCGCCCTGCTTGATGGCCAGGTTGAAGGCATCGCGCTCGTCCTCACCGATGTAGCCGGCCGGCGTGGACAAGGTGGCGATGAAGCCGATCTTGACGGGGTCGGCGGCGCGCGCGGCGCTCATCGACAAGGCCGCGCCCAGCGCGACGGACAACGCGGCGGCAATACCGCCCAGTTTCTGTTTCTTGATCATGTTTTCCCCTTGAAGACTGCGTTGCCCGCCTCGTCGGCCGGGCGTGAGCTAGACCGCCACGACCGGATGGCGCAGCGTGCCGATGCCTTCCACGCACGCCACCACCACATCACCCGGCCACAGCCATTCCTGCGGCTTGCGGCCCGCGCCCACGCCTTCCGGCGTGCCGGTGGCAATGATGTCGCCCGGCTCCAGCGTGATGCCGGCGCTGATGTCCGCGATCAGGAACGGCACCTTGAACAGCATGTGGCGCGTGTTCGATCCCTGCTTCTTTTCGCCGTTGACTGTCAGCCACAAGTCCAGCACCTGCGGGTCGGGAATTTCGTCGGCGGTAACAATGCACGGCCCGAAGGGCGCGTAGGTGTCCTGGCCTTTGGAATAGATCCATTGCCCGGCGCGGCGGCAATCGCGCGCGCTCATGTCCAGCATGACGCTGTAGCCGAATACGTACGACAGCGCATCGGCCTCGGCCACGCGCGAGGCGCGACGGCCCATGATCACGGCCAGTTCCACTTCCCAGTCCAGCTGCTGCGTGATCTTGGCGTTGTGCTCGATGGCCTCGCCCGGGCCGATGACGGTGGTGGGCGGCTTGGAGAAGATCACCGGCTGCTTGGGCAGGTCGGCCGACGTGTCCAGCGTGCGGCTGGATTCGGCCACGTGTTCCACATAGTTCAAGCCGATGCCGAAGATGTTCTTGCGCGGGCGCGGAATGGGCGCCAGCAGCTTCACGTTTTCCTGCGGCAGCGCCGTGCCCACGGGCCATTCGCCGCGATAGGCATCCATCAGGCGGCTGGCCTGCGACACGGCCACCGGCCCCAGGTCGATAAACGCCAGCATGTCGTCGGGCAGGTCCACCCCACCCGCCTCGCCCAGCAACGCCAGGTCGATTACATAGCCGTCGGCCAGCGCGCCAAGCCGGGCGGCGGCGGTGGGATGAGCACGAAAAGTCACCAAGCGCATAGGAACTCCATAGATTCAAGACGTGTTGAGCCAGACGCGCGGGCCAGGCCCGCGCGGCGGATGAAAATTTGATGTGAAGGTGGCGCGGCGCTAGCTCAGGATTTGATGGCCGTCGTTTTCCTTGACCGCTTCTTCGCGGTACAGCCCCAGCGCGCGCATGACGGGCAGGTCGTTGAAACAGAACAGGCAGGCGTCATCGTTGGAAGACAGGTTGACGTGTTCGTGGATGGCCCAGGACGGTACGCAGAAGATGTCGCGTTCGGTCCAGTCATAGCGCTTGCCGTCGATGAGGCAATAGCCGCTGCCCTTGGCCACTTGGTAGATGAAGCTGCCGGTATGCCGATGCGCTTTGGTGTGTTCGCCCGGCCGCAGCAACTGCATGCTGGCGCCGATGGTCGGCATCACCGGCCCGCCGGTGGCGGGGTTGACGTAGTCAAGCAGGATGCCGTCGAAGGGGCTGCCGGCGGTGGTGCGGGCGTAGCGGCGCAAGGCGTCGTAGGTGGGTTCCCATTCGTACTTGAACAGGGGCGAATAAGGTTTCGTCCAGCCGGATACCTGCGGGCGCAAGGCGGCGTTGCCCCAGGCGGCGCTGGTATCGTCCACGGGATAGGTCACGGTCTGGTTCAGGTCGGGGTGCACGGCGTAGAAGCCGGCTTCCAGCGCGTTGACCAGCGGGATATCCAGGCCGTCCTGCCAGATGCAGGTGGTGCCGTCTTCGGCCACGCCATGTTCGTGCCAAGTGCCGTTGGGCGTCAGCACGAAGTCGTTCGCGCCCAGTGTCATCTTGTGGCCGTCCACGACGGTGTACGCGCCCTGCCCTTCCATGATGAAACGCAGCGCGGAATGGGAATGCTTGTGGGCCGAGGCCAGCTCGCCGGGCTGCATCACTTGCAGACCGGAATACAGCCAGCCCACGGCGGCCGCCACATCGCGTCGGCCGGGGTTGTTCAGGTAGATGACGCGGCGGCCCGCTTCTTCAGGCGACACCAATTCGGCCGACCGCAGTACATGTCCGCGCAAGTCCCGGTAGCGCCACACCACCGGCACCGACGCCGAGCGCGGCGCCCAGGGCTCAATCTTGTTCGCCACGGTCCACAAGGCGCCGGTTTCCAGGCGGGCAAGCTCCTGGTAATAGGCGATGCGTTCGGGCGAATCGGCCACATTGGCTCGGCCCGCGGTGTCTTCTCGATAGGCGTCGTACCGGTTCGCTTCCATCGCTGCCTCTTTTATAAAACCGTGAAGATTTTCGAAAATAATAGAGGTGGCAAGAAATCCGGGCAACGATTGCGCGCTAGGGGTTTTCCCGCCGCGACAGAATTAGTTGGTGTGACGCTGCGAAATACTGTACAAAAACACAGTGCGACGTGATACATTTCGCTCGCCCAAAAAACTGTCGTCCAGGGAGAATCCTGTGTCAGAAGCCGCTCATCTTGTTCAGTACATCGTCGTCCCCTATCGCGCCGCCGCCAACGGCGTGGCGCCTGGGGAAATCCGTCCGGCCAGCAGCGAATTCGGCGCCATCCGAATCGCTAATTCGATGGCGTCCAAATTCGCGGGGGTCGCGGCCTACGAAGTGTGGATCGACAAAGAAACCGGCGATATGGAATCGCCGCGCATCCTGACGCAAATCGGCACGGTGCCGTCGTTGGATGATTAAGGCGGGCCGTATCGCCACGCCCGCCGTGGGAACGTCTGGCCACGAGTCGGCAACGCGTCGATTTCTTTGACGCGTTGCCCGACTCCGGCGTCATGGCGTGCGGCGTCCTTGCCCGGGAAAGCGCTGGGCCAGCGCGCTGGATCAGGCGCGCTGCATAAGGCGTGCGTCATGGGGCGCACGTCTTGGGGCGCACGTCTTGGGGCGCACGTCTTGGGGCGAGCAGCCTCCGGTCCGCCCCATGACACGCGCGCGCCCCGCCTCAATACGTGTAGCTGACACCCAGTTGCGCGGTGCGCGGCGCGCCGGGATATACGTAAGTATTGAACGCGCCTTCGTCGTAATTGCGGTTGAACACGTTCGTCACGTCCAGGTTCACCCGCAGGTTCTTGTTGACCTGGTAGAAGCTGTACAGGTCCACCGCCACATAGGCGCCCATGTTGTAGGAAGACGCCACGGTCTGGCCGGCGCGGTCATCCACATAGCGCACGCCCGCGCCCAAGCCCAGGCCACGCGCCGGGCCCTCGTGGAATTCGTACATGTTCAACAGGCTTAGCGTGTTGCGCGGAATGTTGGCCAGGCGCGTGCCACGCGGCAGCGTGTTGTCTTCCGTGACCTTGGCATCCACATACGAATAGCCGCCAATTACCCGCCATTCACGCGTGATATTGCCCGCCACGTTCACATCGATGCCACGGCTGCGCACCTTGCCGGCCGCCACGCGGTAGGTCGGGTCGGCGGGGTCTACCGTCAGTACGTTTTTCTTGTCGATCTGGTAGGCGGCCACGTCGACGCTCAGGCGGCGGTCCAGCAATTCCCATTTAGCGCCTACTTCAAACGACTTGCCCTGTTCGGGATCGAACCCATTGCCTTGCCGGTCGGCGCCCGTGTTCGGCTTGTACGAACGCGCCGTGTTGGCGTAGACGGCCAGCGTGTCGGTCAGGTCGTAGATGACACCCAAGCGCGGCGTGACGGCGGTATCCGTGGTGCGCCAACTGGCGCCTGCGGGCAGGCGGTCGCGGTAGGTGTGCTCAAAGCGTTCAAAGCGCAGCCCGCCCAGCACCTTGAAGCGGTCGGTCAGCGCGACCTGGTCCTGCACGAAGGCGGCCCAGGTCTTGAGATTTTCCTTGTCGTGCGTGGTGATGCGCGTCAACGCGGGGCGTGGCTGGCCCAGCACGGGGTCGTACAGATCGATGGGATAAGCGGCGGCGCCCGCGGCCGAACGCCGGATGATGGACTGGTAATCGTAGTCTTCGACTTCGATGCCGGTCAGCAGCGTGTGGCGCAGGCCGCCCGTATTGAAGTTGCCGGTCAGGTTCAGTTGGACGTCGCGGTCCGTCCAGTCCAGCTTGCGGTAATTGAAGTTGCGGCCCAGCGTGCGGCCGTCGGCCTGCAAGGCGTTCGCTTCCACAGCGTTGCCTTTCAGCGTGCCGTCCAGCCATTGCGCGCCGCCGCCCAGCTTCCAGTTGTCGTTCAGCGCGTGTTCGAAGCGCAACTGCACCACGTTGTTGTCGTTATGCAGCTTGTTGTCGGTGCCTGTCTCCCAGACGTTGGTGTCGCGCGAGGCGCGTTGAGTCTGGTTGGGATAACGCGTCAGGCCACGGTCCAGCGGATGGTTGTTGCGCATCACCTCGGCTTCGAGCGTGATGCGGGTGGCGGCGCTGGGTTGCCAGCTGATCACGGGCGCAATGCCATAGCGTTCGGTGCTGACGTCATCACGAAAACTGTCGCCGCCTTCGGCCAGCGCATTGATGCGATAGGTCAAACTGCCGTCGTCATTCAGCGCACCGGTAGTGTCGATAGTGGCGCGGCGCATGCCGTGCGTGTCGACTTGCGTGCCCACGGTTACGCGCGATTCCGCCTCGGGCTGCTTGGTCACCACGTTGAAGGTACCGCCGGGGTCTCCCCGGCCGTACAGGCTGGTGTTGGGCCCCCGGATGACTTCCAGCCGTTCAAGCGTGTAGGAGTCAGGCGCGTTGGGATAGCCGCGATTGATGGGAAAGCCGTTGCGATAGTACTCACCGGTGGTGAATCCGCGCACGGTGACGGTGGTCAGCCCCTGCCCGCCGAAGTTGTTGGCGCGGCCGACACCGCCGGCGTAATCCAGCACTTGTTCCAGGCGCGTTGCATTGGTGTCTTCGACGACGTCGCGGGGCACCACGGTGATCGATTGCGGCACGTCGTGCAGCGCGGTGTCGGTACGCGTTGCGCTGAGCGAACGCGTGGCCCGATAGCCGATCACCGGGCCGTCGGCACGCTCGGCATCGCCGTAGACACTGACCGCCTCAAGCTGAACGGGTGGTGTTGTGCTGGCTTCGTCGGCCACCGCCAGCGGAACCGCCGTGTTCAAAAGACATGCTGAAAAGATGACGCGCCGCATTCCAAGATCCGAGAATTTTTAAGTGGCGCGATCTTACTATCGATGAAATCGATTCGCATTCTCAAAAATGTAATGGGGCGTGATGTCCACTTTTCACAACATGGCAACGGGCCGGATGCGTGGCATGTGCGGCATTGCGGCAGCGGCAGGCAGGATGCAAGCGTACGAAAGCCGGGATGGAAAATTGCGAGGGGGGGTAAAGCGGCGGGAAAGGCGAAGGGGCTACTGCGGAAGTACACAAGCACTGTGCACTTTGATGGTGCGCCCGACAGGAATCGAACCTGTATCAAGAGCTTCGGAAACTCTCATTCTATCCATTGAACTACGGGCGCAGCGCAAGGAGGCGACATTGTACCTAGTTTTCGATAGGCTGCATGAAGTGGGTCAAATCTTCCGCCAATCTCATCGAAAACCCGGTCAGATGCATTGGACGCTCGTCCCTGACACCGTTATATAATCCAGCGTTTGCTTGCAGGCGGATGCCCGACTTGTCCGCCGATTTGTGCAGTTACTGATTTTCTGTTGCCGCCGCCAGGCGCCCCACCCGTTAGCAGGATTTGGTCATGAGCAACGAGCAGGAACACATAGAAGAGCACTCCTCCCCCATCAAGACCCCCAAGCAACTGGTCGTCACGATCGTCCTGTCTTTCGTGATCCCCATCGCCATCATCATTCTGCTGGTGAACATGGTGGTCTCCGGTACCAAGACCGGAGCCGGCTCGGATTCCCTGTCCCCTGAAGCGGTCACCAAGCGCATCGCCCCGGTTGCGGGGTTCGAGCTTGTGGACGCCAACGCGCCCAAGGTGTTCAAGACGGGCGAGCAGGTCTTTGCGGCGGTCTGTACGGCCTGTCATACCGCCGGCGTGGCCGGTGCACCGAAGGTGGGCGACAACGCCGCCTGGGCGCCGTTCATCAAGTCGGGCTACGACACCATGTTGAACGTGGCCTTGCACGGCAAGGGCGGCATGCCGGCCAAGGGTGGCAACCCGACGCTGTCCGACTACGAAGTGGCGCGCGCGGTGGTCTATATGGCCAACAAGTCGGGCGCCTCGCTGCCTGAACCCGCCGCTCCGGCGGAAGAAGGCGCCAAGAAGGAAGCGGACGCCGCCCCGGCGACGGGCACAGCCTCGGCTGCCGCAGCGCCGGCTGCCGCAGCGCCGGCTGCCGCAGCTCCCGCAGCCCCCGCAGCCCCGGCTCCCGCCGCCGCTCCTGCCCCGACCGCGGCGGCGCCCGCGGCGCCGGCTCCTGCCGCTGCCCCGCAACAGGCCGCCGCCGTCAACCCGGCTGGCGAAAAGCTCTACAAGAGTGTCTGCTTCGCCTGTCACGCCACCGGCGTGGCCAACGCGCCCAAGTTCGGCGACAAGGCTGCCTGGGACCCCTACATCAAGACCGGCATGGACGCCATGGTGAAGGTCGCCATGCAAGGCAAGCCGCCGATGCCGCCCAAGGGCGGCGCCGCCAATGCCTCGGAAGAAGACATCCGCGCCGCCGTCCAGTACATGGTGGATCACGCCAAGTAATCCCGGCGTATGTCGCCGGAGCCGCGATGCGGATGACCCGGACAGTAAAAAGCCCCTTGAACATTCAAGGGGCTTTTTTATGGCTGCGTTACGGGTAAGGGCGACGCCGGGACGCCGAGACGCCGGAACGCCAGACCACCGGACCGCCGGACCGCCGGACCGTCGCCGCGGCTTATTCCGCCGACGATTTCAACAGCGACATGCCCAGCTGCACCCGGCGTTGCAGCCACAGGCTGGGGCGATAGCGCGGATCGCCCGTCACGCGCTGCATGCTTTTCAGGATTTCCAGAATGCGGTCCGCGCCCAGCTTGTCGCCCAGCGCCAGCGGGCCCACGGGGTAGCCCAAGCCCAGCGTCACGGCCTTGTCGATGTCTTCCGGCGTGGCGATCTGCTGCTGCGCGATATCGCTGGCGATGTTGACGATCATCGCCACGATGCGCTGGGCGATGAAGCCCGGCGAGTCCTCGATTACCGTGACCGGCACGCCATCGGCGGCCAGCAGGGCATGCGCCGCGTCGCGCCACTTGGCTTCGGTGGCGGGCGACACCATGAGGGTGCGGCGCTTGGCGCCATCGAAAGCGTAAAGCGCGTCCAGGCCGACCGTACGGCCGGCGTTCAGGCCTTGTGCCGACACCGTCGTCGACACGTCATCGCCAAACGGCGTGACGATGATCAACGCGTCCGCATCGGGCGATGCGCCCGTCACCAACGTGGCGCCCAGCTTTTCAACCAGCGCCGATGCACGTGCGTAGCCTTCCGCGTGCTTGGGGCTGACCCACACCTTCAGGCCGTCGGGCAGCGCCGGCACCGGCGGTTCAGCGGGCACTTGCTTTTGGCCATCGGCATACACATAGAAGCCTTCGCCGGCCTTGCGCCCGATCAGCCCACCGGCCAAACGCACCGTGGTGATGGGCGACGGACGAAAGCGCGCTTCGTCGAAGAACTGGCGGTAGATGGATTCCATCACCGGGTGCGACACATCCAGCGCGGTCAGGTCCAGCAGTTCGAACGGGCCCATGCGAAAGCCGGCCTGCTCGCGCATCACGGCGTCAACCTGGGCAAACGTGGCTACAGCCTCTTGGGCCACGCGCAGCCCTTCGGTGTTCATGCCACGGCCCGCGTGGTTGACGATGAAACCCGGCATGTCCTTGGCGCGCACGGGCGTATGGCCCATGCGGCGGGCCAAGTCGGCCAGCGCGTCGCCCACTTCGGGCGCGCTGCGCAGGCCGTCGATGACTTCCACCACCTTCATCAACGCCACCGGGTTGAAGAAGTGATAGCCGGCCACGCGGCGTGGGTGCTTGCAGGCGGCCGCGATGGCGGTAATGGACAGCGACGACGTGTTCGACGCCAGGATGCAGTCTTCCGAGACCACGCCTTCCAGGGCGGCGAACAGGTCGCGCTTGACGTCCAGGCGTTCAACGATGGCTTCCACCACCAACTGGCAGGCCGACATATCGGTCAGCGCGGTGGCGGCTTCCACGCGTTCCAGCGCGGCTTGTGCGTCGGCGGCGGTCAGCTTGCCCTTTTGAGCCAGCTTGTCCCACGTCTGGCGCAACGATTCGCGCGCGGCCGTCACGGCGTCGGCGCTGGTGTCGTACAGACGCACACGTAGCCCGGCTTGCGCCGCGATCTGCGCGATGCCGCGCCCCATGGCCCCGGCGCCCACGACGCCGATGGTTTGAATCTCCGTCATCAACTCTCTCCTGCCTGTATTGGGTATTGGAATGGTGGTGCGCGCCGCGGCATGGCGCACGGCAAGCGGGCGGCGCCTGGCCGCCCGCCGCGATCAGGGCTGGCTTTGAGCCAGCGCCTGGATTTCTTCAGCCGACAACCCCAGCTTCTCCGCCAGCACCTGCGCGGTGTGCTCGCCCAGCATGGGCGGCGGACGGCGGTATTGAACCGGGCTGTCGGAGAACTTCAGGGGGCTGGACGCCATCGGCACCTTGCCGGCAGCCGGATGCGGAAGTTCGCGCTTCATTTCGCGCGCCAGCACGTGCGGGTCTTCGTAGACCTGGTCCAGCGTATTGATGGGGCCGGCCGGCACGCCCACGCCTTCCAGCGCGGCCAGCCAGTGGTCGCGCGCGCCGGTGGCCATGCGCTCGGCCAGCAGCGGCACCAGTTCGGCGCGGTTCTTCACGCGCTGCGGGTTGGTGGAAAAACGCGGGTCGGCGGACAGCTCCGGCAGACCGATGGCGCCGCAGTAGTTGCGGAACTGGCTGTCGTTGCCCACCGCCACGATCAAGTGGCCGTCGGATGCCGCGAACACCTGGTAAGGCACCAGGTTCTGGTGCGCGTTGCCCGCGCGCTGGGGCGCCACGCCAGAGGTCATGAAGTTCAGGTTTTGATTGGCCATCATGCTGACCTGGCAATCCAGCAGCGCCATGTCGATGTGCTGGCCCAGCCCGCTATTGGCGCGTTCCAGCAGCGCGGCCAGGATGCCCACGGTGGAATACATGCCGGTCATAAGGTCCGCCACGGCCACGCCGGCCTTTTGCGGGCCGCCGCCGGGCAGGTCGTCGCGTTCGCCCGTGATGCTCATCAGGCCGCCCATGCCCTGGATCATGAAGTCATAGCCGGGGCGGCTGGCGTACGGGCCGGTCTGGCCAAAGCCGGTGATCGAGCAATAGATCAAACGCGGGTTGATGGCCTTCAGGCTTTCGTAGTCCAGACCGTATTTCTTCAGGCCGCCTACTTTGAAGTTTTCCACCAGGATGTCGCTTTGCAGGGCGAGTTCCCGCACCAGCTCGGCGCCGCGCGGCGAGGCGATGTCCAGCGCCACCGACATCTTGTTGCGGTTGGCGGACAGGTAGTAGGCGGCTTCGGTGGTGTCGTTGCCCGCTTCGTCCTTCAGATACGGAGGCCCCCACGCGCGCGTGTCGTCGCCCGAGCCGGGCCGTTCGATCTTGATGACCTCGGCGCCCAGGTCGGCCAGGTTCTGGGTGCACCAGGGGCCCGCCAGCACGCGGGTCAAATCCAGCACGCGTATGCCGGTAAGGGGAGCGGGACGTTGCGACATCTGTAGTCTTTTCGCTAGATGAGAAATGAAAACGTCCGGCTTGCGGCCACGCGCGAAGCCAGACTGGAATTCCGTCATGCCGGCGGATCAGGCCGCCGGCGCGTCATACCCGGACGCGGACCGTTAGGGTCGCGCCCGCGGCACCATTCGTCAATCCGGATATTAGCTGTTTGGACACTATGACCGGATTTCCAGGCGGAAAACGCTCAGGAATGCGCCTTGATCGTTTCGCGGGCGATCACCAGCTGCTGGATCTGCGAGGTGCCTTCAAAGATGCGGAACAGGCGCACGTCGCGGTAGAAGCGTTCAACGGCGTATTCGGACATGTAGCCCGCGCCGCCATGGATCTGCACGGCGCGGTCCGCCACGCGGCCCACCATCTCGGTCGAGAACAGCTTGCAGCAGGCGGCCTGCATGGTCGTGTTCTCGCCACGATCGCGCATGCGGGCCGCGTCCAGCACCATGCAGCGGGCGGCGTAAAGCTCGGCCTGGCTGTCGGCAATCATGGCCTGGATCAGCTGGAATTCCGCGATGGGCTGGCCGAACTGCTTGCGCTCCATGGCGTACTTGACCGCGTCGGCCAGCAAGCGGTCGGCAATGCCCACGCACAGCGCCGAGATATGCAGCCGGCCCTTGTCCAGCACGCGCATCGACGTGCGAAAACCGTTGCCCTCTTCGCCGCCCAGCAAGGCGCTGGCGGGGACGCGGCAGTTGTCGAACACGACATCGCTGGTCAAGGCGCCCGCCTGGCCCATCTTCTTGTCGGGCTTGCCGATGATGAGGCCGGGCGTGCCGGCTTCGACCAAAAAGCACGAAATGGAATTGGCGCGGCGTTCAGGCGCGGTGCGCGCCATGACCGAGAACAGGCCAGCGATGGGCGCGTTGGTGATGTAGCGCTTGGTGCCGTTGAGCACGTAGCTGTCGCCGTCGCGCTCGGCCGACAGGCGCAGCGCCATCGCGTCGGAACCGGCGTCCGGCTCAGTCAACGCGAACGATCCGATCAATTCACCGCTGGCCAGCTTGGGCAGGTAGCGCGCGCGCTGTTCGTCCGTGCCCGCCAACACGATGGCTTGCGAGCCGATGCCGATGTTGGTGCCCGCCAGCGAACGGAAGGCGGGCGAGGTCTGGCCCAGCTCGAACACCACGCGCACTTCTTCTTCCATCGTCAGGCCCAGGCCGCCGAAGTCGGGCGAAATGGACAGGCCGAACAGGCCCAGTTCACGCATTTCGTTGACGATGTCCGGCGGCACCTGCCCGCTGGTGGCCAGTTCGTCTTCGGCGGGAATCAGGCGTTCGTGCACGAAGCGGTGCACGGCGTCCAGCAACAGGTTCAGGGTTTCAGTGTCGAGGGCCATGGTGCAAGTCTCAGAAGATGGATAAGCAGGCAGAGGGTCGGTGGCCGTGCGTCAGGCGCGCATGCCGCCCACCAGTAAATCGAAATAACCGTCGGCGATGGTCTCGGCGCTGTCGCCCTGGCCGGGCTTGTACCAGCGCACCATCCAATTCAGCATGGACAGCACGGCGCGGCCGGTCGCGGCCACATCCAGCGGGCGGAACACGCCCTGCTCCACGCCTTGCGCGATGACTTCGCGCAGTCGCTTTTCGTACCCATCGCGCAGGCGCGCGGCGTCTTCGCGCTCGGGCAGCGCCATGCCGGAATAGCCGATCAGCATCGTGACGAATTCGGCGTGGTGCTGTTCGAAGTAGCGGGCGTGACCCACCATGAAGGCGCGCAGCCGGGCGGCGGCGCCCTGCGCGGCCGTCACATCCTGGCCGACGCTTTGGGTCAGGCCATTCAACACGCCCAGGATGATGGCGTCGTAAATGTCCTGCTTGGTGGTGTAGTAGTGATAGATGGCGGCCTTGGACACGCCGATGGCGGCGGCCAGGTCCGACACCGAACTGCCGTCGTAGCCGCTTTGGGCGAAGAGCTTGGCGGCTTCTTCCAGGATGCGTTCGCGGGGCGCCACCAGCGTGGGCGGACGGCCGGCGCGGGCGCGTTTCTGAACAGGAGGGGCGGAGGTCGCCATGACAGCCTTTGGAGGCTTGCGCCGAGAACCGCGCGCGGGTCGGATGACCCTGCATTGACAGCGGTTCGGCGCATGCCGTTAAATAAAGATTAATTAATTACCGGACGGTCGGTAGGTAATTATAGGCACATCCGCCTTTTGGGCTCAAGATGGTTTTTTAGTGCCCGAGTGCTTGCGGGCAAGCCCTTTCTGGACTGACCTGGACACAACGCGACGACGCTATGCCCCACTCTCTCGTGACAGATTTGTATGGCCAGATGTCCCTGCCGGTCATCAGCGCCCCCATGTTCATCGTCTCAAACCCGCAACTGGTGATCGCGCAGTGCACGAGCGGCATCGTGGGTTCGTTCCCCGCGCTGAACGCGCGTCCGCAAAGCCTGTTGACCGATTGGCTGGATGAGGTCGAGGCCGGCTTGGCCTCGCACCGGGAAGCCAACCCCGGCGCCGTCGTGGCGCCGTATGCGGTCAACCAGATCATTCACCAGTCCAACGACCGCCTGGAGCAGGATCTGGCCGTTTGCGCCAGCCACCGCGTGCCGCTCATCATCACCAGCCTGCGCGCCCCCGGCGACCTGGTCAAAGGCGTGCACGACTGGGGCGGCAAGGTTTTTCACGACGTCACCACGCTGCGCCATGCCGAAAAGGCGCTGGAAGCGGGCGTCGATGGGCTGATCCTGGTGTGCACGGGCGCGGGCGGCCACGCCGGCACGCTCAGCCCCTTTGCGCTGCTGTCCGAAGTCCGCCGCTTCTATGACGGCCCGCTGATCCTGTCCGGCGCCATCACGTCCGGCGCGCACGTGCTGGCGGCGCTGGCCATGGGCGCCGACTTTGCCTATATGGGTACGCGCTTTATCGCCAGCCAGGAAGCCAACGCCAGCGAAGGCTACAAATCCGCCATCGTCGAAGCCAGCGCGTCCGACATTCTGTACACGCCATTCTTCACCGGCATCCCGGGCAATTACCTGAAGGCCAGCATCACCGCCTCGGGCCTGGACCCCGCCAACCTGCCGCAGCCGGACAGCGGCGCCTCCAACTTTGGATCGTCGCGGGTTAAGCCGTGGAAAGACATCTGGGGCGCGGGCCAGGGCGTGGGCGGCATCGCCAGCGTGTTGCCCACGCGCGAAATCGTCGCCACGCTGCGCCGCGAATATGCCCAGGCCAAGGCGCAGCTGGAAGGCAGGTCGTTCGCATGAGCGCGGGGCTGAAAGTCGCCCGCGACGGCGCGGTACTGACGCTGACCATCGACCGCCAGGACCGCCGCAACGCGCTGGACACGGCCACCTACGCCGCGCTGACCGAGCAGCTGTCGCTGGCCAGCGCCGATCAGGCCGTGTCAGCGGTGATACTGACGGGCGCGGGCCAGCATTTCACGGCGGGCAATGACCTGCGAGACTTCCAGGCGGAACGCGGCGCGGGCGATAGCGCGGGGCTGACGTTCTTGCGGGCGCTGTCCACGGCCGAGGTACCGGTGATCGCGGCGGTCGAGGGCTATGCGATCGGCATTGGCGTGACCCTGTTGCAGCATTGCGACTTTGTCCATATTGGCCAGGGCGCCACGCTGCGCATGCCGTTCGTGGCGCTGGGCCTGTGCCCCGAGGGCGCGTCCAGCCTGCTGATGCCGCGCCTGGCGGGCCGGCGCGCCGCCGAATGGCTATTGCAAGGCAAGGCGTTTTCGGCTGAGGACGCGCGCGACGCGGGTCTGGCCACCAGCGTCACACCGGCAGGCGCGGCGCTGGTCGCCGCACAGGCCACGGCCGCCGACCTGGCCCGCCAACCGCCGGCTGCCTTGCGTCTGACCAAGGCCATGATGAAACGCGCGGATCGCCTGGCCATCCAGGAAACGCTGGACTACGAAGCCCAGCAATTCCGCGCCCGCCTGCAAACCGAAGAGGCGCAGGCGGCATTTGCGAAGTTCTTCAAGAAATAGCGGGCCAGGCGGGGGATTGCGGGCCGATTGAGGTCGCGATCTTCCCGCGCCGCATCAAAACGGCGAATCAGGCCGGAAATTGGGTGCCCGGCGTTCGCGCAGCGACTGGATGCCTTCCTTCACGTCCGGCCCGCCAAACCCCATGAACTCCAGCGCCAGCGACGTATCGAAGCTGGGGCCGGCCATGCGCAGCCAATTGTTCAGCGAATATTTGGTCCAGCGGATGGCGGTCTGCGATCCGGCGGCCAGTTTGTTGGCGACTTCGAAGGCGCGGGGTATCAAATCGGCTTCATCGACGCACAGCGACACCAGGCCGATGCGCTCGGCTTCTTCGCCGGTCACGGTTTCGCACAGCATCAGGTAGTACTTGGCCTTGGCCATGCCGCACAGCAGCGGCCAGACGATAGCGGCGTGGTCGCCCGCCGTCACGCCCAGGCGGGTGTGGCCATCGATGATGCGGGCGTCGCGCGCCGCAATCGAGATGTCGGCCAGCAGGCCGGCCACCAGCCCCGCCCCCACCGCCGCGCCGTGCATGGCGGACACGATGGGCTTGTTGCAGTTGATGATGTTGTAGACCAGGTCGCGCGCTTCACGCCAGACGCGGGTGCGCACGTCGAAGTCGTCGGCCATCTGCTGCACCAGCTCCAGGTCGCCGCCCCCCGAAAAGCCTTTGCCTTCGCCACGGATCACCACGACACGGGTGTCGGGGTCGGTGTCGATGTCGCGCCAGATGTCCGCCAGTTCGCGGTGCATGCGGTCATCCGCCGTGGACAGCTTGCCGGGCTGCCCGCCCTTGGCGCCCATGATCAGCTCCAGCACGCCACCGGGGTGCCGGCGCAGCTTCAGGGATTCATAGGCTGAATAGTGTTGCAGCGTGATATCGGTCATTGTCTACTCCGGGGTTGTCAGGGGCTGCCGGGCGTACAAGCCGGCATGTTTTTGCGCACTATAGTGGATACACGAACGCCGCCCCGCCGCTTGTCCACAGGAGCCTCAGCCAATGAACACCCCCGCCCCGACCGCCGGCGCCCCCATCGACCGCGCCAGCCTGCCCGCCCTGTTCGCCCCCCGCGAAGCCGACACGCACAAGGGCAGCTTCGGCACGGTCGGCGTGGTGGGCGGCGGCCACGGCATGACAGGCGCTGCGCTGCTTGCCGCCCGCGCTGCCTTGTTGACCGGCGCCGGCAAGGTGCTGGTGGGCTTTGCACAGGAAACGTCGCCGATGGCCTGCGACCCGCACCAGCCGGAACTGATGCTGCGCGACGCCCGTTCGCTGCTGGACACCGACTGGGGCGTGACCGCCTGGGTGGCGGGCTGCGGGATCGGCACGGACGCGTTGGCGGCCAACGCCCTGTCGGAACTGTTCGTGCTGCGGCATCAAACCCCGCTGGTGCTGGACGCCGACGGGCTTAACCTCCTGGCCTGCGGCGGCATCCAGCCCAATTGGGGCGCCGGTCCGGTTGTGCTGACGCCGCATCCTGCCGAAGCCGGCCGCCTGCTGGGCATCCCCGCGGCCCAGGTTCAGGCCGACCGCCCCGGCGCCGCCTGGAAATTGGCGCAGCGCTATCAATGCTGGGTGGTGCTGAAAGGCGCGGGCACGGTGGTCTGCCACCCGGCTCACGGCATCCGGGTCAATACCAGCGGCAATCCCGGTTTGGCCACGGCCGGCACCGGCGACGTTCTGGCGGGAATGCTGGGATCTTTATTGGCGCAGAAGCTGCCCGAAGACCAAGCCGTGCCCGGCGCCGTCTGGCTGCACGGCGCGGCCGCGGATGCGCTGGTGGCAGCGGGTGTTGGCCCGATCGGCCTGACCGCCTCAGAGCTGCCAAACGCGGCCCGCGCCCTGCGCAATGGCCGCTAAGTCCCCGTCAAATAAACATTTTTACAACATACTAGGGTTTTCCCTAAAACAATCATTGCGCCATCCCTAGGGTTATCCCTATAATGGTTTTCACCAAGACGAAACGGACTGGAGAAAGACCATGACTGAACTGACCCTGAATAGCACTGCCCGCCTGACCGACGCGCTGGAGCGCGACCTGCTGCGCGGCGCCCTGGAAAACCAACCCAATTCCCACCCGCTGACCAGCCTGAAGAAGGCCGGCCAAGCCGTGATCGCCGCTGTCGCTGGCGTGTTCGCCTTCATCGACGAAGTCAACGAATCGATGAATCAGGCCCGCGCCGCCAGCTCGCGCTTCTCCGGCTCGCAGTGGTAAAAACAGCCGCGCTGGGCTGAAATCGCGACGATCTCCCGCGATTTCGCCCGGCGCGCTGTCGTTGCACGGCCCGCTTGCCAGCCAAGCGCCCCGGCAACGAGTATCTGGCGCCGTCCCTCACAGGCGCCTTCGCGCCGCGCCGGTTCCCGTGATCTGCAACGGGGACCCCCGCGGCGCCCTCTTTGGCCCAGCGCCACCCCCCTCTTCTCGGCGTTTTCCCTAGCGCCTGGTTCGCCGTTCTTCATTGACAGCGCGCGAAGCCCCTACCGATAATCGGCCCCTTGCCGTCGTGCCTGGCGCCTTCCCCCTCCCAAGCTTCTCTTGCGGTCGACACGCTGTGTCCACCCTGGCCTTGGTGGTTTTCGCGCAGGCACGATCCGGTTCGTTATTCCTCCGGAGTTGTCACCATGAAGTTGCGCACCACCCTGGCCCTTGTGGCCGCCGCCATTCCCTTGGCAGCCGCCCAAGCCCAGACGCTGAAGATCGGCCTGTCGGCCGAACCCACTTCGGCGGACCCCCACTATCACAAGATGACGCAGAACGACGCGTTCTCCGCGCACGTCTACAGTTCGCTGGTGGGTCGCAGCGCCGACATGAAGTTGACGCCTCAATTGGCCAAGTCCTGGAAGAACCTGGACGATCTGACCTGGGAATTCAAGCTGCGCGACGACGTCAAGTTCTCGAACGGCAAGCCGTTCACGTCCGAAGACGTGCTGTTCACCATCTGCCGCACGCTGAACAACGAAACCAACGTGTCGCAGTCCTACATGGACATGACCAAGCGCATCACGGACGTGCAAACGCCCGACGCGCACACCGTCATCATCAAGACCGGCGAGCCGTTCCCGCTGATGCCCGCCGAGCTGGCCCGCTCGCTGCCCATCGTGTGGAACGGCATTGTCGAGCACGGCAAGCTGACGTTCGACCCCAAGAAGGGTTGCGGCGTGACGGGCCCGTGGCCCACGGTTGCCGACTTCAACAACGGCAAGGATTCCATCGGAACCGGCCCGTACACCCTGAAGTCCTACGTGAAAGGCACCGGCATCGAGCTGGTCCGCAACGAGAACTACTGGGGCGAGAAGCCGTACTGGAAGGAAGTGAAGTTCGTGCCGGTGCCGTCCGCCGGCCCGCGCCTGACCGGCCTGCTGTCGGGTGACTTCGACATGATCGAAAACCCGGCCGCCCGTGACCTGCCGCGCCTGAAGGACAACCCGAAGTTCGGCTTTGTGGCCACGCCGTCCACCCGCCTGGTGTTCTTCCAGCCGGACGTGGCCCGCAACCCGAGCCCGTTCGTCAAGAGCGCCGACGGCAAGAACCCGCTGCAAGACCTGCGCGTGCGCAAGGCGATTTCGATGGCCATCGACCGCAAGACCATCACCGCCCGCATCATGGACGGCATGGCCACCCCGGCCTACCAGTTCATGCCCGACGGCATGTTCGGCGCGCTGCCCAAGGCCCCGGAAATCAAGTACGACCCCGAAGGCGCCAAGAAGCTGCTGGCCGAAGCCGGCTACCCGAACGGCTTTGAATTGACGCTGTCGTCCACCAACGACCGCTACGTCAACGACGGCCAGGTCGCACAGGCCGTGGCGCAATACCTGGCCCGCGTCGGCATCAAGACCCACGTGGACGCCATGACGGCATCCATCTATTTCCCCAAGCGCGCCAAGCGCGAGTTCAGCTTCTCGATGGGCGGCTGGCCGGCGGAAACGGGTGAAGCCTCGGCGTTGTTCCAGCTGTGGGTTGCGTCCCTGGATTCGCCCAACAGCCTGGGCACCAGCAACTACGGCGGCTTTTCCAATGCCGATTTCGACAAGGTCTACAAGCAGGCCATCGTGACGGTGGACGCGCCCAAGCGCGAAAAGCTGTTGCAGGAATCCACCCAGATCGCCCTGGACAACGTGCCGCTGATCCCGCTGCACTTCGAAAGCAGCATCTGGGCCTTCCGCAAGGGCATCACCTACGAAGGCCGCCGCGACCAGTACACCCTGGCCACGTCCGTCACGCCCGACAAGAAGTGATCCACCGCGTCTGAACCAGAAAACGGCTGCCCTGTGCAGCCGATTTTTTTGGTCGGATACCCTATACAATTCCCCCGCTTCATCGGAGTTGCCATGCCCACGCCTACCCCCGCGGCCCGTCCGCGCCCTTTTCTTTTAGCCTGTCCGGATTTGTCGGCCGAACGCTTGGGCAATACGGAGACGCCCGGCGTCTGGCATTTCGATTCCGGCGTAC
Organism: Achromobacter sp. ES-001; assembly: GCF_019448355.1. Classification (NCBI taxonomy): domain Bacteria; kingdom Pseudomonadati; phylum Pseudomonadota; class Betaproteobacteria; order Burkholderiales; family Alcaligenaceae; genus Achromobacter; species Achromobacter sp. ES-001. Next base: position 438,659 of record NZ_CP079940.1, on the reverse strand, counting down.
CCGGCAAGCGTGTCATGTTGAGCGCGCTGATCCACGGCAACGAGCTGTGCGGCGCCTGGGCCCTGAAAGAAGCGTTGACGGCCGGGCTGCGGCCTCGCCGGGGTTCGCTGACGCTGGCCTTCTGTAACCTGGCCGCGTTCGACCGCTTCGATTCCGCCAATTACGCCCCCGCCCGTTTTGTCGACGAAGACATGAACCGCGTCTGGAGCGACGACAAGCTGACCGTGCCGATCAGCCAGGAACGCCGCCGCGCCGCGCAGATCCGTCCATGGATCGAACAGTCCGACTGGTTGCTGGACTTTCATTCCATGAGCAATTCCGACGTGCCGCTGCAACTGACCGGCATGCAGCAGCGCAATATCGACCTGGCCCTGGCGCTGGGCAACCCGGCCACCATCATTGCCGACGCGGGCCATGCGGCCGGCGTGCGCATGCGCGACTATGGCCGCTTTGGCGAAGCCGGCGACAACGGCACGCGGTCCTTGCTGATTGAATGCGGCTTCCATGGCGCACCCGAAGCGCGCGGCGTGGCGGTGGACCAGATGGCCCGCTTCCTGCTCGAAGCCGGCACACTGGACCGCGACGACATTCCCGCCGGCTGGATTGAACCCGCCGCCGCCACCCAGCGCGCACTGCGTGTTACCCACGCCGTTGCGGCCAAAAGCGCCGACTTCCGTTTTGCCGAGCCCTGGAAGGGGTTGGAAACGCTGGCCACCGCCGGCACCGTCATCGGCTGGTCCGAAGGCGAACCCATCGTCACCCCGTATGACAACTGCGTGCTGATCATGCCGTCCACCGCCAACCTGCGGCCAGGCGTGACCGTCGTGCGGCTGGCGCAGCCTATCGGCTGATCGACACCCATCGGCACCACCGAGCGGCGCCCATCCACGAGGCGCCGCCGACCATTCAAAACAAGGGAAAGCATGTCCATCCAGGTATCCACCCGCAGCGCATTACTGGCCTTGGCCTGTACGTTGGCCGGCGCCCCCGCCGCCATGGCGCAGACGACGCCCACCACGTTGAAGATCGGCCTGTCGTCCGAGCCCACGTCGATGGACCCGCACTATCACCAAGCCACGCCCAACGACGCGATGACCTCGCACATGTTCGAGACGCTGGTGGGGCAGGACGCCAAGATGGACTTGATTCCGCGTCTGGCCACGGGCTGGAAGGCGCTGGACGACACCACCTGGGAATTCACGCTGCGCGAGAACGCCCGGTTTTCCAACGGCCAGCCTTTCACCGCGCAGGACGTCATCTTCACGTTTTGCCGCGTGATGAACAACGAACAAGCGATCGGCGGTTCATACCCGGCGATCGTGCAGAAGTTTGCCGACGTCCAGGCGCAAGGCAGCAACAAGCTGGTCATCAAGACGCACAAGCCCTATCCGCTGCTGCCCAACGACCTGACCCGCACGGCCATGCTCTGGAGCGGCATCGTCGAGCACGGCCCCATCACCTTCGACTTGAAAAACAAGTGCGGCGTGACCGGCCCCTGGCCCACCGTGGCCGACTTCAATGGCGGCCGCGATGTGATCGGCACCGGCCCGTACACGCTGAAGTCCTACGTGAAGGGCACGGCCATCGAGCTGACGCGCAACGACAGCTATTGGGGCGAGAAGCCCGCCTGGCAACAGGTCAAGCTGATCCCCGTGCCCGCCGCCGGCCCGCGCCTGACCGGCCTGTTGGCCGGCGACTTCGACCTGATCGAAAACCCCGCCGCGCGCGATGTGAAGCGCATTTCGGAAACGCCGGGCTTCGGCCATGTGATCACGCCGTCGGTGCGCGTGGTGTATTTCCAGTTTGATGTGGGCCGCAGCCCCAGCCCCACCGTCAAGGCCGCCGACGGCAAGAACCCCTTGCAGGACGTGCGCGTGCGCCGCGCCATTTCCATGGCCATCGACCGCAAGACCATCGCCGCGCGCATCATGGATGGCGCCGCCACGCCCGCCAACCAGTTCCTGCCCGACGGCATGTTCGGCACGCTGCGCCATCCGCCCGAACTGAAGTACGACCCCGAAGGCGCCAAGAAGCTGCTGGCCGAAGCCGGTTACCCCAACGGCTTCGAGCTGACCATTTCATCCACCAACGACCGCTACATCAACGACGCCCAGATCTCGCAAGCCGTGGCGCAGTACCTGTCGCGCGTGGGCATCAAGACGACGGTCGACGCGATGACGCGCTCGGTGTATTTCCCCAAGCGTGCCAAGCGCGAATTCAGCTTTGCCATGGGCGGCTGGTCGTCTGAAACCGGCGAGGCGTCGTCTTTCCTACAATACTGGGTCAGCCGGTTCGACAAAGAGCACGGCCTGGGCACCAGCAACTATGGGGGTTACGACAACCCCGAGTTCGACGGCGTATTCAAGCGCGCCCTGGTGACCGTGGACCCGGCCGAGCGGGAAAAGCTGCTGCAACAGTCCCTGGCGATTGCGCTGGCCGACCTGCCCAGCATTCCCCTGCACTTTGAAAGCAGCATCTGGGCGTTCAAGAAGGGGCTGGTCTACGAGGGCCGTGCGGATCAGTACACGCTGGCCATGTCGGCCCGACCGGCCAAGTAGTCGCCCAAGTAATTGTCCAGGTAATCGCCCAAGCAAGCAGCCAGATAACCCCACCCACTCAACACGCCAAGCCAACACGCGGCGCGCCAAGAAACCCTGAGCCCACCAAGGAAATCATCACGTGGCCTTGTTCATCCTGCGCAGACTGATCCAGAGTCTGTTCGTACTGCTGGCCGTATCGGTCGTGGTCTTTTTCGCGGTGTATGCCGTGGGCGACCCGATCGAACTGCTGGTCAGCCCCGAAGCCAGCCAGGCCGCCCGCGAGGCGATGATCGCCCGCCTGGGCCTGGACCTGCCCGTGTGGCAGCAATACACCGGGTTCCTGTGGCGCGCGCTGCATGGCGACCTGGGCACGTCGTTCGTGCACGGCATCCCCGCCATCGAGCTGATCGTGCAGCGCATTCCCGCCACGTTCGAACTCGTTATCGTGGCCATCATGCTGACCTGTGTGATCGGGATTCCGCTGGGGCTGGTCGCCGGCCTGTACCGCGACGACTACCTCGGCCGCGGCATCATGGCGTCGTCGGTGCTGGGCTTTTCGCTGCCGAACTTCTGGCAGGGCATGATGCTGATCCTGCTGTTCGCCGTGTGGCTGGGCTGGCTGCCGGCCACGGGGCGCGGCGACACCGTGACCGTGCTGGGCGTGCGCCTGTCCATCCTGACGGCTGATGGCTGGTCGCACCTGATCATGCCGGCCATCAACCTGGCGCTGGCCAATATCGCGCTGGTGCTGCGCCTGACGGCCTCGGGCGTGGTCGAAGCGCGCAGCCAGGACTACGTGAAATTCGCGCGCGCCAAGGGCGTCAAGCCCGGCCGCATCGTGCGCCGCCACATCCTGCGCAACATCCTGATCCCGGTCGTGACCGTGATCGGCATGGAATTCGGCAGCCTGATCGCCTATTCCACCATCACCGAAACCGTCTTCGCGTGGCCCGGCATGGGCAAGCTGCTGATCGACAGCGTCTACCAGCTGGACCGCCCGGTGGTGGTTGCCTACGTGATGCTGGTCACCCTGATCTTCGTGGTCATCAACCTGGTTGTGGACATCCTGTATGCCGCGCTCGACCCGCGCGTGCAGCTGGTGGCCCCCGCTCAATAATCCGCCATGGCTAACTCTCCCAATCCCGGCCGCACCCGCACCGTCCAGCCTCTGGCCGAGACCCCGCAGCGCGCCTCCATCCTGAAAAAACTGCATGCGCGCCCCACCGTGCGCGGCTCGGTCATCGCGCTGGCCATCCTGATCATCCTGGTGGTGTTCGCGCCTTACTTCGCGCCGCAAAACCCCTATGACCTGGCCAACCTGTCGCTGATGGACGGCCGCCTGGCGCCGCGCCAGGCGCTGATGGACGGCAGCATCGCGTGGCTGGGCACCGACGACCAGGGCCGCGACATGCTCAGCGCCATCCTGTATGGCCTGCGCATCAGCCTGATGGTGGGCTTGTCGGCCGTGGTGCTGGCCACCGCCATCGGCGGGGCCATCGGCCTGATCGCCGCCTACGTCGGCGGCCTGGTCGACACCATCCTGATGCGCATCGTCGACTTCATCCTGGGCTTTCCCACCATCCTCGTGGCGCTGGTGCTGCTGGTGGTGCTGGGGCGCGGGGTGGACAAGGTGATCCTGGCGCTGGTGCTGGTGCAGTGGGGGCACTACGCCCGCATCATGCGCAGCCGCGCGCTGCAAGAGCGCCGCAAGGAATACGTCGAAGCCGCCGCCAACCTGGGCTTTCCCGCGTGGCGCATCATGGTCTTCCACCTGCTGCCCAACTGCCTGGGCCCGGTCATGGTGTTCGCCACCATCCAGATCGCCACCGCGATCGCGCTGGAAGCCACGCTGTCCTTCCTGGGCGTCGGCGTGCCGATCACCGAGCCGTCGCTGGGCCTGCTGATTTCCAACGGCTTCCAATACCTGCTGTCGGGCGATTACTGGATCAGCCTGTTCCCCGGCATTGCGCTGCTGGTGCTGATTCTTTCCATCAACATCGTGGGCGACCGCCTGCGCGAAAGCCTGGACCCCCGACGAGCATGAGCGACATTCTTCTTGATGTGCGCGGGCTGCGCACCGCATTCCATACCGAGGCCGGCGCGTACCTGGCCGTCGACGGCGTCGACCTTACCGTGCGCCGCGGCGAAATCGTGGGCCTGGTCGGTGAATCGGGCTCGGGCAAATCCGTGACCGGTTTCTCACTGCTGGGCCTGATCGACCCGCCCGGGGAAGTGGTGGACGGCGAAGTGAAGTTCAAGGGCACCGACCTGCGCAAGCTCACGGAAGAGCAGATGCGCCAGTTGCGCGGCAACCGCATCGCCATGATCTTCCAGGACCCCTTGATGACGCTGAACCCGGTGCTGCGCATCGGCGAGCAGATGATGGAAGCCATCCTCACGCACGAAAACGTGTCGCGCGCGCAAGCCGAGGAACGCTGCCGCGAGGCGCTTGAGATGGTGGGCATTCCGTCGCCGGAATCGCGCTTGAAGAGCTATCCGCACGAATTCTCCGGCGGTATGCGCCAGCGCGTGGCCATTGCCATCGCCATGCTGAACAAGCCTGACCTCATCATCTGCGACGAGCCCACGACCGCGCTGGACGTCACGATCCAGGGCCAGATTCTTTACCGCATGCAAGAGATCTGCCGCGAGCACAACACCGCGCTTATCTGGATCACGCACGATCTGGGCGTGGTAGCCGAGCTGGCCGATCGCGTCGCCGTCATGTATGCGGGCCGCATCGTGGAAAGCGGCCCGGTTGAACAGGTGCTGGAATCACCGCGCCACCCCTACACCCGGGGCCTGTTGGATTCGATGCCCGGCGCCACGCAACCCGGCGCGCGCCTGCACCAGATCAACGGCATGGCGCCCAGCCTGGCGGGCCGCCCCTCGGGCTGTGCGTTTCGGCCGCGTTGCCCCAAGGCGATCACGCGCTGCACCGAACAAGCCCCCTCCGTTACCACCGAAGGTCCGCGCAGCTACCGCTGTTACGTGCCGATAGCCCGCGAGGCACAGCAAGCATGAGCCAAGCCGATACTCCCGTCATCGAGCTCAAGAACGTCCACAAGCGATTCGAACAGCGCCCCGATCTGGCCCAGCGCATCCTGGCCCTTGCCGGCCGCCCGCTGGACCGCCGCACGGTGTATGCCGTGAACGGCGTGGACCTGTCCATCAAGCGCGGCGAAGTCGTCGGGCTGGTGGGCGAATCAGGTTGCGGCAAGTCCACGCTGGGACGCGTCGTGGCCGGCCTGCACCGCCAGACCGAAGGCGAACTGCTGTATCAGGGCCGCGATGCCGTGCGCCTGCGTGGCGCCGACAAGCTGGCCTATACGCTGGGCGTGCAGATGATTTTCCAGGACCCGCAAGCGTCCTTGAACCCGCGTCAGCGCCTGCGCCAGATCCTGGGCGAATCGCTCAAGGTCCACAAGCTGGCGCCACCGGCCGAGATCCCCGCGCGCATCGACCAGGCCTTGAAGGAAGTGGGCCTGGACGCCGAATACCGCGACCGCTTTCCCCATCAGATTTCCGGTGGCCAGCGCCAGCGTATCGGCATCGCCCGCGCACTGATGGTGGCCCCCAAGTTTCTGGTCTGCGACGAACCCGTGGCGGCGCTGGACGTGTCGATCCAGGCGCAGGTCATCAACCTGTTCATGGACCTGCGCGAGCAGCACGGTTTCACCTACCTGTTCATCAGCCACGACCTGGGCGTGGTCAAGCACATCTCGGACCGTGTCGCGATCATGTACCTGGGCAAGATCGTGGAAATCTCCACGTCTGCCGAGATCTTTGCGCGCGCCAATCATCCCTACACCCAGGCCCTGATGGCCGAAGTCCCGGACGTCGCCCGCCGAGGCCGCAAGTTCACGCCGATCAAGGGCGAAATTCCGTCGCCGCTGAATCCGCCGCCCGGCTGTACCTTCAACCCCCGTTGCCCCCACGCCATGCCGCGCTGCCGCGAGCAGGCGCCGGTCCTGAAAGAAATCTCGGCGGGCCACTGGTCGGCCTGCCACCTGAACGAAGCGAGCGCCTGATGAAACCCTCCGATATGTCCAACGTGGACCGCATCGCCATCGAAATGGGCCATGCGGGCCGCAACACCATCCAGTACATCGACGAAGACCGCAATTCGGATCGTCCGTTCAAGCTGCAAACGTACCGCCCGTACGGCTACACGCCCGACCGCCCGGTCGTCATCGTGCAGCACGGCGTGCTGCGCAATGGCGATGAATACCGCGACTTCTGGGTCGAGGCCGCCGACAAGCACAAGCTGCTGATCGTGGCGTTGACGTTCTCGAACGAAATCTGGCCGGGCGTTGAAAGCTACAACAACGGCCGCGTGTTCTCGGCCGGCGGCAACCCGCGCCACATTGACGGCTGGACGTATGCGCTGGTGGGCAACGTCATCAAGGACATGATTGCCGGTGAAATCACCGACGGCCAGAACGTCTACCTGTTCGGCCATTCGGCCGGCGGCCAATTCGTGCATCGCCTGATGAGCAGCCAGTCGCACGCGCCGTTCAAGGCCGTGGCGGCGGGCAACCCGGGCTGGTACACCTTGCCCACATTCGACTACCCCTTCCCGGAAGGCATGGACGGCGTGGGCCTGACCGAAGACCACCTGGTCAAGCTGCTGGCCTACCCCATGACGATTCTGGCCGGTGACCAGGACATCGCCACCGACGATCCCAACCTGCCCTCCGAGCCCGCCGCCATGCGCCAGGGCCCGCACCGCTTTGCGCGCGCCCAGAACTACTACGACTTCGGCAAACGCGAAGCCGAGCGCCGTGGCGTGCCGTTCGGCTGGACGCTGCAAGTGGTGCCCGGCATCGGCCACGACGGCCGCGCCATGTCGGCCGTGTGCGCCAGCCTGTGGTTCGACGGCAAGATGCCCCATGACGCCGAACTGGCCCGCCTGGCCGGTCAGCAGGTCGCCTGATTCTGATCGCCCTTCCCTTTTTCATTGCTGGAACCCGATACCGCCATGTCCAACACCCAAAGCACTGAACAGATCGTCGCCGGCATCCAGAGCTGGTTGCAATGCGAATCGCCGTCGAACTACCCCGACGGCATCGCCGCCATGGCGCGCATCATCGCCGACTACGCGGCCGCCGCGGGCTTGACGGTGGAACTGTCGTCGCTGGGCCCCACCACGGGCCCGCTGCTGTACGCCACCAACCGCGCCCCCGGCGACACGCGCCCCGGCATCCTGATCCTGGCGCACATGGACACCGTGCATCCGGTGGGCACGCTGCTGGAGAACCCGGTCCGTATCGACGGCGACCGTCTCTACGGACCCGGCAGCTACGACATGAAGGCGGGCATCTACCTGGCGCTGACGGCGCTGGCCGGCGTGGCGCGCCCCGGCGCGACGCAGCTGCCGGTGGACTTCCTGGTGGTGCCCGACGAAGAAACGGGCAGCCATGCCTCGCGCGTGCACATCGAACGCTTTGCCGCCAACGCCAAGTACGCGCTGGTCTGCGAACCGGCCCGCCCGAACGGCGGCAAGTGCGTCACGGCGCGCAAGGGCACGGGCATGTTGAACCTGAACGTGAAGGGCCGCCCGGCGCACGCCGGCATGCAGCATGAAAAAGGCCGCAGCGCGATTCGTGAAATGGCGCATCAGGTGCTGGCGCTGGAAGCCATGACCGACTACGACCGTGGCATCACGGTCAGCGTGGGCACCATCGCCGGCGGCACGGTCACCAACACCGTGCCGGCGCTGTGCCGCTGCGTGGTGGACTTCCGCGTGCCCGACATGGGCGCCGCCGAAGACGTGCTGCGCCGCATGCGCGAGCTGTGCGCGGTGGGGCCTGACGTTGAACTGGACATCAACGTTGAATTGAACCGCCCGCCCATGGTCAAGACGGAGGCGGCGGCAGCCTTGCTGGCCCTGGTGCAAGGCTACGCGGACCGCGCCGGCTTCCTGCTGGAAGACGCGCCGATGACGGGCGGCGGCAGCGATGCCAACTTCACCTCGGCGATGGGCATCCCCACGCTGGACGGCCTGGGCGCGGACGGCGACGGGGCGCACACCTTGAACGAGTACGTGCTGGTGTCCACGCTGGAACAGCGGTTGAAGTTCTGGGAATTGCTGCTGCGCGAGCTCGCCTGAAAAACGGGGCTATAAAACAGGCTTAGAGAACGGGCCGGCAACTTCCCGATTCACCGGCCCCACTCACGCCCGATCACTCAACCCACGTCAACGCTACGCCCATCCGCCATGTCCGCCACCCTCGACAGCGCCATTGCCTACGGTCTCGCCACGCTGGCGGCCGACGGCACCGTCCTTGACACCTGGTATCCGCGCCCCTCACTGGCCGATCACACGCCGGCTGGGGGCACGCGCCACCTGACGCCCGAGGAAGCGCGCGCGGCGCTGGGGGAACACGTGCCCACCGCGCTGGTGCGCGACACGCGCCGCAAGGTCGACATCGTGGCGGTGCGCACGGCCATCGCGTCACTGGCCGAGCCGCCCGCCGACGCGCACGACGCCTACCTGCGCCTGCACCTGCTCAGCCACCGCCTGATCCGCCCGCACGAGGCCAACCTGGATGGCCTGTTCGGCGTGTTGTCCAACGTGGCGTGGACCTCTGCCGGGCCGTGCGCGGTGGATCAGGTCGATGCCCTGCGTTGGCAACTGCGCGCCACCGGGCAGGTGCTGGAAATACGGGGCGTGGACAAGATTCCGCGCATGACCGACTACGTGGTCCCCAACGGCGTGCGCATCGCCGACACGGCGCGCGTGCGGCTGGGTGCGTACCTGTCGCCGGGCACCACCGTGCTGCATGAAGGCTTCTGCAATTTCAACGCCGGCACGCTAGGCGCGTCGATGGTGGAAGGCCGCATCAGCGCGGGCGTCATCGTCGATGACGGCAGCGATATCGGCGGCGGCGCGTCCATCATGGGCACGATGTCGGGTGGCGGCAAGCAGGTGGTGTCCATCGGCAAGCGCTGCCTGCTGGGCGCCAATTCGGGCATCGGCATTTCGCTGGGTGACGATTGCGTGGTGGAAGCCGGCTGCTACATCACGGCGGGCACGCGCGTGTTGACGCCCGAAGGCGCGGTGGTGAAAGCCGCGTCGCTGGCGGGCCAGCACGGCCTGCTGTTCCGCCGCAATTCACAAACCGGTGTGGTGGAAACCTTGGTGCGCACAGCAGCTTGGGGCACCTTGAATCCAGCGCTGCACGCCGGGCATTGATCGCCGTGCAGCATAAAAAAAGGGCCGCTCGTAGCACGATGGCGGCCCTTCTTCATTGCGCATCAAGCGCCCGTTACGTCGCTTGAGGGCAATGCCCTATCAGGCGTATTCCGCCGTCTGGCCCAACTGGTCGTACACCAGGTTCACCAGCAGATCCGAGCTGAGAATACGCGTGGCCACGCACGAAAACACCGTCTTGCCGCTGTCGTCATGCAGCGTGATGGTTTCGGTCCAGTCGTTCAGGTCGATACGCTGCAACGACTCGTAAGGCCAGGTGGCGCCATCGATATGCAGGCCTTCGGCCGACAGGGCCAGTTCCTGCGTTTGAACACCGGGAAAATCACCGGACTTGATATACCGGAACGCAACGCGCTCACCGTTGGCCATCAACGCTTCCAGCACGGGCAGGCGCTGCGCGACATAACGCGAGCGGAAGGCATCCATGAACTGAGCGAAGTTGCTGACGTCGCCGGACACGATGGTCCAGTCTTGCGCCACGCGGGCACGGTAGGCAAATTGGTTGATCGGACCTGCCGTTGCGCCCGCTTCGGCGGGGAACAGGCAAAGATCCAGGACATCCGCGAATGCGGTGTAGCTGCGCGTGTCGCCTTGTTGGCAGACCACGCCTTTGTCATGCAATTCAAAGCGAACCGGGGCGCTCCCCGTGTGCGTAAACACCGCCAATGCGTCTGAGACCTGCGGGGTTTTGCTATCTGTCATGCAACTTCCTTATTGAGTTGGGGTGCTTTCGCGGCCCAGGACGTCGCACCGTCATGCGACACGCATTCTCCCTTATATGAGCGAAGCGTGCTTGATGACCCCTATTTATCGGCCAATTTCGCTGATTTCTGGTGCAATCCGGCGGTTTCGCGCGTGATCAGCGGCCGCGTCACGGCCCCGGCGCAATCGGCGCAAACGGGTAATGCCGCACGTCGCCGCCCCCGGCGATGATCGCGGTGGCCTCGGGCACCTCTTCCCAGACGCCCGGCATCTCGCTCAAGGGCTCGGACAGCAACAGGAACGCGTTCTCGTCCAGCGCGGCAATCTGCGGGTCTTCCGGATATAGCTCGCGCAAATGGCGCACGCAGGTGTTGTGGAACAGCGTGCGCGATTCCGCCTCGCTGGAATAACGCACCGCAATCAGCCGGTGCCCGTCCAGCGCGCACACCGTCATGTTGATGGGGTGCGTCACGCCATGGCGGCGGCCCGTCTCTTCCACTGCCCCCACCATGCGGGCCAGCGCGCGGATGGGATCTTCGTCCAGGCCGAACGTCAGCGCCAGCAGAAACATCACCTCGGAATCGGTGGAGCCTTCCAACGACCCGAAATAAGCGGGCGCGATCATCAGCATCAGGTCGCGGCGCAGCAGGGGATAGTCGCGAATGACCCCGTTATGCACGAACAGCCACTGCCCGTGGCGAAACGGGTGGCAGTTGGTTTCCTGTGCGGGCGTGTCGGTGGCGGCGCGGATGTGCGCCACGAACAAAGGCGCGTGGATGGCGCGCGCCGCTTCGCGCAGATTGCGGTCGTTCCAGGCGGGGTGCACGCTGCGGTAACGAAACGGCGGCTCGATGTGGCCATCGTAAGGTCGGCTGTACCAGCCCAGCCCGAAACCGTCGCCGTTGGTCGTGGTGGCGCCCAGCCGCGCATGCAGGCTTTGGTCGATTAGCGAGTGCTTGGCCTTGAACAGCACGCTTTCCATCTGCAAGGGACTACCGGTGTAAGCCAGCCAACGACACATGATGCGCTCCTTCAAGACGGATTTGCCCAGTGTAGGAGCCAGGCGCAATTTTCTACAAGCCTGGCGGCGCGCGCCCCGGCACAGTGACGCTTTTGCAAAATCAGCCGGAAGCCAAACGTGAACACGCCCTCATCCGTCCCCACCCTGCAAATGGGCTTTTCCAGCGACAACATCGCAGGCGCCAGCCCCGAGGTCATGGACGCGCTGCTGCGCGCGAACAGCGGCCAGGCGCCCGCCTACGGCGCCGATGATTGCTCACTGGTGGTGCAGCGCCGCCTTGCCGACATCTTTGAACACGAGGTGGACGTGCTGCTGGTGCCCACGGGCACGGCGGCCAATTCGCTCAGCCTTGCCACGCTGACACCGCCCTGGGGCGCGGTGCTGTGCCATACGCAAAGCCATATCGCCAATGATGAGTGCGGCGCGCCCGAGTTCTACACGAACGGCGCCCGCCTGACCCTGCTGGGCGGCGACGACGCCAAGATCGACCCCGTCCAGCTGGCGGACCACGCGCGCCGCAAGGTAGGCGACGTGCACACCGTCCAGCCGTCCTGCGTCAGCATCACCCAGGCCACGGAGACCGGCAGCGTCTATACCCTGGACGAAATCCAGGCCATCGGCGGCGTCTGCCGCGATGCCGGCTTGCCGCTGCACATGGATGGCGCGCGCTTTGCCAACGCGCTGGTCAGCCTGGGTTGCACGCCAGCGGAAATGACGTGGAAGGCAGGCGTGGAAATCCTGTCGTTCGGCGCCACCAAGAACGGCGTGCTGGGTGCCGAGGCCATCGTGCTGTTCAACCCCAAGCGCGCACAGGAACTCGCGTTCCGGCGCAAGCGCGGCGGCCATCTGTTTTCGAAGATGCGGCTGCTGTCGGCGCAGATGCAAGCGTATCTGGATGATGATCTGTGGCTGCGCAATGCGCGTCAGGCCAACGCCATGGCCGCACGGCTGGCGGCCGGCATGCAGGGCTTGCCCGGCGTAGCGATGCAAGGCGAGGCGGATGCAAACATCCTGTTCTGCCAGCTGCCCAACGCTGCCATCGAAGGCCTCTTGGCCGATGGCTTTCGCTTCTATCACGACCGCTGGGGCCCGGGTGTCGTGCGCCTGGTGACGTCCTTTGCCACCACGGAGCAGGATGTGGATCACTTCCTGTCCGCGCTGCGCGCGCGGGTGCGCTGAAACCAGAAGCGATTACGTCGTCGGCCGGTGTCGTCTTCGCGGTCGCCGTGGTCGCCTTGGCGGTCGCCGTGGTCGTCTTCGCGGCTAGCCTATGCCGTTGGCTGATACGCCGACGGCGGTGCGCCGTAGGCGGCTCGGAACGCGCGATTGAAATGGCTTTGGTCGTAGAAGCCCACGTCGGCGGCCACCTCTGCCACCGACACGCGCGCGCCGGCCAGCGCCGCGCAAGCGCGTTCCAGGCGCAGTCGGATCAACCATGCGTGCGGCGTCAAACCCGTACTGTGCGTAAAGCGCCGCAGGAATTGGAAGCGGCTCAGCCCGCAAAGCCGGGCCAGGTCATCCAATGAAATCTTGTCGGCAAGATGCGCCACGCAGTAATCGCGCACGGCCCGTTGATGGGCGGCCGACAAGCCGCCCTTGACCGCCTGCGGCTTGACGGTGCGCGTGCGCACGAACAGGTCGGCCATCACGGTCAATGACTGCGCTTGGCGTGCAAGCGGTTCGTCCGCCGCACCGGCCATCCACGCGTTGTGCAAAGCCATGAAGCGCCGCGCAAGGTCCGCGTCTTGCACCAGCGTGCCAAAGAACCGTTCCTGGGCGGCGGCGGCCGAAACGTCTTCAATGCAGGTGCGCATCAGCGCCGCCGAAATACGGAACGTCTTCAACACATAAGCCGCGCCGTGGTCGCCCGCGCCAGAGCCATCATGGATTTCACCGGGAGGCATCAGCGCAATGCCGCCCGGCCCCAGCAAAATACTCTGCCCGCGAAAGCGCTGCCGCTGCACGCCCTGCGTCACCAGACCAATGTGATAGTCCTCGTGATAGTGGCGGTCAAACTCAAACTGGCACAGCCGCGCCTGCCCCAACACCAGCCCCGGCGTGCCGCGCACCGGCAAATAGCGGACGTCGTCTTTAAGCGTGGCAGGCATGCGGCTTTCCCCGCTACTTCTTCAACAGCGCTTTCAACATCGCCATGCGCTCCTTGGGGTTCATCGCGGCGGTGGCTTCGTCTTCCTGCAAGCGCACGTCGCCCAGCCCCATTTCTTCGATGAACCGCGAAGGCTCGCGCACCAGGTCTTCACGCGCGCGGCGGCGGCGCTTGCACCAGCTAAGGTTCAGGCTGCGCTGCGCACGCGTGATGCCCACGTACATCAAGCGCCGCTCTTCCTGGATGCGTGTGGCCAGGTTCTCGGCGGCGCGGGCCGGGTCGCCGACCTCGTCGTCCTTGCCCAGGTGCGGCAGCAGGCCTTCCTCGACGCCCGCCAGGTACACGTGCGGATACTCCAGCCCTTTGGACGCGTGCAGGGTCGACATCTTGACCGCGTCGGGCTCGTCTTCTTCGCCGCGTTCCAGCATCGTGACCAGCGCCACGTGCTGCACCAGATCAAAGAGCGACATGTTGTCTTCTTCGGCCTTGCGCTTGAGCCAGCCGGTCAGCTCCAACACGTTCTGCCAGCGCGTTTGCGCGGGGCGTTCTTCGAACAGCTCGAACAGGTGACGTTCGTACTGGATGGCTTCGATCAGATCATCCAGGATGACACCGGCCGGCTCGGCGGGCGCCGCGTCCTTGCCCGAGGCGGCGCCGCGACCGGCGCGCCATTGCATGCGCCGAATGAACTCGGCAAAGGTGCGCAACGGGTCCAGCTGGCGTGGCGCCAACAGGCTTTCCAGCCCGGTCTCCGCCACGGCGGCCAGCAGCGACAGTTCCCGCGTGGCGGCGTACTGGCCCAGCACCTGCAACGTGGCCTGCCCGATGCCGCGCTTGGGCGTGGTGGCCGCGCGGATGAATGCGGGGTCGTCATCGTCATTGGCCAGCAGCCGCAGGTACGCCAACACATCCCGCACTTCGGCCTTGTCGAAAAAGCTCTGCCCGCCCGAGATCGTGTACGGAATCTTCAGGTTGCGCAGCGCCTGCTCCAGGATGCGCGACTGATGGTTGCTGCGATACAGGATGGCGAAATCCTTCCACTGCGCCTGGCGCTCGAAGCGCGAGGCCGACACCTTCATGGCGATGGATTCCGCTTCCTGTTCTTCGCCGTCCATGGCGGACACCAGGATGGGTTCACCCACGCCCAGGTCGGACCACAGCTTCTTTTCGAACAGCTTGGGGTTCTTTTCAATAACCGCGTTGGCGGCCGCCAGAATGCGCTGCACCGAGCGGTAGTTCTGTTCCAGCTTGATGAGCTTGATGTTCGGGTAGTCGGTGGTCAGCTTGGCCAGGTTTTCGATGGTGGCGCCGCGCCAGGCGTAGATGGCCTGATCGTCGTCGCCCACTGCCGTGAACATGGCGCGCGAGCCCGTCAGCAACTGCACCAGGCGGTACTGGCACACGTTGGTGTCCTGGTATTCGTCCACCAGCAGGTAGCGCACGCGATTCTGCCAACGCGTACGCACCTCTTCGTTGCTGGACAGCAGCAGCGCGGGGATACGGATCAGGTCGTCGAAGTCCACCGCCTGATACGCGGCCAGCGTGGCGGCGTAGCTGCGGTAGATGTTGGCGGCTTCCACGTCGCCCGGCGTGACGGCTTCGCGCGCCGCGTCGTCCGGCTCCAGCAAAGCGTTCTTCCACAGCGAAATGATGCCCTGCACGTGCCGCAGCCGGGCCTTGTCGGTGGTGGCCAGCAGCTCCTGGATGATCGACATGGCGTCGTCGGCGTCCAGGATGGAAAACGTGGGCTTGAGCCCGGCGTTGCGCGCTTCCTCGCGCAGCATCTTCACGCCCAGCGAGTGGAACGTGCTGATGATCAAACCCTTGGAGAGCTTGCGGTCCACCAGCGTCTTGACACGCTCGTCCATTTCGCGCGCCGCCTTGTTGGTGAAGGTCAGCGCCACCACGTTGCGGCCCATGTAGCCGCATTCACGCAGCAGATACGCGATTTTCTGAGTAATCACCCGCGTCTTGCCGCTGCCGGCGCCGGCCAGCACCAGACACGGGCCGTCCAGGTACAGCACCGCCTCGCGTTGAGCGGGGTTCATACCTTGGGCAATGGATTCGCTAGCGGACATGTTGAGCTTTAAAACGGGCGCAGGCGCCAGGCGCCTGCCGCGCCAGCGCGATAGAGGAAGAAGATCATAGAACAATCGCCTGCATGGCGCATCGGTGCCGGCCGCCTTCAGATCTCAAGCGGATCGACTTCCAGCTGCCAGCGCACGCGCGCCTCGTTGGCGATGTACGGCAGGTGGTGCGACCACGACGCCAGGAATGCTTGCAAGGCCGGCCGGCTGCTGCTTTCGACCAGCAACTGCGCGCGTTCGATGTTCGCCACGCGCACCACGCGCAGCGGCACCGGGTCATACAGCATGATGGCGTCCAGGCCGGGGAAGTCGGCCGCCCACTCGCCTTCGGGCAACACGCGGGCGCGCTCCAGAAACGCTTGGGCGACTTTGAGTTCGCGTGCCTCGGCGGTCAGCAGGGCTTGATAGACAAAGGGCGGCAAGCCGGTGCTTTCGCGTTCGTGCAAGGCGTGGCGCGCAAAGCCCGCGTAGTCGTGGCGCAACAGCGCCTGGTACACGGGCTGCTCGGGGTAACCGGTCTGGATCAGCACTTCGCCGTTGCCCTGATGGCGGCCCGCGCGGCCGGCCACCTGCATCAGCTGGGCGAACAGGCGTTCGGGCGCGCGGAAATCGTGCGCGAACAGCATCGAGTCGGAATTAAGCACCCCCACCAGCCCCAGCCGCGCGAAATCGTGGCCCTTGGCCACCATCTGCGTGCCGACCAGGATGTCGACCTCGCCCGCGTGCACGGACGCGAACAGGGCCTCGGCACTGCCCTTCTTGCGCGTGCTGTCGGCGTCGATACGCAGGATGCGCGCCTCGGGAAACAGTTCAGCCAGATGCTCTTCAACGCGCTGGGTACCCCGGCCCATGGGCGCCAGATCCTGGTCGCCGCATTCCGGGCACGCGCGCGGCACCGGTGCCTGGTAGCCGCAATGGTGGCACTGCAAGCGATGGCCGCGTCCGTCCGTGCGATGCAGCACGGTAAACGCGGTGCAGCGCGGGCAATTGCTGACCCACGCGCACGACTGGCAATGCAGCACGGGGGAATAGCCGCGCCGGTTCAGGAAGATCAGCGACTGTTCCTTGCGTTCCAGCCGCTGTCCGATGGCATCGAGCAGTTGCGGCGACATGCCGTGCTTCATTTGCAACCGGCGCGTGTCCACCAACCGCATGGACGGCAGCGTGCTGGAACGCGCGCGCCCGGGCAGCGTCAGGCGCAGGTAGCGGCCGCGCTCGGCGTGCTGCCACGTTTCCAGGGACGGGGTGGCAGAGCCCAGCACCACCGGGATGTCCAGATCGTGCGCGCGCCATACGGCGAGGTCACGCGCCGAATAGCGCAGGCCGTCCTGCTGCTTGTAGGACGCGTCGTGTTCCTCGTCCACCACGATCAGACCAAGCTTGCCAAGCGGCGCGAAAATCGACATGCGCGTGCCCAGCAGCATGCGCGCTTCGCCTCGCTGGGCGCGCGCCCAGGCCTGCAAGCGTTCGCCGTCGGACAGCCCGCTGTGCATCACCGCCAGCCCGTCCGTCCCGACCACCGCTTCCAGCCGCGCACGCAGCGCCCCTTCCAACTGGGGCGTGAGGTTGATTTCGGGCACCATCAGCAGCACCTGGCGGCCCTGGGCCAGCACCTGTTCGGCCGCGCGCAGGTAGACCTCGGTCTTGCCGCTGCCCGTCACGCCATGCAGCAGCACGGGTTTGAAAGACGTCAGTGCGCCGATGGCGTCCACGGCGGCAAGCTGCGCGTCATTCAATTCGGGGGGCTGGTCGGCCTTGGCCGGCGTGCGCACCGGTTTGCGCTTGCGGTTGTCCAGACGGGTCACGGGGCCACCGGCCGAGCGCTTGCCTTGATACGCCGTGGGCTTGCGCAGCGGCGGCGGCAAGGTCGGCAACATGACCTCGCCCAGCGGCCGCTGGTAGTAGTCCGCCGCAAAGCGCGCCAGCCGCAGCCAGTCCTCGTCAAAGGGGGGCAGGTCGTCCAGCACCTGTTCAATCGGGCGGATCTGCTTGGGGTCGTAGGACGGCTCGGCCGGGTTGTCCACCACCACCCCGATCATCTTGCGCCGGCCAAACGGCACGATCACCCGCAAGCCCACGGCGACGGGCGCATCACTGCGGTAGTCGAACGGGCCGGGCAACGGCACATCCAGCGCCACGCGCACCCAGCAAACGGCTTCGGCGGGCGGGCTTGGCAGCAAATCAGACATGGAGGCGGGTGGGCGTCACGGAGAAGGATTAATCCAAAGGGATGAGGGCCAACGGTGGAGGCGGCGTGCGGGCAATGGTGGCCCGGATGCGCCAAGCGACTCCATGGGCGCCTGTGGATAACTTTGGGGAAAAGGCTGGGGCAACATCAACTTTCGGAATAAGCCTGGATTGCCCGGTCGGGAGCAATCCAGTGGAAAACTCGCTTTTTCCTTTTAAAATCAACAATCTATGCAATGTTCCAAGATTGTAAACTAGCTTCTAAAGGGTTTTCCCCAAGCAAATTCCTGCTGTGCACAAGTCCTTGCTGGGGCCCTCGAACTTCGGCCCTTGGGACCGAAGCGTCCACTCACTTACCCGCGCAGCGAGCGGCTATGTTGGTGGACTTCTTCAACCAGTTCGGCTACGGCTTCGGGCGGAGTAAAGCGCGAAATCCCGTGTCCCAGGTTGAACACGTGGCCGCCCTCGCCCACCGGGCCGAAGGCGTCCAGCACCCGGCGCGCTTCTGCGCGAATGGCGGGGCCGCCGCCAAACAATGCCATCGGGTCCAGGTTGCCCTGGAAGGCCACGGAATCCCCGGTGCGGCGGCGCGCCGCGGCCAGGTCGACGGTCCAGTCCAGCCCCACCGCGTCGCAGCCACACGCTGCGATCTGCTCAAGCCATTGGCCACCGCCCTTGGTGAACACAATGACCGGCACGCGCCGACCTTCGTGTTCGCGGGTCAGGCCGTCGACGACGCGCTTGGTATAGGCCAGCGAAAACTGCTGGAACAGGCCGTCCGCCAGTACACCGCCCCAGCTGTCGAACAACATGACGGCTTGCGCGCCCGCGGCGATCTGCGCGTTCAGGTATTGCAGCGTGGCCTCGGCGTTGATCTCCAGGATGCGGTGCAGCAGATCGGGCCGCGAATACAGCATCGTCTTGATCAGGCGGTAGTCGTCGCTGCCCTTGCCCTCGACCATATAACAGGCAATGGTGAACGGGCTGCCCGCAAAGCCGATCAACGGCACCTTGCCGTCCAGCTCGCGGCGGATCACGCTGACCGCGTCAAACACGTAGCGCAGCTTGTCCATGTCGGGCACCGCCAGGCGGGCCACGTCCTGCTCGTCGCGCACCGGGTGCGCAAAGCGCGGGCCTTCGCCTTCCGCGAAATCCAGGCCCAGGCCCATGGCGTGCGGGACGGTGAGGATGTCGGAGAACAGGATGGCCGCGTCCAGGTCAAAGCGCGCAAGCGGCTGCAACGTGACTTCCATGGCGTAGTCCGGGTTCTGAGCCAGGCCCATGAAAGAGCCTGCGCGAGCCCGCGTGGCGCGGTACTCGGGCAGGTAGCGACCCGCCTGGCGCATCAGCCAGATCGGGGTATAGGGCACGGGCTCGCGCAAAAGCGAGCGCAAGAACACATCGTTCTTCAAGCTGGAAGCAGACACGACTATCCTCGTTGATCGGAAGCCGTGATTTTACTTCCCTTGGGCGGCAAGTAGCGGCAAGCCCGCACACGGTGCTTGCCAAGACGCAAAAGGAGGCATCGGCGCGCCGCTCAGCCACGCAGGCTGCGCAACCGCGCCGCCTGACGAAACGGGGCGGCGTCGATGCCGTGCTTGCGCATCAGCGCCCAGAAGGCCCGCCGATGCTTGGCGGATGCCCGCGCCGCCTGCGCCACATTACCGCCGTGGCGCGACAGCGCATGGTGGATGTAATCGCGCTCGAACCCGGCCACCACCCGCGACTTCGCCAGGCGAAACGCTTCGTGCGCGGGTAGCCGCCGGGGGTCGCGCAGGTTGGCCAGGCCCTGTTCCAGCACGTCGGGCGCCACGCGCGGCCGCGGCGCATGCGGCGGCACGCCCGCGCCGTCGCCGCGCGCCTGATAGTGGGCGGCCGGTTCCTGCACCTCGGACGCGCCTCGCTGCGACCAAGGCGGCGGCCGGCCGGCCACCGGTCGGCGCAGGCGTCCCAGCCGCACCCGCATGCTTTCCAGGCAGGCAGGCTGCGCCATGAAGTCGGTGGCGCCCAGGCCCAGCAAGTCTTCGATGGCGGGCGCCTTCATATCGTCCATCAGCAGCAGCAATGGCGTCGTCAGGTTCGCGCCTGCCATCGACAGCGCCGTGCGGGCCCACGCTACCGACGAGGGGGCCACCGGCAGGACGCAGCTGTCGTAGCGGCGCAAAGACACCGCCATGCGCGCCAGCACCTGGACGTCCGGCGCTCCGTCGCACGGCAGCGCCGTGATACATCCCGCAGCGGTTTGCGTGGCGTTTGTGCGCGCGGCGGCAGGCGTGGCATCCATCGGCACCAGATGCAGGCGTATGCGGGGCAAGCCGCTTTGATGACGCGCCACCCAGTCCCGCATGGCGGCCTCGTGGCCGGGCGCCAGCAGCACCCCGCAATCCAGCACTTGTCGCACCGCTTTCCCCTTGGCTTGTCAGGCAAAGTTGAAGGCTACTGTTGCGGATGCGGCCCAGCTATTCGTATCGAACGCATTGCGGTCGCCCCGTCGGCGGCATTGCGGCCAGCCGCTGCCAGCCGGTGCCAGCCGCGGCGGGCATGAAAAAAGCGGCCAAGGGCCGCTTTTTTCGATCCGGGCGAACCCGGCGTGTACTGCTTTGCCGCTTAGTGCGAACGACCGCCTTGGCGCAGCTTGCGCGCCGCGATGGCTTGCGCAGCCAGCATGGCGAGTTCAGCTTCGACAACTGCGATGTCAGCCTTGTCCTTGGCGTTCGCCAGGGCCTCTTCGGCCTTCTTGCGAGCTTCCACGGCGCGGGCTTCGTCCAGGTCGGAAGCACGGATAGCGGTGTCGGCCAAAACCGTCACGCTGCCCGGCTGCACTTCCAGAATGCCCCCGGCGACGAAGATGTTTTCCTCGCCTTGGTCGGCACGAACGATCTTGACCGTACCGGGGCGTATGCGCGAAATCAGCGGGGTGTGGCCGGGCAAGATGCCCAGTTCACCCGCCTCGCCAGGCAGCACCACGAACTTCGCCTCACCGGAGAAGATCGCTTCCTCTGCGCTGACGACATCCACATGCAGGGTAGCCATATCGGTTCCTTATTGCAGTTTCTTGGCCTTCTCGAAGGCCTCGTCGATCGAACCGACCATGTAGAAGGCCTGTTCCGGCAGGGCATCGCACTCGCCGTTCACGATCATCTTGAAACCACGGATGGTTTCGGCCAGCGGGACGTACTTGCCGGGCGAGCCGGTAAACACTTCAGCCACGTGGAACGGCTGCGACAGGAAGCGCTGGATCTTACGCGCGCGGGCCACGGCCTGCTTGTCTTCCGGCGACAGTTCGTCCATGCCCAGAATCGCGATGATGTCGCGCAGTTCCTTGTAGCGTTGCAGCGTTTGCTGCACGCCACGCGCAACGGCGTAGTGCTCTTCGCCGACGACTTGCGGGTCGAGCTGGCGGCTGGACGAATCCAGCGGGTCCACGGCCGGGTAGATACCCAGCGAAGCGATGTCACGCGACAGCACGACGGTGGAGTCCAAATGCTGGAAGGTCGTGGCAGGCGACGGATCGGTCAAGTCATCCGCAGGGACGTACACGGCCTGGATGGACGTGATCGAGCCCGTCTTGGTCGACGTGATGCGCTCTTGCAGCTTGCCCATTTCTTCAGCCAGCGTGGGCTGGTAGCCCACGGCCGAGGGCATACGGCCCAGCAGTGCGGACACTTCGGTACCGGCCAACGTGTAGCGGTAGATGTTGTCCACGAAGAACAGGATGTCGCGGCCTTCGTCACGGAACTTCTCGGCCATCGTCAGGCCGGTCAGCGCCACGCGCAGACGGTTGCCCGGGGGTTCGTTCATCTGACCGAACACCATGGCGACCTTGTCCAGAACGTTCGACTCTTCCATTTCGTGGTAGAAGTCGTTGCCTTCGCGGGTACGCTCACCCACGCCGGCAAACACCGACAAACCGCTGTGCTGCTTGGCGATGTTGTTGATGAGTTCCATCATGTTCACGGTCTTGCCCACGCCGGCGCCGCCGAACAGGCCGACCTTGCCGCCCTTTGCGAACGGGCAGACCAAGTCAATAACCTTGATGCCGGTTTCCAGCAGTTCCACCGACGGCGACAGTTCGTCGAAACGGGGAGCCGCTTGGTGAATGCCACGCTTTTCTTCGTGTTGGATCGGACCGGCTTCGTCGATGGGACGACCCAGCACGTCCATGATGCGGCCCAGCGTGCCGGTGCCGACCGGCACCGAGATCGGAGCGCCCGTGCCCGTGACCTTCATGCCGCGACGCAGACCGTCGCTGGAGCCCAGCGCAATGGTACGCACCACGCCGTCGCCCAGCTGTTGCTGCACTTCCAGCGTCAGGCCCTTTTCAGCGAACGACGAAGACTCGTCGTCAGCCAGGGTAAGCGCTTCATAGATCTTGGGCATGTGATCGCGGGGGAACTGAATATCCACCACGGCGCCGATGCACTGAACGATGGTTCCGTTGCTCATGTCGATTCCTTGCTTGATAGCTTTAGACGGGAGCTGCCTGCCTTAAACGGCGGCAGCGCCCCCTACGATTTCCGAAATTTCTTTGGTGATCGCGGCCTGGCGGGTCTTGTTGTAGACCAGTTGCAGCTCTCCGATGACCTTCTTGGCGTTGTCCGACGCCGCCTTCATGGCGACCATCCGGGCCGACTGCTCCGAAGCCATGTTCTCGGCCACGGCTTGATACAGCAGGCCTTCAACGTAACGCTGCAGCAGGTCGTCGATCACGCTACGGGCGTCGGGTTCGTAGATGTAATCCCAGCTGTAGTCCGACTTCACTTCCGACGTCTTGGCCAGGCTTTCGGCACCCGATTGGTACGGATCATCCAAACCACTGGCCAACGGCAGCAGGCGCAGGAACAGGGGCTCCTGCTTCATCGTGTTGACGAAGCGGGTCGAAGCCACGTACAGCGCGTCGATGCGGCCGTCCAGGTAGGCGTCCAGCTGCACCTTGATCGCGCCCAGCAGGCGGTCCAGTTGCGGCTTGTCGCCCAGTTGCACTTCCTGGGAAACCAGTTTGGCGCCAATACGGGTCAGCACACCCACGCCCTTGTTGCCGAAAGCGGTCGCTTGCACGGCGATGCCGTTTTTCTCGAACTCTTTCAGCTTGCCCAACGTCACGCGAGTGATGTTGGTGTTCAAGCCGCCGCACAAACCCTTGTCAGTCGTCACCATGACCACGCCGACCGCTTTGATTTCGCGTTCGACCAGGTACGGGTGGCTGTACTCGGGGTTGGCTTGCATCAGGTGCGCAGCAATCTCGCGCACCTTGGTGGCGTACGGACGACCAGCACGCATCCGTTCCTGCGCCTTGCGCATTTTGGATGCGGCGACCATTTCCATCGCCTTGGTGATCTTGCGCGTGTTTTGCACGCTCTTGATCTTGGTTCGGATTTCCTTAATTCCGGGCATTGCGCTTTCCTGTGAAGACTGGCCGATGGGTTCCGCTCGCGCCTCAACCATCCGGTAAGGACGGGTGAGGCGTTGCAGACGCCTAACCCATCACTTTCTTAAAAAGCACCGTGCTTCTTGAATTCCTGAACGGCGGTGGCCAGTTCGGCCTCGTCGTCCTTGGACAGTTCCTTGGTGTCTTCGATGCGCTGGATCATGGCCGCATGCTTGGCCTTCAACTGATCCTTCAGCGACTTCTCAAACGACAGCACTTGGGCCACGTCCACGTCATCCAGGTAGCCGTTGTTGACCGCGTACAGCGTGACGGCCAGTTCCCACACTTGCAGCGGCTGGTATTGCGGCTGCTTGAGCAGTTCGACCACGCGCTTGCCGCGTTCCAGCTGGCGACGGGTGGCGTCGTCCAGGTCGGAGGCGAATTGCGCGAAGGCGGCCAGTTCACGGTACTGCGCCAAGTCGGTACGGATACCGCCAGACAGCTTCTTGACGACCTTGGTCTGAGCAGCGCCACCCACACGCGACACCGAGATACCGGCGTTGATTGCGGGGCGGACACCGGCGTTGAACAGGTCGGTTTCCAGGAAGATCTGGCCGTCGGTGATCGAGATCACGTTGGTCGGAACGAAGGCGGACACGTCGCCAGCCTGCGTTTCGATGATCGGCAGTGCGGTCAGCGAACCGGTCTTGCCCTTGACGGCGCCGTTGGTGAACTTTTCGACGTAGTCTTCGTTCACGCGGGCAGCACGTTCCAGCAGACGCGAGTGCAGGTAGAACACGTCGCCCGGGTAAGCTTCGCGGCCCGGCGGACGGCGCAGCAGCAGCGACACCTGGCGGTAGGCCCAGGCTTGCTTGGTCAGGTCGTCATAAACGATCAGGGCGTCTTCGCCACGATCGCGGAAGTATTCGCCCATGGTGCAACCGGCGTAGGCGGCCAGGTATTGCATGGCGGCCGAGTCCGAAGCCGAAGCGGCCACGACGATGGTGTATTCCATCGCGCCGTGCTCTTCCAGCTTGCGCACCACGTTGTTGATCGTGGAAGCCTTCTGGCCGATAGCGACGTACACGCAGGTGACGCCCTTGCCCTTCTGGCTGATGATCGTGTCGACGGCGACAGCGGTCTTGCCGGTTTGGCGGTCGCCAATGATCAGCTCGCGCTGGCCACGGCCGATCGGCACCATCGAGTCGATAGCCTTGACGCCGGTTTGCAGCGGCTGCGACACCGAGCGGCGGGCGATAACGCCAGGCGCCACTTTTTCAATGATGTCGGTTTCTTTGGCGTTGACCGGGCCCTTGCCGTCAATCGGCTCGCCCAGCGTGTTGACCACGCGGCCTTTCAGTTCCGGACCGACCGGGACTTCCAGAATGCGGCCGGTCGTCTTGACCTGGTCGCCTTCGGAGATGCCGGTGTAGTCGCCCAGAATAACGGCGCCGACGGAATCGCGCTCGAGGTTGAGCGCCAGACCGAAAACATTGTTGGGAAATTCGAGCATTTCGCCCTGCATCACGTCGGACAAGCCGTGGATGCGGGTAATACCGTCGGTCACGGACACGACGGTGCCCTGAGTACGGACATCAGCCGAAGCGCCCAGGCCCTCGATGCGGCTCTTGAGCAGTTCGCTGATCTCGGAGGGATTGAGTTGCATATTGACTCCTGGAATCCTGTTAGTTGCCTTAAGCGGCGAGCTGATCGCGCATGCGGACCAATTGAGCTTGTACGGAAGTATCGAGCACTTGGTCGCCGACAGCCACGCGCACGCCGCCGATCAACGACTGGTCGACGGTGACGTTGGGCTTGAGCTTGAGGCCGAATTTTTGTTCAAGGGCGGCAACCAGGTCTTTGACCTGGGCGTCGCTCAGCTCGAACGCGCTGGTGATTTCCGCCTGCGCCGTGCCCTCGTGACGATTGCGCAGCACCACGAATTGCGAGGCGATGTCGGGCAGCAGCAGCAGCCGGTCGTTTTCAACCAGCAACTCGATGAAATTACGGGCGGCCTGCGGCAATTCGGCCTTGATCAGGCCGGAGAACAGCTCGACGCGCTGCTTATCGCCCAGACGCGGGTCGGCCATGGCCTCGCGCACGTCGGGGTTGGAGGCGACCTGCGACATTTCGCTGACCAGGTCGGCCCAGGCCGGCAAGCCGGCCTTGTCGTCGCGCGCTGCGCTGAAGAGCGCTTCAGCGTAGGGCCGGGCAACAGTGGAAAGTTCAGCCATGACGGTCCCGGATTAAAGCTGCGCGCGAAGCTGGTTGAGCAGCTCGGCGTGGGCGCGGGCGTCAACCTCGCGCTTGAGGATCTGTTCAGCACCCTTGACAGCCAACGCGGCAACATCGTCGCGCAGCGAGTCACGAGCGCGCTGGACTTCCTGCGCGGCATCCTGAGCAGCCTGAGCCACGATACGGGCGCGTTCAGCTTCCGCTTCACGGCGGGCTTGCTCGATCAGGGAGGCGGCTTGCTTCTCGGCCTCGATGATGCGGGCGTGGTTTTCGGACTTGGCAGAAGCCTCGATCAGACTGACGCGCGCCTGGGCTTGAGCCAAGTCGGCTTTGCCCTTCTCGGCGGCGGCAAGGCCGTCGGCGATTTTTTGGCGGCGCTCGTCCATCGCCTTCGTCAGAGGAGGCCACACGAATTTCATCGTGAACCAGCCCAGAACGAAGAACACGAGCATCTGGAAAATGATCGTCGCGTTCAGATTCACGGTCGTTCCTTTAACACCTTGCGGCTCCGACCGCACCCGGAAAGGGGCGTCACGGAGCACTCGATACTTTGCTGGCCGGCGACGGGGCTGTTGCCCACATCGCCGCCAACGTCATGACCCGCCTATTCGCCGGCGGGCGCTGCCTTAACCGACGAACGGGTTGGCGAAGGCGAACAGCATGGCAATACCCACGCCGATCAGGAATGCCGCGTCGATCAGGCCGGCCAGCAGGAACATCTTCGTTTGCAGAGCGTTCATCAGCTCAGGCTGACGAGCCGAAGCTTCCAGATACTTGCCGCCCATCAATGCGATGCCGATGCAAGCGCCGATAGCACCCAAACCGATGATGAGACCGCAAGCGAGGGCAACGAAAGCGACGTTGGTCATGACAACTCCTTGGTTAGAAATCTGAAGTCAAAAATTGAAAAATAAGGGGTACAGCTCAATGCAAGATAATCTTGCTATCCCACGCTAGCCGGGTGGCCAGCGCAGGAAATTCGGGGGATCAGTGGCCTTCGTGTGCCTGGCCGAGATACACCAGCGTCAGCATCATGAAGATGAAGGCCTGCAGAAGAACGATCAGGATGTGGAAGATCGCCCAGATGGAGCCGGCCAGGATGTGGCCGATTCCCAAGCCGATGCTGGCGCCGTTAAAGCCGGTCCAGGCCCCACCCAGCAGGGCGATCAGCATGAAAATCAGTTCGCCGGCGAACATGTTGCCGAACAACCGCATGCCCAGCGACACGGACTTGGCGGCGTATTCGATCAGGTTCAGCAGCAGGTTGAACGGGGCCAGCACAACGGCGCCCAGACCATGCGCATGGAACGGCGCGGTGAACAGTTCTTTGACGAAGCCGCCCGGGTGCTTGATCTTGATGCCGTAATAGAACATCAGCAGCAGCACGCCCAGCGACATGCCCATCGGCACGTTCAAGTCGGCCGTCGGCAGAATGCGGTGGTAGTAGAGGGGGTCGCCGTGATGCGCACCCAGGCCGGTCAGGCGCCAGATGGAGGGCAACAGATCAACCGGCAGCAAGTCCAGCGCGTTCATCAGGATGATCCAGAGGAACACGGTGAGCGCCAGCGGGGCGATGAAAAGACGGCTTTTGGCGTTGTGGACGATGCCCTTGGCCTGGTCGTCGACCATGTCGACGATCATTTCCACGAAAGCCTGGAAGCGGGTCGGCACGCCACTGGTGGCGCGGCGAGCAGCGCGCCACAGAAAGAAAATGACGATCAGACCCATCAGGCCGGACCAGAACAACGAGTCGTAATTGATGACGTCGAACTGAGCAATTGCGCTCTGTTTTTCACCGGTATTGTTCAGATGCACCAGGTGATGCTGAATATACGCGGACTGAGGCGACACGTCGCTGGCAGCAGCCATTTGAATCCTACCCTATTTGCTGTATGCCCGAACCCTTGCGAGCCGGACGATTCCACGATCACGTTTGCCGCTACTTACTGCTCGGCGCTAAGACAACTTGCGGAACATCAAGAGCAGGAGGTAGCCCTTCAATGTGAGTATCAAACCCAGCAATGCGGCAGGCCAAACCAGACTGTCCTGTGCCACACGCGAAAGCATCCACAACAACAATGCCGTTGCGAATAACTTGATCAACTCACCAGAGAGAAAGGTAAAAGGGTTGGCGCGACCAGCCCGAACGCTGACAACCAGGCGCAATGCAAACAATGCATTGGGTATGAAATACGCTCCCGCCCCCGCCAGCGCCGACCAACCCGCCGCCGCCCCTCCGACAACTCCCGCAATTACTGCCGCTGCGAGCCCCATGGCGCCCTGCGCCGCCAATGCCAACAGGAGACCTCGGCTTGCTTGAGCATTCAGCGCGGCGCGATCCGCGTCGCTAAGCACCAGAACTTTTACTTCGTCATCCTGGTCCAACAAATCTCGCTGCTGGCGCAGTTGCGGTTTTTCACCTGGCTTTTCACCGGTTTTTTCGCCGGTTTTTTCACCATACAACGCGCCTTGCATCGAGCCTTGTGCTGAGCTTTGCGCTGCCTCTACTTCCGACCCGCGCATCTTTTGCATCAAGCATCCCCGCTGCACTACTACCCTGTCAGAACCGGCTTGCCCATGCATGTCAGTGCTTTTCAGCCCCGCTTTTGCATACCCGGCCGCCACGTGTTCTTATCCCGCAAGCGTCAAACCCGCAGAGTATAGCGTGAATCTTTTTGCCCAAGCAAATGAACTTTCGGCCGTTTGTAAGGTGGATGCAACGGCCGCGCAACGCTGAAATTAGGGACGCGAGCAATGCTTGCTCAACGGCCCAGCAAGCCTTGCCCCACGCGGCCCGCGATAAAAAATCGGCCCTTGTTCAAAGGGCCGATTTTAGTTTCGACAAGCGGTGCTAATACACCGACACCGCGCAGATCAATCTTCCTTGACCGGAGGCGGCGCCCACAGGCCGTCCAGCGCGGTGTCCTGCGGCCAGTACAAACGCATGCTTAACAGGAACGGGCCGTCGGCGGCCGGCGAGCTGATCCAGTTGGAACGCTTCTTCTCGCCCGGGTCGCGGCGCTGGATGTAGATGTCCAGCGAACCGTCCGCGTTGTACTTCAGGCCGTCGGTGCTGCGCAGCGCGTAGCGGTTGGCCGGGTTCTCGCCAAAGCCGTGCTTGTCGTTATAGACGTGCAGCGACCAAAACGCATTGGCCGGCGGCAGCTGACCCTTGTCGAAGTGCAGCACGTAGTCTTCATCGGACTTGAGCTGGCGGCCCTTCGAGTCGGACACGGTCACCGGATACAGCACGTCTTCCGGCGTCGGCGCGCCCAAGCCTGCGTAGGCGATGGCGGCGCGGCGCGAATAGTCGGTTCCATAGGTGCCGATGCCGGACAGCACGGTATTCCAGCCGTTGATCGGCGTACCCAGGCGCGCCACGCCATCGGCGATACGGCGACCCGCCAGCGGTTGCGCATCAGCCAGCGCCTGTTGCACCGTCGGGCTCAGGCGACCATACGAGAACGGTTGACGGCTATCCAGGCCGATGCGGCGCATGCGATCCAGGATGGGCGTGTCGTTGGCGTGCGGCGGGTTGTTGCGCAGCACGTCGAAGAACACCGTGAAGAACGACGCGGCGTCCATGCTGGCGGCTTGTTCGGCGGGCGTGCCGTCCGGAACATTCACCGGCGTCGGCATGGGCAAGCCGCTGCCAATTGGCGCCGAGCCCACGCGCGAACCGGTTTGCGGATACGCGTTGCCGGCGTTGCGGTTGCGGGACGGGGTGGTGGCGGACGCTGCCGGGGCGAGCAGCGGCGACGCGGTCATGCCGGCCTGGATCTGATTCACGGCAGCATAGTCTTGCGGGCCACCGGTTTGAGTCCAGCCGATCAGCCAACCCGTCGAGGTCGGGCTGTGGATGACGTCCATGCCCGTGGGCAGGGTCCCTTGCCAGTTCGGGCCGACAATCGCAAACGACTGCGCGCCGCGACCGTTGGTGCGCGTGCCGCGCGAGGCGAACACGTCGCTCCACATGTCCAGCGCCGACAGCACCGAGTAACGGCCGCCGGTATCGGGCAGGTTCACGATCAGCGGCGCTTGCGACACGTCGAACCACAGGCTGGAGTACAGCGCATCGGCGCTGGGCCACGGCGTATCGGAGGCGCGCGGGTCCGGGAACGCGGTCTTGTGGCCGAACTGGTTGACGGGCGCGCGGCCGTCCAGCGGCGTCTGTACGGCGGTAGCCTTGCGACGCGCCAACTCCATCAGCACCATCGGGTAGGCGTAGACATAGGCGTCGATCGCGGTGTCACGCAATTCCGCTTCGCTCATCTGCGGCGCGGGCGCGGACGAGGCCGGATAAGGCGTTTCAGAAACCAGGCGCAGCGAGGGCTGCGGCGATTGAGCCTGGGTGGCGGTCATGAAGCAGACGCTCAACGCGCCGGCGAGTACCGCGGTCGACCACCGGCGGTTAGCGATAAATGTACGCATGCAAGGCTCCTTCTTGATTTTGTTTGCTAGCGAGCCGCCGCGCGGGACTTGCCAGTGGGGCAAGCCGCTCTGGCGCGGCACCTCTTGATGACGCTTAACCAGCATAGGGAAGAACCCTGCAACAAGGTGCTGCCCAGACGTTTCAAGGCGCAACGTGCCTGCACGCCCTTCGCGCCCATGAAAAAGCGCGCCGGTGCGGGCGCGCTGGGCATCCCGCGACATTGGCGCGGGCGTTTTACTGTCGTAACAAGCCTTAACGGTGTTTAAAGTCCGGTTTGCGCTTTTCGGTGAAAGCCGCCATGCCTTCCTTCTGGTCTTCGGTGGCGAACAACGAATGGAACACGCGGCGCTCGAACAACAAGCCTTCGTTCAACGAGCCTTCGAACGCGCGGTTCACGCATTCCTTGGCCATCATCACGGATGGCAGCGACATCGAGGCGATCACGGTGGCCGCGTCCAGCGCTTCTTCCATCAGCTTGTCGGCGGCCACCACGCGGGACACCAGGCCGGCGCGCTCGGCTTCTTCAGCGCCCATCATGCGTGCGGTCAATGCCAGGTCCATGGCCTTGGCCTTGCCCACCGCGCGCGGCAGACGCTGCGTGCCGCCCGCGCCGGGGATCACGCCCAGCTTGATTTCGGGCTGGCCGAACTTGGCGGTGTCGGCGGCGATGATGATGTCGCACATCATGGCCAGCTCGCAACCGCCGCCCAAGGCGTAGCCGGCGACGGCGGCGATCACGGGTTTGCGAATGCGCTTCAGGGTTTCCCAGTTGCGGGTGATGTATTCGCTGCCATACACGTCCATGTACGACCAGTCTTTCATGGCGCCGATGTCCGCGCCCGCGGCAAACGCTTTTTCGCTGCCGGTGATGACCACGCAGCCGATGTCGGCGTTGGCCTCGAACGCCAGCAGCGCCGCGCCGAGCTCATCCATCAGTTGATCGTTCAGCGCGTTCAGCGCCTTGGGGCGGTTCAGCGTCAACAGACCGACGCGGCCCCGGGTTTCGACCAGCACAAACGACTCGCTCATTGAATGTCTCCAGTAGGAAGTATGAAATAAGATACGAGCATGAAAAAAGACAACGCTTGCCCCGTACTTTACCGCCTGACGCCCTATGACCCGGCCGGACACCGCTACCGGATAACCCTAACGATCGACGCCCCTTCGCCCGACGGCCAGCGCTTGTCGTTGCCGGCCTGGATTCCGGGCAGCTATCTGATCCGCGACTTTTCCCGCCAGATTGAATCCGTGGCGGCGTACTCGGGTTCGCGCCGGGTGATTGTCGACAAAATCGATAACCACACCTGGCAGGCCGCCTCCGTCGACGGCCCCCTGCGCGTGGAATACGTGGTCTATGCCTGGGACTTGTCGGTACGCGGCGCGCACTTGGATGAAACGCATGGCTTTTTCAATGGCACCAGCGTCTTCCTGCGCGTACACGGGCAAGACCACCTGCCTTGCCTGCTTGACCTGGCGCCCCCGCGCGGCATTGACGGCTGGAAGGTCTACACCAGCCTGCCGGAAGCCACCGGCCAGCGGGGTGCCGCGCGGCGCCACGGCTTTGGGCTGTACCTGGCGCCCGACTACGATGCGCTGATCGACCACCCGGTGGAAATGGGTCGGCCGCAGGTGGTCAGCTTTACCTCGCATGGCGCCGAGCACGAACTGGTGTTCACGGGCGTGGCGCCCAACCTGGATTTGGCGCGCATCGCGTCCGACGTGAAAAAGATCTGCGACACGCAGATTGAATTCTTCGAGCCGCGCACCAAACGCGCGCCCTTCCTGGACAGCTCCAACCGCTACGTGTTCATGACCATGATCACGGGCGACGGCTACGGCGGCCTGGAGCACCGCGCCAGCACCGCGCTGATGACGGCCCGCAAAGACCTGCCGGTGCTGGGCCAGCAAGGCCAGGGGGAAGGCTATCGCGGCTTTCTCGGTCTGGTCAGCCATGAGTATTTCCACACCTGGAACGTCAAGCGCATCAAGCCGCAGGCCTTTGCCCCCTACCATCTAGAGCAGCCCGACCTGACGCGTTTGTTGTGGGTGTTTGAGGGCTTCACGTCTTACTACGACGACCTGCTGCTGCTGCGTTCCGGCGCAATCACGCAAACGGAATATCTGCGCCTGCTGGCCAAGACCATCACCAGCGTCGCCCGCACCCCGGGCCGCGCCAAACAGTCGGTGGCGGAAAGTTCGTTCGACGCGTGGACGCGGTATTACAAGCAGGACGAGAACTCGCCCAATGCGCTGGTCAGCTACTACACCAAGGGCGCGCTGGTGGCGCTGGGGCTGGACTTGCTGATCCGCCGTGAAAGCGGCGGCGCGCGTTCGCTGGACGACGTGATGCGTTTGCTATGGGACCGCTACGGCCGCGACTTCTATCAGGGCAAGCCGCAAGGCCTGCCGGAAGACGCGCTGCCGGGGCTGATCCTGGAAGCCACCGGCGTGGACACCCGGCGCTTCATCGCACGCCACGCCTACGGCACGGCCGACGTGCCGCTGGCCGAACTGCTGGCCGATCAAGGCATCACGCTGCACTGGAAAACGTCGGTCAATATACCTACGCTGGACGTGCGCACGCGCAAGCAAGGCGACGCGCTGACGCTTGCCACGGTGCTGGAGGGCGGCGCGGCCCACAAGGGCGGGCTGTCGGCGGGTGACGTACTGGTGGCGCTGGACGGACTGCGGGTGGAAGCACCGGCGGGCCTGGACATGCTGCTGTCGCAATACCTGCCGGGCGACCGCGTGACGGTGCACGTGTTCCGGCGGGACGAACTGCGCGCCTTCCGCGTCAAGCTCAATGCGCCCGAAGCGCTGGACTGCGTGTTGACGGTGTAGGAAACACGGGCGGGCGTGCTATCGGCCCGCCCCGTCATTTCCCTGGCCACCGATCCCTATTCGTAAAACAGCGTCACGGTGGCGGTGGCATTGATGTGTCCCGCCACCAGCGTGTCGTCCGTCTGGTAGTAGCGCGCCACCAGCGGGATAGACAGCCTTTCCTTGTCAACCGTCGTCACGGCGGTTGTCAACGCCGTGCGCGTGCCCAGCGGTTGGACGACGTTGCTGCCCAGATCGCCCTGCAGCAGTTGCACGCCGACGCCGCGCGCCATACCGTCCCCTTGAGCGTTCTTGATGACGTGTTCCGGCGTGCCATCCGCATCGATCCGATAGGCCACCTTGACGCCTTGATCGCATTCAAGATTAATGCCAAACGCCTTCTCCCCGGCCGTGGCGCCGCGATGACCCAGGTGACGGTTGTTGATCGTCAGCAGATCCACCTTTACCGTTTGCCCGTCACGGACCGTGCAACCCATGCTGTTGACCTCGTACGCCACATTGCTGAAGTCCACCATATTGCTGCGCAACGCACCGTAATAAACATCCGCGCGATGCGCGAAGGACACACCGGACTTGATCGGGCCGGTCTTGATGAGTGTGAAGGTGAATTTCTGCGGCGGGTAATACTGCCAGTTCCTGAGCTGAAACCGAATTCTGGGGTAGTTCATGTACACCCCGCCCTCGTGCGTCCAGAATATCCGCACGCCGATGCCTGGAATGCCGCTTTCATAGACGTCTTTATAGCCAGGCACGGGCTTGGCGCCCGCCTGCAATCCATACGAAAACCACTCGCCGTTGGTGGTGCAGCGCAGATAGCCGTCGCCTTGGTCGATATTCTTGCTGTAAATGATGCTGCCCACGGCCGCGTCACGTGGCGGCTTCATTTCTTTCAAGTCCTGCGCGGTAATGTACGTCGACAGAGATTCGCCAGTACATGCTGCCCAAGCCGGGCCTACCGCGCACATCAACAGGGAGATTCCAAAAACTGCGCGTCGCAACCATGTATTCATGACACCGAATCCTGTAGCGCAGCGGGGTGGGCGGACGTGCACGACAGCTCCAGCTGCGGGTAGTAATGCACGTCTTCGGACGCCGCCTGCTCGTCCACCTGATAGATGGCCTGACATTGCTGATCGGCGGCGGCTCCCCACTTGACCGCCAACTCCCCTTGGCCCTGCAAGCCGCGCACAAAGGCCCGGCCGCCCTGGCCCACCAGCGTGACGGCATCGATGCCCGGGATGATGACTTCCGCACCCATCGGGATCGTTGCGCCGTGCTCACGCACCAGCTTCAGCAAGATCGGCCGGCCCGCCACGGTGGGGTAGCGCAGCAACACGACTGCCCCCGCGCGCGGCGCCACCTGCTGCGAGGTAATTTCCAATTCGACGTCACGCGACGTGCCTTTAGGGTCCAGCGCAACCTCGTTGCGGCGGTAGGGCATCAACCCCGCCAAGGCACCATAGCCGTTCGCGCCGATGTACCCGCGCGAGCCCGAGACGATGGCCGCGCCGTAGGCGTCGGGCGCCTCAAGCACCGCCATCGTTTCGCCCTGCGCCTGGGTCGCGTTGATGCCGCCGGCGTGGGCGATCAAGGTGCCGCGCATGCCCGCGCCGTATTGGCGATAGCCGTCGCCGCCGCTACCCGACAAGCTGTAGTTGGCGTGCGCCGTGTCGTAGCGCACGCTGCCGCCCTGGTTGCGGCTGCCTTGACCGTTGGTGTGGTTATACGAACCGTAGACGTTGTAGCCAAACTGCCCTGACTCGCCGGCAGATCCGCTGACAGACGCATTGGCGCTGCGCTTGCCATTGCCTTCAAGGTTCATGGACGTACTGAGATACGGCGCATTCGATCCGCGTCCCAAGGGCAGGCTGAGGCTGAGCAGATACTGGTTGCCAGCGCGGCCACGTTCGTCGCGGGCCCGCACCAGGCTGATATTCACGCTGCCCCAGGAATAGCCATTGGCGTAGCTGGCGTAATAGCTTGTGTCGCGGCGCCGGTGTCGGTTCCAGTAGTTTTGCGAAACGCCGGACAGCGTCACGCTGCCCAAGTCATTGCCCAGGGGCTGGCTGATATTGAATTGAAGGCGGCTGCGCTCTTTGCCGCCATACACCGACGGCCGACGCGCTTCGCGGATGCGTGCAAATTCGCCAAGGCTCAAGTAATTTTCACTGGAAAAGCGATACGCCACCACGCTGAAGTTGGTGGAAGTAGGCTCCAGCAGCTTGCTGTAACTGAGCCGCACGCTGCGCCCGCTGGCCGTGTCGCGGGTAGAGCCCATCGCGGCGTGAGACTGCGTCAGGTCCGCCGCCAATGCGCCCAGCGGGGTGCTGACCGCCACGCCACCAAGAATTGCCCGGTACTGCTGCGCCACGATGGCGCCGCCATAGCCCGTCACCGTGTCGGACAAGCCGCGTTGATAGGTGCCCTGCATGAACGAGGGCGGAGCGTTCAGGGTGTCGTCACGATACCGCCCACCCGTTACGCTGAAGCGCGAACTGCCGGGACGCAGCAACTGGGCCACCGACGCGTAGGGCACCACGAACCGCTTGGTGCGCCCGTCGGCTTCGGTCACCGTCACGTCAAGATCACCGGCGTAGCCTGTGTTGTAAAGGTCGTCGATGGCGAAAGGCCCTGGCGATACGGTGGTTTCGTACAGCAGGTTGTTGCCCTGGCGCACGCTGACCTTGGCCGTGGTGTCGGCCACGCCGCGCACCACCGGCGCAAAACCGCGCATGGAGTCCGGCAGCATGCGTTCGTCGCTGCTGAGCTGGAGGCCCGTGTACGGAACACTGTCAAAAAGATTGCCGGGCGTATAGAACTGCCCAAGCGTCAGTTGGGCACTGGCGGCGGTCACATCACGCTGCGCGTAGGTGCTTAACGCCTGATAACGGCTGCGCTGGCCCGGGCTGGAGCGATCGGTGTAGCTGAACGACCCGTTGTGCCGGAAGCGCCAGTCGCCCAGGTTCAGGCCCGCGTTCGCGCTGCTGTAGAAGGTGCGATCGGTGCGGTTGCCAAAGCGATTGGACGACAGGTTGATGCCGTACCCCAGGAAGCCGGCGTTTATGCCCGCGTCCCATTCTTCAGGCGGAACGTAGCCACGCGCCACCGACTTCAGGTAGATCTGAGGAATGGAAAGGTCGGCGCGCAGCTCGGCTATATCCACCTCGAACTGGCTGGCCGCAGGCAGGTCATCGACACCCAGGCAGTCGGTGTCCGGGGCACGCGGATCGGCAGCGGTGTTCGCGCCGGACAGGTCGACGCCGATGCGCTCAAGCACCGTGGCCGGCAGGCACGGCTGCATGCCGGCATGGACGGTGGCCGAAGAAGACGGCAAGGGCGAGGAGTCGGGCAAGAATCGCGACGTCGTTTTGATCTGGATGCGCTCGCGACCAATGCGGTTGCCGTTCAAATACAAGTCCAGCTGATAGACACCCGCTTCCAGGGCGTTGCCCTGCTGAAATCGGGATAGATCCACCGTTTGCCCTCGACGGCTGGCAAAGAAGGCGGGGTTGAATTCAACCGGTTCGGTCGCTTGAGCCGTGGCGCATGCCAAGCTGGACCAAAGCAGAAGCCAACGGTTGATGGGGGTACGGCGGGCCATGACGCCGCTTAAGGATCAAGACGACTTTCGCGCCGCACCGTTGCGCCGTAGTCGTTGACCGATTCGAATACCACGGCGCCTTTGGCGCCCGCCGCATTCGGCAGCTTTCCACTGCCCAGTTCCGTGACGGACCGGGGGGCCAGCATGCGGCTGGGCACGGATATTGCCCTGCCGTCCTGTAGCGTCAATGACACGGACGTCAACGACACGTGAAACGCGCTGTCGTTGCGCACCCGCAGCGCCGGGCCATTACCTGCCTGCACGATTTGCCAGCGCAATTGCGCGGCCGCGTCGGCGGCGGTACCGGGCAGGCCGACGGGTCGAAAGAACAATTTGATGCGGCTCCGAAAAGCCAGCTGCATGTGGTTTGCCACCTGCGCGGACGGCAGCGGTGGAACGTCCAGCACGTTAAGCCAGAAGACGGACTCGCGGTCGGCGGGCAAGGCGGATGACGGCGCATAGGCGATGCGCAGCGTCTGCCCCTTGCCGGGATTGATGCGGGCAAGCGGCGGCATGATCACGAACGGCGCGTTCACTTCATCAGGCGTGGCGTCCAGGTCGCCATCGTCGATCCAGGCTTGCACCAGCGCCGGCTGGCCGCCGTCATTGGTTAGCCGCAACGTGACTTCGCGTTCTTGGGCGGGATAGACGACGCGCGTGCCACCGATCACCACGTTGGATTGGGCGGAAGGGGGCAGCAGGGTTGCACAAGCCAGGCACAGCAACGCGCAGAAATGGCGAAGCGTGGCCCGGCTTGCGTAGTCCGGAAGCCCCCTGAGCTTGCGCTCAAGGGGAACCGGCTTCATTCGTAGATCAGGTCCAGCAGGACTTCGGTCTGGACCGGGCCGG
Organism: Achromobacter sp. ES-001; assembly: GCF_019448355.1. Lineage (NCBI taxonomy): Bacteria > Pseudomonadati > Pseudomonadota > Betaproteobacteria > Burkholderiales > Alcaligenaceae > Achromobacter > Achromobacter sp. ES-001. The sequence continues at coordinate 401,473 of NZ_CP079940.1, read as the reverse complement.
GCGTGGTGCTGGCGGTGGCCGCCAGGTACTGCGCGTAGAACTCGATCGTTGCGGCATTGCCCGCGATGTTGACCGATTCAGCGCCGTCGTTGGTGAACAGATTGATGGGCTGGTACTTGCTGTTCAGCAGCTGCACCTGTGCGTTGGAGGGGGTGTCGTTCCCGGAGGCAACCGCCCGGTTGATCAGCGCGCCCGTGGTGGGATCGACGTTTCCATCGCGGTTAAAGCGCGTGGTGACCTTGCTGCCGGAGCAGCCGGTCAGATTCAACGTGATGAGCTCGCGTGCGGCCACATCGTTCTGCTTGGCCAGCGCGCTGACGCTGACCGGCTTCAGATTCACCTGTTTGACGCCGCCCTGGCCCACATCCTTGATTTCGCAGGTGGACGATGACACGTAGCCCTCGAACACCAACTTCACATCGGCCGCCAATGCGCCGCCGCACAGCAGCAAGGACGAAAATGCGAGGCCTGCCGCAACAATCTTCTTATTCACCGAACTCTCCGACTGACTTGTCCCCAGGGCGCGCAACCCGCGCGCCCTGGGTCCGCCGCGTAGAGTCAGGCTGAAGCCTTCAATGCATCAACGCAGGGACGAGTGCCATTGTTTCGAATCCGTCAGGCCAGAAATATGAGAAAGTTCTCAAAGCAAAATCGCGGCGGGTCTGATGAGGTCGACGCGCAACACATCGGCCGGCTTCTGTCATCGCCGTTAATTCAGTTTGGCGCCCGACACGGTCACGGCCTGCTTCCACGTTTCCAGTTCACGGTCGATATGGCTGGCAAATTCGGCGGGCGTGGATCCCACGGTTTCATAGCCGTAGCCCGCCAGTTGCTGCTTCAAGGCAGGCACCGCTACCGCGTCGGCAATACCGCGACTCAACGCTTCCACGATGCCCGGCGGCGTGCCGGCGGGCGCCAGCACGCCATACCAGCCGTTCACGACAAAGCCCGGCACGCTTTCGGCTACCGTCGGCACGTTGGGCAACAGCGGCGACCGGCGCTCGCCCGTTACCGCGATTGCCTTCAACTTGCCGGCCTGCACCTGCGGCAACGACGTTGAGATGCTGTCGAACATCAGCGACACCTCGCCACCCAGCAGTGCCACAACCGCCGGGCCGCTGCCCTTGTAGGGCACGTGCATCATGTCCGTTCCGGTCTGATTCTTGAACATCTCGGCGGCCAGGTGGCTGGTGTTGCCATTGCCCGCCGATGCAAAGCTGAGCTTGCCGGGGTGACTCTTGGCGTAGGTGATCAGCTCGGGAATCGTGTTGGCGGGCGTGTTCAACGGCGCGGCCACCAGCATCGGCAAGGTGGCAACGAGCGACACCGGCGCGAAGTCCTTGCGCGTGTCGTAAGGCAATGACGGATACAGGCTGGGGTTGATGGCGTGCGCGGCCAGCACCATCAGCAGCGTATAGCCGTCGGGTTTGGCGCGCGCCAGTTGGGCCGAGGCGATGGCGCCACCCGCGCCCGGCTTGTATTCCAGCACCACCGGCTGGCCCCACATCTTTTGCAATTGCGCGCCCAGGGGCCGGGCCAGCATGTCGGCGCTGCCGCCGGGCGGGTACGGGATCAGCAAGGTGATGGGCTTGTCCGGATAGACGGGCGCGGCGTGCGCGGCGGCCAGCGGTAACGCGCATAGCGCGGCGGCGGCCAACAGGGAACGGATCATCAGCGGTCTCCTTGGCCCGGATCGGGCTGGATGGGTCGGGCTTGAGCGGTCGGGCTTAACTGGTCGGGCTGAATAGGCCGCGCTTGAGCTGCCGGACTGCGCGTGCGAGGCGATCACGGTTGACGCCATCACGCGTAGCGCGGCGCGCCGGCGGCATCCAGCACGATCACACGCCGCGTCTCTGGAAAGCGCAATGGCGCATCGGTCACCGATCGCAGGTACTCGGGGTCGACGCCATCGGTCATCGCGTAAACGCTCAACCCGGCGGGCGTCACATCGATCACCGCCAGGTCGGTGTAGATGCGCGTGACCACGCCCTTGCCTGTCAGCGGATAGCTGCATTGGCGCAGCACCTTGGGCGTGCCGTCGCGGCCACGGTGTTCCATGGTCACCAGCACCTGCTTGGCGCCCACGGCCAGGTCCATGGCGCCGCCCACGGCGGCAATGGCATCGGCCGCATCCGTCTTCCAGTTGGCCAGGTCACCCGTCTCCGATACCTGGAACGCGCCCAGCACGGCATAGTCCAGGTGGCCGCCGCGCATCATTGCAAACGACACGGTGTGCTCGGTGATGGACGCGCCGTCCAGCAAGGTGATGGGCTGGCGGCTGGCGTTGATGAGGTCCGGGTCCACGTCCTTGCCGCTGGCAGCCGGGCCCATGCCCAGGATGCCGTTTTCGCTGTGCAAGAGGATGTCCTTGTCGGGCGGCAGGTAATCGCCCACCAGCGTCGGCATGCCGATCCCCAGGTTCACGATGGACCCATCGGGTATATCGCTGGCCAGCAACTGCGCGATCTGCTGCCGGGTCAGCCCGGTGATGGACCGGGCATGTGGGTCGCCGTCGTTGCCCTGCTTGCCTTGATGGCCTTGGCTGCCTTGATTGTCCTGGTTGTTGTAATTGCCCTGCCTGGTTTGATTGCCCTGCATGTCAGCCCTCCACCCGCACCACGGATTTGACGAAGATGCCTTGCGTCATGACTTGCTCCGGCACGAAGGTGCCCAGCGGCACGATCTCGTCCACCTGCGCGATGGCGTGGCCCGCCGCCATGCACATCACCGGATTGAAGTTGCGCGCCGCGTGGCGGTACATCAGGTTGCCCCAGCGGTCGCCCAAGTGGGCGCGGATCAGCGCGTAGTCGGCGCGCAGCGGTTGTTCCAGCACATAGCCCACGCCGTCGATGACTTCCTGACGGCGCCCTTCGGCCAATTCCGTGCCGTAGCCGGTGGGGGTATAGAACGGCCCCAGTCCGGCGCCGGCCGCGCGCAACCGTTCGGCCAGGGTGCCTTGCGGCACGCATTCCAATTCGACCTCGCCGGCCCGATAGGCGCGTGCGAAGGCGTCGGAATTGGGCGGGCGCGGGTGCGAGCAGATGATCTTCCTGACCTGCTTGCGGATCAGCAGCGCGGCAATGCCGCGTTCGAACGTGCCGGCGTTGTTCGAGATGATGGTCAAGTCGCGCCGCCCGGATTGCGCCAGGCATTGCAGCAATTCGTACGGCACACCGGCCTCGCCGAAGCCGCCCACCAGCACCGATGCGCCGTCGGGGATAACGGCCACGGCCTGGGCCATGGACGCCTGGATCTTGTCGATCATCTATTGCTCCTGGGCCAGTCCGGCCGTGTCCACGATCTGTTTCCAGCGCGCGCGTTCCTGGTCGATGAAGGCGGTGAATTCGGCGGGTGTGTTGCCGCCCGCCTGGCCGCCCATGGCCTTGAAACGTCCGCTGATGTCGGGGCTTTGCACCACGTCGCGCGTGGCGGCGTAGAGTTTGTCGACGACGTTGGCCGGCGTGCCCGCCGGCGCGATCAACCCAAACCACGCGGTGACGACCATGTCCTTGACGCCGGCTTCGGCCATGGTGGGCACGTCCGGCAGTTCGGCCAGCCGCTTGTCGCTGGTGACCGCCAGCGCACGCAGCTTGCCCGACTGGATGTACGGCATGGAGCTGGGCAGGTTGTCGATCATGAAGGTGAACTGCTGGCCCAGCAGCGCCGCCACGGCGGGGCCGGCGCCTTTGTACGGGATATGCGTGCCGGCCACGCCCGCGCGTTGCTTGAACAGTTCGGCGGACAGATGCGGCGATTGGCCCGCGCCGGAGCTGCCGAAGGACACCTTGGACGGGTCGCGCCGCGCTTGCGCCTGCAAGTCGGCCACGCTGCGCACGGGCGACGCTTCGTTCACGACCAGTACATTGGGCACCGATATCACCAACGTCACCGGCGCGAAATCGGCGGGCTTGTACGGCAGCGTCTTGTACAGCGCGTAGTTGATGGCGTTGGGGCCGATATTGCCCATCAGCAACGTGTAGCCGTCGGGCTTGGCGCGCGCCAGCGCCTGGGCGCCGATGATGCCGGCCGCGCCCGCACGGTTCTCGACGATGACTTGCTGGCCCAGCTTGGCCGCCAGCTTGTCGGCGATGAGCCGCGCCGAGATATCGGTGGTGCCGCCGGGCGCGGCCGGGATGATCAGGGTGATCGGCCGTTCCGGCCAGGCGGCGTGAGCCGGACCGGCGATGGCGGCCGCCATCACGCCCGCGGCCAGCCAGCGATGCGCTTGCAACATGCTTGTCTCCGAACGCGGTCATGGATGACCAACTTGTCGGGCAAGTGTGTGCGGCGCGCCGGCAAATGCCAATTCTGCAATCTGGAGGACGGGCTTCGCCTGAGCTTAACGCCGAGGTGGGCGCGCGGATCGGGCAAGCGTGGTCCGGCCGGGTGGCGGCTCCGGGAATTTGGGCTGGGGCTGGGGCTGGGGGCTTGGCCTCAGCCTGCCGCGTTACTCACGAGGGCTTAGTCGCCCGCGCGTTCCCAGCGGCGCTGGATGGCCTTGGCCGCGACCACGCCGTCCGCCATCGACGTCACCACGCAGGGGTGCATGCGGTGGGCGACTTCGCCAATGGCATAGATGTCCGGCACGCTGGTCTCGGCGGTGGCGAAGTCGGTGCGGATGTAGCCGCGTTCGTCGCGGGCCAGTTGCAGGCCGTCGGCAAAGGCGGCCTGCGGTTCCCAGCCGTAGAAGACCAGGATCAGGTCGTACTGTCGGCCGTCCACGCTGCGGTGGGCGGGGTCGACGGTGTAGGGGCCGATGCGCACGCCCTCGCGGCCGGCGCGGGTGACCCATTGCTGCTGGGCGCGCACGCTGCGCGCATACAGGTGCACCATGCGCGCGCCGCGATTGCGCACGTAAACGTAATTCTCGAAGGCGTTGTCGCCGCCGCCCAGCACCGCCACCGACAAGCCGGAGTAGTCCTGCGCGACGATGGGCGAACCCGGGCCGACCAGCACGCCGGGCCACGAGGCGCCCGGCGGATGATCGGGCAAGCCCTTGGCGCGCACGCCCGATGCGATGACCAGCGTACGGCCACGCACCTGTTCCTGGCCGCCGTCGGGGCCCGCCAAGGTAGCCTGGACGCCGCCTTTGCAGGGCAGCACATCGACGACGCGTGAGTTCATGCGCAGCGGCACGTTGGCGGCGCGCACGCTGGTGTCGATATTGGCCGCCACCTGCTGACCGGTCACGCCCGGCAGCACGGCGATCCAGTCGTCGGCGAAGGGGTTGTCCTGCGCCAGGCCGCCCAGGCGGGCGCCGGCCTCGACTAATATCGGGGACAAACCAAGCCTGGCCAGCCACAGGGCGCAGGACGCGCCGGCCGGGCCGCCGCCTACAATGACCGCATCGTGCATGTGTTGCATTTCCACCCTTATTGACCGCGCCGGCGCCTCACGGGTGCCAGGACGTGGCGCAATTGTAGCCAGCGCGCCGCCCCCGATCCGCCGTCCCCTTACAATTCCGGCTGTCCCACCCAGGTTTTCATCATGCCCACACGTCGCATCATCCTTTCCGGGCTTGCGCTCGACGCCCGCATCGGCATCCTCGAACACGAGCGCCGCGCCACCCAGCCCCTGCATGTCGACGCCGAATTCGATGTGGACATCCAGCGCTCGGTCGACGACCACGATATCCACAGCGTGCTGGACTACCGCCGTCTGCGCGAGGCCATCGTCGAGGAATGCACGCAGGCGCATGTGAACCTGATCGAAACCCTGTCCGAACAAGTCGCCGCGCGCCTGTTGGCCGACTTCCAGGAAATCCGCTCGTTACGCTTGCGCATCAGCAAGCCCATGGCCTTTTCCGACTGCGCGGCGGTAGGCGTGGAAATCCAGATTTCGCGTTGATCATGAACGATATTGCACCGCCCCCCGCCGTCCGCTCCCCCGAGGTCCGCTTTCGCACCGAGGCCGAGGAAAAGGCCCGCCACGAAGGCAACAAGCTGACCAAGCGCCTGGCCCGCGAGACGACGCGCGCGCTGTCCGACTACAACATGATCGAGGAAGGCGACCGCGTGATGGTCTGCCTGTCGGGCGGCAAGGATTCCTATGCCATGCTGGACATCCTGTTGCAGCTGCAAAAGCGCGCGCCGTTCAAGTTCGAGCTGATCGCCGTCAACCTGGATCAGAAGCAGCCGGGCTTTCCCGACCACATCCTGCCCCAGTACCTGAAAGACCTGGGCGTGCCCTTCCACATCGAGACGCAGGACACGTATTCCATCGTCACGCGCGTGCTGGAAGAAGGCAAGACGATGTGCTCGCTCTGTTCGCGCTTGCGTCGCGGCATCCTGTACCGCGTCGCGTCTGAACTGGGCGCCACCAAGATCGCGCTGGGCCACCACCGCGACGACATTCTGGCCACGTTCTTCCTGAACCTGTTCTATGGCGGCAAGGCCAAGGGCATGCCGCCCAAGCTGGTGTCGGACGACGGCCGCCACACCGTGATCCGCCCGTTGGCCTACGTGGCCGAAACGGACCTGATCGCCTACGCCGAACTCAAGCAATTCCCCATCATCCCGTGCAACCTTTGCGGCTCGCAGGAAAACCTGAAGCGCAAGGAAGTGGGCCGGATGATTAAAGACTGGGACAAGCAGCATCCTGGCCGCTCGTGGAACGTGTTCAACGCGCTGTCGCGCGTGGTGCCGTCGCACTTGATGGACCGCGACCTGTTCGACTTCGTCGGCCTGAAACCCACCGGCGTGCCGGACGCCAACGGCGACACGGCGTTTGACGCGGTGGACCCGGACGACAACGCGGACGACGCCTGCGGCGACACGCCCGAAGCGTCCGCCGACGCCAGCGGCATCGTCGAGAAAAAAGTGATGTTTACGCGCGGATAGTTGCGTGGTCGGTAGCAGGGGCAGGCGCAAACGCCTGCGCCCGCGATCACGCCGCCGATGACGGGTTCAACACCCGAATCGGCTTGCCCGCCTGAAACGCCTTCACGGCGTCCAGCGCGTTCTGGTAGAACGCTTCGAAATTCTCGCGGCTGACGTAGCCCAGGTGCGGGGTCAGAATCACGTTGTCCAGGTCGCGCACCGAGTCGGTGGGCGATAGCGGCTCTTCGGGGTAGACGTCCAGGCCCGCGCCGGCCAAGCGGAATTTGACCAGAGCGTCCATCAGGGCCTCGTTGTCGACCAGGCCGGCGCGCGACGTGTTCACCAGATAGGCGGTCGGCTTCATCGCGGCAAGCGCCGCGGCGTCGACCACGTGACGGCTGCGCTCGGACAAGATCAAGTGCAGGCTGACCACGTCGGACGTGGCAAAAAGCGTGTGCTTGTCGACACGCTTGACGCCCGCCGCCTCGGCGCGTTCATCCGTCAGGTTGGGGCTCCAGGCCACCACGTCCATGCCGAAAGCCAGGCCCACCTTGGCCACGGCCGCGCCCAACTTGCCCAGCCCCAACACCCCCAGCCGCTTGCCGGCCAATGGCTCCGGCATGGCGGTTTGCCACATGCCGCGGCGCATGGCCGCGTCTTCCGCGGGCAGGTGCTTGAAAAGCCCCAGGATGTGCGCCCAGGCCAGTTCGGCCGTGGCGGTGTTGGCGTCGGCACTGCCGGGCGCGCCGCACACGACGATGCCCTGTTGCGTGCAGGCCTGCATATCGATGGCGTTGTTGCGCATGCCGGTGGTGATCAACAGGCGCAGCTTCGGCAACGCGCGAATGCGCTCGGCCGGAAACGGCGTGCGTTCGCGCATCGCCACGATCACGTCGAAGGGTTCCAGCGTGGCCTCGACCTGTTCGACCGGAATGAAGTTGTTGAAGATCTGCACCTGGGCGTCACCGCCCAGCGAGGTCCAATCCGCATAGCGCCGTGCTACGTCGTGGTAATCGTCCAGTATTGCGATTTTCAAGTGTCTTCTCCGGGTGGCAAGGCGGCTATCGCGCCAGCCACCCGGCCGGCGCGATCAGCGCCGGTCAGTTCAAGCGTTCTTTCAGTTGGTCCAGCGGAATGGCGCCGCTGACGCGCGAGCCATCGGCAAAGAACAGCGTGGGCGTGCCGCGCACCATCAGGCGGTGGCCCAGTGCAAGCAGCTTGTCTTCGGGCACATCGCAATTGGCGGCGGCCGGCTTCTTGTTGCGCACCATCCAATCGTCCCAGGTCTTGCCCTGGTCCTTGGCACACCAGACGTCGCGCACCTTGTCCTTGGAATCGGGCGACAGAATCGGGTACATGAAGGTGTAGACGGTGACGTCGTTCAGGTCTTCCATCGTCTTGCGCAACTGCTTGCAATAGCCGCAGTTGGGATCTTCAAAAATGGCGACCTTCTTTGCGCCGGTGCCCTTGACCTGCTTGATGGCCAGTTCCAGCGGCAGCTGATCAAACGTGACGGCGCTGAGCTTTTCCTGCGCCTCGCGGGTGACATCGCGGCGCGTCATGGCGTCTATCAACGGACCTTCCATGACCCAGGTGACTTTTTCGTCCGTGTAGAGCAGGTCCATGCCCAACTGCACTTCAAAAATGCCGTAAGGCGTCAGGCGCACGGCGGTGACGTCCATGCCGGAAAAGCGTTGTTCGAAGCGTTCCTTGACGGCGTCGAGCTGCGGCGTCGACACGCTTTTTTCGCCCTTGGCGGGTTTGCCGACCGACTCGGTGGAGACGGCCTTGCCTTGGGCCGGCGCCTGCGCCAGAGCCGGGGCGGACAAGCCCAGCCCGCCGGCCAGGAAACAAGCCGCCAGCGTGGCGGAGATGCGGAAAGTCATGGGTGCTCCTGTACTTATCGTGTTCTTTGGGGGAAAGCGTAACTCATCCGGCAAGGAGCCGGGCCGGACGACATGCCGGTTGGACGCGGAAAGGCGGAGTGTCGTTCAGACGCCCGGCGCGCTTCAAGGTTCCAAAAGAAAACCTCAAAGCGCGGGGCTGATCGCCCGCGCCTGGGGGTACACCTCAACGCCGCATCAATTGGCCGATGCACCCGCGATCAGGCGGCGTTTGACCAAGGGCGCGCGTTCCACCACATGCATCCCCGCGTTTCGCAGCCACACCAGCGGCGTCGCGCGCGAGGCGAACAGCTTGTGCAGGCCGTCGGTAGCCAGGCGCATCGCCAGCACCGGTTCGGCGCGGGCGCGCTGGTACCGATGCAGCACGCGGATGTCGCCCGCCGACCGGTAGGACTCGCGGCCAGCCACGGTGCGGGCCAGCGCCTCGACGTCGCCCAGGCCCAGGTTCAGGCCCTGGCCCGCCAGGGGATGCAGCCGGTGCGCGGCGTCGCCGGCCAGCGCGATGCCGGGCGCCACCATCTGCGCGCGTTCCAGCGTCAGCGGAAAGCCGTGCAATTTGCTGCGCACCTTCAAGCGGCCCAGCCGGCCCTCGGCGGCGTCGGCCAGCAAGGTTTCCAGCCGGGCAGTTTGCTGTTCGGCCGGCAAGGCCAGCAGCGCCTGCGCCGGTTCGCTGCGCATGGACCAGACCATCGACACTTGCGGACCGTCGGCGGTGTCGGGCAGCGGCAACAGCGCCAGCACGCCGTCGTCACGGAACCACTGGATGGCAGTGCCATGGTGGGCGTGTTCGGCATCCAGATGCACCACCAGGCCCGTGTCGTTGTAGGACACGGTGTCGTGCTTCAAGCCGGCCGCCGTGCGCAGCGGCGAGGCCGCGCCGTCGGCGCCCACGAACAATTCCGCCTGAATGCGCGCCCCGCTTTCGGTATCGACCGCGCCATCCTGATAGCCGGTACAGCGGTCTTCCAGCCAGGGGATGCCGAACATCCGCACCGCCTGGATCAACACGCGCTCGATCTCGCCAGATTCGACGATCCAGGCCAGTTGCGGCAACGCCGCCTGCCAGGCGTTCAGGTTGACCTGCCCATCGGCGTCGCCGTGGATTTCCATGGCTTGCACCGGCATCAGCCGGCCGGCCGGCATGGCGTCCCACACGCCCAGCTCGGCCAGGAAACGCTGGCTGGCGGGCGAAATGGCGTAGACGCGGGGGTGGTAATGGTTGGGATCGGCGGCGGGCACGGATGAACGCGGCGCCAGCACGGCAACGCGCTGGCCTCGCCGGGCCAGCGCCAGGGCGGTGGACAGGCCGACGATACCGGCCCCGCATACGACGATTTGATGGCTCATCTTGCCGAGGGCTCCCCAGCTTGCTTGGGCCACAGCACCCACATCTGGCCCCGTTGTTTCATGCGGCCCGCCTGCTGGCCGGCTTCTTCACCGTAACCCCAGTAGAAGTCGGCGCGCGCGGCGCCCCGGATGGCCGTGCCCGTGTCTTGCGCGAAAACCAGCCGTTGCAACGGGCGGTCGGAGGCCGGGAAGGTCGTGGCCAGGTACACCGGGGTGCCCAGCGGCACGAAGGTGGCGTCCACGGCGATGGATCGCTTGGGCGCCAGCGGGATGGCGTAGGCGCCCTTGGGCCCCTGTTCGGGGTCGATGACCGGCTCTTCGCGGAAGAACACCACCGCCGGATTCGCGTTCAGCATTTCAGGCACGCGCTTCGGATTGCGCTGTGCCCAGGCGCGGATGTTCTGCATGGACGCCTGATCGGCGCTGAGTTCGCCCCGGTCGATCAGCCAGCGGCCGATGGACACATAGGGCTGGCCGTTATGGTCGGCGTAGGCCACGCGGATGGTCTTGCCGGCGTCGGGACCGTCGGTCAGCTGGACGCGGCCCGAGCCCTGCACTTGCAGGAAGAAGTTATCCACCGGGTCATCCACCCAGACGACGACAGGCGGCTTGCGGCCCGAGGGGGATTCGATGGCGGCGCGGGTGTCGTAGGGCACCACGCGCTTGCCGTCCAGCTTGCCGCGCACGCGCTTGCCGGCCAGGTCCGGGTAGACCGAACCCAGGTCGATGGTGAGCAGGTCGGCCGGCACGGCGTACAGCGGCCATTGGTAGTTGCCGCCCTGGCGGCGCGATCCGCGCACCAGCGGCTCGTAGTAGCCGGTGACCGTGTTGGTGGCCGGCTTGCCGTCGGCGGCGTTCAGACGCCACGGCTGCAAATAGGTTTGCAGGAAGCGGCGCACGGCTTCGCCGTCGCCCGCCGCCGGCGCGCGGGCCGGGTCGATGGCGGCGGCGCAGACGGGCTGCCACGCACGCGGCGTGGCGCGCGCCGGGGCGGCCAGATTGCCGCTGGTCGGGCGCATCAGGCCACGGCAATTGCGCAGGAACAGGGGCCAGAACTGGGTCAGGTCGTCGGCGGACCAGCCGGGCATTTCGGACCAGGTGCCGGCCTTGAACTTGCCGGCCAGCGCGCGCGGCGGGGTGTCGGGCAACGCCGACAGCGACGGCACCACCAGGGGGCCGTCAGCCGCCGGAGCACGCGAGCCGGGGATGGTGCTGGTTTCGCCGGGGCCGGAAGGAATTTCCGACGGCGTGGAGCATGCCGCCAGCAAGATCGGCAGCAGGGACAGGCTGAGAATGCGCTTCATGAGCTAGGAAAAAAACGAGCGACGGGCGGGGCCATTCAATGCAGGGTGCGAGGCATGGCCAGGACGAATTCGGAGATCGGCACTTCGAACGGGATGCCGTTCTCGCCAACGCAGTGATAGGTGCCGCGCATGGTGCCCACGGGGGTGGGCAGCGGACAGCCGCTGGTGTATTCGAAGGTTTCGCCGGGCGCCAGCAACGGTTGCTGGCCCACGATGCCCAGCCCGCGCACTTCCTGCACGCGCTGGTTGCCGTCGGTGATGACCCAATGGCGGCTGATCACCTGGGCGGGATGTTCGCCGGTGTTGGTGATGCGAACGGTATAGGCAAACACGAATTGCTGTTCGCCCGGATCGGACTGTTCAGGCACGAAGCGCGGAGAGACAGAGACGCTCAGGTCGTAAGGTTTCACAGTCCTTCCCTGTGTGGCTGGACGCGGGGGCCGGAGATCGGCGCCGGGCGTTCGGGAGACGTTTGGACAACGCAGAATTGGGAGCCGTGGAACCGGGCCTTTCCCGAACCCGCGCCTCAAACTGCAATAATGGCACATTATGCCCTCCCCGATCCCGAACATCATGTCTACCTCCACGGCCTCCACCCGCATCACCCCCAGTATCCTGTCGGCTGACTTCGCCCGCCTGGGCGAGGAAGTCCGCAACGTCGTCGCCGCCGGTGCCGACTGGATACACGTGGACGTGATGGACAACCACTATGTCCCCAACCTGACCATCGGCCCGATGGTGTGCGCGGCCATCCGGCCCCATGTGCAAGTGCCGATCGACGTGCATCTGATGGTCGAGCCGGTGGATGACCTGGTCCCGATGTTCGCCAAGGCAGGCGCCGACTACATCAGCTTTCACCCGGACGCCAGCCGCCACGTGGACCGCACGCTGTCGCTGATCCGCGAAAACGGCTGTAAGGCCGGGCTGGTATTCAACCCCGCCACGCCGCTGTCCTACCTGGACTACGTCATGGACAAGATTGACCTGATCCTGATCATGTCGGTGAACCCGGGCTTTGGCGGCCAGAGCTTCATTCCCGGCACGCTGGCAAAGTTGCGCGAAGCACGCGCCCGGATCGACGCCTGGACGCAGGCCGGCGGGCAGGAAATCGTGCTGCAGGTGGACGGCGGCGTCAAAATCGACAACATCGCCGAAATTCGCCGCGCGGGCGCCGACACCTTCGTGGCCGGCTCGGCCATTTTCGGCAAGCCCGACTACGCCGGCATCATCAAATCCATGCGCGAACAGATCGCCATCGGCGAAACCACCGCCGTCTAAGCCACCAGGAAACCTCGACATGACCGCTTTTCGCGCCGCGCTGCTGGACCTGGACGGCACCCTGCTGGACTCCATCCCCGACCTGGCGTTCGCCGCCAACGCCATGCGCGTCGACCTGGGCCTGACCGTGCTGCGTGAAGACGTGGTTGCCACGTTTGTCGGCAAGGGCGTGGACAACCTGGTCCGCCGCAGTCTGGCGGGCAGCCTGGACGCACCCGACCCGTCGGCCGAGGAATTCGCCCGCGCCCGCGACTCCTTCTACCGGCACTATCACCTGGTCAACGGCGAACGCGCCCAGGTCTACCCCGGCGTGATCGACGGCCTGAAGCACATGCGCGACCAGGGCCTGAAACTGGCGGTGGTCACCAACAAGCCCACCGAATTCACCCTGCCGCTATTGCAGCGCACGGGTTTGGCGGGCTTTTTCGACGCCGTGGTCTGCGGCGACACCTGCGTGCGCCGCAAGCCCGACCCCGACCAGGTGCTGCACGCCTGCGAACTGCTGGGCGTGGCGGTGACCGAGGCCGTCACCATCGGCGACTCGATCAACGATGCCCAGGCGGGCCGCACGGCCGGTACGCAAGTGCTGGTGGTGCCTTATGGCTACAACGAAGGCCGGGACGTGCGGGAGCTGGATGTCGATGGTATAGTTGACACGCTTGTCAACGCCGCTCAGTGGGTTGCGCTCTGGAACCAAAACCAGAACGCCGCAAAAATCGCCTCCTGAATTGCGTCGGCAAACACCTGAACAACCGAACACTGCACCTCATCAAGACACACCCGGATCAATGAACGCTTACCCCCAGAACCAAATGCTCGGCGCCTCGTGGCGCTGGTGGCGTTTGTCTTCCGGGTGGCGATGATCCCTCCCGGCCCTGGACGCGTATGCCGCCTAGTGCCGTAGCTGTGTAAACACAGAGCCAAGCCCGGAACCAGACACCTGGACCGGGCTTTTTTGTTGTGCGCCCGGTCTGAAAGCAAACCAAAAATCGCTTACGAGACCCAGACATGACCGAAATCGAATTCAAGGCCCTCGCCGCTCAAGGCTACAACCGCATCCCGCTGGTGGCCGAGACCTACGCCGACCTGGACACCCCGCTGGGCATCTACCTGAAGCTGGCGCACGCAGGCCCCTTGGCCGGCCGCATGACCTGCCTGATGGAATCGGTGGTGGGCGGCGAGCGCTTCGGGCGCTATTCCTTCATCGGCCTGCCCGCCCGCACCGTGATCCGCGCCAGCGGCACGCTGACCGAAGTGCTGCACGACGGCAAGATCGTGGAAAAGCACGAAGGCGATCCGCTTGCCTTCATCGAGCAATACCAAAGCCGTTTCAAGGTGGCGCTGCGCCCCGGCATGCCGCGCTTTTGCGGTGGCCTGGCCGGCTACTTCGGCTACGACACCGTGCGCCACATCGAGCCCTGCCTGGGCCCTGCCGTCAAGCCGTTCCCGGCCGGCATGGAGGGCGGTACGCCCGACCTGATGCTGATGCACGTGGACGAATTGGTCATCGTCGACAACCTGGCGGGCCGCATCTACCTGATGGTGTACGCCGACCCCAGCCAGCCCGAATCCTACAGCCGCGCCCAGCAGCGCCTGCACGATCTGCGCGCGCGCCTGCGACGCCCCGTGGAAATTCCGTACAGCCACGCCAGCATGCAGACCGAAGAGCGGCGCGATTTCAAGAAAGAAGACTATCTGGCCGCCGTGCACCGCGCCAAGGAACACATCGCCGCCGGCGACCTGATGCAGGTGCAGATCGGCCAGGTCATCGCCAAGCCGTTCCGCGATTCGCCGCTGTCGCTGTACCGCGCGCTGCGCTCGCTGAACCCCTCGCCCTATATGTACTTCTGGAACTTCGGTGACTTCCAGGTGGTGGGCGCCTCGCCCGAGATCCTGGTGCGCCAGGAAAGCGTGGTGGACAACGGCGTGCCCAAGTCGCAGATCACCATCCGCCCGCTGGCCGGCACCCGCAAGCGCGGCGCAACGCCCGAGGAAGACGCGGCACTGGCCGCCGAATTAAAGGCCGACCCCAAGGAAGTGGCCGAACACGTGATGCTGATCGACCTGGCGCGCAACGACGTGGGCCGCGTGGCCGAGGTGGGCTCGGTCAAGGTCAGCGACACCATGGTCATCGAACGCTATTCGCACGTGATGCACCTGGTGTCCAACGTGACGGGCAACCTGAACCCCGGCATGAGCAGCATGGACGTGCTGCGCGCGTCCTTTCCCGCCGGCACGCTGACGGGCGCGCCCAAGGTCGAGGCCATGAAGATCATCGACGAACTGGAACCCGTGCGCCGTGGCATCTACGGCGGGGCTGCCGGCTACCTGAGCTATGGCGGCGAAATGGACGTGGCCATCGCCATCCGCACCGGCGTCATCAAGGACGGCACGCTGTATGTGCAGGCCGCCGCCGGCATCGTGGCCGACTCGAACCCCGAGGCCGAATACGCCGAAACCGAAGCCAAGGCCCGCGCCGTACTGCGCGCCGCCGAACAGGTCCAGCACGGCCTGGACGAACCCATCTGATCCCGGCCCGGCCCCGCCGCACGCCCCCCGCCCGCACGGAGAAAAAAATGCTGTTGATGATTGATAACTACGATTCGTTTACCTACAACCTGGTCCAGTACTTTGGCGAACTGGGTGAAGACGTGCGCGTGGCGCGCAACGACCAGATCACTCTTGAAGAGATTGCCTCGCTGAACCCGGACCGCATCTGCGTGTCCCCCGGCCCGTGCTCGCCCGCGGAAGCCGGCATCTCGGTGGCCGCCATCCAGGCCTTTGCCGGCAAGAAGCCGATCCTGGGCGTGTGCCTGGGCCACCAGGCCATCGGCGCGGCCTACGGCGGCAACATCGTGCGCGCACAGCAAATCATGCACGGCAAGACGGTGCAAATTTCGCACACCGGCACCGATATCTTCACCGACTTGCCCACGCCCTACACCGTGATCCGTTACAACTCACTGACCATCGACCCCGCCACCCTGCCCGACTGCCTGGCGGTCACCGCCACCGCGCCCGACGGCGACATCATGGGCGTGCGTCACAAGACCCTGCCGCTGTACGGAGTACAGTTTCATCCCGAGTCCGTGCTCAGCGAACATGGCCATGCCCTGCTGCGCAATTTTCTGAACCTCGCCTAAGACAAGAAGGACGCATCGTGACCATTTCCCCCACCGAAGCCCTGACGCGCTGCATCGAACACCGCGAAATTTTCCACGACGAAATGCTGCATCTGATGCGCATGCTGATGCGCGGCGAGATGTCGCCGCAGATCGCCAGCGCGCTCTTGATGGGCCTGCGCGTCAAGAAGGAAACCATCGGCGAAATCACCGCCGCCGCGCAGGTCATGCGTGAATTCGCCACGCCCGTGGTCACGCCCAATCCGCAAGACCTGCTGGATATGTGCGGCACGGGCGGGGACGGCAGCCACACGTTCAACATCTCGACCACCGCCATGTTCGTGGCGGCGGCGGCTGGCGTGCCGATCGCCAAGCACGGCAATCGCAGCGCGTCTTCGTCCAGCGGCAGCGCCGACGTGCTGGAAGCGCTGGGCGCCAACCTGGTCCTGTCGCCCGAGGAAGTGGCCGAATGCATCCAGGCCACCGGCATCGGCTTCATGTTCGCGCCCGCGCATCACGGCGCCATGAAGAACGTGGCCGCCGTGCGCAAGGAATTGGCCGTGCGCACCATCTTCAATATTCTTGGCCCCCTGACCAACCCGGCCGGCGCCGCCAACCAGTTGATGGGGGTGTTCCACCCGGACTTGGTGGGCATTCAGGTGCGCGTGCTGGAACGCCTGGGTTCGCGCCACGTGCTGGTGGTGCACGGCAAGGACGGGATGGACGAAGCGTCGTTGGGCGGGGCCACGCTGGTGGGCGAGCTGAAAGATGGTCAAATACGGGAATATGAAATCCATCCCGAAGACTACGGGCTATCCATGATGTCCAACCGGTCCATCAAGGTGTCCAATCGCGAGCAGTCACGCGAACTTGTCATCGAGGCGCTGGAAAATGTCGAGGGCACGGCCCGCGACATCGTCGCCCTGAACGCAGGACTTGCCATCTACGCCGGCAATAAAGCCGATTCCATTCCCGAAGCCTTAGCGCTAGCATTTGAAATGATCGCCACCGGCGCGGCGCGAGCCAAGCTGGAAGAATTCTGCGCATATACCCGGAAATTCCAGAAATGAACGATATTCTTGCGAAGATCCTCGCCGTCAAGGTCGAGGAAGTCGCCGCCGCCCGCCAGATGCGCAGCGAAGCCGAAGTCCTGCGCGAAGCGCAGGCGCGCCAGGACGTGCGCGGCTTTGCCCAAGCCATCGAAGACAAGATCTCGCAAGGCAAGGCCGGCGTCATCGCTGAAATCAAGAAAGCCTCGCCCTCCAAGGGCGTGCTGCGCGACACCTTCGCCCCCGCCGACATCGCCTCATCCTATGCGGTGCATGGCGCGGCCTGCCTGTCGGTGCTGACCGATGTGCAGTTCTTCCAGGGTTCGCACGACCACCTGCGCCAGGCGCGCGCGGCGTGCTCGCTGCCCGTGCTGCGCAAAGACTTCGTGATCGATTCCTACCAGATCATCGCCGCGCGCGCGATGGGCGCCGACTGCGTGCTGCTGATCGTGGCCGCGCTGACGCCGACGCAATTGCGCGACTACGAAACGCTGGCGATGGAACTGGGCATGGACGTGCTGGTGGAAGTGCACGACGCCCGCGAACTGGACGTGGCGTTGACGATGAAGACGCCGCTTCTGGGCATCAACAACCGCAACCTGCGCACCTTCGAAACCAGCCTGAAGAACACGCTGGACCTGCTGCCCAACATTCCGGCGGGCAAGCGCGTCGTCACGGAAAGCGGCATTCTCAAGCCCGAAGACGTCAAGCTGATGCGCGACAACAAGGTCAATGCCTTTCTGGTGGGCGAGGCCTTCATGCGCGCCAAGGACCCCGGCGCGGAACTCGCGCGTCTGGTCGGCTAGGGCCGCTATCGCGGACGCGGCCCAACCAGATTGCCCGCGCGCCGATACACGGTGCTGCGGTGCACACCCAGCGCGCGCGCCGCTCGGCTGACGTTGCCGCCATGCGCGGCCAGCGCATCCCGAATGGCGGTATCGGTCATCGATTGCAGATCCGCCGCGCCGCTGTCCGCCGTGGGCGCGTCCTGCGTGGGGCAGGATGTGGCGGATGACTGCAACAGTTCGGCGGGCAGCATGTCGACATCGACCACGCCCGACGGACCGGCCAACACATGCAAGGTGCGCAGCACCGCTACCAACTGCCGGTAATTGCCCGGCCACGAATACCCGGCCAGCCGGGCCTCGATTGACGGTGGCAGCACCGGCCCCGGGCCTTGCGCCGCCCACAACGCGCGCAGCAATTCCAGGCGGTCGGCGCGGGCGCGCAGCGGTTCCAGCGTGACCGTATATTCGGCAATGCGGAAATACAGGTCCGGGCGCACCGGCGCATCGGACCCTTCGTGCGCCAGCGGGCGATGGGTGGCGCACACCAGCGCAAAGTCCACCGGCACCGGCCGCGCCGCGCCCAGCGGCGACACTTCGCGCGTTTGCAGCACCCGCAGCAAGCGTGATTGCAGCAGCAGCGGCATGTCGCCAATTTCATCCAGGAACAACACCCCGCCATGCGCCTGGCGCAGCAAGCCCTTGCTGCCTTGCCGGCGCGCCCCGGTGAAGGCGCCGTCTTCGTAGCCGAACAGTTCGGATTCAATCAGGCTTTCGGGCAGCGCCGCGCAATTGACCGCCACGAAAGGCCCCGATGCGCGCTTGCCTCGCGCGTGTACTTCGCGGGCGAACACTTCCTTGCCGACGCCGGTTTCGCCTTGCAGCAATAGGGAAACGCCCGCGTCCGACAAATGCACCGCACGCGCCAGCGCACCCAGCGTGGCGGCATCAAAGCTGGGCGCCGCCGGCCGGACGGCGGCGGCGGGCAGAGCCGGCGCCGTGGGCTGCGGCGGCCGCGAACGCGGCTGACGCAAGCGCGCGTGGTAGCCGGCGCCCGATCGCGCCAGCACCCGGCCGGACGCGTCGGGGCAGCGTTCCAGTTCGCCGTCGAACACGTCGGCGTAGCGATACACGCCCAGTGCGGTCGGAGCCAGACCCAATGCCTGCAACGCACGGCGGTTCGCGCCGATCAGCAGATCGCCCTGAAATGCCAGCAAGCCTTCGCCGGGCGCGCCCAGCCCGGTCGGGTCGTCGTGCAGACGCAGCACCGCGTAGTGTTCATAAGCCTGTTCAAACAGGCGGTGTTCGATGACGTCCACGGCCGCGCGCACCAGCGCCAGCACGTCGGGGCGGACATCGCGCGCCTGGCTGGACAAATCCAGCACGCCCAGCGTGCGCCCTTCGCTGTCGGTGATGGGCACCGCCGCGCAGGTCAGGATGCGATTGGGTTCGAAATAATGTTCCGCGCCATGCACGGCGATGGGTCGGCCTTCGACCAAAGCCGTTCCGATGGCGTTGGTGCCCGCCGCCGCTTCATCCCACGGCGCGCCCGGCATCAGCGCCACGCGCGATGCGCGGCTGGCAAAACCGCTATCGCCGTCGCTATCCAGCACCAGGCCCTGGGCGTCCGACAGAATCACAAGATTGCCGCTGCCGCCGGCCTGGCGGCGCAGGTAGGACATGGCGGGTTCAGACAAGCGGCGCAGCGCTTCGTTGCGCTGCTGGGCCTCGCGCAGTTCGCCTTGCGTCATGAGCTCGGCACGCCGCACACCGCGCATGTCAAAGCCCAGGTCGGCGCATCGGCGCCAGGACCGCAGGATGGGCTCGGCAACGATGCCGCCGGGCACGGCGCCCTGCTGGTTGAACAGCAGGCGCGCTTGCGTCAGCGCGTGCTGACGAGATTGACTGGCCATGCTTGTCTCCTTGGACAGGCGCTTCTGCGACACCTGTTCCGCGACAACGTCGCAAATAACGACATCTCGAAGGGGCAAAACTGTTGCACGCCCGACAGGGCGCGGCGAAGTCAACTTTCGCACGCGAGGGCGCGCGCTGTCCAGCGGGGAAGCCCGCACGTTGGCATGTTCCTTGCTTGATACCAGGCAGGCAGCTGACTGCCGCTATCCCACAAAATCGGAGACAAGCATGGACATCGCGACCCGCATCACCCCGGACACGTATGGCACCCGTCTGGACCTGAAAACGCAGTACGACAACTTCATCGACGGCAAGTGGCAAAAGCCGGCGGATGGCGAGTACTTCGACAACGTCACGCCCGTCACCGGCCAGGTGCTGACGCGCAACGCGCGTTCGAAGGAGCGCGACGTGGACCTGGCGCTGGACGCCGCCCACCGCGCCGCGCCGAAATGGGGAGCGACCCCGGCCGCTGAACGTGCCCGCATGCTGATGCAGATCGCCGACGTGATGCAAGCCAACCTGGAACGCCTGGCCACCGCCGAAACCTGGGACAACGGCAAGCCCATCCGCGAAGCGCGCGCCGCCGACATCCCGCTGGCCATCGACCACTTCCGCTACTTCGCCTCGTGCATCCGCAGCCAGGAAGGCGGCCTGTCGGAAATCGATAGCGACACCGTGGCCTACCACTTCAACGAGCCGCTGGGCGTGGTCGGACAGATCATTCCGTGGAACTTTCCCATCCTGATGGCGGCGTGGAAGCTGGCGCCCGCGCTGGCCGCGGGCAATTGCGTGGTGCTCAAGCCCGCCGAGCAGACCCCGCTGGGCATCCTGCTGCTGATGGAACTGATTGGCGACATCCTGCCCCCGGGCGTGCTGAACGTGGTGACGGGCTTTGGCCTGGAAGCCGGCAAGCCGCTGGCCTCCAGCAAGCGCATCGCCAAGATCGCCTTCACCGGCGAGACCACCACCGGCCGGCTGATCATGCAGTACGCGTCGCAGAACATCATCCCCGTCACGCTGGAGCTGGGCGGCAAGTCGCCCAACATTTTCTTTGCCGATGTGGCGGCGCAAGATGACGACTTTCTGGACAAGGCGGTCGAGGGCTTCGTGATGTTTGCGCTGAACCAGGGCGAGGTGTGCACGTGCCCCAGCCGCGCGTTGATCCAGGAATCGCTGTACGACAAGTTCATGGAACGTGCGCTTAAGCGCGTGGCCGAGATCAAGCAGGGCAACCCGCTTGACGGCGACACCATGCTGGGCGCGCAGGCGTCCACCGAGCAACTGGAAAAAATCCTGTCTTACCTGGATATCGGCAAGCAGGAAGGCGCCGACGTGCTGGCGGGCGGCTCGCGGGCGCAGATGCAAGGCGCGTTGGAAGGCGGCTACTACGTGCAGCCCACGGTGTTCAAGGGCCACAATAAGATGCGCGTGTTCCAGGAAGAAATCTTCGGGCCGGTCGTGGCGGTAACCACGTTCAAGGATGCCGACGACGCGCTGGCGCTGGCCAACGACACGCTGTACGGCCTGGGCGCGGGCGTGTGGTCACGCGATGCCAACACGTGCTACCGGATGGGGCGCGCGATCAAGGCGGGCCGCGTGTGGACGAACTGCTATCACGCCTATCCCGCGCATGCGGCGTTTGGCGGATACAAGCAGTCGGGCATCGGGCGTGAAAATCACAAGATGATGCTCAACCACTATCAGCAGACGAAGAACCTGCTGGTGAGCTATTCGCCCAAGAAGCTGGGTTTCTTCTGACGCGAAAAGCGTGAGCAACGCGCGCCGGGCCTTCGGGCCTGGCGCGCGGGAACTTCGGAGCGCAAGATCGCCGGGCCGCCGGGCCGCCGGACCACGGCCCCTACACAGGACACCGAAATGGAAGCACCCACCCCGCGCGTCGTCGCCACCGACCAAGCGCGCCAACTGATCGACACCTTGCGCGCCAAGCACGGCCCGCTGATGTTCCACCAATCGGGCGGCTGCTGCGATGGCAGCTCACCCATGTGCTATGCCCAGGGCGAATTCATGGTCGGGGGCTCGGACGTGCTGCTGGGCCAGCTGGAAGGCTGCCCGTTCTACATGGGCGAGGACCAGTTTGCGTACTGGGAGCACACCCAGCTCATCATCGACGCGGTGCCCGGGCGCGGCGGGGCATTCTCGCTGGATAGCGCGGAAGGCAAGCGCTTCCTGCTGCGATCGCGCCTGTACTCGGACGAGGAATGGGCGCGCGTGGCGCCCGTTACGAAGGGCTGACGGAATTGTCCTGGTCAGCCAAGGCAACGTCGCCGGCGCCTACCCGATCGCGCGCCCATTGCAGCGCGTCTTCCAGGCGATCATTGCCCCAGAACATTTCGCTGCCCGCAAAAAACGTGGGCGCGCCGAACAGGCCCAGGTCCCGCGCGCGGTCCACCTGACGGCGCAGCGCTTCCTTGGCGGCTTCGGACTTGCCGCGCGCGATCAGCGCATCGGCGTCCAGCCCCAGGTCTTGCAGCAGGCCATGCACCACGTCTTCGGACTGGATGTCCAGGTCGTCCTGGAAATTCGCGCGAAATACCGCCACGCAGAAATCGCGGCACCACGGTTCATCCTGGCCCAGCAGGGCGATGCGCGCCGGCAGCACGCTCATGCGCGGGAACAGTCGCGGGCGGTTGTAGGTAATGCCGTATTTGTCGGCCAGGCGGGCAATGTCCCGCATCATGTAGGCGCCCTTGCCCGGGAACAGGCGAAACGGAGAATCGTTCCAGCCCTGGGCCTGGAAAATCGGCCCCAGCAAAAAGGGGCGCAAGTCCACCACCACGCCCGCGCTTTCCGCCAGCGCCTGCACGCGCAAGATGGCCAGATAGCTGTAAGGGCTGGCGAAATCGAACCACATCTGCATGCGGGGCGAGTCGGGCAAAGACGCGTTCATCAGGCAACTCCGGCAGGGCTGGGCTGCGACCAAGGCCCGGCTGGCGCTTGTCGCAGGCTTCTATTGAACGCTGCGGGCGTACTATTGCTCAAGCAACATTTCCGCCCGATACGCATGAGTTTCACGAATGTCATATCCGCTGGCAAAACTCCCACCGCTTGATCTGGTACGGGGCTTCGTCGCTGTGGGCCGCCGCATGAGCATCACCCTTGCCGCGCAGGATCTGCATGTGACGCAGTCCGCCGTCAGCCGCCAGATCCGCGCCCTGGAAGCGCATTTGGGCGTACCGCTGTTGGTGCGCGGCTTTCGCAGCGTGTCGTTTACCTCTGAAGGCGCGCAGCTATTTCGCATGGCCGACGTGTGGCTGAGCCAGTTGGGCGACCTGACCGAACAGCTGCGCGCGCCCGAGCGCCGCACACCGGTCACCGTTACCACGACCATCGGCGTGGCTTCCCTGTGGTTGCTTCCGCGCCTGGGCGCCTTCCAGGCGGCGCACCCGCATATCGACGTGCGCGTGGCTGCGGACAACCGCCTGATCGATATCGACCGCGAAAGCGTCGACATCGCCATCCGCTACAGCCTGCGCGACAGCGTCCCGGATACCGCTGCCTGGATGTTCGGAGAGTCGGTGGTGCCCGTGGCGCACCCGTCGCTGAATGCCCGCGAGCTGGATGCGCGCGAGCTGCAACGCCATGTGCTGCTTGAATTCGACGACCCGACCCGGCCCTGGCTGCAATGGTCGGAATGGCTGAATGCGCGCGGCCTGAACCGGGCGCGCGCCAAGGGCATGCTGCGCTTTAATCAATACGACCAGATCGTGCTGGCGGCGCTGGCCGGCCATGGCATCGCGCTGGGCCGGCTGGCGCTGATTGCGCCGATGCTGGCCGACGGGCGCTTGCAACCGGTGGGCGGGCAGGCCGCCCTGGCCACCGAGCACGCTTATTGGCTGGTCCGCAACGCGCGGCGCAGCACCGCCGACGCCGATGTGGTCGCCGCGTGGCTGATGCAACAGGCGACGACCACGGCCCGCGACCTGTCCGGCGAATCCGCCCCCGGCTCTGCCCGCTGACCAGCGGCCATCCGACCCCGCCACGGTTCGTACACGCCACTCACAAAGCTATACAAACCTTTGTACATTTCGGGTCCTGCTCGAGTACAGTTCGCGCTGCATGGCGAACAGCGGCCATAACCCGAACCACGAAAGCCGCCTGTTCTATCCCAGCCACTCCGGTGCGCCTTGTGGGATCCCCGCGATCCCCGCAACCCGGAAATCGGGGCCGGAGTTCCATCATGCATTCATCCCCTGATGGCCCATCAAGCCCGGGCCAGGGACGCTTTGTTGCCGCAACCCCCGTTTTTCGCCTGGCCCCCCCACTGATGCAGATAAAGCGTTTACGCCTGACCGACACCGACACCTGGCAAGACTGGTTTCACAACGTGCAGCGCGCATTCCTCGTGATCCTGGCGCCCTGGCTGGTCAGCGTCCTGGCGCAGTTCATCGGACGCAGCTATCTACTGGTGAAGTACGCGCCGTCGGCCACCTATTCCGCGCTGCCACAAGACGTGGGCCGCACGCTGGGGATCGGCCTGCTGTTCGACATCAAGGTCACCAGCATCGCCTTTTCGGCGTTGCTGTTGATGGCGATGCTGGTGGCCGGCAGCCGCCCCCTGTATGCCCGCTGGCTGCGCCTGACGCCGGGCGTCGGGGCGGCCATGGCCGCGTTGATTGCCGGTTCCACCGTGGTCAGCGTCTGTTACTTCGCCACGTTTTCCCGATCGATCGATATCTTCGTGTTCGGCATGATCGACGACGATACCCGCGCCATCCTGATGACGCTGTGGCACGGATACCCGGTGGTGCAAGCGGGCGTGCTGCTGTCGGCGGTGCTGGTCTGCACGTGGTGGCTGGGGACACGCTGGCGCCGCCGCGTGCTCAGCCTGCCGTTGCGGCGGCGGGCGCTGCTTCCCACCGCGCTGCAACTGTTGTTCATCGTTGCCGTTACCGTGTTGGCCTGCCGGGGGTCGCTGGGCCGGTTTCCGCTGAACAAGGACGACACCAGTATCTCGACCATGCGCTTGTTGAACGCCATTGCGCCCAACGGCATCTCTGCTTTCTCGTGGGCGCTGCGCGAGCATGGCAACGACAAGCGTTTCCTGCCCGCCACCGCCGCCGAAGGCGAAGCGCTGTACGCACGGTTTCTCGGGCACCCGGTAAAACCCGACCTGACGCCCTTTAACGCGGTGACCGGCGCCAACCCGGCAGCGCTGGCGCGGCCGCCGCATGTTGTGCTGCAAGTCATGGAAAGCATGGGTCACCACCTTAATGCCTATGACCAACCGGGCCGCGATCTGCTCGGTGCGCTGCGCCCGCATTGGGAACAGGACTGGCGCTTTGACCGCTTCCTGTCGGAAGGCAACGGCACGATCGATTCCCTGGCCCGCCTGCTGGTACGCAGCCCGGTGCCGGCCATCGGCCAATCGTCGGCCGCCGACGACACCTTCGCCAGCAATGCCTTCGCACCGTATCTGGCACGCGGCTACCGTGTGTTGTTCGTGACGTCCGGCGCGGCCACCTGGCGCAACCTGGGCACCTTCGCCACGCACCTGGGCGCCCACGAATTCATCGACCAGCAGACCTTGCGCGCCAAGTATCCCGAAGCCCAGGCAGGCACGTGGGGCGTACCGGACGAATACATGTTCCGCTACATCGAAAGCCGCCTGGCCGATGCCGATCGGGATGGCCAGCCGCTGTTCATCGTTGCGTTGTCCACCACGCACCATCCCCCGTTCATCGCGCCCGACGGCGCGCAGCGCAGCGGCCTGGACTTGGCCGATGTGACGCGCCAGCCGTACTTCAAAAGCTGGAGCTCGGTGCAAGACGCGTTCTACACGCTGCGCTACGCCAACGATCAGCTGGGCCAGTTCCTGACGCGCGTGAAGGCCTCGGCCAGCGGCGCCCGCACCATCATCGCGGTCACGGGTGACCACAATATGCAGGGCCTGAATTACCAGGACGCGCGCGAAGCCGCGCTGGCCCGCGCCGTGCCCTTCTACCTGTACGTGCCGCAAGCGTACCGGGGCCAATCGGTGTTCGACCCGGCCCGCGTGGGCGGCCACAAAGACATATTGCCCACGTTGTATCAGCTGAGTCTGCCCGCCACGCCTTACTACCGCACGGGCTGCGATCTGCTGGCGGCGCAGCCGGACCCGGTCTGGTGCTTCGGTATCAACGACCCGCATCTGACGATCACGCAAGATGGTGCGTACCGGCGCGACCGCCCAGGCAAGATCCTGCCCTGGGCCAACGCGCAGGGCCTGGCGCTAGGCGCCGAACAACCAACCACGCCGACGCAGCGCGCCCAGCAAGAGCGGTTGGCCGCCTATCCCAAGCTGATGCTCTGGCAGATCAATTACCAGGTGCAATCGCAAGCCCGGCCGTAAGGTTGCACTGCCGCGCCCGAAAGCCGGGGCGGCGCGGCATGCCGCAGCGCCAGGCTGCCACGATCAGCCCAGCGGCGGCTCGGAACCGCCCCTGACCGATGCACGGTCAGCCAACCTGCACTTGCCCGTCGCCCGCGATCATCTCGCCCACGACGGTTGCCTGGTCAAAGCCCTGCTCACGGAATAGCGCCAGCACCGCGTCGGCCACTTCCGGCGCGCAGGACACCAGCAGGCCGCCCGAGGTTTGCGGATCGGTCAGCAAGGCGCGCTGCGCGTCGGTGACGCCCGCGGACAGCTGCACGGCGTTGCCGTACGAGGCCCAATTGCGGCCCGATGCGCCCGTGATGACGCCCTGGGAAGCAAACGCTTCCACGCCGGGCAGCCAGGGCAACGCATCCAGGTCAAGGCGCGCGGTCAGTTTTGCGCCGCGCGCCATTTCCAGCGCGTGGCCCAGCAAGCCAAAGCCCGTGACGTCGGTCACCGCGTGCACGCCGTCCAGCGCGGCCAACGCGGCGCCGGGCCGGTTCAAGCGGGTTGTCGTGTCGATCATGACGCGGTAGCCGGCTTCGTCCAGCTGGTTCTTTTTCAGCGCGGCCGACAAGATGCCCACGCCCAACGCCTTGCCCAGGATCAGCACGTCGCCCGCACGCGCATCGGCGTTGCGCTTGACGCGGCTGGGATGCACCAGGCCCATCACCGCCAGGCCATAGATGGGTTCGACCGAATCAATGCTGTGCCCGCCCGCCACCGGAATGCCCGCTTCGGCGCAGACCGATTCGCCCCCGCGCAGAATGTCCGCGATGACGCTGTGCGGCAGCACATTGATCGGCATGCCCACGATGGCCAGCGCCATGATGGGCGTGCCGCCCATCGCATAGACGTCCGACAGCGCGTTGGTCGCGGCGATGCGGCCGAAGTCGTGCGGGTCGTCAACGATGGGCATGAAGAAATCGGTGGTGGCGATGAGCGCCTGCTCGTCATTAAGCCGATACACTGCCGCGTCATCGGCGGTCTCGGTGCCCACCATCAGGTTGGGGTAGCTGGCGGCGGGGCCGAAACGCTTGAGCAGTTCGGACAGAACGCCCGGCGCGATCTTGCAGCCGCAGCCGCCTCCGTGCGAAAGCGAAGTCAAACGCGGCACTGCCGCGGACGCTACATCGTGGGTCATTTCAGTCTCCGGATCTCAATCGAAAAAGGATAGCATCGCGCCCGCCCTTCGCCCTATGATGTTTCGGCGACGCGCGCGGTGGCGGTATGCCGGGCAGGACCCGCGCGACGCCCGCCATCCAAGCCCGTTTCCCTTTGACCTTTGCGAAGGACGCCGTCTTGATCAGCCGCCGCCGCCTGCTTCAAACCGGCCTGTCCCTGGCCGCCCTGCCGTATCTGCCCAAGCTGGCGCGCGCCGCCGATGACGCCGCGCTCAAGGCCGCCACCGGCCCCGATTGGGCGCCATGGACCTTGCCCACCCCCGCCCTGGTACTGCCCGACCTTTCCGGGCGCGAGCAAAAGCTGTCGGCCTGGCGCGGCAACGTGGTCATCGTCAGCTTCTGGGCCACCTGGTGCGAGCCGTGCCGCGACGCCATCCCGTTGATGTCCACCATGGCCAAGCGGCATCGTGAAGAAGGCCTGCGGCTGGTGGCCGTCAATGTGGGCGAAGCGCTGGGCAAGGTTTCGACCTTTCTGGCCAAGTCGCCGGTGGCCGGCACGGTAATGCACGACCGCAACAGCGCGGCGTCAAAGAAATGGGATGCCATCGCCTTGCCGGCCAATTACCTGGTGGACCGAGGCGGGTCGATCCGATATTGGCATCTGGGCGAGCTGGACTGGAAGTCGGAACAGGTGACGGCCGTGGTGACGCGCATGTTGCGGCGGTAGGCGCGCAGGGGTGTGCGTGGATGAAGCCGTGGCGGGGGGGGTGGCGGGAGGTGTGGCGGAAGGCAGCAGGAGTCGAACCTACCTGGGAACGTCTGACGCCCCCAACTGGGTTTGAAGCCCAGCCGTGCCGCCGGGCACGGATGCCTTCCGCAGCGAAGGTGCCTATGATACCGGCTGCGGCGCGTCTTGCGTCGAAGCAAAAGCGCTGTCGCCGCGCAGCACATGGGTGTCTCGCACACGCCGCGTGTAGCCCACGCGATCAAAGAATTCCAGGATCTGGATGGCGCGCTTGCGTCCCAGCCCCGTGGCGTCGCGGAACACCGCCGCGTTCAGGCCGCGCGCCTGGCTTGCCAGGTCCGCCGCCATGCTGGCCAGCACACGCACCTGATCGCGGTGATAGAACAAGTCCTTGACCACTTGCGCGACTTCGCCGCGACGCAGCAGCTTGCGCAGCAGCAGCCGCACGCGCTCTTCGGGTTCGGCCAGCGCGCGCGCCACGTCGCGCACCCATGGCGGGTCAAACGCGCCGGCATTCAATAGCGGCAGCACGCGCGCCGCCAGCGCATTTTCGTCGTCGGCGAGCGTGGACGTGTGCGACGGCAGGTGCAGCCAGGGGCCGTTGCGCGAAAGGCGCCCATCGCGTTGCAGCGCGTCGAGTACGGCGGTCCACAACGCATCGGGGCCCACCGGCATCGCCATGCGACGCAGGCGTGCACTGTCCGGGCCGGGCTCGTCCGGCGCGCCGTGGTGAAAGGATGCCAGCGCCTGTTCGACGCGGGCAAGCATCGCCTGCCAGTGCGCGGCCAGGATCAACGTGCGGGGCGCCTGCGCGTTGCGCGTTTCGACCCACAGCGCGCCATGAGGGGCGGCGATGTCGCGCACCGGCATGCCCGTCAGGCGTTGCAACGCGGCTTCGTCCAGGCCCAGCGGCGCGTGCGCCAGCACCGGTGGCAAACCGCCGCCATCCAGCATGTCGGACAAAGCCTGCAACGCCTGCATGCGAGCGGCGGCGCGGCGCTTGCGGTCGGGTGCGTTGGGGTCCAGCACGCGTCCGCCACCGACCGTGCGCGTGGCCTGCGCGTTGCGCACGATGTAGCGGTCGCCCGGCATGGCGCACACGGGCTCATCGAACACCAGTTGCACCCAGCCGGACTGCCCGGGCGCCAAGGTCTCGGCGCTGATCGGCACCACGTGCGCCACGTGCCGCGCCGCGCCGATGTGCACGTGCAACGGCGCCCATGCACGCAAGGGCGCGTCGGCGGACGGCAACAAGGTCAGGGCCACATCCAGATGGCGCGACGGCAAAAAACAGCGGGCGTCCGCGATCCAGTCGCCGCGCGCGATGGCATGCTTGTCGATGCCCGCCAGATTCAGCGCGCAACGCTGGCCCGCCGCGCCGGTTTCACTGGGCCGGTTCTGCGCATGAATGCCGCGTACCCTCACGCGTGTGCCGGCGGGCATCAGGCGCAGGTCGGCCGCCTCGTCGCCGGCGCGCACCACGCCCGAATGCGCCGTACCGGTGACCACGGTGCCGTGGCCAGCCAACGTAAACACGCGGTCCACGGCCAGCCGGAACAAGCCGGCCGCGTCACGCCGTTGCAGGTCTTGCGCCTGACGGTGCAGATAGTCTTTCAGCTGCGCCGTGCCAACGTCGTCGGTCTGCGTGGCGCTTACGGCATGGACCGTGGCGCCGTCCAGAAACGTGCCCGCGGCCAGCGCGGCGATATCGGCGCGCACTTCGGCCAGGCGTTGGGCGTCGGCGCGGTCGGCCTTGGTCAGTGCCACCGCGCCGCGCGCGACGCCCAGCAGCGTCAGGATGGCCAGGTGCTCGCGGGTCTGGGGCATGACGCCGTCGTCGGCGGCCACCACCAACAGGCCGAAGTCGATGCCGCTGGCGCCGGCGGCCATGGTGTGCACCAGCTTTTCGTGACCGGGCACGTCGATGAAACCCAGCACGTCGCCGTTGTCCAGCGGCGTGTAGGCGTAGCCCAATTCAATGGAAATGCCGCGCGCCTTTTCTTCCTTGAGCCGGTCGGTATCTACGCCCGTCAGCGCGCGCACCAACGTGGTCTTGCCATGGTCGATGTGTCCGGCGGTGCCGATGATCATGCCAGCGGCTCCGCCAGTTGCGCGGTGAAGGCGGCTTCGTCACGGGCTTCAAGGCAGCGCAGGTCCAGCCACAGCGCGTCGTCGGCAATACGGCCGATGACGGGCGTGGGCAGGCCGCGCAGCCGGGTTTCCAGCGTGTCCAGATGGCGGCCGGGGCGCCCGCTGCCGTTGTAGCGCAGCGCAAGGCCGAAGCTGGGCAACTGGTCCACCGGCAACGCGCCGCTGCCGATCTGGCTGAACATGGGAACGGCCTGCACGGCGTAGTTCGCACCGACCGCATGCGCCAAAACGCCGCGCAGCCGGTCGGCCAGCGGCTGGATATCGCGTTGCGGCCGGGTCAACAGGCGTAGCGTGGTGAGCCGCTGCGCCAGGAATTCGGGCGCGCGATACAGGTGCAGCACGGGTTCCAGCGCCGCCAGCGTCAGCTTGCCGACGCGTAGCGCGCGCTTGAGCGGGTTTTTCTTGATCTTGCGGATCAGGTCGGCGCGGCCGACCAACAGGCCGGCTTGCGGGCCGCCCAGCAGCTTGTCGCCGCTGAAGGTGACCAGGTCGGCGCCTGCCGCGATGGTGTCGCGCACCGTGTCTTCGCGCGGCAGGCCGAACTGCGTCAGGTCCACCAGCGTGCCGCTGCCCAGGTCTACCGTGGCCGGCAAGCCCTTGGCATGCGCCAGCGCCGCCACCTCGGCCACGCCGACGCTCTTGGTGAAGCCGGTGACCGCGTAATTGCTGCAATGCACCTTCATCAGCATCGCGGTGCGCGGCCCGATGGCGCCGTCGTAGTCGGCGGCATGCGTGCGGTTGGTGGTACCCACTTCAACGAGCTTGGCGCCGGCGCGTTTCATGATGTCGGGGATGCGGAACGCGCCGCCGATTTCAACCAGTTCACCGCGCGACACCACGACCTCGCGCCGGTCCGCCAGGGCGTTCAGCATGAGCAGCACGGCGGCGGCGTTGTTGTTGACGACGGTGGCGGCTTCGGCGCCCGTCAGTTCGCACAGCAGGTCGTCGATGAGATCGTCGCGATCCCCGCGGCCACCGGTATCCAGATCGAATTCCAGATTGGCCGGCGTGGTCAGCGCGCGCAGCACCGAGGCCACCGCTTCGTCGGGCAGCAGCGCCCGGCCCAGGTTGGTGTGCAGCACGGTGCCGGTCAGGTTATAGACCGCGCGCAGGCGGGGTTGCGCGGCCTTGTCCAGCGCCGCCGTCACGCGGGCTGCAACCATTGCCGCATCCAGATCATGGCGCATCAAGCCGCCGGCCAGCGCGCGTTGACGCAAGACATCCAGGTCGCGGCGCAATGCAGCCACAACCTGGGTACGGCCGTGCGTGTCCAACGCCACACGCATCGCATCCGCATTCAACAGGCGGTCCAGCGGCGGAATGTCGGACGCAGCAGCGGCAGTGTCGGCGGCGGCGGTTTCAGCGGCGACAGTCCCGACGCCGGCAGCCCCGGCGGCGGCGGTTTCAGCAGCGGCAGTCTCAGCGGCGACGGCGCTGTCTTCTGACGGAAGCTCGGCCATGCGGCTAGTCCTCGTTGCCATGCCACAGCAGCGGGTTGCCGCTGGCGCGCGAATAACCCGCCTCGCCCACCAGCACGTCCAGCATCAGGCTGGCCAGGTCATCGGCCACGGGTTCCACGTGCAGGTCCTTGTCCTGGTAGAAGATCTTGCGATAGGTGTGGCAGTGGTCGCAGGTTTCGGCCTTGATGGCGGGCGCGCGGCCGTCGATGGCCTGGTACGCCACCGATTCGACGTCTTCGCAATGCGTGCACTTGACGCGCACCATGTGCCATTGCGTGGCGCACAGGCTGCAACACAAGTAGCGGTAGCCTTCGAACTGGCCGCCCACGCGCACTACGCTGGCCACCGGCAAGCTGGCGCAAACGGGGCACACGCCGAACGGGCTGACCACGGGCAATTGCTTGGCGTCGAAGCGGCTGGCCAGATCGGTCCAATAGACTTGCAAGGCTGCCATGACGAAGGGCGCGGCCGCGCCGTCCACGCCCTGGTCCTGTTCGGCCAACACGGCTTCGGCGAGGTCTTCGAGGGATTCGGGGTCTTGGTCGATTGCGCGGCGCAACGCAGTACAGACTTCGACGGCTTCGGCAGGCACCCCCGCGGTACGCGATACGTCATCGACCAGGCGCGCCAGGATGCCGCGCCACATCGGGTCGCGCGGCCAGCCCACCGCCTGTAGCGGCGGCATGCCATGCGCCTGCGCCAGCGACAGCCGGTCTTCGGATACGCCGGGCGCGGCGCAGTCCTGCAGGGCGCGATGCTGGGCGTCGACCAGATGCGCCATCAGCAGCAGGTAATCGGCCACCGGGCTATCCGACGCCAGTTGCCGCAGGCGCGCCGCGCGCGTTGAAAAAATCGAGCCGCGTTCAGGCAAGCTGACGCGGGGGATGACATTGTGGTCTAGCGCTTCGATTTCACCGCGCGGAAGAATTCGCTGCAATTGCGTCTCCAAAAAAACAAACACGGCTGCCAGCCTTCGAAGAAGGATAGCAGCCGTGCGATCAGGATAAAACCGGCGCTACTTCCGGATCTGTTCGCGGAACCAGGCGCGATGGTGCTTCCACGCCCAGCCCGCCGTGACATAACCGCGCAGCATGGCCGTCAACGAGCCCTTGACCCAGATCGCGGCGTAGATGTGCACGATGATCGAGCAGATCAGCACCAGCGCACTGACGGCGTGCACCACGGACGCGACCCGCACCACCCAGATCGGGAAATAGAACGCGAAATATTCGCGCCAGATCACGATACCGCTGGCGAACAGGCCCAGCATGCACAACACCAGCACGTAGAACAGCAGCTTCTGGCCGGCGTTGTACTTGCCGACTTCGGGCAGCTTTTCCTCGCGGTTCTCGACCACGTCGTTCAGCTGCTTGAGCCACTGGCGATCAGCGCGCGTCATCAGGTTGTGCCGCCACATGTGGCCGGCGAACACGACGAAGCAGACGAACATCACCACCCCGATGATGGGGTGCAGAATGCGCGTCCACGGGCCGCCGCCGAACAGGTTGGTCAGCCAGTACATCGACGGGTGAAACAGCGCCAGCCCGGACAGCGCCAACAGAATGAACGTGAAGGCGATGATCCAGTGGTTGGTGCGCTCACCCGGCGAATAGCGCTTGATGCGACGGTGACGGTGGTCTTCAGTCATGGCGGATCTCCTCTTCGGCGCGGCGCTCGTCTTCCTCCGACACCTCGTTACGGCCCACGCGGGCGTAGTGGAAGAATCCCGCCAGGGCGGTCAGGGCCATCGCGGCCACACCCAGCGGTTTGGCCAAGCCCTTCCACAGCGACACCATGGGACTGATCTTCGGGTCCTGGGGCAGGCCGTGATACAGCCCGGGCTGGTCGGCGTGATGCAGCACGTACATGACGTGGGTGCCGCCCACGCCTTGCGGGTCGTACAGCCCGGCCTGGTCGAAACCGCGGGACTTCAGGTCCACGATCCGTTCCTCGGCATGCTGCTTCATGTCTTCCTTGGTGCCGAAGACGATGGCGCCGGTGGGGCAGGCCTTGACGCAGGCCGGTTCCTGGCCGACGGCCACGCGGTCGGAACACAAGGTGCACTTGTACGCCTTGTGGTCTTTCTTGGAGATGCGCGGCACGTTGAACGGACAGCCGGTGATGCAGTAGCCGCAGCCAATACAGTTTTCTTCGTGGAAGTCCACGATGCCGTTGGTGTATTGGATGATGGCGCCCGGCGAGGGGCAGGCCTTCAGGCAGCCCGGGTCCTCGCAGTGCATGCAGCCGTCCTTGCGGATCAGCCATTCCAGGTCGCCGGCGGGGTTCTCGTATTCCGAGAAGCGCATGACGGTCCAGGAATGCTCGGTCAGGTCGGCCGGGTTGTCATAGACGCCCACGTTGGTGCCGATCTCGTCGCGCAGATCGTTCCATTCCATACAGGCGCTTTGGCAAGCCTTGCACCCGATGCACTTGGAGACGTCGATCAGCTTGGCGACCGAGCCCGTGATGGGTTCACGGATACCGGGCGGCGGCGTGGTGGTGGCCGAGCGCCGCTTGATGTCTAGGGATTGCATGGACATGTCGGTTCTCCTAGGCCTTCTCGACCTTGACCAGGAACGACTTGAATTCCGGTGTCTGGGAATTGCCGTCGCCCACGAATGGCGTCAGGGTATTGGTCAAAAAGCCGGGTTTGGCCAGGCCCACGAAACCCCAGTGGATCGGAATGCCCACGTGGTGCACCGTCTTGCCTTCGATGGTCAACGCACGCAGGCGCTTGGTGACCAGCGCCACCGCCTTGATGTAGCCGCGGTTGGACGACACCTTGACCCGCGACCCGTTGGCAATACCCAGTTCCTTGGCCAAGGCATCGCCGATCTCGACGAATTGCTCCGGCTGGAGAATCGCGTTGATGCGGACGTTCTTGGTCCAGTAGTGGAAGTGCTCGGTCAGGCGGTAGGTGGTGGCCACGTACGGGAACTTGTCGACCGTGCCCATCGCGGCCAGGTCGTCCTTGAAGACGCGCGCGGCCGGGTTGCTGGTCACGCCCTTGGCCTTCGGGTACAGCGGGTTGTATCCCAGCGGCGTTTCGAAGGGTTCGTAGTGTTCCGGGAACGGCCCTTCGGCCATGCCCGCCCGCGCGAAGAAGCGCGCCACGCCTTCCGGGTTCATGATGAACGGCCCCATGCCGCCGTCGGGGTTTTCGTCGCCCTTGAAGTCGGGGATGTCGGCGCCGGCCCAGATCTTGCCGTTCCAGCCGATCAGCTTGCGGCGCGGATCAAAGGGCTTGCCCGCCACGTCGCAAGATGCGCGGTTGTACAGGATGCGGCGGTTGGCCGGCCACGCCCAGGCCCAGTTCAGGGTCTGGCCGATGCCGGTGGGGTCGCTGTTGTCGCGCCGCGCCATCAGGTTGCCGCCGGGCCCCCAGGCGCCAGCGAAGATCCAGCAGCCGCTGGCGGTGGAGCCGTCGTCGCGCAGTTCCGCAAAGCCCGCCACTTGCTCGCCGCCCTTGCGGGTGACCTTGGTGGGGTCCTTGGGGTCGACCAGGTCCACCAGGGCTCGCCCGGAGTATTCCTTGGCCAGTTCCTCGGCGGTGGGGTTCTGCGGGTTGGAGTACGGCCAGGACAGGTTGACGATGGGGTCGGGATACGTGCCGCCTTCGTCCTGGTACATCTTGCGCAGGCGCGTGAAGATCAGCGACATGATTTCGATGTCACTCTTGGCTTCGCCCGGCGGCTCGGCGCCCTTCCAGTGCCATTGCAGCCAGCGCCCGGAGTTCACCAGCGCGCCGTCTTCCTCGGCGAAACAGGTGGTGGGCAGGCGGAAGACTTCGGTCTGGATCTTGGACGGATCCACATCGTTGGCCTCGCCCGCGTTGCGCCAGAATTCGGAGGTCTCGGTGACCAGCGGGTCCATGATGACCAGGAATTTCAGCTTGGCGAAACCGTCATTCAACTTGGCCTTGTTGGGCGCCGCCGCCAGCGGGTTGAAACCCTGCGCGATGTAGCCGTTCATCTTGCCCTGGACCATCAGCTCGTAGACCTGGAGCATGTCGTAAAGCTTGTCCAGCTTGGGCAGGTAGTCGAACGCCCAGTTGTTTTCCGCCGTGGCGGCGTTGCCCCACCAGGCCTTCATCAGGCTGACGTGGAACTTGTTGTAGTTCTGCCAGTAGCTGAGCTGGTTGGGACGCAGCGGCTTTTGCGTACGGGTCTCGATGTACTTGGCGTAATCCTGCTCGGGTTCGTTGGGCAGCGTCATGTAGCCCGGCAGCAGGTTCGACATCAGGCCAAGATCGGTCAGGCCTTGAATGTTCGAGTGTCCGCGCAGCGCGTTCATGCCGCCACCGGCGATGCCGATGTTGCCCAGCAACAGCTGCACCATCGCGCCGGTGCGGATGATCTGCGAACCGATGGAATGCTGCGTCCAGCCCAGCGCGTACAGGATCGTGCCCGCGCGGGTGGGGCTGGCGGTGGACGCCAGCATTTCGCACACCTTCAGGAACTTGTCTTTGGGCGTGCCGCACACGCGCTCGACCATGTCTTCGGTGTAGCGCGAATAGTGCTTCTTCATCAGTTGGTAGACGGTGCGCGGATGCGCCAGCGTCGGGTCCGTCTTGACGAAACCGTCGTCGCCGCGCTCGTAGTCCCAGCTGGCCTTGTCGTAGGAACGCTTGTCGGCGTTGTAGCCGGAATACAAGCCTTCCTCGAACGTGAAGTCCTCACGAACGATGAAAGAAAAGTCGGTGTAATTGCGCACGTACTCGTGCTGGATCTTGTCGTGATCCAACAGGTACTTGATGACGCCACCCAGGAAGATGATGTCGGTGCCGGTGCGTATGGGCGCGTAGAAATCCGCCACGGACGCCGAACGCGTAAAGCGCGGATCCACAACGATCAGCTTCGCCTTGTTATGGGCTTTTGCTTCCGTGACCCATTTGAACCCGCACGGGTGGGCCTCGGCGGCATTGCCACCCATGATCAGCACTACGTCCGCGTTCTTGATGTCGACCCAATGGTTCGTCATCGCTCCACGGCCAAACGTCGGGGCAAGACCTGCCACCGTCGGGCCGTGTCAGACACGTGCTTGGTTATCGAACGCCAACATCCCCATGCTGCGCACGGTCTTGTGCGTAACGTAGCCCACCTCGTTGCTGCTTGCAGAGGCGGCCAGCATGCCGGTGGTCAGCCACCGGTTGACTGTCTTGCCGTCCGCGGTCTTCTCGACGAAGTTCGCGTCGCGGTCGGCTTTCATGAGTTTGGTGATGCGGGTCAGCGCGTCGTCCCACGACATCCGCACCCATTTGTCCGACCCGGGCGCCCGGTATTCCGGGTACTTCAGGCGGTTGGGGCTGTGGATGAAGTCGATCAGCGCCGCGCCCTTCGGACAGAGCGTGCCGCGGTTGACGGGGTGATCAGGGTCGCCTTCGATGTGCATGATGCTGGCGCGCGCGTTCTTGGCGCCGTCGCCCAGACCGTACATCAGCAAGCCACAGGCGACCGAACAGTAGGGACAGGTGTTGCGCGTTTCAGTCATGCGCGCAAGTTTGTACTGGCGCACTTCAGCCATGGCCGTGCCGGGGGCTACCCCGAGCAATGCCAGGCTAGAGCCTGCCAGGGTGGCACCTGTCACCTTGAAGAACTGGCGGCGATTCATGTTGACCATGAAGCACTCCTCTCCTGGTGAATGACGAAAGCCGGTGGCTTGTCCAACGGGGAAAAGCCCTACAACTTCCAAGGATATTTCAATAAGTATATTCGCAAGACCAAGTCGCGCGCCACGGCAAAAGCCCGGCTAACGCCGATTTGGCGGCGAAATGGGAGTTGTTCGCAGATTTTGGAGTGTCTGGCGGCTGCTACATTCCTCGTTCACGCTTGACCGTTGGAATGCCCGATGCGCCGTTTTGTTCCCTTGGCTTTGTGCCTGGCCTGCCTGGCCGGGACGCCCGCCTCCACCGCACTGGCCGCGCCCGCAGCCGCGCGGCTCACACCGGCCGCCGCCGCAACCGAAGTCGCCCAGCAAGCGGCCATGGAAGGCTACCTGTACTTCTATCCGCTGGTGACGATGGACTTGAACCGGCGGCAGTTCACGCATCCGTCGCGAGGCGCCCAGGGTGCGGCCGCCAACACGTTCCTGCATGGTCGCGGCCTGCCCCCGGCCGGCGAGGCGGCCCCGTGGGCCAACCCCGACATGCTGCGCAGCACCGGCTGGATCGACCTGACGGCCGGCCCCGTCGTGCTGTCGGCGCCCGACACCCAGGGCCGGCGGTATTCGTTGACGCTGGTGGACATGTGGACAGACGCCTTCGCCATGCTGGGCAAGCGCACCACCGGCACGGGCAAGTCCAACACCGTGATCGTGCCGCCCGGCTGGACGGGCACGCTGCCCTCCGGCATGGCCCGCATTGACGCACCGACCCCGCACGTCCTGGCCAAGCTGCTGATCCAGGCAGACCGGCCCGCCGATTTCGCCGCCGTGAATGCCTTGCAGGACGGCTACGCGCTGACGCCGCTGTCACAGTGGAACTTGCCGGCGCAGTCGCAGCGGGTGAAGTCGGACCCCAATCTGGACCTGAAGATAGCCGTGCGCGAGCAGGTGGAATCCATGCCGACCGACGCGTTCTTCACCTACGCCGCCGAGCTGCTGCGCAAGAATCCGCCGCACGCAACCGACCAGCCGATGCTGGCCAAGCTGCGCCAGGCAGGCCTGATTGCGGGCCGTCCGTTTGATTTCGACAAGCTTGACCATCCCGCCAAACAAGGCATGCGACGCGGACTGCGCGCGGCGCGTGAGCGCATGCAGGCCGCCGCGGGCGCCTCGCTGCGCAACCTGAACGGCTGGCAACAGGAAACAGCCAGCGTGGGCGTGTATGGCAACGCGTACCTGCGCCGCGCGCTGGCCGCGCAAGCACAGCCTGGCGCCAGCCTGCCCGAGGATCTGGCCGTGCTGCTGCTGGCTGCCGACAACCAGGGTGCTCCGATCAACGGCGCGCATCGTTACTTCTTGCACTTTGAAGGCGGGCAGCTGCCGCCCGCTGGCGCGCTGTGGTCATTGGCCGCTTACGACAGCCAGGGCATGCCCGTTGCCAACATGCTTGGCCGCCATACCCTGGGCGACCGTCAGCCGTTGCGCTACAACGCCGATGGCTCACTGGACCTGCATTTCAGCCAGACGCCGCCCGCCCCCGAGGAGCAGGCCAACTGGCTGCCGCTGCCCGCATCGGGCGCCGTGACGATGTTGTTGCGTATGTACGAACCGCAGCCGGTTTTGTTGGACGGCCTGTGGATGCCGCCCGCCTTGGTGCGCGATGATCCGCAGCCGCCGGCGCAAGTGGATTCGGATGTGGATGTGGAGCCCGCCGCCAGCGCCGCCCAGCCTTCCGAGAAGAAACCCTAGCACGTGGCCGGATGACGGCTCGGTGACAGGCGCCTGCCGCTACCATAGGCGTTTTATTTTTCAATGATGAGCGCCCGCCATGGACGACGCCTTTAGCCACCAACTGTCGATGACCATCCTGATGACGCCTGACATGGCGAATTTTTCAGGGAACGTACACGGCGGAACCATCTTGAAGTACCTGGACCAGGTGGCCTACGCCTGTGCCAGCCGCTACGCCGGCCAATACGTGGTCACGTTGTCGGTGGACCAGGTCGTGTTCCGCGAACCCATCCACGTGGGCGAATTGGTCACTTTCCTGGCGGCGGTGAATTACACCGGACGCACGTCGATGGAAATCGGCATCAAGGTCGTCACCGAAGACATCCGCAAGAAGCTCGTGCGCCATACCAACAGCTGTTATTTCACGATGGTGGCGGTGGACGACAACGGCGCACCCACCGCTGTGCCGCCGCTGGCCCCGCGCAACCTGGAAGAAAAGCAACGCTTCGAAGCCGCGCGTCTGCGCCGCGAACTGCGCCAGGAAATGGAACGCCGCCACGACGAAATCAAACGGGAAACGACGCACGACGCGCCGTAACGGCTGGCGGACCGGCGGGGGCTATTTCTCTGTGCCGGGTTCGCTGGCGATAAAGTCGTCCAGGGCTTTTCGGGCCGCTTCCGCCTGGGCGGGGGTAGGTCCACGCGTAGCGCTTTGCGGTTCGACGCGGGGCGGCGCAACGGCCCCGTAACGCGGGCGTAGTGAACGCATAGCGTGATCCCAGATTGCCAGCGTCTGATCCTTGCTCAATGTGGAGTCAACAGGTGGACGGGGCCTTTTTCTTTGCCACAACGGAGGATCGCCCCGAGGGACAAAGTTGGGCAAAAGCCAATTAAGCAACTTGTCCGGTGTGATCTCCGGGTTGGCGTGCAGTCGGGGCACGCCGCCCGCGGTCAGGCGGAAATTAACCGATGGACTCGCCAACGAACGGCTATCCCGGTAGTTTTCAGCCACAAACAAGAACCCGCGATGGTCTTTCGTTTCATACCGCATCAGGTATTCCTCCGCGGGATTCCCAGCCAGCGTGGTATGCCCCTTGCGCACCACATCGGGGTCCCAGACGCGAAAGGCTTTGAAGTCGCGGACCATGCGTTCGATGAGGCGAGGCGACTCATTGCGCGCGGAGTCACTGAAGTAGATTTCCAGTTTGACGTTCGAGCCTCGCGCCATGAAGCTCACGATGCCCATCTCGTGGTCGTGCGTACCCCGGATGATGACGGGGCCCAGCGAAAGGCCCGGGCCGGCCGCTTCGGCTTGCTTGACGCCGACAACTTGCGCAGCGAGCTCAAGCAGGCGCGACTCGACCTGTGCATTGCTGCCCTCGTACGAGTTTGCTGCCAGCTTGACGTGCGTGCCGTTCACCAGCAGATGCAGTTCATAGGTTTGCGACCCCGTGCTGCCCAGGCTCCGGTGAAATTGGAACAGCCACTTCCCCCGCGCCAATTCCTCCGCACCGAGAAGCACGGATTTGCCGGTTTCAGAACTGTTGACGGCGCCGATGCGGCGGGCGCGTTCTGATAGAGCCTCGTCAAGCTGAGCCAACGTGATGTCTTGCCCCAGAATATCGATTTCAACGCTCGTATGATCGGCCCCTCCTCCGTAGTAGAGCTTCGCGAACGCCCTGGAAGGCGGCCCCCAGTCGGCGGGAAGTTCGATCAGTTGCCTGCCTACCGCCCACGTTCGCATGGGGCCGGTAATCTCGTTCACGGCGGATTCCTCTTTTGAATGAAATAGGGCCATCACGCCCGCGGCGAGCCCGGCCGACAGACAAAGCAGCGGGATCAAGCGACGCATGACGGACGCTTGGCTTGAGCAGCGATCTTGATGAGGCTATACAGCGTGAAGTGGCGGGTCTGCATCACTTTGAATGCGCCCTCATGGTCAAAGCCCGTGGCGCTGACTTGCACCCGCACTTGGCCTTCGCGCGCCTGCGCGGCCGGCGCCTGGCCTGAACTGACCGGAACCGTGCCATCACCGATGCCGTCCTGCATTTCGCAGTGCAGTTCCCAATGGCTGACTTCCATGGATACGGCTAGCCGGCCTGCTCTGACCGGCACGTGTTCCACGACGCGACTGCCGCCAACGTACAAGGGGCTGGATCCTTGATCTCGCACCTGCGCCATCTGCATGGTGGACACAACGAAGGCATCCGGGGGCACGCCCAAAGGCCGATTCAGATCGCCCCGTCCGGCTCGCATTTGCCAGGTAATGGTTTCGAAACTCGGCTGTTTGGCGTCAGCCCCGTAATACACGTAGGTGTTGGGGTGATAGGCGGCGTCTATCCTTTCGTGAAACAGCTTCGCCAGTTCGATATTTTCCGCGTAGTCCTTCCACTCGGCGGGAGCCCCATCCTTCGGCTTTAACCAATCTTCGCGCAGCAACGCCCACCAGCGATCACGGCGCAAATAGATTTCCTGGTACGGGTCTGCCTCAGGACGCGCGGGCATGGCGGGCGCGTAGTCGGGGTCTCGCAGGCGTAACCATCCCGGCGAATAGTTCTTGGTGGGCAGCAATTGCAGTGCACCCGGCGACTGGGCGAATACCGCTGTGACGTCCTGGCCGGTCACGCCGATCAC
Source organism: Achromobacter sp. ES-001 (assembly GCF_019448355.1). Taxonomy (NCBI): domain Bacteria; kingdom Pseudomonadati; phylum Pseudomonadota; class Betaproteobacteria; order Burkholderiales; family Alcaligenaceae; genus Achromobacter; species Achromobacter sp. ES-001. The sequence continues at coordinate 360,133 of NZ_CP079940.1, read as the reverse complement.
GGCGGCGGCCATCGTGCTTTCTTGCTGCATGCCCACTTTGCAGCGCCGGTATGCCACCGGGGCGCCATGGGTCGGCATCACGCCGTGCACCACGCCTGCAATGGCTTCGCTCATGCCGGGTAACTGCGCGCAACGCCGTGCCACCAGCCCGCCCATCGAGTGTGTCACCAGGATGACCTGCTGGCACTCGGACCCGTACTGACGCCTGATTTCTTCGATACGCTCGGCCAGCTTGTTTGCCGCCACGTTGTTGTCCGCCAGCCAGTTGTAGCCAAACGCGTGCACCGGCATCCGGTATGCGGCGCGGGCGGACAGGTCGTCCGTCTTCAGATGCGGCAGCTGGCGCAGCAGGTGTTCGCCCAGGCCTGCCAGCGGCACCTCCAGCCCGGGCTTCAGGCGCGGCTGCAACGAGGGGTCGTCGGGCACGTCCAGGTGCATGGACTTCAGTTGGAATTCCGGCCACTCGTGCGGCCGATAGGAGTTGTTCAGCGAGTCTTCGAGCCAGATCAGGAACGGGTGATAGCTGCTTTCGCCGACTTCGCCCCAGCCCCGTTCGCGATAGCGATCGATAAGCGCCTGTTTGCTTTGCGTGGCCGAATCGACGGAAGGCACGATCACCGAACCCACGCGACGCTCGGGCACGGCGCCGGCGTCATCGACGGTCACGCGGTCGGGGTGCAACACGGCCTGACGGGTCCCCGCGGGAACGCCGTTCCAACGCCGGAACAAATCAACAGGTTTGCCAGCCAAGCCTGCATCCAGCCGCCAGACGGGTTCGGCTTCTTGCCCGTCATCGGGCACGGACTTCAGATTCGAGCCCATGATGCCCGGAACGAATACGACCGGCAGGATAGCGTCCGGCGGGATCCGCAGGATGACCGGATCGCACTGCTCGGCGGGCGTCAGGGTCCACTGAAACACGGGCTGGCCCCGGGCGTTGTAGGACATCGGGGCGAAACGCTGCGCGGGCGCTGCGGTGTCGGGCACGGCGGGCTCCTGAGTGGGGCACGCGCGTGGCCTTGGCGGATTGCGTGGCGCTGCGCGAGCGAATCACTTGACCCGCAACAGTGATGGCGATCCGACAAAAAGGCTATTGGACGAGTCTGATTTCCGGTTCAGATTGCTAAGAACCCGCGTGGCGAATCAGGCCCGCTCCGCCGCTCCGGGCGGTGGCGGCGGTGCCGAGGCCGGTTCGCGGTCTCGGCCCACCATGCGCTTCAGACCCAGCCATTGCTGCGACCAGAACCCGCGGCCGTAGTCGCGGCCGCCCAATTCGGCCTGCTGGTCGTGGATGCCCGTGGGGCCATAGCCCACGCCAAAACGGGCGGTGCGAAACAGCACGTCCCAGATGGGGAACAGCGCGGCAAAGTTGTAGCCGCCGACCGGGCCGGGCGTGGACGCGTCGTAGGCGATGGAGTGGTGATGCCGATGGAAACGCGGACTGACCAGCAGGCGTTCGCCCAGCGCGCCGAAGTGCATGCGCAAATTGGCGTGCGAGAAGCTTTGCGCCAGCTGCGTAATGGCCACCACCGCCACGAACTGCGCCGGCGGCACGCCCACCAACTGCGACACGAACACAACCAGCACGTCGCGCAGCATGTCGTCCAGCAGGTGGTTGCGGTCGTCGCTCCAGATGGTCATCTGGCGCTGGCTGTGATGCACGGCGTGCAGCGCCCACAACCAGCCGAAGCGGTGTTGCGCACGGTGGTAGACGTAGTCGACCGCGTCGAACAGCAGCAGATAGATGATGAGGCTGACCCAGGCCTTATCGGTCACGCCCGGCCAGTACTGGTCCAGCTGGAAAGGCGCAAAGCCCCACACGTGCAGCTGGCCGAAGACGCTGTCCCAGAACGGGTCGATGGTGAAGAACAGCGCCAGGCGAAAAACGCCCAGGCGGTGGATCAGCGTGTACAGCACGTCGATGCCGATCTGGCGTCGGTCGGTCACGGCTTCGACGGGCCGCAGGCGTTGCAGCGGGCCGAACACCAGCACCAGCACGGCAACCTGCACCAGACCGACCAGCAGCCACATGGTGGCGTCATAGCCGTCCTCGATGAAGTTGCTCATTCCGAGGTGAAACAGCACGGGCTGGATCAGCGTTTCGAAGAGCCATTGCTGGCATGCCCCGAAGAATTGGCTAAGCGTTTCCATGATCAATGATGCGTGGCGACCCAGTCGCGATAGGCCGGATGCGTGTCCAAGGTGGCAAAACAATAGCCCTTCTGCTGCAAGCCCACAATCAAAGGCTCCAGCACGGCGGGCGCCCAGGGGTCCTGGCGTGACCAGATGCCCAGGTGGGCAAGCAGGATATCGCCGGGCTTGATGGTGCGCAGCGCCTGGTCCAGCAGCTTGGCGTTGGGGAATTTATCGCTGGGCAGTTCATCGCCCAGGAAGCCGGCGGGCGACCAGCCCACGTGTTCGTAGCCGCAGGCCTTGGCGGCCTGGAGCAGGGCGGGCGACGTCTTGCCGCCCGGTGCGCGGTACAGCGGCAGCATCCTGGCGCCCGTCATCTGGTGAAAGCGGGTGGCCGAACGCTTGATTTCGGCGCAGTACTGTTCGGCCGTCCATTCGGCGCGCTTGCCGGTGTCCGGCCCCGCGCTGGGCTTCACGCGAAACTTTCCGCCCGGCAGGTCGGCCTGCCAGTAGACGTGGTCGTAGGTATGCGACCCGAAAGCATGCCCTTCCGCCGCGCGCGCCTTCCACCACGGCGCCCAGACGTCGTCCAGGCTGGAGCCGTCGGTCTTGGTGCGTTCGTTGGCCAAAAAGAAAGTGACCTTGACGTGATGGCGGTTAAGCACATCGGCGATCAGCGGCGCGACCCCCATGTGACCGGTGTCCAGGGTCAGGTAGACGGGCTTGTCGCAGGTGGCCGGCGCCGCGGCATTCGCCACCGGCACGGCACACGCCAGCGCCAGCGTCATGGCCAGCACGCGCACGCCAGCGGGCGCAGCGTGGGGAGGGTAGCCCCCCCTATCGGGTCGGCGCATGGTTCAGCGTCCAGACGCCGTGCGGCGACTTGCCCACCGGGACCTGGTTCACGACCTTTTTCTGCTCCAAGTCCACCACCGTCAACTTGCGCGCCCAGCGCGAGGTCACCAGCAGCGTCTTGCCATCGGCCAGCACATCCATGCAGTCCGGGCCGCCCGGCACCGCGAAGGTGTCGGTCACGGTCAGCGACAGCATGTCGATGCGGCTGATGGAATTGGCGGTGCGGTTGCTGACGAACAGGTGGCGCTTGTCGCCCTGCGCGCGAAACGCGTGCGCGCCCGCGGCGGTGGGAATGCGCTTGACCAGCTTGGCCGGGCCCTTGCTGACGTCATAGGCTTCCACGAAGGAATCGCCCGTCAGCGCCACCAGCAGGGTCTTTTGATCCGGCGTCAGAAACACGTCGGCCGGCGTCTTGCCCACCGATACCGTCCACTTGGGCGTTTGCGTCGCCAGGTCGATGGCGATCAGCTGGTCGCTGTCCTGCAAGGTGACGTAGGCCGTCGTGCTGGTCTTGTCGATCATGATGTGGCTGGGCGTCTTGCCCGCCTGCACCCGCTTGACCAGCTTCAGCTCGGCGCCCTTTTGCTGCGGCTGCCACGCGTAGATGTCGATGTGGTCCAGCCGGTTGGCGGCCGTGACGAACCACTTCATGTCCGGCGAAAACTGCAACTGGTAGGGGTCGACGATGTCGGTCAGCGTGCGCTGCACTTCGCCCGTCTTCGGGTCCATCATCGTGATCGTGTTGCCCGTGGCGTTGGCCACCATCAGCGACTTTTCGTCGGGCGTCAGATACAGGTGGTGCGGTTCCTTGCCGGTAGGCACCCGGCGCAGTTCCTTGTAGGACACCGGGTCGACGATGCTGACGTTGGCGTCCAGGGAATTCAGGACGAAAATCGGGGCGGATGCCGCCGCTGCGCTAAGCGCCATCCCTACGCCGGCCAGGGCGTAGCGGACAAAATGCAAGGGGTTCAATTTCAAGGTCCGGCAAAAGAGGATCGGGCACCGATCCCAGTGCTCGCCATTTTAGGCACAGCCACCTTTCAAAAGGGCAACAAGCGGGGCTTTGGCGGCATTCGCTTGCGCCTGTTGCGACTTGGCAACATCCCCGCCGGCCCTGCCCCCGAAATGCCAAAAAGTCATTTGGCGCCAACGGGTTGCGCGTCGGCGTCCACCCACGCGCCGGCAGCGATATCGCGTTCCCGCAGCGCCTGCGCGCGGCTGGCGGAAGCCGGCCCCAGGTCAGACTCCAACACCCCGCCTTGCGGCCCAATCACAAAGGTACCGATACCGGTCTGCCCGTATCGCGCGGGCCACGCAACAATGCGGTAAGCCGTGCTTTCGGAGCCGGGCAGGATCTTGTAGCGATAACCAAAATACGCGTCCTCGGCCGGCACCTCGGGGCCCATCGCCAGCGCATCGGGACCAAACGCCTGGGGCGGGGCGCCCGGCACTTCGGGCCAGTACAGGCCGTCCATGGCACCGGGGCGGCTGATCAGGCGGCTGGCATAGCGGCCCTGCCCCACGCCCTGTTGATACCGCGTCTGGGCCGCTTGCAGCTGTTGCAGCGTCTCGATGGCGGCTAGTTCGTTGCGGCCGATCGCGCGGCGGGTCAGTTCGGCCTTGCCCGCCACCGGGTCGAAGCGCCAGCCCTTGCCGACCTGGGCGATAGGCACGGGCATCGTCCAGCCGGAATCGCCCACGGCCAGCCAGGAACGGCCGCCATCGGCGATGACTTCATGTTTTTTTGCCCACGCCGACAGGAAGCGATAGATGTCGTCTTGCGAGACGCCGCCCGGCACCAGCTGTTTGTGATTGGGTCCCAGCACCTTGGCCATGGCCGACGAATCGCTGGTGGCCAGCGCGTCGGTGAAGGCGTCGGCCGCGGCCTGCGCGGTCGGATACACGCTTTGCGCGGCCGTCGGCGCGGCAACGCAAAGCGCCAACAGCGACACGGCGCCCAGCGCGCGCGCACGAACCCAGGCATTCGTCATGAAAGCTCCCTTGTTCATGGTGCTACCTCCGGCCGCCGATATGGCCGCCACCGCCACCGCCTCGATGCCCGCCGCCGCCGCTTGCCCGCTGACCACCGCCCCCGCCCCCGCCGCGATTCATATCGCTACGGTGGCTTTGCTGGCGCATGCGGTCGCCGTTGCCCGCGTCGCTTAGCGCGTTGCTGGTGTTCGTTGTCCGGGCGCGATCGCGAGCCGCCGATTCGTCCGCGCGCTGGCGTTGCGCCGCGGCCTGGCGATCGTTGGTGGACACGCTGGACGAACGGGGCGTGTGCGAGCCTGCGCCCTGTCCTCCGGTGCCGGCGCCTGAGTGATTCTGCGCGCGGTTTTGCCCGCGATCCTGCCCCCGGTCGGCCGCGCCCTCGCCACTGCGGCCCGCCGCGCCCTGGCCGCCCCGGTTGGCGGTGCCCTGGCCACGGCCGGCGTCGCCATGGCCGGCGATGGGTTGCCCGGTACGCCCTTCAAACGATTGCGCCGCGCGGTCACGTGCCGCCTCGCGGGAACCGGCCGCGGGCGCCGCGCCGGCCGCGCGCGCGCCCTGCCCCTGACCCGTTCGCTGGCCGGATTGCCGGTTCTGCACACCTGCCTGGCGCTGGCTGTCAAAACGCTGCCGGCTGGCCGAATCGGCATACGGCGTATTGCCGCGATTTTCAGGGTTGTGCTTCCACGACACGTTGTTGTTACGGGCGTTGTCGATGCGCTGGTTCACGTTGATGTTGTTGTACCGGTTCACATCGATATCGACATCGTTGTGTCCCCAGTCAAAGCCGCCCCACATCGAATTGACGGCCGCCACCCCCAGGCCGAAGCCGATGCCCGACACCAGTGCCGTCCCAAAAACGGACCCCGGCGGCGGCGGGTAGTAATAAGGCGGGTAGGTTGGATAGGCCCACGCCCCGTACACCACGCTGGGGTTGTAGCTGGGCACGTAGACAACTTGCGGATCGGTGGGCTGGATCACCACCACGGTCTTTTCGTTCGTGGTGCTGGAGGTGACCGTCTGCTGTGGCGTGCTTTTCAGGTTGCCCGCCTTTTGTGCCTGCGTACGCAAGCGCTGCACGGAATCCATCACCGCATCGGGCTGCGCCAGGAAGGCATCGCCCACGGATTTCACCCAGTCCGGCTGGCGCCCCATCATGTCCATCACGGAGGGAAACGCCACCAGGGATTTCACGCTGGGATCCCAGGGCTCGGCCTCGACGGCCTTGACCGCCTGGTCACCCGATTCCGAGGTATGGGCCGCCGACCATTTGGCCGCGGCGGCGATGTCGTCGGGGTACGTGGACCCCATGAGGATTTGCGACAGCAAGGAATCAGGGTACAGCGCCACCGGCGCCATCAACTGATCCAACTGCCCCTTGTCCAGCTGGGTTTGGGCCACCGCCGGCAGACAGACCGCCAGCCCCAGGCACAACCAGCCAATGAACCACCCTTGCAGTCGACGCATGAACCGTTCTCCGTGAGGCAACGCATGAAGCTGAAAGCCACGAGGGAACTGCCGGATATCGCGATGACAATATATGCCTAACGCCGGGGCAAGGGAATATTTTTCAGTACGGCCGATCAGCGCGGCCGATCCGCTGCGGCGAATTCATAGCTTGGCGACGGACACCTCGGTCGCCTTGACGAATGCCAGCACCTCGGTGCCCACCTGAAGGTCCAGCTCCTTCACGGAACGCGTGGTGATCACCGACGTAACGATGCCGGCGGGGGTGTCCACGTCGACCTCGGACACGACCGGCCCGAGGATGATCTCTTTGATCTTGCCGCGAAACTGGTTGCGGGCGTTGATGGATTGAATGGTCATGAAGGGTCCCGGCCTGAGGCTGAAAGGTGAAAGGCGAAGAGGCATTCTTTCACCCTGTCCGGATGCGGAAAAATACTTAGTCGGCATGACGTTATGCCGGTGGGGCGGGCGCGCGTAACGTCCCCTTCGCATCCTCCTTTCGCGGGACTGGATAGCGCGCAACGGCAGGCCTATACTGATTTCGCCGTTGCTCGACATTCCTTTTCCTAAAGGAGAGGCAACATGTACAGGCATTTGCTCATCGCCGTGGATGGTTCGCTGCTATCCGAATCGGCATTCAAGCGCGCCCTTGTCTTTGCCAAGGAAATGGGCGCCACCATCACGCTCATTCGCGCCATTCCCGAAGACCATTTGCTGGTCTATCAGGCCGAAATGCTGGGCACGACACAGGCGCATCACACCGACCAGGCCCGCAAGAACGCGGAAGGCTACCTGGAAGGGCTTGAGATGGAAGCCCGACACGCGCTGGTGCCGTGCAACATCGTCGTGATGGTCAACGACCATCCGCACGAGGCCATCGTGGAAACCGCCAAAACGCAGGGTTGCGACCTGATCATCATGGGTTCGCACGGGCGGCACGGCATGACCGGCTTTCTGCTGGGCAGCGAAACGCAGCGCGTGCTGGCCAAGACGCGCTTGCCGGTGCTGGTGTTTCGGTAGGTGGGCGCGGGTCGGGCGGGGCCAGGACCAGGGCCGGCTCTGCGTCAAGGCCCCGGACCCCGCATCACGCTGCCGGTTCCAGCGCGTGCTGGAAGGTGAAGCTGTCGGCGTAGATATGGTCCAGGCTGGCGCCGCGCCCGGCGAACAGGTGCTTGGCGTCCTGCACCATCGCGGGTGCGCCGCACAGGTAGATGGCGTGTTCCGAGAGGTCTGCGTGGTCTTGCAGGACAACGTCCTGCACATGGCCGCGCCGGCCTTGCCAGCTTGCGTCCGCGCGCGACAGGACCGGCACGAAACTGAATTCATACAGGCGCCCTGCCCAGCCCGCAATCTCGTCTTGCAGGTACAGGTCCGCCTCGGTACGCATGCCCCAATACAAGGTGACGGGCGGGCAGTCTTCCTTGTCCAGCAACGATTCCAGGATGGCCTTGATCGGTGCGATGCCGGTGCCCGTGGCCACCATGATCAGCGGGCGCCAGTCCTCCTCGTGATAGCTGAAAACCCCCAACGGAGCGTCGATCGTCAACGCCGACCCCGCTTGCGCCTGGCCCAGCCACTGGTCGGTATAGCGGCCGCCCGGAATGCGGCGCACATGGAAATCCACGTGCCCGTCCACCGACGCCACCGCCGACGCCATCGAAAAACTGCGCGTTTCACCGTCGGGCAGCAGCACGTTCATGTACTGCCCGGGCACATAGTCCAGCGGGCCGTCGGGCAGCGCCAGCGTCAGGTGCAGGATGTCGTCCGTATAAGGATGGATGCCGTGCACGGTGGCCGACAGCCGGCGCGGCTCGGGAAACACCTGGCGGCTGCTGGCCACGCTGATGCAAAGATCGCTTTGTGCGCGCGCCTGGCATGCCAGCGCGTAGCCTTCGGCCGCTTCTTCCGGCGTTAACGCCATCGGAAATTCTTCATAGCCCACCGCGCCCGATTCCAGCTTGATGCGGCAGGTGCCGCAACCGCCGAACGTGCATTCGTGCGGCAGCTTTACCGCCGCCCGTTCGGCGGCTTCCAACAGGGATTCCTCGGCGCCGGCGACGAAGGCTTCGCCGGTTTGAAGAATATGCACGCGGTATGCCATTGCAAGCCTCGCTTATTTCTTGATGTCGGCCTGCACCAGCACTTTCATGCCGCGCGGCTCCAGCAGTTCAGCCAACGCCGTCAATGCCGCCAGGCCCGCCTGTGTGTCCTGTTCGCCATTGCCGCCACTCAGACCGACGCCGCCGATCACCTCGTCGTTGACCACAATCGGAAAGCCGCCCACGAACACGGCGAACTTGCCGTCAAAGCTCCATTGGATGCCGAACGCTTCGTTGCCGGGCAGCGCCGGGCCATTGGGCGGCGTGTTGAACAAATGCGTCGAACGCTTGTGGCCGGCGGCGGTAAACGCTTTGTTCCAGGCGATCTGCGGGCCGGTGATGCGGGCGCCGTCCATGCGTTCCAGCGCAATGGGATAGCCGCCGTCATCGACGATGCAAATGGATTCCAGCACGCCGATCGCTTCGGATTTGGCGATGGCCGCGCGCACCATCAGGCGCGCTTCTTCCAGTTCCAGGCGGTAGATCTGTTTCATGTTCGTAGCCCTTTTCAGTGTTTGCCGCGCGTTTAGCCGGCGCGGTAAATGGTTTTGATCTGCGTGTAGAACTCAAGGCCCACCCGGCCCGACTCGCGGAACGTAGACGTGCTGGAATGCTTCAAGCCGCCGAACGGGGCATTGATCAGGTTGCCGGTGGTGGTGCGGTTGATCTTGACCGTGCCCGCCTGGATGTCGCGCGCGAAGCGGTGCGCGTAACGCGCGTCGGTGGTGGCGATGGCGGCGGACAGGCCGTACTCGGTGTCGTTGGCCTTGGCGATGGCGTCCTCGTACCCGTCGACTTCAATCAGTGCGATGACCGGCCCGAAGATCTCCTCGCGGGCGATGCGCATCTGCTGCGTCACATCGGTAAACAGCGCGGGCGTGACGTAATAGCCGTGGTCAAAATCGGGGCCGGCAAGCACGTCGCCGCCGCACAGGTGCGTAGCCTCTTGCTTGCCGATCGCCACGTAGCTCAACACGTTGTCCAGCTGCTTGCGGGTGGCCAAGGGGCCCAGGTCGAAGTTGCCCTTCAGGCCATTGCCGATGGTCAGCGCCTGGATGCGCGCCGCCAGCTTATCGGTGAACGCCTGCCGCACCTTGGCATCGACCAACACGCGGCTGGTGCCGGTGCAGGCCTGGCCGCTTAACGAAAAGCCGCCCTTGACGGCCAGGTCCACGGCGCGATCCAGGTCGGCGTCGGCCAACACGATCAAGGGGTTCTTGCCGCCCAATTCCATCTGCGTGCGCGTGGTCAGCCCGGCGCTGCGGTGGATCTGTTCGCCCGCGGCCGTCGAACCGGTAAATGAGATCGCGCGCACGGCCGGCGCGCCGGTGATGGCCGCGCCCACGGCCCCTGCCGGCCCGATCACCAGATTCAGCACGCCCGCGGGCAAGCCCGCCTGCACGAACGCTTCGGTCAGGCGGTAGCCCGACAGCGGCGCGTCGGATGACGGCTTGAACACCACGGTATTGCCGGCGATCAGTGCGGGCGCGATCTTGCGGGCGGGAATGGAAATCGGAAAGTTCCACGGCGAAATCACCGCGGCCACGCCCAGCGGCTCGCGCTGGCTGTAGACGACCATGTCCGGGTCGTCGTTGACGAAGGTTTCGCCGGTAAAGCTCTGGCCCTCGACCGCGTAGAAACGGATCGTCTGCGCCGAACGCAGCACTTCGTCCTTGGCCAGGTTCAGGCCCTTGCCCTCTTCACGGGTCAATTCGCGGGCAAAGGCGTCAGCGTGGTCTTCCAGGTACTGGGCGGCGCGAAACAGAATGGCGGCGCGTTTCGAGATCGGCGTGTCGCGCCATGCGGCGAAGGCGTCATCGGCGGCTTGCACCGCGCGCCGCGCATCATCGGCGTCCGACACGGGAAAGTGGCCCACGATGTCGCGCGTGTCGGCCGGGTTGATGTTCGGCGCCGTACGCCCGGTGGCGCTGGGCACCCAGGCGCCGCCGATATGGTTCATGAATGTCTGCTGCGAAAGATCGTCCACGGAAGCGCTTCCTTTACCGGTACGGGGGTGGCCCGAGTGGCCCAGAGGGACCGAGCGGCTCGGCGGTTAAGCCGGGCATTCGGGTAGCTGTGAACATTGTATACTTTAATCATCGGCCAGCGATCCGTGATAACCCCGACGAGCGGGCATGAAAAAGGGGCCTGGCAGGCCCCTTTTTATCGGCATCAGCTGCTGTGCACGGCTAGCGCCAGATCAATACCGCGCAGATCGTCGAGACGAACAGCGCCAGCAATACCGGCAGCAACAACGCCCGCACCAGCGACAGCACGTTGACCCGGGCGAACCCGGCCACCGCAATCAATGACGACCACGCGATCAAGGTGCCGCCGCCCGTCCAGACAGCGCCCATCTGCCCGACCGCCGCCAGCGTGGCGGGGTCCACGCCCACCACCGGCCCCAACGCGCCGGACAAGGTGCCCGTCAATGGCAGACCGGCAAAGCCGGAACCGTCGATGCCGGTGATCATGCCCACCAGCAACACGCCGAACGCCACCAGGAAGTGGTTTTCGGGAATCAGATGCTGGCCCGCCGAAATCACTTCGAACAGCAGGCCGGGGGCCTGGGCCTGCGGGACACCCAGGATCTGCGCGGCGGTTTCATTGGCGCCGATGAAGAAAAAGCCGGCAATCGGCAGCACCGATCCCATGGCCTTGAAGGCGAAGACAAAGCCGTCCGTCACATGTTCCGGGCACACGTCCAGCATCTTGCGCGGCCCTTCGGCGGCCAGCGTCACCAGCATCATCACGACAAAAGCGACGCCACCCACCAGCGCCGCCGCATCGCCGCCGCGCAAGGCGGGCAGCGTCGGAAACAGGCGGGGCAGGACCATCACCGCGATCACCGCCAGGAAGGCCAGCGGCGTCACCACGGCGAAGGTCTTGGACCAGCGCACGCGGCGGCGTTCCTCGTCGTTGACGACGGGGCCTTGCGGCAACGCCGGGTCGGCGCCCATGGTGCCGCGCGCCAGTTCGGCCTTGTCGAACGAGCCGGACTGCTCGATCCGCGCCAGGCTGCCGTCTTGCGCGCGCGCCTGCCAGGCATCCAGCAACGCGGCGTTGGCGGGCACGATGTGCTTGCGGATCAGCAGGTAGGCCGTTACCAGCGCCACGGCGCCGGTGATCAGTGACAACACCAGCGCACGGTCGGCCACCACCGCCGCGCTGACGGCCGCGCCCGCCGCCTTGGCGCTGATGCTGGGCGCCACGCCGATCACGTAGTCCGACGACAGCGCCATGCCCTGCCCGGCGATGGCAATGGCCATGGCGCCGGCCAGCGGCGGCAGGCCGGCCGCGATGGCGGCGGGCAGCAGGATGGCGGACACCAGCGGCACGGCGGGCGTCGGCCAGAAGAACAGCGAGATCACATACGTACAGAGGGCGATGATGATGAACGACGAATGCCCGCCCCGCATGATGCGCCGAAACGGCTGCACCATGCGCACGTCCGCCTGCAGCGTCTTCAGGGAATTGAGCAGGGCGGTCATGAACGTGATGACCAGAAAGATGTTGAACAACTCCTTGGCGGCCACGAAGCTGGCCGAGAAGATACCGATCAGCGCGCTGATCGGATTGCCGGTGATGGCCAGCACCACCAGAAAGGTGCCAATCACCGATGGCACCACCACATTGGCCCGCAAAATCATCGTGAGGATGATGGCGGCCACGCTGATCAAATACATCCAGTGAGCAGCTGTGAGCACAACGTCCGCTTGCATGCGTGATTCCCCTTGTGACGTGGCTGTTGGATCGCCACAGTCGGTATACTATATTTCGTTGTGTGCCATACCAATCGAAATATGCGGCGCCTAGGGAAACCGATAATTCTGAAAAATGGATGAATAACGGCGCAAAAACAAGGGAATACCCGTGGTTTTGCCGCCCGGTCCAAGCGTGACAAAATTCCCTCTCTGACTATCGTATACATAAAAGGCTGTAGCCCATGCCAGCGACCTTGCCTTACCCCGATCTTTGGCAGTACGCCTCGATGGCCGTGGTGGTATTCGGTGCGGCGGTGGCCCAGGGCGTGGGCGGCATCGGCTTCGCCATGTTTGCCGCACCGGTGGCGGCGATGTTCTTCCCGCAGTTGGCCCCCGGCCCCCTGCTGACGCTGGGCGGCTTCATTTCGCTGCTGACGGCGCTACGCGAACGGGCTTGCATCGATTGGTCGTCGGTGTCGTATGCGCTGGTGGGCCGTGCGGTAGGCACGTTGATCGCCATCTACGCCATGGCGCGCTTTGCGCCGCAGACGCTGGGCGTGTTGTTCGCCGGCATGATCCTGATCGCGGTGGGCCTGAGCGCGGCGGGGCTGCGCTTTACCGCCACGCCGGGGCGCGTGTCCGGCGCCGGCGTGGCCTCGGGCATCATGGGCACGATGACTTCGGTGGGGGCCCCACCGATCGCCATCGTGCTGCAACACACGGCGCCGCCTCAGCTGCGCGCCACGCTGGGCGTGGTGCTGTTCCTGGGGTCGATCTTTTCGCTTGCCATGCTGGCGCTGGCCAAGCGGTACACCGGCTATCACGTCGGTCTGGCGCTAAGCCTGGCGCCGTTTCTGCTGGCCGGTTTTGCGGTCTCCAACCGGTTGCGCACGCTGCTGCCGCCCCACGCCGTGCGCATCGTTCTGCTTGCCGCATGCGCGCTGGGCGCGGTGGGCGTGCTGGTCAAGGCGTTTTGGGGCAACTGATGCGCGCTTTTTGCCACGGCACCTTGCTACACCCGGTAATACAATGGAGACTGTATCCATTAATCCACACATGCTCGCCATGACCACTTCGCCTGTCAGCCCGCAAGCCGCTGAAACGCAGTCTTCCGCTCCGCTGAAGATTGGCGAGCAGCATCCTCAGTTGTTCGCCGTGATCCGCGACAAGCTGCGCGAACGCATTCTTAGCGGGGAATTCACCCCCGGAGACCGCCTGGTTGAAGGCCGCCTATCTGAAGAAATGGGCGTCTCGCGCATCCCCGTGCGCGAAGCCTTGCGCGCCTTGGCCGCCGAAGGGCTGGTCACCATCGAGCCGCGTCGCGGCGCCTCGGTATCCGTGCTGTCGGACGCCGTGGCCTATGACATGGTGGAAGTGCGCGCCACGCTGGAGGGGCTCAATGCCAAGCTGGCGGCACAGCGGCGCGATGCCAAGACGGTGGAACGCTTGCAGGCCTTTCTGCGCGAAGGCACGGAAGCCGCGCGCAGTGAACAGCTGGACAAGTTCCTGGCGCTGAATTCGCAGTTTCACGAAATGCTGGCCACCATAGGCGGCAATGTGGTGCTGACGGATTTGATGCGGTCGCTGCGCGATCGCACGGCGCTGCTGTTCGCGCCCAGCAACATGCACCGCGCCAAGGCCAACTGGGATGAGCATTCGCAGATTCTGAATGCCGTGATTGCCGGCAACGGTGACCTGGCCGCCTTGCTGGCCAGCCAGCACGTGCACAACGCGGCCAAGGCATACACGGACACGCAGCAGCAACAACAGCACCACGACGCGGCGGATTGACGCGGCACCGCGGTTTTTTACGGGCTGGGATACGCCTCTGAAACCTGGACAATGTGCGCTCGCAGCCGACGCTGCGACGCGCGTCACCCCTTAGCGTCAGGCGGAGGGCACCGGCGCGTCGACCGGGTCCGCGCCCACGCCCACCACCACCCCCTTGCCGTTCTGCACCACCCACGAAACTTTGACGTCGCCGTTCACAAATGTCTGGCACGCCATGCGGTAGCCGGCTTCAAAGTCCTCAGGGCGCAGATGCTTGCGCTCTTTCGGCTTGACCGCGTCGGTGTTCTCCAGCCCCTCTTCGATGCGGCACTTGCAAGTGCCGCACAAGCCGCCCCCGCACTTGAACGGAATGCCGCCCTTTTCCTTGAGCGACACGCGTAGCAGGTTGCTGTTCTCGGGCGCGGTGGCAACCTTGCCGCCATTCGAAAGAAATGTGATCTGAACCATGGGTGTCAATGCTCTGCAACAGCGGCGGCGGGCCGCAGCGTCAAGGTGGATTCCATGCTGCCGAATCGCGTCAGGTGCGCAAGTTCCTTGCGGGCGGCCTCGACCGACGAGAATTTTTCAAGGAACTTGGACGGCACACGGTTGACGACGTAAGGCGGCGTGTCTTCAGTGACGATCAGGCGCGTCTCGCCGTGCAGCCGGGCAATGCGAAACACGGCAAGCGTGCGCCCGTAGAAGACGTAGTCGTAGGTTTCGATGATGTCGACGTCGGCGCCCACGTCGGTGTGGAACACGCCGGGCTTGGTCGTCAGGATCACGTAGGAGGCGTCCATCGCGTTATGCCTCCGCGTCCTGAACCAGTTCAACATCATGGTTCAACCACAGCTGGCACGCCAGCCGGTAGCCCTGGTCGATGCGGTCGCCCAGTTGCTTCTTTTCCTTCCAGTTCACCGGGGGAAGATGTTCGGCGCCGGCCAGCACCCGGCACGCGCACTTGGCGCACTTGCCCATGCCGCATTCGTAGCGCAGATGCGGATAAGGAAACTGCTTGATGCCGGCCCGCACCACCAGGTTGGTGTTGTCCTTGACCACATCGGTATAGGTCTGGCCGCCTTTATGAAATACAACGGTAGGCATGAGTCTGTCGTCCTGGAGCTGCGGGTGGGGCGCGCCACCGATGCGGCGCGCCCCGATAAATGCCGGGTGTGAATCAGGCGGCCAGACCGAGTTCGGGCAGCTTGATCTCGTGCTGCACGTAGTCGGTGTACAGCGCCGTGGTGTACAGCAAACGCATCTGGGCGCCGATTTCGCAGATTTTCAGGCAGCGCTGCTGAAGCTCGACCGTGTTGGCGTGTTCCAGCACGATCTGATAGCCGCGTTCGCCGTGGATCTCGTCCGACACGATGTGCAGGTCGAAGAACTCCACTTCTTCATCGGTGAAGCCGTACTTTTCGCGCAGCGTCGGCGTCTGCTTGCGATAGATGGACGGCACCTGGGATTCCAGGCCCACGACCAGCCCGGCGACGGCCACGATGGGGTCTTCACGCATGGCCACGGCATAACACCAGCTTTGCAGCGCCCGCGTGGTGGGCGACATGTTGTCCGGGTTGGTGACGCGTTCGCGCGTGGTGCCGCAGGCTTCGGCAAAACGAATCAGCAGATCGGTATGGCGGTCGCCGCCGATTTCCTCTTCGTACATATTGGCCAGCAGGAAGTCTTTGGCTTCGGTGTAGGTATCGGGCGTACGGGCGTAGAGGTATCCCAGGTAATCCGCGAACGGACCGACGTAGTGATAGTGGTTCTCGGCCCAGCGCGACAGGTGCTCGCGGCTGAGCTTGCCTTCGGCCCAGGCAATGGAAAAGGGCGACGCGTTGGCGCTCTTGCCCTTGATCGCGTTTTCCAACGCGGTACGGAATTCATCTCGGTTCATCAGTTCTGCCATGACGCGCTCCAGTCCAGTGGGAGGGATTCCAGGCTGGTTTAGCCCGGGCATGAAGAACATTGTATACCGTCTACTGTTTTGGGCTGCTAGGGCAATCCCGGAGAAAACCAGGATAAAAAGGGGCAGACCCTTTGATATCAACGAGTTGACGGCGCACAACAGGCGCGGCGAGCGAAGTGGACGATGCGGGGTGCCGCCAGTACAATGAATACACTTTCAATGCAATACGGAAATACCATGAATACCCGCCATCCTCTTGGAGACGCTCCCATCGGCCAGCAGCTGCTGGCGCATTACGCCCGCCGCGATGCGGTGCGCCACGCCACGCCGCTGCTGCCCAAGTCCTGGGCCGAACTGTTCGCGCCTTTCCGCAACGCACGCCTGCAACCGCTGCGCCCGGCAGCACCCGCGGCCCGTCGTAACGACGACGAGCCGATGTATCAAGCCGGGTAATGGTCTTGGCAGCCCGGCCGGCAAGGCCGGGCTTGTGATGTGCCGGGGCGGACGCTGCTGAAGCGGTCGGTCATCCCGCCGGGGCGCCACGCCCGGGCCGGTGCCCCGGCGTCCGTCTAGCGGCGCGCGCGCAAGCTTGCACGCAGGCGCGCGTCCTGTAGCGACGCGGCGTGTTGGCGGCGCTGGTTAGCGCCCGCCAGCAGCAACACCACGACGAAGCCCACGGTATAGGCCAGCACGTCCCACCAGTCGGGCACACTGCCCAGCACGACCCGCAAGACCGGCTGCTGCAACTGCCAGCCGTACAGCCGCGCCAGGTACTGACCGAATTCCACCGCATACCCCGTCAGCAGCGCCGCAATCGCCAGCGGCAAGACCTGCGCGCGGATGAACGTGCGGTACACCAGGTAGGCCCAGCCCACCGCGATCACATCGCCCAGGAACCCGCGCAGGAACGGGTACGGCGCGCCATACAAGGCGATCAGCGCCAGCAGCGCGGTAACGGCAAGCAGGGCGGCGAACGCGCGCCCGTTGAAAGTCAGGGTCATGGGAGAAGAAGCAGTTAGAAGCTAGTAACAAGCACGGGCACGCAGCAAGCAGTAGGCAGTACAAAGCACGCAGTACAAAGCGCATAGCAGACAGCACACAGTACACACGCACAGCAGATCGCCGGTAGCAGGCAGAAGCCGGCCCCGGCGGCAAGCAGGCAGCCCGAGATCCAAGAAAAGAGGGCCGGCAACCGGACCCCGGGCAGCGTACTCGATATCCCCGGGAAAACCCGGAAACAGCAGCCTTTCATGCGTCACTAAAAGTTATCCCGGCGCCATGGTCACACCACCGCGCTCTCGACGGCGCGGTCAAGCCGTGCCGCAATGCGCCCTGCGACGCCGCCATTCGCCGGCCGCCTCGCAAAGTTATCCCGCGTTGTCCACCGCTTATCCCCCGGCTGTCCACCGCAAATCCACCGGCTTACCCACAGTGTTATCCACCGCCCGGGCCCTTGCACAGCGGCCCCGATTCAGGCGTACCATTGATCACCCGTGCAACGCCCGGCCTTCCGGGCAGACCAAGACGCGCCCCCGAGCCCCTATGCTCCAACCCGTCTCGCCCTCCGCCGATCTGCCGCCGAACGCGCCCGCCGCGCCTGCCGCGCCCCTGACCGTCAGCACGCTTTCCCCATTCGCCTTTCCCGCGTTCCGCATTATCTGGATCGCGAACCTGTTCGCCAATCTGGGCACCTGGGCGCAATCCGTCGCCGCCGCCTGGATCATCACCACCGAGCAAAGCAGCCCGTTGATGGTTGCCATGATCCAGGTGGCCGCGGCGCTTCCGCTGGTGGCGCTGTCCATCCTGACCGGCGTGCTGGCCGACAACTACGACCGCCGCAAGGTCATGCTGACCGGCATGCTCATGGAGTTGGCGGGCGGCGTCTTCATCACCATCCTGGCGTTTGCCGGGCTGCTGCACCCCATCACGCTGATCGCCTCGGTGTTCTGCATCGCCATCGGTAGCGCCATCGTGACCCCGGCGTGGCAGGCGGCAGTGGGCGAACAGGTGCCCCGCGAACACGTCGGCAGCGCCGTGCTGCTCAATAGCGTGAACTACAACGTGGCGCGCGCGGTCGGCCCGGCCATCGGTGGCCTGTTGCTGGGCGCCATGGGCGCCCCCTGGGTCTTTTTGCTGAACTGCGTCTGCTACGGCGCGCTGGTCTGGGCGATCTGGCGTTGGCGGCGCGAACTGCCCGAACGTCGCCTGCCCCCCGAAGGTTTGCTGGAAGGCGTCGTTGCGGCGCTGCGCTACACGCAGCATTCCACGGTGACGCGCGTGGTGATGTTGCGCTCATTTGCATTTGGCTTGTCCGCCAGCGCGTTGTGGGCCTTGCTGCCGCTGCTGGCGCATGAACATGAGGACGGCAGCGCGCTGCTTTACGGCTACATGCTGGGCGCGCTGGGCGTGGGCGCCATCCTGGGCAGCGCCGTGGTGCGGCGCGTGCAGGCCGCCTGGGGCGCGGGCGGCTTGGTCACCGTGGCCGCCGCGTTGCTGGCCGTGTGCCTGGCGGCGCTGGGCCTGACCCAAACGCTGTGGGTAGCGTTTCCGGCGCTGCTGGTCTCGGGCAGCTGCTGGATCGGCGTGCTGGCCACCTACAACACCACGGTGCAGATGTTGGTGCCCGACTGGGTCAAGGCGCGATCCCTGGCGCTTTACCAGACTGCGATCTTTGGCGGGCTGGCGGCGGGTTCGTTCATGTGGGGCCACTTCGCGGGCACCATGGGCGTGTCCGGCGCGCTGACCACGGCGGGCATCATGCTGGGCATCACCGTGGCGCTGCTGTACCGCTCGCGCTTGCCCGAACAGCTGGACACGCAGTCGCTCACCCGCGTGGACAACGCCGAGCCCGCCATGGCCGCCGCCGGCTTCAACACGCAGCATGGCGCCGTGCTGGTTGCGGTGGAATACCAGATCAATCACGAAAAACTGCGCGCGCTGATTGCCGCCGCGCACCCCTTGCGCTTGCTGCGCCTGCGCAACGGCGCGCAGCAGTGGCAGCTGTTTCGCGACCTGGAGCGCGAAGGCGTGTGGCGCGAAGTGTTCCTGGTGGAAAGCTGGATGCAGTACCTGCGCATGATCGACCGCATGACGCTGGCTGACAAGATGGTGCTGGACGAAGTGCGGGCCCTGCATGGCGGCGACAAGCCGCCGGTGGTGTCGCGCAATGTCAGCTACCAGGCCATGAATGAAGCGCAAGGGTTCTCCTTGCGCCGACACCCCGAAGCCCCCTGAATCGCGAGGCCCGCCCATGCTGACATCCCTTTGGCGCAACTGGCGGGCCGCGCGGCATGGCGGCCCGCAGCTGGACGTCATCCTGGCCAGCGCCGACCCCGGCGCGCCGCTGGCCGACCGCAATATGTGGATGGTGGACCTGTGCCGCTGGCTGGATCGCCCCAGCCCACCGGCCCCCGCCGCGGGAGATGCCCCGCGCGCCGCCACGCTCCCCACCACGCACCACCCGCAGCACGCCCGCCTGCGCTACGTATTGCAGGTGCTGGAACGCGACCCCGAACGCGCCGCGCGCGTGGCCGCTACGCTGCGCTCGCTGGTGGCCGATAACGACCCGACGTCATTGCTGTGCGACACGGGCGTGGCCTCACACCCGGGGTTCTGGGGCGAATTCTGGGACCGCGCGCAAGCACGAATGTTGCCGCCCCCGCCCAATCGCCCCGACATGTTCGGCCTATTCGCGCTGATCTTCCGGCGCACCGGCGACGCGGCCTGGATCGAATCCCTGGATGACGACACGCTGGCCCGCATGCGGGCGTTGTATCGCGCGGGCGAGGACGCGGCAATGCACGCGGCCGATCTGCCGCAACACCGCGACGCCACCGGCGCCGAACCGCTGTCGCCCAGGCTGGAGCAGGCGCTGACCAGCAGCATCCAGGTGCTGGTCAGCCAAGTGCGCGCGACCGGCCTGAGCCAGGACATCCGCACACGCCTGCCCGGTCGGGTTGAAGAATCGCCCTTCTTCGCCCTGGCCGCCGCATCCGCCGAGCTCTGCGCGACCACGCCCGCCACGCCGCGCGACGTATTCGGCCGCCGCCTGAACGTGTTTCGCGCGCTGCTGGACAGCTGCCGCGCCGCCACGCAAGGCGTCTACGACGAGCTGGAAAAGAACGGCGTATCCGTCGAAGTCGTGTTCCAGATTGAACGCATGAAGCTGCGCCTGGCCCGCATCGAACTGCTGCTTGGCGTCTGGGTGGACCCCACCCAGCGCCACAAGTTCGTGCACCTGACCGCCGAGCTGATCCGGTCCACCCAGGCGCGCAGCAGCATCCGCCACCTGGCCGCCTCGTCCTTCGCGCAGTTGGCGCGGCGCGTCATGGAGCGCACCGCCGAGACCGGCGAACACTACATCGCGCGCGACACGGTGGAATATCTGACGATGCTCAAGGCCTCGTTGGGCGGCGGCTTCGTCATGGTGTTCACCGTCTATCTGAAGTTCTTTATCGTGTCGCTGCATCTGGACAAGTTCATCGAGGGCCTGCTGGCCTCGTTGAACTATGCGGGCGGCTTTCTCGTCATTCACTTCGCCCACTTCACGCTGGCCACCAAGCAGCCCGCGATGACGGGCCCCGCGCTGGCCCACCGCCTGGACGACGCCTACACGCCCGAAGGCCGCGACGCCTTCCTGGACGACACGCTTGCCATGATCCGGTCCAACGCGGCCGCCATCCTGGGCAACCTGGCGGTGGTGTTTCCGCTGGCCTGGGCGGTGCAGTGGGTTGCGCTCAACGCGCTGGACCGCCCGCTGATCAACGCCGAGAAAGCGCAGGAAACACTGGCGTCGTTTTCGGCCTGGGGGCCGACCCCGCTGTATGCCGCCGCTACCGGCGTGCTGCTGTGGCTGTCCAGCCTGATCGCGGGTTGGGCCGACAACTGGTTCGCGCTGCATCGCGTGCACGACGTCATGGCCTATAACCGGCGCGCGCGGCACCTGCTGGGCGAACGCGGCGCGGCGCGCTGGGCGGGCTTCTGGCAACGCAACATATCGGGCATCGCCGGCAACGTATCGCTGGGCCTGATGCTGGGCCTGGGGCCGGCCATCGTGGGCTTCTTCGGGCCGCACGTTGAAGTGCGCCATGTGACACTCAGCGCCGGACAGCTTGGCACGGTGATCGGCACGCTGGGCTGGCAGGTGGTGCACACACAGATTTTCTGGCTGGCCGTGGCAGGCACGGCGCTGACCGGCATTCTGAACGTCGGCGTCAGCTTCGCCCTGGCATTCAACGTCGCGCTGCGTTCACGCGACCTGCGCCGCCGCGACCGCGATTCGCTATCTGCCGGCGTGCGCCAACGCATCTGGCAACGGCCCGCCACCTTGTTCTGGCCCGTCAAGCCACGGCCTGCCCCCACGCCCACGGCCACCCCCTAGGCGGGCGTCAGAACGTGATGGTGGCGGTGCAAAGGGCCGCATCAGTTTGATGCCGGAGGCGGGCGCGCACCAAGCGGCTGGCTGACCAAGCGTTGAATCCCGATGCCGCATTAGAATCAGTTCCTCCTGATGCCGGACACGTCCGCCCGCACGCCCTCCCTGACGCCCATGCTCCCGTTCTCACGCAATACCGTTTACCCGGCCGGCGCCGGCCTGCCCGCCTCGGAACGCCTGGGCGCCTTGTTGGCCGTCATGTTGGCGGTGTGCATGGCCAGCCTGGATACGGCCATCGCCAACACGGCGCTGCCCACCATTGCGCGCGACCTGCAAGCCAGCGATGCCGGGTCGATCTGGGTAATCAGCGGTTATCAGTTGGCCATGGTGGCCGGCTTGCTGCCCGCCGCCGCGCTCGGTGAAATCCTGGGCCATCGTCGGGTGTACATGGTGGGGCTGGTGGTGTTCACCTTGTCGTCGCTGGCCTGCGGACTGGCGCCGTCGCTGCCCACGCTGGTGGTCGCGCGCATCTTGCAGGGGCTGGGCGCGGCAGGCGTGATGAGCGTGAACGGCGCCTTGCTGCGCTTCATCTATCCGTCTTCGATGCTGGGCCGTGGACTGGGCCTGAACGCCATGGTGGTCGGCCTGTCGTTCGCCGCCGGGCCGACCGCCGCGTCGGCCATCCTGCTGCTGGGCTCCTGGCACTGGCTGTTCCTGATCAACGTGCCGATCGGCATCCTGGCCGCCGTGCTGGGCTTGCGCGGCCTGCCGGAAACCGCGCGCGCGCCGCACGGCTTTGACGGCATCGCCGCGACCCTTTGCGCGCTGACGCTGGGGCTGTTCGTGCTGGGCTCCAATGAACTGGCGCACGCTGCGCCATGGCCGCGCGTCACGCTGGAATGGGGCGGCGCCGTTGCCACCCTGTGGTTGCTGATGCGTCGGCAAGCCGGGCACCCCGCGCCCATTCTTGCCGTGGACCTGTTGCGCCGCCCGCTGTTCGCCCTGTCGGCCGCCACCGCCGTGTGCGCGTTCGCCGCGCAGGCACTGGCCTTCGTGTCCCTGCCCTTCATGTTCCAGACCGTGCTGGGCTATAGCCAGGTCCACACCGGCTTCCTGATCACGCCGTGGCCCGTCGTGGTCGCCATCATGGCGCCCATCGCGGGCCGTTTGTCCGACCGGTATCCGGCGGGCATCCTGGGCGGCGTCGGCCTGGCCATGTTGGCGCTGGGGATGGTGTTGATGGCGCTGCTGCCCGCCGCGCCGACGGTCTGGGACATCTGCTGGCGCATGGCCATCTGCGGCGCGGGCTTCGGGTTTTTCCAATCGCCCAATCTGCGCGCCATCATGACGTCCGCCCCGGCTTCGCGAGCGGGCGGCGCCAGCGGCATGATCGGTACGGTGCGGCTGTTGGGCCAGGCGACCGGGGCGGCGCTGGTGGCGGCCTGTTTTCACGTGTCCACGACCCATGGCGCAGTGGCGGCGTTGTGGCTGGGGGGGCTATGCGCGGCGCTAGCCTGCATCGCCAGCTTTTCGCGTCTGCGCTTCGACGCGTCCGAACCCATGCAGGCGCCCACGCCGCACCCCTCGAAATAACGCCAAGTCGCAAGATTGTTGCGGTATTTATCGACATATTCGTCGAACGGCCAGACATATTCGTAAGTTGTGCAACAGTCGCTAAATATCGCGGCAGCGGGGTCGTTGTTGTCTATGCAGCACTCGCTGTATTTGGGACGACACGCATGACACAGTTTTTGAAAGACATCACCATCCGGCGCCTCATCCTGTGCACCCTGCTTGCCATCAGTGCACTGGTCATCGGACTTTCAGCCATCAGCGTCAACGGGTTGCGCAGCGCCGGGGAAGCGCTTGCTGACAGTAGCGAACTGCT
The DNA here is from genome assembly GCF_019448355.1 of Achromobacter sp. ES-001. Taxonomy (NCBI): domain Bacteria; kingdom Pseudomonadati; phylum Pseudomonadota; class Betaproteobacteria; order Burkholderiales; family Alcaligenaceae; genus Achromobacter; species Achromobacter sp. ES-001. The sequence continues at coordinate 336,945 of NZ_CP079940.1, read as the reverse complement.
TCACGAAGTCTCAGCCCTGTCTCGGGTCAACGATCAAATCATGCGCGCACGGCTGCGGCTGTCCCGGCAACTGGAATACGCGGCCGAGGGCAAAACGGCCCAGGCAGCGGAAGAAGGGCGCAGCATCGACGCCGCGCTGGACGAAGCCCGCAAGCAGCAGGCCATCTTCATCGAACTTGCCCGCGACGACGCGCCCGCCGCCATCCTGCAACCCATGCAGACCGGCTTCGATGCGCTGGTCAATGGCGGCATCGCCGTGCAGCGCCAACACCTGGAAGCCGGCGACGTCAAACGCGCACGCGAACATGCGGCCGGGGCCGTCGTGAGCGCCAGCCGCGCGTTCGGCAAAAGCATCGAAAACTATGAAGCCTACGCCAAGGACCGCGAAACGCAGCTGTGGGCGGACGCCGCCACCAAGCGGCGCCAGGCCTACACCGGCATGGGTATCGTCCTGGCGATCTGCCTGCTGTTGCTGGCCTTGGGCGACCGCTATGTGGTGATTTTCGTGCGGCGTCCCCTGGAAACCATCAAAGCGCACTTTCGCCGCATCGCCAGCGGCGACCTGACCACGCCGCTGGCACCCTACGGCCGCAACTGCGTGGGCCAGATCATCCCGTACCTGCAAGACATGCAGGAAAGCCTGGTGCGCACCGTGCATGCCGTGCGCGAAGGCGTGGTCGAGATCAACGCGGGTTCCAGCGAAATCGCCGCCGGCAACCAGGACCTGTCCAGCCGCACCGAACAGCAGGCGGCCTCGTTGGAACAAACCGCCGCCAGCATGGAGCAACTGCTGTCCACGGTGACCAGCAACGCCGAGAACGCGCGCCAGGCCAACCAGATGGCGGTTGTGGCCAGCCAGGTGGTGCAGCGCGGCGGCATGGCGGTGAAGGAAGCCGTGAGCACCATGCGGGAAATCGCACAGGACTCGGGGCGCATCGAAGACATCGTCAGCGTGATCGACGGCATCGCGTTCCAGACCAACATCCTGGCGCTGAACGCCGCAGTCGAGGCCGCGCGCGCCGGCGAAGAGGGCAAGGGCTTCGCGGTGGTGGCAGCGGAAGTGCGGTCGCTGGCGCAGCGCAGCGCGGGCGCGGCCAAAGAGATCAAGCAATTGCTGTCGGCCTCCAGCGCCACCGTGCAGGCGGGGTCCACCCAGGTCGAAACGGCCGGGCGCACCATGCAAGAAATCCTGGACACCATCGAGCGGCTGACGCTGCTGGTCAACGACATCGCCACCGCCTCGCAAGAGCAGGTGACCGGCATTGATCAGGTCAACACCGCCGTCAATCAGATGGACCAGGTGACGCAGCAAAATGCCGCGCTGGTCGAAGAAGCCGCGGCCGCCGCCACCTCGCTGGAAAACCAGGCGCAACGTTTGCAAGGCGCCGTCAGCGCGTTCCGGCTGCCGACCTTGATCGAAGACCGACGGCACATCGCCATCGCAGCCTGAGCGCGGCGCGGGACCGCGCGCAATCGCAACGGACCGGCTATTCCAGCGGACCGGCTATTCCTTCACGTAGCAGGGATACTGCGATTGCTGCGCCCGCGACCGCGCCGGGTCTACGTCGACGACCACGATGGACTCCGTATCGGTGGACTGCGCCAGCACTTCGCCGTCCGGCTGAAACGCAAACGCCCGGCCGCCGAACACCTGGCCCCGCGCCGTGCGCCCAGCCCGGTTCGAGCTGACCACATAGCAGCCCGACACCAACGCCGCCATCGCGCCGGCCGTCAGCCAGCGGCCGACGGACGCGCCGCTGGCGCGCGGCACCACGATCAGTTCGGCCCCCTCGCGCCCGTAGCGGCGCGACCGTTCGTTGAACATCAATTCGGTGCACAGCTGCACGCCCAGGCGGATGCCGCCCACCTCGAACACCTGAAAGCCGTCCATCGCGGGGCGAAACCAGGTGGCTTCGAAGAACCCGGGCTCTTCTGGGAAGAACTGCTTGTGATGCAGCGCCGTGTAGCGCCCGCCCTGCAAGGCGAACGCTTCGTTGGCCAGACGGTCGCCGGCGGGCACGGGGCGTGACGAGACAACGGCGGGCACCTGCAACGCGGCCAGTGCGGTCAGCCCCGCTTCGTGCAGGCGCACCGACTCGGCGGCGCGCGCGGCGTCATAGGCAGCCGAGGCCGCCAGCCACGGGCCGAAAGGCATTTCGTTGGTGACAAGCAGGTCCGGCGCCAGCTCGGCCACCCGCTCGGCGATGCCCGCCCACGTGGCGCTGTCCGGCATCAAGTCCACCGGCCCTTCCATCATGCAGATCCGCATACGTTCCCCTGATGCACGGCGCGCCCGGAATCAGGCGCGACCGAACGACATCGTAGAACGCCAGGACCCGCCATGGTGCATCGGCTGCTCAGTTCAGCGCCGCCACATCCACCACCGCGCCGTGGCGGATCACGCGCTTGGGCAGGTCACCGCCGATCCAGTACGCCAGCTCGGACGGGTGCGCCACGTCCCAGGCGACAAAGTCGGCGACCTTGCCCGCTTCCAACGAGCCATGCGTGACGTGCAGCCCCAGGGCCCGCGCCGCGTGCAACGTTGCGCCGGCCAGCGCTTCTTCGGGCGTCATCTTGAACAGCGTGCAGGCCATGCTCATCATCAGCCGCAATGACAACACGGGCGACGTGCCCGGGTTCACGTCGGTGGAAATTGCCATCGGCACGGCATGGCGGCGCAGCAGATCCAGCGGCGGCAACTGCGTTTCGCGCAGCGCATAGAAAGCGCCGGGCAGCAGCACCGCCACCGTGCCGGACTGCGCCATGGCCAGCACATCGCTTTCCGTCAGGTACTCCAGATGGTCCGCCGACAAGGCCCCATAGCGCGCGGCCAGCGTTGCGCCGTGCAGCGACGACAATTGTTCGGCATGCAATTTGACGGGCAGGTCCAGGTGCACCGCCGCCTGGAACACGCGTTCAACCTGTTCCGGTGAAAACGCCAGATGCTCGCAGAAGGCATCGACGGCATCGATCAGCCCTTCGGCCGCCAATACCGGCAACATGCGCCGCGCGACCTCGTCGATGTAGTCGTCGGGCCGACCGGCGAATTCGGGCGGCAAGGCATGCGCGGCCAGACAGGTGGCCTGCACGGTCATCGGCAGCATCTGCCCCAAACGCCGCGCCACGCGCAGCATCTTGCGTTCATTGGGCAGGTCCAGCCCGTAGCCGGATTTCACTTCCAGCGTGGTGACGCCATCGCGCAGCAAGTGCAGCGCACGTTGCCGGGCGCTGGCGTACAGCGCGTCTTCGGATGCCTCGCGCGTGGCGCGCACGGTGCTGGCGATGCCGCCGCCCTGCGCCGCGATCCGCGCGTAGTCCACGCCTTGCAGGCGCTGCTCGAATTCCGTGCTGCGGTTGCCGCCAAAGACCAGATGCGTGTGGCAATCGATGAGCCCGGGCGTCACCCACGCCCCGCGCAGGTCATGTTCGTGCACCGCGTCAACCGGCGGCAACGCCGCCTCCTTGCCGATCCATTCGATGCGGTCGGCATGCGTCACGATGGCCGCGTGCTCAATCACGGAATAGGCCCCGTCCACCATCGTGGCGGCGTGGCAATGTCGCCAGACCTGTCTCATGCACTTCTCCTTAAAGCCGGCGCCGCGCCGCGCAATGCGGCGGGGCGCCGTGTTCGTTCAGTCGGACCCTTGCGGCACCGGCGCGGGAAGCCCACCGCCCGGGCCGCGCGGCAGCACCAGATAGCGGTACGCCACGCACAGCACCGCAATCCAGACCGCGCCTACGACCAGCGCCATCTGGGTACGCGGAAAGTATCCCAGCACGCCGATCACAAACACCAGGAACGCAATCGCCAGCAGGGGGCCAATCGGCCAGAACGGCACGGGAAACTTCAGCGCCGCGACCTCGTCGGGATTCATCTTGCGCCGCATCGCCACCTGCGACAACAGAATCATCAGCCAGACCCACACGGTGGCGAACGTGGCGATCGATGCGATCAGCACGAAGACGTCTTCGGGGATCAGATAGTTCAGCAACACGCCCAGCAGCAGCGCAACCGTCATGACCACCACCGTCATCCACGGCACGCCCGAGCCCGACACCGCCGCGAAGCCACGCGGCGCCTGCCCCTGCCGCGCCATGCCGTACAGCATGCGGCCCGCACCGAAGATGTCGCTGTTGATGGCCGACACCGCCGCCGAGATCACGACGATGTTCAGGATGGTGGCCGCCGACTTGATGCCCAGCCCGTCAAAGATCTGCACGAACGGGCTGCCCTGGCTGCCGATCTGCGTCCACGGGAAAATGGACATCAACACGAACAAAGTCAGCACATAGAACAGCAGGATGCGCAGCGGCACGGCGTTAATGGCGCGCGGAATGGTGCGGCCGGGGTCCTTGGCTTCGCCCGCCGTGATGCCGATGATCTCGATGCCGCCAAACGCAAACACCACCACCGCCAGCGACGCAATCAGCCCGCCCACGCCATTGGGCATGAAGCCGCCGTGCTCCCACAGGTTATGCACACCCGTCGCCGCGCTTTCCACGTTCAGGCCAAAGCCGAACAGCATGATGCCCAGCCCGCCGGCGATCATCGCGATGATGGCGCCCACCTTCAACAGCGACAACCAGAATTCCAGTTCACCAAACACCTTGACCGAGCACAGGTTGATGGCGCCGATGAAGAACACGATGGACAGCACCCAGATCCAGCGCGGCACATCGGGATACCAGAAGCCCATGTACAGCCCGAACGCGGTGATGTCCGCCAGGCACACGATGATCATCTCGAACGCGTAGGTCCAGCCGGTCAGAAAGCCCGCCACCGGGCCCAGGTAGGCGGTGGCGTAGTGCCCGAAGGAACCGGATACGGGGTCCTTCACGGCCATTTCGCCCAACGCGCGCATCACCATGTACACGGCCGCGCCGGCGATCAGGTACGCGATCAGCACCGACGGCCCGGCCTGCTCGATGGCCTTGGCCGACCCGTAGAACAGCCCCGTGCCGATGGCCGAGCCCAAGGCCATGAAGCGGATGTGCCTGGCGTTGAGTCCCCGTTTGAGATCCTGCGTTTGCGTTTGCATGTTGCGTCTCCGTCCTTGTTATAGGTATAGGCGTACAGGGTCAAACGCTGTGCGAGCGGCTTCTATGGACGCTTCGGCACAGCGCGGTGGTGGCGGCCCCGCGCAGGGCGCCGCAACGGTTGAAAAAATCAAAGGCTGGGCAGCAGCCCCGCCGGCATCAGCCCGTTCAGCACCTGCGCCGAGATCAAGCCGCTGGCGGCGGCGATATCGGGCGCGAAGAAGCGGTCTTCTTCGTAGTGCGGCACTTGCTCGCGCAGCACCCGGCGCGCCTGCTCCAGTTGCGGCGAGGTCTTGAGCCCTACACGGAAGTCCAGGCCCTGGCACGCGCCCAGCCATTCAATGGCCAGGATGTCGCGCACGTTTTCCGCCATTGCCCACAAACGCTTGCCGGCATTGGGCGCCATCGACACGTGGTCTTCCTGGTTGGCCGACGTGGGCATGCTGTCCACGCTGGCCGGATGCGCCAGCGCCTTGTTGTCGCTGGCCAGCGCGGCAGCCGTCACCTGCGCAATCATGAAACCCGAGTTGACCCCGCCCTTGGCCACCAGGAACGGCGGCAATTGCGACATGTGCTTGTCCATCATCAGCGCAATGCGCCGTTCGGACAGTGCGCCGATTTCCGCCAGCGCCAGCGCCAGGTTGTCGGCCACCATCGCCACGGGTTCGGCATGGAAGTTGCCCCCGGAAATCACGTCGCCCTGCGCCACGAACACCAGCGGGTTGTCCGACACGGCGTTCGATTCAATTTGCAGCACGTGCGCGGCGTGGCGGATCTGCGTCAGGCACGCGCCCATTACCTGCGGCTGGCAGCGCAACGAGTAGGGGTCCTGCACCTTTTCGCAGTCGGCGTGCGAATGGCCGACCTCGCTGTCCTGGCCCAGCAGGTCGCGATACACGGCGGCCACCGCAATCTGGCCCGGCTGGCCGCGCGCGGCGTGGATGCGGGCGTCAAACGGCACGCGCGAGCCCAGCATGGCTTCCACGCTAAGGCTGCCGCACACCAACCCGGCCGCCATCATGTCTTCGGCTTCGAACAGGCCGCGCAGCGCATAGGCGGTGGACACCTGCGTGCCGTTCAACAGCGCCAGCCCTTCCTTGGCCGCCAGCGTCAGCGGCACCAGCCCGGCGCGCGCCAGCGCTTCTTGCGCGGGCAACCATTCGCCTTGATAGCGCGCGCGGCTTTCGCCAAGCAGCACGATGGACATATGCGCCAGCGGCGCCAGGTCGCCCGAGGCGCCCACCGAGCCCTTTAGCGGAATGTGCGGATAGACGCCCGCGTTGACCATGGCGATCAGGCTGTCGATAACGTGGCGGCGGATGCCGGAATAGCCACGCGCCAGGCTGTTGATCTTCAGCACCATGATGAGGCGCACCATGGCGTCATCCAGGGGCTCGCCCACGCCCGCCGCATGCGAACGCACCAGCGAACTTTGCAGCGCCTGCAAGTCTTCGCGCGCGATCTTGGTGGACGCCAGCAGGCCAAAGCCCGTGTTGATGCCGTACACCGTGCGGCCTTCCGCAATCAGGCGTTCAACCGTGGCCACGCTGGCGTCGATGGCGTCGGCCGCGCCGGCATCCAGCGTCAGCCGTACGGGTTCGTGGTACACGCGCCGCAAGTCGGACAAAGTCAGATGACCGGGCTTCAAGTGCAAATCCATGGGGGTCTCCTACGCCGGTTGCCCGGCTTGATGCAATGTTGTTGTCAGACCGGACGTTGTGCCGGCTCGTGCGCCGCAAGCCGCGAATCGCGGCGGGCGAATAGGTAATAGAGAATGCTGGGTACGATCAGGCCGATGATCCACGACACATCCACGCCGCCCAGCCGTTCGACCATGGGGCCGGTATATAGCTTGGTCGAGATGAACGGCATCTGCACCAGCACGCCAAATGCGTACACCAGGATGCCGGGCAGGTTCCAACGCCCGTAGCGCCCGTTCGGGTCGGACAACGCGGCCACGTCGTAGCGGCCACGGTTGATGAAGTAGTAGTCCACCAGGTTCACCGCGCTCCAGGGCACGAAGAAGGCCAGCAGGAACAGGATGAAGGACTTGAACGCGTTCAAGAAAGAATGCTGGCCCACCAGCGCCACCGCCGTGGCCGCGCCCACGATCAGCACCACCGCCACCGCGCGCTGGCGCCGCGATATCTGCACATGCCCGCGAAAGCCGCTGACGATGGTCGCCATGCACATGAAGCTGCCGTAGGAATTCAGCGTCGAAATCGTGACCTTGCCGAATGCGATGCTGAAGTACAGCAGCGCCGCCATCGTGCCCGTGCCGCCCAGCCCCACGATGTACGCCACTTCGCGCCCCGCGAATTGGCCGGCGGACATCGCAGCGGCCAACACGCCCAGCACCATGGCGATCTGCGCGCCCAACACCGACCCCAATCCCACCGCCAGGAACGTCTTGACCGACGAGGTCGAAGCCGGCAGATAACGCGAATAGTCGGCCACGTAGGGGCCATAGGCGATCTGCCAGGACGCCGCCAGCGACACCGCCAACAGGAACGGCCCCCAGGCAAAATGCCGGATTTGCAGCAGCTGCCCCACGTCGCCCACGGCGACCACGCGGCTGAACAGGTACACGAACGCGATCAGCCCGAACACGGTGGCAACGCGACCGATAAGGTGAATGACGCGGTAGCCGAACAGCGTGGCCACCACGATGACCGACGCAAAGATCAGGATGCCCACGGTATCGCTCACGCCAAACAACTGCCCCAGCGCCTGGCCGGACAGCACCGTGCCCGTGGCCGTGAAACCCAGGTACATCAAGCACACCAGCACAATCGGAATCGCGGCGCCGTAGACGCCGAACTGCACGCGGCTGGAGATCATCTGCGGCAAGCCCAGCTTGGGCCCTTGCGCCGCGTGCAGCGCCATCACCACACCGCCCAGCACCTGCCCGATGAACAGCCCGATCAAGGACCAGAACACGTCGCCGCCCAACACCACCGCCAACGCGCCGGTGACGATCGCGGTGATCTGAAGGTTGGCGCCCATCCACAGCGTGAACTGGCTGTAGAGCTTGCCGTGCCGTTCGGACGGCGGAATGTAGTCAATCGAACGCCGCTCGATGAGCGGCGCGGAACCGGCCTCGCTGTCTTGCGCCATCGCATTGCCTCGTGAGTGACGTGGGGCGGACCGATGCGGTCATGGCCCCACGCGGGTTGGCGGGATCGTGGGGGGGTGCGGAAGGGTTGTGCCGCGCTTAGCGCTGGGCGTTGACCATGGGCAGGTTCAAGCCCTGCTCTTTCGCGCAGTCGATGGCGATGTCGTAGCCGGCGTCGGCATGGCGCATCACGCCCGTGGCCGGGTCGTTGGTCAGCACGCGCGCAATGCGTTCGGCGGCCTCATCCGTGCCGTCGCACACGACGACCATGCCCGAATGCTGCGAGAACCCCATGCCCACGCCGCCGCCGTGATGCAGCGACACCCAGGTGGCGCCGCTGGCGGTGTTGAGCAAGGCGTTCAGCAGCGGCCAGTCGGACACGGCGTCCGAGCCGTCGCGCATGGATTCCGTTTCGCGGTTGGGGCTGGCGACGGACCCGGAATCCAGGTGGTCGCGGCCGATGACGACGGGCGCCGACAGCTCGCCCGAACGCACCATTTCATTGAATGCCAGACCCAGCTTGGCGCGCTGGCCCAAGCCCACCCAGCAGATACGCGCCGGCAAGCCCTGGAAGCTGATGCGTTCGCGCGCCATCTCCAGCCAGCGGTGCAGGTGCGCGTCATCGGGTATCAGTTCCTTGACCTTGGCGTCCGTCTTGTAGATGTCTTGCGGGTCGCCCGACAGCGCGGCCCACCGGAAGGGGCCGACGCCACGGCAGAACAGCGGGCGGATATACGCGGGCACGAAACCGGGGAAGTCAAACGCGTCTGCCACGCCTTCTTCCTGTGCCATCTGGCGGATGTTGTTGCCGTAGTCGAAGGTGGGTATGCCCTGGCGCTTGAACGCCAGCATCGCCTGCACGTGCACGGCCATCGACTGCTTGGCGGCCTTGATGACGACGGCCGGTTCGCGCTTGGCGCGTTCGCGATATTCGGGCCACGTCCAGCCGGCCGGCAGATAGCCGTTCAGCGGATCGTGCGCACTGGTCTGGTCGGTGACCATGTCGGGCTTGACGCCACGGCGCACCAGCTCGGGCAGCACGTCGGCGGCGTTGCCGCACAGCGCGATGGACACGGCGCGGCCTTGCTCGGTGTACGTCTTGATGCGCGCCAGCGCGTCATCCAGATCGGTGGCCTGCTCGTCCACGTAGCGGGTACGCAGACGGAAATCGATACTGGCCTGCTGGCATTCGATGTTGAGCGAACATGCGCCCGCCAGCGTGGCCGCCAGCGGCTGCGCGCCGCCCATGCCGCCCAGCCCGGCGGTCAGCACCCAGCGTCCGGCAAGATTGCCGCCGTAGTGCTGGCGGCCCGCCTCGACGAAGGTTTCGTACGTGCCCTGCACGATGCCCTGGCTGCCGATGTAGATCCAGCTGCCCGCCGTCATCTGGCCGTACATGGCCAGGCCCCGGGCGTCCAGTTCGTTGAAGTGTTCCCACGTGGCCCAATGCGGCACCAGGTTGGAGTTGGCGATCAGCACGCGCGGCGCGTTGGCGTGGGTCTTGAAGACGCCGACCGGCTTGCCCGACTGCACCAGCAACGTTTCATCGTCGTTCAGCTGAGTCAGCGATTCGACGATCTTGTCGTAGCAGTCCCAGTTGCGGGCGGCGCGGCCAATGCCGCCGTACACCACCAGCTCTTTTGGGTTTTCAGCGACGTCCGGGTCCAGGTTGTTCATCAACATGCGCAGCGGCGCTTCGGTCAACCAGCTTTTGGCGGTCAGCTGGTTGCCACGCGGCGCGCGGATGACGACATCGCGATATCGATTCGATTGGTCCAAGACAGTCTCCTTGATCGGTTCTGCCGCGCGCGTACCCGCAGCGCGGCGATTGCCCGCATCATAGGATGCCTATGCTTGTATATACAAGATAGGACGAGACGAATTTTGGTAGGGGTTTACCCCCAATGAACTAAGGGATGCAGCTCGATCACGCAAGCGTTCACAGCGCCGTTGCCGGCAAGGCGATACGACGCCAGGGCTTGCCGCCCGTCCACATGCAGGCAGTCGTAGCGCGCAGGCAGCGCATGGTCGACCCCGTCCACGTTCAACGTCAGGGCGTCGCCGGCGTTCAGCACCAGCAGGCTGTGCGCATCGCTATGAAACACCCATGGCCCGGCGCCGGACGCCCATTGCAGCCGAGCGTGATAACGCTGCGGCTTGTAGATCAGGTTGAAGTCGCGGATCGGCCCGTCCAGCAAACGACACTGGACCTGCGCGTCCCCCAGGAACGCGTAAGGCTGATACGGCATCAGCGGCGCCTGTGCCTGGCCGTCAACGGTCAGTTCGATGCCGCTGCCTTCCAGCACGGTGATGATGCGCTGATAGCCCGCGAACGCCGAAAAACCGCCGTCTTGCGCGACGTCGGCAATCGACAGGCGCCAGTCGAACGCGGCGGTGCTGCCTCCAGGGTTGCAAGCGACTTCCTGCGTGGTGCCGCCACCGTTTTTCCACGGCATGCGCGGGTAGTCAGCAGCGCGATACAGGCGAACGTTGGACGGATTCATGTCGTGAACTTGCCTTCCAGACGGTGGCGCGAGCCGGGGTGGATCAGCCGCGCCAGCGTCACCGCGCGGTCGCCGGACCACGTGCGGCGACGGATCAACAGGCACGGCTCGCTGCGTTCGATCTGCAACAGCTGGCATTCGCGCGGCTTGGCCAGGATGGCCTCTACGACGTGTTCGCCTTCGCTAAGCGGCGCCACGCGCGTCAGGTATTCGTACGGGGTGTGCTGCGTGAAGTCCTGTTTCAGGTAGTCCGGCGCCAACCGCACATTGACGTAGCGGTCTTCCAGTTGAATCGGCACGTCGTCCTCGAAATGCACGATGACCGAATGGAATACGGGTTGGCCCACGCGCAGGTCCAGCGCCAGCGCCTGCTCGGACCCGGCCGGCTCTTCGGCCAGGCGCACCACGCGGCTGTGGTGCCGATGGTTGCGCGCGGCAATCTCGTCCGCGATGTTGTTCACGGCAAACAAAGCCGAGCGCGCCTTGGGCTGCGCCACGAACGTGCCCACCCCCTGCATGCGCACCAGCAAGCCCTCGGCCGTCAGCTCGCGCAGCGCGCGGTTGATCGTCATGCGGCTGAATCCCAGCTCGTCGACCAGTTCGCTTTCCGAGGGCACCCGGTAGTGCGCGGGCCACGCGCCCGTGCGGATCTGCTGCGCAATCATCTGCTTGACCTGCGCATACAGCGGGGCGGGCAGGGCATTGGCCTGGACGGGTAGTCGGGGGGGAGAAGAAGCCACGGAATGATCCTGGAGTGGGCGCCACACGGCGGTGAAAAACGGCTTGTAGTATAGACAGGTACACATGTCTTGCGAATGACGGGGCGCTTTTCGTATACTCCCCCCCTGTATCGTTTTCGGAGCCTGCCGTGCCGCATTCGCCGGAAGAAAAAAAACGTGTCGTTACCCGCTTGCGCCGTATCCAGGGGCAGGCGTTAGCATTGGAACGCGCGGTCAACGAAGGCACGGAATGCGGCGCGCTGCTGCAACAGCTGGCCGCCTTGCGCGGTGCAGCCACCGGCCTGATGGCCGAGGTGCTGGAAAGCCATCTCCGGGAAACCTTCCTGCAATCCGCCCAGGGCGGGCCGCAACACGCCGGGATCGACGCCGAGGCCGAGGTCGACCAGCTGATGCGCATCGTCCGTTCCTATTTGAAGTAATCCCCCCGACATTCGTGGAGCAAAATTATGAAATCACGCGCAGCAGTCGCATTCGGACCCGGCAAGCCGCTGGAAATCGTTGAAATCGACGTCGCGCCCCCGCAGCGCGGCGAAGTGCTGGTGCAGATCACGCACACCGGCGTCTGCCACACCGACGCGTTCACGCTCAGCGGCGACGACCCCGAAGGCCTGTTCCCCGCCGTGCTGGGCCACGAAGGCGCGGGCGTGGTCGTGGAAGTGGGCGAAGGCGTGACGTCGCTGAAGCCGGGCGACCACGTCATTCCGCTCTACACGGCCGAATGCCGCGAATGCAAGTTCTGCCTGTCCGGCAAGACCAACCTGTGCCAGAAGGTGCGCGCCACCCAGGGCAAGGGCGTCATGCCCGACGGCACCTCGCGCTTCAGCTACGAAGGCAAGCCGCTGTACCACTACATGGGCTGCTCGACCTTCAGCGAATACACGGTCGTCAACGAGATCTCGCTGGCCAAGATCAACCCGGCCGCCCCGCATGAAAAGGTTTGCCTGTTGGGCTGCGGCGTGACCACCGGCCTGGGCGCCGTGCACAACACCGCGAAGGTCAAGGAAGGCGACACCGTCGCCGTGTTCGGTCTGGGCGGCATCGGCCTGGCCGTGATCCAGGGCGCGGTGCAGGCCAAGGCCGGCCGCATCATCGCCGTGGACACCAACCCGAACAAGTTCGTGCTGGCCAGCGCCATGGGCGCCACCGACTGCATCAACCCGAAGGACTACGACAAGCCCATCCAGGACGTCATCGTCGAACTCACCGACGGCGGCGTGGACTTTTCGTTTGAATGTATCGGCAATGTGCACGTGATGCGCGCCGCGCTGGAATGCTGCCACAAGGGCTGGGGCGAAAGCATCATCATCGGCGTGGCCGGCGCCGGCCAGGAAATCAGCACGCGCCCGTTCCAGCTGGTCACGGGCCGCGTGTGGCGCGGATCGGCCTTCGGCGGCGTGAAGGGCCGCACGCAACTGCCGGGCATGGTCGAAGACGCCATGAGCGGCAAGATCGACCTGGACCCGTTCGTCACGCACACGCTGCCGCTGGACCGCATCAACGAAGCCTTCGACCTGATGCATGAAGGCAAGTCGATCCGCACCGTGATCCACTTCTAAGGATCACGCGGCAACGCCGGGGCGTCAGGACGTCAGTTCAAACTGGCGGTCGGACGCCCCGCGTTCTTGGTACACCTGCTCGGTCTGTCCCACGAAATGCGCCAGGGAAAACTCGCGCAACGCCGTGTTGCGCGCTTCCTCGCCCATCTTCGCGGCGATGGCGCGATCGTTCAAGAGGGTGGACACGGTGGCCAGCACGCTGCTGACGGAACCGGGCGGCACCACCCAGCCATTGCGCCCGTCGGTCACGTTCTCGGTCAGGCCGCCGACCTTGCTGACGATGACCGGCTTGCCCGCCGCCATCATTTCGCGGCACGCAAAAGAGATGGTCTCCAGACGAGACGACAACACAAACCCCACATCCAGTGCCGCCAGGAAAGGCCGCACGTCGTCAAGCAAGCCCGTGAACACGACTTGATGCGTCATGGCCAGGTCGGCCACGCGCTGGCGCTGTTCGTCGTCGGGTTCCTTGCCGGCAATCAGGATCACGACCTGATCGCGCTGATGCTCGGGCAGCAGCGACACGGCGGTCACCATGTCCAGCCAGTTCTTGTACACGGCGGTGCCGGCGTTGCTGCCGATCACCAGCCGGCGCTGCATGGCCTTGGGCAGCAGCGCGGCGCGCGCTTGGGCGACTTCGTCAGGGGTGGCCGGTCGATACTGAAGCGTATCCACGCCGTTGTGCACCACGCGCAGGTCTTCATCGCGAAACACCGAATCTTTCATCCGGCGAAACGTGTGGCCGCACACGCAGATGACGCGGTTGGTGCCCCACTTGGCGCGCATGCGCACTCCCAGGCTGTTGGCGCTGCGATCGGTATGCTGCGTGTAGACAATGAACGGGCGCTTGGCGCCCATGCCCACCGTGGCCAGCATGCACAGGCGATGGTCGGCCGAGCCGTTCACGTGGATCACGTCGAACTGTTCGCGGCGCAGCAGCGCGCGCAGCCGCCGCAACGCGCTTAACTGCTGAAACGGGCGGCCCTTGAATTCCAGGTCAACGGAGTGCACGCCGGGCAAGGCGTGGGCTTCGGCCAGCAGGCGGCTGCCAAGCGGCGCGGCCACGGTAATCTGGGCGCGTTGGCGCAGCATGCGTGCCAGGGACATGACGTAGGTGGTGTGCCCGCCGCCATCGCCCTGGTGAAAGTTGGTGTACAGAATCTTCATCGTGATAGGCCCGAGAACCGTTGCAGGGAAGGCGGGGATTCCCCTTGATTGAGCAAACAGCTCCAGTGGCGCTTTTCAAATATGTCCTCGCCCAGGCGGCTATTCAAGGACAGGTTGTAGACCTGAACGCCGTGCGCGCGCAGCAGGCGGCTGGCCTGGCGGAACGCCGGTTCGATATGTCCGGCAAACTGCCGGTCCAGCGCGGTGGCCAGCTGCGCGCCCGGGCTTTCGTAAAAGCGCGGGCCGGCCGTGGCGCTCAGGTCCAGGCCGTGCAGGTACAGCGTGCGCGCGCCCATCCAGGCCAACAGTTGCAAGGCCGTGTAGGCCACCGTGCCGCCGCCGAACAGGCCGCGCGACGGGTTCAGGCTGAAGCCATGCGCGTGCTGCGGGTGATGCGCGTCGAACAACACCAGCTCGGGGTCGCGCGCCAACCGCGCGGCAAGGGCATCGGGTTGCGCGCGCGGTTGCAGCGCACGCTGGTGCACTTCCTCGAACAGCGCAATGCGGCACCGAACCGCCTTGGCGTCGAACAAGTACGAAATCCATCGGTACACCTCGGGCGTGACAAACAGCAGCAGGTCCTGCGACAAGACCTCGGCAACCAAGTCGCGCCGGCGCTTCACAAAGCCCGCGTCCAGCATCGCGTAGTAATCGAAGCGCAACGAGGGATGCGCGCGCCGCAGCGCAATCGACCCGTTCACGCCCATCACGTTGCCCAGTCGGCAACGCGCATAGTCGATGTCAGCAATGGAAGGGCCGCTAAGGATCAGGTGGGCGTCGCCGGTGATGGCTCGCGGCACGTCGGCCAGGGGCAAGGTAGCCGGGCCTTGCACGCCGACCACGTTGCAGGACAGCAAGCGGTCGTGGTCGCGGGCATCGCGGCGTACTTTCACCAGCGGCCACAAGGTTTCGTTATGCCGATAGGCGCCGGCTCGCGTATAGCGGTAAAGATAGCGAAAGCCCTTGGTCAGCGGGCGCGACCGGAGCAAACGGGGAACGAGGGCAAATCGGGTCATGAACGGTGCCGCTGACAGCGCGGCGAAACCTTACGAGGCGCCGATTCTACGAGGGCGCCATGCCCGCCAACGCGTCCGAAACATTTGTGATGTAACAGCATGGCAGGCATTCGATCGCGCCCTTTTTTTTGCGCGCGCGCCCCGTCGTCGCCGCCGTCCCATATCGCGAAACCCGCGCCAGCGCTGCCTCCCAGGGCATTGCGCGCGCGCGTGGCCCGTGCGCACCATTAGCGTGCATGTTTACCGTGACGAACGCACTATCGGCGGCACCACGCCGCCGAGTGTGCGTTTGTACCTTCCATTACCTTTTGCGCCAAAGCGAAAGGGGAATGCAAGAAAGTTCGCGCGCGTCGTCAGCCCGCGTGGCGCACGCTGACCAGGCTCAGGATTTCGAACAGCATCTGCGCGCCCGCGTGCGCGGTGTTGGCCGTGGCGTCATAGGCGGGCGCCACTTCGACCACGTCGCCCCCGATGATGTCGATACCCGCCAGCGCCCGCAGGATCACCTGCGCTTCGCGCACGGTCACGCCGCCCACCTCGGGCGTGCCCGTGCCGGGCGCAAACGCCGGGTCCAGGCAATCGATGTCGAACGAGACGTACACCGGCGTGTCGCCCACGACCTTGCGCGCCTGCGCGACCACGGCATCCACGCCCAGGCGGGCAATGTCTTCCGCGTGAATGACCGTCATGCCGGACTCGTACGAGAATTCCCAAAGGTATTCCGCGGCGCCACGGATGCCGATCTGGATGGTGCGCGTGGGGTCCAGCACGCCGTCCAGCACGGCTTGGCGGAACGGGCCACCGTGGTGAAAGCGGCTGCCGTCGAACGGGCCGCCCGTATCGCAATGCGCATCGAAGTGGATCAGCGAGACCGGCGCGCGTCGGCCCAGCGCACGCAGGATCGGCAGGGTAATGGAATGGTCGCCCCCCACCGAAACCGGAATGACCCCCGCCGCATGGATCTTGGCGTACGCGGTTTCGATATCTTCATGTGATTGCTCCAGGTTGAAGCGGCTGCGCATCGGCACATCGCCGATATCGGCCACGCGCAGGTCGTGCGTGGGCGTGCAGCGCAAGACGTGGTGGTAGGGGCCGACGCGTTCGATGGCGCGCAGCGCGCGCGGCCCAAAGCGGCAACCGCTGCGGTTGCTGGCGCCCAGGTCCATCGGCACGCCGGTCAGCGCCACTTGCAGGTCGCCGAAGTCGGGCGCTTGCCAGTCGATGGGGCGTGCCGGGGCGTCCAGCAAGGTAGGCATGCCCGCATAGGGCGCGCTGCGCGTGCCGCTGCCGTCGATGATGTTGACGGCCACTTCGCGAAAATGCGGGTCGTGGATGATGGCTTCGTTGGCGCCGCCAAAGCGGGCGCGCAGCGCCGCAAGGCGCTCCGGGGTAAAGCGCATGATGTGCTCCTGAAATAAAAGGTTCATTTGGCGTCGGCTCGCGGCACGGGTGTATCGCCCCACGGCGCGCCCGCCCGCCCCAGCAAGCTGATCAGCACAAAGCCGGCGGCGCTGGCCGCAAGCGCCGCGTAGACCGGTGTGTTGGCCGCCAGGCCGTCCTTGACCATGAACGCAATGGCCGCCGCGCAACCCAGCAGCATTCCCGCCATTGCGCCGGCGGTGGTGGCGCGGCGCCAGTAGATGGCACCCAGCAACGGCACCAGCATGCCGCCCACCAGCAGGTTGTACGCGCAGGTCAGGGCGCTCATGACGTCATCGACCACCAACGCCACGCCCAGCGCCGACAGCGCGGCCAGCAGCGTGATCAGCCGGTGCACGCGCACGTCGGTGAACGAGCGCCCGCCCCGCAGCGCCGGCAACAGGTCTTCGGCCAGCACGGTGGACGTGGCCAGCATGGCGGCGCTGGCCGTGGACATCATGGCCGCCAGCGCCGCGGCGATGACCAGGCCGCGTATGCCGTCCGGCAGGCCCGCCTGCACGATGGCGGCGAACGCGTGATTGACGTCGGGCAGATCGGGCAGCAGCACCTTCGCGGTCATGCCGATCACCGCGCCCACCAGGCCGTACACGATGCAGTACAACCCGGCGGCGGTGCCCGCCACGCGCGCCACGCGTTCGTCGCGGGCGGTGAAGACGCGCTGCCAGATTTCCTGGCCGATCAGGATGCCCAGGAAATAGATGACGAAGTAGGTGATGATCGTGCCCCAGCCGATGTTCGTCAGGCTGAAACTGGCGGCGGGCAGCTGCGCCACCAGCTGGTCCCAGCCGCCCACCCGTATCAGGCAGATGGGCAGCAGCACGAACATCAGGCCCACCGTCTTGATGATGAATTGCACGATGTCGGTCAGGGTCAACGACCACATTCCGCCCAGCGTGGAATACACCGCGACCACGCCGCCGCCCACCACGACCGACACCCAGAACGGCAGGTCGAACAGCACCTGCATCACCGTGCCCATGGCGATGACGGACGTGGCCGCCAGCATCAGCGCATACGCCATCATGACCAGCGCGCTGACATGCTTGGCGCCCGCCGTGAAGCGCCGTTCAAGAATCTGCGTCACCGTGAAGATGCGCAGCTTCAGCAGGGGTTTGGCCAGCACCCGGTTCAGCACGATGATGCCCAGCCCCAGCGCCCCGCATAGCCAGAACCCCGAAATACCGTATTGATATCCCAGCCGCACCGTACCCACCGTGCTGGCCCCGCCCAGCACCGTGGCCGCCATGGTGCCCATGTACAAACCGGGCCCCAGGTTGCGGCCCGCCACCAGATAGTCTTCCTGGGTTTTTGCACGCCGCATGCCGTACCAGCCCAGCAGCAGCATGCCGCCCAGGTAGAGCATGACGACTCCTATGTCCAACGCCATTTTCAAGGTCTCCTTACCGCAGGGCAGCCATATGGTTATGGGATCCGTTGCGCCTGCCCACGCACCGGATTCATCAAGCAACCCGGATCTTCGGTGAAGTGGCAAGAAAAATATCGCGGTTGCCGCGAATGTCGGACTCATCTGATATCGTTGCTCAATCCCTTTCCAGTTATTACCGCTCATGCCGCCCCTACGCCCCGATTCGCCCGCCTTGCAGGACGCCATCGCCGACGCCATCAGCACGGCCACGCGCGGCGCGGGTCGCGTCAACATCCTGATCGCGGGCAAGACCGGCGTCGGCAAGAGCACGCTGATCAACGCCGTGTTTCGCGGCGATCTGGCCAAGACGGGCGCGGGCAAGCCCGTCACGCAGACCACCCAGGAATACACCAAGCCCGGCCATCCGCTGACCATCATCGATACGCGCGGCCTGGAAGTGGGCGACTACGCGCGCTCGCGCCAGGCGCTGACGGACTTGATCCAGGAACGTTCGGCGTCCGACGATCAGGACAAGCACGTGCATGTGGCCTGGCTGTGCATCCAGGACAGCAGCCACCGCGTGGAAGACGCCGAGATCGAACTGGCCGACATGCTGGCCACCGCCGGCATCCCGGTGGTGGTGGTGCTGACCAAGGCGCGCAAGAACAGCCCCTTCGTTGCCGAGGCGCACAAGCTGCTGCCGCGCGCCAAGCAGGTAGTAGCCGTGCGCGCGCTGCCGGAATGGATCGAAGAACTGGACGCGGAACTGCCGCCGATGGGCCTGGACAAGCTGATTGAAGTCACGGCCGAGCACATCCCCGAGGGCCAGCAGCGCGCCTACGCCAATGCCCTGTCCACCCGCAACAAGAAGGCCCTGGAAGTAAAAAAAAAGCGGGCTGAGATAGAAGTGAACGTGGCTGCCGGCCTGGCCGCGTCCGCCGCCGCCGCGCCCATTCCGTTTTCAGACGCGTTTGCGCTGGTGCCGATCCAGGTCGGCATGATCGCCAAGATCGGCATCACCTTCGGCATGGAGCTGGACACCACCGCCATTACCACGCTGGTCACCTCCACGCTGGGTGCGTCGGCGGCCACGCTGATCGGGCGGTCGGTGGTATCGGGCATGCTGAAATTCATTCCGGGCGCGGGCAGCGCCGTGGGCGGCACCATCGCCGCCACCACCGCGGGCGCCATCACCAAGCTGCTGGGCAATGCGTACGTGGCCGTGCTGTACGACTTCTGCTTGAAGAACCCGGGCAAGGACATCGACATCGGGATGATCGCGCAGGCGCTGCGCCAGCGGGTAAAGCTGTGACCCGCCGCGCCACCCCATGCAATGAACCGTGTTTCTACGACAACATTCGTTAGATTCACGCCTTTTCAGGCCCGCGCCTTAACTATTGCCAAGACGGCGACGTAAAGCCGTAGATCCCTCATTCCATTCGCGGGACAGCCCACGCGTACGCCGGCCTGGCCCGCCAGACGCGGGCGCTTCCCCCCGCCCCTTCATCCAATGATCATCGACAATTCCGACGTCATGTACCGGCACCTTGTGCAGGGTGTCGTCGACTACGCCATCTACATGCTGCACCCGGACGGCACAGTCGCCAACTGGAACGCCGGGGCGCAGCGCGCCAAGGGCTACACGCAAGAGCAAATCGTCGGCAAGAACTTTGCGTGCTTCTACACGGCCGCCGACCAGGCCGCCGGCTTGCCGCAACGCGGCCTGGCCACGGCGCGCGAACAGGGCCGCTTCGAAGCCGAGGGCTGGCGCGTGCGCCGCGACGGCACGCTGTTCTGGGCCAATGTCGTGATCGACGCCATCCGCGACGACCAGGGCGAGCTGATCGGCTTTGCCAAGGTCACGCGCGACGTCACCGAACGCCGTGAACGCGAACAGCAGCTGGTGAAGGCCAAAGAGCTGGCCGAACACTACAACTCGGAATTGACATCGCTATCCAGCTTCCTGGATGCCGTGGTGTCGCACATCCCGTCGTGCGTGCTGGTGATGGACGCCGTGTCGCGCAATATCCTGCTGGCCAACCGTCAGGCGGAAGCGACGTTCGGCGTCACGCGCGCCCAGATGCTGGGCAAGACGGCGCAGCAGTGCCTGCCTAAACCCGTGTGCGAATTCCTGGACCGGCTGACGCACGACGCCTTGCGATCGGACGGCGCCCTGCGTGAAGCGGAAGAAGAGCTGACCACCGCGCGCGGCATGCGCACCTTGCGCACGCGCACGCTGGTTTTCCACAGCAACGACCCGCGCTCGCGTTACGCGCTGCTGATCTCCGACGACGTCACGGACGAGAACGCGGCGCATGCCCAGGTGCGCTACATGGCGCATCACGACACCCTGACCGGCATGCCCAACCGCCGGCTGTTCCGCGAGCAGCTGCTCAAGGCGCTGCACCATTGCGCCGACGATCGGCGCACCGCCGTGCTGTGCCTGGACCTGGACAATTTCAAGAGCGTGAACGACACGCTGGGCCATCCCTGCGGCGACGAGCTGCTGCGCCTCTTGGCCAAGCGGCTGCCGAAGGTGCTGCGCGAGCAGGACACGCTGGCCCGCCTGGGCGGTGACGAATTCGCGGTGGTGCTGCCCAACATCGGCCAGCAGGACGACGTGCGCAAGATGGCCGAACGGCTGATCGATGCGGTGCGCCAGCCCTTTGAAGTGGACGGCCATACGGTGCCGATCAGCGTCAGCATCGGTATCGCGCTGGCCGAGACGCCCGAGTACACCGCCGACCACCTGCTGCGCTACGCCGACATGGCGCTGTACGAAGCCAAACGCAACGGCCGCAACCGCATGGCGTTCTTCCAGCCCGAGATGGAGGCCGCCGCGCTCAAGCGCCATGAAATGGAAATGGACCTGCGCCAGGCCATCATGGGTCAGCAATTGCAGTTGTATTACCAGCCCATCCTGGACGTCAGCCACGTGCGCATCGTCGGACGCGAAGCGCTGATGCGCTGGCAGCATCCGGTCAAGGGCCTGATCATGCCGGGCGACTTCATTCCCATCGCCGAAGAAACCGGTCTGATCCACGAGCTGGGCGCCTTCACCCTGCACGAGGCCTGCGCCGAAGCCATGCGCTGGGACGACCACGAAACGGTGGCCGTGAACCTGTCTGCCAGCCAGTTCACCAACAGCGCGCTGGTGTCGCTGGTGGAATCGGCGTTGACCAAGTCCGGCCTGCCGGCGCGGCGGCTGGAACTGGAGATTACCGAATCGGTGCTGCTGGCCAACTCGGCCTCCAACCTGAACACGCTCAAGCGCTTGAAGGCGCTGGGCGTGAAAGTGGCGCTGGACGACTTTGGCACGGGCTATTCGTCGCTGGGCTATCTGCGGTCGTTCGACTTCGACAAGATCAAGATCGACAAATCGTTCACCCAGGACGTCGAATCCAGTAAAGAAGCACTGGCCATCATCCGCGCCATCAACGGCATCGGGCGCAGCCTGGACATTCCGACCACTGCCGAAGGCGTGGAAACCGCCGCGCAGCTGGACCGGCTGACACAGGAAGGCTGCTCGCACTTCCAGGGTTACCTCTTGGGCCGCCCGGTGTCGCATGACGCACTGCCAGAAGAAAAGCCGTAAGCGCCCGGGTCTATACTTTTGGAATCATCGGGTGCGCTGCGACGCGCCAACTGCCCGATGCCCCGCATGCCGCGCGTCGGATGTGCCATTACGCAAGCGCCCCTGGGCGCTGCGCAAGGAGACAATCATGACCCGCAAATACATCGACTGCCGTGAGTTTCCAAGCGAGATGAATTGCTCGGTAGCCCTGGCCGCGGATTCCGACGACGAATTGCTGGAAGCCGCCGTGCAGCATGCCACCACCGTGCACAAGCACGCCGACTCGCCAGAGCTGCGCTCGCAGCTCAAGACGATGTTCCACGACGGCACGCCGCCCACTGACGCCCCGCGCGCCGCCTGATCGCGCTTTGCTGATGAATCGCCGGGGCTATGGCTGCCCCGGCGCGGCCTTCACGTCAGTGGCCGCGCGCACCACATCGAACAGATTCTTGGGATCCTGCAACCGCGGCGCCACTTCAATGCGAGCGCCGATGCCAAATCGGACGGCGCTGTCGCGCAACCAGCGCAAGGCCGAAAAGTCTTCCAGCGCAAAACCCACCGAATCGAAGATGGTCACATCTTCAGCGCTGCGGCGGCCGGCCGCCTGCCCCGTCAGCACGCGCCACAGTTCCGTCACCGGAAAATCCGCGGGCATCTGTTGCAGGTCGCCTTCAATGCGCGTCTGCGGTTCGTATTCGACAAAGACAGCGCCCCGGCGCAGCACGTCGGCATGCAGTTCGGTCTTGCCCGGGCAGTCGCCGCCCAAGGCGTTGATGTGCATGCCGGGTTCAACCATGTCGGCGGTCAGAATGGTGGCGTAGGCCTTGTCGGCGGTGACGGTGGTGACGATGTCCACCCCCTTGACCGCCTGCGCGGTGCCGTCAAACGCGACCACGCGCAGCGTCGGGGCGACAGCGGCCAGGTTGGCTTGCAGCTTGCGCGTCGCGTCGGCGTCCACGTCGTACACATGCAACACGTCAATACCCAGCACATAGTGAAATGCCAGGGCCTGGAATTCCGCCTGTGCCCCGTTGCCAATCAACGCCATCGAGCGCGAACCGGGCCGGGCCAACGCGCGTGCCGCCAGCGCCGACGTGACGGCGGTGCGCAGGGCGGTGGTCAGGGTCAGTTCGCTGATCAGCAGCGGTTCGCCCGTGCTGACTTGCGCCAGGGCGCCAAAGGCCATCACGGTGGACAGGCCGGTTTGCGGGTTGTCGGGGTGGCCGTTCACGAACTTGAAGCTGTACAGCTCGCTGTCGGCGGCGGGCATCAGTTCGATGACGCCGGCAGGGGAATGACTGGCGACACGGGCGCACTTGTCGAATTCTTGCCATCGCAGAAAATCGGCCAGCACATAGTCCAGCAGATCGGTGAAAACCTTGCGCGGGCCGTATCGGGCCACGATGGTGGCAACGTCCGACGTCGTGAGCAATGTCGTCATTTTTTTCTCCCCAAGTTATGGAAAGGAAATTCTGGCCGATGCCCAAATCAATTCATAGTGACAACTTTCCACACGAAACGCTAAGATTCTGGCAATTCGACAGCCAACATTAGCACTTTGCACAATGGACACGCTAGACCAGAGCTTGCTGGGCCTGCTGCGCGCGAACGCCCGCCTGTCCATCGCCACGCTGGCCAAGAAGCTGGACGTATCGCGCGGCACCATCGACAACCGCATCCGCAAGCTTGAAGAGCGCGGCATCATCGTCGGTTATACCGTGCGCCTGCGCCCCGAGTCAGAAACGGACGACATCGTGGCGTGGATGAGCATCGCCGTGGAAGGCCACGAAACCCGCAAGATCGTGAACCTGCTGATGGGCGAACCCGCGGTGGCGGGCCTGCACGACACCAACGGCCGCTGGGACCTGCTGGCGGAACTGCGGGTGCCCACCATCGATCAGTTGTCCGAAGTGCTGGACAGGCTGCGCACCCTCAAGGGCATCTCGGCCACCGAGACCAGCATCCACCTGAAGACATTCAAGGCCATCTGAACGGACTGGGGCCGAGGCGGGCAGGGACGAATGCCCCGGCCCGCCTCGGCCCCCTGCACGCAATGCGCGTGATCCACGTCATCCGCGTCATGCGCATCGTGCACTTCGTGCGCCTCAGTCCAGCAGATCCATCAAGGCGATGTCCTCCACGTCATGCTGGCGCGCCGCCTGGGCCAGTTGCACCGAGAACGGTGCCCCCGCCAAGCGTTCCGGCGCGGCCAGCGACGCACCCGGCTTGGCATCCGGCGTCGTCTGCGGACGCAACACCGGATCGGCCGGCGCGCGCTGTTCGCGCATCGTGCCAGACAGGAAATCCAGCGTGATGACACGGCCCACCCCAGCTCCGGGCCCAGACCTGGGAGTCAGGCGCAGGCTCAGCGTTTCCATGCCGGCCGGTCGGTTGATCAGCAAGAGGCCACGTCCCTCCGCTTGCACCCAGCCCGGCAATGCCGCGCCGTTGGCCAGCGTGATGCGCATGTCCGCCTTGCCGTCGCCGCCGTTGACGATGAAGAGCAGCTGATCGCCACGCCCCACCAGGTCCAGCTGCAAGCCTGCTCCCAGCGGCAGCGTCGACAAGACCGCCTGCCCGTCTCCCAGCCCGCCGCCCAGGCCGGAGCCCAGCAGCTGATGCAAGCCACTCCGGGCGCCGATGTCGTCGATGCCATTCAGCGAGTCGATATCGTTGACCGCTTGCAGCACCGCCCCCACCCCCGTGAAGCTTCCCAGGTGGTCCAGGCTGTTGACGCCATTGACGGCCAGCAGCACTGCTCCACCCGATTGCTGCAAGTCCGGCGTGCCGTCCAGCGAGCCCAGCCCGTTTACCGCCCGGATCAACACCGAGTTCACCTCGCTGGCCACCATGCCGCCATTGCCGCCGATGGCCGACTCGCTTGCTCCCGCCCCCTCTACGAAGCGCAAGTCGTCCTGCTCGGTGAACAACGATGCCGAGTTGCGCAGCGTGAACGTCGACTCCGTGAACCCGCCGTTGCCGTCGCTGACGCGGTAGCGCACCACCAGTTCGCCCGTGAAGCCGCTTGACGGCGTGAACACATAGCTGCCGTCGGGCCTGACCAGCAACGTACCCGCGCCCGGAAGCGCCAGGGGCGAGCCGGCCGGCGTTCTTCCCGGCACACCATCCACGCTGACGTCGGCCACAAACAAGGGGTCGCCATCGACGTCCGACGCGCCGGCCAGCAAGCCCCGGTTCGCCGGCACATCCAGGCTGCCGCCTCCCAGCGGCAGACTTACCGTGACGGCCGGTACCACCGGGCTGTCGTTCACCGCCGTCACGTTCACGGTGACAGTGGCCGTTTCGCTGGCCCCGCCGGACGTGACGGTGTAGGTGAACTGGGTCGTGCCGTTGTAATCGGCCGAGGGCGTGAAGTCCAAGCTGCCGTCGGCGCGCAGCGTCACGACGCCGTTTGCCACCGCTATCGGCGCCCCCACCGTCGCGGCCGTTCCATCGATGGCCGTGACGGCGTGCCCGGCGTTCTCGAACGTGTCGTTGCCGTTGACGACGATATTGACGGGCGTGTCCTCCAGGGTCGTCACCGTGTCGTCGGCGATATCCGCCACCGCCGCCACGCTCACGTTCACCACGGCTTGCAACGTGCCGCCGCTGCCATCCGAGATGGTCACCACAAAGCGGTCGTTGCCGTGGAAGTCGCCGCTTGGCGTGTAGACATACGCGCCCGTGGCGGCGTCGATCGTCACCGTGCCGTGGGCGGGCAAGCCGCTGACCGCGTAGCTCAGCGGTTCGCCGTCGGTATCCAGCGCCGCCACGCGGCCGGAAACCGGCGTGTCCTCCAAGGTCGGCACCGTGAATTCGCCCGTGTTCGGATCAAACACCTGGCCGCCGACGCGGTTGCCCAGCAGCACGGGGATGTCATTGACCGACGTGACGTTGACCGTCACCGTGGCCGTCTCCGTTACGCCACCCGAGGTGACCGTGTAGGTGAAGCTGGTGGCTCCGTGGAAGTTGGACGCAGGGATGAAGTCCAGCGTGCCGTCGGCCTTCAACACCACCGAACCGTTCGTCACCGCCATCGGCGTGCCCAGCAGCAGGGCGTTGCCGTTGATCGCCGTGACGGCGTGGCCGGCGTTCTCGAAGCTGTCGTTGCCGTTGACGGCAATATTGACCGTCGTGTCCTCCAGCGTGGTGACGCTGTCGTTGGCAATGTCGGCCACCGCGGCCACCGTCACATTGACCGTCGACACAATGACGTTGCCCGTGCCATCGCTGATGCTGACGACAAAGCTGTCGGTGCCGTTGTAGTCGCCGGTCGGCGTGTAGGTGTACGCGCCGGTTGCGGCGTTGACGGTGACCGTGCCGTGGGCCGGCGCGGTCGACACGCTGTAGGCCAGCGGATCTCCGTCCACGTCCACCGCCAGCACCCGGCCACTGACCGCCGTGTCCTCATTGGTGCTGACCGCGTAGTTGCCGGTGACCGGGTCGTAGGCTTGGCCCGGTACCGCGGGGTCCACCTGGGTCGGCGCATCCGGTACGGCGGTCACGTTGACGGTGACCGTCGCGGTTTCCGTGGCGCCCCCCGAGGTGACCGTGTACGTGAAGCTGGTCGAGCCGGTGGTGTTCGCCGTCGGCGCAAAGTCCAACGTGCCGTCGGCGTTCAGCGTGACCAAGCCGTTGGCCACCGCGACCGGCGTTCCCACGGTGATCGCGGTGCCATCGATTGCCGTGATGACACGACCGGCGTTCTCAAAGCTGTCGTTGCCGTCAACGGCGATGTTGACCGTGGTGTCCTCGTTGGTCGTGACCGTGTCGCCCGCGATATCCGCCACCGGCGCCACCGTGACGGTCACCGTGGACAGGCTGACGTTGCCCGTGCCATCGCTGATGCTGATGACGAAGCTGTCGCTGCCGTAGTAATCCGCCGTCGGCGTGTAGGTGTAGACGCCGGTTGCGGCGTTGACCGCGACCGTGCCATGCGCGGCGGTGGTCGATACGCTGTAGGCCAGCGTGTCGCCGTCGCCGTCCGCTGCCAAGACCTGGCCGGTGACAGCCGTGTCCTCGGACGTACTGGTCGCGTAGTTGCCCGTGGCCGGGTCGAACATCTGGCCCGGAACTCCCGGATCCAGCGTCATCGGCGTATCCGCCACGGCGGTCACGGTCACTGTGACCGTTGCCGTCTCAACCGCGCCCCCGGACGTCACCGTGTAGGTGAAGCTGGTGGAACCGTTGTAGTTGGCCGTGGGCGCGAAGTCCAAGGTGCCGTCGGCGTTCAGCGTGACCGAGCCGTTCGCCACGGCAAGCGGCGTGCCGACCACGATGGCGTTGCCATCGATCGCCGTGATGGCGTGACCCGTGTTTTCGAAGCTGTCGTTGCCGTTGACGGCGATCGTGACCGTCGTGTCCTCGCTGGTTGTGATCGTGTCGTCGGCAATGTCCACCACCGCCGCCACCGTAACGCTGACCGTCGACAGGCTGACATTGCCCGCGCCATCGCTGATGCTGATGACGAAGCTGTCGGCGCCGTAGTAGTCGGCGGTGGGCGTGTAGGTGTAGGCGCCGGTCGTGGCGTTGACCGTGACCGTGCCGTGCGCCGGCGCGGTACCGACGCCGTAGCCCAGCGTGTCGCCGTCTGCGTCGGTGGCCGATACCTGCCCACTGACCGCCGTGTCCTCAACGGTGCTGGTCGCGTAGTTGCCGGTAGCCGGATCAAAGGTCTGGCCGGGGATGGCCGGGTCCACCGTCATCGGCGCGTCCGCCACCGCCGTCACGGTCACGTTCACCGTTGCCGTCTCATCGACGCCGCCGGAGGTCACCGTGTAGGTGAAGCTGGTCGCGCCGTTGTAGTTGGCAGTGGGCGCGAAGTCCAGGGTGCCGTCGGCGTTCAACGTCACCGAACCGTTGGCCACCGCGACCGGCGTGCCCACCACTACCGCGCTGCCGTTGATCGCGGTGATAGCGTGGCCTGCATTGTCGAAGGTGTCGTTCGCGTTGACCGCGATGTTGACCGTCGTGTCCTCGTTGGTGGTGACCGTGTCGTTGGCGATGTCCACCACTGCCGATACCGTGACGCTGACCGTCGACAAACTGACGTTGCCCGTGCCATCGCTGATGCCGATGACGAAGCTGTCGGCGCCGTAGTAGTCGGCGGTCGGCGTGTAGGTGTAGACGCCGGTTGCGGCATTGACCGTCACCGTGCCATGCGCGGCGGTGGTCGATACGCTGTACGTCAGCGGATCGCCGTCGCCGTCCACTGCCAAGACCTGGCCGGTGACGGCCGTGTCCTCGGTGGTGCTGGTGGCGTAGTTGCCGGTAGTCGGGTCGAAGGTCTGGCCCGCAACGGCCGGGTCCACCGTCATCGGCGCATCCGCCACGGCCGTCACCGTCACCATGACGGTGGCCGTTTCAACCGCGCCGCCAGAGGTCACTGTGTAGGTGAAGCTGGTGGAGCCGTTGAAGTCGGTCGTCGGGGTGAAGTCCAGGGTGCCGTCTGCCCGCAGCGTGACCGAGCCATTGGTCACCGCCACCGGCGTGCCTACCGCGATGGCGGTGCCGTCGATGGCCGTGATGGCGTGGCCCGTGTTTTCGAAGCTGTCGTTGGTGTTGACGGCGATATTGACCGTCGTGTCCTCGCTGGTCGTGATCGTGTCGTTGGCAACGTCCACCACCGCCGACACCGTGACATTCACCGTGGACAGGCTGACGTTGCCGTTGCCGTCGCTGATGCTGACGACGAAGCTGTCGCTGCCGTAGTAATCCGCCGTCGGCGTGTAGGTGTAGACGCCCGTTGTGGCGTTCACCGTCACCGAGCCATGTGCGGCGTTGGTCGACACGCTGTAGGCCAGCGGATCGCCGTCGCCGTCCACCGCCGAGACCTGGCCAGTGACGGCCGTGTCCTCGGACGTGCTGGTGGCGTAGTTACCCGTCGCCGGGTCGAAGGTTTGGCCCGGAACCGCCGGGTCCACCGTCATCGGTGCATCCGCCACCGCCGTCACCGTCACCGTGACGGTTGCCGTTTCCACCGCGCCGCCAGAGGTCACCGTGTAGGTGAAGCTGGTCGTGCCGTTGTAGTTGGCGGCCGGGGCAAAGTCCAGGGTGCCATCGGCCTTCAACGTCACCGAACCGTCGGCCACCGCTACTGGCGTCCCCACCACGACCGCACTGCCGTTGATGGCGGTGATGCCATGGCCCGCGCTCTCGAAGCTGTCGTTGGCGTTGACGGCGATGTTGACCGGGGTGTCTTCATTGGTCGTGATCGTGTCATCGGCAATGTCGACCACGGACGAGATCGTCACGCTGACCGTCGAGTGGCTGATGTTGCCCGTGCCGTCCGAGATGGCGATGATGAAGCTGTCGCCGCCGTGATAGTCGGCTGCCGGGGTGTAGGTGTAGGCGCCGGTCGTGGCGTTGACCGTCACCGTGCCATGGGCGGCGGTGGTGCCCACGCTGTAGGTCAGCGCGTCTCCGTCTCCATCCACGGCCGAGACTTGGCCAGTCACGGCCGTGTCCTCGGTGGTGCTGGTGGCGTAGTTGCCCGTGGCCGGGTCGAAGGTCTGACCCGGAACGGCAGGGTCCACCATCATCGGTGCATCCGCAACGGAGGTCACCGTAACGGTGACCGTTGCCGTCTCGGTCGCGCCACCCGAGGTCACCGTGTAGGTGAAGCTGGTCGATCCGTTGTAGTTCGCCGCGGGTGCGAAGTCCAAGGTGCCGTCTGCCTTCAGCGTCACCGAACCGTTGGCTACCGCGACCGGCGAGCCCACCACCACCGCACTGCCGTTGATCGCGGTAATTGCGTGGCCTGCATTGTCGAAGGTGTCGTTCGCGTTGACCGCGATGTTGACCGTCGTGTCCTCGTTGGTGGTGACCGTGTCGTTGGCGATGTCCACCACTGCCGATACCGTGACGCTGACCGTGGACAGGCTGACGTTGCCCGTGCCATCGCTGATGCCGATGACGAAGCTGTCGCTGCCGTAGTAATCCGCCGTCGGCGTGTAGGTGTAGACGCCGGTTGCGGCATTGACCGTCACCGTGCCATGCGCGGCGGTCGTCGATACGCTGTACGTCAGCGGATCGCCGTCGCCGTCGATGGCCGAGACCTGGCCGGTAACGGCGGTGTCTTCGACGGTAGTGGTCGCGTAGTTGCCGGTGGCCGGATCGAAGGTCTGACCCGGAACAGCCGGGTCCGCCGTCATCGGTGCATCCGCCACGGCGGTCACCGTGACAGTGACCGTTGCGGTTTCGGTTGCCCCACCAGAGGTCACCGTATACGTGAAGCTCGTCGATCCGTTGTAGTTCGCAGCTGGGGCGAAGTCCAAGGTGCCGTCGGCCTTCAAGGTCACCGATCCGTTGCTCACTGCAACCGGCGTACCGACGATGATCGCGTTGCCGTTGATCGCCGTGATGGCGTGGCCGGCGTTCTCGAACGTGTCGTTCGTATTGACGGCGATGTTGACCGGCGTGTCCTCGTTCGTCGTAACCGTGTCGTTGGCAATGTCCACCACCGCCGACACCGTGACGCTGACCGTCGACAAGCTGACGTTGCCCGTGCCATCGCTGATGCTGATGACAAAGCTGTCGCTGCCGTAGTAGTCGGCGGTCGGGGTGTAGGTGTAGCCACCGGTTGCGGCGTTGACCGTCACCGTGCCGTGGGCAGCCGCGCCGGAGACGCTGTACGTCAGCGGGTCGCCGTCGCCGTCGATGGCCGAGACCTGGCCGGTAACGGCGGTGTCTTCGACGGTACTGGTCGCGTAGTTGCCGGTCACCGGGTCGAAAGTCTGACCCGGAACGGCGGGGTCCACCGTCATTGGCGCATCCGCCACAGCAGTCACCGTGACAGTGACCGATGCGGTTTCGGTTGCCCCACCCGAAGTCACCGTATAGGTGAAGCTCGTCGAACCGTTGTAGTTCGCAGTCGGCGCGAAGTCCAAGGTGCCGTCGGCCTTCAAGGTCACCGAACCATTGCTCACCGCAATCGGCGTCCCCACCACGACCGCGCTGCCGTTGATCGCCGTGATGGCGTGGCCTGCGTTCTCGAAGCTGTCGTTCGTATTGACGGCAATGTTGACCGGCGTGTCCTCGTTTGTCGTAACCGTGTCGTTGGCAATGTCCACCACCGCCGACACCGTGACGCTGACCGTCGACAAGCTGATGTTGCCCGTGCCATCGCTGATGCTGATGACGAAGCTGTCGCTGCCGTAGTAGTCGGCGGTTGGCGTGTAGGTGTAGGCGCCGGTGGTGGCGTTGACCGTTACCGTGCCATGCGCGGCGGCAGTACCGACGCTGTAGGCCAGCGGATCTCCGTCCCCATCCACTGCCGAGACCTGCCCGATGACAGCCGTGTCCTCGGACGTGCTGGTGGCGTAGTTGCCCGTCGCCGGGTCGAAGGTTTGACCCGGAACGGCCGGGTCCACCGTCATTGGCGCATCCGCCACGGCGGTGACCATGACGTTGACCGTTGCCGTCTCGGTTGCTCCACCCGAAGTCACCGTATACGTGAAGCTCGTCGATCCGTTGTAGTTCGCGGCCGGGGCAAAGTCCAACGAGCCATCGGCCTTCAAGGTCACCGAACCGTTGGCCACCGAGATCGGCGTCCCCACCACCACCGCGCTGCCGTTGATGGCTGTGATGGCATGGCCGGCGTTTTCAAAGGTGTCGTTCGTATTGACGGCAATGTTGACCGTGGAGTCTTCATTGGTCGTCACCGTATCGTTGGCAATATCCACCACCGCCGACACCGTCACGCTGACCGTCGACAAGCTGACGTTGCCCGTGCCATCGCTGATGCTGATGACGAAGCTGTCGCTGCCGTAGTAATCCGCCGTCGGGGTGTAGGTGTAGGCGCCCGTCGCCGGGTTCACCGTTACCGTGCCATGCGCGGCGGTGGTCGATACGCTGTACGTCAGCGGATCGCCGTCGCCGTCCAGCGCCGAAACTTGGCCGGTGACAGCCGTGTCCTCGGCGGTGCTGGTGGCATAGTTGCCGGTGGCCGGGTCAAAGGTTTGACCCGGAACGGCAGGGTCTACCGTCATCGGCGCGTCGGCAACCGCCGTCACGCTTACCGTGACCGTCGCCGTCTCGACGCCTCCGCCCGATGTGACCGTATACGTGAAGCTGGTCGAGCCGTTGAAGTTGGCAGCCGGCGCGAAGTCCAGGGTGCCGTCCGCCTTCAGCGTGACCGAACCGTTGGCCACCAGAATCGGCGATCCCACCACGACGGCGTTACCGTCGATTGCCATGATGGCGTGGCCCGAGCTCTCGAAGCTGTCGTTGGCGTTGACGTTGATGTTGACCGTGGTGTCTTCATTGGTTGTCACCGTGTCGTTGGCAATGTCCACCACCGCTGCCACCGTCACATTGACCGTCGACAGCGTGACATTACCCGTGCCATCGCTGATGCTGATGACGAAGCTGTCGCTGCCGTAGTAATCGGCCGTCGGCGTGTAGGTGTAGGCGCCGGTGGCGGCGTTGATCGACACGCTGCCATGCAAGGCCGTGGTGCTGACGCTGTAGGCCAGCGGGTCGCCATCCCCGTCGACCGCCGACACCTGGCCCGAGACGGGCGAGTCTTCATTGGTGCTGACGGCGTAGTTGCCCGTGGCCGGGTCGAAGGTTTGACCCGGAACTGCCGGGTCCACGACCATCGGCACATCCGCAACCGGGCTCACCGTGATCGTGACGGTGGCTGTTTCGGTCGCGCCTCCGGAGGTCACCGTGTAGGTGAAGCTGGTCGTGCCGTTGTAGTTGGCGGCCGGGGCAAAGTCCAGGGTGCCATCGGCCTTCAAGGTCACCGAGCCATTGGTGACCGCGATCGGCGTGCCGACCACGACCGCGCTGCCGTTGATGGCTGTGATGGCGTGGCCGGCGTTTTCGAAGCTGTCGTTCGTATTGACGGCGATGTTGACCGTGGTGTCCTCGTTGGTCGTTACCGTGTCGCCCGCAATGTCCACCACCGCCGAGACCGTGACGCTGACCGTCGACAAGCTGACGTTGCCCGTGCCATCGCTGATGCTGATGACGAAGCTGTCGCTGCCGTAGTAATCGGCGGTCGGGGTGTAGGTGTAGGCGCCGGTTGCGGCGTTGACCGTCACCGTGCCGTGCGCGGCGGTGGTCGATACGCTGTACGTCAGCGGATCGCCGTCGCCGTCGATGGCCGAGACCTGGCCGGTGACGGCCGTGTCCTCCGTGGTGCTGGTCGCGTAGTTGCCGGTAGCCGGGTCGAATGTCTGACCCGGAACTGCTGGGTCCACCGTCATCGGTGCATCCGCAACGGAGGTCACCGTGACAGTGACCGATGCGGTTTCGGTTGCCCCACCCGAAGTCACCGTGTACGTGAAGCTCGTCGATCCGTTGTAGTTCGCAGCTGCGGCAAAGTCCAAGGTGCCGTCGGCCTTCAAGGTCACCGAACCGTTGGCCACCGCTATCGGCGTACCGACGATGATCGCGCTGCCGTTGATCGCCGTGATGGCGTGGCCCGCGTTTTCAAAGGTGTCGTTCGTATTGACGGCAATGTTGACCGTCGTGTCCTCGTTCGTTGTCACCGTGTCGTTGGCAATGTCCACCACCGCCGACACCGTGACGCTGACCGTCGACAAGCTGACGCTCCCCGTGCCATCGCTGATGCTGATGACGAAGCTGTCGCTGCCGTAGTAGTCCGCCGTCGGCGTGTAGGTGTAGGCGCCGGTTGCGGCGTTGACCGTCACCGTGCCATGCGCGGCGTTGGTCGATACGCTGTACGTCAGCGGATCGCCGTCGCCGTCGATGGCCGAGACCTGGCCAGTCACGGGCGTATCTTCGGCAGTACTGGTCGCGTAGTTGCCCGTTGCCGGATCGAAGGTCTGACCCGGAACTGCTGGGTCCACCGTCATCGGTGCATCCGCCACTGCGGTCACCGTGACAGTGACCGTTGCCGTCTCGGTCGCGCCGCCAGAGGTGACCGTATACGTGAAGCTGGTCGCGCCGTTGTAGTTCGCAGCCGGGGCGAAGTCCAAGGTGCCGTCGGCCTTCAAGGTCACCGAACCGTTGGCCACCGCTATCGGCGCACCGACGATGATCGCGCTACCGTTGATCGCCGTGATGGCGTGGCCCGCGTTCTCGAAGGTGTCGTTCGCGTTGACCGCGATATTGACCGTCGTGTCTTCGTTCGTCGTAACCGTGTCGCCCGCGATATCCACCACCGCCGACACCGTGACGCTGACCGTCGACAAGCTGACGTTGCCCGTGCCATCGCTGATGCTGATGACGAAGCTATCGCTGCCGTAATAATCGGCGGTCGGGGTGTAGGTGTACGCGCCCGTGGTGGCATTGACGGTGACTGAGCCATGCGCGGGCGCCGTGCCCACGCTGTAGGCCAGCGTGTCTCCATCGCCGTCCACCGCCGAGACCTGGCCAGTCACGGCCGTATCTTCGTTGGTGCTGGTCGCGTAGTTGCCCGTCGCCGGGTCGAAGGTTTGACCCGGAACGGCCGGGTCCACCGTCATCGGCGCGTCCGCCACAGCCGTGACCGTGACAGTGACCGATGCGGTTTCGGTTGCCCCGCCAGAAGTCACCGTGTAGGTGAAGCTGGTCGATCCGTTGTAGTTGGCCGCGGGTGCGAAGTCCAAGGTACCGTCGGCCTTCAAGGTCACCGAACCGTTGGCCACCGCAATCGGCGTGCCGACGATGATCGCGCTGCCGTTGATTGCCGTGATGGCGTGGCCGGCGTTTTCAAAGCTGTCGTTGGCGTTGACGGCAATGTTCACCGTCGTGTCCTCGTTCGTCGTGACCGAATCGTTGGCGATATCGACGACCGCCGAGACAGTGACACTGACCGTCGACAGGCTGACGTTGCCCGTGCCATCGCCGATGCTGATGACGAAGCTGTCGCTGCCGTAGTAATCCGCCGTCGGCGTGTAGGTGTAGGCGCCCGTTGCCGGATTCACTGTCACCGTGCCGTGCGCGGCGGTGGTCGACACGCTGTACGTCAGCGGGTCGCCGTCGCCGTCCACTGCCGAAACCTGGCCGGTGACGGCTGTGTCCTCAGCAGTGCTCGTGGCGTAGTTACCCGTCGCCGGGTCGAAGGTCTGGCCCGGAACGGCGGGGTCCACCGTCATCGGTGCATCCGCAACAGCGGTGACCGTGACAGTGACCGTTGCCGTCTCGGTCGCCCCGCCAGAGGTGACTGTATACGTGAAGCTCGTCGAGCCGTTGTAGTTGGCGGCCGGCGCAAAGTCCAAGGTGCCGTCGGCCTTCAACGTCACCGAACCATTGCTCACCGCAATCGGCGTTCCCACCACGACCGCGCTGCCGTTGATGGCTGTGATGGCATGACCCGCGTTCTCGAAGCTGTCGTTGCCGTTGACCACGATATTGACCGTGGTGTCTTCGTTGGTCGTGACCGTGTCGCCCGCAATGTCCACCACCGCCGACACGGTGACACTGACGGTAGACAGGCTGACGTTGCCCGTGCCGTCCGAGATCGACACCACGAAGCTGTCGGCGCCGTAGTAGTCCGCCGTTGGCGTGTACGTATATGCGCCCGTCGTGGCGTTGACGGTGACTGAGCCGTGCGCGGGCGCCGTGCCCACGCTGTAGGTCAGCGTGTCGCCATCGCCGTCCACCGCCGAGACCTGGCCAGTCACGGCCGTATCTTCGTTGGTGCTGGTCGCGTAATTGCCGGTCGCCGGGTCGAAGGTTTGACCCGGAACGGCGGGGTCCACCGTCATTGGCGCATCCGCAACAGCGGTGACCGTGACAGTGACCGTTGCGGTTTCGGTTGCCCCGCCCGAGGTCACCGTATAAGTGAAGCTGGTCGAGCCGTTGTAGTTCGCGGCTGGCGCGAAGTCCAAGGTGCCATCGGCCTTCAAGGTCACCGAACCGTTGCTGACCAGGATCGGCGTGCCAACCACTACCGCGCTGCCGTTGATGGCTGTGATGGCATGGCCTGCGTTCTCAAACGTGTCGTTCGCGTTGACCGCGATGTTTACGGTCGTGTCCTCGTTCGTCGTGACCGTGTCGTTGGCAATATCCACCACCGCCGACACCGTGACACTGACCGTCGACAAGCTGATGTTGCCCGTGCCATCGCTGATGCTGACGACGAAGCTGTCGCTGCCGTAGTAATCCGCCGTCGGCGTGTAGGTGTACGCGCCCGTCGTGGCATTGACCGTGACTGAGCCATGCGCGGGCGCCGTGCCCACGCTGTAGGCCAGCGTGTCGCCATCGCCGTCCACCGCCGAGACCTGGCCGGTGACAGCCGTGTCCTCCGTGGTGGTGGTGGCGTAGTTGCCGGTCGCCGGATCGAAGGTTTGACCCGGGACCGCCGGGTCTACCGTCATCGGCGCATCCGCCACGGCGGTGACCGTGACAGTGACCGTTGCGGTTTCGGTTGCCCCGCCAGAGGTCACCGTGTAGGTGAAGCTGGTCGAGCCGTTGTAGTTCGCAGCCGGGGCAAAGTCCAAGGTGCCGTCGGCTTTGAGCGTGACCGAACCATTGGTCACCGCAATCGGTGTTCCTACCACCACCGCGCTGCCGTTGATCGCCGTGATGGCGTGGCCGGCGTTCTCGAAGGTGTCGTTCGCGTTGACCGCGATGTTTACGGTCGTGTCCTCGTTCGTCGTGACCGTGTCGTTGGCAATGTCCACCACCGCCGACACCGTGACGCTGACGGTGGACAGGCTGACGTTGCCCGTGCCATCGCTGATGCTGATGACGAAGCTGTCGCTGCCGTAGTAGTCCGCCGTCGGCGTGTAGGTGTAGGCGCCGGTTGCGGCGTTGACAGTCACCGTGCCGTGCGCGGCGGTCGTCGATACGCTGTACGTCAGCGGATCGCCGTCGCCGTCGATGGCCGAGACTTGGCCGTTGACGGCTGTGTCTTCGACGGTACTGGTCGCGTAGTTGCCGGTGGCCGGGTCGAAGGTCTGACCCGGAACTGCTGGGTCCACCGTCATCGGTGCATCCGCCACGGCGGTGACCGTGACAGTGACCGTTGCGGTTTCGGTTGCCCCGCCAGAATTCACCGTGTAGGTGAAGCTGGTCGAGCCGTTGTAGTTCGCAGCTGGCGCAAAGTCCAAAGTGCCGTCCGCCTTCAACGTCACCGAGCCGTTGCTGACCAGGATCGGCGCGCCGACGACCACCGCGCTGCCGTTGATCGCCGTGATGGCGTGGCCGGCGTTTTCAAAGCTGTCGTTCGCGTTGACGGCGATGTTCACCGTCGTGTCCTCGTTCGTCGTGACCGAATCGTTGGCAATATCCACCACGGCGGAGACTGTCACAGAAACCGTCGTCAGCGTGACATTACCCGTGCCGTCCGAGATGGCCACCACGAAGCTGTCGCTGCCGTAATAGTCAGCCGTCGGCGTGTAGGTGTAGGCGCCCGTTGTGGCATTGACCGTTACCGTGCCATGGGCAGCGGCGGTGCCGACGCTGTAGGCCAGCGGGTCTCCGTCGCCATCCACCGCCGAGACCTGACCGGTGACGGCCGTGTCCTCCGTGGTGGTGGTAGCGTAGTTGCCCGTGGCCGGGTCGAAGGTTTGACCCGCAACAGCAGGATCCACCATCATCGGGGCATCTGCCACGGCAGTCACCGTGACAGTGACCGTTGCGGTCTCGGTTGCCCCGCCAGAGGTCACCGTGTAGGTGAAGCTGGTCGATCCGTTGTAGTTCGCAGCTGGAGCAAAGTCCAAGGTGCCGTCGGCCTTCAAGGTCACCGAACCGTTGGCCACCGCTATCGGCGTGCCAACCACGACCGCGCTGCCGTTGATCGCCGTAATGGCGTGGCCTGCGTTCTCGAAGCTGTCGTTGGCGTTGACGGCGATATTCACCGACGTGTCTTCGTTGGTGGTGATCGTGTCGTTGGCAATGTCCACCACCGCCGACACCGTCACGCTGACCGTCGACAGGCTGATGTTGCCCGTGCCATCGCTGATGCTGATGACGAAGCTGTCGCTGCCGTAGTAATCCGCCGTCGGCGTGTAGGTGTAGGCGCCCGTTGCCGGATTCACTGTCACCGTGCCGTGCGCGGCGGTGGTCGACACGCTGTACGTCAGCGTGTCGCCGTCGCCGTCCACTGCCGAAACCTGGCCGGTGACGGCTGTGTCCTCGGCAGTGCTCGTGGCGTAGTTGCCCGTGGCCGGGTCGAAGGTCTGACCCGGGACCGCCGGGTCCACCGTCATCGGTGCATCCGCAACAGCGGTGACCGTGACAGTGACCGTTGCCGTCTCGGTTGCGCCTCCGGAGGTGACCGTGTACGTAAAGCTGGTGGAACCGTTGTAGTTCGCAGCTGGTGCGAAGTCCAAGGTGCCGTCGGCTTTCAGCGTGACGGTGCCGTTGGCGACTGCGACCGGCGCGCCGACCACGATCGCACTGCCGTTGATCGCCGTGATGGCGTGGCCGGCGTTTTCAAAGCTGTCGTTCGTATTGACGGCGATGTTGACCGTCGTGTCCTCGTTCGTCGTGACCGAATCGTTGGCGATATCGACGACCGCCGAGACGGTGACACTGACCGTGGACAGGCTGACGTTGCCCGTGCCATCGCTGATGCCGATGACGAAGCTGTCGCTGCCGTAGTAATCGGCGGTCGGGGTGTAGGTGTAGGCACCGGTTGCGGCGTTCACCGTTACCGTGCCGTGGGCAGCCGCGCCGGAGACGCTGTACGTCAGCGGGTCGCCGTCGCCGTCCACTGCCGAGACCTGGCCTATCACTGCCGTGTCCTCGGTGGTGCTAGTGGCGTAGTTGCCCGTCGCTGGGTCGAAGGTTTGACCCGGAACGGCCGGGTCCACCGTCATCGGTGCATCCGCCACGGCGGTGACCGTGACATTGACCGTTGCCGTTTCCACCGCCCCGCCAGAGGTCACCGTATACGTGAAGCTCGTCGAGCCGTTGTAATTCGCCGCAGGTGCGAAGTCCAAGGTGCCATCGGCCTTCAAGGTCACCGAACCGTTGGCCACCGCTATCGGCGTACCGACGATGATCGCGCTGCCGTTGATTGCCGTGATGGCGTGGCCGGCGTTCTCGAAGGTGTCGTTGGCGTTGACGGCGATGTTCACCGTCGTGTCCTCGCTTGTCGTGATCGTGTCGTTGGCAATGTCCACCACCGCCGACACCGTCACGCTGACCGTCGACAGGCTGACGTTGCCCGTGCCGTCGCTGATGCTGACGACGAAGCTGTCGCTGCCGTAGTAGTCCGCCGTCGGCGTGTAGGTGTAGGCGCCCGTTGCCGGATTCACCGTTACCGTGCCGTGGGCAGCCGCGCCGGAGACGCTGTACGTCAGCGTGTCGCCGTCCCCATCCACCGCCGAGACTTGGCCAGTCACAGCGGTGTCCTCGATAGTGCTGGTCGCGTAGTTGCCCGTGGCCGGGTCGAAGGTTTGACCCGGGACCGCCGGGTCCACCGTCATCGGTGCATCCGCCACGGGGCTAACCGTGACAGTGACCGTTGCCGTCTCGGTCGCGCCGCCAGAGGTGACCGTGTACGTAAAGCTGGTCGAGCCGTTGTAGTTCGCAGCCGGGGCGAAGTCCAAGGTGCCGTCGGCCTTCAAGGTCACCGAACCGTTGGCCACCGCTATCGGCGTACCGACGATGATCGCGCTGCCGTTGATGGCTGTGATGGCGTGGCCGGCGTTCTCGAAGCTGTCGTTCGCATTAACGGCAATGTTGACAGGCGTGTCCTCGTTTGTCGTGACCGTGTCGTTGGCAATGTCCACCACCGCCGACACCGTGACGCTAACGGTGGACAAGCTGACGTTGCCCGTGCCATCGCTGATGCTGATGACGAAGCTATCGCTGCCGTAGTAATCGGCGGTCGGGGTGTAGGTGTAGGCGCCCGTTGCCGGATTCACTATCACCGTGCCGTGTGCGGCGTTGGTCGATACGCTGTACGTCAGCGGGTCGCCGTCGCCGTCCACTGCCGAGACCTGGCCTATCACTGCCGTGTCCTCGGTGGTGCTAGTGGCGTAGTTGCCCGTCGCCGGGTCGAAGGTTTGACCCGGAACGGCCGGGTCCACCGTCATCGGTGCGTCCGCCACAGCGGTGACCGTGACAGTGACCGTTGCCGTCTCGGTTGCCCCACCCGAAGTCACCGTATACGTGAAGCCTGTCGATCCGTTGTAGTTCGCAGCTGGGGCAAAGTCCAAGGTGCCATCGGCCGTCAAGGTCACCGAGCCGTTGCTGACCAGGATCGGCGTGCCAACCACGACCGCGCTGCCGTTGATCGCTGTAATGGCGTGGCCCGCGTTCTCGAAGCTGTCGTTCGTATTGACGGCGATATTGACCGTCGTGTCCTCGTTCGTCGTGACAGAGTCGTTGGCGATATCCACCACGGCCGAGACCGTGACGCTGACCGTCGACAAGCTGACGTTGCCCGTGCCGTCCGAGATCGCCACCACGAAGCTGTCGCTGCCGTAGTAATCCGCCGTCGGCGTGTACGTGTAGGTGCCCGTCGTGGCATTGACGGTGACCGAGCCATGCGTGGGCGCCGTGCCCACGCTGTAGGCCAGCGTGTCTCCATCACCGTCCACCGCCGAGACCTGGCCAATGACGGCCGTGTCTTCCACCGTACTGGTGGCGTAGTTGCCCGTTGCCGGGTCGAAGGTTTGACCCGGAACGGCCGGGTCCACCGTCATCGGCGCATCCGCGACAGCGGTGACCGTGACAGTGACCGTCGCCGTTTCCGTAACGCCACCAGAAGTCACGGTGTACGTGAAGCTGGTCGAACCGTTGTAGTTGGCGGTCGGCGCAAAATCCAAAGTGCCGTCGGATTTCAACGTCACCGAACCATTGCTCACCGCAATCGGCGTACCGACGACGATTGCACTGCCGTTGATCGCCGTAATGGCGTGACCGGCGTTCTCGAAGCTGTCGTTCGTATTGACGGCGATATTGACCGTCGTGTCTTCGTTGGTCGTGACCGTGTCGTTGGCAATATCCACCACCGCCGACACCGTGACACTGACGGTAGACAGGCTGAGGTTGCCCGTGCCGTCCGAGATGGCCACCACGAAGCTGTCGGCGCCGTAGTAGTCCGCCGTTGGCGTGTAGGTGTAGGCTCCCGTCGTGGCATTCACCGTCACCGATCCATGCGCGGGCGCCGTGCCCACGCTGTAGCTCAGCGTGTCGCCGTCTCCATCCACTGCCGAGACCCGGCCGATGACGGCCGTATCCTCGTTGGTGCTAGTGGCGTAGTTGCCCGTCGCCGGGTCGAAGGTTTGACCCGGAACGGCGGGGTCCACCGTCATCGGAGCATCCGCGACAGCGGTGACCGTGACAGTGACCGTTGCGGTTTCGGTTGCCCCGCCCGAGGTCACGGTATACGTGAAGCTGGTCGAGCCGTTGTAGTTCGCGGCCGGGGCGAAGTCCAAGGTGCCGTCGGCCTTCAAGGTCACCGAACCATTGCCGACCAGGACCGGCGTACCGACCACAACCGCGCTGCCGTTGATGGCTGTGATGGCATGGCCTGCGTTTTCGAAGCTGTCGTTGGCGTTGACGGCGATGTTCACCGTCGTGTCTTCGTTGGTGGTGATCGTGTCGTTGGCAATGTCCACCACCGCCGACACCGTGACGCTGACGGTGGACAGGCTGACGTTGCCCGTGCCATCGCTGATGCCGATGACGAAGCTGTCGCTGCCGTAGTAGTCCGCCGTCGGCGTGTAGGTGTAGACGCCCGTTGCCGGATTCACTGTCACCGTGCCGTGTGCGGCGGTGGTCGACACGCTGTAGGTCAGCGTATCGCCATCGCCGTCGATGGCCGAGACCTGGCCGGTGACGGCCGTGTCTTCCGTGGTGCTGGTCGCGTAATTGCCGGTCGCCGGGTCGAAGGTTTGACCCGGAACGGCGGGGTCCACCGTCATTGGCGCATCCGCAACAGCGGTGACCGTGACAGTGACCGTTGCCGTTTCGGTTGCCCCGCCCGAGGTCACCGTATAGGTGAAGCTGGTCGAGCCGTTGTAGTTCGCGGCTGGCGCAAAGTCCAAGGTGCCGTCTGCCTTCAACGTCACCGAGCCGTTGCTCACCGCAATCGGCGTACCGACCACGACCGCGCTGCCGTTGATCGCCGTAATGGCGTGGCCGGCGTTTTCAAACGTGTCATTCGCGTTGACGGCGATGTTGACCGTGGTGTCTTCATTGGTCGTGACCGTGTCGCCCGCGATATCCACCACGGCCGACACCGTGACGCTGACGGTGGACAACGTGACGTTGCCCGTGCCGTCCGAGATCGCGACGACGAAGCTGTCGCTGCCGTAGTAGTCCGCCGTCGGCGTGTACGTGTAGGCGCCTGTCGTGGCATTGACGGTGACCGATCCGTGCGCGGGCGCCGTGCCTACGCTGTAGGCCAGCGTGTCTCCGTCGCCATCCACCGCCAGGACCTGGCCGGTGACAGCAGAATCTTCAGTGGTGCTGGTGGCGTAGTTGCCTGTTGCCGGGTCAAAGGTTTGGCCCGCAACGGCGGGGTCCGCCGTCATCGGCGCGTCCGCCACAGGGGTCACTGTCACGGAAACCGTTGCCGTCTCAGTGGCGCCGCCGGAGGTCACGGTGTACGTGAAGCTGGTGGAACCGTTGTAGTTGGCAGCTGGCGCAAAGTCCAGAGTTCCGTCGGCCTTGAGCGTCACCGAGCCGTTGCTCACCGCAATCGGCGTACCGACCATGACCGCGCTGCCGTTGATCGCCGTGATGGCATGGCCGGCGTTCTCGAAGGTGTCGTTCATGTTGACCGCGATGTTTACGGTCGTGTCCTCGTTGGTGGTGATGGTGTCGTTGGCAATGTCCACCACCGCCGACACCGTGACGCTTACCGTCGACAGGCTGACGTTGCCCGTGCCGTCCGAGATCGACACCACGAAGCTGTCGGCGCCGTAGTAGTCCGCCGTCGGCGTGTACGTGTAGGCACCCGTCGTGGCGTTGACGGTGACCGATCCGTGCGCGGGCGCCGTGCCCACGCTGTAGCTCAGCGTGTCGCCGTCGCCGTCGACGGCCGATACGCGGCCAATAACGGCCGTGTCCTCGTTCGTGCTGGTCGCGTAGTTGCCTGTTGCTGGGTCGAAGGTCTGGCCCGGAACGGCGGGGTCCACCGTCATCGGCGCATCCGCGACAGCGGTGACCGTGACAGTGACCGTTGCCGTCTCGGTCGCCCCTCCGGAGGTCACCGTGTACGTGAAGCTGGTCGAGCCGTTGTAGTTTGCCGTCGGCGCGAAGTCCAAGGTGCCGTCGGCCTTCAAGGTCACCGAGCCATTGCTCACCGCAATCGGCGTACCGACCACAACCGCGCTGCCGTTGATCGCGGTAATGGCATGGCCTGCGTTTTCAAAGCTGTCGTTGGCATTGACGGCGATGTTCACCGTCGTGTCTTCATTGGTCGTGACCGTGTCGCCCGCGATATCCACCACCGCCGAGACCGTGACGCTGACCGTCGACAAGCTGACGTTGCCCGTGCCATCAGAGATCGCGACGACGAAGCTGTCGCTGCCGTAGTAGTCCGCCGTCGGCGTGTACGTATACGCGCCCGTCGTGGCATTGACGGTGACCGAGCCATGCGCGGGCGCCGTGCCCACGCTGTAGGCCAGCGTGTCTCCGTCGCCATCCACTGCCGACACCCGGCCAATGACGGCCGTGTCCTCGGTGGTGCTGGTCGCGTAGTTGCCGGTAGCCGGATCGAAGGTTTGACCCAGAACGGCCGGGTCCACCGTCATCGGCGCATCCGCCACAGCGGTGACGCTGACAGAAACCGTCGCCGTTTCCGTAACGCCACCAGAAGTCACGGTGTACGTGAAGCTGGTCGATCCGTTGTAGTTGGCCGTCGGCGCAAAGTCCAAGGTGCCGTCGGCCTTCAAGGTCACCGAGCCGTTGCTCACCGCAGTCGGCGTCCCCACCACGACCGCGCTGCCGTTGATCGCCGTGATGGCATGGCCGGCATTTTCAAACGTGTCATTCGCGTTGACGGCGATGTTGACCGTGGTGTCTTCGTTGGTCGTTACCGTGTCGCCCGCGATATCCACCACGGCCGACACCGTGACGCTGACGGTGGACAACGTGACGTTGCCCGTGCCGTCCGAGATCGACACCACGAAGCTATCGCTGCCGTAGTAGTCCGCCGTCGGCGTGTACGTGTACGCGCCCGTCGTGGCGTTGACGGTGACCGAGCCATGCGCGGGCGCCGTGCCCACGCTGTAGGCCAGCGTGTCTCCGTCGCCGTCCACTGCCAGGACCCGGCCAATGACGGCCGTGTCTTCCACGGTGCTGGTGGCGTAGTTGCCTGTTGCCGGGTCAAAGGTTTGGCCCGCAACGGCGGGGTCCGCCGTCATCGGTGCGTCCGCCACAGGGGTCACTGTCACGGATACCGTTGCCGTCTCAGTGGCGCCGCCGGAGCTCACTGTGTAAGTGAAGCTGGTGGAACCGTTGTAGTTGGCAGCTGGCGCAAAGTCCAAAGTGCCGTCGGCCTTGAGCGTCACCGAGCCATTGCTCACCGCAATCGGCGTACCGACCACAACCGCGCTGCCGTTGATCGCCGTGATGGCGTGACCGGCGTTTTCAAAGCTGTCATTCGCATTGACGGCGATGTTCACCGTCGTGTCTTCATTGGTCGTGACCGTGTCGGCCGCGATATCCACCACCGCCGACACCGTCATGGTGACCGTCGTCTGCAAGACGCCGCCAAAACCGTCCGACACCGTCACGACAAAACTGTCGGTGCCGTAGAAGTCGGCCGTTGGCGTATACGTATACGAGCCCGACGTGGCGTTGATGACCACCGCGCCATGAGCGGGCGTCGTGCTGACGGTGTAAGTCACCGGGTTGCCGTCGGTGTCCAGTGCGGAGATCTGGCCGATGATAGCCGTGTCTTCCTGCGTGGAGTTCTGGTAGTTGCCCGTCACCGGGTCGTACGCCTGGTTGCCGACACGCGGATCCAGCAGCACCGGGGGATCGTTGACCGGGGTAACGTTGACCGTCACCGTGGCAGTCTCGGTCACGCCGCCGGAGGTGACCGTGTAGGTGAAACTGGTGGTGCCGTTGTAGTTGCCCGACGGCAGGAAGTTCAAGGTGCCATTGGCCAGCAAGGTCACTGATCCGTTGGCGACACTGATCGGCGTGCCCACCACGGCGGAGGTGCCGTCGATGGCGGTGATGGCGGGGCTGGAACCTTCGAACGAGTCGTTGGCCAGCACGGCAATATTGATGGCCGTGTCTTCGTCGGTAGTGACCGTGTCGCTGGCAATATCCACCACCGCCGATACCGTTACCGAAACGGTGCTTTGCACCAGGCCGCCGTTGCCATCGTTGACGCTCACCACGAAGCTGTCGCTGCCGTTGTAGTCCCCGATGGGCGTGTAGGTGTAGGCGCCCGTCGTCGCGTTGATGGTCACCACGCCATG
Source organism: Achromobacter sp. ES-001 (assembly GCF_019448355.1). NCBI lineage: Bacteria > Pseudomonadati > Pseudomonadota > Betaproteobacteria > Burkholderiales > Alcaligenaceae > Achromobacter > Achromobacter sp. ES-001. Next base: position 292,133 of record NZ_CP079940.1, on the reverse strand, counting down.
CGTGGGCTGCGTCGACACCGAGTAGGCCAACGTATCGCCGTCCACGTCGGTTGCCGCAACCCGACCGCTTACCGCCGCGTCTTCCAGGGTGCTGACCGCGTAGCCGCCGGTGGCGGCGTTGAACACCTGACCCGCTACCGCCGGGTCGACCAAAACCGGGACGTCATTGACCGCCGTCACAGTGACGTTCACCGTTGCCGTTTCCGTGACGCCGCCCGATGTCACCGTATAGGTGAAGCTGGTGGCGCCGTTGTAGTTGGCGGCAGGCGCGAAGTCCAGGGTGCCATCCGCCTTCAGCGTCACGAAGCCGTTGCTGACCGCCACCGGCGTACCGACGACGACCGCGCCGCCATTGATGGCGGTGATGGCGTGCGTGGCGTTCTCGAAGGAATCGTTGGCGTTGACGGCGATGTTGACCGAGGTGTCCTCATTGGTCGTGACCGTGTCGTTGGCGATGTCTGCCACCGCCGCCACGGTCAGGGTCACCGTGGATTGCACGGTGCCGCCGTGGCCGTCCGACACCGTCACCACGAAACTGTCGCTGCCGTTGTAGTCCACGCCCGGGGTGTACGTGTACACGCCCGTCGAGGTGTTGATGATGACCAGGCCGTGGACCGGTTGCGTCGACACCGCATAGGCCAGGGTGTCGTTGTCCGGGTCGGTGGCGGACACGCGCCCGGTGAAGGCCGTGTCTTCCGTGGCGCTGACGGCGTAGTTGCCGGTGGCCGCGTTGAAGGTCTGGCCCAAGATAGCCGGGTCGGCGGGCACGGGCGGGCGGTTGCCCGGCGTGACCACGATGGTCGACACCGCCGTGGCCGACACGGAACCGCCGGTGTCGGTCACGGTGAAGTTCAGCACACGCGCACCGGCCGTGGCCGACAACAAGGTGTCGCGGTAGGTCGCGCCGCGCACCAGGGTGTCCAGCACGGTGTCGGCGATGACGCCGCCGCCGTTGCGTGTAATGACGAAGCCGCCGGCCACGGTGTAGTTGACCAGCAATGCCACGCTGTTGACGGTCACCGTGTTCGACGACGAGGCGTTCAGCGCGAAGCTGGCGCCGCCCAAGGTGATGACCTCGTTGGCGCCGTCCTGCACGCCCGACACGGTGATGGCCAGCTGCTGGATGTCGTTGTCGCCAAAATCCGTGACGTCGGCCGTGGCCGTTGCGACGTTCACGGCGGCGCCGGCGCCCGTTTGGGTGCCGCTGTACGTCAGCGTGCCGTCTGCCGCGCCCACCGTCGAATTCAGGTCGATGACGGGTGCGTTGACGCTGTCGCGCCAGTCGAAGTTGCGCGTCAGCGGCACGGCGTTGCTGCCGTTGACCGCCGTATCCAAGTCGGTATCGGACAGGTTGAATGACACGACGGTGGTCGTCAGACCCGAACCGCTGGTGTTGACGATGCCGTCCTGCACTGCGAATCCGTCGTTGACGGTGCCGTGTTCAAAGATGTCCAGCAAGCCATCCTGGTCGGTGTCGGTGGTGCTGGTCACCGAAGTGGGCTGACCGTCGCCGCGCTCGGCCACGTCGGCCGTGCCGTCGTTGTCGCTATCGGTATCCCGATAGTCGGCCAGGCTGTCGCCGTCCGTGTTTACCGGCGTCAACCCCTGGCTGGCCGCCGCGGTCTTTTTGCTGGCGCTGGTGGTATCGGCATCGTAGCGGTCGTCCAGGCCGTCCTGGTCCACGTCCACCATGGACAAGCCCTGGCCGCTGGGCGGCTTGTAGGCCGCCGTGCTCTGGGCTTCCACATTGTCGGTAATGCCGTCGTTGTCGCTATCCAGATCCAGGCGGTCGACGATGCCGTCCGAGTCGGTGCTGTTGGTTTCGTTGATGTCCAGGATGCCGTCGTTGTCGTCGTCGATGTCGGCCACGTTCGCCACGCCATCGCCGTCGGTATCCAGCGGCGTGATGGTGGCGACCGCCACGTTGGACGCGGTGGGCGCCGCGACCGACGTGGCTTGTACCGAGATGGTGCGCGCGGCGGTCGAGCCGGACGTGGTGGTGAACGTGACCAGACCCAGCGCGGTCTGGTAATTGGCCAGCGTCGTGTTGCCGCTTAACGTGAGCACGCCAGTGCCGCTGTTGTAGCTGGCCGTGATGCCGGCCACGGCGCTGCCCAGCGCCAGGGTGTCGGCCGCCGTGGCGCCTGACAAGGTAATCGTCATTGATGCCAGGTTATTGCCCTCGGGGTCGGTGACCGACACCAGGTTGCCGATGGCGACGGCGGTTTGGTCGTACGTGGCGGAGTGGTTGGAACCTGCCGTCGCGCCGTTCAGGTCCACGCGCGGCGCATCCTGCACCTGCGTCACGGTGACCGTGACGTTCGCGGTCTCGGTCACCGCTCCGGACGTGACCGTATACGAGAACACGACGTTGCCCGAGGCCGCGGTGCCGGGATAGTCGGCGGCGGGCGTGAAGGTCAGCGTGCCGTCGGCGTTCAATACCACCGAGCCGTTGGTGACGGCCACTGCCGCGCCGCCCACGGTGATCGGGGTGCCGTTGATGGCAGAGACGATACGGCCGCTGTTCTCGAAGGTATCGTTGGCCAGCACGTTGATGGTGATTGCCGTGTCTTCGGCGGTGGTGGCTGTGTCCGCCGCGATATCGGCAACGGCGGTAATGGTCAGCCCCACCGAACTTGTCGCGACGGAGAAGGCGGTGGCGTCGCCGTTGACGCTGGTGTCGGCGGTGCCGCCATTGGTGCCACTGGTCTGGTCCCAGGCGCGGATCGTCAGCGTGGCGGTGCCGTTGTAATCCGCGTTGGGGCGGAAGTACACGCGCGAATTGCCGCTGTTGGCCAGCAGCAAGGCGCTGCTGTTGGACACCGCGCTCATCTGCGTCCAGTTCGTGCCGTTGTTGATCGAATACCACCAGGTGCCATTGGTCGTGTCGGCGCCAATGATCGCCACGCCGCTCAGCGCGCCACTGTCGGCGTCCGAGGTCGAGCCGATGAAGTTGTTGACCGACGAACCGACCGCGCCGGTGGGCACGGGCGCGGGCACGCTGGCGTTCAGGTCTTCGTTGATGGTCGTCAGCGTGCGAGTGGCCGCGTTCAGCACCGGCGCATCGTTGACGTCCGTGATGAAGACCCTGACGGAGTCACTGGCGCTTGAGAACGCATTTGACGAGCCGATATTGACTTTGGTGCCGGCCGTGCCGGAACTTTGGTCCCATCCGCGCAACGTCATTTCGATGGTCGCATCGCCCGAAAAGCCGGCATCTGGCACGTAGTAAATCCGTGCATTGGGGTTGTCGGGCAACAACAGCGCGTTGGTCCCCGACACGGCGCCCATCGCGGCCCACGTGGCGCCGCCATCCAGCGAATACCACCAATCGCCGTGCGTGCCCGTGATGCTGATGATCGCAACGCCCTTGAGCGCGCCCGCATCCGCATCGGTCAAGCCGACCGTGAATTGGGAAACCAGCACGCCCACCGCGCCGGTAGGCACCGGCGCGTCTTCCAGGCCCGTGTACAGCAGGTCCGGCGACGTATCGAGCACCGGTGCGGTGTTTGCGCGCATCGCAATGGTGTCCGTCGCGGCCGAGAATGCGGTCGAGCCACCGTTGACCGTCGCGTCGCCCGTGGCGCCATTGGTGCCGCTGGTGCGGTCCCAGGCACGGATGGTCAGCGCATTGGCCACATTGCCCAAGACCCCCGAGTTGGGCCGGAAGTACAGGCGCGTCGCGCCATCGGCCGCCAGCAGGCGGGCCGTGCCTTCGGTCAACGTCGTGACCTGCGTCCAGTTGGCACCGTTATCCAACGAGTAGTACAGCGTGCCGGAACTGTTGATGGCCGTCACGGCAACGCCCTTGACCGCGCCGGTGTCGGCGTCCGTGACGCCGCCCACCAGGTCCGACACCAGGATGCCCACCTGGTTGCTCGGCGCGCCGTTGGTCGGCATGACGCCCACCACGGTCAGGCTCGTATCCGCCAGCACAGGCGCGTCGTTCACCGGCGTAATGGCCAGCGACAGATCGGCGTTGGAACTGCCGCCCGGCGTGGTGATGGTGTAGCGCACCAGCGGCACCAGGCCGTCGTAGTTGGAGGCCGAGGTGAAGGTATAGGAGCCGTCCGCGTTCAGCGTCAGCGTGCCCGTGGGAACGCCGTTGCGCACCAGCGTCGTCGCGACGCCCAGCGTGATCGTCGTGTCCGGCGTGCCATCGGCGTTGCTGTCATAGCTGGCGGCGGTGACGCTGCCGTTGCGGTTGAAGGTGTCGTTGGCCAGCAGACCCGCCGCCGCCGAGACTGACAGCAGCGTGTCTTCCACGGCGGTCGCGGAATCCGCTTGCGCCACGGGCGGCGCGATGCCGACGAAGTTGTCACGCCAGTTAAGGTCGGCGCTCAGGGCCTGGGCGTTGCTGCCGTTGGCCAGGATGTCCCCGTCGCTATCGGCCAGGGTGAAGCCGGTGACGGTGGCGGTCAGGCCGCTGCCGCTGGTGATGACGTTGCCGTCCTGCACGGCAAAGCCGTCGTTGACGGTGCCGTGTTCGAAGATGTCCAGCAGGCCGTCCTGGTCGGTGTCGATGGTGCTGGTGACGGACGTGGGTTGGCCGTCGCCACGCTCGGCCACGTCGGCTGTGCCGTCGTTGTCGCTGTCCGCGTCGTAGACGTCGGTGGTGCCGTCGCCGTCGGAGTCCACCGGTGTCAGGCCCAGGCTGGCAGCGGCCGTGGTCTTGTTGGCGCTGGTCGTGTCGGCGTCGTAGCGGTCGTCCAGGCCGTCGTGGTCCACGTCGACCATGCTCAGGCCCTGGCCGCTGGGCGGCTTGTAGCCTGCCGTGCTTTGCGCTTCAACGTTATCGGCGATGCCGTCGTTGTCACTGTCCAGGTCCAGCCGATCAACCAGGCCGTCGCCGTCGCGATCCTGCGCGGCGATCAGCGCGCTCATCTTGTAGACCTGGACATCGTCCAGGCCGAAGTACGCGCCGTCGCCCCCAAACGGCCGGATGATCGAGAATTCGATGACGGGCGCGTTCGTCGTGGCAATGAACGTGATGACGCCAGTCGACCAGGTCTTGACAACGTTGCCGGCGTACACCAGCGTGTCGGCGTTGTAGGCGACCCCGTCGATGGTAAGAACAAAATAGGCTTGCAGGTTGGCGTCGGTAACACCGTTGACGCCGCCAAAAATCTCCTGGAACGTGACACGTACCACGTCACCCACCTGGATGCCCGCCGAAACCGGAACCGCTATTTGCGCGGCTTCTTCCACGATGCCGCTATACAGGGCCATGAACACCTGACCTTGCGCCGCGCCCGGCACGCCATTCAACGCGCCCGGGCCACCAAAGCCCGATCCCAACAAAGAGAAGGGACCCTTCCAGGTGTCGGGCGTGGGGTCGGTAACCGTAAAGCCGGTGCCGGTGATGTCACCGTTCAGTCCGGTTGCCTCGGTTCCCGCAATGCCCAAGGCGCCTTCCATGGAACCGTCTACGAGCGAAACAGGGATGTTCTTGGATTCTTCCGCGTCCAGGATGCCGTCGTTGTCATCGTCCAGGTCGGCCGCGTTGGCCACGCCATCGCTATCGGTGTCGATGGGCGTAATGGTGGCCACCGCCACATTGGACGCGGTGGGCGCGGTGCCGGAGATGGCTTGTACCGAGATGGTACGCGTGGCCGTGGAGCCGGACGTGGTCGTGTAATAGACCAGGCCGAGCGCGCTCTGGTAGTTGGCCAGCGTGGTGTTGCCCGTCAACGTCAGTACGCCCGTGACGCTGTTGTAGCTGGCCGTGATGTTGGGTACGGTGCCGCCCAGCGCCAGGCTGTCTGCCGCCGTGGCGCCCGACAAGGTGATCGTCATGGACGCCAGGTCGTTGTTCTCGGGGTCGGTCACCGACACCAGTTTGCCGATCGCGACCTTGGTCTGGTCGTAGGTGGTGCTGTAGTTCGAACCCGCCACCGAGCCGTCCAGATCGACACGCGGCGCGTCCTGCACCTGCGTCACGTTGACCGTAACGTTGGCCGTCTCCGACACGCCGCCGGACGTCACCGTATAGGTGAAGACAGCATTGGTCGACCCGGCCGTGCCGGGAAAGTCGGCGGCCGGCGTGAACGTTATCGTGCCGTCCACATTCAACACCACCGATCCATTGGTGACGCTGACCGCGGGGCCGCCCGCGGTGATGGCGCTGCCGTTGATGGCAGTGACCACGCGGCCGCTGTTCTCGAAGGTGTCGTTGGCCAATACGTTGATGGTCACCGCCGTATCTTCGGCGGTGGTGACGTTGTCCGCCGAGATATCGGTGACGGCATTGACCGTGATGCTGACCGCGCTGGTGGCGGACGAGAAAGCCGTGATGCCGCCGTTGACGCTGGCGTCGGCGGTTGCACCATTGGTGCCGCTGGTCTGGTCCCAGGCGCGGATCGTCAGCGTGGCCGTGCCGTTGTAGTCGGCGTTGGGGCGGAAGTAAACGCGCGAGTTGCCGCTGTTGACAAGCAGCACCGCGCTGCTATCGGACACGGTGCCCATCTGGGTCCAGTTTGTGCCGTTGTTGGCCGAATACCACCACGTGCCGTTGGCCGTGTCAGCGCCCACGATGGCGACGCCCGTCAAGGGGCTGGCATCGACATCCGAGGTCGAGCCGATGAAGTTGTTGACGGATGAGCCCACCGCGCCGGTCGGCACGGGCGCGGGCACGTTCGCGTTCAAGTCTTCGCTGATGGCCGACAAGGTACGCGTGGCCGCGTTGAGGACGGGCGCGTCATTGACGGCCGTGACCGACACCGCCACCGTGTCCGAGGCGGTCGACACCGCGCCGGAAATCGTGGTGGGGTTCACCTTGGTGCCCACCGTGCCCGCCGTCTGATCCCAGCCGCGCAGCGTCAGCGCGTTGCCCGCGCTGCCGTTGAAATTAAGGTTGGGCTGGTAGTAAAGCCGCGAGTTCGGCGTGTCGGCCAGCAGCAGCGCGCTAGTCGTGCTGACGGTGCCCACCGACGCCCAGTTGGCGCCGCCGTCCACCGAATACCACCACGTGCCGTTTGTCGTCGTGGTGCCGATCACCGCGATGCCCTTGACCGCCCCCGGATCCAGGTCGGTCAGGCCCACCGTGTAGGTCGAAACGGTGACGCCCACCGCGCCGACGGGCGCGCCGGAGTCTTCCGAGCCGGTGTAGACCAGGTTCTGCAACGGGTCCAACACCGGGGGCAACAGCACGTGGTTCCAGTCCTGCGCCGAGACGGCCAGGGCTTCGATCGAACCGCTGGTGCGTTCCAGCGTCCAATCGCCACCCAGCGACACCGCGCCGGTGTAGTCCGTGGAGGCGGCCACATCCGCACCCGTAATCACGCCCAGCGTTTGCACCGCCGCCGCGCCCAGGTCACCCTTGCCGAAGTCGCAACCGTAAAGCAGCACGTCGGCGTCGGCGCTCAAGGCCGAGCCGATCTGCATCAGCTCCGCGCGATATTCGCCCTGCATGGATTCCAGCGTCAGCGTCGCCGTGCCCAGTTGCAGGGTTCCCGCTTCGCCGTGGCTAAGGATATGGACGGCGTCCACGTCGTGGCGGCCGTTCAGCGTGTCGGCAATGAAGCGCAAGCCGTCCACACCGGGCTCGATGAAGTGCACCTCGGCTCCGGCGGGCAGCGCTTTGGCCAGCACCTCCGGCTGTTCCACCGAGCGATCGATGAAGTAGACCTCGCTACGCTCGGCCAGCGGCTCGGCCGGCGCGGCCTTGTGCTGTTCCACCGCGCCCAGGGCGGCGATCAGCTGCGCGTGCTCCTGGGTCTCGGCCGCGGGCGGTGCATCGGGGACGGCATGCGCCGCCTCCTGCGCGGTCTTGGCAACCGCGGCGTCCAGCAAGACGCGAGGTTCCAGAGCCTGGAGGAAGAGGCGCGACGTCAGCGTGCGGGCGCCGAGGGCTTGCGAAGTCTTCTTGCCGAAACGCGAAGCGGACGATTTTTTCAAAATACACCTCTCACAGAGATCGCTGAAGCGCGGCGCGTCGATGCGCCCGCCAAATTTCTTGCTACGAACAGGGCAGGCGTTGCCGACGGCAACGCCCCACATTCATGAAACGCGCCAACGGCGCGTTGACCAGATTTCAGGGGGCTCATGCGCCGGCCTCCCGCAACAGCACGCTGACCACGCGCCGCACGACGCGGCTGGCCAGGCTGATGGGTTCGCCTTTGATCTGCATTTCGCCGCGCAGCTCGGTCAACGGGCGATCGTCGCGCGATGCGTCGGTGACGTTGGCGGCCACTTCGAACACGGCCTGCTCGGCGCGCAGCCTGCCTTCGAACTGGCGCGCGGCCACGTCACCGCCATGAGCGGAAGTCAGGATCCAGTTTTCCAACGTGTCATTGGCCGCCGCGCCAACGCGGGCGATCTGGACGGCGCGCGCGGGCATCAGGCGTTGCTCGTCCACGAATTCGCCACTGTCGCCTTCGCGGATGCGGCGCAAGTCATCGGCGTTGACGTAACCGCGCGCTTCCAGGCTGCCCGGCGCGGCGATGATCGCCAGCCGCGTCTTCTCATCCACCCACCGCCCCGGCGACAACTCCAGCGCCAGCTCGACCACCACGCCATCAATCGGCGCGCGCACCGCCAGGCGCGAACGCTCGCGCTCCAGGCCGGTGGCGCGGTCGCGTTCCAGCTGCACTTCGCGCGCCAGGGTCAGGGTTTCGGACAGGTCCTTGCGGTCGGCGCTGCGCCGATCCAGCCGTTCGTTCAGCAACCGTTCGCGTTCCCGCGTGGCCACCAGTTGTTGTTCGATTTCCGAGGCGCTCAACGCCATCAGGATCTGCCCGGCCCGCACCGTTTCACCTTGGCGAACGCGCACCGCTTCCAGGCGCGCGGGGCGCGGCGCAAAGGCGGGCGCCTGCTCGGTGGCGGTCAGCACAGCGGGGATGCGCACGGTGTACGGCAGCGGCACCAGCAACACGGCTACCAGCAGCACCAGCACGCCCAGCGTGATGAACGCCTGCCGGCCGACTTCGTGGCGGCGCTTGACCCACACTTTCATCTCGCGCCAGATCGGCAACAGGATGAACCAGCTGATCTCCACGGCAAACAGGAAGATGCCCAGGATCTTGAAGAAGTAGTGATAGACCAGCAACGCGATACCCAGGAACAGAAAGAAGCGGTAGATCCAGGTGGCGTAGGCAAAGCCGATCAGCAGCAGGCGCGTGTGGCCGTAGGTGGGTTCGGGTTGTTCGTCGCCGTAGCCGAACAGCCGTTCGCGCATCCACCAGCGCGCCATCGCGAACGAACGGTCTTGCAGACCGGGAATGCCGATCAGGTCGCTGAACAGGTAGTAGCCGTCAAAGCGCATCAGCGGGTTCAGGTTGACCGCCAGGCTCAGCACCCAGCCGGTGGTGGCCAGGGCAAAGGCCACGTTGCGCCACGGGCCGTCTGGCACGAATACCCAGGCCAGCGTCGCAAACACCGCCACCAGCAATTCCACGGCCATGCCCGCGCCGTCGATCAGCACGCGCTGGCGGCGCGGCAAGCGCCATGCGTCGGTGGTGTCCGTGTACAGGATGGGCGTCATCACCACGAACGCCACGCCCATGGTGGTGACGCGCGAGCCCAGGCGCACGGCCGTATAACCGTGGCCTAGTTCGTGCAGGGTTTTTACAAAGGCCAGGCTCAAGCCGAAGGCGATCAGGCCGGTGGCCGAGATCATGTCGGGAAACGTATGCAGGAAGGCTTCCCACTGGCGCGACACCAGATACAGGCCGGACACGCCCAGCAGCAGCGCCAATATCCAGAACGTGCGCGAGAAGAACGGCGTGACCAGCGGCAGCGTGCGGCGCAAAAACGCATCGGGGCGCGCCAGCGGCACTTTGAAGAACAGATAGCTGTGCAGCATGCGCGTGGCCAGCGAACGCTTCTGCGCGCTGCGCTGCTGCCGCACGCGGGCATAGGTTTCGCCCGCGGCCGGGGCAACCAGTTCATGGCGTTGCAGGAACTCGATCAGCCCCAGGATCTTGTGATCCTCGGGCGCGCGGCCGGTGCTGCGCGCCACGGCCGAGCGCAACGCGCCGACCGTGCCCTGATGCCATTGGGCCAGCATGCCGACCGTGTCCTGGTCGACAGCAAAAAACCGGTGCGCGGCCGGATCATGGATGCGCCAATTGCCGCCCCATTCCCCGGCGCGCGTGCCGCCTTGGTCGCGGATCAGCCGCAAGTCCTGGCGCAGCGGCGGCAGCACGCGGGCGTCCAGGCTGGCTTCAGGGTCAGCGTCGTCGATAAGCAGGGCGGTGGCGTCCATGGCGTCAAACTCCGGTCCATTGGCGCAACGCCGTGATCGGCCGCCGCAGCAGGTAATAGAACAAGGACACCGGCTCGCCATAGACGCGCGCGGTGCCGCGCAGGCCCAGACGTTCGGGCACGGCGGTGGGATCGTTCACGCGCGCCAGCACGGTGTAGCTGGACACGCCCGCTGCGTCGGCATCGGCGCGGTACGCCACGCGCACCACTTGCGCGTCCAGGGGGTCCAGCGGCGCGGCATCCAGGAACACGCGCACGGCAGCGCCTTCGTGCAAGTTGACCGAGTCGGCCACCGGCACCTTCAGTTGATATTGCACGCGGTTGGGGTCGGCCACGCGCATGATGGCTTCGCCCACGGCCACCGGACGGCCCAACCAGTCGCGCGGGTCGCCATACAGCGCCACGCCATCTTGCGGCGCGCGCAGCACCGCCTTGGCCAGCATGGCGCGCGCGTAATCCCGCTCGGCCGTCGCGACCGATTCTTCGCTTTGGGCGACGGCCAGTTCGCGCTTGGCGGTGGGGTCGGATACCGCCGCCTGTTGCAGCCGAAGCACCTTGGCGCGAGCCACTTCCACCTTCTGAATGGCGACTTCGTAATCGCTACGCAGCTGCGTGTCCACCAGTTGCACCAGCGGCGTGCCGGCGGCGACCTGCGCGCCAGGCGGCACCAGAATGCGTTCCACGACAGCGGGCAACGCCGCCGTCACCACGAACGGATCCTGCGGCGTGACCTCCACCGGCGCCAGCGTCGTCAGCGGCACGTGCACGAAAGCAAGCGCGGCCGCCAATACCGCCACGCCCGCCAGCAGCTTGGAACGGTGGCGACGCAACCCGGCGACGGGGCGCGACCGGCCGGCGATGGCGGATAGCCCGTGGGCATAGGCGCCGCCCAGACGGCCCGCCAGGCGCATATGGGCTTCGTCCCAGGGTTGGTCACGTGCCAGCAGCCAGCCGGCGCGTGGCGTCTGCCCTACGTCCGCCAGTGGCACCCACAGCAGCGACGTCAACACCGCGTCGGCCGAACAGGGGTCGTCGGGGTCCGCGTAGGCCTGCACGTCGAAGGTGCGCAGTGCCAGCGGGTCGGGTGCGTCCGGGCTGGGCCGACACAACGTGGTCACCATGTTTTCGTACCAACGCACCAGCGGCGCGTCGCGGTTCACGCTGGCCAGACCCGAGATGGCCGCCACGCGCCAGCGCCCGCCCGGCGCGCCTTCGAACACCAGCGCCTGGCCAAAGGGCAACAGCGCCACGGGCTCGTTGGCCAGGTGCTGCCACAACGCCTCCGCCGAGGTGCAACGGCGCAACTCGCCTTCAAGACGGATCAGCTGCGCGCTTGTGCTGCTTTGCGGATCGGCCGCCGCTACCGACGGCGCATTCGCCGCGGGGCGGGGCCGCGCGGCTTCGCCTGCCGCCGCCGGTTCAGCCGGCCCGCTACGGGAACTCGCCACATGAAGGGCCATGAAAACCACTCCTTACCGGATACCGCAAGCGCCGGGCGCTCGGGCGTGACCACTGGGGCCGCCCTTACGCGCCGGCATGAACCTCAACGCGCCGCGCTATTCATCGGCGGCGCACCGGCCTTGGTCACGCTGAACAGAGGCGAGGCCGTGGGGCTACCCACGCGCAGGGACGCTCTTGGCGCCGCATCCGCCTGCGGCGACGGGATAAGCGTGACGGCGGGCGGATGCCCTTCGCTACCGCTCGGCACGCGATAGACCGCCTGCACAGGCCCTTTCGCCGGGATCGCGGCGGCGCCGGGCATACCGGCTGCGGGGGTACCGGCGGCGGGCATACCGACTGCGGGCATACCGGCGGCCGGCGTACCGGCTCCGGGCGTACCGGCGGCGGGCGTAGCGCCTTCAGGCGAGGCCGTTAGCGGCCTGGCGGGCGCGGCGGCGGTGCCTTCCAGCGTGGCGCGTCCGCTCATGCCAGGCCGCACGCCCGCCGGGGCCTGATCGACGCGCGCCACGACCTTGACCGTCTGGCTGACCGCGTCCACGGCCGCCGACACGCGCGTGACCTTGGCGGGCATCACATCGCCCGTCTCATCCACGATGAAGTCCAGGCTGGACCCTTCTTTCAGCCACGCCAGCCACTTGGACGGCACGACCATGTGCAGTTCCATCGGGCCGTCACTGACGATAGAAATCAGCTTTTCGTTGGGCGGCGGCGTTTCGTCCAATCGCGCCAGCGTTTCGACGACGCTCCCGGCATAGGGCGCCACCACTTTGCAATCCACCATGCGCTGCTGAATTACGTCGGCCTGCGCCTGGCGCTCCTGTTGCTTGAAACGCGCGATATCGGCGTCGGCGCGGCCCGTGGCCGCCATGCGCAGCAGTTCGGTTTGCACCTTGGCGTTGCGCGCTTCCACGGCGGCCCCGGCCCGCGCGGCGCGCAGTTCGGCTTCCAACCGGCGGCAATCGAAGGCGACCAGCACGTCGCCCTGCTTGAACCGTTCGCCTTCACGCAGCGGCATGCTAAGGATCTTTTCGGATACGGAAGACGACAGCGTGGCCTCGGCCGTGGCGCGCAACACGCCGCGCGCGGAACCGCCATCGGCGGGTGGATCGGCGCCCCAGGCCGTGGCGCACGCCACCACCAGAGGCAACACCCAGCCACGGCGGCGCCAGCCGGTACGCGCCGCAAAAGTTCGTTGATTCTTCATGATGATCCCCGCCTAGGAAGGGTTAGCGTGCGGGCGCGGCAACCGCCACGCGCGTGTCCGGCTCATTGCCGGCGTAGCCACTGCGCGCCGTCCACATGGCGCGCAGCTTGTTCGCCAGCGCGGGCACCGGATCGGCCGTGCTCATCGTCGTATCGACAGGGTCGATACCCAACGAGGCAAACACGTTGGCGTAGGCGTTTTGCAGATCGGCCAGCGCCAGGTCGTAACGCACGCGGGCCACCAGCGTGTTCATCTGCTCGCGGATCAAGGTTTGTCGGCTGAGTTTTTCCGCCTTGAAGCCCGAATCGATCTGCCCTTCGATGCGCGCCTGCACGTCGTAGAAGCGCTGCGCGGTGTTCAGCTCGTCCTGGCGCAGCGCGTAGCGCGCCCGGCTCACTTCCACCTGCGTGGCCACGGCGGTGGTCAGCGCCAATTGGCGTTGGTCCAGCAAGTCGCCTTCGGCCTTGATCTGCGCCTTTTCGGCGGGCAGGCGGAACACGTTCAGCAGGTTCCAGCTGGCCACCGCGCCCCAGCCGATCCAGTTGCTGTTGTAGAGCAGGTCGTTGGTGCTGGCGTTCAAGCCGCCGAACAGCTTCAGGCTGGGCAGCGCACGCAACAACGCGGCGGTGTTTTCCTGATCGTTGGCGCGCAGCTGATACGCGACCTCACGCAATTCCGGCCGGTTCTCGATGGCCACTTGCAGCCAGGCCGCCGGATCGTCGGCAATGCCGGGCAGCGCAAGCGGCTTGTTGTTTTCCATGGCCGGTGGCATCGCGATGGTGTATTGCGTCGTGGGCGGCAAATTCATCAACGCGCCCAACTGCTGCTTGGCAACACCCAGTTCGCGGCCCAGCGCTTGCACGTCGCGGCGGATGCCCAGCATTTCGCGCTGGTAGCTCAACGGCGCCAACGGCGCGGTCAGCCCCAGCTTGTCCTGCTCGGCGGCCAGGTCCAACGCAGTCTGCGTGGCCGCTTCCAGTTCGCGGATCTTGCCCAGCAGGCGTTCGGCGCTGACGGCGCGCCAGTAGGCGGTGCGCACGTCTTCGATCAGCCGGTTCATGACCTTGCGCTTGCGCTCTTCGGCCATGTTGACCCGGTCGGCGGCTTGCTTGGCACGTACGTACGACAGGCCAAAATCCAGCACGTCCCAGCTCAGCTGCAAATTGCTTTGCAGCACATTCTTTTCGGACGAGGTGGACGGCTCCAGCGAGGTCTGCCCGGTCAGCAAGGACTGGCTGGCGCCGCCCGAATAGTTGTCACGGCCCGAGTAGTCCAACGACGCCACGAACTTGGGCAGCATGTCGTAGTGCTTGACGTCCAGCTCGCGCTGCGCCAACGCGACGCCCATCAATTCAACCCGCACGTCCAGGTTGTATTTGATGGCGCGAGCCATCGCTTCATACAGGTCCACCGGGCCGGCGATGGGCTCTTGTTCCGCGGTTGAGCGCGCGATCAGGTCCATGGCGCGGTCGCGGTTTTCGGCGGCTTCGAACTGCTTGGGCTGCACCGAGCAACCGGCAAGCAATACCGCTGACACGCAAGCGGCCAGGGTGCTCAAGCGAGCGATGTTTTCTATCCTGGGCCGGCGCGTGCCGCCGATGCAGTGGCTTACGATGGTGCTCATGTTCTTACCCTTGTCGCGCACGATCGCGTGCGTCCCTGACTGAATCCGCCTGTGCCGCGGCATCTAACTGCCGCGTCCACCCGCCTGGTTGAACTTCCCGAACCGTAAAGATCACTCGTATGAAACCGGCCCGGATACCTCTGCACGAGCCGCCCATACCTGTAAATACGAACGGCGGCAGCATCCGGTTACGGCCTCAATAGTTAAGGACGGTAAATTAAGGAAATAACTTTGAGGCATACCGACAGAACATCTCGCTTGGCCGACACGTTCTGCAATTTGCGAGGGGTTCGAAGTCGAGCCGGCGCACGCCGCGACCGCGCGAGCGGACGCCGTCCGCGCAACAGTCTTGCGACGTGCGGCAATTGCGTCAGTGAATTGCGTAATGAATGCGGCCAGGGCCGGACGTTCAAGGATTCGGGATCAGCGCGTCGTGCCGGGCATCTTCGGCAATCGCTTCGTCGAACTCATGATCGTGCAGGCGCAGGATCATCGAACGGCGCGGCCTTCCGCGTGAGGTGGCCATGCCCGAGATAAAAGAGAAAGGCGCCTTGGCCAGCGTCCAGCGCACCACCTTCGCGCGCTTGTCCAAGCGCGCATTGCAGCGGTCGATGGCGGCTTGTATTTCGGCGTCGGACAGGTTGGGCCCGATCAGCCACAGCACCGCGCAACATCCGACGCGCGGCTTCAGAAACACAACGGCCCGCATGAACAACGTGGTGTCCATCAATGCGCGTTCGGCATTCGCCTGAACCGGGCCGACGCGCGGCGTGGCGACGATGCTGGCGCCCACCCGGTCCAGCATCGTCACGTAGCCGTCCGCATCAATCTCGCCATGCCTGCCGGTTTCCAGCCAGGGCGGCACGGTGAAGTCGTCCAGATAGCCCAGGAAGCCCGTGCCCTGGATTTCAAGTTCGCCGCCAGCGGATACGCGCAGGCGCAGATGCGGCAAGGTCTTGCCCGCCGAGCCCGCGTGGCGGATGCCGTCGGTGTTCATCGTGACGACCGAGCCTGCCTGTGGCACGGAAAACGTCGGCACGACCGGCAGGCCGACCGCTTCGAACAGCCGCCGCACACCCAGCTCTTGCGCCGCGCCGTCGATCAGCGCGCAGCGCAATGTCACGGGTGCGCGCGCGCGGCGGTCCTGCAAAAAGGTTGCGTAGTCGACCATCGCCTGCGGTGTGGCCAGGAAGCTTTGCGCACCGTGATGCTCAAGCTCGTCGTGCAAGACCAACGGATCCACGCCCATCGCGTCCAGACCAAGGTGGTTGCCGGGCAAGGCGACGCAGGTGGCGCCTGCGATCAAGCTCGCGTAGGCGCCGATCACGCATTCTTGCAAGGTGGCTAGCGGCCGCGTCATCAGATGCCGCTTGATGCCACGGTCCGCCAGTTGATCCGCCACGGACTTCGCGGCCGACAGTAACGCCGACGCGCTCAGGCAGATGCCCCGGCCCATGTCCTCGCCCTCGGGATCGAACACGATTTTTGCGGTGCCCGGGGGCAAGCCGCGCGGGGCCGGCGCCACTTGCCGCATGAACAAGCCATCGCCACCGGGTAGCGTGACGGCTTGCAGCAGCCCCAGCCTGACCAGCCTGGCCGCCATGGCGCCCGGCGCAATCACCGTGTCCACCGCGCAGCGTTCCAGTGCGCGCGTCAGCACGCGGTCCGAGGCAAGCGGTGGCAGCGGCACGTGCGCAACGTTGGCCATCAGCGCCGCCACATCGTCCACGACCGTCCAGGGCGCGTTGTCCTGAAGCGTCAGCAGCACCTTGACCGATAGTTTTTCGTACAGCGCGCGCCGCTCCTGCACATAGGTGCAAAAGGCGCTATAGGACAGCGACGCTCTGGATCCGATCAACGCGGGGCGATACGTGCTGGCCGCGTGTTGAGTCAATACATCGAAGAATTCTTGGGCGGTCATGGGAAGCTCGTAGGCGCCGGCATGTTTACTTATTCGACGCAGCAGGCCGTTTCGTTACCGAGCTTCCAAATAACAACGGACCCGACAGGGTCCGTGATGACGTTTACTACACCGATCTCTTGCACTTACCACTGAAGCACGCGCGGCCCCAGCAGCATTCCCAGCAAACCGCTCAGCACCATACCCAGCGTGTACCAGACCGCCACGAACAGGAATGAATCTTCGGGGCAGATAAGGAAATAGCCCAAGGCGCCTTGCGCCCCCGCGAAGATGCCGGCGGAAAACCCGGCCAAACGCAAACGCGTGGGAGCCAACGTGCGCATGGTCCACAACGCGGCGGCCAGCGCAGGCAGGGAAAACAGCAAGATCAACAGCGAACACATCAGCCAGCTTTGGCCGAAAAACAGCGCGTCATACTGCTCGACTGAAACGCTCAACAAGTCAGTGGCACCGAATCCGAACATCACCAGCACCGCCAGCACCAAGCCCCACAAGGGCTTGCTCACACGAGATATCGGTCGGGACAGTTGCTTGACCAATATCCACCCGGCGGTCAGGACAGACATTGCGTAGGCCAGCTTGAACCAGCGGCCGGCAAAGGCGGACGGCGTTAACACGACGCCGTTGACCAACAGGCCAATTCCCAGGCTGGCGATCAAACCGGTCAACAGGGCGGTGCGCAGCTTCTTTGTGGTGTTGGGAGCGGGGGCCGGCCCCGCGCCGGTAGCAAGAAAGTCGATGAAGTCCTTCGTTTTCACTATATGACCACCTTGACGAGTTGGCTCAATCTTTTCAGTCCACGGTGCACTTGAACCCGGATCGCACCCTCTGACATTCCGATCCGAGAGGCCGCTTCCGCCACGCTTAACCCTTCCAACTTCGTCAACTCGATGGCTTGCCTTTGCGCAACGGGCAATACGGCAAGCAAACGGGCAAGGTCTACATGAGAAGTCGTTTCCGTGACATCGCCGGCCAACAGCGATTCGTCCACGTCATCAATAGAATCGTTAAGGGCACCATAGCGCCGATTACGCCGCCAGAAATCGATTAGCTTGTGACGAGAAATTGCATATACCCATGCGGACAGCGGCTGCGTAGGGTCATAGCTTGCGCGTTGCAAATGCAATGCCAACAGGCATTCCTGCACCAGGTCTTCGACATCGTCCTGCCAGCCGCCCATGCGACGACGCAAATAGGCCCGCAGTAAGCGCGCGATTCGCCCTAATACATCGCGATACGCTGTTTCATCACCCGCCTGAGCCTGCAACCACAGCGCTCTGAGTTCGGATTCCACAGCCCCCAAACGAGCGGAGAATTCTCTTGGCATGTCTTGCGCCATCCTGGTCAGCGACCTCGCCGACATTACGGCGCTTGGGGCTGATCCATGCAGCGGAGTATACGGGGCGAAAAAACGAACGGATACATAAATTTAGCGGTGCGGATTACCGTTCATTGCGCCGGCGTTGTTGCTCGCAAATATGCGTGCAAAAACAAATGCAAATTAACGTCAAGCATGCAACAAGCGCGCGCTTCGGAACGTATTAGTTAATGCGTGCTCGACGGTTTCGCACCTCAGGTGGACGTGTCCAGATGGTCACCGCGAGATTATTCGCGCGTCGGGAAGCACCGATTTCTTTTGCGTATTGACGTTAATTTTTTTTCTTCGCACCCATGACAATCTCTCATCGGTTTATGCGGCCGTGTGTGCCGTACTTTCTACTGCTGATCCTGGCGGGGATTGTGCTTGGCGTGGCGGTGGGCGCATTCAGTACGGCGGCGGATGCGCGCGATCTGGACGCGACGGCGCAACCGGCAGGCGGCGTGCTGGTGCCCGCGCTGGCCGGCGCTTTCGGCGGCGTATTGCTCAGCCTGCTGCTGTATCGCTGGTACAGCGGCGCGCCGGGCGTGCGCCACCGCATTAAGCGCGCCATGCGACGCGGCCATATCCACATGGTGTACCAACCGCTGGCGAACATGTCGTCGGGCCACACGGTGGGGGTCGAGGCGCTGGCGCGTTGGCCCCATGAAACGCTGGGCGCGATTGCACCCGAGACATTTTTTGCGTGGGCGGAAGCGACGGGTCTGGGCCGCCAGCTGACTCGGTATGTGGTGCGCGCCACGTTGGCCGATCTGCGCATCGCGCTGCGCGAGCCGGGTGATTTCTATTGCAGCATCAACGTGACGCCGCGCGATATCGAAGACATTTCGTTTGCGCGGTTCATGCTTGAAACGACACGCGAATTCGGTATCTCGCCCGAACGCATCGTGCTTGAGATTACGGAGTCGCTTGCCTTCGTGGTGGACGACCCGCGCACCTTGATTGCGCAGTATCTGCAAGCGGGGTTTCGTGTGGTCATTGACGACTTCGGCACCGGCTACGCCAACCTGAGCAATCTGCTGACGTGGGGCGTCAGCGGTTTGAAGCTGGATCGCACCCTGATCCGTTGGGTCAGCGCCAACGACTGGGCCGCGACCGTGCTGGAGTCGGTGTTCGAGATGACGCGCCGCATGAACATCTACGTGATTGTGGAAGGCATCGAAAGCCCCGAGCAAGCTCGCTATGTCCTGGCACGCGCGCCGGCGGCAACCGGACAGGGCTGGCTGTATGGCCGCCCGTGCCGCGCCGAGCTGCTGCCCGTGCTGGTCTCGCGCGCGGCATCGCCGCCCGCGTCGGCCAGTGCACCGGTTACGCCCGGCTTTTGCCCGGCGGCGCTGGCCGACGAGTCGTCGCGCGCCATCAGCCGCCGCCCAGCTCCACCGGCAGGTGTTCGCGCATGATTTCAATGAACCGACGCAAACGCGCCGGCTGAAAGCGCGACGGCGCGTACACCAGGAATACCGGCAGCGGATCGGCGCGCCAATCAGGCGCCAGATGCACCAGCCTGCCGGTGGCAAGGTCTTCCTGCATTGCCCAGGCCGAGCCCAGCGCCACCCCCAGGCCCAACAGCGCGGACTTGCGCAGCGCGTACAGGCCATCGGTGGACAGACGCGACTGGATGCCGAAGCGTTCAGTTGCCCCCGTGGCGCAATGCGTCAGGCTGACCTCGGTGCGATAGAACGTGCGCAGCGCCAGCCAGGGCAGGCGCGCCAGGTCGTCGGGATGTTGCGGGATGGGCTCGCCTTGCAGCAGGTCAGGCGACGCGATGACGATGCGTGGCACTTCACCCAGCTTGATGGCGATCACGGATGGATCGGTCACCGCGCCGACGCGAATCGCACAGTCCACGTTCTCGGCGATCAGGTCCGGCATGCGATCGTGCAGCAGCCATTCCACGCGCATGTTCGGATACTGCCGCAGATAGCTGGCCAGCGGATCGACGAACTGGTCCTGGCCGAACGCGTGCGGCGCCACCACGCGCAGCGTACCGATGGGCTCGTCGCCCGCGCCGCGCACCTCGCTTTCAAACGATTGCCAGGTAGCGATCAATTCCTTGGCGCGTTCATAGCAACGCTGGCCGTCTTCAGTCAGCCGGATCGCGTGGGTGGAACGTTGCAGCAGGCGCACCCCCATGGTGCGTTCAAGCAATTGCAGGCGGCGGCTGACGGTGGGCTGCGTGCCGCCCAGCTGCGCAGCGGCGGCCGACAGGCTGCCGGCCTCGACGATGCGCACAAAGGTCTCGATCAGCAGCAGGCGGTCGGTGGCGGCGGCGGTGGCGGCCGCGGAGGGCGGGGCAGAGGTGGTCATACGCCAATCGTATAACCGATGTACCCGCAAGTCGGCTACCAAAACGGGACGCGCGCGCCCAGAATCTGCCCCGTACATGATCTTTCGGACACCTCACCATGTCATCCCAAACCCCCACCTCTACCGCTGCCTTATCGCGCGGACTTGTTTTCCTTCTGGCGATCGGCGCCGGTCTGTCGGTAGCGTCCCTGTATTACAGCCAGCCGATGCTGGGCGTACTGGGCGTGGACATCCACGCCAGCGCCGAGACGCTGGGTTGGATCCCCACCCTGACGCAGCTGGGTTATGCGTTCGGCATCCTGATGCTGGCGCCCCTGGGCGACCGCCACGACAGAAAGCGCATCATCCTCATCAAGGCCGCCGTGCTTAGCGTGGCGTTGCTGGCCGCCGCCGTCGCGCCCTCTATCGGCCTGTTGCTGGCCGCCAGCTTCGTGGTCGGCCTGTCCGCCACGCTGGCGCAGGACATCGTGCCGGCCGCCGCGCATCTGGCGCCGGTCGAGCAACGCGGCAAGATCGTCGGCACCGTGATGACGGGGCTGTTGCTGGGCATCCTGTTGTCCCGCGTAGTCAGCGGATTCGTTGCCGAGCAGTTCGGCTGGCGCGCCATGTTCGTGGCGGCGGCGGTCACCATCGTGGCGCTGGGCGCGGCGCTGTGGCGTGGCCTGCCGCGCTTCGTGCCGACCGCGCAGCTGTCGTACGCCGCGCTGCTGGGCTCGCTGGCAACGCTGTGGCGCCAGCACCCCGGGCTGCGCCGCGCCGCCACGGCGCAGGGCTTGCTGTCGCTGGGCTTCAGCGCGTTCTGGTCGACCTTGGCGGTGATGCTGCATGGCGCGCCGTTTCACCTGGGCGCGGGTGCGGCGGGCGCTTTCGGGCTGGCGGGCGCGGCCGGCGCGTTGGCCGCGCCGCTGGCCGGCCGCGTGGCCGACACCCGTGGTCCGCTCGCCGTGGCGAGCCTGGGCGCCGGGCTGACGATGGTGTCGTTCGCCGCCATGATCTTTCTGCCGTTCCTGTCACCGCACGCCGCGCTGTGGCTGATCGCGGGTGCTGCCATCGGCTTTGACCTGGGCATCCAGACCTCGCTGATCGCGCATCAAAGCATCGTCTACGGCATCGACCCGGCCGCCCGCAGCCGCCTGAACGCCATCCTGATGACGGGCGTGTTCATCGGCATGGCTGCCGGTGGCGCGCTGGGCAGCCTGGCGCTGGCCCATTGGGGCTGGACGGGCGTGACGGTCGTGGCGGCAGGCGCGGCAGCGTTGGCGCTGGGCCTGCGCGTGTGGCCGGCCACCGGGAGCCGCGCGATTATTGCGGCGCGTTGATCTCGTCCGCCGTGATGATTTCGGCAACGAGTACCTGCGCGGGCCCGTCCAGGAAGTATTCCTCCTGGGTGGGCTCGCGCAGTTTCATATAGGCGTTCTCGCCGATCTGCATGGTGTGCCCGGCGGCCAGCTCCGCGCCGCTTTCCAGCATGTAGCCCATGATGTTGTTGAAGATGTTCGAGTAGTACTCGCCTTCATCATGGCCACGGGCCAGCGCCGCGAAGTCGGGCAGGCTGAACAGGTCGGCGCCATAGGTGCGCATCCACACGCCGGCCACGCCATCCACGTCATACTTCACAAAGCCGCAATACAGCATGTTCAGCGGCAGCGCGCGCAGCAGGTCCAGGCTTTCTTCACCCAGCGACTCGGCATCGAATACGCCGGCCGGCAACGAGGTGTGCGCATGTTCGTTCAACACCGCCACCGCGCCAAAGCCGGTCAACGCGCCGGCCACGGCGGCCAGCGCCACGTACTGCTCCAGCGGATCTTGCGAAAAACCCCCGTAGTACAGAACGATGTGGCTGGCGTGCGCGCGCACTTCGTCCTTGACCGTGCCCGGATAATGCGCCGACGCCACGCAGGCTTCCAACGCATCCTTGGGATAGGGCGCGTTAAAACCCACCAACCGCACCACGTGATCGCCCCAGCCGGCCAGGCCCAGCACTTCGGGCATGTCGGGCGCGATCTCGACGCGGGCATCGCTCATCGACGGGTGATACGCGCACAACGCCGCCCGCAAGCCGTCCTCGTCCAGCGCCAGGGGCTCGGCGAACAGCACCTGCAAGCTCAGCGGGTTTTCAATGGCGGGGTTGGCGACCAGCGCGCGGGCGTCGGCGGATTCTTCCTTGCGGCCGAAGAAGCGGGAGAAGATGCTCATGGGGTTGGGGCTATCCGGAATTAAAACGGGGGCAGTATACGTTTGCCCTTGGCGGGCCCGATGCCGATGTCTCCATTGGACACATCTCTCACCGACCGGCAGGCTCCGAGAATCCATCAGGCCCGACCGTATCCACCACATAGTCGATGAACGATTTGATGCGTGATGAAATCGCGGTGTTGCGGTAGTACACCGCGTTGATCGGCTGCCTGACGTCTTGCGTCTGGCGCGGCAGCACCTGCTGCAACGCGCCCGCTTCGCGGTCGGCCCGCGTCATGAAATCCGACAGGCACACGATGCCGCCATGGTTCAGCGCCAGTTGCCGCAGCGTCTCGCCGCTGTGTGCGCGCACGCCGGGCTTGATGTGCAGCGCCTGCCCATCCGCATCCAGCAACGGCCATTCGTTCAACGACTCCGGCTGGCTGAACCCCAGCAGCATGTGGCGGGCGAGGTCGGCCACGCGCTTGGGCGTGCCGTGCTGCGCCAGATATGCCGGGCTGGCCAACACGCACACGCGGCTCTGACCCAGCGGCACCGCGTGCAGCGACGAATCCTTCAATCGGCCGATGCGGATGGCCAGGTCGGTGCGGCGTTCCAGCAGATCGATGTTGCCTTCGTTGCTGTTCAGTTCCAGCTCCACTTGCGGATACCGCTTGCGGTAGCCGGGCACCAGCGGCGCGATGACGTGCAGCATGAAGGGCGAGGCCGCGTCCACGCGCAACAACCCGGCGGGCTGATTGCGCCGCACATTCATCAGGTCTTCGGTTTCTTCGACCGCCGCAACGAT
Source organism: Achromobacter sp. ES-001 (assembly GCF_019448355.1). Classification (NCBI taxonomy): domain Bacteria; kingdom Pseudomonadati; phylum Pseudomonadota; class Betaproteobacteria; order Burkholderiales; family Alcaligenaceae; genus Achromobacter; species Achromobacter sp. ES-001. Next base: position 269,052 of record NZ_CP079940.1, on the reverse strand, counting down.
GCGGCGCACCTGCTCAAGATACGCGCGGCCTTCTTCGGTCAGCGCCAGCCTGCGCGTGGTCCGGCGCATCAGCGTGGTTTGCAGCTTTTCTTCCAGCCGGCTCATGGTGCGGCTGGTGGCCGAGATGGTCTGGCCCAGCACCTCGGCGGCAGCGGTGATGGAGCCGCTATCCACCACGGCGATAAAGACCTGCATTTCGTCCAGCGTCGTTTTCATATTTGACGTTATATCAAAAGTATTTCGCCGATATGGGGCTTTTTGGGCAAGGATCCGGCGGGCACACTGGCTGCATTCCCGGGCCATGGGCGCCTGGATCTTTCCCCCTTTCGGAGTTTTACATGAGCATTCCCCGTTTTGGCGTCGGCACGTTCCGGCTGCAAGGACAAGTCGTCATTGATTCGGTGCGCAACGCGCTGGACGTGGGTTACCGCGCCATCGACACGGCGCAAATCTACGAGAACGAAGCGGACGTGGGCCAGGCCATTGCGCAATCGGGCGTGGCGCGCGATGCGCTGTTCATCACCACCAAGATCTGGGTGCCCAACACCGGGCGCGACAAGCTGGTGCCCAGCTTGAAGGACAGCCTGGCCAAGCTGCGAAGCGACTATGTGGACCTGACCTTGATCCACTGGCCCGCGCCGGGCAACGGCGTGTCCATCGACGAATGCATGACTGCGCTGGCCGAGGCGCGCGCGCAGGGGCTGACGCGCCAGATCGGTATCTCGAACTTTCCCATCGCGCAAACCCGCGCGGCCATCGCCGCCGTGGGCCGCGAGGCCATCGCCACCAATCAGATCGAGCTCAGCCCGTACTTGCAGAACGCCACGCTGACCGCGTTCCTGAAAGAGCAGGGCATCCACGTCACGTCGTACATGACGCTGGCGTATGGCCGGGTGCTGAAGGACCCGGTGATCCAGCAGATTGCGAAGCGACACAACGCCACGCCCGCCCAGGTGACGCTGGCCTGGGCGCTACAGCTGGGCTATTCGGTGATCCCGTCATCGACCAGGCGCGACAACCTGGCCAGCAACCTGCTGGCCCTGCAACTGCGCCTGACCGACGAAGACATGGCGCAAATCGCCACGCTGGAAAGAAACGGCCGCGAAGTCAGCCCCGAAGGGCTGGCCGCGGCCTGGGACTGATACGTCGGGCAGGATTACTGCGTGTCGTAGCGCGGGGAGCGCGGCCCGTACAGGATGCCGCCGGGCTGGCCCGCGCTGAGCAGCATGTGGTTGGTCGTGCCGGCCACGCCATAGCTGCGATCCGACAGCGTGTTGACGATCTGGTCCACCATCGCCTGCACCAGCATGCCGATCAGGCCGCCACTGCTGTTGCTGGCCTGCACCACCTGCTTGCTGCCCGACCACAGCTTGGCGCCGTTGCGCAGGTCGATCAGTTCGGCATCGATGGCCACCGTGACGTTGCTGGACACTACGGCATAGCTGGCGCCGTACTGCTTTACCGTCATGTACAAGGCCGCGTCGGCGCCGAAGATCTCGCGCAGCTTGGCGCCGGGCAGCCCGTGGATTTCATCCGGGGAGCTCAGGCCGTTCTGCTTGAAGGTTTCGTCCATGACACCGACCGGGATCACGTAGTAGCCCGATTCCGCCAGGGGCCGCGTGGCCTGCGACAGCACGGCGGCCGTGGCGGCCACGTCCACGGACGTGTTCAGCGGCGGCAGCACCAGGATCGACGCCGGCTTGCTTTCGCGGAAAGCGGTGTAGTCCACGTGCTGCTGCGGCGCGACGCAACCGGCCAGCATGGCGACGGCGGCCAACAGGCCGATTCGGAACAAGCGGGTCATCATCACGATCCCTTCTTCAAGGCTGCCGCATCGGCGGATGCCGGGGTGGCGGACGTGGCGTCAACGGACGCCGCGGGCTTGCCGACGTTGCGCATCAGGAAGTCCATGAACGGCGTGGATTCCGGAAAAGCCACCTTCTCGCTTTGCAGTTGCTCCACGCCCTTGTCGCCGTCACCCATCTTCAGGTACAGCATGCCCAGGTGCGCGCGAAAGCCCGGCGGCAACTCAACATTGGCCGCACGCGCGGTTTCAATGTTCTTTTCCAGGGCTTGAGCCTGCACCGCGTTATCCGACCCGTCTTCCTTCAGATACGCATAGACAGACGGCTGATAGGCCTGCCAGCTGTACATCGATTTGGGCTGCTGCACGCATGCACTCAAGAGACCCACCGCGGCGGCTACCGCCAAACCGCGCCCGGCGCGCGCAAGCGCATCCGGGCGACGCATCGCCTGTAGTTTCAACATGGCAAGTCTCCTTAGTTGGCGGAAGGCTGCCAGGCGCCTTGCTCGATGCCGTCGACCAGGCGGTCCACCGCCTCACGGATGGCCAGGTCCAGGACCTTGCCGTTCAGGGTGGAGTCGTAGCTGGCGGTGCCGCCAAAGCCGATGACTTCGCGGTTCGACAGGCTGTACTCGCCCGCGCCCGATGCCGAATACACCACTTCGGACGTCGTCACGTCGACCACGTTCAGGTCCACCTTGGCGTACGCCACTTGTTCCTTGCCACGGCCCAGGATGCCGAACAGCTGCTGGTCGCCGGTGACCTTGCGGCCGAACGCGGTGACGTCGCCGGTCACGACATAGCGCGCGCCCTTGATCTGGTTGGCCTTTTTGTTGAAGCCGGCTTCCTGCTTGATTTCGGAGAGGTTGTCGCGGTCCATGACCTGGAAGCGACCGCTGCGCTGAAGATGGCTGACCACGATCGTCTTGGCCTGGCCGCCCAGACGGTCGACGCCGTCCGAGAACACGCCACGCAGATAGTTGGTGCGGTTATCGAATTTACCGACCGAGATCGGGCTGCGCACGCCTTGATACGGCTTGGCCGCCGCCTGCGTGGCCGGCACCACCAGCGCTTGCGAGCGCTCGGTGGCGCAACCGGAAATTGCCGCCGCCAACACGGCCAGCGCGCCCATCTTTACGACCTTGTTCAACATCTTCTTCTCCTGCCGGCGCCACCGCAGTCGCGGCGGGCAAGCCTCTAATCGTTATTGAATCGAGCCGGCATTATAAGCAAATGAATAGTTTTGTCACAAATTGAAATAACGAGACTTTTGGCGCGACATGCGGTATTCAGCAAAAAACGTTTAAAACGTGGCCGTTGTTTTGAAAAAAGTGAATTCATGAAGCCACGCAACCTGACCGGCATCCATCGCTACGACGCACCCGCAGGCGGCTGGGGCGCGCTCAAGGCCACGGCGCAAGCCGTCGCCGACCAGATGCGCATCGCCGAAGCGCCCGTGCTGCTGTTGCGCACCAACAAGCCCGACGGCTTTGACTGCCCCGGCTGCGCGTGGCCCGACAAGGCGCACACGTCGACCTTCCAGTTCTGCGAAAACGGCGCCAAGGCCGTCACGTGGGAAGCCACCAAGAAGCGCGTCACGCCCGAGTTCTTTGCCGCGCATACCGTCACCGAACTGCTGACCTGGAGCGACCACGACCTGGAAGACGCCGGCCGCCTGACGCACCCCCTGGCGTACGACGCGGCCAGCGACACGTATCAAGCCATCGGCTGGGACGCCGCGTTCGCCCGCATCGGCGCCACGTTGTCGGCATTGCCCGACCCCGACATGGTCGAGTTCTACACGTCGGGCCGCGCCTCGAACGAAGCCGCCTTTCTCTTCAGCGTGTTCGCGCGCGAGCTGGGCACCAACAACTTTCCCGATTGCTCGAACATGTGCCACGAGGCCACCAGCGTCGGCCTGCCGCAAGCCATCGGCATCGGCAAGGGCACGGTATCGCTGGACGACTTCGACACGTGTGACCTCATCATCTCGATGGGCCACAACCCGGGCACCAACCATCCGCGCATGATGGGCACCTTGCACGAGTGCGCGCGGCGCGGCGTGCCCATCATCGTGTTCAACCCCTTGCGCGAGCGCGCGCTGGAACGCTTTGCCGATCCGCAGAACCCGGTCGAGATGGGCACGCTGGGGTCTACCCGCATCGCCTCCACGTATTACCAGGTGAAGGTCGGCGGCGACGCGGCCGCGCTCAAGGGCATCATGAAGGCGCTGGTGGCGGCGGACCGCGACGCGCCCGGCGTGCTGGACCATGACTTCATTGCCCAGCACACGGAAGGCTTCGACGACTATGTGCAGGACCTGGACGACACCCCGTGGCACGACATCGAAGCGGCCAGCGGCCTGTCCCGCGCGGACCTGGAGGCCGTGGCCACCGCCTACGCCAGATCAAATGCCACCATCGTGACCTACGGCATGGGCATCACGCAGCACGCGCGCGGCACCCAAAACGTGCAGCAGATTGCCGCGCTGCTGCTCATGCGCGGCAACTTCGGCAAGCCGGGCGCCGGCATCTGCCCGTTGCGCGGGCATTCCAACGTGCAGGGCAATCGCACGGTGGGCATCACGGAAAAGATCGATCCGGTGATGTTCGACAATTTTGAAAAGACGTTTGGTTTCCGCCCGCCCGAGCGCCACGGCCACGACGCCGTGGACGCGATGAAGGCCATGGTCGACGGCTCGGCGCGCGCGCTGATCTGCCTGGGCGGCAACCTGGCGATGGCGCTGTCCGACACCGACCAGTGCGAAGCCGGCATGCGCCGGCTGGACCTGGCGGTACACATGAACACGAAGCTGAACCGCTCGCACCTGCTGATCGGCCGCGAGTCGATCATCCTGCCGGTGCTGGGCCGCACCGAAAGCGACGTGCAGGCCGGCGGCGCGCAGTCGATCACGGTCGAGGATTCCATGTCGATGGTGCATGCCTCGCGCGGCAAGCTGGCGCCGGCCTCGGAACACCTGCGTTCCGAACCCGCCATCATCGCCGCCATGGCCGCTGCCACGCTGCCGCACAGCCGCGTGCCATGGCTGCACCTGGTGGAAGACTACGGCCGCATCCGCGACCTGATCGAACAGGTGTACCCGGACTTCCGGGGCTACAACGAACGCATCCTGAAGCCCGGTGGCTTTCGCTTGCCGTTGCCGCCCACGGAACGCATCTGGAAGACGCCGTCCGGCAAGGCGCGGTTCCTGCCGTTCAAGGGCCTGCGCGAAGACCCGGCCGCAGCGTCCGACACGCTGACGCTGACCACGCTGCGCAGCCACGATCAATACAACACCACCATCTACGGGCTGGACGACCGCTATCGCGGCGTGTTCGGACGGCGCGACGTGCTGTTCATGAACGCGGCCGACCTGGCGCGCCTTGGCCTGGAACATGGGGACGAGGTAGACATCAACACCGGCCTGCCGGGCGAATCGCACCGCCATCTTCGGCTGACCGCCATTGCCTACGACATTGCGCCCGGGTCCGTCGGCGCGTACTACCCGGAAGCCAACAACCTTTGCCCGCTGGACTACCAGGACAAGCAAAGCGGCACGCCCAGCTACAAGTCCATCCCCGTGCGGATCCGCAAGGCTATCTGAGTTCCAGCGTGGCCCCGATGACGCGCAGCGTCGGCATCAGCTGACGCCACGCGTCGCGGGGGATGGCGGCGGGACGCTTCAATTCGGCCGCGGCCGGATCGTTCAGCAAGTCGCCCTTGCAGGCGAACACGACACTGTTGGTCATGTCGTCATCCACCACTTCAAACATTGACGAGCCGAACGAGGCCCGCACGCGCGCCAGGTACTCGTGATGCATCGGGTGGTTCACGTGGTAGTTGATGACCAGGATGCCGTTCTCGCGCAGTGCGCGATGGCAGTCGGCGTAGAACGCTTCGGAACACAGCGCATCCGGAATGCCACCCACGCCATAGCCGTCCAGGAAAATCACATCGGCATGGTCCGACAGGCCGCGCAAGTGGTCGGCCGCGTCGGCCTGCACCACGCGAAAGCGGACGTTGTCGGGTGGCACCATGAAGGCCTCGCGCAGGGCGATGACGGCGGGGTCGATCTCGACCACTTCAATGTCGGCACCGGCCAGGTAGCGATAGCAGAATTTGGGCAGCGAGCCGCCGCCCAGGCCCACCATCAGGATGCGCGCGGGCTCGGGGTTGAACAGCACGAAGCCCATCATCATGCGCGTGTATTCGATTTCCAGCGCGTCGGGATTCAGCAGCGACATGCTGCTTTGGATTTCTTTCTGAGTGAAATGCAGCATGCGCCGCGTGCCCACGTTCTGGACGAAAGGCCGGTGGATGGCTTGGGGCTCGTCGGACGGGGTGGTCGGCGCGGAAGGTACGTGGTCGGACATGGGGCGGGTGGCGTCTGCCTATGCATCTACATAAAAAACAGACACAAGATACCACTCGCCCCGGACGCTCGGGTTTGGCGGCCGCCGAATTCCTAGAACACAGTCGGAACGCTGCGGACCGCGCGCTCGGGCTCGCGGTAGCCCTGCGGCTTTTGCCGCTTGGGCAGCGTTATCTTTGCCCGGGGCAGCGCCTTGTACGGAATGCTCTTGAGCAGGTGGCTGATGATATTGAGCCGCACCCGTCTTTTGTTATTGGAATCCGCCACGAACCAAGGCGCGTAGTCCGTGTCCGTTTGCGCGAACATCTCGTCGCGGGCGCGCGAATAGTCATACCAATGGCTGTACGAATCCAGATCCAGCTTGGACAGCTTCCAGATTTTCCGCTCGTCGTGAATACGCGCCTGTAGCCGCCGCGTCTGCTCGGCCTCACTGACTTCCAGCCAGTACTTGATCAGGATCACGCCGGAATCGATGATGGCGCGCTCGACCAGCGGCACCGCTTTCAAGAACGCCTTGGCCTGGCTTTTGGTGCAGAACCCCATGACGCGTTCCACGCCGGCGCGGTTGTACCAACTGCGGTCGAAAATCACGATTTCGCCGGCCGCCGGCAAATGCGGCAGATAGCGTTGCACGTACATCTGCGTTTTTTCGCGGTCGGTGGGCGACGGCAGCGCCACCACGCGAAAGACCCGTGGGCTGACCCGCTCGGTAATGGCCTTGATGGTGCCGCCCTTGCCCGCGCCGTCGCGCCCTTCGAACAGGATGCAGACCTTTGCCCCGCTGTGCACCACCCATTGCTGAAGCTTGACCAGTTCAACATGAAGCTTGGCCAGTTCGCGCTCGTACTTCTTTGCCGACAACCCCGCGACACCGGGCGCGCCGTTTTCAAGTGCGGCGCTGACGGGTTCGTCCTTTGCGATTGCTTTTTCGGTTTTCATCATCTCGCTCCTTGATCGGCCCATCGGGCATTGTGAGCCGAGTCGCAATTGAAGGTCCATGATGATTCCGGCGAAAAATCGTCAGGTTCGAATCACCAGAATCGCGCCCCGTGCGCACGGCGTTCGCACCGTTATTGCGGATGAAAACGATTGCGCGTTGCGGAAGGCGTTTCAAGGAACAGCGCGCGGTATTGCGCCGCGGAATGCGTGGAATAGGGATAGCCATGCTGCAAGAAGCAGTCGGCCACCGTCATCCGTTTGTCCTCGCCTGATGCCAGGTCCCAATACACGTCGTGAAGCTTGCGCAGGCAAAGATAATGTCCTGGGCCCATGCCGAAACACGTTTGGAAGAAGTCGCGCAAACCGCGCTCGCTGATTTTCAGGCCCCGGCGTATGTCTTCGACGTGGGCGTTCTCATTACGCTCGCGAAAGACCGTCAGCGTGGCGTCGCACAACCATGCCAGCGATGACGAGGGGCGGCCCTTGCACCGGTCGTGCGGCAAACGACAGGCCATCAGGTCAAACAGCCGGCGTTCGATCAAGCGGCGGCCGATCGCCGGCGGACAAGCCGGGGTCATCGCCATCAGGGCCGCTTCGCGCAGGGCGCCCCATTGCAGGGGGTCTGTTTTTTCCATGCCGCCTGTACTACGCCAACGCCTGAGCGTCTGCGCCAGCAGGCCATCGCCTGTGAACAGCTCGGCATCAACCGGCAACGCGATACTGATCCATTCGTTGGGCCCTGCCGCGCGAAAGACGTAACCCTTGCCCGGCGCCAGGATGCCCAGCGCCGCCGCATTCAAGGGCGCCCCATTCAGCCAGGCCTGGCAGGGAGAAGGCTGCGACAACAGCAACGTCAGGTGAGTAGACCGGCACACCGCTTCGCACACGTTTGAAACGGCGGCGCTACCCTGCTGGAGGTCGATGCCGTCAATGTCGAAACGGCTGATACGCCACCCCCCGCCCCCGCTTCCCAAGAGAAATACGCGTGCCTGGGCGTCGAAGATGGCGTCGGCGTAGGAATCGAACGACTTGAAATGATGAAGATCCATCTGTTTCCCCTGGCAAGGTACCGACGACGTGGATCTGACAACATATTGCCGAAATTAGCATAGACACATGCTTGGGTCACTGGCGAAAATCAATTTGCTGTTTCGCAATAAGCCACCTTGGCAACGGTTGAGTTATTGGCATCCCATAGGGAAAAGGGGCGCGAAATGTCTTTAGCCCGTTCACGACATGGATTTGCCGTGGCCTTTGCCGTTGCTGCCGCAATGGCGCCGGGCACCGGGCACGCCGCGGCGGGCCATTGGGAAGACGCCATCGCCGACGTGCTGGTCTGGGTGGTGCTGGTTCTGGTGCCCATCCTGGCCGTCTGGATATTCTGGAAGCTGCACGTCCTGCCGGAAGTCATCGCCGAAAAGCGCCACCACCCGCAAGCCGAAGCCATCAAATCGCTATGCCTTTTATCCCTGGCGTTCGGCGGCATGCTGTGGCCCTTTGCCTGGCTGTGGGCGCACACCAAACCCATCGGTTATCAGATGGCGTATGGCCGCGACACGCACCATGAGGCGCCGGTCACCACGCCCGCCGCCGATCTACCGCCCCCTCCATCCCGACCCGACGGTTGATGACCGGCGCGCCAAAGGGGTACGTGTCGCGTGGGCGTGTTTGCGCGACATGTGGATGCCGCACTTGTCCAGGAGGTTTGCATGCTTGAACTCATTGCTCTCTTCTACGGCGTGCTGGTGTGGCTGATCTTCATCAAGCTGAAGCTGCTGCCCTGGAATATTCAATCGCAGGTCGGCGTGGTGGCTGTGGGTGCGGCTGGCCTGACCGCACTTATTTTCATCATCAACGTCGTCACGCCTTCGTCCGCTGAATTGCGCGTGACCAACTACGTCGTCGAAGTCGTTCCCCGCGTGACCGGTCGCGTGGTTGAAATTGCCGTCGAAGGCAATCGACTGATCAAGAAGGGCGACGTGCTGCTGCGCCTGGACGACGAGCCCTATCGTTTGAAATTGCGGCAACTGGAAGCCAAGCTGATCGATGCGCAGGCCACGCAGCAATCGCTGGACCGGGATTTGTCCTCGGCCAAGGCGATGACGGCGGCGGCGTTGGCGCAGGTCGATCTGGCGCGCATGCGGCTGCGCCAAAGCACCGCGCTGGCCGCGCGCGGCGCCGGTAGTCAATACGACGTGCAGAGCTTTCAAAGCGAGCTAAAGGTACGCCAAGCCAACTGGGAAGCCGCGCGCGAAGCGGAACAAAAAATCCGCCTGAACATCGGCGCCATGTACGAAGGCGACCAGGCCGCCGTGGCGCAGGTGAAAGCCGAACTGGACACGGCCAAGTGGGAGCTGGCGCAAACCACGCTGTATGCCCCGGCGGACGGATACGCCATCAACCTGCAAGCGCGCGTGGGCTCGTATGCCGCCGCGATCCCCTTGCGGCCCATCATGTCGTTCGTTGAAACCTCGCAGCAGGTCATCGCGTTCTTCGATCAAAACCAACTGACCAAGGTCAAGCCGGGCGACGAGGTCGAGGTGTCCTTGCGCACCATCCCCGGCCGCGTGTTCAAAGGCAGCGTCGATTCCATTGTGTGGGCCACATCACAAGGCCAGTTCCAGGCGTCCGGCGCCTTGCCGGGCACCACGGCGGAAGGCGCCAGCGCCGCCGCGCCGATGCAATACGCGGTGCGCATAGACCTGCAAGCGCCCGAGGACATCATGTTTGCGATGGGCGCGCGAGGCAACGCCGCCATCTACACAGACAGCCTGCGCGCGCTGCATATGGTGCGCAAAGTCATCTTCCGCGTGTCGTCCAAACTGGACTACCTGGTTCTCAAGCTGCACTGACCGGCCTTGCCTATGTCCGCGCCCCCGACCCTTCTTTCCCGCGCGCTGCCCCTGGCATGCATGGCCATGTTGATGGCCGGCTGCGCCAACCTGAACCGGCCGGCAGACGATGCCATGGTCAAGGACGCCATGGCCGGTACCGATGTGCCGCCGGCGTGGACGACCAGCGCGCAGGCTGCCGCGTTCGAGCCCGCGTGGGCGGGGTTTCCGCGGACAGGCACCTTGCAAGCGCTGATCGAGGAAGCGCTTGCTAATAATGTGGACCTGCGCGTGGCGGCCAGCCGGATGCAGCAGGCCGCGCACCAGGCGCGGCTGGCGGGCGCATCGTTGCTGCCCACGGTAGGCATTGGCGCACGCGCGGCCACGGACCCGACGCCGGGCAGTGCGTTTTCCGCCAACGGCTACGCCGTCCTGATGAACTGGGAGCTGGACCTGTGGGGCAGGGCAAGGGCCGAGAAACTGTCCGGCGAGGCGGGCTACCGGTCATCGGAAGCCGACTACGCCTACGCGCGCCAGTCCATCGGGGCATTGACCGCAAAAAGCTGGCTCGCGGCGCTGGAGGCAAGCGGGCAGCTTGCGCTGGCTCGCGAACTGGAAAGTGCAACAAGCGACCAGCTCAAGCTGATCCAATACCGTCGCAGTATCGGCCGGGTCGGTGAATTTGAAGTGGCGCAGTGGTCCGAGCAGGTGGCCGCGGCGGCGGACGTGGTGGCCCAGCGCGAACTGGCGCGGGTGCAAGCGCTGCGCGCGTTGGAATTGATGTTGGGACGCTACCCCGCCGGCGTCGCGCAGGCGGACGAAGCCATTCCCGATTCGCCCGCGCCGCTGGCGCCCGGCTTGCCGCTGGCGCTGCTGGACCGCAGGCCTGACCTGGTGGCCGCGCGCGAACGCCTCGTGGCGGCCTTTTTCGGCGCCGAGGAAGCCAAGGCAGCGCGCCTGCCCACCATTGCGATATTTGCCGGCGCGGGGCGCTTTACCAAAGACTATTCCGGCTTGGCCACCAGCATGCAAAGCTGGGTCTTCCCCGTGGGCGCCTCGTTGGCCTGGCCGCTATTTGACGCCGGCCGTCGCCAGATCACGCTCGAATTGCGCACGGAACAACAGCGGGAAGCGCTGGCGTTGTACGCGCGCGCCATCCTGGGCGCCATGGCCGAAGTGGAAAACGGCTTGACCGGCGAGCAGCAGTTGGCGATGCGAGAGCAATCGCTGCAACGCCAGTATTCCGAAAGCCGCCGCGCGCTGGCGTTGGCGCAGGTGCAACGCCAGATCGGCCAGTTTGACGACTTCGACGTATTGCAGCGCAAGCGCGACGCGCTGCGCGTGCAAAGCGACCTGATGCACGTGCGCGCCGAAAGGCTGGTGCAGCGCGTGAACCTGCATCTGGCGCTGGGCGGACGCTTCGAGTCGGATGCGCCGACGACCCCCGCGACGCCAGCGTCAACGCAAAGCAGCCCCGACGCCGATCAGGCCGCGTCGCACGCTACGGCTGCGGCTGCGAGCCCGCGCCAAACAGATCCGCTTGCCGGGGGTCCGCCGACGCCAGGTCATAGCCAATCTGCGCAGCCACCTCACGCAAAATATTCTGCGCCAGATTGAACGCCGTATTGGCCGCCGGCACGCCGGCGTAGATGGCATTCTGCAACAGCACTTCTTTCAACTCATCGGGCGTCAGGCGCGACTCATCCGGCGCGGTCAGCGCGGCGCGCACGTGCAGCTCGAATTCTTCCCAGCGGCCCAGCGACAGCGTCACGGCCAGCACCATCATGCGGCGCGCCTTGTGCGGCAAGCCCGGACGGCTCCAGATATCGTGCCACGCGTAACGCGTGATCATGTTCTGGTAGTCGGCGGTGAACGTGGTGGCGCGGTCCAGCGAACGCTGCACCCATTCGTCACCCAACACAGCGCGGCGGTTCGCCAGGCCGCGCTCGAAGTCTTCTTCTCGGCTCATCGTGTGCTTCTCCCTGCAACGGGTTGACAAGGGAACGGGCCAACGCCGCGCCCGTTCCCGTCGGTGGATCAGTTCACCGTGATGTTATTGGCTTTCACGACCTCGGCCCAACGCACTTGCTCGGCGTCGACGAACTTGGCAAAGTCGGCGGCACTGCTGCCCACGGGGGTCAGGCCCAGCTTGGCCAGCTTGTCGCGCGTTTCGGGACGCGCCAGCGCCTTTTGCACCAGGTCTTGCAGCTTGGCGACCACTTCCGGGCTGGAGCCGGCGGGCAGGAACAGGCCGTTCCATTCGACCACGTCAAAATTCTTGATGCCGGCTTCGCCGACCGTGGCCACATTGGGCAATTCCGGCATGCGCTTGGCCGAGGACACGGCCAGCGCCTTGAGCTTGCCGCCGCTGACGTAGTTCAGGCTGGATGCCGCGTTGGCGAAGTACACGTCCACCTGTCCGCCCATGACGTCCACGATGGCCGGCGCGCCGCCCTTGTAGGGCACGTGCACCACGTTCACGTCCGCGTCCTTCTTGAGCAGTTCAGCAGCCATCTGCGCCAGGCTGCCGGGGCCGTACGAGGCAAAGGTGTACTTGCCGGGGTTGGCACGCGCGGCCTTGATGAAGTCGGGCAGGTTGTTGAACGCCGAGCCCGGCGCCGCCACCAGGATGTTGGGCACGCTGACCGCTTGCGAGACCGGCACGAAGTCCTTCTTCGCGTCGTAGGGCAGCTTGCGCAGCACCGGGTTGATCGAGAACGCGGACGCGTCGAACAGCACCGTGTAGCCGTCCGGCTTGGCGCGTGCCACGAAGGCCGCACCGATCGAGCCGCTGGCGCCGCCCTTGTTTTCGATCACGACGCTTTGGCCGGCTACTTCGCTCATGCCCTGGGCGATGATGCGCGCGGCGTTGTCAGCGCCGCCGCCGGCGGAATACGGCACCACCATCGTGATGGGCTGCTCGGGATAGCCGGCGGCGTTGGCCGCGCCGACTGCGCCGACCAGGCCGATGGCCGCAACCAGCGGACGCAATGCGGCCAAGGCCGCGAAACGGGTCTTCTTCATGTGTGCTCCTCACAACTCCCCGACGGGGATATTCGATTGATGATGAATCGTTGCGCGATCCGCCTGACGGGGTCAGACGGTCGCGATGGGGTTGACCGGCGCGCCGACCAGACCGGGCACGTACATGGGTGCGGCGGTCAGGAAGAAAGCGTGTCGGCCATGCTGGCGCAGCCAGTGCGCCAGCGGGGTCAGATGCCAGAGCTCGCCCAGTGGCAGGCCCAGCTTGAAGAGGCATTGTTCGTGCAAGGGCAGTAGCGGCCCGGGGCCTGCGTCCAGCTGATGGTTGCGCAGTTCCACGGCGTGGTTGTCCGCCGCGATGGCGGCAATGCGGCTGTCCTTGATCCAGGCCAGCAGTTGCGCGTCCGCGCCGTCCAGCACGCAGCAGCTGGTCTTGAGCCGTTCCTGTTCGTGCTCGCCCAGCGTCAACGCCAGGTCGGCCAGGCCAGTGTGCAGGCACAGCACGTCGCCGGGCCGCACTTGCACCGCGTCGGCCTCGATCACGTCCATGAGGTCGCGGTACGACACCTTGCGTTGTTCATCGCCAAAGCGGGCGCGCAGGTCAACCATCACGCCGCGCCCCTGGATGCCATGGCGCGCCATCGGCGCGATGGACAGGTCTTGCGTGCCGGTGAAGTTGTCGGTGGAAGGCTCGCTGACGGTAAAGCCGTTGTACCCGGTGGGCCGCGGCTGGCCCGTACCGTGGGCGTCATACATCGAGCCCACATGGCCCAGTGCGTCCCATTGCGTGGAGTACTGCGGCGACAGCGTGACGCGGTCGTCGCTGACGACGTCGGTGGCGCCGGGCACGTCCAGGCCCAGGGGATATCGGTACACCGGCACGCCGTTTTTCTCGGCGGGCTGGATCGACGGCCCCTTGCGGCGCGGGTTCAGCACGGGCGCGCGCGGCACTGTCAACGGCAAGCTGAGCGAAAACGAAATCCCGGTCTTGATTTCAGCGACGGCGGCCAGACGCGCCTGGCTGTCCAGGTGGTTCAGCGTGCCCAACTGGTCGTCGTGGCCGAAATCGCCCCAGTTCGAACCCTGCGGGCGGCGCAGGTATCGTGGTGTTTGACTCATGGTCACTGTCCCCTCGTCCTTGGCGGGACGAATTTGTAAACGTTGTTACGCTTATTGCAACACGTTGCGTCGCAATTTCAGGGGGACAACAACCCGGGTGTATCTCAGAGTGGACAGTTTTTTGTCGCGCAGCCTTGACGCCTAGCCGCCGCAGCCAGACCCGGTTCTTGATGCAGGCAGGGGCGTATCGCCACCGGTGTTGCCGGCAAACTTGCGGATCTTGTCGGCCAATTCCGGCGTCGGGTGCTCGTAGCCGTAACAATACGGCGGCGTCGGGGCGGCATCGGGTCGGTAGTCCTGCAACACCGGCTTGGCATCGCCCAGGTACAGGTTGTCTTTCAGGCGCAGGAAGGCTTTGTAGTCGCGCGTGTAGCCGTGCTGCGACTTCAATTTCTCGTACGCGCCGCGATCCGACTCGCCGTTGTCCAGCGCGCTGCGTTTGGCGGCAATGGGAATGTAGTGGCAGTAATTGACGTTGACGCCTTCCACCGTGGGAAAGAATTCGGGCTCGACGCACTTGCGCTGCGCCGTGTTGTTGAAGATGTTGCCTTCGACCAGCGCCTTGGCTTCCAGGCTGAAGCTCATGCCGTAGAAATCCCAGTCTTCAAGCAGGTTGTTGAACAGGTGGAACGTGCCGAACTGCCCGCGCGGATTGCGCTGCACGGTGTTGAAGAAATAGTTGTGATGCAGCGTCACGCGGGCGATCGAATCACGTTCGTAGTTCTGGAACAGATTCTTGGACGTGATGTTGTTCAGCAGCATGACCTTGTTCGAGTTATGGAACTTGGTCCATGAAATTGTCACGTCGGTGGACCCGTTCTTCACGTTCAGCAGCCGGTCCGACATGCGCGACAGATCCATATGGTCCACCCACACATCGCGGCTGCCATTGGCCACGTTCACGGCCTGCGTCAGCCGGTTCAGGCGGCCGTCGATGGTCAGGTGCGTCAGGATGACGTTCTGCACGCCGTACACGCCCAGCCCGTCGTCGATCAAGGCAACGCGCTTGCCGCGCCCGTCGATCGTCACGTTCGAGGGCACGCGCAGCTGCTTGTCCAGCACGATCGTCATATCGGATGCGAAGCGGATCCAGGTCGGACCCTTCTTGGCTTGCGCCAGCGCGGCGCGCAAGGTGCCCGGCCCCGAATCCTGGTCGGACGTCACCTCGATGAACTTGCCGCCCAGGCCGCCCGTGGCCTTGGCGCCGTAGCCTTCGCGTTGAGACAGCAGCGATGAAACGAGCGGGCAGTGTTCGTCCGGGCTGGGGCAGGCTTCATTCGCGGCCGCCACCCCGCCTTGCAGCAGGGCCACGGCAAGCAGCCAACGCATCGTTTTCATTGCAGACTTCATCAAGGCTTGTTCCTATTGCTGCGCGGAGCGATCCGCTGACTGCACATGACGCCAGATGCCGCCGCTCAAGCGCAGATTTTCAGGGGGGCCGGCCACGTGTTCGCGCAACCGTTCGAAATACGCCTTCTGCCATCGCAGCGCGTAGGCGTCCGCGTCTTCGCCAGGATTGGCCGCCGGCAGCATGGCCAGCGTGTACGTCACCTGGCCGTTTTCCCAGCGCGGCGCGTAGAACACCGACGGCACGCCCATGCGATGCGCCAGGTGCGACGCAAAGCTGGAATACGTTACTTCCTGACCTTCGAAGGTGGTGCGGGGCGCGGCGGGATTCGCCGCGCCGTCGATGGCCAGGCACAGCACGAAGCCCGAGTTGATGGCGCGCATGCAGGCCTTGGCCACCTGCGCCTCGGTTTGATCGGCGGTGGAAATCAAGGCCGTGGCATAGCTGCTTTGGGCCACCGTGGGCGCGGTGGCGAGCCAGCGCGACGGAATGCCCAGAAGCTCCAGCGCCATCAGCCCGGCATACATGGGGCCGACGTGCGCGGTCGCCACCACCACGCCCTTGCCGGCCGCAAGCAGCGGCGCGAAAAAGCGCTCGCCGGTATCCAGTTCGCCCAGCAACTGCATGGCCTCTTCGACATCGTCTTCGCGGCATTCCAGCCAGTCGAACAGCAGATGGTCGATCATGTGGCCCCAGCGCGCGCGGCGTTCCCAATCCGCGCGGTCCGCATTGGCGTCGCCGCGCAGCGACCACGCCCAATCCAGCCGCGCCTGTGGAATCGGCGCCATGTGCAGCCGCTGCTCCATCTGCGCCATGGCGTCCTGGAAGGTCTTGGGCAGGTGTGCGCTGCGCGTGGCGACGTACTTCGTGTACAGCGCCTCGGCCTCTTGCTTGCGGCCCGCCTGCGACAGCGCCCCGATGGCCGAGCGCTGCCAGATCAGCTTGTCGGGAGACTTCTCGACAAGCTTCAACATCTGCTCGGCGGCCTTGTCGTACTCCAAGGTGTAGCGCAGCGCACGTGCATACAAAGCACGCGTCTGCTCCAGCTCGGGCGCCAGTTCAATGGCCTGCGCCAACGGCGCCGCGGCCTCCTTGTAGCGGCCGGCACGCAGCAGGGTTTCGCCGTACAGCGTCAACAGCCGCACGTCCGTGGGCGCGGCGGCCAGGCCCGTTTCAAAATGGGTCAGCGCGTGCACCTTGCGGTCATCCTCAGTCGCACGCCGCAGATGCGCCATGCCCAACGACGCGCGCAAGGCGGGGCTGTCGTGGCCGGCGTTCAGCGCCCGGTCGCCCAGTTCAATCGCCGCCTGGGCGCGCTCGTCTTCCAGCAATGCGCGCACGGCCATCGTGGCCACGCGTTCATTCGGCAGCTGCGCGGGGTCCAGGCTTGCGGCGATGTCGGCGGCCTGGGCCGTGTCGCCATTACGCGCAAAGGCCATCATCCAGGCATACGCCTCGGCGGGCTCGTCGCGCGCCATGGACACCGTGGCGCGTGCGACCTCGGCGGCGTCCGTCACGCGGCCCGCCTGCACGCGCAACTGGATGCGCGCGGCGTGGTGCAATCCGTTGGCGGGCTCGATGCCGGCCGCGGCATCCACCTCGGCAATAGCGCGGTCCCACTGCTTGGTGCGGCCCAGCAGGCTGGCCAGCAGGCGGCGGTCATCGGCGCGGGCCGGGTACGCCGCAATCAGCGTTTCCAGGGCGGCGATGGCGGGCGCGAGCTTCGCTTCGCGCATCCAGGGCGCGACCAGCAGGCGGCGCACATCGCGCCAGCCCTCGTTCGTCTTCGCCAGCGCCGGGCCCAGTCTTGCCAACTGGCCGGCGGGTTCGTCGGCCGCCAGAATGTCGCGGATGACTTCGCGCAGCTGCGTGGTGGCGTCGGCCTGGGCGCGGCGTTCTTCAATAGCGGTATCAACCATGGCGCAGCCCCCGCAACAATGCCATTGCCACGCGCGACACAAACATCAGCACAAAGCCTAGCGCCAGCGCTTGCAGCAACAGGATGGCGGTACGCGGGCTGCTGGGGCGGTCCGTGGGCACCGGCTGCGCGATGATGGACAGATAGCGTTGCAGGCGCAGCGCGTCCGTCATCGCCTGTTGGTACGACTGCTGCGCCAGCGTCAGGTTGGAATCCGCGAACGCCTGGGTGTTACGCAGCGCCTCGTAGGACTTGAGCTGCTTGGCTTCGGCATTGCCGTCGCCGCTGAGGCGACGACGCACCGACGCAATGCGCTTTTGCAATGCCACCACCTGCATCTGGGCGGGCTTGAGCATGAAGTGGTCCTTGTTTTCCAACGCGCGGATCTTGTCCAGATTGATCTGCGCGCTGCTCAGTTCGGTTTCCAGCTGGCTGGACAGGTTCAACAGCATGGCCACCGTGGCCGTCGGGTCGATGTTGCCGTGCGTGGTTCGCCACGCCGTCAAGGCTTCGCGCGCGGCCAGCGCCTTTTGCTCGGCAAGCCTGACCGACTCTTCGCTGACCTTCAGCTTGTCGGCCACGCCTTTCTCGTTCATCGAGCTGACGAATTCTTCGGCCAGGCCGATCAGCGCCTTGGACAGCATCGCGGCATCTTCCGGCGAGAACGCGCTGACGCGCAGCACGTCGATCTGCTCCAGGGCGTTGAACGAGACGTGTACCGCCGACTGATAGGCGCGGTACAGGTCATCTTCGCTGGAATCTTCGGCCAGGTGGTTGAAGGGGTCGATACCCGTGTGGATCAGGTACTGGCGCAGGCCGACCTTCTTGTCCAGCTGTTGCATGGCATCGCGCGATTTCAGGAAATCGCTGACCGCCCAGCCGTCGACAAAGCCGCCCAGCATGCCGCCCATGTTGCCCGTGGTCAGCAAGCTTGCCGCGCCGCCTCCGCCGCCTTGCTGGCCGGAGCCCGACTGCACGAAAAAGCGCGATTCCGCTTCGTAGCGTGGGGTGGCGACGCACAGCACATAGACCAGCGCCAGCGCCACCGGCGCAATGACGATGAACGCGTTGATCCAGCGGTGGCGCCGGCGTTCGCGCAGCGCAGCCTGCCGTTCGCGACGGCGGCGTTCGATTTCGGAGCCGCCCTCAGATCCCGAGCTGGCTGTCTTCGAAGCCGCCTCCGAAGACGTCATCGCCGGTGCCGGAGTCGCTTCGAGATCGTCGCGGGGGGTATTTGCTGAGGCATTGGTCGAGGTCGTCTTCGATGCTGAGAGCGCTTCGTTCATAAATCAAGCCTTTGAGGCAGTAGTCCGCCATCTGGTTCTGGCGATAGCTAGAGAGAATGAGGGTCCGGCCGATCAACCGCTCTTCGAACAGGGCCAGCCAGAGCCGGGTGAACCGGCAGGGTTCGAAAGGGATGGCCCCTTCGATCACGTAAACGTCGAAAGCCGGCGCCAGCGCCAGGGCGAACGAGAATTCCTGCCGTGCGTAAAGCGGCCAATGTTCCATGGGTTTGGCCAGCACCTTGGGGTCGCTGATCAGGTCCGCGACCAGTTCGTGCGTGGCTTCGATATCGATTTCGTACATCTCGCAGACGAAGTCGATGATGGATAGCCCGTTGGCCTTGCCCCGGATAAAACCTTGCCGCCCAATCGCCCACGACACATTGCCGTCGTGCTTGACGAAGCCCTGGCGCGGCGGCCTCAGATTGCACAACACGTCGACAATCTGGCGGTGCATCTCGGGCGTATGCGACAGCAGGGCGTAGCGCCCGACGGGTATGTCGAGCGTGGCGTTGGCCAGCAGCGGTTGCCGGCTGCCAAAGGCATAGGGTTCGTCAGTGACGCCATTCAGATGAATCATCTGGCCCCCTTACATCGGCTGGACATTGGGGCGTGCAAGACGCTCGGCCGCCAGGGCGACCACCATCATGAACACCAATGCCGTCAGGAAATAGCCCAGGCTGGCATCGTGGGAATCGTAGGCCGCGAAGTAAGCCGAACGCAGCAGCTGCATGCCGTGCGCGAACGGCGACCACAGAATCCATGGGCGCAGATGCTCGGGCAACTGCTCCGACACGAAGAACACGCTGGAGAATATCTGCAAGCCCCGTTCGATGACGGGCGCCAGGCGCAGGAAGAAATGCCAGAAGGTCGCGATTGACCCGAACAGCACGCCCATCGCCGACCCGCAGCAGCCCATCAGCACCACGAAAAGAATAAAGCCCGCCCAGCTTTCCGGCAGCGTGATGAGTCCCAGCGCGTGGCCCGCGCTGATCAGCACGGCGAACACCACCAGGTACACCGATACGTAGATCATCGCCTGCACCAGCGCGCACATCAGCGGGGTGACGCCCTGGAAGTTCAGCAGCCCGCGCGCCGAGATATAGGCGGTACTGCTTCGGAAAACGATCTGCCGGAACATGATCCATGTGGTGGCTCCCAACAGCGAAAACGTTTGCACGTCCATGCCAAGAATGAAGTGCGTGCCCATCAGGATGTACAGCGACGAGATCAACGTCAGCAGTACGACAGGGCCGACCAGCGCCCACAGCAGCGCGATGCGGCTTTCGCCGTGGATCACGCGCAGCTGATACACGAACAGCGCCATCAGCGTGCGCCCCACGGGCTGCCCACGGCCGGCACTGCCCGGATGGTGCCCCTCATGCAGCACCTGCAAGCGCTGCCGCAGGATGGCAAGATCCGCGGCCTCGCCCTGCGGCAATTCGATTTCCAGCGCGATGTCGTTGCGCGACGCATGGCGGCGCGCATCGCGCGCCTCGTCCTGCTTGCGCCGTTCGACGCGCCGTGCATGCGCCGCCGCCAGCCGTTCGTCTTCCGCGATCAGCTTGGCGGGCATGTAGCCCGACGCGAAGACATCCACGCCCGCGCGGATATCCGTTTCCAGCAGGCGCACGATCAGGCGCAGCCGCCGCCGTGAAAAATCGGCCAGCGTCTCGTCGACCTTGCCGCGCGCGATCTCCGCGTCCAGCTCGGCCTGCACCGCTTCGTACACCGCCCGGCGGGCGGCAACGGAATCGTGCGGCTCGCCCAGCAGCCGCGCAAGCAATGGCTTGAGCAGCACGCTGGGCGTGGCCTTGGCTTCAAACAGCGTGGCCGGGTCCAGGCGCCACGCATCGACGCCCGAACCCACCGCGTAGTTACTGTCCTTGCGGCGGTTACGCCACCCCTTGATCCGATCCTCGTTACTCATCGACACGCTATTGGGTCACGCCGGAAGAGCTGGAGCCCGAATCGCTATCGATCGCACGCGTGGCGCTGAAGCCCGCGCTCATGGTGACGCGGAAGGCCGACAGCACCTTCTGCACCTGCGTGAACGGCGCGTCCGAAATGTAGATGGCCTGCCCTTCATGCACGGTGAATTCACGCGCCAACGCCACTTGCTCGGGCCGCGTCAGGTCAAACTGATACACCACCGGCAGCATGTCCGGCTTGCCGGCCACACCGGCCTTGGCGGGCGTGAACAGGAACACGGAACGCGGGTCGGCCAGCTTGTCGTCCAGGCCACGCGAATCGGCCAGCGCGTCCAGCACCGAGTAATTGCGCTTGCTGATCGCCACGCGGCCCTGGTTGCCCGCCGCGCCCAGCACGGTCAGGTACTCGCGCGAGTCGTAGGCGGTAATGACATCACCCGGCCGCAGCAGAATGTCGTTGTTCTGATTGCGGTAGATGTCCGACAGACGCACCGAGGCCACCTGGTTGTCGCGGCGCAGGCTGATGACCAGTTGCTCGGGGTTGGTCTGCACCGGCGCGGCCTGCGCCAGCGCGCTGCTCAGGCGCTGCGCGGTCTGCGTGATCGGGTACATGCCGGGCTTGGTCAGGTTGCCCTGCACCGTCACCATCTGGCCGCGCGCATCGGTCACGCGGGTGACGCTGACGTCCGCGCCCACCACCAGCTTGGCCAGGCGGGCAACGACGGAATCATGCAGCTGCGCCAGCGTCAGCCCTTCTGCGCGGAACTTGCCCAGGATGGGGAAATAGACGTTGCCCGACCGGTCGATCTCCTGGTTGCCCAGGTCGCTGACGCCGGACGGGTCCGCCGCGAATACGCCCAGCCCGCCGCGTTCCCACACGCGCACGTTGATGCCGTCGCCAGGCACCAGGCGGTCGAAGCCGGCTTGGGTCAGGTCGCGATAGCGGACCGGAAAGTCCGCCACGTCAGGCACCCTGCTGGCTTGCACCAGTTCGCGCGAGGCGGGCATCACGATAACGTCCTTGTCGTCGTGTGCCCCCGTCATTTCGCTCAACATCGGACCGGAACGCGGCAGCTGGCAGCCCGAAAGTGAAAGTGCGGCCAGCACCACCATGGCGAAGGCCGCGTTGCGCCGCAGGCCGAAAGCCGGGACGTTCATGTGCATAAAACCCTTAAATCTATTGGACCTTGAAAAGACTTGCCGCCGATCACGCAAGCATGCGTTGCATCTGCGGGAAGTCGAGGCGTTCGTCGTTCTCCGAGACGGCCATGACGGGCACGCACAGGCTCAGGAACTTGGACAGCATCGCGTCGAGCGAAAACAGGTCTTGTGCCCGTTTGCGGCTCTGCGCCTTCAATGACTCGTTACTGCGCACCAGGTCGACCATCGACTCCACCTTGTCGCAGGCTTCTGTCATGTCGGGATGCTCGACGTCGCTAAGCAGGTGGCCCGTTTCGTTTTCGACGAAGCATTCGCCAGCACCACCGGCGGGTGTCGAAATCACCGGAACGCCCAACAGCTGCGCTTCGATCAACACGTTGGGCAAGCCTTCATAGCGCGACAGCAGCACGCTGGCGTCCATCTGCGAATACCAGTAGCCCACGTGATTGGATAAGCCCACCAGCAGCAGCCGGTCAACCACGCGCAGCTCTTCCGCCAGCGCGACGATGTTGTCGTGCAGGCGTCCATCGCCCACGATGACAAAGCGTGCCTGGGGTCGTCGCTTCAGGTACATCGCGGCCATCTTGATCCATAGCTGCGGCCGCTTGTCCGGCTCCAGCCGGAACACGCCGCCGACCGTCTCGGTGGCATCGGCGGTGGCTTGTTTGAAGGCCTCCCACTTCTGCTCGTCGACGGGCGACGCGTTGGTGGCCAGGTCAGGCACGCCGTTGTACAGCACGTGAAAGCGCACGACCGGAATGCCCAGCCACTGCGCATACGCCTCGGCGGCGGTGCGGCTGTTGCTGACGAAGTACACGCCCGGCACTTGCGCCAGCGCCTGGAACAGCTCGGGATATTCTTCGCGGAATCGGTCCTTGCGAATGTTGGGCGGCAGCCCGCGAAACACCAGGTGGATGGTCGGCACACCGGCCAGCAACGCGGCCAACGCGCCGAACAGGCACGTGCCGTCCTGCCACAGGCTGACAACATCGAACGGATTGGCGCGCAGCACCGGCGCCAGGCGCGTCACACCGTAGTGCACGGGCGGCGGCAGTTGTTCCAGCATGCGGCCCAGGCGGCCATCGGGCACCGATTGGTGCGCCACCGAAATGGCGGGCAGCTTGTTGATCTCGGTCACCGGAATTTGCGCCTGCACCAACACCGGCAGGAAGAAGTCCAAGCCCTGCTTCTTCTTGGTCGAGCCCGCCGGTTCGGTGTGCTGCTTGACCATGACCTCGACCTTCTCGGGCCGCATCACGACGTCAGGCAGTTGCCGATCCGGTTGAGCCGCCATGCGCGTCAACTCGCCAGCCAGGCGGGTCAACTGGCGCTCGGCGCCGCCAGGGCCCAGGCTGCCCGTCACCAGGGCGACGGACACGGGCTTTTCCGGCGGTTGCTCGGCGATCTTGCGGTTGCGAAAGTGCAGGATGGCGTGCTTCATCGACACGATCCGCACGTCCTTGCCCGCCAGGCCGCCTTCGGGCTCCAAGCCCTTGAAGAAGGCGTAGTCGGCCGCCAGCGCGGTGGCCAGTTCGGCCGCCTTGCTGCCGGGCGCCAAGTGCGCGGCGACCGGGCGGATCGCTTCATACGCGTCCGCCAGCAAGCCGCGCTTGCGCAGCCGCTTGGCGAATTCGACGCGGATATTGCGATCCGTGTGTTCCAGGATCAGCCGCCGGAACAGCTGGTCCGACTGCTCGTGCGCGCGGATGTCGCTAAGCAGCTTGGCGCGCGAGAACAGCCGCGACGGGTTCTCGGACGAGGCCGGCAGATGCCGGTCGACCAGGGACAAGGCCTCGTCCAGATGCCGTTCCTTGACCAGTCGCGTCGCGCAATAACGCACGATCTGCAAGTCGTCGGGGCATTCTTGAAGCAAGGTTGCCCACTGCTCGGCCATCCCTTCGTTCAAGCCCGCCGATTCCTTCAGCCGAAGCAACAGGAAACGGACCTTGGAATCTTCCAGATGATCGCGCGCCAACGCTTCGGCGCGCGCCAGGTTTTCTTGTGCGACCTGGACCCGCACCGACGCCGTGACGATCTCCTCCAACTGGGCATGCACCCATTGGAGATCGGACGAAACGTCCGCCCGTTCGGTAGTCAGTGGGGTATTCATGCTGCCTTCCTTCGGTTGGCTTTTTCGATCCACACCAGGCAGCGATCGATGTAGTGATCGAACTGCGTGGGGTTATCGGACAGTTCGCGAAGGCGGCGCCAGTACGGCAGGGCCTGTTCGAAGCGATGCAGGCGCATGGCGCCGACGGCGGCCAGGCGCAGGCCGATGGCGTCGTTGGGAACCAGTTCCACGATGCGTTCGCCCAGCGCCAGGCGCTCGGTGGTGCTGGCCGGATCCAGCGCGCGTGCCTCGGCGTACAGCACGGCGATGATGCGGCGCTTTTCGTGCTCGACTTCCGTCATCTGCGGCCACGATTGGGCGACGCGTTCCAGCAGGTTCCAGGCGGCGCGATGATCGCCGGCGGCCAGCAGTTCGCGGGCGCCTCGAATGGCGCGCGGGCCGAGCCTGCCCAGTTGGCGTTCGGCTTCGTCCTTGGCGCTTTGGTCGGCCGAGGCGTTGGCCAGCACCGCCTGGTAGGCGTCGATGGCTTCACCGAACCAGCCACCGTTGAAGGCCACGCGGGCAAAGTACAGCTGCGTGCTCAGGGGCGCGGCCTTGTCGGCGGCGGCTTGCTCCAGATGGCGCATGGCGGTTTGCTTGTCGCCCAGCGCATCGGCGGCGCGGCCACGCATCGTGTCCAGCTCGGGGAAATCAAGCTGCGTGTCCAACGCGACGTCGGTCAGGTCGATCACTTCCTTGTGGTTGCCGGCCAGCAGCGCGGCGCGCACGCCAAGACGCATCGCCCGTTCGAACGCACGCTGTGCGCGCACGGCGGTCAGGGCGTCGGGGTTCAGCAGGCGGTGCGCGCAGATGCGTTCGGCGGCGTCACGCAGACGGCCGTCTTCCAGTGCGCGAGTACCTTCTTCGGCCCATGCGGTGGACTGCGATTGCAGCCAGGCGCCGATGTCTTCGTGCTCGCTATTGGCCAGGCCGCAAGACGCGGCCAGCGCGGCGGCGGCCATGATGCAACCGCGCCACGAAGCTTCTTTGACCAGCTCCAGCGCGTCCATGTCTTCCAACGCGGGCGATTCGGCTGCCAGGGCGCGCAGACCGGCGCGGTCACCGGCCAACAGGCGGTCGCGCCACAGCACGGCAAAGCTGCGGCCATGCGTCGGGATGGCTTCGCGCACTTCATTGACCCAGCGGATCACGGCTTCCATGTCGCCGCCGGTCTGCAACAGCGACAGCACCGTGTCGGCCGCTTCCAGCGCGGTGGCGTCGGTGGGCGAGGAGATGCGGAACAGCTGCTTCCAGTTGCCCAGCGACTCATCCACATAACCGAGCTGGCCGGCGGAAACCGCCGCGATGCGCACGATTTCGGGCGTTTCGATTTCGTCGCCAAGAAGGCCGGCGGCAAGCGAGTACGCCAGGTCGTGGCGGCCCAGCTTGAAGTGGTTACGCATCAGGATCTGCTCGGCCTTGCTGCCGGTGGCCAGGGCGCCGTCGGCGCTGCCCAGCAGGGCGAGCGAGCCTTCGTAGTCGCCCAGTTCTTCCTGGATGCGCGCAAACAGCAGCGTGTGTTCGGGCAGGCCGGGGTGGCGGCGCAGCACGTCGCGCACGCGGCGCGATGCTTCGCGCAGGTCGCCGGCATCCCAGATCTTTTCGATGCGTTCCGCGCTGTCGTCGGCGCCCAGCTTGGGCACGGCCACCTGCGTGGTGGACGCGCTCATGCGCGGACGCATGTAGTTCTTGAACCATTCGTGGCACAGGCGTTCGGCGAAGACCTGCGTGTAGTGCGTCAGGTCCAGCCCGCCGTCTTCCATCGCGTCGGCCTGGCCGATCTTGCTCATCAGCGGCGTGGGGTCGTAGCACGGCACGCCGATGCGCTGCGCGCTGGCGGCCACCGTGGCGATCAGTTGCGCGCGTTGTTCGATCGGCACGTTGTCCGGCGTCAGTGCGTTGACGTGGGTGACGAACACCACCTTGTCGTGGCCCAGCAGCGCGACCAGGTCACGCATTTCGGCTTCGATCTCTTCGTCGGTCTGATCGCGCTTGACGATGCGCGACAGCAGTTCCTGGTCATCGCGCGACAGGCTCTTGAACACGGCGTCCTGGTCCAGCTGCGCACGGCGCTCGGCAAGCCGATCGGTGCTGGCCAGTTGCCAGAACATGCGGGTGCGCGTGCGGTCAGCGAAGAACTCGCTGAAGTAGCGCCCCAGGTAGTTCGATTGAATGGGATGACCGTCGATGGTCAGCAGTTTGCGCGAGGACAGCTCAACCATGTAGAGGTCGGCCGGCTTGTGCGTACCACGGCGAGCCTGCTCGCCATTCGAAGGACGGAAGATCAGGCGCTGTACGTCGGCCGGAATGTCGGCCTGGCCGAACATGAAGCGCGCCTGTTGCAGCGCCTCGGCGCTGGTGTGCACGAAACCGTAGTTGCGCCCGAGTTGCAGCTTGATCGGGTAGCGTCCCACGGCATCGCGCAGCGGCGTATGGATCCGGCAGGTGCCGATCGGAGCGATAGTAAATGCAGTCATCCAGGGTCTCTCCTGTAGTGATGGATAGCGAGCCTGAACTTAAAGAGTCCAGTACAAGAGGTCGGGGGCAAGGCGTTTGCTATCCAGCACCGACTTCAAGTCGCACACCATGCCTCCACTGTTGACCAAGCCGGGGATGTCTTCCCAGATGGTCTCCATGGTTTCGCGGTGGGGCACCGCGAGAATCAACACGTCCATGCCGCCGAATTGCGCGCGGGGGACGAGCTTGATGCCGTATTCGTGTTCCATCTGCTCGGGGTCGACCATCGGGTCGCAGGCAACCGGCGTGATGCCGTAGCTGCCCAGCGCCTTGTACAGATCGACGACCTTCGAGTTACGGATGTCGGGCACGTTCTCCTTGAACGTCATGCCCAGGATGCCGACGCGGGTGGACGCATTCAGGCGGCCATTGCGGGCCAGCGTCTGCACGATGCGCTGCGCGACGTGGTTGGCCATGCCGTCGTTGATGCGGCGGCCCGACAGAATGACTTCGGGGTGGTAACCCAGTTCCTGCGCCTTGGAGGTCAGGTAGTACGGGTCCACGCCGATGCAGTGCCCGCCGACCAGGCCGGGCGAGAACTTCAGGAAGTTCCACTTGGTGCCGGCGGCGTTCAGGACTTCCGAGGTGCGGATGCCGACCAGATCGCAGATCTTGGACATCTCGTTCATCAGCGCGATGTTGATGTCGCGCTGGGTGTTTTCCAGCACCTTTG
Source organism: Achromobacter sp. ES-001 (assembly GCF_019448355.1). Taxonomy (NCBI): domain Bacteria; kingdom Pseudomonadati; phylum Pseudomonadota; class Betaproteobacteria; order Burkholderiales; family Alcaligenaceae; genus Achromobacter; species Achromobacter sp. ES-001. The sequence continues at coordinate 242,064 of NZ_CP079940.1, read as the reverse complement.
CGGCTTCGGCCACCTTGATGGACGAGGCGCGGTGCACCCCGGCGTCGATGATCTTCTCGTACACGCCGGCAATGATTTCCAGCGACGCTTCATCCTGGCCGGATACGATCTTGACGATCTTTTCCAGCGGATGCTCGCGGTCACCCGGGTTGATGCGTTCGGGGCTGTAGCCCAGCTTGAAGTCGATGCCGCAGCGCAGGCCGGACACTTTTTCCAGCTCGGGGCCGCAGATTTCCTCGGTGGCGCCGGGGTGGACGGTGGATTCGAACACGACGATGCAGCCCGGACGCAGCACGGGTCCGATGGACTGGCACGCACGCACCAGCAAGGAAAAATCGGGGTTGTTCTTTTCGTCGACGGGCGTGGGAACGGCAACCACGAAAAAGTCGCACCCTTCCAGTTCAGAGATCTGGTCGGTAAAGGTCATTGCAGAGGCACGCAGGACGTCGTCTTCAATCTCGCCGGTCCAGTCGTGTCCCTCTTTCAGTCGTGCGATTCTCCGCTTATCCACATCAAAGCCGATGACATCAAAGCGCTTGGAAAATGCAACGGCTACGGGCAGGCCGACATATCCAAGGCCACACACTGCGATTCTCTTTACCACGGGGGCCTCACTGTTTTCGTCGTGTCGTAGACACTAGAAATCGACACCCGGAGGCATGTAAATCGATTCAAAATCGATATACGCCTGCCCCCATTGGGCGGACTGATTACTTAAGGAAAGTTACGGCTCGAAACGTATACATACCCGTTTCTTGATGAGCCAACGAATCGTAGAGGGGCCAGACAGCAATATTCTTTCTAAAAATTTTTATTGCTGTGGAAATGAGTCAGGGCGCCCGTAATAAACCCCGGGATTTCCCTCAAATAATTACATTCATTACACAAACCGCAACACAGGAACGCCGGGTAATTGTGAGTGAATATAAAAAAGGGTATTTCTTATTTTTGTTTAACCATACTGAAAAACATAATGCCCGTTCAGCGGCAATTTATTAATAGCCTAAAGCAATAATTCTGTAATGCAAAATCGTTGTGTACAAGGCAGCCATAATCGGCCGGATAATGCCCTGCAAACAACTGCCATCAAACGCACTTGGCCCACCGCATGCGGTGGGCCAAGTGCTTGATATGAAAGACGCTTACCGTTCATGGCCGGCGCCGCGTACTTAACTCTCCACCGCATCAAGGCGTCATTGCGTCGCCGTTATTTCTTTGGCGGCCGCCTGAGCGGGTTGGCCGACCGATGTCGTGTCCGCCCAGCCCGCCCCCAGCGCTTTGTACAGGGCTATGCCTCCCTGTAGTTGCGCCATCTGACTCAGCGCCAAGGCATCGCGCGTCTGGTTCAGGCTGCGCTGCGCCACCAGCACGGGCAGATAGGCGCTCAACCCTCGCGCGTAGAGCTGTGAGGCCTGTTGCAGGGCCAGTTGGCTGGCGGTCACGGCTTTCTGTAACGCGGCTTGCCGTTGGCGTTCGCTGGTCCATGCCGTCAAGGCGTCCTCTACGTCGCGCAGCGCCGAACGCACGTCCCGCTCGTAGACGCGCCGCACCGCGTCGGCGTTGGCCTGTGCCGCAGCCACGCCGGCTCGCGCGCTGCCGGCGTCGTAGACAGACTGGCTGCCCTGCATCGCCGCCGACCATGCCAGGCTGGCGCCTGAGAACAGGTCGTGGATGACGCTGGCGGTGGTGCCGAACTCCAAGGGAATACGGAATGTGGGAAAGCGTGCGGCCTCTGCCACGCCGATTTGCGCCGTGGCGGCGGCCAGGCGCCGTTCGTCCGCGCGCAGGTCGGGGCGTTGGCGAATGACGTCCGAAGGCAATGACAGCGGCAAGTCGGCCGGCATGGGCAACGCCGGCGCGGACGTTGCCAGGGCGGCGTGCCAGTCCCCGGGAAACCCGCCCGTCAGCACACCGATGGCATGGCTGAAACGGGCGATGTCTGCTTCCCGCAGGGGCGGCTGCGCCTCGGCAATCTCGCGCTCGGCGCGAGCTTGGGTAACGTCGGCCAGCGTGCCCAGACCACCGCGGTGCGCCTGCTCGGCCAAGCGTTCCGCCTCGGCCAACGAACGAATGTTGTCTTGCGCGATGGCCAGGCGCAGTTGCGCGGCGCGCAGCCCGGCGTAGTCGGACACCAGTTCGGCCACCAGGCTCACCTGCAGCGCACGATGGTCCTCGGCCAACGCCTGGATACCGGCGTCGGCGGCCTCGACCGCGCGGCGCGTGCCGCCAAACAGGTCCAGCTCCCAGCTCGCATCGAACCCCAGATGCCAGGTTCGCGCCCGCCCGCCCGGCTGCGAGCTAAGTGCCTTGCTGCCGAGTGCGGCCTCGCCGGCAGCGCCGACCGAAACCTCGGGCAGGGCGGCCGAGGCAATTTGCACGCGCTCGGCGCGTGCCTGGCGCAGGCGTGCCAAGGCGATGTCCAGATCCTGATTGTGCGCCAGGGTCTGTTCGACCAGCCGGTCCAGCAAGGGATCCTGGAAGGCGCGCCACCAGGTGCGCAGACCATCGTGGTCGCCATCGGACATGGCGGCGTCGGCCTCAATCCAGTGCGCGGGCACATCCAGCGTCGGCGCGCGATAGTCCGGGCCGACGGCAGTGCAGCCGGTCAGCAATGCCAACAGAAAAGGAAGCAGTGCCCGCCGAAGGCGTGCTTGCGTGCGAGGGATGGGTACATGCATCGCCTTGTCCTTACAACCAGCCGTGCAGCAGCGAGATCAGCCGGCCCTGGGGCACCGGCGTACCCGCCGACGGCGTGACCTCGATGCTGCCGGTCATGCCGGCCGCCAGCACGACGTCATGCGGGACATGCTCGAACTCGATGCGCACCGGGATGCGCTGCGCCAGCCGGACCCAACTGAAGCTGGGTTCCACGCTGGGCAAGCCCTGCGCGTCGGCCTGCTGGTTGCTGTCGGTAATGCCTCGCCCGATGCTGGCCACCCGCCCCGGCAATACCTGGTCGAACCCCATCAGGCGGATCCGCGCCGCCGCACCGGGTTGGATGCCGCGCAGTTTGGTTTCCTCGAAGTACCCGGTGATCCAGAAGCTGTGGGCATCGATCAGCGCGATGTTGGGCTGGCCCGTCACGGCGTAGTCGCCCTTGTTCAACCGCAGGCGCGTGATGTAGCCATCGGTTGGCGCGCGCAATTCGGTGCGTGCTTGATCCAGCTTCGCCCTATCCACGGCGACCTGTGCACTGCGTAGGTCGGACCGCGCGATGGCGACCGCCTGGTTCGCCCGCTGGATGTCCTCGGCCGGCACCAGGCTTTCCATGCCCCGGCGCCGCCGCGCCTCTTCGGTTTTCTGGCGCAAGAACACCTCGGCTGATGCCAACTGCGCTTCGGCCTGGGCCAATGCCAGCGCGAAGCTGGCATTGTCGATGCGATAGAGCAGGTCGCCCTGTTTGACGTATTGATCGTCCATGACCGAGACCTGGACGACGGTGCCTGACACCTCGGGAGCGATACGTACGATTTGCGCGCTGACACGGCCATCACGGGTCCACGGGGCGACGACGTAGGCGCGCCACAGCGCAGTGACCAGAAAGCCGGCAGCAACGACCACCGCAAGGGTGAGTCCTGCCCGCAGCAGCAGCTTGGCGGGAAATAAGCGTTCAGACATAAAGCACCAACAGGGAAACAAGGCAAAGGGAAATGGCGAACTCGAACAGGCCCGGATGCCACACCCAACGCAGCACCCCGCAACGCGCCAGCACAAAGCGAAGGCCCATATAGAGCGGCAAGGCCAGGCAGGCGTAGACAAAGAACGGCGGCAGGTAGATGCCGCCCAACGAAAATTCACTGAGCATGGGTGTGGCCTTCAGAGGGGTACGGATCGTCGTTCGCATGGCGTTCCAGCAGCGCGGCGATGTCGAGCAGCACGACCGTCACGCGCCGCACGTCATCCGTCGTGGCGCCGGACCGCACCGGCAATCGCGCCAAGGCGGTTGCGGCGCGGCGGGCATGGCGTGCGGCCCGCGCGGGATCCCCTACCCGCCGGCGCAGATGGCGCAGCGTGCGCGCCACCACGCGCGGCCACTCGGCGTGCTGCGGCGCCTGGCGCAGCCAGCGTCGCAGGCGCAGGATTTCCCGACCCAGATGCAGGCTCGCCAGCGCCTGGGCGATGGCGCGATCCATCGCCTGCGGCTGCGTCCTGAGCAAGGCGCCCAGTTGCGCGATGCGGTGTTGTTGGCGCCATTGCCAGGCCGATGCATCGGGCGGCTCGCCGCGCAAGGTGCCCAGCGCCGCGTCGCGGATGCGCCGGCGCAAGCGCGTGACGTCGCGCGCCAGGTTGCGCGGCAGCACGATCCTGAATCCAAGCAGCGTGAAACATGTCGCCAGGACCCACGCCACGGCGCCATTGAGGAACAGCGCAAAGTCGTAGCGCATGGGGTTGTCCGCCGCCGCCAGTGTCGTGAACGCCACCAGATACGCCGCGCCCGCCAGCGCATAACGCGGCATCGTGGTGGCATACACACCGGGCAGCCAGAACAGGCCCAGGACGACCAGCAGCAGCGGCAGGCCCGAGACGTGCGGCAGCACGATGAAGGTGCACAGAAAGGCCATCGCCACGGCGGCCACCGTGCCCTTGATGAATTCGACGGCACCCAGCGCGGGATTAGGCGCGGTGGACAGCAGGGCGCATGCCGCCGCCAAGCCCGCCAGCATCATGTTGCCTTCCGTCCAGCCGGTGGCGATCCAGAAGGCGCCGCCCATCAACACCGTCAACAGCGCGCGCACGCCATTCTGGAAAGCCGCCACCGTGTCGCGGTGAAACGGCACGGAGACGCGCGCCGGCGTCGGCGTGCGGTGGTGGAAACGCTTGATGCCGTCGATGGCTTGCAGGTAATCGTCCAACTGCTCGATCAGGCGATCGCCGGCGATCATGAGCGCGGCCTGCTCGGAGGCATCGTCCAGCGAGGTCGAGGAAAGGACGGCCACCAGCCGGGCGCGCAGGTCGATCAGCCGCCCGATGGCACGCGTCGTTGCGGTCGGGCCGCGTTCGGTCGGGCCGCGCTCGGTCGGGCCGCGTTCGGCCGGGCCGCGTTCGGTCGGGCCGCGTTCCTGCCGCAAAGCCTGCGCGACCTCCCGCCATGCCTGCTCCCATTCCGGCTGCAACGCCCTAAGCGCGGCGAGGCCGGCGCGGTGTTCGCGCCAGGGCGGCGCGCCGCCCACCAAGGCGGAAAACAACGACACCATCGTGTGCCGCACCGTGCCGGCACGATGGGCCAGATCGGCGGACTCGGCCTTGCCCAGCGCCAGCAGATCGTCCACGCCATACAGCTCGGTGATAAGCGAACGCCGTCCGGCGTCAAGCGGCTTGGCGCCCGGCGCCGCGCTACCTTGAATGGCCTGGTGATGCGTTGCCAGCACGCCCGCCGTGGCGGCCGCAAGGCGGTCGAGCAGTATGGCCAGGCGGCTATGCACGCTGCGGCTGCTGAACAGGGCCGACACCAGCGCCAGGCAGACCACGCCGATCAGCACCGACGCGCCGCGCCCCATCACCTGATCGAAGGTGCGTTCCGGATGCTGCATGGCGCCGTAAGCCGCCAAGCCCACGGTGTAGCCCGCCAACGTGGCGCCATAGGCCCGGAAATGGCGCAGCAGCGTCATGCCCACCACGCATACCGCCAGCCATACGCCGAACCCGAGCAGGAAAAGCCAGGGCATCTGTCCGAAGGCGCTCATCAGGACGAAGGCGGCCAGCATTCCGGCCAGCGTACCCAGCACCCGCCACGCCCCCTTGCCGATCACGCCGCCCTGGACAGGGTTGATGACCAGCAGCACGCTGGAAGCCGCCGCGTAGGGCGCGTGCAGTTCCAGCAGATAGGCCACCACCAAGGCCAGCCAGGCGGCCAGGATCGAACGCATCACATAGGTCGCGCGTGGCGTCGTCAGATCGAGATAAGGCAGCCCACGCGCCAACCGCTCGCGAAACCGGGAAAGGCGTGGAAAGACGCCCGAATTTGCTTCAGGCACGTTCGCCGACGGCACGATGCAACCCTTCTACAGTGATCAATACGCGTCACTGTAGGCAGGGCCGATCATTCCGAAAAGTGAATTTATTGCACTCGAACGATTGCGTGATACGCACGCATCGGAGCAAGCTTTGCGCTATGGCTTGGCGCGCTTGGCCGCCTGCGCCTGGCTCTCGTTGCAAAGCGTATGAATGGTCTGCCGCAGCCATTGATGGGCGGGATCGCCCTCCAGGCGCGGGTGCCAGGCCTGGGTCAGCAGCACCGTTTCCAGCGGTGTTGGCAGGTCGAACACGCGAATGCGCAGGCCCGCGGACAGCGCGGTGCTGGCCAGATGCCGCGGCAAGGGCAGCAGCAGATCCGAATCCTGCAACGCGAACAGCGCCGTGTACGGATTGGGCACCACCAGGGCAACGTGCCGACGCAGCCCCTGCGCCTCCAGCGCGGCATCGAGCGGCCCGACGGCCTTGCCGCGCCGCGACACGTTGATGTGCTCCCAGCGCGTGAGGCGTTCGGGCGTGATCTCGTCGTCGAAAATCGGATGGTTGGCGCGCGCGACGCCCACGAACGTCGTGGTGAACAGGGGCTGCACACGAATCTCGGGCCCCAGCTTGCGCGAGGCGCTGATGAACAGGTCGATGCGGCCACTGCGCAGCGCCTCTTCGTCCACGTCGTCTTCCTCTGGCGAAAAGCGCAGCATCGCCCGTGGCATCTCGCGCGCCATCGCATCCAGGAGATGACCCAGATGGATGCTCACAAACTCATCGGTAGCGCGGACATTGAAACGCCGATCCAGCAATTTCAGATCGATCTCGGCATCGGTAGCGAACACCTGCGAGGCCTGTTCGACCGCCGCGCGCACTTGCTCGCGCAATGCCAACGCTTTCGGTGTCGGCATGAGCTTGCGACCGACCTGGACGAACACGGGATCGCCCAGCGCCTCCCGGATGCGGCTCAAGGTGCGGCTCATCGCCGGCGCGCTCAGGTGCATGCGGCGCGCGGCGCCGATAACGCTGCCCTCGTCGAGCAGCGCATCGAGCGCCAGCAGAAGATTGAGATCGGGACGTGGCATGGCAGCCCCTTTTTCTCGTTTTCAGAACCTGAAAGATGAACCTCGGCGTTATTCCACCGTGACGCTCTTGGCCAGGTTGCGCGGCTTGTCCACGTCGGTGCCGCGCGCGCATGCCGTGTGGTACGACAGCAGTTGCAGCGGGATCGTGTGCAGGATGGGCGACAGCTTGCCGTAGTTTTCCGGCATGCGGATCACGTGCATGCCTTCGGCGCTTTGGATCTTGCTGTCGGCATCGGCAAACACATACAGCTCGCCGCCACGTGCGCGCACTTCCTGCATATTGGATTTCAGCTTTTCAAGCAGCTCGTCCTTGGGCGCGATGGTAACGACGGGCATGTGCTCCGTCACCAGCGCCAGGGGGCCGTGCTTGAGTTCGCCGGCCGGGTAGGCTTCGGCGTGGATGTAGCTGATTTCCTTGAGCTTCAACGCGCCTTCCAGGGCGATCGGATAGTGCATGCCACGGCCCAGGAACAAGGCGTTTTCCTTGGACGCAAAGCGGTCGGCCCACGCCATGATCTGGGGTTCCAGCGCCAGCACCGAGCCGATGGCCACCGGCAGGTGACGCAGCGCCTTCAGGTGGTCCGCTTCTTGTTCTTCGCTGAGGTGGCCGCGCACTTGCGCCAGCGCCAGCGTCAGCAGGAACAGCGCGGTCAGCTGCGTGGTGAAGGCCTTGGTCGAGGCCACGCCGATTTCAACACCGGCGCGCGTGATGTACGACAGCTTGCATTCGCGCACCATGGCGCTGGTGGACACGTTGCAGATGGTCAGCGTCTTGTCCATGCCCAGCGAACGCGCGTGCTTGAGCGCGGCCAGCGTGTCGGCGGTTTCGCCCGACTGCGAAATCGTGACGACCAGCGAGCGCGGGTTCGGCACGCTGTCGCGGTAGCGGTATTCGCTGGCGATTTCCACGGCCACCGGAATCTTGGCAATGGATTCGATCCAGTACTTGGCGGTCAGGCCGGCGTAGTAGCTGGTGCCGCAAGCCAGGATCAGCAGCGAATCGATGTCCTTGAAGATCTTGTAGGCATCGTCGCCGAACAGCTCGGGCGTGATCGATTCGATGTCTTGCAGCGTATCGCCCACGGCGCGCGGCTGTTCGAAGATTTCCTTTTGCATGTAGTGGCGGTACGGGCCGAGTTCGGCCGCGCCCGTGTGCACGTGCACCGTGTGCACCTCGCGGTCCACGTTCTTGCCGTTGGCGTCCACGATCCACACACGCGACAGTTGCAGGTCGACAACGTCGCCATCTTCCAGATAGATGATCTGGTCCGTGGTGCCGGCCAGCGCCAGCGCGTCGGACGCCAGGAAGTTTTCGTTCTGGCCCACGCCCACCACCAGCGGCGAGCCTTGGCGCGCGCCCACGACGCGATGCGGTTCATCGCGGCAGAACACGGCAATCGCATAAGCCCCATGCAGGCGGCGCACGGCGTTTTGCACGGCTTCGAACAGGTCGCCCGCGTACAGGTGGTTCACCAGGTGCGCGATGACTTCGGTGTCGGTCTGGCTTTCGAACACATAGCCGACGGCTTGCAGTTCGGCACGCAGTTCGTCGTGGTTTTCGATGATGCCGTTGTGCACCAGCGCGATACGGGGCTCTTCATTGCCCAGGTGCGAAAAGTGCGGGTGCGCATTGTGCGTGGCGGGCACGCCGTGCGTGGCCCAGCGCGTGTGCGCAATGCCGGTAAAGCCCTGGACCTTGTCCTGGGCAACCTGGTCGGCCAGCTCGGCAACGCGCTGCGTGCTGCGCGTGCGGCGCAGGTGGCCGTCTGCATACACGGCGACGCCGCAGGAGTCGTAGCCGCGATACTCCAGCCGCTTCAGGCCTTCAACCAGGATCGGGGTGATGTCGCGCTGGGCGACGGCGCCAACAATGCCGCACATAGGAAAACTCCACTTAAGTTCGGGTACCGACGCATTGTGCGCGAGGCGCCAAGAAATATGATTTCTTATTATTGCTTCGTATGGAATTTAATTTACTTACGTATTTGTGATTAAATTATCTTTCGTAGAACCGACATTTTTGAATTAATCATGCAAAACCCGACGCAGCCTCCCGCTTTGCCGCAGCCGGAACTGGACGATCTGGACCTGCGTATCCTTGAGCAGCTTCAAGTGGACAGTTCACTGACCAATCAGGACTTGGCCGCGCGGGTGCATGCGTCGCCTCCCACGTGCCTGCGTCGCGTGCGGCGCCTGGTGGACGAAGGCGTCATCGCCCGCCAAGTCGCCATCCTGGCGGCCGAAAAGCTGGGCAGCACGTTGACGGCAATCGTGGAAATCACCCTGGACGTCCAGGCAGCCGAAAGCCTGGACGCGTTCGAGCAAAGCATGCTGACCGAGCCCGCGGTCTTGCAGTGCTACCGGGTGTCGCCCGGACCAGATTTCGTGGTGATCGCCCAAGTAGAGGACATGCCCGCCTATCACGCGCTGGTCCACCGCGCGTTCACCGCCCAGGCCAACGTGCGCAACGTGCGCACGTTCTTTTCGGTGCACCGGGCAAAATTCGAAACGCGGATTGATGTCAGGGCGTGAAGCGGGGTCGGCGCGGACGCAATGTTGTCCCCTGGTGCCTCGCGGGCGCTATTCGCCAGCAACAGGCCCGCAGCCGGTTTGGACTACCCCGCGTCGAGCAAAAAACGTTTAGAGGCTAGGCCCGACCCAACAAGCGCGCGAACTGCGCCAGATAGCGGTTGCCCATCTTCTGCACGTCGTGTTCGCTTTTCACGTACTCGTACGCGCGTTGTGTGATGTCTTGCCGGAAGGCCCCGTCGTCCAGGCAGCGGGCCATGCCGGCGGCCATGGCCTGGTGGTCGCCCACGGCCACCAGCACGCCGCGGCCGTCGGCCAGGCTTTCCTTCAGGCCGCCCGCATCGGTGGACACCACCGGCACATGCTGCAAGAAGGCGTCCAGCACGCTGCTGCCCAGCGCTTCTTCTTCGGAGCTCATGACGAACACGTCAAGGATGCTGTAGAAGTCTTCGACGCCTTTGCGAAAGCCCGCAAAGCGGTAGACGTCTTCGATGCCCAGACGGCGGGCTTCGTCCTTGGCCTGCTGTTCGCGGTCGCCGCCGGCGCCAAAGTGCAGAAAGACGAAGTCGCGGCGGGTCTTGGCCAACTCGCCCACGGCGCGCACGAGCGTCACGGGGTCTTTGTCGCGGATCAGCGCGGCGGACGTGGCCATGACCTTCTTGCCGCTCAGGTCGAATTCACGCACCAGGTTGGCGACGTTGTCGGCGTTGATGGCGTGCGGTTCGACCGCGCTGCGGATGATGACGGGCTCAATGCCAAGCCGGCGCGGTTCGCTGGCGGCCATCTCGCTGATGGCCACGAACAGGTTGGCGTGGCGCCACTTGAAGCCGGTTTTCCATTCGTCGCCGGGCTTGACCACGAACGACGTGCGCCGCGAGAACACCACGGGGCGGCGATGCAGCCATTTGGTCAGCACGGCCCACGTGATGGTGTTGGCGGTTTGCGCGTGGATGATGTCATAGCGGCCCGCACCCGCCAGAAACGCCAGCTGGCCGGGCACGTTGCGCCGCGTATGCGCCACAAACCCTTCCTGGCGCGCGCGTTCGGCCAACGGGGCGCCTTCCCGGCACATCACTTCGACATCGTGGCCGGCCTTGCGGAACGCGCGCATGCAATACAGCGTCTGCCGTTCGCCGCCGCGCCAGCCTTTCTCGAAGTTCAGTTGCAGGATCTTCATGCGCGTCCGATACCGGAATACTCGAAGCCCATGCCGCGCACGTCGGCCGGCGTGTAGAGGTTGCGGCCGTCGATGATCAGCGGCGTTTTCAGCAGGGCCTTCACGCGGTCGAAGTCCGGGGCGCGGAAGACTTTCCATTCCGTGGCGATCAGCAGCGCGTCGGCGCCGTCCAGCGCGTCGTACATATCGGTGGCGAAACTGATGCCGGGCTGCCCGACCATCACGCGGGCGGCCTCGTGCATGGCAACGGGGTCGTAGGCGCGCACTTCGGCGCCGCGCCGGGTCAGTTCGGCAATGACGGTCAGGCTGGGCGCCTCACGCATGTCGTCGGTGTTGGGCTTGAAGGACAGGCCCCACAACGCGATCTTGCGGCCGCGCAGGTCTTCGCCGTAGCGCGCGACCAGCTTTTCGGACAAGCGGAATTTCTGCGCGTGGTTGGCGGCTTCGGCCGCTTCGATGACGCGCATCGGCAGTGAATTCTCGGCGGCCGTATTGACCAGCGCCTGCACGTCTTTCGGAAAGCAGGAACCGCCGTAGCCGGCGCCCGGGTACAGGAAGTGGTAGCCGATGCGCGGGTCCGCGCCGATGCCACGGCGCACCTGCTCGATGTCGGCGCCCAGCGCTTCGGCCAGGTTCGCCATTTCGTTCATGAACGAGATGCGCGTGGCCAGCATGGCGTTGGCGGCGTACTTGGTCAGCTCGGCCGAACGCACGTCCATCACCATCAGGCGGTCGTGCGTGCGCTGGAAGGGCTCGTAGATGCGGCGCATGACGCCGACGGTGTAGTCGTCGTCGGCGCCGACGATTACGCGGTCGGGGCTCATGAAGTCATTGATGGCCGCGCCTTCCTTCAAGAATTCGGGGTTGGACGCCACGCTGAAGGGGATGTCGACCCCGCGCGCGTCCAGTTCCTTGGCCACCACGGCGCGCACCTTGTCGGCGGTGCCCACCGGCACGGTGGACTTGTCCACGATCAGCTTGCGCGACGTCATGTGGCGCGCGATGTTCTGCGCGGCCGCCAGCACGTACTTCAGGTCGGCCGAGCCGTCTTCGCCGGGCGGGGTGCCCACGGCAATGAACTGCACGTCGCCAAAGGCCACGCTCTGCGCGACGTCGTCCGTGAATTGCAGGCGGCCCGCCTGCACGTTGCGGCGGACCAGGTCTTCCAGGCCGGGCTCGTAGATCGGGATGCCACCCTGGCGCAGGAGGGCGATTTTTGCCTCGTCCAGGTCCAGACACATGACGTCGTTGCCCATGTCGGCCAGGCACGCTCCCGACACCAACCCAACGTAACCGGTACCCACGACCGTGATTTTCATGCCTGCACGCCTTCAAATAAGGAATTTCGCGCGCCTGGCAAAGGGAAGCAGGCGCCGGCCGCCATTATAGAAGCGGCCGGGACCCAGGGGCGCAACGGCCGCTAGGCACGCAGTTTGTTGAACCGGACCGTATTCACCACCACCGCCAGCGCCGCGCAAATGGTGCCCAGCACCAGCGCCAGCCCGGGGCCATGCGCCAGGCTGACGCTGAACGCGATGGCCACCAGCGCGGTGCCGAAACTTTGGCCGAACACGCGCGTGGTGGCCTGCAAGCCGCCCGCCGCGCCGCTGCGAGAGCGGGGCGCGGCCGACAGCATGGCGCGGTTGTTCGGAGTCTGGAAGAAGCCGAAGCCCACGCCCGCCACGAACATGCCCGCCACGATGGGCCAGTTGGACACCGTGGCCGGCAACAAGGTCAGCCACAGCATGCCGATCACCATCGTCGCCGCCCCCACGCCGCTCAAGGTGGCGGCCGAGTAGCGGTCAGACAGGCGGCCCGCCAGCGGGGCGATGATGGCCGTGCCCACGGGCCAGGCGCCCATCAGCATGCCCACTTCCAGATAGGGCCGGCCCAGCACCTGCTGGAAATAGAACGGCAGCGAGACATACGACGCCATCTGCGCGGCGAACGTGCAGGCGGACGCCCCCACGGCAAAGGCCAGTGGCCGGATGCGCAGCAGGTCCACCGGCACCAGCGGCGCCGGCTGCTTGCGCGCGCGGCGCACCAGCACCAGCCCCGCCACGGTCGCAATGGCCACCAGGCCGATACCGCGCAGCAGATCCTGCCCCATCATGTCGACGCCGGAAATGAAGACGCCCAGCGTCGCCATGCACAGCAAGGCGCTGATCCAGTCCAGCTTCACATCGTTGCGCGGCACTTCGGGCAGGTGGCGCAGGCCGAACATGGCCAGCACGCAGATCGGCAGGTTGACGGCGAAGATCCACGGCCACGGGGCCACCGACAGGATGGCGGACCCGATGGTGGGCCCCAGCACCGACATCACGGCCACCGTGGTGGCGTTGATGCTGATGCCTCGGCCCAGCATGTGCAGCGGATAGATGTTGCGCACGAGGCCACCGAACATGCACATCAGCGTGGCGGCGCCCACGCCCTGGAACACGCGCGCGGCGGTCAGCTGCCACAGCGTGCCGGCCAGCGCACAGCCTAGCGATGCCAGCGTGAACAGGATCAGGCCGAAGGTGAACATGCGGCGAAAGCCGATGCGTTCGGCCAGCGCCGACAGCGGCAGCAGCGCCATCACCACCGCCAGGTTGTAGGCGTTGACGATCCACACGGCCTGCGCCGGGGATGCGTTCAGGTCGACGGAAATCGTGGGCAAGGCCACGTTGGCGATGGTGGTGTCCAGCACCGACAGGCTGATCCCTGTCATGACGGTGGCGGCCGCCCAGTACCGACGCGGCGCCGGCAAGCCGTCGGGCAGCGCGCTTTTGGCGCTGCCGTTGGGGCTGCTGTTGGGGCTGCTGTTTGGGCTGCTGTTTGGGCTGCTGTTTGGGCTGCTGTTGGCGCTGCCGCTGGGGCTGCTGTTGGGGCCGCCGTTGGCGCTGCTGTTGGAAGCGCCCCGGGGGCCGCCCGAGGCGTTGTCCGGGGCAGGGTCGTTCTGCGCCATCACGACTTCTTCGCGGGACGCTGCCAACCCTCAACGGTAAGCTGCTTGGCGCGCGAGACGGTCAGCTTGTCGGCCGGCGCATCGCGGGTAAGCGTGGTGCCGGCGCCCAGCGTGGCGCCACGGCCGACGCGCACCGGGGCCACCAACTGCGTGTCCGAGCCGATGAAGGCGTCGTCTTCGATGACGGTGCGGTGCTTGTTCACGCCATCGTAATTGCAGGTGATGGTGCCCGCGCCCACGTTGACGCGTTCGCCAATGTCGGCATCGCCGATGTAGGCCAGGTGGTTGGCCTTGCTGTCGGCGCCCAGCACGCTCTTTTTGATTTCGACGAAGTTGCCCACATGGCTGCGGTCGCCCAATTCAGCGCCCGGACGCAGGCGGGCATACGGACCCACGCGCGCATCGCGGCCCACTTCGGCCTGCTGCAAATGGCTGAACGCTTCAATCTGCGTGCCCGCGCCGACGCTGACGTCGCGCAACACGCAATGCGGGCCGACACGCACGCCATCCGCCAGCGTGACGTTGCCTTCGAATACGCAGCCCACGTCGATGAACACATCGCGTCCGCAAGACAGCGTGCCGCGCACGTCGAAACGGGCGGGGTCGGCCAGCGTGACGCCGGCTTCAAGCTGGCGGCGGGCCTGTTCGCCCTGCCAGCGGCGTTCCAGTTCGGCCTGCTGCACGCGGCTGTTCACGCCCAGCGTTTCCCAGCCGGCGCCCGGCTGCGCCGCGCCCACGGGCACGCCATCGGCCACGGCCAGGCCCACCACGTCGGTCAGGTAGTACTCGCCTTGCGCATTCTTGTTGTCGATGCGGGTCAGCCAGTCTTTCAGCTTGGCGGTCGGCGCGGTCAGGATGCCGGTGTTCACTTCCTTGATGGCGTGTTCGGCGTCCGACGCATCCTTGTGTTCCACGATGCGGCACACGTTGCCCTTGTCATCGCGCACGATGCGGCCATAGCCGGTGGAATCGTCCAGCACTTCGGTCAAGACGGCGGCGCCCGCGCCGCGCGCATCCAGCAGGCGTTGCAGCGTGTCGGGCTGCACCAGCGGCACGTCGCCGTACAGCACCAGCGTGACATCGTCCTTGCCATTGCCTTCTTGCAGCAGCGGCACCGCCTGCTGCACAGCGTGGCCGGTGCCTTGCTGCGGCTGCTGCAACACGAAGTGCAGATCCGGCTGGCCTTCAAAGTCCTGTTTGACGCGGTCCGCGCCGTGGCCCACCACAACGATGATGCGCGCGGGTTTCAGCTGCCGCGCGCTGTCCAGCACATGGGCCAGCATGGGTTTGCCGGCCAGCGTGTGCAGCACTTTGGGAAGGTTGGACTGCATGCGTTTGCCCAGTCCGGCGGCGAGGATCACTACATTAAGCATAGGTTCAGATAGGTTAAGAGACGGCGCAAACGGCCTTGCGACCGATGCGAGTCGATTGGAAGGAGATCAGGGCTTGCCGTCGGCAGGCCCGGTTTTCTTGGATGCCCGAGGAGCGGTCTTGGCGGCGCTCTTCGAAGCGGACTTGGCCGCGGTCTTGCGGGCGGCGGGCTTGGAAGCCTTGGGCTCGGACTTGGCGGCGGCCTTGTTGTCCTTGGGTTTGGATTGACCGGCGTCGTCACCGGCCGTTGGCGCGGCGGGATTGGTCGGCATGGATGCGGCGGTGGCGGCGGCGATCTGGTTGAACTGCTGCTGCAGCAGATCCCACCAGGCCTTGGAGGCGGACTGGGCGGCGGCGCCCATCTGCTCGGTCATGCCCGGCCCGGCAGATTCGGACGCGGCCGCGTTGTTGGGGTTGGCGGCGTTGGTGGCGTCCGCAGCGGCATCAGCGGGCGGCGCATCTTGAGGCTTGTCATCGCGCGCGCTGAATGCAGAAGATGATGACGACGTGGACGAACCCGACGATGCCGGCCTGGCGGCGGACTTCGGCGCGGGCTTCAAACCCAGCACCACTTCCAGCGGCGAGGCCGCGCCGCTATCGCGCACGGCGTTCATGTCCATGCTGGCCGCGCTGTCCACAAACGCGCGCAGCGTGCTGATCGTGGAGCGCTGCACTTCCATGCCTTGAATGGTGGAGGACAGCATCGACAAGTTCATGCGCAGCCAGTTCTCCACCGAGCGCAATTCGGCGATACGGCGGTCCAGGTCTTCAAGATTCATGGGAGGCGCCATCGGCAGGCTGCTGGCCAGGCCGCCCGGGCCGGTCAACCCCGCCCAGGCCTGGCGCATCATTTCCATGCTGGCCAGCAAGGGGTTGCCCGACAGATCGGAATTCTGCCCCATGCCAGGAAGGACGAACGGGTTGGTGAATTGGTCGCTCATGCCAGGTCTCCCCAAAGACTAGTGCCGCCGGCCGCGGATCATCCGGGCAGCAGCTGGTTGTTTTCCACACGCACGTGGTCGCCGGACGCAAAAGCAAACGGCTGCGCGCTGCGAAACTGGCGCGCACTGCCGTCGCTCATGCGGACCGTCAGCTCATAGTGCGTCACCGTTTGTTGCTGTCTGATATTACGCTCAACTTCGCGGCCTGCCAAAGCACCGCCGACTGCGCCAAGCACCGTCAGCGCCGTCTTGCCGCTGCCTCCGCCAAATTGATTACCCACTACGCCGCCCACCACGCCGCCACCGATGGTGCCGACCAGGTGATCGCTGTTGTCCTTGACCGGCACCTGCACCTGGCGGATGGTTTCCACCACGCCACAGCTCTGACAAGCCTGCTGCGCCGGGGCGGGCGCGGGTGCGCGAGGGGCCGACGCAGACGCCGGGCGGGCCTGCTGCGTCGCGGGTGCGGATGGCTGCGCCTGACGCGTAGCCGGTGCCGGGGCGGGCTCTGGCGCGGGCGCCGGGTTAGCGCTCTCGGGGCCGGCTTCGGCCACGGGCGTATCGGCGTGCGGGTTGGCCGAGGGCGAGGGCAACCAGCCCATCACCGCGGCCACGCCCACTGCGCACATGACGATCACGGCGATGGCGGCTGCCGCAACCAGCGGGTGCAAGCCGCTGCGCGGGCTTTGAATTCGGGTGGATGTATTCATGACGATGCTCCATCGTAACTAACCGGCATCGGTATAGCACCCGGGCGCAGTTTCGGCATGTTGCGATGGTGACGCTTCTTTGCAGGCGTTGCAGCGCGTCGCGGCGCGGTGGACAGCCTTGTGCATTCGTGGACAATAGGCGGATGGATTCCATTTCCCTGCCCCAACTCGAACAGGCGATCAATTACTGGCGCAACGTCTCGCCGTCTGTCGGCGACGAATCGCGCCTGTGCCCGGAAGCGGCGGCGCTGGCCACGCCCTATGCCTTGATGATCATTTCGCACCGCCACGACATCGCGGTTGCCGAACTGAATGAAAAAGCCCAGGCTGCGTTGGCCGGCTGGGCTGCTGCGGGCACTACGGCCCGCTGATTTTTCTGCTGATTCTTCTGATCGTCGAACTGATCCCTGCATGGATCCCTGTGCGGATCCTTCCCCGGCACCACTGCCTCAGTTCTTGAGCAGCGCCTGGATGTCGTGCGTCAGCGCGTCCACGCCCAGGTTGTTATTGGCCAGCACGCGCGATTCGCCCTTGCCATCAATCAGGTAGAACGCGGCGGTGTGATCCATCGTGTAGTTGCCGTCCTTGGTGGGGGCCTTGGCGTAGTACGCCTTGAACGATGCCGCCGCCTTCTTGATCTGATCCGGCGTGCCGGTCAGCCCCAAAAAGCGCGGGTCGAATGCCGTCACGTACTGCTTGAGCACTTCCTGCGTGTCCCGCTCCGGGTCCACCGTAATCAGCAGCACCTGCACGCGGTCGGCGTCCGGGCCCAGCTTTTTCATCACCTCGGTCAGCTCTGCCAACGACGTGGGACACACGTCGGGGCACTGCGTGAACCCGAAGAACACCACCACCACCTTGCCGGCAAAGTCGGATAGCTGACGGCTCTTGCCGTTGGTATCGGTCAGTTCCATGCCACGGCCCAGTTGGGTACCGCTGATGTCGCTGCCCTTGAACTTGGGCGCGGCATCGCCGCAGGCGGCAAGCGCGCCGGCAAGAACCGTCACGGCGGTGGCGGCGGCAAGGCGCAGGCCCAGCCGGCGGCTGGCGGAAAACACGGACATCAACAACCTCCAGGGGTCAGCGCAGCAGGCCGACCCAGTGGTCCACCAGCAGGGCGCCGAACAGCAGCGCCAGGTAGAGAATGGAAAAGCGGAACATGCTGCGCGCCAGTTCGTCGCTATAGGCGCGGTACAACCGCCACGCATAGGACACGAACATGCCGCCCAGCACCAGCGCCGACAGCAGATACAGTGCGCCGCTCATGCGGATGGCGTAGGGCAACAGCGTCGTTGCGACCAGCGCCACGCTATAGAGCAAGATGTGCAGCCGCGTGAACTGGTTGCCGTGCGTGACCGGCAGCATGGGCAGGCCGGCCTTGGCGTAGTCGTGGTTGCGGTACAGCGCCAGCGCCCAGAAATGCGGTGGCGTCCAGATGAAGATGATCAGCACCAGCACCCAGGCTTCGGCCGGAACCGAATCGGCCACCGCTGCCCACCCCAACGCGGGCGGCATCGCGCCCGACAGGCCACCGATCACGATGTTCTGCGGCGTACGCGGCTTGAGGATGACGGTATAGATAACGGCGTAGCCCACAAAGGTGGCGAACGTCAGCCACATGGTCAGCGGGTTCACCAGCGTGTACAGCACGAACATGCCCGCGCCGCCCAGCAAGCCGGACAAGCTCAATACCTGGAAGGCTGAAATGGTGCCACGCGCGGTGGCGCGTCGCGCGGTGCGCAGCATGCGCGCGTCGACTTCCTGTTCGATCAGGCAATTGATGGCGAAGGCGGCTGCGGCAAGCAGCCAGATGCCGATAGTGCCGAACAGCACGCGGCGCATATCGGGTACGCCCGGCACGGCGAGAAACATGCCGATGACCGCGCAAAACACCGCCAACTGCGTAACGCGCGGCTTGGTGAGGACGAGGTATTGGCGGAACAATCCGGGTTGAGGAGCGGCAAGACTGGTCATAGTGGACCCTATTTTAAACGCGCACCGAATTGGGGCCATAGCCCCCTGCCGGCACGCTTCCCGCCGTGGACAAGCGCACCATCAGCACCACGGCGGCCAAGGTCAAACCGGCCGCGCCCCCATTGTGCAACACCGCGATCAGCAAGGGCCACTGGAAAAAGATGGTCGTCAGGCCGGTGAACAGCTGGGCGCCCAACAGCGCCAACATCAGCGTGGCCGGGCCGCGCAGGCCCGGTTCGGCCCGCAACCGCCATGCCAGCGTGCCCAGGTACAGGAACACGACGAAGGCAAAATTGCGGTGCACCCAATGAATCGCGGTCAGCGCGGGTTGCGAGATCATTTCCCCTGAGGGCAATTCACCCAGGCCACGGATCACGGAATAGCCGCCGTGAAAATCCATGTCCGGCACCCACTGCCCGTGGCACATGGGGAAGTCCATGCAGGCCAGCGCCGCGTAGTTGGTGCTGACCCAGCCGCCCAGCGTCACCTGCACCAGCAGCAGGCCGAAGCCCGCCGCCACCCACGGCTTCCAGCGCTTGGCCGCCGCGGCGATCGCCAGATGCGGGCGTTCACGCGCCGACAACCAGGTCATCAGCGCCAGCACCGACAAGCCGAACACCAGATGGGCCGTCACCACGGCGGGCATCAGCTTGTGCGTGACGGTCCACGCGCCGAACGCGCCCTGCACGCACACGGCCACCAGGGTGGTCACGGCCAGCGCGGGCGACCGGCCCAGTTCACGGCGATAGCGCCACGCCATATAGACGATGCCGATGATGAGCATGCCCAGGATGGAACCGACGTAGCGGTGGATCATTTCGATCCAGGCCTTGGACATGGTCACCGGGCCGAACGGCATGGCTTGTGACGCCTGGTGGATGTCGCCCTGCGCGCCCAGCGGCGTCACGCTGCCGTAGCAGCCGGGCCAGTCGGGGCAACCCAGGCCGGAATCCGTCAGGCGCACAAACGCGCCGAACATGATGAGGTCCAGCGTCAGGAACCAGGTAAAGAAAACGAGCTTGCGATAACGCGCTTTGATGCGTTCCATGTCAACCAGGAAAAAAAGAAAATGCCCGCGCCCCTCGGGGGAAATCCGTCAACCGATGCGCGAGTTATAGACGAGCTTGCTGATGTCCTTGCGCACTTTCACGCCATCGGCATCGGCAGGGTACTGCATCATCAGGTTGCCCAGCGGGTCGATCACCCACATGGGGTCCTGCAACGGTGGCTGTCCGGCGGCGCTATCGCGGGCCAGCAGGTAGCGGGCAAGCTGGTCCGGATTCACGCGCAGCATGACCGTGCCTTGATAGGCTTCCAGCACCTTTTCGGGCACGGGGGCATCGTCGGTGATGAACCAGACGCGCGCCAGGCGGTCCACGTTCTTGCCCTGACTGGCATGCGTGTTGCGCGTGATGTAGAGCTTGCGCGCGCAGCTTTCGGGGCAGGCGGCGCCGTCTGCGGCCACCAGCAGCCATTTGCCCTTGAGGCTTTGCAGGTCGAAGGGCTTGCCGTCCAGGGTGGTCAGCTTCAGGTCGGCGGCGGCGGGCATGGGCCGCTGGGGCGAGACCAGCGTGCCGTAGTTGCTGGAATCCGATGGCCACCACTGCGGGTTCATGTAGACGACGAAGGCGGCCACGATGGGCGCCAGCGAACACAGGAACACCAGCACCATGGGCATCAACGAGCGCTTGCGCGCGGGCGGACGGGATGAAATGTCGCGAGCCACTTTATATCCTGGAAAAGTCTTTCATTGATGCGCGCTCAAGGCTTTGGACCTTGTCCCGCGCGCTGGCGCATGCGCTTGATGGCGCCCCCCAGCACCACCAGCCATGCGATGGCGGCAATCGAAGCAAACGCAAACCACTGCACGGCGTAAGACGTGTTTTTCTGAAAGTCCACCGGCGGCTGCGGCCAGTCGCGCACCAGGCCGTCGGCACTGTTCTGGCCGGGCTGGCCGGTCTGGGTCAGCACGACAGGCAGCAGGTTCAGCCCCGTTGCGCGGGCATAGGCGTCCAGCGGCAAGTTCTGGACCTGCGGCAACGTGCCGCCCGCGATGGGCCACGTGGCGGGCAGGGCGGATTGGTCCTGCCCACCCAGCGACCACAATTCGAACATGCGCGGCACGCGTTCGGCCATTTCGCCGGTGATGGTCTGCGGGCCTTGCGGCGTGGCGGGCAGCGCGGGTTCGCCCTGGCCCGGCATGACGCGGGGCAACCAGCCGCGCAGCACCAGCACGGCCTGGCGCGACGAGGCATCCAGCAACAGCGGCGTGGCCAGCCAGTAGCCCGGCCGCCCTTCGTGGTTGCGATTGTCCAGCAGTACACTGAATTGCGGCAGCCACGCGCCCGTAGCCTGCGCCACGCGCCACGGCGTCAGGTCATCGGACGGGGTAGCGGGCGTGAGCATCACCGGCGCTTGCTTGCGGCCCGCTTCGATAGCGGCCAGAATGGCGCGTCGCTCATCGCTGCGACGCAACTGCCACTGCCCGAGCGACGCCAGAATCACCACGGCAACGCCAAGCAGAATCAAGGCGGCTATGGTGTTGCGGGTTGAATGCGGTCGGGCCATGTATCGTTGCTAACTCTGTTTTGTCCGGAGACCACCATGCGCGTTTTCGTCGTACTGGCCTTCATCGGAATTCTGGCCAGTCTGGCATCCGCCCTGGTCTATCTGATGCGGGACAAAGGGTCCACCAGCCGCACCGTCAATGCGCTGACCGTGCGCATCGGGCTATCGGTTGCCCTGTTTCTGTTTGTGCTGTTCGCCCACCACATGGGCTGGATCGAGAGCACGGGCCTGCGCTGACGCGCCGGCCCCGGCGTGCGGCAAGCCTGAAAAGGAATCGGGCGCCGCGCGTTAATCGACAGGGTTATCGCCCTGGAGTTCCCGCGCGGCGCCCAACTTGCGGCGCCGCAAGCCTAGAACCAGTACACAAACAGGTACAGGCCCAGCCACACCACGTCCACAAAGTGCCAGTACCACGCGGCGCCTTCAAAGCCGAAGTGATGATCGGCGGTGAAGTGCCCGCGCATCAAGCGCACCAGGATCACCGTCAGCATGGTGGCGCCCAGGATCACGTGGAAGCCGTGGAAACCGGTCAGCATGTAGAACAGCGAACCGTACGCGCCCGAATTGAATTTCAGGTTCAGTTCGGTATAGGCGTGATGGTATTCGGCGGCCTGACAGGCCACGAAGACAAAGCCCAGGATGACCGTGGCGGCCAGCCAGAACATCGTCTTGCCACGATGGTTTTCGCGCAGCGCGTGGTGCGCGATGGTCAGTGTGACGCCCGAGGAAAGCAGCAGCGCGGTGTTGATCGTGGGCAGCCAGAACGGGCCTACCGTCTGGAACTCTTCGACTACGCCGGCCGGCCCGAAGTTGGGCCATGCGGCCTTGAAGTCGGGCCACAGCATCAGGCGGTGATCGATGTCGCCCAGCCACGGCGTGGTGATGGTGCGGGTGTACCAGAGCGCACCGAAGAACGCCGCGAAGAACATCACTTCCGAGAAAATGAACCAGCTCATGCCCCAGCGGTACGAACCGTCGATGCGCTTGCTGTTCAGGCCGGCTTCGGATTCCTGGATGGCGTCGCCGAACCAGTAATACAGCACCACGATCAAACCGATAAAGCCCGCCAGCACGGACCATTTTGCCCAGCTGACCCCGTTGATCCAGCCCGCGGCGCCCAGCCCCATGAACAGCAGCGCCACCGCCGTACGCACGGGATGCCCCGAGTCGGCGGGCACAAAGTAGTACGGTGCCTCTTTACCTTGAACCGAGTGGCTTGCACTCATGGCTTTCTCCCTGGTACAGATTTAGATTTAAGTGATTCAAGTCAGGCTGGAAACGGCCCAACGCACAATTAATACCAGCACAGTCACGAAGATTGCCGCCGCCAGCAGCCCAGCCAGAATCACGTGCACCGGGTTCAGCTTGGCGCTGTCTTCCCGGTAGCCCGCGCCCTTGCGTACGCCAAAGAACCCCCACGCCACCGCCTTCATCGTCTGAAGGAAACTGAGCTTGCGGCGTGAGGTTTCGTGCAGGTCGTCGCTCATGGGGGCCTAACCGACCGCGTTGCCCGTCAGCAGCGCCGCACCGCGAAACACGGTCCAGCCGAACACGGCAATGACGAAGGCCACGAGGACCCATCCTGCAATCTTGTTACGGCGGCGCTGCTCGGGAGTCATTGCTGTGCTACCTGGATCGTGGAAGATGGTTTACTTCACTTCGGGCGGAATTTCGAAGGTGTGGAACGGGGCGGGCGAAGGCACCGTCCATTCCAGCCCTTCGGCGCCTTCCCACGGCTTGGCGGCCGCCGGTTCACCCTTGCCCATGTAGCAACGAATGATCGCCCACAGGAAGATCAGCTGCGACAGGCCGAACCAGAACGCGCCGATGGTGGCCATCTGGTGGAAGGTCGTGAATTGCGCGGCGTAGTCGGCGTAGCGACGCGGCATGCCGGCCAGCCCCAGGAAGTGCATGGGGAAGAAAGTCACGTTGAAGGAAATCAGCGTGGACCAGAAGTGCAGCTTGCCCAGCTTTTCGCTGTACATGCGGCCCGTCCACTTCGGCACCCAGTAGTAAGCGCCCGCGAACAGCGCGAACAGCGAACCGGCCACCAGCACGTAGTGGAAGTGCGCCACCACGTAATAGGTGTCGTGCACCTGGATGTCGATGGGCGCCACCGACAGGATCAGGCCGGTAAAGCCGCCCATGGTGAACACGAAGATGAAGCCGATGGAGAACAGCATCGGCGTTTCGAACGTCATGGAGCCGCGCCACATGGTGGCGACCCAGTTGAACACCTTCACCCCGGTGGGGATGGAGATGAGCATGGTGGCGTACATGAAGTAAAGCTGGCCGGTGACCGGCATGCCCGTCGTGAACATGTGGTGGGCCCACACGATGAACGACAGCACGGCAATGGACGCGGTGGCGTACACCATCGAGGCGTAGCCGAACAGCTTCTTGCGGGCGAACGCGGGCACGATGGCCGACACGATACCGAACGCCGGCAAGATCATGATGTAGACCTCGGGGTGTCCGAAGAACCAGAACACGTGCTGGTACAGAACCGGGTCGCCACCGGCGGCGGCGTTAAAGAAGCCCGTGCCGAAGTGGCGGTCGGTTAGCACCATGGTGATGGCGGCGGCCAGCACCGGCATCACGGCCAGCAGCAGAAACGCGGTGATCAGCCAGGTCCAGCAGAACAGCGGCATCTTCATCAGCGTGAGGCCGGGGGCGCGCATGTTCAGGATGGTCACGATGATGTTGATCGCGCCCATGATCGAGGACGCGCCCATCAAGTGCATCGCAAAAATGCCCAGGTCCATGCCCGGACCCATCTGCAACGACAGCGGTGCATACAGCGTCCAGCCGGCGGCGGTGGCGCCACCCGGCACGAAGAACGAGGCCGTCAGCATGATGGCTGCCACCGGCAGCAACCAGAAGCTGAAGTTGTTCATCCGCGCGAACGCCATGTCGGATGCGCCGATCTGCATCGGGATCATCCAGTTCGCAAAGCCCACGAAGGCCGGCATGATGGCGCCGAACACCATGATGATGCCGTGCATGGTGGTGAACTGGTTGAACAGTTCGGGGCGGAAGAATTGCAGACCCGGCTCGAACAATTCGGTACGCAGCAGCAAGGCTAGCGTGCCGCCTTCCAGCAACATGGCAAACGAGAAGATGAGATACATCGTCCCGATGTCTTTATGGTTCGTGGCGAAAAGCCAGCGACGCCAACCCGAAGGCATGGCGTGGTGGTGGTCATCGTGACCGTGGCCGTGGCCCGGCGACACGTGGTCTACAGTGACGCTGCTCATGATGGACTCCTTCCTGCTGAGTGCCGGCCCCGATCCACGGGACCGGCAGGGTATCTCTAACTAAACGGAACCGGTTCTATCGGTGTAGGGCGCAGGGCTGCGCGATCAACGCGCGGCCGCAACGTCCTTCGGTAGAACCGTCGGGTCCTGCCCCTTGCCTGCATTGCTCCAGGCATGGCGTGTATAGCTGATGACCGCTGCGATCTCGACATCATTGAGCTGCCCGCCAAATGCCGCCATCGCGGTGCCGGGCTTGCCCTTGAGCACGGTGTTGATCTGGCCCGCCTTGGGGCCTAGAACAACCTTGTCTCCGTCGAGTGCCGGGAAGCTGCCCGGGATGCCCTTGCCGTTGGCCTGGTGACAGGCCACGCAATTCGCGGCGAAGACTTTTTCGCCACGGGCAACCAGTTCGGTTTCCGTCCACTCTTTATTAGGATCGTCGGCGTTTGCCGCCATTTTCTTCTTTTGGTCTTCAACCCACTTATCGTAGTCCGCTTGCGCCAGGACTTCGACAACGATGGGCATGAAGGCGTGGTCCTTGCCGCACAGTTCTGCGCACTGGCCCCGGTAGATGCCCGGGGTATCGGCACGGAACCAGGCGTCGCGCAGGAAGCCGGGGATGGCGTCCTGCTTGACGCCGAAGTCGGGAATCATCCACGAGTGGATCACGTCGGCCGCGGTCAGCACGACCCGGACCTTTTTGTCCACCGGCACCACCATGTGGTTGTCCACTTCCATCAGATAGAACTCGCCCTTGGGCTCGCGGTTCTCGATCTGCGCGCGGGGCGTGGACAGCGTGGACAGGAACTTGACGCCGGCGGCAGAGCCGTCGAGGTACTCGTAGCCCCACTTCCATTGATAGCCGGTGACCTTGATGGTGAGGTCGGCGCTTGAGGTGTCCTTCATGGCCACGACCGTCTTGGTCGCCGGCAGCGCCATGGCGATGACGATGATGAAGGGGATGACCGTCCAGGCCACTTCCACGCCCAGATGCTCGTGGAAAGTCGCCGCCTTGTGCCCGCGAGATTTGCGGTGCGCCCAGATGGAATAGAACATCACCCCGAACACACCGATGAAGATCACGATACAGATCGTGAGCAGCATCCAATGCAGCCACATGATGTCGCGTGATATTGCGGTCACGCCTTCATGCAGGTTCAGCTGATTGACCTTCGGGCCGCCGGGCATGTCTTGCACCTGAGCACCGGCCACGCTGCCAATCAGCATCGCACAAGCCCCCAGTATCCCTCTCCACTTCTTCATGCTTACCTCGAAACACGGCGCGAGGGCCCTTGTCGCCTAGTGGCACGAGTGTCACTTCAACAGGACTACGCGCAATTATTAGATGGCAGGGTTAAGCAGGGAGATAGAGCGGCCCCCGCGTTCCCACTCGAAATCACAAAGAAACTGGCGGATTATAGCGGACACGCAAATAGATGTAAGACAAGGCTCTTGAATAAAAGGGGCCTGCCCCCATCTGCGCTCGCCCCGCGTTCGACCCTTGACGCGCGCCGCAAACCGTGTGGCATAAAATCGTCGCCACCCTCATCACAACACGCCAAGATGCCCAAGCAGTTGTCCGATCTGTATGCCGACCTGTGCGCCCGCGCGCAGCAACCCGCTCCCGACGGCGCGCATGTTTTATATGTCGCGGGCCGGCGCTGCGGCTG
This sequence comes from Achromobacter sp. ES-001, assembly GCF_019448355.1. Lineage (NCBI taxonomy): Bacteria > Pseudomonadati > Pseudomonadota > Betaproteobacteria > Burkholderiales > Alcaligenaceae > Achromobacter > Achromobacter sp. ES-001. The sequence goes on along the minus strand of NZ_CP079940.1, from coordinate 215,877 downwards.
GGCCACGCATGCGGCGTGCGACGCCCTGCGCGACGCCCCCGGCGTCGTCTGCGACCAGGCCGCGCTGCACATCGGCGCGCACCTGAAACCGGGCGCGGAGTTGAACGCCGTGCTGGAAAACACCGCGCAACTGTTGCGCCAAGCCAACTGCTTGCGCGGCTGGCGCGATGAACTGCTGGACGTGATGGACGGCAACGAACCCGTCGGCGTGATCGAACGGGCGGCGGTGCGCCCGCTGGGCCTGCTGACGCACGCGGTGCACCTGAGTGCCTGGACGCCGGACGGCCGCATGTGGGTGGCGCGACGCGCGTTAAGCAAGTCCACCGATCCCGGTATGTGGGACACCCTGGTCGGGGGGCTGGCCGGTAGCGGCGAAGACCTGGAGCTGGCGCTGGTGCGCGAATGCGGCGAGGAAGCCGGCCTGGACCCGCACCATCTGGCCAGGCGCACGCCGCTACGCACCATCCTGCGCATTCACCGCCGGTTGCCCGAGGGCTATCAGGTGGAGGACGTGCTGACCAGCACCTGCGTACTGGCCGCCGATGCCCGCCCCGCCAACCGGGACGGCGAAGTGATGGAGATCGCCACGCTGGATGTGGCCACCGTGCTGCGCCAGATCGAAGAAGGCGAGTTCACGCTGGAGGCGGCGCTGGTGATTGTCGAAGACATCATGCAACGCCGCGCCGCCGGCCAGATCTGACCTGACTTAGCGGGACGCCGCCCCGGGGGCATCGGCCGCGGGCTCGGCGGGCAGGCGCATGCCGGCCTGGTCGGTCTGGTCGGCCGGGCCGTCCTGGCGGGATTCGCGCGCGGCGTCGGCTGCCTCGGCCGCTTCGGCCGCCTGCGCCGGGCTGGGCGCCGAAGCGGGCGCGGGCGAAGGCGTGGCCGCCGCCTGGGACGCCTGCGAGAACTGCTTCCACACCTCGATGGCGCGCAGCCGCTGCTTGGCCACCACCTGGATTCGCTCGCGCAGATGTTCATCGCGCGCCAACAGGGCGTGGAAGTCGCGCGATGTCAGCATCAGCAGCTTGCTGTAGCCCAGCGATGTGACTTCCGGCGTGATCTGCTGTTCGCCCAGCAGCCCAAGTTCGCCAAAGAACTCGCCGCTGCCCAGTTCGATCATGGTGTTGTCGGGCAGGTGCACCGCCACGGCGCCCGACGCCACGAAGCACATTTCCTCGCCGTGCCGGCCCTTGGTCAGCACCCGCTGGTCGGGCAGCGCCAGACGCGGCTTGAGCAACTTGCTGATGGCACGCAGCGAATCCGGCGACAGGCCCTCGAACAGCGGCACGCGCTTGATGAGTTCGGCCGCGCTCATTTCAATATCCAGCGGCGGGTGCGTGTCGATGTGCGCCCAGCGGCTTTTCAACTGCGCCATCAGATCCGCGTAGACCTCGCCGCTGATCAGGAATTGCTCAAGCATGTCGCGGTAGCGGATGCGTTCAAGTTCGCGCGCGACGCGGCCCAGATAGCTTTCCTGCAACCATTGCGCGTACGACGGATATTGCAGGTTCAATGCCTGCAGGGCGCTTTCGACCAGGTCCAGGCGGCGCTGGTGCAGCACCACGATGCGCTGGGTGGCGTCTTCGCCCAACAGGGGCGTGATCTGTTCGCGGGCGAACACGATCAGCCGCTGCGCCACCGAACGCTTGCTCATCAAGTTGGCAAACCGTTGGCCCAGTTCGCGCGCCAACCAGCCCTGGAAGCCGAACAGATAGTGCATCCGCAAGGCCAGTCGGAAGCCGGTGGAATAGCGCACGTCCTGCACGATAGCGCGCTCGAAGCCGGGCACACCGCCCAGCCGGATGGCGTCTTCCAGCCGCTCGGCTCGTGCCAGCAGCGTTTCCGCCATGCGCCAATCCACGATCTGCGCTTTCAGGATGTCGAAGAACATTTCCTCTTCGCGCTGCGCCACGATGGCCAGGCCCACGGCGACGCGCTGCTCGTCGCTCATCTGGCTGACCTGGCCGTCGTGCACGCTGGTCAGGCTGGCGTCGAACACGGCGCGGATGCGGTCGCGCACTTCCGTGCCGATGTGCTCGGTCTTGGCGACTTCTTCCGTCTTGCCTTGCAGGTCTTCCAAGGCCACGGCCAGCGCCTGGTTGCGGATGGTGCGTTCCACGGACGACAGCTGGTTCAGCCCCAGCATGCGTATCAGCGGCCGCAGGCTGATGCCGTTGATGAACAGCGTCAGCAGCACATAACTGGTAGTGGCCACCGCGATGAACTGGCGCGCCTCTTCGGCCACGCCGGTCTGCTCGGTCACGGCCAGGGCCAGCGCCAGCGACACGGCGCCGCGCAGCCCGCCCCACAACATCACCACTTTGTAGGGGTTGCTGACCTTGGTGCCCAACCGCGTCAGCCCCAGCAGCGGCAACAGGCCGAACACGACAATGGCGCGCGCCACCAGGGTGGCGACGAACACCACGGCCACCAGCACCAGTTCCTGCCAATCGGCAGCCGCCATCAGCTTGGGGATGAGCATGGCCGCGAACAGGAAAATCAGGGAGTTTGCCCAGAAGCCGAACTGTTCCCAGGCGCTGGACAGGTATTCGAAGGTGGTGGGCGACATGCGCGTGCGGCCGGTGGAACCCACGACCAACCCCGCGATCACGGTCGCGACCACGCCCGAGACGTTCAGATAGTGTTCCGAAATGAAGAAGGACAGGTAGGCCAGCGTCAGCGTCAACGTGATTTCGGCCGTGGGAAAGCCGCGCAACCAGGCAAACAGGAAGCAGGCCAGCCGCCCCATCGCAAAGCCCGCGATGCCGCCCCCGATGAAGTGCACGATGAAGTCGTTGAAGATGCCGCTGACGGTGAGCTCACCGTGACCGCCTAGAACGGCCAGCAACACGGAATACAGGGCGATGGACGCGGCATCGTTGAACAGGCTTTCGCCTTCGACCAGCGTCGTCAGGCGCTTGGGCGCGCCCACCTCGCGGAAAATACCGACCACGGCAACCGGGTCGGTCGTGGCCACGATGGCGCCAAGCAGCAGGCATACCACCAGGCCGTAGGACGAGATCGCGTCCAGGGTCACGCCCACCACCACGGTACAAACCACGACGGCCACAATGGCCATCATTAGGATGGGCCCGATGTCGTCCATCAACCGGCGCACGTTCATGGACAGCGCGGTTTCGAACAGCAGCACCGGCAGGAACACCATCAGGAAGGTTTCGGACGAAATCTCGAAGCGTTCCAGCGAATCCAGGAAGTCGGCGATCCAGCTGGGCGCCCAGCCGTGCACATGGATCACAATCCCCAGCAAGCAACCGACGATAGCCAACAGCACCGAGTAGGGCAGCTTGAGGCGGCCCGCCAACGGCGGCATGAAGCAAACCAGAGTGAGCAGTCCGGCCAGGCCGAACACAAGAAAACCTACATCCATGAATAGCGCCGAGTCGCGAACGGTGAAAAGTTTCACAAGAATAGCGGCATTTTCGGCGGACGCCGGGCAGGAAACCGTAGGTATCGTAGAGAATGCACGTTTCGTTACCCGGCTTGCGAAGGCAGAAACGCGTCGCGCCATGTTTTTTGGGTAATGTTCAAACGTGCAAAACCCCGACAGGAGCGGCACTTGCCACGCGTCCATTCTTTGGCCCGGCGTCACGACGCGCCCGCCATGCTTGTCCAATTGACCGACAGCCATTTGTTCGGCGAGCCCGATACATCGATGCTGGGCGTCAATACCGACGCGAGCCTGCGCGCCGTGCTGCGGCAGATCGACGCCGACGGCAAGCGCCCCGACCTGTTGCTGGCCACGGGCGACCTGTCCCAGGACGGCGAGGCGGCAGCCTATCGGCGGTTTGCGGCAATTCTGGGCCAGGCAAGCGTGCTGGCCGCTGCGCAGATCCGTTGCCTGCCGGGCAATCACGACCAGCCCGCCGTGATGCGGCAGGAACTGGCGCATTGGTCTACGCCGGTCACCGACGTGGGCGCCTGGCGCGTGGTCACGCTGGACACCACCGTGCCCGGCTCCAATGCCGGGCATCTGCCGGACAGCCAGTTGGACATGCTGGAAGCCGCGCTTGCCGAGGCGCCCGGCCGTCATACCTTGATCGCCATGCATCACAACCCGATGCAGATGGACAGCCACTGGCACGACTCGATGATGATCGACAACCCGCAGGTGCTATTCAAGCGCCTGACCCGCTGGCCGCAGGCGCGCGTGCTGTTGTGGGGCCACGTGCATCACGAATTCGATCGTCGCCGCCACAACCTTCGCATGCTGGCCACGCCGTCGACCTGCTTTCAATTCAGCATCCGCGACGGCAAGCACGTGGTGGACAACCTGGCGCCGGGTTATCGCTGGATCAAGCTTTATCAGGATGGATCGATGGCCACCGGCGTGCGTCGCGTGCAGGACGCGCTGTGGCATACGGCGCTTGCAGCGGACAACGCGCAGGCCGCATAAAAATCGGGGCACCAGATATACGAATATATGTGGTGCCCCGCAAGCATCCGTCTCATAGGGGAGGGGAAAGAGGAGAAGCCGAGACGGATGGCAAGACTGCTAACCAAAGTTCGCGGTCTACATGAAGTTAGTCGGCGCACTCTTTATTAAGTTTCTGAAGATCCCGAAATTCGCCGGCTAATTTGTATCAAGTTATTTATTAGTCCAGATGCCAGGCGGCATCGTGGCGGCATCGGCGGAAGCATCGGTGCCAGCGCTGCAAAAAGCAAAGGGCCGCGCAAGCGGCCCTTCGTATGCAGCACCCGACGGATCAGGCAGCCAGGTTGCCGCGCATCTTCTTTAGCGCGGCGGCTTCGATCTGGCGAATGCGTTCGGCGGATACGCCGAACTCTTGTGCCAGTTCGTGCAGCGTGGCGCCGCCGTCGTCTTGCAGCCAGCGGGCTTCGACGATGCGGCGCGAGCGGGCGTCCAGCGCCTCAAGTGCGCTGTTCAGCCCGGTGCTTTGCAGTTCGTCGCGCGCCGCGCGTTCCAGCACCCGCGTGGGTTCCTGGCGGCCATCGTCGGACAGGTAGGCGATGGGCGCGTAGCTGTCGTCATCGTCGTCCTGGTTTTCCAGCGACATTTCGCGGCCCGACAGGCGCACTTCCATTTCGCTGACGTCTTCGCGGCGCACGTTCAATTCGCGCGCGATGTGGTCGACCTGGTCGGGGTCCAGCGTCTGGCCATCGGGACGCATGCTGCGCAGGTTGAAGAACAGCTTGCGCTGCGCCTTGGTCGTGGCGACCTTGACCAAGCGCCAGTTGCGGATGATGTATTCGTGGATTTCGGCCTTGATCCAGTGCACGGCAAACGACACCAGCCGCACACCGCGCTCGGGGTCGAAACGCTTAACGGCCTTCATCAGGCCAACGTTGCCTTCCTGGATCAGGTCGGCATGCGGCAAACCGTAGCCCAGGTATTGGCGCGCCACTGACACCACCAGGCGCAGGTGCGACAGAATCAGTTCACGCGCAGCGCCCAGGTCTTCCTGGTCGCGCAGGCGACGGCCCAGCTCGGTTTCACGCTCGGCCGACAAAACCGGCAAGCGGTTGACCGAAGAAATATAAGCGTCGATCGTGCCAAGTGCGCCCGGATTGGCAATGGCCAACGCCAGAGCGTTGCCGGAAGCGGCCAACGAGGTACTGGGTTGTTTCATAGCGGGGGTCTCCGGAAAGCGAAGGGGTAACGACATGGATTCGATGTTAGCACTCTAGTAAAGGGAGTGCTAATTCGACTATTGCGACGCATCAAAGTTTCCATATTCTGATGCGGCCCTGTTTTTCCCAAAGCAGGGCGGCAGGCGGGTGCTACCAGCCCAGGCGTTTCAAGCCCTCGGCGGTGGCCTCGCCGTCCGGGCGGATGAACAAGGCGCCGCGTGGGTCCATGAACACCTGGTACTTCGCGCCGTCGAACAGGGGCATATATGCGCCGCTTCCGAATTGGACATCCACAAACGGGAACCAGTTCGGAAAACTTTTCTTCAGCGACCCTAAATCAGGCGCGGGCCAGTCGTCCAAGGCGTGGACAGAGCGCGTGGCCGAAGCCTCGCGGGCCGCGTCGCTATACCTGCCCGACAAGCGTTCCAGACGATACAGCGGCGGCACGCCTGCCATCAACGCCGGCAGGCGCCAGCGCACGACGCGGGCATCGATCTGCCACTGATCTCCATATAGAACGTACTGCTTGGGGCCCACGCCCGGCGCGTCGGTGGTGACTTGGAACTGCCCCTCGGCCTGCTGCCGGACTTCAACGCGGGCCACGGATTCGTCAGCGGTCAGCCTGAAAAACTGCACCAGCGACAGGGCCAGCAGCCCGGACACACAACCCAGCAGCACCAGCATCAAGCCGAACAGCCGGCGCACCGGCCGGAACTGGAAGATCTTGCGGCCGCGCTCGTCGCGGGGTCCGCCCCGCCCAAGCAGCATGACAAGGCCGGGCAGCAGGACGACGACGGCGCCTAGCAAAATCCAGACAAAAGGGGCGAGGCCGTTGATCAAATGACGAGTTCCTATGGGACGCCGAGGGTTTCAGCCCGACGCGCCCAGGACGCCACGAGCGCGCCGCGGCAGGCATTTCAGTATAAAAGCGTGGCTTTATGCCGCCAGTTTTCCAAGGCGTTCGACGTGAAACCGGATGTGATCCTCGATGAACGTCGAGATGAAGTAATAGCCGTGGTCGTAGCCCGGTTGGCGACGCAGCGTCAGGGGCTGGTCGGCCGCTGCGCAGGCGGCTTCGAATACCTCGGGATACAACTGGTCGGCCAGGAATTGGTCGGATTCCCCTTGATCGATCAGGATGCCGGCGGGAAAGGGCTGCTTCAAGCCGCGCATCAGGACCGATGCATCGTAGGCGGCCCAATCCGTTTCGTTGCCGCCCAGGTAGGCCCCGAATGCCTTCTTGCCCCAGGGGCAAAGGCTGGGCGCCGCAATCGGCGCAAACGCCGACACCGAGCGGAACTTGCCCGGGTTGCGCAGCGCCAGCACGAGCGCGCCATGGCCGCCCATGGAGTGGCCGAAGATGCCGGTGCGCGACGCGTCGCCAGGCAGGGTGTCGCCGGTGACGATGGCGTGCAGCTCGTCAGTCACGTAGCTGTACATGCGATAGTGGTCGCGCCAGGCGGGCGTTACCGCGTCGACATAGAAACCGGCGCCCGTGCCCAGGTCCCAGCTTTCTTCTTCGCCGGGCACGTTGGCGCCGCGCGGGCTGGTGTCGGGCGCGACCAGCATGACGCCAAGCTCGGCCGCCAGCCGCTGCGCGCCCGCCTTGATCATGAACGTTTCTTCCGTGCAGGTCAGGCCCGCCAGATAGATCAGCACCGGCACGGGGCCGGCATCGGCTTGCGGCGGAACGAAGACCGAAAAGCGCATCGGCAGGCCGATCTGCGTGGACTCATGGCGGTAGTACCGCTGCGTACCGCCAAAACAGCGATGCTGGGAAATGAGCTCCAGGGCCACGGGCATGGACGTTCTCCGGTCGGGGGGATGAAAAATTCGTCGACGGGTTAGGGTATATCCACGGTACGACGTTCCGTCGCCGAATGTTAACCTGCTGTGCATACAGGCCGGACGACAAAAAAACCCGAATCCGTGCCCATATTGTGATCACGGGACTTGACCAGCGCCCACCGTGGCACTATTTATATACCGTGAGCGAAGACAACCCGTTCTTCCAGATACGCAAGCCCTGACACTATGGCCCGTCTGCCCCGTCTGTACGCCCCTGGGCTGCCCCAACTGGTGCAGGCCAATTTCATTTCGCCGTTGGCGGCGCCGTCTCAACCCGCCCCCGCCGATATCCTGAACCAACTGGCCACCTGGCTGGGCGAATCTGCTCAACGCCATCGGGTATCGGTCCACGGCTGGTTGCTGGCCAATGACCGCATCCTGCTGCTGGCCACCCCTGCTGACGAAGAAGGGCTGCCCCGCTTGATGCAGACGCTGGGCCGCAACCTGGCGGCGCGCCTGCGTGGCGGCCGGGTCTTCGCGGGGCGCTACCGGTCCGCGCTGCTTGAACCGGGCGCGTGGGTGCTGCCGGCGCTGGTCTGGCTGGAAACGTATCCCGTGCGCAGCGGGGCATCGCAAGATCCGGATTCCTGGCCCTGGTCGTCCGCGTCCAGCCATACGGGCAACACCAATGCCGCGCCGGCGCAGTGGCAATCGGATCACGCCGACTACTGGGCTTGCGGCAACACGCCGTTCGACCGCCAGGCCAATTACCGCAAACGCTTGCAAGACGGCCTGTCGCGCGAAGAATCGCAGCGCATCGACCAGGCCGTCTCCGGCCAGTGGGCATTGGGCGGCCCCAGCTTCATCGCCAGCCTGGCGCATACCGCCAGCCGGCGAGTGGCCCCGGGCCAGCGCGGTCGGCCGCGCAAGAAACCCGCGACAACGACGGAGTCGGATACGCCGCCCCCGCCCCCGCCGCCCGGTACTGGGCAAAGTTCTTCCTGATAAACGAACCCGCCGCAATCGGCGGGTTTTTCTTTGGGTGTCAGTTGCGCCCGGGCTTGCCCTTTGTGCATTTTTTGCGACACGCGCGCCCGCGTTTTCCACGTGGTTTCGTGCCGCGACTGTCCCGCTTCCCGTCTACTATTAAATGGGGACGTAAGGCGGAATTTTGCCCAGTTCCGGTGCACGCGCCAAACGCTTCCTCTACACCCGCCCCTGGCCAGCCAATAACGGCGCGGATGTTGCTGTGTCCCCGTATTTGTGCCCTATGATGGAGCATCGATATAAATGGGGTCGCACCCCGTATGTTTCTGTTGCACCCTACTCTTGCCGGGGGTATTGTCCGACTCCTGCACTGCAACATTACGACGCAGGCCCACTGCGGAGCGCGCCATGCCCCAAATTACCCCCAACGAATCCTGTTCCACGCCCAAGGCCACCCCGATCGATGCTTCGCGCATTGGTTTTCCGGCTGCCCAGGGCCTGTACCACCCCAAGAACGAGCATGACGCCTGTGGCGTCGGATTCGTTGCGCACATCAAAGGCAAGAAAAGCCACGCGATCATCCAGCAAGGTCTGAAGATCCTTGAAAACCTGGACCACCGCGGCGCTGTCGGCGCCGACAAGCTGATGGGCGACGGCGCGGGCATTCTGATCCAGATTCCCGACACGCTCTATCGCGACGAACTGAGCCAGCAAGGCATCATCCTGCCGCCCCCGGGCGAATACGGCGTGGCCATGGTGTTCCTGCCCAAGGAAACCGCCTCGCGCCTGGCTTGCGAACAAGAGCTTGAACGCTCGGTGCGCGCTGAAGGCCAAGTCGTGCTGGGCTGGCGCAATGTGCCGGTGGATGTCGACATGCCCATGTCGCCCACGGTGCGCGACTGCGAGCCGGTCATCCGCCAACTGTTCATCGGCCGTGGCGCCGACGTGATGGTGCCCGACGCGCTGGAACGCAAGCTGTACGTGATCCGCAAGACGGCCAGCCACGCCATCCAGAACATGCATCTGGCCCACGGCAAGGAATACTTCGTGCCGTCCGCGTCGGTGCGCACCGTGGTCTACAAGGGCCTGCTGCTGGCCGACCAGGTGGGCCGTTATTACCGCGACCTGGCCGACACCCGCACGGTATCCGCCCTGGCGCTGGTGCACCAGCGCTTCTCGACCAACACGTTCCCCGCCTGGCCGCTGGCCCACCCGTACCGCATGATTGCGCACAACGGCGAAATCAACACGGTCAAGGGCAACTTCAACTGGCTGCGCGCCCGCGAAGGCATGATGCAGTCGGCCGTGCTGGGCGACGACCTGAAAAAGCTGTACCCCATCGTCTATGAAGGCCAGTCGGACACCGCCACGTTCGACAACTGCCTGGAACTGCTGGTCAACTCCGGCTATTCCCTGGCGCACGCCATGATGATGATGATCCCGGAAGCCTGGGAACAGCACACGCAGATGGACGAGTCCCGTCGCGCGTTCTACGAATACCACGCCGCCATGATGGAGCCGTGGGACGGCCCCGCCGCCGTTGCGTTCACCGACGGCCGCCAGATCGGCGCCACGCTGGACCGCAATGGTCTGCGCCCCGCCCGCTACCTGGTCACCGATGACGACATGGTCATCCTGGCGTCCGAAGCCGGCACGCTGTCGATCCCCGAGAACCGCATCGTCAAGAAGTGGCGCCTGCAACCGGGCAAGATGTTCCTGATCGACCTGGAACAAGGCCGCATCATCGACGACGCCGAGATCAAGCTGCAACTGGCCAACAGCCGCCCGTACCGCCAATGGATCGAGCGCCTGCAGATCAAGCTGGAATCGCTGCCGGCCCCGCGCCAGGCCGCTGTCGCCACGCAGTCGCCGGTGTCGTTGCTGGATCGCCAGCAGGCATTCGGCTGGACCCAGGAAGACTACAAGTTCATCCTGGAACCCATGGCGTCCACCGGTGAGGAAGTCATCGGCTCGATGGGCAACGACGCCCCGCTGGCCGTGCTGTCCGACCGCGCCAAGCCGTTCTACAACTATTTCCGCCAGTTGTTCGCGCAGGTCACGAACCCGCCCATCGACCCCATCCGCGAACAGCTGGTGATGTCGCTGGTGTCGTTCATCGGTCCCAAGCCCAACCTGCTGGACATCAACAACGTCAACCCGCCGCTGCGCCTGGAAGTGTCCCAGCCGGTGCTGGACTTTGCCGCCATGGCGCAAATCCGCGACATCGAGCAGGTCACGGGCAAGAAATTCCGCAGCTTCGAACTGGACATCACGTACCCCGCCGCCTGGGGCCCCGAGGGCATTGAAGCCCGCGTGGCCGCACTGTGCGCGCGCGCCGTCGATGCCGTGCAAAGCGGCTACAACATCCTGATCGTGTCGGACCGCCTGGTCGACAGCGAACGCGTGGCCATCCCCGCGCTGCTGGCAACGTCGGCCGTGCACCAGCACCTGATCCGTGCCGGCCTGCGTACCAACACCGGCCTGGTCGTGGAAACCGGTTCCGCGCGTGAAGTGCACCACTTCGCGCTGCTGGGCGGCTACGGCGCCGAAGCCATTCACCCCTACCTGGCGCTGGAATCGCTGGGCAAGATGAATGACCCCGAAAAGGCCGTGAAGAACTTCATCAAGGCAATCGGCAAGGGCTTGAACAAGGTCATGTCCAAGATGGGCATCTCGACCTACATGTCCTACACCGGCGCGCAGATCTTCGAAGCCGTGGGCCTGCAAAGCAACCTGGTGAACAAGTACTTCACCGGCACCTCGTCCAACATCGAAGGCATCGGCATCTTCCAGGTGGCCGAAGAAGCGCTGCGCCAGCACCGCGCGGCGTTCAGCACCGACCCGGTGCTGGCCAACGACCTGGAAGCCGGCGGCGAATACGCCTACCGCGTGCGCGGCGAAGAGCACATGTGGACGCCGGATTCCATCGCCAAGTTGCAGCACGCCTCGCGCGCCAACAACTACCGCACCTACAAGGAATACGCGCAGATCATCAACGACCAAAGCCGTCGCCACATGACCCTGCGCGGTCTGTTCGAATTCCGCTTCGACCCGTCGCGCGCCATCCCGCTGGATGACGTCGAACCCGCCAAGGACATCGTCAAGCGCTTTGCCACGGGCGCCATGTCGCTGGGCTCGATCTCGACCGAGGCGCACTCGGTGCTGGCCGTGGCCATGAACCGTATTGGCGGCAAGTCCAACACCGGCGAAGGCGGCGAAGACGAACTGCGTTACCGCGCCGAAATGCGCGAAGGCAAGAGCACCATCAAGGACGGCGACACGCTGGCCTCGCTGCTGGGCTCGGACCGCATCGAAGCCGACGTCGTCTTGAAGAAGGGCGATTCGCTGCGTTCGAAGATCAAGCAGGTGGCCTCGGGCCGTTTTGGCGTGACCGCCGAATACCTGTCGTCCGCCGACCAGATCCAGATCAAGATGGCGCAGGGCGCCAAGCCCGGCGAAGGCGGCCAGCTGCCCGGCCACAAGGTGTCGGAATACATCGCCAAGCTTCGCTATTCCGTGCCGGGCGTGGGCCTGATTTCGCCCCCGCCGCACCACGACATCTATTCCATTGAAGACCTGGCTCAGCTGATCCACGACCTGAAGAACGTCAATTCCAAGGCCTCGGTGTCGGTCAAGCTGGTGTCCGAAGTGGGCGTGGGCACGGTGGCCGCGGGCGTCGCCAAGGCCAAGGCCGATCACGTTGTGATCGCCGGCCACGACGGCGGCACGGGCGCGTCCCCGGTGTCGTCCATCAAGCACGTGGGCACGCCCTGGGAACTGGGCCTGGCCGAAACGCAGCAAACGCTGGTGCTGAACCGCCTGCGCAGCCGCATCCGCGTGCAGGCCGACGGCCAGATGAAGACCGGCCGCGACGTCGTCATCGGCGCGCTGCTGGGCGCTGACGAATTCGGTTTCGCCACGGCGCCGCTGGTTGTCGAAGGCTGCATCATGATGCGCAAGTGCCACCTGAACACCTGCCCGGTGGGCGTGGCCACGCAAGACCCGGTCCTGCGCAAGAAATTCCAGGGCAAGCCGGAACACGTCGTCAACTTCTTCTTCTTCATCGCCGAAGAAGTGCGCGAAATCATGGCGCAGCTGGGCATCCGCAAGTTCGACGACCTGATCGGCCGCGCCGATCTGCTGGACATGCGATCGGGCGTTGAGCACTGGAAGGCGCAAGGGCTGGACTTCGCCCGCGTGTTCCATCAAACGCAATCGGACGCCGACGTGCGCCAGACCGAAGAGCAGGACCACGGCCTGGCCGGCGCGCTGGATCACCAGTTGATCGACCGCAGCCGCCCCGCGCTGGAACGTGGCGAAAAGGTGTCGTTCATCGTGCCGGTGCGCAACCGCAACCGCACGATCGGCGCCATGCTGTCGGGCGCCGTGGCCTCGCGCTACGGCCACGACGGCCTGCCGGACGACACCATCCACATCCAGTGCAACGGCACCGCCGGCCAAAGCTTCGGCGCGTTCCTGGCGCACGGCATCACGATGGACCTGGTGGGCGAAGGCAACGACTACGTCGGCAAGGGCTTGTCGGGCGGCCGCATCATCGTGCGCTCGCCCAACGACTTCCGCGGCTTCGGCCCCGACCACATCATCGCTGGCAACACCGTGCTGTACGGCGCGTTGGCGGGCGAGGCGTTCTTTAACGGCGTGGCCGGCGAACGTTTCGCGGTGCGTAACTCGGGCGCGGCGACGGTTGTCGAAGGCACGGGCGACCACGGCTGCGAATACATGACGGGCGGCACGGTCGTGGTGCTGGGCGCCACGGGCCGTAACTTCGCGGCCGGCATGTCGGGCGGCGTGGCGTATGTGTGGGACCCCGAGCGCACGCTCAAGCATCGCGTCAACCTGTCGATGGTCGAACTGGAAGGCGTGGCGCCGCATGCGGAACAGCAAGCGCTGAACAACATCGACATCTGGCACAGCGCGCAGCGCGGTGGCGAACGCGAGACGGATGAAACCATCCTGCGCCGCCTGGTGGAAGACCACTTCCGCTACACCGGCAGCTACCGCGCCCGCGAGATCCTGGGCGACTGGGAAGCCTCGCGCGGCAAATTCGTAAAGGTCATGCCGACGGACTACCGTCGCGCATTGGGTGAAATGTGGCGTGCAGCCAACCAGCAACAACTGGCTGCGTGAGGGATACCATGGGAAAGATTACTGGCTTTATGGAATTTCAGCGCTTGCAGGAGGCCGCCGAGGCCCCGCAGAAGCGGCTGAAGAACTGGCGCGAATTCGTGCTGCACCTGACCGACGACCAAGCCAAGCAGCAAGCGGCGCGCTGCATGGATTGCGGCATCCCGTTCTGCAACAACGGCTGCCCGGTCAACAACATCATCCCCGACTGGAATGACCTGGTGTACAAGCAGGACTGGCGCCGCGCGCTGGACGTCCTGCACTCCACCAACAACTTCCCCGAGTTCACCGGCCGCATCTGCCCGGCCCCGTGTGAAGCCGCCTGTACCTTGAACATCAACAGCGACGCCGTGGGCATCAAGTCCATCGAGCACGCCATCATCGACAAGGGTTGGTCCGAGGGCTGGGTTGCACCGCTGGTGCCGGCACGCAAGACCGGCAAGAAGGTTGCCGTGGTGGGCTCCGGCCCTGCCGGCATGGCCTGCGCGCAGCAGTTGGCGCGCGCCGGCCACTCGGTGACGCTGTTCGAAAAGAGCGACCGCATCGGCGGGCTGCTGCGTTACGGCATCCCCGACTTCAAGCTGGAAAAGCATCAGATCGATCGCCGCATTTCGCAGATGGAAGCGGAGGGCGTGGAGTTCGCGCCGTCCACCTACATCGGCAATCCGAAAGACCCCGTGGCCGATGGCCTGACGGTGCGCACGCCGGAATCGCTGAAGGCGGAGTTCGACGCCATCGTCATGACGGGCGGTTCGGAAACGCCGCGCGATCTGCCGGTTCCCGGCCGCGAGCTGTCGGGTGTGTATTTCGCCATGGACTTCCTGCGCCAGCAGAACAAGGCCGTGGCGGGTGACCGCCTGACGAACCAGACGCTGGCCAAGGGCAAGCACGTGGTGGTGATTGGCGGCGGCGATACGGGTTCGGATTGCGTGGGCACCAGCAACCGCCATGGCGCGGCCTCGGTCACGCAATTTGAATTGATGCCGCAACCGCCCGAGTCCGAGAACAAGACGATGACCTGGCCGTACTGGCCGCTGAAGATGCGCACGTCGTCCTCGCACGAAGAAGGCTGCGAGCGCGATTGGTCCGTGACCACCAAGCTGCTCAAGGGCAGCAACGGCAAGGTCGAAAAGCTGGTCGGCGCGCGCGTCGAGTGGTTCAAGGACGAAGCCACCGGCCAGATGAAGATGCGCGAAGTCGAAGGATCGGAATTCGAGATCAAGGCTGACCTGGTGCTGCTGGCCATGGGCTTCGTATCACCGGTGCAGACCGTGCTGGATGCGTTCGGCGTGGATCGCGATGCGCGCGGCAACGTGCGTGCCAACACCGACGACTACCGCACCAACGTCGAAAAGGTTTTTGCCGCGGGCGACATGCGCCGAGGCCAATCGCTGGTGGTCTGGGCCATCCGCGAAGGCCGCCAGTGCGCGCGCTCGGTTGACGAATTCCTGATGGGCAGCACCGAACTGCCGCGCTGATCTTCCGGCAACGCAACACCCACGCAACACCTACGCAAGATCCCCTTCGCCGCCTTCGCGCCCCAGCGCCAAGGCGGCGAATGTCATTGAAGGCGGGGAATGTCATTGAAGGCGGCGAACGAGACCGCATTAGCCCCCCGCTGTTGCCGCGCCACCACGTCGCATTCCGCATCTTTTAACGGTTTGACACACATCAATCTGGCCTTGCGCCGGGTCTGAGAACCTGTGGCCTCACCTTACGGAAAGATCGGAGAAGAAAAATGTTTTCGCTGAACGGGCGTATCCGCGCCACCGCCATTGCCGCACTGATCGCCGCCGGCTCACTGGCTGCCCCGGCGCATGCGCATGAAGCGGGCGACGTGCTGTTCCGAGTGGGCGTGACGCAGGTGCGCCCCGCTTCCAACAACGGCACGGTGCTGGACGGCAGCGTCAAGCTGGACGCGAACAACAACGTACGCCCGAGCTTCACGCTGGGCTACATGGTGACGCGCAACATCGGCATCGAACTGCTGGGCGCATGGCCGTTCCAGCATGACGTCAGCGGCAGCGGTTTGGGCAAGATCGGGTCCAGCAAGCAACTGCCTCCGACCCTGAGCCTGCAATGGCACATCCTGCCCGACAGCATGATCCAGCCGTACATCGGCGTGGGCCTCAACTACACGCACTTCTTCGACACCCAGGCCGAAGGCGCGCTGAAGGGTTCCGACCTGAAGATGGGCGATTCGTGGGGCGTGGCCGCGCAACTGGGCGCGGACTTCAAGATCAACGAACGCTGGTTCATGAACGCCGACATCCGCTACATCGATATCAAGTCGAAGGTGAAGCTGGACGGCCAGCACATCGGCACCGCGCGCATCGACCCGTGGGTGGCGACGCTGGGCGTGGGCTACCGCTTCTAAGCAGCGGCTGTTTGGCGGCCCGGCGTCTGCAATTGCAGGCGCAAGGCCTGCAACGCGGGCGTATCGTCGTCCGCGCGCCAGACCAACTGCGTCAGGGCGGTAGCGGATGGGCCGGTCAGTGCGCCGACATGGACGGAATGCTCGGCCCCCAGCACTGCCAACACCGAGCGCGGCACGATGGCCACACCCGAGCCCGCCGCCACACACGCCACGATGGCGTGATACGACGCAAACTCCATCACCCTGCCCGGCGCCACGCCTTCGTGGTTCAGCCACGATTCCAGGATGCGGCGGTACGAACACCCCGCCGCGAAGGCGATCACCGTGCGGTCGCCAAGATCGCGCGGGCTGCTGATCGGCCCCCATGCCAGGGGCGAGATCAAGGCCAGGCTTTCCTGAAAAGCGTCCATGGCGGCCAGACCCTCTGCCGGAAACGGCTGGGCAACAAACGCCGCTTCGATTTCGTAATTGCGCACCTGCGCGGCCAATGCGCCCGACGTGCCGGTGACCAGTTCAATGCCCACTTGCGGCCATGCCGCGTGATAGGCCGCCAGGATCGGCGGCAGGCGCGCGGCCGCCGTGCTTTCCATGGTGCCGATGCGCAGCACGCCCTGCGGCGCGCCGTCGCGCACTGCCGCCTGCGCCTCGTCGGACAAACGCAGCAGCCGGTCGGCGTAGGACAGCAGCACGCGGCCCTGGTCCGACAGCACCAGCCGGCGGTTCTGGCGGCGAAACAGCGGAGCGTTCAATGACGCCTCCAGCTGCTTCAGGCGCGTGGACACATTGGACTGCACCCGGTTCAGGTGCTGGGCCGCGCGCGCGACGCCGCCCTGGTCGGCCACGGCTTTAAAAATCTGCAACGCATCGAGATCCAAGTTTCTCATTTCAAGAACCTATGTTCTTAATAATTCACTATTAAAGATATAAGTACAGCCGTAGAGTAGGCCCATGTCAACGCCTGCTTACCCTTCCGTTTCCGATTCCGCTGCCGATGCCGATGCCGATGCCGCTGCCGACACGCGCAGCGCGGCCACTCTGGCGTGGCCGGCCGCCCTGGCCCTGGCTGCCGCCATGGGCATCGGCCGCTTTGCCTTCACCCCCGTCTGGCCGCTGATGGCCGAGGAAGGCGGCTTGTCGCTGGCGCAGGGCAGCTGGATCGCCTCGGCCAACTACGCCGGCTACCTGCTGGGCGCGCTGGCCGCCGTGGTCTGGCCCATGCGTCACGCAGGCCACGCACGCGTACAGCTTGCCATCAGCCTGCTGGCCGTGGCGCTGTTGACACTGGCCATGCCGTTGACGCATGACGTCATGGTCTGGTGTGCGCTGCGCCTGGCCGCCGGCTATGCCAGCGCCAGCGCGTTCATCTGCGTCGCGGCGGGCCGGACGGTGGCGCCGGGCGATCCGCGGGAGCCCGCCGCGTCGGCGCTGACGTATGCGGGCGTGGGCGCCGGTATCGCGCTGACCGGCTTGGCGTGCCTGGCGCTGATGGCCTGGGGCGTGCGGGCGGACGGCACCTGGCTGGCGCTGGGCGGGTTGACGCTGGCCTTGTCCGCCATCGCCTGGCCCGGTTTGAAGCGGCCATCGCATGTGCCGTCGTCGACGGCGCACGCCGGCCCACCGGCGCGTGTGCCCCGCGTCACCGCCCGGCTGGCATTGCATTACGGCGTTTTTGGCATCGGCTACATCATTCCCGCCACCTTTCTACCCGCCATGGCCAAGCAGGTCATCGCCAACCCCGCCGTGTTCGGTTGGGCATGGCCGCTGTTCGGCCTGGCCGCTGCCGTGTCATGCCTGCTGGTGCCGCGGCTGGCACGGGCCCGCGACGAAAAGCGCGTCTGGCAGGTTGCGCAGGCGCTGATGGCGGCCGGCATGCTGGCCGCCGCGCTGTGGCACCACATCGCCGCCGTGATCGTGGCGGCGCTGCTGGTGGGCGGCACGTTCATGGTGATTACGCAGGCGGGCATGCTGACGGCCCGGCGCATGGCCGGCGCCGCCGCCCCGCGCGCCGCCGCCATCATGACCGCCGCTTTCGCCGCCGGGCAGATCCTGGGGCCGCTGTTGGCATCGTGGGCCGGCCACTGGGGCGCCGGCCTGCCGCAGGTGCTGGGCGGCGGAGCCGCGCTGCTGGCCGTGTCCGCGTGGCGCTTGGGAAAAATCACGACAGAAGACAAAGGCGCTGGGCATAATGCGATCGGCCCGCAGGGCTGTACACATTAGAGACAAGAAAGAGGAGTCACCAGCATGAAATCACTGCGCCCCCTGATCGCCGCCCTGGCGGCCGTTGCCGCCTTCAGCGGCGCCGCGCAAGCTCAGACCGCCGACTGGCCCGCCAAGCCCATCACCATGATCGTGCCTTACGCGCCGGGCGGCTTTGCCGATACCCGCGTGCGCCTGCTGGCGCGCAAGCTGGGCGAATCGCTGGGCCAACCCATCGTGGTGGAAAACAAGGCGGGCGCGGGCGGCGTGGTCGGCACCAACCTGATTGCGAAGGCTGCCCCCGACGGCTACACCATCGGCACGGGCAACCTGGCCCCGATGGCGGTGAACCCGTCGCTGATGAAGGAAATGCCCTACAACCCGCAGAAGGATCTGGCCCCGATCGTGCTGATCGAGAACAGCCCGCTGGTGTTGAGCGTGAATAACGAATTGCCGGTCAAGACGCTGGCGGACCTTATCGCGCTGGCCAAGAAGCAGCCGGGCAAGCTGTCGTTTGGCTCGTCGGGCGTGGGCGGGGCGCACCACCTGTCCGGTGAAATGTTCCGCGAACAGGCCAAGATCGACATCGTGCACGTGCCGTACAAGGGCGGCAGCCTGGCCGCCACCGATTTGATGGGCGGCCACATTTCGATGATGTTTGAAATGGGCTATTCCGCGTTGCCGGCCATCCAGGGCGCCAAGATCCACCCCATCGCCGTCACGTCCGCCAAGCGCCTGGCCGTGCTGCCCGACGTGCCGACGATGGCCCAGTCCGGCCTCACCGGCTTCGAGTCCTACAACTGGCAGGGCATCGTGGCCCCGGCCGGCACGCCGGCGCCGATCATTGCCAAGCTGAACGCCGAGTTCAACCGCATCCTGAAAGAACCGGATGTGCAAAAGGCCATTGCCGACACCGGCAGCCAGGCCGGCGGCGGCACGCCCGAGGAATTCGCGGCTTTCATCAAGAGCGAAACCGACAAGTGGGCCCACGTCATCAAGGCTGGAAACATCCAGCTTCAATAACCTGAAGGAGTCACTCCATGGCCGCCCGATTGCTAGACTTGCTGAAGCTGGACCACCCCGTCATCCAGGCGCCCATGGCGGGCGGGGCGACGACGGTGGAACTGGTGTCCGAAGCGTCCAAGGCGGGCGTTCTGGGTTCGCTTGGGGCGGCCTACATGACGCCCGCGCAGATCGAGACCGCCGTGCAGGGCATTCGCGCCCGCACGGACCGCGCGTTCGCCATCAACCTGTTCGCCAGCGTGCCGGCGCAGCCCATGCAGGGTGACGCCGACCGCATGCTGGCGTTGATGGCCCGTTACCACGCCAAGCTGGGCCTGCCGGCCCCGGCCGCGCCGGGCGCCCAGGCGGACCCGCTGCCCGAGCAGATCGACGCCATCCTGCGGCTGCGCCCGGCCGTGTTCAGCTTCACATTCGGCCGCATCGCTGGCGATGTCCTGGCGCGTTGCCGCGAGCTGGGCATCCTGACGGTCGGTACGGCGACCACGGTGCGTGAAGCGGTGGCGCTGGAGCAGGACGGCGTGGACGCGGTGGTGGCCCAGGGGGCCGAGGCAGGCGGCCATCGCGGCACGTTCCTGGACGATTTCGAGCAGTCGCTGATTGGCACGATGGCGCTGGTGCCGCAGATTGCGGATGCGGTATCCATCCCGGTGATTGCTTCCGGCGGCATCATGGACGGGCGTGGCATCGCGGCCGCGCTGGCCCTGGGCGCCGACGCGGCACAAATGGGGACGGCCTTCCTGACGACAGACGAATCGGGCATCAGCGAAGCCTACAAGGCCGTTCTGCCCGGATCGCGTTCGGAGCAATCGCGGGTGACGCGGGCGTTTTCCGGCCGCCCGGCTCGCGGCATTGCCAACGCGTTCATGCGGGACGCCGACGCCATTGCCGCCGACATCCTGCCGTACCCCCTGCAAAACGCCTTGACGCGCCCTATGCGCACCGAAGGCGGCAAGGCCGGCAATACGGAAGTGTTGTCGCTGTGGGCGGGTCAGGCCGCGCCGCTGGCCCGGCGCGAAAGCACGGCCGATCTGGTGGGCCGGCTAGCGCGCGAACTGGCTGCCGTCCGAGATCGCGACTGATGCGACCCTGAAGCGGCTGGGGCAGCTGGGGCAGCTGGGGCAGCTTGGGGCAGCTTGGGGCAGCTGGGGCAGCTTGGGGCGGCATGGGGCGGCTTTGGGCGGCTGAAGCGGTTGGGACGGCCGGGGCTCGGCGCCTGGGACGCCTGCGGCGCCCGACCGCCCGGGCCGACTTATGCGCAGGGTGCGGGCCGGCCCAGCCCAAAAGCGCCGCCCGCTCGCCTCAAACACGACCGAATTGTCCCTGCCACCGAAAACACTGTTCCACGGGCGGGCCCTTGCGTTGTCATTGCAAAGCGTCGAGCTACAATGGCGCCTCGCCGCTGGGGCCCATCGCCTGTTTTGCCCCGGCACCTGAGTAACCGGGCGCTTCCTGCCGCAGCCTGTCTTGCCCGCGCAGCCCGGCTATCCGCCCCGCGCGCCGACAAGCCAGCAGGGCTAGCTCCGCCACCGAAACACTCTTTCGTTGCCCATGCCCGCTCAATCAAGCAGCACCCCGGAATTCGCCCTGCGCCTGGACGGTGTAGCGCTTGGCTACGGTGATTTCACCGTCCTGCGCGATATCTCCATGGAAGTGCGCGCAGGCGAAGTGGTCGCCATCATGGGCGGCTCGGGCTCGGGCAAGACCACGCTATTGCGCGCGGCCACCGGCCAGTTGATGGCCCAGCAAGGGCAGGTCGAGGCGTTTGGCCAGGATCTGGGCCAGGTCACCCCGGCGCAGTTGCAGTCCCTGCGCAAGCGCATGGGCGTGCTGTTCCAGCAAGGCGCGTTGTTCACCGATTTGAACGTGTTCGAAAACGTGGCGTTTCCGCTGCGCGAACACACCCGGCTGTCCGAAGCCGAAGTCACCGACCGGGTGCTGGACAAGCTGGACGCCGTGGGCTTGCGGGCCGCCGCGCATCTGAAGGTAGCTGAAATTTCCGGCGGCATGGCCCGCCGTGTGGCGTTGGCCCGTGCCGTCGTGCTGGAACCCGAACTGATTCTGTACGACGAGCCCTTCGCGGGCCTGGACCCGATCTCGCTGGGCATCACCGCCCGCCTGATCCGCCATCTGGCCGACCGGCTCGGCTGCGCCTCGGTGCTGATCACGCACGACGTCCAGGAATCCTTTTCCATCGCCGACCAGGTGTATCTGGTGGGCCAGGGCAAGCTGGCCGCTGCCGGCACGCCGGAATCGTTGTCGGCGTCGCAAGACCCTTACGTGCAGCAATTCCTGAAAGGCGAACCCGACGGCCCGGTCGCGTTCCAGTATCCCGACACGCCGGCTTTTCAGAAGTGGCTGTCCGCACAGAAAGGGCGCAAAGCATGAGCGGTTCCAACAACATGGTTGGCGCGCTGGGGGGCTGGGTGCGCAAACAGATTTCCGGCATCGGCTTTTTCACCCGCTTTTTCGGCGGCATGCTGGCGCGCAGCGGCATTGTGTTTTCGCGGCCGCGCCTGGTGTCCCAGCAAGTGCACTTCATCGGCAACTATTCGCTGCTGATCATCGCCGTATCCGGCATGTTCGTGGGCTTTGTGCTGGGCCTGCAAGGCTATTACACGCTAAACCGCTACGGCTCGGAAGAGGCCCTTGGCCTGCTGGTGGCGCTATCGCTGGTGCGCGAATTGGGCCCGGTCGTCACCGCGCTGCTGTTCGCGGGCCGGGCGGGCACATCGCTGACGGCCGAGATCGGCTTGATGAAAGCCGGCGAACAGCTGTCGGCCATGGAAGTCATGGCCGTGGACCCCATTCGCCGCGTGCTGGTGCCACGCCTGTGGGGCGGCATCATCGCCATGCCCATCCTGGCCGCCGTGTTCTCCATGGTGGGCATCCTGGGCGGCTGGGTCGTCGGCGTCGTAATGATCGGCGTGGACGCGGGCGCCTTCTGGTCGCAGATGCAAAACGGTGTCGACGTCTGGAACGACGTGGCCAACGGTGTCGTCAAGAGCGTGGTGTTCGGCATCACGGTCACGCTGGTCGCGCTTTACGAAGGCTGGCAGGCCAAGCCCACGCCGGAAGGCGTGGCGCGGGCCACCACGCGCACGGTGGTCGTGGGTTCCCTGGCGGTACTTGGGCTGGACTTCCTGCTCACCGCCTTGATGTTTGGAAATTGAAACGGATTGATCATGTCACGCGAAAAAACCGACTTCTGGGTAGGCCTGTTTGTACTGCTGGGCGCGGTCGCTCTGGCGTTCCTGGCGTTGCGAGCCGGCAACCTAAGCACCTTTTCCTTCGCCCCCACCTATACGCTTTCCGCCAATTTCGATAACGTAGGCGGCCTGAAACCGCGCGCGGCCGTCAAAAGCGCCGGCGTTGTGGTGGGCCGCGTGTCCAGCATCACCTTCGACGACAAGACCTTCCAGGCGGTCGTGTCGGTGAATCTGGAAAAGGAATACCAATTCCCGAAGGATTCCTCGGCCTCGATCCTCACGTCCGGCTTGCTGGGCGAGCAGTACCTGGGTCTGACGGCCGGCAGCGAAGAAGAGAACTTTACCGACGGCGGAAAAATCCGCTATACACAGAGCGCGGTTGTGCTGGAGCAGCTGATCAGCCAGTTCCTGTACGGCTCCGCTGAAAAGCAGGGCGCCTCGTCGTCCGAGCCCGCCGCGAAAGCGCCAAATTAAAGACGATGCGAAAGACGCTGTAACGGCGTCGCGCCTCGACATCGCAATAACATAAGAATCGTTGATAGGGTCTCCTGATCATGAACAAGAACGCATTTTCCCGAATTGCCACCATCGCGGCGGCGGGTGTCCTGATGGCCGGCTGCGCCGCGCCGCAGAACCCGGACCCGCGCGATCCGTGGGAAGGCTTCAACCGGGGCGTGTACAAGTTCAATGACACGGTGGACCGCGCGGTATTCAAGCCGGTCGCCCAGGCGTATACCTATGTCACGCCGCAGCCCGTGCGCAGCTGCGTGCACAACATCTTCAGCAACATGACGGACCTGTGGTCCGGCACGAACAGCTTCCTGCAAGGCCGTGGCCACGACTTCGTGAACACGCTGGGCCGCTTCCTGTTCAACACCACCATGGGCGTGGGCGGCTGCTTTGACGTTGCCTCGGCCAACGGCGCACGCAAGATCCCGAACGACTTCGGCACGACGCTGGGCGTGTGGGGCTTTGGCCAGGGCCCGTACCTGGTGCTGCCGATCTTCGGTTCGTCGACCGTGCGTGACGGCGTGGGCCTGGCCGGCGACTTTGCCGGCACCACCTACGGCTACATGGGCATCGATTCCATCGACAACGTGCGCCTGCGCAATTCCCTGTGGGGCTTGCGCCTGGTTGACACGCGCGCCAGCCTCTTGAACGCCACCGACACGATCGACCGCGTGGCCCTGGACCCGTACAGCTTCATCCGCGACGCCTACCTGCAACGCCGCAACGCCATGGTGATGGGCCACCGCGTTGACGACGAAGGTTCGCTGCCCAACTACGAAGACGACGAGGGCGATGCCCCTGCCGCCGGCAAGGCTGCCCCGGCACCCGTGCCCGCCACCAAGTAAGCTTTAGGCTTGCGTTCATCGGTACCGTAAGGAGTTTTGATGCGATTTGCTTTTCTTTCCCTGATGCAACGGTTGGCCTTCGCGGGCCTGCTGGGCCTTGCCGTGGCCGGCGCTGCGCAGGCCAAGCCTGATCCCAACGGCGCGCCGGACCAGTTCGTCCTGGCCACCGCCAACGAAGCGCTGGATGTCCTGAAGGCTGACGGCGCGGTCAAGGCCGGCAACACGACCCGGATCAACGAAGTGGTCAACCAGCACATCCTGCCCTACGTGAACTTCCAGAAGACCACGCGTCTGGCCGCCGGCCGCTTCTGGCGCCAGGCAACCGACCAGCAAAAGAAAGCGCTGGCCGAGGCCTTCCGTGGCACGCTGGTGCGCACCTACAGCGGCGCGCTGACCCGCGTCACGCCCAGCACGTCGGTCAAGGCGCTGCCGTTCCGTGGCGACCCCAAGGCCGACGACGTGGTCGTGCGCACGCTGATCAGCCAGTCCAACGGCCAGCCTACCGGCGTGGACTACCGTCTGGAAAAGACGCCGCAAGGCTGGAAGATCTACGACATGAACGTCGAAGGCATCTGGCTGATCGAAAACTACCGCAACCAGTTTGCGCAGCAGATCAACCAGAACGGCATCGACGGCCTGATCCAGGCCTTGAACCAGCGCAACCAGTAATTTCGGGTTCCGGCTGTCTTCGGCCCGGCGCGCCCTTGTGGCCCGCCGGGCCGATTATTTCGGGGACGGATAAAACCGCCATCCCCCCAGGCCCTCCGGGGCCATAGGCGCTTGCCGTCACGGCGCGCTTATATAATGATCAATTCGCTCTTTTCGGGCACCCCCCGCCGTTATGTCAGCCGTCAGTCTAGAAAACGTCTCCAAGATCTACTCGCCGCGTGTGCGCGGCTGGCAGAAGCTGCTTGGGCGCAAGCCCGCCCCCGGCTTTCAAGCGCTGGACAATGTCAGCCTGAATATCGAGCATGGCGAGTTCTTCGGCCTGCTCGGGCCGAACGGCGCGGGCAAGACCTCGTTGATTTCCATTCTTGCCGGCCTGGCGCATGCCACGTCGGGGCGCGCCAGCGTCTGTGGATACGACGTCGTTGCCGACTACAAGTCGGCGCGGCGGTCGCTGGGCGTGGTGCCGCAAGAGCTGGTCTACGACCCCTTCTTCACAGTGCGTGAAACATTGCGCATCCAGTCCGGCTACTTCGGCCTGCGCAACAACGACGACTGGATCGACGAAATCCTGTTCAACCTGGGCCTGTCCGACAAGGCCGACAACAACATGCGCGCGCTGTCGGGCGGCATGAAGCGCCGCGTGCTGGTGGCGCAGGCGCTGGTGCACAGGCCGCCCGTCATCGTGCTGGACGAGCCCACCGCCGGCGTTGATGTCGACCTGCGCCGCACGCTGTGGGAATTCATCTCGCGCCTGAACAAGGCCGGCCACACCATCATGCTGACCACGCATTACCTGGAAGAAGCGGAAGCCCTGTGCGGCCGCATCGCCATGCTCAAGCGCGGCCGCATCGTGGCGCTGGACACGACGCAAGCGCTGATGGCGCGCGTGGGCGGCGTCGACCTGGAAGACGCGTTCGTGCGCATCATGCACCAGGGCGATGAACCCGCCGCGCCCGCCCTGCAACCCGAAGAGATCTCGTCATGACGCAGCCCAACGCGACCGCCGGCCAACCGCTGGTGCAGCCCCGCCTGGACGCGGGCTCCGGCTTTCCGACCCTGCTGCGCAAGGAATTGCTGCGCTTCTGGAAGGTGGGTTTCCAGACCATTGCCGCGCCCGTCATCACGGCGCTGCTGTACCTGCTGGTCTTCGCGCACGTGCTGGAAGGGCGCCTGATGGTGTATGGCACCGTGCCGTACACCGCGTTCCTGATCCCCGGCCTGATGATGATGAGCATGCTGCAGAACGCGTTCGCCAACCCATCCTCGTCGCTGATTCAAAGCCGCATCACGGGCAACCTGGTGTTCATGCTGCTGCCGCCGCTGTCGCACCGTGACATCTTTGGCGCGTTCGTGCTGGCGGCCGTGGTGCGCGGCCTGAGCGTGGGCGTATGCGTGTGGTTCGTCGCGCTGTGCTTTGTGTCGCTGGTGCCGGCCAACCCGCTGTGGCTGCTGGTCTTCGCGGTGCTGTCCTGCGGCATCATGGCCGTGCTGGGCGTGGTTGCGGGCCTGTGGTCTGAAAAATTCGACCAGCTGGCGGCCTTCCAGAACTTTCTGATCATGCCCGCGACGTTCCTGTCCGGCGTGTTCTATTCGATCCACACCTTGCCGCCCTTCTGGCAGGCCGTGTCCCACTGGAACCCCATCTTCTACGCCATCGACGGCTTCCGCTACGGATTCTTCTCGGTGTCGGACGTCTCGCCCTGGCGCAGCCTGGCGGTGGTGACGGGGGTATTCCTGGTGCTCTCGCTTTACGCGCTGCGGCTTCTGGCCAGCGGCTACAAACTCAGGAACTGACGTCCATGCTTCCCACTCCCGCGCAAGTCCGCCAATACATCGCGGACGGCCTGTCCTGTGAACATCTTGACGTGCAAGGCGACGGCTCGCATTTCGACGCCGTCATCGTCAGCGCCGCCTTTGAAGGCAAACGCCTGATCCAGCGCCACCAAATGGTTTATGCCGCGCTGGGCGACCGCATGAAGGCCGAGATCCACGCACTGTCGATGCGCACGCTGACACCTGACGAATACCAGCAAGCAGGCAAGTAATGGATAAATTGCGCATTACCGGCGGCTCGCCGCTACACGGCGAAGTCTCGATATCCGGCGCCAAGAATTCCGCGCTGCCGATCCTGTGCGCCGGCCTGCTGACGGCCGACGCGCTGACGCTGACCAACGTGCCGCACCTGAACGACACCGCCACGATGCTGCGCCTGCTGGCGCGCATGGGCGTGCAGGCCGAACGCGGGGCCGACGGTGTCGTCACGTTGCAGGCCAACCGCGTCGACAACCTGGAAGCGCCCTACGAACTGGTCAAGACGATGCGCGCATCGATCCTGGTGCTGGGCCCGCTGCTGGCGCGCTTTGGCGAGGCGCGCGTCAGCCTGCCCGGCGGCTGCACCATCGGCCAGCGCCCCGTCGACCAGCACATCAAGGGCCTGGCCGCGCTGGGCGCGCAGATCAGCATCGAACACGGCTTTGTCGTGGCGCGCGCCAAGCGCCTGAAGGGCGCCTCCGTGCGCACCGACATGGTCACCGTCACCGGCACCGAAAATTTGCTGATGGCCGCCGTGCTGGCCGACGGCCAGACCGTGCTTGAAAACGCCGCCTGCGAACCGGAAATCGTGGATCTGGCCGAGCTGCTCATCAAGATGGGCGCACGCATCCAGGGGCACGGCACCGGTCGCATCGTGATCGACGGCGTTGAACGCCTGCATGGCGCCGAACACCGCGTCATTTCCGATCGCATCGAGGCCGGCACCTTCCTGTGCGCCGTGGGCGCGGCCGGTGGCGACATCCTGCTGAAGAACACCGACCCCGCCATTCTGGGCGCCACGCTGGACAAGCTGACCGAAGCCGGCCTGACGATCGAAACCGGCCCCGACTGGATACGCGGCGCCATGTCCGCGCGCCCCAAGTCCGTGGGCTTTCGCACGCACGAATACCCGGGCTTCGCCACCGACATGCAGGCCCAGCTCATGGCGCTGAACGCTGTGGCGGACGGCACCTCGGTCATCGTCGAAACGATCTTCGAGAACCGCTACATGCACGTGCAGGAACTGCGCCGCATGGGCGCCGACATTGACATCGACGGCCACACGGCCGTGGTGCGCGGCGTGAAGCGCCTGTCGGGCGCCACCGTCATGGCCACCGACCTGCGCGCGTCCGCCAGCCTGGTCATCGCCGGGCTGGCGGCCGACGGCGATACGCTGGTCGACCGCATCTATCACCTGGATCGCGGCTACGACCAGATGGAAGTGAAACTGCGCGCCCTGGGCGCGAATATCCAACGCGTGACCGGCAAGGAACAGGCATGAAAGGTAATAGCCCCCAGGCTGCGCCTTCGGCTTGCTGCCCCCCGAGTGGGTCCGTTCATTTTGAGGCTGCCCGGCAATGAACAATGCCACGATGAAGCCCCTGACCCTGGCGCTGTCCAAGGGCCGGATTTTTGAAGAAACCATGCCGTTGCTGGCCGAAGCCGGCATCGAAGTCACGGAAAGCCCGGAAAGCTCGCGCAAGCTGATCCTGCCCACCAGCGACCCCGGCCTGCGCCTTATCATCGTGCGCGCCTCCGACGTGCCCACCTACGTGCAATACGGCGCGGCGGACCTGGGCATCGCGGGCAAGGACGTGCTGATCGAGCACGCCAAGGAACAGCCCGGCGGCCTGTACCAGCCCATCGACCTGAACATCGCCAAGTGCCGCCTGGCCGTGGCCGTGCGCAACGGCTTTGACTACGAAGGCGCGGTGCACCAGGGCGCGCGTCTGCGCGTCGCCACCAAATACGTGCACTCAGCCCGTGAACACTTCGCGGCCAAGGGTGTGTACGTGGACATCATCAAGCTGTATGGTTCGATGGAATTGGCGCCGCTGGTCGGCCTGGCCGACTGCATCGTGGACCTGGTGTCCACCGGTGGCACGCTGCGCGCCAACGACCTGGTCGCGGTCGAAGACGTCATGCCGATTTCATCGCGCCTGATCGTCAACCAGGCCGCGCTCAAGACTCGCGGCGCCCGCCTGCAACCCTTGCTGGACGCCTTCGAAAGAGCCGCCTCCCGCAACGCCTGACCCCCGCCCGCCGCGATAACGCGGCGGCCGCTTTCCGCTTTGCTGCATGACGCCATGGCCCTGATCAATCGTCTTGATTCCCGCGATCCCGGATTCAAATCCGCCCTGTCCAAGCTGCTGGCTTTCGAGGCCACCGAGGACGAGTCCATCGACCGTGCCGCCGCCGGCATCCTGGCTGACGTGCGCGCGCGCGGCGATGCCGCGCTGGTGGAATACACCCAGCGCTTTGACCGCATGCCCGGTGCATCCGCCGACACGCTTGAAATCCCCAAGGCCGACTGGCACGCCGCGCTGGCCACGCTGCCCACGGAGCAGCGCAACGCGCTGGAAGCCGCCGCCGACCGCGTGCGCGCCTACCACGAGCGCCAACGCGCTGAAACCTGGACCTACACCGAAGCCGACGGCACGCTGCTGGGCCAGCAGGTCACGCCGCTGGACCGCGTGGGCCTGTACGTGCCGGGCGGCAAGGCCGCCTATCCCTCGTCGGTGCTGATGAACGCCATTCCCGCCAAGGTGGCGGGCGTGCAGGAACTGATCATGGTCACGCCCACGCCCGACGGCGTGCGCAACCCCATCGTGCTGGCCGCGGCCGCCATTGGCGGCGTGGACCGCGTGTTCGCCATCGGCGGCGCGCAAGCCGTGGGCGCGCTGGCTTACGGCACCGACACCGTGCCCGCCGTGGACAAGATCGTCGGGCCCGGCAACGCCTATGTGGCCGCCGCCAAGCGCCGCGTGTTCGGCGTGGTGGGCATCGACATGATCGCCGGCCCCAGCGAAATCCTGGTCATCTGCGACGGCAAGACGCCGGCCGACTGGATCGCCATGGATTTGTTCTCGCAAGCCGAGCACGACGAACTGGCGCAGTCCATCCTGCTGTGCCCGGACGCCGCGTTCATCGAAGAAGTGGAAGCCGCCATCGCGCGCCTGTTGCCCACGATGCCGCGCGCCGACATCCTGCGCGTCAGCCTGGCCAATCGCGGTGCGCTCATCCAGGTCCAGAGCCTGGAAGAAGCCTGCCAGATCGCCAACGACATCGCGCCCGAACACCTGGAAATTTCCACCGAGCAGCCCGAAATCTGGACCGCCAAGATCCGCCATGCCGGCGCCATCTTCATGGGCCGTTTCAGCTCGGAAGCGCTGGGTGACTACTGCGCGGGCCCCAACCACGTGCTGCCCACGTCCCGCACCGCGCGCTTCTCGTCGCCGCTGGGCGTGTACGACTTCCAAAAGCGTTCCAGCCTGATCCAGGTGTCGCATCAGGGCGCGCAGACGCTGGGCCGCATCGCCGCCGAGCTGGCGCTGGGCGAGGGCCTGCAAGCACACGCCGCCAGCGCCCAGTACCGGGTCGACAAACCATGAGCGCGGCCCCGGCGGCAGGCGTCGCTGGCCGCATCGAAGGCACCGTGCGCGCGGATATCCGCGCGCTGGCCGCCTACCCGGTCGCCAACGCGGATGGCTGCATCAAGCTGGACGCGATGGAATGCCCGTATGAATTGCCCGATGTGGTGCGCGACGACATCGCCCGCGCCGTGCGCGACACACCGCTGAACCGCTATCCCGCCGCGGACCTCTCTGCCTTGCAGCAGGCGGTGAAAGCCGGCTTCGGCGTGCCCGACGCGGCCGACGTGCTGTTCGGCAACGGCTCGGACGAGCTGATCCACATCGTCGTCCAGGCCTGTTGCAACCCGGGCGACGTGGTGTTGTCGCCGTGGCCGTCGTTCGTTTATTTCGACATGGCGGCGCGCTTTGATCACGCTCGCTTTGTCGGCGTGCCGCTGACCGACGACCTGACCCTGGATCTGCCGGCGATGCTGGCCGCCATCCGCGAACACCAACCCAAGGTGGTGTTCCTGGCCGTGCCCAACAACCCCACCGGCGGCCTTTTGTCCGACGAAGACGTGCAGGCCATCATCGCTGCCGCCCCCGGGCTGGTGGTGCTGGACGAGGCGTACCAGCCTTTTGCCGACCGCACCTGGATGCCGCGAGTGCTGGACGCGCCCAACGTGGTCGTCATGCGCACGGTGTCCAAGATCGGCCTGGCGGGCCTGCGTTTCGGCTACCTGGCGGGTCACCCCGACTGGATCGCCGAGCTGAACAAGCTGCGCCCGCCCTACAACCTGGACGTGCTGACGCAAGCCACACTGATGGCGGTGTTGCGCCACAAGCCCGTGCTGGACGAACAGGCCGCGCGCCTGCGCGCCGACCGCGAACCGCTGGCCGCCGCGCTGGCCGCCTTGCCGGGCGTCAGGGTATTCCCTTCCGCCGGCAACTTCGTACTCGCCCGCTTTTCCGGCAAGCTGGACGGCAACGCCGTGCATCTTGCGCTGAAAACGCGCAAAATATTGATTCGCAACTTTTCCAACGCCCATCCGCTCCTGGCAAACTGCCTGCGCATTTCGGTGGGCGCCCCGGCCGAGAACGCCGCCTTGCTGGCTGCCCTGCAAGAGATTTTGAGTGCTTAACATGCGTACCGCAGAGATCACCCGCAACACCAACGAAACCCGCATCCGCGTGGCCATCAACATCGACGGCACCGGCAAGCAGACGATCGACACGGGCGTGCCATTCCTGGACCACATGCTGGACCAGATCGCGCGCCACGGTCTGATCGACCTGGACATCAAGGCCGAGGGCGACCTGCACATCGACGCGCACCACACGGTGGAAGACGTCGGCATCACGCTGGGCATGGCAATCGCCAAGGCGGTCGGCACCAAGGCGGGCCTGCGCCGCTACGGCCATGCGTACGTGCCGCTGGACGAAGCGCTGTCGCGCGTCGTGGTGGACTTTTCGGGCCGCCCCGGCCTGGAATATCACATCCCCTTCACGCGCGCCCACATCGGCAATTTCGATGTAGACCTGACGCGTGAGTTCTTCCAGGGTTTGGTCAACCACGCGCTGATCACGCTGCACATCGACAACCTGCGCGGCTTCAACGCTCACCATCAGGCCGAAACCGTGTTCAAGGCCTGTGGCCGCGCACTGCGCATGGCCATGGAAGTCGACCCGCGCATGGGCGACGTGGTGCCGTCCACCAAGGGCGTGCTGTAACGTTCGCCAACCCCCACCGCAGCAGGCAAAAGAAGTGACCACTATCGCCATCGTCGATTACGGAATGGGTAATTTCCATTCCGTCGCACGCGCCCTGAAGTTCGCCGCCCCCGACGCGGACGTCCGCATCTGCAACCAGCCCAAAGACATCGACGCGGCCGACCGCGTGGTGTTTCCCGGGCAGGGCGCGATGGCGGACTGCATGCGGACCCTGAATGAATCCGGCCTGCGCGAAGCCGTTGTGCGCGCCGCCCGCAACAAGCCCCTGTTGGGCGTGTGCGTGGGCGAGCAGATGCTGTTTGATTCCAGCGAAGAAGGCGGCACCTCGTGCCTGGGCCTGTTTCCGGGTGTGGTGCGCCGCTTTTCGGGCCCCCGTTTTGCCGACCTGATCCCCGCCGATGACGAAGCCTGCCTGGCCGACACCGGCGACGCGGGCCTGGCCGACACGCGCCCCGAGCGCCTGAAAGTGCCGCACATGGGATGGAACAAAGTCCGCCAGACGCGCTCTCATCCCATCTGGGACGGCATTCCGGACGACACACACTTCTATTTCGTCCATAGTTATTACGCCGATCCGGACGATTCCGGCCTGACAGTTGGTGAAACCGATTACGGCGTCGCCTTTACCTGCGCAGTGGCGGCGGCTAACATTTTCGCGGTGCAGTTCCACCCCGAAAAGAGCGCCGAGCACGGTTTGCGCCTGTATCGCAATTTTGTAGACTGGCAGCCGTAGGCCTAGAGCCGACAGCGCCAGCCCATTCAACCCCTCTTTCTTTTTTGCTGCCCACCATGCTGCTGATCCCCGCCATCGATCTCAAAGACGGGCGCTGCGTGCGCCTGCGCCAGGGTGACCTGGACGATGCAACGGTGTTCTCCGAAGACCCCGCCGCCATGGCCACCCGTTGGCTTGACCAAGGCGCGCGCCGCCTGCATCTGGTCGACCTGAACGGCGCCGTTGCCGGAAAGCCGAAGAACGAAGCGCCCATCAAGGCCATTCTGGAAGCCGTCGGCGACGACATCCCCGTCCAGATCGGCGGCGGCATTCGCGACCTCGACACCATCGAACGCTACCTTGATGCCGGCATCTCCTACGTGATCATCGGCACCGCCGCGGTCAAGAACCCGGGCTTCCTGCAAGACGCCTGCGGTGCTTTCCCCGGCCAGATCATCGTTGGCCTGGACGCCCGCGACGGCAAGATCGCCACCGACGGCTGGAGCAAGCTGACCCGCCACGACGTGCTGGACCTGGCCAAGAAGTTCGAAGATTACGGCTGCGAAGCCATCATCTACACCGACATCGGCCGTGACGGCATGCTGTCGGGCGTCAACGTCGAAGCCACGGTGCGCCTGGCCCAACACGTGCGCATCCCCGTTTACGCCTCGGGCGGCATCGCCGGCATCCAGGACATCGAAGCCCTGTGCGCCGTCGAGGAAGAGGGCGTCGAAGGCGCCATCCTGGGCCGCAGCATCTACGAAGGCACGCTGGATTTCCAAGCCGCGCAGGCGCGCGCCGACGAATTGGCAAAATGACCCTCTCTCGCAGCAGCACCGAGGCCGGCGCGCCCGTAGCAAGCGCGCTGACCCGCCGCATCATCCCCTGCCTTGACGTCACCGCCGGCCGCGTCGTCAAAGGCGTGAACTTCGTCAACCTGCTGGACGCGGGTGACCCCGTCGAGATCGCCCGCCGCTACAACGAGCAGGGCGCGGACGAACTGACGTTCCTGGACATCACCGCCACCAGCGACGGCCGCGACCTGATCCTGCCCATCATCGAGCAGGTGGCCTCGCAGGTTTTCATCCCGCTGACCGTGGGTGGCGGCGTGCGCCAGGTGTCCGACATCCAGCGCCTGCTGAACGCCGGCGCCGACAAGATCAGCATCAACAGCGCGGCCGTGGCCAATCCGGAACTGGTGCGCGCCGCGTCCGACTACCACGGCTCGCAATGCGTGGTGGTGGCCATTGACGCGCGGCGCGTGTCGGCCGATGGCGAACCCGCGCGCTGGGAAGTCTTCACCCATGGCGGCCGCAAGGCCACCGGGCTGGACGCCGTGGCCTGGGCACGCCGCATGGCCGCCTACGGCGCGGGCGAAATCCTCTTGACCAGCATGGACCGCGACGGCACCAAGTCCGGTTTTGACCTGGAACTGACGCGCGCCGTATCCGACGCCGTGCCGGTGCCCGTCATCGCCTCCGGCGGCGTGGGCAACCTGCAACATCTGGCCGATGGCGTCACCACCGGCCGCGCCAGCGCCGTGCTGGCCGCCAGCATCTTCCACTTTGGCCAGCACACCGTTGGCGAGTGCAAGCGCTTCATGGCCGAACAAGGCATTTCCGTACGGTTGGATTAATGATGAGCACTGAACCCGCCTGGATGGCCGACGTCGTCTTTGACGAAAACGGCCTGATCCCCGCCATCGCCCAAGATGCCGAGAACGGCCAGATCATGATGGTCGCCTGGATGAACCGCGAATCGCTGGCCGAAACGGCCGCCACCGGCCGCGCCGTGTACTGGTCGCGTTCGCGTCAGCGCCTGTGGCGCAAGGGCGAAGAGTCGGGCCACGTGCAGGAAGTGCACGAATTGCGCCTGGATTGCGACGGCGATGTGATCTTGCTGAAAGTGCACCAGGAAGGCGGTATCGCCTGCCACACCGGGCGCGCCAGCTGTTTTTTCCGCCGCCTGGAAGGGCCGACGGACCAGGCATCCTGGGTCACGGTTGACCCGGTGCTGAAAGACCCCGAACTGATCTACAAATGACCGATCAAACGCTAAGCGCCGCCGATATCCTGGCGCGCATCGCCGACACGCTGGAAACGCGCCGTCCTGAAAACGGCGGCGACCCGGCCGCGTCCTATTCCGCCAAGCTGCTGGCCAAGGGCCCGGATTCCTTCCTGAAGAAAATCGGTGAAGAAGCCACGGAACTGGTCATGGCCGCGAAAGACGGCGTGCCGGACCGCATCGTCAGTGAAACGGCCGACCTGTGGTTTCACTGCCTGGTCGCGCTGACGCACTTCAAGCTGCGGCCGGAAGACGTGCTGGCCGAATTGGCCCGCCGCGAAGGCCTGTCGGGCCTGGCGGAAAAAGCCAGCCGCCCCAAAGACTGACCCCGGAGCCCGGAAAATGAGCGACAACTGTCTTTTTTGCAAGATCGCCGCTGGCGACATCCCGTCCAAGAAGGTCTTTGAAGACGAGGACTTTGTTGCATTTCACGATATCAATCCGGCAGCACCGGTACATTTGCTGCTGATCCCTCGACGTCATGTCACATCCATGCAGGATATTACGGCCGAGGACGCAGGTTGGTTGGGTAGAATGATGTCGTTGGCGCCGCGGCTAGCAGCCGAAAACGGTTGCCGTCCGGGCCCTGATGGCGGATTTCGCATCATGATCAACTCTGGCGTCGAAGGCGGCCAGGAAGTCCCGCATTTGCATTTCCACATCATCGGCGGCTCGCGACCCTGGAAAGGACGCGTGGCCCCCACCGCGTAATTCGGAGAAACATCATGGGTAGTTTCAGCATTTGGCATTGGTTGGTCGTTCTGGTTATCGTGGCGCTGATTTTCGGCACCAAGAAACTGCGCAACATCGGCTCGGATCTGGGCGGTGCGGTGAAGGGTTTCAAGGAAGGCATGAAGGACGCCAACGGCGACAAGCCCGCCGACCCGATCGCGCAACAGCGCGTGTCCGGTGAAACCATCGACGTGCAAGCCAAGGAAAAGACCAACTCCTGAGCCCCGGCTCGTCTCCCGGGCCCGCCCCGAACGGGGCCGGCCCTTATTGCTTCAATTCCCGAGCGGCCGTCGAATGTTTGATGTCAGCCTCACTGAACTGATGGTGATCGGCGTCGTCGCCTTGATCGTCATTGGCCCCGAACGCCTGCCCAAGGTTGCCCGCACCGTCGGTCACCTGCTGGGGCGCGCGCAGCGTTACGTCAACGACGTGAAGTCCGATATCCAGCGCGAAATCGAAATCGACGAGCTGCGCAAATTTAAAAGCGAAATGGAAGATGCCGCGCAGGGCGTGCAGCAGTCGCTGAACGAAACCCACGCGTCATTGCAAGAACCGGTGCAGCAGTTCCGTGCCGAATTGGACGAAGTGGCCCGCGAGGCCAATGGCAAGGTCGCCCCGGTGATCGTGGGCGATGCGCCCGCCACGGCGGCCCCGCTCGCAGCCCCACTCGCAACCGCCACCGAGCCCGCCCGCACCATCGCGCCGCCCAGCCAGAACCACAGCCTGGACCTGGACCTGCCGCCGGCATCCAATACCGGCACGGCGCCTGCCGCCCCAGCCCCACAACAACCCGCCCCGGCGCCCCGCGCGCCCACGGCTGACGACGCCGCGCCCGCCGCCAAGCCCGTCCCGCCCTCCGGAACACCGACGTGACCCAGGACGCCTCCCAAGAAGAAGGCCAGCAAGAGACCTTCATCTCTCACCTGGTCGAATTGCGAACCCGCCTGTTGCGCGCCGTGGGCGCCGTCGTGGCCGTGTTCATCGTGCTGTTCATCTACCCCGGCGCATCGGCCATCTATGACGTGCTGGCCGCGCCGATGCTGGCCTCGCTGCCCGAAGGCACGCGCATGATCGCCACGGGCGTCATCACGCCGTTCATGGTGCCCGTCAAGGTCACCATGATGGCCGCCTTCATCGTGGCGCTGCCCGTGGTGCTGTACCAGGCGTGGGCTTTCGTGGCACCCGGTCTGTACCGCCACGAAAAGCGCCTGGCGCTGCCGCTGATCGTCTCCAGCACGTTCCTGTTCATCGCGGGCATGGCGTTCTGCTACTTCGTCGTGTTCCGCACGGTGTTCCATTTCATCGCCACGTTCGCGCCGCAGTCCATCACCCCGGCGCCGGACATCGAGGCCTACCTGAGCTTCGTCATGACGATGTTCATGGCGTTCGGCATCACGTTCGAAGTGCCCGTGGCCGTGGTGTTGCTGGTCAAGATGGGCATCGTTGAACTGTCCAAGCTGCGGTCCGCGCGCGGTTACGTGGTGGTCGGCGCCTTCATCATCGCGGCGGTGGTCACGCCGCCGGACGTGGTCAGCCAGTTCATGCTGGCCGTGCCGCTTTGCCTGCTTTACGAAGTGGGGCTGATCTGCGCCCGCATGGTGCAGCCCAAGCCGGACGCCGCCGACGACGCCGTGTCCGATTCGCTGACCGAACGCCACTGACACGGGCCGGCATGGCATCGTCTGAAAGGGTCGCTTCGGCGGCCCTTTGCATTTTTGCTTCGTATATCGCACAAAGGGTCCGGTATAGGACTGTTTCACCCTTGTGGGCCGCCGCTCGCGACTCTACATTGCAGGCATGTCGCCTGCTCAAAGGCTACGCGCCCTGATGCGGTGGCGTGGCATCCATAGTCAAAACCAGTTGGCGCGCCTTTCCGGCGTGCCGCAGTCCTGTATCCATCGGATCCTTACGCGTGGGGAACACTACTCGCCGTCTCGCACCACGCTGCTGCGTCTGGCCAAAGCGTTGGACACCAGCGTGCCGTGGCTGACCGACGGCGTGTTGGGTCCCACGGAATCGGGCACCAGCGGCATGCCGCCGGGGTACGGCTCGCAGCCGCCCGTGATGCCGAAGTCGTGCAAGCCCGTGGTCGACGGCTACTGCGCTGAAATCGGCGCCATCCTGCAACACCAGCCCGACACCACAAAGCGGGCCGTGCTGTCGGTGGTTCGACTATTGGCCCAAAAGTCGCGCAGTGACTAGCCCTGCATCTGGCACGGTGGCCGGTGCTTGTGCTGCTGGCGGTAGCTCCCGCGGCCGCAACCGCAGGCCCCTTCGCGATTGCTATCGCGGCTTGCCCGGCCGGGTGCCCACCACCACGGCCACCTCGACGGGCTTGCCCGCGCGCAACACGCCCAGCGTGGCGCGCTGGCCGGGCGGCAGCTGCGCAATCTCCGACAACAACTGCGACGTGTCCGCCATGCGCTTGCCATTGACCGATTGCACGATATCGCCCACGCGCAAGCCACCGCGCGCGGCCGGTCCATCGCGCATCACGCCGGCAATGATGACGCCGCGCGTGTCACCCTTGAGCTCAAACGCGCGCGCCAGCTCCGGCGTCACGTCCTGCGGTTCCACGCCCAGCCAACCTCGCTTGACCGAGCCCGTCTTGACGATGTCGTCCATGACCTTGCGCGCAATCTCCACCGGCGTGGCAAAGCCGATGCCCATCGACCCACCCGATTCCGAATAGATCGCCGTGTTGATCCCCACCAGATTGCCGTGCGCGTCCACCAGCGCACCGCCCGAATTGCCGGGGTTGATGGCGGCATCGGTCTGGATGAAGTTTTCGTACGTGTTCAGTCCCAGTCCGTTGCGCCCCAACGCCGACACGATGCCTTGCGTGGTGGTCTGGCCCACGCCAAACGGGTTGCCTATCGCCAGCACCACATCGCCCACGCGCAAGCCCCGGTCAGCGGCCAGCGTGGCCACCGGCAAAGTGCGCAACGAACTCAGCTTCAGCACCGCCAGGTCCGTGTCCGGGTCTGCGCCCACCACTTTTGCCGCATCGCGCCGGCCGTCGGCCAGCGCCACCTCGATCGCGTCGGCCGCCTGCACGACGTGGTAATTCGTCAGCACATGGCCGTCCTGGCTGACGATAACGCCCGACCCCAGGCTGGTCGTGGCCTGCCGCCGACTCATGCCGGGCACTTGCCCGAACAGCTGGCGCAGCACGGGATCATCGGGCAGCGGCACCAACGGCACATTGACGTGCTTGGTCGTGTACACGTTCACCACGGACGGTGCCGCGCGCGCCACGCCATCGGCGTACGACACCGGCCCCACGCCCGTGCCGGCCGGCGGCCGGGCGGACGCCGCGGCGGCGGGCGTGGCCGCGCCTGGGCCGGCAAGGCGCAGCAGGTCGGGCCGCAGGGTCGTGACCACGAATAGAATAGCCAGGCAGACCGTGACGGCCTGAGCAAATATCAGCCAATATCGGCGCATGATTCTGATAGGACAAGCAATGAAAAAAGTGGACTCCCACGTGCTGGCCAGCTGGCTGGACGACACCCTGCAAGCCGCGCGCTTCAAGGACTACTGTCCGAACGGTTTGCAGGTGGAGGGCCGATCCGAAGTCGGACACATTATCACCGGTGTCACCGCCAGCGAAGCGTTACTGCGCGCGGCGGTTGAACGGGGCGCTGACGCGGTGCTCGTGCATCACGGCTGGATGTGGCGCAACGAAGACCGGCGCATCATCGGCACGCGCCGCACGCGCATGGCGCTGGCGCTGAAGAACGACCTGAACCTGTACGCCTACCATTTGCCGCTGGACGCGCACCCCACGCTGGGCAACAACGCACAGCTGGCCCGCGTGCTGGGCCTGGCGCCCGCGCGCCGCGACGATGGGTCGCCGCGCACCTGCGGGCAAGACAATCTGGTCTGGTTGGGCGAGGCCGCCGGCGTGCAAACGCTGGGGCAGTTGGGCGAACGCGTGGCTGAACGTCTGGGCAGGCAACCGCTGGTCGTGGGCGACCCCGCTCAGCCCTTGTCCACCGTGGCCTGGTGCACGGGCGGCGCGCAAGGCATGCTGGCAGACGCGGTGGATGCCGGCGCCACCGCCTACATTACCGGCGAAGTGTCCGAGTCCACCGTGCACTTGGCGCGCGAGACCGGCGTGGGCTTCATTGCCGCGGGTCACCACGCCACCGAACGATACGGCGCACAGGCGCTGGGTCAGGCAGTGGCCGAGCACTTCGGCATCAAGGTCGAATTCATCGACCTCGATAACCCGGCATAAAGCCAACCCGACATAAAGCGGTGACGCCCGCTGCGGATCATTACCCGGCGGGCAGCAAGCCCATGGCGCATGTGGCGCATCGGCCACACGGCCTGGTGCCGTGTCTTATTTCTTGAGCAGGTCGCGAATTTCGCGAAGCAGCGCCACGTCTTCGGGCGTTGCGGCCGGCGCGGCCGGTGCTTCCTCGGCCTTGGTGCGGGCCTTGTAGATGGCCTTGACCATCCAGAAAATCACAAACGCCAACAACACGAAGTTGATGAGGATCGTCACGAAGTTGCCCCACGCAAACACGGTGGCGCCCGCCTTGGTCAGGTCGGCATACGTCATCGGGCCGTTGTAGCCGGCAGGCATCGACAGCACAAAGAATTTGTTCGAAAAATCGACCGCGCCACCCAGGATGAAATTCACCAAGGGCATGATGATGTCTTTCACCATGGAATCGACGATCCTGCCGAACGCCGCGCCGATGATCACACCAACCGCCAGGTCAACGGCGTTGCCTTTTACAGCGAAATCTCGGAATTCTTTGATGAAACCAGTCTTTTTGCTCATAAAAGCACTCCCTTCGTGATACGCCCTTCAGTGGGCTGGCGCTATAATACGCGGTTGCTATGTTGTTACATATTCCCGCGAACCCGATGCCGCAGAAGTGATGCTACTCGTAGAGCGGGCGCATCAACAAGGATAGGAAGATGAGTCAGGATACGCTGGTACACGATGATGACGGTGCGGTTGATCCCAACCTGCCACCTGATCCTTCGCGACGTTTCTGGGTTACCACCGCCTGTGCTGTGGGTGGCGTAGCAGGTGTCGCAACGGCAGTGCCGCTTGTGAGCACGTTTTCTCCCTCTGACAAGGCCCGCGCGGCCGGGGCCCCCGTTGAAGTGGATATCGGCGATATACCCGTCGGCACCATGAAAACCGTGGAATGGCGTGGGAAGCCGGTGTGGATCATTCACCGTTCTCCCGAACAGCTCGCCGCCCTCAAGACGCTAGACCCGTTACTGGCCGATCCTGAATCCAAGCGGCCTGGCTTCACTCCCAAATACGCCGAAAACGAGGCTCGCTCGCGCAAGCCCGAGATCTTCGTTTGCGTCGGCATCTGTACCCACTTGGGCTGCTCGCCTACCTCGCACTTTGAAACGGGCGGCGGTGGCGGCATGGGCGCCAACTGGCAAGGCGGATTCCTCTGCCCCTGCCACGGCTCTACGTTCGACCTGGCTGGCCGGGTCTACAAGAACAAGCCTGCTCCCGATAATCTCGAAGTACCGCCCTACCAGTATCTGAGCGACACCCGCATCATTGTGGGCGTCGATGAAGACAACAAGGCCTGACGCTCGCGTCGCGCTTTTTTCCCGATTACGTAAGTAAAACAAATACGCCACGTATTAGAGAAGGAGCCGTTACATGGCTGGCGAGAAAACCGTCGAGACAACAGGCCTGTTGGGGTGGCTGGACCGGCGTTTTCCGGTGACATCCACCTGGAAAGCCCATCTGTCCGAATACTACGCACCAAAGAATTTCAACTTTTGGTATTTCTTTGGCTCTCTGGCCTTATTGGTCCTGGTGCTGCAGATCGTGACCGGCATTTTCCTGGTCATGCATTACAAGCCGGACGCCGAACGCGCGTTCCAATCCGTCGAATACATCATGCGCGAAGTCCCATGGGGCTGGCTCGTGCGCTATATGCATTCGACCGGCGCATCGATGTTCTTCGTCGTCGTCTACCTGCATATGTTGCGCGGGCTGCTTTACGGTTCATACCGCAAGCCGCGCGAACTCGTGTGGATTTTCGGCGTGGCGATTTTCCTCTGTCTGATGGCGGAAGCCTTCTTCGGTTATTTGCTGCCGTGGGGCCAGATGTCGTACTGGGGTGCTCAGGTGATCGTTAACCTGTTCGCCGCCATTCCGTTCATCGGTCCCGAGCTGTCGATCTGGATTCGCGGCGACTACGTCGTGTCGGACGCCACCTTGAACCGCTTCTTTGCCTTCCACGTCATCGCGATTCCGCTGGTGCTGGTCGGCCTGGTCGCGGCTCACCTGGTTGCGCTGCACGAAGTCGGCTCGAACAACCCGGACGGCATCGAGATCAAGCAGGGCCCGAAAGACAAGTACGGCCGGCCCAAGGATGGCATTCCGTTCCACCCGTTCTATTCGGTGCATGACCTGATGGGCGTGGCGGGCTTCTTGCTCGTGTTTGCGTTCATCGTGTTCTTCGCGCCGGAAATGGGCGGCTACTTCCTCGAGTTCAACAACTTCATTCCTGCTGACTCGCTGAAGACGCCTCCGCACATCGCACCGGTCTGGTACTTCACGCCGTTCTACTCGATGCTGCGTGCCACCACCGACGAATTCACGTGGGTGCTGGCGGGTGCATCGGTGCTAGGTGCGCTGGTATTGCTGTTCAAGAGCAATATGCGCGGCATCCTGCGCTTTGTGGTCCCGGGCATCCTGATCGTCGTGGCCGTGTTGCTGCGCGTGATCGATGCCAAGTTCTGGGGCGTGGTCGCCATGGGTGGCACCGTCGTCATCCTGTTCTTCCTGCCCTGGCTGGACCATTCCCCGGTCAAGTCGATCCGCTACCGCCCCACGTGGCACAAGTGGATCTACGGCATCTTCATGGTCAACTTCCTGGTGCTCGGCTACATCGGTACGCAGCCGCCCAGTCCGCCGTTGAACATCACGTCGCAGATCGGCACGCTGCTGTACCTGGCATTTTTCTTCCTGATGCCGGTCTGGAGCCGCCTTGGCACCTTCAAGCAAGTGCCCGAGCGCGTTACGTTCCACGCCCACTGAGCCCACCAGATAACGGATTAACCATGATCAAGAAGCTGATTGGTGCCGTGGCCTTGATGCTCACGTGCACCACCGCATTTGCCGCCGAAGGCGGTTTCCCGCTGGACAAGGCGCCGTACCGCGTCAACGACATGTCGTCGCTGCAAAACGGCGCCAAGTTGTTCGTCAACTACTGCTTGAACTGTCATAGCGCGTCCTCGATGCGCTACAACAAGCTCAAGGACATCGGGCTGACCGACCAGCAAATCAAGGAAAGCCTGCTGTTCACCGGCGAAAAGGTGGGCGACATGATGACGGTTGCCATGTCACCCAAGGACGCCAAGAAGTGGTTTGGCACGACGCCCCCGGACTTGTCCGTGATCGCTCGCGCCAAATCGGTCAACGCCGGCCCATCCGGCGCCGACTACATCTACACCTACCTGCGCACCTTCTACCGCGACTCGTCGCGCGCGACCGGCTGGAACAACCTGGTTTTCCCGGCTGTGGGCATGCCCCACGCGCTGTGGGAACGCCAGGGTCCCCGCGAGCTGACCACCACGGCCATGCACGAAGTGGAAGTGAAGGATGCCAAGGAAGGCACACCCAAAACCTGGGAACGCGTCACGACGGTGTACGATGCTCAAGGTTTTTCCACGGTCAAGGCCGAACCGGTAGCTGATTACCACGGCCATGCCACCTTTGATGCCAAATTTAAGGCCGCCAACCCGGCCCAAGTCGCAACATACGACAACGACGTCGCAGACCTGACCGCGTTCATGTCCTGGATGGCAGAGCCCGTCCAGACTTTCCGCGTCCGTCTCGGCGTTGGCGTCATGTTGTTCCTGCTGTTGTTCTTCCTGGTTACGTGGCGCTTGAACGCCTCGTACTGGAAACACGTGCGCTAACCGCAACGCCCCGCCAGGCATGCAAGCCGCTACCTATTCTTAATAAGGGACGGCAACGGAGGATAGGGCCGTACGCCTATCCCGTCTGGCAATTGGGGCCAGCGCCTGCTAGATTTAGGCGCTGGCCTTTCGTTTTTCATAAAGGACTTTCACCATGATGGTGCTCTATTCCGGAACCACGTGTCCGTTTTCGCAACGCTGCCGCTTCGTGTTGTTCGAAAAAGGTATGGACTTCGAGATCCGTGACATCGACCTGTACAACAAGCCCGAAGACATCGCGGTGATGAACCCGTACGGTCAAGTGCCCATCCTGGTCGAGCGCGACCTGGTTCTGTACGAGTCCAACATCATCAACGAGTACATCGACGAGCGCTTCCCGCATCCGCAACTGATGCCGGCCGACCCCGTCATGCGCGCCCGCACCCGCCTGTTCCTGTACAACTTCGAGAAAGAACTGTTC
This sequence comes from Achromobacter sp. ES-001, assembly GCF_019448355.1. Taxonomy (NCBI): domain Bacteria; kingdom Pseudomonadati; phylum Pseudomonadota; class Betaproteobacteria; order Burkholderiales; family Alcaligenaceae; genus Achromobacter; species Achromobacter sp. ES-001. The sequence continues at coordinate 172,515 of NZ_CP079940.1, read as the reverse complement.
GTTCACGTCTCGACGCTGGAAGACCGCAGCGCCAAGCCCGACGAGAAGAAGCTGGCCAACGCGCGCCAGAACATTCGCGACCGTCTGGCCCAACTGGCCCCGATGCTGCTGAAGAACAAGTACATGCTGGGCGAGGAATTCTCGATGCTGGACGTGGCCGTGGCGCCGCTGCTGTGGCGCCTGGACCATTACGGCATTGAACTGCCCAAGAACGCTGCTCCGCTGCAAAAGTACGCCGAACGCATCTTCTCGCGCCCGGCCTACATCGAAGCGCTGACGCCTTCGGAAAAAGTGATGCGTCGTTAAGGCTGGTTGTGTGATGGGTGAAACTTCGACCAAACCGTATCTGATCCGCGCACTGCACGAATGGTGCACCGACAACGGCTACACGCCGTACATCACCGTACAGGTCGATGAGCACACCATGGTGCCCGTCGCGCATGTGCGTGACGGTCAGATCACACTGAATGTCGGCACACTGGCCACCAACCGCTTGGTGCTGGGCAACGAATTCATCGAATTCCAAGCCCGCTTCAGCGGCGTGACCGAGAACGTCTACGTTCCCGTTGGCGCCGTCAGCGCCATCTACGCACGCGAAACCGGCGCGGGCATGGGCTTTGAAGTGCAGCCCTATGAACCGCCGGAAGCCGGCGCCCAGGGCGCGGTGGAACCCGCCGCCCCCGAAGGCTCCGATGCCCAATCCGACGCCCCGACCGGCGACGACGGCGGCAACGACGACGAACCCAAGCGTCCGCGCCTGACCATCGTCAAATAGCATCCGCTACACAAAGACGGCGTGCCTGGCACGCCGTCTTTGCAACCGCCGCTGCGACATAATCCGCCGTAAATTGAATGTCGTCGGCGCCCCGTGCCCCATTGCACGCGGCGCCGTCGATTTTTCATTACAATGCAGTCCCTGCGCGTGCCCCGGCACGCCGTGCCGGTGTAGCTCAGTTGGTAGAGCAGCTCACTTGTAATGAGAAGGTCGAGGGTTCGATTCCTTTCACCGGCACCATGAACATCCTGTAGTTTCCAAGAAAAAACCCGACGATTTCTCGTCGGGTTTTTTTATTCCAGGCGCCAGGAAACGCCGCCCCCTATCCCAACGGCGGCAGCATGTTGAACAGCAGCACCATCAGCAAGCCCACCACCGCCACGATCGACTGCACGACCGAAATCGTTTTTGTCGCTTCGCCCATCGTCATGCCGAACGATTCCTTCACCATCCAGAAGCCGGCGTGGTTGGCGTAGTTGAAAAACAGCGAGCCGCAGCCGATCGATAGCGCCAGCAGGGGCAGGTTCAGCGTGGGGTCGGCGCCGGCCAAGGGGGCCAGCAGGCCGGCGGCGCCCACGATGCCGACGGTTGCCGAGCCGGTGGATACCGACAGCAGCATGGCGATCAGCCAGCCCAGGATCAGCGGCGGGAAGGCGAACTGGTGCGTCAGGTGCACGATGGCATCGCCCACCTTGGCGCTGGTCAGCACCTGCTGAAAGGCGCCGCCGCCCGCGATGATCAGCATGATGCCGGCGATGGGCTTCAGGCTTTTGCCCAGGCCGTCGCGCAATTTTTCGGCGTCGCCGCCGCGCATGAAGACCAGCGTGACCGCGGCGAACAGCACGCCCAGCAGCATGGCCACCAGCGGGTTGCCCAGAAAGGCGGCCACGTGCATCAGGCTGGAATCCTTGGGCAACAGCATTTCAGCCAGGGCATGCACCAGCATCAACAGCGCGGGCAGCAGCGCCGCCAGCACGCCCAGGCCCACGCTGGGCGCAGCGATAGCCGAGCCATTTTCCGGCGTGACGGTGAATTGCTCCAACAGGGCTTCGTCGGGGCGCGTTGTCATGCGGGGCGTGATGAAAGCCCCGTATAGCGGGCCGCCCAGCACCATCGCGGGCAGCGCGGCCAGAAAGCCGTAGATCATCGTGGGGCCCACGGTGGTCTTCAGGGTAGCGATGGCCGTCAGCGGGCCGGGATGCGGCGGCACCATGCCGTGCATGGCGGCCAGCGCGGCAATAACGGGCACGCCCACATAGACGTAAGCCGACCCCTTGAAGCGTTCCTGGCTTTCCAGCTTGCGCGCCACGCTGAAGATCAGCGGCAGCATGACGACCAGGCCCACTTCGAAGAACATGGGAATGCCGATGACGAAAGCCACCAACGTCATCGCCCAGGGAATCAAGCGCACCGAGGTGCGCCGCAGGATGGCATTGGCCAGGCGTTCCGTCGTGCCGGAATCCGCCAGGATCTTGCCCAGCATCGCACCCAGCGCGATCACCACGCCCACCGCGCCCAGCGTTTTGCCGGCGCCGTCGGTCAGGTTTTTAACGATGGCAACCGGCGACATGCCCGTTGCAAAACCCACACCGATCGAAACGATCAATAGCGCCAGCAGCGGATGCATGCGAATGCGCGAGACGATGAGGGCGAACAGCACCAAGACGCTCACCAGGGCGGTGAGCAGCAATTGAATGTCAAACGAAGACATGGATTAACCCAGTAAAGACGAGAGAGGTCGCGAACCTTCTGGGTGCCATGATAAGGGATCGGCAAGCCGCGCGCCCCGCGCCTTGCCGCCCCCCCTCGCGCTCAGTCCGGCTTGATTCCCGCCGCCTTGATGACCGCCACATTGCGCGCCAGTTCGCTATCGACCTTGGCGCGGAAGGCCGCCGGGTCCTGGTAGGTGGCGTCGAAACCCAGCTCTTGCAGCTTGGCGCGGGTATCGGGTTCGGCCATCACCGCCTGAATCTCCTTGGACATCCGATTGACGATGGGCGCGGGCGTGCCCTTGGGCATGACGACGCCAAACCAGGTTTCGAAGTCATAGCCCGACACGCCGCTTTCCGCGACGGTGGGCACCTCGGGCACCAGCTTCGATCGCGCGCTGCCCGTCAACGCCACCGCTCGCGCCTTGCCTGCCTTGATCTGCGGAAGGCTGGCCACCAGCGTGTCGATCGACAGCGGGATCTGGTTACCGATCAGATCCGTCATGGCCGGCGCACTGCCGCGATAGGGCACGTGCAGCAGCTTGGCGCCGGTGCGTTGGGCCAGGGATTCCCCGGCGATATGCGGCGTGGAGCCATTGCCAAACGAACCGAAACTAAGCGCCTGCGCGGCCGACTTGCTGGTGATGTCCGCCACCGTGCCGATCCCGGTTTGCGGATTGGTCAGGATGACAAACGGCGTGCTGCCCGCGACGGCCACGTATTCGTAGCTTTTGACCGGGTCGTAGTTCAGGTTCGAATACAGCAGCGAATTCAGCGTGAAGGTAGGCGCGCCGGTAATCATCAGCGTGTAGCCGTCGGGCGCCGCGCGCGCCACGGCCACCGCGCCGATGCTGGTGTTGGCGCCCGGCTTGTTCTCGATCACCACCGTCTGGCCCAGGCGCGCACCGAGTTTGGCCGCGAACAGGCGCCCGATCACATCGGTGGACCCGCCGGGCGGAAACGGCACCACCAGGGTGATGGGCTTGGACGGATACGTGTCGGCCGTGGCCAACAGCGGCGTGGCGGCCAGGACGCACAGGGCCAGCGCGCGCGATATCGTTTTGTTCATGGATTTCCCCTTGTGTTGTTGGATGGTTCAGTTAGGCAGCGCCGGCGCGCGGCGCCAATGCTGTGTGGCGGATTCGAACGCGTGCGCCAGTTGGAGCAGTGCGTGTTCCTGGCGATAGCGTCCGACGATCTGGATGCCTACCGGCAAGCCGTCTTCGGTAAATCCGCAAGGCACCGAAATGGCTGGGTGGCCGGTCAGCGACAGGTAGTAGCCGGACCGCATCCAGTCGATGTAGTTGTGCATCGGCGTGTCGTCGATATGGCTCACCGTTTCTTCTTGCACCGGAAAGGGCACCACCTGGCTGACCGGGCCGATCAGAAATTCATGCGTCTGCATGAAGGCGTGCATGCGCGCGAACAGTGCCGCGCGGTCGCGTTCGGCCTGCACGACGGTGGCGGGCGCTTGGGTCAGCCCCAGTTCGATGTTCCAGATCACCGTGTCCTTGAGCAGATGCCGATGCTGGCGCAACGCGGCCTCGTAGCCGACGGCGAACACCTGGGCGCGCAGCGCCTGGAAGGCATCGTTGGCGCCGGTGAAGTCCGGGCAGGCCTGCTCGACCTTGGCACCCAGATCCGCGAAGATCGGCAACTGGCTTTCCAGCACTTGCAACACGTCGCGCTGAACGGGCAGATCACCCCACGTGGGCGCGTACGCGATGCGCACGTCCTTGAAATCGCGCTCCAGGCTGGCCAGGAAGCGCGCGGGGTCCTGATCGACGGTCAAGGGGTCGCGCGCATCCGGACCGGCCGTGGCAGCCAGGAGCAGGGCCACATCGGCCACCGTGCGCGCCATGGGGCCCGCGACCGTTAACGCGTTGTAAGGGCTGGCCGTGGGCCACTGGGGCACGCGGCCGGGCGACGGGCGCAGGCCGACCACGTTGCAGAACGACGCGGGGTTGCGCAGCGAACCACCCATGTCAGTGCCATCGGCCAACGGCGTCATGCGCGCGGCCAGGGCCGCCGCCGCGCCGCCACTGCTGCCGCCCGCCGTCATGCGCAAGTCGTAAGGGTTGCGGGTGGCGCCGAACACCGCGTTGAAGGTCTGCGAGCCCGCGCCAAATTCCGGCAGATTGCTCTTGCCCAGCGTGATGGCCCCAGCGGCGCGTTCCCGCGTGACGATCAGGCTATCGCGCTCGGGTACGAAATCGCGATACAGCGGCGAGCCGTAAGTGGTGCGCATGCCGGCCGTCAGAAACGAATCCTTGTGCACGATCGGCAAGCCGTGCAGCAAACCCAGCGCGCCTCCATGGGCCTGGTGTTCGTCGGCCAGCGCGGCACGCGCCATGGCTCCTTCAGCGTCCAGGGTCACGATGGCGTTGACCTGCGGGTTGCACGCATCGATACGCGCCAGGTGGCCCGCCATGACGTCACGCGCGCTGGCCTTGCCGGCGACGATCTCGGCACGCAGCGCGACGGCACTCAGGTCACAGAGCGATGAAGAAGGCGTCATGGGGAGGGAAAACCGGGAAAATGGTGGGGCGTCATGTGTATTGCTATGCGATACAAAGTATTGAATAATCAACTTTATAGTGGCTATTGGTCCCCCGGACAATTCGGGGAAACTAGCGTCGGACCCGTCTTTGGTCCTCGCCAAGCCCGTGCGCCACCACCGGTTCTTTCCCGCGCCCTTCCTCGCGTTCTTCCCGCGTACTCCCTCCGCTTTCAGCCATGACGACACGCACCGCTTCCCCGACCGACACCGCCACGCCCGACGCGGACGACCCGCTGTTTGTCGCATCGTTGGAAAAAGGAATGCGCGTGCTGGACGCCTTTCGCGACGCCACGGATTCCCTCGGGTTGACCGATATCGCCACGTTGACCGGCTTGGGAAAAAGCGCCGCTCAGCGCTTCGTGCACACCTGGGAGCGCCTGGGCTATCTGGCCAAGGACCCGGTATCGCGGCGCTATCGCCTGGGTCCGCGCGTGGTGGAGCTGGGCTACTTCTTCCTGCGCAACGACCGGCTGGTATCGATGGCGGCGCCGCATCTGGTCGCGCTGCGCGACCGCTGTGGGCTGGCCGTGCACATGAGCGTGCTGGTCGCCACCGACATGATTTATCTGCTGCGCCTGCCCAGCCGGCAGCTGACACTGGCCGAGATGCTGCCGGGGCGCCGCATGCCCGCCTGGTGCAACAGCGGCGGGCGCATGCTGCTGACCCAGCAGGACGACGACGCCATCTTGCAGGCATTGCACCAGGCGCCGCCGCGCGCGTTCACGCCGCGCACGGTGACAGACCCCGCCGCCTTGCTGGGTTTGATCCGCCAGGCGCGCGACGACGGCTATGCGCTGACCGAAGACCAGGTACTGCAAAACCAGGTTGGGGCGGCCGTGCTGTTACGCGATGCGCGTGACGTGCCGCTGGCCGCGATCAGCGTCAGCGCGCCGCGCCACGACTACCCCGGCGATCGCTTGCTGCGCGATATCGTGCCGCAACTGTTCCGCACCGCCCACGCGATCCAGCACGCGTGAACAGAATTTCCGCGGCCGCTTTGCATTCTTTCAATTTTTTGTGCATAATTCGGCCCCTCTACCTGTTCCCCGATAGCTCAGTCGGTAGAGCGACGGACTGTTAATCCGCAGGTCGCTGGTTCGAGCCCAGCTCGGGGAGCCAAAATTTCAGCAGTGCATGCCGTATCCGCACCGCTTGCAGTACCCCTAAAAAAGCCCGCAACTTGTTTGCGGGCTTTTTGCATTGGGGCGCGCCGTCTGCGTGCCTGCGCCAAGAGCGCGTAGGATAATCGCGCATCCCTGTCGACGGCCTCGTCTTGCCCCACCATGCGATCCACGCGATCCCTGCCTGCCCTGGTTTCCCTGCGCGCTTTTGAAGCGGCCGCGCGCCGCTTGAGCTTTTCGCTGGCCGCGCAGGAACTGTTCGTCACGCAAAGTGCGGTCAGCCATCACATCCAGCGGCTGGAAAGCGAGCTAGGCGTGGCGCTGTTTGAGCGGCGCACGCGGGCCGTCGCATTGACGCCCGCTGGCCAGGCCTATTTTGAACACGTGCACGCGGCCTTCGAGCTCTTGCGGCAGGGCACGGACAAGCTGCGCGCACCCGCCGCCGCGCGCGTAACGCTGAAGGTGGGCTTGCTGGCCTCGTTCGCCACGCGTTGGCTGGCGCCGCGCCTGCCGGCCTTTGCCGCCGCGCATCCCGACATTGAATTGCAGCTGCTGCCCGACATCGGCCTGGCCGACGTGGCGGGCGGCGACGTGGACGTGGCCATCCGCTATGGCCGTGGCTCCTGGCCCGGCGTGGCCTCGCGCCTGCTCATGACCGAGCAACTGTCGGTAGTTGGCGCGCCCGAGCGCATCGCCGGACGCAAGCGGCCGCGCACACCCGAAGACCTGTTGCGCCATCCGCTGCTGACCTCGCACGCCAAACAGCCCTTTGAATGGGATGCCTGGGCGCGCCGCTTCGGCATGGACCTGGGCCGCGCCCAGACGGTGCGTCTGCACGACTACAACATCGTGGTGGAAGCCGCGTTGGCCGGGCAGGGGCTGGCCATGGGTCGGCACCGGCTGATCGCGCCGCACCTGGCCAGCGGCGCGCTGGTGCAAGCGCTGCCCGGCGCGATGTTGGAAGATCCGCGCATCGGCTGGTGGTTTGTCGCGCCACGTGGCGCGTTGCAGCCTGCTGCTGCCGCGTTGCGCGATTGGCTGGCGGACGCGGCGCAAACGGACGAGCCGACTTCCCACGCGACACATTAGTTTTACTCATGTGTCGTCGACAAGAATTGATTGGTCAGGCGGCGGCGCGGCCGATAGCATCAAGCCCTGCGTTACGCTTTTAAAGCGGCCTCGGCGTCCATCGGTTTTGGGCTCTCCGCTTTTGACACTCTGACATTTCACAGGACATCCGCTATGACCCGTACGATCTCCGGCCGTGTGGCCGAACTGGGCTACACCCTGGAAGCCGCCGCCGCGCCCGCCGCCAACTATGTGCCTTTCGTCCTTGAGGGCAATCTGCTGACCATCTCGGGCCAAATTTCACGCAAGGGTGGCAAGCCGCAATACCTGGGCCAGCTGGGCAACCAGGTGTCGGATGCCGACGGTGTCGAAGCGGCCCGTTTGTCTGCCCTGGGGCTGCTGGCGCAGATCGCCGCCGCCACCGGCGACCGCCTGGACCGCGTGGCTCGCGTCGTGCGTCTGGGTGTGTTCGTGGCCAGCACGCCGGATTTCAACCGCCAAAGCGCCATCGCCAACGGCGCCTCCGACCTGATGGTGGAGGTGTTCGGTGATGCCGGCCGCCATGCGCGCAGCGCGGTAGGCGTGGCATCCCTGCCGCAGGGCGTGTCGGTGGAAATCGAAGCCGTCGTCGCACTGACCCCCGCCTGAGTTCCACGCCGGGTCTTGGCCCTTTTGCCAGCGCCTTGCCGCGCGACACGCCCTGGCTGCGTGCCGCGCGCACCCCAACGGAATCGATCATGTCTGCCTCCCTGACCGCCGCCCCTCTGACCGCCGCCACCATCCAGACCCTGCGCGCCCAGACGCCCGGCGCCCAAACCAGCGTCCATTTCAATCACGCCGGTTCGTCGCTGCCATCCTCCGGCACGCTAGAGGCGATCCACGCGCATCTGCAACGCGAGGCCATGCTTGGCCCCATGGAAGCCGGCGTGGCGTCCCGCGCGTTGACCGAAAACGCGCGCACGCTTGCCGCCCAGCTGCTGAACGCGCAGCCCGATGAAATTGCATTGACCACCGGCAATTCCGCCGGTTGGGGCGCGGCCTTCGCGGCGCTTGCCCCGTGGCGGCCCGGCGACCGCATCCTGGTTGGCCGCCACGAATGGGGGGGCAACCTGGCCGCCATGCGCCTGCACGCCGAACGCGCGGGCGCCGTGTTGGAAACCATCGCGTCGGATGACAGCGGTTGCGTGGACCCCGACGCGCTGGCCGACATGGTGGACGACCGGGTGCGCCTGATCGCGCTGACCTGGATGCCCGCCAATGGCGGCCTCATCAACCCGGCCGCCGCCATCGGCCGCGTGGCACGCCGGCATGGCATTCCTTACTTCGTGGACGCCGCGCAAGCCGTCGGGCAATTGCCCATCGATGTCGCCGAGGTGGGTTGTGACGTCTTGAGCGGCGTGGGACGCAAGGCGTTGCGCGGCCCGCGCGGCACGGGCCTGCTGTATGTGCGGCGCAGCTTCCTGGACCAGTTGACGCCCGCCTTCGTCGACACCTATTCCGCGCCGCTGGACGCCGACGGCCGCCCCGTGCTGCGCGCCGACGCCGGCCGCCTGGAATCGGCCGAAAACTCATTGGCGCTGCGTTGCGGCCTGGCCAATGCGCTGCAAGAGGCACTGGCACTGGGCTTGGGCTCGATCCGCGCCACGCTGGATGCCACCGCCCAGCGCGTGCGCACCGAACTAGCCGCCATCCCGGGGCTGACGGTGCTGGACCAGGGGCGCGAAAAATCAAGCCTGATCTCGTTCAACCTGCAAGGGCGAAACGCCGCCGACGTTCAGCGCGCGCTGGCGGCCGTGGGGGTAACGATCGGCAGCAATGGCGTACCGTACACGCCGCTGGATATGCAGGCGCGCGGCCTGACCCACATTGCCCGGGTATCGGTCAGCCCGTTGACCAGCGACAACGAGATTGATCGCTTGCTGGACGCCCTGCGCGACGTGGCGCGCGCGGCGCCGTAGCGCCTGGGGCTGGGCCAGGACCTGGACTTGGACTTGGATACCCCACGATTACCCCTCACCCTTCAACCCGCCACGCGCCGCATGAACGGCGACCACTTGGTGAATACAAGCAGGTTGCCCACCATCACCAGCGCCAATCCCAGCAGCGCGGGCGGCGTCCACTGGTAGCCCTCGGCCACCGTGGACACGGCCAGCGCCACCACCGGAAACAGCACCGTGCAGTACGCGGCGCGCGCGGGCCCCATGCGCCCCACCAGCGTCAGGTACGCCGTAAAGCCGATCACCGACCCCGGGATCGCCAGGTAAAGCAGGGCGCCGACGTACTGCTCGGACGTGTCGAACTGGAATGGCAGGCCGGCCAACAAGCAGCCCACCAGCAGGATCGCCGCCCCGTAGAACATGCTGTAGGCGTTGCCGGTCAACGGCCGCACGCCCGCGCGTTGTTGCAGCGACGACAGCATGTTGCCCGTTGAAAAGCAGAACGTGCCCAACAGCGCAAAGCCCAACCCCAACAGCGTTTCGTGGCTGGCCTCCTGGCCGGCAAGCTCGGGCCAGAACAGCAGCACCAGCCCGGAAAAGCCGACGGCGCCGGCCAACATCACGCGCGGCGCGATACGGGTGCCGAACCACAGACGGGCGTTCAACGCGTTCCACAAGGTTGCCGCCGAAAACACCACCGACACCAGGCCGCTGGGAATCCACTGCGTCGCCGTGTAGAAGCACAGAAAATTCAAGCAGAACAGGCACAGCCCCTGGCCCACGCACAGCCAATGCCCACGCCGATCCAATTTTTGTAGCTTGCGGGTCAGCAGCAGGATGGCAAACAGCACCAGCGCCGCCAGCGCGAAGCGGTAGAAGATAGATACCGGAATGGCCACCGCGCCCAGTTGCAGCTTGATGGCGATCCAGGTGGTGCCCCAGATAACGACGGTCAGGAAATACAGGAAGAGATTCACGGTGCAACCAGCAAGGGAAAAGGGGCGCGATGAAGGCGGAGACGACGCGGGCGGCAGTGGCCGCTTGCCTGGCCGCCAGTGTGCGCCGCCGGCGGACGACACGATTGCCGGATCTTGCGGTTTTTATGCCGCCTCGCGCGCGGCGCGCGCGAGATCGCAGTAGCATTTCGCCTCTATGGGAATCGTCGCTTCGGCCCCGGCCGACTTCTCCGTCTTTCGCACCTTGTCGCGTTCCACCGCCACGCTGGAACGCGCCGCCGCCTTGGGCGAAGGCATCGCCATTTCGCAATGGGCCCGCAGCGCACGCGAGACGCTGGGCTACGACACCCCCGGCCACCACACGCTGTCGCTCTACCTGCATGGCGGCGACAAATCGTTTCGTGTGGGCCGCGACACGCTGCACGGTGGCGCGGGCAAATTCTGCGTACTGCCGGCCGAACACTATTCGCGCTGGTGCATGAACGACACCGTGCATTTCCTGCACCTGTACATTGCCCCCGAACGCCTGGCCCGCGAAGCCGTCATGCGCCTGGATTGCGAGCCGCGCACGCTGGAATTGCGCGACCGCACCTACATCCAGGACGAATCGCTGATCGACGTCTGCCGGCAACTGCTGGGCACCGACTGGGCGCAGCCCGCCGACCGCCTGGCCGCCAGCAGCGCGGCCGAAACGGTGTTGCACCATCTGCTGCAACAAGGCGTGGTGCGCAAGACGGTGCAGCCTTCGCGCGGCGGCCTGGCCCCGGCGGTACGCCGGCGCATCATGGATTACGTCGACGCGCACCTGCATGCCCCCTTGACGCTGGACGAGCTGGCGGGCGTCGCCGCCTTGTCCACCTACCATTTCGCCCGCATGTTCCACACCTCGTTCGGCGAACCGCCGCATGCCTGGGTGCGCGCGCGGCGGCTCGCGCACGCACGCGGGCTGCTGGCAGCGGGCAAGGGCGACCTGGCCGGCGTTGCCCAGGCCAGCGGCTTTGGCAACGCCAGCCACTTGTCCCGCGTGTTTCGCGAGGCCGTGGGCGTCACCCCGGGCCAATACCGGCACGCCCGACGTCAGCACTGAACAGGCGTTGCCCCGGCCCCCGCGCGCGGGCGAAGTTCGCCACGTTCGCCAAATGCGCAGGTCTACAATGTCGCATCGCCCTTTGCGGCCTTACGCTGCGGCCCGTCCGCGCTGCCTACCAACGCGATGCCGCCTTCGACCTCTCGCGCTTTTGACCTGCCGACCGGCTCTGCCAGCCCCCGCCCGTTGCGCGCGCACTGGCTGGCCGAACTCATTCGCCTGCGCGAAACCCATTGGGGTCCGCTGGACGACGCCGATGCCGTGCGCCGCGTGCGGCAGCTGGACACCGATCTGCCTTCGCGCATCCTGGCCCGCGCCGACCTGCTGGCGCAGCGCGAGAATCTTGGCCCGCTGGTAGATGGCTGGCGCCGCAGCGCACAGGCCATCCTGGCGGCGTTGTTCGTGCTGGCCCTGATGTCGGGCATCGCCGTGGCGCTGGGCGCGCTGGGCGACGGCTCGCGCCCGGTCAACGTGCTGTGGGCGCTGGGCGCATTGCTGGGCTTGCATGCGCTGACCTTTCTGCTGTGGCTGGGCAGTTTTCTGCTCAAGCCCACCGCCGCCACCGGGCTGGGGCGGCTATGGCTGTGGGCCACCCGCAAGCTGGCGCGCGGCCCCGACAGCGCGCTGGTGCCGCAGGCCTTTCTGAATCTGCTGGCGCGCGCGGGCGCCTTGCGCTGGCTGTTTGGCGCGGTCAGCCATCTGCTGTGGCTGACCGCGCTATGCGCCGCGCTGGCCGCCTTGCTGGTGGTGCTGTCCACCGCCAGTTACCGCTTCGTCTGGGCCACCACGCTGCTGGCGCCCGACACCTTCGTCTGGCTGACGCAAGCCATCGGCTGGTTGCCGGCGCACCTGGGCTTTGCGATGCCGGACGCGGCGGTCATCCGCGCCAGCGACGGCAGCCAGACGCTGTCCGCCGACGCGCAGGTGCAATGGTCGTTGTGGCTGATCGGCGTCGTGGTGGTTTACGGCATCCTGCCCCGGCTGCTTGCCGCCGCGCTTTGCGTGGCGGCCACGCTGCGGGCGCTGCGCCGCTTGCGCATCGACCCCTTGCTGGCAGGCTTTTCGCCGTTGCGAGACCGCCTGGAGCCCGCCGCGCAGTCCACCGGCATCGACCGTCCGGTGGATGCGCTGCACCAGCCGCGCGTGCAATCCGCGCCGCTGTCCGGCCTGGCGGGGCAGCCCGTGCTGTTGGGGCTGGAGCTGCCGGCCGACCTGGCGTGGCCGCCCGCCAACCTGCCCGACACCGTGCAGATGGCGGGCAACCTGGACACGCGCGAAGAGCGCAACCGCGTGCTGGACGCGCTGGCGCAAGCGGCCGCTTCGCGTTTGCTGATTGCGTGCGACGCGCGTCAAACGCCGGATCGCGGCACCTTGTCGCTGATCGCCGAACTGTCCGCCCACGCAGGTCATACGGCCGTCTGGCTCATTGCTTCGCGTGCAGGCGGTGATGAAGAGGGCGGTGATGGCGAACACGATACCGACGGCGGCGGGAACGGCCGCAGCGACGCCAGCCGCAACAGCGGCAGCAGCAGCAGCAGCAGCAGCAATCACAACACCCGCGCCGCGCTGTGGCGCGAACGCCTGCTGGCGTTGGGCCTGCCTGCCGACGCCATCCTGCAAACGCCCAACGCGCCGCTGACGTGGCTACAGGCCGACCATGGCTGACGACATCATCAAGATCGCGCTGGTCGGCCACACCAACACCGGCAAGACATCGCTGCTGCGCACCCTGACGCGCGACACGACTTTTGGCGAAGTGGCCGACAGCCCCGGCACAACCCGCCACGTAGAAGGCGCGCGGCTGCGGCTGGACGGCCGCGCCGTGCTGGAATGGTTCGACACCCCCGGCATGGAAGACAGCATCGCGCTGCTGGAATACCTGGAACGCCTGGACCAACCAGCCGAACGGCTGGACGGCCCGGCGCGTATCCGGCGCTTTCTGGATACGCCCGAGGCGCACGGCCGCTTCGAGCAGGAAGCGCGCGTGCTGACGAAGATGCTGGAGTGCGACGCGGCGTTGTACGTGATCGACGCGCGCGACCCCGTGCTGGGCAAGCATCGCGACGAACTCTCCATTCTTGCGGCCTGCGGGCGGCCCTTGCTGCCCGTGCTTAATTTTGTGAACGCCCCCGCGCATCGCGCCAACGAATGGCGCGGCGCCATGGCGCGGCTGGGCCTGCACGCGGTGGTGGAATTCGACACGGTAGCCCCGCCGCTGGACGGCGAGCAGCAGCTGTACGCCAAGCTGGGCGTGCTGCTGGACCGCCATGCCGGTGCGCTGGCGCGCCTGTCCGACAGCCTGTCCGCGCAACGCCGCGAACGTCACGCCGCCGCCTACGAGTTGCTGGCCGATCTGCTGATCGACGTGGCGGCGCTGCGCCTGGCCAGCCCCAGCGACGACACCGCGTTAGCCGCCGCCTCGGCGCAGTTGCGCGACCACGTGCGCCAACGCGAACAAACCTGCGTGAACGCGCTGCTGGCGCTCTACAACTTTCGCGCGGCCGACTTCACCGACGATGCACTGCCTTTGCAAGGCGAACGTTGGGGCATGGACCTGTTCCACCCGCAGGCGCTCAAGGACATGGGCGTGCAGGTGGGCATGGGCGCCGCGGCCGGCGCCATGGCAGGCGCGGCCGTCGACCTGCTTAGCGCGGGCCTGAGCCTGGGCACCGGCATGCTGATCGGCGCGGCGGCGGGCGGTTTGTGGCAAGGCGTTGAAAAGCTGGGCAAGCGCGTGGCCGGCAAGCTGCGCGGTTGGCGCGAGATCAGCGTTGACGACGCCGTACTGCGCTTGCTGGCGCTGCGCCAGCGCCAGTTGATCGATGCGTTGGAGCGTCGCGGACACGCCGCACGAGAACCATTGAAACTAGCCCTTCCGGATGATGACGCCTGGCGCAAAGGCCCCTTGCCGGAGGCCCTGAAAGAAGCGCGCAGCCGCCCGGAATGGTCGGCACTGGGTAAACACTACGAAGACAGCGACCGGCGCAAACGCACTGTCCATGAGCTGGCTCGAACGCTTGCCGCCTCTGCCGCATCGCCCGGCCCGGCCATCGAATAGCCCGTGATTGCGCAGCGCGCAATGCCCCCTTTTTAGCCGCGAAAATGCACCATTCCAGGCGGACGGCAAGCGCGGACTAACCCCAATCCAAACCGATTGACGCTTAAACGAATGCGTCTATAAGATTCGATCTGCATCGGCGCGGGCTCGCCCCCGCCATGACAATCACAAGGGGTTGGATCTATCGTGAAGTCGAAGTCCTCTGCAGTGATTCCCGGCATCGCCTTTCACGGCCTGCGCGCGGTACACCCCGCGTGCCGCGCCACCCCGCACCGCCTTTCGTCGTAAGCAGCAACGCCATGCCCCGGAACCCGTTGGGGCTGGGGCCCTGTCACTTCTGTCGCGCAATCCGCGCACCACACGGAGCATGAGGGCTATGCGTACTTTTCCTCACTTGAAGCAAGCTGCGCTGGCGACCGCCATTGCCGCGTCGTTGGCGTTCAGCGCCGGCGCGACCGCCAAGACCTTTCACTGGGCGTACCAGGGCGACGCCACCTCGATGGACCCGATGGCGCTGAACGAGACCTTCACGCTAGGCTTCCAAGGCAACATCTACGAAACGCTGGCCGGCTATGACGGCAACTTGAAGCTGACGCCGCTGCTGGCCGAAAGCTGGGAAAACCCCGAGCCCACCAAATGGGTCTTCAAGCTGCGCAAAGGGGTGAAGTTTCACGACGGCTCGCCGTTCACCGCCGACGACGTGATCTTCTCGTGGAAGCGCAGCCTGACGCCCGGCTCGGACATGAAGGGCTACGGCGCCAAGGCCTCCGACATCAAGAAGGTTGACGACTACACCGTCGAGGTCACCACCCCCACGCCCAACCCCATCCTGCCGCGCGAATGGGTGTTCCTGTACATCATGAGCAAGACGTGGGCGGAAAAGAACAAGACCACCGAGGCCACCAACGTCAAGGGCGACAACCAGGGCAACTATGCCAACCTGAACGCCAATGGCACCGGCCCCTTCATGCTGGTGTCGCGCCAGCCCGATGTGAAGACGGTGCTCAAGCGTTATGACGGCTACTGGAACAAAGACATCAAGACCAACGTCGACGAAGTCATCTTCCAGCCGATCACCCAGGAAGCCACCCGCGTGGCCGCGCTGATCTCGGGCGAAATGGACCTGGTGCAGCCCGTGCCCGTGCAAGACTGGAAGCGTCTGGAAGACGCCAAGGGCGTCAAGCCGCTGACGGCGCCCGAAGCGCGCGCCATCTTCATCGGCATGGACCAGGACCGCGACGAACTGCTGTTCTCGGACGTCAAGGGCAAGAACCCGTTCAAGGACGCCAGGGTGCGCGAAGCCGTTGTGCTGGCCGTGGACACCAAGGCCATCAACGACAAGATCATGCGCGGCGCGGCCAAGCCGCTGGGTTCGCTGGTGGCCACCGCCATCAACGGCTACGCGGATTCCTACGGCGCACCGTACAAGCCCGACCCCGAACGCGCCAAGAAGCTGTTGGCCGAAGCGGGCTATCCGAAGGGCTTCACCGTCACCATGGACTGCCCGAACGACCGCTACGTCAACGACGAAAAGGTCTGCCAGGCAGTGGCCGGCATGTTGGCGCGCGTGGGCATCAAGATCAATCTGCTGGCGCAGACCAAGTCCAAGTACTTCGGCAAGATCCTGCTGCAAGCGGGCAACCAGACCAGCATGTACATGCTGGGTTGGACACCCAGTTCCACCGACGCGCACAACGCGCTGCTGAACCTGGCGGCGTGCCGCGATGCGAAGACGGCGGCCGGCCAGTTCAACCTGGGCGGCTACTGCAACAAGAAGGTGGACGAGCTGACCAACAAGATCGGCGTCGAAACCGATCAGACCAAGCGCAACGCCATGATCAAGGAAGCCTTCGAGATCGTGCGCAAGGACTACGGCTATCTGCCCTTGCACCAGCAGCCGATGTCCTGGGGCGTGAAGGACAACATCAAGGTCATCCAGCGCGCCGACGACGTGCTTGACCTGCGTGACGTGGTGTTGCCCTGACCGCCTGAACAACACGTCTGTTCAGCACTTGTCTGACTAGTTGAGCCCCGGATGGCGCAAGCCATCCGGGCGCGCCCGGCCCAGCCCCGGTTCCGGCTGACAACGGAAACGCGGCCCGGCGTTATCTGCAAACGAGGGCACCCGATAATGCTTTCCTTTATTGCGCAACGGCTTATCCAGTCGGTGCTGGTGATGTTGACGGTGGCGCTGATCGCGTTCTCCATGTTCCGCTATGTGGGCGACCCGATCGCCAGCATGGTCGGCCAGGACACCACCCCTGAACAACGCGCGCAGTTGCGCGAACAGCTGGGCCTGGACGACCCCTTCGTCGTGCAGTTTGCGCGCTTTGTCGGCAACGCCGCGCATGGCGACTTCGGCATTTCGTATCGGCAGCGCCGCCCCGTCAGCGAGCTGCTTGAAGAGCGCATGCCCGCTACGCTGGAACTGTCGTTCGTGTCTGCCGTGATGGCGCTGGCGTTGGGTATTCCGATGGGCATCTACACCGCGCTGCGCCGCCACGGCGTGCTGTCCAAGGCGTTCATGGCGTTGTCGCTGGCCGGCATCTCGCTGCCCACCTTCCTGATCGGCATCCTGCTCATTCTTGTCTTTGGCGTGCAGCTGCGATGGCTGCCCAGCTTCGGGCGCGGCGACGTGGTCAGCCTGGGGTGGTGGACCACCGGCTTTCTGACCAAGTCCGGATGGCTGGCGCTGATCATGCCGGCCATCACACTGGCGCTGTTTCAGATGACGTTGATCATGCGGCTGGTGCGCGCGGAAATGCTGGAAGTGCTGCGCGCCGATTTCATCAAGTTCGCGCGGGCGCGCGGCCTGCCTGAACGACTGATCAACTTTCGCCACGCCTTGAAGAACACGATGGTGCCGGTCATCACGATCACCGGCCTGCAACTGGGCTCCATCATCGCGTTCGCCATCATCACCGAAACCGTATTCCAGTGGCCCGGCATGGGGCTGTTGTTCATCCAGGCCATCAGCATGGTGGACATTCCGGTGATGGCGGCCTATCTGGTGCTGATCGCCTTCATGTTCGTGGTCATCAACCTGGTCGTCGACCTGCTGTATTTCGCCGTGGACCCGCGTCTGCGCGTGCAGAGCAAGTAAAGGAATCAACATGATTGCTCGCATCGCTCCCCTGTTTGCCCGCGCGGCCGACAGCGATATCTGGCACAGCTTCAAGCGTTCGCCCGGCGCCATCATCGCCGCCATCGTGACGCTGGCCATCTTGCTGGGCGCGCTGTTCGCGCCCATCATCGCGCCCCACAACCCCTTCGACCTGGCGTCGCTGTCCATCATGGACGCCAACACGCCGCCCGCCTGGGAAGAGGGCGGTAGCCCGGACTTCATGCTGGGCACTGACGACCAGGGCCGCGACATTCTTTCAGCCGTGTTGTATGGCTCGCGCGTGTCATTGCTGGTGGGGTTTGCATCGGTGCTGTTCTCGATGGTGCTGGGCGTGACGCTGGGTCTTATCAGCGGTTACGCCGGCGGCCGCATCGACAGCTTCATCATGCGCATCGCTGACGTGCAGTTGTCGTTTCCCGCCATCCTGGTGGCGCTGCTGATCGACGGCGTGGCGCGTGGCGTCTTGCCGCGCGACATGCACGATCAACTGGCGCTGTACGTGCTGATCTTCGCCATCGGGATCTCGGGCTGGGTGCAGTACGCGCGCACCGTGCGCGGCTCCACGCTGGTCGAACGCAACAAGGAATATGTGCAGGCGGCACGGCTGATCGGCATCGGCCCGATCACCATCCTGCGCCGCCACATCCTGCCCAACGTCATGGGCCCCGTGCTGGTCATTGCCACCATCCATTTGGCGATCGCCATCATTACGGAAGCCACGCTGTCGTTCCTGGGCGTGGGCGTGCCGCCGACGGCGCCGTCGCTGGGCACGTTGATTCGTATCGGCAACAGCTATCTGTTTTCGGGCATGTGGTGGATCTCGATCTTCCCGGGCATTGCGCTGGTGGCGCTGGTGCTATCGGTCAACCTGCTGGGCGACTGGCTGCGCGACGCGCTCAACCCCAAGCTGCGCTGAGGACGTCATGGCCCTGTTGAACATTGAAGACATCCGCATCGAATTCCCCAGCCGCCGTGGCACGCTGGTGGCGGTGGACGGCGTATCGCTATCGCTGGAAAAAGGCGAGATCCTGGGCGTGGTGGGCGAGTCCGGCGCGGGCAAGTCCACCATCGGCAACGCGGTGATCGGCCTGCTGGAAGCGCCCGGTCGCTTGGCCGGCGGCTCGGTGCTGTTGAACGGCGAACGCATCGACACGCTGACGCCCGCGCAAAAGCGCAAGGTGCGCGGCCGCCGCATCGGCATGATTTTCCAAGACCCGCTGACGTCGCTGGACCCGCTGCAAACGGTCGAAAGCCAGCTGGTGGAAACCATGCAGGTGCACCTGAACCTGACGCACGCCGAAGCCAGGAAACGTGCGGTGCAACTGCTGGTGCAAGTCGGCATCGACCAGCCGGAACTGCGCGTCAAGCAATACCCGCATCAGTTCTCGGGCGGCATGCGCCAGCGCGTGGTGATTGCACTGGCCTTGTGCTGCGAACCCGAAGTCATCATCGCCGACGAACCCACCACCGCGCTGGACGTGTCCATCCAGGCGCAGATTCTTGAGCTGTTGAAGAAGCTGTGCCGGGAAGAGCAGGTCGGCATGATCATCATCACGCATGACATGGGCGTGATTGCGGACGTGACCGATCGGGTGGCGGTGCTGTATCACGGCAAGCTGGTCGAACAAGGGCCCACCGCCAAGATCCTGGGCGACCCCGACCATCCCTACACGCGCAGCCTGATATCGGCCGTGCCGCGCCCGGACATCAAGCTCAAGCGCTTTCCGCTGGTCACCTACATCGAAGACATCAAGACGCCGTCGCAACCGCTGGACCTGGCCACGCATTGGCTGGGGCAACGGCGCGACTTTGGCGCGCAAACGGATGGCCCCTTGGTGCAGGTGCGTGACCTGTCGATGCGCTTCGTGCTCAAGAGCGCGCTGCTCAAGCGCAACCAACGCACGCTGGACGCCGTCAAGCGCGTGAACTTTTCCATTGGCGAAGGCGAGGTCTTCGGGCTGGTGGGCGAATCGGGCTCCGGCAAGTCCACGGTCGCCAGGTTGATCTCGGGCTTGTACACGCCGTCGGAAGGCTCGGTCACGTTCGGCGGCACCGACCTGACGGCGCTAAAGGGCGAGAAACAACTCAACCCGTTCCGACGCCAGATCCAGATGATTTTCCAGGATCCGTTTTCGTCGCTGAACCCGCGCATGCGCGTGCTGGACATCATTGCCGAGCCCATCCGCTTTCATAAGCTGGCGGCATCAGAGGCCGAAGCGCGCCGCATCGTGGCGGATCTGCTGGACGTCGTGGGCTTGGGCGATCGCGCCGCCGAGCGCTTTCCGCACGAGTTCTCGGGCGGCCAACGCCAGCGCATCTGCATCGCCCGCGCGCTGGCCACGCGCCCGCGTTTTTTGATCTGCGACGAACCCACGTCCGCGCTGGACGTATCGATTCAGGCGCAGATCCTGAATCTGCTGAAAGACCTGCAAGAAGAACTGGGCCTGACCATGCTGTTCATCAGCCACGACCTGCCGGTGATTCGCCAGATGTGCGACCGCGTCGGCGTGATGCGCTATGGCGAATTGCTGGAAGTGGCGGAAACCGAAACGCTGTTCCAGCAGCCGCAACACCCCTACAGCCAGCACCTGCTTGGCCTGATGCCGCGCCTGCAAACCATGTCCCGCGAGGGGCTGGATGTGGTCGAAGGCTGACAGCGAAGCGCAACCGGAGCAAGACATGACGGCGACACGACAGACTCTCTTTATCGGCGGCCTGGTATTCGATGGCGAGGGCAAGGTATTGCGCGATCACGGCGTGCTGGTTGAAGACAAGCAGGTGGCGCGCGTGGCGCCGGCCGGCGCGTTTGAAGGCTATGCGGGGCTACAGGTCAACACCACCGGCATGACGCTGATGCCCAGTCTGGCCGACTGCCATGTGCACCTGGTCTACACCGGCGGCGCCGACCCCAACGCCTTGCTCAGCAAGCAGGGTCCCGCGCAGATCACGTTGACCGCGCTGGAAAATGCCCAGGCCAGCCTGCGCGGTGGCGTGACCGCTTTGCGCGACTGCGGCGGCAAGGACTACCTGGAATTTGGCGTGCGCGACGCGATTGCGCGCGGCGTGTTTCCCGGCCCCACCATCAAGGCGTCCGGCCGCATCATCTGCATGACGGGCGGACACGGCAACCGCATCGGCCGCGTTGCGGATGGCGTCGATGACGTCGTCAAGGCAGTGCGCGAGCAAGTCCACGCAGGCTGCGACCTGGTGAAGATCATGGCCACCGGCGGCGTCATGACGCCCGGCGTCAGCCCGATGGACGCGCACTACAGCTTCGATGAACTGAAGGCGGGCGTGCACGAAGCCAAGCGCTTTCGCAAAAGCACGGCCAGCCATGCGCAAGGCACCCAGGGCATTCTGAACGCCGTGCGCGCGGGCATCGATTCAATCGAACATGGCATCTTCATGGACGATGATTGCCTGCGCGAAATGCTGGAAGCCGAAACCTATCTGGTGCCCACCATCGCCGCGGTGCGCAACATCATCGCCAACGCCGACAACGGCATCCCGGCGTACGCGGTGGAGAAGGCGCGGGCGGTGGAACAACGCCATCGGGAATCGTTCCAGATGTACTACAAGGCCGGCGGCCGCATCGCGATGGGCACGGACGCGGGCACGCCATTCAACCTGCACGGCGAAAACGCCATGGAGCTGGCGTACATGGTCGAATTCGGCATGACGCCTGTCGATGCGCTGATAGCCGGCACGTCGCGCGGCCACGACCTGATGGGCTTGACCCAGCACGGCGTTATCGCCGAGGGCAAGGTGGCCGACCTGCTGCTGGTGCAAGGCGACCCGACCGAAGACATCCTGAAAGCGGCCGACAAGCGCTTCCACGTGGCGGTGCTGCGCAACGGCGAGCTGGCGGCGGGTGCGTTGCCGTTCTGATCCTGGCAGGGATACAACGATAAAAAAGCCGCCGCGCCTAACGGCGCGGCGGCTTTTTACTTTGGCAACGACCGGGGTCGCGTGCTTCGTGGTGTGCGCCTTAGCGCGCGCCACCCATCGCGCCGCTCATCACCATCATCAGGAACTGTTCAACCGGCATCTTCTTGCCGTTGAAGTCGACTTGGCCGTCGGCGTAGTTCACGTAGGTAACGATGTTGTTGTTTTCGACCTTGGCAACGCCCATCGCGGCAGCCATGGTGCCAACCATTTCGGCCTGGCCCTTGGCGGTTTGCACGGCTTGTTCGGCCGGCACGCCACGCATTTGCGGTTCAACGGCCATCAAGTCGCTCAGGTTGCCCTTGGACAGCACCAGCTTGGCATCCAGCTTCTTCACGGCTTCGGTCAGCGTGTCGGCCACTTCGCCGTCCATCGAGGCCGGCTTGGCAAAGTCCAGGTTCAGGTTGAACGTGGACGTGCCGTTGGCGGTGCGCACTTCCAGCGGCGACACGGCCAGCGTGGGGTTGCCTGCCAGGATCTGCGCCACGTTGGTCTTGATGACCTGCTGCTCTTCAGCGGTGAACTGCGGCAGTTGTTCCTGGCCGTTGCTTTGCATCATGCGGCGCGAGGCGGCTTCGTAGACGTCGTTCAGCGCCTTGAACGCCTTGGAGTCCAGCTTCTGCACATCCAGCGCCAGCTTCAGGCCGGCAACGTCCTTGGCTTGCACGTTGATCATGCCGAAGTCCAGGGCCATCTTGGCGCCCATGGCGGGGCCGTTTTCGGTCATGTCGACGGCGATCGAGGTGTCCTTGAATTGAACCGGCGGCTTTTCCTTGGACGTGATGGTCCAGTCCTTGAGCGTCAGCTTCTGGCTGCCCACGTACATGTCATTGGACGCTGGCGTCATGTCGCTGGTCAGCGAAATGCCTTGCAGGGCCATGCTGACGATGTCGCTGTTTTCGCTCTGGCCGGACAGCACCAGCTTGTCGGTCTTCAGGTCGAAGATGCCGTGCTTGTTCGACGTCGTGTAGTCAACGTTGCCGGTCATGCCCGAGAACGACAGGCTGGTGTCGCCCTTGGTGACGTCGGCGGGGGCCAGGTTGAACTTGCCGGTGATGTTCTTGGCGTAGCTGACGCTGTAGTGACCCGACAGCGGCGTTGCGCCCTTGGTGGCGGCAAACCATTCCTTGACGGTCGGGGTTTCTTCCAGCACGAAGTCGCTGGCGACCATGGCCGGCGCGAAAGAGCCGGACTTCAGGTTCGACAGCGGCAGGGGGCCGTGCGACAGGTGTTCCACAAACAGCACGTCGCGATCTTGCGCGGGCTTGCCTTGTTCAGCCGGCGTGGTGAACTTCACGCGGTAGCGGGCGGTGGACGAAAACACACCGCGCTCGAACGAAACCAACTCCACGGACGAGGCGATGCCCCACTGATCGCTGAACTTCTTCAGTTCAACATTGGCCTCGCCAATGGACTGGTTGACGAAAGCCTCGGCCTTTTGGCCCGTGTACCAGGCGGTGCCGGTCCACGCCGCGCCCAGAACGACCACGAGGCCCACGATTGCCGATTTCTTCATAGCGACCCTTTATTCTTCAAATGGATAGATGCGCAGCGATTATAGGGAGACCGCACTAGGGAAAACACGTATTTGGTTCATAAGCGCTGCAAGTTGTTACTTGGCGATACAGCACGGCTGAATCCAGTCCGCTGCTGCACCGCCACATCAGCTACAATCGCCGAGTGTGCTTTGCCAATCTGCACACGTCCGCTATGGCCCTTCGCTGCCAAGCTTCGCCCATCAGGGCGCTTCCCTTTTCTCCTTATTCGTCCGCCTGGATTGGAGTCTCTCAACTTGAGCGACGGGCTGCCGCTGGAGTTGTTTTGACTACCTCTTCCCCTTTCGCCGACCTCGGGCTGGCCGATTCCCTGTTGCGCGCCATTGCCGATACCGGCTACACCGCACCCACGCCTATTCAAGCCCAGGCGATTCCCCAAGTTTTGAAAGGCGGCGACCTGCTCGCCGCCGCGCAGACGGGTACCGGCAAGACCGCCGGCTTCACGCTGCCGATCCTGCATCTGCTGATGCAGCAAAAGCCCGAAGTGCGCAAGCCCGGCCGCCCCCGTTGCCTGATCCTGACCCCCACGCGCGAACTGACCGCGCAGGTGGCCGAATCGGTGCAGACGTACGGCAAGTACACCTCGTTGACGTCCATGGTGATGTTCGGCGGCGTCAACATCAACCCCCAGATTTCCGCGCTGCGCAAGCCGCTGGACATCCTGGTGGCAACGCCGGGTCGCCTGCTGGACCACTGCGGCCAGAAGACGGTTGACCTGTCGGGCGTTGAAATCCTGGTGCTGGACGAAGCCGACCGCATGCTGGACATGGGCTTCATCCGCGACATCCGCAAGATTCTTGCCCTGCTGCCCAAGCAACGCCAGAACCTGCTGTTCTCGGCCACGTTCTCGGACGAAATCCGCACGCTGGCGCGCGGCGTCCTGAACAACCCGGGCGAAGTGTCCGTCACCCCGCGCAACACCGCCACCGAACTGGTCACCCAGACGGTGCACATGGTGGAACAGCATCACAAGCGCGACCTGATCAGCCACATCATCCGTGAAAGCGGCTGGCACCAGGTGCTGGTGTTCACGCGCACCAAGCACGGCGCCAACCGCCTGGCTGAAAAGCTGGTCAAGGACGGCCTGACCGCCGCCGCCATTCACGGCAACAAGAGCCAATCGGCTCGCACCCGCGCGCTGGCCGGCTTCAAGGACAGCACCGTGACGGTGCTGGTGGCGACCGACATCGCCGCCCGTGGCCTGGACATCGACCAACTGCCGCAAGTGGTGAACTTTGAACTGCCGAACGTGCCGGAAGACTACGTGCACCGTATCGGCCGCACGGGCCGCGCGGGCGCCACGGGTGCTGCCGTCTCGCTGGTCGACAACAGCGAAATCAAGCTGCTGAAGGACATCGAGCGCCTGATCAAGAAGACGATCGAGCGCAAGCCCGTTGAAGGCTGGACCCCGTCGCCCACCAGCGCCGCCGCCTTCGAACGCCAGGAACGCGATGAAGACGCGCGCAGCCCGCGCGGTGGCAATCGCAATGGCGGTCGTGGTGGCAATGGCGGTAACGCCGGCCGTGGCGGCAACGCTGGCGCCGGCCGTTCGCGTCCGGCCCAAGGCCCGGCGCGCGCCGCTACCGGCGGCCGTGCCCCCGCACCGGCTCGCGCCGGCGGCGAAGGCCGTGGCAATGGTGGCCAACGCGACGCCAAGCCCGCCGACCGCCCGGCTCACGCCGGTCGTGGCGATGGCCGTCCGCAGCAGGCCCCGCGCCGTCCCGAAGGCGCGCAGCGCCCGGCGGGCAACGGCGGTTCGGGCCGTCCGCGCGCGGCGTTGCTGGGCAAGTAAAGCCAAGCGAGTAATATCCCGGCACCCCCATACTGCGATCCTAGGACCCGCGCCATCATGCCCTTATCCACCTGGTTGACGTTCTTCCTGGCCTCCTGGGCCATTTCGTTCTCACCCGGGGCGGGCGCGATTTCCGCGATGTCCTCTGGATTGAAATACGGCTTTGCACGCGGCTACTGGAACACGGCCGGCCTCATCATGGGCATCCTGTTCCAGTTCGTCGTGGTGGCCGTGGGCTTGGGCGCCGTGCTGGCCACGTCCGAAATGGCCTTCAATGTGGTCAAGTACCTGGGCGTGGCCTACCTGATCTACCTGGGCGTGCGCCAGATTCGTACTGACGCCGCACCCGTGGCGGTGGACGCGGGCGACCCGAAGCAGGCGTCGATCCGCGATCTGGTCATGCGTGGCTTTCTGATCAACACCATGAATCCGAAGGGCACCGTGTTCCTGCTGGCCGTTGTGCCGCAGTTCGTGGACCCGGCGATGGCGTTGACGCCGCAGTACATGGCGCTGGCCGGCACGCTGGCGTTTACCGATCTGGTCGCCATGGGCGTGTACACGCTGCTGGCGGCCCGCGTGTTGCGCTTGCTGCGCGACGCCAAGCACATCCGCTGGATGAACCGCACCTTCGGGTCGCTGTTCATCCTGGCGGGCGTTTTCCTGGCGTCGTTCCGCCGCCATTCCTGAATTTTCCGGCCTTGGGGCGCTCGCTGGCGACGGCGGGTGCCCCACGGCTTTTTCATGCACGATGCCGTACCGCGCCGGCTCCAAAAGCGGCGTTAAGTACAATCCCCCGACCATGAACATCCCTCACGAAGTAGCGCGGCGCCGAACGTTCGCGATCATTTCCCACCCTGACGCGGGCAAGACCACGCTGACCGAAAAGCTGTTGCTGTTCGCAGGCGCGATTCAGATCGCCGGCAGCGTCAAGGCGCGCAAGGCCACGCGCCATGCGTCGTCCGACTGGATGGAAATCGAAAAGCAACGCGGCATTTCCGTGGCCTCGTCGGTCATGCAGATGGAATACCGCGACTGCGTCATCAACCTGCTCGACACCCCGGGCCACCAGGACTTCTCTGAAGACACCTACCGGGTGCTGACGGCGGTGGATGCCGCGCTGATGGTCATCGACGCCGCCAATGGCGTCGAGCCGCAGACGATCCGCCTGCTACAGGTTTGCCGCGCGCGCAACACGCCCATCATCACGTTCATCAACAAGATGGACCGCGAAGTGCGCGAGCCGCTGGAATTGCTGTCCGAGATCGAAGGCCACCTGGGCATGGACGCCGTGCCGTTCTCTTGGCCCGTGGGCATGGGCAAGTCGTTCGGCGGAGTGTTCGATATCCGCCGCGACCGCATGCGCGTGTTCCGCCCCGGGCAGGAACGCCGCTCGGACAATGATGACGTGATCGAAGGGCTGAGCAATCCTGAAATCGCCCGCCGTTTCGGCTCGGCGTTCGAACAGGCCAGCGGCGAGATCGAACTCATCAACGAAGCCGCGCCCGCGTTCGACCGTGAACAATTCCTGGCCGGCAAGCAGACGCCCGTGTTCTTCGGCTCCGCCATCAACAACTTCGGCGTGCAGGAAGTGCTGGACGCGCTGGTCGACCACGCGCCGCCCCCGGGCCCGCGCGTCGCCCTGCAACGCGAAGTGCTGCCCGAAGAACCCAAGTTCACCGGCGTCGTGTTCAAGGTGCAGGCCAACATGGACCCTGCCCACCGTGACCGCGTGGCGTTCGTGCGCGTCAGCTCGGGCCGCTTTGAACGCGGCATGCGTTTGAAGGTGGCCCGCACCAACAAAGAGATGCGCCCCAACAACGTGGTGTCTTTCCTGTCGCAGCGGCGCGAGCTTCTGGACGAGGCGTATGCCGGCGACGTGATCGGTATCCCGAACCACGGCGTGCTGCAATTGGGCGACGTGCTGACCGAAGGCGAAACGCTGCAATTCACCGGCCTGCCGTTCTTCGCGCCGGAGCTGTTCCAGGCGGTTGAAGTGAAGGACCCGCTGCGCACCAAACAGCTGCGTACCGGCCTGACCCAATTGGGCGAAGAGGGCGCGATTCAGGTGTTCCGTCCGGAGGCTGCGGGCGGCTCTTTGCTGCTGGGCGCGATCGGCCAGTTGCAGTTTGAAGTGGTGGCTCACCGCCTGAAAACCGAGTACGGCGCGGACGCCAGAATGCTGCCTTCGCGCTACACAATGGCACGTTGGATTACGTCTGAAAACCCCAAGGCGCTGCGCAAGTTCATGGATGCCAATGCGGCTCATATCGCCTATGATGTCGTCGATGCGGCGGCGTTTTTGATCAGTTCCCCTGCGCAGTTGCGCGTAGCCGAGGACCTGTATCCCGAGGTGAAATTCCATGCCATGCGCGAACACGGCGGCAAGGTTTTCGGGGACAAGGCGTAGACCCGTTCGGGTTCCGCACGGCAGATGAGGGTAGCAATGTCTTGGCGTTTATTATTCGCAACGCTCCTGATCGCGCTTGGCGCGTCGGCCTGGGGCGGTATTCAATTGGGTGACTGGCTGGTGGCGCATGCGCCGCCCGCGGCACCGGCTCCTGGTCAGGACGCGGCAGCTTCGCAGCAGCCCGTTCTGGACGCCAACGGACGCCCTTACGTGGCGCAACCGCCGCAGCCGCGCATCGACGGTACCCTGGGCGTTCCCGACAAACCGGCCGACCGCCAATGGCAGGTCAATACGGTGTCACTGTTTGACACCGTCAGCGATCCCGCCGTGAAGCTTTCGCGCGAACGCATCACGCCCGAGCAAGCCCGCGAAATCGCGGCCGCCTCGGAAGTGCCGCTGCCTTCCGGCACCTCGGACGTCACCACCATGGACTTGCAAGTGCCCGGCACATCCACCGCCATCAACGGCGGCCAGATGCAGGCCAACGGCTACGGTACGCCGCAGATGGTGCAAGCGCCTCCGCCCCCGCCCAATACGTCGCCGGCGCCTGGCGCTCCGGGCTGGCAAGACGCGCTCAAGCGCGAACTGGCGCAGTGCGCCACGCAAGGCTTCTTTGAACGGCCTTCGTGCTCATGGAACGCGCGCAACAAATACTGTGCGCCGAACCGCGCCTGGGGCACGATGGCCGAATGTCCGGCCCGCCCGCAATAACCGTCTCAGATAACAATCAATACGCCGCGCGTTGTTTACGCGGATATGACAAAGGCGCCCCAAGGTGAACTGACCCCCAGAAGTTGGACGGTCAGCTAAAGCCCGAAGGCCTGAGCTCGGTATTGCACCGGACTCAGGCCTTTTAGCTTGAGCTTGATGCGGTCGTGATTGTAGTAATGGATGTACCGCCGGATGCCGGCCTGCAACTGGTCGATGCTTTCGAAGCGGTTCAGGTGGAAGAACTCAGCCTTGAGCGTGCCGAAGAAGCTTTCCATGGCGGCATTGTCCAGGCAGTTGCCCTTGCGTGACATACTCTGCGTGACCGATCGATCTGCCAGCATTCGCCGGTAGTTCTGCTGCTGGTATTGCCAACCCTGG
This sequence comes from Achromobacter sp. ES-001, assembly GCF_019448355.1. Lineage (NCBI taxonomy): Bacteria > Pseudomonadati > Pseudomonadota > Betaproteobacteria > Burkholderiales > Alcaligenaceae > Achromobacter > Achromobacter sp. ES-001. The sequence goes on along the minus strand of NZ_CP079940.1, from coordinate 144,331 downwards.
TCGGAGTGCAAGACAGGCCGATCATCGGGCAGCAGCCGCGCCAGCGCTTTCTTCAACATGCTGCCCACCATCTGGAACACCGGCCGGCGGCTGGTCTCGTAGGCCACGATCTCGCCGTTGTACAGGTCCATGACCGGCGACAGATACAGCTTCTGGCCGCGCACGTTGAACTCGGTCACGTCAGTGACCCACTTCTCGTTCGGGCGTGCGGCTTCGAAGTCGCGCGCCAGCACGTTGGCGGCCACGTGATGCGACTGCCCCCGGTACGAGCGGTACTTCTTAGCGCGCACCAGCGACCTCAAGCCCAGCGTCTGCATCAGCTTCTGAACCGTTTTGTGGTTCACCCGTTCACCTGCCTGGCGCAGCACCGCCGTGATCCGGCGGTAGCCATAGCGGCCCTTATGACGTGCGTAGACCGCGCCGATGCGCTGCTTGAGCTCGGCATACGGATCCATGGCACCCAACGTCTTCAGGTGGTAGTAGAACGTGCTGCGCGATAGGTTGGCTGCGCGTAACAATAGCGCGAGCGGATGCTTAGACCTCAATCCTTGGACCACTTGCGCTTTCCAACGAGCGCCCGGGTCTTCTCCGCTTCGATTAAGGCCTTCATTTTTTTTAGGTAATCGTTCTCCGCGCGCAGATAGGCCAGCTCTTGCTCGAGTTCTTCCTTGGTCATGTCCTTGGACACCGGCTCTGGGGGATACTTATGCGGCATGGTCGCTCCTGGGCGCTTGCGCGCCAACGCCTCTATACCCCCGGAATCATACTGGGCGCGCCACTTCGCAATGTGGCACGCACTTCGAATCCCGTGCAGCACTGCTGCCTGCGTATCAGAGAGTCCTTCGCGCCGAATCCTCAGCAGCACGGCTTGTTTGAAGGACGCACTGTACGAACCCGATTTCCGGCGCAGGCCTGCAACGCCGTGCTCGCGATAGCTCCCGACCCACCGACGCACCATTGAATGTGCCAGCTCATGTCGAGCCGCCACCGATTTAACACCCTCTGCGCCTCCCAGACACTCCCTCACCACCTTTTTCTTGAACTGCTCGTCGTACTTCGCCATGTAAAAACCCCCGAAGGTTGGATCTACGTCCAACTTTCGGGGGTCAGTTCAAGGGGCGCCTTTTTATTGCCTTGCGGCCCAGCCGATTACTCGGGCACGGACATCTGGCTTTGCAGGTAATTCTGGATGCCGACCTTGTCGATCAGATCGATCTGGGTTTCCAGATAATCGATGTGCTCTTCGGTGTCGTCCAGGATGTCCTGGAACAGATCGCGCGAGACATAGTCACGCACCGATTCGCAATAGGCGATGGCTTCCACGACGGTGGTGTGCGCGGCTTGTTCCAGCTTCAGGTCACAGGCAAGCAGCTCGGGCACGTCTTCACCGATCAGCAGCTTGTGCAGGTCTTGCAGGTTGGGCAGGCCGTCCAGCATGAAGATGCGTGCGATCAGGCGATCCGCGTGCTTCATTTCACCGATGGATTCTTCGTATTCGTGCTTGCCCAGCTTGTCGAAGCCCCAATGGTTCAGCATGCGCGCATGCAGGAAATATTGGTTGATGGCCGTCAGTTCGTTGGTCAGTTGCTTGTTCAAGAACTGGATGACGGTTTTGTCGCCTTTCATAATGGACTCCTTGCAGTCAGGCGCGACGCGAGTGCATCGCGACAAAGGAGCGCACGATGCCGCGCGTACGCAACCCCGGCAGACTACCACCTGCCGGCGGGGCGCGCCTAGCCTTGCGCCGCATTTGGTAAACGGCTTTAGAACCGCTACCAGAAAGCGACAAGCCAATGAGAATGAGTATGCGTGCGTGATGCTTTGCGTGCACAACGCAGGCCCTATGCGGCGTAGCGCTGAGTCAGCTGGCGTATTCGTCCGGTACTTTTCTTTAATGGTGTCGATAAGCCCGTGATAAACGGCTGACATTCCATCGAAATCCCACTGATGCCGTCAGGTTGCATATCCGCAACCTTATCAGCGCTATTTTGCTTATTCAGTGGTTCAACGCGCTTTGCGCGTCGTCAACCAGATCCCAAAGGCGATTGGCACGATGCCCAAAAGATCCAGCCACGATACCGGCTCGCGCAGGACCAGCCAGCCAAACAACAGGCCCAGCGGCGGCATCAAGAAATGCAACGCACTGGCCGACGTGGCGCTGGCCCGGCTCAGGATCATGAACCACAGGTAGTAGCCGCCCATCGACACGGCCACGATCATGTAGGCCATGCTGGCCAGCAGGCTCGCCGTCAGGCGCGCATCACTCAGGCTTTCGTTCATCAGCGCGAACGGCAGCAACGCGGCAGCCGCTGCCAGGGATTGGATGCCGGTCGACGTCCATAGCCCTGCCGCCGGCTTGAGCCGCTTGTAGAGCAGCGTGCCGGCCACCAGCGCCACCAGGCCACCCGTGACCAGCAGCGTGCCGTGCATGTCTTCCTGCATGCCTGTCAGGCGTGATCGCAGCACCACGGCCACCCCGACCAGCCCCAGGCACAGGCCCAGCAACTTGCGCCACGTCAGCCGCTCGCCCAGTACAGGGCCGGCCAATACGCCGATCAGCAGCGGGTTGGTGCTGATCAGCACGGCGGTGAATGCCGACGACACGGTCGTCATGCCGGACCAGCTCAGGCCCAGGTACAGCGCGTTGTTCAAGACGCCCAGCAGGATGAGGGACGCGAGGTCGCGCCCTTGCAGTGGCCGGCCCCGGCGGCTGAAGGCGGCGATGCCCAGCATCAACACGCCGGCAATCAGGAAGCGGATGGTCAACAGGGTCAACGGGGGGCAATCGCGCACCGCGATCTTGGCCGCCGCAAAGGCCGAACTCCACAGAAAACAGAACGCGGCAATCGGCACCCAACTGATGCCCGAGGCGGCAGGAGCGTTCGGGGGGCAGGTGGCGGGCGTGGCCTTCATCGGGAGTCCATGAGAACGGCACGCCACGCATGGCGCAGGGATCAAGCATTCTGCTCGCGCCCTGGCGCAATGACAAATAGTTTGGGAAAGGCTGCGTCCGGAAAGCAGCGCGGCCCGCCGAAGAACTCAGCGAGCCGGAGGGGACGGCAATGCGTTAGCCGGCAGCGACCAGCGGAATCGGGAAGCTGCTGTTGTTGGCAGCCGAACCCGATTCAACCAGGGTGGCGGGCGCATTGACCGGAACGGCGATGGAGCGAACGTCGCACACGCTGGAGCAGCGGCCGCCTGGCAGGTATTCGGCGGCGGTTGCCGCGCAGCAGCCGCAGCACGTGGCCACGCCCAGCTCGAATTGCAGGTCGGACAGCGTCGTCGCGCCACCGTCCACGCTGGCGCGGACTTGGCGTTCGGTGATGGCATTACATACGCAAATGTACATGCGAATGATTATCGAAAATTATTCGGCGGATGACAAGCCCTGAACGCAAAAAAATTTGTAGCGCAATTGTCACGCAACCCCTTGAAACAAAGGACGAATCCTCAAAGATTCGTCCCCTATTTCAACGCGCCGAGGCTTGCGCCTTGCGCAGCGTAGCCGGGGCAATTCGCAGCGCTTCTCGGTACTTTGCCACCGTCCGACGGGCGATAACTATCCCCTGATCGGCCAGTTTCTGCATGATCTGGCTGTCCGACAAGGGCTTGGCCCGGTTCTCTTCCGCGACCATTTGGCGGATGAAAGTCTGCACCGCCGTGGCCGACGTGGCGTCACCGCCGTCGGTGGAGACCCCCGTCCCGAAGAAGCGCTTGAGCTCCAGCGTGCCAAACGGAGTAAGCATGTACTTCTGCGTTGTGGCGCGCGAAATGGTCGATTCGTGCAGCCCGAGCTCGCCGGCGATGTCTTTCAGGATCAGCGGACGCATGGCCGACGGCCCCTGGCTGAAAAACGCCGTCTGGCGTTCAACAATGGCCTGGGCGACGCGCAGGATCGTGTCGAAGCGCTGCTCTACGTTACGTATCATCCATTTGGCTTGCTGCAACTGGGTTTGCAGGCCCGCGTGCGCGGATTCCTTTTGGTTGCCCAGCATCTGTGCATACAGCCCGTTGATTTGCAGCCGGGGAACGGCGGCGCTGTTCAGCGTGACCTGCCAGCCGCGCCGCGCCTTGCGCACGATGACGTCGGGCACAGCGTAGTCCGCCGCAGGCACGGTCCAGGCGCGTCCGGGCCGGGGCTCCAGCCGCAGGATCAGCGTGTGGGCCGCGCGGAAAATTGCCTCGTCGCAGCCCACGGCAGCGCACAGGCGCGCAGCGTTACCGGTGGCCAGCAAGGGCAGATGGCGCGCACAGATTTCGCGGGCGCAGGCCAGGACGGCCGGATCGGCCGCTTCGGGCAAACGGGAGAGGTCGGGGTGGCGCAATTGCAACACCAGGCAATCCGCCATGTCGCGCGCGCCGATGCCGACGGGGTCGAACGATTGCAGCAGCGACAGCGCCGCCCGCAGCTCATCCAGGTCGGGTTCCATTTCGGCCGGCAGCCAGGTCAGGATTTCCTCAAGCGGCGAGCCCAGGTAGCCGTTTTCATCCAGCTCGTCGATCAACAAGGCCGCCAAGGCGGCATCGCGCGGCGCCGCCCGCGTCAGCATCAGCTGGCCTAGCAGGTGTTCGCGCAACGTGTCCGGGCGCGCCGCTTCGGGCAGCCCGGAGTCATCATCCGAATACACGCCGCCCGAGCCAGGCATTTCTTCGACGGGGGCATCGCGTTCCGCTGCGGGGGTGTCGTCATCGACCGAGGATTCGCGTTCGGATTCGGCTTGCGCCTCGGCGGCGGGGGTGTCGTCTTCCCGTTCCAGCAGGGGGTTGTCCGCGAGCACTTGCGAGATCTCGGCTTCCAGGTCGAGCGTGGACAACTGCAACAATCGTATCGATTGCTGCAATTGAGGGGTCAGCGTCAGGTGCTGGCCAGGTCGCAGTTCTAAAATTGGACGGGTCATAGGTACAATATTTTGCATGATGAATCTGACTTCGCCCGCAAGCGTTCGCCAGGACAGCCGACTTATCGGCCAGACCCTGCTCAAACTGGCGCTACCCCGAATCGTTGTGCGCGCGATAGTCATCGCCGTCGCCGTCGTCCTTTGGTATCTCGTTGCCTCGTGGATACTGGATTTCGGCAAACGCATGAACTATGACTTCCTGCATACGCTGGGCCAGCCAACCCAGGATATGGCGCAGAAGGTCAATCCCTATATCTGGTGGGTCGTTGCCGGCATCTGGACGCTGATCGTCTTCTTCTCGGTCCGCGCCTGGTTTGCAGCCAGCCTGGCCTCGGGCGCGGCAACCCCGGTGGGCACGGATACGCTGGCCGATCTGGCGCCGAACCTGTCGGAAGAATCGTTGGGCGTGCTGCGCTGGACCTGGGGCGACCGCCAAGAACCCTTCACTGTAGGCGACTTGCGACGCGCACTGTCTGAAATTCGCCACAATCGCAGCGGCAAGATCGCCATGGTGGCCGAACAGGCGCAAATTTTGGAAGGCACGGCCATCCCGCCGTCGCGCGATCCGCGCGATGACGGCCGCCGAGCCCCGCGTACCGAAGTCCGGGGCGAGACCCGCGGCGACCGCTACGTCGAACCTCGCATCGGCCCGGCCCGCTAACGCGGCGCGGACTTTTTTGCCACACAGGCCGCCGATCTGGCGGCCTTTTTTGTTTCAGTCCGGCGCCAGCTCCGCCTTCTATACTGACCCGTCCAGGCTCGCGCAACCGCAGGCCGCGCAACAGACCCAGCAAAACCATAACGGCAGCCGAGACCTGCCGATGCGCGGCCGGCCCCTGGAGAGAAAACCATGTTCCGCACCCCCATCCGGTATGCCGCCGGTTTGCTCGTGGCCTGTTCGGCCGCGTTCGCCGCCACGCCCGCCATGGCCGCGTGGCCAGACAAACCCATCACCTTCGTCGCGCCGTTCAGCGCCGGCGGCGCCAACGACCTGGTCGCCCGCATCATCGCCAAGGCAGTGGGCACGACGCTGAAGCAATCCGTCATTGTGGAAAACCGACCCGGCGCCGGCGGGGTCGTGGGCGCCGCGCACGTCGCTCGCAGCGCGGCAGATGGCTACACCTATCTGGTGGGTAGCAATGGCACCGTTACCAACAGCCTGATCCGCTCGGACCAGCCCTACAAGGACGACGAGCTGACCCCCGTCGCGCTGTTGACCATCACGCCCTCGGTGATCGTGGCCAACCCGTCCAACCCGGCCAAGGACCTGAAGGACTTCGTCGAGCGCGCCAAGAAAGCCAAGACCGACCGCATCACCTTTTCCACCGCCGGCAACGGCAGCACGCCGCATTTTGTGGCGGAAATGGTCAAGGAAGCCACGGGCCTGCCCATCGAGCCCATCGCCTACAAGAGCGGCTCGGAAGGCGTGACGGCGGTGATCGGCAACCAGGTCGACGCCACGTCGGAAGCCAGCATCGTGACGTTGCCGCTGATCCAAAGCGGCAAGTTGAAGGCGCTGGCCACCACGTGGGACAAGCGCATGGCCAGCGCGCCGGACATTCCCACCACCGCCGAAGCCGGCTTTCCCGCCGTGCGCATCGGGCACTGGGCGGGCTTGTACGCGCCCGCCGGCACGCCGGCGGACGTGTTGGACAAAATGAACGCTGCGGTCGAGCAGTCGCTCCAGACCAAAGAAGTGCAGGACGCGTTGCGCCAGAGCAGCATCGAACCGGGTGGCGGCTCGCGCGCGAGCTTTGTGGAATTCGCAGCCAGTGAACGCGAACGCCTGGGCAAGATCGTGAAAAACGGCCACATGCAAACGCAGTAGACGCACGCCACCGCCCGATGCCGCAGCGGCATGCTGCGACCTCGGGCGCGGGCCGGATTTTCGGTCTCGCGCCGCTGTCGATCAAAGATCGCGGCGCGCTCTGCCCCCGGTTTTTTTCAACGTTTTCGTTTGCGCTGGCAAAGAAAATATGTTTGACTAGCACCCTATGGCCGCTCACCGCACCCTCCCCGCGATTGCCACCGGACGCTTCGTCGCTCCGGTCGCCGGCCTGCGCGCTCGTTCCTTCTTCGCTGCCGCGCTATCGCTATACCTACCGATCGGTTGCCGGGCCTAGTGTCCCCGTGGTAGCTCGGCAGCCACGTTTGCCACACGCGATTTCCCCCTTTTATTTGTGAATCCTGCCGGTTAATCACGGCAACCCCTGGCGCAAAACCGTCATCCGGTCATCGCGCCGCCGAGACTCAGTGCTCACGGGATTCAAAAGAAACCGATTGATCGAGGTGTAGTCATGATGCTTGCCAACCCCGCCACCAAATACGTCCCCTTCGCGCCGTTCACCCGCGACTTCTCCGAACGCACGTGGCCCAGCCGCCGCATCACCAAGGCGCCGATCTGGATGAGCACCGACCTGCGTGACGGCAACCAGGCGTTGATCGAACCCATGAGCGTCGAGCGCAAGCTCCGCTTTTTTGAACAACTGGTGAAGATCGGCTTCAAGGAAATCGAAGTCGGCTTCCCGTCCGCGTCGCAGACCGACTTCGATTTCGTGCGCAAGCTCATCGACGAAAAGCGCATCCCCGATGACGTCACCATCATCGTGTTGACGCAGTCGCGTGAAGACCTGATCAGCCGCACGGTGGAAGCCGCGGCGGGCGCCAAGCAAGCCATCGTCCACATGTACAACGCTTGCGCACCGGCCTTCCGCAAGGTGGTGTTCAACATGTCCAAGGACGAAATCAAGGGCATCGCCACGACCGGCACGCGCCTCATCAAGCAATACACCTCGCAGCGCCCCGAAACCAAATGGAGCTACGAGTATTCGCCCGAAGTGTTCAGCACCACCGAGCCCGAATTTGCCTTGGAAGTGTCCAACGCCGTCGCCGATGTCTGGCAGCCCACGCCCGACCACAAGATGGTGTTGAACCTGCCCGCCACGATCGAGGCCACCAGCCCCAACCTGTACGCCGACCAGATCGAATGGATGCACAAGAACCTGGCGCGCCGCGACAGCATCGTGCTTAGCGTGCACCCGCACAACGATCGCGGCACCGCCGTGGCCGCCGCTGAATTTGCCGTGATGGCCGGCGCCGACCGTATCGAAGGCTGCCTGTTCGGCAGTGGCGAACGCACCGGCAACGTCGACCTCGTCACGCTTGCCTTGAACCTGTACACGCAAGGCGTGCATCCCGGTTTGGACTTCTCCGACATCGACGAAGTGCGCCGCTGCGCGGAATACTGCAACCAGTTGCCGGTGCACCCGCGCCATCCGTATGCCGGCGACCTCGTTTTCACCGCGTTCTCCGGCTCGCACCAGGACGCCATCAAGAAGGGCTTCGCGCTGCAACAGGCCGACGCCGTCTGGGAAGTGCCGTACTTGCCGATCGACCCGGCCGACCTGGGCCGCAGCTACGATGCCGTGATCCGCGTGAACAGCCAGTCGGGCAAGGGCGGCGTGTCGTACCTGCTTGAGCAGGAACACGGCCTGGTCTTGCCGCGCCGCCTGCAAATCGAATTCAGCCGCGCCATCCAGCGCGTGACGGACGAGACGGGCAGCGAAGTCACCGCCGACGACGTGCACACCATCTTCAATCGCGAATACCTGGAACAGAAGGCGCCCTGGAAGTTGATCCGCCACCGCATCGACGGCAACCCGTCGGCCGGCGAAGGCCAGCATTTCAGCATCGAAGCCGAACTCGAATACAACGGCGAACGCCGCATCGTGACGGGCAAGGGCGATGGCGCCATCTCGGCATTCGTGGCGGCGCTGGACGTGCCCGTGCGCATCATGGACTACCACGAGCACGCCATCGGCACCGGCACCGACACGCGCGCCGCCTCCTATGTCGAACTGCGCGTGGGCGAGTCCTCCACGGGCTTTGGCGTAGGCATCGACCGCGACATCGTGACGGCCTCGTTCCAGGCCGTCCTTAGCGCCGTGAACCGCCACATCAACGCGGGCGCCGTGGCGTCCGCCGAGCAGGAAGCCGCCGAGGCCGCGTGATCCGCGCTCGCCTTCTGAACTGAACGCCCGAAGCCGGCCCGAAACATGGGCCGGCCAACAACCAGGAACACACCTCTTCCTGGCGCGACCGGCACAAAAAAGCCCGCCTTATCGGCGGGCTTTCTGCTTTCTGCTTTCTGCTTTCGGCATTTGATTGAACGCGTGCCGCGTTCAGCCTCGCGGCCACATATCCGACGCGCCAATATCCGGCGCATTGGCCTCAAGCAGGCGCTCATGCACCCACGCCCCAATCGCCAGCGTGCGGTAGTCGTCATAGCGCTGCCCGATCAGCTGCAACCCCACGGGCAGCCCTTGCGGGCCCGTGGCGAAGGGCAGATTCAGGCAGGGCAGGCCGAACAGCGTCCAGGGCCGCGAGAACTGCGGATCGCCCGTGCCCAGGTCGGCAAATGGCGCCTCGCCGGCGGCGCTGGGCGCCAGCAACACGTCGCAGTCGTCAAACCAGCTGTTCACCCGAATGCGCGACTCTTCGGCGCGCGCCAGGTTCTTGATGTGTTGCTCGGCCGATATCTGCGCGCCCGCTTCCAGCACCGCCTGGATCTTCGGGCTAAGTTGGCCGGCGTGTTGCAGGCGCTCGAAAGCCAGCGACTGCGACGCCTCGTACGCCATGATGTCGGCGTGCAGCTGCACCAGCATGCAATCCTGCGAAGGCAGCGGCACCTCTTTCACGGTGGCGCCCGCGCGCGACAAGGTCGCCGCCGCCTGGGCGAACGCTTCCTTCGTTTCGGCCTGCGCGTGCCGCCACTGCAACGTGCGGCACATGCCCACGCGCGGCTTGGCGTCGTAGGACAGGTCCTGCATGCGGGCATCGCGCATCATCACGGACGCAAACAAGGCCACGTCGGGCACCGAACGGGCAAAGCCGCCCACCGTGTCCAGCGATTCGGCCAGGCTTTTTACGCCCGCGCGGGGAATGGCGCCGAACGTGGGCTTGAAGCCGACGATGCCGCAATAAGACGCCGGGCGGATGATGGAACCCGCCGTTTGCGAGCCCAATGCGAAGGGCACCATGTCGTCCGCGACCGCGGCGGCCGAGCCACTGGAGGAGCCCCCAGGCGTGTAGGCCTCGTTGCGCGGATTGCGGGTCGGGCCGGCTTGATAGGTCGCAAATTCAGTGGTGACCGTCTTGCCCACCACGATGGCGCCCGCGCCACGGCAAAGCGCCACGGCGGCGGCGTCCAGGCCGGGGCGGTGGCGCTCATAAATAGGCGAGCCGTAGCGGGTAGGCAGATCGACGGTGTCGAACAGGTCTTTCACGCCGATCGGCAGGCCATGCAGCGGACCCTGCAAAGGGCCATCGTCCAGGGCCTGTGCAACGTCCAGCGCCGCCTGTTTTTGCAGGGCGGTCCAGGCGTGGATGGTATTTTCGCGCTGCTCGATACGGGCAAAACAGGCTCGTACCAATTGCACCGCGGTTAACTCGCGCCGTTGCAGCTTGCGCGCGGCTTGAACCGCGCCAAGGCTGTTTAAGGCAGTAGACATTTTCCTTTCCTCTTTACCGGCGCCGCGCAAGGCGTGGCAGCTGATTACGCACCCGGTCCCCTTGACCGAGGGGTCTGCCCTTGCGTTGCCGGCGGCGTTGTTGCGCCGTGGGGCAATGCGGACCGATCCCTGCCATTGTGCGCGCCGCGTCAATTAGGAAAAACACCAAAAACACCGTGTTTTCCCGGGTAAAACGACTGCGCCGCGCCTAGGCTTTATGTTGTTGCGTTCACACCAGCATAGCGCAAACCCGTGCAACACAAAGGTCATATTTGTCTTGTAAGATGAAAACGTTTTCAGCAAATCGACAGTAATCCCGGTATGGCTACGCGCCCGTCGCCCCGCTTTTCCATCATTGAAGTGGCCCGCAAGGCAGGCGTATCGCCGGCGACGGTTTCGCGCGCATTCAATCAACCCGAGATCGTCCATCCCGACACGTTGGCGCACATCCGCAACGTGGCCAAGCGCGCGGGGTTCCGGCCGAACCGCGTTGGCCGCAGCCTGCGCTCCGGCAGCACCCGCACCATCGGGTTGATTCTGCCCACCCTGTCCAATCCCGTGTTCGCCGAGTGCTTTGAAGGCGCCGAGCGCCGTGCGCGCGAATCGGGCTACAGCGTCATGCTGACCGCCACCGGGTATGACCCCGCCGTTGAATCCGCCGCGGTCCAAGGCCTGATCGACCATCAAGTCGACGGCCTGATCCTGACCGTGGCCGACGTCAACAAAAGCGCCACGCTGGACGATCTGGACAGCGCCGGCATGCCATATGTGCTGGTCTACAACGAGTCGTCCACGCACCCGTTTGCGTCGGTGGACAACCGCGCCGCTGCCAGCGACATGGTCGCGCATCTGGCCGCGCTGGGGCACCGCCGCATTGCGCTGGTGACCGGGCCGCTGACCGCCTCGGATCGCGCCCGCCGCCGTTTGACCGGCGCCCGCGCCTGCGCCAAGAAGCTGAACCTGGACACCGTGCAGCACATCGCCATGAGCTCGCACACCGGCAGCGATGCCGACGTGCTCAAGGCCGCGCTGCGCGGCAAACAGGCGCCTACCGCCCTGTTCTGCTCGAACGACTTGCTGGCCACTGCCGTCATCGCCGATCTGGTGGCGCTGGGCCTGCGCGTGCCCACCGACATTTCGGTGTGCGGCTTTGACGGCATGCGCTTCGGCGCCTTGCTGACGCCGCCGCTGACGACCGTGGCGCAACCCAGCGACGGCATCGGCCAGACGGCGTGCTCGAACCTGCTGGCGCAGATCCATGGCCGACCTGCCCAATCGAACCGCTTGCCGCATTGCATCGTGGTGGGCGGTACCGCGGCGTCCGTACGCCGCTGATCTCTTCAATTACGACAACGCACGCATCATGCTCATTGCCCAAATCACCGACCTGCACATGCGCACCCCGGGCGACAAGGCCTACGGCATCATCGACCCGGCCGCATTCCTGGCGCCGGCCGTGCGCGCGCTGAACGCGCTGACGCCGCGCCCCGACTGCGTACTGATCACAGGCGACTTGACCGACCTGGGCCGCCCGCACGAATACCAGGTGCTGCGCGACCATCTGCAAGCGCTGGAGATTCCGTACTTTCTGCTGCCCGGCAACCATGACGACCGCGCGCAACTGCGCGCCGCCTTTCCCGACCACGATTACCTGCAAGGCGGCGGGCCGTTCATTCAGTACGCCATCGAAACCTATCCGCTGCGCCTGTTGGCGCTGGACACGGTGGTGCCGATGAAAAGCCATGGCGAACTTTGCCAGGACCGCCTGGACTGGCTAGCCGCGCGCCTGGCCGAACAGCCGGACCGGCCGACGCTGGTGTTGATGCACCACCCGCCGTTCCTGACCGGCATCGAACACATGGATGCCATCGGCCTTCTGGCCGGCGCGCCAGAGCTGGAACGCGTGGTGTCGCGCTTTCCCAATGTAGAACGGGTGCTGTGCGGGCATTTGCATCGCACCATCTTCCAGCGCTTCGGCGGCACGATCGCGTCAACCTGCCCGGGCACGGCACACCAGTTGGCGCTGGAGCTGGGGCCGCGTCCCACGCTGCAATACATCATGGAACCGCCGGGCTACCAGCTGCATTGGTGGCAAGGCACGAACCTGGTTACGCACCACGCGGTGCTTGGGGAATATCCCGGGCCTTATCCGTTTGCCTGAGCGCTGCGCCGAAGGGGCGCGCAGCGTTGTTTGTAGCCGTTTGGCTTGCCACGAATCCGTCATGTTTGCGCTGCACAATGAAAAGGTTTTCATAACAGGCAACAATGCGGATCTAACAATTAGATCGTCGAGACAGCATGTCATCCATCGTTCTGGATAACCTCACCAAACAGTACGGCGGCGCCGCCGCCATCCACGGCGTGAGCTTCACGGTGCCGGCGGGCAGCTTCACGGTGCTGCTGGGCCCATCCGGCTGCGGCAAGTCGACCACCCTGCGCATGATCGCCGGCCTGGACACGCCCACATCGGGCACCATCCGCATCGGCGATCGCGACGTTACGCAACTGCCGCCGGCCAAGCGCCGCATATCCATGGTGTTCCAGTCATACGCGCTGTTCCCGCATTTGTCGGTGCGCGAGAACATCCTGTTCGGCCTCAAGGTCCGCAAGGAACCCGCGCGCGACTTCGACCGCCGCTTGCAGCGTGTGGCCGGGCTGCTGGGCCTGGAGCATCTGCTGGACCGCAAGCCGTCGCAGTTGTCGGGCGGCCAGCAGCAGCGCGTGGCGCTGGGGCGCGCGGTGATTTCCGAAGCGCCGGTGTGCCTGATGGACGAGCCGCTATCCAACCTGGATGCGCAGCTGCGCCACGAGATGCGCCGCGAGATCCGCGCCTTGCAGCAGGACCTGGGCATCACGATGGTGTACGTCACGCACGACCAGACCGAGGCGATGAGCATGGCCGATCAGGTGGTGCTGTTGCGCGGCGGTCAGATCGAACAGCACGACACGCCCGACGGCCTGTACGCACGGCCGGCCACCGAGTTCGCCGCGCGTTTCATCGGCACGCCGCCCATGAATCTGATCGGGCTTGCCGCCGCGAACGGCGCCGCCGTTATCGCCGGCACGCAAGGCCCCGTGATCGCCAACGCACCGGCCGGCGCCATCAAGCTGGGCGTGCGCCCGGAACACATCCGCATCGACAGCACCGGCATACCGGCCATTGTCGAAAGCGTTGAATACTTCGGCGCGGATTCCATCGTGGTGTGCCGGGTAGGCGACACCAGCGGCGTGGCCGTGCGAGTGGGCGGCCATTTGCGCGCCCGCGCCGGCGAGGCCCTGAACCTGTCCTGGCAGGACGGGCAACAGCATTTCTTTGCCGCCGATTCGGCGGTGATCAACACCGTCGGGCGCTAGAAGACGCCCATTGCACAGGAAAGGAAACGCCACCATGCGACGCATCGTACTGAAGACCCTGGCCGCCAGCCTGGCCGCCGCTTGCCTGTCCCTGCCGGCACAGGCGCAAAACAAACCCGTCGAGGTCGAGTTCTATTATCCGGTTGCCGTCGGCGGCCCGATCACCAAGATCGTCGACGACATGGTCGCGGACTTCCAGAAGGAAAATCCCGACATCAAGATCAAGCCGATCTACGCCGGCTCGTATCAGGATTCGATCGCCAAGGCGCTGACGGCGCTCAAGGGCGGCACGCCGCCGCAACTGGCCGTGCTGCTGTCCACCGACATGTTCACGCTGATCGATGAAGACGCCATCGTGCCGATCGATTCGCTGGCGAAAAGCGATGCCGACAAGAAGTGGCTGGGCGGCTTCTACGACGCGTTCATGCAGAACAGCCGCTCGGGCGGCCACACCTGGGGCGTGCCGTTCCAGCGTTCGACCATCGTGATGTACTACAACAAGGACCTGTTCAAGGCAGCGGGCCTGGACCCCGAACGCGCGCCCGCCACCTGGGCCGAGCTGGTCGATTACGGCAAGAAGCTGACCAAGCAGGACGCCTCGGGCAACACCACGCAGTGGGGCATCGAGATCCCGTCGGGCGGCGCGTTTGCGTACTGGCTGTTCCAGGCGCTGACCACGCCCAACGGCGCGATCCTGATGAACGAAGCCGGTAACGAGGTCTACCTGGACAAGCCGGCGGTGGTGGAAGCCGCGCAGTTCTGGCGCGACCTGTCGGCCAAGCACAAGATCATGCCCACCGGCACCATTGACTGGGGCACCACGCCCAAGGACTTCCTGGAAAAGAAGGCCGCCATGGTCTGGACCACCACCGGCAACCTGACCAACATCCGCAAGAACGCCGACTTCCCGTTCGGCGTGGCGATGATGCCGCAGCAAAAGCGCGGCGGCAGCCCGACGGGCGGCGGCAACTTCTATATCTTCAAGAGCGGCACGCCGGCGCAGCAGCAGGCCGCGCTGAAGTTCGCGCAGTGGGTCACCACGCCGGAACGCGCGGCCGACTGGAGCATCGCCACGGGCTACGTGGCCGTGACGCCGGCCGCCTGGCAAACCGAAAAGATGAAGAAGTACGCGCAGGAAGTGCCGGCCGCCACGGTCGCGCGCGACCAGCTGGAAGTCAGCGTGGCGGAATTTTCCACGCATGAAAACCAGCGCGTCACCAAGACCCTGAACGACGCGCTGCAAGCGGCGTTGACGGGTTCGAAGACGCCGCAGCAGGCGCTGACCGACGCACAGCGCGAGGCCGACCGCATCCTGCGTTCCTACAAATAAACCGACAAGCACGATGAGCCGCTCTTTACATGCGCTTTATGGCTGGCTGCTGTTGCTGCCAGCCATCGTGCTGCTCGCCGCCTTCACGCATTACCCGGCGGTGGCGACGCTTTGGCACAGCTTTTTTTCCACGCCCAAGGGCGCGCGTCCGGCGCGTTTCGTGGGCCTGGAGAACTACGCCGTCATGCGTGACGACCCGGTGTTCTGGCAGTCGCTGTGGAACAACCTGTGGTTTGCGCTGGGCACGATCCCCACGTCCATCGGCATCGCGCTGATCATGGCGTTGTGGGTGAACCGCAACCTGAGCGGCCGCGGCTTTTTGCGCATGGCGTACTTCACGCCCACCGTGCTGCCGATGGTGGCGGTGGCCAACATCTGGCTGTTCTTCTACACGCCGCAGTACGGGCTGATCGCGCAGGTGATGGGGTGGTTCGGTTCGCCCGGCCCGAACTGGCTGGGCAACCGCGAAACCGCCTTGCCCGCGCTGATGTTGGTCACGGTGTGGAAAGAATCCGGCTTCTTCATGATCTTCTATCTGGCCGCCTTGCAGACCGTGTCGCCGTCGCTGCGCGAGGCCGCGATGCTGGAAGGCGCTTCGCGCTGGCAGTATTTCCGCCGCATCCTGTGGCCGCTGTTGATGCCCACCACGCTGTTCGTGCTGATCAATGCGCTGATCAACGCCTTCCGCCTGGTGGACCATGTGGTCGTCATGACGCGCGGCGGGCCGGATAACGCCAGCACCCTGCTGCTGTACTACATCTACCAGGTGGGTTTCAGTTTCTGGGACACGGCTTACGCCGCCACGCTGACCGTCGTGTTGCTGGTGGTGCTGGCGCTGACCGCGCTGTTCAAGTTCCGCTGGCTGGATCGCAGGACGCACTATCAATGAAAGACAAGCTAGATACCCTGGGCGCCTGGGCGCTTGGCCTGCTGTGGATCCTGCCGCTGGCCTACGCGATGTGGGCGGCATTCCACCCGCCCGCCTACGCAACCCGCTTCGAGCTGTTCGCGCCGTTGACGCTGGATAACTTCGTGCGTGCCTGGCACGCGGCGCCGTTTCCGCGCTATTTCCTGAACACCTTCCTGCTGGTGACGATGGTGTTGGCAGCGCAGTTGGTGCTGTCCACACTGGCGGGCTACGCGTTCGCGCGCTTCGAATTCCGGGGCCGCGATTTCGTCTTCATGCTGGTGCTGCTACAGCTGATGATCATGCCCGACGTGCTGCTGGTAGAGAACTACCGGTCCATGAGCCAGCTGGGCGTCCGCGACACCGTGTTCGCCATCGGCCTGCCGTACTTCGCGTCGGCGTTCGGCATTTTCCTGTTGCGCCAGACCTTCAAGACGGTGCCGCGCGAACTGGAAGAGGCGGCGCGCATGGAAGGCGCGGGCCCCATGCAGATTCTGTGGAAGGTGTATGTACCGTTGGCCAAGCCGATCTACGTGGCGTACGGGCTGGTGTCGGTCAGCCACCACTGGAACAATTTCCTGTGGCCGCTCATCATCACCAACTCGGTGGAATCCCGGCCGCTGACGGTGGGCTTGCAGGTGTTCTCGTCCACGGACCAGGGCATCGACTGGTCGGTCATTACCGCCGCCACGCTGATGTCGGCGGCGCCGTTGCTGATTGCCTTCCTGCTGTTCCAACGGCAATTCGTGCAGTCGTTCATGCGGGCGGGGATCCGCTAGCCTGTGGTCTGCGGTCTGTGCGGCTGGCGCCGCGCACCCGAAAAAATCCCCGCCTTGAGCGGGGATTTGTTTTGTGGCGCTTGCCGAGAGCCGCGCCGTCAGTAGCCGACGGTCAGCCCCGGCAGGTCCACCGTGATGCGCGGGCGTTCCAGCGCCAACGCCAGGTGCTCGGCGAACTCGCGGGCTTCCTTGGTGTCGGTGGACAGGGTGTCGTAACCCAGGGCATCGGCCACGCCCAGCACCTTATCCAGCAACAGCACTTTGCCGCTGGGCCGCAAGGGTTCGCAGCCCAGGGTTTCCCAGGCGCCGTCGAACCAATCGCGCGCATCGCTCTGGCGCTGCGGGGACGGCTCTACCGTGGCGGTCAGGTCCAGCGACCGGCGGGGGTCGAAAACAATGGTGATGTCGCTGCGCATAAGGGTTTCCTTGAAAGGGCGTCAGGCCGCAAGGGTAAGGCAAAAAACACCGGTCGGATTGTCCGCCCGGCGACATTGCTTACCACCCGCGCGAGGCTTCCCAGGTGACTTCGACGCCCGCTGCCTGCGATTGCCGCAGCATGTCCAGCAACGGAAACGCGCGTTCCTTCAGGCCCACCGTGCGCGCCATGGCCGCACGGGGCGCCTTGTCTTCGTCGTCTTCGTCGTCAAGCGGGCGTTCGGCGACCTCGATGGCGTGTTCGATGCCGGCGATGGCGGGGCCCAGTTGCTCCACCGTGAAAACGCCGCGTTCGGGGATCTTGTCGCCGATGGGTTTGCCCGCTGCCTGCAGAATGGGACCGGCGTGGTCGGACAGCATCAGGACCTCGGCCACGACCTTGGAGTGAAAGGTAATCAGCATATTGCGGTCTCCCTTATTGAATACGTTACATACACTACCGCAACGCCCCAGGGATGCCAACTGGCGCCCTCGCGCGCGCGACACGGCCCGGACACCGGGCACCCGCGCCGCTGGCTAGGCATTTGATTTTGTTCAGAGTTCCGCCCGCCGCGCGAACGCTTGCCGGACGGTTTGCACGCCCGATCCGCCCGATTGGGCCGCCAAATCAACTATCATTCCGGATGATTCCCGTGACACTGCCGGCCCGGACACCGTCCGTTTGATCCCCGCCTTGGTCACTCACCCAGAACTTCTTCAGACGCCCATGCTCCCCGAGCAACAAAAACAGCTTATCTCCCTGATCCAGGCCGCCGTTGCGCAGAGCCTTCCCGACGCCCAGGCCAATGTGCTGCTTGAGCGCCCCAAGGTCGCCGCCCACGGCGACGTCGCCACCAACGTAGCCATGCAACTGGCCAAGCCGGCCCGCCGCAACCCGCGCGAACTGGCCCAGGCCATCGTGGACGCGCTGATGGCCGCCCCCGGTGCCCGAGATCTGGTCGACAGCGCTGAAATCGCCGGCCCCGGCTTCATCAACCTGCGTATCACCGCCGCCGCGCGCCAGGCCGTCATCGCCGCCGTGGCCGAGCAGGGCGCAAGCTTTGGCCGCGCCCCGCGCAGCGGCGAGAAGATCCTGGTTGAATTCGTATCGGCCAACCCCACCGGCCCGCTGCACGTGGGCCACGCGCGCCAAGCCGCGCTGGGCGACGCCCTGTGCCGCCTGTACGACGCCATCGGCTGGGACGTCACCCGCGAGTTCTACTACAACGACGCCGGCAACCAGATCCACAACCTGGCCATCAGCGTGCAGGCGCGTGCCCGTGGCCTGACCACCGAATCCCCCGACTGGCCGGAAGACGGCTACAAGGGCGACTACATCGCCGACATCGCGCGCGACTTCCAGGCCGGCAAGACCATCCAGCCGTCCGACGGCGAACCCGTCACCGCCACCGGCAACATCGACAACCTGGACGACATCCGCGTTTTCGCCGTAGCGTACCTGCGCCGCGAACAAGACCTGGACTTGCAGGCGTTCGGCCTGGCGTTCGACAACTACTACCTGGAAAGCTCGCTGTACACGTCGGGCCGCGTCGAAGCCACCGTCAAGGCGCTGGTTGCCGGCGGTCATACCTATGAAGAAGGCGGCGCGCTGTGGCTGCGCACCACCGAACTGGGCACGGGCGACGACAAAGACCGCGTCATGCGCAAAAGCGAAGGCGGCTACACCTACTTCGTGCCGGACGTGGCGTATCACAAGGCCAAATGGGAACGCGGCTTTCACCGCGCCGTGAACATCCAGGGCAGCGACCACCACGGCACCGTGGCCCGCGTGCGCGCCGGCTTGCAGGCGCTGGAAGAGGGCATCCCCAAGGATTACCCGTCGTACGTGCTGCACAAGATGGTCAAGGTGATGCGCGGCGGCGAAGAGGTCAAGATCTCCAAGCGCGCCGGCAGCTACGTCACCATGCGCGACCTGATCGACTGGGTGGGCCGCGACGCCGTGCGCTACTTCCTGATCCAGCGCCGCGCCGACACCGAATTTGTATTTGATGTGGACCTGGCCTTGTCGAAAAGCGACGAGAACCCGGTCTATTACATCCAGTACGCGCACGCTCGCATCTGCACGATGATCAACAACGCCGGCATGCCCGCCGCTGACGTGGCCGCCGCCGATACGTCCTTGCTGACCGCGCCGTCCGAATTCGCGCTGATGCAGCGCCTGGCCGAATTCCCCAACGTGGTGGCGTTGGCGGCGCAAGACCTGTCGCCGCACCACATCGCGTTCTGGCTGCGCGACTGCGCCTCGGACTTCCACGCCTGGTACAGCGCCGAACGCGTGCTGGTGGACGACGTGGCCCTGAAGCTGGCCCGCCTGCGCCTGGCCGCCACCACGCGTCAGGTCCTGGCCAACGGCCTGGAACTGATGGGCGTATCCGCGCCCGAGCGGATGTAACATCGGTTCATGGCAACAAAGCGCAAAACCACCCGCCGTTCCTCCGGCGAAAGCGGCAGCACCCTTTACGGGGCGCTCGCCGGCCTGCTCATCGGTCTGATCGTGGCCGCCGTCGTGGCCTTCTACGTCACCAAGGCCCCGATCCCCTTCGTGGACCGGGCCACTCGCCAGGGCGACCCCGGCAAGCTGCCCGATCCGCGCCAGGCGCCGGACCCAAACGCCGGCCTGTACGGGCGCGACGGCGCGGCGGGCGCGCCACCCACCGGCCCCACCGCCACCGCTCCGGCGCCGCTGCCGGGCGCCGGCACGGGCTCGGGCGCCGCGTCCAAGCCTGACGAAACCCCGTCCCGGCTGGACGATCTGGGCGCGCTGATCGCCACGCTACCTTCCACCGCCAAACCGCAAGCCGCCGCGCCTGCGGCCAGCGCCCCCGGCACCGCCCCCACGCCGCTGTCCAAGCCCGCGCCAGCGCCCACGCCGGCTCCTGCCGCCAAGGCCGCCGCGCCGGCCGCAACCGGCACGTACTACCTGCAAGCCGGCGCGTTCCGAGGCGAAAACGACGCGGAATCGCTCAAAGCCCGCATTATTCTGCTGGGCTTGCCGGTTGCCGTGCAAAAGGCCGAAGTGAACGGCAAGCCGCTGAACCGCGTGCGCGTCGGCCCGTTTGCGCGGCTGGACGACATGAACCGGGCGCGCGGCCGCCTGGGCGAAAACAAGATCGAAACCGCCGTGGTGCGCCAGTAGCGCGATGCGGCGCCATTTTTTTCATTGAACTAATCCGGCCCCGGGCCTGTCTGTAACTTTTTACTCAGGAACCTCTCATCCATGTTGTCCCCCAAGATCGTTCGCATCATGGCCGCGGCCGCGCTGACCGCCTCCGCGTTCTTCAGCCCGGTTAGCCACGCCCAAGGCACCCAAGCCTACGTGGCCATCAACCCGCCGCTGCCCTCCGATACCCCGGGCAAAGTGGAAGTGCTGGAATTCTTCGCCTACACCTGCCCGCACTGCGCCGCCATGGAACCCATGGTCGAAGCCTGGGCCAAGACCGCGCCGTCGGACGTCGTCCTCAAGCAAGTGCCCATCGCCTTCAATGCCGGCATGAAACCGCTGCAACAGGTCTACTACACGTTCATGGCCCTGGAACGCCCCGACCTGCACGCCAAGTTCTTCACCGCCATCCACGGCGAAAACAAGCGCCTGTTCGACAAGAAGTCGATGGGCGAATGGGCCGCCTCGCAAGGCGTGGACCGCGCCAAGTTCGATTCCGTGTTTGACTCGTTCAGCGTGCAGACCCAAGTGCAGCGCGCCACGCAGCTGGCCGACGCCTACCGCATCGACGGCACCCCGTCGTTTGCCGTTGGCGGCAAGTTCATGACCTCGCCGGTCATGGCGGGCAACAGCTATGAAGGCGCCCTGAAGGAAGTCGACAAGCTGGTCCCGATGGCGCGCAACAAGTAAGTCACGCGCCCCCCTTCGCTTCATCGTGCAAAACGCCTCGGCCACATGGCCGGGGCGTTTTTCTTTGGGAAATCGTTGAGAAAGTCTTCCCTCTTTCTGATTTGCCGGGGCTACACTTTTGCCACAAGAATTCGCCGCGACGACGGCATCAAAAGGGTGGAAGACAAATGAAGCAGCAATTCCTGCGTAAACGCGCGGCACAAGCGCTGGGCCTGTGCCTGGCATTGACCGCCATCGCCACGCACGCCAACACGGCGGACGGCGTGAAGATCGGCGTACTGACGGACATGGCGGGCGTTACCGCCGACGCCACCGGCAAGGGCTCGGTGGAAGCCGCCCGACTGGCTATCGAAGAAATGGGCGGCACGGTGCTGGGCAAACCCATCTCGCTGGTCTCGGGCGACCACCAACACCGCCCCGACATCGGCAGCAGCATGGTCCGCAAGTGGTACGACACCGACGGCGTGGACGTTGTGGTGGACGTGCCCAATTCCTCGGTCGCGCTGGCGGTGCAGGGCATCGCGCGTGAAAAGAAAAAACTGGTGCTGTTCTCCAGCCCCGGCACCACGGCGCTGTCGCAGGCGCAGTGCTCGCCTTACGGCGTGCAGTGGACGTACACCACCTACGCCTTGTCGCGCGGCACCGCCACCGCTGTAGTGAACGAGGGCAACAAGCGCTGGTTCATCCTGGCGTCGGACTACGCCTTCGGCAAGCAGCTGGCGGCGGACACGGAAACCGTCGTGAAAGCCAATGGCGGCGAAGTCGCAGGCACCGTGTTCCACCCCCTGAACGCGTCGGACTTTGCGTCGTTCCTGTTGCAGGCGCAGGGCTCCAAGGCGCAGATCATTGCCATTGCGAATGCGGGCGGCGACACGATTTCGGCCATCAAGCAGGCGGCGGAATTCGGCATTGGCGGCGCACAACAGCTGGCGGCGATGCTGCTGCTGATCACGGACGTGCACAGCCTGGGGCTGCAAGCGGCGCAGAAAACCTACCTGACGGTGCCGTCGTACTGGGACATGAACGAGGGCACGCGCGCCTTCACCAAGAAGTTCGAAGCGCGCGTCGGCCGCCCGCCCACCTTCCTGCAAGCCGGTGTGTACGGCCAGGTGCGGCACTACCTGCAAGCGGTGAAGGCGGCCGGCACGGCGGACTCGGACGCAGTGATGGCCAAGATGAAATCGCTGCCCATCGATGACCCGTTCAGCATGAACGCACGCATCCGCGAAGACGGCCTGGTGGTGCGCGACATGATGCTGGCGCAAGTGAAGACCCCCGCGCAGTCCAAGGCCCCGTGGGACTACTACAACATCGTGCGCAGCATTCCCGGCGACACGCTGGCCTGGCCGCTGTCGGACAGCCAATGCCCGCTGGTCAAGCGATGACGCGGCCCAAGCCTGACGCCGGGGCTGCCCCGCGCGCGCAGCCCCGGGGCGATGCCGTCACGCTGGCGGACTTCGGCAGCTTCTACGCGGGCGGCAGGCCGGTGCGCATGGCCGGGCTGCCGCAGCGCGAGATTGCTTTCACAAAAAGCGCGTCGCTGGCGTATGACCCGAATGGCCTGTACCACTTCGAGCAGGCGTATGTGCAGTACTTCATCCCGGCGCGCTTGGCGCATCCGCTGCCCATCGTGCTGCTGCACGGCGGCGGCATGACGGGCGCGATGTGGGAACAGACGCCGGACGGTCGCGCGGGCTGGATGCAGCACTTTCTGCGCCAGGGCCACGCGGTGTATGTGGTGGACAACGTCGAGCGCGGGCGCGCCGGCTGGGCGCCGTTTGAGCAGGTGTGGCCCGAGGCGCCCATCATGCGTACCGCCGAAGAAAGCTGGTCGTTGTTCCGCCTGGGCCGCGCCGAGGATTTCGGGATGCGCCGCCCCTTCGCGGGGCAGCGCTTTCCGGTGGGTGCGTTCGACGATTTCATCCGGCACGCGGTGCCGCGCTGGCTGAGCAACAACGAGGCGGCGTTGCACGGTTTCTGCGCGGCGCTGGATCGCATCGGACCCTGCGTGGTCGTGGCGCACAGCCATGGCGGCGAGGTCGCTTACCGGGCGCTTCATGCGCGGCCCGATCTGGTGCGTGGTGTGATCGGCATCGAACCGTCAGGCTACTCCGCCGACGTCACGGCCGCCGCCGTGGCGAACAAGCCGTTCCTGTTCGTCTATGGCGACTATCTGGACGCCACGCCGCTATGGCAACGCCTGTGCGCAAGCGGGCGGGACTATGCAGAATCGTTGGCACGCCACGGCGCCCGGGTGGACACGTGGCGGCTGGCCGACATGGGTATCGCCGGCAATTCGCACATGCCGATGATGGACGACAACAGCGACGACATCGCCGCCCGCATCGGCGCGTGGATCCGCGGCGGCGTCACATAAGCGTGCGGCGCTATGCGCTGACCGCCGCCGCCTTTTCCAGCGCCTGGGTCAGGTCCGCGATGATGTCCTCGGGCGCTTCCAGGCCGATGTGCAAGCGCACCACCGCGTTCTCGCCTTCGCCCCAATAGCGGTGCTTGGACAAATCCTTGGGCGACACCAGCTGCACCAGGCTTTCGTAGCCGCCCCACGAAAAGCCGATGCCGAACAACGTCAGGGCATCCACGAACGCGCGCGCGGCGACGGGGGACAAGCGCAACTCAACCGACAGCATGCCGTTGGACCCGGAGCAATCGCGCTGCCACAGCGCGTGGCCGGGATCTTCAGGCAAAGCCGGGTGGAAAAGGCGCACGGTTTCGGGGCGACTCTTGAAGAATTCGCACACCTGCAAGGCATGGCGCGCGTGCTGCGCCATGCGGATCGGCATCGTGCGCACGCCGCGCAGCGCCAGCCAGGCGTCGTCGGCGCTGATGGAATAACCCATCGCGTACTGCGTGCGGTTCAGCTTTTTGGCAATGCCTTCGTCGTTGGTCACCACCGCGCCCAGCATCAGGTCCGAGTGCCCGCCCACGTACTTCGTGCCGGCAATGATCGACACCTGCGCCCCCAGCGTCAACGGACGGTAGATGTAGCCCGAGCCCCAGGTGTTATCGGTGGCCAGCACCAACCCGTGGCGCTTGGCGAAGGCGGCCATGGCGCCCATGTCCAGCATTTCAAACAGCAGCGAGCCGGGCGATTCCACGTACAGCAGCTTCGTGTTGGGCTGCACCAGCGCGTCCAGGTCGTCGTCGGCCGCGAAGTAGGTGATGTCGATGTTCATGCGCTTGAGCACGGCGTCGTCCAGTTCCCGCATCGGGCCGTAGACGCAATCGGAGATCAGCGCGTGGTCGCCGGCCGAGCACAGCGCCATCATGACCATCGTCATCGCGGACAAGCCCGAGGGCGCCAGGTAGCAATGCGTGCCGCCTTCCAGCTGCGTAAAGACCTGTTCCAGCGCGGCGTGGGTGTCCATGCCCATGCGGCCATAGGTGGTGGCGCGACCGCCTTCGGCCTTGCTGCGCTGCGCCTGTTCCAGCGCGGCCAGGTTCTGGAACCGCACGGTGCTGGCGCGCATCGGCGGCAGCGGCACGGGCGCGGTACCGGTCTGGGGGTCGAACGGGGCGGTGCCCGCGTGCTGCAAAACCGTATCGATGTGTTTGGAGGTCATCTTCGAAGGAACGCTGGAGAAATGAACAGGGC
Source organism: Achromobacter sp. ES-001 (assembly GCF_019448355.1). Lineage (NCBI taxonomy): Bacteria > Pseudomonadati > Pseudomonadota > Betaproteobacteria > Burkholderiales > Alcaligenaceae > Achromobacter > Achromobacter sp. ES-001. The sequence goes on along the minus strand of NZ_CP079940.1, from coordinate 119,655 downwards.
CGGACTCGGGGCGAACAGGGTGAACCATATCAGGCGTGGCGGCGCCTGTCCCTAGGCGGTGACCCAACTGACCGTTTCGGGCAGGTCGGCACGGCGCGTGCGGTAGCTGTTGGCCGGATGATCGGCGTCGGCATAGCCGAACGAAATGCCGCAGACCACGCGCCGGTCGGCGTCGATGCCCAGCACGTCGCGCAGTACCTCGGGGTACATCGCCAGCGACGCCTGGGCCACCGTGGCCACGCCGTTGGCCTGCGCCGCCAGCAGGAAGTTGGCGACGTAGCCGCCGCAATCCATCGCGCCGTATTCGCCCAGCGCTTCGTCGGTGGTGATGATGGCTACGTGCGGCGCATCGAACAGCTGGAAGTTGCGCAACTCTTGCCGGCGATAGGCGTCGCGATCACCGCGCGCCACGCCCACCGCGCCGTACAGCTGAAAGCCCGATTCGCGGCGGCGCGCCAGGTATTCGTTGCGGTATTCGCGGGGGAAGGGGAAGTCGGGGGTGAAGCCCGACGCCGCATCGGCTTGTTGCGCGCGCGCCAGCAGCGCGGCGCGCAAGCGATCGGTACCCGCGCCTTCGGTCACCGCGACCCGCCAGGGCTGGCAGTTGCACCATGACGCCGTGCGCTGGGCCAGCGTCAAGATGCGTTCGATGACGTCGCGCGGCACGGGCGCGGGCAGGAAGGCACGGCAGCTGTGCCGGGCCAGCAGCAGGGCGTGCAGCGCGGCGTCGGGGCCGGCTGCGGTGTCGAGGCCGGGGCCAGCGTGGGAGGCATGTCGGGCCGGGGCGGCTTGCGATGCTTGGGACGCTTGCGATGTTTCTGGCGCTTGCGATGCTTGCGATGCCTGCGCGGCGTTTGTCGTCATGGCGTGTCTCTCTCTGTCCTTGGGGTTCCGTGGCAGCGCTGAACTGCGGGGAATTTGCCCTTATGATGCCATTCTCCGGGCTACCCGGCGCCCACCTCCACCAGGCCACGTCCCATGCTGCCCTTCGACACCCTGATCGCTTTTTTCGGCATTGCCGTGCTGCTGGCGCTGACGCCCGGGCCGGACAATGTGTTCGTGCTGATGCAGTCCGCTATCTGGGGACGCAAGGCGGGCATGCTGGTGGTGCTGGGGCTGTGCACCGGTCTGCTGGGCCACACGGCCGCCGTCGCCCTCGGGCTTGCCGCCGTGTTCGCGGCCTCGCCCATGGCGTTCACGGCCCTTAAGCTGGCGGGTGCGGCGTACCTGACATACCTGGCGTGGCAGATCCTGCGCGCCCCCGTGGAATCGGAAGACGGCAAACGGCCCGAACCGCTCAAGCCCGGCGCGCTGTACCGGCGCGGCATCGTCATGAACCTGACCAACCCCAAGGTGCTGCTGTTCTTCTTCGCCTTCCTGCCGCAATTCACCACGCCCGCGCTGGGCCCGGTCGGCTTGCAGGTCATGCAGCTGGGCGCCGTGTTCATGGTGTCGACGTTGCTGGTGTTCGGCGCCATCGCGTTCTTTTCCGGCGCGTTCGGCGAACTGCTGCAACGCTCGGTCACGGCCAAGCGTTGGCTCAATCGCATCGCCGCCCTGGTGTTCGTGGGCCTTGCCGTCAGGCTGGCCACGGCGACACGCTGACGGGTCCGGTCATGAACCCGCCGCGCTTGTCGATCACGCAGCCGTGAACCGCACAATGCCGTCGTCGCCGGTGGCACGACGCAGCTTGCCCTCGAAATACAGCGCATGCAGGTGCGCCAGCGCTTCGCCCATGGCGAAGGTCAGCTGATGCAGGTCCAGCTTGCGCTTGAACAGCACCGGCAAGATGTCCGTCGTTGACTGCGGCTGCGCGGCGCATGCCTCAAGCACTTCGGCCAGACGATCGCGGTGGTGTTCGTGCTGCTGCGCAATGCGCTCGTGCAGGCCCTTGAACGGCCGCCCGTGCGAGGGCAACACCAGCGCGTCGCGGGGCAGGCCGGCGTAGCCGTCCAGCGACCGCAGGTACAGCGGCAAGGGGTTGGCGTCGGGCTCGTAATCGAACACGCTGATGTTGGTGGAAATGCGCGGCAGCACCATGTCGCCCGAGATCAGCACGTTCAGGTCGGCGCTGTATAGCGAGGCGTGTTCCGGCGCGTGGCCGTAACCCACGATCACGCGCCAGTCGTGGTCACCGATGCGCACCTGATCGCCGTGCATGATGCGCGTGTAGCGGGCGGGCACCGCCGGCACCAGGTTGGGGTAGTAGTTGGCGCGCTGGCGGATCTGCTCTTGCGCGTCCAGGTCCGTCAGGCCGTGGCGCGCAAAGTGTTCGACGGCGGATTGGCCGCCCGGGCCGCCGCCCGCTTCGTTACGGCGCGACGACCACAACGAGGCCACCATGAAGTCCGTCATCGTCATCCACAGCCGCGCGTTCCAGCGTTCGCACAGCCAATGCGCCAGGCCGATGTGGTCGGGGTGCATATGCGTGACCAGGACGCGCAGCACGGGCAGGCCTTCCAGTTCGTTCTTGAAGACGTCTTCCCACAAGGCCTTGACCTCGTCGCGCGAGATGCCACAGTCAACGATGGTCCAGCCGTCCTGGCCGTCGATGCGGTCGCGCAGCAGCCAGAGGTTGATATGATCCAGCGCGAACGGCAGCGGCATCCGGATCCACTTGACGCCTTCCGCCACCACATGGGCCCGGCCGGCTTCGGGCTGGAAGTCCGCCCAGGGGTACTGCAATTTCTGTTCGTTGGGGTTCATTGCCTCTTGCTCCACGCTTGACGTTGACGTCAAGTCATCATAATTTACGTTTACGTAAACTGCCACACGCCGCATGCCCTCGTCAACCTGGACCATCTCTGAGCTCGCCCGCGAGTTCGACGTCACGCCTCGCACGATCCGCTTCTATGAAGACCAGGGTATCGTCAGCCCGGCGCGCGAGGGCCGCAACCGCATCTTTGGCCCGCGCGACCGCACGCGCCTGAAACTGGCGCTACGCGGCAAACGCCTGGGCTTGCAGCTGTCTGAAATCCTGACGCTGATCGACATGTACGACGGCCCCGGCGATACCGAAGTGCAATTGCGCCAGTACCTCAGCGTGCTGGAGCAGCACCGCGACACGCTGGAACAACAGCGCCGCGACATCGAAGACACCTTGCAGGAAATTGCGCAGCAGGAACGCGAATGCCGCGCGCTGCTGGCGCAAAAACCCTGAGGGCGCGCACGTGGCGGCCCTGCAAACCCTTGCGCTGTTCGTCCTGACGGCGCTGGCCGAAATCATCGGCTGCTACCTTCCATACCTGTGGTTGCGCAAGGGCCATTCCATCTGGCTACTTGCCCCGGCGGGGGCCAGCCTGGCGCTTTTCGCGTGGCTGCTGACTTTGCATCCCGCCGCCTCCGGCCGCGTCTACGCCGCTTACGGCGGCGTGTACATCGGCATGGCGTTGATGTGGTTGTGGGCGGTTGACGGCGTGCGGCCCAGCGCAAGCGACTGGCTGGGCGTGGGCCTGTGCCTGGCCGGCATGCTCGTGATCATGTTCGGAACCCGCCCGACCTGACGCGGCCCGACCTGACGCGGCGCGGCCTGCGCGGCCCGGCCTGACGCGGCCCAGCCTGCGCGGCCCGACCTCCCCCCGTCGGCGCCTCAGAAAGTTCCGATCAAAAATAAGACTTATCCAATATCTTTGCGTCCGACAGGAAGGCAAGATCGGCAATCGCCATCCCCGCTGCATCGCGGCCGTGATTGCCCGAAGCCCTTGCGCGCCTTCCTTCGGCTTTGCTTCTGTCTTGCCGGGTTCTTGCGGCGGCGCACGGTGGTCAATGGCGGTGTCTCTGGCAACAGGATTCCTCATGCACACGAAGCCCCAACACCCCATCCTCGACCGCCAACCGCAATTGCGCATCGCCGCCGACGCGGCCGGCTTTGAATGCCTGGATACGCATTGGCGGGGCTTGTCGGCGATGTACCGTTTCCAATGCACCGCAGGGCACCAATTCCAGCGCACGCTGCAAACTTTCGGCCGCGCGCTGCAAGTCAAATGCCCGTTATGCGCGGCCGAGGCCAACTTCACACGCCTGGGCGAACTGGCGCAGAAGAACGGGGTCACCTGCCTGGAGCCGCACTGGCTGGGCTGGGATGTACCGCATCGCTTTCAATGCGACGCCGGCCACGCCTGGAACCGCAAGGGCAACAAGGCGCTGCAACGTATCGGTTGCGCCGTGTGTGGGCGCGACGCGGGCTACCGGCGTCGGCGCGACGACCTGCTGGTGCGTATCCAGAAGACCGCCATCGCGCGCGGCGGGCAGTGCCTGGATACCGCCAGCCCGCGCGGGCAAAAGAGCTTTCAGTTCCGCTGCGGCGCGGGGCACGAATGGGAAGCGGCGGGTGCGGATGTGCTGCGTCGAACCTGGTGCCCGGAATGCGCGCGCCTGCGCAAGGTCGAAGGCTATCGGCATCCCGACGGCCTGGCCCGCCTGCAACGCAAGGCCAAAGAGCGGGGCGGCCTGTGCCTGTCGGACGCGTATCGCGGGCTGGGCGTGCGGTATCGATTCCGCTGCGCCGACGGCCACGAATGGCTGACCACCGGCGGCAAAATTCTGCTGGGCAGTTGGTGCGGCGTTTGCGCCAACTTGAACAAGCGGCTGGGCATCGAGGCCGCGCATCAGGCGGCCCGCGATCGCGGTGGCGAATGCCTGACGTCCGTGTACTTGAACACCACCCGAAAAATGCACTGGCTGTGTCATCGCGGTCACGATTGGCATGCGCCGTTCGCGTCGATTCGCGCGGGCCATTGGTGCGCGCAGTGCGCCCACATGGCCCGCATCACCAATGCCAAATCGTTGGCCGCCATGCGTTATCGGGTCATGGGGCTGCCGGTGGATGACCGCGGGCTGCCCCACAAGCCCAGGCTTAATCGGCCTTGATATTGCCTTCTTTGATCAGGCGGGCGTTGTTGGTGAATTCCGCCTGCACCTGCTTGGCAAACGCCTCGCCGGTCGCGGTGCCCGGTTGCAGATACGACTTGGCCAGCAGGTCCTGGAAATCAGCGCTGGCCACCGCGCGCGTCAGCGCCGCCAGCAGCGGCTGGGACACGGTGGGCGGCAAGTTGGCGGGCGCAAACACGCCGAAGTTCGAGTAGTACTGCGCCTGCGGCAACTTCAGTTCGGCCATCGTCGGCACGTCGGGCCATGCGGCCAGGCGTTGCGGCGCCATCACCGCCAGCGGCTTTAACGCGCCGTTAGCCACGTGCGGCAAGACCACGTCGCTATTGACCACCAGCAATTCCACCACGCCGCCCAGCCCGTCGGTCAGCGCCTGACTGTTGCCCCGATAGGGCACGTGCAGCATCTGCGTGCCGGTCTGCCTGGTGACGGCGGCCATGCCGATATGCGCCACGGTGCCCTGGCCCGGCGTGCCGTAACGCACGCCTTCCGGATGCGACTTGGCGTAGTCGATCAAGCCCGCAAAGTCCTTGACCGGCAGGGCCTTGGTGGCAACGATGGCCACCGGCGCGACGGCCACGCTGGCCACCGGCGTCAGGTCCTTCATCGGGTCGTAGTTGGTCTTGGCCAGATGCGGGAAGATCGTCAGCGGGCTGGTCGACGCCAGCAGCAGCGTCGTGCCGTCCGGCTGCGAACGCGCAACGAAGTCAGTGCCCACCGAAGCGCCCGCGCCCGGCTTGTTTTCAACGATGACCGTAACGTTGGCTTCCTTGCGCAGCACGTCGCCCAAACGGCGACCGATGGCGTCCGCGCTACCGCCCGCCGTGTACGGCACCACCAGCGTGATGGGTTTGGCGGGCCAGCCTTGGGCCATGGCGCCGCTTGCCACGATTGCCAGAGCCGCCCCCGCGGCCTTGATCAGCAAAGTCTTCTTTTTCATATTGTCCTGGTGATGTTGCGTAGCACTGCGTGAGGTAAAGCGTCGGGCGAACAGGCCCGTCAGGCCGTCAGATAGCGTTGCGCCAGGCGAACCCAGTACGACGCGCCCGCCGGAATCAACGAATCATTGAAGTCATAGCTGGCGTTGTGCAACATGCACGGGCCCAGCCCGTGGCCGGCCATGCGGTGTTCGCCGTCGCCGTTGCCCAGGAAGACATAGCAACCCGGCTTTTCCTGCAACAGGAACGCGAAGTCTTCCGATGCCATGGCGGGTTCGATCGTCAGCGCGCGTTCGTCGCCGACCACATCGCGCATGACCTGCATGCAGAATTCCGTTTCGGCCACGGTGTTGACCAGCGCCGGGTAGCGGCGTTCGAAGAACACGTCGGCCTCGCAGCCGTGCGCGGCGGCGATGTTGCCGGCTATTTCGTTCATGCGGCGTTCGATCAGGTCGACGACCTCGGTGCGATACGCCCGCACCGAGCCGCCCAGCCACGCCGTGTTCGGAATGACGTTGATGACGCTGCCGCCTGCCTGCACCTGCGTGATCGACAGCACCGCCGCGTCCAGCGGACGCTTGCTGCGGGTCAGGATGGTTTGCAGCGCCTGGCCGATGGCGAACAGCGCGGGCACCGGGTCGTTGCAATCCTGCGGCGCGGCGGCGTGGCCACCCTTGCCCTTGACGGTGATCTTGAAGCCATTGGCCGCCGCCATCATCGGGCCGGCGCATACGCCGAACGACCCGGCCGGCAGGCCCGGCCAGTTGTGCATGCCAAATACGGCTTCACAGGGAAAGCGTGTAAACAGGCCGTCCTGGATCATGGCGCGGCCGCCGGCGCCGCCTTCCTCGGCAGGCTGGAAACACAGGTAGACGGTGCCATCAAAGCCGCCGGCCGTCTGCAAGTGCCGCGCCGCCGCCAGCAGCATGGCGGTGTGGCCGTCGTGGCCGCAACCGTGCATCTTGCCGTCATGGCGCGAGCGGTGTTCAAACTGGTTTTCTTCCTGCATGGGCAGGGCGTCCATGTCGGCGCGCAGCATGATGGCCCGGTCCGACGTGCCACGCTTGATCACGCCCACCACACCGGTCTTGGCGATGCCCGTATGCGTCTCGATGCCCCAGCCGCGCAGCGTGTCCGCCACCACTTTGGCGGTTCGGTGCTCTTCGTAGCACAGCTCCGGGTGCATATGGATATCGCGCCGCAGCGCCACAATTTCGTCCAGATTGGATAGTTCAAGCACGGCAGACTCCGCTTCGGTCAGGCAAATTCGGGGGACAGGCAGGCATAGTAAACAGCGTTCTTCCCCATGAAAGCGGCAAATTCCTAGGGATAACCCGACTCCAATTTACGTTTACGTAAACGTAATATTTGCGGTGCATCATTGCGCGGCGACACCGGATCGGCGCATGATGAGCCACACGATGGCGGCACGGCGCTGGCCACAGGCGCCCATAAGAATGTAAGTACCCACTATCACGGAGACATCGATGAACCTTCCCGGCCTGAACTTCGACCTGGGCGAAGACCTGGACATGCTGCGCGACGCCGTGCGCAATTTTGCGCAGGCCGAGATCGCTCCGCGCGCTGCCGAGGTGGATCGCAGCGACCAGTTCCCGATGGACCTCTGGCGCAAATTCGGTGAGCTTGGCGTGCTGGGCATGACGGCCGACGAAGAATACGGCGGCGCCAACATGGGCTACCTGGCCCATATGGTGGTGATGGAAGAAATCTCGCGCGCCAGCGCCTCGGTCGGCCTGTCATACGGCGCGCACTCGAACCTGTGCGTGAACCAGATCAACCGCAACGGCACGGCCGCACAAAAGGCCAAGTACCTGCCCAAGCTGATCTCCGGCGAACACGTGGGCGCCTTGGCCATGAGCGAACCGGGCGCCGGCTCGGACGTGGTCAGCATGAAACTGCGCGCCGACAAGAAGGGCGACCGCTACGTGCTGAACGGCACCAAGATGTGGATCACCAACGGCCCCGACGCCGACACGCTGGTGGTCTACGCCAAGACCGACCCCGAGGCCCACCAGCGCGGCATCACCGCCTTCCTGGTCGAAAAAGGCTTCAAGGGCTTTTCGGTGGCGCAAAAGCTGGACAAGCTGGGCATGCGCGGCAGCCACACGGGTGAACTCGTGTTCCAGGACTGCGAAATCCCCGAAGAAAACGTGCTGGGCCAGGTCAACGGCGGCGTCAAGGTGCTGATGAGCGGGCTGGACTACGAACGCGCCGTCTTGTCCGGCGGCCCGCTGGGCATCATGCAGGCCGTGATGGACGTGGTGGTGCCCTACATCCATGACCGCAAGCAGTTTGGCCAGGCCATCGGCGAATTCCAGCTGATCCAGGGCAAGGTCGCCGACCTGTACACCACGCTGCAAGCCAGCCGCGCCTTCTGCTACCAGGTCGGCAAGAACCTGGACAAACTGGGCGCCGAACACGTGCGCCAGGTGCGCAAGGACTGCGCCGCATTGATCCTGTACACGGCCGAGAAGGCCACGTGGATGGCGGGCGAAGGCGTGCAGATCCTGGGCGGCAACGGCTACATCAACGAATACCCGGTGGGGCGCCTGTGGCGCGACGCCAAGCTGTATGAAATTGGCGCGGGCACCAGCGAAATCCGCCGCATGCTGATCGGCCGCGAACTGTTCAACGAAACCGCCTGACACGCCGGCCGAGCGCCCCACCATGATCCGCATGTCCGATGTCCAGCATATCGAGCAGGCCCCCGCCCCGGGGCCCTCGGCACTGGACGTGGCGCGGATCATCCTGGCCGGGTTTGACCGCCACTACGCGCTGTTTCGCTACAGCGCGCAGCGGGCCAAGGCGCTGTTCGAATCGGGCGACTGGCACGGCATCCAGCACCTGTCGCGCGAACGCATCGAGTACTACGACATGCGTGTGCGCGAATGCGCCACGCAGCTGGAAGCGGTGCTGCGCGGCCGCCCGGAAGGCGCGCTGGACGACATCCCGGGCCACAACGGCAACGCCAGCGGCAACGGCGTGGCCGTACCCGCCCTGACCGGCGCCCAGACCGCCTACTGGCAACAGATCAAGCAGGAATTCGTGGGCCTGCTGGGCGAGCACAAGCAGCCGGAATGCGCCGAGACCTTCTTCAATTCAGTCTCGTGCCGCCTGTTGCACCGCGACTATTTCCACAACGATTTCCTGTTCGTGCGGCCCGCCGTTGCAACCGACTACCTGGACAGCAGCACCCCGTCGTACCGGGTGTATTACCCGGCAACCGACGGCCTGGAAAAAAGCCTGATCCGCATGGTGGCCGACTTCGGCCTGGCGCTGCCTTTCGAAGACCTGCCGCGCGATACGCGCATGCTGGCGCGCGCCGCCGTCGCGCAATTGCGCACGCTGCTGCCGCGCCACGTGGGCCGGCGCATCGCCAGCGATTGCCAGATCCATGCGCTGGGCTCGCTGTTCTTTCGCAACAAGGGCGCCTACATCGTCGGCCGCCTGATCAACCAGACCACCGTCTACCCCTTTGCCGTGGCGCTGACGCGCAACCCGGCGGGCCAGGTCACGCTGGACGCGCTGCTGCTGGGCGCCGACGACCTGAGCACGCTGTTCAGCTTCACACGCGCCTATTTCCTGGTCGACATGGAAACGCCGGCCGCCGTGGTGAACTTCCTGGCCAGCCTGTTGCCGCGCAAGCCCAAGGCCGAGCTCTACACCATGATCGGCCTGCAAAAGCAGGGCAAGACGCTGTTCTACCGCGACTTCCTGCATCACCTGGCCCATTCGCGCGACGCCTTCGACATTGCGCCCGGCATCAAGGGCATGGTGATGTGCGTGTTCACGCTGCCGTCCTACCCCTATGTGTTCAAGCTCATCAAGGACCGCATCGACAAAGACGGCATGGACCACGCCACCGTGCGGCGCAAGTACCAGATGGTCAAGCTGCATGACCGTGTGGGCCGCATGGCCGATACCTGGGAGTATTCGCAGGTGGCGTTGCCGCGCAGCCGCTTCGCGCCCGCCTTGCTGGACGAACTGCGCCGCCTGGTGCCCAGCCTGATCGAAGAAACGGCCGACACAGTCGTCATCCGCCACGTCTACATCGAACGGCGGATGACGCCGCTCAATATCTATCTGCGCCAGGCCTCCGACGCCTTGCTGGACCCCGCCGTGCGTGAATACGGCGACGCCATCCGCCAGTTGGCCGCCGCCAATATCTTCCCCGGCGACATGCTTTACAAGAACTTCGGCGTGACGCGCCTGGGCCGCGTCGTCTTTTATGACTACGACGAAATCCAGCGCATGACCGAGATGAATTTCCGGCGCATTCCGCCGGCTCCCAACGAAGAAGCGGAAATGGCGTCCGAACCCTGGTACGCCATCGGACCGAACGACGTATTTCCCGAAGAATTCGGCCGCTTCCTGCTGGGCGACGCGCGCGTGCGCGGCGCCTTCATGCGTCACCATGCCGACCTGCTGGAACCGGACTGGTGGCAAGCCTGCCGCGCCCAAGTGGCGCAGGGCCGTATTGAAGAATTTTTCCCTTACGATACGGACAGACGCCTGCGTCCGGCACGCCTTTCTGGCGACCGCGCAGCGCCGACACCCAGACGCTGTCCCGACCCCCACAGGAGTTAGTCATGTCAGATCCCATCGTTATCGTTTCCATCGCCCGCACCCCCATGGGCGGCATGCTGGGCAGCCTGTCCGGCCTGGCCGCGCATGAGCTGGGTTCGGTGGCCATCAAGGCCGCCATCGAACGCGCCGGCATCAAGCCGGACCAGGTCGACGAAGTCATCATGGGCAACGTGCTGCAAGCCGGCCAGGGCCAGGCGCCCGCGCGCCAGGCGGCGCTGGGTGCCGGCCTGCCGCTGGGCGTGGCATGCACCACGATCCACAAGGTGTGCGGTTCAGGCCTGAAGGCAGCCATGTTCGGCCACGACCTGCTGGCTGCCGGCAGCGCGCAGGTGGTGGTGGCGGGTGGCCAGGAAAGCATGAGCAACGCGCCGTACTTGCTGCTCAAGGCACGCCAGGGCTACCGCTTCGGCCACAACACCGTGTATGACCACATGGCGCTGGACGGCCTGGAAGATGCCTACGACAAGGGCAAGGCCATGGGCGTGTTCGCCGAAGACTGCGCCGCGAAGTACGAATTCACGCGTGAACAGCAGGATGCTTTCTCGCTGGAATCGCTGCGCCGCGCCCGCGCCGCCACCGAAGACGGCAGCTTCAAGTGGGAAATCGCGCCCGTTACCGTTGCCGGCCGCAAGGGCGACACGGTGATCGACACCGACGAAGCCCCCACCAAGGCCATGCCGGAAAAGATCCCCACGCTCAAGCCCGCCTTCAAGAAAGACGGCACCATCACCGCCGCCAACTCGTCGTCGATTTCCGACGGCGCCGCCGCGATGGTGCTGATGCGCGCGTCTACCGCCGAAAAACTCGGCGTCAAGCCGCTGGCCCGCATCGTCGGCCACAGCCAGCATTCGCAAGAGCCGGGCTGGTTCACCACCGCGCCGGTCGGCGCGCTGAAAAACCTGTTCGCCAAGACCGGCTGGAAGGCCGAGGACGTGGACCTGTACGAAATCAACGAAGCCTTCGCGGTGGTCACCATGGCCGCCATGAACGACTTCAAGCTGCCGCACGACAAGGTCAACGTGCATGGCGGCGCCACCGCCCTGGGCCACCCCATCGGGGCATCGGGCGCGCGCCTGATGGCCACGCTGGTCGGCGCATTGCGCAAGACCGGCGGCAAGCGCGGCGTTGCCACGCTGTGCATCGGCGGCGGTGAAGCCGTGGCGATGGCTATCGAAATGGTCTAAATACGTGGCCTAAGTCATGGCCTAAATCACGGCCTGAATCACGACCAGGGAGACGGAATCATCTCCGTCTCCCGATTGGTTTTTCGCCGCGCCTTTCTTGTATGTCTTCCGGACGCGACCACGAGTCGCGGGTCATGCCGGGAAAGGCGCAACGAAAACCCATTCGACAAGAATGCCCGGCCCACCGGGAAGCAGAGACAAACCGCTCGACCAGAGCGCCTTCAAATTCCAATCACGCAGGACGGGTGGAACCCCATGCCCATCATCGAATCCCGCATCAATCCGCGGTCGCAGGACTACACCGATAACGCGCGCGCCATGCAGGCGCAGCTGGACGATCTGAATCAGAAACTGGCGCAGACCGCGCTGGGCGGCAGTGAAGCCGCGCGCGCCAAGCACGTGGCGCGCGGCAAGCTGCTGCCACGCGACCGCGTCGAAAACCTGATCGATCCGGGTACCCCGTTCCTGGAACTGTCGCCCATGGCGGCGCACGGCATGTACGACGGCGACGCGCCCGGCGCGGGCGTCATCACCGGCATCGGGCGTGTGTCGGGCACCGAATGCGTCATCGTCTGCAACGACGCCACCGTCAAAGGCGGCACGTACTACCCGATGACCGTCAAGAAGCACCTGCGTGCACAGGAAATCGCGGCGCAAAACCATCTGCCCTGCGTCTACCTGGTGGATTCGGGCGGCGCCAACCTGCCGCAGCAAGACGAAGTGTTCCCCGACCGCGAACACTTCGGCCGCATCTTCTACAACCAGGCGCAGATGTCCGCACAGGGCATTTCGCAGATCGCCGTGGTGATGGGCTCGTGCACCGCCGGCGGCGCCTACGTGCCCGCCATGAGCGATGAATCCATCATCGTGAAGAACCAGGGCACCATCTTCCTGGGCGGCCCGCCGCTGGTAAAAGCGGCCACGGGCGAAGAAGTCAGCGCCGAGGACCTGGGCGGCGGCGACGTGCACACGCGCCTGTCCGGCGTGGTGGACCACCTGGCCGCCAACGACATGCACGCGCTGCAACTGGCGCGCAACGCCGTCGCGCGGCTCAATCGCAAGAAGCCCGCGCAACTGGCCACCGTCGCGCCGCGCGAACCGCGCTACGACCCCAGCGAACTGAACGGCATCATTCCCGCCGACACGCGCAAGCCCTATGACGTGCGCGAAGTCATCGCGCGCATCGTGGACGGCTCGGAGTTCGATGAATTCAAGGCGCGCTTCGGCCCCACGCTGGTGACCGGCTTTGCGCATATCCAGGGCATTCCCGTGGGCATCGTCGCCAACAACGGCATCCTGTTTTCAGAGTCGGCGCAAAAGGGCGCGCACTTTATCGAACTGTGCGCGCAGCGCAAGATTCCGCTGGTGTTCCTGCAGAACATCACCGGCTTCATGGTCGGCCGCAAATACGAAAACGAAGGCATCGCGCGCCACGGCGCCAAGATGGTGACGGCGGTGGCCACCGCCGCCGTGCCCAAGTTCACCGTGCTGATCGGCGGCTCGTTCGGCGCCGGCAACTACGGCATGTGCGGTCGCGCCTATTCACCGCGCATGCTGTTCATGTGGCCCAACGCCCGCATCTCCGTCATGGGCGGCGAGCAGGCCGCCAGCGTGCTGGCCACCGTCAAGCGCGACGGCATCGAAGCGCGCGGCGGCCAGTGGTCGGCCGACGAAGAAGCCGCGTTCAAGGCGCCCATCCGCGAACAGTACGAACACGAAGGCCATCCGTACTACGCCACCGCGCGGCTGTGGGACGACGGCATCATCGCGCCCGCCGACACGCGCCGCGTGCTGGGGCTGGCGCTGTCGGCCGCGCTGAACGCGCCCATCGAAGACACGCGGTTCGGCGTCTTCCGCATGTAGGGCATCGGCCCCATCGCGCCCCTTACCGCAGCGCTTGCAGTTCAAGAAGAATTACAGCCAGGATGACATTCATGTTCGACACTTTGCTGATTGCCAATCGCGGCGAGATCGCCTGCCGCGTCGCCGCCACTGCCCGCCGCATGGGCATCCGCACCGTCGCCGTCTATTCGGACGCGGACGCCAACGCGCGCCACGTGGCCGCTTGCGATCAAGCCGTGTACATCGGCGGATCGGAACCGCGCGCCAGCTATCTGCGCGCCGACGCCATCCTGCAAGCCGCGCGCGACACCGGCGCGGGCGCCATCCACCCGGGGTATGGCTTCTTGTCGGAAAACGAAGCGTTCGCGCAAGCCGCTCAACAGGCCGGCATCGCGTTCGTGGGCCCGCCGGCATCCGCCATTGCCGCCATGGGCAGCAAGTCGGCCGCCAAATCGCTGATGGAAAAAGCCGGCGTGCCGCTGGTGCCCGGCTATCACGGCGACAACCAGGACCCGCAATTCCTGAAGACGCAGGCGGACGGCATCGGCTACCCCGTGCTGATCAAGGCCAGCGCGGGCGGCGGCGGCAAGGGCATGCGCGTCGTGGAATCGTCCGGTGCATTCCTGGACGCGCTGGCCTCGTGCCAACGCGAAGCGGCATCCAGCTTTGGCGATGACCGCGTGCTGATCGAACGCTATCTGCAAAAGCCGCGCCACATTGAAATCCAGGTGTTCGCGGACACGCAGGGCAATTGCGTCTACCTGTTTGAACGCGATTGCTCGGTGCAGCGTCGCCACCAGAAAGTCATCGAAGAAGCCCCCGCCCCCGGCATGACCGAAGAGCGCCGCCGCGCCATGGGCGAAGCCGCCGTGGCCGCCGCGCGCGCCGTGGGCTATGTGGGCGCGGGCACGGTGGAATTCATCGCCGAGCCCGACGGCCGCTTTTACTTCATGGAAATGAATACGCGGCTGCAAGTCGAACACCCGGTCACGGAAATGATCACCGGCCACGACCTGGTGGAATGGCAGCTGCGCGTGGCCGCCGGCCAGCCGCTGCCGGCGCGCCAGGAAGACCTGCGCATCAACGGCCATGCCATCGAGGCCCGCATCTACGCCGAGAACCCTGAAAAGGGATTCCTGCCGTCGATCGGCACCCTGGCCTACCTGGGCCTGCCGCCGCACACCGCGTTCGCCAACGCCGACATCCGCGTCGATGGTGGCGTGCGCACGGGCGACACGATCACGCCGTTCTATGACCCCATGATCGCCAAGCTGATCGTGCATGGCGCCGACCGCGACCAGGCCCGCCAGCGCATGTTGCAGGCATTGGCGCAAACGCAGGCCGTGGGCGTGCAGACCAACGTGGCCTTCCTGTCGCGGCTGATGAAAGACACCGCGTTCGCGGCGGCCGACCTGGACACCGGCCTGATCGAACGCCAGCGCGCCACGCTGCTGCCCGAACCGCAGCCCGCCGACGCCGCCACGCTGGCGCTGGCATCGGCCGCCGTGCTGGTGCGCCAGGGCCTGGCCCAGCCGAACGCAACGTCTGCCGGCAAAGGCCGCGCCGACCCTTGGGATGCACGCGACGGCTGGCGCTTGGGCGGCCAGTATCAGCGCCACCTGCAATGGGTGGACAACGGCGAGACGCGCCGCGTCACCGTTGCGCGCCAAGGCGGCGCGTGGACGCTGGACACCGGCGCGGGTCCGCAGCCGTTCCTGTGGCGCGCGCATGCCAGCGCGAACCCCAACCTGGCCTATGGCCTGCGCATTACGCTGGCCGGCCATGAAAACGCCGGCACCGTCGTGCTGCACGCCGACCGTGCCCACGTCTTTGGCGACAACGGCGCACATGTGCTGGAACTGTACGACCCGCTGGCGCACGCGCAGGACACGCAGGGCGAGCATGCCGGCGGCCTGACCGCGCCGATGCCGGGCAAGATCATCTCGATCTCGGTCAAGGCGGGCGACACGGTCGAAAAGGGCCAACCGCTTCTGGTGATGGAAGCCATGAAAATGGAGCACACCATTTCCGCGCCGGGCGACGGGAAGGTCGAAGAGGTGTTCTACGGCGTGGGCGATCAGGTCACCGAAGGCGCCGAGCTGGTGTCGATCGGGGCGTAAGCGAGAATCGCCGCACACGGTCGCGGAGGGGTGGCGCGGAGTGGTGGCACGGGCTGGTGGCACGGGCTGGTGGCGCCCTCGGCGGCATGGCCTGCGCGGCGCGCTCTGCCGTCTTGACCGCAGCGCATTGCCCCGCCGGCTGTGTCGCTTTAGTTTCGCGTCAGCCGGCTGTCACTAGAATGTGCCTTCCGGCGCCGCCCGCGCGCCTGCCGCGCACGCTCTCATGCCCGCCCCGATTCTCCCAGTCCGCTTACCCGCCCACCTTTCCTGCACTTCCTGTTCGCCCGCGTCAGCGCGTCACTGGCCTTCCAGATCGTCTCGGTAGCGGTCGGCTGGCAGATCTACGCGCTGTCCGGCAGCGCCATGGACCTGGGCTTGATCGGCCTGGCCCAATTCCTGCCCATGGCCGCGCTGACGCTGGTGGTGGGCCACGTGGCCGACCGCTACGACCGCCGCAAGATCGTCGCCGCGTGCATGGCGATGGAAACGCTGGCGACGCTGGTGCTGGCCATTGCCGCGCTGCATGGCGTGGGCGGCAAGACGCTGATCTACGCCACCATCATCATCATGAGTTCGGCGCGCGCGTTCGAAGCGCCCACCTTGTCCACGCTCATCCCCGCCGTGGTGCCGCGCGCATGGCTGCCACGCGCCACGGCACTGTCATCATCGGGCGGGCAGATCGCCCAGATCGCCGGACCCGCGCTGGGCGGCATCGGCTACAGCCTGGGCGCCGGCTGGATCTATTGCGTGGCAGCCGCGTTGTACCTGACGGCATTCGCGTCCATTGCCACCCTGGTCATCGAACGCGCGCCGCCGCGCAAGGAACCCACAACCTGGCGCACGCTGTTCGCGGGCATCACCTTCATCTTCCAACGCCGGCTGCTGCTGGGCACCTTGTCGCTGGATCTATTCGCGGTGCTGCTGGGCGGCGCCACGGCCTTGCTGCCGCTGTTCGCCAAAGACATCCTTAATGCCGGGCCATGGGCCTTGGGCGCCTTGCGCGCGGCGCCCGCGTGCGGCGCGGCCTTGATGTCGTTGACGCTGGCGCGCTTAAGCCTGGGCGACAACGTCGGGCGGCTGCTGTTCGGTTCGCTGATCGTGTTCGGGTTGGCGACGACCGTATTTGGTTTGTCCACGTCAATTCCGTTGTCCGTGGCGGCCCTGGTCGTGCTGGGCGCGGCCGACGCGGTCAGTGTCGTGGTGCGGTCCTCGCTGGTGCAGCTGAACACGCCCGACCACATGCTGGGCCGTGTCAGCGCGGTGAACACCTTGTTTATCGGCGCGTCGAACCAGTTGGGCGAATTTGAATCCGGTTTGACGGCCGAGCTGTTCGGCGCGGTGCCGGCCGTGGTGCTGGGCGGCATGGGCACGATTGCGGTCGCCGGGCTGTGGATGCGGTGGTTTCCGGGATTGCGAAAGCTGAAGACGCTGCACGGCCACGAGTCGGCGCAGACCTGAGGGCGGCGCGCGGCGAAAGAGTAGACTGACCGCCTCTTTCCTTTGTTTTGAGTCCATTCTCCATGCTAGTCAAAGCCCTGCGTGTCGGCCTGGGTCAACTGATCGTCATTGGCGACGCGCTGACTCGTCCGCGCCCGCAACAGCGATCGGCCCAAGGCCAGGCCAGCGTCAACGCGGAAGCCGCCGCGCTGTCGCTCTACCAATTCAAGGCCTGCCCGTTCTGCGTGAAAACGCGTCGGGCCATGCACCGCCTGAACGTGCCCGTAACGCTGCACGACGCCAAGAACGACCCCCAGGCGCGTGAACAGCTGCTGGCCGGCGGCGGCAAGATCAAGGTGCCTTGCCTGCGTATCGACGAGGCCGCCGGCACGCGCTGGATGTATGAATCCAGCGAGATCATTGCGTATCTGGACCAGCGTTTCGCCAACGTGGCCTGAGTGGCCTGAGTGGCCTGAGCAGTCCGTGCCCGATATTCCCTAGCCCGCGCGCGCTGTCGGCATGGCACTTGCTGCGCCAACGACTCGGCGGGCACGGCCCCGGCCCGCCGCGTGTCGCTCGCACGGGGCCCCGCACAGGGAGCAATCATGGCAACTCTTAACGACATGACCATCGCGATTCTGGCCGTGGATGGTTTCGAACAGGTAGAACTGACCGGTCCGCGCGACCGTCTGCAAGCGGAAGGCGCCCGCACCGTGCTGATATCGGCGCGCAGCGAGCCGATTCAAGGCATGCATCACGACAAACCCGGCGACCGCTTTCCCGTGGACCTGACGTTCACGCAGGCCGAAGCGGAACCCTCGGTATTCGACGGGCTGCTGTTGCCCGGCGGCGTAATGAACGGGGACGAAATCCGCATGCATCCCAAGGCGCAGGACTTTGTGCGCGCCATGTTGGACGCGGGCAAGCCCGTTGCCGTTATCTGCCACGGGCCGTGGCTGCTGGTGTCCGCGAACGTCGTGCGCGGCCGCACCATGACCAGCTGGCCGTCGCTACAGGACGACCTGCGCAACGCCGGCGCCAACTGGGTGGATCAGGAAGTGGTGGTGGACGGCACGCTGGTATCCAGCCGCAAACCCGACGACATCCCCGCATTCAGCAAGGCGTTCATCGAGGTCTTGCAGGCGTCCAGGCGCTGATGTGTTTCCAGGCGCGCGCGGGGGCTAACGGCTATCGGCTATCGGCTATCGGCTAACGGCTGGCGGCTAGCGGCTAGCTGGCCCCGCTGCCTGGCGCAGATCGGCCACGTTAAGCATGCGCGCGTTGCAGGCTTGCACCAGTTCGGGGTCGTGGCTGGCAAACAGCACGACGCGGTCGCGCGCCCAGGTCTTGAACACGTCGGCCAGCACGGCACGCGCCTGCGCGTCCAGCCCGTTGCTGGCACCGTCGGCAACCACGACGGCCGGCTCGCCCAGCGCGGCGGCCGTCAGGTACACCTTGCGGCGCGTGCCCGTGGACATCTGCTCAAAGCGCTTGTCCAGATGCGGTTCCAACCCCAGGCGCGATGCCAGATCCAGCACGCTGTCATCCAGGCCGACGTTTTTTTGCGCCGCCGCTTTCAGCAGGAAGTCGCGCCCGGTCTGCGTGGGAAATTCCAGGCAGTTGTCCGGCACATAAGCCACGCGCGACCGGGCGAGCCGCGGTGCTTGCTCAAGGGAATGCCCGTCTATCCAGACGTCTCCGCCGTCAGGCGGGATCACGCCCGCGATGATGCCCAGCAAGCTGGATTTTCCGGTGCTGTCTTCTTCGCACAGCGCCATGCAGCCGGGCTCGAACGTATGAGTCAGGCCTTGGAATACAAGGTAGTCGCCGTAGCGCTTGCTGAGGTTGTCGATGCGTAGCATGGCGGGAAGTTTGCCAGAGGAACGGGCGTTCGACCAGAAGCCCGTGCCGCGCGCGCAGGCGGCAGCGGCCGGGCGCTAGGTTCGCTTGCCAACGCCGGGCGGCACCACGCCCCGGCGCTCAATCGGCGTGGAGAAAACGATGGATGTTCGGGTTTCGCCATAGCCGTTGATCGTGCCGATAAAGCGTTCCAGATCCGCCAGGCCAGTGGCCACCACCGTCATCATGTAGGAATCCGCGCCTGCCACGTGATGGCACTCCAGCACTTCGGGCGCCTGGCGCAAGCGATCCAGAAGCGCCTTCTTGCCCGGCTGCGTCGCCGTGATGCCAACGATGGCCTTTACCGGGTATCCCGCTTTTGCGGCGTCCACCTCAACCGAAAAACGCTGCGCGATGCCCGCGTCCTGCAAGCGCTTAAGTCTTTCCGCCGTGGCCGCCACCGACAAACCGGCCGCTTGGGCCAAGGTCTTCAACGGCGCGCGCGCATCCTCTTGCAGCGCGCGCAACAGACGCCAAGCGATGTCATCCAGATCATTTTTATCCATTCTTGCGCAGCCCCGTTTTCACAAGAAAAAACGACAGGAAAATCGCTTTTCAGAAGAAGAATGTACTGTATCGAAGCCCGGGGCGGACTCGATAATTTGGGTTCCTCAACGCAGACGGCTGAACCAAAACAGCATGCTCGATATCCAGCACTACGGCAGTTTCATCGTTGCCATCCTGATATTCCAGGCGGTGCCCGGCGCGGGCACGATCGCCATTCTTGACGCCACCGCGCGCAACGGCAAGCGCGCGGGCATGGCCGCGGTGATGGGCACGCTGGTGGGCGACCTGCTGTTCATGGTGGCGGCCGTGGCGGGCCTGGCCGCCATCCTGCAGGCGCACCCGCTGATCTTCCGGGCGCTGCAATGGTCCGGCGTTGCGTACTTGTTGTGGCTGGGCGTGCAGCTATTGCGCAAACAGGCCGCGATGGATGGCGGGGCGCCTGCCAGGCGCGTGTCGGCGCGGGCCGCCTTTCGCCGCGCGTTCCTGGTCAGTCTGACCAACCCCAAGGTCATGCTGTTCTTTGTGGCGTTCTTTCCCTTGTTCCTGAAGCCGCAAGCCAGCCCTGCAACGCTGTTGGCGATGATGCTGCACGTGACGGTGCTTAGCCTGCTTTACCAAACCGCCTTGGTGTCGATCGGCCACCGGGTGGCGCGGCGCTGCTCGGCATTGCCGGGCGCCCGGACTGTGACGAGGCGGCTGGCCGGGTTGGCGTTGATCGGCCTGAGCGTCAAGCTGGCGACGGACGTGCGCTGATCCGAGCGCGCCAAGCGCGTGGGTCCGATAACGCAGCGCCGATCACGCATCACCCGCGTCGCAGCGCCTTCAACACGATGGAAAACGCCGGCGAGGGCTGGCGGCGGCTGGGATAGTAAAGGTGATAGCCGGTGAACGTCGGGCACCAGTCTTCCAGCACGCGCACCAGTGCGCCGGCTTCGATGTGCGGCATCAGTTCATCTTCGGGCAGCAAGGCCAAGCCCAGCCCCGCCAGCGCCGCGTCCACCTGCGGCGGTGCGGTGTTGAAGATCAGCTGCCCATCCACGCGCACATTCACCTGCCGGCCCCGGCGTTCAAAGTCCCACACATACAAGCCGCCAGAGGTCGGCATGCGCTGATTGATGCATTGATGCGCGGTCAGGTCGTCGGGCGTCAACGGTATGGGATGCCGGGAAAAGTAGTCGGGCGAGCCCACCACCGCCATGCGCAGCACCGGCCCGATTGGCACGGCGATCATGTCTTTGTCGATGGTGTTACCCAGGCGCACGCCTGCATCGAAGCGGTCGGCGACGATATCGCGCAGCCCATAGCTGACGTCGAACTCGACATTGATTTCGGGGTAGTCGCGCAGTACCGGCGCCAGCCGGGGCAACAGCACGGACCGCAGGATGTGATCGCCGCAGGTGATGCGCACCGTGCCGGCGGGCTTGTCGCGCAGTTCGGTCAGCGCATCCAGCTCCGCTTCGATCTCGTCAAAGCGGTGGCCGATGGCCTGCATCAGCCGTTCGCCCGCCGGCGTGGGCGACACGCTGCGCGTGGTGCGCGTCAGCAGCCGGATTTGCAGCCGTTCTTCCAGGCCGCGCACCGCCTGGCTTAACGCCGATTGCGTCACGCCCAGCGTGCCCGCCGCGCGCGTGAAGCTGCGTTCCCGCGCCACGGTAACAAAGGCCAGCAGATCGTTCAGGTTGCGTTTCGCCATGCGCGCGGCTCGTTTTATTTATTAGCTGGACTAATAGGGCAATTAAGGATTCATTACCTAGTCTAGCTTATCGCTCATCTTCAAAATGGAGACCATCCCGTCAATTCCCGTCAACTCCCGTGAAGGAAGCCGCCATGCAAGCGTCCAGCCCCCTTGAAACCGCCGCTGTCGACCCGGCCCATCAACCCGATGCCAACCGCCGCACCTTGTTAAAGGCCGCCGGCATCGGCACCGGCATGGCAGCGCTAAGCGGGCTGTCGTCCACGGGCACCGCCGCATTGGCCGCTGCCGCGCAACCGGCAGGCGCAACGCCCGAAGGCGCCGATAACTTCTACACCAGCGACCGCGTCACGGTCCAGAAGGTGACGTTCAAGAACCAATACCAGATGGAGGTGGTTGGCAACCTGTTCACCCCCAAGGATCTGGACCGCCGCAAAAAATTGCCCGCGATTGTGGTCGGCCACCCCATGGGCGCCGTCAAGGAACAAAGCGCAAACCTGTATGCCACCAAGATGGCCGAGCAGGGCTTCGTCGCGCTGTCTTTGGACCTGTCGTTCTGGGGCGCAAGCGCCGGCCAGCCGCGCAACGCCGTATCGCCGGACATCTACGCCGAAGACTTCAGCGCGGCCGTGGACTTCCTGCGGGCGCAGCCCATGGTCGATCGGGACCATGTCGGCGCCATCGGCGTTTGCGGAAGCGGCAGCTTCGTCATCAGCGCGGCCAAGATCGACCCGCGCATCAAAGCCATTGCCACGGTCAGCATGTACGACATGGGCGCCGCCAACCGCCACGCGTTGAACCGGACGCTGACGCCTGCGCAACGCCAGGCCATCATTGCCGACGCCGCGCAGCAACGCGATGTGGAATTCGCCGGTGGCGAACGAAAGTACACCAGCGGCAGCGTGCATCAGCTGACTGCCGAATCGACGCCTGTGGACCGCGAGTTCTACGACTTCTACCGCACGCCGCGCGGGCAATTCACGCCCGCCGGCTCCTCACCCGCATTGACGACGCACCCCACGCTGACCAGCAACGTCAAGTTCATGAACTTCTATCCGTTCAACGACATTGAAACGATTTCGCCCCGCCCGCTGCTGTTGATCACCGGCGACCAGGCGCATTCGCGCGAGTTCAGCGAAGACGCCTATCGCCGGGCGGCCGAGCCCAAGACCCTGCACATCGTTCCCGGTGCCGGCCATGTCGACCTCTACGACCGCGTCACGTTGATTCCGTGGGCGACGTTGAACGCATTCTTCGACAAGCATCTGGGGCGCGTGGAGGCGTCATGACCACATCCACGCAGCAGGCCACGGCGGCCGGCACGCCGGATCACGACGCACCCGGCGCTGGGCACGTCAGCCCCGATGCGCCGGCCCATTGGGGCGGCGTATTCGCGATGACGTTGTGCGTCTTTGCGCTGATCGCCTCGGAATTCATGCCGGTCAGCCTGCTGACCCTGATCGCCACGGACCTCCAGGTCAGCGAAGGGCTGGCAGGGCAGGGCATTGCCATTTCGGGCGCGTTCGCGGTACTGACCAGCCTGTCCATCGGCAGACTGGCCGGCAGCATGAATCGCAAGACGCTGTTGCTGGGGTTGACTGCGCTGATGGCCGTCTCTGGCGCCACCGTGGCGTTGGCGCCGAATTACCCGGTGTACATGGTGGGCCGCGCGCTGATCGGCGTGGTCATCGGCGGTTTCTGGTCGATGTCGGCGGCGACCGCCATGCGGCTGGTACCGCCGCGCCAGGTGCCACGCGCCTTGGCCGTCTTCAATGGCGGCAATGCGCTGGCCACCGTCGTGGCGCCGCCGCTGGGCAGCTACCTGGCGGCGGCGATAGGGTGGCGCGGCGCCTTCCTGTGCCTGGTGCCGGTGGTGGCACTGGCGCTGGCGTGGCAATGGGTCAGCCTGCCCGCCATGCAAGCCGAGCCGCTTACGCGGGCGTCGGGCAACGCCTTCACGCTGCTCAAGCGCCCCTTCGTTGCGCTGGCCATGGCCGCTTGCGGTGCGTTCTTCATGGGGCAATTCGCGCTGTTCACCTACTTGCGGCCTTTCCTGGAAACCGTCACGCACGTGGGCGTGTCGGCGTTGTCGCTGGTCTTGCTGGCCATTGGCGTGGCGGGCGTCGTGGGCACCGGCCTGATTGGCACGGTCCTCAAAAAAGGCCTGTATCCGCCCCTGATCGTCATCCCCGTGTTGATGGCGGCCATCGCCCTGGCGCTGATCCCGTTCGGCGCCTCGCTGACCGTGGTCGCGATACTGTTGGGCTTGTGGGGGCTGCTGGCCACTGCCGCGCCCGTCGGCTGGTGGAGTTGGGTCGCACAAGCCATGCCCCGGTCCGCCGAAGCCGCGGGCGGCTTGATGGTGGCGGTGATCCAGCTGTCCATCGCGCTGGGGTCGACGATAGGGGGGCTGCTGTTCGACCACAGCGGGTATCGAAGCACCTTTGCAGTCAGCGCCGTGGTGCTGCTGGTGGCGGCGATGCTGGCCACCCTGACGTCACGGTCGCACGCGCGCGCGGCGGCAGGCGCGTAGGGGTTGGGCGGTAGCTAGGCGGCCTCTGGGCGGTGGCGGGTAATGGGCATGCGGGCGGGGCACGGCTCGCCCGCGTCAAAGTCACTAGAATGCCATCATCACGTTCCAGTTTCGTACTCGGCCCGCGTTGAAAATTCGCGCCTGGCCGTGGACCGCGCACAACGTCCATCCCCGACCCGAATCAGGTGCAGCACCCATGCCAACCATGAAACCACCCGCCCCCTTCGAAGACGCCGTGACGTTTCAATTCGGCGATTCGCCGGAACTTGCCGACGCCTTGCTGGCCCTTGTGCTGGCCGGAACCAAGACCGCCACTTGCGGCGCGCTGCACCACTTCGGCGACGAAGAGCCCGTACCCCAAGCGGGCCGGCGCGATGTCGTGCTGGACGGCCAGGGCCGCCCCGCCTGCGTCATCGAGACGACCGGCGTATTGATCCAGCGCTTTGACCAGGTCGACGAAGCGTTCGCCGTCGCCGAAGGCGAAGGCCCGTACCCGGTCTGGCGCGACGAACACATCGCCTACTTCGAACGCAATGGCGGTTATTCGCCGGACATGATGCTGGTGTGTGAGCGCTTCCGCGTCGTTCACGTTTTTGACAGGTCGGCCCCATAAGGCCCAAAGAGCCCGGGCCGCGCTACACATGGGTGATCGCGGTCTTGATCCGCGTCGTAAACTGGCGATCCAAATTCCTTTGGAAAACCGCATGTCGCCCATCCCGTTTTCGACGCCCCTGCCCGGCCGGGATCAGACTTGGCGCTTCATGCATAGCCGCCAGTCCGCGCACTTTCCCGGCGACGATGCGCGCCTCGTGTTCTACGATGCGCCACCGGACGAGGCCACGCTGGCCCAGATCACAGACGTGCACCTGTGGGCGCCGCACGAAGATCCCCTGCAAGTCCTGCCCGAGCTCATCGCCCGGCTGCCCTCGCTGGTCCATTTGTCGATTGGACCGGGCGTCATCCTGCCCAGCGTCGTAAAGGGGCTGCGCGCCGATATGCTGCCCGCCAGCCTGCGCCACTTGTCCATGCATCCCCAATCGGGCACCTATACCTGGCAGGCGGGTCCGATGCCCCGCCTGGAATCCCTGACCGTCGGCGCAACGCTGCGCTTGGACCCACAGGACTTCCCCGCGTTGATATCGCTATCGGCCATTCCCGATCGGCGCGGCGCGTTGGTGGATAGCGCGTTGCAGCTGGCGTTGAAAGAACTGAACCTGTGGAACGTGCCGTTCGATTCGTCGCTGTTCAATCGCCTGGCGCCGCTGCCGCTGGTCGCGCTTGGCCTGTTGGGCGGGCGGACCCTGACAACGCTTTCCGGCATTGAACAGCTGCCCGGCCTGCGTTCGCTGCGTCTGAAGAACCTACCCTTGCTGGATACGATCGGCCCGATCGCAGCCCTTGCCGAGTTGGAATTTCTAAACATCCAGTACTGCGCGCGCATTGCGGATATCAGCGTGCTGGCAACGTTGCGACGTTTGCAGGAATTGACTTTGGTTGGCTGCGGCAATGTGGGTCTGGGCCAGCTGGAACACACGTTGCGCGCCTCGTTGCGGCGCGCGAATATCGCTGCGACACGGTAACCACGGTGCCCCTTCATGGCACTTCATGGCGTTTCAGGAGATCAAGGATATGCAATGCAATCGCAAGGCGTGGGCAAGCTGGCAGCGATCGGGCCGCCTGGCATTGACGTTGGGTATTGCCGCATTGCTGGGCGCTTGTTCTATGTCCTCCGGCATGTGCGACGCGTTCGGTCCCAGCAAAAGCGCGTCGATGGCGGTGCCGCAAAACGCATCCGTTGATGGGGTGTTCGCCTGCATCGATCAGGCAAGCGTCTCCAGCAAAGACCATGGTTCGCTGTTCGACAGCGGCTACGCCATCCGCGACACGCAATCCGGCGTGCTGGAGTCAAAAAATTACAGCACGCCCAACACCGGCGGCTTCCGTCTGCGGGCCGAGGTCTCAAAGCAGACGTCTACCTTGAAGCTGTCTTTGCGTGGCGCGGGCGCTTATTGCACGGACCTGGGCGTGGACAAGGAAATGGCCCGGCTCGCGTCGGACATCAGCAGCTGCCTTCAGCGGTAATTCCCAATGACCGTTCAACGTACGCTTGTGCTGCTTGCCGCGCTGACGCTGCCGCCCCTTGTGGGCGCGCAAGCCCCGTCCAGCGTCGCCGCCTGGACGCCGCCAGGCCCGACGGCATGCGCCTTTTCAGGGTGGACCACCAACCAGAAGCCCGAAATTCTGGTGCGCGCCGAGGCGTCCGCCACGTCCGACGTGCTGGGCAGCCTGCCCACTACGCTGGGCGATGGCCCCGATCCGGATATCGATTACTACAGCGTCACGTTCGATGTCACCGAGGCGCGCGACGGCTGGCTCAAGATCAAGAATGCCAGCGACGACATGACGGGTGGCGACGTCAGCCAGCCCCGGCCCGTGTATCGCGGCGAGGGCTGGATCGAAGCGGCGGATGCGCAAGTCGGCATCCAGTCGGCACGGGGTTACGCGCGCCCGGACATCGCCACCGAACGGCTGCTGGACCTGGGCCACGACTGGCTGACCGAGCGCGCCACGCTGCAAGGCATCGTGGCATGCGAAGGCGACTGGCTGCTGCTTGATTACGAGATGCGCAACAACGAGAAATTCGAACGCCTTGCCCCGAAGGATCGTGCGCGAGGGCGCGCGTGGTTTCGGGGCCTCTGCGCGTCCGCCGAGACGACCTGCGATATGCGTTCGGTGGATGAATGAACCACCCGGCTACAGCGACTCCAGCTGCTTGGGGTCGAACGCCCATTGATGCGTCCTGTTGTCCGCACACTGAATGACCGTCTTGCTGCGCTTCTGCGGCCCGATATCTTTCAGCTTGATTTCCGCATTGCAGACGGGGCAGCTCCCACCCATCGTGGTGAGGTAGACCCGCCCCGACTTATCGGCTTCGAAGTTGAACAAGCCGGCAAGCCGTACAAACCGCTTCTTCATCAAACCATGGCCGATCAGAAACGCAATCGCGCTGGGCACAACAAACCAGAACCACCACACGCCCCACTTGAAAGCCACTTCGCCAATGGTGACGGCCAGCCCCACCGCGCCCAACGCGGTAAGCCATCCCCGCTGTAGCGAACGGCCCGCCAGCGCGAGGGGTATGACGTCCATGCGCACGAGCTGCGGCCGATCCCAGCCGCCCTCCTTGGAGAGCGGTTCTTTATATGCCGGAGCGGCCGGCTCCTTTTCCACATCGAAGCCACCCAGCGGCGGCGGCGCCTGCTTGGCGTCGGACAAGCCGGACAAGGTTTTGCTGCACTCGTCGCAAAGCCGGCCACGACCGCGATGCGCCGCCCCACAAGTTTGACAATGCACGCGCGCTCTCTCGTGAATGATGACGACGGGCAAAAGGATACAACCGATTGGCGCCCCAGGCACCCGCGCGCGCCACCCTGGTTCCCCTACACCCCCATCGTCAAAATGATCTTCCCCACGTTCTGGGACGATTCCATTCGGCGGTGCGCGTCCGATGCGCGTTCAAGCGTATAGGTGCTGTCGACGACGGGAACCAGCCCGGCGCCGCTGGAAAAGCGGTCCAGCCAATGCTCGCGAAAGCGCTGCACCATTGCGTGTTTTTCGGCTTGTGGACGCGATTTCATGACGGTGCCGATAATTTGCAGATGGCGATAGAGGATGTCTTCAAGCGCGATGTTGACCTGGCCGCCGCCGCCCAGGATACCGACCTGAACCAGCCGCCCGCCGTTGGCCAGCGACGCGATGTTGCGTGCGAAGTTGGGCGCGCCGATGAAGTCGATGACTACGTCCACGCCCCGCTTGGACGTGTGTTCGGCCACGACCCGCGCGTAGTCCTGCGTGCGATAGTCGATGACGCAATCGGCGCCCAGTTGCTGCACCTGTGCCAGCTTGCTGGCCTCGGCCGTGGCGTACACGGTGGCGCCCGTCGCTCTGGCAAGCTGCACCGCCGCGGAACCCACGCCGCCGGCCGCCGCGTGGATCAGCACGGAATCTCCGGCACGCAAGCGCCCAAGGTGCAGCATGGCTTCGTGCGCGGTGACGAACACTTCGGGGATCGCGGCGGCATGGACGTAATCCAGCGCGTCGGGAACGGGCAAGGCCATGCGCCAGTCCAAGCGCGCAACTTCCGCGTAGGCGCCGCCGCCCACCACACCCATCACGCGGTCGCCCACCTTGAATCCACGCACGGCGCTTCCTGCTTGCAGCACTACGCCGGCGATCTCCAGGCCCATGATGGTGGAATCGCCAAAATTCGGGCGGCCGTAGCCACCCCGGCGGTGCGTCAGGTCGGCGCGATTCACGCCAGCGGCATGCACGCGGACGATAAGGTCGTCCGGGCGCATTTCGGGCGGGGGAACATCGGCCACTTCAAGCACGTCGGCCTCGCCAAACTGTTCAAAAATAATCGCTTTCATTGCTTGTCCTTCGCGCCGCTTTCGGGTGTTGCGGCAAGTGTGTGTTGTGCAATCGCCGATGCGGTAATTGCTGCGGGAAAGCCGACGTAGAACGCCAGGTGCGTGATCGCCGCCGCCAGTTCTTCACGCGTCACACCGTTGCCGACGGCGCGACGCAAATGGGCAGGCAGTTCGTCCCTGTGGCCAGCGGCAATCAGCGCGGCCACGGTGACCAGGCTGCGGTCTCGGAGCCCCAGCGCGGGGTCGCCCCAGACGTCGGGGTAAAGCGTGTTGTCGACGAAGGCCGACAGCGTGGGCGTAAAGGCGCGCGCGACCTCACGCGGCTGGCTGAAATCGATGTTGGACATGTGCTTTCCCTGTTCAAGCCTGACTGATGAACTTGTGCGTGAGGTAGTACTCGATACCTTCAACGCCGCCTTCCGAACCGTGTCCGCTTTCCTTCATGCCCCCGAACGGCAGCTCGGTCGCGACGATGCGATATTGGTTGATGCCGATCATGCCGGCTTCCAGCCCATCGGCCACGTCGATCGCCGTGCGCGCATCGCGGGTGAATGCATAGGCGGACAAGCCGTAGGGCAGGCGGTTGGCTTCCTGCAAACCGTCCGCAAGCTCATCAAAGGCCATCAGCACCGCGATGGGGCCAAAGGGCTCTTCGTGCATGATCCTGGCTTGCATCGGTACATCGGCCAGCACTGTCGGTTCGAAGAAATAGCCTTCCCCTTCGATGGCGTTGCCGCCAGTCAGCACCGTGGCCCCGCACGCCACCGCATCCGCGATCAAGGCC
Source organism: Achromobacter sp. ES-001 (assembly GCF_019448355.1). Lineage (NCBI taxonomy): Bacteria > Pseudomonadati > Pseudomonadota > Betaproteobacteria > Burkholderiales > Alcaligenaceae > Achromobacter > Achromobacter sp. ES-001. The sequence continues at coordinate 90,793 of NZ_CP079940.1, read as the reverse complement.
TGCATCTTCTCAAGTTGGCGCGGGTTCGCCAGCGGGCCGACCTGGGTGGCCGGATCAAGCCCGTTGCCCACTTTCAGGGCGCGCGTGGCCTTGACGAAATGTTCGCGGAATTCGTCATAGACGCCGCGCTGCACCAGAAAGCGTGTCGACGAAATGCAGACCTGGCCCGTCCCACGAAACCGGTTGGCGGCGCCTTCGACCGCGGCGCGTGCGACGTCGGCATCGTTGAACACCAGAACCGGCCCGTGCCCGCCCAGCTCCAGCGTGATGGGCTTCACCCCTTCGGCGGCGCGTGCCGACAACAACCTGCCGATCGGCACCGACCCGGTGAACGTCACCTTGCGGATCACCGGAGACGCGATCAACTGCCGCGAGACGTCGTCGGGCACGCCAAAGACCACTTGCAGCACGCCCTTGGGCAGGCCCGCATCGTCCAGGGCACGTGCCAGTGCCAGCGCGGTGGCGGGGCTTTCTTCGCCCGGCTTGATGATGACGCTGCACCCGGCGGCAAGCGCGGCGGCCAGCTTGCGTGCCGGCGTGATGGCCGGAAAGTTCCAGGGCGTGAAAGCGGCCACCGGCCCGATTGCTTGCCGCTTGACCAGCTGCTGCACGCCGGGGCGGTTGGCGGGCACGACGCGGCCGTCTATGCGTTTGGCTTCTTCGGCAAACCAGTCGAAGTAATCGGCCGCGCGCAACACTTCATCGCGGCTTTCAACCAGCGGCTTGCCTTCTTCAAGCGTCATCAGCGTGGCAATGTGCTCGGCCCGCTCGCGCATCAATTCCGCACCGCGCTTGAGCACCCGGGCACGCTCGTTGGGAAACGCGGTGCGCCATGCGTTGAACGCCTGCTGCGTCACCTCAAGCGCGCGCTCCAGGTCGGCGGGCGTCGCAAGCGGCACGCGGCCCAGTTCCTGGCGCGTGGCCGGGTTGATGACGGCGGCGGTGTCGCGGTCGCCAGCGCCTATCCATTCGCCGTTGATGAAGAGGTAGAGCGGATCATAGTTGCCGTTCATGGCTGCAAACTCCGATAAGATTGTTCGTTTCCTGCCGGGCCAGGACCTGACCATGGAACGAAGTCTAGGCGCGAGACGGGCGCGGATTTAGCCCCCGGCGAAGGAATGACTTTCTCTGCCAGAGGAAAAGTCGCCCCCACACAATGGACCCATGATGGACAAGCTTTACAACATGTCGGTGTTTGCGAAGGTGGTCGAAATGGGCAGCTTCACTGCCGTCGCCAACCACCTTTCCACCACGGTCGGCAACATTTCACGCGCGGTCACGACGCTGGAAGAAGGGCTGAACGCCCGGCTGATCCAGCGATCCACCCGCCGCCTGGTGGTGACCGACGTGGGGCATCGGTTCTATGACCGCTGTGTGGCGATCCTGGGCGATGTCGAACGGGCGGAAGCCGAAGCAGGCCATGCAACGATCTCGCCACGTGGCGTCTTGCGCGTTCACGCGGTGCCTGGCCTGGGTCGCACTCTGGTCACCCGCGCGGCGATGGCTTACAGACAGGAATACCCCGATGTTTCCGTTGACCTGCTGCTTTCGCAGCGCATGCCCAACCTGTTGGAAGATCAGCTTGACGTCGGGATCGTGATCGCGCGCGCCTTGCCCGACTCCACCTACGTCAGCCAGAAAATCGGCGTCAGCCACTGCATCCTGGCCGCATCGCCCGCCTACCTGAAGCAGCATCCGCCCGTGCAAACCCCCGAAGACCTTGCCCGGCATGACTGCGTGCTGCTCAGCACCGTGGACTACGCCCCGGACGAATGGCATCTGGAAAGCGCGGACGGCACGTTCACCCACTGCCCGCCCGGCGCGCATTTCGGCGTGAACGATATGGACGCCATGGCGACGGCCCTGCGCGATGGGGCGGGCATCGGCCTGCTTGCCGGCTTCTCGGCAATCGAGGATCTGCGCCGAGGCACGCTGGTGCGGGTGCTGCCCGGCTATTACACGAACCAGCGCAACGTGTATGCGCTGTACCCATCACGACAATTCGTGGATGCAAAGATCAAGTTGTTCGTGGACGCGTTGAAGCTGCACGTGGGCGCGCAGCTGGCGGGGTATGCGGCGGAACTGGGGATTGTGGCGCAAGAGGCGGGGTAGCGAATGGCGCCGCGGGAGGGTTATGGCTCAGGACTCGGCAGCGTCCCGTTGCGCCAGCCATACCGTCGCGCCACCGCAAGCCGGATCCTTTTCCATATGCTGCTTCACGGAAAACCCATTGGCGTTGAGCAGTTGCCGGTACTCATTGGGGTCCAAACTGCCGTGATAAAGCGGCTTGGTTTCGAACTGGCCAATGGCTTCTCCCAGCGACGTCCCGCTGGTGAACATCAACACCGCCCCGGGCGCCGCCAGACGACGAAAAGTGCTGAACATGGGACGCTGGTCCTCGGGGCTCAGATGAAAGAAGCTATGCCAGGCGATCAAGCCGTGAAAGCTCTGGGTGAACGGCAACCGCCGCATATCAGCGGCGATCCATTGATGGTCAGGGAAAGTGGATTGCGCCCGCGATAACAAGGGCAACGACGTATCGATGCCCGTCACCAAGCACCCGTTTTCGATCAAATGACGCGCGATTGGGACACCGTTGCCGCAACCGATGTCGAGCACTTGCGCATTCTGGACGGGCATCAAAGACAAAAACTTCGTCAACCAGCTGAGTTCGACAAGCCGCGTCCCGCGCAGCGCTTCAAACGCTGCTGCGTGGTCTTGATAGATGGCGATAACGTTATCGGCGGGTGAGGGCATCTTCTTTGGTCGAAATAGCATTCAGGAGGCGCAATCGGATGCACTATTCGGAGAAGACCGCTGCAATCGCAAGGCACGCTTCGTTACGCCCCTTTTATTCCATGGCGGCGCGTCCAGCCCCATGGGTTCGGTGTCGCCCTGGTAGGAATGCGCGTCCGGCGCTGCAAGTTCGGTCCAGTGCTTGATGAATTCCGGTCGGCTCATCGGCGGTTCTCCTGGTTGTTCCTATGAAGGCATGTCTTGATTACAGCGTATCAGGCATCCGTCGACACCGTAGTCGCCTCCCACGCTCGAAACTCGTCATCCAACGCAGCAAGCTTGGCTCGCACCAGCATCAGCGCATCGCTGCCCAGCAATAGATGCGCCGGAGGATGGTCGGCCTCGATCGCGGCAAGCATCGCGCGGGCAGCCTTGACCGGGTCGCCAAGTTGCTTGCCGCTTTTCTCTTCACGCGCCTGCCGGATCGGGTCGAAGATGACATCGTAGTCCGGGATGGAACGTGGGGTTCTTGTCATTGAGCGGCCGGCCCAGTCGGTTCGGAAAGAGCCGGGCGCGACCGCGGTGACGGCAATGCCCAAGGGCTTGACCTCTTTGCCCAGGCTTTCCGAAATGCCTTCCAGCGCGAATTTGCTGCCGCAGTAGTAGGCGATTCCCGGCATCGTTATGTGTCCGCCCATCGACGTGATGTTCAGGATATGACCGCGTCGTCGCGCGCGCAGGTAGGGCAGCACTGCCTTCATCATGGCGACGGCGCCGAACACGTTCACGTCGAACTGCCTGCGCATCTCCGATAGCGGCGACTCTTCCAGTACGCCCTCGTGCCCATACCCGGCGTTGTTGACCAGGACGTCGATAGGTCCCACGCTGGTTTCGATTTCCGATACGACGTCGTCAATGCGGTCGAACTGGGTGACGTCCAGCACGCGCCCATAGGCCGCATCGGACAGCGATTCGAAATCGCGCTTCGCGTCTGCGCTTCTTACCGTGCCCACCACCGTGTGCCCGGCGGCCAGCGCTTCTTGCGCCAGCGCGCGGCCGAATCCGCTGCTGACTCCGGTGATCAGGAATATCTTGTTCAACGCCATGTTGCGTCTCCAAAATGCAAAGAGGAGACTGCATACTATTCTTGCCATAGACGACTTATCAGCCCGAATTCGCTGAATTTCTTGCATAAAGCTATGAGCCTAAACGCCGCCTCGACTCAATGTTCGGCCACGCATTCCGATACGCCCAAGCGCACGGTCGCGCTACTGCGCGCCTTGGCGCCCGCCGAAGGCTATAACCTGACCGCGCTGCCCAGCGTGCGCATCCTGCGTTCCGACCGAGCGCTTTCACGCACCCCCGTTTTGTATGACCCCGGCATTGTGATCGTGTGCCAGGGGCGCAAGCGCGGGTACTTTGGCGGGCAGATGTATCAGTACGACGAGGATCACTATCTTGCCGTCTCGGTGCCGGTTCCTTTCAGCATGGAAACCGATGCAACACCGGAACGCCCATTGCTGGCGCTTTATCTGCACCTTGATTTCACGGTGGCTGCCGAGCTGGCCGCGCAGATCGGCAACGCAAGCGCGGGCGATGGGGCGGAGGTGCCCAAGAGCATGATGTCGACTCGGATGGACGACAGGATGCACACCTGCGTTCTGCGCTTTCTTCAAGCCATGCACCAGCCAATCGAAGCCGCCGTGCTGGGACCGGGCCTGCTGCGCGAACTGTACTTCCGCGTGTTGACCGGGCCACAAGGCGGGGCGATGCGCGAGGCACTGGCGATGCGAGGGCAGTTTGGCAGGATAGGGATGTCGCTACGGCATATTCATGCCGCGTACGCCGAACCGCTTGATGTGACGCAGCTTGCGCAGAAGGCGGGCATGAGCGTTCCCAGCTTCCACAGCCATTTCAAGGCGGTCACGCAAGTGTCCCCGATGCAGTACGTGAAATCGACGCGGCTTCATCAGGCAAGGCTGTTAATGGTGCGCCAGGACTTGACCGCTGAAGCGGCGGGCCACGCCGTAGGCTACACAAGCACATCGCAATTCAGCCGAGAGTTCAAGCGGCTTTTCGGCTTGACGCCGGCGGCCGAGGCGAGACGCATGCGCGAAAGCTTCGCGATTCCTCCGTCGTTTGCCGACGCCACCTATGTGTCGTCGCACTGAGGTCGGGGGCTACCGCTTGTCCGGGGTGCCGCGATAGACAGGCCCGCTGGGCAAGGCGCTTTTAGCTGCGAACAAACGCAAGCAGCAAGTGATATTCGCCCTGGTCCGCGGCGCGTAGCGCGTTGAGATAGCGAGTCCGAGCGTTGGAGGCGTTCACAAGATTTCCCGCGCCCCCCCAGGAAAACTGCGCTTGCCCCAGGCTACGTAGAAGAGCGTCAGCCATCATTCGGGAATGCCGCCCGTTGCCGTTTGGGAATGGGTGAATCCAGACCAGGTCGCGGTGAAAGCGGGCAGCGATTTCGTCGGGTGGATAGGCGCCACGCTCGATTCCCCAACGGGTGTTGGCAAGCAGTTGCGATAGACGTGTGCTGACCTGCGTCCAGTCACAACCGATATTCTTGTCTGACCGCCGGAAGGTCCCTGCCCAGCTCCACGTCTGGTCAAACATTTTGGAATGGAGCGTTCGGCAGAATCCTTCGCTTAGAACATCTGGCGAGCGAACCCTTTTCAACCAGCGCACCGCACGCAACAGGTTTTCCTGCTCCCAATCATTCAAGTCGCCCTTGGTGCTCAGGTGCTCGGGGATGAGGCCCGCCCGTTCATCGGGGTCCAGTGGTGTCTGGCCGTCTTGATAGTCAAGATCTAGCGCCATAGCTCGGACCATCGGCCCCGTAGCAGTTCATCGATTCTGCGCTCTACTTGTTTACGGAGTCGGTCCTCTGTTGGGCGCTGGTCTTCGAGGCCCATGGTGTGCGCAACGCCTCCGACCTCTTCCAGCGCGACAGCGCGGGCGCGCTCTTGAACCCTATCCGTGAGCGGCTTGCGAGGCACCAAGGCATAAACAAGTTCGCAATCAAGTCCGTCCGCCAGCTTGCGCAGTTGCCTGAGCGAGATGCGTTCGTCCGCTTCCGCTTGTTCTGATTTATGAAGCGTGGGTGCCGAAATTCCCAAGCGTTCGGCTTGCTGCCGCTGAGTCAAGCCAAGTGACTCCCGGATCAGCTTCAACCAACCGCTAGCAGGCGGTTTTCGCCCAAGCAGGTTTGCGTAAGCAGAGAGCGCGGCCTGCAGTTGTTCCAAGCGAAGTTGGTTGAGTTCGGGGGACATTTTCTAGCCTGTACGCGGTCATAAGTTAGGAAAATATTAGCCTATAGCGCAGCAAAACGGCAGATTCTATTAGCCTATAGTGCAACAGACTTTGCGCGGTTGCTGCACTATAGGCTAATGATGAAGGGTGCGGTCCCCGTCCCCCGCGCCCCCTAACGCCTGTCCGCGCAAGAAAAAGGGCCGCGAATCCGCAGCCCTTGCTCACTCTTGCCAGCCTGAATCAATCAAGCCTTGCGCACCTGCGCGATCAGCGCGTCCAGTTGCGTCAGCATCAGGTCGATTTCTTCGGCCGTGACGTTCAGCGCGGGCATGAAGCGCAGCAGGTTGGGGCGCGGGGCGTTCAGCAGCAGGCCTTGCGGGTTCTGGTTGCGGGCGGCTTCGACGATGGCGGGGCCGTCGTCGCGGTCCATGATCAGGGCACGCAGCAGGCCTTGGCCGCGTTCGCCCTTCATGCCGTACTTGGCCGACAGGGCCAGCAGGCCTTCGGACAGTTGCTTGGCGCGCGCGTTGACGGCGTCCATGAAGCCCGGGGCGGCCAGGGCGTCGAACACGGCCACGCCCACGGCGGTGGTCAGCGGGTTGCCGTTATACGTGCCGCCCTGGTCGCCGTGCGAGAACACGCAGGCGTCCTGGCGGGCCAGCAGCGCGGCCAGCGGCACGCCGCCGCCGATGCCCTTGGCCAACGTCATGATGTCCGGCGTGACGTCGGAATGCTGGTAGGCGAACATCTTGCCGGTGCGGCCCATGCCGGTCTGGACTTCGTCCACGATCAGCAGCAGCTGGTTCTCGTCGGCCAGCTTGCGCAGGCCTTGCATGAACTCCTTGGTGGCGGGGATGACGCCGCCTTCGCCTTGCACCGGCTCCAGCATGATGGCGACGGTCTTGTCGTCGATCAGCTTCTTCACGGATTCCAGGTCGTTCAATTCTGCCTTGGGGAAGCCTTCGACTTGCGGGGCGAACATCTTGTCCCAGCCCGGCTTGCCCGATGCGGACATCGTGGCCAGCGTGCGGCCGTGGAAGCCGTGGTTCATCGTGATGATCTTGTAGGCGCCGTTCTTCTTGACCTGGCCCCACTTGCGCGCCAGCTTGATGGCGCCTTCGTTGGCTTCGCCGCCGCTGTTGGCGAAGAAGACGCGGTCAAAGCAGGACGCGCCGGTCAGGCGTTGGGCCAGCTCGATCGAGGGAATGTTGTAGAACGCCGGCGACGGGTTCATCAGCTTTTGCGACTGTTCGACCAGCGCGCGCTGCATTTCCGGAGCCGAATGGCCCAGCGTGTTCACCGCCCAGCCCTGCACGAAGTCCAGGTATCGCTTGCCCGCATGATCCTCCAGCCAGGAGCCCTTGCCGCTGACGAACACGAGGTCCGGGCGGGAAGTGATGTCCATGAGGGTGTTGACGTTGAACTGGCTGAATTCCATGGCGGTTCCTGCGGGGTAAGGACAGCGGTGAAGGAAAAACTTCGCGGGCAAAGCGCGAAAAGGCAAATGTAGCACCGACAGAGGGATGCTATCGTGACGCACCCCCCGCCGAATCGCCCCGGGCCGCCTCACAAGGGCCGCCGTTCGGGCGCTCTATTTTATGAGAAGTGGCGCGCCCCTCGCGCGCAGCCCTTGTCGCTTTTTACTGACCAATCATGAAACGTATTCTTTCCAGTCTTGCCGCCGGCTTGGCGCTGGCGGCGGCCGGCGCGCCGGTGCACGCCGAATATCCCGAACGCGCCATCCGCCTGATCGTGCCGTTCCCGCCCGGGCAGGCCACCGACATCTTTGCCCGCGCGCTGGCTGAAAAGCTGGGCGCCGCCGTCAAGCAGCCCATCGTGGTGGAAAACCGCGCCGGCGCGGGCAGCAATATCGGCATGGAACAAGCCATGCGCGCCCCGGCCGATGGCTACACGCTGGTCATCGCGGGTAGCGCCGCCGCCGTCAACCAGACGCTGTACAAGACCATCAACTACAGCCTGACCAAGGATTTCGCGCCGGTGTCGGGCGTGTTCTCGGTGCCGCTGATGTTCCTGGCCACGCCGGCCTCGGGCATCACGTCCCTGAAGCAGCTGGTGGCGCAGGCGCGCGCCAATCCGGGTGAACTGGCTTACGCCAGCGCCGGCATCGGCGGCACGCAGCATCTGTCGGCCGAGATGTTCAAGGCGGCGGCCAACATCGATATCCGCCACATTCCGTACAAGGGCAGTGGCCCGGCGCAGGCGGATTTCCTGGGGCACCAGGTGCCGCTGATGGTGGATTCCGTGACCGCGGGCCTGCCGCACGTGCAGAGCAAAAAAGCCGTGGCGCTGGCCGTGACCACCGCCAAGCGCCTGCCGCAACTGCCGGACGTGCCGACGGTGGCCGAATCGGGTTATCCGGGTTTCGAGGCCATCGGCTGGGCCGCCGTGCTGGCCCCGCGCGATACGCCGGCCGACGTCACCACTTACCTGAGCCGTCAGATCGGCGTGGCGCTGAATACGCCGGAGATGCAGAAGTTCCTGCGTGACCGGGGCGCCGAACCGATGCCGCTCAGCCCCGAGGCCACGGGCAAGTTCATTGCCAGCGAAGTGGACAAGTGGGGCCGCGCGGTCAAGCAGTCCGGCGCGCAGGTGGACTAAGCGTTCCTCCTTCCGCCAAAGCCGTCCCTGTTTTGCACGGGACGGCTTTTTTATGGACGCCACCTTGCCCAATGCCGCCGCTTTGGGTGGTTTTTCTGGATAGTGCATCTTGCCGCAGCCGGTTTATCGGTGGGTTGCGCTTGCCTAAGCTCGAAACTCCATCGATTCATGAAGGGGTTTTCCATGGCAGACCATTCCATCAAGGGCAAAGTCGTGCTGATTGCCGGCGGCGCAAAGAACCTGGGCGGCTTGATTGCGCGCGATCTGGCCGCGCACGGCGCGGACGCCATCGCGATCCACTACAACAGCGCGGCGTCCAAGGCAGCGGCGGACGCAACGGTAGCCGCCGTCGAAGCGGCCGGCGCCAAAGCCGTGGCCTTGCAAGCCGACCTAACAACCGCGGGCGCTGTCGAGAAGCTGTTTGCCGATGCGGTAGCCGCCGTGGGCAAACCGGATATTGCGATCAACACCGTCGGCAAGGTGCTGAAAAAACCGTTCACCGAAATCAGCGAGGCCGAGTACGACGAGATGACGGCGGTCAATTCCAAGACGGCCTTTTTCTTCCTGCGCGAAGCGGGCCGGCACGTCAACGACAACGGCAAGGTCTGCACGCTGGTGACGTCGCTGCTGGGTGCGTTTACGCCGTTCTATGCCGCGTACGCCGGCACCAAGGCGCCGGTCGAGCATTACACCCGCGCCGCGTCCAAGGAGTTCGGCGCGCGCGGGATCTCGGTCACGGCGGTGGGCCCCGGCCCCATGGACACGCCGTTCTTCTACCCGGCCGAAGGCGAGGACGCGGTGGCATATCACAAGACCGCGGCCGCGCTGTCGCCGTTCAGCAAGACGGGCTTGACCGACATTGAAGACGTCGTGCCCTTCATTCGCCATCTGGTCAGCGACGGCTGGTGGATCACGGGCCAGACTATTTTGATCAACGGCGGCTACACCACCAAGTAAGTAGCCGCTAATCTGTCGGGCATGGACCGATTCGACCAGTACCGCGTATTCGCCCAAGTCGCCGAGATGGGCAGCTTCATCAAGGCCGCCAACGCGCTGAACGCACCTCGCGCGTCGGTGTCCGCGGCCATCCAGCAACTGGAGGCCCAACTTGGCGTACGCCTGCTGCACCGCACGACGCGGCAGGTGCGGCTGACGGCCGACGGCGAACAATTGCTGGCGCGCGTGCAGCCGCTGCTGGCGGACGTGGAAGACATCGACCAGTTGTTCCATGCCAGCCAGTTGCAGGCCTCGGGCAGATTAAGCATCGACGTGCCCAGCCGGGTGGCGCGCCGCCTGATCGCGCCCGCGCTGCCCAGCCTGCTGCGCCGCCATCCCCGCCTGGTGTTGGCGTTGACCTCGACCGACCGCGCCATCGACCTGGTGCAGGAAGGCGTGGATTGCGCCGTACGGATCGGCGCGCTGGCCGATAGCAGCCTGGTGGTGCGGCCGCTGGGTCGAATCGCCCTGATCAATTGCGCCAGCCCCGGCTACCTGCGCGAACACGGCGAGCCGCGCAGACCCGCCGACCTGTCGGAAGGGCACTGGACGGTAGGCTATGCCTCCCCGAAGACGCGCCGCGAGCTGCCTTGGGAATTTCATGCCGACGACGGGCACATCGCGCAACCGCGCAGCCGCGTGATCGTGGACAACGCCGAAAACTACATCGCCTGCTGTCTGGCGGGGATGGGCCTGATCCAGATACCGCGCTTTGACGTGCAGCATCTGCTGGATGCCGGCGAGCTGGTGGAAGTGATGCCGGCGTTTCGCGCAGCGCCGATGCCGGTGTCGCTGATCTACCCGCATCGACGCCAGCGCACGCGGCGCCTGACCGTGTTCCAGGATTGGTTTGAATCGCTGATGCGGCCCCATCTGGAGGCCTGAAACCCGCCCATGCCGCGCGAGCCAAAGCGGTGCGAAACGCGCTCGCCGCCGGCGCACCCGCCGCACCAAAACGGGGCGGCGCGCGGCGACCGAGCAACGCATCCGCAGCGCCACCGCGCGCCATGCGCAATGGCACGGAACTTGCTTTTCCAGCTTTGTATACCGAATCGGTGTGCAACGCGTCGACCCGTCCCGGGCGACGCGCGCCCTGGAGAGTTCCTCATGAACCGTAGAACCCTGTTGTTGTCCCTTTGCACCGCCGCCAGCCTGCTGGCCGCGCCGCTGACGCACGCCGACACGTTGGATGACATCGTCAAAGCCGGCACCATCAAGATCGCCGTGCCGCAGGACTTCCCGCCGTTCGGCTCGGTGGGCGCCGACATGAAGCCGCTGGGCTATGACATCGATACGGCCGCGCTGATCGCCAAGCAATTGGGCGTGAAGCTGGAACTGGTGCCCGTCACCAGCGCCAACCGGGTGCCTTACTTGCAGACCCGCAAGGTGGACCTGGTGATCTCCAGCCTGGGCAAGAATGCGGAACGCGAGAAAGCCATCGACTTTTCCGACGCCTACGCGCCGTTCTTCAATGGCGTGTTCGGCCCGGCGGATTTGAAGGTGTCGTCGGCGGCGGACCTGGCCGGCAAGACCATCGGCGTCACGCGTGGCGCGGTGGAAGACATCGAGCTGTCGAAGATCGCCCCGGCCTCGGCCACCCTGAAGCGCTATGAAGACAACAACGGCACCATCACCGCCTTCCTGTCGGGCCAGGTGCCGATGATTGCCACGGGCAACGTGGTGGCCGCCGCCATCCTGGCGCGCAACCCGGCCAAAAAGCCCGAGACGAAATTCCTGATCAAGAATTCGCCGTGCTACATCGGCATGAACAAGGACGAGCCCAAGCTGCGCGCCAAGGTCAACGACATTCTGGCCGCCGCCAAGCGTGACGGCTCGTTGTCGGCGATATCGCAGAAGTGGCTGGGGGCCGAGCTGCCCAAGGACCTGTAAGTTCCGACGGCGGCCACCATGGCTTACCAATACGACTTCGCGTCGGTATTCGACTACACGCCGGTGCTATTGAAAGGCATCGGCGTGACGGTGGAACTGATCGCTTTCGGCGCGGTGGCGGGCGTGGCGCTGGGCATCGCCTGCGCCTGGGTCCGCACGCAGGGGCCGCGCGGGCTGCGCGCGCCCGTTGCCGCCTATGTCGAGGTGATACGCAACACGCCGTTCCTGATCCAGCTGTTCTTCGTGTTCTTCGGCCTGCCATCGCTGGGCGTGCAGCTGGGCGAGATGCAGGCGGCGTGCCTGGCGATGGCGCTGAACCTGGGCGCCTACAGCGCCGAGATCATCCGCGCGGGCATCGACGCCACGCCCAAAGGGCAGTACGAGGCGGGCGCCAGCCTGGCGATGACGCGCTTTCAGGTGTTCCGGCACGTGGTGCTGAAGCCCGCCTTGAAACGCATCTGGCCGGCGCTGTCGTCGCAGATCGTAATTGTGATGCTGGGCTCGGCGGTGTGCTCGCAGATTGCGGCCGAAGACCTGACCTTTGCCGCGAACTTCATCCAGTCGCGCAATTTCCGCGCGTTCGAGGTGTACCTGGTCACCACCGGCATCTACCTGGTGCTGGCCATTGTCCTGCGCCAGTTGCTGCGCCTGGCGGGCTGGCGACTGTTTCGCAAGGCGGCGCGATGATTGAATTTTCAATGTGGGACATCGTCCGCAACCTGCTGCTGGCCGCGCGCTGGACGGTGGTGCTGTCGCTGGTGGCGTTCGTGGGCGGCGCGCTGATGGGCATGCTGGCGCTGATGATGCGCACGTCGCGCGTGGCGCTGATGCGCCGCGCCAGCTGGGCGTATATCGAACTGTTCCAGGGCACGCCGCTGTTGATGCAGCTGTTCCTGGCGTTCTTCGGGCTGTCGCTCCTGGGGCTGGAAGTGCCGCCCTGGCTGGCAGCGGGCGCCGCGCTGACGCTGTGGTCGGGCGCGTTCCTGGCCGAGATCTGGCGTGGCTGCGTGGAAGCCATTCCAAAAGGCCAATGGGAAGCGTCCGCCAGCCTGGCGCTGGGCTACGTGCAGCAGATGCGCTACGTGGTGCTGCCGCAGGCGCTGCGCATCGCCATTGCGCCCACCGTCGGCTTCGCCGTGCAGATCGTCAAGAGCACGGCGCTGACCTCCATCATCGGGTTCACCGAGCTGTCCAAGGCCAGCACGGTGATCACCAACGCCACGTTCAGTCCCTTCACCGTCTACGCCTGCGCCGCGCTGATCTACTTCGCGCTGTGCTGGCCCCTGTCGCGCCTTAGCCTCCGGCTGGAAAGGAAGTTGCATGCCCCTCATCGCCCTTGAAGACGTCCGCAAGAAATTCGGCGACAACGAAGTCCTGAAGGGGGTGACGCTGCGCGTTGAACCCGGCGAGGTCATCGCCATCATCGGCAAGAGCGGCTCGGGCAAGAGCACGCTGCTGCGCTGCGTGAACGGGTTGGAGCAGATTGACGGCGGCGCGATCATGGTGGCCGACGCACAGTTGGGCGACGACGAGCTGCGGTTGCGCGCGCTGCGGCTCAAAGTGGGCATGATCTTCCAGCAGTTCAACCTGTTTCCGCACCTGACGGTGGGGCGCAACGTGATGCTGTCGCCCATGGTGGCCAAGCGCATGCCGGAAGCGGACGCGGCCGACATGGCGCGCGCCATGCTGACGCGCGTGGGGCTGGCGCACAAGTTCGATGCGTGGCCCGAGGAACTGTCCGGCGGTCAGCAACAGCGCGTGGCGATTGCGCGCGCGTTGGCGATGCAGCCGCTGGCGCTGCTGTGCGACGAAATCACATCGGCGCTGGACCCGGAGCTGGTCAATGAAGTGCTGGCGGTGGTGCGCGAACTGGCGGCCGACGGCATGACGCTGCTGATGGTCACGCACGAGATGCGCTTTGCGCGCGAGGTCTGCGACCGCGTCGTCTTCATGCACCAGGGCCGCGTGCATGAGATCGGGCCGCCCGAGGAGTTGTTCGCATCGCCCGCCACCCCCGAACTGCGGCAATTCCTGGGGATGACGAACCTGGCGATGTGACGGGAAGCGCGATCAGCGCGAAAAGCCGCGCGCGGCGATTTCCCAGATGTCCTGCACCACGCCATCACGCACCACGACCAGGCCGTCATGCAGATTGAAGGTAGGGTCCACGTGCGAGGGCACCAGGCGCAGCACGTCGCCCAGCGCCGGCGCGGTGGCGCCGGGCGCGACACGCACCACGCCATGTTCATCATTGATGGCGGCGTAGGTCAGGCCGGGCGCGTCGAAGACGGCGGGCGGGCCGCATTCGGCGGTGGTCGATTTCAGACCCGCATCCAGGATGACGCGCTCGGGCGCGGGCACGCTCATGACGGTGGACAGCACGAACAGGCTGTTCTGGAACGTAAGCGGGCCGTCCCATTCGTTGGCGCCGTAATCGCCATCCATGAACGCGTACGAGCCCGCTTGCAGTTCGGTGTAGACGCCGCTTGCCGCATCGAATTCCGCGCTGCCCGTGCCGCCGCCGGTGATGATGTCGCACGCGATGCCGCTTTCGCGCAGCAGTTGGGCATAAGACGCGGCGATGCGCGCGGCCTGGCGGCAGATCCGCGCGCGTTCTTCGCGCGTACGGGCGTGCTGCACCGAGCCGTGATAGGCCTGAAGGCCCACGAAGTCCACACCCGGCAGATCGCGCGCCTGTTGCGCCAGCGCCAGCACCAGGGCGTCGTCCGAGACGCCGCAACGCCCTTGTCCGACGTCCACTTCGACCAGCACATCGATCTGGGCGCCGGCTTGCACCATGGCTTGGGAAATGTCCGCCAGGTTTTTCGCGTTATCCACGCAGACGCTCAGCTTGGCCACGCGCGCCAGCTGGCCCAGCAGGGCCAGCTTGGCCGGCCCGACGACTTCGTTACTGATGTGGATGTCGTGGATGCCGGCCGCCACGAAAGGCAGCGCTTCGCTGACCTTCTGGCAGCAGATGCCGCGCGCGCCCAGTGCCAGCTGGCGCCGCGCGATCTCGGGGCATTTGTGCGCCTTGGCGTGCGGGCGCAGGGCGACTTCGTGGCGGTCCGCCCAGGCCTGCATGGCGCGCAGGTTGGCCTCGAAGGGGCCAAGGTCCAGCACCAGGCTGGGCGTGTCGACGCGGGCCAACGGGTCGCCCGGTTGCGCGGGCGGGGGCAGCGCTATGCCGCGTATGACTTCCTGGGACATCGAGGTAACTCCGTGATCTACAGCGCGTGGGATGTAACCGCCAGCGGCGACACCATAACTAAAGCACGACCTTCCATAACCCCAAGGCTTATTCACCCCCAGGTAAACGATAGCTCCGTAACCATTGGCTACGGATGCCCCGCATGCCAGAATTTCAACATGAAAACGGCCCCCAAGGGGAGGCCCATTTTTGTGCCCGGACGGCGCTTTTATTGAACCGCCCGCCACAGGAATGACAAGACGATTTCCGTCACAAGAACCCTACCTGACAACACCGGAGAAGCTCGCATGAAACTCAAACACTGGATCACCGCCCTGACCGTCGCGGTTGCCGCCGTCGGCACCGTGGGTTCCGCACAGGCCCAGCAGTTCTTCCGCATCGGCACGGGCGGCACGGCCGGCACGTACTACCCCATCGGCGGCATCATCGCCAACGCCGTGTCGCAGCCAGGCAAGCTGGTTGCCACGGCCGTGGCGTCCAACGGGTCGGTGGCCAACATCAACGGCATTCTGGGCGGCTCGTTCGAAGCCGGCTTCACGCAGTCGGACGTGGCGTACTGGGCCTATAGCGGCACGGGCACGTTCGAAGGCAAGCCCAAGGCGCAAGACCTGCGCCTGATCGCCACGCTGTATCCCGAGAGCATCCACCTGGTGACGCGCAAGGGCGCGGGCATCAAGAGCGTGGCTGACCTGAAGGGCAAGCGCGTGTCGATGGACGAACCGGGCTCGGGCACGCTGGTTGACGTGCGCCTGATCCTGGGCGCCTACGGCATGACCGACAAGGACATCAAGGCCGAATACTTGAAGCCGAACCAGGCGGGCGACAAGCTCAAGGACGGCGGGCTGGACGCGTTCTTCTTCGTGGGCGGTGCGCCGGCCGGCGCCATCGCCGAACTGGCCTCCAGCGGCGCGGGCATCGAAATCGTGCCGCTGGTCGGCCCGGAAATCGACGCGCTGCGCGCCAAGCAGGAGTTCTTCACGCCCGACACCATCGCTGCCAACACGTATCAGAACGTGGGCGAGGTCAAGACCATTTCGGTCAATGCGCAAATGGTCACGTCGGCCAAGCTGCCGGAACAGGTCGTGTATGACGTCACCAAGGCGCTGTACAGCGACGCCACGCGCAAGACGCTGGACAACGGCCACGCCAAGGGCAAGCTGATCACGCGCGAAAACGCCATCAAGGGCGCCGGCATCCCGTTCCACCCGGGCGCCGAGAAGTTCTACAAGGAAATCGGCTTGTTGAAGTAAGCCCAAGCCGTACTCGCGACGGCGATACGCCGGCGCGCCGGGTACCCCCCGGTGTTGCGCCGGCATTGCGCAGGGCCGCCTCGTGCGGCCCTGTTTGCGGATTCACCTGAGAAATACGTCGATGGAAATAGACCACGAAAAGACCCAGCAACTGGCGGAAAAGTACGATTCCGAAATCCGCTTCCGGCCACTGGACAAGACCGCCACCTGGATCGTCTCGGGCCTGCTGGTCACGCTCTCGATCTTTCATTACTACACCGCGGGCTTTGGCCTGCTGCGCGAGGCCACGCATCGCGGCGTGCACCTGGCGTTTGTGCTCAGCCTGATTTTCCTGGTGTTCGGCTTTTCGAAGTCGCACTATCAGCGCGAGCCGAAGTCCACCTGGTACGCCCCCGGCGGCATCCCGCTGTATGACTGGATCATCGCCGTGGCGCTGGCGCTGTCGGTCATGTACATCCCGTACATCTTCGAAGACCTGGCGTTCCGCGTGGGCAATCCGCTGCCCATCGACGTGTTCATGGGGTCCATCCTGCTGATCGGCCTGCTGGAAGCCACGCGCCGCGCCATGGGCTGGCCGCTGCCGATCATCGCCCTGGTGTTCATGGCCTACGCCATGTTCGGACCGTATTTCCCCGGGCTGCTGCAACACGCGGGCAACACCTGGTCCCAGATCGTCAACCACATGTACCTGACGAGCCAGGGCGTGTACGGCGTGGCGGTCGGGGTGGTGGCGACCTACGTGTTTCACTTCGTGCTGTTCGGCGTGCTGGCCACCCGCATCGGGCTGGGCCAGTTGTTCCTGGACGTGGCCTCGACCATTGCCGGCCGCTATGCGGGCGGCCCGGCCAAGGTGTCGGTGTTTGGCTCGGCCATGTTCGGCATGTTGTCCGGATCATCGGTGGCCAACGCGGTCACGGTGGGGTCGCTGACCATTCCCGCGATGATCCGCGTGGGCTATCCGCGCCACTTCGCGGCCGGGGTCGAAGCCGCCAGCAGCACGGGTGGGCAGATCACGCCGCCCATCATGGGCGCGGCCGCGTTCCTGATGATCGAATTTTTGGGCATCCCGTACCAGCAGATTGCCATCGCCGGCATTTTCCCGGCCTTCCTGTACTTCTTCGGCCTGTTCATGCAGGTGCACTTCGAGGCCAAGCGCGAAGGGCTGCGCGGCCTGACGGCCGAGGAAATGCCCAAGCTGAAGCAATCGGTCAAGATGCGCTGGCCGACCTTGATTCCGCTGTTTTTGCTGATCGGCGTGCTGGCCAGCGGCCGCACGCCATACCTGGCGGCGTTCGCGGGCATCACCGGCTGCATCCTGGTGGGGCTGCTGAATCCGTATCAGCGCTTGCGTTGGCGTGACCTGTACGAAGCCTTCGAGACCGGCGCCAAGTACGCGCTGGCCGTGGGCGCCGCCGCCGGCACGGTAGGTATCGTGATCGGTGTGGTGACGCTGACCGGCGTGGGCTTCAAGGTGTCGTACATCGTGATCTCGGCGGCGCAGTCCATCGCCGGCGTGGCCTCGGTGGTGATTCCGGAAGCCATCGCGAACACGCAGTCGCTGACCTTGGTGGCGGCGTTGATCATGACGGGCATCGTCTGCATCCTGATGGGCTGCGGCATTCCCACCACGGCCAACTACCTGATCATGGTGGCGGTGGCCGCCCCCACCCTGGTGCAACTGGGCGTGCAGCCGATTGCGGCGCACTTCTTCGTGTTCTATTTCGGCATCCTGGCGGACATCACGCCACCGGTGGCGCTGGCGGCCTACGCGGCGGCGGGCATGGCGGGCAGTGACCCGTTCAAGACCGGCAACACGGCATTCAGGCTGGGCATCACCAAGCTGATCGTGCCGTTCGTGTTCGTGTTTTCGCCGTCGCTGCTGATATCGGTGCAGGGCTTTACCTGGTACGACTTCTTCGTGACGCTGATCGGCTGCATGGTGGGCCTGGTGCTGCTGTCGGCGGCGTTCTCGCGCTACATGCTGGTCGGCATGAAAAGTTGGGAACGGTGGCTGTGCACGCTGGGCGCGTTGCTGACGATCGTTCCGGGCGTGACCAGCGGCGTGATCGGGCTGGCCCTCTGCATTCCGGTCTTCATCCGCCAGCTTGCCGGACTGAAGCTGGAGAACGCGGCCAAGGCAGCCTGAGCGCCGCCTTGCCGGGGCGACCCGGCCAGGCAGAAAAAACAGGGGCGGACCTGAGTGTCCGCCCCTGTTTTCTTTTGCACAATCGCGCATTTTGGCAGCAAATACGGGCAGAATGGGGGCCGTCCACGACAGGGTGACGCCATACAACATTCCGCCTTTTCGCCGGTTGCCCGGCTAAATAAATCAGCGTAAAGTAAAATTCATGTTTGCTGGTCTGCCGATATGCGGGCCGACTGTGCAAACAGGCACAACACTGCGCCATATGTTCGATATCCTGGTTTATCTGTTCGAGAATTACTACACGCCGCAAGCCTGTCCTGCGGCCGATGTGCTCGCAAAGCGGCTAGCCGCCGCCGGTTTCGAGCACGAAGACATCGACGACGCGCTCGGTTGGCTGTATGGCCTTGCCGAGACCACCGAACGATGTGTCGACCTCGCTCAGGCGCCCAACACCGGAACCCGGATCTACACCGACAACGAATACAGCCAGCTCGGCTCCGAATCCATCGGCTTCATCGCCTTCCTGGAATCGGCCGGCGTGCTGCCGGCGCCCCTGCGTGAGATCGTCATCGACCGAGGCCTGGCTTCGCCCGAAACGCCCGTGCCGCTATCCAAGATCAAGATCATCGCCCTCATGGTTCTCTGGAGCCAGGAAGCCGAGATCGACAACCTGGTCCTGGAAGAGCTGCTGGACGAAGAGGGCGTGCGGTTGTTGCATTGACGCGGCGCGCAGGCTTTTTGCGGTTGCTGTGACCGGTTGCGATGCCGTACGTAGGCCGATTCGCCCCCAGCCCTAGCGGCCCGCTGCACGCGGGCTCGCTGGTGGCCGCGCTGGCCAGTTGGCTGGATGCGCGCGCCCACGGCGGGCGCTGGCTGCTGCGCATCGAAGACGTGGACACGCCGCGTACCGTGGCGGGGGCCGCCGACACGATCATGGCGCAACTGCGCGCATTGGGCTTGCACTGGGACGGCGACGTCCTGTGGCAGTCCCAGCGCAACGCCGCCTATCAATCCGCGTTTGACTCGCTTGACGCCCGTGGCCTGATCTACGGCTGCGGCTGCACGCGCCGTGAAATCGCCGATTCCGCATTGCGGGGCCAGACCGTGCCTGGCGCCGACGGCGAACGCCCCTACCCGGGCACCTGCCGCCACGGCCTGCCGCCTGGGCGCCAGGCGCGTGCTTGGCGCTTGCGGGTGCCCGACGGCGTTGAACATTTCGAAGACCGCTGGCTGGGTCCGCAAGAGCAGGACGTGGCTGCCGCCGTAGGCGACTTTGCCTTGCGGCGCGCCGACGGCTTGTGGGCGTATCAATTGGCGGTGGTGGTGGACGACGCGGAGCAGGGCGTGACCGACGTGGTGCGCGGCGCGGATCTGCTCAGTTCCACGGCGCGCCAGCGCGTGCTGGGCCGCCTGCTGGGCTTGCCGCCGCTGCGCTATCTGCACGTGCCGCTGATTCTGGATGCGGGCAGCGGCTTGAAGCTGTCCAAGCAGAACGGCGCGCCCCCCATCGACACCGGCGCACCGCTGGCCGCGCTGCAAGAAGCGTGGCGCGGTTTGGGTTTTGCGCCCATCGCGGCAACCGACCGGGAAGGCTTCCTGTCGGCGGCCACCGCGCACTGGGCGCGGCGCTTTCCGCTGTCATCCACTACAAATTAGTTTGCCGCTACAGCGGTTGCAGGTCTTCGCCCAGCATCCGCACCAGCAAGGCTTCGCCGTTTTCCGCCACGCGCAGTTCGCCATACCGTGCCACTTCAAAGCGCTTGGCCTCGCCCTCCTGGAAGAACCAGGCGTTGGTGACGATACGCACGCCGCGATCGCGGACGCGGTATCGCAACGGCACCTCGGTCGGTGCATGCGGCTGCGCGTCCGGCTGGATGCGCAACGGCGTGGCCACGCCGCGCGAATCGGCTTGCAGCATCACATAGCCGTCGGGTTCGAACCCCATCAGCGAATCCTCGTCCGCCAGGCGATCGCCCCCCAGCCGCAAGCGGGTGATGTCGCGGCTGGCGGCGAAATTCAGCGCCATGTAGTCGCCCTGCATCAACGAACGGGGATCGACCGGCGCCAGTTCCAGAATCACCACCTTGCCGGTAGCCAGCAGCTTTTCGCGCTGCCAGATGCCGCCATTGGCCACCACCAGCACCAGCGCCAGACCGCCCAGAATGGCCAGCGTGCGCCAGCGCAGCGGGCCGGACACCGGCGGCAGCGGCGCGCGCCGGTCGGGCGCCTGCGTACGCATCAGTCGGGGCACCAGCCAGACCAGGCCTCGCAGCACGAACAGCAGCAAGGCGCCTCCGCCCAGCCACAGCGCCTTTTGCAGCAAGGGCACATCCAGCTGGTAGTAATAGACGCCCAGATAAGCCAGCAGGCTGAGCACGCCGAAGATCACCAGCCGCAGCTGGTTCAGCCCAAAGCCCAGCAACAGCCAGGCCAGCGCAAAGCCCACGCCCGGGCTGGGCAGCCAGAAAAGCGCCAGGGCCAGCAAGGCGATGGGCACGCCCCAGGTGACGCCGCTCGTCAGCACGTAACGGCGCGGCCATAGCACCGCCAGCGCGGCGGCGGCCGGCAGCAGCGCACCGGCCACCACCAGCAACGCGCCCTGGGGATTCAGCTTCCACATGGCCGGCAGATGCAGGGCCGAGATGCCGCCCGCCAGCCAGACCATGCCTTGCACGGACAGCAGGAAGGCCCACGCCAGCGGCTCCATCGCGTGGCCGCGCTTGCCGCCCACACGATGGCTCCAGGTCAGGATGACGGCCGTGGCCCAGGCGCCGATCACGGCAATCGGCAGCCAGACGAAGCCGGCGCGGCCCGCGTCGAAGTACAGCCAGGCGTCCAGCAGGTCGTCGCGCATCAACTCCGGGGACAGGCCGCGCCAGATCAGGGCGGCGCCCGCCGCCGCGATCAACAGGCCCGACAGAAAACGCAGGATCACATCCGGCCCCAGCGCGTAGACCACCGCCGCCAGCAGCAATACAAATAAGCAGGCGCTGGTGAACGACGTGGAACTGGACAGCCCGTAGATGATGAGGATCTGGCCCGTGAAGGCCATCGCGGTGCCGCATTGGCGCCAGAATGGTCCGGCGTCGCTGCGCAGCACCGCCACGCCCGCGCCGCACAAAACCAGCCCGGCCACCAGCGCGCCTTCTTCCGACGTCACGATGCCCGAGAACGCCACGAACACCAGCAGCAGCAAAGTGGCCAGCCAGGCGCTCAGGCCCAGCAGGCATTGCACGTACCAGGGCGGTTCGGCATGCGGCATGGCGGCAGGGGCCAGTTGCACGACGGGGGTGCCGGCATCGCCGGATTCGACCGCGTTGCCCGCCGACGCGGCGGCCGGTTCGGCATCGGCGGTGACCAAGGCGGCGTCGGGTTCGGCGGCCAGCTTGCGCAACCAGCGCGCGGCCAGCACGGCCTCGGCCATGAGCAGGGCGGCCAGAGGCAGCGCAGCCCATACGCCGGGCTCCAGCCGCAACAGCCATTCGCCCACCACCCGCAGGGACACGCAGATGACGCCCGCCGCCAGCATGGCCAGAATGACCAGGTCGCGCCGGCCGCGCTGATAGTAAAAGCCCAGCCCCAGCGTCGCGGCCAGCCAGGCGATGCCGTTAAGCGAGCCCACCCCGCGCAGGATGAAGTCCCCGAACATCAGGGACAGCACCAGGGCGCTGATGGCGATGAAGGCCAAAACGCGCGGCCCGATCAGCGTGCTGGCCCGCCAGCGGCGCGCCGCCAGTTCCCAGCCCAACAGCAGCGTCAGGTTTAGCGCGGCCATGATGAGGTTGGGCAGGCCCGAGCCGTCATAGAGGGCATACCAGGTGAAGACGCGTTCGCCCAGCCACAATGCGGCCGCCACATTCAGCACCAGCGCCCACAACAGCCACACCGCCTGGCTGGCCGAAGCCAGCGCCCAGGGCAGCAGCAGAACCGCCCACCAGGCGAACAATTCCCAGGTATCGGCGCCAGTCTGGTAAGTTTGACCCAATAACGCGAGCAAGGCGCCCAGCAAGATGCCGGCCAATGCTAGAAGCGCGCCGGGGACGCTGCGCCGCACGCCAGGCGAGGCCCGAAGGCGCAAACCGGCCCAGGCCGCCGCCAACGCCGAGATCGCCAGCAAACCCTGCGTGCCGGCAAAGCGTTGCACTTTTGTCATGTCTTGCCAGTTGGCGGCAACCCAGCAAATCGCAGCGCTGCCCAGCAGCAAAACGCCTAGCCACAAGGTGCTTCGCGCCAAGAATTGACGCCAAGCGTGCAGTTCGGATCCCGCTTGCCTTTCAGTGCCGACTTGCATCTGGCGAATCTCCGATCTTATTATCCGCGCTACTAAGGCGGGACTACCGCCACTGGATACACATGAATAAAACGCTGATTATTGCCGAGAAGCCCTCGGTGGCCCTTGATATATCACGCGCCTTGGGAGGCTTTGCGCGCGAGGGCGACTATTTTGAAAGCGAACGTTACGTACTCGCATCCAGCATCGGCCATTTGCTGAGCTTGGTCGCGCCCAATGATCCGGTCAAGGGAAAGTGGAGCTTCGCGCACCTGCCCGTGATTCCGCCGGAATTCGAACTCGGCCCCACCGACAAGAAGTCGGCGGAACGCCTGAAGCTGCTGGTCCGCCTGGCCAAGCGCAAGGACGTGGATTCGATCATCAACGCCTGTGACGCGGGACGCGAGGGCGAACTGATCTTCCGCTACATCATTCAGTATGCGGGTGTGAAAAAGCCGATTCAGCGCCTCTGGCTGCAATCGATGACGCAGGCCGCCATCCGCGAAGCCTTCGCCAACCTGCGCGACGACGTGCAGCTCAAGCCGCTGGAAGCGGCCGCCCGCTCGCGCGCTGAAGCCGACTGGCTGGTCGGCATCAACGGCACGCGCGCCATGACCGCCTTCAACAGCAAGGACGGCGGCTTCTTCAAGACGCCGGTAGGCCGGGTGCAAACGCCCACGCTGGCCATCGTGGCCGAGCGCGAAGAGCGCATCCGCCGCTTCGTGCCCCGCGACTACTGGGAAGTGCGCGCCACCTTCATCGCCGCCGCCGGCTTGTACGAAGGCCGCTGGATCGACCCCCAATTCAAGAAAGACGACCGCGACCCGGAAAAGCGTGAATCGCGCCTGTGGTCCGCCGCCGCCGCGCAAAGCGTGGTGGCAGCCTGCCGCGACCAGCCGGGCAACGTCACCGAAGAATCCAAGCCGTCGACCCAGATGTCGCCGGCCCTGTACGACCTGACGTCGTTGCAGCGCGAGGCCAACGGCCGGTTCGGCTTTTCGGCCAAGACCACGCTGTCGCTGGCCCAGACCCTGTACGAACGCCACAAGGCGCTGACCTATCCGCGTACCGACTCCCGCTACCTGCCCGAGGACTACATCACCACGGTGCAGGAAACGATGCGCGCGCTGGCCACGGGCGGCTCGAACGCCGTGGGCGGCCTGTCGCGCCACGCGGGCACCGTCGTCAGCCAGCAGTGGGTGAAGCCCAACCGCCGCATCTTCGACAACAAGAAGGTGTCGGATCACTTTGCCATCATCCCCACGCTGCAAATCCCGCACGACCTGAGCGAAGCCGAGGCCAAGCTGTACGACCTGGTGCTCAAGCGCTTCCTGGCCGTGTTCTTCCCGGCGGCCGAATACCGCGTCACCACGCGCCTGACCGAAGTGCAGGGGCATCGCTTCCGCACCGACGGCAAGGTGCTGGTCACCCCGGGCTGGCTGGCCGTGTACGGCAAGGAAGCCCAAGGCGAAGACGCCAACCTGGTGCCGGTTGCCGATGGCGAAACGGTGCGCACGGAAGACGTCGAAGCCGTGGGCTTGTCGACCAAACCGCCCGCCCGCTTTAACGAAGGCACCTTGTTGTCCGCCATGGAAGGCGCCGGCAAGCTGGTGGACGACGAAGAACTGCGCGAAGCCATGTCCGAACGCGGGCTGGGTACGCCGGCCACGCGCGCCGCCATCATCGAAGGCCTGCTCAACGAGGTGTACCTGCGCCGCGAAGGCCGCGACCTGGTGCCCACCGCCAAGGCGCGCCAGCTGATGACGCTGCTGTCCGGCCTGGACGTGACCGAACTGACCTCGCCCGAACTGACGGGCGAGTGGGAACACAAGCTCAAGCAGATCGAGCAGGGCGGCCTGGGCCGCGAGGCCTTCATGCGCGAAATCGCGCAGATGACCCAGGTGATCGTCAAGCGCGCCAAGGAATACGAGCGCGACACGGTGCCCGGCGACTACGCCACCTTGCAAACGCCGTGCCCCAAGTGCGGCGCGGTGGTCAAGGAAAACTATCGCCGCTTTGCCTGCACCGCCTGCGATTTCTCGATCGGCAAGCATCCGGGCGGCCGCACGTTCGAACTGCCGGAAGTCGAAGAGCTGCTGGCCAAGCGCGAGATCGGTCCGCTGCAAGGCTTCATCAGCAAGATGGGCCGTCCGTTTGCCGCCATTCTGCGTATCAGCGACGAGTACAAGCTGGAGTTCGACTTCGGCCAGAACGACGAAGACGACACCGAAGCGGTGGACTTCTCCGGCCACACGCCGGTCGGCCCCTGCCCCAAGTGCCAGTCGCGCGTGTTCGAGCACGGCATGAGCTACGTTTGCGAAAAGTCGGTCGGGCCTGAGAAGACCTGCGACTTCCGCTCGGGCAAGGTCATCCTGCAACAGGAGATCTCGGCCGAACAGATGGGCAAGCTGCTGACCACGGGCCGCACCGACCTCTTGGACGGCTTTGTGTCCAGCCGCACGAACCGCAAGTTCAAGGCATTCCTGGTGCGTCAGCCCGACGGCAAGATCGGCTTCGAGTTCGAGCCGCGTCCTGAAAAACCGGGTCGCGCCCCGTCCAAGACCGCCTCGAAGACGGCGACGAAGACCGCAGCGAAGACGGCAGCGAAAAAAGCGCCGGCCAAGAAAGCGGCGGTGAAGAAAACCGCAACTAAGACAGCCACCAAGACGGCCACCAAGACCGCCGCCAAGAAGGCAGTCAAAAAGGCCGCGCCGAAGAAAACCGCTTCGTAACGGGAATCCAGGCGCAACGAAAAGGGCGGAGCCACTCGCCCCTGATCACGCCTGATCCCTTACCCGGCTGCCATTTGCCGACCCACGCCCGGACAACCCGGGCGTTTTCCATTGTTGGGCCGCACACGCTGGGGTATTGTTTACGCCAAACAGCGCCACCTAAAGCGCCAACCAAAAATCAATTCGAGGACGACATGACCCACAGCCCCCGCTTCACCACGCGCCGCCGCATCCTGACCGCCGCCGGCGCCCTGGCCGGTGTCGCCTTGCTTGACGGGCGCGTTGCGTTTGCCCAGCCTAAGCTGGGCCGCGTCGTCTACGGACAAGGCAGCATCGATCCCTTTTTCGCGGCCGGCTACGTGGCGCTCAAGAAGGGCTACTTCAACGAAGGCGGCCTGGACGTTGAATACCTGAATTCGCAAAGCGGCCCGCGCACCAACCAGCTGCTGGCGGCGGGCCAGATCGTGTTCGGCGCCACCGCCGCCACGGCCGCCCCCGCGCTGACCATTGCCGGCAAGGCCGCCACGCTGGTGTTCGGCTTTGACCGCAAGCTAACGTACGCCAACATCATCGTGCGCCGCGAAGACTTCGAAAGCGGCAAGATCAAGTCGTTGAAAGACCTGGCCGGCAAGCGCGTCGGCGCCACGCAACCACAGTCCAGCACCTGGCTGATGGCGCTGTACCTGATGCAGAAAGCCGGCGTGGCCGACAAGGTCGACATCCGGCCCCTGGGCGATCTGGCCACGATGCTGGGCGCACTCAAGACCGGCTCGGTATCCGCCAGCATGGCCACCATGTCGATGATGGAACAGGCTCGCCAGGAAGGCTGGGGCGTGCCGATTTTCGACGCCACCACCGAAGCCTCGTGGAACGAATTCATGGGCGGCGACGTGCCCGGCATTGCCGCGTTGACGCTGCAAGACACCATCCAGAAGCGCCCGGAAGTGGTGCAGGCCTTCGTCAGCGCAATGGTCAAGGCGCAGGACTTCATCACCGCCACCCCGGCCTCGGGCATCGCCGACGTCATCTACGACGACTACCTCAGCGCGTTCCCGCGCGCCGCCATCGAGAAAACACTGGGCGTCTACAAAGACACGGTGTTCTTGAAAGACAACATCATCACCGAAGACGCATACAACCGCATGACGGCCATCATGGGCGACGGCCGCCAGTTTTCCAATGACGAAATCAAGACCGTGCCCTATGCCAAATGCGTGAACATGAGCTTCGTGCGCAAAGCGCGGGGCCTTTGATGATTACGCTGGACAAGGTCGGCAAGGCGTACCAGTCACGCCAGGGCACGACGCATGCGGTGGGCGACGTCAGCCTGACCATCGAAGCGGGTGAATTCGTCTCCATCGTCGGCCCCTCGGGCTGCGGCAAGAGCACGCTGCTGAACATGATCGCCGGCTTTTTGCGGCCCACCACCGGCAGCATCCACGTGGATGGCCGGCAAGTGGACGGGCAGGTGCCGCCAGCACTGGGCTACATCTTTCAGAAAGACACCTTGCTGCCGTGGTTCAGCGTCAAGAAGAACGTGGCGCTGGGGCTGAAGTTTCACGGCGTGGCCGCCGACAAGATCGCGCAGCGCGTGGCCGAACTGCTTGAGCTTGGCCACCTGAGCGACTTCGCCGACGCCTTTCCGCACCAGCTGTCGGGCGGCATGCGGCGGCGCGTGGCGCTGTTGATGAGCCTGGCTGTCGAGCCGCGCATCCTGCTGCTGGACGAGCCCTTTGGCGCGCTGGACACACACACCAAGACGCACCTGCATCGCGAGCTGATGGAGATCTGGCGCAAGCTGGGCCAGACCATCGTGATGGTCACGCACGACCTGGACGAAGCCATCCTGCTGTCGGACCGCGTGGTGGTGCTGTCCGGCCCGCCCAGCCGCGTGCTGCTCGATGAACGCATCCGCATCCCGCATCCGCGCGACGTGTTCACGCTGCGTGAAACGCCGCAGTTCGTCGCCCATGTGCAAAGCCTCTGGAGCGTGCTGGGCCAGCAGTTCCGCGCCGCCGCCTGATTCTTCCTGCCCCATGATTCCGACTGAAACCTCAAATTCCTTGCAAGACCAGCTACGGCTGGACCGCCGCGCCGGCATCAAGCGCCGAGTCCGCATCACGTTGTGGCAGGTGCTGATTCTTGCCGTCATTCTTGGGTCATGGGAAACGCTGACGCGCATTCCGTGGTTCACGCAGAACACCTTGTTCGACCCCTTCTTCATCAGCCAGCCGTCCCGCGTGGCGGTGCGTTTGTGGGAATGGCTGCAACCCGGCCCGCGCTCGGTGTGGCCGCATCTTTGGCTGACCTTGCAAGCCACGATGGTGGGGCTGGTGGTGGGGGTGGGCAGCGGCTTTATCGTCGGCATGACGCTGAGCCGCAGCCGCTTCCTGGCCGACGTCTTCAACCCGTTCATCGTGGCGTTTAACTCGATGCCGCGCATCGCCTTCGTGCCCCTCATCACCATGTTCTTCGGCCTGGGGCTGGCTTCCAAGGTGGTGACATCGTGGTTCGTGGTGTTCTTCCTGGTGTTCTTCAACACCTACAAGGGCGGGCGCAGCGTCGAGCGTGAACTGGTGGACTTCTGCCGCACGCTGGGCGGCTCGCCGCGCCAGATCCTGTGGCGGGTGCGCATACCCACCGCCGCGGCCTGGACATTCGCCGCCTTGCCCAACGCCATCAGCTTTGCGTTGATTGGCGTGGTGCTGGCCGAATTCGTCGGGTCGACCACGGGCATGGGCTACCTGATGATCACCGCGCTGGCCACCTTGAACGCCACCGACATGTTCGCGGCCGTAACGCTGCTGTCCATCGTTGGTATCGCGCTGGTTTATTGTGTGACCTGGCTGGAACGGCGGCTGCTGCATTGGGCGCCGGAATTCAGGGAATGACCATAGAACATTCGGGACAGCATTGATGAGCACTCTTCCCTATTTGCGTAACTTCGACCTGACGGGCCAGGTGGCGCTGATAACCGGGTCCGCGCGCGGACTGGGCTTTTGCATTGCGCGCGCGTTGGCCGGCTGCGGCGCGCGCGTGTTGATCAACGGCCGCAACAGCGCGTCGGTGGACGCCGCCGTGGCCGAGCTGGCCGATGCGGGCCTGGACGCGCATGCCTTGCCGTTCGACGTCAGCAACGACGCCGACATGGCGCGCGCCTTTCAACGCATGGACGACGAGCATGGCCGGCTGGACGTGCTGGTCAACAACGTGGGCGCACGCAACCGCAAGACGCTGCGCGACACAACGCCGGCCGAAATCCGAGAATTGATCGATACCGATCTGGTGGCCGGCATGCTGCTGGCCAAGTTCGCGGCCGAACGCATGGTGCGCCAGGGCGGCGGGCGCCTGATCGCGATCACGTCGGTGGTGGGGGAATTGGCGAGGGCGGGCGACGCGGTCTATCCCGCCGCCAAGCAGGGTTTGACCGGCATGGTGCGCGCGCTGGCGGCAGAATTTGGCGGCCAGCACATCACCAGCAACGCCATCGCGCCGGGCACGTTCGCCACGGAAACCAACGCGGCCATGGTGGCGGACCCGAGCTTCGGCCCGCGCATCGCCGCGCGCAATCCGACGGGCCGGTGGGGCGAGCCGGAAGAAATCGCCGGCGCGGCGGTGTTCCTGGCGTCACCGGCCGCGTCCTACGTGAACGGGCACGTGCTGGTGGTGGACGGCGGCCTGTCGATCCAGTTCTAGGCGATCAGGTCGTCTCGTCTTGGTACCAGACGCCTTCGGCCAGCATCATCTTCTGGTGGCCGTGGCCCGCCGGCATCATCGGAAAGCAGTTCTCTTGCGCGGTCACCGCCACGTCAAGAAAGTACGGCCCGTCATGCGCCAGGCATTCGGCCAGCGCGGCGTCCAGCTTGGCCGGATCATCCACGCGCGCCGCGCCCCAGCCGAACGCGCGCGCCAGCGCCACAAAGTCAGGCAGCGACGCGTTATAGCTGTGGCTGTAGCGGCCGCCGTGGATCAGTTCCTGCCATTGGCGCACCATGCCCATGTAGCCGTTGTTGCACAGCACGACCTTCACGGGCGTCTGGTGTTGCATGGCGGTGGACAGTTCCTGGATGTTCATCAGCACCGATGCATCGCCGCTGACGCACACCACGGTCTTGTCGGGATGCGCCACCTGCGCACCGATGGCGGCGGGCACGCCATAGCCCATCGTGCCGGCGCCGCCCGACGTCAACCAGCGGTTCGGCTTGTCGAAACGCAGGTATTGCGCGGCCCACATCTGGTGCTGGCCCACGTCGGTGGACACGATGGCGTCGCGATCGGCCAGCGCGGCGTTCAGGCTGGACATCAGGTGCTGCGGCAAGATGGCGTCGGCGGCAGGCGTGAAGCCCAGGCAGTCCTGCGCGCGCCAGGCCTCGATGCGCTTGAACCACGGCGCCAGGCGCGCGGGCTCCAGCGGTGCGTCGCCCAGTTCGGCGCGCAGCGCGCGCACCAGCGGCAGGCAGTCGCCCACCAACGCCACGTCCACGCGCACCACCTTGTTGATGGAGGCGGGGTCGATGTCGATATGGATCTTGCGGGCGTGCGGGCAAAACTCGGACAGCTTGCCGGTGATGCGGTCGTCGAACCGGGCGCCGATGCACACGACCAGATCGGCGTTGTGCATGGCCAGGTTGGCTTCAACGGTGCCGTGCATGCCCAGCATGCCGACAAACCGCGGGTCGGATGCGGGGAAGGCGCCCAGGCCCATCAGCGTCAACGTGCACGGCGCGCCGGTGTGGCGCACCAGATCCGTGAAGGCCTGGCAGGCCTCAGGGCCGGCATTCACCAGGCCGCCACCGCCGTAGAAGATGGGACGCTTGGCCTGTGCGATCAACGCGGCGGCGCGGCGCACGGCCGACTGCGGCAACTTGGCCGCCAGCTTGCCCGACTGCCGGCGCGCTCGCAGCGCGGCCAGCTTTTGCTGCGACGGCAGGCCCGGCACATCGTCATCCGCGTCGCGCGGCACGGCCAGCTGGACGTCTTTCGGAAAGTCCACCAGCACCGGGCCGGGTCGGCCCTGCCGGGTCAGTTCAAAGGCGCGCCCCACCACGTTGGCCACGTCGTCCACGGCGCGGATCTGGGTATTCCATTTGGTGACGGAACGCGAAATGCCAATGGCATCGCATTCCTGAAAGGCGTCGGTGCCGATCGCGGCGGTAGCGACCTGGCCGCTGATGCACAGCACCGGAATCGAATCGCACATCGCGTCCAGCAGGCCGGAGGTGGTGTTGGCCATGCCGGGGCCGGAGGTCACGAACACCACGCCCGTGCGGCCGGTGCTGCGGGCATAGCCCTCGGCGGCGTGCACGGCGGCCTGCTCATGGCGCACCAGCACGTGGCGCAGGCGCGGCTCGGCGTACAAGGCGTCGTACAGCGGCAGGACCGCGCCCCCCGGGTAGCCGAACACGGTATCGACGCCGTTCGCAATCAGCGTATCGAGCAGAATCTTGGCCCCGTTGGCAGGAGGGGCTTCGGTGGCGGCTAGCGCGGCGGCGGCGGTGGAGTGCAGGCGATCGTTCATGCTATCTATCTTATTCGTAGGCGCGCAGAATTTTTATCTTCTTTTCCACGAATACGGGTGAGCCGGAGTAAATTCATCTTTGATTTGGAGGAATCAAAGAAAATGAACCTGGACAAGTTTGACCTCGCCATTTTGAAGGTGCTGCAAGAGAACGCGCGCGCCAGCTTGAATGAGATCGGCGCGGCGGTGGGGCTGTCGTCTACCCCTTGCTGGAATCGCATCAAGCGGATGGAGGGCGCCGGCGTCATCCGGGGCTACACCGTGGACATCGACCCGGCCAGCCTGGGCTTCATGGACACGGTCATCGTGCATGTGACGCTGGAAAGCCACAGCGAAGAAACCTTGTACGAGTTCGGCCGCGCGCTGGCGGCCATCCCCGAAGTGCTGGAAGCGTTTCTGGTGTCGGGCGATTACGACTACTACATCCGCATCGCCGTGCGCGACACGCGCGACTACGAACGGCTGCTGCGCGAGCAGCTGTACCGCATCCCCGGCATCCGCCACAGCAAGTCTTGCTTTGTGCTGCGTCGGCTGAAGGAAACCATGCTGCCGCTGACCGGCCCGGTGGCCTGAAGCGGCGCTCAGCGCAGGATGTAGTCCTGCGGCACGGCCGGTTCCGGTAGCGGGCGCACGCCCAGGCCTTCCAGCAAATCGATCTCGATGACGCGGGCCAGCGCCGACAGGGGCAGGTCGTTTTCTTCCAGGCCGAAGGGGTCCTCAAGCTCGTCGCCCAACGCGTCCAGCCCAAAGAAGGTGTAGGCAATGATGATGACCGCCACGGGCGTCAGATATTCCAGCGTGCCCACCAGGCCAAACGGCAGCAGCAGGCAGAACAGCCATGCCGTGCGATGCAGCAGCAAGGAATACGCGAACGGACAGGGCGTGAACTTGATGCGTTCGCAGGCGGCCTGGATGGCGGCGCACTGGGCTACGCGTTGGGTCAGGCCCTGGTAAAGAATGTCGCTGAGTTCGCCGCGCCGCAGGCAGCCGGCCAGATCCCGGTTGATGGCCATGAGCAGGGCGTCGGGCACGTTGCGGCAACCGGCCAGCGTGTCCAGTTCGTCTTGCTGCACCCAGGGGCGCACCGCATCGACCATGTCCTGCCCGCGCAGCCGCGCCGCCAGGCCATAACCGAAACCGATGCAGCGCCGCACCAGCCGTTCCTGGATCGGGTTGGCGGTGCTGGCGGCCAGCAGCACAGCGCTTTCGCGCGCCAGGCTGCGCGCCTGCACGATCAGGTCGCCCCATTGCTTGCGGGCTTCCCACCAACGGTCATAGCAGACGTTGTTGCGAAACCCCATGAACACCGACAGCGCCAGCCCGAACAGCGAAAACGGCACCGCCGTCAGGTGCGCGGGCGAGAACCACTGGCGGTGGTACATCCACACCACCACGCAGGACAACAGCGTGATGACGAGGATCCTGCTGAGAATGCGCGGGATGATGGAACCGCGCAACACAAAGAACAAACCCAACGCGGAAGGCCGCGGACGGACGATCATGATGAATATCAAGTAAAGACAAGGCGGCGCTCACTATACGCCTGTCATCCGTGTCACAAGCGCGTCGATATAATTCTGTTTCGTCTCATTCCCCCACCGTCTCGCCCCACGCCTCCATGACCACCGAAGCCACCCCGATCAAGCCCTGGCACGTCGTTCGCCGCTCGAAGTTGCATGGCAATGGCGTCTTCGCCGCCCGCAAGATCCCCGCGGGCACACGCATCATCGAGTACGGCGGCGCGCGCATCAGCGCCAAGGAAGCCGACCGGCGCCATCCGACCAACCCGGACGATCCGTTCCACACGTTCTTCTTCGCGCTCAGTTCCGGCCGCGTGATCGACGGTGGCGACCAAGGCAATGACGCGCGCTGGATCAACCATTCCTGTCAGCCCAATTGCGAAGCGCAGGAAGGCAAGCACGGCAAGCGCGTCTACATCGTGGCCTTGCAGGACATCCCGCGCGGCACCGAGCTGTCGTACGACTACGGGCTGGTGCTGGACGGCCGCATCACCAAGGCGCTGAAAGAAGGCTACCGCTGCCTGTGCGGCACCCCGCCGTGCCGAGGCACGATGCTGGCGCTGCCGAAGAAGAAGACGGATAAGAAGGCATCGAAGGAAGCGGCGGAAGCGGTGGTGGAGAAGGTGGAGAAGGTGGCGGAGCCGCGGACGAAGGCCGCAGCGAAGAAGGCAGCACCGAAGAAGGCAGCACCGAAGGAGGCTGCAACGAAGAACGCAGCGACGAAGAAGGCTGCACCGAGAAAGGCAGCACAGAAGAAGACTGCACTGAAGAAGGCAGCAACGAAGCGGGCAGCAACCAAAACGGCCCCGACCCAGGCGGCCCCGGCCGACAAATCCGTCCCCTGAAACTCGGCGTACACGCTCCCCGCCCGGCCTGTCCCACTCCCCGCGCGGACAGGCGTACAATCGCCGATGTCGTTAACACGACATGCAGTACGTCTTCAGGGCGGGGTGCAATTCCCCACCGGCGGTATGCCATGCAATGTGGCGAGCCCGCGAGCGCCCGGCGTCCTTCACGGACATCGGGGTCAGCAGATCTGGTGAGATGCCAGAGCCGACGGTCATAGTCCGGATGAGAGAAGATGTGCCGGCACAACACCCCTCATCCAGGCGCACTTGCGCCTGGAACGTCGTATTGTGCTTGGCTGTCGATTAGCCCTGAAACGTTTTTCGCCCCCTTCATTTTGCGAGAGCGTTTCAATGTCCAACCTCAATACCCCGCAGTCCCTCCCCAGCCTGGCTTCGCAACCGTTCGCCGCCCGTTTGCAGCGCGCGCTGCATCATCTGCGCCTGGGCCGTCCCGTCATCCTCATGGACGACTTCGATCGCGAGAACGAAGCTGACCTTATCGTCGCCGCCGACAAGCTGACCGTGCCCGTCATGGCGCAACTGATCCGCGACGGCAGCGGCATCGTCTGCCTGTGCCTGCCCGGCGAAACGCTGGACCGCCTGGAACTTCCGCCCATGGTCACGCGCAACCAAAGCCGCTTCGCCACCGCATTCACCGTGTCGATCGAGGCGCGCGACGGCGTCAGCACCGGCGTGTCCGCCGTGGACCGCGTCACCACCATCCGCGCGGCGATTTCGCCGACCGCGCAAAGCGAAGACATCGTGAGCCCCGGCCACGTCTTCCCGCTGCGCGCGCAGCCCGGTGGCGTGCTGACGCGACGCGGTCACACCGAAGGCTCGGTCGACCTGGCCGTGCTGGCCGGCCTGCGCCCGGCCGGCGTGCTGTGCGAACTGATGAACCCCGACGGCACCATGATGCGCGGCGCCTCGCTTGAACGCTACGCCGCCCAGCACGGCCTGATCGCCCTGACCATCGCCGAACTGGCCGACCACCTGCAACAGCTGAAAGACGGCCAGACGCAGCCCGTGGACGACGAAGTGCTGGAAATGGCCGCCACGGTCTGACGTCGGCCATTGAGAAAGCGTGCGTGAAAAGGGCGTGGCGATCTGACACCATCGCGACTGAATTCGTCGATGGCATAATCCGCGCTTGCGGGTAAAAAATCAGATTGCCTGCCGTAAATTCCATGAGCCATTGCTCAGGTTTGATACTCGCCTTTCAACGCATCCATGACCGCCATTCCCCAGCCCCGAAAATCGCCGCGCCAGCTCCGTTCCCAGCACACCGTCGACACGATCCTGCAAGCGACGGCTCACGTTCTGGCCTCGCACGGCTACGCGGGCACCAACACCAATCTGATCGCTGAAACGGCGGGTGTCAGCGTCGGGTCGCTGTACCAGTACTTTCCCAACAAGAACGCGCTGATCGCGGCGCTGCACCAGCGCCATGACAACCAGATGCTGGATGTCATCGACGATGTGCTGAACAGCAATCCCGCCGCGACGCTGAAAGAGCGCGTGGCCGCCATCGTGCAGGCCATGCTGCACGCGCACCTGCTGGAACCCGCGCTGCACCGCGTGCTGGAACGGGAATTCCCCTTGTTCGACACGCCGCGCGAACACAGCATGGCCGACCAGGACATTCACCGCCGCATGCGGCATCTGCTGGAACTGCACCGGGCCGAGATCGCGCAGCAGGATCGCGATCTGGCGACTTATGTGGTGCTGCGCATCATGGAATCGCTGGTGCACGCGGCGGCGTTGGAGCCGCCCGCGGGCTTTTCCACCGAGAAGCTGGAAGAGGCCGTGGTGGATGCGGTGATGGGGTATCTGGGTACGCCGGTGGCGAAGAAGGCAACGCGCAAGAAGGCGGCGAAGTAAGTGGTGGCGAAGTAAGCGGCGGCGACTGGCGCTATTACCGGCTCCCGCCGGCGTCCTGCGCCATGCGGGCCAGGCAATCGGAAGCCTTGCCCACCACAATGCGCGCACTGCACGCCAGCATCAGGTTCAGATTCAAGCCGAAGTCTTCCACCGTGTAGCCATCGGCGTCGACCATGCGCGCGGCGCCGTCGTCGGCCGCCGCCCCCACCGCCACCTGATCGATCAGCGATCCCGCCTGGCTGGTATAGCCCCATACCGGTTTGCCGCAGGCGATGGCGTAGCCCACCTCGAAGGCCGTGCCCGAATCCGGCTCGGTACCCCGGAACGCATTCAAGTTGGCCATCACCATGTCGGCACGCCGGATCAGCGCGACGTTCTCGCGATAGATCCACTGCGCCAGTGCCGCGCCCGACAGGTCTTGCGGCGCCGTATTGTCCAAGGGAAAAAGCCCCTCGAATCCGTACGTCGCGCACAAGGCCTTGAGCCGCTGGCCATGCGCCACGGCATCGGGCAGGAAGACGTCGAACCCCGCAAGATACACGCTGCGCATAGGGGCTACTCCGGTTCTGAAACGTTGAAGGGCTGGCCGGTGGCAAAGAACGAACCGCCCGCCACATAGTGAATCGAACGGCGCTCGTCTTGGGGGAAGTGCCAGCGGTTTTGCGAGAACACATCGGGCGCGGCCCACGCGGCCACGACTTCGCCGATGAACAGATCATAAGCCTGCTGGTTGTGCGGTTCGGGCACGACCTTGCATTCCAGCCAGCCCAGGCAGTCGCTGACCAGCGGCGCGCCGATCTTGCTGGCGGCAAACGTGGTCAGCCCGCAGTGTTCGAACTTGTCCACGCCCCGGCCCGTTTCCGAGCCCACCTTCAAGGTGGCCGCGGCCTGCGCGCGCGACGGTATGCACAGCGCGAATTCGCCCGATGCTTCGATGAGTTCGCGCGTGTAGGTGTTCTTGTCCACCACCACCAGCATCTTGGCCGGATTGAAATCCAGCGGCATCGCCCACGCGGCCGCCATCACGTTGCGCGATGCGCCATGGGCGCTGGTGACCAGCACGGTGGGGCCGTGGTTCAACAGCAGGTAGGACCGGGGCAACTCTACGGCTTCGATGCGTGACATGGCGGCCTTGTTAGAACATGCCATTCTGATTGGCGGGGTTCTCGGGAATTTCCTGGCTGACGTCCCAGTGTTCGACGATCTTTCCTTTGTCGACCCGAAAGATGTCGACGATGGCCTGACCCCGATCTTCAGGCGAATCACGCCATTGATTGTGGATCACCACCAGATCGCCCTCGGCGATCACACGCTTGATGTCGACGATGGCTTGCGGATGCTGGCCGAA
The DNA here is from genome assembly GCF_019448355.1 of Achromobacter sp. ES-001. NCBI lineage: Bacteria > Pseudomonadati > Pseudomonadota > Betaproteobacteria > Burkholderiales > Alcaligenaceae > Achromobacter > Achromobacter sp. ES-001. The sequence goes on along the minus strand of NZ_CP079940.1, from coordinate 54,573 downwards.
ATAAGGCGGGAAGAAATCAACCATGGGGCTGACGCCCTCACGCATGTAAGGGTTGTGCTGCACATAGTTGGGGCTGACGTACAGGCGCACGGCCTCATCGACGTCGCGGTCCTGGAACATCATGCGAAAAAACGCAACGACGATCTCCTTGTTCGACTGCGGCGCGGCCGCCAGCGCGGGCGCGCAGGCCAGGCTTTGGGACGCAAGCAGCACACAGGCGGCCAAGGATTTGCACTTCATACGCATACGGACAACTTCTGGATACGCCGGCTGGCGGCCTGCCAGTTTACAAACAAAAAGGCGGGTTCCGGCAGGCTTGCACAATTGAAAAAGGAGCCCTTGACGGGCTCCCAGGTACCTTGGCGGCAGGGGCCGGCGGCGGCTTCAGTAGCCCACCGTGTAGCGGCGGCGCGCATGCTGCGGGGTTTCGATTTCGTCGGCCAGCGCAATCGCGTAGTCCTCCATCGAAATCCAGCTCTTGCCTTCGTCATCGGCCAGCAGGTGGTCTTCGCCCAGGCGGAACTGGCCGGTGCGCTCGCCCGGCTCAAACATTGCCGAGGGCGACAGGAACGTCCAGTTCAGCACCTTTTCCTGGCGCAGCGTGTCCAGGAACACGACGCCGGCGCGCGCCTCGGGTTTGTAGGCATCCGGAAATTCGGGGGTGTCGATCAGCAGCGTGCCGGGCGCCACCAGCAGGCTGCCCGCGCCGCCGACCACCAGCAGGCGCGGCACGCCCGCGTTCTTCACGGCGGCGATCAGGGGCTTGGCGTCGGTCGACACGAAGCGCGTGGCGCTGACCACGGCGTCGTGGCCGGCCAGCAGGGGGGTCAAGGTGGCGGGGTCGGTGGCGTCGCCCTGCTGGATGGTCAGGCCGGGCTGGGCGTTGACGTCGGCTGGGTTGCGGGCGATGCCCGTTACCTGGTGGCCGCGCTTGAGCAGTTCGTCCGCCACGCGCGAGCCCACACGGCCCGTGATTCCGATCAATGCGATTTTCATGGTCTTGCTCCTGGGAAAGGGGCGGGGCGGCAGGCGGTGCACGATGCGCCGCCTGCCGCCCCGAATCTGGCAATCCATACTATTCGGTCAATTCCGAACAACAAACCCATCAAAAGGGACGAGTTTTTTGCAATCCATGCATCAATGGATCATGAATCAATGGATCATGAACCCATAGACCCACCCGGACCAATCAACCGGCAGCGGCCGCGCGCTGCGCCTGATACACCTGCAAATGCGAATAGGCCACGCGCAGATAGGTCGCGTCCACGCCCAGCGTGTGGGCGCGATGCACCATGTCGCCCACAATGTGGTCCGCTTCCACCGGCAGGCCCTGGCGCAGGTCGCGGAACATGGACGCCGTCATGGGTTGCGTGCGGTCGCTGATCAAGTTCTGCACAAACGCATCGGCCTCCGGACGCACCGCATGGCCGGAAGCGGCGGCCACGGCCTGCGATTCTTGCAGCAGGCTTTTCAGGATATCGATGCCGTCGTCGGTGGACGCAATCTGGCCGATCGAGCCGCGCATCAGGCACGTGGCGGCGGCCAGCGTGGTCAGCATCACGTACTTTTCCCACATGTCCTGGTGGATGTCTTCGCTAAGGCGGCTGACATATTCACCGCCGGCCAGAGCCTGTTCCAGCGCCACGCAACGCTCGCTGCGCGCCGGGCCCGCGCGTTCGCCGAAGACGATATTCGCGTGCTTGCCCAGGTGCACCACTTCGCCGTCCGGGCCCAGCGTGGCGTTGATCTGGCACAGCCCGCCCAACACGCGATGCGGTTCAAATTCGCGGTCCAGCACGTCGTATTGCAGCACGCCGTTCATGATGGGCAGCACGGCGGTGTCCGGACCGACAGCGGGGCGGATGGCGTCGATGGCGCTGGCCAGGTCGTACGCCTTGCAACTGAGCACAACCACGTCATAGGTGCCTTGCAGCGTCTGCTGCGTGACCAGCTTCGGATGCAAGGTGGCATCACCGAGCGGGCTCTTGATGCGCAAGCCTTGTTCGCGCAAGCGCGCGGCGCGCGGTTCGCGCACCAGAAAGGTCACATCCGCGCCCGCCTGCGCGGCGCGCCCGCCGAAATATCCGCCCGTGCCGCCGGCACCCAAAAACAACAACCGCATTCGTCTCTCCTGTAGCCGCCCACCTGTATTGCGGGCTGAACTGGAATTATGCGCTTGGCAACAAGCCTCGCCCACCCCGGCGTGCATCCAAACGAGCCCGCGCGGCCACAACGCGTCGCAGGGCCGATCATCAGCCTGGGCCGGTTATTTCATGAATGTCACCAGTACCCAGGTGACGTCCTGCCCATTGATCTGCGGGAAGATCGTCTGATGCATGAAGGTCTGGGGGCCCGTGGCAAATTCCTGGCACGTCCATGTGCCGGGGTAGGGGCAGGCCTGGCCCGACCGACCGTGCGCGGCGCCCGCGGGCGCGGCCACGGCTTCGTGCATCCACCGCCACGTTATTGGGCGCCCTTGGTACGCCGGCAAGGGCTCATGTTTGGCCACGACGCACCAGACGTCGGCCACTTCGTGCGCGCGCCACTGACCGGCGCGAGGGGCAAGCTGGCCCGTTTCAGCGCCGCGCGCCGGTTCAGGTTCAGGCGCCCGCTGGTCGATATCGCGTTGCCAGATGACGCGCCCGCGCGAGGTGTCCTGGGAGATGGGTGGCGCGACGTCGTCGGCCTTGAAGTAGCGGCGTGACTGGTCTTGCGCCAGCGTGTACCACCAGCCCTCAGACGGAATCGTGCTGCCCGCGACGACGTGGGTGGGTACGGGATCGACCGCCGGCGCCCCCGGTTCATGACCACGAATATCCGGCGTGGGCCAATCGCTGTCATCGTCGAACCGCGCCAGCCAACGCTGAGTGTCGCGACGGTTGAAGCGTTCGTTCGGGTCGCCGTCCCATTCGCCAAAGCCGACCAGATCCAGCTGCGGGTGGCGAATTCTGCGCAGCAGCCGGTTGAGCAAAACGGGAAGCGCGGGCACGCCGTCTTCCACCGGATAGAGCTCGGGTTGCGGCCCCAGCTCGATCCAATGACCGCCACTGAGGGCGTCGATACGGATACGCGGATCGGCAAGTTGCGCGATCACGTCTTCGCTGGAAAGAGACGCCTTATTGCGCCAGATGTCGGACAGGAAGAAGCCCCAGGTGGGTGGACGGATGCCGGAAGGCAACTGCGGCGTGAGCGACATGCCGAATGGGTAATCGGTATCCAGGCCATAAAAATGTGGCGCCAACGCGCGATCCCATACCGCTGTTTCGGCACGCATGCCGAATTCCAGCGGGTTTCCCATTGAAAAGCCGCTGTAGACCTGGGCCGGCTTCAGGCGGCCGATCGCATCCAGCACGAACCGCCGCCACGCGTCCTTGTTCTCCAGCCACCATTGCCAGCGGTAATAAAACTGGATCGATGAATAGTCTTCTCCTCCATCGCGCCAGTCGGCCGTTCGCCACAAGTACGCAGAATGAAGCGGCGAACTTTGATGGTTCTTTTCGTCGGTGAACTTCGCCGAAAACGTCTTTTCGACCGGGATCAACCTTGCCCATTCCCGTATGTCGCCAAGCCGCTTTGATCCATAGGAGTGTGGACGTTCGGAATGGGGATGCGTCGCGATGGTGAAAGGGTGGCCCAGCAACTTTTCGAACGCTTCCTTCACTTCTATCATCGCCAGCGTTGTCTGAAGACAGTGCGCTGGCTGGTAGCTGAAGTAGAACGTCAAGAACAACGTGGTCGACAGTTCAAAGTCACCGTAGCCAATGGAAGTGTGCGGCCACTTTTTCAGATCGTCGATCATGCCGGACAGGTCATCGTCGTCAATCAAGGGATGGCTCGTACTCATCGTCTTTTCCTTGGCGGCTGCACGCCGCTGGAGTCCTTTGCGGGGCGGAATCCGGTGCAGTCCTCCGGGACGCGAAGCAAAGCAACCTTGTCGGTATTCCTGTTCATCAGCCTCACATAGTCCTGCATCTGCACATCCCTGACCCAGTCGTTCGGAAACTTGATCTCCACCGCCGCGAACACGTTGTCGACCTCAAACGGCTGCTGGCGGTATTCCACGATGACCAAATCCGGCGCCAGGCTGCCTTTCGGCCTTGGCCAGAAGGGGAAATATTCACTGATGCGCAGGGGTCGCGTCGGCGGGTCACCCAGCATCGCCGCGCGCGACGCGGCGTTGTAGTTAGGTTCCGCTTTCAAAGGGCTTTGCCACGCCAGCAGGTCATCCACCGCTTCAAACACCAGCGACGCCGTGGTCTGCTTGAGCGCGATATCGATCGTGGTTTCGATGACCTCGCCCGGGATCTTCTTGCGTATCCGTCTGGGCACGACCAGCGGTGACTTCAGCGCCCACTGGCACACCATGCTGATTACCGGCCGGAATGGGATCTTGCGTCCGATGTACTGCCGGTACGTCACGTTTTCACGGCGGCCGCGCGACACCGTGACGTTGCCGCCAGTGCGCACGAACGTCGAGCTCTTGATGTCGATCTCTTTCTTCATGCCGCTGATGGCATCTTTCAGGATGGTCTGGACCTCGTTCTTGCGCTGGCCGATCTGCGCCAGCGTCTCGGCCGTTTCGATGGCGGTTTGCGCCGTTTCGTAGGCGGCGTAAGCACGGTAGGCGCGATATCCCCAGATAAGCGCACCGACAACAGGGGCTGCCATGCAAGACCTCCTTGTCGACGGGAACCAGGCCGGCATGCAAGAGGCACGGCGCCCTGGACCTCAACCCGAAGCCAAGATCTTGCGCAATAGACGCGGGGCAGGTCTATAGGAGGAGTCTGATAGCGCGTATCAGGGGGAGCCGAATTCCGACATCGCGCAAGACGGTTGGCCAGGGACCAGACCGGGCAACCGGGTGCCACGGGTCACCGGTCTCACGTGTCGCCCGCTTTCGATCAAGCCTCTTGATTGCGCTCCATCCACGCTTCGTAGCCGCCGCGCAGCGCCCACGTCTTGGGGTATCCCGCGGCGCGCAGGCGCGAGGCGAGCAGTGCGGCCGAGACCTCGTTCGGGCAGGCGCAATAGACCACGATGTCGGAATCCAGCGCCTGCGCGTCCAGCTTGGGCAGGGGCGCCTTCAGGTCCACGGCGATGGCGCCGGGAATGCGCGCGCCGTCGCCTTGCGCGTCGGGCCGCACGTCAAAGACCAGCGTGTTGCGGCCGTCCTGACGCCATTGCATCAGCTCGTCGACCGACACGCGCGGGATGACGCGCAGGCTGCGCAGCAGGATCTTGCGGCGCAAAAAGCGCGCCAGTATGTACAGCGCCAGCACCGCCGCCAGCACACCCAAACCCATCGGGCCGTAGGTGCCCAGCACATCCAGCACGTCGTTGATGACGCTGTGGAACAGCCCGCCCAGCAGCAGCGCGGAACCCGCCCAGATCATCGCGCCGACCAGGTCGTAGACCAGGAAGCGCCGATACGCCGTGCCGGTCAGCCCGGCCATGACGGTGGACAGCGCGCCCGCGCCGGGCAGGAACTTGCACACCAGCAAGGCGCGCACGCCAATGCGCAGGTACAGGCGCTGCGTCTGGCGTATGCAGGAATCCTGCGACAAGGACATCTTGCAAACCACGCCCAACAGCCGCGCGCCATATCGGCGGCCGGCCACATACCAAAGCGTGTCGGCCAACAGGCAGGCAACGGTTGCGGCCAGCCACGGCGCGAGCCAACCCGCCGCGCCGCCCAACGCACCGGCAGCGATCAACATGGGGTAGGCGGGCACGGGCAGGCCCGCCTGTTCGACCAGGACGTTGGCGAACACCAGCCACCCGCCGTATTGCTCGAGCAGCAATTGAATGTCTTGCATGGATCTTCCAGCTTGCCGCGCCACGCACGGCCGAAGCGGCGATTTTAATGGGCCTGCCGCCCGCGCGGCGCTTGGCGAACGCGCCCGCGCACCAAAACGCGGTTTTCCACGCGCCGTGTCCATCCCTTGGGACGGCAGGCACCAAATTGGTGCCACGTTTCCCTGCCAGGGTGCCTATAATTCCGCCCGGCCATCAGGTTTCCCCGACTAGTGCAGGGCAAGCGCATGGCATACAACTTGCTTCGCCAGGACTGGCAGCGAACCCGACCATGTGGATGGGACGCGCCTTCCGGCGTCCCCATCCGATGACCGATCCCACGCCCACGTTTTCGTCCGATTGCCCCGGCTTGTCCGCCGGTGGCCGGGACCGTGGCACGTTGGACCGCGAATCCGCGCGACACCCGCATTGCCGGCCGTGCCCGGCGCTGTCCGGCACACACCGTGCCGCCGCCGCATCGCTGCCATCCCATCACGTTTCCATCCCCCGCGAAGGAGTCACCCGCATGAAATCCCTGTCCCCCTCGTCCGCAGGCGGCATTGCCCGCCGTGGCCTGCTCAAGCTGGCCGCGGCCGCCGCCACCGGCGTGCTGCTGTTCTCGGGCGCGGCGCAAGCCCAAGCCCCCGCCAAGACCAAGGTTGCCGCCATCTACACGGTGCCGGTCGAGCAGCAATGGGTGTCGCGCATCCACAAGGCGCTGACCGCCGCGCGCGACCGTGGCGAGATCGACTACACCTTCTCGGAAAACGTCACCAACGCCGACTACGAGCGCGTGATGCGCCAGTACGCCGAGCAGGGCAACAAGCTGGTCGTCGGTGAAGCCTTCGCCGTGGAAGCCGCCGCGCGCAAGGTGGCCAAGGACTATCCGCAGACCGCCTTCCTGATGGGCTCGTCGGGCAAGCCGCAGCAGCCCAACTTCTCGGTGTTCGACAACTACATCCAGGAACCCGCGTACCTGACCGGCATGATCGCCGGCGGCATGAGCCAGACGGGCAAGATCGGCCTGGTGGGCGGCTACCCCATCCCCGAAGTGAACCGCCTGATGCAAGCCTTCATTGAAGGCGCCAAGGAAGTGAACCCGAAGGCCGAATTCACCGTGACCTTCATCGGTTCGTGGTTCGATCCCCCGAAGGCCAAGGAAGCCGCCTTCGCCATGATCGACAAGGGCGCGGACGTGCTGTACGCCGAGCGTTTCGGCGTGTCGGATGCCGCCAAGGAACGCGGCAAGCTGGCTATCGGCAACGTGATCGACACGCAGCCGCAGTACCCCGAAACCGTCGTGGCATCCGCGTTGTGGAGCATGGAACCGACCATCGACGAAGCCCTCAAGCAGGTCAAGGCCGGCACGTTCAAGGCTGAAGACTACGGCCAGTATTCGCTGATGAAGCACAAGGGCTCGTCTCTCGCGCCGCTGGGTACCTTCGAAAAGAAGATCCCGGCCGATCTCATCGCCAAGGTCGACGCCAAGCAGAAGGCCATCCTGGATGGCAGCTTCGCCGTCAAGGTCAACGACAAAGAACCCAAGTCCTCGGCACGATGAATCAAGCGCCTCTCGCCCTGCAACTGACAGGGATCACCAAACGGTTCGGCAGCCTGACGGCCAACGACGATATCTCGCTGACGCTACGGCAGGGCGAGGTCTTGGCCTTGCTGGGCGAGAACGGCGCCGGCAAATCGACGCTGGTGTCGATTCTGTTCGGCCACTATGTGGCCGATGCCGGCAGCATTGACGTGTTCGGCAAGCCCCTGCCGCCCGACCGGCCCGACGCCGCGCTGGCGGCGGGCGTGGGCATGGTGCATCAGCACTTCACCCTGGCCGACAACCTGAGCGTGCTGGACAACATCATGGTCGGCACGGAATCGCTGTGGAAGCTGGCCTCGGGCCGCGCCAAGGCACGCCGCCGCCTGGTTGAACTGGGCCAGCGCTTCGGCCTGGGCGTGGACCCGGACGCGCGCGTGGGCGGCTTGTCCGTCGGCGAAAAACAGCGCGTTGAAATCCTGAAGGCGCTGTATCGCGGCGCGCGCGTGCTGATCCTGGATGAGCCCACCGCGGTGCTCACGCCGCAAGAAGTACAGGATCTGTTCGCCACCTTGCGCGGCTTTGTCGACGACGGCCTGGCCGTCATCTTCATTTCGCACAAGCTGGACGAAGTGATGGCCGTATCGCGCCGCGTGGCCGTGCTGCGCCAGGGCAAGCTGGTGGCCGAACGCGACACCGCCGGCACCAGCCCCGCCGAGCTTGCGGAATTGATGGTGGGCCGCAAGGTCGTCATGCCGCGCGCCGAGGCGGTGGCCGCCGCCGAACAGGCCGCGCCGGTCGTGACCTTGTCGCAAGTGACCGTGCGCGACGGCCGCGATGGCGCGCTGCGCCTGGACAGCCTGGACCTGACCGTCCACAAACATGAAATCGTGGCGATCGCGGGCGTGGCCGGCAACGGCCAGCAGGCGCTGGTATCGGTGCTGACCGGCCTGCGCCACCCCAGCGACGGCACCATCCGGCTGGGCGCGGAACACGCGCCCGCGCCCACCACGCCCGCCGGCTGGACCGCTGCCCGCGTCGGCCGCATCCCCGAAGACCGCCACGGCGAAGGCATGATCGGCGACAGCCCGCTTTGGGAAAACGCCATCGTTGAAGACCTCAAAGACAAGCGCTTCGCGCGCTACGGTTTGATCCGCGCACGCGCCGGCCGCGCCTACGCCGCGTCACTGGCCAAGCAGTTCGATGTGCGCGCGGCCTCGTTGGATGTGCGCACGCGCAGCCTGTCGGGCGGCAATATGCAAAAGCTGATCCTGGGCCGCACGCTGGCGCGCGAACCGCGCTTCATCGTGGCCGACCAGCCGACCTGGGGCCTGGACATTGGCGCGGTCGCCTATGTGCGCGAGCAGCTGCTGGCCGCCCGCGCGCGCGGCGCCGGCGTGCTGCTGGTGTCCGAAGACCTGGAAGAAATCTTTGCGCTGGCCGACCGCATCGCCGTGCTGTGCGGCGGCAAGCTGGTGGCCGTCAAACCGGTGGCCGAATGGACGCCCGCCACCGTCGGCCTGGCCATGACGGGAACGCGCGCGTGACGACTCGTACCGTCGCGCGCCGCGCCTGCCGCGCCCCCCTTTACCGAGCCTTACTCGCATGAAACTGATCCTGGAACGCCGCCCCGAGCCCAGCCGCCTGGCGCTGGCCTTGGCCCCCATCGCGGCCATCCTCTTCACCCTGGCGGTCTGCACTTTGCTGGTCGCCTGGGCCGGCGCGCCCGTGGGCCGCACCTACGCGCTGCTGTTCGAAGGCGCGTTCGGCTCGCGCTTCGCGCTGTCTGAAACGCTGACCCGCGCCACGCCCTTGATGCTGACGGGCCTGGCCTGTGCCGTGGCGTTTCGCGCGCGCTTCTACAACATCGGCGCCGAAGGCCAGCTGTATCTGGGCGCGCTGGCGGCGGTGGCCATCGGCGGCTTGCACGACGGCACGGGGTTCGATCTGCCCGTGCCCGTGCTGTTCGGCGGCATGATGCTGGCGGCCGCGCTGGCCGGCGCCTTGCTGCTGCTGATTCCCGCGCTGCTCAAGACCCGCCTGGGCGTGGACGAAGTGGTGACCACCTTGCTGGGCAACTTCATCGTGCTGCTGTTCGTGTCCATGATGCTGGACGGCCCCATGAAGGACCCGATGGCGATGGGCTGGCCGCAGTCCGTGGCGCTTAACGGCGACCTGGAATTGGGCAAGCTGATCGAGCGCACGCGCGCCCACACCGGGCTGCTGTGGGCCGCGGGCCTGGCGCTGGGCTTGTGGCTGTTGAATCGCTACACGGTGTTCGGCTTCCAGATGCGCGCCGTGGGCGCCAACGCGCACGCCTCGCGTTTCCTGGGCCTGCCGGTCAACCGCGTGATGTTGGGCACCGCGATGTTGTCCGGCGCGCTGGCCGGCCTGGCGGGCGCCATCGAAGTGGCGGGCCGCACCGGCTACGTCACGCTGGATATGTCGCCGGGCTATGGCTACACCGGCGTGGTCGTCGCCATGCTGGCCGGGCTGCATCCGCTGGGCGTGATCCTGGCCAGCATCTTTGTCGCCGGCATGCTGGTCGGCGCGGACAGCATGAGCCGCGCCATCGCGGTGCCGAACTACATCGCCGACGTCATCGTCGCCACCTCGTTGCTTGCCATGCTGGTCGCGACGCTATTTGCGCAGTACCGCCTGCGCCGCAACCGGGCTTGAGGAGCACGCCATGGAATGGATGGATCTGTTGAGTTCCTCGGCCTTCTGGGTCGCCGTGCTGCGTCTGGCGACGCCGTTGATTCTGGGCACCTTGGGCGTGCTGCTGTGCGAGCGCGCGGGGGTGTTGAATCTGGGCATCGAAGGCATCATGGCCGCCGGGGCATTTACCGGCTGGCTGGTCGTGTACCTGGGCGCGCCGCTGTATGTGGGCGTGTTGGCGGCGGCCTTTGCCGGTGCCGTGTTCGGTTTGCTGCATGCCGTGCTGACGGTGCCGCTGGGCCTGTCGCAACACGTGTCGGGATTGGGCGTGACGCTGCTTGCCACCAGCCTGTCGTACTTTGCTTACCGGGTGACGTTTCCCAGCGTGAACACGCCGCCCACGATCACGCCGTTTGCCGAGATGAAATTCCTGGACGGCATTCCGCTGATCGGCCCGGTGCTGGCGGGGCAGACGCCCATGACACTGATCGCGCTGGCCGCCGTGCCCATTCTTGCCTGGGTGCTGAACCGCACCCCGGTCGGGTTGGCGATCCGCATGGTGGGCGAAAACCCCGCCGCCGCCGAAGGGCAGGGCCTGTCCGTCACGCGACTGCGCATCGGCGCGATTGTGGCCGGGTCGGCACTGATGGGCGTGGCCGGCAGCTTCCTGACGCTGGCGGCGTTCAACGCGTTCTTTTTCAACATGGTCAACGGCCGCGGCTGGGTGTGCGTGGCGCTGGTGGTGTTTGCATCGTGGCGGCCCGGCAAGGCGCTACTGGGCGCGTTGATCTTCGCCTTCTTCGACGCGCTGCAACTGCGCCTGCAACAAGGCGGCGCGGCCTTGCCCGGCCTGCCCGAGCTACCGTATCAGGTGTACCTGATGCTGCCCTACATCCTGTCCATCCTCGCCCTGGTAGTCATGGCGCGCCGCGCCGCCTACCCCCAGGCGCTGATGAAGCCGTACCGCAAAGGCGAACGCTAGCGGGGACCCAGCCCCGAAGCGCTGCGCGCTTCCCCCTCAAGGGAGCATCGCGACGGACCGGCGGAGCCGGCTCCGCGCGACCCCGAGGGTGGGGTACTTTTGCGGCATTGTGAAATACTGAACTTCCATTAGGATCACCCCATGCTCGATCTGATTATCAAGAATTGCACGCTGCCCGATGGGCGCACCAACGTCGACATCGGCGTGGCGCAGGGTCGCATCACGGCGGTGGAACCCGCGCTGAAAGCCGAAGCCGGGCACGTGATCGATGCCGCCGGCCAGCTCGTGTCGTCGCCCTTTGTGGACGCGCACTTTCACATGGATTCCACGCTGTCCTTCGGGCTGCCGCGCGTGAACCAGTCCGGCACCTTGCTGGAAGGCATCGCGCTGTGGGGGGAACTCAAGCCGCTGTTGACGCAGGAAGCGCTGGTGGAACGCGCGTTGGCATATTGCGACTGGGCCGTTGCCCGCGGCCTGCTGGCCATCCGCTCGCACGTAGACGTCTGTGACCCGCGCCTGCTCGCCACCGAAGCGCTGCTGCACGTACGCGAAAAGGTCAAACCCTACCTGGACCTGCAACTGGTCGCCTTCCCGCAAGACGGCGTGCTACGCGCGCCCGGTGCGCTGGACAACCTGAAGCGCGCGCTCGACATGGGCGTGGACGTGGTCGGCGGCATTCCGCACTTTGAACGCACCATGCAGGACGGCGCCGAATCCGTGCGCATCCTGTGCGAACTGGCCGCCGAACGCGGCCTGCGCGTGGACATGCATTGCGACGAAAGCGACGACCCCTTGTCGCGCCACATCGAAACGCTGGCGTACCACACCCAACGCCTGGGCCTGCACGGCCGCGTCACCGGTTCGCACCTGACGTCCATGCATTCCATGGACAACTACTACGTGTCCAAGCTGATCCCGCTGATGCGCGAAGCCGGTGTCGCGGCAATTGCCAACCCGCTGATCAACATCACGCTGCAAGGCCGCCACGACACCTATCCCAAGCGCCGTGGCATGACCCGCGTGCCCGAACTGCTGGCGGCCGGCGTGCCGGTGGCCTTCGGCCATGACTGCGTGATGGACCCCTGGTACAGCCTGGGCTCGGGCGACATGCTGGAAGTGGCGCACATGGGTCTGCACGTGGCCCAGATGACGGGCCAGGACGCCATGCGCGCCTGCTTCGAGGCCGTGACGACCACGCCCGCCAAGATCCTGGGGCTGGACGACACGGGCATCGCGGTCGGCAAGCGTGCCGACCTGGTGTTGCTGCAAGCGCGCGATCCCGTCGAAGCGCTACGCCTGCGCGCGACCCGCCTGATGGTGCTGCGCGCGGGGCAGGTGATTGCCACCACACCGCCCGCTACCGCCACCTTGAATCTGCCGGGCCGCCCGGGTCAGGTCAGCTTTCAGACACCGGCCCGCTGACATACGGCGGCCGCTTGGCGGCCGTCACGATAATCTCCACCAGCAGCTCCGGCGCGGCCAGCTTGGCCTCGCAGGTGGCGCGGGTGGGCATCGCGTCGGGCAGCGCCCACTCGGCCCACACGCTGTTCATGCCCGCGAAATCGCGGTCGATATCCTTCAGCCAGATCTGCACCGACAGCAGTCGCGACTTGTCGGTGCCGGCCTCGGCCAGATAGCCGTCGATCTTGGCCAGCGCGTCGCGCGTCTGCGCCACGATGCCGCCTTCGGCCGCTGACGTCACGCCCGCCACATAGACCGTATCGCCATGGATCACGATGCGGCTCAGGCGCTGGTTGGTTTGCTTGCGCACGATGTCGTCGTTCATTCGTCTTGCTCCTTTTCTGATGGGGGTGGACGCCTTCGCCGCGTCCGAAAAACGGTCAATCCGGAAGGGCGCAATCGGCATGTCCGTCGCGCCGGTGGTAATCAAATCGGCCATGATGCGGCCCACGATGGGGCCCAGTTCAAAGCCATGCGCCGAAAAGCCGAACGCATGGAACGCGGTCTCGTGGCGGCTGCTGCGACCGATCACGGGGATCTCGTCCGGCATGGCCGCTTCGATGCCCGCCCAGCCCCGGTTCACGATGGCGTGGCGCATGTGGGGGAATAAGTCGCAGACCGTACGCGCGCCTTCCGCCAACGAGCGGAAATCCAGCTCGGTCCATTCGGCGTCGCGATCCACCCAAGCCCGCCGCCCGCCGCCGATCAGCACCGTGCCGTTGCCGCGCTGCTTGAACGATAGCGCGCGCCCGGTGCCCAGCACGACGGGGTCCAGAAAGTGATCCATGCGCAACGTCACCAACATCATCGGGCTGATGGCCAGGAGCGGCACCGGCTCACCCCACTGCGCCGCGATACGGTCGGCCCAGGCACCCGCGCAGTTCAATACTTGCGGCGCGGTGTAGGTGCCGGCATCAGTGTCCACGCGCCACTGCGTGCCGTCGTGCGTCACGCCATGCACGCGCACGCCTTCCAGAAAGCGCGCACCCAGGCTCGCGGCCTTGGTACGAAACGCCAGCGTTGTGCGATACGGGTCGGCCGCGCCGTCCTCGCGCGCCATCAGCCCGCCCTGGATGGTTGGCGCGATGGCGGGGATCATGTCGCGCAGGTCCTCGGCGCTGATCCATGCTTCGTGCGTGTAGCCATGGTCCGTCATCGTGCGCAGGCGCTGCCGCAACGTGTCGGCGTCTGCTGCGTTCTCGGCCACGCGTACCTGCCCGTGCTGCTCGAAACCACAATCGTCATCCACCAGGTCGCCGATGCGAACCCAAAGTTCGCGCGAGGCCAGCGCCAGCGGGACTTCGGCCAGATGCCGCGACAAGGTCCGCACGCCGCCCGCGTTCACGCCCGACGCGTGCCGACCCACGTAGTTCTTTTCGATCACCAGGGCGGGCACGCCCGCACGCGCCAGATGCAGCGCGGCCGAGCTGCCGTGCAGGCCCCCGCCAATGATGATGACCGCCGCCGACCGCGTTGAACCGGTCATGGCATTACTTTTTGAGGCGGACAACGGCTTGGCGGGAATCGTCCGTCTGCGGCAGCGACGCCAGCTCGCCCAGCGTTAGCGGCTTGGTCGGAAAGCGCAGCCGGTAATAGCCCACTTCCTGCGTCGGCACGCCGCGCTCTTCGGCGATGATCTCGGCCACCGTCAACCCGCAGAAGCGCCCCTGGCACGGCCCCATGCCGCAGCGCAGAAACGCCTTCATCTGGTTGGGTCCGCTGCACCCGAGCTTGACCGTTTCGCGCACCTGCGCGGCGGTGACTTCCTCGCAGCGGCACACGATGGTGTCGCCGGTGGGCCGCCGGAACGCATCAGGCGCCTTGTAAAGCGTATCGAAGAACTCGCGGCCTCTCACGGCACGGGCAAGCGCCTCGCGTGGCGCCACGGCCTGGCTATCGCGCTTGGCAGCGTCGATACGGCCCAACAGATGCGCGGCTTGCAGCGCGGCCAGCCGGCCCCGGTGTTCCGCCGCCAACGCGCCCGCGATACCGGCACCGTCACCGGCCATGCCGATGCCGTCCACCGTCGTCAGGCCCCACTCATCGACTTGCGGCTCCCAACAGTCCAGGGCGTCGTTCCAACGATGCTCGGCACCCACGGCGCGCGACAGGTTCACGTTGGGCACCACGCCCTGATGCAGCATCAGTTGTTCGGCCGGCAAGGTCTTGGTGACGCCGCCCGCCGTGTAGCGCACGCTTTGCAGCTTGCCGTCGCCAACGGCCTCCAACGCGGTCACGCCGCGTGTGATCGGCACCGCGGCCTTGACCGCGCGCAGCAGCTTCAAGCCCTTGCCCAGATACGGCGACCGCAGAAAGCCCCAGACCTTGGGCAGCGCCTGGCCCATGCGTCCGGGCGGCGTGGTTTCCAAGAGCGCGTCGATTTTCACGCCCGCGTTCAGGTATTGCCACGCCACCAGATACAGCAGCGGGCCGCTGCCCGCCAGGACCGTGCGATCCGCCGGCACCACACCGGCCGACTTCAACAGAATCTGCGCGGCACCCGCCGTGATCACGCCCGGCAGCGTCCAGCCCGGAATGGGGAAGGGGCGCTCTTGCGCGCCCGTTGCCAGCAGCAAGCGGCGCGCATGGATGATGCGCGCTTCACCCGCCACGGAATACGCCACTTCAAAGCCCTTTTCGGGATGCGGCGCGGTGCGCTCGGCCACCGCCCACACCGTGGCGCCCGGCACGTAGCGCGCGCCCGATTGCTTGAAGGGCGCAATCAGCGATGCACCATGCCAGTAGTCTTCGCCCAGGATGCCGCGGTCGGTCACCGGCGTGGTCGTGATGGCGCGATAGATCTGTCCGCCCGGCGCCGGCTGTTCGTCCAGCAGCACGGTATCCACGCCCAGCCCGGCCGCCACCGTCGCCGCCGCCAACCCGGCCGGACCCGCGCCCACCACCAGCAAATCGCATTGCGTTGTTTCGATCATGCCTGCACCTTGCGCGCGCCCAACTGGCGCTCGATCTTCATGCCTTCGCGCACGGCCGTCATGCAGCCCTGCTGGTTCGCCTGGCCGTCAATGGTGACCAGGCAGTCGTAGCACACGCCCATCATGCAATAGGGCCCGCGCGGCACTTCGTTCACGGCGGTATCGCGACAGGCCGACACGCCGCCCGCGAACAACGCGGCCGCCACGCTGTCGCCCTGGCGGCATTGCAGCTCGGCCCCGTTGACCGTCACGCGCACGGGCGCGCCTTGCGCCTGGCGCTGCGCCTCATCAAGCCTCTTGAACATGAAACCTCCGGGTCGAGAAGGGCGCCATGTCGTCGGCAAGCTTGCCGGCCACGATCATGGGCGCCAGATTGAGGGCGTGCGCGGCGGCCAGCGTCACACCGCTATGACAGGTGGCGACAAAGGCGCCCGGGCACGTTTCGGATTGCTGATAGATCGGAAAGCCGTCCTTGGACATCACGCGCAGCGCCGCCCAGCTACGCACCACGCGCACGTCGCGCAATGCAGGCAACGTGCGTACGGCGCGGTCGGCCAGCGTGCCCAGGATCGGCAGCCCCACCAGGTTATCCACATAGCCGGCTTCTTCCTGCGAATCGCCGATCAGCCACGTGCCTTCATCGGTTTGGCGCAAGGTGGACAACGGTGTTTCCAACAGGCGGCGTGTGCGTTCCAGCACCACGATCTGGCCGCGTTGCGGGCGCACCGGCACATCCAGACCCACCTGCGCACCCAGGTCCTTGTTGGACAAGCCCGATGCCAGCACCACCTTGTGCGCGCGCACCGTGCCCGAGGGCGTCGCGATCTCAAACACGCCGTCGCGCTGCTTGATGCTTTGCGCCGGACGGCGCGGCAGGTAATCCACAACCCGCTGTGCAAAACTCGCATGCAAGGCGCGCAGCAGCTTGAGCGGGTTGGCAATGCCATCGACCGGCGTCCACGTCGCGCCGCGCACATCGGGGCCGATGCCCGGCACCAGGTCGGCCACTTCGGCGCGGTCCAGCAGCTTCCAGTCGTATTGCGCCATGCCCGGCTGCGCTAGCAAGGTCTTCATGAACGTGCCGCGCGCTTCCACCTCTTCGTCGCTTAGCAGCGCATGCAGCCCACCGCGCTGTTCCAGGTGCACGTCCACGCCGGTTTCATCCAGCAGTTGTGCGGCCAGACGCGGCCAGCCGGACGCGGACGTCATCGTCCACACGCCGTAGCGCGGCAGGCCCATGCCCTTGCTTTGCACCCACACCAGCCCGAAGTTGCCGCGCGACGCGCGGTAGGCCACGTCGCCTTCGTCCAGCACGGCCACATGGTCCAGCTCGCGCCGCAAGCCATAGGCAATGGCTGATCCCACCAGCCCGCCGCCGATCACCGCGGCGTCATAAATGCCGCGATGCACGGGCGCGCGGGGCGCCAGTTCTTTCTCGTCCGTCATTAGCGTCCCTTTCCTACAAACAGCTTTTCCAGGCCGACCACGCGGTCCAGAATGAAAATGGCGATGATCGTCACGTAGATCAGCACGGCCGACACGGCGGTCACGAGCGGATCGATGGTGTCTTCGATATGCAGGAAGATGCGCACCGGCAGCGTCGTCGTGGACGGCGAGGCGATGAAGATCGACATGGTCAGTTCGTCAAAGCTGGTGATGAAAGCGATGACCCAGCCGCTGACCACGCCCGGCAGCAGCAGCGGCAGCACTACACGCCGGAACGCCGTCCAGTTGGACGCACCCAGCGATTGCGCGGCGCGCTCCAGCGCGGGGTTGATACCGGTGGCCGATGCCAGCACCAGGCGCAGCGCGTAGGGCATCACCAGGATGACGTGCGCCACCACCAGGCCCACATAGGTGCCGGCCAGGTCCACGGTGGTGAAGAACTTCAGGAATGCCAGGCCAAGCACCACATGCGGAATCATCAGCGGCGACAGGAAGAACGCCACCAACGCCTCGCGGCCACGAAAGCGGTTGCGGGCCAGGGCCAGCGCGCTGGGCACGGCCAGCCCGATGGCCAGCGTGGCGGACAGGGTGCCCAGGCCAAGGCTGAACCAGAACGCCTCGATAAAACGCGGGTTGTCCAGGATGGCGCGGAACCAGCGCAACGACAGCCCGCCCGTGGGCAAAGAAATAAAGCCCTCGGACGTGAACGCCACCGCGCACACCATGACGATGGGCGCCAGGATGAAAAGGATGAAGATCGTGTGAAAGACCAGGCCGATGGGGCCGTTACGAAATTGCATGTCAGCCTCCTGCCTGGTTGAAGACGGCACCGTACTTGCGTTCAATGATCCGGTTGGCGGACAGCAGCACGACGACGGTGGCCAGCAACAGCACCACGGCCAGCGCCGCGCCCAGCGGCCAGTTCAGTGTGTTCAGGAATTCGTCGTAGGCCGCCGTGGCCACGTTCTTCAAGCGCCGGCCGCCAATGATGGCCGGCGTGGCGAACGAGCTGGCCGCCATCGCGAACACCATGATCGCGCCCGACAAAATGCCGGGCATCACCTGCGGCACGATCACGCGTCGGATCACCGTGAACTGGGACGCGCCCAACGACAGGGCGGCCGCTTCGGTGGCGGGATTGATCCGTTGCAACGACGCCCACACCGAGATCACCATGAAGGGCACCAGCACGTGCGTCAGCGCGATGCCCACGCCCAGATTGCTGTACATCAGGTCCACGGGCGTGCTGATCAGCCCGATGCCCATCAGCGCCTTGTTGATAAGTCCGGTGGACCCGAACAGCAGCGCCCAGCCCAGCGTGCGCACCACTACCGAAATCAACAAGGGGCCCAGCACCACCATCAGGAACAAGCCTTTCCATGGGTTGGCCATGCGCGACAGCACGTAGGCCTCGGCGGTGCCCAGCACCAGGCAGGCAACGGTCACGGCCGCCGCCACGCCGAAGGTGCGCGCGTAGATTTCGTAGTAGTAGCCGTCGCTGAAAATCTCGACGTAGTTCTTCCAGGTGAAGGTCACCTGCATGCCGCCATAAAACTGGAAATCGAAGAAGCTGATCAGGAACACCAGCGCCATCGGCACCACCAGGAACGTGGCGTAGACCACCAGCGCCGGCGCGCTCAACATCCATGGGTTGGCGCGCGCGCTCATGACGCCAGGCCCTTGGGCGCGGCCGCGACTTCGCACATGTCCTGCGCGCGCCAGCGCAAGTGCACGGGCTCGCCCTCGGCGGGCACGGCCACGCCGTCGTTCTGACGGATCACCATCACTTCGCCCACCGATGTGTCGACCTGGCACAGCCAATGGTTGCCCTGGAATACGCGCGTTTTCATGCGTCCGGGCAACGCACAGGCGGCAGGTTCCGAGAACAGGATTTTTTCGGGGCGGACGATCACCGCGCCTTGCGGCACGGGTGCGCCGGCCATGGGGATATGCGCTTCGCCGATGCGCGCGCGCGTCTCGTTTTCGTATTGTTCCGCCGTGGGCGTGAACACATTCGCCTTGCCCAGGAAGCCGCCGACGAAGTGGCTGGCCGGCCCTTCGTAGGCTTGAAAGGGCTCGGCCACTTGTTCGACCCGGCCCTGGTTCATCACCACGATGCGATCCGACAGCGCCAGCGCCTCCGACTGATCGTGGGTGACCAGAATGGTGGTGGTGCCGATCGTGCGCTGGATGCTGCGCAGTTCCAGCTGCATTTCCTCGCGCAGCTTGGCGTCCAGGTTCGACAGTGGCTCGTCCAGCAGCAGCACGCTGGGCCGGATCACCAGCGCGCGCGCCAAGGCGACGCGCTGCTGCTGCCCGCCCGACATGCGAGCCGGATGCCGGTCCGCCAGATGCGCCAGCCCGACCAGCTTCAAGGCATCGGCCACGCGCGCTTCGCGTTCTTCCTTCTTGATCCGCTGCATCTCCAGGCCGAACGACACGTTTTCAAACGCGGTCATGTGCGGGAACAGGGCATAGTTCTGGAACACCAGCCCCAGCCCGCGCTTGTTGGCCGGGACGCGGCTGACGTCGCGCCCGTCCAGCACAATGCTGCCGCTGGTGGGTTCGACAAAGCCCGCGATCATTTGCAGCGTGGTGGTCTTGCCGCAACCCGAAGGCCCCAGCAGGGAAATGAACTCGCCGCGATTGACGGACAGGCTCAGTTCATCCACGGCGGTCGTTTCGCCATAGCGCTTGCACAGGCGGTTCAGCACTAGATAACTCATGAAGGCTCCCGTGGGCGACGCGCCGCGCCGCCCCGTATTGCACGATCGGCGATGCGTGTCAGCGCTCGATTTCCCGCGTCCAGCGCTTGTTCCAATCGTCTCGGTTCTGGTTCACCGTGTCCCAGTCGATCACGATCAGGTCGGCGGCGCGCTTGCCGATAGGCAGCGGCACGCGCGGGTCATCGGTGACCTTGGCCTTCTTGTTGACCGGCCCGTAGCCGTAAGCGTTGGCCAGCTTTTCCTGCACTTCGGGCGTCACCAGATACTGCACAAACGCCTGCGCCATGGGATTGGTCTTCGGCTTGGCGACCGGGCATACCGAGGACAGCAGCGCATAGGCGCCTTCCTGCGGATACACGAAGCCCACCGGGAAGCCGGTGTCGGCAAACGATTTGGCGCGGCCGCTGCCCCACACGGAAATCACGGCTTGGCCTGACGAGAACAGTTCCGTCATCTTGCCCGGCGAGGGCTCGTACACCAGCACGTTCGGGCCGACCTCATTCTTGAAGGTGGTAAAGCCCGCGTCGATCTTCTTTTCGCCGCCGCCGCCTTCACGCGCATATTCCACCAGCGCGTGCAGGCCGTAGGTATTGTTCAGCGGTGGCACCACCAGCTGCTTCTTGTACTTGGGGTCCTTCAGGTCTTTCCACGACGTGGG
Source organism: Achromobacter sp. ES-001 (assembly GCF_019448355.1). Lineage (NCBI taxonomy): Bacteria > Pseudomonadati > Pseudomonadota > Betaproteobacteria > Burkholderiales > Alcaligenaceae > Achromobacter > Achromobacter sp. ES-001. Next base: position 34,376 of record NZ_CP079940.1, on the reverse strand, counting down.
CGCGGCCCACTTCTTTTCGTCGAAGACCTTCTTGTTGTACATGATGCCGGTGGCCACGATGCCGATAGCCACGGCCTTGTCGTCCTTGTAGCGCGCGGTGCTGTAGATGTCGTCGGCGGGCAGGCCCTTGATGGGTTCGCAAAAGCCCAGCGCGATGGCCTGGTACATGGGGCCGTCATCGATGATGGCCACGTCGATCTGCTGGTTGCTCTTTTGCGCCTGCAAGCGCGCCACCGTGTTGGTGGAGTTGCCGGCCACGTAGTCCAGCTCAATACCGTGCTGCTTGGCGAAGGGCGGGAAGATGTCCTTGCGCATGATGTCTTCGAACGAGCCGCCGTAGCCGGCCACCACCAACTTCTGCTGCGCTGCTGCGTTTGCGCTGAGTCCGACGGCTACCGTCGTCGCCGCGATCACTGCAAGTACCTTGCCCATGAGAACCCCCGATTGTTGGTACACTTTGTCCGTACATGAATGTCCGGACAAATAATGAATCCGACTAGACATCGTTGTCAATCGGTTATTGTCCGTACAAACCCCATATAAAAATTCAAGGAGCACCCCCCATGACCCGATCCTCCGAGCGCGCGGCCGGCCCCGCCGGAGCCCGGCAGGCGCGTGGCAAGCCTGAATCGCCCGCCTCCGGGGGCGATGCCGGCGGCCCCCGCTACAAGAGCATTTTTCAGGCGCTGTCGCACGACATCAGCACCGGCCGCTACCCCGTCATGACGCTGCTGCCCACCGAGCACGAGCTGTGCGACCAGTTCAACGCCAGCCGCCACACCATTCGCGAAGCCATCCGCATGTTGACGGTGGCGGGCATGGTGTCGCGCCGCCCGGGCGTGGGCACCCGCGTTGAGACCGCCCGCGCCAGCACCCGCTTCACGCAGCGCATCTCGCAGTTTCCAGACCTGCTGCAATACGCCCGCAACGCTGCGCTGCTGGTGCAGGACGTGCGCACCATCAAGCTGCCCAAGCGGCTGGCCGAAGCGCTGGGCTGCGCGGCCGATAAAACCTGGCTGCATATCAACTCCATCAAGACGCTGGACGACGCCGACACGGCAGCCGCCACCACGCTGATCTACGCCGATCCCGAACATTCGAACGTGCAGGTCGAGGTCAAGTCCCGCATCTCGCTGCTGCGGCTGATCGAGGATCACTTCGGCGACCGCATTACCGAGGTCAACCAGGAGTTCTCGGCCACGCCCATCAATGCAACGGTGGCCAGGCAACTCAAGGTCGAGCCCAAGACGGCGGGCTTTGTCATTACCCGCCGCTACTACGGTGAGGGCGGCCTGTTGCTGCTGGCCACCATCACCACCTTCCCGCACGACAAGATGAAGTACTCGATGACGCTCAACGTGGCGTAGGCTGGCTAGTGGCGATGACGGCCTTGGCGCCACGCGCGCCATAGGCCGTGCGCGCCGCGTCGGCCGTGATCTTGCCGTCGGCCAGGTCCTGCTCGATGCGCGCCTGCGGCCGTTCGGCGGGCGGCCCGTAGCCGCCGCCGCCCGGCGTTTCGATGCGCACGCTTTCGCCGGACGCCAGCGCGATATTGGCGGTCTTGGAAAACAGTTCTTCCTCTTGCGGCGTGCCGAAGTTGCGCACCAGCCGCGCGCGGCGTCCGTCACCCCCGCCATCCACGCCGGCCGCCACGCCCACCGTGTGGCTGTCGGACCGCGCCGAGAACACGATGCCCGGCCCCACGGCGCGTATCTGTTTGGCAATCGCCATGCCGCCGCGCGTGCGGCCCGCGCCACCCGAATCCGGAATCATCGCGTACTCGTCCATCAACAGCGGGTACTCGTTTTCCAGCGCTTCCACGGGCAGGTTCGACGTGTTGGTCATGTGCACGTGCACGGCATCCATGCCATCGGTATCAAAGCGCGCACCCGCGCCGCCGCCCAGCGTTTCCAGATAGACGAAGTGGCCGGCGCGCTCGCGCCAGCGGCCGGAAAACACAATGGCCGGGCAGCAATCGTTGCTGGACGCCATGGTTTTCTGCGGCGGCAGCAGGCCTCGGAACGCGCCGAATATCGCGCCCGCGACCTTCTGCGCGGTAATCGATCGCGCACCGACGGCGGCGGGATGCTCGGGGTTGGTGATGGTGCCCACGGGCGCCGACAAGGTGATGGGGTCGAACAGGCCCGCGTTGGGCGCAAGGTCAGGGTCCAGCAACGCCTTTACGGCGTAGTAGACGCAGGCGCGCAACGCGTTGAACGGCAAGTTCATCGCGCCTCGCGCCTGTTTGCCGGACCCTTCGAAATCGAAATGCAGCTTGTCGCGCCGCACGGTCAGCGTCACCTGAATCGGCACCGGATCGCCGCCCATGCCATCGTCGTCCAGATCGCTGCGGAAGGTGTAGCTGCCTTCCTGCAATTCGGCGATGCGGTTGAGCAGGCGACGGCGCGTGTACGTGATGACGTCATCCACGGAACGCAGCACGGCCTCCAGCCCCATCTGGCGGATCAGGCCTTGCACGGCGGCGGCGCCCCGGCGGTTGGTGGCCATCTGCACGCGCAGGTCCAGCACGCGTTCTTCGGGGTCGCGGGTGTTGGCGCAGATCAGGCGCAGCAGGTCTTCGTCCGTCTGCCCGTGCCGGGCGATGCGGCAGGCGGGGATGCGTATGCCTTCTTCGAAGATGGACTTCAAGCCGCCCGCGATGGACCCCGGCACCGCGCCGCCCACGTCGGAATGGTGCGCGATGTTGGCGGCGAAAAAGCGCAGCACGCCGTCCCAGAACACGGGCGTCACGATGTTGATGTCGGGCAGGTGACTGCCGTCGGCCAGGTAAGGGTCGTTGCAGATGAACACGTCGCCTTCACGAATCTCGTTCACCGGATACGTGCGCAGGATGGCGCCCATGGCGCCGTCCAGCGAGCCCAGGTGCAGCGGAATCTGCGTGCCCTGCGCCACCAGCCGCCCGGCGGCGTCGAACAGCGCCACCGAGCAGTCCTTGCGTTCCTTGATGTTGGTGGAGAACGACGCGCGCACCAGCGTATTGTTCATGTCCTCGGTGATGGACAGCAGGCGGTTGCAAAATACCTCCATGCCGATCGGGTCGGCCAGCGCAATGCCGGCGTCGGAATTGTCGGGCTCGGGATTGTTGGGCTTGGAATTGTCGGGCTTAGCCATGCAAGCCTCCTTGCAAACGAATGATCAGGTTGCCGTAGTCGTCCACGCTGGCCTCATGGCCCACGCCCACCACCGTGGTCGAGCTCATTTCCTCAAGCAGGGCGGGGCCGGTGAAGCGCGCGCCGGTCGGCACCAGGTCGCGGTCGTAGACGGGTGTTTCCAGCCAGCCATGCACCGGGCCGAAGTAGGCTTTGCGCCGTCCCAGGCTGGCGTCTTGCAGCGCGCCGCCGATGTGGCGCGGCGCCAATGGCGCTTTCACCACCTGGCCCACGGCCTGCATGCGGCAGTTGATGATCTGCACCTTGCGGTCATCGACCGTGTAGCCGTATTCGCGTTCGTGCGCGTCGGCAAAGCGGCGCGCGAATTCGGCGTAGCCGCCCGCGCCCATGCCGTCGACGCTGACCTGCACTTCAAAGTTCTGCCCTTCGTAGCGGGCGTCGATGGCGCTGTGGCAGACGCGCAGCGCAGGGTCCACGCGTTCTTGTTCCAGCCAGCGTTCGGCCTGCTCGCGCAAGCCATCGAAGATGGCGGTAATGGCGGGCCAGCCGGCTTCGCTGGCCAACGAGATTTCGCTTTGCACGAAGTCAAATGAGATGTCGCTGAGCAGGATGCCGCGCGCGCACATGGTGCCGGGTTCCTGCGGCACGATCACGACGGGGATGCCGCATTCCTCGGCGACCTCGACCGCGTGCAGCGGCCCGGCGCCGCCGTAGGCGTACAGCGCAAAATTGGACAGGTCGTAGCCGCGTTCGGTGGACACGGCGCGGATGGCGCGGCTCATGTTGGCCGCCGCGATGCGCAGGATGCCTTCGGCCGCCGCTTCCAGGTCCATGCCCAGCGGCTGCGCCACGCGCTGCGCGATCACATCGCGCGCGGCGTCGGCGTGTACGGGCATGCGGCCACGCAGCAGGGCAACGGGGTTCAGGCGCTGTAGCGCGATCTCGGCGTCGGTGATGGTGGGCTCCTGGCCGCCACGGCCGTAGCCGACCGGGCCAGGCACCGCGCCCGCGCTGTGCGGCCCCACCTTCAGGGCGCCGGCATCGTCCAGCCACGCGATACTGCCGCCGCCCGCGCCGATGACGTGAATATCGACCATGGGGGTCTTGACGGGGTAGCCGGCCACATGCCGATGCGAGGTGAACAGCGGCCGGCCTTCGCACACCAGCGACACGTCGGTGCTGGTGCCGCCGACGTCGAACGTAACCAGGTTCAGGCTGCCAATGGCGCGGCCCACGGCCGCTGCGCCCACCACACCCGCCGCCGGGCCGGACAGGCAGGTGCGCACGGGGTACTGGCGCACGGTGCCGATCGACATCAGGCCGCCGTTGGAATGGATGGTGTGCGGCTCGTGGCCGATGTCCAGATCGCGCACGCGCTGCATGAAGCGTTCCAGGTAGCGCGCCATCTTCGGGCCGACGGCGGCGTTCAGCACGGTGGTGGACAGGCGTTCGTATTCACGGAATTCAGGCAGCACGTCGGACGACAGGCTGATGTAGGCGCCCGGCATGGCCTCGGCCACGATTTTTGCAGCGCGGCGTTCATGCTCGGGATTGCGGTACGCATGCAGAAAGCAGACGGTGACGGCCTCAATGCCGGCGGCGGCGAACTGCCGCGCGGCCGCCAGCACCTGGTCCTCATCCAGCGGGGTCAGCACGTCGCCCGATGCGCTGACGCGTTCGCTGACTTCAATGCGAAACTCGCGCGGCACCGCCACGGGCGGTTTGCCGACGCTGTAGTCGTACAGGTGCGGGCGGGTCTGGCGGCCGATCTCCAGCACGTCACGAAAGCCGCGCGTGGTGATGAGGCCGACGCGCGCGCCCTTGCGTTCGATGATGAGGTTGGTGGCAACCGTGGTGCCGTGCCCCACGTGCGACACCTGCGAGGGCGGCACGCCATGGTCCGCCAACATCTGGCCGATGCCCGTGGCAATGGCCTCGGACGGGTCGTGCGGGGTGGACGGCACTTTGTGAAAGTGCACGACGCCCGCGTCCTCGTCGATCATCGTGAAGTCGGTGAACGTGCCCCCGACGTCTATCCCTATGCGATACATATCGTTGATTCCAAAGAAAGGACTAGGCGCGCAAGATCAGTCCAGGCGAATGCCGGCTTGCTTGACGACGCCGCACCATTTGTTGATCTCGCTTTTGATCATCGTGGCGAAGGCGGGGCCGGCCACGTCGGACACCTGTGCGCCCTGTTGTTCCAGGTACGTTTTCATGGCGGGCGCGTGCAGGGTCTGCACCAGGCCGTCGGTAAGTTTCTGGCGCAGCGGCTCGGGCAGGTTGGCTGGCGCCAACATGCCGAACCACACCATGGCTTCGTAGCCGGGGTAGCCGGATTCCGCGACGGTGGGCACATCGGGCAGCAGCGTGGAGCGCTGTGGCGAGGTGACGGCCAGCGCCTTGATCTTGCCGTCCTTGATGTAGGGGTAGGACGTCATCACCACGTCCATCATCATGTTGATCTGGCCGCCCACCAGGTCGATCAGCGCGGGACCCGAGCCGCGATACGGCACGTGCACCATGGAGACGCCGGCGGTGGACTTGAAGAGTTCGGCAGCCAGGTGGTTGGAGGTGCCCTGGCCGTTGGACGCGAAGGAATACTTCTCGGGTTCCTTCTTCAACAGCGCGACGAACTCTTGCAGGTTGTTGGCGGGCACTGACTGGTTGACCGACATCACATTCGGAATCGTGGCGATGACGGTCAGTGGCGTGAAGTCCTTGACGGCGTCGTACGGCAGCTTGGAATACACGCAGGGCGCGCTGCCGTGCGTGCTGACCGATCCCATCAGGATGGTGTAGCCGTCGGCCGGCTGGCGGGCGACGTATTCGGTGCCGACGGTGCCGCCCGCGCCGGGCCGGTTTTCAACAATGACGTTGGCGGAAAGGCGCTGGCCGAGTCCTTCGGCGATTTTGCGCGCGATCAAATCGGTGGACCCGCCCGCCGCGAACGGCACGACGATGCGGATGACTTTGTCTGGCCAGGCCGCTTGCGCGGCGCTGGCGGTGGCGAAGATCACGAGTCCGGCGGCAATGCGACAGCAACGACGTATCAGCCCTTGGTTCATGGCTTGGTTTCCCCTTGTTGATAGAACTTCCTTGTGGCCGGATCATGCGTGTCCGGTCCTGGTTCGCTGCAACAACAGGGTCATCCTAGGCTTCTGGCTTCAAGGGCAGCAGCCCTGCGGGCTTATATTTGTATAAACGCTATTTATAGGTGCATGGCCGTGAAGAATCCGGACCTGAATCTGCTTTTGCATTTTGACGCGCTGATGGCGTGCCGCAACGTGTCGCGCGCGGCCGAGGCGATGAACATCAGCCAGCCGGCGATGAGCGCGGCGATGAATCGGCTGCGTCAGCTGTTCGGCGACCCGTTGCTGGTGCGCGAGGGCGGTGCGTGGCAGCCGACGTTGCGCGCGATGGAGTTGCATCAGAACTTCAAGCCCTTGCTGGAAAGCTGGCATCGCGCGACGCGTACGCGCGAGGCGTTCGACCCGGCGCATTCATCGCGCACGTTGTCGTTGTACGCAACGGACTATGTGCAATACACGTTGCTGCCGAAGTTGATTCCGCGGCTGGCGGTGGATGCGCCGCACTTCCAATTGCAGATTGTGCCGGCCCGGCCACAACATGGCTTGAGCATGCTGGACACGAACCATGTGGAGTTGATCGCGGGTTATTTTCCTGACCCGGCGCCGGATCTGCGCACACGCTTTCTGTACCAGGAGCCGGCGGTGTGCATCGTGCGCGAGGGGCATCCGTGTTTGCGCAAGCGTTGGAACCTGGACGCGTACCTGAGCTATGGGCATCTGGATCTGGCGGCGCACACGCGTTATTTCAGTACGGCGATTGATCGCATCTTGATGGGGCAGAACCGCAGCCGCAAGATCGTGGCGACGTTGTCCAGTTATCTGGTGTGCCCGTTCATTGTGGAAGGGTCGGATTTGATTGCGACGATGCCGGTAAGCGTTGCACGCGCGATGTCGGGCGCGGCGCGGATTGTGACGCAGAAGGTGCCGTTGACGTTGCCGCAGATTACGGTGTCGTTGTACTGGCACGAGCGCTATCAGGACGACCCGGCGCACGCGTGGCTCAGGCAGTACCTGGCCGGCGTGCTGGGGTAGCGGGTGGCGCCGTGCCGGGCCTTATTTCAAGGGCAGGCAGATGCGGGTTTGCAGTTGGGCGGGCGGGGTGTTGCGGGGGTCGTTCAGGTATTGCTCGAACATGGGAATGTCGGCGGGCAGGTGGCCGCTGGCGGGTAGCCATTCAGAGAACATCCATTGGTAGGGTTTGGCCATTTCGTTGTAGGGGCCGGTATAGGTCAGGATGGCGCAGCGGCAGGCGGGGATGATGTGGCGTTGCAGTTCTTCGCCCAAGTCGGCGTCAACGTTGACGGCCATGCCGGCCAGGGATCGCAGCTTGTTTTCCGGGACTTGTTCGGGGTCGTCGAAGTAGACGCCGAAGCCTGGCGTTGCGGGGTCGGCGATGCCACGGCCGTAGGCAAGCATGAAGGCGCGGGTAAAGACGGGGCCGATGTCTTGGTAGCTGCCTTGGTGGGGCAGGACGGCGAGGGTGGCGCCGGGGAAGGGTTCGATGGCGATGGGGTACACGGCAGGCTCCTGAAGGGCTAAGGGTTGGGAACGCGCGGCGCGGTAGCGGCCGGGCGGGGTGCCGAAGAAGTTGCCGAATGCCCGATTGAAGGCGGCGTCGGAGTCGTAACCGGCGCGTTGTGCAATGGCTCTTAACGGCGCCTGGGAATCGGCCAAGGCAGCGGCGGCGCGATGCATGCGGATGCGTTGGACGGTGGCGTTGACCGTTTCGCCCATCATGGCGCGGTAGACCCGGTGAAAGTGATACGGCGACAGGCAAGCCAGGTCGGCCAGCTGGTGCAGATCGGGGTCGGCGTCAGGGTGGGCGGCGAGCCAGCGCAGGACGGGGTCCAGGCGGTCGGTGTAGAGGGATCGGGTTTCGGGCTTCATGCTTGCTCCTTGGAGGGCAATGTAGCTTTGGGGGATTTGCGGATTTTGCGGTTTTTTTTTGTTGTGGGGTTCTTTTGGCGCACGGCGTGGCGGCGGCTGGTGGGAGGCGGGTCAACGATTGCGGTCCGGAGCCTTCGCTCCGGACTGCCCCGTCGTCATCCTCGTTGTCGCCTGCGGCGACTGCCTTCGGATTCCCTCGGGCTTATCGACTCCCCGCCTCCCACCAGCCACCGCCACACCATGCTCGGTCAGTTTGCGCTGACGTCTGGGGGGGAGGGGTGTGTGCTTGGCGTTTTTTTGCGGGGTGGTGATGCGCTGGAAGATCTTGCGGGGCCCGCCCCAGGCCGGCCGCGCGGGCGGCCTTTTGGGGCTTACGCGCGTTGGTGCGGGGTCGTCTTGATTGGGGTGGCGTGCTGGGTGCGTGGTGCTTGGTGCTTGGTGTTGCTCCGTGCTTACTGCCTGCTGTTGCTGCTTGATGCTGATGCTGATGCTGATGCTGGTGCTGGTGCTGATGCTGATCCTGGTGCTGTTGCTGTTGCTGATGCTGATGCTGGTGCGGGTGCTGGTGCTGCCGCTGCTGGCGCCAGTGCCAATGCTAGGCGTTGATGTTCATTCCTGCCGGCGGGGATAGACGCCTCTTGGTAGTGCGCTCAATATCCGCGCAGCGGATCGTAGATGTTGGGTAGCGCATCGCCGCGCTCGTTGGCCTCGATCAGCCATGCGGTGTGACGGGCGCGTTCCTTGCGGTCGGGGATCGCCGCGCAATGGGGCGTGATGATGATCTGCGGGTGCGTCCACAAGGGGGAGTCCGCCGGTAGCGGCTCTTGTTCGAAAACGTCCAGCACCGCTTGGTGCAATTGGCCGCTGTCCAGCGCGGCGATGACGTCTTGCGTGACCATATGCGTGCCACGGCCGGCGTTGATCAGGCTGGCGCCGCGCGGCAGCTGCGATAGCGTGGTGGCGTTGAGGATGCCTTTGGTGGCCTCGGTGGCGGGCAGCAGGCAGACCAGCAGGTCGGTGTTGGCCAGGAATTGGCCGAACTGGGCTTGGCCCGCATAGGACGGCAGGCCGTCGAGTTGGCTGGCGCCGCGTGACCAGCCGCTGACGGGGAAGCCGACGCGTGACAGCAGTTGCGCGGCGGCGACGCCCAGGTGGCCCAGGCCCATGATGCCGACGCGTACGTCCGCGGCAACGCGCAGGGAGTCGAACAGTTCCCAATGTTGGCGTGCCTGGTTATTCACCACGCGCTTGATATCGCGCGTGAGCATCAGCGCGGACGTCAGCACGAATTCGGCCATTTCGGTTTGGGTGCGGGCGGTGACCATGCGGGCGATGCGCAAGTGCCGGGGTAGCTGGGGGTCGGCCAGGATGTGGTCGACGCCGGCGCCCGCGCTGATGATCAGTTTCAGGTTGGGGAACGTGGCGAGGCGGCCGGCGTCGGGCGCCCAGACCAACGCGTAATCGACGCTGTCGGGTGCGACGTCTTCATGCCAGCCGACCACGTCCAACTGCGGCGCGAAGGCGTGGAACTGTGCGCGCCACGCGTCGATGGCGGCGGGACCGCCGGAATTGATGATGAGCCGCATGCAAAGGTTCCTTGTTGGCGGACGGGCGTAGCAGACGCGCGTTAGCAGACGCGTGTTAGCAGACGTGTTAGCAGACGCGCGTCTGCTACGCGCGTACCGGCCGTACGCTGGCAGGCGCTTGCTTGCGAGCGCGCTTGCGGTTTATCCACAGGCGCGCTGCAAGATCTTATCAACGTTCGACGGTGCGATTCCAGCGGGCGTTGAAGGCGGGGCGCGCAGTGTTGATCTGGTCCCAATCCAGGATCTTGGCGTTTTCCATGTAGCCCTGGAAGCGCTTGAGCGCGTCGGCGCTGTCGGCGGGCGCCTTGACGTTTTTGTTGGACGGGAAGTGGCCACCCATTTCCAGTGCCTTGGCCTGCGCGCTGGCGGACAAGAGGTACAGCGCCAATTTTTGCGAGAGTTCGGGTTCGCTGTTCTTGGCGATGACGCATTCACCCACCATCAGGATGACGGAGCCTTCCTTGGGCTGGGCGTATTCCACCGGGATGTCGCGCTTTTTCAGGCGGGCGATGGCGGTGGGGGTCAGCGGGAAGATGGCGGCTTCGTTGGACTGGATCATTTCGGCCAGCTTGGCCGAGTTGGGGATGTATTCCAGCACGTTGGGGCCGATGGTGTCGGGCCACTTCTTGAAGCCGGGTTCATAGTTCTTGTCGTCGCCGCCCTGGATGCGGTTGAACATCAGGAAGCCGTGCAGGCCAAAGGTGCTGCCGGCGGCGGACTGGAATACGACCTTGCCTTTGTACTTGGGGTCGGCCAGGTCCATCCAGGAGGTGGGCGGTGCCCAGCCTTTGTCGGCGAACATCTTGGTGTTGTAGCCCAGGCCGGTCATGCCGATGTCGATGCCGGCGGCCATGCGGTCTTTCATCACGGCAGTGGGGTACAGCTCTTTCAGGACGGGGTCGTCATTGAGCTGTTGGCACAGGCCCATGGAAATGGCGCGCGCCATGATGCCGTCGTCCAGGAACATGACGTGCATCTGCGGGTTGTCTTTGTAGGCTTGCGCCTTGGCCAGTACGTCGGTCGACGTGCCGGGCACGACGACGATTTTCACGTTGTTGGCTTTCTCGAAATCGGGGAACACGTATTGCGTGAAGGCGCGTTCCATGTCGCCGCCGTTCATGCCGACGTACAAGGTCTTTTGCTGCGCCATGGCCCCTGCGGACAGCAACGCCAACGTTGCCGCGCCCAGCAGCCGCTTCCCCTTGCTCAGGCGCGATGCGCCCTGTTTCTTATCCATCATGGTGACTCCTGCGTTTGCTCACAAACACGTTCAGGCCGAGCCACGGCGCCGTGAGCGGCGGCCGCGTATCGTTCAATGCAAAAGGCATCGATAGGAATCGAGGACTGGCCGCGCAGGACCAGTTCGGAAAGCACTTCGCCCACGGCGGGGCCGATCTGGAAACCGGCGCCGGACAGGCCGAAGGCGTGGAACAGGCCGGGGACTCGGGCGCTGGGGCCCAGCACGGGATTGTGGTCGGGCATGTTGCCTTCCACGCCGGTCCAGAAGCGGATGACCTGCGCGCCGCGCAGCACGGGCAGCAGCCGGGTAGCGTTGGCCATCAGCGCGCCCAGGCCGGCGCGGCCGGGCCGTGCGTAGTCGGGGTCGGTGGACACGCCACGGCCACCGCCGATGACGCAATTGCCGCGCGCGACCTGTCGTGCGTAGATGCCACCGCCTTGTATGCCCAGGCTGACGTCCATGAAGAGGGGCAGCGGCTCGGTGACCATCATCAAAGGGTGGATGGACGTTTCGGGTACGGCTTCGCCAAAGTGCTCTGCAAAGCGGCCCGCCCAGGCGCCCGCGCAATTGAGCAGGACGCGGGAGCGCACTTCCAGGCCGTCGGCGCGCACGATGAAGTGCGTGCCGTCGTGATCGGCCTGGGTAACCTTCACGCCTTCGCGCACGTCGGCGCCCAGCGCCGCCGCCGCGCGCGCGAAAGCCGGTGACACCAGCCGGGGGTTGGCGTGGCCGTCTTCGGAGCAGAAGGATCCGCCCGCGACGTCCTGGCCCAGCCAGCCGAAGCGGCGCGCCAGCTCGCGGCGGTCCAGCATTTGCAGGTGCATGCCGAAGCCGCGCGTGCGCTGGCGATACGCTTCCAACTGCACCATGTCGGCGTTGGACGCGGCCAGCTTCAAATGACCAGAGCGCACGTATTCGCCATCGATGCCGATCAATGACGGCAGTTGGCCCCACAGTTCATGTGCGCGTCGGGCCAGGGGCATCTGTTCCAGCCCGCGCCCTTGCCGCCGCACACCGCCATAGTTGACGCCGCTGGCGCGCGCGCCGCACAAGGCGGCTTCCAGCAAGACGACGGGTACGCCGGCGCGCCGCAGGAACAGCGCGGCGCTGCCACCGACGATGCCGCCGCCGATGATGGCCACTTCGGTGTCGATGCGCCGCGTCATGTCGACACCTTGTCCTGACGTTCCAGGCACACCACGCGCACGGGTACCGGTTTGACGGGCGGCTGGTTACGCAAGCGGCCCACGTCGGCGGGTGTGCGGCCGCAGGCTTGCGCCAGGACCTCGGCTGCCGCCGCGCCGCACATGCGGCCCTGGCAGCGGCCCATGCCGACGCGTGTCAGCGCTTTGAGGCGGTTCAGTTCTTGCGCCCCCGTGTCGGTGACGGTGCGTCGCACCGTGCCAGCCGTCACGTCTTCGCAGCGGCAGATGACGGTGTCGTCGGCGATGGTTGCGGCCCAGTCCTCGGGAAAGGGAAAGGCGCGTTCCAGCGCGGAGCGCAGTCGGCTGTTGGCGGCCAGGCGCGTTTCCAGCAGGCGGGCACGCGCGGTGTCGATGGGTTGGCCGATGTCTTGCAGCAGCGCCAACGCGGCGCGTTCACCCGCAAGTTCGGCGGCGTCGGCGCCGGCGATGGCGGCGCCGTCGCCGGCGACATAGACGCCGGGCACGCTGCCGCGTCCGGCGGCATCGCGGCGTGGCGTCCAGTTTCTATCGCGCGCATTGAATTCGAATTCGCAGCCGACCAGGCTGGCCAGTTGGGTTTCGGATCGCAGCGCCAGGCCGTAGGCCACGGCGTCGCAGGACACGGTTTGTTCGCGGTTGCCCTGGCGATAGGTCAGGCCCGATACGCGGTCCTTGCCATGCACGGCGACGGGCCGCACGCCGCGATGCAGCGGCACGCCATGCGCGCGCAGCCAGGCCATGGTGTACATCCCCTTGGCCAGCAGCCCGGGCGCGCGCAGCATGCCGGGCAGCGCGGCCAGGCGGTCGGTAAAGCGCGCGGTGTCGAGCACGGCAGCCACTTGCGCGCCGGCCTTGGCGTATTGATAGGCCACCAGGTAAAGCAGCGGCCCGGTGCCCATGAAGACCACGCGCGATCCGATGGCGCAGCCCTGGAATTTCAGCGCGACCTGCGATCCGCCCAAGGTGTAGACGCCAGGGGTCAGCCAGCCCGGAAAGGGCAGCACGCGGTCGGTGGCGCCGGTGGCAAGGATCAGGTGGGTGTAGGGCACGGCGGTGCTGACGCCGTCTTGCATCACGTCCAGCGTCTTGCCGTCCACGTTCCACACCAGGCTGCCGGGTCGATAGTCGGCGTGCGGCTGCAAGGCGGCCATGGCGCGATGCACGGCATCGGCCTTGCGATGTTCAAAGCCGTACAGCGCGGACTTCGGGCGTTGGAATCCGGGCGGCGGCTGGCGGTAGATCTGCCCACCGGCGCGCGGCGCTTCGTCCAGGATGACGGGCCGCAGGCCGTGCGCGACCAGGGCCTGGGCGGCGCGCACGCCGGCCGGGCCGGCGCCTACGATGACGGGCATCACGATGCTCATGCGATGTCGTCCTCGGGCCAGGGTGCCGCCGCCAGCGTGCCGGGCACGGCAGCGGGCGCCATGGGCAGACTTAAAAGGCGCATGCCGGGTTCGACAAACGTTGAGCAGGCGCGCAGGCGCGAGCCGTCTTCAAGCTGCATCCAGCAGTCCTGGCAGGCACCCATCATGCAGAAGCCGGCGCGTGGGGCGCCGCTGAATTCGGAATGGCGCACGCAGTCGGCCTGGGTCAGCACGGCGGTCAAGACGGTGTCGCCGGCCAGCGCGGTACAGGCTTGCCCGTTCAAGGCGAACGGGACAGCGGGCCGGCCCGATTCCGCCAGGCGTTTCAGTATTGCCATGATGCCGGCGCCTCTCTTTTCGCCAACGGCAAGCGTTTCATTTCTGCCCCACCAGCACGCGGTCCAGGCCGTACACGCGGTCCAGCAACAGCATGGTGACGGCGGTCAACAGGATGACCAGCGCCGACACGGCGGCCATCATCGGGTCGATGGATTCCGTGGCGTACATGTACATGCGCACGGGCAGCGTGATGGTGGACGGCGCGGTGATGAAGACGGACATGGTCAGTTCATCAAAGCTGTTGATGAAGGCCAGCAGCCAGCCGCCGGACACGCCGGGAATGATCAGCGGCAGGGTCATCTGGAAGAACACGGTGGCGCGGCTGGAGCCCAGCGACAGCGCGGCGTGTTCGATGGAGCGGTCAAAGCCGACCAGCGCGCCGATCACCAGCCGCATCACGTACGGCGTGATGACGACGACGTGCGCGGCGACCAGCCAAGAAAAGCTGCCGGCCATGCCCATCAGCGCGAAAAAGCGCAGCAGCGCCACGCCCAGCACCAGGTGCGGAATCATCAGCGGCGACAGGAACAGGCCGTTCAGCACATCGCGGCCCGGGAAGCGGTAACGCGTAATGGCGATGGCGGCCGGCACGGCCAGGCACACGGCGATGGTGGCCGACAGAAAGGCCAGCCACAGGCTGTTCTGAAACGCCTGCATGAAGTTGGGATGTTCGAACACCGCCCGGAACCAGCGCAGCGAAAATTGCGTGGTGGGCACTGTCAGCGTGGAGTCGGGCGTGAACGCCACCAGGCACACGATGACCAGCGGCGCCAGCACGAAGGCCACCACCAGGAAGTTGAACGCCAGCGCGAAAGGGCCGTTTTTCTGCATGTTGGTTCCTTGTCGGCTAGCCCAGGCTGCGTCGGTAAGAGCGTTCGACAACGCGGTTGTACGCCATCATGATGATGACGTTGAGCACCAGCAGCACGATGGCGATGGCCGCGCCCAGCGGCCAGTTCAGCTCGGTCAGGAATTCGTCGTACACGACGGTGGCGACCATCTTCAGCCGTCGTCCGCCCAGCAGCGCGGGGATGGCGAACGAGCTGGCCGACAGGCCAAACACGATCAGGCTGCCCGACAGGATGCCGGGCATGGCTTGCGGCAGCACGATGCGCGTCAGCGTCTGAAAACGCGATGCGTTCAGCGACAGCGCGGCGTGCTCGACGGTGGGGTCCAGCTTTTGCAGCGACGTCCACACGGGGATGACCATGAAGGGCAGCATCACGTGCACCAGGCCGATGATGACGGCGGTGGGCGTGTACAGCAGTGGCCCCATGCCCAGGGCGGCGGCCGCGCGACCGATGGCGCCGCCTGGTCCCAACAGCATGCTCCAGCCAAACGCCCGCACCACCAGCGATATCAACAGGGGCGACAGCACGACCAGCAAAAAGATGGACCGCCACGGCTTGCCCATGCGGGACAGGATGTAGGCTTCGGGCGCGCCGATCAGCACGCAGATCAGCGTGGTGACGCCGGCGATCCAGAAGGTGCGCCAGAAGATCTCCAGGAAGTAGCTGTCGGTGACCACGGCCAGATAGTGTTCGAACGTGTGGCCGGGCAAGATGCCCGCGCCGTAGTCGAACGGCCGAAACGACAGCACGAAGGTCAGCGCCAGCGGCGTCAGCACCAGCGTCAGAAAAACAATGGCTAGCGGGATGGAGCCCAGAATGGCCAGCAGGCCATCATTGCGCGGCTTGGGGCCGGTGGCGGCTTGAGTCAGCGTCGCCATGTCAGGCGGCCTTTTCCACGGCAGGCGCGCGCAACACGCGCAGCACGCCCTCGGCCCAGTCCAGCCCGATGGTCTCGCCATCGTCATGCGGGCGGCGGCCGTCGTTGGGCGTCAGCACGGTCAGCGCCCCCACCGGCGAATCCAGGTCGTACATCCACTGGCTGCCCAGGAAGTAGCGCGTGCTGACCACACAGGCCAGCTTGCCCTGGCCGGCGGGCACCGGCACCAGTTTTTCGGGGCGCAGCGACAGCTGCACGTTGTCGCCGTGGCGCAGGCCTTCGCCGTCGACCAGCACCCGCAGCGCGCCGGTTTCGATTTCGGCTTGCGCGCCGCAACGCGTGACGCGGCCAGGCAACAGGTTGGTCTTGCCGACAAAGCGCGAAATGAATTCGGTTTGCGGATGTTCGTACATGCGAAACGGCGCGTCCACCTGTGTGGCGCGGCCGTCCTGCATGACCACGACGCGATCGCTGATGGACAGGGCTTCGGCCTGGTCGTGCGTGACCATCACCGTGGTGGTGCCGATCTTCTTCTGGATGCCGCGCAATTCAAACTGCATGTCTTCGCGCAGCTTGGCATCCAGGTTGGACAGCGGCTCGTCCAGCAGCAGCACGGGCGGGCGGATGACCAGCGCGCGGGAGAGCGCGACGCGCTGGCGTTGGCCGCCCGAAAGCTCGCGCGGATAGCGGTCGGCGTGCTTGTCCAGCTTGACCAGCGCCAGCGCCTCGCGCACGCGTTCCGCGCGCTCGGCGCGTTCCACTTTGCGCATCTTCAAGCCGAAGGCCACGTTGTCGGCCACGGTCAGGTGCGGAAACAGGGCGTAGCTTTGGAACACGATGCCCAGGCCGCGCGTGTTGGGTTTGGCATGGGTGATGTCGCGCCCATCCAGCGTGATGACGCCCTGGGTCACGTCGGCAAAGCCGGCGATCATCTGCAAGGTGGTGGTCTTGCCGCAACCCGAAGGGCCGAGCAGTGAGACGAACTCGCCCTTTTCAACGGTCAGGTTCAGGTCGGAAACGACGCGCAAGTCGCCGTAGTTCTTCGAGACGTTGTCCAGCCGCAGAAATGACATTTTCCAAACCCCGTCGCCCGATGCGGGCGTTGTGCCGCGTGTTGGCCCGGTTGCCCGGCGCGTTAGCGGCTTATCGATGGGGCAGTCTAGGAGTTGCCAAAATACGTGGTCAATTAGGGTTTTCCGAAGAATCGAATTTATCGGCTGTAATTTCCGCTCAGAAGAATTTACTGCTACAAATGATGCTGTATATTTTGTTTATCGGAATTCAGTAATGAAGAAAACTGAGACAGCGGACGATTCCAGCGGCCAGGGGGTCTTGCAACGTGCGTTTGCGGTGCTGCGCGTGTTGGCCGATGCCAAGGGTGAAAAGCTGCGGCTGACCGACATCGCCGCGCGTACCGGCCAAGCGCAGGCCACGGTGCATCGCGTGCTGCAAGGCTTGATGCAGGAAGGGGTGGTGGAGCAGCCCGCGCAAAGCAAGGGCTATCAGCTGAGCGTGGCTTTCTTTGCACTGGCGGCGGCCGCGGGCACACATCAATCCAGCTTGCGCACGCTGTACCGCCCGGCCATGCTGCGGCTGTCGGGCATGCTGAACGACACCATTTTTCTGCTGGTGCGCAGCGGCTTTGACGCGGTCTGCGTGGACCGGGTGGACGGGGCTTTTCCGGTGCGTTCGCATACCGGCGACATCGGCGGGCGCGTGCCGCTGGGCATGGGCCAGGGCGGCCTGGTGCTGCTGGCCAGCCTGCCGGAAGCGGAACGCGAAGAGGTGATCCGCTTCAACATTCCCCGGCTGCACCATCTGGGTTTCGTCGATGAAATCTCGATGCGGGTGCGCATTCAGGAATGCCAGCAATTGCAGTACGCGCGCAGCCAGGGGCAGGGCGTGTTTCCGAATATCGCGGGGCTGGCGGTGCCGGTCCAAGACCGCAACGGCGTCACGGTGGCGGCGCTGAGCGTGGCCGCCCCCATCGAACGCATCAACGACGAGCGCCTGCCGCTGATCGTTGAGATGCTGCGCCGGGAGGCCGACGCAGTGGGCGCGCAGATCAATCCCTTCGACCCGGCGTTGCGGCGGCCCAGCCAGTACCTGGGCGCCGGCAACGGCGCGTAGTCCGCGTCGTGCGCGGTGCGCTTGGTGTGCGGGGTGCGCGAGGTGCCGGGTATGTAGGTAGGGGGCCGCCGCGAACGGCGGTTCAATCACATCGCATGGCGCGCACAGGCGCCGCGCCTCAGGTCGGGTACGTGCCGGGCAGCAGGATGCTGCGGTCGCCCACTTCAAGATTACGGCGGCCGCACAGCGCCATCGTCGTATCCATTTCCTTGTAAAGCAGCTCCAGCACGCGGGTCACGCCCGCCTGGCCGTACGCGCCCAGGCCGTACAGGAAGGCGCGGCCGATCATTGTGCCGCGCGCGCCCAGCGCCACCGCCTTCAGGATGTCCTGGCCGGAACGGATGCCGCCGTCCATCCAGACTTCGATCTTCGAGCCCACCGCATCGGCAATCGCCGGCAACGCCGCGATCGACGACATGGCGCCGTCCAGCTGGCGCCCGCCGTGGTTGCTGACGATCAGCGCATCGGCCCCGCTATTGGCGGCCAGGTGCGCGTCTTCCACATCCAGGATGCCCTTGATGATGAGCTTGCCGCCCCAGCGCTGCTTGATCCATTCCACATCGTCCCAGCTCAGGCGCGGGTCGAATTGCTCGGCCGTCCAGGAGGACAGCGACGACAGGTCGCTGACGCCCTTGGCGTGGCCGACGATGTTGCCGAACGTGCGGCGCTTGGTGCCCAGCATGCCCATGCACCAGCGCGGTTTGGTCGCCAGGTTGATCAAGTTGCGCAGCGTGGGCTTGGGCGGCGTCGACAGGCCATTCTTGATGTCCTTGTGGCGCTGGCCCAGGATCTGCAAGTCCAGCGTCAGCACCAGCGCGGTGCAGCCGGCGGCCTTGGCGCGGTCGATCAGGTTGGCCACGAATTCGCGGTCGCGCATCACGTACAGCTGGAACCAGAACGGCTTTTTGGTGGCTTCTGCCACGTCCTCCAGCGAGCAGATGCTCATCGTGGACAAGGTGAACGGCACGCCGAAATCCGCCGCCGCCTTGGCCGCCAGGATCTCGCCGTCGGCATGCTGCATGCCGGTCAGGCCGGTGGGCGAAATCGCCAGCGGCATCACCACGTCATGGCCCACCATCGTGGTGCGCAACGACCGGCCTTCCATGTTCACCGCTACGCGCTGGCGCAGCTTGATCTTGTGAAAATCGCTTTCATTGGCGCGGTAGGTGCCTTCGGTCCAGGCGCCGGAATCGGCGTAGTCGTAGAACATGCGCGGCACGCGCTGTTGCGCAATGGCGCGCAAATCTTCGATGCAGGTGATCGTAGAAAGGTTAGCGGTCATGAGAGGTCTGAGGAGTGATAGAGGTGCGCCAGCTGCGTTTCGTATTTTTAGAATCTGGAGCCGCCGGCTGCGGGCGGCCTCGCCGCAACGCCTGGGTAACAGGACCTGCGGCGCCGCCCAGTATACGCGCCGAGGCCGGCAAGCGCTGCTTGCCGGCCCCGTTCGCCCCCCCTCTGACCGGGGCTCTTTCGGCCCCCTGTCCACCCAAGCTATCGCGGCCAGACCTTGCTGACCGCGCGGATCGTTGCCCACGCCACCCAACGCGGGCTGGTCAGCCGCGCGCCCGGCAGCCGGCGCATCACATCCACGGCCAGACCGCCGCGCTTGTGCCATTGTTTTTTACGCGTCTGGCTGTCGGTCCAGCGGCCTTCCAGCCACGGAAATTCACGGCGCCCCGGCTTGTAGACCGGCGGCGTGTTGTAGATCAGGATGTACGCCAGGCGCGGCGACGGCGACGTATTCGGCCCCGTGAAATGCAAGGTGCGCGCGTCATGCACGGTGATGCCGCCCGGGTCCAGCGGTTCGGCCACGGCCTGGTCGCGGCGGAAGTCGCCGCAGCATTCCAGCGGATGCAGGCTCTTGTCGCCGCCGGGCGAGCGGTGTTCCAGCACGTCCCATTTGTTCGATCCGGGAATGAACTGCATGCAGCCGTTTTCCACGGTTGCCGGTTGCAGCGCCAGCCAGATGCTCAGTTCGTTGTAGACAAAGTCGGGCGAACGGAACGCCTCGTCCTGGTGCCACGGCGTCTCGGGGCCGAACGGGCCGGGCTTGAGCAGGGCGTGCTCGCCATACAGCGCCGCCTCTTCGCCCAGCAGTTGCCGCGCCAGGTCCAGCGTGCGCTCGTGGTAAGTCGTCTTGAGCAGACCGGGGGCATAATGACGCGGATCGTGCAGGCTGGGAAACTTGGCGGGCTTGGACGGGTCGTCCCGGCTCACAAAGTCGTACTGTGCACCCTCGTTGTATCCCGTCTTGTTGGCGAACAGGTCCAGCAGGGTGCGGCGGATATAGCCCACCTCGTCCTGCGGACACATGTCCTTCAGGGCCAGGTAACCCTGATCCCTGTAGCGCGCTGTCTCAGCTTCCGACAACAAACTGGTCTCTTCCATAATGGCTTCTCCAAGCTCTGGTAGCGGGTGTTCCCGTTGGCACGTTTTGACATGAGCACTAACGTATCGCTTCGATGCCCATGGGGCCTATAGACCATCCGCTGTAGCCATATCCGCCTATTCATCCCATTGGCGGCGCATCATCCGAAGGAAAATCCATGCAAGACCCTAAAACCGACCCCCATATCGAAACCGTTCTTGTGTCAGTCAGCGGCACGGTGCAAGGCGTGGGGTATCGCCACGCGACCGTGCGGCGCGCTCATATGCTGGGTGTGACGGGCTGGGTGCAGAACCTGCTGGACGGCACGGTCGAAGCCCTGGTGCAGGGCACGCCCGACCAGGTGGACCACATGCTTGAATGGCTGCGGCGCGGCCCGCCGGGCGCGTCGGTAGAAGAAATCACGACGCGCCGGGAGTACACCGACAAGCGTTACATCCGTTTTGAGCAGGTGTAGGCAACAAATCCGGGTCGCCGTGAAGGGCTAGTCCGGCCGGCCGAGGGATGAGTGTTGCATTACCGGGTTTGGCTGGCCGGAGGGGCGGGGTTGTGACCCGTTCCGGTCACGGGTTTCGATCACCGGTTCCGCAGCCAGCGCCCGCCCACCTGGTTAATGATCAGCCCGGTCAGCACGCCGGCCGCCCCCAGCCATTGCAACGGCTGCAACTGCTCGCCAAAGGCCATCGACGCCGCCCACAGGCCCACTACGGGCACCAGCAGCGAAAATGGCGCGATCTTGGCGGCGGGGTGGCGGGTCAGAAGGCGGGTCCACAGCGTGTAGGCCACCAGCGTGGCCAGCACCGCCAGGTACAGCACCGACAGCGCCTCGCCCCAGCCCATGCCGGTAATCATGCCCACCACCGGCTCCCAGCCGTCGATCAGCACGGCCAGCAACAGGAACGGCAGCACCGGCGCGGCGCTGCTCCAGGCGATGAACGCAAAGGGGTCGTAGCCGGGCGCCTTGCGGCTGGCCAGCCGCACGATCATGTTGGACGCCGCCCACATGAACGCGCCCCCCAGCGTCAGCGCAAAGCCCAGCATCGTCATCTGGCCCGGCCCCTCGCCGCGCCCGCCGGCGATCACGGCCAGCCCCAACGCGGCCACGCCCAACCCGATCCAGTGATGCCGCCGCGCCCGCTCGCCCAGCACGGGCGCAGCCAGCAGCAAGGTGAAGAACGCCTGCGTCTGGATGACCAGCGAAGCCATGCCGGCCGGCATGCCGAATTTCAGCGCGGTGAACAACAGGCCGAATTGGCCCAGCCCCTGCACCAGCCCGTAGGCGGCGATCCAGTGCCACGGCAGCTGTGGCCGGCGCACGAAAAGGATCAGGGGGAAGGCGGCCAGCGCGAACCGAAGCGCGCCCAGCATCATGGGGGACAAGCCCCGCATGCCGACCTTCATGACAACAAAATTAAGACCCCAGATGACCACGACCGCCAGTGCGCAGAAATAGTCTTTTCGGGTGAGATGAGTCGTGGACATGCGGCATTATCGCACCGCCGGAAGGTGCCGGCGGCGTCGATAAACACGAGTTTTCCAGCGCAATTTTCAGCGCCGGACCGCAGGGTTTTTTCAGCGCCTTTTCAGCGTTTTTTCAGCACTGCCGCAAAGGCTTGCACCGCGGTGTCGATGTCCTCGTCCTCGATGTGGCGATGCGTCACGCAACGCAGCCGCGTGCGGCCCCACGGGCGCGTCAGCAGCCCTTCGGCCTGCAAGGCGGCGACCCACTGCGTATGGGTCATGCCGGAATCTGCCGTCTCGACCTGCACGATGTTGGTTTGCGGCACCGTAGCCGACAGAGCCGGCGCCAGGCGGTTGATGCCGTCGCTCAAGCGGCGCGCGCGCACGTGGTCTTCAACCAGCCGCCCCGTCATCGTCTGCACCCCTTCCAGGCCGGCCGCCGCCATGATGCCCGACTGGCGCTGCGTGCCGCCCAGCATGCGGCGCAGCGTGCGCGATTTGGCGATCACAGCCTTGCTGCCCGCCAGCACCGCGCCCACCGGCGCGCTCAGACCCTTGGACAGGCACAGCGACACCGTGTCAGCGTACTGCGTGATCTCGTCGGCGGGAACGCCCAGCGCCACGGCCGCATTGAACAGGCGCGCGCCGTCCAGGTGCACGGGGATACCGCCCGCCTGCGCCATGCCGTGCACCGTGCGCATATGGTCCAGCGGCAGCACCGTGCCGCCGGCGTTGTTGTGCGATGTTTCCATCGCCACCAACGACGTTTTCAAGCGGTGGCCGCCCGACAGCAACGCCTCTTCCAGCCGGTTCAGGTCCATCGCGCCGTCCGTGCCGGACACGCCTTGATAGAACAAGCCGGTGAAGGTGGCCGCGCCGCGCTCCGACGTGTACATGTGGGCCGACGATTCCAGCACCACCTGTTCGTTGCGCTGGGTCTGCGCCAGCACCGCCAGCAGGTTGGCCATGGTGCAGCTGGGCACGAACAGCCCGGCCTCCTTGCCCAGGAGTGCCGCTACGTGCGCTTCCAGCGCGCGCACCGACGGGTCGCCATCCAGGCCGTCATCGCCAATCGGCGCGGTACGCATGCGCTCGTACATAGCCGCGGTGGGGTGGGTGACGGTGTCGCTGCGCAGGTCGACAGGCACGGTCTGATTGTCGGCGGGAGTCCGCTGGGTCATGGGAATCAATGCTGCAAAATTTTGGAAAGAAATTGGCGCGTGCGCGGGGCACGCTCCTCGACATTGCCGAAGAATTCGTCCTTGACGCAGTCTTCGACAATCTTGCCGCCGTCCATGAAAATCACACGGTCGGCAACGCGGCGGGCAAACCCCATTTCGTGGGTCACCACCATCATCGTCATGCCTTCGCTGGCCAGGTCCGTCATGACGTCCAACACTTCGTTGACCATCTCGGGGTCCAGCGCCGAGGTGGGTTCGTCGAACAACATGACGACCGGGTCCATCGACAACGCACGCGCAATCGCCACCCGTTGTTGCTGGCCGCCCGACAGTTCGCCGGGATGCTTGTCCTTGTGCGCCGACAGGCCCACGCGTTCCAGCAGCGTCAGCGCCCGCGCGCGGGCCTCTTGCTTGCCGCGCCCCAGCACTTTGGTCTGGCCCAGGCACAGGTTTTCGGTCACCGACAGATGCGGGAACAACTCAAAGTGCTGGAACACCATGCCGGCCACCGAACGCAGCTTGGGCAGGTTGGTGCGCGGGTCGCCCACCGAAATGCCGTTGACCACGATGTCGCCCTTTTGAAAGGGTTCAAGCGCGTTCACGGTCTTGATCAGCGTGGACTTGCCCGAACCGGACGGCCCGCACACCACCACGACCTCGCCCTTGCCGACTTTCGTCGTGCATTCATCCAGCACCTGAAAGGAGCCGTACCACTTGCTGACCTGGTTGATCTCGATCATCGGGGTATTCGGAAACAGTTGCATCGTTAAACCCTATCGCAGCACGCGGGTGCGCTTTTCCAGCAGTTTGACCAGGCGGGACGCCGTGAAGCAGATCACGAAATACACCACCGCCACGAACAGGTAGAGCTCGACCAGGCGGCCATCGCGCTGGCCGATCTTGGAGGCCGCGCCCAGGAAGTCGGTCAGCGACAGCACGTAGACCAGCGAGGTGTCCTGGAACAGGATGATCACGCGGGTCAGCAGCGCCGGCACCATGTTGCGAAAGGCCTGCGGCAGCACCACATAACGCATGCCTTGCCACGGCGTAAGTCCGATGGCCATGCTGGCCGACACCTGACCACGCGCAATGGACTGGATGCCCGCGCGCATGATTTCGCAGAAGTACGCGGCCTCGAACATCGTGAACGTGATGACCGCGGAATTGAACGCCCCCACGCGCAGCGGCGTCGGCGACCCGACCACCCACGCCGCCATGTACGGCACCAGGAAATAGAACCAGAAGATCACCAGCAACAGCGGGATGGAACGCATCACGTTGACGTAGATGCCTGCCGGTACCGACAGCAGCTTGAAGCGCGACAGCCGCATCATCGCCAGCACCGTGCCCAGCGCCAGGCCCATCACGGCGGCCAGCGCCGTCAGCGTCAAGGTGAACGTCATGCCCGTCTGGAACAGGTAGGGCAGTGCGGTCCCGATGACGTCGAAATCAAATTTACCCATCGCGATCCCCTACCGGCCCAGGCCGGCGGTATTGACGGCGACCGGGCCGCTCTTGCTGGCCGCGCCGATCAATCCGGGCACCGCGATATGCCGCTCAAGCTGGCGCATGCCCAGCACGACCATGCCGTTGAGGATCAGGTAGATCACCGTCGCGGCGGAAAACGCCTCGAAGATGTGGAAGGTGAATTCCTGCATGGACCGCGCCTGGCCGGTCAGCTCCAGCAGGCCGATGGTCAAGGCCACCGACGAATACTTGATGGTGCCCATGAATTCCGAGGTCAACGGCGGCAGCACGATACGGAACGCCTCGGGCAGGATGATGTAGCGGTACACCTGCACCTCGGTCAGCCCCAGCGCGGTACCCGCCTGGAACTGGCCGCGCGGCAACGACTGGATGCCGGCGCGCAGCTGCTCGGCCACGCGAGCCGACCCATAGAAACCCAGGCACAGCACGGCGGGCACAAATTGCCCCCAGGGTTGCGGCATCTGCTTGATCGCCAAGCCCCAGGCATGCGGCAGCAATTCAGGCAGCACGAAATACCACAGGAACATCTGCACCAGCAGCGGCACGTTGCGAAACAGCTCGACGTAGGTCGCGCCCAACACATTCATCACGCGCGATTGCGCCGTGCGCATCACGCCCAGCCAAGACCCCAGCAACAGCGAAAAGACCCACGCCGTCAGCGCCAGCGCCAGCGTCCAGCCCACGCCGATCAGGATGGTTTCCAGGAAGGTGTGCACGCCGTCCGGCGACATCTCCAGGAAGACGCTCCAACTCCAGTTGTAGTTCATGCCCGTGCCCTAGATGGCGGCGCCGGCCACGGCGCCTTGCCCCAAAACCGCCGCGGGACGCCTGGGCGTCCCGCGGACTACCTGCTGTTTACTCGTACGCCTTGGGGTCACCCGAATCGGTCGGGTTGGCCAGCGCGCGCTTGAGCGCGTCGCTCATCGGGTACTTCAGGTTGATCTGCTTCGGGGGAATCGGCGAATTGAAGTACTTGTCGTAGATGGCGGCGACCTTGCCGGTCTTGATCAGGTCGAGCACGGCATCGTCCACCACCTTCTTGAAGGCGGGGTCATCCTTGGGTTCCATGATGCCGTAGGGCGCCATTTCCAGGCCCTTCTTGCCGATCACGAACGCGTCGGGGTTCTTGGATGAAGCCACGGCGCCGTACGCGATGCCGTCATCGTTGGCAGAACCCGCGGCACGGCCCGATTCCACCATCAGGATGGTTTCGGCGGTGTCCTTGGTGGGCGCCATCGTGATGCCCAGATTGCCCTTGGCGTTCAGCCCGGAGATCAGGCGGAAGGTCTGGCCGCCGGCCTGGGCGGCGATGGTCTTGCCCCGAAACGATTCCAGGTTGTTGGGATCGACGCCGCCATCCTTGCGCGCCACCAGCACCACCTGCGCCACGAAGGTCGTGGGCGCGAACGACACCAGCTTGTGGCGGTCCAGGTTGTTGGTGGTGTTACCGCATTCCAGGTCGATGGTGCCGTTGGCCAGCAGCGGGATGCGCGTGGCCGAGGTCGTCGGGTTGTAGCGCACGTCCAGCTTGGGCAGCTTCAACGCGGCCTGGATATGCTTGGCCACTTCCTGGCAGATCTCCACCGTGTAGCCGATCGGCTTCTGGTTGCCGTCCAGATACGCAAACGGCACCGAGGTCTCGGGGTGGCCCAGGGTGATCACGCCGGTTTCGCGGATCTTGTCCAGGCGGCTGGGGCCTTCGGCGTGGGCGGTGGCCGCGCTGCCCAACAGGGCGGCAGCGACGGAGATCGCGGCAAATGCTTTCATCTGATTCCCTTGGCGCCGTGCAATCGGCGCGTATTTGTATTCACGATCGGCGGCACCGGTTTGGCCGGCGTCCGCCACGTCCCGCGATGAGCCCCGCGGCTGGCAAAAAGTATCAACTAGCAGTATGGTTTTATCCAGTTCCAATCAGGTATTCCTCTATACGGATTTGATATGGCCATTCCACGGATGGGCTTAAGACACATCGAGGCCTTCCGAGCCGTCATGATGACCGGCTCGATGACGGCCGCGGCACGGCGCGTGCACACCTCGCAGCCGCACGTTAGCCGCTTAATAGCGCAATTGGAAGCGATCACCCAGTTTCCCTTGTTCGACCGCAATGGCAGCCGCCTGAGCCCTACGCAAGACGGCTCGCGCTTCTTTCAGGAGGTGGAAAAAACCTTTATCGGCCTGGCCGGGCTGGAGTCGGCGGCAGCCAGTATCCGCTCGTTCAGCGCCAGCCGCCTGAGCGTGGCGGCCATGCCCCGGCTGGCCGGCGGCATGCTGGCGCGCATCGTCGCCGCCTTCAAGACCGAGTACCCGGACGTGATGGTGTCCATCCATTCGGGCAGCGCCAGCGCGGTGCACAACTGGATCAGCTCGGGCTTTTGCGACACGGGGCTAGCGATGCTGTCGGGCGACAGCCCGGGCATCCAGGTCGAACCCGTGCTGACCATGAGCTGCGTGGCGGTGCTGCCCAAGGGGCACCGGCTGACCAAGCTGAAAAAGCTGAAACCCGCCGACTTCGCGGGCGAGCCCTTCATCGCCTTTCCCAGCGCCACGCCGCTGCGCGAGAAGATCGACGCCGTCTTCAAGGCAGCGAAGGTGGAACGGCAGACCGTGGCCGAAGCGGGGCTGGGCTCGTCGGTATGCGCGCTGGTGGGCGCGGGGCTGGGCGTGGCGCTGATCAACCCTTTGGCCGCGCGCGAAGAGTACGAGGCCAACGGCGTGGAAGTGCGCCCATTCAGCCCGTCGGTGCCGGTGACGGTGGCGCTGCTGTACCCGCCGTATCACACGCGAACGCGGCTGGTCAGCGTGTTCTCACGGTATGCGCATCAGTTGATGCAGGAAGAGATGGCGGACCTGAAGGCGCGGCCGGCGCGGTAGTAGGGGCTGTGGAGCGACGCGCGCGGCTAGTGGCGTGCGGCTAGCAGCGTGCGGCGTGCGGCCACTAGCGGCGTGCAGCGTGCGGCATGCGGCCGCGTGCGGCCGCATGGGGGACGCGCGGGGACGCGCGGTGGGCGGCCGAGTGCTACCGCGGCGCTGCTTGGACTCGCCCGTCCGCGTGCAGATAACGCATCGTACCGGCGGCATGCATGGCAGGCACGGCCTGACCCTGGCTCCAGCATTTCGCGATTGCGGAGGGCACGCCATGCACGCCGTCACCCGTATGCAGGGCCGCCGGCACGCCGATCCACGCATACACCGGTTCATGCAGCCACGCACCGTTCGCGTCGGCGATGCCGATGTGCAGGCCATCCGGGCTGTGCTCGCTGGCTTGTTCGTTGGCGTGTTCCGGCGCTACGGCGCACAGCCAGCCGTAGGTGCCGTTCCACATCAGGCCGAACAGCATTTGCTGCGTGCAGGGCAGTGTCTCGCGCCGCTCGGCCGTGTCGTAAACGCCTTGGAACCACTCGTTCCATTCGCCGTGATCCACGCACCGCAGCACGCGTACATAGCGGCCGACCTGGCCTGCGGGGGGTGGCGTGATGCCGGCGGGGTCGGGCGCGGGCAGCCAGATGATGTCGGCCAGATCGGTATAGACCAAGGGAACGACGACATCGCCCTGGCCGTCCACGACGCCGCGACGATCGTCATCGGTCAGGACGCGTATGCGCATCTTGCCGCTTATCCACAAGCCGGCAGGATCGGACTCCGTATCCACGGGCGCCAACGCGGCGTACCGGGCGTCCAGCACCAGGCGGCCTTGGGCGTCGATCAGACCGCACAGGTCGCCGCGTTGCATCACGTAGGCGTGCAGCGCGTCGTCCCAGTTGATGTCGTCCCACACGGGCGGGCTGGCCCAGGCCCCGCGCCGGTCGATCAGGCCCCAGCATTCGGCTTGAAGCGCGGGCGCCAGCCCCCCTGGGGAAAAGTCGCCGGCTGATTCGAAAGCGGCGGGTATCGCCCACGCCCCCGACCTATCCACAAAGCCGATCTGCTCGCCTATCCGCGCCATCGCCAAGCCCTGTGAATAACTCCATACCTCGTCCAGCTGGCACGGCATCAACACGCGGCCGCTAGTGTCGATCAGACCCAGCTTGTCGTCCTTGAGAACGGCGGCAACGCCGTCTTCAAAACGCCAGATGGAATCGAATTGCGGTGGCACCACCACGCGCCCGTTCTCGCCGCGTCCTTCACGCACGCCCCATAAGTTGTCCACAGCAAAGCGATGCAGGCCATCGCCAAGGTGGGTGTCATGCCGCTTGGCCGGGGAGCCATTGACGGCCCCTTTGTCGTTGTTGTTGTTGTCGTTGTTGTGGTCGTTGTCGTTGTCGTTGTCGTTGTCGTTGTCGTTGTCGTTGTCGTTGTCGTTGTCGTTGTCGTTGTCGTTGTCGTTGTCGTTGTCGTTGTCGTTGTCGTTGTCGTTGGGATCGTGTGCGTCACTAGCGCTGGCTTCATCGTCGCCGTCGCCGTCGCCGTCCTCGTCCTCACCCTCATCGAAATCTTCATAGCGCACCCGCCGGGCGGGCTCTTGCAGGTCGAAGTAGGGATGCGCCAAGCCGCCCAAGCCGACACGCCAGGCCCAT
Source organism: Achromobacter sp. ES-001 (assembly GCF_019448355.1). Classification (NCBI taxonomy): domain Bacteria; kingdom Pseudomonadati; phylum Pseudomonadota; class Betaproteobacteria; order Burkholderiales; family Alcaligenaceae; genus Achromobacter; species Achromobacter sp. ES-001. Next base: position 5,665 of record NZ_CP079940.1, on the reverse strand, counting down.
CCGGATTCATCGTCGGCGCCCGTTACGCCCAGCAAGCGCAACACTGCCGCGATATTGTCCGCCCGCATGCCGTCCTGCAAAGCCTGCCAACGATCCGCGCACACCGTCCGCGCGTGCGCCAGGTACGCATCCGCGCCATCCGCATGCAGCCATGCCAGCTCATCAAGATTGGCGCTTATCCACAAGCCGGCCACGTCGCCCGGCGCGGCCCCGGCAGCCCGGACCTCCTTGGCAAGCCGCGCATCGATCCGTTCGACCAGGTACGCCACCGCCGCATCCAGCTGCACACAGTGGGGCGCATCGCCGCTTGCCGCGTGGCCCCGCACGAAGTCCGCCGCCAGGCGCAAGCGATCAAGCCCGGCCTGCGCGGGGGCCGCCAACGCCGCCGTGCCCGCATCGCCAAACACGCGCTGGGACGCATCGGCGGCCCGCAAGGTGCCCTCGGCCAGCAACACCTGCCACAAGGTTGGCAGACTGCCGTTAGCACCGGCAAGCGCTTCCGATGACACCGTGCGACCATCCCGGTCCGCCTGCAACGACAACCACGCGCGATTACCCATACCTGCATCCTTCAAGCACATCGGCCGCGCACCGTCCGCGCGCGACCCGTCAAAAAGAAAGGCCAGCCCTTTCAGGCTGGCCTTGGACTGCCGCTGGCAAACGCTTACGCGTCGATGTTGCCTGCCGACAGCGCATTGCGTTCGATGAACGCGCGGCGCGGTTCCACGTCGTCGCCCATCAGGGTCGTGAAGACTTCGTCCGCCGCGATGGCGTCTTCGATCTGCACGCGCAACAGGCGGCGCACCTTCGGGTCCATCGTGGTTTCCCACAGCTGTTCCGGGTTCATTTCGCCCAGACCCTTGTAGCGCTGCTTCGAGATGCTGCGGTCGGCTTCGCTGCGCAGCCATTGCATGGCTTCGCGGAAGTCGGACACGGTCTGTTCCTTGCGCTTGTCGCCTTCACCGCGCGCGGCCAGAGAACGCGAACCGACCTTGCCCAGGAAGCTCTTGGCGGCCTTGGACAGGATGGCGTAGTCCGAGCCGTTGATGAAGTCGGCGTCGATGATGCTGACGCGCACGTTGCCGTGGTGCATGCGCTGCACCGACAGGCGATGGCGTTCGGTGGCTTCGTCAAATTGCGGCACCACTTCCACGCCGTTGCCGCTGACCGGGTCGCGCATGGCGTCGGCCAGGCGCTTGGCGGAATCGGCGGTGGATTCGGCCGTTTCCAGGTTGATCTCCACGCCTTCGGCCATGGCCGACAGCGCGCCCACGTCGAACACCTTCGACAAACGCGCGATAACGCCGTCGGCCGCCACGTACTGGCTGGCCAGGTCGGTGAGCTCGTCGCCACGGATGATGTTGCCGCCCGAGATGATCTCGGCATCCTTCAACGCCAGTTGCAGCATGAACTGCGCTTCTTCCTGGTCGTCCTTCAGATAGCGTTCTTCGCGGCCAACCTTCACCTTGTACAGCGGCGGCTGGGCGATATACACATAGCCGCGCTGCACCAGCTCGGGCATCTGGCGATACAGCAGCGTCAGCAGCAGGGTGCGGATGTGCGCTCCGTCAACGTCCGCGTCAGTCATGATGATGAGGCGGTGGTAGCGCAGCTTTTCCACGTTGAAATCGGGGCCAATGCTGGTGCCCAGCGCCGTGATCAGCGTGGCGATCTGTTCGCTGGCGATCAGGCGGTCAAAGCGCGCCTTTTCCACGTTCAGCACCTTGCCGCGCAGCGGCAGGATGGCCTGGAACTTGCGGTCGCGGCCTTGCTTGGCCGAGCCGCCTGCGGAGTCACCCTCGACGATGTACAGCTCGCACAGCGCCGGATCTTTTTCCTGGCAGTCCGCCAGCTTGCCGGGCAGGCCCGCGCCTTCCAGCACGCTCTTGCGACGCGTCATTTCGCGCGCCTTGCGCGCGGCTTCACGCGCGCGGGCGGCTTCGACGATCTTGTTGCACAGCGCCTTGGCGTCGTTCGGGTTTTCAAGCAGCCAGGATTCCAGCGTGCGGGCCACGGCTTCTTCAACGGCTGGACGCACTTCGCTGGAGACCAGCTTGTCCTTGGTCTGGCTGCTGAACTTGGGCTCGGGCACCTTCACCGACAGCACGCAGGCCAGGCCTTCGCGCATGTCGTCGCCGGACGTTTCAACCTTGGCTTTCTTGGCCAGCTCGTTGTCGGCAATGTACTTGTTGATGATGCGGGTCATTGCCGCGCGCAGGCCGGTCAGGTGCGAACCGCCGTCGCGCTGCGGGATGTTGTTGGTGAAGCACAGCACGCTTTCGCTGTAGCTGTCGTTCCACTGCATCGCCACTTCCACGCCCACCGACACGCCGCCGGCGGCCGACTCGGTGCTGACCGAAAACACGTTCGGGTGCAGCACGGTCTTGGCGCGGTTGATGTATTCGACAAAGCCCTTCACGCCGCCCGAGAACGCAAAGTTCTCTTCCTTGCCCTGGCGCTGATCCACCAGGCGGATCTTCACGCCGTTGTTCAGGAACGAGAGCTCGCGCAGGCGCTTGGAAAGGATCTCGTAGTGGTATTCGATGTTGTTGAAGATGACCGGGTCGGCCAGGAAGCGCACTTCCGTGCCGCGCATGTCCGTCGTGCCCGTCACGGCCAGGGGCGCCACGCGCGCGCCTTGGCGGAATTCCATCTGGTGGACCTGACCGTTGCGGCGGATGGTCAGGCGCAGCCACTCGGACAGAGCGTTCACGCAAGACACGCCCACGCCGTGCAGGCCGCCGGACACCTTGTACGAGTTCTGGTCGAACTTGCCGCCGGCGTGCAGCTCGGTCATGACGATTTCGGCCGCGCTGCGGTGGAATTCGTCGTCCTTGTGGATGTCCGTCGGGATGCCGCGGCCGTTGTCCGTGACCGAGATCGAGTTGTCGGTGTGGATCGTGACGACGATGTCGTCGCAATGGCCGGCCAGGGCTTCGTCGATGGCGTTGTCCACCACCTCGAACACCATATGGTGCAGGCCGGTGCCGTCGGACGTGTCGCCGATATACATGCCGGGGCGCTTGCGCACGGCCTCCAGCCCCTTGAGCATCTTGATCGAGTCAGCGCCGTAGCCGCTGGTCTCGGGAGTGGTGTTCTGCTGATCTGACATGTCTGGTTCGATAACGCTTTAAAGAACGGCCTGGCGGCCGGACCGCCCGCGAGCCCTCAGGCCCGCAAGCGGCACAAACCCACAAGAGGGGTGCGGATCAAATCCGCATGGGCATGACGACGTACTTGAACTGGTCGTCTTCGGGCAGGGTGATGAGCGCCGATGCATTGGCATCGGGCATGACCGACCACTGGATGTTGTCGACTTTCACGTTGGCCAGCACATCAAGCAAATAGCCCACGTTAAAGCCCACGTCCAATGCTTCATGGCCGTAGTCGATGTCGATTTCTTCCTGCGCTTCTTCCTGCTCGGCGTTGGAAGACGAGATCTTCATCTGGTTCTGCGCAAGTTGCAGGCGCACGCCCTTGAACTTGTCGGTGGTCAGGATGGCGGCACGCTGCAGGCTGCCCTGAAGCGCTTCGCGGCCCACCATGAAGTGGCGCGTGTAGTTCGTGGGAATCACACGCGTGAAATCGGGGAACTTGCCTTCGACCAGCTTGGACACCAGTTCCACGTCGCCGAAGCGAAAGCGGATCTGGCCCGGCGCCACATCAATGGAGACCACTTCGTCGGAGTCTTCCAGCAGGCGCTGCATTTCCAGCACGGTCTTGCGCGGCACGATCACTTCGTGGCGTTCGGCGATGCCATCGGCTTCCGTCGAGCAATGCGCCAGACGGTGACCATCGGTGGCGACGGCGCGCACACGACCCGGTTCAAACACCAGCAGCATGCCGTTCAGGTAGTAACGGATGTCTTGTTGCGCCATGGCGAAGTGCACCATGTTGAACAGATGGCGCAGCGTGCGTTGCGGCATCGTCAGCGAGACGTCCCATTGCTCGGGCTGAGCCACGGTGGGGAACTCGCTGGCGGCCAGCGTCTGCAGCGCGAAGCGGCTCTTGGCCGACTGCACCGACAGCTTATTGCTGGCCAGCGCCAGGCGCACGTCGCCGGTATCCGGCAGCGCTTTCAGGATGTCGAGCAACTTGCGCGCGGCAACCGTGGTGGACTCGTTGTCCTGGCCCACGCCGAAGTCGGCGTGCGTGGTGATCTGTACTTCCAGGTCGGTCGCAATGAAGGCAACCTTGTTGCCTTCCTTGCGCATCAGGATGTTCGCAAGAATGGGCAGGGTATGGCGTCTTTCGACGATGCCCGCCACAGTCGACAGCGGTTTCAGCAATGCATCGCGTGTGGTTTGTACGAGTTGCATGTTCATCCTTTTAGAGTTTGTTCCAACACGTGCAGGGTATGGTTGAGCTCCGCTTGTTTTGCGCGGGCGTCGGAAATCTTGCGTACGGCATGCAGTACGGTGGTGTGATCGCGCCCCCCGAACAGATCACCGATTTCCGGCAGGCTTTTCTGCGTCAGCTCCTTGGCCAGGTACATCGCAACCTGACGCGGCAAGGCGATATTGGCGGGCCGGCGTTTCGAGTACATGTCCGCGACCTTGATCTTGTAGAAATCCGCCACCGTCTTCTGGATGTTTTCCACCGTGATCTGGCCGTTGGACACGGACAGCAGGTCCTTCAGGGCTTCCTTGCAGACATCCACCGTCAGCACGTCGCGGCCGTGGAAGCGGGCGTAGGCCAGGACCTTGCGCAGCGCGCCTTCCAGCTCGCGCACGTTGCTGCGCAGATGCTTGGCAATGAAGAACGCCACTTCCTCGGGCATGGGTACGCCTTCGGACTCGGCCTTGCGCAGCAGAATCGCCACGCGCATTTCCAGCTCCGGCGGCTCGATCGCCACCGTCAGGCCGGAGTCAAAGCGCGAGATCAGGCGGCTGTCGATGCCCGACAGTTCCTTGGGGTACGTATCGCTGGTGATGATGATCTGCTTGCGCTGCGCGACCATTGCTTCGAACGCGTAGAAGAATTCTTCCTGCGTGCGGTTCTTGCCGGAGAAGAACTGGATGTCATCGATCAGCAGCAAGTCCAGCGAATGGTAGTAGCGCTTGAAGTCATCGAACGCCTTGCGCTGGTACGCCTTCACCACGTCGGACACGTATTGGTCGGCATGCACATAACGCACCCGCACGCCGGTACCGGCAGCGACCATCGCGTTGCCGATGGCGTGGATCAAGTGCGTCTTGCCCAGGCCCACGCCGCCATACAGGAACAGCGGGTTATAGGACGTGCCGGGGTTCTCGGCCACCTGCAACGCCGCGGCGCGCGCGAGCTGGTTCGCCTTACCCGTCACGAAGTTCTCGAACGTGAGATCCGTATTCAGGCGCGAACGCTCGTACACGATGTTGGCTGCGTCGGCGTTGACCGCTTGCGCAGCCACCGTGGTGGCGGGGGGGGGAGGGGCGGCCGTAGCCGGGGCCTGCATGGGCGGCGCGCCGCCCGCGGGCTGTGCAGCGGACAGGTGCGATTGATCGGGCTGCGGTGCACGCACGGGCGCGACCGGCATGCGCGGGGCGGCTCCATGAGAAGGCAACTCGAACAAGACCTGTACCGGTCGCTTGAACCACTCCGCGGCCAACGCTTCGATCTGGTGGGAAAAATTCTTGCGCACCCAATCCAGCTTGAAGCGGTTGGGCGCGGCAACGCGCAGCAC